>CAVSOI010000001.1:0-96503 GCA_963729615.1 uncultured Cytophagales bacterium
GAAGGAGCAAAATCGCCACCGCATTCAACAAGGCAATTGCCAATGGCGAAATCTCCGCACCCATTATTCTCGGCAGAGACCACCACGATGTCAGCGGAACAGACTCTCCTTACCGTGAGACGAGCAATATTTACGATGGAAGCCGATTCACAGCCGATATGGCGATTCATAACGTGATTGGCGATAGCTTCCGTGGCGCCACCTGGGTTTCCATTCATAACGGTGGCGGAGTCGGTTGGGGCGAAGTCATCAATGGCGGTTTCGGGCTGTTGCTAGACGGCACCTTGCAAGCCGAAAAGCGACTCAAAAAAATGCTTTTCTACGATGTCAACAACGGCATTGCCCGAAGAAGCTGGGCAAGAAACCCCAACGCCACAATTCGCCATTGAGCGGGAAATGCAACGCTCCCCACAGCTCAAAGTTACCCTCGCCAACAATGTGGAAGACGAGCTGATTGAAGGTTTGTTCTAGTCAGCTAGTCCTTCAAGGTTTTTAAAACCTTGAAGGACTTTTTTCTACGTATTTTTTTGGTTGGATTTTACTTCCTTGTTAGCCGATGAAGCGCATGGAAACCTTTGGAGTAGGGAAGTTTTGCACTTCGAGAGAGTTCCGCCAATTTTGGGGTGGCATTTTGGTTTTTAAGTTCACTTATTTAGGCTTTTTAGCTCTTCGAGACTTAGCAAGCCTTTTTGTGTAAGCCCCAAAATTAAATGCGGTGGAGAGTTGTGAGTTGGTTTTATTGTGGGTTAGCTGTTGGATTTGCGGAGGGGAATTGGTAGTATTGGGGAAGACATAAACAAGCAACAATTTCATATATCGACAAATTGTAAGCAATTAATATAAAACCTCTATGAACTTAGATGATATCGAAGTAATTCTTACCAAGTATTGGAGTCAAATCACTTGAGTGTATAACAAATTGGGTGCAATTCATGCTGCATTTTTATACTGCATATCTTGCTCCTTTTGGATAAAGTACTTGAGATATTCTTCCCAGTTTTCATTTTTCTTAATTGCTCTCATATCGAGCATTTTTCTGAGCTCCGGCTTTCCCCCAATGCATAGCGGCCCTGTCCATTCTGCTTTTGATGAAGTGTCCACAGGCACTTTCAACAGCACCGGTAGTAATTGGGTATCCTTTGGCTAGATAAGTTTTGTAATCAAGCATATGGGGTCTGTTGCTTACATAGGTAATTGCTCTCTCTAAGTTATAAAGCCCATTTTTACTCAGTCTATGACCATCCTTAATCTGTTTCCATTCATCGAGTACTGCTTCATGCCTGCTCTCTAAGAATAGGCCTGCCTGCCTATAGACCCAAGCCTCTCTGGCTTCGCTATTTTCACCTAAGTAGGCATTGGCCACTTTCCAGACATATTTGAGCAAATGAATGAAATCCAGCACATAGGCATCTATCCTATGCTCAATCTGCTTCTCTTGGCAGACTTGCCTTACTGCATTTTCTAAGGCCCTATCGCCATCAATGAGTACGACAATAGGCTTTTTGCCTGTCTGGTCTCTTTTCAGCAAATTATCAATCCCATAAGTGATTGCCTTGGTCTTGTCAGACAAAAAAGCACGGATATGTTTTTGGTCGTGCCATGAATGAGCCACCTGCCCCGGGTCTACTTCAGGAGGAATACCCTCATCCTTGGTAAGGAACAGGTTCGACAGGAGCTCCTCTTTATCACGTACTCTGGGATTAAATGAGCTGCTCACACTGATGGTCGCTTCCCGTCTTACGCCTTTCTTCTGCCCTTTTGCTAGACGGACTGCCGTGCTATCCTGCTTTCGGTCTGTCTGGGAGCGAATAATGGGGATGCCTTTGCCATCGTAGCCAATGCTCAAATGAGAGCCATCTTCTGTAGACTGCCAGTCTTGCTGCTGATAGAATGCCTCCACCTGCTCGGAAAGATGGTAAGTCTGCCTACTACTCTGCATCCCGCTGAGTGAATGGCCTAAAATGCGCTCCAGCTGATTGACACTTTGGGCGAAATCCAGTTCTACAGCCCCATAGGCTAGCCAGTCGCTTAGCACATAAGAGTAACGGCCTACGGGCAGGCCCAGACGTTGATCCAGCTCATAGTGTGTCCGACCTACAGGCGAATAGTATTTAAAACGATTGATTTCCAGCATGCCAAATAAACTGAAATAAGACCGCTTCTTTTTGCCTGTATTGCGCATCTTATTGCCTAGACTATCCGTGGGAGTCCCTGATGCAGCCACTAATTGAGCAACCAAGAGTATGTAATACCCTAAAATTTGCATGCCCAATTGAAGTAGCTGACTAAAAATATGCCGTTCGACTTCATGGAGTTTACTCCCTTTTGAACTTTTCGTGTCTAAACTCAATAAGAGTTCTTCCAATTCATTGCGGATCTCATTTAATTTCTGTTCCTTTAATTCCATAGCGAGCCTTTAGTTTGGTTAGAGATTCTAAAGTAAGGAGAATTTTATTCTCCTGCTCGCTTATATCAACCGCACCCAATTTGTTATACACTCAAATCACTTTAACTCTTGCTTTTATTGGATATTTTGGCAAAAGGTTTTTCGACTTAATATCTAAAAAACGAGAAATTAATCATAATTTGTTTCAGCAACATAAAATAAAGGCTTTTGCTGATTTATTGGATGCCTATTCTAAGCTTGAGAGTGTGTTTAATGACTTGGAATATTACAAAATATTTAGAGGAGATATATCTACTGATAAGTTGGATAGTTTAATATTTCCAATATTGAATGACTTCAAGTCTAAAAGTCTATTATTTCAAACTTATGTAGATGAAAAAGACAGAAGTAATCTTTTAAATATTGAAAAAAACTTTATTTCTATTAATAGGAGAATGCAAGAGCTTCTTTTCGACTTAAATCCAAAGGAAAAGAACTTGAACAAGCCAATTGAATGGTCTAATTTTATGAGCAGTAAACAAGATGAAAATAGAATATTGGTTCAAAGTATCTCAGAATTAGTGAGAAATAGCTATAAATAAAAAACTGCGCAAAAGTCGGAGCGGAAGCTACCGACCAGATTTTTTTTGAAAAGAACTATCTTCAAACAAGGCTCTCAATTGAATTGAATCCAATAGTTGCGTATCTCAATCCAAAAGGTCAATTCTAATAGGCAAAACTCCCACTCAAAACTCATCAAAGAGATTGCCCAAAACCTCAATTGCGGACTCGACTGCTATTTCAATTCTGAAACAGGCGAATTGATTGAATTGGTATTTTCAGAAATAACACCATACCTCGAGTCTCCGAGTGAGCTGTAAACAGAACCTTCAGCCGTGACGACTCAGAGAGTCGTGGTACGAATTCAAATTCGTACAGCGACTCTCCCGAGTCGCCAAGCTACTACGACAAATAACTAAGTTCACAGCATTGTATTGCGGATGCTACAACTTCAGATTTTTGAAAAAAAAACTATCTCCAAACAAGGCTTTCAATTGAATTGAATCCAAAATATTTGCGTATCTCAATGCCAAAAATTCAATTCTAACAGGCAAAACTCCCACTCAAAACTCATCAAAGAGATTGCCCAAAACCTCGATTGCGGACTCGACTGCTATTTCAATTCTGAAACAAGGGAATTGCACCTTTTTATCTTTCTGGGTAATTAGTTATATTTATAAAACACTTACTCAACAGGAAAAAATACAAATGACAGACTACAAATCAATCATCAGACGCAATCCGAACAAGAGATTTGGGAAGCCTTGCATTCGGGAAACACGAATTAGCGTTTTTGATGTTCTCAATTGGTTGGCGCAGGGAATGAGTTCCGAGGAGATTATTTACGATTTCCCAGAACTGACCCGTGAGGATATTTCTGCCTGTTTATCTTATGCGGCCGACAGGGAACATAGGCTAATTCATGCTTCATGAAATTACTGTTCGACCAAAATATCTCTTTCCGAACTGTGAAAGCACTACGAGGGGCTTTCCCCAATTGCAAGCATGTTTCCGACTGTGGTTTGATGGATACTGAGGATTCAGAGATTTGGAAGTTTGCGAAGGAAAAGGATTATTCAATTGTAACTTTCGATTCCGATTTCTACGATATTAGTCTCATAAACGGGCATCCACCAAAAATTATATGGATTCGCACGGGAAATCTGACTAAAAATCAAATTGTGGAACTTCTGGTAGAACAACAGTATTCAATCAGAGATTTTTTGGAATCTAGCAAGTTTAAGTTTGTTTCTTGTTTGGAGATAGAATAACCAATCGCAGGTTTTTCCTACGATTTTGCATTTTTCAATCTTCCGCTCGTTTTTGCGTAAAGCTTGGATGTTTTCAATTTGGCAGTTTGTAGAAGTGCAAAAGTCGGAGCGGAAGCTACCGACCAGATTTTTTTGAAAAAAAACTATCTCCAAACAAGGCTCTCAATTGAATTGAATCCAATAGTTGCGTATCTCAATCCAAAAGGTCAATTCTAATAGGCAAAACTCCCACTCAAAGCTCATCAAAGAGATTGCCCAAAACCTCAATTGCGGACTCGACTGCTATTTCAATTCTGAAACAAGGGAATTGATATTCATCCCAACCGAGTTGGAGCAAGTTTTTATGTCATTCCGAACTTGTGAGGAAACTATTTTCCAAAAATTAGTGATAGATTCTTCCCAAGGTCAGAATGACACAGCCCAAAATTAACTCATTGTCTCAACCAACCAGCCATAAGTTCCCCTACGACTTTTGCATTATTCGAGCATTCGCACGTTTTTGCATAGAGTTTGGATGTTTTCAATTTGGCAGTTTGTAGAAGTGCAAAGGTCGGAGCGGAAGCTACCGACCAGATTTTTTTGAAAACAACTATATCCAAACAAGTCGCTCAATTGAATTGAATCCAATATTTCTGTATCTCAATCCAAAACCTAAATTCTAACAGGCAAAACTCCCACTCAAAACTCATCAAAGAGATTGCCCAAAACCTCGATTGCGGATATTCAGAGAGCAGATTATACAACTAGATTTCTGTCATTTCGAGCCTGCGAGAAAACTATTTCCCAAAATTTAGCGATAGATTCTTCGCAAGCTCAGAATGACAAAATCAATTTAGTCATATAATTTCCTCGACTAACCACAGGTTTTCCCTACGACTATTGCATTTTTCGAACATCCGCTCGTTTCTGCGTAGAGCTTGGGTGTTTTCAATTTGGCAGTTTGTAGAAGTGCAAAAGTCGGAGCGGAAGCTACCGACCAGATTTTTTTGAAAAAAGCTATCTCCAAACAAGGCTCTCAATTGAATTGAATCCAATAGTTACGTATCTCAATCCAAAAGGTTGATTCCAATAGGCAAAACTCCCACTCAAAACTCATCAAAGAGATTGCCCAAAACCTCAATTGCGGACTCGACTGCTATTTCAATTCTGAAACAAGGGAATTGATACTCATCCCGACCGAGTTGGAGCAAGTTTTTATGTCATTCCGAACTTGTGAGGAAACTATTTTCCAAAAATTAGTGATAGATTCTTCCCAAGGTCAGAATGACACAGCCCAAAATTAACTCATTGTCTCAACCAACCAGCCATAAGTTCCCCTACGACTTTTGCATTATTCGAGCATTCGCACGTTTTTGCGTAGAGCTTGGATGTTTTCAATTTGGCAGTTTGTAGGAGTGCAAAGGTCGGAGCGGAAGCTACCGACCAGATTTTTTTGAAAAAAAGCTATCTCTAAACAAGGCTCTCAATTTAATTGAATCCAATAGTTGCGTATCTCAATCCAAAAGGTCAATTCTAATAGGCAAAACTCCCACTCAAAACTCATCAAAGAGATTGCCCAAAACCTCGATTGCGGGCTCGAATGCTATTTCAATTCTGAAACAAGGGAATTGATATTCATTCCAACCGAGTTGGAGCAAGTTTTACTTGAGTGACAAGGTTCTATTGAAAGATTTGCAGTTGTTTATATCTTTCAATCATACTATTTCGTATTTTTACTAAGAGCCAACAAATACTAATATTATGACACATACAACCATACATGAAAAAATAGAGCAGTTGCCTAATGAAATATTATTTCAAGTGGCTGACTACATAGACTTCTTATTAGACCGCTACAAGCCGAAGGAAAACAGAGAACTAAGTAAAGAGGAAATTGAGGAGTTGGAGAATCGTTATCAAAATTTTAAGGAAAATCCTGAAAGCGCAATCAGTTGGGAGGCGGCACAAAAAATACTGATGGCTAAGCATGGGAAGTGATAGTTACAATTTGCTCGTAAGCAACGAGGCGTATCAAGATATTGATGATGCAATTGCATGGTATGAAAAACAAGCCGAAGGATTGGGTATGGATTTTATAGCAAGGTTTAATGATGCTAAAGCGTTCCTGCAATCTAGCCCTTTGATTTACCAAAAAATAGAGAGCGAGTTCCGCACAATGAGAATGAATAAATTTCCCTATGCTGTCTATTTTGTGGTAGATGAATCTAAAAAAGATGTTTTGATAGTAGCGGTGTGGCATGAAAGAAAAGACATTCGTAAACTCACTCGTAGAATAAAATTGGATTGATTCTCAAATAATCTTTGCTTAATCTAGTCGTAGGTTTTCCCTACGACTTTTGAAGAGTTAAAAAAGAGGTGGCGAGATAAATAATAAACAGCTGACTATCAGTTTATTAAACTGCTCGGTTTCATAAAGCGCATATCTCTACCTTCTGCCCCTTTCAACAAGCTACACAGAATCCCAGATGAACTGAAAGATAATATGATTGAGAACTTATTCAAGTTTTATGGACAACAAAAAAATGAAAACCTACAGTTTAGACGAAGTAACAGATAGACATATCGGAGAAATCGGGACTCAAAAAAGAGATAAATTTGAGGATGAACTTCGTCTTGATTTAATAGGACACGCTATAAAACAAGCGAGAAAGGAGCGCAATCTGACACAGGCACAACTTGGGGAATTGGTTGGTGTCCAAAAGTCTCAGATTTCCAAAATAGAAAACAATCTGACTGACGATCGTTTTGAGACAATCCTCAAAGTATTCAAGGCACTGAATGCCAAAATCCATTTCAATGTGGAATTGCTAAATCAAAATTTAGATTTGGCATAAATGAGTTGAAGTAAAAATACATTCTAATAGACTTGTCCGTTCTTGATTATCAGCGTTTTACATATTTTTGTCATTTTGAGCTTGCGAAAAAACTATCTCAAACAGCTGATTGTAGAGCGAAAATTACTTTTTTGTGGATAGTTTCCTCCTAAAGTCGGAATGACAGCAATAATTCAGACTGTGCAATGAAAGCATATTTTCACAACTTATTGATTTTCAGAGTCGGACAAGTCTAATAGGCAAAACTTCCACTCAAAACTCATCAAAGAAATTGCCCAAAACCTCGATTACGGACTCGACTGCTATTTCAATTCTGAAACAAGGGAATTGATATTCATCCCAACCGAGTTGTAGCAAGTTTTTATGTCATTCCGAACTTGTGAGGAAACTATTTTCCAAAAATTAGTGATACATTCTTCCCAAGGTCAGAATGACACAGCCCAAAATTAACTCATTGTCTCAACCAACCAGCCATAAGTTCCCCTACGACTTTCACATCATCCAAGCGTCCGCTCGTTTTTGCGTAGAGCTTGGATGTTTTCAATTTGCCAGTTTGTAGAGGCGCAAAAGTCGGAGCGGAAGCTACCGACCAGATTTTTTGAACAAAACCATCTCTAAACAAGGCTCTCAATTGAATTGAATCCAATAGTTTTGTATCTCAATTCAAAAATTCAATTCTAATAGGCAAAACTCCCACTCAAAACTCATCAAAGAGATTGCCCAAAACCTCGATTACGGACTCGACTGCTATTTCAATTCTGAAACAAGGGAATTGATATTCATCCCAACCGAGTTGTAGCAAGTTTTTATGTCATTCCGAACTTGTGAGGAAACTATTTTCCAAAAATTAGTGATAGATTCTTCCCAAGGTCAGAATGACACAGCCCAAAATTAACTCATTGTCTCAACCAACCAGCCATAAGTTCCCCTACGACTTTCACATCATCCAAGCGTCCGCTTGTTTTTGCGTAGAGCTTGGATGTTTTCAATTTGGCAGTTTGTAGGAGTGCAAAGGTCGGAGTGGAAGCTACCTACCAGATTTTTTTGAAAAAAGCTATCTCCAAACAAGGTTCTCAATTGAATTGAATCCAATAGTTGCGTACCTAAATCTAAAAGGTAAATTCTAACAGGCAAAATTCCCACTCAAAACTCATCAAAGAGATTGCCCAAAACCTCGATTGCGGACTCGACTGCTATTTCAATTCTTAGCCAAATCTTCTTCCAACCACTTCACAAAAAACTAAACACTCCACAAACCCTCAGAGTTATCAATACATGCGAACGATATTCCTTTTTTTTAATCTTAACCACCTCTTGCATGTCGAACTCAACTAAAAAATCTGATGCTAACAATACAAAATCCGAATCTGCCGAAGTGATGCTTTACAATTTTCCCGAACAAGGTAAAGGCAAATGGCGCATACAGAACGATGTGGTCATGGGCGGTAAATCCGATAGCCAGCTCAAAATGACGGATGAAAACCATGCGCATTTCTCTGGTCGGGTTTCATTGGAGAACAATGGCGGTTTCTGCTCAATCCACCAAACTGTGGAAGACAATCCGTATGAAATTGCTGAAAAACCAGTAGCTTTTGTCCTGATTCTGAAAGGAGATGGCAAGGATTATAATTTCCGAGTCAGAACACCAAATGGCAGACATTCCTATGGTTTCACTTTCCCCACCAAAGGCGATGGCAAATGGGAAACCATTTCTATTCCATTCAACTCAATGGAAGCTCGCTACCATGGAGAACCAGTAGATGTTCCCAATTATGCAGGAGAAAATGTGGTTGAAATGCAATTGTTGATTGGGAACAAAAAAGAGGAAAGCTTCGAGATATTGGTAAAATCCATTGCGGTTATTTGATGCAAAGGTTTGAGAAACTAGACTAAGAAGTGGTTTTATAAATTAGTTATTTATTACAGTTTATTGACAAGAATTGATTACGAAACTTGAAGATTGGCAGGTTTCTGCTGGGAGTTGCCACCAACAACGTAGTCAACTTCCCATACGAAATCTTTGTCAAGATTCACTTTTGGTCGTAGGATTTTTCCTACGACTTTTTTATTTTACGAGCATCCACTCGATTTTTTTCGTAAATTTCGTTGCGCTTTCAATTTTAAAGATAACCCGAATCATGGGTTTAAACCTTTGTTATTCAGACAGTTAACTGTGTTATTTTTAGAGTAGTCAACTATTAAGATTTGCTATATTGTACTTTTTATAGATTTAATCAAAAAGTATATGACAATAATTTAAAGGAACTCATAAAATCAAAATACTGATTACCAAATACTTAAATCATTTTTAATTCTTCATTTTTAATGGCCAGACCACCCTGTCTTAATTTCCCCAATCCATGATTGTACTTATCAAATACATAACTCATAATTGGGGTAGATATTAAGATTTGTAACTGATTAGGGCTAGGCTGTTATAAAAAACTATTTCAAATAGAGCTTTCAATTGATTAAATCCAACAAGTAATTTCTACATCTCAATCCAAAAATTCAATTCTAACATGCAAAACTCCCACTCAAAACTCATCAATGAGATTGCCCAAAGCCTCGATTGCGGACTCGACTGTTATTTCAATTCTGAAACAAGCGAATTGATATGCGTTCCAGCAGATTTGGAAATGGTAGATGACGAGGAATGTTTGGAATTCTACAAACAGGATTTGCGAAAAGTAACTAATCAAGACTTCAGGCTTCAAGAAGTTCCAAGCTCCAGAAAGCTCCGAATCTTTCAGAATCATGGAACGCTTTGTTTACCAATTGGAAGATGGAAAGCTAAAGTCCGAATTAGAGAATGCCTTGCAAAGAAGGAAACCATTTCAAAACTTCAAGCACCTCATTGACAATTCAGATTACAGAGAGGCTTGGTTCGCTTTCAAGCAAAATGAACTTGAAAAGTTGGTTGGGGAACAGCTTTGATTTAACTTTCGAGGAGTAAAAATCAATTTCTGACTTTCAAAATCCAACCAACAGAGTAATTTTAATCTCATGAAAAAAACAGCATTTATTACAGGCGCAACTTCGGGAATCGGTTGGGCAACGGCAGAGGTTTTTGCGGAAAATGGAATCCGCCTAATTCTTTGCGGTAGGAGAGGGGAGAGGTTGATGGAGATTTCCGAAAAACTATCCAAAAAAACTGAAGATAACCACACTCCAATTCGATGTGAGAGATAAGGAAGCCGTTGCTGAGCAAATTGATAGCTTGCCAAAAGAATGGAAACAGATTGATATTCTGATAAACAATGCAGGAAATGCGCACGGATTGGGCGATTTCAACTCCGCAGACTTGGCAGATTTTGATGCCATGATTGACATCAATGTAAAAGGCTTGATTTATGTTTCCAAAGCTATTATTCCCCAAATGGTGGAAAGGCAGGCGGGAGACATCATCAACATTGGGTCAATTGCAGGCAAGGAAGTTTACCCTAGCGGAAGTGTTTATTGTGCCTCCAAACATGCCGTGGATGCCATCAATCAGGGAATGCGGAAAGATTTGTTCACGAAAGGTATTAGGGTAAGTGCCATCAATCCTGGTTTGGTGGAGACAGAATTCTCCGAAGTCCGATTCAAAGGCGACTCCGAGAAAGCTGAAAAAGTATATCAAGGTTTCGAAGCTTTACAAGCCAAGGACATTGCCGAAATAATCTGGTTTGCCGTTAGCCGACCCAAGCATGTGAACATTGCCGATTTATTGGTGTTGCCAACCGCACAAGCAAGCGCTACTTTGGTGGATAGGAAGTAGGAGGAAAGAGGAAAGAGGAAAGAAGAAGAAGGAGGAAAGAAGAAAGAAGAAAGAAGAAAGAAGAAGGAGTAAGGAGGAAGGAGGAAAGAAGGAGGAGGAAAGGGGAAAGAGGAAAGAAGAAAGAAGAATGAAGAAAGAAGAAAGAGGAAAGAGGAAAGAGGAAAGAAGAAAGAGAAAAGAAGAAGGAGGAAAGAAGAAAGAGGAAAGAAGAAAGAGGAAGGAAGAAGGAAAATATTTTGATTATTCTTTCCTCAAAAATCACGAAAAATGAAATTGACAAAGATGACTTACCGAATAGCTTATTATTTAATAACACTCATTTTTTTTTCCTCTTGCAAAGAAAAACCTAAACGCACCGATGGTTTCATCACGAGCCAAATCGGAACGGCTTATAAGGTCTTGAAATCCAACCCCGAAGCTCCGAAGCCAAGAAGGGGCGATGTGGTGAAAATGACACAATTGGTTTTTGACAAACAAGGCAATTCTTTTGGAGAAACTGAAACTATTTATCATGTTTTAGATAGGAAAGGAGACTTTGCTCGCAAAATAGACGATATTTTGGTTCAGTCTCATTTGGGAGATAGCCTAATTATAGAACTACCCAGAAGCCTATTGATCGATACCAAGCACATGCCAGCGAGTGAGCGAAATCGACCCACAAATGCACAATTGGTTGTCAAGAAAATACTTCCCTATTCTGAATATGAACAGATTATTGAAGAAAAATCCAACCAAGAAAGAGCCGTTCGGGCAGAGAAAAATGACCAGCAGATTCAGTATTATTTAGCCAAAAACGAAATCCAAGCAGAAAAGAAAAAAACAGGCGTTTACGTTTGGATTGAGAAATTGGGAACCGGGCAAATGCCAAAAATAGGAGACGAGATTTCCATGCACTACGAAGTGCTGAATATTGCCGACAATTCCGTGGTAGATAATTCTAGAGAACGGGGGAAGCCATTTAGTTTCATCATTGGCAGAAGAGCTGTAATTATTGGCTTGGAAGAAACCGTGCAACTCTTGCCAGTCGGGACGAAGGCAACTCTCGTCATTCCCTCCGACTTGGCGTATGGCGAAGAGGAAAAAGGGAAGCAACTTCCTGCAAATTCAAACTTGAGGTTCGATTTGGAGGTTTTGAGTGTGGAATAAATGGTAATGCTATACATTTTTCCTGATTGTTACGTTTTGCTGTGCTGTTTAAATTGTGCCCTATGAGCTGGCAAGGAACGGGAAATAAATAAACTTCAATGAAATAGTAGTTTATTTATTTCCCGTTCCTAACAATCTCATGTTACGCAGAAAAGCACTCGGCAATGTCTTTTTAGAACTGCCGAGGGTCGCCCCCCGATGTGTGATTTTGGGCTTGAATCGAACCTTTGCGTAACATCAGTAATAATCTAAGATTTGGAGTGAGCTACTTTTCTAAAGTAGCTCGCTTTTAGCTTTTCCAAAGTCTCTCATAGCATTGCAGGTGCAAATCCAAAAGAGAAAAGCTATATTTACGCACCAATTCAAAGTACGGAAATATGAAAAATAGGATTGACCTCTCCCTCTGGATAAAACAAGGAGTAGAATTTTATAAAGCAGGGAAGCTGAGAGAAGCGGAAACCCTTTTCAGAAAAGCATTGGAAGTGAAATCCGATTATTCGGAGGCTTGGTATTTGTTGGGTGTCCTGAAACAGAAACAAGGCAGGTTGGAGAAAGCTCAGGAAAGCTTTGAAAAAGCAGTGGAAACTTCGCCCGATGCGCCAGATTTCAAGATAAAGTTGGCTACATTTTTCATTGGAAATGGCGAACAGGAAAAAGGCAAGAGTCTTTTAGTGGAAATTTCAGAAGAAAGCTTGACTACTTCCAAAAGTAAAATAGATATAGGAAAGGCTTTCAGAAGTTTAGGCGATTGGGAAAAAGCCGAGCATTTTTTCAGAAAAGTAGTTGAAACGGACTCCAACCACCAGAATGCACTCAACAATTTAGGAAATGTGCTGAGTCAGCAGAATAAGTTTGATGAAGCCCAGAAATATTACGAACAGTTAATTACCATCAATCCGCAACTCCCACAGCCTTATTTGAACTTGGGAGTTTTGCACGGAATGAAGCAATCTACAGAGTTGGCAATCCAATATCTCCAGCAAGCTTTAGTACTGAAACCCGATTGGAAAGAGCCTTACGAACGAGTCATTCAAATGCTGATTGGGCAGAAAGATTGGACAAAAGCCACGATTGTCGCCAAAAAAGCCATTGAAGTTCACTCCGAACATTTGCCCTTTTACGAATACCTTGCTAGCATTTATGGCAACTTGAAAAACTACGGGCGAGTCGCAAAAATAGCCAAGCATATTCTTAAAATCCAACCAGAACACCCAGAAGCCAATTACCAAATGGGCGTGGTTTTGGCAGAAAATGGACGCACAAAAGAGGGAATTCCCTACTTCGAGAAAGCCATGGGAATTGCCAAAGCTCCTATGCAAGCACAATTCTACTTGGCAAAGGCGTATAGAGATTTGGGCAGATACCAAGAAGCCAAGGAGAATTTCGAGGAAATTGTACAGCAAAATCCAACATTCTATGGAGCAAAACATGAGTTGGATTTACTGAACTGCATGCTTTGCAACTGGAATGAGATTGATGCCACTCGCATGAAAGAGGAAATTGAAAAGCAGGTTTCAGAGGAAGCAGAAGGCGGTTTCATTCCCGTGCTTTCGCTCAATTATTTTGGGCTGGATTCCGCCACTCGCTTGAAAGCCGCCAAGCACACTTCTGAATATACGAACAAGCAAGTAGAAGCCATGAAACAATCGCTCAATTTCAGCTTTGAAGGCAGAAAGCCAAAACACAAAATCCGATTGGGCTATTATTCGCCCGATTTCCGAAACCACGCAGTCGGTTCGCTCATTCAAGATATGTTCGGATGGCATGATAAAGACCGATTTGAGTTGTACGTCTACTCGCTTACCAATCCGCCAGAAGATGTGATTCATGAGAAGATTAAATCAGCGATGGACGTTTTTCATGAGGTGAGCAATCAGTCGTACGTTAAAATTGCCCAGCAGATTTTCAAGGATGAAATTGATATTCTCATAGATTTGGGAGGTTACACCACTTACACCAAAACCGATGTCATGGCAGTTCGCCCTGCGCCTATCCAAGTACAATACATGGGCTTGCTCGACACCATGGGTGCAGATTTTATTGATTACACAATCGCAGATGAATTTGTCATTCCTGCCGAGCAGACTTAGTTTTACACGGAAAAAGTCAAGCACCTCTCTAAGCATTTATCACTTCCCAATTGGCGGTTTCTGAAACTCCAACCACCCGAAAAGACTGGAGTTTGCCCGAAAATGCGTTTGTATTTGCCTGTTTCAATGCTTCTTACAAAATAAATGAAGCGGTTTTCAGCTCTTGGCTTCGCATTTTGAAAGCCGTACCCAACAGCGTTTTATGGTTGGTGCAAGAGAATGAATTAGTGATTGAAAAACTTAAAGCAACTGCTGAAAAATCAGGTATTTCAACAGAAAGAATCATTTTTTCAGACAAAGTAAAACTGCCCATTCACCTAGAAAGAAGCCGACTCGCAGATTTATTCTTGGATACTTTCTGCTTCAATGCAGGTGCTGTGGCGGTAGGCGCATTGCAAATCGGCCTGCCCATTCTCACACTCGCTGGGCAAACCTACGCCTCCCGCATTGGGGGCAGTCTCCTTCATTCGGTCGGATTGAGCGAGTTGGTAACTGATTCAGTAGAAGCCTACGAACAAAAAGCCATCGAACTCGCCAACCAACCTGAAAAATTGAAAGGCTTGAAAGAGAAACTACTCCAACAAAATAGTTCTTTGTTTGATGGAAGTGGGAAAGTGAAGGAGTTGGAGGGATTGTTTGAGGAGATGATGGAGGAGAAAACAAAGTAGGGACATTTAATGTAAGGACGTTGCACGCAACGTCCCTACGGTTTAACAAGAACCTCGGGGATGGCCACCATGGAATGGCAACCTCGACAACCTCGGGGATGACCGCAGACCTTCCCGATGGTTAGCAAAAATATTTTGTAGGTTCTTCTTCCCAGAAGAACAAAATGCAATCTTTACCAAACTCTGTACATTCAGACCGCACTCCTGTACCTCGCTCTGTAAAGTTCAACACATCTCATGGTTTCATTTTTACAACCGAAACTTTCAAAAAGAAGCAAGATTCTTATGTCTTTTTGCATTCCTCTGGGAAGAGGAATCTACATACTACTGGACATCTGCATAAACCCGTCAGGTTTTAAAAAGATAAAACTCAATTTTCAAGGTCTAATCCCAATTAAACCTGACAGGTTTTTGGTTCTATTTTCTGCCATGTCCAGTAGTATGAGGAATGTACGGAACGAGCGTTATAAACGTCTAATAGTCAGCATATAACATATTTATATATGTTCAATAGAAGCGACAAAGAAGGCTTTGCTTGAAGAAATGATTTCGGAGAAAGAACAAATTTTTGAAAAAAATTTCAGATAATCAAAAAATAGTCTCTCACAGTGTAAAGAAACGGACTGAATTTTACGTAAATTACGCCCTATAAATTAAGTATTTTACGTAACCATAAAGCTTATGAACAATACGTTCACACAAAAGAGGTATGCTTCCTTATTGAAAAGATATAGGAAATTTAGCAAAAGGCTGGAGAAACGCCTTTCAGCACAAGGAGGTACAAAGCAATTAGCTAGACTGCAACAGTTGGTTTTCAAATTGAGAAACCGCTTGAATCATCTGATGAGCAAGATGAAACTGGCAGGAACAAGCTTGGCAGTTGGCGCTTTACTGTTGGGTAATTTGTCAGAGGCAGAAGCACAGAATAAGACTAGACTTCCTGCTTTTTCTTTATCAGCTTCCACAAACGCCTTTGGTCTTTCTGATATAGGGTACTATTCCACCCCTACTTTTGCCGATTTGGATGGGGATGGCGACTTGGATGCCTTTGTGGGGGAACGGCTTGGCACTATCAAGTACTTTGAGAATACGGGCACGAGCAATGCGCCCGCCTTCTCCCTATCTGCCTCAGCCAGTCCCTTTGGTCTTTCTGATATAGGGTTCAATTCCGCCCCCAGTTTTGCCGATTTGGATGGGGATGGCGACTTGGATGCCTTTGTGGGGGAAAGGTTTGGTAATATCAAGTACTTTGAGAATACGGGCACGAGCAATTCGCCCGCCTTCTCCCTATCTACCTTGGCAAGTCCCTTTGGTCTTTCTGATATAGGGTTCAATTCCGCCCCCAGTTTTGCCGATTTGGATGGGGATGGCGACTTGGATGCCTTTGTGGGGGAAAGGTATGGTAATATCAAGTACTTTGAGAATACGGGCACGAGCAATTCGCCCGCCTTCTCCCTATCTACCTCTACAGAACCTTTTGGCTTTACTGATATAGGAAATCTTTCCACCCCTACTTTTACCGATTTGGATGGGGATGGCGACTTGGATGCCTTTGTGGGGGAGTTTGAGGGCAATATCAACTACTTTGAGAATACGGGTACTAACAATGCGCCCGCCTTCTCCCTATCTACCTTGGCAAGTCCCTTTGGTCTTTCTGATATAGGGTTCAGTTCCACTCCTACTTTTGCCGATTTGGACGGGGATGGCGACTTGGATGCCTTTGTAGGGGAGAATGATGGCAATGTCAACTACTTTGAGAATATGGGTACGTCTTTAGATTTCAGTTTGGCCACCGTCTCCGACAACCCCTTCAGCTTCACGAACGTGGGCAATGGATCCGCCCCCAGTTTTGCGGATTTGGATGGCGATGGCGACTTGGATGCCTTTGTGGGGGAGCTTCTTGGCAATATCAAGTACTTTGAGAATACGGGTACGAGCAATTCGCCTGCCTTCTCCCTATCTACCTTGGCAAGCCCCTTTGGCCTTACTAATATAGGCCTCCTTGCCTCCCCTACTTTTGCCGATTTGGATGGGGATGGCGACTTGGATGCTTTTTTGGGGGAGTATGATGGCAATATCAATTACTTCGAGAACACGGGAAGTAGCAATGCCCCTGCTTTCTCTTTGTCTGCCTCGGCAAGCCCTTTCGGGCTGACCGATGTAGGATTCATTTCTTCTCCCAGCTTTGCCGATTTGGATGGCGATGGCGACTTGGATGCCTTTGTGGGGGAACGTGATGGCAACATCAACTACTTCGAAAACACGGGTAGTAATAATGCGCCCGCCTTCTCCCTATCTACCTTGGCAAATCCCTTTGGTCTTACTAATGTAACGTCATATTCCGTCCCTACTTTTGCCGATTTGGATGGGGATGGCGACTTGGATGCCTTTGTGGGGGAGCAGAATGGCAATACCAACTACTTTGAGAATACGGGTACTAATAATCTGCCCGCCTTCTCCCTATCTACCTCTACAGAACCTTTTGGCTTTACTGATATAGGAAATCTTTCCACCCCTACTTTTACCGATTTGGATGGGGATGGCGACTTGGATGCCTTTGTGGGGGAGTTTGAGGGCAATATCAACTACTTTGAGAATACTCGACTGATTATTTTTGAAAGTGCTTTGTGGACCAATAGTACAGGGCCAATCGCCACGGATTTTGCCCAGCTCAAAGATGATTTTGATGTAAACACCGATGGGGACATCACGGCTAAAAGGCTCATAGTTAATTCGGGGCACACGCTAAGCATGACCACAGGCTCAATTGAGTTGAAAGAGAATTTAATCAACAATGGCAATGCCTTTACCCAAACAGGCGGTACATTCACGCTCAATGGCTCATCTGCTCAGGCTATTTCTGGAGATAACAGTTTCTCCAACTTGGTAGTGAACAATGCGGCTGGCGTAACACTCAATTCTGCTACCAACATTACAGGCTTGCTCAATTTACAGAGCGGTGCAGTAAACAGTGGCGGCAACCTCATCATCAAATCAGATGCCAGCGGAACGGGCATGGTGGTCAATAATGGCGGTTCGGTTTCTGGCGATGTAGAAGTGCAAAGGTTCCTGAATACTGCCGATAATGCCAATGCGGGCTATCGGGCGTTTGGTGTGCCTGTTTCGGGCAAGACTGTGGCAGATTTCTCAGCTACAAGCGGTTTCACTTTGGAGATTTCCCAAGCAGCCGCATGGAATGCAGATTATTCCACGGTGGGAATCACTCCATTCCCCAACTTCTTCCTCTATGATGAAGCGAGAGTGGCAAGCACAAACACTACTACCCAAGCCTTCGAGAAAGGCTGGAATGTGCCAACCGCTTCCACCAATGCCCTGACTGCACGCAGAGGTTTCACAACCAATATTGCGCCAGGCGGAACGGTGAGTTTCACGGGAACGCTGAACGCGGGAGCTGTGAATCCTTCCTGCTCATTCGGGGCAGAGACCAACTCGGGCTGGCACTTATTGGGCAATCCGTATGCTTCGCCACTTGATTGGAATGAGGCTTGGGATAATAATGCCAATAATCAGGCAAACTTTGAAGCTACTTTTTATAGCTTCTCCGCTTCGGGGACATATACGGGAACGTATTCTGGCTTCAATGCCTCAACAGACTTAGGCGTGAATGGTGGCACGAAAGACATTGCCTCCATGCAGGGCTTTTTTGTCAGGAGACAAGGGACTGCTGGCGTGAGTCAGGATTTCCAATTCCGCAACTCCCAAAGGCTCACGACTTTCACAAATCCCACTTTCTATAAAACTACTGATGGAGTCGATTTGGAAGGCGTGATTCGACTGGAGCTTTCGCCCAATTCAGAACCCAATAAAGCAGACGAATGGGTAGGCATGTTTGCCCAAGAAGCCACCAATAAGGCAGATGCACTTTTCGATGCGCATAAAGTGGTATTGAATGGGAATGGATTCCCAAGCATTATGAGCTATGGAGCGGAAGATGACAGTTATCTGATGATGGATGCGAGAAAGACTTTGGGCGAGGAACTGACCACAATTCCACTCCAAATTCACGCTTCCAAAACGGACAGTTACACTTTGAAACTGACCGAGTTGAGAGATTTCCCACTCGGAGCGGAAATCATTTTGGAAGACATGCTGACTGGCGCAATGACGGAACTCACAACGAATGAATCCATCACTTTCAACTTGAATAATGGCGACTTTGTGGCAGACCGATTCCTGCTCCACTTCAAAATATCGAAAGTAACCAGTATTGCGGAAGACCTGCAAAGCAAAGGCGTTTCGATTTGGGCAAACTCCAACCGAATCTATTTGCATTTTGCAGATGCGCAGTCGGCAAAGGCAGAGATTGAAGTTTTCGATTTGTCTGGAAAGCTAGTTGTTACTCAGCGGTTCGCACCCCATCCAACCAAAATGAACTGAACCCAATTTTGGAGTTGCCAAACAGCGGTATTTTCATTGTGAGAGTAAGCAATGCGAAAGGGGTTGTGAGTAAAAAAATCAAACTGTAGGTTCCTCTTCCGAGAGGAATAAACCAACTGTGTTTGTTCTTCTTGGAAGAAAAACCTCGGAATCTAATTATTTAACAGCATAATCGCCTTACAACGGCTCTGCCCTAAACATAAAAACAATGAAAAAAATATATATTTCCCTTTTCAGCTTCTTCCTCTGCTCGGTGGCATTTGCGCAGACGAAACCTGACGGCACGACTTACAGTATTGATGATGATGACAAGAAGAAAGTCATTATCAAAAATGGAGGTCATCTCGTTCCCAGTTCCTCAAATTCGGGTTCATCTTCCCTTCAGTCGGGAGATTACCAAATCCAAGACTATTCTGGTTCGTCAAAAGGTGGTGCTACGCCAATCGTTTACGGACCTCCTGGCGGTTTTCCAACTCCCGCAATCCCGATTGATGGCGGAGTGGGATTTTTGTTGGTGGCTGGTGTTGGATATGGGCTGAAAAGGATGAGGAGGAAATAATAAGGTCATTCAACCAGATAATTTGAAATATGAAGCAAGCTACTTTATGAAAGTAGCTTGCTTTTGCTATTTTTACAGAGTTGATTATCAAAACAGCTAGTTGAAACTATAAAAATCGAATCATGAAAATAATGTCATTCAACAAAATCCAACCTCTTGCTTTGTTGCTTTTGGTGGTATTTACTTCTTGCAAAGACAAATCGAACTCGCCAACCAACCCGAACAGCTAAAAGGCTTGAAAAAGAAACTACTCCAACAGAATAACTCTTTGTTTGATGGAAGCGGGAAAGTGAAGGAGTTGGAGAATTTGTTTGAGGAGATGATGAAGGAGAATGTCATGTAGGGACGTTTAATGTAAGGACGTTGCACGCAACGTCCCTACGGTTTAACAAGAACCTTGAGGATGTCCATCGTGGAACGGTCGCAGACCTTCCCGATGGTTAGCAAAAATGTTTTGTAGGTTCTTCTTCCCAGAAGAACAAAATGCAATCTTTACCAAACTCCGTACATTCAGACCGCACTCCTGTACCTCACTCTTCCAGAGCGATTCTAACAAACTCGTTCTGGAAGAGCTAAATCTATAAAGTCCAACATATCTCATGGTTTCATCTTTACAACCGAAATTTTCTACAAGAAGCAAGATTCTTGTGTCTTTTTGCACTCCTCTGGGAAGAGGAATTTACGGAAATGAATCCTTCAAATACTGTCTTTAGTAATAGCAAAATCCGAGATTTTGAGAATCTCGGATTTTGCCGAAGAAAGCCCCATCAGTTTTTGTTTCATGAACAAATATCAGCCGTTCATGAACTTACTTCAGAATTCTACCGACAGGTCTATGAAATGAGTGGAAGTATATTTTAAGTTTGAATATCTGATGATGCCAGTTCCGTTTGTTCAGGTTTAGGAAGTTTTACTGTGCATTCAAGATTCAAACATAAAATAGTGTAAACTTTCAAACAAAGAACTATGAACCAGACCCTATTAGAAAAACAATACCAGCGTGTATTGCGGAAGCACCAGAAATTCAGCCTGCGTTTTGAGCGCAAACTCCAAAGCGAAGAGAAGCTGGGTGGACGAAAGTTGCACCGACTGCAACAGCGCCTACTCAAATTTAGAAACAATTTGGGGCGGTTGCAACACCTACTCAAGCTGGCAGGCAAAGGCTTGGCGGTTGGTGCTTTATTGTTGGGTAATTTTTCAGAGGCAGAAGCGCAGAATAAAACAAAAGTGCCTGCCTTTGCGACCGTCTCGGACAACCCCTTCGGCTTCACGGACGTGGGCTTTCTTTCCGCCCCCACCTTTGCCGATTTGGATGGCGATGGCGACTTGGACGCCTTTGTGGGGGAAAATAATCGCAACATCAAATACTTCGAGAACACGGGAGACAGCAATACGCCTGCATTCTCTTTGTCCACATCGGCAAGCCCCTTCGGTCTCTCAGACGTGGGCAATAGATCATCCCCCAGCTTTGCGGATTTGGATGGCGATGGCGACTTGGATGCCTTTGTGGGGGAAATCAATGGCAATATCAAGTACTTCGAGAACACGGGCGAAAGTAATACGCCTGCATTCTCTTTGTCTGCCTCGGCAAGCCCCTTCGGTCTCTCAGACGTGGGCTTTGTTTCCTCCCCTAGCTTTGCGGACTTGGACGGGGATGGAGACCTGGACGCCTTCGTGGGGCACAATTATGGCAACATTAAATACTTCGAGAACACGGGAGACAGCAATACGCCTGCTTTTGCGGCCGTCTCGGACAACCCTTTCGGCTTCACGGACGTGGGCTTTGTTTCCTCCCCCAGCTTTGCGGACTTGGACGGGGATGGAGACCTGGACGCCTTCGTGGGGGAAGAGTATGGCGATATCAAGTACTTCGAGAACACGGGCGACAGCAATACGCCTGCCTTTGCGGCCGTCTCGAACAACCCCTTCGGCTTCTCGGACGTGGGATCTAATTCCTCCCCCACCTTTGCCGACTTGGATGGGGATGGAGACCTGGACGCCTTCGTGGGGGAATTCAATGGCAACATCAAATACTTCGAGAATACGGGTGTAGCCTTTGACTTTAGTTTTGCCACCGTATCAGATAATCCCTTCGGCTTGACTGATGTAGGATTCACTTCCGCCCCTACTTTTGCCGATTTGGATGGGGATGGCGACTTGGATGCCTTTGTGGGGGAGAATGTTGGCAATATCAACTACTTTGAGAATACGGGTACTAACAATGCACCCGCCTTCTCCCTATCTACCTTGGCAAGTCCCTTTGGCCTTACTGATATAGGATTCCTTTCCGTCCCTACTTTTGCCGATTTGGATGGGGATGGCGACTTGGATGCCTTTGTGGGGGAGCAGAATGGCAATACCAACTACTTTGAGAATACGGGTACGAGCAATGCGCCCGCCTTCTCCCTATCTGCCTCTACAGAGCCCTTTGGGCTTACTGATATAGGAACTTATTCCTCTCCTGTTTTTGCCGATTTGGATGGTGATGGCGACTTGGATGCCTTTGTGGGGGAGAATGTTGGCAATATCAACTACTTTGAGAATACGGGCACGAGCAATGCGCCCGCCTTTTCCCTCTCTGCCTCTACAGTCCCCTTTGGCCTTGCTGATATAGGGGTCGAATCCAAACCTAGTTTTGCCGATTTGGATGGGGATGGCGACTTGGATGCCTTTGTGGGGGAAAATAATGGAAATATCAACTACTTCGAGAACACGGGAAGTAGCAATGTCCCTGCTTTCTCTTTGTCTGCCCCGGCAAGCCCTTTCGGGTTGAGTGATGTAGGGTTTGGTTCTTCTCCCACTTTTGCGGATTTGGATGGGGATGGCGACTTGGACGCCTTTGTGGGGGAGAGGTTTGGCAATATCAATTATTTTGAGAATCATCGACTCATCGTTTTTGAAAGCGATGCCTGGTCTAACGTCAGTGGGCCGATTGTCGAAGACTTTGCCCAAATCAAAGATGATTTCGATTCTAATGCAGATGGAGACATCATTGCCGGCACACTTACAATAGAGCCAACTTTCACGCTCACTATTGCCGATGGAGACAAAGTGGAATTGGCTGGCGACTTGGCTAACTCAGGTACAATATTAGTGCAGAACAATGGCGCATTGGTTCAAACTAAAGCTACACCAAGCAATACGGGAGCAGGAACATACACAGTCGAGCGTTTGGCAGACAAATCAATCTTAGTTTACAACTATTTTTCTAGCCCAGTAATTGGCGAGACAGTGGCGGATGTTTTTGCTACCAATGGCACAAACTTCTATTCTTTCGATGTGGCTTCCCAAGGTTGGACTGCACTACCGACTGCCACGGTGCTTGGTGCGGGCGATGGATTTATTGCCACGGGCAACGGAAATAGCGGCACAATTACCCGAATTTTCACGAGCAATGCTGGCTTCAATTCGGGAGATATTACCAAAGCAATTACCATAGTCGGCACAGGCGGAACGGATGATGACGATTGGAATTTGGTGGGCAATCCCTACCCTTCTGGGCTCGATTTCCAGAGTTTCTACACGAGCAACTCGGCAAACATCGGTACGGCAATCTATCTGTGGGATTCCGATGGAGACGATGTGGGAGCTACCGATGCGGATTACGCTACTATGACGAGTGCAGGTTCAACCAGCACAACTGTCGGAGGAGCAGGTTCAACTACTGGCGATGCGGTGGTGGCTTCGGGCCAAGGCTTTTTTGTGGAGGCTTTGAACAATGCGAACATTACTTTCTCTAACAGTCATCGTTCCGCTACCAACAACGTCTTTTTCCGCACCAAAGGCGAGATGCAAAGACTTTGGCTTTCTGCCAAGCATGAAGATGGAGCAAGCAACCAAATCCTGATTGCCTTTGCCGAGAATGCAGACGAGAAATCGGATATTTTCGATGGTAAGAAAAGAAGCGAGAGCGAGACGCTGTCTTTCTACATGCCTGTTACGGATTTCGAGAAAGGCGTTGATTCCGAGAAACTCGCCATCCAAGGCTTGCCAACATTGGATGAAGGCAGAATTGTGGAATTGGGTATTGAAGCCAAACAATCGGGTAAATTCACTTTCGCACTTGATAAATCGGAATATTTGGAGAATCAGGCAATTTTCCTCCACGATTTGCAGACCAACAAATTGGTGGATATTACCAAGGAAAGCTATTCTGTGGAGCTTCCAACAGGAGACCATTCGGACAGATTCACGTTGCGATTTGTTGGCGAGAAAGTTACTTCGATTTCAAGTGATTTGGCAGAGACGGGAGTTTCCATATTCTCGCACTCCAACCGAATCCAAATCAACTTCTCGGACTTGGAATCTGCAAAATCCAACATTGCCATTTACGATTTGCAGGGAAGGCTGATTTTAGCTCAATCCAACCAAAGCAAACTCCAAACAAGCCTTGAACTGCCCAAAAGCGGTATTTTCATTGTGAAGGTGGAGAATGCGAAGGGGATTTTGGCGAGGAAGGTTTATGTGGGGAAATAAATCTTACACCATCGGGGAGGTTTTCAACCATCCCCGAGGTGTTTTTATCTTATCAAAATCAGATGTAAGGATGTTGCGTATCTCAAGGACATTGCGTGTCGTAAGGACGTTGCATGCAACGTCCCTACATTAAACAAATCCAACCAAAATGAAAAAAACATACTTAACATTTTTCTTACTACTTGGCTTCGGCTTGCTCTCCGCCCAAGACAGTAAAAATTACAATCCAAACTTGCCCGACTATTCGGCAAAGAAAATTGACCCAGTTCCGTTTGCTCCGCCACCTCCGCCCAACCCAATTCCCATTGATGGCGGAGTCGGTTTCTTGTTGGCCGCAGGAGTTGGATATGGATTGAAAAGGATGAGAGATTCAAAGAAATAACACTTGCAATCACTAACAATTTGAGATTTGAAGCAAGCTACTTTATGAAAGTAGCTTGCTTTTGCTATTTTTACAGAGTTGATTATCAAAACAGCTAGTTGAAACTATAAAAATCGAATCATGAAAATAATGTCATTCAACAAAATCCAACCTCTTGCTTTGTTGCTTTTGGTGGTATTTACTTCTTGCAAAGACAAATCGGAATCGCTCTCCAACAAAATTCCCGACAACGGCAATGGCGGTTGGAGTGATTAACACCAGCAGTATTGCCCAAAAAGTCCTCTTCGATAAGCTGGGGGAAATTAGCATTACCGATGCGCTGAAAGGAAGCGATTCTGCTGAAAGCGGAGACGAGAAGCCTGTGGAGACGGACGACCAGAAATGGAAGAAAATCATGAAAGACCCTTCCAAAATTGGAATTGATGTGTTGGCAGATGCTTTCATGTATATTCCGAACGATTACTATGAAGGCAAACCTGCGCAAGTTGTGGCATTGCTTAGGCTTTCCGATGTGAAAGAGTTTGAGGCCATTTTGGAGGATAATCCGCCATCAGATTTGAAAGGGAAGACAGAATCTGGAAAAGACTACAAATTCAGATATAACAAAGAGAAAGGAATGGCTTTCGGCTGGACAGATAAAGTGTTAGCGGTCTGTTTTACAGAGAAATCAGCGGAACTCAATCCAACAGAAGAATTGAAGAAAATTTTCAGCAACAAGGCTGACAACTCGATTTCCTCCAACCAAAAAATGACGGAGTTGCTGAAAGATGCGCCAGATGTAGGCTTCTATTTGAACATGAAGCAATTAGATGAAATGGTCAAATCATCTGAAAATACCAACTTCAATATTGCCCTGCAAGACAATTGGGTTTCCCACATTACGGGAGGCTTGGATTTTGACGATGGAGAAATAAAAGCAACCACCACTTCCTATGCCATGAAAGGGAAAGAGAATGTGGTTTCCAGACTGACAGAAGATGTGAGGTTGACGGAAGTGTTAAATATGTTCAGCGTAGAAGGCACTTTGGGATTCGCCAACTTCCGATTCGATGTAGATAATCTCAGAAACCTTTTGATGAAAGACGAAATGACAAAACAGCAATTGGCTGGTTTTCTGATGGGAATGCAAATGACGGAAGAGGAGTTTTTCAGCTCAATAGACGGGAGCTTATTCTTGGGCGCAACGGGCATAAAAACGGTAAAGAAGGAGATTGTTACCCAAGAAATGGATGAGGAATTCAACATGACCGATATAGTGAAGGTGGTGGAAACATCGTCTCCAAAAGTATTATTGGCCTTGGGTGTGGATGAATCCAAAATGAAGAAAATGATGCTGGGAATGCGAAAAAGTGGCATAATTGCCGAAGATGGAGAATATTTCCGACTCAATTCTGCCCTTTCAATGGGGAACGATGCTTTCGCAAGCTTGCAAGATAACATGTTGATTATCAGCACAGAGAAGGAAACATTTACGAACTTGATAGACAATGGCGGTTGGGTCAATGACATGGCAAAGGCAAACCCAATGAGTATGTATATAAATGTGGATGAAGCAATAAATGCCATGAGCACAGACCAAAAACAGCAGTACGGGCCGCTTTACGAAAATATAAAGAACACAATAGCAGATGCCACTTTTACTATGGAAGGAGAGGATGGCAAGCTGAAATCTATATTCAGTCTGAAATTTGACAATGAAGACAGCAACGGATTGTTACAATTGATAGAATTGATAAAAGACTCCGAAAAAATGAAGAAGCAGTTGACGATGTAGGCAAGTAGCAAGATAGAAAAATAGTAGAATAGCAAAGTAAAAAGTTGAAAATACAGTAAAATTCCCGGTAGTGTGCAATATGTAAGGCTACTTTTGGATATTTCGGCACAAGCGGACGCTCAATGCTGTCAACTTAAGCAACTAAAACTTCAGTCAGCGTGACCCGACCGATGCGCCCCAGTCAAAGACTGATTTCCATTTTCGGCACAGGTTGGCGATTGCGCCCCCAGAAAGAACCTGCGCCAGCGTGTCACGCTGGTTCGAGCGTCCACGCTCGAACCAAATTCACACTACCAAGCATTGATGTTCCGATTTTCACTTCACTTCTTTACTATATTTCTATTTTGTACTTGTACTCAATTAGTACAATCTGATATATTAACATACATAATTCCCTAGAAATCCAAAAAATACACTATTTTTATTGGATTTCTAGGGATTCTGCTTTTGGCGCAAATGTTGAAGTGCCATGAATTCCCCCAAATCCAACCAAAAGATTAAACACTTATATAATAGTAAATAGCAGGAGAAGGTAAGTATTTACATTTCTTATAGTATGTAGAAATCCAGCACCTTACTTTCTTTGCTATTTTATTATTCTACTATTTTTCACTTGCACTTATGGCTTTAGGAGAAAATATAAAACGAGACAAACTCATTCCCGACAACAATTCCAATGGAAATGGAAATGGGTACAGCAATGGAAACGAAGAGCATCGAAACAATGGTTCATCGAACTATGCCGATTGCCAATCCATTTTCAACGGCTTTCCGAACCCGATAATTGTTGCCGATTCGGAAGGGGTTATCAACTTCGCCAACAAAGCGAGCCAAGGCTTGTGGAATAGCGAGTTGATAGGTAAAAAAGCAGACGAGATTCTTGATGCCGAGTTGGGCAAAATTACCCGACCTGACGGAACTTCCGTGAAGGCAAGAATAACAGAAAGCCACGCCCAGCCAAACGGGGAACTGACTTTCACTTATTTCATTGAAACAGAGGTGGCTACGGTTGGAGTTTCCTCAGGCAATTTCCAAAAAGAACTCCAACAACTTTCGCTGGTTGCCGACAATACGGAAAACGCAATTATCATCACAGCTCCTTCTGGTGAGATAGAATACGTAAATAAAGGATTCACTAAAATCACGGGCTATTCCGAATCAGAAGTGATTGGCAAAAAGCCAGGAAGTTTCCTCCAAGGGAAAGACACCGACCCAAAAACCGTAGATAGAATCCGCCAAAAACTTTCTCAAAAAGTATCTTTTTACGAAGAAATTTTGAACTACGGAAAGGATGGAGAGGAGTATTGGCTCTCGCTGAACATCACTCCAATTTTTGATGAGGCGGGCAAATTGGCAAACTTCATTGCCGTTGAATCTGACATTACCGAGCAGAAAGAACGTGAGAAAGAATTGGAAGAGCAAAAAAGAGAAACAGATGCTTTGGTTCATTCCATCGGCACATCTAATTTCCTGATTGAATTCTCTCCACAAGGCAATATCATGAGTGCCAACAGAGGATTTTTGGAGACATTTGGCTACGATGAAGCTGAAGTAATTGGGAAGCACCACCGAGTACTTTGCGATTCCACTTATGCCAATTCAAAAGAATACAAACGGTTTTGGGAGAAACTGAACCAAGGTCTTTTCGATGAAGGAGTTTACAAGAGATACGGGAAGGACAATCAGGAGATTTGGCTACAAGCCACCTACAATCCCATTCAAGACAATACTGGGAAAGTTATCAAAATCGTGAAATTTGCGACTGATGTAACTGAACGAAGAGAGAGAAATGCTGAAAACCGTGGCAAACTCCGAGCCATTGAAAGCTCCACAGGAGTAATCGAGTTCAATTTGGATGGCACAATCATTACAGCGAATGATATTTTTCTGAAATCGCTAGGTTACTCCAAAGAGGAAGTAGAAGGAAAACATCATGAAATATTTGCCAGCCCAGAATATGCGGCATCTAATGAATATAAAGAATTTTGGCAGAAACTTAATAGAGGAGCATTTGTAGAAGGCGAATTCCCAAGAAAGTCGAAAGACGGAAGGGAAGTATGGTTTCGTGCCACTTACAATCCAATAAAGAATGATGAAGGCAAAATATTGAAAGTAGTAAAGTATGCTTACGATATCACAGAAGAAAAGAAGAAAGAGGTTGCCTTAGGATTGCAGCAAAAAGAAACCGACTCACTGTTGAGTGCGATTGAAAAATCCAACTTCGTGATTGAGTTTACGCCCGATGGCAATATCATTGATTCAGATAAAGGATTTTCAAAAGCTTTAGGTTATTCGGCAGACGAACTTGTTGGAAAGCACCATAGCTTTCTGTGTGAGCCTGAATACGCAAAATCAGAAGATTATAGGCAATTCTGGGAAAAGCTAGGTAATGGAGAATTCGATGAAGGTGTTTACAAAAGAATTGGGATAGACGGCAAAGAAATTTGGCTCCAAGCAACCTATAATCCAATTAGAGATGAAAATGGGAAGGTAGAAAAAATAGTGAAATTCGCTACCGATGTAACCGAAAGAAGAACTCGGAATGCCGAAAACCGTGGTAAACTCCGAGCTATTGAAAGTTCTACGGGTGTCATTGAGTTCAGGCTTGATGGAACAATTATTAAGGCAAATGATATTTTCCTCAAATCTTTGGGCTACAGTTTGGAAGAGGTTCAAGGAAAACAACACAAGATTTTTGCCAGTGAGGAATATGCACAATCCGAAGAGTACAAGGAATTTTGGCAGAAGCTAAATCGTGGGGAGTTCATTGAAGGAGAGTTTCAGCGATTGGGCAAGAACGGAGAAACGGTTTGGTTCAAGGCAACTTATTCGCCAATTGAGAATGACGAAGGCGAAATATTGAAAATAGTGAAATATGCTTACGATATCACTGAAGAAAAAAACAAAGAGGTTGCGTTAGGATTGCAGACCAAAGAAACAAAATCGTTGTTGAATGCAATCGGAAAATCCAACTTCGTAATTGAATTCTCGCCTGATGGTAAAATTCTTGATTCTGATGCTGGATTTTTGAAAGCCTTAGGTTATTCGGCAGAGGAACTCTACGGAAAGCATCATAGCTTTATGTGTGAATCAGAATATGCACAATCCGAAGAATACAAAGAATTCTGGAACAAGCTAGGCAAAGGAGAATTCGATGAAGGTGTTTACAAAAGAGTTGGAAAGGGCGGAAAAGAGATTTGGCTACAGGCAACCTACAATCCAATTCTGGATGAGGATGGAAACGTGTTGAAAGTGGTAAAATTTGCTACTGATGTGACCGATAGAAGAACTCGAAATGCCGAAAACCGTGGTAGAATTCGAGCCATTCAAAGTTCTACTGGTGTAATTGAATTCAACTTGGACGGCACAATTATTACGGCAAATGATATTTTCCTTAATTCTTTAGGATATAGCTTGGAAGAAGTAAAAGGCAAGCATCACAAGATTTTTGCGAGTGAAGAATATGCACAATCCGAAGAATACAAAGAGTTTTGGCAGATGCTGAATCGTGGGGAGTTTGTTGAAGGGGAATTTCAGCGAATTGGCAAAAACGGGGAAAGGGTTTGGTTCAGGGCAACCTACAACCCTATCAAAAATGATGAGGGAGATTTGCTTAAAGTAGTGAAATATGCCTACGATATCACAGAAAGGAAAAAAGGAGAAAAAGAGTTGGTAAGATTGGCGATGGTTGCCAACAGCACAAACAATGCAGTAATCATCACAAATGCAAAAGGGGAAATCGAATATGTAAATCAGGCATTTACGGATATTACCGAATACCCAGCCGATGAGGTAATTGGCATGAAACCTGGCACATTCCTCCAAGGTCCCGACACCGACCAAGAAACTGTTACTCGGATTAGAGAGAAGCTGGCCAACAAAGAATCTTTCTATGAAGAAATTCTCAACTATGGAAAACATGGCAGACCTTATTGGTTAGGACTGAATGTAACCCCAGTTTTGGGAGAAGATGGCGAAGTTCTGAATTTCTTAGCGGTTGAGTCAGACATTACCGAGCAGAAAGAGCGTGAGCAAGATTTGCAAGAGGCCTTCGAAAAACAGAAGGAACAACAAGCTCAGTTATCAGATGCCAATAATAGAGCAAACATCGCACAAAATCTCGCATTAGTAGGCGATTTCGGCATAGACATGAGTACTTTGGAATTAAGCTGGAGTGATAAAATGCACGAAATGCTTAAGGTAGATAAGGATGAGAAACTGGACTATAACTACTATAGAAATTTAGCGGCCGAAGAAGATAGAAGCGAACTGGATAGCGCACTTGCCAAACTAGTAGAAAAAGGCGAGTCAGCTTTCGAACACGATATAATTACTACAGATGGAAATAGGTTGAGAGTAGCATTAAGTACCAAAATTACTGCTAGAGACGATGAGGGTAAGCCTACTTTTGCAATCGGAGTATTGCAAAACATTACGGAGCTGTATGAGCAACAAAAAGAACTTAAAAGAAGTGCTGATTTTGTGCAGAAGATTTTTGATTTATCGCAAGACGGGCTTGTGGTTATGGAAGGAGATAAATTTGTAGATACTAATCAGGCATATTTAGATATAATTGGAGCGGAAAGCGAAGAAGAAGTAATAGGTAAAAGCCCAATAGACCATTCGCCAAAATTTCAGGCAGATGGCTCTGTTTCAGCAGAGAGTATTCAGCCACTTATAGAAGAAGTAATTGAAAAAGGAGAGGTATTTTTCTCTTGGCAATTTACAAATAGAGGTGGAAATCTAATTGACGTTGAAATCAATGGAGTTTTGGTAGAGATGCGTGGGGAAGTTCCTGTAATGCAGTTTACCATTCGAGATGTTACCGAGCGCAAAAAGGCACGGGAAGCCGTTGAGAAAAGTGAGCAAAACTTCCGACAAATCACGGGAGCGACTCCAGGAATGCTTTTCAAATTGGAAACCGATGCAGGTTCAAATCCTACATTTACTTATGTAAGTGAATATTCAAATGAGCTTTTCGAGACTCCTGCACAGAACTTTGTAGATGACATAGATTATCTATGGGCTAATGATTCACCCAGACGATTTGCCAATAGTTTATGAGCAATTAGAAAAAGCAGTAAAAACCCGTGAAGACTGGGAGTTGGAATTCAGAATTATCACGCCATCCAATGTGTATAAATGGGTAAGACTAGAAGCGAAAAACGATGACAATAGTGAGAATTTTGGAGATTATGGAATCATTCGCGATGTAACCAGTCGTAAAAAAGGACAAGTTCGAGTTCAGAAACAGAACGAAATACTTGAAACGCTGACCCAATACGATGAGCGTGAACTCAATTTGAATAGCGCATTGAAAGGAATTGCTAGATCTACTACAATGGCCTTGGAAACTGGCAGAGTGAGTTTCTGGACTTTCGAGCAAAACAAGAATGAGTTGGTTACCAAAGAAGTCGCCCAATTGAAATCGGGAGGTAATTCCCAGAAAGAGTACAAACTCAGCAGGAGCAATCATCCTGCTTATTTCTCGGAACTAGAGAAAGGGAAGCCAATTGTTGCCAACAACACAAAGAACAGCAATGTCTTTGCTACGTTGCAAGAAAGCTATCTGAAACCCAACAATATAGTTGCCACTTTAAATATCCCAATTAAATTTAGAGGAGATATAATAGGGATTTTATGTTGTGAAAACATCGGTCAATCTAGAAATTGGAAAGAGGAGGAAATAGAATTTGCTCAATCCATTGCCGATGCAAGTACGTTGGCATTTGAAGCGGAAGACAGGAAAAGAGCCAAAGTAGAACTTGAAGTTTCGGAACGTCAATTCCGCCAAGTAACTCGTGCCGTTCCAGGAGCGATTTTCAAGCTCGTAACTCGTGATTGGGGTTCACAGGAATTCGAATACATGAGTCCTTATGCACAAGAACTTTTCGGAATATCGAAGGAGGAAATAGAGGAAGATGCTAGCAAAGTGATTCAAATGGTTCATCCTGCTGATCACGAATGGCTGATGGAGCAGTACAAAAAAAATGTGGAAACACAAGTACTTGAAGTTGATTTGGAATTTAGAATAGTATTGGCAGATGGCAAGGTAAAATGGGTTCGTATGGCTTCCATAGTAGAACTTCAGAGATGATGGAAACGTAAATTACGGAATCTATACCGACATTACCGATAGAAAAGAAGCGGAGGCAGAAGCAAAGGGAGTTGTGAATGCGATTGGTAATGCCAGTGGTATCATTGAAATGGACACCGAAGGCAAACTGCTGAACGTAAACCAAACCATAGCAGATTTATTGGGCTATGAAAGAGAGGAGTTGATTGATACGAACCATCTGAAAATTTGCCCGAAAGAGTATTCAAAATCAGCAGAATACAAGGAACTCCGAGAAAAAGTAATGAGTGGAGATTTCATGTTTGAGACCTTCCGAAGAATTGCCAAAGACGGAAGTACAGTTTGGCTACAAGGTGTTTATAGTCCCATCTTGGATTTGGAAGGCAAAGTATATAAAATCATGTTCTTTGCGCAAGACGCCACCAATCGTAGAGAGCAAAACTCAGAAAATCGGGGTAAGCTAACAGCACTAGACCGTGCAATGGCTGTAATGGAATTGGATTTGGAAGGGAATATTCTGGATCTTAATGAAGACTATGAAGAAAGTTTGGGTTATGGAGATGAGATAGTCGGAAAAAACCTGTATTCAATATTGGTACACAAAGATGTCTCGGAAGAAAACTTCAAAAGCCTGCTCGAACAATTGAAATCCAACCAAATTATTACCGATTCTTTCAAGCACATTACAAAAGAAGGGAAAGAGGTTTGGATGGAAGGCTCTTTAAACCCAATTACAAACTATGATGGGGAAGTTGTGAAGATTGCCGCTTACATGCAGGACATTACGGAACGTAGAGCGAGAAACTCTGAAAACCGTGGTAAGCTAAAAGCGATTGAGTTGACAAACGGGGTCATCGAGTTTGAGTTAGACGGAACAATCATTACTGCAAATCAGAACTTCCTTCATGCAGTTGGTTATTCAGAAAACGAACTGGCAGGAGTTCACCACAGAAAACTGGTTGATTCTGAATATGCCCAGTCCGAAGAGTACAAGCAGTTTTGGAAAAATTTTGCGAAGGGTGATTCCATTGAAGGGGATTTTAGGCGAATCAGAAAAGATGGCTCGGAGGTTTGGCTGCGTGCCGCCTACAATGTGATTATGGATTATGACGGAAATCCTTTCAAGGTAATTAAATATGCGACTGATGTTACCGAATCAAAAGTAACCTCTATTGCACTTACTAAATTTGTTGGGCAACTTAGTGAGGGAGATTTCGATGCGGAACTTGATTTGAAAGGCATTGAACCCAAAGGAGATGCGGCCAACATGATTAGAAGTACGGTTTCTTTAAGAGACAATCTCTCTCTAATTGTGCAGGAAGTAAATAGGGTTGTGCAGCTTGCAGGTAAGGAAGGAAAGCTAAACGAACGTTTGGAAACCGAGGGGTTCGGAGGCTCTTGGCAAGAGTTGGCTGGTGCAATCAATCAGCTTTTATCCTCTATTTCCCAACCGTTGATAGGAATGGGACGAGTGATTGAGTCGCTTGCCGATGGAGATTTGACCAATATGTACACGGATATTGCCGTAGGAGATGTTCAGAATATGACGAATGCGTTGAACAATGCACTAGGAAGTTTGAATACTTTGTTGTTAAGAATCAAAGATACTTCGGTAACAATCGAAGGTGCATCTTCTGAAATGATTGACAAATCTGTGAAGATGAATACTAATGCCAACTCGGTAATTGATGCGATTCAGGCAATTGCTACCAACATGGAGAATCAACTTCTGAGAACAGAAGAATCTTCTATTTTGGTACAGGGAATTATGACCGCTGCAAGAGATACGAGTTCCAAAACCAACTTCATTACCATTTCAGCAGAGAAAGGGATGAAAAGTTGTGAAAGCGGAATGGAGATTATTGCCAATCTGGTAAAAAACATGACAGAAATTTCCAGTTCGGCAGATTCGACCTTTACCTCTATTGATGCGCTGACTTTACGTTCCGATGAAATTTCGAGTACGCTGAACGTAATTACAGAAATTGCCGCACAAACTAACTTGCTTGCATTGAATGCGGCCATTGAGGCGGCAAGGGCGGGAGAAGCCGGGCGAGGTTTTGCAGTAGTTGCCGAGGAAATCAGAAAGCTGGCAGAAGATTCAAAAGACTCTGCCAACCGAATTGACCGAGTAATTAAGGATGTTCAGAAAGATGTTTCCTCCGCTTCAGTTACGATTGAGCGAATGAAATCGAACGTGAACAACGGAAACGAAGCAACTCACAGAGCGCAAGATGTATTCGAGAGCATTTCCATTTCGAGCCAGGAAACACTTAGTTTCTCGAAGGAAGTACTTGTGTCGGCAGAAAATCAGCAGAAATCCATTGGCGAAGTAGTTGAGAATATTGCCAAGATTGTGGCAGTATCTGACCAAACTGCCAGAAGCACCGCAATGGTATTGGATTCCGCTGTGGAATTGAACGTATCGGTTGACCAAATCAACAACACAACAGAAAACTTGGCAGAAGTTGCCACGGAGTTGAATACAAGGATTTCACAATTCAAACTAAAAGAGTAGAAATAGTCTTTGGTACAAAGTCCAAAGTCGTAAGTTTGAATCTTATGGCTTTGGGCTTTTTGAATACTATTTTCATGCAGGGCTTTTTCACGCTACTTTGGACTTAATAAGTAGTCTAGCTTAAATACTTTCCTATTTTGAGTTCTTAACAATCTCATTTATAGGAATATACAAAAATAGTAAATAGCACAACGTGCTTACTTAGGACTTTAGACTAATTTTTCATGGCAGAAGTAAAAGAGAAAAAAAATATAGGCGCAACCACCCAGATAATTGTATTCAAATTGGCTGGCGAGGAATATGCGTTGGAGATTGACAAAATCAAGGAAGTAGTTCCCACTCCGCCCATTTCTAAAGTGCCACTTACTCCAAGTTTTGTGAAAGGAGTCGCCAACATTCGTGGGAGCATTTTGGCAATTATAGACTTGGAAGAGAAGTTCGAGTTGGTTCAGAACAAAACCACTATCGACTCAAATTACACATTAGTGGTCGATAGCGAAGATTTGAATATGGCGATTTTGGTAAAAGAAGTCCCCAACACGCTTTCTGTAGCCTTGGAAAACATTGACCGCTCGCCAAGCATTATCCAAGAAAACTCCAGCGAGCAGAGTTACATCAAAGGAATTGTGAAATTGGACAAACGTCTTATTATTCTCATCAATTTGGATGCGGTCATTTCCAAAGGAGATTTGAAAACAGCTTTGGGTTAAGATGAAAATTAGCAAATTTGAGAATGAGTAAATGATGCTGTTTATAAGCGAGATTTGAATTTGACTTTCATTTATAAAAAATCATTTCCAACTGTAGCAAGTTAAGTTTATCTTCACAGCAATTAAGTAGGTGTACTTAAATAATTCCTATTTTGAATGGTGGCAAGTAAGTAGCGTCAAAAACAACAAAAAACCATAGCGCAAGCGTCCGCTTGTGCCTTTGATAACCAAGAACAGGGTTATACACTTGATGTTCTTATAATAGGAAAATATTTAGCGAGCACTACTTAGTTGCTATTTTCACATTTGCAAATCCACACATTTACAAATTTTCATGTTCCAATTCCTCACAGAATATTCCATTTGGTTTGCCATTCCTGCTGTTTTGGTCGGATTGGGTTATGCCTACCTACTTTATAGTAAAAAATATACTTGGTCAAAAAATATCAATCGCCTTTTGTTTGGAGTGAGATGGTTGTTAGTAACTATTTTGTGTTTGTTGCTTCTCGGGCCGTTTACAAAAATCTTGAAAAATACGGCAGAGAACCCGATTGTGGTTTTGGCAGTAGATAATTCCCAATCTTTGCCTTTGGTAAAAGGAACGGAGATTTCCGATGGAATTCGAGCCAAGTTAACCAAACTCTCAAATCAATTGCGAGAGAAGGATTTTGAAGTGGAAATACAAACTTTCAACCGCTCAATCCAGCCAGATAGTTTGCCAAATTTGCAGTTCGATGCAGGAATGACAGATTTGAGCGGAATGCTCCGAAACATTCAATCCAACTACGAAAACAAGAATTTGGCGAGTATTGTACTAGTTTCCGATGGAATTTATAACCAAGGTTTTTCCCCAACTTATGTTCCGTATAATATTCCAATCAATACGGTTGGAGTGGGAGATACGATTGCACAGGTAGATTTGAATTTGCGTTCAGCTTATGCGAACAAGATTGCTTACTTGGGAAACAAATTCCCCATTGTGGCAGAAGTTTACAATACAGGTTTTGCAGGGAAATCCGCCCAAGTCAGGCTAACAAAAAATGGGGTTTTGTTAGAATCCAAAAATATCCAATTCAAATCTGCAGCTGGTTTCCAAACGGTAGATTTCTTAGCGAGTTCCGATAAAAAGGGAATGCAACACTTTGTGATTCAGGTAATTCCGCTTTCGGGAGAGTTTACCAAAAAGAACAATATTAAGAATGTCTATATTGATATTTTAGATGCGAAAGAGAAAATCTTGTTGGTTGCCAATGCGCCACATCCCGATATTAAAGCCATTAAAAGTGCGGTAGAGAAAAACACAAATTACCAGTTCGATGTCTATATTCCGCAACTTTCCGCTTGGAATACGCAAAAGAAAATCAATTTGGATGATAAATATGACGTGGTCATTTTCCACCAAATCCCAGCGAATAGCAACATTTCCACAGATATTCTGAATAAGTTTTTGGCAAAGAAAACGCCAATATGGTTTGTGGCAGGAACGCAATCCAACTACGAGCTTTGAACCAGCGCAATGAAGTCGTTTCCACTTCGGTTAGTCGGCAAGTAGATTTGGTAACGCCACTTTTCAACCCACAATTCAACCGATTTACCTTTTCTGACGAGAACAAAGACATCATCACGAAATATCCGCCAGTAAGCGTTCCTTTTGGTAATTTCAATTTGAAAGGAGGAGCGGAAACGGTTCTCTATCAGCAAGTTGGAAGCGTGGGAACTGATAAGCCTTTGCTAATGATTGGCGAGAAAAATGGAATGAAGCAAGCGGTTTTATTGGGCGAAAACATTTGGAAATGGCGATTGCACGAATATTCCCTCAATCAAAACCAAAATGCTTTTGACGATTTGGTGGGCAAAACAATCCAATACCTTTCCACCAAAGAAAGACAAACGCAGATTCCGAGTTTATCCAATCTCCAATGAGTTTTTCGATTCCGAATCAGTCGCTTTTGAAACCGAAGTGTATAATGAAATTTACGAACGAGTTTTCGGACAAAAAGTAGAATTGAAAATCACGAACGAAGCTGGGGAGTCGAATTCCTACACCTATGTAAACGGAAGTGGAAACTCGCAATATAAAGTGAGTGGTTTGGAACAAGGCGTTTATAAATATGTGGCTTCGACACAAATAGAAAGGAAAACGGAAGTGAATTCAGGGCAATTTACAGTCAAAGCCTTGGAGTTGGAAGCGTTGAACACAACTGCAGATTTCAACTTGCTCCGAAACCTCGCCAACCAAAGCGAAGGGCAGTTCTACGATTACGAAAATTGGGCGCAACTCTCCACCCAACTCACTTCCGCCCAATTCCCCAAAATAATTCACACGCAAGAAGAGTTTGAGGAACTTATGAACCTGCATTGGCTCATGGTGGCACTCATTCTTTTGGCAAGTTTTGAATGGTTTATGCGGAAATTTAAGGGAGGATATTAAAGCAGTTATCAGGTTTCAGTAAACAGTTTCAGAAATAAGAGTAAATTGATTTGCTGAAAGCCATTTCCGTAGGTTCTTCTTCCCAAAAGAACTCTTTCGAAAATCAGTTTTCCTAAAAAAAGCACTATTTTAAAACCTCGCTTTCACACCAACCATCACATTCGCCCCAACCGAAGGAACGGCTTCAATGATTTCATAAGAAGTATCGGTCAAGTTTCCACCTTCTACAAATCCATTCAAAGACTTGCTGAATTGGTAAGCCAATCGGAGATTCAGGAGTGAGTAGCTTTCCGTTTCGGTTGGATTGAGTGAGTTGTTCAAACCTGAGACTTGCTTGAAAGATAGAACAGTAGAGAGCTTTTTGTATTGGTAATTGGTTTGAAAGTTAATCTCGTGTTCGGGCGCAAACAACAAATCTGATGAAGTATTCAAATAGCTGTATCCAAGCGAAAAACTCAAATTCGATTTGCAGAAATATTCCCCTTGAAATTCGATTCCTCTATTGGTAAGCTCCCCTGCATTTTGGCGAGTTTCGGGCGGACCTGGTGTTGTATTTGGAATGAGTGTAAGCAAATTTTCTGCCTCAATCCAAAAAACAGTTAATTCCAAAGCTAGTTTTTTGTCAGCAAGTAATTGCCTCACACTTGCTTCGTAAGTCCAAAGTTCTTCTGGTTGGAGGTTGCCGTTGGAAGTAGGTAAAAAGTACAAATCTGCAATGGAAGGACTTCGGAAAGCTTTCGATGCGGAAAGTTTCAAATTGGTTGTTTCCGAGAACAATACGCTTGCACCAAAGCTAGGCACAAACTGGCTTCCAAACTGGGAATTATCGGTAATTCTACCGCCAGCACTCAGCGAAATCTTATCTGCAAAAGTGTGTTGGACTAATCCATACACATCAAACTCCTGAACTTGTTGCTCAGTATCGAAATTGGGAATAGGAAAGAGTGCTTTTTCATTGCTTGCCTCTCCACCAAACTGCTTGTAATCCACTCCAACCGTAATAATATTGTCTGCAAAAAGCTTGAGGTTTTGGTAAAAAGTAATTCCTCTGTTGAAGTCCGTAGAATTAAATCCACTAGAAAACTCATGCTCGCCCCAATTGTAGAAAGCCATCAGCGCACCTTCGGATTTCTCAAAAGTATTTCTGACAGAAATGCCTGTTCTTCCACGCAAATAATTCCTATTTTCCGATGCGTTGACATGATCGAGCGCAAAAGGTTCATTGTAGTTTGCTTCTGCCAAGTTTCCATCCACTCCAACCGTAAACTTATTGCTGATTTCAGACTGGAATTTTAGGTAAGCAGTTGTGTTATCGAAAGAATCATCTGTGTCCTTTCGGAAACCATCTGTGTGCTCCCGATTCACACTCGCAAAAATGCTATTCTTTTGCTTTTTGTACGAAACGTGTCCATTTGCTCGGAGTGAGTTATATGAACCATACGAAAGTGAGCCATTTCCATGCAAACCATCAGTTTCGGTCTTTCGGGTAATTAAATTGATTGCTCCTCCCATGGCATTCGAGCCATAAAGAACTGATGATGCGCCTTTTACAATTTCAACCTGTTCCACATCCGAAGTGGTGTAAGCATCGTTGATTGGGTGGGCAAAAAGTCCCATGAATTGTGGCTGTCCATCAATCAGAATCAGCACTTGCGAGTTTCTGCCATCTGAATTTCCAACTCCCCGAATGGTAACTGAACCAGCCGAATTTGGTCCCACTCCAAAGCCCATCATATTTCGGGAGTTCATAAACAAGCCTGGCACTTTGTTCGCCAATCCAGAAAGTACATTGGTATGCCCTGCCGATTCGAGTTCTTTTCTTGATAGGATAGAAACATTAGTAGTGATTTTGCTCTTTTGCTGTGCCAATCGAGTGCCTGTAACCACGACTGCATTTAAAGAATGCTTTTGCAAAGAATCGAGTTCTTGCGCAATTAAATGGAAGCCAGAAAACAAGAATAATAGTAGAAGTAGAGATTTAGGCATAGTTATCAATTTAGGTTCAAATTCAAAACTAGCGACTATTTCTGTTTGGACAATTGATAAGGAAAAACATTTTAATTATATTGGTAGTGGAAAAGAGCAAATTGAAAATTCAATTTCTTTGGAACAGGTTTAATAAACTGACTTTCAGAATCTTAAAGCATATTTTTGTTCGTTTGCAAAAACTTTAACAATCCAACAATGGCAGATTTAAATTTTATAAATATAAAATCTCTACAGAAAGAGATTGAAGCTAAAAGCGGTGGGTTTAATTGCCTAGAAGAATTAGCACAATTTATCTCTTCTTCGCTTTATAAAAAGTTTGAAGATTTTGCCGTTCTCTCTCGTGTCTATGTGAGTTTCCCTTATGGGATTCTTCCTCAAAAAAATAAGAATTTTGTAAACGACTTGACCGAATCCTTAAATGTTCAGGACAGGTTGAATGATGAAACGCCCATACTTTCATTGATGGGAACAAGTGGAATTGAACCTGCTTGGAATGACAGAAAAAACTCGAAAGGGCATGTTGGAATTCCCTTGATTTCATCTACTTTTATTGATGGAATTCCTATGATGGCACGTCTTTTAAATGAATTGGGAGTTGATATTGAAGATTTGCAGAATGAAGATGGCGTTACCGACTTAACTTCTGATATTTTTGGTTCGCAACAAGGCATTTTCTATGTAGCAGATGCGGCAGCCATGGAAGATAGCCAAGGCAGAAAAATTATTGCTGCCCAAGATTTTGTAGAAAAATATGGCGTAAAAACAGTTTTTGGCTTTGGCGGGAAAATTCCCAACCAAAATGCTTATACTGTGGCAGTCCTGTTTACGAAAGCATCTATCCCAGAAATCAAAGCTAGATTGAGTCTTACGCTCAACAATCCTATGAGAGATTTGATGGAGCGGTACTTTGATTCAAAAAGTTTCTTCAAGAATAATTAGTTTTCATGTTACAAAGAAATGTACTCGGCAGTGTTCTTTTGAACCTGCCGATGTACGATTCCGACATATACATATAAGTGAACCTTTGTGTAACATCGGTTAGTTAGCAAAACAATAAACGTAAAAATAATTATTAGATGGAACAAAATATAACTCTCCAACAGAAGCAAGGGCTTCAAGTCAAACAAACTATTTTGATTTTAGTGGCAACTATGCTGATGCCATTTTTTGTGCATCTTTTTCCGCCAGTTGGCAATGTGCCATTGGGTGCGCAACTACTTCCTATGTTTTATGCGCCATTTATAGCCGTAGTGTTTTTCAGAAAGCATGTTGCGCTAATAGCTGCTTTACTTGCTCCCACGCTCAATTACTTAATTACAGGTTTTCCATCTGTTGAGTTGGTTAGCATTCTGACTTTTGAATTGTTATTATTTGTGCAAATTGTATCACTTCTCAACAATTATGAGAAATTGGCTTATGCTAAAGCTCCTTTGGCTTATGTGCTTACTAAAGTGCTTTCCTCTAGCTTGTTGCTAATCACTCCCGATTTAATTGGAATTTCAGGATTTGATTTTTTCCTGACTTCTGTAAGTACAGCTTCATTGGGTTTGGTTGTTTTGCTGATTATCAGTATCGTAGCCAAGAGAATAGGTTCAGGTGCAAAATAGTAAGAAAGTAAAATGGCAAAGTGGAGTGGAAAATTCAAATTTAATACGTTATACAAATGTCAATTATTTCAGTATAATCTCTTAGAGTGAACCCCAAATGTGAAAAAAATAAGATAAACGAATTGAACTTGCCGAAATAGACTTCGGTAAGTTTTTTTATGTAAAGAACCTTAGTAACCCGAATAATGGGTTTAAACCTTTGTTTTTCAGATACTTAACCGTGTTATTTTTAGAGTAGTCAAAAATTAAGATTTGCTATATTGTACTTTTTTTAGATTTAATCAAAAATTATATGACAATAATTTAACGGAACTCATAAAATCAAAATACTGATTACCAAATACTTAAATCATTCTTAATTCTTCATTTTTAATGGCTAGGCCACCCTGTTTTAATTTCCCCAATCCATAATTGTACTTATCAAATACATAACTCATAATTGGGGTTAGTACATAACAAAAAGTGAAGAGAATCTCTAGGGTAGTCTGAAAGGCTCTCCGAGTGGTTGAACGGTAGGGATTTCGAGTTGATTTTGGAAATTGTCATGTACTAAGATAAAAAACACCAAATGCAAGACATTTCTTTTTTAGAAGTAAAGCAAAGGTTGGATAGTTTGGATTTGCCAGATTTCGATTTGGTAATTGGCATTGCCCGTGGCGGAATTGTGCCTGCCAGCCTAATTGCCTACAAACTAGGTTGCGAGTTGGAGTTTGTTAGACTCAATTACCGAGACGATGATAATAATCCACTTTATGCAGAACCTGTATTTGAAAATTCGATTCCCGAAACAAGCTACAAAGGAAAGAAAATACTTTTGGTAGATGATGTTGGCGTGAGTGGGAAAACGCTCAATCAAGCCAAGCAATTATTTGAAGGGGAAAATCTGAAAACTTTAATTTTCAAAGGCAAAAACGCTGATTTCGTTCTGTTTCCAGACATTAAAACCTGTGTGAATTGGAAGTGGAAATTGAGCAGTGAGCGTTTGGTAGTTTAAGGATGTTTAGAAAAACGGTAGTGTAAAAGATGTAAGCTACTCTATGGATAATTCGGCACAAGCTGACGTAGCTAGAGCTACGTCCTACAGAACTGAAATGGTCAAATCACACCTAATTTTTGAGATAAAATTAAGCATATATTTCTCCGAAGTTAACACCATTGAGCGGACACTCAATGGTTTTTTATTTTGCTGATTGTTACACTTTGCTGTGCTGTCTAAATTGATGTTTTTTAGCTGAGAGCAATAGATTTTCAAGCCAGTCGTCTGCATATTTTCTTTTGTTTAGTCTTTCGGCAGGACTTTTCAACACGGGCTTCTTTTTCCAGACCGAGGGACAGGAAGGCGTGAAGTTATAAATCAATGCAAATGCCCTGAAATTTTTAGTCGTTGCTTCTGTTGTTGAATGAAACATCTGGGAATTCACCTTATGTTTTTTCATTGCCCTCATCAGGCGATCCAGCATATTGGATGTTCTATGCGCATCTGGGTTGTCAATATGCCTCATCCATTTATCTTTTTTGGCGCAGAGTTTCAAAATATTCGCCTTCATTGGGCAATCGATGATACATTCACTTGCCCATTCCTTTAGCCTCCTAATTCGTTGGGCCATCTCTCTCTTCGTGCTGGATCCATAGATATTCCATATCTTGTCGCCTGCCATACTGAAAAAGGATTCCATCTTTCTGGTCGCCCTGTCCCGGACTTTTAGGAAAGCATGCAGGAAACATTCCACCACCTGAATTGAAGCAAACAGGGATTGCCATGCTTTCTGGGTCGCTGCCCAGCCATCGGTATTGACACTGATCGGTTCATAGCCTGCTTTCAGGCTTTGGCTCTCCTGCTTGAATGTGTTGTATCCATCTCTCAGACCCTGTTCGCTTGCATTATCGCATACCGACATTCCCAAAAAGCAATTTGCCCCTACCGTTGTTGCCACATACTTTTTTGTCCCTCTTACTTTTATGTGGTTTTCGTCCGCTATAATGTGTTCAGGCAGATCTTTGGCATCATAGATTGTGGTGCCAACTATATCATGCCTTTCTAAAGAGATGAACATTCGGTACCACCAAGTTGCATTGTAGCCAAACACGAAAGCCAATGCCCAGAAGGGAACTCCGAATTTCAATAAAAATAGTCCCTTCGATACCAAATCCACCTGCTCTCTACAATATGGAAGTATATAGGACGGGCGAATCTGGTAATTGGTACCGGCTACCATGATTTTCCGCATTTGAAACCCTTCTATTTTTTTTGAAAGGCGTGTTCTGCCATTCAGTTTATAGCCAGACAACATCTCTGCGGGAAATAAATCCATGTGGCTTTCATACAGTTCCTTTATGGTTTCGTGTGCAAATTTGCTCTCAAGCATGAATCTCTCATAAATACCACTCGCAATTGGAAGTACAATTGTTCGGCTTTTACTATCTTTGGTTGTCATTGTATCTGCTGTTTTTGATTTCGTAACCAAAAAGTAAGCATTTACAATGACTTTTTAGTAGCACAGCAAAGTGTAACAATCAGTTATTTTGTTGGCTTTACCAGTTTATCGCTACCAAAATTTGTATCCATAATCTCTATTTCAAAATCCTATTGACCTTCTATTATAGATTATGAACTCAACATCTGGCAGGCTTTGCTGGGAGTCGCCATCGATACCTTTGCCAGCGTATATTATTTCTTCTGTAAATTCTATTGTCTAACAAACATCTAAATTCTCACACCAATAATTGTAATATCGTCTCTTTGCGCTTTATCTTCCTGATACAATGCCAAGGATTTTTCAAAAATGGCTTTTTGCGATTCCATATCGAAAGAATTGGCTTCTTTCAATAACCTCTTTCAATTTTTTAGTGCCATATCTCTTCCCTACAGGACCATTTTGGTCAATCATGCCATCGGTAGTAGAGATAGAAAATACTTCCAGATTTCAGAACGACTTCTTCTGATTTGAATTTGCTATCTGGCTTTTTGTGCTTTCCTCCAATGGCCTTGTTCACGCCCTTTATTTCTTTAAACACTCCGTCCTGCACATAATAAAATGGTCTTTTTGCTCCTGAAAAAGTAATTTTTGTACTGAAATTCTCTGATGGTTCTAGCATGCAAAGTGCCAAATCCATTCCATCCGAATTGCCCGTTTTCTCTTGCTTCAGGGCAATTCGGATATCATTATCCAACTTCTTTAGAATTTCGGCAGGATTCGAAATTTTCTCTACATTCACGATTTCGTTCAATAACGAAGAGCTTCCAATCATGCTCATGAATGCACCAGGAACGCCATGACCTGTGCAATCTACAGTGGCAATGAAAATTTTGTCCTCCAAATGGGCAAACCAGTAAAAATCTCCAGAAACAATATCTTTAGGTTTATAAATCACAAAATATTCGTGCAATGCTTCGTTCATTCTCTCAAAAGAAGGCAAGAACGGCTTGCTGAATAGTTTCTGCATAACGAATACTATTGGTAATCTGATGGTTTTTCTTGGTTATATCCAAATAGATTCTAGAGTTTTCTAATGCTACGGAAATATAGGAAGCCAAGGCCTGCAAAATTGTCAAGTGTTGGTCTTTATAGCTGTCCAAGTCTCAAACTCTGAACAGTCATCACTCCAATAGGTTTTTGATCAATTACCAACGGAACGAATATGGCCGATTTGGAGTCGTTCTTCTTCATTTCGATTGAGTGAGCCAAATAAGTATCAAATTCAGGGTAATCTTCACGAGTATTATTGATGAAAATCGGCTCATTCAAGTTGAAACATTTTACGGAAAGATAGAAATCATCTTCCAAACGTTCTATGTGGCTTGGCAGTACTTTCTGATTTCGGATTAGATTCCGGAACTCCAAGTGTTGCTCTTCAGCGGAGTAGATGGCAATTCCGAAAATATCGGCCTGCATCAGTGTTTGAACATTTCCATAAACTGTATTTATCAGAATATCCACATTTAGAACCGAGGTTACTTCTTGCCCAATGGAACTTACTGTTCTAATGTCGTTATAGCCAACTCCAACTTGTCTTTCTGCTTGCTGATTTGGAAGGTTCGTTTACTCTACAATGCCTCCAATTCTTCATTTCTCTTCTGAACCGTTTTACTCTGATTCGATAAAAAAGGAATGCGAACCCTATAGTTACCAGAAGAATGGAAATATAGAAAAGAGTAGGTTTCATAGAATTTTGGCGAACGAAGAACCGCGAATTGTTCATGAATTACCTCTTCAGAGTCATTACAATTGCTGTCAGATGCCCTTACCTGAAATTCATGCCAACCTGGAGAGATGTTGGTATAAACCGCTTGTCTTTCTCCATCAGCATTCCACCCAATCTTCGTAGCCTTCCAGTCGGTATTGAAACTTGATTTTGTGTGGAGCGAGTAGATTGAGTGCTGTATAATTGAATGCAATTCTTTTCAAATCTGAAGAAAGCCGAATTTCCTTATTGAGACAAATCAACTAATTGCCCATCGGCAAATATCTGATTGATATAAACAGGGGCTTGTGCAGAGTATTTCTATTTTGTAGTTGGGGTCAAAAACACTCAATCCGCCCAAAGTGGGGAAATAAAGTTTACCACCAGAGCCCACCAAAGATTGTGTCGCTCCTGTGGTTTCTTTCTCCACCATGCCATCTTCCTTGCCGTAACTTTTTACGAGAAATTTGAGCTTTTCCTTCGGCTATTGCTCAAAAAGCTTTTCTTTGGAGCAGTAAAAACTCCTTCTGAAGAGGTGAACCAAAGATTTTCGAGGTCATCTTCCAAAATATCGAAAATTATCTCTGAACTCATGCCATTTTCGGTCGTAAAACGATGAGTTTCGCCATTTGGTTTCAGCAAAGTCATTCCTGCATTTGTGGCAATCCAAGCATTACCTTCATTGTCTAGATGGATGTTGAATACCAAATTCGTTCCCAGTTTCTCTATTCCATAATTTTCTATTTCCCCGTTTGGAAACAGAATATCCAAACCTGCGGAGTTTAAGCCGAAATATATTTTGCCGTCATTTGTCTTGCTCAATTGCCATAATGAAATCAGAAGAAAGTCCATTGCTTTGGTTGAGAACTTGTATTTCTTTGGTAAGTGGATTGTATTTTACCGCTCCGCCAGACCGTGTTCCAATCCAGATATTTCCTTCATTATCTTCCAAGGTAACCCTCGTTTGATTGTCTGGCAGTCCATTTTTATTGTCCAAAAGTGTTTCTTTTCCACTTGGCTTGATTGTGAGCAATCCAGAATAAGTACTCACAAGAATATCTCCCCAAGTGGACTGATTTATGTGCTTGATTCTGTTATTGGTCAGTTTGGTTTTGATTGGGAAATCAATCACATCGTTATTGCTGATAATGTGCAGGTCACCCGAGCCAGTTCCTACAATAATCTAAAGTTGTCTAGCTCGCAAACTGCATTGATTGCAGGGGCAGAAAGCCCATTTTTCATCGTGAAATTCTCGAAACTGGCATCTCTCAATCTGCAAAGTCCTGCTCTGTAAGTCGCCAGCCACAAACTTCCTTCTCGGTCAATAGTAAGGTCAATGATATTCTGATGAGGCAAACCATCTTTTTCAGAAATGAACTCCAGCTTTTGTGTCAGTCCGTTGAGCCTGAAAAGACCTTTTGTGGAGGCAATCCAAAGGCTTTGGTAAACATCTTCCACAACGGTATTTATCGGGAAATTTTGTGTTCCTTCCAAGAGTTTGAATTCCCCGTTTTGTTGCACGGTAATTTAAGCCCTCGGTTGTGGCAATCCAAAGCGTGCCTTTGCTGTCTTCATAAATATCAATAATCTTGGTTGCTCAGAAGTCCGTGATATGTATTGTAACTTTTGAAGTTCCCATCTATCAGAGAAATCAGTCCATTTCCTTCTGTTCCGAACCACAAACTTCCGTCTTTGGAGGTTGCAATTGCCGAAACGGTAATTTTCTCTAGCAATGGCGTTTCTAAATAAGGAACTACTTTATCATTTTCATAAATAAAAACACCCGCTCCACGAGTTCCAATCCAAAGCTTTCCATTTTGCTCTACATGTATAGATTCAATTGGTTTATTCAATGATATCCGAAGAGTCTCCTAAAATTTTGAATTTGTCATTTTGATATTTCAAAATTCCACTTCCGCCAGTTCCAGCGAAAAATTCTCCGATTTTCGCTTTCATAAAGGTCTGTAAATGAGTTGGTTCTAAGGTTTTTATATTCCCTTTTGTATAAGCTTTAAATTGGATTCCATCGAATCGGAAGAGTCCATTGTAGCTTCCAATCCATAAATAACCATCTTTAGATTGTACTACTTTGGTAAGCGTTTTGGAGGCAAGCCCTTCATCAGAAGTCCATGAGTCAATAATATATTGGGAAAGTGGCTTGGTCGGGTTGAGAGATAAGGAAGAGGCAGAATTAACCTGCCCAAATAAAAATGGAAGGCTTGTATTGATAAACCAGAAAAGAGTAGAAAACCCTCAAAGCATTGATTTTATTTCACATTCCCTAAGTAAAAGCTAAAATAGTGTATTGCTCAATAAAGTACAATCTAAACTTCGAAAAGTGAAATTTAATTCAACGTGAAGTAATTTTCAGATAATATAAGAAACAGCACAAGCCATTTCTCCCAAATTGAAAAATGGCTTGCATAAACATAAACATCAGGCAATAAATGGCTTGTTATGCTATTTTCAATCTGTCTGCATATTTCTCTCTGATTTTCCTGACTTTCGGGGCAATTACATAAGAACAGTAAGGTTGATACTTGATTGAGATTGTAATAGTTTTGATGAACCGCTTCTGCAGTATAAAACTCTTTCAAAGGCTCAACTTCGGTAACAATCGGGTTTTCCCAAAGTCCAGCTTTATTCTGTCTCCTCAATTGATTTTCTCGGCAATTTCTTTTTGCTCATCATTGTGGTAGAGAATGATAGAGCGATACTGTGGCCCAACATCATTTCCCTGTTGGTTCGGAGTGGTTGGATTGTGGGAATGCCAAAATATTTCCAAAATCTCCTGCAAAACTCCATTTATCTGCATCATAAGTGATTTGAATGACTTCGGCATGACCAGTTTTTTTTGTGCCAATCTGCTGATAAGTTGGGTTGGGAGTATGCCCGCCCGCATAACCAGAAACTACTTTTTCGATTCCATCTAACTGTAAATACACCGCTTCCACACACCAAAAACATCCTCCTCCGAGTGTGGCAATTTCTAATTTTTTATCTGACATAATTTTGTGGTCATTTTGTTTGATTTCGTAACCTAATATGTCAGAGGAAAAGTTTTTTCACCAACTGATGCTCGTAGAAAATCATTTAGAACGATTCAGTCGATGTCACTCGGGCATAAGGTGTAACAGCTGAATTAGGATATTATAAAACATCTCTCGAGTGCGCAAATGAGATTTACACTCGCCAATAAAAGAGTCCGACACAATTTCCTGTGTCAGACTCTAAAACTTCTTACTTTGCTATCTTACTGTCCTTACTATTTTTCAACTTGAACTCATTGGTCAAAGAACTTATGCACCACACTATGTTTTTTTTCATCCCATTCCGGATTGAATTTTTTCATATTCTCCAACGCCTTTTTCTGTGCTTCCTCCTTTGATTTGCAACCTAAAGCCGCTCCATAAATGGTGAACTCTTTGCCATATTTGTTTTTTAGCACGCTTTTGACAATCAGACCATAACCTTTGTCTTTAGAAGACGCCTGATTTCTTACCAATTCTTCTGCATAACCCAATTCCACCAATTTCTCTTTCGCCATAAATTCGGCATCATCTACAGTTGGCATTCCGTACATAAACATGTAATCTCCTTCTCCCGTTCTTGGGTTTTTATAAATGTAAACAGAAGATTGTGCCGTTGCGATTTCACAGAAAAACAGCAAAGTGAAAACAACTAATATTGATTTTAAAATTCGATTGTTCATAATTCAAGCAGTTTAGTATAAACCTGATTTGTTGGTTTTAGGTAGAAGTGCAACATGCACTATTATATAACGAATCAGTTTATTTGATTGTTGTGCAAGTTGGAACTGTAGAATGCAATATTAAGTAGGCAAAAGGTATTCGATTTACTATCTTTGTAAATTCCATGAATTAAAAATAGCCTATTTGGATTGTGTAATCACTTAGCAATGAGCATTCTAAATCCTTTTAGAACTGCTTCCTGAAAATCTGATAATTACTTTATTTGAGGCTAAGAATACGGAGTTTAATGATTAGTTAATTATTTACAGTCATTAAACTTCTCTTTCATTTAGGGCAATACGAAATAAGTAGGAAGACAGAATTAGCTTTAAAATTGAAATTATGCAAAATTCTGATAATCAATTTTTTATCTTTTTATCCTGATACTTAACATCATGATTTCAATATGACTTTCTGACTAACAAATACTCATTTTACTTTCTTGCTATTTTTCTATTTTTTACTTGTACTTATTACCCATAAAGCATAAAACTTTGAAATTTACACTCCAAGCATACAGATACTCAAACAAGTGCAAGATTGGGCGAGATAGAAACTGACCATGGCAAAATCCAAACGCCAATTTTTATGCCCGTTGGCACTGCGGGAACTGTCAAAACAGTGCATCAAAGAGAATTGAAAGCAGATATTTCCGCAGAAATCATTTTGGGAAATACCTATCATTTGTATTTACGCCCAGGTTTGGAGATTTTGGAAAAAGCGGGTGGATTGCACAAATTCAATGGTTGGGATGGTCCAATTTTGACCGATAGTGGCGGTTATCAGGTCTATTCTTTGTCAGACACACGAAGTATCAAAGAGGAAGGCGTAACTTTCCGTTCGCACATTGATGGCTCGAAACACTTTTTCAGTCCAGAGCGAGCCATTGACATTCAGCGTAGTATTGGCGGAGATATTATTATGGCATTCGATGAATGCACTCCCTATCCTTGCGATTACGATTATGCCAAAAAGTCGATGCAAATGACGCATCGTTGGCTGAAACGCTGTTGCGACCGCTTCGATTCCACTCCAGACAAATACGGTTACAGCCAAACTTTTTTCCCAATTGTTCAGGGAAGTACCTACAAAGACTTACGTACTGAATCTGCCGAGACCATTGCCAGTTTCGAGCGAGAAGGTAATGCCATTGGCGGACTTTCCGTAGGCGAGCCACACGAAATGATGTACGAAAGCACGGAACTTGTCTGCAGTATTTTACCCAAAGACAAACCTCGCTACTTGATGGGAGTCGGCACGCCAGCCAATATTTTGGAGTGCATTGCCTTGGGTGTAGATATGTTCGATTGCGTAATGCCCACAAGAAATGCAAGAAACGGAATGCTTTTCACTACGCAAGGCACAATGAACATGAAAAACGCAAAATGGAAAGACGATTTATCCCCGATTGACGAAGAACTGGGCGGTTATGCAAGTACATTTTACTCGAAAGCTTATTTGCGCCATCTTTTCGTGTCAAAAGAATACCTTGGGCCACAAATTGCCAGCATTCACAATCTTACCTTCTACTTGTGGTTAGTGAAACAAGCTAGGGAAAAAATTGCCACAGGCGAGTTCAGAGAGTGGAAAAATGTGATGGTAAAGAAGCTGATGCAAAGATTGTAGGCGTTTAGATTGCTACGGTTAATAATTTTATAGGTATATCGGGATAGGTCGCCTAAATAGTTCGAGCATCCGCTCAATGCCATTAAGTTAGTGTGAATTTGGTTCGAGCGTGGACGCTCGAACCAGCGTAAAACGCTGGCGCAGGTTCTCGTGTGCGAGTCCAATCCGAACCTGTGCCGAAAATGGAAATCAGTCTTTGACCGGGTCACGCTGACTGAAGACGAATCTCCTTAACTTAACAGCATTGAGCGGACGCTTGCGCTATGGTTTTTATATTGTTGGCCTTACCAGTTTATCACCACCAAAGATTAATTCAAGCTTGAAACCTACTATGGAATGATTGACTTGTAAAGTTGGACACAAGAACGTTAGGATTATATTTGCATACTACTGGACACCTCCAAAAATCAAGACCTCGGCAGAGGTTGAAAACCCTGTCGAAGGTCGATTTTAACTCGTTCAACGTCTGGCAGGATTTGCGGACTCTGCCAGCGATTCACTTATGTCCAGTAGTATGTTATATTTGCCTTATTTTGAGGAAACTTTACTCAATCTCAAACATCAAGCGATAATTTGAGACTTCCTCCCAGCCCTTCTCTGATAATCCGCATCAATGTTGAGAGTCGAATATCACTAGCGTTGTTTTCTATTCTGGAGATATAGCTTTTAGTTGTTCCAGCTTTTTCGGCAAGTTCCTGTTGGGTCAATTGTTGCTTTTTGCGAGCTTCTCTGATAAGAACTCCTATTTTGAAAGCTTCGAATTCCTCTTCAAATTTCTCTCTTGATTCTGTTCCTGTTTTCCCATACTGCTCTTCCAAATGGTCATCGAAGGAGGTTAGTGTTTTATTTTTTTTCATAACTTAGTTTACCGCATTTTTTGTGTTGTCGCCACTTTTAAGTTATTATTTATTTTCTAAATATTCTTTTTTTAATCGCTCTGCTCTTTTGATTTCACTTTTAGGCGTCTTTTGGGTTTTCTTTTGAAATCCACTTAGCAAAACAACCAAGTTGCCTTTATCAAAAAAACAGAAGATTCTGAAAATTCCATTTCCTGCTGAAACTCGTACTTCCCAGAGTCCATCTGTGTTTGTCAAATGTTTCAGGTATTTTTCTGGAACAATCTTAGTTCTTTTGACAAGCAAAAGAGTCCAGTCAATTTTCTTACGAACAATGAGTGATTGTTTTGAATAGAAATTTTTGAAGTGATTTTTGTATAATCCTATTTCTCTTTTGAATTCGCTCAATTTTCAGTTATTTATATTTGTGTAAAGTTACCTAAAAAGGTAACTTTACACAAATATCCTTTAAAATATCTACGCTAGAGGACTTTGCAAATGTTGATTTTAAATATTAGTATAATAGCTATTTACTCAACTCCGCCAATTTCCTCGAAAGCCAATGGAATTGACTTTGCACCCGCCAGTCTAAGAAGTGAAATGTACAACTCGCCTTTTTAAATTCCTTTTTGAGATTCGGAAATCTTTTGCTCCAATCCCGAACATTGGCAGATGCTGTTGCACACTTCCGAGTTCTCAACCCAACTATTCTCAAATCTGGTTGTAGCATCTGCTACGAGCTTACTCGCTAAAATTCATTTCAACTTTCAATAAACTCACGATATTCCCGTACTTGTGGTAGAATTGAGCTAAGGTTTGAATGATGAAAAGGGATTTGCAAAACCAACTTTAGCGATTAGCTGGCGGTGTGGTTTTGCACCCGCCAGTCTAAGAAGCGAAATGTGCAACTCGTCTTTTTAAATTCCTTCTTTGAGATTCGGAAATCCTTTGCTCCAATCCCGAACATTGGCAGATGCTGTTGCACACTTCCGAGTTCTCAACCCAACTATTCTCAAATTTGGTTGTAACATCTGCTACGAGCTTACTCGCTAAAATGTATCTTCACTCTCAATAAAAGTACGATTTTTAAGCTATGCTTGTGGTAGAATTGAGCGGAGGTTTGAATGATGAAAGGTGGTTTGTAAAACTAGCTTTAGCGATTAGCTGGCGGTGTGGTTTTGCACCCGCCAGTCTAAGAAGCGAAATGCGCAACTCGCCTTTTTAAAATTCCTTTTTTGAGATTCGGAAATCTTTTGCTCTAATCCCGAACATCGGCAGGTGCTAACGCACACTTCCGAGTTCTTGACCCAACTATTCTCAAATCTGGTTGTAACATCTGCTATGAGCTTGCTTGCCAAAATTTATTTCAACTTTTAATAAACTCACGATATTTCTGTACTTGTGACAGTATTGAGTGAATGCTCGAATGATGAAAATGTGTTTGCAAAACTAGCTCTAGCGATTAGCTGGCGGTGTGGTTTTACACCCGCCAGTCTAAGAAGCGAAATGTACAACTCGCCTTTTTAAATTCCCCTTTTGAGATTCGGAAATCTTTTGCTCCAATCCCGAACATTGGCAGGTGCTGTTGCACACTTCCGAGTTCTCAACCCAACTATTCTCAAATTTGGTTGTAACATCTGCTACGAGCTTACTCGCTAAAATGTATTTTTAACCTGCACCTGTGGTAGAATTGAGCGGAGGTTTGAATGATGAAAAGGAGGTGGAAAAAAGTCTGTGACAAGATGGTTTGGCTTTGACGTTTGGACAATGTCTAAATAACCGAGTGCTATATTATGCACTTTTAATTTTATTACGAACGTCCTTTAAAAAGGATACTAGCCTAGAAAAACTCTTCAGATGATTTGTTTCTTTAACACGTTTGAGCATTTGACTGATATACTCTTCATCAATTATCTTCAATGGATATTTCTTATTGTAGGTTTTTTTTGTGCGCTCTCTAACCATCTCTTTAAAGTATCGAAAATGAAAATCTTGGGGCGTGAAAACATCTCTAAAATTACCCATATCTTCAGGGTCATCCGTGCCTACATTGTAATAACTTACATAAGAAATCATTGGTTCTGAATTAGGGTTTACCTTAAAAACCCTTTTATTCCCCAAAAACCAAGTTTCAATAGCTCTATTTTGTACTACAAGAAGAAGTTGGCAATACTTATTTAATTCTACTCCTTCATGAGAAAATTGCCTTATATATTCTTCAAATTCAAGCTTTCTTTCTTCGATTGATAGTTCATCTGCATCTAAACATAAAATCAAGTAATCATATACTGGATTAGTATTAATATCCAGTATGGCATTTTTTAAAGCAGGTGCGCTATCCATTGGAATTTGTGGACCAGTATAAATAAATGGATATCCTCCTTCACCAATTAGATAGTAATTATTCGAGATTGCTTGGTCAGGAGTCTTTACCCTTTTAAGCACATCTTTCCCAATCAGTTTTTCTAAAAGAAATGGATAAAATTCTGTTTCTGTATATCCTTCTACGAGAAAGTATAAATTCATAATGTTCTTTTGCCTGTTTTATACTCAGGAAGATTAATTAATTGCATAAAAGCTTGATGCTTACTTTTGTTAAAGCCAAACTTTGAAACATCCTCCGCATATACTTTACTGCCTTCCCTTGTAACAAGCTTCCAATTGGTTGGCTTAATATTATTAATGATATATGGATGGTGGCTGGTTATTATAAACTGAATGCGGTCACTAGCCTCTTTGATTTCATCGGTTATTTCGTCTATACAATTAACTCCTAAACTGTTTTCAAACTCGTCTATCAAAATCACAGTACCTTCGGCACTTAAATATATCTCCATAATGTGTTTAAGTGTGCGGTACATGCCTGCACTCATTTCCATTACAGGAATCCATCTATCGACTCCGCTTTCTCGTAACTGTATGAAAGGCAATGCTTTAATTATAGAAGGCAAACCTGAGGCTTTTTGAAAATCAGGCAAAGGTGCTATTCTTAACTGTTCAACCTGTGGGAACACAGCTTTGTAAGTCTCTTCAATCCTACTAAATACAGTATCATCTTTTTTAGACACCCAATAAAATTTTGATGTTAAGTTTTCATCAGACTGTCTAATCTGTTCGATATTCTTATATTTAGATAAAAAACTATCATCAATAACATCAATACCAGCTTTATATCCTTTAGCGGCATCTGAATAATCACTATAAATCAATTTATTAAATTCTTCAACAACAGTTTTTACGTCATCATCTTCTAAAAGAGAGGTAAAACTTTGCTCAGACTTTAATGTAATCGGGAGTTTATCACCTCTAAAAACAAAGTTTTTGGTGTCTCTAAAAGCTATTTCTTTATTATTAACAATTAGTTTTTCAGACAATAATGCTGGTTTTTTTTCATTTTTATCTCTCTCATTATCGTCTGATGAAGCTTTTTCAACAATAGTCACTAATCTATTCTCGTCAGTTTCAAACTCACCTGCCCAAGTGTAATTGGCATTGCCTATTTGAAATTTTACAGACCAACTGACACCATTGAGAGATTTGCCATTTGAGATAGATTTTAATAGACGTAATGCTTTCAAAATTCTGGTTTTTCCTACCCCAGAAGCACCTACTAATAAGGTTAGTCTTCCAAAAGTAATAGGACCAATTGACCATTTATTTATTTTATCTTCAAAAACTAATTCTTGAACTATCATTATATTACCTATTTAATTCAACACAAGTATAATAAAACACTCAACTGTAATAAAGTATGTCACATGGAATAGTTCTATTGCTCACAATTGGTGTATAAACCCATCCATTACATTTATATCTTTGGTTCAATCGTTAATTTGGGTATTGAGTGCAATTTGTATTTTTTGTTGCTCTGACAATATTCTATCACTAATTATTGTTCGAAAAAGCATTTACCATATCCCATTAGCTAGTCAAAGCTTCCTAGCTTTGACTTTACTCTGTGGCAAGCTTCCTAGCTTGCAAAGGAAAAACCGAAGGTTTGTTAAAATAATGCAATACTTTCTCCAAATTAACGACTGAACCATATCTTTTATGTAAGAATACTATTTTCTACTCGAAATCACAATGTTCAATCTTCTTTATAAGCAACGAAACCCTCCCCCGCAATCAATTTAGAAAGCCACCCAACTCTTCAATACTACTTATCGAAATCAAGTTGGCTTTAGGCGTAAGATTTCCCTAAAACTCAACCAAGGCTTTTGAAATTGGCGGGGTGCGCCTAGCGGGACGAATTAGAGAATTGGTTTTTGGAGTTTATTACAGCAATCGTAGTCGTAAATCAACTAGCGACTTTCAAGGGGTTTGCAAAACCAACTTTAGCGATTAGCTGGTGGTGTGGTTTTGCACTAGCCAGTCTAAGAAGTGAAATGTGAAAATCGCCTTTTTAAATTCTCTTTTTGAGATTCGGAAATCTTTTGCTCCAATCCCGAACATTGGCAGGTGCTGTTGCACACTTCCGAGTTCTCAACCCAACTATTCTCAAATTTGGTTGTAACATCTGCTACGAGCTTACTCGCTAAAATGTATCTTCACTCTCAATAAAAGTACGATTTTCAAGCTATGCTTGTGGTAGAATTGAGCGGAGGTTTGAATGATGAAAAGGTAGTAGGAAAAAGTCTGCGACAAGATGGCGGAGTTGAGAAACGGTAAGGAGAAAGCTTTTTATTCCATACGTTTAATTATTGATATAAATAATTCTCTATCTACGTCATTTATTAACTCTAAATCAGGCGAGCTTTCAATTGCTCTAGGTATTCCACTACCAACACCAACAAAAGGAAGAATGTATCTGGCATTGGTAAATAATATTGGATTTCGAGGAATAGAAGTTCCGATTTTAATATTATCAATTGTTAGGGTATTAGGAAGCTTTCCCGGACTAATAATTTCAACCCTATTATCAAATATGAAAACCTTAATACTTGATAAAATAAAGTAATCTCTATGAATTAGTGCGTTGACAAGTAATTCCTCAATTGTTTGGATTGGAATTTCTAATTCAGACTGTGAATTAAACCCTTCTTTTATTTGTTTCTTTTTTAAGTTCCGAGTTATAAATGAAAGTGTATTTTCATATAATTCCTTCAGATTTCCTGTGAACGGTTCTTCCTTGTCTCGATATTCCGTTGAACTTATAGTATTTCCAACAAATGAAACACATTGTACTGTAAAAATTGGTCTAAATTGCTGAGGTTTTTTACCAAATAAAACTAAACCTCCTAAGCTAAGTTTTCCTTCTTTAATCATTCCAAGACTAGAAAGCACAGAGGAAGTTGATTGACCTAATTCCTCAATAGTTTTCTTTGTTTTAGCAGCTATAAATTCTTGAAAAAAAGCTTCGTCTATGTCGTTTACCGTTGTTCCATTTACTAATGTTTCATCGGCAAAAAGATTTCCGCTATTTTGTAGTAGCCTTGCCATTTCTTCTCTGGCTACAACGGTTCTTTTATCAGAACCGTTTTTAACCCAAATAATACCTTTATTATCTGTATGTGGTTTGCTTATGCCTTCAGGAACTTGAATTACAATTACTTTTTTTTCTCCTACTTCAACAGTTTCCGTAAATATGTTAATTGCAGGTTTTACATTATTTGTGGATACATTAGCTAATAATTGATTTGTTGCTCGAATTTCCTCATAAGTTAAACCATCAATTTCTCCAGTTTCATCAGCGACACCAACAATCAAAATTCCTCCTTTTGTGTTTGCAAAGGCAACCATTTCCGTACCTAAATCATAGGCTGATTTTTTCTTGTCTTTTTTGTCAACACGAACTTTGAATTGAACCTTGCTCGATTCTCCCATTTGGATTAAATCCAATAATTCTAATGCGTCCATAATTCGTAGATTCTTTTTCTATTGTTAAATGCCTCTTTTCCGCCCTCCATTATGTTTACTATTTCTTTTCTGATTGTTTCATCATCAATACTTCCAAGGTTTGTTTCAATAATTTTAGAATCATAGCTACAAGAGACAACCTGTTCGCAATCTCCGAGGACGGGTATATTCGGATTGTGGGTGGCAAAGATAAACTGAGATGTGTTTTTTAATTCTTTTAAGACTTTAATGACATCATTATAAATAGTTTGATTATCTAAATCATCTTCGGGTTGGTCAATAATTATTAAATCACTTTCTCTTAGTGTCAATAAAAATATAATTAAGGCAGAGGCTCTTTGCCCTAAAGAATGCTCACTCAAAGACCTATTTCGATAAATAATTTCAAACTTATCAGATATTCTATAGGTCAAAAAGGCTTCAATATTTGACATGAAATATTCCTTAAATGTATGAAGTTGCGTTTCCGTAAGAGTTGAATATATAGCACTATTAGGACTATTAAAATCCTCATATACCGTAATCAAATCATTATAACTGTCAACAATTGTTTGGATATTATTATCTCTCAAATTACTGCCTCTAAGATTCTCTTTCAAATAGGTTTTAAAATCATGCTTATTACCTTTAAACTCAACCGCAATTTTGATTGAGTCTTGGTCATCATTCACTTTTTTTATTTCTTCTTGGACAATTTCAAATTCATTGTGCCACAGTTTTTGTAACGAGACTAGCGTTTGTTTCAATTGGTTTTCTAAGTCTCTTTTCTTTTTCGAAAGCTTTTCTAACTCTGATAACTGCGCTCTTGACAAATCAAGTTCCTTCGTGTATTTAACATAATCATCAGCCTGAATATTTGGCAAATTTATAGTACGTTTTATTGTGGAAAACTCTTCTTTTAATTCTCCGTATTTGATATTGAAGCTTTTGTGCAACTTTTCAAGCTCCAAATTTTCCGCAACAAGTCTTGATGAAAGCGTTTTGGTTTCAAGAAATATCTTTTCAAAGACAATTAAATGTTGCTTTATTTTATCAATATCTGAGGTGTTTTCTTTGGAGGAATATATTTTTAGGCTTTGGAAGCTATCTTCATATTCTTCCATATATTCATTTAGTTCCTCAATAACTTTTAGCTCGAATTTTTCAAGACGTTTAATGAAATTACTGTCTTTGTCAAAGGAGATTTGTTTTTCAAGCTTTTTATCTATTTCATTATCTTTGAAAACTTGGATTTTAATTTTTAATTCTGCCTGTTTAGCTTCAAACTCTGCTTTTCTGGCAACTTTTGAATCTATTTTTTTGAGTTCACTAATAATTCTCAAAACCTCTTGATTTTTCTCCTCAATCTCTCGCTTTTTGTTCAGTAAGCGGTCGCTAATTAATTTGCTAATTAAGTATTTAGTCGATAAAGAATCTCCTATTTGAGAAAGGTCTTTTTGACCAAAATATATTGGTTTTTTTACAATTGCAGTCGGTTTTAGTCCAAATTGAAGCTCTCCATTTTTATATATGTTAGTTCTATCGCCAAGAATTTTTTCAGCCACGTATTCTTTTCCTTGGTTATCGACCAATACCGAAGTGATTTTTCCACCGCTTCCCAATAAAGCGTTTACTAGATTCGTTTTATATTCAAAATCAACATTTTGATTACTAGTTAAATCAATATCCAAAGAATATCTGATGGCTTCTAAAATTGAAGATTTGCCACTTCCTCTTATGCCAATCAAATTATTCATAGAATGATTTAGGTGGAGTGTTGAACCATCCAATTTCCCTCCTTTGAAACTGATAGATTTAATATATCCATTAGTAGGCTCTGTGGTTTCTGTTGCTTGTCTATATTTTTGGTCTAACAAGGCATATTTTATGGCTTCAAAATTGAATGCTCCGATTTTTAAATAGGTTTTTTGAGTAACGCCATTTATAGAATTACCCATTCCAATCTCTTCAATTTTTTTGGCATCCGAACCTTCCACAAAAGCGGGTAATTCATTCTCAAGCCAAAGATTGAGCTTAGCAATTATGTCTCTAGTCCTTACTTTTTGAAATCCAAGAACTGCTTTGCGAAATATTGGTTGCTTACCTAGTTCTGTTATTCGTCCTCCATTTAGTTCTTTATAAAATCCACTACCTGACTCAATATGAGCCATTATAATGAAATAATCTTTCCCGAAAGCATCGAGCTTTTTTATGGTTTCAATGAGATTGTCATTTGAGCGACCGTTCTCGTTTTCAAAATTTTGTTTCCCTGCAAATGTCTGTGTTATAAATTGATTGATATAGTCTGTGTTGTTTTCTAACCATTCCAAGGGATTAAAAATAACAAGGCAATGAATCCCATTTGCTCCATCATTTACCGATAACTCAACCCCTGGCAATAAGTATATTTCCTGCCTTATCGACTTTCTGGCAAGTGCTTGATATTCGTTGAAATCGAATTTGTTATGGTTGGTTACTGAGGCAATCCCAATGTTTTCTTCACTCAATTGATTTACATAATCAGAAACAAAGGAATTATCTTCTCCATTATAAACAAATTCCTTATCCGCTTTTGTGTGTAAATGAAAGTCCGCTCTAAGCCAAGTACTGCCATTCTTAAAAATTTCAATATCTTTTTTCATTTTGCTAATTTCCTTTTGGAATTACAATATCTCAAACTTTGACCGCAAGTGTATATTAACTTCAAATTTATTTCCCAACTCTCCCCCGCAATCAATTTAGAAAGCTACCCAACTCTTCAATCATACTTATTGAAATCAAGCTGATTTTAACCACAAAACTTCCTAAAACTCGCTCAAGGCTTTTGAAATTGGCGGGATGAATTATAAAAGCTTTCGAGGAAGTGAAGATGCGTGAAACTCGTAAACCAACTCACAACCCTCAAACTCCAACCAAAAAATCTCAGTACTCAATACCCATTACCCACTACTACTTACACCCAATTCCAAAATTCCTCCTCAAATTCTGTATAGTTTTTCCAGACCGTTCGGCTGTGGAAGCGTTTGTAGTGCCAGCCTTTGCTTTTGAGCAGGAAGGGCGTGTAGCCGAAATATTCTTTCATGGAGTTGGCTTGGTAGAATAAATCGTCATCGGTTTGGAGTGTAACGGTGCGTTCGGGTTCGGCAATGGCGAGGTCGGCAAAGGGCAAATCGGAGCGAAGTTTTGCTTTTCCATCGGAGAGTTTCCGCATTCGTTCTTTCAAATACCAGTCGATGGCGAAGGTTTTGGGTTTGGTGGGATTGGGTTGGAAATTGCCTTCTGAAACATCATAGGCATATTGCAAATAGTCTTTTAGCAATTTCGGGCCGAGGTTTTTGGTTTCTTCCACCTGCAATTGCGAGGGCAGAATACTGCTGACCACCACAATTTTTTTCCTCGCCCGAGTGATGGCAACATTCAATCTGTTTTCGCCTTTTTCTAGGTTCAGACCACCAAACTGCACACGCATTTGTCCGCTTGGCGTGGGAGCGTAGCCGATGGAAAAAATGATTATATCTCGCTCATCTCCCTGTACGTTTTCAATATTTTTGATGAAAATATCGTTCGGAATGTTCACTTCCTGTTCTTCCAACAAATCCTGAATGAGTTCTTGCTGTTTGAAATTGAAGGTAATTACGCCAATGTTTTTGAGGTCTTTTGCCAAGTAGTCTTTCAAGAGTTCCACCACTTTTTCTGCTTCTATTTGGTTGGAGTTTTTCTCCCAAACTCCTGCTACTTTCAAATAATCTATGGCAGGTTCGGCATGAACAAAACGCTCGCTATTGGGCAACATTCGGAGTTTTCCGTTATAAAAATGTCGGTTCGAGAAGTCAATCAACTCCAAGGCTTCGCTTCTGTAATGTCCCGTCAGCGTGATTTGCTCCAGATAACGGCAACCCAAATCTAGCAAAGAATCGACTTCCAAACTTGGGTCTTCTTCTTCCTCTTCGTTATCATTGTTTTGCTCCCAACGTGGGTGGTACAAATCGTAAGGAGCGAGCTGTTGGCTGTCTCCGACAATGGCAACCTGCTTTCCACGGTACATGGCAGGAATTCCCTTCTCTACAAAACATTGCGAAGCCTCGTCAAAAATAACCAAATCGAACAACTGTTCCATCGGGAAAATGGCGGAAACCGTTTCGGGCGAAGCGAGCCAGCAAGGCATAATATTGAACAGCTCATTCGAGAAATTATCAATCACTTTTCGGAGCGACCAAACACTTCGTTTCTTGTTGACCTGATGCTGTAAATCTCGATAAGTTACCCGATTGTTGAGTCGATTGAACTCGACTTCTTTGTACGTTCTTTCCCTAACATTCATGAGCGCAATTTGCTGGCAAACCTTCTTTTTGGCTTTCAAAGCTTCTTGCAAATTATCTTCTAACATCTGCATTTTTGGCGTGGAAACCGATTTCAGAATTGGATATTTTGCCTCAATATGATTGACCCAAGCCATTCTCAGGCTATTTTCGAATAGCAGAACAAGCGTTTCCACATCCCAAGTGCCAGTTTCTAGGTGGAGTTTGCCAATCACTTGCAGTTCGTGCGTTTCAATTGTAGTGAGGAATTGGTCGAACTCGCATAGTTTTTCGTAATCTGTGTCCAAACTCTCCTGCAATCTTTCTGCGGTAGTTTCGCCCGCTTGGAGTTCGTTAATTTGTTTGACACTCAAGTATTTCTTCCATTCTTTGAGTTTATTCGGCACGTTTCTGACGACTTCAAACAACTCTTCAATTTTCTTTTTCAGCGTTTCGAACTCAAATTCCTCGACTTGCAAATACTTGATTCCGTTTCGCAAAGACATATAAATATCTTTGGCTTTTACGGCTTGCAAGTGCAAATCGAACCAAGTTTTATAGCTCTCTTTTTCAAAATCGAACGGTTGCTCAATCAGCCATTCTTTCTCTTTCAGACTCGAAACCTGATGCTCAAAATTCATCCGATTCTCAATTTTTCGGACGAGCATTGGCAAAGGATTTTCCTCAAATTGGAGTTGGTTATCGTTAATTATTTGGTTGACAAAATCTTTGTCTTTATTGAAAATGTTCCATTTGGTGCGTTCGTGCCAACTTTTTTGCGCCCGAATGGCATCGTCAACCGCCTCTACTGCTTTCCCGAGTTGTTGTGGAGCGAGCGTTTTTTCCACGCCTTCTTCGCCAAAAGCACTCATTACATTTTGCTTGCGAGTTCCTAGCCAAAGTTTGTCGGCATTTGGGTAATTCAGCAGGTTTTTGAAATACTTGAAAACAGTTTCGTCTTCAATTAACTCCAGCATTTCTTTGAATTGTGCTTCTCTGTCGAGCAACCAAACGCACTCGCCCAAACTCACTCGCACGGCAATCAACTTTTCCACGCCCGTTGCCATTTCTTCGGCATAAGGCTTCACTTCTCGCACTGCCTTTTCAATATCGGGCAACTCCACACCGCTGAAATCCTTGAATTGAACTCGCTCAATCCATGGATGTGTCGGGCGTTTCAAATCTTTGGCGTAGAGCGCAAAAGTCTTCAGTTTTTTGATGAATTCGGGCGCATCAGCCTGTGGGAAATGCTCATATTCTCGTCTCAGCTTGATTTTTGGCAGATGCGGACTACTCGTTAAATACAATTCCTTGGCAGAAGCACCACATTCAGACGTATTGTATAAAGCCATTCGGAACTCTTCCAACTCTTCGGTAATCTGGTCAATTTCCCGACTGTTTTGCAGGAAACTCCGCTCCAAATAAATGGTATCCAAACTGTTATTCTCTGTCTGAAAATCGGGGATGAGTTCAATATTTCGGTTGATTTTTTCGTAAACCGCCCTTCTGTCATTTCTAAAATCGTGGACAAGCGCAGTAAAATCTGCAAAAGTCTTTTCATCCAACCTTTTATAAACAACATCTAAGGCGGCTTTTTTCTGGCAAACCACCAGCACTTTTTTTCCTCTGGAGATAGAATCTGCCACCAAATTACAAATCAGCTGCGATTTCCCACTTCCTGGCGGGCCTTGCACCACAATTGACCTGCCCGTTTTCAAAGATTTGATTGCCGTTTCCTGCGTGGCATCCAAATCATAAGGCGTTGTGAGATTCTCTTCTTTGGCAGCTTTCATGCTGATTAAAGCTTGCAAGTCGGGGTCGTTCTCTAAAATGAATTGAGAAGGCAAGAAAAATTGTTCCACATCTTGCAAAGCATGGTTTTCAATCAGCGTGTCGTAGTCTGGCGAGAGGTAAGAATCTGCCTGAGGGAAAATCCCCAAAACCGCTTCTGGGTAGGCTTTGAGTTCGCCCGTTCGCATTTCCTTTTGGAAATTGACTTTCGTGAATTCTTGAAAGTTCTGCAATTTCTCCTCAAAATTTGCTTGGTTGAAATTGATTTCCAGCGGGCTTTCCTCCAAATATTTATATAATTCGGTTAGAAACGGGCGTAATTCTTTGCTGAATTCCTCGAAACTTTGTTCAATGAAATCCTCCTCAAACTGTAAATGGTTGAAGTGGGAGAATGCGAGAAGCAAGGTTTTGTTGAAAGAAACTGGGACATCTTGCCGTAAGTGTAGCATCCAAAATCCATTCTCAACAAAAAGCGAAACTGGGAAGTATAATAAAGGTGCGGCAATCAGAGAATCATCCAACATTTTGCCTCGCACAATAGGATAACCCACGTATAAATCCTTTGCGCCTCGTTCTTCAGTAATCAATCTGTCCGTTCGGAAAATATCTCGCAGGTTTTTACTGGCTTGGTTGCCGTCTTTATCTCGGCTATCGACCACGGCACAAAGTTTGGTTTTAATTCTTTTGGCAATCAAACGTTCAATAATTCGGAAAGAAGGTTCGTTTTGGGCAAAATCCAACTTGTGTAAATCTATGAATCTACTTTTTGCCAATTTGAGCAACAACAAAGAGCGGTTTTTTCCACTCAAATTGGTCAATCTTCTTTGGTAGGTTTTGAGCTGATTCACGTTGGTTTGCTAAAGTTTTTGGCAGTATGAAATGCCATTGTTGGTTAGAGGGCACAAGCGGACGCTTGCGCCATGATTTTGATTGTCTTGTGAAAATAGCAGGATTTGTTGAAAGGGACAATTGAATGGGAGATTTGATTTTGAGGTTGTGCTAGGGAATAGTGAAGTTGAGAACTCGGCAGTGTGCTTTTTCTGCACCTGCCGATGGTCGGCCCCGATGTTCGAGATTGAAATAAAAGAGTTTGGAGTCTCAAAAAAATGGATTTGATGTTCGGGAATCATCGAAAAACTTCCAATTTGGAAAAAAGGAATTTAAAAAGTTGATTCATATATTCCACTTCTTGGACTGGCGGGTGCGAAAAACTATTTTATTGTGGGCAATATTGCCAGCTAGTCATTTAGTCTTCAGATTGATATTGTTGAGAAAATCTCCGTAAAAGGGTAGGATTTTATAGCCATCCGTTCCTTAATTATACTTTAAGACTCTAGCCAAAATTGTATTTTAAGTATGATTTTGGGCTGGTTATCCTAAACATCCATCTGAAGATCGATACAATTGAATAGCTTTCTGAATGCAGATTCAATTGCCACTAGCTTCAGCTGGTGGTAAGCGGGTTTTATATTTTAAGAGTCTTAAAGTAGAACTAAGCGGAAAAAATCTGTTTGATTGTGAACTCAAAAAGCCATATTTTGGTAAACTTCATCAAATCTTCCAATATATTGAAAACTTGGTAAAACTAAAAAGTAGTTATTTTTGTGCAGACTAAAACTGATTGATATGGATTTTTCAAGTTACAGATCGGCATTGACAGAGAGCCTGGGTGACAAGCGTGTAAAAAAAAACGCTGAGAACTTAATGGATAAGATAAAGTCTGAAGGGCATCTGAAAATATGGACACTGTCTGCTGACAGCAACGAGTATGAGCGTTATGAACGCCTCCTGGAAGCCAGCAATAAACATCACCTGAGTGTCTCATCCATAAATAGTTCTCTGCTGTCTCAGGGAGAGTCTGGATTTCAAGGCTCAAAAAGCATTCTTCTGATTCATGACCCAAGCGAGATTCGCAAAGCATACAGCAATGAGATGGAGAATCTGGCACGGGTACGCAGTCTGGACCAGAGTATGGTCAATGGCTACCATAGTTTCAACACTGTGGGCATAGGCCAGGACAAGAAACTCCGCCTTCTGGGCTGTGTCGCCTATGGAGGGGAAGGTGAGCTGTCGGCAAAAAAACAGGCACGAGCACAGATGAGCCGAATCAGCCAAGGCCTAAAATCTCGGGATGCTGATACCGTCTTGATTCATAATATGGACAGAGGCTTTGATGACCAAGATTATTTTGGTTTTATAGACAAAGAGCTGCGTGATAATTTTGTAATCCGATTGAAGTTGAACCGCAACTCGGGACTTCAAAAATGGGACAGGCAAAAACAGGAGGAGGTGAATCAAAAGCTGAAGGAGGCTGATTTTGCAAAGGGTTTCAAGCAGGCAATCGATAAATTCAGTTGGGGCAAACAGGTATACCATCAGGCAAGTGCACATTTGGAATATGACCGATACTATCTGGGGGAGGATTTCTATTCTGTAGTCAGGGTCACCTTAAAACAACGCAATGGCAGAAAAATATTTAAGGAGCCAATGCTGTTGGTAAGCAATTTCCATGTCGGGAATGAACAAATGGCTTGGTTTATATTTTCCACATACCTCAAACGCAGCAAGATAGAAGGCGTATTCAAATTCCTGAAGACTGAATTGGGCTGGGAAACCTTTCAGGTCAGAGATTTTGTTGCCATCCAGCATCTGATTGTCCTGTGCTACTACATCGGAGGCTATTTCTATGAAATAGAAGACCAACTCACCGAAAATGAATGGATGAGCCAGACCTGCACGCTTGGGGGAGGAAAAGGGAAGGTAACCAAGGTGTTTTTTCTTAGAGGACTCAAAAAATTAGCTCATTACCAACAAATCAAACAATTCATGGAAGAAAACAACCTCTCTGAACAGCAACTAAATAACCTTTTTAAACTAGAATAAACTAGATTTGACTTTTACCAAGTTCTCAACAATATAAATAGAATAAAATGTCAGAGAACACCATAAAATATAGTGCGGATAAGCTAGCTGAATTCAAAACCATCATAAGCGATGAATTGAAACTCGTTGAGGAGGAAGCCACGAGCCTTCAGAAAAACTTAGAGGCGCAAAGAGAACGTTTGGCTGGTGCTAATGTGAGTTTCAATCAGACGAGTAAACACTCTCAGGAGCAAGCAAAAAACAAACAATCTATTGACCGCCTCCAGCAAAAATCAAGTGAACTCCAAGCCGCCCTAAAGCGAATTGAAAATGAAACTTATGGCGTGTGTGAAAGAACTGGCGAGCTCATCAGAGAAGAGAGGCTTTTAGCCAAGCCTACTGCTCGGTTTGACATTGCCCAATAGCGTTCAATCACCAAATAAAACACTACGCAGAACGCAAATAGTTAGAATTTCTAGGCATTCCAAATCTCAGCATTTGGAGTGCCTTTTCAGTTGCCAGAATTGAGTTCATTTCAGTTTATGGCAAAAATGAGTAAAAACCTGCGAGATTCGGTGGTTTCTGTTTTAACCAGTTGCTTCTCGCTGGCGCAGGAACTTCTAGTCCTGTGCCTGAACAATGCCTTTCTAGGACTCTGTCCGACCTGCTTTTCATAAGTTGGCTTTTCTTTGCCAGTTTGCCCTAAAAGAGATTGGGAAAAGTTCCCAGACCCATTGTAATAGCTTCGGACAGAGTCCTAGAGCTCATAGAAGGGCACAGAGGCGGAGCTTCTGCGCCAGTTATGGTAAAGTAAGCGGATAGTCATTATAAAGTATAAGCACAACTGACTACGCTTATATAGTTTTACCAAGTTTTCAAAACGGTTTATAGTTTGGACAATTGCTTCTCAAAATTACTGTGAGCCAAATTGATTCTATGAAATTTTGGAGGAATAATAGTTGGTTTGATAACTCGGCAGTGTACGCTAGTACCTGCCGATGGTCGGCCCCCGATGTTCGGAATTATCCAAAAAGATGATTTAAAAAACAGATTCAGAAACAGCTCTTTTGTATATTCCGCTTCTTAGACTGGCGAGTCTAGCGACACCGCCAGCTAATCGCTAAACAAATTCCACTATGTCCAAGAAAAACGTAATTCAACTTGAAGCAGGAAAGGTTTACCACATTTTCAATCGGGGAATTGCAGGCGATAATCTGTTTCGGGCGGATTCGGATTATGGGCATTTCCTAAAACTATATGAGAAATATTGCGCTCCTGTGATGGATACTTATGCGTATTGCCTATTGGGAAATCACTTTCATATTTTAGCTAGAGTAAAGGAAAGTTTACCGAATTATGCTTCTCTCTACCCAGAAATAAAACCTGAGCAACAGAATGCAAAAGCGTTGGAATTGGTTGACCCAATTGGTCAGTTTGGTCATTTGTTCAATGCTTATGCTCGGAAGTTCAATCACACTTTCAAACCCAAAAGAACGGGCGGTTTATTTGAAGAGCCATTTCAGAGGATTTTGGTGGATAGTGAAAGTTACTTTTCGGAAATGGTCAGATATGTTCATTTCAATCCGCAGAAGCATGGGTTTGTCAATGATTTCAAAAATTACCCGTATTCTTCCTATCATAATTTGCTTTCTCAAAAACCCACTTTTTTGGCGAGAGCCGAGGTGCTGGATTTGTTTGGAGGAAGAGATGAGTTTGCCAAATTCCACCTAAGAGACTCTGATGAGGACGGGTTAGATAAATTTCTGTTTGAGGAATAAACAGCCAAGTCAAGAACTCGGCAGTGTACGCTAGTACCTGCCGATGTTCGGCCCTATATTAGGGAATTATCGAAAAAGATGATTTGGAAAATAGATTTGGAAACGGATTTTCGTACATTCCGCTTCTTAGACTGGCGAGTCTAGCGACATCGCCAGCTAATCGCTAAAGTTGGTTTTGTCAATGATGAAAAAGAAGATTAGTCACAAGGTTTGAGGACTAATAGTTGGTTTGAGAACTCGGTAGTGTGCTTTTTCCGCACCTGCCAATGTTCGGAATTGGAGCAAAAGAGTTTGGAGTCTCAAAAAAGGAATTCAAAAAGTCAATTCGTATATTCCGCTTCTTAGACTGGCGAGTGCGAAAATGCACATCGCCAGCTAATCGCTAAAGCTAATTTTGTTAGTAAAGGAAAGAGAAGATTAGTTGCAAGGTTTGAGGAATAAATAGCCAAGCCCCGAGAACTCGGCAGTGTACGCTAGTACCTGCCGATGTTCGGAATTATCCAAAAAGATGATTTGAAAAACAGATTTGGAAACAGCTCTTTTGTATATTCCGCTTCTTAGACTGGCGAGTGCGAAAATGCACATCGCCAGCTAATCGCTAAAGCCAGTTCTGTTAGTAAAGGAAAAAGAAGATTAGTTACAAGATTTGAGGAATAATAGCCAAGCCGAGAACTCGGCAGTGTACGCATTACCTGCCGATATTCAGGACTGGGCGAAAAGCTTTGGAAAACAAAACTAGGCTTTATTGTATTCCACTCATCGGACTGGCGGGTGCAGAAAAACAATTCCATTGCGGACAACACCGCCAGTAGATTCGCTTGGCTTTCACACCGCCTGATTGACTCACAATTCCCAAAAAGCCTTCGTAGCCGTAAATCACTTGACGTCTTGCAAAATCCAACCAAAAAATTTTCTAGAAAAAGCTTTTAGGGATTCGGGGGAAATGGAAAACAAAATTAGCTTATCTTTGCTTTATAAATCAGTGCAAGTTTGCGGGAGAACCGTGTGCTTGCCTTTTGCTATTTAGGGTAATGAGTGAAAAAGTGTCGTTTTTTCGTGGCGACTCGGGAGAGTCGCTGTACAGTTTTAGTACCTTGACTCTCCCGAGTCGAGCAAGGCTGAACGATAAAATTAAGGGAAATCTAATAATATAATTGTGGTAGAAACACAGGAAATTAAGGTTGTAAAACCTGCTGAGTTAATTCAGCGATATAAGGAGGATAGTTTGACGCAGATTGCCATTAGGGCGTTGCAGGCAGGGAAAAATTTGAAACTGAAAGGCTTTTCGGGCAGTCAGGATGCGTTTGCGATGAGTGCGATTTACGAATCGGTTCGGGAAACTTACGTGGTGGTGCTTTCCAATAACGAAGAGGCGGCTTATTTCCGAAATGATTTGGAGCAATTGATGCCCGATGAGGAGGTTCTGTTCTTCCCGACTTCGTACAAAAAGGCCTATGAATATACCAAAATTGAGAATGCCAACGTGTTGCAACGGTCGGAAACGCTGAATGCAATTAATGAACGAAATGGCGAGCCGTGCATTATTATTACTTACCCCGATGCGCTGAATGAGAAGGTAATTAACCAACGTTCGTTGCGGGAAAACACGCTTTCGGCAAAGGTGGGCGAGGCTTTGGACACGGAGTTTATGATGGAACTGTTGCAGGAATATGGTTTCAAAAAGGAGGATTATGTGTACGAGGTCGGGCAGTATTCCATTCGTGGGGGAATTGTGGATGTGTTCTCGTTTGCGAATGATTTGCCTTATAGGATTGAGCTGTTTGGCGATGAGATTGAGAGCATCAGAACTTTTGACCCGCTAACGCAACTTTCGGTGGCCGAGAAAAAGCATATTTCCATTATCCCGAATATGCAAACGAAGCTTTTGCAGGAAGTACGGGAGACATTTTTCCGATTCATTCCGCAAAAATCCATTGTCTGGTTCAAGGATTTTTCGCTGACTGCGGACACAATTGGGCAAGCTTACCGAGTGGCGAAGGCGACTTTTGAGGAGATTATGGAGTCGAGCGGAAATACGCAGGTAAGCATGAAACCCGAAGATTTGTTTGAAACCAAAAAGAGTTTCAATGAAAGCGTGAAGGATTTTGTGAAGGTGGAGTTTGGCACTCGATTCAAATTGGATGTGCAGGAAACTGTGGAGTTTAGCTCCCGACCGCAACCGAGTTTCAGCAAAGATTTCAATTTGCTTTCGGAAGAATTAGAGAAAAATGCTTCTGCTCAGATTGAAAGTGTGATTGTAGCGGAATATGAACGCCAGTTGGGCAGAATCCGAACTATTTTGGAGGAGATTGATGCGGACGTTTCCTACACGGAAATGAACCTCTCGTTGCGTGGCGGTTTTGTGGATAACAATTTGCGCTTGGCAATTTATACCGACCATCAGATTTTCGAGCGATTCCATAAGTATAAAGAGAAGAAGAAATATTCTAAGTCGAGTGCGTTGACTCTCAAAGAGTTGCGGGAATTAAAACTGGGCGATTTTATTGTGCATGTGGATCATGGAGTTGGGCGATTTGGGGGAATGCACAAAATGGAAGTGAGAGAGAATATGCAGGAAGCAGTCCGTTTGATTTACAAAGACAATGATTTGGTTTACGTTGGAATCCACTCACTCCACAAACTTTCAAAATATTCGGGGCAAGAGGGAACGCAGCCAAAAGTGAGCAAATTGGGTTCTCCAGAATGGGAAAACAAGAAGAAAAAGGTTAAAAAGCAGGTCAAAGATATTGCCGCAGAGTTGATTAAGCTCTACGCCAAAAGAAAAACCTCGCCAGGTTTCGCCTACCCGAAAGATGATTATTTGCAAGATGAGCTGGAATCTTCGTTCATCTACGAAGACACGCCCGACCAAGCCAAAGCCACGGAAGATGTGAAATTCGATATGCAACAGAATTTCCCCATGGATAGGCTCGTTTGTGGAGACGTGGGTTTCGGGAAAACAGAAGTGGCAATTCGGGCGGCTTTCAAGGCGGCAGTTGGCGGAAAACAAGTGGCAGTTCTTGTTCCCACCACGATTCTCGCCATGCAACATTACCGCAGTTTCCGTGAGCGAATTGGCAATTTGCCCGCCACGGTGGAATATGTGAATCGCTTCCGAAGTACCAAACAAATAAAGGAAGTATTGAAAAGAGTGGCTTCGGGCGAGGTAGATATTCTGATTGGAACGCACAGAATTGTGGGAAAAGATGTCAAATTCAAGGATTTGGGCTTGCTCATTATTGATGAAGAGCAGAAGTTTGGAGTCAAGACGAAAGACAAATTGAAAGAATTTCGGGTGAATGTGGATGTGCTGACCATGACTGCCACACCGATTCCGAGAACGCTCCATTTCTCGCTGATGGGCGCACGTGATTTGTCGATTATTGAAACTCCTCCGCCAAATCGGCAACCTGTTACCACAGAATTGCACAGCTATTCCGACAAAATTATTCGGGATGCGGTGCGCCACGAATTGCGAAGGGGCGGACAGGTTTTCATCATCCATAATCGAGTGAAAGACATTGAGTCGATGGCGAGTAGTGTGCTTTCGTTGGTGCCAGATGCGAGAGTTGCCTACGCTCATGGGCAAATGGAAGGGCAACGTTTGGAGAAAATCATGAGCAAATTTATTGACCATGAATACGATGTGTTGGTTTCCACCAATATCATTGAGTCGGGTTTGGATATTCCGAATGCGAATACGATTCTCATCAATCGGGCGCACATGTTTGGCTTGTCAGATTTGCACCAGATGCGTGGGCGAGTTGGGCGGTCGAACAAGAAAGCTTATTGCTACCTGTTGACTCCTCCGTTAGCGGGATTGCCCGTTGATTCCCGAAGGAGATTGAGTGCCATGGAGGAGTTCACTGAGTTGGGAGACGGAATGAAAGTCGCCATGCGAGATTTGGACATTCGTGGCGCGGGGAACTTACTTGGTGGTGAGCAAAGTGGATTTATTTCCGACCTCGGTTTCGATATGTATAACCAAATTTTGGAAGATGCGGTAAAGGAATTGAAGGAGAATGAATTCCGTGAGCTATTCAAAAAAGAGTTGGAAACGAGCGAGCTGAAAGCGGATTGCAATGTGGAGACGGATTTGGAAATCATCATTCCCGAAGACTACGTTTCCAACATCTCGGAACGCTTGAATCTCTACATTCAGGCAGATGATTTGGAGACGGAAATTGATCTGACCAAATTCCGCAGAGGCTTGGTTGACCGCTTCGGGCCAATGCCAGAAACTGTGAAAGACTTGCTCAAAACCGTTCAACTCCGCTGGAAAGGCGAAAAACTGGGTTTTGAAAAACTCATGCTGAAAAATGGACAGCTCAAAGCGTATTTACCCGAACACGACAAGGTGGATTATTACCAATCCAATATTTTCGGGGCAATCATCAAATACCTCCAAAAGAATCCGAAAATTGCGAAGCTAAAAGAGACGAAAAAGCGAGGGATTTTTACTGTTGAGGGTGTGGAGAGTGTGGATAAGGGGTTGGAGGTTTTGGATTTGATACTTGTGTAGAGGTGGTAAACTATTGTTGTTTTTATTCGTTTTGTTTGCTAGTTATGTGAAAAAATATTAAAATTGGGAATGAAAAAGATAGGAACAATATTAAAGTGGGTTATAGGTATATTCTTCATATTGATTGGGATTACCTGGTTGCTAATTGAGAATTATATGCAAACAGGTATTTTTTCCATTATCATTGGTCTCTCTATAATACCTCCAACTTTTCTGAAAATAGAGAGCATTATAAATAAGCGGATACCATGGAAAATTAAATTAATTGCCTTGGTGATTGGATTGTTTGTTTGGTTAGTGTCTTTTCCAGATACAAGAAAAGATGGTAAGCCTTTTACTGATGACGTTTCTAACATAGAGATTGAAAGCTTAAATAAAGAATCATTAGAAAATGAAGAAGTTCCTTTTCAGTATACAATAGAGCGTCAAAATTTTGACAAAAAAATGAGTAAAGCATCTTTTGATATTCGATTAAAGAACAGAATATCTAAAAATAACATCAAAGTAATTGCTGATAGGATAAAGTTTGACAACCCAAACTACGATAAATACTTTATTTTATATTACCTACCCGATATGAAAATTGGTTCTGGAGCTTGGGCAACTAGCCACTATACTCCAGACTTATTTATAGACATTATCGGAATATCTGCGGATGAAGCAAAAGGCATTTCTAAAATTGAAAAGTTAGGCGATGAGACCATTGGTAGCTGGTTTGATAGTCGAGCTGGAATTGAAAGTATGATGACTATATATAAGGAAGGAAAAGTATACAAATGGAGAAAAACTTATTCTGACAAATCTTTTGAAGATATAATACTTACTAGAAATAAGAACACATTTCGATATGACAACGGTTACGGTGAATTTCTCAAAATAGAAAGTGATGGGAAATTAGGTCTTTACAGTAGTAATGGTAGATATGCTATTATTCCACCTAAGAAGTGATAAAACAAGATGGTAAAAATTGCTCAAGAGAGCTTCTTGTTCCCTAGACTTTAAAATCAGCGGAATTAGTTTGAAAGCCAGTAACTACGCAAAAATACTGCGTAGTTACTGGCTTTTTTTGCAAGAAACAAAAATGGGAAAAGGTAAATTTCACAAGTAATGCCCCCAAATAGATTAAATTGTTATGAACTCAGTAAAAAAACAAGACTATGAACGAGGATTTTATAAACAAAATTACAGAACGCACGAAACAACCCACTATAGGATTTATTGGAGATTTAAAGCTTATCAGCCATGGTATAACTTTTGGGGAACTAAACTTAATGAGGAGCTACATTCGAGACCATCTCACGCCAAAAATATATTTAAGCAGAACCAAAGAACAACTCTGTTTTGAGGCAATGAAACTGTTTGTTAAAGACTTAAAGCTTGAAGAGCTTGAAGAAAAAATTGCTGTTTTTTTGAGACTTTTGCTAAGAGATGATTACAATTCTCTTGTACAAGAGAAAAAAACTGATTTAGAATTTTTCTTTACTGATGTGTTATGGTTTAGTACTCTTCCTTCTAACCACTTCTATAATTTAAAAGGTGATTTAGAGGAATCACTAAAAAAAATCAACCAACTAATAATAGAGTATGAATCTGAAGATAGAGTCAAAAAATGTTTAAAAGATGGTGCTGTCAGAGAAAAGGATATAAGAGACAATAATAGAGGTATTGTTGTTTTTTATGAAAGATGCCTTGAAAAGAAAAAAGAACTTGATGAGTACACAAAAAATGAAGTACTACTTTCAGAGTCCATCAGAAGAGCAAACAATAGTGAGCATGGTATGGTGAGCATAACATAATCAATAAGTTTTAATTTTAAACTTCTATTACCAAAGCATTATTATAATTACAATGCATTGAATAGCTTGATGTCTATGATTGGCGATTTTCCTTTACGAGAAAAAAATATATGGGAAGCAAAATACAAAGAAGATAAGAAAGCTTTTTTCATAGAATTGAATGAAAGAAAACCTATTGTCGATATTTTAGATAAAATAGGTGAGCTATTGGATTTACCTTATCTTGAAATAAGAAAAGACATATTTGAAGTTATTAAATTTAACTTCGAACAGGATAAATGGATTGCTTGTATCTTTATGATATTGCCTCAAATTGAAGGAATATTTTCTGACTTAGTAAAGTCTGAAAGAGGTAAGTATTCTGGAAACTCAATAAACGATAAAGTTAAAATAGTTAGAAAATTACATGATTACAATCAGCAGATGTTTGATTATTTTCAATATGAGATTCCAACTATTAGAAATGAAGTTGTTCATAAAGGAATAATTCTCGAGAAAGATTATGAGTCACAAGCAATTGAACTATTGTATAATGTATATTATTTACTAGAGTTATACAGAACCTTTAAAATTCCTCTACTAAAGATAAGTTCTTTCTTAGATATAGAGGAAGATGTCAATACAGTTACAGCCGAGTTATTGGGCGAGTTATTTAGTGAATTAGAAAAAATTAGAGAGACTCATCAACAAAATGATAAAGACGAGTACGAAAAAATAAAAGAAAAATGGGGCGCATTTCAGAAAAAAATCTCCTTTTCATATTTATTCAACAGGTTAGATGCAAGCCTTTCTGATATTGCCTCTAATGTTTCACGTATAGATAGTAAACTACATACTCAAACTCTCCCTAAAGATTCTCATTGGGATTACATGAATACTTCATCTTTGACAGAAGAAATAAAGTTATCTATAAATTATAGTTCTTTCTTTAAGCATCTTAGAAAGTACTATAAGTCCATTAGTCCTTCTGAAAAAGAGCAACTTGATGAACTTGACAAAAGCAACAAGATACTTTTGTGCAACCTAGTTAGTCTTTATGAGGTTGACATTAAAGAATAACACCAAATAATCCCTGCCAAGCTTCAAAAACTTCGCAAGGCTTTTCATTTTCGGGGCTTTAGGAGAAATCTATTCGCTAATTTAAATAAATAGATTCTTGTCGTATGCGACTCCAACCAAGTTCAGAATGACAAAATCTAATTACTCTTACGTGTTAAATTTACTTGCCTTACATCTGAATCCACACAAATAATAAAATGGAATTTAAATCATTCGAAGAGTTCAAAGCACACGAAATAGAACATCAAAAGTATTGGAGAGAGGCGACACGTTTCTCTGAAACACAAATGCTCGAAAGTTATGAATCGTATAAACTGAGTTTGACAAGTGATGAGTACCTAGAACCGCTAGATAAAGCCCATAATCGTTATTATGGTGGAATAGCTGGTGCAATTTTCAAGGGAAATGATTTACAAGATGGAGATGTTGTTGTCTTGGTTTTTCCCAGTTTTAGAATTGAGCATCATTTTATAATCAAAGGAAATGAGATTTGGAAAGAAGTTCCAGAGAGTGACCGATGGAAAGCTCAAACAAGAGAAAGTGCGGGAGTCTTTCTTCCAAATATTGAGGCAAATACACTTTCTGTCAAAGGTCAAATTATAGAAAGTGTTGTAAATGCGAGGAAGATAAAATCGAATTATGCAATATTGGATGGAGTAAAATATTACTTCTATACCAAGAAAGATGGGGAACTTATTGGTGCTTTCAAACACTCGCCAAAAGCCAATTCCAAATCTAGACTTTTGATTAGTTCAATTGAGAATCCTTTCCGAGAAAAGCCAGCTATTTCCAAGTCAGAAGAATCGCAAAATTCAGAAAAGCCGAAGAATTCATTTTGGGGAAAAGTATTATCAATGTTCAAATGATTTGGTTTATCGTAGGGACGTTGCATGCAACGTCCTTACAGGATTTGCCTTGATTGTGCTTTTTTAATCTTGGGGAATCGAGGGCATCTTGGGAATCATGGTTCAGAGTTTTTTTCAGATTGGAATTGACAATCCAAGGTAGAATTTTAGTTATATTTGTTTATGCAAATAGAAAGAACAGATAGCGAGATAGTAGTCAGGCTTCCTGCCAATACTGACTTGGTTGGTCTCCAACGCATTTTAGATTACATGAGATTTCGGGAAATTGCTTCAAAAAGTAAGGCAAGTCAAGAACAGATTGATGATTTATCTGCTGAATCCAAATCTTCTTGGTGGAGCAAGAATAAAAGTAGATTCTCGAAATGAAAGCGGTCGTTGATACCAACATCGTATTTAGCGCACTTCTCAATCCAGATGGGACGATAAGCGATTTATTGCTGAATTCTTCTGGCATTTTTGATTTCTATTCCCCAAGTTTCATATTGGAGGAACTTCAGAATCATCGTAAGAAGTTGCTAAAAATCTTCAGGTTATTCAGAAGGTGATTTGGATTTCCTACAACGCATCCTTTTCAAAAAAGTGGACTTTATAGATTTGGAGTTTGTTGCAGTTTCCACTTTGGAAGAAGCCACAGAACTCGTAAAAGATGTGGATGAATTTGATATGCCCTTTTTGGCACTTTCCCTAGAACTAAAATCCCCTTTATGGACTGGCGACAAGAAACTCATCAAAGGTTTGAGTGAAAAGAACATTGATTGGCTACTTGACACAAAAATGATGATGGAGATTAGGGAGGAAATGTAGATTGGTGAGATTTGCCTTGATTATGTTTTTTAATCTTGGGGAATCGAGAACACCTTGGAAATCGTTGTTCAGCCTTTTTTGAGGTTGGGCAATAGGCATTACTTCAAAAGGATGTTGTAATGCAACGCCCCTACTTGTTGCTTCAAATTCGAATTATCAGTAACTTTATGGAATGGAAAAAGTCGTCAGAATAGTAAAGAAAGGGGAAGATGATAGCAATATAACTTATTGGTTATCTTTGAGTTATGCGGAGAGAATGCGGGAATTGGAAACCATTAGAACACAAATTAACCAACGGAAATATGGAGCTCGACAAGGATTTCAGAGAGTTTATAGAATTGTTAAACGAGCATGAGGTAAAGTATTTAGTGATTGGTGGCTACGCTGTTAACTTTCATGGTTATCCTCGTTACACCAAAGATATTGACTTTTGGATTTGGATGACGGAAGAAAATATCTCAAAACTACTCAATGCAATCAAAAAGTTCGGGTTTAGCAGTTTAGGTTTAAAAATGGAAGATTTTATGTCTCCCGACAACATTGTTCAGTTAGGTTACGAACCTTATAGAATAGATTTATTGGTAAGTGTGGAAGGATTGGATTTCGAGAAATCATTTGAGAAAAAAGAGCTGAAAGAAATTCAGAATACCAAAGTAAATTTTCTTGAATTATCCGATTTGATTGAAGCGAAAAAACAAGCTGGCAGATTACAGGATTTGGCGGATGCCGAGCAGTTAGAGAAGATTAGAAAAGCGAAAAAGTAGATTTTTTTCGTGTGCAACTTCAATCAATATTCAGAATCACAGCAAAAAATTAGCCCTGCCAAGTCCATCAAAACTTCGCAGGGCTTTTCATTTTTGGGGCTTTGGAAATTGTTTCCGAATTGGTCGGGTTTTGTTTATCGTAGGGACGTTGCATGCAACGTCCTTACAGGTTGGGATTTACTTCATTTTTCAATCTTGGATAATTAAGGGAATCCTGTGAATCGTGGTTTTTCATTGTTGCGTAGCACTTAAGTACCACGCTTAAGATATGCCGACTAGGCGTCCCCGTCCCGTTGGAATTTATTCGTGGACTTTGCAAGCCTTTCCATTTCCGAAACGCAAAAGAAGCACCTTGATTTTTGGGATTAGTTGGATTTGCCTTGATTATGTTTTTTAATCTTGGGGAATCGAGAACACCTCGGAAATCATGGTTCAGAATTTTTTGAGGTTGGGCAATTGGTGTTTTCCCAAAAGCGGTTGCAATGCAACGCCTCTAAATATTGTTGCTTCAAATCCGAATTATCAGTAGCTTTATATCAATCAAACTACAAAAATATGGAACTCTCGAACGAACATAATATAAACTACTATTTTGAATTACTGAAAGGCTTAGACTTAACAAAGAGGTTGAGTTTGATTGAAATGCTGACCAAATCAGTCAAGTCTGACTTGGAAGAGCGTAAACCACTCAGCAGAACTTTCGGAAGCTGGAAGTCGGAAGAGTCTGCGGAAGAATTGGTAGCGCAGATTCGTTCAGAGCGAAATACAAATCGTCAAATTGAGGAACTATGAAGCGTTTTTTGATTGATACCGACATTTGCATTTACTACATGAAAGGTAAATTCGGTTTGGAAAATCGTGCAGAGTTCAAAGAAGGCAATAGTCTTTTCCTTTCAGAGATTACCGTGGCGGAATTAAAATTTGGCGTGGAAAACAGTTCTAATGTCAAAGCCAACAGGCAAGTTCTAGATGACTTCCTTGAGAGTTTTCAAATTATTCCCATTTCCTCTGCAATAGATTTTTATACTACTGAAAAGGCTAAATTGAGGAAATCGGGAACTTCAGTAGATGATTTTGATTTACTGATTGGTTCTACTGCAATCAGCAATAATTTTATACTGGTTAAAAACAATCAAAAGCATTTCAAGAAAATTGAAGGTTTGGAACTTGAAAATTGGATTGAGAAATAAACCATCCACAAAATGAAGAAAACAGAAATCATAGAATCGCTCCAAAACCTTCCCGATGAATTCTCTTTTGACGAATTGATGGAAAGCCTTTTGGTCTTGCACAAAATAGAATTGGCTCAAGTGGATATTAAGATGGGGAAGTTTTACACGGAAGAGGAAGCCAAACAAGAGTTGGGGAAATGGCTCAACTAATCTGGTCAGAAAGGGCAGTTATGATTTAGTAAATATTGCAGAATACAGCAGTCAATACTCCGAGAATTATGCTTCTTCAATCGTCTCCAAACTATTTAACAAAGTAAATATCCAAAGAACAATGCCTAGAATCGAGAGAATTGTGTCTGAAAAGGAAGTGGAAACTATTCGAGAATTGATTGGTAGCTACCGAATTATTTATGAAATTTCAGAAGGTGAGGATGTAAATATCTTATAGGTTCATCATTCTGCAAGACCTTTGAGAAAGATTTGATAGAAAAAGCATCCAACATCTTCAGGGCAACCATCAAATACCTCCGAAAAAAACTAAAAGTTGCTGAATCAAAGGAGACCAAAAAACGAGATATTTTCACGGTGGAAAGTGTGGATAAGGAACGGGAAATAAATAAACTACTATTTTATTGAAGTTTATTTTTAGAGCTAGTGCGTTGAGTTCTAAGTTAGTGTCTGTAATTTTTTTGTAACTACTCAGGTTGTCAGATTATTAAAAGTAAAATAAATTTCTTAAACTTGGGTAATGAATGACAAAGAACGGATAGCAGAATTAGAAGCCCAAGTAGCCTCATTGGAGGCTAAAGTTGCGTTGCTTCTGGCAGAGCTATCCAAGCGGAAGTTGTCAAAAGACAGTAGCAACAGCCATAATCCGCCAAGCCAGGATAAATACAAGAATAAAGCTCGTCAGAGTTTGCGTAAAAAGAGTATGCGCAAATCGGGAGGACAGCCCGGGCATAAGGGTCATACGCTTGAAATGGTATCGGAGCCGACCCATGACCATGAGCTGAGAAGTGCCTACTGCCAGGGCTGCGGCACTGATTTGGTTGACCAAAAACATCATTTGGTATCCAGGCGGCAGGTGGTCGATATCCCCCCAATAGTCCCGGTCTACACCCAGTATAGCCAATATGGATGTCATTGCCCTACTTGCAACCATCATCAGAAAACCCCCTACCCAGAGGGCGTGAACGCCCCGATTCAGTATGGGACAGGCATTGAGGCACTTGTGAGTTACCTGAATGTGTTCCAGTACATTCCCTACAAGCGTATGAAATTATTCTTCCGCGATGTGCTGGGCCTGGATTTGAGCCAGGGAAGTATTGAGAATATACTCACGCGTTCTGCCCAGAAGATGGACTTTGTCTATCAGGAAATCAAGAACCAAATCGAGCAGGCTGATTCTGTGGGTTCTGACGAGACGGGGGCCAAGGTGGATGGGGAGAAATGGTGGATCTGGGTGTGGCAGAATGTGCAGAATACGTTTTTGAATGCCTCCGAAAGCAGGGGCAGCAAGGCAGTGGATGAGGTTTTCCCTGAGGGACTGCCCAACGCCATCCTCGGCTCGGACCGCTGGCCGGCACAGCTGAAGATGGTCTCGCAGGGCAATCAGCTATGTCTGGCCCACCTATTGCGTGACCTGATCTGGATTGAGCAAAGCGAAAAAAGTGATTGGGCAACCCAGTTCATTGCGGCCCTCCGAGAAGGAATAGGCCTGAATAAAAAAGCAACCATCAGGCAGGAAGCCTACCAGATTGACGCCCCCGAGGCGCTGGGGCTGGAGAATAAGCTGAATCAATTATTGGCCTGCACCATTTTGAAGGAGGAAAGCCCCGAGGCATACAAATTTCAGCGATCAATGATTAAAAACAGAAACAGCCTACTTACCTTCCTGTATCACTTGAATGTACCTCCGGACAATAATGGCTCGGAGAGGGCAATCAGGAATTTAAAGGTAAAACAGAAAGTGTCGGGGCAATTCAAAACCGGGCAACAACGCTTTTGTGTAATCAGATCGGTAGTCGATACCCTCGTAAAACGAGGACTTGACCTCATGGCTGTCATCAAGCAAATACTCAATGGAAATCAGTACCAATACTATTGAGTCCTAGCTCAATTTTAATCGCCATTTGACAACCTGAGTAGTTACATTTTTTTGAATATTATTTTCTTCTGCAAAGCAAAATTTGAATGGTTCGGCAATCCGATGTTCGGCAATCCGATGGTTCGGCAATCCGATGGTTCGACATTTCGACATAGCCATAGCTACGGCTAAGAATTTTAATGCAGTAGAAGGAAATAAGAAACAAAAATAGCAACACGAACTTAGGATTTGATGCACTAGTCGTATTTTCTCTATGACCTTTTCATCACTCAAACCTCCGCTCAATTCTACCACAGTACAATCAAAACCTACTATGAAATCAATATTTCGTTTGTCATTATTATTAATTTTGCCCTTGTTGCTCGCTTCAAACCGCATGAATCCCAATCCTACAGCCTTAGCTATTGCCGAACAAATGTTTAAGCAAACGAAGCAAATTCGAAGTATGAGCTATTATATGACGAAGCAAGAGCGGATTGAGGGAAAGATGGAGGAGCAAAAAAGCTTTGCCAAAATCGAATGCAAGCCTTACAAAGTGTACACGAAACAATTAGCCCCTAAAAAAGGCTTGGAAGTGTTGTATGTAGAAGGCACAAACAAAGGACTTGCCACAATTAACCCCAACGGTTTCCCTTGGGTAAACCTAAACCTCGACCCTTACGGGAGTATTATGCGTAAAAAGCAACATCATACCTTATTAGATGCTGGCTATGCGCATGTAGTCTCTATACTGGAGTTTTTATTTGATAAATACGCAAGTGAAATATCCGATATGTCTAGTTTGGATTCTGAAGTATGGAACGGCAAAGAGTGTTGGAAATTAAGTTTCAATAATCCCCATTTTGCACAGCAAACCAAAAAGTTTGAGCAACAAGAAACAGTAAGTTCTTGGGCGGCTAAAAAGAAGTTGAGTGAATACATGATTTTAGAGAATAACTCGCAACTAAAAAGCTATGATGATAACTTATTCGGCAAATTGGTCAAGCTTCCGAATGATTATTCCCCAAAAATGGTGCTTCTGATTGATAAAACCCGAATGATTCCCCTGCTCATGGAGGTTTACGATGACCAGGGGCTTTATGAACGTTACGAATACACGGATGTCAAAATCAATCCTACTTTTAAGCAAGCCGAATTCACAACAGACTATAAAGACTACAAGTTTTAGAGTATGTTTAAATCGACTTGTTTTTGGTTTCTACAGCTTTTCAAAAATGCTTTCTTCGTTATTTTCTCCCCACATAGCTTAGGCTATGTGTTTCTAAATACCTAGTGCATCAAATCCTAAGTTCGTGTTGTTATTTTTGTTTCTTATTTCCTTCTACTGCATTAAAATTCTTAGCCGTAGCTATGGCTATGCCTGCAAATTTTGCTTTGCAGAAGAAAATAACATTCCAAAAAATACAGACACAAACTTAGAAATTGATGCACTAGAATTATTTCTATTCTGCAATCCTCTAAAATCTAAATCCTGCCTAATCTTGTAAATCAGGCAAATCGTGGTCAACTTTGCTGTTAGTTTCAGCAAACCCGCAGAATGAGTATCAATATCCAACTCCAACCCAATCAAAAAGTATATTTCGCTTCCGATTTCCACCTTGGCGTTCCCGACAAGGAGGGCAGTTTGGTGCGTGAACGGAAAATAATCCGTTGGCTAGATGAAATCAAGCACGATGCTGGGCATATATTTTTGGTCGGAGATATTTTTGATTTCTGGTATGAATATAGGCAAGTCATTCCCAAAGGCTTCATCCGTTTTCAGGGGAAATTGGCAGAACTACGAGATATGGGAATTCCGATTACCTTCTTTTCTGGAAATCATGATATTTGGCTGTTCGATTATTTCACAGAGGAATTGGGCATTCCAATTTACCGAAGAAATCAAGAAGTCCGAATCAACAATCTGAAAATCGAATTGGGACACGGAGATGGTTTAGGGCCTGGAGATTACACCTACAAGTTTTTGCAGAAAGTGTTTGAAAGCAAAATCTGCCAATTCCTTTTCTCCCGACTCCACCCGAATTTGGCACTTTGGTTTGGCTACACTTGGTCGATGTCAAGAAAGAAAAAGAAGAGAATTAGAGTGAGCCCGCTCAAAAGCAAAGAGACTGAATTGCTTTGGCTCTATGCCCGTGAAGCAGAATCGAAAAAGCATCACGATTACTACATTTTCGGACATCGGCATTTGCCACTCAATTTGGAAGTTGCCGAAAACAGCCGATATGTCAATTTGGGGGAATGGATGTGGAGTTACACTTACGGAGTTTGCGATGGGGAAACGGTGGAGTTGAGGACTTTTGAAAGGAAAGGGTTTGGAAAAAGGGGAAATAGACGAATGTGCCAACGATATGAGAAACAGTATAGCAACCTTTACTCAATTAGATTTTGTTAGTCGGTTACGAAAACACTAAAACAAAATCATGATAAACTACTTTAAAAACATTATTTCTACTTTCACTGCTATCTTTCTTTCATTTCCAGCTACAGAGCTCAAAGCATTCAATCAGAAAAATCTGAAGTAACCTTCAAAATCAAGAATTTTGGTTTTTATGTGGATGGCACTTTGAGCAACCCAACTGGGGAAATTATTTGGAATGATAATAATTTATCAGCTTCCAGCATTTCCGCTTCGGTAAAGGTGAGTACGATTGATACGGATAATGATTCAAGGGACAAGCATTTGAAGGAAGAGGATTATTTCCACGCCACGAAATACCCTGAAATCAAATTCCGTTCAACTTCCATTTCCAAATCGGGAAATGATTACACAGCAAAAGGGAAAATGACTATCAAGGGAACTGAACAAGATATTTCCATCAACTTCTCGGTTTCGGAAAGCGGTGGAACAAATACATTCAAAGGTAAATTCGAGATTGACCGAAGAGATTTTGAAGTAGGCGGAGGTAGTTTGGTGCTTTCCGATGATGTAATTGTGGAATTTGAATTGGTAACTGAATAAAATCGAAAGTTATTCTTTGCTTACAGTTGGAATAATTCCAACTTTGTTTACCTTTGCAATCCCGAATTCCAAGGGAATGGCCTCGTAGCATAACTGAATAGTGCACTTGATTACGGCTCAAGAGGTTACAGGTTTGAATCCTGTCGAGGTCACTAAAAGCCTTCTAAACAGAAATGTTTGGAAGGCTTTTTTGTTGAAAAGAAACGAGTGGTTTTTTAGCAGTATTTTGCCTATTATTACATGAACATTAGAACTTTGTGTTTATACGAATAAAACAAAGTCAATAAGCTTTGAAGAATAATGAAAGAGTCAATTCATATAAAGAACCTTGGGCCAATAAAAGAAATATTTATTGATGATATCAAACAAATTACAGTTCTGATTGGAGAATCTGGAAGTGGGAAAAGCACTCTTATGAAGGCTATTTCCTTATTCAGATGGATATACAAAATGCACAATATCCGTTCATACCTTAAAAGGAGTAAAGTCTCAAAAAGTCCTTTCAGATATAGAATGGATACATACTTTAAGAATTGTGGATTTGATGAATATTTAAAAAACAACCCTGAAATAATATATTCAGTAGAATTTCCTAATGGTAAAAAGTACACATTGCATTATGCAAATAAAAAATTACTAGGTACGAAAGATAAAGACTTAATACAAACTACTGATTTACAATACAATAAGATAAGCTTCATATCTGAAACTAGAAATATAATTCCGCTCTGGGCTGACAGAGGAGCCTCATTAACAGGCGGTTATTTAGGATTTTATTTTCATGAAGTATATAATGACTTCGACTTAGCTTCTGAAGACCTTAGAGAATTGGATATCGATTATCTACAATTGAAACTTGCAGTTAGAAAGGCGAAGTCGAATAAAAAATTCTTTATTCAAGCTCCCAATAACGAATATGAAATTGATTTGAAAAATAGTTCGTCTGGAACACAGAATGCTATACCAATATCTCTTATTGCTGAACATTTTTCTAAGAAATTTGATTTTGAAGATGCTTTCAATCATTCGCTTTTGGGTTTCTTATCTAAAACAGATAAACTGACAGATTTTAAGCCCGTAAAAAATTTAGGAGATATTCAAAAAAAACTATTCATACATATTGAAGAGCCAGAATTAAGCCTATTTCCTGATGCACAATGCGAACTTATTAGTGATTTAATATCAAAGTGTTTTGTAAAAAACATAAATAGTATAGACTTAATCTTCTCAACACACAGTCCATATATTATAAATCATCTGAACTTATTGATTAAAGCTCACAATTGCAATAAACTTATTGATGGGGCAAGTATTGATTTTGAAAAGCTTGCAGTATATAAAGTTGAGGATGGACAAATTGAAAGTTTAATGATTCAGAATCAAAAACTAGTTAATACAAATGCACTATCAGACACTATAAATAATATTTACGATAGATTTAATGACTTGAAGTAGTATGGAAGACTTGTTAAGAAAAGAACTCGCAACTCATTATAATCTTCCAGTTTGCACGACAGCCAACATATTTATTGTAACTGAAGAAACCTATTTTGAGATAGAAGATACAGAGACTAGAGAAATTATTCTACATACCACTAGAGGAAATGGGATGGCGAATTTTTCAAATCCAGACAAAATAGAGATAGTTATTGTTAATTACGATAAATTCGTTTCGGATTTGCCTCATCATTTTCAGCATGGTAGAAGAAGATGTGATATATTATTGATTTCTGAAAATAATGGGTGCTTTGTTTTAGGAGAATTAAAAGACAGAAACATTAATAATAGTAATAAAAGACAATCTATTAGAAGAGGGGCAAAAGACCAGTTACTGAAATCTTTAGAGACGCTAATTGATGTTCAGAAGATACTTGATTACATAAATACCAAATCAGATAAAAGGTGTTGCTATTTTAATAAACAATCATCATCGCCTAGAATTATAAATGCCACAACTGCTTTTAACAGGCTACCAAATATCTTTTCCGATGGATTTAAGATGTCTTTTCCAAATATAGAAGCATTAAATTTCGAGTTTTGGGAATATACTGGGGAGCAAACTTTGACAATTTACAGCTGACATCACAAAAATCCCCCAAAGTTAATTTCCTCCTAAATTCAACCCAAACAATTCCAATCAAAGGAATTTCCCTATCTTTGTAGTCAATGAAAATCTTCCTCCACAAATCAACCGCAGTTTTTATGGCGTTGCTAGTCTTGCTGACTACGATGTCATTCAGCGTAGATATGCACTTTTGCGGAGAGACTTTGGTAGATTTCTCGTTTGTGAAGCAAGCCAAAACTTGCGGAATGGAGCAAGCAGAAGCAATCTCGAAATCAAATTCCCAATTCTGCTAAATCCACCCTCACAAAAAAGTCTTGCTGTTCCGACAAGCAACTTTTAGTGGAAGGGCAAGACAATCTGAATTCCCATTTCGAGCATTTGACTTTCGAGCAACAAAGCCTTTTTGTTGCCTTTATCCAATCTTATTTCGGTATTTCCGAAAGCATTCGTGAGCAAACTCAGTTCACAGCTTCCGCAGAATACCATTTCCCCTTTGTCTCGCAAAACCGTCTCGTTTTGCACCAGACTTTCCTTATTTGATTTTTGAGCAACGAGAATTTTGCCTGATGCTTAGTTGTGTCAGTCTTGGTTTGTTGTGGGTTTTGGTTTACTGCCTCATCAAATTTCTTAGTAATGATAAGGTTCGATTACTAAAAAAAAGCACTTCAAGATGTCATCCCGACTTTAGGAGGAACTATCTACTAGACAAACTCTCTGCATTTAGAGAAAAAGAGATTGGCTATCGGGCATTCGTGTATAACTCGAAATACTAGAGATGAAATTCTGATTAGATAGTTCCTTGCACAGGTTCAGGATGACACTAACTGCCAGCCTTCTACATAATAAGGTTGGTCGCTCTCAATACAATCCGTAGAAATATCAACATGTTTGATATCTCCAAATCGTAATTCGTACCTCGTACCTCAAAAATCCATGCTCAACAAATCAATCAAATTTTTAATTGAGAACAAGCTCGTAGCCGTGCTGATGCTCCTGCTTTTTGTGGGTTGGGGAATTTCGGTTGCGCCCTTTGGTTGGGAAATCGGCTTTTTGCCATCCAATCCAGTGGCGGTAGATGCCATTCCCGATATTGGCGAGAATCAGCAGATTGTGTTTACCAAATGGCAAGGGCGTTCTCCGCAAGACATTGAAGACCAGATTACCTATCCGCTCACCACTTCGCTTTTGGGCATTCCAGGCGTGAAAACCATTCGGAGTTCGTCTATGTTCGGCTTTTCCAGCATCTACATTATTTTCGAGGAAGAGATTGAATTTTATTGGTCTCGCAGTCGGATTTTCGAAAAACTCAATTCGCTTGCCCGCCAACTTATTGCCCGATGGAGTCAACCCAACTTTGGGGCCAGATGCCACAGGTTTGGGGCAAATTTTCTGGTACACTTTGGAAGGCAGAGACGAAAATGGAAATGTAACTGGTGGTTGGGATTTGCACGAATTGCGAAGCATTCAAGATTATTACGTCAAATATGCACTTTCTGGGGCGAGTGGAGTTTCCGAAGTCGCTTCCATTGGCGGTTTTGTGCAAGAATATCAGGTGGATGTGAATCCTGAAAAAATGCGCCAATATAATGTAAATCTTGCGCAAGTGGTGAAAGCCGTGAAGGCAAGTAATTTGGATATTGGGGCGCAGACTTTGGAAATCAACCAAGCAGAATATTTGGTGCGTGGATTGGGTTATGTGAAATCCATAGCCGACCTTGAAAATGCAGTCGTAACTTCGGAAAACTTCACTTCGTTGCGAATTAAGGACATTGCCAAAGTCGTTTTAGGACCCGCAACAAGGCGTGGAATTCTCGATAAGGAAGGCGCAGAAGTGGTGGGCGGAGTCGTGGTTGCTCGCTACGGAGCAAATCCGATGGAAGTCATCAACCAAGTGAAAGCCGAGATTGAAGAGTTGAAAGGCGGTTTGCCCTCTAAAAAATTGGCAGATGGGCGCACTTCGCAACTCACTATTGTGCCATTTTACGACCGCACTCAACTGATTGAGGAAACGCTCGAAACGCTCAACGAAGCCCTGATTTTGGAAATTCTGATTACCATTTTGGTAATTATTGTCATGGTTTTCAACCTCCGAGCCTCTGTCTTGATTTCTGGATTGTTGCCCGTTGCCGTACTCATGGTCTTTATTGCCATGAAAATTTTTCAATGTCGATGCCAACATTGTGGCACTTTCGGGCATCGCCATCGCCATCGGAACCATGGTGGATGTAGGCGTAATTCTTGCCGAAAACATGATTCGCCATTTGGATGATGAAACACTGAAAACCGATGAGAATGGAAAGCAATATTCCATGAACGAAATCATTTACAATGCTACGGCTGAGGTTTCTGGAGCAATTCTGACGGCTGTTTTGACCACAATCATCAGTTTTTTGCCTGTTTTTACGCTCACTGGGCGCAGAAGGCAAACTCTTCCATCCGTTGGCTTTCACTAAAACCATGGCACTTTCCGCCTCGTTGGTCATTGCGCTTTTCCTGTTGCCGCCCTTTGCCGCTTTCCTTTTCAAAAAGAGCAATCTCAAAGTTTCGTTCAAATTGGCAGGCAATATTTTACTGGCTTTGGTTGGATTGAGTGGCTTGTTTTTCTTCCATTGGTTAGGTCTTGTTTTGGTTGGATTTAGCATTACGGGGCTGTTGAGTGCAGAAGAAGTGCTTTCCAAAAAATCCAGCAACTTGTTGAACATTGCCATTTCCTGCTTGGCAATTGTGTTGTTGCTTGCCGAATATTGGCGACCTCTGGGCTTTGACCGAAGCATTGGAATGAACCTGATTTTTGTCTCCATTATTTGCTTCGGCATTTTGGGAATCTTCTCCGTTTTCAGACGATTTTATGAATCCATTCTGAAATGGGCATTGGAAAACAAGCTGTTATTTTCTGTCATTCCACTGACGGTTTTAGTTTGTGGAGTGTTGATTTATCGAAATACTGGCAAAGAATTTATGCCCTCGCTCAGCGAAGGTACTTTCTTGCTGATGCCCACTTCCTTGCCTCATGCGGGCGTGGAGGAGAATAAGCGGGTTTTGCAACAGTTGGATATGGCAGTTGCCACCATTCCCGAAATTGAAACCGTGGTTGGGAAAGCGGGTAGAACGGAATCTGCCCTCGACCCTGCGCCACTTTCCATGTACGAAAATATCATTCAGTACAAGGCAGAATATATGCACAATTCCAAAGGCAGAAAGCAACGCTACCGAATGAATGACGATGGTTTATTCCAGCTCAAAAATGGAAAATCAACACGCAATCCAAACAATCCAACCGAAACAGAAACTGAAAACTCGTTCAAGCGTCCACGCTTGAACCGCAAACGATAAATCAACTTCCAATCAGAACTGAATTGGTCAACCCATTCTCCGTAAAAAGCGAACAATTGATTGAAGATGAAGATGGCGAATTTTACAGAAATTGGCGACCCGAAATCAGCAATTCCGATGATATTTGGAACGAGATTGTGAAAGCCACCAAGTTGCCAGGTGTAACTTCCGCCCCCAAACTCCAACCCATCGAAACCCGATTGGTAATGTTGCAAACGGGAATGCGTGCGCCTATGGGAATCAAAGTGAAAGGGCAGGATTTAAAGGAAATCGAGGCTTTCGGCTTCAAATTGGAAACCATTTTGAAACAAGCCGAAGGCGTAAAAGAACAAGCGGTTTTTGCCGACAGAATTGTGGGAAAACCGTATTTGCTGATTGACATCAAGCGAAATCAGTTGGCGAGATATGGCGTTTCCATTGCCGATGTGCAGCAAATTTTGGAAGTGGCAGTGGGCGGAATGCCCATCACGCAAACCGTGGAAGGGCGTGAGCGATATGCGGTGCGAGTGCGCTATCCGAGAGAATTACGGGGAAATCCAGCCGATTTGAAGAAAATATATGTGCCTGTGGAGAAGGGAAATCCTGTTCCGCTGGGCGAGTTGGTGGAAATCAGATATGAGCAAGGCCCGCAAGTCATCAAAAGCGAAGACACTTTTTTGGTCGGCTATGTGCTTTTCGATAAGCTAGATGGTTTTGCCGAAGTGGATGTGGTGGAAAATGCACAAGCCCTGATTCAGCAGAAAATCAGTTCGGGGGAATTGCTTGTTCCCAAAAGGAATTAGCTACCGATTCACGGGAACTTACGAGAACCAACTCCGAGCAGAAAAAACACTTTCGGTGGTCGTTCCCTTGGCGTTGATACTCATTTTCTTGATTCTCTATTTCCAATTCAAATCGCTTACAACTTCGCTGATGGTTTTTACGGGAATTGCCATGGCCTTTGCAGGTGGATTTATCATGATTTGGCTTTATGGACAAGATTGGTTCTTCAATTTCTCTTTGTTTGGAGAAAATATGCGGGAGCTTTTCAATATGAAAACCATCAATTTAAGTGTGGCGGTTTGGGTCGGTTTCATCGCCTTGTTCGGAATTGCCACAGACGATGGCGTGGTCATGGCAACTTACCTCACACAAACTTTCGAGCAGGAAAATACCAACCACTAAAAAGGAAATCAGATTGGCAGTTTTAGAAGGAGCAAGCAAAAGAATTCGACCCTGTTTGATGACCACCGTAACCACCATTTTGGCATTGCTCCCAGTCTTGACCTCCACAGGAAAAGGAAGCGACATTATGATTCCCATGGCAATCCCGATTTTCGGGGGAATGGTAATTGATATTACGTCTTACTTTATTCTACCTGTTTTTATAGTTGGAGAGAGGAGTTAAGATTGAGAAAATGGATGCGGTGATTTGATGATTAGTTCCGCCATGGAATGGGATGCGATGATGTGGGAAAAGAATTTGTAAATGTGTGAATTGAAAATGGAAAAAGAATTAAAAAAACCGTGTCTGTAGCAGACAACCTCTATGTTCTGACAGTTATGGAGTCCTAATGTATCATTCTGGCAAACAAGATGATTTATTAAAAGCACAGATAATCAGCGTATCTCCAATGAAAAACAGTGCTAATTAATTAGAAACCATGAAAAAAATACTCACATTCCTTCTTCTTTCCTCCTTCCTCTTTCCTATTCAGGCAAATGCCCAAACGCTCCAATCTTACATTGCAGAAGCGGAAGCAAATAATCCAGCAATTCAGGCTGTTGATTTGCGCTACAAGATTGCGCAGGAGAAAGTGAACGAGGCGGATTGGTTGCCAAATACGGAGTTTGGAGTGGGCTATTTTGTGAGCGAACCCGAAACCAGAACTGGAGCGCAAAGAGCCAGATTTTCGGTCAAGCAAATGTTGCCATGGTTTGGGACAATTGCCGTTCGGGAGAATTATGCGCAATTCAATGGCGGAAGCAGAGTTTGTGGAAATCACGATTGCCAAGCGGAAATTGGCATTGAGCATTGCCCAAAACTATTACCGACTCTACGAAATCCGAGCGAAACAAGTGGTGTTGGAGGAGAATATTCAGTTGCTAGAAACTTACGAGCAGTTGGCGTTAAATTCCGTAACGGTTGGGAAAGCTTCTGCGGTAGATGTTTTGCGTTTACAGATTCGGCAAAACGAAATCCAACAGCAAAAAGAAGTCTTGGAAGAGGCTTTTATTTCCGAGCAAGTTGCCTTCAACAATCTGCTCAATCGGGATGGAAATAGAATTGTTCAGGTATTATGACAGCTTGATGATTCCACAAGAAGATAGCTTGCCTTCTAATGGCGAACTTTCACTCAATCCAGAATTATTGAAGTTTGATAAGCTCTACGAATCTGTGGCTGAAATCGGAATTGCTGAATCAAATTGAGCGAAAAGCCCATGATTGGTTTTGGCTTGGATTACATTCCCGTTTCCGAACGCCCAGCAATGGATTTCAGCGATAATGGCAAAGATATTCTGATGCCGATGGTTACGCTTTCCGTTCCCATTTTCAACAATCGCTACAAGTCAGTTTCTAAGCAAAATCAACTTCGGCAACAAGAAATCCGAACCAAAAAAGAAGAAAGACTAATTGTATTGGAGACAGCTTTGGCAATTGCTCTCTCCAAACGAAATCAGGCTAGAATTAAATATAATACGCAAGAAAAGAACTTAAAACAGGCAGAAAATGCAGAGCAAATTTTGATTAAAAGCTATGAAACTGGCACAATTGATTTCAACGATGTGCTGGATATTCAAGAGTTGCAACTCAGATTCGGCATCAGCCAAATTGAGTCTATACGGATATATTACACTCAGCACGCCATTATCAATTACCTAATTGAATGATAAATCCATTTCAATCCAATACCATAAATACTAGCTTTTTTTTACCTACAAATAGAATTTTTTTATGTCTTGACAGATGAAAGTCGGTCGAAACAATTTCTAATTTATAACATAATAAACCATTTAAAGATGAAGAATTTAAGAATTACAACAGGAATTTTGGCTATCGTATTAATGTCTTTTGTGTCTTGCAAGGGCAACAAACAAGAGCAAACAGCTGATAAAGAAAGCCCTTCAGAAATGGCTCATGACAATAGTGACGGGCATCATGACGATGATGCTAAACACGATGAAAAGCACGACAAGGAAGGCGAACACAATGGGAATGCAGAAACGATACTCAAGGATTATTTCAACCTTAAAAATGCGTTGGTAGCAGATGACAACGAAAAGGCAAAATCTTTGGGAGCTATCTTAGAAAAGTCTATGAAAAACCTCGACAAATCAAGCTATTCAGAGGCTCAACAAAAAGAGTTATCCGAAATAGTAGAAAATGCAACTGAGCAAGCAGAGCATATTTCAGATAGCGACATTGACCACCAAAGAGAACATTTTAAAATTTTGAGTAAGGATATTACCGATATGGTTGCCATCACGGGAACGGAAAGCAAATTATACGAGCAGTTTTGCCCAATGTACAAAAGCGGTTCTACTTGGTTGAGCACAAGTGAAGAAGTGCGTAACCCTTATTATGGCAAGAAAATGTTGAATTGTGGCAAAATCCAAAAAGAAATAAACTAATGAAGGCGTATAAAATCATACTTCTAATTGTTTTGATTGTTTTTGTGGCATTACAATTTTTTCCTGTGCATTATAACAAGGGCAAAACCGATATGGAAACTGATTTTATAGTGGTAAACCAAGTGCCTGAATCCGTAGCGAGCAAAATTAAGTTTTCGTGCTACGATTGCCATAGCAACAACACGCACTACCCTTGGTATAATAAAATACAGCCCGTTGCTTGGTATTTGGAGAACCATATAAAAGAAGGGAAATCTCATCTGAATTTTAGTGAATGGAGCAACTATTCAGACAGAATGAAAAACAGCAAGTTGAGCTATATTATAGAACAGGTCGAAAGTGGCGAAATGCCTATGAATAGCTATACTTTAATTCACAGAGAGGCTATTTTGGACTCTTCTGATGTAAATGAGTTAGTAAAATACATGGAAAGCCTGAAGTCGAACTAATTGAAAATGCTAATATAAATAAGTGCGGGCTTTTGATAGTTCAGCAATATCCCGCACTTATTTTCCTTTTCAGACATAAATTCAAGATTATGAAACATTCCTATCATATAAGCGGAATGACCTGCAATGGTTGCCGTGGTCATGTGGAGAAATTACTCTCCGAAGTGGAAAACGTTGTAAACGCATCGGTCAATTTGGAGAAAGCAGAAGCCACAATTGAGATGAGTTCTCACATTCCGATTGAGGTATTCCAAAAAGCTTTGGAGGAAGATGGCGGAACTTACGGGATTCATATTGGTGGCAAAGCGCATGAGAAACCCAAAAAGAGCAAGGCTGTAAAATCGACCCAAAAAGGCACTTTTTATTGCCCAATGCATTGCGAAGGCGATAAAACGTATCCTCAATCTGGCGATTGCCCTGTTTGCGGAATGGATTTGGTGGAGGAGCAAAACCTCTCTGTTGCTTCGGCAGAAAGTTGGACTTGCCCCATGCACCCAGAAATTGTAAAGGAAGAGGCTGGCGACTGCCCGATTTGCGGGATGGATTTAGTGCCAATGCAACCGAGCATTTCAGCGGAGGAAAAAGGCTATAAAAAACTGCTGAAAAAGTTCTGGATTGCCGTTGTTTTTACGCTACCAATCTTCCTGATTGCCATGAGTGAAATGATTCCGAACAATCCACTCTACAACCTAATGGAGCAAAAATGGTGGAATTGGGTTCAGTTCGGATTGTCAATTCCCGTGGTTTTTTACGCTACTTGGATGTTTTTTGAACGAGCCTACAAAAGCATTCTCACATGGAATCTCAACATGTTTACGCTCATTGGAATTGGTGCGGGCGTGGCATGGCTTTTCAGCTTTTTTGGAATGCTATTTCCCGACTTTTTTCCTGCACAATTCAAAACCGAATTTGGCGCAGTACATGTCTATTTTGAAGCGGCAACGGTCATTCTTACCTTGGTTTTGATGGGGCAAGTGTTGGAAGCTCGGGCGCACAGCAGAACAAACTCGGCAGTAAAAGAATTGCTGAAACTCGCTCCAAACAAAGCAATTCGTGTAGTTGAGGGCAACGAAGAAGAGGTTTCAATAGATAAAATCCAGAAAGGAGATATTTTAAAAGTAAAGCCTGGCGATAAAATTCCCGTGGATGGAATGCTGACCGAGGGCAACACCACCGTAGATGAATCTATGATTTCTGGCGAGCCCATTCCCGTCAACAAAACGGAAGGCGATAAAGTGAGTAGTGGGACAATAAATGGCAATCAATCTTTCTTGATGGAAGCCGAAAAAGTGGGCAACGAAACCTTGCTTTCGCAAATTATACAGATGGTAAATGATGCGAGCCGAAGCCGTGCGCCTATCCAAAAATTAGCCGATACGGTTTCAGGATATTTCGTTCCCGTGGTGGTTATTATCTCGTTGGCAACATTTGCAATATGGGCGATTTTTGGGCCAGAACCTTCCTATGTATTTGCGTTGGTCAATGCAATTGCCGTGTTAATTATTGCTTGCCCTTGCGCATTGGGTTTGGCAACTCCCATGTCTGTAATGGTTGGAGTGGGAAAAGGGGCGCAGAATGGCGTGTTGATAAAAAATGCCGAGGCGTTGGAGAAAATGGACAAAGTAGATACGCTTATTGTAGATAAAACGGGAACGATTACCGAAGGGAAACCCACCGTTGAAAAAGTGAGTGTTTTTGGAGACAGTTTTACTGAAAGCGAAATCCTAAGCTACATTGCTTCGCTCAATAGTTCTAGCGAGCATCCGCTTGCCGAAGCCACCGTGAAATATGGCAAAGAGCAAAAGGTGGATTTCTCGAAAAGTCGAAAGTTTTAGTGCGGTAACTGGCAAAGGCGTAGAGGGAAATATCAGCGGTAAAAAACTGGATTTAGGAAATTCCAAAATGATGGAATATGCACAGGCTTCTGTCTCCTCGGAAATGGAAGAACAAGCAAAATCCTTCCAGAAAAAAGGGAAAACGGTTTCCTATTTGGCAATTGATGGCAAAGTGGTGGGCTACGTGGTTATTGGCGACAAAATAAAACAGACGAGTGCCAAGGCAATCAAAGCACTTCAAGATAAAGGAATTTCCGTAATCATGCTCACGGGCGATAATTATGACACGGCAAAAGCGGTGGCGGAAGAACTCAATCTTGCCGATTTCAAAGCGGGAATGTTGCCCGAAAACAAGTTGCAGGAAGTGGAAAAACTCCAAGCAGAAGGACATGTTGTGGCAATGGCTGGAGACGGAATCAACGATGCGCCTGCGCTGGCAAAAAGCGATGTGGGAATTGCCATGGGAACGGGAACTGACGTTGCCATTGAAAGTGCCATGATTACGCTCGTAAAGGGCGACTTGAACGGAATTGTGAAGGCAAGAAACTTGAGCGATAAAGTGAT
>CAVSOI010000002.1:0-81323 GCA_963729615.1 uncultured Cytophagales bacterium
TGAATAGTAAATCCTGAATGTCTTTTCTCATAGGGAGCGACTTAATTGCAGGCTTTTCGTACTCCAACGGATGCTTGCTTATTTTCTTGAATGAGTAGAATGTTTTATTATTTCCGACCGATTGCCAAACCATTTTCTTCTTCGATAGCTTAACAAGCCTATAATTATAAATGCCTTCCAAGTTCATCAACTCCAAACTATCGGATAGCAGGCTGTAATGGTAACGGGAACTATCAGCGGCAGAAGTGTACCAGTAAAGACCGTGCTGATGACTGATTGAAAGCTTTGAAACATTCTTTTCTGTGAATTTGTTGGCACTTTGCCAAACACCTAAAATCTGCCTATTTCCATTCTGGCAACTAATCAGGAAAGCAAATAAAAGCAGATAAAGTATTTTCTGAAATCGTGAGTTCATTAGGTAGTTTTAAGAATGCTTAAAAGTAAATTCACATTTCTTATTGGCAAAAGTTGTAAGCAAGTTTAGAGCTTTGACACAGCAAAATACCGTATATTTGGAACGGTTGAAAAACCTATTCGGTATAGAGAAAACCTCCAATGTTTTGTTAATTTTCTAAAGAAAATAAGCATAAAAGAGTTCCGTATGAATATAATAAAGCCATTGTTTTTGGGAATAATTACCACTTTACTAATTGTGTTTGGAGTGGGCTACTTCTTGCCTAATCAATATAAAATTTCCTATAAAACAGTTGTGCCTTGCCAAATCGGAGAAGCTTTTGAACAAGTAAATAGGCTGAAAAACTGGGAAAATTGGGCGTTCGACTCACTCCAAACAAATGTTGGCATAGAATATTTGGGAGCAAACTTTGGCGAAGGAGCCATTTATACCTGGAAAACGCAGGAAGCGCAGGGAAGGGTGGAAATCAAAAAATCTATCAAAAATCAAAAAATCTGGTTGGAGTCTTCTCTCAATCAAAACGAGATAGTTTCCGAGTTTGAATTCAGCTTTCGGCCTACTATTCAAGAAAAGCCTGCCAAGAATGAAAGCGGAACAGAAATTGAATGGATACAGAAAGGAGAACTCAACCCAATCCAAATGAAATATCTTTTATTTTTTGGTATCTTAGAGGGAATAATACAGCAAGACATGAAAGAAAAAATGGTCGTAATTCAAGACTATTGTAAATAAGAATCACACATACAAACCAACACCATTATAAACCACAACATTACCAGTATGGAAAATCAATCAGACAAAGAAATCCACAAAACCCCACTGTTTAAAAAATTACTGAAAATAGCTGGCAGTATCATATTGAGCCGTTTCAGATTATTGAAACTGACTGGGCAAGCGGCTTATAAGCTTTTTCACCCCAAAACAGGCGAAAATGTTCGGGCAGAAATCAAACACAAATTGCAACTCTTTTTGAGAATGCTGAAAGCTGTTACAAAAGGTGAGTACAAGAAATTCCCTAAACAATCACTCATCAGAATTGTGGCTGGAGTGCTTTATTTCGTGTTAGTTTTGGATATCATTCCCGATTTTATTCCTTTCATTGGCTTTTTAGATGATGTTTTCATCATTTCTTGGGTCTATGATTCGGTAAAAGCAGATTTAGAAGAGTTTGAAGAATGGGAAACTACTTTTGCGGTAGAACATTACGACTAAAAATGATAAGGTAGCGTCTCTTTTTTGAACAATAGGACTTTTGGTAAAGTTTTATAATCAGACATAGAAAAATACAATCTGAATATAAAATCAAAAACATGGAAAACACAAAAACTAAAGAACTCAAAAACAAATACGAAGACACACCACTCTTTAAGAAAGTTCTAAAAATGGCTTCAGAAGTCGCACTGAGCAGATTTCAGCTGATTAAATTAGTTCATAAAGCTTTTTCTCGTTTGGCACATCCAGATGAAGGAAAATCTCTAAGATCAGAAGCCCTACAACAACTCGGACTCTTTTTAAGGATGATGAAAGCAGTAATCAAAAGAGATTACAAAGATTTGCCAATTTCATCATTAGTAAGAATTACCGCAGCAGTGATTTACTTCGTTATGCTGGTCGATATTATTCCCGATTTTATTCCGATGATAGGTTTTGCCGATGATGCTTTCGTCTTGGCTTGGGCTTACAACGGAATCAGAAGAGATTTGGAAGCATTTGAGGCTTGGGAAAATGCAAATGTGGTAGATTTAGAAGAAGATTTGCCTTCTGAAGTTCCAGCAATTTCTCCCAAAACTCAACCTGCTGTGGTTGTAGGATAGAAAACATGAATTTATTTGAAAGGCTCTCGGAAATACAATTTCCGAGAGCCTTATTTTTTGTAACATTGCGAATCATCACAAACTGATTTCTTTTGGAAACTCTCAATCTCCCAGCATTCGATTACAAAATTAAAAAGGAAGCTGACAAGCCATTTATATGGGATGTAATCAGAAAAAAGCATGTGCTGATTACGCCAGAGGAATGGGTTCGGCAACATTTCATCCATTTCCTAATTGGCAACAATTACCCAAAACCACTCATTTCTGTGGAGACTGGATTGAAATATAACCAACTCCACAAGCGTTCTGATATTTTAGTGCTAGACCGATTGGGAAAACCCTTTTTCTTGATTGAATGCAAAGCTCCAAAAATCAAAATTGACCAAAAAGTTTTGAATCAGGCAATTTTCTACAACCAAGTCATCAAAGCTCCTTTTGTCGGATTGACCAACGGCCTGCAACATTTTTTCTGCAAAATTGACTTTGAATCTGGAAAAGTGGAAGTGCTGAAAGAGTTGCCAGAATTCCCTGTATAATCCCTAAAACCTTGATTTCAATCAAGGTTTTTTTGCGTAATTCCCATGACATTTGTAGTAAGTACATTCTACTAATGTTTTTTTTTATCGCATTCAAAATCAATACCTTATCTCACAACACTATACGATGAGTATTGATTTCCCACTAAATAAAATACCATGAAATTCGATTCCCAAGAACTCATTGCCGATTTAATTTCACGAACGGAAAGAAACCTGAAAGAGGCCGAAAAACTCAACCACAAAGACTTCACGACACTCAACCAAAAAGCAAACCCTGAAAGTTGGAGTGCCTTGGAATGTTTGCAACATTTGAATTTATACGGAGATTTCTACTTGCCAGAAATTGAACAGAGAATGAAAGCAAGCAAGCATCTGTCTCAACCAGTTTTCAAAAGCACTTGGCTAGGAAACAAGTTTGCGGAAATGCTAAAACCTCGTGAAAAGCTCAACAAAATGCCCGCTCCAAAAGACAAAAACCCTGTCGGAAGCCAATTGGACAAACCTGTGGTAGAGAAATTTATTGCCCAACAGCACAAAATGCTTAGTTTATTGGAACGTGCAAAAGCCGTCAATCTTCAAAAAACGAAAGCCTCCATCACACTTTCAAAATTCATAAAACTACGGCTTGGAGATATTTTCAGAGTAGTTATTTACCACAATGAAAGACATTTAGAGCAAGCTTTCAAGGCTGTAGGAAAAGAGGTTTCGGTTGCTAGTTAAAATTAGTGAAGCCTTTGTTGGTCTTAGTGCAGCGAGACCAACAGATTGAACTGCTTACACAAGCCCCAACTTTCTCCTATCCACTTTCCCAGAAGCGGTTAAGGGGAACTGCTTTTTGAATCGAATTTCCTTTGGAGTTTTATACTTGCCGAGTTGGTTTCTCATTGCAGAAAACAGCTCGGCTTCTACCTGATTATCAAGTATTTCCATCTCCAAAAACAATACAATTTTCTGCCCTAACTTTTCATCTGGAGTTGGGCATACGGCAAATCGGCAATTGATTTCCAAATCCATCAGAATCTGTTCAATTTCCGATTCCAAATCTTCTAGTTGGATTTTGATGCCACCTGAGTTGATGGTATTGTCAACTCTGCCCAACCAGCGGAATTTTGTGGGGGAAAGCAACTCCACCAAGTCATTTGTGATAATGGTTTCGTTATTGGTAATTTCCGACTGAATCGCTAAACATCCTCTTTTGTCTTGGCTGATTTCCACATTGGGTAAAGTTTGGAAATAGTCTTGTTTTTGGATTCCATTCAGCCTTTTCAACGCAATGTGGGAAACTGTTTCTGTCATTCCGTAAGTGCTGAAAACTGGGCAATCCAACTCTTGTATTTTTTGCTCTAGTTTTTTGCTCACTAGTGCGCCACCGACAATTACCGCCTTCATTTGGTTTAAAACAGCTATTTTTTCGTCAGATTGGGAAAGCATATTCTCCAACTGCAAGGGAACAACTGCCATGAAATCGAATTTTGCATTTGACTCAATTGCCAGAAGTGGATTTCCCGATGGCTCAATCACAACCAAGTTTGCACCTAATTCCAAACCTCTGACCAGCATCATTTTCCCACCAATAAAATCGGTATTTATGCAGACCAAAAAGTCATCATTATTGCTTAATCCTAAAGCTTGAATCGTGCTTTTGGCACTTTCCTGCATCTGCTTTCTGGTAATTTGAATCGATTTTGGTTTCCCAGTAGAGCCAGAAGTATGCAACAAAAATTCACTTTTCCCATTCAGCCAATCGTGGCAAAATTGCCAAGCTTTGTGCGAAAGTGGCTTCTCCCCTACTCTGATTTGGTCGAAAGTCTGTTGGCTATTTCCTATTCGTAATGTAGGCATTGATTTTGAAACTTAGATTTTATAGTACTAGGACTTACGCAAAACTAAGGTAAAAGCACTCGGCAGTGTTCGCAGAACCTGCCGATGTGTAGATTTTAACCAAAATCGTACATTGGCGGGCCTGAAAAAGACACCGCCAAGTACTCATTTCGATTTTTGCGTAAGTCCTAAGTACGTAAATTCAAAAATGAATTGGAAATGCAAACAATCCAACCTATTTGAGATTGGATTGTTTGCATTTCTATGATTTGCCTGAAAGGGGGATTTATAGTTTACATTTTTCGTAGATAAACATCGTTACTAATTGACTCCAAATACAGCCTGCTTCCACCATTTTTGAGTTTGCCACAAAGTTTGTAGCCAACAATCGGGTTTTGCTTGAAATTTTCAAAGTCAATTGCCAAATCGGAATAAACCTCGCCAGAAATTGATTTGAGGGAAATATCTGCTCCTGCGCTTTCTTTCCAATCTACATCTACAAAACCACTCAGTGATTTTACATAAATATCGGGACTTTGCAGATTTCTGATTTCGATATTTCCACTCCACGAATTGGCAATTATCTTGGTGTTTTGAGGCACAAAAATCTCATAGACAATATCAGTCTGCACAAAAACATCGCCATTATTTCCTTTGTAATAATGGTTATTGTGCGAATCGTCATCTTTGGAAATTCGAACCCAATTTTTATGCAACAACGCATCGTCTAGCTTTGAATAGAGTTTGAGCGTGCCGTTTTCCCGCTCGCTTTTCAGTTCGAGTGCATCATTTTGGGAATTCCCATTGATTGAAACACTTACCTTCACTCCAACTCCCGACTTATTCCAAGAAGTGATTTTGATATGTTGTGCGTATTTGAAATCAAGATTGAGTGTTTCGCTTTTGGATAGGGAATAATTTTCCTCTATGATTTTTTGTGCAGGCAAAGCGGTGCCAACCACTGCAAAAAGTAGTAGTAGAAATAGCGTTTTCATAAGAATTTGATTTTAGTTAATTAATTTGACTTGTAAGACTTCTACTCAATAAATTCTATCCGTCTGACCATCGGAAAGGTCTGAAAAGACCATTTCCGAAGACATGCTTTTGAACTTGAGTTTACGATAGAAATAGAATTCTCTTTCTTCTTTCTTCTTCCCTCTTTATTCAACTTATTTTTACCATCGGAAAGGTCTGAAAAAGACCATTTCCGAGGACATGCTTTTGAACTTGAGTTTACGATAGAAATAGAATTCTCTTTCTTCTTTCTTCTTCCCTCTTTATTCAACTTATTTTTACCATCGGAAAGGTCTGAAAAAGACCATTTCCGAGGACATGCTTTTGAACTTGAGTTTACGATAGAAATAGAATTCTCTTTCTTCTTTCTTCCTTCTTCCTTCTTCTTTTCTGAATCTATTTCGCCTTTCGCAAATACACATTTCCACTTACCGCTTTCAGGCGAATTTCTGTTCCTCCTCCATTTATTTTACCTACCGTTTGGTTTCTACTTCCACCGCCCCAAAAACCTCCCCATCGGTCGTGGTCGTGATCTTCACAATTTTTGCAGTCATCATCTTTTTTATGAGAATTATGAGATTTGGAATCCGTACTTGCTAAAACTAACTCAAAATCTGTGTAAACCTCACCACTTACAGAACTCATAATCATATTGGCTTTCACATTCTTCGGAAGCGTAACATCTACAAAACCACTTGTGGAGGAAATTGAATTGGGTTTATCAGTAAGTTTGGAATAAACCACTTCAATATCTCCGCTGGTGGTATGGGCAATGACTGGCCCAGTAATGTTTTTGATTCGGATATTGCTGTTTTTAGATTTGATTTCGATTTCATTTTCCAAGCCTTCGAGTCGGAAATCTCCACCCCGCCAAACTACTTGCTCAATTACCAAAGCCACTCCTTTAGGCATTTTAATAATGTAATCGGTATCTTTTTTAGATGAAGCCACTGAAACATACAAGACACCGCCATCTTCTTTTCTAACGGAAAGCCCTATTCCCGTATTATCCACATTGGTATTGTACACAGGTTTCAAACCTTCAGCTCTTTTGGGTGGTTTTTCAAAATCTTTGGTTTCAATTGTCAATTCCCCACCACTTGTTGCCTGAATATCCAACTCGTTTCCAGCCACTATAAAATGTACTTTCTTGATTCCGTTCAATTTTTCGGTATGAATCTGAGAAAAACCGATTTGCGCCATTAAGCAGAAAACTAATAAAATTGGTAATTTTTTCATGATTTTAAATTTAAAAATGAATGATTATAAAATTAATTTGACACTTTTCTTGAATTTACGATTTGGTGAATTAGTGATTTGGCGAATTAAAAATTATAAGCATCAATTCGCTAATGCGATAGTTGCTCCACTTTTAATTGAATCATTCAAATCGTAGAAGTATGATTCATTGCCAAAATTCTGCTTTTTTTTATTTTTTAATTCGCTATTTCGCCAACTTACCAATTCACTAAATGAATTTTTCTACTGCTTCTCCAGCTTTCATTTTCACGATTTCCAGCAAGTCTTCGTTTTCCATGAGCGATTGGAAAATGCCGAGCGCTTCTTCTGCATCTAACTCCACCAACATATCAATCAGCAAAATCTGAATATCGGGTTCTTCTTGCAGGCGGAGTGAATGAACCATTGCCATTTTCACACCTTCAGACGACTCTGCAAAACGATACAAGGCTTCTGCGGCCGCCATTCTGACATTCAAATTGTCATCGTAATTCATGGTTTCTATCAGCGCACTAATTAATTGTTTATCAGCATTTTCCACTTGATAGCTCTGATTCACTGCTTGAATTCTCCCACTTGCCGAAGATTGTTTAAGCATGGAAAGCATCATCAGTTTTTTAGTAGTTGCCATTTCCTCTTTGAGTTTGGCAATTTCTGCATCTCTCAAATTCCCGACTTCAATTTGTTTATCTACCAGAAAACCTGTGGCAAAAATCAGAATGGCCGCAGCCGCTTGCATCCACCATTTCAATTCAATTCGTTTTGCTTTATGGTTGGAGACAGTGGGCGTATTTTCTTGTTCAGTTTCCAATAGTTGGAAGAAATTTTCGGAAACCGCTTTTGGCAATTCTATTTCGCACGAGCTGAAACCCTCCAAAACCGTTCGGAATTCATCTAGCTTTTTATGAAGTTCCGAATCTTTCTCCAATTCCCTTTCCAACTCTATTCGCTCCGAAAGGGACAGTCCGCCTTCCAAATACAGAAGCAATTTATCATCTATGTTTTTCGGATTGATTCGTTCCATTTTTTTAAATTTTATACGATAGTTGAAAACTATCGGCTACAAGTAATATTTGTATTTAATCTTCGGCTACAATCAAGTTATTTATTCGCTCATTCTCTCTTTCCAAATCAACTCATCAACAAATTACCGCATCAGCACATCAACTCTGTTCCACCATGAAATACAGCGTCCGCAGTTTTTTGATTGCTCTGTGTACTTTCACTTTCACGTTGGCGACTGAGCAATCCAGTGTTTCGGCAATCTCCTCGTATTTCATTTGCTGATATTTGCTTAAAATCAAAATCTCTCGTTGTTCTGCATCCAGCCTCAGCATAGCTTGCTCTAAATGCCTTTCTTGAATATCTTGCTCATTATGAGTAGATTGCGAGCAAATTTCTAGTTGAATACTATCAATGTCCGTGAATTGTGAAAATCTTTTTTGCTCTTTTTGGTAATAATCATTCTTCACATTTCTGGCGATTTGGAAAATCCAAGATTTGAACGTTTTGCCATATTTAAAAGAGTTCCTGTATTTTAGCATCCGCTCAAAAACAGTTTGTGTCATGTCTTGACTCAAATCTCGGTCATAGGTCAGACGCACAAAAAAGTTGTATAAATGCTTGCTATATCGCTCAAACAAAATAGTTGCCCGAGACAAATTGCCTTTGCTTACCTCCAACATGACTTGCTCATCTGTCATCTTATTAAATTCTTAATTCGTTGATTTTGGGTTGCTTTTGATTTGAATACTAAGGGTTTTGGGAATGGTTACAGATTACTGAATAAAATTTTAATAAAAAGCGAAAGATTGGATTGGAGAATGAAAAGCCATCACCAATTCTAGGTAATCTATAACAATCTCTCGCCTTTGAGAATTCGTTAATATATCATTAGGATATTTTGTAGGAGATTAGGAACAAAATTTGCGATTTTAGCAAGTGGAACTATCCGCACTGAACAGTTACGACAATAAAACTATATGAAAAACATATTTAAGGCATTATTCCTTTTACCTATATTTTTTCTTCTTTCACTTAGCATTTCTGCTCAGTCAGTAGTTGTCTTAGAAGATGGCAAGATAAATATCACTTCAACTTTGAGCAATAAGACCTTGCCCAACGAATCCATTTCCGACACAATTATTATTAAAGTGAGTGAAAAAGAGAACCTTCAATTCACCGAACTAGATACGGACAAACTGCTGAAAACCTATGACTCCAACCGGGAAATACTTGGCAAAATGCAACTTGACGGAGAATCTTACTGCAACCTTGTTCCCAATTGCGATAAAATTTTCCGCCTCCCAATTATCAAAGCCGTCCACTATTTAGGTCAAGATAAATATGCCTTGATTGGTTATTTGAGAGCGAAATCGCCTGTTACAATCATCAGACATATTTGGATTTTGGACATTTCCGAAAAACCTGTGATTGAAAAAAGGATTGCCTTTTTTGGTCAGAATGCCAATTACATCTCTTTTGGCTACAACTTGCTGGAGAACGAAATATTCATACTCCAACATTTACCAAAATCCAACAAAGTACAAGAAAATGGTATATTTTTGATTGGGAACAGCACTGTGCTTTCCACTTCAGGAATTTCCAAAGTTCCATTTAGCAAGAGTGATTTTATGCTTTTCCTGCAAAAATCTAAAATGCAAGAGCATAAAGATATTGGCTTCAAAATCTACTCAATACCGAGTGGGGAAATCTACAATCGGATGCCTGAAATTACAGAAACTAATATGCCGATGTATCGGATTTCATTGAAGTAAACAGAGTCAATTCCCTATTTCGGTAGTTAGCGAGTAATTCTCGAATATTTCCCAAAGAACAGGTGGAATTATTCGAGAATCTTTGTAATATGCTTTCAGTTAAACCAAAAGCAATTACTATCATGGCAAACCACAACTTGGCAATTAGCGAAGAGTCCATTCCTGAAAACGAGGCAGTTTATACGGGAATCATCATAGACAATTTGCAGAAACTCCTCGAGAAAAGCTATGCAAATCCAAAAGATACTATGCGGGCTTTCCACCCGAAAATTGTAGGATTGGTCAAGGCGGAGTTCATTATAGAAACCAATTTGCCAGAAAATTTGCGGGTTGGATTGTTCAAAGTCCCCAAAACCTATCCTGCATGGATTCGGATTTCCAATGCCAAGCGCAAACCACAAGCCGACAAGAAAAAAGATTTGCGTGGAATGGCAATTAAAGTGATGGAAGTGGAAGGCGAAAAGCTTTTGGAACATGAGAAAGATGCTAAAACTCAAGATTTCCTGCTCATCACGCATCCAATTCTGCAAACTGACACGGTAAAGTCATTCCAGAAAGGAATTTCTGCTTTGCTGGGTGGAATTTTTAAAATGATTCCCTACGCACTTAATCCTTGGAATTGGAGAACGCTTTACCTCTCTGTAAAATCATTGAAGAAATTCGGTAACTTATTGGAAGCTCAATTTTGGAGTACTACACCTTATCGTTTTGGTTCAGACAGCCAAGCGGTAAAATACAGCGTAATTCCTCAATCCAATCAAAAGAGTAAAATCCCGAAAAATCCAAGCTATAATTTTTTGCGTGAGCGGATGGAAAAAGACCTCTCCAAAAACGGGGTTTCTTTCGATTTCATGGTGCAGTTCCAAACTGATGCGAAAAAAATGCCGATTGAAGACCCGACCAAAAAATGGAACTCGCCATTCATAAAATTGGCAACTATTCGGATTCCCAAACAAGATTTCAATACGGAAAAGCAAAGGGAATTCGGTCAGAATTTAGCTTTCACACCTTGGCATTGCCTACCCGAACACCGCCCAATTGGTGGAGCAAACAGAGCGAGAAAGGAAGCTTACATTGCTTTGCAAAAATTCAGATTCGACAGAACAGGGAAAGTAAATAGAGAACCTGATGGTTGGGAGATTTAGATAGCTAGATGGTTAGATGGTTAGATGGTTAGATGGTTAGATGGTTAGATGGAAAAATAGCTTTCTAAATTTTATAAAAACTAATTTTCAGGGCTTTAATCAAGGTTTTTCTTGTAATTATTATCGCTCTTACGCTTGTGTAAGTCGGTGGCGGTTCCCATAGGAAAACCGCACTACAAAATCAATCGTGATAATATTTAATACTATTTCATACAAATTGGATGTTGTCGAATATACAAAAGAAGGCAAGCCATAAATAAATGGCTTGCCTTCTTTGAAACTGTTCACTGATAACTGTTTTCTGTTTTCTGAACTCTAGTTTACGATATTGAATTTCACTACGTTGGTTCGTTTTTTTGCACCAATTGGCATACTTGCCGTGTTGATGAACACATCTCCTTTTCTCAAGGTGTCCTTCTCGTACCAAAATCTCCTCAATATCGGCAAAGGTTTTGTCGGTGGAATCGAACTTATTGTAGTAAAATCCACGAACGCCCCAAACTAAGTTGAGTTGAGAGAGCAATTTCTTGTTTGCTGTGAAAATGAACACATTCGCCTCAGAACGGCAACGGGAAAGTCCGAAAGCAGTGAAACCCGAAGAAGTCATCCCGATAATTGCTTTGGCGTTTGAAACCTTGGCAATTCGGCAGGCACTATTTACGATAGTAATGCTACCAAAATCTTTATCAGATGGTTCTGGCTCCCAAAATTTATTGTAAATACCACTCACGTTTTGCTCAATGGCACGAATGATTCTGGTCATAGACTGAATCACTTCTACAGGATATTTCCCTGCGGCTGTTTCTCCGCTCAACATGACTGCATCTGCACCATCCATCACCGCATTTGCCACATCGTTGGCTTCTGCACGAGTGGGGCGTGGGTTTTCAATCATGCTTTCCATCATTTGCGTGGCAACAATGACTGGCTTAGCAGCAATATTCGATTTTCGGATAATTCTTTTCTGCTCTACAGGAACATCTTCCATCAAAATTTCCACACCTAAATCTCCACGGGCAACCATCACGGCATCTGTCTGCTCAATGATTTCGTCAATATTCTTAATGGCTTCTGGTCGTTCAATTTTAGAGATGATTTTCACATCAGGATAGCCATGCTCGTTAATTATGTTTCTCAAATCAATTACATCGCCAGGGGTTCTGACAAAAGAGATTGCCACCCAATCCACCCCAGATTTCAATCCAAATTCTAAATCTCTCTTGTCTTTTTTAGTGAGCGAAGGTTCGGAAATGTCTGTATCAGGCAAGTTCATGCCTTTTCTTGGCTTAATGAATCCGCCATAAATCACTTCTGTGTGTACTTCGTGAGGCTCAACCTTGAAAACTCGGACTTGGAGCTTGCCATCGTCCATCATAATCATGTCTCCAGCCTTCACATCTTTAGTGAGGGAAGCGTAGGAACAGCTTACTTTACCAGGCTTGCCCAATACATTTTCTGTGGTAATTCGTAATTCATCCCCTTCATTCAAGTCAAACCCCCCATTTTCCATATCTCCCAAACGGATTTTAGGGCCTTGTAAGTCTTGCAAAATGCTCACATTATAATTAAATGCTTGGTTGAGTTCTTTTATATGCTTAATTACTTCGGCATGTTGTTCGTGCGTTCCGTGCGAAAAATTCAGCCTGAACACATCCACTCCAGCCACAATCAGTTCATGGAGTTTCTCTTTGGTGTTGGAAGCAGGCCCAACTGTTGCTATAATTTTTGTCTTATTGAAAAAGTTATTCATAAGGTAAGTTTTTGATTTTTATGCTTGTTGAATTAAAGTCGTAAATGGACTTTCAAGATAGGAAAAATTTATGAGTTTGAATATAGATTACTATTTCTTCATTTTCGCAATCGAATGCGAATTTGACTTATTGTTTAGTCTATTTGTTTTCAGGCAGTTTACCCATTGTTATTGGAGATTATTGACAGAAATTTATTATGTAACCTGAAGACTGGCAGGTTCTGCTGGGAGTTGCCACCAACAACACTGCCAGCTTCTTATGCGAAAACTTTGTCAATATTCACTATTAGAAACGGTTCTTTGGCAAATCCCGTGGTGTTTAGCGAAGACGCTAAACACAGTAGAGACTTTTTTGCGATTTTAGCGCAAAAAAGCCCGTAAACTACTGCAAGCGTCCACGCTTGCAGTCTTAAAAACTATCCAGCTAAAATCAATCACGAGATTTGTCAAAGAACCTTAGAAACAAAAAAGGCAATTCAGATTTCCCGAATTGCCCTTTACTTTACTTTTTCTCAATCAATTCCATCGCTTTCAGCAGGGTTTTGTCTGACTGATGCAACACGGGGAAAAAACCGGCATCTTGCCAAATATTTCGGGCAATGAAGGCCTTAATTTGTGAAGCAATTTCTTGTTTGGATTGTTCGTACTCTGATTCGTTGAAAATGATTCCTACTTCATTCAAGTTAGCAAAAAATTGTTCCTCTATGTTTCCTACAACTTCAAATTGATTTTTGAAATAAGTTAATCCACCGTTTTCTAATTTTTTTTTATTTTTAGTAGCATAGCGCAAAGCAAAAGAGCGAAGCAGATTTTTGGCAATAACTGCTTTGTAGAAATCATTGTAATAACTGGTGTCTATTGGCACGAAATAGTCTGGCGTGATTCCACCTCCACCATAAACCGTTCTGCCCGAAGTGGTTTTATATTTCAGCGATTCATCGAACTGAATACTGTCTGCCGAGAACATTTCCCCATTGCTGTATCTTTCGGAAAGATCTCCACCGTAGTCTGAATTTTCGCTATATGGCTTTTGGATTGACCTGCCACTTGGTGTGTAATAGCGGGAAATAGTCAGTCGCAGATTTGAACCATCGCTCAAAGGAATTGGGCGTTGCACCAAGCCTTTCCCGTAGCTTCTTCGCCCAACAATGGTTGCTCGGTCATTGTCTTGCAATGCGCCAGACACGATTTCGGAAGCCGATGCGCTATATTCGTTAATTAACACAATGAGGTCTCCGTTTTCAAATTCGCCCGTGCTGGTCGCTTCGGCTCGCTCATCGAAAGAAGATTCTTTGCCTTTGGTGTAAACAATTAATTTGCCTTTTTTGAGAAAGGCATCGGCAATTTTAATGGCTTTGTCGAGATAGCCACCGCCATTGTCTCGCAAGTCGAGAATGAGTTTTTTCATTCCCAAATCATTCAGCTTCTTCAGCGAATCAGCAAATTCATCGTAGGTTTTTGAGCCGAATCGGTTTACTTTCAAATAGCCCACTTCTTCGTTCAGCATGTAGGCAATATCTACGGAACTGGTTGTGATTTTGTCTCGCTCTACCGTGAAAGTCAGCAGTTTGTTGATTCCCTCACGCTTTACACTAATATCCACTTTTGTCCCTTCTTTGCCTCTCAATTTATCGACCACATCCCGATTGGTAATGTTGATTCCTGCAATCGTGTCATCATCTACCATTACAATTTTATCTCCACCCAAAATACCCGCTTTGTCGGAAGGCCCGCCACTCACTGTATTGACTACATTCACCGTATCATTGAACACATTATACTCAATCCCAACTCCTACAAACTCTCCTTCTAACGAGGAACTTACCAATTCTGAATCTTTTGCGGGAACATAAGCAGTATGCGGGTCGAGCTTGGCAATCATGGCTTCAATTCCCGTTTCGGTCAGCTCATCAATGTTGGTGGAGTCCACATAATAGCGGTCGATGTAGGAAATGATGTCTCTGAATTTCCCAGAATTCTTGGAAACTTTATTGTTTAAAGAAGGCAATTTGTCGCTAAAAACTGTTGCGCCCAACAACAGACCTACCCCGAATGCAAGTGAAAGCAGTAAAGGCAATCGGATGGAAAATTGGCTGTTGGTTACCGTGGGTTCTACGTATTTCTCGTTTTCTGGAGGCGTGATTTCTTCGCTCATTCGTGGTTTTGGCTAATCTGTTTCTGTATCAATCGTTCAGACAACAAACATAATAGATTTAGGTTTGATTCCGCTTGGATTTTACGATTGTTGGGAAATGATAGGTTTGGATGGCGTTGATTGAGCTGGAATTCTCCACCGCATTTAATTTTGGGGCTTACTGAAATCCCGCTTTCTGAATCGCCATCACGGAACAGTTTTCAAATGGCTTTCTTCAATTCTGAAAAGATTTCCCCAAAATTGGCGGAGTGCCGCCCAGCGGAAGGTATTTGAGCCAAGAACTCACAAGTGATGAAAGCATTCCGTAGCCACTCATCACTTTACGATTCGTGAAATCCAACCGAAATTGATGTTTCGTGTATAAAAACTGAGGATGAACCAAATAGTAAGAAATATCAGTATCTTTGTATTGTTCTATTAAATAGAAGAAAAATACTAACTCAAAATATGAAAACGAAAAATTCATTGCGAATCATCGGATTTGCTATTTGCGCTCTTCTCATTCAGTCTCAGCTATTTGCACAATATAAGTTCAAGAAAAAATATCAGGCAAATGCCACAGAAGTAAAAAACCAGCAACGCACAGGCACTTGTTGGAGTTTCTCGACCACGTCTTTTTTGGAGTCGGAATTGATGCGAATGGGGAAGGGCGAGCATGACTTGTCGGAAATGTTTGTGGTGAGGAATGTTTATGAAGACAAAGCCTACAATTATGTTTTGCGCCAAGGGAAGGCAAATTTTAGCCAAGGAAGCCTTTCTCATGACTTGATAAATGCGGTTTCTGAACATGGAATTGTTCCCGAGTCGGTTTATATGGGCAGAAGCAAGGAGGACGTTGCGCATGATCACACAGAAATGGAGGCGGTTTTGAAAGGAATGCTCGATGGTTTGGTGGAACAACCAAGCATTAGTGGAAAGTGGAAATCTGCTTTCAATTCTGTTCTCGATGCTTACTTAGGAAATACTCCTGCGCAATTTACGCAAGATGAAAAGCAGTTCACTCCACAAACTTATGCCAAAGAATTGGGGCTTGAGGCAAGTAATTATATTTCCATTTCCTCTTTCTCGCACCATCCTTTCTATTCTTCTTTTATTTTGGAAGTTCCCGACAACTTCTCGAATGGCTCATTCTATAACGTGCCACTCAACGAGATGGAAAGCATTTTGGACGATGCACTCAAAGCGGGCTATACAATCAGTTTGGATACTGATGTGAGCGAAAATGGTTTCTCGGCAAAGGATGGTTTGGCAATTCTCCCAGAGAAATTCGATAAAGAGAAGTCGTTTAAAAATCCGCAAAAAGAGTTGGTAGTTACTCAATCGAACCGACAAGAAGCCTTTGAAAGCTTTGCCACTACGGATGATCATTTGATGCACATTACGGGAATTGCCCACGACCAAGCTGGTACGAAATATTACATTGTCAAGAACTCTTGGGGGGAAATCAGCGATTATAAAGGCTATTTATACATGTCCGCTAGTTATTTCCGCATGAAAGCCATTTCGATTATGCTTCATAAAGATGCTTTGTCTGAGGAGGTTTCTAAAAAGCTGGCAATTTAGATATAGCATCAACTAACCCCAATTATGGTATGTATTTGATAAGTACAATTATGGATTGGGGAAATTAAAAATTAAGAATTAAGAATGATTTAATAGTTTGATAATCAATGTTTTGTACTTACTATATTTCGTCAAATTATTATCATATAGTTTTGGATTAAATCTAAAAAAGTAGTAACTACTCAGTTGGCGAATTGGTGGATTAGCGAGTTGGCGAATTAAAAAATTGAGCGATTCTAGCCTATAAAACGGCATATTGTCTTATTTTTTCTATTTTCATACATATTGTACTATTTCTTACTTAGGTTCTTTTATTGTACTATTCAAAGAATATTTAGCTGATTTGAGTGCTTATTCAAATTATTTTGACTATAAAAACACTAATTCAATTTAAAAGTTACATTCAAATTCTTCGTTCAATTTATAACACATTGAAAATCAATAATTTAAACAACCTGAGTAGTTACAAAAAGTATAATGCAGTAAATCTCAAATTTTGAATACCCTACATACTACTGGACATGAATCAATCTTAGCACTTGGAAGTGTCTGCAAGACCTGCCAATGTGCAGGCTAAAAACCGTTCTAAGACTGGCGGGAACTGCGTACACCGCCAGCTTTTCACTTATGTCCAGTAGTATGAATACCCTAAAAATAACACAGTTAACTTGCTGAAAATCAATTTTTTAAACCCATTATTCGGGTAACTAACATACTACTGGACATCTGCGTAAACCTGTCAGGTTTTAAAAAGATAAAACTCAATTTTCAAGGTCTAATCCCAATTAAACCTGACAGGTTTTTGGTTCTATTTTCTGCCATGTCCAGTAGTATGGGTAACTAAGTAATGAGTAGCAAGATTTAGTTACTTTTGTTTAGAATAAGAGCGAGCATGTTCAGAAATTCATTTCTCTTGCTACTCGGTACTAACTACTTGATACTACGAAATGACTTGGATAGAAAAACTCAAAACTCGTTGGGGAGTGAAAAATGGTTGGCAGGTTTTAGTGATTCTCATCGTTTTTGCCCTCACAGGATTCTCTTCCTTATATGTGAAGCAACCCATTTATGCACTTTTCAATATTGACGCAAATACGCTGAGCGGTTGGCAGAAATTCCTTTCTGTAATTTTTATTACGCTCCCTATCTATCAAGTTTTATTGCTATTCTACGGGACAGTTTTAGGGCAGTTCCGCTTTTTTTGGGAGTTTGAAAAGCGGATGTTTTCAAGAATTGGAAAGCTGTTTACATTCTGGAGGAAATAGATTGATAGCTACAAGTCTTCATATCTACCCCAATTATGAGTTATGTATTTGATAAGTAAGCACGTTGTGCTATTTATTATTTCGGTATCTGACTTTAAATGAGTTAGTTAAGAACTCAAAATAGGAAAGTATTTAAACTAGACTACTTACAATTATGGATTGGGGAAATCAGGGCTTTTCATAAAACTTTTTGGCGACTAGGCGTCCCCGTAAGGCACGCCAAAAAACGGTTTTCTATTTGGTGCGTGTCTCACACACCATCTCTCAAATTGCTGAAAACAACATTCTTGCCTTTTTATGAAAAAGCCCTGTTGGGGAAATTAAGAATAGAGATTATTGACAGAAATTTATCATATAACTTGAAGACTGGCAGATTCTACGAACACTGCCAGATTCCTTTACGAAAATCTTGTTAACATTCACTAATGGCCCAATCATTAATTTAGGGGATTGAGTGCAGTTTTGTTTTTTGATAATTACCACCAAAAAAAGTTAACCTACTAGTGTTTATTGACAGAAAATAGTTATGGAGTTTGAAGATTGGCAGGTTCTGCGAACACTGCCAACTTCCCGTACAAAAACTTTGTCAATATTCACTACTGAAAGTCATTTTTTAAACCCACTACTCGAGTTAACAACCTACTACTGGACATTTCCAAAAACCAAGGCCTTGGTAGAGGTGTCGATTTCAACCCGTTCAACGTCTGGCGGGATCTGCGGACTCCGCCAGCGATTCACTCATGTCCAATAATATGAGTTAACAACAAATAAAGGCAGAATAATTATCTCAAAACTCAATAAATAGATAATGAGAACTATTTTTGCGGAGTTACGGTTTTCTGAAATCTTAGAAGGTAGCACAACAAGGTAGTGGAATGGTAAATCCAACTGCTGTTTTCTATTTCAATTTTGAAAGTAAATTCTGTTTGGATTCGTTGGAGATAAATGTTCTTAAACTCTGAAGGCGACTTATTCTTCAATCCAACAAAAATAAAAATTTGATTCATGGCACGTGTAGTAATTGGGCTTTCTGGCGGAGTAGATTCGAGTGTGGCCGCACATTTATTGATAGAACAAGGGCATGAGGTAATTGGACTTTTCATGCGCAATTGGGTAGATGATTCGGTAATTATCAGCGAAGAATGTCCTTGGGTGGAAGACAGCAATGATGCGATGGCAGTTGCCGAGAAACTGGGGATTCCCTTTCAGGTGATTGACCTGAGCCAGCAATATAAAGAGCGGATTGTGGATTATATGTTTGCCGAATACAAAAGCGGCAGAACTCCCAACCCCGATGTGCTTTGCAACCGTGAAGTGAAATTCGATATTTTCTTGAATGCCGCCATGCAGTTGGGGGCAGATTTTGTGGCAACAGGTCATTATTGCCGAAAAGATAGCTTTGAGAAAGACGGCAAAACCATCCATCGGCTTTTGGCGGGGAAAGACCCCAACAAAGACCAGAGCTATTTCCTCTGCCAACTCAACCAAGCGCAACTCGCCAAGGCAATGTTCCCGATTGGGGAATTGCTCAAGCCACAAGTGCGGGAAATTGCCAAAGAGCTGGATTTGGTTACTGCCGAAAAGAAAGATTCCCAAGGGTTGTGCTTTATCGGGAAAGTGAGATTGCCCGAATTCCTCCAACAACAGCTAGAGCCAAAAACAGGAGAGATTGTGGAAATTTCCAACTCGCACCAGAATTTCCACACAGAATTCAACGGCTCAATCCAACCAAACCCAACCGATGCTGATTTGGCAATATTGACCAAAGCGTACGAAATGCAGAAATCAGATGGGAAAGTGGTTGGAGAACATCACGGAGCGCATTATTTTACCATTGGGCAACGAAAGGGCTTGAATGTAGGTGGCACGCCAGAACCGCTTTTCATCATTGGGACAGATGTAAAGGAGAATATTGTTTTCACAGGGCAAGGTAAAAACCATAAAGGATTGCTCAGACAGGGTTTGTTTGTAGAGCAAGCCGATGTGCATTGGGTTCGGGAAGATTTGAAACTCCAAAGTGGAGCGCAAGCTGACTATCAAGTCAGGATTCGGTACAGGCAAGATTTGGAGAATGCCACTTTGTATATGAGAGAAAATAAGCTCTTCGTGATTTTTGAGAAGCCACAGAAGGCAATTGCCGCAGGTCAATTCGTGGCTTGGTACGATGGCGAAGAATTAGTGGGTTCTGGCGTGATTGGATAGGCGAAAACTATTCTGAAATAAGTTGTTTTAAGAGCTTTTCGACACTAACTTTATGGTATTTACAGGCAAAACCACAAATACTATGAAAATCTCAAATCAAGGATTGTTTCTGACTACCGCATTGGCAATTTTGTCAATTTTCGGATTGAATTATTGGGTTTACAATGTGGATTTTGTTTCTGAACAGAATTTTGCTTGGTGTGGCGTAGTTAGTGAACAGATACAAAATACATCTCCTGCTCCTATTGAATTTACAAACGCTAAGGAAGAAACTACTTATTCCATTGGGCAATCTGTCTTTAATGCGAATTGTACACAATGTCATGCTGTCCATGAAAATGTAGTTGGACCAGCTTTGAAAAACGTAAGTGTTCGATGGGCGAATGAGAATGAATTGATTCAGTTCATAAAATATCCTCAGCAGATAATAGATTCTGGTAAGAACGAGCATGCTACCAATCTTTACAAAAAATATAAACAATACATGCCCAATCATGACTTCCTTACAAATGAAGAGGTAAAAAGTTTACTTGTTTATATAGAGAAAGAAACTAAGCGGGGCCCTGCTATTCCGATGGCAATAGCTTCCAAATAGAAGTATATTCCTTTCGACAATTGGAAGACATTTTTTTCAAGTTTCTATTGACCGACTTTCAGTAAGCTGAGTGTGTGTAAGATTTGTGGATTTTCTTCTTTGAAAGCATCTGAAATAGAAACTGCACACTATGAGATCCTCATTTCTGACCATTTTATTTCTTCTAACTTGTGAGCTTCTGTTTGCCCAAAACAGATATGAAGCCCCCATTACTGTTTATCCGACTTATGCAGATTATGTAAATGATACGGGAACTAAGTATGCTTGTAATTTCCGAGAGGGAGCGAGTGGCAATTTTTTCGGTGGCTACTTCTATGCTTTCTCCGCCAAGAAAACAGGTTGCGAGGAGGAGGTCAAAAAAGTAAACATCAAAACAAGTAAAGTTTGGGGATTCAAATACGGGGAAACACTATACAGAATTTCCCCAAATGGCTTGGCAATGCAAGTCACCAAATACGGAGACTTGTATTATTACGAAATTTGCGATTACAGAAATTCCATGGAAACGTTTCTGCCTCCAGATGCAGACAAGGATATGATTGATGGGGAAATTACCGAATCTGCTATTTCAGATAGCTTGAACTCCCGATTTATTTATAACGTAAAATCAGCAGTATCAAGAAGGCATCGTTCCATTCCCCTCGAAGAAATCTGGGAAATCCTGCAAGACAAACCAAATGGAAAGGCTGTTTTCGATTGCATTACTGGCAAGAAAAGCTTCTCGGAGATTCGTGAATGTTTTGGGATGTTGGAGGGAAAGTAATTGGTCATTCTTGTTCTTTTTCAGCCAAATTTTTGTCCCCATTCTTCACATAAGGATTTTGCCGACTCGTAATGAGTTTGATGGCATTCGGAATGATTTCAGCTTTCAGGAATTGGCAATTTTCTTCCACAATTTCCCCATCCAATTGTAAAATTTGAGGTTTGGAGAAATTGATTTCCACACTTTTCGTTTTGAATACCTTCTTGTTTTCTGAACTGTAGAATACATTGCTGAAACTTGTCAATAGACCTTTCAAAATTACCCAAACTGATGCTTTTTGGAACATGACTAACTCAAACTCGCCATCCATCGGGTCGCCATACAGGTTGAGTGGCGCACCTGTTCCGTATTTCCTTCCGTTGCAGATTGCCAACATCACGCCCGATTCCTTTGAGTGAATTCCTTCGGCAATAATTTCAGCATCAATAGTTTTTTGATTGAATAATTCTGCCAAAAGATATTTTCCGTAAGTGAACATTCCCCTGCTAGTATCTTCATCATATCTTTTTACCATTTTAGCGTTGATCCCAACATCGCCAATGTGAAGCATATAATGTTTTTTGTTGATATGTATCAAGTCTAGCCCCAATGTTAAATCTGACATGATGATATCTTTCAATGCTTCAGTACAATCGTCTTTCACACCCAACTCCTTCGCCATTCCATTTGCCGAACCCATAGGGATAATGCCCAAACCATAATCTGTATTCATCAGTTCTATGGCTGTAAAAAGAACCGTTCCATCTCCGCCTACGGAAACTACTTTGTCGGGTTGGTAAGATTTCAATATTTTATTGAAACGCTCTTCTGCATCATTTCCCTTCAACTTAAATATCTGATAATCAATATTATAATTGAAACAAATATTTTTTGCGCTAGCCATAAAAGGCTCTTTATCTATTCCTCCAGAAACAGGGTTTAATACGAATAATAGTTTCATGGCATTGAATTTAAGTGTTTATCCCAGTACTCAATTTCCTGATTAGGCAAGTCTTCGTCTGTAAAATAGACTGCATTCAAACCTGTATTTTTGAGGTTTTCCCACAGAAGCTCCTGACTCTCACTCCTGCTCAAACCCGTTTGCCGAATGTAAACTTTCAATATTCTGTCTCCAAAATCCTCTGCTATAGAAGCGTAGGCTTTCATGTCTTTCTGCGTGTCGTCTCCCAAAAGAATAAACTGTTTGGAAGGCATATTTTCTAAGATGATTCTCAAGTATTTTTCTTTATGATTCTTGTCTTTCGTCCCTTTTATGAGTCCTTTGAAATTGAGATACTAAGTCAGAAAAAGAGAGCCAAGGGGAAGTTTGTGAAATTTGAAAATTGATGTAATCAATCCAAACAGATTCCCTTCACTTTTGGAGAGATAATTAATTCGGAAATTCAGCCTTTTGAACTTCTCGAACAAACGAAAAGTATAAACAACCGTTCTTCTCTTTTGTGGAAGCAAAAAAAGAATTGTTGCAATTCTTTTTACAAAAGACGCTGTGTTTGAGTGAATTATAGTATCATCAATGTCAGAAATAACTTCAATATTAGAATCTTTCAAACCAAATTGAGACGGATAATTCTGTAGGACTTCCAATTCCCTTCCCTTGGCAATTACTTTGAATTCTCCTTCTAGCGAGCCATCAATCAAAGTGGAAAAATGCCCTTTCTCGCTGGTTTTCAAATGTATTTTTTCCTGTTTGGATTGGATAGTTAGCTCGCCATTCGAGTAAGGTTTAAGGAAGTAGGAAATCAGTATCTGGAAAAAATTCCCTAAAATCGTAGAAGCCACTCCGCTACTTCTCTTTTTCCCTTTGAGTAATGTACCCGAAACGAGAATTTTCCCACCCAAATCTAACGCAGATAATTGCCATATATAAACCATCTTCTAATCTTGCTTTTGAAAAATTAAACTTTACTTAAATTACTTTCAATACAAGTTAATGTTCAGAAAATCCTCATTTCCGTAGAATCGTCTTTGCAAATAGGATTCTACAGAAATGATGTCAAAGATTGAAAAGCGGTTCATTACAAAAACAATCGGATAGAGTACAAAAGGCTTCTACTCAAGGTTATAAAACCCAAAATAAAAGCCCTTTGCAATTGAAAAGACAATACAGAAAAACCTTTGAAACGCTTATTTCCCTACCAAACTCTCATCGTAATAATTACATAAAATCGAATCCATTTCTTCTTTTCCCTCAATAATGTTGTTCACCTTTTTCCAAAGTTCAGCTTGAATTAAATGTCTCAATGGCTGTTTATTGGCAATAATCTTATGGAAAACCCGTTCAATTTGTTGATCCCAAACTTCATGGAAATTCAGTAAATCGTCAGGATAAACTACTTTTCTTTCTGTCCCCTCGTCAATTCCCTCGAAAGGTTCGGAAGGATTCAGGTAGCCATAATCGTCAGTCAATTGCTCGCCCACTTGTATGTCTCGAATGGCAATTTCAAAATCATAAGCGGTTGTCAAGCAATTAGACTTGAAACTATGGTTGACGAAACGCCCATTGTCCCAGCAAAGCACTAAATTCCCTGACTTGTTCCTGAACGTATAAGTATCCAGGATTTCCTGATAAACAGGTTCCATTTTCTGGAATTCTTCGGGAGTGAATTCCCTATCCAATTTGTCCTGAACCCAAGTGATTGTTCCTGCGGGAATGAATTCAGTAGCAACTATGCCATTGCCTACCTGCTCATTTATGAAAACCAATTTCGTATGCGGATGAATCATTTGACAAAATTATTTGAAGATAAATATGAAAAGGATATGTGTTCGATTTTGCTCGATTGTTAGAGTAAATTTAGCAACATAATCAAATCAAAAACAAGTAATTGCAGGGAAACTATTCAGAGAGTTTTTTTAAGTAAAAGAACTTCGTGTCTTTAGGCTGTAATAAGTAGTCTAGCTTAAATATACTCCTATTTTTAGGTCTTAAAAACCTCATTTATAGGTATATACAAAAATAACAATGTGCTTAAAAAAGGTAGTTGAATTAAATAGCTTCAACCACTATGGAGAAAAAAATTGTGAGTCTATGTCAGAACTTAATTGATTACCCTATTATAGCGATAAACCAAAGTGTCATAGTAGGTATCCATCAGGTCGAAGTCAGATTGGGGAATGGAGTCTTCTGTAAGCCATCTTTCCATGACTGAAAGATATTCATCTACTCCATCGTAGTAAATTTTGTAAGAGTCAATCTCATCCGCTTGTTTTAATTCAATGCCATACTTATTTCTGTTTGTCAAGCTACGGTATTTCAATTCATCGAAAAACATTTGCACAGAATCCGCATCAATCTCCTCACCATAAGTAAGAGTCTGAATTTGCTCGGCCAAAAACAAGTCGCTCTTAACTGATTCGACTACTTTCCAGAAGGGGTCATTTGAATTTATTTTGCTCTCTGCTACAGATACAATCGGACTCATCAGTTTCAAAATCAAATCTTTAGAGTTGAAGAAATCTTCAATTTTCGACTCCAAAACCTCCTTTTTCCCCACAATGCCTGACTTGTCTTCTGATTTTGAATAGTTTGAAAATATTCGGCTTTGATTTTTTATATCTTCATACGCATTTTCAAGCACACGTATTTCTTTTCTGATTTTTTCCGAAATGGTATCGGGCATGGCTTGGATGGCATCCATCATGTCTGGGTCATGGTTTGAGAATACTTTTTTGTATTCAAATATTGGCAGTTGCTTTTCGCTTCCCATCGCCTCTTCTAGTTCATACAAGAAATCCTCCACAGAAACCACCATAGTTGTAGTTTCGTTCATGTAATTTATCAGCAGATTGTTGAAAATAACCGTCTGATTTTCAACTGCAAATTCGTTTTCTCTATTATCAGAATTTCTATTCAAACAGCTTGTGAAAAATGGCAATATGCCTAATGCTAAATAGACTGTAAATGTTGAACCAGTGCGTAGGCATCTCTTAATATTCATTTCTTTAGTATGTTTTTTTTAATCTGATTCACAGTACATGACAAAAATTAAGTGAATCCCTCCGAGTGGTCTTTAGACCCTCCAAAAGGCTGAACGAGTGGCTTCAATAGACCAATTCATAAAGATTATCATGTACTGATATTTGATATACAAAGAAAAACAGTTTTTGCCGATAAGTCTTCAACGATTACCAATTAAGCCTCTACGTTCATAAAGTCATTAAGAAAACCCTTCCTATTTCGGTTAATTTTCCTTTCATATTCTAAATGCTTAGCCATATAATAACTCTGTCAGCAGTTCCCACTTTAGATTTTTATCAAAAAAAACATCGCTTTTTACGAACATAAAATATTTATAGAGACTTTCTCCGTGTTAATCTGTGTACAAAGTCAGTGTATTTCGTAGAAATCCGTGTTCCAATCATATTAAAACGTCAATCCAGAAGAGTTAACGTTCGGTATTTTGGTTAAAAGAAATTGAAATTTCTAAAGCGGGAACGGCTGTAACTCTGACAGGGTTCTTTTTCTTATGTCAAACAATGAACTTTCTTATAAACCAACTTCATGATAATTCCATATTTTCCCAAAATCTCAATTCTTGCAATCCTATTCCTAATTTGTTGCTTATCAAGTTTTGCACAAAGCAAAATTTATAGAGGAGATGTAATTGCCATAAATCAGAATCAGCTGGAAAGCTACTTTCAGGTCGGAGGAGATTTGTACGAAGTCAGCGAGATTTCCGGCTCTGTTTTGATTGGAGTACAAGTAAATAGCGATGGCGAAGGCGTGAATAGCCTAAAATGTCTCTCAAAAATCACAGCCATTCATGGAACATTGACCATTATTGGAAACGAAAATTTACATTCTTTGGAAGGCTTGGAATCGCTTACGAAAGTTAGCTCCATTGAAATCCTCGCCAACCAGAACTTGAAAAACCTCAAAGGCTTGGCAAGAATCAAGAAAATGGATGGAGAATTCAAACTCTCACACAACAATGAACTTCTTTCTTTTGTGGGTCTTGGAAATCTGGAAGAAGTCGGAAGTTTTACCTCGTTCCAGAACAACAAACTTGCCAGTTGCAAAGGATTGGAGAAGCTAAAAACCATCGTAAATGATTTGTCCTTCGAAGATAATGATGAATTGCTGCATCTTGACGAAATGAGTATCAGCACCATAGGGAATGTGCTTGATATTAAAGGCAACGGAAAACTTACTTCTATCAAAGGTTTCCACAATTTGCGGACTGTGAAATACATCGTGATAGCAAGCAATAACAGCATCGGTTCTTTAGAGGGTTTGGGGAGTCTTACCACAATCTCTGAAGGAATTATGATTCGAGGAAACGCTTCCTTGGAAACATTGCAAGGACTTCACAATTGCGTAAACATTGGCGATTATTTGGATATTACAATCAACAAAAAACTCAATTCGCTTTCAGCTTTAGAAAATTTGAAAGAAGTAGGTGGAGAATTATACCTTTCAAAAAATAATGAACTCGCAAGTCTGCAAGGATTGGGAAACCTGCAAAGGGTTGGAAGGAAATTGGTAATTGAAGCGAACTCAAAGATGACTGATTTTTGTGAAATCCAACAGCTTATAAAAAAATGGATGGATGAGAAGAAATCTTCGGATTCAATCAAAATCAATTACAACGCTTTCAATCCTAGTTTGGTGGATTTACAGAATGGCAAATGCAAAAAAACCGAATGATTGCCGACCAACAAAGCGAAAAATTCCCTAAATTGTAAATGAATCCAAAATTTCCGAATATTGCTTCACATTTCGTTATGGAATCATTCAAATCACTGCATCAACAACTCTGATAATCAATCTAACATTTAATGGAATCGGCAAACCGATTTTCCTTTTAATATCTATATAGTTATGAAAAGATTAAACTCTTCATTTACCGTAGGCTTAGTCATTTTGGCTTTGGGCTTTACCACCGTTTATTTCTATCATGTCAACTCGAAAATCAACGAGTACAAGAAATACAATCCAGCCTTTAATGCCTATTTATCGGCTTACACCACGGGGGAAATCTCCAAGAAATCCGATATTCAAGTGCGATTTTCTACCGAATTGGCAGACGAGAGCATGATTAGCAAACCAATGGAGAAATCTCCATTCCAATTTGAACCGAGCATAGAAGGCGAGGCAGTTTGGACAGATTCCCGCACGCTCACATTCCAGCCGAAAGCACATTTGCCATCTGGGCAAGTCTATTTGGCAGATTTGAATTTGGAGGAATTTGTGGATCAAGTCCCCGATTCTTTGGAGACTTTCAAGTTCCAGTTCGCCACCAAAAAACAGCAAATCAATTTGGATATCACAGCATCTTCTGCGGTGGGAGACAAGGATTTGAAATGGCATAAAGTGGAAGGAGAACTCAATACGGCAGATTTTGAAAGCAATAAAAACATTGAAAGTCTATTTAAGGTAGAAAAAGATGGGAAAGAATTAGCCGTAAAGTGGGAACATGAAGCGGAAAGCAACCGACATAAATTTACGATTGATAGCATTGAGCGAGCCAAAAGCCAAGCCGAAGTTTTACTGGTTTGGAATGACGAGGGCAAAGGAATTCAGATTCAGGGAGACCGAAAAGTAGTCATTCCCGCCAAAGGAAATTTCAAAAGCACCACGGTTCAATCTTACGAATTGCCCAATCAGCAAGTAGTGGTAGAATTCTCCGACCCAATTGACCCCAACCAAACTCTGGAAGGCTTGGTGCATTTGAGCGGACATCGAACCGATTTTGTGATTGATGGAAATAAGGTAAAACTATTCCCAAAAGGCAGGCTTGAAGGCGATGTGGAAGTAGTGGTGGAAGAAGGAATTAAAAATATTGTAGGCAACGAAACCAACTTGCGATTCAGCAAAGTCATTACTTTCGACCCAATTGACCCACAAGTGAAATTGGTTGGAAAAGGCACAATCATTCCCAATTCTGGGAAATTGCCATTCACTTTCGAGGCAGTTGCCCTAACTGCTGTGGAAGTTCGGATCATCAAAATCTTTGAAGACAATGTTCCTCAATTCCTGCAAGTCAACAAGCTCGATGGAAGCGATGAGCTGAAAAGAGTTGGGACAACAAATCTATAAAGGAACGGTGGATTTGAGCAAAAACTCAGTCGATTTGAGAAGTTGGAATCAGCACACTTTGGATTTGAGCAAAATCATCAAATCTGAGCCAGGCGCAATTTACGAAGTTGCCATCGGATTCAAGAAAGACCAAGCCATTTGCGATTGCGCTGGAGAGGAAGCCGAAGACATTGATGCAGAAACCGATATGTTGGCACTCGACAAAAATTGGGACACTTATCACAGAATATAACGAGGATAGTTATTGGGATTATTATTATGATAATAACCGATATAGCGACCGAGACAATCCTTGTAAATATGCTTACTACAATCAGAATAGAGTTCAGAAACGCAATGTGTTGGCTTCCGATTTGGGATTGATTGCCAAGCGAGGAACGGACGGAAACATGGGTTTTGTAGTAACCGATTTACAAACCACCGACCCAATGTCGGGCGTGAAATTGGAGGTTTACGATTACCAACAAAGACTCATCAGTTCCACCAACTCCGACCGAAAAGGAATGGCGAATATGAATATGCCAAAAACTCCTTTCTTATTGGTGGCAAAACAAGGCAACCAAAGAGGTTATTTACGTTTGGATAATGGCACAAGTTTGTCTCTCAGCCGTTTCGACACGCAGGGAAAAGAGTATAATAAAGGTGTAAAAGGATTCGTATATGCAGAAAGAGGCGTTTGGAGACCGGGAGACCGAATGTTTATCAACTTTATGTTGGAGGATGAGAATAAAATGCTTCCTGCCAATCATCCTGTAACTTTCAAGCTGACCAACCCACAAGGGCAATTGGTTAGGCGAGTTACCAAAACTGAAAATGTAAATGGCGTTTACACTTTCCACACGGAAACTTCGCCCGATGCACCAACGGGAAATTATTTGGGTAAAGTTTCAGTCGGAGGTTCGGATTTTACGAAATCATTCAAGGTGGAGACCATTACTCCAAACCGTTTGAAAATTAACTTCGATTTTGAGAAAAAATATTTGACTGGCGGAGAAACTGGCGAAATGCAAGTGAAATGGTTGCATGGAGCAATCGGTAAAAACTTGAAAGCAGATGTAGAGGTTTCCCTATCTCCGTCTCCAACCAGTTTTCCCACTTATTCGGATTATGAATTTGACGACCCTGCACGGAAATTCTACGCAGAAGACAAAACTATTTTCGAGGGCGAAGTAGATGAAATGGGAAAAGCAACCATCAAATTTGACATGAAAGTCAAGAAGCAAGCTCCCGGGAAATTGCTTGCCAACTTCAAATCGAAAGTGTTTGAGCCAGGCGGAAATTTCAGTACCGACCGCTTCACGCTTCCGTTCCATCCGTACGATACTTATGTTGGAGTGAAAACCCCGAAAGGCGATGCGGCCAGAGGAATGATTTTGACCGACACCGACCATGATGTAGATATTGTAACCGTTTCGCCCACAGGAGAACCCGTTTCAAAATCCAACCTAGAAGTGAAATTGTATAAGTTGGATTGGAAATGGTGGTGGGATAATTCGGAAGACAACTTGGTCAATTACCAAGGGAAAATGTATAAAAAACCACTCCAAACAGACAATATTTCTACAACAAATGGAAAGGCAAAGTGGAAATTGAGAATCAATTATCCAGAATGGGGACGCTACATGGTGCGGGTTTGCGATGGGGAAACGGGGCATTGCACAGGAAAAGTCGTGTTCATTGATTGGCCAGGTTGGGCAGGAAGAGCGAGTTCCGATAATCCTGGTGGAGCGAGTATGCTCATGTTCACTTCCGACAAAAAGACGTACGAAACTGGCGAGGAAGTTACGCTGAACATTCCCACAGGAAATGCGGGAAGAGCTTTGGTGAGTGTGGAGTCGGGAAGCAAAGTATTGCAAGCCGATTGGGTGGATGCCGTGAAGGGAATGACGCAATATAAATTCACCGCCACGCCCGAAATGGCTCCGAATGTGTATGTGAACGTAACGCTTTTGCAACCTCATGCACAAACCAAAAATGATTTGCCAATTCGATTATACGGAATCATTCCGCTGAAAGTGGAAGATCCGAGCACGAAATTGAAGCCAGAAATTAAAATGGCAGACGAACTCGAACCCTTGCAAGATGTGATGGTGCAAGTCTCCGAATCGGACGGGAAACCAATGACTTACACCTTGGCAGTGGTAGATGAAGGCTTGTTGGATTTGACAAGATTTGAAACGCCTTCGCCTTGGCAGACTTTCTACCAAAGAGAAGCGCTGAAAGTAATGACTTGGGATATGTTTGAAGATGTGGTCAGTGCCACGGACATCAAAAACTTATTGAGTATTGGTGGAGATGCTGGCTTTGAATCAGGTCAGTAGCACGAAGCAAGACCGCTTCAAACCTGTGGTCGTTTTCATGGGTCCTTTCACTTTGAAACCTGGGGAAACCAAAAAACACCAATTCCAAATGCCAAATTACATTGGTTCGGTTCGGACAATGGTGGTGGCGAGTGATGACGCGAAAATTGGCTTATGGCTCAGCAGAAAAAGCTACGCCAGTCCGCAAAGATTTGATGGCTTTGGCGACTTTGCCAAGAGTGATTGGGCCGGGAGAGGAATTTTCGCTTCCTGTTACGGTTTTCACAATGGACGACAATATCAAAAATGTGCAGTTGACGGTGGAAGGAAATGACATGATTAGCTTGGCGAGTGCCAAAACCAAAAATGTGCGTTTCGTTGGAGCGGGTGAGCAAATGACCAATTTCACTTTGAAAGCTAGAAATGCGCTCGGTAAAGGTTCGGTAAAAGTAACTGCCCGAAGCGGAAGCAATGTGGCGGTTTACGATGTGGATATTGATGTGCGAACTCCAAACCCAAGAATTACGAATGTATTTTCTTCGCGTTGTGGAATCGGATCCAAAGTTGGTCGCAAAATTACACGCCTGTCGGCATGGCAGGAACGAATAATGGCTATTTGGAGGTTTCCTCAATTCCCCCATTGAACTTGGGCCAGCGATTGAAATACTTGATTCGCTATCCGTATGGTTGTATTGAGCAAACGACTTCTTCTGGTTTCCCGCAGGTTTATTTGTCTTCGCTGATGGAATTGCCCAACAGCCAGAAATCGGAAATTGCCACCAATATCAAAGCGACCATTGACAGATTGAAGAGTTTCCAAGTGCAAAGTGGCGGATTCGCCTATTGGCCGGGAAATGCCGAAGCCAGCGATTGGGGAACGAATTATGGCGGACATTTCTTGTTGGAAGCGCAGAAAGCAGGTTACAATGTGCCATCAATGGTGCTGAATAACTGGAAGGCTTTCCAAGCGAAAGAAGCGAGGCAATGGAATGGCACGAAAAGAGCCGAGGAACTCACTCAATCCTACCGATTATTCTTACTTGCTTTGGCAAAATCGCCAGAAATGGGCGCAATGAACAGAATGAGAGTGAAAAAATCACTTTACACGGCTTCCAAATGGAATTTGGCAGCGGCTTATCATTTGGCAGGTCAGCCTGAAATTGCCCAACAAATTGTGGCAGGAACTGACACCAACGTAGATGATTACCAAGAATTGGGCAACACTTACGGGTCTGGATTGAGAGATAGAGCCATTATTTTACAGGCATTGAGCATTATGGGCGAGCGGGCAAAAGCGACTCCACTCGTAACTTCTATTTCCGAAAGTTTGGGTTCTGAAAAATGGCTCAACACGCAGGAAACGGCTTACAGTTTGGTTGCCATGGCGAAATACGTGGGCGAAAGCGATACCAAAGCCGACATGAAATTCTCTTACCGAATTGATGGCGGAAAGTGGCAAGACGTGAAATCGGAGGAGAGAATTTGGCAATATGAAATGGCAAATGTCGGTGCAGGAACGGTTGAATTCAAAAACGAAAGTGGTGGATTGATGTACGCCAAAGTGATTTTGGATGGAATTCCGCAACAAAGGAGATATGACCGATGCAAGCGAAGGACTTTCTATTGCTAACCGAATATAAAGACATGGAAGGCAATAAAATCGACCCTGCCGAAATTGCCCAAGGCACAGATTTCAAAGCAGAAGTTACCATCAGAAACACAGGCGTTCGTGGCACTTACAGCGAATTGGCTCTTGACCAAATCTTCCCTTCTGGTTGGGAAATTCACAACAGCCGACTGGATGGAAGCAACCAATTAGGCGACTCGCCAGAATACCAAGATTTCCGAGACGATAGAGTTTATACTTTCTTCGACTTGAAACAGGGAGAAACCAAGAAATTTGTCATTCTGCTGAATGCGAGCTACAAAGGCAATTTCTACCTGCCAACGGTAACTTGCCACGCCATGTACGACAAATCCATCAATGCCAGAAAGCATGGGGAATGGGTGAAAGTGGTGGATTGATGATGTGGTGATGTGGTGATGAGTTGATTTGATGATACGGTAATGAAAAAACCTCCTTTGGCAAAATTGCCAAAGGAGGTTTTGTATTGTAGAGACAGCGCATGCGCTGTCTTTGCTTTTGTACGATTTCTTTTCAAAAAACACTACCTAGACCTTGAATTCACAACTCTCGAACCGCATTCGATTTTGGGGAAGGGAAACTGGAATTGAGCTTGACGAGATGGATGGATTGGATTTAGGGAAAATAGCTTTCATTGGCGAACTGCTCCCCAAAATTGGCGGCATGCGATTGGCTGGGTAAACTCTCAGGAGTTGATAGCGGTTTTCGGTAAGCTTGATTCCTGCTCATCAGTAGGGGATTTGTGAAATCCAACCCAAAACATTTTTATTCTCAGCAAGCACAAGTGCAAAAGTCCTATTCCAATCCTTCAATTTCCCAATCCAACAGAATCTGCCCTTGAATGTAAGATTTCATTCTTTGCTGTTTGAATTTTTTTTACCTTTGCGGAGTTGGGAATATATAAATGGTTTCCGCACCTTAAACTGATAGATAATTAGCACTGAAACATGAAATATTACAACTCCATCATCGAAACGATTGGCGATACGCCACTTGTGAAACTCAATAAAGTAACAGAAGGAATTGAGGCAACTATTTTGGCGAAAGTCGAATATTTCAATCCTGGGAACTCCATGAAAGACCGAATGGCTTTGAAAATGGTGGAGGATGCCGAAAAAGACGGACGACTCAAACCTGGCGGGACAATTATTGAGGGGACTTCTGGAAATACGGGAATGGGATTGGCTTTGGCAGCAGTTTCCAAAGGCTACCGTTGCATTTTCACCATGGCAGACAAACAATCGCAAGAGAAAATTGATATTTTGAGAGCAGTTGGCGCAGAAGTGATTGTCTGCCCAACGAATGTGGCTTCCGATGACCCTCGTTCTTACTATTCGGTTGCCCAGAAATTGAATAAGGACATCCCAAATTCATTCTACCCGAATCAATACGACAATCCTTCCAACGCCATTGCGCACTACGAAACTACTGGGCCAGAGATTTGGGAGCAAACCGAAGGCAAAATCACGCATTATGCGGCTGGAGTGGGAACTGGCGGGTCTATGTGCGGAGTTGCTAAATATCTGAAAGAACAAAATGCTGATGTGGTTACTGTCGGAATTGATACGTATGGTTCTGTTTTCAAGAAATACAAAGAAACTGGCGAGTTTGACGAAAACGAAATCTATCCGTATTTGACAGAGGGAATTGGCGAAGATATTCTTCCGAAAAATGTGGATTTCAGTCTGATAGATACTTTCATAAAAGTAACAGATAAAGATGGCGCAATCATGACTCGCAGATTGGCTCGTGAAGAAGGTTTATTCATTGGTTGGTCTTGTGGCTCGGCTGTTTTTGGCGCATTGGAATATGCTAGAAAACACCTCACAAAAGACGATGTCATGGTAATTATTCTTCCCGATCATGGAACTCGCTATTTGGGTAAAGTGTATAATGACAACTGGATGAAAGACCACGGATTTGTGGAAGAAAGAGAGTTCAGCACTGCCAAAGATATTGTGAAACACAGAAATGGAAGTGGCAATTTGATACTGATTGACCCAGAAATGAAAGTTTCAGAAGCAATTCAGCTAATGAGCCAAAAAGGCATTTCCCAAATTCCAGTAGGCAAAGGCAATCATATTGAAGGAAGTTTGACGGACTCCAAAATATTAGCAAAATTGTTGGAAACCCCTGAAATAAAGAATCAGCCAGTTCGGGAAATCATGGATAAGCCATTCCCATTTGTGGCAGAAGACAGCACGCTAGATGTACTTTCCTCTATGCTCAATCACGATAACCGTGCTTTGATGATTCGAGACGAGAAAAAAAATGCGCATATCATTACTAAACACGATTTATTGGTGGCAATGACCAACTAGATACAAGTAAGTACAAGTAAAAAATAGAAAGATAGTAAGAAAGTAAAGTATTTTACTGAAAATCAGACACTTACATTGTTTTAATAATGTCAATTAAATCTTTACACCTACTTAGAAAGTGGAAAATAGTAGAATAGCAAACTCAAAAAAGGTAGTGCTATTTTAGTTTCTCACGCCAAGAAAAGCTAAAATCAAATAGTTATACAGACTATGAGTTCATGTTGATTTGATTTTGGCACTTGTTGAGTTTGCCTCTTCCTAGATTCCAGCAAAAAACCAGTGTGAGAATTTTCTCACACTGGTTTTTGTTGTTAAAATTTGAGAGGTCTAGAATTACAAATGCACTTCCACGGGTCTTATTTTCTTCTTATCAGATACTTTCAAATACGTATTGATTAGCTTTTTGCAATCTTCTTTAGTAAGTTTTAAACCCAACTGAAAAGCATAATTCTTTATTCTTTGGTTCGATGACTCGCAATTACCCAGCCTTTTCAGAACTCGGTTCAGCAAAACCTCTTCCGCCACAGAAGCCCGTTCGAGACTTTTTGCGCAATACCAAGCCACGCCTTCCTTCACATACTTTTTGTGTACCAAGGAATAATGCGCTTCCATTTCAGGATTTGAAAAAATCACTTTCCAAAAGCTTCGAGGCTTTTCGGTAAATGTCTCTTCCAAAGTAGCGAAGGCAATCTCGAAATGCCTATGATTGAACTTATCAGATAATTTCTGACAGTGAATAATGTAGTCGATATTTATCAAGTCTGTTTTCATGTGCGTAGAGTTTAGTTCCCTTACTACAATAAACGCAAACCCAACTCGAAAGGACTAACCATACGAATAGTTGGAATATATAAAATACTGATTCATAGCTGATTATGTTATATTTTGATTGTATTTCCTAATAAAAATAGGAAACACTCGCTTCGATTTTAAATACGGAAAATGAATAATTATTGGAAATCAATCCATTTCACTCAAAAAGAAATCGGGATTTAAGAGGCTTTTTGGATTGAAAATTCTTAGATTGATTTCGTTTTGAAATGAGACTCAAAATCAAACCAGTAAGATTCAATGGAGACAGATTTAAAAATAGCGAAGAATGTGTTGGTGTTTATGTGTGCCGTTTTGGTAATTTATCTACTTTCCCTTCTGTCTTTTTTGCTGATTCCGCTCGCCTTGGCACTTTTCATGTCAATGCTTGCCCAGCCAGCCTTGGCTTGGTTCGAGCAAAAGAAAGTGCCTTATCTAATAAGCGTTTTGGCAATTAGCATTCCCTCTTTAGGCGCATTAGGGCTTTCAGGATTGTTAATTTACAAAACTGCCCGTGAATTGTACAGTGAAAAAGAGTTGCTACTCACCCAAATCCAAGGCAAAATTGCCAGTATTCTCGAATGGGCAAATCAAACCACAGGACTGGATTTGACGGAAAAAGATATTACCGACCAAATTGAGCCTCTTTTTTCCGTAGATTGGCTGATTGACTCTTCCTCTTCCGTAGCAAATGCCTTGGGAGATTTTACAGGATTGCTATTCATGACCATTCTCTATTTTTTGGTTTTTTTAGGTGGGATTTCAAAGTATGAAAACTATTTGCGCTACGTAGAGCAGGATTCTGGCAAAGGAAGCTTGGTAGAAAGTTTTGAGGGCGTAAAAAACTCGGTAGTTACCTATACGAAAGTGAAAACGCTCATCAGCTTGGCAACAGGTTTTGGCTACTTTCTTACTTGCTGGATTTTCGGAGTTGAGTTCGCTCTATTTTGGGGCTTCCTAGCTTTTATCCTGAATTTCATACCTACTTTTGGCTCTATTGCCGCCTCCATTCCACCACTTTTTTTGGGCTTGGTTCAAATAGATTCGTCTTCAGAATTAGGCTTCATGTTATTATGCTTGTTGGCAGTTCAGGTTTTTATGGGCAATGTGGTCGAGCCCAGATTGATGGGCGAAAAATTATCGCTCAACACGGTAACTGTTTTGGTTGGATTGCTATTTTGGGGCTACGTTTGGGGAGTTACGGGAATGATACTTTCCATGCCTCTACTCGTTCTTACCAAGATAATTCTCTCGCAAGTAGATGGCGCACAAATGTTTGTGAAACTCATGGGAAGTACGCCAGTCGTCTCGGTAACCAACAAGGATTTAGATAAAACTCATTAAATCTTGTTCATTTGAGTCTTAGATGCAACCATCTGAAAATGGTTGCAATTGATTTTTTTTGTCAAGAAGCTTTCTTATCTCCATTCAATTGCCACTCGCTTCAGCTCAATGCTGTCAACTTAAGTAAATTGGGATAGGACTCACGTCCTACCCTGAATATATGTCGTCCCGTTGGGACTTTGCTGTAAGTCCCAACGGGACGACATATATTTAGCTTGGTACGTAAGCTAAGCAAAAAACTGAAAACTAACGCAAATATTTCAGAAACCAACAATCTGAAAATGGTTGCAATTGAATTTCTACTTTCAAAGCTTTTCCTACAAACTAAATCCAACTAGGTTAAAACTTGTTAGCCTATTACCAATTCATTCAATTAAGTAATAGATTTGTTGCTGTTGGATTTTGTGATGCCAGACTCCTCAAAACCCAACTTTTCAAATGGAACTTCCTAAACTGGATTCTCCAACCAAACTCTGAAAAAAAATCTACCAAATGATTCTTCGAGCCGAAAACCTGATTAAAAAATATGGAAAGCGAACTGTTGTAAAAGGCGTTTCCGTAGAAGTGAACCAAGGGGAAATCGTAGGATTGCTCGGCCCAAATGGAGCGGGGAAAACAACCACTTTCTACATGGTGGTTGGATTGGTAAAGCCGAATACTGGAACTGTTTATTTGGATGATAAAGACATTACAAGTCTTGCCATGTATAAAAGAGCAAAACTGGGCGTAGGCTATTTGGCACAGGAAGCTTCCGTTTTCCGCACGCTGACCGTAGAGGAAAATATTCTCGCTCCACTCCAACTAACCAAAATGTCAAAAAAAGACCAATGGGATAAAGTAGAGGAGTTGTTGGAAGAATTCAGTTTGACTCATGTACGGAAAAACAAGGGTATGGTGCTTTCTGGCGGAGAGCGAAGAAGAACGGAAATTGCCCGAGCCTTGGCGGTTGACCCGAAATTTGTTTTGCTAGATGAGCCGTTCGCTGGCGTTGACCCAATTGCTGTAGAGGAAATCCAAACCATTGTCGCCAAGTTGAAGCAGAAAAACATCGGAATTCTCATCACCGATCACAATGTGAATGAAACCCTCAGTATCACCGACCGAGCTTATTTGCTTTTCGAGGGAAATATCCTCAAAACTGGCTCGGCAGAAGAATTAGCAAACGATGAAGAAGTGAGACGAGTTTATTTAGGCAAGCATTTTGAGTTGAAGAGGAAGATATAAATAGTGTCTCTAAGAAAAGGCGAAAATCGTGTTTTCTGAGCTAATAGAGCATGAAATAGTCCATTTTTGTTAGATGAATGTTTTGAATATAAGGGGCATTGACTGGCTTATAAGCCTTAATTTTTGTAAATTGGGGCATAAACAGGTCGAAAATAGGACTTTCCATGATTAAACGTAGAAACAATGCGAGAAGGATTCGGACATCAGTTGGCTTTAGGTTGCACTCCCATCGATAAAGTAGAGATACCCCCCAAGCACAAGGGCCATATGGCGTCTCTAATGGCAGCCATCCAATATATTTATGTGAATTCGGAATGGAATAATCGTGTTGAGGCTTTATTGTCCGAGCAGATCCGGAAAGGGAAAAAACAGACCGGGCGTAAAGGGATGGGCCTGTGGGAATTATTCGTGTTGGGCCAGGTTCGGCTTTGCATGAATATCTCTTATGACGAACTCCTCCATCTGGCCAATTATGATGCGATGCTCCGAGGGGTCATGGGCGTATTGCCCACCGATTATTCCGTGGGCATCCAATACGAATATCAGAATATCTATGACAATGTAAGCCTGCTGACCGATGACTTGCTCAGGGAGGTCAATCAGGTAATAGTTAGTGTCGGGCATGAAGTTTTTAAAAAAAAAGAGGGGACAGCTTTGTCTTGCAAAACCGATAGCTATGTGGTGGAAACCGACACCCACTTCCCTACCGACTACAACCTGCTTTGGGACAGTGCCCGCAAATGTATAGAGCTGAGTGTGCGCTCGGGGGCTGATGGCTGGCGCAAAGCAAAGCATTGGAAAAGGGAACTCAAAGGATTTACCCGCCAGATAGGCAGGGTGAGTGCCGGAGGAGGAAAAAACAAAGCCGCCCGTATGCTTGCCGCTGTCACTGCTTGCCTGTCCAAAGCCGGGGATTTGGCTCTGAAAGTGAAAGCCACGCTGGACTCCTGCAAATTTGAAACCATACAGCAATTATGCCTTCTGGTGGAATTGGAGTACTACCACAGCATGCTGAACAAGCAGATAGACTTGGTGGATAGGCGACTGTTGAAAGGGGAGGAAATCCCCCATCAGGAGAAAGTATTCTCGATTTTCCAGCCTTATACCGAGTGGATTCAGAAAGGCAAGCTGCGCCCGAATGTGGAAATCGGCAAAAAACTCTTCGTGACCACTGACCAATACAACCTGATTGTAGATTATCAGATAGGCGACCATCAAGCCGACAATCAACTTACCATCCAGATTGCGGACAGGCTTCTGAACCGCTATCGGATCCAGAGCCTGAGTGTGGACAAAGGCTTTTCGAGCAAAGAAGACAAAGCCCTGCTCGAGGCCTTCATCCCGCAGGTAATGATGCCCAAGAGAGGCAGGCGCAATGCGGAAGAGAAGGCATTGGAGTCGAGTCCGAAATTCATCAGATTGAAGAATCAGCACTCAGCCATCGAGTCCAATATCAATGAGCTTGAGCATCGGGGGCTCGATCGCTGCCCAGACCGTACCGAGTCCAATTTCAAAAGCTATATTGGTCTTGGGGTATGTGCTTACAACCTTCATAAAATAGGTCGAAAACTGCTTCAGAATCGCCTTGAAAAACAAAAGAAAGAGGAACTGCTGAGAAAGGCTGCCTAATTCGGCTTTATGCCGGGCCAAGTTCAGTCATCCATGGGATAGGTATGCCCAAAAACTAAGGTTTTGCCTTATTTTCGGCAAAAATTGCCCAACAAATAATCATTAGCCAGAAAGCCTTCACTAAATACTGAAAACAAGACTTTTTTAGCCCAAAAATAGGACAGATTTAAGGCGCAAATTGAAAATATAGACTGTTTTCTTAGAGACACTAAATAGTCGCTAGTCGTAAGTACAAAGTCTTTAGTCCGAAGTCTTTCTAAGCTTTTTACTTAGGACTAAAGACTTACGACTTTGGACTTTTACTCCCCCAACAAATCCAAAACCGCCTGACTCATAGTCAAAACGCCTGTTTTAATGGTGGGTTCTGGCAAAGGCGCAAAGAATGGCGAGTGAAGTGAAGGCAAACCTTTTCCGCTTTCTTTACTAGCCTTTATTTTCTCAGGAGAAATTGTGCCGAGCCAGTAAATGAAAATCGGAAATTTGTCTTCCGTTTTTCCATACATTCCGAAATCCTCTCCGCCCATCACCGCACTGTTTGTGATCACATTCTCACTTCCAATTACCTTCTCGAAAGAAGTTCTTGCTTTTGCTGTCAAGCTTGGTGTGTTGTAAGTAGAAGGAATTGACTCATTCTGAATCACTATTTTGGGCATTTTATCTTCGGGTAAACCTGCGGAAAGGGCAATTCCCCGACTAATTCTTCCTAAAGCTTCAATGGTATGTTTTCTTACCTCATCAGAATAAGAGCGGAGCGTAAGTTGCATTTTCACCTCGCTGGAAATGATGTTATGTTTCGTTCCACCGTGAATTGAGCCCACTGTCACCACGGCAGGTTCGGTGGGGGAAATCTCCCGACTTACAATGGTTTGGAAATCAAGCACCATTCGGGAAGCCAAAACAATTGGGTCAATCGTTGTATGCGGATAAGCTCCGTGTCCGCCCTGCCCGTAAACCGTAATATCCACCATATCCACACTTGCCAACGCATAACCAGAGCAAACTCCAACCGTACCCGCCTCTAAAGTTGCGCTAGAATGCAATGCCAGACAATAATCAGGCTTGGGGAATTTCTCAAAAAGCCCTTCTGCCAACATCATTCGTGCGCCACTTCCACGCTCTTCGGCAGGTTGGGCAAGCATCACAATCGTGCCTTTCCACTCTTTCTTCATTTTGGCAAGTAACCGAGCCACTCCCGTCCAAACCGTCATGTGGACATCGTGCCCACAAGCGTGCATCACGGAAACCGCCTGTCCATCGTCATTTTTAGTCTCCACTTTGCTGGCATAAGGCAAGCCTGTGTCTTCTTTCAACGGAAGTGCATCTGTATCGGTTCGCACCCAAACCGTTTTCCCCTCTCCATTTTTGAGCACTCCAACCACGCCAAAACCACCAAAATTAGTAGTTACTTCAAAACCCAATTCTCTCAAATTTTCCGCCATTTTCTTCCCAGTTTCCTCCTCATGAAAAGACAATTCAGGATTCGTGTGAAGATTTTTATACAGTTTGTCCAAATAAGCATAATCGGAATCGACCTGTTTGGTCATCTCTTGTTTGGATTGGGCAAAAGCCACCAATTGAATGGCAATAAATAAGAGAGAAAGTAGTGTGGATTTCATTTGTTGAGATTTTATGGATGTGAGGCAGTGAATTCGCTAATTTTCAAATCTAATATGAAATGGGAGAAAAGAGGAAAGAACAAGGAGGAAAGATTTGCAATAGAGTTTAGAAACACAAGAAAGAGCAAACGCTGGCAGAGGTTGAACATATAATAAGTTAACGTTCATAATCTCTAGCATGAAACAGTTTTTTGTTGGATTTTACAAATCGTACATTGATGAGCAGGAATTGAGCTTACCGACAATCGCTATCAAATCCTGAGGGTCTCCCAGGCAATCGCAAACCGCTACCAATTCTGGGGAATGGTTTGCTATCTGCATCCTTTCTGTTCCAAATAGAACCCGACTAAACCCCAAGCTCAATTTCGGTTTCCCTTCCCCAAAATTGAATGCGAACGGCTATTTACGGACGGCTAGTTGCGGTGTTATACCCAACTGAAATTGGTTTGAGAATTTCTTTTCTCTAAAATCAATTGCCACCTGCTTCAGTTCCGCAACGGAGTTGGGTGGTCTCGAAAGAAATAAGCTCCCTTTCCAAAATCATTTGAGTATAGCTACAAATCAAAAACTATAAAAACATGGTCTGAGTAATCAGTAGTTTTTTATCTTTATAGCAAAAAACTTCGTATCTCGAGTAGAGACAGGGCATGCCCTGTCTCTACGGTAGCAACTCATTTATGTGTGTGTAAACAAAATACGTAATTTCCAATTTGACCAAACCATTCGGGTTTTCTCCTTCTTTTTCCGCAACAAGCAGAATGATATTCCCAATCTAAAATCTCAAATTCACTCATTTAGCTTACCAATCACTCCAACCGCTTTGCAATTCTGATAAAACATTTTAATCTTGTTGGAAATTGCCACCAATAAACTGTACCGCTTTGGAAATCCCCAAACTCTTTACCATTGATATTCATACGCACATTTTGCCTAAAACTTGGCCAGATTTGCACAAACGCTATGGTTATGGCGGTTTCATTCGACTGGAACACCATAAACCCTGTTGCGCCAGAATGATGATGGACGATCATTTTTTTAGGGAGATTCAAGACAATTGCTGGGATCCGAAACAGCGGATTTTTGAGTGCAATCATAGTCAGGTAGATGTGCAAGTACTTTCCACCGTTCCCGTCATGTTCAGCTATTGGGCAAAACCCGAAGACACACTCGATTTGGCTATGATGCTGAATGACCACATTGCAGGAATTGTGGCAGATTATCCAGACCGATTCGTGGGTTTGGGAACTGTACCCATGCAGACTCCGAAATTGGCAATCCAAGAGCTGGAAAGATGCGTGCAGGAATTGGGCTTGGCGGGAATCCAGATTGGCTCACACATCAATGATTGGAATTTAGATGCGCCCGAACTTTTCCCAATTTTCCAGCGGGCAGAAGAATTGGGAGCTTCCATTTTTGTGCATCCGTGGGATATGATGGGGAAAGATAAAATGGCGAAATATTGGCTTCCTTGGCTCGTGGGAATGCCTGCGGAAACGAGTTTGGCAATTTGCTCTATGATTTTCGGAGGAGTTTTTGAAAGATTGCCCAACCTGAAAGTGGCTTTCGCACACGGAGGCGGTTCTTTCCCTGCCACAATTGGCAGGGTACAACACGGCTTTGATGTGCGCCCAGATTTATGTGCGGTAGATAATCCAGTTGCACCAAGAAACTACCTCGGCAAATTCTATTTAGATTCTTTGGTTCACGATAAGGGCGCATTAGACTTTATAATCAACCTAATGGGGAAAGATAAAATCTGCTTGGGAACTGATTACCCATTTCCATTGGGCGAACTCGAACCTGGCTCACTTATTCATTCTATGTCAGATTATGACCTCGCCACCAAAGAGCAACTCCTCAGCGGTTCTGCTTTGGATTGGCTCGGTTTAGAGAAAAGCCAGTTTGTAGGAAAACCTGATTGGGATTACAAATAGTCTTTAGCCGAAAGTCCAATGTCCGAAGATAAAAAATAGGGTAGTGTGAAAGAGGTAAGGCTACTCTATGGATAATTCGGCACAAGCGGACGCTTGCGCTATGGTTTTTATTTTGTTAGCCTTACCAGTTTATCACTACCAAAAATAGGATATATTTCAATCTACCAGACTATTTTGCTATTCGATGTTTCCTAACATCGAATTTTTCTGCCGAAAGTTTCCTAACTTTCATTGTGTCAGCAAGTATGGAATAGTGTTGGTTATCAATCCGATAAAAACGTTGAACTAATAATATAAACTAAACAACTATGGAAGATTTCAGCAAGAAAGAATTGGAAATGCTTACCTCTAAAGAGGGTTTGAGAAAACTCATTAAATCGGACAATCCGAAAATCAAAAAAGTGTTGGCAAAGTTGGAGTATGAAAAGGAATTGGAGGAGTTGCAAGTAGAATTGATGAAACTCCAAACTTGGGTGCAGGAAACCGAGCAACGAGTTGCCATTATTTTTGAAGGAAGAGATGCCGCAGGAAAGGGCGGTTCAATCAAGCGATTTACTGAAAATTTGCCCCCTCGGCATATCCGCATTGTGGCACTTCCCAAACCCACCGAAACCGAGCGTGGGCAATGGTATTTCCAACGCTACATCGCCCATTTGCCCAACCCTGGGGAAATTGTTTTCTTCGATAGGAGCTGGTACAACCGAGCGGTGGTCGAACCTGTCAATGGTTTCTGCACAGAAAAGCAATACGAGAAATTCATTCACCAGTTGCCAGAATTTGAACATTTGCTGATTGAAGACGGCATTATTCTGATAAAATTCTGGTTCAATATCGAACAGGAAACTCAGCAAGAAAGATTCGCAGACAGAAGAGAAAACCCATTGAAGCAATGGAAAATCAGTCCAGTAGATGAAAATGCACAACAGCTCTGGGATAAATACACGATTTATAGAGATAAAATGTTTGAGGGAACAAGCCTCAAATTCAGTCCGTGGGTTGTGGTAAAAGCAGATGATAAGAAAAAAGCAAGGTTGGAGAGTATCCGATATGTACTTTCTAGCATAGAATATAAAGGAAAAGACTCTAAGGGCGTAGATTTGAAGCCCGATTCGGAAATTGTTGGCATTGTTTCGTAAAGTGTATTAAGTAGGCGGACAGGTAACTACTCAATTGGTGAATTAGTGAAATAGCGAGTTGGCGAATTAAAAAATTGAGCGATTCCAGCCTATAAATCAGTACATTGTCTTATTTTACCTAATTTCATACACGTTGTACTATTTCTTACTCAGGTTCTTTTATTGTACTATTCAAAGAATACTTGGCTAATTTGAGTGCTTATTCAAAGTATTTTGACTATAAAAGCACTAACTTAACTCAAAAGTTACATTTAAATTATTTATGAAATTTTTAACTCATTGAAAATCAACAAGTTAAACAACCTGAGAAGTTATGCGGACAGAATTAGCTTTGTAATTAAATCCCCTGGAAACCGCCCTTTTTGGTCTTAGTATTATAGCGAGACCAAAAAGTTTATAGTTTAAGTTGTTTTTGATTACTTACCCAACTGAAACTAGTTTGGGAATTTCCTTTATCTAAAATCATCTATGACATGATACAAAAAAGCAACTCATATTTTGTACTCATACTACTATTGGCAATGCTCAGTTAAACCATTACGGTCAAATGAAAAACCATCAAATCCTGCTATTATTTCTTCTGGTTTCCACCTTCATCGGCTGTTCCTCTTCAACTCCTGAAACCAAAACCTCATTGGAAACTCGTTTTACCAGTTGCTCAATGCTAGAGAACATTGTCTGGCAATATGACTTTTATGAAATCATAGAAGTTTGGGGTGCGCCAACCGATACGTTGTATTTCGGTAGGAAGCCCCCAAAAATGACTAGAAACTTTGGCTCCGATGATTACTGGCATAACATCGCTTTTGCTTGGTCAGACACAAGTAGGGTAAAAGTAGAAGGGAAAATAACCATCAAACTAGTATTCGATGCGGAGATTGACAGTTTGGGGAATTATAGTGCCGTGAAGGGAAAACATACTTACGCTGCCAATTGCTTTCCATTGAATGAATCTGCGTATTGATGGGAAATCTTAGTAAAAAGCCCGGCTTGTAATAAGCACGTTGTGCTATTTATTGTTTTTGTATTTATCTATAAATGAGATTGTTAAGAACCCAAAACAGGAAAGTATTTAAGCTAAACTACTTATGAGGGCTTTTATGTAGATTGAAAAAACATGCGTAGCATACGCATTAAACTTTGATGTGGACAAATAAGCTAAATTTGAAAACACTTAAACTCTTTCACTAAAAGATGGTCGCATTTGATTATTATCGTGGCTACAACTGCCGAAAATTACAATTTGGATTCTATTAAACGTAAATCTTTCACATATTTGTTCAAATACTCAATAGTCAATTGGCGAAATAGCGAATTGGCGAATTTGAAATCAGAAACAATCTTGATACCTAATACTTGCTACTATATATGTACGAAATAAAATACCATCCGAAAGAACTTGGCGAAATTTCCTTTTTGGTTACTGGAGGAGGCGGATTCATTGGCTCCAACATTGTTGAATATTTATTGAAGTTCGGAGCGAAACACGTCAGAGTTCTTGATAATTTAAGTAATGGTTCGAGAAGTAGAAACATTCAGCCTTTCAAGAAATTCGATAATTATGAGTTTATTGAGGGTGATATTACCGATTTGTCTGCCTGCTTAAAAGCTTGCGAGGGAATCGATTACGTGTTGCACCAAGCAGCCATTGGCTCAGTGCCTAGAAGCATCGAGTTCCCACTCCGAACGCACCATTCCAACGCTACTGGCTTCTTAAATATGTTGGAAGCAGCAAAGTCAAAAGGTGTAAAAAGAATGGTTTACGCTTCCTCTTCTTCGGTTTATGGAGACAGCCAGCAATTGCCGAAAGTAGAGGAAAACATTGGTAATCCGATTTCCCCTTATGCAGTCAGCAAGCTTACAAATGAGCTGTATGCGCATGTTTTTCACCTCTGTTATGGTATGGAGTTAGTTGGATTACGCTATTTCAATGTGTTTGGCCCAAGGCAAGACCCTTATGGAGCTTACGCAGCGGTAATTCCGCTATTTGCCAAAGCCATGATTCAAGGGAAACAACCTGTTTTAAATGGAGACGGCTTGCAAACTAGAGATTTTACCTTTGTGGAAAATGTAGTACAAGCCAATATCAAATCTGTCTTTTCCCACCATCCTTTGGCAGTAAATCATGTCCTAAATGTGGGCACTCATTCAAGAGTCTCTTTGTTGGATTTGGTTGAAGTGCTGAATGATTTGCTGAAAACTGACATTACCGCTTCTCATCGCCCACCAAGGGAAGGAGACATTCAAGACAGCTTTGCGAATATTGACAAAGCCAAAGAGCTACTCGACTATGACCCAAAATTCGATTTAAAACAAGGATTGCAACGCACGCTCGGCTGGTACAAAGAGTTGTTTGAGGAGGAGAAATGATTAGATATTATCACGGTTGATTTTGCACAACTAATCTATCCTTTTGAGCGAGCAGGGAAGCTAGCTCTACATCGCTCAATCGTGCCTCGACTCAGAGAGTCGAGGCACGAAACTAGTATAGACTTGTTTTGGCTTGATTATCAGGTATTTACGGTTTTATGTCATTCTGAGCTTGCGAAGAAACTATCTCAAATACTTGATATTAGATGTATAAAGTGTTTTTCGTGGATAGTTCCCTCCTAAAGTCGGGCAAGGTCGCTTGGCGATGACACCAATAATTTAGTCCTTATTTTGTTTTTCATTTCACAAAATACTGAATGCCAATATGTAACAACTCTTATGATGAATCAATCGCCATAAAGGCTTATTCACTTTTTGCGTTTTAAGACTCTGAAAATATAGAACTCACTCCAAGTGGCAATTGAATAACAACCCTAAAATCATACTTAAAATACGATTTTGGCTAGAGTCTTAAAGTAGAATTAGAATTAGCAAAGACCCTAAATATAGCAACAGCTTTTTCGCATTCAATTTTGGGGAAGCTAAATTGGAATTGAGCCTGATTATTTGAAAAGTTTGATTTGATGTGAAAGAAGTTTTGTTGCAAATAGTTTCCCCAAAATTGGCGGACACGACTAGCTGGGTTGACACTCACGACTCCTTAGCTGGAAATTTGCATAAATGCTGGTTTCCTCTCATCAGTTAACGATTTATGAAATCCAACAAAAAGTGTTTTCAAATTGTGTGATATGAGTTCCCGTACTCAATCAGAAAGAGAATTTTGCTAGGTAAAATAATTGGGCGCATCTCATTTTGTCGTATTTCGTAGAAAATTATAGACAATTATAGACAATCGGCTACAGATAAAAGTCCTAGAGCAATTTCAATTGGTGTGAATCCATTTCCTTACAAACTGCCAAAACCGCTAATTCCCTAACAAAAATTTTCAACTCAAAAACTACGCCTATTCAGCCTATTCCTATTTTGGAAAAAAAACTTGGTTTCAACTATCTCAAACGGTTGTGAAATTGCTCTAAAATGATACTTTTGTGCCTATTCGAGGGAAAGATGAACCGAGAGAGCCTTTCCTAATTTTTCACATTGAAATTTAGAAAAGATGATTCAAGACACAAAAATGAGTTCAGCAGAGTACATCGAGTTAGAAGACAAATACAATGCGCACAATTACCATCCGTTGCCAGTAGTTTTGGCAAAGGGGAAAGGCGTGAAAGTGTGGGATGTGGAAGGAAAAGAATATTTCGATTTCCTATCTGCCTACTCCGCAGTAAACCAAGGTCATTGCCACGATGGAATTACAGAAGCATTGGTTTCTCAGGCGCAACCAAATTACGCTGACTTCAAGGGCTTTCTACAATGATGTTTTGGGAGAATATGCCAAATTCATTACCGAATTTTTCGGCTACGACCGAGTGTTGCCAATGAACTCTGGCGTAGAAGCTGGAGAAACTGCTGTGAAACTTTGCAGGAAATGGGCGTATGAAGTGAAAGGAATTGAAGCTAACAAAGCGAAAATTATTTTTGCCAACGGAAACTTTTGGGGAAGAACTTTGGCGGCAATCTCGACTTCTACAGACCCAACAAGTTATAAAAATTACGGCCCTTATATGTCTGGTTTTGAGTTGGTTGACTACAACGACTTAGATGCTTTGGCAAAGGCTTTGGAAGACCCAAATGTGGCAGGCTTCATGGTAGAGCCTATTCAGGGAGAAGCTGGAGTAGTTGTTCCGCAGGAAGGCTATTTGAAGAAAGTTCACGAAATGTGCCGAGCGAAAAATGTATTGCTCATTGCCGATGAAGTACAGACTGGCGTTGGCAGAACAGGCAAATTATTGGCTTCCGATTATGATGGAGTTAAACCAGATATTTTAGTTTTAGGCAAAGCACTTTCGGGTGGAGTTCTTCCAGTTTCGGCTGTGTTGGCGAGAGATGAAATTATGCTAACCGTAAAACCTGGCGAGCATGGTTCTACTTTTGGCGGAAATCCTTTGGCTTGTAGAGTTGCCATGAAGGCATTGCAAGTTTTGAGAGACGAGAAAATGACTGAAAACGCCTATGACATGGGAATCATTTTCCGAGATAGAATGAACGCTTTGGTTGACAAATGTGATTTGGTTAGCTTAGTGCGTGGACGAGGTTTGCTGAACGCCATCGTAATCAACGATACGGAAGACAGCTCTACGGCTTGGGATATTTGCGTGGCTCTGAAAGAAAATGGACTTATCGCCAAACCAACTCACGGAAATATCATTCGTTTCGCTCCTCCGTTGGTAATTACGGAAGAGCAGTTGCACGAATGTTGCGATATTATTGACAGAACAATTACTGAATTTGCTAATAACAAGTAAGTTCGGAAATAGAATCAGAAAACTCCTAATGCAACTTTGTTTGTGTTAGGAGTTTTGTTTTTGGTTGGATTTCAACCTTATGCTTTCTTTTGGAAACACCTCTTTACATCAAGCTAACATCTACCTTTATTTTAGTCAAGTCATTTAGCTGAATGCTGATTTTGATTCCCGAATCGCCATAGCAAACTAACTGCCCGTCTATGATTTCAGCTTTGCAAATCGGGTTGGAGAAGGTGAAGAAAATAGACCAGTTCAACTCTCCAGCCAATGTTGTGGAAGCGATGTAGCCTTCATTTCCCATCCCACCGTCTCCAAACACAAATTTCTGATTTTCATATTCAAAAGCTCCGTGAAAAATATCTACTTCCGTCCAAATATCTTCATCATACTTTGTGATTTTATCTAATGTGGTATCGCACAATGGAGACCAATATCGTTTGGTTTCCCCATTATTAGGATTGAAAGTGCTGTAGGCATTTCCAATTATGAAATCCCCGTTCCCGAAGGCAATGCAATCAAAACCTGGCAGGAAAAGCTTTTTCCATTTATGCTGGATTTTTGTTTGGTTGGAGTTCATGGTAGGCTTTAGTTTTTCGAATAGAAATAGATGTTATTTTCTATTTCCAATCAATCCAAATCTTCTCTATTAAAATCTTTGTCGAAATCTGCCGTATTCTTGAAACCTAGCTTTTCGAGTTTTTCAAAATAGGGCGAGTAATCAAAATCCTCGGATTCATACGAATCAATTTCCCAAAGAAAATCAACAATCCACTGATACCATCGGGCAGGTGCTGGGTATTTCAAAAGATAGGCCGTACGTTGCTCAAAATTCAAATTTTGTTGCGAAAGCCATTCCCCTAAAATCATGAGGTGCGATTCTCCTCCGCCCATTCTCCAACAAATACTGTACGGGTGCACATTGGGTTCATACACCCAAGGCGGGGGAATATCTCCGTATTCTTCAATGAGTTCCTTGCTGGATTTCAAATACCAAGGTTTGTTTTCCGTGCTTGCCCATTTTTGTCTGACTCTAAAGTTCTGGTATTTTTTCTCAATACCTTTCAAATCCTTCGCTTTTGGTTAGCCAACGTTTTGGTTGGATTTCAACTTTAAGTATTCCTTTGTTCTCTCGGGAAACTCAATCGCATTGTAGTCAAAATCGGAAGTCCAATCAAATTCGCAGATAGTGAACCCATTGAAGCATTCTACGGGAATTAATTTGAAAGCTTTCAATGTCATTATAAAGCGTTCCATGCCTCTATAAGGGTAATTGCCCGTAGAGAATTCGACCAAGCCAAAATTCTCATCGAGCTTTTCGAGATTGTTCATATCCACCTCAAAACCATGTTCCAAATAATTCATGATTGAGGATTTATTGAGTAAACCCAACTTGCCTGCTTTATCATTGTCAAACTGCAAGTATCGCTCTAAAAAAGCATTGGCGTACTCTGGGAAAAATGCGTTGTATCTTTTCTCTTGTTGTAAATCCTCATCGAAAATGGCATCCATTTCGGCTTCGGTTATTTTTGCCCAATCTATTTCATTCGTTTCATCTTCAAACTCAAAATCTGGTGTTCTTACTTCAACCATGTGTAAATATAGTTTTTGGAATATTGTTTTCTTCTGCTAAGCAAAATTTGCAGGCATAGCCATAGCTACGGCTAAGAATTTTAATGCAGTAGAAGGAAATAAGAAATAAGAAACAAAAATAACAACACGAACTTAGGAATTGATGCACTAGAGGCATCTCTAGTCTTTTTTTACTTTGTAATCTCCTGCAATATTGTCGATGTAGATTTTGCAATCTTTGAAAAAACTCACTCCAATTCGCATTTGACTAGAAGTATTGATTGTGGTTTTTATGTCTGCAAAACTCACGTTTCCCAATTTCACCATTGGGACAATCCCTACTTTTTCTGCAATTGTCTGCAAGCCACCAAGTGTATATCTTTCTCTTTCGTGGTCTTGAAAATCATAATTTTTCAAGAGTTTCTTCGCCAAATTGCTTTTCTTAGGAAGATTCATTGCCGAGGAAGAGCCGAAATCAATAATCACTTTGTAATCTTCCCCATCTACGGTAATGAAAGTATAAGGAGCTGCGCCATTTTTATTGACGATTCTGATTGGCATGAAGGATTCATCGGCAAGTTCTTGGTTGGAGACTTGGATTTTTTGGTTCGGATAATCTATTAGCCAATTGCATTTAGTCAAAATGGTTTGACCAATTAGTCCTCCGAAGTTGGGAATTTGCTCTTTCAAGCCTACCAAATCTCCATTGACAGCAAAGGTGTTTTGGAAATCAATTTCTCCAATTTTCAGGGACTTTCACTAGCTCCTTGCCCAATTCCATTTTTCTTTTTGAAGCTCCGCTGAAATTTCCAGTTTTTCCAATCAATGAATCTCGTTGGATTACACTCACGTCTGCTCCCGTATCGAAAAGAAAGTTTTTGGAAACTCCATCAATCTGCACAGGTAAAAGAATTACGGTTTTGATGGTGGTAAATTCAATGGTTTCATTAAATACGTCAGTAGAAACATTGCCTTTCTTCTGATAATTAGTGACGGATGAGCAGGCAGATAGCAAGAACAGCAATGCGAATAAGACCTTTGTTTTATGATTTTGCATGGTAGATATGTTCAGGTGAGATGTGTTGTGAATTAGATGCTTCTCACTCCAAAATGGTTGCCTCGAATACGTAATTAAGTCAAGACTATTTTCATAAAAAAACAGCTATTCGCAGTTTAAATGGCAAATAGCTGTTTCATATTGTACAGATTGGAAAGTAATTTAGCATTCCTAAATACTCATTTCTCCCACTTTTTCTAACCTAAAATCCTTTTCAACTCCACTTCCCTCCTACCCTCTGCATCAGAAATTATGGAAATCAACAAATATTTGTCAGGCAGAAATTTTCCAATTTTAGAAGCCCATTCAATCAGGCATAAATTTCCTGAATCGAAATATTCTTCCACCCCAATATTCAGACATTCAGATTCCGTTTTGAGTCGGTAGAAATCGAAATGATAAATTGGCGTTCCTTTTTCGGTTTCGTATTCGTTCACAATGGCAAAAGTCGGACTGCTCACTCTGTCGGAAACGCCTAATTGTTTGACGATTTCCTTAATCAAAGTTGTTTTCCCCGCTCCCATTTCGCCACTAAAAACCCAAATTTTTAACTTCGATGCATATTCAACTATTTTTGAGCCAATTGAGGCAATTCTTCTATTGAGTTGATGGTTAATTGCATTCTTGATAATTTTATTAAATATCAATGTGAAGAAAGCATTGTATTATTCTAACAAACCTTCGGTTGTTCTTTTGCAAGCTAAGAAGCTTGCCACAGAGTAAAGTCAAAGCTAAGAAGCTTTGACCAGCCAATGATGCTATTTTGATTTTGTTAGACTGTTTTGTTGCAAGCATGGACGCTTGCAACAGTAGCGAATATTCCTTGAATTTACTCTTTGCCTACAGTATTGTACTTTCTTGCAAAGTAAAGTAAAGGTTCAATTTCCTTCTTCATTGATTTTCACGTCCATTACCTCGCCAAACATGACTGTATGCGTGCCAATTTCCTGAAATCCTGTCAGTCGGCAATCGAAACTTACCAAACTATTTGTTAGAATTGGCGAGCCTGTTACCAAGGTTTCCCAATCTCCTAACTCAAATCTTTCGGGCATCGCCACTTTATCGAAACCTGCAAAACGATTTGCCAATTGCTCGTGTGAACTTCCCAGTAAATTGACCGAAAAATGCTGATTTGCTTTGATAAAGGGATTTAGTTCGTTGCCTGTGTTCACGCAAACCAATAAGCTTGGAGGCGCATCGGAAACGGAACAAACTGCGGTGGCGGTAATTCCACGCCTTTCCAGATTTCCCATCGGAAGCCACAATATTGACCGCTCCTGCCAAACGAGCCATTCCTGCTCTGAAAATATTTTGATTCATTGAAAATTAGTCTTTAGTCGTATGTCTTTAGTACAAAACCCCAATTATGAGTTATGTATTTGATAAGTACAATCATGGATTGGGGAAATTAAGAATTAAAAATGAAGAATTAAGAATGATTTAAGTATTTGGTAATCAGTATTTTGATTTTATGAGTTCCGTTAAATTATTGTCATATAATTTTTGATTAAATCTAAAAAAAGTACAATATAGCAAGATCTTAATTTTTGACTACTCCAAAAATAACACGGTTAACTCTCTGAATAACAAAGGTTTAAACCCATTATTCGGGTTACAAAGTAAAAAAATGAGATAGTGTTTTAAAATAAGTCAGAACTTTTGAAGTTTTTATTTATTTGACAAATCCCGTATAGATAAAAACTAAAGACTTTGGACTCAATACTTCGGACTCATATCAGCTTCTCACTCAAAATGGCAAACTCCACAAAAGGGGAGATTTTCTCGTAGAGGATATGGTAAACTGCGGTGGTAATTGGCATATTGACTCCAAACTCTTTGTTGCTTTCGTAAATACTTTTGACTGCGAAGTAGCCTTCTGCAATCATTTCCATTTCCATTTGGGCACTTTTTACCGAATAGCCTCGCCCAACCATATTCCCGAAGGTTCGGTTTCTGGAGAATTGGGAATAAGTCGTTACCAGAATGTCTCCCAAATAAGCCGTGTCAATCATTTCCCTTTCGAGTGGGAAAACCTTATCTAAATATCTTTTTACTTCACGGGTTGCGTTGGAGACCAAAACCGCCTGAAAGTTATCCCCGAAATTGAGTCCGTGGGCAATTCCGCAAGCAACAGCAAAAATATTTTTCATGACTGCGCAATATTCCACTCCGTACATATCTTGGCAAATATTGGTATTGATGTATCTGCAATCTATGACTTCGGCAAATTCCTTGGCAAATTCTATGTTTTCGGAAGCAACTGTAAGGTAGGAAAGTCTCTCCATCGCCACTTCCTCGGCATGGCAAGGCCCAGCTACAATTGCCGAATCAGTTTCTGAAACTCCAAATTCATTGCATATATATTCGGAAACCGTGCAATGCTTTTCGGGAATCATTCCCTTAACGGAAACTACCACTTTTTTATCTTCAAAATCACTACTCTCCAACTGGGAAAGGACTTTGGCAACAAATGCAGAAGGCACTACCACAAACACATAATCTGCCCCAAGAACAGCTTCCTTCAAATCGCTCATCATTTTTATCCGCTCCATATTGATTTTGGCGGAGCGCAAATAACGAGGATTCTGGCTGTATTTCTCGAAGTGGGGAATGTCATCTGCGGAGCGAATCCACCAGTTGATGTTGATGTCTTCGTTTTCGGAAATTATTTTGACCAAAGCCGTTGACCAGCTTCCGTTGCCGATCATGGCAACTGTTTTCTTATTCTCCATTTGTGTCGTTCAATAGTACAAAGTCTTTAGTCGTAAGTCCAAAGTTATAAGCAAATAATGCTCGAACGCTTGTGCCGAAATATCCAAAAGTAGCCTTGCATCTTTCACACTAACATTGAGAAAATCTTCTCTAATTACAAGTTTGGTTCCTTATTCTTCCAATTTCTTTTTATTCTTCAACGCCCTGAAAAGCACAATGAAGCCAATAATTGTTAGCGGAATACTCAGCCATTGCCCCATATTCAGCGACAAATCATCTTCAAAGGCAACTTGGTTCTCCTTGAAAAACTCATAGACGAATCTCAATCCCCAAATCCAAATCATGAAAATACCGAAAATCAAACCTGATGGAAGCTCTCTTTTGTAGTGGAAATAGATTTTCAGCAATAGGAAAAACAGAATAAAGCAACTGATGGATTCATATAATTGCGAAGGATGCCGAGGTTTTCCCCAAGCTTTCACAGTAAATTTTGTGATATTGCCAGTTGCCAACTGGTAAGGCTGTGGCGTGGTTGGATTGATATAAACATGTTCTTGCAATCTGCTATTCTGCCCGAAATAATTGTCGATATATTTATTGACAATTCCTCTGATTACATTGGCATCCGAAGCTTGTTCCAACTCAAATCGATATTCCATCGGTTGATGAAGCACGCCACCAATAATTGTATCTTCTCCAGCCAGTTTCTTCGCTTCAATATCATCTACCAAATTCATACTGAACGCTTTGTCTATTTCATTGGAGAGATAATTCCCTCCGTCTCTAGCGAAAATAACACTCGAAAAAGTATCTGCGGGTTTCCCCACAATTTCGGAGTTCATGAAGTTTCCGAAGCGGATAAACCCACCCGCTAAGGCGACTACAATCACGATTCTATCCAAAATCCACATATAAGATTGGTCTTTGTGCTTGCGGGCGTAAAGCCAAAGTGCAAATAAAATCCCGATTGCGGCTCCGTGACTTGCCAAACCACCTTCCCAAATTTTAAGTATTTCGAGTGGGTATTTAAGGTAATGTTCTGGTTGGTAGAAAAGGCAATGTCCGATTCTTGCGCCAATCACAGTTGCCAAAACCATGTAAAGCGTCAAATCTTCTACATTGGACTCTGGTTTTCCCTCTGCTTTGAAGACTTTTATCAGCACATATTGTCCAACCAAAAATCCCATGGCAAACAGCAAGCCGTACCACCGAACCTCCAATGGGCCGAGTTGAAAGCCAAAAATCTCGAAAGTGCCTGTTTTGAATATGTCTGGAGCTACGTTCCAAATGATAGCGGAAAAAGTCATATAATTAGAGTAATTTGTAGATGTACGATTTTAGATGTACGATTTTAAAATCGTTTGAAAATCAAGTGTTTAGTTTAATGCAAATTCTGCAAAGGAAAAGTTGCTTTTCAATTATTGGGCAAATATATAACTTATAGTGAAACAGCTAGAAATCAATTCCTTTTAAGTCTATAGATATTATCACGATTGATTTATTAAGGGAGATTTTAGAGTTCAAATTGTTGGTCTCGCAAGCTAAGACCAACAACGGCTTTGTGATTTTTTTAAGCCATACGAAATCAATCGTGATAAAGTCTTTTCTATAAAAAGATATTTCTTGGAATGTTCAGATTGTGGTAGTGGTAAACTGGTAAGGCTAACAAAATAAAAACCATAGCGCAAGCGTCCGCTCAATGCCATTAAGTTAAGGAGATTTGACTTCAGTCAGCGTGACCCGGCCGGAGACTGATTTCCATTTTCGGCACAGGTTGGCAATTGCGCCCCCAGTAAGAACCTGCGCCAGCGTTTTACGCTGGTTCAAGCGTCCACGCTTGAACCCAAAAGTGCAATCTTTACACTAACTTAACAGCATTGAGCGTCCGCTGGGCGGCACTCCGCTGGGCGGCAATCCGCTTGTGCCGAATTATCCATAGAGTAGCATTACCTCTTTCACACTACCCAGATTGTTAAGCATTTATAGAATTTCTTAAAAATTACAAAAATAGCCAGATTGGATTTTCAATTCCAATCTGGCTATTTCTACTGTTTAACCCAAAGAAATTCTACCCAAAAAATTTCTTTTTCAACTCTTTGAACTCCTCATAAACTTTATCTCCAATATCCTCCACTTTTCCTTCGGCATTTGCCAAGGACTTTTCTATTCTTTGGGACAATGATTTTGATTCGTGCAGAAACTTGGTCTTCTTTTCCTCGTATTCATCTTTTGCCTCTGCTTCTCCTAAAGCCAGTTGGAGACGGAAAATTTCCATTTGCGTCTTGAAATCCGTGGCTTTTTTCTTCAAAGTCTTCCCCATTTCCTCATATTTTCCCTCGCCAATCTCCATCAATTCGTGTACTTTGGCAGAAAGCCCATCGACTGTTCCCTTTGAATTTTTCTCAAATTCTTTGTATTTATCCATCGACTCCATTTTGCCCAAAGCCAGTTGCACTTGCAAATGTTCCATATCGGCTTTCAAGCTATCTGCCAAAACCTTCCCTTTGCCTTCCACTTTGCCTAAATCCAATTTGGCTTGGTGTGCAACCGCTTTCATTGCTTTCTTTTTCTCCTCGAATTTATCGGCCGCCTCGGCTTTGCCAAGTGCCAATTGCACTTCAAAACGCTCTATTTCCTGCTTTACAGAATCTAATTTCTCGCTTGGTTTCATGACTTTTTTGATTTGGGTAAATACTATTCAACTAACTTAACTCTCAAATCAAAAATAGGTTTTTAAACTATGGTTTGGATGGAAATGGAAAGAAATCACAAAACAAAAAATCTCTCAACTCAAATTTGAGCTGAGAGATTTCTAGTAAATATTTCATTAGTTTGACATAGAACTCGCCATTCCACTAATATCATCACTTCTTTTCCACTAATTCACCAATTCCTACCCTACCAATTAAAATCTGTCTCACAATTCGGATGCGCCTTTTGGAACTCCTGAATCGTGTCATTTTTCACTTGGGAATCTCTCACATAAAGTGTGTTGAGTTTCTGCAAATACATGATAGCATCGAGCGACTCAATCAGCGTGTTTGTGCCAATGATAATATGTAAGTTTGGCAATCGGCTCAAAGGAGCAAGTGAGGCAACTTTTGTGTTGGAGAATGTGATTTCGTACAATTTCCGATGATATATTAGTGGTGCAAGGTTGGCAACTTCTGTATCAGAAATATAAAGTAACTCTAGTTTTTTGGAGTTCCTCAATCCATTTATATCTGTGATTGATGTATTGTTGGCATTCAGATATTCCAAATGGTTTAGTTGTGAAAGCGCATCTAAATTGGTTACTTTCGTTTTGAACATCTCCAACTTCCTCAACCTCCGCAAACCTGCCAAAGGAGTGATATCTGAAAGCCTAGTTTCATTTATTTTCAATTCCTCTAGTTTATTCAGCGCTTTGAGTGGAGACAAATCTTTGATTCTAGTATGTTGTAGGTCAAGCACTTTCAGTCCATCAAACTGACTTAGCGATTCAAAATCCCGAAAACGAGAATCTGATAAATCCAAATATTCTAATCTCGGTACTGCAGTCAAAGTATCCAATGACTTTACCAATGTGTTTGACAAATGCAATTCCCTCAAATTCCGCAATTTTACCAATGGCCCGAGGTCGCTTACGTTTGTCGAGGTCAGATTTACTTTCCTCAAGCTTAGTAAGATTTACCAAAGGTGTGAGGTCATGAATTTGCGCATAAGAGCAATCTATTTCCTCCAAGTTATCTAAAAACCTAACGGGTTCGAGTGTTTTTATTTCAATCTCCTCGCCCCAATCGTCAATTCCAGTACAATTCATTGAGGATAAATCGTAGAGTCTTTTCAGTTCCGTTTCGTCTATATGGTATCGAAGATTCCCGTTTTTCTTGAAACGTTCTTGCCAGCTAGAATCAAGTTCATTCCACCAATCCATCGTAAGCGAATCGTACTGCGCAGAAACCGAGTTGGAAACACAGAGAATAGTGAAAATGAGAAGAATACTTTTTTTTATGTATCTGAAGTTCATGGTCATAGTTGTTCAATTGTTTCGAGATTCGGAAAGTTCCTAACTGAAATGAAATTATACCGAGTCAACTCACAAAATTAACGCTGAATGAGAGGAATTGATTTCCGTAAATCTTTTATATTGCTTCGTTCATCTTGAACTGGTTATTTTTTTCGATGAAAAGCATAATAAAAAAGGCTAAACTTAATTTTTAATAAGATTGTAGGTAGTGTGCAAGAGGTAAGGCTACTTTTGGATATTTCGGCACAAGCGGACACTTGCGCTATGGATTTTGTTTCGTTAGCCTTACCAGTTTACTACTACCAGATTGTAAAGCCCCAATTTCCATGCCTCTATAAACATGATTTACAGCTTGTTTTTCATCTGAAATGGCAATCAATACTTCAGCATTCTTCAGTACCTTATCAATTCCATCCGGATTTTTAAAGTCCGCAATTCCTTCCGTATCAATCTGCAAGGAAATTTCTTTCCCATTCAACTCATGAAAGGCAGCATTATTCTGCAAATCTCCGAAATTTTCCAATACTAAACGATAACGTAATTCTCCATTCACTAATTTCTCTGAAATATTTAATCCTAAATCCAACTCGAATTCTCTGCCGAAAGCCTTCAATTTTGCCTTCCTAACCAAAAAATCGAACATTCTACTTTTGTTTTGAGGAATTTGCTCGTAATCTGAACTTGAAAATATTTCGTAAGATTTTGTATAAATCGCTTCAAATGCTACTAAAATAGCCACGAAGTTCATCTTTCTAGCCACATTTCTGTCCCAGTCGTTTTCTAGAAGCACCAGACTCAATCAGCAAAGTGCATTTCCCCGATTTCTGAAATGAATCTCCGAAAGATGTCGGGTCGAAATCTGAAACATATCTGCCAACTTGGTTTGGAATCAGCTTTTGCAAGGCAACATTCATTTTGCAAATCAACTGTTTGGATTTCAACCTTTCGGGAGTTGTTTCCGACTCGCCAATTGGGTTTGCCAAAAAAGAAATTGTGGCTGGATTTGGGGAATTCCCTACGCTGTAAAATCGGTCTTGGTCGTGCAAATTAAGGGCAAAGTCTGGTTGGATTTCATGGTGCAATTTCCACAGCAGTTTGGATTCTGCTGATTGCCGAGCTTCCGCATCTCTATTCAAATCTATTCCTAATGCGTTGAATCTCGAAAAGCGTATCAATCCATCAGGGTTCAGAACGGGGATGAAATAGATGGAGAATTTTTCGCTCCAACCTTGAACTAATTTCGACCGAATTTTTCGGTTGGATTTCTTAGGAAATTAAGCAAATCGAAAATTGCCATGGTTGCCGTGGGTTCGTCTCCGTGCATCTGCGACCACATCATAATTTTTGTGCTTCCAGTTCCGAATCGGATTTTATGGATTGCTCTGTCTTCTTCCGAGAAGCCTACTTCTGCTATCTCCAATCGTGACTCTTTTTTCAGTTTGGAAATCAACGAACTGAGAAAACCGTACGAGAACCTTCTTCCCTGAAAACTGTTTTCTTTAAAATCTGCATAACAATCTGCAATTTGTTGTGGGAAACTTGACATATTTTTATGAGAAATTAGATGTGAGATTTTGAATACGAGAGCGAAAATCAGAGACTCATCATAGAGCTATCTAACTTTGGGAATTTTGAAAACTACAAAATTAAGCGAAATCCAAACGAAATTGAATTATGAGCAAAAAAACATTGGTCTTAGGCGCAACCACAAACCCCTCTCGATACGCATACCGAGCGACTGACGATTTGTTGCAGAACGGACATGAAGTTGTGCCTGTGGGAATTAAGAAAGGCGAGATTTTCGGACATGAAATCATCAACGACAAATCAATCCAGCCAGAAATAGATACGATTACACTTGTATGTTGGCCCACAGAATCAGCCAGAATGGTACGATTATATTTTAGACACTAAAGCCGAAAAGAATCATTTTCAACCCAGGAACTGAAAATAGAGATTTCGCAAAAATAGCTGAAAATCAGGGAATTCAGGTCGAATTTGCTTGTACACTGGTCATGCTTTCTGTGGGAAGCTATTAGAAGAAATTGGCGAGTTGGCGAATTTGTGAAATGGCGAATTGAAAAGGGAAAAAACTATTTCTTTTGCGTATTAAACTCAATTTCGACTTACAAGAAATTTCGTAATATTGCCTTTTTTAATTCAATTAAATCACTTAGTATAAAATAATGGCGAAATTAGAGGTCTGTCCGTCTCCCGAAATGATTGGGCTTTATGGAGATTTATCGAAGAAGAATATTGTGGTTACTGATATTTTCCGAGCTACTTCCTGCATTGTTTCAGGTTTGGCAACTGGCGTGAATCATATTATTCCCGTAGATTCGGTAGAGGCTTGCAGGGAATTGGGCAAGCAAGGCTATTTGACCGCTGGTGAGAGAAAGGGAATCAAAATTGAGGATTTCGATTTCGGGAATTCTCCGTTCCAATACATGAGCGAGCAGGCAAGCGGAAATAAAATCGCCATGACAACCACCAACGGCACACGGGCAATCGAAGCTTCAAGGAGTGCGAAAAAAGTGCTGATTGGTGCTTTTCTAAATTTAGAAGCTGTAGTAAAAAAGCTCGAAAATGATTCCTCCGACCTAATTATTTTCTGTTCAGGATGGCGAGGAAGAATGAGCATGGAAGACACTCTTTTTGCAGGAGCTTTGGCAAGTGAATTGTGCAAAAAAGGATATACGAGTTTTGGAGATGGCGCATTTTCTGCCAAAAAACTCTGGGAAATGGCTCAAAATGATTTATTCGGCTTCCTGTCAGAAGCGAACCATGCAGAAAGACTTAGAAGGCTTGATGCAGCAGAAGATATTGAATTTTGCACCACACTCAATAAGTTTAATGTAGTTCCTTATTTAGATGGAAGAAGCCTGACGGTTTGAAAGAGTGGAAAGAAAACAAAATGCCATGAAAAAAATATACATTATTCTGCTTATCAGTATTCTGATAAGCAGTTGCTTAAAGTTGGAGGAAAAGGAATATTACCTCGACAACAACTGCGCTGAATGCAAAGAGAAACTAGAAAGAGAAGTGGTGGAACTCGAAGCCATTCACTATTCAGTGTATAATTCGGAAGCGGGTAAGTTGAAAATAAAATACAATCCACTTAAATTCCAAGTGGCAGATTTGTACGACTACCTCCAAAAAGAAGGCTTCTCAAACTCAAAAGATTCACTGAATTACAGAGGAAGAATTAAGCCGATTTGCTGTGAACAGGTAGGAAGTCTAGCTTAAATACAGTAGTTCAATTTAGGATACTATTTGAGAACATTAAGAGCTGCCATACATTATTCGGCAACTTTGAAACAAACCGCATTCAATTTTGGATTTGACTCATTATAAAACGTTGATATTTCGACTCTAAAATAGTGTAGTTGATTGCGCTGAATTATCAGTTGCCCAAAATTGGCGGAAGAAAGATGGAACTCATCTGATTTGGAGTTCCATTAGGCTAAATTACTTCTCATCACTATTGGCAGTCGCATAATCCAACCAAAAACATTTCCACCTTCCCCAAATACTTCTAACTTTGCCCACCTAAAAAAGGAGTGAAACTAAAAACTTTTTTTATCCTGTCTCACTACTTGATACTCAGTACTCAATACTCAATAATAGATGAAAATTTCCCTTAATTGGCTCAGAGAATACATAGATATTGACAAAACACCCGAAGAACTTTCGCACATTCTCACCATGGGTGGGTTGGAAGTGGAAGGAATTGGCAAATACGAAAAGATTGAAGGCGGATTGGAGGGTTTGGTCGTTGGCGAGGTGTTGGAGTGCGAATCGCATCCGAACGCAGATTCGTTGCGAATTACCAAAGTGGATATTGGCGAGGCAGAACCAAGCCCGATTGTTTGCGGTGCGCCAAACGTGGCAAAAGGACAGAAAGTGGTGGTTGCTACGGTTGGAGCGGTGCTTTATCCGAGCGGTGGAGAGCCATTCCAAATCAAGAAAGCGAAAATTCGTGGGGAAGTTTCCTTGGGAATGATTTGTGCCGAAGACGAAATTGGGTTGGGAGTTGGTCATGACGGAATTATGGTTTTGAATACCGATTTCGATAATGGAACTCCTGCAGCCGAGTATTTCGATTTACAACCTGACCACGTTTTTGAAATCGGATTGACTCCAAACCGTGCCGATGCGGCTTCCCATTTCGGAACAGCGCGTGATTTGACGGTTTTGTTGGAAAGTCCAATCAAATTCCCCGATACAAGCAGTTTCAAAATCGACAATAAAAATCTTCCCATTTCTGTAGAGGTGGAAGATACGAAGGCTTGTCCTCGCTATTCTGGCGTAACTATTTCTGGAATCACGGTGGCAGACTCGCCCGAATGGTTGCAGGAAAGGCTCAAGTCTGTCGGATTAGCTCCAATCAATAATGTGGTAGATATTACCAACTATGTGTTGCATGGTTTAGGTCAGCCACTCCACGCTTTTGATGCCGATAAGATTGCGGGCAGAAAAGTGATTGTGAAAACACTTCCTGCGGGAACGAAATTCACGACTTTGGATGAGGTGGAAAGGGAACTGAATGAGACAGATTTGATGATTTGCAATGCGGAAGAACCAATGTGTATTGCAGGTGTTTTCGGTGGCATTTCGTCTGGAGTGAGTGAATCGACTACCAATATCTTCTTGGAAAGTGCCTATTTCTCGCCAATGTCGGTGCGGAAAACTTCGATGAACCATAGTTTGAAAACTGATGCGGCTTTCCGCTACGAACGTGGAACTGACCCGAATATTACGGTGGATGCTTTGAAAGTAGCGTCTTTACTTATCAAAGAAATTGCTGGTGGAGAAATCTCTTCGGAAGTGGTTGATGTTTATCCAAATCCAATCAAAAATTTTGAAATAGAAGTTGCCTACAAAAACGTAGATAGATTGATTGGGAAGCAAATTGACCGAAACAGAATCAAACAGATTTTACAGGGTTTGGAGATGGAAATTCTGAAAGATTCTGATAATGGAATCACACTTTCCGTTCCTCCATACAGAGTAGATGTGCAACGAGAAGCGGATATAATTGAAGATATTCTCCGAATCTACGGCTTCAACGATATTGAACTGAGTGAGAACTTGGGCGCAGATTCCTTGGCAAATTTCCCAAAAATTGACCGAGAAAACCTCAAAGGAGAAGTAAGCGAGTTACTTTCTGCAAATGGAGCGTATGAAATTTTCGCCAACTCACTCACAAAGCCTGAATATGCCGAATCCTTGAAAGAGCTTTCAGCGGAAGGAAATGTGGAAATGCTAAATCCACTTTCTTCTGAATTGACGGTCATGCGCCAGAGCATGATTTTCTCTGGCTTGGAAGTGATTGCTCACAATGTGAACCGTAGGCAGAAAGAAGTAAAGATTTACGAATTTGGGAAAACGTACCATAGACTCCCAAAGCAAGAAGGCGAGGAACTGGTTGCTGCCAAAAACAAGTATGAGGAAAATGAGAAACTTTCCATTTTCATAACTGGAAGCAAACAAGCTGAAAGCTGGATTTCCCCAACTGAAAAAGCTGATTTCCATTCAATTTCTAAATTAGTGCAGCTGACACTTCAAAAATTAGGAATCAATGATTTCCAAACTGCGGAAGTAGAAAACTCTGCTTTTCAATATGGAATTCAGTATGTAGCCAATAAAAAAGTGATTGCCCAACTCGGAATGTTGAAGCCAAGTGTTTGTAAATTGGCAGATGTGAAGCAAGAAGTTTTCTATGCGGAAATTGATTGGGCTTATTTCGTGAAGAAAGGCAAACCAAAAGTAACTTTCCAAGAGATTTCCAAATTCCCAGAAGTGCGCAGAGATTTATCTTTGGTATTGGACAAATCAGTTTCTTTCGAGCAAGTGAAGCAATTGGCTTTCAGAACGGAACGTAAACTCCTCCAATCGGTAAATGTATTCAGCGTTTATGAAGGCGAAAACATTGGCGAAGACAAAAAATCCTACGCTTTGAGTTTCATTCTTCAAGATGCTTCCAAAACCTTGAATGATAAGACGATTGACAAGACAATGGGCAAATTGATGCAACAGTTTGAGCGGGAATTGGGTGCGGTGATTAGGAAATAGATTTGATGATGTGGGAATGTGGGAATTTGTAAATGATGAAATGTAGAGACAGGGCGTGCCCTGTCTAAGTTCAAAGATGATGAGATATTCTAGGATTGACAATTACCCAATAGTTTGGTGGAAAATGTTTTTCCGAGTTTTAAAATGATTGTAGAGTTTGTAATGTTGATGATGTAAAAAGACAGCGCATGCGCTGTCTCTACGATAAACGAAATGTAGATTTTCAAAACCAAAGCAGAAAAAATGGACGATGATAAATTCAAGAACTATCGTATTGCTTCTGCTAGACTACAACATTGGAATTATGGTTGGGATGCGGCTTATTTCATTACCATTTGCACAAAAGATAGATTGCATTATTTCGGGAAAATCATTGATGGTGAAATGCAATTATCTCCAACAGGAATTTTGGCAGATGTTTTTTGGCATGAAATAAAGAACCATGCACAAAATCTAGAACTAGATGCTTTTGTAGTCATGCCAAATCATATTCATGGAATTATTATTCTGAGTGGAAATCATGATATTGACGCAGATGTAATTTCTGAAACAAAAAATGGTGTAATTGCAAAACATAAATCTGAAAACGTAGAGCCAGGGCATGCCCTGGCTTCATCCGAGGATAATGAAACATCAGAAAGCAAACAATTGCCTCCACCAATCGGTAAAAATCGTTTTCAAAATATAGGGAAAAACACAATATCCTCTATTTTAGGCTCATATAAATCTGCGGTTACGAAGCATGCAAACAGATTGGGGTTTGAGAATGGCTGGCAAACTAGATTTCACGAACATATTATTCGCAATCAGAAATCGTTTGATTTCATCCAGAATTACATTGTTACCAATCCGCAGACTTGGGAAGATGATAAGTTTTATGGAGACTAAAGAGGAGAAATAATCAAAATGTAGAGACAGGGTATGCCCTGTCTCCATGATGGAATAAATCAACAATTACTCCAACAGTTTGGTAGAAATTGTTCTTCCGAATTTTAAAATGATTATTGCCAATTTGTAATATTGATGGTATTAAAAGACAGCGCATGCGCTGTCTCTACGATAAACAAAAATCGTTTATTTTTGAAGATATGAGGTTGATAAAAATCTTTACACTATTTTTTATCATACTTGCCAACACATTTTGTTATTTTCAAGCTAAAAAATGGTTATATCAATAATAGTGTTTATTGACAGAAAATAGTTATGGAGTTTGAAGATTGGCAGGTTCTGCGAACACTGCCAACTTCCTATACAAAAACTTTGTCAATATTCACTAATGGCGATTTTGGGTTTTGCTCAATCCTCTAATAAATTTTGTTTCAGAATTAGAAAACAAAGAAGAATGGAGATACTTTAGACTTGGAACATCAATGCATACTATATTATTCTCAAGGTCAGTAGATTTTGGATTACGGATTGACCAGAAATGTGTTTCTATAGAAACAATAGATGTTGATAAATATGAAATCACATTGACAGATGGAATAAAGGTTTATAGAACTTACAGGATTTCAGATTGGAATGATATTCAATTGCATAAATTATTGCAGACGCTCAAAAATACTCTTGTAGATTGAACTCAAAACAATAAAATATAAGTTTTAATTCTCTAACTCTTCAGAATATGATAATTGCCAACCCAATATATGATGTAGTTTTCAAGAGTCTGATGGAGAATGAGCGAATTGCCAAATTCTTCATTAGTACTTTGCTAGATGTGGAGATTGAATCTGTGGAAATGAAACCGCAGGAATTCACTTACACGAAAGAACTCATTGGCTTATCAGTTTTTCGATTGGATTTTATAGCAGTCATTAAACTGGAGAATGGAGAATCCAAAAAAGTGCTGATTGAAATTCAGAAAGCGAGCAATCAGATTGACCTGATGCGTTTCCGAAACTATTTGGCAGAACAATATAAGAAGGAAGATAAAGTGAATGGTAAAAAGGAAATCCTGCCAATTACCACAATTTACATTTTAGGTTTTAATCTCAAGAATATTGAAAGTGCTTGTCTCCATGTGGAAAGGCAATACGTTGACCTGATTGAAAACCAAACTATTACTGAAAAAAGCGAGTTCGTAGAAAAACTCACGCATGATAGCTATGTTGTGCAGGTGGGTAGAATCCAAGACCGATTCAAAACTCGACTCGATAAAGTCCTTAGTGTTTTTGAGCAAGCAAATTTTGTGGATGATGACCAGATTATTAAGGAGTATCTGCACCAGACCGATGTGGAAGAATTGAAGCTCATGACTGATTTGCTCCACCACACAGGAACAGACCCAGCAACTAAAAAAGAGATTGAAACCGAAAAAGAAGCTTGGCGCACCGTATATGCGCTTTTTGGAGAGAAAGAAAAGGAATTAATTGAGGAACTTGAAAAGAAGGATAAAAAACTAGAAGAACAGCAAAGACTTATAGAAGAACTTCAAAACAAACTTAACTCAAAATAAAGATTCAAAAAAAACTTAAATCAATATAAAACTATGGATTACAGAATAGAAAAAGACTCAATCGGAGATGTAAAAGTCCCTGCTGATAAATATTGGGGAGCGCAGACACAGCGTTCCGTAGAGAATTTCGATATTGGCGGAGACAACATGAAAATGCCCATCGAGATTGTGAAGGCATTTGCCGTTTTGAAAAAAGCAGCTGCTTTGACCAATTCAGAATTGGCAGATTTCGACAAAGACAAGACGGAAATAATCGGGAAAGTCTGTGATGAAATTTCGGCAGGAGAATTGGATTCCCAATTCCCATTGGTAATTTGGCAAACGGGTTCAGGTACGCAAAGCAACATGAACTTAAACGAAGTAATTGCCAACCGTGCTCACGTTTTACTTGGTGGCGCATTGACAGATGACAAGAAAAAAATCCACCCAAATGATGATGTGAACAAATCACAGTCATCAAACGATACTTTCCCAACTGCGATGCACATTGCTACTTACCAGTATTTGGTTTCAGAAATGATTCCGAAGGTAAAAGGCTTGCGAGATACTTTGCAACAGAAATCAAATGCCTTCAAAGAGATTGTGAAAATTGGTAGAACCCACTTTATGGATGCCACTCCACTCACTTTGGGAATGGAATTCAGTGCCTATGTTTCCCAACTCGACCACGGATTGAAGGCTTTGGAGAATACATTCGACCATTTGAGCGAATTGGCTTTGGGCGGAACAGCGGTTGGAACTGGATTGAATACGCCAACAGGTTATTCTAAATTAGTTGCCAAAACAATTGCCGAATTGACTGGATTGCCTTTCAAAACTGCTCCCAATAAATTTGAGGCACTTTCTGCGCATGATGCCATGGTTTCAGTTTCTGGAGCTTTAAAGCAATTGGCGGTGAGCTTGATGAAAATTGGCAACGATATCAGAATGCTTTCTTCTGGGCCAAGATGTGGAATTGGGGAAATCAACATTCCATCGAACGAGCCAGGTTCTTCTATCATGCCAGGGAAGGTGAATCCGACTCAGTGCGAGGCGTTGACGATGGTTTGCGCTCAAGTAATGGGATTGGATATGGCAGTTTCTATTGGAGGTTCTAATGGACATTTCCAATTGAATGTTTTCAAACCAATGATGGCGTATAATGTATTGACTTCAGCTAGGTTGATTGGTGATGCTTGTGCTTCTTTCAATAAAAACTGTGCTGAGGGAATTGAGCCAAATCAAGAAAACATCAAAGAAAACTTAGAGAACTCATTGATGCTCGTAACTGCTTTGAATACAAAAATCGGCTATGATAATGCAGCCAAAATCGCCAAGAAAGCACATAAAGAAGGAACGACTTTAAGAAAAGCCGCTATTGATTTGGATTTGCTTACTTCTGAACAATTTGACGAATGGGTTAGACCAGAGAAAATGATTGGGAGTTTAGAGGAATAGAACAAATACTAGATGAAGTTTTAGAAATTAGAAAATCCGTTTTCCATTGATTTGGGAAACGGATTTTTTTTAGGATTTCACAAGATGTATATAGTTCAATTGTTTGATAATCAGATTTTTGACACTTTCAATTACCTAATTATTTCTTATTCCACCAAAGCTTTCCTATTTTGAAGTATGGGAAAAGAAATCATCATCACAGATTATTCAATACTAGAAGTAGAGCAACTTTTAAATCAAATTATTGATTCGAAAAAAACAATTCTACCGAAAACTGGTAGGCTGATTGGCAAAGTCAAGAACGATACTTTCCATGCTTCGATTTACAAAACTGTCTATTTATCAACAGGAGTTTTATCTCAAGGCAGAGCAGCGATTTTCAGTGTCAGGGGTAAATTCTATGAGCAAGATAATCAAACTCGGATTGAGTGGTTTCCCGATTCCAAATCTCATTCACAGAGTTTTCTCATTTATCCTATCTTGCTCATGCCTACTTTGCTAATCTTTCTTTTGGAAGATTTCTCATGGATTTTTATAGTTGGCATTTTGGGTATAGGCTTCCTATTTTACCTTCAATACAATATGCTTCGAGTTCAGGGGGAAAATGCTCAAACCAATTTTAAGGCGAGATTAGAGAGGAGGTTTAAAGTCAAGAATAATTGAAAAGCCGTTTTCCAAATCTATGGAAAACGGCTTTTTTATAACTTTGCAAGCAAAAAAATTTATTATACTCAATTAAAAACAGAAGGGGAATTTTGCTACGCAAAATAATTGTTTTACGACAACCTTGAGGTTATCGGCTACAGATAAAAATCCCAAACCAATTTCAATTGGGTATATTAAATATTATGACGATTGATTTCGTACTACCCCGCTTACCGTTTTGAGCGGGTAGGGAAACCCGCTCTACAGTATTTATTCGTACCTAGACTCTCTGATGGGACTCGCCTTCGAGTCGAGCCGTAAAATGGGTATAGTAAATCAATCGTGATAAAGTCTATTGTTTACACACTTTATGAAATAGTCCCGTATTGAAATACTTCCAGCGCAAAAAAACAGCGTATTTTTATATTTTGCCTACAACTTAAACCCAAAAACAAGAATATCATCAATCTGCTTTGTTCTTTTCATCCAACTTGTCAACTCGCTTTCTAGCACAGCTTTTTGCTCATCATCTGTTTTGTGATGATTGTCCAACAAAACCTGTTTGAAGCGTTTCTTACCGAACTTCATTTTATTTTCCCCACCAAACTGGTCTTGGTAGCCATCGGAGAAGAGATAGAACCAAGTTGGCTCGTCTTCTAGCTTGATCTCATGCGATTTATAGCCCTCATGCACTTTGTCTTTATATCCGCCAATGGGGAATTTATCGCCACGGATTTCTTGCATTTCCCCATTTTTGATATGAAATACTGGGTTTTTTGCTCCTGCAAACTCAACTGTTCTTTTGCTTTCATCAATCACACAAATTGACATATCCATTCCATCTCGCACCGTGGTTGAACTCTCCTGTTGAAGGCGTTCCTTCAAGTGAGTGCTCATATAATTAAGAACTTCATGTGGCTCGGAAATCCCCAAAAGCTTGACCGCCTCAGAAATTAAGTCATTCCCAATCATACTCATAATCGCACCAGGCACTCCATGTCCCGTACAATCTACTGCAGCAATTATTTTCTTAATTGAACCTTCTTTCTCAATCTCCGCAAACCAATAGAAATCTCCAGAAACAGTATCTCTAGGCTTAAAAATCAAGAAAAAGTTTTCAATGGAGTTTTTAATCAGGTTTTCGGAAGGCATAATTGCCTGTTGAATTCTTTTGGCATAATTGATACTTGCCGTAATGTCTTTATTCTTTTTCTCAATAATCCTGAAGGTATATTGCATCTGATCTCTCTGCATTTCAATCTCCTCCATCTTCTGGTCAATTTCATGGGTTCTCTCCGCTACTTTCTCCTCCAACTCTCGGGTAACTTTCGTTTGGAGTTCCTGATTTTCTTTGAGTTGCCCGATTAATTCGGTTTGTGCCTTACGCTTTTCCTGTTCATTTAGTCGCATTCTGTAGCCTAACGCCAGAGACAGCAAGAGTATTTCCGCTAAAATCCCAATCTGAAACCAATTGGTAAAAACAGCATTTTCCGCCAATGCCAAGGTAATTATTCCGAACAGAATGGAAATCCAGAGTGTGGCAGATCCAATTGCAAAGAAATAAACTAACTTACTCCGAAGTTTTAAGATGATGACAATTAGCGCAAATAGTAAAAAAACATTGCTGACAAGCGTTTGTATGATTGTGAAATCTGCAATCAGTTTAATTTTGAAAAACGCAAAATGTATAAAAAGCAAAATAGCTAATGAGGAAGCCATAAGCCCAACAGCAATTTTGAATACTTTGTCCCATTTCGGAAGCAAGCGAGGTGTGTCTAGAAATTGGCGCATAAATAGAATGTAAAATACAGGATAAAGCGTTGCCCCGATTATCCAGATACTTTGCCAAACCAGAATTCCATTGGGAATCACAAACTCCCTCAATAAATTATAACGAGAGAAAGGGTAAACACCTATAAAAAATATATAAAGTGAATAATAGAGGTAAGCTCTGTCTCTATTCAACAGAAAAAGCAAAAGATTATATAGGAAAAAAATGGCTAAAATCCCTTGAAATGCACCTTGCGAAAGGTTTCTCCACTCAATGCTTTTTCTCCAGTATTCAGGATTTTCTAAAGAAACATCGAAACTTGGGCGATAGCCATCTGTGTTCTGAATCTTGATGTATATAGTCTTACTCTCCCCTGGCTTCATCCCAATCCTAACCTTCGATTTTCTCCCAGTTGGAACATCTTTCTCTGACAAATCATAGTAATGACCTGTTTTTTTCATATCAAAACCTGCTACATTCTCCACATAGACATCTACATAATTATTGAGCCCAGTGAACAAAAGCCATTCACTAAATCGGCTCATCTGGCTCTGAAATGTAATTTTCCCCCAGTAAGTTATTTCTGGATTTAGGCGTTCGTAGTCTGTACTGAAAGCCCGAAACTTATTACCATGCTTTCCCAGTCGAATATCATCTAAAGTCAATTTCCCAGATGAGTCCGTAAGAACCTCTAAGTAAGAATTAAGATTCAGGAATTGGTCTTGATATTTCCCAATCTGAAAAACTCCTGCATTGGCGGGCAGAAAGTACAGTAAAAACAAACCCGATAAGACGAATGTCTTTTTCGTATATCTTATTTTTGATGAAAAATTAAGCAATGGAATTCTGGTTGTATTTCGAAAATGGCTGAATATTCTAAATTTACGTGGAACAATCGTAAACGCAATAGTTTTCCAGCGTTTTTGTTTACTAACAATTCATAAGTCGTTTTTACGAAGTTGTTAAAACGAAATATTATGGATTTTGAAATAAATAATCTTAATTTTGAGCATTATCATTTCCAATAAACAAACAATTACCCAATATTTGAGCATGTCAAAAAAAATAAAAACCGCCTACATCTGCCAAAATTGTGGCACAAATTATAGCAAGTGGACTGGAAAATGTACGGCTTGCAACGAATGGAACACTTTGGTGGAAGAGATATTACCCGATTCAAAACCGCAGTTGGGAACTTGGCAAGCGACTACTAGCTCCAAACAGAAAAAAGCCATTAGCAAACCGCAGAAAATATCCCAAATTCAGTACGAAGATGAAGAAAGGGTTCTTACCAACGACAACGAGTTGAATCGAGTGCTAGGCGGTGGAATTGTAGCAGGCTCAATCGTACTCATTGGTGGCGAGCCGGGAATTGGGAAATCTACGCTGATGTTGCAGATCGCCAACAGTCTGGATTTTATGAAAGTGCTTTATGTTTCTGGCGAGGAAAGTGCCTCGCAAATCAAAATGCGGGCAGAACGGATTGGGAAAGAGAAAACCAAAGGGATTTCCGAAAATTGCTTCGTACTCACAGAAACCGTAACCCAAAATATCTTCGCTCAGGTAGATGAAATCCAACCAAAATTACTGGTAATTGACTCCATCCAAACGCTTACTTCTCAGCACTTGGAGTCGGCCGCAGGAAGTGTTTCGCAAATTCGGGAATGCGCCATGGAACTGATTAAGTTCGGAAAGGAAACGGGAACACCTGTTTTCTTGATTGGGCATATTACCAAAGAAGGCACTTTGGCAGGCCCAAAAGTGCTGGAACACATGGTGGATACCGTCCTCCAATTTGAGGGAGACCGACACATGAGTTACCGAATTTTACGAACCACAAAAAACCGTTTTGGCTCTACTTCCGAGTTGGGAATCTACGAAATGCTTTCCGATGGATTGCGCCAAGTCAGCAACCCTTCCGAGATTCTGATTTCCCAAAGAGACGATGATTTGAGCGGAATTACCATTGGAGCAACTCTTGAAGGAAACAGACCATTACTCATTGAGATTCAGTCGCTTGTCTCCCCCTCGGCTTACGGGACACCTCAACGCAGTAGCACAGGTTTCGATGCCAAACGATTGAATATGCTTTTGGCAGTTTTAGAGAAGCGAGCGGGCTATAAAATCAACATGCAAGATGTTTTCCTTAATATTACGGGCGGATTGAAAATTGAAGATCCAGCCATTGATTTGGCAGTCTGTACTTCCATTGTTTCCTCACATGAAGATTATACCGTTAACAATAAAACCTGTTTTGCAGCCGAAGTTGGTTTGGGTGGAGAAATCCGTGCGATTAACCGAATAGAAAATCGAATTAGTGAGGCTTCCAAATTGGGTTTTAAGGAAATATTCATTTCCAAATTCAACCTCAAAGGCTTGAAAAAGGAGAGTTTCGACATTAAAATCCATGCAGTTAGTCGATTAGATGAAGTTTTTGGAATGCTTTTTTAGAAAAGTAGCAAGATGTGAGTATCAGGTAGCAAGATAGGTAAAACGATTCTAATCTGTCTTTATTCAACCAACTTGAACAAAATTGTAGCCTATTTGAGAAATGAAAATAATTCAACTCACCTTAATAACCGAAAATCAAAAATCTCTTGAAAAAGGGAAAAAGTTTGCGGAATTGATTTGTAAAACTCTGAATTGCGAAAATGGATTCGAAATTTCAAAATATGAGAAGTTTGAAAACTCATATCGAATCGAAATAAATAGACAAATTATAGATGAAAATAACTCAATCTTGGAATCTGTCGAAATGACCGACCGAATATGCTCACCTTGGACTGTGACGTATGAGCGAACTGAAAATAGCATAGAATTGATTTTCAATAAATCGGACTTTTCTAAGTTTAGAAGGAATGAATTCAATGTGCTGAATTGGGCAGAATTTAGAATTGAAAATGAATAAAAACAGCTAGAGATGAGAAGTAATCTTCTACGCTTTTCAACTAATCAAATAGTTTTGCTCAGCCCCAATTTTAATACGTACTGCAAATTATACCGCAAACCACTCCATAAGTAAAGCAAACCCATTACTTTTGCAGCACCAAAACAAAAACTTTTGTTATAGGTAGTCTAGTTTAAATACTTTCCTATTTTGAGTTCTTAACTAACTCATTTAAAGTCAGATACCGAAATAATAAATAGCACAACGTGCTTAAAATCCAGTTTTAAACATTCTTGAAACTGTTTATTGTCAACTGATTACTGAAAATAATGCTTTACCCAACTAATATAGAAGAAAAAATTGGATTCGATAAAGTCAGGGAACTTATCAAAGCCGAGTGTAGTGGTGCTTTGGGAGCTTCTTTTGTCGATAAAATTCGATTCTCTTTCAAGATTGACACAATCAACAAACTTAATTCGCAAACAGCTGAATTTCAGCAAGTTTTAATTCAGGCAGATGGTTTCCCACAAGGTGGTTATGTGGATGTTGACCCAATTTTGCGCAAAATCAGAATCATTGGCGCATTTCTGTTGGAGGAAGAAGCGCACGACCTCAAACTCTCTTTCATTACCATTGGCGATGTGCTAAAATTCTTTGCCGAAGAAGAGCGAAAGTTGGCTTATCCGCAACTGAATGAGTTGGCAGAAAGTGTGGATTTCGATTTGAACCTGATTCGGGCAATTGATTTGGTAGTGGATGAACGTGGGAAAATCCGCAGTAATGCTTCGCCCGAATTGGCTCGAATTCGAAAACAAATGCAGAATCGGGAACAAGGCTTGAGAAGCAAACTCGACACACTTTTGAAAAGTTTCAAAAAAGCAGGTTACACCAAAGAAGATGCTTCGCACACCATTCGAGATGGCAGGTTGGTGATTCCCGTGGCGGCAGAATACAAACGGGCAATCAAAGGTTTTGTGCATGACGCTTCGGCAACTGGGCAAACGGTTTACCTAGAACCGCAGGAAGTGCTTGATATGAATAACGAAGTGCGAGAATTGCAGTTAGATGAACAGCAGGAAATAGTCCGCATTCTCTCTAAATTAACTGACAAAATCCGTCCACATATTGAAAGTTTGAAGAAGGCAAACTTCTTTTTGGGAATGATGGATTTCATTCGTGCCAAAGCCCGTTTCTCTAATAAAATTGATGGAATCAAACCTGAAATTGTGAACGAACCTATGGCGGAATGGTATTACGCCACGCATCCGTTGTTGTTTTTGGCTCATAAAGAACAAGGCAAAAAGGTAATTCCCCAAACCATTTTACTTGAAAAGGAAAATAGGATTTTGGTCATTTCCGGCCGAATGCAGGAGGAAAATCCATTGCCTTGAAAACCGTTGCCTTGTTACAATATATGTTTCAATGCGGTTTGCCAATTCCCGTAGCGGAAGCTTCCAAAGTGGGAATTTTCAAGAATATGTTCATTGATATTGGCGATGAGCAATCTATCGAGAACGATTTGAGTACATATAGCTCGCACCTGACCAACATGAAGAATTTCTTGGAGGGAGCGAATAAGTTTAGCCTTTGCCTGATTGACGAATTCGGAACGGGAACTTAGCCGAAGTTGGGCGCAGCCATTGCCGAATCCATTTTGGAGCAAATTAACCATAAAAAAGCGTTTGGAGTGATTACCACTCACTATGCAAATCTGAAATTCTTTGCCGACCGAACTCATGGCCTAATCAACGGGGCGATGCGCTACGATGTGGATAATCTCCAACCACTTTATGAATTGGAAATTGGGCAACCAGGAAGCTCTTTTGCGTTGGAGATTGCCCAGAAAATTGGCTTGCCACAAGAAATTATCAACCGAGCAAGAAATAAAGTTGGCAAGAAGGAAATCAACATAGAACGACTTTTAGGGCAGTTGGAAATGGAGAAAAAAGAGTTGGAAGACCGCAATTTCCAACTAGAAAGGCAACAGCAGAAGTTGGAGAATACACTTCTGGACTATACCGAGAAGAAAGATTATTTTGAGGAAAATAAGAAGAAAATCCTCAACGAAGCCAAAGCAGAAGCCGCCAAATTGATGGAGCAAGCCAATCGGAAAATTGAAATGGCAATTAAATCCGTCAAGACGCACAATGCCGACAAGATAATTACCAAGCAGGTAAAGCATGAAATCGAAGCCTTCAAAAAGGAATTGCAGCCCGAATCGGTAGATTTGAGCAAGATTACGGAGGAAGACGAAATGAAGTACAAAGTCATTGGCGGAGAAATTTCCGTAGGTGATTTTGTGAAAGTAAAAGGGCAGGAAACCACTGGTCAGGTATTGGAAATAGGTCAAAAAGATGCGCTGGTTTCAATCGGTGAGCTAAAATCCAACATTAAACTGAAAAGATTGGAGAAAATCAGTAAGCGAAAAGCCAAGGAAATCAACAAAGTTCCCTTGTCGAAAGGCGTGAATGTGAGCGAAAAACTGATGAATTTCAGTGCGAAGTTAGATTTGCGTGGAAAGCGTGCCGAGGAAGTTCTTGCTATTGTAGATGATTTTATTGATAATGCCATTATGTTCAATCAACGAAATTTGGAAATCGTACACGGAAAAGGAACGGGTGCGCTGCGGGAAGTCGTTCGCAATCAACTCCGCCAATTCCCCGAAATCCAATCTTACAAAGACGGACATGCAGACCGTGGTGGTTCGGGCATTACAATGGTGGAAATGAAATAGGAAAATCAATGGGTGATTTTATGAATTGGCGGATTGGCGAATTGGCGAATTGAAAAAAAGTATTGATTAGCAATATCTTCCCAACCCCCTAAATAGTTGGACACAATTTTGTGAAAATTAGTTTACTAAAATTGTATTAAGCACGTTGTGCTATCTTACTACTGGACATTTCCAAAAATCAAGACCTCGGCAGAGGTTAAAAACCCTGCCGAAGGTCGATTTTAACCCGTTCAACGTCTGGCGGGACCTGCGGACTCCGCCAGCGATTCACTCATGTCCAAGAACTGTGTTAAATCGCAATTTTTTTTCTGTTTTTCTGTAGAAATCCATCTTCGTACATGGTTTTGTTTTTGACAGTGGCAAATACCTGCCTGACCAGCCTGTGTGCCACGGCAATCATGGCAATCTTGTGGGGTTTCCCCTTCTCCCTGAGCCTGTTGTAGAGCTCCTTGCAGTCGCTGTTGAACCGCTTGGCGGATTTGGCGCAGTTGTAGAGTAGCGAACGCAAAAGTGAGTTGCCCCTTTTTGATATGCTACTCCTGCCTTTCCAGCCTCCTGACTCATTCACGCAGGGGGCGATGCCGATGAACTTGGCAAGTTGCTTGGCAGTGGGGAAGTCCCTCAGGCTGTCGGTGAACAGCAGCAGGCAGGCGGCCGTCTTCTTTCCGATGCCCTTCACGCTGACTGCCGAGAGGAATGCGTCCTGGTCTATGCCCGAGGAGCCGTTCATGACTTCCCTCTCCAGTTCGGATACCTGTTCCTGAAGGAAGGAAATCCTGCGGTTGACCGATGAGATGGCAGTATCCGAACTATCCTCCCATGCCTCAAGCGCATGAAGCCGAGACTTCTCCTTGAGCAATTGCCGAGCGCAATGTGTCCACTCGGAGACCAGCTGCCTCTTGCGCTGCCAGTCTCTGCCTGCAAGCCGGCAAGGGCTGGGCTGGCGTTCATTGCCAAAGCGCACCATTCCATGGCGGAAAGCATTCTGCTGTCACGGCTGTCGGTTTTGGCAATCGACATTAGGGACTTGGAAAAGCCTGCCGACACCGCTGGGTTGAGGATACTCATGTCCACGCCCGCATCGTCCAGCAGGTAGCAGACTCGCAGGTGGTAGGAGCCTGTCGCCTCCAGCACGACATGGGACCCGGGGCAGTCAAGCCGCTCAATCCACTCCAGAATATCCTGTGCCGAGTTGCTCAGCTTGAAAGTCTCAATATTCTGGTTGATACACATGGAAATATCCAGCCAATCCTTGCCCACGTCAATGCCGATGTAGTTTTTCATTGCTATATTTGTTGAGGTTTAAAAATGTCAGTCTGTGGCTCTACCTTCGTACACGGTGTCTTTGCACCAAAGAACTGTCCAGGCTTTGACTGAAAAGTGGCGGGCAGACCCCAACTTGAACAGCGGCATCAAGTGCCAAGTAGTATTCAGGGTGTCTGTCCGCATTCCTTAAATATCGGGAAATCGAACCAGAATTCCGAAAAAACTAATGTACGAGTAGTATGTTGTGCTATTTATTATTTTTGTATTTATCTATAAATGAGATTGTTAAGAACCCAAAACAGGAATGTATTTAAGCTAGACTACTTAATTTATTCCTCCAAAGAATCCCAACTGTCCTCAAATTCATACTTTTTACTCGAGTCTTCTCGTGGAAAGACTGTGCTTTTTCTGTGTAAAAAATGGCGGGTCGAAATAGACCAAATCCACACTCTCCGAACTCAATTCGGAAAGCCTATCTAAGCAACTGCCTTCATATATATTATTTATCTCCATTTTTTGAGATTCTACTGCGCCTCAACTTGGCTCAAAATCATTCGACCACTCGGAGGGACTCATTTATACTGTTGTATTTCCTCCAATTTGGTTTTTCCTTTGAAGAATGATTTTTAGTGGCATTGAGGATTGATTGAGAAAAATTCAAGAAAAAGGGATTGAATACCCTCGGAGTGGTCAAGGACCCTCCGAGTGGTAAGACTTGATAAGCTAAAGTGTCTGGAAAGAAAAAGTTATTGAGTAGCAGATTGTTGAGATAATCTAACCAAGATGAATAATAAATTGAGTCATTCAATTTCAATACGGACTTGTCTCCGTTAATATAGACTCGCTGTTCTGCACCTTCGGAAATGAAATCGGAAAATTTGATGTTCGTAATCCAAAGACTCTTGTTGTCAATGTACTCAATTAACCTGCTTTCTTCTTTACGTTTGTCTTGCTTGCTGTTTTCAACCATTGCGCTTGCCTTCGAGCTTCCTCTAAGGTAACGGGCGGTTGTTTCGATAAGATTTCCTTTGCCAATTTGGCTCTCTCCTGAAAGGATAATTTGCAGTTCATGTTTTAGCGGATCTGTGAGCATTTAGTGTGGAAATACGATTTTATAATTGATGAATAATTTCGATAACTCATCGAAATTCTAGTTTCAAATATTCCTTGATTTCTAATGCTTCTATAATCATTGTCACAATAGTATCCAATATTTCAAAAACAGTTTCTCTTAATCGTTGATACTTTCCGCTATCAATGCCTCTAGAGAATGTGCCATGTGCAATTTCATTTCTGGCATCTACTAAATCTTTGATGTTCTTTTCACGACTTTTAAAACTATCATAATCAAAACCCAATTGAAAAAGTATCTTTCTAAAGATAGGAACTTTAAGATTGCTTCCTGTATCAATCAAACCTTTTCCTTGTTGTTTGTTCTGTTTGGCAACTTCTTGATTTGATGTAGGGATATTTATAATTTGATTATTCGAACCTGTCAAAAAAAGTGAAGAAAATTCTTCTACAAATTCTATTCTTCTATGAAAGTAGTGTAGTTGTGAATCCTCTGGTAGGTCTTTTTTGAAAATATCACTCTTGTTAGATTTATTTTGTAAATCTTTAAAAACCTGTAAGGAGGAGCAGGCTTGTATATGAATACTAGCCTTATGAAATGGAATTCCTTCTGCATTTATTAAATCTACATAGAAGTCGTTTAAAGCTTCTTTGAAAAATCCTTCAAAATGAGAATACAGCATAACTGTTAGAGATTTTCTATATGTATTTTTCTCGTTATTATCATTCAAAATTTCTAAATATTTTTCTAAAAAATCTAGCTCGTCTTTTCTTTTTTGAAGTTTACGTTCTAGCTCTATTTTAGTATCATTGGCATTAATCATAGCTATTTGGAGATATTTTTAGCGATACATTTATTGACTTCCTGTATTCTATCTCTCAAATTCTTAGGTCTTGTTCCCCCATTTTTTTTACTGAATGATTTTTTAAACTCCTCACTATTTTTAAGTCTAGAGAAGGAATCTCTAAGAATGCCAATATTTTCCTTATCTATCTGTTCCAACCATGGTTGTAAACCAATGGAAAAGGCATCAAAAAGACCTGCAATATATTGCCCATTCTTCCTAAGAATAAATGCTTCTTCAGCCATGATTGTATCAAGTAATAAGAATGTTTTTTTGAAGAATTGCTCATTCTCATCATAGCTAAATTCTATTTTTGATTCTGATATTTGTTCAGCAAAATCAGTAATAAAGTCTGACATATTACCCTGATAAGACTCAAAATTGTGTTTTAGAGCAAAAAAGCGTAAGACCAATTCTTGATCATATTTCCTATTTATTTCATAATCTTGGACAGATTTTATGCAGTTCTTAAAGTTTTTGTTTTTACTCAAATTTATAATGTATCTCATAAACTTGTCTCCACCCTCAAGAAGCCTTATTGTAGAATTTCTTATTTCCTGAGGACTTAGAGTCAGTCCATTCGTATTCAGCCGATTGAACATATCATATTTCAAACGTGAAGAACTGTCTTTTCCAATTATTTCAACTCTAATTGGACTTCTTTTGAGTTTGATTTTTATAGATTGCGGAAGTTCATCAAAAGTCAATCCATTCAAATCTTCTACTATATCACAGTTAACTAACTTTAAAGGAGATTTTATCTTGTTGGTATCTGGATCCATAAGAAGCCCTTTGAAATGTAGCCAAGATGACATTCTTTGTAAACCATCTATCAGTTCGTATTTTCTATCTTGTCTCTCAACTACAAACAAAGGCGGTATAGGCAGTTCTAATATCACAGATTCAATGAATTGAGACTGCAGAGTATCATTCCATCTAAAAAGCCGTTGAAATTCTGGAGCGATAATCAACTCACCTTCCTTGTACATATCGGCTAATTCGTTGAAAGAGAAATCCAACGAATTAGTACGAACATTGAGTATTTTTTTATCTATCGAGTCAATTAAATCCACCAAGCCCATATTTCCTTTTAATTAGTTTTCATAAAGTTATTGCTTTTTTGGGTTTAAAAGAAAAAAAACAAAGTTATCTTTTCTGCTTGCTGTTAAATCCCACCCCAATTTTATGCAATCCCACTCCCATTCGCATCCATTAGGCAAATACACGAAAAATTCTTACATTCATTGTAGTAAAAACCGATTCGAACATGAAAAAGCATAAAACAATTTTACTCGCCTTGCTTGTCCTCGTGATTGTGGGGACGATGGGATTTTTCCCCAAGCAGATTGCTGAAACTCTTACTGAAAACGAAACTATGAAGAAACTCAAACAGAAATTCAATTCTTATGTAGAAAACCACCCTGAAGATCGGGTGTATTTGCATTTCGATAAGCCATTTTACGAACCTGGCGAGTCGATTTGGTTTGAGGCGTATGTGCAGAATGGCGCAGATATGGAAGCCTCTAAGTCGGAGATTGTGCATGTGGAGTTTATTAGCCCGAAAGGGAATAAAGAGAAGGAATTGAAGCTGATTGCCAAAAACGGAAAGGCAAGTGGAGATATTCAATTGGGAGAAGACGCTTCTGGTGGAATTTACAAAATCAAAGCTTACACTAAATGGCAGAAGAATGAGAACAATCCAAGCTTTTTCGAGAAAGATATTCAGGTGCAGAAAGTGATTTTGCCACGCTTGAAAATGAAGTTGGATTTTGAGCGAGAAGCTTACAGCGCAGGCGAATCTGTAGAAGCAAAACTCAATTTGGAGAGTTTGAACAATAAAGCGTTGAAAAATCATGATTTCAGCTATGTGGCGAGTTTGAAAGGCAAAGAGGTTTTGAGAAAGAAAGGTGAAACGGATGGAGATGGAAAGGCGATTGTGAAATTCGATTTGCCCAACAATTTGGAAACTTCCGATGGTTTGCTGAATGTAGTAATCCAA
>CAVSOI010000003.1:0-657880 GCA_963729615.1 uncultured Cytophagales bacterium
TTCGGAGGGTCAAAACCACTCCGAGGGATTCACTTTACGTTTTATCACAGAATCAACAATTTTCATTTCCTGAAACTGATAACTGTTTACTGATAACTGTTTACTGATAACTGTTCACTGTTCACTGAATTCTACTTCAACATCGCCACCGCTTTCTTAACCGCTTCCACAAAAACATCAATTTCCTCTTTCGTATTGTACATCGCAAAAGAAGCTCGGGCAGTTCCGTCAATTCCGAAACGCTTCATGAGCGGTTGCGTGCAATGGTGTCCCGTTCTGATTGCCACTCCGTTTGCATCTAGCAGTAAACCTAAATCATAATGATGAACACCTTCGATTACGAAGGAAATCACGCCAATTTTCTCTTTCGCTCTGCCAACAATTGTCAAGCCTTCAATTTCTTTGAGTTTCTCCTCGCCATATTTCAGCAATTCCTGCTCATGTTTGGCAATGTTATCTCTGCCAACTTCATTCACATAATCCAACCCTGCTCGCATGGCAATTGTATCGCCAATATTCGGAGTTCCTGCTTCAAACTTGTATGGCAAATCGTTGTAAGTCGTTTTCTCGAAACTTACCTCTTTAATCATTTCCCCGCCACCCAAATAAGGAGGCATTTTATTGAGGATTTCTTTTTTCCCGTACAAAATTCCCAAACCAGTCGGACCATATACTTTATGAGCTGAGAACACGTAGAAATCACAATCCATTGCTTGCACATCGATATTAAAATGCGGGCTGGATTGTGCGCCATCAATCAGCACGAGTGCATTTTTAGCATGTGCTTTTTCAATAATTTGCTGGATTGGGTTGATTGTTCCCAGCGAATTGGAAACATGAACCACCGCCACCAACTTGGTTTTATCTGTCAGGAGTTTATCAAACTCCTCCATCAGCAATTCCCCTTCATCGTTGATGGGAATTATTTTCAGAATCGCTCCTTTTTCCTCGCAAAGCATTTGCCAAGGCACAATGTTGGAGTGATGTTCCATGGCGGAAATGATGATTTCGTCTCCAGTCTTCACTTCTTGCCTGCCGAATGTGGAAGCCACCAAATTGATTCCCTCAGTAGTGCCTTTCGTGAAAATCACTTCTTCCAAAGAACCTGCATTGATAAATTCTTTCACGGCTACACGAGTCTTTTCATATTCGCCAGTTGCCTTGTCTGCCAAAGAATGTGCGCCCCGATGGATGTTCGAATTATAGCCATTGTAATAGCCAGTCAGCGAATCAATCACAGATTTTGGCTTCTGCGAAGTGGCCGCATTGTCAAAATAAACCAATTGATGCCCATTTACTTCTTGATGCAGAATTGGGAAATCTTTTCTAATTTTATCTATATCTAACATAAATGTAGTTTTTAGTCGTAAGTCCGAAGTCTCAAGTAAAAAATAGAATTGGTAATTTTGTGAATTTGCCAATTCACAAAATCTTCAACTCGCCAATTCCTTTGGCAAAGGTAATGACCAAAAGGCAATTGTCTGTACCAATTCTAAATAAGCTAACAGCAGAATGGAGTTCTTGGTTTGGTTTGTCGGTTGGAGTTCATAATTCGGCAATATTATAGTACACTTTGTCGTTTTAATCTTAGAATGTTCTTGTATTTTTATAAGAATGATTATATTTGTGATTACTCCTTTAAACATTACACGATTAACTGCTCAACATTTACTTCTTCATAAAATTTAGTTATATGAAAAAAGCATTTTTCTTAATTTCAATGGTTTGCATTCTCTCTTCTTTTGGTGTAAAAGGTCCTACTTTCTCACTTTCAGATAGTAGTGTGGAAATTGGTGCTATTTATACTTTGAAGCAAAATTTCAACAAATACTCCAATGATTTATCTGATGGATTGAAAGATGAATTGAATGCAGTCTCCAAATTCCTTGAAAAGAACCCCAGTATGAAAGTTGAGGTTAGTGTGCATTCAAACGAAGAGCATTCTGATATTACCACAGCCGAACGAGCGAGGGAAGTTGAGAATTATTTGAAAAGACAAGGAGTGAAAGGTAGTAAAATAGTTACGATTGGATATGGAGATAAAAGGCCGGTCATCACGCAAAGGGAATTATTCAAATTGAAAACTTTGGAAGAGAAACTAGAAGCCAAACAACAAAATGAACGAATAGAAATGAAAGTGTTGGACATCAAATAGAATCCAGCCTGAGTATGTCACTAATAGTGTTATAAATGTGGTAGTGCATCAACTCCTAAATATCTACCATTATACAAACTTCAGTCTTTGACTGGGGCGCATCGGTCGGGTCACGCTGACTGAATACGGATTTCCTTAACTTAACGGCATTGAGCGTCCGCTGGGCGGCACTTCGCTGGGCGGCAATCCGCTTGTGCCGAATTATCCATAGAGTAGCCTTACCTCTTTCACACTACCTAAACGTAATGCTTTTATCTTTCGATTATAATCACAGATGAAATGGTTGATTGTATTGATATGGTTGTCAATAGACTTTGAAAAACTCAATGCTTTTTCTTAACCAAATCTAGAAGCCTTTGCCTGACTGTACAATTGAATCGCTCTATATGTGCAGTCAATCGAATATCCTTGCCTATCCCAGAATTTTTCTCCTCTGCAAAAACCTTTAAATTGACCTGCCAATAATCCGAGAAAAAATTAAGCATTCTTCCTGAAAAATATAGGGATTTTATCATGGAAGAGCTGGGCATCTTTCGCTCCCCTGCCACCCACATGATAGGCAATAATAATTCTGTTTGCCATAATGGATGTGTCCATATTTGCGAACCTGATTTTGATGACGATGGATACATTTCATGATATTATCATGATTTTCGCAAAAAAATAGAAAGAGTTGGGTGCATAACAAATTTACCATTTATTTATATTGCTTACTTGTTGACAATAGTTTCGATGATATTCCGAGCAGGGCAACCGCATCAAAAAAAGAGGTTTTCATGTCGAAGAATGACGTTAAGTTGCCGTTGTTGGTCTTAGCAATGAAATCCATCAGTATTATATTTAGAACAAGAATAACAACATGAGTGTCATTTTATGCTAAAAAAATAAGGAAACAAAAAAGGTTGTATATTTAAGTTACCAAACGAAAATATCTACTTTTATGTTTCCTACCATCAGTTCATTCCAAGTTCTATTAGAAACTACTTTGACAAGCTCAAATATAGGCATTTTATATTGTTTGATCGACAGTTTTTTTTGTGTTCGCTTTCAGGTCACCACCCGTAGTCTGAGCCGTTACAGCAAGCACAGCCTATCCACACTTTTCCGTTTTCTGAGCTGTGAGATTGACTGGCTTTCCATTCGTATCTTTCTTTTCATGGGTTGGAATTTCAAATCGCAGCGGACTTATATTCTTGCCACTGACGAAACGGTCGAGAAAAAAAGTGGAAAGCGCAGTCATGGGCTGTCTAAATTCTATAGTTCCTCTATTGAAAAGCCCATTGCCGGTATTTGTTTTTCTGCTCTGTCTCTGATAGATGTGCAAAGCGCCACCTCCTTTATGATCCATACCATTCAGGTAGTCCACAGCCAGGCTGACAAATTGCGTATTGCGAAAGAGAAAGCAAAACGCAAAGCGGCCAGAAAGAGATTGCAGGACGGGGGCAGGCCTTTGCAGAGAGGCAGAAAAAAGGGGGGCAAGAATAAAGTGAGGGAAAGCCCGTCAGCAGACAATGCCTCTTTGCGGGCTTTCGAGGCTGTTTTTACTTCGGTAGTGGTTGCTCTATCCTCTCTCCTGCCTACTTTAAATGTAAAGCATATAGTAGGTGACACGGCCTACGGCAATGAAAATTATCTGAGGATCATTTCTGGACAGGGCCTGTTTCTGATTTCCAAACTCTACAGAAATGCCGCCCTGTTTGAAGTCAGGGCAGAGCCGAAAGTCAGAAAAAGAGGACGGCCTGCCTTATATGGAAAGCAGTTTGACCTATCTGATTTGGACAGGAGACATCTGAAATCCTCTCAAAAGGACGATAAAGGGACCAGGGTGGAAACCTATCAGATTCAGGCCCGCAGCAAGGCGATGAAGGGAAGGAAGTTGAATGTGGTCGTACAGAAAGCAATTCGCAAAGATGGAAAAGTATCGGTACAACTCTTTTTCAGCAGTGATCTAGAACTGGATTATCAAACATTGGTAAACTACTACAAATTACGTTTCCAAATTGAATTTGATTTCAGGGATGCCAAACAGCATTTCGGCCTGTCCGATTTCAAAAATTACAAAGAAAAAAACCTGACCAATTTTGTCAATTTGAGTCTTACAATGACCCTGATCAGCAAGTCAATGCTGGAAAAATTCAGAGAAAAATATCAAAATCCAAAACTGAGTATTTTGGACTTAAAAGTGTACTGCAACCATAAATTTCATGCAAAATCAATAATTAATTGGTTTGTAAGTAACCCAAAAATCAATTTTAATTCAATAGATGAAGAACAATTTTTGCCACACGACCTAATAAACGCTACTTAAATGAGATTCATATTGAGAATAATAAAGCAAAATAAACATACATAAAAGTATTTACTGCGAGACCAACAACCAATTAGTGCCAAAAATCTTCTTTTCTCAGATTTATAGTCGTTTTTTTGAGTTAATATAAGGTATTTCTGAAGTTTTATGCGAATTTGTTATGCACCCAAAGAGTTTTGTATCCATTTGTTATGCCCCACAATATTATTTTAAAACCATTTTTTACAAAAAAAAGGCTACTCAAAAGAGTAGCCTTTAATCTTAGTTTTTGAAGAAACTGATAATTTATATATTTAATTAGCTTTTCTTTCTTCTGTTTGGCGCACCACCGCTTCTTCTTCCACCTCTTCTATCTCCTCCACCTCTCTTATCTCCACCTTTTGGAGTAGTTTCAGGAGTCAAATCTGGTCTGCCATATATTTCTCCTTTGAAAACCCATACTTTCACACCAATGATTCCGTACACAGTTTGTGCTTTGGTAATGGCATAATCAATATTTGCTCTCAAAGTGTGCAAAGGAACTCTACCTTCTTTGTAAGATTCTGTACGAGCCATTTCAGCTCCACCCAATCTACCAGAAAGTTTAATTTTGATTCCTTGTGCTCCTACACGCATTGCGTTAGCAATTGATTGCTTCATCGCTCTTCTGAAAGAAACACGATTTTGCAATTGTTGTGCAATTGACTCACCAACCAACTTAGCATCAAGTTCAGGTCTTTTGATTTCAAAAATGTTGATTTGAACGTCTTTCCCCGTCAATTTTTTCAACTCTTCTTTAATCTTATCAACTTCTGAACCAGCCTTACCAATTACCACACCAGGACGGGCAGTATGAACAGTAATAGTCAGTCTTTTCAATGTTCTTTCGATGATTACCTTTGAGATACCAGCTCTTGGGTTTGGCAAACGATTAGAGACATATTCTCTAATTTTCTCGTCTTCTACCAACTTGTCAGAGAAATCTTTTCCTCCATACCAGTTAGAATCCCATCCTTTGATGTATCCCAATCTAAAACCTATCGGGTTAACTTTTTGTCCCATAATTTATTTATTATCAGTTCCTTCGGTTGTTTCTTCAACTATTTCTACGTTTTGGTCATCAACAACCTCTTCATATTCGTAGTCTTCATCTAATGAAGATACCTTCAAAGTTACATGACAAGAACGCTTTCTGATTCTGTGTGCTCTCCCTTGAGGAGCAGGTCTGAATCTTTTCAATGTACGACCATGCGTAACGAATCCTTCGCTGATGTACAAATCTGCATCTTCCAAATCTACCTCTGGGTTTTTAGCTTCCCAGTTGGCAACTGCTGAAAGTACCAATTTCTCTATATAAGGAGCGCCTGCTTTGGATGTAAATCTCAAAACATCAAGCGCATGTCCTACCCTTTTTCCTCGAATCAAATCCACCACAAGGCGCATTTTTCTAGGAGCAATCGGGTTTTTATTCAATTTTGCTACTGCTTCCATGATTTATGCCCTATTTTTTCTGTTTATGACCTCTAAAATTACGAGTTGGTGCAAATTCACCTAACTTGTGTCCAACCATGTTTTCAGTTACATAAACAGGGATGAACTTATTTCCGTTGTGCACGGCAAATGTATGACCTATAAAATCTGGTGAAACCATGGAACGTCTAGACCAAGTCTTAATCACCGTTTTCTTGCTACCCGCATTCATTACATCCACCTTTTTCTCTAGGCGGTAATCTATATATGGGCCTTTCTTTAGTGATCTAGCCATTATCTTTTAGATTTTTTTCTGTTAACAATTAGTCTATCTGAATATTTAGTCTTAGACCTGGTTTTCTGACCTTTAGAGTAGATACCATTTCTAGAACGAGGCTGACCTCCTGAAGATCTACCTTCTCCACCGCCCATTGGGTGATCGACTGGGTTCATTGCTCCTGGTCTAGTTCTTGGTCTTCTACCTAACCATCTAGCTCTACCTGCTTTACCCAATCTGATGTTCATGAACTTAGAGTTGGATACTGTTCCGATAGTGGCATAACAAGTTTGGAGAACCAAACGAGTTTCGCCAGAAGGCAATTTGATAGATACATACTTGCCAGTTCTACCCAAAAGTTGAGCATAACCACCAGCACCTCTTACCATTACCGCACCTTGCCCTGGTCTCAACTCCAAATTATGGATAATTGTACCTACTGGAATTGCTGATAAAGGCAAACAGTTTCCTACTTCTGGAGCTGCATCTGGTCCTGAAACCACAACATGTCCATCAGTAACTCCTTCTGGAGCAATGATATATGATTTCTCGCCATCTTCGTACTGGATAAGAGCGATACGAGCATTTCTGTTCGGATCGTACTCAATACCAATTACGGTAGCTTTCATACCGTGCTTCTGTCTTTTGAAGTCAACGATACGGTATCTTTTTTTATGCCCACCACCTCTGTTACGAATGGTCATCTTACCAGTGTTATTTCTACCACCAGTAGATTTTAGAGGTGCCAATAATGATTTCTCGGGAGTCTTTTTAGTAATCTCATCGAAAGTCGGTGCGATTCTATGACGTTGCCCGGGAGTAATTGGTCTTAATTTTTTAACACCCATTATAAATATTGATTTTACTGCTTTGCAGTCGGACTAAAATATCAGGCTAGCCCGTGCCTATAATTAATTAAAATATCCCTAATTAAAGGTTCTCGTAGAAATCAATGATTTCCCCGTCTTTCAACTGAACGAAAGCTTTTTTGTAGGAAGAAGTTTTACCAGAAATTACACCAGCTTTGGTGTATCTGTTTTTTGGCTTACCAGCAATAATAGCTGTACGAACTGCATTTACTTGCACACCATACATTTGCTCTACTGCTTTTTTGATTTGGATTTTATTTGCTCCTTTATCAACGATAAAGCCATAAAGTCCAGTTTCTTGCGCTATTGCCGCCTTCTCAGTTATGATTGGCTTTTTTAAAATATCCATCGGAGTACGTTGTACTGTTCATTAAAATTATTTCTTACCACATTACCAAAGCAATGTGTTGTCTCCAATTACTCAGCTGACTTTGAAGCTGGTGCAAAATTGGCAAACTTTTCTACTGCATCCTCAGAGATAATCAATTGGTCTGCGTGTAGGATATCGTAAGTATTCAAAGAACTGATGGAAACTACGTTTGTATTCTGGATATTTCTAGCAGAAAGGTAAACGTTCTTATTGTCCTCGCCCAAAACCAATAAAGTCTTTGAGTTGTTCAATTCAGCACTTTTCAATACTTCTGTGAAGTCTTTTGTTTTTGGAGCATCAAAAGACAAGGTTTCCAAAACTTTAATGCCGTTTTCTTGCGCCTTATAAGTAAGAGCAGAATTTCTGGCTAAAGCTTTTTCTTTCTTGTTCAGTTTGGAATCGTAAGTTCTTGGTCTTGGACCAAAAACTCTACCTCCGCCTCTGAAAACTGGCGACTTAATGCTACCTGCACGAGCAGTACCAGTTCCTTTTTGCTTCTTTATTTTTCTAGTAGATCCAGCAATCTCTGCTCTCTCTTTCGCTTTGTGCGTACCTTGCCTCTTATTGGCTCTGTGGTGTTTTACCGCTAGGTAAATCACGTGGTCATTTGGAGTTATTCCAAATACTGAATCTGGCAACGATACTGTTCTTCCAGTTTCTTGACCGCTTTTATTTATTACTGCTAATTCCATGGCTCTATTACTTTTTAACTAGTACGTAAGAGTTTTTCGCTCCCGGAATTGCACCGCTAACAACAATCAAGTTCTTTTCAGGAACGATTTTCATCACTTTTAAATTCTCTACGGTAACTCTGTCGTTACCCATTCTTCCTGCCATTTTCATATTCTTGAATACTCTTGAAGGAGTAGAACATGCACCAATAGCACCAGGAGCTCTTAGTCTGTTGTGCTGACCGTGAGTTGATTGACCAACTCCACCAAAGTTGTGTCTTTTCACAACACCTTGGAAACCTTTACCTTTAGAAGTCCCGACAACGTCAACAAGCTCGCCTTCAGCAAACACGCTTTCAGCCGTAAGAACTTGACCAAGGTTTACGTCTTGATCAAAATCACGGAATTCAACTAGTTTCTTTTGGGGAGCTACGTTGGCCTTTTTGAAGTGACCCTGAAGTGGCTTTGTAGTGTGCTTATCTTTTTTCTCTTCATAACCCAACTGAACGGCCGAGTAGCCATCCACTTCGTCAGTTCTGACTTGAGTTACTGTACATGGACCAACTAAAATCAATGTGCAAGCAGTATTTCTGCCGTTTTCATCGAACAAACTGGTCATGCCTACCTTTTTTCCTATCAATCCAGGCATTTTCTCAAAAATTTAAACCTTGTTGTAAATACCAAGCCCTTTGACCTGACAATTCTGACTTACAGCGCAAGGCTACAATTGTTATTTATTTAACCTTCGGCTGAAACATTTTGTAGCTCGATTGCCACACACTATTTTCCGAATGGAGTGCAAAGGTAGGAAATCTATTCTCAATCGCAAATATTACGCAAGGAATTATTTTGGTTTGCATTATGTAGCCTCTAATATAGAACTAATGCACTAGCATGAGTAGATAGAGTTTGGGTAGTGCTGTTCAAGTTGTTGATGGCACAAAGTGTTTGGTCTCGCAAAGGCTCATTGTTTCTTTCAAAAGAATAGACCTACCAGCGTGAAACGCTAGGCTATGGCAATCGTGTCTAAGCTAAGACCAAACACGGCAGTTAGATAGAAGGGAAATGCCCATCAACAATTCAGTGGCACTACCAGAATTTGAATTAGTTGCTATTCAGTTTCAGTAGTTTGAGAAAACGTTTAGTTTTACACAAAAACCAATCATTCTAAAGCTTATCACAATCATGAAAAACATCCTGCTTATATTTCTTATGACTCTTACTACTTTCGTTCTCCAAGCACAAGTAAAGCTAGGCGCAAAATTGGGTGGGAATTTTCTTCCATAGTGGAATTCAAAGCTAACTCTACTTCTTTTTCAAGAATATCTTCGTCATCCTCGATATATGCGATGGTTCTGGTTTTATCCATTGTTGATTAGGATTTGTTCAATTCATCAAAAACAATCGAATCCTTTCTATTGAGCAAAACTAGGAAATATTTTTGAGCATTTGATGAATTACTCCTCATTTTTGTATGCTTTGGGAGTCAGAAGCCTTGATTCGTGCCTGTCAAGTTCTCAAACTTGACAGAATTCGAGTCCTCAGACTCGGGGAAGCAAGTGTATGATATAAATCGGATGTGATTACAGCTCATTTGTTATACTGTTATACATTTTTCATTTTCCTCGGAACCGATAGCACCAGCTACGGGTCACATCGGATTTGAGAATCCGAGAACTGTCAGAACTGAGGTTCTGACAGGCACGGTTTTGCTATTGTACAGCTGTATTGCTTTAGATTTAAAAACCCTCATTCTCCTGTTCAATCTCTGTTAGAATATCCATTAGCCTTTTGGAAATTCTACTGCACTTTGAATCATATTCGCTATTGCTATAATCTGATTTCTGTTTTTCGAGTCGATTGAATTCGCCATAAAGTAGAGTTGCCTCACTAGAGAATTCATGCGAAATACTTCCACAATAATCAGAAAGCATTTTAAGAGCTTTTTTCAATCTGCCTTTTTCAAAAACTCGTTTAATTTCAGCCAAATCAGTTTGAATAGGAATTGGAGTGGATAATAACAGCTTTTGTGGTTGTGTTTGTACTTGTTGGATTGAGAGAAGTGTTTGGTTATGTGCTTCTTCTTTCAACAAAAGTTTTTGTGTGTATTTCAATTCTGTCTGTAAATCTTTGATTCTGTTTTCGTATTTCAACTCAAATAAATCTTTTTCTATTTCGCTGGATTTTGAATGCGAAAAATCTACAGAAGAAGAAGCCTCTTCAGGACTTCTTGTCAAATTCTGCATGTATTCTTGGAATTCTTGCTCAATGAATTCTTTCTTTTCTGGGTCGTTGGTTAGGAATTCTACACGCACTTTGTTGCCTTCTCGCCTTGTGCGGATTTCGACTTCTTCATTCTCGGTAACTCGTAGGAAATCTTCAAAAAACTTGATGTAACCTAAAAAGCCTGAACGGATTTCTTTGGGCAAGTTGAGCGAATAACTCCATTTGGTTGGGTCGAGTAGGAAATCGGCAATTGTGAATTCTACATTATCTCCTTCTCCGAAACTTCCTTCTGCGGGAACTCGGCTTTCGGGTTTGGCATGATAGGTTTTGCTGACTTCTCCATCTTCGTCAATGGTTTGTTTGATTTCAAAATCTGTATAAATGAATTTCGTATTCTCTAAAGTAGCTTTATCAGGCTTCCAACCCCGAGTTTGGACTGCGCCAATGGTTGCACCTGTAAAATCGCAATTCTCGATTTTCTTGTTGGAGAGATTGAGGGAAAGGAGGAATGAATCTTGGAAATTGACGTTTTCTAGTTTTTCGATTCCGTAGAAATGAGATTCTTCTAGGATTGCGCCTTGTAGGCTGAAACTTGGTGCGTTGAGGTTTTTGAGGAAGGAAATCACACTATTAGGCAAATAAATTTCATCTTTAAATTTACAGTCTTCAAATTCAAGTATTTTTTTAAAATCAGTATTTTTGAAAGATACCTCTCTTAAAAAACTAGAATCACTAAAATTTGCTTTCTCTTGAAAAACAGAAGCTCTAAACTGACAATAGTCTAAAAAATTCACTCCTATGAAAAAAGCAATTTTACTGAACTCAGTTTCCGAAAAATATACATTTTTTGAAAAAATAGAACGAGAAAAATCAGCATAATCGTAAAATTTGACTTTACTGAAAGAAGCATCACTTAGAAACACAGTATTGGTAAAATCGGTATAACCTAAGAAATGAGTGTACGTGAAATCAGCTTTTTCTTTAAATTCTCTTGCTTTTTCATCTTTCCAAAAACTCTCCTCTAAAAACTCTGGAAATACAAACCTCGAAAAAACATAGTCTTTCCTAGCCATCTTCTCCTTCCTTACCAACTTCCAAAACCGTTCTACTTCTTCTTGGCTTTTACTCCAGTCTTTATAACCATTTTCACCTTCTACATACCAATCGCTCTTGTCACAATAGAAAATATGCTCTTCAGGGTTTTTGTAGTCAGATTTTTTCATGGTTTGGCAAGTTGATTATTGTCAATAATTCCCTGAATATAGCGTAGGTTCAATTAGTTTTCAAAATTTGATTTCAGTAGTTTGAGAAAAGGCTTAAATTTACAATCTATCCATCTAACAATCCAACCATCTAAATCATGGCAAAACTCAAACTGCTCGATAGCCAACTCATGCAAATTACCGTGAACCGATTGGCGCAACAATTGGTGGAAAACCATGATGATTTCGCAAATTCTGTGCTGATGGGCTTGCAACCAAAAGGAGTTTTCTTGGCGGAAAGAGTGCGGGAAAGCCTGAAAAACGAGGGAATTGAAGTCAATTTGGGCTATTTGGATACCACTTTTTACCGAGATGATTTCCGAAGGAAAGATGCACCACTGAAACCGAATGCGACTAAAGTTCCTTTCATCATCGAAAATAAACGAGTCATTCTGATTGACGATGTGCTTTACACGGGCCGTTCGGTGCGTGCCGCCATGAGTGCCATGCTCGCTTTCGGCAGGCCAGACAAAGTGGAATTACTCACGATGATTGACCGAAAATACAGCCGAGATTTACCCGTTTCCGCCAATTATGTAGGGAAAACCGTCAACACAATACAATCGCAACGAGTGCAAGTGCAATGGAAAGAACAAGGTTTTGAGTCAGATGAGATTTGGTTGGTAAATCAGGTGGAAGTTTAGGAGAAAGGAGGAAAGAGGAAAGAGGAAGGAAGAAGGAAGAAAGAAGAAAGAGGAAAGAAGAAAGAGGAAAGAAGAAAGAAGAAAGAGGAAAGAGGAAAGAGGAAGGAGTGGGAGTCGCCATCGACAAGAAGAAAGAAGAAGGAGGAAAGCTTTGTACACCGTTCTTTGGGGAAGCCACCTTACAGAACGGTTTTGTTGAAATCGCTCTGGAAGAGCGAGGTACATAAAAATAAACTTGAATTCTGACTTTCGCTCGATTCAATTCATTTTTCTCACAATTACACAACCTAATCACTCCAGACTAAATGAAGAAAACTATCCTGTTTTTCTGCTTGGCAATCCATTGTTTTTGCGCCAATTCCCAAAGCAATCTTGTCCCAAACGGAAGTTTTGAGGAGTTTGAGGGAAACCAAATTCCGCTGTTTATTGGGCAATTGAAAGGCTGGCAATTGCTGAAAGAAACAGAAGCGGGCTATATCCACCCAAAAAGAAACTATTTTACTCCAACCAAAAGTGCTTGGGGAAGGCAAGAAGCCAAAGACGGAGAAGCATACGTTTTTGGGAAGTTTGGCGGAAAACCCGTAGGCGATTACCACGATTTTGGAGACGTAAGCAGGGCTTATTTCCAAGCAGAATTGATTCGGCCATTGCAAGCAGGATTCAGTTATCAGACCAGTTTTTCGGTAAGTTTTGCCGAAAAATCGAACTGTGCCGTAGATAGAATCGGGATTTATTTCTCTAACGAGCCAATTGACACGACTTCCTACGGCAAAGTAATCGAATTCAGAATACCGCAATTTGTAACTGATACCGTAATTTCCGACTCCAAAAACTGGACAGAAATTGGGGGAAATTATGTGGCAACAGGTGGGGAGAAATTTATTACCATTGGAGTTTTTGGACCAGAACACTTTGTGAAAAGTAAGAAATTCAGACGTGGTTCGCACTTTTTCGAGGCATTCTATTTCTTGGATGACGTGAAAGTGATTGAACCACTGTTTCCAACCAATCAAAATTTAGATAGCCTTTTTACCAACTCAAAGGCACAAATCTTCGACCAAATCCAATTCAAAACGGGAAGTGCCGAGTTGGAGGAATCCGCTTTCCCAATTTTGGAAGAGTTGGCAATTTACCTTTCCACAAACTCCAAAACCGTGAAAATCATTGGACATACCGATGATGTTGGGGAAAGTAAAGCCAACCAAAACCTCTCAGAAAAGCGGGCAAATTCCGTCAAAAATTATTTGGTTGCGAAAAAGATTCCCGACAACAGACTCCAAACAAAGGGAAAAGGCAATGCCGAGCCAATTGCCCCGAATGATTCTGACTCCAACCGCAGAAAAAACAGAAGAGTTGTTTTTGTGATTGGAGATTGAATTTGGTTTTGAACTCCTAAAAAGCTGTTAAGGAACGGGAAATAAATAAACTACTATTTTATTGAAGTTTATTTTTGAGGCTAGTTTAGGCAAAAATATTTGGCATAGCATCGCTACGGCAAATATTTTTAACGAAGAATAGGTCAAAAAGAAACGAGATAAAAAGTAGCACTTTATTTAATTTCCGTTCCTAAGCCTTCTGCCCAACTGAACTAATCGGGAATGTTCCGAAAAAAATCGGTAAAATTGCCACCATGCTAGAGATTTGCCAAGTTTCGACTTTCAGAATATCGCATATTCTTCAAAGACAGATTTTAAGCACTACAAAATGTAAACTTGGCAGGTCTGATTAACATAACTAAAGAGAATGAAAAAAACAGAAGAAGACGATAGCGAATCTTTGGTGGGCTTGCCCAGTTTTGTGAAAAGTTGGAAGCAGGTTTATTGGTTTGTGCTGATTGAAATGACAGTTTTGATTGGTCTATTTTATTGGTTCACAAAAGCATTCGAATGAGTATTTTAGATTGGATTGTGCTGATTGGCACGCAGGTTTCCATTGTGGCTTACGGCATTTGGAAAAGCCGAGGAAGCAAGGATATTCGAGGCTATTTGCTCTCGGATAAAGACATGAAATGGTTCACAATTGGTTTGTCAATTATGGCAACTCAGGCGAGTGCAATTACCTTTCTTTCCACGCCAGGGCAGGCTTACGGAGACGGAATGCGCTTTATCCATTTCTATTTGGGCGTTCCGATTGCCATGATTATCATTTCCATTGTGGCGGTTCCTATTTATCATAAACTCAACGTTTATACCGCTTACGAGTATTTAGAATCTCGGTTTGGAGTGGGAATGCGCTTGCTGACCGCATTTTTGTTTCTCGCCCAACGTAGTTTTGCCGCAGGAATTTCCATTTACGCACCTGCCATTATCCTCTCCAAAGTTTTGGGGTGGGATTTGAATTTACTTTCGGTCATTATCGGTTTCATAGTCATTACCTACACCGTAACGGGCGGAACGAAAGCGGTCAGCCACACGCAGAAACAGCAAATGTTCATCATCACTTTGGGAATGATTGTGGCGGGATATATGCTCGTAAAACTCCTCCCAGAAAGCATGGGATTGGGTGAGGCAATTACCGTGGCTGGTAAAATGGGCAAGTTGAATGTGATTGATTTCGAGTTCGACCCAACCAGCAAATACAATATCTGGACAGGATTATTGGGTGGAACTTTCCTGATGCTTTCCTATTTCGGCACAGACCAATCGCAAGTGCAACGCTATTTGGGTGGGAAATCGGTAGCCGAAAGCCGTTTGGGTCTGCTCATGAACGGAATGCTGAAAGTGCCAATGCAATTCCTGATTCTATTTGTTGGAGCTTTATTATTCGTATTCTATCAGTTCAATCAACCCCCAATTTATTTCAATTCTGCGGAAAGAAGCCAAGTGACTTCCACAGAAAACATTGAGCGTCTCCAGACTTTGGAAGATGATTATGCCAGCAATTTCTCACTCAAAAAAGAGAAAACCATGGCGTTGGTTCAGGCTGACAAATCGGGCAATTCCTCCGAAGTCCAAAATCTCCAAACAGAATTGAAAGGCTTGGAAAAATCTGGCGAGGAAATGAAACTAGAAGCCGTCAGCATTATCCATTCCGATGATTTGGCGAAAGTGGATGGAGAAGAGGCAAGAGCCAAACAGCTCGACAATTACATCAAAAAAGATCGGGATTTTGTGTTCATCAGCTTTGTAATTGAATATTTGCCCGAAGGCTTGATTGGCTTGCTGATTGCCGTGATTCTCTCGGCCGCCATGTCTTCCGCCTCTTCGGAACTCAATTCTTTGGCAACGACTTCCGTAGTCGATTTCTACAAGCGAGTTTTTAAAAAAGAAGGCTCGGATTCGCACTACCTGAAAGCCTCCAAATGGCTCACACTTTTCTGGGGACTTTCCGCCATTGCCTTCACGCAGTTGGCAGATAAATTGGAGAATTTGATTCAAGCAGTCAATTTCCTCGGCTCGGTAGTTTATGGAGTGATTTTGGGAATTTTCGTAGTGGCTTTTTTCTTCAAAAAAGTAGGCGAGAAAGCCACTTTCATAGCCGCAGTCATTGCCGAAGCGATTGTTTTGTACTGTGCTGTTTTCACGGAAATTCCTTATTTGTGGTTCAATGTGATTGGCTGTGTTCCGCTGATTATTTTTGCTTTGGTGTTGCAGAATTTTGTGGGAGGGAAAGTAGTGAAATCATGATGAAAGCTAAGAAGCTTTAAATAGAGTGAGTCAAGGCTAAGAAGCCTTGACTAGCGAATAAAGTCTATTCCATCTATAGGGAAAAGTAATTGGATAATTCATTCTGCCGAGACACCAGCACCTTACGCCACTCGTAGGCGAGTCCCATCGCTTGGAAGCGAGCGTTTGCCTGTCGCTCGCCTCTAGGCGATGGGACTTGCCTCCAAGTGGCGTAAGGTATCGGCTTCCAGCCGAATGAGAGGTAACTCACAAAGTTTTTACAATGTGCGACAAGATGAGATACGCCCAAAAATCAAACTGCAAAACCTCTCCCCAATTCTGCCAACTCGTAAAAATGTTGGAAAGCCACATTGGTCTTTTCCGAGAAAACTTTTCGGTCGTAGCTCGTGGGCAATTCCTCTGAAAGAATCTTTTGGATTTCGTAGCGAACTGCTTCCTGCGTGGCTTTTTCCCGATGCCATTCCTGAATAAGAATCTTGTTTTTGGCATCGAATAGAATGTTGAGCAAGCTTTCAGCTGCCAACTTCACTTCTTGCTCCTCTTTTTTGGTCAACTTCTCCTTTTTCAGCAAATCGAACAACTCCAATTGTGCATTGGTCATATCATTTTCAGCCGCTCGCTGTTCTTCTTTCGAGAGGTCTTTCGCTTGCTTAATCAACGCCTCATAGGCTTCATCAATAGACAGACTGCCCGAGTTGTAGGCTTCAATTACTTCCTCGAAGCGAACTAAAAAACTGCCACGGGTTTTGTTCTGAGCCAGCATCTGTTTCAGCTTTATTTCCATAAACTGCCTTAAATCGGCAAACTCAATGTGTTTGTGCTTCTTCTCTGGAAATTCGGCTCGGAGTTGGGCGAAGTTGAGTTTGCTCAAATCCACTTGTCTAGAAGTGTCCATTACGTAATCTGCACTTGCTTCCTGCAAATCGCCCTTGCCCACCACGCTAGAATCTAGCAAACCATCCAAACGCTTTTTGGCTCTTTCCACCGCTTCATCTTGGTCAACATGCCTATCCACCACTTTTTTGAGGTATTCGAGTACATCTCTGGCTTTCTTAATTTTTGGTAAGGAATAAATTTCGGGCTTGGCAGAATCGTACAAACTCACAATCGTATTTACGAATAAACCCAACTGCTTCTTATATTCGTCTCGCTCCAGAATGAGATTGGCAAATTCCTGAAAAAGTTCAATTTCCTTAAATCCCTTTTCCCCCAAACTGATGATTTCATCCAAATCTGCACCCAACTGTTTGAGGTACGCTTTCGCCTCGGCAATTGCCTGCTCTAACAAGTTGAGCAATTCGGCAAACTCCTGCACAGGAAATTCCTCCTCGCCATTGAGCGTGTCTTTGCCTTTTGTGCCTTCTGCATAAGCCGCCAACGCTTTTTTGAGGTTGCGGAACACGCCAAAATAATCAATGATTAAGCCGTTCTTTTTGCCTTCCAGCACACGGTTTGCCCGAGCAATGGCTTGCATCAGCGTGTGGTTTTGCAAAGGTTTGTCTAAATACAAAGTCGAAACTGCGGGCGCATCGAAGCCTGTGAGCCACATGGCAGTGACAAAAACGATTCGATAACTGCTGTTCGGGTCTTTGAAAAAATCCTCAATATTCCGCCCATCTTTGTCAGGATATTCCATCAGCCTGCGGTGTGGCGTAATGTGCAAACCTGCTTTCTCAAACTTCTCTTTTTCGTCTTTCTCAGTTCCTTCCAAACTAACCACCGCAGACATTTGGGTTTCCTCCATAAAAGCGATGGCTCTTTTGTGCCTCTCCTTCATTTCCGAATTGCGCTCTTTGGCTATTTTCTTGCGGAGTTCCTTAATTTCCTCCTTTTGTGCATCCTGCACCAACTTGTGCATCCGAACTGCCGTGAATTTATCAATGCAAACCACCATGGCTTTCATCGGTTTTCGGTTGCCCGCCTCATCTTCCACATCGAGCCGATAAGGGTAATGTTGCACAATGTGTTTGGCAATTTCCTGCAAGCGGTCTTCCCTCCTGACTACTTCCAAAAGGGTGGAGTATTCTCTATCCAACTTCTTTTTCTGCTCGTTTGTCAGGTTTTCATCTTCCAGAATCTGCGCTGCTTCGCCCACCAAATCTTCGTTGATTTGCTCCACCCGAGGCACGCTTTTTTTGTAGTAAAGTGGCACGGTGGCACCATCTTCTATGCTTTGGGCGAAATTGTATTCCGAAACGTACGGGCCAAACCACTCTTTGGTTTGCTCATTGCCCAAAAGTGGCGTGCCTGTGAAAGCAATATATTGTGCATTCGGAATGGCAATGCGCATATTTTCGCCCAAACCCTTGTATTGCGTTCGGTGCGCTTCGTCCACAATCACAATCCAATTGGCTCGGTCGGTCAGTTGCGGGTAGGTTTTCCCCTTCTCAATCCCGAATTTGTGAATGAGCGCAAACAAATAGCTTCGGTTGGATTGCAAATATTCCCTCAGTAATTTTCTGGAACTCGGTCGGTAATAATTCGCTTTCTGGTCTTTGGTTTCGGCAATCACGCCTGTTTCTTTGAAATTGCGGTAAATCTGGTCATCCAAATCCCTACGGTCGGTAATGATGAGAAACGACCAGTTTCCAGTTATTTTCCGTTGGATTTTACGGGAATAGAAAATCATGGAGTAGGATTTCCCCGAACCCTGCGTGTGCCAGAAAACGCCCAGCTTCCCTTGCTTTCCTGCTCGATTCTGCAAAGATTCAATCGCATTGTTTACGCCCAGAAACTGATGGTTTTTGGCAATGATTTTTACCTTCTCATTGTGGTAAAGCACAAAATTCTCGAAATAGTCGAGCAGGTTTTCCTTTTGGCATAAACCTTTGCCAAAAAGTTTCAAACTTAAATGGTTTCGGGCAGATTCACTCTCCGCCTCTACTGCTGCCTTGTTTGGTTGCTCGTGCGAAACGGAAGTGTCCACCAGTTTTACCCACGAGAAAAAATGTTCCCACGGGGCGTTGAATGCGCCCACTCTGGTCTGGATTCCGTTGGAAATGCACACGAAGCAGTTGTACCAAAACAATTGCGGAATGTCTCTTTTGTAGCGTCTCAAATTATCATCGTAGCCAGATTTGACCTTCGTGTTGGCATTTTTCAGCTCAATCATTACCAAAGGCAAGCCGTTGACATAAAGCAACACATCGGGTCTGCGAGTGATGTTGTCAGTTTGCAAATATTCAATGCTCAATTGCGTAACCACCACAAAATCATTGGCTTTCGGATTGTGGAAGTCAATGATTTTGACGTAATCGGGTTCTTCTCTGCCCAACTCATTTTTGTAAGTAACCGCCACACCATTTCGGAGCAGTTCATATACTTCTTTGTTTGCCAAGGTGGGCGTGAGTGTGGCTCTACTTTTGCAAATTTCATCTAGGGCAAACGCCAAACTCTCGGCAGGAATTTGCGGATTCAGCTTTTGGAGTTGCGTGAGCAAGCGGTCTTTCAGCACCACATCTTTCAGCGTGTCTCTGCCCACCAGTTTTTTCTCCCAAGCATCAATGTGTGCGTTGTAATGCAATTCTTCCAGAAAAAATTGAATGTCTGCGTTTTCTATGTCCGACTCGTTAATAAATGCCATTTTTTGCGTTAGGAGTAATGAATAGCTAAAGTTAAAGACAAAAAACGAATCGCAAAACTCTGACAGGGTTTTAAACCCTGTCAGAGTTAAATTAGTTGGTTTGCCCTACGATTGTGTGGTTAGGGAAAACCGCACTACGGAGAGCGAAATACTGCCGAGGTCTCTTGCTTTTTATACTGATGCTGGCTCGGGCAAATCTGCTACGCTCAATTTGCCACTGATAAGGCGGGGAAGTAGCAAGTCTCTGGTTTCTTGGAGGAGTTGGTTTTTCTGACCTAAAATATTTATTTCCTCAAACAATGGGGAAACCATATTATGATAAGATTCAATTAAAGTTTGTTCGATTTTTGGAATATTGAAGCTTTTGAAAACTCCTCTCGAAATCTCTTTGAAAGTTGCTCCACCTGAGAAATTCTCAAACAACGTTCTGTTAGATATTATCCAATGATAAATATATGTGTAAGGAAACATTTCGTTTGGAATACAAGTAATGAAACCTTGATTCGTGCAAGCTTCTGTCAAATTTATTCCTACTGCTCCAATAGTTGCACGGCTTGTCATCATTATACATTTTGGCGGAAAAATTTTTGCAGCAGATTTTCCCAATCCATCTTTGGTTATTTTTCTTGATGATTCTTCCAAAAAAATACTTGATGAAGCAGTTATGTCTGTTGGCGAAAACCAATTTATTTCTCCTTTTGTCCAATAGCTTTCTTCTGATGTAGATGGAGTTCCGCCACCTACAATTTTGAAAGAATCTTCAACTTTCCTAATCTCCCACCCTTTTGGCAAAGCGTTTGGTGTTCCGTGGGGAACTTGCTTGCCTTCTGCATTGAGGAATGGCGTGTTTTGGTAGTTGGGGAAGCGTAGGCGCACGAACCATTCTTTGTAAATCTCCGATGCCATCTCCTCCAATAGCTTAATGCGCTTTTGGTTGTTCTCTATCAAATCGTCATAGGCAGAAAGTATTGAGGCGATTTTCTTTTGTGTGGCGAGGTTGGGAATTGAAACAGAAAGATTAAATATGTCTTTTGGACTTATGTTTGCCTGATTGGCTCCCCTTGAGCTTGCATGGCAATCATAATTCTGATTTTTTGAGATAAAAGACAGTAATATACAAATAACGAATCGAAATTTTCTTTAGCTATAATTTTTGCTGTTCTTTGATTTAGTAAAGCTTCATAATCATATTGATACCTCGCCACTCTTCCGACTACGGAGTTTGGTTGCGTAATATGAGAACCAGTTAAAGAAACTAATATGTTACCTTTGTTTATTTTATATTTATCTGCAACACTCTTACTCTGCTCCACAGAAATGAATTGAGTATTGCTCTCCTGAAAATCTGCTTTTCCGATTTTAATATTGCTTATTTTCAAAACTGGAATTCCTGCTTCTATAAAGTCTCCGCTTTTGAAAGCAAAACCTGAAATAATTTCCAAGACCTCTCGAAATTTAATATTTTTCCAAGTTGCCATTTAGATTAATTTATAATTTTGTATAATCATATTTTCAAGTTTTTGAGAAGCAATACTTAACTTCTCAAAAGTAGTTGCTTTCAATTCAATCCTCTCCCGAAACTCCTCCTCCGTCAAATTGTCTTCCTCAATCTCCACGCCTACGTATCTTCCTGCGTTGAGCGAGTAGTCTTGCTCTTCGGCATATTCGGTGCGGTCTGCCATTTTGCACAATCCCACCACATCTTCATATTCGGCATTTGGGAAGTGGGTTTGCAACCAATTGATGTTGCCGTGCCAATAGCTAAGTTGCTCCACGGCTTCGGTATAGTTTTGCAGGGCGAGTTCGAGGGTTTTGTCGGTGCGGGCGAGTTCAAATTCTGCCCAAACCTTATCGTTTTTCAGTTTGGCATTCTTGTCTGCCAGCTTAAAAACTTCCACGAGTTTTTGCGTGTCTTGCTTCAAAATTTCCAAATCAGATGCATCATCTTCCACTTCCGACTCCAACCAAAAAGCGGTTTGGCGTTGCGCTTTATTCTGCAAAGGTGTTTGCTGGATTTTGTGGCTGGGTTTGCCTGATTTTCCCGTTCGGGTTATGAGTGGCTCGAATGGGAAATCGACTATTTTGCTTTCAACCTCCGCAAATATTTTCTTTTTGCTGGGCGTTCGCTTCTCATTTTTGGCTTCATAGCAATAGTTTTCCAACGCTTTCGCCTTGTGCTTCAGGGCAGTTTGCAACTCTTTTTTGAGCGGTTCAATTTTCTGTTGGGCTTCGTGCGCTTCCAGAATATATTTGTTGATTAGCTCCAGAAAGCGGTTGGTTTCCCCACGGTAGAGGCGCACGATGGCCGCCAAATTCTGCTGTTGCTCTTCGGTCCACTCTCGGTGCGCTCGGTCAATCTGATGATAGACATTTCGGGCATCGAGAAACAGAATTTTGTCTTTCCGCTCGCTCTTCGCCTTCTGCTTATCGAAAAACCAGAGTGTGGCGGGCAAAGTCACGGTAAAAAACATATTGGAAGGCATGCTGACCATGCAATCCACAATGTTGCTATCCACAATATTTTTGCGGATTTCATATTCCGAATTTCGGGCATCGGAGGCGGAATTGGGCATTACGAATCCTGCCCTGCCCGTTTCGTTCAGCGAGCTGGCGAATAGGGAAATCCAGAGGTAATTGGCATCGGAAATGCTGTCGGTGCTTTTGCCTTTGTTTTTGGGCAAACCGTAGGCGGTAAATCGCTTATCGTTCTTCACGGTGCTTTCCTTCACAGATTTCACGTTGAAAGGCGGATTCGCCATTACGTAATCGAACTTCCCAAAACTCTCGTAAGGGTCGTTGGCATAGGAATTCACTTCGTTGATTTCACCACGGAGGTTATTGACCAACAAGTTCATTTTTGCCAAGCGCACGGTTTCGCCCATAAATTCTTGTCCGCACACATAAATATCTTTCAAATCTTGGTTTCCGTATTCCACAAAACGAGCCGATTGCACAAACATGCCACCCGAACCACAGGCGGAATCCAAGATTTTGCCTTTATATGGCTCAATCACTTCCACAATGAAGCGCACCACCGAAGTTGGCGTGAAGAACTCTCCACCCTTTTGCCCTTCTGCCATGGCAAATTTGCCTAGGAAATACTCGTAAATCTTCCCGAATACATCTCCAGAAGCATCTTTGGGAATATCTGAGAAGGCTTTGAGCAATTTCGGGAGAATGTCATTCTTCTTTTTCTCAATCTCGAAATAGGTTTCGGTGGGCAACACATCTTTGAATTTGGCATCTTGGTGTTTCTCAATTCCCTTCATGGCATCTCGCAGGGCGGTTGCCATACTTTTGTCGCCAGGCAAATTCAGGAGCGAATCGAATCGGGCTTCTTTGGGCAGATAGAATCCGCAAGTTGCCAAAGCGATTTCCTCTATCTTTCGCTCCATTCTGGTGCCTTTGCTTTTCTCAAACTCTTGGTTGATTTGCGCTTCGTATTGGCTGTATTTATTCTCCACAAATTTCAGGAAAATCAATCCTAACACAGGCACAGCGTAATCGGAAGCTTTCAGCCCGCCATAAGCCCGCAAGGAGTTGGCGGCACTCCACAATTTGGTTTCCAGTTCTTTGAGTTGTTGGTTGGTCATTTTGGTTGGATTATAAAAATGGCTCGGTTGGATTCAGTTTTCCGTAAGATTAGGAAAAGTTGCGTGGATTCGCAAGGTGGAGGAATAAGTTTGCGATAGTTGGAAACTATCGGCTACGGATATTTAATGCTTGTCGGTCTCGCAACTTTATGATTACTGTTCACTTATTCTTTTTTGCTAACTCCAAACCCTAATTTACCGCTTGTGATGTTAATGCTAAGACCAACAAGGGCGTGGAGATTACGCTTGCTTATGTAGAAAACAAAAGCCGTTGTTGGTCTTAGCCAATCGTAAAGCTTCCAGACTCCTACCGCTCTTTTATTTCTGAAAGGTTTTTTTGTTATGAAATCACTTTCCTGAGCGAGACCAACAACCTTGATTTCCATAATGCTTGTTGGTCTCGCAACTTTATGATTACTGTTCACTTATTCTTTTTTGCTAACTCCAAACCCTAATTTACCGCTTGTGATGTTAATGCTAAGACCAACAAGGGCGTGGAGATTACGCTTGCTTATGTAGAAAACAAAAGCCGTTGTTGGTCTTAGCCAATCGTAAAGCTTCCAGACTCCTACCGCTCTTTTATTTCTGAAAGGTTTTTTTGTTATGAAATCACTTTCCTGAGCGAGACCAACAACCTCGATTTCCATAATGCTTGTCGGTCTCGCAACTTTATGATTACTGCTCACTTATTCTTTTTTGCTAACTCCAAACCCTAATTTACCACTTATGATGTTAATGCTAAGACCAACAAGGGCGTGAGGTGGAGGAATAAGTTTGCGATAGTTGGAAACTATCGGCTACGGATATTTAATGCTTGTCGGTCTCGCAACTTTATGATTACTGCTCACTTATTCTTTTTTGCTAACTCCAAACCCTAATTCACCCCTTGTGATGTTAATGCTAAGACCAACAAGGGCATGAACTCTATCAAATTGGACTAACGACTTCGGACTACCTTACTCCACCAAACTCGCTTTTTCTCTTCCAATGATAATGGCAGGAAGTTCCGTTCTGGATTTTCCGCTAGTATCGTTGAGGTTTTCGAGGTTGAGGACTCCACGGGGGCAAACTGCCGAGCAAACTCCACAACCCACGCAAGAGGAGCGTACAATATTCTGTCCTTTTTGAGCATAAGAGCGGACATCGATTCCCATTTCGCAATAGGTTGAGCAGTTTCCGCAGGAGATACATTGACCGCCATTGGTGGTAATTCTGAATTTGGATTTGAAGCGTTGCACAATTCCCAAATAAGCCGCCAAAGGGCAACCGAATCGGCACCAAACTCGGTTTCCCATCAGCGGATAAAAGCCTGTGCCAACCGCGCCAGAGAAAACTGCTCCGATAGCGAAACCATAAGTGGAACGCATTTCGTAGGTGTTGATTCCAAGCACACTTTTACTTCCCGTGAAGTACGTATATAAAACTCCAGCCGTCATGACAACTGCAAAAACAAGCACGCCATGAATGAGCCAACGCTCAATTTGCCAAGCTTTGAGCGATTTGTCGGAAAGTTGTCGGTAAGGGTCTCCGAGTGTTTCAGCGAGACCTCCACAACCGCAAACCCACGAGCAGTACCATCTTTTCCCGAAAAAATAGACGAACACAGGCACGGCAATCACAACAAGGGCAATTCCCCAAACGAGCATGAAAAGACCTAGATTTCCTTCTGAAAGGAGTCTGTCTAAGTTCCAATCGAAGAAAAAATCATAATCCAACGGCCAGATGTTCTTGAAATCTACTTCGGGTTTGTTGAGGCGAGCCAAAAGCTGGGGAATGAAAAAGGCAAATGACAACTGGAAGAAAATTACGGAGGTGTTCCGAACCATTTGGTAAGGGCTGTGGCGGTATTTGATATACATTCGGATTCCCATTACGAAAATGGCAAGGGTGTAGAGAAATCCATACAGAAACCATTCGCTTGCTGGGTTTCCGTTTAGTGCTTGGCTGATTGGGTCAACCAAAAGCACCCAATTTGTGATGTAAGCCGCTTTGAAATAGAGCAGAATGTAGAAACCAATGAGGAAAGTGCCTACCAAAATCCCAATCCAACCACGAGAGGTTGCCGCACGATGGTAAATATGATTGTTTTTGATTCCCGCAGGCCCACCAGTTTCCACTTTTGGGATGATGTACATTAACGCTCCGATAATTCCGAAACCAATGCTCAGTAGGAAAAACAGCCATTGATTATTGACGAAAACGCCTTGGCTTGCATTCTTTGTAATGCTGAATGTATAATTGTCATAAATGACTTTGTCCCATTCCTTGTTTTTCTTGAACCCTGCATTCACTTTATCAAACGCAGTCTCAAAATCGGAAATGAAATTGATATTGGAGGTATAAACCTTACCAATCATGGGTTGAAGCTCGGGTTTCATGGCTTCAACGTGTTCGAGCTTCATGGTTTCCTGCAATACAGAATCGGTAATCTTGTATTCGCCTAAAGTGATGGAAACCACAAAGGTAATCATGGCGATTACGAAGAGGACAAGTCCTAAAAGTCGTATTTGCTTCATAAAAAAATGGAGAGGTTTGTTGTGAGATAGTTTAGGTTTTGAAGTTACTATCTCGCAACAAGCCTAATTTCCTAAAAATTCACAATGGAGGTAAAATGAATTCATTTGGAATGTTTCTAAATAAGCGATTATTGTCAAATATTTTCTTATTTTAATGTTCGTAATTACCTGATAAACAGCTTCTTAGTTCACTTTAGACTAACGACTAACGATTAACGACTAAAGACTAAAGACTAAAGACTTTACTACTTAGAAGGCTATTCGGGCAATGGCTCTACCCAAATTTTTTTTCCATCAATTTTCAGGATTTTCAGTTTGGTCCCAGCTTCCACGAATTTACCAAATGATTGGACTTCGTGCATATAATTGTTGAATTCTGCTTTTCCTGATGGGCGAAGTGCGGAAATCGCTACTCCTTCTTCTCCGACATAAGGCATCGCATCGTTCTCATTTACCCGACTCTTAATACTGGTTTTGAGAGAGAGTTTTTCCCAAACGCCAGATTTCAGTCCGTAATAAACAGCGAAGATAGTTCCTGCAAGACTTACGCAGAGAATAGTCGTTCCCGTGGCAACCCCAAACTTTTCGTAAGACCAATAGATTCCAAAAATTGCCAATCCGAACCCAATGAAACCTACGAATGTAGTTCCTGGAATGAAGATGAATTCCAAAATAATCAGTCCCAACCCGAAACCTACTAATGCTAAAACTATGAGCCAATCCATACAGGAAATTAAGAATTAAGAATTAAAAATTAAGAATTAAAAATGGTTTTGGAATTGGCAATCTGAAGCAACCAAGGTGGCTACTTTCAGAAGTACAAGCATGTCATTTGTATTGGAAATTTGAATCTTTGCCAATTAAAACTTAGTAAATATACAGATTCCTTCGGAGTTTCTTTCATTGCTTTTGAAAGCTGATTGCAACACATTATGGCCTTCGTAAGTTGTTGAACTAGCTATCGAATGCAACAAAAGCCTGTTTCTGCGGTAGTATGCAAGATGTAAGACTTCTTTTGGATATTTCGGCACAAGCGGAGTGTCGCCCAGCGAAGTGCCGCCCAGCGGACGCTCAATGCCGTTAAGTTAGTGTTGAAAAGCCTTTTCAACACTTTTGGTTTGTGACTGGACGCAGCTAGAGCTACGTCTTACAGAACTGAAACTTTCAATTTTTTTTGGTATAAAATTAAATATATATTTTCCTTAAGTTGACAGCATTGAGCGGACGCTTGCACTATGGTTTTTTTATTTATTAGCCTTACCAGCTTATTACTACCGTTTTTCAATTTGCCATTTTACTTTTTTGCTAACTTTCTATTTGAACCATGTGTGGTCGTTATACAATAATTTCTAAACCCGAAAAAATTTCCGAGACTTTTGGAGTGGAAGTAAATGTGGAATTGATTCCGCAATACAACGCTGTGCCTTCCTATCATCTTCCCGTTATTTCCGACCAGAATCCACAAGAACTTTCTCTTTATCGTTGGGGTTTGATTCCGAATTGGGCGAAAGATGAGAAGTTCGCCTACAAAACCATCAATGCGAGAAGCGAAACGATTTTGGAGAAAGCCTCTTTCAAAGTTCCGATTCGACAAAAACGATGTCTGGTGTTGGCAAATTGCTATTTCGAGTGGCAACAATTAGCAGATAAATCCAAACAACCTTACCTGATTTATTGCCAAACTCAAAGACTTTTCGCCATGGCAGGGATTTGGGATGGTTGGATTGACAAAAATACGGGCGAGGAAGTGAAGACTTTTAGCATTATTACCACCTCGGGAAATGAAGATGTGAAACATTTGCACGAAAGAATGCCCGTGATTCTTCCCGCTGAAAAGCAACAAGAATACCTCTCTAAAAGCACCAGTATCGAGCAAATCCAAACTCTATTGAAACCTTATGATTTGGGCGAAATGAAGTTTATGCCTGTTTCTGATTTAGTGAATAACTCTGCAAACAATGACAAATCGGTTTTGCAACCTATTGAGTTATGAATAGTCCAAAGTATTTAGTCTAAAGTATTGACAGCAAATACAAGTAGAAAGTCGGATAACCGATGCCACAGTAGGGAAGTAAATTACTTTGCTGATAATCAAACAGTTATAAAAATTGTAATATTATCAATTAAAAATTTGTACTTACCTAACGGATAAAAATTGCAATACTCTACATTCGCCAAATTATCAATTCTCAATTTCTTAGAATAGCAGAGATTGACCCGTGTAATATCAGTTCTTAATATGCTGAGATTCTCTTTAAATATTAATCTATTTCGATTGTGGTTTTAAGAAAATGTGAAACCGTCTGATTTTATTGACTTAGAAATAGATTTGTCGCATCTTTGCATCCGCTTGGCGAAAGGTGTAAGTTTTTTGTGTATAATTCATCGTCTGAGCGTTTTAGAATTGTTATGAAATTACGCAGATGAAAACTATCTATCTCATACGCCACGGGCAAACAGAATTTAATAAGCTGAAATTGGTGCAAGGTTCTGGCATCAATTCCAACCTAAATGAAGTGGGATGGTTACAATCCGAAGCTTTTTTCGGAAAGTACCAATCTGTCCCTTTCGATAAAATCTATACTTCTAAATTGAAGCGGACTCATCAGACTGTAAGACGATTCGTTGAGCAAGGAGTGGATTGGGAACAGCTGATTGGTTTAAATGAGATTTCTTGGGGCGATAAGGAAGGCAGAATCATTACCGAGGCAGACGATAAGCGATATTTTGAAATGCTGAATGCTTGGCGCACGGGAGATTGGCACTGGAAGGAAGTGGGCGGAGAAAGTCCGTTGGAAGTACAGGCTCGTCAAATTGAAGCGTGGAATTACATCATGTCCCAAACGGAAGAATCGACCATTTTGGTTTGCATGCACGGAAGAGCCATGCGTATTTTGCTTTGTCATTTGTTGGAGACTTTCTCTCTCGGAGATGGACGATTTTTCTCACGGGAACACCTGCCTTTATTTATTGGAGTTCGATGGCAAGAAATACCATCTCAAAAAAACGAACGACCAAAGCCATTTGCAGGGAATTGATTTGGCGGTTTTTGATGAAAAAGAAGAAATAAAGAAGAAATAGAAACTTCTCAAAGCGTAAAAAAAATACTTTTCAGGTATGGATTTCAATGAAATCTGACATCTATCAGAAAAAACGTAGATGAACATGAAAAGTAAATTTCTAATTGGCACAGTGGATCCTTTCCATTTGTATTATTTCCTGTGCGAGTTACAGAAACCACCAGTAGAGCTGCTTCCAATCAGCTACAAGTACGGCTGAGGGCGCAATGAGCTAGGGCAGCTTGGTGATTACGATGACTATGAAAAGAAGGAAATTACCGAAAAGCAATCTGACAGGCTTGTAATCAAACAATGCTTCAATTACTTTGGTAGTTGAAAAGAGTTGGGTAACACTTTCACCTAAATTAGAGGATATAGCTAGTTCTTACGAAGGTTACATTAGCAGTTCGGCAAATAATTATGGCAACTATTCGTGTGAAAAACGAGGGTTTTTGGAGTCTGCATTGGAGAATGGATTGCCCTATTGGGGAAAGTGAAAAACAAAAGCATTCGCACAGAAGATGCTTACTGCCAGCTATGTAGATTTCCAAATTCGGATGGAGAATGCTAGAAGACAAGAAAACGATATTTGGAGTTATTGCAACAAGCTAAGGAAGTAAGCGAAATTCTCCCATTGGAAAAGGAAATAGAACGACTTACTGGAGAAATTGAAAGCATGAAAGGGAAATTGAATCTTTTAGACAATCAGATTGCTTATTCCACAATCAATATTTCTTGGCAGAAGAAAACCAAGCCAGGCCCAATCGGCTATGTTTTTGTCGGATTATACAAAGTAGTAAAAGTCCTTTTCGTAAGAAATTAGTTTGAGAGTTCCATCCTAAAATAAAGCCACATGACCTTATTGTCTGTGGCTTTATTTTAGGCGGATTTGGAATCAGTTATCATTTTTGTCTCCTTTTTCTCGCCAGCCGTAAGGGTTGGCGTCTGCGGTGGAAACTTCTTGTTCAGTTTCCCCTGTTTCTACATTTTCGGAAAACTGGATTGTGTTATGATGCCAGCGAATCAGCTTTGGCTTCTTCTTTCAATTTTCTTTCATCTCCATCGAAATGCTGTTCAACTAAATCGGCACGGCTAAAGGCTTCTAGGTCTTTGGTTTCGTCATTTTTGAATGTTACAAAAAAAGTAGGCATAGTTTCGGTTTTATGGTTCAGTAATAGAACCGACTGATTAGCCCGTTTGTTTGTTTTCCTAACAATCAATAGGCAAAAAACTACATTACCACAGGGTCGCTTCCATAGAAAAATATGTAGGGTTTCATTGCCATATATTTCTCTCCGAGTATTTTTACTTCTTCTGCTTTTGTTTCTAAGATTACATTGTAATCATGCAACATAGATATTGTAGTTCCTACGAATTTGCGCATCTTGATTATTTGCCGTCATAATATCTTCGTAAAAGGCAAGTGCTCTTGCATGATTGTCGAACTCTTCAGTATTTTCAGAAAATGTTTTCCAGCCTTCAATTACATCTTCAGTGTGCGTATCATACTTTCTCTACAAGTTCTTCGTCTGCTAAGGTTTCCTCGGTGTAAAGCATGGCTTCCATTAGCTTCAAATCTTCTTTGATTTTACTTAATGTATTCTATCGTATTTTGACATGCTTTGCTCTACTTCGGCAATTAGGCTTTGACATCCATTTATTTTCGTCATTTCCGATTCAAAGGCCAATTTCTGAAATCCAGTTACCGTTTCGTAAAGCGGTCGAGTTCTTGGTCGAGTGGAACTATTTCCTCTTTTTCTGCCAAGGCTTTTTCCCAGGCCAGTTCCTCTTCTGTTTTTGGAGTTTCAACTTCAGAGTTATCATTGTTCTCATTTCCTCCACAACTCATCAAAAACACAAGTGCTACCAAGAAAGATAGCCTGATTGGATCTATGATTATTTTTTTCATTTTTTCCTAAATTGATTTATACTAGAACCTACCATTATGAATGCTCCCCAATAAATTGGATCTTTGTACTCTTTCCTCAACGTTCTTTTAGCTTCAATGAAAGCTTCACGCTTGTCCATTTTTTTGTTTTGCCAATTATCGTAGAAGTAAAGCATGAGTTTTTTGGTGGCTTCATCATCTACTTTAAACAAACTCATGATGAGTGCATCTGCTCCCGCCACAAGAAATGCCCGTTGCAATCCATAAACGCCATCGCCCACTTTGGTATCTCCACGACCTGTTTCGCAGGCACTCAAAACTACCAATTCTGTGTTCTCCAAACGCAATGTCAATGCCTCGTAAGCAGTCAACACACCAGGTTCTTTATTGAAAGCGTACACATTATCGCTCGCCATCAGTGTGCCTGCATTGGTCAGCAAAATTCCCGATCGCAACAATGGGTTGGAGACAGATTGCTCTTTTGCCAAATCAGCTATCATTGTTCACTTTCTCATCGGGCAAGAAATAACCGTGCGTGGCAATGTGGAAAACTTTCGGGCTTCTCATTGCCTTTACGCTTTCTTCGGTTGCGGCAGCATTGATTTTCATCGTTAGTACGAATGTCATTTTTGGCAGACATTTCATCAATGGCAGAAACCTCGGCCTGTGTTCCTGGCAATTGTGGAATTGGTTTTGTGATTCCGTCCTTCGCTATTCGGGTAAAAATCTGGATTTCCGAAAAGGGCAATCTCATCGCTTCTTCTCCCCAAAAGAGACTTTCTTCTTTTCCTGAGCGGCTTTCACAAGCTCTTTTGTATTACTTACAAGGGCAATGTTACTGTTGTCCAACACATAAGAACCATTGTCATTCAAAACCGCTTCTAAATTGATTTGGTTGTAAGCTCCCTCTCCAGACAAATAAACCTTGCTTCCTTCTGCTACAAACTGGTCGATTGGTCTCCAGTAGTTTTCGTAAGAGAATTTATCTTCAATTTTGTATTCAATACAGGTTCTGTAATATTTCATGAACCTTCCTTCCAAGTCGTTCCCTTTCGGAATTGCCAGCATTTTGGGTGCGCCCGATGTTTTTGGAGTAACCACCAATGCCACATATACCACAGAATCAGTAAATTGATTGGTAAAATGTCTGAATCTCAATATCTCTACGGCAACTTCATCATTTTTCAAAACAGATTGTACATTTTTCCAAGTGATTGCTTCTTCATCGCTACTTGCATCAAACAAACTGGATTGGGCGCTCAAGGCTCTTTCCAAATTCTCAATTTCTTTTTGCGTTTTTTTAGGGTCGAGTGCTTCTTCTTTTAACTGCTCATTGCTCATTCCCAATTCTTCAATCAACTGCTCTTTTTTGGTTTCCCAGCGTTCGTAATTGGCAATTAAGCTATCGTTTCCACTTGTCAGGATTGTGTTTCTTACTTTGATGGAAGAGTTCAGCAGAATTGCTTTGGTGGCAAGTGTGTTGTCGTACATTTTCCCAATCATACTCTTCTTTTTGTCAGAAGCGGCAATTGCCAATGTATTGAAAAACTCATAATCGCCACGGATTGTATTCCAAAAACGAGATTTTTCTGCCTCACTCATCGCTCTAAAGAATTTTTCAATTACTTCTTCGTGATTCGCCAAGGCCTCTTCTGTGTATTTGATAGATTTTTTCAAATCTCCCAACATATAATGCGCTCTTCCTAAACGGGCAACCGAGCGTATGTAGGAAGGGTGCTTGTCATTGAAAATCTTCTTGTAGAGCCTTTTTGCTTCTTTGTATCTTTCTTTTCCTTCTTCAAAAGATTTCTTTCCTACTTCTACGTCTCCTAAAAGCAGTTTGATTTCGGCACTGTTCGTGTTTTTCTCTGTGCCCAGTTTACGAACCCAAATATCATTGGCAATGGTCAAGTTTCTCTCTGCTGCTTCATAATCTCCTGCTTCAGTATTTACCAGAGCCAAAGTCTGGAGTGCTTCTGCATACACAGGATTGTCTGAACCTAAGGTGTTGGAGATGATTACCACAGATTCCTTTACCAATCTTTCCACCTCTTCTAACTTCTGTTTTGCCATCATATAATTTTGTGAGTGCCAGTTCTGTATAAGGCGATGCCAGTTGGATGTGGTTTTCTCCAAAAATAGCTTTATTGATTTCCAAGACTTTCAGCAAATCCTCTTCTGCTTTTCCATAAGCTCCCAAAGCCCGATTGGTTTCGGCACGCAATCGCAAACTTTCAGTTACTTTGAAAGAGCTGTCTCCATAAGATTTTTCTGCCATATTATAAGCCTTTTCTGAAAATTCCTGCGCCTTTCAGAAAGTCTCCATTGGCAATTGCAATCATGGTCATGTGGTTGTATGGGGAAATCAAAAACCTGCTTTCCGTGCCATAAACAGCTTCTCTTCTGGCAATTACTTCTTCTACCAATTCCTCTGCTTGCCTGAGCTTTTCTGTTTGGATGAGCAAGAAAACTTGGTCATCTTCATCAGTTGCGAAAGCCGAGGAAATGACGGTTCTTTTTTGCACACGACCAGCTCTGTTTAAGGAAGATTTTGCCTCTCCAAACAAACCCAATGTGGCATAATATCGGGCAGAAGTAGCCAAGTGCTTTAGAATATTGCCCAGTAATGTTGGAATGTCTGTTATAATACTCGTTATATATTCGTAAGAACAGAGTCGATGTTGGCACTTGCCACTTGGTATTCTCCAAGTTCCAACTCCAACTCAATCAATTTTTCTAGTTCAGCCGCATAGAAAGGATGTGTCTTCTCCCACATTTGCTTTCGCCAATTCCACTCCTTCTTCAACCAATTTTCTTGCTGCTTCAAAATCGCCCTTCACTCCCAGAAAGTGGCATATTCATCTAGCGCATGAATGTAGTTGAAACTATGATGATTCAGTCTTTTTGCCAATACCTCCTCGAAACTCTCTTCAAAAATGCTTTCCGCCTTATCGAAATCATTTGTAAATCGGAGGTAATAATCGGCTTCCTGAATTCTTGATAAATGGTAAGGAATTGATTCCTCCCCAAAAATTCTTCTATTAGCTTCCACGAGTTCAAGTAAGTAGCTTTTTGCACTGTCCAAGTTGTTTTGTGCCATGGCAATTTCGTACAATTGCTCAATGGTTTTTATGTATTCTATATGGTTGTCTGGAATAGTGGCAAATTCAACTGAATCTTTTTTTACATTTTTATGGTTGGAGTCAGCAGAGAAGTCAAAGCTTTTTCAGCATCTTCCAATTGGTTTTCTCTTCTGGTAATAAGACCTCCTACTTGGTTGTAGTAAAGCTCTTTTTGCGTTAATTCTTTGCCAGATTGCATAAGGCAACTTTTTTTCCGTATAGTATTTTCGTGTGTTGGTTTCCAATTCCCAATCTTCAAACTTCCCTTTTCGTGGGTAATTTGTAACTGTCAGAAAATCTAACAGAAGTTCCTGTGCCGCTATATAATCTTTGTGAACGAGCGTTACGCTTCTTTCGGCCCTGAAAAGATTGTTTTCCAAATCCTTTCTGATATCTTTCAAATCATCTCCTGTTTCAATACGAAGTTTGAGCCATTCTTGCGTATTTCTCACAGTTGCCAAATCGGTCTTGGTCTTTCTCAATTTCTGGCCAATCCACTCATCTGCTTGTTTGAAAAGGGAATCTGCTCTTGAGTAATCTCCTTTGTCTCTCGCAATTTGCCCTGCCAAAGTCAAAACTTGTACATATTCTCTTTTCCTTCTGCGAAGTTGATCACGTCCTACTCTTCTTTCCTCGAAGTTTCCTGTAATGTCATTGAAGAAATATTCCCGTGTAGAAATTCTTCGGTCTCTCATATCCAATAGCCTAGAGAAGATTTCTATTCGCATCGTCATAGTAGCCTCGCAAATAGTTAATTGTGGCTCGGATGTAGAGTTTCTGGGATTCGAAGTATAAATCTTTTTGTCCATTTTCTGTGTTAGTTCCTACCGAGGCCCGATTTGTCAAAATATTTTCTGCTGCATTCAAGTAGCTTTCGGCAGTTACAATGTCAGAATAGATTAGGTAAAGGGCAGAAGCATCTAAAAGAGCCACTCCGTAGGCAATATTGTCTATGCCTTTTTCTTTGCGCATTTCAATTGCCTCGATAATATTTGCCTTGAAGCCATCGTAGTCTCCTAATGCTTCGAGATATTTTGCTTTTTTCAACAAAACACGGGGAATTGCCTCTTTCTCGTCGGGTCTTTTCCTCATGCGTTTCAGCAATTTATCTACATTGGAAACTGCTTCCTTGTATCTTCCTTCCTCATAATACAGCTCACAGATGTCCAGTCGTTTTTTATAATATTGAGCGGAGGCATCTGCCACCAAGAAGAATAGCAATGCCAAAGGAAGCGTGAGTAGTTTAGTTATCTTCATTTTTAGAGATTTAGGTGCTTCGTACTAGCTGATGGTTTGTTGTGTTATTTTTATTCTAATTGTTGTTTTGTCTATTCCAAGCAAATACTTTTCAAGTAGCTTTTGTGTTTCTGCTGTTAGAATTTCAATTAGCCTTCTCGCCAACTCACTTGAGTTGCTAGAAAGCGAATGGAGCTTTCCTATGTATGTTTTCGATTCGTTCAACGCATTTTCAAAGTTAATCAAATCCTCGAAATTGGAGAGTTCTTTCAGCTTTAACTTCCAAATCGGAAGCCAAACTGATTTCCCTGTATTGATTCAGCAACTCCAGCATTTCTTCAAAATTTTCTTTTATCCCTCCGAATCTTCCAAAACTAGTTCTATTTCTTCGCATTCTTAGTCTTCAAACTCTTAATTTCCAACTCACTCAATCCATCCGCAGAATTCTTTTTATTCAGCTTATCCAACTCCTCATACATTTTTCCTGCTTTGATTGGCATACTCTTCAGAGTTTGCTTTCAATTGCTCTACTTCTCTCTTTCAGGCTGCTCATTTTCTTGTTGGATTAAGTTCAGCTTTGTCATGCTGAATTTCCATTCGCATCATCTTCATCGATTTCTGTTGCCAGAGTCAAATTACTTTCATCAACCATTATTTCTGCCGAAGTGTCTTTTGCTAAATTGAGTTGCCAAACCGTGCCATTCAAAAGGCTTCCTTCCAAATCGAAAAGCCTGGCTGCTAAGGCACCCTGTTCATTTTCCAATTCAAAAATCGAGCGTTCCTTCTTTGGATTGAGTGATTTCCGAAATTCTCTCTCTTTCTGACTCCACCACAAAATCTGCGAGAAAGCCTTTCGGTATTTTTCCGAAAAGCTGTTTGGCAGCCAAGTTTCCGTACTTTATTTTCCCTTGCGAATCCACAAATAGTAGCACATTCGGCAAATTGTTGGCGATAGATTGGAAAAAGTTTGCCTTTATGATTGTCTTTTTGTCAGCCGTTTCTTCGGAAATCTTAGAAAGCTCGAACAGCAAACCCGAATAAGCTTTCTCCAACACTTTCCCTCTGGTTTCCAAGGCAAATTTCTGCGTATTTTCTTTGGAGACTGCTATTGTGAAGTGCATTTCTATATTCGCTTTTGGGTTGTCCGCCAAAACTTGCAAGGTTTTTCTCTACCGCATCTCGTTCTTTTCCTAAAGCCAATTGTGCCAAGTTCTTGCCAATCAACTGCTTTGGTTCAATTCCTAAACAGGTTTTCACGCAACCTGTGGCAAATTTGATTTTTCCTTTCGAGTCTGGTAAGCAAAAATATCTTATCAGATTTCTCAAGGAAACTCCCAATCAACCCAGCACGGTTTTTCAACGTTTGCTCCACTTCTTTCACGCCAGTAATGTCTCGTAGCCAAATATTGACCGCGCCTTGCTGCCTTTGTTGCATGGAAAGTTCGGCATTTCTCCAATCGCCATTTTTATGCAGAAACTGAATGTCTTGATGGTGCGAAGTGATTTTCCCTTCCGAGACCTTTTTCCAAGCTCTTTCCAGCTCCGATAAATCTTCTGGAATGGATGTATTCAAACCCATTCCTCCCAATTCTTTCCGAAGTGTCGTAGCCGAAAATCTGCTTCATATTGGCAGACTCAAAAGAAATCGCCCCTTCTTTTTCCAACACAATCGCCACTTCTCCACTTTGCTCAATCAAACTGCTATAAAATTGTTGTTGCTCTTCCATTTCTTGCTCTCTCTTAATTCTACCGCTAATATCTACCAACTCCAACAGCGCATGATTTGAACTATCCTGCTTCGTTCAATTTTTTGACAATGGCATCGTAATACGCCCAGTTTCCGTTTGCTTTGCGCATTCTCAGGCTTGTGGCGGTTTCCTCGGAATGCACTCGACTGGAAATGCGCAGACATTTCTCTAATTTTTCTGCATCTTTTGGTTCAAAATAGCTGATGATATTATGTCCAACCCGCTCTTCTGATTATAGCCTGCTTGCTTAATGCTCGGGCTGTCAGATTTAATGTGGTTGTCCTCGTCAAGAATGGTAAGAATATTTGAATTGTTTTTAATGAGCAATTCCATTTCCCATTCCTTCTGTTTGGATTGAGTAATATCTTGCACCAATAGCCATAAGCCACTCAATTCCTCATTCTTGGTGGCGCTGAAAATACTTACTTTCAACACTTCCCTCGTTCCGTTGTTGTTGCGCTCATACTCAAAATCTGAAAGCAAAAAGTTGGACATCCACAAACTTTCTGATGACTTCTTCAGCTCACAAATTCCAAATAGCTTTCTGCCCATGAAATCCTCCTCGCCCAAGTGGGAAAAAATCAGCTGATATTCTCGTTCGATTCTTCCAAAACGGCACATTCTCCAATTTTCTTAGTCAATTCTTCACTCGAATCATTGATTGCGCAAGCTTCTGTAAGAGAGAATTTGCCAATTCCCAGATTCACTTGGTTAATTAGGTTGTTGGTTTGGGTCAATCCTTCGGAAAGCTCTTCAATGATGCCGTATTGCAAATCTTTGAAAAGCCTCATTCTCACCAAAGAAGTTACGAAATATGCTTGCTTTCTATCTACTTCCGTCCATTGTCTGGCAATTTCCCGATGCTCGAACCAAGCCGCACCCATTACTGTTCCTTCCACCTCTAAAGGCACAATCATCATCGCCTGAATTTGCTCGTTTTCTGTGTAATGCAATAGGCTTCCTATCGGTTGGATTGGTTCTCCCGTCAGCTCTGTTCCCTCCATCAAACCCAACGGATATTGAATGCAATCTTTGTCTTGCAACACACTAAACAGGCTCGGAAACTGCGAAACAGATATGATTTCCCCTTTCTGAAATGCACCTTTTGTTTCTGAATAAGCCCCCAGACATTCCAATTCAGACTGCGTAGAATCCATCCGCCAAAAACTCACGTTCTGCACTCTCAAAAGTGCTGATGCCAGACTCATCAAGCCTTCCAAGTTTCCTTGGTTCATAAATGAATAAAGCATTTGGCTTTGAATATCCACATCTCGCTCGTTGGCAGTCATTTCTCCACGCAAAAATTGCAAATCCATTTCTTGGTTGGATTTTATGGTTCTCGAAGCTTCTTTAGCTTCAACAATAAACTCACCACAAGCCAAGCCACAAGCAAGAAAAACGGAAAGCAAGGCAATTGCCGAGATGATCAAATCCACAGCAGTCTGCTCGTTTCTGTCGGCATTCCAAACCACAAAGTCCTGCCAACGCATTCCAACCCACCGAAGCCAAGCCGATGAGTGAAAATAAAATGATAGCAAAATGCGGTGTTTTCGAAACTTTTTGTATGGTTATTTGACTCATGTAAACGCTTTTTTTCGCTACCCAAATTACTTTAGGCAGCTTATATTTTTTCCAAAATCTAAAATAGCCGAAAGTTATGGAGAATGGTAATTTAACAGCTAAAAAGTTCATTCCCGTTGTATTATGCTACGATTGGGTTGGATTGTAGCGGTAAAATTATGAAATAATTAGTTGAAACTCTGTCAGGGTTCTGAACCTTGATAAGGTCTTGTGTTCAAAACAAATAATAGACTTCGGAATACTTTCTAGTATTTTATTACTTTTGCTGATTCAAGTAGTTTTTCAGCTCAAATTACTTGAGACCAAAGACTTACGACTAAAGACTAATTTCAGACATGATAGAGCAAATTGAGAAAGTAGCCAAGGAAATAGAAGCTTATTCAATGAGAATAAAGAAGAGTTGGAGAATTTCCGATTGGAATATATGAGCAAGAAAGGAAAAGTAACCGCACTTTTCAGCGGAATGGGAAAAGTAGCTGCAGAAGACAGGAAATCAATTGGGCAACACCTTAATAAGCTAAAAAACAGCGCACAAGATAAATTCAAGCAAAGTCAACAAGCTTTAGAGAATGCTTCTGAAAGTGATGCTTCTGCACCAATTGATTTGACTTTGCCAAATGTACCGAATGAGTTGGGTGCAATCCACCCGCTTTCTTTGGTAAAAAAGAGATTCATAGAGATTTTTGAGCGAATTGGATTCAACGTTTCCGAAGGGCCAGAAATTGAAGATGATTGGCATAATTTCACGGCTCTCAACTTCCCACCAGACCACCCAGCGAGGGAAATGCAGGACACTTTCTTTATCGAAAAAAATCCTGATGTGGCTTTGAGAACGCATACTTCTTCGGTGCAAATTCGAGTAATGGAAAATCAGAAACCTCCCATCCGAACACTTTCTCCAGGAAGAGTTTACCGAAACGAAACCATTTCTGCACGGGCGCATTGCATTTTCCACCAAGTGGAAGGCTTGTATGTGGACAAGAACGTGAGCTTTGCCGATATGAAAGATGTGCTTTACTATTTCGCCAAGGAAATGTTTGGCGAAGGCACAAAAATCCGTCTTCGCCCTTCTTATTTCCCATTTACAGAACCAAGTGCCGAACTAGATATTTCCTGCCATATTTGTAGTGGAAAAGGTTGCAACATTTGCAAATATTCGGGTTGGGTAGAAATTGGCGGTTGTGGCATGGTGGATCCCAATGTGCTTGCCAGTTCCGGAATTGACCCAGAAGAATTCACGGGTTATGCTTTCGGAATGGGAATTGAACGAATTGCCATGCTCAAATTCAGAATCAACGATTTGAGATTATTCACCGAAAATGATATTCGGTTCTTGAAGCAATTTACTGCGGCAACGCTTTAGAATTTGAGAAATATTTTGTTGAGAAATTTAGGGAGACTTTGCACTGCAACGCCTCCTTTTTGTTGATTTTGAAATCATTCAACATAGCACTTCTACATTTCCACAAAAAAACAAATCAATTCTCCTTCAAATTTCCGAACATTGTTTTGAGTTTCGTGTATTTCTTAAAACAATCAGTACAATCAGTCTCAAAGATGAAAAATACGCCCACAAAGATTTACACCAAAGGAAATTTCGAGCCAGCAAATCATTGGTACGAAAAAGCCTTAAATGCCACGATTCACCCAATGGTCAGCTTTTTCCTCTCGTTGAGCAAGGAACGGATTATTGCCCGATATTGCCACCTCCAACCAAGAGTAAACCCACAGGTTTTGAATGAATTGCTGAGTTACCAAACCAAACATTTCAAGTGGGCAGGGGCAGATTTGATTCATGTTACTAACGAATCGGGCAAAAAACACATGGCAATTATTGAGAACAACTCTTGCCCATCGGGTCAGAAATCAATGCCTTTGCTGGACGATACGAATGAATTTGGAGGATACAAAACTTTAATTGAGGAGACATTTCTTGCCTTGGCTCAAATCCAAAAGAAAAACTGTGAAAGGAGCTTTGGCGGTGATTTACGATAAAAATCCGATGGGAGCTTCTGGCTACGCTTCCACCATTGCCGAGCTGACGGGTGAGCCTGTTTATTTCGCCAATTTCTATCGGGATGATGAAACAAATGTGCGCTATAAAGACGGTATCATGTACGTGAAGGATGATTCCGAAGAGTGGATTCCGATTCGTGCCGCTTTCCGATATGTAACACAACGCCCGTGGGAACGAATTCCAATGAGTGGGAAAACGCATATTTTCAATCCAATCATTACTTGTTTGGCTGGAGGTCGCAATAAAATGACTGCCGCAAAAGCCTACGATTTGTTCAATGCCGATTTGGCGGAAACAGGCTTGGAGATTTTCACTCCACAAACCATTCGGGACGTTGGGAAGCAGGAAATTCCACTTTGGGTCAAGAAATTTGGCGGACAAGCAGTCATTAAAGTGCCATACAGCAATGCAGGGCAAGGAGTTTACACCATCGTGAATGAACAGGAATTAGACAACTTTATGAGCAATCAAGACTTTGATTATGAGTTGTTTATAGTTCAGAGCCTGATTGGAAATTACCAATGGAGTTCGACCAGCGACAAGGGGAAACTCTACCATGTCGGCACCATGCCAAACAAAAAAGGCGAAAGCTACGTATGCGATATTCGGATGATGGTTGGGAGCTACGCCAGAGGGAATCAAGCCAATTTGTGTGTATTCCAGAAGAGCGTTGAAACCTTTGCTAGATACAATTTCCAGCAGTGAAGACTCTTGGGAAATGCTGGGAACAAATCTCTCAGTGAAAAATGAAGATGGCAGTTGGGGGAGCGACACAAGCCGTTTGCTTTTGACCGACCGAAGAGATTTCAATAAATTGGGAATTGGATTGGACGAATTGATTGAAGCTTATGTGCAAACCACACTTTCCATGATTGGAATTGACAAACTGGCTCTTCAGTTAATGAGCTCAAAAGGTCAGTTCAAAATGAACTTATTCAAATCGCTCAATCGAGACCAAACGTTGATTAACGAAATAAAAAGAGCCAAAAAGGAAAGCTAAAACTGTATCCTGATTATAAACTAAACAACAACTTCTTACTTTAATTATAGCAGCAGATGGCAAAAGCTCGCTTTTCTTGATACCTGATACTAACTACTTAATACTAACAAGATGAAAGCAATCAATATTGATATTCGAGATTTGGAATTCAATAATTTGGAATCCAACAAAATGCACCGATTTTGGGTGGAAATTATGGCAGATGAACTCGGACATCCGATTCTGCTGCCCGTTTTAGTTGCCAAAGGAAAACATGAAGGCAAAACGGTGGGAATTACTGCGGCAGTTCATGGCGATGAATTGAACGGAATTCCTGTAATCCAAAGCTTTTTCAAGAATTCGATACAGAAACCCTAAGCGGAACAATTGTGGGAATGCCCGTGGTAAATGTTTTGGCATTTGCCGACAAAACTCGCAGGTTCGATGATGGCACGGATTTGAACCGAATTATGCCTGGCAAACCACGGGGAAACACTTCGGAGGTGTATGCACACAGAATTCTAAAGGAAATTGTGATGCAATTCGATTACCTGATTGACTTGCATACAGCTAGTTTCGGAAGAATTAATTCTTATTATATCCGAGCAAATATGTCGGATAAGATTACGGCAAGAATGGCTTATTTGCAGAATGCCCAAATCATTGTTCATAATGCTTCTGCTGATAAAACTTTGCGTGGAGCTGCCGAGGAAATGGGAATTCATGCCATTACTTTAGAAGTTGGCAATCCGAATGTATTCCAAAAATGGATGATTCATTCGGGTTTAGAGGGAATTCACAACACCTTGGTTTATTTGGAAATGAAGGAAGGCGATATTATAACTCCTTCCCATGAACCTGTTTTCTGCAAAAAATCTTATTGGATTCATACAACCAAAGGCGGGATTTTGAGAGTGAATCCTGAAATAGCCACTTTTGTGAAAAAGGATAAAAGCATCGCCACGCAAAGCGATATTTTTGGAGACAAAATCATCAGCTACATTGCGCCAGAAAATGGGATTGTGATTGGCAAAAGCATTAGCCCAGTCAACAAAACAGGGGGCAGGATTTTGCATTTGGGAATTGTTGGCAGCTTGGAAGATATTTAAAAAACAATTCATATTTCCAAAACGAAAGGCACTGCAAGCTACTGATTTGCAGTGCCTTTCGTTTTTGGCATGGCAATTCTACTCGTACTGCTAATAAATTGTTTATTATTTATTTTTTAACAATTTTGGCTATGACTGAATTTTATAAGTAGAACCACATAAAATATTCTTCAAATAAAATTCAGAAAAAATGATTAAGAAAATATTACTATTTAGCCTTGGCATATTCTTGGCTACTTCCGCAAATTCACAAAACACCCAAAATAATTGGTATTTAACCGTAGGAACTCACGCTACAAATTTTGGCAGAGTCGATGAAATTACCAATGGAGATTATTGGGATTTTCAGGGCTTCCCAACAGACTTGTCTTTCGGTCGCTCCATCAATGAGGCTCTTTCCGTAAACTTTGTGGGAAGTCTTGGCGAATTGGATGGAACTACCAGAATTCCCAGAATTAGACGGAGAATTGTTTTGGGAGACAAACTTGCAAGCCAGATTGAGATTGGCAAACGGAAGCATTTTGGCAGAAGAGTCAGTGATTGACCCGTACATTTTTGCTGGTGCTGGTGCAAACAATTTTGGAGACAACACACAATTTGGTTGTTCCTATCGGGTTGGGTTTCAATCTTTGGTTTACTCAGAACGTTGGATTGAACGTGAATATGGGATATGATTTGACTCCAAACTCAGAAAATTATCTTCACGCTTCGGCAGGTTTGGCCTTCCGTTGGGGTTCAGGTAATGCAGAAATGCCCAACAAAATAGAAGATATGGGTAAAATTGACCCGAAGTCTAGATACTGATAATGATGGAATTGCTGATGTAGATGATATGTGTCCAACTACTCCAGGAGTGAAATACAACAGCGGTTGCCCTCCAATGGAATTTGAGCGATATGGATTTAGTAGAGTTGGAGTTAGTGAAATATACTTCTCAGATTTACTTTGAAAATGAAAGCGCTAAAATAACAAAAGAATCGTATAGCCAATTAGATGCGATTGTTGACATCCTGAAGAAGTACCCAAAATCACAGTTTAGAATTGAAGGACATGCAAGCAGACCGGGAACAAACGAATACAACATGGATTTATCTGTTGAAAGAGCAAAATCCGTAAAAAAATACTTGACCAAAAAAGGGGTCAACGAGTACAAACTTTGGGCAATAGCTTATGGTGAAAACGACCCAATTACCGAAGGAACAACAAAGGAGGCAGAGGCAATTAACAGACGTGTGGAAATTCACATGATAAGAGACGACAAGTAAAATAAAGGATTTCAAAAGAGCGGGTTTCAGTATGGATTTCAAACTGAAACCCGCTTTTCTTTATGTAGTGTTCGCTAAATATTTTCCTATTATGACATCAAGTGTGCAACCCTATTCTTGGTTATCAAAGGCACAAGCGGACGCTTGCGCTATGGTTTTTTGTTGTTTTTGACGCTACTTACTTGCCACCATTCAAAATAGGAAATTATTTAAGTACACCTACTTATGTTTCAGGTTAGAGACGATTTTCCATCGGCAGGAATATAACGTAATTTCACTGAACGATAATATTTACTCAGAGCAAAAGCAATCATTTACCATCCTTTTGCATAAAAAGTAGTAGTTTATAGCACACTAAAGCTTATTTTTACCACAAGGATTTATAATTTAAAGATTCTATGGCTCAATAATTTGCTGTGCTTAGCTCATGAAGAAAAAACTATTCCTGATAACTACCTTACTTTTTATAATGAGTTGTTCTTTGCAAAAAGAACAATCTGAAAAAACAATTACCTACCTTGACGATAATGCTGGCTTTATCTATTTAGATGAATACTACGCTATACAAAACGCAGATTTACTCAATTTCGACTCTCTTAAAAAGCTTTATAATTATGCTGAAAAAGATGGAATTCCCACATATCGAGATTCACTTGCCCTTGTACTCTCTGTAAAGTACAATGGCATGAACCCCAAAAGTAACTTTGAGATTCTGCAGGTTTTCTATCCTTGGGAAAGGATTTATGCCTACCTAAGAATTACAAAGGAAGAAGGCAAAGAAGTTATGAAGGATTTGTCGTTGAGATTCAAATACGACATTAAAGCTTATTTTAAGGATGAGACTACAAAGTCTGAAATCAAAGCAAAATACCTGGAGAGATTGAAAAAAACTTGTTATCAAGAATTGCCTGATTCAGTAGTTTTCAGATTCCAAAACAATTCAGATTTGATGGATTACGCATTTGCATTAGGTGCAAAAGAACGATTCATCCACTCTGAAAAAGGATTGAATTATGAAGTGGATAAACTAGATGCACTATTCAATCGGAAAATCCAAAAGGCAAAAAACAAGGCAAAAAAGGAGTGAACTTGTGGGAGATGTCGGATTCAAAGTCTTTGGTTATCAATTCAGACTCATGTAAAAACTGAGTTTCAATCGTTAATTTGGGTAAAGCGTTACATTATTCCAATATCTCGTTTTATGTAGAGTTGCCGCAAAAGGTTAATTCTAATTGTGTTTTTTGTAGGTTCTTCTTCCGAGAAGAACAAAAGAATTACCAAATGTGCAACACAGCACAGTAAATTCAGATAAAAGCAACATTTTCGTGCTGTCTTGTATTCCTCTGGGAAGAGGAATCTACAGAGTGAGTAGCAAGAAGGCGGATAGTCATTAAATTGTACTCAATACCCAAATTAACGATTGAACCAAAACTGATTTCCATTTACATTCTGCAAAACCAAATACCTTATGGCGGAACCTTGTTGCTAGAAGAAGCAACTCTTGTAGTTTGTACTTCACAACTTTCTATAAAACAAAAGCACCCAAATGGAAATTCTCATTTGGGTGCTTTTTATATGAACTTGAACCAATTAAGCCACTTTCTCAGTCGCTACTTCTTTTTTTTTTTCAGCTATTTTAGTTGTGTCATACACAATTGGTGTAGCAATGAAAACAGAAGAATAAGTACCAAATCATAATACCTACCAACAAGGCGAAAGAGAATCCTCTCAATACTTCGCCACCAAATATGAACAATACCAAAACCACTAACAAAGTAGTCAACGAAGTTACAATTGTTCTGCTCATTGTATTGTTGATTGACTGATTGAAAGTCTGCTTCAAGTTGTTTGTTCCTTGAATTCCCAAATATTCCCTCACTCGGTCAAATACAACTACCGTGTCATTTATGGAATAACCAATGATTGTCAGCATGGCAGCCACAAATACTTGGTCAATTTCGTAGGCAACTCCCAAAGCTCTGGCAATTGCGAAGATTGAGAACACCATCAATGTATCGTGGAAAAGTGCGGCAACTGCGCCCAAACCAAATCTCCATCTGCGGAATCGAACCCAAATATAGAGGAAGATGGCTGCCAAAGAGAAGAATACCGCTTCGGAAGAAGATTCCTTAATATCATCGGCAATGGTTGCTCCTACTTTCGAGTAAGATGGGATTGTGAACTCGCCTTCGTTCGGGTTTCTATCTACGTCGGTGTATTTTGCACCTGTGAATGACTCCAAACCTGATACTAAGGCAGTTCTTACTTTCTCATCTGCATCGGCAGACTCATCGTCTACCAAATAGTTGGTGGTTACTTTTAAGGTTTGGTCATCTCCAAAAGTCTTCACTTCCAAGCCTTTGTTATCGAAAGAGCTCGCTAAGAGCGACTTTTGCTTCAGAAGCAGCAATTTCTTTGGCAAACTTCACTTGGTAAGAACGTCCGCCTTGCAAATCGACTCCCAAGATTCAAGCCCTGCATGGCAATTAAACTCCAACCAATTAAAATTACGATTGCAGAAGCCTACGTAAGCGATTTTACGCTTGCCCAAGAAGTCGATATTGATATTTGTAAGGAAGTTTTTGCTGAATGGAGTTTGGAAAGAAACGTTGTCTTTCTTGCCATCTTTCGTCATCCAAGAAATGATTACACGAGTGATGTAAACTGCTGTAAAGAATGAACAAGCAATACCAATCATCAACGTAATTGCAAATCCTTTGATTGGTCCAGAACCGAATACGTATAAGAAAATACCGTTAAGAAAGTCGTTACGTTGGCATCGAAAATAGTCCAAAATGCTTTGTCGTAACCTGTGTTGATTGCCTGAGCCATGTTTTTGCTCACTTTCATTTCCTCACGAATTCTTTCAAAAACAAGTACGTTGGCATCAATGGACATACCAATTGTCAGTACGATACCTGCAATTCCTGGAAGGTCAGAGCTGCACCCAAATTAGACAAGAATACCGATAATGAAGAACAGGTTGAAAATCAAGGCAATGTTGGCAACCAAACCGCCTTTTGAGTAGTAAGCCAATCATGAACAATACCACAATGATTAAACCACATGCAATTGAAATCAAACCAGATTTCTGTGCTTCCAAACCAAGAGTTGGTCCTACAACGGCTTCTTCAACAATTCTGGTTGGAGCGGGTAACTTACCAGCTTTCAAGATGTTAGCTAAATCTTTCGCTTCCTCTACTGTGAAATTACCAGAAATTTGAGAACGTCCTCCTGAAATTTCAGTCTGAACGGTTGGCGCAGAATAAACTCTGTTGTCCAATACAATTGCCACTTGGCTAGGAACTCCATTTTGTTGTCCTTTTTGCGCCAAAGCGGCTGTTAATTTCGCCCAAACTCTACCTGCTTGTGGTTGCATATTCATTGAAACTACTGGTCTTCCGTATTCGTCCACATCTTGGCGAGCATCGGCAATGATTTCCCCAGTCAAAGGTGCTTTTCCGCCTCTTTCTGTTTTGATTGGATAGAGCTGTCAAAAATTCTTTTCCATCGGTAATTGTTGCCTTATGCTCCCACAAAAATTTCAAGTTGGCGGGAATCAATCTTTTCACATCGGAACGATTCAAGTAAGCATTTACTTTGCTTGTGTCTAATGAAGAGAAAACCAAACCTTGTCTGCTTTTCAGCATTTTCAAGAATCCAGAGATTTTAACTTCTTCCAATTTAGTAGAATCAGATTCTGCTATTTTCTGTAGAATCTTCTGCAAATAGCGGATCAATACTATCCTCATCTCCGTCTACTGGGTTCTACAATTTCTACTATCTCCAATCAAATTACCTGTAGATCTTTTTTCAGAGTTTCTAAATTGTGCTTGCTCTTCTGCGTAAAGAAATTCGTCAATTTTGGAGATTACTGGCACATAAATATCAGCAGTAGCCACTTCCAAAAACTCCAACTGGGCAACTCCTTGCAAAAGTGTTCTGATACGAGCAGGATTGTCAACACCTGGCAATTCTATCTGAATTCTGCCAGTTCCCTGAATTCGCTGAATGCTTGGTTGTGTTACACCAAATTGGTCAACACGAGTTTCAATTACTTTCTGAGCCAAGTCAATTGCTCCGTCCACTTCATTCAAAATGGCTTTACGCACATCTGAATTTGAACTGTTGAAATCAATCAAATCTTTGTTGGCAGAACTTGCGAAAATTTCCGCCAATGGCTTGTTAGGATTTGCTTCTTCAAAAGCATCGAAGAAAATTTCAGTAAATCTGCTTTGGCTATCTTTCTGCTTTTCTTTTGCTTGTGCAATGGCATTTTTGAATTCTACAGAAGGATCTCCGCCCGCTAAGGAAATTAGAATATCGGCTGGAGTTACCTCCAAAGTTACGTGCATACCGCCTTGCAAGTCAAGCCCTAAATTCAAGGCTCTTTCTTTCACTTCTTTCAAAGTATAGCTTTGGAAACCAAGGTTATAAACCTCCTCGTTCCAGAGGGAATCGGTAAAAGCAACTTTCTTTTTATTGATTACAACGCCATTTTCGGTAGCGTAATTACGTGCTTTCGTATCCATTCGGTTCGCCACGAAGGTAAACGACAAATAGAAAATACTAAGTACCGTGATGATGACAGCAAAGGTGGTTACCCAAAATTTATTTTGCATTTTTTTATTAGATATGAGATGTTAGAAATTAGATTTTAGAGGAAAGAGAAAGGAAGAAAGAGGAAAGAATGGATAAAACTAGCCATTCAATTACTTTCAAATCTTCGATTCAACTTTGTGGACTTCAAGAATAAACAATTAGAAATGAAGCTAACTGAATAGCTCATTCTTAATTCATCATTCTACTCAACCTAGTCCAAGCGTCTCGCTTGGACTTTTGGATAAGTCAGAAGCGTCCATTCTTAATTAAATTACGGTGCTTGCGGGGAAATGTAATGCGTGTGCATCGTTTTGTGATGCTGTGAGGAAGAAGGAATGAAAATTTCCTCTTTAGTTTCGTTTAAGGAAACGAAAGTTTCTTTTGTGAGTTGGCAAAAAGCCAACTACATTAAAATCCAACTGAATGCCTACTGTAACAACTGCTTTGAAATCAGAAGCAGCGTGAATTTCGCATTCGTTTTGGTTGGATTGAGTGGTTTCCGAGCCGGATTCCAAGTCTGCCTGTTCCAACTCCAACCGAACACTTTCTTTGTTTTGCTCCAATAAAGTAGCATAGTTGGCACTCTTGGCAACTGGCGCAACGAGCATCAGGAGCAAGAACCAAACGGCAAAGATTCGATATGAAGTTTTGTTTTTCGGCATTTCTCAAAAGAAATGCAAATGTAAGCAGATTTTCGGGAAGCACAAGCAAGTGCGAAGTGTGAAATGGTAAAATAGTAAGATGGCAAAGTGAGAAATGGCAACTTTCAGATGAAATGACTTGCTGATTTTAGAGGAAGTAGGAAGGAGGAAAAGGAGAAAAGAAGAAGGGAGAAAAAGTAATCTTGGTTGCCATTAGCTTCAGTTAGTGGCAAATGATGGAGATTTATTCTAATTTTCTTTGGACTAAAGACGTTGGACTTTAGACTATTTCAAAATCTCATAATGAATGGGTTTGAAAGTCCCGCCATTGCTATCTTCCGCAGAACAGGCTGTGAGTGCCACAATCAAGTCCATTTCCGCTCTGAAAAGCACGTAATCGCCTGCTTTGCTGGTTGGTGGGTCAACGCTGAGTTTGCCATCTGGCGCAAATTGCACGTTCATGAAAATATTGAAAGCCGTGGGAACATCGTCAGGTTCAATATCGAATTTCGCCAAATTGGTATAGAGATTCTCGAAACAACTCGGATGGTATTCTGGATTATTGTACATAATCTGGAAGGTTTCGGGACTGCAGGGAGCAAGTAGGAAATCGTTTCTCCCGTTGGTGTCTTCCAAAATCTCCATCATCTTTTTGCTTCGGTTGCTCCACAGGAAATTCCCTTTTGTCAGCAGAATGTTTTCCTCAAAATCCAGACTCTTGCCTGAGGAAATTTTCTCTCGTTTGTCTTCGGAATTGAACAAAACCATATCGCTCACTTGCCCGCCTTTTGGGTCAATTACCTTGAGTTTTTGCCCTTTTTTCAATTCAAAGGCAACTCCTGTTTGTTTCTTTATTTCTTGAATCATTTTGTTGTAAGTAGTCTAGCTTAAATGTTTTCCTATTTCAAGACCTTAACTAACTCATTTATAGGATAATAGAAAAATAATAAATAGCACAACGTGCTTAAGTATCAAGACACAAGTATTGAGTATCAGGAAAAGAGGAAAAAATTTGATTATTCGATTTAATTGAGTGATTCCGATTTTAAAGCTATTTCTGTCTATACTCTACCCGAATTATTTTTATAAGTGTATGATTGTCAGGTTTTTAATTTCTGCTATTCAAGGCTTTTTATGCAATCGGTAGCCGATGCTATTCATTTCCGAGGAGTCTTTCAACGAAAAAATGAACTATAAATATCTCTTTTCAAACTGAACGAAAAGACTTACGGCTATTTATGGTAAAACGGGCATTTCCATTCCAAATCAACCGCCCTTCCGCTGTATTGTTTCACTTCTGTTGAAGTCCCGAAATCTTTGAGAACTGGGTTGATTGAACCTTGCAGTTTCTTGTCTCTTCGTCTGATTACCTTTTTCACATTTTGGTAAGTTCCCATTTCTCGCAACTTCTCAAATTGCCAATGCAGGTTGAAAGCGATGGTTGCATAAGGAGTTTGCCTTGCCATTCTGGAACTGTTCGGGTGCAAGCCTACGATATAAAAAGCCTTTCCCGCCAAGCTGAAGCTAAAATCCTTGTCTTCAGGATTGTCGCTTACCGCAGCATCCCACGCTTCCGTGTCCAATTCGTGGAGCATTTGGAGTTGCTTCCAAAGCAGATTTTCAAATTCCAATTCGCTCATTCCTTCCTGACCTTTGAAAACTGCCATGAAAGTATGGAAATCGTTCGACTCGAAATCATAATTGCTAACATAATTCCTAATATCCTCAATCAGTTTGGCAGAGTCATTCTCGTCTGCCATTTTATTGTAAATATTGAAATCTAAATTCTCCATTTTGAAAACAGTCTGTGCCATTACGCACGGGTGGTTGTTGCCCAAAACAAACTGTTCATATTCTTCTCTTATTTTCCTTCTTTCGGAAATTTGCGCCTTCGCCTGGGGCATTTTTCCAATTGCGTTCTGATAGATAGTCATGGTGTTGGTGGTTATGTTTACAATTATAAACCTGCTCAACATTTGACTTGTTTAGGCGATTAAGTAGCTAGTTATCAAATAATTAAATAAATATGTATCGGTTGGATTTGTTTAAAATATTTTTGCTGAAGTGCTTGAAAAACTTAACACAAATGCGTTTTTCCGTATTCAAAAACGTCATTATATTTCAGCTTGAGCTTTAATTGTAGTCAATTTTTCTTTTGTTTTTTTTTAATAGTTTTCCTAAAAAGCCAACCTGACCTGAAAATGCCTCCAATTCTTTTGCATTGCAGGCAAACCCTTTAGCTTTGAGCCAAAACATTACGGAATTCAAAATCCGAAAACTAAATCGAAAAATGAAACTCATTACCTATAATGTAAACGGAATTCGTGCGGCACTCAAAAAAGACTTTATCGGTTGGATTGAGTCGGAGAAGCCAGACATTTTCTGTCTGCAAGAAGTGAAAGCCCTAGAAAGCCAAGTGCCAGAATTGGAACTTTTCAGGCAAATGGGTTACGAAATCTATTGGAATCCTGCCGAGAAAAAAGGTTATAGCGGAGTGGCGACTTTTACTAAAATAAAACCGATTTCCGTAACCAAGGGAATGGGTTTGACCCACGACACGGAAGGGAGAGTTTTGAAACTGACATTCGAGGATTTCACGCTCATCAATTCCTATTTCCCATCGGGCAGTTCAGGAGATTTGAGGCAAGATTTCAAGATGGAATATTTGGCAGATTTCCAGCAATACATTGATGAGTTGAAACAAACCGAACCTAACCTACTCATCTGCGGAGATGTGAATATCTGCCACCTAGACATGGATATTCATAACCCGACCAAACAACAAAACAGCAGTGGATTTTTGCCCGAAGAGCGGAATTGGGTCAGCAATTTCCTCGCAAAAGGCTTTGTGGATACTTTCAGGCATTTCAGCCAAGAACCGCACAATTATAGTTGGTGGAGCTACCGAGCCAATGCCCGAAACAACAATAAAGGTTGGCGGATTGACTATTTCTTCGCCACCGAATCGCTCCGAGAAAAACTGACCGATTGCAAAATATTGCCAGATGTAAAGCACTCGGACCATTGCCCCGTAAGGTTGGAAGTTGATTTGAAGATGTGATGATTTGCTGATGCGGTAATTGAAAAAAACTCACTTTTTTTGTCATTCCGACTTTAGGAGGGAAGTATCTTAAGCACGCTGTGCTATTTATTGTTGGTTCAATCGTTAATTTGGGGATTGAGTCCAATTTGTGCTTTTCATTAATTGTCAGTATTCTATTATTAGAGTTTATGAACACAACGAAAAGCATACGCTGGCAGAGGTTGAAAACCCTGCCAGACGTTGGGCATATAACAAATTAGTGTTCATAATCTCCATTAAGTAGTCTAGCTTGAATACTTTCCTGCTTTGAGTTCTTAACTAACTCATTTAAAGTCAGATACAGAAATATTAAATAGCACAACATACTACTGGACATCTGCGTAAACCTGTCAGGTTTTAAAAAGATAAAACTCAATTTTCAAGGTCTAATCCCAATTAAACCTGACAGGTTTTTGGTTCTATTTTCTGCCATGTCCAGTAGTATGTAGCACAACGTGCTTATCATGAATTGTACATCTTTTACACCTTCCCAACCCAATGAAATGGAAAGGTTTTTTGCTCCTCAATCACAAATTTCCTAATCTGTTCCCACTTCTCTCTCGTTTCCAAATTTCCCTCCGCTTTCAACTTCACTTCAAGAATATCTGCCAAGTGAATCAGTTCTTGTGTGTCATATTCGGATTTTGTCAGCCAATCTCCAAACGCTTTCAAATTCATAGAATCCAAATCTTTATCGAAATAGCCATTGATGACTTCGTTTGCCTCTTCGGTAATTTCTGCCTGTTCATCAACACCTATCATTCCGTTCAGTTTTGCCAAGGCATTTGATAGGCTTTCCATTTTTTTGATGAGGAAATCTTTATGTCTTTTGTTAATCATGCTTTCAGAAATTTACAATTACTCTTTTTAGCTCCTCCATAAGCAACTTTACCAAGTCGCTCTATTGAATTTGCCAATTCAAAGATAATGAATTGCTGATTGTGGGGAAATAGTGATTTTAGGATAAATTGTCTTTTTAGCAGTTTATAGATTGTGATTTTGAATTAGATTTACGCCATTAACACAATTGCAACTCTCTTCAAGCTATGCTGGAAAAATATTGGAAGTATCTAAAAATTCTACTGCTCTTCTATAAAAAGCTCCTTCTCGCATCAGTACTGATAAGTATCTTTATTGGTTTAGTAGGAATGACGGCATTTTCAAAGTTCTCTACAGGATTGGTGGCGAGCTTCTATCCGCTCATAGCACTTCTTGTACAGTATAGCATCTACGAAATCCAAAATCCAAACGAATACTACTTTTATTACAACTTAGGTTTCAGTAAATCCAACCTATGGTTTCTTAATTTTGCGATTAGCTCAATCATTGCCATCTTAATTGCTTCAATATGAATGGATTGTACGCTGACAGCATTTCCAAATCTTACGAAGGGAAAGCGATTCTGACAGATATTTCCCTCTCTTGCCAGATGGGCGAAATACTGGGTTTGCTTGGCAGAAATGGCTCGGGGAAATCTACCATGTTGAAAATCATATTTGGCTCAATCTCTGCCGAATACCGATTTGTGAAAATAGATGGAAAGGTAAATGGAAGTATGTTCGAGAACAGAAACCTGATCAGCTATTTGCCGCAAGACAGTTTTTTGCCAAGTAATCTGAAAGTAAAAAATGCCATTTCTCTTTTCTGCTCCACAAAAGAAGCAGTCGAGAAACTCCAGTCAGAACCAATTTTGAAATCTATTCTAAATACAAAATGTGGAGATATTTCTGGTGGAGAAAGTAAAGTTTTGGAAATTTTGCTCATCCTTCATTCCAAGGCAAAATATATTTTGATGGATGAGCCATTCAACGGAGTTGCACCAATCTATAAAGAGCAAATCAAAGAATGGATTCAAGCACATTCCAATCAAAAAGGATTTATTATTACCGACCACGACTACGAGAATATTCTATCCGTTTCCACGAGGTTGATACTCATGCATGATGGAGGAACAAAGCAACTAGAATCTCGTGCGGATTTGGCAGAATGGGGTTATTTGAAAGAATAGTTAAGTTCTTTTTTCACTTGGAAACAACCCCAATTATGAGTTATATATTTGATAAGTACAATTGTTTATTGGGGAAATGAAGAATGAAGAATTAAAAATGAATTAAGTAATTGTTAATCAGTAACTTAGTATTGTTTTATTTAGTCAAAATATTGACATACAGCTTTTAATTAAATCTAAAAATAGTGCAATACATTAAATCTTAATTTTTGACTATACTAAAAAAAACACAGTTAACCTGCTGATAATCAAATTTTTAAACCCATTATTCAGGTAAACAGCAAACTCCCCAAATCTCCTGCTTCCAACTCATATTCCGCCCCGCAAACCAACGGAAAGTTCTCATTCTGATGCCCAAAAGGCAAGTTGAAGGCGATTGGATAACTGAATTGGGAAACCTTATCTAGTATGATTTCCTCTATTGTTCCGTCAAATTTATTGCTCGGATTGGTCATTTCAGTCAAGCCACCAATTGCCAAACCTGCCAGATTGTCCAATTTCCCTGCTCGCAGTAAATGCGTCATCATTCTATCTACATAATAAAGTGGCTCGCCAACTTCTTCCAAAAATAAGACTTTGCCATTTGTGGAGAAATCGGATTTTGTGCCGATGATTCCCGTAAGCAAAGAAATGTTTCCGCCAATGAGCAAACCAAAAGCCTTTCCAACTCGGTTGAATTTGCAATTTTCAGCTTGAAGTGAATTTATTTTCTCTCCAAACAGTATTTTTCTTAATGCCTCATCAACCAATTCATTCCCAAAAGTAGAAAGTGTGTTGGCGTGGATTGTTTGGATTTTGAAATTGTGAATGTGCGAATGCAAAGCCGTAATATCGCTAAATCCGACCAGCCATTTTGGGTTTTGCAGGAATTTGGAAAAATCCAACTTGTCAATAATTCGGGTCGTTCCGTAACCGCCTCTTGCGCAGAAAATGGCTTTGATTTCTGGGTTATCCAAAGCGAGTTGCAAATCTACCAACCTTTCCGAATCTGTTCCTGCAAAATAGCCATAATTCCCATGAACAGATTTCCCAATCTCAATCTCCAATTGCCAGCTTTTCAAAGTCTCTAAACCAACTCTAATTTGAATTTCAGAAATTTTTCCTGCGGTGGAAACCACGGCAATCTTATCGGTTGGAGTGAGAAATGGAGGTTTTTGGAATGTTTGCATGAGAATTGGATTTGTGTAGTTTGAATACTTACTGTTTTTGTTCCATAACAGGGCAACCACATCTAATTTAAGCCCTTTTTGTCCCTATAATTTTAATTGAAATCGTTATTCAATGACAACTTGGCTGTTGGTCTCGCAATTTATTTGTTTTTGTACGTTTTTCTATACTAAAATCTATCAGGCCAAAACCCAGACTTGTGATATCTATCGCTAAGACCAACAACAGCTAGATGGTTCGATTGGGTTCATTTTATACTTGGTTTTAAAAGGAGGCTTAATTTCGTTAGAGAATTTTCTAGCTTCCATTTCCTCCTCCTTAGAACAGGGTTTGCAAACCCTGTTCTAAGGAGGAAATAGCGTGAATTGATATGGTTTCCGCAAACCATAAATTACTATTTCAATTGCCAATAGCTTCAGTTAATGTTGGAGTGCGTTCAACCATTTACATCAAAATTCCCCCGCAAATTCTCACTCCAACCAGAAACTGTTTGTGTGAATTCCCGAATGCTTGCTTCTGAATCGGGCTGGAAATTCTGAATCTCCGAAAGCACCGTTTTGTAGGTTTCCCAAAGTGGCAGATATTGGAAATAAGCTTGGTAGTTCTCCATTCTTTGTTGCAACTGCTTGTGGATTTTTTCTCCGTCTCCTTGCCAAGTAACTTCGAGGACTTGTGCCAATTCCGCATCGTCTTGCAATAAAAAGAGCATGGTGTCGAGTTGGCTTTTGAGTTCGGTAATGAGCTTCAGCAGGCTTTCTTCTCCGTGTCCATCCAAAAACTTGCGGATTTTGCCCAAGATGTTTTTGCCGAGAACCTTAGTTTCTGACATTTCGGAAACGGGTTTTGCAGTCTCCAAAAAAGCAGAAAAATTGCTTGGAAACTGCACAAGACAAAGGTGGTTGCTGTCTCCAACCTGCTCAAAAAAACTGGCGGTAATCAGTTTGGTATTTGGAGAGTGTTTTGCCAACCAAATCCTCCAAAAAGTGGAGATTGTAAAATATTCTTCATCAATTAGTATTGGCTCAACAATTATCAGATTGGGATTTCGATAAGTTTCTGTCAAGCGGTAATTCTCTTGCTGGAGAATTAGTTTTATTTTCTCGGCAAGTTTTGGATTATGAGTGATGAGACAGACATTTTCCATAAATCAGACAGTTTCTAGTTCTCTTTGCTTTTTTGCTTTCTGGATTTTGCTTTTCCGAAAAGTATGGATTATCAGCAAAATCAGCCCAATGAAAGACAGAATGGAGGCAAACAGAAAGACTTTTTGCAGATTCTCGGCTTTGTTTCCATAAATCCAACCAGAAATAAGTGCGCCCATTCCCACGCCAATCTCTAAGGCAATATAAATTGTTCCCATGGCTTTTCCACGGAATTTGTCGAGGCTCAAATCAATTGTCCAAGCGAAAATTGTGGGTGCGGCAATTCCTGTTGCCAAGCCGAAAAGTACCGCACAGCCCATGAGCTGATTCGGAGTTTGCACGAAATAGATTCCCAACATGGCGAATCCGAGTAGGAAAGCAGATATTTTCAGGATATGCGCTCTGCCATATTTGTCCGAAGCCTTGCCCGCAAATAGCCGAACTGCAATGGATGCAAGCGTTAAATACAAATAGAAAAGTCCTTTGTCTTTTTGTTCCATTCCCAAATAAATGCTCAAATCTGGAATGATTGTGATAACGACTCCAAAAGAAAACATGAGCAAAGCCATGATAATTGCAGGGAACAAAACCCTTTTTTCTATCAATTCATACCTGTTCAGCCTTAATAACTTAGGAGTGAATCCTACTTTGTCTGTTAATGTTTCGGGTAAGCCCAACAAGATAAGTACAGAAAGTAAGGCCATTCCCGAAGATGCATAGAACATGGCGTCAATTGAATAGGCAGCAGCAATGATGCTCCCAAAATAAGGACCAATGGCCGCGCCAATATTTGCACAAAGTCCTTGGATTCCTATCGCTTCCCCACGGTTTTTGAGCGTGGAAATATCGGCAACATAGGCAGATGTGCCTGTTGGAGTGAATCCTGTTGACATTCCGTGGATAAATCGAAGAAATAGGAATGCGAAAATTGTATTGGCAAACGGATAAACAATTCCACAGAGTACACAAACTACTGCGCCAAAAATAATTACTGGAACTCGACCAATCGTATCAGATAATTTGCCACTAAACGGACGAGAAAGCCCTGCGGCAACTGTGAATACAAAATAAATAAACCCTTTTAATTCTCCACCGCCCATACTTTCAATGTAGTTGGGTAGCTCGGGAATCATCATGGTAAAACTCGAAAAAAATAGGAGGGAACTAAGGCAGAGAAGCCAAAATTTCCAAGTATATGTATTGCTACTGTTCAATATATTGTGATTTTTTTACTTCGATTTTGAAAGTGCAAATATCGCTTTTTAAGACTGCGAAACCTCATTTTTTTGCACAATTGAAAACAGTTATTGAATTTTTCTGAAAAACAGATTCACATCTGTTGAATTATTCATTCCAACCAGCGTTCTTTGCAGCCAATTTGAGGAAAACCAAGCGAAAGTAAACTGAAAATGTTCGTTTTAATTTGGGAACTGTTCATTTACGAACGATTTTAAGAGGGTAAAAATGTATATACAATAATTATAAATAACTGATATTCAGATATATAAGCTATTTAGGCATACAGATTGAAATGAGAGTTCATATCAAATTAATTTTATTTACTACTCCAACCACAAAATTTTACCAATATGAAAATTAAACAAATCATAGGTTCCGTAATCGCTATAATTGCTTTATTCCTTTTTGGTTTCGCACAGGCAAACGGAGCAAGCCTGAATAAGAATGGCAAAGACAAGGAAACCAAAGACACGCCAAAAAAATTCATGGGAAGCATTGAGGCAGATTTGAATGCGGAAAATGGAATTATCGTAGAATTTAAAAACGCTACCGCTCCAACCAAATTAGTGATAGAAGATTTGAACGGAAGGCGAGTAATGACTCATAAATTCGATGAGGAAGCAAATGCCCAAAAAACCATTGATTTGAGCCGTTTGAAAGTGGGAATGTATAATATCACGCTTACTTCGGGCGAGAATGTCACAAAAGGAGTTTACACGGTTATAAATGAATAGAATTCATTGCGCTTTTCCAATCACAAAAAACCCTGCCTGAAACAAAATCCTTTCTGATTTGTTTCAGGCAGGGTTTTTTGTGAATAAATAGTTGTCTAGAATTTAGTACTTTGCAGAAAGTATTATAAGAAGAGGCTATTTTCAACTTTGTCATATTTTCCTCTTACTCAAACAATAGAACATCTATAAACTAGTTTTAAAATCATAACTAGAAATCTCTATCAAAAAGTGAAAACAATAACAAAACATTCTCTTTCATTATTTTTCTTAATCTTTTCGATTCAAGTAATCGCACAGACTCCTGAATTTGACAAGGCTCTGCGCAAAATTGAAAACTCTGAAGGTCAGAAAAAGGTAGAGAATATAACAGATTTGCTTGCATTGAAAGATGATGGTTCCGATTTCATGTTTGAGAACCAAGACCTCTCGTTCGAGCTGTTAAATGAAGGGTTGGAAATTGCCATGGAAAAAGGGTTGTATTATGATGCCTCGAGAGTTCATGGGCAGTTTCATAGATATTATCAGATAAAAGGGGATTTTGCCAATCAGCTGAACCATTTGTTCTTAGTAATAGAAACTGTAAAGCTGGATAAGACCCAATTGAAATCGACAAGAAAAACGAGAGACTTTGCTGATACGTATGTCTTTATAGGCAATGCGTATAAAGATAATGGAAATTTACCCGATGCGCTAAAATACTACTTGAAGGCAAAAAAAATCTACAAAGAACTAGATTATAAGCAAGGCGAAGTTACAGTTTCAGGAAGTATAGGGCTGATTTATTTGAAAGAGGAAAAATATGATTCTGCTGAGGAAGAGTTTAAGAATGCAATCAAGGTCTCAGAGAGTATTCCTGCCAACGAAGAGAATTCTGAACTAACTACCAATCTTGCGATAACCTATGGGAATTTAGGCAGAACAAAAGCTTACCAAGAAGATTTTGCACAAGCAATCGACTATCTTAATCGGGCTTTGGAGATTGATAGGGATCATTGGAAGGAGATTATTGGGTTGCTTATGATTTTTTCAACTTGGCGGAGGTTATGGAAATGCAGAATGCCAACAGCCCAGCACTTAGATATATTGAAGGATGCAGAAAAGATTTTCGAGTCTTATGGAGACGAGGCATCTATGACCGCATGTCAAATTTTGGAGGGCAAAATACTTCAGAAAACAGAAACTCTACGATCAGTCTTTGATGGCACTCGAATCAGCACTGAGAACTTCGGAAGAGTTAGGGTTGAAACCACTTATGCAACAGGCATACGAACAGCTATTTGAGCTGTACGAAGCGCAAGACGATAGTGATAATGCCTACAAGTACTACAAAGAATTTATTTCCGTAAAAGACTCCATTACAAATAGCCAAATTTCCGAATCTATCGAGAATTTGAGAAATAGTTTTGAAGTCCAACAAAAAGCAGAGCAAATTTCTGCATTGGAGATTGAGAAGGCAAAAGAAGAGGAAACTGAAGAATTTGCTGTTCTTTGTCTCCATATTCGGGGCAATTATTTCATTAGGATTTATTATTTCGGTATGGAATCGCTATAAAATCAAGCAGAAGGCGAACGAAGAGTTGGAAGAGAAAAACAGGCTGGTGGCCTCCACCAATGAGAAAATGACAGGAAGCATTCGCTACGGAAGAAGAATTCAGAAGGCACTTTTGGCATCGGGAGACCAGCTGAGCAATGGCTTCCCCGAATCTTTTATATTCCTGAAACCGAAAGATATTGTTACGGGAGATTTCTATTGGTATGCCGACCGAGGTGATGAGCAAATAATTGCCGCCATCGACTGTACAGGACACGGAGTTCCTGGTGCTTTTATGACTGTTTTTGGCTATTCCCTCCTCAACAAAATCGTCAACAACGATAAAGTTACCGAACCTTCCGAGATTTTGGAGGCATTAGGATTGGAAGTCATGAGACTTTTCCAAACCAAAGATGAAGGGCAAATCATTCAGGATGGAATGGACATGGCGCTGGTCAAAATCAATCATGCAACCAAAGAGCTTCAATATGCTGGAGCAAATAGGCCAATGGTGCTTCATACAAAAGACGGGCAACAATACATAAGGGAAGATAAAGTCGGCTTGGGAGGGAAAACCATGATTGAAAGAGGGAAGTCATTCAATACTTACACCCACAACTACGAAGCTGGCGATACTTTCTATATTTTCTCCGATGGATTTCAAGACCAGTTCGGTGGACCAGAAGGGCGGAAATTCATGAGTAAGCGTTTCCGAAAACTACTCGATGAAATTCAACCGCTAAGTATGCACGCCCAAGAAGAACATCTGAACCAAACCTTGAAAGATTGGATGGGCTAAGAAAAGACAAACCGATGATATTATCGTAATTGGAGTGAGGCTAGATGATTGATATTAAACCTGATTGACTCTGAAAATCAAATAGTTATGGAAAATTTTATCTTTTTTGGCATGCAACGTTTTAGATAAAAGACATAAGATTTTAGAAAAAAAAACAGGAAAAAATATCCTAAATGCCAACAATCAGATTTTTCAGGTTTGACTTCAAATATCTTAACATAATCCAAACATACTCTAAATAAGTTGATTCAATCGTTAATTTGGGTATTGAGTGCAATTTTGATTTTTGCTTGTGTTGCAAGTGTGGACGCTTGCAACAGCGGAAACGCTGGCGCAGGTTCTTTCTGGGGGCGCAATCGCCAACCTGTGCCGAACAATGGAAATCAGTCTTTGACCGGGTCACGTTGACTGGGGCGCATCGGTCGGGGCACGCGGACTGAATTTTACAGAGTAACGGCTCTTGAAATGGGATTATCATAATAATACAATGCTTTACCCAAATTAACGATTGAACCATGAGTTTTTGGTAATTAAATACGGAAAAGTCTATTTTCGGAAGAAGTAAAACGGACAATAGATTATAGACAATGGATTTTGTCGGTAAAACGCTTTCTAATGATTTCGACTTTACTCTACCCGACCGTTTTGCTGTCAGAACGTTGCAACTTTACAATAATTCAGAAAGGATTGGCAACTAAAATTCGATTTCTCCTTCACTAATTTCTATTTCCTCAAAAATTAATTAGAATTCCAGCATAATCTACCTTCCAATATTTTTGAATCTCCAAGAATCTCCGTAACTTTGCGTCCTTTGAAAAAAGTCTAAGCATTGAATACACAAGATTTCATACTAAATATCTACTCCATAAAATTGGGAGAACACCAATTCCAATATAAAATTGGGAAGGAGTTCACGGATTTATACGATGAGGAGCTTGCAGAAGATGTTTCTGTAAATGTTCAGCTGGATTTGAGAAAAGCCCAAACCATGGTGGAAATGGATTTCCACTTGGAAGGTACAGCAGATTTGGTTTGCGACCGTTCTTTAGATGTTTATACTGAGGAATTGGAAAGTGAGCGAAAGTTAATTCTGAAATATGGCGAGGAGAGTGAGGAATTATCTGATGAAATCATCATCATTCCCCATGAGCAACATGAAGTGGATATTGCCCAATTGATATATGAATTCATCGCTTTGGCAATTCCAATGAAAAAACTCCACCCAGATTTCCGAGAAGATTTGGAAGCCGAGGAAGGAGAACAAATACTCATTTACTCTTCGAGAGAAGATTCAGGTGAGAATGAAAATGAGCCAAAAAAGCCTGTTGACCCACGTTGGGAGGCTTTGAAGCATATAAAAAAGAACTGATTTATTTAATATAAAAGTAGAATAAAATGGCGCATCCTAAACGCAAAATATCGAAACAAAGAAGGAATAAGAGAAGAGGGAACATCAAATTGGAAGAGCCAGCTTTGTCATCTTGTGGCAACTGCGGTGCAACGCATTTGATGCACACAATCTGTCAGGAGTGCGGACACTACCGTGGCAGACAAGTAATTGAACTAGACGTAGCCTAAGTAGTACAAAGTATTTAGTCTTGAGTCCGAAGTCTCAAACAAAGCAAGATGAGTATTTAGAATTTTTTCTCTAAATACGCTTGCCTAAAAACTTCTAAGGAACGGGAAATAAATAAACTACTGTTTTATTGAAGTTTATTTTTGAGGCTAGTTAAGGCAAAAATATTTGGCATAGCATCGCTACGGCAAATATTTTTAACGAAGAATAGACCAAAAATAGACGAAAGAAAAAGTAGCACTTTATTTAATTTGCGTTCCTAAGAGAGACTTTCATTAGTCTCTCTTTTTTATTTAAGTTATCTGATAAGTAGTACAAAGTCTTTAGTCGCAAGTCCAAAGCAGTTCAAATAACTGATAATGAAATACTTACAAAAACTCAAATAGGAAAGTATTTAAGTTTATCTACTTAATTTCTGTGGTATCCACGCTTGAGGACTTTACCAAAAAAAATATCAGAGAACCTTTATTACCCGAATAATGGGTTTAAAGATTTGGTTTTCAGTAAGTTAACCGTATTGTTTCTAGGGTAGTCAAAATTTAAGATTTACTGAATTGTATTTTTCTTAGATTTAATCAAAAAAATTATAGCAATTATTTGTTGAAATATAATAATTACAAATTATTGATTACCAAATACTTAAATCATTTTTAATTTTTCATTTTTCATTTCCCCAATCCATAATTGTACTTATCAAATACATAACTCATAATTGGGGTTTATTCTATATGAAATAGTCTATCAAATAGCGATATTTTCTACTCTTGCCACTTGATACAAACTACTTGATACTTTACAAAAATGTCACAAAAACCAAGTATTCCAAGCGGAACAAGAGATTTCGGACCCACCCAAATGGTTGGGCGGAACTTTATTTTCAATAAAATCCGTACTGTTTTCCAAAAATTTGGCTTCGAGCCTTTGGAAACTCCTTCTGTGGAGAATTTGTCTGTTTTGACTGGGAAATATGGCGATGAAGGGGATAATTTGATTTTCAAAATCCTCAATTCTGGAGATTTCCTTTCCAAAACCAACTCGGGAGATTATGACAGAGGACACAAAGAAATGTTGCCAAGAATCGCTAAAAAAGGGTTGCGATATGATTTGACAGTTCCTTTTGCGAGATACGTGGTCATGAACCAGACTCAAATCACTTTCCCATTCAAGCGATACCAAATCCAACCAGTTTGGAGAGCCGACCGACCGCAAAAAGGACGTTACCGAGAATTTTACCAATGTGATGCCGATGTGGTGGGCACAGATTCACTCATTTGCGAGGCGGAAATCGTGGGAATGATGACCGAAGTTTTGGATAAACTCGGAATTAAAGGCTATACAATTAAGCTGAACAATCGGAAAATATTGACGGGAATTGCCGAAGCCATTGGAGAAGATGGAAAGGAGAGCGATTTGTGTGTGGCAATTGACAAACTCGACAAGATTGGAAAGGATAAAGTCGAAGAAGAATTGACTGAAAGAGGGTTCTCCCATCAGGCAATCTCCGAACTCCAACCTATTTTTGAAATAGCTGGCTCCACAAAAGAAAAGTTAGTTCAATTAAGAGATTGGCTAATTTCCACTTCCATAGGCACGAAAGGAGTAGATGAGATTGAGGAAATGTTCCAAATTATGGAAACTGCAGGAATTGATTCGGACAAGGTAGAATTGGACATTACCTTGGCTCGTGGACTTTCCTACTACACGGGCGCAATCTTCGAGGTAAAGGTAGCGGACTCAAGAATTGGAAGTATCAGCGGTGGAGGAAGGTACGATGATTTGACGGGCGTTTTTGGCCTCAAAAATGTATCGGGCGTTGGTTTCTCGTTTGGAGTGGACAGAATTTATGATGTGATGGAAGAGCAGAATCTATTTGCCGAAAACACACAATATATTACCAAGCTACTTTTCATCAATTTCGACCAGGAATCTCAAAACTATTGCTTGCCATTGCTGAAAAAACTTCGGGAAGCAGGCGTGAATGCAGAGATTTATCCGCACAACAACAAGTTGGGCAAGCAAATGACTTATGCCAACAATAAAAACATTCCCTATGTGGTGTTGGCAGGAAGTGATGAAATCTCCAGCCAGAAACTCACGCTAAAAGACATGATTTCTGGAGAGCAGAAACAGCTAAGTTTTGATGAAGTTTTGGAGATTGTGAAATAGTTGAATTTTTGGTAATACCACTGACTTGTTGATAATTGTTTGTTGGTCTCGCTCGGCTGTTTTGCTGTTTACGTTGCTCTCAGTTTTTACTTGGCGAGCTTTTGACCTGCTTAAAATTGGGGAAATTGCTAAAACTAACAAAGGCTTAGTCTTTAGTGCTGGAAACTGCTCAATCTATTCGAGATAGATTGAGCAGTTTTTTTGTATATTTACACTAAACCACATTCGATATGAACCCACAAATCTACACTCCCGAAACCGCTCCGAAAGCAAAATATTCCTATGCAGATTACCTGACTTGGGAAACCGAAAAACGAATCGAATTAATTGATGGGATTCCCTTTGAGTTATTTCCTGCGCCTTCTACTGTACACCAAAAAATATCGAATTACATAAATTTCGATATTTACTCTTATTTCAGAAATAAAACATGTGAGGTTTTTACTGCCCCATTTGATGTTCGCCTTCCAAAAAAATCTGGAAAAGATGAAAAAGTGTTCACGGTAGTACAACCAGATTTGTGTGTAGTTTGCGATTTGACCAAACTTGACAAAAGAGGTTGCTTGGGTGCGCCAGATTTGGTAGTCGAAATTCTCTCGCCAGGAAATAGTGCCAGAGAAAAGCGGGAAAAATACAATGCGTACGAAAAAGCAGGCGTTCGTGAATATTGGATGGTAGATTTTAAGGAAAAGAACGTTTTAGTTTATATTCTGAATGAAGAACAAAAATTCGTTGGTCTCCAACCACTCACAGAAACGGAAATTTTAGTTTCCACCATTTTCCCAGAACTGAAAGTGAACCTGAAAGAGTTGTTCGATTTGCCAGAAAAGAAGTAGTGAAATAATTTCTTCTAAATCAAAAACAGGCAGCTTTTGAGTATGTAAACTTGTGTGTTCTGCTCGACTCGGAGAGTCAAGGTACAATGCACTTACAATACTATCTATTAGTGATTATGAATTCTATTTTATTATAGAACTCGCAGACTGGCGGGTCTAAGCTGGGGTTGCACACAACTACCGCCAGCTACTTAAATTTCTACCATTCATAAACTCTATTAAGCACGTTGTGCTATTTACTAGCGAAGGGTCGCACCCTTTTGTAATTTCCTATAAATGAGATTGTTAAGAACTCAAAACCGGAAAGTATTCAAGCTAGACTACTTACTTACTTTGAACTACCAAAAATCATCCCTTTTCACTTTACTATTTTGCTATTTCACACTTTACTATTTCCCTAAACCCACTTCCCCAGTTTCCAGATAATACAATTCCCCAGTTTCCACCATTTCCCGAATGGTATCGAGAATTTTGTGCGGATTTGTGCCGATTTCAGTCGTTATCTTTCGGAGTGGGAGTGGAGTGTGTTCCAACAAATCTAGAATTTCCCGTTCGTAGCTGACCGTAATTTTTTTCTGCTTCTTTTGGTCGAGGCAGAAATCGCAAATCCCACATTTATCGTCAGAAATTTCCCCGAAATACTCCAACAATAGCAAAGTTCGGCAACGCCTTTGGTGCATCATGTAGCTGGCGACTTCTTCCATTTTGGAAATATCTCTATTTCTGCGCATTTCAAAGCCTTTTTTATCGAAAGGCAGATTTTGGATTGCGTAGCGTTCGGTCGTGAAAGTGAGTTGCGGTTTGTCTTTCCGTTTCTCGAAATGCACAATTTCCGACTTATGGAGAAACTCAAATTGTTGCACAATCAGCTTTTCGGTCAGGCGGATGTGCTGTGCCAGTTGCTTTTCGGAAATGGTCATCAAATTATTGAAAAGCGAACCTCCGTAAGCTCTCAGCACCAATTTTATGAGCGGGTCGAGTTTCTCATTGGCAATTTGGAATTGATAAAGCTGTTCCTTCTGCACCAAAAACATGAGTTTGGAAGGGTTGTAATAGGATTCATTCAGTTGGATAAACCCCTGTTCCTCCAACCTTTTCAGCGAATGATAGGCAACTGCATATTCGAGTTCGTAGGTTTTGGCGAATCGTTCCAAATCAAAATCATAAGTGGCGAGTAGATTGCTCCCAACAGCAATTTTGTAGAAGTTGGCAAGGCTTTGGTAAACCCGCTTAATTTCCTCAATAGTTGGGTAAGAAGTCCGCACTCGTTTCTGCAAATCCTCAATATCCAACTTGCTGAAAAGTACGGTGGCAAACGCCAATTTCTCATCTCTTCCCGCCCTTCCCGCTTCTTGGTAATAGGCTTCCAGGGTTACGGGCAAGTCTAAATGAACGACCATGCGCACATCGGGTTTGTCAATTCCCATTCCGAAAGCGTTGGTGGAAACGATGATTCGGGTGCGATTCTGAATCCAATCATCTTGTTTTTTTGCTCGGATTTCATTGCTCAAACCTGCGTGGTAAAAATCTGCGCTGATTTGATTTTTCTGCAAATATTCGGCAATTTCCCTCGTTCGTCTCCTACTTCGGACATAGACAATTCCCGTTCCTGCCACTTTTCTGAAAATATCCACCAATTTCACTTCCTTGCTTTCCTCGTAGCGAACAGAATAGGAAAGGTTGGCTCTGGCAAAACTTTTCTGAAATACGTTTGGATTTTTAAATTCTAACTTCTCCTGAATATCTTCCTTCACTTCTTCTGTGGCGGTTGCCGTGAGCGCAATGCAGGGAACTTGCGGAATCAGCTCCCGAAACTGGGCAATCTCCAAATAAGGCGGGCGGAAATCGTAGCCCCATTGCGAAATGCAATGCGCTTCATCAATGGCAAGCAAACTGATTTGCATTTGCATTGCCCGAGCCAGAAATAGTTCGGTTTTGAGCCTTTCGGGGGAAACATAGAGGAATTTGACATTGCCGAATTTGCAATTATCTAGTGTGATGTCAATCTCCCTTTTGCTCATGCCCGAATAAATGGCAACTGCGGAAATCCCTCTGCGTTTGAGTTGCTCCACTTGGTCTTTCATGAGCGCAATGAGCGGGGAAACCACCAAGCAGATTCCTTCACGAGCCATGGCAGGAACTTGGAAACAAATGGATTTTCCGCCTCCTGTGGGCAACAGGGCCAATGTGTCCGTTCCATCTAACACAGAATTGATGATTTCCGCTTGCAATGGGCGAAAGGAATCATAACCCCAATATTGTTTCAGTATTTCGTGTATGGTGGGAATATCACAAAGGAATTAGTGGGGAATTATGCTTACAAAGTTCCTATTACCTCTTTCAATTCTTTGGCAGCTTTTCCACATTCTTGGGAAATTTTCTCCACTAAAGCAGGGACGAGTTCTAAATCTTGAGTGAATTTGGTGCAACGCTCCAACTCCAGCACATCTTGCCTCAAATATTCCATTCCTACGAAACTCGTAGAGGATTTCAAATCGTGAGTGGCTTTATAGGCTCTTTCCCAATTTTCATCTTCGGCTGCGGCATTTAATTCTTTCACTTCGGCAGGGATTTTATCAGAAAACAGTTCAACCATTTCTCTCACAAAATCTTCGTCTCCATCGCTGAAAGTGCGTATGTATTCTAAATTGATTGCGTTGTTTGATTTTTCCATATTGGTAGTTGGCTTTTTTAGTTGCGATTTAGGTCAGAGTTGTTTTCGCATTGCAGACTTAGCAAGTAATGAGTGCAAATGCTTAATAAATACAAATAAAGTAAATTCACACAATAAAATTCACGTTGAATTCACAATAAAAGTAAATAAATCTTAATAGAAAGGCTTTTGTCTTTTTAACATTGCATTTCTAATTTTTCCAATTATGAAACAATATGTGTGGTTATAGATAGTAGATTTGCAGCTATATAAAATTGACAACAAAAAATAACCCGATGAAACTTACAGTATTAAAACAAACATTCTTTTCATTATTGATTGTAATGTCTCTTTTGAGTTGCGAAAAAGGCGCAAATGAAAAAGGAATGGATTTGTACCAATCCAAAAAATATGAAGAAGCCATTACTCAGTTTTCTGCCTATTTGGAAACACATCCACAAGATGCAGATACGTATTTTAATAGAGGAAGGGCTCATGAGCAAATGAAAAGTTATAAAAATGCTTTAGAAGATTATCAGAATGCGATTGGAGCAAATCCGAACAAAGAGGCTTTTTGGTTGAGTTCTGGTATTGTGAACTACAAAATGAAAAAGTTCGAAAGCACAATATCCAACATGGAAGGACTTCTGAAATTGCAAGAGGATAATGGGGAGGCAATGGTGTTGAAAGCTCGTGCTTACACGCAAGTAGGGAAAATCAAAAAAGCCATGGATACGCTGAACGAGGCAATATCTAAAAACAGTAAAAATGGAGACGCTTATTTATATAGAGGATTGATTCGTGCAAACGCCAACGATTCAAAAGCCTGTGATGACTTGGGGCAAGCAAAAAGGCTCAAAACTCCGAAAGCAGTAGAATTGATTAATAAGTATTGCGAGTAGGCAGAAAGTCTAGCGAATGCAAAAAGCGGGTTTTGGAAATATTTCCAAAACCCGCTTTTTGCATTTTAGGATTGTTGCGTAAGTCCGATAAAGTTCTTAGACTCACTTCATTATTCATCTTACGCAATAACTATATTCTGATTTTAAACAGCTTCACGTATGCTCTGCCATTTCCGTAGCGTAGGGTTTGCAAACCCTACGCTACGGAAAGTGATTTAACAGATACAATTTTTGACAATTGCGTAACATCAGTTCATTAATCCAATGGCGCACGACTTCCCCCAATCATACTGTCTTCTGCATTTTCCGCTTTGTACTTTTGTTTGAGCACATCATCGTATTGGTCGGCATAGTTGCCAACTCTGTGGAGCGTATTCATGATTTCGCTCTCGTCCAGGTTTTCTGTTTCACGAATGTGCTTTAACCAAATATTGTCTTTATAAACTGTAAAGGCAACGCCAAATAGGCGGTCATTGGTTTGGAGTAATTCATAGAAAAACTCCTCTTTTTTCTCGGTTGGCATTTTCATTACGGGAGACATTACTTGGAAATAAGAACGTTTTTCTCGCTCAATGTACCAAATATCTACCCATACTTGAACCGAGCCTTTCTTCAAAGTCCAGCTTCCAGGGTTTTTACCTCTGCATTTGAGTGGGTCAACGCCCAAGTTTGAGATGCTCCTTTCTATAATAGTGTAAAATTGATTCAGATTCTCCATATATATATTGGTTTTTGATTCTATTCAGATAAGCCAATCATCCAATCGAAAGTATGATTTTTTCCAAAGTAGCGTAAATGTAATTTTTTTTTCGTCAAAAAAAATCAAACTATCCAAAAACAACTTACATCTAAACAGAATGGTTCGCAAACGGTTGTGGTACTGCAAGTTCATTTTTGCCACTTGCAGTACCTATTTTTATAGAATGAAAATATATAAACCATCACTACAAATAAAATGAAAATGAGAAAACTACAAAAATTACTATTTGCAATTCTATTACTCGGTTTCGGGCAGGGTTTTGCACAAGTCGTGACTACAGAACCTGCTTTCCCGCAGGCAAACCAACCTGTAAAAATTATATTCGATGCCTCGCAAGGCACAGGTGGCTTGGCGGGGTTTGGAGATAGTGGAGGAGAAGTAAAGATGCATTCTGGCGTGATTATTACCAGCCTGACAGGAACTGAATGGGAATATGTAGAAGGAACTTGGGGGAATCCTGACGCTCCAGGAGACATGACCTATGTGGGTAATGACATTTGGGAAATCACAATTACTCCAAATACTTACTATGCTCAGAAGCCAGAAAATGAAACTATATTCCGATTAGGAATGGTATTCAGAGAAAAGGGGCCTTGCAATAATTTTGGTGGCACTACTTCGAACCCGTGTAAAGAAGCCAAAGCAGATGGAGGAGAGAATATCTATGTAAATATGACAGAAGGAGATTTGGCAATCAGGTTTGACGAGCCAAATGCAAGAGGGCTAGCAGTAGATAAAGGCGAGGCTATTCCTATAAAAGTGACTGCTTCTGCAACTGCTGATATCACCATTACAGAAAATGGCGTTGAAAAAACAACTGCAACTGGCGCAACCACCCTAGATTATACACTAACTGCTAGTTCCGATTTCGGTAGCTACCAAGTGGTTGTGGAAGGAGATTTTGGTTCGGAAAGCAAGTATGATACATTCAATTACATTATCATTCCTCCAACCATTGAAGAAGCATTACCTGCAAACCTTACTAATGGAATCAATTACATTGCTGATGATTCTGTAATTTTAGTACTCTATGCTCCATTTAAACAAACTGTTTTTGCTTGGGGAGATTTTCAGACTGGCTATTAGATTCAAAGTATCAAGCTAAAAGAGATGTCGCACAAAATATGTTCTGGATTCCGATTGGCGGATTGACTGCTGGCGAGGAATATGCCTTCCAATATTACATTGATGAGGGAATAATTGTTGGAGACCCCTACTCCGAAAAACTTTTGCATCCACTAGATAAGTGGATTCCAGATGACACCTATCCGAACCTGAAGGAATATCCCGCAAAAGCAAATGGAGAATATGTTTCTGTATTGCAGACAAATAAGCCAGAATATGTTTGGCAAACCACGAATTACGTGCGCCCAGCCTCAGAAGATTTGGTGGTTTATGAATTGCTGGTAAGAGATTTCTCCATAGATGGGAACTACCAAAAAGTAATTGACTCATTGGATTATTTAGAAAGCCTTGGCATCAATGCCATTGAGTTAATGCCTGTTACGGAGTTCTCCGGCAATGAATCTTGGGGTTACAACCCTAATTACTACATGGCGCCAGATAAGGCTTACGGAACAGAATATAAGTTGAAAGAATTTATAGATAAATGTCATAGTAGAGGAATAGCCGTCATTTTGGATGTAGTATTCAACCAATCAGATCAGCGTTTCCCTTATGCTTGGATGTGGTCAAACCAAGTCCCTGGTGGAGATTTCGCCATTTCTGCCGAGAATCCATATTTCAACCAAGTGGCGAGACACCCTTTCAATGTATTTTATGATTTCAACCATGAATCTTTAGATACCAGAAAATACTTGGACGATGCCAACAAATTTTGGCTGGAGGAATATAAAATGGATGGCTACAGATTTGACCTCTCTAAAGGATTTACTCAAACTAATAGTTTGGGAAACCAATCCGTTTGGGATGCCTACGATGCTGGCAGAATTAGCACGCTCAAAAGAATGTATGATGAAATCAGAACGGTAGATAACAGTGCTTATGTGATTTTAGAGCATTTAGGCAGAGATCAAGAAGAAAGAGAGTTGGGTAATTATGGCATGATGACTTGGGGAATTATGCACAGCCAATTCAAACAAAACGTATTAGGCTTCTCTAACAATTCAGATATATCTAGGCTTGATTATAAGAACCGAGGATGGAATTTCCCCAACTTCGTAGGCTATGCCGAAAGCCATGATGAGGAAAGGCTCATGGTTGATGCACTACAATTTGGAGGTTCTAGCGGAAGTTATGATGTGAAAGACACAGTAACTGCTTTGGAAAGAGTAGCGGCTGCAAATGCAATTCTGATGGCTGTGCCAGGACCCAAAATGCTTTGGCAATTCGGAGAACTCGGCTACGATTACAGCATCAACTATTGCGATTTTGATGGCAGCATTAGTGAAGGTTGTAGAACAGGAAACAAACCCGTGCCAGTAGATTACTTTGCACAAACTCCTAGAAAACGACTTTACTACCAAATGGCTGAGATTCACAAACTCAAAACCGAGCATGGATTATTCTCCGCAAGCAGAATTGACAATATTGGAGGAAGCCAGCTTGGAAATGATTTGGCGAAACTTGTGAAACTTACCGCAAATAATTACACGGACAATCCTACTACTGCCGAGCAGTCGAACGCATTGGTTTTGGCAAATATGGATGTAAATCCACGAACTTTCACGCCAGGATTCCACCATACGGGAACTTGGTATAATCATTACTCCAACAGTTCTTTTGAGGTTTCTGATGTGAACATGACTGTTACTTTAGAGCCAGGAGAGTTTGCTGTCTTCACAGACTTTGACTTTCCAGATGTTGCTCCCGAAGCAAAAAATATAGAGGCAGTTGCGCCTTCAAGTCTGGTAGCAGAGACAGATGGCTTGTCTGTAAGGTTGAGCTGGACTGATAATAATCCAGAAGGTGAGGGCTTTGAGTTTGTAGTAGAAAGAAAAACAGCGACATCCGAATATGCAGTTATTGCTGTAAGAAACTTTCCTAGCTATATAGATAATGGCGTTTCAGTAGGCAATATTTACACTTATCGAGTAAAATCAACCTACAAGGTTGAATCTATAGTGAGCGGAAGTTCTTCCGATTACTCGAACGAAGCAACTATCAGCGAACCTTTGGCAAACGAGAATGAAAGCTTGAAATCATCAATCCAAATGTACCCTAACCCTGCCAATGCGCAACTAGGTTTCAGAATGGAGAATGATATTCAGGGAGTAGTTGAGTTGAACGTAACCGATTTAGTTGGCAAAAGCCTGATGAACATGGAGCTTGTTAAGAAATCGAACAATTTGGAGCAACCAATCAATATCTCCGAATTGCCAGCAGGAATTTATATCCTGACAGTAAGAACTGATGCTGGTTTTGCCTCAAAAAGATTTATGAAGCAATAAGTTTGATGCAGAAATGAATATATGAAAAGTCCCCACAATTTTGTTGTGGGGACTTTTTGCTTTCCTAAACCATTGTTATAAATCTTGACAGGAATTTTCTAATCATTCATTAAACGCTATTTATAGATTTGGTCTCGTTAGAGTTGAAATCTCTTTCTTCTTATTTTTTTCAATTCGCCAATTCACACCTTCGCCAACTCGCCAATTTTTTCTCACTCTCCAACTTCCCTAATTGTCAATCCGACTGCCCAAATCCCGTCTATTTTCTCCTCTCTCATATATTGTTTGATTGAGAATTTGTAGTTGCCAGATTCAGGAAATTGGAAATTTTTCAACAATAAAATCTGATTGTCGAATAAGCTTTCCCCAGTTCCGATTGGTGCGCCCGTGGTCGGATCCATCAAATTTGCCTCGTGCATATTGGAACGGACTATTTCCCCATTTTGGTCCGTCAATTCATATTTCACGTACAGATTGTAGAATGGATAGGAAACATCATTTCTGATATTGTAAAATAAATTGACAGGTTTGGAAGAATTCTCAATTTCAAACTCAAAGTCAATCAGAGAGTCCAACTTCCAACCTTCCTCATCTAAATCTACATATTGATTGTAAATGGCTTTTTCTTGGCAAGAAGCAAGTAGGAAAATGATGGGAAATACGAAAAAAATCTTCATGCTACTATACAAAAGTGAATCGCTGGCAGAGTCCGCAGGTCCTGCCAGACGTTGAACGAGCTTGAAACCAACCTTCGGCAGGGTTTTCAACCGCTGCCGAGGTTTCATACTTTTGAAATGTATAATAGTATGAAAAAGCTTTCTCGCAGGATTGAGAAAAGAGAAAGGAGAAAAGAAAAAAGAACGCATAATATGTATTTTGTGAGACTATAATTTCAAATCTATTGCAAAACCATTATTATACCAATCTAAAATAGAGTTTAGTTTGTGCTTGCATGATTTTCATTTTTTACTTTACTACATTACCTTTCTATTTTGTACTTGAACTTATCTTACCATCTCACTATTTCCCACTTACACTTATGCCAAGAAAATACGGACTCATTGGAAAAAAACTCGGACATTCATTCTCCAAAACATATTTTACGGAAAAATTCGAGAAGGAAAACATTCCAAAATCTAGCTACGATTTATTTGAGTTGGCAACTATTGCCGAATTCCCAAAACTCTTATCTCGGCAAGTAGATTTGAGAGGATTGAATGTAACTATTCCCTACAAGCAAGCAGTCATTCCTTATTTGACTGAATTGAGCGAGATTGCGCAACGAATTGGTGCAGTAAATGTAATTAAGCTAGAGAAGAACGGAAACTTGACGGGACATAATTCCGACTATTTTGGGTTTATAGAATCTTTGATGGGTTTCATTGGAGACAGACAGGATTTGAAGGCCTTGGTTTTAGGCACTGGAGGAGCTTCCAAAGCAGTTTGCGTGGCGTTGGATGACGTGGGAATTGAGTTTTCCACGGTTTCCAGAGATACTTCAAAAGCGGATTTTACCTATGCAGAAATCACTTCAGAAGTAATAAAATCCAACCAGCTTATCATAAATACCACGCCTTTGGGAATGTCGCCAAACACAGAAGAAGCACCAAAAATCCCCTATTCGGCCGTTTCAGAAAAGCATTTCCTGTTCGATTTGGTGTATAATCCGACCGAAACGAAATTCATGAAACTGGGAAGCGAACAAGGCGCAAAAGTCAAGAATGGCTTGGAAATGTTGCATTTGCAAGCAGAGAAAGCTTGGCTAATTTGGAAGCGATAACAAAAGTTGAATAGATAGCGTTTTAAAAGGCAAACAAAATTTAGAAACAATGAAATCATCGAGAATATCAATAGTTATTTTGGCACTTGTTACACTTTTCATATTTAATGGTTGCGATGAAGTGGACGAATTGACCAAATTTGATTTAGATTACAAATCATCTTTTACCGTTTCAGCAACGCCCCTAATTGGTGTGTTGCCTGTAATTTCAACTCCAGATATCACTACAAATGCCGAAACGAGGTTTGAAAACAACAATACTCGGAAGGATTTGGTAGAATCCATCAAGCTAAAAAGCCTTACTTTGGACATAGAAATGCCCTCAGGAGAAGATTTCAGCTTCTTAAAATCCGTCAAATTGTCTATTTCCGCTGATGGTTTGCCTGATAAGCAAATCGCTTCCAAATCAGAAATTTCGGGTTCAGAAACGACCTTGGAATTGGTAATTGACAATGTGGAATTGAAGGATTACTTACTGAAAGACAGCTTCTCAATTAAATCTGAAGTAACAACTGATGAAGTAATTAACGAAGAATACAAAATTGGTGTAAACACGACTTTCCGTGTAGATGCCAAGATTTTAGGAGTGTAATCAAAAAAAGTTATCATTCAAAGCCATTTCGTGTTTCTAAAACTGCGAAATGGTTTTTTTTGGTTTTATCTGGATGGGGAAATAGCAAGGCTATTGAATCAGTATATGTTTTATTAAGAATTTGATTTTCAGTACCTTAATTTACTTTCTTGCTATTTTTCTATTTTGCACTTGCACTTATCAATTCCCACTTTCATTCTCTATCTTTGCCATTTCCAAATAGATGACTCCAAAAAATGATTTTTGACCAGCCCATAAAAAACATCAAACGCCTGCGTGAAGTAATTCAGGTATTGGCAAAGTATGGGTTTGAGGAGTTTGCCGTGGAAACTCCCATCAGAAAACTCGTTCCTGAGCAAACCCGGTTGGCGTGGACTCGGAAAGACCGTTCCATTTTCGAGTACACTCGGGAAGAGCGAATCCGCATGGCAATTGAGGAAATTGGCGGTACTTACGTGAAACTAGCCCAATTGCTCAGCAACCGCCCCGATGTGGTTTCCGAAGTGATTATTGCTGAATTCCAAAAACTCCAAAGCCATGCGCAACCTTTCAAAACAGAAAAGATAAAGGCAATTGTGGAGTTGGAATTGGGACATCCTGTTGATAAAATGTTCAGCTTTTTCGACCCAATTCCACTTGGTTCAGCGTCTATTGGGCAAGTTCACCGAGCAAAACTGAATACGGGCGAAGAAGTAGTTGTAAAAGTGCAACGCCCGAATATCAGACAAATGATTGAGGCAGATTTGGACATTCTGAAAATCATTGTAAGGCGTGGCGGGGAATATTTGGAGCGTATCGGAATCAGCAACCCGATGGATATTGTGAAAGCTTTTGAGAAAAGTATTCTAAAGGAATTAGACTTTCTGAACGAAGCCAGAAATTTGGAGCAGTTCAGGAATGTGTATAAAAATGACCCCGATTTTGTAGTTCCAAAACCATACAAAAATCTTTCCACCGAGCGAGTTCTGATTATGGAGTTTGTCAGCGGTTGCAAAATAACTGACGTAAAACGGCTCATAGAATGGGGACTCGACCCAAGGAAAATTGCTGAAAAGGGTTTGGATGTTTATTTGCGCCAGATTTTTGAGGAAGGCTATTTCCATGCCGATCCGCACCCTGGAAACGTTTTGGTGCGCCCCGATGGTAAAATTATTCTGATAGATTTCGGGATGGTGGGCAGGCTGATGCAACAAGACAAATTTGCCTTGGCGGGTATTTTCCTCAGCATGGCGCAACAAAACGCCCGTGGAATGGCGCTCAACTTCCGAAAACTTGCCATAGAAGGGGAAATTGAAAACATGACTGCGCTCGAACAGGATTTAAACGAGTTCATCAGCGATTTCTCCCGATTGGATGTGGAAGAGTTGAGCGTGGCGGAAATGTCGCAACGCTTGCAAGCAATTATTTTCAAATACAAAATCAGAGTTCCAGGCTCTATATTCCTTATTCTCAGAGCTTTGGCTATCTTGGATGGAATCGGAAAGATTGTCCACCCAGAATTCAATGCCTTTGACTACATCAAGCCTTATGGTCTGAAAATCCTGAAAGAACAGTTTTCTTTGGAAAATATTGGCGTTGAATTATTTTATGCGGGCAATCAATTTGCAAGTTTAATGTACACTTTGCCACTCGAACTGCGCTCTATTCTTAGGAAAATTCGGAATGGCAAAATCTTACTGCAAATTGAGCATCGGGGTTTTGATGTTTTCATGCGAAAAATAGATGTGGCGACAAATAAATTTGTGTTTGCCATCATCATTGCTGCACTTACGCTTTCTGGCTCAATCACGGTAACTTCCAGCCTGCCAAGAGAAGCCGTAACGGGAATCCCTTATATCAGTCTCATTCAGTTTCTAATTGCCATTGCACTTTCGTTTGTGCTTTTTGTCTCGCTCATGGGTTCAGACGAAGAGGTTGAGAAGAAAAATAAGAAACGGGAAGATGATTTTTAGAGGAGTGGAGATTAGGCACAAGTATGAAATAGAAAGTCGAATCTAAGACATGCTATTTTTTCTTTTGTGCTTTTTGCCTAACCGTTCAACCATTCGGAGAGTCTTTTTGGACTACTCCGAGGGATTTACCTATTCTTTGTCATATACTAAGATGCCGGATGGCAAATCCCATAGCAAATTAGTTTACTGAAAATCAATCCTTTACAAAAACATAAATTGAACAAAAGCATTTATATCCAAATGAAAAACATTATTTTTAATATTCTCTTCATCTCTATTTTTGCTTTCTCTTGCTCGAAAGTTCCTACCCAGAAACAGTCAAAATTTGATTACATATTTACTGTTTCCACCGAATATGGCGAATTCCAAATGCTTCTTTTCGATGAAACTCCGAAACACAAAGAGAATTTCCTAAATCTTGTTCAGGCTGGATTTTACGACAGCACAACTTTTCATAGAGTATTGGATAATTTTATGATTCAGGGTGGAGACCCAAATTCAAAGCCAAATGGGGAAGGAGAACTCGGATTGGGCGGACCAGGCTACCATATAAAAGCGGAAATTGTAGAGGAACTCAAACATGATAAAGGAATGATTGGAGCGGCCAGAATGCCAGATAACAATCCGACTAGGGAATCGAGCGGTTCGCAATTCTATGTTGTAGAAGCCGAAAACGGGGCGCATCATTTGAATGGGGAATACACCGTTTTCGGAAAGGTTCTCAAGGGGATGGAAGTGGTGGAGAAGATTGCCGAACAAAAAGTGAGTCGAAAAGGACTTCCGTCAAAGCCAATTTATATGAAAATCAGTTACTTGAAAGTGAAAAGAAAGAAGATTGCGGAGACTTATGGAGTTATGCTCAATTAAAATTGGTTTGGGGATTTTGTCACTTTAAAAATCAATTGCCATCCGCTTCAGTTCCGCAACGGAGTTGGGTGGTCTCGGAGGGAAATCCCCAATTTCCATCAGTCAAATAACAACCAATTCCCACCATTTCCGTTCAGTCGCTCAACACCAACCGATGCAATTTTGCTTGGTTGAAATAGAACCTAAATTCAAAAAGCATGAAATATAATATCAAAATAAATAAAGTAGAATTGGTAGATGAAATTCCGAATGCTTGGAGTAATGAGGATTATAGGCAATTGTTGGATTTATTCGGGCAAGACCCAAGTTCCATTTCCGATGCGGAACTGAAAGATTACCTTTTTATGGCAATCACGGAGAATGAGCCAGAAGAGTCTGCGGTAATTTTGCTGAACTACCGTTTGGGCGATTCCCTGAACGAAGGGCAAATTGACCAGATTTCCAACGAGATGTTGCTCGACAAAATTTCTGAGGAATTTGCAGATATTGCCTTGCACCACGAACTCTACAACATCAATCAGTTACTTCGTAAAGCCTACAACGGCAAATTCCCCAATGCTCACGCTTGTGTGATTGATTTTGAAATGGCCGAAAAAACTGGAAAGGATGTTGAGATTGATGAGGAAATTATTCTCAAAGCATTCCTCCCAACCTTCGATGGACACAACGTAATTGTCAGGCTTTTCGATGGCCACTTGGCGAATAAAGTTGCTTTCCCAGAAGCGGAGCAAATTATTTGGAAAATGGAGAAGAAAGGTGGAAATCAATTCCAAATTGTTACTTCTGAATACTGGATTGGCAGGGAAGATATTCTGAAATCAGAGTTTGAAGGAAGTGCCGAGATTTTTGCGGAAGATGAAGACGAGTAAGAGTCGGTAGATTTTAGTCCAAAGTCCAAAGCAAGAAAAGCCCATGTTTTAAGAATATTCGTAAAACATGGGCTTTTCTTGCTTTACTCACTCATGTTGCGCAATAAGCATATTCTGACTACAAAACAGCTTCACATAAGTTTTTCCATTTCCGTAGAGTAGGGCGGGGTCGCCCGTGCGATTGCAAACCCTACTCTACGGAAATGGGCTTGACAGACAGATTTCTTGGTAGTTGCGTAACATGAATTACCAAATAATTGCTGTTTATAATGGTTGAACTCAACTTTGCACTAGAGACTTCGGACTTTGTACTGTTTCCTATTCTTTCGTTTCTACGCTTACGTGAAAAAGTGCATCGCCTTTGTTGACAATTGATGTGGTGTTTGTGCAAACGATATGGCAGTCGAAAGGAGCAAGAATTCTTTTTTCAAAATCTCCATAAGAATCAGTCACAACCGCTAGAAGTTCTTTCTTTTTGACCCAACCGCCATTTCCAGACTTCAATCGAAGCATTCCCGAGGATGGCGCACGAATCCACTTAGATTTTGTAACGCAAATTGTTTCTCTTCTTCTAATGTTTCCGTCTCTCAATCCTAGATGTTTCATTACATTTAAAACACCTGAAATGCCGTATTGAATTACTTCTTCGTCAATTTGGTTGGATTTTCCTCCTTCGAAAAGCAATACTGTTTTCCCCATTTTCGTGAGCGTTTCCCTTACCGATTTGGATATGCAGGCCGAGTGAATTGTAAAGGGCGCACCAAATATCTTGGCGAGTTTAAAGGCTTTTTCATCGCCAAAAGGGCAACGGATTTGCGCTATATTGTCTCTTTCGCCTCCACCCGTATGGAAATCAATCACGTAATCTGCCAAGGGCGCAATTTCTTTGGTAAACTTGTAGGCAAACTGGCTCGCCAATGAACCACCTGCCGAACCCGGGAAAACTCGGTTCAAATCTCTCCCATCAGGAAATTCCCTAGAAAGGTTCAAATAGCCGAACACATTGAAAACGGGAATGCAAATAATCGTTCCTTTTTTCGGATGATGGTAATCTTTCTTGATAATATCTCGAACAATTGCCACACCATTCACTTCGTCTCCATGCACTCCACCCATCAACAAAAGAGTTGGCCCAGGCTCTTCAGCACGCTCCACAATTATCGGAATTTTGAGCGTATTTCTTGTGTGTAGTTTGGCGACTTCCAACTCCAAAAAGGCACTTTCTCCTAAAGGAATTTTCTTGCCTAATATTTCAAAAACTTTTCCTGCCATGGGTCAATGAGTGTGTGAGTAGTACAAAGTCTTAAGTCGTTAGTCCAAAGTTGCATAAGTAATTGATTATCAAATAATTGAAAGGCTTGAAATAGGAAAGCATTTAACAATAACTACTTAGGAACGAGTCAGGGCAACCGCATCTAATTTGAGCATTTTTAATCCATAAATCAGCTTAATTAGTCGTTATTTTTTTTAATAATGGTTGTTGGTCTCGCAATTAGATTTTTTACCTACGCTTATTACAAATTATCATGCCTATTCTAAATATGAAACTGGTAGATTTTACTGCTAAGACCAACAACGGCAAGTTGCATAAGTAATTGATTATCAAATAATTGAAAGGCTTGAAATAGGAAAGCATTTAACAATAACTACTTAGTATAAAAATTGGATTTCATCAATTCAAAGTAATGAAATCCAATTGCTGTGAATGCCGAATTTTTCTTAAAAATCGTACATCGTAACTCGTACATCAACTACTCCACATTACGTTCAATATATCTGATAATTTCTCTGGCAATATCTTTTTTGGTTGCCGTTTCAATTCCTTCTAAACCTGGCGAAGAATTGACTTCCAAAACCAAAGGTCCTTTTGAAGATTGCAACATATCAACTCCAGCTACGCCTAAACCCATTGCTCTGGCCGCTTTCAGGGCGGTAGTTTCCTCTTCATCAGAAAGTTCAATGATGTTTGCGCTTCCGCCACGATGCAAGTTCGAGCGAAATTCGCCTTCTTTCCCTTGTCTTTTCATAGCCCCAACTACCACGCCATCTACCACGAAGGCACGAATGTCAGCTCCACCAGCTTCTTTAATAAATTCTTGCGCTATTACTCTGGCTTTCAGCCCGTTGAAGGCTTCCAAAATGGAAGTAGCCGCGTTTTTTGTTTCAGCTAAAACGACTCCCAATCCCTGAGTTCCTTCCAACAATTTGATAATCAGCGGTGCGCCACCGATTGCATCTACCAATTGTTCTGAATCTTTAGTATAGTTGCTGAAAATCGTTTTCGGCAAGCCCACTCCAGCACGGGAAAGCACTTGCAAGCTTCTCAATTTATCTCTCGACCGCACCAATGCTTGCGATTCCACGGCAGTGAAAATCTTCATCATCTCGAACTGCCGAACTACAGCTGTTCCGTAAAAAGTAACCGATGCGCCAATTCTGGGAATTACGGCATCAATTCCTTCCAAATAAGCTCCTTTATAGAATATTTTTGGTTTTTTTCTTTCAATCTCAATGTTGCAATGCAAATGGTCAATCACAACTGCCTCATGTCCTTTCTTTTTGGCGGCTTCCACCAGTCGGCTTGTAGAGTAGAGTTTTGAATTTCGAGAAAGAATGGCAATTTTCATAGTTTACTTTTGATTGGATTAAATGCACTCTGTTATAGAAACGGATTTTTTTATGAAGTATAAAGGATGTTCGACTCTTGATTTAGATAATTAGAATTTCTTACGTATTAAATACCCGAATAATGAGTTTAAAAAATTGATTATCAGTAGGTTAACTATAATTTTTTTAGTGTGGTCAAAAATTAAGATTTAATATATTGCACTATTTTTTGATTTAATTAAAAACCGTATGTCAATAGTTTGGCTAAATAAAATAACATAATTTACTGATTAACAATTACTTAAGTCATTTTTAATTCTTCATGGCCAGACCACCCTGTCTTAATCTCCCCAATCAATAATTGTACTTATCAAATACACAACTCATAATTGGGGTTAAATAGAAGTTTTTGTCTTACATCTAATATCTTTTTGTCTATTGTCTGATTTTCAGCTTGTAAGATAAGTTGTTTTTGGAAGTATCTACAATGAAATTTCCATTTAGCAATTTTCTGCCAATCAGAATTGGGTATTTCATCTCACTTCTTTCGCTCAAAGAGAGTTCGATTGGGTAATCCTCGCCAAAAATGTGAATGATTGTGGTTACAATATACCTGCTTTCAGCTACCCCATTGGAACTTTTGACCAATTTTTCTTTATAATTCTTGGTTTTAAATTCCTTCTCGTTGTATTCTGGATGCGAAGGGTCGAGCAAAAGAAATTTGACGTATTTCACGCCTTCAATTTCCACTTCCTCAATATGATGGCAATGAATGGAAGAAGTATATGCGCCCGTATCTACTTTCAGCTCAATATCGGTCAGCATCAATTCGGGGAAATCTGCTTTATCTCTTTTGCCAATTATTTTTTTCATTTGGTTGGAGTGGGTGGCTTTGTTTTTTGTAAGAAAAGGATGAAAGTTCGGAAAATATTGGGAGATTCCAAGATTTTGAGTGAAAAGAGTAGCTTAAACTTCATTATCTACTTTACGAGATGTCAATTTCTAACTAATAAAGTTTTTTAATTGCGCTAATTTACGTAAATTAGCGCAATTAAAAAACTTTGTATGCAGTATTTAGAGAGAGCAATCAAAAAGCAGATTACTGACTATCTGATTCCCAATAAAGTAGTAGTTCTATTGGGTCCAAGAAGAGTGGGGAAAACAGTCTTGATTCGGCAAATATTAAATGAGACTACTGAACCTTATTTATTGCTGAATGGAGAAGACATTTCAACTAGAGAACTGTTTACGAGAAGAAGCGTAGAAAATTTCAGGCAACTCTTAGATGGCAACCTTTTTTTGGTAATTGATGAAGCGCAGAAAATCCCTGACATTGGCAACTCGCTTAAATTGATGGTAGATGAGATTGACGGAGTTAGAATACTCATCACGGGCTCTTCTGCCTTCGATGTTGAAAACTACACAGGAGAACCACTTACTGGCAGAAAATATACTTTCAAATTGTATGCTTTATCAGAGCGAGAGTACGACCAAATACAACCTATACTTATTAGAAAAGACAAGTTGAGAGAACGGCTCATTTACGGGAATTACCCTGAACTCATGCAATTGAAAAATAAATCGCAAAAGAATAGGTATTTAAATGAATTGATTAACTCCTACCTCCTCAAAGATATTCTGGCTTTTGAGAACATAAAAAACTCAGATAAAATAATCAAACTGCTGAGGTTACTAGCCTTTCAAGTCGGCAACTTGGTTTCCACCACGGAGCTAGGTCGGCAATTGGGCATGAGTGGGAATACGGTAACTAAATATTTAGATTTATTGTCTAAAGTATTCATCATACATAGAGTGGGCGGTTTCAGCAGGAATCTCAGGAAGGAAATTACAAAAAACAGCAAATGGTATTTTTTCGACAATGGAATTAGGAACATGCTAATTGCCAACCTCAACGAGATAGAATTGCGAAACGATGTAGGGGAATTGTGGGAGAATTATATTATCAGCGAGCGAATCAAGCACCAGCAATACAGTGGAATGATTGTGAATAACTATTTCTGGAGAACTTACGACCAACAGGAAATAGACTGGATTGAAGAACGTGGAGGGCAACTTTACGGCTATGAGTTCAAATGGAACGCAAAAAGAAAAAGTAGAGAGCCAAAAGGCTGGAGCAATAACTATCCAGATGCCGAGTACCAAATCATCCACTCAGAAAACTATGCGTCTTGGGTAAGGAAATAGAAAAATAGAAAGCCAATAAAACCATTACGACTCTGATTTCTTGGGAATTTAGGAACGGGAAATAAATAAACTACTATTTTATTGAAGTTTATTTTTAGAGCTAGTCTAGCGGTTCGCCTGGGACAAAAAAGTTTGGCATAGCACCGCTATGGCAAACTTTTTTAACGAAGAATAGACAGCGTGTCCCGGACCAAAAAGAAACGAGATAAAAAGTAGCACTTTATTTAATTTCCGTTCCTTAGTTTGTCTTTTCTGCCAATAGTTTTTTATTTGGTTGGAGTGGGTTGTGGTTGGTTGGATTTAGAATAAGCTAAACTCTTCTTGCTCATCGTTCCATTTTTCAAGTTGCGAATGTAGTTCTGTTTGCTCAAAATCCTCTTTTCGGTAGGCGATTATGAGTTGCTTAGTTAAGCTATCGGCAGTTTCCTTTGGTTTGGAGTTGATTAACAAAACCAGCACATTCATCAAATCATGTCCGTTGGAGAATTTAATTAGGTTGAAGTTTTGGGAAAGTAGTTGACTGAATTGCTCTAAGTGATTTGGGTTATTTTTGAAAAAGCTGATTTTGGAAGATTTGTCCTCCACTTTTTTCAGCATTTCCGAGACATTCATCTCCAACGTTTTCACATCGAAGAACCTCGCATATTTCAAATAGATGAATGTGTTCTGCACTTTGGTTCGCTTTCGGAATGTCAAACCTAGTTTTTCGGTATGATTCAGATAGCGCATACAAGCCAATGGTTTGAGTTTTTCGAGTAGGTTTTTCAGGAAATCATTGGCAGAGATTCCATCTTTCTTTTTCTTTGGGAAATGTTCCGAGTAGAAATTCTCCCAAACCGCAGAATCAACCATTTGCATTTCAATATCATGCGCATCGGTCTGAAAGATATTTTCGGGAAGCTGTTCTTCTGTGAAATGCCGAAAGTCGGAATCAATGATTCCGATTACGCCTTCGATTTGCTTGTTGGCTTTTTCAACGGAATCAATCACATTCTCAAAACCATCTACAGAGAAGAATTCTGTTTCATCATGAAAGAACTTCTGGTAAAATCGCTCATCAGATTTGGATTCAACGGCAATGGCGACTTCTCCGCTTTTTCTTGATTTCTCCCAAAAGATGATTTCGCCAGCATAATCTCTTTTGTCTAAATCATCACGCATGTCATAATTAGGCATATTCTTCTTTTTCTTTACCTAGACCTATTGCCAAATCCCATTCTCCATTGATAATTGATGGCGAATGTGTGGAAACCATTACATCAAATTTTCTGATTGCGATTATTTCTCTCAAATCATCTAAAAACTTTTTCTGCCAAGCTACATGGAGAGATATTTCTGGTTCATCTATAAGGACAAGGGAGTTTTCTGGGACTTCAAAAAGGAGCTTATATATCAAAATGAGTTCATGTTGTTCTCCTGAAGAAAGTTCTGATGACTTTATCTTTACTCCATTATCGTTTGTAAAAATAAAGCCCATTTGAGGATGAATTGATAACTTTTTATAAGAAAATCGTCTTTCGTTTATGATTTTTATAAATAAAAACAGCTTTTTGTATATGTCATCAAATATTTTGAGCTTACTCTTCATGTCTTGAATGTTTACCGATAAGACAGCAAGACTCAAGCTATCAATCTCATTAGGTATTATCAACAAATCGTCATGATTGCTCTCGAATAGTCCAACAGAATTCAATTCTTCACGTCTTTTTTCTAATATAGCACTTTGTTCTTTAAGTTCTTTTTCGTCTAAAAATGTCGTTACTTCATTATTCATTAGCCTTTTACCAAGAGAAAGCTCAAAATTTTCAGAGAGTTTTGCATACTCCGAATGCATTCCTTTAATCATATCAGACAGCCTGCTTGAACATTCCTCTACGATACTTATTTCTTGTATTTTTTTTGAAGTATTCTTCTCAACCTCTTCAGGTAGTTTTATACTTACCAACCTTGAAAGTCTTTGTGTCTCAATAAAATATATTCTTATCTGATTAGTAATTCTAATAACTTTGTTTCTTTTTCTTTCATAATCTACATGCTTCTCTACTGAGTGATTTTCTTTAAACTGAAAATTCTTTTCTGTATATTCTTCTATACACTTTGCTACTTCATTAAACGGCAAAATTTCATTATCATATTTTTTGTAAAAAACATCTCCCTTTTTGACGATTGAAAGGCTATTTTCTAAAAACTTATATAATTTTTTCCTAAGCGATTCTCCTTTTTTAGAAAAAGAAAAGATGTCAATGATTTTTTCTGATTCATCTATACATGATATTTTTAATTCATTTTTGCTATTAATAATTTCTATCTTAGATACTTTATCTTCAGTGAGATAAATATCTATTTGCTCATAATTATATTCAAATAGATTAGAAAAATTTCTTCCAAAAAACTTATCCAAAATCCGAAAAATCATTGTTTTCCCAATTCCGTTCATGCCATAAATCACGGTAATTCGCTCTTCTTTGTTGAGCCGAATATCGTGTTCAAACATTCCGAAAAGACCTTTGATATGGATACGTTCTATTCTCATGGTTTCCTGTAATAAATTTCTATCTCAAATATAGCAAGGTTATGGCGAATTGTTAAATATCAAAGGTCTTTATCTCACTTGCTCGACTCGGGAGAGTCGAGGTACTAAAACAAAATCATTCCGTACAACGACTCTCCGAGTCGTTGCGGCTGACAGATTTTTCTTTGGATTGACCACTTTACTACAGAAAAAGCCTCCGAAATCAATCGAAGGCTTTTCTCATGTAATCCGTTCAACGTCTGGCAGGGTTTGCAACCGCTGCCAGCATTTCACTAAACTTGTTGATTTTCATAGTCTAATAAATCTACTCCTAAAATCACTTCAAAATCATCTAATTCCACAACCGTTCCGTTTTCCACAACATCTACCGTTTGCAAATCAGTTGCTTGAGTTTCGGTTTGAATGTATTCAGTGTATTTAGCAAGTGCATTATTCAAGATTTCCTCGCCTTTTTGAGCTTTAATTACGATTTTGTCCTGCACATCTAAGCCCATATCTTTTCGGATATTCTGCACTCGGTTGACAATATCTCGGGCAATTCCTTCCTCTTTCAATTCTTCGGTCAGAGTAACATCTAAGGCAACAGTCAAACCATTGTCTTTCGCTACCGACCAACCAGGAACGTCTTCCGAAAGGATTTCCACATCTTCTAAAGTCAACATGATTTGGTTGCCATCTACTTCGATTGGGAACTGGTTTTCCCGCTCAATCTTAGCGATGTCTTCCTTTGTGAAATTATTGATGAGTTGGGTAATTGGTTTCATGTTTTTGCCATGAGATTGCCCCAGTTTTCGGAAATTTGGCTTAATTTTCTTTACCACCACATTGGAATCATCGTCAATGTATTCTACCTTTTTGATGTTCACTTCCGACTTGATGATTTCCTCCACAGCTCTGATTCGCTCCACTTGTTGCTTATCTGCACTCGGAATCAAGATTCTGCTCAATGGCTGACGCACTTTAATTCTCTCCGCTTTTCGGATGGAATGCACCAAAGACGATGCAGTTTGAGCCAATTTCATGCGCTCTTCCAGCTCCAAATCAATTGCTTCTTCGTTCGGAACTGGGAATAGAGTCAAGTGAACCGATTCTGGCTCATATTTTTCTGTAACCGAGTTCAAATCTTGGAAAATTTGCTCTGCGTAGAATGGGGCAATCGGAGACATCATTTTTGCCACATGCGAAAGGCAAGTGTACAAAGTTTGGTAAGCCGCTTGCTTGTCTTGGTTGGAGTCAGATTTCCAGAATCTTTTTCTGTTCAATCTGACATACCAATTGCTCAAATCATCTACCACAAAAGATTGGATGGCACGAGCCGCTTTGGTGGGTTCGTAATCATCGTAAAACTCATCCACTTCTTTCAGTAAAGAATGGAGTTTGGAGATAATCCATCGGTCTAATTCTGTGCGCTCCGAGAGAGCAATTTCCTCCTCCTCGAAAGTGAAGCCATCTAAATTGGCGTATAGGGCAAAGAAATTATAGGTATTATAAAGTGTTCCGAAGAACTTTCGTTGGGTTTCGCCCAATCCGTTAATGTCAAACTTCAAATTATCCCACGGAGCGGAGTTTTCAATCATGTACCAGCGAGTTACATCTGGGCCAAAATTGTTGATTGTCTCGAATGGGTCAACTGCATTGCCCAATCGTTTGGACATTTTCTGCCCTTTTTTATCAAGCACCAATCCATTGGAAACCACGTTTTTGTAAGCCACATCATCTTCCAGCATCACAGCCAAAGCGTGGAGCGTGAAAAACCAACCTCGTGTTTGGTCCACTCCCTCGGCAATGAAATCGGCAGGGAAACTCTGGTTGAAAGCCATTTTATTCTCGAAAGGATAATGCCATTGTGCGTAAGGCATGGCACCCGAATCGAACCAAACATCTATTAAATCTGGCTCACGGTGCATCAATTTGCCCGAATCGCTCAAGAAAACGATGCTATCTACATAAGGTCTGTGCAAATCGAAATCGGGAGCAAGTTTCCCATTTTTGGTTACGTTGGAGTTCTCCGACATCACTCCAGCTTTAATTGCTTTCTGCACATGACGGTCGAGTTCCTTAATTGAACCAATACAAATTTCCTCTTTCCCATCTTCCGTTCGCCAAATTGGCAAGGGAGTTCCCCAGAATCTGGAGCGGGAAAGATTCCAATCCACCAAATTCTCCAACCAGTTGCCGAAACGCCCAATTCCAGTAGATTCAGGTTTCCAATTGATGGTTTTGTTCAGCTCAATCATTCGCTTTTTGACTGCGGTGGTTTTGATGAACCAAGATTCCATTGGGTAATAAAGAATCGGTTTGTCAGTTCGCCAACAATGTGGATAACTGTGCTCGTATTTCTCTACTTTGAAGGCTTTATTGTCTGTTTTTAGCTTAATTGCCAATAAAACATCGGTAGATTTATAGTCGGGATTGGCTCTGGTTTCGTCAGATTCATATTCTGCTTTTACATATTTTCCACCAAATTCTCCCACTTCTTTCACGAACCTTCCTTGTCGGTCAACCAGTGGGAATTCTGCGCCAGTCGTGTCTTTCACAACTACCGAAGCAATTCCCGCCCTTTGTCCAACTCGCATGTCATCCGCTCCAAACGTAGGGGAAATATGCACGATTCCCGTTCCTTCTTCTGTGTTCACAAAATCGCCCACAATTACCTCGAAAGCTTTGCCATCAGGTTGCACATAAGGCATGAGTTGTTCGTATCGAACGCCAACCAAATCTTTGCCTTTCCCCTGCGAAACGACCTTGTAGGGAATGAGTTTATCGCCTTCCTTATAGTCAGAAAGAGCTAATTCTTCAGCTTTCGGATTGAAATAGCGACTCATCACTTTTTCCGCCAAAACCACAGTTACAGGCTCGAAAGTATATTGATTGAAAGTTCTGACTACATTGTAATCAATTCCCTCTCCAACCGCCAAAGCTGCATTGGATGGAAGCGTCCAAGGCGTGGTTGTCCATGCCAAAATGCGTACATCGGCATCGTCTTCATGCTCAAAAAGCCAATCGGATTGAGCCGTGGGTTTTACTTTGAACTGTGCGACAATGGTTGTGTCTTTTACATCTTGGTAAGTGCCTGGCTGGTTCAATTCGTGTGAACTCAAACCTGTTCCGGCCGCAGGAGAAAACGGCTGGACTGTGTAACCTTTGTAGATTAAGCCTTTATCGTAGAGTTTTTTGAGCAATGCCCAAAGTGTTTCCACATATTCCCGTTCGTAGGTAACGTACGGATTGTCCAAATCTACCCAATAGCCAATTCTGCGAGTCAAGTCGTTCCATACATCGGTGTATTTCATGACCGCCTCACGGCATTTCTGGTTATATTCTTCTACGGAAATCTTCGTTCCGATGTCTTCTTTTGTGATTCCAAGCTCTTTTTCTACTTGCAACTCCACAGGCAAACCGTGCGTGTCCCAACCGCCTTTTCGTTTGACTTGGTAACCTTTCAGCGTTTTGTATCGGCAGAAAATGTCTTTGATGGCACGCGCCAAAACGTGATGAATTCCTGGCATTCCGTTGGCAGAAGGTGGTCCTTCATAGAATACGAATTGGTTTTCGGCATCTCGCTCGCTAATTGATTTCTCGAAAATCTGGTTTTCCTCCCAAAATTTGAGAATCTTCTCGCCTACATTTACAAAATCCTGCGCTTTATATTCTGGATACTTCATTCTATTTTTGATGTACGATTTTTTGATGTACGATGTACGAATTGTGATGTACGAATCGGTAGCCGATGCTATACGATTTTCGCCATTGTTGGTCTTAGCTCGCAGTGAAACAGATTTCATTTCCAAAACAGAAATCCGCAAATTAAAAAGAAATGAAATTGGATTTAAAGAAGCGAGACCAACAATTTCGCTAACAGAAATATAACATTTTCTTCCGTTAAATAATAAAACCCTCCGAGGAGGGAGTTTTGCTTGCACAAATTTAGTATAAATAGTGGATTGGGGAAATTTGATGATGTGGGAATTTGTTAATGTGGAAATTTAGGAATGAGAAAATGCGTAAATTTGGATGTGATAGGAGTTAAAGGATTTAATTCTACAAAATTTTATGAAAACAGAAGTTGCGATTACAGAAAAAAACCTCAAACCAATCTGGCAAAAAACTGCCGAACCCCATTTCCAAACTCCCCAACTAGCAAACTCCACCTTCTCCAAATTGGTAGAATTGCACACAGAACCGCATCGGAAATACCATAATCTGACGCATTTGCAGGATTTGTTTAGCAAATGGGAGAAATTGAGTTTGGATTTTGAAAAGCCTACGGAAATCGCTTTCGCCATTTGGTTTCACGATTGTGTGTACAATTCCCTGAAATCTGACAATGAGAAAAAGAGTGCCGATTTTGCTGTGGAAATCCTTTCTGAACACTCCAACCTGACAAAAGAGCAAATTGATTCGATTGAGAAACTGATTCTCGCCACTGCCAAACACATTCCCAATTCAACCGAACCCGACTGCGAATTATTCTTGGATTTGGATTTATCTATTTTGGGGGCAGACAGAGACCGCTACCAAGAATATATGCAGGAAATCCGCTCGGAATATAAACACGTTCCGCGTTTTTTATACAAAAGAGGTCGGAAGAAAGTGCTGAAATCCTTTTCTGAGAAATCCAGCATTTTCTATACGGAACGTTTCAGGGATTTATATGAAAATCAGGCGAGAGAGAATTTGGCTTTTGAGATTGGGGAGTCGAGTTGAAGGGATTTGGAAATGTGTAGATGTGCAAATTTGAAAATGAAGAAGCGATATTGATTGAACTCCAAAAGCATAAAATATATTCCTATTATTTTTAGGAATATATTTTGTTTTCCTTCTCTCCTATATTCAATTAGTTGATATTCAAATATTTGTGTAAAACAACTTTTGGCATTTGGTTGTTTCCGTAAATTTAATTTTCGATATTAGATTTACACAAAAACCTAACACCATGAGCAAGCGACTAGACACAATTATAACCACCGAAAATTATCTTCAGACAGTTCTTTCAAATTCTAACAGTTGGCGACTTTGGCTTAGTAGAATTTTCGGTTCTATTCCTATCATTCTTGCCTTTTCCTATATTGTCATATTAGAACAAAAGAATCCAAATCCATTTCAATCTACAGGATTTGATTTGACTTCTCCAGCAGGGATTTTTGCTATTGGCTGTTTCTTTATTTCAGCCATTTTAAGCAAAATTATTGGAGAAACTCATAACAATATTCGAATTCATTTTGCAAGAAATAGCCTTTTTACAACGCCTCAATTGGAAAGAGGCTATTATAAGGTCAGGTTGATTTCAAATCTCCGAATCCAAGATGTTGGGAATAGAAAACATGAAGTAGCTTTCAACTACGGTTCGGAAGAAGAAAAAGTAAGATTGCTCATTAATCTTCATAAGCATGAGGCTGAAAAAGCAGTTGTTTGGTTGGAAGAAAAAATGAGGGTTATGAATCAACAAAACCCTGTAATATGATTGCAATTACAAATATCATATTCTGGATAGTTCTATCCGTAACTTTCCTATTTGTGCTGATTTTAGCTTTCAGTAAAAATTGGGCTTTTGATATTTTTGGGACGAGGTATTATTTACTTCCCGTTCAGAAAGATAGAATTGCCAGAATGTTCAGAATAATAGGTTTTGTGGTTGCTCCACTTGCCATCGCAACCGTTGTATTTCCAGTGGACGAGAGTAATTTTTGGGATTTTCTATTTTACGGATTCGTGTTGTTCACATTCACAATAGATTTTGGATTCATCTACCAATTTCATTTAGTGAAAATATCAACATTAAGAATTCATTTTGACAAAAGAGAAGTCAAAATCTTAGAAGTTGAAAAGATAGAAATTTGGGATAATGTGATTGTGTTTCATACGGAAAGTGGAACTGAACTTGACTTGGGAATTCATGCTTATCCGAAAAAATATCAGCAAGAAACTGTGAAAAAGCTGTTTGAAGAACTCGAATCTATTGCCAAAACTTATCGAATAGAACTGATAAATAATTCTGATTGGAGTGAACTCACAAACCTGATGATGAAATGAGAAGAATCAGGAGGCATACAAACGAGCTAGATACGGTTTCCTACACCAACAAAGTTCTGAGAACCAACCTATCCACAAGAAGCAAAATCAGGGTTCTAATAAAATATCTGTTTTTGGCAGTTTCTATGATAGTAACTTATGGTTTTATTGCTCTTTCGGAAAATGAAGTTACTAGTTATGTAGATGATTATTGGATTGAAATTGAGATGTTCCTCTATGCTTTGATGGGCTTGGAAACTCTTACTTTCTTCATTGGAAACCCTTAGGAACGGAAATTAAATAAAGTGCTACTTTTTATCTCGTTTCTTTTTGACCTATTCTTCGTTAAAAAAGTTTGCCATAGCGGTGCTATGCCAAACTTTTTTGCCTAGACTAGCTCTAAAAATAAACTTCAATAAAATAGTAGTTTATTTATTTCCCGTTCCTTACGAAAGTATGCGGATAGCTTTTACGAGAAAAAAGTTAGTTGTTCAGCCACGAAAAGACTGTGAAGAATATGAAATTGCCAACATCGAAAACATACGAGTTGAAAATTTAGGCAAAAATGAATTCGGAGTGCTGTTTGATTATCCTGATGAAGATAAAGCTAAAAGTCCTGTTACTTTGATTCGTAATATCTATAGAGAAGATGCTGAAAAGTGCCTAGCTTGGCTCAAAGAAAGGCTTGATACAATCCAAAGCCTTCCTCCAAAAAACGAAGAAAGCAAATTCATTGTTGACGAATGAATCTTGAGAAAGAATGTTTTCAGAATTACAAAACCCGATGATGAAATAACTCCCTACAAAAAATCTTTTTTCATCAAGTGCTTGCAATCCGAAAACGGGATAAATACCTCAATTGACCCAATGGCGTAAGGCGCAATTTCGTAGGGGGAATAGTGGAATCCTATTCCCTTTTCGGTCAGGTAAAAATTCTCTGTAGGTTTGATTTCCTCCACAGAGAAACCTGCCTCTAGCAAGGTGGTTTGTTCGCCAATGTATTTAGCTTGCTGTTCCAAAATCTTCTGTTCTATAATATCGGAAAGTTCACTTTGGCTTGTTTTCAGGAATAAATCTGCCAATCTGATTCTTTTACCTGTTTTCAGGTTGATGGCATAATTGCTCGCACCATAGTTTCCGTGCGCTCCACCCGTGTAGCTATACCATTCTTGCTGGATTGAGAGCAAATCATTGTCGTTATAAATAGGTAAAGTATGAGCAACCTCCGACCAATCCATGCTTGCTCCGAACATATCGGGGTTTTCCTTATAAAGTTTGAGATTGCTTTCTCGGTAATCTTCCACAGAAAGGTTTTTCATTTTCTCAATCGTGGCAAAAGGGTTTCCGCTAATTACGCTCGTATCGTCTCCTAAAAAAGACTCGAAAATTTTGTAAATCGACTCCTTTTCAGAACCGCCATAGCTCATATCGGGCATCAGAACCGTTCTGATGAAAGTAAGCGTTGGCGTTTCCTTAGTTTTCCCTTTTAGCAATGCGCTAATATCTTCTTCATGAAAAACCTCCATCGGGAGCGAGTAGGCATCCATGCTCTGAACCAATTCCATGGGAAATCGCTGTGAACTGTCTGCATCCATCCAAGTACCTGAAATTTTATTGCCTTGGAATTGTGCAACCACGTTTCCCGACCGTTCTTGCGTGGGCGTGTATTCTATGAAGCTGAATTTCCCCGTAGCCTCATTCAGTTCGCCACTACTCATTTTGATGGGAATCTGAAATTTATCGTAATAATAATAACCACGAATCTTGTCTCCGGCCCGCACCAAATTCAGGTGGATTGGAATCGTACCATTGATTGTGCCTTGATAATGCGCATAGAAATTTGCTTTTTTGGTAGGGTAAATCTCTTGGTTGGATTGAGAAGTATCTTGCAGTGAATCGGTGTTATTCTGGGCTTCATCCGTACTTCCTTTTTCTGGATTGGATGAGCATGAAAAGAGTAAAATAGAAGCGAGGAAAAAAATATAGGAAACGAGGTTTTTCATTGAGGTAGTTTTTAGATAATGCCGTTAGCTTTAATGATAAAAGTTGAGGTTGGATTTCACAAAGGAAGTGATTCTTATGGATTCAATCCAATTGGAAACTCAAATTTTATTTGGATAGTTTTCTTTTCGGTTAGATTACTCTAAAAGAATTGTTTGTAAGCATAATCCGGATGAGCCAATTTTGTCTGCTTTCCAATAGGTTTTCTCGCTCAATGGCTTGGTTGACTGTGGTAAGGACATTGCATGCAACGTCCCTACGTGGAAATGCTGTTGCAATCGGGTTGGCAAATCGTTGGTTACGCCAATGTAAATCGTGGTTCTTTTTGGGTTGGTGGTGATGTAGAGGAAGTGGTTGTGTTGATTCACGAGTTTTGGAGTTTGGAAAAAGACTGGTTTTAGTGTCATTTCGACTTTAGGAGAAATCTATTTTTAGAACATTTGAGATAGTTCCCTCACAAGTTCGGGATGACAAATTTAACTCGGCTTCTCACTAAACGCCTAAATCTCACTATTCAAAAACCGCCACTTCGGATTTGTGGTGGCAATCAGTGCCTCCTTTTTCTCCCTGCGCCAGCCTTTCAATTCCTTCTCTCGTTCAATAGCTTGGTTGATTGTGGTAAGGACGTTGCATGCAACGTCCCTACGTGGAAATGCTATTGCAATCGAGTTGGCAAATCGTTGGTTACGCCAATGTAAATCGTGGTTCTTATTGGGTTAGTTGTGATGTAGAGGAAGTAGTTGTGAGGCATGGATTTACGTGGTTTCTCAGAGGACTATTTTTTGTCATTCTGAACTTGTGAAGAATCTATTTTTAGAGCATTTGAGATAGTTCCCTCACAAGTTCGGGATGACAAATTCAACTTAGCTTTTCGTTCAATTCCTAAATCTCATTATTCAAAAACCGCCATTTCGGATTTGTGGTGGCAATCAGTGCCTCCTTTTTCTCTCTTCGCCAACCTTTCAGTTCCTTCTCTCGCTCAATGGCTTGCTTGATGTCATTGAAATGCTCCCAATAAACTAGATTGTAGCAATAATACCTGCCTGCAAAAGTCTTTTTATCTCCACAATTATCAAAATGTTGTTGCAATCGGGTTGGCAAATCATTGGTTACTCCAATGTAAAGCGTGGTTCTCTTTGGGTTGGTTGTGATGTAGAGGAAGTAATTGTGAGACATGGGTTTGGGAATTTGGAAAAAGACTGGTTTTTAGTGTCATTTCGACTTTAGGAGAAATCTATTTTATAGCGTGAGTTCCCTCCTAAAGTCGGGATGACACTAAAAAACATATTACAGTATTCTTTCAATCTTTCCATTCAGTTGAGGGTAAGCTCTAAATATATTTTCAATGACGTTGTATGTCCCTTTGCCATGTTGATTACTAAAAGCATATGTTTTCCCCTCGTGATGTAAGAGCTCATCATCAGCATTAAACCATCTAGCAGAGTCATAATTCTTACCTACGTTTTCTATATCCGATTGCGCTTCAAATTCCTCTTTTGTATTAATAATACTATTTACCCAAACCCATCTCTTTATATTAGTGAATTTTCCTAATTCTATTGGCGAAATTCCTAATTTTACACATTGAGAAATCACTTCGTAAGCAGCCTTTCTTTTATTGAGAATCCCATTATCTTTTCCCTGCATCGAAATAGAAAATTTGGAATAATCTCTGCTTCCTTCATTTCTTGCCTGTTTCTGCTCAGTAAACTTCTCTCTTAACCTTACCTGATAATCAGCAGTTTCTGGAAGAGGTATAATTTGCTGAATATCCAAGTAAAGCCTGTCTTCGTCCTTTTGGGGCCTAATTCTGATACATTTTATATCAATGTTTCTTTCAATAAGCCATAGTACGGAATTGGTAACTTCAACCCCAAAGTCTGCTGATACTAAAATAATTCTCACATCATTTGCAAAGTTTTCTTCTTGTGGTTCATCCCATTTTAGGAAAGTCAGAATTAAGTCTTCTGCTTCAAGGTAGTCAGAATCATTATTGATTAACTTCAAATATTCAGAATGAGCTTTTACAACCTTTTCGAATGTCATTTTGGCAACCATCGAAGCATACCTAATCGCCTGTAGTTCCATATGTCCACCATCTTCCGTCCTCTTGAGTTCAACTACTACAAGATTCGCCTGTTTATCAATACAAAAAATATCAATTCTTCTTTTGCTGTCTTCCCAATAGCTAAATTCACTACTGATTACAAATAATTCATCTTCAATAGATTCTATTGAGTTGATTATGAAATTTTGCAAATCCCTTGCTTCATATATATTTTCCTTTGCAAAAGTTGTACTTTCCAATTTAGAGATCTTTTCGTTGTCTATTTTATATATCGCCATTTTTCTTTTTGGGTTTTAAAGTTGAATATAAGAATAATTTATAAAAAATCACGTTTAAACATGTTTTCTTAAATAAACAGTTCCCTCCCAAGGTCGGGATGACACCAAAGCGATTACGAACACAAAAAAGGTTTTTTTACATCTAAGCCAAAGCGTTGGCGCATCGTCCTGCGCCTAAAACCCCAAGCGAACAAACCTCCCTACACTTCATCAACAAACAATTCTCAAAATCCAACCAAAAAAAACTTAGAATAGCTCTAAAACAAAAAGACTGGCAGGTACGAAAATGTACACTGCCAGTCTTTTCTAACCATCTAATCCTCTAACAATCTAGCTATCTAAATCACATATTCCTTCTATACTGCCCACCCACGCTAAATAGCGCATTCGTCACTTGCCCTAACGAACAGAACTTTGTAGCAGTTAGTAATTCCTCAAAAACGTTTCCACCTGTGATGGCAGTTTCTTTGAGTCTTTTCTAGAGCTTCTTGCCCTTCTTGCTCGCTTCGTTCCCAAAGATTATTTCGGGTGCTGATTTGGTGTTCTTTCTCCTCGGTGGTGGAACGAATGACCTCGGCAGGAATGATGGTTGGCGAACCATCCGAAGAAAGATAGGTATTTACGCCAATCAGCGGAAGCTCGCCTGTGTGCTTCTTCATTTCGTAGTGCATTGATTCCTCTTGGATTTTGGTGCGTTGGTACATGGTTTCCATTGCGCCAATCACTCCGCCACGCTCCGTGATTCTGTCAAATTCTAACAAAACCGCTTCCTCTACCAAATCCGTTAATTCCTCAATAATGAATGCGCCTTGAATTGGATTTTCGTTTTTGGTTAAGCCCAATTCATGATTGATGATGAGCTGAATTGCCACGGCTCTACGTACAGATTCTTCGGTTGGAGTTGTGATTGCCTCATCGTAGGCATTGGTGTGGAGTGAGTTGCAGTTATCGTAAATCGCATATAAAGCTTGCAAAGTAGTTCGGATATCGTTGAAGGCAATTTCCTGTGCGTGAAGTGAGCGACCCGAAGTTTGGATATGGTATTTCAATTTCTGAGCTCTTTCTTCCGCACCATATTTCAGTTTCATGGCTTTTGCCCAAATTCGCCTTGCCACTCTGCCAATTACCGCATATTCTGGGTCAACTCCGTTAGAGAAGAAGAATGAGAAGTTAGGCGCAAACTTATTGATGTCCATTCCTCGACTCAAATAATATTCCACAAACGTAAAGCCATTAGAGAGTGTGAGTGCCAATTGCGTAATCGGGTTTGCCCCAGCTTCGGCAATATGATAACCCGAAATGGAAACCGAATAGAAATTCCGAATCGTATGATCAATGAAATATTGTTGCATATCTCCCATCAATCTCAACGAAAATTCCGTGGAGAAAATACAGGTATTTTGCGCTTGGTCTTCCTTCAGAATATCTGCCTGAACCGTTCCCCGAACGGAGGAAAGCGTTCTGGCTTTGATTTCATTATAGGTTTCGATTGGCAAAACTTGGTCGCCTGTTACGCCCAAAAGTAGTAAGCCTAATCCATCATTTCCTTCTGGAAGCAGATGGTCTGCCCCGTCAATATTGTATTTCGGTCTTTCCAAGCCTTTCTCCTTGTAAATCGCCTCAATTTTAGCATTTACCTCATCTTCCAACTCATTTTCTTTGATGTAAAGCTCACATTGCTGGTCAATGGCCGCATTCATGAAAAAAGCGCAAATTGTGGCAGCCGGTCCGTTGATGGTCATGGAAACCGAAGTGGTTGGAGACGCCAAGTTGAAACCTGAATAGAGTTTTTTCGCATCGTCCAAACAGCAAACATTTACGCCTGAGTTACCGACTTTCCCATAAATATCTGGTCGGTGGTCGGGGTCTTCTCCGTACAAAGTTACCGAATCGAAAGCGGTGGAAAGCCTCGCAGCAGGTTGCCCTAATGACAGATAATGGAAACGTTTGTTGGTTCTTTCAGGATTTCCCTCGCCCGCAAACATTCGGGTTGGGTCTTCTCCACTTCGCTTAAATGGGAAAACTCCAGCCGTAAAAGGAAACTCGCCAGGCACGTTTTCCTGCAATCTCCAAGTCAGAATATCGCCCCAACCTTTGTAGCGTGGCAAGCAAACCTTAGGAATTGCCGTACCCGAAAGCGATTCGGTTTGCGTTTGCACTTTAATATCTCGCCCACGAACTTGGTAAGTAAATTCAGGCGATTTGTATTGGGAAACCAACGTTTCCCATTCATCTAAAATCTTTTGGTTTTTGCCATCAAAATCTAGGGCAACTTCCGTTTTCGCCTCTTCCAACTTGTTCAGCATCAATTCCTTATCCTCTTCACTTAGGCTTTTATTTTCGCTAATTACTTGGTTGGATTGAGTGATTCCGTACAATTTGTTTGCGACTTCCGCTTGTTTGGCAACCCAATCATCATAAGTGCGAATCGCTTCGGAGATTTCCGATAAGTAGCGAGTTCGGTTTGGGGGAATGATGTATTGCTTTTCGGGTAAATCGTTGCGTTTGGCAAACTGTGATTCCCAATTTTTCCCAGTTTCTTGGTTGATTTTGTCGATGATGGCTCGGTAGAGCGAGTTCATTCCTGGGTCGTTGAACTGCGAAGCCATTGTTCCGTAAACGGGAATATCTTCATCTTTCGCTTCCCACAAATTATGGTTGCGCTTGTATTGCTTTTTCACATCCCGAATCGCATCTAAAGCTCCACGTTTATCGAATTTGTTGATGGAAATCAAATCTGCAAAATCCAACATATCAATTTTCTCTAACTGCGTGGCCGCGCCATATTCTGGAGTCATCACATAGAGAGAAACATCTGAATGGTCGGTAATTTCCGTATCGGATTGCCCAATTCCCGAAGTTTCGAGAATGATCAAATCGAAATCGGCTACTTTCAACACATCCAAAGTATCGTTCACGTGTTTAGAAAGTGCCAAGTTGGATTGGCGAGTTGCCAGCGAACGCATATAAACTCTATCCGAAGAAATGGAATTCATGCGGATTCTGTCTCCAAGCAGTGCACCCCCAGTTTTCCGTTTGGAAGGATCTACGGAAACCACGGCAATTTTCTTGTCCTCAAAATCCATCAGAAACCTGCGGACGAGTTCATCTACCAAGCTGGATTTTCCCGCTCCGCCCGTTCCCGTAATTCCCAAAACTGGCGTGGTGGTTTGTTTGGATTTCGCTGTAATTCCGTCCAAAATAGCTTTGGATTCTTCACGGAAATTCTCTGCGCCAGAAATGATTCGGGCAATGGATTTCGTGCTTTCAAAACCTTTGTCATTCACATGTTCGGCTTCTCCGTTCAGGTCTTTGCCTGTTGGGAAATCCACCTGAGAAAGCAGGTCGTTAATCATGCCTTGCAAACCCATTTCTCGCCCATCATCAGGAGAGTAAATTCGGTCAATTCCGTGATTGTGGAGTTCCTCAATTTCAGTGGGCAAAATTGTTCCACCTCCACCCGCAAATAATTTTACGTGTCCTGAACCTCGTTCTTCGAGCAAATCGTGCATGTATTTCAGATATTCCACGTGTCCGCCTTGGTAAGAAGTGATGGCAATTCCCTGCACATCTTCCTGAATGGCACAATCTACAATTTCCTGCACCGAGCGATTATGCCCCAAATGGATGACTTCCGCCCCAGATGCTTGCATAATTCTGCGCATGATATTGATGGCCGCATCGTGCCCATCGAACAGGGAAGCTGCCGTTACCATTCGGATTTTATTTTTGGCTTTATATGGTGTTTGTTGTTGCATATTGGATAATTCAGTCTTTAGTCCAAAGTCTCAAGTACAAAGTAATTCGGAAAAAAGTAGTGTTGTTTTTATTTATTGGTTGGTGCGAAGATAATGGATTTTGGGGAGAGGTGGAATGGTTTTTTTCTTCTGTGTTTCGACTGCTTCGACTACTCTGAGGGTCTGAATCAGAAGGAACTCCAAGACGGCATTCCCAAGGCTATTGAAGGGCAATTTATAGCTGACCTTAAAGAATGGAGACAAGTTCATTCTACTGAAAATCAACCCATTAAGAGAATCAAATTCTTTGAAAAAGTGTGCATGATTCTTTTAAACTTTGGTAGTGTGAAAGAGGTAAGGCTACTCTATGGATAATTCGGCACAAGCGGACGCTTGCGCTATGGTTTTTATTTTGTTAGCCTTACCAGTTTATCACTACCTAAACTTTTGAGACACCTAATTCCGAGGGATTCACTTGATTTGGGGAAGTCCATCGACTTTGTTTCGTGTGAACGAGAGAATCGGTATTTTCTCAACTCGTAGATTCTTCTATCATCGCATCAACTAATCAACATTCGGCAATTCTTAACATTTCTATCTTGCTATTTTACCAGTTTTCTATTTGCCACTATTGAATTACGCCTTTTTTGTCGATGACAAACCACTCGGAACCTTTGCGAACTTTAGCCTTGTTAGCCTCAAAGGTTTCTGCCTCATCGTATTGCAGAGGAATGGCAATTTCCCCTTTGTGGTTGACGAAACCCCATTTTCCGCCAGCCATTCGGTAATGTTCTCCCATGGCTTCTTTTTGGCAACCTTGGCAAACAGCGGCCAAACCTTCGGAGAACGGCAAAGCAAATTCGTAGTTGGCAGGAGTTACTTTTTTTCCGCCCAATTTGTAGAAACCAATTTTATCGTTCTCAACGTACCTTGCCAAACCTTCTTTGAACTCATCAGGGCCATTATCGAAAATAAACGGGGCGAGAATGGGTTTTCCAGTGGCATCAATCAATCGCCAGCCTGTGTGTTTTTCCAATACAAAAGCTGTTCCTTCCGAAAATTTATTGGCAATCGTATATTGAGGCGTAATTACCACATTATCCTGCGAATCTTTATAGCCAAACATTTCGCTGTCAATATCCTCGAAAGGAATTAAGTTGACCATTTCATTTTTGCTCGCAATTTCTTCGGTATCCGAAGCAGAATTGCAAGAAAACAAAACAGCACAAAAAATTATATAACCCGTTTTTCTCATTCTTCTTTTTTAATTCTTAATTCTTTATTTTCCTGAAAATCCCAGCAAATCATCCATTCCATAAACGCCTTCTTTTTTCTGCTTATGCAAAAATTCTGCCGCCAATACTGCGCCCAAGGCAAAACCTTGTCGGCTATGTGCAGTATGTTTGATTTCAATGGAATCTATCTCCGATTTGTAAACCACTTCATGCGTTCCTGGCACATTATCTTCCCGCACTGCAGAAATGGGAATGACAGAATCTGCCAATTCTTTTCCCGCTTCTTCCAAACCCCAACCAATTTTGTGGGAAAGGTTTTTCAGGATTCCTTCCGCCAAAGTGATTGCCGTTCCGCTTGGCGCATCCAATTTTTGCGTATGGTGGATTTCCTCCATTTCCACCGAATATTCCGAATAATTATTCATCATTTTGGCAAGGAATTCATTTACTTTGAAAAACACGTTCACGCCCACGCTGAAGTTGGAAGCAGTAAATAATTTCCCCTCATTTTCTTTGCGGATTTCTTCCATTTCTGCCTTGCGTTCGTACCAGCCCGTTGTTCCGCTCACTACAGGAACGCCATTTTTTAGGCATACTTCCAAATTGGCAAAAGCAGCTTTCGGCTCTGTGAACTCGATGGCAACATCTGTGGTTTCCGAAGTGAAATTGGAGATGAAAGTAGCATTGTCCTTATCAATCTTCCCCACGATTTCATGTCCTCGTTCGGTGGCAATTTGCTCAATTGCCTGTCCCATTTTTCCGTAGCCAACCAATAATATTTTCATAATTTGAGTATCAAGTAGTAAGTATCGAGTATCAAGATTAGATTTGAGCAGTAAATATAACAGAAGTGCCTACGACCAGACAAGCAAAACAAGATGAAAAATAAAATCAGTAAACTGAAATGGGAAATTTTTGTTCTTGTGCTACTCATTTTACTGAATTTTACCTACTTTTTTTGGTTGGAGGATTTGGTAAGAGGCATTTTCGACAATACTGCACCAGTTTGGTTTCAGAATCTGGTTTCCAGCTTATACCCAAGACTAATTGTAGAAAAAAGCCGATTTGATTCCAGTTTCTTTTTGGAGAAAGCTTTTCAACTCGTGCTACGTGGAGATTTTGTAGTGCTAGGATTTCTACTGTTTTCCATCTTCGGCAATCATTCGGAAGCCTTCAAGCATAAAGTTCGCGAATTTTGGAGTGAGAAAGAATCGGGGAAGTATTTAGCAAGCTTAGTCGCCATTTTCCAAATCGGCTTACTCATTTTATTGTACGATTGGGCAGAACCGCTCTACGATTTCCTTCCGCTCACAGAATTCTACGAACCGACTTTACTTTTCAGAATACTGCAAATTCCATTTCCGAATCAGTTTTGGCTTTCATTTTGGGTTGTGCTTTTCGCCATTTCTGCTGTTTTTCTGATTGCTTATTTCGGATTTGGAAAGCTAAAGAAAATACGAAATTATTTAATGCTAATTTCTATTGGTAATTCACTTGTTTTTGTTTTGCTTCATGGTTATTACTTGTGTTTTGGAAAAGTGGTTCATACTTATTCTCCAATCATCTATGCAAGTTTACTAATCCCTTTTCTGGTTTGGGAAATCCTGAAATCCAACCGTAAAAAGGATAAAAAAAAATTACTGGTCCAAGCGTCCACGCTTGGGAAGCCCCCGCTTGAACTGGCACTAGAAAAACAAGCCTCTAGGCTTGCCACTAAAACCTCTATAAATTCTTATCCTCTCAAACTCATCCAAATCGCCATCGTCTCCTGCTATTTACTCAGCGGATTAGACAAACTCTTCACATCTGGCTTTGCCTGGCTCAATCCAACCCATTTCCAACTCCAACTGGCAGAATCAGGGCAACCTTTGGGTTTATGGCTTTTGGAGAACATGAATTGGCTAGTTTCCATCGCTCCAACATTTACCATTCTCTTTCAGCTTGGATTTATCAGCATCATTTTCTTTCCAAAACTCCACTGGGTTTTCCTTCCTGCGGGGTTTCTATTTCATCTCGGAACGTTCCTCTTGCTCGGAGTCGGTTGGTGGTTGCATCCTTGGTTGTTAGGCTATGTTTTTTTTGTGAAGTGGCGGGAATGAAAAAACCTCTCGCTTTTGGAAAGCGAGAGGTTTGGTTGTTAGTAAATTGTATTTAGTTGAAAATGTATCGGATGCCAATTTGTCCTTGCCATCTAGAACTTCTAATGCCAAAATCATCCAAATCAGATACTTCTTCTTTCAAAGCATCTCTGTCGGTAGGTCCATTGTAAGTAAACTGAGGTGTATAATCCCCATTATCAGGATCAACAAATCCTCTGAAATTTACGAAAGAATAGTTTCCAAAATCTATGTTCCTCCTTCGTCCCCATTCTTTGTTTAAGAAATTTGTAAAGTTGAAAATATCAAAAGTCAACTGGATTCTGTTGTCAGTATCTCCAGATTTAACTCTAAATTCTTGAACAAATTTCAAATCGAGAATATTTTCGAATGGCAACCGTCCAGCATTTCTTTCGGCAACTTGCCCACGATTATTTTTGAGATAAGGGTCGTCCTCAATATATGCGTTCAAATCTTCCCATTGCTGTTGTGGAGTTCTATCTCCGTCCTGAACTAGATTGATTTCATCAATAGAATTTGGGATATAAAATAATTGGTTAAAGTCTCTACCTGCCAAATCGTTTCCACCAATAGACCTAATTCCGCCTGGTGCGCTACTTGCCGCTCTATTGTAGGTATAAGAAAATCTGTCTCCAGACTGCCCATTGTAGAAGAGTGCCAAAGTTGTACTAGCATTATCGAAGCCAATCTTTTTCCAGTCAAACTGGTAAGAAACAAAAGCAGTTACTCTAGAACCTACATCAAAGCTAGAGAATCCTAGCTCTAGTTCATTTTTGTCTAAGGCTTCTACATTCCTCCAATTGGAAGAATTCTGTGAAGAAGTTGCATCAAATAAAACTTTAGATCTGCCAAAAGTATAAGCTATGTTTGCCGTGAAACCATTATTGAAAGGTTTCTGAAACTGTGCAGTAAAATTGTAGCTGTATCCCTCATTTACATTTGAAGCTAAAAGCACTCTATCAAATCTGTTATCTACTCTTTGTCCATTATATACTGGTCTTTGACTAGGGTCGTTTACAAAAGCAGTAGGTTTTTGAACGTTTATATTCTGATAGCTAATGGCATTTATATTTTTGGTGTATATCGCCTCAAATGTTCCCACCATTCCCCAAGGCAAATTTTTATCGACAGCTAAACTAGTTCTAAGCACTTGTGGAAACTTGAAATCCTCCGCAAATAAATCAATTTGGCTTCTGTTTACTCCAGCTCCTACAATGTCAGTTGAAATGTACTGATTGTTTGGGTTACCTCGAAAAGGAAGACCTACCGTATCGGAACCAATTACTGTTCTCGGTCCTCTGAAATCATCTACACTAGCTAGAAACACTCCATTGTTTGTGTAAGACCCTCCCGGCCATACGAATGGACTCCTTCCTGTAAAAATTCCGATTCCACCTCTGATTTGAAACTTTTGATCGCCTGAAATATCATAATTGAAGCCTACTCTAGGAGAAAACAATACCTGCCCATTAGGAGATTGACCTGATTGAGCATCATGTGTATCATACAACAAATCCATGGCTGGCAAAGCCTCTTCATTAAATACTTCGTTTGTAGCAGGATCATCTGTAAAAAAGGGAATATCTGCTCTAATACCTGCTGATATCTTAAGTTTCTCGCTTACCTGAATTTCATCTTGAATATAAAAACCAAGTTGAGCTGCATTAAATTCGCCAGCAATTTCAGTTGCATCGTCCCCTTGCGCTGCATCTACCGTTGGCAATAATGCATATGTTCTAATGTAAGCCGAGGGGCCTGCATCGTTCAAGAAATCATCAAGGGTTTCATATTGGTAAACCCCATAATTCTCTCTCAAAAATAAATTGTAGATACTGTAAAATTCGTTATGTGTACCGAATGTAAATGTGTGGTTTCCAGAAAACAAGGTAAAATTGTTTGTCAGTATAAAAGTCTCCTGTTCCAATACATTCCCAACAGAAAATGGCTTAGATCCAAAGTTGATATCGACAGTTCTTCCTGAACTCGTTGTATCAAAAACTGTAACCCTTGGAAAAGGATTACCAGAAACACCTCTATCATCTTTTACTCTAGTATATCCCAAAATGAGTTTGTTAGAGGCATTCTGAGAGAAATTACTCTTAAGTTCCAAAGTTGTAGAATTAGTTGTACTCGGGAAGAACTCTGAGTTGTTCACAAAGTTGATGTCAGTATTTGAACTCGTAGCGGCTTCTAATTCTTCAGCATAAGAGTAACTATGTCTAACAGACAACCTATGGTTTCTGTTGATGTTCCAATCTATTTTCCCTAAATACTTTCTTCCTTTTCGCTCTATAGCGTTGTCTTCAAAGCCACCCGTTTCGTAACCAAAACGTGTTCTCAAATTATCTCTTAGTGTGTTTATTTCTGCAATTCCAGTATTCACTCCATCAAACTCGTTGATGTTGAATGGCTGGCTCTCTGTATCATTTTGGAATTCTGCGTTGACAAAGAAAAATACTTTGTCTTTCACAATTGGACCACCTAATCTGAATCCAAATGTATTAGCATCAAAATCATTTTTTCTTATTCTTTCTACGTCATCATCCTCTGTAGGTGTTTTTCCTGCCAAATTTTGATTTCTGAAGAAATAATAAGCAGAACCTGAAAATGTATTTGAACCACTTCTAGTAACAGCATTTACACCACCGCCTGTAAAGTTTCCCAAGCTAACATCATAAGGGGAAACGGTTACTTGAAACTGCTCTATGGCATCTATACTTATTGGAGAGATGCCAGTTTGACCACCATTAGTTCCGCTTCCTGATAAACCAAATACATCGTTGCTTACTGCACCATCAATAAAAACTGAATTGAATCGGTTGTTCTGTCCAGCTATGGAGATACTAGGCCCGTCTCCAGTTTCCTGAATATTAGCTTGTGGAGTAAGTCTCAAAAAATCTGTCAGGTTTCTTGATGCTGTAGGCAAATTATCAATTTCTTTTTCTCCGATTACAGTAGTTGCACCAGTTTTCTCACCATCAATTAAATCAGCATTTGCGGTTACCACAACTTCATCTAGTTCCGTAGTAGCCTCTTTTAAAGTTGCATTTATTTTTAGAGTCTGTCCTAAAGAAAGCATTATATTACTTTTTTCAATGCTCTGATAACCAACAAAAGAAATTTTCAGTCTATATGGTCCTCCTACTTGCATGTTCACAATGCGATAAGTCCCATCTATATTCGTCACTGTCCCATACTCACTCCCTGTAGGAGTATGAACTGCTAGAACAGTTGCACCAGGAACTCCTAAAGACTTCTCATCCTGTATTTTACCAGTCATAGAAGCAGTAGTAGAGCCCTGCCCAAATGCTACCCCAGCATTCACGGCAAGCATTGCTATTACCAAAAATCGTAAAATTTGTCTCATTTTTGTTTTATTTAAATTACACATGAAAATGAATTCGGTGGCGAAGCTAGACAACAAAAAATCAAAAAGAGTTAAAAAAGATGGCTATAAGTTCGATTTAAAGTTTTCGTAATATTGGAGTGCGGTTATATTTATATTCCACCTATTTTCGGGCAAAAAATCAACAGAAATTGAATTTATCTAAGGTCGTTCTTTTGGATTGTTTTTTCAGGGGAAATACTTGAAATGCAATTGTCGTTTTGATCGATTTTCAAAGCCATTTCCCATTCTGATTAAAAAACTCACAATTTCCTATATATTTGCAATCTTGAAAAATCTGAACAGATTAACTTTCAGGGTTTTATCTTTTTTAGTGTAGAATTTCGGTTCAACTCCTAAATCCTACATTTGTCTCAATCAAAAAAACAACCAACAAAATGGAGTTTATTTATCAGAACTTCGCTTATCTCATTCCTGTTTTCGGGCTAATTGCGCTCGTTTACACGGCTGTGAAATCTGCTTGGGTTTCCAAGCAAGATGCGGGCGATGCAAAAATGCAGAAATTGGCGGGCTACATAGCCGATGGTGCCATGGCTTTCCTCAAAGCAGAATGGAAAGTGTTGGGCGTATTTTCAGCCGTCATGTTTTTGTTCCTATTATTTTTAGGATACACAAACGAGACTTCTTACCCAACAATTGCTGTTTCCTTTTTAGTAGGAGCAGTATTTTCAGCCTACGCAGGTTATGTGGGTATGAACATCGCCACGAAAGCAAATGTGCGGACTACACAAGCGGCTCGTACTTCATTATCCAAAGCACTAAAAGTTTCCTTCACAGGAGGCGCAGTAATGGGAATGGGCGTGGCAGGATTAGCAGTTTTGGGTTTGGGTACAATTTTCATTATCTGCTACCAAGTTTTTGTGGTTTCCACAGGAGCAAGTGTGAGTGGGCATGAAATGGAAATGGCACTAGAAGTATTGACTGGTTTCTCTCTAGGAGCGGAAAGCATTGCCCTTTTTGCCCGTGTAGGCGGTGGAATTTACACCAAAGCAGCTGATGTAGGTGCCGATTTGGTAGGAAAAGTAGAAGCAGGAATTCCAGAAGACGATATCAGAAACCCAGCAACTATTGCAGATAATGTGGGAGACAACGTGGGAGATGTTGCAGGAATGGGAGCAGACTTGTTCGGTTCTTATGTAGCAACCGTTTTGGCAACCATGGTTTTGGGTAGAGAAATAGAAAATTTGGGTGCAGTCGATAACTTCGGTGGAATTGCCCCTATTTTATTGCCCATGTTCATTGCAGGTTTGGGAATTATATTCTCTATGATTGGCGTAGCAGTTGTAGCCATCAAAGACGAAAATGGAGATGTGCAAGGCGCACTCAACATAGGCAACTGGCTTTCCGTAGGTTTGACAGTAGTTGCATCCTATTTCGCAATCAAATGGATGTTGCCAGAACAAATGATGTTGAGAGGGTACGAATTCTCTTCAATGGACGTGTTCGGAGCAGTTGTGGTAGGATTGATTGTTGGGATTTTGATGGGCGTAATTACAGAATACTATTGTGCCATGGGCAAAAAACCCGTGAATTCAATTATTCAGCAATCTTCTACAGGGCACGCCACAAACGTAATTGCTGGTTTGGCAGTCGGGATGGAATCTACGGTTTTGCCAATTCTTGTTTTAGCAGGTGGAATTATTGCTTCCTACGGTTTTGCAGGTTTATACGGAGTTGCCATTGCCGCAGCAGGTATGATGGCAACTACTGCCATGCAACTCGCCATTGATGCTTTCGGGCCAATTGCCGACAACGCAGGTGGAATTGCAGAAATGAGTGGATTACCAGAGGAAACTCGTGGAAGAACAGATATTTTAGATGCAGTTGGTAACACAACCGCAGCAACAGGAAAAGGATTTGCCATTGCTTCGGCCGCCTTGACTTCATTGGCACTTTTTGCCGCCTTTGTAGGAATTGCAAAAATCGACTCAATTGACCTTTACAAAGCCCCAGTTTTGGCAGGAATGTTTGTCGGTGGAATGATTCCATTCATATTCTCCTCACTCGCAATTGCTGCTGTGGGAAGAGCTGCAATGGCAATGGTTCAGGAAGTAAGAAGGCAATTCAGAGAGATTCCAGGAATTATGGAATACGAAAATGAGCCAGAATACGATAAGTGTGTGGCAATTTCCACAGAAGCATCTCTTCGTGAAATGATGTTGCCAGGCATGATTGCCATTCTCGTTCCAATCATTGTTGGTTTTGGCTGGAGAGGTTGGATGGGCGTTTCTGCTCCCGAGGTTTTGGGTGGAGTTTTGGCTGGAGTTACCGTTTCAGGCGTTCTGATGGCCATGTTCCAATCCAATGCAGGTGGCGCATGGGACAATGCAAAAAAATCTTTCGAGAAAGGAGTGATGATTGACGGCAAAATGGAATACAAAGGTTCTGATGCTCATAAAGCTTCTGTAACTGGCGATACTGTGGGAGATCCTTTCAAAGATACTTCTGGTCCTTCAATGAACATCTTGATTAAATTGATGTCGATTGTTTCTTTGATTATCGCTCCAAGCATTGCCAACGTAGATGGTTTGGGAATGGATGAAGAAGCAGAAATGACCATTAACTCTATCAAAATGGGAACGATTGCCGACACAGATGGTACGGAAGTCATGGAAATTACAGATTACGTTCCAGATGACATCAATAACATCTTTTTCGGGGCAGTTCCAACCGAAGAGGAATTGGATAACGCATTGTCAGGTTTTGTGGCAAAACTAATTCAGGACAAAGAAGTGGAGTTGAAATTAGTTTTCAAAGCTCGCACCAATGAAAAGGTGGAAGTGGATAAGATTGCCCGTGCTGCATTGGTGCAAAACTATTTTGTCGAAAATGGTATTGCAAAAGACAGAATTTCTGTAGAATACAAACAAGAAGATGCAGACCCAGAAAATACTTACAGAGATGTAAATATTGAAGTATTGCAATAAGAATAGTCCGAAGTCGAGCAGAATGATTTATTTCGGAAAAAGATTTCTGTAAATTAAAAGTGAGTGTACCGTTGCCAAAATTATGGCAACGGTACACTCACTTTTTTTGGTTGAGTTTCTTAGAACTTATGTAGGTATTTCATCGGCAGTTCTCGAATCGTCCCAACAAACTCCAAATCAAGAAAAAAAAGTCCTCATATTTTCACTTTCTGAACCTTTCTTATCAAAACCAAAACTCATATAAAATTCAAAACCACGCCAAAAAAGAAAGTCCGTTGGGAGAATAAGTTATTGAAAGGCTCTGTATAGTCTCGGTTGTAATTTACGCTTCGCACATTTTCCCGATTTAGGAGATTGCTCATTGAGGTAAAGGCAATTAAGTTACTGTTTTCCGAAAGCATGAAAACTCTTGAAACATTCAGGTCAATGATGCTGTAATTAGGCAGTCTTTCTTGCTGATTGAGTGGTTGGTAAAACGGCTGGAAAACATTCAGATTGGAGTCGAATTGCGTGGAGGAAAGTGGCTGGTAATGAACGCCTTGCCTGAAAAGCCATGCCATACCAATTGACCAATTTTGAGCAGGTTCATATTGCAGAGTTGCCCTGGCGAAATAGTCTAAATCGAAGTTGGAAGGATAGCGCAAATCGCCATCGGAAACTTCGGCATCCAAATAAGTGAGGGAAACGCTTGCTTGGAGTTTGCTTCCCAGCTGATAACTCACAAAACTTTCCACTCCATAAATTTCATTCTCTATTTCTCCCAAATTTGCTTTCTTGTAGAACAAGGCAGAAGTAATTTTCAATTTTCCATTGTCGAACGCATAATCCAAGGCAACTTGCTCGCTGTCAATCAAGTACGGCTCGTCAGAATTGGCATCGGCAGCGTTGAATTTGTGGTAGTTTCCTGCCGAGAAATTGATTCTGCTTTTCCCGTTGATTGCGTAATTTACGTTGGCTTGGTAGCTTAAATAATCTTCGTCTCCCGAGCCGAACAGGTTTTTCCGCAAGCCGACTCCAACCGCCCATTTCTCGGTAAAAGTATATTTTGCGTAGAAATAGCTTTCGGGAACGTCAATCTCAGTTTTATAATTGAAACTTTCTGACGGAAATTGCTCTGCCAAAGCATAACCGAAAACAGGGAAAGTATTCTCCGATTCGGAAACTCGCCTATCCCAACTGAAACCCAATTTATACTCGAATTGCTTGAAAAAACGTTGGTAATTGATCGAGAAGAATAAATCTCTTTGTGCATTTTCTAGTTGGAGATTTCCACCTCCTAAATCCAGTTTGCTGAAACTATTCCCGTGATTTACAGAAATTTCGCTGTTGTTGTCGAAAACGGTTCGGAAATTGGCAACCGTGAAATTCCGCTTTCTACTTTGCTCGAAGTCGAAATTGCCTGAAGGATGCTTGAAATTGAATTTGTAGCCTTCCAACAAGCTATAATTGAAAATTTTCAAGGTCGATTTATTGCCCAACTGGTGAAATAAATGAACTCCAAAATCTCCTGAACGGAATTTCTTCAAGTTCTCTAAAGACTTTTCATTGAAAGCTTTCAGCGCAAAAGAAGGTTGGAAATTCCCAAAAACCACCACCGCACCTTTCTTGCCGATTGGGTTCAGGCTCATTCCGCCCAAACTCGCTAAGTTGGCGGAAATGCTGTGGATTGATTTTTTTGGAACATTATCTTCCGTTTGGAGTGCAATCAAGCCCGAAGTTGTGTTCCCAAACTCCAAAGGCGGATTGCTGGGGAAAACCTGCAGACTTTTTATAATTGCCGTGTTGAAAATACTGAAAGTCCCAATTCCGTTGAGTTGGGCAAAGCGAACCGCATCGTAAATTGGCACATTGTTCAGGAAAATTCCCGTTTCCGAGGGCGAACTTCCTCGCAAGCTGATGTTTGCCGACTCGTCTGTGGTGGTGGAAGCGGGCAAGCCATTTACTGCCAAAAGCGGGTCTGCCTTGGCAATCGGGTTCATGTAAATATCCATTTTCTTGATTTCCGTAACCGTGAATTCCTCGGCAATCAATCGTTCAGATTGGATGGTAATTTCCTCCATTTTAGAAAATGAGCTCTCCAACTTTACATTTAAAACTAACTGATTTTCAGATAATTGAGCCCTTTTTACTTGCTCTTTGAAACCGATAAAAGAAAATACCAAATCCACTTCTCCACTCACTCCAACCAATTCCAATTCATAAAATCCAACCGAATTGGAACTTGTGCCAACCGAAGTATTGGAACGCAAAAAAACTGTGGCATTCGGCAAAGTCTCGCCCGTTTCCGAATCGGAAATTGTGCCTGAAATTTTGGTGGTTTGGGAAAAAGCGAGATTGGAGAGAAAGAGAAGGAAAAGTGTGAGTGCGGTTTTCATAATAGTTTTGGATTTATCAGAACAAAGGGTATCTAAGAAGTTGTTGGTCTCGCCAAGTAAATTAATTCGGGTAGATTCTCCTTAATTGGAATAATCAGTTTTAATAATGGCGGTAGTTTCTGAAGGCTAAGACCAACAACGGCAGGAAAAAGGAAGATTGAAGATTTCATAGTTGTTGGATTCAAATGGAGGAAAGAGGAAGGAAGAAAGAAGAAAGAGAAAAACGTATTCTGAGAAAAGTCTATCTTCTTTCCTCCTTCTTCTTTCTTCTAAAATCACGACTTCTTTGCACTTGGCAAAAGGCTCATTTTTACCCATTGAAAATCTGGTTCTGCCTTCAAGGCTTTCTCGTAAGTGGCAATTGCTTTCTCGGTTTTTCCAGCTTCTTGGTAAGCCATTCCCAAATTGGCGAGGGCATCTAAGTAGTGGAAATTTTGGAAATTGCATTCAGTTTTATCAGACTCGAAAAGTTCGACTGCTTTCTCGAAACTTTCCAAAGCCACTTTTTTGTCTCCGCCCCAAGTTTCAGGCGTGTACATTTTGTTTCCGCCATATTTCAACCAGGCAATTGGCTCATTCGCATCGTATTTGGTCGCATCCTTTGCTAAATCGCTACTTTTCCCGCCCAAAAACATTCCTTTCATTGGACTATAAGCGATTTTTAGGCCGTAAATGGCAGAAAGAAGTGCGCTGGTTTTGGCGTGTTTTGATTCCGCTTTCAAGATTTTCTCTGCATTTTTTACGGCATCATCTACGTAATCATCAAATAAATCTTCGTTTTGAGCCGACATAGTGGCGTTTAGCAACACATATTGCGCCTCCAAAAGCTGATAGCGATTTTCGATGCTTGCGTCTTTTTCAACTTTCTCAGTTAACTTTTTTATCAAATCTTTCTGGAGTGTTTCACTATTTTTCAGATAAGCCTCATAAGTTAATTTTCTGATTTCCTGCTTGGATTGTGCCGATGCGGAAATTGATGCAACTGCAAATAATACGGCAAATACGATTGATTTTACATTCAAGTTTTTCATAGCTTTTTAATTACTGAGTTAATGTTTAATTTCAGTTCTATCTTTCTCACAGAAGCCAGATAATTCGTTTGGGTTTCCGTGAAATTGATAGCCAAAAGAAGCCATGAAATCCAACACTATTAAAAGCGTTTGACCAACTGCACGCATGAATTGACGAGTTGCAAAATCCAACCAAAAAGTATTTTTTCAGGTTGGATTTTGCAGAGACTGCGGTTTATCAGAAAAGACGTGCGCTTGGTCAGTTGGCGGAAGTAGTTGGTCAATTGGAGAAGAGGAAAGTGGGAGGAATTTGTTTATTTTGAATGTACGAATTACGATTTTAGAATTACGATTTGTGGCATATTTCAAAAGAAATGTATAGATGCGGTAAATCGTAATTCAGAAAATGAGCACACACAATGAAGCAAAAAGCAACTAAAAAAAATTTTTGGAAAAAGTGGCTCATCGACTCCAAACTCTACCATGTTCCGCTGTGGATTTTGTACGAGATGCTAAGCACTTTGGCGTTCAGCACCGAAACCTTCAGTTGGACTTGGCAGAATTTGGCGATTACGAGTTTCTACCTGATTAGCCATGTGGTAGGTTCTTATTTCAATATCTACTTTCTGATTCCCAAATTCCTGAAAGCAGGGAAATATTTCACTTACGCAATTCTGCTTTTTTTGGATTTCCTGATTGCCCCACTCATCATCATCATCGGTTTTGCCATTGCCTTCGAGTTTGACGAAACCGCATTGAGAATGTTCCTTTCAGAGAAAATGGTTTGGGCAGGAGCAATCTACGGGAGTGGCGTTTCCACAATTGTGTACGTGATGATTCTGAAACTTGTGAAAGAGTGGATTACTTCGCAGAAAAGAGAGAAGGAATTGGAGAAAGAGACGTTGGAAACGGAACTGAAATTCTTGAAAGCACAATTCAATCCACATTTCCTGTTCAACACAATCAATTCTATATTTTTCCTCATCCACAAAAACCAAGATAAGGCTTCCGATTCTCTGGCAAAATTCTCGGAAATACTTCGCTACCAACTCTACGAATGCAACGAGGCGAAAATCCCGCTCCAAAAAGAAATTGCCTATTTGGAGAATTACATCGAACTGGAAATGCTCCGACAGGAATCGGACTTAAAAATTACTTTCGACAATAAAATCCAATCAGAAAACGGAGAAGGAAAAATAGCGGAAATTGCCCCTTTTGTGCTGATGCCTTTTGTGGAGAATGCTTTCAAACACGCTTCAAAAGATGCGGAGGGGAATTATTTCATTAGAATCGGATTAGGAAAAGCACAAAACAAGCTCCATTTTGAAATTGAAAATTCTGTAAATTCCCAACTCGCAAAGTCTGCCGAAGCGGTAAAATACGGTGGAATTGGTTTGGAGAATGTGCGGAGAAGGTTGGATTTGGTTTATCCGAATCGGTATGAATTGGAAATTGTGGAGAAGGAGAATGTTTTTGTTTGCAAACTGAAACTGAAACTGAAAATTGGCGAATTGGCGATTTTGTGAGTTAGCGAATTATGGAATTTGTGAATTGCAAACAGAAAATCTGAATCAGGATTCGCATGATTAGAAAAAAAAGAAGTGATTTCTACAACTGAATCACGTTAAAAAAAATCCGTGTCAATCTGTGCTTTTATTCTGTGTGCGCTTGCGCCCGTGTTCCAATCAGGTTTGGAAGACCGATTGCCATAGAACCTAAAAGCCCGAATCTTCCAATCCTATGAATCCTGATTCTTCTTTCTTAATTTTTAATTCTTCATTCCCTCTTATGAATTGTTTAATCATTGATGACGAACCGCTTGCCCGTGAGGGAATTGCCAACTACGCCCAAGAAATTGACTTTCTGGAGGTGGCAGGAACTTGCGCCAATCCGTTGGAGGCGAGTGTGTTGATGGGAAAATCGGAAATAGATTTGCTCTTTCTGGATATTCAGATGCCGAAAATCAATGGAATCGACTTTCTGAAATCCTTGAAAAACCCGCCAATGGTAATTATTACCACGGCTTATCCGAGTTATGCGCTCGAAGGTTATCAGCTAGATGTGATTGATTATTTGCTGAAACCGATTACTTTCCAAAGGTTTTTCCAAGCCGTAAACAAGGCAAAAACCCAGTTCGATTTACGCAAAAAAAGCAATCCAATTCAAACTCCACAAGTAGAAACTAATTCAGAGGAATACTTTTTTGTAAAGTGCGAGAACAAGCTAGAGAAAGTGAAAATTTCCGAAATTCTGTTCATTGAGGGAATGCAGAATTACATTACCATACACACGGAATCGGGGAAATACATGACTTTGCTGACAATGAAAAGCATGGAAGAAAAACTCGACTCCAATCAATTTATGCGAGTTCATAAATCATCATTAGTTGCCGTGAAAAAAATTGACGGAATGGAAGGAAATGAGTTGCTGATTGGCAAACACCGAATCGCCATCAGCCGAACCTACAAAGACAATGTGATGGGGAAATTGATAAATGAGAAGTTGTGGAAGAAATGATTTGTTGATTTGTTGATGCAAAATAGAAAGAAAAATTAAAATAAGTACAATCAATCCCAAATCAAACTGACATTGTATTTTCTGAAATTACCATCTTTGCTAATCAAAATAAATTTGTTAGCAATTCCTTGCGAAATAATAATTCTATCGAAAGGGTCTCTATGATGATATGGCAGAACCAAAAGTTTTTGTAAATGCCCGAATTCTATTGATAAAACTTCGATATTATTATCTGCAAGAAATTGCAGAATTTGAGAAAACTCTATTTGTAAATCTAGCTTTCCCAAACTAGATTTTATGGCAATTTCCCATAAACTCGCAATGCTTATAAAACACGAACTATTTGCATTTATTACTTTTTCTTTTACCAATTTCGGAAGATTTTCATCTCCATTCATAAACCAGATGAGTACGTGGGTATCAAGCAAGTAATTAGTCATTACATATATTCTTTAAAATCTTCTAAAGGCTCATCGAAATCGTCTGACATCGAAATTAAACCCTTGAACTTACCAAATTGCCTGTTTTTTTTTTCTTTAGATTCGCTTTCTGCCTCAGATTTAGTTTTGAGGAACTCCACAAAATCAGCAACCTGCTTTTGCAAGTCTTTTGGCAAGCTAGAAATCTGTTGTATCAATTGAATATCTGACATCTCAATTTAAATTTGTTCTTACTCAAGAATACGAAAAATTGTTGACATTTGTTGTTTCAAACTCAACCCAACCATTCTTTAAATTGCTTCGCCTTATCTTTTGCCACCAAAACTTCTGTGGTTGGCTTGGGATTCAGCGTGATTTTCAGTTTGTAATTGAAATACGTATCAATGCGTTCAATCGCATCTATATTGGCAATGAATTGCCTGTTGAGTCGGTAAAAACTGGTTGGATTGAGCATTTCCATCAACTGGTCGAGGGAATAATCTATCATAAATCGGTCTCCAGCTTTTGTAGTCATAAAAACTAAATCTTGTTTCTGAAACCAGGCAATTTCCTCAGATTTTACTACAAAAATCCGACTTCCTTTTTTTACATGAAATCTAGTTTTAAACTTTTTCTCAGGATTTTGAAGTTGACTGAAAGCAGAAAGCAGTTCATTGATTCCTGCCTCGTTTTTCGTGTTGAACTGTGTGTTCAGTTTCTTCAACTTCCTAATCGCATCATCCAACTTCTTTTGCGAAAAAGGCTTTGTCAGGTAAGCGATGCTGTTCAATTCAAAAGCTTTGATGGCGTATTGATGATAAGCCGTTGTGAAAATGATTGGGAAATCGGCTTCAAATTCCTCAAAAATGGCAAAGCTGATTCCATCTCCAAGCTCAACATCTAAAAATACAAGGTCTGGAAATTCATTTTGGGAAAACCATTCTTTTACCTGTTTCACACTTTGCGCCCAGCCAATCACTTCTACCGAATACGGGCTTTCGTTTAGCATTCTGCAAAGGTTGCGATAGGCAATTGGCTCATCTTCAATAATAAATGCTTTCATGTTGATTGGAGCAATGGGAGTTGTACAGTAAAAAGGTTTTCAGATTGTTTGGCAATGAATTCTTTTTGAGTTAAAAACGAATATCTCCTCTTCAGATTCTTCAATCCGATTCCATTAGAATTTTCTGCATTTTTCTTTGGTTGGAGATTATTTTCAACAACTAGGTTTTCCCCTTCTTTCCAAATTCTGCACTTGATAGGTTCTTCATTACTCATTTTGTTGTGTTTCACTACATTCTCGAGCAGTAATTGAACAGAAAGTGGAGGCACAAAATAAGTATCAAGCGTTTTCTTATCCAGTTCTATTTCGCATTGGTAGGATTTCCCAAGTCGTTTGTTGAGCAAAAAATTGAAGTGATTCACTAATTCCATTTCTTGTTTAAGCGGGATTAGTTCTTCTTGTGTTACTGCTAAAATACCTCGATATAAATCTGACAATTCCAACAAAAATTCTGAAGCCTCCGCAGGGTTTTCGTGAATGAGTCCGTGCAAAGTATTGAAATTATTGAACATGAAATGTGGGTTCAATTGCTGTTGGAGTGAAAGTAGTTGTGCATCTGTTTTCGCTTTTTCAGCCTTTTCTATTTCCAGACTGATTTGCTGTTCTCTTCGGAAATAGAAAATCAAATATTGCATTCCCACAATCACCAAACCAAGCACCACTCCCACAGAGAGGCTTAGCAGTAAATGCCAAAAACCAATAGAATCATCCTGATTCGAGAGCCAAATGAAAGACTGTTTCATGCCAACGTATATCAATAAGTGCAATCCGACCACACCCAAAAAAGCCAAGGCAAACGGCAGGGTTTTCAGTAGTTGGATTGGCTGTTTCCTAAACTGGAAACCAAGAAACAGGTTAGTAAGCCGAAACAGCAGCGCAATTTCCAAAACCATGAAACAGAATGGGTTGCCAAGCGAGTATTTCAGGCTCAAACTGCCCAGAAATGAATATGATGGTATAAATACTTCCTCCAAATAGCGGAGGAAGCAACCAATTCAAGACTTTCTCAGGTTTCAAATTCATTATGTTGATTACAAAATAGTGTATTTGGTGCAAGCATCTGCGCTTGCACCTTATTCCCATAGCGCAAGCGTCCGCTCAATGCCGTTAAGTTAGTGTGAATTTGGTTCGAGCGTGGACGCTCGAACCAGCGTAAAACGCTGGCGCAGGTTCTAAGAACCTGTGCCTAAAATGGAAATCAGTCTCTGACTGAATACGAATTTCCTTAACTTAATGGCATTGAGCGTCCGCTTGTGCCGAATTATCCATAGAGTAGCCTTACCTCTTTCATACTACCGAATTTTTATTCGTCTGTCAAGGATTGAAACTTTTTCTCGCTATCATATTTCCAATTTGGGAGTTCTGGCAGACCTATAATTTTATACGGACTGCTGATTTGCAGTAACTCATAAACGGGTTTCAAATGCGAAGCACCGTAGAAAACTACTGTTTTCTGCTTGGATTTTACTGCTTCAAGTACATTTTGAACCATATTTCTATTTCGCTCCATCCAATAGAAACTCATGAGGTCGGCATTTTTGGAGATTCCCCTTGGGTAAAAGCCCGATTCCACTCGGTAAACCTTCTCTTGGATTGGGTAGGAATTGACCATAAAACCCACAGTTCCCTTCGGCATTTCTGCCCCAAATTGTTGCAATATTTCATTTCGGAACGCATCGAAATTCTTCTGTGTTTCCGTCCCTTTCCAATCTTCCTCTGCTACTTCCCGAGCCGTTTGGTAATAGACGTCCAAAGATTGGTCATCTGTTGGGTGGAGATATTCTATGTTGAGTCTTTCTGCCAGCGGGAACGCCAAACACCAATATTCGTTCTGTGCTATTGTCCTTCGCAAAACTCTCAACCTTCTCAAAATCTGGGTGGATTTTTCTCAACTTTGCCAACTCTGCATCAGCCAACTCTTTGGTATTCTGAAAAATCAGGTAATTCTGGTATTCCGCATTTCCCCTGTCCATGGTAAGCAGGAGCAGTTTCCGAAGTTTCAATCTGGCCTTCAAATCTTCTTTCTCACTCAAACTTGCATAGAGTTTGGAGATTTCCGACTTCGCATTTTTCAGTGAAATCCCTTCTGCACGTGCGGTGCTGTCCATTTTCAGATAGATATTTTCTCCATAAACACTTTTCACGGAAACGGAATCGTCAGGCTTTCGGTATTCTGTGCAAATGGCTTGTGGTTTCCATTCCAAAACCATTTCTAATAGCGAATCGTAATTATGTTCCATGCTTTTCGGCACATCGTGGAGCGTTCCAACCACCAATATCTCCGTTTCTTGGGCAAATATTGGTTGGATTGAGAAGAGGAACAAAGTGAATAGAATTGGTATTTTTTTCATAGCTATTTTGCTTTTGATGTGTTGCAAAAAAGCAGGTTAGCAACAGCAAACGAAACTCATTTCCTCATGAAGCGGAAATAATTGGGGTGGAAACGGAAAATTATCGTTTTGTCCTAAATTGAGTGGAGAATATAATTTAAAATGATTATCCGCAAGTTTGCCACAAGGGAGAACTTGCTCACTCGCTGGCGCAGGACTTCCAGTCCTGTGCCTGAACAATGTCTTTCTAGGACTCTGTCCGAGCAACTTTTCATAAGCTGGCTTTTCTTTGCCAGTTTGCCTTAAAAGAGATTGGGAAAAGTTCCCAAACCCTTTGCAATAGCTTCGGACAGAGTCCTAGAGCTCATAGAAAGGCACAGAGGCGGAGCTTCTGCGCCAGTTATGGTAAGCAAGCAGATAGTCATTTAATTTAATAAAAGTGAATTGCTGTGGCCCGACCATCGGCAGAGTTTTTTTTGTTCCTCTGGGAATGGGACTTGCCTTCAATGGGACTTGCCTTCAATGGGACTTGCCTTCAAGAGGAACCTACAGAAAGTAACAAGATAAATAGAGGTTTTTCTCGGATTTTAAGGAGAAATCACTTGGCAGTGTGCGTAGCTCCTGCCAATGTGAGATTTATATCGGAAAAATTTCAACGTTCCCTAAATCCTAGCTGAGCCTAAATAAAGTTGTTATTTCTTGATAATCAGTTCTTTTTAGTTTCAGTACCTTGGCTCTCTGAGCCGATTTTCCATAAAGCTCGACTCAGAGAGTCAAGGTACTGAAGCAAGTTTGAATTGAACTCCACCGCCTTCAAGGTTGGGGGCGAACTTTCATTCAAGACCTACAAAGTCTCTGATGCTTGGCATGTCAAAAAAGAACATTTTAACTCGTTCAATTCCCCAAGATTGACAGCGGAATAACTCGGGAATTCAGGTTGGATTTTTCATAAAACCCACTTTCCACCCATCAACTGGCAATTTGTGAAATCCAACCAAAACAACTTTCGGAAATAGCTTTTTGATGCAGATTTAATCTCTTTCACTTAGTAGCTAATGTTACGCACATCATCAAAAAAATGTCTCTGAGCCACTTCCGTAGGATAGGGTTTGCAAACCCTATCCTACGGAAGTGATTGCAGCTCACGTGAAGGCTGTTTTTGAATCAAGAATTTTTTTTGCGTAACATCAGTTAGTAGTGTGAAATTTCCTTCTCGCACATATTCTGTTTATTTATTTGTCGGACACCTTTGAGGTGTCCGACAAGTTTTAATGTAATTGATTGCATCTTGTTTCTTCAAAAATCATGTTGCAGAATACTGCAACTATCCAACAATCTATCCATCTACCTTGCACAAACCTTTCTATTTCAATAACTTTCGGATTGACTTTACTAAAAGAAACCAACTTCGGACAAAACCTAAATGGAAACAGACCAGAAAATTGAGACCAAGCACATCAATTATATAATTGTGGTGCATGGCATTGGCGACCAACGAACCAACGAAACCGTTATGCCTGTGATTAACCGTTTTGCGGAGGTTCGGCAAGATGCGCACGAACCGCAGAAGCGAGAAGTGGTTACGCTCGGAATGGTGACTTCGCAAACGGGCAGACCCGAAACAATTGGTGGGGAAATGACTTTTTCGCACACGTTTCCATGGTCGGAGTTTGAGAATATTCCGCAAGAGCCTTACCCGAGATTACCTCCATTTTTGGGCGGTTCTCAGCTTCACGGGCGAAAATATTCGCTTTGTGGATATGCACTGGGCAGATATTATGGAGAAGGATTTCAAGCACGTTGGGCAGAAAGTGGGCGAATGGGCGAAAAGCATTATTGGCAGATTAGAAGTGAAGGCTCGCCCCGATAAGGATGGGAAATTCCGTGGAAGTGCCGAAGAAGCTTGGGTGATGCCAATTCTATATCAATTGGAGGAAACGCTGATTTTCTTAGATAATCTGCTCTCCGCAAAATTCCCTTTCATAGAGGATTTGATTTTCAACAAGTTTTTGGGAGATGTGCAGATTTATGGGGAATATCAGCAGATTCGAGGGAAAGGCGTGCGAAGATTCCATAACCTGATGGAGAAAATTGAGCGGGAACATATCAAGCAATTCAGCCTAGAAAACATTGATGAGGAAGGAGACAGACGCTATTTCAGCAACTACGAAAATGCGTATGTGAAACCTCGTTACACCATTTTAGCACATTCTCTGGGGACTGTTATGGCAATGGATGCGCTACTTTATGCGCACACGAGCAAGGAGATTTATGAGTTCCCAGGCAAATTCTCTAACCTTCCTTTTGCGGGTTACGCCAATAAATACGAGAAAATTAACGAACACAGCCCGAAGGAAGATTCGCATTATTGGTTACTTAGAAATTGCAAGAATTACCTCGGAGAAAAATGGCTCGACAATGTAGCTTCGTTCGTAACGCTTGGCTCTCCGATAGATAAATTCCTGACAATTTGGTGGCAGAATTACGTGTATTTAGGCAAAGACAGCGGAACGCTCTCCAAACGTGGCGACACGGTGGACCAGATTTTCATGCAAAGGCGAGACGGCTCAAAAATCCAACACTATAATTATTGCGATGAACAAGACCCAGTTGGGCATCAGCTCGATAAGTTCAAGGGCAAGAAAGTCTATGATAGAATTTTCGATTTGGAGGAAGAACATGGTTTTCAATCGCTACGGAACGCCTGGCGTATCGCATGTGAAATATTGGGAGGATATTGAACTTTTCAAACGGATTGTCAGGCTCGTGGTCGATAAGGAGCCAAAGGTTCAGTTAGATAACTCGGGTGATTTCGATGGCTTCGAATACAAAAAAGGAACTTACGGGAAAGTCCTGTTCTTCTCTTACGGCATGTTGCAAATGCTTGGAGTTTTCATCACTACATTTTTTATGATGTGGGGTTTCACAACTCGCAATTGGGAAACTTCGGTTATTGGCTCTTTGGGCTTGATAGCTAGTTTGTATTTGTTACGAAAATTCATCAAAGTTTCTATATGGTGGCGACAGGTGCTGAAAAGCAAAAACACTTCTGCCAAAACAGATGATTATGCGCTGAAATGGCAAGCGAGAGTTTTCCGTGGATTTATGAAATTCTTGTCTTTGATTCTCGTGGCGTTGGATTTATTATATATTCCCGCCCGTTTTCTCGATGTAGATTCGGCAATTGACGAGGCAGATAAGATGCACTACATTTCCTATTTCCGAGATTTGGTAATCATCGGTTTCGCTGGCTGGATTTTGCATTATCTGCTCTACACCAAAAAGCGAAGTGGTGGGGAAATCAAATTATGGAATTTGCCCGAAGTGCGTACTTTCGTTTGGAGTTCGCTCGTTCTAGGAATTGGAATTTACCTGACCATATTCCAGCGTTCCCTCATTCAATTTGTTACGTGGGATTTGATTCCTTACAACAATTTCCTTACAATAATTTTGATTTCCTCCACCATTATTTGGCTCTACACGGTTGCTTGCCACAGAATTGCTAGAAAAACCGTGATTTTAAGGAATCCACCGAAGGGGAAATAGTCCAAAGTCTTTAGTCCAAAGTCCAAAGTTGAGTTATTATAAACCATAGTTGACAGATTCTGTGATAATTTAATTTATAACTTTTAGACTTTACAAATAAAAAAGAGTTGCCTGGATTTTTTGAATCCAGGCAACTCTTTTCTTTCTTATGACTTTGGACTAAAGACTTTGGACTATTAATAAGCATATAAATTCCTCTCTGCCGACCAAACTTCTTCTTTGTTGAACTCGTCAATGTTCAATTCTACACGGAGCGGATTGGGCAATAGAACCAGCTTAGTTTCTTGGTGCGGATAATCGTCCATGTGAACGAGCAAGCCTTGTGAGCCATCCACGAAATATTTATTCCCTTTTCTGATGTATTGTTTGGCAATGTAATCTGAAGGTTTTTACACATCATTGTCTGGGCAAAGTTCATCGTGCACGTCTAGTAAGATTTCGTGCATTTCCTCCTTGTAGTCAGAATTAAATGCTGATTCCAACTTTTCCAACTGCTTGGCAATCGTTCTTTTTTCCAGTTCGGAAGTCGAAGATTGCAAATTGTTTTTAAATGAAACGATTTTCTCGAGCAACTGATTGATTTGTTCTGTTTTCATATTCATACTTCGTTTATGTGAGAAGTTTTTTCTGGGAGCAAAGCAATCAATAATTATGCAGAAGAGAAAGTGTTTTGGAATCTTCTTCTAGAAATTATTATATTTTTAGTGCCGATTCAATCGTTTGAAGAATCATTTTTAATCATATAGTGCAAATTTTACAGCTAATTTTTTCCAATAGCCCAATCCAGCAAGCAACCAATCCTTTTAAAGTGTTTTTTCTGGATTGAGTGGCTGGGTAGGAGCGTGGTTTGGGGAAAGTACAGCAAAGGGACTCTAGCTTAAAACTACTTAATATATGACGGGGTAAATTTGTTGAAAGCTTTAATATTTCTCTGCCACATCACTTGTTACCCCAATTATGAGTTATGTATTTGATAAGTACAATTATTGATTGGGGAAATTAAGAATTAAGAATGAAGAATTAAAAATGAATTAAGTAATTGTTAATCAGTAACTTATTATTATTTTATTTAGTCAAAATATTGACATACATTCTTTAATTAAATCTAAAAATAATACAATACATGAAATCTCAAATTTTGACTAACCTAAAAATAATACAGTTAATCTACTGACAGTCAGATGTTTAAACCCATTATTCGGGTTTGTTGTTAAAAGAGTTTTTGCAGATGCCGAGTTTTTGCTTTTTATTTACTGCTTATGGGATTTAAATCAAAATGGAGACTTGCAAAAGCATTGCGAGAGTCAATGTCAAGAAGGAAGAAATTAGGACCTTTTGCTAAATCAGTCATTTATGAAACAGAAAATGGCTTATTCTCAATGCCAATAGAAGATTTGGCAATTGGAAAACCTCTTGGTTTCGAAGGTCGTTGGGATTTAGACGAGTTGGACGAACTCTTAAATCTGACAAGCACAGATGATATAGTATATGTTGTCGGTACTCACGTGGGCACACTATTAGTTCCGTTGGCAAAAAAGGCAAATAAAATAATAGGTTACGAAGCAAATCCAACTACTTATTGGCATTTGGAAACCAATATTATGCTAAATCATATTGAGAATGCGACCATATATAATCTAGCAGTTGGAGATAGTGAAAAAAAAATAAAATTCTATCAAAATACAATAAATACTGGAGGGAGCAAAATAAAACCATTAATAGAATCTAAACTTTATAATTATGATAATCCTAATGAGGTAAAGGTGAATATGATTGGTTTAAACAAGCATATTGCTGAACAGCAAATTGATAAACCAACATGTATGATTATGGATATAGAAGGTTCTGAGTATTTTGCTTTGCAAGGAATGAAAGATGTTTTGACCAATCTAAATTATCTATACATAGAGTACATTCCACATCATCTGAAAAATGTTTCTGGTGTTACAAATGAGGATTTTATGAGCTTAATTACGCCTCACTTTTCTTCTGTAAAATTTATTAGAGAAGGAACTAGCATAAATATATCTGAATCTTCCGAAGGTTTTATTTCTATTCTCAACAAAATGTTCAAGCAAGAAATAGGAGATGATTTGTTGTTTATCAAGTAATTTATATTACACATTATGAAAAACCAGATTTCATAAATAGTTTTAGATGAGCAATAATCAAAAATTCTAAGAATCCCCAGCAATATAGTATAGGCTAAATGAAACCTAGGAAATAACACATCTATTTTGGCATTTCTGTTTCCTTCCAATCTAATAATGGCTAACTTTGCCCAAAATTCAAAATAAGAACATTATGGGGCAATCTTACCTTGCTAAAACACTTTTCGGACTTGAAGAAGTTCTTGCAGAAGAATTGAGAGAATTGGGAGCGACAAACATTGAGACTTCTACCAGAGCCGTGAAGTTTGAAGGCGACAAGAAACTGATGTACCGAGCAAATCTGAGTTTGCGAACTGCCATCAGAGTCCTCAAACCAATCCACACTTTTAAGGCAAAGAACGAGGAGGAACTTTACAAGGGCGTTCAGGAAGTGAATTGGTCAGATTATATGCTGATTGAGAACACATTTGCTATTGATGGCGTGGTAACTTCGCCTTATTTCAATCACTCCAAATACATTGCCCTCAAATCGAAAGACGCCTTGGTGGACCAGTTTCGAGATACTTTTGGAGTGCGCCCAAACGTGCATGTAGAAAAGCCTGATTTGAGAATCAACCTCTACATCTACAATGATGAATGCACACTTTCCCTAGACAGTTCCGGGGATTCTTTGCACCGAAGAGGCTACAGATTGGAGCACAATATGGCTCCGCTGAACGAGTGTTTGGCTGCGGGAATGATTCTGCTTTCTGGCTGGGACAGGAAAAGTAATTTTGTGGATTTCATGTGCGGCTCTGGCACTTTGCCAATAGAAGCGGCCATGATTGCCCGAAATGTTGCCCCAAACAAACTCCGCAAGCATTACGGTTTCATGACTTGGCAAGACTACGATGAAGATTTGTGGGAAGAAGCTTGGGGAGAAGCCCGAACCGAAGAAGTGGAATTCGACCACGAAATTATTGGTTCAGATATGTTGCCAATCAACATAGATATTGCCACCGAAAATGCCGAGCGTGCTCAAATGGATGAATATATTAAGCTAAGTGCCAAGACATTCACCAAAAGAATGCCTCCAAGAGGCGAAGGCGGAGTCGTTATCATTAACCCTCCGTATGGCGAGCGAATGCAGAAAGAGAATATGGAAAATTTTTATAAACTCATTGGCGACCATCTGAAAACACATTTCTCTGGCTACGATGCCTGGATTATTAGCTCCAATAAAGATGCTATGAAATGTGTGGGATTGAGAACTTCACAGAAATTGACTCTTTTCAACTCCTCTTTAGAGTGCAAATACCATAAATACGAGTTGTATTCTGGTACTAGAAAGTAAGTTTTTCCTAAAATATTTCGGATTTTAATTTATTTCCATTCTTCATTTAGGAAAATAGATTCTGAATCCAGTTTGAAATAAGTACAATTAACTAATAGTCAGCAAGTTGCTATTCTGAATGTAGCGACTTACTGATTATTTATATTGAATTTAACATTTTTGTTAACACATTATTTAAGATTTATTCACTACTTTTGAGATAGATGAACGGGAAACATAAAAATAGTATCCAAAATGCCTTACGAATTGCCTTATTGGTTCTTTTCGTGAACGGCTTTGGCTACGTTTTCCAAAATCAACTGAAAAGCCCCTCCGTTTCCGCCACAAACTGCTGCAAGCAAGATTATATTAGTCAGCTCGCAAATTCCACCAAATCCCACACGGTAAAATTCATTTTGGTTCATGTTAAGAAGATAATTGAATAACTGTTTTGTATTTACCTTCGTGCTTCGGTCTTTCCACAAATTTATGGAAAGGCTTTTTATTTTAAATAAAAAACGCTTCAGTATTTCTACCAAAGCGTTTCTAGTGAACAATTTCGCCAATACTAGAGATTATAAACACAATTTTATTAAGTGAGCCATAGATTGGCAGATCTGAAAACACTGCTAACTATTCAATCTCCTCTCTTGATTCTCACTACTTGATACTTCTCTAAACTCCCTCCGCAATTACTTCTTTCACTTGTGGCACCATACTCGACATTAAATTTTGGATTCCATGTTTCAGAGTAACTGTAGAAGATGGGCAACCGCTACAAGAGCCTTGTAGCAACACTTTCAATTCCCCAGTTTCTTCGTTGAAAGAATCGAATTGAATGGCACCACCGTCCATTTCCACAGCGGGTTTAATGTATTCATCCAACACGCCTTTTATTTTCTTGATTGCCTCTGTGTCGTTATTCAACTCCACTACTTCTTCTGGTTGGAGTTCGTTGAAAAGTGGCTTTTTCGCTTCAAAATAATTGATGATTTGCTGTTTCAGTTTGGGCATTACCTCAATCCAATCCAAGCTATCGTCTTTAGTGAGCGTAATGAAATTGCTCATGTAAAAAACTCGCTGCACAAAATCGTGCTCAAATAATTCTTGTGCCAATGGAGATTTTTTGGCGCTTTCTGCATCTGGGAAATCAAAACTATCTCCTTTCACCAACATAAAGTTCATCATAAACTTCATGGAATTCGGGTTCGGATTTGCTTCGGTGTAAACTGTAACGTTTGGCACGCTATACAGTTCTTCTTTGTTATATTTGATGTCTGACATGTCGGTTTTGTTTATTTTGTAGTCAACTTTTTTCGTTGTAACTAGATGTGTGTAACAAAGTTAGTTCAAAATAGATTCAAAATGAAAGTACATAAATAGTACAAAGTCTTTAGTCGCAAGTCCAAAGCAGTTCAAATAACTGATAATGAAATACTTACAAAAACTCAAATAGGAAAGTATTTAAGTTTATCTACTTAATAATAATTTGACAGGAAAAAATGTCATAAGATATTGAATATCAGTATTTTATTTCATATTTAACTTTTAATCCATAATTCTTCATTCTCCCAATCAACAATTGTACTTATCAAATATATAACTCATAATTGCGGTTACTATTTATTTAACCTCTTTTACTAATTATTGCAACCTTGATTAGCAAACTCTTCTGTTTGTATCTATTTTTGACTTATATTTGAACTACAAGTCCTATTTTATAATATTGCAGAAGCTATTCGGAAGTCTGGCTAGCAATAAATGGCAGAATATTTCCAAACCAAGTGACGATGAATAACCAACTGTCTTTAAAAATCCCTTCTTTGCTCGAAAACATTCGGATTATCGAAAGTTTCATCGATAAGGCGAAAGAGGAGTTTGCAATCAATGATGATATTTATGGAAACATTCTGATTGCCGTTACTGAAGCAGTCAATAATGCAATCATTCACGGAAACGAGAATGATAAAAGCAAAAGTGTCCATCTTGCTCTGAGAATCTCTGCCAACAATGTGCTTTTTACTGTGGAAGATGAAGGAGAAGGATTTGACCAAGACGACTTAGCTGACCCAACGGACCCATCTGCCCTGACTTCGGAAGGAGGAAGAGGAATTTACCTCATCAAGCACTTGGCAGATGAAGTGAAATTCGACAAAAATGGAAAAAGAATCAGAATGACTTTCTATATGATGTAATTCAAATAGTAAAGTAAAAAATAGCAAGATAGTAAAGTCATCAACTCACTTTATTACCTTGCTATTTTACTATTTCTTTTATCTGAGTCTATCCACCGACCGAACCAGCTTCTCATCTTTTCGGATGAATCTATTTGAGACAGAATTGCAAATTAGTGCCAACATGGGCGTGAAAAATCCGTAACCAAATTTCCCTTGATCATCAGGATTGAAAAATTGCGTGGCATCTGCATAATAATAGCACATCAGCGCTACGGTTACTGCCAAAAGAAGCGAGTTGAGCAAATTCAATTTGATTTGTGTCATTCGGTTCTTGTAGCTGAAAAGTGAACCCATTGCCACCACGGAAGACAAACCTGCCAAAATTGTAAGGGCAATTGTGTTTGTAGAAGATTTCTCTGCCCCATTTTCGATATAAGTCATCTCTTTAGTATCAAGCAAAACCTGCGTTTGCGTGGCCTCATCTACCTTTACCCAAAGTGGCAGAAAAATGGTGGCAAAAGCGGCAATAGAAGCAATTAACAAAAAGATGGATTGTATGCGCTGAATCATTTTGAAACTATTTTTGGATTGATAGGCGAATCAAATGCCCTTGGTTTTCTGCAAAAATAGTAAATCTGTTGAAAGAGAATTGAAAATTAAGGATTAAGAATCAGCAAAATGTCAGAAAATCTATTTAGTGGTTTTTTCGGGTCAATCGCATGTCTTGTCCCGAAAGAAATTTACATATTTCGCACTACCCAAAATTCTACGGTAGTGATAGACTCGTAAGGCTAACAAAATAAAAACCATAGCGCAAGCGTCCGCTCAATGCTGTTAAGTTAAGGAGTTTCGTCTTCAGTCGGAGACTGATTTCCATTTTCGGCACAGGTTCTCGAGAACCTGCGCCAGCGTTTTACGCTGGTTCGAGCGTCCACGCTCGAACCAAATTCACACTAACTTAATGGCATTGAGCGTCCGCTTGTGCCGAATTATCCATAGAGTAGCCTGACCTCTTTCACACGACCCAAAATTCTACAAGTGCTTGTTACATTTGGAAAAACTTTGCAGATAATTTTTCAATTCGCCAATTCTAGTCTCAAACTCCGTCCAGTAATTTGCTTTGGTGGAGAACGCAAATTCAAAGCTGTGTTTGAGAAGAATCCCCTTGGTTATCAATAGCTTACCACATCAACTAATCATTTTCCGTCAATTCGCAATTCGCAAACTCCCTCCCAATCTCAAACATCTCTTCCATTTTCCTAAACTCAAAAGTCTGGTAGTTTGCCATTTTTGGCGGTTCGATTACCCAATTGCAAAGTGGTTTTCGGATGTTGGCATTCTGGTTGATTGCCAAGTTGAAAGTGCGCTCAATCACAGTTTTGTAATTGGAAACTTTCTTTTCGCCAGCATGATTGCAATTAACTCCAACAATAAAATCACAAGTTGGTTGGAGTGGCTCGGCAGGGAGATTGTTGAGAATTCCGCCATCTGCGAGTTGCCTTTCGCCAATTTTCATGGGTTTGAACAGAATGGGAACGCAAGCCGAAGCAAGCAAAGGTTCAATCAAATTCCCCGAATTGAAATAAATAATTTCTCCTTTTGCTAAATCGGTAGCATTAATGGTCAATGGCTTTTGGAGTTCTTCAAAGGTTTCTGGTAAATGCTTTCTGAAAACTTTCGCCAAAGCCTGAATGCTCGCCAAACCTGTCCAGTTCAAAGTTGGGCGAATGGTTTTCCACCAGCTGATGGATTGGAAAACGGCTAAAATCTCATTGGCACTCAATCCATTGGCATAGAAAGCTCCCACAAAAGCCCCGAAACTCGTAGCGGAAATTTCGGAAATCTCAATTTCGGTATCTTCAAAAGCTTTCAAAATACCCAAGTGCATGACTCCACGAAATCCACCACCAGAAAGGGTAATTCCTATTTTTTCTTTCTGTTGGAGTTGGTGGAGGAGAGTTTTTGGCATATATCAACCTTGTTGAACGTAGTTTTTTGGGGGATTTGGAATGATTTATCAACGGTTTTGTGTAAAAGTAGTTGCGTGATTATATGCAATTGTTTTTCGATTGAAAAGATACCTAAATTAAAACAAAAAGGTTCAGGTTTGAACCTGAACCGCTATTGCGTTTATACATTGTGGTTTGCAGTTTTTATTCTGTCATTCTTTTCTTTAAATCCATTCTTTCGTGCAATATTCTGGTTATTTCGACATAATCTTGTTCCAATGTTCTGTAGAAAATTATGTACCGATTTATTTTTAATTCGAGAAGTTGCTTGATATTCCTTCATAATTTTTTCCTAAATCTGGATTGCCAGCAATTTCTTGGCAGTTAGAAATTAGACTATCGAAATACTTGTCAGCCTGTTTTTCCGACCAGACCTCAAATGTATAATCCCAAATTTTAGATAAATCCTCGACAGCTTTATTGGTCAGTTTGTATTCAGCCATTCGAGTGCTTTTTCGCTTTTAGTGATTCGAGATGTTTTTTAGGGTCAAAGTCGTGTGCTATTCCGCTGTCAATTCCTTCTTGTATTGCAGTTTTCAAAGCAGTTACTTTGCTTTCTTCCTCTTCTAAAAGTCTTAATCCAGCACGAATAACTTCGCTAACATTTTTAAACCTTCCTTCACTTATTCGACTTTGAACGAATTGGTCGAAATAACTTCCGAGCGATATTGATGTGTTTTTGTTCATTTGAATACTAATTTTCTCAAATTACTTACCTTTATTAGGCAAAGTACTTTCTTCCTTCAGTTGCTCAATTTTCAATTTCCCTGATTTAATAATTTTAACATCTGAAACCAATTCAAAAAGTCTATTTCCTTTGGACTCGTTTCTAGTTTGGATTAGAATTTTTAAATGATATTCTTTTCCGTGGCAAGACCTTTCAAGTTTTTCTATTGCATCATTTACGGTTTCGTATTTTCCTTGAATTTTTACTGGAACAGGTTTTTCATTAACGTGACATTTTAGAAAACCATCAATGCCAGAATTCCTTTGTACTGGTAAAGCATCTATGCTATTTAAAAGGGCTATTTCGTAATCTGATTTTTCAAGGTAACTATCCGCACCTTTATTTAGAAGAGCAGATTCGGTAATAATCATTTCTTCTAACCTTTTATTTGCTAGTTCAACTGCGTCAGTCGAAGCATCAATTCCTATAAAATTTCTATCCATAGATTTTGCGGCAACACAAGTAGTTCCACTACCACAGAATGGGTCAACTACCAAATCCCCTTTGTCTGTTACAATTTTAATAATTTCTTTTAATAGTAAAACTGGTTTTTGTGTTGGGTATCCAACTCGTTCTTTTGCTTTTGGATTTAGATAAGGAATCTCCCAAGTATCGGATAATGGAACTCCCTTTTTTTCTTTTCCCAAAACTATATTTCCGTTTTCATCCGTTTTGTAAACGGATTTACCATTTGTCGTTTTTTCTCTGTCTTGTAAGATTTGGTCTATGTTCGTGGTTGGTGCATAGTCAGTATAAAATTGGTTAAATTTAAAATCGTCAGATTTTGAATAAAAATAAATGTTTTGGTGTGAATTCAATAATCCTTTTTTTGAATTTGACCATCTTTTATAACTCCAAATTATTTCACTTCTAAAGTTTTTCATTCCGAAAACTTTATCAAGGGTAACTCGGATATAATGCGAAGCAACCTTATCACAATGCAGAAAAACACTTCCTGTGTTTTTTAAAACTCTTTTACATTCAATTAAGCAAGACTCAATTAAGAATAAATAATCATCTAAAGATTCCCAACTGTCGCTGAATTCATATTTTTTACTAGAATCACGAGTAACTAAAGAATGTTTCTTTTGTGTATAAAAAGGTGGGTCAAAATATACTAAATCAACAGAATTCGATTTGAGTTCGGTTAATTGTTCTAAACAGTTCCCTTTATAAATTTCATTAATATTCATTTACTTCGTCTTTTTGTCTGCTATATCAGTTAAAATTTTGAATAAATCATATCCAGTATATTTTTTTACAAAGGCCCAAGCGTCATTTCCACCATAATATTCACCCTTAACTCCTTTGTAGTACGTTGCCAAAATCTTTTGGATTTTAATTGCCTGCGTTCTTTGTGGATAATAGAACATTACTCTGATAGGTTTATGACCATAACTTGTAATACACTCAACTCTTGTATGTTCTTTGGTAATGTGGTCTCCATCAGTTGTAGCATCTCGCCATTTTATTTCAATCGCATTATTATTGTCTAAAAAATCAATTTCAAATGTTTTGGGTTTTGAGCCGACATTATTTTTTACAAGTGTTCTTTTTCCTTTCAAATTATTAAATCGAAAACATAGAACGGCAGCTTCCTCTAAAAATGACCCAGCATATTTATATAAAAATCGTCCAGTATTTTGGTATTCGTCTATTAATTGCCCGTCTTTGTTAGAAATTCCTAAAACACGATATATTAAATAATGTGAATTATCATCCTCCAACATTTCTTTTTTTCTTTCCTCGATTTTGGTATTTAGAGTTTCGGCATATAAGTTTGATAACTCCTCGATTTTTGAATAGAGCAAATCGTAGTCTGTTCCATCTTTTTTTGATTTTTCAATTTCTTCTGTTCCAAATACTTCAGCTTCTTCTAATAATATGGCTTTGGTTTTGCCTTTGGTGTCAATTCCTATTGACTCACAATATTGAATCAGTTCTGCTTTGTTCAAATCATATACTTTCAAAGTGGTTTTTTTTAAATTTACGAATTTCTTAATGTTTTCTCGGTGGTTTTTTGTATTGTGCCCAACACAGATATAAATTTCGTTTCAATGCAATTTTATGCCTTGTTATAGATTGCGCAGAGGGAAAATTGCTTTTTAACCCTGTTAAACGCAGTTTTTGGCGAATCAAGAATGATTTATCAACCCCCAAATATACGAATGTCGTTTATTTACCAATTAAAACATTCGTTTATCCAGCTATTCTGCTATAGATAAACGAATGTTGTTTCCTTACTTTCCTAAAGCTAGGAATAACTCTGCGAATAACGAAATTTCATAGCTACTATCTGTTTTGTGATACTTCCCAATCTTTATTCGTGTTTTCTCCTTCGCATCCATACTCTAAATCAGCAAGCGACTTTAAAAATCCAACACCAGAAAGCGTAAAGTCAACATTTTTTTGCTCTTTCAGTTGAGTGAGAAACTTTTCTGACATTTTGAAATGGAATTTTGGATTGGAGTAGTTATATTTAAATGTAGAAAGTTTATAATTTGAAAATGTTTTGAATTAGGAATATGAGTATTTTATTCTCAAAAAAATATTCAAACCGAAATCCAAGAAACCAACTCTATAAACAAAAAATTATAATCCAAAATCCCTAACCATTTAACAATCTATCACTCTAACCATCTAAATAAAATGGCAAAAGAATATGCAAGTATGCGCAACATCAAATTCTTACTGAATGAAGTTCATGAAGTGGAAGATGTTTTGAAATATGACCGATTTTCGGCTTACGATGCTGAATCGGTAGAAATGTTGGTGGATGCCGCCAAGCAAGTAGGCGATGTCCACATGTTTCCTTATTTGGAGGAAATGGACAAACACAGCGTGGTTTATGAAAACGGAAGCGTGAAAGTCCACCCGAAAGTGAAGCCACTTTTGCACGCTTTGGCAGAAGGAGGCTGGATTGCCGCCAAAGCACCCGAAGAACATGGCGGAATGGATTTGCCCACAATCGTAGATGTGGCAGCACAGTTCATTTTCGCTTCGGCAAACAATGGCGGGATGACTTTCGCAGGTTTGACTGCTGGGAGTGGCCGAACCTGATTCTCTCTTTCGGAACAGAAGAGCAGAAGGCTGAATTCCTGCCCGATATGTTTGGTGGAAACTGGCAAGGAACCATGTGTTTGACCGAACCAGATGCAGGAAGTTCGTTAGGGGATATTTCCACTTCGGCAACTCCACAAGAAGATGGCTCCTATAAAATCCAAGGGCAGAAAATTTTCATTTCCGGTGGAGGCGGAGATGCTTTCGGCAATGTCGTAAACATGGTCATTGCCCGAGTAAAAGGCGCACCCGCTGGCGCAAAAGGGATTTCCTTGTTCATAGTTCCACAAAAAAGAAAAGACGAAAACGGAAATTTGGTCTCCAACGATGTAACTACGGCTGGCGTTTTCCACAAAATGGGACAGAAAGCAAATCCTGCTTGCCACTTAATCTTTGGTGAGAAAGATGATTGTCACGGCTACATGGTCGGGCAAGAAAACCGAGGTTTGGCGCACATGTTCCAAATGATGAACGAAGCCCGATTGGCGGTGGGAATCAGTGGTGCTGGAACAGCTTCAACTGCTTATTATGCTGCTTTGGAATACGCCAAGGAACGCCCGCAAGGCAGAAGGCTGAACAGCAAAGACATGACTACTAACCAAGTGCCAATTATCCAACACCCCGATGTGCGCAGAATGTTGTTGCTCCAAAAAGCTGTTGTGGAAGGCTCATTAAGCTTACTTTTCGAATGCGGAAAATTGACCGATTTATCTCATGTAACCGAAGGCGAGGAAAAAGAAGATAACTCTCTACTGCTCGATTTGCTCATTCCAATTGCCAAAACTTATCCCACAGAAATGGGAATCCAATCGGTAAGTGCAGGAATGCAGGTTTTGGGCGGTTATGGTTATTGCAAAGATTTCTCGCTCGAAATGCTCTACCGAGATGTACGAATCATGACAATTTACGAGGGAACAACGGGAATTCAGGCGCAAGATTTATTGGGCAGAAAAGTAACCATGAAAGGTGGAAAAGCCCTCACACTTTTAGCCAAGGAAATCAGCAAAACACTCAACGAAGCCAAAACTTTCGATGATTTGAAAGGCGCAGGCAAGCAACTCGGCACAGAACTTTTAGCCATGCAAAAGGTAACAGGCTACTTGTTGGATTTCGCTAAAGCTGGCGATGTGGAGCGTTTCCTAGCCGATGCGAATATTTATATGGAAATGGCAAGCACCATCGTAATTGCTTGGCAATGGATGAAGCAAGCCGTAATTGCCAAACAAAAAATGGTTAGCGGAGGACTTTCCGCAGACGATGAGAATTTTTACGAAAGCAAACTCCATACTTTCCGCTATTTCTACGCTTATGAATTGCCGAAAACAGCTGGTTTTGCTAACATCCTTTTGAAAGAAAAAGATGTAACTGTAATGATGGAGAAGGAGTATATCGTTTGATTTGCAAATGTGAGAATGTGCAGATTTGTAAATAGAGTTTATGAATAGAAGAAATTTGAGTAGCTGGCGATGTCGCCAGACCCGCCAGTCTGCGGTTGCTGCTATAATACAATTGTGTTCATAATCTCTAATGAAAAATGTTATTTGTCATTCCGACTTTTGCTGCCATGGAATGGGAGGAAACTATTATTCCATAACCTAGAAATGCCAAGTCTTTTGGAGGAAACCTCCATAGACTTGGCATTTTTTTTCAAATTAAAAACTGAAAATCAATGGTTATAACTAATGAGAAAATAGTCGCACCTTATTTCATTTTTATCAAAGGCATAAATGAAAAAAACGATGCGGAAGTTCTTGAATTACTAGAATTGGGGGAAGGAAAGTTACTAAACCCTGATGTTACTATAGATATTAAGCAAGTTGACGAGGAAAGCAGCGCTTACCTTTTCAGAAATGAAAACTGGATTCATATAATAGACAGTTGGTATTATTCTCTTTGGCATTCCCAAATGCTCTCTGATAGGATTGAAGAATTAGGCAAAAAATTAGAAATTTTTACCTGTTCTTTTGGAGATGTTGATGAATCCTTTGATTTCAGATATTTCAAAGGCGGAAAAAAAGTTAGAGAATATATAGTTGATTCCCCAAATTGGAATAATCAGGTTGTAAGAGTTGATTTTGGAGAGCCACTTCAAGCAGAGCTTATCATTCTGAATAAACGAGACGAAGTCAGTAAAGACGATGAAATACGAAACATATTACAAATCGCAGAATCATTAGGAATCCAACTTCCAAAATCTGCTGAAGGAATCAAATGTTATCAATTGGAGGGCTTGGATTGAGAATCTATCGCATTTCTTCATTTAAACCAATTGTTTTTCATAATCATTTGAACAGCCTTAGCTTTTGAGCTGACATGAATTTTCTGGTAGATTTTATGAATATGATTCCTGACAGTATTCACACTAATAAATAGTTTATCGGCAATTTTTTGGTAGTTCCAAGCTTGGGAAATGTATTCCAGAATTTCCACTTCTCGTTTGGTCAATCCAAAATCTTCTGGGGCTTTTTCCGAAGCGGGAATGCTCCGCATCAATTGCAAAGATTTTGCAGCAATGCTCGGAGACATGGGCAAACGCCCTTCCTGAGCATCAATTACTGCTTGCACAATTTTATGGGTTCGGTCTCCTTTCAGCAAATAGCCCGATGCGCCCGCCACAATGGACTGAAATATCTTTTCCGTATCGTCAAAAACCGTAAGCATAATGATTTTGATGTCAGGAAACTGATTGGAAATGGATTTCGTGGTGGAAATTCCATCCATAATAGGCATTTCTATATCCATCAGAATTACGGAAGGCAATGTGATTGCCTGTTCTAGTTTTTGAATCAGTTCCTTGCCATTGGCTGCAGTAATCGAAACCTCCACTTCTTCAAATATTCCCAAGGCTTCTAACAGAGTCTGAAGCAATTTGGGTTGGTCTTCGGCAATGGCAATTCGTATTTTGGCTGGAGTCGAGTTGTCCATAGCTTCAATTTTGGCAAGTTGAGAGGAAGTGAGCTGGCTCATTATTTATAGGAAAGGTTCTGTGCTAAATTAGCTTTATAGCTATTTTATGGCAATAGTACGTTTGTTCCCTTTCAACTCTTGGTGGATTCAATAAATAGATGCTCTTTTTCTCCTATTCATTCTGGCGAGACGCCAGCACTTTACGCCAGTCGCTTCCAAATGGGACTCGCCTCCGAGTGGCGTGAGACACACCAACAAGAATTACTTTTCACTTTGCTATCCTACTATTTTTCTATTTTGTACTTGCACTTGAATAACCGTCCCTTTTCCCAATTCAGATTCAATCCTTATTTCCCCGCCAATTTCCTTGGCACGAGTTCGCATGTTTTCCAGTCCATAATGGTTTTTCTTGTTTTTGGCGCATTCCAAATCCATTCCCAGACCATTGTCTCTAATGCTCAAAATCAGGTTGGATTCAGTGAAATCCAACCCAACATTTACCTCTGTTGCTTGTGCGTGTTTTGTAGTGTTCTGAATGGCTTCCTGAAAGATTCGGAATAGGTTTAAGGCTTGATTGGCATTGAAGTTTGTCCGTTTTGGTAAGTTCAGATTGTTCGAGATTGAAACTGTATACGTAGTTGGTTGGGAGATATTTCTTTCCAAATGCTGTTGGAGTTTACTGGCAAATTCTTCAAGTCGTAAAACTATCTTGTTGGATTGCCCAAATCGTTTCCCTGAGCAGTCCGATGGTGATTCTGGCCTCGTCTCCCACTTTCTCAATCCGTTCTTGAATTTTCTCGGCAGACTGATTTTTGCCGATTTGATAGGCTGTAATTTCCAATTTGGTGGCAATATTTGTCAGTTGCGAACCAATATTATCATGCAAATCTTTGGAAATCCGTTGCCTTTCCAAGTGCACTTGGTGTTTGGATTCCATAGCTCTGATTTTCTTCAAATATCTTTGTCTCTGAAAAGCATAGCGCCAAACGGCTGCAATCAGGCTGATTATGGAAAATACCATCAGGATTTTGAAACCCAAAGTCTGAGTGAATGATGGATGAACCTCAATTTCAACTTCTCTGATTTCCTCGCCCCAGACTCCAAACTCATTCGTGGCTTTTGCTTGGAGAACGTAATTCCCGACTGGTAGATTTGTGTAGGTTACTTGCCTACTATCAGCCTCTCGTTCAATCCATTTTTCGTTATAGCCGTGCAACTTGAATGCGTATTTGATTTGGCTTGGTACAAAAAGATTCATTGCGCTGATTTCAAAAGAGAGTGCCTTTTCCGTAGGAGAAAGATTGATTTTCTTTGTTTGGCAAAATGGCTCATTACCGAATATTCTAATTTTCTCTTTGGATTCTACAGATTCATAATTCACTTTCCAATTCAGGATTTTAGGAGCTGTAGTCTCTTCATCAAAAGAAATACTATCGGGATGAAGCCTGAACATTCCGCCCGCTCCTCCAAAATAGAGCCAGCCATCGGAAGCTTGGAAATAGGCATTTTGATTCAATTCGGGAAAAGGCATTCCATTTTCCTTCGTGATATTTATGAATTGCGATTGATTATTCGGTAAAAATCCCACTCCGCCAATTGTGCTGAGCCAAATCCCTTGTTCCGTAATCAAAGTACCATAACTATTATTGCTGATGATATTTGCCGACTTATTGAACTCCGTAAAAGTTTCATGTTGCATGTTGAATTTACTCAATCCTCCTCCTAATGTGGCGAGCAATAAATTCCCTTTTCCGTCACCACGAATTCCCATAATTGTATTGTCCCTCAATCCATTTGCTTTCTGGAAATTCGCTTCATAATGTGTGTTGCTATACTCATCTACTCGAAAAAGTCCATTTCCAGTTCCTGCCCAAACCTCTTCCTTCTTTGTCTTGGGCGAGAGAATAAACACTCAGAATCGACTCATTTTTTACTGTGAATCGCTTGTTGGCTTCATCCAAAACATAAATCCCAGCTTTTGTACCTATCCAAATTTCGCTGTCGACCTCCAACATACAGTAGACGAAAGCCGTATCGGATGTCATATTTTGATTTCCATCAATCGGATAATTCAAGGTTGAAACCGTTGTTTTTTTGGATTGAAATAGTGCAAACCATTTCTTGTTCCAGCCAAAAGCCTATTTTTACTGTCCGAAACCATGTAATGTATGCTTTGGCTATCTATCAGTTGGCTTAATTTTTTTCGTTATCCCATTTTTCGGAAAGGGTTAATGAGCCTTTTGAGTTTTTGGTGTAACGATAAATCCCGCCAGGTCCGCCAGCCCAGACAGAACCATCAGAAGTTTCTGCAATGGTATAAATATCCTTTTCGCTGTCTATAAAATGGCTTTCAATAGGAAGCGTGTGCTTTCTGCCAAACGGAAATACTTTTGGTGGAGGTTGCCCAAACATTTCCCTCTAAATCTTCCGAAACTTTCCAATACGTCTTTTCTGCGATGGTAATTGGCAGATTCTCAGGGTTTCCATCCCAAAATAGTAGCGGATAATTCAATCCGCAAGACCAAAAGTTGCCTTGGCTGTCTCGGAAAATCTCATTCTTGGTAGCTTGCGAGGCTTGATTTCTACTTTGTCGCATCAATTTGATACAAGCCATCTGGCTACTGTCTCCAACAGAAAAGCTTTTTTTATTAGCAGGAGTGATTTTCAACCTCAAATCATGCTCATTCGCATCCAACCAAACTTTCCCCGTTTGGTCTTGGTAGAATCTGCTCAATCCTGACATAATATCTGTGATTTCCCCCGAATTAGTGTAGGTGTAATGCTGCCACCCTTTTGTGAGAGAAACCTGCCCATAACCTTCTGTGGTGGCAATCCAAATAGTGCCTGCCGAATCTTCCAGAATGCTCAAAGCGGTAGCGAACGATTTTCGGGGAATTCTGAAACTCCTGAACTGCTCGGATTGGTAATCGAACACACTCACAAACTCCTGAGACAGAATCCAAATATTTCTTTTGGAGTCTTCAAAAAGATTGTTGACGTAATCATTTTGCAACTGTGTGCTGTCTCCAAGAGAAGCATTGAATTCTTGGATTCTGTAGCCATCAAACCTCAAAAGTCCATCTGTGCAACCAATCCACAAAAAACCTTGACTGTCCTGAATGGTACAATACATCTGCCTGCCTTCTACCAATTTATTCTGAGACCAAGGTTTGAATTTCGGAGTTTCAGATTGGGCGAATGATGAACTGGAAGTTGAGAACAATACCGAAACAAATAAGCAAACCAAACTGAAGTAGGTTTTTTTGAAACCTACTTTGAGTTTCTTCCAAATAGATGCAGAAGCGGTTAAAGTGCAATCCAATTGTCCAATATTAAAGAATGAGTTTAAATGTGCTTTGAATGTATTAAAATTTATTGATTCCGACCAAAAAATTCGACAGAAACGTAACTACTCAGTTGGCGAATTGCTGAATTGGCGAAATAGCGAATTAACAAATTGGAAAATTATATCGTCTTCAATCTCAAAATTGAACATTTCCAACCTGCAAATTAGATTATTCTATTATTTTTCCTTTTTTCATACTCGTTGCACTATTTCCTACTCAGCGTGTTTTATTGTACTATTCAAAGATTATTTGGATGAATTCGGCATTTTCCAAAGTTATTCTAATCACAAAAATAGTATTTCAGCCAAAAAGTTACATTTTAGATTTTCTTCTCATTTGTAAATTACTGAAAATCAGTACTTTATAACTAGCTGAGTAGTTACACAGAAACTAATATTCTAAAAGATTATGGACAAAAACATATCCATTGAGTCACATCGGAGAATTTGATATAGTTCAAATTCGTACCACGACTCTCCGAGTCGTCATTTAGGCAAAAGTATTAGCCATAGTGATGCTATGCCTAATACTTTTGCCTAAACTAGCTAGCGTAGCCCGACCTCAAAAATAAACCGCAATAAATGTCCATTTTATTTCTTTGATATGCCTTAGGAACTTTTTGCATTGCATTACTTCGAGATTTTCCATAAAAACTAAAAATGGAACATTCGTACTATTTACTTGCCTTTGCCTTCTCCCTACTTTAGTGAAACGAAATCAGATGTTTACCTCGGAATAGAAATATTCATCTAAAGAGGATTTCCACAACTTGCTAAATTCGGTTTAAGCAAGTGCTTAGACCGAATTACTACCTGCTTATAATTTATGTAACACATTGATTTTCAGTATCTAAATTTACCATTTTACTATGTTTCTATTTTGTACTTGAATTTACTTCTAAACTAAAACGAACGAAAATATGAAAACTAATTTTAAACTGTTAGCCACTTTTTTGGCAATTTTTATTGCCATACTATGCTCAGAAGGTGTGGTGGCGCAAACTATTGAAGCGCAGAATACCTACGAACTTTCCAGAAAAGCTAGAAAAGGAGATTTTGCAGGTGCATTCCTGATGGACGATGGCAATACTTCTTTAGTATATGTTACCAAGCAGAACAATAGGAAAATTGTGTATGAGGAATACATTTTTGATGACCAATACAAGTTTTTGGAGAAAAAAGACTACGAAGAGGAATTAGAGAAATACAGAAAAAAATTCAAAATCAAAGTGAAATTGCCCCAATGGCAGAAAAAATATGATGGCGAAGATAAGTTCACGCATTATACAGTTGCCGCCTATAAAAACATCACAGGAACGCTGATTCTCTACAAATACGAAGAGAAATATAAATGGAATTACAGATACAACAGGTTTTACTTGAAAGAAAGCAATCAAGTTGAAAAAGTGAAAATGAAAGATGACGATGCGAAATACCTCGCTTGGTCTTGGGCGTATGACGAGGAAAATGAGGAAATGATTGTGATTGCCTCCAAAGTTCCCCGAATTATGAAATCCAACGAAGACCCAAGCAAAATGGATTTGGGCTACAAATCGCTTGTTTTCAACAAGGAACTAGACCTTATTAAAGAAACTGATTTGGATATGCCTTCTGGTGCGGTAATTAAAATGAATGCACTCATTCCTAAAAAAGGCACAAGCTTCGTTGGATTGGCGCAAAAAGGAAGTCCAATCATTCCTCAAAGCACAGTTTTCTATAATCCACTTATTCCATTCCTTGGCTTTGGAGGAGCAATGATAAATGCTTTGAAAAACCAGCCAGTTTACGATATGGATTTATATGCTTTCGAGGATGACGAATATATCTACGATTTATACAACAGCGATATTATGCTCGTTTTCGCTACGGAAAATGCTATCCAAGAAATTCCTTGGAAAGCCAAAGAGTTGGAGACTTTTGAATTGAAGCCTACCAAATATGAGTTTGTTCGTCTGAATAACAAAGGGGAAATTGTAGAAAAAGGAAAGCTCGATGGAATGACGGATTATATTCAGGGAACTTTTGACGACAATGGGATTTTAGGCTTTGCAAATGATTCTTACTATCTATTTTTCAGGGAAGACTTGGCAAATTTGGAGAAAAGTGCCAAAACCACAGGTTTAACCGTTAATACTCGATACAGTTACACCAAATTCAATGCAGATTTCAATAAAGTGCATTGGAGCACATTAGTTGCCTCCAAAGAGTTCCCTTCGCACATGACTAGCCCAAACCCATTGGCAGATTTGAAGAAAAGCGCAGTGAAAAATCTGGGAATCACTACGGCAAAAGCAAATAATGTGTTCATAGGTCAGAATGGTGGAAATCATATTTTATATGGAGACTACAAATACACCGCTTTGGGAATTATTATTGACGACAATGGAAAATACAAAGGGAATGTGCAACTAGGAGCTGGAGATGTCAAAATGTTAGACAAAGGCAAGCCAACTGGTTCATTTGTGAAAACAGCTATTATTGGTGGCACAAAAAAAGCGAACTATGCAGTTATTTTTGAGCAGAGAATGAAAGGCGGGAAAAGTCCAGAACCTACCGCAGACATTTCCCCAAGAATTGTGAAAATAGATGGTTCTGGTAAATTGTCGAACGACCAATATTATGGAATTCTAGGGAAGAAAGAAGAATACTATTTAGATATACAATCACCAATTATTCCTACAACAGGAGAAACTATTGGTTTCTTCGGAGATAGCAAAAACGGAAAAACTATCTGGCTTTGCCGTGTGAAATTGGAGTAAAAACAGTTCATGATTTAAAAGTAAAAGTCCCTAGAAATCAATTGATTTCTAGGGACTTTTACTTTTCTAAGACTAGCTATTTATCTAATCTAATCAACTCTTCATCTTTATTCAGGATACGAAAAGAGGTCAATTCTAGTGAGGAATCTTTCACGATTTTTACCCACTTGTAATATTTGGTAAACCATTGCATTTGTGCAGAGTAGAATCCCTTTGTAAAATGCGAGTGCAAATACGGATGAACTACCAGTTTTATTCCTTTCTCGTTCTGTTTGCCCAGTATAAATTCTACATTATCACTTACCTCTTCTGCGATGTTTATGGAGGCCGCAATTGTTCCCGTTCCGTTGCAGGTCGGGCACTTTTCTTTGGTAGTGATGTGCAGTTCTGGTCGAACTCGTTGTCTGGTAATTTGCATCAAGCCGAATTTGCTCAATGGTAGCACAGTAGCTTTCGCCCTGTCCAATTTCATTTCTTTTTTCATGTGTTCATAGACCGCCCTTTTGTTCTCGGCTTTTTTCATGTCTATGAAATCAATCACAATAATACCGCCCATGTCCCGCAGTCGCAACTGTCGGGCAACTTCCCAAGCGGCTTGTAAATTCACACTCAATGCGGTGGCTTCTTGGTCTTTTTCCTTGCTGGATTTATTGCCACTATTGACATCAACCACATGCAAAGCTTCCGTATGTTCGATAATCAAATAACCGCCATTCTGAAGACTTACTGTTTGCCCGAAAAGCATTTTCATTTGCTTTTCAATGCCAAGAGCCTCAAAAACTTGAGCTTTTCCATTGTAAAATTTTACAATTTCCTCTCGGTCTGGCGCAATTTCCTGAATAAAGGCTTTAATATCTTGGAAAGTATCTTTGTCATCTACCGTGATGCTGTCAAAACTCTCGTTCAACATGTCTCGCATCATGGAAGATGCTCGGCTCATTTCCCCAATTACTTTTTGCTTGGGTTTTGCATGAGTGAGTTTTTTGATTCCATCTTCCCACTTTTTCAGCAAGTTTCTCAAATCTCTATCCAACTCTGCCACTTCTTTTCCTTCCGCCACCGTTCGGATAATTACTCCGAAACCTTCTGGCTTGATTGAAGTGAGCAGTCTCTGCAAGCGTTTCCTTTCTGTATTGTCAGAAACTTTTTTGGAAACATTTACTGCGTTTGAGAATGGAACTAACACTAAATATCTTCCTGCAATTGAAATTTCGCAAGAAAGTCGAGGTCCTTTAGTTGAAATCGGTTCTTTGGCAACTTGTACCAAAACTTTGTTTCCACCTTTGAAAACCTCATTGATTTTGCCAAACTTATCAATCTGCGGTTCCATCTCGAAACCTGCCAATTTATGAGTGGCTCTTTTGCTTTCCTGAATATGCTTCACATACTTTTGGAGTGTGCGAATATTTGGACCTAAATCCAAATAATGCAAGAAAGCATCTTTTTCGTACCCTACGTCAATGAACGCTGCGTTCAAACCTGGAACGACTTTTTTTACTACGCCAAGGTAAATATCCCCGACAGTGAATTTCTCATCTTTGTCTTCGTAATGAAGTTCAATGAGTTTTTTATCTCTTAATAGTGCAATGCGGCCTCCATCTTTTGTTGCATTTATAACTAGCTCGTTCGACACGATTCAAGATTTTGGTTACACAAGTTTATTTAAGTCAACATTTGTTTTTCCACGACTTGGAAAAACAGCCATTTCATTGCACAATAAATAAGTAGCAAGACACAAGTATTAAGTATCAAGGTGTGCAAAACTGAATCACCCTATGAACCCGAACTTGCTTGAACATGAAGTTGTCTATGCTTGCCTAATTACTTTTATGAAAAGTCGATTCTGTATTTAAAAACAGAATCAGGAACTTCCCAAATACAAATAAGTAACAGCACAAAAAGTGCTGTTACTTATAATAAGGCTATATAGCTAGATTGAGAAACTCAACCTAGCTTATTTTTTCTTATGTCTGTTTTTTCTAAGTCTTTTCTTTCTCTTGTGAGTTGAAATCTTATGTCTCTTTCTTTTTTTACCACATGGCATAATTTTATGAATTTAAATGAAAAAAATAATTTATTTCTGTTTGTAAAAAGCCTATCAAAATCTGATTTGGCTAGTGTTCTTTATGTTCTTCTCCTAAGTAACCATCAATTGCCTGCAAAATGTTCCCGTCAGAAGTATTTTTTCGCAATTTCTCGAAAGTTGCCATTGCTTCAGCTTCTTTTCCGAGTTCATGTTGGGAAACTCCTAAGTAATATTGAGCTTCCAAATCGTTCGGATTGAGTTCAATCAATCTCTCAAACCTGCCAATGCTTTGTCATATTGTTTAGATTGGATTGAAAGCATTCCTAAACTTCTGATTGCCAATTGGTTGTCGGGTTCTTTTTCCAAAACTTCCCGAATCATCAGAATCCCACGCATGGGTGCTTCAGATGAAACTAAAGTCAATCCGACTTTGACCCGCAAATTTAGTGAATCTGGACGGGTTTTCAATAAGTCTTCGTAATATTCTCTCGATTTTTTTGCCCAACGATTAGATTCCGTGTTGTCGAGTGCAAAAGTAAAAGCATCGAAATATAAATCGCCCACCTTTCTTTTCTGCTCCCAGTTGGCATTTTCTGCTAGATTGGTTTCAGAGAATCTGGCTGCGCTGTCAATTCTGTTGTTGGCAATGTAGATAGAAATTATCTCTGAAAAGAGTTGGTCTTTATCTGCACTTTCTGATTTTGCAAATTCAGATTGTAAGGGAATCAAGCTTGGATTTGTCGGATTCGGAAATCTCTAAATGAGTTTCTTCTACAATTTCTTTTTGCAGTTCAATTGCTTCCCCAACAGTTCCTTTCTCATTGTCCACCACACTTTTGGGCAGAAAAGAAAGTGCCAAGAATAAGAATCAAAGCACCCGAAAATAAAACTAGTTTGTTGTTTAGACATTCCTTATTTTTTGTTGGCCAACTTCACTTTTTCGCTCTTCTTCACTTTCGCTACAAAAGTTTTGGAAGGCTTGAAGCTAGGAATGAAATGCTCTTCAATCACGATTGCCGTGTTTTTGGAGATATTTCTACCCACTTTGGCAGCACGTCTCTTATTGATGAACGAGCCAAAGCCTCTTACATAGATGTTTTCACCATCAGCCATCTTGTCTTTCACAACTGTGAAGAAGGCTTCAACGGCTGTTTGGACATCTGCTTTGTCCATTCCTGTTTTGTTTGTTATTTCAGCAATTACCTCGGCTTTCGTCACGGTCAGTTATTTTTAGATTGTAAATAAAGATAAATCCTTAGTTTTCAAGGATTTGCAAGACTGCAAAATTAAAACCATCCTTGCTATTTAGCAAGTTAAGTAGAAGTTAATCAGAAAAAAAAATTGATTTCGGTTCAAAAAGAAGTCAAATAGGCAATTAATTATCCCAATTTCGGGTGGCATTCACTGCTTCTTTCCTTCGGAATGATTCTTCTAGGTCTATTTCGAACTTATTTGAAAGTTCCAGCAAATAGCTAAAAACATCGGCAAGTTCACTTTCGAGTTCATTGTCTTCGATTTTCTTTCCGCTTTCTGTAAAGATTTTCTTTCTGTGTCGGATTGCTTTTGCCAACTCTCCGACTTCTTCCGAAAGTAGTAAAAAAGTTTCCAAATCTGTGGCTTTGTCCCAACCTCTTTCCGAACAAAGTTCTTTTTGGTATTGCTGCAAGTCTTGTAAAGTAGGTTTTTGGGGGAATTCAGGCATGGGATTAATATGAAAATGTGAGAATTTGAAAATATGTAAATGGCAGACCTAGAGACAGGATATCATGCCCTGTCTCTACAAGGAATGAAGTATCTTTATTCTCCCAAAACAACCAACCGATTGTCAGGAGCGAACAAGTTAAAGAATCCATACCCATTTTCTGTGTTAGTGGGGAAATTGTAAGGTTCGGAAATAAACTCGACAGCAAGAAAACTGTTATTCCTCCTCTCCAAATAATCATAATATTCTTCGCTGATGTTTGCCAAAGCAACCACAATGCTGTCTCCAGTCTCAAAATCTTGGTTTATGAATGCTCTGAAATTATCTGCAATCATATTGCCTTCAAACACAGCTGAATCGTCAACCAGATGAGTAGAGGCTCGTCCATCTATTACTTGTTGCAATAAAGTTTGTTCTGAATCAAAAGACTGCGCAATGACCATGTACCAATTTTTTTCGTTAGGGAAATCTTGAAAGCTGAAAAATACATGGGGAATTGTATCGAATCCTGAATATTCTGCTCGAGCAGAAATTGTCGAAAAATTAACTTGCTTTTTCATTTGCGTGCTCGCCTTCACTTCCAATCCAGACGTATTCTCTTTTATATATATAGTGTAGATTTCCTCTGGATAAATTGGCAAAGTAGAATCTGCGTAAATTCCGCTGGTAATTTCGGTAAGCAAAATAGCTGTATCTCTAACCGAAACCGTAACCTCGGCATTACTTACCAAAATGCCTGCTAAAGCTTCATTGTCATTTGCCAAATCTTGTGTGAGTGCGCTGAATGTTCTGGTCAGCAATAAGCTGATATTCTGATTCGGGATGAAAGCGGTGGAGATTACCATCTTATTTTCCGCAACAGGCACATTGTCCACATCTAAGTCTTCGGGAATGCAACTCCATAAGAATAGAAGAATAAATAAATACTTTAATTGGTATATCGGGTTAGAGCGCACAGTACTTTTTGAAGCGGACGCTTTAACGAATGACAAGTCCGAGCGGACGCTCGAACTATTTAGGCGACCTATCCTGATATTCCTATACTTTAATTGGAGTTTCATATAATATGACAGAATTTAAGCAAAAACATTGAAACTGTAGCCGACAAACCCTTGTTTGTCGGAATTTGATTTATGATTGCAACGGTTCGGCATTTGACCTTATTTATCATGAAAGAGTTTGTAAATTTTAGCCGTTCAACCACTCGGAGAGTCTATCGAATACTCCGAGAGATTCATATTTTTCCTCTACTGTTTCTTGTCTAAAATCTAATATCTCATTTCTTCATTCCTTAAAAACTAAAATTGTAGGAAACCGAAGGAAGTAATCCGAACAAACCTGGTTGCGTGTACTTGAAAGTGCCATCGTCTGCTTCGGAAATGATGAGCGAAACGGGCGTGGTTCGGTTGTACGCATTGTATATACCTAATTGCCATTCACTTTTGAACCTTCTTTCTGGTCGGGAAGCGATTCTGAAACCTAAATCCAAACGGTGCGAATCGCTGAGGCTGACTTCGTTTCGGGTGGAGTAGATATTTAGGAAATCCAAGCCTAAACTGTTGGGAGCAAGCACGGCATATTGCCCAGTAATTGCTGTGAACTTCGCACCCGAAATATATTCCCAAACTGCCGAGAAACTGACTCGCTCGGAGATTTTGTATTGCCCAACCATGGAAATATTGTGCCTTCTATCGTAAGTGGCGGGGAATGGATTGCCAGCATTCAGTTCTGCAAACTCCCGATTCGCCCAAGACAAAGTGTAGCTTACCCAACCCGAAAGTTTCTCGCCCTCCAACCTGTAAAGCAACTCCAAACCATAAGAATTTCCTTTGCCTTGCACAATGGCTTCCTCAAAATCTGTGTTGAAAAGTAGGTTTGTACCTTCCACAAATTCAGTCAGATTTCGCATGTCTTTATAGTAAATTTCCGCCTCGAAAAAGGAATTGATTTTGGGGAAAGTCTGAATATAGCCCAAAGAAATTTGTTGCGCTCTTTGCGGACGAATGTTTTGGGTAACACCATACCAAATATCAATTGGCAACGATAGACTCGCACTGGAAATTCGGTGCATATATTGGCTCATGCTCGAATAACTTGCCTTAAAAGCTTTGGTTGGAGATTTTTTCCACCGAAAAGCGATTCTGGGCTCGAAACCTGTGTAAACTTTGCCATCGGAAAATGCAAAACTTTGCCGATAGCCCGCATTCATTTTCAAGTTCTCGGATAAATCTTTGGTAAGTTGCGCATAAATCCCACTCTCCAAAGTCGTCAGTTGTCGGCTTTCACTCGAAGGAAAAAGTTCGCCAATCACTCCAGTAGAATTCAGAACAGATGGGCGGATTGAGTGAATAGTGGATTCTGCGCCCAATTTTAGCAAGGTTTTGTCATCCAGCTGATTTTCAATTGTGAACCGACCCGCATAATCTTCAATTCCCGCATTAAGTTTGATTGTATTTTCTGCAAAAACATTGTCAATCAAGTAAGAATAGGATGACCTGCTGAAAACCAATTCGTGCAGTTTCGTAGGTGAGTAAATATGTTTCCAACCCAAACTTTGGCTGTTTCCCCGAGTGTCGAAGTTGGAACTGAAGTTTCTGGTTTCGCCTTCCTCTTCCTCCTCGCCTTCGGCCGGCTCTTCGGGTTCATCGGTTGAGCTGCGGGAGAAATCCAAAATATCAGTTCCAGAATAGCTCGAAAAAAAGAACGAGTTGTTCGGATTGGGCCGAAAGCTAATTCTTCCGTTAAAGTCGTAGAAGTAATAAGGCAACTGCAAATCTGGAATATCAAGTGTTTCCAACACCTTATCTATATAAGTCCGCCTTCCGCCCAACATAACCGATAATTTATTATCCAAAAAGTTGCCCTGCCAAGTCAGTCGTGAGGAAATGACTCCGATGCTTCCGCTGGTGTTGGATTTATTCTCCGCCTTCTCTTTGGTCTCAATATCTAAAATAGAAGAAAGTCGCCCGCCATAATAAGCTGGGAAACCGCCTTTCACAATAGTTACATCGCCCAAAACATCGGGATTGAAAACCGACATGAAGCCAAACAAATGCCCTGTGTTATAAATAGGTGCGCCATCGAGCAGAACCAGATTTTGGTCAGCGTCTCCGCCCCGCACAAAAAAATCGGTACTTCCTTCCACGCCTTTGCTCACTCCAGGCAACAGTTGCATGGTTTTAATCACATCGGGTTCGCCAGCAATGGTCGGAATGAGTTTGATGGTTTCCGGGTCGAGCGTCATCACGCCCATTTCCGCATTGTCCACCTTGTCTGCCCCCAAAGACGACTCGCCCCTGATTTCCACTTCATCGAGTTGGGTAGAAGTGCTTTCCAATTTGATAGTGATTGTGGTGTCTTTGGAGAGCGTGAAATAAAACCTTTTGGCGCGATAACCGATATAAGCAACTTCCAAAAAATGTTTTCCTGTGGAGAGTTTGAGTTTGAAAGCTCCATTCTCATCGGTGGAAACGCCTTGCTCTCCTTTGTTGGCAAGCAAATTGGCAAAGGCAAGCGGTTCATCAGTCTCCGAATCTACCACGCTCCCCGACAATGTAAAAGTTGTTTGGGAATGTGCCACTTTTGGAAAAGTAAGTAAGCAAATGAAAAGTAGGATGAAGTAGGATTTCGCCATTGCTTGTGCTAACAGCATTTTTTGGGGAATGGTTGTGTTTTTAGGATTGTTTATGGGAAAGGCGTAAAACTTCATTGAGTGCATAATTCTACTTTAAGACTCTAAAAATATGTAACTCATTCTCCACTAGCTAGCTAGTGGCAATTGAATTAGGAGTCCAAACTGTCATTAAAAGAGTAAATCTATCATTCAATTGCATCTATCTTCAGATGGATGTTCTTTGTAGCAACCTAAAAACACTATTTAAAACGTTTTCCTATAAAAAAATTTAGGTATATCGGGATAGGTCGCCCAAATAGTTCGAGCATCCGCTCGGACTTGTCATTCGTTAAGCGTCCGCTCAATGCCATTAAGTTAGTGTGAATTTGGTTCGAGCGTGGACGCTCGAACCAGCGTAAAACGCTGGCGCAGGTCTCTAAGAACCTGTGCCGAAAATGGAAATCAGTCTCCGACTGAAGACGAATCTCCTTAACTTAACAGCATTGAGCGTCCGCTCAATGCCACCAACTTAGTGTTGAAAAGCGTTTTCAGCACTTTCCGTTTGTGATTTGGACGCAGCTAGAGCTACGTCCTACAGAACTGATATTTTCAAATCACATTTTTTTGATATGAAATGAAACATATATTTTCCTCAAATTGACAGCATTGAGCGTCCGCTTCAAAAAGTGCTATGCGCTCTAAACCGATATTCCTAAAAAAATTAAGCAAAAAAATAAAGATTAACACCATGCTACATGACAATTTTTCTCAATAGCTTAAATTTCAGCTTTTCTACCTCCCCTAACCCCTTCAAAAGGAGGGAGATTTAGCTCCTTCCCCTTTTAGGGCAGGGGGGGGGGGTGGTAAAATAGTGGCTTTCAAAAATTGTCATGTAGTATGGATTAACACTTTAGTCATGGCTCTAATTTTTTTTATTTGGATTGTGCTTGTTCTACTCATTTTACCATCGGAAAGGTCTGGAAAAAAGACCATTTCCGAGGAACACTTTCGTTTTTTGTGCAGTAATTGATGTGTTTTTCAGCTTAAGCAATCAAAATGAATACGATTTTCCCAGAGTCTTAAAGTAGAACTAAGATGTTACGATAATTTCGTCTGACTACTTATCTATCAAACCGTACTTTCTTGCTATTTTTCTATTTCAAACTTTTCCTTATGACCTACTATAAACTTTTTAATTCCCTCGAAGAAGCAGAAAAAGTGATTTCCATTGGAGAAAGCCGACAAGTGAATGCAGGAGGAACGTTGGTCTGTCTTTCAAGAACCAAATCTGGATTTTTTGCCGTGGCAGACGACTGCCCGCATTTGGGAGCTAGTTTGAGCAAGGGAACTCTGAATGAAGAAAATGAGATTGTTTGTCCGTGGCACAGCTATCGGTATAACCTCAAAAATGGGTTGGAGTGCAAACATCGCTCGGCTGATTTACCACTTTTTGAAGTGAAAATTGATGAGGACGGTTTTTCGATTGGGGTTTGAGGAATGAATAGATTCAGTTTTAGTAGTGATAAACAGGTAAGGCTAATGAAATAAAAAACAATAGCGCAAGCGTCCACTTGTGCCGAAACATCAAAAAGAAGCCTTACATTTTTCACACTACCTTAGTTTCAACTTAGAAGCGAAGGTTTCCTAACTTCTTTCTTCTTTCTTCTTTCTTCTTTCTTCTTTCCTCCTTCCTCTTTCTTCCTTTAATCTCGGCAAATCTAAAAAGTCAAGATAATCAGAATCCTATTTGCCCATTCCAACTCGGAAAGGCATATTTGTAGGAACACTAATAAATATTCAATAACATGAAAAAAATATATGTATTTGTGCTATTGTGTCTTGCTAATTTGGCGATGGCGCAAGAGGCAAAAGAAATTACGGTAGAAAAAATCAACGATGGGACTTTCCAAGCCAAATCTGTTTCTGGAGTGAAATGGATGAACGATGGACAGTTCTATTCCTCAAAAGATGGAGACAATATAGTCAAGATTGATATTGCGACTGGAAATATTGTAGATACGATTGTACGTGGAGCGACTCTCAACCCACAAATAAAATGGCAGGCTTACTCTTTCAGCAACGATGAGAAAAAGATGGTTTTCTTGACGGATTATTCCCAAATCTACCGCAGGTCATATACGGCTGAATATTATGTGTATGATTTGGCGAGCAAAAAACTCCAAAAGCTTTCTGAAAATGGGGCGCAATCTTACGCCACACTGTCCCCAGACAATTCAAAAGTGGCTTTTGTGAGAGGGAATAATTTGTTTTTCACGGACTTGGCAAGCATGAAGGAAACGCAAGTTACTTCCGATGGCAAGTTCAACGGAATCATCAACGGAAGTACGGATTGGGTTTACGAGGAGGAATTCGGATTTGCACAGGCTTTTTACTGGTCGCCTGATGGGCAGAAAATTGCCTTCCATAAATTTGATGAGTCGGGAGTGAACGAATACAATATGCAGAAATGGGACGACAAGGCGGTTTACCCGAACGACTACCGATTCAAATATCCAAAGGCAGGAGAAGATAACTCGAAAGTAGAAGTTTACATTTATAATTTGGCGGATGGCAAAAAAGTGAAAGCCGATGTGGGAAGTGAGGATGATATTTATATCCCAAGAGTGATGTGGACAAAAAACTCCAACCTGCTTTCTGTCAGGAAAATGAACCGACTTCAGAATAAGTTGGAGATTTTCCATGTGGATGCTTCTACTGGAAAAGGTAATGCGGTTCTGACCGAAGAATCAGAGACTTTTGTGGACATCAACTATGCCGATGATTTGACTTACTTGAACGATGGAAAACATTTTGTGAGAACATCTGAGAAAAGTGGCTTCAAACATATTTATATGCACTACATGGACGGCTCGCTTGCCCGACAAATCACGCAGGGAGATTGGGAAGTGACCCAGTTTGTGGGCTATGATGAAGGTGAGGACGATTTCTACTATATCTCCACTGAAGTTTCTCCGCTGGAAAGGCACTTCTACTCAATCAATGGGAAAGGAAAGAAAATGCGCAGATTGTCTGCAGGCCAAGGAACGCATAGCGTGAATATGAGCCCAGATTTCAAGATGTATATCAATTATTACAGCAATATTTCCACGCCAACGGTCGTAACACTCCACCAAACCAAAAAGAATGAGTTGGTGAAGATTTTGGAGAAAAACGAGAAGCTACAAGAAACTGTAAAAGAATATGGATTGACAGATACGGAACTTTTCGATTTCCAAACTTCTGACGGATTGAAATTATATGGCTGGATGATTAAACCTGCCGATTTTGATGAAACCAAAAAATACCCAGTTCTAATGTTCGTTTATGGCGGGCCAGGCTCTCAATCCGTAACAGATTCTTGGGGCGGAAGGAATGCATATTGGCATCAGATGTTGGCGCAGAAAGGCTACATAGTGGCTTGTGTAGATAACCGTGGAACAGATGGAAGAGGAGTGGCATTTAAGAAATCTACTTACGCAAATCTGGGGAAATACGAAATTCAAGACCAAATGGAAGCGGCCAAATTCTTGGGCGAAAAATCTTGGGTTGATGAAAGCAGAATCGGGATTTGGGGTTGGAGTTATGGTGGCTACATGTCCTCGTTGGCAATGACTTTGGGTGCGGATGTTTTCAAAGCGGGAATTGCCGTGGCACCCGTTTCCAACTGGAGATTCTACGATTCAATTTACACCGAACGTTTTTTGAAGCGTCCACAGGAAAATGCGAAAGGCTACGATGATTACTCGCCCGTAACTCATGCCGACAAATTGAAAGGGAATTACCTGCTGATTCACGGAACTGGCGATGACAACGTGCATTTCCAAAATGCTATTGCCATGCAAAATGCACTGATTGCCAATGACAAACAGTTCCAATCTTTCTATTACCCGAACAGAAACCACGGGATTTATGGCGGAAACACCCGAAACCATCTTTATAATATGATGACGAATTTCATTTTGAATAATTTGTAGGTTAGAGATATTAGATTTTAGACACAAGATATAAGATTGAAATTTATGCTATTCTACGTATTCCAAAGAGGCAAGACCTCGGTAGTGGTTTCTTTCAAGCCCTGCCGAGGGTCGATTTTAATCCGTTCAACTACTCGCAGGGTCTTATCAGACCACTCCGAGGGATTCACTTTTAGACTCATGTCCAGTAGTATGGTCATAACTAAGCACGTTGTGCTATTTAATAGCGGAGGGTCGCACCCTTCTGTATCTGACTCTAAATGAGTTGATTAAGAACTCAAAATAGGAAAGTATTTAAACTACACTACTGACCTTTTCCGATTTGCTATTTTACTTCTTTTCTAATTTTTTACTTGAACTCCATCTTCCAACCAAAAACCCCAAGCTCACTCCAAATCTTTCCTATTGCCAAGGTTTAACAAAGTAAAGACTGCTTTTCTATGAGAATTTGACGAATTTCGCTAGATTCTGCTTATGAATGGATATTAGAAAACTGACGACACATAAATTACGAACTAGAACGACAACACAGAATGGGAAAATCAAAAATAGACGAACTAAAAGAAGAAGAGTGGTTAAGGGAAATAGAAGAATATATTGATTTAGATGATGATGAATTTGAAGCGAATTTTGATGAGGAAATAAGCAACGTTTCCGTTTTGGAGACCGCCAGAAAACATAAAATTACTGCAGATGCTGGGCAAGGCTTAATGCGAGTAGATAGATTTCTGCAAGAGAAAATCCCCAATGTTTCCCGTAGCAAGGTGCAGGAAGCGATTATGCAGGAACGAGTTTTCGTGAATGCCCGACCTGTGAAAGCTAGCTACAAAGTAAAACCCCACGATGTGATTTCCATGGAAATGCCTGAGTCGCCCATGCGAATTGGGGTAATTCCCGAAGACATGCCACTCAACATTGTTTATGAAGATGACCAGCTGTTGGTAATCAATAAACCCGCAGGTTTGGTGGTTCATCCTGGTTTTAATAATTGGACTGGCACTTTGGTAAATGGCTTGACTTATTACTTTGATAATTTGCCCACCCAACGAAATGGCGAGGACAAACCTGGCTTGGTTCACCGAATTGATAAAGATACTTCTGGGCTTTTGGTAGTTGCCAAAACCGAATTGGCAATGACCAAAATTGCCAAACAATTCTTTGACCACAGTTCCGAAAGAACCTACTACGCATTGGTTTGGGGACATGTTCAGGATGATGAAGGAATAATCAATGGAAATATCGGTCGCCACCCAAAAGACCGAAGAATGCGAACAGTCTATACCGAAAAAGGACACGGAAAATGGGCAGTTACACATTACAAAGTCTTGAAAAGGTTGCGTTACGTAACGCTGATTCAATGTAATTTGGAGACTGGCAGGACGCATCAGATTCGGGTGCACATGAAACATATTGGGCATACGTTGGTGCAAGACAAAATGTATGGCGGACAGAAAATCATGCGTGGAGAGAACACGCCAAAATACCGCACTTTCATACAAAAAACCATCGAAGCTATGGATAGGCAAGCACTTCACGCCAAATCTTTGGGTTTCAAACATCCAACCACCAACGAATGGATGCAATTTGATTCAGATTTACCCGAAGATTTTCAGAAATGCCTCAATTTGTGGGAGGATTTTGTGGGAGAAGAGGATAAGAAGTTGATGTAAAAATGAATGTGGAAATGTGGGAATTTGTAGATATGCAAATGAACAAAAGCTGTCTATTCCTCTAAAAACAAAGGTTCTGAGACAGACCTAGTGCATTGAACTTTGTTTGATTGTTTGTGAAACCCTGCTTAAAATAGTTTATGAGTTTTTATAACAAAAGCATTTACAAATTTACACATGCTCACATTTTCAAATCTCTGAGTAGAGATTCAATCGGGTAGTTGAAACCTCAAAGTGTAGAAAATAATTGATGCCAATTTTCAACTCATCCTATACTTTCTTGCTCATTCCCAATCAAATTTTGCGAGAATTTGCATAGCCAACTATATTTTTCATCATTTGTGCAAGCGTAACACTACACAAGTACAATGAAAACAATCCAACCAACATATAACCCAATTCAAAAAGCAGTTTCTTGCTGTTGCCTTTGTTGCTGTTGCAATTGAGGTAGGCATCTCTATATAAAGAATACAAATCACGTTTCTGAAAAGCCTTTCTCAATCTAAAAGAGAAAGGCTTTTTTTGTTGGATTTCACACCATCCCAAGCCTTTCTCGAACCATCGGGAAAGGCTTTTTTTAATTGGCGATTTGCGAATTAGTGAATTTGTTGGTCTCGCACCGTTTGAATCTCGCAAATGAAATGATGTTTACCAAATACTACGAAAACCAATGGCACTTAATGCGGAAGCAGCTAAGACCAACAAAGGCGGAGAGGCTTTTTCGTAATTGGCGATTTTGTGAGTTAGAGAATTGGCGGATTGAAAATTTGTTGGTCTCGCATTATTTGAATGTTGCAAATGAAATGATGTTTACCAACATTCTGCGAAAATCAATAGGACTTAATGCAGAAACAGCTAAGACCAACAAAGGCAAAAGGCTTTTTTGTAATTAGTGATTTTGTGAATTGGGAATTGGGGGATTGAAAATTTGTTGGTCTCGCATTATTTGAATGTTGCAAATGAAATGATGTTTACCAAATACTACGAAAACCAATGGCACTTAATGCAGAAATAGCTAAGACCAACAAAGGCAGAGGCTTTTTTCGTAATTGGCGATTTTGTGAATTGGGAATTGGCGGATTGAAAATTTGTTGGTCTCGCACCAACTCAAAATTGCAAATGAAATGATGTTTACCAAATACTACGAAAACCAATGGCACTTAATGCAGAAACAGCTAAGACCAACAAAGGCAGAGAGGCTTTTCCGTAATTAGTGATTTTGTGAATTGGCGGATTGGCGGATTGAAAATTTGTTGGTCTCGCACCAATTAAAATTGCAAATGAAATGATGTTTACCAAATACTACGAAAATCAATGGCACTTGATGCAGAAACAGCTAAGACCAACAAAGGCAAAAGGCTTTTTCGTAATTGGCGATTTTGTGAATTGCGAATTGGCGGATTGAAAATTTGTTGGTCTCGCACAAATTGAAATTGCAAATGAAATGATGTTTACCAAATCCTGAGAAAACCAATGGCACTTAATGCAGAAATAGCTAAGACCAACAAAGGCAAGTTGTTCAATACAACTGTTCCGTACCTCGACTCTCTGAGTCGAGATGAAATACGAAAAAAGCTTAATAAAATTTCAAAAGTTTAAAATAAAAATCTTGCTACTTGATACTCAAATCTTGATACTATAAAAAATATGCAAAGCTTCAGAACAGAACTCGAAAACTCCGTGGTGGAAAAAGACATCATTGAACTGGAAAAGAAAATCAGACTTCATAAAGAAGGGAAAATTGACGATGATAAATTCCGCAGTCTGCGTTTGGCTCGGGGAATTTACGGGCAACGGCAATCTGGCGTGCAAATGATTCGGATTAAAATTCCCTTTGGCAGAATGACCGCCCACCAACTCCGAATTATTGCCGATTTGTCTGACGAATATGCCAGTTCCAACCTCCACGCTACTACTCGGCAAGACATTCAGATTCATTACGTGAGTTTGGACAGAACGCCAGAATTGTGGGAGAAATTGGAGAACGAGGATATTACGCTCCGAGAGGCGTGTGGAAATGCGGTTCGGAACATTACGGCTTCGGCAAAAGCGGGGGTTGACCCAGAAGAACCGTTCGATGTTTCGCCTTATGCGCAGGCTTTTTTCAAACATTTCCTCCGAAACCCGATGTCGAATGAATTGGGCAGGAAATTTAAAATTGCCTTTTCTGCTTCGGAAAATGATTCTGCTTTCACGCTGATTCACGATGTAGGCTTAATTGCCAAAGTGAAAACTGACGAGAATGGCAAGGAAGTTAGAGGTTTTAAAGTAGTGATTGGCGGAGGTTTAGGCGCAATTCCGTTTTTGGCGGAAACGGCTTTTGAGTTTTTGCACGAATACGAAGTTCTACCATTTACCGAAGCCTTGATTCGAGTTTTCGGCAGGTTTGGAGAGCGAAAAAGAAGGCAAAAAGCAAGGTTGAAATTCCTTTTACAAGATTTGGGTCTGCAAGGTTTGCTGGATTTAGTGAAAGCAGAATTCAGGGCGAATCAATTCAAAAGTTTCAAAATTGACCGAGACGCTTTGGATGAGAAAACTCCACAAGCTATTGACAAAACCTACCCGAAAGTCGAGATTCTCAATCCAACCAAATACGATAACTGGTTGAAAAGCAATGTATTTGAACAAAAGCAAAAAGGCTTGTTTGGAGTTTTCTTGAAAGTGCAGTTGGGAGATATTTCCTCGGACACTGCTCGGAAATTGGCGCAAATCGTAGATGATTTTGCTTCCGATGATATTCGAGTAACCATCAACCAAGGTTATTTATTGCGTGGAGTCAGAAAAGAGGCTTTCGAAGCATTGTTTGTTGCTTTAGATGAATTGAAATTAGCAGAATCTGGCTTCGATAGCGTGGCGGACATCACGGCTTGCCCGGGAACTGACACCTGTAATTTGGGGATTTCCAGCTCCACGGGAATTGCCAAGCAACTCGAAAAGGTAATTACCGAAGAATATCCCGACTTGATTTTCGACCACAAAATGAAAATCAAAATCAGCGGTTGCCCGAATTCTTGCGGTCAGCATGGAATTGCCACGATTGGATTCCACGGCAGTTCGGTAAAGAATGGTGCGTATTTATTGCCCGCTCTCCAAGTGCTTTTGGGCGGAAATGTAGGTTTGGGAGGCGAAGGAAGAATTGCCGAGAAAGTCATCAAAATTCCTAGCAAACGCGGGCCAGAGGCTTTACGGACTTTGTTGGAAGATTATGAAAGTTTGAGCGAGGAAGGCGAATATTTCAGCGATTATTATGTGCGCCAAGGCAAAATGTATTTCTACCATTTGCTGAAACCACTCGCCAATTTGGAATCGCTCACTCCAACCGACTACTTGGATTGGGGACACACCGACACATTCCAAATTGAGAAAGCAGTGGGCGAATGTGCGGGCGTAATCATTGATTTGGTGGCGACTTTACTCTACGAAACGGAAGAAAAAATTGATTTCGCCCACGAAACATTTGCCGAAGAGAAATTCTCCGATGCCATTTTCCATGCGTACAGCGTGTTTGTAAACGGAGCAAAAGCAATTATGACGGGAACGAAAGTCAAAACAAATACGCAAACTCAAATCATTAAAAACTTCTCGGAGAAGTTCGGTAATTCGGAATTTTTCCAACAGCCAAATCAGTCTTTCGAGGAACGAGTTCTCCAAATCCAGCAAAATGAACCTACGGCTGAATTTGCGAAAAAATATATTGCCGATGCAACTCAATTTTTGGAAAGCGTGAAAGCCTATCGGGGAAGTCAGTTATCAGTTATCAGTTATCAGTGAACAGTGAACAGTTATCAGAATAAAAGCCTTTGTTGGTCTTAGCCTTTAATTATTGAGTTTCCTTATTTCATTGAATAGTAATTGTTTCTTTCATTTAGTTGAACTCAAAGAATGCGAGACCAACAAGTCTAAAACCTCAAAATTCCCATATTCCCACATCAACACATTTCAGGGCAACCGCATCTAATTTAAGCCTTGTTTTGCCTATGAAAATCTAAACAAAATCGTTACTTAATAAAAACAGTTGTTGGTCTCGCAAATTATTTATGAACGCACGTTTATTTTAAAAAAAAATTGTAATGCTAAGTGCAAAAACTTATGATATTTATTGCTAAGACCAACAACGGCAAGTTATCAGTGAACAGTGAACAGTTATCAGAATAAAAGCCTTTATTGGTCTTAGCTTTAGCTTAAAAAGCTGGTTCTTTCAGGCCTTTGTTGGTCTTAGCCTTTAGTTATTGAGTTTCCTTATTTCATTGAATAGTAATTGTTTCTTTCATTTAGTTGAACTCAAAGAATGCGAGACCAACAAGTCTAAAACCTCCTAATTTTCAAATTCCCACATCAACACATTTCCAAATTCTACATTATGAAAATAGTACAAATAAACCCGAAACTCTCACTCGTTGGCGCAGGTCCTGCGATTTGGAATTGATTACTTTAAAAGCAATTCGAGTGCTGAAAACCGCCAAAGTCATTCTTTACGATGCTTTGGTAAATCCTGAATTGTTGGATTATGCACCCGAAGATTCCTTGAAAATATTTGTGGGGAAACGAGTTGGGCAACACAGTTTCAAGCAAGATGAAATTCATGAGTTGATTGTGAAATATGCCTTCTCGCACGGACATGTGGTTCGGCTGAAAGGTGGAGACCCGTTCGTGTTCGGCAGAGGACACGAGGAAATTGAATATGCAGAGATTTTTGGCTTGCAAACCGAGGTTGTACCTGGCATCAGCAGTGCGCTTTCCGTCCCTGCCATGCAGAAAATTCCGCTGACGAAGCGAGGAATCAACCAGAGTTTTTGGGTAATCACGGGAACGACCAAAGAAGGCAGATTGGCAAAAGATGTGGTTTTGGCGGCTGAATCTTCGGCAACTGTGGTTATTCTGATGGGAACTCGGAAGTTGAAGCAAATTACCGAAGTCTTTCAGCGTTTTGGGAAATCGAACACGGGAGTTGCCATTATTCAAAACGGCACGAGACCCGATGAGAAAGTGGTTTTAGGAACAATTGATACCATTGTGGAATCTGCAAAATCCAACCAGATTGCCTCGCCAGCCATTATTGTGATTGGAAATGTGGCGAAGGAACATCCAGATTTTTATGCACATTTGGCTGAATTTAGACAGATGGCAATTGCAGGTTGATTCGTTGATTTTCGTAAATCGTCTTGCTTACGTGATTGGAACACGGATGCTTCGCATACACAGGTTTCGTACACAGAATTTCACGGAAAAAAATCAACGCATCAACAAATCATTTCTCTTTTCTCTTTCTTCTTTTTAAATTCTTAATTCTATGAGAGGCAACGTGATGTTCCCCATTTTCCTGAAACTCGAACAACTGCATACTTTAATTGTAGGCGGTGGTTTTGTAGGAGAGGAAAAATTGGGGGCGATTTTGAAACACAGTCCGCAAGCGAAAGTAACTTTAGTGGCAGATTTAATTCGGGAAGGAACTCGCAGTTTGGCAGAGGAATTTCCGAATGTGGAGTTAGTAAATAGGAAGTTTGAGTGGAGTGATTTGGATGAGAAAGATATGGTGATTCTCGCCACGGATTCCCGAAAACTGCATGAGGAAATCAAATTGGAAACTTCCAAAAGGCATTTGCTGACCAATGTTGCCGACACGCCAGATTTGTGCGATTTCTACTTGGGTTCGGTCATCAAAAAAGGAGATTTGAAAATTGGAATCTCCACCAATGGGAAATCTCCAACTCTTGCCAAACGAATGCGGGAACTTTTCGAGGACATTTTCCCCGATGACACGCAGGAATTGTTAGATAATTTGGAGGCTTACCGAGCCAAATTGAAAGGCGATTTTGAGTATAAATTGAAAGCTCTGAATGAACTGACAGAAGATGTAATGAGAGGGAAGTGATTTGTTGGTGTGTTGATTTGATGATGTGTTGATGTGGGAATTTGAAAATGTGTAGATTTGCGAATGAAAAAATATCTGTTGCCGACAGTCTCTCGGTTATTGTAATTACGAGCCGAGAAAGGAATCTCGACCTACGGAAACTACTCATTACCCACTACTATTCTATGAAAATTACTTTAACTAGACAGAACGAGAAATTCCATTTCCAAGCCGAGAACGAATCGGGTAAATTGTTGGATTTGGATGCTTCGCCAGAAATTGGAGGAATCAATGCGGGTTTCCGCCCAATGGAGATGGTGGCAACGAGCTTGGCAGGGTGCAGTTCCATAGATTTGCTGAACATCTTATACAAGCAAAGGCAAAAAATTACCAATTACCGTGTGGAAATCTCCGCCACTCGCACCAAAGAATTGCCAAATATCTTTGAGCGAATCCATCTTAAATTCATTTTGGAAGGGGAAATTGATTTGAAAAAGGTGGAATCTGGCATTCAGAAAACCTTCGATAAATATTGTTCGGTCTATAAAATTCTTGAGCCAACCTGTGAGATTACGCACGAAGTGGAAATTATCTGAGGCTTGTTCAAATAATCGAAAGTCTTGAATATAATGAAATCCAACAGTGAAAATGAGTATTTAGTAGTGAGTATCAAGTATCAAGTATCAAGGTTTGAACTGATTTATCATGCTACATGACAATTTTTCTCAATAGCTTAAATTTCAGCTTTTCTACCTCCCCTAACCCCTCCAAAAGGAGGGGGATTTAACTCCTTCCCCTTTTAGGGCAGGGGTGGGGTGTGGTAAAATAGTGTCTTTCAAAAATTGTCATGTAGTATGCTGATTTATATCTATTTGCCATACTAAATCTATTGATAATCAGCTACTCATACTTTAAGACTCCAAGCTTTTGGAGTTGCCAAAACAAATATCCATCTGAAGATGGATGCAACTGAATGATTTGAATTAAGTTTGCATTTTCAGAATCTTGAAGTAGAACTAACTATCAGTAATCTACACTTTACTATTCTGCTACTTTACTATTTTGTACTTGAATTGATTTGCTTTAAATTTGCTTTTCTAAAATCGGAAACTATGAAAATATACCATTTACTCTTTTTGGCAATTGTTCTTTTTGCAAGTTGCAAATCTTCCCAGCCAGTTGCCGGAGGAGACGGAAAAACAAATGGCAATACGAAGCCAGAAGATATGGCTGGGGCGAAAATGATTTTCGACCCAGAGCTTTCCGACTTTGTAATTGAGTATGACAACTCCGATAAGTTCGAGACTTTTGACAAAACGAGGTCGGAAAAAGAAGAAGTCAACAAAGGGCAATCAATCACTCCAGGCAGAAGTATCAATTCAGAATTAGAAAGTAAGCTTGCCAGTATCAGGTATTACAATGGCACAATTCCCAAAATAAAAGGCTACCGAGTATTGGTTTATACGGGTTCTAGTTTGGATATGGCAAAAAGCAAAGAGAGCAAACTCAAAATGACTTATGGGCAATCTATGGGGAAAATTGATTTGGAATATGTTGCTCCAAATTATGTACTCAAATACGGAACGTATTACTCACGCTTAAAGGCACATGAGGTTTATACGAAGCTAACCGAAGATTTCCCATCGGCAATTGTTGTTTCGGAAGTCATTAAGTTTGATAGAAATGACTTTATCATAAACGAATAAGCTTTCTGAGTGCTATCAATTGCCACTAACTTCAGCTAGTGCATCAATTCCTAAGTTCGTGATTGTATTTTATGTATCTTTTTTCCTTCTACTGCATTAAAATTCTTAGCCGTAGCTAGGCTATGTCGAAATGTCGAACCATCGGATTGCCGAACCATTCAGATTTTGCTTTGTAGAAGAAAAAAATATTCCAAAAAATACCAACCAGAACTTAGAACTCAATGCACTAGTGACCTGAATAATGGGTTTAAAAATTTGATTATCAGCAGGTTAACTGTGTTTTTTTTAGTATAGTCAAAAATTAAAATTTAATGTATTGCACTATTTTCAGATTTAATTAAAAACTGTATGTCAACATTTTGACTAAATAAGACAATATTAAGTTGCTGATTAGCAATTACTTAATTCATTTTTAATTCTTCATTCTTCATTCTTAATTTCCCCAATCAACAATTGTACTTATCAAATATATAACTCATAATTGGGGTTAGTGGTAAATGAATTCTATATTTTCAGAGCCTTGAAGTAGAACTAATGTTAGCCAAAAAACAAAGAAGCCACTTTCCAGAAATGGAAAGTGGCTTCTTTTATATTGATTTTCTCTGGATTAGACTTTCACGCCAATCACAAGTATATCGTCAGTTTGTTTAGAGCCTTCCATCCATTTGTCGAGGGTTTGAGAAAGGATTTCTTTCTGTTCTGGGAACTTCATGTCGGAGATTGTCAGGAGAAATTGCCTGAATTTTTTTGACATGAATTTCCTCCCATTTTTGCCGAATTGGTCTTGGTAACCATCTGAGAAGAGATAGTAAACATCGCCTTCCACAATGGGGAATTCGTATTGCTCATATTTTTTCTCCCTACCGAAATCGCTTCCTCCAACGGCAAAAATAGAACCTTTTATTCTTTCTATCTCTCCATTTCTCACACGGCAAAGTGGGTTTTTAGCTCCAGCATAAAGGATTTTCTGGTTTTTTTCATCTACTGTCAGAATTCCCATATCCATTCCGTCCTGAATTTTTCCACCACTTCCTTGTAGGGATTCCTTTATTTTCCTGTCCAACATGAGCAAGATTTCCGAAGGCTCACAGACTGCATTTTCGGTAACAATGTCGTTTAGGAATGAATTGCCCATCATGGTCATGAATGCGCCAGGGACTCCGTGCCCAGTACAGTCAGCGGCAATCAGCACTTTTTTGTCGCCCGCTTTTCCGAACCAATAAAAATCTCCGCTTACAATATCTTTAGGCTTAAAGAAGATGAATCCATCCGAAAAATGTCTCATAATATACTCCTCACTTCCTAAAAGTGCATTTTGTATTCTTTCTGCGTATCGAATACTGTCAGTAATGTGTTTGTTTTGTTTTTCTATTTCATCTTTTTTCTCAACAACTTCTTTGGTTCGGTCTATTACTCTTTGCTCTAATTCAGCGGCTTTCTCTTCAATGATTTTTTGCTTTTCCCGTTCTTTTTCCAACTGCAATCTTTCATTTGCCAAAGTCTGCTCTGCCAACTCTCGCCTTGCCACATTTATTCTATCTGCCAAACCGACAGAGAAAAGGGCGACTTCCAGCAACACTCCCAACTGCACGCCATATTGAGTGAGCGGATTTTGCACGTTTCCGAAAATTCTGGGCATGGCAAAAAGAACCGCTCCAATAATCAGAAGGATATTTGCCAATATGAAATACTTGGCAGGAGAATAGCCTCTCCGAATCTCTTTATAGGCAACAAAAAGGATGAACAGATAAGAGAAAATAGCCGTGAAAATAAATATGCTTCTCCCCAACATCCATTGCCGAATGGGGAACATGAGCAAGAATGACAAAACGAAAATCCCTTTCAGCACATTGATGGCTTTATGAGAATTTTTCCGATACTTTGTATTCAAATATGCCTGACTGAACTGCAGGTAAAAGAATAGTAGGAATGGAGTGGAAAGAAATCGAATGTATAAATCCAACCGAGGTTGTTCTGGTAGCACCAATTCCATTACATAACCTGCATTGGAAGAGAAGAAAATTACCAATCCGAATAAATAAAGTACATAATAAAGGTAATCTTTGCTGCCAAGCGAAAAGAATATGAAGAGGTTGTAGAAAACCATAATCAAAATTGCCCCGTAGAAAAATGCCTGGTAAAACCTCGGAGATAGAAAACGCTCTTCAAAGCCTTTTTCAGAATATATCACTAAAGATTTCAAGGCCACTTTCCTAAACTGGCTGGAGATTTTGGTAGAACTCTCCAACCTAACATAGTAAGTTTGTTGCTCGTTATGCGGAGCTAGGAATTTGTGGAAAACCATGAATCCATTCTTGACGGGTCTTTCTGTCAGTGCAAACAAATCGCCACTTTCAATCTCTACATGGCTTCCGCTTTGTGTGGGAATAAAAAAACTGACATAATCTGTGTAAGCCACCGATAGTTTGTACTCTTCAAAAGCACTTGCCTGATTGTCGAGTTTAAATTTAATCCAATGCACTTTAGCATTCAGATTTATCTTTGGATTTATCTTATCATCATTCTCCAACTCATGAAACTGATTGTTCCTGTTCCGATTGATTACTTCGGAAATGTGAAGATTTCCATCCAAATCATTCAACACGCCAATAGACTCGCTTAACGGAAAGCTACTCTGTTTGTTGTTTATCTCTAAAACTTCTTCTCCTTTTTGAGCAAAAAGAGAAAAAGGAATTAGCAGAAGATAAAAAAGCCCTAAAAATTTACTTGAGCGCATTGTTGATTATGAGAGAGTTGGTGGTTTTAGTCCATTCTATTAGTTTCAATATACAAGATGTAAAAAAAGATTATCATTTATTGTGAATATTTCAAAAGATTATTCCAAACAGATTGATGCTGTGAAATTCAAAAAGGCGATTTTACCTCGAAACTCATTTTCTCAAACGTAATTGGATGTTTGAAGCCAATATATTCAGCGTGGAGCAACAATCTTTCATCTTTATTTCCATAAAGCACATCGCCAACAATTGGTATATTCAACCCGTTTTTATGAGCGGCATGTACTCGCAGTTGGTGCGTTCTGCCAGTAACGGGCTTAAACTGGATTCGGGTTCTGCCATTGCTTATATTCAGCACTTTGAACCCTGTTCGAGAAGGTTTCCCTGTTTCGAAATTCACTTTTTGGAGCGGTTTTCGTTCCTCATCGGCATCTAATGGTAGATTTATAAATCCTTCTTTTTCAGCAAGTTCGCCTTCTAAAATTGCGATATATTGTTTTTCAATGCTTCGTTTTATAAACTGGCCCTGAATTGCCTTGTAAACCGCCATAGATTTTGCAATTATCAATAAACCAGACGTGAGTTGGTCTAATCTATGCACCAAAGAAAGTTCTTCCAATGCTGGATATTGCTGTTGCAGACGAATCAGCACGGAATCCTGAATTTCCTTGGAAGGAACGGAAAGTAAACCTGCGGGTTTGTTGACAACCATTAGATACTCATCTTCAAAAACAAGCTCAATTTGCTTATCTTCTTTGGAGTATTTAGCAAGTGGGTCATCTTCAAGCTGAATTCCTTCGAGCATGTGAGTTAGAATTGGGCGGCATTTGCTGTGGCAGGCCGGATAATATTTCCCCTGATGCCGAATTTCAGATTTAGGAGTTTTTCCCCACCAAAACTCAGCAATGGAAATAGGTTTGAGTCCATATTTGAAAGCAAATTGCAATAATTTGGAAGCCGCACAATCTCCTGCTCCTGCTGGCGGTTGAGGTCGGTCGGTAAAAATATCAGTTAAGCCTTTCGCTACTTTCTCTTTATTGAGGAATTGATATTGGTCAAACAGTTGGAGGTGAAGGGAGACAGATTTGTTCTTTCTTGCTTCCTTCATGCGCTCTATTTCCGCTGCATATTGCTGGACTTCAGCTCTAATAGAATCCAACTTTTCTTGCCAACCAACTCGCAATTTCTTGTAGTTATAATGCAAGTTGGTGCTTTCTGCCTTCAGCTGTTTATCCAACTCTTCAAATTCGGATTCAGAAAGTTCGCCTCTTGCTTTCTCCCGAATTTCTCCACGTTTTTTTTTGGCAAGTTGCTTTTGTTTGAGTTGGCTGGAGATTTCCGTTTCCGATTTTGCAGTTTCCTCAATTAGTTTTTGTTGGATTGTCAGAAATGAAGCGTCATTTTCCAAATCGGCAATCTGTTGGTTTATCTGAATCAATTCCTCTTCTCCTTTCTTAAAAAACCCTTCTGTTTGGAGTCGGTCGAAAACAGGCGGGACGAACTTCATCGGATATTTATCTCCACCCAATTGCCCAGAAAAAGCCACTAAATAGCCCAATTCGCCTTGCCGATTTTGAACCAGCAAAATACCAAACATTTTCCCAGCAATTTCATTTTGTAAATCTGCCTTCAGCAATTCTGCCTGAACTTCTTTCACAGCTACCAAGGTAATTGGCAACGGTTCATAGCTATAAGGAAATGTGAATTTCTCAGGCAAATCAAATTGGCTAATATCTGATTGGAATCTATGGAAATGAGGATTTTGCATAGGAAGAGAATCTTATTTGGAAGAACAGGTAGATTAGAGTTTATGAACACAACGAAAGCATACGCTGGCAGAGGTTGAAAACCCTGCCAGACGTTGGGCATATAACAAATTAGTGTTCATAATCTCTAATTGTAACTACTTAGGTTGTCAAATGGCGATTAAAATTGAGCTAGGACTCAATAGTATTGGTACTGATTTCCATTGAGTATTTGCTTGATGACAGCCATGAGGTCAAGTCCTCGTTTTACGAGGGTATCGACTACCGATCTGATTACACAAAAGCGTTGTTGCCCGGTTTTGAATTGCCCCGAACACTTTCTGTTTTACCTTTAAATTCCTGATTGCCCTCTCCGAGCCATTATTGTCCGGAGGTACATTCAAGTGATACAGGAAGGTAAGTAGGCTGTTTCTGTTTTTAATCATGGATCGCTGAAATTTGTATGCCTCGGGGCTTTCCTCCTTCAGAATGGTGCAGGCCAATAATTGATTCAGCTTATTCTCCAGCCCCAGCGCCTCGGGGGCGTCAATCTGGTAGGCTTCCTGCCTGATGGTTGCTTTTTTATTCAGGCCTATTCCTTCTCGGAGGGCCGCAATGAACTGGGTTGCCCAATCACTTTTTTCGCTTTGCTCAATCCAGATCAGGTCACGCAATAGGTGGGCCAGACATAGCTGATTGCCCTGCGAGACCATCTTCAGCTGTGCCGGCCAGCGGTCCGAGCCGAGGATGGCGTTGGGCAGTCCCTCAGGGAAAACCTCATCCACTGCCTTGCTGCCCCTGCTTTCGGAGGCATTCAAAAACGTATTCTGCACATTCTGCCACACCCAGATCCACCATTTCTCCCCATCCACCTTGGCCCCCGTCTCGTCAGAACCCACAGAATCAGCCTGCTCGATTTGGTTCTTGATTTCCTGATAGACAAAGTCCATCTTCTGGGCAGAACGCGTGAGTATATTCTCAATACTTCCCTGGCTCAAATCCAGGCCCAGCACATCGCGGAAGAATAATTTCATACGCTTGTAGGGAATGTACTGGAACACATTCAGGTAACTCACAAGTGCCTCAATGCCTGTTCCATACTGGATTGGAGCGTTCACGCCCTCTGGGTAGGGGGTTTTCTGATGATGGTTGCAAGTAGGGCAATGACATCCATATTGGCTATACTGGGTGTAGACCGGGACTATTGGGGGGATATCGACCACCTGCCGCCTGGATACCAAATGATGCTTTTGGTCAACCAAATCAGTGCCGCAGCCCTGGCAGTAGGCACTTCTCAGCTCATGGTCATGGGTCGGCTCCGATACCATTTCAAGCGTATGACCCTTATGCCCGGGCTGTCCTCCCGATTTGCGCATACTCTTTTTACGCAAACTCTGACGAGCTTTATTCTTGTATTTATCCTGGCTTGGCGGATTATGACTGTTGCTACTGTCTTTTGACAACTTCCGCTTGGATAGCTCTGCCAGAAGCAACGCAACTTTAGCCTCCAATGAGGCTACTTGGGCTTCTAATTCTGCTATCCGTGCTTTGTCATTCATTACCCAAGTTTAAGGAATTTATTTTACTTTTAATAATCTGACAACCTGAGTAGTTACCTCTAATTTAAATTTTAAATTATTTTACATGAAAAATATTATTTTAGAGTACTCAGTATCGTGGAAAGAAATTTTATTAGATAGAGAAAGTGTTGACATTGCAACAATACCAATTGGCGATCTATATGAAAATATGGCATTTACAAGCCTGTCAATTTTGAGTTTGGGTAGAAACCCTCAATTCCTTTATTTTGAAAAAGTTGAGATATTCAAGGTTCTGTTTGATTTGACTCACTATATTGGCTTGCTAAACAAATCGCCTCAAAGCATATATACTTTGTCCAGTATGAACCAATTATATATGATAGAAATCGAAAAAAAAGGAAAGTATTTAGAGATAAATAATATACTTTCAAAAGACGCTAAACCAATGAGTGTAAATGAAGTAGATTTTAAAAACACACTCAAACAGTTTAAAGATAGGGTTTTTAACGATTTTCTTTTCTTTTATCCAACATTGTCTGCGCATCCAAAAATAAGCGAAATAAAAAAAGAATTTACTTATTATTGATTAGAGGTAATCATTTAACTGCATAGTATTTTGTGTTCAATATTTTCTGCCTTTACCATCCTCTTAATGAGGTTGTTGAATATTGTCAGCTCGGTCGCATTTCCAATGCGCACCGTAAACTAGAATCCGCATCTAAGATGCCATGACCTCTTTGCCGAGGTCTATCTCAACGCTGACCAACTGCCCGAGAATGGCGGAATCATTGGCAATTCCGTGAATACGGGTCTGGTGGCAGGTTCGCTCATCAGTATCGGAGGTTCGAGCATTGGTGGAGAGAGCAACCAAAACAACCCGACCATCAACGTGAATGCCTTGGCAGTGGCAGGTTTGTTGATTAAAAACAAGATTCAGCCTTTGGGCGCAAATGGAACAGATTTGAATTACTACCAATCTTGGGTAAGAATGGAGCTGTACCAATCGAAAGATGCTACCGAGCCAATAAGCAGTAAATCTGCCCAACTCATACTAAGGGATGGCGAGACCAACCAATGGAAGTCCGCATCCCTCTACTGGGAAGGCTTGGAGATGCCAGACGACTGGTGCGAGGGTTTTGTGAAAATCTACATAGAAAACCAAGGCGATGAAAGTATCTGGTTCGATGATATTTCTGTGGAACATACACATAACCCTGGCAAAATTGAAGTGGTTTCTTATAAGGATTACTATCCTTTTGGAGCGGAGATGCGAGGCAGTTGCTTGGCAGACCAAGGGCGTTATGGCTACCAAGGAGATTATGCAGAGAAGGATGAGGAGACGGGTTGGAATGCGTTTGAGTTGCGGATGTATGACCCTTTGATTGGGCGAAGTACGAGTGTTGACCCTTATAGGCAGTATCATTCGCCTTATATGTGGGTGGGAAACAATCCGATAAATACGGTGGATCCTGATGGGGGGAATGGATATCAGCTAATTGCTAGTGGCGTGCAGGCTGCCATGGCAGTACAGGAGACTTTCGGAATGTTCTTGGATCCTGTAACAATCTATGGGACTTCTGAAGTTATTGATGTTGCTAAGATTGCCGAAGGAGAAAACTGGGATTTCTCGGCATTTAAAACAGCTGGTTTATCCACTGGCGCTCTGGTAGCGGATGACTTAACAGGAATTGGAGTGGCAGATGACATTGTTATTCCTGTGATATGGGTAGGCGCAACAGGGACATTTTTGTATAATAACAAGGAAATTGTCCAGAAAAGGGCTAGGGAAATGGACAGGTTGTTAAGCAAATACATGCCCACAAGAGGAGTACAATATACTTTGAGGGCTAAATCAGATGGGATGTATCCCGTATATTCGTCAGGCAGTAGTGTACCTACTGGTACAGTGTTTTTACAGAAAGGAGCGATTTGGAAAATCGGTGAGACAACAACAAATACTAGATATAGTAGGGATAAATTGAAAAATATAGGATTAGGTGTTGAATTTAGCCCTGAATTCACAGGTAACAGAGTACAAATAAAGGTCATGGAGAAAGCGAAAATTTATGCTTATTACTTTCAACATGGAAATTTACCACCAGGGAATAAAATATTTAGATAAAAAAACGGAAATTATGAAATTTGGAATCACAAGTGAATCTAATTTATCACAAGATAAAAGTGATATAGTGTACAACTTATCGGAGAGCATAAATTTAAATTTAAAGCAGACAAATTATGGAGAAGATATAGAAACTTTTCTTATAGGTTTAATTTGCGTGAAATCGGAATTCATGGAGTTTCTGCCAGTAAGAAAGCCAAAATATACTTTAAAAAAGATTGATGATAGTTTTGGTATTCGTACAGAAATATTCAAAAGCTATGGGTACGATATTGCTATGGACTACGAAAAAGCTATGGAAGCAAGCGAGTTTGAGTTCAAGGAACTGCTGGCGAATGAGATAGTGAAATCTTTCAAACACCTTGATTCCATGCCCAAGAAGGTTAAAGACTTCGATAAGGAGAGATTCAAGGCAGATGTGGTTGGCTTGCTAGAATCCGAGGGTTTGCTGTAGTTTGAATTTTGTACACATAAAAGATTGAATTGTTAAATCTAATCTGAATTATTTCTTTGGTGGCAGAGTACAAATAAAAGTGATGGAGAAAGCGAAAATTTATGCATATTACTTTCAACATGGAAATTTACCACCAGGGAATAAAATATTCAGATAAAAAAACGGAAATTATAAAATTTGGAATTACAAGTGAATCAAGTTTAGATAATAAAAAAATAGATATTCTAACGCATGTAGAGGAAAAAATACATGACAAAGTGAAAAACGCTTTTTACGGAAAAGATATTGAAACATTTCTTATAGGATTGATTTGTGTTGAGCGCAAAGCTGTCGAATTTTTCCCTGTTAGAAAACCTCCAAAACCTGTGTATTTCCACGAACTTGAACAAGTTAATGGGTTTTGGACTCCAAATTTCGGTGCTAACCAGCTCGGTCGCATTTCCAATGCGCACCGTAAACTAGAATCCGCATCTAAGATGCCATGACCTCTTTGCCGAAGTTTATTTCAACGCTGACCAACTGCCCGAGAATGGCGGAATCATTGGCAATTCCGTGAATACGGGTCTGGTGGCAGGTTCGCTCATCAGTATCGGAGGTTCGAGCATTGGTGGAGAGAGCAACCAAAACAACCCGACCATCAACGTGAATGCCTTGGCAGTGGTAGGTTTGTTGATTAAAAACAAGATTCAGCCTTTGGGCGCAAATGGAACAGATTTGAATTACTACCAATCTTGGGTTCGGATGGAACTCTACCAATCCAGAAATGCCACCGAGCCAATCAACAGCAAATCTGCCCAGTTAATTCTCAGGGATGGCGAAACCAACCAATGGAAGTCCGCCTCCTTCTACTGGGAAGGCTTGGAGATGCCAGACGACTGGTGCGAGGGTTTTGTGAAAATCTACATAGAAAACCAAGGAAGCGAGCGGATTTGGTTCGATGACATTTCGGTGGAGCATACACATAACCCTGGCAAAATTGAAGTGGTTTCTTACAAAGACTACTACCCTTTTGGAGCGGAGATGCGAGGGAGTTGTATTGACAACCAAGGGCGTTACGGCTACCAAGGGGATTATGCGGAGAAGGATGAAGAAACGGGTTGGAATGCGTTTGAGTTAAGGATGTATGATGGGGTTATTGGACGAAGTGCGAGCGTGGATCCGTATAGGCAGTATCATTCGCCTTATAAATGGGTAGGAAATAATCCGATTGTTTATGTTGACAAAGAGGGAGGGTGGGCCCAAATTGCAATCGGGGCAGGAGTAGGAGGCGTAATATCGGCTGGTTTCGAAGTATACAAACAAGTCTCGGAGGGAAATATTGTATACAATGGAGGGTTAGATATTGATTTTAAAGAAGGAGCTCTTGCCAATGTCGGCATTGCATTCGGAGAAGGTGTTTTGACGGGTGCGGCAGTATCTTCTGGGGCAGTCCTATTTGGTGCGACTACACTATCAACCACGGCAATAACATACAGTTCGCTAACAGGAGGTATTGGAGCTTTCGGTGCAGGAACGGTTGCAGAGTTAGCACGTCAGAAAATCAATGGACAAGAAGCTAGTTATTCAGATGCGCTACAATATGGAGCCTTCAAAGGAATCGCAACAGGTGTAGGAACACATTTTAGTGGGTTACTACTCAGGAATTTACGTGCAGATAATTGGGGTGGAAATTTGACTCGCTCTTTTGCAGAAAAAATTTTATACCAGAATCCTAAGTATGTTTACACGATAAGTAGAGTAGTAGCTGGTACGACCGTAGGAAAACTTGGCACTTTTTCGTATGACGGCACTAAAGACTATATGTATAATGAGTTCAATGACTTTATGGATAAAGTATGGCCTATGGGAGGACTTAATCAAGGCAGCATTGGATCTGAGGATGCATATGGAGGATATGGGGGACAGCTAAAAGTCCTTGATAGAAATGTTGATGACCCCAATTACAATTAGAATCGCAAAAATTATGTTCAGTTTTTTTAAATTTCGAAATATTAACTTGTGGATGAGAGGAGACAATATGTCTTTCTCTGTCTATTCCAATATGGGACTGGAGTACGACCTATCAGAATTTTCATACAATCCCAGACTGCCGATTTCAAAGGGTAGAGAAGGGAATCATCTGATAAGGAAGAATAATTTCAGTAAAATAACTAAAGGTATGCGTAACCTATCAGGAGAGGGTAATTGGTTTGCATTAAGAAGGATACATTTCAGGGTGGCAATCTCGGATGTAAAGAATACACTTGAAATCAACCATTGGAAGGATTTCTGCGACTTTTTACCAGGAGCAATTAATAGTATCTATGATGTTGATAGACTCATTCTTTTGGGAATCAATAAAGAAGACTTTCTGAGAAACAATTTCAAAGATGAAGAACTCCCAGACGAAGCATTTATTCTTAGGAAATATGGTTACGTATAGATAAATACTATTCTATATCTGGCGCAAGAGTTAGCGTAGCGACTCTTGCGCCTTTTTTCTTTTCAAGTTTGAAAACTTGAAAAGAAAAAAGGCGCAACGGCACGGAGTTGAACTACTTCAGCTCATGGGTACGCATGGAGCTTTACCAGTCAGCAGAAGACAGTGAACCAGTAGACAGCAAATCCGCCCAGCTCATCCTCAGGGATGGCGAGGCCAACTATTGGAAGTCCGCCTCGCTAAACTGGGCAAATTTGGAGATGCCAGACGACTGGTGCGAGGGTTTTGTGAAAGTATATATAGAAAATCAAGGAAGCGAGCCCCATCTGGCGCAAGAGTTAGCGTAGCGCTCTTGTGCCTATTTTCTATTCAAGTTTTCAAACTTGAATACCGTAACCTAAAATAAAAACCCAGCTCGGTCGCATTTCCAATGCGCACCGTAAACTAGAATCCGCATCTAAGATGCCATGACCTCTTTGCCGAAGTCTATTTCAATGCTGACCAACTGCCCGAGAATGGCGGAATCATTGGCAATTCCGTGAATACGGGTCTGGTGGCAGGTTCGCTCATCAGTATCGGAGGTTCGAGCATTGGTGGAGAGAGCAACCAAAACAACCCGACCATCAACGTGAATGCCTTGGCAGTGGCAGGTTTGTTGATTAAAAACAAGATTCAGCCTTTGGGCGCAAATGGAACAGATTTGAATTACTACCAATCTTGGGTAAGAATGGAGCTGTACCAATCGAAAGATGCTACCGAGCCAATAAGCAGTAAATCTGCCCAACTCATACTAAGGGATGGCGAGACCAACCAATGGAAGTCCGCCTCCCTGCACTGGGAGGGTTTGGACATGCCAGACGACTGGTGCGAAGGTTTTGTAAAGGTCTATATTGAAAACCAAGGAAGTGAGCAGATTTGGTTCGATGATATTTCTGTGGAGCATACGCATAATCCTGGGAAGATTGAGGTGGTTTCGTATAAAGATTATTATCCTTTTGGGAGTGAGATGCGAGGGAGTTGCTTGGCTGACCAAGGACGTTATGGTTATCAGGGCGATTATGCAGAGAAAGATGAAGAAACGGGTTGGAATGCGTTTGAGTTGCGGATGTATGATGGGGTTATTGGACGAAGTACGAGCGTGGATCCGTATAGGCAGTATCATAGTCCGTATGTTTGGGTGGGGAATAATCCTGTGAATATGGTGGATCCAAGTGGAGGATTTGCGGGTGAACCCGGGATCCTCCTACAATTGCCGAGTTAGAGAGCCAAGTTGGCTCAGGGATGATGGCTATGGCTGGAAATCATGCGGTAAAAGGGACATACCATGCTTGGGAGATGTTTGATGATTGGTTGGATAACTACAGGGAGCATGACAAAAGGGACTACGGAATCATAATGGAGGCAAACAAACCTGGTCCATATGCAAGCAATCTGCCTAGGCTCAAACCTAATGCAGACTATGATTACATTGAGGAAAGTACTATTTCAGGATTCATTGATTCTAGGAATGCTACTGCTGGTTTAGGTGCTAGCCCACTAAAAGTATTCCGTAATGGTGGAGTTGGAATTGAAGGGTTAGTCGGTCCTGCATTGGGATTATACTTTAAAGCAAATGCTATTTTTGGTAAGTCGCAGGAGAGTACACAGTCAGTCCATCAGCCCATAGTAATTAGTACACTCAAACCTGTAAGTGCATATCTTCCTGATCCTGGGCCTCCTTCTCCGAATTCAGGATTTATTAGTGCTGGTGGAACTGAAATCCATGGAGATTCGCTCATAGTCAGAGGAACGCATTATAAAAATTATTCTACAGTTGATACTTTTCAGAATAGTTCATGGAGATGGGACTTATTTCTTAAATAGCTTAAAACTTATAGTCAGAAAGTAAATAGAGTGGGAGAAGGGCTCTTTATGAAAAAATTAAAGTATTGATTTTGTCTATTAAGACTCAACTTTTACAAAAAATAGTGGTAAAATAGTTGCCTATATTTAATGTACTAATACCCATTTATTCAATCTTTAGTGTATTATTATCTCATGTTACGCAGAAAAGCACTTGGCAGTGTTCTTTTGAACCTGCCAATGTGCGATTTCGAGCCAAAATCGAACCTTTGCGTAACATCAGTTATTATTTACTTTCTCATCTTTACCAAGATTGCTACAGAAATCGTTTTCACAACAACAAATTCATAAAGATTATAATATGAGGTACTCAAATATCTATTTTTTACTATTATTGACTGTCATTTTGTATTCATGTGGGGGAGAGAAAAAAGAATTAATCGAGAATGAGGGTAATGTGTTGGAAGAGGACATGATTTTAGCCTACGATAATGACACAATAGTTGTACACATAAACAATGATTCTATAAAGGCATCTGAAGGGCTAATTGTAAAGGTGTCAATGAAAAGACAGTCCCTAAGATATTTTCACATCATCGGAGGGGGAAAATTTGACAAAAATTTTATAGCAAGAGACAGTTCAGGATTGGCTTTTGTTGAACCAAAAGACTCAATTGCCACATTTACTGTGATTGAAGATATCCCAGGCTGAGTTGTACTCAGGGCAATAGTCGAAGAGTGGGAGGATTATGATTCGATATATATTAGAGTCAAAAGACATCAATTTGAAGTTCCATACGTAGTAATTCCATAATTTTTTTTTATCCCCCATCTGGCGCAAGAGTTAGCGTAGCGCTCTTGTGCCTATTTTCTATTCAAGTTTTCAAACTTGAATACCGTAACCTAAAATAAACCCAGCTCGGTCGCATTTCCAATGCGCACCGTAAACTTAGAATCCGCATCTAAGATGCCATGACCTCTTTGCCGAAGTCTATTTCAACGCTGACCAACTGCCCGAGAATGGCGGAATCATTGGCAATTCCGTGAATACGGGTCTGGTGGCGGGTTCGCTCATCAGTATCGGAGGTTCGAGCATTGGTGGAGAGAGCAACCAAAACAACCCGACCATCAACGTGAACGCCTTGGCAGTGGCTGGTCTGCTGATTAAAAACAAAACCACGCCTGAAACATTGGGGCATAATGGCACAGATTTGAACTACTACAGTTCTTGGGTGCGCATGGAACTCTACCAATCCAGAAATGCCACCGAGCCAATCAACAGTAAATCTGCCCAGTTAATTCTCAGGGATGGCGAAACCAACCAATAGAAGTCCGCCTCCCTGCACTGAGAGGGTTTGGACATGCCAGACGACTGGTGCGAGGGTTTTGTGAAAATCTACATAGAAAACCAAGGCGATGAAAGTATCTGGTTCGATGATATTTCTGTGGAACATACACATAACCCTGGCAAAATTGAAGTGGTTTCTTATAAGGATTACTATCCTTTTGGAGCGGAGATGCGAGGAAGCTGTATTGACAACCAAGGGCGTTATGGCTATCAAGGAGATTATGCGGAACAAGATAAAGAGACAGGTTGGAATGCTTTTGAGTTGCGGATGTATGACCCGCTGATTGGGCGTTCCACTTCGGTTGATCCGTATAGGCAGTATCATTCGCCTTATATGTGGGTGGGGAATAATCCGATTGTTTATGTTGACAAAGAGGGAGGGTGGGCCCAAATTGCAATCGGGGCAGGAGTAGGAGGCGTAATATCGGCTGGTTTCGAAGTATACAAACAAGTCTCGGAGGGAAATATTGTATACAATGGAGGGTTAGATATTGATTTTAAAGAAGGAGCTCTTGCCAATGTCGGCATTGCATTCGGAGAAGGTGTTTTGACGGGTGCGGCAGTATCTTCTGGGGCAGTCCTATTTGGTGCGACTACACTATCAACCACGGCAATAACATACAGTTCGCTAACAGGAGGTATTGGAGCTTTCGGTGCAGGAACGGTTGCAGAGTTAGCACGTCAGAAAATCAATGGACAAGAAGCTAGTTATTCAGATGCGCTACAATATGGAGCCTTCAAAGGAATCGCAACAGGTGTAGGAACACATTTTGGTGGGTTACTACTCAGGAATTTACGTGCAGATAATTGGGGTGGAAATTTGACTCGCTCTTTTGCAGAAAAAATTTTATACCAGAATCCTAAGTATGTTTACACGATAAGTAGAGTAGTAGCTGGTACGACCGTAGGAAAACTTGGCACTTTTTCGTATGACGGCACTAAAGACTATATGTATAATGAGTTCAATGACTTTATGGATAAAGTATGGCCTATGGGAGGACTTAATCAAGGCAGCGATTTGGACCTGAGGATGCATATGGAGGACAGCTAAAAGTCCTTGATAGAAATGTTGATGACCCCAATTACAATTAGAATCGCAAAAATTATGTTCAGTTTTTTTAAATTTCGAAATATTAACTTGTGGATGAGAGGAGACAATATGTCTTTCTCTGTCTATTCCAATATGGGACTGGAGTACGACCTATCAGAATTTTCATACAATCCCAGACTGCCGATTTCAAAGGGTAGAGAAGGGAATCATCTGATAAGGAAGAATAATTTCAGTAAAATAACTAAAGGTATGCGTAACCTATCAGGAGAGGGTAATTGGTTTGCATTAAGAAGGATACATTTCAGGGTGGCAATCTCGGATGTAAAGAATACACTTGAAATCAACCATTGGAAGGATTTCTGCGACTTTTTACCAGGAGCAATTAATAGTATCTATGATGTTGATAGACTCATTCTTTTGGGAATCAATAAAGAAGACTTTCTGAGAAACAATTTCAAAGATGAAGAACTCCCAGACGAAGCATTTATTCTTAGGAAATATGGTTACGTATAGATAAATACTATTCTATATCTGGCGCAAGAGTTAGCGTAGCGACTCTTGCGCCTTTTTTCTTTTCAAGTTTGAAAACTTGAAAAGAAAAAAGGCGCAACGGCACGGAGTTGAACTATTTCAGCTCATGGGTACGCATGGAGCTTTACCAGTCAGCAGAAGACAGTGAACCAGTAGACAGCAAATCCGCCCAGCTCATCCTCAGGGATGGCGAGGCCAACTATTGGAAGTCCGCCTCGCTAAACTGGGCAAATTTGGAGATGCCAGACGACTGGTGCGAGGGTTTTGTGAAAGTATATATAGAAAATCAAGGAAGCGAGCCCCATCTGGCGCAAGAGTTAGCGTAGCGCTCTTGTGCCTATTTTCTATTCAAGTTTTCAAACTTGAATACCGTAACCTAAAATAAAAACCCAGCTCGGTCGCATTTCCAATGCGCACCTTAAACTAGAATCCGCATCTAAGATGCCATGACCTCTTTGCCGAGGTCTATTTCAACTCTGACCAACTGCCCGAGAATGGCGGAATTATTGGCAATTCCGTGAATACGGGTCTGGTGGCGGGTTCGCTCATCAGTATCGGAGGTTCGAGCATTGGTGGAGAGAGCAACCAAAACAACCCGACCATCAACGTGAATGCCTTGGCAGTGGCAGGTTTGTTGATTAAAAACAAGATTCAGCCTTTGGGCGCAAATGGAACAGATTTGAATTACTACCAATCTTGGGTTCGGATGGAACTCTACCAATCCAGAAATGCCACCGAGCCAATCAACAGCAAATCCGCCCAGATTATACTAAGGGATGGCGAAACCAACCAATGGAAGTCCGCCTCCCTCTACTGGGAAGGCTTGGATATGCCAGACGACTGGTGCGAGGGTTTTGTGAAAATCTACATAGAAAACCAAGGCGATGAAAGTATCTGGTTCGATGATATTTCTGTGGAACATACACATAACCCTGGCAAAATTGAAGTAGTTTCTTACAAAGACTACTACCCTTTTGGAGCGGAGATGCGAGGGAGTTGTATTGACAACCAAGGGCGTTACGGCTACCAAGGGGATTATGCGGAGAAGGATGAAGAAACGGGTTGGAATGCGTTTGAGTTAAGGATGTATGACCCGCTGATTGGGCGGAGTACTAATGTAGATCCTTATCGGCAGTATCATAGTCCGTATGTTTGGGTTGGGAATAATCCGATGAATATGGTGGATCCAGATGGAGGGAACTCAATACCGACAATAGCTCAGTTAGAAAAAGCAGCAGGAGCGGACTTAATGTCTATGGCAGGAGCTAATGCTATTACAGCAAGTAGTTATGTAATGATTCTTATGGACTTTGATCTAAGACACCCAGAATTAAAACAAGGAAAGCGAGATTATAAAGAAAATCTTGAAGAGTCAAATGATGAAGGTTGGAGTCGGGTTATGTTCTGGAGTAGTGACAACAGTTCGTCATCTGCTGGTTGGCAACCAAATGAAACAGGTGGTGGAAAAGTCAATCATATTGATGACGTAACAGATGCAGGTGATTCAGATTTACTTTACAAAGCTATTTTGGAAATAAGAATTCATGTGTTTAATGATGGAGTCAAAGAATTTGCTACTTCAGAGTATTCTGTACACAGGTACTATACTTATAATGGCAAAAATGTTTACGCAAGGGCTGGGTACAATCCTGATAATGAAACGTGGGCAGTAAAAGGAGACGAACGAAATTCAGAGGGCTATTTCAATCTCTAGATATGTAAGTTTTGAACAACTAGAACAGGTAAACGGATTTAGTGGTTGGTCAGACTAAGTACACTATTTTCATTTGGCACGATTTCTATCAAAAACTGATAATCAATGATTTTTAACCACATCTTAATTTTTTTTACCTTAGTGTAGGAAATGCCGTGCTATAAAATTTAGACCTGAATTTTTGCAGTATATCTTGCTTTTTATCAATCAAAAGGCTTGTTTTTTTTGCAAAACAAGCCTTTCAAAGCTGTAAATACACCCTTTAGTGAAAGATACTAGATGCAAAAACAGATTTCAATAACCAGCACGGAGATTCCTACACTAAGATTTTTTTTACTTGAACTAAGAATTAAAGGTTTTAGGGAGATAAGCTGAATTTATTTCGTCTTGGTGTGAAGTAATGAACCTCCCTATGTTTACGTAATGTGATTTTCTCAATGCTATTTCTCCGAAATTAAATATTCGCTGATTATCAGCTACTTATGAGTAGTTGGCAAAAAATATTCAATGAAAAAAACAATAATGATTTTTACAGTTCTACTTACCATTATTTTCTTTGTCAGAAATTGGTGGTTCAACATAGCTCAATCCAAATATGTCCACTTTAGTGGGACAGTTGAACAGTATATGAAAGAACCTTTTTATTTAGCTACTTATGTTCCTAGTAAAACCACACTGAACCTTACTGATTCATGTAAAGAAATAAACATGCCAAATGCTTATCTACGTTATTTAGCTAGAGAGCATTATCACTTTATGGTTTATAAAGGTATAAAAATCAATACATTAGGAAAGGTATTAGAACTCAAACTGCCTAACAATTGCTCAGATAGAAATGTTCAATTTACTAAATCTAGAAGCTCTATAATGAGTGCGCAAAAAGTAGGTCAATCTTTTCTGATTGATTATCCGAGTAGTCGGAACAAGTCTGGATATTCAGAGGATTCCATAAAATTTTACGTAATGTTAGCAAAAAATATACACGATGATAATAAAGTGTTGATTGATTCTATAACTTACTATCGCTTATCTAAATAAGAACCTAATCTAAGGTGGTCTTAGGATTAGTGCAACGTTCCTGCGACCTTTTTCATTGCTAGAGCGTCCGCTCGTTTTTGCATCAAAGCTGTGAGTATTCAGTTTAAATGCCCAGCTCGGTCGCATTTCCAATGCGCACCGCAATCTAGAAGACAGCCATAAAAAGACAAGTTGAAATGAAAACAATAATCCCAATCCTAGCATTCCTATTGCTTGCAAATACCAGTTTTGCCCAATCAGACTCTACCAAAAATCTGAGCAGAGCACAAATTGGTTTCCACATAGGCGCAATCAAAAGTGAGCTTTCAGGCTCAGAAGTAGATTTCGAGACAGACAATGGCACGACTGGCTATGTAAAAGATAGAAGTGGATTCTCGCTAGGTTTTGTTACTAGAGTCTGGATTTTTGATTTTCTATACGGCAGGGTAGAAGTCAACTACAAACAGAAAGGTGGCCGACTGCTATCAAATAATAACTTCGAAATGGAAAAAGCGATTCTCCATCTCGCTCTTTTTTGCCTTCAGCAAAAGCGTAATCTTATGGTAGATGTCAGCAGTTTTCAAAATCCGCTGATTGGTAGCATCCCAATCAGAATAGCGGATTTTGATTCCGATGCTTTTTTCCCTCGGAGCACCATCGCCACTTATGCGGACTCGGAAATGCAGATAAGCCCACTTTTTGGCTGTTTTTTTACTGGTCGATTTCTTTGCTGCTATTGAAAATGTTACCATGTCTGTGACAAGTTTTTTTTATCACTTGTTTTGTCATGGAAATATATAACATCATCGTCAGAATCTTGACTATAATTATTTTTACAGTGTGTAAAACATTAAAAAAGACAACAAAATCAATTATTTGATTTTGTTGTCTTTAATTAGTGATCCACTCAGGACTCGAACCTGAAACCTACTGCTTAGAAGGCAGTTGCTCTATCCAGTTGAGCTAGTAGACCTTCGGATAAAAGAGGCTTGGAAATAAATCTCCAAGCCTCTTGTCATTATGTCGGGGCGGCAGGATTCGAACCTGCGACCCCCTGCTCCCAAAGCAGGTACGCTAACCGGACTGCGCTACGCCCCGAACTGTTTCCTCAGATTACTCTGAAATTTTGTGGCGGAGAGACTGGGATTCGAACCCAGGCATCCGTTTCCAGATGACAGTTTAGCAAACTGCTCCTTTAACCACTCAGGCACCTCTCCAATTGCTGTTCCAGATATAACATTCATATCCTTGTCCCGAATAGCGAATGCAAATGTAGAGCATTAGTTTTTAATATCCCAAATAGAAGTGTCTTTTTTTTCAGAAAAAATAAATTCATTTTTCAATCAATCTTATTTTTGGTAGTGATAAACTGATAAGGCTAACAAAATAAAAACCATAGCGCAAGCGTCCGCTCAATGCCATTGAGTTAGTGTGAATTTGGTTCGAGCGTGGACGCTTGGGAAGCCCCGCTCGAACCAGCGCAAAACGCTGGCGCAGGTTCTTTCTGGGGGCGCAATCGCCAACCTGTGCCGAAAATGGAAATCAGTCTTTGACCGGGTCACGCTGCAGGGCAACCGCATCTAATTTAAGCCTTTTTTTGCCTATGAAAATTTAAACAAAATCGTTCCTTAATAAAAACAGTTGTTGGTCTCGTAAATTATTTATGATCGCACGTTTATTTTAAAAAAAAAATTGTAATGCTAAGTGCAAAAACTTATGATATTTATTGCTAAGACGGGGAAGCCACCTTCCAACAATGGCAATTTAACATAGCTATTTCTATAAAATTTAGGGCAAAAACCTCTTTTTTTGATGCGGTTGCTCTGGTCACGCTGACTGAAGACGAATCTCCTTAACTTAACAGCATTTAGCGTCCGCTTGTGCCGAATTATCCATAGAGTAGCCTTACCTCTTTCACACTATCCCCAAATTTATTCTATTCAACCCCAATTATGAGTTATGTATTTGATAAGTACAATTATGGATTGGGTAAATTAAAAATGAAGAATTAAGAATTAAGAATGATTTAAGTATTTGGTAATCAGTTTTTTGATTTTATGAGTTCCGTTAAATTATTGTCATATAATTTTTGATTAAATCTAAAAAAAGTACAATACAGCAAATCTTAATTTTTGACTACTCTAAAAATAATGCGGTTAACTATCTGAAAAAATAAAGGTTTAAACCCATTATTCGGGTATTCACAAACTCTACTATACAAATACCATTTTATCAAATGTGAAGAAATGCTTCATGTTGGAGAAAATAGGAATATTTTTTGCTATTGACATAATATCAATTAGCTTTGTGCAACACTTAATCTAGTGTGCCTCAAGAAATCCCCACTCTCTGTCTAAAGAGAAATTTATCAAATCACTTTCAAAAAAAATTCAGTTACGGTAATCTATTAGATGTCTCGGCATCTGGATAATCAGAATTCAACTTATTTGAGTTTAAGTTTCAAGCTTTATTTTCAATTGAGATATTTCCCCTGATTACTCCCGTCAAATCTAAAAAAACCGCCAACCCCAATAAACAATATATGTACACACTCGAAGAATTAGAGGTTAGGCTCATGTCTGAGCTAAAGGCAATTGCCGAACAAATTGGAGTAACAAACTACAGTAGAGCTCCGAAAAAAGAGCTTATCTACAAAATATTAGACCAGCAAGCAGTTCTGCCAGATTCCAAACTCCCACAAAAGCTTGCTCCGAAAGTAGCACCTGAAACGCAAGAATCTACGAGCAAAGAAAAGGTAGAAATTGCCGAAAATGCCAAGCCAGAACTCAAAAGAAGGAATCCTCGAAAAAAATCAGCTACTGATGAGAAAAAGGAAGATGCTACAAAAGATGAGCAGAAATCAGTTCCTTCCAATAGGAAACCTACTCCTAGAAAAGAGCATACTCCCAAAGTAGATAAAAAGGAAAAGGCAGAAGAGTCGGACGAGAACGTAGAATCCAAGACGACTGAGGTGGAAGAGAAAAGAACTCCACGCCCAAACCCCCGAAACGATAATCGTAATAAGGACAGCAGAAATACTGAAAATCGTTCTTCGGAGAAAGTAACTTCCGACAACTCTCAAAACGAGGATAAAAGCAACGAGAGCAAAGGAAATGACAATCGAAACAATTCTCGAAAAAGCGATAATAGAAATGACAATCGCCAGAAGAAGAAGGTTGATGTGAAAACGTTTGATGGAGTTATCTCCAACGAAGGTGTCTTGGAAATTATGCAGGATGGCTACGGTTTCCTACGTTCTTCGGACTATAATTACTTGGCAAGCCCTGACGATATATATGTTTCCCCTTCGCAAATCAAGCTATTTGGCTTGAAAACAGGTGATACCGTTACGGGTCAAATCCGTCCGCCAAAAGAGGGCGAGAAGTATTTTGCCTTGCTCAGAGTTTCTTCTGTGAATGGAAAGACTACCGAGGAAATCAGAGATAGAGTTCCATTTGAATATTTGACTCCGCTTTTCCCAAGCGAAAAACTGAATTTGAGCAGTAAGCCAACTGGCTATTCTACAAGAGTTTTGGATTTGTTCGCTCCAATTGGAAAAGGACAGCGTGGAATGATTGTGGCACAACCTAAAACTGGTAAAACAGTTCTTTTGAAGGAAATTGCCAATGCAATTGCAAAGAACCATCCTGAATGTTATCTGATTGTTTTGCTGATTGACGAGCGACCTGAAGAGGTAACGGATATGGCAAGAAATGTAAATGCAGAAGTGATTTCTTCTACTTTCGATGAGCAAGCAGACCGACACGTGAAAATTTCTGCCATGGTTTTGGAGAAAGCAAAGAGAATGGTGGAATGTGGACACGATGTGGTTATTCTGCTCGACTCAATTACACGATTGGCGAGGGCTTACAACACAACTGTTCCATCTTCCGGGAAAATCCTTTCTGGCGGTGTAGATGCCAATGCGCTCCACGTTCCGAAGAGGTTTTTTGGTGCCGCCAGAAACATTGAGAATGGCGGTTCTTTGACAATCATTGCTACTGCCTTAATTGAAACTGGTTCTAAAATGGACGAAGTTATCTTTGAAGAATTCAAAGGAACGGGTAATATGGAACTCCAATTAGATAGAAGATTGGCGAACAAAAGAATCTATCCTGCTATTGATGTTCCGTCTTCTGGAACTCGTAGAGAAGATTTATTGCTCGATAAGGACACATTATCTCGTGTTTGGATTTTACGCAAATTCATGGCAGATATGAACCCGAACGAGGCAATGGATTATGTACTCAAAAACATGAAAGGCACGAAAGATAATGATGAATTCTTGCTTTCCATGAATGGATAGTAAATAGTCCGAAGTCTTTGGTCCAAGGTATTTTGACTGAGTTGATTAAGAATATTTAGTCTGTACGGCTTGTGTTCATATTAAATCACTCCTAATAATTCAAAAGAATAGAGTCAGTTTCCAATTTGGAAACTGACTCTATTCTTTTATACTCAAATGAAAATAGAAGGGGGATTTTGCTAGCACAAAATGAGTGTTTGACGACAAAGTGGACGTTGTTGGCTACGAATATGATTCCCAAACCAATCTTGTTTGGGCATAAGCTAACCTGAAAATAAGGTTTCTCAAATATCCATGGGAACTTCCATCAGCAGAATTTTGGAATTGGAAATGGTTTCAAGCATGAAGCTTTCCGAGTTGGTAATTCCCAATCCGTCTCTTTTGGATAGATTGTGTTCTCCAATTTTCACTTCTCCTTCCAACACGAAAACATAAACACCATTTCCTTTCTGTCGGATTTGGTAAGTCTTAGATTTACCTGCTTTAAAATCCCCTAAGTGAAACCAAGCATTCTGATGAATCCAAACTCCTTGGTCGTCTTTGTTTGGAGACAGAATTTGATAGAAACTATTCTCTTTTCGTATTTCGCTCAACTTAATTTGGTCGTAGCGAGGGGTTACATTTTCCTGATTGGGAATTACCCAGATTTGGAGAAATTTCACTTCCTCATTTTCGTTTTTGTTGTATTCGGAGTGGGCAACTCCCGTTCCTGCACTCATTACCTGAACGTCTCCTTGCTTGATGATTGTAGCGTTTCCCATACTGTCTTTATGTTCCAAATCTCCTGAAAGCGGAATGGAAATAATTTCCATATTGCTATGAGGGTGCTTCCCAAAACCTCTTCCTCCTGCCACAATATCATCGTTTAATACTCGCAAAACGCCAAAATTCATGCGTTCTGGATTGTAATAATTCGCAAAGCTGAACGAATGCCTAGAATGTAACCAACCGTGGTTGGCATTTCCTCTTGTATCGGCTCTGTGCAATATAGTTTTCATATTTGTCTCTTTTTTATGACTTTTTGATTTTGGTATGGACGAAGATAAAATATTTCAATTGTATATACAAATGTCTCAATCGTATTTTATGCAATCGAAATATTTTCGTTATTGAAATTTTTCACAAAATTGCTTTCTCTGCCAGATTATGTAAACTAAGATTTCGTTTCGTTAACTTTGGAGTTGAAAATCAACAAACCAGTTATCGTTTTGCCCAATCCAACCAAAGACACTTTCTTGACTATTGCCAAGCCTTCCGAAGGGTTTCTGAAAGAAAAAGGGAGCAAATTCATTGCCCACGCATTTCCAGTTCAGGATGTGGATGAAGTGAAGGAGCGATTGGAGGAATTGAGAAAGCAATATTATGATGCTCGCCACCATTGTTATGCTTATTTGATTGGAAAAGACGAGAAATTTGTTCGTGCCAATGACGATGGCGAACCTAACAACTCGGCAGGACAGTCAATTTTGGGGCAAATTCGCTCAAAGAATTTACAAGATATTTTGGTGGTTGTGATTCGCTATTTCGGAGGCACAAAATTGGGGGTTGGTGGCTTGGTAACTGCTTACAAAACCGCCACAGCCGATGCGCTAGAAAATGCGGAAATCGTAGAAAGAATTGTGGCGGATAGAATTAGCATCCGTTTTGCTTACGAGCAAACCAACCAAGTCATGCGATTGGTAAAGGATTTTGATTTGCCAATTCTCAACCAAGAATTTGAATTAGATTGTTTGTTGGAGTTGAGCATTCGGGAAAGTCTGCTTCCGCAGGTTTTGCCAAAATTGGAGGAGTTGGGGAAGCTTGGAGAATAGAGAATTCTGATTTATAAGAGAGTTATATAGTTTCTCATTTAGGGCCGACATTTCCCACCCCGATGTTCGGACTCCGATGACCGGGAATTGTTGAAAAGTTTTTGGGTTCGTGGTTTTCTCGCTTCCTAGACTGGCGGGAGCGAAAACAATTCCATTGTGGGCGACACCGCCAGCTAGTCGCTTTGCGAAGTGAGCTTCAGTAGTGCGGAATATTTGGCAAACAAAACTCTTCGTATTTGAATAATTATATTTTTTAACAATCAAGTGCAAATACACAATAGACTTTATTACGATTGGTTTTGTATAGAAGCCATTGTTGGTCTTAGCGTAGCGAGATGGCCAGGCCACCCTGCAACAAGCTGACTCCAAAATTTACTTTAATAAACCAATCGTAATAATATCTAATAAATATCCAAAGTCAATTTTAAGGGGGCGCATCTCATTTTGTCGCTGTAAATTAAAAATGGCTCTATTTGTTCAATAAATGTGGTAATTCTTGAAGCGGACGCTTCATTTTATGACAAGTCCGAGCGCACGCTCGAAATATCCGGGTGGCTTGTATCAACCTTCCTAAAAACATTTTTTCTATGCACGACAAAATGAGATGCACCCTTTTAAGGGTGGGAAATGTCGGTTAGGAGTTTCCTCCAGGATAAAAAAAACTTCAATTCAAAAATAATCCGAAGAAAATCAGGAACGAAATGAGTATGGAAATCATGTGAAAAATGAATTTACGAATTCGATTCTTTTCATTTTGGATTTTGATTTTCGCTTTTGCTTGCTCAATTTGTTTTTTTGTGAAAGTTGGAGCTAGATTTTTTGTTCTATCCCCGAGATTTGCACTTCCATAAACTAAGTTAATTTCACTTAAAGAACGCCTTTTTCCTAAAAGTGCCCTACTTTGTTCTAACCTTTTTATGGCATCTAATTGCGAACCTGCGCTACTCATAGTAGTTGTGTTTAGTTTTTGGGTTTATTTATCCAATAAGTTACGTTTCGGATTTGAGGATTAAAAGTGATTGATTTTCTTGTTACGATGAATCTTCTCTAACAAACCCAGAGGTTGTCGGCTACAGTAAAAATCCAATTTTTTGACTTGGCAGAATTCTTTCTATAACTTTGGAGTTGAGTTTTGTGTGCAGGTTGGGAATCTCTCGGAACTTGATTTTTACTTTACTTTCTTATTATTTTCCTATTTCGTACTTGTATTTATGTCATCCATCCAAATCCGTAAAAACACGCAACTCGTAAAGCAAAAAGCCAAGGAATTGGGTTTCGATTTTTGTGGAGTTTCCAAGGCGGGATTTTTGGATGAAGAAGCTCCGAGGTTGGAAAAATGGCTCAATCAAAACCACCACGGAAAAATGGGCTACATGGAAAACCATTTCGATAAACGGCTCGACCCAACTTTGCTCGTGCCTGGTGCAAAATCGGTAATTTCCCTGATGCTGAATTATTACCCAGAAAAAGACTTGGCGGAAGATTCTGAAAGCTACAAAATTGCCAAATACGCTTACGGAGAAGATTACCATTACGTAATCAAATGGAAGCTGAAGGAACTTTTGAAGCTATTAAAAGCTGAAATTGGAGATATTGACGGAAGGGTTTTTGTGGATTCCGCACCCGTGATGGAGCGAAGTTGGGCAGAAAAAAGCGGTTTGGGTTGGATTGGGAAACATACTTTGCTCATCAATAAAGGCGCAGGCAGTTTCTATTTTCTGGCGGAAATCATCAGCGATTTGGAACTCGAACCCGATGGCCCAATCAAAGATTATTGTGGCACCTGCACTCGTTGCATTGATGCCTGCCCAACCGATGCCATTCTCGCCCCACAACAATTGGATGCCAGCAAATGTATTTCCTATCTGACTATCGAACTGCAAGACGAAATCCCGAATGAGTTTGATGGCAAGTTTAAGGATTGGATTTTCGGTTGCGATATTTGCCAAGATGTTTGCCCTTGGAATCGGTTCTCCAAGCCCCACCAAACTCCAGAATTCCAACCAAACCCTGAATTGGGAAATAGAAGCAAATCTGATTGGGAGGAAATTACCGAGGAGGTTTTCCGTGAATTGTTTCGGAAATCTGCTGTGAAAAGAACGAAGCTGGCTGGTCTGAAAAGAAATATCAGTTTTGTGAAGAAGAGTTGACGGAAAATAAAAATGCTCATTGCCACAGAAAATGGGAATGAGCATTCTTTACTTATTAAAGTGGCAATGAAATCTCTGGTTCAAATATCCAAGCTTGCACCTTTGCAATCCATAAAATTACATATTACCCATACTACTGGACATGAATCAATCTTAGCACTTGGCAGTGTCTGCAAGACCTGCCAATGTGCAGGCTAGAAACCGTTTTAAGACTGGCGGGAACTGCGTACACCGCCAGCTTTTCACTCATGTCCAGTAGTATGATATTGCCCGAATAATGGGTTTAAACCTTTGTTATTCAGATAGTTAACCGTGTTATTTTTAGAGTAGTCAAAAATTAAGATTTGCTATATTGTACTTTTTATAGATTTAATCAAAAATTATATGACAATAATTTAAAGGAACTCATAAAATCAAAATACTGATTACCAAATACTTGAATCATTTTTAATTCTTCATTTTTAATGGCCAGGCCACCCTGTCTTCATTCCCCAATCCATGATTGTACTTATCAAATACATAACTCATAATTGGGGTATATTTCATACTGTCTTATAAACCTATCCTTTCCTCCAATAGGAAATTTTCTTTTTCTGCCTGTTTGCAATTGGTAGAAATTCGCTGATTCCTACGTTGATACAATGGCTTTGAGTAAACACTTTATCGGATTGCGAATCAGCACTTCTCAACTGGATTTGCTCAACTCCATTATTATCCCAGACTTCATAGACAATTCCCGCATATCCTTTCTTGAATTTGCTTTCGTCAAAACCTTTACTGAATATAACTACATCTCCTTTTTTTGGAGACTTCTCCATGCTGTATCCATTTATTTCTAACGCCTCTCTCAAATCATGAATATTATTCAACCCCTTCTCTGTCTCTAAACTCAACCCGTTTCTGACAAACTGATAGCAATTGCATTCAGCATCTACCAAAGTTGGTTCTAAAACACCTAATGCTTCTAAACTAATGTCGTTTTTTCTCAGTTCGAAGGATATCAAACCCAAAACGGCACAGAACGATAAAACATATATTGTAAGTGATTTCATAAATGTAGCATCTAAATAAGTTTATATAATGAGAAAATATGATTTGGGAATTGACCTAATTGACCTAGAAATACAGATTTGTTTTTGGGAGATTCCATAATTAAAGAAACTCTTATGGTCTGTACTTTGTTGAAGGAAGTCTCAACAATTTTCGAGCGAACACATACGTTTACGATACTATTGTAATTTAAGATTGTCAATTTGATATGTTTTGGATAGTTTTAACTTTTATTTTCTATTACATCAAACAAGGGCTTAAATAGGCTCAGATTAGGAAACATCGACTGACCAATGAGTGAATTGACACATAAATTTCTTGACCTTTTTCAAAATCCTCAAAATATAATAATTGGGGCAATTGCGGTAATTATATTGCTGATTATCATTATAGTTTGGGCAGGAAGTGGGAAGAAAACCAAGAGGAAAACAATTGGGATTCCCCAGAATTTGCAGTTGGAGCAAGTGATGGAGCATTTGCGGGAGTCAGCGAGCCAGTCTTCTTATTATGTAGAAGAGCAGAAAGACAAAGTACGTGAGCAAGAAAGGGAATTTACCGAGAAGCAAATGCAACTCCAGAAGTTGGAAGAGCAATTGCTCCAAATGAAACACGAACTTCGTTTGCTAGATGACGCTCCCCAAGAAGTGAGAGATAAATTTGTGGAAATAAATGAGCGAACCGCCAAAGAAGTCAGAAAAAAAATCCAAGCAAACGGCTTCCAAATGCTTCTGCTCGGCTTCACAATTGCCGTAGCCAGTTATGTAATCGGCAGTTTCTTCTCCAGCTATCGAGATGAATTGAACAGCTGGATTGTGGGACTTTTCAGCTAGAAAATAGTCCAAAGTCGTAAGTCTTTAGTCCAAAGTGAAAAACAGAATGGTTCAATCGTTAATTTGGGTATTGAGTACAATTCTGATTTTTGCTTGTGGTGCAAGCTTTCACCATAGCGCAAGCGTCCGCTTGTGCCATTAAGTTAGTGTAAAGATTGCACTTTTGGGTTCAAGCGTGGACGCTCGAACCAGCGTAACACGCTGGCGCAGGTTCTCTGAACCTGTGCCGAAAATGGAAATCAGTCTCCGACTGAAGTCAAATCTCCTTAACTTAACGGCATTGAGCGTCCGCTTGTGCCGAATTATCCATAGAGTAGCCTTACCTCTTTCACACTACCGATTTTTGATTATTGTGGACTCAATTAGAAAGGTTTTCAAGACTTGCGCAACATCAATTTATGAGCATCTTTCGGGCGCATCTCAAAATGTCGCAGTAAATTAAAACCTACTCTTCAAATGAAATAATTGAGATTATAATAAACGTCTGGCAGGGTCTGCGACCTCTGCCAGCGTATGCTTTTTTAGTGTGCGACAAAATGAGATGCGCCCTATCTTTCTAAATCTTTTACTTTCTTTTTAACTTTACTATCTTAAGTACAAAGTCTTTATCGGACTTGCGCTCAAGTCGTCAGTCCAAAGCGACATATATAATTGACAATCAAATTTTTGTGTTTTTACAAATAGGAAAATATTTAACAACGATTACTTATCTTATTATCTTGTAATTGTACTCATTTTGCCTTGGGAATCCGATTTTTGGTAATAATCCTCTGCGCTTTCGACTTGAAACGCTTCACATCATCTTCCCTCAAGTTTCTGGTGCTTGGTTTTTCTGCCTTGCACATGCGCACGCCATTTTTGCCAATTTTTCAGCGTCATTTGGTGTTTCATCAGCTTAATTACTTCTGCCTTCACTCAATCCAAACTGAACTTCAATCGCCTCAAAAGTCGTTCTGTCTTCCCAAGCCATTCCCACAATTCGGTCAATTTGCTCTTCGTTTAAGTTGTATTTTTCTATAATTTTCATCTGGTTGGATTTTATGGATTCTGCGATGGAAACATGCTGTTGCAAAATTTTGTTTCGTTGGATTTCTTGCTTTCAAAATCCACCGAATTGCACCAAATCCAACGAAAATTTTATCTTTGCCATAACAAAATGGTATAGAGATAGAAAATTCGAAAATGATAGTTTCTTACTCAATACTCATTACTAATATCAATACCCATTACTCACTACAGACTAACATGTTAAGAACACATACTTGTGGCGAATTGCGCCAAACAGATATAGAAAAAGAAGTTACGCTCACAGGTTGGGTGCAAACCGTCCGTGATAAAGGCGGAGTGCTTTGGGTAGATTTGCGAGACCGGTACGGAATCACCCAACTGGTTTTGGAAGAAGGGAAAACCGACGAGTCGCTCATCAATCAAGTGAAAAAATTAGGTCGGGAGTTCGTCATCAAAGCAACTGGAAAGGTAGCCGAACGCTATGCAAAAAGCAATAAAATTCCCACTGGAGATATTGAAGTTTGGGTTAGTGAGTTAGAAATATTGAACTCCTCGAAAGTGCCCCCTTTCAAAGTAGAAGATAAAACGGATGGAGGCGATGACTTGCGAGCAAAATTCCGCTATTTGGATTTGAGGAGAAACCCGTTCGTGAGAGTTTGCAGTTGCGCCACAAAATGGGAAGTGAAACCCGCAAATTTCTCGATGCACAAGCATTTTATTGAGGTGGAAACTCCAGTTCTCATCAAATCTACTCCAGAAGGAGCGAGGGATTTTGTAGTTCCTTCCAGAATGAATCAGGGCGAGTTTTATGCGTTGCCACAATCTCCGCAAACCTTCAAGCAATTGCTGATGGTGGCAGGTTTCGATCGCTACTACCAAATTGTGAAGTGTTTCCGAGACGAAGATTTACGTGCCGACCGCCAACCAGAATTCACGCAAATTGACTGCGAAATGTCATTTGTAGAGCAAGAAGATATTCTACAAACCTTTGAGGGCTTGCTCAAACATTTGCTCAAAGAAGTGCGTGGCGTGGAAATTGACGGAAGATTTCCCGAGAATGACTTATGCCGATGCCATGGAATTCTACGGAAATGACAAGCCCGACATCCGCTTCGGAATGAAACTCGCCAACCTGAATGTGGAAACTCAAAACAAAGGTTTCAAAGTTTTTGATGAAGCAGAATTGGTTGTTGGGAATTGCCGTTGAAAATTGCGCCAATTACACCAGAAAGCAACTTCGATGCGCTCACAGAATGGGTAAAACGTCCTCAAATTGGCATGAGAGGAATGGTTTATGTGAAATGCAACGAAGATGGCTCGTTCAAATCTTCGGTAGATAAATTCTACTCGCAAGAAGATTTGAAAGCTTGGGCAGAAAAAACAGGCGCAAAAGCAGGAGATTTGATTCTCGTGCTTTCGGGCAAAGATTCCCTCACAAGAAAAGCCATGAGCGAACTGCGTTTGGAAATGGGAAATCAGCTGAATTTGAGAGATAGAAATACTTTCAAACCACTTTGGGTGTTAGATTTCCCACTTTTGGAATACGATGAAGAAGGCAAAAGATGGCACGCCATGCACCATCCTTTCACTTCTCCAAAACCAGAAGATATGCACAAATTGGAGAGCAACCCTGGCGAAGTTCGGGCAGATGCTTATGATTTGGTATTGAATGGTGTGGAAATTGGTGGCGGTTCCATCAGAATTCACGATAGAGCAATCCAATCTACGATGTTCGATGCACTCGGGTTTAGCAAAGAAGAAGCCCAAGCACAATTTGGTTTCTTATTAGATGCTTTCGAATATGGCGCACCTCCACACGGGGGAATTGCTTTCGGTTTCGATAGACTTTGTGCCTTATTTGGCGGAGTGGATTCTATCAGAGATTACATTGCTTTCCCGAAAAACACTTCTGGCAGAGATGTCATGATTGATTCTCCCTCGCCAATTGACAGCGAACAGTTGAAGGAATTGGGAATTGATGTGAGATAAGATTAAGGTTCAATCTTAATAATCTTTATCACTATTAATTCTGTAGTGCGGTTTTCCCTAACCGCATAGATGTGAGAGTAATGGTTAGGCAAAGTAAATCGTTGCAACAAATTCAATTAAGAAAACAGTAAAAAAAGCGAGCAAGTTCTTCCGAACCTGCTCGCTTTCTTCATCTTGTATTTAGACTAAAATCCAAACGACTTTTTGTTATTCAATTGCCAGATTTCTACTTTGCTTTCTTGCTATTTTCCACTTTTCTATTTGGATTCATTCCATCTTCTTAATTTCCGCTCCATCGGTTTTCTGTGCGGAGATTTCCAAATTGTCGAAATCCACAATATCCACCGTTTTGGTTTTGCCGTCATCATAGGTTACGAGCACTGAATCTCCAGCCTGTGTAATCGGAATCTCATCGGAAATTGCCGAAGTGATGATGAATACTTTTTGCGGATAACCTTTCAAAGTCATGTAGTAGAAAGTATTCCCGCTTTTCACGTTGGTTGAAAGTCGGCTGATGGTAGAATTGATTTGGAACTTGGTAGAGTTGTTGCTTGGGGAAATCTCGTTTCCACTACTGTTCAGCTCATTTTTGTAGGCACGAACTGCCTCGCTCAAATCTGCCCCGACTGCCACAATCGAATAATCCTGCACGGAAACCATGCTGACCATCTTAATCAAACCTGCTCTGTCTTTTAACGGCATTACGTAAGTTGGTGCACCGTTTATATTATAGGTAACTGGAAACGAAGCCTGATAGCCTTTTTCCTGCACTTTTCCCTCGGCAGAACTCATGGCCGCTTGCTCAGTTGCCCCAATTTGTTTGTACCAAGTCGTTTCTTTTGTTCTCGTATCTACCAAAAGGAAACCCACTGTTCCTTGGTCGCTTCCCACGGAAGTCAATCCCGTGTACCAATAAGAACGGTCATTTTGGTCATAAACCAAAGACATTCCGTTGGTTGTTGTCAATTTTTCTTCGTTCGATGGATTCCACCAGCCATTCACAAATTCGCCCCAATCGTCTAATTGCCTTTGCACAAAGTTTTTCGGTTGGATTCGGTCGAGCCAAATTGGTGCATCTTCAATCGAATATTCTTTAATATCTCCAGACATGGCATCTACCGTAATCACTCCAGTAACATCGCTTCCTCCGAAACCCACTTTTTTATCGTAGAGGGAAACGACCCAGAAAGGCATTCCCTTATCGTCAATCTCGAAAGTATAATCGGTAAAACCTTGGGTCATGTAGCCACTAAAATAAATGTGTCTTGGCAAGAAATCTCCCGCAAAACCGCCTGGTTGGTATTTTATTTTGATTGGAGTTTCCCCAATTTTCTGTACTAATCGTCACATCTCGCTCATTGGTCGCAGAAACAACTACATAGCCGTTTGCGCCCTCTTTATTGTTCCACCATTTGAAAATACCCGAGTGAATCAGCGGAGCAACCCAAACGAATTCTCCATTTACTTTCTGAATTCTGAATTCCCCCAAATGTGCCTGACTTCCGAGTGAAGGCTCTGCTCCCAAAACCTTGTCTCCGAGTCTGTAAGCCAAATCTTGATCTACAATTCGGATTTTATCCATCGAAATAGGAGCCACGTCATCGGCAAAACTTTCGCCTATTTTCACAGTTCCGATAAGGTTTCGGTAATCATCTGCCCGAAAAGCCGACCAAGAAGTGATGAAGGGAATAATCAAGGCAAAAATGGCGGCCAATGTCAGTAAAATACTCGGAATCTTGAGTGCCTTCGTAACGTTTCCCGACCGTTTGGAATGCCAATTGCGCTCCAAAACGAAGACAACTCCAGCAAGAAAAAGCAACATCATGGGCAATCCGTTGAATCCCCAACGGAAAGTGGGCATTCCCCAATAAAGTTGCGACCACACAAAAATGGCGAGAATAACAATATAATATATGAATCTCATAATTTGACTTTGTTTGTTTGGTTGAATTTAGGAACAATTTGGGTTAATTCAAACGCATTGAAATTAGTGGAGTTTGAGGGAAGCGAATTGGAGATATAGATTGGCATTATTGATTTTTTGATAGTTCAATTTCTGAAAAAGAGGCTTTATTAAAGTCTGATTATCAGACACTGTTTGCGTATTTTCCTTTCTTTCTTCTTTCCTCCTTTTTCTTTCTTCTCTCTTTTCTACCAAACCAACTTTACTCCAATCCCTTCCGAAGCGGACAGGATTTTATATTTTCCGAGTTTTTTTCGGTTGGATTGATGTTTAAGAATGAGGATGGAGTCAAAAATTGCTAAGAAAGCTTCCCTGCAAAATCAGTGATTTGCCGTAGCCTTTCCATCGGGAATCGTTTTCATTTCTGCCCAATTCCCTGCAAATAGAATCCAGTTCCGATATAAGCTAAATCCAACCCAGCATTGAAAAGCAGCAGTTTTTCAGTCTGGAGTTGCTTGTCGAGAATCTCCTCGTTGGGAAAAATTACTTTTTCCTTCTTTTCTAGCTTCCCAAATAACCAGCCGAGGCAATGGCAAGATTTACCACATTCCAATAAATATTCATCTGATTGAAATATTTATCGCCATTTCCACCCGAGGCTCGAACTCCGTAAACAGCCATGTTTCCCAAACTCCAACCGCCCAAAGTCTGCATCGCTATTTGATTGGTGGCAATCCTGTTTTCATTCAATTTCGGAAAGCTTTGTGAAAAAGAGTTCTGAACTATTAGGAGAATGAGCAGACAAATTGAGATAAGATTCTTCATTTTTTTAAGAACCCGAGTAATGGGTTTAATCATTGATTATCAGTAATTTAATCGTTCTATTTTTTGAGTGTCAAAATTGAGTTTCATGTATTGCCTATTCTTAGATTTAATCAAAACTATATGAAAATATTTTGACTAAGTTCAATAATATTAAATCATTGATTATCATGTGCTTAAATCATTCTTCATTCTTCATGGCCACCCTGTCTTCATTTCCCCAATCCAACAATTGTACTTATTAAATATGTAACTCATAATTGGGGTTAAGAATATGTTTGGATTGGTTTTTTGGGAATTTTACGAGATTTTCAAAATAGGCTTTCTAGGCATTTTAGAGACGTATAGCCAAAGCTATGTGGGGAAAAAATAACGAAGAAAGACCTTTTGAAAAGCCGTAAAAACTCAAATAAAGTCGATTCAAACATGCTCTAAATTTCATTCGCAAAAGTAAGGTTTATAGTCAGAAAATAACGAAAACTCGCTAAAATTATACTCGGAAGTTCTTAATGGCAAAAAATATTACTTGCTACCAAGCGCCACACAAACAAATCATTCTGCGATTATCATATAATTTTTCTATCTTCATATTCAGTTGCTGACTCAACACTGTTTTTACTTTACCACACCAAAGATTAAAACTATGGGACTTATAAACCTCGATATATTCAGAAAAGTATCTTTAAATAACGATTCATTCTCTCAAGAGATTATCAACAGGTTCTTGCAGCAGTCCCAAGAGTATAGTTCTCAAGTTGGAATCATCTATAAATAGCAATGACTTTCAAAGGCGTTAAGTCTGTGATGCAACAACTCAAATCGCAAGCCCAAATGTTCGGAGCAGATGGTTTGGTTGCCAAAATCAGGAAGATTGAGCGAGCCAATTCCGAAAAGTACGAACAACACAAAGACCATGTGTTGGAAACCAAATCAGAATTTGAAAGTTTGGTGCAAGAAGTAGAATCTATGCAGAGCCAAGCTTAAATTTATTCAAAACTTACATTGAATTTACCCAAGAAAGACGCTTTTTAGTGATTCATATTCAGTTTACGGAGTAGGCAAAAAAGCCTATTTTTCTTTCCACGGTTTTGGGCAAAACCCGAGTGTCTATAAAAGATTAGCCACTATTTTCCCAAATAGCATTATTTATAGTTTTCGTCTGTTCGGGCATGACAAAGGCAATTCAGCACTCAACAATTTACCCAAACAAGTCTAGTTGGGTTTCCGATTTCCAACTTCTAATTGACTCACTTCAAATTGATAAAGTAAATTTATTGGCTCACTCTATGGGCGCAAGGCACGTAGGAGCAATTTTGGAAGCTATTCCGAACAAAGTGGATAAGGTTTACTTAATTGCCCCGAACGGATTTGAGCGATTCAACCTTTTCGATTTCTGCACAAGAACAAAAATGGGGAAATCCATCTTCAACAATTTTTTGAAATATTACGATAGAATTATTCCCTTATTGGAGTTGGCAAAATCATTTCCTCCAACTAAAGAACTTTTGTTGTTTGCCCAATCGCAAATTAATCATAAAAATAAACGTGGCATTTTACGGAATACATGGAATGCTTACGGCAAATTTGGCCTCAATCAGAAACTGATTAAGCAAAATATAATAGATTTCAATTAGATGTGAAACTGATTTTGGCAAGGAAAGACCAAATTGTAAACAACAAAAATCTGGTAAAATTATTTGGACGGAGTAAAATCTGTAGAGATTCAATACTTGGAAACCACTCATTACCAAGTGCTTGAAGAATGGATGAGCTAAATTTTCTACAAAAAAAGGATAAGTTGGATTTGGTAAAAGCATTGTTCTACGTAAATTGCTTAAAATAAGAAAGGTAAATCCCATTTTGGGATTTGCTATTTATGAAATTGAATAGTTTTCAATAATTTAAAACAAAAATGGAAAAGATGAAAAACGTACTATTTATTATGCTTGCAGTATTCTTATTTTCTTGTGGAGGAACAGAAAAAAAGGAAGAGATAGAAGTGAAATGAAGAAGTAACTACTACTACAGATGCTGATATGAGCAACGATGATTTCAAGAAATCTTTGAAATATTATATTCTTCTGAAAGATGCTTTGGTCGCTTCTTCTGTGAATCAGGCAAAAATTGAAGCAAACAAATTGTCAAGAAAAACGGAAGGCGAATTGGCCGATTTGGCAAAGGAACTTCAGAGTTTCGATGATATTGCCAAACAAAGAGAAGTTTTCCAAAAAATTTCTGATAAAATGTACACAATGGTAAAAGAGAAAGGAAGCAACCACGATGTTTATTATGTGTATTGCCCAATGGCTTTCGACAACAAAGGAGCTTATTGGTTGAGCGAAGAAGAGGAAGTGAAAAATCCTTATTTCGGAGATGCCATGATGGATTGTGGAGAAGTGAAAGAAACAATTTCCGCTACGGAAACAATGTAAAAGTATTAAGCATATTAAAGAAACAAAAAATGTTTAGTTTATTTCTTTAATATGCCTTAAGTCTTTATTCCAAGGTCTTAGAAAAATAATTGAGCTTATGAACAAGTAAAACTTGAATAGCTGGCAGTGTCTTCAGACCTGCCAGTCTATGGTTTTCACAATAGACTACGTTCATAATTTCTAATATTCTGCGGTGCGTGTCTTCACGCACCGTTTTTTTATGTCCTGATTTCTCAAACTTGAACAAATTCAGATTTCTCCCAAATCAATTCTCCCAATCCTACAAATCCTACAAATCATCGTTTATATTTGCTTTCAATAATTATTGAAACTTTAATACGAGAATATGAAAGCATGGTTGGAGGCGATTAGATTGAGGACTTTACCGTTGGCTTTGGCGAGCATTGGCATGGGCAGTTTTTTGGCTGCAGATGAAGATAAATTCAGCCTGAAAATTTTCCTGCTTTGTTCGCTGACCACTATTTTCCTGCAAATTCTCTCCAACCTCGCCAACGATTATGGCGACTCCATTCACGGGGCAGATAGTTTAGAGCGAGAAGGGCCACAAAGAGCCGTTCAATCTGGGGCAATCACTTCTAAAGCGATGTTGACGGCTTTGATTCTCTGCGCAATTTTGTCATTGGCATCAGGTGTTGGATTGCTCTACTTTGCGGAAATTAGCGATATGAAAATCTTGGCTACTTTCTTGGTTCTGGGCGTTTTATCTATCATTGCCGCCATCACTTACACCGCTGGCAAATTGCCTTATGGTTACATTGGTTTGGGCGATATTTCCGTTTTCATGTTCTTCGGCTTGCTCGGAGTCATGGGTACGTTTTTCCTCCACACAGGACATGTGGAAATGATTCACATATTGCCTTCTATCAGTTGCGGACTTTTTTCCATTGCCGTACTGAATGTCAATAACATCCGAGATATTGAATCTGACACCAAAGCTGGGAAACGCTCAATTCCAGTCAGAATTGGGCGAGAGAAAGCCGTGGTGTATCATTGGCTTTTACTTTCGGTTGGATTGAGTTGTGCCTTAGCCTATGTGATTTTAGATTTCTCCAGCCCATGGCAATTCTTGTTTTTGTTAATTCTGCCACTCTTGCTCAAAAATGCCAAAGCCGTCAAGCAACTTACAAAACCTCAAGATTTAGACCCATTTCTTGAAGCAAATGGCACTCACAACTTTGCTGTTTGTGGTTACTTTTGGAGTGGGGCAGATTTTGTAGATGCTAGTAGAAATTTTCAGAAGAATTTAGTAATTGATTCAAAATTATCAATATGGATACTCCAAAGGGAAAGGACGATTACAATGAACTTATAGAACGTATTGGGCAAACATACCAAAACGCCAAAAGTGAAGCCGTTTCTGCTGTAAATATCCAAATGTTGAAATCTTATTGGGGAATAGGCAAACACATTATTGAGTTTGAACAAGAAGGAGAACAAAGAGCGAAATATGGGAATGGATTATTAGAGAGTTTGTCTAAAGATTTGCTTGCAAAATATGGAGGTGGTTTTAGTCGGAGTAATCTGAATTATATGAGGTTGCTGTATTCCAAATATCCAATTTGTGAGACGCTGTCTCACAAATTGAGTTGGTCTCATTATTTTGAGCTATTAAAATTAGACGATGACTTAGCTCGGGAATTTTATGAAAAGCAGTCAATTACTGAGAACTGGACAGTTCGTGAATTGAAGCGTCAGAAAAAGTCTGGATTGTTTCATAGACTTGCAGTCAGTAAAAACAAGGAAGAGATATTGATTTTAGCTAAAGAAGGTAACATAATCAATTCAGAAGAAGATTTCATTAGAAGTCCGTATGTGTTCGAGTTCTTAGGTTTTCCCGAAAATCATCAGTATTCAGAGACAGAAATAGAGAAGGCAATCATAGATAATTTACAGCAGTTTTTGTTAGAGTTGGGGAAAGGATTTGCCTTCATTGGCAGACAGCAAAGAATTACGCTAAACAATAGGCATTATTTTGTCGATTTAGTCTTTTATCATGTAAAGCTGAAATGTTATGTGCTGATAGATTTGAAAATTGGCGAGGTAATTCACGAACACATTGGACAAATGAAACTTTACCTAGGATATTATACCAAAGAAGTTAGTGAAGAAACAGACAATGAGCCGATTGGACTGATTCTATCAGAAGAGAAGGATGAGATTATGGTAGAATATGCCATGCTGAATGATAAAACTAAACTGATTGTTTCAAAATATCAGCTTTACCTTCCCAATGTCGAACAGCTGAAAGATAAGGTAAAGGAGATTATGGATAGATAACGCAAACAAATGGCACTCACGACTTTGCTGTTTGTACTTACTTTTGGAGTTGGGCAGATTTTGTGAGAATAAGCAACTAAAATATGATTAGATATGAAAATTAGCCAGTATTTAGGCATTTTTCTAGGGGCTTTTTATGGAGTGATTTACAGACTTCTTTGCGAGGGAACTTTGAATAAAGGTTCTTTGAATTTCAATGTTTACAGCATATCATTCATCTGGATTTTGCCTATAGCTATTGGAGTGATTCCTCTTTTGATTGCCAAAAAAGAGATTTTGAAATCTCGAACAAAACAGTTTTTCCTTCCACTATTTAGCGTGTTGCTTTACTTTGTTGCCACTTGGGTTACTAGGTTGGAAGATTTATTCTGCATACTTATTATAGCAATTCCGTTTTTGTTGGGTGCAGGAATTGTTGGTTTGCTACTTGGTAATTTTATGAAAAACAGGAAGTCGAATAAATTGTACTCTATCTTGCTTATCCCAATGCTGCTGAATCCTATTGAGGCACAATTTCCCAACCAGAAAAAAGCATATCATGTAGAGAGGGAAGTAATCATCAATTCGGGAAAAAATTTGGTTTGGCAAAATTTGATAGAAGTGCCTGAAATATCGGATGATGAATACGAAATGGGTTTCCTGAATTACATTGGCATTCCCAGACCTATAAAGTCCAAGTTGGAATATGTTGGTGGCAAGCAATATAGAGTAGGTTATTTCACAGATGATTTGAAACTTTTTGAATCTATTTCCAAACTAGATAGCACGAATTTCGTCAGTTTTAATATTCATATAGACAAATCTAAGACTGAGAGATTTACCTACCGACAAGCATCTTTTGGGTAGTAATTATTTCCAGTTCCAAAACATTTCCTACGAATTAGTTAGCTTGGATAACAACACAACCAAACTGATTCTCAGTTGTGATTACACCATCGAATCAAAAATGAATGGATATGCTGGTTTCTGGGCAAATGTGATTATACAGGATTTTGAAACTCGTTTGTTGGATGCGTTGAAAAGAAAGATTGAAGAATAAGTTAGCATCACTTTTAATGTGTTTGTAATTGAATCGATTTTGTAGGTTTTTAGAACAATACAATTATGAAAAATATACAGATTATTCTTATTGCTCTTTCAACTTTGATTTACTCAAATATTAAAGCTTAGAAATTGTGTAATCTCAAAGTTAATTTTACATACAAAACAGTATTTGTACCAAGGCTCATTGATAAAGTTGTGCTAAAGAAAAGCGGCAAGCTACTGATGGAAAAATCAGATAATTGGAGTTTTGAGGGTTTACAGAAAGGTGAATATCAGTTGGAAGTCCATACATCTACAGGATTTGTAAAACATTTTAAGATTTCAGTCAAAAAAAGAAAGACAGTAAGAGAAATTGATATTGTCGAAATATTTGATTTTACAGAGAATGAAATCATTGCATCTAGAGCGAGTAACAAAATAATCATATATGTGGAAACACATAGCGGTTGTATGGAGCGAGAGACTGGGGATTTAAGGATATATAATTTAGGAAAAAGTAATAGAATATCTTACTATCATTCAATAGAATATCGTCCAAAACATCCAAGGCAATCTTTTTTTGGAAGCTTGGAGGATTTTGAGTTAGCCAAATCTGCCATAGAGAGTTTTGAAAGAAATGCGAAATCGCAAAATGATGAATGTTTCTCTGGAATAGTTGGAGGAAGTATTAGCGTGGTTTATATGATTACGGGAAGAAATGCAACCTCTTTTGAATTTTGTCCCAATAAATTTAAGGGATTCGAAAATTTAATTGAGACGTTGAAGAGTCTTACAAAAGAAAAATAATCCCCCAAACCCTTTACCAACTTCCTAGTTTTATAATCAACTCGATCAGAATAAATAAAAGTCAATTTATGATATAGATTATGAACATACTTTCATTAGACCTTATCACGATTGGTTTATTATACTCGTTTTTCAGCTCGACTCAGAGAGTCGAGGTACGAATAAACACTGTAGAGCGGGTTTCCGTACCCGCTCAAAATGATAAACTGGGCACTACAAAATCAATCGTGATAATATCTATTATATAATAAACCATAGACTGACGAGTCTTCCAGTCTGGGTCTAAAGACATCGTCAGCTATTCAAATCTTTTCTGTTTATAAAGCCTAGTAAGTAAAAACTTCCAAACTTTTACTTATCAACCGACTTCGGACTAAAGACAAACGACTAAAGACTTTTTCATGAAACAATTCGAAATACCCCAATTCTATAAAAGCCCAATTATTGGCAAAGTGAAAGACATGCGCAAAATCCAAGACCCACGGAAAAAGGATTTCACGCCTCAATTGCTAGATTTTGGAGCAGTTCGGTTTTTCGTTCCCCGTCATTTTGGGTTTTGCTATGGCGTGGAGAATGCCATTGAAATCTCTTTCCGCACCGTAGAGGAAAATCCAGACAAAAGAGTTTTCTTGCTCAGCGAAATGATTCACAATCCAAGAGTGAATGAAGATTTGCAGGCTCGTGGCATCAAATTCATTATGGACACCAAAGGCAAGCAACTCATTCCGTGGGAAGAATTGAATTCGGAAGACATTGTGCTGATTCCCGCTTTCGGGACAACCGTGGAGATTCAGGCTCGCTTAGAAGGAATGGGTTTGGAAACCAAGCAATACAATACGACTTGCCCATTTGTGGAAAAAGTGTGGAATATGTCCACCAAATTGGGAAAGAAGGATTATACCGTAGTGATTCACGGCAAAGTAAAACATGAGGAAACTCGTGCCACTTTCTCGCACAGCAAAGAAGATGCGCCTTCGATTATGGTAGAAGATATGCGGGAAACCGAATTGCTGGCAGATTTCATGTTTGGGCAAATCCAGTTTGGAGGAATTTGAGAAGACTTTCAAAGGCAGATATTCCGATAATTTCAATCCTGAAACTTCTTTGAGTAAAATTGGTGTGGTAAATCAGACCACGATGTTGGCTACGGAAACACAGGCAATTGCCGATTTCTTGAAGCAAACCATGATCGAAAAATTCGGAGAAGCGAACTCCAAACAACATTTTGCCGAAACGAGAGATACACTTTGCTACGCCACAAATGATAATCAGCGGGCAACTCTCGGGCTTTTGGAAGCGGAAACACAAGCAGATTTTGCTTTAGTGGTTGGAGGTTACAATAGTTCCAACACCACGCATTTGGTAGAATTATGCGAAGAAAAATTACCTACTTATTTCATTTCCTCGGCATCTAAAATTCTTTCCGAAAACTTGATTTCCCATTTCGATTGGCGAGAAAAAGAGGAGTTGACCACGGAGAATTACCTCCCAACTCATAAAATCCAAACGAAAGAACCTGTGACCATTTTGCTGACTTCGGGCGCATCTTGCCCAGATATTACGGTAGATGAAGTTTTGCAACGCATTCTGTCATTTTTCCCAAACACAAAATCCATTGACGAAATGTTGAGCGAATTGTAGGAATTGGCGAGTAAATTGGAATTCGTGATTTGGCGAATGTAAGAATGTGTAAATGTGGGAATTTGTAGATTTGAAATGGAAAATTACTATCTTTCAAATGATCGGTAATATCTTTGGAAGGTTGCTCGGGCGAATTAATTGGAATTGGCGAATTTAAAAGTGTAATTGTAAATCTGCGAGACTAAAAAGTCCATTCAAGCCACGCTTGGCTAGTAGTGTGGAGTACGTGTCTGTATAAGAATCTATTAAATTGGACGTTGAGTGGTATGAGCAACTCATTAAATCGGAATAGTAGTTTTGAGAATCGACACTTACTATCTCCGACAAATTATGAAAATAAAATATAATTCCCCCGTAATTCTCACTTTCACATTCATTAGTGTGGTGGTTCAGGCACTTGCTACTTTTGCGCCATTTGTCAGAGAGTTTTTCATTTCCGAGCCTTCTTTTGGTTCTTTCCTGAATCCGCTCAGTTATTTCAAGTTGTTTTCGCACATTGCGGGTCATGGAAGTTGGGAGCATTTGACAGGGAATTTCTCTTTCATTTTGCTGATTGGACCAATTTTGGAAGAAAAATATGGCTCTAAAAAGCTATTGGGAATGATTTTGCTGACCGCTTTTGCAACAAGTCTTTTAAATATGTTTTTGTTTGGAGACCGCTTTTTGGGAGCGAGTGGCATTGTTTTCATGCTGATTATTCTTTCGTCTGTCTCCAACGTGAAAGATGGAAGCATTCCGCTTACCTTCATATTGATTACGATGCTTTATGTGGGAACGGAAATGCTAAATTCTTTTAATCCAGACAACGTTTCCCAATTTGGACATATATTTGGTGGAATTTGCGGAGGTGTTTTTGGCTTCCTTTTCGGAAAACAAAAAGAGAAAAATGTGGAAGGAAAACACATTGTATAGGGAATGTAAGAATTAAAAACGAAGAATGTCTTAGGTTGTTTTTTTCTCTTTCTTTCTTTTCTCTAAAATCTAGTGTCTAATTTCTAACATCTCATTCTATGATTAAAGTGTTATTTGTTTGTTTGGGAAATATTTGCCGTTCGCCATTGGCAGAAGAAGTTTTTCGGGATTTGGTGAAAAGCGAAGGCTTGGCAAGTAAAATTTCCTGCGATTCTTGCGGAACAAGTCGCTACCATATTGGGGAATTGGCGCATCATCTTTCTAGAGATGTGGCGGTAAGAAATGGGTTGGAGTTGACTCATAAGGCAAGGCAACTCAAATCAGAAGATTTTTCAGATTTCGATTACTTGATCGGAATGGACAATCAGAATATTCAGAACATGAAAAACTTGCGTGGTGCAGAGAAATCCAACCAAAAGATTTTTCTCATGCGTGAGTTCGACAATGCGAAATCCAAAAAAGCAGTTAGCGACCCTTACGGTGGCGATGAGGCAGATTTTGACGATTGCTACGAAATTCTGCACGAAAGTTGCAAAAATTTCTTGAATCAATTAAAAGTTAATCACAACTTATAGTGCAAGTTGTGTGCTTATTTTGCGTTTTAATTACTGGATTCCACTCCAACCAATCATGAACCCGAGCTACGACTATTTATGAAATCGCTTTTATCTCTTTTTCTTCTACTTTCTTGCACTCTTGCAATCATTCCAGAAAAAGCCTTTTCCCAAGGCAAGAAAATAGTGGTTTGCATTGATCCAGGACATGGCGGAAAAGATCCTGGAAAAGAGCAAGGTTCATCAAATTTGAAACATGAGAAGGATTTGAATCTGGAGATTGCCAAAAAATTGGGTTATTATTTGACCAATAATATGACTGGAGTTACGGTAATTTACACGCGAACTACAGATAAAACAGTCAAATTAGAAGAGCGTGCTGACATTGCAAATCGTAATAAAGCAGACTATTTCATCAGTATTCATTGCAATTCCAACCCAAACTCTGCCATCAGCGGAACGAGAACACATATTCATCATCACGATTTTAAAGCAAGCCAAGCCTTGGCATTACGGATAGAAAAAGAATTTCAAACTCGTGCAGGAAGAAACAGTCGTGGAATTATGAGTGCCAGAGACCGAGGTTACAATTTATTTGTTGTTCAATATACAGAATATGCCTTCGGTGCTTTGTGAGGTCGGATTCATCTCAAATAAAGCAGAAGAGCTATATCTCAATTCTGCTAGTGGGCAAGACATTATTGCTTCTGCTATTTTTCGTGCTTTCCGAGATTTTTACGTCAAGAAATATCCTGAAGGAGACCGAAGAAAAGTCTATAAAGTGCAATTGATGGCATCCAAAAGCATGATGACTTTCAAAAACCAGAAACTCAAAGATTTGGAGTTGAAAATTGTGGAACATCAAGCAAAAGGTTCTTACAAATATAAGTACATGGTTGGGCGTGAATATGACATGGTTGGAGCTTCTAAACTTCTCCGAGAAGCACGCAGTGCAGGTTTTAAGGATGCTTTCATTGTGAGTATGAGCAATGCAGAATCACGAAAATTCAGAGAGGTTGAGTGAAAATAAGCACAAGTAAAAAAATAGAAAGATAGTAGAATAGCAAAGTAAGGGTGTACGTCTAAATCTAAATGCAGATTTGTAATTACACTTCACTTTTTCCAATAAATGAAACTTGTACACCGTTCTTCGGGGAAGCCACCTTCCAAAACGGTTTTGTTGAGGTCGCTCTGGAAGAGCGAGGTACATGAAAGAAAGAAATCTGCATTCTGACGTACACCCCAAAGTAATCAACTGAAAATTAGATTTTCACGAGGAATCAATACTGTCAATTAAATATTCACACTTATTTAAGTCATCACTCTAAAGTAAATTCTCAGGACAAGTATTACTGGGAATGACTTTCTTCTTTTCTCCTTTCTCTTAAATTTTTAGTTAAACCTCAAAAGCAGAAAAATGGTCTGAGGTGTGCATGGCATGAACGTTTGCGTAATCCGACTTGCTTACATTTCCATAAACAAAATGGGGTTTGAGCATTTCCTCATCGGTATTCTCAAACTGTTCAATTGCCTTCTCCAACCTAGAAAAAGCCATTTCCAAATTATCAGAATCTACTATTTTAGGTGCGCTAAGAATAGGCTCATTCAAATTATGGCTCATGAAACCTTGTTTTTTGAATTTGTTGAAAGCCATTTCCCCAATGGTTCGCTGAAAAAGTGCCGACCTGTTTTCAGGATAGCCTTCGTAGGAATATTCAATGCTTTGGGCGCAATGAACCAAGTTTTGGTACAAAGTCCAATCATTGTTTACGGTAATTCCCTGTGCCTGCCGAAGTTGCTCCAACTCCTTTCGGCATTCATCTAGCGTAACTAGCTTCACATGCCTTTTTTCCAATGGCTGATGCGAAGTTTTATAGTCGAAAACAGCCGAAAACGCCAATCCACCACCTACGACTGCACCTGTGGAAATACCAAGAATTTTAATGAATTTTTTGCGTTTCATATTGTCTTTCGTTTTGAGTTTAGTGAATTTATAAGTAGTGCAAAGTCTTTATCGGACTTGCGTTCAAGTCGCAAGTCCAAAGCAGTTCAAATAACTGATAATGAATTACTTACAAAAAATAAGATAGGAAAGTATTTAAGTTTATCGTAACTACTCAGTTGGCGAATTGGTGAATTAGCGAATTAAAAAATTGAGCGATTCCAGCCTATAAAACAGCATATTGTATTATTTTTCCTATTTTCATACACATTGTACTATTTCTTACTCAAGTTCTTTTATTGTACTATTCAAAGAATATTTGGCTAATTTGAGTATTTATTCAAATTATTTCGACTATAAAAATACTAATTCAATTTAAAAGTTACATTTAAATTCTTCGTGCAATTTATAATACATTGAAAATCAATAACTTAAACAACCTGAATAGTTACAGTTTATCTACTTAAACATCCATTTTATCAAGTATATCTTTGTTAGTCAATTATAAAAATTGCAAATTCTTCTCAGATTAGCAACTTCTATATTTCTGTGTAATGTGCCATTATTGAATTTATGTAAGTATAAAGGTTTAATTGACAATATTAAACTTTTATAAAGAATTGATTTTCAGATAAATACCCTACTATTCTACTATCTTTCTATTTTTTACTTGTACTTGGTGAATTAAAAAAGGAAAGTGTATTCTTGCATTTACAAAGAGATAAACTTCCAAAAAATTGTATTTTAAATGCTTCAAAAAGCGTTCAAATTAGTCAAAAAATTCTCTTACCTACTTTTTCTGGGTTTGGGGATTTCACTTCTGTACCTCGCATTCAAAAATCAAAACCTATCAGAGATTTGGGAAACCTTGAGGCAAGCAGACTTCAAATGGCTGTTCATTATCTTGATTATCAGCATATTCAACCACATTAGCAGAGTGGTTCGCTGGATTGTCCTGATTGAGCCATTGGGTTTTAAACCGAAGCTTGGAAATGCCTTTTTAGCTCTGATGGCAGGTTATTTAACCAGTTATGCCATTCCCCGGCTGGGAGAAGTTACCCGAGTTCTGGCAGTTTCCAAAACTGACCAAATTCCCGCAAAGCCACTTTTCGGGACTGTAATTACTGAGCGAATCATAGATATTTCCTGCCTATTTCTTGTGTTGATTCTAGCAATTGCGGTGGAGTTCGATACACTTTCAAACTTCTATTTAAGGGAAATCCATACGGAACTTTCATTGGTTTTGCAACAAAAAGCCATTGCACTTCAAACTACTGCCCTCGTTTTAGCGGTGGTTGGATTGAGCAGTTTGGTAGCTATCTTCGTATATTGGAAACGACTTTCTAATCGAAAATGGTTTAGGAAAGTTGCCCAATTCTTGCAACAAATCTGGTTGGGAATTTCCTCGGTTTTTCGCTTAAAAAAGAATGGCTGGTTCTTCGCCCACACACTTTTTATATGGATTACCTACTATCTAATGACTTACTTGTGGTTCTTCTCTTTCGAGGAAACAAGCAATTTGAGTTGGCAAGCAGGGCTTTCTATGATGGTAATTGGCAGTTTCGGGCGTTCGCTTCCGATTCAGGGTGGCGGAATGGGAGCTTATCATTATTTGTTTCAACAAGGCATTATGCTTTATGGAGTTTCCTCGGTTTACGGAGCAACTTTGGCAATTATGATTCACGGTCTCCAAACGCTTTATTATCTTTTTGTAGGCGGATGCTGCCTTCTGGTGCTTTCTAGGAAAGTAGGATAAAAAAAGGGAAGCAGAATTGTGAATTGACGTTTCAGCTGATGCTTTTCGGAATTGACCGAGAGAATAGTGAGAACAGCAAAAAAAATGTTCTATTTCGGGTAGTGTGAAAGAGGTAAGGCTACTTTATGGATAATTCGGCATAAGCGGAGTGCCGCCCAGCGGACGCTTGCGCTATGGTTTTTATTTTGTTAACCTTACCAGTTTATCACTACTCTATTTCGTTTGCATAAACACAAATTAGCTCACAATTATATAAATCCAAACAAAATACTTACTTTGGAAAGCGAATGTTTCGACATGCGCATTTTCAATCTAAATTCTAATATCTTTAATCTAATATCTACAAAATTATGAGAAGAGAAGTCGGTGGCTGGCACAGCCCACGTTTAAATAAATGGATGGATATTGCCGTTTACGGGCATCATGGACCTGCATTGCTGATGTTCCCAAGTGCGGCAGCGGACTTTTTGGAATACGAGCGATTCATGGTTATCAAATCAATCCAACACCTGATTGAAGGCGGAAGGTTGAAGGTTTATTCTGTGAATAGCGTAAACAAAGATGCTTGGCTGAACGACCATATTTCTAACCATCATAAGGGAATTATACAGAATCAGTACAACGAATACATTACCGAAGAAGTGATTCCGTTCATCAAAAATGATTCTGGTGGATACAATGAAATTTATACTTCTGGAGTTTCATTGGGTGCGCTGATGTCGGCAAATATATTCTTTCGCAGACCTGAATTGTTTGCAGGAACTTTGCCATTGAGCGGTTCCTATGATTTGAAAGACTATACAAAAGGACATTTCGACCAAAATGTTTATTTCAATTCCCCAGCCGATTATGTAGGCAGAATCGAAGACCATGGGCAGTTGGAACACATGAGAAATAGCAAAATCGTACTGGCAACTGGGCAAGGGCAATGGGAAAAACCGTCTCGAACAGTCGAATTCTCTCACTTGCTCAACAGCAAAAGTATTCCCCATTATCTTGACCTTTGGGGACACGATATGCCACACGATTGGACAACTTGGCGAGATATGTATCCTTATTTCTTGGAGTCATATTGCTAGTAGAAATGTAAGAACTGTAGGCGAAAAATTTCAGTTTGCTACATTTAGAGAGTGAGGTAAAACAAAATAGCGCAAGTAAATCTTGCGCTATTTTGCGTTTGAGAATGTTTTTTTCAATCTCTAATTTCGGGCGCATCTCATTTTGTCGCTGTAAATTAAAAATGGCTCTATCTGTTCAATAAATGTGGTAATTCTTGAAGCGGACGCTTCATTTTATGACAAGTCCGAGCGCACGCTCGAACTATTCGGGTGGCTTGTATCAACCTTCCTAAAAACATTTTTTCTATGCACGACAAAATGAGATGCACCCCTAATTTCAAGCATCGACTTATTTTCACTTTGTACTAAAGACTAAAGACTAAAGACTAAAATACTTTTCCTCATGCTCCCAAACTCCATTATCCTCAAAAATGAATATCTCCAAGCCGAAATCATTCCCCATTTCGGTGGATTTCTCAACTCGTTCAGGTGTGGAGAACTTGAATTGATTGTTGGTTACGATTCGGAGCAGGAATTATACGAACAGCATTTAACAAATTACAGAAGTGCCAGACTCTCGCCATTCCCAAACAGGCTGAAAGATGGGAAATACGAGTTCGGGGGAATAGAATATGATTTGCCAATTAATTTCCCAGCACAAAATCATGCCATGCACGGCTTTTTGGCAGACAAGCCTTATGAAATTGTAGAGCAGTCAGCCGAAAAAGTCCGAATGGTTTTTGAATACGATGGAAGTAACTTAGGCTTCCCTTTTCCATTTCGCACCGCCTTGACCTACGAGCTTTTCGAGAACGAGATTTATTGCAGAACTTGGGTGGAAAATTCGGGAACTTAAGCTTTCCCAATTGGCGAAGGCTGGCATCCTTATTTCAAACTCGGTGGCAAAGTAGATGATTGGATTTTGAAACTCCCCAAATGTGAAGCACTCCTTGTAGATGACAGAATGCTCCCGACTGGGAATACACAGAGTTTGGATTTATTTTCGGAAGGAAAACCAATTGGCAAAACACATTTCGATACTTGTTTCCACGTGGGAACAAACCACGAATCTTTCCGAACCACACTCGTTCACAAAACAATCAAACTTCAAATCTGGCAAGAAAACGCAGCCAATTCCTACAACTATCTCCAACTCTACACACCAGAAAACAGGCAATCGCTCGCCATAGAACCGATGACCTGCGCACCAAACGCTTTCAATAATCAGTTGGGAATCAAAATACTCCAACCCAATAAAATTTGGGAATTAGCTTGGGGAATTGATGTGGAAAAAGAAATTATGAATTCAGAATGAAAAGGAATTATTAACGAAATTCATTTGGAGGCAATCCAACCAAAAATCGAAATTTGATAACTGATAACTGATAACTGATAACTGATAACTGATAACTGATAACTGATAACTGTCATTGAATCAGCATCAGGTTCATACTTCTCACGTAAACTTCCTCATTGTTCCAGCGGACTTTCTGCCAAATATCTTGCTTCTCCAAAACCTCTACTCTGTGTCCAGATTTCACGGTGGCAACTAGCTTTGAACCTGCGGAGGGCGATTCCATCAGAAAAGTCTGGTTTTTGTAGATAATTCCGTGCGAAAGCGGAAAGCCGAAGTTGATTGCAGAAGCAAAAAACACAATGAAAACCGCAAGGGAAATAGCAGGAAATACCAAATTTGACTTCCGACTTTTGAGCCAAAGTAGCAATCCCACTCCAAAAACAATGAATGCAGTTCCCACAATGGCAATCAAATCATGGTATTCGTGATAGATGGAAGCAATGTATTCGTAATCTGAAAATTCGTAGCCAGACAATTCGTTTGCATCTGCCAACTCTTCCATTTTCTGCAAAACCGCTTGGTCAGGATGAATGTAATAAGCCAGATTCAGGTAATATAACGCTTGCGGATAATCATTCAGGGCTTCTTTCACATAAGCCATTTTCAAAAGCATTTGTGGTGCATAACTTCCCTCATTCAACACGTTCTGATAATGCTCGAATGCTTCCGTATATTTCTTGGCTCGGAAAAGGGAATCACCCACGGTCAATTCTTTGGCGGCATCATTTGCAAAACCATTATGGGAAAATAAAATGAGGAATATGCTAGCAATCAAGGAGGGTTTTACTCGCCCAGTTCCTTCCAAAAACACTAATTCAAATAATTTATTGATTCCCATTTGCATTGTTTCCAATATCTGTTAGTTTTGCATCCGCAAATATGGGGAACTCGTGTTGTCTTATCAAATTCAATATTTCCCAGAAACTGCTTTTTAACGATTTTTTGATTCCGTAGCTCAGTTGGTAGAGCATCTCACTTTTAATGAGAGGGTCCTGGGTTCGAATCCCAGCGGGATTACCAAGTTCAAGTGCAAAATAGAAAGATAGTAGAATATTAAATTGAAGCAATTTTTTTACTTTACTTTCTTACTATTTTACTAATTTTTACTTGTACCTACCCACGTGGCGGAATTGGTAGACGCGTCAGCTTGAGGGGCTGGTGGGAGCAATCCCGTGGAAGTTCGAGTCTTCTCGTGGGTACTTTCAAAAGGCTTCAAACTTCGGTTTGAAGCCTTTTTTGTTTTAATGAATATTTGTTTCTGTAGATTCCTCATCCCAGAGGAATAAAGTTCTTCTGGGAAGAAGAACCTACAAATGCATCCTTCATTGTTTTCGCCTTCAAATTAATTTTTTTTGGTTGGATTTTGCGACCGCCTTAATTGATGAGAAGAAATCAAAACCCATTTCTATTCCAAGCTAAATCCTTCAAGTCTGCCCCGCCAATTTTGGGCAACTCTCAATTCAGCGCAATTATTCTGTATGATTTTAACTCCGAAGTTCAGTCAGTCTAATTGAGTTTTTTCCAAAATTGAATGCGGTTTTTGTCGTATTTATGTATAGTCGTAGCATTGCTACGTCTTAGATTGAAGGCATCGGAGATGCGAAGCTTTGTTTCGGTACGCAATGGAATTGCGACCGAGCAGAAAATTCTATCATTCTATTTTATTTGAAGCTTGGAAATACTAACTATTTTACTAAATAGCTACCAAAATTAAATACGGTTCTATTTGTTTCTTATTCCAATAAACCTTTGCCTGTAAGCCAATAGCTTGTCGCTAGGAACAGAAAAGTAATTGCAAGTGCTAGAGCGAAAATTCCTAATTGGAACAAGACGTACCTAGTGTTATTTTGTTTTAGTTGTGTAATGAAAACTTTAAACTGTGCCTGAATAATTATCTGTATTACCACAAAAGGTATAATGCCCAAAACAAAGAATAATACAAAAATGAGTACAATTGCTGATCCGGTAATCCCTGATAATAAAATCATTGCGTTTAATTTACTTTCTATGGCAACTTATTAAACACAAAGCCTCTCTTCAGTTTCCTGTTCTTCAAAATCCAACTCCATTTTGAAAAGATACATGAAGTGCCTTTTGTCTATAATTACCTGAAATTCATTGAGTTGAAAAACCTTGTCTTCCTCTTTGGGTTGGTCGAAACCGAGGAAGAAACTCGCTCCACAGCCACCGCCACGCATTCCCACACGCAAGCCGTAGCCTTCGGGAATGTTCTTGTTGTCCAAAATGTATTTGGCTTCTTGTTTTGCTTTTTCGGTGATTTGAATCGGGGGAGTTTGGCTTTCCATGGCTTAAAACCAAATTGGCGATTTGGCGATTTGGCGAGTTTGTGATTTGGCGAATTAAAAAAAGAAAATGTGTAAATAGAAAATTCCTAGACCTATTTCCGAAAAACATTTTGTGGGTAAGCAAAAACTAAATCAATTTCCTATCGAAACTTCTGAAACGGAAAGGCATTTTGGAAAGCAGATTTTGGAAATCTCCAACTTGGTTGGAAACGGTAATCGTTTTACCGAAGCGATGCTCAAAAACCAGCGAATTGCTTTGCTCATCGAAATAGGCATCGCTGAATTTCCCGAAATCAATCTTGTGCATTTTCCCTCCCGACTCTGCCTCGAAACCTAGTGAACCTGCTTGGGTAATTTTTGTATTCGCTCCAAATTTTAGGTTTTCTGGCAATTCGCTGTCTGTATTTTGGAAACGCAAATTCCCATCATAGCTACTTCCCGAAGCTTCGGCCAATATTTTTTTGAGCAAATCTGCGTTGCTTGTTTTAGTGCGAGTTTTGCTGGATTTCAACCTTATCTTCAGCCACTTCTTCTGTTTCGGTTTTTTGGTTGGAGTCGGAAGGTTGAATTCCCGTTCCAATTATTTGTTCAGGTTCTTTGAGCTTGTTCTCTTTCTTAGGTTTTTCTTCCGAAGCAATTGTTTCGGAGGTTTCATCTTCCTCATTACTTTCATCAGAATTCTCTCCCATGAAATCTTCCCGCATTTTATTGATTTTGGCAAGGATGTATTCTGCGGTTTCTGCTTCGATGCTCTCTTTTTTCTCGCTTAGATTTTCCGATGATTCCCTCTCCACGCTTTCAGAGTCTTCAATCAAGTTCGAGAAATCTCCAAACTCTTCGGGAATGTTTTCCATCAACTCACTCCAACCAGAATGATGGTTTCCCATAATCTCGTCAGACATATTCTTGTAAATCAGCACAATGGAAGCTCCATCGGCAGATTGTCTGATTTCCTTTAAATTTGCCCAATATACATGACTTCCCGACAGGTTGTCTGAATCGAAAATCACGAATCCATTTTCGTCAATTCCCTTAATCAAGCCTTGGCTAGTGATAATTCCCATTTCCTTTTTGCTAATGGGAATGTTGTAAATAGTGGGGAAACGGAGCGGATGATTGCCTTGTGGTTTTTTCATACGGGATTTTGAGTTGCGAATTTGTTAGTCTGCAATCGAATTTATCTAAATCCAATCAGAATCCAAGCCTTAATAGCAATGAAATCCAAAAAGCGAGAACTATTAGGAATCAAATGGCAATCTGTTTTCACATCAGCAAATTGCCAAATCATCGCATCAGCATTTAAATCTCTCGCCTTGCCGTTGTTGGTCTTAGCAATAAATATCATAAGTTTTTGCACTTAGCATTACAATTTTTTTTAAAATAAACGTGCGTTAATAAATAATTTGCGAGACCAACAACTGTTTTTATTAAGTAACGATTTTGTTCATATTTTCATAGGCAAAAAAAGGCTTAATTTAGATGCGGTTGCCTTGAAGCCTTAACAGCAATGAAATCCAAAAAGCGAGAACTATTAGGAATCAAATGGCAATCTGTTTTCACATCAGCAAATTGCCAAATCATCGCATCAGCAAAATCGGTCAATACTTTAAATCCCTCGCCCAAATCTCTTTCTCCCAAAGCAACTTTCCGTCCTTATCGAAAATTTTGATTCCCAATTTTCTATCTTTTCGAGTGCCAGATACTGAAATAGCTCCGAAGTTTCTCTCTCCAACCATGGTGTTTTTTACATAATTTTCGTTGGGTTCTTCTCTGGCAGGATGAGAACCCGTGTCGAGCGGGGAAACCGTTAAGTCATAAATCGGATACATTGTCTCATCTTCTTGGAGTTTGCTCAACTCGGTATGATGTCGGTCTCCAGAAAGGAAAACAACTCCTTCAATTTTCTCTTCCCGAATCTTTTTGAGTACTCGTTCTCTTTCTTCCGAGAAAGTAGCGTGGTTCTCAAAATCCGCATTTGTGCTGATGAACTGCCCGCCAACACACACAAATTTGAAAGATGCTTGGCTAGATTTCAACGCATCAATCAGCCAAGTTTCCTGTTCTGAACCCAAAATGAAATGTTCGCCAGTAGTTCTGTTGTTTGGAGTTCGGAAATAGCGATTGTCGAGCATGAAAAACTTGAACGTCCGCCCAATGGAAGGTATTTGTAATTCCTTGGTTCACATAATTTTGACTCGGAAAAAATAGCTTGAATGCGTTCTTCAATTTCTTTATTCCAAAAGCTTCGGTTGGAGTTATTAGGACCAAAATCGTGGTCGTCCCAAGTGGCGTAATTATGGGTTGAGCCGAGCAAAGCTTGCATTTCTGGGTTGGAGCGAGTATGCGTATATCTGTACATCATTCCCGTTTCCGAATTCCAATCCGACTCTCTCAAATAGATATTGTCCCCTAACCAAAGCATAAAATCGGGCTCTGGTTTTATGAATAGATTCGAAAATCTCGTAACCTCCGCCATACGCTTCGTTTGGTCGGTCATATTCAGGCTCGTTAATGTACACACAACTTCCCACTCCAAAAGTGAAATTTGGCGGGTCGGTTCTCCATTGCCAAAGTGCTTGGGTTTGGAAACTCAACTCATAATCTCGCTTCACTTCTTCTCCATTGATGAAAAGTGCGTAAGTGTATTTCATTCCAGGCAACACTTGGTCGGCTTTCAAGTTGGCAGTAAAAGCCGTTTCCTTTTTTGTTTGGATTTCATTAGTCCGTAGCTTTTCAGATTCTTTGCCAGTTTCCGAATATTTAAAATATACTTCGGCAGGTTTTGTGGTTTGCACCCAAAGTGCCACTTCCAGCATGGTGGAATAACCCACCATTGGGCCAGATTGCAATAAATCTGATTGGGCGGAAACTGCCGAAAAACAGAAAATGAAAAGTAAAGAAAAGGACAGTTTGCGCATTACAAATTTGGTTGGAAATTGAATGCGTAAAACTAAGAAGCTACGTTCGATTTCTGAACGGCAAAGCGAAAAATTCACACAAGCTTATTGTTTATGGTGGTTTTTGCGGGAATATTAGGGTTCTATTTCCTTGAATTCTGTCGTTACATAATCTTCCGAGGAGAGGACTATTTCTTGGTTTTGGTAGCTTTTTTTCAATTTGGAAATCGCTTCTTCGGCAGAATTGGCTTCTACTTCAACTGTTCTGGATAAAGTTTCCTCAATTTCGATGGAAAATGTTTTTGGGTTCATAGTTCTGTCATTAGTGAAATTAAGGATTTGAGTTAATCTTTTCTATACACTTCATCCCTAATATATGCTGCATTCAGCCAAAAGCATTGCTTCATGTGATTCTTTCTTCCTGTAAATTTGTCTGCAACAGGAAGTGGATGAGTATCTAGTTTATTACGTGCTTTGGGTCTAACATGGCTGACTCTGTTCTCAGGTTTATTCGGAAAGAAGGTTAGTTCTTTTTTATTTGGCAGAATTTCTTTAACTATCATTCCATTTTTAAGTAGCTGTTTAGTTTTTTCCCACACTTCTCTTGCCTCTAAAATGTCTGATTCTGGCATATTCCAAAACTTCACTTTGTCTAAGAAGAGATTTTGTCGCCATCTAGGCGGAAGAATACGAACAAGAACTTCTGTTCTAAAATTTGTTTGAATTTTGACTTTTCCCAATCAATTTTGACCAATTTTTCAAATTTGAATTGGCTGAACGATAAGGCTTTCTTTTGGCAAATCATCTTTCTTTAATCGTACAGTTTTGACTTTTACATTTGCTTTCTCAAACTCTTCTATTTTGCTTTTGAGCTCCAATTCCCAAAACGGCTTTCGTGATATTCGCTTGATAATTCTTCGCTTTTCTATTAGGGTTTTTCTCAATGATTTGTTCTATCTCCGAAGAAGTCTTTCCGTAAAATGGCTCAAACTTGGCAATGACAAAATCCTTCTAGCGATTCGTATTGCTCAAATTCTTCTTGGCTTTTTGATTATTTTCCCATAATTCTCTTTCTCATTTTGGGAAATACTGGCAATAATGTGATTTACATAACTCTGTTTGAGAGAGTAAGCCCGTTGCTTTGCCTTTTCAACATTGAATGGCTGATTTCTCAAAGATTTCAATGCTGTAGCACCTTTTGTGCAAGCACCAAGATAAAAAGTATCGCTTTCTGATAGTTCATGCGCCTTTCCATCTAACGATTTTTGCGTTGATTTTGTTCCAGTCTCTTTAATGATTTGTAAGTCTTTGGTGGGAATTTCCATTCATCAACTAATCTAATCACGTAATCAAGCAAATCGAATCTGTATCATGCAAATAGAATATCAACAGTAAATGTGAGTTCTTTTTCCAAAAGGAACTTGTCTCAAAGGTTTCATTATATACTTCTAGGTAGTTGATGATATTCATTACCAAACGTTCCTTTGATGCAAAAGTGCCTTTTTTCGACAACTTCAATGGAGAGGTTTTCAACTCAATTCCCGCTTCTGGGAAATCAGGTTCGGAACTCGAATTTGGGGAATAACCAAAATAGAATTTCTCCAAAATCTGCCCAAAATTGCCTTTCCCTTTGTAGTCATGCTTTTCTATTTCTGCTTCACAGGCTTGTCTCAAAGATTGATTTTTCAGTTTCTTTGCGTATCTAACAATCGATTTGGGCGATTTAGGGTCAAACATATTCGTAGTCGTTAATTTGTTCGTAAAGTGCTTCTCCAATTTTTTCTATCACTCCAACAACTAGCGCATTTCCCATAAAAAAAGCTCGCTTCGTGTCGGTAATTCCTTCCAACTTTGTGTGATTGTCAGGAAACATATTGAATCTTTCTAATTCGAGTGGAGTGAGCCTTCGCAAGCCTTTTTCAGTTTGAATTACGTGTTTGAATCGAGAGGGAGATTTTCCGCCTTCGCCTGTAATAATGGTTCGGGAAGCATTCATCTAGGGAATCAGGGTAAATCATTCCTCCTTCCGAATAATTGTAGGCAAATCCTTCTGTTGGTTTTGCGCTGAATTGTTTTTGCACCTTTTAGGTATTGCCACTTTTCTTTTTCGTCTTTCTTTATAAAAAACTCATCTCCAACTTCTTCGTTTTGCAGTACATCTTTCCTAAAACTAGTTCTTTCTCCATCGTATTGTGGCTCTGTTTTGACGGTAGCAACTTTGCCATCAATCATTAAGCCTGTATTCTGAAAAGGAGATTTTTTACCATTTTTATTGAATTGGTCACTTATTCCTGTCAAGTGCCTGTCAATTTCAAATTCAGAGACTGGGAAACATTGCATGAGGTTGAATTACGGGAAATCCATTGGCGAATGAACCACTTTGAATTAGCCAATCTGATTTTTGCGAATTTCTAATTTTTTGATGGATTTCGGTTGATTTATGGTAGCCGATAAAGAAAACTCTTCTTCGTCTTTGGGGCATTCCGTATTCTGCCGCATTGATTACTCTCCACTCCACCGCATAACCCAACTCGTTGAGGCTTTGCAACATGACTGCAAAATCTCGTCCTCTTTGGCTGGATGGAGATTTCAGCAAACGGTCAACATTCTCTAACAACAAATACTTTGGTTTCTGTTCTTTTTCGCTAAGAATACGATGGATAGACCACCAAAGAACACCTTTTTTCCCAATCAAACCTTTTGAATTATGAAGCGTGGTTGCCACAGAATAATCTTGACACGGAAAACCGCCAACAAGCAAATCATGGTTGGGTATCTCGCTTGTAGAAACAGTCGTAATGTCTTGATTAGAATGATTTTCCTTGCCAAATCGTGTTTCGTAAACTTTAGATGCGTGCTGGATTTTGGTAGATGGTTCCCATTGATTACTCCAAACTACTTCATAATTCCCATCCTCCAATCCCAATCGAAATCCGCCTACTCCAGCGAAAGAGTTCTGCCACTTTTATTTTTTGCTTTTCCATAATATTGTGTTTCCTCTGCTTCTCACAAAGATAACTCAAATCTTTCCCAAGCCAAATCTCCATTCATCAAAAAAAACTCCCAAATCCCCTTCAATATCCCCAAATTTGGATTGCATTTTTCCGCTATAAAATTTCACTTATTATGGAAAATCAATAAATGTCAATAACTTTAAAGAATGAGAGTCAGAAGTCCAAAGTCTTAAAATAATTATTACATGTTGTGAGTTCACAGCGAAATCAAAGTTTTACTGTTTTTCTTGTTACTCACTACTAAATACCCATTACCCACTACTAACCAAATCCAAACATGAGAAAAACACTATTCTTTTTACTTTTTACTGCGCTGTCTTTCGGGACATTTGCCCAAGACAATTTCCCCGTCAATGGCATTCGGGATAGGCGAGCGGGCGCAGTGGCTTTCACAAACGCCACTATTTTTACCAACTCCAACACCAAAATTGAAAATGCCACTTTGCTTATTAAAGAAGGCAAAGTGGTTGGAGTGGGAAAAAACCTGACCATTCCCGAAGGCTACACTGAAATGAATATGGAAGGGAAATTCATTTATCCTTCTTTCATTGATTTGCACACCAATTACGGAATGCCCGAAGTGAAGCGTGGCGGTTTCAATTGGGGAAGTGCCGAAGTGATTGAGCCTGAAACCAAAGGCGCATACAACGCAAATGATGCCATCAAAACGAATATTTCGGCTTCCGAAGTGTTCACAGCCAATGAGAAAGAAGCAAAGGAAATGCGGAATTTGGGCTTCGGAACGGTGCTGACTTTCCACCCAGACGGTTTGGCGAGGGGAACTTCTGCCTTGGTTAGTTTGGGCGAAGATTCGGAGAATAACCTGATTTTGAAGTCGATGGTAGGTTCACACTACTCGTTCGAGAAGGGAACTTCCAAGCAAGATTACCCGATTTCTGATATGGGTTATGTAGCGGTTTTGCGCCAGACTCATTTCGATGCCGATTGGTACAAGTCTTCCAAAAATAATGACTTCTTCGATCAGACTTTAGAAGCTTACAACTCGCAAAGAAAACTCCCACAATTTTTTACGGTAGGAGATTGGCAAGAAGTTTTGCGAGCCGACAATATGGGAGACGAACTGGGCAAACAATACATCATTAAAACGGGTGGAGACGAATACCGAAGGCTTGCTGAATTGAAGAAAACCAACGCCAAACTCATTGTCCCGATTAATTTCCCAAAAGCCATGAAAGTGGCTGACCCATTGGATGCCCTGGAAGTTTCGCTCGACCAAATGAAACACTGGGAACTCGCTCCAACCAACTTGGCAAAATTGCAGGAAAACAACCTGATTTTCGCACTTACCACTTCCGATTTGAAATCCAAAAAGGTCTTTTGGAAGAATTTAAGGAAGGCAATCAAACACGGACTTTCGGAGGAAATGGCACTAAAAGCCCTGACTGAAACTCCAGCCGAAATGATTGGCGCAGGAAGCATGGTAGGCACTTTGGAGAAAGGAAAATTAGCGAATTTCATCATTGCTTCCGATAATATTTTTAATGAGAAAGCAGAAATTCATCATAACTGGATTCAAGGTAAATCTCACATAATCAAGGCAATAGATGATTCGGAGTTTGCTGGATTGTATGATTTGAAAGTGGGAGAGGAGGATTACAAATTGGAAATCAGCGGAGAGAAAGGAAAATCTAAGTTCAAGATTATTGTCAACGATAGCACGAATATCAGCGTGAAAGGCTCGGTTTCCAAAGGCATGATTTCCATGAGTTTCAAACCCAATAAAGTGGAATTGGGAAGCAACCGACTCACAGGCTGGTTCAATCAAGCCGAGAAAAAAGAAAATTTTGCCTTTAGTGGAAAAGCAGAACTGACCGATGGCTCAATGGTCAATTGGTCAGCAAAATTCCAAGCTGAATTGGAGAAAAAGGAAGAGAAGGAAGAGAAGGAAGATGATGAAAGCAATGATAAATCAGATGATGATGCTGATTCCAAAGACGATGATTCTGACGATGAAAAATCAGATGAAGACGATAAAATGGATACCAAACCAGAAGTTGGCGAAGTGATTTATCCGTTCGTGGCGTATGGCTCGGCAGAAAAAGCGAAATCTGAAAACTTCATCATCAAAAACGCCACGGTTTGGACGAATGAGAAAGATGGAGTTTTGCAAAATACTGATGTAATTGTGAAAGACGGAAAAATCTCTAAAGTTGGGAAAAATTTGAACTCCAACGGCTTAAAAGAAATTGACGCCACAGGAAAGCACGTAACTACGGGAATTATTGACGAGCATTCCCACATTGCGCTCCGCTCTGTGAACGATGTAGATGTGGTTTCCTCGCAAGTTCGCATGTCGGATGTGGTGGATTCTGAGGACATCAATATTTATAGGCAATTGGCGGGCGGAGTACGGCTGCGACAACTCTTGCACGGTTCGGCAAATCCTGTCGGTGGGCAATCGGCTTTGGTAAAACTACGTTGGGGATTGTCTCCGCAGGAAATGTTGATTAAGGATGCTGACGACTATATTAAATTTGCCTTGGGCGAAAATGTAAAACGTTCCAGAAGCTCCAACAGCATTCGTTACCCGCAAACTAGAATGGGCGTGGAGCAGATTTATGCCGACTATTTCCGAAGAGCCAAAGAATATGATACGGCTTGGAAGGCTTACGAGAAGAACTCGAAAGGAAAAACTGCTCCAAGAAGAGATTTGCAATTAGAAGCGATGGTAGAAATCTTGAATGATGAGCGATTTATCAGTTGCCATTCTTACGTGCAGTCGGAAATTAATATGCTGATGGCACTTGGCGATGCAATTGGATTCAGAGTAAACACATTCACGCACATTTTGGAAGGCTACAAAGTGGCAGATAAAATGGCGAAACATGGCGCAGGCGGTTCTACTTTCTCCGATTGGTGGGCGTACAAATATGAAGTGAACGATGCCATTCCCTACAACGCAACCATTATGCACAAAGCGGGCGTAGTTACCGCAATCAACTCTGACGATGCGGAAATGGGCAGGAGATTGAATCAGGAAGCGGCAAAATCTATCAAATACGGGGGAGTTTCCGAAGAGGAAGCATGGAAAATGGTTACACTCAATCCAGCCAAACTCTTGCATTTAGACAACCGAATGGGAAGCATGAAAGCTGGAAAAGATGCTGATTTGGTAATTTGGTCAGGCGAACCGCTATCAATCTACTCAATAGTTGAAAAAACTTTCGTGGATGGAATTCCCTATTTCGATGCTGAAAAAGATGCGAAATTGCAAGAGTACATCCAAACCGAAAGAGCCAGACTTATCGCCAAAATGCAAGGCGACAAAACTCCAAACAAAACCAAACCCATGGGCAAACCAAAACGCCATTTCCACTGCGACCATATTCAGATAGCAAGATAGTAAAGTGTGAAATAGCAAAGTAAGAAATGTGTTGATTTGGTAATTAGTTGATGTGTTGATTGAAGAATTTGCAGACAGGAAAAAAACTGAATCGTTTTTTATCAAACATGTACTCCGTTTGATTTATCATCTTGTTTTTATCATCGCATTACCATATCAACTAATCATCACATCATTTAACTTTTAATTCTTAATTCAATGAAATATATAGTTCTATTTTTATTCTTAATCTTGGGAAATTCACTCCTCGCCCAAGTTCCAGCACCTGCGCCCCAGCAGTCGCAACCCATTGCCATTACTGGCGCAACGATTCATGTGGGAGATGGCTCTGTGATAGAAAATGGCGTGATTACATTCCAAAATGGAAAAATTGTGGCAGTCGGGAAATCTGGCGAAGTCAGCGTGGATATTGATAAGTTCAAGTTGGTGGAAGCCGATGGAAAACATATTTATCCAGGATTGATTTTGCCAAGCACCAATATTGGTTTGGTAGAAGTGGAAGCCGTGAAAGCCTCGGTAGATGATGGCGAGCAAGGGCAATTCAACCCGAATGTGCGCTCCATCATTGCCTACAATGCAGAATCGGAAATTATTCCCACATTAAGGTTCAATGGTATTCTGTTAGCACAAATTGCCCCGAACGGTGGCATGGTTTCAGGGACTTCCTCCGTGGTTCAGCTCGATGCGTGGAATTGGGAAGATGCCGCCTACAAAATGGATGATGGAATCCACATGTATTTCCCATCGGAAACTTACGGGCCAAGATGGTGGCTGGGCGAAAACGAGCGCAGGGCAAATAAGAATTACCACACCCAAGTGAGGGATATTGAACAGGCTTTCTACGATACGGAATCTTTCAGCAAAGAGAAAGATGCCAAAGTGAACATCAAATTGGAAGGAATGAAAGGCTTGTTCGATGGTTCAAGAACCTTGTTCATCCATGCTGAAGATGCCAAGAAAATTGTGAAAAGCATACTGACTGCGAAAAAATCAGGAGTGAAACGCATTGTAATTGTCGGAGGAGCAGACTCATATTTGATTACCGATTTCTTGAAGGAAAATGATATTTCCGTCATTCTCACAGACGTTCACAGTTTGCCAAACCGAGAGGAAGCCGATGTTTTCCAACCGTACAAAACGCCAGCCATGTTGCAAAAAGCAGGTGTGAGTTTTTGCTTGGCACACAACCAAGACATGATTTCCACCACTCGCAACTTGGCTTTCTTCGCAGGAACGGCTTCGGCTTATGGCTTATCCAAAGAAGAAGCGTTGATGTCAATTACTTCCAACACAGCAAAAATCTTGGGAATTGATGATAGAACAGGAACGCTAAAAGTGGGAATGGACGCCAACTTGGTCATTTCCGAAGGCGATATTCTGGATATGCGCACCAATAAGTTGACTCACACTTTCATTCAAGGCAGAAATGTGAGTTTGGATGCGAAACAGCAGAGGTTGAATAAGAAGTATAGCGAGAAGTTGGGGCAGAAATAAGGTTCTAAATGTCCGACATCTTAAAGATGTCGGACATTTTAGTTACAAAAGTAATGTTCGTGAAAATTCTTTGCTTTGGTTGGATTTCGCAACTCGGCAATTGATGAGAAGAAACTGAGATTGAGTTTGAATCGTGGCTTGGCACTTCAAGTCTATTCCGCTAGGCGCGCCCCGCCCATTTTAGGGAAATCCTTTCGTGGTTAAAATAAATGATTAGGTCTTTCAGGTTTATGAAACTTGGAAGGTCTTTTTTTGGTAAGCCCTAAAATGAATGTGGGGGAATAGAATGACGATGGACAAAATATGATTCTTTCGCTCGCATTTTGATATTCTTCATTAGGTAGTGTGAAAGAGGTAAGGCTACTCTATGGATAATTCGGCACAAGCGGAGTGTCGCCCAGCGTCCGCTTGCGGTATGGTTTTTATTTTGTTAGCCTTACCAGTTTACCACTACCCCTTATTTAATTTCCGTTCCTAATTCACATTTTTTTTTGCTGAAAACTGCGGGATTTTGAAAAGTCAATCATGTTTTTCGGCAGAATCCAACATGCAGAAATAAGTAACTCCCTCCTTCATCTTTCATCCTTCCTCCTTCATCTTTCCTCCTTCTTCCTTCATCTTTGCTTCTTCCTCCTTCTTCCTTCATCTTTGCTTCTTCCTCCTTCTTCCTTCATCTTTCTTCCTTCATCTTTCTTCCTTCATCTTTGCTCCTTCCTCCTTCATCTTTTCTTCTTTTACTCTTAGTGTATCCTACAATAAACATCGGAATCAAGCCCAAAACTGGAATGAAAAGTGAAACTGCCAACGGATTTCTGAATAAATATTTGAACATGTTCAGCCAACCGTATTCCATCTGAAAACCTATTTCTTTTTTCTCGAACTGGTCGAAATGTTCTCTGAAAAGGATTGGCCAACCGCTGGGAATCACAAATGGCAATAATTTTCCTGCCTTGGAAATTCTCTTGAAAAAATCTCCCCATCTAAACGGCTTTCTTCCGTAAAGCTTTACGGCTTCGTCCAAATCTTCCTGCATTTCGGCTCGAATTCGTAAGCTAAGTGCTTTGATTTCCTCGGCTGTGATGTCAGCGTATTCTTTATCAATCATTTCGTAGGGCTTCATTCTTCTGCCTTTCACAAAAGTGAGTTGTGCAGGGAATCCGAAATAGAAAAGCCAAGGCTGAAAAATTGCCATAACCAGCATGAACGAAATCGGGAGGAACGGGATGCCAATTTTCTTTGAAAGATTATTAATCCACTCAAAACTATAACTGTATGGATTGATGTACTCGCCATTCACACTTACAATCGGAATTACATCGGCCTTGTACTTCAAACTCATTCGGAGGTAAGAAGTGGCAAAACGTTGGAGTTTGTACTTGTTGTTGAAGCCTTTCCCAATGCCTGGGACGCCTTCGGGATAGAGGAAAAAGTCAGAGCCTTGATAGTGCATCATCGTTTCTGCATTCAAGTACGTGGCGTCAATCGCTCCTGCCCTACGCCAAAAATTATCTACCAAAAAAGGGTTTACCAACCTAGATTTTGTGAGCATAGGTGCAACCAACGGGCGAGCGGCATTCCTCAAATCGAAATCGGCACGTTTCAGAAGCATGGAAGTCAGCATCATTCCATCCCAAGGAAAAGCCATTCCAGAATGGTTGCTGATGTAAACAACGGGTACTTCTGGCGTGTTCCGCTTTGCCCACTCATCGAAACCGACAAATTTGGTGCGGAAATAATATTTATCTAATGGAGAAAGCACATTCTTTACCAAGCTTCTTGAGTAATCATAGTCGAAATGTTGCTCATAAATTTTTTTGTTTGCCTCGACTTTCAATGCCCATTCCTCTTCTGTGATTACTTTTGACATATTATGATTGGTCTTTTTGATTCATATTCAATAGTTTCATTTCTCTATCTGAATTCAAAATCAGATTTAAAAAGTTTAGAAATATACAAATTCCACCCAAATTTTCACAAAACAGATTTTTTTTTGGATTGAGATAATTCTAATACTGTACTCCCACTTCTGGGATTTTATAAAAAGAATAGGTTGTCTGACAAATTTTGCGGTGTTTAGTAAACAGTAAAAACCAACACGCATTTTCTGCACTTTTAGCGCAGAAAATGCGTGCTTCTCCTTCAAGTGTCCTTGCTTGAAGGCTGCTCCACAAAAAAAGTCAGGCAACCAGAGAATAAATCCTATGGATTGTGAAATCCAAACTCAACGAAGAAAAAGACCTTATGGGGAACGGGAAATAAATATTTCTGCTCATACTACATGACAATTTTTGAAAGCCACTATTTTACTACAATTCCTGCCCTAAAAGAGGAAGGAGCTAAATCCCTCTGCTTTTGGAGGGGTTGGGGGAGGTAGAAAAGCTGAAATTTAAGCTATTGAGAAAAATTGTCATGTAGCATGATTTCTGCTTTCCATTTTTTATTCAGAATCTGTATCTTTTCTATATATGAGCATTATTTTGTTCAAATAGGAAAAATTCCTGTTATTTTTTGGCTATTCTTTCATGGAATACTTATAAAAATTCATATTATTGCACAAAAACTGATATTACCATGACTAAAACGCAGATATTCTCTATTTTGATGGTTCCCGTGGTCGCTCTCATGGGTTACTTATTGTTCAACAGTGTTTACTCGGAAATCAAACTGGCTGAAGAAATTCAGAAGTCAGAAGTGGTTGTAGTAAGTAAACTGAAACAAGTTCGCTTGGCTGAAAAGGCTTTCAAATCCAAAAACGGTCGTTACACAGCCGATTGGGATTCGTTAGTTAACTTTGTGAAAAATGGAGAATTATTCATTATTGAGAAAAAAGAAAAAATTACCACTCGCGATAGAACTGATCCAGATTACTATAAAGGAGACATCATTGAGGTTGTGGAGGACACCATTGGCGTAGAAACAGTAATGGCAAGGGTTTTTCCGAAAGAGGAATTCCCAGACTTCAATCCTGACAGATTGCCTTACATTCCTGGAACGGACGATAAGAAGTTCGATATTTATGTGGGAAAAGTAGAAAAAGGAATTGTTGAAGTGCCTGTTTTGGAGGTTATTGACAACTACCCGATGGATAAAACCAGAACAGAAGAACACCCAAGCCCAAAAAGATGGCCTTTGCGATTCGGTTCAAAAACTGATGTAACGCTTTCTGGAAACTGGGAATAAAAATAGTACAAAGCAGATAGTACAAAGTCTTTAGTCCGAAATACAAAGGTTTGTTCTGATATGTTTTATTGAAAGCGGTTCATTTGCAGGTTTGCAAATGAACCGCTTTCGGCTTCTCGGAATTTACTCTTAACTTCGTGAGTAGATTTAAGGATTTCTTTTTGGTTTGCCAAATTGTAATGTCAACTATACTAATTCTACTATAAGCAATAGACTTTATTACGATTGGTTTTGTACAGAAACCCTTGTTGGTCTTAGCATAGCGAGACCAACAAGCTGACTCCAAAACTTACTTCAATAAACCAATCGTAATAATATTTAATAGAGATTAAATGTTTTCCTATTTCAACTACTCTACTGCATCATTAGTCAAATTTCTGCTGCTATAAACCCACTCAATACGAGGTGCAAGCGTGGACGCTTGGGAAGCCCCGCTTGCACCAATCGAAAGGCTGGCGCAGGTTCTTTCTGGGGGCGCAATCGCCAACCTGTACCGAACAATGGAAATCAGTCTTTGTCCGGGTCAGCGTGACCGGGTCACGCTGACTGAATTTTGTATAATAGTAGAGACTTAGGAACTGATGCACTAGTGGTAAGCGAATTCCATATTTTCAGAGTCTTAAAGTAGAACTAGGAACCTGTGCCTTATCGCTGAAAAATTACTATTGAATATATAAAATGTATAATAGAGGTAACTATTCAGGTTGTTTAAGTTATTGATTTTCAATGTATTATAAATTGCACGAAGAATTTAAATGTAACTTTTAAATTGAATTAGCATTTTCATAGTCGAAATAATTTGAATAAGCACTCAATTAGCCAAATAATCTTTGAATAGTACAATAAAAGAACCTGAATAAGAAATAGTACAATATGTATGAAAATAGGAAAAATAATACAATATACTCTTTTATAGGATGGAATCGCTCGTTTTTTTAATTCGCCAACTCGCTAATTCACCAATTCGCCAACTGAGTAGTTACTAATAGAGATTATGAACACATTTTTATCATAGAAATCGCAGACTGGCGGGTCTATATTGGGGTTGCACACAACCACCGCCAGCTACTCAAATCTCTTCTATTCATAAACTCTAATAAATGTACGCTCACGAATATCTCCAACAATTTAGCAAAGATGTTTTCTTAGCAATGGGTTGCCCCGAAGCTGATGCACAGCTTGCTTCCGAAGTATTGATTTCCGCAGATTTACGAGGAGTCGATTCGCACGGAGTCGCACGGCTGATTGGCTACGTTCGCCTTTGGGAAAACAAGCGAGTGAATCCGACTCCGAACATAAAAATTGTGCATGAAACGCCAAGCACCGCCACTTTAGATGGAGATGGCGGATTAGGCTTAGTAGTTGCCCCAAAAGCCATGGAAATTGCCATGGAAAAAGCGGAAAAAGTTGGCACAGGTTGGGTTTCTGTCAAAAACTCCAACCACTACGGAATTGCGGGCTATCATGCTATGATGGCTTTGGAGAAAGATATGATTGGCATGTCAATGACCAATGCAAGTCCGCTGGTTGCGCCCACTTTCTCCACCGAAAGAATGTTGGGAACAAACCCGATTGCCGTGGCGATTCCTGCCGACAAGCAACCGCCATTTGTGGCAGATTTTGCAACCACTACCGTGGCAAATGGCAAATTGGAGATTTCTCAACGAAAGCAAGAAAATGTGCCTACTGGCTGGGTTCAGAATGCTAAGGGAAAGGCTTCGGAAAACCCTGCGGAATTGAAATCTGGTGGTGCATTGTTGCCTTTGGGCGGAGATAGGGAACACGGAAGCCACAAAGGTTACTGCCTAGGTTCAATTGTGGATATATTTTCTGCCGTACTTTCTGGTGCAAATTATGGTCCTTGGGCACCACCATTCGTCAGTTTTTTACCACTCCACCCCAACCCTGTCGGAGAAGGTCTAGGGCATTTTTTGGGTGCAATGCGAGTAGATGCTTTCCGCCCTGCCAGCGAATTTAAAAGCCACATGGACAATTGGATTACCCGATTCCGAGAGGCAAAAACTGCCGAAGGGCAACCAAAAGTATATATTCCTGGCGACCCAGAATTGGAGATGACTGCCAAAAGAAAAAAAGAGGGAATCGATTTGCTTTTGCCCATTGTGAATGATTTGAAAGAAGTGGCTGGCAAGTTCGGGATGGAGTTCAAAGGTTGAGGCTAACTACAAACCATTCACATTTCATTTATAGTTCAGAACAAAAATAGGCTGTTTCAAAACATCTTTTTTTTGGATTGAAGTCATTTTTGTAAACTTGTAACAAGACAAAATTGACTTAGGAACGGGAAATAAATAAACTACTATTTTATTGAAGTTTATTTTTAGAGCTAGTCTAGGCAAAAAAGTTTGGCATAGCACCGCTATGGCAAACTTTTTTAACGAAGAATAGGTCAAAAAGAAACGAGATAAAAAGTAGCACTTTATTTAATTTCCGTTCCTTAATTCTACTTTAAGACTCTAATTTTTTTTGTTTGGATTGTGCTTGTTCTACTCATTTTACCATCGGAAAGGTCTGGAAAAAAGACCATTTCCGAGGAACACTTTCGTTTTTTGTGCAGTAATTGATGTGTTTTTCAGCTTAAACAATCAAAATGAATACGATTTCCCCAGAGTCTTAAAGTAGAATTAAGTAGTTGTTGTTAAATGTTTTCCTGTTTCAAGTCTTTAGATTGTCTGAAAATCAACTACTTATGCAACTTTGGACTGACGACTTAAGACTTTGTACTACTTATGTAGCCTTTTCTGCTTCTAAGAGTAAAAAAGGTTCTTTTCTTTATTCATTTTTCACAACAAATTTCTTTATACAATGAAAAAAACATTACTATTATTACTCGTAAGCTTCTTTTCCCTAGAATCGAGCTATGCACAGAAAGTCAGTTTCGGAATTGCGGGCGGATTGAATATGACCAAGGTTGAATTTGACGACAACAATGAGGTCGATTTTGAGAAACAGCTCAAAACCAGTTTCAATGGTGGAATCTACACGCAAATCAGCCTGCTGAAAGATAAGTTGTTTTTGCAACCTCAACTGATGTATTCTGCGGAAGGGTTTGTTTCCAAGGTCCAAAACACAGACAATGGCAACCCTGATTCGGAAGAAAAAGAATTGGAAACCAATTTGAACTTCCTGAATATTCCCATTACCCTGATTTTCAAACCAACCAAGTTTCTCAATTTCCAGTTCGGGCCAGAATTCGGACACATGCTGAAAGCTGTTGCCAAAGGCGATTTCAAAGAAACTACAGTTACCGATATTTATAACCAAAATGAGTTGGGTTTGAACTTAGGAATCGGCACAACCATCGCCCAAGTGGTAGATATAAATGTAAGATACAATCATGGTCTGACTGATTTGTTCGATGGGAGTTCTTCTCAATTAGACGGAAGTGAAGGTTCAGGCGGTTCGGGAAATCAAGTTCCTGAGGGGAGAGTGGAAATTGTAAACCGAATGTTTACCGTAAATGTGGGCTTGAACATTTCTGGATTGTTCAGAGGAAAGGAGTAAGTTTAATGTGCTTTTTCAGAAATACGATTCGGGAAAAGTAGAGATAAGTCTTTCAAATATTCCCTACTCGTAGAGTTGAGGCATTTATGGATAGCGTGAAAGGCATACGCTGGCAGAAAAGTCGGGACTGGCTCAATCCAAAACGAAACAACTTCTGTTGAATTGAGTGGTTTGTAGAACGGTGTTTATCATCTTTTCTCAACATAAAACGCAACCAATCAATAATTTGTATATTCTACTTCGGTCGAATATAAGGGCATCGGAGATGCAAATCTTGGTTACGGTACGCAATGGAATTGCGACTTAGCAGGAAAATATTGGTTACGGTGCTCAATAGATTGCATCGGTAGCCGATGCTATTGCATTCAATTGGACTTGCATTCAATTGGACTTGCATTCAATTGGACTTGCATTCAAGATGCGACCGAGCGAGGATTTTCAATAAACCTCCAACTCTCGAAACTCAGACAAAATCCCTTCTGAAAACTCTAAATCTTGCTTATGCTTTGCCAAAATCAACTTTCCATCAATTGTCAGATAGATTTTTCCGTTCAGTTCTTTAAAGTTCTTCTCTACAAAAGATTCGTATCCTTCCTTAGCTAAAACGCACTCAAAAAAATCGAACTCACAGGCTTGTGGATTGCCAAAAAATGAAAGGAAATTCTCCCTAAATTGCCTTTTCGTTTCTGTCCGAAAGTGTTCGATGTTGCTTTCCCCAAAGGCAGAATAGGATTTCAGAACAAACAGGAAGTTGATTTGGTAAGGATGCACAAACAAAGTATCTCTATCGAAAAGCCGATATTTGAAGTGGAATGATTTGATGGGTTCGCCTTTTTTCTCAATCATCGAATCATCAAAATTCTGCTTGTCGAAAATATAGCCATAAATGAAGAAATTGGGCGTAATGTTATAACCTTCAGTCAATTCATCTCTATATCTCGTGTTATAACTTTCCCTAGAGTTTTCTTTTCCCGAATCGTTTAGTAAATCAATGTTGAACTGAATAATGTTTTTGGCGTAGGTAAATTGCTTATAGTTGGAGGTTTTTCCCGCCCTATTTTGTGATTTATAATATTTTGAGTCGCCAATGTAGTAGATATTGCTGGTGTCTAGGAGCGATTGGTCTTGGTAAATGTGGTCGATTATTTTGCCATCGTCATTGTTTTTTAAGTCAGAAATTGAGATTCCCGATGGGTTTTCTTGCGCCAACTCATCAGAAAACAGCTTATCTACCATATCCTCGAAAATGAGGTTATAGTTATTGGTGGAAATAAATTCTTCCCTTTTTCTCTTAATGCTCGAAGTGTCGGATTGCGAAAAGTAGATTTCGCACAGTCGATACATTTGCTTGAAAGTATCGTTGAAATAGCGGTACTTGATTTTTCCTAATTTCGATAATCCATTATTCTGTAAACTTGAAAACTTTGCTCCCAACAATAACTGGTAATTCTTATCCAATCGGATTGGTAAATCGTGTGCTTCTTTGAAATGGTTGAGAATGGAGAGGAAATAGATAATCAATTCTTCTTCCGAATCTACCTGCTTGTGTTTGTTTTTGACTTGCAAATAAATGGGTGCGCCCGAATTGCTGAAAATGGGAATTGATTTCCGAACCGTTTTTGCCCATTTCGGCTTTCGGATTTGGTGTGAGGTAGATTCTATGTATTTGTGGAGAATGAAACTTCTGTGCTTTTTGAAGAAATTCACGAAACTCAACAGTAAATCTAAATAAGAATATTCGTTTTCCCCAAGGTTGGAGTTCAGGCGGAAAGTAGGCGAGTTTTCGGCAATTTGGGAGTTCGCCAAACGCCTTCGGTATTCGAGTAAGCTGTTGTAGAAATAAACCAAACATTGCCGAATCCAATCTAATTCTTTGTCGTGTTTGATGTTTCCAACACTTTTCAAATTGAGTAATTCGTGGCTTGTTTGCCCGAAAATGGTTTGGCTTCCGTCTCTCATAAAAACCTTCGGAAGCATATAAACCAATTCTTTCCGCTCGAAGGAATGATAATAACCCACCGAAATAATTCTGCCCTGCATTCCACTTTGCAAATAGAATTTCGGGTCATCGAAAAGACTTTGCAAAACTTCAATCGGATAGTTTTCTCCTTCAATCAGGATTTTCATCGGATTCCTGTTTTTCTATATCAATTTTTAACTCTTTCAACATTCCTTCAACTTCTTCTTTTCCATTGGTGGCGATTGGGAAGAAATTCTCGTAGCTAACTCCCGAGCTAAAAATATTTTCTGAATTTCGGTCTTCGTCTTTGAAAACATCATTCCAAAGGTAGAAAATGGCTTTGTTCACGAATTCTTCCAAGCTGATTTCCCCATTTTCCGATTTGATGAAGTAATTGCCCAAGCATTTATCCATTCCCAAAACAGGATTTTTGCGAATCTTCTCATTCACAACTTTCAAGAATTCAATCCAACGGAAAGAAGTGGACTCGTCAAGAAAAACTTCATAATCGTAAGACTCATTTCTCTTTTCCTCCGCTGAATCATAAAATTCATCGTAGCAGATTGGCACATATTCCCATTGCCAACGCCTTTTGAAAGCACTATCCATTGGGAAAAGTGATTGGTCGGAAGTGTTCATGGTGGCGAGAATATTCAAATTGCTGGGCAAACGCATTTTGTCTCCTGCAATTCCGTCTTGTCCATTTTCTGCTAATTCGGATTGCAAATATTTCAGCATATCGGCAGAAGGCGAAATTGCGTAAGTCGCTTGCCTGTCGAGCAGTTGGAAAATATCTCCGAAAATCTCGGCACAATTCCCCCGGTTGATTTCCTCAATTACCAAATAGAAATCCTCTTCTTGCTTTTCATCTAAACTTCGCCACGCCTTCACATACAAATTCGTGAAAACTTCTGCTTGGAATTTATAGCTGATTTCACTTTTGCCCTCCTCATTTTCCTCGCTCACAGGTTTGTAACCGCCCACAAAAGAGAAATAATCATATTCGGGATGGAAAGTAACCCGTTCCGTTCTCGCTTCTTTACCTGCAATTAGCTGATTTACCCGATGGGATTTTCCCGTTCCTGGCGCACCAAAGAATATTTTGTTGGTGGAGTGGGAAAATGGGGAGGTTGGAGTTTGGGGTTGTTGGATTGGTGTAACATCCGCTTGGTGTATAGTATCTTGATTTGCTATATAATAATCAATAAATTCTGGACGAAATACACATACAACATTATTTCTATACGCATTCTTGACAAACCCTTCTATTTTGGCTTTCTGAAATAGGTCAATATTTATTCCTCTTATACTTGGATTGGATTCATAATTTACCAAATTATCTATCATCCATGTTGCACATATTAAATCGGTCAAATCATCATTAGAATTGAAGCAATATAAGCCTAATATAATTGCTCGATTACCTGACGAAAGAGGGTTTTTGCCATTTAATTGTATCTTTTTTTCCTTATCGTTCCGACTTTCATTTCTTATGCTTCCATAGAAAATATCAAAAATCTCTTCAATATCTGAAATTTCGTTTTTTCTTTCCAAAGTATATACTGAACCATCTCTATTGAGAACTTTAGATGTAAAAACTCCTTGAGAAAATAATTTCTCAATAGTTGCTTTTGTATCTTCTATTCTTTGAGTGTCCCCATCATACTCTACTATTTTCCCTTTGGTATTTAGTTCATGCCTCATCGTATTCCTCTTTTATTTTCTTTGCAAAGATGTAACCCAAAAGCGTGGGAACTGCATTTCCTATTTGTCTCCATTGAGTTTTAAAATCCCCAACTATCTCATAATTATCATCAATAGTTTGTAGCCGTTTTATTTCTTCTATTCTAAGATACCTATTTCTCCAATGAAAAGGACCTTGATTATTTGAAAAACTTGCTTGAATAGTCCAAGAAGGTCTGTTAGGAGATAATTTCAACAAGAAAGTCCAATACCTAGATTTCCATTTGAATAAAGGATTAGGATGCCCTTTTTTTTCAGTATAAAACAAATAATTTCCTCCTGGAGGAATATCTTTGAGAAGATGACTATGTTTTGAACCTGGATTTTGCTTTGCTTCTTCTTCAGTTATTGTATCAAAGTCATTCAAAACATCTTGTGTAGTTACCCAATCAATTTTATTATCTTTTTTCTTTTCTGGGTTTTCGTGAGTTTCCTTTGGGAATTCAAATTTGTCGAGTTCCTTTTTCACTCCTACACAGATAAATCTTTTTCTTGTTTGAGGTATTCCATAATTTGCTGAATTCACAACTTTGTAAGTAGTATTATAGCCTAATTCAGCAGATTTCAATTCTAAAAACTCTAGCGCATCCTTGTGAGTTTTATACATAAATCCATCAACATTCTCGAATAGAAAAAATGTTGGCTTCACCTCATCAACAACTCTGAAAAATTCAGGAACAGCAAACCCAGCTTTCTCATCCTCAAATCCACTTTTTTTATCTTGAAGATAATGCCTTGCTTGACTAAAAGGAGGGCAAGGCGGGCCGCCAATAATACCATCAATTTTTCCTAGATATTGTTTGAAATCTAATTTTCTAATGTCTTCATTTATTACTTTTTTGGCTATTTTATTATGAATCAATGTATTACAAGCTTTGTCCCATACATCTGTTGCCAAAACAGTCTCAAATCCAGCTTTTTTAAAACCTAAATCCAAACCTCCACAACCCGAAAATAAACTTATAATTTTACCCAAGACTATACATTTTTTATTAGACATTCTACCATTGCTTTCCCCATCAAAGGCGGAACTGCATTGCCAATTTGCTTATGAATAGACCTTCGACTTCCCACAAAATGATAATCTTCTGGAAAAGTCTGAATAGCCCCTAATTCTTTTAATCTTAATCGTCTTCCAGTCCAATGAAATGGGCCTTCCCAATGACCGGGAGAAGCAATTATAGTCCATGATGGCAAATTAGGATGCAACTTTAATAAGAAACTCCAATACCTTTTGCCAGCAATAAATTTTGGGTTTGGATAACCATGCTTTTCTGTCAGAGCAATATAGTTTTTGCCAGGAGGAACCGCCAACAAATCATCTTTATATTTGCCGTCAATAGAATCGTAATCATCGCTATATTTACTTTCATCATACTTCCCAATCCAATCAATGACTCTTTCGTATGATTTTAAATTGGGGTTTGCTAGAATCTGCTTTCTATTTCCATGTGTGGCTTCTGGAGCATGAGTAATCTTCTTCTTACTTGCAATAAAGAAAACTCTCTTTCTTTTCTGTGGAACTCCGAAATCCGCTGAATTGGCTCTGTAAACAATAAAGTTATATCCCAACTTGTCAATGGACTCTTTTAAACTTGCAACTGCATCTACATTTTTAGGATGTAGTAAACTTTCTACATTTTCTAGCAGAAAACCATCAGGTTTAAGCTCGGAAATTATTTTCAAATAATTCCCAATCATATTTCTTGGGTCTTCACTCCCAAGTCTATTCTCATGTTTGACCCAATAACCCGCTTTAGAAAAAGGTTGGCATGGCGGACCTCCAACTAATATGAGTTTTTCAGGATTGTTATCTTTTAAAATCGAACTATAAGTAGAAGCATTTACTTGTTTTATATCTTTATGAAAGTGTTGTGTATGATTGAAATAATTATTTGCTTTCATTGTCGCTACACTATCCTTATCGAAATCTAAACTAGAAATCACTTTACTTCCAGCTAATTGTGCTCCGATATCCAAACCTCCAGCTCCAGAGAAGAAGCCAATCGTTTGAATTTTGCTATCTATGACCTTTTCAGCATCATTATTAACAGAATATCCGCAATGAGAATAGTCTATCTCAATTTTCTCGTCAGAAACTCGGCTAAACTCTTCTTCAAAGAGTTGTAACTGAGGTTCTTCCATAACAGACAAATACTCTTTATTTAATTGGTATATAGACATTTTAGAAAGGGTTAACTTTTTACTCCTCAAATCTCACGAAAATATTGAGGATAGTTTAATAACAAGAAGTAAATAGAGAAAATTAACTATTTATCTCGTTCCTACAAACCTCTATTCGCAAACCGTAAGCTATTTACGCTCTGAAATATTCCCAACAAAATACTAGTTTTCCACCGCAATCACATTTCAATCTACTGACTCCAACCAAAAAAAACTTGAAAAAGTAAGGACGTTGCATGCAGCATTCCTACATAGCAAAATCCTACGTCTGTCTCAAAATAGTCGGGTCTTGAATATCCTTATCCTTCGCCAAGAGCAAAACCTTCGACATTTCCGCAGTTTTTTGGTATTCTTAAATTACGCACATACAATGATTTTTTATAAAAACCCAACTGGCGCAAGTGTTAGCGTAGCGCACTTGTGTCTGAAAATCTATCAAGTCTTCAGACTTGGGTCTGCTCGGTCGCAATTCCATTGCGCACCGTAACCTAACTTCGCATCTCTGATGCCTTTTTACTGAAACCGCATTTATTTTGGGGCTTATCACAAAAAAGACCTGCCAAGTTTTTCGGGGGCGACCTTCGCAAACTTGGCAGGTCTAAAAGCTAGTTTAAAACTCGAAAGAATTACCCCAAAATGAGCGGAACTGACTCGAAGAAATTGGGTTCCAATTATTCACAAGCCTAATTCCTTCTCATCAATTAGCGCAGTTGCGAAATCCAACCAAAATTTTGTGTCTTTGAGTGGCAGAAGAAATTGTACGTCTGAAATCGTAACTCAAGCTATTCCCCTCGTTCCTCCAAAAACCTTTGAACATAATTTTCTGGGTTCTTAATGCTTTTCAATGCCCATTCCATGCGTAATTCGTTCTTTTCGGATTCGGAAAGTTGCCAATTGATTCCTTCCGATTTGCGCAATTTGGTGAGGAAGGAACTCAAACAAACTCCTGCACTTACGGAAATATTGAAACTGTCTGTGAAGCCGAACATGGGAATTGAAATCGTCTCATCTACCAGTTCCAATGCCTTATCGCTCAATCCGAACCGTTCTTCTCCGAAAATAAATGCTGTTTTCTGGGAAATATCTAAATCATCTAATGTTTGAGTGGCATAAGGCGAGGTGGCAACCAAACGGAAACCTTGCGCTTTCAACTCGTTGAATCCTTTTTCCAAACCGAAAGCATGTTTAATTGTCATCCACTTGTCTGCTCCTTTTACCACTTTGTAGTTGACATCGTAGTTGCCATATTTCTCCAAAACGTAATGAATCTGTTGGATTCCGAAACACTCGGCAGTTCTGAGAATGGCACTGGCGTTTTGGGATTTGTAAATGTTTTCCAAAACAACAGTAGCATAGTTTGTTCGGTCTTTCAGAACTCGTTCAAAAGCATCTTTTCGCTCATCGGTAAGAAAACTGTAGATATATTCGAGCAAATCTGGATTGTATGGTACTTGATCTGATTGTTCCATTCGGTAAATTAAGTTGATTTCTTTAATCTTGAACAAAACTATTTACATTTCTAGCGATTACCAATAGAGTTTTTTCTTTAGGAAAAGACTGCAAGTCAATATATGAACATAAAATAGCTGAGTAGTTGGCGGTGTCGGCAGACCTCAGCCAGTCTGCGGTTGTTATAATAATTTAGTGTTCATGAATTCTAATTTACTCAAATTCAGCTCATACTTATTAAATGAAAACACCACTCGAATCAATTAACAAAGCATATAATCCGACCGATTTCCGAGAAAAAGGAGTGGAATTGGTCAATCTCTTGGCAGATTATTTGGAGGATTGCGAGAAAGAAAAGCCGATGCCGATTTTACCTAAAAGCACTCCGAACGAAATGCTGGCAGAATGGGAAGCTGACTTTGAATCTCCAAACAAGACGAATCCGTCCGAGACGAATCTGTCCGAGACGAATCCGACCGAGTTTTTTAAGCAGATTCTTTCCCAATCCAACCATATTCATCATCCGCATTATGCTGGGCATCAGGTAGTTCCGCCAATTCCGATGGCAGTTTTGGCAGAAACTTTATCGGCTTTTCTGAACAATGGAATGGCGATTTACGAAATGGGACCTGCAAGCACGGCAATTGAGCGAATTGTCTGCAATTGGATTGCCAAGAAATTCGGAATGGATGAGAAAGCGGGCGGATTGTTGGTTTCGGGCGGTTCTTTGGGGAATTTGACAGCTTTGCTTTGCGCTCGGCAAGCGAAAGTGCAGAATTCATGGCAAGAAGGCTTGAAAAAAGTCCCTCAATTGGCAATTATGGTTTCCGAAGAGGCGCATTATTGTGTGGCTCGGTCGGCAAAAATCATGGGTTTGGGAGACGATGGCGTGATTCTCGTTCCTGCCAACTCCAAAAGGCAAATGGATATGAATGCTTTGGAGAGGAAATATGAAGAAGCAATCTCCGCAGGAAAACTAGTTTTTGCCATTGTCGGGAGTGCTTGCACAACCTCTACGGGAAGCTACGACCCGCTTTCGGAAATTGCCGATTTCTGTGCCAAAAACGAGATATGGTTTCATGTAGATGGCGCACACGGAAGCGCAGTGGCACTTTCTGAGAAATACAAGCATTTGGTTTCGGGAATTGAGCGAGCGGATTCGGTAATTATTGATTTCCACAAAATGCTTTTGATGCCTGCTCTGACCACTGCGGTAGTTTTCAAAAATGAGCTAGATTCGCACAAGACTTTTGCACAGAAAGCTTCTTATTTGTTGGAAGAATCGGAAAGTAACTGGTTCGATTTGGCAAGCAGGACGGTGGAATGCACAAAGAAAATGATGGGCTTAAAAATCTACCTTACGCTCAAAATGTATGGAGAGCAATTATTCGATGATTTCATTACTCATACGCACGATTTGGCTCGGGAGTTTGCCGAACACATAAAATCCAACCTGAACTTAGAGTTGGCAATTGAGCCACAAAGCAATATTCTCTGTTTCCGATTCTTCAACTTGGCAAGTTCTGATGAAGACCTCAACGAGCTGAATAAAAAAATTCGCAGGGAAATTGTGGAAAGTGGGGAGTTTTATATTGTGCAAACTCAATTGGATGGAGTTGTCTATTTGCGAATGACTTTGATGAACCCACAAATAAATATTACTATATTTGAGAAACTATTGAAAAAAATAGAACGACTTGCAATTTATGAATAACCCCAATTATGAGTTATGTATTTGGGTAGTGTGAAAGAGGTAAGGCTACTCTATGGATAATTCGGCACAAGTGGAGTGCCGTCCAGCAGACGCTTGCGCTATGGTTGTTATTTTGTTGGCCTTACCAGTTTATTGCACCTGTATTTGATAAGTGCAATTATTGATTGGGGAAATTAAGACAGGGCGGCCTCAGGGCAACCGCATCTAATTTAAGCCTTTTTTTGCCAATGAAAATCTAAACAAAATCGTTACTTAATAAAAACAGTTGTTGGTCTCGCAAATTATTTATGAACGCACATTTATTTTAAAAAAAAATGTAATGCTAAGTGCAAAAACTTATGATATTTATTGCTAAGACCAACAACGGCAAGATTGGGGAAATTAAGACAGGGCGGCCTGGCCATGAAGAATTAAGAATGAATACTTAATTAAGTAATTGTCAATCAACAACTTAGTATTATTTTATTTAGTCAAAATATTGACATACAGTTTTTAATTAAATCTAAAAATAGTGCAATACATTAAATCTTGATTTTTGACTATACTAAAAAAAATACAGTTAACTTACTGATAATCAAATTTTTAAGAACATTTTTCAGGTAAATAGTAAACTCTTTTAGATATAGAAACTGAAATTCAATAACTAAATGTTAAACCATTGATTAAAGTAGGCAATCATAGATTTGTTCGCTTATTTTTGATGAAATGTATTAAACTGGTGCATCAAAATTTTAAGCTAGAATTCAATGCACCAAAGTTTTCAAATAACTTCTGAATCTTCTCATTCAACATAATAATATGATGAAAGCAAAAATCTTTACTTACCTTTTTGCCCTTATTTTAGTGACAGAAATTGGGGTTCTGCAAGCCCAAGATAGAGCAGTAACTACACTTTTCTTTGTGAGACATGCCGAAAAAGACTTGGATGATGATAAAAACCCGAACCTGACAGATGAAGGTGCAGAAAGGGCCGAGCGGTTGCAGTATGTATTGCACAATGTAGATTTTTCTGCCATTTACACGACCAATTTCAACAGAACTGTCCAAACCATTCAGCCAGTGGCGCACGCAAAAATGATTCAGCCAAATTATTACAGTCCAATGGATGGGAAAGCTACTTTGGATGAAATTATGGGAAACCATAAAGGCAGGAATGTGCTGATTGTGGGGCATTCCAATACAATCCCAATGATGCTAAATATGCTTTTGGGCGCGGAGGAATATGAGCAGTTCCCTGACGATGCCTATGGGGAACTTTATATTGTGAATATTCTGAAAAACGGAGAGGCAGTAATTACTTTATTGAGTTTTTAAGGATTTGAAAGGGAGAACCAAACTTTTTCAGTAGAGCAATGTTATGAATGTGGCAAAACAAAAACCACAAATACCATGGCAGAACAAGAACAACAGCACAAACAACCCAGAGAAAAGAATACAATCAAAGATTATTTCGGGTTCGGAGAAATTTTCCAATATTTCTTCCGAGGTAAAACGGGCAAGAAGCCCAATTTCAATATCCGAATGATGCACGGAATCAACAAGATTTCCATTTTGGTTTTTCTAATGGCACTCATTATTTGGATAATCAGAAGAGTGGCATAGAAGTATCAAGTAGAAAGTATCAGGTAGCAAGAAAAGGGAAAGGTTTGAAAGTTTATACTTTCAAACCTTTCTGTATTTTATACTTTCGACTAAAGACTTTCGACTTCAGACTTTTAAGAGCCTACTTTGTCCATAAATTCCTTCAAAATTGAGCGGGAAATTACAATGCGTTGGATTTCAGAAGTCCCTTCGTAAATCTGAGTGATTTTTGCATCACGCATCAATCGCTCTACATGGTATTCTTTTACAAAACCATAACCTCCGTGAACCTGAACAGCTTCTACCGTGGTTTTCATGGCAACTTCCGAAGAGAAAACTTTCGCCATGGCAGAGAATCTTGAGAAATCTTTATGTTGGTCTTTCAAGAAAGCGGCTTTCAAACAAAGCAAACGAGCCGCTTCAATTTCCGTAGCCATATCTGCCAATTTGAAGGCAATTGCTTGGTGTTTGTGGATTTCCTTGCCGAATGCTTTTCGTTGTGTAGAATATTTCATTGCCAATTCATAGGCTCCAGAAGCGATTCCGAGGGCTTGTGCGGCAATTCCAATTCTGCCACCATTTAAGGTTGACATGGCAAATGAAAAGCCGAATCCATCTTCTCCAATCCTGTTTTCTTTCGGAACTTTCACATCGGTAAACATCAAAGAATGCGTATCAGATGAACGAATTCCGAGTTTGTCTTCTTTCTTCCCAACCACAAAACCTTCTGCGCCTTTCTCTACAATTAGGCAATTGATGCCTTTGTGTTTTTTCTCTCGGTCAGTTTGTGCAATTACCAAATAGATAGAAGCCGTTCCGCCATTCGTAATCCAGTTTTTCGTTCCGTTCAGCAAATAATGGTCGCCCATATCTTCGGCAGTAGTCTGCTGTGAAGTCGCATCGCTTCCTGCTTCCGGCTCTGACAAGCAGAATGCGCCAATGTGTTCGCCCGAAGCCAATTTTGGCAAATATTTTTGTTTCTGCGCTTCCGTTCCGTATTTCTCAATTCCCCAGCACACCAAAGAGTTGTTCACAGACATGATTACCGAACAAGAAGAATCGACTTTGGAAATCTCTTCCATTGCCAACACGTAGGAAACCGTGTCCATGCCGCCTCCACCATATTTTGGGTCAACCATCATTCCCAAGAAACCAAGTTCTCCTAATTTCTTGATTTGCTCAGTTGGGTAAGCCTGCGCATCATCACGCTCAATCACACCATCCCACAATTCTGACTGGGCAAAATCTCTGGCCGCATCTCGCACTGCCAACTGCTCTTCTGTAAATTCGAAATTCATGTTATATTTTATTTTTAGCTTAATGAAATCTTTTCACTCCAAATACAATCTGTTTCAAATTTCTGTTTGGATTTTGCCACAAGAATCTTCAAACGATTGCAGTATTTTGAATGTGCGAATTTAGCGTATTTGTAGTTAGATTAAAAGGTTGGATTATGGATTTTAAGGAAATCAGCAAGTTCTGAAGCTCAAGTCAACTATCGGGAAGGTCAGTAACCATATCCGAGGTCTCATTTCCTTAAAATTCGAGAAGAGCCGATTAAAAGGGTTGGATTATGGATTTGATTTTTTTTTTGGAAAAGTACGGATTGAATCATTTTTTGGTAGTGTGAAAGAGGTAAGGCTACTCTATGGATAATTCGGCACAAGCGGAGTGCCGCCCAGCGGACGCTCAATGCTGTCAACTTAGTGCAAATTTGGTTCAAGCGAGGACGCTTGAAGGAGAAGAGCGCATTTTCTGCGCTTTTGGCGCAGAAAATGTGTATTGGTATTTACTGTTTCCGAAAAACTACAAAATTTGTCAGACAACCCATAAACCCTAATTCCTAATTTACTTTCTTGATACACGATACTTGTGTCTTGCTACTTATCTATTGCTGTTCAAATGGCAAAAATATTTCAAACTCGCTCCCTTTTCCCAACTCACTTTTTACTTGAATTGAGCCATTATGTTTGCTAATAATCTCCGAAACGTAGCTCAATCCAAGCCCGAAACCTTTCACGTTGTGCAGATTGCCCGTAGAAACCCTATGGAATTTCTCGAAGATTTGATTCAACTGGTTTTTCGGAATTCCAATTCCTCTATCAATCACGGCAAGCGTAATTCTGTCTGTCATGTTTGCCGTTTGGATTATAATTTCAGGTTTTTCTTTAGAATATTTGAGGGCGTTATCAATCAGATTGGAAATCAAATTGGAAAGATGGATTTCATCTGCTTGCAACAAATCATTTTCTGCATTCAGTTCCAATTGGAGCGAGCCTGATTGTTCTGCCAGTTGGATTTTGAAGCGTTCGGCAACCTCGGAAATGATTGAATGTAAGTTCACTTCTTTAAAATTGAGCTGGAAATTGTCTTTTTCCAAAACAGCGATTTGCAATACTTTTTCCACTTGGTTTCCCAATCTCGAATTCTCCTTCTTGGCAATCTTCAAATATTTTTCGGCATTGGCTGGATTTTGCATCATCCCGAAATTTTGCATTCCCTCCAAAGCCAAACCCACATTGCTAATTGGCGTTTTGAACTCGTGCGTCATGTTATTGATAAAGTCATTCTTCATTTCAGAAAGCTTTTTTTGGTTCAGAATAGTGCGAATGGCAAACCAAAAACACAAGGAAACCACGGAAATCAGTAAAATAGAAGCGATTGATATGGAGGCAACTTCCTGCCACACAAAGGCTTGCTTGGTTGGGAAATCCACCCAAAGCAAATTCTGCTCAGTTGTTTTTCTGATTCCAATAATCGGAATGGTAAATCCTAAATTGGCTTCTTGCTTTTCTTCAAATTCCCCATTTTTATAAACTGACTGATTGGAATTATTATCCCAAACCATCAGCTCAAAATACATTTCCAAACCCTGGCTCGCCAATTCCTCTTTCAGAAGTGTATCAAGTAATTGGTAGGGAACGGGTTTCCTAAACGAATGTAGCTTGCTATACATTTTTCGATTCCATTGCGGTTCGGAACTTATTATCCGTTTCCATTGTAAAGAGTCTTCGGCAAAATGTTCAATTGATTTGGCGGTTTCCACCAAATCAACGCTTTTGCCAACCCCAGCATTTGATTTCATTATAATTGTTACGTTGCTAGAATCTCGGATTTTCTGGAAATCAATTTCACGAATCTTATCAAAATTCGTAGTGCGGATAACCGTGGAGTTTGTCTTGATTTTGAAATTTGACGAGCCGTTTTGGTTGGAGTCAAAAGATTGAATTTTCAGTAATTTGCTGACAGAATCCACCGAGAAAGAAGAGTAATTAGACGAGAATGAAAAATGGTTTTCCGAAGTGATTTGCTTCTCCAGAAATCTTTCTACCACCCGATTGATGGCAAATTTTGCATTTCTATCGAAATTCTGCTCCGCCAATCGGAAATCTCTCAGCACCCAAAAAGCTTGCAGGAAAATCAATCCGAACAAGGAAACTCCCATCAGGGCAATTATCAATTTTATGGTATGCTTGCTCATCAGCTCTCCACATTGGTTTCCACAAAAATAAGAAGCGTAATTCTCATTTCGCCAGACTTAACACTGCTTAACCTTGTAAATGTAGAATGACTTTTTAGCATAAAAATCCACAACCAAACTCACAAAATAAGCAATTTTGTCATTTGATGTCCCATTTGCATAAATTTAGCTAATCAAATTGTATGGTAAAGAGTTAGTATATTAGAGTTTATGAACAGAAGAAATGAATTCCCTTGGAGTGGTCATAGACCCTCTGAGTGGTAAGGCTCTATAATAAATTAGTGTTCGTAATCTCTATTAAATAAGAAGTCAGATTTAAAAACATTTAAACAGATAAAATTATGTGGATTTGGGTAATATTTGGCGTATTTGCCTTGATTGGAGGTTTAGTACGAATGAAATTGAAAAACAAGTTTAAGAAATACTCGCAAATTCCGCTTGCTTCGGGAATGAGTGGAGCGGAGATTGCGCAAAAAATGTTGCGAGATAATAATATCTACGATGTGCAAGTGACGGCAGTTCCTGGCACACTGACCGACCATTATCATCCGACTCACAAAACCGTAAACCTAAGCGAAGGAGTTTACCACGGAAGAAATGCGGCTTCGGCTGCCGTTGCCGCTCACGAATGCGGGCACGCTTTGCAACATGCACAAGCTTACACACCTTTGAAGGTTCGCTCGGCACTTGTTCCCGTTCAGAATATCAGCGCAAAATTAATAAATGTTCTATTTCTGATTGGTATTGGTGGAGTAATGTTCGGTTTGTTGCCTTACTATTGGGTAATTGTTGGTTTATGTATTGCCTATGGCGGATTAGCACTATTCGCTTTAGTTACGTTGCCCGTAGAATTTGATGCCAGCAAAAGAGCTTTGGCTTGGATTGACAACAACCGAATTGTAAATCGTGAAGAACTTGCCATGTCAAAAGATGCACTTTGGTGGGCGGCCATGACTTATGTAGTGGCGGCAATTGGTGCGGTTGTTACCATGCTATATTATGTGAGCCTTTTGTCTGGAAGAAGGTAATATTGCAGTTATCAGTTATCAAAAATACGATTTTTGGCAATTGAATATTATAGTATTCGTATATAAAGTTGAGAAGTCCTTTCTTTCGATGGAAATTGAGAGAAAGGACTTTTCTATGTTAAAGGTTAGACCACTCAATGTTAAAACCATAATCAATGCTTCAAACAAACATTCCCCTTTCCGAACGAATTCGACCGAACACTTTGGAAACTTTTATTGGGCAAAAGCATTTGCTCGGACCGAATGGCGTAATCCGCAGAATGTTGGCGAACCAGCGAGTGCCATCTATGATTCTTTGGGGACCTCCTGGCGTTGGGAAAACAACTATTGCCCAAATCATTGCCGAAAAAGCGGGAAAGCCATTTACTACTTTGAGCGCAATCAGTTCTGGCGTGAAAGAAGTGCGGGAAGTAATTGCCCGAGCTAGAACCCGACCTGGCTCCATCCTTTTTATTGATGAAATCCACCGATTCAACAAATCCCAGCAAGATGCTTTGCTCGGAGCGGTAGAAACGGGCGTGATTACCTTGATCGGTGCCACTACGGAAAACCCCTCTTTCGAGGTAAATGCCGCTTTGCTTTCCCGATGCCAGATGTACACGCTCAAAGCTTTCAACAAAGAAGAATTGGTGGAGTTATTGGAGCAAGCCATTGCCACAGATGAAGTGTTGCAGAATTACCAAATCGAACTCCAAGAAACCGAAGCACTTTTCAACCTTGCCGATGGCGATGCTAGGCGTTTGCTGAATTTGCTGGATTTGGTAGTCGCTTCTGCGGAATCCGAAAGTGTAATTATCACAAATGAATTGGTAACTTCTTCGGCACAGCGAAAGACTGTTCTGTACGATAAATCTGGCGAACAGCATTACGATATAATTTCTGCATTCGTTAAATCTTTGCGAGGGAGCGACCCGAATGCGGCCGTTTACTGGATGGCGAGAATGCTCGAAGGTGGCGAAGACCCAAAGTTCATTGCTCGCAGAATGCTCATTATGGCTTCAGAAGATATTGGAAATGCCAACCCAACTGCTTTGGTCATGGCAACAAACGCTTTCCAATCGGTAACTTTTGTGGGAATGCCCGAATCGGAAATCATTCTCTCGCAGGTGGCGGTTTATTTAGCAAGTTCTCCCAAAAGCAATGCCTCTTACTTGGCAATTAAACAGGCCAGAAAGTTCGTTCGTGAAACTGGAAACCTGCCCGTTCCGCTTTCTTTACGAAATGCACAAACCAGCCTGATGAAGAAAGACGGCTACGGAAAAGGCTACAAATATTCCCATAATTACGATAATAATTTCGCCAAGCAGAATTTTTTGCCCAATGAAATTGATGGGCAAAAATTCTATGAACCCAGCAACAACGCAAGGGAAAACGAAATGCGGAAAAGATTGAAATTTCTGTGGGAAGAGAAGTATGGATATTGAGTAAATAAATATAACTAGAAAAGCCTTTGATTCAATGAATCAAAGGCTTTTTGGTTTGGCTTAAAAAAAATACTGTTATGGATTCTTCTTCAAACTAGCCAACCCTTTTTGCAAATTCTTCCTGTAAGTTTCTTTCTTTTTTAGGCTGTTCTTTCTCTCGCATTCCTTCCGGAAGAATACTTTTGTCGGCTTTGTAGCCAATGGCAATCATATCCACGATTTCCACATGCTCATCTAAATCCAACAAGCTATTTATTTTATCTTCTTCGTAGCCAGCCATCTGGTGCGCAAATAACCCCAACTCTTGTGCCTGCAAAGCAATTGATAGGTTGGCAGCTCCCGTATCGTGAAAAGAATGACGGTTCGGGTCTCCATTTCCCATTTTGGTATAAGCCAAGGCAATGATGAGTAGGCTGGCATTTCCTGCCCATTTTTGGTTGAACTCATTCATGCAATCGTACAATTTCTTGAATTGCTCAGGTTGCTCGCTCGAAGCATAAACGTATCGCCAAGGTTGTTCGTTATAGCTGGAAGGCGCCCAACGTGCCGCTTCAAAAAGTTGCTTGATTTGCGCTTCCGATATTGTTTTGCCCTTCTGAAAAGCCCTAGGACTCCATCTTTCGTCCAAAACTTTCAGTATAGAATGTGCTACTTTATTGTTTGATTTCATTATTATTACTTTCTATTTGTGGTTGAAATTAGCTGTCTCTTCTGTTGCCATGTTCCCGAACCATCTTTTTCAATGCTTCGGCAGAGTCATCATCCGAATAAGTTCCGTAGGCATCAATCAACAGACCTTTATTCTTTTCTCCATCCGCTGTGGAAATAGCATAAACTATCGACATATCTGAAGGATTCGTCATTCCCTCAAACCTGAATAGTTTCACAATATGAAATTTGCTGGATTCATACTCTTCTTTAGAGTTGACATCTTGAAGTTTGCCTTCTTTAAAATCGAAATCAATCTTGTAGCCTTGTTTTTTCAAAGCGGTAGTCGCCTGTGATAATGTGTCGTAACTTTCCATTTTCTGTAGTTTTTGTGGTAAAAAATTGATTTAGATTTTACTTAGAGTATGTCTGGATTGATTTTTTGGGAATTTTACGAGCTTTTCAAAACAGGCTTTCTAGGCATTTTAGAAACACATAGCCAAAGCTATGTGGGGAGAAAATAACGAAGAAAGCATTTTTGAAAAGTCGTAGAAACCAAAAATAAGTCGATTCAAACATGCTCTTAATGAGCTTATGCAGGTTTCTCTACGACCAAAGATTTATATTGTGGATTTTTCTCCACATAATCTCTCACAAACGAACAATAAACCAAAACGGGTAATTCCTCGGATTTGGCATATTCCAAAGCCGTTTCCGCAAGTTGCGAACCAATTCCCTGCCCAGAAAGAGCTTCGGGTACTTTGGTGTGCATAATGTACATTGAGCCTCGATGGAGTTTATATTGCAATACTGCCAAACCCTCATCTGCCTTTATTTCAAACTGGTTGTTCACAGCGTTTTGAGTTGCTTTCATGTTGCATGAGTGTTTGGTAAATGAAAACTCCAACCAATAGATTAAAGTCTTACTAGAAAAATGATTTCCTATCGGAATTGTTCATCAATAATACAGAAAATATTTGTTTGGCTTAAATATTTTCCAGCAGTTCCCGCTTTAGAATTAAATCAGTCTTAATCTTTATATTTCTAAGGTTTTGGTCCACTACATGACAATTTTTGAAAGCCACTATTTTACCACATCCCACCCCTGCCCTAAAAGGGGTGGGAGCTAAATCCCCCTCTTTTTGGAGGGGTTAGGGGAGGTAGAAAAGCTGAAATTTAAGCTATTGAGAAAAATTGTCATGTAGCATGGTTTTGGTCTTTAATTTTGACGTTCTAGCGTGATTGGAACACGGATTCTTTCAGAATACACGGGCTTCGCACACGGATTAACACGGAAAACGTCAATAAAAACACTTTATACTCGTAGTTTTTTATTAAAAAGCAACTTTTTTGTGCTGAAAATCTAAAGCGGGAACTGCTAAGTATTTTCCTTTTGAGTTCTCAACAAGCTCATTTAGAGAGAAATACAAAAATATAGATAAATGCCTTGACTTTGCATACCGTAGTGCGGTTTTCCCTAACCGCAACTATTCAGGAGCATTATTCCATAAGGAAAGTATGCAAAGTTAAATCAGTTATCTATAATAAATAGCATGACGTGCTTATTACTCTACCCAACCGTTTTGCTATCTTTCTATTTTTTACTTGTACTTAACCCGAATAATGGGTTTAAACCTTTGTTGTTCAGATAGTTAGCCGTGTTATTTTTAGAGTAGTCAAAAATCAAGATTTGCTATATTTTACTTTTTATAGATTTAATCAAAAATTATATGACAATAATTTAACGGAACTCATAAAATCAAAATACTGATTACCAAATACTTAAATCATTCTTAATTCTTCATTTTTAATTCTTAATTCTTAATTTCCCCAATCAATAATTGTACTTATCAAATACATAACTCATAATTGGGGTACTTAACCTAATTGAAAAAATACAGGAAATCAATCTATTGTGTAAAAGCGCATTTATTTAATCTAATTTTTTGGGTTTAACAAGTTTGCAAACCTTTGCGCAAACAAAACCCTACATCTTCCGAACCTTCGTTTCAAAAAGCTGTTCCTTTATGAATCTTTGAATAGGATTTTTTGCATTCCAATAATCGTTTTGCAAATTTACCATCCTATTTCCAACCAATTCACAGCAAATATGGGTTACGGTCAACACCACGAATTTTTTCCCGGGAAAACAATTAGCCACGAACAGGAAGAAAACCTCATCACTTTCCGATGCGACAATCAAACTGCACTCCAACTCTACGTACTTTCCGATGAGATTATCCGATTCAGATACTCCCCAGATGGTGTTTTCCGAAGCGATTTTTCCTATGCCATAGATGATAGGTTTGAGGGAAAAGTCAACTCAATCAGAATTGTAGAGGAGGAGGAGTACATAGAAATCCAGACTGAAAGAGTAGATTGCAAGATTTATAACGAAGGTTTGCGGGCAGTCATCAGCGACAAGGAGGGAAATATTCTGATGGAAGATAACGATAAGGGATTCCATTGGGAGGACAACAAGCAACACGGTGGCTACATTGTGCAAATGAGCAAGAAGGTCAAAGACCAAGAGAACTTTTATGGATTAGGAGACAAATCTAGCCGGCTGAATTTGCGTGGGAAGCGTTTCCAAAACTGGTCAACCGATGCGTTCGGATTCGGGCCCGCAGACAGACCCGCTTTATAAAAACATTCCTTTCTACTACTCACTCCACAACGAAGGGCATTGTGGCATTTTCTTCGACAATACTTTTAGAACCTTCTTCGATTTTGGGCACGAAAACCCACATGTTTGCAGTTTTTGGGCAAATGGTGGAGAAATGGACTACTATTTCTTCTATGGGGAAACGATGTTGAACGTAGGCGAAAATTACACGAAATTGACTGGTGTTCCCGAACTCCCACCACTTTGGGCATTGGGTTTCCATCAATGCAAGTGGAGTTATTACCCCGAGTCGGAAGTGAAAAGAATCACTAAACGCTTCCGTGATGAGCAGATTCCGTGCGATTGTATCTATCTGGATATTGATTACATGGAAGATTATAAATGCTTCACTTGGGACAAAGAGAAGTTTCCGAAACCTGCCAAAATGATTGAGGAATTGGCAGAAGAGGGCTTCAAAACCATCGTGATGATTGACCCAGGAATCAAAATAGACCCAGAATATTTTGTTTATAATGAAGGAGTTGAAAATGACTATTTCGTAAAAAGGCAAGATGGCGATTTGCTGAAAGGAGAAGTTTGGCCAGGACAATGCCATTTCCCAGATTATACCAAACCCGAAGTGCGAGATTGGTGGGCAGATTTATACAAAGATTTGCTCCGAAAAGATGGCGTAGCAGGTTTCTGGAACGATATGAATGAGCCAGCGGTTTTCGACCGAGACGAGAAAACTATCTACATGGATGCCCGCCACGATTATGATGGAAACCCTTGCAGTCATAGAAAGGCGCACAATATTTACGGAATGCAAATGGCAAGAGCCAGCTTCGATGGAATTAAGGAACATGTTTACCCAAACAGACCGTTTTTAATTACTCGGGCAATTTACTCGGGCGCACAACGCTATGCTTTGGGCTGGACGGGCGACAATCAGGCAACTTGGGAACACCTCCGAATTGCCAACACGCAATGTCAGCGTTTGAGCGTTTCTGGCATGTCATTCATCGGCACAGATATTGGTGGCTTCGATGGGATTCCCTCGGGCGAGCTTTTCACTCGGTGGATTCAGTTGGGAATTTTCCACCCGTTTTTCCGAGTGCATTCCATGGGCGACAATTTGACTGGTTCTGGAGCAATTGACAAGAAAGCAGTAGAAGCAAATAGAAACGATGGCACAAAATTTTCTGACCAAGAACCCTGGTCGTTCGGAGAAACCTATACGCCAATCATTAAATCATTCATTGAACTCCGCTATCAGCTGTTGCCTTATATTTATACTTCATTTTGGCAATACATTACTCACGGCACGCCCATGTTGCGTTCTTTGGCTTTTTTGGAGTCCGAAAACCCAGATACTTATTACAGAGAAGACGAATTCACGCTTGGCGATAATTTGTTAGTTTGTCCTATGCTTTTTCCAAATGCCACGGAACGGAAAGTCTATCTGCCAAAAGGGGAATGGATAAATTACTGGACAAATGAGAAAGCAACTGGCTCGCAAGAAATCATGGTGCAAGCTCCACTAGATAAAATTCCGATGTTTGTAAGGCAAGGAACAGTTTTGCCATTCGCACCCGTAATGCAATATGTGGGCGAAAAGCCGATTGAGCAGATGACTTTGCATGTCTATCATTCTGATAATGAACACACTAGCTTTCTTTACGAAGATGCTGGCGAAGGTTACGAATACACAAAAGGCAAAAAGAACTTAAAGACTTTCGTGGTTTGCAACGAAAATGATTGCTTCCAAATCCAACAAACAAAAGAAGGGGAATTTCAACAGACCTACAAAACCTACAAACTCGTTCTCCACGGTTTCCCCGAAGTGGAAAGCATTCGGATTGATGGAATGGAATTGTCTGATGAACTGACTGAAAATTCTTTTGAAGCCAACGAGGATTTCAAGGGAATTACAGTCAAGACAAAACCTGTGGAGGAAAATAAGCCTCTGGAAGAAGCGAAAATTGAATAGGATAATATACCCCAATTATGAGTTACGTATTAGATAAGTACAATTGTTGATTGGGGAAATTAAGAAAGGATGGTCTGGTCATTAAGAATTAAAAATGATTTAAACAAATGATAATCAATGCTTTAATATTATTAAATTCAGGCAAATTATTTCCATAAAGTTTTTGATTAAATCTAAAAATAGTGCAATACATGAAGTCTCAATTTTTGACTCCTCAAAAAACAATGCGATTAAGTTGTTGATAATCAAATGTTGGTAGTGATAGACCAGTAAGGCTTACAAAATAAAAACCATAGCGCAAGTGTCCGCTCAATGCTGTCAACTTAGTGTAAATTTGGTTCAAGCGTGGACGCTCATATGTTTGCAGAGGTAGTGAAAAGTACAATTTTTGACTAGCCATATTTCATGTTATCTTTATTTGGAAAAGACCAGCGGTGCAGGAGGCATTGTGGACGCTAAGGGCGCATCATGGCGACCCAGAGACCCAAGGAAAAGCCCTGCACCGCTCTATCATGCGGAGAGTCAGAATAGTACCTAATGATATGCCCCGGTCGGTATAATCAAGAATTGCCAGTGAGCAAAGACAGGGCCGCAGATATGGTCATCCATCCACCATAAAAAATCCAGAACCCATGGACAAATATTGCCTAGGAATAGATGTGGACAAGAAGCTCCTCAAATGCTGCCTTGCCATCACCCAGTCGGGGCACATCAAGATAAAAGCAGCAGGACATTCGACAACAGCCAGGGAGGCTTCGTGAAGCTGGCCGAATGGTCGGGAAAGAACCGCAAGGAAGCCCTTCCCATGAGCGTGGTGATGGAAGCCACGGGCGTGTACCATGAGAGGCTCGCCTATTTCCTGTCCGAGCGTCCGGTGAAGGTGCATGTGGTGCTTCCCTCGCTTGCCAAGCACTACATCAGGAGCCTCGGCCAGCGCAGCAAGACGGATGCCATGGATGCCAGGGGGCTTGCCTACATGGGCTGCCAGCAGAGCCTGGAAGTATGGAGCAGGCCCAGCAAGGCAATGGCAGAGCTCCGCTCGCTCACACGCCAGATAGAGGCACTGCAGAAGCACAGGACGGCACTGCTGAACCAAGGCGAGGCAATGGAGAATGCCAGCGTAGTGCACAGCCAAGTGGCCAAAAGCAACAAGAAAATAGTGGAACTGATGGAAAAGGAGATTGGGAGGCTCAACAAGCTGGTCGCCTCCACGGTCAAAAACGACCAGGCCCTAAGCGATAAGTACACCCTCTTTGCCGAGCTGAAGGGAGTGGGCATACTGACCTTTGCCGTGCTTGCCTCGGAGACCGATGGGTTTGCCATGTTCAAGAGCCAGAGCCAGCTGGTCAGCTATTCGGGCTATGATGTGGTGGAGAACCAGTCGGGCAGGAGGGCGGGGAAGACCAAGATATCCAAGAAGGGCAACACGCATATCAGGCGGATACTCCACATGGCCGCAATGACTGCCGTCTCCAATGAAATGCCCGTATTCAGAGGGCTTTATGAGAGGGTATATGGCAGAACGCTCATCAAAATGAAGGGATACGTGGCCGTACAGCGCAAACTGCTTTCGATATTCTATGCAATCTGGACAAAAGACGAGCCTTTCGACCCACAATACGGGCATGAAGGCAAAGCAGAGTCCGGTATCAAAGAGCCTAGCCCTTCTTTACGGGAAAAAGAGAGGCCTGCAAAAATAAAAGCAGCCACTCCAATCGAAGCGGCTGCACTAGATAGACTCCGTGCAACAATGTCACCTGAGCCTTCTTTACGGTAATGCAAAAATATAAAAAAAATGCAATAACTTTTCTTGCTTTTGAACATAGTACCTTGAACCAGCGTAAAACGCTGGCGCAGGTTCTTACTGGGGGCGCAACCGCCAACCTGTGCCGAAAATGGAAATCAGTCTCCGGCCGGGTCACGCTGACTGAAGTCAAATCTCCTTAACTTAACAGCATTGAGCGTCCGCTTGTGCCGATTATCCATAGAGTAGCCTTACCTCTTTCACACTACTCAAATGTTTAAACCCACTATTCGGGTAATATAGTTCTTTAGGAAAACACCACAATCCTAACTTATGTCCAAAATTGCCTACGTAACCGATTTGCATTTAGACGAGTATTTCCCAATTAGCCAAGGCGTAGATGCTTGGAAAAATTGGGAGCGAGTTCTGGCAGATATTTCGGAAAAAGGAATTGAGGAAGTTATTCTCGGAGGTGGTTTGGGCGAGCCTTCTAGCCATAAAGCTTTCTTTGAATCGTTGAAAGGCTTTGAGGTTTCCTTGACTTTAGGGAACAAAGATAAATTTGTAGAAGTCAGAAAACACTTTCAAATTGAGCCTGTTGGAGATTCCGAAGAATTCTACTATTCGCAAGAAAGGGAGTTCCATAAATTCATATTCTTAGATTCTAGTGCTGGGTCAATTGCCAAGTCAATCAGTGGAAACCAGTTTCGGTGGCTTCAGAATGAGTTGCTGACTTCTAAAGATATTCTACTTTTTATTCATCATCCAATCATTCCTGCAATTGCGGAGGTCGATATACATTACCATTTGAAAGGGCGTGAGAAAATACAAGAACTGCTGTTGAGTTTCGGAAATGACATTTCCATTTTCTACGGACACTATCATTTCCACGATGAACAAAGGAAGGGAAATATTCATCAACTCATCACACCTGCAATCTCCTACCAAGAGGAAAACAGACCCGATGAAGGCAAAACGCTGACAGATACTTTTGGATATAGGATAATTGAACTGGTAGGGTCGGAAATGAACGAAGAATTGGTAATTTTTCAGGTGTGATGATTGATTGGTAGCGAGTTTTGTATAAAAACTTGTTCAGCTCGGATGGGCTTGCCTTCGAGAGTCGAGGTACGGAATATGAAACAAGCTACAATTAAAAGTCCGCAACTGGCCGTCCGCAACTAGCCCGCATTCAATATTGGGGAAGCCTGAACTGCCAAATCTCTAGTGCATCAAATCCTAAGTTCGTGTTGCTATTTTTGTTTCTTATTTCCTTCTACTGCATTAAAATTCTTAGCCGTAGCTATGGCTATGCCTGCAAATTTTGCTTTGCAGAAGAAAATAATATTCCAAAAAATACAGACACAAACTTAGAATTCAATGCACTAGTTTTACTTAAAGAGTTTGTGACTGCCAACAGCTTTCAATTCTCCTCCAGTTCCCCAAGATTGGCGGAATTGAATTGAAGGATTTGAGTCGGATTTCTCCAATCCCTCGCTTCCTTCTCATCAATTGAGGACTTGTAAAATCCAACCAAAAAATATAAAAATCTCCGCTTGTCATCATTCGATTTTTGAGCTTGGAAATCGTGCATTATCTTTAGCCTTTCTGGCAACCTAGAGGCTGTCAGCTACAGTTCTAACATCTAAAGTCTTACGTCTTATATCTTTTCAACCATGAGAAAAATTTACTATTTACTGATTTTATTGTTTCCGTTTGCCGTTTCTGCACAGCAGGTTGATGTGGATTTGCTGAAAAACATGAAACCTCGGAACATTGGGCCGGGCGGAATGAGCGGGCGGGTTACGGCAATTGATGTGATTACTAATCAGCCAAACGTGATTTATGCGGGAACGGCTTCGGGTGGATTGTGGAAATCGGAGAGTGGAGGAACGGATTGGCAACCTGTTTTTGACTCGGTAAATTATCTTTCGATTGGCGCGGTTGCCATCAATCAGCAAAACCCCGATGAGGTTTGGGTGGGAACGGGCGAGGGAAATCCGAGGAATAGTGTAACGGGCGGTTATGGCTTGTATAAAAGCATTGATGGTGGGAAGAATTGGATGGCGGTTGGATTGGAAAAGACGAGAAATATCCACCGAATTATTGTGGATAAAAATGACTCGAAAACGGTTTACGTGGGCGCAATCGGTTCGTCTTGGGGAGCGCACGAGGAGCGTGGCGTTTTCAAAACGGTTGATGGTGGGAAAACTTGGAAAAAAATTCTGTACGTGAACGACCGAACTGGCGTGGCAGATATGGTGGTTGACCCAATTAACCCAAATAAAATTTTGGTTTCTATGTGGGAACACAACCGCCAACCGTGGACTTTCGCTTCGGGTGGAGTGGGTTCTGGATTGTATATGACGTATGATGCTGGCGATAATTGGAAGCGAATTTCCGAGAAAGATGGATTCCCGAAGGGCAATTTGGGGCGGATTGGATTGGCAATTGCGCCCTCCGAACCAAGCAGAATTTATGCCTTGGTAGAGGCGAAAAAAAATGCTTTTTACCGTTCGGATGATGGCGGAGTGAGTTGGAAAATGATGAACGATAAAGATGAAATCGGAAACCGACCTTTCTACTATTCTGACCTTGCCGTTGACCCAAAAAATGAGAACAGAATCTACTCGGTTTATACGTACATCAATCGTTCGGAAGATGGCGGAAAATCGTTTTCCCGCTGGGCAGATTCGTATGTTTTGAGAGGAATTCACCCCGACCACCATGCGTTTTGGATTCACCCCGAAGACCCGAAGTTTATTATAAATGGAAATGATGGCGGATTGAATATTACCAGAGATGGCGGGAAAACTTGGCGATTTGCGGAGAATATTCCCGTGGCGCAATTTTACCATATTGCCGTGGATAATGAAATTCCGTACAATGTTTATGGCGGAATGCAGGACAACGGCTCTTGGGGCGGACCAGCTTATGTTTTCAAATCGGGCGGAATCCGTAATTCTTACTGGCAGGAGTTGGCATTTGGAGACGGTTTCGATGTAGTTCCCGACCCTTCGGATGCTCGTTATGGTTTTGCGATGTCGCAACAAGGTTACGTAAGCCGATACGATAAGCAGACGGGACACACGCAATTTGTGCGGCCAACTCACCCAGACCCAAATATGAAATTGCGCTTCAACTGGAACTCGGCAATTTCCCAAGACCCGTTCGATAACAATACGGTTTATTTCGGTTCGCAATTCGTGCATAAAAGCTCGGACAAGGGAAATACGTGGGAAGTGATTTCCCCAGATTTGACTACAAATGACTCCACCAAGCAACTCCAACACGAAAGTGGCGGAATCACGATGGATGCTACAGGAGCAGAAAATCACACGACTATTTTGGTAATTGAACCAAGCAAAACCGATAATGGAACGCTTTGGGCAAGTTCCGATGATGGCTTGATTCACTTGACGAGAGATGGTGGAAAGAGTTGGGAAAATAAAACTCCAAACTTTGACGAGTTTCCCAAAGGCGCATGGATTCCGCAAATCCGAACTTCTAAGCACAATCCAGCCGAAGCGTATGTGGTCGTGAACGATTACCGCAGATTTAATTTCAAACCGTATCTGTTCCGCACGAAGGATTTCGGAAAAACTTGGATAAATTTATTGGCAAATCAGCCAGACACAATTGGCTATGCTTTGTCGTTCATTCAAGACCCGATTGAGCCAAGGTTGCAGTTTCTCGGCACAGAACACGGCTTGTATTTCAGCATTGACGAAGGTGCAAACTGGACGAAATGGGGCAAGAGTTTCCCCGCAGTTTCCACGATGGATTTGGCGATTCAGGAGCGAGAACACGATTTGGTGATTGGTACTTTCGGGCGTGCGGCTTGGGTGTTGGATGATATTCGTCCGTTAAGAGAATTGGCGAAAAATGGAGTTTCAGAATTGAAAGATACAATTCGGGTTTTCCCTGCGCCCGATGCTTATTTGGCTTCCAATCAGCAAGCTTCTGGCACAAGATTTATTGGAAATGCGATTTATGCAGGAGAAAATAGAAGTAGTGGAGCGAGGATTTCGTTTTCTGTTTTTAAGGCGGTTGAAGATAGTTCTGATGTTGATAAGATTTTAGGAGGAAAGAAGAAGGAGGAAAGAAGAAAGAAAAAAAGAGAAGGTCTTTCTAACGTGAAGAGAGAAAAAGAGGGAGAGTCTCCGAATCGGGATTCTGCGGTGGAAAAGAAGATGGAGGAAGATGGAGAAGATACTGAAAGTGATTCTACAATTTCAGAAGTAAAATCTGACAGCATCTACTTGAATATTTACAATTCAGAAAATGAGTTGATTCGTTCATTGCGTTACAAATACGAAGAAAACGGAATTCAGCGAATTACTTGGCGGATGGATGAAAAAGGAATTGACTTCCCCTCTCGCAGAACCAGAAAGCAAACTTTTGAACCAAGCGGTGCGCAGGTTTTGCCTGGAGATTACAAATTGGTAATGACTTTCATGGGCAAAAAAGATTCGTCTTCGATAAGGGTTTTGGCAGACCCAAGGCTTGATTATGGCGCAAACACTCTGCAAACTCAATACACAGCTTACAAAAAGCTGGAGTTGGAATTAGAAGTTGCCAACAAGGCAGTTGAAGCTTTGAAAAATGCGGATAAGCTGATGAAGGAAACTTTGGCAGTTATGAAAGATAAAAAAGGCGAGCAATACGATAGCTTGAAATCCGTAACGAAATCCACCCAAAAAGAAGTGAAAGCTTTGTTGGATGAGTTTTTGGGCGAGGAAATCAAGAAGCAGGGAATTGTGAGAAGTCCGAAACCAAATGTGCTCTCGTTCTACTATGAGCCGATGAATTATTTAGGCTCATCTTTGAAACCTGTTGGCGCAACGGAAACTCGCCTAATGAATCAGGCTTCTGCCAAAATGAAACCTTGGTTGGCAAAAGTGAACGCTTTCTTCTCGGCAGATTGGGCAACTTATCAGAAGCTTGTGGAGGAAACGGATTTGAGCAAGTTTGAGAAGGTGGAGGAGTTTGGGATTGAGTAAGGAAAAAGTTTCTCTGTGAGTTAGATATCAAAACGAATCTGAAAAACAGTTTGTATAAGCTGTTTTCAGATTCGTTTTCTGCTAACTTTGCCACTTCACATTTAAACTTAGAATTATGACAGAAGAGAACACGCAGAATCAATCTGCACAAGAAAGAAGGTATGTGATTGAAGATTACAGCACTTGCTATTTATGTAAATCAACTGGACTTGTGGAAGGCAAAGATGATTTTTGCCCAAATTGCAGTTTCCCACAAGCTGCCGATGACCGTGATATTGGGAGGTTTTTGCTTTGGGTTAAACGCAGAGAAGAAGGATTGGAAGATGAAAAGAAAAAAGTTAGACGTGGCGAATACATTCTTTACATCTTGGGTGCAATCAATTTGATAATTGCCATAATTATGATTGCAGGAGATTTTCTCACGCAAAGTAATTTTCTTGTAATGGCATCGCTACTTATTGTAGGAGGGATGTTTATTGGATTGGGCGTTTGGAGTCGTAAAAAGCCTTTCGAAGCATTCATTGCTGGTTTGGCAACTTACACAACATTGCTTGTGCTGTCAATAATAGTAGAGCCCGAGACGGCATTCAGTGGAATAATTTGGAAGATTTTAATTATATCTGGACTGTTTTACGGGTTCAAGTCAGCAAAAGAAGTAAAAGAATTAGAAAAAGAGGTTTTGCCTTTCAGTTATCCTAAAGACTTTACTCAGAAAAAATGATTTGTAAGAATTGTCTCCAAGAGAATAATCCACAAGCTACATTTTGTACAAAATGCGCTAAAAGGCTAGACGAAGAAGCCATAAAGTCAGACCCAAATGACTACGAGAAACACCTGTTCAGAATAGCAGTCGTGTTTTTCTCGCTTTTGATACTCGTTCTGATTTATAGTTTTACGGTGGAATATGAGAGTTATACTGATGTGCTTTGGATGAATTCCATTTTCGCTTTTTTGGTACTGATTTTCTGTGTTGTTTATCCTAAGAAGTGGAAAAGGCTTTTTTCGGTTTCTAGAGTAAACGGGTTGTTGCTCGGGAAAGTAGCTATACTGATGTTTTTCTCCGCAGTGGTAGTTTCATTTTTGGTAGATTTCATCAACAGCATTGGTTTGGAGGATGTGAGTTATTCAGCTCCTTTTCTATTCTCACCCGCTCCACTCTTGTTATCAATTATATCCACTGCACTTTTCCCAGCCATTTTTGAGGAATTGGCTTTTCGGGGAATCATTTTGCGTGAATTGGCCCATATCACTAGCTTGAGAAATGCTATTTTACTTTCGGCAATACTTTTTACAGTCATACATTTTTCCGCTATTTCCGCCCTGTGGATTTTCCCACTCGGGTTATTTTTTGGCTATCTGAGAGCCAAACACAGAACACTTTGGTATGGAGTGATTGGGCATTTTGTTTATAATAGTGTAATTGTGCTTTTGGAGTTTCAATAAAAAAATACCTTGAATGGCTTATGTTTTTTTACTTTAAACTCACAGAACCCAACAAAATACCACTTGCTCCAAAACCACAAAATCATTATTTTTACCTTATGACACTTGCACAAAGAAAAATAGAACTCATCAGCTGGATTACCAATTTGGAAGATGAAACCCTGCTCAATCAGATAGAAAGCTTCCGAAAGGTTTCCCTCGAACAACTTCCGAAAGGAATTGTGGAATTACTGCAAGCTTCAGATTCTGAAAGCATTGAAGATTGTGTGGAGCATACGAATTCTCGTAATATCCTCAATAATTGATGAATAAGGTAATTTGGACTCCGACAGCCATCAAGTCTCTCCGCCAAACAACGAATTTCATAATAGGAATTTGGAATCAGAATGTGGTTGATGATTTTTTTGAATCAGCTAGACAAGCGAATACTACCCCAATTATGAGTTATGTATTTGATAAGTACAATTATGGATTGGGGAAATTAAAAATTAAGAATTAAGAATTAAGAATGATTTAAGTATTTGGTAATCAGTATTTTGAATTTATGAGTTCCGTTAAATTATTGTCATATAATTTTTGATTAAATCTAAAAAAAAGTACAATATAGCAAATCTTAATTTTTGACTACTCTAAAAATAATACGGTTAAGTATCTGAAAAACAAAGGTTTAAACCCATTATTCGGGTAATACTCATACTACTGGACATCTCCAAAAATCAAGACCTCGGCAGAGGTTGAAAACCCTGCCGAAGGTTGATTTTAACTCGTTCAACGTCTGGCAGGACCTGCGGACTCTGCCAGCGATTCACTCATGCCCAGTAGTATGGGTAATACTACAAATTCAGTAAAATCCTAAACTTGCTCCCTCCCGCCTTTGAAAATAGCGAGTTTAAGCAGTTGACTGTTCATAAGTCTATTTCTCTTTTCTATAAAACGCTTCCACAACATATAAAGATTTTGCTCATTTGGGATAATAGGCAAAATCCAACTGAACTGGTTAATAAGCTAGACGATTCTAATAGCATTTAGCTTGAAATCACTCACGAAACCTATCCAAAAAGAAGTGAAAATTTCGCTGAATGAAATTTTAAGGCTCAATATTCAGTTTGTAAAGTTAGGAAATGTGAAATCGATCTTGTTTTAATAGAGTTTGAGAAGCCAATTCATTCTTCACAAATTGCGAATCCAACTCCGCTCGTGCCGAAATATCCAAAAGTAGCGTTACATCTCGCACACTACCGAAGATTTTGCTATGGCATCGACCATCCGATTTTCTATTTTGCACTTGTACTTAGTCGGCAAATATACGATAAGGAAATTGTAGAAATATTAGATAATCAGTTCTAGAGACTATAATCAAGGGCGAGATGTCAGACTAATTTGGTATCTCACTCTTGATTCAATTGTCATAAGTTGTCATAGAAAAAGAGATTGCTACTTTTGGTATTGTTATTGAAAACCTTAACGAAACGTTAATATAATTCCAACTAAATCAATCAGTATCATGCAAACACCAATGAAATTAGCAGTTCTGTGTCTCCTATCAGTTTTGCTAGGTTGCCAGAAATCGGAAGAATTCAATCTTACTGAATCAACACAGAGGGTAAAGCTCAAAGGAAAAATCACTAACCATTCTGGCGGAAATCTATATGTATTCCACACGCCTTTTGGCTTTTGGGACGCAGACACAGTTGCTCAAATTCCAGTAGATTCATCTGGCGTATTTTCTGGTGAGTTCACAATTGAAAAAGGAACAAGTATGAACTTGAATTATGGTGGAGAGTGGACTTCGAATTTCTTTATGCCAGAAGACGATTTGGAAATGACCTTAAATACAAAAGAGTTTGACGAAACCCTAACATATAAAGGTAAAGGCTCGGAAAGGAATAATTACCTCGCCCAATACATGCTCATCAATGAAGAAAATGAGTTGAAATATGGCTTTGAAATAGAAAGACTTCAACCAGATTCATTTCTTTTGGTAAAACAAGGGCTAAAAACGAGCCTCGAAAGTACGCTGGGTCAATATGTAAAAGATACAGTCGCTGAAAAAGAATTTCTGGCTTACGAGAAAAGCCGATTAGATGGCATGTTTTTCAACAATATTGCTAACTATTTGCCAAGGCACAAATACGTGGTAAAAGAGGATTCCCTGATGATTTTGCCTACGTCATTCGAGGCAATAACCAATAGTTTCAACCCTAAGATGAAAGGAAATGCGCCTGGTTATTTGTACGCAATTTATGGCTATTATTGGGAGAAGTTGGGTTTTACAAACTATGATAGCCTTCCACAAAAGCAAACCAAAATTTTCAAAGCAGTAAAAAAGGAATTGTCCGCTGAAACTACGGAAAAAATCATATTTTCCAACTTAGTTGGCGGGTTGATGATGAATGGCAGAAAACCTTACGAAGAAGCAATTGAGATTTTTAACTCGGTTGCCAAAAATGAGGTTTACATGAACGAGATTGAACGAATCGACACTCAACTCTCAAAATTGGAAGTCGGCAAAATCGCTCCAGAAATCGAAGGCAAAAACTTGGCTGGAGACAGTAAAAAACTGAGTGATTTACGTGGAAAATTGGTGTACATGGATGTTTGGGCAACTTGGTGTGGCCCTTGCATTGCAGAATTACCGCACTCTAAAAAGCTGATTGAACTCTATAAAGGAAATGAGAATATTGCCTTTCTGTTTGTTTCTGTAGATGACGATAAAGAAAAATGGAAAGAATTCGTGAAGAAAAACGAAGAAATGAAATCCAACCATAGTTGGGTGCAAAACAATGGATGGAAAGATAGCATTAAGGAAGAATATATGGTTGCGGGAATCCCGAGATATATGCTTTTTGATGCAGAAGGCAAAATCATCACAACAGATGCACCTAGACCTTCTGAACCTGAGAAGCTCAAAGCATTGATTGACAAACACTTAAAATCAAGTATTGAAAAAACGATGGCTTCGTCCAGCTAAATCATGCCATTCATCAAAATCCCAATCCTCAAATGCAACAATATTGCATTTGAGGATTTTTTGATTTACCTTTGCACCTCAAATGAAATTAAGCTCCAAACATATCAAACTTTTGGCAATCGGCTTCCTGCTGATTTTTGCCTTCGCTCATTCAGCGAAGAGTTTGCATAGTTGCTTTTCAGACTGCTCGCACGAGATAGAGTTGGCATCAGATTTTTCGGATGCAGACCAAGAAAATGCCTTTTCCGAAATGGAAGAGTTGGAAAGCGTATTGGATTGTGCTATCTGCAATTTCACATTTCAGCAAGCAGATTTAGCGGTTTCCTTCCAATTCACTTCTACAATTTCCGAGTTCAGCGAACTCCAACCAACATTTCTCAATTTACCTTGCACTAAACAGCAAGTTGCCAACCAATCTCTCCGAGGACCTCCAAATAGTATCTAGTAGAAAGTATCAGGTATCAAGAAAAGAAACAAAAATCTTTTCTCCTTCTTCCTTTCTCTCAACTCTTTTCCAGCTTAATCATTATTCCTCTCTCTCAATTTTTCATTCTTCTTTAATGAAGTACAAAGCACTCATTTTGTGCGGATTGCTTTGGATAACCTCACTCCAATCGGAGGCGCAAATCCAACATCAGCACATTCATAAAGATCATTTGCACACGGTAACTTGCAAGGTTTTCGATGCGAAAACAAAGCAGGCCTTACCGCAAGCGACTGTGCAATTGCTCAATCAGAAGACGGGAACGGTTACAAATAACGATGGTCATTCGGAATTGCATTTCCACCAGAATTGTGAATGCACTTGCCACTTGAAGGTAAGTTTTGTGGGCTACAAACCATTCATTACCGAGTTTCCCATCTTTCAAGACACTACATTTTCCATTTATTTAGAAGAAGATTCGGAGTTATTGAGTTCGGTGGAGATTGCCGACAAAGCCAATTTGAGCGAAATTAACTCACTCACAATCAGCAAGGTAGGAGTTGATAAAATGGAAGCACACAAAGGAGAATCCATCACGAACTCGCTCGAAGAAATTGCAGGAGTGAACAGTTTGCGGAGTGGAAGTGCGCACATTGCCAAACCCGTAATCCACGGCTTGTACGGAAATAGAATTCTGATGCAATATAACGGAGTTCGCCTAGAAGGGCAACAATGGGGAAATGAACATGCACCAGAATTAGATGCTTTTTTGGCAGAAGAAATGGCAGTTGTGAAGGGCGCAGGAAGTGTGCGCTACGGCTCAGATGCGATGGGCGGAGTGGTTTTAATCAATCCTGCAAAGTTGCCTGTTTCGGGTGGATTGGGCGGAAAAGTGAATTTGGTTGGAGCAAGCAATGGACGGACTTTATCGGGTGCATTGATGTTGGAAGGCGGATTCGGAAATGCTGAAAAAGTAAAAGGTTGGGGTTGGAGAGCGCAAACTTCTGCCAAACACGGTGGCGATTCGCACACTCCAAATTACCAACTGACCAATACAGGCGTTCGGGAATTGAACTACTCTTTTTCGGTTGGAAAACAAGGAAGAGATTGGGGATTCGAGACTTTTTACAGCCATTTCGATACGGAATTAGGTGTTTTAGGAGCTTCAGGAACTGTTGGGAGTTTGGATGATTTGAAATTCGCATTTAGTGAGCAAGTTCCTCAGGGAACAAAAGATTTCAGCTATGATATTACAAATCCACGACAAGAAGCTTCGCACGATTTGTTGAAAGCGAAGGTGTTTTTTGAGAGAGATTTTGGCACATTGAGCTTTCAATACGCACTCCAAACAAACAAAAGAAAGGAGTTTGATGTGCGGAGAGGTGCGCTGAACGAAATTCCTTCTATGGATTTGGAAATCCAAACGCAAACTTTTGACGTGGATTTGGTGCATGAATTAGGAAGAAACTGGTCGGGGAATGTTGGTGGAAACATTATGTATCAGGACAATCGAAATATCTTTGGTACGCAACGAAGCCATTTCATCCCAAATTACACATCGCCTTCGGCTGGATTTTATCTGATTGAGCGGTGGAAGAAAAATAATCTGCAATTGGAAGGAGGTTTGCGCTACGATTTCCGTAGTTATTCCATAAAAGGTTGGCACGCGGTATTAGATTTCTACAATGATGAGTTCTCAATGCAAAGCTTGACGGCAAGTTTTGGGGCAATTTATCAACTCAACGAGAAAAGTACAATTTCCACCAATTTAGGAACGGCTTGGCGACCTCCGCACGTTTCGGAACTCTACAGTTTTGGCAAACACCAGAGTAACGGAAGCAATGAATATGGTTTGTTGTGGAGTGGAGTTCGTAGCATCACAAATTTAGAACTCGGAAATTATGCTGAATCTGAAATAGACAATGAACAAAGCTTGAAATGGGTGGGAACATATAAGTTCGCTACCGAAAAAACTTTCGTTGAACTGACCGCTTACGCCAACTGGATTCATAACTATATTTATTTGCGCCCAGAGAGTATTGATTTCAATTCAAGAACGGGGATTTTGCCCCTCTTCAGCTATGCACAAGGCAACGCACTTTTTCAGGGAATCGATTTCCAACTCCAACAGAAACTGAACGAAAGTTTCTCTTTGCAAGGGCAGGGTTCTTATTTGCGAGCCATAAATACAGATAATAAAGAGAGTGAGCTTCCGCTGATTCCCGCCAACCGAATTGCCACAGGTTTGCGCTACGAAACAGAAGAAGTTGGGGAACTCAAAAATATATTCGGAAGCATAAATTTCTCCCGAGTGTTTGAACAAACCCACGCACCAAGAACACTTTCCATCGAAGAAATTCAAAGTTTGAAATCTCAAGATTTGCAACCATTTGAGCAAGACAACAGAAACTTTGATTTTATGGATGCGCCAGAAAGTTATTCTCTAATTGATTTGGAAACAGGTTTCTCCGCCAACTTCGATGAATCGGAACTCAAATTTAGGCTCGGAGTCAGAAATTTACTCAACACCACTTACCGAAGCTACACCAATCGCCTGCGCTATTTTGCCGATGATTTGGGGAGGAATTTTACAGCGAGCTTGCAGTTTGAGTTTTAAAAAGGAGGAAGGAAGAAGGAGGAAAGAGGAAAGAGGAAAGAGGAAAGAGGAAAGAGGAAAGAGGAAAGAGGAAAGAGGAAAGAGGAAAGAAGGAGGAAGAAGGAATTATGAATGAAGAATTGAGAAAGAAAAACATGAACGAATTACCAATTTCTTAATCTAGGCGAATCGAGAAAATCCAACTAATCATGGTTCAGAATTGAGGAAAATCTTATAACCATTTAATTCAGAAAATCCTGCTGAGTCGGCACTCCGATTCAGACAAAGAAGAAATTACATTTCCCAAATCAGGGGAAATCAAGACAACCTCGAAAATCGGGGTAATAGTTAATTATTTTATCAAACAACAATTTTAATTAGAATGAAAAATCAAATTAGAAAAACCGCATTCATTGCCTCAATCTTGTTCGCTTCTTTTGCAATTACAAGTTGTGATGATGACGATGAAACTCCAATGGCAGAGGAAACGCCAGAAGTAATTACCCAAGTAAAGCTGACTTTCACACCAACTACAGGAGCTGTCGTGACTTCTTCTGCCACTAGTGTAGATGGTGAGGTAGCGTTCGTTTTAAACCCAGATTCAATTGAGTTGCAACAAAATACTGATTACACATTATCTGTTGAGTTCATAAATCAGTTGGAAAATCCTGACGAGAACATTACCGAAGAAATAAAGGAAGAAGCGGGTGAGCACCAACTATTTTTCTCTAGTACAGGTGGCGTATTTACAATAGCTAATGGCACTTATGCAGACAAAGAAGGCGATTATTCAGAATGTAAAGAGTGTGTAACCACTAATACAAATAAACCAGTAGGACTCAAAACTACTTGGAAAACCAGCAGTGTTACTTCTATCGGATCTTTGAAAGTTCAGTTGAAGCACCAGCCTGATGGGCAAAAAAATGGAAGCCCGACTTCAGGAGAAGATGATGTGAATCTCAATTTCCCTATAAAAGTAACGCCAGTTGTAGAAGAGACTCCAAAAGTAATTACCCAAGTAGGATTAAACTTTAGCGGTGCGAATGTGAACCCAGTAAATGCAAAGGCAACAGACGCTGATGGCGATGGACAGGGCTTTGTATTCGATCCAGGGACTATTGAGTTGAAGGCAGATTCCACCTACACGTTGGATTTAACATTCACAAATCAATTGGAAGACCCAGATGAGGATATTACGGCAGAAATCAGAGAAGAAGCTGACGAACACCAAGTTTTCTTTACTGCAACAAACTCAGTAGTTACAGTTACTTATGCAGACGATGAAAGCGATTATGTAACCAATGGCTGTGTGGGATGTACTGGCTCAACAAGAGATGTCGGTTTGAAAACTTCAGTTAAAGTAAACGGAACTGTAGGAACTACAGGAACGATGACTGTCAGATTGAAACACCAGCCTGACGGAATCAAAACTGACAATAGCACAGCGAACGATGGAGAAGATGACGTGAATTTGACTTTCAATGTGAAAGTTATATAGTTCTGTAATCTAAGAAAAAGCAAAAATTGTGTTTTGGAGTAAAATTAACTCCAAAACACAATTTTATATAGTTAGTCTATAAACGATAGAATAGAATGGTCGAGATTTTTAATCTCGACTATTTTTGTTTTAAAGCGTAAACATAGCTAAAAACTCGGAAACATGTTCCTTACTTTTTCGCTCGGATAGAATGGTTTCCAATTCCCTTCCTTCTGTGCCAATCGGTCGGCAATGCAAACGAAAGTCGCTGGGTGGATTCCCAAACTCATGTGGGCGGCATTCACTTCCACATTTTCTGTATGCGGAGTTTCTGGCTCTAAACAACCTTGCCAATTCACAATTCCGTCAGATTTGCTGAAAATGGCAGTAGAGGGCATGGTTGGAGGTTCGTGAATTGAATCCATCTTCGCATATTTTACTTGATTTTTCCTTCTTTTGGAGATGAAGTTATAAAGCCAACTCGCATTGGTTTCCTGCTCAATACTGGCAAATGGCGAACCCATGGTAATGACTGACTTCACTAATTCTGGATGGTCTTTGGCAATTTCCCTAGCAAAAACTCCACCCAAACTCCACCCAATCAAATGCACTTTCTGCCCATGTTTGGCGGAAATAGCTTTTAGGTTTTCGAGAATCTGCGGAGAGGTTTTGGAGAAATTCCCCGTATTCGTTCCCAAATCCCAAGGGTAAGCGGTGTAATTTTTCTTTCTTAAAAAATATCTCAAATATTTGGTGGATGTATCGCTTGCCATAAATCCTGGAATAAGCATAACGGGTTCTCCGTATCCGCTTGGCAAATCGCCCCAAATGGGTTTCGAGAATAGGGAAAGTCCCCAATCGAACATAGCTCGCCCGCCTTCAGTAAAAAGCCATATTTTTGAGGGTTTGGAAATAGTCATATTTATTGCTGTCATTGCGTTTTTGTTTTTGTGATCTTCTTCATAACACAAAAACAAAATAATAGTTGAGTTTGGGAGCTTTCGTGTTAGTTTTTTACAATAATTCCTGAGAAAATTTACTAAATTATCTTTTCATTCACAGATTACTATTCCAATGCCCAAAATTAAAGTAAACATTAACAAGCCAGACCCAACTCCCGAAACCATTCGGAAGTACAAAAATTATGGTGGCTTTATTAGCGACTACCAACAATTGCACACGCCAAACGGAATTTATAGAATGTGGCGAAACAAGCCTGTGAAGTTCAGTATGATTATCGTTTTCATCTGCCTCTTATTGATTTTCTTGCTTTCGGACTGGGAGAAAAAAGAGGAAGAGCAAAAGGAATTGCCGAAAATGGAGGAGAAATCTGTGTTGAATCAAAAAGACTTGCCAAGTTTTAAAACTTGGCAAGTCTAGCACTTAGAAAATAGGAAAGAATCAAGCGTTTTGAGCCAGCCTTTCCTTCTTGTTCCTTCCTCCTTCCTCTATTCCTTTTTCGCCAAACCAATCTCCGCCAATCTTTGGTTCAAAAAATCGCCCGCTTTAATGTCTGTATAGCGTTTCGGATTTTTCTCCGTTACGCAACTGTCCAAACAAGTCAAATCCATTTCCGAGCGTGGGTGCATGAAAAACGGAATGGAGTAGCGAGAAGTATTCATTTTCTCTCTTGGCGGATTGACCACTCGGTAAATGGTGGATTTGAGTTGATGGTTCGTCAATCTGTCAAGCATATCGCCCACGTTCACGATAATTTGCTCTGGCAAAGCGGTAATCGGAATCCACTTTCCGTCTCGTCTCAGAACCTGCAAACCATCGGCACTTGCGCCCATTAGCAAAGTGATTAAATTAATGTCTCCGTGTTCTGCCGCACGAACAGCATCTTCTGGCACTTCATCTGGGTTTTCGATTGGGTAATAGTGAATTGGGCGGAGAATGCTGTTTCCTTTCACTACTTTGTCTTCAAAATAATCTTCATCCAAATCTAAATATAGGGCTATTGCTTGGAGCATATATTTCCCAGTCTGTTCCAAAGTGCGGTAAGCCTTTAAAGTCAACTCATCGAATTTTTCCACTTCTGACGGGAAAATGTTGTCGGGATATTCCGCAGTCAGCGAATCTTTCTCAATAACTGGTTGCCCAATATGATAAAACTCTTTCAAATCGCCCGTGTTTCTGCCTTTTGCGTGTTCTTTTCCTTTGCCAATGTAACCTCTTTGTCCAGCCAATTCTGGTTTCTCGTATTTTTGCTTCACAGTATCTGGCTGATTGAAAAACGCTTGAATTGTACGATATAAATTCTCAGTCAGCTGATTTGACAATCCATGGTTTTTGATTGCCACGAAGCCAATATTGTGGTAAGCCTCTCCGAGTTTCTGTACAAAAGCATTCTTTCTTTCCTCATCTTTCGATAGGAAATCTGCCAAATCCAAAGAAGGAATTTCATCAAATAATTTTTCCATAATTGTATATTTATTGCTGTTTTATTGGATTCTATTCAAAAATGGGTAGTGATAAACTGGTAAGGCTAACAAAATAAAAACCATAGTGCAAGCGTCCCTGGGCGGCACTTCGCTGGGCGGCACTCCGCTTATGCCGAATTATCCATAGAGTAGCCTTACCTCTTTCACACTATTCAAAAATGAGAACCAATTTAGCAAAAATAAGTTTGAAGGTGCAATTTCGGAAATTAGGGAGCTTCAAAAGCTAGATAATTTATTGATTTCCAACTAAAAGATTAGACTTTATCACGATTGATTTCGTATGGCTTAAAAAAATCACAAAGCCGTTGTTGGTCTTAGCTTGTGAGACCAACAACTTGAACTCTAATATCTCTCTTAATAAATCAATCGTGATAATATCTATTACTTTTTATTGATTTCAAAATCCACCAAAATTTTCAGAGGAAGCCTTTTACGTACTTCAGCGTAGCATTCTTTTGGCATGGAGGAATCGGCAATTTGGAGTTGCTTTTCACAAAAAACATTCTGTGCATAGCCAAAAACCGTATAAATTTCCCAATCAATTTCTAGCTGGATTTTATTTCCATCCACTTTTTTGAAAGTGATTCCCTCTCCATCATGAATAGCAGATATTGGCGTTTTAGGATATACTTTCCAGCCATCCAATTCAATATCAGTATAAATATCGCTGATTGACAAATAAGACAATTGTTTTTTCAAGGATTCTGGAGTCCATTTGAATGCACTTAAAGGCTGATTGTAAGACATTTCAATTTTCATTCCCTTCCAAAAAACTCGGACAAGCCTGTGTTCAGCCAAATTTTCTGCCAAATAGAAATCTGAAGTCTCAGCTTTTACTTCTTTCCCTGCAATTTCAATTTCGTAACCTGTAGCGTGTTGTGCATACCAATTACTGATAATTTCTTCAGCTTCTGGCTTGGGAGTTTGCGCAGAACAGCTGCAAAAAATCAGGAGAGAAAATAGTAGAGAAAGATTTTTCATCTGGAATAGTGGTTTTGGATTTTTGTAAATCGATGCGCCAAAATACTTTTTCCATATTCAACCTTTTACGAAAGGTCAATCCACATGATTCAAAATACTGATTGAGAATCTGGTTTTCCCGTGAACTTTGGCTTTGTTCAAGGCTAACCTGATATCCATTGCTTTTCCATTCTTGAGTAGTAGTTTGTGCGATTGAATGTAGTTGGCGGGGATAATTGGCTCCGGAGATTTGTACACCTCCTTGAGAGAGGGAATAATGGAAAAAATATTGGCTGTTTCTACATCTCCTTCCACATCTTTCAGCAAGCGGACAAAAGCGGAACTTGAACCGAGGAACTTGCCATCAAAATCTGTCTGAACGGTTGGGATATGGCTATTTCTGGCTAGTGCTTTAAAGATTTCCAATTCATCCTCTACCAACTGCATTTTACGCTCCAGACCTTCCCGAATCGACAACAATTCTTCCGTATTTTGGCGTAATTCCTCTTCCTGTGCATTCAGTTTATGCGTATTTTCAGTAGCATCTTTCAACAATGTTTCAGTTTTGCTTGTGTTGATTGCATTCAGCAGGTTGGAAGTGAAAATTTCCGAAATCCTTTCAAAAAGTTCTATTTCGGTATCGGTAAAAGTATGGAAAGTCGCCAGTTCCATTACGCCAAGCTTTTCTTGCTGATAAATCAATGGAATCACTGCCACAGAAGTGGGTTTGGCATCTCCCAAACCTGTATGAATGCGCACATAATCTTGCGGAATGTCAGTCATGACCACAGAGTCGCCATCACGGAAAACCTCGCCAGTAATTCCATGCCCAATTTCTATTTCTTGCGATAAGAATTTTTTTCTTCCGTACGCAAAGCAAGCTTGCATTACCAACTTATTTTTTTTGGAATCGAAGAGATAAATAGCACCTTGGTTCAGGTTGGAGTAATCTATCAGGCTAGTCAGAAAAATATCGCAAAACTCATTGATTCCACGGCTCGATTTGCGGATGACCTCTGCCAAAGTATTGATTCCATTCAATTGCCATTTCCGCAATTCTTCCCTATCGTGGATTTCCCGCAAACTGCCACGCATACTTTCCAGCGCATCTCCCAACTCGCCCGTGTGGTGGAAAACATCCACATCAGTATCGAATTTCTCTTTTCCAACCTCTTCGGCAAATTTCTTTACGTTTTTCAACTCTTTATTGAGCGTATATATATTCTGCAAAACGGGTTTAATTTCATCCGTAGCTAAAGTTACTTCTGGCAGTATGTTCCCTTTCGCCAAACTGGAGGTATATTCTTCAATCAACTCAATTTTGTTGAGGTAATCTCTAATAATGGTTGAAGCAATAAATAGTGCGACAATCAGCAGAATGAAAAATAGGAGAACCGAGAAGAATGCCACCTGCAAATCGTTCCCGACCATCATTTCCACTTCCCAAATAATGTTGGATTTTTTGCGTTCCTCAATGTTGGCAATCGTTTGCAATAAATCATCGACACGGCTATTCAAGGCACGCAAATCCTTGGGGATACTGCCAATAATCAGCCCTCGTTTATCGGAATCCTCGAAGGCAGAAAGCAAATCGTAGTCATCTACCAACTTGCTGTAACCATCCTGAATATCTTGAATGAAAATACGAATGAGTTCGCCCTCCGCATCCATCCTTACTCGGTTGGAGATTGAATTGAGCGAGTCTATGGCAGTTTTTGCGGTGTTGAGTTGGTTAGAAATGCCTCCTTTCCCCAAATAGTCCACTGCTTTTCTGTAGTCTTCAATCGAAAACTGAATGGCATAACGGTTCAATGCTGCATTGGAGCGGTTCAGCGAAGAAAGCAAACGTTCCGATTGGATTTTGATTGGGCTGATTACATCTCCAAAATACTGATTTTCTTTCAGCGAGGAGTTGATTCTGAAAGAAAGCGTGAGAATCAGCACCAAGAATATGAGCAAAAGCAGGAAAAAACTCAATCGAATTTTCCCCTGAAAAGTGTCCCAAGAATATTTTCTGATGTATTGGTTGAAGTTCATTTACTGATTCTGCTGGCTAGAGAAGTAAATATAATAATTTGCAGGCTACATTGCCAAGAAATGCCAGTTATTCAGAATCATTGGAGTTGAACTTATATGTATCAGCATCAATACGTATTTCTGTTTAGAACAGAATTTGATGGTAGAACTATCAAAATTCGACATTGGAGTACAAACTCTAGTGCATTGAGTTCTAAGTTTGTGTCTGTATTTTTTGGAATATTATTTTCTTCTGCAAAGCAAAATTTGCAGGCATAGCCATAGCTACGGCTAAGAATTTTAATGCAGTAGAAGGAAATAAGAAACAAAAATAGCAACACAAACTTAGGATTTGATGCACTAGTGCATCATTATTGAAATTTCTACTATTATAGAATTTGCTAATACGAGGTTCAAGCGGGGCTTCCCAAGCGTGGACGCTTGGGAAGCCCCGCTTGAACCAGCGTAAAACGCTGGCGCAGGTTGGCGATTGCGCCCCCGGTCAGAACCTGTGCCGAACAATGGAAATCAGTCTTTGACCGGGTCACGCTGACCGGGTCACGCTGACCGGGTCACGCTGACTGGGGCGCATCGGTCGGGGCACGCTGACTGAAATTTGTATAATAGTAGAAACTTAGGAATTGATGCACTAGTAGTGCTATTCTATTGTTGATGAAAATTAGGCCTGCCAAGTTTTACTTAACCCAATTCAATCAGGGCAACCGCATAAAAAAAAGAGGTTTTTGCCCTAAATTTTATAGAAATAGCTATGTTAAATTGCCATTGTTGGAAGGTGGCTTCCCCGTCTTAGCAATAAATATCATAAGTTTTTGCACTTAGCATTACAATTTTTTTTTAAAATAAACGTGCGTTCATAAATAATTTGCGAGACCAACAACTGTTTTTATTAAGTAACGATTTTGTTTAGATTTTCATAGGCAAAAAAAGGCTTAAATTAGATGCGGTTGCCCTGCAATTCAATTGTGTATGAAACCTTGTTCACGTTCAATAGAAAGAAACTTGGCATGTCTCTGAACAAAGGTAGATTTTTTAGTTTATCAACAACGATGGTGGCACTTACCTTATTTCCAGTTTCCTTCCAACCACACTCACAAATTCCTTCGCTTCGTCCACATGTAGTGCCAATTTCGTGAACTCCTTTCGGAATCCATACAATCCAACCAAAGAATGTGTTTGTTTCAGTTGCAAAATGACATTGTGCGATTCCATTTCCCCCAATGGAGAAAGATGTCTGTGGAGCGAGTTCTCTTCCATTTTTTTCATGGACAACTCAACTGATTCAATTATTTCTAGCGGTATTTCCACTTCGCTCATAATTCCGTACTTCAATCTGAGCGAATCGGAAGTGATTTCAATTGGGCGTTTTGAGAGCGATTTGGCAAAACCAATTAGCTGGAAACCTGAATAAACGCTCAATCCCGTGAAAATCCAAGCAATCAACTCACTCCAACCGACCAATAAAATATGAAATGCAAAGGTTTCTACTGCCACAATTAAAATGAGCGCAAAGAGCAGCGCAGGCGTTCCGCTGTTTTTGTGATATGAATATTGATTCTCTTTGAGTTCCACAGTTTTCCAATGGATGAATCCGTAATAGGCAACCGCAATTTCAGTGGCGAACGGAATGACAACTGGTTTGGGCAGGATTTCATAACATGTGTTTTTGAGAACCGTGAAAAAATCTGGTGAACTTCCCTGTTTGCTTTTGTAAAGTTTTACTGCAGTTCTTACCTTAAAAATCACAAGAGTAATCACAGACAATTCCACTACTGGAAATAAGTAGGTTTTGAAAAACTCCAAATAGCTTTGGTTTTCGGCTGGCAAGAACTGGTAGCCAAAAACAAGCCTACGAGCATCATTGGCACTACAGTAGTTTTGGGAATTGCCGTTTTCCGAATCAGCAGGAAATACACAAAAGGCACGAACAGCAAAAAATCTACCGAGATGGCAAAGGTCAACTGGCTAGATTGAGTGGCAAACAGAGAGGATTTTATAAGTAAAATCACTCCTGCAAATAAAATAAATGGAACTGCCAAACTGATTGCCAATCTGCTTTTGGAAATTGATTTTGTCATTTTACGTTGGATTTATTTCTGCAGAACGAACAAACTAAAGTTAGCGTTTAGCTGTTCAGTTACCAAATTATCTTTCTATTCTTACTGTGCTGTTAAATATTTACAATCACAAACCAAATTCATTACCTTTGTAAGCAATGTCCGTTTTATTTACAGAACGATTTCCGAGATACAATCACTCGGAACAACTTTTCCGTTTTGATTAAAGCTATTTCTATGAAAAATATTATTGGATTCATTCTACTGGCATTTTTGTTTCTCTCTTCCGCAGAAAGTAAGGCGCAGGGGAATATCAAAGTGATTTCCCTTTCTGGGCTGATTGTGAGCGGAGATAGTTCTTACGGAATTCCTGGGGTTCACGTTTATATTCCCAATGCAAGTATGGGAACAGCTTCCAATGCGGCAGGTCTTTTCAGAATCAGCGCAATGCCAGGCGATACGATTGTTTTCAGCCATCTTGCTTATGCAAAACAGCAATTGATTCTTACAGATGAAAATTATGAAATGGGAATGACTGTTCTAATAGATATGGAAGCGGAAAGTACCATGCTTCCTGTCCTAGAAATATTTCCTTACCCAACCGAAGAGTTATTTCAAGAGGCCTTTTTGGCACTCGACCTAAGTGATAAGCGGTTGGAGAACATGAAAAAGAATTTGGATTCCGAAGCCATTGCCCGAATGGCGAGTTATACCGATATGAGTGCCTCGGCAAACCATCGGTATTTTATGATGCAACAAACCAATGCGCTACATAATAATTATTTCCAACCAACATTGTCGCTCACAAACCCGTTTGCTTGGGCGCAATTCATCAAATCTGTGAAAAACGGAGATTTGAAGAAGAAGAAATAGAAAGCGCAAAATTTTTGGTTCAAGATAAAAAGCTACGTGCGAAATGCAACTTCTGTATTTCGCACGTAGCTTTTCTGGGGTAGAAGAAAAACAGGAAATAAATTTGAGTTTCAAGTAGTGAAATTTCTAATATTCTCGGTTCTTTGACATATTTTGCAAAAACGTATTTTTCAACTTTATAAATCATGGAATAGACTTATTAAAGACATATTCGAATTTGGATTTTAAGTCATCTGGCAAAAATTATCAAAGACCCGTATTCTCTTGCTACCTGATACTCAATACTCAATACTCACTTCTAATTCTAATTCTCATACCAAACCCGATAAACAGCATTTGCCTTATCATCGGAAATCAACAGAGAGCCGTCTTTCAATTGTTGCACATCTACAGGCCTTCCCCAATCGCTTTCTCCTTGAAGCCAGCCTTTGGCAAAATCCTCGAATTCCGTTACCTCATTCCCGTTCAAATAAGCCACTTTGACCTGATAACCCACTTTGTTTGAACGATTCCACGAGCCATGTTGGGCAATGAAAATGGCATTTTTGTATTTTTCTGGAAACATATTCCCCGTATAGAATCGCATTCCCAAAGCGGCAACATGCGCTTGCTGTCTCAACTTTGGTGGAGTGAATTCCGAGCAGTCTTTCAGGTTTCCGAATTCTGGGTCTGCTACATTTCCTTGGTGGCAGTAAGGGAAACCGAAGTGCATATCTTTTTTGGGCGCATAATTCAACTCATCGCCAGGAATGGTATCGTTCATTCTGTCTCGCCCGTTTTCCGTAAACCAGAATTCTTTCGTATTAGGATGCCAATCAAAACCTACCGAGTTTCTGACTCCATGCGCATAAACTTCCAAGTCTGAACCATCTGCATTCATTCTCGTGATTGAAGAATAGATTGGATTTTCCTCCAAGCAAATGTTGCAGGGCGCACCAACTGGTACATACAATTTATCATCGGGCCAAAATGCAATGAATTTCCAACCATGATGTTTGTCGGTCGGAAATTTATCGGTAACGACAACAGGTTTCGGTGGATTGTCCAGATTGGCTTCGATATTCGGGAATTTAAGAATTCTGCTCACTTCGGCAACGTACAAATCGCCATCTTTGAAAGCTACGCCATTGGGTGTGTCCAAACCTTCGGCAATCACATATTTCCTTTCCGCCATGCCATCTCCGTCCAAATCTTGCAAGGCATAAACTTTGTCTTTCTGTCTGTTTCCAACAAAAATGGTTCTCTCATCATCGCTGATTGCCAAAGAACGAGCATTTTCAACTTCGGCGAAAACACTAATTTTAAAACCTTCGGGCAATTGGATTTTACCGAGCGGCAAGCCCTGCAGTGAATACAGTATTTCGCCGTTTGCGGTTTCCTTCACAGTCGCATCATCACCTAATATGACTTTGCCATTTTTAGTTTTGGTCTCCGTAGTTTGGCAACTGAATGCTAACAGAAACATCAACAGAAATATATTTTGAGTTTTCATAAGTTTGGATTTCTATGTTCAAGAATATAAATGCAGAAATCCAAAATTTGTTCTGATACTTATAAGTATTTTCTCGCAATGGACTAATTCTACTTTAAGACTCTAGCCAAAATCGTATTTCAAGTATCATTTTTGGGCTACTAAGTACCTGAATAATGGGTTTAAAAATTTGATTATCAGTAGGTTAACTGTGTTTTTTTTAGTATAGTCAAAAATTAAGATTTGATATATTGCACTATTTTTAGATTTAATTAAAAACTGTATGTCAATATTTTGACTAAATAAAACAATATTAAGTTACTGATTAGCAATTACTTAATTCATTTTTAATTCTTCATTCTTCATTCTTAATTTCCCCAATCCATAATTGTACTTATCAAATATATAACTCATAATTGGGGTTAAGTAGTCAGATGAAATTATCGCAACATCTTATCCTTTGTAAGATATTGATTATCAATACGTAATTTACTATGGCATCGGCAGTTCCCGCTTTAGATTTTTATAAAATATATATTCACTTTTAACGAATTTAAAATACTTATAAAGACGTTCTCCGTGTTAATCTGTGCAAGAAGTCAGTGTGTTTCGTAGAAATCAGTCTGGGTCGGCACACTGATTCCAATCATACTAAAATGTTGATTTAATAGAATTAACGTTCGATATTTTGGTTAAAAGACATTGAAATTTCTAAAGCGGGAACTGCTGACCCTTCGCTAGTTAATAGCACAACGTGCTTACTAGTCCCCTTTATCATCTAATTTTATTTTTCCACTTTTAATTTGCTATTTTACTATCCCATCAATTTACTATCTGAACTGTGGCAATCATCAGCAAAAAGAAAATCCCTTTCAAAATTAGCGAAGTGCTGATGGCATTTGTCGAGAAATACAATCGCTATTCTGCCATTCCAATCCATTATTCAGATTTGCAACGCTACGAAAATGAGATAGCACTCTACGATTCCCGTGGCGAGGACACGCTTTGGAAAACGGTTTTCTACGCCCAAAGCGATATGCAGCATATTTACGAATCGCTCAAGAAAATCTACGCTTTACTGAAAGCCGATGGAGATATGAGCGTGATGGAACATTTATATGTGGATAGAGTCGATTTGTGCGTTTATGGAAACACGCAACCTTTCCGTGTCAGAATTGTGAACCGAATCAATGATAATTTCGATTATTTTTACATAAAAGTAGCCGATGCGTCAAGAGTTTATGGGTTGGAGTTGGAAGATATGCTTTCCCCAAACAGGGTCAACTATTTTGTGCATGAGCAGACCTTGATTGAAGAGCATATTGCCGGAATTCCTGGCGACCAGTTCATGAATTTCTACATGGATTCCCACAATTTCAACAACATCCGCTTGGCAAAGGAATTTGTGAAATTCAATGAACGCTGTTTTGTCAGGCTTTTGGGAGATATGCACTCCAGCAATTTTGTGGTGGACATCACGCCAGATTTTGAGGAAATCCATTACAGAATTCGAGCAATTGATTTCGACCAGCAATCTTTCGAGGGCAGGCGAGCGATTTATTTACCACAGTATTTCAAGCAGAACAATCCAATTATTCAGGTCGGTTTGGATGCTATGACTCCGGAAACCGTTCGGCAATATCAGAAAGAGGAACGCAGTCTAATTGCCAACAGAGTGAAAATGGCGGGAATTCCCCTAAGAGATTTGCTGACTGCCATGAAACACGACACACTCACAATTGAGGGAAATGTAGAAAAGCTTAGGGCGGAATTAGCAAAATTCTATAACCATAGCGATTTTCTAAAATGCAAAAATATGGGAGAGATTTTGGAGAAAAGTCTGAGTTTGTTGTTCAAATAGTTTAGAGTGTGTTTGAATCGACTTGTTTTTGTTTTCTACGGCTTTTCAAAAATGCTTTCTTCGTTATTTTCTCCCCATATAGCTTTGGCTATGTGTTTCTAAAATGCCTAGAAAACCTGTTTTGAAAATCTCGTGAAATTCCCAAAAAATCAATCCAAACATACTCTTAAAACAAAACAGTAAAAAAGGAGGCAATCTCTTGCCTCCAGAAACTCATGGAACATATATTTTTCAGATTTGCATTTCCCTTTTCTCCGTATTCGTATAAAGGAAATTCTCTAACTTGGAGAAAAAGTTTTTCGAGTATTCCAAAGCGTTTATTTTCGGAGACTCTGTTTTATGAGAACTAACTTTCAAATCATTTCGGCATTGAACGCAGTTTGTTACCTTCGATTCGTTCTGCCATTTACATACATCGCAAACAATCATGTTATCAAAATTGAGGAGTAATCCACCAAAATTCTGGTGTTTTCCCTATGAAAAAAAATATTTTGATGTTTATGCAATTAGTAGAATCGCACAACATTCTGATTATTGTTGGTTGCTTTAGGTATTCAAAAGTACGAAATGTGTAATCGCTTAAATATAAAAAAGCATCTAATTTGAGTGTAAATGCGTTTGCAGTTAGTAAAGGTTTTTATTCTGTTAGAAAATGAGTTTTTGGAGTTGAAAACAGAATAAGGAACGGAAATTAAATAACCCCAATTATGAGTTATGTATTTGATAAGTGCAATTATTGATTGGGGGAAATTAAGACAGGGCGGACTGAACATGAAGAATTAAATTAGTTAAGTAATTGTTAATCAGCAACTTAGCATTATTTTATTCAGTCAAATTATTGCAATATATCAAATCTCAATTTTTGAAAATTTTAAAAATAATACAGTTAATCTACTGATAATCAGATTTTTAAACCAATTATTCGGGTTACAACTATAAATCTATGAAAAAATCCATTTTACTCATTCTATTTCTTTCCTCAATTATTACTCAATCCCACGCACAACTTTTGTGGGAAATTAGTGGAAACGGATTGGAGAAAAAATCTTACCTCTACGGAACCATGCACTTGGGAGACGAGAGAATTTACCAATTTAACGACTCGCTCATGCCACTTTTCAGCCAATGCGATGTTTTTGCCGGGGAAATTATTTTGGAGCAATCCATAATGCAGAGTTTTGGTTTGCTGATGCAAATGCAGATGCGAAATGACACAACTTTGCGAGATTTGCTTCCTAGAGAGGAGTATGGATTGGTCAAAAGAAAGCTCGATAAGCGTTTGGATGCTATGGGAATGCTATTTTTTGCAGACATGATTGAGCGAATCAAGCCTATTTTCATCTCCATGATTATGATGGATGTGGAATTGCAAAGTGCTGGAAGTGTCGAGAAAGAACCCATTGATATGTATTTCCAAAAAATTGCCAAACAAAAAGGCATGGAAGTAATCGGCTTGGAGACAATTAAAGAACAAATGGATGTTTTTGAGAGAATCCCACTGAAAACACAAGCCCAAATGCTGTACAAAGAAATAAATGCTAAAAAAATAGAAGGCGAAAATCAGCTGGATGCGATGATTGAACTCTACGCTCGCCAAGAAATTGACAGCCTTTACGAACTGACTTCAGCTGGAATGGATAACGAAACCAACAAGCATTTACTCATTGTCCGAAACCATAATATGGCAAACAGAATGGAACCAATCATGAAAAAGAAAACAATGTTTGTTGGAGTTGGAGCCGCACATTTGCCAGGAGAAGAAGGTGTGATTGATTTATTGAGGAAGAAAGGATATGAATTGAGAGCGGTTAATTTTAAGAGAGATTGAGAAAGTATCTAAAGAAAGGATTATAGACAACAGATGAGATTTTGAAGATAGCATTGTTCATTTCTCAAAATGAAAGTGCCTTATGTTTCCAAGTCTAAACTTGGAAACATAAGGCACTTTACTGTTTTACTATCTTGCTATTTTACTATTTTCTACTTGTCCTTGATTGGAGTCAGCATCATGGTCATTCTTCTACCTTCCATTTTTGGGTGTTGTTCCACTTTGGCGTAGTCTGACAAATTATCTGTGAAAGTTCTCAGCAATTCCCTCCCACGGTCTTTATAGACAATAGAACGTCCGAAAAACTGAACATAAGCTTTCACTTTGTTTCCCTCTTGCAGAAAATTGATGGCGTGCTTCGTTTTGAAATCCAAATCGTGCGTATCGGTGTTGGGTCCGAATCGGATTTCTTTGATGACTGTCTTTTGCGCTTTCGCCTTAATTTCTTTCTGCTTCTTTTTCTGTTCGTACTTGAATTTCGAGTAGTCAATTATTTTACAAACAGGCGGTTTCGCATTTGGGGAAATCTCCACCAAATCCAAACCTGCATCTTTGGCAAGTTTCAATCCTTCGTCTAAAGTAACGACTCCCGCAGTTCCATCTTCTCCTACTACACGAATTTCCTTAGCACGGATTCTTCTGTTTACTTTGTAAGGTTCTTCTGGCTTTCTGTAGCCTCTTCTGTAATTATTTCTCTTCTTGATATGCTTTGATATTTAAGTTTAACAATCTCTCAATGCTTTTAGCACTGGTAATTTTTTTATGAAAATAAATCAAATTTATTGTTCTACAAAATTTTTGGTAAATGAAACCAAATAAAAAAAATGTAGCAGTTCCAATCGCTAGAATTAGAACTGCTACAAAGTTATAAATGTTCGGCTCAATTTACCACACTTAATTGAGGAGATTCCTGTTTTTTTAGCGAATCTTTCCCAAATTTCTTCAACATTCGGTAATGTGAGGCAATTGCTCCGCCAAAAGTTTCATTTTCAATGTACGGGACATCAAATTCCAAAGCGGTGGATTTCACAATTTTGGAGACTTCCTTATAATGTGTATGGCAAACTTGTGGGAATAAATGATGCTCAATCTGCATATTCAATCCGCCACAGATGAAGTTTGCCAACCAACTTTTTCTAGCAAAATTTGCCGTAGTCTGCATCTGATGAACTGCCCAAGCTTCTTCAATATTATAGTCTTCGTTCGGATACGGAAAATCTGTGCCTTCTACTACATGAGCCAACTGGAAAACTAATCCGAGAACCAATCCGAAGAAAATGTGCATAGTCAGGAATCCGATGATGAATTGCCACCAAGTAATATCCAAGAAAACTAATGGAAGTACAATAAATAGAGTATAATTTACTGCTTTAAAGAAAAACAGATTGAAATAATCTATCGGTTTATGCTTAATTACCGTCTCGCCAATTTTGTCTTGGAAAAATTTCTTGTAATCCTTTCTCAACACCCAAGAAACCGATGCTAATCCGTAAAGTGGAAACGCATATAAATGTTGCCATTTCATAATAGGCTTCAATTCTTCTTCTGGAGACAGTCGAACCATGCCTGGCGCTACGTCAATATCCTCATCGTGTCCAGGAATGTTAGTATAAGTATGGTGAACTAAGTTGTGAGTAATCCTCCAAACATAATCATTGCCACCAATGATATTGAAAACCAACCCGATTGCATAATTCACTCCAGATTTGGAAGAATATGCTCCGTGCATGGCATCATGAGTCACATTGAAGCCAATGCAAGCCTGAAAAACTCCTAATGCAATTGCCAAACCGAGCATTGCCCAAAGGCTGAATCCACCAAACATAATCAGGCAGTAAAGCGCAATGGTTCCTCCTAAAAAGAAGAAAGTCTTGAAATACATTTCCGAATTGGCATGTTTCGAGAGATTATTGTCTTTGAAATAGCTATCGACACGTTTTCTGACTGTGGCGAAAAACTGTCTGTTTTCTTTTCCAACAAATCTGAGTTGTTTCTCCATGTTGCAAGTTTAATTTAGTTTTTGAGAAGATGAAATGGCTTTCTGATATGAAATCCGTATAAAAAATCACACACTATGCCAAATCATAGATAAGTGTATGGAGGAAAGGCTTTGTTAAACCAAAAGGTTTGTTCATAACAATTCTGCAAATCTAATGAAGGATTGAGGGAAATTCAATTCTTTGTAGGTTTACTTACCTTATAGGAGCAAATAGCTTGCGATAGTTCGGAATGGAGAGGTATTTAAGGTTTATTGTGCGCAAACAGCCTTGTTTTGCACTAGCAGACAAAAAAAGCCAATCAATCCACAAGAAATGGATTGATTGGCTCGTTATTTTTGGTTGGATTTACTTATACATAACCGCTTTCACAGCATCCAAAGTGCGTTTTACATTTGGGAGTGTGGCTTCAATTAAGGTCGGTGCATAGCCCAAAGGCACATCCATATTATTGATTCGTTGGATTGGCGCATCCAAATAGTCAAAGGCGTGCTTCTGCACTTGGTAAGTAATATCTGTGGAGATGGATGACAAAGGCCAAGCTTCTTCCACAATGACCAATCGGTTGGTCTTTTTCACAGACTCAATTACTGTTTTATAATCAATTGGTCGGACTGTTCTTAAATCAATTACTTCTGCGGAAATATCGTCTTTCGCCAATTCATCGGCCGCTTCGTGAGCCAATTTCATCATTTTCCCGAAGGAAACAATCGTTACATCCGAGCCTTCTCTATCTACACTTGCTACGCCAATTGGCAAAACGTATTCTTCTTCTGGCACTTCGCCTTTCTCTCCATACATCAATTCCGACTCCATGAAAATCACTGGGTCATTGTCTCTGATGGAAGCTTTCAGCAATCCTTTTGCTGTGTAAGGGTCAGATGGAACGACTACTTTCAGGCCTGGGCAGTTTGCGTACCAATTCTCGAAATTCTGTGAGTGTTGCGCTCCCAATTGCCCTGCATTTCCTGTGGCACCTCTGAAAACGATGGGCGCACCGTATTGCCCGCCAGACATGGAAAGCATTTTTGCCGCACTATTGATGATTTGGTCAATCGCCACCAATGAGAAATTGAAAGTCATAAATTCGATAATTGGTCGCAATCCGTTCATGGCAGCGCCAATCCCGATTCCCGTGAAACCGAGTTCGGCAATGGGCGTGTCAATGATTCTTTTTGCGCCAAATTCGTCAAGCATTCCTTGGCTTACTTTGTAGGCTCCATTATATTCTGCCACTTCTTCGCCCATCAGAAAGATGCTTTCATCTTTTCTCATTTCCTCTGACATGGCTTCTCTGAGTGCTTCTCTAAATTGGATTTCTCTCATCTTTATAGTCTTATGTAGTTATGTCTGGTTGTTGGATTTTTTTCTCAAGCCTTGCAATTTTGTTTGGATTGAGATGTATCTAATTTTATCAATTGTTTTAAAGTCAATTTTCTTATTCCATATTTGGAAGCCAATATTACTAAAATTTTGGAAGACAAAGGTTTCTAATCAGCCAAAATTTACCGAATCGGTTTGCAGGGCAAGGAATTGCTGAATTGGCGAAATAAAACAAATAGTAACAAATAGTAACAAATAGTAAAGAAGTAAAATAGAAAAATGGTGAGGTTGGATTTCGTTTTCTTAGCCATTGTATAGGCAGAAGTACTTTTGAGATTCAAATCTGACTCATATTGATACTCAAAAACTTGCTCATTTTCTTGATACATGATACTTTGTAACCATACTACTCATGTTATTTAAGTTATTGATTTTCAATGTGTTACAAATTACACGAAGAATTTAAATGTAACTTTTAAATTGAATTCTTATTTTTGTAGCCAATTATTCTTTGAATAGTACAATAAAAGAACCTAAGTAAGAAATAGTACAATATATATGAAAATAGAAAAAATAGGGTGCATAACAAATTTACCATTTACTTATATTGCTTATTTGTTGACGATAATGTCGAAGAATGACGTTAAGTTGCCGTTGTTGGTCTTAGCAATAAAACCCATCAGTATTATATTTATAACAAGAATAATAAATCAAAACAAACGTACATGAAAATATTTACTGCGAGACCAACAACAAATTTGTGCCAAAAAATCTTCTTTTCTCAGATTCATAGCCGTTTTCTTTGAGTTAATATAAGGTATTTCTGAAGTTTTATGCGAATTTGTTATACACCCAAAAAATAAGACAATATGCTATTTTACAGGCTGGAATTGCTCATTTTTTTAATTCGCCAACTCGCTAATCTACCAATTCGCCAACTGAGTAGTTACGATACTTTTATCTTGACCCGAATAATGAGTTTAAACCTTTGTTTTTCAGATAGTTAACCGTATTATTTTTAGAGTAGTCAAAAATTAAGATTTGCTATATTGTACTTTTTTTAGATTTAATCAAAAATTATATGACAATAATTTAACGGAACTCATAAATTCAAAATACTGATTACCAAATACTTAAATCATTCTTAATTCTTAATTCTTAATTCTTAATTCTTAATTTTTAATTTCCCCAATCCATAATTGTACTTATCAAATCCATAACTCATAATTGGGGTGTCTTGCTACTAAATTTACTTTGCCAGAAATCCACCAGCCAAAAGCAACCCGAAAACCATGAGTGCAGTTGCCACAAAAAGATAAAGGCTTTGTATTTTGGTTTTGTTCAATAGTTTTTTGCCTAGGAGTGCGCCAGCAAATGCAGATATTACTGCCATCAGCAAAATTTCCCAATTCTCACTCCAACTGCCCGAAGCCAATTTACTTGAATAAATACTGATTCTCACAAAGTCCACAAAGCAAGAAACCGCTACGCCTGTGGCAATGAAGGCTTCCTTTCCTAAACCTGCTTTTACCAAAAATGCACTTCTCATCGCTCCCTGATGCCCAGAAAGTCCTCCGAAAAAACCGCTAAGAATTCCTCCTAACCAAAGCATGTTTCTGCCAAACTGCCACTTTTTCAGGATTGAGAACAGTTCTAAAATAGCGAAAGTGAACATCAACAAACCAATTACGAGATTGATTGGTGTGATTTGGAAAATTCTGCCAAATAATTCGTAGTCATAAATTGGAGGATTGCTCACTAACTCAGTAAGTAGCTTTGCTCCAAAAAAGGCGGCAATTACTGCGGGAATTCCGAACTGGAGCAAGATTTTTTTGTTGATATGTTTCCCCACCAAACCCAATTTGAAAATATTGTTGAGGAAATGCACAATTGCCGTGAGTGCCACAGCGGTTTCGGGCGGAAAGAATAGGGCAAAAATTGGCAATAGCAACGTGCCCAAACCAAATCCAGCAAAGAAAGTGAGCAGAGAAGCAAAAAATGCCACCGCAATAATGGCGAGTTCCAACTAGGTATTTTTTTTTGGGATTTAGAAGAGACTGCTTTCAAGATGATATGAAACAAATAAAGCTTAAAGTAAGTGGACAGAAATAACTTTAGTCATCGACTTGTTGGAAGATAATGCTCAAATGTCTTTCAAAATCCAAATAATTCGTTTTCATATTTTTTCATTTACAAATCTACATATTTACGCATTTGCAAATTTCTAGCTTAACAACTAAAAGTACACCCGTTATTCAATCAGACTTGACAGAAATTAAAGATGATTTAACTATTCCCACTTCCGACCACTTTTTTCAAATCTTCCACCATTCCTTCCCAAAGGTCTTGCAAATCTTGTTCGTTGCTCATTTCCGAATAGTCAATCACTTTCAGGAAAGAAGTACTGGTCATTTCGTTGTAATCTATCCGAAACTCCAAGGTTTGGGCATCTTCCGACTGCTCTTTGGCGGCATCTACAAAAGAGTATTTGATGTGGTTGTTGACTCGCTTGGAGACAATTTTCGCTGGGTGGCTTTCTCCATCCCAAACAATATCGAGCAGTTTATCTCCGATAACATTCACTTCATCGGCAAACCACTCTTGCAAACCCGATGCTGACGAGAGGTAAGGATAAAGGATGTTTACCGAGCTGTTGATTTCAAACTCTGTTATATATTTGAACTTCGCCATGATAATTCAGTTTTGAGCAACAATGTGCTGTGTATTTTGCGTTATTGCAATCTCCATCCAAGTGGAAAATAGCCAGTTCTGCCACAACCTCCACTCGGTACGAATTGCAATATAAGAAAATAATAAAAAACAGCAACTGTTCTTTTGGAAGACGTAAATGAAGCTTACTCTTCATACTACATGACAATTTTGAAAGCCACTATTTTACCACACCCATCCCTGCCCTAAAAGGGGAAGGAGCTAAATCCCCCTCCTTTTGGAGGGGTTAGGGGAGGTAGAAAAGCTGAAATTTATGCTATTGAGAAAAATTGTCATGTAGCATGCTTACTCTTCATAAACCCATTTTTCCTTCTCAATTCTTTCTCTACATATTCACAAAATCCATTGGGTCAACAGGGTTTCCTTCGTACCACATTTCAAAATGCAGGTGCGGGCCGTCAGTCATTTCGCCAGAATTCCCGATGATGGCAAGCAAATCGCCAGCTTTCACAATTTCGCCCACTTTGCGGAGTAGCGTGGAGTTGTGTTTGTAGAACGAGACAATTTGATTTCTATGCTGTACGGCAATTACGTGTCCAGAATCTTGTGTCCAAGATGCGAAAATGACTGTTCCGTCTGCGGTACATTTGATGGGTTCATCCTTTTTGGCAACTACATCTACCCCATAATGCTTCGTTTTCAAATTGAATTCCGAGGTAACTACTCCACCTCTGATTGGTGGGAAAAAGAAGATTTGCTGGAGACTTTCTTTTGCATCATTCTTTCGGACAAGTTGCTCGTAATCAACTTCTTGAAAGTCTTTCTTGAACATGGAGTCAATCGGGCTTTCTTTATTCAGATTTACATCGCCAGAACTTACCACTACTTTTTCGCCCTCTTCTTCCAAATTGACAGATTCGATTTCCCCATTGATAATTGCCTTCAAATTGTTGGCGTATTTCTCATTCGCATCGGAAATATAATTGATGGAGTCAAGTTGGGAAGCCATCACTCGAAGTTCCTTTTTGGTTTGGAGTGCCTGATATTGCGGATCCACCCATTTTGCAAGCAGTGTAGTAATGAGGAAATAGCTGAAAATCATAATCACAATCCCCACGGCTACTCCAATTGCCAAGAGCTTGGCTGGAGTTACATGTAAAGTTGTTTTTTGAGCAAAAGTTTCCTCATCCCGAATAATCATGATATAGCGGGAGGTCAGCCTTTCTGTGATTGTCTTATGTTGTTTCAATGTCGGAGGAATTGTTTGATGTACGATTTATGATGTACGATGTACGAATTGCAGATTCAGTTTGAAATAAGCGAATCATTTTTGCTCCAAAGAATTTATTTCAGAATGATGAATTCGGAAACCATACAGCGCATCATTTACAGCACAAAACTAAACAATTCGAATTCCAAATGCAGCAGGTGGAAACAGTTGTGAAGGAAAAATTTGTTAAACCGCTCTTTCAAATCTTATAATTGACGTATTTTTGGGCTTGATTGTCTCGGTTGGAGAGAGGAGAATATGAGAAAGAGTAAATATTGTAACAGCAATAGATATATATGAGCGACAAACCTTTTGAAAAAGCGGAATATTTCAAGTGGATTCAATCCATCAAAACAACCATACAGTCTGCAAAGAATAAGGTAGCACTATCGGTAAATACGCAATTGATTGAACTGTATTGGTTTTTAGGTAAAGAATTATCGAGTAAAATTGACTCGGCAAAGTGGGGAACGAGTGTTATTAGCAACATCTCAACTGACTTGAAACATTCCTTTCCAGAAATGAACGGTTTTTCTAATCGAAATCTGTACGCTATAAAGCAATGGTATGAGTTTTATAGTCAGGAGTTTGAATTTGTGCCGCAGACTGTGGCACAATTCAAAATTTAATGTAACACTTTAATAATCAATGATTTATATATTGATGCTTAGAATAAAAAAGCTACTCGCAATTTTACTGACTCTGATAGTTTTGTCTTGCCAAGAAGAACAATCCAAAATTGAGTTGATAGAAGCAGATAATCTGACATCTGAACAAATAGACTCGGTACTGATGCAATTCAAATTCCAGTACGAATCGCCAATAGTTTTAGATAGTACAAACCAAGTTCTTATTCCAATTTCGACAGAATTGCTTGAAAAAAGAACAAAATTTAGTAAAGATGGATATGGTTCGGATGAGTATTACCCGAGATATTGGAATATTTTATTCTACAATAGGCAAACAAATGAATCTCGCCTTCTAACAGAAGAAAAAATAAGAATCTTAGCGATTCATACAGGATATAATGAGTATGAGAACACATATAATAAAGTAAAAAACAAAGTTCTCTATGATATTACCAAAGATGATTTCAACAAAGACGGACGATTGGACAGTAAAGACCCTGAATATTTGTATTCATCCGAGATTACAGGGGAGAACTTAAAAAGAATTTCGCCATTGAATGAAGATTTGCGATATTTTGAAGTAATTCCAAAATCGGAGCAAATACTGATAAAAACTTACAGAGACACAAATAGAGATTCCGTATTTAACCAAAAAGATGAATTAATTTGGTATAAAGCAGAATTAGTAAACTATGAATGGCAAATAAACGAGATTGTCGATTCAGTACTTAGAAAAAGGATTGAAAATCTTTACTTTAATCAATGGCTGAAAAAGAAATAAAAGAGCATAAATTATATACTGAAAAACACAACATGTTCCATAAAACCAAACTATTCAACTATTCTTTCTTAGGAATCTTCCTGTTTCTGATGGGTTGCCAAGCTTACCATGACACCACGGCTCGTTTCAATGCCTATTTTTTGGCAAAGGAGCGAATGCTGAAGGTGGAAGAGGCACTTTTTGGCAATTTGGAAGATGATTACAATGATGTTTTGCAGGTGTTGGCAAAGCTTGATACAAATACTGGAAAGAGCCAGAAGGCAGATTTGGATTATATTATTGAGAAGGCTTCTATGCCAATCCAGTTTCATAAAAGAAGTAAATGGGTGGATGATTCCTGGCTTTTGGTGGGGAAATCGAGATTGTATCAGGGAGATTTTGCCAATGCACTCGGCACTTTCAAATTTGTGAACACCACCAGCGAAGACCCAAACGCAAGGCATGAAGCGATGGTGCTGATTATGCGCTCTTTCGTAGATGAAGGAGACGACCGAAATGTAAAACTCATTAATGAATACATTAAAAAGGACACAATTCCCTTTGCAGAGGGAAATGCCTACGATTACCATTTGACCAGAGCGCATTATTTCCGACAAAAATACGAGTTGAAGACGATGATTCAGCACCTGCAAGTTGCTTTGCCAGTCGCTCCGAAAAACGAAGACCGAGCGAGAATCAACTTCATTCTAGGGCAAGCCTACGAAGCACTCGACAGCACAGCACAGGCTTATGAAAGCTACAGAAAAGTGCTGAAGAACAATCCAGGCTTCGACTTGCAATTCTATGCAGAAGTGAATTCGTATGGATTGAAAGATACTGATTCTGACGAGGATGTGGCAAGTGCCTATAAATTCTATCTGAAAAAAATCAAAGAAGAATCCAACTGGAATTTGAGAGATAAAGTCTATTACGAAATGGGCAAATTTGAGGAGCGAAGAGGGAATTATGACAGCGCATTACATCTTTATAATCAATCCAACAATTTCAGTAAAGACAACAAGGTGCAACAATCCTACACCTATCTGAAAATGGGCAGGATTTATTACGATGAGAAATCTGAATACCAAATTGCGGCCAATTATTATGACAGCGCATTCAAACTGATGCCCGAGAGTTTACGGGTTTATGAGCAAACCAAAATCCGCACAGAAGCACTCAATAAGTTTGTGAAATACTACGGGGAAATTCAGCAACAAGATAAATTGCAGATGCTAGCCAAGTTGGATAGTTCCGAACAAAGGCTTTTTTTCCTGGAGGAAATAGAAGAGGAGAAGCAACTCATTATTGCCGAAACCAAGAATAATTCTGCCAGAGACCAAATCCGAAAGCAACTCACTCCACCCAATACTTCTTCGCCATTGGTGCGGAAAGGGCAAGCAACTTGGTATTTCTATAATTTGGAAGCCGTGGCAAACGGAAAAATAAATTTCATCAGAGATTGGGGAAACCGAGCTTTGGAAGATGATTGGAGACGAAGTAAAAAACCATTTACGAACACGGTTGTCAACTTGGGCGGGGCAATTCCTCCGAAAGAAACGGAAAATGAGCGGATTGAGAGCAAAGATATTTTTGAAGGCGTAAAATCTTTGGCATCCAGAATGGAGGAAGTTCCCGCTGACGAAGCCCAACTAGCAAAATCCAACCAAGCCTTGGAAGAAAATTTGTTTGAATTGGGAAAACTCTACTATTATGATTTAAAGGAACTCAACAATGCGGTGGAGACTTTGGAGCGTTTCACTTTCGATTTCCCAGAGAACAGATATGTGCCAGAGGCTTTCTATTTGATGAATTATATTTGTAAGGAATATGCGGGTTGCAGCGAGGATGTTTACAGGAAAAAGCTGGTTGAGCAATATCCGAATTCTTCTTATGCGCAGATTTTGCAAGACCCCGATTTCTACAAGAAAAATCAACAAATAGATAAGAAGGTTGCCGAGAAATATGAGCGAGCATTCAATTTTTATAAGGAAGGCGAATTTGCCAAAACAGAGTTACTGTTGCAAAATATTGTCAGCGAATTCCCTACGACTTCTTATATGGACAAAGTCGATTTGTTGCGAATCATGACTCTCGGGCAGAACAATAAAGATGACAAAGCCACTTACTATGCCGAACTGGACGAGTTTATGAAGAAATATCAGGAAAGCGAATTAGTGGCATTTGCCAAGAAATTGAAAGAGGCAAAGTAGATTAGCCAGACTTGTCAATTGGTTTGACTAAATTGTCTTACGGTTACAAACAATTATTTTGAGAAAACTGTTTAAGTTTACATACTGTTTCTGACAAAAAAATACGGCTATGAAAAAAATACATATTTATCTTCCACTAATTCTCCTACTTTCCATGCAAGCGTGCGATGATGAGACTCTGGATACTGTGGTTAAGACAGATTTGGAAATGAATGTTCGGTATTATTATGGAGACAGTTATTTCAACGGTGTCTTTCATACCATCAAGCACCAGAAAGATGGAAAGGACGAAATTGACACATTGCAAATCAATAAAGTAAAGTATTACCTCAGCAATTTTGAGTTGATTGGCAATGATTTGGATGGTAAAACTATCAATTACCAATCTCCAAAAGATGCCAACTATTTCTTGTTGGAATACACCAAACCGAGAGTGGAATCCACATTTTTCTTAAAAGATGTGCCTGAGGGAGATTACCACACTGTAAGTTTTTATGTGGGAGTAGATAGCCTGAAAAGTACCTCTGGCGTAGATGAGCGAACTGGTGTTTTGGATGTGGTTGAAAACGTTGATATGTATTGGACTTGGAATTCGGGCTATATTTTCTTCAAGCTGGAAGGAACTTCTCCGCAAGCTCCTGTAGTAAATGAAGAAAACCCAATCATTTATCACATTGGCGGATTTGGCGGTTATGGAACTCAAACAGCCAATAATTTGAGAAAGGTTACTTTGAGTATAGATGATATTTCCAAAGTTCGTGCTAGTTCCACAGGGCTAAATATCTTCTTAAAATTAGATGTGAAGGAAATATTCGAAGCGGTTCATACAATCCGACCTGCGGAATACAGTACGGTTATGGTGCCTAAAGAGGTTTCTTCTAAGATTGCTGACAATATTCAGAAGGCATTCAAATTCGACCATTTGCATAATTAGAAGAAACAATATTCAGCGATAGAATAAAACCAGAAAAGCGACTGCCAAATCATTTGGCAGTCGCTTTTCTAAATCTTGTTGGGCAAAAAAATCTATTTCTTCGTCCAGTTTTCGATTGTAATTCCCTCAATTCTTTTGAAGTGCTTTTCATTGTTCGTAACTAATGTCATGTTGTTGTTTACTGCTGTAATCCCAATTAGCAAATCAAAGTCTGGGATTCCAATTCCAAGTTTTTTCAATCTTGCCTTTTCCTTTCCAAACAATGTGAGGCATTCATAAATGGGAACTACGCCAAACAGTTTATCTATTTCCCCAACTTCTTTGATGTGTTTCTCAAATTGTTCACTTCTAAATGCTCCATAATTGAGTTCTGCCAAAGTGATTTCGGAAATAAAGCAGTTTTCAATCCCAACTTCCTTTATCTTTTCTTTAATACCGAATTTATTCTTCAAAAGAAAAATACAAATATCTGTATCAATCAAATAGCTAACCATATTAGTCTAAGTTGATTTCTCTGTCAGATAGCGTTTTAGAATTGTAGATGTCATCTACGATGGAATCGTCCATATTTGCCCACGAACCACTTAGAGATTCGAGTAACTCAGCTTTGTCTCTTCTCGAATTTTTGAAAGTCTGACTGATGTTTTCTGAAAACTTAGCCATTAGTTCGAGTTTAGCTTCGATGTCGAGCAAATCGAACATTCTTACATATTTATCTAAAAATATTGGATTCATGTTTTTTGCATTTGGTACTCACTAAGTAAAGTTAGTGAGTTTTATTGAAAGTTGTTTTAATGGGGCGCATCTCATTTTGTCGCACACTAAAAAAGCATACGCTGGCAGAGGTGTCGGTGGCGACTCCCAGCAGACCCTGCCAGACGTTTATTATAATCTCAATTATTTCATTTGAAGAGTAGGTTTTAATTTACTGCGACATTTTGAGATGCGCCCTTTTAATGCAACTAGATTTTGATAAGCACAGTTTTTTCTGAAAAACTAATCGGGTAGGGCAGGGAACTCTCCCTACAAACTAAATCCAATTACCAGAACATCATCCAGTTGCCTTTGGTTTTCTTTCCAATTCCTGAACTCTTCCTCAAGCAAGGTTTCGTGGTAGCGAATGGGTTCGTGCTGAATGGAGGCCAAAAATTCCCTAAATTTCTTCTTGGTATATTTCCTGTTTCCCTGCCCAAATTGGTCTCGGAAGCCATCGGAAAAAAGATAGAAGTGTGGGTTTTCCCCCAATGCGGAAACTTCAATTTTGTGGGTTTTGAAAATTCTTTCTTGGGAATAGTAATTCCCGCCAATCGGATATTTGTCTCCTTTGATTTCTGTGAACTCACTATTCTCGTACATGAAAAGCGGATGTTTTGCGCCTGCAAACTCCACAATCCTATTTTTTTTGTCAATGGCGCAAAGTGAAATATCCATTCCGTCTTGGGTGGAACTTTCATTTTGCTTCAAGCCTTCGTAAACTCCTTCGTGCAATTTCTTCAAAATTTCCGCTGGGTCGTGGACTTTTTGTTCGTTTACAATTTCATTCAATAATTTGTTTCCCACCAAAGACATGAATGCACCAGGAACTCCATGACCAGTGCAATCTGCAGCTGCCAAAAACAGCTTGTCTCCAAATTCCGAGAACCAATAGAAATCTCCACTTACAATATCTCTCGGCTTAAAAAGCACAAAACTATTGGGTAAGGAGCGAGTGATTTCTGCCAGTTTCGGTAGAATGGCAACCTGAATGCGTTGTGCATAATTCAAACTCGAAGTAATGTCCTGATTCTGTTTCTCAATTTCCGAACTCTGCTCAACGATTTCGTCTTTCTGTTGCATGATTTTTCGAGCAATCAAGAAAAGTACGCAGGAAAGGGCGATTCCGATGGTGGCAATGGCAATGAAAAACCGAATTCTTCCCTTATCAACTTCCTTTTCCGCTTCAATTACCTCAATTTTCGTGTCTTGCTCTAAAATGGTGGAACGCATTCGGTTAATCACATCGGTTGTCCGTTGGCGAGCATCTTGGAATGCCAATTCGTTTTCTACCAAAGACTCTTCCAAGCCTTTCAGGTGCGATTCCAACTGTTGCTTTCTCGATTTATTGAATCTCTCGCCTTCCAATTCGCTGGCAATCCGCTCAATTTCCTCTCTTATTTTTACCCCGTTTTCTAAAAGCACTTGTTTCTCCGCCTCCAACTGGCGCATTACCAAATTGAAATTCTCTTTATATTTCTTGGTAAACTCATCAAAAACCTCCGTTTCCCCCTGCTGTTTTTTACCAAGGGAAACAGGTTTATCATCTTCCACCAAAAGAACATCGCCATCTGTATCTGTGTTAATCGAATCTGCTGAAACTTCTGGCTGGCGGAGGTCGGAAACGTCATTTCCCTGCCAAGTCGCTATTTTCTCGCCTTCCGTGTAATAATCAAAATGGGTTTTTCCAGCATGTTTGGAAGTTCTCCAAGAGCCTTTATATTTCTGCCCATCAGGGAAGCCAATCATTCCCGTACTCGGAACGCTTCGTTTCCAATTCCCCACGAACGTAATTCCATTCGTCCAATCGAAAGTGCCTAGACCATCGTATTCATCATCTACCCAATTGCCGTTATAAACATTTCCGTTGGCGTAAGTCATAATTCCCTTGCCGTATCTACGATTGCTGTACCAATCGCCCACGTAAGAACTGCCATCTACCCAGAAGTATTTTCCCTGACCATTTCGGGAGTTATTTTTCCAACTTCCAAAGAATTTATCTCCATTGGGCAAAATCCAATCTCCCTTTCCATTTCTTCTATCGCCTTTCCAGTTTCCATCATAAATTTCTCCTTTTTTCGTGGTAAGTTTTCCTTTCCCCTCTTTCTTTTTGTTGATAAAAGCACCTTCATATTTATCTCCGCCAGGGTAAAGGAAAACGCCCATTCCATTATCGCAGTTGCCCGAAGTGCATTGAGCATAAAGTGCAGATTTTGCGGAGAAAAGCAACAAAAATAAGAAGAGAGGCAGTTGAACTAATTTCACGGAGTTGTTTTAGGTTTTCTATCTTCCTACGCAAATAGTATGCGGATGTTTAGCAAATTCGGTCAAATATGCTATTTATCGTAATAAATGTAAACAAGTAAAGGGTTTTGGCTGGATTGAGTGGAATTTATGCCTCTGTGTAGATTGGAAACCTTGACAGATTCACAAATTGGCATGTATCTGCCTTTGTTGCCCTTAGCCGAACTATCGAATAGATTTCGTTGGAGATTTTGGATTTGGAAAACATAACCCCAATTATGAGTTATGTATTTGATAAGTACAATTATGGATTGGGGAAATTAAGAATTAAGAATTAAAAATGAAGAATTAAGAATGATTTAAGTATTTGATAATCAGTATTTTGATTTTATGAGTTCCGTTAAATTATTGTCATATAATTTTTGATTAAATCTAAAAAAAGTACAATATAGCAAATCTTAATTTTTGACTACTCTAAAAATAACACGGTTAAGTATCTGAAAAACAAAGGTTTAAACCCATTATTCGGGTACATACTAAGTAGTACGAAGTCTTTATCGGACTTGCGTTCAATCGGACTTGCGTTCAATCGGACTTGCGTTCAATCGGACTTGCGTTCAAGTCGTAAGTCCAAAGCAGTTCAAATAACTGACAATGAAATACTTACAAAAAATAAAATAGGAAAGTATTTAAGTTTAGCTACTTACTTTACAAAAAAACGTGCCTGTCAGAACCTTAAGTTCTGACAGGTCTCGGATTCTCAAATCCGATGCGACTCGGCTCCGAGGAAAATGAAGAATATACAGAATATGATTTGGAAACCAAATAGGAACTCTGAAAACCTAATAAGCTAGCGAGACCAACAAACTTTCAATCCTTCACTTTCTCCATCTCCACAAAGCTAAAATCAAACTGATTTTTCTCATCAGCTTCGTGTTTCTCCCTGCCTTTGTTGGTCTTAGCCGAACTATCGAATAGATTTTGTTAGAGATTTTAGATTTGGAAAACAAATAGCAACTGCAAAAAGAATAAGCTGGCGAGACCAACAAACTCTCAACCCTCCATTTCCATCTCCACAAAGCTAAAATCAAACTGATTTTTCTTATCAGCTTCGTGTTTCTCTCTCGAGGTTTCCTTCCATCTCGTAGAATCTAAACTCGGAAAAAAAGCATCGCCCTCAATCTCCGCATGAACTCTTGTGAGATAGATTTTATCTGCCAACTCCAACGAAGACTCATAAATCTGTCCGCCACCGATAATGAAGGCTTTGGTTTCCCCATTTTGTTTGGCGAGTTCAATCGCTTGTTCAATCGAATTTGCTACCAAACAGCCTTCTTGCTCATAATCCAATTGGCGAGTGATGATTATCGAAGTCCGATTGGGCAAGGGTTTTCCAATGGACTCGAAGGTTTTTCTGCCCATAATAATATGATGACCTGTAGTAATTCGTTTGAAATGCTTTAAATCGGCAGACAATCGCCACGGAAGTTCGTTGTTTTTGCCAATTACACCGTTCTCTGCCACGGCAACTATGAGGGAAACTTTCATTTATATTTTGATTCTATTATTTGAATTTCTTGATAATATCGTCTTTATCTAAAACTGAATCATACCATTCTTTCCTGATTTCTCGACTTTTTAAATCATTATTTATTCTTTTTAAAAACTCCGCAAAATCTCTATTCATCGTGAGTTTATTCATAGTTTCCCAATCAAGATTCTCACTCACTCTCGATGGAAAAATGATTTCGCTATCATCAGGATTCCCGACATCCAGCTTAATTACTCCAATTCCAAAAGAAGTAGAAAGTCTTTTGAGTTCATTGTTTAAATCGCTGTCTTCGGCTATTTGCCCTGCTACCAAATAACTTTCGTTTGCCCAAGTAGAATTGGAAACCGTCTGAAAAAATACTTCTCTCAAATTCGCAAAAGTTATTTTTCTCTTCAATTCAAAAGAATAAAGTTTGATGGCAGTATTCCCAACAGTATTGCTCAGTTCGTTGACCTCGGAAGACCAATCCTCAATTGGAAAATGGCAACCTACCATGTCGGGATGAACCCACTCTCCGAACTCCCTTTTGTGAGACCTCGAATGATTGACAGTTTTCGTGTAACACCGCAAATGATAGTAAGCAAAGTATGCAAGAACTGAATGGAGGTCTTTCTCCAAATAATCCATTTTCTTCAATTCTCTTTCTTCTTTTTTGACCTCCTTAAATTCCTTCTTCTCCGATTCCTCAATTAAGACATCAATATTCTCGAATGATTTCAGGAAAAATTTTCGTGGTCTAGTACCAGTTGTGTCAAATTTACGGTAGTGATAAACTGATAAGGCTAACAAAATAAAAACCATAGCGCAAGCGTCCGCTTGTGCCGAATTATCCATAGAGTAGCCTTACCTCTTTCACACTACCAAATTTACTATTCGGGTTATCTCTCACATTTGTAAAAAGCAAAGCAGACAACGTTCCCGAAGGTGTCTTGCCAGAACTATTTACATCTGAATCGTATCCTTTTTCCACGCCAAAACCCCATATTTCCCCAGTTTTCATGGGTACTTGAGTTTCTTTCAGCACTTTTTCCGCAAGCTCTAAGAATGTCATTTGACTCAAATTTTAATTTTTTTTAATCAACTCATCAACGAATTCCCACATAAACGAATCATACATGTTTCACTTTGTGCATCACGCCTTTTGTATCCACTCGATAATCTTGTCGAATAATTGAACCATCCAAAACAGATTCATAACCTTTCTGGAGAATATTTTTCATCACATCTTTTTTGAAAACAAGCGGGTTTCTGGTCTGATTCACTAAATCCTGAGACATATAGTAGAAGGAAAGCGTAATATCTTCATCAATATCTACACGAAGTTTGCTTTCGGAAATATTGTCTTCCGCCACATCAACCGTCAATACACTGATTACTCGGAGTAAAAGTTTGAGCGGTCCGCCATCTTGTTGCCAGCCTTTGCTTAAAAGTTCTTCGGTGTTGTGGACAATAATGTCAATGTGTTTTGCGCCCAAATTGATGGCTTGGGTAATTGGCAAATAATCTTTCACTCCGCCATCTACCCAAACTTCGCCATCTTTGCACAAATTGGACATATAAACGCCTTGGTTGGCAGAAGCCCAAATCCAGTCGAGCATATCATTATACTCGATTTCTTTGGTAGATTTATAAGCAACCTCATTATTTGTCAAACTCGTTACCGTTGCCACAAACTCTTTTCCTTCCTGTCGGATTTTATCGAAAGTTGCCTGTGTGAGGAATTTGGGAATCAGATTTTCTCGAAGTGGTTTGCTTTCTCCCAAGGTTTCTTTTTTGGCAATAATCCTGCAAGCCGCCTTGAATCCGTTGATTCCCCCTTTTTTATTGAAAGGATTCACATTGAAAATGCTTTTTTGCGTTACAGAAGTGTAGGCTTCCTCCAGTTTATCAAACTCTTTTGTCAGAACCAGCGCACCCATCAAACTTCCTGTGCTGGTTCCTACCAAGCATTGGTATTCGTTGGATTTGGCAATTATAAGTGCTTTGCAAACTCCCACTCCCCATGCGCCTCTTGCGCCTCCGCCCGATACTACTAATGCTTTAGGTTGTTCTGAACTCATATTTTCTGTTTTATTTGTTGTGGTTGGATTGGGACAGTCCATTTTTATCCGAAACTCAAATTAGCTGTAAATATCTCGAATATAGAAACCAAAAGACTGGCTCACAAAAATAGTTGGCTTTTACAGTTTTCAATTGCATCACGGTTATCATAAAGTTTTTCCAGTTGACCATGATTGTCAAAAAGGTATATTTGCACACAAAAATGTGGATTACCAACATTTTTTATCCGAAAAGCTGACTTAAGCATGTTGTGCTATTTACTAGCGAAGGGTCGCACCCTTTTGTAATTTCCTATAAATGAGATTGTCAAGAACTCAAAAACAGGAAAGTATTCAAGCTAGCCTACTTATTTAAAAAAGATAAATGGAAAATCTGCCAAGCAAACTCATAGCAGTAGCCAAGAATTTCAGGAAATTGATAAAATATCCTCCTGGTCATTATTACAGTTCTGTGCCGAATATAGATGATGTTTCCGCCCAAAAGGAAATCATTTATGACAAAGGAAGAAAGTTGGAGGGGATTGATTTGCGCAAAAATGAGCAAATGGAATTATTGGAGAATTTCAAAGCGATTTATCCAACACTATTTTTCGAGAAAGAGCAAAACTCGGCAGGAAGGTACTATTACAACAATGGTTTTTATTGCGAGTCCGATGCCATCATGCTTTACTGTATGATGCACCATTTCCAACCAAAAAGAATCATTGAAGTGGGCTCTTGGCTTCTCCTCGGCTGTCATGTTGGACACGAGAGAAAAAATGGCTGAAACAGCCGAACTAACGTTTATTGAGCCTTACCCAGACAGGCTCAATGGATTACTTAAAACTACTGATAAAAAGGCAGTTCAACTCATTCCAAAAAAAGTGCAATTCGTCTCGGAAATCATTTTTTCTCAATTGGCTTCCAACGATATTCTGCTCATAGATTCCTCGCACGTGGCCAAATCTGGAAGCGATGTAATCCACCTACTTTTCGAAGTCGTACCCAAATTGGCAGTAGGCACAATCATACATATACACGATATATTCTTTCCGTTCGAGTATCCGCTTCAATGGATTGAGGCTGGAAGAGCGTGGAATGAAGCTCATTTTTTGAGAGCGTTCCTGATGAATAATCCCAATTACGAAATCATATTATTTAACAATTATATCGTGAATGAGGAGAAGGAATGGTTCTCAGAAAATATGCCTTCGTGCGTAAATAACGCTGGAGGAAGCATTTGGATTCGTAAAATTGGCTGATGGATTTGAACTTTCTGAGCAAGAGGAGTATTTGGAGAATGTAGAAAATAAGGCTTTACTACGATTTTCAGGAACTTCGCCTATTTCCCGATGAAAATTTGACTTGGCAGGAACTATGCACTCTGCAAGTCCGCTTTCTCTGAACTTGTAGGTGATTCGAAAATAAAAAACTGATTATCAATTACTTGTTTGAATTCAATCTTCAAGCTAATTCTGTTCATCTACTTACTTCGTTTCTGATATATCTTGTTGGTAAATAATTTCAATATGTAAGTAGATGGACAGAATTATTTAACATTTCTATTTAAATTACTGAAAGTCAATAACTTAATTTACTTTTTTACTATGGCATCATACTACTGGACATGAATCAATCTTAGCACTTGGCCGGGCCACGTTGGCAGTGTCTGCAAGGCCTGCCAATGTGCAGGCTAGAAACCGTTCTAAGACTGGCGGGAACTACGTACACCGCCAGCTTTTCACTCATGTCCAGTAGTATGCTATGGCATCGCCCATCCGACTTTCTATTTTGTATTTGTAAGTACAAGTACAAAATAGAAAGATAGCAGAATAACAAATTACGTATTGACAATCAGCATCTTACAAAAGATAAGATGTTGCGATAATTTCGTCTGACTACTTACTTATAATTTTATGTACTTCAATTATCGGTAGTAATAAACTGGCAAGGCTAACAAAATAAAAACCATAGCGCAAGGGTTCGCTTGTGCCGAATTATCCATAGAGTAGTCTTGCCTCTTTCACACTACCCAATTACAATTACCATTGCCTAATTACTAGATATTGAAAAATCTACTCCTTTTACTGCTTGTACTGTTGGCTCACTTCGGCGAAATCCCAAAATATTGCTGACTCCACACAACTAAACAAGAAACGACTTAAATTGGTAGTCGGCACAACCGCAATTGGTTACACAGGCACAATGGTTGGCTTGAGTACCTTGTGGTATAACGATTATGCAAAAGGAAACTTCCACTTTTTCAACGACAACAATGGCTGGATGTATATGGACAAAATGGGGCATTTCACTACGGCATATTACGTTGGCAGGGCAGGAATTGAAGCTTTGAGATGGGCAAATGTTCCCGACAAAAAAGCAATTTGGTATGGTGGCTCGCTCGGACTGTTTTTCTTGACTTCTGTGGAGTATTTCGATGGACGCTCTACCGAATGGGGCGCTTCTCCAATGGATTTGGTGGCAAATACCGCTGGTGCAGCCTTGGTAATTGGGCAGGAATTGGCTTGGAAAGAACAACGAATTACCATGAAATGGTCTTACACAAACTCCAGATATGCCAAATACAGTCCAAACAATCTGGGTGCTTCACTCAATGAGAAATGGCTGAAAGATTACAATGGGCAAACTTATTGGCTTTCTGCCAATGTATCTTCTTTCCTCAACAAGAAATCGAAATTGCCCAAGTGGCTGAATTTAGCGGTTGGTTATGGAGCGAATGGCATGTTGGCCGCAGTGGAAAATCCGAACATGACAGATGAGGGAATTCCCATTCCCCAATTTGAGCGATATAGGCAATGGTACATAAGTCCCGATATCGATTTGCCACGAATCAAAACCAAATCCAAGTTTATCAATCTTCTTCTAAAAGCGGGTGGATTTATCAAAGTCCCACTTCCTACGCTAGAATATAATAGAGTTGATAACCTGAAATTCCATTGGCTGTTTTTCTGAAATAAACTTTTGGGGTTGTCTGATATTTTTTGTGGAGTAGCCTTCAAGGAACGGAAATTAAATAAATGCGCTTTTTCTCGTGTTTCTTTTTGATCCGGGACACGCTGTCTATTCTTCCAATTCCATTGGGGCAATCCCATTGCGGGTATAAAAATCTCGCCATAGTGTCGGACTGGCTTCCATCGGACTGGCGTTCCATCGGACTGGCGTTCCATCGGACTGGCGTTCCATCGGACTGGCGTTCCAGTGCTATGCTAGTGCATTGAGTTCTAAGTTCTGGTTGGTATTTTTTGGAATATTTTTTTCTTCTACAAAGCAAAATCTGAATGGTTCGGCAATCCGATGGTTCGACATTTCGACATAGCCTAGCTACGGCTAAGAATTTTAATGCAGTAGAAGGAAAAAAGATACATAAAATACAATCACGAACTTAGGAATTGATGCACTAGTTCCACTACGGCTACAATTTTAGTCCCGGCCGGGAACGGCTTGACTAGCTAGCGTAGCCAACGTGGCCAGCGTGGCCCGACCCGACCCGACCTCAAAAATAAACTACGATAAACTAGCAATTTATTTACTTCCCGTTCCCAAGCGAGGACGCTTTAAGGAAAATGCGTATTGGTTTTTGCTGTTTACTAAACACCACAAAATTTGTCGGACAACCACTTTTGGAAGCGAAAGAATCCCAAGCCTTTCCAGACTTGGGATTCTTCTAAAAATAGTTTCAAAAATTATCTACAAGCAATCGGATAGCTCACACCACTTCTTGTTACAGATCCACAATTTCTTGGAGCCGAATTTCTTTGGTGCATAATTCCTGCCACTACTGGAGTGGCCATTGAAGTGCCACTTAAAGTGGCATAACCACCGTTTAGGTAAGTAGATTTTACGCTAGAACCAGTTGCAATCCAGTCGATTGGTGCTCTTCCGTAGTTAGAGAAAGAAGAAAAGCTTCTGTTGCAAGTCATAGAAGCAACTGTGTAAACATTAGAACCTCCCAAACAAGCTGGTTGGTAGTTTCCTGCAAACTGAGCATCGTTTCCTGCGGCAATTGCCACTTTTGATGTACGCGCAAGGCTGGTAATTGAACTTCTGTAAGCAGAACGAGAGGAGCAATTAGAACCGTAGAATCCACCCAAGCTTAAATTAGCAATGTCTCCAGAAATATCGTTGGCAGCTACATGATTGATTCCTGCAATGATTGTAGAGCTTGAAGAACCTCCCGTTGCTCCGAACACTCTTACAGGAACTACTGCGGCACCTGCAGAAATACCTCTTCCGCCAATGGTGTTGTTCACTCCGCCAATAATACCTGCTACATGTGTTCCATGGCCGTTCTGGTCGTTAGGAGAACCTCCCACAAAAGACTTGGCGTAGGAAGAATTTGTTACAACGTTCAAATCTGGATGATCCAAATCAATTCCGCTATCAATAACCCAAACCCAAGCATTTTTCCCAGCACCGTTTCCAGAACCACCCGCTCTACTTACGAAACACTCCGTAATTTGTCTTGCATTTGATGCGCCTCCTTTGGTAGCTTTCTCCACACTTTCTACAACAAACCCCTGCATTTCAATAATATAATCTTTCTCTACTGAGAAAATATTGGGGTTGGATTGTAAAGATTTTACCTCTGCCACAGTCAATTGGGCAGCAAAGCCTGAAATAGCCGCAGAATAACGATGAGTTATCTTCTCGGTAGATATGCCGTTCTTTTTGAAAAAGGAATTCATCCTGGTATTGCTGGCAGATGCCTTGCGAGATGAATACTCTTGTTTAGCATTACGATTTGTAAAAATAGGCTCTCCTTTTCTTCCGCTAGAAAGGTAGTCTTCGTTAAACGTAACAATGTAACTCCCTTTGATTACGCCTTCTTCTGTAGGCTCGTCAACTAATTTCTCAAGACCTGCATCTTCTTGTGTAGAGCAACTAAAAGCGAGAGTTGCTAAGAATGCGATGAATAGTAAATTTAATTTTTTCATAATAGTATTTGGTAAGAAATGAATGTATGGTTGCGAATGTATATCAATATTTTTGAAATCAAAATAGTATCAGAAAGTTTATTTTTTGCAATTATTTACTAAATAATTGTACTATTTTTATAAAATTGAATGGAGTGACTAGTTTTTAGAATGTATATAATTATTAGAATTATACAATTATAGTTAAGCATAAGTCTTTTGAATACCCTTATTATATGTCATAATTACCTATTTATATTAAATAATAGTTAACAACGCATGCTACATAAGTGTAATAGTACAATAATACATGGCTTTTCGGATTTCAATAGTTTTTATAACTATACCGAGAGAGTTTTAAAGAAAATAGGGTAGAAAAAAATAAATATTTTACAAATATTTACAGTTTGAGTTTGCTATAAACTTGTTTTATGAATTTCTACTGGCTGAAATGGTAAAATGATATGGTTGTCTGACAATTTTTGTGGAATGGTCTTCAAGCGAGGACGCTTGAAGGAGAAGAGTGCATTTTCTGCGCTTTTGGCGCAGAAAATGCGTATTGGTGTTTACTGTTTCCGAAAAGCCACAAAATTTGTCAGACAACCAATGATATTAGGTTTCAATTAGTGTTTATTGACAGAAAATAGTCATGGAACTTGAAGATTGGCAGGTTTTTTTGGGAGTTGCCACCAACAACACTGCCAACTTCCTATACAAAAACTTTGTCAATATTCATTATTGAAGGCTGAAAAATTGGGTAGTGCACAAGATGTAAGGCTGCTTTTAGATATTTCGGCACAAGCGGAGTGCCGCCCAGCGGAGTGTCGCCCAGCGGACGCTCAATGCCGTCAACTTAGTGTTGAAAAACGTTTTTAACACTTTCCGTTTGTAATTGGACGTAGCTAGAGCTACGTCTTACAGAACTGGTATTTTCAAACTACACTTATGGTAGTGTGAAAGGGTTAAGGCTACTCTATGGATAATTCGGCACAAGCGTACGCCCAATGCCGTTAAGTTAGTGTTAATTTGGTTCGAGCGTGGACGCTCGAGCCAGCGTGGCACGCTGGCGCAGGTTGGCGATTGCGCCCCCAGTCAGAACCTGTGCCGAAAATGGAAATCAGTCTCCGGCCGGGTCACGCTGACTGAAGACGAATCTCCTTAACTTAACGGCATTGAGCGGACGCTTGCACTATGGTTTTTATTTTGTTAGCCTTACCAGTTATCACTACCAAAAATTGAAACATAGTTCGGATTCCCTTAGTTTTGTTTCAAATGCGAATCAAATAAACACCCTAAACAATAAATAACATGAGTTTCGAGAACCTGAAAACCAATGTCGAGAATGGAATCTTGACAATCACAATCAATAGGGAATCTAAAATGAATGCCCTCAACTTGAAAACGGTTGAGGAAATTGGCGAGGCATTCAGCAAAGCACAATCCAACCAAGAAGTGAGAGGAATTATTTTAACTGGAGCTGGAGATAAGGCTTTTGTGGCAGGAGCAGACATTTCTGAACTCAACACCCTGAATAGTGTAGAAGGCAGAAAATTTGCGCAGAAAGGGCAAGAGATATTCGCAAGCATTGAGAAATCTGCAAAGCCTGTGATTGCCGCAGTAAATGGCTACGCTTTGGGCGGAGGTTGCGAGTTGGCAATGGCTTGCCATATAAGAGTGGCTTCTGATAATGCGATTTTCGGCTTGCCAGAGGTAACGCTCGGAATTATTCCAGGTTATGGCGGAACACAAAGAATGACGCAATTGGTGGGCAAAGGAAAGGCGATTGAATTGATGGCAACCGCAGATATGATTCCCGCAGAATATGCAGAAAAATTAGGCTTGGTAAACCATGCAGTAAGTTCCGATGAGCTGATTCCAACCTGTGAAAAAATATTGGGCAAGATTTTCAAAAAATCAGCCCCTTTAGCAGTAGCGAAAGTGATTGAGTGTGTAAATGCGTACTATAATGTTGGCGAAGACGGATTCATGACAGAAGCAAATGCATTTGGAGATTGCTGTAAAACAGAGGATTTTGTGGAGGGAACGACTGCTTTTGTTGAGAAAAGAAAGGCGGTTTTCAAGGGGAAATAAATACAAATAGGAAGGTTGAGAACAGCGATATAGAAAATCAAGAAACAAAATTTGTTCAACGATTTGAAAGTTTATTCGCAAAATGATTGTTATTAAGGATGGATATTCATATTTTTGCATCCGTTTCTAAAAATAAACTGTTTGAAATCATGTATGCGATTGTAGAAATAGCTGGACACCAGTATAAAGTAGAGAAAGACAAATATATCTATACTCAGAAGTTGCAAGGAGAAGTAGGAGATGCAATTGAGTTCGATAGCGTTTTGCTAATGGGCGATGGAGATTCCATCAGCGTTGGTGCTCCTTCAATTAGTGGAGCTTTGGTTAAAGCAGAAGTGCAAGACCATATAAAAAGCGATAGAATTGTCGTTTTCAAAAAGAAAAGAAGAAAAGGATACAAGAAAAGAAATGGCCACCGTCAGAATTACACGAAAATTCTGATTACGGACATCTTATCTTAGTAGTTTAGTCTTAAACTCATAGCGTAAGCGTTTGCTTATGCAAGTAAATAGATATTCATTTTATAAATTTCCTTGTTATGGCGCATAAGAAAGGAGCAGGTAGTTCCAATAACGGTAGAGAGTCGGAAAGTAAGCGACTTGGTGTAAAGGTTTACGGTGGTCAGAAAGCAATTGCTGGAAACATCATTGTTAGGCAAAGAGGCACAAAGCATAATCCAGGTGAAGGTGTGGGAATTGGAAAAGACCATACTTTGTTTGCATTGGTTGATGGCATTGTTACTTTCAAAAAAGGATATAAAAAACGTTCGTTTGTATCGGTACTTCCTGCCGAGCAAGTAGAAGCATAGGTTTCTTTCAATAGAAACGCAAACCCCAAGTTTTCGCTTGGGGTTTTTGTATTGAATAAAAAGTATAAAGTAGATAGTCCAAAACATTAGGCATAGCATCGCTACAGCTAATATTCTTGGTAGTGATAAACTGGTAAGGCTAACAAAATAAAAACCATAGCGCAAGCGTCCGCTCAATGCCATTAAATTAGTGTGAATTTGGTTCGAGCGTGGACGCTCGAACCAGCGTAAAACGCTGGCGCAGTTTCTCTGAACCTGTGCCTAAAATGGAAATCAGTCTTTAACCGGGTCACGCTGACCGGGTCACGCTGGACTGAAGCACGAAACTCCTTAACTTAACGGCAATGAGTGTCCGCTGGGCGGCGACGTTCGCTGGGCGGCACTCCGCTTGTGCCGAATTATTCATAGAGTAGAGTTACCTCTTTCACACTACCATATTTTTATACCCACAATGGAGTTGGAAGAATTGACAGCGTGTCGCCCGACCAAGAAGAAACAATTTAATGGAGTGAAGTTCATTTAATCTCTTTCACTTACTCAATACTAACTACCTTCATTACTCACTACTATAAATGGAACAAAACGCAGTTATCATATTCGGTGCAACAGGTTTGGGGAAAATTGCCTTGGAAATTTTTAACAGTAAGGGAATTACCGCCTTCTGCTTTTTGGATGATGACGAAAAATTGCACGGGAGGAAATCAATCAGGTTTCCATTATGGGAAATACGGATGATGATGGTTTCTTGAAATTCATTGGGAAGAAAGCACAGGCATTTGTGGCGGTGGAAGACCCAGAGACCAAAGAGAATCGCTCTCTAAAATGATAATGGACAGGAGAAAGGTAATGCCGATGAATGCAGTTCACGAAATGGCTTACGTGGCAGAATCTGTGCATTTGGGTTACGGAAATTTGATAAATGTGGGCGCAATTATTAACCCAGATGCTAAAATCCCAAATCATTGTGTATCAATTCTCAAGCAGTGATTGAGTATGAGGTGGAGTTAGGTGATTTTGTGCAAGTGGGTGCAGGGGCAATTATTGGGGCAAAGGCAGAAATTGGAGAGGGAACTGTCATTGGCGCAGGTGCCATTATCGCTTCGGGAATTAAAATTGGCAAGAAATCGCAAATTGCGCCTGGTGCAGTGGTTTTGCAAGAAGTGAAAGCAAAGGGAATCGTGTTTGGGAATCCTGCGACTATCAAGTAAATGAGAAATTAAAAATGAAGAACTAAGAATGTCATACGGCTTATGGCATTCATTTTATAGAATTTGCAAAATGATTTGGGAAAATTTCCCATTCTGTTTTGCAAATCTAATTTGCTGATTAACTTTGCAATCCAAACAAAATTGCATTCGTAGTTCAACTGGATAGAATACCAGATTTCGGCTCTGGGGGTTGAGGGTTCGAATCCTTCCGAGTGCACACTTTTTTTGAGCTCTATTTCACAAAACAGCCAATTAGCTAAAAAAATAGCTAATTGGCTGTTTTTATTTGAACTTATTGGCTTATGAGTGGTCAAAATTCAAAATAGTCATGTGAATTATAGCAACATTCACGGTTATGGTGAAAATAGGGGGCGCATCTCATTTTGTCGCAATAAATTAAAATGCACTTTTTATGAATGCTAGATTTCTAATAAACCCAACGTCTGGCAGGGTTTTCAACCTCTGCCAGCGTATGCTTTTTTAGTGTGCAACATTTTGAGATGCGCCCAAAATAGGCAAGTGAAAGTTGTACAAAAGTTGTATGCAGATGGAAGCAACGGGAATTACAGCATACTGCTTAGTTCTACTTTAAGACTCTAGCCAGAATCGCATTTCAAGTATCATTTTTGGGTTGTTATCCCAAACATCTTGAAGGTGGATGCAATTAATAAGCTTTCCGAGTGCTGATTCAATTGCCACTAGCTTCAGCTAGTGGTAAACGAGTTGTGTATTTTCAGAGTGTTAAAGTAGAATTAGGAACGGGAAATAAATAAGATGCTGTTTTCTCAGTGGGACTGCTTCCTTTTGGTTCGGGACACGCTGTCTAATTCTTCCAATTCCATTGGGGCAATCCCATTGCGGGTATAAAAAATGTGCCGTTCCATCGGACTGGCGTTCCATCGGACTGGCGTTCCATCGGACTGGCGTTCCATCGGACTGGCGTTCCATCGGACTGGCGTTCCATCGGACTGGCGTTCCAGTGCTATGCCAAACTTTTTAGTCCCGACCGGGAACGGCTAAACTAGCCAGCGTGGCCAACGTGACCCGACCTCAAAAATAAACTGAGACAAAGCACGCATTTATTTAATCCCCATTCCTAAGCTTAGAGAAACCAGATGACTTATTCGTAGTGTGAGAGGTAAGGCTACTCTATGGATAATTCGGCACAAGCTGACGCTTGCGCTATGGTTTTTTATTTTGTTAGCCTTACCAGTTTATCACTACCGACTTATTTAACCAAAAAGTTGCATTTGTGAGTTGAATCCAAGCTTTTCTCCTTCTTCCTTCCTCTTTTCTCTTTGTTCGCTTTGGACTAAATACTAACGACTTTGGACTCATCTAACATCCGTATCTACCAAATCAGGGTTTTTCTTGAAGATTGGGAAAAACGCGAAAAGCCAAGCGATTGCCAAAATCGCACATAAGTAGTAAGTCCAAGCCAGTGGGAAATAGTTGCGGGAGTTCATGTAGTAGATTGTGAAAATTACGCAAGTCAAAAAGAAGTTGATGATTGTCGCAAAGCCTCTCGCCCAATCTTTCATTCTTTTGTAGAAATTCTTTCTATTGTGTGGAGTCGATAGCCAAAGTTCTTTTTGCGGAGCGAGAACCAGCGATTTAGGTAAATAAGGAACGGAATAGCCTGTCAGAAGAATGATTACATTAATTCCCAACATAATAAATAGGGAAACGTAGAAGAAATTGATTTTACTCACTCCAAAAGCACTTTCCCCAGAAGCATCCAATCTGAGTTGGACAATGGTGTTGGCGTCTCCAATATCTGCATAGACGAATAGTGCCGAAGCCAAAAAACCGAGCATAGACAAAACCCAGAGTACTTTTATAAATCGTAGCATGTTGTTATAGTCTTTAGTAGTAAGTCTTTACTGGGCTTGCATTCAAGTCCAAAGTTTTTTGAGCATCCAAGCATGAACTTCTACGTTGGATTTCAGATTGGAGCGCAAAGATAAAAGGTATTTGTTCAATCGGCTAATTGCAAACGAAAGAGATTGTGAAAATCGAAAGTTTTGTGTAAAATCATTCTTTTTGAGTGGGAATGATACTAGATTAGTTAGCTAATGTGTTGACTTTCTGATTTAAGTGTTTTTGATTGGCTATCGAATTGCGAAAAAAGGTATGACATGATTGGAACGCAGGTGCTACGCACATACTGATTTCATGCACAGAGTGACACGGAAAAAGCTTGAAGCTAAAGTTATTTACGAAAAATGAGCATAGGGATTTTAGCTGAGAATAGCCAAAATGCTAACAATCTATCCATCTAATAATCCAACCACCTAAAAAATGAACCACAAACTGAGTATTTACCAAATACTAACACGGCTTTTCGGGAACAAAAACTCCAACAATAAATTTAATGGCTCTATTGAAGAGAATAGCGTGGGGAAATTCAAAGATATTTCTGCAAAGGCATTGAAGGAAATCAAGAAATTGGGCATTTCCCATGTTTGGTTTACAGGCATTTTTGAACACGCCTCGCAGACAGATTATACCGAATTCGGAATCAAGCCCGACCACCCAAGCATGATGAAAGGGCGAGCGGGTTCGCCTTACGCAATCAAAGATTATTATGATGTAGCACCAGATTTGGCGGTGGAAGTTCCCAACCGAATAAAGGAATTTGAAAACCTGATTCAGCGAACTCATAAAACTGGCTTGAAGGCGATTATTGACTTCATTCCCAATCATTTAGCTCGTTCCTACAAGTCAGATAATAAGCCTGCCGGAGTTCAAGATTTTGGGGAATCGGACGATGATTCTGTCCATTTTGCTCCGAACAATAACTTTTATTATTTCCCGAATCAGCCACTTTTTCTGCCAAATCCAGACAGTAATTCTCCTGCTTTCAGGGAAACTCCGGCAAAAGCCACGGGAAACGATGTTTTCCACAATCATCCGAGCGAACACGATTGGTACGAAACCATTAAGTTGAACTACGGAATAGATTATTCCAACGGTAACAAAAAGCATTTCGAACCAATTCCTAAAACGTGGGAAATGATGCGAGATGTTCTGCTGTTTTGGGCAGAAAAAGGAGTCGATGGTTTCCGTTGCGATATGGCGGAAATGGTGCCTGTGGAATTTTGGGCCTGGGCGACCAATGAAGTGAAATCCAAATTCCCCGAAGTGATTTTCATTGCGGAAATCTACAATCCCGACCTTTATAATGCTTTTATTGAGCAAGGCGGATTCGATTATTTGTACGATAAGGTAGATTTATACGACACGCTTCGGGCGGTTGTGGAGGAACACGGTTCGGCAAATGGGATTACGAATTGCTGGCAGAAACAGGAGGGAATTGCCAAAAACATGCTCCGATTCCTCGAAAACCACGATGAACAACGCATTGCTTCCGGATTTTTTGCCATCGATGCCTATTCCGCAATTCCTGCCATGGTGGTTTCCGCCACGTTGAACAAAGGACCAGTCATGGTTTATTTTGGGCAAGAAGTGGGCGAACCTGCAAAAGATGCGCAAGGTTTCAGCGGAGAAGATGGGCGAACTTCCATTTTCGATTATTGTGGAGTTCCTGCGCATCAGAACTGGATGAACGATGGGAAATTCGATGGGAAAAAACTCGAAAATTGGCAGAAAAATCTTCGTATAAAATATAGCAAACTCCTGAATTTGTGTTTAGAAAAAGAGGCAATTCATAGTGGGGAATTCTACGATTTACAATATCTGAATTTCCATTCTCATAATTATAACTCCAACAAAATTTATAGCTACATTCGGCACACTCCAAACCAAAAGTTACTAATTATCTGCAACTTCGATAAACACAACGAATACAATTTCCAGTTCAAACTCTCTGAACATGTTTTTGATACGGTTGGATTGAGCAAGACGGAAAATTTGAAAGGAGTCGAAATCTACAACGAAAAGGAATACACCTTCGAAATCCAACCGAAACAAGCCATGGAAGAAGGATTGGGCTTGAGGATTTTGCCAATTCAGGCATTGATTTTTGAGTTGGAGTAAGTGAATGTACGATTTCAGATGTACGAATTACGATTGATAATGTGGTAGTGTGAAAGAGGTAAGGCTACTCTATGGATAATTCGGCACAAGCGGACGCTTGCGCTATGGATTTTATCTTGTTAGCCTTACCAGTTTATCACTACCGATAAAATATTGATTTTCATACGATTACACGTTTTTGAATGTAATCTAATTTCGTCTCAGCACTTGACTAATTTATTTTCGTGAAAAAGATTATTTATATAATTCTTCTTTAAAACTCTAAATTTCAGTTTGTCCAAACTGTGCTTTTTCCATTGGCTTGACCATCGGAAAGGTCTGAAAAAGACCATTTCCGAGGTAGTTGCATACGGATAATCATGGCTTAACATCTAAACAAGCACTCAATTGCAAGAGTCTTAAAGTAGAAATAGGAACGAAGAGTTTTATAGCACGCAATACTTAACGACTATAGAAAATATAAGAGAATTTGACCTTGTTGCAAACCATTGCCCGCAAATGAAGAGGAGAGAATATCAAGGATTTGATAAGATGGAAGAATAAATCCCGAAAACGCTTCCATTCATTCTTACCAAATTCTTTAGTAAGTTTATTGGATTGGATAGAATAGAAAGTATTGTGCCTTCATTTTAAAAAACATTCCATTATAATTTCACAAATCGTAAATCGTAATTCCAAATTCGTACATCAAAATACATGAAAGACCAAAAACATACCTACAACCTCGGAATCATCGGAAATTGCTCTTATTTAGCATTGATTGACAAGCAAGCCAGCGTGAAATGGCTCTGTTGGCCCAAATTTGATAGTTCGTTTATATTCGGTAATCTCTTAGATGATGAAAAGGGCGGAGAATTCTCCGTAAAACCCAAAGGAGATGGATTCCAGACCGAACAATATTATGTGGAGAATACCAACGTACTCTGCACGGAATTCTCTAGGGCGATGAAAAGTTCAGAGTTACCGACTTTGCGCCACGTTTTGCCCAGAATGAAAGGCATTTCAAACCGCTCATGTTGGTCAGGAAAATTGAGCCATTGAGCGGAACTCCTGTCATCAAAGCCATTTGCGAACCAGTTGGGGAATATGGAGAGAAAAAACCCGAAAAACTGATGGGAAGCAATCATATTCGCTATTCGGGTTTGGAGAAATCTATGCGATTGACCACAAATATTCCCTTGACTTACGTAATGGACCAAGAGGATTTTGTACTGAACGAGACAAAATATTTGGTGCTGACCTACGGAATTCCTTTAGAAGCCTCTCTGCAAAGTACTGCCGAATCTTTCTTAGACAAAACTACTCGTTATTGGCAAGACTGGATTAAATCTACCAGTATTGGGACTTTCTGCCAAGATAAAATCATTCGCTCGGCCTTGGTCTTGAAAATCCACCAATATGAAGACACGGGAGCGATTATTGCGGCCGCCACAACCAGTTTGCCCGAGTTCCATAACAGCACTCGGAACTGGGATTACCGCTATTGTTGGATGCGAGATACCTATTATACACTTACGGCTTTCAACAATATTGGGCATTTCGAGGAGATGCAGAAGTATTTCCAGTTCATTGAAAATGCCACCAAAAGTGAAGATGGCAGATTTCAGCCGATGTATAGAATCAATGCGCAGAAAGATATAATTGAGGAGGAATTGCCATTGAAAGGCTATTTGGGAAATCAGCCTGTGCGGATTGGAAATGATGCTTACACGCATATTCAGAACGATGTTTACGGGCAAGTTCTGATTTCGCTTTTGCCACTTTATACAGATAAGCGATTCACGGCAAGCAATACGAGCGTGCAATCTAAACGTTTGGTGCAACATGCGCTCAACAAGATTGAGGAAACCATGAATGAGAAAGATGCTGGATTGTGGGAATTCAGAAACCTCGCCCAGCAACATTGCTACACGTTCCTTTTCCATTGGGCAGGAAGTTCTGCAGGTTATAAAATTGCCGAATATTTCAAAGATGAAGCGATGGCAAAACAAGCTTTGAAGCTCAAAAAGGAATCGGCAAAAATGATTCAGGCCTGCTACAATAAAGATAAGAAAGCTTATGCACAATCGGTAGGTTCCAATTATATGGATGCGAGTTGCCTCCAACTAATCCCGATGCACTTTTTAGATCCTCATTCTGACCAAGCCAAATGGCATTTGCAAAGCATGGAAAAAGAGTTGAAGGCTTCTGGCGGATTGTTCTACCGCTACAAACACGAAGATGATTTTGGCGCGCCAGAAACCACTTTCCTGATTTGCGCTTTCTGGTATATTGAAGCCTTGGCCTGCGTTGGCAGAGTAGATGAAGCCATGAAATACTTCGAAAACATGACCAAATATACGAATCATCTCGGTCTGCTTGCCGAAGATGTGGATGCCAAAACAGGAAGCCAATGGGGTAATTTCCCGCAAGCTTACAGCCACGTTGGACAAGTGAATGCGGCTTACCGAATTGCTGCGAAGTTGGATGAGCCGAATTTTTTGTAGGTTGGAACTCAAAAGGAATGGGAAATAGGTAGTGTGAAAGAGGTAAGGCTACTTTATGGATAATTCGGCACAAGCGGACGCTTGCGCTATGGTTTTTATTCTGTTAGCCTTACCAGTTTATCACTACCCCTTAACTTTTTCCTAAAAATCTCTCTACCATAAAATCCTACCCGATTTTTGTTATTTTAGCCAATTGAGTTATTTGGAGTGATTAAAAACGAGAACCATGAAGAAAAACTTGCTCTCTTTGTTTTCTGGCTGTGGAGGAATGGATATTGGGTTTGAAGGGGGATTTAGGCTTCCGAAATCGGTAGTGAACAACCAACTTCATGCTGAATGGATTGTGGAAGAAACTGAGCAAGATTCATTACTAGCTGAAACGATTTTTGAAACCAAATTTGCCAACGATATTAGCTCTCATGCGAAGGTTGCTTGGGATGATTTTTTCTAGCCAAAAAAGGGAAACCAACCAACGAAACCTACAAAGTTGATAGCATTGTAGATTTAGTAAAAGAGTATAAATCAGGTAATAAAAATATCTTCCCCGAAGATATAAGCATAGTTACTGGCGGTTTTCCATGTCAAGATTTTAGCGTTTCGGGCAAGAGAAATGGTTTTAAATCTCATAAAGACCATCATGGAAAAATCATTGAAACTGAAATTCCGTCCATAGAGACAAGAGGACAATTGTATATGTGGATGCGTGAGGTAATTGAAATCACACAACCAAATATTTTCATTGCCGAAAATGTGAAAGGACTCGCTAATTTGGGAGATGTAAAGAAAATTATCCAGCAAGATTTTTCCTCAATCGGAGAAGATGGTTATTTGGTGGTTTCCCCGAAAGTGCTTCATGCAGGGAATTTCGGAGTTCCACAATCTAGGGAAAGAATATTTTTCATTGGGTTCAAAAAATCTAGTTTGACCGAAAAAGCCTTGGTAGAATTGAGCAAAGCTGATATTCCCAATAAATTTAGTCCTTACCCAACTCCAACTCATAGAATTAACGGAGAATTACATTTTTCTGAATTTGAAAACCTGATACAACCTTTTGTAAAAGCGAAAGAAGTTTTAACTGCTTTGGCAGAACCCGAAGCAGCAGAAGATTTATCTCAAATTCATTATTCCAAAGCGAAGTATATGGGAGTTCATTGCCAAGATCAGAAAGAAATAAACATGGAAGGTCTTGCGCCAACTATCAGAGCGGGACATCATGGGAATATTGAATTCAGAAGGCTTTCGGCAGAAAATGGCGGAAAATTGAGGGATGAAATTGGAGGAGGAAAAAAAGAGAGAAGATTGACCCTAAGAGAATGCGCTAGAATTCAGACTTTTCCCGATGATTTCAACTTTGTGATTCCTGCCGAGAGTGGAAGTAAAAAGTGTTTTGCTTTGAGTCCCTCGCAAGGCTACAAGTTGGTGGGAAATGCTGTTCCACCACTTTTGGCTTATCATATTGCCAAAAAAATTGAATCCAATTGGGAGTTTTATTTTGGAGAACTTTCGCCTTTCCATAATATCTAAAAACAAAATTTTTCTTTGGCTGGATTTCACTAATCGTTTAGTGATGAGTGGCTACGTTCATTCTTCAAAAGGCGAAAGCCTAATGCCCAATTCAATTCCGCCAATTTCGGGGAGCTTGGTTAAGAATTGTACTATTACCAATTCTCATAAAGCTATTCGTGAAGTCGAAACTGATTTCAGGTTTCCTTTCCCCTAAATTAATGCGGTTGGAGATTCGCTCTATTGATTTATTACTGCAATTAGTAAAGTCTCAAAATTTCCTTCATCAATTTGAGGTTTTGTTCAATGATTGTGTTTTCATTTGTAGAATAACAATAATTTGTCACTTTCAATCTACTTTACATTCATGATCAACTTCTTCAAAAAACTAAGGTTTGAGAAATTCCTCAACAACTTATGGATTGTTTTTTCACTCGCCTACTTATTGGTAACCGTCATTGTCTATTGTTTCTCCGCAGCAGTCGGATTCTGGTTCGGAATTGTAGGTATCATTCCCACGCTTTTTATTATTTTACTGTTCGTTCTTCATCAGAAATCTATTGATACGGCAATCCTGCAAGGTCATTCCAGCAAAAAATTCAAAGTAACCAACGAGACATTCTTCAATTTCCAGTTTCCAGACTACTACCAAGCAATCAAATGCTTTGCAGAAGGGATTGAGAAGAAGCATGTAGAGTCTCCGCACACTCAAAACCTACGGGAAATCCTGCACTACGATTTCAAAGGGGCGGAAACCACATTCGATATGGTGGTGGACAGTCCCAACAAGTTTTCAATTGAAACAAGCTATAAAAACAAAGAATATTTCTCGAACGATAACTTTTGGACAATCAACTGCGAAAATAACGAGACTGGTAAAAAAGAACACGTAATCATTCGGTTGGAGCGATACAACATGCAATATTCTGGACTCTCGGTAGCGAGCTCTTCCGTAGAATTCTCACAGAAAATTTTCGAACAGCTAGACAAGATGGCTTTGGAAAAATCCATCTATAAAAATCAAACCTTGCGAGTGCTGTTTCCACAAGGCACAGGACAGCAGAAAGACCGAATTCCTGATGCGAATATTGAGTTCGTAAAGCCAGAACCTGTTACCGAAGACGAGATTGTGCTAGAAAACTCACATAAATCAATCATCAAAAGAGATATTTTAGATTTCTTTCACCATCAAGAAGCATTGGCTTCGGTGCATTTGAGCAAGCAGAAAGGGTTGCTTTTTTACGGCCCTCCTGGAACTGGGAAAACCTATTCTAGCCACTACATTATTTCTCAACTTGCAGGAAAGGTAACCACAATCATTCTGGCGGGCAGTCAACTCTTCAATGTGAAGCAGATTGCCAAAATCGCCCATCTCTACCAACCTGCTTTGCTGATTCTGGAAGATGTGGATTTGGTGTTTATGAACCGCGGGCAAAACCCTTACGGAACGGTTATGGGCGATTTAATGGATTTGCTGGACGGGTTTGAGAAGAAAGACAACATTATGTTCTTGCTGACGACAAACTCAATTGAATCCGTGGAAGAAGCCATCAAAAACAGGCCTGGCAGAATCAGCCAATGCGTTCGTTTCGAGTATCCGCAAGGGGAATTGAGAATGCGTTACCTCACACATTTTCTGAAAGCATACAACTCCGAAAAAGTGAATTTGAATGAGGTTTGTGAATTTATCGGAAGTGTTTCACAGGTTTTTGTGAAGGAACTCATCAACAAATCTGTGCTGATAGGAATGGAGAAAGTGAATTACGAAGCCAACAAATTCCTGTTAGACACGGAAACCATCAGAGAAGCTTATGAAGAACTTACCAGTCAGAACGATGAATATGTGAGTTCAATTGTAGGTTTTGGGTAGTTCATTCTCCAACCCTTAAATTTTTCCTAAAAACTGTGCTTCCATAAAATCCAATCTGAAATTTATTATTTTAGCCAATTGAAGTAATAAATTTAAAATTGGTATGAACATATTACATGAAACTGAAAAATTCAAGATTGAAAATGAATTTGAGAACACATTTTTAGTTGATAAAAGAAATGGAGAGATTCTTTTAGAAGATGATTTTTATGGGAATCCAACTTGTGCTTTGATAGATGAGGAAAATAATTGGGCAGTAATTGGAGGAGAGCACTTGACAATATGGAATTCAAAAAAATGGAAAAGAATAGAACATGTGAAACTCAAGTGGATACATGATTTGAGAATGGAAAGTCCAAATACAGTAAAAATATTAGTTGATCCTTGGAGTGAAAGCTCTTCAATTTGGGAAATTGACACAAAAACATTCAAATTTATAAAAGTAAAAGATTTGGTAGTGCTCGGTTAAAGTATGTAAGGGGTTTTTCGGACTTAATTAAACGAATTGAAGTCCTTATTTGGAACATAAAGCAAGATTTTGTAAATCCAAATTCACATTTTTAGTTTCCATACCATAGTCGAACACTACCAAAGATTTCGATTTATATCTAAATCAAGAATATTCTGAAAATGTAGTTTGGTAAAGTATTCATAACTGACCAAATTAAAATCCAACCAAAAACAACTCAATCCAAACAATGCAACCGCCTTTAAAAGTTTACAATACGCTGACTGCAAATAAAGAAGTTTTTGAACCGCTCAATGCGCCCCATGTGGGAATGTATGTTTGTGGCCCAACCGTTTATAGCGATGCGCATTTGGGAAATTGCCGTACTTTCACGGCTTTCGATGTGGTTTTCAGGTATTTGAAGCATTTGGATTACAAAGTGCGCTATGTCCGAAACATTACCGATGTTGGGCATTTGTTGCACGATGCGGATGAGGGCGAGGATAAAATTGCCACACGTGCCAGATTGGAGAATTTGGAGCCGATGGAAATTGTGCAGAAATATACCAATGGTTTCCGTGAAATCATGTCGGCATTGAACAACACTCCGCCAAGCATTGAGCCAACCGCCACGGGACATATTATTGAGCAGATTGAAATGACACAAGATTTGCTCGAAAAAGGTTTCGCTTACGAATCAAACGGCTCGGTGTATTTCAGCGTCTCAAAATACATGAAGGAATATCCTTATGGGGAACTCTCGGGAAGGAAAGTGGAAGATTTGGTTTCGGGTTCTCGGGATAATTTGGATGGGCAGAGTGAGAAGCAAGATGCCAATGATTTTGCACTTTGGAAAAAGGCACAACCCATGCACATCATGCGTTGGAATTCCCCCTGGGGCGAAGGTTTCCCGGGTTGGCATTTGGAGTGTTCTGTGATGAGTTCCAAATACTTGGGCGAAAGCTTCGATATTCACGGTGGCGGAATGGATTTGAAATTCCCCCACCACGAATGTGAAATTGCCCAATCGAAAGGGAAAACGGGCAAAGAACCTGTCAAATATTGGCTCCACTCCAACATGCTGACTATGAATGGAGCGAAAATGAGTAAATCGGTAGGAAATGTAATTCTGCCCAATGAGATTTTCAACGGTACAAATGATTTGCTACCAAGACCTTACAGTCCAATGGTTTTGCGTTTCGCTTTCTTGCAAGCACATTACCGAAGCACCATGGATATTTCGGAAGATGCGATGGATGCCGCAGGAAAAGGCTACCGAAAATTGATGAATGGTTTACGATTCATTAAGGAAATGGAATATATTTCGGATGAGTCTGCGGAGAAACCCGAAAAGCAATCGCAACAAATTGAAAGTATTGTCAACTCGATTTACCGAGGAATGAATGATGATTTCAATACGGCTGTGGCTTTGGCAGGTTTATTTAACCTGCTCAAAAAAGTCAATGGATTATATTTAGACAGCTCAAAAATCAGTTCCTATTCCGAAGAGACTTTCAATAAAATCAAATCCACCTATATTATTATGGTGGAAGATGTTTTGGGATTGCGTGAGGAAACTCCAAATATTCATGAAAAAGCCATCGAAACTATCCTGAGAAACTATACTGAAGCCAAAGAAGCAAAAGACTACGACAAGGTAGATTCTATCCGTGCAGATTTCAAGGAAATGGGGATTTCCGTGAAAGACATGAAAGATAGAATAGATTGGGCTTATGAGGAATAGTTGATGTGTTGATGTGTTGATTTGGGGATGAACTGATGCGAGGATTAGAAAATGTGGAAATGTGGAAATGTGAGAATTTGTGAATTTGTGAATGAAAAAAAATCTGTAGCCGACAATCTCCAGATTGTCGGAAGGTTGAAAGAAGAATAATGAAAAGATTGTAGAGACAAAGCATGCCTTGTTTCTCTTATGATAAAACTGAATAAGCCATGCTAGAAACCATTCGCATACAGAATTTCAGAAGTTTGAAAGACGTAACACTTGATTTGAAGAAAATCAACCTGCTAATTGGTGCGAACAATTCTGGGAAATCGAATTTTTTGAGGGCTTTGAAGTTTTTTGGAGAGTTTGTTAGTGGCAACAAGCCTAACAGAAATGAAGTAGCCCGTTCAGTGTTTTCTCACAATGAGAGTTTAGAAGTTGGATTTACCCTTCTTGTAGAGGATGAGTTTTATAAGTGTGTGTTTTTTTCTCTTCCTACTCGCAATGAAGTTTTATTTAACGAAATAATTGGTTGTAGTTCTTCATACAGTAAAGAAAGCATATTGTTACAGCCTATAGAAAAAGTGTTTAGGGAGAAATTCGATAAAAGTAAAGAAAAATATATAGCAAACTTTCGTTCGCTATCACATTACGGGTACAATGAGAACAAAGTAAGTGATGTTGATTATCTAACAAATAGAATCAGCAAAATAGCAAATGATGACAAATTCTATTCAAGAGGCTTTCGTTACATCAGCTATTTGCATGAAATGGGAGAAGCTGAATATAAGACAGATTATTTTTCAGAGAATAGTATATTTGACGATTCTAGTAGAGAGTTTCATTTGGATTTAGACTTGAAAATAATTCTACAAAAACTCAAAATCTACAATCCAGACCCAAATAAAATAGTATTGCCAAATACGCTTTCGGGAGATACGGAAATCAATGAAGATGCAAGCAACTTAGTTTCCGTGTTTGATAGCATTCGAGATAGATATCCAGAAGCGATTGATGATATAAACGAAGCAATTCATACTTGTTTGCCTGAGTTTAAAGGATTGAGATTTGAGTTTATCAAAGAACCAAATGGGAAATCCATGAAAAAAGTGGGGTTTGGTTGATAAAAATAAAAATGTATTCTGGGCAGAGGAACTTTCCGAAGGTGTACTTTATTTTGTGGCGATTTTGGCAATAATTCATCAGCCAAATCCACCTAAATTACTTTTGTTGGAGGAGTTGGAGAAGGGTATTCATCCGAGACGAATTGGGGAAGTAATTGATTATTTGGAGCAGTTGGCGGAAGACAAAGACATTCAGATTATTCTTACTACACACAGCCCAATTGTGGTAGATAGATTTTCCCACTCGCCAGAAAGTATTTTCGTTTTCGATAAGGAAGACGATGCGACTGTGGTTCAGAACTTGGCGGAAATTATTAAAGAGAAAAACGATAATTTGGAAGCGCAGAATTTAGAGAAAATCAACTATGAAGAGTCTTTGGGCGAATATTGGTTGATGGGATTTCTAAACGGTGTGCCAAATGACTAAAATCAATTATACTTTGGTGGCGGCGGAAGGCATTCCCGAAAACTTCGTGATTCCCGAACTGCTCAAGCAGATTGGTAGTGGAATTCAATTCAAGAGAAGCAACCTTAAAATACAATCTAACCCGAATAATGGGTTTAAACCTTTGTTATTCAGATAGTTAACCGTGTTATTTTTAGAGTAGTCAAAAATTAAGATATGCTATATTGTACTTTTTATAGATTTAATCAAAAATTATATGACAATAATTTAACGGAACTCATAAAATCAAAATACTGATTACCAAATACTTAAATCATTCTTAATTCTTCATTTTTAATTCTTAATTCTTAATTTCCCCAATCAATAATTGTACTTATCAAATACATAACTCATAATTGGGGTATCTAATTCCCAACCAAGTAAATCGAAAGTTTTAGGAAAATTAGAGCAGTTGGCAAAAGGTTCTGTGGCTAGTGGAAACCATCTTTTCATTGTTGGTGTAGATTTAGATAAACCCGATTACGAGAATACTCTGCACAAAGAGGAGGTTTCCCAAATTGAAATTAAAGTGAAAAATGCCATCGAAACTTTGGACGGTTGCATCTTTTTCGTTCCTGTTCAGGCTTTTGATTATTGGCTTGCCTATCAAAATTATAGAATCTCAAACGAGAAAAAACCTGCTCCAAATAGCTTGGAATCGAAAGACAAAAAAGCAATTAAAAAAATGGTTTATGGAGACAAGCAAGCCAAGAAAAACATAGAAAATGCTTGCAACAAAATTATTGCCAAGTGGGATTTGAATGAATTGCATGAGCAATCGAAGAGCTTCAAGCATTTCCATCAGCAGATAGAAAGTTTTTTGCAAAGTATTTCATAAATCAAAGAAAGTATTTTTGAAAAGCCACAGAAACCAAACCATTTAAATATACTCTGAACGCTTTAAACAACAAAACGCTCTTACATTTCTGTAAGAGCGTTTTCTATCTTGTAGATTATTGAGATTTACTCAACAATTTCAGTTACTTGTCCAGCACCTACTGTTCTACCACCTTCACGGATAGCGAAACGTAAGCCTGTTTCCATCGCAACTTCTTTTTGCATCTCAACAGTGATTGTCAAGTTATCTCCAGGCATAACCATTTCTACTCCGTCAGGTAAGCTGATAGTACCAGTTACATCTGTTGTACGGAAGTAAAATTGTGGGTTATATCCTTTGAAGAAAGGAGTATGACGTCCGCCTTCTTCTTTGGAAAGAACATAAACTTCTGCCTTAAATTTAGTGTGTGGAGTTACGGAACCTGGTTTACAGATAACCATTCCTCTTTTGATTTTCTCTTTTTCAATACCTCTCAAAAGAAGACCAACATTATCACCAGCTTCACCTCTATCCAAAATCTTACGGAACATTTCAACTCCTGTAATAGTAGAAGTCAAGTTTTCAGCTCCCATACCCATGATAGATACTTGCTCGCCAGAGTTGATAATACCTCTCTCAATACGACCAGTAGCAACAGTACCACGACCAGTAATAGAGAAAACATCTTCAACAGGCATTAGGAAAGGCTTGTCTGTTACACGCTCAGGAAGTGGAATATGCTCATCTACTGCAACCATAAGTTCGTTCACAGTATTGACCCATTTTTCTTCTCCGTTCAATGCTCCAAGAGCTGAACCTTGAATAACAGGAATGTTATCTCCGTCAAATTCGTAGAAAGAAAGCAATTCTCTTACTTCCATTTCAACGAGTTCCAAAAGTTCCTCATCATCTACCATGTCCACTTTGTTCATGAAGACAACCAAAGCAGGAACACCTACCTGACGTGCCAAAAGGATATGCTCACGAGTTTGTGGCATTGGTCCGTCAGTGGCAGCAACTACCAAGATAGCACCGTCCATTTGGGCAGCACCAGTAACCATGTTTTTCACATAATCAGCGTGACCAGGACAATCTACGTGTGCGTAGTGTCTTTTTTCAGTCTGATATTCTACGTGAGAAGTATTAATTGTAATACCTCTTTCTTTTTCTTCAGGAGCGTTGTCAATAGAGCCAAAATCTCTAACTGCCGCCAAACCTCTTGATGCTAATACACTAGAGATAGCAGCAGTCAAAGTAGTTTTGCCGTGGTCAACGTGGCCGATAGTACCGATATTTAAATGCGGTTTGGATCGGTCGAATTGTTCTTTAGCCATTTTTTGTTAACTTAAACTAATTAAAATTTCAAACAAATTACTCACCAGAGCCAATGACGGGAATTGAACCCGTGACCTCTTCCTTACCAAGGAAGTGCTCTACCTCTGAGCTACATCGGCAGAAACTTAAGAAATAAAACGAGCGGGAGACGAGGTTCGAACTCGCGACCTACAGCTTGGAAGGCTGTCGCTCTACCAGCTGAGCTACTCCCGCTTATCATCCTTGGAAAAGGCAAAAGTGTGGGGGAGGCAAGATTCGAACTTGCGAAGCCGAAGCAACGGATTTACAGTCCGTCCCATTTGACCGCTCTGGAACTCCCCCAGAACACAATTTTAAAGCGCCCTCTCATCCATTTACTTTCGTTCGTTTCCGATTGGGTTTGCAAAGCTATTTCAATTTTTGAAAAGTTCAAACTTTAGCCAAAAAAAATCCAAACTTTTTTTTCTACTACCGCTTATCGTCATTACAAGGCAATTTGTGAACACATTCAACTCTTATATAATCCACTAATCATAAATGTGTAGGCGAGTTGCCTGAATGATTTGTAACATTGTAATTCAATGGCAATACTTGCAGAAAAAATGTCAAATTAAAACTAAGTCAAAATTTTATATAAAATGAAGCATAAAATTACCCTCATTCTACTTTTAATAACTATTTTCCAAGCAAAGGCTCAAACCGAAAAGTGGGATTTGCAGAAGTGCATAGAGTATGCAATGGAAAACAACTTGCAGGTTCGACTCAACTCGCTCAACATTGAGTCGAGCAAAGAGGCTTTGACTTTGGCGGAACATGCTCGCTACCCGAGTTTGAGTGTGCAAGCAACTCATAATTATAGCTGGGGACTTTCTTTTGATGTTTTGACCAATCAGCCTGTGAACAGAAGAGTCCAAACAAATGGATTTTTCTTGGGTGGCAATGTGCCTGTATATAATGGTTTCAGATTGAGGAATCAGATTGCCCAAGCAGAATTGAATTTGAAAGGTAGTCGACTGGATTTAGAGCAAAATAGAAATGTAATTGCCTTGAATATTGTGGGTGCTTACGTTCAGATTATATTCAATGTGGAATTACTTAGCAACTCACAAAGACAAGTAAAGAACTTTGACGAGCAAATTACCCGAACTCAAAGTTTGGTAGATGCTGGAGTTCTACCAAGAAATAATGTGTTGGATTTGAAATCTCAGAAAGCTACAAGTGAGTTGCAAATGGTTCAGGCAGAAAATGCACTGGCAATCTCCAAACTCCAACTAAAGCAATTGTTGCAGATCACAGATGATGGCTCAATAGAAATTGTGATTCCCGTCCTGCCAAACCCCGATGCAAGTAGTGTTTTGGTAAATGCTTCTACGGTTTACAGTATGGCAGTTGACAACCAGCCAAATGTAAAAAGTGCAGATTTAGCTATTGAAAGTGCAGATATGGGGATGGAAATCGCAAAGGCTAATTTTCTGCCTACACTTACTGTGAACTATAGCCTTGGCTCGTCTTATTCTGGAGCGCAGGCTGATGAGCGACAAATAATTGGTTTAGATACTGTACAGCAACTGGTTGGATTAGTAGAAAACACAAATCAAAGTGTGTTTGGAACAAGTATAAACCCTATGTTTGGAATTGGGAAATTTGGTTTCTTTGACCAAATAGATGAGTCTTTCAATCAGCGTGTCGGACTTACTCTAAACATTCCCATCTATAATAGAAACCAAGCAAAAAATTCGGTGGCGGTTGCTAGAATTCAATCGGAGAGAGCAAAGTTGCAATCTTTAGTAGTGAAGAACGATTTACGCCAAACGATTGAACAAGCCTACCAAGATGCGGTGGCGGCTTTGAAAACCTACACTTCTAATGAAGTTCAGGTGGAGGCTTTGCAGGAGACTTTCAGAATCACAGAAGAAAGATATAATGCTGGAGTGAGTAATATTACCGATTTCAATGTGGCGCAAAATAATTTGAACATTGCAGAATCAAACCTTATCAGAGCAAAATACGATTACATTGTGACAACCAAGATTTTGGATTTTTATATGGGCAAGGAGCTTAGCTTAGAGTAGGTAAGCTGTAATCTCGAATTGCAAAAAGAGCAGAAACTGTAATTAAGTTTCTGCTCTTTTTGTTTTGCAATATCTGTATTCTAATGTATTCTAAGCTGTAATTCTTAGTAACCCCAATTATGAGTTGTGTATTTGATAAGTACAATTATTGATTGGGGAAATTAAGAATGAAGAATGAAGAATTAAAAAACGGCTTAAGTAATTGTTAATCAGTAAATTATGTTATTTTATTTAGCCAAACTATTGACATACGGTTTTTGATTAAATCAAAAAATAGTGCAATATATTAAATCTTAATCTTTGACCACACAAAAAAAAATTATAGTTAACCTACTGATAATCAATTTTTTAAACTCATTATTCGGGTTAGTAAGCAGTGGCAATTGCTCCAATACTTACCGTCTTGCAGCCAGATTCTAGAAGCTTATGAACACAGGCTTCGACTGTTGCGCCCGTGGTAATTACATCATCTACCAAAAGAATATTCTTGCCCCGAATCAATTCTTGATTTTTTACTACGAAAATATCTTTCACATTGTCCCACCTTTCAATCCGCTTTTTTCTGGTTTGAGTAATGCTGTATTCGACTCGTTCAATTGCGTTATCAGACCACTCGACATTTAACGATTCTGATAAGCCTTTTGCAAAGCTGTCAGACTGATTGTAGCCACGTTCTTTAAGTCTTTTTTTGTGGAGTGGTACGGGAAGGATTAAATCGAATTTCTTGACCAACGTGCTTTCGGAAATCTCCTTACCGTACCATCTGCCCATCATTTCGCCAATTTCTTCTATGCCATCGTATTTCAGGCTATGAATTATTTGCTGTACTCTGCCTGATTTCACGTATTTGAGAAAAGCAAAAGCATGGAGCAAATTGACTCGCCCCCAAAAGCGTTGAGATAAGCCATTTTCTTGAAAAAGATGGTAATTTGTGACTGGCATATCGTGCCTACAAGTAGTGCAAATGTATTTTTCATTCTTGTTGAGAGAGTCGTAACAAGCTACGCAGAAACTTGGGAAAACCATGGAAACGAAATCATTCCATAGCGTTTTTGGTGCAGGCATATTGTTAGTCAGTTTCATATTTGCCAGCGAAAAATGAGTTTAGGTTATCTATGAATATCAATATAATTGATGAGATTCCCAAATAACCCCAATTATGAGATATGTATTTGATAAGTACAATTATGGATTGGGGAAATGAAGAATGAAAAATTAAGAATTAAGAATGCTTCAAATGATTGATAATCAGCGTATTGTATTTTAGATATTTCGCTAAATTTTTATTTAAAAATCTAATAAAAATGCAATTCAACAAATTTCAATTTCTGTTTTTTCTAAAAAAATTATAGTTAACTGGATGATAATCAATATTTTAAACCCATTATTCGGGTAAATAATGAAAGAATCTTTGCATTCAAATCCTTTTCCTCATAAATAGGCGATTTCTGAAATCCAATAAAAGGTTTTTATAAATGGTTTTATATTGCTAGCATGAGTAAATAGAACGATTTTTATATTCCACTTTCCGCAACTTTTAATCTTTCTTTCTTGTTGTGTGGGAGTTGATGAAGTCGAATTATAGATTCATCAGTTAGACTTGTATATTTGTAATGTAGCACTTTTTGCAATTCATGCTTGTCCTATTCAGAATGCCTTTGGCAATTACCAAGTCAAATCTGACCGCAAACAATAACTAACTATGGAAGAACAAAAACTGAAATCCGCAGAGGAAATAAGAATAGATGAAATCAACGAGATTTTCAAAAAATATTTGGAACGAAAGAGTTTGCGCAAAACACCCGAACGATTCGCTATTTTAGAAGAAATTTATATTAACACGGGGCATTTTGATGTAGAGTCGCTCTATATCAATATGAAAAACAAAAACTACCGAGTAAGTAGGGCTACGGTTTATAATACGTTAGATTTACTTTTGGATTGCAATTTGGTAATCAAACACCAATTTGGCAAAAACCTTTCGCTTTACGAGAAAGCGTATGGTTATCGACAACACGACCATATTATTTGCAACAACACGCAACAGATATTCGAATTCTGCGACCCGAGAATTCAACAAATCCAAAAACTGGTAGAGGAAACTTATGATTTCAAGGTAACGAGCCATACACTCTATTTTTATGGCTATTGCAACGGTTCTAGAACAAAAACGGAGGAGACCAATAAATGTATGCCTTGAACTTCAACAAGAAAATCTAGGATTCTGATAAGCACAAGGCTACTTTGGCACAAGCGGAGGTTTACACTATGACTTTTCAATTTGTTAGCCTTACTGTTTATCACTATCGAAAACTGAACTAACTATGAAAAAAATAATTGTCACATTGGTTGTATTGGCGGGAATTGGAGGTTTGGGCTACGGAGCGCTACAACTTTTCAAAGCCAACACAAAGAAATATAGTCCTGAAACTGTCAGTAAATTCTCGAAAAGCGGAGCAGAAGTTTCTGTTTCTTACTGCCAGCCTTCCAAAAAAGGGCGTGTGATTTTTGGCGAATTAGTTCCCTATAATGAGGTTTGGCGAACGGGAGCGAATGAAGCTACTGTTTTCAAAACTACCAAGCCAATCCAATTCGGAAACGAAACTTTGCAGGCAGGTTCTTACTCCATTTTCACAATTCCCAACCCGACTGACTGGACGGTTATCTTCAATCAGGAAACTGGGCAATGGGGAACGCAATACAATGAAGAAGATGATGTACTGAGAGTAAAAGCTAGTGCCGAGTCCACCTCGGAGACTAGAGAGATTTTGGAGATATTTTTTGACGAGTCTGCCCCGCAAATGGTGCTGACTTGGGATAGCACAAAGGTAACTTTGCCTTTTCAAATTCAGTAATCAATTTCCAGAATTTGATTGTCTGAGAGCTTAGAGTATGTTTGAATTAACTTATTTTTGGCCCATTCTTCGTTAAAAAAAATGCCGTAGCGGTGCTATGCCACATTTTTTAGTTCCGGCCGGGAATGCCTAAACTAGCCAGCGTGACCCGACCTCAAAAATAAACTGAGACAAAACACGCATTTACTTAATCCTCGTTCCCTAGGTTAACAAGCCTTTGTCTTTTCCGAATTATGAAAAGTCACACTCTTACACACAATGAAAAAAACCACTTTCTTGCTTGCGCTTTGCCTTTCTGTTTCCTGCCAATCCAAATTGGAATCTAGCCAAATTCTTTCACAGAATTGCTTGGCAAAATTTGCGTTAAACATCGCTTACCAAGCCGATGGGTTTGATTTCCCAGTTGGCAAACCCGATGGAGAAGATTATTACAATGCGCAAGAGTTTGGAGAGAACTATCACTTGGGAGAAGATTGGAATGGGAAAGGTGGTGGAAATACAGATTTTGGAGACCCAGTTTATGCAATTGCAAACGGCTATGTGAAAGAAGCTGGCGAGCAAAGCAGAGGTTGGGGAAAAGTCGCTCGGCTTGTGCATTGCGTAAATGGAAGAGCAGTTGAATCGCTTTACGCCCATTTTGACAAATTGCTTGTAAAAGAAGGCGATTGGGTAAAGCGAGGGCAACAGATTGGCACAATTGGCAATGCAAACGGAATGTATTTGGCGCATCTGCATTTAGAAATCCGAATCGACACAGAAATACCTTTGGGTGGCGGTTATAGCAAAGAAAATGAAGGTTTTGTAAATCCGACTGAATTTATTGAGGCGAACAGACCTGAATGAGCAATTAGCCAAGCTTTGAATATAGTTGAAGCTTTTACTTGATTTTTTGCCATTGTTGGTCTTAGCAATGAAATTTACCAGTTCGATGTTTAGAAAAGAAGTAGTAATTTGGAAAAGAACGTGCATAAAGACCTTGAGTAGTACAAAGTCTTTATCGGACTTGCGCTCAAGTCGCAAGTCCAAAGCATTTCAAACAACTGGTAATGAAATACTTACAAAAAATCAAATAGGAAAGTATTTAAGTTTATCTACTTTAACTGCGAGACCAACAACCGCTTCTCTAAAAGATAGCGACTTATAAACCTGATTTACGAATTACAATGACTCAAATCAAATGCTGTTGCCCTGACTTACTTGATTTTCACCTCATAAACCGCAATCATTCCCAAAGCTTCGTAGGGCGCAATGAGCAAGGCTTTTCCAGATGGGCTTTTTTCGGGACTGACATAAATCAAATTCTCCAGTCCGAAATAATCTTTATGGCTGAAATCGACCTCTGAAACTCGCTTTTCAATTCGTTTTTTGCTGTTCAGATATTCCACAAAAATGGGTAATTCAGGGTTAGAAATATCATAGAGCAGAATTCCTCCCAATTGCTCCAAACCAATGAAAGCAAAAGTTTTATTTCCTTGCTCGAATGTGCAAACCGCCTCTGGGTTTACGCCCACTTTGGCAACCCAATCGTCATTGGCAATTCTTTTGTTTGGATTTTTATTTCGCCTTTTCTTCTTCGTATTCTCAATTACTCGTTTGGCAAGCTGGTTGCCACTGTCAAAAACCAAATTTGCATTTTCATCCCAAATGGTGAAAGATTTTGCCCCGAAAGTGAACAAGGAATCGTAATCATTGTCTCCATCAGAATTTCCCAGTGTGTTTGTAATTTGCATTTTGCCCAACACTTCATCTTTTTGGATTTCGCTGTGGTTATGAAATCTTGCTTCATCTAGCTGTATGTTTTTCACAAGCTCAATTTCCGAGAAGTTGGCATATTTTCTGGTATCGCCTTCATTGGCAGAAATCACGTAGTTTCTGTCTCCAACCGTAAAAGAGGCGATGGCATCGGGTTGGAACATGCCAAAAACATGATGGTAGGAGACAGAATCTTCCGAATTGTGTTCCAAATCTAGCTTGGGGGAATTTCCAGTCAAGCCGAAATTTTTGAAACCCAATCCTTTAATTTCCCTGATTTTTTGAGTTTCCAAATCCACAATGGCAAACGCATTGTTTTCTTGCAAGCAGACATAAGCCGTTTTGGAATCTTTGGAAATGGCAATATATTCAGGTTCGAGGTCTTGGGCAATGTCGGCATTCTTCCCGAATATCCTGGTGGATTTATCGAGTAGGGCAGGAGTGAACTGCTTGAAATCTAGCGAAGTGACTTTGGCACTTTTCACTCCAGCCGAAACATCAATAATACTGATTGAGCCTTCTGGGTCAACTGAATAATTCCAATTTGGCTCGCCTTCGTTGGCAACCAAAACCAACTTTCCGTTTGGAGAGAATTTTACCATGTCGGGCAATGCGCCAACCGAAACTTTATTGAGTTCGTTGCCTTCCGAATCGAAAAAAACCACCAATCCGTTCTCTTGCGGATTTTTTGCCTGAATTGCTACCGCCACAATTCCATTGTGAATGGAAATGCTGTTCAGCGTGCTTCCGTATTTCTCCAGACTAATTTGTTTGTAAAGCTTTAGTTCTTTTGGATTGCTCAAATCCAAAATGTCGAGCGTGTTTTTGTGACCGTTGGTAGAGAATAGCCTTTTTGAAATCGGGTCGAAATCGGCAATTTCTACTGCACTCACATTCTCAACTCCTGTGTTGTAAAATCCAACCAACTTGAATTTTGCTTTTTGAGCGTGAACTGGAAAAGTAAATAAGATAATTAATAGTGAATATTGACAAAGTTTGTGTATGGGAAATTGGCAGTGTTCGCAGAACCTGCCAATCTTCAAGTCCAATAAGTATTTTCTGTCAATAAACACTAATAAGTAAGTGAAAACCTTTGTCATTTTCGAAGGAGGAAATTAGTTAAATTTGAAAGTGGAAGATGCGGATTTTTTTGAAAAAAGTAGAGAGATACATCAAAAAGAGTCCTTTTAAGCACGTTGTCCTATTTAACCCCAATTATGAGTTATATATTTGATAAGTACAATTGTTGATTGGGGAAATTAAGAATGAAGAATTAAAAATGAATTAATTAATTGCTAATCAACAACTTAATATTGTTTTATTTAGTCAAAATATTGACATACAGTTTTTAATTAAATCTAAAAATAGTGCAATACATTAAATCTTAATTTTTGACTATACTAAAAAAAACACAGTTAACCTGCTGATAATCAAATTTTTAAACCCATTATTCAGGTATTTATTATCCAGGAGTCGCACTCTTTTGTATATTCCTACAAATGAGTTTTTTAAGAACTCAAAGCAGGAAAGTATTTAAAATAGACTAAGTGCTTGGACAGAAATAGCCTTGTAAGCACGTTGTGCTATTTACTATTTTTGTAATTTCCTGTAAATGAGATTGTTAAGAACTAAAAACAGGAAAGTATTTAAAATAGACTAAATGCTTGGACAGAAATAGCCTTGTAATTAAGGTTTTCAAGTGCCTGAAAATCATTTTTTTATTTGTTTTCTTGATACATGATACTTTTGTCTTGTTACTTACTTATGGGTTTCGATACAGCACTTTAAAATCATTTCAGAAAAAGATAGTTTTTGTATTTTGAAATCCAAAAACTATCTTGTTGTTTTAATTTAAATGGCGAAAAAAAAATTGAAATATCATGTTCCAAGTCAATAATATAGAAAAAAGCTACAAAAGTGTTCGAGTGGTCAATATTCCCAGTCTGGAAATTCAGGCGGGCGAGAGTTTCGGTTTGGTGGGAAACAATGGAGCAGGGAAAACCACGATTTTCCGAATGATGCTAGATTTGATTCGCCCCACCAAAGGCGAAGTGCTTTCCAAAGGCGAAAACGTGCAGGGAAGCGAGCATTGGAAAAAATACACGGGTTCTTTCTTAGACGAAGGTTTTTTGATTGGATTCCTCACGCCCGATGAATATTTCGATTTTGTGGGAGATTTGAACGGAATGAACAAGGCGGAAATTGCCGAAAGACTGTTGCCTTACCACGATTTTTTTAACGATGAAATTGTGGGCAAGAAGAAATACATCCGAGATTTATCGAAGGGAAATCAGAAGAAAGTGGGCATTGTGGCCGCCATGATGATAAACCCAGAAGTGCTAATGCTAGATGAACCGTTCGCCAATTTAGACCCGACCACACAAATCAGGCTCAAAAATTTGATTTCCGATTTCCAAACTCGCACACAGGCAACCGTTGTAATCTCCAGCCATGATTTGAGCCACGTAACCGATGTTTGCAAGCGAATTGCCGTGATGGAAAAAGGGGAAATCGTAAAGGATTTGCAAAGCACCGAAACCACTTTGCAGGATTTGGAAGATTACTTTTCGGTTTCAGTAAATAAAGATGGGGAAGTTGAGCCTCCAACGCTGAAACAAATCTTGATACCTGATACTTGGCTAGAAATTAGTGAAAAAGGTATAAAAAACGAAACCCAATAGTTTGACAGAATCAGGGACTACTGGGAATAAGAATGCGTAAAAATAGCAATGATATTTGTGATTACCAAAAGAGAAGTCAATGAGATATGCCAAATTTGAGGAAATCTTATCGCCCGCAAGGATGAATCTTAACATCTTAATCAAAATCTCCATTGTTGTTATTTTATCTCTCCAGGCTCTTCTGTTTTTTCAAACTGAGAATTTTTTGAGCAATAGTTTCGGAGTTGTTTTTTCTACCATATTGCTAATATCCTATTCCGTTAATTTTTTTAGAAAAAACAAAATGAGAGTGGACGATTGGCTAAAACTGGCTTTTGTAGTAAGCTGGGGAGTCTGTTTTCTGCTATTTTTTATGAAGCAACAAGTTCTTTCTCAGTTCTTCTGGATTGCCTCACAAGTTCCACTATTAGTTCTGGCATTATTTACCTTTGAAAGAGAAGACGGAAAAGAGATAGAATATCCAGTTCTGAAATACATTAAAATGGTGTTTTTGTTAGAGTTTTCTATCTTTATCTTATGTAATTTTTTGAATATTCCTACTGAAATCACTTATGGGATTCTAGTATTGACCCGAATAATGGGTTTAAACCTTTGTTTTTCAGATACTTAACCGTATTATTTTTAGAGTATTCAAAAATTAAGATTTGCTATATTGTACTTTTTTAGATTTAATCAAAAATTATATGACAATAATTTAACGGAACTCATAAAATCAAAATACTGATTACCAAATACTTAAATCATTCTTAATTCTTCATTTTTAATGGCCAGGCCACCCTGTTTTAATTTCCCCAATCCATAATTGTACTTATCAAATACATAACTCATAATTGGGGTTATTGACAATCCATTTATTCACTGCGCTCGTTATGATAAGCTTTGAGTAATTGCTTTTTGCTTGCCTTCTTTCTTGATACTTGATACTAACTACTCATTACTATTTCATGCCTCAAATAGAAACCCGCATACTCGACCGCAAAAAAATTCAGCAGAAAACCCGAAGAATTGCTTTTGAGATTTATGAACAGAATTTCGAGGAAAGTGAAATTATTTTGGTCGGAATTGAATCGATGGGAAGTCAATTTGCCGAAATGCTTGCCAGCGAATTGAAAGCAATTTCCCCAATGGCTGTGAAATTTGTGCGCATGACACTAGATAAATTTGCACCGCTCCAAAGTGAAGTAAAATTGAATTGCTCTGTAAAAGAATTGGAAAACAAAAATATCATCGTGATAGATGATGTCCTCAACACAGGGCGGACTTTGGCTTACGGCTTGAAACCATTTCTCAATATTCCTATCAAAAAACTCCAAGTAGCAGTTTTGGTAGATAGAAACCACAAAAGCTTCCCAATTTCCGCAGACTATGTCGGTTATTCGCTCTCCACCACAGTAAATCAGCATATCGAAGTTTTACTCGATGAGGAGAATTTTGGTGTTTATCTGGAGTAAGCTAACAATCAACCATCTGAAGATGGTTGCAATTGAATTTGACTATCAAAGACTATCAAAAAATCTTTCTACATTTAATCGCTACTCGCTTTAGTTTCACAGCGAGGTTGGGCAATCAGTAAATGAAGCACTAAAACAAACTGATTATATCTCCACAATTAACTCCTACAAAATTCTTATCTTGCGAAAATTTTCTTGCAGAAATACATCAAACTGATAATGAGTTATTTAGAAGCACTAGTCTTGGGAGTTATCCAAGGTTTGACAGAGTTTTTGCCCGTCAGCAGTAGCGGACACATTGAGTTGGGGAAAGCAATTTTGGGAGTGAAAATGAAAGACCCGTTGCTGTTTTCCATTGTAGTTCATGGAGCAACCGCTTTGAGTACAATCGTGGTTTTTTGGAAAACAATTTGGTTGCTTTTCAAAGATTTATTCAAATTCCAATGGAATGAATCTACTCAATATGCAGGGAAAATCTTGCTTTCTATGATTCCCGTGGGTCTGGTGGGCATACTTTACGAATCGCAAATTGAAGAGCTATTCGATGGGGAAATTCTGTTGGTCGGATTGATGCTTTTGGTAACGGGCGGATTATTGTTCCTGACCACACGAGTGAAGGAAACTGCTGGCGAAGTTACTTTCCCAAAAGCCATTCTGATTGGGCTTGCCCAAGCCATTGCCATTTTGCCAGGAATTAGCCGTTCTGGTGCCACCATTTCCACCGCACTTCTATCGGGAATTTCTCGTGAAAACGCTGCTCGATTCTCATTCCTGATGGTGCTTCCACCAATTATTGGGGCAATGTTGATGAAGGTAAAAAAATATGCCGAAGTCGCCTCTTCTGAAATTCCTACTATGGAAAGTATTGACTCAATGGTTCTAATTATTGGATTTATTGCCGCATTTCTGACAGGATTATTCGCCTGTACTTGGATGATTCAACTCGTCAAAAAAGGGAAACTGACTTCTTTCGCCATTTATTGTTTTGTGGTCGGAACTATTGCAATTGGGTATTCTTTGTTGGTTGAAGGTTAATTAGAATAAGTCAGACTCTGGGATTTTTCCTATCAAAACAAGATATGTTCTATAAACGGGAACAAAAAATAAAAGTGTAGGAAATAAGTAAGCTACTATAATCAAAACTCTTCTTCCAACTTTTTTATACTCTGTGCATTTTGGAAACCATCTCGACTGTAAAATAGTAATTGTTGATTTATCATGTAGCCATTTCCAATTGTGCCTGTTTATTTCTTTTTCCACATATTTTTCCGTTCCATCAAAATAATCTTTGTAACTATACTCCAAATAGTATTCATTGTAACGTTTGTCATGTTCGGCTTTTACATCGTATGCATATAGCTCTTCTCCAGCTACTTCAAAGGAGATTTGTATCAGAAACCCACGAAAGAGGAACAAGAAAGGAGCAGTAAAAAACAATAAAAGTAAAATAATTGAAATAGGACTTTTAGGCTTCATTATTTAGAGGGTCTCGTTTTTAAAAAAAACTGCTAGCAATGCTTCTTAGCATTGACTAATTCTCTTTCGAGTTTCCAAACTCGAAACAACACGAATGAAATCACTTGCCGTTGTTAGTCTCAGAACAAAATCCATCAGTTTTATATCTAGGATAGGAATAATAATTTCAAACAAGCTTGCATCCATGCGTTATCTGCGAGACCAACAACCAATTTGCGGATAAAAAATGGCTTTCATTTATGGAAAACCGCTAAATATATTTCCAAATTCTCACATTGAATTATTTACTAATTCCCTGAATACTTTTCGTCAGCAACTTATAAATTTCCTGCAAATCCTCTTTCCCTTCCAGCATTTCCAAATGGGCAGAAATGATATTTTCATCTCGCCTAATTGCCGGGCCAGTTTGGGCATTTTTTGGAGATATGGAAAAAGCTTTCTCAATTGTTTCCTCCACCAAGTGTTTTAGTAAGCCAATTTCCAAACCGTCTTCTTGCAAAAGTTGGTTGGAGATAGCCAATAAATGATTCGTGAAGTTGCAGGCAAAAACTGCCGAGAGGTGCAATCTTTTCCGAGTGGCAGAATCCACACTATATACTTTTAGTGAAATGCTTTCGGCAAGTGTTTGGAGTTTTTGGTAAGTTGGTTCATCTTCCGCCTCCAAACAAATTGGGATTTTTGTAAAATCTACCGACTTAGTTTTACTCATGGTTTGGAACGGATAAAAAACTCCCAAATCTACATTCTCCAACTTTGCCTCTTTCATTGGTTGGATTGAGTGGCTTCCTGAAGTGTGAGCGAGCATGGAGTTTTTGGGCAATTCCAATTTGTTCAAAACCGCTTCAAAAGCTTGGTCGGGAACGCAAAGCAAGAATAAATCGGATTGGGAATTGGAAAAATCCAGCTTGGAAACAGCTTTTCCTTGTTTGATTTCATTGCAAAGTATTTCAGAATTCTCCACATTCCGACTGTAAATCAACTCAATTTCATGGTTCTTTTCTGTAAGAATTTTAGCCAACTGCCAAACCATATTTCCTGCACCAATAAAAGAGATTTTCATAGCTTTCAAAGTTGTTTTCTTGAATTGATTGGAATCAGTGTGCCGACCCAGACAGAGGCTTCGCCTACACGGAAAAAACACGGATTAACACGGAAACATCCTTCTTTTGTAACTATTTACCACAATTTTTTGCGACTAATGAATTTTGATAGCCAAATTCGGCACTAATTTTACAAATTTCGTAAAAAAACAGGATGAAATTGTAAGATTTGAAACTGACTATTTTAAAATTAGAAAATCTCAAGGAATTCTAGAAAAATCAAATTTTTAATCTATTGATAATCAGTAAATTAAGGGTGGTGAATAGTTACCTTCTTTTTTAATTCTTAATTCTTAATTCTTAATTCTTCTTCCATTTCCATATTCTCAAATTTACCAATTCCCACATTAGAAACATCATCGCATCAACTCATCCCCAAATCAACAAATCATTTCTTCCACCATTCGGTATTTGGGAAGTTTTCTCCCAAAACAATCGGCTCACCAATTTTCGGAGTAGCCATATTCACGTTTAGGCGTTTTGCCTCTGCGGAAGCACGTTCGGCAGGTTCGCTCCATTTATGCAAGGCGAGTCTGAATGCGCCCCAATGAATTGGCATCATCAAATTGGCCTGCAAATCTAGGCTGGCTTGCACGGTTTGCTCTGGCATCATGTGAATTTGCGCCCATTGCTCGTTGTATTGCCCACACTCCAACATGGCAAAATCGAACGGTCCGAATTTGTTGCCAATTTCTTTGAAATGAGTTCCGTAGCCAGAATCTCCACCAAAATAGAGTTTTTTTTGCTTGCCAATAATTGTCCAAGAACACCACAAAGTTTTCCATCGGTCAGTCAAACCACGCCCAGAAAAGTGCCTTGCAGGAGTTGAAATAAATTTGATTCCTTCCAATTCAGTTTCTTCCCACCAATCCATTTCCACAATTTTGGATTCTGGAACTCCCCAAGAAGTCAAATGCGCTTTGATTCCGAGCGGAACGTAGAATTTTGCTACTCTATTTTTCAGTTCCACAATAGATTCATAATCCAAATGATCATAATGGTCGTGGGAAATCAGCACAGCATCAAGCTTGGGAATCAATTCTATGGAAATTGGAAGTGTATCGTTGAACCTCGGCTCGCCCAAAAATGAAACTGGCGAGGGAACTGCTCCCAACATGGGGTCGAGGAAAATCTTCTTGCCGTCCATTTCCAAAAGCACAGCAGAATGCCCGAACCAAGTGAGTTTTGTAACTGAATCTGGCGTGGAAGCAACTTCTTCCATGCTCATTCTCTCTACTGGCAAACTCCAACTTGGTACCTTGTCTCCCTTTCGTAAAAACTTGGGAATTGTTCCCCATTTAAAACCTGTAGAAACTTTGGTAGCTTCTGAATTCCTGAATTTGCCATTTTGGAAATTGGGAGATTTGGCAATTTTAACTACACTTCCTCCCTTACTGCTCGCCCCAAACTGTGGCGAAGTATTCAGGAAAATGGCAACTCCAACCACAAAAGGCACAAACAGTAAAATTAAAATAGTAAATATCATTTTGATTATTTTTTTCATTTGGATTGAATTTCATGCGGAATATAAACACATAGATTCTTCAATTGTGGCAGATTGTCTTTTTGGAGTGATTGACTCACGGGCGTAAACGCACACGGAAAAAGGCACGGATTAACACGGAAAGAGAAAAACTTTAATTCTTATTTTTTTCCATTTCCACATTCTCAAATTTACCAATTCCCACATTAGAAGAAATCATCACATCAACTCATCCTCAAATCAACAAATCATCCAATCAACCCACTTTTTCAAACTCCACAATAAAGCTTGCCCCTTCGCCCAATTTACTTTCGCACCAAACCTTTCCATTCATGGCTTCCACATATTTTTTGACGATAGAAAGCCCCAAGCCAGTAGATTTCTCATTGGCAGTTGGGCGAGCCGAAAGCTTCTGGAATTTCCCAAACAGCTTGCTCATATCGTCTGCACTCATTCCCGGTCCTTCATCTTTGATTTCCGCCCGATATTTCCCATTTCTCTCAGTCAGATTGATGAAGATATTCTTATCTGTTGGGGAGAACTTGATGGCATTGCTCAATAAGTTTTCAAACACTTGTGAGCCAAAGGTTTTATCAATTTCCACAAACTGCGGTGCGTCCTCAATATTCTGAATCAAGGTTATATTTTTCTTACTCGCACTTGCCGAAAATGAATCGGCAATCATGCGGAGCAAATGGCGTAAATCCACCTTTTCTAAAACCACATTTGTCTTTTTGGATTCAATGGCTTCCAAGTCTAAAATCTTGGTAATCATATTGTTGAGGTGGGAAACCGAGCCTTGAATTTTCGATAGATATTCCCGAATATCTTTTTCATCTACTTTGCCCAAACTCATTCCAATAATATCGGTCAAACCTTTTACTTGGTGGAGCGGATTTCGCAAATCATGCGCCAAAACTCCCATCAAATCGCTTTTTTCTTGGTTGAGATTGGTTAGATTTGAGTTCTGTTCTTCAATTTCCAATTTTTGCGTATTGATTTCAGCCGTCCTTTCCTGAACTAATTTTTCTAGCCTTCTTTTCTCAGATTCCAACCTTTTGGTGTAGAGTTTCACACTCAATCCGACCAAGAGGGCAAACAATAACATCCAAAGTAAAATTGCCCACCAAGTCCGATACCACGGTGGGGAAATGCTAAAATCCAAGCTTGCCTCTCGTCCAATTTGCCCAATTGAGTTTCTGGCTTTGACACGGAAAGTATAATTTCCTTCCGAAAGATTCGTGTAGTCTTTTTCCGATTTATCTGACCAAGCAGACCATTCGTTGTCATTTCCTTCCAAAAAATATTGGTATTCCAACTCTTTTGAATTTCCGAAGGAAGTAGCTGAAAACTCGAATCTCAAATCATTTAACTTATAAGGCAAGTTCCATGCAGAAATCTTCAGTTTGAGTTTGGGAAACCATTCCGTTTTTCTGGGTAAAATTCCCGTAGAATAAGGTCGAATCCAAGCGAGTTGTTTTCAAACCCCTAATGTGAGTATTGAATGGCTTGCCCTTGCCAATTTTTTTCTCAAACACAGGATTGTAGTGAATCAATCCGTTTGGCGTTCCAAAAAATATGCTTATGCTATCCGCCACGGAAATATCGTAAATGTCGGTTTCAGCTAGTTTTGCAAAGTTGGTCTGCTCAATTTGGAAAAACCCTTGGCTATCTTTCCTGAGAATTCCTACTTTTCCATCTGCCAGAAACCAGATTTCTCCATTCAATCCTTCTTCTAGTTTTCTGACTTTGCGGAGTGGTGCGAAGTTTTTACTTTTTATAAATCTCTGAGTTTGTGTATTGAAATTGTAAATTCCACTATCCGTCCCAAATAAATTTTCTCCATAGACTCTGAAAACAAAATTATAGGCATCGGCAGGAAGTCCATTCTCTATTCCAAATTTCTTTACGGCTACAATCTCATTCAATTCTTTGTTTGGAGTGAGCAGAAAAACGCCATTCAGCGGATGGCTTACCCAAATTCTCTCTCGGCTTTCAATTGCCAAATACCGAGAGGATTCTTCAAATCCTTTGAGTTTACTGGCAACTTCCCACTTGCCATTCTCGTGTTTTAAAAGTGCCAAACCATTGTTGTAAGTGCCAGCCAAAAGCAAGTTGGGCGAGTTGGGGAAAGAAGCCAATTTCCACGTATAATCTCTGGATATTTTTTTGGCACGAGTTCCATCAAGTTCAAAAACACCCGAGATATGGGCACATAGCAGGCCAAAATCTGTTTTTTTGAAACTCCAAGCTTGTTCTTTTGTGTTTGGAATTGGCTGAAAACCTGATGATTTTTCCAACGGATTCTGATAACCTGCCCAGCTAGAAGTGAAAATTCCTTGCGTAGTTCCTACATAGAGCTGTTCTTTCTCTATGGAAGTCGCCAAAACAGAACCCTCTGTGCTGAAACTCGAAAATGGGGAATTGAGTGAAATATGGGAAACTCCATCATCTAAAGCGAGCCAAAGATTGCCCGCTTCATCAGTATTCATTCCCCAAATCAGGTTGTTTTGCAATCCATTTCCTTCGTGCAAATGCTGAATTGGATTTCCCACCGAATCAATAATGACCAAACCACTCTGATGAGTTCCCAACGCATAAAATCCACCCGAAAGAGCCACGCCACAGTAAGGAGGATTTTGCTTGAAGAACTGTGAAGAGTTAGTTGAAAATGGCTCAAATGAAGGTTCTACATCATTGAAATCGCCCAAAAATAAGCCATCTTCTTCGGTACTGACAAGCATTTTCCCCTTACCGAAAGGCAAGATGAGTTCAATTCGCTTATCGGCAAAAAAATCGCCCCGAGTGATAGGTTTGAGACTTCCGTTGGAGAGCTGTAAAAGTCCTTTCCCAGTTTCGTTTATATAAATTTCATCTTCAACTTTGAAAGAAAGTTGGTACAGATTGTCAGTTTCAAAAACTTTGAAAACCCCATTTTTCCAAAAATAAGACTGCTTGAGTGTGTGGAAGAAAACGCCTCTGTTCAGGACATGAATGTTGGGAACTCCAGCAAAAGAGCGGTATTTTTCAGGTATATCTGTCAAAAAGGAAGCGTACTCCAATTTTCCATTATTTCCCACTTCCAAATAACCCATTTCGCCTTGTGCGCCTACGTAAATTCTGCCATTCTCATCAATTGCCAGAGAGCGCACCCCCGATTTGTTGGGCAAAGTAGTCAGTTCCCAACGCTCTCCGTCAAAAGAAAGTAAACCTTTGCTATTGGCGAAATACATGATTCCACGCTGATCTTGCAATACTCCCCAATTCTGCGCACCTGTGCCAAATTCAGCAGTTCTGAAATTGGTAATGGCAGGAATTCCCCTCTTCTTCACTTGCGCATTGAGCGAGAAAGCAAGTGAAAGAAAGAGTAGGAGAGGAGTTGCGAGTAGGAGTCGTTTCATTCGGTTTAATTTTGAAACAATTCCCCCAATGGATTAGTAAAAGATTATAAATAACTTATCCCATTTGACTTGTTATTTTCCTCGTCAAAATTACCTAAAAAATCGGATTGCCGAACCATAACCATAGTTGCACTATGCTGAATTTTTTACGCAATCTTGACAAGAAAACTAACTGTGTTATTACGGAGTAATTTAGGCATATTAAAGAAATAAACTAAACATTTCTCTTGTTTCTTTTTGGCTATTCTTCGTTAAAAATATTAGCCATAGCGATGCTATGCCTTAATATTTTTGCCTAAACTAGCCTCAAAAATAAACCGCAATAAATGTCCGTTTTATTTCTTTGATATACCTTATTTAATCTCTTTTACTTACTTTTGAGAGAAAACAGTTTCTTCACTCCAAATATAAAAATAGTAGTTGGTTTATACCATGATTAGTAGGATTGTAAAACTTCAAAAACTGACTTCATTTTATAAAACACACGATAAAGGCATATTAAAGAAATAAACTAAACATTTCTCTTGTTTCTTTTTGGTCCGGGACACGCTGTCTATTCTTCCAGTTCCACTGCGGGTGTAAAAATATTAGCCATAGTGTCGGACTGGCGTTCCAGTGCTATGCCTAATATTTTTGTCCCGGCTGGGAACAGCTAAACTAGCTAGCGTCAGCCGACCTCAAAAATAAACCGCAATAAATGTCCATTTTATTTCTTTGATATGCCTAAGCTCACTTTTGAACTTCACTTTCTTACTATTTTACCAGTTTGCTATTTGAACTATGTCTTTCACATTGGAAATATCTTATGATTTTGATTTTGAGTTGATTGGAATCGTCTCTTCGGAAAGGAGTTTCAAACTCGCTTGGTTGCTGAACAACTCGCTCCATCTAAATTTAGCTCGGATTTCAGACTTCGATTTGGAGTTCTCTAATGGCATCAGCCTTTCTTTTGCCAATTTCATTCATAGAACTGAACATAATTCTTATCAACTCCTAAAAAACAAAGCCCTGGAATATGAGGAAATCCCCAAGCCTTTTTTGCTTCCCGAATTGAAGGAGTTCGATTATTTGCTCCGAATAGATAATATGACAAAGGGAATTAACATCAAATCGGTTAAGAAAGCGATTTCCTTGCTTCCGCAAATTCAACTTTGCCAAATAATCAACTTGGAAGATGTGAAGGAAAAAGAGAATTTGATTTACTAGTGCATTGAGTTCTAAGTTCTGGTTGGTATTTTTTGGAATATTTTTTTCTTCTACAAAGCAAAATTTTCAGTGGTTCGACATTTCGACATAGCCTAGCTATGGCTAAGAATTTTAATGCAGTAGAAGGAAAAAAAGATACATAAAATACAATCACGAACTTAGGAATTGATGCACTAGATTTAACCAAGTCCAAATATACGACAAAACCGCCAAGCTAAATTATTAGCTTGGCGGTTTTGAAAAATCGTATATCGTACCTCTACATTCGTAATTAAGAATTACATTCCATCGAAAGATTGATTCTCAATAGAAGCCTGTTTCGTGATTTCATCGAATTGAGCGGGACTCAAATCATTGAAGAAGTAATTTACAGGGTTCACTTTGTCTCCTTTGTAGATAACCTCGTAGTGTAAATGCGGAGCAGTTGAGGTTCCTGTAGTTCCTACTGCGCCAATTACAAAACCTCTATCTACTTTCTGCCCAACTCTTACCTCAATTTTCGACATGTGGGCATATTTGGTTACATAATTATAGCCGTGGTCAATTTCCACTTGCCAACCGTAGCCACGAGAATCTTTTTCAACCTTGATTACTTTTCCATTTCCAGAAGAGAAAATTGGCGTTCCTGTCGGAGCGGTAAAATCAACTCCTGTGTGCATTTTCCTTACCTTGTAAATTGGGTGGATTCTATAACCGAATCCAGAAGCGAACCTTGTCAAATCTTGGTTGTGAATTGGCTGAATGGCGGGAATGGAAGCCAGCATTTCTGTTTTGTCTTTCGCCAAATCGAATAATTCTTTGTATGAATTGTTCTGCACTTTAATTTGCCTGTGAAGCAAATCGACTTTTCTGTTTGCATTAATAATTAGTTCTTCTTCCTCTAAATCAGCATTGATGAGACTAGAATATCTTTCTGCTCCACCAACTCCACTAATTCTGATTTCCCTCGCAATTGGCTCGGTTTCATAAACTACCCGATACATTTTATCGTCTCGCTGTTGCAAATCAGAAAGTGCATATTGCATTTCGCCCAATTTGTTGTTCAAATCATCGTAATGGAGATGAAGTTCTTTATTTGCTTTCATCAGAGCTAATTCCTTATTAGAAGGGAAATAGTTCATGTAAACAGCGGAAATTCCAAAGCCGAAAAGAAAACAAAGGCAAACTATGCCGAGAAGATTGACGAAAACGTCAGTTTTTGAGGTTTTAACCCTTTCGTAACGACAAGTTTCCGTGTCGTAGTAATATTTTATTCGTGCCATATATTATATGAATCTGTAAATCAGATTCCAGCTAGTTAAAATCAATAGTCGTTCAGATTTCAATATCTGGTTTGCATTCTGCAAAAGAAGAGTAAATTTGCTAATTATTAAACGATACTTAGATAAAAAAGTATAATTCATTAACAAGATTTTCAATTTACTCAAAATACTGGTGCTAAACTCACAAATAAGTTTTGTTTAGAAATCCAAATTTAAACTTTCAGCTATGAATGCCAAAGAAATCAGACGTAAGTTTTTAGATTTTTTTTCAGATAAAGGTCATTCCATTGTTTCATCTGCACCAATTGTAGTGAAAAACGACCCTACACTCATGTTCACAAATGCGGGCATGAATCAATTCAAAGACTACTTTTTGGGCAATAAGCGCGCTGAGGACACTAAAGTAGCCGATACGCAGAAATGTTTACGGGTTTCTGGCAAGCACAATGACTTAGAAGAAGTCGGAATTGACACTTATCATCACACCATGTTTGAGATGTTAGGAAATTGGTCTTTTGGCGATTATTTCAAGAAAGAGGCAATCGCTTGGGCTTGGGAATTGCTGACGGAGATTTATAAACTCCCTAAAGACAAATTGTACGTGACGGTTTTTGAAGGAGACGAATCTGAAGGATTAGAGCCTGATAATGAAGCCGCCAATTTTTGGAAAGCACATATAGAAGAGGACAGAATCATTTACGCCAATAAAAAAGATAATTTTTGGGAAATGGGCGACCAAGGCCCGTGTGGGCCCTGCTCGGAAATTCACGTAGATTTGCGTTCCGATGCCGAAATTACCAAAAAATCGGGCAAAGAATTAGTAAATAATGACCACCCGCAAGTAGTGGAAATTTGGAATTTGGTTTTCATTCAGTTCAACAGAAAGGCAGATAAATCGCTAGAAAAACTGCCTAGTACACATATAGATACAGGAATGGGTTTTGAGCGTTTGGCAATGGCAATCCAAGGCAAAACCTCCAATTACGATACAGATGTTTTCCAACCGATGATTCAGTTCATTGCGAAATCCACCCAGAAAACATACGGGGAAAACGAGAAAACAGATATTGCTCTGCGAGTAATGGCTGACCACATTCGGGCAATTACTTTCACAATTGCTGACGGGCAGTTGCCTTCCAATAACAAAGCAGGCTACGTAATCCGCAGAATTTTGAGGCGTGCGGTTAGGTATGGCTATACTTTCTTGGATTTGCGTGAGCCGTTCCTTTACAAACTCATTCCAATTTTGGCGGAGCAGTTCGATGAAGTTTTCCCAGAGGTTCAGGCACAGTTGGAGTTCATCCAAAATGTGGTGGAGAAAGAGGAAATTTCCTTCCTTTCCACACTCGAAAAAGGGTTGAACATACTGAATGGTGTGATGGAACAAAACTCCATAGAAAAAGTAATTGATGGAAAAACTGCTTTTGAACTCTACGATACATTCGGTTTCCCGTTGGATTTGACAGATTTGATTGCCCGTGAGAATGGCTTCAAGCTAGACACTACAGGGTTCGACAAATCTATGAAAGAGCAAAAAGACCGCTCCAAAAAAGATGCGGAGTCTGAAAAAGGCGATTGGATTGAAGTGAACGAAGGCGATGATACAGATTTCATTGGCTACGATTTTACGGAAACTACTGCCAAGATTCTGCGATACCGAGAAATCCAACAGAAGAAAAAGACGTTGTTTCAGATTGTACTCGACAAAACGCCTTTTTATGCAGAAAGTGGTGGGCAGGTTGGAGACACGGGCTTGTTGGTTAGTGATTCTGAAAAAATCCCTGTAATAGATACGCAGAAAGAAAATGCGTTAATTATTCATATTGTCAGCAAACTCCCGCAAGATTTATCGGCAGATTTCCATGCCGAGGTAAACACAAAAAGGCGAGATTTAATTGCCAACAATCACAGTGCCACGCATCTGCTCCACGCTGCTTTGCGTGAAATATTGGGCGAGCATGTAGCACAGAAAGGCTCTCTGGTAAATGAAAAGGGTTTACGGTTCGATTTTTCCCATTTCCAAGGCGTAACTGATGCGGAAATTGAGCAGATTGAAAAACTGACCAACCAAAAAATTAGGGAAAACATTGAGTTGCGAGAAAGCAGAAATGTGCCAATTTCCATGGCAAAAGATATGGGCGCAATGGCTTTATTTGGAGAGAAATATGGCGATTATGTGCGGGTAATTACTTTCGACCCGAATTATTCGGTGGAATTATGTGGCGGAATTCATGTGCCTGCCACTGGGAAAATTGGCTTGCTGAAAATCACTGGCGAGAGTTCCGTAGCGGCTGGAGTCAGAAGAATTGAAGCCATTACTGCCCATGAGGCAGAAGCTTTTATTGACAATCAACTCGACTTGCTCAACCAAGTGAAACAGCTTTTCAAGAATCCGAAAGATGTTGTGAAAACGGCTGAAAAATTGATTCAAGAAAAGGCTGAATTGGAAAAGCAAATTGCCAACTACCAAAATAAAGAAGTAGAAGTGGTCAAAAACTTCTTGGTCGATTCGATTGAGGAAAGGAATGGAGTGAATTTTATCAATCAGAAAATCTTCGTTCCCAATGCAGACAGTTTGAAGAATTTGGCGTTCTCCATCAAAAATAAAATAGATGATTTATTCATGGTTTTGGCGGCCGATGTGGATGGGAAGCCACAAGTCGCCATCATGATTTCCGAGAATTTGGTTACTGAAAAAGGCTACCATGCAGGAAATTTTGTGAGAGAACTCGCCAAGGAAATCAAAGGTGGTGGAGGCGGTCAACCATTTTTCGCCACTGCTGGCGGGAAAGATTTGGCAGGATTGAGCCGAGTGGTGGAAAAGGCGCACGGGTTGGTTTAAATTTAGTATTAAGTCCAAAGTCTTTAGTACAAAGTTTCAAAAAAGACCGCTACAAATATTTGTAGTGGTCTTTTTTGAACATAGGGATTTTAACGCTTCTTATTCTATCCTCTCTTTTAAAACCTCAATCGCTCTGGTAATCATTGGGTCAATCCCCGTTTCCAAATCTTTATTTGTGTTTGAAACTTGGTTTTCTGGCTCTGGCACAAAACCAATTCCCTCAAAATCATTCATTTTCACGTCATAAAACTTCATGTTGGAGAGTGAACATTGCCAGCCGTTTGGCAACTTGAATTCCATCATATCGGAAAAAATCCCTTCGGAGGTTTGCCCGACAATGGTTACTCTTGGGAATTGTTTCATGGCAAGAATGAAAACCTCGGCTACGCTTGCCGTAAAATCACTGGTCAGAATTACAATTGGCTTTGTGAATTGAATTTTTCCTTTCGGTTTCAAACTCCATGTTTTCAATTCGGTAAATTCATCCGTTCCTTTTATTCTGGTTTTTTTGTGGTGTCCAATCGTTTCTTCATACACGAATCGTCCTGCGAATTTGTAGGAGCATTTATCCTAACCTCCGCCATTCAATCTCAAATCAATGATTGCGCCTTTTTTGTCTTCAAATGCTGCCATGACTTCCTTCATGGCTTTGCTTACTTTGCCGAAAGTTGGACCAGCCATTTCGGGAATATTCAAATAGCCGAAATCATCGGAAACGGAATAGGAAATCTTGTACTCTTTCGTATAATCCAACTTTTTGAGTTCTCCAAACCCATTTTCTTTGAGTGTGGATTTCCATATTTCTATTAAATCCTTAAATTCTCCTTCTCCAGAAAACTCTCTGTCATTAAAAAAATCGTAAGGCGGGCCACATTCAATATCTTCATCTTTCTCAAAATCTGGGACAATCGTAACATGTCCATCGTTGAGTTCCTGAACCATGGCGCAACAGATTTCAAAAAGTTCTTTATTGTTGGTGGAGTCAGTTACCATTGGGCGGTATTTTTGGTAAATCTCATTCCAATCTACTTTTTTCAACTCAAAATTGGCGTAGTGTAAGTTGAATTTCTGCCAAAGTGCTTCAAAGTTTTTGGTTGGATTTTGAATCTCGTTTGCCTGAGAAAATCCTTTTTGGTATTGGAAAAACACGTTTAGCAAAATGCAGGAACAAATCAGGGTAAGAGTTTTCATGTTCAAATGTATGAAAAAAAGGAACTCATCACTTAGTTCCTTTTTTATGCTTTCTAATTGACATCTAAAACGGCAATTCGTCCTCATTTGCCTCGGAGAATGTCATTCCCGACAAATCGTTTGAGTTATTGGATTTTGCAGTTTCTGTTTTCTTAGGAGTGCTTTGGGTCGCTTTATTTGCCGATGGATTTACCGAATTGCTGGTTGCCCCTTCCACTCGCCAAGCTTCTATATTTGTGAAATAAGTAGTTTTTCCTGCTTTGGTGTAAGGTCTTCCTTTCAAATTGAAATGTACTTGCACTTCATCTCCTTTATTATACGACTCAATCAAATCGCAACGGTCTTGCGTCAATTGGAATTTGATGTGGTTCGGGTACATTCCGTCCTGAATCTCAATCACAAACTCCCTTTTCTTGAATTTTTCAGTGATTTGTTGCTCTTCATAAATCTCCTCAATCTTTCCTGATATCTCGAATGACATAATTATTTATTTTATGGTTGTTTAATTTTTCTTTTTTTAAGAATGACGGTCGCTTGTATTATTTGTTGGTCTCGCATTCCAAATTCAATGTTTGACTTTGGAGTTTCCAACTATTTCTAAGCCATTACGCCAAAATATCTTTTTAGCCAAGTTTCCTTAGCAGGCACTTCCCACTTCGTTTTAAGTAGTCCTACGTTTTCTACTAAATTATTGAATGTAATCGAATCTAGATTTATTTCTCCAACGGCAATTTTTTCTTTCAGCTGATTCATTGGTACTGTTTGGATTTTTCCATTGCTGGCTTTGAAAGCAATTTGGGTTCTTTCAAAAAGACTGATGCCCAAATGTTGCTCAATCTGTCTGATTACTGCTACCGAAGCATCAATTGAGCAACCAGAAGGCGCATGGAAATCCTGATTTGCTCCAATTATAATAAATCTATTGTATTTTATCTGAAACGAAGCCTGTAAATCTGCGCCATGTGCTTGCCATTGAGACACAAAACTCTTCAAAACTGTGGAAATCTCCACAACTTCCGATTCTGTAAAATCTCGGCTCGCTTGGTAAATCCAAACTCTTGCTTGTGCTGGAAGTGAATCAAATTCTATATACATAAGTTCAAGTGCAAAGTTTAAATAAATGAAATCAAATAGATGGTAGTGTTCGACCATCGTATGAAGGCTAAAAATATAGATTTAGATTTACAAAATCTTGCTTTACATCCTAAAGACTCCAATTCATATAATAAATTCGAGAAATGCCTTTCATACTTTAACCGAACACTACCAAATAAATTATTTAAATTAAATAAATGATTCCATAATGGCATAGTTAAGCACGTTGTGCTATTTACTAGCGAAGGGTCGCAACCTTTTGTAATTTCCTATAAATGAGATTGTTAAGGACTTAAAACAGCAATTCAAATTGGATTAGTTATTTATAATCTTTTACAAATATATTCCGATACCGAACAATTGAAAACAAAGAAGATTTCCGACCTCTAAATTTACTTGTAGTATATTCTCGATTATTTCATTTTTTTTTCTCGTATCTAAAAGAGATTAGGTAGTGTGAAAGATATAAGGCTACTTTTGGATATTTTGGCACAAGCGGAGTGCCGCCCAGCGGAGTGCCGCCCAGCGGAGTGCCGCCCAGCGGAGTGCCGCCCAGCGAAGTGCCGCCCAGCGGACGCTCAATGCCATTAAGTTAAGGAGATTCGTATTCAGTCAGCGTGACCCGGTCAGAGACTGATTTCCATTTTCGGCACAGGTTGGCGATTGCGCCCCCAGTAAGAACCTGCGCCAGCGTTTTACGCTGGTTCGAGCGTCCACGCTCGAACCAAATTCACACTAACTTAACGGCATTGAGCGGCCGCTTGTGCCATGATTTTTTATTTCGTTAGCCTTACCAGTTTACCTCTACCCCTTCGAGATAATGAAAACCAGATTACAGGCTTTAAACTAATGGGATTGGTATTTGAAAAAATGCAGTTGGATTTTACAAGTCGTTAATTGATGAGAAGGAAATTGGGTTTGAAGCTGATTTATGGTTCAAAGCGATAAAGAAATTACTCAAATAGCACTTTTCGCTTCATAAATTTCCAGCAAGCCATATTCTTGTTTTAGCTTCAAAATTTTGACTAAGCTTTCTTTATTCGCTTTAAGATTATCTGTTTTCAGAACTTTGAGAGCCTTATAAATTTCCTGCATCTCTTTGGTTGGAGACAGATTGGAGGTTTTGGCAATTACTATATCGCAAATATTATCAGTGATTCGTTTGCTCAAATCATCTTTTTTGGAATAGCCTTTCATGTCCACAGCATCGGAAACAGTAACTGCATTGGGGAAATTTTTGGAGATATAGGATTTTACTTTTTGTGATTTCGTGCAAATCTCCTCCTCATCAATTGCCATGAGCTTGAAGTGAGTGGGCATAATCAGATAAGGAAAACCGAGTTCCTCCACAATCCTATAAGGTTTCAAATCATTGTTTTCAATTTCCTCTAAGTTTCTGTTTTCTTCGTAAGAACCATTGTGCGTATCTACTTGGGCTGTGTAGGCAAAATGCTTCAGAGTGGGAATCATACGCTTCTGATGTAGTGTCAAACTTACTTTTTTGGCGTATTCCCCCAAATTGTCAATATTTTCATCGTAATCTTTCAAATCCAGACAGGGCGAGAAAAATGTGTTCATTCCCAAATTCTGATACACACTAGCAAGTTTGTCATACTGTTTCAATTTCCCTGATAAATCATCGGTAAACTCATTCTTTGCTGTTCTTGCTCCGGAAGCTTCAAGCAGTTCAGAGCCTCTGCAATAGCCTTTTGCTACATTTACTGCGCAGTCTGTAGCTACAAAAGGGTAAATCACAACCAAATAGTTTTTGCCAAGGGTGGAAATCTTCAATTCCTGTTTATATCTGCTTTTTAACAATGCCAAGAAACTTTCTACTTCCTTTGGTGTCTCGAATGGGGCAAAATGGGTGTCATACAAAATGAATCCGCCATAAGGAATTTCCTTGTTCTTTATTAGGAAGTTGTCGTAAGAATGGCGGTCGTCCATAAACATATTTGACCTTACGTTGACTCCTAATTTTTTGGCGAACGTGTCGAAATCCAGAATTGGAAGTGTGCCAACAATTTTCTGACCCATCAGAAAACCATAAGATTCCTCCACAATCTGTTCTACTGTGAGTGTATCGGATTGGATTTCAATGCTGAATTCACTAGATAGTGGTGCAGTAAAAGTGTGGGAGTTTTTTAGATGGAGATATAGAAAGGTAAAAACCAGTAAATTTGCTCCCACAACTAATAATGAGATAAACAGTTTTATGCGAATCAAAATGTGTTTTGTGCTAAATGTGGTTGCAAATGACTTGCAAAAAAATATATAATGGTTTTTCGCCAAAAATGTGATGAAACCCAACGGCTATTTGGTACAAGCGGGCGCAAAATTAGTTTATATTTTTGAGGAAAGCTCGATTTCAGGGCAAATAAGCAAGTTGTGCTATTTGTTATAGATAAATGCCTTGACTTTGCATACCGTAATGCGGTTTTCCCTAACCGCAACTATTCAGGAGCATTATTCCATAAGGAAAGTATGCAAAGTTAAATCAGTTATCTATATATTTGTATTTGTCTATAAATGAGCTTGTTAAGAACTCAATGCACTAGACTACTTAGAAGTGAACTTGCCAAGTAGAATTTCATTTCCGTTCAGAATCCAATATTCATCCTATCAATGATTTAGAAATGTCTCAAAGCAAAAAACACTATACAATTGCCCTAAAAATTGCCATTTCAATAGTGATTCTCTGTAGAGTATTTATTCTGCTCAGAGCTTATCAGTATTTGGATTTAGAAAGAACTGATTCCATTTTCTGGATAAACGCTTTGCAAGTTTTGGCTACTTTATTAGTCCTAATTCTGTATCCAATAAGGTTTTACAAGAAGAGCATAAAGAAATCAGAAGACTATTTTAAAATATTGGTGGTCGTGTTTTATTGTTTATTCTCAATCAGCAATCTCTATCATTTACCACAAGCCAAAATACTTTCCTATTTGGCAATTGGCTCATTGGCAAGTTGGATTGTGTTAAGTTTATTCAATTCCATGAAAGTAAAAAAGGAGGGGGAAAACTCTGTTTTCATGTTGTTACCTACGCAACTCGGCAGTTTTTCAATAGCAGTTTTCGGAATCGGAATGGTCATGCGAATTCAGAATTACCAATATGGAGATTGGACTGTCTTGGCAGGAGCAATTCTGCTGATTGCCTGGATTTTCGAAGCAGAATGGCGAAAGGAATGATTTTTCCCATACTACATGACAATTTTTGAAAGCCACTATTTTACCACACCCCATCCCTGCCCTAAAAGAGGAAGGAACTAAATCCCACTCCTTTTGGAGGGGTTAAGGGAGGTGGAAAAGCTGAAATTTAAGCTATTGAGAAAAATTGTCATGTAGCATGGATTTTTCCAAAAAAAACAAGTGCACAGATTGGAAGCTTAATTAGTGCAAAGTCTTTATCGGACTTGCGTTCAATCGGACTTGCGTTCAATCGGACTTGCGTTCAATCGGACTTGCGTTCAAGTCGTAAGTCCAAATCAGTTCAAATAACTGATAATGAGATGCTTAAAAAAAATAAAATAGGAAAGTATTTAAGTTTATCTACTTAAACGCCAGCTTGCGTTAAATTCAATCGGCCGCTTTCAACTACTGTTGCCTCAAAAAAAATCTGAATCAGGATTTACTTGATTTTCAGGATGGGAAAATGATTTTGCCAATAACCCCAATTATGAGTTATGTATTTGATAAGTACAATTATTGATTGGGGAAATTAAGAATTAAGAATGAAGAATTAAAATTGATTCAAGTGATTGTTAATCAGTAACTTATTATTGCTTTATTTAGTCAAAATATTGACCTACAGTTTTTAATTAAATCTAAAAATAGTGCAATATATTAAATCTTAATTTTTGACCACACTAAAAAATACAATTAACCTACTGATAATCAAATCTTTAAACCCATTATTCGGGCCAATAGTGTTTACTGAAAGAAAACTATTCGTAATAAGTACCAATGTGATTCTTGCATCTTCTATTTCAAAACAAATATGAATACAGGTAGTTGTAGAAAATAAAAACTTAAAAAATTATGGAAAACAAAGAAACTAAAAACTGGCCAGAGTTGGCTATCGGATTGTATGACAAGTTGACTGGCAGAAACGCCACCATCACTTACGAGTTTGATGAAATGGAAGTGGACGTTCCGAGTGGAACCAATTCGTCAGATTCTGCAAAGTGGAAACTGAATGGCACATTGCGAATCACAACTTCTGAAGATGGAAATACCGATTCGAAGTCAAAGAAAAAATCCTAATATATTTTGATGGCTAGAAAGCTGAAAATAGAAGGAGAATTGGTTGCTCAATCCACCGAAGGAAGAACTTTTGTTGTCAAAACTGACGAGCAGAATATTGTTCTCTCTTTCAAGAATTGGGATACAGTCGTTTCTTTGATGAGAAGTAGGAAAGTTGGTTTCAAGCAAGCACGAAAATGGTTGCGCTATGCGAAGAATCTTTCCCAAAGAGTGATTTTTGTGGTTTCAGGCAAAGTAGTTTTTGAAATCGCAAATGGGAGAATCTCCAAACCAAAATTGCGGGAACTCATCAAACTCTACTATCATTATTTGAGAGGACGAAAGAAAAAATGAATCTAAACAGAAATGCAATCTCACCATGAGGTTGCATTTTTTTGTTTCTCAAAAGGAAAACCGTATGACCATCGTAAAGGTCAAAAGAGACCATTTCCGAGGACATACTTTTACTTTCGTGAAATAGCACTTTACTTTTTGCCCTCATTCGTCCAGCCACTTTTTGAAAACCGAGGCCTTATCTCGGCTAACCACGATTTCCTCAGTACAATTTGGTTGGAGTTTTACGATCAATTTGCCTTTGAAGTATTGGTGGATTTCATCAATCGAATCTAAATTGGCGATAAACTGTCGGTTGAGGCGGAAAAATGATTTTGGGTTGAGTTGCTTCTCAATTTCATCGAGCGGATAATCCAACACATAGCGTTTATCTGAATTGGTACGAATGGAAACCAAGCCATTTTCCGTGTAGCAATAGGCAATGTTTTTGGCAGGAACGGAAACCAATCGGTCGGCAGTTTTTACCAAAAATCGAGATTTGTACTGCGTTTGGTTCAAATCATTCTTAAAAGTCTGCAAAATTCCCTTCAAATCTTGTTGGGAATTGTTTCCAAAGCTTTTTTTCAATTCTCTCAACTTAACTAAACTACTTGCTAAATCATTCTTGTTCAGCGGTTTCAATAAATAATCAATGCTGTTGACCTTGAAAGCCTTCAGCATATATTCATCGTAAGCCGTAGTGAAAATAATCGGCTTGGAGATTTTTACCTCCTCAAAAATCTCGAAAGACAAACCGTCTGCCAGCTGAATATCCATGAAAATCAAATCAGGTAATTCATAAGTTCTGAACCATTTCACGGCTTCTTTCACACTGTCAATTACCTCCACAATCTCGATGGACGCATCAATTTCCTGCAACAAACTCTGCAATCTTCGGAAAGCAGGCGCTTCATCTTCAACAATGAGAACTTTCATTTTTTTTAGTAATGAGTAGTGAGTATCAGGTAATGAGATTTCTGTACCTCGACTTTCCCAAGTCGAGCAAGGCATTGAGACAACAACGGCATGGAATTAAAAATTGAAATGCACCTTTTCTAACAATCTATCCATTTAACAATCTGCTGGTCAAGGCTTCTTAGCCTTGACTTTATCTGATTCGAGTTTTTAACTCGAAATAAGTGGGTTTTATTCATCCAATTTCTGCAATAAAGGTTCAATTTGCCAAGCACAATCAAACCAAAACTCCTTCTTCTTTCCTCACATCCAGCAGCGGAATTGCCACAATGAAACTCGATGTGGTTACAATTACCTCCACCAACTGATTACTCAAATGTTTGTAACGTTGTTTAATATTCTCCAAACCTGTTTTGGTAGAGTGCGCCACAGAACTTTTCCGTTGGAGATTGTTCTTCACAATCAGATTTTTGCCTTCCACCGAAATGCTTAAAAAAAGCGGGCGAGCCGTGGACACCTCATTGTGCTTAATGGCGTTTTCCACCAACATTTGCAGGGAAAGTGGCGCAACGAAACATTTCATTCGTTCTTTGGGAATTGAAATTTCCACTTTCAAATTCTCAGAGAAGCGAGTTTTGAGCAGGAAAACATAAGATTCTACAAAGCGCAACTCCTTTTCCAAGGAAATTACCTCCTTCTCTTTATGTTGGAGAATGTAGCGGTAAACCTCCGAGAGCTTTTGGGTAAAATCAATGGCTGCGTTCTGATTTTCGGCAATGAGTGTAACCAATGTGTTCAAACTATTGAACAGAAAATGTGGAGTAATCTGATTTTTCAACGCAGAAAACTGCGAACGAACTTGCTGGAGTTTCAGATTTTCCTTCTCCACAATAGTCTGTTTCCATTGTTGAAAGAAAAATGCAGATTCATAGACAATCACTACAAAGCCAGTAGCCATAAAGTACACTCCAAATTTCAAGAAGAAACCAATGGGTTCATTTGATGGAAATACTGCCTCCAGAATGGCATGCATAGAAAGGGAAACAATAGACGTATAAAGGATGATGGAAGCAAAAGTAATCAGCAACCTTTTCCCAGTTTGCTGAATCTGGGGGAATTTCATTCGGAAGAAAAACAGAAACCCTCGGCATCCTTCCCAAATAATTACTGTGACCAAAAACGAAGTGGAGTAGCCAAACAAACCTGGCTCGCACCTTTCCCGAAATACAAACATCATAATAGTTGCTAAAAAGGCAATCCCGAGCCAATGTACATATTTTTCTTTTTGGAGTGTTTTCATTATTTAGTATCAAGTAGAATGTATCAAGTAACAAGATAGTAGTAGGTATGCTAGGACTTACGCAAAAGTCGAAATTAGTACTTGGCGGTGCCTTTTTAAGTCCCGCCAATGTGCGGTTTTGGTTAAAACCCACGCATCGGCAGGTTTTGCTTATACTGCCGAGTGCTTTGACTTTAGTTTTGCGTAAGTCCTGTATGCTTCTTCATTCTTCAACTTCAAAGTAGTTGAACTCGGCAGGTAAATACTGAACAAAAATCTGTAAAAATAAGTCGGAATCACATTCGCCAATTCCATACTCTGCAAAATAAAACAAATTCCTCCTAAAAAGCCGAGTTGGCAAAATCCAACCGAACAAAAAAGCACCTGAAACCGAAAAATCTGCATCTGAAACGGATTCCCTTATCAAAACAGTCAGAATACATAGACTTTCCATTTCAGGTGGGCTATTTCCCAATCCAACCAAAACAAAGCCCATTTGAGTTGGAAACCGATTATTTAAGGCAGGAATGAAACCTAGCTTTGAACAATTCAAAAGCGAAAATTCATTCACGAAACTGAGTCAGTCATGAAAATTATCCCAAAAAAAAGACCTGCTTCCGCTAAAATTATTGAGCATGATTTCACAGCGAAAAAAAGAAAATCATTTGTAGAAAAAACAGAAGAGTGCGATGACGTGCTACTCACGTTGAGCAAAACATTAGTTGCCATACTTTTCATTATGCTTTTGAGCATGGGAAATCTATTCGCCCAAACGCAAACGGTAAAAGGCAGAATTAAAGATGCCCAAGCCGATTATCCGCTGATTGGCGCAAGCATCGTTTTGGTCAACTCCAACCCAATCAAAGGCGCAGTAACCGATGAAGATGGTTATTTCAAACTGGAAGAAATTCCCGCAGGCAGGCAGAATTTCAGCGTGCAGTACATTGGTTATAAGACAATTACCATGACAAACGTTTTGGTAACTGCTGGTAAGGAAGTCTACTTGGAAATCACTTTAGAGGAATCTGTAGAGATGTTGGAACAGCTTGTAATTACCTCCGATGACGACAAAGACATGCCCATTAACGACTTGGCAAAAGTAAGTGCCAGAACGTTTAGTTTGGAAGAAGTTACTCGCTTTTCGGGCGGAAGAAATGATGTGGCACGTTTGGCGAGCAATTTTGCTGGAGTCAGCACCACCAACGACTCCAGAAATGACATTGTAGTTCGAGGAAACTCGCCAACTGGTTTGCTCTGGCGAATTGATGGTTTGCCAATTGCCACGACCAACCATTTTGCCACTTTGGGCACAACAGGCGGACCAGTAAGCGCATTAAACACTAATCTTCTGCGTACTTCAGATTTCATTACTGGCGCATTTCCTGCCGAATATGGCAACGCCTTGGGTGCGGTTTTCGATGTGAATTTCCGAAATGGAAATGCTGACAATTTGGAGTTTACGGCTCAACTGAGCGCATTCAGTGGGTTGGAGTTTATGGCGGAAGGTCCTTTGAGCAAGCAGAAACGCTCTTCGTTTGTGGCATCTTATCGCTACGGAATTGCCAGCGTGGCGGCCACGGGAACTTCTGCGATTCCCTATTACCAAGATTTCTCCTTCAAACTCAACTTTGGCGAAGGCAAGCTCGGCACTTTCGAGCTTTTCGGTTTGGGTGGATTGAGTAGCATCGATTTCTTGGGAGCGGAAATTGACGAAGACGATTTATTTGCCAATCCTGGCGAAGATGCCTTCGTGGAAAATCAATTAGGTTTGGTTGGATTGACCAATAAAATCCGCCTGAATAAAACCACTTATCTCAAAACTTCTTTGGGAGTTTCCACCAACTTCAACTCATTCACACAAGACAATATTGTTTTCGAAGGAAATGGCGAAGTGATGAAGAAGTTCCGAGCCACCGAATCCGAAAGTAGAGAGAATCGTTATACATTTTCTACTTTGCTAAATAAGAAATTCAGTGCCAAATTGAACATGCGGGCGGGAATGATGGTAGAAGTTTTTGACATTGATTACAATACGGTTGACCGAGACAACCGAGCCAGCATTCCAGACAATGACACCGACAGCATTCCCGATTTTTTCATCCCGTCAACCAAACTTCGAAACCACGCCACTTTGGCAAGCCTACACGCAAGGCGAATATCGAATTACCGATGATTTGAGTTTCACTTTTGGATTCCACGCCCAATATTTGACATTTACCGAAAGTTTTGCGCTTGAACCCAGAACGGCAATTAGCTGGCAATTTACTGACAAACAGCGAATTAGCTTGGCTTATGGTTATCATTCCCAAATGATTCCGCTCCCCGTTTTGTTCACGAGAGAAGAAACTAGCCCAGACAATTTTGAATCCACCAACTCCAACCTAGACTTTATGCGAAGCCACCATTTTGTGCTGGGCTACGATTTAAAAATCAAATCTGATTGGAGGCTGAAAGCGGAAGTGTATTACCAGGCACTCGACAATATTCCTGTGGAAAATACGCCAAGTAGTTATGCAGTCATCAACGAAGGAGCAGATTTCGTGTTCGATGAACGAGTTTCGTTGGTAAATGAAGGTGTAGGCACAAATTATGGCGTGGAATTGACTTTGGAGAAGTTTTTCAGCAGAGGTTTTTATGGATTGCTTACCACTTCCATTTTTGAATCGACCTACGAAGGAAGCGATGGAATTGAGCGAAACACAGCTTTCAACAACAATTATGTAGTGAATTTATTGTTGGGCAAGGAAATCAAAGTCGGCAAAGACAAGCGAAATGCGCTGACTTTCGACACAAAAGTTGCCAATTCAGGTGGGCGTTTCTTCACGCCTATAGATTTGCAAGCCACTCGGGCAAATGCAGGCAGAGAAGTTCTACGAGAGGAGATTGCCTTCTCCGAGCAATTCGATTCCTATTTCCGCTGGGATGTAAAGTTCGGTTTCCGAATCAACAGCAAGAAAAAACAAATCTCCCACCAGTTTTTTGTGGATTTGCAAAATGTAACTGGCAGGGAAAATGTATTTACGCAACGCTATAATGAGGTAACTGACCAAATTAATACGGTAAATCAGATTGGATTTTTCCCTGATGTGATGTATCGAGTGCAGTTTTAGACTATCAAATGTGTTTTATTAGTCAATATTGACAAAGTTTTCGTACGGCAAGTTGGTAGTGTTGTTGGTGGCAACTCCCAGAAGAACCTGCCAATCTTCAAGTTCCATAATTTTTTCGGTTTTCTGACAATTTTGTGGAGTAGCCTTCAAGCAAGGACGCATTTTCTGCGCTTTTAGCGCAGAAAATGCGTATTGTTTTTTACTGTTTACTAAACACCACAAAATTTGTCAGACAACCACTTTTTCTTAGTGTAGGAAATGGCGTGCTATAAAATTTAGACCTGAATTTTCGTAGTATATTCTGCTTTTTATCAGTCAAAAAGTCTGTGCTACATCTTTGTTGGTCTTAGCGAATAAACCATATCTCTTAATAGAGAATGAAAATCATTCTTGAAACGACATTTGGCAAAAACCTGCCATCTTAGCGAGACCAACAAATTGCAGGTTGTTGGTCTCGCAAACTTGAATTTTCATCAAATTGCTTGAGTGAGAAATTACCTTACAGTAGTCGAAACCCTTATGAAGCAATCGCTAAGGAACGGGTGAATAAATAAATGCGTGTTTTATCGCAGTTTATTTTTGGGGTCGGGTCGAGCTATGCTGGCACGTTGGCCACGCTGGCTAGTTTAGCCGTTCCCGGCCGGGCTACGGTTTATACACATCTTTTTATTTGCTCACATTATGACTTTTTAGCCTGATTTCCGACAACCAAGAGGTTGTCGGCTACTGGTAGGACGTCAGAAAATGAAAGGAAAAATACTTATGTATAATCCGTAGCCCGGCCAGGACTAAAAAGTTTGGCATCGCACTGGTGCGCCAGTCCAATCAATGCCATTAAGTTAAGGAAATTCGTATTCAGTCAGAGACTGATTTCCATTTTCGGCACAGGTTCTTGCAGAGACCTGCGCCAGCGTGTCACGCTGGTTCGAGCGTCCACGCTCGAACCAAATTCACACTAACTTAACGGCATTGCCAGTCCGATGGTGCGCCAGTCCGACACTACGGCACTACGGCACTACGGCACTTTTTTTATACCCACAATCCACTGAGAAAGTAGCATCTTATTTAATTTCCGTTCCTAAGAGTATGTTTGGATTGATTTTTTGGGAATTTTACGAGGTTTTCAAAACAGTCTTTCTAGTGCATTGGGTTCTAAGTTCGTGTCTGTATTTTTTGGAATATTGTTTTCTTCTGCAAAGCAAAATCTGAATGGTTCGGCAATCCGATGGTTCGGCAATCCGATGGTTCGGCAATCCGATGGTTCGGCAATCCGATGGTTCGGCAATCCGATGGTTCGGCATTTCGACATAGCCATAGCTACGGCTAAGAATTTTAATGCAGTAGAAGGAAATAAGAAACAAAATTAGCAACACGAACTTAGGAATTGATGCACTAGGCATTTCAGAAACACATAGCCAAAGCTACGTGGGGAGAAAATAACGAAGAAAGCATTTTGAAAAGCCGTAGAAACTAAAATTAAGTCGATTCAAACATACTCTAATAAATTTGTATTTATAATCTCCGATAGCATACGGTAATTAATCTTTTTGCAGCGTTCAACAATCTCCTTATGCAATCAAAATCCTCTAAAGTAATTTGCAGTGCATTCGAGTTTTCAGTACTCACGAGAGTTTGACATTGAATTCCTCAAAACAATGAAAGTGAGCAACAAACAAAACCATTTTCTGTATTGCCTTTCCGCACTATACATTCCGTTGATTGCAATAAATTACTACTGTGAGGAAACGAGGGAGCAGATAAACACATTGTTGGATATAGTGAAAATTGAGGGAGCAAAGCTATTTCTCGGGATATGTACCTTTCAGCTGTTTATGATTTGTCTACTTGCTATCTCTATCATAGGAACGTACAATAGGTCGATTGTTGACATTCCCAAGAATAGTAAGTTGTCAGTTTCAACACATTTCGAGTTTTTCCTGGTGGTAATAAGCATGTGGCCAGTCTTATGGTTTGCTTTTTTTATACATAACGATTTTTTTCCATTGCCAATCATAGCTACTATCATGATATTGCTTGTGGCTGTACTGGCAGAGTTAGCAGTCGTATTCTATAACAAATTTGTATTTCCAATAGGCTTTAGGTTACTAAAAACACATTCCCTACTCTATTACTTACTTTTCGGATTATTCTGGGTAGTGTATTTCGCTTTTACAATCTATTTTTTGAACGAACATCTATACAAATATTTGGGAGTTCCAAAAGGGTAGGTTATAAGTCTCCAATTATTGTAAGGAATGGGGATTAAATAAATGCGTGTTTTGTCTCGGTTTATTTTTGAGGTCGGGTCGGGTCAATCTACGCTGGCTAGTGCATTGAGTTCTAAGTTCGTGTCTGTATTTTTTTGGAATATTATTTTCTTCTGCAAAGCAAAATCCGATGGTTCGGCAATCCGATGGTTCGGCAATCCGATGGTTCGACAATCCGATGGTTCGACATTTCGACATAGCCATAGCTACGGCTAAGAATTTTAATGCAGTAGAAGGAAATAAGAAACAAAAATAGCAACACGAACTTAGGAATTGATGCGCCCGGTTATTGTGCGCAATGTAATTGCGACCGAGCGGGGTTATTATATTTTGAAAAATAGTATCTTTGTTTGCTTGTTTCGTTTGTTTTACCATCGGAAATGTCTAAAAAAGACCATTCCGAGGCTCGTTTTCAAGTTTTGTTATTTGTTCATTTCCAAATTTGCACATTTTCAAATTCAATAATCCAAGTTCAAAACCGACATTTTCCCATGAAAAAATTTACCACACTCAAATCTACTTGCGTTCCCTTCCCCGAAGAAAATATTGATACTGACCAAATTATTCCCGCTCGTTTCCTCAAAGCCACTTCTCGGGAAGGTTTTGGAGAGAATCTGTTCAGAGATTGGCGGTTCGATTCGGAAGGAAACCCGAAAATAGATTTCGTACTGAATAATTCGACTTTTGGAGGAGAAATTTTGGTGGCTGGCAAAAACTTCGGTTGCGGTTCTAGTCGGGAACATGCGGCTTGGGCGGTGGGAGATTATGGTTTCCGAGTAGTGGTTTCCAGCTTCTTTGCAGACATTTTCAAAAATAATGCGCTGAACAACCATATTTTGCCTATTCAGGTTTCTGATTCTTTTTTAAATAAGCTGTTGGAAACCATCCAATCCGACCCAATAACAGAAGTGGAAGTAAGCTTACCCAATCAAACCATTTCCATTCCGAGTTTGGACTTATCGGAATCCTTCGAGATAAATCCATACAAGAAAACCTGCTTGGCAAATGGCTACAATGATTTGGATTATTTGTTGAGTCTGAAAAAAGAGGTTGAGTCATTCGAGCAGAAAATAGGGTAGTCATTAACAGCCATGTCCGAAAGTTGGCTTGGGCATCTGTACTTGTAACTCTTACAAGAACACACATTTCCTACTCCAAAGTGAATACAGATGTGCAGGAGTTTTATTGAGAAACAAACATTTTTGCCCAACCTTTTTGCGTTCCTGTTGATTAGCATATAGTATGTTCCTACCTTTATCTATGCTACTTACTTTCGTAAATAAAATAGTTGCATTGCGACTGATTCTGTTGCTGATTGTGTCTTTTCTTCCATTTCTTGGGCAGGCACAATTGGACAGCCTTTTGCGGGTAGTCTCCAAACTTGCCGATTCTGACACAAGCAAAGTGGTTGCGCTTAATAAATTAAGCAATTTGTTGTATAGAGAAAATAGTCAAAAAGCTAATGAATATGCTAAAAAAGCCTTGTCTTTAGCTCAAAAATTGAATATGCCGAGTGAAACTGCTAAAGCTTACAGAATAGTGGGGCTGAACTATTTTATGGAGCGAGAACTTGCCAAAGCAGAGGAATACTATCGGAAAAGCATTTCTGCAGCCAGTAAAGTAAACGACCAGCTCAATGTGGCGCATGCCAAAAGTTCGTTGGCATTGCTTTTTGTGGAACAGGGCAAAAACAGGGAGGCATTAGACATCTACCACCAAACTGCTAGACTGTTCGATGCCAAAAATGAGAAAATTGCCGAAAGTACTTGCTATACCAACATGGCATTGGCATTCATGAGTTTGCTCGCCAATGATTCCGCAGTATATTATTATAGAAAATCAATTGACGTTTCTGAAAAGAACAATGATTTGATTGGAGTTGCCTACGGTTATGCTGGCATTGGCGATTTGTATGCCAACTCTAGCCGTAAGAAAGAAGCAAAGGAAATGTATGTGAAGAGTTTGAATTGGTTTCAGGAAGCCAAATTCTACGAGGGCGAAGGTTTCGGGTTGATTCGGCTCGCAGAAGCACTTGAAGAGGAAGACAGCTTGAGCAAGGCAGATTCTCTCTATCGTGCCGTGATTGATAACAGAAATTACCGAAAAAACCAGTTTATTGAATATTACGCACTCATGGGTTTGGGGCGAATCCGCTATACAGAAAAGGAATTCAGAAATTCCCTCCGCTACTACAAACAAGCACTTGAACACTCCAAAATCCTTGGCGATGCTTACTGCCGAGGGCAAGCACTTGTGCAAATTGCCAATTGCCATATAAAATTGGATAACTCGCAGGAAGCAATCCGCTACCTAGATTCTGCCCAATATTATGCCAATGCTGTAGAGGATTTTTACGCTTTGCGAGATATTTATAAAACCTACTCATTTGCCCTCGAAAACTTGGGGAATTACAAGAAATCGGTCGAGTTTGCCAGAAAATACGAGCAACTGAGCGATAGTATTTTTACCTCGGAGCAAGCAGAGAAAATACTCCAACTTCAGGAAATATTTGAATCGGAACAAAAACAGAAAGAGGTAGAACTACTGAAAGAAAAAGCGACTCAATCGGAAACAAAAATAAAACTGAAAAATACTTTACTTTATGGTTCTCTAGCATTGGTTTTATTTGCGCTCTGCTTTGCCTATTTTTTCTATTACTCAAAAAACAAAAAACAGGCTCAGAATCAAATTCTTACTGCAAAAAATGCGGAAATCGTTTCTCAGCAAGAAGAAATTCAGGTCCAAAAAGAATTATTAGAGAACAGATTGGAAAAATTAGAGGAGTTAGCCAAAGAAAAAAACCATCTGCTGGGAATTGTCGCTCATGATTTGAAAAGCCCACTCAACCAAATTCAAGGTTTGCTAGACCTGATTCGGCTAGGAGGGAAGGATTTAGATGTGGAAATAAGCAAAATACACGAAATGATAGGCAAAACGGCTGGGAACATGCACGAGTTGATTGCCAAAATATTGGAAAGCCAACTATCGGAATTCCCAAAAGACAGTTTGATTCTGGAGAAATGCAACCTTGTCAAGCTTTCCGAAAAGACAATTACTAATATGCAGGTGCTTGCCAATAAAAAAAACATCGGCTTGGTTTCAGAACCTGCCGAATTTCCAACTTTTGTGATTGCCGATAAAAGATTGCTGAAACAGATTTTCCAAAACCTGATTTCCAACGCCATCAAATTCTCTAAGCCTCACAAGAAGGTAGAAATCCTGATGCGAAACAAGGAACGAAGCATCTGTTGGGGCATAAAAGACGAAGGACCAGGCATTCTGCCCAACGAACAGCCAAAGCTTTTCAAGAAATTTGAACCATTGAGCAATAAGCCCACCGACAACGAATCTTCTACGGGACTCGGTCTTTTTATTGTTCAAAAATACGCATCTTCCATGAATGCAACAGTCTGGCACGAGAACAATCCTGACAGGGGAAGCACTTTCTGGGTGGAGTTTCCGAAGGCATAAATTCTTTTTACGATATGGGAAATGCCTTTGTTCTTTCACTCTTGCTTGCTAGTTTGCCAATTGTAAAGCTTGAGTAAACTACTCACTACAAAATACCCACTACTCATTACTATTTAACAATGAAATTAGCCATTTTAGCTGGAGACGGAATTGGCCCAGAAGTTACAGCCGTTTCTTCAGAATATCATTAACAAACTTGCCCAAAAATTCGGGTTCAAGATTTCCATGGAAAGTGCTTTGATTGGACACAGTGCCATTGAGCAAACAGGAAATCCATTGCCAGACAAAACCATTGAAATTTGCCAAAATACCGATGCCATTCTGCTCGGAGCGGTCGGGCATCCGATGTATGACAATGACCCAAGTGCCAAAATCCGACCAGAGCAAGGTTTGTTGAAGATTCGGAAAACCTTGGGTTTATACGCCAACATCCGCCCAATCAAACTCTTCGATGAACTTTTGGATGCTTCTAGCCTGAAACCTGAAATTTTGAAAGGGTCTGATATTCTTTTTTACAGAGAGCTGACGGGTGGAATTTATTTTGGCGAGCCAAGGGAGCGCAGAGAAAGCGGTTCGATTGCGGTAGATTCCATGGTTTACTCTAAAATGGAAGTGGAGCGAATTGCTCGAAAGGCTTTTGAAGCAGCAAGAACTCGAAGCAAAAAAGTCTGCTCCGTAGATAAGGCAAATGTGTTGGAATCTTCCCGATTATGGCGAGAAACCGTGAGTGAAGTCGCCAAAGATTTCCCCGATGTGGAACTGACCAACATGTTTATTGACAATGCCGCCATGCAACTCATCCGAGACCCGAAACAGTTCGATGTGGTGCTGACAGGCAATATGTTCGGAGATATTCTGACCGATGAAGCCTCGCAAATTGCGGGTTCTATGGGAATGCTTCCTTCGGCTTCCATAGGCGATTCGGTTGGATTGTACGAGCCGATTTATGGTTCTGCACCCGATATTGCTGGCAAGGGAATTGCCAACCCAATGGCTTCGGTGCTTTCTGTGGCGCTGATGTTCGATATTTCATTCAACATGAAACAAGAAAGCGAGGCAATTATTCATGCAGTCGATTCATTGCTCAAACAGGGTTTCCGCACAAAAGACATTGCGAACTCCCAAACTCCAAAAGACAAATTATTGAGTACGAAACAGACCGAAGAAAAGCTGTTGGAGATTTTGGATTCGATATAAAAGCTATACATAAGTAAGCGATTATGTGTTTCCGTGTTATTCAGTATTTCAACCGTGTACACAAAGTGTCCGTGTGCCAATCAAGTCAAATATGAAATCCAACCAATTATTTCTACTTCTTTTCGCCTGCATGCTTTTCTCTTGTGGTTCAAGAACCGATGGCGAAAGTGGAGTTGCTACCGATACTTTAGTAGTGCGAGACACAATTGTTCAGCTTGCGGAAATTGATACTGCCAAGTTAAGAGACGACCAAAGTTTCGAGATTTTCTTTGAGAAATATGGCGTAGAAGGTTCGTTTTTGCTGTTCGACCCGCAAGAAAACAGGTTTTACAAACACAATGCGAAGCGCACGAAAGAGCCATTTTTGCCTGCTTCCACTTTCAAAATCCTCAACTCACTTATCGCTTTAGAAACTGGTGTGATTGCCGATACGAATACAGTTCTCAAATGGGATGGAAAAACTAGGGAAATAGAAGCTTGGAATCAGGATTTGGATATGCAACAAGCATTCAAACACTCCGCAGTTTGGTTCTATCAGGATTTGGCTCGGAAAATTGGGCAGAAGCGAATGCAACATTATGTAAACCTGGCGGATTATGGCAACAAAAATATTGATGGAGGAATTGATAAGTTCTGGCTTACGGGAAAAATCAGAATCAGTATGGAAGAGCAAATTGTTTTCCTCCGTAAGTTGTTTCGAGAAGAATTGCCATTTTCCAAGCGGAATCAACGCAAAGTGAAAGGCATTATGGAATACTTAAAAACCGAAGAATACACGATTCGGGCAAAAAGTGGTTGGGCAACTGCCACCAAAAACGGTTGGTTTGTCGGTTGGGTAGAGAAACCTGGCGCAGTCGGTTATTATTTCGCCACACATATAGACATTAAGAAAAGCGAAGATATTTCGGCAAGGCAAAACATCACGATTGATATTCTGAAAAGTATGAAGATTATTTAGCAGAAAACTGTTGTCAAAATATACAAATTGTTGGTCTCGCTATAAGTGTTTGTTGGGCGCATCTCATTTTGTCGCACATTGAAAAAACATACGCTGGCAGAGGTCGCAGACCCTGCCGAGGGTCGGACCCTAGACGTTGGATTTATTATAAATTACCGTTCATAATCTCTTATTTTTCATTAGGAATATCGGTTTAGAGCGCACAGCACTTTTTGAAGCGGACGCTTCAACGAATGACAAGTCCGAGCGGATGCTCGAACTATTTAGGCGACCTATCCCGATATACCTATAAATTCATTTTGAAAAGTAGATTTTAATTTATTGCGACATTTTGAGATGCGCCCGTGTTTGTTTATAATCGTGTTAAACAAAACTGATTTCCTATAACATTTCGATTGGAAATAATAGAAAGCTAAGATCAACAATGGCAAGGTAAGGAGTTACCAGCTTTCTGTTTTTTGATGACAGCTTTGAAAGTTGTATTATTCAGCACTTCGGATAAGCTCTGAATAACACAAAGGCAATTGGACTGATTTGAACCTGTTTTTCATTCTCAAATTTGCACATTTTCAAATTGTTTTCATCATCAAATCACCGCATCATCACATCAACTAATCTTTCTTTTTCTCTTCCACTTCTTCTACAATTTCCTCGCTGATTTCGCCTTCTTCCAAAGCCTCATCGAGTTCATCATCATTTTTGAGTTCCTCCACAATTTCGGTTTCAATTTCAGGGAAAGCGTCCGCTGTCATGTAGCCTTTGCTGACGGCATGCTTGGCAGCTTCGAGCGAGTTTGGGACGATATACATTTCAATCCCCTCTTTTTCCCTTGCTTTTTCAACCAGTTCTTCGGCAGCTTGTTGTTTCGGAGATTTTGCGTCTCTGATGTAGATGGCGAGGATTCTGCCTGGAAAATCTTTGGCGATGTTGTAATAAATAAATGGATCTTGCTCACCACTATCTCCAATCAGAATAAAATTCAGGTGTGGAAAAACTTTCAGAATCCCTTCAATCTCGTTTCGCTTGTGCGAGCCGTGCGTTCCTACAATGAATTTGGATTTGTCAATTCCCAAATCTCTGAGCAGAATCGGTCCCGCAGGAATTTCGTTGATGTCAATGAAATCCCGAATCAAATCGAACAGATTCCACGGACTGCTGGAGACATAGAAAAATGGATTGGCATTGTCTTTATTTTTTCCCGCTTGCAAAGCCTGATAGAACTTGGAAACTCCTTTGAAAGCAATTCGGGTGCGGGAGTTTTGCAGGAAAGTAGCTTTCGCCATTTTCAGCAGACTAATCACGTCTGTTTTCATAATGGTATCATCCACATCGGAAATCACGCCAAATTCGGCATGTTCTGGTGGCAGATAAATTTCCCCACGAATTGGCGCAACATCAATCTCCACATTTACTGGGAAATCAAGAATCTCCACATCGAATGAATAACGAGAAGGCTGATATTTGAGCGGTTCATCTAGCTTGAAGGGCAAATCAAAATAGCCTTCCTCATCAGAGCGCACTTCTTTGGAAACCCCTCGGAAGGTCATTTTCAACAATACATTCGGAATTTCATCTGTCTCCAACCGCTGATAAGTTCGGAGCAGGTTTTTCCAAATGCTGTCTTGGTCAGTGGCTGGGGCAATATTTTTTGCTTCCAAAACCCTTCCTCTAATATAAATCATGCTTTCGGAAGCATAGCTATTGTAAAGCACTACTTGGATTTTATTCAACAGACCCAATTTAGTGTCCATTCTCTGGGAAAGCTTATCGAACGTGCCTTCTACATTGTGGGCAACTTTATGAAGTAATTTTTTGAATTTGCTCATGGTTCTGGTTGGATTTTGTGGTTTCTATTCCTTTAAGAAGTAACAAGACAAAAGTATTATGTATCAAGAAAATAAATGATAAACTGATTTTCAGATACTTGAAAATCTTAACTACAAGGCTATTTCTGCCCAAGCACTTACAAGTAAAAAATAGAAAGATAGCATACTACTGGACATCTGCGTAAACCTGTTAGGTTTTAAAAAGATAAAACTCAATTTTCAAGGTCTAATCCCAATTGAACCTGACAGGTTTTTGGTTCTATTTTCTACCATGTCCAGTAGTATGGAAAGATAGTAAGAAAGCAAAGTAAGTGTCTGATAATCAAAATTTTGAATCCAATCAACAACATCAAATAATTGCTTCCACTTACTTATATGAAATTGAATTTAATAATTTTTCGTGGGAAAAAGAATTTTGCTGTAATGCCAAATACACATCAAAAATCGGCATCACAAAAAATGATAATTTAATTGACATTTTAGTCAGAAATAAAATCAATCATTATATTCGATTTTGTGAAATGTATCACATCAATTTTGACTCCTAACTACAATAGAATGAAGAAAGCAACCGTATTGTTATTGATTATGATTCCCTTTTTTGGCAATGCACAATTTACGAAGGGAAGCGGAGAATTTTCCACAACCCTTAACTTTGGAAAAAACAACTGGGAATATGAATCTACCATTTTTGACATCAACACCAATCAGAATGTATTGGTAAAACAAAAGGAGTCAGTCTTCTCTGTTTTTTCACAAAATAGAATTGGGCTTTTCGTGAGTGAATCAGTTTCCTTGGGAATAAGATTTGCCTACGGGTTGAATTGGATAAAGCGGAATGATAGCCCAGAAAGTGTTTCACTTTCCCACACTTACCAAGCTGGGATTTACGGTCGGAAATATTTTGAGTTGGGCAGATTTTTCCCGTTTGTGGAGGTTGATGGTTATTATGGAAGGAGTATTCTTATTTTGGAGAATAGAAGGCGAGTGAATGAGATTACTTCAGAATTCTTTGATTCATCTGCCAGCCTTGGCACTTTATTCAAGCTTTCGGAACGCACCAGCTTAGAGGCTCGACTGAATCCATTTATCAATTTCAATACTATAGAAAATGGAGACTCCAATCGAAATAGTAAAAATACGAGTTTGAACATGCGGTTTGACATTAGCAATATCTCGTTGGGTGCGAGATTCACTTTGTAAATCCAAAATTGAGAGAAAGAATACAATCCGTAAGATTTATACAAACAAAGAAGGTAGCAACCATGGTTGCTACCTTCTTTAACTTTCATGAAAATTCCAAAAAGAGTGGATTTTGAATCACTACTCTTTCACAATTCTAATCATTCCTCTTGAATCTGCATTCACTACTTCCAATAAGTACAAGCCACTTGAGAAAGTACCCATATCTATTTTTCTGCTCAAAGTAGTATTCTCTTTAGAGAATGAAGTAGTCATTACTTCTCTACCCGAAGCATCAATTACTCTCACGCTGAATTTGCCTAAAAGATTGTTCTCCATGGAGAGATTCAACGTGCCAGAGGTTGGGTTGGGGTAGATGTTCAATGAATTGGAAATGTCATTGAAATCAATTCCTGTAATTACCTCAACACTAGCTACTTCCGTAGTGGCATCGCATCCACCTTCTGCCGTTTTGAATGAAACAGTATAGTCTCCCGTTTCGGTAGCGGTGTAAGTCTGAGCAGTTGCTCCGTCAATCTGGTTTCCATTCAAAAACCATTGATGAGATTCGCCTGCCGGAGCAGTCAAAATCTCTCCATTATTTCCACTAACAGTAATTGTAGAATTTGTTGGAACTGAGAAAGAATTCACATCAAAGCTAGTGTTAACTGTTTCTGTGCCATCGGTAATTGTAACCTGTACTGAATACGTAGCGGTTTCATTCCCAATGTTTTCAACAGTAATTACCATTCCATTGCTTGTAACATTCAGATTACTTTCATTAGAAGATACTGATGAAATACTAACTGTTTCGCTGTCTACATCATTTACTAAGCCATCTAAATCAACTGTATTGGAAGTCGAGCTACAAAGATTCATGGTAGATATATCAGAAATGGTTGGCGCATCGTTTACGGGGTTTACTGTAATTGTAACCGTACCTTCTGAATCTGACATTCCAATATCATTCATTGCCATATATGTGAACGAAGTCGTTCCGTTCCAGTTGGCAACTCCTTGGTAAGTCATGTCCATTGCTTCTGCAAGAGACATTCTTTGATTTACAGTTACATCGTCTCCATCGTGTTTCAACATTCCTTCGGCAGGTAATGAAACAATCATGATGCTATCAGCATTCTGAACATTCATTTCAAACTCATCCGAGAAGTCAAACACCATATCTTCATCTACTGAAATTGCAAAATCTGCCACAATAGGTGCAGGTGTCGGATTATCCACACAAGATAAGTTGGCTTCCCATCCACTTCTTACTACAGTTCCATCGGAGGTAAACCTGAAAGTAAGCGCACCCTCTGTGTTAGTTGCTGTCATGATTGGAGGAATTGTAGTGCCAGAATATCTGCCCAACCTCGGAGCATCTACTGAACTCCCGTTGAAAACCTCTAAATGGTCTCTATTTGCCTCCGTAAAGAATGCACTAAAGTTTACTTGAACCAATTTTCCGTCTGTTGCAGGATAGACCACATGCACCAAATTTTCATTTGTTTTGTAGTTTGCTTTTCCGTAGCTGTCCATAAACATCATATCGCAAACCGTAGAAGAACCATTTGCCATGAGCAAAGCTTCTTGGTAAGTATAATCAGTTGTACTTTCGCCATTTCCTCTTTCTGTAACCAAGGTAACTTTTCCACTTGTACCCACTGGAGCAAGTGCTTTGATAGTTTCCGTGTTTACAGTTGAGAAGCTTAGTGCAGGAACTCCGTTGAACAAAACGCTATCCACGTTGATAAAATTTGTTCCTGTGATTGTAACCTCTGTTCCTACAAAACCCATTGCTGGAGTGAATGAAGTTACTACTGGAGCTGGAGGAGAATAACATGAAATTGTAGCATCGAAACCAGAACGGGTAACAGAGCCATCTGAATCGAAAAACAAGGTAATTGCTCCAGCAGGGTTTGTTGCATATACTGTTGGAGGCAAAGATGTACCCGTATATGTTCCAATTGGGGTTGCGTTTGTAGATGTTCCATCGTAAACATAGAGAAAATCAGAGGTATTTTCTAAATTGAATGCTTGGAAATCTATCTGAATCAAGCTTCCTTCTGTAGCAGGATAGATAGTTTGCGTAATTTCCGTACTGCTTGCGTAGTTGCTAGTTCCTTGGTGGTCAAGGTATCTTAAGCTACAAGTAGTTATATCAGCACTGCTCATAATGATTCCCTCCAAATAAGTGAAATCAGTTGTACTCATTCCCGTGCCTTGCAAGTTGGTTACTGAAATTTGTCCAGTAGAACCTCCTGTTGGTACTGTTACGGTAATAGTACTTGCATTTACTACTTCATACTCTGTGGCAGCTGTTCCATTGAAAGAAACATCCGTTACGCCAATGAAGTCCGTTCCTGAAATTGTAATTTCCGTTCCTGCAAAACTAGAAGCTGGAGTGAGAGAAGTGATGGTTGGAGTCTGCAATTCGTAACAAGAGACATTTGCCTTCCATCCTGCTTCAAAAACGCTCTCATCCGAAACGAAATGGAAAGTAATTGCTCCATCAGCGTTTGTAGCAATGATTGACGGAGGCAACGTACTTCCAAAATAAGTCCCGATTAGTGTAGCAGCAGACTTGGTTGTGCCATCATAGATTCTCAAGAAATCGTAAGGAACTCCGGCCTGATTCACATCGCCTTCCAAATCAAATTCAGTAAAATCTACTTGAATTAAGCTACCAGGAGTTGCAGGGTAGATAGTTTGCGTAATATCTTGGTCAACAGCATAATCATCTCCTCCTTGTGGATCTCTGTAAACTATTTCACAAGTTGTTATATCAGCAGAGGACATATTTGCAGCATCAATATATACGAAATCCATTACCGTTTCAGTTGTTCCAGTAACATTTGTAACCGAAATTTTCCCCGTAGAAGAACCGTAAGGAACTGCTGCTAAAATTTCTCCATCATTTTGGATTGCGAAATCTATGGCATCTACTCCATTAAATTTCACACTTGTCACTTCCGTGAAGAAATCTCCTAAAATAGTAACCACATCTTCGGGAGAGCCAGACATTGGAGAGAAGCTTGTGATTACTGGGAGAGGTGTTGCTATCACAGTAAAATCGGCAATACTTGTTGCATTGTCGTAGCTGTTCTCAATGCTGATTTTACCAGAGCTTGCGCCAACTGGAACTATGAAAGTGATTGTCTCGTCATCTACTCTTGTAAAGTCGATTGAGTTTCCTGCGAGCATTACTGTTTCCACATAATCGAAGTTGTCTCCAATAATAGAAACATCTGTTCCTATTGGGCCAGCCGAGGGTGTGAAAGAAGTAATTACTGGAACGGGAGGAATAATGTTTATGGTGTAATCTTCGGTTTCTCCAAACGTATATTCTCCACATTCACTTATTGTACTAGCATCAGTAGTTTCCACTAAAACAATTCGCATAGCAACTGTTCTGTCAAAAGCAATTCCCGTAGTAGGAACAGTAATATTTCCTGTGAAATAATTGCTGGAATCGGAAATGACATTGGAGATAGCAACGGTTTCGTTGGCATCTTCCAAGTCGGAGTCTCCATTCCAATCCACAAATACTTTTACGATTCTGTCATTTTCAGCTCCGCAAGTTCCTGCCTTGATTGTGAAGGGAATTACGTCTCCTGCACGCACATTGGTAGAAATTCCACTGAAATCTGTGTAAGTAGCACAAGTCAGATCTGTAGCAGTAGTAATATCTCCGAACTCTACATTTGCAATGATTGAGTTTGCATCATCAGTAGCGGTTGAAGAACATACGCTTGATCCTGAAACTACAATTGAAAATCTTTGAGGTCCTCCTACGAGCGTTCCTTTATGATTTACAGACAAAACGTATCCACCAGAAGTAGGGTTTTGGATATGAATTCTTTCCACATTGTCTCTGAAGTTGTCTCCAGTAGTTGCCGCAGCGGCCGGATTGGTTGGGTCAAGAATATATGGAGAAAAAGTAGTTCCGTCTTTTGTCAATCTCATATCCAAATCATTAACTATCATCAAGTCTGTCGGATTCAAAGAGGGAGCAACGGGAGTTCCGGATAAATCATTCCAAACAATTGTGATATCTAAAGGCTCATTCCCCGTAGAGCTAAATGAGAAATTCATAGTTGCACCATTGTTGAGTACCGTATCGGCAATCATAGAAGTTACACCGTCATTGGTAATTACTTCTGTGGCAGTTTCAGTGTTCATCAATCCCCATCCGAATGTATAATCGGGACCTTCATTAGTGCCAGCTTCATCAGCAGTATGAAGTACCAATGCCTTGAGCATTGTTGCTTTCATGAAATCTCCGCCATGAGTTTCGCTGTAATGCTCCTGCAACAAAGTCATAGAGCCTGTTACGTTAGGGCTAGACATTGAAGTGCCATCGTAAGAAGAGTATTCCGTATCGCTTCCACTAGTAGATGATAGCACTGCTACGCCATTTCCAACAATATCTGGCTTGATTCTACCGTCATCTGTTGGTCCGAAGCTACTGAAGCTACTAATTACAACTTCGGAAGCGTTGGTATAACCATTAGGAATCGGATTTACTGCTCCAACCGTAAGAATGTTTTTGCCAAGTCCTGCATGTCCGATACAATCGAAGCCATCAGCTCCACCATCAAGTTCCGCCACTCCTCCGACTCCAGCATTTGCAGGACCATTTCCTCTATCGTTGCCAGCAGATTTTACGATTAGATAATAAGGTGCATTGTAAGCAATATCATCCCAATTTTTCGCTTGCTCATCGTAGAAGCCAAAGCCATAATCCTCAGTAGAACTGATAGAAGCATCTCCAGCCCACTCCCAAGCGGTTCCAAGTGAATTCACATACCAACCTCTGCGGAAACCATAAGAGTGATTAGACATGAGCAGTCCTTCTGCCGCTTCAGAAGCCATTTCAGCCTCATCGCTGTTCCAATCATGTGCCCAAAGAGTTGCTTCATAAGCCATTCCTTTTGCGTTAGGATTGACTCCTTCGGCAATCATTGTTCCTGCTACGTGAGTAGCATGATCACTAAGGTTTGTAGGAACATCTCTTTGCTCCATTCTGTTGTTGGTAAACTCTTGGTGAGTTGCCAAAACTCCACCGCCATCCCATTCTCCTACAATCATTCCTGCACCAGTCAAATCCAACCCAGCACCTCCGCCAGGCCATACCCTAGCTGCCGCAGTAGTTGCTGCCGCTTGTAAATTGTCTGTTTGGTAGTACATTGGTTTTCCTGACTCGCTTATTTCCTGCAACTCCATAAACCCTCCGTTAGGTAATACTTGTTGCACAACCCATCCTTTTCGTTGCGCCATTTCTAATGCTTTCGCCTTTTTTGCCTGTTTTTCAGTAGCGAATTGTTCTTTTAATAATGTCAGTTTATTGACATCTGTTGCCTCTAAAATTTTTGCTTTCTGCTTTTCTGACTGTCCATAAGTTGAAAAGGAAAGCATTCCCACTAGCAAAAACATAATCCATTTGATGGATTTGCCACCAATTTTCATAGTAGTTGTTTTGTCAAGCAGAGAACTTCTTGTCTGTTGGTCATTGTTCCTCATATAAGTTTTATTTTTTTTGTAAAAAGATATTTCCTCAAATATAACCAACAATGCGAAACATGAAGGATGCAATACAGAATTTTTGATGATTTGTTATATTTTTTCTATCCGTTTGCCTATGAATTGTTGCCGTTTACAGAAAAAATTCATGGATTTATGAGTTTTCATCGAAAGTCAGGAATAACAATCACTAAAGGAAGTCTGTTACGAATAATCAAAATTGCTTTACACAAGTCAGATTATCTTATGAAAAAGAATTTCCTAACTCTCTTGTTGCTATTTCCCATCTATTTCCTTTCTGCTCAAGAAAAAGAAGTGAAAGAAATGGATTTGCGCCTGAATAGGTATCAATATCCGTATGAGGTAGATTATTTCATTCTCAAACAGCAAGACCAGCGGTTGGAGATGGCTTATATGGATGTTGAATCAAAAAATCCAAACGGGAAAAATATCATGCTTTTACATGGTAAAAATTTCAATGGAGCTTACTGGAAAACGACTATTGATTCACTCTCTAAAAAAGGATTTCGTGTGATTGTTCCCGACCAAATTGGCTTTGGGAAATCATCGAAACCAAGCAACTTCCAATACAGTTTCCACCAATTGGCTCATAACACTAAATTACTTTTGGAAGATTTGGGAGTCGAGAAAGCCATTGTTCTTGGGCATTCTATGGGCGGGATGTTGGCGACAAGATTTGCTCTAATGTATCCTGAAACTACAGATAGATTGATTTTGGAAAATCCTATCGGGTTGGAAGATTATAAATTGAAAGTCCCCTATAAAACGGTTGACTGGTGGTACGAAAACGAGAAAAAGAAAGACTACGAATCCATCAAAGCCTACCAATTAGAAAACTACTATGACGGAAAATGGAAGTATGATTACAATGAATGGATAGATATTTTGGCCGGCTGGACTTTGAGCCAATATTATCCGAGTATTGCATGGAATGCTGCTTTGACTTACGATATGATTCTGACACAACCTGTGGTATATGAACTTAGTGAAATCGAAGTGCCGACTTTGCTGATTATTGGCACGAGAGACAGAACTGCGCTTGGCAAAAAAATGGTTTCTGAAGAAGTGCGAGCCACAATGGGTTTGTATCATCAGTTAGGCGAGAAAACTAAAAAGGCAATTCCCAAAGCAGAATTAGTGGAGCTGAATGATATTGGGCATTTGCCACACATTGAGGATTTTGACCGTTTTATTTCTACTTTGACTAATTATTTGGATAAAACCCCAAAAGGCAAGAAAAAGCCAAAAATGACGAAAGTGGAGAAAATGAAAAAAGAGAAGGGAGAAACGAAAAAAGAAAAGTAAGAGTGATACAAAACTCTAGTGCATTAAATCCTAAGTTCGTGTTGTTATTTTTGTTTCTTATTTCCTTCTACTGCATTAGAATTCTTAGCCGTAGCTTGTCGAAATGCCGAACCATCGGATTGCCGAACCATCGGATTGCCGAACCATCGGATTGCCGAACCATCGGATTGCCGAACCATCGGATTGCCGAACCATCCAAATGTTGCTTTGTAGAAGAAAACAACATTCCAAAAAATACAGACCTGAACTAAGAACTCAACGCACTATGGACTTAGGGTAAAGTTCGGTTATGGGAAAACCTTCTCATCCATTGAGGCTGTTTTTCAACTTACGAACAAAGTGTATTTCAAAATCCAACACTATGAAGAAGAAATCAGACAAGCCGAAAGTACATCCAGAGTTGGAGGGTTTCAATATAGAAATCAACGAGTTTGGGGAGATTGTACGCTCTCATGAGATTGACAAAATCAATCAGTTTCTCAATAAAAAAGTGGTTGATAAGAAGTTGAAAGACCGATTTGGCTACAAGGCTTCCGAAGACGATGACACCGTGGAGTTTATGTACGGAGATGATAAGGATTAGCTCAATCCAAATCAATTGTGCCTTTTCCTGAAATTGGGAGTACAATGAAAAAGAGGCTTCCTTTCCCCAAATCGCTGTGAACCAATATTTTGCCTCCGTGTTTTTCCACTATTCCGTGGGCGATTGAAAGACCAAGTCCTGTGCCAACTCCAACATCTTTTGTAGTGAAAAAAGGCTCGAAAATTTTATCTAAGACTTCTTTGGGAATTCCAGTTCCATTGTCGGCAATGTCTATCTGAATTGATGACTTATTCTTTGTTGTCGTAATTTTAATTTGTGCATTCTCTTTGCCATCTACTGCTTGGATTGCATTTGAAAACAAACTCAGAATTGCCCTTGTCAACTGATACGGATAGCACTCTATTTTCTTGATGGATGTGTCATAGTTTTTGGAGATTGATATTTTCGACAATTTGCTAGTAACTGCAAGCAAGGCAGAATCTATGCAATAATGAATGTCGGATTTGACTAAAGATTCATTTTCGGAATTGGCGAAAAGGCGCAAACCATTCACAATGCGACTTATTCTGCTCACTCCAACCTGCATATCTTCTAAAAATAGAGATATGTCATTTACAGATTCTTTCGTTTCTTGAAGGTCAACCTTTTCTATAGCACCAATAGCTTCCTTGTTGCGGTCATATTTTTTGACTTCTGAAATAGTCAGTTTAGAATACGCATTTATCGCTTCTCCGACATTGGGCAAAACTCCCATAATTCCCTGAATTCCTCCAGAAACGAAATTGAGTGGATTGTTGATTTCATGGGCAATTCCCTCGGTCATTTTACCCAAAGAAGCTAATTTCTCTGATTGAATGAGTTGATTCTGCGTGAACTTTAGTTTCTTCAAGGCTTTTTCTAAATCATCTTTCTGATTTTTCAAATTGCTTTGGGCGGATTCCAATTCTTCTATATTTTGTCTCAATTCTTCCTCCGTAGCTTGCAATGCTTCATTTTTATCATTTATCTGCATTCGGCCACTAAATTCCTTTTTGAATGCTTTGTATCGAATCAGATTAATAAGTAGGGAGATTGCCACTATGAAAATCAGAAATGTTCCTCCTGCTTTCATAATGGTTAGCAACGAATGACTGCCAAACAGATAAAAGAAAATGAGGGTTGTAATTAGTGATAAAAATAGCGATAATATAAAAAAAATAGGTCTCCAAACGGTTAAGATTGCATAGCAAATGAACACAATGCCCAATCCGACCAAATGAGTTGGTAAATAATCCTCTACTGAAGATTGCCGCCAAATAGCCATCGGAAACGGCATTTGCAAAAAAGGTAATGGAGAAATAGAGTTGCAAATTCTTTTTAAAGAGCAGATAGCAGACCACAAAAAATACAGAAGTCCCCAATCTCAATCCAATTGATAGTGTAGTGAACTTCAGCGTTTCATCTACGAAATCAGTTGTGAAAATGTGGGTTGGCACAAGAAAGACCTGAACTGCCAAAATCAGCAGAAGATATTTCTCTCCTACATATTTGAGATGTCGGTAAAAAAGCGTGTGTCCTTTATCGTCTATAGAGTATGGCATTCAGCATGGGTTTGTAAGTAGTCCAAAGTCTTTAGTCGGAAGTCCAAAGTTAGGTACAGGTACAAAATAGAAAGTCGGATGGTCGGTGCCATAGTAAATTAGCAAAAGAAATAACCACAAATCAATTCGTTACATAGTAGATATTATCACGATTGATTTATTAAGAGAGATTTTAGAGTTCAAATTGTTGGTCTCGCAAGCTAAGACCAACAACGGCTTTGTGATTTTTTAAGCCATACGAAATCAATCGTGATAAAGTCTAGTGCATCAAATCCTAAGTTCGTGTTGCTATTTTTGTTTCTTATTTCCTTCTACTGCATTAAAATTCTTAGCCGTAGCTATGGCTATGTCGAAATGTCGAACCATCGGATTGCCGAACCATCGGAGTGCCGAACCATTCAGATTTTGCTTTGCAGAAGAAAATAATATTCCAAAAAATACAGACACAAACTTAGAACTCAATGCACTAGTATAAATATTATATTAATTACGTTGCCTTGCTTGCAGAAAATCTTAATTTCGAAAAAGAAGCCATATTTAAGTAGATAAACTTAAATGCTTTCCTATTTTCTTTTTTGTAAGTAGTTCATTATCAGTTATTTGAACTGCTTTGGACTTGCGACTTGAGCGCAAGTCCGATAAAGACTTTGTACTACTTATTAGCTACTTGAGCCAGATACCAAACAACAAATAGATTGAGTCCGAAATACCTATTTATGAGTTTGGCAATTTCCGTAGGATAGGGTTTGCAAACCCTATCCTACGGAAATTGGTTGGACAAACATGACTTTCGGTAAATAAGTAAACTTAATTACTTTCCTATTTTACTTTCCGTAAATAATTGATTATCAATTATTTTATTCGCTTTGGACTTACGACTAAAGACTAAAGACTTTGGACTAATTATGTAGTATGAACTAAACATAGGCAACAATTATGAGTAATTTCGGATGAGAAAACAAGCAGAATCTAATTTTCCATAAACTCCTTCGAGTCTTTCAGCATTTTCCTGTGCACCCTTGCAGAAACTCTAATGCTGATTTCGTACAATACGGAGATTGGCAAGGCAATCAGCACTTGGCTAAAAACATCGGGCGGAGTGATTACTGCGCTGATTATCAGCACAATCACAATTGAATGCTTTCTGTATTCTTTCATCATGGCTGGAGTTACGATTCCCACTTTTGAGAGGAAATAAACCACCATTGGCAGTTGGAACATTACGCCTGCACTTAATGTGAGCATCATAATTACCGAAATATAATCTGCCAAGGCAAACTGATTGGCAACCGCATTTATTTCCCCAATTTGGTAATTGGCCAAAAAGTTGAGTGAGATGGGCGAGAGAATGAAATACCCGAAGGCAACTCCGCTCAGGAATAGAAATGAAACTGCCAATACTGCTCCACGGCTCACAGAACGTTCATTGTTATGCAAACCAGGCTGCACAAATCTCCAAATTTCCCAGAAGGCATAAGGGAATCCTAAAATAAATCCAACTGCGGCCGAGGTCTGAATGTGGATGGCAAATTGCGTAATCGGTTTCAGCGCAATGATTTCATAAGGGAATTTATCTATGCAAAGTGCTGGAGTCCCCAATTTGGCGGCCACTTTGCACATGATTTTATACGTGATGAAATCAGGATTTTTCATGGCAAAAAGCACATGGTCGAAAATGAAATCTCCGAAAATGAAGGCAATAATGGCAAATATGAAAATGGAAGCAACTGCCCGCAAAACGTGCCAGCGCAATTCCTCCAAATGGTCTAAAAAGGAAAGTTCCTCCTCAATAGGTTCAGGAGAACTATTCGCTAAAACTTCCGTGGTTTTGGCGGCTTCAATGCGCCACCTCGCCTTACGCTATCTTCTCCAACTTCGTAGCTCATTTTTAAGTATCAAGTATCAAGTAGCGAGTATCAAGAAAAGTGATACAAGCATATTGGTTTTCAGAATTGCAAAAATACGACAACTCCAATAGAAAAAGAATGTTAGGAAGTTAATTTTTGCGATTGAATCCAGCTTGGTTTCCCCCTGAAATGTGCTTTGCTTCTCAGGTTTTCGGAAAGAATCTGCTTGAATTTCTCAATGTCATCTGTTGAATAATCTTTCAAGTCAATCTCAATCTGTTCATCATATCTTTTCCAAAAGGTAATTTTCCGGTCGGATTGAGTGACTTCAATAACTTCATTGGACATGATTTGCTTCGGAAACCAAAAACTTAATCGAGTATTCATGTAGCTTCCAGTCCAACTTATGTAATTGGGTTTCAAGATTGTTTTTGCCATTATGAAAATACCGACTGATAAACCAGCTAGACTTGCCACCAACTGGTAATGTTTTTTGTTTTCCTCATCCAAATTGAAGAACAGAAAAGTGGAAATTAGTGGCACAATAATTAAAACTGATGCCAAAACAATGCTTCCAGCTGTCCTCTCTTTAGGTTTTAGATTCTCAAAGTGTATCTTTTTCATAACTACTCGTATTTAAAAAAGGGAGAATCTCGTTCCCGAAACTCTCCCTTTTTTACTTTGGACTAAAGACTAATATCTTTGGACTATTTGTTCGGATAATCTCTTGCGTTGTAGCCAGTATAAATCTGACGAGGTCTGCTGATTGGCTGATTTTCCTCACGCATTTCTTTCCATTGCGCAATCCAACCTGGCAATCTGCCCAAGGCAAACATTACAGTAAACATGTCTGTAGGGATTCCGATGGCTCTGTAAATAATTCCAGAATAGAAATCTACGTTAGGATACAATTTTCTTTCCTTGAAATAATCATCATTTAAAGCCGCTTCCTCTAGTTTCTTGGCAATTTCCAACATCGGGTCATTGATGCCTAACTTGTTGAGAATATCATCGCAAGCCTTTTTGATGATTCTAGCTCTTGGGTCAAAGTTTTTGTAAACTCTGTGTCCGAATCCCATCAAACGGAAAGGGTCGTTTTTGTCTTTCGCTTTGTCCAAATATTTTTGGGCATCGCCACCATCTGCCTGAATCATCTGCAACATTTCAATTACTGCCTGATTCGCTCCGCCATGAAGTTTCCCCCAAAGTGCATTGATTCCGCCTGCAACAGAAGTATAAAGGCTTGCCATAGAAGAACCCACAACTCTTACCGTAGAAGTGGAACAGTTCTGCTCGTGGTCGGCATGGAGAATGAGCAATTTGTCAATTGCATTCGCCACAACTGGGTCTGGCTCATATTCCTCGGCTGGCAGGGCAAACATCATTCTCAAAAAGTTTGAGCAATAGTCCAGCTTGTTGTCTGGGTAAATGCAAGGATGACCGACTTCGTTTTTGTAAGACCAAGCGGCAATGGTTGGCATTTTCGCCATCAAACGGCTAATTGTCAAGTCAACTGCTCCTGGAGAGCGGTTTGGGTCTAAGGATTCTGGGTAGAATGCTGTCAATGAGCAAACTAAAGAAGAAAGAACGCCCATCGGATGTGCAGAAGTTGGGAAGCCATCGAAGATTTTCCTCATGTCTTCATGCACCAAAGTATGAAAAGTGATGTCTTTCTTGAACTTTGTGAAAACATCTGCCTTGGGCAATTCCCCATAAATAAGAAGATAGGAAACCTCCAAGAAAGAAGATTTCTCGGCAAGGTCTTCAATAGAATAGCCTCTGTATCTCAAAATGCCTTTTTCGCCATCCAAAAAAGTAATGGCGCTTTTTGTAGAACCTGTATTTTTGAAGCCAGGGTCAAGTGTAACCAATCCTGATTGCCCTCTCAAATTACTGATATCTAAGGCTCTTTCATTCTCAGTGCCTTCTACAATAGGAAGGTCATAAACCTTTCCGTCAACGTGTAGCTCTGCTTTTTCTGACATATTATCTATCGGTTTTGATTTAGTATGAAAAATATATTGGAAGTTTTTTTACGGTTAATGCGTGAGAATCAAAATGTTAAACATCAAATTTCTACATCGTTTGCAGCATACCGAAAATTTCACAGCAATATAGCGAAAGTTCGCAATATTGTGTGAATAGGAATATAAATTATCAATTTTCTACTCTATAAATAAATCTATTTCAGAAGGTTTTGTTTGGATTGGATTGAAAAATATTGAAACTGCTTTAGTTCAACTTGAAATAAAACACTTCGCCCACTCATTTCTCAAAATAATCCAGTTGAACTTTGAGTTGTTTTTTGACAGAAATTGCAGTTGGATTTTGAGTGGTTCTGTGAGCCAAATAGAGTTTTGGGAAACAATTGTTTTTGCAATTTCCATACTTTTAGAGTTTGGAACTCCCAAAGGCATGAGTTCTGCCATCAACTCCTCCAATGGTTTGTATTTCTCTCCAAAGGAAACGGAATCATTCTCTCCGAAATAATGATTCCAGAGTTTCTCAAAATGCTGTTGTCTAATTTCCCCATTCTTGTTCAACGCCTCGGAAGCGAAACCCCCAACTTGGTCGAGTAAGCCGAAATCTTGATTATACAAATCATATATTTTGTCTTCTCCACCTCCAAAAAGTGCGGTTTTGGAATTTGGAAAATTCCTGCTGAACCAGTTCAAATCATATTCTTCATAAAAATGTGGGGAGTTTCTGTGGAAGAATAATAGTTGCTCTTCACTTCCGAAATGAGAAATCAGTTGGGAAAGTAATCGGTTTCGCTCTTCATAATGTTCGTATTCATCTTCAAACTCAATTTCCTCTCGCTCCAGATTGAGAATGACAATTTCTCCAAGCTGATTTTCTGTGGGAATGATTTTATAGAATTCTGATTTCTCAAAATTGGTTGGAGTTTCATCCTCCGCCAAACTCTCTACGTTCATCCATTTCCAATTGATGAAGATTCTTTTCATTTTTTTCGAGATATTAAAATAGAGTAGGAGTATTCAAGAGGTTGTTTGACTAAGTACAAGTAAAAAATAGAAAGATAGTAAAATAGTAAGTTGAATTCTGAAAAAAAATGAATTATCTGAAACCCAAAGTTCAAAAACCCGTACCAAATCTAACCATCTAACCATCTAACCATCTAACCATCTAACCATCTAACCATCTAACCATCTAACCATCTAACCATCTAACCATCTAACCATCTAACCATCTAACCATCTAACCATCTAACCATCTAACCATCTAACCATCTAACCATCTAACCATCTAACCTAAATTTCGTCTTTCAATTCAAAAACCACTTTCATTGTTTCCTCCTCTCGCTTCACTATCAGTTTGATTTTTTTCTTTCCCTCGCCTTGGAACTCACTTATTATATCATTCATAGTAAAATTTTTGGCAAGTTTCCCATTCAGACTAACAATATCATCACCTTTTCTCAACCCCGCCAATTCGGCTGGCGAGTTTGGTCTAATGTGGGAGATTGTATAATATTTCATGCCTGGAAATGGCGTAATCACATCAACTCCACTTATATTATAATAGAACTTGCTTTTGTAATTTCCACTTTTCTTCACAATAATTTCTTCATTGCCATAGTCAAAAAACACCCTAAACCTGCGCAACAAGTCCGAGCCGATACTTCCGCTTCGGTCGCTAACTGCAAGCGCAATGGCAATATCATCTTTGTCTGGGTAACTTACCACGGGTTTTGAGAGTTTGTAGGAGCCTAGTTTGAATTTGTCTATTCTGCCAATATTCCCGTGAATATCTCCGCTCAATCCCCTTCCTAGGAAACTCCTGAAAGATTTTTCGGGAACAATAACGCCTTTTTCATAATCATAAAGAGAAACGGCATGGCTCGCCCCTGTGTCAATCAGCATCTTTACCTTCACGGTTTTTCCATCTTCTTGGGTTGCCAACGCCTGCACATAAGGTTTTGAGCGTTCTATGCTCATAGGTAATCTTTCCCCTTTGCCTTTATACTTGAACCTTTTCGGATTGTGAAGCACAAGTTTTTTTTGTGCATAGTTAATTTCTACTACAAAGTTCTTGAAAACACTAAATCCAATTAAGCCATGCACATTCATTCCCAAAGAAGAGGAAAGGTGGAAAATGTCTTCTAGCAAAATATACACTTCTTGGTTTTTCCCAATTGAGCCTCCAAGTGCAATTTTATTCTTCTTCGAAACGATTGCAGGAATTGATGACCCACCACCCAAGCCAGATAGCTGAACCTTTTTGAAATCTTTTATGGCAAAATCACCCTTAAAATTAAGGCTAGTCATAATTGTTTTGTTCACTCCCGTATCCAAAATAAAATGAAGTGTGTCAGAATCGTTTATGAATAAAGGAATAATAATCAGGTTGTTGACCAACTTAAAAGGAATGGTGGTTGATTTTTTGTTGGAATGCTTGAAAATGAAAATACTCGCCTCATCATCGTTGGCTTGTGCATTGCCAAAGAGGAAAGCCGTAATTAACAGGAAGAGTAGTTTTTTGTAGTACATATTTCTTTCATATTGTGGTAATTGTTGAATCGTAGTGTCCTAATTGAGTGGTGCGAATGACAACATAAGGTACTAAAAAGTAAGCAGTTTCGGAAGAGGATAGTTCCGAGCAGGAATTATCGAAATAAACTAATGCAATTAAATTCTACAAAATGATTGGATAACTTACACGAGAAAATTCACGCTTTCTAATGCAATTTAGTTAGCCTTACGCATTCATAAGTAGTCCAAGGCCTTTAGTCGTAAGTCCAAAGTAAGATAATCAGTTCTAAATCAGCTACTTGTGTTTTTATAGAGGCAAGATTTAACTTTGCATAAACGTAGTGCAGTTTTTCTATGGGAGTCGCCATCGACCTGCGCCTATTCAATAGCATTATTCTGTAGGTAACTACTCAGTTGGCGAATTGGTGGATTAGCGAGTTGGCGAATTAAAAAATTGAGCGATTCTAGCCTATAGAACAGTATATTGTCTTATTTTTTCTATTTTCATACATATTGTGCTATTTCCTATTCAGGTTCTTTTATTGTACTATTCAAAGAATATTTGGCTAATTTGAGTATTTATTCAAATTATTTCGACTATAAAAACACTAATACAATTTAAAAGTTACATTTAAATCTTTCGTGTAATTTGTAACACATTGAAGATCAATAATTTAAACAACCTGAGTAGTTACTTCTGTAAGGAAATATGCAAACTCAAATGCTGTATTTAATCCTACTCGCAATAACTTAAATGCTGTGTTCGATTATGCCAGATTTGTAGCTGAAAATAATGACTTATAACTATGACTAAATTCAACAAACTCAAATTTGCACTAGTTCTGTTATCTTTAATTTGTTTTTCTAGCTGTACTTCCGAAGATATAATCCTGACAAAGAACGAATACTTCAGAAATGCCTCCTCACAGGCGGTAATAGTCGAAACCTACTTTAGGAATTCTAAAATATTGCAAGATACAATAGAAGCAAATGAGACTCTTTTTTTGTGTACCTATCAAATAGGCGATGTCAATCCTATGAGTATAAGATGTCAGGATTCTGTCATATTTACCTTTCCAAATGGTAAAGAGTATATTTGCGGACTTTTGGATAGAACAAAATGTTTTTCCAATAGCCGTAGCCCATTAGAAGGAAGTAATTCTTTGGGATTCCCGAACACGAGTGGAGACGATTTCGTGTTTACCATCACGGAGGAGAATTATCTGAATGCCAGAGACTTAGATTGATTTGTAGCACTTACGCTTTTAAGCAGAACCCCTGTCAAAACTCAGATCTGACAGGGGTTCTGTACTTAATTACTTTGTTATTTTTCACTTCACTATTTGTACTTATCTATTCAAAATCTTATCGTAAACCTTCTTAGGCGGAACCAAGAAAACGCCCAATTTGAAAAAGTATGCAGGGTCGGTCTCCAAATTGATAATGGCATCCCTTCTTCTGTCTTGCGGTCTGGAGACAAATAGGTTTATATATTGCATGCCGCCCAATTCTGCGCCAAACCAAAGGAAATCGTAAATTTCCTGCTCGAATCTTAGAAAGCTACGCACTTCCGATTTCCGAAACTCCAAGTCATTGAAACCATCGAGAAGCGGTCGGGCAACATGGTAACTCGCCCCAGAAATTTCGGTGGTCCAAGTCAAGAAGGTCTTATCCGAGAAGCCAACGATGAGGCTCGCTTCTTTCGGCAAGCGCAAATTGACCGATAAATTTTTGTTGAAATAATGCTGATAGACAAAAACTGGATAGATGGTGGGGCGCCCCAAATCGTAACCTGCGGCAATACCATAGCCAATGCTTGTATATTTGTTTTTGGTGTGTGTTCGGATACCAAAGAAAGATACTTTCAGGAAAGTATGTAGGTCATCTTCATCGAAAGAGTCGCCATTGAGCCTAAAGCCTAATGTAGCAGTAATTGTACGTTCCTTTTTATCTTTCTTGCGAAGAAAAGCATCAAATCCCGTACTTCTCAAACCATTGTCTTCGAGGTTTTGAAACAGTCTGTAGTCCTCATTTGAGGAATCCACAAATTTAAACTTTTCGTGCCTATACCTTAGATTTAAACCGATGAGCGTACCATTTTTGACGTAAATAGGAAACCGCATGTAAATATCTCTCCTTATATTCTCATCAACGTTGGCATCTTCATCAGTAGTTTCATCGGAAGAGGTTCTCAACCCAAAGTTCTCTACTGATTTCCAACTGATTGATAATAGCTTAGGTTTTGTCCCAAACAGCTTCCCGAATCGCCTGAAATCTGTAGTATCTGTGTTTGTTTGGGCAATGCACAGAGAAGTTGAGGCAATCAAAAATATAAGTAAAACGTACTTGGTTGGATTTGGTAACATTTAGTTTGTCAGTTTTGGGAAGTACTAATATGGAGTCGTGAAGTATATGCAACTTTATGAATTCTAATTGACTAAGTAGCTGTAAAGATTTAATTGACAATATCGCTTTCTCGCAAAGAGCTGATACTCACGAAATTACTTTACTATTCTACTATTTTTTACTTGTACTTATGTATAGGTAAAATGCTAAGTAGTCAGACGAAATTATCGTAACATATTATCTTTTGTAAGATGCTGATTGTCAATACGTAATTTTCTATTTTGCTATGGCATCAGCCATCCGATTTTCTATTTTGTACTTGTGCTTATAAGTAGTCTAGTGCATTGAATTCTAAGTTCCTTTCAGTATTTTTTGGAATATTGTTTTCTTCTACAAAGCAAAATTTGAATGGTTCGGCAATCCGATGGTTCGACATTTCGATGGTTCGACATTTCGACATAGCCATAGCTACGGCTAAGAATTCTAATGCAGTAGAAGGAAACAAGAAACATAAAATACGAATGCGAACTTAGGAGTTGATGCACTAGCTTGAATACTTTCCTGTTTTGAGTTCTTAATAATCTCATTTATAGGAAATTACAAAAGGGTGCGACCCTTCGCTAGTAAATAGCACAACCTGCTTAATTCAGTTATTGAAACTTTTAGAAAGTGATAAAGTTTATGATGATTTTTTCAAAAACAGGTTTGTAAAAGCGAGTGAATAGCAATTCATCTGCTATTCACTCGCTTTGAACTACTAAAACTATCAAATATTTTTTGTTGGATTTCACAAATTGCCCATTGATGAGAAGAAAGTAGCATCTCCGAAAATCCACATCAAATAGTGAGAGTTAACTAAGCCAATCCGTATGTCGCCAATTTTGGGGAGTTATTTGCCAATGTAGGCTTTTCAAGCTAAATCCAGCCAATAATAATCAGAACTCAATTTCAGTTTGGCTTCCCCAAAATTGAATGCGAAGCCAGTTTCTACAATACCTGAATAATGGGTTTAAAAATTTGATTATCAGCAGGTTAAATGTATTTTTTTTAGTATAGTCAAAAATTAAGATTTAATGTATTGCACTATTTTTAGACTTAATTAAAAACTGTATGTAAATATTTTGACTAAACAAAACAATACTAAGTGGCTGATTAGCAATTATTTAATTCATTTTTAATTCTTCATTCTTCATTCTTAATTTCCCCAATCAACAATTGTACTTATCAAATATATAACTCATAATTGGGATATAATACAAACATGCAACAGTATAATCCAACCACCGAAAAAAGCAACAAGCACTAAAAATAAAGATGCTGTGCCACCCGATACGTATTGGCATGTGCCTCCACAATATCTAAGATTTTGACTGAATAACCTCCGCCCATGCTGGCAACTACGGGCAAATTATTTTTTTTACAAGTTTCAAATACAAAAATGTCTCGTTCCTTGCAACCTTGAATTGTCATTCCCAATCTGCCTAGTTTGTCGGTTTTCAGAACATCCACTCCAGACAAAAAAAACACAAATTGCGGTTCAAACTCATCAATCAATTTCGGAAGCGTATTTTTCAGAATTGGCAAGTAAATTTCATCAGTCGTTCCATCTTCGAGCGGAATATCCAAATCGGATTGCTGTTTGTGCATCGGGTAATTTTTTGCTCCGTGCATGCTGAATGTAAAAACCTTTGAGTTATTCTGGAAGATTTGAGCCGTTCCATTTCCCTGATGTACATCTAAATCTACCACCAAAATCCGTTCAAATTTTTTTTGTTGGATTAGGTAATTGGAAGCCATGGCAATGTCATTCAACATGCAAAATCCTTCTCCATGGTCAGTAAAAGCATGATGTGTGCCACCAGCCACATTCATGGCAACTCCAAACTCCAAAGCGAAGTTAGTGCAATCTATCGTTCCTTGGTTGATGATTCGCTCCCGCAAAACCAACTCCGCAGAAAGTGGGAAGCCCGTGCGCCTTTCCTCAGAACGAGTGAGGGTCAGGTTTTTCAGCTTCTCCCAATATTCTTTGTCGTGTGTCTCCAAAATCAGCGTTTCTTCGGCTGGATTGGGTGCAAAAAAATTGGATTCAGAAACCGTTCCTTCATATAGTAACTGCTCGGGAAGCAACTCATATTTCAGCATCGGAAAACGATGGCCCTCAGGCAAAGGGTGCTGATAAATAGAGGAATAGGCGATTTTGAGCATTCTTGACTGTTTTTAGACAGGGCAACCGCATCAAAAAAAGAGGTTTTTGCCCTAAATTTTATAGAAATAGCTATGTTAAATTGCCGTTGTTGGAAGGTGGCTTCCCCGTCTTAGGAACGGGAAATAAATAAACTACTATTTTATTGAAGTTTATTTTTAGAGCTAGTCTAGGCAAAAAAGTTTGGCATAGCACCGCTATGGCAAACTTTTTTAACGAAGAATAGGTCAAAAAGAAACGAGATAAAAAGTAGCACTTTATTTAATTTCCGTTCCTTAGCAATAAATATCATAAGTTTTTGCACTTAGCATTACAATTTTTTTTAAAATAAACGTGCGTTCATAAATAATTTGCGAGACCAACAACTGTTTTTATTAAGTAACGATTTTGTTTAGATTTTCATAGGCAAAAAAAGGCTTAAATTAGATGCGGTTGCCCTGGTTTTTAGATAGCAAAACTACATAATCACATAATGGAATAAATGTTTGTAAAGAAAAAAGACGTAAACGTTTGATGCAAAAAAAATCATAGTGCAAGCGTTCGCTCAAATTAAAATATTCAAAAGTAGCCTTATCTCTTTTACACTACTAACGATTGCCAAGCAGGTTGTAATTTATAAAGATTTTTTTGAACGATTCAGGTAAGCCAATTTTGTTCAACATTAGTGAATAAATTTTCATATTCGGCTTTTTTCTGCTTGTTTTGCGCATTCGTTTTTGAACTGCACTATTTCATGTATAAGAATGTTGTGGCAAAAACAGATAGCTGAATTATGATTTCCAAACCAAGAATTTTTGTGATTATTCCCGCCTTCAACGAGGAAGGCTCAATTGGGAAAGTGGTAGAGCATATTCCAAGAAACTTGGTGGAAGAAGTGATTGTGGTAAACAATAATTCGACCGATAATACGGTTGAAGTGGCTCGGAATGCAGGCGCAACAGTTTTGTCTCAGCCGAAAATGGGTTATGGAAATGCTTGCCTGAAAGGAATTGATTACGCTAAAAATAGCAAAATCCAACCAGATATAATTGTTTTCATAGATGGAGATTTTTCTGATTATCCAGAAGAAATGCCATTGGTAATTGCCCCGATTTTGGAGAGAGATGTCGATTTGGTAATTGGTTCGAGGGCATTGGGCAATAGAGAAAAAGGGTCTATGACTCCGCAGCAGGTTTTTGGGAATTGGCTGGCAACAACGCTCATGCGCTGGTTCTATAAAGTTGAATTTACCGATTTGGGACCTTTCCGAGCAATAAAATTCGACAAATTGCTTGCCATCGGAATGGAAGACAAAACTTATGGGTGGACGGTGGAAATGCAGTTGAAAGCAGCCAAACATGGCTTGAAATGTGAAGAAGTGCCTGTAAATTACAAAAGGAGAATTGGGATTTCCAAGGTTTCTGGTACTGTGAAAGGTACAATTATGGCGGGCTATAAAATTTTGTGGACAATATTCAAATACTTATAATTAAATGCAGATTTGGGAAATCATAATTTTGGGCACTTACGGTCTTGCGCTCACGTTCATTCTGTTTTATAGTATTGTCCAATTCAACTTGGTCTTGCTCTATTGGAAAGCCAGGAAACACCGAGCGCAAGATGTGATTGATACGCCTGCGCTCCAGCCAGACGAAAAACTCCCGATTGTAACAATCCAACTTCCGCTTTATAACGAGATGTATGTCGTAGAACGATTGATAGACAGCGTTGCGGCCATTGAATACCCAAAAAATAAGTTGGAAATTCAGGTCTTGGATGATTCTACAGATGAAACCATAGAGATTGTTGCCAAAAAAGTAGCTGAATGGCAAGCAAAAGGAATTGACATTCAGCACGTCAGAAGAGATAATAGAAAAGGCTACAAGGCTGGAGCTTTACAGCACGGAATGGCAATTGCCAAAGGCGAATTCATTGCCATTTTCGATGCGGATTTTATGCCAATCAAAGAGTTTTTGAAAAAGACGATTCCCCATTTTGCCGACCAGAATAATGGTGTGGTTCAAACCTGTTGGGGACACATCAATAAGGATTATTCACTGCTGACCAAATTGCAAGCATTCGGTTTGGATGCACATTTCTCTGTAGAGCAAGCTGGCAGAAACGAAGGCGGGCATTTCCTGAATTTCAATGGAACGGCTGGTATTTGGCGAAAGAAAACGATTGAAGATGCTGGCGGTTGGCATTCCGACACGATTACCGAAGACTTGGATTTGAGTTACCGAGCGCAACTCAAAGGTTGGAGAATCCATTATTTGGAAGACATTGTTTCCCCAGCGGAACTTCCTGCGGCCATGAATGCGCTCAAATCACAGCAATTCCGATGGACAAAAGGGGCTGCGGAAACTCTAAAGAAGCATTTTGGAAATGTGCTGAGGGCGAAACTTCCATTCGCCACGAAACTTCATGCCGCTTTCCACTTGCTGAATAGCACTTTATTTATTTGCATTATGGTTTGCTCCATTTTGAGCGTTCCTGTACTCTATATCAAACATATTTCCCCAGAGTTGAAGATTGTATTTCAGATTTCCTCGCTTTTCGTAATAAGTTTGGTTGCCCTGATTATTTTCTATTGGAACGCCTCCCGAAAACATTATGCCGATGGTTTGGAAGCCACAATCGCCTTCATTCCCAAGTTTTTCATGTTCCTTTCTGTTTCCATGGGATTGAGTTTGCACAATGCCATAGCGGTAATTGAAGGTTATATTGGCAAAAAGACGCCTTTTGTAAGAACTCCCAAATTCAATATTACCAATACGAAAGGCGATTTCCACAAGAAAAAATATTTCTCCACCAAAATCAATTGGCTGACTGTTTTTGAAGGTTTATTGGCTATTTATTTTGCTGGAGCAATTTACCTCGGTTACTATTTAGAAGATTTCGGCTTATTCCCCTTCCACTTCATGCTTACTTTAGGGTTTGGATTGGTCTTTTTCTATTCCATTAAACATGCTAGGAATTGATTTAGATAGGAAATTGGTAGAATAGAAAAATACAATTTTCATTTTTCTTCAATTCCCCAAAAAAGCTGTTGACCAAATTTCTGCACGACTCCAATTAAACGCTTTGCTGTTGATTGTATCAGGCTTAAGAAAGCGAATCTATAAACAATCCGAATGGCTTATTCTGACCTAAGGAATGGGAAATAATTCGCTTCGAAAAAAGTGAAATATTGCGACAGATTACATCGGTTTTCTACAAATACTGTAGCCGATAGTTTTCAACTATCGGAACAAAACTCAAATTCAGAATTATGAACCTAGAACCTTTCTACTGGGGTAATTTGCCACACATACAGCCATTAGGAGGTACATTTTTCGTAACCTACAATTTGGATGGTTGCATTCCGAAGCATGTTTTCAAGAGATGGGAACTAGAATTTGAGGAGAAATATGAGCAAATCGTGCAAAAATTCGCTAACCCAAAATCGGAAATTGATAAACTGCACAAATTGGAATTCGCCAAACGAGATAAATTCTTAGATGCTCAATCCCACCAAGATTTTGTGCTGAAACGCAAAGATATTGCACAAGAAGTGGCTAACTCTTTGCACTTTTGGGATAATAAACGTTTAGAATTGTATGCTTATTGCATTATGCCCAATCATGTGCATGTAGTTCTCAGGTTGTTTGGAGAGAACGAGATTGAAAGACCTTTCTACTTACAGGAAATTATGCACTCCATCAAACGCCATTCTGCCAAAGAATGTAATGCACTACTAAACAAGCAAGGTCAATTTTGGCAACATGAAAGCTACGATCGACTCGTGCGTGATGGAGGAGAGTTAAGGCGAATCATTCTTTATCTGCTTCAAAACCCTGTGAAAGCAGGTTTATGTAAAGAAATGAGAGATTGGAAATGGAACTATTTAAAGGAGAATTATAATGACATTTGGTAGGCTATTGTTAATGATAGATGGAATCTATCGGCTACTAGTAGCCAGCAGATGGAATCTGCTGGAGCCAAGAAGCTACAACTTTCCCAATCTATCCAACGCCATATAAATCACATCTAGATGCACTAACAAATTTTCGGTTGGATTTCGCAGAACTGATTTCAACTGTTCCACCTCCCAAATTTCATTTTCGATAAACTCCGTGCTGTCCAATCTTTTTTGGGCGGTGGGTTGGCAATTAGTGGCGAGGAAACAGTGCTGTTCAAAAGTGCCGTAGTTCATCTTCACAGTTTTGAGGAACTCAATTTCCCCAGCAATAAAACCAGTTTCTTCGGTCAACTCTCTTTTTGCCGCATCAATTGGTTTTTCGCCTTCATCTACCATCCCCGAAGGAAAGCTATAAAGTGAAGTTTCTGGACCAGTTCGGAATTGCTTATTCATAATGGCATTTCCTTCTGTGTCGAAGGCGGCAACTACTACGAAATCAGGGCCGTCAAATACTTCATAATCTGTCTCTTTCCCATTTGGAAGGAGGAATTTTCTGCGGATTATCTTTCTGTAATTCTCAAAAACCACGGATTCACTTTGCTTTTTCCAAGTATTTTGGTCGAGTTTAGACATATTTTGAGTATTTCTATTAAAAAATGAGAGTTTGGCTTCAATTCCTTCTGCAAAATAACTAAATTTGCAATCCAATTTTGACACCTTTTAGAATTGTGTCTATTTTTGGATTTTGATTCGGAGTTTCCATTCCCAATCATTCTAATTTTCAAAAAAGTAATTTATTTCAAAATTTATAAAAATCATGGCATCTACTAGACTAAAGAGAAAAGCGAGAATGAACGCTTTGAGAGGCAGAAACAAAAACGAAATCATCAAAAATTTCCTTACCACTCCAGTAATAAAGAACGTGGACGTTGCGGCAATCAAAGCTGAATTTAAAGCGAACAAAGACAAATAAGAAATAGGAAAATAGGAAATTGGCAAAATAGAAAAGTGTTTTGCCCTCCAGTCCTTCAAGGTTTTTAAAACCTTGAAGGACTTTTTTTGTCGAAACCTTCTGTAGCGCAGGGTTTGCAAATCCTGCGCCTTTGTTGGTCTTAGCATTTCATCATAAACAGGATTACTCAAACGATGAACGCTAGTTGAAATCCAGAAGCAAACAGCAACCAATATTAGCGAGACCAACAAATTGAGGAAAGGAAATTTTACGCCTTTGTTGGTCTTAGCATTTCATCATAAAAAGGATTACTCAAACGATGAACGCTAATTGAAATCCAGAAGCAAACAGCAACCGAAGATTAGCGAGACCGACAAATTGGGGAACAGCAATTTTTACGCCTTTGTTGGTCTTAGCATTTCATCATAAAGAGGATTACTCAAACGATGAACGCTAATTGAAATCCAAAAGCAAACAGCAACCGAAGATTAGCGAGACTGACAAATTGGGGAAAGGAAATTTTACGCCTTTGTTGGTCTTAGCATTTCATCATAAACAGGATTACTCAAACGATGAACGCTAATTGAAATCCAAAAGCAAACAGCAACCAAAGATTAGCGAGACCGAAAAATTGGGGAAAGGAAATTTTACGCCTTTGTTGGTCTTAGCATTTCATCATAAAAAGGATTACTCAAACGATGAACGCTAATTGAAATCCAAAAGCAAACAGCAACCAAGATTAGCGAGACCAACAGATTGGGGAACGGCAATTTTGTCATACTCAACTGACAAGAATTACCAAAATCGCCAATGGCATAAGAAATGCAAGGAACACAAACGAAAGCGACTTGCTTTCAGGTTCTCAAATAAATTGGCGAGAGTAAAATCCAACCAACATTTGTGAACTCCAAACAATAAAATTTCAAACTTAAATTAAATTTTTAAACGACATGTCTAATTTGAACATCAAACCTTTGGCGGACAGAGTAATTGTTGAACCCGCTGCGGCAGAAGAAAAAACAGCTTCAGGCATCATCATTCCTGATACTGCAAAAGAAAAGCCGATGAGAGGCAAGGTAGTGGCGGTTGGAACTGGAAAGCCAGACGAGCCTTTGACTGTGAAAGTTGGCGATTCCGTACTCTACGGAAAATACGCAGGAACTGAAATCAACGTAGAAGGAGCTGATTATCTCATTATGAGAGAATCTGACATTTACGCAGTAATTTAGAAGATACAAGTAGAAAGTATCATGTATCAAGATTTTAGGTAAAATACTTTTCGTATCTCGACTCCCTAGTCGATAAGTGAATAAAACAGAAAACTAAAATCTCCAATCAAATACCTTTAAAACAACAAGTAAATTATAAATAGCTATGGCTAAAGAAATATTCTTCCAGAGGGAAGCAAGAGAAAAATTGAAAAAAGGCGTTGACATTTTGGCAGACGCAGTAAAAGTTACGTTGGGGCCAAAAGGTAGAAACGTAATTTTAGATAAGAAATTCGGTGCGCCATCCATCACGAAAGATGGCGTGAGTGTTGCCAAAGAGATTGAGTTGAAAGACGCAATCGAGAACATGGGCGCACAAATGGTAAAAGAAGTGGCTTCCAAAACAGCTGATACGGCTGGAGACGGAACTACAACGGCTACAGTTTTGGCTCAGGCAATTGTAAACGCTGGTTTGAAAAACGTGGCAGCGGGCGCAAACCCAATGGATTTGAAAAGAGGAATCGACAAAGCAGTTTCTGCTGTGATTACTCAATTGAAAAAGAATTCCAAAGAAATATCTGATGCAAAAGAGATTGCCCAAGTAGCTACAATTTCTGCCAATAGCGATTCAGAAATCGGAAACATGATTTCCGAGGCAATGGAGAAAGTAGGGAAAGATGGTGTAATCACTGTGGAGGAAGCAAAAGGAACTGAAACTGAAGTGAAAACAGTGGAAGGAATGCAATTCGATCGTGGATACTTGTCTCCATACTTTGTGACTAACACAGAGAAAATGGAAACTGAAATGGAATCTCCATACATCTTGCTTTACGACAAGAAAGTTTCTTCTATGAAGGAACTATTACCTGTGTTGGAGCAAGTTGCCCAAACTGGTAAATCACTTTTGATTATTGCCGAAGATGTTGACGGAGAAGCATTGGCTACTTTGGTAGTGAATAAAATTCGTGGCGCATTGAAAATTGCCGCAGTAAAAGCACCAGGTTTCGGAGACCGAAGAAAAGCAATGTTAGAAGATTTGGCAATCTTGACTGGCGGAAACGTGATTTCCGAAGAGAGAGGACACAAACTGGAAGGTGCTACTTTAGAAGATTTGGGAACTGCCGAGAAAATCACAATCGACAAAGACAACACGACTATCGTGAATGGTGCTGGCGATTCTGAGGCTATCAAAAGTAGAGTGAGCCAAATCAAAGCGCAGATGGAGTCAACTACTTCTGACTATGACAAAGAGAAAATGCAAGAGCGTTTGGCCAAATTGTCTGGTGGAGTGGCTGTTTTGTACATCGGTGCGGCCACAGAAGTGGAAATGAAAGAGAAGAAAGACCGTGTAGATGATGCTTTGCACGCTACAAGAGCAGCCGTTGAAGAAGGCGTTGTTGTGGGTGGTGGAGTTGCTTTATTGCGTGCTTTGTCTGCTTTAGACAATGTTGATACAGAAAACGATGACCAAGTTACTGGTGTAAATATCATCAGAATTGCCATTGAAGCTCCATTGAGAACAATTGTTTCCAATGCAGGTGGCGAGCCTTCTGTAATCATCAACAAAATTAAGGAAGGAAAAGGGAACTACGGTTTCAACGCAAGAACTGGCGAATTCGAGGATTTATTGGCTGCGGGCGTTATCGACCCAACCAAAGTAACTCGTTTGGCGTTGGAGAATGCCGCTTCCATTGCCGGATTGTTGCTGACTACAGAATGTGTAATTGCTGACGAACCTGAAGAAGGTGGCGGAGCAATGCCTCCAATGGGCGGAGGAATGGGTGGAATGGGCGGAATGATGTAAGCCAATTCTAATCTTATTTAAACCCTTCAAGAGTTCAAAACTCTTGAAGGGTTTTTTGCTTTGAAGAGTTTTTCTTTTCTGTTTGGATTTTGCAAGTCGCTCATTTATCAGAAGAAACTCAAATCTATCAACACCAAGCTCATTCCTCAAGTCAATTCCGCCAATTTTGGGGAAGTGAATTTAGTAAAAAAGCCTTTTTGACATTCATTCAACCATCGGCAGGATTAGCAATTTTCAACTTGGTAAAATTAGAAGTAAGAACCGAATCTTGGTAGTTAAACCAATCCGTAACCACTGCCGAGGTTTCATCTTTTTGGAAAATTGTTCTGCCTGATTTCTCTTTCCTTTCCCCAAAATTGAATGCGGTTCACTCCAACCAAAATCATAGAAATTCCGTATCTTTGAGTAATCACAAATCTCAATCGAATTATGGGCGCAGCAGAAAAACTCCTTCACTCTATCGTAGATTACTTGACCTTTGAAGACGAAAGCCAAGAAAAGCACGAATACCACGATGGCTACATTGTTTCCATGGCAGGTGGAACAGAAACACATAGCTTGATAAGCTCGAACATAGGCGGAAGTTTGTTTGCTTTGCTCAAAAACAAAAATTGCCGTTCGTACAACAGCGATTTAAAAGTTTCCGCTCAAAAAGTAAATAATTATTACTATCCAGATGGTTTGGTCATTTGCGGGAAACCAAGGTTTGAGGGAAATCGGAAGGACATCATTCTCAACCCGACCCTAATTGTAGAAGTACTTTCTAAAAGTACGGAATCTTATGACCGAGGAGAAAAATTTGCCATGTACCGAACCATTCCCTCTTTGCAAGAATATGTGCTGGTTTCACAAAACAAAGCACATATTGAATCTTTTTCCAAAAACGAACAAGGAATTTGGCAACTCGCAGAAGCAAAAGGAGCGGAGGAAATTCTTCCACTTTATTCTCTGGAAATTGACTTGCCCTTGGCAGATGTGTATAGCAAAGTAATTTTTGAGGAAGAAGAACCTTAGTAAAACTATTGCCGAGTTTTCAATTTTTTTGGGAAATCGTCATGCTATTTCCCTTTTCTCTTCCCCAAAACTGAATGCGGTTCGCTCCAGCCAAAATCATATAAATTCCGTATCTTTGGGTTAATCACAAATCTCAATCGAATTATGGGCGCAGCAGAAAAACTCCTTTACTCCACCGTAGATTACTTGACTTTTGAAGACGAAAGCCAAGAAAAGCACGAATACCACGATGGCTACATCGTATCAATGGCAGGTGGAACATGGAATCATGGCGTGATTTCAGCGAATACCATTTCGTCTATAAATAGTCAGTTGAAAAACAGGAATTGCATTGCATCAACAAGCGATGTGAAGGTTTCCGCCCAAAAAGTAAATCATTATTACTATCCAGATGGTTTGGTCATTTGCGGGAAACCAAGGTTTGAGGGAAATCGGAAAGACATCATTCTCAACCCGACCCTAATTGTAGAAGTACTTTCTAAAAGTACGGAATCTTATGACCGAGGAGAAAAATTTGCCATGTACCGAACCATTCCCTCTCTGCAAGAATATGTATTGGTCTCGCAGAAAACAGCGCATATAGAATCATTTTCCAAAAACGAGCAAGGGATTTGGCAATTGGCAGAAGCAAAAGGAGCGGAGGAAATTCTTCCACTTTATTCTCTGGAAATTGACTTGCCCTTGGCAGATGTGTATAGCAAAGTAATTTTCGAGGAAGAGGAATAATCTTAAAATATGAGATGAAGCATGTTACCATTCTTCAAGTTTTTCAATTCAATTCAATTTCTATTTTCCTAAACGGAAGTGTGATGAGTATGCAAATCTGCAATTCGCCAACTCACTATTTCGTCAATTCAAACATACTCCTACCCAAAAAACAAATAACTGATAAAAATTGCCGCAATAATTCCCACGAAATCAGCAAAAAGCCCGCAGGTAATTGCGTAGCGAGTGTTTCGGATGCTGACTGAACCGAAATAAACGGCAATTACATATAAGGTAGTATCAGTTGAGCCTTGCAATACGCAAACCATTCTGCCTACAAAAGTATCCGCCCCAAAGTTGTCCATTGCTTCAACCATCATGCCTCTTGCGCCACTTCCGCTCAATGGTTTCATCAGCGCAGTTGGCAAACCGTCCACAAAACGAGTATCGAGTCCGAATAGGTTTACGAACCAGCGAATTCCACCAATAATTAAATCCATACCGCCCGAAGCCCTGAAAACGGCAATGGCAACAAGCATGGCAACCAAAAAAGGAATGATTTTGACGGCAATCTGAAAGCCTTCTTTCGCTCCTTCAATAAAATATTCGTAGGCATTTACTTTCCGCACAACTGCCATTACTATAAAAGCTACAATGGTTGAGAACAGAATGAAATTGCTTACTAGTGTGGAGATTTCCGTAACTCTATTTTCTGGCAACCTATTGAAAGCCAATGTGATACCTGCAATCACGCCAATAATTCCTAGAATGTAAGCCAAAACAACTGGCTTGAATATATTCACTTTCTGATAGGCTGACACAATGAGCAATCCACCCAGAGTAGAGCAAAGTGTGGCGACCAGAATGGGAATGAAAACATCGGAAGGATGAGTCGCTCCTGCCTGAACTCGATACATGATTACCGAAATGGGAATCAAAGTCAAGCCAGAAGTGTTGAGCACCAAAAACATGATTTGGGCATTGGTGGCAGTGTCTTTTTCTGGATTGAGTTTTTGCATTTCCTGCATGGCTTTCAAACCCAATGGAGTTGCTGCATTGTCCAAACCGAGCATATTGGCAGCAAAATTCATCATAATTGGCATCATTGCCCTGTGCTTCAGCGGGATATCAGGAAAAAGATTCTTGAAAAGTGGTCCGAGCAGGAAAGTCAGAACGCCAATAATTCCCGATTTCTCGGCAATTCGCATCAATCCTAGCCAGAGCGTGAGTACGCCAGTCAGGCCGAGAGAAATCGTAAAAGCAGTTTCCGAAGAGTCGAAAGTAGCTTTTACCAATCGGGAGAAAATATCATAATCCTGAAAGACAATGAGTTTGAAAAGAGCAACGATGAATGCAAGAAGAAAGAAACTGACCCAAATGTAGTTTAATGTCATGGGTTTAATCTGATTGTGGAATGAGGTTTACTAATCTGAATCTCGAAGAAGGAAGAAGGAAGAAGGAAGAAGGAAGAAAGAATTTTAGTCTTTTCTCTTGCTTCCTTCTTCCTTCCTCTTTAAATGTCCTCCAAAAACTCGCTTACATCTAAGTTTAATTTTTCGGCATATTTGATAAGCAAATGTGCTTTATATTTAGGAAAAAACTCTACTCTTTTTGCAATCACGCTCGACATGAATTTATTGCTTAAAACAAAGAAAGCAGTATTTTCTCCATAATCCTTGGCAATTTCTTGCTGAATTGGTTTAAAAACGGTTGCTTTCAATTCTTCCTCCCGCTCACGAAAATTCCCTGAACTTGTTGTAATCTTCCCTACTCAATTTCCCAAGGGCGGAGTCAGTTTGCGAAAGTCCTTGGTTTTTTGCCTCATTCGAAGCTTCTTGTAATAGCTTGACAATTTTGTTCTGATACGAGCCATTTTTTATTCCTCGAAAGACGCCTCTTTCAAATTCCCAATTTTTTGCCCTAGCTGGGTTTTGTGCATAGGCTTTCAGTATATCGTTGCTGACAATTTGGTGCGAAGGTTTGTTGTATTTTTTGGCGATGGTTTCCCTGAAATCAATCAATGCTTTCATCAAATACCATTCGTGTTGCGTCAACTCCTTTTTGTCTTTTTTCCGATAAATCGTATTGTCATCAGCATCTGAATAATCGACTTGGCTCAAAATAGCATTTTCCTGCGCCACCCAATCGGAAATCCCCTTGGCTTCTGCCTGATTATCTAACTCTCTTTTGAGTTTCAACAAGTGCAGAACGTCTTCTGCGGCATATTCGACTTGCTTTTCGGTAAGTGGTCTTTTGAACCAGTTGCTCATTTGGGAAGATGCTCCTTCGGGAATCTCCAAAATCTCGTTGAGCATGAAAGAGAGCGACTTTTGAGGGTAATTCAGCAGTTTGATTGCCGTGGCGGTATCGTAAATGTTTTTGGGGAAACAATCTAAAGAATGCAACAATCTCAAATCTTCCCCGAAGGCAAAAGTGATTTTCTGAATGGCTGGGTTTTCCAGAGTTGGGAAAATTTTCTCAATCTCCAAGCCTTCGCTCAAAGGGTCGATAATGAAGCAAATCTTCCCAGAAAAAATCTGCATCAGGCAAAGGTTGAATCCATAACGAAACCTGTTTTTATCGAATTCCAAATCAATTCCGAATTCGGGCACAGTTTGGAGATGCTCGATACATGATTCTAAATCTATGCTATTCTCAACCTGCTTTATAATTGACATCTACTTTGACTTTAATTTTTTCAGATATGCAAGTTAACTCTTCTTTTGAAAGGCGCAAGAGCAGGAAGCTAACAGGAGTTCATCTCTGAAATCAATAAACTCTGCCTTTCCAGCGCACTTTTATGGGCAAAAGGTAGAAAATAACTGTTATGAAAGACACTATAAGGTTATAGAATTCGTAGGGAATGATATAAATAAGTAGATTGGTTCTTCTGATTTGGAAAATTCCGTTTCCTGCAATAATACTTTGCGTGGAAAACTTTATCCACCAAATTCCATACGCTAAAAGAGGCGAGAATAAGTACAATCCAACCAAAATAGGAAGAAACATTGCCTGCAAAGTGAGTACAATCAAAATATACCATGGTGCCTGAATTGCTCCATGAACCCATCTTTTCCGTTGATGCAAGAGTTCTAAAAAGCTTTCTGCAGAAACGGTTTCCGCAGTAATTTCAGGTTGCATCACTTGCTTGAACTGCCAGCCTTGTTGCGTAATCGCCTTGAAAAGCTCATGGTCTTCGGTCAGCGAAAATGGGATTGTTTCATAGCCTCCAACTTGCTCGTAAGCGTCTTTCAAAACCAACATGTTGTTTCCCATGGCGGTCAAACCCACGCCAGTATGCGAAGCACCTTTGATGAGTGAAAGTGCATAAATCCAATCAATCGACTCCAATCTGGCAATAAAACTACTTGGTTGTGCCAACGTGCAACCTGTCATAATCCCGATTCCCTCTTCATAATTCTCAATCATTCCATCAATCCAACTTTTGGGAACGGCAACGTCTGCATCTGTCATCAATAAAAACGTTCCTTTGGCATTTTGAGCGAGTTGCGCCAAAACATTTGCCTTTCCTTTGGCATTTCCTATGTTCTCGGTGATATTCAGAAGGTGGAAGTTTGACTTGTCGGCAACGAATTCCCGAATGATTTCCTCGGTTTCGTCTTCAGAATCATCATTCCCAATCCAAACCTCGTAGCAATCTTTCGGATATCTGATTTGGTCGAGTGCATCTAGGCAAACCCCAATATTGTCCTGCTCATTTCTGGCGGCAACGAGTATGGAAACGAAAGGAGTCTCTTTTGGGGGCATGATTTGGTTTGTTTTGAGTCTCGATATTGTTTATTCAGCGGACATCAATTATGGGAACTCGACTTTATGCAAAAAAGCCGAAACCGAACACTTTACTATCCTACTATTTTTCTATTCTGAACTTGTTCCTATTCCCAAAGCGGATATTCAACCAAGTCAATTTTTTCTTCGAAAAACAACTTGCTGGAGGCTTCGAAGGATTGCGTAAAATCGGAAACAAAAAATTGCATCTTTCCTTTTTCTTCTTGTGGATTTCTTAGACTCGTTTGGTTGAGATAGCGTTCCAAAGCAGTTGCTACAATCGAGCTTCCATCAATAATTTCTATTGAGTTTCCATAAAATTTCTGAATGTCAGTTTTGATGAGCGGATAATGCGTACAGGCAAGAATTAGGCCTTCAATTCCTGCCAATTTTTTGTTGGAAAGGTATTTCTCAATAACCACTTTGCTGATTGAATTGTTGAAAAAACCCTCCTCAATCATAGAAGCAAGTAGTGGAGTTGCCACTGATTTCAAATCAATTCCCTGTGTTTTTGCTTTGATTTTTTTCCTGTAGGCTCCCGACTGAACGGTTGCCCTTGTGCCAATCAATCCAATTTTCTTATTGGAAAACTCCGATGACACAAAATCCACCACGGGGTCAATCACATTGAGGACTTTTGCCCTGCTTGCGGTATATTCCTTCACGAGTTCGTAAGCGGCAGCAGATGCTGAATTACAGGCAATTAGGATTGTTTTACAATGTTTTTTCAATAGGAAATCGCAAATTTTGATGGCATAAGCCTGAATGGCATGGCTAGATTTATCGCCATAAGGAAGGTGCGCAGTATCTCCGAAATAAATGATATTTTCGTTGGGCAGTTTTTCACGAATGGCTTGGGCAACCGTCAGTCCGCCTATGCCACTGTCAAATATCCCGATGGGTTGCGATGAGTTCATTGACTGTTTGTTCAGGTGTTTGATGGCAAGATAAGCGAAAAAAAATGAATGGATTCAAGATTTTTTCCTGACTATTAAGTTCTACAGACCCAACTCAAATTTAGGGATTGGTTCACGAAAGAGTAAAAGAAAGCATTCTGATTGCTTACAGTCGCAAGTTTTCCTAAGGAACGGAAATTAAATAAAGTGCTACTTTTTATCTCGTTTCTTTTTGACCTATTCTTCGTTAAAAAAGTTTGCAATAGCGGTGCTATGCCAAACTTTTTTGCCTAGACTAGCTCAAAAAATAAACTTCAATAAAATAGTAGTTTATTTATTTCCCGTTCCTAAGTTTGCCAATTCAATAGATTGATTTACGCTTGTAACTTTATTTATGCGGAGTTTGATTAGGGAAATAAGGAAGGAAAAACAACTCCTATTGATACTGTCTTCTTGGTTTCTTGCGGGTCTCTACCTGCCCGTTGCTGGCTATCTTTTCGTGCCATTAAGCTTTCTATTTTTCATTAAGAAAAGGCAGTTCTCCAATATATTTGTAGGACTATTGTTTTTGTTCGTCATGTCAGACAATAGGATATTCGGTTCTGGTTTTCCAACGGCTTTGAAACCTGTAATCGTAGTTGTGGTATCACTGTTTCTTTATCTGAATAGACGAAACTTTAAAATACAACTTGTTCATCCTTTTTTTTCTAGCTTTGTCTTATTTTTATTCATTGCATTTTTCTCTCTAGTTTTCAGTCCGAGTTCAATTATTTTTTCAGGCATATATAAAACTATATCATACCTACTGTTGCTTTGGAGCGTGCCAATAATAGTTATTCTTGGCAAAAGGCAATCAGAAAGTGGCTTATATAACAAAGTGATTATTGCTGTTTTCGTACTGCTTCTATCTTCATTATTGCTGAATTACGTAAACCCTATCATAACTAATCTGAGCGGAAGGTACAGAGGTTGGTTCGGTAACCCAAACGGTTTAGGTATTTTCATTACTTTGTTTGTGGCAGTTTTACTAGTAATCAGAAAACAGAAAAAAACTATTCTGAACCATAGATGGATTCTTATATTTGTTTCAGGAGTAGTAGTGGTCTCGCTCCTGAAATGTTCTTCTCAAACTGCGCTGGTTGCAATAGCTATTCTCTTGCTTTTCTATAAAATGAAAATCCAACTGCTGTCTGGTATCTTTGTAACTATTATAGCTGCAATTTCAATGCAGTTGATTATAGATAATATAGAACTTATAGCCCTTGCACTCAACCTTGAGGACTACGCTAGGTTAGAGTCTTTGAGAGAAGCTGGCGGAAGAACAGTGGGGTTGAGTTATGGTTGGGAAGAAATAAAGAAAGAATGGTATATCATAGGTAAAGGATTTAATTATACAAACTACTTTTATTACAAGAATTTCGAGGAGTTAATAGCACTAAATCATGTCGGCAATGCACACAATTCATACATAACCGCTTGGTTAGATACGGGTCTGATAGGATTGATTTTATTTCTAATAGCATGGTTCAAGCAATTCAAAAGGTGCTGGAGTAGCCAATTGTGCTTTCCAATTATGTTCAGTATTCTTTTTTCTTCCTTCTTCGAATCTTGGTTAGTAGGATCGCTGAATCCGTTTACAATAGTTCTCATATTCATTTTAGTATCTTTGCAAGATGAAAAGCATGTGAAAAAAGGATTTGAGACTGCCTGAAAACAGCAAGCAGGCTCGTTTTTACCAAGCGTTTAAAACAGATAGTTGATGAACCGAATTCTATTCCTTTACTTCAGAAATTGCCCAATACTTCATAACGTGCCTGCATGCTTTAGTAGAAAGTCACGATGCAGAAGTACATTTGGTAAAATGGCAAAAGAATGCAGAAGCACCCTTCGAGTTCCAAGTGGACAATAGAATCAAACTTTACGAAAGGTCTGATTATACTAATGAAGAATTATTGAATTTAGCTGAAAATATAAACCCTGATTTGATATTTTCAGCAGGTTGGATGGACAAAGGTTACGTAAAAATCTGCAAATCATACAAAAATAGAATACCGGTTGTTTTTGGAATGGACAACAAGTGGAACGGTAGCTTAAAGCAAAGAATTGCCACTTTGATAAGCCCTTTTACCATTCAAAAATACTTCTCACACGCTTGGGTAGCCGGAAATCAGCAAAAAATATATGCTGAAAAATTGGGTTTTAAAGGCACCAAACTTTTAGAAGGCTATTATTCTGCTGATGTTGACTATTTCTCTAAGTTTTATTCCGAGAAGTCAAAGCAGGATAATTTCCCGAAGAAATTCCTCTATGTGGGCAGATACATTCCTCAAAAAGGCATTTCAGACTTGTGCGAAGCATTCATTGCATTGCAAAATCAATCTCCAAACGACTGGGAACTTTGGGGATTGGGAACTGGGAAGTTAGAAGGCAATTTGCCCGAACATCCTAAGATAAAACACTTTGGCTTTGTGCAACCCAAACAAATGGCATCTTATATCAATCAAACTAGTGTATTGGTTTTGCCCTCTCATTATGAACCGTGGGGAGTGGTTGTGCATGAATTTGCCACAGCGGGTTTCCCGCTAATTTGCAGTAGAGAAGTTGGTGCTTCAACAGCTTTTTTGGAAGAGGATAAAAATGGATTCCTTTTCAACGCCAAACATACGCACGAACTGAAAGATTGCTTAAAAAAAATGACTTCTTTGGATGAAAACTCATTCAAAGAAATGTCTGCGAAAAGTCATGAACTCGGAAATCAAATAACTCCAAAAAAATGGGCATCTACACTCATGGCTTTATTGAACTAAATTACTGATTAGAACCTCTCATCATTCTCAATTCTTCATTCTTAATTCTCAATTCCCTCCATGTGTGGCATAAACGGACTCTATTCTTCTCAAAGTATTGATTTTTCTGCTCGGATTGGGCAAATGAACGATGCTATTGCCCATCGTGGCCCGAATAGCGCAGGCGATTTCCAACACGAGAAAGTAGCTTTAGGGCATCGTAGGCTTTCTATTATTGATTTGTCGGATGCAGGAAAACAACCTTTTTTCAGCGAAGATGGACGTTTGGCAATTGTTTTCAATGGCGAGATTTATAATTTCAAAGAGCTGAAGGCGGAGATTGGAGAACACAATTACCAATCGGGAACTGACACGGAAGTACTTTTGGTAGCTTACCAGAAATGGGGAAAAGACTGTCTCCAAAAGCTGAACGGAATGTTTGCCTTCGCCATTTATGACAAAGAAACTGAAGAGATTTTCATTGCCCGAGACCGAATCGGAATCAAACCGCTTTACTACTATAAAACGGACTTTCAGTTTCTGTTTTCTTCGGAAATCAGAGGACTGTTAGCAAGTGAGCTTGTGCCTAGAAAATTGGATAAGAATAGTTTGGCAGATTATCTGCGCTACCAAACGGTTCATGCACCAAACACCATTCTCCAAAATGTGAAAGTTTTGCCATCGGGCAGTTTCATGCTTTTCAAAAATGGAGAATTGAGCATTCACGAGTATTGGAATCCTCAATCCAACTACAAAAAAGAGATTCCCGAAAGCTACGAAGCAGTAAAGAGTTTAGTAAAAGAGGAATTCTACAAAGCGGTTGAAAGGCGATTGGTGGCAGATGTTCCCTTTGGCGCATTCCTCTCTGGCGGAATTGATTCGAGCGCAATTGTTGGGGCGATGAGCCAAATTTCCAATACGCAAACCAAAACCTTTTCCGTTACTTTCGATGAGGCGGAGTTTAGCGAGGCAAAATATGCGCAAATCATCGCCAAAAAATTCAACACCGACCACCACGAAATCAAGCTGACTCCAGAAGACTTTTTGACCGAAATCCCATTGGCACTTAACGCAATCGACCACCCAAGTGGAGACGGGCCAAACTCATTTATTGTCTCAAAAGTAACCAAAGAAGCGGGCGTAACCATGGCACTTTCTGGATTGGGTGGAGACGAACTTTTTGCAGGCTACGATGTTTTTAAACGGCTTCCGAGTTTGGCAAGCAAAAATTGGATTACCAATTTCCCCAAACCCATGAGACAATTGGCAGGTTTTGGATTGCGAAAATTCAAGCCTAGCATTTCTTCAAACAAAATAAGTGAGTTGTTGGAGTCAGATAATTTCGGACTTTCCAATACTTACCCAATCACAAGGCAGGTTTTGTTGGATAATTCAATTCGGCAGTTGCTCACAAACAAGCAATTGCCCAAAAATGCAGTTCAAGCTTTGGTGGAAAAGCTGAATTTCAATGGGAAATTACCATTTTTGAGCCAAATTTCGATTTTGGAAATGCAGACTTATATGCAAAATGTACTTCTGCGAGATACTGACCAAATGAGCATGGCAAGTGCTTTGGAAGTTCGAGTTCCTTTCCTCGACCATGAGTTGGTGGAGTTGGCTCTTGGGAATTTCCGACTCACATAAATTCCCGCATTCTCCAAAAAGATTGCTGATTGACAGTTTGGGAGATTTATTGCCAAGTGAAGTAGTGAACCGACCAAAAATGGGTTTCGTTTTACCGTGGGAAGATTGGCTCAAAAATGAAATGAAAAGCATGGCGGAGACAAGTATCAACAACTTGGCAAAAAGAGATATTTTTGAAGGAGGTGAGTTGAAAAAGTTATGGAATGAGTTTCTGACAGGAAATCCTTCTGTCACTTGGTCTCGATTGTGGCCTCTCATTGTTTTAGAAAACTGGATGGAGAAACATGGAATTGAAGCGTAGGAAAATACTCATTTTTGTAGATTGGTTTCTGCCTGGCTACAAAGCGGGCGGTCCAATTCGTTCGGTAGCAAACATTGCCGAAAGTCTTTTAGAAGTATTTGATATTCATATTGTTACTTCTAATAAAGACCATGGCGAAACTGAGACTTATCGGAACATAGAATTCAATGTTTGGATTGAGACGAAAGGCTATAAAGTCATGTACTTGTCGTCTGTAGAAAATATCTGTGAAAGGATTTCAGCTACTTTTGAAGGAGAAGAATTACGATACGGTGTATTTTAATAGTTTGTTTTCTGCGAGATTTACCATTTTTCCGCTTGTTGCGCTGAAATTCGGAAAGCAAAATCCGAAAAAAGTGCTTGCCCCAAGAGGCATGCTCGGAAAAGGAGCTTTGGAAATCAAGAAATCCAAGAAAATGACCTTTCTCAAAGCTTCCAAATTTTTGGGATTATACAAAAATATGCTTTGGCACGCTTCTACCGAGTTGGAGAAAAAGGAAATTGAAGCTGTTTTCGGAAAGAAAGCCAAGGTTAAAATCGCACAAAATATTGCCACTTTACCGAAGCTAATTCCAACCAAAGTAGAAAAGCAAAAAGGAGCTGTCAACTTCTTTTTCCTCTCTCGGATTGCCCAAAAGAAAAATCTATTGGGAATGCTGAAAATCCTGAAGAATACCACAGCTCAAAAGGGAAAAATCAGATTCGATATTATTGGCCCAATTGACGAAGCAGCATATTGGTTGGAATGTGGAAAAGTAATTGCTGAATCCAAACACATAGAAATCAATTATTTGGGCGCAATTCCCTTTTATGATTTACCAGAAAAGCTTTCGGAATACCATTTTATGTTGCTTTTTACGCAAAATGAGAATTACGGGCATGCCATCATAGAATCCTTGGCAAATCGTTGCCCAGTAATTATTTCCGACCAAACTCCGTGGCGCAATCTCCAACAGAAAAATATTGGTTGGGATATTCCCATTGAAGATGAACAAGGTTTTGCCAAAGCCATTGAAGAAGCAAGAGACATGGATTCCGAAAAATACAATCAGATGGCAGAATCTGCTCGCCAGTTCGTAATTGACGAGGTAATGGATGAAGAAGTGATTGAGCAGAATAAAAGACTTTTTGAATAGCAAATATCTTTTTGAAAAATTCATTTTCAGTAGTGCGAGAGTCCCTTCTCGCACAAATCCGAAAACGATAGAAATTAGATTATGTTTACGCCCCTGTTGGTCTTAGCCATTACATAAATCAAGTGTCCGATTTCATAAAACCAAATAGGATTTAGAAAGCATAGCAACTTTCAGAAGTTGACGAGACCAACAAGTTTCATCGCAATAATGTTGTTGGTCTCGCTACGAAATTGGTAGATTGTTGCGAATGGTTTTTAAGTAAAATAGAAGCCTGATTGATAAGCAAAATCTTTCATAAGCTAAGACCAACAATGGCTTGGAAAATACCTCAGTACATGAGAATTTTTATTCTGAGCTTACAAAATCAATCGTTCAACCACTCGCAGGGTCTAAAAAGACCACTCCGAGGGATTCACTCTGTTTTTTATCATGTACTAAGAAAATTACAATAGATAGACTTCTTACACCTAGGACTCATTTCCTAAACTGATGTTATTCCGTTTCGTTGGAATGAAAAACCCTAAAGAAACGGAATGCATTTAGCATAGTATGTAAGTGCTATGATGATACTTGATACTTGTTACTTGATACTTATTGAGTTGCACAAATAGTAAAACAAAGAATTTTGAAAAAAGACAAATCGTACATCGTACATCGTAAATCTAAAATCGTACATTTATTCATGTGGTCAATTTATCTTACAGTTGGAATTTCAATTTTCCTAGCAATTTCCGCTTTCTATATCTCCAGCCCAATTATTGGAGAACTCCCAGCAAAGCCTAGAAATCTTGAAGTCAGCCCTGAGCAAATGAAGGCTGATGTGTATTATTTGGCTGATAGTTGCTTTCCCAGAAACTTCGAGAATCAGCCGATGCTGAACAAAGCGGCCGATTTTGTGCAAGAAAGGTTAGAGGGAATGGGTTACGAAACGGAATTGCAGAACTACGAAGCCAAACGAATTCCCCACAAAAACATCATCGCCCGAATTGGTCCAAAAACCGAGGAAGTAATTGTAGTTGGCGCACATTACGATGTTTGCGGAGACCAAGCTGGCGCAGATGACAACGGAAGTGCCGTAGCAGGATTGTTGGCAATTGCCGAGTTGCTCAAAAAACACGAATCCCAACTCAAAACCCGAGTGGAATTAGTTGCTTATTCATTGGAAGAACCTCCATTTTTCCGAAGCAAGAAAATGGGAAGTTACATTCATGCAGAATCCTTGTCGAAAGCGGGCGTGAAAGTGAAAGCGATGGTTTGCTTGGAAATGATTGGCTATTTTTCTGACGAGCCAAAATCTCAAAGCTACCCGATTGGCGCACTCAAAGCAATTTATCCGACCAAAGGAAACTTCATTACCGTAGTTGGGCAATTGGGCGAGGGGAAATTGACTCGGCATTTCAAGAAATACATGAAGTCTGGCGGAACTGTTCCTGTGGAATCCATCAACGCCCCAAAAGGATTGAGGGGAATTGATTTCTCTGACCACAGAAATTATTGGCATTTCGATTTCCCTGCCGTGATGATTACCGATACTTCATTCTTCCGAAATCCAAACTACCACCAAACTTCAGACACGCCAGAAACTTTGGATTATGAGAAAATGGCAGAAGTGGCGAAAGGCTGTTTCTGGGCGATTCTGAATTTGTAAGGCAAGCCCTGCCGAGGGTAAGACCCCAGACGTTGGACACGTAATAAATTAGTGTTTATAATCTCTAACCCGAATAATGGGTTTAAACCTTTGTTTTTCAGATACTTAACCGTGTTATTTTTAGAGTAGTCAAAAATTAAGATTTGCTATATTGTACTTTTTTTAGATTTAATCAAAAATTATATGACAATAATTTAACGGAACTCATAAAATCAAAATACTGATTACCAAATACTTAAATCATTCTTCATTCTTAATTTTTAATGGCCAGGCCACCCTGTTTTAATTTCCCCAATCCATAATTGTACTTATCAAATACATAACTCATAATTGGGGTCTCTAATAAGTAAGGAACAAGAATGAGCTTAGATAATTGTATATTTTCTTGATACATGATACTTATATCTTGCTACTTATCACAACTCCAACAAACAAACTATTTACTAAGTTGGTTGAAATCTCAAACCATTCTCAAAACCTAACCAACTGAAATTATGAGCGTTAAAATTGCCGAATCTTGGAAAAAGGAACTCGAACCAGAGTTTGAAAAGGAATATTTCAAATCATTGACGGAGTTTATTAAAGAAGACATTCAGAACAATGTGGTTTATCCGCCTGGGAAACTGATTTTCAATGCGTTTGAGAAATGCAGTTTTGATAACACGAAAGTCGTAATTTTGGGGCAAGACCCTTACCATGGAAAAGGGCAGGCAAATGGATTGAGTTTCTCTGTGAGCGATGGCGTGAGAATTCCCCCATCGCTCCAAAATATTTTTAAGGAAATAAATGATGATTTAGGAAAGGAAATTCCGAAAAGTGGTAATTTAGAACGTTGGGCAGAGCAAGGAGTTTTATTGTTGAATTCGATATCTGACAGTCCGTTCTGCCACGCCAGGCTCTCATCAGAAAAAAGGTTGGGAAACTTTTACAGATGCCGTGATCAAAACCGTCTCCGACCAAAAAGAAGGAGTGGTTTTTATGCTTTGGGGGAAATATGCGCAACAGAAAGGAGCCGTAATTGACCAAGGAAAAACATTTGGTTTTGGAATCGGCACATCCATCACCATTTGTCGCGCAGAAAGGCTTTTTCGGAATCAAACATTTCGGTAAAGCCAACGAATATTTGAAATCTAAAGGAAAAGAAGAGATTGAATGGTAAGAATGATGTGGTAATTTGTTGATGCGATGACGAAACGAATTAGCGAGTTTGGAAATGTTAGAATTTGCAAATGAAACAATAGTGTGGAGCCAAATCATGCTTTTCACTTAACCGAAAACATCCTGAATAATTATAAATTACACTGATTTTGAATATCCAAACTCTTAGATAAAGTCTATAATTGCATTCAAAAATTGTATTGGTAATCGTTTTTTGTCTTGATTTACCGGATACTCACTACTCAATGATTTGGTAATTTGCGATGCGATGATGAAAGAATTAGCGAATATGAAATGTTAGTAATTTGCAAATGAAAAAAAGTGTGAAGCTAAATCATGCTTTTTACTTAATCCGCAAACTCATAATTCATAAAAAAATATTTTATTCACTTTTTAACATATCCAAACGTTGTGCTATTAAATTCTGTAATTGCACTTAAAAAATATGTATTAGGTAACTCATTATTGGCAAACCACCTGATACTCACTACTCAATACTAATCTATGTCTAGCGAAAAAGAGAAAATGTACGAAATCATGGGCGAACTGATTTATGCAGTCGCCAAGGCAGATGGAATTGTGCAGGAAGAGGAGGTTTCCAAACTGAACGAGATTCTGGAAGGACATCCGTGGGCTTCGGAAATTCGGTGGTCTTTCAATTATGAGAAAAACCGAAACGCTTCGGTGGAAGAGGTTTACAAAAAGGTGATTGACTACTGCAAAAACAATGGAGCTTCGGCAGAATATGCAGAGTTCTTGGATGTGATGAAGAAAATTGCCAAAGCCAGCCACGGAATTGACCCGGAAGAAGAGCAAATCATCAATTCATTCACACAGGATTTGGTGGAGAGGTTCAATGTAGATATTTCCAAAATGTACGGAGAGTGAAGAGGATTGTCGAATTTGTGAAATAGCAAATTGACGAATTGAAAGATTGACTAGTGCATTGAGTTCTAAGTTAGTGTCTGTAATTTTTTGGAATATTATTTTCTTTTGCAAAGCAAAATTTGCAGGCATAGCCATAGCTATGGCTAAGAATTTTAATGCAGTAGAAGGAAATAAGAACCGACATTTCCCACCCTTTTTTTAGAGAAATTGTATTTTTTAGATACAATTTTATTGGCGGATTGAGAACTCGGCAGTGTGCTTTTTCTGCACCTGCCGAAGGTCGGACCCCGATATTCGGGAATTGTTGAAAAGCTTTTGGGTTCGTTGTTTTCTCGCTTACTAGACTGGCGGGAGCGAAAATGCACACCGCCAGCTAGTCGCTTTGCGAAATGAGTTTCAGTAGTTCAGGATATTCGGAAAAAGCACTTAGTATTTGAATAGTTATGTTTTTTAGCAATTAAGTGTAATTACACAATAAATACCAAAAGTCAATTTTAAGGGTGGGAAATGTCGGTGAGAAACAAAAATAACAACACGAACTTAGGATTTGATGCACTAGGCTAGTCAAGGTTTCCAAACCTTGACTCAACTCTGCTACGAGTTTCCAAACTCGAAACTCTTTTATTATCATTTACAAATACTCTTCTAAATTCCCCACCGCTCTCGGATATTTACGTACAATGAAAAACAAGGGAACGAAAAGAAAAATAGGCAAAATAATTCCGCCAACAAAAATTGCGTAGATGATTTGGAAGGCACTTCCTGCTTCTGAATTGGGTTCATAGATGCATATTTGGTAATAATGAGTGCGGAGATAATCATAAAAGCCACAAGCAGAAACGGGAATACGAACACACTACTTTTCGGATAGAATGCGAGTTGGCAAGTCAAAACTGGCGCAAGCACAATCAGCAAACTCCAATAATGAGCTTTGATTTTGCTTAACAAAAACTGCCTTGGCGAGAGTTCTGTTGCTTCCAAAAAAGTGCGAGGTTCAAATTTTGTGTAGAAACTGCTGATGACAAACAGAGTTCCCACTCCAGCCAAAAGCCAAGCGAATTTGAGACCGTAAGGCATGCAAATGATGCTTACAACTTGGAGAAATAGCAACATCCAACCTGCTTTTTTCATTCCCGACCGCCATTCAAAGTTGTTTTTTGCCAACCAATTAGTCGGGAAAAGTAATTTCGTTCTGCTGACTCGAATGCTGAACCGAATGAATGGAATAAAGAAAATGGCTGCTAAATAGATTGGGAAAACAATCCACTCCAATTTGAAGAGCAGAAATACCAAAATGGGTAAACTCAGCAAGCCATATTCTGCCCAATAAATTTGCCTAGATTTGGGGAAAATAGACTCCAAAAATTGCTTGTCTTTTCTACTTAGGAACGGGAAATAAATAAACTACTATTTTATTGAAGTTTATTTTTAGAGCTAGTCTAGGCAAAAAAGTTTGGCATAGCACCGCTATGGCAAACTTTTTTAATGAAGAATAGGTCAAGAAGAAACGAGAGAAAAAGTAGCACTTTATTTAATTTCCGTTCCTTAGGTGGATTGATAGAATTAGTTGGAAAGAGAGAACAGCAGAAAACCAAGGTGAATCTGCCAATGCCGAAAACTGCGTTCCCAATATGAAAACTACTGCCATAAAAAGCAGGAAATAGATGATTCCTAACTCCAAAAGCATTCTTTTGAGTTGGATGAACCGAATTTTCATAATGATGGGAATTGAAGGCATGGTTCGGGGGTTTTCAATGGCGATTCTCAAAGAAATGAAGAAAAGAGGAAGAAACGGAGGTCGCCTTCGACAAAGAAAAAGGAGCGAATTTTATATAATTCAATCAAATCTCTTAACTCTGACAGTGTTTTGAACCCTGTCAGAGTTTTCCGCAGAAGATTTCCCAATAAATGCGCTCAAACACTTGGGAATCCATTCAATCCAACCTAATTTTAATCAGGATTTTTAGGACGAGCCAATTTTCGGGATTTTGCTTTTGAAAGCATGATATTTCATGTTAATTTCATTTGTACGAAATCACTTTCCGATTACCAAGAACCACAAAAATTACTAAACATGCTTTTTGAAGAAAGAACAAACTCGCAAATCAACGCCAGCAGACTCGTCAGCCGAGATTTGAGTTGGGTGCAATTCAACCACAGGGTTTTGGATCAGGCGAAAAGTCCGAAGCGGAATATTTTCGAGAAGATGAAATTCTTGGCAATCTGCGCTTCCAATATGGACGAGTTTTTTATGGTGCGAGTGGGCAGTTTGTACAATTATTTGGATTACGGCAAACAGACGAATCGACTATTCGGGAATGCGAGAAGATGTTTTTAAGCAGAAACTCTATCAGGAATTGCAGGATTTCACGAAAGAGCAATACCGATATTTCAAGAAATCCATTCTGCCAAGTACCAAGAAAAACCTGTTTTCCATTGGGGAATTGAAGCGATTTGAGTTCGGATGAAACGAAGAAAGTTTCTTCTTATTTCAAGAAAACGGTTTTCCCATTGCTGACTCCGATGTTGGCAGATGCGTACCGAACCTTTCCGCTTCTGATGAATAAACTGCTCATTTTCGGAGTCGTTACTTTAGAAGAAGGAATTAGCGGAAAGGACCAAAGGCAAATTACTTTTGTGCAGGTGCCAACCAATTTGCCCAGATTTTTCGAGATTGAGCGAGACGATGAAGTGGTTTTCATTCCGATTGAGGAAATCATTCGGGCAAACATGAAACGGCTTTTCAGAAATGTGGAAATTCACTCCGCCAACCTTTTCCGAATTACCAGAAATGGCGATTACACGTTAGAGGAAAGTGAGGATTTGGAATCTGGATTTATTGAGGAACTGAAGCGGAAACTCAAAAGCCGAAGAACGGGCGAGTCGTTCGGTTGGAGATTGAGCCGACTTGCTCTAAATGGATTTTGCAAAAATTCAAGGAAATTTGGAAGATTGACGATGACAATATTTTCACAATCAACGGCTTAATTGACCTGACTGATTTGTGGCAAATCATCAAACACGATGCTTTCAAGTACGAAATGCCTCTTCCGCCTGCGCCAATAGTTCCATTATCTATGCAAGAAGTGGCTGGAGAAGATATTTTCCAACAAATCCGCAAGCAAGATATTCTATTGCACCATCCGTACAACAGCATTGACCCGCTGATGGAGTTGTTGGAAACGGCTGCCGAAGACAAATCGGTATTGGGAATTAAAATGACGATTTACCGACTCGCCAAAGATTCCCGAGTAACGGCTTCTTTGATTAAAGCTGCCGAAAATGGCAAACATGTCTCCGCTCTTTTCGAGGTAAAAGCCCGATTCGATGAGGAAAATAACCTGAAAGAAGCGAGGAAGTTACAGGATTTAGGCTGTTTCGTAATTCATGGCGTGAGTGCCTTGAAAACGCACACAAAACTCCTGCTCATTATCCGAAAAGAAGGCGATAAAATTGTGCGTTATGTTCACATGGGAAGTGGAAACTACAACGAAGACACAGCAGGATTGTACACAGATTTAGGCTTGTTGACTGCAAAAGAAGAATATGCACACGATGTTTCCGAACTCTTCAACGCCATCACAGGACATTCAAAACCAACGAGTTACGAACATTTACTGACCGCACCACTCAATATGCGTGAGCAGTTGATTGAGCTCATCGACCAAGAGTCTGCCAACTCCAGACAAGGGAAACCAGCGGGAATTATGATTAAAATCAACTCCCTGCAAGATGATAAACTGATTGGCGCACTTTACCGAGCTTCCAATGCGGGCGTGAAAGTGAAATTGGTCGTTCGGGGAATTTGCTGTCTCCGCCCAGGCAGAAAAGGACTTTCCGAAAACATAGAAGTCCGTTCCATCGTGGGCGATTTCTTAGAACATTCCCGCATTTTCTATTTCCACAACGAAGGAAACCCGAAAGTTTACAGCGGAAGTGCCGATGTCATGGTCAGAAGTTTCGACCGAAGAGTGGAATCCTTGTTCGAGTTCATTGATGAAAAACTCCGAAATGAAGCAGTCAACTTGCTGAAATTCAACTGGACAGATAATGCAAATGCTTACGTAATGAAAGAAGACGCCAGCTTTGAAAAACTCATTGCCAATGGAAATCCCGTTTTCAATGTCCACCAAGCTTTCTACGATTTAACTCCCGAAGATGTAGAAGGCGTGAAGTTATTTTAGAGGTTTAACCAGTAAAACAACAAAGTTTTGGTTGGATTTCGCAACTCCCCAATTGATGAGAAGAAAGCACGCTTGCAAATAATTGGAACTCAATTTCTTCGAGTCCGTTCCGCTCATTTTCAGGGCAATTCTTTCGAGTTTCATTCGGCTTATTTGATAAGCGGAACTTCCCGTGTTTCAGTTTGCTGATTTTTGGTAAGCCCCAAAATGAATGCGGTTTTTAGTGAAAAGGCATTGGAAATGCGAAGTTAGGTTACGGTCGCAATAAAATTGCGACCGAGCGGGGCGGGATATTTTCATGAAGGTTTACCGATTAAAAGCCAAGAAATGTATTCACGAGGAGTTAAGGTAGGAGAACTTTTACGAGATGGTTTAAGGTATAGATATATTGTAGATTATTCATACAAAAATGGAGTAAGAATACTTGAAAGCAAAGAAGAGATTGAGGCAAACTCTTTCTGGCTAACTATTTTATTTGTGGTAAGTACTTGGGTTTTTCAGAAGGGTTCAGGAAATTTACTCCATTTGGTTATGACTTTTTTCTACAACTTTTTCATCATTCGAGCGAACGCTCAACTCTGCCACAAGCACAGATTAAACATTATGCGTTTATTGAAATTTGAAATGTATTTTGCTGCAAAATGAATGCAGATTTGAACCAGTAATAACATTATTAAATTTCCCAAAAAAACTCGCATTCCCCATTTTCTCTCAATTTCTTCGTCTCCAAAAAAAGTAAATCTTATTTTTGCCTAAACTTACTTTACAACAAACCTCACAATTAAAGAATGACCACTTTCCGAGAGATTTACACAGGCAAACCGATTGAGGAAACACCTGATTTCGAGTCGGCTGAAACGCTGAACTCTCCCGAATTATATCAGCCTTCTAAAGCATTGAAAAGTGCCGTGAACATTGCCATCCATTTGGGCAAGCCACTTTTGCTGACTGGCGAACCAGGCACAGGAAAAACACAGTTGGCATACAGCTTAGCTTATTCCCTCAATCAGGATAAACCGCTGATTTTCAACACAAGAACTACTTCTGTAGCCAACGATTTATTTTACAAATACGATGCGCTGAAACATTTGCAATACGTACACGCCAAGCAAAACCAAGTATTGACAGATTCAGAAGTAGAAGAGAAATTTATTCGCTATCAAGCTTTGGGAAAGGCAATTATGGCAAATGAGCGAAAGGTAGTTTTAATTGATGAGGTCGATAAAGCTCCCAGAGATTTGCCCAATGATATTCTGAATGTGTTGGAAGATATGGCTTTCGACATTCCTGAAATCAACCGCTCTTATCGTTCTCCGAATGCGAAAAAGCCTATAGTTGTGATGACAAGCAATTCAGAAAAGAATCTGCCCGATGCTTTTTTGAGAAGATGCGTTTTCTACCATATCAATTTCCCCACAGAAGCGGAATTGTTGGAGATTGTAGTCAAAAAATCTGCTGGAAAGAATATTACCAACAAAGATTTAGGGAAATATGTATTACCACACTTTCTGAAAGTTAGGCAAACACTCAAAAGAAAGAAACCAAGCGTTTCCGAATTGTTGCATTGGGCAAGTTTGCTAGAACAAATGGATTTCCCCGTGCAGAAACTTGAGAAGTTATCCTCTTTAAACGAAGAACAGAAAAATCAACTTCTGATGACTTACAGCGTATTGGCAAAGAACGAAGATGATGTAAAGATTATTAGACAGTTTTTGAAGTAGGGGAATAGTCTTTAGTCCAAAGTCGTAAGCCCAAAGTGAGATTTTGAATTAGAGTCAATAATAGTTTAGTAGTGCGAGATTCACTTCTCGCACAGGCGTACAGAAAGGAACAAGGTTTGAGAAAAAGGAGTTTTTTACAGATACTAATACCTCAAAAAAATAGTTCCCTCCCAAGGTCGGGATGACAGCTGTTCTAATACTAGATTCAAGAAAATATTTTTTCATATCAACTAACATATTCAACCTAAGGAACGGGAAATAAATAAACTACTGTTTTATTGCAGTTTGTTTTTGAGGCTAGTCTAGGCAAAAATTGCAGTCATAGCATCGCTATGGCGAGGTTTTTAACGAAGAATAGACCAAAAAGAAACAAAAGAAAAAGTAGCACTTTATTTAATTTCCGTTCCTAAGTAGTTTTAGAGTAAAAAAACAACTATTTGATATTCAGAATGTTGTGAAACTTTGTACTAATGACTTAAGACTTTGGACTACTTTCTAAACCACAAACTCATGGAAAAATCCACCCGCTTATCTTACCAATATTTGCCTTTGCATGAACTGATGGAAAGGCTGAAAAAGGAAGGCTTCAGCATTGGAGTAAATAATTTGCTGGATATTAAATTGGTGTTGGCAACTTTCGATGATGAAACCGATAAGGAAACTATTAAGTTGGCAATTTGCCCATTGTTGGCGGAAACTTCGGAACAGCAAAATCAGTTCTACCGAATTTTCGATGAACTTTTTGCCGATTATTCCCGAAAGCAAACTGAGTTCAATCCCTATGGATTGGAAGGAATTCGGGCGCAACAGGGAATTCTGAAACATGAGAAAGTGATTGCCAAACAGAAAGCAATCGGCAGAAATGAAATCCGACTCGTATTCTTATTCTTGTTTTTGACCACAGGATTTGGTTTTTGGTTGGGGCAAGATGTTTTCAAGCCAAAAACAGAATTTGCAGAGATAAAAGTGGATTTGGAAAGCGATAGTTTACTCCAAACCAGAGGTTCTCTTTCAAGCAAAATCACAAATAAAACAAGTAGCGAAATCAGCAATGAAGAAGCTCGAAAGATTAGCAAGGAAGAACACAAAAAGCGATTGTGGGACAAATTTGTCAAAGAACAAGAAGCCAAAAAGCTCAAAAAACAAAAAAAACTCGAACAAGAAAAATACGAGAATTCGGAGATAAAGGCTCCAGCCTATTTACGAGATTTCCCATCTTCTGAAGTGGAAATTGCCACAGATAGTGTTTGGTCAATTCGTCAGAAACCTGAATTGCTCCAACGGCTTTCCCGAACCGATTTTGGCTTTAAAGAAGTGGAAGCACCAGATGTAGATGATTTGAAATTCACGGTAAACATTCCCGCTTGGTACAACCGAGTGAGTTTGGTGCGTTGGTGGATTTTCACTTTCGTATTGCTTTCCTATTTGGCTTACGAAGCATTTCTTTTCCGCAGGAAGCTGAAAACATTGGCGAGGGAAAAAGCCGAAGCCGAAGCGGACGCATTGTCCATGAATTTGGATGTCTATTATCATGTGGAATATCCACACGATTTTGCGGAAATGGCAGATAAAATTCGAAATGAGGAAAGCTATTTATTGCCTCAACTCGATATTTCCAAAACGGTAAAATCCACCGCTTCCAATGGAGGGATTCTGGATTTGGTGTATTCTGAAGCAGCAAAACCAGCCAAATATTTGGTGCTGATTGACCAAAGCTCCCGAAAAAACCAGCAATCGCTTCTGTTCGATTTCATGAGTACTGTTTTGGTAAAACATGATATTTATGTAACCAAATTCTATTTCAACAAAGATTTACGCACACTTTGGAGCGAAGAAGCGCACGAGAAAGTAGATTTGAATCATTTATTCACGCATTACATCGACCACAAATTAGTGGTTTTCGGAACAGGCAAATTCCTGATAAATTTCCTCGGAAAAAACCTCAAAAATTGGGCAGAAGAATTGCTCAATTGGGAAGAGCGAACGCTTTTCACTCCAAAAGAAAAAGGCACTTGGAATTGGTCGGAAGGTTTGCTCAAAAAGCTTTTCCGAGTTTTGCCCGCCACTATGGAAGGCATGATGGAAATGGCGCAGAACAACGAAGTGGTGGACACAGAGGTTTTCCAGCAAATTGAAGGACAGAAAGCGTTTAGCATTATTGATTTGGAGGAAGAGCCTTTGGTGGTAATCGAGAATCTGAAACTCTATTTCCAAGACTTGATTTTGGAAGGCGAAGAAAAACCAGAAGCCGATGTCATGACTTGGCTCGCAGGCTGTTGCCTCTATCCGCAACTCTTTTGGGATTTGACATTGTTCATTGGCAAGGAACTTTCCACGCCCAATTGCAACTTGCTCACGACTGGTAATTTGACCAAATTAACCAGTTTGAAATGGTTTCAGGAAGGCGCAATTCCAGAAGGAGTTCGGGAATTGCTCATTTTTGATGAGGAAATTATTTCTGCCGAGCAGAGAGAAAAAGTAGCCAAAGCCATTGCCGAGCGAGTAGAAAATGCGCTTGCCAACGAAAGCAACGAAGCCATTTTGAGTAGAGAACGCATGTATTTACTCACACTCGAACTGTTGCAAAATCCAACCAAACCCCAAAAAAGGAAGTTGTTGCGAGAGTTGGATGAGAACTTGAAAGGCACCAATTACCAAGACGCTTTGGCGACTCACTTCCTCAAAAAATCGGACAGTAATTTATTGGATAATTGGATTCCGAAAGGCATCAAAAATGCGCTCTACAACGGGCAACACGCCTTCACAGGTTTCAATTGGAAAGGCAGAATGGCCGTGGCTTGCGCACTCATTTGCTTGCCATTTCTATTGCAAGAACAGCGGTCGAGTTGCGAGAAAGCGGTCAGTTATCGGGGCGAAAATTACTGCCTAGAAACCCAATCGGACAGCGCAAGATTCATCCTATCAATGGCAATGAGCGATTATGGAAATGCTTCTGCAAGCAAAAATATTGACGATAGATTGATGCAAAAAGCCATCAGCATGAGAAGCGATTTCAAGGCAAAAAAGGTGTTGGTAGATTACAATATGGCGATTTCCCATTTCGAGGCAAAACAATATGCCGATGTGGTTGCCATAGCGGGCTATTTGCTCAAATTGGACGCCACTTATTCCGAAGGATTGGACGAACTCTACCCACTATTGGCGATTTCCTACCTCAATTTGGGCTTCGAGGAAGGCGCAGTTTTGAATATTCTACGCACCAAAATTACCTACAACCGAAGAGAAAGACTTCATGTAGATTTAAAGAAATTCTTAGCAAAATCTCCACAAAAAACCACACTTGCCAAAGTAGAAGGTGGAAAATTCATGATGGGTTCAGCCGATGGTTCTTATTTCGAAAAACCCGTTCACGAAGTTACTTTGAGCGATTTCCACCTAGGAACCACCGAAGTAACCAACTCGCAATACGCAGATTTTCTGAACCGAACCCAAAAATCGTTGGCAGAAATTGGCGAGTGGATTGATTTGGGCGGAGTCCGAGATGATACTTCCCGAATTACCTTCAACGCAGGATTTTACCAAGTCCAAGAAGGCTACGAAAACTATCCCGTAACCTTTGTGAGTTGGTTCGGGGCAAACGCCTACGCCAAAGCCCAAGGTGGCAGATTGCCCACCGAGGCAGAATGGGAATACGCCTCCAAAGGCGGGAAACACGCAGTCGGCTACCGATTCAGCGGAAGTGACGAAGTGGAAGACGTAGCTTGGTTCAAGAAAAACGCCAAAAATGCTGGAATTCAGCCCGTTGCCACCAAATACCCGAACGAATTAGGCCTATACGACATGAGCGGAAACGCCTGGGAATGGTGCAACGATTGGTATTCAGCAAGCATTTACACCAACGATGCCACCAACCCAAAAGGCTGGAACAACGGCAAACAGAAAGTTGTCCGTGGTGGAGCTTGGCTCTATGGAGAGCGCTATGTCCAGAATTTCAAAAGGTACAACAACGACCCCAAAGTGCAGTTTGCCGTTTACGGTTTCCGAGTGGCTTTTGACTAAGAAAAATAAAGTTTTGGTTGGATTTCGCAACTCCCCAACTGATGAGAAGAAAGCACGCTTGCAAATAATTGGAACTCAATTTCTCAAGTCTGTTCCGCTCATTTCGGGGCAACACTTTCGAGTTTCATTCGGCTTATTTGATAAGCGGAACTTCTTGTGTTTCAGCTTGCTGGTTTTTGGTAAGCCCCAAAATGAATGCGGTTTTTTAGTGAAAAGGCATTGGAAATGCGGAGTTAGGTTACGGTCGCAATGGAATTGCGACCGAGCGGGTGCGGAAGTGTACAATTCTATGTATTCAATCGAAGCTAACGGAAAATGCACTTTCAGTCTGAAGACTGAAAAAGAAAAAGGCACAAGAGCGATACGATAACTCATGCAATACTATTTCAAATCTTCACCAGCCCACTCTTCTTGAAGAGGGTGTCTATCAACATAAAACCTAGCTTTTTTAACTAAACTATCTACTTTGAACTTGAATTCAGCAGGAAGTTCAACTCCTGTTATAGAATTGAACCCAATTTTTATATCAGCATGGAAAATATTTTTCTTCTCTACTGGCTCTAAGATTGGAGAATATACCACTTCACTATTTAGACTTCTAATTTCATCAGCATTCAATATTGCAAAGCCGTAGTAATTACGTTTACTATTAGGATTTTCGCCTCTCCTACCTATTTTTTTGCAAAAATCAGGAGTGGTATAATCTAGCCTATTTACTGATACTTCATCGATTTCAGGAGGCGATTTAAACACATTTGCTTTTAGCTTATTTGTTCTAGGATTCACATTACTGGGCGAATATATCGTCCTAATAATCTTCTCTTTATTATCTACTAGTTCTGGAAGTAATTCTTCTTTAGGCTCGTCCATTTCTTTCTTGTTCTTAGAATCAAAGTCTATCCAAGAAGTCAGTAATTTTATCAGCTTCTTTAGCATTGATTTCCAATTTATTGAAAAAAAGCGGTTTTTGATTTGCAAAATCCACATAGTAAGACATTGTTTTATTACCTATTTCTAATGAAATTGTTTCTTCTATTTCATTACTCCAAACAAAAGAAATCGTCCCATGAGGATTAGGAAATATATCTTCAATTTTTGATATTCTATCATTTCCAATCAAATCTAAAAATAGTATCGCATTGGACGCACTTTTGACTTCTAAAGGATAAGCTCCATAGCCATCCCAATTATTATTTAAGGATTTGAAAGAAAGTATTTCGGATATTACTTCATATTTAGTGAAGTAAGAAGCAGATAATGCAGAATTTAGATAAAAAGAGAAATCAACATTCTCATGGTACTCCTCTAGATTAAAGTTATCTTGTATTGAATTCTGTACAAATAGAATTCTGGATTTCACATTCTTATTTGCTAAAATTTCAGCAGGCATCACTATGGATGCTGTCGCAAATCCTATTGATACATATTTTAATATAGAATTCTTGTTTCGACTTGAGGGTTTATCAAGAGCTTTTGTAAGTTCGGTACTATTAGCCACTACCTCAAAATAATCTGAAATTTCGTTGCTGTCACTCCGCTTGAATTTAATGTCTTGTTTCATTTTCCAGCATGTTTATAGTTTCTTCACTTACAACCCAATTGAATATATTGAAAATTTCAGAATTAATACCATCCGCTATGTCATATATTTTATTGCATTCTATCATGGTGTTATGCAATAAGTCTATATCAACAATAACTTGCCCTAATTCTTTATTTTGTTTACCCATAACTAAGCCATATTTGATGTTCAAATCATAATCCTCAATTGCATAGCTTAAAGATTGAATATTATGGTTAATGTTATTTTTTTCAGGAAAGTGCTCTAGATTACCTAATAAATCATTATTGATGAGTAACTCTAGAACACCCACTTTATCATCATTCCCTTCAAATTCGATTATATTTATCTTACGAATTGAAACTCGTTTTAAACTGTTTATTTCACAGAACTCAAAGAAAGAGTGGATTTTCTTTACATCTTCTTTTATTGATTCGTAGTTTCTATATGCTTTACCTGTAATAGATAATGTTAAACTGTTATTAGATATTGAAAGAGTTTTCTGTCCATCGTCCGACTTTAGTAACAGTCCATCTTCCTCATTAGTGTGTTGTAAAATTGGGGTGTCACTTTTATTATTTATTTCTACGTGAATATTATTGCGCATAGAAGTATTCACTCTTGGAAATTTATCTACAAAAAAGTCAACAATTCCTTCTTTCTTAGAAGGAAATATATTCTTGTTATCATAAACAACTTGAAAGACTACTGTTTTTAAAAAATTATTCTTGAAGTCCTTATGAGGTACTTTTGCAAATCCGAACATAAAACTTGTTTTTTTGAAAAAACTAAAGAGACAAAATTATTTTTCAAATATATGAACATTGTTTCCTTCTACAAGAATAGTATAACATTGTTTATGAACAAAAAGCAAGAATGAAACCCTCCATCTAGCGCAAGAGTTAGCTAGCGCTCTTGTGCCTTTTTTCGTTCCAATCTTCAGACTGGAAGTTTACTTTCCAACCCACTCGGTCGTATCTCTGATGCACTTTGGTTGAAAGAAACCGCATTCAATTTTGGGCAAAAGTCAATTTAAACTGATTGATATTCCCAAGTTGAAACCCACCGAATGATTGCTACGAATTGTCAATTACCCAAAATTGGCGGGGCGCGCCTAGCGGAATGGACTCGAAGGATTTAGCTAGGAATAGGATTTTGACTGACTTTCTTCTCATCAATTAGCGCAGTTGCGAAATCCAACAAAAAGAATTTTAGTTCAAAAACCGAACTTCGGGGAAAGTTACAGATTCCATCAACTTGCCAGTTCCTACTCCTTCTTTCCCATTGAAGCATGCCACAGCTTTCCTGTCTCTCCTTTTACGGGAATGAATTTCAATGCTTTTCTGGAGATAATTATGCCTTGCTCGACTCGGAGAGTCAAGGTACGGTATTATTGCCTTAAGAAATTTCAAGCAATACGTTTTTATTCCCACTCATCTCTGATTGTTTTTTGCCATTGGGTAGGATTTTCTATCTCTGAGAAAATTTGCATTTGATTGGCTTTTGCAAACAGTTCTTTCAGCCGTTGCTTTTGGCTATTGATATCATTCGGGTTGGCTAACATGATGATAACTTTGGCACTTGTTCCGCCATACGCATTCATATACTCCGAAGGCAACTGAATGCTTCCGTTTTCTATTTTACCCCAAAACTCAATGGATGTTTTCATCTTATAGTGTGTTTTTCCTTATCAAAGATAATGAATTTAGCTGACAAGGTATAAAGCGGTTCGGATTTCGGGAAGATTTATAGATTCCATCAACTTTCCAGTTCCTACTCCTTCTTTCCTATTGAAGCATGACACAGCTTTCCTGTCTCTCCCTTTATTGGAATGAATTTCAATGCTTTTCTGGAGATGGTTATGCCTTCAACTGATTCTCCTTTTAGACTAAAGTGTCCGACATCTTGAAGATGTCGGACATTTTTATTAGGCTTGTTTTATAAGCGGAACTTCTTGTGTTTCAGTTTGCTGATTTGTGGTAACCTCCAAAATGAATGCGGTTTTTGAGTGAAAAGGCATTGGAAATGCGGAGTTAGGTTACGGTCGCAATGGAATTGCGACCGAGCGGGAATCTAAAATTCTTCTCTTTGAGAAAAATAGAAATTTAGACTTGCAGTTTTGATGCTAAAAAATTCTATCATCAAATACTATACAATTGCAAAACTCCTACTGCTTTTTCATTTTCCTCCACTACCAAAGAGGTTATTTTATGTTTGAGCAGAAGTTCTTCGGCTTCTACGAGCATGGTTTCTGAGGAGATGGTTCTTGGGTTTGGGGTCATTAAATCTTGAGCGGTTTTGCCGTCCATGTTGGGGAATTTGCCCCAAGCTCTTCGCAAATCGCCATCTGTGATAATTCCCACCAGCTTCTGGTCGCAAACCACCATTGCCAAACCTAGTTTTCCTTTCGTCATTTCCAGAATGACATGCTTGAAAGAATTGGTTGGAGAGACAAATGGCAAGCCTTCTTTCTGCATTTTGTCTTTCACTTTTGTCAAAAGCTTTCTGCCCAAACTGCCTCCTGGGTGGAAAAGTGCAAAATCCTGTGGCTGAAAATTCCGCTCATCCATCAGGCAAACCGACAAAGCATCGCCCATGGCAAGTGTGGCTGTGGTAGATGATGTTGGGGCAAGTTGGAGCGAACAAGCTTCTTTATGCACGCTAATGTCTAAGAAGAAATCGGCATTTTTGGCGAGTGTGGAGTTTGCTTTTCCGCTCATGGCAATGAATAAATTGCCGTTGCGCTTAATGGCGGGAATGAGCTTAATAATTTCCTCGGTTTCGCCAGAGTTGGAGATTCCCAAGAAAATATCGTGCTTGGTAATCATTCCCAAATCGCCATGGAAAGCCTCGCCAGGATGCAGGAAAAAACTTGGCGTTCCCGTGCTTGCCATCGTGGCAACGATTTTTCGGGCAATCAGACCTGATTTCCCCATGCCACAAATGACTAATCTGCCTTGGCACTCCAAAATTGCCCGAACCGCCTTTGGGAAATCCTCGGTAAGCTTGCCAGAGAGTTCAGAAACTGCCTGTGCTTCTATTTCAAATACTTCCTTGGCTTTCTGTAGGATTTTGCTCATCTGGATTTTGTGGTTTGGGTTTGTTCCGCAAAAATCGGCAGGGAAAAGTTGGGAAGCAAATTTGGAGGGATTGGGCGGAAGTTTGAAGTTCAGTTAGAAGTAATTAGTGAAAGAGATTAGTACTTGGACAATGGACAAAAAATCGAAAATTAAATAGTTATTCAATGATAATTAGTTGTTGGTCTCGCAATTTATTTGTTTTTGAACGTTTTTTTGTACTAAAATTTATCAAGCTAAAACCAAAACTTGCGATATCCATCGCTAAGACCAACAACGGCTAGGAATAATTTGCTGAATTTTAGCTTAATTTAATTTCCACCATTCAGCCAACAATTTGCCACCGCATCATATTTTGGAAATGCTGATTTGCGATAGGGTTTTTTCTCGCAATTTGAGCTTTGTCAACTGAATTTTATTAGCGATTCGCATAAACTCATTTCCAAAATTGGCGGAACTAACTCAACGGAATTGACTTGGGAGTTCGGTTGAACCTTTATTACTTCTGACCAATTAACAATCTGTAGAAATCCAACCAAAACCTCTGTCTCAATTTTCGTTTATCCTTCAAAAAGTCCTTCAATATTCCCCATCGGCATCAGGGCAATAATCTTTTTTCCGCTTGGCGAGTAATTTGGGTTGGTGCTGGCGAAAATCTGCTCAATGAGCATTTTCATTTCCTGCTCGGTCAGTAGCTTCACAGTCTGAGAAGCAATGCGTTTCGCCATGGCTTTGGAAACAGCAGTTTTCCTATCCAAACTGATTTCGGATTTATTCATTTTGAGTTGCTCGATGAACGCCTCCAACATTTCCTTTTCATCGGTATCTGCCACGGAAAGTGGCACGCCATTTACTACAATAGTTTGCTCTCCGAGTACATCGAAAAGATAGCCCAAAGCCGTTATTTCGGGTTTCAGCTCCATCAGAAGGGCAAAATCTGTGGCGGAAAGCGTGATGGTTCTAGGGAAAAGCAATTGTTGGGAAGCACCTTGCTTGGCATTTTCCATTTGCTGTTGAAATCGCTCGAAAAGCACCCGTTCCATGCCTGCTTTTTGGTCAACCACCATCAAACCTGATTTCACTTGGGAAAGAATGTAGCGGTTTCGGAGTTGGAGAACCACCTTTTTTTCCTCGCCTTGAAAAGGATTGGTAACGTTGGGAAGCTCATTGGCAGCACTGCTGAAAGTCAATTCGCCCGATTTCTCTTGTGGGGAATTATCCATTGAGGCAATGGATTCCCAACTTTCCGCTTCTTTCATAGTTTGCGGATAGAGTTTTTCCCAATTTTTCAGGTTAGATTTCTCTCTGGAACTTGTCTCGTTATTTCCACCAAAAGAAACTGCTCCTCCTCGGCTTGGTTTGCTCGGCTTATTGACTCGCACATCATCGAACTGGGCGAAATTTACGTTTAAGTCGAAGTCCAAAGCGGGCATTGCGCCATTTTTTGCCAATGCCTTCTTGACTGCTGCTCGCACAATGGCATAAACGGTTCGCTCATCATCGAATTTCACTTCCGTTTTGGTTGGGTGAACGTTGACATCAATATGTTTGGCATCGAGTTCGATGTTCAGCAAATAGAAAGGAAACGTGCCATCTTGCAGTAAACCTTCAAATGCGCTCATGACTGCGTGGTGCAAATAAGGATGTTTTATAAACCTTCCGTTGGCGAAAAATAGTTGTTCGCCACGAGTTTTTTTAGATGCTTCTGGTTTTCCTACAAAACCCCAAACTTTAATGTGCTGGACTTCCTCTTCGCAAATCAGAATTTTCTCTTGATAGCTTTTGCCGAAAACCCCGACAATTCTTTTTGCCAAAGTGCCTGATACCAAATTGAAGGTTTCCGTATCGTTCTGATACATGCTCATAGCAACTTGCGGATTGCAAAGTGCGACTCTTTGAAATTCTTCTACAATATATTTGAGTTCTACTGGGTTGGATTTCAAGAAATTTCGCCTTGCAGGAACATTAAAGAATAGGTTTTTTACGGAGATTGAAGCTCCATTTGCCGTTGCCACAGGCTCTTGCGATTTCACTTCCGAACCTTCGATAATGATTTGTGTGCCAATTTCGTCATCGGCAGTTTTGGTTTTCAATTCTACTTGGGCAATTGCCGCAATAGAAGCCATTGCCTCGCCACGGAAACCGAAAGTATGAATGGAAAATAAATCGTCTGTCTTGGTAATTTTAGAAGTGGCATGACGCTCGAAACACATGCGTGCATCGGTCTCCGACATTCCCTTTCCGTTGTCAACTACTTGAATAAGCGTTTTGCCAGCATCTCGCACAATCAGCTGAATATCAGTCGCCCCGGCATCTACAGAATTCTCCAGCAACTCTTTTACCGCAGAAGCTGGGCGTTGCACCACTTCGCCAGCGGCAATCTGGTTCGCCAAAGATTCGGGCAGTAAATGAATAATGTCTTGCATGGAATAATTGGTGAGTTTGCGAATTAGTGATTTGGCGAATAAGAAATAGAAAGAGTGTTTAGGCTTAGGCATTTCCGAATTTACGCACACTTTTCTTGGCAAATTAAGTGAAAAAAGTGCAGATAAAATAGGGAAAGCCGTTTGCTCGAAACTGGGATGTTTTATTTTTCAAATAGAGCAGATTATATCTGTAGAAGGTCTGTACAGGTTAATCATTTTCATCTTTATTGAGTCTGAGGACTCAACTGCTGTCAGTTCTGAGGAACTTACAGGCACAGCTTGATTGTTCCGTATAGTAGAATATCCGAATATATGATTTCTCAACTAGTCATTTCGCCAATTCAGGAATTCGCCAATTTAGTTGTCGGGACTGTAAAATGAAATTTACTTCCTTTCCCTAATTCACTTTCTACCCAGATTCTTCCATGATTTTTCTCTACACAATCTTTGCAGAGTGCCAATCCTAAGCCTGTTCCTTTTTCTTGCGCTGTGCCCTCGGTAGAGAGTGTTTCTCGGATATCGAAAAGCTTTTCTTGTTCCGCTTCTGAAATTCCCTTGCCATTATCGGTTACTGAAATTTGTAGGAAGCCTTTTATCTGTTCGGATTGAACATTAATTTCTCCATTGGTTTCTGTAAATTTAATAGCATTGGAGATTAAATTTCTCAGCACCAATTTCATCATGTCTTCATCGGCATAAGCGATTTTTTGCTCGCCAATTTGGTTTTGGAGTTTGATGAGTTTTCCGTCTGCCTGTTTCTGTAGAAGCTTGATTGTCGATTCAGTCAGTTTATGGAAATCCACTTCTACGGTATTGATTTTCTCGCCCATCATTTGAGTTTTCGCCCAACTCAGCAAGTTGTCTAAGAGGAAATAAGTCTGATTTACATTTTCTCCAATGGAACCCATCAACATCTTCAATTCATCTGCTGTGATTCCGCCAGAGTTTGCCAGTTGCAGAACGGAACGGAGCGAGTTGAGCGGCCCTTTCAAATCGTGGGAAATGATTGAGAAAAGCTTGTCTTTCACTTGATTCAATTCTTTGAATTCAGCTCTTTGTGTTTCCAATTCTTCGTTTCTCAATTGCAGTTTGTTGCTTTTTTCTCGCAATTGCTCTGATCTTTCTTCTACTTTTCGTTCCAATTCCTTGTTGAGATTCTGAAGTTCGGAATGTTGCGAGCGAATAATGGAAGTCTGGTCGTATTTTGCAAGTGCTTCTTTTACCGTGAGTGCCAAGTCGGAACGTTGCCAAGGCTTGCTCAAATATCTGTATAAATGCGCTTTGTTGATTGCATTGATGACTCCATCCAAACTGCTTTGCCCAGTAAGCATTACGCATAAAGTATCGGGAGAGAGTTGATGTACTTTCTCTAACAGCTCATCGCCTTTCATGCCAGGCATAATATAGTCGGAGATAATTAGGGGAATAGCGGTTTTTTCTTCCATCAATTCCTCAATTAAATCTAATGCTTCCTCTCCAGATTGGGCAAATTCGAAGTCATAAGTATTCCCTAAAATTCCTGAAAGCTCCATTTCCATGCTCTGCAAGATAATTTCTTCATCATCTACGCAAATAATAGTCGAAAAATCCATTTCTACTTTTCGTTAGTAATGATAGTTTGCTAGTGCATTGAGTTCTAAGTTTGTGTCTGTATTTTTTGGAATATTGTTTTCTTCTGCAAAGCAAAATTTGCAGTGGTTCGACATTTCGACACCATAGCTACGGCTAAGAATTTTAATGCAGTAGAAGGAAATAAGAAACAAAAATAGCAACACGAACTTAGGATTTGATGCACTAGTGTTATGTCAAGATAAATATGTCGGGTATCGATAAGTTTAAATCAACTGTAAATCAGAATCTTATAAATATCTTGATTCGTCATTTTTAACTTGACAGAACTCAATGCACTAGTTGTCTTTTGTAAACTCCGTGGGCAACGTAATAATGATTTCAGTCCCTTTGCCGTCATTACTTTTTGCTTCTATTTTGCCCTTGTGCATTTCAATAATTCCGTAGGCAATTGACAAACCCAGGCCTTTTCCCTCTCCAACCGTCTTTGTCGTAAAAAACGGCTCAAAAATTTTGGCTTGATGCGCAACAGATATGCCCGAGCCTGTATCTTTAATGCTTATTTGCACATATTCTTTTGTGTTGTCAGTAAAATGAGATGTTCTGATGTGTATCTTTCCTTTTTCTGAAATAGCCTGTATGGAATTGGTAAGCACGTGCAGTAAAACTTGTTGGAAATGCCCTGCAAAGCATTCAATTACTGGCACATCTGCATAGTTTTTGGCAACTCTGATTCTTTCGCCCATTTTGTACTCTAAAAGTACTAAAGTCAAATCCAAACTCTTATTTATATCTACGAATGAAGTGTCCTCTTTATGAATTCCTGTGAATGCCTGCAAGCCTTTTACTATTTCGGCACTCCTTCTTGCGCCTTCCCGAATGCTTTTTACCAAAGTAGAAAGTTCATCTACGGAAATCTCATAATCCATATCGTCTTTCAATTCCCTTATTTTGTCTTTGATATTTTGCCTTTCAATTTCCCCTGCTTCCGAAAGCTGATTATACAGCTCTGTGATTTCTATAAAGTCATCCATTCCCGCACTCAAAGCCTCTACGCCAGAATACACGAAATTGAGCGGATTGTTCAATTCGTGGGCAATTCCCGCAGTCAGTTGCCAAAGGGAAGCCATTCTTTCCGATTGGATTAGTTGGGATTGCGCACTTTTGAGTTGCTCGAAAGAGATTGCCAATTCCTCGTTTTGCTCTTCTATGGTTTTGGTGCGTTCCCTGACTTTATTTTCTAAATTTTCGTTGAGCGATTTTAATTCTTCGTTCTGCTCAATCAGCAGTTTCTCCTTGAAGTATGATTTATTTGCCTCTTGGAGTGTCAATGCCAAATCTTTCGCTTCCCAAGGTTTTTCAATATAACGATATAAATTTGCATGATTGATGGCATTGGTTACGCCTTGGATATTTGCCTGTCCTGTTAATAATATTTTTACTGTTTGAGGAGATTTTTCATGAATCTGTGTTAATAATTTGTCTCCTTTCATACGTGGCATCGCATAATCGGCAATGATTATGGTAATATCTGTGCCTTCTTCCAATAATTCATCTACAATTTCCAAAGCTTCCTCTCCGCCTTGCGCAAACTCCAAGAAATATTGATTCCCAAAAGTACTGGAAAGTTCAATCTCCAAACTCCTGAGAACCACAGGCTCATCATCTACGCAGATAATTACAGGCTTCATAAACACAGGTCAGAAATAGAAAAATAGTAAGATAGTAGGTTGAAAATATGGAATCGGCAAGTTTTGCCTAGGTTAGAAGTGTGAAAAGATTCACTTCAATTTCCGTTGCCCATTCAATTGCTTTAGAGTATGTTTGGATTGATTTTTTGGGAATTTTACGAGATTTTCAAAACAGGCTTTCTAGGTACTTTTGAAAAGCCGTAGAAACCAAAAACAAGTCGATTCAAACATATTCTTAAGTAGATAAACTTAAATAATTTCCTATTTGATTTTTTTTAAGTATTTCATTATCAGTTATTTGAACTGATTTGGACTTGCGACTTGAGCGCAAGTCCGATTGAGCGCAAGTCCGATAAAGACTTTGTACTACTTATGTAATTGTTGACTAGACTCGAAAAAAGCCTCAATCCATTTCCAATTCAGAAACTGCCAGCCAAGCCATCAATCCTTGCCCAATTTTCAAGGCATCTTCATCAATATCGAATGTGGGAGTATGCACTCCAGACACAATTCCTTTGGCTTCATTTCTCGTTCCCAATCTGTAAAAACAAGCATCCATTTGCTGGGAATAGTAGGAGAAATCTTCTGCCGCCATCCAAATATCTAAATCTACCACATTTTCTTTTCCCATATATTCAATTGCCGCATTTTTCATTTTGCGAGTGAAAACAGGCTCGTTTACCAAAAAAGGATAGCCTCTCACAATATTCATCTCACATCTTCCGCCCATGCTTTCGGCAATTGTGGTTGCCATTTTGGTAATTAGTTTCAAAGCTTCTTCTCGCCATTCTTCGTTCAACGTTCGGAAAGTCCCCGCCACTTCTACTTTATTTGGAATCACATTGGTTGCGCCATTGGCAATCACTTTCCCGATAGTCAATACGCAAGGCACTTTTGGGCTGGAGTTTCTGCTGACAATCTGTTGGAGTGCTACAATAATATGAGAGGTAATCAGAACTGGGTCGATGCACATTTCAGGAATCGCTCCGTGTCCGCCTTTTCCGTGGACTGTGAAGTAGATTTCATCGGCACTTGCCATGTAAATTCCCTCTCGGAAACCCACTTTTCCCACGGGAATCAATGGCATTACATGTTGCCCAACAATTTTTGAGGGCGTTGGATTTTCCAATACGCCATCTTTTATCATCAAGGAAGCTCCACCAGGTGCCACTTCCTCGCCAGGCTGAAAAATCAGTTTTACCGTTCCCTCAAATTCATCTTTTAATGAATGAAGGATTTTGGCAACTCCCAACAAAGACGAAGTATGCACATCGTGTCCGCAAGCGTGCATTACGCCTTCGTTCTTGGATTTATAAGGAACATCGTTGGCTTCCAAAATGGGCAATGCGTCCATATCTGCTCGCAAGGCAACTACTTTTTTGGTTGGATTTCGCCCTTCAATCAGTGCAGTCAAGCCCGTTTCGGCAACGCCTTCGGTCGGGGTGATTCCTATTTTTTTGAGTTGTTCCGCCACAAATTTTGCAGTTTCAAACTCCTTATAAGACAATTCAGGGTTGGCATGCAAATGCCTTCTTGTCTTCAGTGTCTCCTCAAAAAGCGACTCTGATAAGTCGTGTATTTTCTGTTTTAAACTCATAGTTCAGATAGTAAGTTGGCGAGATAGTAAAATAGTAAATAGTAGAAAGTCCGAAGTCTTTAGTCCAAAGCAAAAAATGCAATTTTGCACTAATTTAACAGCATTGAGCGTCTGATTCAGAAAATGTTTTGAGCTTTGGACTAATTTACTTATCATTTTTCTCAAAATTACAGTGCTGAAAATTAACCTTCTCAGCGGAACAATGCTAACTTTGTCGAGAAAAATACTAAAGACTTCGGACTAACGACTAAAGACTATTTCAAATGAATCAGAAGATAAGAAAAGTGGCGGCAATTGGGGGAGTTTCAGCGGGATTTACTGCGTTGCTTTATACAATTATCTTGTATTTGTTAGATGAAAACCCATTTGGGAGATACAAATATATGATTGCCGGAGTTTATGCCATCTTCTTCATTGGCTCCATGTGGTGGTTTCGAGATAAGATGAACGACTACAGAATGGGCGTGCGACAAGGCGTGATGATTGGGATTTTACTGAATGCCTTTGCTTCCATGATTTTCATCTGTTCCATTTATCTGCTAATGAAATTTACTGGAATGGGCGAGGGAATTGTTGAAATCCACCAAGCGCAAACTATGGAAATGCTGGATAAAGCCAGAGAGTTTGCACCCGAAAAAATGACTGAAAAGCTTTATGGCGAAACCAAAACCACCATTCTCGCTTGGGATGCTTTTGACGTGGCGGCCGACCAAATCGCCTTCTTTTTAGGTGCAGGGTTTGTAAATGCGATTGTTTTTGGGCTGATGATGAGTTTTAAGGGGACAGATGGTTAGATAAACAGATGGTTAGATGGTTAGATGGTTAGTGCATCAGTTCCTAAGTTTCTACTATTATACCCATACTACTGGATATGGGTCAATTTTAGCACTTGGCAGTGTCTGAAAGACCTGCCAATGTGCAGACTAGAAACCGTTCTAAGACTGGCGGGAACTGCGTACACCGCCAGCTTTTCACTCATGTCCATAGTATGTATTATACCCGAATAATGGGTTTAAACCTTTGTTTTTCAGATACTTAACCGTGTTAATTTTTAGAGTAGTCAAAAATTAAGATTTGCTATATTGTACTTTTTTTAGATTTAATCAGAAATTATATGACAATAATTTAACGGAACTAATAAAATCAAAATACTGATTACCAAATACTTAAATCATTCTTAATTCTTCATTTTTAATGGCCAGGCCACCCTGTTTTAATTTCCCCAATCCATAATTGTACTTATCAAATACATAACTCATAATTGGGGTATAATAGTAGAAATTTCAATAATGATGCACTAGATGGCTAAAAAAACGTAGAGACAACACGTGCCTCTACAACACTTCTACCGAAGCTTATCTAACCTCTCCTTAACTTCGTTTTTGAACCGCTCGTAAGCCTTACTTTCTTCTTCAAATTCTACTTTGTTGGAGATTGAGAATTCCCCATCTTCTTCCATTTTCACATCGGCTGTGAAAACGTAGGTGGCGTTTCCTAGCAAATGGACTTTCAAATTTTCACTTTCGTTCATTTCGCCTTTGCATTTTACCATTCCGCCAGTATTGTACACGTTTATCCATTCGCCAAGAGGAACGTAGGCATTTAGGCAACTTGCCAATGTGGAGGCAGACATTCCCGTACCGCAAGAGTTGGTAATTCCTGCGCCACGCTCAAAAGTGCCTACAAAAATTGAGTTCGGATTGAGCGGTCGGCAGAAGTTCATGTTTACACCTTCGGGCAAGAGTTCTTTGTTGGAGTTTGCAGTTTCGCCAAGTTCGGTAAGACCTACAATATCTACATGCTCCACAAAAGAAACTAAATGCGGGTTTCCCAAGCTGATGGCTGTAAAATTCCTCAATTCACTCAATTCAGGTATTCTTTTACCCACTAATTCGGACTCACTTACATTCAGAGGCAAAGATTTTGGATCAAGGCTCACTTGCTCCATTCTCACGCTGAATGCGGGAATGCTTTCTGCCAAGTCAGCTTCTTTTTTCAAGAATTGGATTCCTCCCAAGGTGTCAATCTCCATTTCCTCCTTGCCCAAAACCTCAGAAGCCAATCTGCCAATGCAACGAATTCCATTTCCGCACATAATTGCTTCGGTTCCATCTGGGTTGAACATGCGCATCATGTAACTGCCCGCTTCATTCTTCAAAAAGTAGAGAATTCCATCTGCTCCAACCTGAAAGTCTCTGTTGCAAAGCGATTTGGCAATTGCGATTCGTTGTTTTTCAGAAAAATTATATTGGTTGGAGACTTCATCAATCATGACAAAATCGTTTTCTGAGCCGTGGCATTTTATGATTTGGAATTGCATATTTATAGAATTACGAAATACGATGTACGATTTGAATCTTGCTAATTTAGAAGAATCGCACCAAATTTCTTATATCGGATTAGAGGATTATTGTAGATTTTGAAGAAATTTGAAACTCTGACAGGGTTAGTCAATCAGTATAGGACTTTCATAAAAGCTGAATGTGATTGTACATCTTTCCGCCTGAGAGTAATTTATTGTGCGTGATTTTGTTTCGTAGGTTTCTCTTCCTAGAGGAACTGAAAGGTTAGCCAAAATTTTTTGCCACAATTCTTGTTCTTCAAGGAATACGAACCTACAGGTTTCGCATTGGCGATTATAAGTTGCTAAATTTTTTACGAAAAAGTTCTGTCAAGCAACAAGAAGCCATGATTCAACCCGAATAATGGGTTTAAACATCTGACTGTCAGTAGATTAACTGTATTATTTTTAGGTTAGTCAAAATTTGAGATTTCATGTATTGTATTATTTTTAGATTTAATTAAAAAATGTATGTCAATATTTTGACTAAATAAAATAATAATAAGTTACTGATTAACAATTACTTAATTCATTTTTAATTCTTCATTCTTCATGGCCAGGCCACCCTGTCTTAATTTCCCCAATCAATAATTGTACTTATCAAATACATAACACATAATTGGGGTATTCAGTATTTCCTCTCACTCGCTTCGAGAATCGAAATCCAACCGAAAAGGTTTTAATTTTTGCGCAAAACTTTGACGAGGCTAATTACCGAGACCAGAACCCAAGTGGATTCTAGCACCACGAAAGACTTGGAATCGAGTAGATAAGGAATGGAGATTAAATAAATGCGTGTTTTGTCTTAGTTTATTTTTGAGGCTAGTTTAGGCAAAAAAATGTGTCATAGCATCGCTACGGCAAATTTTTTTAACGAAGAATAGACCAAAAAGAAACAAGAGAAAGTAGCATCTTATTTAATTTCCGTTCCTAAGCTCCGTAGCCAGCAACTCCAGCCCCAAAAATGTTGAGTAAAATATAAATTTTGCTCTCTTGATTGAGGATTTTGAAAGTCAGCAAAAAGAAAGCGAGGAGAATCATTCCCACTCCAACCGCATTTATAAGTTCTGTTGAAATTTGCATATTTTAAATAAATGAACTCCAGATTGGATTGTTGTTTGCACAAAATTGGTAACGATATGTGAAATTCTATTTATAAATATATGGAAAATGTTATAATATTCGTTTGAATACTATATTTGTAAGTATTGAGTAAGATTTTTGCAAAAACTATAATTTTACAATTCAAACACAAACTGTTGCCATAAGAACTATGAGAACTATTTTAAATAACTCTTTATTATTATTGCTGTTCCTAGCGCCAATTATTTCCTTCGGACAGAAAAAGGAGAATCCAAAAAAAATCCTATCCAAAGCTCGGGAAGCTGTTCGGGTAGAGGAATATAGGCAAGCACTTCCGCATTTGAGGATGCTCGATAGCCTTGACCCAAATAACCATGAAGTACATTATTTGTATGGAATCGTTTACTTGAAGATTGACAAGCGGGAAAAAGCACTTGAAAACTTGCGCAAGGCTGGAGTCGGAACTGAAAAGTTCGATAATGTCAATTTCTACATGGCTCGGGCTTATCATTTGAATCATGAGTTTGACAGCGCAGTCATTTTTTATGAGAAACACATTGCAGAAGATGGCAGAGAGCCTTCCGAAGAAGAAACTCGGTTTCTCATCACTCAAGCAAAAGTGGGAAGTGAATTCCATAAAAATCCTCAAGATGTAAAGGTTTTCAATATGGGAAACGTAATTAACACGCCTTTCCCTGAGTTTGCGCCAGTAATCTCGGCAGATGAAACTCGGTTGATTTTCACATCGAGAAGACCTGGGAATTTTGGTGGAATTGATGATGAGACCAATCAGCAATTCGAGGATATTTATATTGTGGAGAAAGACGATAATGGCGAATGGAGTAAGCCCAAAAATATGGGTAGCATGATTAATACCGAAAGTCATGATGCTTCCATCGGACTTTCCCCAGATGGCGATGAATTATATATTTATCGCTCCAACAACACAAATGGCAGGCTTTCTGGAGATATTTATTATTCCGTTTTTTCTAAAGGAGATTGGACTGCGCCCAAGAGAATGCAGGACGGAATTAACAGTAAGGGTTGGGAACCTCATGCCAGCATTACGGCAGATGAGCAGACTTTTTTCTTCACTAGCGACAGAGAAGAGGATGGCACGAAAGGTGGCAGAGATATTTTTATTGTGAAGCGTTTGCCTGATTTGACTTGGGCGAAACCGCTGAATATGACCGCAATCAATACTGAATTCGATGAGGATTCGCCATTCATTCATCCTGATGGGAAAACGCTTTATTTCAGTTCCAACGGAGATAAAAGTATGGGCGGTTTCGATATTTTCATTTCCGAACTTGATGAGGCAAATGGCGAGTGGTCAGAGCCGAAAAATATGGGTTATCCAATCAATACGGCCGGAGACGATATTTATTTTGTGTGGTCGGCAGACAAAACCCGTGGTTATTTCTCCTCTTCTCGGGGAGACAGCAATGGGGAAACGGATTTATATATGGTCAGCTTCCCTGAGAAAAAAGTCAATTTGATTGTATTGAAAGGAAAGGTTACTGACTCCAAAACTGGGGATCCTCTGGCGGCAACCGTGGAAATTGTAGATAATAAAACTCAAAAAACAGTCAATATTGCGACCTCCAACGACTTTTCTGGAAGATATACCGTAATTCTCCCTCCGCAAAAAGATTACGGAATTCGAGTGAGTCGGGAAGGTTATTTGTTCAAATCTGTCAATATCAACGTGCCAGACCAATTTGAGTATTTGGAGGTTGTACAGAATATTGCCCTGAAACCAATCGACTACAATCAATACGAGCCACTTACCAACATCAAATTCACAGAAGATAATGGATTGAGAGTGGAAAGCGACCCAGAGTTGAAAGCTTTGAAAGAGCTTGCCGAAAGTTTGCCCGAAGGTTACAAAATGGAAATCATGGTGCATTCTGACAATGAAAACGACAGTTTGTTGAATGCTTTTCTCACGCAAGCAAAAGCCGAGGCAGTCATTGAAAGATTGAAAGATATGGGAGTTTCCGGAGACAATTTATTTGCTTCTGGAGTGGGTCCAAAATATCCTGCATTCAGCAATGACACCGAATCTGGGAAGAGAAGAAATAATAGAATGGAATATATTTTGAGGCAAAACAGCAAAGGTTTGGGAATTAGTGTGGCAATCATTGACCCAAATGACACTTCATCAGCAATTATTGCTGCAGTAGAGGAAGGCGATTTGTTGCATACCGACCATAAAATCTATTTCAAATTGGGTTCGAGTGTTTTGGATGAACGTTCTTACACAGCAATTGACGAAATTGTGAAATATATGGACAAGTTCCCCTATTCAATTATAGAAGTTGGCGGACACACCGACAATGTGGGGCATCGTGCTTTCAATCTCAAATTGTCTGAACGAAGGGCAAGCGTGGTGGCACAGCAAATTGTATTCCGTGGAGAGATTGACAAAGAGCGAATTCGTGTGAAAAGCTATGGAGAAAGCAAGCCAATTGCCACCAACAAAACCGAAGAAGGAAGGGAAGCAAACAGAAGAACGGAATTTAAGGTAGTTGCCAAAATGGATGGAGAATTCATTGACAAGTCTTTGAAGAAAAAGGAGGACTAATGTCAATTGATAAAATAGGAAAAAGGGTTGGAGATTTAGCAAAAGAGGTTAAATAATAAGCTAAGGAATACGCATTTATTTAATCTTTTTCACTTAGAATCTCCAATCCTCTTTTAATTTCGGTAGTGTGAAAGAGGTAAGGCAACTCTATGGATAATTCGGCACAAGCGGAGTGCCGCCCAGCGGACGCTCAATGCCATTAAGTTAGTGTAAAGATTGCACTTTTGGGTTCAAGCGTGGACGCTTGAACCAGCGTAAAACGCTGGCGCAGGTTCTTACTGGGGGCGCAATCGCCAACCTGTGCCGAAAATGGAAATCAGTCTCCGGTCGGGTCACGCTGACTGAAGTCAAATCTCCTTAACTTAACAGCACTGAGCGAGCGCTTGCGCTATGGTTTTTATTTTGTTAACCTTACCAGTTTATCACTACCTTAATTTCTAACCCATATAGTTCTTGAAAAAAAAAATAGATAGTGATTAACTTTTTACTACGCTAACCGACCTTTTTTGCAAACCTCGACTAGCAAAACAGTCGGCTAGAGCACCTTTTTACGACAACTTAACTTTGTCTCATCAATTATCAAGAACCAATTTGCTCGCCCATTCTGACTGCGGTTTCCATCCTATTCTTCGTATTTTGCAAAATATCGGCATCAATTGAGAAATGGGCATTCTTAACCAACATCACAACTGTTGAACCACCAAAGGCGAAATAACCCATTTCGCTTCCTTTGCCAACCAATGTGTTTGGCGCATAAGTCTCAATGATTGTCCCTACCATAGTTGCGCCAACTGGGCTGAGTAGAATTGTACCTTTGTCTTTTGTGGAGAGTGTCATGTATTCCCCTTATTTCCGCAAAGCACCCGAGCAAAACTAGGTTCTAAGGCGTGCGGGGAAACAGAAAAGAACTTACCTTTTATTTTTGTAATTTCCGAAGCCTCGCCTGAATACGGGAAGTGGAACCGATGATAATCGTTCGGGGCAAGGCGGAAAATCAATAAGGTGGAATTTTCGTATTCTTCTGCCAATTGGTCATTTTGCAGATAGTTTGCCAAGGTAAATTCCCTTCCTTTCACAAAGAAATCTTTGACATGGTCAACATCTTCAAAAGCAATCAACTTGGCATCTGCTGGCGAAACTAGACCATTTCCAATAGGTCGGGCCTGGGGTTTTAGTTTGCGATAGAAGAAATCATTGAACGATGTAAATTCATTCATCGGTCTTACTGCTTCCGACATGTCAATATCCAAATCACGAACAAATTTTTGAATCCGTTTTGTGGATTTTGATGAATTCATCAGCCTGCCGTAGAATTCAGAAAGCAACTTTCGTTTCACAAACAGATTGAGTGCTAACTTTCCGAAAGGGTTATAGTAAAGGAACTTTAGAAGAGATTCACTCGGTGGTTTTTCCGTAATTATTTCTCCTGTCTTACGATTGATGTATTTAATGTTATCCATAAAATTCAATTTAGTTCTCTGCTCGCCTACATATGCTTATCAAACTCTTTGTAATCATCCATAAAATCTTTACAATCGCAAATCTCATCGCCCCAAAAGCAGTTTTCAGGCTCGAAATCACACATATCCAAATTAATAGTTCCTTCTCCCAAATGTTGGACTTTGTAAGTTTTGCCAAAGTTTTCGCAAATGCGTGTAAACCAAATCAACGGGCGCTTCAGGAATGTGCGGTCGGATATGGTAAGTAATCATCAAATTTAGAATCGCATCGCAAAGTAAAACTTGTTGTGAATCCTCCAATTTTTCCGTTGGAGGCAAGGCTTCTTTCTCCATTCCGAATAATTTGAACATAGGCATAGAAGGTGCAGATTCCCATTGGGCAATGAAATCCAAACCATAATCTATTGCAGGATGGTCGGAATACATGATTTTGGCACTCGCTGGAGCCTGCCAATTGTCTTTTGATTTCTCCAAATCTTCAATCAATTGCTTTACATAATTCTCCATAGAATTTTGGTTTTTATATGAAACTCCTCTTCTTCTTTCATCCTTCATCCTTCATCCTTCTTCTTTCTCTCCTTCCTCTCCCTTCTCTTTCTCTTCCTTCTCTTCCTCTTCCTCTTCCTCTTCCTTTTTCTCTTCCTTTTTCTCTTGCTCTTTCTCCTTCCTCTCTCCTTCTCTTTCTCTTTCCTTCTTTCTTCTTTCTTCTTTCCTCTTCTCCTCCTTCCTCTTTCTCTCTCCCTCCTTCTTCTTTCTTCTTTCCTCCATCCTCCAAAAAACAACTTTGGACTAAGGACTAAGGACTAAAGACTAACAAAACAAAGGCCTTGTACTATTTCCTCCCAAACCAAGCCTTCACTCTCTCCGAAAAAACAGGCTCTTTGAACTAACCGTTGAATGGTCTTTCTTAATTACCACGGCTTTCTTCTTGGTGGAAATTACCTCTACATCTGCATTTTCTTCCCAAGGCTCATCACCAATTTCCGTCTCGAACTCTTTGATGAGATAAGGCATGAAATAGCGATTGATTTCCAACACGCCATTCTGCTCGACAATCAGCTGGGAGCGCAACATGGATTTGATGAAATGGTCGCTTCCTGTTCGCTCCATACTTGTTGAGACGGGCAAACTTGGAAGGCAACATTTTTTTGTGGAGTATGAAATGCTCGACTGCATCGAACCATTTTTGCGGCAAGTGTTTTCAGTACACCAGAATCCGTATTTTTCGGCTCATGAATCTTGATTTCACTTTTGTCGAGGACTTCGATATTGCTCAGCCACTCTTGAAGGGCGAAACCAATATTGCCACGGGTTTCTCGGAAATATTTTGTGAACAGATCCTGCCATTTCCCAATCTGTCAGTTCGCCTTCCAGTTTTCCATCTAGTCTGAAACGCAAATGGCTCGACTTGTGGCGAATCATAATGATGTCTTTCAAAGCCTTTGCGCCCATTGGCAAGCAGGTAATGATTTCCATAAATGCACCATCCAACTTGCCCAGTTTTTGGAAATATTGGTACGTAAACTGATTCATATTCAGAATCATTAGGCACTTGCCAGAATACTCATCAATCAAATCGTTGAATTTGTCAATCACTTCCGAACCGCCTTTCAGATTCTCCCACCAAAGCGCTACATCATGGAAAACCACCACGCTATTTTCGGGCATTCTGTTGAAAATAGTATCCAACCTCATATTTGTTTTCCCAACTGCTTTGTTGACTGCCATTCGGAAAGTTTTCAGGCTTGTATCTCCACCTTCGGGCGGGTTGACCACAAAAATTCTCTTGGGTTCAAAATAGCTGAAAGCAATTTTCTCGGAGAGGAAACTTTTCCCTTCGTCAGGTTCGCCAGTTACCAAAATAGCTCCAGAAATGCCCTCAAAATGCCTTGCCACGGCTCGGTCGGCAATATCTAATTCTTCTTTTCTATTGTACCACAACTCCATGCTGGCACTTTGCTCTTTCACAAAAAGCTGTTTGTAATAGAATGGCAATGAGTCGAGCAAGGTTTTGTTTGGAGCTACTTGTTCGTAAAAGTTGAGTAATTCGGGAATGATATGTTTGCTTCTTTTATGGGAATTTGGCGCAAAAGAAGCCAAGCTGTCTGCTTTCTGATAGCGCAATTCGGTAATTGAATTCTGCACGAAATCTTTCGTTTTTTCCCATCTCTTACTGAAAACATTGAAAACCTTCCTTCTTGTTTTGGTTCGCAAGAAAGAATCTAAGTTGTCTGCTTCACTCACTAAACCATAAGTAGTTAGCTTTTCGACAGTATCACCCAAGTTTTTCTCCATCACTTTTCCGATGGAAGCCTGCATTTCTACCAATTGATTAAATGCTAAACCTACTCGGTCCAATTCTGTGGAAATCAGCACTTTGAGCTCTTCTTTTCGTTCGCTTCCTTCTTCTAGTTCCGATTTATCTAAGTTGCGCAGACTTACCGCAATCACTCGTTCAATATCCTCAATAATCCCATTTGCTTGAATTACTTGCAGATTGAGTTCAGAGGTTTCACTTACCAATTTTTCTGTGAAATTCGTCTGAACAATATAATTGATGATTTTGAGTGGAGACAGCCTGACAGATTCCAAATCGGCTACTTCGCCCGTTTTCGGGTGTCGGATTGATTCGACTGAAAGCACTTCGATCTCTTGTGGCAAATCTCCCATGAGCCACTCCAAATCTCCTAAAAATTCGCTGATGATTTGCTGATATTGGAAATTGTCTTCCAATTCGGAGCGAGTAATGATGGGGATTTCCGTGGATTGGTTTTCGGAAAAATTCTCGAAAGCCACCTTTAGCTTTTTCAAATCGAAAATGATATTTCCTTGGAGCGACTCGTAAAATTGCCTTTGCAGTTCTTTGACAACAGTCTCAAACTTAATTTGGAACTCTTGCAATGCCAAATCCAAAAAGTGCATGTTAGAAAACAGTTTTTGATTGTGCGCCCAAACCTAGGCATTGCCAAAATCTCTTCTCGTATGGATTTCAATTGGTCAGTCCAACCGAATTTCTTTGTCTTGGGAAGCGAAAGGTCAAATTTATCTATAGAGTAAGCAGAATTCTGCAACTCCAACTGCAACTGTTTTTTGAAAGACCAAATATAACTATCGAAACGAGTTTGGTCGGAAATCATCAAGTCATTGATTTGCTCAAAAAGCAAATCTGCTTTTGTGTGGATTGCTGGCAAATCCAACTCCTCGGCAAGCACTTGTCTTTCCAAATCTTGCAGAATCGCACCAAGCTGACGAATTATTTTCTCCAATTCCTGATGGTAATCCACGGTGTCTTCCGTAAATTTTCTAGACATATCTCGGGCGAGTTCCAAGCCATTTTGCCTGAACCACTCCACAAAATATTTCCGAAGTTTATAAGAATAAGATACTTTTTTATCGAATCTTTTTCCTTTAAATCTCTGCCAAACTGTAAGTTGCTTGAGTTTTTCATCAGAAAAATTCTCAATCGAATCGAAATTGCTAATCACATTTCTCGGAATGCTTCGGTTCAATCCCTTCACGCTTTTATTGACCTCTATAATTCCTTTGTAGAGGTTATTTGCTTCTGCCTTCGTTTTCGTGCTTCCGTAAGTCCGCAACATTTTCTCTACTTTTACGAATGAACTATGCAACATTTCCATCAAAGATTCCACTTCAAACTCTTCGTGTTCGTCTGCAATGCGCTGAAGCCTATTGAGCTTGACCTGAACGAGATCTTTGATTGACTCAACCAACAAAACGTTCTCATGCACAATTGGCTGGAAAAACAATTTGCCAAGTTCAGTAATTATTTCGTTGAGTTCTGTGTGGAAATTCTGAATGTATTCTGCCACGTGCGAATCTTGCGGAAGCACCAAATAACTCGTATCTCGATGTTCTTCCGAAACCCCAATTGTCTGGATTGCCAACTTTCTGATTTCCTGATTTATCCCAATCTCAATTGGCTCGAAATGAGAAGAACCACGGTACAAAACAACCGTTCCGATTTCTCGGCATAGTTCGTTGGTTTCTTCGTAGAATTCAGCTTCATTTTCCTCTGAAACTTCGGGCAATTCCACAAAAATCAAATCTGCTTGGTTGGATTCGATTTCTATCACATCGTACAAATCCTTCTCGCCACGTTCATTGTCAACTATTTTGACTTCGGCATAAACTCGAAGCTCTTCTAAAGCCTCTTCCATGTTCTGATAAATCTCCGTGCTGTTGACTTTCGCCTTATCAATAAATATGAACAAACGAACTTTGGATTTCAACCACGAATCGTCAGTAATCAGGAAACGAGCCATTGTGAGCGCAAAAGTAATGCTGTTTCCTTTTCCTTCCCACCAAATATCTATGTTTTTATATTTCCCATAACCGTACCTCTCGTCATAATCCATCAGCAGGATATTGTAGTCCATTGCGTTGAATCTTCGGAGCAGATTTGTGAATTTTTGTGGAGAGTTGGCGTATCTCGCCCAACCCAAAAGCACGATATTTGGCTCAATTCCTGAAAAACCGTAAGTCTCGGCAATGGTGCGGATTCCATCGTACACATTGGAGGTTTTGTACTTTCGGAAGAACATTCCCGTAAATCCACTTCCTGTTTCTATGGATTGCTCTGCCCGAGTCAGTGGCAAATCGGTTTCGTCTGTCTCCTCCAACTCAAAACTGGAAACTACACCCAATCTGCCTACCAAGCCTTTTCCGAAATCTACCAAATGCGGTCTTCGGTTTTGTCTCCGCTGAAAAGCAGTATGTTTGGTCGCCAGTTCTTCTTGTCTGATTTTCTGGATTTCTCATCAATTCGGAACAATCCTACCCGAACAATCTCTGCCCAAACGCCTTGCCATATATTGGAGAAACCGAGGTTGATTTGCTTTTTGGTCAGCAAGAAAAAAATCAATCCCATAATGAAAAAGGCAATGATGGTGGCGTAGAAGTTTAGCCAAAACATGAATCCGAACGTAACAATTGCACCCGAAATACTGATAATCCGAGGAATTTTGAAAGAAGGTCGGAAATCAGAACCCGTCCAGCTTTCGAGTGCAGAAGTCAGGTTAATGAAACCATAAGCAGAAAGGTAGAAAACGGTTACGATTGGAGCGATTGCATCAAGCTTGCCAATTAGAACTCCAGCCTTCGGCAATGAAAAAAGTGAGGATAAGCGCATTTCTTGGCTCGTTACTGTTGCCAACTCCTTTGGCAAAAAGAACTGGCGTAACTTTATCTACTGACATGGCTTGCAAAATTCTGGGTCCACCCAAAATCCCGCCCAAAGCAGAGGAAAGTGTCGCTCCCCAAATTCCTGCATACAGTAGGTAGGGCGTAGGATTTGGATTGTCAATTGGGTCATAAAACTCTCGGAATAACCAAGTTACTCTTTTCAGGATATTTTTGTCGGCACGCAATTCCGAATCATCTAAGTAGAATGCGATTGAAGATTGCCAAAATGATGTAAACTACCAAACCGACCGCAATTGAAGCGATTGTTCCGACTGGAATGGCTTTCTTTGGATCTTTCAAATCTCCCGACATGGCAACTCCAGCCGTAAAACCTGTTACTGCTGGGAAGAAGATGGCGAAAACAACTGCCAGAGAGATGTTTCCTTCTTTTGGGTAAACTTGCAAGTCAACCACATCCATGCTCGGGTCGTTGTAGAAAACCAAGCCAACCACAATTGAAACTATGGATATCGCAATAAACGCCATAATATAATATTGCGTTTTTATGGCGAAAGAGGTGCTGATGAGTGCCACAGTCGTTACCAAAAACAAGGTTAAACTGCCCGTAATTCGCAGTCGCATCATTCGTTCGGCCTCGGAAAGTCCTTCGTAGCTATAGCCAATGGCATCGTTGAAACTCTCGGAGAAGCCGACAATGTACATGGCAATACTCAGCGCAGTTCCTACAAAAAGCGTGATTCCGATGGAGCCCCCAATGGGCAAACCCAAACTTCGGGAAAGCATATAGTACAATCCGCCCGCCTTCACCTTTCGGTCAGTTGCCACCGAGGAGACCGACAAACCAGTTGTGATTGAGACGAAATGAGCACCAAGAATAATGAGTAATGTGAAAACTATTCCCGCCTGACCGACTACCCAGCCCAGTCGGAGATACATAATCACACCAAGAATTGTGAGCACGGAAGGGGTAAAGACTCCTCCGAACGCACCGAATTTAGTATTTTTAGACATATTTTAGTGATGTACGATTTTAGATGTACGAATTACGATTTCCAAGATTAGAAAATGCAATAATTGAAAATCTACCGCTAATTTGGGGAAACAAGTTTGGAAAACGAGGTTTTTATGGAGAAAATTACTTCAAAATAGATTATTTGTCAAATAATCTTATAAACATTTCCCTGTACGTTTTTGAATAGTATAATGTATCAGATTATGCAAGCTGTAATAAATAAATGAGTAGCTTTGCACATTGTTATTGTTCATACTAAACTTATAAATTTATGTTGAAAAAATTACTACTAATTGTACTGCCGATACTATTGATGTCAGCAGTTGGAAATGCCCAAGATGGCTTTATTACGACTTGGGAAACTACCACGGATGGAGATTCAATTATTATTCCGACCAATAGTGTTTCATCTTATGACTATACTGTAAATTGGGGCGATGGCACAACAACATCAAACCATACAGAAAATGCCAAGCATATTTATAGTTCTAAAGGAATCTATACTGTGGAAATTACAGGAACTTTTCAACGAATTTGTTTTGGCTGTGAGAGTTCAGACAATGCCAAGAAATTAAAGACTATTGAGCAATGGGGGAACTTGGACTGGAGTACGATGAGTAGTGCTTTCAGAAATTGTTCAGAAATGACTTATAATGCCACAGATGTACCAAGACTGACGGGGTTTGGTATTCCGAGATTTACAGCAATGTTTGCAAATGCAAAAAAATTCAACGGAGACATTTCTAATTGGAATGTAGGGTCTGTAATTGAAACAAGTGCCATGTTTGAGGGAGCCACAAGTTTTAATCAAGACTTAGGCAGTTGGAATATGACTCGAATTCGGTTTGCTACGAGAATGTTTGATGATTCGGGCATGGATCCTGCCAATTATAATGCTACTTTGGCTGGTTGGGCAAGTCAAAATTTACGTGAAGGAATTACTTTAGGTGCAGACCGTGTGCAGTACTGCAATACAGCAGGAAGAGATGCAATCACTTCTGCTCCTCATAACTGGGAAGTGAGAGATGATTTCAATATATGCAAAACAGTTGAAGTTCCTTATAATGAAAGTTTCGAAGATGGGGAATTTGGAGCTTGGAGCAATATATATAATGGAAACTACGCAAATTGGAAAATCCAACAGAATTATAGTAACGATTTTGTTCCTTTTGGAGATTATTATCTTTCCACTTATTCTAGTTCAGACAGCGGAGAGGTGGCTGTGCTAAGGAGTGGCTTGTTCGATTTGAGTTCTTTGGAGAATCCTCATTTATACTTTGCTTACCGAATGAAAGGCTATGGAATTTCGGACAATGCTTATGTAGTCGCAAGCACAGATGCATCCAATTGGCAAGACACTATTTGGAGAGCAGACCCTGACAATGTAGAACTCTGGAATATGGAATCTATTGACTTGTCTGCGTATAAAAATACGCCTGTCTTATTTCGATTTGAGAGCCAAAGTCAAGCAAACGGCTATTCTAACAGAGTTGAATTAAACGTGGATTTTATCCGAGTGCAAAACCAGAATGAAATTGAACAACCATTTATAACCAATATTAGGCAAGAAAATCTCGGAGAAGTGAAGTTAGAATGGTTTGAGACTGCTTCTGTAGAGGATGGTTTCGTGGTTGAGAGAGCAGAAGGAGAAAATTCAACCAATTTTCAGCAGATTGCCACAGTTCCTGCCAATTCCGAAAGTTTTATTGATTCAAATATCGAACTTGATAAAACTTACTCCTACAGGTTGAGAGCTTTCAAAGGAAGTTCTTTTTCCGACTATTCAGATGTTTTTTCCATCAATACCGGAGAAGTATATTGCTATTCTTCTCCGCTTCTTAAAAGAGGTGCTGGAATCAACAACATTGGATTCAATGATAGAGATTCTTACGGGTACGATGGCGATTGCACGACTTATAAAACAAATTATGAAGGCACAAAATTATCGGGAATTGCCAAAGGAGTCTATCAACCATTCCAGTTTTGGGTAAGCAATTGCAATGCGGAGAACGAGGCATTGGTTGCCAAAATTTTTGTGGATTGGAATGGTGATTACGATTTTGATGATGCCAACGAATTGGTAAAAACCTACGAATCGCTAGACCGCACAGGTGCCTTCCTCGATAGCTTGACTGCCGATGAGTCTGCCACCGTTGGAGATACAATTCTACTGCGAATGGTTTTGGTTGAAACTGAAAACCTGAATGAAGTAAATGCTTGCGGAAATTACCGAATTGGTGGTACTTTCGATATTGATTTAATCGTAACCGATGGTCTAACTCCAGCCTCTAAAGTTGCCGCCCACGTAGTTTCCCCTTCCGAACTGCTCATTACTTGGAACGATAGCTCAAGAAATGAAGAAGGTTTTAGCGTGGAGCGTTCAGAAAGCCCAACAAACGGATTTTCAGAAATCGCCACTTATGCAGGAAAGAGAAGCCAACTTTGGCAAGATTGGGAGTTGAATCCTTACCAGCACAGAGACCAAAATCTGGAAGCAGGAACCACCTATTATTACAGAATCAGAACATATAGAGGAGGCGAAGGCAATTATTCCAAAACAGCTAGTGCCACTCCAAGCGAAACCATTTTTGGGAAAGTATTCGGAAGTGCGTTTTCTATGAACGAGGGCGCATGGTCGTTTATGGAAAGCGAATTTGATTTTCATCAAAATTTTGAAACTTGGATTGATTACGATAACGATGGCGATTTGGATGCTTTCCATTTTTTATATACACCAAATGCCTTTGAAGAAGATATATTTACCTTGGAAAACGTATTGTATGAAAACAATGGAAGCGGAGTTTTTACGAGAAAAACCAACCAGCTTCCCTTTGCTGATGGCGAACTTCCGAGTTCTTTGGGATGGGGAGATTATGATAATGACGGAGACAATGATATGTTCTTTTTCACGCAGGAATCTCCAAACCATTTCTACATTCTCGAGAATAATGGAAGTGGCTCGTTCGAGAGAAAGCAACTATTGAGACCTGCCGATGCTATGGAACTTTGGGCGAGCGGTTGTTCCTTCATAGATTTTGATAACGATGGTTGGTTGGATATTTATATGGCGACCGAGGGTGAGGAAAGAGTAGATGAGGAACTCCCAAGAGAGTTTGTACTAATCAATCAGAAAGACAGGACTTTTGAGCATTTAGAACTTGGGTTTGAAAGAGTGAGAACTTTTAACGGGGGCGACCGAAGAGAAGGGCAAACTTGGAATGATATTGATAATGATGGCGATTTAGATTTATTGAGTAGAGTAAACCCAAATTTCAATCAGGACTCTACTTACATACTTGTTCATAGAAATATTGCAAATACATCAATTAGAGTTGATACGCTAATTGCCTCTTCTCTGCAAGGTTGGAGTGCGTTTTCTGTGGCAGACTATAACAATGATGGTTTGGCTGATATTCTTGTTTTCAATGATGACCGTCACAGCATCAATGGCGGAGTTGATACATTGGCAAGTAATGAACTATATAGAAATAATGGAGATGGCGATTTTGAGTTGATGGAAAGTGCAGGTTTGGGTAGTAATTTTCTACAATTCACAAGAAGTGCTTCTTGGCATGATTTCAATAATGATGGCTACCTAGATGTAATGTTATCTGGTTCTGAAGCACCGAGCATAGAAGAGTACAATGAGGATTACCTCGATTTCAGAGACTTATATTTTGGAAATTCAGCAGGAACTTTCACAATTCAACAAAAAGAAGTACTCACTTCTTTGAATAGAGGAGACGATAATGGTTCAGCTGGGCAGTTTGCTTGGGCAGACATCAATAAAGACGGTTTTTTGGATGTGTTGGAATTGCGTTTCGATGAAAACGGATATTTCCTAAACAACGGAGGCTCAAACAATTATCTTTCCATCAATTTGGTAGGAACTCGCTCCAATCATTCAGCTCTTGGTGCAAAAGTAAAAATTTACAACAACGGAAAAATCCAACGAAGAGACCAAACTATTGTAGAGTGGTTACATTTCGGGTTGGGAAGCAAGCAAGGCGTGGATAGTGTAGTTGTCAACTGGCCGTCTGGTTTCAGGCAAGTATTGGAAGATGTGCGAGCAAATCAGCACCTGACCATTGTAGAAGGCGAGTCATTTGCTGTAATTGGAGTGGTTTTCCATGATGTGAACGGAAACAAGATACAAGATAATGACGAATATGGAGTGATGGGACAGCGAATTATGTTATTGCCCGATAGTTGTTTTACGTTGACAGACGAAGCGGGGAAATACCGATTCGTAGTGCCTGAAGGCAATTACAGAGCGAAATTGGAAATTCAAGGAGATTGGGATTTAACTACAGATTCGACTTCTTATGCACTTTCGTTCCCAGATGACGAGGAGAGAAATCGTGATTTTGGCATTGATTCAGAAAACAAGGAGTATAAATTATCTACTTCGTTGACTTCTGCACCAACCCGATGTGGCTTTACAGTTCCGTTTTGGCTTTCTTACCAAAACAATAGCACTTTCCAGACAGACGGAAAAGTAATGTTGATTGCAGATTCAGAAGCAACCTATAAATCTAGCTCGCCAACTGTTTCGGCTGTGAACGGAGACACATTAGTTTGGGATTTTGCCAGATTGCTTCCGAGCCAACGCAAGCAAATACAGGTTACTTTCGAGATGCCTGGCGTAGATAATATTGGAGATACTCTGACTTTCGAGCATATTTCCCAAGCAATTTCAGGTGGAAGTGTGCTATTCAGCAAAGCCGATACCATGAGGTCTGAAATCAGATGTGCTTATGACCCGAATGATAAAACGCCCACTCCGTTTGGTATTCAGGAAGAAAGATTCACGCTGAAAGATGCCACTTTAGAATACCGAATTAGATTCCAAAATACCGGGAATGACACCGCCTTCAATGTGGTGATACGAGATACTTTGCAAGCGGAATTCGATTTAAATAGTTTTGAAGTGGTTGCTTCTAGCCACGAGGTCCGCACACAGGTAGAAGTTGGGAAAAGAGCAATCGCCTTCCACTTTGAAGATATTCTATTAGTAGATTCTGTCCGTGATGAACCTAATTCGCATGGTTTCATCAATTTCCGAATCAAACCAAAAAGCGGATTGGCTGAAAATACTGAAGTCAGAAACAAGGCAGATATTTACTTCGATTTCAACCCAGCTATTGTAACAAATTATACGCTGAATACTTTGGTAACTACTTTGCCAATAGACAAAGTGGCGGGAATCGAGGTTGACAATCTTTCTAGATTGGTCAACATTTATCCCAATCCGAACAATGGAGGCAGGCTCAATATTGAGTTTGCAGATAAGGTTTCGAAAGATGTGGTAGTTTCGATAATGGATTTATCTGGCAAGGTGGTTTCTGACAAACAGTTGTTCTCCTCACAAAAAGTAGAACTTGATATTTCCAATTTGGAGAGCGGAATCTATTTTGTGTATATCCAGCAAGGAAAAAATTATGCTGTGAAGAAGTTGATTAAGCAGTAATTACGTTTACGCCATAATAATCTGTTTTGCTAAGTCCGAGCCAATATTTAAATTGGCTCGGACTTTTTTATAGGAAATAATGAAAAAAGATTTAATAAACGAAATCATTAAACGGTACATTGAAAAATCCACTCATAAAAACTTCCAAATTAACCAAGTCAGGAAAGAATTGGAGGCTAGAGATATTCCCGAAGCTGAAATTAGAGCGATTGTAAAATCTGTAGATTATGAAGTGCAGAAAAATGCAGTTGCAAAATCTACTTTAAATGGTGGCAATGAATTAGTTTTGGTTGGAGTGATTTCCATTGTAATTGGAGTGGGAGTTCTCGCCTATTTCTTGATTTGGGGAGGAGGATTGATCTGGATTTTCATATTCCTAATAACAGGAGGGATTTCATTGGTAATGGCAGGATTAGCAAAAAAGAAAAAGATTGGAAAAAATAAAAAGTAAAACGATGAAAGCAATTTGGATGCACGGAATGGGTTCGAAGCCCAATCAGGAGAAAATAGCCATGATGGAGAATTATGACTTGGAAACTCATGCTCTCCATATAGATTACTCTAGTGAACCTAAACGATTTGAAATTCTCAAAGATTATTGTGTGGAGCATAAAATTGAATTGTTAGTAGGTTCTTCTTTCGGTGGGTTTCTTGGTTTTTGGTTGAGTGAGGAATTGGGGATTCCCTGTCTTTTGCTCAATCCAGCAGTTTCTTTACGGGGGAAAGAGAAAACTAAACCTGATATTACCAAGCTTGACAGCAAACTCTGCTTAGTGGCTTTAGGAAGTGAAGATGCTCAAATTGACCACAAAAGAACGCTTAAATTCATGGAGCGAGACCAACGAGAAGGAAAGGAAATTATCTCGAAGGTTTGGGAAGGAGAAGGACACGGTTTTACGATGGAAGCTTTCAAAGAGATTTTGGATTGGAGTCTGCCGATTTTGAAGAAGTAAATCCGAAATTATAGACGTAAAAGACGAAGCATGCCCTGCCTCCCAAAACATAACAAATACTCTCAAACCAAATCCCCTAAAAATCTGTTCTCTAAATCTTGATACTTGATACAAACTACTTGATACTCTCTAACAAATGTCCGCCAAATCCGACCTCATTAAAGATAAACTTTCCCGACTGCCAAAATCGCCTGGAGTGTATAAATTCTACGATTCTGAAAAGATAATTTATATTGGGAAAGCAAAAAGTCTGCGGAATCGAGTTTCGAGCTATTTTAATAAATCGGCACAGCACAGCAGGAAAACCAAGAAATTGGTTAGTGAAATTCGGGATTTGGAGTTTGTGGTGGTCAATACCGAATTCGATGCGCTTTTGCTGGAAAATAATTTGATTAAAACGCATCAGCCGAAGTATAATATTCTGCTGAAAGATGATAAATCCTACCCGTTTATTTGTGTGACCAATGAGCCATTTCCGCGGGTTTTTGCCACTCGGCAAACGCATAAGGCAACTGACCGCTACTTTGGACCTTATGCAGGCGTTCGGAATATGAATAATGTGCTTTTGCTGGTCAAAAAACTCTACACCGTTCGGAGTTGTACTTTTTTTATGGATGAGAAAAGTATTGAAGAAGGGAAGCACAAAGTCTGTTTGGAATATCATATCAAAAACTGCCAAGGACCTTGCGAAGCTTTACAATCCAAAGAAGATTATAATAAGGATATTGAGCAGGTAATTCATATTTTGAAAGGGAATTTGGGCGAAGTGAAAACGCATTTCAAAGAAAATATGCAAAAGGCGGTGGAGGAGTTGGATTTTGAAGTGGCGCAGGTTTTCAAAGAAAAGCTGGAGCGGTTGGAGAAATATCAAGCGAAATCTTTGGTGGCGAATCCGAATATTTCCGATTTGGATTGCTTTTCCATCATTTCCGATGAGAATTATGCCTACATCAATTTCCTCAAAATTGTGAACGGAAGCATTACGCAAACTCATTCAGTGGAAGTAAAAAAGAAGTTGGACGAGACTGATGAGGAAATTCTAGCGCAAATTGTGTTTGAATTACGAGAGCGTTTCAACAGCCACGCCAAGCGAATTATCAGCAATGTGGAATTACCACAGCTTATGGAAAATGTGGAATCTCACTTCCCGAAAATTGGCGATTTGCGGAAAATTGTGGAATTATCGGTCAAAAATGCGATGTTCTACAAAAAAGAACGACTTAGCACCAAGGTTGACCAACAAGTGAATCGCACCAAAAATTACACACTTCTGCAATTGAAAGCAGATTTGAATTTGCAGGAATTGCCTCGCCATATCGAGTGTTTCGATAACTCCAACATTCAAGGTACAAACCCTGTGGCTTCCATGGTTTGTTTTAAAGACGGCAAACCTTCTAAGAAAGATTATCGGAAATATCATATCAAAACGGTAATTGGACCTGATGATTTCAAATCTATGAACGAAGTAGTTCACAGAAGATACAAAAGGCTGATTGAGGAAGGTGCAAGTTTGCCAAATTTGATTGTGATTGATGGTGGAAAAGGACAGTTGAGTGCCGCCTGCGATGCGCTGAAAGGTTTGGGGATTTACGGCAAAATCCCGATTGTGGGAATTGCCAAAAGGCTAGAGGAAATTTATTACCCAGAAGATTCCATTCCAATCCATATCAGCAAGAAATCTCGTTCTTTGGTCTTATTGCAACAATGTCGAGATGAAGCGCACCGTTTTGCCATCAATTTCCACCGAAACTTGCGAAGTGCAGGAAGTCTGACTTCCGAATTGGACAAAATTCCTGGAGTAGGGGAGAAGACGGTCAACACTCTTCTGTCTGATTTCCGAACCGTGGCGAAAATCAAAACTGCCAGTTTGTTGGAGTTGGAAAAATCGGTTGGGAAAGCGAAGGCCAAGATTGTGAAAGGGCATTTTGAAAAAAGTATCAAGTAAAAAGTATCAGGTAGCAAGACTGAAACCGCTTTCTCTATTCGACTGTCTTTCAGCAAATCATAGATTATTCGCATGAAATAATTTGCCAAATTTCAATCAACAAAATTAATTTCCCCATGAGCAATCCACTCAAATTTCTGATTATTTTCCTGCTTTTTATCGGTGTTTCAGTCTATATGTTCTACTCGAACATAATGCAACCCGACCCAAATAGAATTACTACAAATGAAAATGGCGAGGAAGTGGTTGTTTTTAATGAACTTGAAAAGCAACTGATTGGGAAATGGTTTATCGCCAGCGTTCACGCAGAAGGAGAGACGAAAAGAAGCTATAAAAGAATAGAAAAAAGCTACACGCATTTCGATGAAACGGGAATGAAACGCAATTATTGGAGAAAAGGTGTGAGAGATTTGATGCAATTCAAAGTAAATCCGCAAGATTCAATCGTTACATTCACAAGAGGCGATGGAGAAATCTCCAAAGGCAGAATCAATTCTATCTCCGCGGAAGAATTGAGAATTCATTATTTTGTGCAATCTAAAATGGCAGTTCGGGAATCGGACGTGGTTTTGAGGAAGTATTGATTAGTGAAGAAAGGCTTAGGAGTTTTGTATAAGTCTTGGAATATTAGAATTAGAGAATCCAAATGGCAATCACGGTAAAATCATCTCCTCTAAATATTTCAAAGCTTTTAATCATTTTGGTAAAACTCTCTTCATGATCTTCAGCATTCGCCAACTCAATCATTTTTTTGCTAAAAGAGGCTTTCCTCGCGTCATAAAATCCATCGGTTGCCAAAATGATAAAATCTTTATTTTGGATTACGTGATTCTCTATTAAAATTTTCAAATCATCTTGTCCCATTACTCGGTTGAGCATTTGACTTTCAATACGTTGGGTGGATTTAGAAGTACTGACAAATTCTCTTTTGACTATCGAATCATCTTTGGTAAGACATTCAATCGAATCTTGAGAAACTCTGTAAATTCTTGAGTCGCCAACATTGCAGATATGGAATTTCGAGGAATTGAAATCCCACAAAAACAGACTTAGTGTGGATGCCATTTTCTGACATTTCCCTTGCTCTGAAATGAGTATTTGGTTGGCTTGGGAAACGCTTTCAATCAGCCGTTTTTCTAAATTTCGTTCCCTGCTTTCTTCAAAAAGTTGCAGTATAGATTCACACACAATTTTTGAGGCTTTCCAGTCGCAAGGTTGTTGGCTAACTCCATCGGCAACAATTGCCAAAAGTAAGTTTTCATCCTTCAAAATTTTGCTTATAAAGCCATCTCCATTCTTGGTTTTGTTCTGTTTGGAAATTGAATAGGAATGTATTATAAAAGGTTTGTGCATTCTGTTCTTTTTTACCATTTCCCGTAGTTGGCAACCTCTTGGTTGACAAGAACAACCAAGAGGTTGCCAACTACATAAATTGCGCTTCGTTTGCCGAGGTTTAAATATACTGAACTTACTAAAACCGCATTCAATTTTGGGGAAAGTTACTGCGATTAGCTTTCAGATTCAAGAAAAGACTTTCTGAGTTTCGGAGAATTCGCAATTCTAAAACTAACTTCTCCAAAATTGGCGGAACATACTTGAGGAAAAAGCTTTGGACGTTTGAAAAGCAGTGGTAGCCACTCTTCAGGAATCGACTTTTAAAATCCAACCAGTTTTAAAATCTTCACTTGCCATTTCGCCAATTCACAAAAATCTCTAATTGCTCTCTGAATCGCAAAATCCTTTACCAAAAGTAAAAAATGAATTTACCAGTTAGTATTTTTACGATAACTTACTATTCATAATCATCATGTAAATTGCAAATCATTCGGCAATGTAAAGAAAATTGATATGAGCGTACTGATTTTAATAGCGAACATACTTACACTTTTGGCATTCATCGCTCATACTTTTGTGGGCGATAAAGAACTCAAAATTATTGAGCCTCTCGCTGAAAATGATGAAAAGTATCTAAAACGAGAAAAGTGGACAATGGCAAGAAGTGGTTGGCATTGGATTTCGTTCGATTTATTGTTTGCTACAATTGGGCTTGCTCTCATCAATTTCACTGATTTTTTAGAAAATGAGAAACTGTTACTGCAAATTTTGGCGGTCTATTTTTTAGGTTATGGAGTTGCGTGGTTGATAGGAATAACCATCTCCAGAAAATTCCCAAATAACTATTTCAGATTAGGGCAGTGGCTATTATTATGGCTGATAAGTGGACTCATTTATTGGGAATCGAGTTGATTTCTGCCTCCTCGTTTCGAGAAATTTCTAAACTGCAAAATCCTTCATCAAAGGCAAAGCACCGAATCTGCCACTCAAATACCATTTGTCGAAGGGAATTGTGGCCCGAACCTTATCGAATTCAAACTCGCTGAGGGAGTAGATATTGCTCCCTCCAAAATGGTCTTTTTCCGTGAACCAAATTTGGTCTCTGCGGAAGAGTTCCGATTTCAGCATGGAAGTATCGTGGGTGGAGAATATGAGTTGTGCGTTGTGCTTGTTTATTTCAGGATTATGGAAAAGTTGAATCAGATATTCTGTCATGAGGGAATGGAAACTGATGTCGAGTTCATCTACAAAAACAGTTCTTCCTTCTTCCAAGGCTTGGAAAAGCACTCCACCCAAACCATACATTTGCTGTGTTCCTTTAGATTCTTCCGAAAGGCTAAAAGCAGTTTCCCCAACCTGCTCGCCATCTTCAAAAAGCTGATGAACCGTAAAAGGTGCATAACTTGGCGATGCATTCAGCGGTTCTGAATTAGTTCTTCTCAACTCAATTTTTTGAACTCCAGTATCTGCATAATTCAGCAAAATGTTCATTTTCTCTTGGAGTTCCTTGTTTTTAGAGGATAAGGAAGATTGAACTGTCCTTTTCAACAATCTGTGAGATTGGCTCGTATCTACAATCAAAAATTTGTGGAGCGATTGATAAACCAATCCGAGCTGTTTATGATTGCTGTTGGCCGCTTTGGAAAGGAATAAATGATTGGGTAGGAGTTGGCTTTCGATAGATTTTTTTGCACCTTTCATGGCTTCCCCAAAGTTCATGAGCTTCCCTTTTTCCCGCTCGAAAAACTTGGCTTCTTGCTTCTTTGGGAAGAAACTCAACGACTCGCTCAATATTTCCGAGGCGTTGAAAGAGAATTTATACAGATAGCGGATATTGTCAGAAGCTATAAATTCCAGTTCGCAAATGGTAGGCTGTTCCAAGCACCTTCTGTCCAATTTGAAAGGTTGGTAATATCGAATCTGTTCGCCCAATTTCACATCGGTAGAATTATGAATGAACTTTGTCATGGTGCGGATTGCATCGAGCAAATTGCTTTTGCCTGAACCATTTGCGCCATAAACCACGGCAGATTTGAGCAATCTTAGTCCTTCCTTCGTTTTGAAAACGCTCTTACTATGCTCACGCACTTTCGTGGCAGACATACTAAAAGTCTGCAAATCCCGAATGGACTTGAAATTTTCTATAGTAAAATCAACAATCATGGCAAATTAGATTTAAAATCGTGAATTTTACACGAAAATACTACTTATTTACGATAACCAATAGTCTATAGTTGCATTTTCTCACAAAAAATCCTGTCCGATTAGGAACAGGATTTTTTGAAATAAATTATCTACGGTATTAGAGATTATGAACATAACTTTATTATGGAACTCGCAGACTGGTGGGTTTATCGACACCGCCAGCTACTTAAATCTCTTGGATTCATAAACTCTATTAAACTGTTTCTCCGTGCCAACCTAAAATGCCACCTTTCAAGTTTGCCAATTTCTCGAATCCGAGCGAACTCATAGTCATGCAAGCCTGTGCGCTTCTCGCTCCACTTCGGCAATAGACGTAATAACTAGCTTTTTTGTCCAACTCATCTGCTTGGCTGATAAAATCTGGCGAGCGAAAATCTATTGTTAGGCAGTTGGGAATTCGCTTTTCTTCCACTTCTTCTGGAGTTCGCACATCTAGCAGAATTGCATTTTTATCTGCATGCATTTCCCTCTCAAATTCTTCGGTTTCTAAATCTTTAAATACTGACATCTTACAACTATTTTAAATGAATGTTTTGGTAAATATGTTATCTGAAATTGATAGTAGCAAAGCTTTATCTATCATAAAGACTTGAAACCTTCAAATTAAACAGGGTAGTAACATTTCTGTTTCGGAGAAATTGCAAATTACTTGAGACTTATTTCAATATTTCCGCAATCGCTTTCACTCAACAACCTACCAACTTAAAGTTTTGTGTATTATATTTACTGACTTCACATTCAAACAACCGCTTACACAAATAAGCTATGTTTTGTGGAGTTACTCAATACAAAATATTTACTACTCAACCCATACTACTGGACATCTCCAAAAATCAAGACCTCGGCAGAGGTTGAAAACCCTGCCGAAGGTCGATTTTAACTCGTTCAACGTCTGGTAGGACCTGCGGACTCTGCCAGCGATTCACTCATGTCCAGTAGTATGTACTCAACCCGAATAATAGGTTTAAACCTTTGTTTTTTAGATAGTTAACCGAATTCTTTTTAGAATAGTCAAAAATTAAGATTTGCTATATTGTACTGGGCGCATCTCAAAATGTCGCAATAAATTAAAATCTACTTTTCAAAATGAAAAATAGGTATATCGGGATAGGTCGCCTAAATAGTTCGAGCATCCGCTCGGACTTGTCATTCGTTGAAGCGTCCGCTTCAAAAAGTGCTGTGCGCTCTAAACCGATATTCCTAATGAAAAATAAGAGATTATGAATGGTAATTTATAATAAATCCAACGTCTGGGTCTGACCCTCGGCAGGGTCTGCGACCTCTGCCAGCGTATGTTTTTTCAATGTGCGACAAAATGAGATGCGCCCATTGTACTTTTCTTAGATTTAATCAAAAATTATATGACAATAATTTAACGGAACTCATAGAATCAAAATACTGATTACCAAATACTTAAATCATTTTTGATTTTTAATTCTTCATGGCCAGGGTCACCCTGTTTTAATTTCCCCAATCCACAATTGTACTTATTAAACACGTAACTCATAATTGGGGTCTTTACTATTCCACAAATATCAGATTCAAGTAAAATGACTCCTCTTGATACCTGATACTAAATACTTGATACTTATATGATGCAAGACAGACTCACGGCTTTTCACGAAAACTGCGGATGCGGACTCATCGCTAATTTTCAAAATGAACCTTCTAGGCAAATGACCAACGATGCCATTGAGGCTTTGACCCGAATGATGCACCGTGGCGGTGTGGGCGCAGATGGGAAAAGTGGAGATGGTTGCGGTTTCTTGTTTTCGCTCCCCAAAAAGTTTATGAATCGGGTGGCAAACGAACTCAACTATGATTTGCCCCCAGAATATGCCGTGGCAATGATGTTCATTACCGACCCAATCCAACAAACAATTTTCAGCCAAATTTGTGAGGAGAATGACTTGAAAGTGCTGTTTTTCCGAAAAGTGCCCATCAATAAAGAGGCTTTGGGAAAACAAGCGTTGGGAGTTTTGCCACAAATTGTACAGGCTTTTGTAATCCCGAATGCGCTGATTGCCACACAAAGGTTTGAGTCTTTGGTGTATCTGACCAGAAAGCAGACGGAAACTGCGCTGAAATCGGATTTGAATTTCTACATCACTTCATTTTCCAACAAGCTGATTTCCTACAAAGGTTTGGTCATGCCCACTTTCGTGAAAGATTTCTACCTCGATTTGCAGGCAGAAGACTTTGAAGTGAGCTTTTCACTCTTTCACCAGCGGTTTTCTACCAATACTTTGCCACGTTGGGGAATGGCACAACCGTTCCGAAATTTGGCGCACAACGGGGAAATCAACTCCATCCGAGCCAACCGTTTAAATGTGAAAGTAATTGGGGAAATGCTGGAAAGCGAGCGATTCAATCCAACCGAAATTGACAAACTCAAACCAATTATTGTGAAGGGCGGAAGCGATAGTGCGAGTGTGGATAATATGTTCGAGTTCCTGCTCAATAATGGGATGGATTTTTTCAAAGTCGTGCGGAGTATGGTGCCACCGCCTTGGCAAAATGCGCCCCACATGGATGCGAAACTTCGCTCATTCTACGAATACACATCCAATAATATGGAGGCTTGGGACGGACCAGCCGCATTGAGTTTTACCGATGGTAGATATTTGGGTTGTGTGTTGGACAGAAATGGACTCCGACCTGCAAAGTACATTATTACCAAAGACAACCGCATCATTATCAGTTCGGAATACGGCATTTTGGATTTGGAAGATGATAATATTTTGGAGCAAGGCAAACTCCAAAGTGGGCAAATGATTGGCGTGGATTTGAAATATGGTAAAATCCTGAAAGATGCCGAAATCAACGATTACCTTAAAAGTGCGCATCCTTACGGCAAATGGCTGAACGATAATAGTGCCTATTTGATGGAGCATGCCGACCAGAATTTTACTGATTTTTCGGAATACGAACCCGAGAATTTGGTGGAAATGCAACGCTATCATAATATTACCAACGAAGTGGTGGAGGGCGTAATCCGCCCAATGAGCGAGAAAGGAAAGGAGGAAACGGGCTCAATGGGAGACGATACGCCACTAGCTTGTTTCAGCGAAGTCCAACGGAATTTTACCGACTATTTCCGCCAGAAATTTGCCCAAGTGACCAATCCGCCCATTGACCCATTGCGAGAAAAAGTGGTCATGTCGGCTTCGGTCAGCTTTGGTCCGAAGAACAATATCCTGAAAGAAACACCCCATTCTGGGCATCGGCTCAAAACTATGAATCCGATTCTCTCCAAAGAGAAAATGGACGTGCTTTGGGCTTTTGGCGAAACCAATAATCCGCTTTTCGATTCGCACTACAAAAACATGAGAATCCATACTTGCTTTCAAACCAATTTGGCGCAAGCCTTGCAAGACTTGGGAAACAAGGTTTTGGACAAAGTGCGGAACGAGAAAGTCCACTTGGTTCTGCTCGATGACCGTTGCCTTTCTCCCTCCAACCGACTGATTCCCATGCCTTTGGCAATTGGCTATCTCAATTCGGTTTTGCTAAAAAATGGTTTGCGTGGTCAGGTCGATCTGATTGCCATTTCTGGGGAAACCAACGATTCCCATTCTTGTGCGGTGCTTTTAGGCTTCGGAGCGACTGCCATTTATCCTTATTTGGCGTATGCCACCGCTTTGCAAGTCGCCAATCGGAACAAGGAAATTACCAAGATTTTGCGCAAACAGGCTTTGGTCAGAACGCACAAAGCAATCAACGATGGCATCATGAAAATCATGTCTAAAATGGGAATTTGTACCATAGAAAGTTACAAAAATTCTGCCCTTTTCGATGTAATTGGATTGGAAAAAACGTTGGTAAAAGCATGTTTCCAAGGCGCAGTTTCTCTGTTGGGTGGATTGAGTTATGCCGATTTGGAGGAGCGAATTGTCAGCGCACACAAAATTGCCTACAAACAGCAATTCATCAAAAAAATGTATCCGCTCGAAGTCGGCAGTTTCTATAAATACATGGATAAAGGCGAGTACCACGATTACTCGCCCGATGTTTCCCGAGCAATTGGCAAATTTGCCAGAACAGGAATGCCCGCACATTACACCGAAGTCAAAGAGCGAATCAACACCCGTGGTTTGCGCATGATTCGAGATTTCTTCCAATTCAACTCCGACCGACCAACCATTCCAATCCAGAATGTAGAGCCGATTGAAGATATTATGTGGCGGTTTTCCTCAGCTGCGATGAGTCTCGGTTCAATCTCTCCAGAAGCGCATGAAGCCATGGCAGAAGCCTTGAACGAAATTGGCGGAAGCTCCAATTCGGGCGAGGGCGGAGAAGACGCAAATCGTTTCGGCACAAATAAAAACAGCAAAATCAAGCAAATTGCTTCGGGCAGATTTGGCGTGACGCCACATTATTTGCGAAGTGCCACCGAATTGCAGATCAAAGTTGCCCAAGGTGCAAAACCTGGCGAAGGTGGGCAATTGCCAGGCGCAAAAGTGAGTCCGCTCATTGCCAAATTGCGCTACACAGTCCCAGGAATCACTTTGATTTCTCCACCTCCGCACCACGATATTTATTCGATTGAAGATTTGGCGCAACTGATTTTCGATTTGAAACAGGTAAATCCTGAAGCGAGAGTGAGCGTAAAGCTCGTTTCCTCTTCTGGAGTGGGAACAATTGCGGTAGGAGTTGCCAAAGCCTACGCAGACAAAATTATCATTTCGGGTTCCGATGGCGGAACGGGCGCAGCGCAACTCGGCTCAATCAAGTTTGCAGGAAACCCGTGGGAATTGGGTTTGAGTGAAGCGCACAATGCGCTGAAAGTAAACGGGTTGCGCCAATCCGTAGAACTCCAAACTGATGGCGGCCTGAAAACAGGGTTGGATATTGTGAAAGCGGCTTTGCTTGGTGCAGAATCCTACGCTTTCGGAACGGCTTTGCTGAATGCAGTCGGCTGTAAAATCCTCCGAGTTTGCCATTTGAATAAATGTAGTGTGGGAATTGCCACGCAAGATGAAATGCTTCGGGCGCATTATCACGGCACAGTTCGGGGAATTGTGAATTACCTTAAATCGGTTGCCGAAGAAGTGCGGGAATTGTTGGCGGAATTGGGCTACAACAAACTAGATGAAATTATTGGGCGTTCGAGTTTGCTGAAAGTGGTGGATGCGCCATTTGCCAAGAAGTTTGATTTCTCCGATGTTTTGTACGAGGCAGAAGGCGATAATAATATTCGCCAAAAGTTGAAAAACGAGCCTTACGATAAAAATCCGTTTGAGGAAGAAGTGTTGCAGGAGATTTTGCCCACTATCAAATCGCCTCAATTTCCCATCGTAATCCATAAGGAAATCCGCAATGTGAATCGAAGTTTTGGGACAAAAACCAGCGGAATTGTTGCCAGCTATTACGGTGCGAAAGGCTTGCCAAAGGAAACTGTTACCATCAAATTGAGTGGAAATGCGGGGCAATCTTTAGGCGCATTTCTTGCCAGCGGTTTGCTGATTCAGTTGGAAGGCGCAGGAAACGATTACGTGGGCAAAGGCATGAGTGGCGGACATATTATCATCACTCCAAAAGACAAAAACAGCCAATACAGCTTAGCAGGAAATACCTGTTTGTATGGCGCAACGGGTGGAAAACTCTTCGTTTCGGGCAAAGTAGGGGAGCGGTTTGCCGTCAGAAACTCTGGCGCATTGGCAGTTGTGGAAGGAACGGGCGACCACCCATGCGAATATATGACGGGCGGAACGGTAGTTATTTTAGGCGAAACAGGCAGAAATTTTGGCGCGGGAATGACGGGTGGCGTGGCGTTCATCTACGATAAAAGTTTGAACTTTACCGATAAAATGAATCAAGAACTCATCAAAGCCAAAAGAATTGACACTGATGAAGGAGACGAAGGCAGACATTACCTCAAAAAAATCCTCCGAAGCTATTATTACCGAACCCAAAGCCCTACGGCTCGCTATATCCTCGAACATTTCCGAGAAGAAACAAGGTATTTCTGGATGGTAACTTCAAAGGATATGAATGCTCCGCTGAACCCAATGGAAGGCAATTAGGAATTGGCGAGTTGGCGAAATAGTGAATTGGCGAATTGAAAAAAAGTGAGGTGCTGGCGGTGTTCGTAGAACCTGCCAGACTTCCGAACGATTTACAACGAAAAATTTGCTTGGATTTCACAAATCTTTTTGTGAAGAGCGAGAAGCCTGGAAAGTTGTTGATTGCGATTCCACTCAGAATCTGTCAGACTACGAACGGGTTAGGCATATCAAAGAAATAAAATGGACATTTATTGCGGTTTATTTTTGAGGCTAGTTTAGGCAAAAATATTAGGCATAGCACTGGAACGCCAGTCCGACACTATGGCTAATATTTTTAACGAAGAATAGACAGCGTGTCCCGGACCAAAAAGAAACAAGAGAAATGTTTAGTTTATTTCTTTAATATGCCTTAATCCAAATGTAAACCAAAAAAATCCATTCCCTATCTGCAAATATTTGTAGATAGGGAATGGATTTTTTTAATGGTTTTCAAAACTATACATCGGAAAAGAAAGCAAGCAAACAAAAGATTCATTTTTCAGTCGGACTTTCCCAAAACAAAACCCAACGATTATCAATCCTTTTGGCTCACTCGTGGTTTTTACGGGTGGATTCAACTAAATCAGCTTCATTTGCTAAGAGTATGTTTGAATCGACTTAATTTTTGGTTTCGTACGGCTTTTCAAAAATGCTTTCTTCGTTATTTTCCTCCCACACAGCTTTGGCTTTGTGTTTCTGAAATGTCTGGAAAGCCTGTTTTGAAAATCTCGTAAAATTCCCAAAAATTCAATCCAAACATACTCTAAAGATTTTAATTCAATGTTAAACCCATAAATAGCGAAGCCGATGTACATGTTATTAATTCCAGTCATTTTCATATCTATAGGAATTGCCTATATGGTTTATATGAACAAAACCAATTCGGAGGCAAAAGCCAATTTCGACAGGCCCAAAGAATTGGCAAAGTTGGAGCAAACAAAAGCCGAACTGATGGATGGCGAGTTCGATTACGTAAAAAAGTGGATGGAAGGAGAAAAAGTAGATGCCATTACTGCTATGAGAATTCCGCTCGGAGTGAAAGGACACGCCAAGGAAATGGCAAAGAATGCCGCCAAATCTATGGCTTGGGCAGCCGTTGGCGTAAAAGCAAAATACAATACTGTGGAGATTGATCAATTTGCCGTATTGAGTGGCAACATGCTCCATCTCTTGTTCAGAGATTTGGAAGGCGAATTGAAAAACCATTTGGTAATTGGCCCAGACACTCTGAAACATGCTCGACTTGAAAAAGTGGAAAACAGTATGGACAGCACTATAAAACGGGGAATGGGAGCAAGTTTGGCATCAAAGACCATTAATTCTTATACCTTAGAATACTCAGAAGAAGGCAGGGACAAGTTTATAGATTTATATACACACCTTAATATAAGCAACACATTTGGCGTGCAAGCACAGTCAAAGCAATTGCAAGCCAATTTAGTGGCAGAAAATTTCTTCATTAAATTGCAAGAGATTTATCCGAATTTGAAAGTGAGGTAATTTTTGGAGTTACCAATCAAAAACTGTTAAGTTGCAGAAGCCTAAATAGAATTTTGGGCTTCTACAACCTGTTTAATCTCTCCTATCTGAAAAGTGTCTATGGGTATTCAGACCTGCCAAGTCTAGTTTATTTGGATTGTATAAGACTTCAAACATCCAAAGTATTTAGTTAGGGCAGACTTGGCAGGTCTTTTGGCTTGTTTGGTTCATTTCGATTGAATTTACGACATATAATCAGCAACAGAAAAGATATAAAATGAATATTTTTTGGATTGGTATAAGTTCTCTACCCTCTAGGAAGGTCTGCCAACCATTCCCGCGGTAAGCGTATTGAAACCTCGGAAATGGCTATAAGCCTTTCCGATGGTTGTAGAGGGAATTTGATTTACCATTCACAAAATTTACAACTCACTCCAGCCAACTCTTTTCTACTTTTTGCCAATTCCTTTGTATTTTTGCACAAAATTTCAGATTTAGAAAATGGTAAAGATTGGAGATATAGAATTGGGAGAGTTTCCATTGTTGCTGGCACCTATGGAAGACGTGAGCGACCCGCCCTTTCGTGCAGTTTGCAAAGAAAACGGGGCGGATATGCTTTACACGGAATTTATTTCGGCAGAGGGCTTGATTCGGGATGCGGTAAAAAGCGTTCAGAAGTTGGATATTTTCGACTACGAACGCCCTATTGGCATTCAGATTTTTGGCGAGAACATAGAATCTATGCGAGAAGCGGCTGCGATTTCCGAAGCGGCCGGCCCAGAATTGGTAGATATAAATTACGGTTGCCCAGTCAAAAAAGTGGCTTGCAAAGGAGCGGGAGCAGGTATTTTGCTCGATTTGCCCAAAATGCAAGCCATGACTGCGGAAATTGTGAAGCAATGCAGTAGCGTTCCCGTAACTGTAAAAACTCGTTTGGGTTGGGATACGAGTACCATCAAGATTTTGGAAGTAGCGCAACGTTTGCAAGATGTGGGAATTCAGGCACTTGAGCATTCATGGGCGAACTCGCCAGCAGATGTACAAAGGCTCGGCAGATTGGAGTTACATTCAGGAAGTGAAAAATCACCCAAGCATTCATATTCCCATTTTCGGAAATGGCGATGTGGATTCTCCAGAAAAAGCCTTGGAGCATAAAAACCTCTATGGAGTCGATGGAATCATGATTGGACGTGGCGCAATTGGCTATCCGTGGATTTTCAGGGAAATCAAACATTATCTAAAAACAGGCGAGAAATTACTCCCTCCAACCATTGCCGAGCGAGTAGATGTCTGCAAACGCCATTTGGGTTTCTCTTTGGAATGGAAAGGAGACAGAAAAGGGATTTTCGAGATGCGAAGACATTACACGGCTTATTTCAAGGGAATACAAAACTTCAAACCTTTCCGCACAAGATTGGTGGAAGCAGTAACTCCAGAAGAAATTTGGCAAATATTAGATGAAGTGGAAGGTTATTTCTCTTCGGAGGAAATGGGGATTTTGGTTTGAAAAAGATGTAAGGGTAGTGCTATAAATGTAATGCTGACGAAATCCCAAAAATCCATAGCGCAAGCGTCCGCTTGTGCATTATGTCCAAGAGGAAACATTACAAATGTAGCACTACCGATGGAAGATATTAGAGATTAGATTTTAGAAAAAAATCTTAGATTCTAGATTGCAACAAACTTCAAAAGAATTACATTCATCATGATTCCTCAAAGTTATTTACTCAATACTTACTACTCATATCTCAATACTAAATTATGATTATAGCCAACCCAATGTATGATGTGGTTTTCAAGCGGTTGATGGAGAATGAGCGAGTCGCTAAATTCTTTATCGGCACGCTCATGGAGCAAACCATTGAGTCATTGGAGTTGAGACCACAGGAGTTCACTTATCAAGATAAAAGCACAATTCTCTCTGTATTTCGGCTGGATTTCATTGCACTCATTCAAGATGACGAAGGAAACCGAAAGAAAGTGCTTATCGAAATCCAGAAGACCAGAAATCAGGCGGACGTCATGCGCTTTCGGAACTATTTGGCGGAGCAGTACAAGAAAAAAGACTTGGTAGATGACGATGATCTGATACTTCCAATTGTCTCCATATTTATCTTAGGCTTCAATTTACCAGAAATAAATAGTGCTTGTATTCATGTGGAGAGGCAATATCGGGACATGGTAGAAGATAAAATCCTGACCGAGAAAAGCGAGTTTATTGAGCAATTAACACACGATACTTTCATTGTGCAAGCGTTGAGAATTGGGAAACGCTATCAGACCAGATTAGATAGACTTCTTTCTCTGTTTGAGCAAGATAATTTCATTGATGATAGCAAAATTGTGAAAGAATTTACTTACGAGGCGGAGGAAGAGGAAATCAAAATGATGGCGGAAATTCTCTACTACACGGGAACAGATCCAGAATCCAGAAAAAATATTGAAGCGGAAAAAGAAGCTTGGCGAACGGTAAATGCGCTTATTGAGAGTAATGAAAAAGAATTAAGAGCAAGCTTCAGAAAAGCACAGAAGGAAATTGAGGAACAAGAAAAGCTGATTGAGGAAGAAAAGAAGAAAAACGAGGAGCAAGAGAGGAAAAATGAGGAACAAGCAAGGCTGATTGAGGAATTGAAAGAACAATTGAGGAAAAAAGACGAGAAAAAATAGATTTACAAATGTCCCGAAGGAAACAGAAGAAATTTGCCGACAATGCGATGAGGCATAATATTGTGCAGCCTGGCAAGCCGATTTACGAGAAAATCAAAGGAAAATGGAATGAGCATTTCGGGAATGATAACCCGATTGTGTTGGAATTGGCTTGTGGAAGGGGAGAATATTCGGTCGGATTGGCAAAAGTGCATCCAGAGAAAAACTTTGTGGGAATTGACATTAAAGGAGACCGAATTTGGGTCGGAAGCGGAATTGCCATTGACGAAGGACTCGAAAATGTGGCTTTCCTCCGAACTCACGCCTTGGATTTGGCAGATTTCTTTGCCGAGAATGAGGTTTCCGAAATTTGGGTAGTTCACCCAGACCCAAGACCAAGAGGAAGAGACGAGAAAAGAAGGTTGACGCACCAACGATATATGTCAATTTATAAAAGTCTTCTGAAAGAAAATGGCTGGCTGAAATTCAAAACCGATAGCACAGAATTGTTTGATTTCACTTTGGAAGAAGTGATTCCCACCTTGGAAATTACGGATTTTGAGTTTACCAAAGACTTATACAATTCCCCACTTGCTTGCCGAACATCACGGAATCAAAACTCGCTACGAAGGAATTTTCACTGAGGAAGGACATGATATTAAATACATGAAATTCAAATTCACGCCAGATAGTAAATTGGTGAAATGGAAGAAAGTAAAGTGGAAAATAAAGAAGAATTAAGAATTAAAAAGAAGAATGGGAAAGTAGGAATAAATGAAAAATTAAGACAGGGTGGCCTAGCCATTAAAAGTTAAGAATGGGAAGGCGATTCCCTAATTTTGGAGCTTCAACAACAACACTCTCCCTTTTCGTATGAATCTACAAAGAACTTAAAAATCAAGACATTTCACGCTTTACTACTCTTCTTTTCTGTTTTTGGCAATCTTCTCATCTTGCAAAGATTGCTCGCCAGTTGGTCAGCCCACTTTGCTTGTAGATTTTTTCAGATTCGATAGTTTGGCGGAGAATGGAGCTAAGAAATGGCACGAAAATCTTGCTCGACACGCAATATGTGGCTGTAGAGGGCGAGGGAATTGACAGCACATTGACAGCGCAAGCCGATAGTTCTTCCTACTCGCTTCCACTCAATCCAGCCAAAACAGAAAGCCGATTTATTTTCGATGCAGGAAATGGAGAGTTTCGATACTTTGGATTTAACCTATTTGGTGGAAACAGTGGTTGAAGGCCCCGATTGTGGAGTTTACAATGAGTTTGATAATATTGCTGTGACTTTTCCACTTTCGATTCTGTAATTGTCGCAAAATCCAAAGTGGAAGATGGAGATGCATTGCACTTGGAGATTTACGAAAGCGAGAATCCTTAAGGCAAATCGAATCATTTATTCTTATAGAACAACAGAAAGATCAAATTAATTTGGATAGGTTTATTTCAAAGTTAACGAGTAAACTTGAAGTTGCCCGACAACTAAAGTTCCTCTACCTTGCCAAAAGTGCCGCACCAAAAACTCCCGCACTGTCGCCTAATTTGGGGGCGACTATTTTGGTGTCGAGCCGTGTGTTGAACACAAACTCTTCCACTTTTTCAATTCCCTCTGAGTACAGGCTTTGGATATTTCCCACTCCACCGCCAATTACAATCACTTCTGGGTCAATCATATTGATGATAGAGGCAATTCCTTTCCCAAAAAAATGGTGTAGCCTATCCATGGTTTCCTTGGCGAAGTAATCGGAATGTGCGCTTTTCACAATTTCCTTCAAGCTCACATGTTCCCCGAAGATAGATTCGTGGTATTTTTCGAGCCAAGGACCTGCCAGAATTTTCTCTACGCAACCCACCTTTCCGCAGTAGCACGCTCCGCCCGATTCATCCAAAAAATTGTGTCCCCATTCTCCGGCAATCCCTTGTTTTCCACCAATTACTTTGCCGTTCACTATCAAACCGCCTCCCACGCCTGTTCCCATAATTACTCCAAAAACCACTTCTGCCTCTGGGGAAATTTCCGGCACAATGCCGAGTAGCGTTTCTGCCAAAGCAAAACAGTTGGCATCATTGGCAATTCTTACTTCGCAGTTGATGATTTTCTCCAAATCTGATAAAAAAGGCTTTCCGTTGAGTTGGGTGGAGTTGCTATTTTTCAACAAACCAGTTTGCGGATCGAGCGAGCCGGGCGTACCTATTCCCAAAACTTGGCAGGATTCGCCCGTAGCTTTCTCCATCATCTTTACCATGGTAGCTATTCTGGAAAGCACATGTTGGTAGCCTTTGTTTCCTTCCGTGGGAATTCGTTCCCTGAAAAGCACCTCTTTGATATTCGAGGATTTCAGTACAACTCCCTCGATTTTCGTACCTCCCAAATCAATTCCGAACAAGATATTTGTTCATAGTAGTAAGTTGGGCAAAGACGTAATCATCTCGTTTTAAGATAGCAGTACGCAGTAAGCATAGTGAATATTGGACAGAGTTTTCGTATGAGAAGCTGGCAGTATTGTTGTGTCGGCAACTCCGTCAGTAGAATCTGCCAGTTTTCATTTCCGAGTTCACAGCTTCTTAAAAACTTTGCTTTGCCAAGGTTTCATTTCAGAATTATGGGTTGGATTGGGCAAATTGCTGAATACCAATTTATATCCGTCTGGAATTTGGAAATCCCAACTGGTAGATGGAGTCGCTGAAATTATGGATTATGATAAATTTGGAGGTGTCATCATCGAATCTTTGGTAGGCAAAAATTCTGTCGTGATCTTTGTCTAGCGATTCAAAACTTCCGTACACCAGCGTTTTGTTTTCTTTTCTGAAAGCAATTAGTTTACGATAATAATTCAGTACAGAATTCGGAATTTTGTTCTTGCGAATCTACATTGATAGTTTCGTGGTTTGGGTTGGAATTGACCCAAGGTTTTCCTTCTGAAAATCCTCCATTTTTTTTACTATTCCATTGCATAGGCGTTCGAGCATTGTCTCGGCTTTGTTTATGAACAAGTTTCATAAAATCAGCGATGTTGTTGCCTTCCGCTTCTGCTTCTTTCCAACTGTTCAGCGTTTCAATGTCTCGGTAATGCGAAATATCTGGAAAAGCCACGTTTGTCATTCCAATTTCATCGCCCTGATACACGTAAACTGTCCCACGAAGTGTGAAAAGCAAAGTTGCCAGCATTTTGGCAGAAGTTTCTCTGAACTCCTCATTGTCGTTTCCGAAGCGAGAAACCATGCGGGAAAAATCATGGTTGCCCAGAAAAGATGCTTCCCCAGCCATTTCCCTGTTCCATCAATCGCTCATCCCAATCGGCAAAAACCTTTTTGAATTGCGAGAAACTGAAGTCAATTGGGTCATATTTTCCCTTCGGACCATTGTCCATGTACATGTGTCCGAAATGGAAAATCATGTTCAATTCCTCTCGGTCTTCGCCCACGTAATCCAAACTGGTTTCCAAGTCAATTCCAGGACCTTCGCCTACGGTAATTGCATTGTATTTCTTGAGCACTTTCTGATTCAGCTCCTTCAAATAAGTATGCACTTTCGGGCCGTTTGCATAATATTTTTTAATGATTTTGTTGAAGTCGGCAGTATCGGAGTTGGGAAATTCTAGGTTTTTGGAGACGAGCGAAACCACATCCATTCGGAAACCATCGACTCCTTTTTTAAGCCAGAACTCGACTACTTTCTGGATTTCCTCCCGCACTTTCGGGTTTTCCCAATTCAAATCGGGTTGTTTTTTTGAGAACAGGTGGAGATAATATTCTTTCGTTTTCTCATCATATTGCCAAGCACTTCCGCTGAAAAACGAAGGCCAATTATTGGGTGGATTGTTCGGATTGCCAGCTTTCCAAATGTAGTAATCCCGATAAGGATTTTCCTTCGATTTTCTGGATTCCTCAAACCACTTGTGTTCGTCAGAAGTATGGTTCGGAACCAAATCCATCAACAATTTCATTCCCCGCTCATGGATTCCCGCTAGCAATTCATCGAAATCGCTCATCGTACCAAAATCATCCATTATTTGGTGGTAGTCGCTAATATCGTAGCCATTATCATCGTTCGGAGATTGATAAATTGGGCAAATCCAAATCAAATCCACCCCAAGGGATTTGATATAATCCAACTTGCCAATAATTCCCTGCAAATCTCCCACTCCATCGCCATCAGAATCGTTGAAAGAACGAGGGTATATTTGGTAAACTACGCTTTCTTTCCAGTTCGTTTTTTTCATTTTTATTTCTGATTGAGGTTTTGTGGTATCAATGTTCTATGCTATAAATTGTCCAATTTTGGATTCAACTCCAACAACCTAGAGGTTGTCGGCTACAGTAAACGAGTATATCAGAGAAGCATTAACTTCTCTTTTTTGAAAAGTTCTGTGCTTCTTTAATTTTCGATTCGCCATTTCACAAACTCGCCAAATCGCCAATTCCTACCTAATAAATCAGCAGGATAATGATGACCAGAATGACCAAACCGACTCCGTGGTAGCGGTAGTTTTTATACCAAGGAATTTCCCTTAATTTTATAGTTTCAGCCTGAAATTCAGATACTGACCATACCACTCCAGCTAAACCTTCTTTTTCTTCTTCTTTGGAGAGGAGCGAGCCGATTACCATGGCCACACAGCAAATTAGGAAATGGAACGTGGCGATGTAAAGGAAATTAGGTTTCCACTCGGCATTGTTGAATACGATTGCCAAAATAGTGATGACTGAACCGACTCCAATTGCCCAATAAGCACCTTGCTTGTTCGCTTTCTTCCAAAAAAGACCCATCACGAAAAGGGTAACAATTGGCGGACAGAACCATGAAAGTGCCTGTTGCAGATAATCCCAAAGCTTCTCGAAATGAATAATTTGTGGTGCCCAAAGAGTTGCCAAAATCATGACTACAAATGTAACCCAACGCCCAGTTTTCATCAACTCTTTCGGAGATTTCCCTGGGGCAATCTTATCTACAAAATCCATCGTTACCAAAGTGGAAACCGAGTTCAGACCAGAATCAATGCTAGACATAAGTGCGGCAATAAATCCTGCCAACACCAAACCTAGAACTCCCTTCGGCAATAAATCGAAAAGCATGGTTGGGTAGAGTTGGTCCATCACTTCAAAATCTGGGTAAAGCACTCTGGCGAAAGCACCCGGGAAAATCATCACGAAAAGGATTGACAATTTGAGAAATCCAGCAAACATAGAACCCCATTGCCCTTCAAGTGTACTTTTGGAGGCCAAAGTTCGTTGCGTAATGTATTGGTTCGTTCCCCAGAAATAGAATCCAATCAGCAAAACCCCGAAAAGTGCTGGCCAAGGAAGTTCCTCATCTTCCGTTCCCCGAATGATGTCGAAGTGTTCGGGTGCGGTAATTTTCATCACTTCCTCAAAGCCCCCAGAAGCCTCCCAAGCAAAATAAGTGATGAGCATACTTCCGAAAATGAGGATAATTGCCTGAATGGCATCGGTGTAAACCACGGCACTCAATCCACCAGAAATGGTATATAAACCTGCAATTATGGACAAAACCGCAATAATTTGCCAAAGCTCAAACTGTGGAAAAATGAGCTGAACCAAAATTCCTCCAGCATAAAGCGTGGCGGAAATATCTACCAAAACGTTCAGAATAATGGCAATGACGGAAGCGTAGGCTCTCGTGAAATAATCGAATCGCTTTTCCAGATATTCAGGAACGGTATAAATCCTGTTTTTCAGGTAGAATGGCAAGAAGAATACGGCAAAAATAATCAGCACCACAATTGCCATCCACTCGTAGCTGAAAACAGAAAAGCCTGTTTTATAACCTGCGCCCGTTAACCCAACCAACGAGTTGCTGGACATATTGGAGGCGAAAAGCGAAAAGCCAATCAAAGGCCAGGTCAGGTTTCTGCCCGCCAAAAAATAATCTTCAGCGGTTTCGTGTTTCGAGCTGAAATAAAGTCCCAACAGCACCACAAATGCCAAATAGCCGACTACAATGGAAATATCCAAAACGGAAAGCCGCTGTAAAAATCCGTTACCTGCAACAGAATAGTAGTAATTTTCATATTATTGTTTTGAGTTGATTAGTTGATGCGTTGATTTGATGATGTGGCAATTAGTTGATGCGTTGATTTGGGGATTGAAAAAAGAGAAAAGATGATAGAGAAGTTTGGGGTAGGACTCACGTACTACCCTAAAGATGTGTCGTCCCGTTGGAACTTAAATGTAAAGCGGAAAAATTACTTTGACAGCCATTTGTATATCTTACTTTTCTACTTTACTATCTTTCTATTTTACTTGTTTACTATCTCTTTCTCAGGGTTTCCTTTTCCTTCATCATTTCCAAAAAGGCGAGGGCAACTCCATTGCTCCAGCCGAAACCATCTTGAAGTGGATATTCTCCTCCTCCAGCCAATAGTTCGGTATCTGCCACATTGTATTTTTCCATCATTTTTCCTGTGGCTTTGAACACTTCGTTGTTTCTTTTGAGCCATCGCTCCACGCCTTTCAATCCTAAGTCGTTATAGCCATAATTGAAAAGTCCGTTGGCGGTAATCCATTGCAAAGGAGCCCATCCGTTCGGGTAATCCCATTGTTGCCCCGTTTTTTGGAGCGTGGTTACGAAACCTCCTGCAAGCAGGAAGTCCTCTTCAACAACTTTGGCGACTTTTTTGGCTTGTTCTTTCGTAGCAATTTTGAAATAAAGCGGATAAATTCCTGCCAGCGAATTGATTGCCGTAAACGATTGGCTCACGTAATTATAATCTCCAAAAAATTGGGTGGAGTCGTTCCATAAATATTTCTGGATGGCAATTTTCCTGCTTTCAGATTTGGCGAGATAGATCTTTGGCACTTCCAAATTGCCCGCCCAGTCGAAACCTTGGGCAATTTTCAACTCCAAATGGTAAATCAGCGAGTTCAAATCTACAGGAACAATATCGGTTGTCTGAATTGTGGCGAGGTCTTTTCCGTTGGCAAACCATCGGCTGCTGTAGTCCCAGCCAGATTCTGCGCCCGCCCGCAAGTGCTTGTAGGCCTTTTCTGGGTTGAGTTGGTTGGATTCCACCAGTTCGTAATCTTCTTTGTAAGACTCTGGTCTCGGCCTTGAAAGGTTGTCCCAATAACGATTGAGCAAAGTGCCATCTTCCATCCTGACCACTCTTTCTGAAGCGGAAATTCCTTGCTGAAAGGCTCGTTTGTCCTCGCATCCAAAAAGCGTATTCCTTTAAAAGTCTGGGGAAGGTATTTTGCATATTCATTTCTATTTTCAGAGGCCACTGCTTCCACAATCAGCGAATAAAATGGCGGTTGCGAACGCCCCAAATAGTAAGCTCTGATTTCCATTCGGGATGAAACCGAGGGAATCTATTAGATAGGAAAAATTGTCGAGCATGTTGTTGGAAATCTCATCCTGTTTGGATGCCAACAAGCCCTCAATGGTAAAATAACTATCCCAATAGTAGATTTCCCTGAATCTGCCTCCTGGCACTACATAAGAATAGGGCAACGAAATCAGCGAGGAATTTTCCACTTCCTTATCAGATGAGCGGGTCAGGACTGGCCACAATCTATTGATGTGTCCTGCCATGCTTTGGGAGGTATCTGACTCAAAATCAGAAGCAATGGACTCTGGCTCTTCAAAATGACGAGTAGTAAACTCCGCCAAATCGAACCCTTCTTTTTTGCTTTCCGCTTCATAGAGTTCGAGAATCTTTGCAAAATTCTGCTTGGGAACACAATCCACAAAGGTCTTTCCATCTGGGAAAACGGATTTTAGTTGTACCTCTTTGAAAAACTTAGTTTGGTAGAACTCGGAAGGACTCATGCTACTCGTTTTCTCCGAGTTTGGTGGAGCAGATGAATTACAGGAGGCAATGGCTAGTGCCAAAGTCCAAACTAAAATGAGTCGCTTCATAATCAGTAAATTGATTGGGTTGGATTTCAATTTGTAATCTAAGCAATGAAGTAACGAATTACAAACTGGTTTAACCTCAAATGCCCGACAACTTGAAGTTATCGGGCATCAAATACTTCGCACCTAGTTTTTAAAAAAGGGATTATGCCATTCAAGTTGTTGACGTGAAAAAGTGTTTGGCTCGCATGTGCTTTTGGAACGGAAAGTAAATAAATGCGCTTTTTCTCGTGTTTCTTTTTGGTTCGGAACACGTTGTATATTCTTCCAATTCCATTGGGGCAACCCCATTGAGGGAATTCCATTGGGGGAATAAAAATCTCGCCATAGTGTCGGACTGGCATTCTATCGGACTGGCGCCCAGTGCTATGCTAGTTCCACTACGGTAGTTCCACTACGGTAGTTCCACTACGGATACGATTTTAGTCCTAGTCTAGGAAGCGAGAAAACCACGAACCCAAAAGCTTTTCAACAATTCCCGAACATCGAGGTTCGAACACAAAAACGTAAATAGTACAATTTAAGGTCAATAAAATTATATCCAGAAAACTTCCTGAAAAGGGGGTGGGAAATGTCGGCTACTCATTTCGAGCAATCTCTTTCCTATTGGAAACCTTTGTTTCTACATTTTCCACAATAAATTTCCCTAATTTTTGACCTTGTTTCAACCCATTTTCAATGGCTGGCATATAGTGGATTCCTCCGTACAGACGACTGATGGCGGCTTCGTTGGCGGCTTCTTCAAAGGAAGCAAATTTGCGAGGTTTCAATCCAAACCTAGTTTCTAAGGAATCCAAAAAAGCGAAATTATTCCCGAAAACCTTGGTAAGAGCCGTGCTGGCAGCACCCGATATTACGCTGTGTCCGCTAGTGTATTCAGGAAAAGGAGGCGTTTGGAGCAGAGGTTGCCAAGACTCATCAATATGTTCGTTGATTACCGTTTCTGGGCGAATTAGATTACTGCTGTACTTCTCGTCCCAACAGCTGATAAATCCATCTGAAAGGGCGAGGGAAGTCATTGTGTAGGCTTCAATACTCTCTTCAAAAGTAGCTTCTTTGGTCTTGCAAGCAAGTTTGGCAATCTCCATCCAATGCCCTCCTGGGGTTATTTTTTTGGTAGCGAACATTACATGACCCTGAATATTCATCACGTAAGGATTGCAGTCCCAAAAACTGGCAATCTCTTTTTGCTCTTCGGTCATATTTTTTCCTGCTTCATAAACTACATTCAGTTCGTTCATAAATTGGCTTTCCTTATCCAAATCAAAGTTGGTAGGTTTTGGTGGCGAGAATTGACTGGCGGAGTCAATTACGAAAGTCCTGATTTTACTCCAGTGAGGTTCAATGGCTTCCATATAGGCGGGCGGAGTGGGTTGCCAACGACCTGCTTCATTATGCACAGAAAATTTCTCGAAAGTTCTGGTTTGCTTATAATTGTCTTTGTCTGCCCAATCCAGAATGTGTGTTGCCACATTTTGTGCGTAATCCACCGAATTTGCCAATACGTCATCATCTATTCCCTCTGTGCGTAGTTTTGCGTGCCAAGATTGAATGTATGCTTCAATTTTATCCTCCGAAAATATAAGCGTTTTGCCTATTTCCAAGAATGCTTGCACGGAGGCTAGCCTAAGGTTTACATTAGGATTTTGAGGGCGGGGGATTTCTTCCAAACCGTTGAGTTGCCCCACAAGCGATTGATACTGCTCATTTTCAGTAGCCATAATCTCGTAAGCGGCAATGCTGGGGTAAGCATAAATTCTGCTCGCCACGGGTGGAGAGAAAATATCGTGTACAATTACGTCCGTCAATTGTTGCACACTTTGGTGGAGTTCATTCGCCTCTATTTCCACGATTTTGGCATCTTTTTTACATGCTCCGAGCAAAAGTAGTAAGCAAAAAAGAAGGCAATTCGTTTGTGTGGATTTGGTAGTTTTCATATTTGAATGGAGTTTGAACTACAAAAATAAGGAAAACAGGCAGAAGGATAGTTCAAAGGTAATGTTTTTAGGAAAGTTTAGTAGGCAAGACAGTAGTGATAAACTGGTAAGGCTAACAAAATAAAAACCATAGCGCAAGCGTCCGCTTGTGCCGTTAAGTTAGTGTGAATTTGGTTCGAGCGTGGACGCTCGAACCAGCGTGATTTTTCGTAGTAAATTAGCGACTCGGGCGAGTCGCTGTACAGTTTGAATTCGTACCACGACTCTCCCGATGGGACTCGCCTTCGAGTCGTCAAGTATGAGCATTTTTTACGAGTTTGAATAAGCACATGGATAAGGTGGAGAAGGGCTTTCCTATAAAAAGATTTTTTTTGCGTTGGACACGGAAAAAGGAGATGTTTTCTTTGGTGCGTGTCTCACGTACCATCGCTTAAATCATTGAAATCAGCAGTTTTACTTTTTATAGGAAAGCCCTTTAAGGTGGAGTAAAAATATGATTTTACAATTCTGTTTTTCTTAACTTAATGGCATTGAGCGTCCGCTTGTGCCGAATTGTCCATAGAATAGCCTTACCTCTTTCACACTACCCAAAATATGTCCGACAGTTTCAAGCTGTCGGACGGATAAATGGTAAGCTCTACTCCAAACCTTTTATCTCCAATTTTTTCCACTGTTTCGGAAGTCTTTCTTTCCCTTTTACCAATCCTTCATCGGTAATATCCCAGCCTCCGAAGCCAGAAAGCACGGTTTGGAGCAAACCTCCTGCACCTGTGGCAAAATAAGGATTTGTGCCTCCTGCGGTTTCGGAAAGTACACCAAAGGGCGGGACTTGATTGGGGCGGTAGCTTTTCGTGAAAATACCGTAAGCTTTCTCGACCTGACCCAATCGAGCATAGAGTGAAGCAACAACACAAAAACCCATGGCTGGACCTTCGGGGGAAAGTTTTTTCTCGTAGTATTTCAAATCTTTTTCAATCTGGCTTTTATCTGTAATAACATCTAGTGGAAAAGCCAATAGATTTACATCTGCTTGTTTAATGATTACCCCATCGTAAGTAGCATTTTCCCGAGTTGTTCCGTCTTCAAATTTTAGAATTGGAATGTTATTGGCTACCACTTCCCAGTCGGAATTGGGAGTTATTCCTAATTCTTTTGCTGCTTGCGTAGCATAGCGGAGTGAGAGAATGGCAATTCCGTTGGTAAACGCATTATCATCAATGTTTTCTTCCCATTCATTCGCTCCCACCACGTTTTTGATGTGATATTGCTTCGAGCCTCGCTCCACCCGGCTTGCCCAAAATTTGGCAACCTCTTTCAGAACAGGATAACCTCGTGTGCGCAACCACTCTTTGTCTTTGGTGCGCTGGTAATACTTCCAAAATGCCCAACCTACGCAACCCGTGATATGGTGTTCGAACGGGCCAGTTAACGCCCAAACAGGCGTGTCTTCCGAGCCATCATCGGCAGATTCCCAAGGGAACATTGCGCCTTCGTAACCATGGGAAAAAGCGTTTTTCTTGCGCCATCTCCAACCGTTCAAAACGATATTCCAGAAGTGATTTTGCCATTTGGGTTGGAGCATGAGCAAAGGCGGATACATCCAGAGTTCAGTATCCCAGAAGATATGTCCGTTGTAACCCAATCCAGACAAACCCATGGGCGAGAGGCTGTTTGCCGTCCCTGCACGTGCGAAAGAATATAAATGATACAATGCACTCCGCACTTCTTGCTGAGTTTTGCGGGTCGCCTTCAATGATAATATCTTTTTCCCATAATTTTTTCCAAGCCTGTTTGTGCTTCATCAGCAGGCGTTCTGTGCCTTCCAAACGGGCAAAAATTGTGAGCCTTTCCGCTTCATTGAGCGGGTCAGTGTACTGTTGACTACTCATGGTGGAAGCAACCAGGGCAAATCGGTAGGTTTCTCCAGCCTTTAGGTTCTTGTAAAATTTTGCCAAGTGCATGTTGTAATCCCAATCTTCGTGAATGACTTTGGGTTCGCTCCCATGTTTTTCAGGGAAAATGAAGCTGTTGGAGCTGGCTACTTTAAATTGCCCCGAGGGACTTCCTGCTTCTGAACTCATGAGAGGAATCAGCACATGCGGGCGGTCAATTTCGCTATAGGTATTTTTGACTTCCCGCAAGTGATTCGGAGCCTCGATTTTGGCAATTGGCACGACTTGGACTGCTTTTTTTGCGGTCAATTCTACTATGACTAAAGAAGTGAATGGCAGATGGCGCAAAGAAAGTATCTGATGTTTGACCGAAAGTTTATCTTCGACATCGAAAGTAGTTTCCAAGGTGGCTGTCTCCATATTGAGCGACTGCTGATAATTGGAAATATTCTTCCTGTCTATTCTTCTGCCATCCACATCCAAATCCATGTTCACATGGTTGAAGGTTTTGAGGATGTTGGAAACTCGACCTCGCTGATAGTTGTCGTAAACCCCATTCAACACCACATCGGCAACTTTCATGGGTTCTGCAGACGAGACCAGACCAACCACACCATTGGCGACTGTAATGCCATAGTAGTTGTTTGGGTCAATGTCTTTTGCTTGGATTTTCCAAGGGTCGTAGTTCTGAGCTAGCATAGTTCCGCTTAGGAACAGGAGTAAGAGAGTGAGTTGAGTTTTCATATTCCTAGATGATTTTCATGTCATTATATTTTTGTAATCTTTCTCGAATCTGAGGATTCGAGAAATGTCAGAACTGAGGTTCTGACAGGCGCACAGTACAAGCGGAACTTCCTAATTATCACACTTTGGAAGCTTTGCTTGAACCCAGAAATAAAATGTACAACATTACAATTACTTCATTAGATATTATTACTGAACTTTATCCATTTCCCTATCCTTCTCCAAAGCCAATACTCTCAAACTTTCATTGTTTTTGACCACCAGCAAGCATTTCCTATTTCCAATTTGAATGGGAACTAACTGTTTTACTTGCCCAGAAAGTGCGGTTCCTGCCAATTTTTGGCTACTTAATTTACCCTTTTTCTCAATGGTTAGCAAATGTCCGTTGCTGGCATCGAACCTTCCGAGTTCTAGGTGGGCATCATGGAAGTTTCCTCCTAAAATCAATTTGCTCTCAGTTTTTGAACTTGGTAACGAAAAATAAGCGTTCAACGTTGAAAATTGTATTTCTTTCGGAAGTTGGTGTGCTTGGAAATTTAAGTTTCCTTTGTTTTCAAAATAGACATGAGCAAATTCAGTTGCTTCTTTTCTGTGGGCTTTATTAAGTTTTTCTGCTCCGAAAATGGTTTCCACGCTGGCTTTGGAAAAGTCTTGTGCAAACAGATATTTCTTTTTCAGTCCGGGAAGTTGTTTAGTCAGTTCTTTGTGGTTGGCAAACGGGATTCTCCTGCCTTGTAAGTAGTAAGTCATTAGTTGTTCTACCTGACCATTTTCGTCAAAATCGGAGACAAAGAGTTCCACAGGTTCATTTTTTGAGGGTTTCAGGCTATTGTTTGTGCCAAGGTTTCCTGCCAAAATATCCACATCGCCGTCTCCATCAAAATCTTTTGTCAGCACCGAACGCCACCATCCGTTTCTGGTCGGAAAGTATCTGTTTTCAAAGTGGTTCCCTTGTTGAGCAAAATCTTGGACGTCTCCCATTCTACCGCCAACACCAAATCCATATCCTTGGTCTCCGTCCAAGTCCATTACTGGACATCGGTAATATGACCTAAATCCGAAGTTGTTCAACCATAGGCTGTGGCATTTTTTTAAAGTCTCCATTTTTCTGATTGGTAAAAACAAAGAAGGCGGATTGACTCCGTAATTCTTTGGAGTGGCTCTTCCCGCCAAAAAGAAATCTGGCAAACCATCTTGATTGAAATCTGGGACTTATCAACTTGGAGGCCGGTTAATAGCGCACCTTCTCAAAAAATATTTTTTAGTCGAAATTTCCATTTCCATCGTTGAAGTAGATTCTTTGCAACAGAAATTCTGACTCTCCCCAATATTCGTTTCCGCCCGAGGCAATTGCCAAATCCAAATCGCCATCATTGTCTACGTCCACAAAATGCGCATCCACATCTTCAAATTGATATCGTCAAGAATAATTGCGGAAGTTTTGTCTTTAAATTCTCCTTCGCATTCTGCAACATCAACTTGCTTTTTTCCCTTTTGGAAGAGCCCAGAAAACATATCTTCAAAACCATCATTATTTACGTCTCCAACCGCTACGGCTGACCCTTCGGAAGAGACCATAAATGGAATTAATTTTTCTCGGTTAAATTCAACAAAAGGGTTTTCTTTGTGTGTGAAATCAAACTTGGTTTTTTCGGTAATATCCACAAATAGAGCTTTGTCTTTCTTGATTGTTTGGAGTTGACTTTCGGCAAACCTGCTTTCCAGTCCATCTGCAGTTTTCTTGTTGAAGGTCTCTTTCGGAATTGGCTCATAACTTTGGTCGGGCCAAATCAGCCAAGGCGGAATCCACCTTATTGGCTGTTTCCCACTCCAACCAGCAAGTCCCCTAACATGGAAGATTGGAAACCACGCATGGGAAAATTGTTTTTGGTAATGATTTCACTTCCAGTTTGAACACCTTTACGGAAGCCCCAATGGCATTGCAGTATTTTTGGAGATTTCCTTGCAACACAAGCCTCAGAAAATCTTTTGATTTGTGGGAAGAATCTTGTCTGATAAGTTCTGATAGACAAATGGCGAGTTATCAATATTGTTGACCACCACATCCAAATCACCATCGTTATCGAAATCAGCATAAACCGCCCCGTTGGAATAAGATGGCAGATTGTCTGGTAATACCACTAGTTACCCGCTGGAAGTTTACCTTCGCTTTATTGGCAAAAAACTGGTTGGGGATTTTGATTTCGGGCAATCTTTCAATCATTTTCAAATCCGAAGAATCCATAATTGAAGTGTTCGTTTTGAACTTATGGTCTTCATCTTCCGCTCGGAAATTGGCGTAGTCAATGTCGTTCATTCTGCGTGGAATGCCGTTGGAAACGAACAAATCGCTGTTGCCGTCAGAATCGAAATCGAACAGCAATGAAGCCCAAGACCAATCTGTGGCATCAATCCCAGCAAATTGCCCGACTTCGCTGAAAGAGCCATTGCCTTGGTTCAGTTGCAAATTGTTGCGGGCAAACTGATAGCTGTAACCGAAACCGAGCTTGAAACTGAAGATGGAAAAATCATCTTCTCCCAAAGAACTTTTCAAAATCTGCGGGTCGTAAGGTTGCATATCCAGCGAGATAATATCATCCAGACCATCGTTGTTGATGTCGGCAATGTCCGTTCCCATCGAAAATCGGCTCGTGTGCTTCATCTGCTCCGAGCTGACTTCTTTGAAAGATTTCCCTGCTTGATTGAGGTAGAAATAATCGTTTTCGTGAAAGTCATTTCCAATGTATAAATCGGGGTAGCCATCTTGGTTCAAATCTCCCACGGCAATTCCCAAACCATAGCCCAAGGCATTCTGGTTGATGCCGACTTGCTCACTCGCATCCACGAATTTGCCATTATTATTTATCAGGAATTTGTCGCCAGACTTTCGGGTGGATTTTCCCGACAAAACTCTCTCTTTTCCAAATGTACCATTGTTGTGGAGTGAATGATTGAGTTGGAATAATATCCAAATCTCCATCCAAATCAAAATCGAAGAATACGGTTTGGGTCGCGAAACCGACAAACTCCAACCCATATTCTTTGGTCATGTCTTGATAGATAGGAATGCCATTCTCAATTTTTTGGCAAACCAAAAGTTGGTTTCCTCGTTTGTCCAACTCCAAGAAATCTGAAACCCGACTTACGTAAATATCCATCATGCCATCATTGTTGATGTCCACCACGCTGACTCCTGTGGTCCAGCCTGTGGTTTCCAGCAATCCGGCTCCCAAAGTAGCTTCCTCGAACTGTAAGTTTCCTTTATTCAAAAACAAGGCGTCTCTCTGCTGGTTTGCTCCAAAATACAAATCCATCAGCCCATCGTTATTGAAATCTGCTGTAGCCACACCGCTTCCGTTGAAAAAGTACATGTAGTTGAAAATGTTGAACTCCTCGGTAAGCGTCAGCTGATTATTGAAGTTCAGACCTGTTTGCTCGGCTTCCAACATTTTAAATGGAGGAGCGATTGAAACGGTTCTTTCCTGCATTGAATCCGATTTCAGATTTTCATTTCCATCGTTTTTGCAAGCGAAGAGCAATAGAAAAATAAGAAGGTATAAATTGGTTTTCTGAATCATATTTAATATAAAGATTAAGAGTATGTTTGGATTGATTTTTTGGGAATTTTACGAGATTTTCAAAATGGGCTTTCTAGTGCATCAATTCCTAAGTTCGTGATTGTATTTTATGTATCTTTTTTCCTTCTACTGCATTAAAATTATTAGCCGTAGCTAGGCTATGCCTGCAAATTTTGCTTTGTAGAAGAAAAAAATATTCCAAAAAATACCAACCAGAACTTAGAACTCAATGCACTAGGCATTTTAGAGACACATAGCCAAAGCTACGTGGGGAGGAAATAACGAAGAAAGCGTTTTTGAAAAGCCGTATAAGGCATATTAAAGAAATAAACTAAACATTTCTCTTGTTTCTTTTTGGTCTATTCTTCGTTAAAAATATTAGCCATAGCGATGCTATGCCTAATATTTTTGCCTAAACTAGCCTCAAAAATAAACCGCAATAAATGTCCATTTTATTTCTTTGATATGCCTAAACCAAAAATAAGTCGATTCAAACATACTCTAAGTCGTATTGTGTTTCTATTGAGTTGAACTACGCTCAATCTTCTCAAACACTTTCAGTTTTTCTCCATTTACTGCCACCAAATAGTATATTTTTTCTCCTAAATTAAACGTTTTGATTTCTCGGCTCGCCCCTTTCACTTCAAAACCAGATTCCGCATTGTTGAGGTACTTGAAATTTCCCTTTCCATCTCCAAGCAGAATTTCTCCTCGGCTGGCATCTAATCTGCCGTATTGCGGAAGGAAACCGTAATCGTTTCCAACCAGAATCAAATCCTGATGTCCATCTCCGTTCAAGTCAGTCGGCAAAATGTCTCTCGTGCTAGATAGTTGCGTCTGATAAGGAAAAGCAGTGAAGGAAAACTTCCCATCTCCTTGATTGAGCGCATAGCCACTTTTGAAATGGTTGGCTTCTAGCACTTTAGCTTCGGAAAGCGTTTTTTCATCAAAAAGTTGTTGGATACTTTTTTTGGCGAATTCCGAATGCTTCAACGATTGTTTTTTTAAGCTGACAATCTGATTGGTCAATTCCTTTTTCATGTGGAGCGTTAAATCCCTGCCTCCAATACTGCGAGTCATAATCTTATCAGTAGTTCCATTTTTGTCAAAATCCGACCGCCAAAGCTTAACAGGATTTTCGGCATTTGCCGAGAAATAGAAGTTCTCTCCTCTATTCCCAAAAACCAAGTCCATTTTTCCGTCTTCGTTTAAGTCTGCCGATTCCACAGAGTTCCACCAACCTTTCAAATTCTCCAACCCTGTGCTGACCTGCACAAATTTTGCATTTTCCAACTCAAAAACAACTGGACTCATCCATTCCCCAACTACTACTAATTCGTTTTTTCCGTCTCCATCCGTATCTACGGCAACTGCATCTGTAACCATTCCAATTTTTTCTAGCTTTGGAGCGACTTGTTTGGTTAAGTTCTCGAACTTGCCTCCTCCCAAATTATGGTATAAAAAACTAGGTGGAATTTTTCCATAATCCCCAGAAACACTCCGACTCCCCACAAACAAATCCTGCTTTCCGTCCGCATCGTAATCTATTGCAACGGCAACAGAAGTATTGAACCCATTGGCAGGAATGGCTTGTGTGGCAAAAGAAAACTGACCATTTCCATCGTTCAAGTACAATCGGTCCTGCAATTCCAAACTTCCCGAAGTGGCTTTGTTGCCTCCTGAACCCAAAAATAAATCTAAATCTCCATCTTGGTCAGCATCGAAAAGCAAGGCTTCTGTATCTTCAAAGAAAGCATGTTTCTCGAAAATCTCGCTTTCCATTTCTTTGAAAGTTTCATTTTTCTGAAGGTAAATTCGAGTAGATTGCCCGCTTGCCCCAGTTAGGCACAAATCGGTTTTCCCATCTCCATCCAAATCTCCTGTTGCTATGGCTGGCCCTTCTTTGGAAAGCTCCCGAATGACCAACCCTTCTTTATAGAAATCTACGTAGTTGTTTTCTTGGTGTTTCTGGAGAACCTCGAATTCCATCCGTTTTAGCACTTTTTTCTCTGGCTGGATTTCCCTGCGGTTGCTAGTTTTTGCATCCGATTCATCAAAGACAATTGTAGAATTGATTTTTAAGTCAGCAAGAACCGACTGCTTTCCCGTTGGCCAAACTACTACAATGGAATCTGCCGATTTGCCCGATTCCCAAACCGAAAATGAGCGAATAATCTACCGAAGATTGGAAACCTCTTGAAGGCACTAACTCCAAAAATTGAATGGTATCTTTTCGGTGCAAAAATACTTTCGCTCCAATGGCAAATGTGTTTTTACCACTTCCCTTTAGTTGGATTTTGAGGTAATTATTCTTGGAGTGATTTTCGTAAACAAATGCTTTCTGGTTCACATTATTTACTACCAAATCTAGGTCTCCATCGTTGTCCAAATCTCCGTAGGCAGCTCCATTAGAGAAAGACTTTTCGAGTTTTGTGTCGAGTTCTTCAAAGCCAAGGTTGCCTTTGCCCATAAATAGCTTGTTGGCAATAGGCACGGAACTCATGCGGTCAATTATTTTGGAAACTTCTTCTTTTTTGCCGTTTGATTCCATCCTTTGCATTACCTCATTGGCAAAAAAATCTATAAAATCTTGGTCAGTCAGATTATGGTAAATTCCGTTGGAGATATAAATATCTTTGAGCTCCATCATTGTCCAAATCCATTACCAAAGCTCCCCAACTCCAATCCGAAGCATCTACTCCAGCGAATCTTGCCACCTCCTGAAAGCTGTTGTTTCCAGAGTTAATTTGAAGTGTGTTCTGCATGTACTGATTGTAGAAATCTTTGCTTTGCTTTAGTTTCTGGGTATTGTAGTCCTCAAAAACGGTGGTTGTCTTCAGCCTCTCATCAGTGTCGGGAAGCATGTCGGTAACGAAAATATCATTCAGCCCATCGTTGTTTACATCAGCCATATCTGCACCCATCGAGAACGAACTGATATGATTGACATACTCCTTGATTTGCTCTTTGAAAGTGCCATCTTGCTGATTGATGTAAAGATAGTCTCGCTCAAAGAAGTCATTGGAAATGTATAAATCGCTCCAACCATCTTGGTTCACGTCTCCAACCGTTATCCCAAGGCCGAATCCAATTAAACTTCTGTAAATGCCCACTGAGTCGGAAAGTTTGCAAATTTTCGTTATCATTCCTACAGAAACTTATCTCCTCCTCCTTTCAGGAAGTCTTGACTGACCAGTCTTTGGCAGGGAGTTCTCTTTTATTGCTGAAGTTAAGGGAGTTACAGGAAGAAACTATTGTTAAGGTATATAAGCGTCCAAGTCTCCGTCGTGGTCGTAGTCAAAGAAAGTGGCGTCGGTAGCGTAGCCATTTTCTGCCAACCCGTATTCTTCGGCAGACTCGGTAAATGTAAGGTTTTGTTGTTGATGAAAACTGGTTTTTTTGGTTATTTCCTTCCCATAACCAGCGTTGGAGACATAAATATCTAGCCAACCATCTGCATTGATGTCTACAAGAGTTACTCCTGCACTCCATTTGTTCGTCGCTTCCTACTTGGGCTAGACTCGGTAATATCTTCGAAAACAAAATCTCCTTTGTTTAGGTACAGTTTGTTACTCCCATATTGGAAGTCAGATAGATTTCTGGCAATCCATCATTGTTCAAATCGCCAATGCCTACACCACCACCGTTGTAGAAAGTTGCTGTAGAGAAGATGTTAACCTATCATCATATTATTTACCGTCATTTGTGAAGGCAATGTTGGTTTTCTCGGAAGGGATAACTGCCAATAAAAATCATCTTTCACTTCTTTACTTGAAGAAGAGAACGAATTGCGAAAGCAAGAAAAATCATTTGCACAAATTCATATCTTCAAATGTAACAGAAAATTAAAGACCACACTTAAAAGGTGTGGTCTTTAATGAATTTAAATACAATATTTGTAAAGTTAATTGTAACCAGGGTTTTGAATCAAATCAGGATTATTTGCGATTTCATTGTCAGGAAACGGAAATACAATTCTGAAAGGTTCAGAAGGTGTATCCTTCTCTTGCCAAGTTCCTAAGAAAGTGCCGAATCTAATTTGGTCGTTTCTTCTCCAACCTTCCCAATATAGTTCTCTGCTTCTTTCATCCAATAGTTCATCCAAATCCAACGTAGATAATGAACTTGCATCTCCTTATGGTTCTAATATCGTTGACAATATCCAAAGCATCGTCTCCAGATGTACCTCCTCTCAAAATAGCTTCTGCTTTCATTAAAAGTACATCAGCATATCTTAAGAACACGTAATCATTATCTACAGCTTCACCAACTGGAGTGAAATCTGGCGGATATTTCACAGCTCGAATGCCTGTGATTTCCAAATTAGGACCTGTTTGAAATAAATCAAACTCAGGAGTATATGCCAAGTGGAACACCAGCAACTCTACTGTCTAGTGGATTTCCGCTTACATCAAATTGTTGTCCAATTAGGAAGCCCGCATTTAATCCACTGTTGTTATTTGCAAAATAAGGTAACTCTGACTTTCTTCTCTTATCATCATTTTCAAATTTGTTATACAAATCTGTCAACGCCACGAAACCATTCCAACCTGAAGGACTATGATTGTAGTGCAAAGTCATAAACCACCTAGATCTGAGATTACCAGATTGACCGGCAGAGGTATTATCGTAGGCAAAGATTAGTTCTGTAGAAGTCTCGCCATTTTCAGGAATGAAGTTGTCAAAATAATTTGCGGATAATGAGTGAACCATTGCACAGATATGTCATCTGCATATCTGAATGACTTTATTCATGTCCTCACTTCAAATGTATATGGTCCTTCTTGTGGCATTCTATTAGAACTGGTTGCTTTATAAATTGCTTTGTTCAAGATATATCTTCATCAGTAAAGCTCTAGCTGCGTCCTGCGTGGCCAAATCAGATTCGCCAGAGGCAGGCAAATTTGGTAGTGCCTCTTCTAAATCTGCAATCAGAATGTCGGCTGCTTCTGTTCTGTTATACACAATCGATGGCGGATTAGCATTATTTTCAAAGCATTCACTTCTCTGTAAGAATACCGAATAAATCCAGAAGCCATAAACTCGTTGAAAACTCTTAAGAATGTAGCTTGCGCACCAATTGAGCCAGTTCCACCAAAGCAAAGAACCTGTTGAGCATTATAAGCATTGTTATTTAGACTTTTCCAAACATTAAGTATGTAAGGATGCTCTCCGCCCCAAGTGTGTCGGTGCATTACTCTCCAAACTCCTCCATCATCCCAATCACTTCCTCTAGTAGGCCCTGCCATTTCGTCTGTAGTATGCAGTACTAATGGCAGTAAATTGCTTTCTCCTTGCAAAGCACGGAGTCCTCCATAGACACCAGGGAGCAATGTTGCTGGATCTACATCACTATCAACTCCTGCTTCAATAGCATCTCCGAAATCGGTTTCTAAGTCACAGCTAGTAGCTGAAAAGAGAATTGTTATAAATAAAATTATCTTTTTCATATTTATTAATTAAATTTAATTAAAATGTTACGTTTAAGCCGAATACAAATGTTCGTGGTCTAGGGTAAGCAGAGTAGTCAATACCTTGCGAAGGTAGGTCATTTACTGATTTATTTACATTTACCTCTGGATCGAAACCTTTATAACCTGTAATTAGTATTAGATTCTGACCTGTAACAAAAAATCTTAGATTATCTATGAAGTCAATACCATCGGTAGGCAATCTATAACCTACTGTAAGGTTTTGAAGTCTCAGAAAGTCTCCATCCTCTAAGAAAAGTGTAGAAGGTACAGGAGAATCACTAGCATCTTGTTAGTGGCTAACACTCTGTCATCTACGTTTGCACCACCATTCAAAGCTCCTCTGCTGAAAAGTGCTAATGCAGTATTATCGAAAATTTGGTGTCCGAATAGACCATTGAAGTTCATTCCAAGGTCGAAACTTTTTGTATTGAGCAGATATGTTAAAACCCAGTTGGTAGTTTGGAATTGCTGAACCAACAATTCTTCTGTCTCCAGTACCAGGTCGCGCAAAACTACTACTTGCAGAATTTTCTACAGTCACCATTTAAATCGGCATATTGTGCAAATCCTTGATCATCAAAACCTTCAAAAACGGCCAGATAATAGGCAAATAGTTCTTGATCATCGAAGAAAATTTGTCCTCTCTGGTTACTAAGTCCCTGACCATTTAATTCCCCAGTAATTAATCCGCTAGGGAATCGGGAAGTGATATTTTGAATTTTATTATTCAAATAGGAGAAGTTCAATCCAATATCTAAGAAGAAATCGTCTTTGTCAATCACATTAGTTAGAATAGAAAATTCGATACCAGAGTTGATGATTTTTACGTCATCTAAATTACGAAACACAAAACCTAAAGGTGCTGGTTGTGGATATTCTGTAGGGAAAACAAAATCTTGTGTTTCCTTTCTGAAATAATCAATCGACCCTGTAATTCTTCCCTTAGCAAAACCGTAATCAATACCTACATTTATTTGCGAAGTGCTTTCCCAAGACAAATCAGGATTTGATGCAGTCTCTTGCAAATTATTATCTACGAAATTTAATCCTCCAAATGAAGCGCTTGTAGGAAACTCCTGATTACCAGTAATACCATATCCAACTCTAAGCTTTAAACTTGAAAACAGATCAGGAACAAATGCTTCTTCGTCTAACTGATAAGCTACAGCAACAGATGGGAAAGCAGCATATTGATTGTCATCCCCAAATTTACTAGAACCATCTACCCTAAGAGTAGCAGTAAGTAATAGTTTGTCGAAAAGTGTTGCATTTACTCTACCAAAGTAAGACTGTAGTTTTATTTTTCTATCAAAAGTAGAGAAGTTATCATCTACAGGAAATGCAGTGGCGAAATTCAAGTTCCTCAAATAAAGTTCTTGGCTATTTATGGTTCCAAATCCAGTTCCCCTCATATTGCTGGTCTGTCTATTAAACTCTTGGTAAGCATATCCACCTAAAATATCTATAAATACGTTATCAGACAATGTTTTCTTATAGTTAAGAGTTTGTTCGGTAAGAAAAGATGAGTTGTCTAAGTTTTCGATATTAGCAATTCCACCTACTCCTCCAACATTGGATGCAAAATTTGCATTAAATAATTGAGAGTATGCTACTCTTCTTTCAGAATCAGAATTATCAACTCCAAAATTTGCTTTGTAAATAATCCTTCAGTTAATTCAATACTTGCCGATGATGTTTGCAAAGATTCTCTTGGTTACTGTGTTGTCATCGTAATATTCCAAAAATGCTTGTGGATTTCTGACGTTATCACTTGGTTGTAAGAATGTTCCATCTGCTTGTCTATAATCCGCTGTTGGATTCCATCTCAGAGCCGAAATAATCAAATCTCCTTCTGCGCCTACTCTATCAGATATTGGAGCTGTCTCAGTATCAACATAAGAAGCCAGAATACTTCCTGCAATGGTAACTTTATCGTTTACGGCTTTCTGTGAGAAGTTCACTCCTCCAGTATATTTACTTAATCCAGAGTTTTTAATTACCCCGTCTTGGTTTTGAATTCCGAAAGAAACTCTGTAGCTCCCACCGTTATCACTTCCGCCACTAAGAGACAAGTTGTGTTCAGAGCCTACTGCTGTTTGAAGAATATCATCAAATGCGTTCACATTGCCTCCTAAATCGTTTGCAGGAGATTCAGTCTCTGAATTGAGAAGCCGAAAGCAGGTTGTATTTTCTGCCTTCTGGAAAGACTCCAACGTTGAACGAGGAGCTGTAACTCAACTTCGACTCACCAGCAACGTCCTTTCTTAGTAGTTACAATAATTACCCCATTAGCCGCTCTAGTTCCATAGATTGCTGTTGCTGAAGCATCTTTTAGAACACTAATTGATTCGATATCATTAGGATTAATAAAATTGAGTGGATTCCCTGAACCAGAACCTCCATTTCCCAAATCTGAGCCAGGACTTGTGCTTCTGCCGTCTAGTGGCACTCCATCTAAAATAATTAATGGATCATTACCTGAACGTAAAGAACCAACACCACGAATTCTAATCGTACTAGCTGCTCCAGGCTCTCCACTAGAACTAGCTACCTGAACACCAGCTAGTCTACCTTGAATTAGCTGATCAGGTGATACTTGAAATCCTTTGTTGAAGTCCTTTGGAACTCACAACCTCCACAGCACCAGTCGCATCTTCCTTCTTTACTGCTCCATAGCCTACTACTACCACTTCGGAGAGTAGTTGCGTATTTTCGGAAAGAGTTATATCAATTATGGACTTTGTCTGCCAATCACAATTTCTTGCGCTAAGTAGCCAATGTAGGAAAATACCAGCGTGGCAGTTGAAGGTAGCTTTCAGTTGGTATTTTCCGTCTATGTCCGTGACCGTGCCAGAGCAGTTCCTTTCTGAAGAATATTCACACCAGGAAGTGGTTCTCCAGTTTCGTCCATTACCGTTCCTGAAACGGTTACATGTTGCGCGTATGCTAGTGTGGAAATACACATGCAGTAGACAAAAATAGTTAGTTTTCTTTTCATACTTAATAGGGTATTAAAATTGAAGAAAAATATAAATTATATAAAAGTATTCTATATGGGAAAGAGAAGAAAATGTTATTTGAAAAAAAATTAGAAATTACGAATACAATTGTATTGTAGCAACTTTAGACTGGCGAGCCTAGCAACACCGCCAGCTACTCAAATCTATTCTATTCTATTCTATTCTATTCTATTCTATTCTATTCATAAACTCTATTATGTAATTCCTAATTATAAAACCAATTACATATCAGATTTGCAATTTTATCAATAACAGATTGATAAAAGTATAAAATTTGTTCTAATTAGTCTAATATATTACTAACATTTAAGTAATAGAGTGAATAAATTACCAAATTTCTCTCAAAATGAATTAGACGTGTAAATAATAACAAATATTACATTCTTTTTAAATTGCATAAGTTCGTAAAATGCTTTTATGTCTATTCATAAGTTCTTATGATGCGAATGGTTGGAAAGTAATACATTCCTAAATTGAAAAATCAAATATTTTATTTATTTCTAGATTAAAATTCGATTTGATTAGAGAAATTAGTTAATCAAAAAAACGTTTGCAATTTTTCCGAAAAAATATCTATTCAAATAAGAAAACGGACATATTGAATAACCAACTGAAATTCAGTTATTTATAAGTGTTAAAATATTTAACGTTTATACTTGTTAACCTTAACAAATTTTAAATAAAAATGTTTTGCTTTTGCAAAAAACTATAGAATTTCTACTTGCCATTCTTTTGGCGAATCATACTTTCAGTAGCTATTTACTCGAAATAAAACTAGATAGAAAGCTTTAATAGAGTCAAATATTAGTACTACTCAATTAGTAAATATTACATTCAAAATTTACTTCTGCATAACATGAGATTCGATTTTGTAAACTATTTCGATAGAACTTTGTAGGCAGTTTCGCTGTTACGCTCCACAAACAAACATCAGCCAAATCCAACCATGCGGAAAATCATCATTTTGGGCAGTTCCCGAACCGATGGGAACACAGCAAAATCAGCAAAAATTCTTGCTGAAAAGTTAGATTGTGAAATAATAGACCTGACCGATTACAAGATTAGCCAATATGATTATGAAAACAAGAATCGGGAAGATGATTACTTGCCTTTAATGCGAAAAATTATAGAGAATTACGATTTACTGATTTTCGCCACACCAGTTTACTGGTATTCCATGAGTGGAATTATGAAGGTTTTCTTCGATAGAATTACTGATTTGCTGACAATCCAAAAAGACTTGGGTAGAAAGTTGAGAGGAAAGCAAATGGCAGTTTTAAGTTGCTCATTGGGCGGGAATTTGGAAGAGCATTTTTGGTTGCCATTTAAAGAATCTGCCAATTATTTGGGAATGACTTACATGGGCAATCTCCATACGTTCGGAGATAAGGACAATACGGAAAATATTACTAGCTTCGCAGACCGAATCCAAAAAAAATGACTCAACTGTGGTTGAATTACAAAAAGCCGATGGTTTCCCCAATAATTGCTTTACGAGCAAAGGGGAAACCATCGGCTTTTATGAGTATAAAGTAGTTAGTCCAAAGTACAAAGCAAAAGTCTTTCAGATTACTTTTTTAGACTTTTTAGGGCTTTCCTACAATTGCATCAATAGCATTTACAAAAATCAAAATATCGTTTAGGATTTGAAATAAGCCTTTGCTTACGACTAAAGACTTACGACTAAAGACCTAAAAAAATGAGCGAATCAATCAAACACGAGTGTGGAATTGCATTTATCCGTCTCCGCAAACCTCTTTCTTATTTTGTGGAGAAATATAAATCGCCTGCTTATGGAGTGAATAAACTCTATTTGCTGATGGAAAAACAACACAATCGTGGGCAAGATGGCGTTGGAGTGGCAAGTGTGAAGTTGGATTTGAAGCCTGGTAAACCTTACATTACTCGCTACAGGAGTGTGGATTCAGAGCCAATCAAACATATTTTTGACAAGTTAAGTAGAAAAATTGCCAAGGCCAAAGAGGCGCATCCCGATAAATATTTGGATGCCAAATGGATGAAGAACCATGTTTCTTTCATTGGGGAAGCCTACATGGGGCATTTGCGCTACGGCACGCACGGGAAAAACAGTATTGAAAATTGCCACCCAATGTTCCGAAGGAACAATTGGAGGAGTAGAAATCTACTTTTGGCAGGGAATTTCAACATGACCAACGTAGAGGAATTATTTAATGTACTGGTCGATTTGGGACAACACCCAAGGGAGCGAGTAGATACGGTTACTGTTTTAGAAAAAATTGGGCATTTTTTGGATGAGGAGAATCAAATGATTTTCCGAACCTATAAAGATGAAGGACTTTCCAACTTGGAAATTACCGAAAAATTGGAGAAGGAAATTGACTTGCAAAGAGTATTGCAAAGGGCTTGCAAAGATTTTGATGGAGGTTATGCCATGGTGGGAATGACGGGTTACGGAGCTTCTTTTGTTGGGAGAGACCCAGCGGGAATTCGCCCTGCTTATTTCTATGCCAATGATGAAATTATTGTGGCGGCTTCTGAAAAACCAGCCATCAAAACTGCTTTCGGGGCAGATTACAGCGAAATCCAAGAGATAAAACCTGGGCATGCGCTGATTGTGAAGAAAGATGGAAGCTATTCGCAAAAACAATTCATTGAGCCTGTCGAGAAAAAATCTTGTAGTTTCGAGCGGATTTATTTCTCTCGTGGTTCTGACCCAGAAATTTATGGAGAGCGCAAAATGTTGGGTAAATTACTCTGCCCAAAAATTTTGGAAATGGTAGATTATGATTTGCAGAATACGGTCTTTTCCTACATTCCCAACACTGCGGAAACCTCATTTTTAGGAATGATGGAAGGTTTGGAAGAATACCTAATCCAAGAGAGAACCAAAGCAATTGAAAAAGGAAAAATGAATGGAGAAGAATTGAAAAAACTGCTTTCTTTCCGCCCAAGAGTAGAGAAACTGGTTATTAAAGATGCCAAACTCCGAACTTTCATTACCGAAGACGAACAGCGAGACGATTTGGTAGCGCATATTTATGACACGACTTATGAAGTCATCAAAAAGAAAGTCGATACACTTGTAGTAATTGACGACTCAATTGTGCGAGGAACAACTTTGGAGAAAAGTATTCTGAGAATGCTCGATACGCTTGAACCCAAACGAATTATTGTAGTCTCCTCCGCTCCTCAAATTCGCTATCCTGATTGCTATGGAATTGATATGTCTAAAACTCATGAATTTGTGGCTTTCCGAGCCATGTTGGGCTTGCTGAAAGATACGAAGCAAAAGAAATTGCTCAAAGAGGTTTACAAAAAATGCAAGAAAGCAGAGAAAGAAGGAACGTTGGATTCAAAAAATTACGTGAGAGAACTTGTACAAAAAATTCTCTACCGAACAACTTTCCGATAAGATTGCCGAGATTGTCTCCAACCAAGGAATAAAAGCGAAGGTTGATGTTTTGTATCAAACTATTTCCAAACTTACACAAAGCTTGTCCGAACCATACTGGAGATTGGTATTTTACAGGAAGATACCCAACCAAAGGCGGAAACAAAGTGGTAAACCGAGCTTTTATGAATTATATGGACGGAAAAGCTGGAAGGGCTTATTAAAGGAGTCGTAAGTACAAAGTCTTTAGTACAAAGTTAGAGAATTGGATCTTTTTTCGGATTACGGTATCTCAACAATGATTCAAAAACCATAAGTAAGTAGCAAGATAAAAGTATCATGTATCAAGAAAAATATAAAGAGTTGATTTTCAGTTAATTACTTTGCTTTGGCATCGGCCATCCGACTTACTATTTTTCTATTTTTTACTTGTACTTATCTGAATTAAGCTAACAGCTCTTTTCAACTCGACTTTGGACTAAAGGCTTTGTACTGATTTATTCTCTCGTCAATCTTGCAATCGCTTTCTCATGTTCTGGAAAAAGTGAAACTAGCTCACTTCTACTCGGTAACTCAAAATCTCGGAAATCAAAGCCTGGGGAAACGGTGCAACCTGCCAAAGAATAGCTGTCTGGATTTTTTACTTCCGAGGCAAACCAATAGTTGGCAGGAACAACGAATTGCGGGACTTCTCCTGCATCAAGATTATTCCCTATTTCAATCAACTCATAATTTCCGTTTGGGCAAATTGTGTGTAGTAGAATTGGCGAACCACTATAAAAATGCCAAATCTCATCTTGCTTAATTCTATGGAAAGCCGAGAAGTTGCCAGAAACCAACAAAAAGTATATACAAGTTGCGTAATTTCTGTCTCCAACAAAGCCATTTGAAAGTTGGTTTTCAGAAACGAAACCTTCACTTCGGTAAGTCTCCCGAAAGAAACCGCCTTCTGGGTGTGGTTCTAGTTGCAGTTTTTTGACGAGTTGTTGGATTGGGTTTTGCATAATATCCATTGTTAGTTTTTAAATCCTTAATTCAATTGCCACTAGCTTCAGCTAGTGGAGAATGGCACTTCTATTTTCAAAATAGAATTAGGGTTCAACTTAAATTAAACCAAAAAAAGCCTCCAAAACACGAAGTCTTGAAGGCTCTTAAATATTCTTCTGAAAAGAATTAGTCAGCAGTAACTACCTGAACGGTAACTTCGTGCTTCACCTCTTTGTGCAAATCCAAAACGGCTGTGTATTCGCCCAAAGATTTGATTTCCGATTTGAAAGAGATTTTCTTTCTGTCGATTTCGTAACCTTTCTGAGCAAGTGCTTCTGAAATTTGGATGGCTGTAACAGCACCAAAAATCTTTCCGCTCTCTCCAGCTTTTGCTTGAATTGTCAATTGAGTTTCCCCAATTCTCTCTGCCAAAGCGTCGGCATCTTGCTTCAATTTAGCAGCTTTGTGAGAAGCCTGACGAATATTCTCTTCTCTCATTTTTTTGTTGGAGCTTGAAGCAACCACAGCAAATTTCTGAGGAATCAAGTAATTCATTGCGTATCCAGGTTTCACATCTACCAAGTCATCCTTGTAGCCGAGACCTTGAACATCGTCTTTCAATATAATTTCCATTGTTCAATTATTTTAATGGCAAAACTGAATCGGGAATCCCAATCTCAATAAATAGCCAACTGAATCTTTATTTTAAGCCGTCAGCTACGTAAGGTAACAAAGCAAGTTGTCTTGCTCTTTTTACGGCTGTTGACAATTTCTTCTGGAATTTAGAACTAGTTCCAGTGAGTCTTCTTGGGAGCAATTTACCCTGCTCGTTCAAGAATTTCATTAAGAAATCAGGATTTTTGTAATCGATATACTTGATTCTGTACTTCTTGAATCTACAGTATTTCTTCTTTACTTCCTGTCTGTTGATGGGTTCGTTTACTAGTGTCATGATGTAGCTTCCTCCTCTTTTTGTTTCTTATTGTACTTACCATTTCTTCTGTTTTCAGCAAATTCCAAAGCATATTTGTCCAAATGGACAGTAAGGAATCTGATGATGTTCTCGTCTCTTCTGAATTCGATTTCCAGTTTCTGGAGCAAATCAGCAGGAGCTTTGAACTCGAACAATTGGTAATGACCAGTCGTTTTGTGGTCAATTGGGTAGGCAAGTTTTTTCAAGCCCCAGTCTTCGGTGTGATACAAGTCGCCACCATACTCTTTCACCAAATTCTTGAATTTGGCAACGGCATCCTTTATCTGATCATCAGATAAAACGGGATTTACAATGAATACCGTTTCGTAGTTTTTTAAACTCATTGAATAATTTATTTAAATGTACCTTAAAATTGGTCGGCAAAGATACGAATTACTTGCGAATTTGCAATACTATTTCCATAGAAAAGAACTTCTGATTTCACTAAGGAACGGAAATTAAATAAAGTGCTACTTTTTATCTCGTTTCTTTTTGACCTATTCTTCGTTAAAAAAGTTTGCCATAGCGGTGCTATGCCAAACTTTTTTGCCTAGACTAACTCTAAAAATAAACTTCAATAAAATAGTAGTTTATTTATTTCCCGTTCCTAAAATTCCAAAAACAGGTTCAGAAGAAATGTTTTGGTTGGATTTCACTTAAATATAGCCGTATAATTATGAAGCCGTGCAACATTTGTCTTCCGAGCAACGGCAGTATTTCCGATTATAAAGGTGCGCAACAATCAACCCAACTGTCGGGATGTAAATCAATGCTTCGGGAAGTGGCAAAATCCCCGCTTTCTCATTGATAATCACAACTGCTAAAAAGAGCCAGTTAATGGCAAAAACATATTTCATCCAGTTTTTAGCAGTCGTTCGGATTGCCCAAATCACAACCACCAGCGATGCGAAAAGTAGAATCAGGTCAATTGAACTCCACCAAACTGGGTTTCCCTCGTGGTGGTTTTCATGATGTTGATGATGAGAAACGCCCGCTTGTGTGGCAAAAAGTACTGGAGTCAGCAAGCAGTGAATCAGGCAAAGTGTGCTTGCCATTGCGCCAATTACATCGTTTTTAGTCTGAATGGATTGAGATTTTAACATAACTAGACTGCTTTTTTATTTACTTTTTTGCTCAAACATTGGGTCAAAAAATTTTCCAACCCTTTTCTCTGTAGGTTATTGCCAATAAAGACGAATGTACTCTGCTTTTTCTCTTTCGATTTCCATAATCGCTTGTCCTCAATATCCAGCCTGTTTCCCACGGACTGAAACAAATGTTGCTGGTCGGAATTCTCAATCCACACTAACGCTTTCATTCTATACAGATTTGAAGCTTGCAATGTCAGATAGACGAAAAGTCGATGCTTGAGCAGTTCGTAGTCTAACGGAATATCAAACACGAAAGTCTGGGAGTTGATTCCGTTGGTATGTTCGTGCGGATGGTGCGTGTGAGGTTTGTCAACTGGAAACTGCATTTCCACTTTTTCCGATTGAGCAGAATCGTTTTCCTGTCCGAAAAGCCTTTCGAGTGAAGCATCTTTTCTTGCTAAATCTATGGTTTGGAAACTCCTTTCGGTTTCCCCGAACAATTTGCGCCAACGGATTTGCATCTTGAAGCAAATGAAGCAATGGCTCAATGTGAGATTCGTCCACCAAATCGGTTTTGCTCACAAGCAACACATCGCTGAAGGCAACCTGCCCTTTCGCCTCTTTTGTTTCCTGCAATTGCTTCTCAATCAGTTCGGCATCCACCAAACAAATAATTCCCTTCAAGGGGAAATGTTGTTTAATGAGCGGATGGGCAACAAAAGGCTGTGCGAGGCCAGTTGGGTCTGCCACGCCAGTTGCTTCAATAATGATTTCATCAAAATCGGCTCTTTTGCCGAAAAGTTCGTTGAGGATATCGTATAAGTTTTCGTTGAGCGTGCAGCAAAGACAACCGTTATTCAACTCCATAATCGTCTGCTCTGAGCAAATTACCAATTCGGAATCAATTCCCGTTTCGCCAAACTCATTTTCTATAATTGCATAGCGAACAGTTGGGTTTTCCGCCATCAGATGGTTTAGGAAAGTGGTTTTGCCCGCTCCTAAAAACCCCGTAAGTATCGTAACTGGTCTTGAATCCATACTTTGTCTCTTCTTTTCCTAAAATAAATATGTGAAAGAATGTTCATTGCCAAATGCAACAATGTTGCAAAAATAGGCAATTTATTTCTCATAGTGATACAGAGAGGTGTAAATTTATAAAGCAACTTTTTTCATATTGCAATTTTCTTTCTAAAAGTCAGTAATTGGAGACAGAAAAGTTGTTTCAGATGGTTTGAGGGAAAAGTAGAAAGAGTTTGGTTGGATTTCACAAATCGGAAAGTGAAGAGTGGCTACGAAATGTCTATCAAGATTCAAAGTCCATTCGCCCAATTCAATTCCCGGGCACGCCAATTTTGGGAAAGCTCTTGAACGTTTAGAACAATCCTAGACCTGCCAAGTCTTAAGACTTGGCAGGTCTTTTATCGAATAATCCCAAAATTCAATGCGGTTTTTTCTAACTAAATTATTGTATTCCATCTTCTAGTTAAATACAATAAGCCCTTATTATTTCAGTTTTTCTCCATAAGCTTATTGTAAGCCCTTGCCAAATTTCTTCATAGTTGCTCGTATGCTATACGTTCGATTGGATGTTAGGTACAATTCCAAGGCATTGGCAAAACGGTTTGACATTTTCATTCAAGAAGCCTACTTTCTGCAATACAACTGTTGTTCTACCCTCAATTGTAGGGATGTCATAAGTATCAACGGATCCAGAACTGCCTCTACTGGAGAAGCAATCACGAGTTGTCAGACGGCAAAGTCATGAACATATAATCGTACAGCACGAATGATATTTAAACTGGGTGTAACAAACGCTCTTAGGTCCTTGGTATACTTCCAGCCTATTTTGATAATCATGATATTCTACATCCAGTTATTGAGTATCCTAGATAATTGGTTGAATTAAGCTTGTTATTTACCATTATTGTCTTTTTAAAGGCAACTACAAAAAGAAGGGTCATGTAATTTTGTATAAGATATATAGCCAGGAATAGCATCTCCTTTCAATGTAACAATATATCCATTTTCCCATTCCGCTTTGCCATAACTGCATGAATTACAAACAAAGTTAAAACTAGTGTAAATATTGCTTTCAAATAATGTAAATCTTGATTTCTCATTTTATACCTGTTTTCATAATAGGCTTATTTCCCCTTCCACTCCAAAGTATTCATCAAATGAATCATATCTACTTTCAAATATTCAATAATGGGTTGGAGTGAATCATTTTTTTGTGAAGTATTCAAATACAAAGCGGCTCTGAAAAAATTCTCTCCAATATCGTGCGCATAAAAATGAAGTGGACTGGGAATCTCTCCTTCCAATTCAAAAACCATGGCATTTATTTTTTGGTCTAAACCTGCGCTTGCTTCGTATTCATCAATGCGAGTGGCGTTTGTTCTGTGCTTGTAGGAAAGCTTGTGGGAAGTGGCAATGAAACCCGCCAAAGAGTCTGGGTTGTTCTCAATTGCCTTGTAGGAAATATCAATCTCTGCCCCAAATTGCGGGTATTTAATTTCAATCCAGCTTGGTTGCGCCAAAAAATGCTTGTCTTTCTCTACAACCGCCTGTTCCGAAACCTGAAAAGTATACGGATAATCGCCTTCCAACTGCTTATAAGAATGTTCGGGTAAAGATATATAATGGTAGCCTTTCGGTTTGGGCATAAAAGTCTCCTGTTCTTTTTTGCACGATGTAAAGAAGGTAAATAGTATAAATGCGATAAATATATTCTTCATTTTGGGAGGTTTGGCTTAAGACAAAGTGATTCTTTTTCGTATCACGACTCTCTATCGTCAGGATAGAACGATAATTTTCAGACTACTATACATTTTAGATTTTCGGGTGCAGGCATAGACGCTTGCACTAGTGCATTGAGTTCTAAGTTCTGGTTGTTATTTTTTGGAATATTTTTTTCTTCTACAAAGCAAAATTTGCAGGCATAGCCTAGCTACGGCTAAGAATTTTAATGCAGTAGAAGGAAAAAAGATACATAAAATACAATCACGAACTTAGGAATTGATGCACTAGTTGAACCGTGCCTGTCAGAACCGTTCCACGGTGGCCATCAGTTCTGACAGTTCTCGGATTCTCAAATCCGATGCGACTCGGCTTCGAGGAAAATGAAAAATGTATATGTAGTATGACGGTGTCTATAAGCTTGAATAGTGTTTGTCATAATATTGTTTCGTATGAGATAATTTGTCGTTCAAACTTGACGACTCGGAGAGCCGTGGTACGGTCGTTCTTCCGAAGTATTTCATATACAATAACAATCATGACATATACTAATGCTCACAAAACTATGCCATTATTCAATCCAACCAAAACAGATTTCATCCACTTCTCCCGATAAATACGAAATCAACCATTTGTCAAAAAACACTTTTCTGAATTCTCTCTAGGAAAGATCTGACTAATGTGTTCGTATGAAACCAAAACCTGTTCGATAATGAACAATTTGAATTTATTTGAAATATGGATGTAACTAATTGATAATCAAGTAGTTAATTAAAATGGTTTACTAATTGAAAAAGTAATTATCAAAACAAAAACCACAAAACTTTTACCCACTCCAACCAGAAATACAATTTTTCAACTCCACAAACTCATGAAAAGAAAGATATACATAGTTTTAGGCATTTTGGCAATTCTCGGAACGGCTTATGGCTTAATGGAATTATTTTCCATGAAAGATGAAGAGGAAAAGAAAGAAGTAGCCGAAGTAAAACGCTTCGTGAAAACTTCGCAAGTCGCCTATACAGATATTCCCACCGAATTGACGGCTTTTGGGCGAGTGAGTTCCGCTTTGCCATTAGATGTGATTTCCGAGGTTTCTGGCAAAATGTTGCAAGGAAATGTTTCGCTAAGAGCAGGTCAGAAATTCTCGAAAAGGTGCATTGCTTTTCGAATGGATAACACAGAATCTCGCTTGAGATTACAGGCAGCCAAAAGCACATTCCTCAAAGATGTTTCCATGCTGTTGCCTGACATGAAAATTGATTATGCTGAGAGTTTCGAAACTTGGCAGAACTATTTTAATGAGTTGGATGTGGAAAAATCCATTCCCGAATTGCCGAAATACAAGAATAATAAGGAGAAAACATTCCTTTCTACTCGTAACATTTACACTTCTTACTACAACATCAAAAGTACGGAAGCGAATTTGAGCAAGCACAATGTATATGCGCCATTCTCTGGCACAATTGCCGAAGTTGCCATGCAAATTGGCTCTTTCGTGAATCCAGGAAGTCGAATCGCTAAAATCATCAAAACCAGTACTTTGGAATTGAATGTTGCGGTTGACCCAAATGACATTAAATGGGTAAAAGAAGGCGCATCGGTAGATATTTCCACGGAACTCGGAGATATGAACTGGAAAGGGAAAGTAGTGAGGATTGGAGATATTTTGAACTCCAATACGCAAGCTTTAGATGTTTTTGTGCAAGTAATTCCCAATGAAAATAAGGTGTATGAAGGAATGTATTTGAAAGCTACTTTGCCAGGCTCGAAAATCAATGATGCCATGGAAATTCCCCGTGCGGCTTTGGTGGAAAACAAGCAAGTTTATACTTTAAAACAAGACAGTTTACTCGCCATTAAAGAAGTGAAAGTCCATAAACTCAATTCGGAAACTGCCATTGTCTCAGGTTTGTCAACAGGTGAAACCTTGATTTCCGAACCAGTAATTGGCGCTTATGAAGGAATGAAGCTTTTTAAACTCAATAAGAAAGCGAAAATTTCTGGCGACTCTGGCGACTCTGGTGCTGTTGCAAATAAATGATTTGTTGATTCGCTGATGAAAAAATATGCAAATGTGAGGATGTGCAGATATTTACCACAAAATAGACGTAATCAAATTATACAGAATCGGCTACCGATTTGTGCATCACAATTAAAAAAATCAATGATTTCATCTGCAAATTTGCATTGGTTCGGCACACCGATTTAGACATTCGTAAATCATCATCACATCAACAAATTACCAAATCAACACATCCAATTTACACATTCGCAAATTTTCTAATTCTCACATTTTCAACCTGCTATTTTACTATTTCGCCAACTTACTATTTGAATAGATGCGTAAAGTCATAGAATTTTTTGTCAAGTACGGAATCATGTCTAACATCGTGATTGCCTTGACCATCTTGATTGGAGGTTTTGCGCTTTGGAACACGAAGAAAACCTTCTTTCCAGAGCGGGAATCTCGCTACTTGAATATTTCGGTTGCCTATCCTGGTGCTTCTCCGCAGGAAATGGAGGAAGGCGTAACGCAGTTGATTGAGGAGGCGATTCGGAACTTGGAGGGAATTGAGGAAATCAACTCTACTTCTTCGGAAAATCGTGCGAGTATTAGCGTGGAGATTTTGGAGAACTACGATAGAGAAGATGTTTACACGGAAGTGAAAAACTCAATCGACCAAATTAGCTCTTTCCCAGCTGGCGCAGAACGCCCCGTGATTTTCAAAAATAGGAACACGCAAACCGTGATGTGGATTGGCTTGACAGGAGACGAAAACACAAATCTCTACGACTTGAAACGCTATGCAGAAGACGCTGAAGATGAGTTACTTGCTTCGGGTCAAGTTTCGCAGGTTTCTGTTCGAGGATTGCCCAGTTTGGAGATTGCTATTGAAGTTTCAGAAGAGAATTTGAATAAGTACGGAATCACTTTCGACCAAGTGGCTTTGGCAGTTCGGGGAAATAACCGAGATATTTCTGGTGGTTCAATCAAAACGGCTTCCGAGGAGATTTTAATTCGTTCGAGAGGGAAGAAAACGGAGGCTGAAAACATCGCAAAAATAGTCGTTCGCACCAATCCAGACGGAAGTAAATTGCTTTTAAGAGACATTGCCAAAGTCGAGGAGAAGTTTGCAGATGTGCCAAATTACTCCACCATGAACGGAAAACAAGCCGTCTATATCAGAATCGACAAATTGATTACTGAAGATTTGAAGGAAATTGCCGATTTCGGAGAAGAATATGTAGCCAAGTTCAATGAATCTCATCCGAATTTGAGCATGGACATCAGTTTCAACTTCATGAATATGTTGCAACAACGTTTGGATATGTTGCTGAATAATGGAATGGTTGGGTTGATTTTGGTCTTGCTCATTCTCGGTTTCTTTCTCAGTCTGCGCCTGTCATTTTGGGTGGCTTGGGGAATTCCCTCCTCTTTTTTAGGATTATTTGTCATTGGAGCAATTTTCGGTTTCACAATCAACATGATTTCCCTTTTCGGGATGATTCTCGTGGTCGGGATTTTGGTAGATGACGGAATTGTGATTGCAGAAAATATTTTCTCACATTTTGAGAAAGGGAAAACTCCACAACAAGCCTCTATTGACGGAACTTTAGAAGTGTTGCCAGCAGTAACCACTTCGGTTCTGACCACAATGGTTGCATTTGCGCCACTTTTATTCTTAGAAAGTTTCAGCTTTCTTGAGAGATTTAGCGGTGGTAGTTGTGGCGAGTTTAGGATTTTCATTGATTGAAGCCTTCTTTGTTTTGCCTGCTCACTTGGCAAGCGAGCATGTTTTGCGAGTGAAATCCAAAAATAGCGGAGTGAGAACTCGGATTAATAAATTCATTGATTTCCTACGCTACAACATTTATGGAACTGCGTTGAAAGTAACCATGAAACATAAATGGATTACGGCCGCAGTTGTGATTGCTCTTTTCCCGATTACCATTGGCTTAATCAGTGGTGGACACATAAAATCTACCTTTTTCCCACAAATTCCGTTCTTTTCTGTGAGTGTGGATATTGCTTTCATGCCAGGAACGAACGAGAATATAGTCAAAGAATACATTGAAAAGTATGAAGGTTATATCTGGGAAATGAATGAGGAAATCAAGAAGGAAACTGGCGATACTTTGGATGTGGTTACTACCACTTTTGCCGATGTCGGCTATTCCAGATTGGCAAGCGGAAGCCACACGGGCAGAGTCGAACTTTTTTACCGAGAAGATGGAACAGTCAGCGATGTGGAAATCATTAAAAGGCTTCAGAAAGAAAATTGGCGAAGTGCCAGAAGCTGAAAAGCTCTCAATTGGCAACACAAGCCGTTTCGGGAAACCAGTTTCTGTGAAAATAATGAGTAAAAACACGGAGGAACTGGAAAAGGCAACGGCTTTTTTGAAATCCGAACTCCAAAAGCTGGAAGAACTCAAAGAAGTCAATGATGATAACAACATTGGCAACCGAGAACTCCAAATGGATTTGAAATCGCAAGCCTATTTCCTAGGATTCACGCAAGGGGAAATTGCCAAGCAGGTTCGTCAAGGTTTCTTTGGCGAAGAAGTGCAACGTTTCCAAAAAGGAAAAGATGAATTGCGAGTTTGGATTCGCTATCCGAAATCTGACCGAATTTCTTTAGGGCAGTTGGAGAATGTGAAAATCAAGCAGGTTGGTGCAAATTCGCAGTTAAAAGATTTTTACTTGAAAGATTTGGTGGATTATTCCATTGAACGGGGAATTGCCGACATCCAGCATTATCAGACTTCCCGAACCGTTACGGTTGATGCGGAATTGAACAATCCTTATGCAGAATTGCCTCCAATTTTGGATAAAGTGAATAATGAAGTTCTGCCAAAATTGACTGCTAAATTCCCTTCTGTGAAAATTGAAAGTGGCGGACAAGCGAAGGAAAGTAATAAGGCAGCCAAATGAATTAGTTACCTTTTTTGGTGGAGCATTACTGATTATTGTCATTCTGATTATGATTACTTTCCGCTCGTTTTACCAAGGGATTTTGGTAGTCAGCATGATTCCAATTGGCTGGATTGGTTCTGCTTGGGGACATGGTTTGGAGTCTTTCCGAGCAGGATTATTCAACGGCGAGCATCCTGGCTTTCCAGTTTCTTTGCTAAGTGCTTGGGGAATGATTGCCCTTTCTGGAGTGATTATTAACGATGCGGTGGTTTTCTTAGATAAATACAATCGAAACTTGAAAGACGGAATGACGGTTGATGAAGCGGCTTTCGATGCGGGAATTTCCCGATTCCGACCAATTCTGCTAACTTCGCTCACAACGGTTCTGGGCTTGTATCCACTTATTTTGGAGACGAGTTTCCAAGCGCAATTCCTGATTCCGATGGCAATTTCCGTAGCGTATGGAGTTTTAATTGGAACGGTCATTATCCTATTGTTTTTCCCTTGTCTGATCGTGATTTTCAACCAAATTCGTGTTTGGGCAAAATGGCTCTGGACTGGCGAGAAACCAGAAAGAGAAGAGGTAGAAAGAGTTGTGATTGACCAGAAAAAAGAAATGGAACTGATTTGATGATTAGGTAATTAGTTGATGCGGAAATGTGGAAATTTGAGAATGTGGGAATCGGAATGTCGAACCAAAGCAAATTTGGAAATGCTTGTTTATTGTAGAGACAGGGCACGCCCTGTCTTTGCGTTGTTAATCATAAGAAGAAGGAAAGTGAAACCCTCGGAGTAGTCCCAAAGACTCTCCGAGTGGTTGAAATTTGGAGTTCGGACTCCGCCTTTGTTGGTCTTAGCAATTGGATAGTTACGTATCAATACTCGAAGAACGAAACAGAACTAAAATTGAGATTCAATGATTCTACAACTTGCGAGACCAACAAAATGGTGTAAACAATTAGAAAACTCTAAACACACAATTACACGAAAAAGAAGAATAAATTCCGAAAACAAAACAATAAGTAGTCCAAAGTCTTTAGTCGTAAGTCCAAAGCAATACAAATGCCTGATAGATAGAGAGTTGCGAAAGTAGAAATAGGAAAATATTTAGGTGCATCTACTTAATATAGAAGTTGCGACCCAACAAACCTGCAACTGAAAACCATTCATAATTTAGCCTAAATGAAAATAAGAATAATTTTTTCCTTATTCCTTCTATGCCTTTGTTGGTCATAGCAAATGAGCAACTCAAAATTACCACTATCTCAAAAAGACAAAATTATTCCAAAATACAAAACCAATATTCAAAAAGTTGCGAGACCAACAAAAACGTAATCGACCTACAGAAAATTAAAAACCAACAATTTAAATGAAAATAAAATCAATACTTTTTCTCTATTCTTTCTGGTTGGAGTGAGCAATTCGCTTTCTGCACAGGAATTTGATAAAACAATCAATAAAATTTCCGTGCCGAATGCAGATTCGGAAGAAACGGAGATTTATAAACCTATGATTTTTACGGATTCCGCTTTCCAGCATTTCTATTTCGGCCTCGAATTGGGTTCAATGTGGCAAATATTAAAGGCGATTCAAAGGCAACTACAAACTTGGTTGGATTGCTGGTTGGTGCAGATATGGGTTTTAGAATCAATCCGAATTTACATTTCCAAATTGGTTTGGCGTTCTCCAAACAAGGCGCACAGCAAGATGCAGATTCCATTCAGACGGGACTTTTGCAAAACAGATTTACATCTGAAACTCCGTTTACAGTAGATTCTTTGCCTCAACCAATAATTTTACTTGATACGGGAATTTCCGTGGCTTCCAAATACAACTATTTAGCTTTGCCAATCAGCTTGAAATTCTACCCTTGGGAAAACAACGGTTTTTTTGTGGAAGGTGGAGCAAGGCTTGCCTACCTTTTGAGCGCAGAAGTAGAAGGTTTCCGTGGCGAGTTCAACAATAATCGAAAAGGAATAAATATTACCGACCAAATTGAGCGATTTGACTTTGGTATTTTGATAGGAGCCGGCTACAAATTTCGAGAACGAGTTTCCTTCAATTTGAGATATAGCCAAAGTTTTTCAAACAATGTCAATACTTCAAATGAGAAAAACGTGTCAAGCGGGAGTTTTAGAAATCGGATTTATCAAGCAACTCTAAGTTATTATATCAACCGATGATTTTGGGAATTACGAATTACATTTTTTTTACTTCGCCATCTTGCCACTCTATTTTGGGTAGTGATAAACTGGTAAGGCTAACAAAATAAAAAACATAGCGCAAGCGGACGCTCAATGTTGTCAACTTAAGAAAAACAGAATTGCAAAATCATATTTTTTACTTCACCTTATCCATATGCTATATTCAAACTCGTAAAAAACACTCATACTTGACGACTCGAAGGCGAGTCCCATCGGGAGAGTCGTGGTACGAATTCAAACTGTACAGCGACTCTCCCGAGTCGCTAATTTACTACGAAAAATCACTAAGTTGACAGCATTGAGCGTCCGCTGGGCGGCACTCGCTTGTGCCGAATTCTCCATAGATAGCCTTACCTCTTTCACACTACCCTATTTTGCACTTGTCCTTATCTATCAAATTTTCACTTTTCATGAAAAAATATATACTTCTTCTCATTTTTTCCTCATTGGCAGTTTGCTCATTTGCTCAATCCAACCTCTCCATAACGGAAGCTGTGCAAACTGGCTTGGCAAACAATTACGATATTCAGATTGAGGCAAAAAATATTGAAATCGCCCGAAACAACAATAATATTGGCGAGGCAGGATTTCTCCCTTCTTTGGCTTTGAATGTATCGCAAAATAATTCACGAACAGATAATGCCACGCCCAATCCTTTCGCATTTCAAGGAGTGCAAATCAGCCAAAGTGTAAATCCATCCGTCTCATTGAACTGGATTCTGTTCGATGGATTTCGAGCGAGGGCCAACAAGCATAGGTTGGAAAATTTGCAAGCGGAAACCGAAGGAAATGCGGCAATTGTCGTTCAGAATACGATTCAAGCGATTGTGCAAGGTTATTACAATGCAGTTTTTGAATTAGGAAAGATTAGAGGTCTTTGAGAAAACACTTATTGCTTTCGAGAGAAAAATACGAATATGTGGAGTTGAGAAAAGAATTTGGAAGTGCATTGACCGCAGATTTATTATTGGAAGAAAGTAACTATTTGCAAGATTCATTGAGTTTCGTGAATCAACAATTTGCTTACAGAAATGCTTTAGCGAGCGTTGAATGTACTCATGGCGGTCGATGATGTAAACACAAATTATATTTTTTCAAATCCGCTTCGAACATCAAAGCTATGATTACAATGCAGAAGCTTTGTTAGCAAAAGTCTCCGAAAATAATGTCAACCTGCAAAAGGCAATATATTTCCCAATCCATACTCCGAAATAATACGCAAGTTGGCCCGAGCCGATATGTACCCGAGGGTAGATTTGCAATTGCGCTATTCCGACAATGTAAGTACTCAAGATTTGAATCAGAATTGAAAATCTAAGCGCAGCATCTCCCACCAATTGCCACAGGAACAACGCGAGTAAATTCAGCGCAGGTTTCACAGTTTCCTACAATCTTTTCAATGGCGGAAGAATCAAACGAGCCATTCAGAATACGATTATTCAAGAGCAAATTGGAAACATTAGAATCGAGAATCTTGCAACTTACCTTGAGAACGAGATTTGCAACAAGCCTTGGATTTATACAATACAAGAAAACTACTTGCGTGGCATCGCCAAACGCACCAAAGAATCCGCAGAATTGAATCTCCAAATTAGTGAGGAACGCTACAAAAATGGCACAATCAACTCTTTCGATTACAGAACGGTGCAGAATAACTACATCAATGCGGCTTTAGGCGAACTCCAAGCCACTTTCAATTTGATTGATGCCAACACGCAACTCATGCGTTTGACTGGGGGAATTGGTGGAGGAGATTTGATGTGTTGATTTGGGGATTTGTTGATGCGATGATGAAAGGATTTATTTCCTCTTTCTTCCTTCTTCTTTCTTCCTTCTTCCTTCTTCCTTCTTCTTTCTTCTTTCTTCTTTTTTCTTTCCTCCTTTTTCCAATATCTCAAAATCTTCTTATAAATTCGCAAGTAAGCGAATGAACTCAACCAAACCATAGGATTTTGGCAACAAACTATTCACAGCGGAAGAAAAACGTAGGGAATTATCCAAATACCAATGTCATTTTCAGCATTGCCACGGCACTGTTTATGATTGGGCTTTTCTCTATTTTCGCAATTGCCGCCAAAAGACTGACCCACAAACTCCGCAACGATATTCAGGTAAAGGTATTTCTGCTCAACAATCTTTCCCAGGAATTGAAAGATGGAATCTACCAAGTTCTCTCTGAACAAAGCTATGTAGATTTAGAAGATGGGAAACCGAGAATCACCTACCTTTCTAAAGACCAAGCCGCCACACAAATGATTGATGCCACTGGCGAAGACTTCATTAAGTTTTTGGGCGAGAATCCTTTGCGAGATGCGTATGTCATCAACATTACCGAAAATTATTATTCCGATGAGAAAATGTCGGAAATGAAAGCTCAATTGGAAAAAGTAGATGGGGTTTTTGAGGTATATTATCCAAAAGAACAAGTAGAGGAAATCAATTTGAATATTCAGCGAATTGCCATCGTCATTGGCGTTTTCGTGTTGATTCTGATGATTACGGTGGTCATTCTCATCAACAATTCCATCAAATTGGCACTCTTTTCACAAAGATTCTTAATTAGAAGTATGCAATTAGTGGGTGCAACCCCATTCTTTATAAAAAAACCATTTCTTTTGCGAGCAACTTTTCAAGGAGTATTCAGTGGATTTCTCGCCTCGTGGTTTTGTCAGGACTTTTGTTTGTTTTAGTACAACAATCTATCGAGTTTAGGTTGATTTTGAGAGTAACCGATGCTTTGCTCGTCTTTTTAGGTTTGCTCTTAATCGGAGGAATTATCGGCTGGTTAAGTGCTTATAGTTCAGTAATCGCTACTTGAAAATGAAATTGGATGAACTGTATTAACAGAAGACAGAGAACAGTTATCAGTTATCGGAAAATATAGTTTTTCAATTTGACTGTTTCTGATACGAACAGATTTGGAATAAAATCAATTTGGAATAAAAGTCAAGTCTTGACTACTTGATACTTACTACTCAATACTTAATAAAACTATGCAAGAGTAACATGCCCTTCGGGAAGAAAAATTATATGCTCATGCTGATTGGTGTGGGAATTATTGCCCTCGGATTCATCATTATGACAATGGATGGCGAGGAAAATGTCTTTGGATTTTTAAGTACCACACTAGCTCCATTGGTTCTTTTAGCGGGTTTTGCTTTTCAATTCTACGCTATTTTTGCGAAGTCTGATGCAGCTTCTCTGTCTCCAGAGAAGATTCCCGAAAGCAACTATGTCAAAAACAGTTACAGATGCCAATCGCTCGGTTTCTAACCCAAAAAAGATGAAACCTTCAACAAAAGGCAGAAAAAGGAAATAAAGTCTTTCTAAAACAATATCCAAAATACTAGAACCAATGAAATTCAAAGCCGAAATAGACGTAATGCCTTTGAAAGAACTGCTCGACCCACAAGGAAAAGCAGTAAAATTAGGATTGAAAAATCTCGACATCCAATCTGTGGAAGATGTGCGTATTGGGAAACACATTACTCTTTTGCTAGATGCTTCCAACAAAGAAGAAGCGAATCAGAAAGTGGATACAGCTTGTAAGAAGTTATTGGCAAACCTGATTATGGAGCATTATGAGTTTGAGTTGGAGGAGGTTGAATAGTCTAAAGTCGTAAGTCTTTAGTCCAAAGTTTTTTTGTATAACTAATTTTGACTTAAGAGTCTTGGAGTCAAGTCCAAAAAATCCTCATTTGAGAAATTTCTCAAATGAGGATTTTACTTTAGACATATCAAAGAAATAAACTAAACGTTTCTCAGTGGGACTGCCCCTTGCTTCTTTTTGGTCCGGGACACGCTGTCTATTCTTCCTTAAAAATATTAGCCATAGTGTCGGACTGGCGTTCCATCGGACTGGCGACCCAGTGCTATGCCTAATATTTTTGCCTAAACTAGCTTAGCTAGCGTAGCCCGACCTCAAAAATAAACCGCAATAAATGTCCATTTTATTTCTTTGATGTGCCTTATACAAAATGACAGTAAGCTTTTGAAGCCTTTCGTGCCTTGGTTCTTCGTGCCGAGTTTCAAGCGAAACAGCAATCAAAAACAAAACACCCATCTGCAAAAGCAAATGGGTGTCCAAAATGGTATTTTATTTTATGCTTTAACCCTAAACAAAGGCTTAGGACTAATTTCTATTGTAAATCTGTAACGCTCTCGAATTCTTTTCTTGAATTCTCCAAAGCCTCGAATTCCTCTTTAGAAGTAACTCGGACATCTTGCAAGCTTCTGTGTCCTGTTCCTGCGGGAATCAAATGACCCACAATCACATTTTCTTTCAAGCCTCTCAAATTATCGACTTTACCTCTGATTGAAGCCTCACTCAATACTTTGGTAGTCTCTTGGAAAGAAGCGGCAGAAATAAAGCTTTCAGTATCCAAAGAAGCTTGGGTAATTCCTTGAAGCGTTGGGCTAGAGACAGCAGGTTGTGCGTCTCTCACTTTCACTAGCTTCATATCCCTTCTTCTCAGGCTGGAGTTTTCATCTCTCAACTGACGAGCAGTTACCAACATTCCTTTTTTGAATGTCGCTGAATCGCCAATATCTTCTACCACTTTCATATTCAAGATGTTGTCATTTGCCTCTCTGAAAGAGAATTTGTCAACCACCTGATTATTCAAGAAAGTAGTATCGCCATTATCTACAATCATTACCTTCTGCATCATCTGACGAACAATTACTTCAATATGTTTGTCATTGATTTTCACACCCTGCAAACGATAAACATCCTGAATCTCATTTACTAAGTATTCCTGAACTGCAGTAGGTCCCATAATCGCCAAAATGGCTTTCGGAGTAATTGCTCCATCAGAAAGTGCCATTCCCGCTTTCACAAAGTCATTTTCCTGAACAAGAATGTGTTTGGAAAGAGACACCAAGTATTTCTTCTTCACACCATCTTTAGACTCCACAAAAATTTCTCTATTACCACGCTTAATGCCCCCGTAGGAAACAACTCCGTCAATTTCACTTACAACCGCAGGATTCGATGGGTTACGAGCTTCAAAAAGTTCGGTAACTCTAGGCAAACCTCCTGTAATATCTCTGGATTTACCAGCCTTACGAGGGATTTTCGCCAAAATCTGACCTGCTTTCACATTCTGCTCATCTTCTACCGCCAAACGAGCATCTACAGGAATATTACTACTCATAGATTCTCCGGCATCGGTCAATACGTTGATAGAAGGGTTCTTGGTTTTATCTCTCGTGTCGATAATTACTTTCTCCTTAAATCCAGTCTGCTCATCCGATTCCTCCACGAAAGTAACTCCTTCTTCAATTGCTTCAAATTCGATTTTTCCATCTACCTGAGAAAGAATAACTGCATTGTAAGCATCCCAGAAGCAGATTATATCGCCCACTTCCATCATGTCTCCATGCTTGGCTCTCAACATTGCTCCGTAAGGCACATTGTTGGAGATTAAGACTTTGCCAGTTTCATCTACAATTCTTGCTTCTGCAGTACGAGCCATTACTACCTCCAACTTCTCATCGTTGAATTCGGTAGGCACAGCACGCATTTCCTCAAACTCCAATTTACCAGCGAATTTCGCTTTCAAAGTAGCATCAACGGCAATGTTTGAAGCCGTACCGCCTACGTGGAAAGTTCTCAAAGTCAACTGTGTTCCTGGCTCTCCAATAGATTGGGCGGCAATCACTCCAACTGACTCGCCAGTTTGAACTGCTTTGCCAGAAGCCAAGTTTCGTCCGTAACAAGTAGCGCAGACTCCATAACGAGTTTCGCAAGTCAAAGACGAGCGAACATCTACAGAATCAATTCCTACTCGCTCAATCAAATCACCCATGTCGTCAGTAATCATCTGACCAGCATCTACAATTACCTCCCCAGTTTCTGGATGTTTGACTTCATGCAATGAACTTCTGCCAACAATTCTGTCCGCTAAAGACTCTACAATATCATCGTTTTCTCTCAACGCTTCAACTGTCAAGCCTCTCAAAGTACCGCAATCATGCTCGTTTACGACTACATCTTGCGCCACATCCACCAATCTACGAGTCAAATAACCTGCATCGGCAGTTTTAAGAGCTGTATCAGCCAAACCTTTTCTCGCACCGTGAGTAGATATAAAATACTCCAACACATCTAAACCTTCTTTAAAGTTGGAAAGGATTGGGTTTTCGATAATCTCCCCTACGGAACCTTGCAAACTTTTTTGCGGTTTCGCCATCAATCCTCTCATTCCGCCTAGCTGACGAATTTGCTCACGTGAACCACGTGCGCCAGAGTGCATCATCATATAAATGGAGTTGAAACCTTGTCGGTCAGTCTCCATTTTATCCATCAAGTTGTTCGTTAACGAGGAGTTGATACGAGTCCAAATGTCAATCACTTGGTTGTATCTCTCATTGTCTGTAATCAGACCCATGTAATAATTATCCCAAACAGATTTGATTTCCTCTTTGGCATTGGCAATTACCTCTGTTTTATCTTCTGGAATCAGAATATCATCCAATCCGAAGGACAAACCACCACGGTAAGCATTGTGGAAACCAATGTCTTTAATATCATCTAGGAAATTGGCTGTTTTAGCCATTCCCACGATTTTGAAGACTCGGGCAATAATTTTTTGAAGGACTTTTTTAGAAAGAAGCTCATTCACATAACCAACCTCTTCAGGAACTGCTTGGTTAAAGATAACTCTACCAACCACAGTATCAACTATTTGTGTAGTCAATTCCCCTGTTTCATCATTTCTGACTTTCGTTCTTACCTTAATATTGGCATGTTTGGAAACCTTGCCTTCATTGTAGGCAATGATTACCTCTTCAGCAGAGTAAAAACTCATTCCCTGACCCTGAACCGTTTCCGTTTCGTCAGTTACTTTGCCTTTGGTCAAATAATATAAGCCCAAAACCATGTCTTGAGAAGGAACGGCAATTGGCGCACCATTGGCAGGGTTCATAATATTATGAGAAGCCAACATCAACATTGAGGCTTCCAAAACTGCTTCATGTCCCAAAGGAACGTGAACCGCCATTTGGTCACCGTCAAAATCCGCATTGAATGCCGTACAAACCAATGGATGTAACTGAATTGCTTTTCCCTCAATCAATTTTGGCTGGAATGCCTGAATACCCAATCTGTGGAGCGTTGGCGCACGGTTCAACATCACAGGATGTCCTTTCAGTACGTTCTCCAAAATATCCCAAACTACTGGGTCTTTTCTATCTACAATTTTCTTTGCAGATTTCACTGTTTTCACAATTCCTCTCTCAATCAATTTCCTGATTACGAAAGGTTTGAAAAGCTCGGCTGCCATATTCTTAGGCAAACCGCATTCGTGTAGTTTCAATTCTGGTCCTACTACAATTACAGAACGACCTGAATAATCTACCCGCTTACCCAATAAGTTCTGACGGAAACGACCTTGCTTTCCTTTAAGCATATCACTTAAAGATTTCAACGGACGGTTGCCATCGGCACGAACTGCGTTTACTTTTCTTGAGTTGTCGAACAATGAATCGACTGCTTCCTGAAGCATACGTTTCTCATTTCGGAGAATCACTTCTGGAGCTTTAATGTCTATCAGCCTTTTCAGACGGTTATTTCTGATAATAACTCTTCTGTAAAGGTCATTCAAATCAGAAGTGGCGAATCTGCCGCCATCCAACGGAACTAGCGGACGAAGCTCTGGCGGAATCACGGGAACCATTTTGATAACCATCCACTCGGGCTTGTTATCAATATTTTTCCTAGAAGCACGGAATGCTTCCACTACTTTCAGACGTTTCAAAGCTTCTGCTTTTCTTTGCTGAGAAGTATCGTTGGCCGCTTGGTCTCTTAATTCGTAAGAAAGTTCGTCTAATTTAGTACGAGAAAGCAACATTTCTAGTGCTTCTGCGCCCATTTTAGCGATGAACTTATTCGGGTCATCATCGTCCAATTGTTGGTTTTCTCTTGGCAACTTGTCCAAGATATCCAAATATTCATCTTCAGAGAGGAAATCTAAGTAACTGATTCCATCAGCCTCTTTAGAACCAGCCTGAATTACGATATAACGCTCGTAATAGATGATTTGGTCGAGTTTTTTGGTAGGCAAGCCAAGCAAGTAGCCAATTTTATTCGGCAAAGACTTGAAATACCAGATATGCGCCACAGGAACCACCAACTGGATGTGTCCCATTCGCTCTCTACGTACTTTTTTCTCGGTTACTTCTACACCACATCGGTCGCAGACAATACCTTTGTATCTGATTCTCTTGTACTTACCGCAATGACATTCCCAATCCTTTACAGGACCAAAAATACGCTCACAGAACAAACCTCCCATTTCTGGTTTGTAAGTTCTGTAGTTGATGGTTTCTGGCTGGGTTACTTCGCCATGCGAGTTTTCGAGAATGGACTCAGGTGAGGCTAAACTGATGACCACTTCGTTGAAGTCGGGATTAATTTTTTTGTTTCTTCTGAATACCATTTTATAAATTTTGCATTTAAAGCATTTAGAACTTGCAAAGTTAGAAATTTTTATTAGAAAGAACCAATTCGCTTAGCAAAATCTTCTCCAAAACTGAAAATAAATGGTAAATTCAGATAGAAAAATAGCAGAATGGTAAAATAGTAAAATAGTAAAATTTAAAAAAGAGGTTTCGGTTGGAGTTTATGGATTGTGAATTGATGGGTAGGTTTGGGAGTTTTTTGAGAGTTGGGAGGTTATGGTTCAATTCAATTCCGCCAATTTTGGGAAGGGATTTTTGCAACCAAATCTTTTTTTTGCTTTGCCAAATTTGTGAAAGCTAATAAGATTTTTTTGAGAGGTTTCTTCCCAAAATCAAATGCGGTGGGCTAATTCGTGATAAAATTACTATTTTACTAAATTTTGATTAAAGCCAGTATAGGTTTTCACGAAGATGGCTATGAAAAAAACAGATTAAAGCCTATGTTGCCTACAAGAAATAAAGTATAAGTAGACTATGCTACTGAAGAATATTTTACATTATCATGTTCCATCTTACCCGTTTTATTCCGTATTATCCGATACTCTAATGGTACTTTTATGTTATATTTTTTTTCGAAAAAACTATTTAGTTTCTCCCAATTATCCTCTGCAAGAATATATTCTTCTTCCTCTTTTTTAAAAATGTATATCCCAAAACCTTTAACGTAATTTTTAGCTAAAGCATAATATCCATTCTCATAAGGCTTACTGGTAACTTGTATATAATACCAAAACAAATCGGATTGCAGTAACTTACTCAAAACTAACAATAGCGGTTCATTTTGGGATATAACCGCATAGCCGTTGTAGAATAGTAGTGTCTCATTTGAGCAGTAAGTAAAATAAGGATATTCTGCTATGTATGGAAATAATAGTTTTTTTCCATAATATGCAAGTGCCTGACTTCTACCATATATAAACCATTCTTCATATTTCCTTTTTCCCTTATCTCTGTTATCTAATACGTCTTTTTGTGAGAGTAAATATTTATAAGTATTAGGAAACTTCTCCTTAAATTCTACCTCTTTATATGGATTTATCTTCAAAGATGGTAAGTCGAAAACAGTTTTCTGCTTATCTTCTGTTGCATGATATGGAAATATGATTTTTTCCTTATGCTTGTTGATTTGAGCTTCGCTTTTAAGAGTATTTGGCTTGATAGCATCTCGACATACTTCTTTCTCTATCTTATATTGAATTTGATTTTGAGTAAAGAAATAATATTGGTCTGTTTCATCCTCAGGTCTAAATAAATACGTTTTATTACTCAATGTTGCAAAACCGTTTCTAATAGAGACAATCTTTCCCAAGCTAGTTCCTGTTGATTCTATTTTTGATATATTTTGCCTTTCTCTTTTGGAACCTAATCTCCAACCATTATCTGTATTAAGCTCGCTGTACGATAACTCAATAACTTTTTTGATAACATTGCTATTTTTTAGATTGGAACTATTGACAGATACATATTCTATTTTTCCTGTATTTTTTTGCAACAGGCAAATACAGGTATATGTCGTTCTTCCTTTGAAAACCTGTTCTCCTCCAAAATCAATTATTTTCAGAGAAAATTGGTTTTCAGAAAAGTAGTTCCTGATTCCTCTACCATTTAGACTTCTATAAAAAGTATTTACAGTAATATAGCCAAGCTTCCCATCTGCTTTCAGATTATCCATTCCTATTTGAAAGAACGGAATATATAAATCTGACTTACCAACAGAACTAACTGACCATTTTTTTATCAACTCTTTCGTTTCTAAATCCATCTTTGATGCACCAACATAGGGTGGATTCCCTACTATTACATCAAATCCATCATTTTTCTTTATGTTTTTCGATTCTTCGCTCCAATCGAAAGACAAAGCATTGCCTACAAAAAGATTAAAAGTCAGATTCTTATCTTCTCCGTTCTCTAAAGCGAGTACTGACAGTAATATTTTTGTTCTCTCGATACTATATTCTTCTATATCAAGACCATAAATATTGTTTTTGAATATTTTATAGTAAGACTGTTTTGTCTTTTCTCTAATAAGTTGAGATACCGTATAAAAAAAACCACCACAACCGCATGCTATATCTCCAACCGCTAGTCTCTTCAATTCATCTATGTTATAACCATCTAAAGTTTCCTTTACAATAAAGTCTCTTATGTGTTTAGGTGTATATACCGCACCATTTACTTCTTTATCTACTGGCGAAATAACAAACTCGAACAATTCTATCAAACTTTCTAAGTTGATAGGATTCTCCACTCTTGAGAAAAAGCCTATTAGTTCATCTACTTCATTATTTGAAACCAAATATTTACGTAAAAATTTATTCGTTTTGCATACCAAACCATTATGCTTAAAGTAAGCAGAAATAATCAGGCTATTTGTTTGAAAAATAGTCTGTGTTTTTTTACGTAAAAATTGAAATACCTCTTGATTCATCGTATAATTAAAATACTATCAAAGTAGATTTGGTAAAATGCTACCGAAACCCCAATCAATATCGCTATTATTATAATCCTTCCATTTAGACGCAAGTGAGTAAATATAAGGTTTCAAAATTGCATTCTGATATTCTCTTATCAAAGAAACATAGTCATTTTCTTGCAACAACCTTCTCCAAGTTGCAGGAAAAAAGTTCGATAGCACGAAGTCAATCCCTAAGACTAAATCCATAGGATAATGGGCAATACGAGGCGCATCTAAAATTAAAGACTGACCATAATCCATATTATTCTTATCTAATTTCCGTCCCCCAAATTGGAAATGATATATCGGATGCGAGGCATCTGGCTCATTGTTTTCTTCAGTATGAATATGCCTATCAAGATGATACGAAGCTAGTAATTCTTTTCCTCCCTCTCCTATGCCTCGAATTACCAAATTGAACTCTAAATGATGAAATGGGTCTTTTTGAGTTACAAATTCTTTTTTATCATAATCTTGACAGTCGCCAACTAACTTTATACTAAAATCTAATTGCATACTGCATGCAGAGTCAGGATGTGTATGCTCTGGCGTTTCTTGGAAAGAAAATGTCAAATTCACATCATAACCCCATGAGTCTGGACTGGTAGATTTAGTATTAGGATTCGTAAAGAATTTTTTCTCATTTGACAATTGTGTTCGGGCTTCATAAACATTTGAATTATCAAAGTCCACTTTTTTCAGTAGCGTAGCTAATATCTCTAAATCTCTAGCTCTGTCAAGCCTAAATTTTTTGGAGTTTTTTGATAACTTCATAGCACTTTTTTCAACATGTTTAGTCTTTTCAAATCAGATGGATGAACACTAATTCCTTTGTCTTTACCTATTCTTTCCGCAGCCGCATAGAATGAGATGTATTCATATTCTTGCCAAGGTTCTGGTTCATTGTCCATAGCAACTCTAAAACCTTCCCTTGAGTCTAGTGGCTTCTTAGTTCCTTCACAGATAGTCCAATATCTTTTACTGCTACTCTTTTCAATCACTTCAGAAAATACTAAAGCAACCTTCGAATATTTATTCACGAGATTTAATCGCTCGTCAGCTTCCATAGATGCCAAAGGCTTTCCACCTGATATCCTCTTTTCAAAGATATTATTTACATCATCCATCCACCAACATTCCCAAGCATCGGAGAAAACCCCTGTATATTTTGAACTTCCGAATACCTCATACTTAACCTTGTCCCATTCCTCTTGGCTCGACTTTTCGATATCAACACCTAATCTTGCTGCTAAGATTTCTTCTTTTATGAGTGGCCCTGTTTTTTCCAAAAGTTCTTTTATGACATGTCGGGCATATTCGTGAGCAGGCACTTTGAATTTTTTTTCGATGCGATTTTCAAATTTAGAGAATATCCTTTTATCAATACTCTCTCCGTCAATTTCTAGCATAGAAACCCAATCATTGCCTTTAGACTTGATTTTTTTGTAGCCTTCGGACAAACTATACAGTTTTAATGAAATGATTTTCCAAGAATCTTTGGGAATTTTTAGAAAGGAATAATCGAATAAATCATGGCTTGTAAAATCTTTATACATCAATTTAATTCGTTCTTCGCTTGAACAAAGTATAATGGGAACGTCTACAACTTTTCCTTCTGTGACCAGGTTTCTATACTGCTGAGCTAAAGTACTCGCTTGGTATTTTGCTTTACTTTGTTGAGAACCGTCTAATCGCAAATCAAATATAAACCCATCAATTCCTTGTTGTTGACTCAAATAACTAATTTGTTCATCAAAATTCGCAACTTCTATAGATTCTATATCAACCTTTTGCTGACTGACAATCTGTTCAACTACTGACTCTATTTGTTTGATTTCATCATCGATGAATATATATTTTGGTTTATTCTTCATCATCTTCGTTTAAGTGGTATCTGGGAAGTTCTATTCTTATTGTTGTAGTATAGCCATCTTTCGGAGTATCTACAAATACTTCGCCTCCGTATCCTTCTATAATATCTCTTATTATTTTCAATCCTAGACCTGTACCAGTAGAACCTTCAATTTCGTCAGCATGATTTCCTTTTGGCTGACTAGTTGTAAACCAAGCATTAAATATTTTATCTTTACTTTCATCTGGAATCCCAATACCATTGTCGGAAAATTCTAAATAAACGTTGTTCCCATATTCTCCTGCCTCAATTAATATCTTTCCTGAGTGGTCTGTCTTTTTTATCGCCTTTTTTGCGTTGGAGTAAAAATTAAAAAGGATTGATGCCCATTCCGCTGTATGCATAGGACAGGTAAATAAATCGTAACCTTTGAAGACTGGCTTTTGAAAATCTATTCCCGCTTCTAGTATTTCATCTTTCAATGTTTCCAAAAACGAATTTACAGGGTCTCGTAGTTCTATCGGCTCAACTTCTCTACGTACATTTTGAGAGACTGCTTTTTCAAAATAAGATGTGTAAGATTCGAAAGACATCACATTCTGCTTGAGTCTTTTAGCTCTTTTTTGCCATTTTGGGTTGTCTGTCAAAAAATCGATAATTCCATCTGCATCTGCATTGAATGCGGCAAAATAATGCTTGATTTCATGAGTAAATTCCCCAATTACTAAACCTAGCCCAGCAAGTACCCGAAGCATCCCCAATTCGGAAATCAATTCCTTTTCTTCTTCTTTTTTCTTTTGTTTAGCTTCTTTTACTTTCTCCACAATCATTTTTACAGAAGATACACTCTCTTCTGTAGTCTTACCTTCTTTATTTTCAGCGACATCTTCTAATTCTTCTATAACTTCATCTATGATTTCGTTAGAGGTTTTAGCTTTCTCTTTTTTTGAATTAGTTTTTTGTTTAATATCTCTTTCTGCAGCTACTTCTAAAGCTAATTTTTGTAAAACCCTATATACAAAGCTTCGTAGTTCATCAAATGCTGTATTCTCAAGCAGACCTTCTCTACTTGAAAGTTCTTCAAACCTTTCTCCTTTTGTGTCATAGATTTCAACAAATCCAAAAAAATTATGATTACCATGCACGGGCAAAATTGTACGTTTTCTCACTGACAAGTCCAATCCAACCCAATCATCATCTTCTTCTGCATAAGGCAATACTCTAAATCCATTTCTATAAACTCGTATCCCTCCTTGTTCGCTTGCCTTTTCTCTTATGCTCCTTTCAGCTAATTTTGGTATAAGTTGGTTATTGTAAATATAATAATAAGCTTTAATGTGTACGCCCGTCAATTCTAAAAACGGTAACTCATCATTAGGATATTTTTTTGACTCTAATCTGGTTTTTTCTTTACCAATTAACCTGACATCATTATTTAAATTAAGCCTCGCACTTTTAAACGAATAATATCCAATTTTTTCTTCTTCCACATATCCTTCTACTTCTGCGAGTGCATATTTGAATAGATTTTCTTCCTCATTTGCAATCGCTACATTTTCACCATTCTCTACTCTATAAAAATTAGCCTTGAAACCAGGGTCAGTACTGCTTTTTTTAAGCTTCTTAGATAATGGAAAGGGTTGAATCAATTCTGAAACATAACGAAAAACTCTACTTATCATCGCATCGGACCATGAATCCCTCAGATTTTCAATAATCAAATTAGTTCCCTCTTCTTTTATTTTTGGAATCTTTTCAATTGTGCTACCAATTGTAATTAAATCACTATCAATTGCAAAATCATCCCAAGCTATTACGATTTTTAAAGCCTCAGCACTTTGTTTGGTTTGAGTTATAATAGTAAGCCTTGAGCCCAATCTCTGTGTGGCAAATCTGCCTATTCCCTTTCTCCCAGCTCTTGTTCTATTATAATTATCAGATTTAGGGTTATGTATTTTATCACTAGAAGAAATTCTCATGAAGCCCTTTACCAACTGCTCTTTGTTCATTCCTGTACCATCGTCCTCAATAGTAAGCGTTCCTCCTTTTTCCCTAGCATTCTCGAAGTATAAATTAACCACAAGCGCATCGGCATCATAAGCATTCTTGACTAATTCAGACACGGCTGTTTCATGTCTCGCTACCAATTCTTTACCTAGACGATTTACCGCACCAGCGTCCACAGAAAACCGCACGTTCTCTTCATCAAAACCTGCTAGCTTTGTAGAAAGCTCTAAAATTTTCCCATACTCATTTGGATTATCTTTTAGAACAGTCTCTAATTTTTTTCTAATTTCCTTTTCTGACATATTTTTGATTGGGAAGTAAAAACATTTGAATTACTACTATTACTAAATCCTTTTCTTGGAAGTAAAACAATTAGAATTAGACTTGTCCCGCTTTGATTATTAGCATCTGGCAAGTCTAATTGTGATTGCTAGTTATGTTCAGTCAACAAGTTGCAGAGAATTGTTGGTTTGTAAAAATTTGTTTTTCACGAGTGAGACTTTCTAATAGAAAATAAGACAACTGTTTTCGATGGTTTCTACACCGCATTCATTTTAGGGCTTACCGCAAACCACCAATCTAAAACCACCAAAGATTCTCATTCTCGAACAAACATGGTAAAACTCCAAAAAATTGCCCTAAAATGGCGGAACGGACTTGAGAAATTGGGTTCCAATTACCAAAAAGCGGACTTCCTTCTCATCAATTGGCGACTTGCGAAATCCAAGCAAAACCTTTTTAGTTTTTTTGGAGGGTAAAATTGATTTCCGAGTCTTTTCCTTTGCCCAAAATCCAAAAAAGGCTAATATCGCAGTAGGAAGAATTAAACTGCCTATCTTGCAAATCAATATTTTTTGGATAGAATTGAGCCAACTGGATAGAGTTGAGAAGTGGATTACCGTAAATCGAGCCAATTACACAAAGGAAAAGAATGCTGAACAACATCATAGAACGGACTAAACAGGCGTGGCTTCAATCTGCCAATTGCCCTGTGAAGGAACTGATTGAATATATAAAAAAGAAGGGCAAATTGCGAGATACGCAAATTGAAGCGATTGAGACGTATTTATTCCTGAAAATTGAGGGGGAAAATAAACCGCTTTGGAAACTTTTCTCGGAAGGTTTTTTTACCAATGCACCCGATTTGACCACGCTCAATATCAACCAGAATGCACGGGAATTTCTGCAAAACAACAAGTCGGCTCATGCGCTTTTCGATTTTGCCCGCCAACGGAATGGTGGAAACTCTACGCTCCTTCCCGAATTGGAAAGGCAAATCATCAATGACCCGACTTCCATTGATTATGTGCAGGTTATCAAAAATATTTTCTACGGAGTGGATTATTCCGACTACCTGATGAGTTTGCCAATGGGAGCCGGGAAAACCTATCTGATGGCTTCTATTATTTACCTTGATTTATATTTTGCCAACAACGAGCCTGAAAATGGCATTTTTGCACACAACTTTCTGGTGCTGATTCCCTCGGGGCTGAAATCTTCGATTGTTCCCAGTTTGCGGAGCATCGAGAATTTTGACCCGACTTGGGTAATTCCCGAGCCGGCCGCTAGTGAGCTGAAGCGTTTGCTGAAATTCGAGATTCTGGATGAGTCGAAATCCACCAAGAAAAGCAACCGTGTGGTGAACCCGAATGCGGGGAAAGTGAACGCCTGTCTGCCCAATCCTTTCGGAAAAGTTTTTGTAGTGAATGCCGAAAAAGTAATTCTCGATAGGCTAGAAGTAACCAACCAATTGCAGGTATTCGAGAAAACAGCCGATGAGCAAGACAAGCAAGCCAATGAGTTGAGAAACTTGATTGGCAAAATTCCGAACCTTTCCATTCTGATTGATGAGGTGCATCATGCTGCCACGAGCGATATTAAGTTGCGCCAAGTAGTGAACAAATGGCAAGCCGAAGGAAATATTACCACGATTCTCGGCTTCTCGGGAACGCCTTATCTTTCCAAAGCCGATAAGATTCAGGTAAATGAATCTGCCTTTTTCAAGCTGACCCAAATTACCAACACGGTGTATTATTATCCGCTGGTGACGGCAATCAAAATGTTTCTGAAAACTCCACGAGTGAAGATTGGACACAAACTCGACCGCTTTCAGATTATCCGAAAGGGAATTGAGGACTTTAAGGAGTCTTTCGGGGAGAAGCGATATGGAAACGGAACGATTGCCAAAATTGCGATTTACTGCACCAATATAGAAGTGCTGTAAGAAGAAGTCTATCCGTTTCTGACGGGCGAGTTGGCAATCAATCCTGCCGAAATCCTCAAATTCCATAAGGGAAACAAACAGCATTCGCAACCCGAAGGAAGTGAATATGAGTTTCGCTCGCTGGATTTACCGACTTCCAACAAACGCTATATTTTATTGGTGCAAGTGGGGAAAGAAGGCTGGGATTGCCCAAGCCTGACGGGTGTGATTCTGTCGCAGAAAGGGGACAGCCCAAAGAATATGGTGCTGCAAACCAGTTGCCGTTGCTTGCGCCAAGTAGATGCCGAGCAAGATGAAACCGCCCTGATTTGGCTCAACGACTACAACGCAAAAACGCTGAACGACCAACTCAGAAAAGGAGCAACACACTTCTATTGAAGAAATTAACAAGCTAGAGAAAACAAGGGAAATAGAATGGATTGACCGCTCGCCAAGAACGGATTTCCTGCAATTGCCCACGGTAGATTTTTACCAACTCAGGGTAAATTACCAATCTGTGGAGCAAGAAGAAAATGCCCACACCGCAGAGAAACTGGCGGAATTGATTGCCCATTTGGATGATTACAAGACCGATGCGCTGATTACAACCACCGAAATCAGCCACTTGGAAGAAGGCGAAATTGCCATTATGAAACAAACTGGCTTTGAGGTGGCAAACTTCAACCTGTGGCTTCATGCCATTGCCAAAGAGAGTTTCGGATTTATTAAATCAGCGGATTTACAGCCGTTCAGTAAAGAACTGAAAACGATTTTTCAGCAAGTGAGCTATGAGGAAAACAACTTGCTTTTTTGGAATGAACTCTACGACCTCTACCGAATAAACAGCAAAATACGCTTGGCTTTCAGCATAAAAAGAGAACTGAAAACGGAAAGCGAAGTGATTAAGCATAATGCCAGCCTTCTTTTGGTAGATAAACTGAGCAGAGTGGAGAAGAACGACAAACTTTACCCCGAAAAGGAAGATGCGGAGCGGATTCTGCAACTCGACCAATCTGGTGAAACCGTGAACATAGATTTTGCCAAGGCAAGGGAAGACTATGACAAAGCCCTGAAAACCTTGGAAGATGCAGGAATGGGAAATATGATGCAAAGTTGGGAGGAGTACAGAAAGCAACATGATTATTCGCTGGCAGTAAAATCCAAAAACAATACGTTCCATTATTTGCCCTATAATTTTGTGCAGAGTGGTTTTGAGAAGGAAATAATGCAAAAAACTTTGCAGTTGGAGAGTTTCAGGGGAAATGGCTTGGAAGTGTATTATAATGGAGAGCGTGGGTTGACTGATTTTGTGATTGATTGCTTTGCCAAAAAAGGCAGAAACTGGCGAAACATTGGCAGATACACCACCGATTTCCTCATTATCAAAAGAAAGGAAAAGAAAATACACAAAGCACTTTTGGTGGAAACCAAAGGCGAAGGATTCAAAAATGACCCTGTTTTTCTGCAAAAGAAAAATTTTGTGGAGACGGAATTTCTGCAACAGAACAGCGAAAAGTTCGGCTACCAGCGGTTCGACTTCCTCTATTTGGAAGATGGAACTGAAATGAACACCAACCTGACCGCAATTAACAGTAAGATTGACAAATTTTTCAAAGACTAGCCATGCCCATCAAATATATACCTTACGTACCAAATACTGTAGAAGGACAAGCCGTACTCGACAACATTACTCGCACGCAACGGGTTTTGCGCTACCGAGACAACGACCAGGTAATCTCCCGAATTATGCGGGGAATGCCTTATTATGAGGTGGAAAAGCAAGAACAGGTTGCCGGAGAAAGCGAAAATCTGGTTTTGCGTGGCGAATGCCTCTCGGCTTGCGCTTACTTGAAAGAACAGGGAATAAAGGTGGATTTAGTGTATATTGACCCGCCTTTTGCCAGCGGTGCAGACTATGCCAAAAAAGTGCAGATTCGGAGGAATCCGAAGTTGGCAGAAAAGGTAAAAAAGGCAGAAAAGGAGTTGTCAGCCGATGAATTTAGATTTTTTGAAGAAACTATGTACGGAGATATATGGAAAAAGGAAAATTACCTGAATTGGATGCATGAAAACTTACAAGCGATAAAAAGTGTGATGAATGAAAATGCAAGCATTTATCTTCATCTAGATTCGCATATAGGTCATTATGGTAAAATTTTAATGGATGAGATTTTTGGTGATGAAAATTTTGTGAATCATATCTCTTGGATGCGTTCTCATGCACATGGAGACTCTGGGCAAGGGTCTAGTCATTTTGGAAGAGTAGTAGATATGATTTTTTACTACAGAATCGGAGAAAAAGCTGTATGGAATCCTTTACATATGCCATATTCTGAAAAGACGATAAAAAGAGACTACAAATATGAAACTAAAGAAGGAAGAAAATATAGATTAGCCCCAGTCGATGGTCCGTGGGGGGCATCAAAAGGAAATCCATATTATGATTTTCAAGGAATTCAAGGATATTGGAGATTTTCCAAAAAAAAGATGCAAAAATTATTTGATGAAGGTAAAGTAGTTAAAAGCAGTACTGGAAAAAGTCTTAGTCAAATAGTTTTCTTGGATGAAGCACCTGGAAAGTCCATTACTGATATGTGGAATGACGTTTGGAGAGTTTCTCCCACCTCCAAAGAAAGAGTTGATTATGCAACTCAAAAACCTGAGGCTTTACTAAAGAGAATTATTGACGCAAGCTCCAACGAAAATATGGTTGTGGCAGATTTTTTTGGGGGAAGTGGTGTGACGGCAAAAGTAGCGCATGATTTGGGCAGAAAATTCATTCACGTAGATATTGGATTGAACAGCATTCAGACGGCAAGAGACCGTTTGCTTTCGGCTGGGGCGAGTTTTCAGGTGCTGGAGATTAAAGATGGCGTAAGCCTTTTCCGCAATCCGCAACAAACCATGGACAAACTGGCTAAGTTGATTACAGGCTTGCAGCAAAATGCAGAGGGCGTGGGCAAATTCTGGTTCGGGGCTTTGCAAGACAGTAAACTCGGTACGGTTCCCGTTTACGTCCCCAACCTGATTGACGGCTCGGAAAAAGTGCTGGACATTCCTGCCGTGAACCGAATTATTAATGAAGAATTGCAAAAACTGGAAGTGAATGCGCTGAAAGCCATTGTCTATTATGTGGATGTGGATGACCGCTCGGTGCTGGAGAAATTCGTGCGAGATAATAATGCCACGCAAACTGCCATAGAATTGCGAGATTTGAAAACTTTGCTTCACAACATTGTGGTAGAAGATGAGGTGGAGACCAAAACTACCCAAACCGAATCTGGTTTCGAGGTAGAAATAATTAAATTCGTCAGCGACAGATTGAACCAGAAAATCAATGATTTCAACGAGAAGGGAAATTTGCAGGCAATCAACAAAGGCAGGCAATTCAACCCGATTACCATCAGTGAAGAAGGCTTGGAACTGATAGAACACCTCTCGGTAGATTGCGAAAATACCGATTCCGTATGGACCAGCAGTAGGGAAATCAAGATTGATAAATTCGGCTACGTGGCAGTAGATGGCAAGAAAACCAAAGACTTCTGGAATGGGAAAATCTCGGTAAGCAAGAAACCGATGAGAATAAAAATCAGGAATATCAGCGGAGACGAAACAATCAAGGTTTTGGGGTAGAATTTGTTTTCATACTATTCTGCATTTTATCCGCTAGGTCACAATTCCATTGCGACCTAGCGGAATCTAACTTCTTACCTCCAAAGCTTTTCCACTAAAAAAACCGCATTCATTTTAGGGGCTGCCACAAACTACCAAACTGAAAGCCCAAGAAGTTTCCACTCTGAAAACAAGCAAGGTAAAACTCCAAGAAATTGCCCTAAAATGGCGGAACGGACTTGAGAAATTGAGTTCCAATTACCAAAAAGCGGACTTTCTTCTCATCAATTGGCGACTTGCAAAATCCAAGCAAAACTTTTTAGTTTTTTTTGAGGGTAGAATTGATTTCCGTGGATAAACTCGTTTTCAATTGAATTTTAGAGCCTTTATCCTTTTGAGCGAAATCCAAAAAAGGCTAATATCGCAGTATGATGGAAACCATGGAGACGGAAATTTGTATTGTGGGAGCTGGGCCTGCGGGGGCGACTGCTTCCCTCTTACTCGCCAAGCACGAAATTCCGCATATTCTGATTGATAAAGCCACTTTTCCGAGGGACAAGGTGTGTGGCGATGCGCTGACTTTGGAGGCGATGCACACGCTGAATCAGATTGATGGGAAATATGTGGAGAGCTTCAAATCTCACTCGGATTTTTTGCCTTCTTGGGGTTTGAGTGCCACTTCTCCGAATGGGAAAACCTTGAGTATGACCTTGCCGAAGGATTTGCCTTTTGCGCCTTTTTATGTGGTGCGCAGAAGTGCTTTCGATAATTTTTTGGTGGAGAATTTAGATGCGAATTATGCGACTTCGTTTTTCGGGGCGGAGGTTACGGGAGTCGATTCAGAAAGAGGGCAAAGCGGAGGTGGTTTTCGAGCAAGATGGCGTGGAGCGGAAAGGTAATTGCCAATATTGTTTTCGGGGCGGATGGGGCGACTTCGGCTGTCCATAAGTTTCTAGCTGGCGAGAAGCGAAAGGATTTGGAACATAATTCGGCTTCGGTTCGGGCTTATTATTCGGGAGTTACTGGGTTTGGAGACAAGAATGAGATTGAGTTTCACTTTTTGAAGGATTTATTGCCTGGCTATTTCTGGATTTTCCCGATGCCAAACGGGGAAGCGAATGTTGGCGTGATTGTGAAAAGCAAGGATGCCAGCCAACTCCGCAAGAAGTTCCATGAGATTATTGAAACGCATCCGAAATTCGCTCCGAGGTTCAAAAATGCCAAAATGCAAGGCAAACTTCAGGGTTGGACTTTGCCTTTGAATTCTGTGAAACGAAACTTGGCGGGAGACAATTTTATGTTACTTGGCGATGCTGGTTCGCTGATTGAATCTTTTTCTGGAAAGGGAATTGGGATTGCCATGATTTCGGCACGAGTAGGCAGTGGAATTTGCTTTGAAGGCGATGGAGAAAGGGGATTTTTCTTCCGCACAGCTTTCGGAATATAATAAGGCGATGTATAAGAGATATAACACCGAATGGCTGATGTCCTATAAATTTCAGCAATGGTACGAATCGCCTACTTTCGTGAACTTTCTGACCAACTTGTATAATTTCCCAGGAATGCGTCAACTCACGGAAACTTTGCTGGAGAAATGGACGAGGAAGTGGATGTAGCTTTTGAATTGGCGAATTGAGGAAGGAGGAAAGAAGAATGGAGAAAGAAGAGGAAAGAAGAAAGAAGAAGGAGGAAAGAGGAAGGAAGTTCACTTGTTGTAAATGTGGTTGGACAAAGGTAATCAACAATCAAAATATTGTGATAAGGGGTTTCCATTCATGCAAAAAAATATTCTTAATTTTTAATTCTACATTTTTAATTCCCTTTTTGGCACTATTTCACTTTTACCAATTCTACTCTTCTGTTTCTGATTCTTCCTGCTTCTGTGGTATTTGGGGCTACTGGCTGGGCTTGTCCGACTCCACGGGCAATGAGCCTGTCTTGGGAAATGCCTGATTTTATGAGGAGGTTTCGGACTTCGGCTGCACGCTGTTTGGAGAGATTCAAGTTGTCGGTGGCACTTCCTACATCATCTGTATGGCCTTCAATCATGACTTTCATGTCTGTGTGGATTTTCATCATTTTGGCAATCTCCCGAATTTTCAAGACTGGCATTTTCTGACAAATCAGACTTTACCCTGAGGCGAAATTGAAGTAAAATGCCAAGTGTCCTTCTTTGGAAATTTTAGAGTAGATTTCTTCTGCTTCCAAAACTTCTTCACTCTCGACAGTCTCTGTTTCTATGACGGTAAGCGTGTATTGCAAGCCATCGTGGTAGGTTTCCAAGACTATATGCAATCTTTTACTGCCTATTTGCACTTTAAAGGTGGCAAACTCCTCGGTTCGGTAAGGTCATGAATCCACCCAATTTGGAAATTACATCGTAGTGGAATTTTAGTATCTGAACTGCCGTTGGGTGGTTGTCTGCTTTGCATTCGTATTCCCTGAAAAGCTTCATGCCACTTACCAAATCTTTGTTGAATTCATCTTTTGGGAAAAGAATTTGGTCTTGTTTATCTTCTTTATAATTAGTAACAAAGCCATGCATCACAGGAATTTGCGGGTACTTATCTAACCCAAAAGCAAAATTGGAAATTAGGAAAAAGAGTAGAAAGTAAGTTATCTTCATCTAAAAAAAAATTCAGTTGGCGAATTTGTGATTTAGCGAATTGGCGAATTTCAAAAGACCCAGCATTTTATTGCTCTACCTACTGATGAAACGTACAATCAGCCAATAAATTCAATTTCCATGAAATAATTGCCAACCGTACAACTGTTAAATCGGTTTAAAGTGCTGGGTTTTTAGTTCTTTATAATTTTTCAATAGTCAGAACTTAATATACCCCAATTATGAGTTATGTATTTGATAAGTACAATTATTGATTGGGGAAATTAAGTATGAAGAATTAAAAATTAAAAATGAATTAAGTAATTGCTAATCAGTAACTTATTATTGTTTTATTTAGTCAAAACATTGACATACAGTTTTTAAATAAATCTAAAAATAGTGCAATACATCAAATCTTAATTTTTGACTATACTAAAAAAACACAGTTAACCTGCTGATAATCAAATTTTTAAACCTATTATAGATAACTGATTTAACTTTGCATACTTTCCTTATGGAATAATGCTCCTGAATAGTTGCGGTTAGGGAAAACCGCACTACGGTATGCAAAGTCAAGGCATTTATCTATATTCAGGTCTATAATAAATTAGTGTTCATAATCTCTATTGATTATGAAAATAGGATGATATGGGTGCATAACAAATTTACCATTTATTTATATTGCTTACTTGTTGACGATAGTTTCGATGATATTCCGAGCAGGGCAACCGCATCAAAAAAAGAGGTTTTCATGTCGAAGAATGACGTTAAGTTGCCGTTGTTGGAAGATGGCTTCCCCGTCTTAGCAATGAAATCCATCAGTATTATATTTAGAACAAGAATAATAAAGCAAAATAAACGTACATAAAAGTATTTACTGCGAGACTAACAACCAATTAGTGCCAAAAATCTTCTTTTCTCAGATTCATAGCCGTTTTTTTGAGTTAATATAAGGTATTTCTGAAGTTTTATGCGAATTTGTTATGCACCCAATGATATGATTTTCCTGTTTTTTAATTCGCCACTTCGCTAATTCAGCAAATCGCCAACTGTTGAGAATATCAGAACGTGTTCATAGGAGTTGAGTTTGCCGTGAAGGTGGCAATGATGAAGGCAATTACGGAAATAATCAATCCGAACATGAATATTGTGTAGGAAATGCGTAGAAGCCTATATTTTTTGCCCAAAACAGCTCCAAGGAAATAAATATCTCTGATTAAACTCCCATAAAGATAATCGCTGTCTTGCAACATTCGGTTCATTCCCCATTCGTAATCTTCCAAACTCATGTTGTGGAAATTTCCAAAAAACAGCAGATTGGCTTTTTTAGCTTTTGATTGCCTCTTTTGAAACCCGACCAGAAGTAATATTTGGGCGAGTGGCAATAATGGCAAATACAATTGTGGTTACACAAACAACCAGTAAAATAGCTGCAGGAATAATCAGATAAGGGTTCGTGTCTAACTTACTTGCCAACGCTCCCACAATTATGGAGATAATAATGGAGTTGACCGAAATCATGATATTTGCTTTGCTGTCGGCAATGCTACTGAGTTCGATGTGGTTTTTTGAAGTGGTTCGGAACATAGTTTCCACACCTCTGTCTGCCCAACCTTGCATTTTGGAAAGTTTCTTTTGGAGTGCTTTCAATTCATCTTTGTCCACACTCAATTCGGTCATGAGTGTTTCCGCCTTCCCTTTTTTGAGTTTTTTCTGCAGCTTTTTCTGCTTCTTTATTATTTTGTCTTTTTTCGGTTGGAGTTTCAATTTCGCATAGTCAGTAAAGTATTCGTGCGCAGCGAAGAAATTTCAAGTTCTGCTTAATCCACTCTTCATCTGTATATTTCTCGTCAAGCAGATTTTCCCACTCAAAACGAAGCCAAGTGGCTCTTTCATCGAAATTTTTGCTTGCCAAATGGTATAAATCAGCATCTGCCAATATTTTTTGCAAAATATCGGTTGGATTTTGTGGCATTTTGGTAGCTCCAATGGTGGAAATCACTTTGCCAATCTTTTCTTTTGGGAAATCGTGCTCTTCCAAGAATGATTCTGCCATCTCCATGCTCACATCTTCGTGCCCTTCGTAGGTTTTGATATGCCCCGCATCGTGAAACCAAGCTGCCACAATGAGAATTTCCATCTGCTCGGAAGATACGTTTTCGGCTTCGGCAATTTTTACTGCTGCTTCAACAACCTCTTCTGTATGGCTGAAATTATGGTATCTTTTTTCGGCAGGTAAGTTTTCATCAAATTCTTTTTTGATGAATTCTTCTGCCGCCTTCGTAATATCTGTTTGGTATTTTTCCATGCTCGAATTTGCCTGATTTTATGCGTTTCCCAATTCGGGACTTCAATCTCTACTAAGAAACTTTGAAATGCAAAAAGGTTTTTAGTGATTTAATAAATAGTACAAAGTCTTAAGTCGTCAGTCCAAAGCAGTATAATAAGTAAGTAACAAGACAAAAGTATCATGTATCAAGAAAACTTATAACTTACTAGTTACCAGTTAGTTGAATACAATCAAATTACAAGTTAATTCTGTCCGTCCACTTAGTCAAGCCTAAATACTTTCCTATTTAAGTTTTTGTAAGTATTTCATTATCAGTTATTTGAACTACTTTGGACTTGCGACTAAAGACTTCGGACTATTTAAACTTTGATAATCCAACTTCTATTATCATCCTTCCTTCCTCTTTTCAAATCTTCCAATTCTTTGAAAACTCTATTGGAGAACTCTCTGGTTTCAATCTTTGGCAAATCGTAATCTACTCCTTCGTAGCCAATCAAAGCGAGTTGGGCAATAGTGGCGGCCGTTCCGACTCCAAAAGCTTCTTTCAATTCTCCATTTTTTATCGCTTCAATCACTTCTGCTGATTGTCCACTGGTTTTTCCTGCACATCCAATCCCCAATCTTTCGCCATTTGCAAAACACTTGCTCGGGTAATTCCTGGCAGAATTGTGTCGGTCAGAGGTGCAGTTCGGAGTTTGTTGCCAATCACAAACATAATGTTCATAGTGCCAGCCTCCTCAATATATTTATGTTCTTTTCCATCTGTCCAAATCAGTTGATGGTAGCCTTGCTCTTGCGCAAGTTTTGCAGGATAAAGGGAAGCTGCATAATTTCCCGCAGTTTTGGCGGCTCCAGTTCCGCCAGAAACGGCTCTTGTGTAGTGTGTTTCGATTTTCACTTTCACAGGCTCGCTATAATAACTTCCAACAGGAGAAGTGAAAATGATGAAACGGTAAGTTTCCGAAGGTCTCACACCAATATATTCATCGGTCGCAAACATGAACGGGCGCACATATAAGGAACTGTCCTCTTTGTTGGGAACCCATTTCCTATCCAAATCAACCAATTGGGAAAGTCCTTCCATAAAAAGTTCTTCAGGAATTTCGGGCATACACATTCTTTTTGCCGACCTGTTTAATCTTTTGCAGTTCTCTTCTGGGCGGAAAATCAATATTTTATCTTCCGACTCGCTACGGAATGCTTTCAATCCTTCAAAAATAGATTGCCCATAATGCAATGCCGAATTGGCAGGACTCATTTTCATGTCGGCAAAAGGTGTGATTCTGGCATCTTGCCACTTGCCCATCTTTGTAATCCACTACAAACATGTGGTCAGAGTAGTTTTTTCCGAATGCAATATTATTGAAGTCAATTTCAGAAATGCGAGATTTTTCTGCTTTCTGAATGGAAATTTGTAGTGTTGTTTCGGTCATAAGTACAAGGTAAAGAATAATAAAATAGTAAAATAGCAAAGTACTTTACTAAAAATCAATATCCTATAGGAATTAAGTGCTTTGAAATATTTAGTTAAGTTTTGAGGTTGTCATAAACAAGTAAGGTCCGAATGCTTGTTCGAGCGTGGACGCTTGAACCCAAAAGTGCAATCTTTACAGTAACTTAATGGCATTGAGCGTCCGCTCGGACTTGCCATAAAATTAAGCTTTTGCTTCAAGAATTACCACATTTGTTGAACAGATACAGCCATTTTCAACCCTACTTTTCATTTTCAAATTTACGCATTTACACATTTACAAATTCTTTTGCTCTGATTATAAGAAATTATCTTGGAGAATTTGCGCAATTTCCCGATGAATTTTTGAGTTGGAGGCAATCAGCTCTCTTCCAAACACGCAATCAGGCTCATTGTTAAACTTGGTTGCCACTCCGCCCGCTTCTCTCACAATCAGAATTCCTGCCGCCACATCCCAAGCGTTCAGATTATATTCAAAATAGCCTTCATATCTTCCGCAGGCAACGTAAGCCAAATCCAAAGCGGCCGAGCCAAATCTTCTCAATCCATGGCATTTCTGCATAAATATATTCATGCAATCTAAATAAGCGGGCATTTTGCCAAAATCATAATACGGGAATCCTGTTGCCAACAAGCCGTCTGCTAATTTTTCGGCATCGGAAACCCGAATTTGCGTTTCATTGCAAAAAGCGCCTTTCCCCCTGATTGCATGGAAACACTCGTTGCTGTTTGGCTCATAAACCACTCCCAAAACTAATTCTCCTTTCGGATTTTGCAAAGCAATACTTGTGGAATAGTGTGGCAAACCATGAATGAAATTTGTTGTGCCATCCAACGGGTCAATTATCCAATTGTAGCCATTTTCTATTGGCTCGCCCGTTCCTTCTTCGGCATAGAAGCCAGAGTTCGGCAGGATTTCTCTCAACTTTGCCACAATCTGCCTTTCCGCTTCCTTATCTACATAGGAAACCAAATCGTTCAAACCTTTTTTCTCAATGGAACTGCGCTTGAATTTTTTGGATTCGGCAAGCATAAACTCTCCCACAGACTTAGAGAGGGAAATTACTTCTTGTTGGAGTTGTATGAAATCAGGTTCTTGAAGTGTCATAATTGGTTTATCTAAAACGGCATTGTGGAATAATATGGATGGGAATTAGGTAAAATTCCCAAATCTCTTCAAACAAATCTAGCTGTATTTTGGGTATTTAGCCTAACTCGCTATGAGATTCGTTGAATCTTCTTACTTTTGTGCGATATTTTGTGAATTTCCTTTTGTTCTGAGTAAGTAATAATGAAAAAATAAGATGATTATTTATCGCACTTTATTTAATCTCTTTCACTTAATTTTAGCGAGAACAACAAGTTGGTAAATTAAAGTTGTTTTGTGTATCTAAGAGAACAAACAAAATCAATTCACGTTTATAACCTATATAAAACTCTTAAAATCAAGGATTTACCTTTTTTTCTTGATACATGATACTTTTTTCTTGCTACTTACCTATCAATCAAAAAATACTTTTATGGCTACTTTTCTTAAAATCCACCCAGAAAACCCTGAGGAAAGAAAAATACAGGAAGTCGTAGATTGCCTTCGTGGTGGCGGTTTGGTGGTTTACCCAACCGATACTATTTACGGAATCGGCTGCGATTTGAATAATTCAAAAGCGGTTGAAAAACTTTGTCAGTTCAAAGGAGTAAAACCAAATAAGATGAACCTCTCGTTTATATGCTACGATTTGAGCGATATCAGTTCCTATGCCAAACATATAGACAATAGCGTTTTCAAGGTAATGAAAAAGACTTTGCCTGGGCCTTTTACCTTCATCTTAGAATCTAGTACAAAAGTTCCTAAAATACTGAATGTCAAAAAGAAACAGGTCGGAATTCGTATTCCAGACAATAATATTCCCCGTGAAATCGTGAAGTTGTTGGGTAATCCAATCATCACTTCCTCTATTAAAGATGACGATGAGATTTTGGAGTACACTACCGACCCGAGCCTGATTTATGACAAGCTAGAAAAGTTGGTGGACATTGTGATTGATGGCGGTTTTGGAGGAAATATTCCCTCCACGGTAATAGATTGCACAGGTTCGGGAATGGAAGTGGTAAGGCAAGGTGCAGGGAAAATTGAGGATTATTTGTAGGATGAGAATTAGTCCAAAGTCTTTAGTCCAAAGTCCAAAGCATTGCAATAGTAGATACCCCAATTATGAGTTATGTATTTGATAAGTACAATTATGGATTGGGGAAATTAAAAATTAAAAATGAAGAATTAAGAATGATTTAAGTATTTGGTAATCAGTATTTTGATTTTGTGAGTTCCGTTAAATTATTGTCATATAATTTTTGATTAAATCTAAAAAAAGTACAATATAGCAAATCTTAATTTTTGACTACTCTAAAAATAACACGATTAACTATCTGAAAAACAAAGGTTTAAACCCATTATAGATAAATGCCTTGACTTTGCATACCGTAATGCGGTTTTCCCTAACCGCAACTATTCAGGAGCATTATTCCATAAGAAAAGTATGCAAAGTTAAATCAGTTATCTATATTCGGGTTAGATAGAGTTTACGCAAAACTTTAGATATTAGACGTTAGAAAAGGTTAGAGAAATCTGGATTGTTAACGCAATGTCTCAGTCCATGACAAAAATCGGGAAAGTCCTCGGAAATGGTCTTTTATTGCCGTTGTTGGAAGGTGGCTTCCCCGTCTCAGCAATAAATATCATAGGTTTTTGCAACTAATATTGTAATTTTTATTTAAAATAAACGTACACAAATAAATAAATTGCGAGACCAACAACTATTTTTATTAAGTAACGATTTTATTTAGTTTTTTACAAGCAAAAAAGGCTTAAATCAGATGCGATTGCCTTGGATTACCAATACAATACAATACGCAATTCCCATGACAACATTCAACCATTCGTAAATCGTAATTCGTACATCGTAAATCAATACAAAATAAAATATGAAAGGAATTATTCTCGCTGGCGGTTCAGGAACACGTCTTTATCCAATCACGATGGCAACAAGCAAACAGTTGATTCCTGTTTACGACAAGCCAATGATTTATTATCCGCTCTCTATTCTAATGCTTTCCGGAATCAGGGAAATCCTTATCATTACCACTCCCGAAGACCAAGCCAGTTTCAAAAAATCTGTTGGGAGATGGCAGAAAACTCGGTTGTGAGTTTCATTATGAAGTGCAGGAAAAACCGAACGGATTGGCACAAGCATTTGTGATTGGAGAAAAATTTATTGGCAACGATAGCGTGTCTTTAATTCTTGGAGACAATATTTTCTACGGCCATGGTTTGGCAACAATGCTTCAGAAAAGCACAAATCCTGAGGGAGCAATTGTTTTTGCCTATCATGTCTCTGACCCAGAACGTTATGGCGTTGTGGAATTTGACAAAAACTATAAGGCACTTTCAATTGAAGAGAAGCCACAAATTGCGAAATCCAACTACGCAGTTACTGGACTTTACTACTACGACAATAATGTGGTGGAAATTGCTAAATCAATCCAACCTTCGGCAAGAGGGGAATACGAAATTACCGATGTGAATAAAGCTGTATTTAGAGCAAGGCAATCTTTCTGTAAATATTATGAACCGAGGAATGGCTTGGCTCGATACGGGAACTTTTCAAAGTTTAATGCAAGCAGGGCAGTTTGTCCAGGTCCTAGAAGAGCGACAAGGATTGAAAGTAGGTTGCATAGAAGAAGTTGCCTACAAAATGGGATTTATTGATAAATCGCAACTAGAGAAAATTGCCCAGCCGTTGCTGAAAAGTGGTTATGGCGTTTATCTGAAAAAAATAATTGCACAATCATGAAAGTAACAGAAACAGATTTTGAAGGACTTTATGTGATTGAACCAAAAGTTTTTGGAGATGAGCGGGGCATGTTTTACGAAAGCTATAATAAGGAGAAACTGAATCCCTATCTGCCTGAAAATACTGAATTTGTGCAAGACAACTGCTCTACTTCTACTAAATATGCACTCCGAGGATTGCACTTTCAGAATAATCCTCATGGGCAAATCAAACTGGTTAGGGTAACGCAAGGAGAAGTGTTGGATGTGGTAGTTGACGTCCGAAAAAATTCGCCTACTTATAAAAAGCATTTTAAAATTCGACTAAGTTCAGCCAACAAAAAGCAGTTGTTGATTCCCGTTGGCTTTGCGCATGGTTTCGTGACATTGACGGAAACAGCGGAATTCTTCTATAAATGCAGTAAGTTTTACCATCCAAAATCTGAAGGAGGACTTTACTTTAACGATGCCGAACTGGGCATTGATTGGGAAATTCCGATAGAAAAAGCTGTTTTATCGGAAAAAGACAGATTGTTAGAAAACTCGAACATTGAAGATTTAGAATTTTATGTCTAAAAAAATACTTGTTACAGGCGCAAACGGGCAGTTAGGTCAAGAAATACAAGCGCTATCGAAGTCCTACGATTACGATTTCACTTTTACCGATAAAAATGAGTTAGATATAACTGACTCCAAACAGGTAAAAAGATTTTTCAAGCAAACCGAATTTGATTTTTGCATCAACACAGCGGCATATACCAAGGTGGATTTGGCAGAAAAAGAGTCGAATGCCTGTCGAGACCTAAATATCGAAGCGGTTGCTGCACTTGCCGAAGTCTGCGATGTGCACGATGTGAAAATGATACATATTTCCACAGACTTTGTCTTTGATGGAGAACGCCATACGCCTTATGCAGAAAGCGATTATGCCAATCCGCTAAGTATGTATGGGAAAACAAAATTGGAAGGAGAACAGGCTTTGCTAGATGAGTTGGAAGATGCTATCATCATCCGAACTTCTTGGCTGTACTCTAAATACGGAAGAAATTTCGTTAAAACCATGCTTGAACTCGGGGAAAAAAGAAATGAACTTAGTATTGTTTCCGACCAAATTGGCTCTCCAACCTACGCAAAAGACTTGGCAGAGGCCATCTTAAAAATAATTTCCAGCAAATGGATTGATGGAATTTACCATTTCAGCAATGAAGGAGTTGCTTCTTGGTATGATTTTGCACACTCTATATTTGAAATGACAAGCAAGAAAGTTGCCATCTCGCCAATCAAAACAATAGACTACAAAACGGATGCACAACGACCACTTTTTAGCTTATTAGACAAAAGTAAAATCAAGAAAGTTTATAACATTAAAATCCGACATTGGAGAGAAGCATTGAAGGAAATGCTTGAAGAATAGTGGTTTTTGGGGAGAAGAAAATGTTAAAGTCCCTTTATTGGATTTATTTTGAGACGCTAGAATTAAGCACGTTGTGCTATTTACTAGCGAAGGGTCGCACCCTTTTGTAATTTCCTATAAATGAGATTGTTAAGAACTCAAAACAGGAAAGTATTCAAGCTAGTGCATTGAGTTCTAAGTTCTGGTTGGTATTTTTTGGAATATTTTTTTCTTCTACAAAGCAAAATCTGAATGGTTCGGCAATCCGATGGTTCGGCAATCCGATGGTTCGACATTTCGACATAGCCTAGCTACGGCTAAGAATTTTAATGCAGTAGAAGGAAAAAAGATACATATAAACACAATCACGAACTTAGGAATTGATGCACTAGACTTCTTAAGATGCTTATTTGATATTTAAGCGATGATTGTCTGCATACTAACTCCTCGGAAATGGTTTTTCAGACCTTTCCGATGGTAAAACAAATGAAATAAGCATACTACATGACAATTTTTGAAAGCCACTATTTTACCACACTCCACCCCTGCCCTAAAAGGGGAAGGAGCTAAATCCCCCTCCTTTTGGAGGGGTTAGGGGAGGTAGAAAAGCTGAAATTTAAGCTATTGAGAAAAATTGTCATTTAGCACGTGAAATAAGCTCAAATTAAGACGAAGTAAAACTTAGTCTCAAAGTAGAATTAGAAACGAGATATTCAAAAACATACTAAAAAATGGAAGCAGTACTCATTACAGGAGGAGCAGGGTTCATAGGTTCAAACTTTATTCCCTACTTCTTAGAAACAAACAGCGATTGCAAAGTAATCAATCTCGACAAGTTGACTTATGCTGGAGATTTGGCAAATCTGCAAGAAATCGAAAGCAACGAAAGATATTTTTTCGAAAAAGGAGACATTTGCGATAGAGATTTTATTGAGAAATTGTTTTCAAAACATGATATTAAAGGGGTGATTCATTTTGCGGCAGAATCGCATGTGGACAACTCCATTACAGGTCCTGAGGCATTTATAATGACAAACGTAAATGGCACATTCAATTTACTGGATGTCGCCCGAAACTATTGGATGTCTGCTCCTTCAAAGTACAAAAATGATTACGAAGGTTGTCGCTTCCTCCACATCTCTACAGATGAAGTATATGGAACGTTGGGAGAATCTGGCTTATTTGAGGAAACCACGCCTTATGCACCCAACAGCCCTTATAGTGCTTCCAAAGCGGCAAGCGATATGATTGTGCGAAGCTATTTCCATACGTATGGCATGAACGTAGTTACAACCAATTGCTCTAACAACTACGGCCCAAAACAGCATAATGAGAAGCTGATTCCAACAATTATCAAGAATGCACTCTTAGGAAAAGATATTCCGATTTATGGAGATGGGAAAAATGTAAGAGATTGGTTGTATGTTTCAGACCATTGCAAAGGGATTGATTTAGTTTATCATGAAGGCAAAGTAGGAGAGACCTATAATATTGGTGGGAGAAACGAAAGAAAGAATATAGACATTGCCCAGTCAATTGCCAAGATACTAGATGAGGAGAAGCCTAGAAAGGATGCTAAAAGCTACACTTCTCAAATTAAATTCGTGAAAGACAGAGCAGGACACGACAAAAGATATGCAATAGATGCCACCAAAATAGAAAATGAATTGGGCTGGAAAGCAGAAGAAAACTTCGATTCAGGCATACTTAAAACCATAAAATGGTATTTGGAAAACAGATTTCAGTAAAAAACCATCATCTTCGCAATCTAAAATAGAACTAAGGAACGGGAAATAAATAAATGCGTGTTTTCTTTTGTTTCTTTTTGGTCTATTCTTCGTTAAAAATTTCGCCATAGTGTCGGACTGACGTTCCAGTGCTATGACTGCAATTTTTGCCTAGACTAGCCTCAAAAACAAACTTGCCGTTGTTGGAAGGTGGCTTCCCCGTCTTAGCAATAAATATCATAAGTTTTTGCACTTAGCATTACAATTTTTCTTTAAAATAAACGTGTGTTCATAAATAATTTGCGAGACCAACAACTGTTTTTATTAAGTAACGATTTTGTTTAGATTTTCATAGGCAAAAAAAGGCTTAAATTAGATGCGGTTGCCCCGTTCCTAAGCTATGTGGGGAGAAAATAAAGAAGAAAACATTTTTGAAAAGCCGTAGAAGCCAAAAATAAGTCGATTCAAACATACTCTAAAAGATACAAACTGTGGATATAAACTATAATGCAATCCTTCCTGCATTCATGATTTCATTTCTGATTACCTTTTCGGTAATCCCACTCATCATATCTTATTCTAAAAAGAAAAAATTACTTGATGTGCCTGGAGGCAGGAAAATCCACACGATTTCCATACCTTCTTTAGGAGGAATTGGCATATTCGTAGGATTTATCGCTTCTATGGTTATGTGGTCAAGTTTCGAGCAACTCAAATCGTTACGATTTGTCTATGTAGGAATTCTTTTAGTGGTATTTACTGGAATAAGAGACGATTTGCTTCCGATGAGAGCATTGTCAAAGCTTATTTGGCAAATAACAGCAGCACTCACAGTAGTACATTTTGCTAGATATACGTCTTAGTTCTTTACATGGATTGTTTTTTATTGAGGAAATTCCTGTTTGGTTTGGTTACATCATCTCTGTTTTTACCATCATCGTTATTACCAATTCTTTCAATTTGATTGATGGATTAAATGGACTGGCAGGCTCAATTTCAGTAATTGTATTGTTCTCTTATGGGTGTTGGTTCTATCTACATAAAGACACCAGCTATATCATACTTACTGCAGGGCTAGATTGGTGGCATTTTGGCTTTCTTGAAATATAATTATACTCCAGCACAAATATTTATGGGCGATACAGGCTCATTACTTATCGGATTTATTATCTCTGTAATTACCATTCAGTTTATAGAAATAAATGCATCATTGCCATCAGGACATGAATTGAAATTTACTGCCAGGATAGGAATTCCCATTGCAATATTGATTTATCCACTTTTTGACACCATAAGAATATTTGTCTTAAGACTAATGCAGAAACGTTCTCCGTTTTCTCCAGACAAAAGCCACATTCATCATCTTGTTCTCAGGCTTGGATTTAGTCATTTACAGTCTACGTTCATTCTCTGTGGACTGAATGTAACAATTATACTGATTTGCGTTAGCTCTGAAAGATTTGGGAAATGCAATCAATCTTTCAGTTATATTTGCAGTATGCTTGCTATTTGCGGTAATCATTGATTACCGATTATCTAAGGTTTTTCCTAAGAAAACGAAAAAAATCAAAATTTTTAAATAACACTTTACTATGAAAATTGCTGTAGTTGGAACCGGCTATGTAGGCTTGGTATCAGGAACTTGTTTTGCCGAAACTGGCAACCACGTAATTTGTGTGGACAATAACGAACAGAAAGTTGAAAAACTAAGAGCTGGCGGACTGACAATTTACGAGCCAGGTCTTGAAACCATATTCAAAAGGAACACAAAAGCAGGCAGGTTGGAGTTCACAACTGACTTGAAAGCAAGCAGTAGATGCTGCTGAAATTATATTTCTTGCTCTTCCAACACCTCCTGGCGAAGATGGTTCTGCTGATTTGTCTTACGTGTTGGGCGTGGCTGAAGAGTTGGGCAAAATCATTACTAGCTATAAAGTAATTGTAGATAAAAGTACCGTTCCAGTTGGAACAGCCGAAAAAGTACATGCAGCAGTCGCAAAAAATGCTAAAGTTGATTTTGATATTGTCTCCAACCCAGAGTTTTTGAGAGAAGGAGTTGCCGTAGATGATTTCCTAAAGCCAGACCGAGTAGTAATCGGCACGTCTTCTGAGAAGGCAAAAAATCTGATGCACAAACTCTATGAGCCATTTGTGCGCCAAGGAAATCCAATCTATTTCATGGATGAGCGTTCTGCCGAAATGACCAAATATGCGGCAAACTCTTATTTGGCAACCCGAATCACTTTTATGAACGAAATTGCCAATGTATGCGAGAAACTAGGCGCAGATGTTGACAATGTAAGAATCGGAATGGGAAGTGATGGCAGAATCGGAAAAAGATTCTTATTTCCAGGAGTGGGTTATGGCGGAAGCTGTTTCCCAAAAGATGTGCAAGCATTGGCGAAAACTTCCACGCAAAATGGTTACGATTTCCAAATCCTAAACTCTGTGATGGAAGTGAATGACAAACAGAAATTTGTCATTGCCAATAAAATCAAAAGCTATTTTGGAGAAAGTGTGAAAGGAAAAACCATTGCTATTTGGGGATTGGCTTTCAAACCAAATACAGATGATATCAGAGAAGCACCAGCCATTTACACAATCAGAACATTATTGGATGCAGGTGCAAAAGTGAAAGCTTTCGACCCAGAAGCCATTGAAAACTTCAAAGAGATTTTCGGAGACGAAATCAGCTATGGAGAAAGTATGTATGATATTTTGGAGGGAGCAGATGCTTTGGCAATCATGACCGAATGGCCAGTATTCCGAACTCCAGACTTTGAGAAAATCAAATCTACCATGAATTCAAATGTTATTTTCGATGGTAGAAATCTCTATCATTTGGATGACATGGAAAAACAAGGATTTGTTTATAATAGCATTGGCAGAAATGTAGTTGGAGCTTAAAGCCAACACAACTACTCACTTACTCATGTTACGCAGAAATGTACTCGGCAGTGTTCCTTACAACCTGCCGATGTGCGATTTCGGGATATAAACAAGCCTTTACGTAACATCAGTTACTTAATCATCAAAAGCAAAGACTTATTTATGAAAAGAATATTGATAACTGGCGGAGCGGGCTTTTTGGGCTCCCACCTTTGCGATAGATTCCTCAAAGAAGGATTTCATGTCATTGCCATGGACAACCTGATTACAGGAAGTCTTGACAACATAGAACACCTTTTCAAATTGGAGCATTTCGAGTTCTACAACCACGATGTAAGCAAATTTGTGCATGTTGCTGGCGAATTGGATTACATTCTTCACTTCGCCTCTCCTGCTAGTCCGATTGACTATTTGAAAATCCCAATCCAAACCCTGAAAGTAGGTTCTTTGGGAACTCACAACTTGTTAGGATTGGCAAAAGCAAAAGGGGCAAGAATGCTAATTGCTTCAACATCAGAAGTTTATGGAGACCCAGATGTGCATCCTCAACCTGAAGAGTATTGGGGAAATGTGAATCCTGTTGGGCCACGTGGAGTTTACGATGAAGCCAAAAGATTTCAGGAAGCGATGACAATGGCTTACCATACTTACCACAATTTGGAAACCAGAATCATCCGAATTTTCAATACTTACGGACCAAGAATGAGACTGGATGATGGCAGAGTTTTGCCTGCGTTCATGGGTCAGGCTTTGAGAGGAGAAGATTTGACGGTCTTTGGAGATGGCTCACAAACTCGCTCTTTCTGCTATGTAGATGATTTGGTGGAGGGAATTTACAGATTGCTGATGAGCGATTATGCACAGCCAGTGAATATTGGAAATCCTAGCGAAATCACAATCAAAGAATTTGCCGAAGAGATTTTACAGATGATTGATACAAAAAGCAAATTGATTTTCAAAAATCTTCCTGTGGATGATCCAAAACAAAGACGACCAGACATTACCAAAGCCAAAGAAATTCTTGGCTGGGAACCGAAAGTAGATAGAAAAGAAGGATTGCAAATCACTTTAGATTATTTCAAAAATAAAGTGAAGAAGTGAGAAAAAGGAGCAAAGAGAAAGGAGGAAAGAGGAAAGCATTTTTTAATCTTTTTTCTTTCCTCTTTCTTCTTTCTTCCATTTGAGTTTTAAACAGCTTTCAATTTTCAGAAAAGAATATTAGATGTAGTATCACTTTATCAATAAACAACTCAAGAATGAAAAAAATAGCACTTAATGATGTCCACGAAGAGTTGGGCGCAAAAATGATGGAGTTTGCAGGCTACAATATGCCTGTTCGCTATTCCTCTGATATTGCCGAACATTTGCAAGTCAGAAATTCTGTGGGAGTTTTTGATGTTTCCCACATGGGCGAGTTCATGCTCGAAGGCGAAGGCGCATTGGATTTAATTCAGCGAGTAACCACCAATGATGCTTCCAAACTATTTGATGGAAAAGCACAATATTCTTGCCTACCGAACGGAAAAGGTGGAATTGTAGATGATTTATTGGTTTACAGAATCTCTGACAACAAATATATGTTGGTAGTGAACGCTTCTAACATCCAAAAAGATTGGGATTGGATTAGCGGATTCAACACCGAAGGCGTAAAAATGACTGATGTTTCCGATGACATTTCCCTGTTTGCTGTTCAAGGGCCAAAAGCGGTGGAAGCCATGCAATCTCTGACCGAAGTAAACTTGTCGGAAATGGATTATTACACTTTCCAAATCGGCAAATTTGCTGGAGTGGATAATGTGGTAATTTCCGCAACTGGCTACACAGGTTCTGGCGGATTTGAACTCTACGTTCCTAACGATGTCGCTTTGGAGGTTTGGAATAAAATATTTGAAGCAGGAAAAGATTATGACATTCAGCCAATTGGATTGGGAGCAAGAGATACTTTGCGAATGGAAATGGGTTTCTGCCTTTACGGAAATGACATTACCGATGACAACTTCGCCACTAGAAGCAGGTTTAGGTTGGATTACCAAACTCGACAAAGGTGCATTCAACGATTCAGAATTCTTGACGAAACAAAAAGCTGAAGGAGTTAGTAAGAAATTAGTTGGTTTCGTAATGCAAGAAAAAGGAATTCCGAGAGCGCATTATAATATTTTAAACTTGGAAGGCGAGAAAATTGGCGAGGTAACTTCTGGCACAATGTCTCCTTCTTTAGAAAAAGGAATTGGATTGGGTTATATTGATAAAGCCTATTCCAAAACTGGAACAGATATTCTGATTGAAGTAAGAAAAAGACATTTGAAAGCGAAGGTGGCAAGACCTCCGTTTTATAAGGCTTGAATCAGAAGAAAGTCTTTAGCGAAGTGAAGAAGAAAGACATTACGAGCAATATAAATAAGCAATGGTATTCTTGATTGACAAAGTAGATTCTGAACACCAAGTAGTTATATATGAAAATATTCCCGATTTGGTGCAGAAGTAAGTGGCAAGATATATTTGAAGGAAAATCTATTATTTTTATGAAAATGGAATTGAATACGAATGGATTCAACTAAAGAATGAAATCGGAACAGTGCATGATTACTCTATTATTCCGACTTCTAAAATTTCAGCGTTAACCAGCAAATGCTTGGAAATTGTTAGTTCCAATCCGAATATTTGTGAGTTTAACCTCTAAACACTAGCTCGTTTCAGATAGAAAACTAACAAAAGAAGGAGAAAAAACTTATTATCTTTTTCCTTCTGGTCTTTAGACTAAAGACTTTGGACTAAAATTTACCTCGCCAATCGAATTCCCGAATATTGCCATCTGGCATAGGTCGGGAAGAAATTGCGGTAAGTTGGGCGAATGTGGTCGAAATGGCGTAGCGCATGAACCGCCACGCAAAACCATTTGGTTAACCATGAATTTCCCATTGTATTCTCCAAGCGCACCTTCTGCCGTGGCATATTTCGGATAAGGCAAATAGGCACTATTTGTCCATTCCCAACAATCTCCGTAGAACTGATTTGTTTTGGCAGGTTGAGGTTGCAGAAAGCCCTTTTCCACGAAATTCCCTTTCTCTTCGGAAAGCTCTCCGTATTTTTTGCAGGCAATTTCCCATTCAAATTCGGAAGGCAACCTCGCTTTTTTCCAAGAGGCAAAAGCATCTGCCTCGAAAGTAGGAAATATGCGTTACGGGTGCATCCCAATCAATCGCTTCAAAACCTGAAAGCGTGAAGTTTTTCCAATCTCCACCTACTTTGTGCCAATAGAGCGGTGCAACAATTTGATATAGTTTCAACCAAGTCCAAGCTTCACTCAGCCAATAATCTGAAATCCTGATAGCCACCTTTTTCTATGAATTCCAAATATTCTCGATTGGTTACTAACCTATCCTGAATCTCGAAATCTTGAATATATACTTTATGAACTCCTTCCTCATTGTCCCAATGGAAATCTTCGCCATCGTAGCCAATTTCATAAACTCCACCTTCTATCGGAAGCCAACTTGCCATGGGCTTTCCTTCAAAATCTAGTTTTTCTTGATTGCGATAAACTGGGAAAAGCGGATTTGTTCCCAATATATATTTCAAGTCGCTTAATAGTAATTCCTGATGTTGCTGTTCGTGTTGCAAGCCAGTTTCCAGCACCAAACGAGTCTCTTCCGAGATTCCAGCAGAAAGAAGTTCTTCCATCTGCGCATCTACATAATGGCGGTAATCCATAATTTCGTTCGTGGTCGGTCGGCTCATATTTCCTCGGTTGGAGCGAATGACTCGTTCCCCGACCGTTTCGTAATAAGAGTTGAAAACGAAACTGAATTTCGGGTGGAACAACTTATATCCTTCTTTGAATTGCTCCAAAACAAAGGTCTCGAAGAACCAAGTTGTGTGTCCCAAATGCCATTTGGGCGGACTCGTATCCTCCATGGGTTGCACCACAAAATCTTCTGGTTGGAGTGGCTGGCAAATTGTTTCTGTTTGTTGCCGAACTTTTCGGTAGCGTTCTATCATGTTTAGATTAACTTTGTAGTCGAAATATGGTTTCTTGCAAGTTGCTATTTTTTTGTGCATTTTTCAAGAAACTGAAAAAAGGAGAAATCTAATTTATCTACATACAAACTTTCAAAGTTGTGTGACATTTTTTGTGGAATAGCCTTCAAGCGAGGACGCTTGAAGGAGAAGAGCGCAGAAAATGCGTATTGGTTTTTACTGTTTAATAAACACCACAAAATTTGTCAGACAACCACTTTCAATTACGCTTACTTTCAAAAAGACAAAACCATGAAAAAACTTTACTTTTACTTTATTGGCTTCTAATTATTGACTTCTTGTTCTAGCGGAAAGAACGATTTTGAGTCTGGAAATTATGAAGCAGCCGTGGCAAAATCAGTCAACCGATTAAGGAGCAACTCCAAAAACAAGAATGCTCGCCAGACCTTGGTAAAGCCTATCCGCTTGCTGTGAAATATTTGACGACACAAGCCCAAAATCAAAAAAACTCTAGCCAACCAGTTTAAATGGGAATCGGTTTTGGTCAATTATACCAAGCTCAATGCCATGTATGAAGATATTTTGCGATGCCCAGCTTGCATTTCGCTTGTCTCCAACCCTAAAAACTATTTGCCAGAAGCGGAAGAAGCTCGGAAAAATGCGGCGGAAGCACGCTACGAAGCAGGAATGAAAATGCTCGAAACGCAGAAGGAGAGAAGATGCAAAGCAGGCTTATATTCACTTTCAAAAGGTGGAATCAATCATTCAGAATTACAAAGACACAAGGCAGAAAATGGAAGATGCCATGAACTTGGCTACGTTGAAAGTCATGATTGATAAAGTGCCAAACTATGCTTACAACTCAAGTATTTCCACGCAATATTTTTCGGATAAGATTGATGAATTCTTTACAAGAAATCCAAAAATGGGAGATTTCGTGCAAGTTTTATACTACGCAATCTGCTGGTACTTCTGCATTCAACCGCCCGAACGAAGTCGTGAGAATGCAGTTCGACAATTTCAATATTGGGCAAGAAAGAACGACAGGAACGAGTAGAGGAATTCGTGACAAGACAGTGTAATTGTTGGGCAGGTAGATGTAAATGGGGAAAGCAAAAATGTGTATGGAACCGTGAAAGCCAAATTATTCAGCCACGAAAAAACTGTTCCGATTACTGGGAAAGCTTCATTTGGAAATTTTAGAAACCAACTCCAACCGAACACTTTTGCAGGAAGATTTGCAGAATGAATATATTTGGAAATCGGAGTGGGCAAGCTACCAAGGGGATGAGCGAGCTTTGAATCCGAGACAGTTGCGCAATTGGTTGGGGCAAGGGAAGAGCATTTGCCCAATCAGCAAGATTTGTTCATTGAGTTTTCTAGGCCAATTTTTGAGCAGGCAACCAGCCGAATCCAAAATTATTACAGAAATAAATAGGGAATCTGCAAACCAAATCGTTCTACCAAGATTTATAGTTTTAGAAGAAAGAAGAAAGAAGAAAGAAGAAAGAAGAAAGAAGAAAGAGTAGTGTGAAAGATGTAAGGCTACTTTTGAACATTTCGGCACAAGCGGACACTTGCGCTATGTTTTTTTTGCGTTAGCCTTAGCAGTTTGCCACTACCGAAAGAAGAAAGAATTCAGTGGAGGATTATGAAAGGCTGTTTTTGCGCAAAGTGCAATTAGAGTCGTATTGTGAGTCTTCGGAAATTGGAATCTTATTCTATTTGTTGTCTTTTCTCTTTCGTCCTTCTTCTTTCTTCTAACCATTTCCCAACCCAAATTTCTGTATAATGCAAGCCGAGACAGATACGCTGATTGATTTCAACCAACAATTTGCTGAAGATGTAAAAAATGGTTTTTCACAATCTCCAAAAAAAATCTCTTCCAAGTATTTTTATGACGACAAGGGAAGCCAACTCTTCTCGGAAATCATGCAAATGCCAGAGTATTACCTGACAGATTGTGAGTTTGAGGTATTCAGCTTACAGAAAGAGGCGATTATACATGCCTTTTTGGATGGAGTGGAAAGCATAAACCTGATAGAGTTGGGAGCTGGAAATGGCAAAAAAACCAAATTGCTATTAGAGGAATTGACTAAGCGAAAAGCGAAATTCCAATTTTCTCCCATAGATATTTCCGCAGAAGCCATGCAGGAATTGGAGACGAATATTCTTACCCGATTTCCCTAATCTTGATTTCAATCCGCTTGTGGCAGACTATTTCAAGGCTTTAGATAGCTTGGCAGAATATCCAAATCAGCGAAAAGTCGTCATGTTTTTGGGAGCAAATATTGGCAATTATTCCCGTGAGCAAGCTATTGACCTCATCAACCAAATTTCCGCCCGACTCCAACCGAACGATTTATTGCTGATTGGATTCGACCTCAAAAAACACCCGCAAACCATCAGAACGGCTTATTCTGACCCGAGTGGAATTACCAAGGCTTTCAACCTGAACTTGTTGGAGCGCATGAATCGGGATTTGGGCGCAAATTTCAATATTGCTCATTTCGACCATTATGCAGTTTATGAACCCATTAGCGGAGAAGCCAGAAGCTATTTGGTAAGCCAAAAGAATCAGAAAGTACATTTTGAGGTATTGAATCAGACTTTCGAGTTTGCTCAATGGGAAATGATTCATACCGAAATTTCTCGAAAATTCGACATTCCCCAGATTGAGAATTTAGCTAAGTCCACTAATTTTCAAATCGTAAATCACTTCAAAGATTGCCGTTGGTATTTCAACGATTCGCTTTGGAAGAAGTAGCTTTTCTGATGGATATTAAAGTCAATGAAAATTCATAATGATTTGTGAAATCTTTCTAAAATGGAACATCCTATCGTCTTTTTCTGTATAATAAACATCCGAAAACCAATTTTAAAGGATTTCCATTTACTAGAAATTGCTCATATCTTTGTTAACTAGTGCATCAAATCCTAAGTTCGTGTTGTTATTTTTGTTTCTTATTTCCTTCTACTGCATTAAAATTCTTAGCCGTAGCTATGGCTATGCCTGCAAATTTTGCTTTGCAGAAGAAAATAATATTCCAAAAAATTACAGACACTAACTTAGAACTCAATGCACTAGCCGAATACAAAATTACAATGGCTTCGTTGCCTTTAAATTCTACTGAAATGAAAAAAATAACTTCTACCTTATTTCTTCTCTTTTGTGCTTTTGCGGTTTTCTCGCAAGGGAAGTTCCAATTTGAAACCGATTCCCACGATTTTGGAAGCGTGGTTGAAGGCGATTTGGCAACTCATGTTTTCAAGTTCAAGAATGTTGGCAATGCGCCAATCGTGATGACGAATGTGCGAGCTTCTTGCGGTTGCACTACGCCAGAATGGTCAAAAACACCAGTCTTACCAGGAAAAGAGGGAATTATCAAAGCCGTTTACAATAGTAAAGGTCGCCCAGGAAATTTCACAAAGTCAATTACAATCACTTCAAATGCTTCTGAACCCGTGAAGTCCTTGAAAATTACTGGAGTAGTGAACCAAGACCCAAACAAATTGGCGGAGACTGAAAGCAAAACAGCTTTTTCTCTAGTTGGTGCAGACCAGCCAGAATTCAGTTTGATTGATAGAGAATACAAATTCGGTACTTTACAGGTTGGGCAAGCGGTTACTAAATCTTTCAAATATACGAATACTGGAAAAGCAGATTTGGAATTGAAAAATGCGTATAGCAAATGCAGATGTACTACTTTCAAAAGTTCCAAAAGCATTTTGAAGCCTGGAGAAACCGCAGATTTGGAAATCACTTTCACTCCAAAAAAGGTAACTGAAGAAGGCGAGAAAGTATATATCTCCACCAATGCACCTTACAATGCAACTAACTTTATTTCGCTAAAAGGAAAAGTGGTTGATTCACTTGCTCCGAAAAGCGTAATCCAAGAAGGCGGGTTCAAGTTTTAATATCATAGAGATTATTTCTACTTTAGAGTATGTTTGAATTGACTTGTCTTTGGTTTCTACGGCTTTTCAAAAATGCTTTCTTCGTTATTTTCTCCCCACATAGCTTTGGTTATGTGTTTCTAAAATGCACTAGAAAGCCTGTTTTGAAAAGCTCGTAAAATTCCCAAAAAATCAATCCAAACATACTTTAAGACTCTAGCCAAAATTGTATTTTAAGCATGATTTGGGTGCTGATTCAATTGCCACTAGTGGTAAACGAGTTCCATATTTTCAGAGTCTTAAAGTAGAATTATGAACACAATCGTATTATGGCAACCGCAGACTGACGGATCCAGCATACTGACAGATACTTAAATTTATTCCATTCATATCTCATGTATTCGGTTCCAAAAAAGGAAAACAGAAACTCCTCAATTTCTAGAAATTGAGGAGTTTCTGTTTTTACGCAAGAAAATTAGTATTCTAAGTTATCTCACTCTACACATCATTATAGACAAAGAGTATGTTTGAGTCGATTTGTTTTTGGTTTTTACGGCTTTTCAAAAAATAAATCCAGACATACACTAAATACTTGTGATTTTTTTACAAAGTGCTTTCGTGTTGCACCATAAATGCGCTACTTCTTTCTTTCACACGTGCATTTTGCTTGAAAAGTTCTGTATAGGTTCTGGCTTGTTGTTCATCTTTCAATGAGCCATAAACGACTGAGAATATCTTTCTGATTGTTTACGATTTTTACCATGATATACGTTTTATACATTTGGTAATAATTGGTAAACTCATTTGCCTTATCCAAAGCATTGCAAAGACTGCTGTAAGAGTAAATTTGCACGCCATAACCTTTTGTGCGAATGCGTTGTAACGTTCCGTATTCGTAAGAATAGCCTGCTTCCAATTGCGCTTGTTTTACTGCACAAGGTCTCGTGTCGTTCGGGTCAACAAGCGTGTAGCCTGTTTTCTCTTCTACTTTTTTACTAGTTTCTACCATCGTCGCTCTGTATTTCGTGAACTCATCACTCATGAGTTTATAGTCCATGCTGGCAACGGCAGAATCTCTCCTGAGACGAGTGATGTTAGAACCTAAATGATTCATTTTTGAGCGATAAAGCCCGCTTGTCTTTCTCCAAAACTTGCACACGTTGTTGCAAAATAGTGTTGGAAGCTTTCAATTGTGCGTTTTCAGCTTTCAATTCCTTTTTGGATTGTGCTTCTGCGGTAAATATTCCGAAAAGCATTGCCGAAAACAGTAAAACTGTCTTTGTGAATTTCATAATCAAAAAAATTAGGTTTGGTAAATCAGATAAAGATATTATTCCCAAATAACCGACTTAGCTTTGCGATGGTTTATAGAGAAAAGATATCATCCTCAATCCACTAAAAATCAATGATTCCAACCAAAAGGACTTGTTCGGAAAGCCTATCTATATGCCAAGTTAGCGTTTTACGCATAAGTTCGCAAACCTCAATACCTTTTTTTAGATTTTATTGAAGCTTGAACATCAGCTACTTTTGAGCAAACAGCTAAAGTATTACTTGTATTCTGAATTGGTTGGAGTTCACTATTTTGTGCTATGAATCTGCCAATTGTTTCCTGATTTTTTTAGCTGTTTCTGCCAAATCAGTTTGGGAAGGTTTCAGTTTTGGTTTAGAGAAATTGATGTCTCCAACTGAATTGAGTGGCACAAGATGCAAGTGAGCATGTGGCACTTCTAAGCCAATTACTGCTGTGCCAATTCGCTTGCAGGGAATGGCTTTTTCAATTGCCTTTGCGATTTTCTTACTGAAAATATTCAAATCGCCCAGTAATTTATCTTCCAAGTCGAACATGTAATCGACTTCCTTTTTTGGGACAATTAAAGTATGTCCTTCCACCAAAGGGAAAACATCTAGGAAGGCGAGGAAATCTTCATTTTCGGCAATTTTATGCGAGGGAATTTCCCCATTGATGATTTTTGTGAATAGCGTAGGCATTTTCTATGAGTTTTAGGTTTTTTGAAGACGATTCTCAATTTGCGAATCGTAAAGTAAATTGAGGATTTTTCTCCGATTCTCAAATCTCAAACAAAAATAACTTTGCCTTTCATAAACTAAACTTTTCATACTCCAAAAAATAGTCAACATACAGATTAAAAGTTACTTGTATTTTTAGTCTGTATAACATTTATAGCAGTTAAGTAAAAGCACGTTACTAAAATAAATTAATTTATTTCAACAAAAGCTTTTGATAGTCATTTTTTTTTTTACACTTGCTAAACATTTACAAAGAAAGCATAAAAAATATAACGGATTTGTAATAAAGAAATCTGTTATTTCAAGTCACTATTAGGCCAGTAGTAAAAATGCGGAAGCCGAAAAGCATTCAGAGTAGGCAAATTTTAACCTTATATTCATTCAAATGAAAAAAATTGCATTTTTAATCGCATTCATTTTAGTTGGATTTACCATTTTTGCTACAACTTCTACTACGACTAAAATGGTTGGAGAGGACGAAATTACAGTTACAAAATCTAAGTTGTCAGAAAGCCAAGCTTATCATTGCAAAAAGACATTGGCAAATGGAACAGTATACGAATGCTGGTTATGTAATTGTAAAGATTTAGAAAAACTGAAGTAGTTTTGCTATTTGAAATTAATATAATCTAAACTGTCTCCAAAAAGCAGAGTCAGTTCAAACTGACTCTGCTTTTTTAAAAGAAATTGGAAATATGAAAAAAAACATACTTGTATTCTTATCCTGTTTTGCTTTATTCGAGACTTCTGCCCAAAGTGGTAAAGTCAGTTACTGGGTAACAAATGATAATATCAATCTCAAACAGGAATTAGTTCTTCTTTTTAATAAAAGTGAATCTATTTCAATAGATGATTTGAAGCCTTTTTCTTACAGAACGGAGGAAGGTTATAAAATCAGTTCTCCAGGTCAATACAATGCAGTCTATATGAACACTACTAATGGAACTGGAACTGTTTACAAACGGAAAAATGGTGGCAAAAAAAAGATGTGTGCAGCATCAATTGAACTTCTTAGAAAAAATTGGACAATCCATGAAGAGACAAAAAAAATTGCAAAATACAAGGTTCAGAAAGCAACACTCTCGTACGAATACACCCCGAAATTTGGAGAAGATACTGACGTAGGTGAAATTGAGGTATGGTTTGCTCCGTCTATTCCTGTGAATACTGGGCCACATTCTTTCAATGGGAATTAGACTTCGTACAGTGGGGATTGCCAGGCTAATACTAGAAGTGAATCATAAAGGAGTTTGGAAAATTCAAGCCTATGAAGTGAAAATTTCAAAAAACAATGTTCAGCTAGAAATACCAACACCTGATGAGGAAATTTCCATTGATGAATTTTGGAGGAAGTAAGTCCCAACTCAAACAAATAGCAATCTGATTCTACGATAAATCAATTCGAGAAAAATATATGAAAATCCAAATTACCATACTTTTAATTTACTGCTCTTTACTCGAAGTCTCCGCCCAAAGCGGAGTTGTAAAATATTGGTCTATCAACGAAAATATGAATTACAAAAAGGAATTCACCTTGTCATTCAACAAGAATGAATCGTTATTGGTCTATGATTTGAAGCCTTTTACTTACACTACAGAAGAAGGTTATAAAGTAAGCTCGTCAGGGCAGTATAGTGCTGTTTACTTAAACACATCTGCTAAACAGGGTACAATCTACAGGAAGAAAAAAGGGGAAACCTATGTACGAGACTACTGGCAAACTTCAAAAGAAAGAATGGACAATTCATAATGAATTTAAGAAAGTGGCAAACCATAAAGTTCAGAAAGCCACATTATCTTACGGTTATACTCCAAAAGCCGGAGAATACGGAGGTTCTGGAGACATAGAAGTATGGTTTGCTCCATCCATTCCCGTAGATGCAGGCCCAAATGTATTCGATGGCAACTTGGATTTTGTTCAGTGGGGTTTGCCTGGGCTGATTTTGGAAGTGAATTATGAGGGAGGTGCTTGGAGAATGGAAGCTTATGAAGTAAAATTATCTAAAAAACCTGTTGAGCTCATAAAACCTATTGCTGACGAAAAAGTGACATTCGATGAATTTTGGTCTAAATAAGTTGATTCACAAGAATGTATTCATATTCGTTATTCTGCTGAGTAGCTTTTCTTCGCTTCGTGGGCAAGTGGTTTTATCGGGCGTTGCTTCAGACTCTGCAACCAGTAAAGGAATTGATTACCTACAAGTAGTTCTCTATGAAATGTCCACCAAAAAATTGGTGGACTATACTTTTTCTAAAGAAGATGGGAGTTTTTCGTTAGCTCTCAAAGAAGGTGTGTATGAGCTGAAAACACAAAGTTTAATTTACCATTCTATTTCCATGCCTTTGGTCTTGTTAAATCCTACGGAAGATACGATTCGCATTCGGTTATCTTTGAGAGAAAAAGTGGGAGAACTGGAAGAAATCACTATTACCGATAAAAAACCTGGCGTTATTTACAAGCAAGATACCGTGATTTACGATGTGGCAAGTTGGGCAAGACAAGGTGATAAGAGTTTGGAGGAGACAATGTCTAGAATGCCAGGCTTGAAAATCAGTGCAGATGGAGAAATAGAGTTCGAGGGAATTGCCGTGAACCATGTGCTGATTGATGGAAAAAAAGTGAGCGATGTCGGCAACGCAATCCTTTCCAAAACACTCCAATCAGGGCAAGTAGAGTCGATAGAAATTCGGAAGAAGGAAAAGAATGACAACCTGAAAGCATCTATGCTCGACAATAGAGACATAATGGTTTTGGATATCAAACTTAAAAAGGGAGTTTCCAAGGACTTTTTTGGAAGTGGAACTGCCAGTACCAGTTACGATGACAAAGCAAGATTAGGAGGATATGCCACCGTATTTTCTCTTCACGAAAAAGTGAATATTCATTTGTTAGGAGAAACGAGCCAATTCGGACAGCAAATCATCAAACTTTCCAGTATTAAACGGTTAGGTAGAGAAGAGTTTCAGAAAATATTTGAGATTCCCGCAGATTACCAAAGGTTGACCGAGAAGGAAGAATTCAATAGCGAAATCTACGGATTTGACAATTATATATTCAAATCTGCCCGAGTTGGCGCACTCTCTGTGTTGTATCAACCTACTGAGAAAACCACTATTTTTATGGGAAGTTACATTTCCGATGAATATTTGGAAGTTTCACAAACCAACAGGTTGGATTTTTCAGAAGGGGGAAATAGTGTGTTCTCCGACCGAACAATACCCAACAACCTGACTTGGAAAAATAAATTCGATGTACTCCATCAAGCCAAATCGTTTAGGCTCAATTACAGCCTGAATTTCATTTCAGATTACCAAAATTTCTTCAGGCAAACTAATATTGACAACTCTTTTCGAGAGCAAACCAATGAAATGTCTAAGTATGAATGGTACCATCGGGCAACTGCCGAGTTCAAAATTTCAGAGAAGTTAGGGTTTAGCATCAATGCTTTATATAACGACAATAACTATGACTCAGATAATTTGCTGATTCATTCAGATTCCGTTTATGGCAAGTACTTTGAAGATGATAATTTTTACGGAAATATTGAGCAACAAATTGTAGAGGAAAAAAGAGGTGGCTATTTTGACACTAAATTGGCATACAGCACAGCATCTTTCAGCTATTTTGTAGGATTCCGATTTTTCGATGAATCTTATGATTATAGTAAAATGGGTACTTCTTCTCTGCTCTCGGCAGAAAACCAGATAAATTATAGAAAAGCAGAACCTTATTTGAAAGTAGAAGGACAAGTTGGATCTTTATGGATGTCGCATACTGTTGGCTATGGATTTATGGATTTCAATGCGAATCAGGGCGAAACCATACATCAGGATTTGCTCACGCTCAATTCCGAAATAAATACAGATATTGGTAGCTTTCTCTCTGTTTCGTTAGGTTATAAAAGGCAAATTAGTGCGTATCCGTTCAGAAATGCTACGGAAGGAATGGAGTTTATTGATTTCCAACGGTTTGCCTTTCCGCAAAACCAGTTAGTTGAACCTACGCCCGAAACGAGTATTAATGCTACATTGACTTTCCGAATGTTAGAGAAGTGGAACATCAGCACAACCCTTGCGCAGATTTACGGTAAGACTTACAACAGCCCAACTTTTAGGGCAAGCGATGTCGGTTTTACCAATATTGCTTACTCCCAAAATCCGTCAGACTATTCTTTTACTGTTCTGAAATTTGAGAAAAGGCAAGCCAACGCCAAGTTGAATGGCGATGTGGAAATTGGCTACCTGAACAGTAGCCAAGCGAACAACATAGATGGAGGCGAAGAGTCCGTAACTTCAAGAGTATTATTGAATGCTGCACTCAATTCAAGTTTTGAAGAAAGTATTTATGATTTCACAATGCTCCACTCATTGCGTAATTATAGCTTCTACTTTGAAGATAAAGCTTCCAAAACGCAACAAAATATTTATATGCTGACCTTCAGCAATATATTCAGAACCAAGAACAAGAAAAACACGCTTGTTTTGAGCGCAAAATACGCCAATATGCGTGGAGAAAACTCTTCTTCGGAAAATAAAGTCATAGATGCTAAATTCGAGAAATTTCATAAGAGTATTTCTGCTTTCTTCTTGGTCAGTAATTTGTTGGATTCCCAAACTTTTGTTTCAGAATCTATTTTTCCTACTTATAAGCTAACGAGTACTAATGCCATGTTGGGAAGGTTTTTCCAACTAGGATTCTCCTTCCAGTTCAAGTAATGTAAAAACTGCTTGCTCTATTTAAACACCACAGAGTTCGCCAAAGATTACATTGAAAGTTTTGAGATAGCAATTCTTGTTTGATTTGCCATTTTACTATCTCACTATGTTTCTCTTGATTTGACCATTCACATTCCGTTTATGTCAAACAATGTAAAAAAGGAACTCAATCAGCAGTTTCAAGTTTACCTTTGCAAAATCCAACAAAATAGAAAAACAACAACATGAGAAACTACTTATTAACTTGCTTACTCCTTTTTTCCATTGGCAATGCACTAGCGCAAGACTCGCTGATGCTGAAATTTGCCAATGAAGTGAAGGCGCAAGATTTGAAAAAGCATTTGGAGATTATTGCCTCCGATGAATATGAAGGAAGGGAAACTGGGCAGAAAGGGCAGAAAATGGCGGCCGAATACATTGCCAATCATTTCAAGGCGCTTGGCCTGCAAGGTCCTGTGAAATCCAACCAAGAAAATCCTTTTTACCAAACGTTCAATTTGGAGAAAAGCCTGCTCGATTCCTTCGATATTACCACGAAAGACGGCAAATCTTTGCGAGTTTTCAAAGATTTCTTCCCAGTCGGGAAATTTGAAATCCAACAGGAATTGGAGGTGGTTTTTGCGGGCTACGGAATGGAAGTTGACGACTATTCCGACTATGAAAACTTGGATGTTTCTGGAAAAGCAGTCGTGATTTTGGAAGGCGAACCAGAAGGAAAAGGCGGGAAATCATTACTCACAGAACAGCAACGCGGATTGGCTTCCAATGGAGCGAAGATTAAATTGGCGAATGAAAAAGGAGCGACTCTGACTATATTGGTTTATAAGACTGCCGAGAAATTCAATCAAAAAAACAATCTTTTTGAACATGCAAGTAAAGAAGGCTCACTTGGTTTTCCAAACAGTGAAATGTCCAAAAAAAGCGGACTGATTTGTACTTACCCACAGAAGGCAATTATGCTTTTGGGAATTAAAAATTCGGATTTGAACAAGGCAATCCACAAAGGCAAAGAAAAAAGGCAAATCTATTGCAGGACAATTTGACCTCTAAAATCACAGTGAATTCAGCTGTAAAAACCACACTCGTTCCCACCGAAAACGTGTTGGGTTATTTAGAAGGGAACAGACAAAAAAGAGGAATTGTTGGTGCTGACTGCGCACTACGACCACATCGGAATTATTGATGGGAAAGTGTATAATGGAGCAGATGATGATGGCTCAGGAACGGTTGCCGTTTTGGAAATGGCAGAATCTTTTGCTTTGGCAGCCAAGAACGGAAACCGACCACGCAGAAGCATTTTGTTCATGGCAGTTACTGGCGAGGAGAAAGGCTTGTTGGGTTCAGAATATTATTCGGAAAACCCGATTTTCCCATTGGAAAACACGGTTACGAACTTGAATACAGATATGATTGGCAGGGAAGATAAAAAACATAAGGGAAACCCAAATTATGTGTATTTGATTGGTTCAAACATGCTTTCCCAAGATTTACACAATTTGTCTGAAACGGTTGGCAAAAAGCATTTCCCTAATTTGGAATTGAGATTATAAGTTCAACAAAGAATCCGACCCAAACCGCTATTATTATCGTTCTGACCACTACAATTTTGCCAAGCACAACATTCCCGTTATTTTCTACTTCAACGGAGTGCATGAAGATTACCACAAACACACCGACACAGTAGATAAAATTGACTTCGATAAAATCCAGAATATCACTCGATTTACTTTTGCCACAGCTTGGGTAATTGCCAACCGAGAACAGCGTTTGGAGTTGGATAAGGTGGAAGAATAGTTGTGATGTGTTGATTCGATAATTTGTTGATGTGTTGATGAATCAATTATCCTTTTGTCCGAATCAGGATTCACAAGATTTTCAGGACGATAGGATTTTGGGAATGGCAATAAGAGTAATCCTACAAATCCTCTAATCCTAAGAATCCTGATTCAGACAATGAGAAAAAGCCTTGCAATCAATTTTGATTACAAGGCTTTTTCTATGAATCTACCTACTTTGGACTAAAGACTTTGGACTATTCCTTCTCACTCAAATCGAACTGCAACTTAATCAAATTCGCATAAATTCCGTTCTCTTCTTGGAGCAATTGATCATGCGTTCCCGATTCGGCAATTGTTCCTTCATCGAGTACGTAAATCGTATCGGCTTTTCTGATGGTTGCCAATCTGTGGGCAATGATTATCGAGGTTCTGCCTTCCATCAGCTTGTCTAAAGCCTGTTGCACTAACAATTCCGATTCGGCATCGAGCGAACTCGTGGCTTCATCTAATAACAATATTGCTGGGTTTTTCAGAATGGCTCTGGCAATGGCAATCCGTCTGTCTTTGACCGCCCGAAAGTTTCACGCCACGTTCTCCCACCAAAGTCTCCAAACCTTCTGGGAAACTCTGAATGAACTGCCAAGCATTTGCTTGTTTGGCGGCTTCCATAATTTCCGCCTCTGTGGCATCGGTTTTTCCGTAGCCAATATTCTCTCGAATTGTTCCACCAAACAGAATTACTTCTTGTGGCACAATGGCAATATGATTTCGGTAATGGGAAAGTTCATAAGATTCGATTTTCTTTCCATCCACGGTGATTTCCCCGCCTTGGAATTCGTAGAATCGGAGCAACAGCTGCACAATCGTAGATTTCCCTGCGCCACTTTGCCCCACAATTGCCACTCTGTTTCCTGCGGGAATTTCCATATCCACGCCTTTCAGCACTTGAATATCTGCACGAGTGGGGTAGGAGAATTGTAAATTATTTAGTCTGGATTTCTCCCTGAATCGGAGTTGTTAAGTTATCTCCAGCCACTTTATTTTTCGGTTGGATTTTACTGTGGTCAGCTTGTTCACTTTTCTCATCCAAAATATCCAAAACCCGTTCAGATGCGCCAATTGCCCGCTGAATGTTTCCGTAAATATCTCCCAAACCTGCCACAGAACCGCCAATGAACATGGTATAAAGCACGAAAGAAAGTAGAGTTCCTACCGTAATTGTGCCTTCGCTTACCAAAGTTGTTCCGTACCAAATCACCAAAACAATTCCCGAGAACAAGCCAAAAATCAGCGTGGAAACAAAAAGCCCACGGTATTTTGCCGTGCTGATTGCCAATTTTACCGTTTCGTCTCATCTGAGTTTTGTAGCGATTTGCTTCAAAAAACTCGTTCGTAAATGCCTTTACCATTGGCAAAGCCTGCAAAGTTTCTTCTACCACAATATTGGTTTTCGCCAACGCATCTTGTGTTTTTTTGGAAAGTGTACGAATGTATTTCCCAAAAATCACAATGATAATAATCAGTACAGGGAAAGTCAGCAACATGAAAATAGTCAGTTCCGAAGTCTTCCAAAATAGCAATCCAATTCCCACAACCAGCACCAAAACCTGTCTGAATAACTCCGAAAGGCTTACCGTAAAAGTATCTTGAAGCAAAGAAACATCGGAAGTGATTCTGCTTACCAACTCGCCTGTTCGCTTTTTGTCGTAAAAAGCCATTGGCAAAGTCATGAATTTGCGGTAGAGCGACTGCCGAATATCTGCCATGGCAGGCTCGGCAACCAATGCGAAAAGGTAGATTCTGAAAAAGGAGAAAATGCTTTGCAACAGTAAAATTCCAATCAGCATAAACATGATTTCCTTCAATGCCATTCACGGGGAAATCAATTTCCTTGCCCTGCGCCACATCAATCAGTTTGCCCACCAACTCGGGAAAAGCCAAAAACAGCGTGCTGGAGAAGAATAAACAGATAATTCCGAGAACAAACGTGCCTTTGTAGGGTAGCATGAATTGGAAAATCCCGGTCAGTTTCTGAAATCCATCTTTGTTGAGTTTGCGTTTTTTATCTTCTTCGTTAAGCGGTTCTTTGTTCCTTTTTGCCATAATTCTTGCTTCAATCAGCTACTTCTGAAATGAAGCGCAAAGTTAATCAGATTTGGGGAATTTAGTATAAGATGCAGATTGTTAGTTTGAAGTTCAGTCAGATTCTCCGCATTTTATTAGGCTTTGTGCTCAATAAGTTTTAGAGCATGTTTGAATCGACTTATTTTTGTTTTCTACGGCTTTTCAAAAAACTCACTCCTCTGCACTTGCCCTTTTCAGTCTATCATTTATCGCCACGCCTAAGCCTTGTTCAGGAAGCAATTCGGCCAAAATAAGTTCAGGTTGGAGTTCGTCTATTTGACGAAGTATGGAGAATAAGTTTTGCGCAGCTTCTGCAAAATCTCCTTTTTTGGAAAGGATGAAAACGTGCTTTAAGGTTTCAGATGCTTGATTTCCAAACTCTTTCCCACACTCCAGCAAATAGTTTTTTTGGAAGGAAATAATGGCGATATTTTTATTGGAATGGAGTTTCAGCAGTTCAGAAATATTTCCCAAAATTAGCCGAGAACTCGGAGAATAATGCTTTTTGAGCATTCCTGGTGCTTGCGGGTTGGAACTCGAATGGGAATTGACTGCTACTTCCCTAATCACAGCTTCAATTTGCTCCAAGCTTGTGCCTCCTTTTCGGTAAATAGTCGGGATTCCGTTTGGGAAACCCACAATGGTAGATTCTATGCCGACTTGGCAATGTCCACCATCCAAAATATAGGGAATTTTATCGCCCAAATGTTGTTGCACATGTTCGGCAGAAGTTGGGCTAATGTAGCTGAATGGGTTCGCACTTGGTGCAGCAACTGGGAAATTCAACTCGCCCAACAATTGCAAAGTCAGCAGATGTTTGGGAATCCGCACGGCAACTGTTTCCAAACCGCTCGTTACCAAATCGGGAACGAGGTCTGATTTTGGCAATAATAAAGTCAATGGACCGGGCCAAAAGGCTTCCGCCAACAGTCTGGCTTTTTCGGGAATTTCCCTAACCAATCGACCAATTTTCTCAATGGAATTAGTGTGTAAAATCAGCGGATCGAAAGCAGGTCGGTTTTTGGCTTGGAAAATCTTGGTGGCGACCTCCGCACGCAAACCATTTCCCGCCAGTCCATAAACTGTTTCGGTGGGAATGGCAACCAATTTACCAGCTTCCAAAAAAGCTTTTGCCTTGGAAATATCGTTTCCTATATGAGCCAAATTAGTATCAAGTATTTAGTATCAGGTAGCAAGAATTATGTCAACTACCTTTTGAGTGAAATCAATTATAACGAGATTTAACTAGTTGTTAAAGAGAATCTGATTTTAGAAAGGAGAATTTATTTCCTCTTAAGTACAAGTATAAAATAGAAAGTCGGATGGCCAATGCCATAGTAAAGTAGTAAATTATGTATTGATAATCAGAAACTTATGAAGGACAAGATGTCGGAATAATTTTGTCTGACTACTTACATTTTTAAGTTTCTTGCACTTAGAAAACTAAAATCCATTAAAAACAAGAATTATGTCAACTCTACTAATTCAATTGCCACTAGCTTCAGCTAGTTGTAAAAAGCAGGAAATCAATTCAAATACACTTTTAAGTTTCTTGCATTTAGAAAACTAAAATTCATGGTTCAATCGTTAATTTGGGTATTGAGTACAATTTAATGACTATCTGCCTTCTTGCTACTCACTCTGTAGATTCCTCTTCCCAGAGGAATACAAGACAGCACGAAGATGTTGCTTTTATCTGAATTTATTGTGATTGGTTGCGCTTTTGGTGATTCTTCTGTTCTTCTCGGAAGAAGAACCTACAAAAAACACACTTAGAATTAACCTTTTGGGCAACTCTACATAAAACAAGAATATTGGAATAATACAACGTTTTGCCCAAATTAACGATTGAACCAAATTCATTAAAAATAGGGATTATGTCTCTACCAATTCAATTGCCACTAGCTTCAGCTAGTGGCCTCGGAAATAAGCTTCCTTTTCAAAATTATTTGCGTACACCAAAAAGACAAAAAAGTTGAAGCTTAAACTGCAAGAATTCAATGGCAACTAGCTTCAGCTAGTTGTAAAAAAGCTCTACCAATTCAATGGCAACTAGCTTCAGCTAGTTGTTTGAAGTACAAAATCCATTTGCAAATTCCCACATCCCCACATTCTCAAATCACTCTCACTTTATAACCTCCTGCTTTAAGCAACTCGGCTACTTTTTGCTTAAAATCTCCTTGAATCACTATTTCCCCATCTTTTGCCGAACCGCCTACGCCACATTTGGTTTTCAGCATTTTCGCCAATTCCTTCAAATCATCCTCTGCGCCTACGAAATCTTCTATTAAAGTAACTGTTTTCCCTTTCCGCCTTTTTCGGTCAATGGAAACTCGCAATTTCTGCTTTTCGGGCGGAAGTGTTTCTTCCGTTTCTTCATCCTCATTTTCGTAGTTGAAATCTGGGTTGGTAGAGAAAACTACGCCCAATCTGTCTTTCCAGTCTTTTGCCATAAGTACAAGTATAAAATAGTGAAATAGTAAGAAAGAAAAGTAAATTCCCGAATAACAGTTTTACTTTCCGTTAAGAATCAAAAATCAGTTTGTCCCGATTGATTGTTGCCATCTGTTTGATGGATTTTGCTGTAAGTTTTCCTGCAAAAATAGTTAGAATTGATTGAAAAAATCATCGTTCGGGACGGAAATCGCAAAATCAACAATGGTTTAGAGTATGTTTGGATGGGTGCATAACAAATTTACCATTTACTTATATTGCTTATTTGTTGACGATAATTTCGATGATATTCTGAGCAGGACAACCGCATCAAAAAAAGAGGTTTTCATGTCGAAGAATGACGTTAAGTTGCCGTTGTTGGAAGATGGCTTCCCCGTCTTAGCAATGAAATCCATCAGTATTATATTTAGAACAAGAATAATAAAGCAAAACAAACGTACATAAAAGTATTTACTGCGAGACCAACAACCAATTAGTGCCAAAAAATCTTCTTTTCTCAGATTCATAGCCGTTTTCTTTGAGTTAATATAAGGTATTTCTGAAGCTTTATGCGAATTTGTTATACACCCGTTTGGATTGATTTTTTGGGAATTTAACGAGATTTTCAAAACAGGCTTTCTAGGCATTTTAGAAATACATAGCCAAAGCTATGTGAGGAGAAAATAACGAAGGAAGTATTTTTGAAAAGCCGTAGAAAACAAAAATCAGGTTGATTCAAACATACTCTTATGACTTGAAATGTAAGACCCAAAAGATTCACATGCACTTGTGATAGGAATTGAGCCAATCTTATCTCATGATTCACTTACAGGCAATTAACAAAACCATGACAACATTTTACATTCTCTCACAGCAGAATGACACTTGAAGAACGAACTTGCACTAATATTGCGCAACAAATCGGGTGGAAAGAGTTGCCTCCACTCAATTCAAATAAATTCACTCAACTGTTCTGCAATGAAATCAACAAAAAAGCTTTTTACTTCGATTCTATTCTTATTTTTCTCTGTGAATACAGCTTTTTCTCAATTCATGCCCAGCGATTATTACCAACTCAAAGGCACTCCTTTCAAGTTGGAGTGTCAGGAAGGAGATGGATTGATGGCAGAATACTTCTCCGATTTCCGTTTGCAAAGAAGTATTATGACCGTGAAAGAACCAACTATTGATTTTTATTTGGTCAATGAAAAGCCATATCGGCAAGTGCCAGCAGATAAGTTTACCGCTCGTTGGCAAGGCGGATTATACAGCCCATATTCTGGTTACTACAAGTTTACGGTTCAGGCAGACGATGGCATTCGGGTTTGGATTGATGGGAAAATTATGCTAGACGAATGGCACGCACAAATGGTGGAAAGTTACAACTTTTCTGTGCAGATGACCGAAGGGGAAATGCACACCCTGAAAGTGGAATATCTTCAACTCGAACTTCGTCATGCGGTGGCGCAACTCTATTGGGAATACGATGGGCGTAGAAAAACGATTGTTCCTACCAAATATCTTTACACCAATCCGAGTATTTTGTGCAACGAATTCGATAAAATTGAAAAGACGGTGGAAGAGGAAATTACTGCTAAAAACCCTGAGGAGAAAAAGCCTTCGGTTGGAGAGCCGTATGTTGTGAAGGATGAAGTGAAAAAAGAGGAAATCATTGAAAAAGATAGTGTGGAGATTGCCGAAGTGGAAGTTGTAGAGCAGTCGGAAATCTTTGAAGGCTTGCCTACCAAAAAATCCATCAACCTAGAAAACCTCTATTTTGAGCAGGGGAAATATGAATTCAAGCAAGATGGAATTACCCAAAGAACATTGAAGGAATTGGTAAATGCGCTCAAAAAATACGATAGCTTAAAAGTGAAAGTCGTGGGGCATACCGACAATGTGGGAAATTATAACGCCAATCTGCGCCTTTCCCGAAACAGAGCCAGCAAAGTGGTTTCCTATATGGTGCAGAGCGGAATCGAACCTGCAAGACTAGTTCAGAAGGTTTTGGAAGTTCCAACCCAATTGAATCTAACGAAACCGAAAGTGGAAGGCGAAAAAATAGGCGAGTAGAGTTGGTTGTGGTGGAGTGAGAAATAAATTCGGAAACTTGCAAATGACAAGAGAAACTGCTTTCCGTAGCGCAGGGTTTGCAAACCCTACGCTACGGAAGGGAAATTCTAAAATAATTGACTTGTCAATCCAAATTCGTATTATTCTGAATGATTTTGCTTAGGAACGGGAAATAAATAAATCCAACACAATGTTAAATCACTAAATAAGTAGTCTAGCTTATATACTTTCATACTACTGGACATCTCCAAAAATCAAGACCTCGGCAGAGGTTGAAAAACCCTGCCGAAGGTCGATTTTAACTCGTTCAACGTCTGGCAGGACCTGCGGACTCTGCCAGCGATTCACTTATGTCCAGTAGTATGATATACTTTCCTTTTGAGTTCTTAACAATCTCATTTATAGGAAAGTACAAAAGGGTGCGACCCTCGCTAGTAAATAGCACAACGTGCTTAACAAATACTTACGAATGATTCTTGTATATATTTTACTGAATCAACACTATGCAATTAGCTCATTAATATGAAGAAATTTTCACTTCTGCTATTTATCCTTTTCGCTTTCCAAACTCTTTTTGCCAAGTCAGAATATGACAGAAGCAACAAGGGTGGGAAATTGATTGATTTGCGTGGCATTTGGAGGTTTTCGATTGGAGACAATAAGGAATGGAAAGACAAGACTTTTGATGACTCCAGATGGGACAAAATCCAGGTGCCTTCTGCTTGGGAAAACCAAGGCTACCATGGTTACGATGGTTATGCTTGGTACAGAAAATCTTTCAATGGGCAGGTTTTGAAGCAAGCCAACGATGTCTTTTTCCGAGCCGACCACATTGATGATGCAGATGAAGTGTATGTGAATGGGAAACTGATTGGAAAAAGTGGCTTGTTCCCACCTTATTATATTACGGCTTACTACGATGACCGCAACTATTTCATTCCCGCCAACTACATCAATTACGAGGGGGAGAATGTGATTTCTGTACGAATTTACGATGCGCAACTTTCTGGCGGAATCATGTCAGACAAGATTGGAGTTTACATGGTTTCAGATGATTTCCCAGACAAAATCAACTTAGAAGGTGTTTGGGAAATGAAACTTTCGGGCAGATTGCGCTGGACAAGTGCCTATTACCGAGAATGGAATCCGATTCAAGTGCCTATGAATTTGCTGAAAATTGGGATAGAGGATTATAATAATGTATTCTGGTATCGGAAATCTTTCATAATCCCAGAATACCTTGTCAATGAAGACTTGATGTTGATAGTCGGGAAGATTGATGATTTTGACGAGACCTACATCAATGGGCAAAAAATTGGAGAAACGAATGACTACCGACCATTTGGGCAGTCTTATTCTTGGCAACAGACAAGGGTTTATTCCATTCCAAAAAAATGTTTGGAGGGAGAATCCAACCACGAAATCAAGATAAAAGTAACTGATGTTGGAGTTGGCGCAGGAATTTATGCAGGACCAATTGCCATTGTTCCTCGCAAACACTTGATGAAACTATTTCAGGTTTACAGAGAACGGAAGTGGTAATTGCATGGTTATCATAAGCTACTCACTCCAACCGAAACGAAAAACCTTTTGACTTAGGTAAGCTGTGCAGTAGCTTTACAGACTAATCCAAAAAACTGCATGAGCGACTATCAAATTCACACATTCCCCAATGGCATTCGGCTGATTCACCAGCAAGTGCCGAACACAAAAATTGCCCATTGCGGTTTCATGCTCGACATTGGCAGTCGAGATGAATTGCCCGAAGAGGTGGGAATTGCCCATTTTTGGGAACACATGGCTTTCAAAGGCACTTCCAAGCGGAAAGCTTTCCACATCATCAATCGTTTGGAAGTGGTTGGTGGAGATTTGAACGCTTACACTACGAAGGAAAAAATCTGTTTCCACGCTTCTTTGCTCGATAGTCATTTTGAGAAAGCGGTGGATTTATTGACCGACATCACTTTCCACTCCATTTTCCCCGATAAGGAAATTGACAAGGAAAAAGGCGTGATTTTAGAGGAAATGTCGATGTATGAAGACGATCCAGCCGATGCCATTCAGGATGAATTCGATTCGCTCACTTTTGGCGAGCATTCTTTGGGGCAAAATATTTTGGGAACGAGGGAAAGTGTCAGGAAATTCACAAAAGACAATTTCCACCAATTCATTCAGCGGAATTTGAATACGGAAAGAGTGATTTTCTCTTCTGTAAGTTCCCTTCCGTTCAAAACAGTTTTGAGGATTTGCAAGAAATATTTCGCTTCCATTCCCGCACTTTCCGCCAAGCCTGCTCGCATTCCGTTCAATCATTATGAGCCAAAAATAGTTGAGCAAATCAAGCCCATCAACCAAACTCATTGCATTTTGGGCGGATTGGCTTACTCGACTTACGATGAACGAAAACAAGCTTTTTCTATGCTGAACAACCTTTTGGGCGGTCCAGGCATGAATTCCCGACTCAATTTATCGGTTCGGGAGAAATATGGTTATGTTTATTCCATAGAATCGGGATTCAATACATTTTCCGATGTTGGGCAATTTTCCATACAATTTGCCACCGAGCCACATACTTTCAAAAAAAGCCTGAACTTGGTAAATCGAGAACTCCAAAAGCTGAAAACCACTACGCTCGGAACTATGCAACTCCACACCGCCAAACAGCAAATGATGGGGCAATTGGCAATGGCAGAAGAGAGTAATCTTGGTCTGATGCTGATGTACGCCAAAACGCTTTTAGATTATGGGCAGGTTTTGGAAGTGGAAACTATTTTCAAAAGAATCGAAGCCGTCACCGCTTCTCAAATACTGAAAGTCGCCAATGATATTTTTGTGGAGGAGAAACTAAGCCAATTGGTTTACCGTGGAGTGGAAAGCTAAGAATAGGAAAATTGTTAATAAGTATGTTGTTTTTTGTTTAGATTCGATATAAAATCCTATTTTTATACGCATTTAACTTTCTCGGCTTCAATTGACTCATTTTATTAAAAAACACCGTTTCACGATTTTTTTCTCAGAAATATTATTCTTGATATTCTTGAGTTTCTTGCTTTCTACTAATTTGGCTGGGCAAAGTTCCGAAAAAACAGTAGTAAAAGATGCCAGTGAAGTGCAAAAAATAGGAGAGTCGGTTTATTATCTTGAAGATGCTCAAGGCAATATGGAAATCTCCGATATTCTGCAAGCAAAAAAGCAGGCTGAATTTATCAAAAACAACAGACCGATTTTCAGTACTCCAGCAACTTCTTCCATTTATTGGTTCAGGTTGGAAATCCAGAATCTTACCGAGGAAAATTTACATCTCCAAGTAGGCAAACCTTTTGGCAGTTGGTATTTGGATATTTATTTGCCCGACAGTTTAGGGAATTATGTGCAACCGCTTCTTTTAGGCTCATTAAGAGATAATCCAAATGCTCTTTTCTCCTCCAACTTTATTGTAAACTTAGAGAATGCTGGAGTTGAAAAGTCCCAGATTTATTATGTGAAAGCTTCTGGCGATTTTCCCAAAACGCATATTTTCCAAGTAGGTTCAAAAGATGCTTTCATCAAGAAACTCCGAAAGCACGACTACATTCAGGCAGGATATATTGGCGTGATGCTGACCATGATTCTGTACAACCTATTCCTGCTGATTTCCACCAGAGAAAGGCTTTATTTGGTTTATGTGATTTTTTCTTCCATCTCTCTTTTAGTTGTCCCGTTCGATAGTGGCGACCCATTATTTACGCATCCATGGTTTTGGGAATACCATTTTGCTTGGCATAATATTACCTATTTGGTCATTTCCATATTCGCTTTCATGTATTTGGAACTCAAGCAGAAAGCGCCAAAAGCCTTTTGGTGGATTCTGTTTCTGACAATCATCTTATGTTTTGTAATTCCCGCAATCAGAATTCTCAACCTGATGGAAACTCCAACATTGGTAGGCTTTTTCCAACCCGTATTGCTAGTTTACTTTTTGAGTCTAATTTCTGCGGGAATTTATGTTTGGCGAAAGGGATTTAAAAATGCGAGATTCTATGTGCTAGGATGGTTTTTTGCCATTTCTTCTGCCTGTATATTTGTGTTTACCATCAATGGTTTGCTTCCTATCAATCTTTTTACTGAACATGTGCTTTACTTCGGTTTTGGATTGGAGACAATCATGTTCGCATGGGCTTTAGGCGATAAATGGAATACCTTGAAGAAAGAAAAAGAGAAAGCACAAACGGAAAATATTACGCTAGTAGAAAACCAGAACGAATTGTTGGAGGATAAAGTAAAGAAACGGACTGTGGAACTGAGAAACTCCTACAAAGAAATCCAAGCGCAAGCCGAAGAATTACTCTCTCAACAAGAGGAAATCAAGGTAATTAACGAAGCACTAGAGCAGAAAGTCAAAGCCAGAACCGCCATTTTGGAAAGGCAACGAAACCAACTCAAAGAATATGCTTTTGCCAACTCCCACAAAGTCCGTGGGCCGCTTGCCAGAATGCTCGGCTTAGTTTATCTCATTCAGCGAGAAGGCACAGACATCCCCGAAAACATTAAACAATACTTGGAAATGCTTGCCGAAAGTTCCGAGGAAATGGACAACATTATCAAATCCCTAAATCGACTTTTGGAATCGGGAAAGTTTTTTGAGGAGGAATGAATGTAACCATACTACATGACAATTTTTGAAAGCCACTATTTTACCACACCCCACCCCTGCCCTAAAAGGGGAAGGAGCTAAATCCCCCTCCTTTTGGAGAGGTTAGGGGAGGTAGAAAAGCTGAAATTTAACCGACATTTCCCACCCTTAAAATTGACTTTTGGTATTTATTGTGTAATTACGCTTAATTGCTAAAAAACATAACTATTCAAATACTAAGTGCTTTTTCCGAATATCCTGAACTACTGAAACTCATTTCGCAAAGCGACTAGCTGGCGGTGTGCATTTTCGCTCCCGCCAGTCTAGTAAGCGAGAAAACAACGAACCCAAAAGCTTTTCAACAATTCCCGAATATCGGGGTCCGACCTTCGGCAGGTGCAGACGGGGGTCGCCATCGACAGCACACTGCCGAGTTCTCAATCCGCCAATAAAATTGTATCTAAAAAATACAATTTCTCTAAAAAAAGAGTGGGAAATGTCGGATTTAAGCTATTGAGAAAAATTGTCATGTAGCATGGAATGTAATTTGATAATGTGGCAATTAGTTGATGTGAGGATTGTTTTTTCTGAGGCAATTTCTTCAAAAATTCAATTTGGCATCCTTCTTTTTTAGGTTGAATTGCTATGATAAAAGGCTAAGGAACGGAAATTAAATAAAGTGCTACTTTTTATCTCGTTTCTTTTTGACCTATTCTTCGTTAAAAAAGTTTGCCATAGCGGTGCTATGCCAAACTTTTTTGCCTAGACTAGCTCTAAAAATAAACTTCAATAAAATAGTAGTTTATTTATTTCCCGTTCCTAAGAAATTTTCTTTTCCCGAAAAAGCTTCTTATCTGCCCAAAATGTGCCAAACGGAATAATCGAAGCCAGCAAAGCTAGAAATGTAGTTTTAATTCCCCATTTCTGGTCAAACTTCATATAAATCACTCCAACCACATACGCAATAAACAGAACGCCATGTGCCATTCCGAAAATCTTATTCGGTTGCCCATATTCCATTCCATATTTCAAAGGCATGGTAACAAACAGGATAATCAAGAATGAAACTCCTTCCAAAAAAGCCAATAATCGGAACTTTCCTAATGCAGTATCGAGTGAAAAAGTCATGGTTGTATTTTGAATATTTTAGTGAACCTACTTCCAGTAAATATAGTGATGGAAAGAATGTCGAATTTTCAGAAGGTCGCTATCCATCAAAAACCAATTCTCAACCGAATACTGTGTTCGTTCTTACCTTCATTCGGCATCGAATAAGCCCAATCCACACGGGCAACTTTGAATATGTTTTCAATTCCAGCAGTTACTTCCACATATTCTTTGTTCGATTCGGTGTAGAGCAAATGTGAACCTGCCACAACTTGCCATTTCAGTTTTCTAATCAATGGAATTTTTTGAAAGAAAAATCCTGAGAAATGATGTTCATAATGAACTTCCAAGAAAGAGTCGGTTGTGCTGTATTGGTAATAGGGCAAATTGAAAAACGAGTTGAGCGTGTTGTTCGAAAACAGGATTTCCGTAGTCATAAAATGTTTGGCATCTATGAAAGGCACATTCTCCTTCGACAGGAATCCGCCATAGGAAACGTTGAAATTGGAACTCCCAAACAAACCCAGTTTGATTTCATCGAAAACAGAGACTTTCAGGAAATCGAAATCGGTAACGCTGTTCCCGACTCCTTCAATTCCTTTCTGATAGACAATATCCAAGGTGGGGAATTTAGATTCTTGGCTGAATTTCATATTTGGGCGAGTATAGTATTTCTGCTTGAATTTGATTCGCAAGCGCAAATCCCAAATAAATGCGTTGTGTTCTTCAAAAAAAGGCGTAAAATCATTGGGTTGGAGCGGATTATTGGATTCAAATTCCTTATCGTCAATGTCTCTGCGGGCAAAATCGGAAATCTGATTGTTGACCAAAGGAGTTCTTTTTGCGTATTCCAACGAAGTAGTGAAGAAAACCCCGTTAATCAACTCTTGCCCATAAGCAATTCTTCCGTAGGTTTTCTCGAAAATCTTCATGTAATTCTCCTCTCGCAAAGTAGCGTATATTGTATTCAGGAAAGGACTGATTGGTTGGTCTTCATTGAATTGCTGAATATATTTCCCACCTTCTGCCTGAATTCTCCTTCGGTTGATTGCGTTGAAACGCCTGTAGAACAAAGATTTATAGTATAATTTCTCGCTGGAAAAACCATATCGGAATTGTTGCTCGAAGGAAATGTAATTATTCTTTTCCCTATTGTAGCGAGAGGCTTTCAAACCCAAGTTAATATTGTAGCCTTCCACCGCATTGAATTGAATATTCTCCAAAACAGACGGAATGCTGAAATTGATATTTTTATAGCTATTCCTAAAAGTGTAGCCAGTAAGCAAGTTGATGGGTTTTGGCTTGTTCCTTACCGAATCCATCGAATCCAAATAGACTTCTGACTTGCGAACTACGGCAATGCTGTCTTTCTTATAATAATCCGTAACTTCTACATCGGTCAATTTCACAGGACGAATTTCTGCCCAGTAGAGTGAATCTTTTTTGTTGGCATCGGCTTCTATTTTACTGACTTCCGCCCCAAAATGCTTTGAAGAAAATTCTGGTTGGAGATTGTAGTCAGAGAAAATGCCCAAGTAATATCCAGCCCCTTTAATTTTGAAAAGGTCTAGCGAGAATTGGAAATCGAAAGTCTGTGTGCCAATTACCCAAATGTTCTTCTGAGATTGGCACATAAACTTGCTTGATTTTCAGAGTATCCACAAAATCTACGTTCTGAAATTCCTTTGTGATAAAAAGTTCTGTGCTATGGATTCGCCACGAATTTTCTTGAATATAAATGAAGCCAGAATAAGCAGGCAAACCTTTCCGCTTGGGAATTACCTTGATTTTGTTGACCAACACATTTCCATCGGCAAAATCGCCTGCAAATTCGTAATCGTAATAAACCATTGCCGTGGGAGCGATTGGGGAAATGAAATTCCGCTCGCTCAATCCGTCCAGCTCCATGCTTGGCTGGTAAAAATCGAGGTTGAAATCTAGGGCGGAATTCCAGCTGAAACCATTATTGTTTCCACTCGTTTTGGAGGAAATCATTCGCTCCTTTTTCTTGTTCGGGGCTTGGTAAGAAAATTCCGAAACCGACTCCGACAAATAGATAATTCCCGAATTGGCAGAATCTTTTTCCACCCCTGGCAAAGTAATATCCACGCCCAAAATCTTTTTCGGAGCTTTCGTAATTCGCTGGAGACCTTTTATATAGACATTGCAGGAATATTCCTTGAGTTGTTTCTCATAGAATTCTCGCTTCGCCTGCGCTTGCCGAATCATTTCATAGGCAGGGTTTTCTGCATTGGCACTAATGGAAATCTCTTTGAGTTGCATCACTTCCTCTTCCATCTGGATATTTAGAATCAAATTGCCAGTTCCCAAATCCACCACTTTTTTCAAGGTTTTGAAACCCACAAAGCGATAAACCAAAGTGTATTTCCCGTTTGGCAGATTCAGAAAATAATCTCCGTTGGAGTTTGTGGTCGTTCCATTGGTTGTGCCTTCCACAAAAACAGTCAGGAAAGGCAATGGCGAGCCTTCCGAGTCGGTTACTTTCCCAGAAATTTTGCTCGCCATGGCTTGGATGGAGAAAAATCCAACCATCGCTATTATTAAAAAGGTCTGTTTCATGTTCTGCTGTTTGTGTATCCAATTCTAGGAAGTCAAAATTACAAAATCTGCACATTGTTTGTAACAAAGTGTGGATTTGAGGTAAAAGGCAGTTTTGAGTGGGGTTGGATTTCCCAAGCCGATAGTTGATTTACGCTTTCTGAAACTCCACACAAATCGCCAGCAACTCCTCGCATTTCAATTCGCTGAACACTCGCCAATTTTAAAAGCCTTGAGCGAATCATGGGAAAGCGATTCAGCAATCAAAACCACATTCCAAATCGTGAGACTTTAGCCATTTACTGGCTTTCAAAATTAAATGCACGCCTGCCTTATGAGTTAAATATTTATATACATATCTTTTTTTGACTCATTATGTGGAAATATTATATTTGGGTATAAGAGATATGCGTAAAAGCATATTACTAGAGTTTATGAATCCAAGAGATTTAAGTAGCTGGCGGTGTCGATAGACCCGCCAGTCTGCGAGTTCCATAATAAAATTATGTTCATAATCTCTACTATACAAAGCTTTACCCAAATTAACGATTGAACCAAGAAAACCTCGAGTAGGTTTTGAAATTGTTTAACCATTCATTCTGAAAGCAACATATTTTATGAAATGTAGAATGTGGAAATTTGTTGAAGTCACGAACTTAATATTGTGCAAACGAATCCTAATATAAGTGCAATTTATTTTCGTTTTTTCAATTAACACTTGTTTTAAATCCATATAAATAGCTAGCCAAATCGTTCAAATTATTAGTTTTGAGAATAGATTTTCACTTTAACTAAATTACTTATCAGAATGAAAACTAAAGTTTATTTTGCCCAATTTTTACTAGTTATCTTCTTTTCTTTATGCCTCATGAGTTGTGGCGCATCAAATGCTGAAAACGAGAATGATGCTTATGCGTTTGCTGACGAGGAAGAAGAGGAAGACTCCAAAGTTGTTGTTGAGAATGGAAATTACTTGGTTACTTTCGGGGGAGAAACAGTGGCTCAATCCAAAAATGTGACTGCGCAAATTGATGTTTCCGATACCAAAACAGAAATGGTAATGATGAGAGATGGGGCAAAAAATGTAAGTAAACTATGGTTCTATTTGCCAAAGGAATCACTCAAGAGCCTTCCTGCACAAACCACTTTTTATGAAGAAGGAAGACTGAAAGGGACGGATTCTTTCAACGCACAAATTGGCACGGACAAAGGCTTATATGTATTCACAGACGGAACGGCTGTTTTTGAACAACTATCCAAGACCGATTTCAAACTATCAATAAAGGGAATGGGCAAATTGTATTCCATGAAAGAAGATAATGACAATCCCAAAAAAGAATTGAACCTAGAATTTTCCTCAACAGAGCCAAAAATCTATTTGAGCGGAAACGAAACTTCTGAATTTTAGACTTTACAGCGATTAAAACGAAAGAAAGCGTTCCTGAAAAGAATGTTTTCTTTCGTTTTCAAGTAGTTTCTGTTGAAAGAGGGTTTCCTGTTTCAGCATAGCAAAAGTGGAGAAAAATCTCCCAACAAGTTCTGTTTGTTTATGCTGACTCTTTACTCAACCTTGCCATTACGTAAGGCGCAATCAAACCATGGGAAACTACAGAAAGCAGAATTACCCAAGAAGCCAAAGAGTAAATAGTGGATTTCTCACTAAAAGCTTCTGTTTCCATAAATGCCCAAGAAATGTAGAATATTGAGCCAATTCCCCGAATTCCGAAACTGCTGATGGCAAACCTTTCCAATTTAGGAATTTTGGTGCCACTCAATGCAATCCAACCTGCCAAAGGTCTGATTATCAGAATGAAAATACTGGCAAAAAGAAATCCTTGCCAACCTGTGATTCCCAAAATCCCATTCAACAAAGAGCCGCCAAATAGAATCAGCCAAATCACTAAGAGCAACTTTTCCATTTCCTCAACAAAATCGTGCATTTTCACTTTGATAGAACCTTCCACTTCTTCGGAAAATCGGATGGTAATGGCGGCCACAAATACTGCCAAAAACCCATAGCCATGAAGCATTTCCGACAATCCGTAAGTCAGAAAGGTGGCAGATAAACTCACAAATCCGTGTGGATTGTCCACTCCTTTGATTTTGGGCATTTTTTTGAGCAAATGTCCTAAAATCCATCCTATTACCAAACCTATGGCGACTCCAATGGCAATTTTCAGAAAGAATTTATCTAATAACCAGCTTGTGAATTCAAACTTGTTGCTCGCCACCAAAACTGCCAAATAAGTAAACGGGAAAGCCAACCCGTCATTCACTCCCGCCTCGGCAGTAAGCGCAAACTCTGGCTGAGAAGCCTTTTCCTTATCATCGGCTTCCTCAATTTGCACCTCGGCTGCCAAAACAGGGTCGGTTGGTGCCAAACTTGCCGCCAATAACAAACAAGCAGGCACAGACAAACCTAAAGCCAAATCCCCTAAAAAATAGACAGAAATCATGCTTATAGGCATCGTTATCAGAATTAGGCGCAAAGGCAATTTCCAGTCTTTCCACGAATATTTTCTGCCAATTTTCAACCCAGTTCCCATGAGCGAGATAATCACAATGGCTTCCGAAAACACCAAGAGCCATTCATCTGGCCAAAATGGCGTGGGCCAAATCAGAGGCAAATCAACTTTGTATAAAATGAATCCAATCAAAATCAGCGGGATGGAATAACTGATTTTCATTTTTTTGGAAAGTGCTGGTAACCAAGCCATTGCCAAAGTTGCCAAACCCAAACCCAGCATAATTTTTAAGCGATTATCCATGTAAACCACTGTTTTGGTAGAAGATAAGAACACAACTCACAATACTCAAAAGTGGTTACAAAATATTTCCAATTCAGTAACTGATGTTACATTTCTGCGTAACATCAATTATTAAGTAAGCAAGTGGACAGAATTAGCTTTATAATCAGAATGTATTCAAATAGCTGAAAATCAAATCATTGAACATTTCCTGCTACTTACTAAATCAGGTTTTTTTGTTGGATTTCACAATACGGAAACTGATGAGTGGAAAGGAGAGCTCTTTTCAGAATCCAAAGCTGATTTCCCAATTCAATTCCGCTAACGCTCCGCCAATTTCGTGAAGCCTGATTATTCCAGCAAGGCTTTATCTAATCAGAAACATTTGGCAATCAACCAAGGTCATCACAAAGTCCTCCTCCCCAAAATTGATGCGACAAAAAAACACAAAAACTAAGATTCTAAAACCCTTACTTCTTTTATAACTTTTCCATAACTCATAAAAAGAAGGGTAGTGGTAAACTAGTAAGGCTAACAAAATAAGAACCATAGCGTAAGCATCCGCTGGGCGGCACTCCGCTGGGTGGCACTCCGCTGGTGCCGAATTATCCATAGAGTAGCCTTACTTCTTTCACACTACCAATTTCCTAAATCCATAATTGTATTTATCAAATAAAGATTATGAACACAATTGTATTATAGCATCCGCAGACTGGCGGGTCAGGCGACACCGCCAGCTACTCAAATTTCTTCTATTCATAAACTCTAATACATAACTACCCGAATAATAGATAACTGATTTAACTTTGCATACTTTCCTTATGGAATAATGCTCCTGAATAGTTGCGGTTAGGGAAAACCGCACTACGGTATGCAAAGTCAAGGCATTTATCTAAATGAGTTTAAAAAATTGATTATCAGTAGGTTAACTATATTTTCTTTAGTGTGGTCAAAAATTAAGATTTAATATATTGCACTATTTTTTGATTTAATTAAAAACCGTATGTCAATAGTTTGGCTAATTAAAATAACATAATTTACTGATTAACAATTACTTAAGTCATTTTTAATTCTTCATTCTTAATGGCCAGGCCACCCTGTCTTAATTTCCCCAATCAATAATTGTACTTATCAAATACACAACTCATAATTGGGGTACTTTATAGCATCACATATTTTACACCGCCAATATTGCCACTCCTCTTTCTTCCTTGTCGTTGGCGACCCCCGCTCTTTCCTCCTTCCTCTTTCCTCCTCCTTTTTTTTCAAAATTCGCCAACTCACAAATTCAGCAAATCGCCAATTACTACCCAAATCATTCTCAATTCTTCATTCTTAATTTTTCATTTCTTAGTACCTTCGCAACTTGCTAAGTGCTTGGACAGAAATAGTCTTCATACTACTGGACATGGCAGAAAATAGAACCAAAAACCTGTCAGGTTTAATTGGGATTAGACCTTGAAAATTGAGTTTTATCTTTTTAAAACCTGACAGGTTTACGCAGATGTCCAGTAGTATGAATAGTCTTGTAATTAATATTTTAAAGTATCTGAAAATCAGTTTGTTATTTGTTTTCTTGATACATGATACTTTTGTCTTGTTACTTATTCTATCATTTTGCCAATTTACCGTCTGAATTTTATGTCTGAAAAGAAGCTTTTCCTCCTCGATGCCATGGCACTGATTTACCGTGCCCATTTTGCGTTCAGTAAAAATCCCCGAATCAACTCGCAGGGAATGAATACTGGGGCGGTTTTGGGCTTTGCCAATTCCATGTTGGAGATTTTGCAGAAGCAAGCTCCTTCGCATATTGGAGTGGCATTCGATTTGTCCGGCCCGACTTTCAGGAACGAAATGTACCCAGAATATAAAGCTAACAGACAAGAACAGCCCGAAGACATTCAAATTGCCATTCCTTATGTGAAACGTTTGGTGCGAGCCTTTAACATTCCCGTGTTGGAAGTCGAGAATTTTGAGGCGGATGATGTGATTGGCACCTTGGCAAAAAAGGCGGCTCTGGAAGGTTTCGAGGTTTTTATGATGACTCCAGACAAAGATTATTGCCAATTGGTGGAAGAGAAAATATGGCTCTACAAACCTGCTTTCATGGGAAATGCAGTAGATATTTGGGGCGTAGAGACTGTGTTGGAAAAATGGAATATCGAGCGAGTGGATCAAGTGATTGACATGCTCGGTTTGCAGGGCGATTCGGTGGATAACATTCCTGGAATTCCTGGAATTGGCCCGAAAACTGCCTCCAAATTGCTCGGATTATACGATACGGTAGAAGGCTTGATTGCCAATGTCGAAAAGCTGAAAGGCAAGCAAAAGGAAAACGTCATCAACTTCTCTGCTCAAGGTTTGCTCTCGAAAGAGCTTGCAAGAATTGATATAAATGTGCCAATTGAGTTTGAGGAAGAGAAACTCAAATACGATTCGTTCGACAAAGAGCAGGTCGAGACTTTGTTTGCCGAGCTGGAGTTCAAAACCCTGATGCGAAGGGTGATGGGCGAGGTCAGAACGCCACAGAAATCTGCCTCAAAATCTGCCCCAGCCAATTCGGCACAAATGGATTTATTCTCCAATGCGCCAAGCGAAAATTCATCGGCAAAACCTAGCAAATCTTCCGTTCCGAGTTTCCCAATCCAACAGGAAAAACAGACCATTGACAGCACAAAGCATAATTATTGGCTGATTGACACGCCCGAAAAACGCAAGGAACTGATTCATTTCCTCTCCATCCAAAATGAATTTTGCTTCGATACGGAAACCGACAGTTTGGATGCTTTGGAAGCCAACTTGGTGGGAATTGCCTTCTCTTACGTGAAAGGAGATGCGTATTATGTCCCCGTTCCCGAAAATTTTGAGGAAGCAAAGGATATAGCTTTAGAGTTTAAGGAAGTACTTGAAAATGAGCAGATTACCCTAATTGGGCAAAACTTGAAATACGATATTCTGGTCTTGAAAAAGTACGGAATCGAAGTGAGATATAATCTTTTTGACACCATGTTGGCGCATTATCTGATTGAGCCAGACAAACGCCACAATATGAATATTTTGTCGGAAACCTATTTGAATTACACGCCAGTTTCCATAGAATCTTTGATTGGCAAAAAAGGCAAAAATCAGAAAACGATGCGAGATGTTGCACCTTCGGAAGTTGCTGAATACGCTGGGGAAGATGCCGACATCACACTCCAACTGAAAGAGAAACTTGCGCCAATTTTGGAGAATGACCAAGTGGAGAAATTATTCAGGGAAGTGGAAGTTCCGCTGATTCACGTGTTGGCAAACACGGAAGCAAATGGCGTTCGGGTAGATGTGGATTTCCTGAAAAACTATTCTGGCGAGTTGCAAATTGAGCTGGATACTTTGGAAAAGGTAATTTATGAACAGGCTGGCGAGGAATTTACCATCAATTCACCCAAACAATTGGGCATTATTCTGTTCGAGAAACTGAAACTTTCCGACAATCCGAAGAAAACAAAATCTGGGCAATATGCCACGGGCGAGGAAATTCTGCTGACCATTCACGATAGGCACGAAATTGTGCAACACATCTTGGATTACCGCCAACTCCAAAAGCTGAAATCTACTTATATTGATTCTCTGCCCGAACTCATCAGCCCGACAGATGGCTTGATTCATACTTCTTACAATCAGGCGGTGGCTTCCACGGGCAGATTGAGTTCTTCCAATCCGAATTTGCAGAATATTCCAATCCGAACAGCAAGAGGCAGAGAAGTGCGAAAGGCCTTTGTGCCAAGAAGTGAGGAATTTGTGTTGCTCGCAGCGGATTACTCACAAATTGAATTGCGGATTATGGCGGCTTTCAGCAAAGATGAAGTTATGTTAGATGCTTTCAAAAATGGCAAAGACATTCATAAAGCCACCGCTGCGAAGGTCTTTAAAGTGCCTTTGGAAGAGGTTGACGGAGAAATGAGACGAAAAGCAAAAACCGCCAATTTCGGAATTATTTACGGAGTTTCCGCCTTCGGATTGGCACAGCAACTCAACATTCCCCGAAAGGAAGCGGGCGAATTGATTGACGCTTATTTCGAGGAATTTCCATCCATCAAAAAATACATGGACGATGTGGTAAACGAGGCGAGGGAAAAGGAATATGTGGAAACCATTTTGGGCAGGCGCAGATATTTGCGGGACATCAATTCCCGAAACTACACCGTGCGTGGTTTTGCCGAGCGAAATGCGGTAAATGCGCCCATACAAGGTTCTGCAGCCGACATGATAAAAGTCGCCATGATTGACATTCAGAAATGGATGGAGACTGAAAAACTGAAATCCAAAATGATTATGCAAGTGCATGATGAACTGGTCTTTGATGCGCACAAATCGGAATTGGAACTCCTAAAATCCAAAATACCCGAACTGATGAGCAATGCCATCAAGTTCCCCATTCCGCTAGAGGTTGAGGTTGGAGTAGGAGATAATTGGCTGGAGGCGCACTAAGTTTAGATAGCAAAGTAGGAAGATGGTAAAATAGGAAAGTGGCGATTTGCTGAATTAGCGAGTTGGCGAATTTGAAGAAAATGAAGAATTATGAATGGGCAGAAATAGGTAGTATTCGATTATCGTATGGAAGACAAAAATATAGATTTAGATTTAACCCCAATTATGAGATATGTATTTGATAAGTACAATTATGGATTGGGGAAATGAAGAATGAAAAATTAAGAATTAAGAATACTTCAAATGATTGATAATCAGCGTATTGTATTTTAGATATTTCGCTAAATTTTTATTTAAAAATCTAATAAAAAATGCAATTCAACAAATTTCAATTTCTGTTTTTTCTAAAAAAATTACAGTTAACTGGATGATAATCAATATTTTAAACCCATTATTCGGGTATTTACAAAATCTTGCTTCACATTCTAAACAACGACTTCAATTCATATAATAAGTTCGAGAATTCCTTTTCATACTTTAACCGAACACTACCGAAAATTCCGTGGTAATAAAAATCCTAATTTGAATTTCTTACTGATACTGCTGAGTCCAGAAAACGAAACCCAATTGTAGCAATCCGACCAGAAAGCCCAATACTGCTCCTAAAACTTCAATCAACTTCAACTCTTTATCAATAATGCTCATCAGTAGATTTTCCAATCTGTCGTGAGAGAAATTGTGAATTCTGTCCGCTACAATTTCAGCAATATCAATATCCTCTTCCATTTTCCCTGTGAATTTCTCAATCATGGTGGGAATGGTAGTTTCCAGCTTCTCTCCCAACTTGGCCTTGATACTGGCAATGGTCTTCTCGTTTAGGAACATCGCCATCATTTTGTTTCCGTCTCTGTATTCTCGCAAATAATTTTCCATTTCAATCATAATGGCTTCTTTCAGCTGACCACGAACACTTTCGTTATCAACTTTCTCCTTAATCATTTCCACAGAGAAGAGTTCTTTGGCAACCACATTTCCCAATCTTATTCCTAATTCATGCTGTCTTTTCGGAAAAACTCCTTGAATTTTCACGCCCATAATATTCTTTGCAATTCTTGGGCGGAATAGCATTTTAATGGCGAAATAATTGGTAATCCAACCAATGGCAGCTGAAAATAATGGAATCGTATAAATTAAGTATCCTGTCATTTTGAATTTAGTAATAAATAGATGTATTTGTCTCTTGAATAAAGAACCAAATCATTAGAATCTGATTGAATGAGCCGATAATTATGGTTTGCGCATTATGATTTTAGTGCAAGGCTATTCTTCTCTTTTGCCATTGGCATTTTCTAGTCCTTTCTTCACAGAGTCGCCAGCTCCTTTCACAAAATCCATAATATTATCGGTTAAAGCCTTATTTTTCTCTCCTCCACACGCCTTTATTTCTTCTTGCCTGTTGAGAATGCTTTGCTTTATTTCTGCCATTTTTGCTTCCTTATTATTTTCTAAATCAGCAATTTGAGCATCCGAAAGTCTGCTTTTCAAATCCAAATAAACAGGGTTTGCAATACAGGCACAGCGGAAATTCTCTTTCTTGTCTTCAGCACAAAACTTTGTAGGGTAATCTTCTATTTTCGCGTTTCCTACTAAAAATCCGAGCGCATCGCCCTTTAAATCATCTATTGTATTGCCTTGGTAAAAATACCAAACAAGCCCTGCTATAAGCACAATTGCAATTACCTTCAATGCACGGCTAGCGACTTTTACGAGAATGTAAAATGCAATGATCCCTACTATAACTAATATGAGCGTATTTTGGTCAAAAGCCATTGGTATTCTTTTTAAGATGAATTTTTACAATCAAGTCGGTAAAATTACAAAACTTAGTGTGGATTTGCTAAACCAAAATTCTGGAACACATCTATTTAGATTTTGGTAGCCATGAACAAGTAATGCTCGGATGCTCAATGCCATTAAGTTAGTGTGAATTTGGTTCAAGCATGGACGCTGGAACCAGCGTAAAACGCTGGCGCAGGTTCTTGCTGGGGCGCAATCGCCAACCTGTACCGAAAATGGAAATGGTTCAATCGTTAATTTGGGGAAAGTGTTGTATTATTCTAATAAACCTTCGGTTGTTTGTTTTGCAAGCTAGGAAGCTTGCCACAGAGTAAAGTCAAAGCTAGGAAGCTTTGACTAGCGAATGGAATGAATATATATACCCGAATAATGGGATTAAACATCTGACTGTCAGTAGATTAACTGTATTATTTTTAGATTGGTCAAAATTTGAGATTTCATGTATTGTATTATTTTTAGATTTAATTAAAAAATGTATGTCAATATTTTGACTAAATTAAAATAATAATAAGTTGCTGATTAACAATTACTTAATTCATTTTTAATTCTTCATTCTTCATTCTTCATTCTTAATTTCCCCAATCAATAATTGTACTTATCAAATACATAACTCATAATTGGGGTTATATAGTAATTCTTTATTGAACCAATAAGGAATTAACGAATGATAGAATACTGACAAGTAATAAAAAACACAAATTGGACTCAATCCCCAAATTAACGATTGAACCAACATTTACAGCTATCTGATTTTCTTGTTCTGATTTAGAATAAAGTTAAAGACTTTAAACAATTCAAACCGTAATAGCTCAAAAGTCGTACATTCAAATAAGTTTATTCCCCAACACTTTTCGATGTATTCCATAAATTGTGTATTTTTGGAAAAATCATACATTTTGATGATTCATCAAACCAAAGATAATTCACTACTATTTTACTCAAAATGAGAATATTTACTACGATTCTGTGCGTATTTGCTTTATCGAGCTGTTCTGTTATTGATGCTTGCTTCAATTCCCATTTAGCAACCACGGGAAGGAAGTACGACAATTATGGGAAAAGTAAGAGTGGCGCAAAGTCATTTTCTCGCAAAGGAGTGAAAGGAAACAAATCGAAACTAGACGAATATGCCAACGAAAACTTGCCTGATTATGCAAGAAACGTGGCAAGACCTTCACAAAACTACACGAAGGAGCAATTGAAAGCCATCAAGAAACAGAATAAAAGGTTTTACAGAATGAATAAGGGAGGAAAAGGTAAATTCCGCTATCCTTATCAAATCACTTCGCCTTATGTGAAAGAGGCAGAAGCCCTCGAAAAGAAAGAAAAAGAAGAGTCTGGCAAAAAGGAAAAGAAGAAGGAGTAATAAGTAAAAGAGAATAAAGGTTCAATCGTTAATTTGGGGAGAGCATTGTATTATTCTAATAAAACCTCGGTTGTTCTTTTGCAAGCTAAGAAGCTTGCCACAGAGTAAAGTCAAAGCTAGGAAGCTTTCACTAGCCAATGAGATATAATGAGTTCTTTTTAGACCAATAGTTAATGATAGAATACTGACAAGTAACAAAAAATACAAATTGCGCTCAATCCCCAAATTAGCGATTGAACTAGAATAAACTTGCCCGATTCTAATAGTCAGGTAGTTATGAAAGTATTCGTCCATTTTTATAACAAAAAGTTTTAGATTTTATACAAAAAAAATCAGCTTAAAAGTTAGCAAACTAGATTTCTAAGGTTTGACTTCTAATATCTCAATACAATACAACCCAAAACATAAGTCGCTGATAATCAAAGGTGGACAAATTTATTTTACCGTTGCTTGTTTTTACGCATAACCCATAAATTTATATATCAGCAATCCGACCCATTCTTTTATGAGTAGTGAGAATGCGGAGAATGAACCTGCATCTGGTATGAATTCTGTAAAATGAATTGTGTCTGGAGAGTCATTTGTGTAAAAATCTGTGCTGAATGGAGTGATTTTGATTCCCTCTTGCTCGAAACAAGCCAATGACCGTTTCATGTGGAAAGCAGAAGTGACTAATAGATATTTCCCTCCCTCAAACTTGTCTTTCAAGATTCTCCCTGCATTTACTGCATTCTCATGAGTGTTTTTTGCATCTGACTCCAAAAAAATAACAGAATCTGGCACGCCACTATTCACCAAAATGGTTTTAATCTTTTCAGCTTCGTTGGCGACTTTCTCCACCCCTAGTTTTTTGTAGCCACCAGTAATCACTACGTTTTCAATGATTCCTTTCCTATACAAATCTGCTGTATGGAGAAACCTGTCGGAACCCCGGGCAATGTAAACTCTGTCTTTCGGGCTTTTGAAATTTCTCACAGGACCAGAGAGTATGACTCCAACATCATATTTTTCCATTTCTGCATAAGCTACTGGAGGCACTTCCCACCAAAGCATTAAGTTGCCAACAAGGAATGGCGTACTTGCGCAGTAAAGCAAGATAATACAGATAGCCAAAGCAAAATTCTTTTTAATTGAACGTTTGGCAAACCAAGCATAAAAAAGAATGATGAAAACCCAAGCAATGGGCGTTGCCAACACAGAAACCGTTTTTGATAATGTATAGAACATATTGAGAAGATTTAGAAATTCAGGTTAAAAAGGTTTTCAAAAGACTTTCTATTTTTTACTTGTTCCTTAGCAACAATAAGTTTGAGCTTGTTGTTGTTTTATTGTCCGCAAGATTGGACTTTTGCACAAGAAATCACACAATCTACTCAAACATCATTTCAAAATTTGAATTTCAATACAATGAATAAAGGATTAGACCCACAAGAAATCGCCAAACTAAAGGCAAATATGAAAGAAACTGGCAAATCTTTCGCTTGGAACGAAGAAGAGGAAAGAGATGAAAACTTCGCCAGTTTTTTCTTCGTAGGAAATCACAACGGCAAAGAAGTCATTTTCGATGCCTTTATGTACACTTTGGAGACAGAATATGCTAGTTTGACCTACGACATTGCCATGGATTTGGTATTGACGGAGAATCCGCAGTTTGCCAATTCAGATTTTGACTCTGAAGAGGGCGAACACGTAGATGCCTTGGAAAAAGCATTGATGGAGATTGAAGAAGAAGGCACTTCAAAAGTAAGCGAATTCGTTACCGTAGATGACGAAGAAACAGATTATGGCATCAATATGACTGTTTGCTTAAATATTATTGAAGTTGACGAAGACCAGATTGAGAAATTTGTGAAATCCTATAACAACGGAAACTTGAAGTTAGACAAGTCTCTTTATTCCTTCGAGCCAGAAGATGAAGAGTTTTTGTAGCGGAAAGTAATTGTAAAGTATTGAAAAGCGCAACTAGAACCCTGTTCTAGTTGCGCTTTTCCAATTAAATGGAAATCTTATCTCTTATATTGAAAGCATGACTTGCTGAAACACTAATTTATCTTTATTTTTCGTTTTCAGAATACAGTATCTAAAAAGAACTTCAACCATGAGCGACTTGAAAACACTTCACAGCACTGAATTTGCCGACATTGAACTTGGTTCCGATTACTTGAAAGTAGTTTGGAAATATTACGCAAATGATGAAGAGTTCACAGGCTTAATTATTGAAATGGCACGATTTGCCAAGGAGCATGATATTTATAAAATATTGATTGACGCTCGCAAGTTCCGAGGCACTTCGGTGGAAAGCAGAGAATTTGTGAATGAAACATTCAACAAATTGGCCGCTGAAAGAGGAAAACACATTACCCAATCTCTGGTGTTGGGAGAAGATGCCACAGGAAGATTCTCGTTAAATAAAATCGTGAAAGATTCTGAAGGGAAAGGAATGTATTACCGCTTTTTCAGCACGGTGGAAGAAGCGGAGAGTCAAATTTCTTAGTTCCAGAATTCTAAAAAAACACTTTTCTCAAAGACTTAGTTTTTGGAAGCAAGATTACGAAAATGTGTAGATATGTGAATTTGCAAATGATTTGATAGCCATTTGCAAATTTTGCTTACACACAGAAAGCTAGTTATTTTGAATAAAAAAGGATGCTTTCCTATTTTGAGTTCTTAACTAACTCATTTAAAGCTAGATACAGAAAGGTGCGACCCTCCGCCATTAAATAGCAAAACGTGCTTAAGAATCTCAAATTCGGATATTTCCAAATTTTCACATTTTCATTCTCCCCGTTGCCTAGCTACTTCCGACAAAATCATGCCTGTTGCCACGGAAACATTGAGTGAGGAAAGTTTGCCCAACATCGGGATTTTCACTAGATGGTCAATAATGGTCATCAAATCATCGGAGATTCCATCTTCCTCGGAACCCATAACAATGGCGGTTGGCGATTTGAATTCTCCTGAATAAATCAATTCCGAAGCTTTTTCGGTACAGCCAAAAACACTTAATCCATATTCTTTCAAATACTTGATTGTGTTTCGCAAATTCCGCTCTCTGCAGATGGGAATATGGCTCAACGCCCCTGCCGAAGTCTTGACCGCATCGGGTCCGATTGGCGCAGAATCCCTTTGGGGAATGACTACCGCATGAACTCCCATACATTCTGCCGAGCGGGCAATTGCGCCAAAATTACGCACATCCGTAACTCTGTCTAACACGAGAATCAATGGGTTTTCTCCTCGCTCATATACTTGGCTCATCACGAAATCCAACGAAGCATAAGAAACCGAAGCCGTGAAGGCAACAATTCCCTGATGGTTTTTCCGAGTCAGTCGTTCCAATTTCTCAGCTGGGACTTTGGCAATCGGGACATTTCTTTCTGCCGCTTGTTTCAGCAATGCCACAATATCATCGCTCCGCAAATCCCTCTGCACAAAAATCTTGTCAATTTCCTTATTGGCAATAAATGCCTCTTCCAATGGCTTGATGCCATAAATCATATTCTCTGGTGCGGCTTTCTTCTTTCTATACTCCATGCTTCTTGTTCTGAATTCTGTTCGGGTGGCAAAGTTAGTTTTTCTAAAGTTAAGGAACGATGAAAAATCAACTTATCACTTTGCCGCTTTATTTTCCGAGAATTCAGCCAATCAAAACCTATCCTATTTTCGCCAAACCAAAGCGCATAAATTCAATCCGAAAGAACAATCAATTATCCGATTAGTTCTTACATAAAGATTCAAACCTAAAAATCAGAATATGAAATACGATGCAATATTTATAGGAAGTGGGCAGGCTTCTACTCCACTTGCCAAAGAGTTGATGGAAAACGGGCAGAAAGTGGCGTTGATTGAGCGGAAACATTATGGTGGAGTTTGCATGAACACGGGTTGCACGCCTACGAAGGCTTATGTGGCGAGTGCTAAGAAAATATTCGATGCGCAAAGAGGAGACGAATACGGATTTGCGATTGATGAGATAGCTGTGAGTTTATCGAAAATAAAAGCTCGGAAAGATAAAATAGTGAATGATTCGAGAGACAATATCAGGGGTTTTCTGCTCAATCAAGAGAACCTGACTGTTTATGATGGACATGCCAAGTTTGTAGATAAAAATACGATTGAAGTGAATGGAGAGAAGCTGACTTCTGCTAAAATATTCGTCAATGTAGGCACAAGGACAAAGGTTCCCGAAGCTTTTGAGCATATAGATTATTTGACGAATGAAAGCATTTTGGAGTTAGAAGATTTGCCCGAGCATTTGATTATTGTTGGAGGCGGTTACATTGGCTTGGAGTTCGGGCAAATGTTCCACAGATTTGGGAGCAAGGTAACGATTATTGAGACCTCCAACCAGCTTGCCAACAAAGAAGATGAAGATGTTTCCAAAGAAGTTGAGCATATTTTGCAATCTGAGGGAATCACGATTCGGAAAAATGCCGAGCAAATTGAGGCGAAGCAAAAAGATGGCAAAATCTCCGTAACAATCAGTCCAGACAGATTTGCCAAGCCAATTGTGGGTTCTCATTTACTGCTCGCCACAGGCAGAAAACCCAATACTGGCAATTTGGGATTGGAAAATACGGATGTTCAACTAGATGAAAAAGGCTATATCAAAGTAGATGATTACTGCCAAACAAACGTAGAAGGAATTTGGGCTCTGGGAGATTGCAATGGCGAAGGTGCATTTACTCACACGGCTTACAACGACTACGAAATAGTTGCCGACAAACTTCTCCGTTCAGGAAAGCGAAAAATCTCCGACCGACCTCTCACTTACGGAATGTTCATTGACCCGCCTTTGGGCAGAGTGGGAATGACCGAGAAAGAAGCGAGAGAGAAAGTTGAAAAAGGAGAATTGAAAGCCAAAGTCGCCAAAAAACCTATGAGAAAAGTGGCTCGTGCCATTGAAAAAGGAGAAACCAAAGGTTTTATCAAGTTGATTGTGGAAGAAGAGACCGAGAAAATACTGGGCGCAACTTTTTTAGGAGTTGGTGGAGACGAAGTGGTTCAAAGTATTTCTAGCATCATGAATGGCGAGGGAACTACGAAAAGCATTTCCAAAACTGTATATATCCACCCGACTGTGCACGAAACATTGCCAGGAATGTTGGCGCATTTTGAGAAAATAGAAGAAAAATAATCTGCTCCAATTAGCTTTGACCATTCCATTATTCTAAACCCGTACGTACCTCTTCTGGTATGATTGCGTTTATTACCGATAAGGATTGAGGGTCTATAGTGAGAAACTTCCACTCAGTATTTTCACTTTCAGAAATAGCATACACTTCTTTGGTTTCACTAACTACAAATATTCTTTTCTCTTTGTCATATTCTACCACACCATTCAGCAAGCTCTTTCTGATTAAAGGTTCAGCTTTGCTCATTCTTTTATTGAAGGCACTGCTCTTCTCGTTCTCTCCCTGTGCAAGACTCATATAATAGGTTTGGCTATATTTGAATTTTGCATAGGATTTGCCTTCGTTGCTTATTTTTTTACTTATTTCCGTAATCTTGGCTGGATTATACTCCATGGATACAGCAGGATTGTTCAATGTCTGTTCCATAACCTCTAGCATGGTCTCTCTAGGAACATGATTGAAGAAGGATTTGGGAAAGTAATTGAGTATTTCTTCAAAATCTTTATCAGATGTAGCCTGTATAAATCCTGCAAAATCTGCCTTCAGATTCTTCTGGAAATCTTGAGCTTGTAGCAAATATCCTATAAATACTAAAACAATGGCAAATGATATTTTTTTCATTACAATATGTTGAGGTTAATTTTTATCAAAACCCGAAATACGTCATAAAATTATAACGAGGTTTACTAAGATTTGTTTTGTTGACTTTATCAGATTATCAACACCTAGAAATCTTATGCAGTTACAACCAAAACACTAAGTATATGACAATTTTCATCTTGACTGTTTAGAAGCACTCGTTCAGCCACTCGCAGGGTCTAAAAAGACCACTCCGAGGGACTCACTTTATTTTTTGTCATATACTAAGTCCAAAATATTGAAATTGATAAGATTGCCTGAAATCCCAAATCAACTTTCTCCTTTCCGCTGTTCCCTTCGCCTCCTGCGGATTTTTTCCATTTTCTTCACTTTCCTATCCATCATGGCATGCCGAATATCTTCCAAATCTCCTTTGGGAATTGCCTCAATCAGCTTTCGGGTATATTCCTGCTTTGGGTTTTTGTAGATTTCATCGGCAAAGTTGATTTCCTCAATCTTGCCTTTGTTCATAACCATCACTCGGTCGGCAATGAATTTAACCACCGACAAATCGTGGGAAATGAACATATAAGTCAGGTTGTATTTGTCTTTCAGTTGATTGAGTAGGTTCAGAACTTGTGCCTGAACGGAAACATCCAATGCAGAAACTGATTCATCGCAAATAATGAATTTTGGTTGGAGTGCGAGTGTTCGGGCAATGCAAATCCGTTGTCTCTGTCCACCAGAAAACTCGTGCGGATATCGATTGAAGTGCATTCCGCTCAAATTCACGGTCTCCAACAGGTCAATTACCTTTTCTTTTCGCTCTTTGTCATTTGAAAGCACGTTATGGATTCTCATAGGTTCCATAATTGCCTCGCCAATGCTCATTCTTGGGTTGAGTGAGCCGTAAGGGTCTTGGAAAATAATTTGAATGTCTTTCCGAAGTTTCCGAACCTGCGACTCATTCATGGTCGTAATATCTTGCCCATCGAATACGATGCTTCCTGCGGCAGGATCTACCAAACGTAGAATTGTTCTGCCCAAGGTGGTTTTTCCACATCCAGACTCGCCTACAATCCCTAAAATCTCGCCAGGATAGACATCGAAGGAAACATCATCTACGGCTTTCAACCAAGATTTTGGTTTGCCAAAAAAGCTCTTTTCGAGTGGAAAATGAGTTTCCAAATTCCGAATACTCAAGATGGGTTGCTGTTGCACAAGTCGCTCTTGCCTTTCTTTCAGCTCTTCTTCAGATTGGTAATTGACCATAATTGCCTGACCAACCGATTTGAATTTGGCATCGTTCAAATCTACAATATTGCCTCGGCTGTCGGTTTGCATGAAGTCGGAAACCACGGGCAAAGTTTTGAGCTTGATATCCAAACGAGGACGACAAGCCAGCAACCCTTTGGTGTAAGGATGTTGCGGATTGGCGAAAATATCCCAAACCGTTCCTTTTTCAACCACATTTCCTCGGTACATGACCAGAACTCGGTCGGCAATTTCTGCCACCACGCCCAAATCGTGTGTAATGAAAATGGTTGCGGTGTCTTTATCGTGGCGGAGTTCGTTCATCAACTTCAAAACCGTTGCCTGAACCGTTACATCCAAAGCTGTTGTGGGTTCATCGGCAATGAGGATAGATGGTTTGCAGGCCAACGCCATGGCAATCATCACTCGCTGTTTCTGTCCGCCAGAAATTTGATGCGGATAGGAAGAGAATATCTTTTCTGGTCGGGGAAGATTCACTTTCTTGAAAAGTTCGATTGCCCTTTCCTTAGCTTGCTTTTGTGTAACTTTTTCGTGTAATAAAATGGTTTCCACTACTTGGTCTCCGCAGGTGTAAACTGGATTGAGCGAAGTCATGGGTTCCTGAAAAATCATGGAAATTTCATCTCCACGAATTTTACGCATCTGAGGCTTCAGAAATTTGCAACAAATCTACCAAGCCAAACTGCCGAGAGTTAAACACAATTTCTCCAGAGGAAATTTTGCCTGGAGGTTGGTTAATCAGGCGCATAATTGCCAAAGAGGTAACCGATTTCCCTGAACCTGACTCGCCCACAATCCCGATAGTTTCTCCTTTTCTGATTTCAAAATCAATTCCGTTAACTGCCGTGATTGTGTTGGCATCGTTGGCAAACTCAATAGATAAGTTTTTGACTGTGAGGATATTCTCAACTTTTTCTTCCTTTTTCTCCATTTTTGCGGATTGGGTAATTTGCCAAATTAAGGCAAATTCGTTTTGTGCTGACTCATAAAGCAACACATAGAAAACAAATTTAGGGGAAATCTATTCCATTTTTCGTAAAAAACCACATAATAGACTACAAGATAAGAGGAATTTTCGAGATTTTGGAGTTTGTTCTAGCCTAGTGCATCAAATTCTAAGTTCGTGTTGCTATTTTTGTTTCTTATTTCCTTCTACTGCATTAAAATTCTTAGTCGTAGCTAGGCTATGTCGAGATGTCGAACCACTGAAAATTTTGCTTTGTAGAAGAAAATAATATTCCAAAAAATACAGACACAAACTTAGAACTCAATGCACTAGTTGGGAATTACTGCCGAATCATCCTAAAAAAAACTCTCTCAAAATAATTGAAAGAGCTTTTTACGTCTATTTGGCTGAGCCTATTTTAGAAAAGTGACTTACTGTTTACTCAAAAGTTACACTTCCATACGAAGCAGAAACTCGCACTTTTGCTTTGCCAGACTTCCCGTGCGTTCCTTCCACTTCGGTAGAGGTATTCTTGGATACTTCCTTTTGGATATCAACATTGCTCAATCTATTTTTGAAACCTCCGTAACTGGCTGTTGCATAAAAATCGAAATCTGCATTGGGCTGGAAACCGAGTGTGCAGGAACCGTAAGAAGTGGAAACATCTACTGATTCAAATCCTGCTTGGACTTCGTAGATTTTGCAACCAGAGTAGCGGGAATCCAATTTGAGTTCCTTCGTGAGTTTGTCGATTTTCAAGCCTGAATAGGCAATTTCCGCATCTACAGATGTTGCTTCTTCAATGGAAACGCCACCATATTTGTCAGAAAGTTCAATATCCCCTACTTTTCCGATGCTCGTTCCGCCACTATATCTGAACTCCAATTTCCCACCGCCAATATCTTTGAAAGTGGCTTTGCTGTATTTCACAAGAATATCTACCTCATTACTGCCCAAGTTTCCTGCATTGATTTTTCCGTAGCCGATTTCCAATTTCAATTTCCCATCAAAATCATCCAATTGGGTTGAGCCATATTTATTGGTCAAATCAAGTGGGTTGGATTTCGGCATATTTACTATGTAGTTTATTTCATAACCCGATTTCCCATTACTGCTCCACGAGTTATTATTTTTGTCAATTCTGGTAATGAAACTGATTTCCGAGCCAGATTTTCCGTAATCAATCTCCACCTTATCAAGCATTTCCTGCGCTTGACTTTCATTTTTTCCGTAACCTTCAATAGTGATGTCAACCGTAATTTGCTTCTTATCCCAAGTTCTCACAACTACTTCTCCAAAACGATTGTCTATCAGCAACTTATCTGACTTAGAAACTGTATATTTCTCGGAAATCTTTTTCTCCAACCTTGCTTTTTGGGCAAAAAGGCTGTTGGAGAAAGCAATAAATAGTAATGCAAACATTCCTACTATCTGTATTTTTTGCGAGTATTTTTTAGAGATTGATTTCATGGCTTTTTCCGTTTTTAATATCCTTAACTTCTTGTAAAACTTGCAGTTGCCTGTTCAGTATTTCCATGCGCATTTGCAGGTTGTCAATCATGGCGCTCAGCACTCTTTCATTGGCCTCACTTGCTACAAATTCCTCTTTCATTCCTTCGTAAACCGAGCCGAGTTCCAACATTTCATCTTCAAAAGATGATATATTCACGCCCGTTCCCGAAAGATTCATCTGCTTCAGTTGCACCAAGCGTTCATTTATTTGATGTGAATAATATTTTTCTGCTTCAATCAATTCTGGTGCGACTTCGGCAATTTGCTCATTGAGTGTCATTTCATCTTCCGATTCCAATGTTGCCTTTTCTTCATTCCAATCTAGGTTGGGCAATACTCCAACAGCTAAAATAATGAGCAGGAAACTCGCTGCCATTTGCCAAACCACTCGTACAGAAACCATTTTCGGCTCTTTTTTAAGAAGGTTTAGGCTGGATTTTGCTTCACTAAATTCATCGGTATTAAGTTCATCTTCAATTTTCCCCCAAATTCCACTCGGAACTTCATGCGAATCCAATTTCTCTCTGTTAGATTTTGTGAATTGCTCAATGTCCGAAGATAATTTTGTTTCCGAGCTTAGTTCCTTATCAATTTCTGTCCATACTTTCCCCGATGGCTCGAATTTATCGAGTTCCTTCAAATGGGTTTGTATGAATTTTTCTAATGTCATATTAGTATCAAGTAGTGAGTATCAGGTATCAAGAAAATAACCAATCATCTGAAGATGGTTGCAATTGAGCTTAGTTCAATCGCTTTTTTTAATCAGCACATCGGCAAATCAGCAAATCATCGCATCAATTTCTCTCTCAACTTTGCCTTTGCTCTGCTGAATTGCGATTTTGAGGTTGATTCGGAGATTCCCAAAATCTCGGCAATTTCTTGGTGGTCGTAACCTTCAATCAAATAAAGTGAGAAAACCATTCGGAAACCATCGGGCAACTCTTGAATCGCTTCTCGCACTTCATCAATCTGCCAAACTGCCTCTTGCTCCTCTTCACTGAATCCAGTCGAACTGAATCCAGTCGAACTGAATCCAGCCGAAACATCTTCAGGTTCTTGGAAATGCGTTTCCTCTATTGAGCGAACATCTAATTTGCGCTTTTTGATTTGATTAATGCATTGATTCACTACAATCCGCTTAATCCAAGCTCCTAAAGTAGAGTTTCCTTGAAATTGATTTATTTTTCGGAACACGCTCAAAAAAGCTTCTTGCAACACATCTTCCGCCTCGCCAACGTCTTTCAGCATTCTGATGCAAATATTGAACATTGCCTTAGAATATAGCTGATACACTTGGTATTGCGCCTTTCTATCTCCCGCCAAACATTGCTCTAACAGCAATTGCTCCATTTTCTTATTATTATTAAGTGGTTGTTGAGAAGGTTTCCGGTCAGTTTCCAGAATCAAAGACAGCAACCTTTGGGCAAGGTTGCATTTGGCTCATAAACAAGGTTGGATTTTTTGATGTACGAATTACGATGTACAATTTGACATGATTGGCTTGCATTCAATGCGACTTGGCTTCAATGCGACTTGGCTTCAAGACCTCAGATTCTAGGGGAATAAAAAATGTAAAGTAGCGTATAATTCGCGATAAAGTGTATATCGCAAGTTTTTATCTCAATTAAGCAAATCCCATTGGAGAGTCGAGGTACGAAAACCTTTCATTCTCAAATTTGCACATTTGCAAATTCTTAGTTTTTCATGCAACAATTCTTGAATTTCTCGCCAGAACCGCATGGGCAAGAGCTATTTCTGCCAATTTGCTTCTTTCTCCGAAAAGGTCTTTTGAAACGTTTCTTCATGTTCTGATGATATATTCTTCGGAGTAATTTGTAGAGTTCAGGGTGTTTCTGCTCCAACAACTTTGGTCGTTCAAAGAAATATTCGCTGGTTACTGCTAAAAATTCTTGTTCGTTGGTTGCCCCGTAAGCGTCAATATCGCTTTTTCCGGCCTTTATTTTTGCCATTTCCTTGTGCATTAACTTCAGCCAAGGCTCTATGTATTTGCTGTCGGTCAGGGCTTCGGGAATTCCATCGACCTCGCCATCTTCCTTATCCATAATATGCACGAATTCATGAATTCCCACATTGTGTTTGTCAGTCGGGTTTTGGAAACCTTGCCGCAAGCTTTCCTTGCTCAGAATCATCATATCATCCATTCCATTTCCGCTCCCTACCATTCCCAAAATCACTTGTTCTGGTTTCTCCATAGAGAAATTTTTATCGAAGTGTTTTGGGTAAATCAATACTTCGTGCAAGTGATTGTATTCCCAAGTTGGGAAGCCAAAAAGGGGAATTACGGCACTGCTGGCCACCAAAAGCCTATCTAAATCTTCTACTTCCGTCCGAATTCCCGTAACTCTGACTTTGCGCAGAAACCGCCTAATTTTCCGTTCAAATCTTTTTTTCTCTTCCTGATTGAGATTTTGGTAGAAATGTACGTTCTGCTCCAAAATCACTCGCCATTCGGTTGGGAAGATTTTCGGAACCGCCAAAGCTGGCTTATTGAACTGCTTGTAGGCATAAAATCCGACTCCAGCCAGAACCGCCACAGAAATAATCAGGAATATGATTTGATATGAGATTTGCATAGAGTTGTAAACTTGCAGATTGGATGAATGGTTACAGAATACCCCAATTATGAGTTGTGTATTTGATAAGTACAATTATTGATTGGGGAAATTAAGACAGGGTGGCCTGGCCATTAAGAATGAAGAATTAAAAATGACTTAAGTAACTGTTAATCAGTGAATTATGTTATTTCAATTAGCCAAACTATTGACATACGGTTTTTAATTAAATCAAAAAATAGTGCAATATATTAAATCTTAATTTTTGACCACACTAAAAAAAATATAGTTAACCTACTGATAATCAATTTTTTAAACTCATTATTCGGGTAGAATAAAAAAAAACCACTAGCTGAAGCTAGTGGCAATTGATATGTGAATTTCATTTTTCAATTTACAAATTCTCACATTTAATTATTTGCAAATCCTCTAAGCCTCTCCCATTGTTCCGCCAAAGTTCATGGGGAATTTCGTGCCTTCTTCGGTCTGTTTAATTCTGCCGAAAGAGGCTTCAAATTTGTCGATGTTGTCTTCCAAAGCCTTCAAGAAACGCTTGGCATGTTCTGGCGTGATTACGATTCTGGATTTCACTTTCGCCTTGGGAACGCCAGGCATCATTCTGATGAAATCCAACACAAACTCGCTGTTGGAGTGGGCAATCATAACCAAATTGGAGTAAACTCCTTCTGCAACCTCTTCGCTCAATTCGATATTAATTTGACTATCGTTCTGCTTTTTTTCGTTTTCCATGGTTTCTGTTAAGATATTAGACTTTAGATATGAGATTTTAGATTTAAAACGAGGACTTGATTAGAGAGAGAACTTTCTGCTCGCAAACAATCCGCAAACTCGCCAATTCAGTAAATCGCCAATTTATTTTATGCTTTCACAAATAGAAACAAATAATTGGAACTTATCAAGCTGTTATCAGGGCAAGTTTTGGTAATTTTGCGATTCAGCTATGCACTACAAAATACTCAAAAGTGGATTTCCAAAAATGAAAAACTTGCAAAACACCCTGATTCTCATACTTCTTATCGGACTGATTGCCTTCACTATCTACGATAAGATGCAAACCAAACCACAACCCATTGTAGAGCAAATTCGCTACGAAACGGAATTGCTGAACATAGAAATGCCCGACAAGATGGATTTTTGTGGGGAAATTGTGCCGTTGAAAGAACTGGCAATTCGGGAAAGGCTCGACCGAGATTTGCACTCCAACACATTTTTCCACTCCAACACAATTCTTATTATGAAACGGGCAAATCGCTGGTTTCCTAGAATGCGTGAAATACTGAAAGAAGAGGGCGTTCCTGATGATTTTATTTATTTGCCTGTGGTGGAAAGTGCGCTCACAAACGTGATTTCCCCTGCTGGAGCGACTGGATTCTGGCAATTTATGAAAGGAACTGGCCGGGAAATGGGCTTGACAATTAACGGAGAAGTGGACGAACGCTATGACCCAATCAAATCTACCAGAGCGGCTTGCAAATACATTAAACAAGCCCATAAAAAGTTTGGAGATTGGACTTTGGTGGCGGCTTCCTACAATATGGGCATGAATGGTTTGGACAGAAGGATTGAGAAGCAAAAAGCGGAAACGTATTACGATTTACACCTGAATTCGGAGACTGCTCGCTACGTTTTCAGGATATTGGCATTCAAAGAAATACTTTCCAATCCAGATAAATACAAGTTCAAAATAAAGCCTCAATACCTCTATCCAGAAGAGAAAGTGAAGTATGTAACTGTTACCGAAACTGTCCGAGATTTGGCACAATTCGCTCAATCACAAGGAATTAGCTACAATGCACTCAAATTCTACAATCCTTGGTTGCGAGACGATGAGCTGAAGGTAAAGCGTGGGGAATCTTATAAAATTGCCATTCCCGTTTCACTTTCCGAGGAGGAAACAAAAGACATGGAATCGGCAGAAGGAGATTTGAAAGCGGTGGAGAAAGAGGATTTGTAAATGTGAGGATATGCAGATTTGAAAATGAAAAAACTTTTGCATAAGCTGATTTCAAGTTTGCAACCCAAGCCATTTTTAACCTAATAAAAAACAATGTCAATCACATCAGAGTCAGAATTATCGGGAATCAAAGCAATAAGTGATGCCGTAGGAATCACACTCAAAAGAATGCGTGAGTATGCCGAGGTAGGAATGAGTGCCAAGGAATTGGATGAATTGGGCGGTAAAATCCTAAAAGAGTTTGGCGCAAAATCTGCTCCAAAACTTACCTATGGCTTTCCAGGTTGGACGTGCATTAGTACAAACCATGAAATTGCCCATGGAATACCTTATGCCAATAAAATACTGAAGGAAGGCGATTTGATAAATATAGATGTTTCGGCAGAACTCAATGGTTTTTGGGCAGACAATGGTGGCTCATTCGTGTTGGGAAAAGGTACTATGAAGCACGAGAAATTGGTAAATGTTTCTAAGGAAATTCTCAAAAAAGCCATCTATGCTATAAAAGGAGGGGTTAGAATTTCCCATATTGGCAAACTTATTCAGCAAGAGGCAAGGAAAAATGGCTATAAGGTAATCAAAAACTTAGCTGGGCATGGCGTAGGCAGAAGCTTACATGAAGAACCTAGCAATATCCTTTGTTATTATGATGCTTTTAACCGAGAGCGATTCAAAAAAAATAGTGTAGTAGCTGTTGAAACCTTTATCTCCACCAAAGGAACGTTTGCACATACCGAAAAAGACGGTTGGACTTTGACTGCCAAAGATAATCGGACTTTCGTAGCTCAACACGAACATACCATTCTTATTACCGACAAAGAACCCATTATTCTGACAGAAAAAAATGGGATTTGGGATTGATGCGAATGGAACTTTCAATCCAAAATTCCCATTTACCAATTGCAACATCGAATAAAGCAATTCAATAGATATTATCACGATTGATTTATTAAGAGAGATTTTAGAGTTCAAATTGTTGGTCTCGCAAGCTAAGACCAACAACGGCTTTGTGATTTTTTTAAGCCATACGAAATCAATCGTGATAAAGTCTAATCAAATTAGAATTTTCATTGGTTGATTGTTATTTTTGTGAAAATCAAGAAATTCAAAATTTGGAGTGAATGAAATCCATTCCAATTATAATCAATAATAGTATGGCGACAATACAGACACAGTGTTTAATAATTGGCTCGGGACCAGCAGGTTATACTGCGGCAATCTATGCTTCAAGAGCAGGAATAAAACCATTGATGTACCAAGGTGGGCAACCAGGCGGACAATTGATGATTACCAACGATGTAGAGAACTATCCTGGCTATCCTGATGGAATTATGGGACCAGAAATGATGACCGCTTTCCAAAAGCAAGCCGAGAGATTCGGCACAGACATTCGTTTGGGAATGGTTACTGAAGTGAATTTCAGCAAAGATGGTGGCATTCACAGAGCCACCGTAGAAAATGGCGATGTGGTGGAAGCGGAAACAGTTATTATCTCTACGGGCGCATCGGCAAAATGGTTGGGCTTGGAATCGGAGCAAAGGTTGAACGGGCAGGGTGTTTCTGCTTGTGCAGTTTGTGATGGATTTTTCTACAGAGACATGGAAGTTGCAGTTGTTGGAGGTGGAGACACGGCTGCGGAAGAGGCAACTTACTTATCTAAATTGTGTACGAAAGTCCACCTTTTTGTAAGGAGAGACGAGATGAGAGCCTCCAATATTATGCAGAAACGTGTTTTAGGAGCAAAAAACATAGAAGTTCATTGGAATACAGAGACAGAGGAAATCTTGGGCGATGAGGAAGTGGAAGGTGTTAGAGTGAAAAATAATCAAACTGGCGAAGTCAAAGAGATAAAAATTCAAGGTTTCTTCGTGGCAATTGGACATAAGCCTAACACAGATATTTTCAAAGATTGGTTGGAGATGGACGAAAACGGCTATTTAATTACGACTCCAGACGCAACATCCACACAGATTCCTGGGGTTTTTGCCGCTGGCGATGCACAAGACCACGTTTGGAGACAAGCAGTTACCGCTGCAGGAACTGGCTGTATGGCGGCTTTGGAAGCTGAAAGATATTTGGCGGCCAAAGAAGTTGGAGTAGAAGCGTAAAAAGTTGCAAGACATGAGTATCATGTAGCAAGATGAAGCGAAACTGATTTGTATTCAGCACTACCCACTTACTAATTCTGCCAAAATATTCTTATTCAAAATCCCTCTCGGAATAATTCCGAGAGGGATTTTTCAATTCGTATCTATTTAACTATCAGCCACTTGCCATATTCCTTTTTACTTTTTGAAAAGTCGAATAAGAATAGGCAATAGGTATAACCGTGATAATTGCAACAACAACCAGCAAAATTATTAAGCTTGTTTGCTGGCTGAAAACCAAACTGGAAATCATAATTACCAAACCTCCCACAAACCACATTTTTCCTGCCAATTTATGGGTTTCTCTCCAAACAGTTTCATTCTCCAATGTCCAAGGCGTTCGAATTCCGAGAAAGTAGTTGGGTTGGATAGTTTTGAAATAGTTTCCGAGTATGAGAAACAAAAAACCTAAAGCCAATGTGATGAAATTAAGTTCGGAGGAGGATTGCTCTTTCGATAGGTAAGCAATGATGAGTGCAATGGCAGATAATACTGCTGTCAGCAGAAACTTTAGACTGTTGAGTTTCCCTCCCATTTTCTGGAGTTTATTTTTAGGATCTATTTTTTCTGCCACTAAAAACGTAGCATAAATTACAATTGGCAATCCTGCCACAAGAAACGCCAAAATATATTTGCTTCCATAACCATCAATTTCCCCTTTAATATTCCAATGAAGAGGAACTTGGTCGGGCAGATTATTCCAAATAAGGGTCAAATACACAATTGGAACAAGTACAATTGCGATGGTTGGGATTTCTCTTTTGAGAGTAGTTTTCATAATTTCAGTTTTTGATGGTTAAAATCCAGTTTAATAAGTCTTCTAAAACCGTAGTGTTGAGCGAATATTCTACAAACTGTCCTTTCTTCTCACTCACAACCAAATCGGCTCTTTTAAGAATGTCTAAATGATGTGAAATGCTTGGCTTGGAAATATTGAAATGCTCGGCAATTTCTCCAGCATTCATGACCTTTTTTTTTAGTAATTCCACAATTTGCCTTCGGGTTTCGTCATTCAATGCCTTGAAAAGTGTTTTCATATCAAAATCATTTAGTTATTTAGATAAACGTCTAAATAACTAAATATGTTTATTCTATTTTTGGTTAAACCATATTACAAGCTGTATTCTACAATTTAGAGTGAGTCATTTCACTTCTGATTAGACACAAGTCAGATAGTGTAGGCAGTAAATCCTACTGCAAAATACAGTTCTTGGCTTCAAAATGGATAAAAATCGAAAGGAATTTCTTGTGGAGTATTGATTGAAAACAGCCTACTTCTTCAACACAAACTTCTTGGTTGCCACCGTTTCCTCATCCAGAATGAGCATGTAGAAATAAACTCCTGAATCAAATTCTTTGAACGGAATTCTGACAGAGGCTTCGGAAGGTTCTAAATCGTAAGTTCCCAGTTTTTTTCCCAATACATCGTGAATGGCAATTTTTGCTTCGGACTTTCCCGAATTGGGCATTCTGTACTCGAATTCCCCGAAATTGATTGCTGGGTTTGGGAACATGAACGAAATGCTGATTTGCTCATTCACATACAATCTGTTGGCGGGAATTTCATCGGAAATACTGTAATTGAGTTCAATTTCCGCAAAGTCGTCTTTAGAATTTGTGTTTACGAATTGATAGGCAATACTGCACTCTCCCTTTTTGAAACCTGTAGAGAAATAAGACATGAAGCCAGATGATTTTTCATTCGGCTTGAGGGTAATCGTATTCTGGGATTCATTGGAACGAGCTGCGGTTATTTTGCCATCCAACCTGAAAAAACATTCTTGGTTTTTGGAGAATTTGCACTTGCCTCTTTTCACCTTCAACTCCACAGGCTCTTTGGAAACGTTCTGAACATGAACTACTGTTTCCACAATTGTTCCCATAGCGCAATTGAGTTTTGTGTTTTCAGTCCAGACCTTCAGGCTATTCTCGGCTTTCTTGTCTTGGGCGGTTGCTTTTTGAATGAGGAAAATCCCGAGAAAGCATAAAATGGGAAATAGAATTCGTACTGATTTAGTCATAAGCCATGCCAAGTTAGTTGTCGTTAAAATAGCAGAAGCTCGTCAGAAAACTGAATTGAAAATCACGCAAATGAATCAAAACCTAACCAATAAATACTCATTCTTACGGATGTAGAGTAGTTGGATTGAATGGGAAATTAGTAAGATGTATTATGCGTAATTGTATTTTCAGATGCGGAGAGTTTTAATTCTGCAATAATTTAGTTCGTTCTTAATTTTATTTTAATAAATATAGCTTTTTCTTGCGTTTTTTGCAATAGCTTTTTTCTTGGTAGTGATAAACTGGTAAGGCTAACAAATATAAAACCATAGCGCAAGCGTCTGCTCAATGCCGTCAACTTAGTGTTGAAAAGCGTTTTCAACACTTTTGGTTTGTGATTGGACGCAGCTAGAGCTACGTCCTACAGAACTGAAACTTTCAAATTACACCTATTTTTGGTATAAAATCAAACATATATTTTCCTTAAGTTGACAGCATTGAGCGTCCGCTTGTGCCGAAATATCCAAAATTAGCCTTACATCTTGCACACTACCTTTTTCTTTATAGGAATTCAGTAGAGAAAAAAAGTGACAGCTTCTATTTCAGAGACTGTCACTTCTTGGGAGAGTTCGTTACTTTTTTGTCCTTGCCAAATTCTTTCCATAAATCGACTGGACAATGTCTGTAATTATCAGGATGGAGATTACGAAGTAGAAAGTAGTTTTGCTCATTGGCGTAATTTCATTGCCAAACAATTTCAGATGACCAATGTGCGCTCCTTCTGTGAGCAACATAATTCCGACTACAAAAAGAATGAACAATCCCAAAACTTCATACATTTTATTTTTTTGCAGAAACTCAGAAACTTTCCCTGCCAAGAAAATCATCAGCAATCCGCCAGTTACGATTGCCGTTGCCATTACCCAAAGCACATCGCTCAAAGCCATGGCACTCAAAATGGAATCGAAAGAGAATACCACGTTCATAATCACAATCATAAAAATTGCTCCGTTGACAGAAGCAGGTTTTTGGTCTCCAATCTCACCTTCCTTCATTTTAAGCATGTGAATGATTTCTTTGGTGGCGGTGTAAATGATGAAAATTCCACCAAAAAGCACAATGAAGCTATGAATGCTGAATTCCGCCTCAATTACACCTTCAATAGCAGGAGAAAAAACAGGGTCTTGGAAATACTTGATTACTTTCAGTAAGATAAATAGAAGCACTATTCTCAATATCACGGCTACACTAATTCCGACAGTCTGCACGAATTTTTGCTTCTCTTTTGCCACTCGTTGCGACTCTAAAGAAATATATAACAAATTATCTAGCCCCAAAACAATTTGCAGCATCACTAACATGAGTAGCGTAAGTAAATTTTCAACCATAACTTTATTTGATTCAGAATTGAAGATTGGCAAAGAAAGCATCATTCCCACAAATAGCAAAAATGAACTTCACAATCCTCAACTTTTATTTGCTTATAAGTGTTTATGAATATAAAATTTCCTCCACTTTTCGCACTCCACAAGCTTTAACTTTTGGTTTACAAACAACTGCACGACCTTTGCGTTTTAATGAATGAGTATATAAGAGAAGTATGTTTGAATCGACTTATTTTTGTCTTCTACGGCTTTTAAAAAAGGCTTTCTTCGTTATTTTCTCCCCACATAGCTTTGGCTATGTGTTTCTAAAATGCCTAGAAAGAATGTTTTGAAAATCTCGTAAAATTCCCAAAAAATCAATCCAAACATACTATAAAAGAGAAACAAAATTTAAAACCTTTGAAACATCAATAACTATGAAGAAATTATTAGCAATTACCGCACTTTTCAGTTTGCTTTTCAGCACGCAAATCTTCGCTCAGCAAGACCCCGAAGCGAAGAAAATCCTAGAGAATCTCAAATCTAAATACGAAGCTTACGGAGCTTTCAAAATCACAATCAATCAGAAAATGATGAATGCCAAAGGTACTGTCATGAATGATATGACTGTGAAAGGAACCGTAAAAGGCAACAAATATATTTTGGATTTGGGAGACCAAGTTGTCTATAACAACGAAAGGAAAATTTGGAGACATTTGGTGGAAGACCAAGAAGTTTATATCTATAATAACAATTCGGAAGAAGAAGGCGAGGAAATGTTCCAAAGCCCAACCAAGTTGTTCAATATGCACAAGAACGGTTTCAAATATGCCAAATCTGGCTCGGAAACCATTGATGGCGTAAGATGCGAAGTAGTTGAACTCGCTCCTACCAACACAGATAAATTCCAGTTTTTCAAAGTAAGACTTTATGTTTCTACTACTGACGATACCTTGAAACAATGGATTGTTTTTGAAAAAGACCCCGATACTTTGGAAATTATCAGATACAAATATGCTATCACTAAATTTACTCCAAATCTGAAATTAACCGATGGCTCATTTGCCTTCGACCAATCAAAATTTGATGATGTGGAAGTGATTGACATGACAGAATAAGTACAAGTACCCCAATTATGAGTTATTTATTTGATAAGTACAATTATGGATTGGGGCAATTAAAAATGAAGAATTAAGAATTAAGAATGATTTAAGTATTTGGTAATCAGTATTTTGAATTTATAAGTTCCGTTAAATTATTGTCATATAATTTTTGGTTAAATCTAAAAAAAGTACAATATAGCAAATCTTAATTTTTGACTACTCTAAAAATAATACGGTTAACTATCTGAAAAACAAAGGTTTAAACCCATTATTCGGGTACAAGTACAAAATAGAAAAACAGCAAAATAGTAAATTACGTATTGACAATCAGCATTTTACAAAAGATAAGATGTTACGATAATTTCGTGTGACTATTTAGATTTAGTGATATAGAAAAATGGCAATATAGTAATCAAATTAAAAACCAATTTTCTAGCAAAAAGCATTCTCTACCAAACGTTTGGTAGAGAATGCTTTTTTGGTTTAATAAATGTCTGTTTTTGTTGGAATGTACTGCTATGCCATTGTTAGTCTTAGCATTCGAAACAAAAATATACGAATCTCGAATGTGTTTGCCTGAAAGTTGCTAATCTTTAAATCCCGAATGAGTAGCAAGACCAACGAAATTAAATCGTTGGTCTTGCTGATTAATAAATGTCCTAAGCATTTCTATAGAGACTTCTCAAAAACTAAGAACAAAAAAAGGCAATTGCTTTGGACTAAAGACCATTCACTCTAAATCCAAAAACTAGCACATCGTCAGTCTGTTGGGTATCGCCTTTCCAGTTGAGGAAATAAGTCTCTAAAATCTCTTTTTGCTCGCACATTGGCAAGCTATGATTTTCCAAAAGCAATTTTTTGAAATTCTTACGAAGGATTTTCTTGTCATGCTCGCCACCAAATTGGTCTTGGTAGCCATCAGTTGCCAAGTATATTTCCGTAGGTTGGTCAATTAAGATTGAGTATTTCAGAAACGGTTTTTTCTTGGTCTCAAAACCGCCAATTCCGTCTCGGTTGGCTTTCAGCACGTTTATTTTTCCACCTTGAATGTAAGTCATTGAATTATGCGCACCTGCAAATTCGACTTGCGTAGTTCCGTTTGCCAGCTTTTCGAGTACCACAATTGACACATCCATCCCGTCTCTTGTTTTAAATTCCTCTTGCTGAAGTGCGTTTCTGACTCCCTTATCCATCTCTAAAAGAATCATTGCGGGATCCAGAATTCCTTTGGATTTCACGATTTCTTTGAGCAAATCTGCACCAATGATAGACATGAATGCACCGGGGATTCCGTGTCCTGTGCAATCGACCACGGCAATAATGGTTTTGCCATCTTTTTCAGCCATCCAGTAGAAATCTCCGCTCACGATGTTTCTGGGTTTGAACAGCACAAAATAATCGGGCAGTAACTTGGAGATATTCTTGTGCATTGGCAAAATAGCGGTCAAAATTCTTTCAGCGTACAGAATGCTCGACTCAATATCTCTAGTTTGCTTTAGGATTTTCTTCTGTTGCGCTTCCAGTTCCTCATTTTTTTCCTTTATTTCCGCAGTTCTGACTTCTACTTTCCTCTGCAATTTCCTCTGTTGGCTTTCGAGCCTTCTTGTTCTCAATCTGAACAATATCGAAATTAAAGCGATGCCAAGCAGAATAAACCCAGCTCTGGCAACCACCGTTTCCCACCAAGCAGGGTGTATCACAATTTCCAATTCCGTAGGCGTTTCATTCCAAACGTTATCGTTGTTAGATGCTATAACCTTGAAAGTATATTCCCCTGCTGGCAGGTTTGTGTAAGAAGCCTGTGCATTGTAAGCATTCGTCTCAATCCATTCTTTATCAAATGGTTCTAACTTATATTTATACTTATTTTTGCTAGGATTGCTATAATCCAAAGCCACAAAATCCAGATGAACATATTTGTGCGAGTAGTTCAGTTTGATACTATTTGTGAGCAAAATACTTTCCCTCAAAATTGCATCTTTATTCGGGTTGGCATTCGGTTGGATTGTTAGAGTTCGGTTATTGATTTTCAGACTGGTAATGTAAACTTTAGGCAAATGCGGGTTCATCTCTATATCTTTCGGACTGAAAATTGTCAATCCGTTGATTCCGCCAAAATACATTCTGTCAGAAAACTTGCCTTTATGCGAAGAACCTGACAGAAATATATTGCTTTGCAAACCATGGTAAGCGTAATAATTCACGAATTCCCCCTTTTCAGAATCAAAAAATGCCAAGCCTTTTTTTGTGCTAATCCACAGACTGCCCATTTTATCAGATTCTATGCCGTAAATTGTGTTGTTGCAAAGTCCGTCTTGCGTTCCGTAAGAAGCAATCGCTTTTCCAACTTCCTTATCAAACTTTACCAAGCCATTTCCGTCCGTTCCAATCCAAATAAAATTGCCTTGTTCCTTTATCGAAAAAATGGTCGCCTTATTTGCTGATTTGGAAATTCCGCTGAAGCTGAATTCTCGGAAAATCTCTGTGGCTGGATTGAATTTCAAAAGTTTCCCATTTTCAGTTCCAACCCAAAATGAGCCTTGTTCATCTTGCATAGCTGTTTGGAAAACGGTAGGATTCTCATTCAAGCTATCTTCAACCGAAGCGAAATGTTGGTATTTCACAAACTTTGCGGAATCGTAACTTTGGAGTCGGTTCAGCCCATTGCTAGTGAGAATCCATAAATCGCCATTTTTCTTATCAGATTTATCGGAGAAAATTTTCCTTATCTGGTTGGAGCTAATTGAATAGGATTTGGAATTGGACTGAAAGTGAATCCATTTTTTTTCGGAGCGTTTTGTCCTTTTCCTATTGCGCCAATTTCTATTCCATTTCCTATTTTTCTCGTTTGCTTCCAGCACATTCAAGCCATACTTTGCCGTTCCCACCCAAAGTCTGCCCAATTTGTCTTCGGCAATGGCAGTAACGTTGGTTGCCCAAAGGCTATCTCTCCTCGAAAAACGACTTTTATAAGACTCAAAAGTCTGATTTTTTCTATCGTAAAAACTCAATCCGCCTTCTTCCAACCCAATCCAAATCTTGTTTCTGCTTTCCTCAAAAATTGTCAGGACTCTATTTTTCGATAAGCTATTTTCGTTTTTATAATCTTGTTTATAATGCTCGAATTTCTTTTGCCGACTGTCATAAATATTCACTCCGCCACCTTTCGTGCCAATCCAAATCAAGCCAGAACTATCTTCAAAAATAGTGGATATATTATTGTTGTTCAGGCTGTTGGGTTCTAACGAGGAGTTCTGAATTGCTGTAAAATCCGACTCGCTCACACCTCTCTGTTTCCTGAGCAAACCTTGGGAAGTTCCAATCCAAAAGTCGCCACGGCTGTCTTCTTTGGCAATGTTAATTCCCGCTTGCTTCATCATTTCGTGAATGTTTTTTTGGGCGAGGTAATTGAAAAGACGGGTTTTATTAGGGTTGAATCTGCTCATTCCGCCATCGCTGGTTCCCACCCACAGCACGGCATCTTCTGACTCGTGGAGCGAGGTGATATTGTTTGATGGCAATCGGAACCTATAATTTTCTCCAGATTTGAAATTTGTGAAAGATTTGGCCGCAGAATCGTAGCGAGCCAATCCATCGGCTGTTCCTGCCCAAAGCACGTTGGCTCTATCTACCAGCAAAACGTTTATCTGATTGCTAGGAAGTGTTTTCTCATCTGAAAGCTGATTTTTATAATGCGAGAAAGTACGTGTGGAAAAGTCGAATTTGCTGATTCCACCTTCTTTTGTACCAATCCATAAGTCATTTTCATATTCACAAATACTCAGAACGGCACTTCCCCCAACCGAATTAGAATCTTGTGGATTGTTGCGAAACTGAATGAAATTTTCAGTCGATTGATTGTAGAGACTCAAACCATTGTCGGTTCCAATCCATAAATTTTGTTTGGAATCAAGGAAAATGGCGTGAATCCAGTTGCCTGAAATACTGGTGGAGTCGTTGGGATTTGTTTGGAATACCTCTACATCTAACCCATTGTACCTGTTCAAGCCATCTTCTGTGCCAATCCAAATGAAGCCAAATTGGTCTTGCGCTACCGAATTGACGATGCTTTGGGAAAGCCCGTCTTCAATAGTCAGGTGTCTGAACTTGATTACATTTTTTTCTTGGGAAAATAAGAAACTAGGCTTACCCAAAAACAAGAGCAAGGAAATAATTGCCAAAAAGCAGGTTCTACTATCTATTAACCGTTTCAATATACGTTTGTCGAATACTTGGTTCAATTAGTCGAATATTTTCACAATATTCATGTAATCATAACTTACCAAACCGAAAAATATTGGGATGAAGTTCAATAATATGCAATACATATTTACAATTATTCTGAAACCAGAATAAGATTCTTAAAATAGTCTATTACGCAAGAACACATCATTTTTAAGACATCCAAAAAAAAATACGATACTGTTCCGCAACAAGAAAATCTGCTATTTGCCTACAATTGTTAAAGCAGTTTAAATATTTAGGTAAAATATGACAATTTTTGACATGAAGTTTCTGATTTTTGTCTCACAAACAAACATTTGAATTGAAAGCAACAGACCTCAATCTAAAACCAAACTGATGAAACAATTTTTACTTACTGCATTATTATGTGTAGCTATTTTTTCCACACAAGCGCAAACCACTTCCATCACAGGCAAAGTTACTGACAGCGACACGGGCGAGGGAATGCCTTTCGTAAATGTATTTTTCCAAAACACAACCATCGGAGCAACTACCGATTTTGAGGGCAGATTCGAGATTTCCAGTTCCACTCCTACCGACTCCTTAATAGTTTCTTATGTGGGCTATCTCCAAAAGGCAAAATTTGTGGAGAAAGGGAAAAAGCAAGTCATCAATTTCCAACTGAAACCAGAAACCACCATGCTGGCCGATTTGGTAATTACATACGGAGATTATGAAAACCCAGCTTGGGAAATCATGCGAAATGTAATGGCGAACAAGAAGCGAAACGACAAACGTTCCTTAGATGCGTATCAGTTCGAGAGCTATTCCAAAATTGAAGTCGATGTAGATAATATTTCCGAGAAGTTCCGCCAGAAGAAAATCATGCAGAAAATCATTGCTGTTTTAGACAGTATTCAGGCAATGGCTGGAGAGGATGGAAAGCCGATTTTGCCTATTTTCATCTCCGAATCTATCTCCGAATATTACCATATCAGCAATCCTGACAGAGCGAGGGAAAATATTATCAAAACTAAACTTACTGGGGTTGGATTGGATGACGGAAGTTTGATTTCCCAACTCATTGGCTCGTCATTCCAACAATATAATTTCTATGAAAACTGGCTGAGCATTGCTGGGAAAGATTTCATTTCTCCTTTGGCAGACAGTTGGAAAGGCTTTTACGAATATGAATTGGAAGCGGAAGGCGAAGACGTTAAAGGTTACAAATGCGCCAGAATCTCTTTCAAACCCAAACGCCCCGAAGATTTGGCTTTCACAGGAACCATGTGGGTTACTGACTCAACATTCGCCTTGAAGCAAATTGATTTGAAAATTGGAAAAGATGCCAACCTCAACTTTATTGAGAAAGTGGTGGTGCAACAAGAAATGGAAGAAGCGCAGAAAGGCGGAGCTTGGTTGCCAAGTAAGTCGAGAATCTTATTGGATGTTGGTGAAATCAGAGACGATTGGGCGGGAATGTTGGCGAAATTCTATGTCTCCAACAAAAATTATGTAGTCAATAAACCACAAAAAGCCGAGTTTTACGAGGAAGCCTTCGTGCTGAAAGAAAATGCCAACATTAGCGATAATGATTACTGGAAAGCAAACCGACACGATACACTTTCCGCTGCCGAGCAGAATGTTTACCACATGATTGATACAATTCGGAACTTGCCCGTGGTAAAAACCTATGTGGAGATTGCCGACATTCTTTTTAACGGTTACAAAACAGTCGGAAAATTCGATATTGGCCCTTACGTTTATTTGTATGGAAACAACAACGTGGAAGGGCATCGTTTCCAGCTTGGCTTCAAAACCAATGCAGATTTCAGCAAGAAATTCATTCTCAAAGGCTTTGCAGGCTACGGAACGGAAGATAAAGTATGGAAATATAGCGGAGATTTGGAATATATTGCCTCCAAAAAGCATTGGACAAAAGTGGGAGTCGGACACAGTTACGACTTATATCAAATTGGTATTTTCAACGATAATCTCAATAATAATACGCTATTCAACGCTGCTACAAAATTCGGAACATTGCGCAGGCCATTCATGCAACAGATTTCCAAGGCATGGATTCAAACCGACCTGATGCGTGGCTGGACGCAGAAAATCATGCTCCGCCAACGAAAATTTGAACCCATCAATTCTGGCTACGATTTCCAATACAAACTCCCTTTCAACACTGACCAAGTAAGGAGCGAATTCACGGTTTCAGAATTGATTTTGGAAACAAGAATTGCCTTTAAGCAAAAATACTTGCAGTACGACAATTCCCGGGTAGATTTGGGAACAGAAGGCAGACCAATTATCACGCTCCGAGCCACTTTGGGAATTGACAGCCTTTTCGGAAGCAGTTTCTCTTATAAGAAATTCGATGCTAGAATTGAGCAGAATGTAAGAATTGGACTTTTCGGGAGAATGGAATATGAACTTTCGGGCGGTTATGTGCCAGATGCCGTTCCTTATCCACTTTTGGAGGCGCACTTGGGAAATCAATCTTTCTTCTACAACAGAAACTCATTCAACCTGATGGATTTTTTCGAGTTTATAAGCGATGAGTACGCTACTTTGCGAATAAAACATAGTTTTGAAGGAATGATTCTGAACCGAATTCCGCTTATGAGAAAGCTGAAATGGCGTTCTTTCCTCACAGGAAACATGCTTTATGGCTCAATCCGACAAGAAAATATAGATTTGGTACAAGGAGTTCACACACCAAGTCCCGCATTTCAATCGCTAGAAATCAGCAAGCCTTATGCAGAAGTTGGTTACGGAATCGAAAACATCTTCCGCTTCATTCGGGTGGATTTCATCCATCGCCTCAACTATTTAGATAGACGTGCAGATGGCTCAAAACCTAATTCTTTCGGAGCTTTTCTATCGGTGCAATTCAAGTTGTAAAAGAGTACAAAGTCGTAAGTCGTTAGTACAAAGTAAGAAATGAATTCATAGATTTTTCTACTTTGCATTGGCTAGACCCATCTCAAAATATATCTGTTAAATTAACATGATTGTGATAATTTTTGAAGCGGATACTTGGACTATTTGGTTGACTTGTATGAATTATATGAATTAGCGGTTTTCCGTACCTTGGCTCTCCGAGCCGAGATTAAATGCGTTGGCAAAAAAGTGCCAGTCTCCAATTTCATTAATATTTTTTGATATTCCATTTAAAATTTGGTATTTAAAATCTTACATCTAAACTTTAATCACTACTTTTGATAGTATCATATGATACTATCAAGCAATGAAACCTCCTTATCAGATTACTGGAAAAATACTCAAACTTGTCGCTTCCATTTCCGAACGGATTGGCGAAGTGAAATCGGCTCGACTCATAAAACTGCCTACGGAACTTCGAAAGAGGAATCGAATAAAAACAATCCAAGCTTCTTTAGAAATTGAAGGGAATACACTTACAGTTGCTCAAATAACTGATTTATTGAACAACAAAAGAGTGCTTGCACCAAAAAAAGATATTTTGGAAGTCAAGAATGCAATTCGAGTTTATGATTCGCTTGCCGATTTTGATATTTACAACTACAACTCTTTATGTACCGCTCACAAAATATTGATGGAAGGACTGATAGAAAATGCGGGAAGAATTAGAAACACTTCGGTAGGAATTCTGAAAGGAGAAAATGTAACGCATATCGCTCCACCAAGTTCAATGGTTTATCCACTTCTGCAAGATTTGCTCGCCTATATTCGTGAAGATAATGATATGATTTTGCTGAAAAGTTGCGTTTTCCATTATGAGTTCGAGTTTATCCACCCTTTTGCAGATGGAAACGGAAGAATGGGAAGATTATGGCAAACTCTCATTTTGAAAGAATATTCCCCAGTATTTGAGTTTCTTCCCATTGAAACTTTGGTAAAAGAAAGGCAGAACCAATACTATCATGCGTTGGCAAAATCTGACAGCGAAGGAAGCTCAACTAGCTTTATAGAGTTTATGCTAGAAATCATTGAAATTGCCTTGGAAGATTTGCTCAACACTCAAAACTTGACTGTAAATGGAAATAATAGAATTGAATTATTTAGAGAAATAATAGGGAATGAGGAGTTTTCAAGACAAGAATACCTTCGGCATAACAAGGAAATCTCTCCAGCAACTGCGAGCAGAGATTTGAAAAGTGCCACAGAAGGAGGTGCTTTATTGAAGAAAGGCGATAAAAGATTGACTAAGTATAAGTTTGCAAACGGATAAATTCCTTATCAAACTCAAACCCGAAGCCTTATTTTATTTTTAGAATAAGGCTTCGGGTTTGAAAATGCTTACGATTTTGTACCAAAGACTTCGGACTATTTCGGCAATTCCACTAAAAACACATCGTCTCTTTTAAATTGCTCAGAAGCTTTCAGGGTTTGGAGATTGATTTCCCCAATCACGTAATTCCCTTCCGTGCCTTCATATTTCTCGCTGATGGAAATGAAATCGGATTTATCGAAACTGCTCAAATCATTGAAGCGGAAATAGATTTTCAAGTTCACATCATCCGTATAAACCGTTCCATTTTTGGATTTTGCCTTTCGGTATTCGTAGCCATAACCGTAGCGATTTGCTGAAATATCTGACAAAACAGCTGAGCCAGTCGGATGCCCACCAGCACCTTTTCCACGGAAAAATTGCTTTTCGGAGAAAGCCGCTTCCACCACCACACCATTATATTCATTCTCCACATTATAAAGGTAATTCTCGTTCGTTACGAATTGTGGCATCACATAAATGGCAATTTCCTTCGACTCGTGAGAAATTTTGTAGGCTTGGGCAATCAGCTTGATTTTCCAACCCTTCTCCTTGGCAAACCTCGCATCAAAAGGCGAAAGGTTTTGGATTCCGAAATTGAAAACTTCATCGGGTTTCACAAAAACGCCAAAGCTGTGAGCCGTGAGAATCACGAGTTTATATTTTGCATCGAATCCGCCCACATCTAAAGTTGGGTCAGTTTCGGCAAAACCCAAATCTTGCGCTTGTTTCAAAACCTCCTCATAGGCTTTTCCCTCGTTCAAAACCTTAGTAAGAATGTAGTTGGAGGAGCCGTTGAAAATTCCGCTGATGGAGAATAACAATTCGTTGTCATAATACTCTTCCAAGGTTCGGATGATGGGAATACTTCCGCAACACGAGGCTTCGTAGAGTAAGGAGACACCATTATCTTTCTGCAAATCAACCAATTCTTCTAGGTGCTCAGCTACCATTTTCTTATTGGCACTGACCACACTTTTCCCATTTTGGAGTGAGTTTTTGACAATATTATATGCTTCATCAGCATCGTCAATCAACTCTACCACCAAATTCACTCGTTCATTTTGCAAAATATCTGCCTTATCGAAAGTGAAGTTTTCTGCGGAAAGCGAGCGTTTTTTGTCCCGATTTTTTACGGCAATTTTCTCTATATCAGCAGTCAAGTTCGTGCTGTTTCCCAACACATCGTGCAAGCCTTGACCCACACAGCCGAAGCCGAACAAGCCTATTTGTAAATTCTTTGGATTCATTTATTGTTAGTATTGAGTAGTGAGTATCAGGTATCAAGATAGAATTTATACCCCTGTTTTTGTAGCAACTTTGAGTTTATAGATAAGGTTTCCGCAAGCGTTTGTGGTTAGTTGGATTCGTTGACTCTATTTTTGAACTTTAAAGAAAATTCAGCAAAATATTCACAATTCTGCTCCAATTTCTCATAGTTCAAATACTTGAAAATTTCTGGGTTGTCTGATTCTTTGAAATTATTTTTAGTATTCGTTTGGAGATATTCTTTTGGTTGCTCTTGTTCCATTGGATTCCCCACAAATTCAATCTCAAATCCACCCCAATTATTAAAGGAGCTAATGTCTGCCAAAATCAGCGCTTCTAGTTCATAGATATGGAGTAATTTGAGTGTTTTCTGATTGAATGTTTTCTTGAGTTTTGAAAAGTAGCCTTTTCGTTCTTCCAGTTTTTGGGAATACTCTGAGCTTGCTTTCGTTGTATCTAAGTCTCTTGATAGAATAACTAAATCAGGTTTTTCTATTTCAAATTCAACTCTAAACGCTCTTCTGGCTTTAGGATTATCGAGCATACTTCCTGTGGCAGTTTTCTTAGCAGGCATTTTCAGAAACTCCATCAAAGAAAATTCTCTAGCCAATAAGTTTATAAGTGCATCAGAATCGCTATGACTTTCTCCTAGAATAGCTATTTTCATACTTCCACATTTTCTAGGTCGGACATTCGCCAATAAGAACTCAAATAATCTACTTCTGTCATGTATGCTTTTGCTTTCAACCTTCTCTTATCATCTAATTTATGCAACTTTGTACCAGCATTGCTCAGTTTACAAACGAAAATCCTGTCTAGTTCATCAATCAATAATACGTCAAGTATATCGGGAGAGTGAGTAGTGAGAATGACCTGTTTAGACTTAGCATATTCTTTAAGAACTGTCATCAGTATTCCGAGTTGTTTCGGATGAACACCAATTTCAGGTTCTTCTATAAGAATTTGCTTTACGCTTGGATTTGAGATTCTCCAAATCAGTATAAATATTCTCTTTGTCCCATCCGATAAGTCATTCCACCTGAACCATTCATCGTTTATGTTAAATTCTACAAACAAGTTGTCTATATAGCCGTTTCCTAAATTGTCTATTCTTTGAAACTGCGAATTTATTCCACTAGAAAACCTGAAATCTATTATTGGAGAAACCTTTCTAAGTTCTTTTTTGATGAAGTTGAGGTGGTCTAATTTACTGTTGAATTTTTCTTCTTTGCCTTTGTGTTTTAGATTGCTCAAGTACGAAAAAACCACAAACAAGAATGGAGCCGTTATCTCATATTTTTCACTATTTACTCTTTGCGAATTGCTATCAGCGAAATCGAAATTGTAATTTTTGATTTTTACTGTTTCTGGGAAATCAAAAAAGGGGATTCCTTCTGGTATTCCAAATTTTACAAATGCAATGGCACTAAATTTATTCTTAACAGCATCATACTCTGGAGCAGAATTGTATAAATTTGTCGGAGTTGACGTTTTTTTTGCATTGGTGTCATACTCTGTGACCGAATCATAAATTACCTGATTATTTATATATTGTTTTTCTTCTGTTGAAATTACTGAAATAGGTATCTCTGGTAAAATACTTTCATCTGCTGATTTAGGATATCTGTACTTTGCGACAAATACTGCATTTTTAGTCCTAGAATGCACTGTGTTATCTTCATCGGTAAGCGCAACGTATGAACTGCAATCATAAAAACTTAATTTATTTAGATTATCCCCATCCATTCCCCACTCCAAAAACTCCAAGAAATTCGTTTTCCCACTTCCATTCTCGCCAATAATGATATTCATGCCAGGCAAGAACTCCACTTCCAAATCTTTGATGGATTTATAGCCAGAAAGTTTGACGGATTTTATGTAAGTCTGATTTTCGTATTTCATCTTTTTGTTGGGTTAATCTTTTGGCAAGATAACCACTTTAGCACTCATGCAAAATCGTTGTTTCTCCTTTTTCTTCCTCCTCCTCGTTTTCCTCCACTCCAGAATCCAAAAATCCCCCAATCAATCTGCCAATTTCCTCGAACTCAATCAAGAAACCATCATGCCCATAAGTCGAGTTGATGGAAGCGAACTGCGCATTGGGAATGTGTTTGGCGATTCTGACCTGCTCCCGAAGTGGGAAAAGCACATCGGAAGTGATGCCGATTACCAAAGTTTTTGCTCGGATTTGGTTCAAAGCATGCTCAACGCCATTTCTCCCTCTTCCAACATTGTGCGAATCCATCGCTTTGGAAAGTGTCCAATAGGCAAACGCATCGAATCGGTGAGTGAGTTTTTCGCCTTGGTAAGACTGATAGGAAGATGCTGAGAATTTATCTATTTTTTCGGTGTCAATATCGGTTTGAGTGGCTTGGTAAGTTTCGTAATTTCGGTAGGAAACCATTGCCATTGCCCGTGCGGCTTGTAAGCCTTTCATTCCCGCAGTTGGGCTTTCTTCTTGCCAAGTCGAATCCGCCTGAATTGCCAATCTTTGCGATTCGTTGAAGGCAATTCCCCAAGGAGAATGTTGCGCATTGGTGGCAATCGGAATCAAATGCTCAAAAACTTCTGGTTGTTGGATTGCCCACTCCAAAGCTTGTTGTCCGCCCATTGAACCTCCGATTAGCACCTTTACCTTACTGATTCCCAAATGATTGCGTAATAAATCCAAACTTTTTGCCATATCCTGAACAGTAACATTCGGGAAAGTATGGTAATAAGGTTTCCCAGTTGCAGGATTTTCTGAAAGCGCATAAGTCGAGCCATAATACGAACCCAACATATTGGCACAAACAATAAAATGCTTACTCGGGTCGAACAATTTCCCAAATCCAACCAAACCGCTCCACCAATCAGTTGCCTCCGAATTTGCCGTAAGCGCATGGCAAACCCAAATCACATTAGAACAATCCGCATTCAGCGTTCCCCAAGTCTGGTATTCCAGTTGGATTTCACTCAACGAATCTCCTGATTCAAGCTCAAAACGATATGGATATTTAAAAATCAATTAAAAATGTAGAATTAAGAATTAAAAATGATTTTTGAATTACGAGGTACGAAGTACGATTTAATCAATCTAAAATCGTACTTCGTAAATCGTACCTCGTAAATCTTTTAAGCTAGCTCTGCTTCAAAAACCTTATCAAAAGCCTGTTGCAAATCGCCTTTAATGTCTTCGATGTGTTCGATTCCTACGGAAACACGCAATAAAGTTGGCGTAACTCCTGCTTTGCCTTGCTCATCTTCAGAAAGTTGTTGGTGCGTGGTAGAAGCCGGGTGGATGATGAGTGTTTTTGCATCGCCTACATTTGCCAAATGGCTGACCAATTTTAGGCTGTTTACAAATTTCTTCGCCTCTTCCAATCCGCCTTTCACTTTGAATGAAAGCACGCCACCGAATCCACGCTTCAAATATTTCTTGGCAAGTTCGTGCGTTTTACTACTTTCCAAGCCAGGATAATTCACACTTTCTACCAATTCATGCGACTCCAACCATTTTGCAATTTCGAGTGCATTTTCTACGTGGCGTTCCACTCGCAATGAAAGCGTTTCCAAACCTTGAAGCAACAAAAAGGCGTTGAATGGACTCAAAGCAGGCCCAAAATCTCTCAATCCTTCCACTCTGGCACGAATGACGAAAGCGATGTTTGGCAAGCCCAATGGATTTCCCTCTCCGAAAGTCTCCCAGAATTTCAAGCCATGGTAGCCTTCCGATGGTTCTGTGAATTGAGGGAAGTTCCCATTCCCCCAATCGAATTTTCCGCTGTCAATAATCACTCCGCCAACGGAAGTTCCGTGTCCGCCAATCCATTTTGTGGCAGAAGCTGTAACAATTGCCGCACCATGCTCAATGGGACGGAATAAATAACCTCCAGCCCCAAAAGTATTGTCAACCACCAATGGAATTTTGTGGTCATCGGCTACTTTGGCAATTGCATCGAAGTCCGCCACATTGAAACTTGGGTTGCCGATGGTCTCCAAATAAAGTGCTTTGGTATTCTCGTCAATCAGCTTGGCGAAACTCTCCGCTTTGTTGTCGGTATCGGCAAATTTTACCTGAATTCCGAGCCTTTTGAAAGCGACTTTGAACTGGTTGAAAGTGCCTCCATATAAATGAGAAGAAGAAACGATATTGTCTCCAGCCTGAGTAATATTATTGAGTGCAATGAACTGAGCAGACTGCCCAGAAGCGGTTGCGAGTGCGGCAACTCCACCTTCCAAAGCGGCAATTCTTTTCTCGAAAGCATCCGTTGTCGGATTCATAATTCGAGTGTAGATATTCCCGAACTCTTTGAGTGCGAACAGGTTAGCTCCGTGGTCTGCATCTTTGAAAGTGTAGGAGGTGGTTTGGTAAATCGGAACTGCTCTTGAATTGGTAGTAGCGTCCACTTCCTGACCAGCATGTAATTGTAGGGTTTCGAATCTTAAGTTTTCTGACATGGTTTTCTTGTTTAGAGTACGTGATAAGAATGGAAATGATTGTAAAAAAGTTCGATAGCGGAGAAATTTATTTGACGAGTGTAACTGAATTTTGGAAGAATTATTCCAAAATTAGTTCAACCCAATCAACAGATTTCTCGCTGAGAGGTTAGCAACAACAGCAACAACAAATAGATTTGCTGTCGGAAAAATTAGGGGAAACAAAATCGACTGACAAAGAAAGATTTCCTTTGAGATTTTGCGAGGAATTGATGTTTGAAATTTTCATTCTGTAACTAATTTATATTGCCTAAAATTAGGCTAGGAATTGGCACCTTTCCCAATTTTTGGAGGTTGCCAGAGGGTCTTCGAGCCTAGTCTCTCGCCTCTTCTGTATAAATCAATTACCTTGGGAACGGGATGTTCCGTTTGGTAAGTGTAACTGCTTACAAAGGAATGGTGTGTTTTTGAAAAATCCAACTGATTTGGAATCAATTCTGAAAAATATAATTTTATTTATTTGTATAATATTGATTTACAGATACTTGTTGTTAAATTAAATTTGTACTTTAGTATGATTTTAACAAAAAAAATACTGGCAAAAGCAAGGCGTTTTGCAGATTTTGCCAGTATTCAATAAATAATCTGATTCACTTTATTATTTTCTGCAATAGCCAACCGATATTTGCGTTATGATTTTGTTAGGATGTAATTTGTTTTTTGGTGAAAAACTCTTTATAATAATTAGCCAAAAATCGACCACTCTCAATTCTTAATAATTAAAGAGGTTCAATCCGTTTATGAAAACCATTACTAGTTACGGTTTAATTTTGTCTTGCCTATTCCTTATTCTTGGGTTTAAGGGAAGCAACACAACGGCTTCGTACATCAAAATATACAACCGCAGTATCAACAAAAAGTATGATGAAGGTTATCATTTAGATATTAATTACCCAGAAATAAAAAGTAATAGGGATTCTTACTCAATCAATAAAAAAATACACGGCTTTGCCAGTAAAACAGTCACTACATTTCAAGATTTGTCGTCCGAATTCAAACCTACTAGTTCAGATTCTTACAATTACCTGAATATTGACTACAAAGTTCTTTTCTCTAGTTCCAAATTTGTCAGTATTCAGTTTGATAAAAGAGTGGAGTTGATAAGTTCCAACAAATCTTTCCAAGAAACCAAAACCTTGAATTATGATTTGTCTGACGATTCCATTATCAGGCTTTCAGACATTTTAGAATCGAAATCACAAGAAAAGTTGGTTTTGTTGATTCAAAAGTACAATGGTGTGAAAATGCCAGTTTCGGAAATCAACAACTCTACGCAGTTCGGATTGGAAGATGATTTTTTAGTACTCAAGTTGAAGAAAGAAGGAAAATCAGGCTTATATAAATTGCCTTGGCATAGCATTAAAGATTTGTTATTGAAGAATGGAATCGGATATGAATTGTACGAAATGAATGAGAGATTCTAAATCCCGTTTTAAAGTTTTTACTCCAACCATTCTCCCTTCAGTTCAATCTCCTCCAACTCATTCTCCGAATCCACTTTCTCCTCAAAAATAATTCTGCTGATAATCGGGTTCGAGGGAGCGAATAAAACCAAATATTTCCCGCCTTGGATTTCGATGGGAATTTCAATTTGGGAGGATTCGTAATGTTGGTGTGAATCCAAATAGAAAGGAGGGTTTTTGTTCTTGCTTTCACTCCAAACCATAATCAAAGATTCTTTCTGATAGCTTTTTCCTGCCACTTCATAAGTAAATCGGACTCTATATTGCCCATGGTTCAATTCTCCCAATCCAGCGGTAGTTCCAATTGTTTTTATGGCAGTTTCCCGAAGCAAGTCTAATTCTCTTCCCGATTTTTTCACTTGAACAATTACTAGAATAATGATGATGAGTGTGGGAATTAAGGTTGCAAAAATGAACATTTTCCTCCTCGGATTGGAAGCATATTCCACATCTCGCAGATTCGATTTTATCTCAATTCCTCGTAGAGCCATCAATTCGCCCAACCGAACCAAGTCTTTGCCATATTGCTTTTGGAATATAAATTGCCTGCATTTACCATTGGCATAAACTTTCATTTTGAAACGCATATTCCCACGAATAGGTGATTCGCTCAACTCAATTTTGGAGATTTCGGTAATTTTGAATTCCTTCCGTCTCCACTTCATCACTTTATTGGTTATGTAAAGTGAATAATCATCTAAGCCAAAATTATTTTCCCAATTCGCAAAAAAGTAGATATTCAGTCCAATTACCAAGGCAAAAAGTGGAACAACCGCCAGCACAATCGTTACGAATGAACCCAAAACGCAAACCATCGTCAACAATGCGCCCAACATCCAAAGTAAGGTGTAATCGGTAGGGTGGTCTGCCCAGCGAATTTTGTTATCTATATCAGATTTCATTTTTGATTTACGAGGTACGATTTACGGTTTTCTTAATCTGCTCAGAAGATTTTTTGTTCATTTACTTTTCCAAACCTACCGAAACTCGTCTTTCAAGAATGATAGGATTCGGTGTGCCGACCCAGACGGGGACTGCGTCCACACGGACTTCGTTCACGGAATAATACGGAAGGAAAAATTGGAAATGATTTCATTTTTTGAATTTCCACATTCTCAAATTTCCACATTCTCAAATTTCCACATTCTCAAATTTCCTAATTCCCACATTTTTAATTCTTCATTCTTCATTGTCTTTCAATACGCTTCCACCGCTTCTTTCAATTGCTTTTGGATTTCGTTTTTTAAAGCTTCTGGTTGGAGAACTCGCACGGAGGAACCAAAACCCAAAATCCAGCTTCTTAACTCGTAATTATTTACCAATTTGAGTGAGACTTTGAACTCATAATCGTTGTCTTCCAAAATGGCGAGGGAATGATGGATGGGTTGTGCTTTGATGTAATTTCCCTGCTGTGGCGAAAATTTGAGAATGATTTCTTCAGGTTTTTCGTTGAGTGCCGTAATCCCATAACAACTCTTGAAAAAGTTTTCTGCATCGAAACCCACATCTTCGGCAGTTACGAAATCGTAGCGTTTTTGCACCGTGAAACCTTCAATTCTATCAATCCCGAAAGTTCTTACCTGTTTTCTTTCTTCTGCATAACCCGTCAGATACCATAAATTTTTAAATTCTTTCAGCAAATAAGGATGAACCGTATAAGTCTGCGAAGTCTCCGCTCCAAACTTTTTGTATTCAATCTGCACAATTGATTGGTCGGAAATCACCTTAATCAAATCGCTCAAAGTGTCTTTCCCTTTATAGTAAGGAGATTTATCAATTTGAATGAATTTGTTGACCGCTCGGTAATTTTTATTGAATCGCTTGGTCAGTTCCAAACCATCTAGCACCTTATCTACCGCATCGGAGAACTCATTGAAAATGGGCATGAATTTGAATTCCTCCAAAAAAGTTTCCACAAAACCCAAGGCAACCAAATGCTCTTCATTCAAGTTTACCGACATCAGCTTGAAGTTCGGGTCGGTGTAGAAATAGCCTTTCTCTCGCTTGCTGTATTTGATGGGCGCATCGAACTCCAACCGTAAACTCGCCAAATCCTTCTCAATGGTGGAGATGGAGCGTACCCCAAACTGGTCTTCGCAAGCATCCAACAATTCCTGAATGGTCGGATATGGTTTTTGCTTGTTGCGAATCATTTTGTCGATGAGCATATAGCGGAAAAAAGCGAGTTTACTGCTAGGCATTTTGGTTGGATTTAGATTTTTGAGGTACGATTTCCGAAGTACGATTGATTGGCTTTGAAACCATCTTATAATTCCCTCCAAAAATAGCGAATCAAACCGTAAACTATTTACGGAGCAAAAGTAATTGATGAATTACCGAGTTTGTGACTTGGGGAATGGCTGTATATTTGACTTTAGTCGAAGTTGTACCTCAAAAATTTCGCAGTAAATAACAAATGCAATATCAGCTCGACAAAGGAGGTAACTCTTGAAGCGGATGCTCAATGCTTTCAACTTAGTGTTGAAAAGTCTTTTCAGTACTATTTTTGGGATAGAATCAAACATATATTTCCGTTCCTTAGCCGAAGCCGAAGTATCGAACTACTCAAATTTTGCTTTGTAGAAGAAAAAAAAATACTCCAAAAAAATATTGAGTTCTTCTCAATATTTTTTTGGAGTATTTTTTAAAATTTCGGGGTAGTGTGAAAGAGGTAAGGCTACTCTATGGATAATTCGGCACAAGCGGAGTGCCGCCCAATGCCGTTAAGTTAGTGTGAATTTGGTTCGAGCGTGAACGCTTGCACCACAAGCAAAAACCAAAATTGTACTCAATGCCCAAATTAACGATTGAACCAATAAAACAATACTAAGTTACTGATTAACAATTACTTAATTAATTTTTAATTCTTAATGGCCAGGCCACCCTGTTTTAATTTCCCCAATCCATAATTGTACTTATCAAATACATAACTCATAATTGGGGTAAATATGTAACTCATGATTGGGGTTTGTACTTATCCGATTTGCTTCCCATTCTCAAAATCAGATAGCCCACTACTCCTGAAATTACAGAGCCGATGATGATGCCGACTTTGGCGGAGTTAATGCTGAAAGTATCTCCGTAAAATGCAAGATTGGCAATGAAAATGGACATAGTGAAACCGACTCCTGCAATGGCGGAAATCCCTAAAATCTGCTTGAAATTTACGCCTGTGGGCAGTTCGGTCACTTTGAATTTCATTCCCAAATAGGAGAACAAGGCAACTCCTACAAATTTCCCGATGAATAGGCTGACAGCCACGTTGAACATGAGCGGAAAGTTGAATTCGGAGTTCAGGCTGATGACCACTCCAGCATTTGAAAAAGCAAAAACTGGCAGAATAAAATACGCCACCAAGCTGTGCAACTGATGTTCGAGGTGTTGCAAAGGCGAACGGACTTCGGCAGTCAAATCATCTAAATTTTCTATCTGTTGCATTTCCTCCTTGCTCAGCAGAGGGCTGTTGTCTAGTTGCGTGGCGTCTCGCAACTTCTTTACTGTGATGGCAAGTTGGTCAGAAAAAAGGCTCGTGTCCATTTCTCGCTTAATGGGAATGGTAAAGGCGAGAAGAACACCTGCAATAGTAGGATGAACGCCTGATTTCAGGAAGAGAAACCAAACCACTACGGCTAAGACAATCCCAATCTCGAACGAATACTTTCGTCTTCGATAGAGAAATCCCAAGAAGGCAATGATGATGATTCCATACAGAATATAGAGCCAATTTATCTCCGTACTATAGAAAATGGCAATAACCAGCACGGCTCCAATATCATCAATAATGGCGAAGGCGGTCAGGAATATTTTCAGGCTCAACGGAACTCGATTTCCCAAAGCAGTCAGAATTGCCAAGGCAAAGGCAATGTCTGTTGCCATGCCAATTCCCCAACCCTTTGTGCTTTCGGGATCTTGGTTCAGGAGCAAGTACAATGCAACTGGCACAACTACTCCGCCCAATGCCGCCACGAATGGAAAAGCCGCCTTTTTCACAGTATTTATTTCGCCAACCAGCAATTCTCGTTTCAGTTCCAAGCCAATCAAGAAGAAAAAAATTGACATCAAGCCATCGTTAACCCAAAGGATTAGTGGCTTCCTAAGCTCGAAATTTTCAAATGAAACGCCAATTTCGTATTGCCAAAGATTTTCGTAATGTTCGGCATAAGGCGAGTTTGCCCAAATCAATGCGATAATAGTTGCTCCGAAAAGTAGCATACCTGCCAAGCTTTCTAGCTTGATGAATCTTTGAAATGGGGTTGGAAATAGGTTTTTCATCATATATTTATTTATTCTCGATACATAAATCGCTTCAAGAGTTTCCAGCAAACATAGTTAAACTATTAGAGTATGTTTGAATCGAATTTATTTGGGCTTATATGGCTTTCCAAAAGGCTATTCCTCGTTATTTTCTCCCCACATAGCTTTGGCTATACGTCTCAAAAATGCCTAGAAAGCCTATTTTGAAAATCTCGTAAAATTCCAAAAAAAAAATCCAAACATACTTTTAATAATACATTTTAATAATTAAAATTATATAAAAACTCAACTAATCCTACTTTAAGACTCTAACTAGAGTCATTATTAAAGTGCCAACCCATGATTTTCTTTCGTTTGAATTGCCTTTTTTCCTTTCGCTCAACTTCCTGTTCAACAGGTTTTTGAGTGTCAATTATAGTTTGGGCAATCAAAACCATTACCATTTTGCGGGCATCATGCAAACTCATGATTGGGTACTGGACTTCTTGGTCAATTTGCTCCCTGAACATGAATAGCATGACCATCAGGACTATGGCATGGTGGTGATGCCAATTTTTCCATTTCCTTACTTGATAATCGGACATTCCCAATTCATTCTTCCCATCATCGAAATTGCGCTCCACCCAATAGCGCTGTACCTGGCGAAAAGCCAAATCCTCCTTCTGGGAATCTACCAGAGAGCCATCATTGCTCAGGCTGTATTTCGTGTCTGTTACCTTATTACGCCCGTCAAGCGTTCTACGAATAATCAGGATGCGTTTGCGTGCATCTGCCTCCTTGCCGTCCCAGACCCAGACTTCTTTGAAATGCATGGAAGCCTTGAGCCAGCCCTTTGTGGTCTTTCGAATTCGGAATGTCTCCCAATCCCCCGTCTCCAGACTCCCTGCGTATTTATCTGCCCGAATGGAGGTTACCGAACTTTGCCTTCGGCTTGGGGTTCTTCCCCGCCCCAGCTTTTTAGCGGCCACAGATATTTCAGTAGCCTCATAGATATGCCAGTCTTTGTGGGCATCAAGGAGAAAGGACAGGTTCCGTTCACCCAATCCTTTGCCCAGCGCATAGTTATGCCCATATAGCCCGTCTCCTCCGACCCAGTCAAAACTGATTTTATTGGCAATCGCTCTGTCTATCAACTCCAAGGCTAAAGCAGGTTTCGTCTTGTGCAGTATTTCCTCCTCGGGGATGCCTGCCTTCATACTTCTTTCTTTGTCCTGCACCCATTCCCGGGGCAGAAACAACGCTTCGTCTATCAGGCTCGAACGCTCGCCATTGCACAGGCTCAGATAGACTGCCACTTGGCAGTTGTCCACCTTGCCCACGCTCCCGGCATATTGCCGAGCCACCCCGACCGAATGCCTGCCTTTTTTCAGATGGCTACTCTCATCTATTATCATACCTGTCGGTTTGCCCGTCTTGCCCTTTTCTTTCTCCAGCAATGCACTCACATCCTGACCGACCTGCTTAATTGCCTCTTCATAGCCCCAAGGTGAATTGGATAAAAAATGCTGGTATTGGTGGTAAGGCATCCTGCCATCCTTTTCTTCCATTCTTTCCATGTTGGCTTTTCCTTTCTCACAATTCAGCAAGCCTTGGAGATAACTCCAGGCTTGCGTACTTACATTATTTCGATATACGGCAAACTTATCCTTGTAGGAGGCAAAATAAACACCTATTTTACTCCTATAACTGATTTGTGGTTCATCATTTTTAGCTTCATTCTTCAATAATCGCAATTTTTGAGGACTTTCTTCTACTATATTTCAAGTGCATTGAGTTCTAAGTTAGTGTCTGTATTTTTTGGAATATTATTTTCTTCTGCAAAGCAAAATTTGAATGGTTCGGCACTCCGATGGTTCGGCAATCCGATGGTTCGACATTTCGACATAGCCATAGCTACGGCTAAGAATTTTAATGCAGTAGAAGGAAATAAGAGACAAAAATAACAACACGAACTTAGGATTTGATGCACTAGAGTCTTAAAGTAGAACTAACCCTAATAATGGGTTTAAAAATTTGATTATCAGCAGGTTAACTGTATTTTTTTTAGTATAGTCAAAAATCAAGATTTAATGTATTGCACTATTTTTAGATTTAATTAAAAACTATATGTCAATATTTTGACTAAATAAAATAATGATAAGTTGCTGATTAGCAATTACTTAATTTATTATTTATTATTTATTATTCATTCTTCATTTCCCCAATCCATAATTGTACTTATTAAATACATAACTCATAATTGGGGTAACTAAGTAAGTTCGGTATTTCAGAATGCGACTCCTAGACCAAATCAAATCATATCGCAATGCGCAGATTTATTCCTTTCTTCTCAATCCTATTTCTTGTCAACTCCTGTAACCTTTTTGAGCTGGAGTTAGAAAATCAAAATCATAAATTAGAAGGCTTGTGGTATTTGGTAGGCAGTTGCGGAAATGAAGAATTGATAGAGTTCAAGAATGACTCAATTTATAAGGTAAGTTTGATTGACAGCGATTCGCTTTCTAGAAGTTATGCAATAAAGGAATATGGGAATGATTCTGTACTTGTTTATTCAGATGCAAAATACAGTCTGATAGATTCAATGCTGATTTTCTCCAATTACGCTGAAACTGATGAGGGAGCAAGCACTAATTATGACACTATTTTCATAGCTTTTCTTGAGGATTCTTTGAGATTTTTAGGTAGTCAGAGAAACAGAATGAATAATCCGTACAAACGAATACCAAAGCTGGAAGAAATTGAATTTGACAAAAAATATTTAGCTGGAATTTATTACGCAAAACCAGATGGCTTTCCTACTATGAAAGTACTATTCACAACAGATTCCATAAAAACCAACTCAGGATCAATAGAATACGAACATAAACAATCCTATTTTAATGATAAACTCCCTATACATGAACCTCGCCTTGTCAAAAATCCATGGCGATTTATTAACTACAATGGCTATGGATTTTTCCAATCTTCTACTGGAAATCTTAATTATTCTACGAGATATGTCAAATCTTGTACAGATAACAGTTTAACACTCCACAACTTTTGTGTGTACGAAGAATCCTCGGGAATGAAATCACAACTTACCTATTACCGTAATCCTGCTGACACAATTCATGTCAAATAAATCCTAAATTCTCCTTCCCATGAAAATGCACATTCTCTTCAAATAAACGCTTCCCGATAAGTTTGCGCCAGTGGTTTCGGCTCATGCTTCTTTGGCTTGCTACAAGAAATTTGAGGACGATGCAATTATGCAAGCTTGGATGGATTCGGGTTTTAAAAAAGTGGTTTGCAAAGTAACCGAAGCAGAATTTAAAAAGGCAAAAGCGGAGGAGAAACATGTTATTCTTACAGAATCCGCCTTAGATAATACCCCAATTATGAGTTATGTATTTGATAAGTACAATTGTGGATTGGGGAAATTAAGAATTAAAAATTAAAAATGAAGAATTAAGAATGATTTAAGTATTTGGTAATCAGTATTTTGATTTTATGAGTTCCGTTAAATTATTGTCATATAATTTTTGATTAAATCTAAAAAAAGTACAATATAGCAAATCTTAATTTTTGACTACTCTAAAAATAACACGGTTAACTATCTGAAAAACAAAGGTTTAAACCCATTATTCGGGTATAATGCAGAAGTTGCCATCGCCTTTTCGCCAAGAGAAGAATACCCAAAACGCTTCAAATTTTTCAGAATGTGGATTCCGAGTTAATCGGTTTAGTTTTTTTTCTCTAGTCATCTGGCAATCTAACCATCTAGCTATCTAATTCTAAAACCTCGTAAACCTTCCTTTTCCTCCACCAATTGTAGGCGAATCCGAATAATCCAACCAACAAAACGGGAATGGCAATATTTATGATTTGCCAATAAATTCGCTCTTCTTTTGCCCGAATGACATCGAGTGGGCGGAGTGTGATTTGCTTTTTTCGTGCGTTGATAATTCCGTCTTCATCGGTCAGATATTCCAAGGAATTTAAGATAAACTCTTTGTTGGAAAGCACTTGTCCCAAGACTTTCGTCAAAATCTATTGGTTTGGGTTTGCCGTGTTTTTGGGTCGAAGTCGTTGCGGATAATGTCGCCATCAGCAAAGAGAATGAGTTTGGAGTTGCCCGACTTCTTCAACTTCTTGGTTGCGGAAACCAACTGGTGCGCCACGGTTGGCGTAAAGCGATTGGAATTCGCCTTCGAGCAAATAGGCAACGGGAATATTTGGCTGATTGTAAGATTCCCGAATCTTCATTTCTCCTTGCAGTTCGGTAATGCTGACCATATTGGGCATTTTCCGAATCTTAGAATACTTGGAAGTGAAAACCAGCGGAATTTTATTCACTCCAACCGAGCGAATATTTGTATCAATTGTGCTGATGAATTTGCCATAAACCACATCCATATTCCGCACAATCGGATGCTCGCTGAACGTATTCAGATAAGTATAATAAGGCCAAGGAAGTGGCTGAATATTAGGTTTGTCGCCAAATTTGCCTGTGTTTACCAAAATTCTGCCCGCTTGTTGGTCTTGAATTAGCGTGTTTTCCAACCGAACTCCATATTTGAAAAGCATTTCATCTAAACCCAAATCGTAGCCAAAAGCGTACGTTCCCTGCACGGCAATGCTGTCTAAATTCATCTGAATTTGGTCGAGCAATAGCATCGCTTTTCCACCTCCCACAATATATTGGTCTAACAGAAATCTGCTCTGCATCCGAGAATTTGGATTTCGGTTGGGCAACAATGATGGCGTTGAAACTTTCGAGTGGTTGCTCGCCAATTTTCACTCGCTCCACCCAATAAAACTCTTCTAAAGTGGTGGACATGTCTATGGTTTGCGCTTTGGTCAATTCATCGTGTCCTTCAATGAAAGCAATGCGTTTTTTGTCTTTGGTGGCTAGTTGTCTAATTATGGTAATCAACTCATACTCAACTCCTTCTGCCGATTGGTTGATTTGTTCTTGGTAAGATGAATTCTTATTTCCTTTCAACAACAAAACTGGCTTTTCCCGATTTCCCAAGGAAACAATTGCTCCTGGGAAAATCACTTTCTGAACTGCTTTTCCATCTATTCGCTCATTCAAATTGGTGGCGGGCAAACCTCGTTGCACCAATTGCTGATAGAATTTGCTTCGTTCCGATTCGCTTACCACTTCGTCTGGATTGGTAAACTCGAACTGTAATTTTCCATCGGCATAAATCTGGAATTCTTCCAAAGTTTCCCGAATAGATTTTTGGAGTTGTGTGAATTGTGCGTTTAAATCTCCACCCAAAAAAACCTCTACGAAAATGGGTTCTTCCAAACCAGCAAGCGTCTTTTTGGTGGCTTCGGAAATCGTAAATCGCTCTTCCTCAGTTAAATCCAACCGAAAAAACCAGCGAGAAGCATTGAGGTTCACTAGAATAATTGCCAATATGAGGGCGGAAAAACTAAGTAGGCTTTCCCATTTTCTATTATTGAATTTTTGCATGAAAAACGGAGATGTTAGATATTGGATACTAGATTTCAGAAGAGTAGAAGAGTAAATTACTATAAAAAATAGTAGCGGAATCTTCCAAACTATTTTCTCTAATATTTTATATCTAAAACCTCATATCTATATAAAACCAAAATTAGGAAATATTTCCCATTGGTTGGATTAAACCTTTCTTAAAATTGGGGGCGGATTGTACGAATAAGAGTTTATAAATATAAAATAGTTGAGTAGCTGGCGGTGTCGGCAGACCCGCCAGTCTGCGGTTGTCATAAACAATTAGTGTTCATAAACTATATAGTTCAATTTTGCAAAATCAAGAAAAGTGCCTCGGTAAATCTTACAAACTCGGTTAATCTTGGTATAATTCGTACTTTTGTAGGAAGTCAAAAAAACACCAAGCAAATTAGTATCAGGCAAGTTGAGAAGGTAGTTTAATTGAGGTTTAACCTATTGATTGTCAGCATTTCTTAATCTAATTTTCGACTTGCCAACTTACTATCTTACTATTTTCTACTTGTATTCATGATTCCAGACTGTAGCCGTTCCGAAGAGAACTACCTCAAGGCAATTTATTCGCTTTCCATCCGAAAGGAGAAGGTGATTACGAACGATATTTCCGAAAAACTTTCCACCAAACCTGCCAGCGTAAGCAATATGCTGAAAAAACTGGCGGAAAAAGAATTCATTTCCTACGAGAAATACCACGGAGTTTACCTCACAGAAATGGGGAAACAAGTTGCCATTATTGTGATGCGGAAGCACAGGCTTTGGGAAACTTTTTTGATGGAGAAATTGGGCTTCGCTTGGGATAAAGTGCATCTGATTGCCGAGCAATTGGAGCATATCAAATCGGAAGAATTGGTGGAAAGACTCGATAATTTCTTGGAAAACCCTAAATTTGACCCGCATGGCGCACCCATTCCCGATAAATTTGGAAACATCGCCACCGCATCGCACAAGGCTTTGGCAGAAGTTTTGCAAGGGAATTGGGTAACAATCAAACGAGTGAAAGGTGGAGAACCTTCGTTTCTAAAATATTTGGACAAAACGGGAATTCAACTCGAAACAAAAGTATTTGTGGAAGAAAGATTCGAATTCGACCAATCAATTATGCTCAAATTCGAGAACGAAAATACCATTCAGGTTTCAGAGCAAGTGGCGAAAAACTTGATGGTGGAGGAGGGAAATAATGAGAAATTAAGAATTAAGAACTGATGTTACGCAAAAGGAGAAAAAAGAAAGAACGAGGAGAAAAGAATAAAATTACAAGTAATTGAAAATCAATTACTTGTAATTTTAAAAGGAAATATTTTTGGATTTTAAGGAAACGAAACCTCGGGAATGATTGCAGACCTTACCGATAGTTGAATTGAACATGAAAAACTGCTAATTTCCTCAAAACCATAGTTGAGCCTTTATTTTTTCATAAACTGTTGGCGTTTAATACTAAAGACTTTGGACTACTTAACTATGAAATTCGATACAGAACAAATCAACCAGCTCATTAGAAACAGACGTTCGGTTTTCCCTCGCCAATATTCCGATAGGGTTGTAGAGCGGGAAATCATTGAGCAAATGTTGGAGAACGCTAATTGGGCACCAACCCATGGCAAAACCGAACCTTGGCGTTTCTTCGTTTTCGAGGGAGATGCCAAGAAAGAATTGGGCGAATTGCAGGCAAACCTTTACCGAAAACTCACTCCACCCGAAAGCTTTTTGGAAACTAAGTTTGAGAAATTAAAAAGCAACTCAGAAAAGGCTTCTTACGTAATTGCCATCTGCATGAAAAGACAAGAATCGGAGAAAATCCCCGAAATTGAGGAGGTGGAAGCCGTTGCCTGTGCGGTTCAAAATATGTACTTGACTGCCACGGCTTATGGAGTGGGCGCTTATTGGGCGAGTGGCGGAGTTACTTACAAGGAAGAATTGAAAGAGCATTTTGGTTTGGGAGCAAAAGACAAAATACTAGGCTTTTTCCACGTTGGATATCCTGAAGGGAAAATTCCAGACGGAAGGCGTGGAGCGATTGAAGAGAAAGTGGTTTGGGTTTGAAATAGTATTGAGTAGAGAGTATCAAGTAGCGAGATTAACTTTTGAATGTTAAATGAAAGGAAAAATTTATAGAATAAAATGGATTTCTAAAATTGGATGGATTTTCGGTTTTATATTTCCACCAATCGCTTATTTATATTCATCTTCTTTTGATTCAAATCAGGGCGAATCAACAAATGTGGTCTTATTTCTTTTTTTTCTGTCAATAGGTTCTGGGATATTCGCTATTAATAGTTTTTTCTCCGCTATAGAAATAAGGAACGAAAATCAAATAAATACGCTTTTTCTCGTGTTTATTTTTGGTTCGGGACACGCTGTCTATTCTTCCAATTCCATTGCGGGTATAAAAATCTCGCCATAGCGGTGCTATGACGCAATTTTAGTCCCGGCCGGGAACGGCTTGACTAGCCTCAAAAATAAACTACGATAAACTAGCAATTTATTTATTTCCCGTTCCTTCGGTTGGATTTTGAAAGTTGCCAGTTGATTTACGGCTAGGGAACTCTAGTGAATATCTAAATCCAACTCTCCAGTTAATGCGCCAAATTTTAAAAGCCTTGAACGAGATTTTGGGAATCCGTCTCTATCACAAATCTAGTTTTCTATTACAGCAATCAAGCAGTTTACAGGCTTTCAAAATTGAATTCGCTCCTACCTGATGAGTTAACCGTGTATAAACGTTTGTTAAACGTATACACACGGTTAACTCCAGAAAAAAATTCATAATATATTGAAAATCAATAGATTATGGATTTTTTTCTAAAATACATTTACTATACTATCAGAAAAATGGTTAGCTTTGTATAAAAGATATATATGTAACTGTTACGTGTATGCACTAGTTATACTTCATTAAACCAATATCAATGAATAAATTTGTTGCCCTAATATTGATTTTAATTATTGCTCCAATATTAGGCGGAATTTATGGAATATTACACGACCAAATCACCTACTCTATTTCCAATGAATATTACACAAAATTTAAGTTCATTCAATTTGGACTTGAAAACTGGGGATTAGGACAAAATATTGGAACAGAAAGAAACCCCGAAATTCTATTAGAGAACCCAAGATTTGGAGCAAGTATTGTTGGAACTTTAGCAACTTGGTGGTTCGGAATGATTATTGGGATTATTCTTGGATTGGTAGGACTAATTCATAAAACTGGAAAAAAGATGTTCAAAATAACATTGAAAGCGTTTCTGTTGACAACTAGAATAGCTTTATTAACAGGAATAATTGGGCTTGGATATGGGAAACTATTCCTAACAGAAAATCGCCCGAACTGGAATTTACCCGAAAACTTAATCGATTATGATAGTTTTGTTATGGTAAGGTTCTATGCATAATTTCAGTTATTTAGGCGGACTAATTGGTTTGATAATAGGAGTAGTTTATAGTGTGAAACGAAGAAAAAATAACGCCACACAACACGGTGTATAAAACATAGCGAGTTCGGGTAATTCGAAAGGTTCGAGTCGTTAATTAGCACCGCCAAATCTGGGTACTGAACACACAAAGTATGTTGATGATTTTTGCATATAAAAGCCCTGTTTCTGACTAAAAAAATAGAGCTTTTTCTAATTGGTAATCAAAATTTTAGCCAACATACTTTACATTTTTAGTACCATTTTTTATAAGTATTTCATTATCAGTTATTTGAACTGCTTTGGACTTGCGACTAAAGACATTGTACTACTTAAATAGCACAATGTGCTTAATTATTCTCTCTAGCAGAAAGTCTCAATTCCTTCTGAAATCGTAAAACGTACTTCCAAAATCGTACATTCCTAAAATGCTCGAACAGTTTCTTTATAACGAAAGCCAGCCTTTGCTATTCACAAATGGCATATTTTGGGTTTATTTCAGTTTCCTGATTCTGTTCTACACCTTCAATTCCCAAAAAATCAATCTGCGGAATTACTGCCTTTTGGCTTTCAGCATCTACTTTTATTACCTTTCGAGCGGTTATTATTTCCTGCTCCTCATATTCTCTACCATTGTGGATTATTACATTGGTGGCGCAATTTTCAACTCCACCGACCAAAAAAAGCGTAAATGGCTGGTTGGATTGAGTGTTTTCGTGAACTTATCGGTTTTAGCTTATTTCAAATACGCATTTTTCTTTACCGACTTGCTCAACACCACTTTCCTGACAGATTTACGAACCACTAACTTTTTGGCTCTTGGCCTGAATAGTTTGCTCGGAACGGAAGCAGACATTCTCAAAATAGCCTTGCCTGTGGGGATTTCCTTTTACACATTCCAAACAATCAGCTATTCCGTAGATATTTATAGAGGCGATGTGAAACCAGTAAAAAACATATTGGATTTCGCCTTTTTCGTCAGCTTTTTTCCACAACTTGTCGCAGGGCCAATTGTGAGGGCGGCAGATTTTGTTCCTCAAATTTACGAGCCATTCAAGCTTGAAGAAAAGGAATATTCCCGAGCCATTTACCTGATTCTGGCAGGGTTATTCAAGAAAATCGTCATTTCCGATTACATTTCGGTCAACTTCGTAGATAGGATTTTTTCAGAACCCAGTAGCTATTCGGGTTTTGAAAACCTGATGGCAACTTATGGCTACGCAATCCAAATCTATTGCGATTTTTCTGGTTATACAGACATTGCAATCGGAGTGTCTTTGTTGTTGGGCTTTCCGTTTGCCACTCAATTTCAACTCGCCCTACAAAGCAGTTAGCATTACAGATTTTTGGCGAAGGTGGCATATTTCCCTCTCCACTTGGCTCAGAGATTATCTATATATTTCAATGGGCGGAAACCGAAAAGGGAGATTCAAAACCTATCTCTTTCTATTCATTACCATGTTTTTGGGCGGATTATGGCACGGAGCGCACATCAGATTCATTATTTGGGGCGCATTGCACGGAGTCGCCTTGGCAGTTCACAAATTATGGATGGAACTGACTAATTCCAAAAGCAGAAAATCACATCCAATCTATAATTTTGTAACGGGGGCAATTACCTTCCATTTTGTCTGTTTCTGCTGGATTTTCTTCCGAGCCAGCGATATGACAAAAGTGAAGCAGGTTTTATACCAAATGGCTTTTGCTTTCCATCCCGAACTGATTCCCGAAATGTTGGCTGGCTACGCAAAGGTTTTTGCCGTGATTTTGCTAGGCTTCTTACTTCATTGGCTTCCTTCAGCTTGGAAAAAAGACTTACAAGATTACTTCCGACATGCCCCCGATTTTGCCAAAGCCACGGCAATCGTGCTGTTGGCATTGTTGCTGTTCCAACTGAAAACCTCAGAAAGTCAGCCGTTTATCTACTTTCAGTTTTAGGTCGAAAAATCATGGTAGTGATAAACTGGTAAGGTTAACAAAATAAAAATCATAGCACAGCGTCCGCTCAATGCCATTAAGTTAGTGTGAATTTGGTTCGAGCGTCCACGCTTGAACATCGTATAGCAAATTCTATAATACCCGAATAATGGGTTTAAATATTTGGTTTTCAGCAAGTTAACTGTGTTGTTTCTAGGGTAGTCAAAATTTAAGACTTACTGAATTGTATTTTTCTTAGATTTAATCAAAAAAATATAGTAATTATTTGCTGAAATATAATAATTACAAATTATTGATTACCAAATACTTAAATCATTCTTAATTCTTAATTTTTAATTTCCCCAATCCATGATTGTACTTATCAAATACATAACTCATAATTGGTATAAACTTAGGGATTGATGCACTAGCCATCCAACCATCCAACCATCTAGCCATCTAGCCATCTAACCATCTAACCATCTAACCATCTAACCAAAAATTACCCTCAAATAAAAAATGTCCTCTGTAAAACAAACATGTTGCGTAACATGAGTCAATAATAATCTCCACATTCGTTTTCGCAAGCCGAATTCTAGGATTTACACAATTTTATAGCATATTTGCTAAGTACATGAAATTTTTTACAAATAGGCTTCTTGGAGGTAATCGTTCAACCTCTCGCAGGGTCTAACCAATTCCATTGCGGAACCACTCCGAGGGATTCACTTAATTTTTGTCATGTACTAAAGCATATTTGTTAACTCAAACAAAAAGGCTCTAAAATCACTTTGGTTTTAGAGCATAACAAAAGATAACTTTAAAAGCAGTATGTGGATTTCATGACTTGACAACCACTTCATAAAACTCAATAATTCAACAATAACTACGTGTAAAGATTTAACTGACAATATTCTTTTCTTGTGAAGAGCTAATATTCAGAAAATTACTTTACTATTCTACTATCTTTCTATTTTTTACTTGTACTTATGGCTAAATCTTCCAAGAAATCGGAAAAAGAAACTTTCTCGAAAGAGGACTATATGTTTTGGTTCGAGAATATGTATTTCATCAGGAAATTCGAGGAGAAATCTGGGCAACTTTACGGACAGCAGAAAATCCGTGGTTTCTGCCACCTATATATAGGTCAGGAAGCGTGTGTTTCTGGGGCGGCAACTGCTTTGGAAAAAGACGATAAGTGGATTACCGCTTACCGAGACCACGGACATCCGTTGGCATTGGGGTCTGACCCGAAAGCAATTATGGCAGAGCTTTTCGGCAAAGCCACGGGTTGCTCGAAAGGGAAAGGCGGCTCCATGCACTTGTTCGACAAATCAGTAAATTTCATTGGCGGACACGGAATTGTGGGCGGACAGATTCCTTTGGGAGCAGGAATTGCCTTTGCCGAGAAATATAATGGCACGAAAAACCTTTGCATCTGTTTCATGGGCGATGGCGCAGTTCGTCAAGGAGCTTTCCACGAAGCTTTGAATATGGCAATGACTTGGAAATTGCCAGTAATATTCGTGATTGAGAATAATGGTTATGCCATGGGAACTTCCGTAGAAAGGACATCCAACGTAACCGAATTGCATACTTTGGGAGAAAGCTACGACATGCCTTCTCGCCCAGTAAATGCCATGAGCGTAGAAGATGTGCATGTTGCCGTTGCCGAAGCAGCCGAAAGAGCCAGAAGTGGCGAAGGCCCAACTTTGCTAGAATTCAGAACTTATCGTTTCAAAGGGCATTCCATGTCTGACCCAGCGAAATACAGAACTAAAGAAGAACTTTCTGACTACAAAGCGCAAGACCCAATTGAGCAAGTAAGAAAAACGATTTTGGAGAAGAAATATGCCACGGAGGAAGAACTGAAAGCAATCGAAAAAAAATCCAAGGAACTCGTGAAAGAATGTGTGGATTTTGCCGAAGAATCTCCTTGGCCAGAACCTACGGAAATATATACGGATGTGTACGTACAGAAAGATTATCCTTTTATCAAGGATTGATTTTGGCAATGTTAAGTAGTCAGACGAAATTATCGTAACATCTTATCTTTTGTAAGATGCTGATTACCAATACATAATTTCCTATTTTACCTGAATAATGGGTTTAAAAATCTGATTATCAGCAGGTTAACTGTATTTTTTTAAGTATAGTCAAAAATTAAGATTTAATGTATTGCACTATTTTTAGACTTAATTAAAAACTGTATGTCAATATTTTGACTAAATAAAGCAACACTAAGTTGTTGATTAACAGTTACTTAATTCATTTTTAATTCTTCATTTTTAATTCTTCATTCTTAATTCTTCATTTCCCCAATCAATAATTGTACTTATCAAATACATAACTCATAATTGGGGTATTTTGCTATGGCATCTGCCATCCGACTTTCTATTTTGTACTTGTACTTATTTACCAAAGATCCCACTTTCTTAAATAGAGAGTGGGATCTTTCATTATGATTTATTGTTAACTTGCTTTACAATTGTTGTGATTATGGAGATAGCTTTTGGATAATGTTGCATTATAATTGGTTTAATTTGTAAGAAATGATTCTATTAAGATTAAAAATTGAACAAGTTACTTTACAGAATCTAGTCATTCTTATGACAGGCATACTGTTTTCTGGCTATTCTGCAATCGCTCAGGACAAATGTAATGTGACTAAGATTTTTGCTGATTTTTCAGGAGAATGTAAAATTTATGATAAAGATTTCTACTGCATCAATGCAGATTTGACCAATTCGCTTTCTGCAAATACTCCAACCACCACTTTTCTATGGTTAATGGGAGACGGAAATAAGAAAATAGGAAATAAAATCCAACATTGCTATAAAGGCTATGGAAAATACACGATTACACTTTTGGCAAAATCCTTTGTTGGTAAAACACTATTGACAGATACGACTTACCATAAAGTAGATGTTTCCAATTTTGCGATTTTCAATATCCAAAAGCTGGAAAACAAGCAGTTTTATTTTGATGCAAGTGAATCGTTTATCGACAACTCAATCCAGATAAAAAATTACTATTGGGATTTTGGAGATGGCAATTTCAAGTGTGGGGACATGAATCCGCTTGCGCATCATCAATATGAAAAGGCAGGAGATTACGAAATCCGAATGATTGTGGCTGGAGAAAACGGGAATGGAGAGAGAAAGCAAATTTGCGGAATGCAGAAAATAAAAGTGGATTGAGTAGGGCATTAAGAGTATGTTTGAATCGACTTATTTTTGGTTTCTACGGCTTTTCAAAAATGCCTAGAAAGCCTGTTCTGAAAATTTCGAGAAATTCCCAAAAAAATCAATCCAAACATACTCTAAAGAAATATGAAAAGTTGCTATGACTAGAAAGAAAACACGACTGATTCAATTTATAATACTGATTCTCAATCTATTGATTTTCAGCAATATATCTCACGCCCAAAGATTCCCCAGCGAGGAAGAAAACATTAGTCAACTAATTACTTTTGGCAAAGAAAGCGACACTTCTTGGGGAGACGATGACTTCAGCCAAACCTTCTTTTTCATTCTTCCGCACACTTATACACAACGATTTTATATAAGAATTTTCGACCCAGACACAGGCGGAAAGCTGGATGAGAACAAAAGCGATTTCAACACGAAAACACGCTTTTCGGTTTATGGCGGGCAAGGCGTTCACTCCAACAAAGATGCACAAGAAGTTGACCCAAAAGGAAATTACCATAGTGGCGCATTGTTGGCTTCAAAGGTTTTTGGAGCCTCGGAAGAACTTGATGGCAAATGGCACACTTTCGGACCATTCAATCCGAAAGAAGGAGAAATTACCGAACAATTTCAGATGAAAGGCTACGTTTTCAAAATCATTGCCGATGGTTTGAGCGGAGACGATGGAAACTTATATCACTATTTTGTAAGCACAAGTCCCGATGAAAACCTGCCCGTAGATGGTTTAAACGGCTTTACCTACGAATACTCAATCAGAATGGAATCTAATTCAGGTTCAATCATGCACATTTACCCTTACGTAACCGAAGATGTAATTTCCATACAGCAACACAATTTTGATTTTGACGGAGACGGAAGTATTTTGCTTTATTCAGTCTCTAAATTCAGGGAAAAAGCGCAGGTTTCTGGAGATAATGTATGGGTTTCGAGCAAACACCCAATTAGCGAACAGGAGAAAAACACTTCGATTGATATTCAGATTGTGAAGAGCAAATCGTTCAACAACAACATGGTAATTTACGTAACCAACCAATATAACCGAGCAGTTGCTTTCTTCGGAGTTCCCATTGGCGGAAAACCGAAGCATAATGCGAAACCCAACATTACCCGATTGAAAGGTGGTTGATAATAGGATGTACGAATTACGATGTACGATTTGAATTATTTGTGTTCATCAAGCCTATTATTAAGAGATTTTCCACCCGTAATTACGATTTCCTCGTAAGTTTGAAACTTGTTTACTATCTTTATGAGTTTGGTAAGTTTCCGTTTTTTCTTCAAATAACTTATTTCATAGAAAATAGACACAATAGGCAATGTAACTACTCAGGTTGTTTAAATTATTGATTTCCAATGTGTTGTAAATTGTACGAAGAATTTAAATGTAACTTTCAAATAGAATTAGATTTTTTATAATCGAAATAATTTGGATAAGTACTCAAATTAGCCAAATATTCTTTGAATAGTACAATAAAAGAACCTGAGTAAGAAATAGTACAATATGTATGAAAATAGAAAAAATAAGACAATATGCTGTTTTATAGGCTAGAATCGCTCAATTTTTTAATTCGCCAACTCGCTAATCCACCAATTCGCCAACTGAGTAGTTATCAGGCAATCTATATTTACTTCTAAAGAATGAAATTCAGACATTTAGCAAAATATTTTGTTTCAATATTGCTGGTTTTATTCTTTGTTGAATTGGTTCGTGCAAACCAATTCAAGGTAACTCAATACACTACAAAAAACGGACTCCCCACCAATAGCATTCGCGCCATCGTTCAAGATGAAATTGGTTACATCTGGATTGCCTCAGATGCCGGGCTGATTCGATATGATGGAAAAGAATTCGTGCGGTTTTCCAAAGGATTGCGGAGTGAGTATATGCGCTATCTTCTGATGAAAAAAGATGGCAAAATGCTTGTCAGTAGCGATTTTGGTGTTCACGAGATTGAAAGCAGAAAAGATACTGTAATCATTAAGCAACTGGTGCAAGGAAATATTCTATCTTCTGATTCCACACTACTCTATCCAAATAAACTTTTTGAAGACAGCAAAGGTAGAATTTGGATTAGCCAACCCAAAGGCAGAGTTTCTCTGTGGAAAAACGGCAAACTGAAGCACTACGAGATGGGCGAAAGAAACGCCACGGGCAAATCTGATTCCCACTTCAGCTTTGCGGAAGACGAACATGGCACAATCCTAATTGCCTCACAACCAGGACTTCTATTCTTTTACGATGAGTCGTTAGACATCGTCCGAGAATCTAGCACGGGAAGGAAAAAAGAAAATATTGAGGATATCAAATACCAAGGCGATGGCGTGCTTTGGGTCGTAGGAAGTGGCTTTCAGGAAATCAGATACAACAGCAAGAACAGAAGTTCAGCTCGGGTTCAAAACTTCCCGTATATTCCGTTGGATATTTCCAAAATTGTCAATTTGCCCAACAAAGAACTCTATTTCTCCACTCCAGGCTCTGGCTTGTTCAAAGTCACGAAAGATTTTGCAGGAAACCGAAGTATGTCTCCAGTTTTGGGTTATGACATGGAAGCAGGAAAAGAATTTCCATTTCAGAATATCAGAAATGCTTTTGTGGCAGAAAATGGCGATTTATGGCTTGCTTCCGACAAAGGCTTAGGACTTTTGCAAACCCGTTTCTTCGGAAAAGTCTCTCCTGGTTTCCCCAGCGTTGGTGCCACGGCAATCACACAATCCATAAATGGAGACATTTATCTCAGTTTGGGAGCGGTTTTTCATATATCTGCAGAAGAAGAAGGCGCAGAACCTATTTCGATTCCAATTAAAGAAGGCGTAGTTTCTAGCGTTGCCGCAGATGCAGGAAGAGTTTGGGTAGGCACGGCACAAGGCGAGGTTTTCTATATAAACACTTACGAAACGCCTTCCGAACGACTTGATTTAAGTGGAAGAGGAGGAAGTATTTCCTATATGTTCAGCGATGGAAGTTCCGCATGGATTTGCCAAAAACCAGATTATTCGCCCATAAACGGTGTAGCCAGAGCAGTTGTGGATGAAGAAACTGGCATAATACAAATGACTGAATACGGAGCAGAAAAAGGAATTGCCAATCAAATTTTGGTTGGGAAACAGAATATGCAGGGGATTTTATTTTTCGGTGGAATCGGCAAAGAAACGTACTTGTATAGATACCACGAAAAAACGGATGCTTTTCTTAACCTAAGCGTACAACTCCCTGTTCAAGGTGAAGACCCATTCGAGGTACAAGATTTAGTGATTGATTCAGTAGATAACATCTGGCTGGCAACCACTTACGGGCTGTTCAAGTACAGGTCGGAAAGAATGAAAAAGATTGATTTAGGAGAAGAATATGAAAACGTACAGATTAGAGGGCTTACCATGACAGCAGACAACTCTCTTTGGATTGCCACCGCCACCGAAGGTTTGTTGAGATTGAAGGACGGAAACGTGATGAAATTCGAGGAATCTAGCGGATTGCCTACAAAAATCATGAATTATAGATGTCTGATGACAGACCAAAACCAACGGGTCTGGGTCGGAACATCGGAAGGCGTGGTCATTTCGCAAGAACCAAATCCATCGCCAAAACCTACCCCGAAACCTACCTTACTTTCAGTAAGAGTCAACGGCAAAAACATTAGTTTAAAAGACAAGAATCTCAGTATTTTCTCAAATGACATCCATTTTTCTATAGATTACCAATCTTTGGCTTATCCTGGCTAGGAATTACCTACCAAACAAGGTTGAGGAAAACAAGCGGGCTCAAAAAACCCGACCACGCTCCTTCTTGGGATGAAGACGGGAATGGCAATAATTACACGCTCAACGATGAGAATGAGTTAGAGAAGGATTCTTTTTCCAAAATCCGTAAGGTTGGCAAAGAAACAACCTTTGAGGTGGAACATATTCCGGAAGGAAAATACATTTTAGAAATTAGGGCAAGACAAAAAGGAGGCTATAAGTGGAGCGCCCCATTGGTTTTTGAGCTGGAAGTTGATAAAATCTGGTATAAAAAATGGTGGGCTTATGCCATATTTGCCTTATTGGCGGCCGGAATTGTTTGGGCTTTCATCAGGCTAAACACTTGGCGATTGGTACGAGAAAAACACAAATTGGAAAGTGTAATCCAAGCGAGAACCAACGAGTTGACCGAGAAAAATGACCTATTAGAATTGCAGAAAAAAGAGATTTTGGAGCAAGCTGAAAGTCTCAGAGAAGCGACTAAAGAAATTGCCGAGCAGAAAAGTTCAGTAGAAAAGTCTTACGAAGACATGAAGTTGCTCACGGCAATTGGCAAAAATATCATTATGTCAGATGATTTGGTAAGAGCTGGGCAAACAATCGGGAATTACTTAGATGAAATCATAGAATATACAAGCTTCACAATTGGCATTCCGAATGATTTGAAAAGAAGGCTCGATTTAAATATTTTCAAGAAGGCAAATACCATCAGATTCTACCGAGATTATGTGGATTATGATGAGGACAATAGCCTAATGATTTGGTGTTGGCACAACAAAAATGAAATTATTATAGGTGATTTAGAAAAAGAATGTAAAAATTACATTGCCGATATCGAACTCAAAAAGGATGGAATGAATTATTCCCAAATTTATTTGCCTTTGAAAATCGTAGATAAACAACTCGGAATTATGGCAATTCAGCATACAACACCCAATCAGTACGATGAAAATGACATGATTATCTTCAAAACATTGGGAACTTATGTTTCCGTAATGCTCGGCAGAATGTTGGAAGTTGATATGAATGTAAGGAAGTAAATAGTACATTTGCATAATTTCAAGAGAATATATTACTTTATGATTATGATTTGCTACTCATAAAGTAAAATAAAAAAATCTCTAGTCTCTAAGGAACGGAAATTAAATAAAGTGCTACTTTTTCTCAGTGGGACTGCCCCTCGCTTCTTTTTGGTCAGGGACACGCTGTCTATTCTTCCAATTCCATTGGGGCAATCCCATTGCGGCAATTCCATTGCGGGTATAAAATAGTTTGCCGTAGTGTCGGACTGGCGTTCCATCGGACTGGCGCACCATCGGACTGGCGCACCATCGGACTGGCGCACCAGTGCTATGCCAAACTTTTTAGTCCCGGCCGGGAACGGCTAGACTAGCTCTAAAAATAAACTTCAATAAAATAGTAGTTTATTTATTTCCCGTTCCTAAAAGTATGTTTGGATTGATTTTTTGGGAATTTTACGAGATTTTCAAAACAAACTTTCTAGGCATTTCAGAAACACGTAGCCAAAGCTATGTGGGGAGAAAATAACGAAGAAAGCATTTTTGAAAAGCCGTAGAAACCAAAAATAAGTCGATTCAAACATACTCTAAATACGGTAGTGTTAAAGTAGTAATGCTCGAACCTCAGTACAAGCGTCCACGCTTATATTTTTGAACTCCATAGCCTTACATGTTTCACGCCACCCTAAATACATTTCCTACATTATGCCTGCAAACAATCGAAGAGATTTCCTCAAAAAACTGGGAGTTGCCAGCATCGCCAGTACAGGATTTCTTGGTTGCACTCCTCATGAGTCCAAATCTGTTGTCTCCCTGAAACTCATTAAGCCCAAAGCCTTGAAGAAAGGAGATACTGTGGCATTTATTTGCCCAGCGGGAACAAATTACGACAAATCTGTGATAGAAAATGTAGAAAAACAAGCAGATAAACTAGGCTTCAATGCTTATTTCGGAAAAAGCGTTTACACGCAATACGGCTATTTTTCTGGTACAGATGAATTTCGTGCCAACGAAGTGAATGAAACTTTCAGAAATGATAAAATAGACGGAATCATTTCCATGCGTGGCGGTTGGGGATGCGCCAGATTGCTAGACAAAATCGACTATCAACTCATCGCTCAAAATCCAAAAGTATTTTCAGGATTCAGCGATATAACCTCGTTACTGACAGCGATTTACAAAGAAACAGGACTCGTTACATTTCATGGCTTAATGGGCTATTCTTCTTGGGACAGATTCTCTATTGAGAATTTTGAGAAAGTTGCCATGAAAGGAGAAAAAGTATTTATGGAAAATCTACCTCCCGATGAGGTTGAACATTATTATACAATCACTAGCGGAAAAGCCAAAGGAAGAATTATCGCCACCAACCTAACTGTGCTTACCAGCATTATAGGGAGCGATTATTTGCCTGATTGGTCAGATAAGATTCTTTTCGTAGAAGAAATTGCCGAAGAACCTTATAGGGTTGACAGAATGCTTACCCAACTAAAACTGGCTGGAGTTTTGGATAGCATAAAAGGTTTTGTGTTCGGAAAATGCCGAAAATGCGAAGCGGAAACTCCTGAAAGGGCATTGACATTGGAGCAGGTTTTGGAAAATAACCTCAAACCATTGAATATTCCCACTTATTACGGGGCAATGTTTGGGCATATTACCGAGAAGTTTACTTTGCCAATTGGCTTAGAAGCAGAAATTGATGCCGATGCAGGAACAATTCAGCTTTTGGAAAGTGCTGTAGTGGTCTAAGTAGCAAAACACAAATAAAAGGTAGCAAGAAAAAAGATAAATAAATGATTATCAGATTTTTGCGTAATTTCAAAGGCTAAAACAAGATTTTCAGGAACTTTACCCACTTGCTGATGAAAAGTCTGCTTTGGTAGAAACTACATCTTTCCCTAAAATCGTAGTTGAAACATTCAGATATAAGGCTAATTTTATCCACTTACTTAGTCATCAGAATAATCCTTGCCAAAATTCAAGTTTTCTCTCTCATTGCCGAAATCGAAAATTCTCCGTTGCAGTATTTAATTTTTGAAAAGTCTATTTCTCCGTTTTGAAGGTTTGATTTCCCATCGGCAAAATCTTTCTATTTATCTTTGCAAATCAAAGCTAGATTAAAGCCTGCAAATGTATAGATTGAATGTTTTCTAGTTTTATGACATCAGTTTGTTGCTATTTATGAAATTCCTAGAGCGCATAAAAATCCCGATTCTCTTTATTCTCCTATTTTGGGCAATAGAAATTTTGGAGATTTTTCTACAGAAAGATTTCCACGAACTAGGCGTTTACCCAAGAAGCATTTATGGCTTGGCAGGAATTTTCTTCATGCCATTTCTTCATGGCGGAATTCCCCATTTGTTCTCCAACACGCCCTCTTTCCTGCTTCTGTGCGGAAGTTTATTCTATTTTTATCCAAAAATCGCCAAACCCGTGCTTTTCCAAAGCTATTTACTCACGGGAATTGGTATTTGGCTTTTTGCTCGGGGCGGAGAGTTCAATGGTTTAGGCTATGTCAAAATTTACCATATCGGAGCAAGTGGATTGATTTACGCCTTTGCAGGTTTTCTATTCTTTAACGGAGCATTCAGGAAAGACTCCAAATCTTTGGGGATTTCACTTTCCGTAGCCGTGCTGTATTTCGGAATGTGGCAAGGTTTAATCCCAAATCAGCCAGGTATTTCTTGGGAATCTCACCTGATTGGTGCAATAGTCGGCAGTTTCCTAGCCTATCGATTCAAGTCTGTAAACGTAACAGAAAAAGTAAATCTTGCCAATTTGGAGACAGAAACTCCAATCCCTTCAGAAGGAATTCAGCCTTTGGAGAATGACTATTTTAGGTACGAGTACAAGGAAAATCATACTACTAGAGATTATGAACACTAATGGAAAAAGAAAGAATTCCCCATTTTTCTAATTCGCTAAATCACTAAATCAGCCGTTCGCCAATTGAACCGCTAGGATGAGTAGCCAAAGTTTTTCTTTTCCAAAACTTCCAAATCCAAATTTTATTTTTACATTTACCGACCAGTAGTCGGAAATAAACTTATATTCATTAAATGGGAGTTCAGGAGCGAAGACGAGAGAGAAAGCCAAACGCAACAATCAGATTG
>CAVSOI010000004.1:0-10332 GCA_963729615.1 uncultured Cytophagales bacterium
TTTCTGAATTTTGGCTCGGTTTTCATTTTGCCGCCTCCATTATTGTTGTCTTTTGGCAAGAAAGTTACCAAATAACCAATTCCGAAAACTGCCAGCAAAATGATGGCAACTAATGCAGGTTTTTTCATTTTTTATCTTCAATTCTAACTTTGAAACTAATTTCCCTGCAAAAGTAACCGAAAATGTGAGTTCTCTAAAGAGGTGTAAGTTTAAGGAACGGGAAATAAATAAATTGCTATTTTATTGAAGTTTATTTTTAGAGCTAGTCAAGCCGTTTCCGGCCAGAACTAAATTGTAGCCGTAGTGGAACTAGCATAGTACTGGAACGCCAGTCCGATGGAATGCCAGTCCGACACTATGGCGAGATTTTTATACCCGCAATGGGATTGCCCCAATGGAATTGGAAGAATAGACAGCGTGTCCCGGACCAAAAAGAAACAAGAGAGATGTGCAGGTTATTATTTTACTGTTACTAAGTATCGAACAAAGTAAGTAGTCTAGCTTAAACACTTTCCTGTTTTTAGTTCTTAACAATCTCATTTATAGGAATATAAAGGGTGCGACCCTTCGCTAGTAAATAGCACAACGTGCTTATAATCGGATTTTACAATTCGCCAATTAAGCAATTACAATTCGCACATCGCTTATATATTTTTAGCTTTGCAGTTCAAGTCAAACTGCAAACTAAGTAACAATTCAAAATGAGAACACAGCATATTTTCCGAAATTTATGGGCATTTCTGCTTGTCCTTTTAGCATATTTCCCAGCTTCGGCACAAAAAGCGAATCTTTCTTCGCCACAAAGCACGGTAATTACCCATTTAGAGAATTTACAGAAAAACAATTACTATCCGCAAGTCTCTGTAAAAGCACTGAATACCAAAGGTTTAAATCAGGAGGAAGCCGAGAAATTGGCAATCCGACTCAAGCAAATTTACGATGGATTGGGTTTTTACGTAGATGTAGATGCAATTCCCAAAGATGCAAATTACCAAGATTCTACCGCAAATAATGCCAAGAAATACATTATCATGCCCGACTATCCGCAGATTTACGTGGAGAAGGTGGGCAATCAATGGTTATATTCAGAGAAAACCGTAAATGAAATTAATGCTGTTTTCAATGAGGTTTATCCTTTTGGTTCATACAAATTATTGGAAATTGCCCATTATTTCTCCAAAGGAAGCACTAAAAAGTACCTTGGATTGTATTTATGGCAACATTTCGGAATCATCCTCTTTTTGTTGATTGGATTTATTGCCCACAAAGTCCTTACTTTTATTGTAGAAAAACTGCTCTCAAACTTGCTCATAAAGTGGGGTTACAAAAAACTGGCAAAAAATGTAATGTTGCCCGTTGCCCGTCCGTTGAGCGCATTGGCAGTAACTTCTTTCTTGTTCATTTTACTGCCAGTTCTGCAACTTCCGCCACAAACGGGACATTATGTAAGATTACTCTTTACCATCATTTTCCCTCTATTGATGGTTGTTTTTGCCTATCGTTTTGTAGATGTCATTTGCTATTATTTAGAGAAAGTTACCGACAAAACTGAAACCACGCTAGACGACCAACTCATTCCGCTTGTCAGGAAAGTGCTCAAGATTTTTGTGGTTATTTCGGGCGTTTTGTTTGTACTGCAGAATTTGGATTTTGATATTACAGGACTTTTGGCAGGAATTTCCATTGGCGGTTTGGCGTTTGCTTTGGCGGCACAAGACACCATCAAAAACCTGTTCGGCTCGCTCATGATTTTTGTGGACAGGCCTTTTACTATTGGCGATTGGATTGTGGCAGACGGAATTGATGGAAGTGTGGTTGAGGTTGGATTTCGCTCCACCAGAATCCAGACATTTCACAACTCAGTTGTTTCCGTTCCAAATGGTAAAATTGCCGACATGACCATTGACAATATGGGATTGCGGGTTTACCGTAGATTCCATACCACACTTGCTGTCACTTACGACACTCCACCCGATTTGATTGAGGTTTTCATTGAAAGGCTTTATCAGATTGTGGAGGACCACCCCAAAACCCGAAAAGATTATAAGGAAATCCGATTGAATTCTTTCGGAGATTTCTCTTTGAACATCATGTTCTACATCTTTTTTGAAGTCCCCGATTGGTCGCAAGAACTGAAAGGAAAGCAGGAAATCATGCTTGCAAATCATCCGTTTGGCAGAAGAATTGGGTGTGCGATTTGCTTTCCCAACGTCCACAATTCACATTGAGGATTTCCCCGAAAAGCAGACCCTCACTCCTACTTATTTGGAAGATACTCGCAAACGAATGGCAACAGATTTTGGCGAGTAAAAAAGAGGGTTTGATTTGATGACTTGTTGATGTGTTGATGCGATGTACTGTACAAAGTCTTTAGTAGTCAGTCCAAAACTGCATAAGTAACTGGTTATCAGATATATTAAATATTTAGAACAGGAAAATATATGTTTAATTTTAGGTAGTGTGAAAGAGGTAAGGCTACTCTATGGATAATTCGGCACAAGCGGACGCTTGCGCTATGGTTTTTATTTTGTTAGCCTTACTAGTTTATCACTACCTAATTTTATACCAAAAACAGGTGTAATTTTAAGGTTTCGGTTCTGTAGAACGTAGCTCTAGCTGCGTCCAGTTACAAACCAAAAGCGCTGAAAACGCTTTTCAGTACTAAGTTGATAGTATTGAGCGGAAGCTCAATGCCGTTAAGTTAAGGAGATTCGTCTTCAGTCAGCGTGACCCGGCCGGAGACTGATTTCCATTTTCGGCACAGGTTCAGACTGGGCTTGCATTCAAGAACCTGCGCCAGCGTTTTACGCTGGTTCGAGCGTCCACGCTCGAACCAAATTCACACTAACTTAATGGTACTGAGCGGAAGCTTGCGCCATGGTTTTTACTTTATTAGCCTTACCAGTTTACCAATACCGATTCAGCAATAAATAAAAGCATATCCTCGGATGTTCTTTAGGCTAGAATTACTCAAATTTTCAATTCGCCAACTCACTATCTCACCAATTTACCAACTGAGTAGTTGCAGCGAATGTATAACAACCTGAAATCGTAATTCGTCCATCGTAAATCAAAAATCAGTTTGGAAAGTTTCGAGGTAAAAGTTCCGTATTTTGAAGGTCCGTTCGACTTGCTGTTGTTTTTCATCAGGCGAGACGAGTTGGACATTCATGACATTCCGATTGCCAAGATTACCAATGACTTTTTGGATTACATTCATCAGCTGGAGCAGATGGATTTGGATGTGGCGAGTGAATTTATTTTAGTGGCTTCTACCTTAATGCGAATTAAAGCCAAAATGCTGATTCCCAGAGTGGAAAAAGACGAGGAAGGAAATGAAATTGATCCCAAGAGAAGAACTTGTCAGACATTTGTTGGAGTACAAAAAATACAAATCTGTGCTTTCTGAATTGGAAGGTTTAGAGGAAAATATGTTGCAGAAAGAGAAGCGTGGAAACCTGAAACAGGAACTCAAAAAGCTGGCAGAAACAAGCAATGTAGAAGCTGAATTGCAAGATTTGGATTTATACAAAATCCTTAAAGTTTACCAGCGAGTGATGAAGAAATTTGCACTCAAAAAAGATGAACATACGCATCAAGTAAAGCCTTATCCTTACACCATTTCCGAGCAGAAAATCTTTCTCCTCGACCAACTCCAACTGAAAAAAAGACTTTCTTTTGAGGAAGTAATTGGCTTGGAGAGAAATAAAATTGCTGTCATTTTCAATTTCTTGGCAATTTTGGAACTCATGCAATTCCAACGCATCAGAATCCAATTGGGCGAAGGTTTCAATAACTTTTGGATTATGGAGAAGGAAGAGGAAAATTAACTAATTGGAAAATGTGAGAATTTGGAAATGAGATTTGAAAACTAAGAAAAAAAGCACTTCATGTTGAAAATCCAATCTCAAAACAATCTAATTCTATCCTTCTCAAATCCTATTTTGAAATCCAAAAAGCGAACCTTGACCGATTAAAAGCACTCTAATTTTACTTCTGCACCGATTTTGTTATATTTGTGAACAACTCCAAACAAAATTATTTATGAAGAAAAGATACATATTACTGCTCGCATTTATACTCATCACTTTTTCTAGTCAGGCTCAAATAAAAGGCTTACTCCAAAGGCTAAAGACAAAGCAAACGATGTTTTAGATAAAGACGATGCTAAAAATGCTGGTGGAGATTTGCTCAACAGGCAACAGGCAGAAGCAGACACAACCTCTTTTGCCTATGCGTTCTCTTTGGCAGACAATTCCTCGTTTGTCGGGAAATCGGGTTCGGCAAATAAGTCGTTGGCAATCAGTGCAATAGAAGGCGTTGCTAAGTTGGAGGACAACTAATAAGTCTACATTTGAGCGAGCAATGGATTACAACCGAACGGGCGAGGCTCTTTATTCGGTGGGGAAATATCAGCTGGCAGGTTATAAATTTTTCTCTGCACTGATGCTTTATGCTGACAATTCTGGCGAAGCAAATGTGGAAGATGCGGTTGTAAATCAATTATTTAAGGATAAAGAAGGGAAGACAAAAGATTTTTGACGAACTCCTGAAAATGGAAGCTAGCACAATTGGTTTCTCTCCGCAAGATTATTTTGCCTACTCCAAAACGCTTGGGAATTTGAGTTTGCTTTTGCACAAAAGAGGAAGATATACGGTTTCTGAGCAATTGGCAGTTAGAGCTTTGAAAATCAGGACAAGAAAATTTGGGAGAAACGCATCCTGCAACAGGCGCATCGTTGAACAATTTGGCGGTGTTGTATAAAGACATGGGCAAATTTCTGGAAGCGGAAAAACTCATTCAACTCGCTTTGGAAGTACAAAAAGGCTTTTATGGAGAAGAAAGCTTGCCTTATGCAATCACACTCAACAACCAAGCTTTACTTTTTCAGTCGATTGGGCAAATGGAAAAAGCGGAAAAACTGCTGAAGCAATGTATTGAAATTGGCGAAGAAGTTGATGAGAAATCTGACAAACTATTTGGTTTCAAAGTGAATTTGGCATTGACTCAACAAGGTTTGAAAGAATACGAAAAAGCAGAGGCAACTTATTTGGAATTGCTGGATAGCAGAAACAAAAAGCTGAAATTGGGCAAAACTGAATCCGATGCGTATTTATATAATCATTTGGCTTCGCTTTACATGGAAATGGGCAAGACCGAGGAAGCAGGGAAATACTTGGAGGAAGCGGTTGATATTTATGCCAAAAAATTGGGCGAAAACAACCCGACTTACGCAAGTGCCTTGCGAAATCAGGTGCAATATTTCCGCTACCAAGGCGAATTGGACAAAGCTTGGGAATTGAGCAAAAAAGTGGTTGATATCAGAAAAGATGCACTCGGCACGCAACATCCAGAATATTTGGATGCCAGAGAAGACCAAGTGCTGATTCTGTGGGACAAAGGCGATGCCGATAAAGCTTCGGTTGGATTTCAGAAGTTGACTGAGCAGAGATTGGAAATGACCGAGAAACTTTTCCTTTCAATGAACGAACACGAAAAAGGGAAATATTGGGCGAAAATCCACCCGAAACTTTTGTTGTTCTACAATTTTGCGGTGGAGAATCAGGAAAAACATCCGCATTTGCTTACCGAAATGTTCACACTCCAACTGAAAACAAAAGGCATTTTATTGAACTCCACCCAAAGAGTGAAAAACCAAATTTTGAATGGAGAAAATGAGAATTTGAAGAAAAAATATATCGAATGGCTCGATGAGAAAGAGCAACTTTCACTTTACTATACTTTATCGAAAGAGGAATTGCAAGAAGAGGGAATCAATTTGGATTCGTTGGAACAAGCAAGCCAAAACAGCGAAAAGGAATTGATAAAAATGTCTTCGGAATTTGCCAAGGCTTATGAATTTCCCACCACTGATTTCCACAAAATCAAGTCAATTCTCAAAGCCAAATGAGGTAGCGGTGGAAGTAGTCAAACTCCCGAAATATGATAAAAAACTGACTGAAAACATTCAATATGCCTTGATTGTGGCACATCCGCATAAAAACCACGCAGATTTGGTTCTGCTGGAAAATGGCAATGAACTCGAAACGAAGTACACCAAATTCTACCGAACGGTAATTACCAACAAGATTGCCGATGATTATTCTTACCCGCAGTTCTGGCAAAAGCTAGAGGCAAGTTTAGACAAAAAAACCACACGAATTTACCTTTCGTCTGATGGTGCGTTCAATCAAGTGAACGTAAATACGCTCAAGAAACCAAGCGGAAAATATGTGATTGAGGAAATGGAAGTGATTTCCGTTTCGAGTGGAAGGCAGATTGAGGAAGTTCAGAATTTGAAACCAATCCTCACCAACAAAACAATTCTATTATTGGCCAATTTCCCATATTATGGAAATAGCGGAACAGTTGCACCTCTTGCCAGGCACAAAGAAGGAAATTGAAAATATGGTATATACATACTTTCAAAATATGATTATGAAGTGAAAAAATTTGTGCAGAATGAAGCTTCCGAAAAGAATTTTAAGGAAGCAATCAACAATCAGAAAATAGTCTATTTCGCCACGCATGGGTTTTTTATTGAAGAGCTGAAGGAATATGGAGATGGGAAAGTATTTGGCGTGGAAGTGAGCCAAGCCAAAGACAATCCGATGTTGCGAGGTGGTTTAATGCTTGCCAATGCAGAACTTGCACTGGCAAACTCCAACCAAATTGACGGAAATAATAATGGGATTCTGACCGCTCAGGAAATCACGAATATTCCGCACATGAACGGAACTGAAATCGTGGTTTTGAGTGCCTGTGAAACTGGATTGGGAGAAACAAAATCGGGAGAAGGAGTTTATGGTTTGCAACGAGCTTTTCAGGTAGCTGGAGCAAAATCGCTGATTATGAGCTTGTGGAAAGTAAGCGATGAGGCAACCGAACAATTGATGAACAACTTTGCCACAAATTTCCTACAGTCTGGAGACAGAATCAGCGCATTCCAAAAAGCGCAATTACACTTAAAACAGAAATATCCTGAACCTTATTTCTGGGGAGCATTTGTGCTTCAGAATTAGCGATTTGGCGGATTTGTGAATTGGCGAATTATATGGAAAAAGCCTGATTTGCACAATACAAATCAGGCTTTTTCTATATCAGTAAAGGATGGGAAAGTAGAGAAACTATTTTTATGATTCAGATAGCGATTTTGCTTTTTTACTTTTCTATTTTACCTTCTTACTATTTTCCACTTCTCTCCTACTCTATTTTTCCACCAAAAAGTGTTTTCCTCATCTTCTCAATTCGCTCTTCGGTATCTACCAAATACTGAATTGTTTGGGCAATATCTGGCGGAACATTCAAATATTTGGCAGCATCTTGCACCATTGTTTTCTCTTCACTGGCAAAAATTGTATCGGCACGAGCCATTCTGATAGCATGATAGAGCAATGTCTTACTAAAACTCACAGACAATTCTCCTTGAATTTTGCTGAAAATATGTTTCAGATTTCCAACTTTATAGTTGTAGTTAATAACTTTATCAACAATTTCTTTAGGCACTCTAGCAAGTGGCGCAAATTCATTCTTATACCAGGTCTTTTCTTTTTCAGACACCTCGCCATCTGCTCCTGCAATAGTCATAAGTGCATAACCATATTGCAGATGCAAATCGGCATTCATTCCCAAAGCAAATGTTTGGTTAAAAAGTATGTCCGCAAAGCTTCTATTCGGATGCTTCACAATGGCTTCATCATCAATCTCAAAAATTGATTTTCTGATGTCTCCAACCGATTTTTCGGTGCTTACCAAGCCCTCAATAGTTCTGGCAATGTAAATAGGAACATTTAAAGTAAGTGCGATTTTTCTTGCGGCAGAGCGTTCATCGTCATCAAAATCCTCATCTGCCATTGCCATTTTTATTGAATCATAGACCAAGGCACGAATGTAATTCATAGGGAAACTGACTTTTATTCTATCCAGAATTTCGTCTAAGTCTGCATTTGCCCAATCAAACTCCTTAATCTTTTTCCTGAACCCATCGGGAGCTTCCACAATTCTGGCAAAATCTCTTTCGAGCCAACTCATTTCACTCTCCGAAACCACGCCATCTGCACCTGCAACAATCAGCAGCGCATAAGCATAATCTAGCCAAGACTCTACGGGAATGGTTTCATAGCCGTATATTATTTTCAAAACTGAAGACTCTTTGAGAATATCTTGCATTTTAGTAGTATTATTTAATCTTAGTTTGAGCAACTAAGCACGTTGTGCTATTTATTTTTTTGTACTTATCTCTAAATGAGATTGTTAAGAATTAGAAATAGGAATATATTTTTAAGCCAGACTACTTATCAATTCTGGTACAAGTTAGCTTATTTCTGATTACTCGCCAATATCATACTGTTTGATTTTTCTATAAAGTGTCCTTTGGGAAATCCCTAATTCATCGGCCGCATATTTCCGTCTGTTATTATGTTTCTTCAAAGCCTTGATAATGAACTCTTTCTCTTTGTCTTGAAGCGAAAGCGATTCTTCTTCTTCTCTGTGGGTTATGTCTTCTATTTTCTCATTTTCGTACGGATTTTCTTCTTCGGCAACTGGATTGAGCAAATAGGAATTGCTTCTTTTAAAATCTTCATTCTGCGAAGAATAGTTTTTTTGGTAGCCACTTTTTGTTCTGGGCTCTGCATCTATATTATGGAATAAATCCTCATGTTTTTCCATCAGCTCCTCATCGGTTTCACCATCTGTTTTGAGCATAGAAAGCACGATTTTCTTTAACTCTGTCACCTCCGAACGCATATCGAATAGGATTTTGTAGAGCAAATCTCTATCGGAATAATTACTTCCTGCACCTTGGCTATCCAAATCTACCTTGCTCATGCTAGAAATTAAGTGCGGGGAGATTGCTAGAACTTCCTTTTGGCAAATAATTTCTGCAGTTTTTCTGCGGAAATAGTGCGTGTTTCTGTCTCCAACACAGAAATCTGATTTACCAAATTACGGAGTTGTCGGATGTTGCCAGGAAAACGATAGCGCAAAAGAACTTCCGTAGCATCTTCCTCCAACGAGATTGGCTTGGTTCGGTAAGCTTCGGAAAAATCAGAAGCAAATTTGCGGAAAAGCAAATGAATATCATCTCCACGTTCTCTAAGTGGAGGCACGATGATATGAACTCCACTTAAACGGTAAAATAAATCTTCTCGGAATTTCCCTTGTTTAATTTTTTCTGTCAAATCTACATTTGTGGCGGCAACCACTCGCACATCTGTTTTTTGTGTCTTGGAAGAACCCACACGAATAAATTCGTTATTTTCCAAAACCCTCAAAAGTCTTGCTTGCGTTCCCAAAGGCATTTCCCCAATTTCATCCAAAAAAATTGTTCCGCCATCGGTTACTTCAAAATAGCCTTTTCTGGAGTCGGTTGCGCCAGTAAATGCGCCTTTTTCATGTCCGAAAAGCTCGGAGTCGATTGTTCCGACTGGAATTGCGCCACAGTTTACGGCAATGAACTCGCCATGTTTACGAGAACTCATTTGGTGGATAATTTTGGAAAAAGACTCTTTTCCACTTCCGCTTTCGCCAGTTATAAGAATTGAAATTTCGGTAGGAGCTACCAAAACTGCATTCCTGATGGCAATCATCAGTTTTGATGAATTACCAATGATGCCAAAACGTTGCTTAATTGATTGGAACTCTATACTATCCATACTCATAATATTGTAGAAAATGGTTTGACGCTAATTATGTGCTATTTTGAAATTATTACCTTATTTGATAAACAAAAGTAATGATTACTTCGATAAATAAGCCATTATGGCAGATATTTTTAAAACGAACTCAATTTAATTGTCATTTTTTCCGAAATAAGGTTCATGAAACCTCTTTTACTGCGAAAGTTGTTGAAATTCCTGTGCAGCATCCGTATTGCCAAGTTGATTGTGCGCAAATGCCAAACCCCGATAAGCTTGCTTGTTGTTTGGGGTGAGTTTCAAAACTCGTTGCAAAATATTGATAGCAGTTTGCATTCTATTCTTCTTTATTTTCTCGTCTTCCATGCCATGCTTCAGAATGGTTTGAGCCATACTCAAATACACACTTGCATTTTTCCCACTAGAATATTTTACTGCCAAATCGAAGTTTTTGTAGGCAGAAGTGTAATCTTTCAATTGCCCGTAAGCCACTCCTTTGTTCTGATAACCACCCGTATTGTTAATTCTCAAATCTGTGGATTTATCTAATTCGACAATTGCCTCTTTAAACTTGCCTAATCGGGTCAATGCAATTCCCTTGAAAACATAGGCACTATAATCGTCTGGGCTTAAATCAATTACCTTATCGGCTGCAACTATAGTTTCAGGATATTTTCTGCCATTCAACAATAA
>CAVSOI010000005.1:0-109248 GCA_963729615.1 uncultured Cytophagales bacterium
GAATTAAAAATGGTAAAATATGAATTAAGGAACGAGTTAATAATAACTTGTAACATTATCGCAGTTTATTTTTGAGGTCGGACCACGTTGGTTAGTCAAGCTGTTTCCAGCCGGGACAAAATAATGTGGCATAGCACTGGTGCGCCAGTCCGATGGAACGCCAGTCCGACACTATGGCACATTATTTACACCCGCAGTGGAACTGGAAGAATAGACAGCGTGTCCCGAACCAAAAAGAAAAAAGGGGCAGTCCTACTGAGAAAGTACTATGCTATTTATTTTCCGTTCCTTGCAAAAGAACAACCGAAGATTTATTAGAATAATACAATGTTTTTTCCAAATTAACGATTGAACCCAAATGACAATATCAGACAATTCCTTCCACTTACAGCAATCAATCTTTGTGCATTTTTACTAATTCTTCATTCATAATTCTTCATTCATAATTCTTTATTGCTATCTTTGCAATCTTAAAAAAAATCGAGGACGTGTTCCTCACTTTAAACTTTTGATAAGTTATGGCAACAAAAATTAGATTAGCAAGGCACGGTAGAAAGAAAATGCCTATTTACAGTATCGTGATTGCAGATGAAAGGTCTCCTAGAGATGGTAAATTCATTGAGAAACTAGGAACTTTCAACCCGCATCTTGAACCTGTAAAGATTGAATTACACGAAGAAAGAGCTTTACATTGGGTAATGAAAGGTGCACAGCCAACTGACACAGTCAGAACTCTATTGTCTCAAGCAGGGGTAATGATGAGAAAACACCTTCAAGTTGGGGTAAACAAGGGGGCAATTTCCCAAGAAACTGCCGATAGCAGATTCGAATCTTGGAAAGCAGACAAAGAAAAGAAAGACGGACATGCTTTATTCATCTCTAAGGACAACCCAGTTGAGCCAGAAGTGAAAGAAGAAATAGTGGTTGAAGCTCCTAAGAAAGTTGCCGAAGTAGCAAAAGAAGCTACAGAGGTTGCAGAAGGAGTTGTTGAAAAAGTAAAAGAGGCTACTGAAGTGGCAAAAGAAGCAGTAGTTGAAAAAACAGTTGAAGTGTTGGATTCCGTAAAGGAAACCATCGCCAAAGCGGTTAAGGCTGCAAAAGGAGATGAAGAAGTTGCGAAAGAAGAGGATGCTCCTAAAGAAGAAGAGAAAAAAACAGAGGAATAAGATTTGCTTATTCAACTTGAAAAGAGACTGTCATTGATTTGGCAGTCTCTTTTTCAGTCTGAATAAAATTGTGCCTGACAACAATCTCAATCTGAGTGTTCCCAATGAACATTGGTAAGCGTATAGTGAAAAACGCCATCGGAGCTTTGGGTAATGGTTAAGTTGAATGAGTGCATGCTTTCTACTCCAAGAATCTGAACTTCCGCTGATAAGCTTAGGAATTTCTTTGCCTTCTTCTACGTTTTCTGAGATAGGAATGGCAATTACGAAAACCCTATTTGTTTTGGGGATTTTGAAATGCTCATGATTTCCATACTTTTTTATCTCCATTACTTTTACCACATCCAAAAGCTTTGATTTAGGGTTCATTTCTGCCACCACAAGCTTAAACCCTTCCTCATTCTGAACTCCGCTCATTACTTTCATAGTTTGAGTTTGAGCCACCAAGTTTGGGCCGATAAGCAAGAAAAGCAATGAATAAAAGAAGTGTTTCATATTCGTTTGTAATTAAAAACTTTATTTGTCTGGAATGAGTGTGGAAAATAAGGCAAACTTCATGCGCTATTTTTCACAATTGAAGTCTTAACTACTAAACTTAGTATATTTTTTTCACTTTATTGCTAATTAGGCTTTGAGATTTGAGTGGGAATAATGATATTTGCAACCTTGAAATAAAAAACGATACTACAATGTCTAAAGTTTGTGATATATCTGGCAAAAGACCAAGGTCAGGAAACAATGTTTCCCATGCCAACAACAAAACAAAGCGTAAGTTTATGCCAAACTTGCACAAGAAGAAATTCTACATTCCAGAGGAAGATAAATTCATCACTCTGAAAGTTTGTACTAATGTGCTTAAAACTATCAACAAGAAAGGAATTTCTGAGGTTTTGAAAAACGCTAGGAAAAACGGTGTTAACGTATAAATTAGTTTGAATCATGGCGAAAAGAGCAAAAGGAAATAGAGTACAAGTAATTTTGGAATGCACAGAACATAAAGAGTCTGGCTTGCCAGGAACTTCTAGATACATATCTATGAAGAACCGAAAAAACACAACTGAAAGATTGGAGTTGAAGAAATACAACCCAATTATGAGAAAGCATACTGTTCACAGAGAAATTAAATAATTATGGCAAAGAAAGTTGTTGCAACCCTGAAGAAAGAAGGTGGAGTAAAATACGCCAAAGTAGTGAGAGCTATCAAGTCCGAAAAGACTGGTGCTTACACTTTCAAAGAAGAGATTATTCCTGAGGATCAGGTAAACGAAATCATGAAGAAGTAGTTTTTCTTCATGATTTATGCAAAATTAATGAACCCTGCATTTTTGTGGGGTTTTTTTGTATCTTGTTTTGTTAATAATCCAAAGACATGAGTCCGAAGTCCAAAATTAGAAAACTGCTTTTTTTGGTAGTGATAAACTGGTAAGGCTAACAAAATAAAAACCATAGCGCAAGCGTCCGCTTGTGCCGAATTATCCATAGAGTAGCCTTACCTCTTTCACACTACCATTTTTTTTATAACTGTTTCAATGTTTTTTTAAAGTCTTTCAACTGTAGGAGGTGGAGGTCAAGTAAAAGTAGTTTCAATTTGCTATTTGGCAACCATAGTCAAAAGAGGTTCAATGCACTAGCCCCAATAATAACTCCTTTTTTCGGGCAAGGTCATTTCATCTCCTTTACATAAATTTATACTGAAAATGAAGTTTTCAAATTTTTTCAAGAAAAAGGAAAACAAAGAAACCTTAGATAAAGGGTTAGAGAAAACTAATCAGAATTTCTTTTCCAAATTAGGAAAGGCAATTGTCGGTAAATCTACGGTAGATGAAGAAGTCTTGGATGAACTAGAAGAAATTCTTGTTACTTCCGATGTTGGCGTAGATACCACATTAAAAATAATTCAACGAATTGAAGAAAGAGTTGCTAAAGACAAATATGTCAATACTTCTGAATTAGACAGAATTTTGAGAGAAGAAATTGCCAGCTTACTTTCCGAAAATAAAACAGAAGATGTAAGTGGCTACGAAATTCCTGCGGGCATAAAGCCTTATGTAATTATGGTGGTTGGCGTAAATGGAGTAGGAAAAACAACCACAATCGGTAAAATTTCCGCTCAATTTGTCAAGCAAGGCAAAAAAGTGGTGCTTGGAGCAGGAGATACATTTCGGGCAGCAGCGGTTGACCAACTCAAAATTTGGGGAGAAAGAGTAGGAGCAGAAGTAATTTCAAAGGGAATGAATGTGCAACCCGCAACTGTTGCCTTTGAAGCGGTGCAAAAAGGGAGCGAAATGGATGCAGATGTAATTATTATTGACACTGCTGGGCGTTTGCAGACTAAAGTGAGCTTGATGAACGAGCTTACCAAAATCAAAAAGGTAATGACCAAAGTTATTCCCGATGCACCTCACGAAGTTTTGCTTGTTTTGGATGGAAGCACAGGGCAAAATGCAGTTGTGCAAGCCAGGGAGTTTACCAAGGCTACGGAAGTTACCGCCATGGCAATTACCAAGCTTGATGGAACTGCCAAGGGCGGTGTAATTATCGGGATTTCAGATGAATTCAAAATTCCTGTAAAATACATTGGTGTAGGAGAAGGAGTAGAAGATTTACAGCCATTCAATAAAATGGAATTTGTAGATTCATTTTTCAAAAAAATGCTTTAAATTCTAAAATCTTAATAAAATATAGCGTAAGCATCCGCTCAATGCTGTGTTTTTCGAGGACGAATATTACATGTTTCGCACGGTCAAATACAGAATCTTCTCCTAATAGCAATTCTCAATTCGACAAAAACTAAACTAAAATTTATATGTCTAGCAAGATTTTAACAATTCTAATTCCTTTTCTGATTCTGAACGTTTCTGGCTTCGCACAAAAAGTAGGCGATAAGGCAAGGGGAAAAGCATCTTATTACCATTCTAAGTTCAATGGGAAAAAAACAGCGAGTGGCGAGATTTACTACGCCTCTAAAATGACCTGCGCACATAGAACTTTGCCTTATGGAACTATGCTGAAAGTTACCAACAGGAAAAATAGTAAGGCAGTTATAGTGAAAGTGAATGACCGTGGGCCATTTGCTAAAGGTAGAATTGTCGATTTGTCTTTCAAAGCGGCTTCTAAAATTGACATGATTAAAGATGGCTTGGCTGATGTGGAAATCGAGATAGTGAAATCGGGAGCAGTAGTTGAAGATGAGCCGATTGTAAAAAATACACCTAAGAAAGACAGACCAAAGACAATCCCCAAAGAGGAAGATAAGCCTGTTGCTAAGAAGGAAGATGACAACACAGTTGATGTCATCAAACAAACAGAAAAAACTGTCAAAGATGTAAAAGGAGTGGCAGGCATTGTGAAGAAAATTTTCGGCAAAAAGAATAAGAAGAAAGAAGATACTAAAACTGTATCGACCTCTTCAAAAAAGCCAACTAATTCAACATCAACCACAAAGAAAACTGGTTCTAGTTCCACCACTCCAACCAAAACTACGTCTAATGTTTCTGGCAAGTTCGCTTCTGGTAAAACTTATAGCGTTTGGGGAACAGAAATGAAGCCAAATGGCTATGGAGTTCAAATTGCTTCTTACGAAGATGTTGAAGATGCCATAAAAGTAGGGAAAGAAGCTCATGGGTTGGGATTGCAACCAATATTCATTCAATCTGGTTGGGCAAATAACAGGAGAGTTTACCGACTGATTTTCGGGACTCATAAATCTACAGAAGAAGCCAGCAAGGAAATTACGAAAGCAAAATCTAAAGGCTTCAACGGAGCTTTTGTGAAGAAACATCTTTGATTTAAGATTTTAGAATTACGATTTACGATTTAAAAAAAGGGAAATTTGAGAATAGATGTTTTCAAATTTCCCCTTTTTTCTGTTTTCACGGTTTCCTTTATTGATTGTACCAATTGCCACCTGCTTCAGTAGGCGGTTTTGGGAATATTACATTCCTATTTCTGAATAATGAATGTGATGAGTATTTTTCTCTTTCATCAAAACATTTCGGCATCAATAAAGGGTGCACGTCTAAATGCAGTTTTCAAAAAATCAATCAAACTAAATATAGCGCAAGTGTCCACTTGTGCCTTATGTCCAAAGGCAAGCATTATACGAAAAGACTCTTTTCTGCATTTAGACGTACATCCTCAATAAATTACCGTATCATTTGTAACCTTCCGCTTGTAGAGCGAATAGTTCAGCGTAAATTCCGTTTTTCTCTACCAACTCTTCGTGGGAGCCGATTTCCTCCATTTCCCCACCAGAAAATACCAGAATTCTATCTGCCATGCGGACAGTAGAAAAGCGGTGGGAAATCAAGACTGCTGTTTTGCCTTCAGTTAATTCCGAGAAGCGTTGGAAAACCTCATATTCTGCACGCGCATCAAGTGCGGCTGTGGGTTCATCGAGAATGAGTAATTGCGCATTTCTCATGTAAGCCCTTCCCAAGGCGACTTTTTGCCATTGTCCGCCCGATAAATCTACGCCTCCTTCAAAGCGTTTGCCGAGGATTTGGTCATACTTTTTTGGAAGATTATTTGCCACAGAATCTGCCAGACTCAATGCCGAAGCATTTTCAATCAGATGCCTATTTTCTCGTTCGGCTATTTTCCCAATCGCTACATTCTCGAAAAACTTGAATTGGAAGCGGACAAAATCCTGAAAGATTACCCCGATTTTTTGCCTATACTCTTCCATATCATATTCCCGAATATCGACTCCATCCAATAAAATTCTGCCTTCGTTCGGGTCATAAAGTCGAGCAAGTAGTTTTACCAACGTGGTTTTTCCTGCTCCATTTTCTCCAACCAAAGCAAGCTTCTCTCCTACTTTCAAGGTAAATGACAAATGCCGATTTGCCCAGACTTCTGTATTTGGGTATTTGAATCCTACGTTTTCAAAAACGAAACCTTCCTTAATTTGTGTTGGCAATGCCAATGGGTTTTTGGGAGAATGAATGGCGGGTTCAATTTCCAGAAAATCGAAAAAGTCTTGTAGATAGAGCGCACTTTGGGCAATGTTGGAGAATCTCGATAGAACACCTTGCAGTAAATTCCTCATTTGATTGAAAGAACCCGCCAGAAAAGTCAAATCTCCAATGGTAATTTCCCCTGAAATTGCTTGGATAATGATGAAAACGTAGGCAATATAATAACCTACGTCTCCTAAACTGTTGAAAATGAGTGCAAAACCAGCTCGTTTTGTGGAAAGCTTTTTGTTGGCGTGATAATAACTATCGGCTACTTTGCTGAACCGTTCTTTCAGAAAATCTGCCAAGCCGAAAATCTTAATTTCCTTGGCGGTTTCATCAGAAGCTCCAATGTAGCGGAGGTAATCCAACTCTCTCCTTTCGGGTGTCCAACTGCGAACTAGGGAATAAGATTGCTGGTTGAAATAGGTTTCACTGAGAAAAACAGGCAAAACTGCCACCACCAAAATCAGAATCAGCCATGGATTAAAGGCAATCAAACCGCCAGCTAAAAATGCAATCGTAATTAAATCTTGCGCCTGTGTCAACGCATCTGACATGAGTACAACTCGGCTAGTGGTTTGCCTTCTTGCTCGCTCCAGCTTATCGTAGAAATTTGAATCTTCGAATTGAGGCAAATCCAAGGTGGCAGATTTCTCAATCAGCATGATAGATGTTTTATTGGCGAATAAATCGCCCAAAAGAGCATCCAATAAACTAATTCCCCTACTCAAAATTGCTGACAGAAGTACTAATCCAAACTCAATTGCCAAAATTTTCCATAAATATTGCCGACTGCCTTCATCTGCGGAAAGCCGAATGACTTCATCAATTATCAGCTTGCCGACATATAAAATTGCCAATGGCAAACCAGATTTGAACAGCCTTAATATTACGTTTCCGAAAGCCATCCAAGGATTGGTTGCCCAAATCAGCTTGAAGAACTTTGGTAAGGTTTTGAGTGCAGAGAAATTCTCTCGGAAAGTTAATTTCTCATCTGCTTTGTTGGTCGTAGTCCCTGCTGTTCTTTTCTTGCCCATCTGATTGTTTGGTGAAATATGCTTGTGGAAATAAGTTACTGTAACATGATTTTGTGGCAAATGGTTGCAAAAAATGAATTGAATCCGCTCATTAGTTCTACTTTAGGACTCTTGATTAGAACTTACATGTAAGCGGATTTAGTTTAAATAATTTGTACTGCGTTCTTCCAGAACGCATCTATCAAGAGCGTTCTGGAAGAACGCAGTACAAAAAACACCTTATTTATATCTACTTTACACTCGGATAGACACCCATTTTCCATTTGAATGTATTTAATTCTAGAGTCTTAAAGTAGAATTAAGTAGTTGAGTTTAAATAACAAAAGCCCACTAGAAAGTTATTTCGCTCGAAATTACCTTTTAACAATCACAGAAGAATACTACCTAAATGCCAAAGAGTTAGATTAAACCAAAACCACTTTCCTTCTTGTTTTTGAAGGGAGGAAAGTGGTTTTAGATTTAATAGAATAGCGTGAGATTTAGCAATAAAAAAGCCTGACTATTTTGAATAGCCAGGCTCTCTTGTCAAAAATAATGCAGATTCTAGTGTTGCGCTTCCAATTCACTAATTCTGAACATTGCTTTTGCGTAATAATTCCCCAGCGGGTATTTTTTGATGTACAGCTTGTAGCCATCAATTGTGTTGGCAATTTCTGCATTCTGCCAATCATCTTGCTCGGAGTTTTGCGCATTTTCCTTCAGTTCGTTAATTCGCTTTTTCGCCTCCTCTAAGTGCATTTTTGCTTTGGAGTTTGCCACATATTCGTAGTAGGCGTTTACCGTATCGTGCGAACTTGCCTTCTCCCAAAGAGACTGGTCTTCCGTATCTACTGCTTCCGGCTCTTTTTCCTCTACTTCTACTTCCACTTCTTGCTTTTCCGTTTCCGTTTCCGAAGAGTTCCCGTTGTAATTGTAAGAAGCGTATTCGTAACTATCGGTAGAATGTCCGTTGGAAGAACCATTCACTTTGTGGTTGTTCTCCTCATCCTCGGTTTCTAAAGAAACAGTACCAGAATTGTCATCTTCTTCCTCTTCACTCGCTTGAGTCAATTTGCTCAACCTATTTATTTGGTAGTAAGCATCTACCAAATGTTCCGATTCTTGCGTGTTATCTACATAAAATTTATAACTCTCCACCGTATTTGTCTCCGTCACTTTCTGCCATAACGCATCTTCTGTCAGTTCTTCCGACTCAGACAAGGACATTCCCAGCGGAGTCGTAGATGAATCATTTGACGTGCGTGAAGGTTGCTCCACTACTTTCTCCTCTTCTTTTACAGATTCAGTAAGCTCTTCTTTCTCAATAACTTTTGTGTGAGAGTTATCTGCTTTTGGCTCTTCAACTCTTTCTACTTTCACATAACTTTCTTCCTGCTCAACTTCATTTGAGGAGTTGCTTTCTTCTTTTGGAGCGTCATGTTCGTGTTCTTTTTCGATTTCTCTGAAGCGTTGTTCCAACCTGCTCATGCTTTCCGAGCGTTCAATCTCTTCTGGAGTCGGCTCTCGCTGAATCACTTGCTCTTCTACTTCTTTTACTTTTTCCACCTTCGGCTCTTCAACTTTGGGCGTTTCTATTTCAGACGCTTCTATTTCAAGAATTTCTGCTTCGGTTGGAGTGATTTCCTCCGGCTCTTCCGTATTCTTTGCTTCCTCCTTTTCTTCGGTTTCCTCTTTTCCAAATTGAGCTTCAATATCTTCCAGAACTCCGTGTGGCTTATCGCTATTCACATGACTATCACCCTTCTCCTCCGTCATGAAAGGTTTGTGTTTTTTCTGCGAATTGCTGTCTTCCAGCATTTTCAGAATATCGTCAGGCGTTTCAGGGCGACTGTCAACCGCTTCCACTTCCTCTATATTATCCTCATCTTTTGTTTTTTCTGTAATCTCCTCCTCCTCTTTTTGGAGATTGGAGAATTGAGAAGCCGCTTTCTTGATTGAATCTGCTACTTTTTGCGCTTGTGCTTCATGTTTTGTTTGGAGTTCGTCCAGCCTTTTCTGTGCCTTCGCAACATACTTCGGATTTGGGTAGAACTGAAGATAGAAATCATAAACATCAATGTTATTTGCCAAAGAAACATTGCTCCAAATCGTTTTGGCAAAATCGTTCTCCATATTCTGCCTCATCTCGGCTTGCAATTCTTCTTTCAATTGCGGACTCAATTCAGCTTGCAACTTATTGCGTAAGTCTTTTTCAATCTCCACTCGGAGTTTCTCTTCCAATGCCTTTTCTCTCTTTTCGAGCTCGGCTTCACTCAATCCCGCCACTTTCTCACTTTGCTCTTCCCTAATTTTTGCTCGAATCAAAGATGCCTTATGAATCAGCTTTTCACATTCTTCCAAACGTTGCAAAGCCCTTCGGTCAGAGTGGATTTCCAACGCTTCCTCATACATTTTCTTGGCTTCTTCAAACTCATCTTTGAAATAAAGTTTGTCGGCTTCGTCAATCAAGTCGATAAACCGGAGTTCGTGGTCGCATTTTTCAATCCGTTCTCTCACAAACTCATTGTTGGGCAACTCCAACAATACCTCTTTATAATGCTCTCTCGCCAAATCATAACTCTCTTTCTTGAAATAGTTATTAGCAATTGTGAGTGTGGTATCGTTGATTTTATTTTGAACCACATCGAATTCAAACAACTCTTTGGCAGACTCAAATGCTTGTTTGGCATCAGAGTATTTGGTTTTGGAGAATGCTTCTTCGCCCTGAATCAATAATTTTATAAACTCCTTACGCTTTCTGACTTCTTTATTCTTCTCGAAAAGTTTTCCTGCTTTCTTGTAATTGGTAAGTGCCTGTTGAAAGTTTTGAGATTCGAAAAGCTGGTCTGCCTGACTTCGTAATTCCGTAAACTCCACAAATTTTGTATTGTAGGCAATTTTTACCTTTTCAGCTGTTGTAGAACTGCTTTTTAGCGTGTGTTGCCCATCTAGTTTCGACTTCATTGCCTTATGCAAATCTGTTAGACTAATATCTTCCTGTTCTTCTTCCATGCCATTCTCCAGCACATCTAGCAAAGCGAAAGTGAAAGTAGATGTTCTCTGAGAGCCATTGAAACCATCCATGCTTGCTGTGGGCGCAGATGCCATAATATAGGTGTGGGAATAAGCACTTTCGTAATATTTGAGCGCATCTTCCACCATCGAAGCGTCCACATCTTCCTCGTTGGAAGTGGAATAGCAAACATCGAAAAGTATGATTTTAGTCTCTGCCGAAGTTTCGCTGATAATATCCATCAGTTCGTCAAGGGCAATTCCATTTATATGGATTTTTTTTCTGGAGGAGTGTGGAGTTGCCAAATACAGATGCCCTTTCCGAGTAACCAAATGTCCTGTGACATACACTATTAGAGCACCTTTTGCCTGTTCCGAAATACTGGAGATGTCTTCCAGAATCTGCACATTGTCTTCGGTATTTGCCAGTTTGGTAATATTATTCAGAGGAACACCCAAAATGTTTGGTTGAGAAATCGCCTCGGCAATCCTATCAATATTGGCAAGTGCCAACGGAAGGGAAACGAGCGAATCATCTTTCGGGAATTGGCTTGCACCAATCAAAATTGCTTTGGCGGTATTCGGAACAGTCAGGCTCATAACTATCAGGTTTTCAGTATCTTTGTAAAAGTTGCGTAGGCGAAGTATCTATTTGTCAATCTCCCAAAAAATCTAGTTCTATTAAATAACAATAAATCATTTGGAATTATTGAACTACAATCTAAACAAAACAAGCGTCAGATTGATAGGAAAAGTCGGAATTTATCAATAAAGAAAATCACTTTTTTTCAGAAACGAAAAAAGCAAGGCACTTATTAGTAATAATAACTGATTTTAGCGATTCAAATTGCTCAAATCAGCTATTTTTGAGGGAGGAATATTTTTACAACTGATTTATTCCCTAAAAATCGCAATAACAATACCATCTTACTCTCAAAAGAAATAGCTCATTTCTCAAATTACAAAAGCCAATTTATCAGCTTTTCATTCTTTAGTTCAAGCCACGAACGTAACTTTCCATTGCTAAGTAAGAGATTAGAGTTGTTTTGACTTGGCTTCCAATTACTTGTGAAAATATCTCATGTTGTGATAGCAATATTCATTTGTAAACTGAAATATCCAAAATTAGCCTTGCATCTTTCACATTACCCTTTAGAGTATGTTTGAATCGACTTATCTTGGTTTCCACGGCTTTTCAAAAATGCTTCCTTCGTTATTTTTCTCCCCACATAGATTTGGCTATGTTGTTTCTAAAATGCCTAGAAAGCCTGTTTTGAAAATCTCGTAAAATTCCCAAAAAATCAATCCAAATATACTCTTAAGGCATATCAAAGAAATAAAATGGACATTTATTGCGGTTTATTTTTGAGGTCGGGCTACGCTAGCTAGTTTAGCTGTTCCCAGCCGGGACAAAAATATTAGGCATAGCACTGGGGCGCCAGTCCGACACTATGGCTAATATTTTTACACCCGCAGTGGAACTGGAAGAATAGACAGCGTGTCCCGGACCAAAAAGAAACAATAGAAATGTTTAGTTTATTTCTTTAATATGCCTAAACGTCTCTCCACTCAAAACAACTTCAGGATTCTACCTGATAAATATCCCAATAGTTTATTCCAACTCCAATCAGCATCGCAATCGCTGCCAAAATAACCATCAGAATAAATGTACTCAAAGCCGATTTCCAAAACCTGAACAAATGTTCTTCATCATCTTTGAAAACCCTGTAACACATCCATAAAACAAGTCCGTAAGTGAACGGATTGAATAGTATGAGTCCACCAAATACGACTTGCCAAATAGTGATTAGCAAAGTTGTGTGTCCGATTACGAAGGAACTGATTGCCAAATGTTCAGCGAAATTGTATTTGCTAAATACGATTTTATTGCCTAATCCCAGCCAAACTGCCGATAAAATCCAGAAGTATTTGAATGAATATTTGAGGAATCTGCCAATTTTATAAGCAAAAGAATACAAATTACCACTTTGTACGTTTTCTGACCTCTCAAAATAATTAGATGCGAAAAAAGAAAAATGTGTTGATTCTACCAAGATGTACAATGTGCTCATAATAATGAGGTAGGAAATCGGGTTGAAGATTCCTCTTCGCTTCCCTTTCAAATAATCAGTAATCAACTCTCTGGGTTTCAACGTAAGCATTTTGATGTTGTATAAAACACCTTTGTCCATATTCGCAAATGTCGAGAATGCGTTGTCGAATATAGTCCCGAAAGTGATTTTAGGCACTTCCGAAGATTGTCCGCAATTAGGGCAATGTTTGTATTCGTGGCTGAAGTGGCAGTTTATACAATTCATAAGTAGATTTTCAAAGTGATTTTGCTCCTGTTGAAGAATTCTATATGGTTTCCCAAATTGCAAATTTAAGTCAGGATTGTCAGAATTGAGTGAACTATGGTTTAAGTTCGTTTTTCCGCACTTCAGCAAGCTTCAATAGCCCTCAAAAATCATGAAGCAACTGGTCTAGGTTTCCTTCCAGAAGTATGGTATCCAATAAAAAAGATAGCACCAAGAATAAATACGAAGGAGGCGTAAATTCCCAAAGACCACAGGAGAATTTGCCAAATTGTGAGGGATTTCCCGAAAAGCAAGGCGAACAATCCAACCAATCCGAAGGCGATAGAATAGGGAATCACAAATACTTTTAGCACGGCTTCTAGCGTTTTTTTGAAACTTCCTTTCTGGTTCTTTTTCGATTTAAGTTTTCGATGACTCCTCTTTGCTTGCCGTTTTGAAAGGCGCACGTTTTCCGATGGCTGATTTACTGAATCTACAAGTTTTCGATGTGGATGAAGCGTATTGCCATTTGCATTTCCGAAGATTAACAAACTCCACAGCATAACTACAAATGCAACTACATATTTTTCTTTGAAAGGCATCGTCATTTTGTTTATGAAAAATCAATTCCTCCAAATGATGCAGAATACTGCCACTTGCATAATCTCTTGCTAGAAAAAGTGACTTTGGGAAGTCGAAAAACTGAACAAGCTTTTATTACTACTTGCGACTTCAGCAGTTCCCGCTTTAGATTTTACTAATAATTTTTGGCTTTTAACAAATGCGAAATGATTAAATAGATATATTATCCGTGTTAATCTGTGTACGAAGTCCGTTTATTTCGTAGAAATCCGTGTTCCATTCATACTAAAACGTCAATTTAACAAAATTAACGTTCAGTATTTTGGTTAAGAAAAGTTGAAATTTCTAAAGCGGGAATTGCTACTTGCGACTACTTATTCGGTTTAAGTTGCTAGCTTTCAGCATGTTACAAATTGTATAAAAGTTTAGAATGTAACTTTTCAATTAAAGTAATATTTTTATTGTCAAAACAACCTGAATAAATGCTCAAATCAGCCAAATATTCTTTGAATAATACAAAAAAAAGTCTGATTAGAATATAGTATAACGAGTATGAAAATAAGGATAAATAAGTAAATAAGCTGTTTTCAGGCTAGAATCACTCAAACTTTCAATTCGCCAACTCGCTACTTCACCAATTCGCCAACTGAGTAGTTATTACTAACCTGAATAATGGGTTTAAAAATTTGATTATCAGCAGGTTGACTGTGTTTTTTTTTAGTATAGTCAAAAATTAGGATTTTATGTATTGCACTATTTTTAGATTTAATTAAAAACTGTATGTCAATATTTTGACTAAATAAAACAATATTAAGTTGTTGATTAGCAATTACTTAATTCATTTTTAATTTTTAATTCTTAATTCTTAATTTCCCCAATCCATAATTGTACTTATCAAATACATAACTCATAATTGGGGTTACTTTGTGCTCAACTTTACCAACCCCAGCTTCCTTCCATCCCTTTGAAAGGACCAACAATGTCTTCGGTAATCCAGCCACCGTAGAAATTACCAGGTTGTGGAATTACAATTTCCCCGTCAATAGTACATTTATCCATTTTGTGAGCGTAGAAAGCAAGGTAGTTTTTAATGGGTTCAAATCTTTTGGTAGGATTGTCGTAATACCAAGCTGCGTCTTTCACTAACTCCTCCCCTACTTTCAGGCTATGATAGGAACCTCTTCCTTTCCACTCGCAGTAAGTGGAGCTGTCAGATTCCACAAGAAATCTCTGCTCAATGTTCTCTAACGGCAAATAGTAAACTGGCGGATGGCTGGTTTCCAAAACCCGATAAGCTTGATTTGTCAAAGCAATCCGCTCTCCGTTGAAGAAAATTTCGATGGTTTTGTTAAATGGCTCTAAAGCAGGCGGACGAGGATAATCCCAAACGGATTCCTGCCCTTTTTTGGGCTTTATTGGAGTGGGTTTCATGGTAAATCTAGTTGGCGAATTGGCAAAATAGTGAGTTGGTAAGTTAGAAGAAAATAATATTCCAAAAAATACCAACCAGAACTTAGAACTCAATGCACTAGTGTTCTAAAATCTCATATCTAAACTCTTACATCTTTTCTCAAACCTCAAATCCAATCAGCAAAATATCATCGGTTTGTCTCATATTTCCTTTCCAGTCGTTGAGTTCTTTGTTGAGAAATTCTTTTTGGGCTTGCATGGGTAAATGGCTCGAGGAAAGCAACACTTCCCTGAATCGTTTGCGAAGGTATTTCCTATTATCCGCTCCACCAAACTGGTCTTGGAAACCATCTGTTGGCATGTAATATTTGTCTTTCGGGCGCATTTCAAACTCCATCAAATCGAAAAACTTTTCTGTTCTGAACTGCATACTTCCAATGGGGAACTTCGAGCCTTTGAAAACTTCTACCTCGCCATCTCGAATTCTGTAAAGCGGATTTTTTGCACCAGAAAATTGCAACTTCGCATTCCAACTGTCCACCACAACTACTTGCATATCCATTCCATCATTCACGTTCGATTTCGATTCCGAGCCGTTTGTTTGCTTGTGCGTGGCGGAAACAATTCTCCTATCCAACTCATGCAATATATTGTCGGACTGAACAATATTATAGCTATTCACAATTTCGTTGAGCAAAGAACTTCCCAAAACTGTCATAAATGCACCAGGAACGCCATGCCCCGTGCAATCTGCAGTAATTATTATTTTCTTTTTCTTCTGAGGATTGTCTTCGCTACACTCTCCAAACCAATAGAAATCTCCAGAAACAACATCTTTTGGTCTGAAAAGCACAAATGATTCTTTGAAATTATTTCGAATTTGCGATTCTTCTCCTAAAATTGCCTTTTGGATTCTGCTCGCATAATTTATGCTGTCCATCACGTGTTTATTATACACTTCAAGACTTTCGTTTTTGCGCTCTATCTCTTCACTATTGGCAAGTAATTCTTCCTGATTTTGAGCCAACACTTCATTAGTTGAAATAATTTCCTCATTTGCCAATTGCAAGTTTTCGGTTTGAGTGGTCAGTTCTTCTGTCCTTATTTTTACCGTCTCCTCCAAAATCACTTTTTGCTTTTTCAGTCTTCTGGTATTGAACCAAACGAAAAGCCAAATTAACCCAGCAAGAAGTAAAAGATATAATACATAAGCCCACATTGTTCTGTACCAAGGTGGTAAGACTTTGAATGAGAAATCTGCTTCGGAGCTGACCGTACCATAAATATTTCTGGCTTTCACTCGGAATACATAATTTCCTTCTTGCAAATTTCTGATTTGCTCCTTGGTTTCTTTATCCCATTCCGACCAAGTACTGTTTCTTTTTCCCTCTCCATTCTTCTCTAGCAAGAAGCTATATTCATTGTCATTTTCGTTGAAATAGCTATTGGAAGTGAAATTAAAAATTACAGAATTGTAGTCGTAAGGAAGTTCTACCTTGAGTTCATTTACCTGATTGATTGCCAGAACTCGTGTGCTGTCAATGTTTTCGTAGCTATTCCCGAAAAATAGGGTGGAGTCTTCATTGGCAATTACTTTTCGGATAATTGCCTGAAAATCGTTGGGTTTGCTCCGCTGGTTCACATCGTATCTGTAAATGCCGAAAGTGCCACCAAACCAAGTTACGCCATCATCTTCTGCGAAAGTGCCTTCCAAACCAGTATCTATCGAGGGAATTCTTCGGAGGGAAACCGAATCGGTCAAATAACTTCCATCGGCTTGTTTATAGCTTACCTCATGCCAAATATCTTCTCCATGTTGGTAGGCAAGATACCAAAGATTGCCTTGCATGTCTTCCTCAAAATAGTAGAAACCCGTATAATAATCGCCAATTTGATTTCCTAATTTCCTGGCAATCTGAAACTTTTGCCTCTCGTCATTATAAACATAAGTCCCTACTTCCGAATTGAGTACGAAATCTTCTTTCAGGCGTTGAAGTCCGGTGAATTGGTCGGAGGGCAAGTTGTTTTTCTTGTCAATGATTTCAATTTCCCCTGCCTGAAAAGCTCCATTCTCTTTCTTTACTGTGAATCTTCTGATGACTTCTCCATAAGTGATAATCCAGATTCTACCTTCAAAATCTTCGGCAACAATGTCTTTCTTAATATCTTTGATTCCCGTGATTTCGCCTTCGTGTTTCCACTTCCCATTCTCGTAAACTACTACTTCAACAGAATAGTAATTCCCTAAATAATAACGGTTGGAGTCTAAAATTGAAGGCAGGATAGTAGCAACTGCGGGCAATTGAATATCCAAAACCTTCACAGTTTTTGGCTCTCCATTTACCAGTTTCACTTCATAAAACCCGTCCGAAGCAGTAAAAACAAGTTGCTTTTTGCCGTTCGGAAGCGTATGAAATGCAGAACTATAAAAATGAGTTTTTGGGTTAGAATTAGCAACAGGCAAAAATTTGGAATGTCCTTTTTCTAGCCTTTTGAGATAGCAAAGTCCTTTGCTTGTGCCGATGTAAAGCACTCCTTCGTGCCTATTGATGGTATAAACATAGCCTTTCACGCCAGATTCCCCATCCCATCTGTTGATTGGCGTGGCAATTTCTACCTTGGCAGTTCCTTCATCTAAACCGAGCCAGATAATATCGTCTTTGTCTTGGAAAATCCCATTCACTTTGTCGGAAAGCAAACCACTTGTTTTGTCCACGAAACAAAGTAGTTTCAAATCCAAATCGGTAATGGCAACTCCTGCATTGGCTGTTCCGAAAGCCAACGTTCCGCCCATATTTTTTGCTGAAAGCACTCGGTTGGATTTCAAGAAATCTTGCATCGGATTACTATATTCCTCGGCTCTGAACTCCAACCCCTGATTTAATAGCCGAAATAAGCCTTTGAACTGAGAAATCAGTAGGAAATCTTTTCCAACCTGAAACCCGTTTACTATTCCAATCTCGCTGAATCCGTCTCCACTATTTACTAGGCTCAATTCATTGCCTTCAATTTTGTGTAATCCAAGTCCCTGAATATTTACGTAAATATTTTTCTCAAATTGAAAAATCCCATGAAAGGAGTTTTGTAATGTCCACACATACAATTCTTTGCCATTCCATCGCATCAATTGGCTGTTTGTGGCAAAGTAAATATTTTCATCCTGAACTACAATCTTACGAACTGTGCCGAATTTCTTCCTATTTTTTGGTAGTTTGGAAACTAGGGAAACAAACTGGATTTTACCTGCCAAATCGGGTTCTAAATAACCTAAATCATCCAATCCGCCCACATAAACAACTCCTTTTTCATCCATCCCGAAAGAAAAAGCCCCTCGCTGATTCGACAAAGGGACATAACTCCATTTCACACCATCGTAGATTCTGATGTTCCAAGTATTGGCAAAATACATTACGCCACGTTTATCTTGGATGATGTCATACATTCCCGAGCCAGCTTTATAATCTTTAACGGTATAGCTACGGATGAAGGGTTTGCCCAATTCCTGCGAGAGCGAGGAAAATGGAAGTGAAACGAGAAGGAGGAAAAGTAGCTTAATAAAAATATTCACAGAACGAGAAATAAATGTGCTTTTTCTAAAAAATGGATTCCTATAATTTCAGCAACGCTTTTCAGAAAGGTTTAAGTTCCATCAGTTTCGGAAAAAATCAGATAGTTTGAAACATTTAATGCTAAGTAAAAGAGTATAAGTACAAAATAGAAAGTCGGATGACCGATGCCATAGCAAATTATTTTTCAACAATCAGCATCTTATGAAAGGGGCGCATCTCAAAATGTCGTATACTAAAAAAAGCATACGCTGGCAGAGGTTGAAAACCCTGCCAGACGTTAGGTTTATCAGCAATCTGCCATTCATTATTCTCATTTGAAAAGCACATTTTAATTTATTGCGACAAAATGAGATTCGCCCTATGAAAGACAAGATGTTTCAATAATTTTGTCTGACTACTTACAGTTGCGAATTGGGGAAATTAAGAAAGGATTGCCGATAGTTCGACATTTCGATGGCTCGACATTTCGATGGTTCGGGACTCCGATTTTTTACGCAATCTTGACAAGAAAACTAATTGCGTCATTATGGAATCATTTATTTTACTGTAACCCGACCGTTTTGCTAATTGAGGTCGGTGGCCGATGCCATTCCAAACCTCGACTCTCTGATGAAAGTTTCCCAACTTTCATTGCCCTTGTTGGTCTTAGCGGTTAATCTCGTAAAATCCAGCAAGAATTTGGAGCATATAAAATAAAATATGTTAAAAGTTATCGCAAAGTTGCGAGACCGACAAGCCTTGATGAGCGAGAGGTTATCGGTCTCGCCCAATAGAGCGAGTTAGAATCTGTGGCATTTTTGCTAGAAATTGGGGGAATTGAGATTTGCTCGCCCTTGTTGGTCTTAGCGGTTAATCTCGTAAATTTCAGCTAGAATTTGGAGTATATAAAATAGAATAAATTAAAAGTTATCGCAAAGTTGCGAGACCAACAAGCTTTGATGAGCGAAAGGTTGTCGGTCTCGCCCAATAGAGCGAGTTAGAATCTGTGGCATTTGTGTTAGAAATTGGGGGAATTGAGATTTGTTACGTTTTGGATTGGCTAAGACCAACAACGGCAAAGCAACGACCACTTGCCAATACATATACATATTGAAAAAGATGGGAAAACCGCCAAATTCAATTTGGAGGGAACAGAATTAGTACAATCAAGAGGTTTCAATGCATCTGAACTTAGGGAAATACGGAGAATGGTAGAAAATCATGTAAAACTATTTGAAAATAAATGGAATGAGTATTTTAACAACTGATAAGTCAAAATTAGCCGTTAATTTGTTTTTTACTGAAACAAAAATGGTGGTAGAACTTGAAAACGGACGTGAATTGTCCTTGCCTTTGGAGTGGTTTTCCAAATTGCGAAATGCCAAGAAAGAGCAGTTGAAAAAATGGAGATTCATTGGAAAAGGCGAAGGAATTCATTGGGAAGAATTGGATGAAGACATATTAATTGAAAATCTATTTTAAGCAATTTAACGAAAACATACAGACCCGCCCTTGTCGGTCTTAGCGGTTCATCTCGTAAAGTTCAGCTAGAATTTGGAGTATATAAAATAGAATAAGTAAAAAGCTATCGTGAAGTTGTGAGACCAACAAGCCTTGATGAGCGAAAGGTTGTCGGTCTCGCCCAATAGAGCGAGTTAGAATCTTTGGCATTTTTGCTAGAAATTGGGGGAATTGAGATTTGTCACGTTTTCGATTGGCTAAGACCAACAACGGCAAAGATTGTCTCAATGAGTTTTTGCTTTTGAAGAAAAGAGCTTGATGTCTGTATTATCAAAACCTGTAAATTCCAATCTCAAACTCCGTCCAACCATTTTCTTTGGTGGAGAGCGAGAACTCAAACCCATGATTGAGCAGAATTTCCTTAGTCAATGTCAATCCAATTCCCTGACCTTGGGTTTTGTTGCTGAAAAATGGGGAGAAAATTTGGGTTTCCAACTCTTTGGGAATTGGTTTGCCGTTGTTCCGAATGACTAGCTTTTGAATGGAAAGTTCGATTTCCACAGTTCCATTTTCTTCGTTCGCCTCAAACCCATTTTTGATAATGTTCACCAAAGCCTGTTCAAATTGTTGACGGTCAATTTGCCAGAAAATAGCTTTTTCAGGAAGTTGGATTTCAAACTCCAAACCCTTTTTCTGCGCTTGAGATTGCATCAGCGTATGAATGTCTTGCAAAGTTTCCTGCATGTTTTCTGACTGAATATGCGGTTTGGGCAAGCGAACCACATCGGCAAAGTTGTTCATAAATTGACCCAATCTTCCGTTTCTGTCTTGGGCAACTTGCAAAGCTTCGGAATAAGAATCGGCTTTCAAATCTGCCAAATCTACTTTGCTCAAAAACCGATTCACGGAATCCAAAATAGAATTTACTGGGCCAATGGTGTTGTTGACTTCGTGCGCCATCATCCGGATTACTTGTCCGTAGGCTTCTTTCTCAATTTGCAAACGTTCCGCAGTCAGCTCTTCCAACATAATGAAAGTGTGCAAAAATCCTTTATTTAGGAAGTGTGATTTTTGGCAACGGTAGGTTCTGAAACCTTCCAAGGTAATATTGGCAGATTTCCCGAGTTCTATTTCATCAATTTTCTGGGAAAGTGGCGAGTTCGGGAGTGGGAATCTCTGTTTCAATAACTCACTTTTACTCAATCCAATCAATGAACAAATCTTCGGATTTACTTGTGAGATATTTCCATCCAAATCCAACAATAAAATACCGATTGGCGAGGCGTTGATGAGTTTTTCCAAGAAATAATGTTGCTCCTGTTGCTTGGTTCTTTCCCCTCGGAGTTCGTCAATCATCAGGTTGTAGGCATCAATCAGCTGGTCAATTTCCTGCTTGCCTTTCCGCACATATTTGATGTTGAAATCCTTATCTTTGATGGCATCTGTGCCAGAAAGTATCATCTTGATTGGTGTGTAAAAGTCTCTGAGCAATGAAAATGCTACAATGAGGGAAATAATTGCCAGCAGTTCAAACAAAATGAAATAGAGCTTTTCTGACTCAAAATACTGAAACGCCAACCCAATAATTATGGCATGGACAAACAGCATATAAAGGATATATTTAGTCCGAAGTGTCATAGCTGATTCCGTATTTTTCCAATCTGCGGTACAAAGCACTTCGGGTAATTCCCAAAGATTTTGCCACGTTGGTAATTTTCTGATTGTGGTAATTCATTGCCTGCTCAATCATGCTGATTTCCATTTCTTCTAGCGTGAGTTCGCCCACTTCTGGCAAACTGCTGTCCGATTTCTGTTTGGGAATGGCAATTTCTTGCGCTTGGAAATCCTTTACTTCCAAGGCATCGTGCGGAGTGAGCAAAACGGTGCACTCCACCAAGTTTTTAAGTTGCCGAATATTCCCAGGCAAAGGCAATTCCCTCAACCAATTTAGTGCTTTTTTGGAGATTTCCAGATTCGGTCTTTGGTAGATTTCCCGCAGGTTGTTTGCGAAATGAGTTGCCAAAAGTGGAATGTCATCGGCTCGTTCACGCAAAGATGGCAAAGTGATGGTTATCAGGTTAATACGATAGAATAAATCTTCCCGAAATTTATTCTCGGAAATCATTTCCGCCAAGTTTTTATTGGTGGCGGCAATCACTCGGACATCGGCTTTTTTGGGTTGGCTGCTACCCAAAACCTCGTAGGTTCTGTCTTGCAAAACTCGCAGTAATTTCACTTGGCTGGAGTGGTCTAACTCTCCAATTTCATCTAGGAAAATCGAGCCTTTTTCTGCCAACTCAAACCGACCAATTCTATCTGTTTTTGCATCGGTAAATGCGCCTTTTTTATGTCCGAACATTTCACTCTCGAACAACGAGGCTGAAACTCCACCCAAATTGACTTTCACGAATGCGTTTTTATTTCGCAAACTATTTTCGTGAACTGCTTCGGCAATCAATTCCTTTCCCGTTCCATTTTCGCCCAGAATCAGCACGGAAGCATCGGTTTTGGCAACTCGCCCAATGGTTTGCAAAACCTGCAACAGCTTTGGGTCTTTGCCTACAATGTTTCCAAAATCAAACTGCTCATCTATTTCGCCACGATTTTGTGGTGTTTGGTTGGATTTCTCTAGTTTCAGAGCTGTTTGGAGCGATTGAAGCAAATATTGGTTTTCCCAAGGCTTGCTGAGGAAATCAGATGCGCCCAATTTCATGCCTTCCACCGCCAAGGGAATTGAACTCCAACCCGTGATGAGAATTACGGGAATATTCGGGTGGAGTTTTTTAATTTCCGACAACATTTCCAAGCCTTCTTTCCCAGAAGTCTCCACCGTAAAATTCATATCCAGAAAAATGGCTTGTGGCGTTCTCCGAGTGAGCCAACGCAAAGCCTCTTCAGGTTCTCCTTCCGCATAAGCCTCAAAATCTTCTGACTCCAACAGCAATTTGAGCGAGGTTCTGACAGCGAGGTCATCATCTATGATTAGAATTAAGGGCATGAGAGGGAATTAAGAATATAGACAGGGTGGCCTGGCCATTATGAATTAAAAATGGGGAGTATAAACAATTATGAAGTATTGTTTTGGGTTTTGTAATCTTTGCACAGAAGTATAAAGGTAATTACAGAGTATTCCAATTTGAAGATAAATGAACGAAAACAATTTTCAATTCTTCATTTTTAATTCTCAATTAAAACCTACTCTTCCCGCAAAGCAACTGCAGGCAGAATGTTTGCCACTTGGCTACTTGGCAATACGGCACAGAGTGTTGTGAGCAAAAAAACCAATAGGAAACTACAGAGAATCGCTAGTAAATAAATTTCTGTGCTGACATCAAACACATTCAGAATGGGGAACTGAATGGCGAAAAAGATTCCGATTATCACTCCAAACGAAGCTAAAATCCACATCTCACTCACGAATTGCTGGCTGATTCTGGCACTTGTAGAACCTAAGGCTTGGCGCAATCCAATCTCTCCCTTTCGCTGATTGATGTTGTACCAAAGCACTCCAAACAAGCCCAGAGCTACATTTATAAGCAAGAAAACGCAAATCACAGTCATAATAATGAGCGGAATTGTGATGAGCCTGTTGGCTACGATTCGTTTATCGTTCATATATTCAAGTTCAAAAGTGATGTCTGGCGCAATTTGGGCGAGTGAGCGCATCATTTTTTCTTCAAAAACTACATCTGTCCCTTTTTCTGCTTTGATTAGGAAAGCGGCAGGTGCGTAATCATCTGATGTAAACTGTAGGAACATCCCATTTCGAGGTTGTGCGAATTCATTCTCACGCCTGAACAAGTCAACCACTCCAACCACTTTCCGCTCTTTTTCCCACCAAGTCACCACTTTTCCTACAGCTTCCTCTCCGTCTTCGAAGAGCGCATCTCTTGTTAGTTTGTTGAGAACTATGCCAGGAATATTTCCTGCAAGTGTGTCTTCGTGCGTGTACCAACGCCCTTCCAGCATCTTCATTTCAAATACTTCGGCATAATTTGCATCTGTATTGTAGAAGGAAGCATTTGCATGAATCTCTCCGTAAGACAAGTCGCTATTGCTATTGCTGAAGGCAAAAGGAAGTGAAGTTTCCGTAAGCGCAACTGATTTTATTTCTGGATATTGAGCAAGTTGTTCCTGCATTTGCCTTGTTTTCTCCAAGGCTTCCGTTTTCTCTTTTTGTCCCCAATTGATGTTGAGCACCCAAACATCTTCGTAATTGAAGCCGAGTGGTTTTCGGTAGTTATTGAAGTTATAAATACCGAAGCTCAACACAGCAAAAAAGACGATGAAGCTCTAGGAATATTTCCACAATCAGAAGCGCATTTTTGCCCTTCCTGTTCCAGATGAGTTTTAAAAGATGTTTGAACATGATTTTTTGATTTACGATTTTTGAATTACGAGGTACGATTTGAGAATGTGTTGATTTGCAAATGTGTGAATTAGGGAATGTGGAAATGGTTTTTTTTGGATTTTATGGTTTCTATTGTAGAGACAAGGCATGCCTTGTCTTTGCCGATGTGATTGGAATAGTTTGGAATTGCTGTTTTCAAATTTCTACATTGGAAATCATTCCGTTCTATTTTACAAGTCGAATTGACTGAATTGCTGATTTGCATTAGACAGGGCGTGCCCTGTCTCTACGTTTACGTTTCGGAATAGAAATGTTATAAATACCTGACTGATTTCACTATTTTTACATTTGCAAATTTGCAAATTCACACATTTTCAAATCCTAAATTCGCCAATTCCTTTACTTTCCACTTCCCCGAAGCACGGTGGCGGCTCGCATTTTAGACATTCGGAAAGCGGGATAAACGCCCGAAAGCAGACCAAAGGCCAATGTGATTCCCAATCCAACCAAAAAGATTTTAAAATTAAGGGCAAGATGTGCGTGGGGAATGAACTGGCTGGCATTCAGCATTGCCAAAACCGCCATGGTCAGAATCATTCCGAGCAATCCGCCAATCAGGGTAATGATGATATTTTCCACCAAAAATTGTTTCACAAGTGCGCCATCAGAAGCTCCAAAAGCCTTTCTGACTCCAATCTCAGAAGCTCGCTCCATGATTCGGGTAATATTGAGATTTACCAAATTGATGGCGGGCAAAAGCATGAACAGAAACATCATTCCGCCCATTACCAAAAAGAAATCTTTTGAGCCATCCGCCTCTTCGCTTTCATCTCTGGGCATTGCCATTCTGGTGTAAGTTCCTAAATATGAATCGGGAAAAGCGTTCAATATATCGTAGCCTTTGTGGTAAGATTGCAGGTCTATTTTGGAACGCATCTGCTCGTATTCCTGCCTGATTTCTTCTAGCTGGCTTTCGTTTTCTGCTTGGAGAATTCCGAAAAAATTGCCTCGGATGCTTTTCTGCTGTTCAAAGTTTTCGGGGGAAATTGTATGAGGCAAGTACAAATCTCCATAAGCATGAATATTAGTTAGGGCAACATCTTCCACCACGCCAATCACACGGTATTTCACATTATTTGCCTCAATAGACTTTCCTAAAACTGCTTCGTCTTTCCCAAAATAATTGGTTTTAGCAGACTCGCTGATGACCGCTACAAAATCATGTTTTTCGAGTTCGTCATTTCTGTAGCCTCTGCCTTCTAAAAAGTTGAAGTTGAATACCGACCAATATTCAGAATCGGTATAACGTACATCCAAATCTAGCTTTTTGTTCCCTACAAAAGCATTGTGGACACTTGGGAGATTGAAAAGCGTGATTTTATCGGGAGTTTTGAGTTTCTTCACATAGTTTTTGAGATAGTAAAATCCAAGAGGATTCCCACTACTGTAGGTTTTTGCGGAATCCTGCATCAGTGTTCTCATCAGATACAAATTCTGATTCCGCTTGTTGTCCACTTCATTCGGGCTGATGGCAAAATCGTAAAGGGAAATCAAAACCATCAGCACCATCAGCGTGAAACTGATTCCGAACAGGCTCACGAAAGAGAAAAATTTCCTTCTTCGCATGACCTTGAGGGCGAGTTTTATATAGTTTTTGAGCATAGTTTTGTCAGTGAACAGTTGTCAGTAAGCAGTTATCAGTTATCAGTTATCAGAATAGGTTGGATTTTTGGATGTACGAGGTACGATTTACGATTAAAAAAGAATCAGGATTCGCAGGATTTTCAGGATTAGACAGGATTTCAAAAACGGGAATTTTGATTTGTTGGATTTTCAGTACAAGGCTTAATTTCAAAAAAGCAGTTCGCAACTCTTCTTTCTTCTTTCCTCTTTCCTCTTTCCTCTTTCTTCCTTCCTCATTCTTCTTTTTTTCCAATTCCCAATACAAAAATCTGAATCAGGATTCGCAGGATTAGACAGGATTTCAAAAAAAGGAAATTTTGATTTGTTGGATTTTCAGGACAATGCTTGATTTCAAAAAAGCAGTTCGCAACTCTTCTTTCCTCTTTCTTCCTTCCTCTTTCCTCTTTCTTCTTTCTTCTTTCCTCTTTCTTTCTTCCTCTTTCCTCATTTTTCATTTTCCCAATTCGCCAATACAAAAATCTGAATCAGGATTCGCAGGATTTTCAGGATTAAAAAGGATTTTAGAGAAGGGAATTTTGATTTGTTGGATTTTCAGGACAATGCTTGGTTTCAAAAATCGGTTCGCAACCCTTCTTCCTCTTTCTTTCTTCCTTCCTCTTTCCTCTTTCTTCCTTCCTCTTTCCTCTTTCCTCTTTCCTCTTTCTTCTTTCTTCTTTCTTCTTTCTTCTTTCTTCTTTCTTCATTCCTTTCAAACCACCTGCGTTCCATCGAAAAATCGGATGATTCGGTTGGTCATTTGCGCCATGTGTTCATCGTGCGTGACCATGATTACCGTAGTTTGGTCTTGCTTGTTGAGGTTGATGAGAATTTGCATAATTTCCTCGCCCATTACGCTGTCCAAGTTTCCTGTGGGTTCATCGGCCAGAATGATTTCTGGTCTGCCCACAATGGCTCTGGCAATGGCGACTCTTTGGCGTTGCCCACCCGAAAGCTGACTGGGGAAATGCTTCATTCGGTTGCTCAATCCGACTTTTGCCAATGCTTCTTCTGCCAGTTTTCTTCGTTCTTTGGAAGTGGTTTTTCGGTAGAGCAATGGCAACTCCACATTATCTACCACAGAAAGGTCGCTGATGAGGTGGAAACTTTGGAAAATGAATCCCAATTTCTCATTTCTCAGCTTTGCCAATTGCTTGCTAGAATACTTTTTTGGATTGACCTTATCAATTTCCATTTCCCCTGAACTCGGCAAATCGAGCAAACCCATAATGTTGAGCAATGTACTTTTCCCACAACCCGATGGTCCCATGATGGAAACAAATTCTCCTTTTTCCACCGAAAGATTCACATTGTTCAGAGCCAAGGTCTCAATCGTGTCTGTCTGATACGATTTTTGAATGTTTTTTAGATTTATCATAATATTAGATGGTTAGATAGTCAGATGGATAGATTGTTAGAGTGTTGGTTTTTAGTTTGTTTGATACTTATCGTTTCATCGGCAACTTCATTCATTCGCCAATTTCGAAACTTGATTCTTTGGATTTCCTTGATTTGTCTTAATTTTTTTATGGTCGATTTGTGTTTTGATTTTCAGAGATTTTGAGTATTAAACGTTCCTTATTTAGCTTGAATTTCGATGTTCTGGATTGATTTTTTTTATTATTACATTTACAAATTCACACATTTTCTCATCATCAAATCAACACATTACCGCATCATCAAATCAACAAATCCTCAAATCTTCTCATTTTTTTCAAAATCATACAAAGTCAGCCTTCTCAGGTTATAATAAGTGAACCAATAGTTGCGAAGTGCCTGAATGTAATCTCGCTTGGCTTGGTCTTTTTCTTGGAGTGAAATGGTCAGGTTTGTGATGCTGATGTTGCCCAACAAGTAGCGTTCTTGGGAAATCTGATAGCGTTCTTGTGCCAGTTCATCTGCCAATTTTGTAATCTCCAACTGCGACTGATAGGTATCATAAAGCCCAATCTGCGTACGGATTGTCTGCTCGAAGGTGAGTTTATCTTGCTGATTGGCATATTCTACCAGTTTCTTGTTCGCTTCGGCTTGTTTCGCCCTAGATTTCTGCCTTCCCCAATCCATCAGCGGGACGGAAACCTGCATAAAAACCGATTGCTGGTCTTGCGGTTGGTCATAAACTCCAGACACATTTCCCGCACTGTTTGAAAGCCCGACTGTGGCAATCAAGCTGATGTCAACTCCATTATCGCCTTTTGCCTTTGCCAAATCCCGTTCCGCTTCCTGCATTCTGCGCTCAAAGGAAATGGCAGTTTGTCGGTTGGATTGTGCTTCTTGCAAAGCCAGTTCCGTATCAATAACCAAAGTGGAAATCTGTTCGGGAATTGCCAAGTTCGCTCCTTTTCCAATGGTTGTCTGGTCGAGAATTCCGAGGAAAGACTTTAGCTGGAATTGAGCCGTTGCCAAGTTTTGGTTGGAGGAAATCAATGATTTTTTTGCATTCAGAACGCCCATTTGCAACTGAATCAGCTCATTTTTGGCAATTTCCCCAACCTTATATCTTTCTTGCCCAATTTTATAAATCGTGTCATTATTGGCAAGGTTGGATTTTGCAATTTGCACATTTACTTGCGCTAAAAGCAACTCAAAGTAGAAATCCACCGCCCGAACGGAAATAAACTCCAACTCCTCAATATAAGTCTGCTGGCTTTCCTTGTACCGAAGTGGCTCAATTTTCTTATCCCATTTCAACGCATTAAAAGAGAAAAGTGGTTGGTCGAATCCGAAGAAAACGGGGTTGCCATTATAGCTCGTAAAATCCCTTTCCAAATCATCGAAACGTTGCAATTCAGAGGAGACAAATAACGTTCCACCCGTTCCCGAAATCTGCTGACTCAAAGAAACCCGTGCCGACAAATTATTATTGCTCACCGATTGAAATTCAACACTTCCGTTTGGTTGCGTAACCGGTGTGAACGAGCGATTGAAACTAGGTAAAATCCCTGTCAGAGCCAATTGTGGTTTGTAGTTGGATTTGAAAGTTTTCCATTGCCAAAAGCTATTTTCCTTCTCCGTTTCCGCCTGTTTAGAAGCAATTGACTGCCCTTTTGCCAATTCCACCACTTCTGCTAAAGTCAAATTCACTTGTGCGAAAAGTGTTTGAGAAAGTAAAGTCAATATGAAAGCTAGTTTTTTAATCATCGTCTTTTAGGATTGGATTGGAACACGGAGGCTTCGCCTACACAGATTTTCACGGAGTAACACGGATAAAATGAATAGCCATTTTTTTATCTTTTTTCATCATTGCATCATCGCATCGACACATCAGCTAATCAGCTAATCAGCAAATCATTCCAGTTTAATCACATCTAAATGCTCGTATTCTTTCAGGCTGGAAATCACTATTTGCTCGCCTTTTTTCACGTTTCCAGTCAATTCCACCTCATCGAAATTCGATAAGCCGACTTGCACTTCTCGCTTTTCGAGTTGGTCGCCTTTCAGCACAAAAACTTCTTGGTAGGATTTCCCTGTAAAAGCTGGGCCATTGGTAATTTTGAGCGTATTTTCCTGAGAACTTGTGACCACATAAACCTGAACACGCATATTCGGGCGGAGCGAAGCATCTGATTTGTCTTCTAAGGCGATGATAAATTTGACTGTATTATTCGTGATTTCAGGTTGCACATTCACAATCGTACCACGCAATTCCTTTCTGTTTACTTTCACAATGGCAGGCATTCCACTCGAAAGCTTATCGGCATGAACCGAGGAGATTGAGCCGACTACTCGGAAAGTGCTCAAATCTGCCACTCGTGCCACTTCTTCATTGGCTTGCAACATGCTTCCGATTTTCTCATTTACCCAAGTCACAATTCCTTTTCTGTTTGGGGCAACATCTGCCTTTTTCAACTTTGAATCCAATTCGCTCAATGCTTGTTGCGCTATGGAAACCTGAATTTGTTGTGCATCTAAATCAGCTTTCATACTTCCTTTCTTGCTCACCAAATCATTGTTGAGTTGGGAGATTTCCAATTGGGCAATATCCAAATCTAACTTGGCTTGGTCGGCTTCTTTTTGGTTCTTCCCGCCCACTTTTACCAAATGCTCTGAATCTTCCAGTTTCTGTTCGAGCTGTTTCAGTCGGAGTTTCTGGATTGAAAGTTTGGTATCAATATCCAATAAATCTCTTTCCAACTGAAATTTGAGTTTTGAGAGTGCGTTTTTTGCCAACTTCCATTCATTCAAAATTCTGTCTCGCTCATTGCGAGCAAATTCCTTATCAAGTGCGAGGATTGCCTGATTGGCTTCCACCACGCTTCCCGCTGGCAAAATTACCGACTCAATTCTGGCTTGGATTGGAGTAACTAAGCGTTGCTCAAATTCGGGAATAATTTCCCCACTTGCCGTTAAGGTTTGCTCAATATTTCCTGTAGTTACAGTCGCAATTCGGAGTTTGTTTTTGTCCACTTTGGTGTGCAACAAATTTCGGAATCCGAAGATGGCAAGTACGATTGCGATAAATCCAACCGCTGTAATCAACCACTTTTTACGCTTCCGTTTTGCCTGTACCGATTGTGAAATTTCTCTATCCATGATTTTTCGTTCTGTTTTGACACACAACATACTTTTCAAGAGAAGTGCCAAAAACAGAATACTGAAAATCAGATAGTTATCAGATTAAGCATTTTGCTGGAGTGTTTGAAATCGAACGCTTTGTTCGGAAATGGAGGGAGAATGGGTGGTTTTGGGAGAATATTTTAAAATCAAAATCCCCAACATCTTGAAGATGTCGGGGAATTATTTGTGGGAGAAAATAAATTTGATCTATTTTTAAAATACGTTGCGTTATTCATTTATTTTTAACAACTCATAATCTTTATAAATCTGCTCAATTTCTGAAATCATCTTTTTGAAGTATTCTTTTATTGATTCGACATGATTACTATCCGATAAAAACCTTTGCAATCCTTTCGTTTTATAAATCCCTGCCCATTCTGTTGGATTATCTAACGAATAAGATTTCCAAAGACTGTCTTCTAATTCTTTTCTTTCGTCCAAATCTTTAATATTATTAAATGTAGTTATCATTTCCTTTCTTTTATCAGAAGTTGGTCTTACTTCAAAAATGACTCCTACCTCTGGATATTCTCTATCAGTTTGAGAATTCATCCAATATCCGATTCCTACCCAAACTTGGTTTTTCAGCTCAGCAGTATAAATATATCTGTCATGGCGTCTTAATTGCGTGAAGCAGGAATCTGGCCGACTAATAGAGCCATTTATTTTTTTGAACATCTCAGTTACTTCTCTGTAAGCGTTTCGTCCATTAATCGATATACATTTGAGAAATTACCTAGCGTAATTAAGTCAGTAGGTGCGAATTTATTGTTCATAGCCATTTTATGATTTTTCATGAATAGCATCATTTGAAATACACAAGTCAGATGCTTATATTTTTTGAGAAAATTGAATACTTGAAACCATCTGATTTGTATAAAATCTACGTTTTCTATTTGCTTCTCTTCGTAATACCTTGTAATATAAACTAATTTTTTATACTGTGTAACCGCATTAAAAAGATGTTCGCTGTATCTTTTTAGTTGTTCATCTCCTTCTTTAGAAGCTACCTTATGTTCAAAATAAATAGTAGCATTCTTGTACATCATTACCATGTCTGGTTTGCTTGCAGAATTATGTCCAGAAAGGGCAGATAAGTTGTATTGAGTTGTAATAAAGGTGAGTTCATCCTTTTCTGTATGAAGATAAATTTGAAACGAGTTTAAAAAGTCAGACCTCAATGTTTCATATTCTTCGAGACAATAACAGAATATCTCTGTTAAGTAATCTTCTAGCGGATTTTGTGAATTGTTCAGTTTGAGTTTATACAAACTCGAAAAAATATCAGACATTTCTCTTTTTGTTTATTCCTTACTAATTAACGGAATAATATGGAGAAATAAAAATCAGTTTTGTTGTTCTACCTAAAAATAGATGATTCTTATTGCGTTGGCATCACTTTTCAAACTTGAATTCCCGACATCTTGGAGATGTCGGGGAATTATTTGTGTGAGAAAATGAATTTTACTTTCTCGCCAATTCTTTCAGCTTATTCAAAAAATAAGAAGCGCTTTCGCAATCAGAATGTTCGGAAGCATGAACGATGGAAAAACCATTATTGAGCATTTTTCTAGCAAATTTTGGCTTGAAACTGCCAATTCCTCTGCTAGTATTTTCTACAAACAGATTTTTTAAAGTTTGAAATGGGTTTTGCTCTTCTTCTGGATTGGGGAACTCGAAATTTGATTTGAATAACTTTGAAAGTGTTTTGGAATCTGCCAAAAACCACGCTTCTATTTGCTTCACAGAGACAAAGATAATTTGATTTTGGAAAACTTCTTCTTCGGCAAGTTCATTCGGATGGATTCGCTCTTTTGTTTTCGTGATGCAAGCATCTTCATCCAAATCAGTTAGAATGACTGTGATTTCCGCACCGAATCTTTCGAGAGTTTTAGTGTGGGGAATAATGTTTTTCGGGAGTAAATTCCCATTTCCATCTGCATTGACCGAGCCGACAAAATCCAATTTGAATTCCAGCAATATTTCTTGGAAAGCATCGGAATCGACTACCAGCTTTTCGGTTTCTCCTTCGCAAATAAAACCGACTTTTACCATGGTAAACCTCCTTGAAATGTACCTGTGAGCCAAGCCTCGTCCAGTTCCAAGCCAGAAGTGTCGGCTTGGGAAATTTGTTTAGCAACGGTTACTCCTTCTTTTTTATCAACCACAATGAGTTCGTGCGCTTCTAACTCATTTACCAAACTTTGGGAATGTGTGTTTAGCCATATATAATGTCCTTTTTCCTCGCAAGCATCACGAAAGAGACTGACTAATGCTTTAATGGCTTTCGGATTTAAGCCATTTTCGGGTTCTTCAATACACAAGAATTGCGGTTTGTCTGATTGGAAAACTGCCGTGAGCAAGGCGAGAATATTGTAGGTCCCATCGGAAATCAAGTTTTTGTTGAATGGTTTTTTGCTATGTTTCTCGTAAATCAGCAAATGAGACATTCCACTTAATTCCTCGGTACGTACTTCGATATTGGAAAATTCAGGAAGCAACAATTGTAGCCATTCGATTATCTCCTCTCGCTTCTCTTCATTATCAAGTAACCTTTTTAGAACCTTTTCTAGGTTTGAGGCATCTAGAGAAAGCTTTTTCTGAGGCAATATTTTTTATTTTAACTAGCTCTCTATTTTTTATGAAAAGCCTACTAAACGATTCATATTGAATGTTTTTTATCCCTTCTTGCAAAGGTAAATTTGATACATTCACAAAATCCTTGAAAAGATTAAAATTCGTTTTCGCATTATTGGGAAAATCAAAATAGACACAAATTCCTTCTGATGAACTTCGATATTCTATAGATGACAAAAAATTTTCTTCATATATCTTAGAATTTTTCGGATTTGCAGAAAATACGTCCTCCCAACCTCCAAAAGAAGCTGTAATGTCTACACCTTCCATTGAATGTCTATAACTGGGTAAGGACAACATCGCAGCATTTAGATATTTAAATATGTGATAAGTCAACTCCAACGCTTCAAAAATATTTGATTTCCCAACTCCATTTGGTCCGACAAAAACGGAAAACGGATTTGGTTCAATAAGTTTAAAATCTACCAAAGATTTGAAATTGTTAATATAAAGGCGTTCTATTTTCATTCGGAGTCAGTTGTTTCTACTCAAAAGTAGCTAAAATTCTCTTTCTTCCTCACATTTTTTAAAAATGGCAATTCTACCACAAAACTCAACTCCTCGCAAACACCTTCAAAGCCATTTCCTTATCTAAATCCAACTGCTTTTTGAGCGATTCCAAGCCATCGAATTTTTGGTCTCCACGAAGAGTTTTGAGGAAGAAGACGCGGATTTTCTCATCATAAATATCTGCTGAGAAATCGAATAAATTGGCTTCAATACTTTGTTCGAGTTTATCTCCTAGAGTCGGGCGAGTGCCAATGTAGAGCATTCCGTTGTGGAGTTTGCCACGGACTTCGGCACGGATGGCATAAATTCCGTTTTCGGGAATAAGTTTGTTGGGGTTGGAGACCGCAACATTGGCAGTTGGGTAGCCAATTGTTCTCCCGATTTGCTTTCCTTTCACCACCGTTCCTGTCAGCATGTATTCCGAATCGAGATAAGCATTGGCAGTTTCCACTTCGCCTTTCAGAAGGGCTTTGCGGATTTTGGTGGAACTGACTCCAACATCATCAATATCTTGTCGGGGAATTTCCTCCACTTCAAAACCGAATTGCGCAGAGTTTTCTTTCAAATAGTCGAATCCGCCTTCTCGGTTTCTGCCAAATTTATGGTCGTAGCCAATGACCAAACGGTGTGTGCCAATCTTCTCAATCAGAATATCGTGAATGAATTCTTGTGATGTAGTTTTAGAGAACTCTTTATCGAACTTGATGACTACCAAATGGTCAATTCCGAATTTCTCCAACAAAATGGCTTTTTCTTCTAAATCGGAAAGGAGTTTCAAGTCGGCTTGCTCGGGGAAAAGTACCAAACGTGGATGAGGCCAGAAAGTAAGCACTACGCTTTCTCCATTCTCCATTTCCGCAACTTGCGTGAGCCTTTTCAGGATTTTTTGGTGTCCGATATGAACGCCATCAAAAGTTCCACTGGTAACAATTGCTCGCTCCAACCGCTGAAAATTGGCTAATCCGTAATGTATTTGCATAGTTCTAAACCCGTTCTTTATTGCAAAACTATATCAGGATTCGTAGGATTGCAGGATTTGCAAGATTATTTTATGGATTTTAAGCACATTGTGCTATTTACTATTTCGTATTTAGCTTTAAATGAGTCCATTGACAACTCTAAGGCTTTTTCGTAAAAATAATTTTGGTTGCCGATTTAGTCCTTACAATGGCTGGGAAGCTGATGCTTCATTCTAATTTCAAGTCCGCTGGGCGGCACTTCGCTGGGCGACACTCCGCTGGGCGGCACTCCGCTGGGCGGCACTCCGCTTGTGCCGAAATACTCAAAAGTAGCCTTACATCTTTCACACTACCAAAGCCCTGTTGACAACTTTAAGTAGGAAAGTATCTGAGTTAGATTACTTATACAATTGGGGAAGTCCAACAAAAAAACGTTCCAAGCTTTCAAAGTGCCTCTTTGAAAACTTGGAACGTGCAAAAGTATGAGAATCAAGCATTTGTCTTTTTTCTTGATTCTTGCTACTTGTGTCTTGTTACTTATAATTAGGCAATATTGGGAATTACCAAATCTTGGTCTGGATAAATCAAATCGGCACTCTTCAGCTTATCGTCATTGGCAGCGAAGATTTCTTTGTACTTCATGGCATCGCCATAATAGTGCTTGGCAATTTTGCCTAAAGTCTCGCCTTTCTCCACAGTATGAATGTGGTAGTAATCCGTATTTTCTACTTTGATGTCAGCCATAATATCAGAGGGAGCATCGGAATTTCCTGCTTTCTTGATTTCGTCCCACATGGTATCTTTCTGATATTGAGTTTGCGTAGTTCCTCCAATATGTAGCTTACCATCTTTTTCTTCTACGAACCCGTCTTTCACTTCATATTTTTTTCCCAACTCTAAAACTTCTTTGTATTTGTCTTGTAAGAATGCCATTGTTTTTAATTTAGATTTTTAAATAAAAGAATACTTGAATGGAGACAGAATCAACAATCTCCAATCAAATATAAAAATTTGTACCGAGTCTCTATTGTTCAGCAAGATTAAAAATAATAACAAGTGTAAATTTTTGGCAAAAAGCTTTACATACTCAAATGTTGCACGCCAGAATGACCGTTTACTTCTTACAGAAAGAAGATTAGCAATACAGTAACTTGCTTTTTGCCAACTTACTATTTTACTATTTGAGATTATTCTTCTTGCTTCGCCACTTCCTCTGGATCAACCCAAAATTGGTTGTGGTCATAATCTCTGTGGTTCGGGAAAATCTCATAGTAGCGAGTTTGCACTAATTCAAACAGCATTTCCTTCAGCTCGTCAATATTCTGCTTTTTGACTGCGGAAATGAAAACGGCTCGGTTCTCTTTTGCCAAATAAGAGTCTTTCCATTCCTGCAAAGTTGCTGGAGGTTCATCTTCATTATCCTCGAAAAGTGGCAATTCTTTGTTTTGGAAATTATCTATCTTGTTGAAAACCAGAATCGTAGGTTTGTCATCTGCTCCAATTTCCTTCAAAGTATTTTCAACCACTTCAATTTGCTCCTCAAAACCATCGTGAGAAATATCCACTACATGAAGTAAAATATCGGCTTCTACAATCTCGCTCAAGGTAGATTTGAAAGATTCGATGAGCGTAGTGGGCAGTTTTCTGATAAATCCAACCGTATCTGTGAGCAAAAGGGGAATATTATTGACCACCATTTTACGAACTGTGGCATCTACCGTGGCAAAAAGTTTGTTTTCGGCAAACACATCTGACTTGGTCAAAATTCGCATCAGCGTAGATTTCCCAACGTTAGTATATCCAACCAAAGCCACCCGCACCATTCTATCACGAGATTTCCGTCTCAATTCAGATTGAGTATCAATTTTGCCCAATTTCTTTTTCAGAAGCGCAATTTTATCTCTGATAATCCGCTTATCCGTCTCCAATTCCGTCTCTCCAGGTCCACGCATTCCAATTCCACCTCGCTGTCTGGAGTGGTGAGTCCACAAATTGATAAGGCGTGGCAACATATATTCGTATTGCGCCAGTTCAACTTGGGTTTTGGATTGAGCGGTTTGCGCTCTTTTCATGAAAATTTGGAGAATCAGCAAACTGCGGTCAATCACTAATCGGTTGGCAATCGCTCTGTCCAAATTCCTGACTTGCCCTGAAGTTAAATCATCGTCAAAAATGATAATGTCAATGTCTTCGGCTTCCACATAAGCTGCCACTTGCTCTAGTTTTCCTTTTCCCAAATAAGTTTTCGGGTCGGGTCGCTCCAAGTTCTGCACAAATGTTTTTTCCGTCTGGATTCCCATAGTTTCAGCCAAAAACTGCAATTCATCCAAATATTCCTGTGTTTTATGTTCTGGTTGCCCTTGCGTGGAAACCGCCACCAGAATGGCCCTCGGGGTTTCCTTGGCAGTAGAATAAAGTTCTTTTTTCATTTTGTAGTATCAAGTAGTGAGTATTGAGTAGCAAGACAAAAGGAAAAAAATTTTCAAAATTCTGACATTTTGAAGAACTCGAATCTTTTTACAAACCACTCTCAAAGTTAAGGTAATTGGATTTTTATAATAGAATCATGTTTTCTGAATTTTTGGGGAATTGTAAATTTAAAACTGGTTGATTTTGTGGATTGTTTACCTTCAAAACCAATCCAGCAGATTGCAAAGATACTGAAAAGCAAGTAATTCAAATTCTCCACAACTATTTTCATTACTTTTCGGTTGGATTTTGAGAATTGCAGGTTTATCAGAACGAATGTCAATTCACTTTTCAATCGTACATCACACATCGTAATTCGTACATCAGTTGTCAACTCCTTCACTTTTATATCGCAAAATAATTCATATAGATATGGATGCTTTCTATGCTTCGGTGGAACAGCGAGATTTCCCCGAACTCCGTGGAAAAGCCATTGCCGTGGGAAGTGCCAGCGGTCGAGGCGTGGTGGCGACTTGCAGTTACGAGGCTCGGAAATATGGCGTGCGTTCTGCCATGCCTTCGCAAATTGCCATCAAAAAATGTCCACATTTGATATTTGTAGATACTCGGTTTGGAGTTTACAAAGAGGTTTCCCAAAAGATTCGGGAGATTTTCCACAGATATACCGATTTGGTTGAGCCGCTTTCGATGGATGAAGCCTATTTGGATGTGAGCGAAAACAAAATGCAAATGCGCTCTGCCACTTTAATTGCCGAGCAAATCAGAAAAGACATTTATGCCGAAACTCAATTGACTGCTTCTGCTGGAGTTTCCTACAATAAGTTTCTTGCCAAGGTCGCCTCGGACATGAATAAGCCAAACGGGCAATTTGTCATCACTCCAAAAGAGGGAATTGCCTTTTTGGAGGAATTGCCGATTGAGAAATTCCATGGAATTGGCAAAGTAACCGCTTCCAAAATGAAGGCGATGAACATTCATAAAGGAGCAGATTTGAAGAAATCCTCCGAAATAGACCTGATATTGAAATTTGGGAAAGCGGGCAGGCACTATTTCCGCATTGTGCGTGGCGATGACCAAAGACCTGTGCGCCCGAATAGAGTTCGGAAATCTATCGGAATTGAAGATACTTTCTCCGAAGATTTGACCTCCGAAGCCCAAATGAAAGATGAAATCAGCCGACTGATTACAGGTTTGATTCCCCGAATTGACCGCTCGAAAGCAAAAGGCAGAACTATTACACTGAAACTGAAAGATTCAGATTTCAATGTAAACACCCGAAGCAAAAGTCTGGCTTATTTCACGGAAGATGCCGTGGAAATCCAGCAAATTGCCTATGAACTCCTGATGCAGGATTTGCCTTCCGAACCTATCAGATTGCTCGGAGTCAGTCTCTCCAACCTGCATTTTATGAGCGATGAGGAGTTGGGCTATCAGCTGACAATTGAGTTTTGACGACACATTCATTGCAACTAGTGCATTGAGTTCTAAGTTTGTGTCTGTATTTTTTGGAATATTATTTTCTTCTGCAAAGCAAAATTTGAATGGTTCGGCAATCCGATGGTTCGACATTTCGACATAGCCATAGCTACGGCTAAGAATTTTAATGCAGTAGAAGGAAATAAGAAACAAAAATAGCAACACGAACCTAGGATTTGATGCACTAGCAAACAGCAACAAAATTGAACTATTTCAAGAACTTCGCATCATTCCGCTAGGAGATTCTGATTTTTCTCAATTCAAGCCCACCTAATTTGAACAATGTAGATCAGTTCATACTACTTGAAGTAACCAACAAAAACTCATAAAAAAATATGAAAACTGAAGAAATCAACAATGCGCTAGCTCAAATAGCCACCATGAAGGCAAAGCTAGAAAAGCTGAATGATGAGAAAGAAATTACTGACCTTTCTGAAAAAATCAACCAATCTGAGGTGGATTTTGAGCTTAAATATGGCTCAAAACTAAAGGAAGTTTTTATGGATGTTCATGATGAAATTTGCCCTGACGACAAGGTTTTGCCTCCAACAGAATACATTGCCGATACGTATTTGAAACGTGGAGACAACTTCTTGGTAGATGGCTCTCAAGGAGTTAAAGTCCAGTCAGATGATTTCCCAAAAGAAGATACGAAATTGGTTCTCATGCCTAATCCTTTGCGAGTAATGGTAAACATTGATGAATTCGACAAGGAAAGAGTTTGGTCAGCAGAGAAGCATGGCTATTTGTATTAAGGAACAAGTAAAAAATAACTTATTAAAATTCTCAGTGGGACTGCCCCTTCCTTCTTTTTGGTCCGGGACACGCTGTCTATTCTTCCAGCTTTACTGCGGGTGTAAATAATGTGCCATAGTGTCGGACTGGCGTTCCATCGGACTGGCGACCCATCGGACTGGCGCACCAGTGCTATGCCACATCATTTTGTCCCGGCTGGGAACAGCTTGACTAACCAACGTGATCCGACCTCAAAAATAAACTGCGATCATGTTACAAGTTATTATTAACTCGTTACTTACCTTAAATCAATTCCGACACCCATTACCAAAATATCATCTACTTGGGAATAATTGCCTTGCCATTCTTTTAGTCTCTCCTTCAGGATAGTTTTTTGCACTTTGCTTTCTTCCTGATGAATATTAGAAAGCATTTCCCTGAATTTCAATGACATGAATTTTCGGTTGGTAGGCCCACCAAACTGGTCTTGATATCCATCCGAATAAAGATAGAAATAAGTGGAGCTTGAAACATCAATCAAATGATTCACATATTTCTCATTGGTATGTATTTTCCCTCCAATAGATTTTTTATTTCCCTTGATTAAGCGAGAAATACCATTTTGGAAATAGAACAACGGCACTTTTGCTCCCGAATAATCCAAGGTTCGCTCGTTAGAATCAATCACACAAATTGCCATATCCATTCCATCTTGCACTTTGGATTGGTCATAACTCAGAATGTTTCTGAGATTCAAGTCCATGCTGTCCAAAATCTGGTTGGCAACCCATTCCTCTTCCGTGTAGTCCGATGTTATCTTGTTGAGGATTTCATTGCCAATTATACTCATGAATGCGCCTGGCACACCGTGTCCTGTGCAATCCAACATGCCGAAAATGGTTTTATTCTCTCCTTGCTTATACCAGTAGAAATCTCCACTTACAATATCTTTGGGTTTGAAAAGCACGAAAGAGTTGGGGAAATCTTCCCTGACTCTGCTCCAATTTACAAGCAAAGCACTTTGAATTCGCCTAGCATAGTTGATGCTGGAGGTCATTTTATTGTTTGTTTGTGCCAAAATCTGGTTGAATTCCAGCAGACCTTGATTAGAGGTCTCTAACTCCAAGGTTCTTTCCTCCACTTTGTCTTCCAAAGATTTGTTCAGGTTTTTTAAATCTTTTCCCAATTGGGTAGCTTGGGAGAAAGCTTTTGAAAACCGAGAAGAGAGCATATAAGCCTGCGATAGTATGAAGCAGAAAGCCCCGAGCGAGAATAATTCTACACCTGTAATGATGGTTGCCGTAACCAACGCATCATAAAAGGCGGTAAAAATAAAAATTGATGTGCCAATAAAAAATGGCCATGCTCCTGGCCTTCTTTCTTTGATTACTACGTACAGTATTCTGATGGCATTTGTCGAACTTAACAATAAAGTCAGATAGAAGCCATAAGTCATGTAGGTAAAAACGGTGGGTGGAGTGATGATTATGACAGCGCAGATTATAGATGTCAGCCAAACTATAGCCTTAGTAATGAGTGGGAAATCGGCATTCGGGAAAATCTTGACAAAGAACAAAATCAGGAAAAAGCCAATCAGCATCATAGAAAGATACTGGAGCTTGATGAGCAAAAGCCAATTCTCAGAAACATAATCTACAAACTGAAACTCGCCAGTAGTCAGAATTCTCATGAAAAGTGCTAGGCAAGCCAAAGCAAAATATAAGGGCGATTTATCTTCTCGCCTCAAATAGTAAAAACCAAGATGATAAATCGCCATAATCAGCATGCAACCTGCCAAAAACAATTCTGAGGAACGTATATTCCTTCTAGTTTCCCGAATGTTTTCTTCCAATCCAATGAAAAAAGGTTGCCAAAGCCCTCCCCTTCTATGGTGGTAATTCGACAGATGTATGATTAATTCCAAGGTATCAGATTTAGGCACAAAATCTTCGATTCCTGCTTTGTATGCTGGCTCGGCTAATTCTTCCGACTTTCCTAGCTTCCCAATAGAATAGACATGTTTCCCATTGAAAAAAAATGCCGAATTTGTAGCAGTAATATTCAGCTTCATCGCCATGTCTTCGCCCATTGCGCTTTGAGGAAGCAGAATCAGCAATCTGGCAGTGCCATAGCCATATTTCCCTACAAGCGAATCTCCAACAGTCAAATCGTTCCAATTCCCCGGTGTAGGATAGATGACTTTTCCCGAAGGTGGATTTGGAGTTTTGAAATCAGCAGAAGTATAGAACTCCTTCCAATAGAATTCAAATTCCCCTTTGATGGTAAAATTCCCTTGGCGTCCAAAGTCCCAAGCTCGCAAATCCAAAACGCCATTCTTTGCCGAAATATCAGCAGCCGTACCTACTGTCGGAGTAAACAGAAGTACTGAAAAAACCAAAAAATAATATTTGTTCAAGAAATAGTTCAATAGAAGTTGAATAATTTTCTTCCTATCCAGTAAGCAATTCTTAGAGACAACTTATTAAGCTGGATTTTGATTATACATAGTTGCGAAAATACTCAAGGAATCACAAGGATTTACTTGAATAATCAAAACCATTAAAATTTTTAAATTCTAATCAACTATGGCAGGCGCAAAATCCAACCCTGACATTTTACTGAACTGACGCAGAAACATTTGCAAACTCTAGTTATCTAACAATCCAACCATCTGTCTTTTTCCCTAAAAAATGCAAAACAATTTGCATCCATTTCCACATTGCACTTTAGGAATGGAAAAAATTACTATTTTCGCATCGTTTAACCTAAACTGAACGATTAAGGAAAGCCATGCTTGTTTGGATTTCGCCTGAAAATAGCTCTGTATGAAAAAATTCAATTTTATCAATAATATCACGGGTTGGGTGGTTTTTGCCATCGCCACTGTGGTTTATATCTTAACTGTAGAGGAAACGGCTAGTTTCTGGGATTGTGGCGAGTTCATTGCCGTTTCCTACAAATTGATGGTGCCACACCCTCCTGGCGCACCTTTCTTCTTGCTCATGGGACGTTTCTTTTCCATGTTTGCGCCCGATGTAGAGTCGGTTAGTTTCTTCGTGAACTTGCTGTCTGTTTTCGCAAGCTCATTCTCCATCCTTTTCCTATTCTGGACAATCGTTTTGTTCGGAAAGAAAATTGTGAAACCAACTGAGCCAGAAGCATCTGAAAGACTCGATAGAGTGGGCAATGACGGAACGGTCAGTAGAGAAGGATTCAACTATTCAATGGCTCAAACCATCGCTCTGATGGGCGCAGGGGTTGTTGGCGCATTGGCATATACTTTCTCCAATTCTTTCTGGTTTTCTGCTGGAGAGGCAGAAGTTTACGGTTTGTCCTCATTTTTTACGGCTTTCGTAATTTGGGCAATCATGAAATGGGATGTCATTGAAGATGAGCGAGTTGCCAACAAATGGATTATTCTCACAGCCTATATGATGGGACTTTCCATTGGCGTTCACTTGCTGAATTTGACCACAATTCCCGCATTGGCATTGCTCTATTATTTCAAGAAAAACAAGCAACCGACCCTTGTTGGCGTGGTTTCCTCTTTGGCAATTGGTTTGGTAATGGTCGGAATAATTATGGTCGGAGTCATTCCCGGTTTGCCTTCCATTGCAGGTTCTTTCGAGATTTTCTTCGTGAACAGCATAGGCTTGCCATTCAATTCAGGCTTTATATTCTTTATGGTGGCATTCATTGGCGCATTGGTTTACGGCATTTATTACTCGCACAAAGAGCGCAAAGAAGTCTTGAACCTCGTTTTGGTTTCTTTCGCATTCATTTTGATTGGTTACAGCACTTACGGAATGGTGCCAATTCGCTCCAACGCAAACCCTCCGATTGACGAGAACGACCCAGAAAACTTAATCAGCTTTGTTTCTTACCTGAAAAGAGAGCAATATGGAGACAGACCTTTGCTTTTCGGCCCGCATTTGTTGGCAGAAAGAGACCAGCAAGCAGAAAGGCAAAGAGCGCAGGATGGAGATAAAGGAGAACCAATGTATCGCCAGAACAAGCAGAAAGGAGAATACGAAATTTACGATTACAGGCAAAGTCCAATTTATAAGAAGTCAGACAACATGCTTCTTCCCAGAATTTATAGCACGCAACCTGGCCACGATGGATTGTATCGGGAATGGATTCCAGGCTTACAAGCAGGTCAAGCCCCAAGTTTTGGTCAGAACCTAACCTATATGTTCCGCTACCAATTCGGACACATGTATTTCCGCTATTTCATGTGGAATTTCGCTGGGCGAGATGGAGACGACAAAGAATCTGGTTGGCTTTTACCTTGGGAAACCAATAATGAGAAAGTTCCCTACGAAATCCGAAGTAATAAATCGAGAAGTAATTTCTACTTTTTGCCTTTGATTTTGGGGATTATCGGCTTGGTTTTTCAAGCAAATAGAGATGTGAAAAACTTTTGGGTAAACATGCTCCTCTTCTTCATTATGGGATTAGGATTGGTGCTTTACCTCAATTCCCCGCCCGTTGAGCCTCGTGAGCGAGATTATATTTACGTGGGTTCATTCTATGCTTTTGCAATTTGGATTGGATTGGGCGTGTTGGGAATCTGGAATTTCCTCCGTCAGTTTACGCCAAAAACAGTTGCCCCAGGTTTGGCAACCGTGATTTGCCTTTCCGCACCAGTAGTAATGGGAGTCAATGGCTGGGACAATCATAATCGCTCCAACCGTTTTCATTCTGTTGACCAAGCGAGAAATACGTTGGCAAGTTGCGCTCCAAATGCCGTTCTGTTTACGGGTGGAGATAATGATACGTTTCCGCTTTGGTATGTGCAAGATGTGGAAGGATTCCGAACCGATGTGAGAGTAGTAGTTTTGAGTTATTTCAGCACCGATTGGTACATTAAGCAAATGAACCGAAAAGTGTACGAGTCGGAAGCGTTGTCATTCACAATGGACATGAACATGTACCGACAAGGCAAAAATGATTATATTCCATTGGTTTCAGAAACGGAAAATGCCGTGAACTTGAAATCTTACATTAAATTAGTTAATGCAAACGACCAACGAGTGCAAGTTCCGTTGGTAGATGGAAGCAGCACGGCAAAGTTACTTTCCAAAACCTTCTTTTTGGATATCGATTCTGCCAAAGTTGCCAGTATGGAATTTGTGCCAAACGATAGGAAAGATGACATTCCAAGCCAATTTGTGATTCAATTAAAAGAAGGTAAAAATGCTATTTTCAAGAACGACATGGCAATTCTCGATTTGATTGCCACTTCTGAATGGAAACGGCCAATTTACTTCAATAATACTTCCGCCAACACATCTGCCTTGGAAGTCCGCCCCTATTTGCAAGTAGAAGGTATGGCATTCCGATTGATGCCTTACCCAACTGCCGACACAGATGGCGATGTAGGAGAAATCAATACCGAAGTGATGGCAGAAAATTTAGCTAAATTCCAGTTCCGAGGTTTCCAAGATTCCACTGTCTTCCACGATGAGGAATACAGGAAGTTTGGAGCGAATACTCGAAATGCTTTCTACCGATTGGCTTCGGCACAACAGAAAGAAGGCAAAAATGAAGAAGCTCTGAAAACCTTGAATTCTGCCTTAGAGCAAATTCCTGACAAAAGCATTCCTTACAGTTACTTCATGCCAAGGTATGTAGAACTTTACAACACTTTGGGCGAAGAGGAAAAATCGCAGGAAATTGCTGACATTATTGGGCAACGTGCTGAGGAAAACCTAGAATATATGGTAAATCAGCGAGGAACTTACGGTTATAGTATCAAGAATTACGATTACCTACGCCAAAAGAGTTTGATGGTTCTCAACCAAATGATGTTTATTTACAGAAGGCTAGATTCCCAATCAAGCGCAGACATTGCCAGATTGGAAGCTCAGAAAGCAATCGGAGACGAGAACGCAACTATCAAAATCCAAGAACTCCAAACGAAAAAAGCATTCTACGGAGAACAAGCGAAGAAATACACGGAAATTTTCCAAAAATACGCTCCGCAGTTTCAGTAGCAAGTAAGTAATGGTATTGAGTAAAAGGGCAGGGCAAATCTACTTTGAGTGGATTTGCCCTGCTTTTTTTCAATGCTTAGACTTGCAAAGTTACTTTTCAAACCTTTGCTCAATTTCCCACCAAATCCTACTTCCTTAAACAAAATCATGCTATTTTCGCATTTCCCCCAACACTTCAAAGATAGATGAGTTATCTTTCTTGATACTTACTACTTGATACTTGATACTTGATACTTATTTAATGAACATAGACCAACTCGACCCGAAGGAATTCATAATCATCAAAGGCGCAAAAGTCAACAATCTCAAAGATTTGAGTGTGGCAATTCCACGAAATAAAATGGTGGTGGTAACGGGAGTTTCGGGTTCGGGGAAATCTTCGTTGGCGTTCGATACGCTGTTTGCCGAAGGGCAACGGATGTATGTGGAGAGTTTGAGTTCCTACGCTCGGCAGTTTTTGGGCAGAATGGAGAAGCCCGAAGTAGAATACATCAAAGGCGTTTCCCCAGCTATTGCGGTGGAGCAGAAAGTAACCACGAAAAATCCTCGCTCCACGGTGGGTACAACTACGGAAATCTACGATTATCTGAAATTGCTTTTCGCACGAATTGGGAAAACCTACTCGCCAGCTTCGGGGGAATTGGTTACGAAAGATACCGTTACAAGTGTAGTTGATTGGATTGAGAGACACGAAGACGGAACAAGATTTATCATTTTGTGTCCGTTAAACAGAACAGAAGGGCGCGAGGTAAAGAAAGAGTTGGAGTTGGAGTTGCAGAAAGGATTTACCAGAATTTCGGTCAATGGCGAGGTGCTTTTCATTGAGGAAATTTTGGATTTGGAGAAGCAGATAGAAATTTCCGAATCTGCCGAAATCCAAATTATGATTGACCGAAATTCAGTCAAAAAAGGAGATGAAGACAATCAATTCCGAATTGCCGACTCGGTGCAGGTAGCTTTTTTTGAGGGAGAAGGAAATGCGGAAATCCAAGTGTATGAAACTGACAAAGAACCGAAAACCCAAATTTTCTCCGATAAATTTGAGTTGGACGGAATCGTTTTTGAAGAGCCGAGCGTGAATTTGTTCAGTTTCAACAATCCTTATGGAGCGTGCAGAACTTGTGAAGGTTTTGGAAATGTGTTGGGAATTGACCCGATTTGGTATTCCCCAACAAGGCTCTTTCGGTGTACGAAGATGCCATTGCTCCGTGGAAAGGCGACTCGATGAAGAAATCTTGGTTGCAACCTTTCATTATGAAGGCTTCGCAATTCGATTTCCCAATCCATAAACCTTATGAGGAACTGACCGAGAAACAGCAACAATTGCTTTGGACAGGAAACAAGCATTTTAAAGGTTTGGATGCATTTTTCAAACATCTGGAATCGAAAAAACATAAAATTCAGTATCGAGTCATGTTGAGTCGTTACCGTGGGCGAACGACTTGCCCCGATTGCAAAGGCACGAAACTCCGCAAAGATTCGAGTTATGTCAGAATTGGGGGCGATTTGGAAACAGGAAAATCCATCATTGACTTGGTTTTATTGCCGATTGATGAGTTGGCAGATTTTTTCAAAGACCTCAAACTTTCGGATAATGACACACAAATTTCTAAGAGAATTCTGATTGAAATTAACAGTCGGTTGGAGTTTATGCAGAAAGTCGGTTTGCAATATTTGACGCTGAACCGAGTAACCAGCACGCTTTCGGGCGGAGAATATCAGCGCATCAAACTCGCTACCTCATTGGGAAGTGCGTTAGTCGGCTCGATGTACATTTTGGATGAGCCAAGCATCGGTCTCCACCCAAGAGACACGGAAAATCTGATTACGGTTTTGGAAGAGTTGCGAGATTTGGGAAACACAGTCGTGATTGTGGAACACGAAGAGGAAGTGATGCGTGCGGCCGACCAAATTATTGACATCGGCCCAGATGCGGGAACTTGGGGCGGAGAACTCATTTTCCAAGGCAGACTGGATGAAATGACCACGGAAACCGATTCCCACACGGCTCGCTACTTGACTGGGAAAGAGAAAATTGAATTGCCCACCCAACGCAGGAAATGGAAAGATTTCATTTATGTGGAAGGCGCAAGAGAGAACAATCTCAAAAATATTTCCGTCAAATTTCCACTCGAAGCCATGACTGCGGTAACGGGCGTTTCGGGTTCGGGAAAATCTACCTTGATTCGGCAGATTCTGTTGCCCGCAGTGGGCAAACAGTTCGGCAATTTCTCGGAAACGGCTGGCAAATACAACAAGGTTTCTGGCGCACTCGACAGTATTACCATGGTGGAATTTGTGGACCAAAACCCAATTGGGAAATCCTCTCGCTCCAACCCAGTTACTTATGTGAAAGCCTACGATGCGATTCGGAATTTGTATTCCAAACAGGCAATTTCCAATCAGAGAGGCTATAAGCCTGCTTTTTTCAGTTTCAATGTAGATGGCGGACGTTGCGAAATGTGCCAAGGCGAAGGAACGGTTACGGTGGAAATGCAATTTATGGCAGACCTTCACTTGACTTGCGAATCTTGCAAAGGCGCACGCTTCAAAGACGAGATTCTCGATGTTACTTACCAAGAAAAAAACATTGCCGAAATCCTCGCCCTGACCATTGCCGAGGCGTTGATATTCTTCAAAGACGAACCCAAAATTGCCGACAAACTCCGCCCGCTCGATGAGGTGGGTTTGGGTTACATCACACTCGGGCAATCTTCCAACACGCTTTCTGGTGGCGAGGCGCAACGGGTCAAACTCGCCTCATTCCTCGTGAAGGGAAACCTGAAACAAAAAGACCGAGTGCTGTTCATTTTCGATGAACCCACCACGGGCTTGCATTTCCACGACATCCAAAAACTCCTCATTTCCCTCAATGCACTCATCGAAAATGGGCATTCCGTTATCATCATCGAACACAATATGGAAGTGGTTAAATCAGCCGATTGGGTGATTGATTTGGGCCCAGAAGGTGGTAAAAATGGTGGAAATGTTTGCTTTGAGGGAACTCCTGAGGACTTGGCAAAGGTGGAAGGGAATCATACTGCGAGGTTTTTGAAGGGGCATTTGTAGAAGAGTCCAAAGTCTTTATCGGACTTGCGTTCAAGTCCAAAGTACAAAGATTTGTATATTCGATTTCAGTCGAATGAAGTTAAAAGAGTTTTTTTGGTTGGATTTCGCTCATCGTTTGTTGATGAGTGGCTAGATTTGGTTTTCAATACTTCCGAAGTTTTTGGCTCAAGTATGTTCCGCCAATTTTGGTGGCGCGCGCCTAGTGGGCTTGTTTGAGGGTTGGGATTTTTTGGCTTTTCAGTAAGCCATTGGTAAGTTGAATGTTGGTTTGTGGTTTGCTTTCCACCAAAATTGAATGCGGTTGGAAGTTCTATGTGATTTATGTAATCAGACTTTAAGAACTCAAACACTTGAATTGTAGTTTGAAAATGAGAAACAAGAAATAGGCTTAGAACCAATAGAAAAGTTTTGGAACAATAAACTATCTTTGAAATTATCAAAGGAGAAGTAATGGGTTTGCATAAAATAGATGCTTATGGAACTATTGAAAAATTTAGTTGTCAGAAATTACAAGAACATCCAAAATCTCAAATTGGATGGATTGGGTAATGTCAATCTTTTCACGGGAAAGAATAATACGGGAAAGTCTTCTTTATTAGAGGCGATTTCAATTTATATCAATAATGGGGATTTATCTACTTTAGTGGAGATATTGAAAATGAGAGGCGAATTGAATGCCGACTCAAAACATTCAAAAATTGAGGATTCTGAAGAACTATTTTCAGCATTCTCTTCTCTGTTTTCAAATTGGAAACCTATAAATGGTAAAACGAAAGTGATTTCCATTGGAGAAACAACAAATACATTATTTGGAGAAGAAATCGAGTCTGATTCAGGTTTACACATCGATATTGTTAGATATATAGAAGAAAAAGAGAGATCAGATGATAATACTGTTGTTAGAACAAATATAATCCTCCTTGAAGATCACGAAAACAGCGATTTGCTTGCAAATGTTGGGTTTACTCTTAGAATGAGAAAAAAAAACAACCAAAATCTTATCCCATTTTCTTCTTTTTATAGATTTCCACGCTACTCAACATATAATAATTTTTTTAGCGCATCACAAGATAGAAACTTTCAGTATGTAAAACCCACTAACACGAATGATGAAGAGAACAGTTCTTTTTGGGACAAAATTGCACTAACTGAAAAAGAGGAATATGTAATAGAAGGCTTGAAAATAATAGAGCCATCTATCCAACGAGTTGCTTTTGTAGGAGAAAAAGGTGGAGATAGAAAAAGAAATGAAAGAAAGGTAGTCGCCAAACTAAATGGCATGGACGGCACAGTTCCACTTCAAAGTATGGGCGATGGAATTAACAGGATTCTATCTATTATTCTTTCATTGGTAAATGCCGAAAATGGTGTTTTCGTAATTGATGAATTTGAAAATGGTTTGCACCATAGTGTCCAGAGACAATTGTGGGAGATTATTTTCAAATTGTCCAAATCATTGAATATTCAAGTATTTGCAACTACTCACAGTAGCGATTGTATTGATAGTTTTGAGGGCGTTTTAAATTCACAATCGGAGTTATCGGGCAAACTTTTTCGTTTGGAGAGAAAAAAAGACGGAATAAAGGTAGTCGAATTCAATCAAAAAGAATTACAAGTGGCGACTGACAATGATATAGAGACAAGATAATGGGTAGGAAGCATTTTAATAAACATTTATTGGTAGAAGGCAAAGATGACCAACATGTTATTTGGGCATTCTGCAAACAATATCAGATTGTAGAAAACTTTGATGTAATTGACTGTGAAGGAGTAAATCCTTTATTAGAGGAAGTTCCCGTTAGACTAAAAGAATCAGATTTGGAAACAATAGGCATTGTGCTTGATGTCGATACGGATTTGCTAAAAAGATGGCAAGAATTGAAAAAAGCCCTAAAGTCTGCGTTCCCAAACCTTCCTGAGCAAATCCCGTCCGATGGACTCATTTACCAGAATAATGATGGCTTGAAAGTCGGCATTTGGATTATGCCCAATAATCAGCTCAATGGAATGCTAGAAGACTTTCTCCAATTTCTTGTTCCCGAAAACGATTCGCTACTTCCAAAAGTTGACCATTTCATCAATGAAATAGAAGCGGGCGGAAAGTTTCCCTACAAAATTATCCACCGAGCAAAAGTAAGAATTCATGTCTGGCTAGGTTTACAAGAAGACCCAGGCACACCGTTTGGTTTGAGTATCACAAAAAAATATTTGAGTTTAGACAATCCTGAAGCAGAGAAATTCAGGAAATGGCTAGAAGAATTATTTAAGCAGAATTAAACTATATTCATCTGAATTTTGGGATTAGAAGTAGTATTATGTAAAACAAAAGCATAATGAGCTTTCCCTCTACAATCTCACTCCTCCAAAATCACAAACTCCGTTCTCCTGTTCAAAGCCCGACCTGTTCTTCATTCCAATTGCTTCTTAATCTTCTTATCTACATATTTGCATATAATTCGCAAATAATCAATTAAGAAATGATTCAAGAATTCAGCTTTGGCAACTTCCGTTCTTTCAAAGACATTCAGACTTTGAATATGGCAGGTGCAAAAATCAAATCGAAAAACAAGGAATTGGATGTGAAGAATATTATCACAATTGATGATAAACTTTCTCTATTAAAATCCAAGGCAATTTATGGGGCAAATGCAAGTGGGAAGAGTAATGTGGTAAGAGCATTATTGTTGTTTATCAAAACAGTTCATTCATCAGTAATTCAAGATGATATTTTAGATGTGGTCTCTGATAGCTTCAAATTATCATCAGAGTCAGAAAACTCTCCATCATTTTTTCAGATGGTTTTTCATAGAGAAGATACCAAATTCAGATACGGATTTGAGGCTGACTCGAAGAAAATTCATTCAGAATGGCTTTTTGCTACTTCACATAAAAGAGAGCAGGTCTATTTTTTGAGGGAAAATGAGACAATCATTGAGATTGATAAGACAAATTTCAATGAAGGGCATAAATACTTTGAACTTCTTAATGAGAATCAGACAAAAGGCAATAAAGTTAGTTCAACATCTCTATTTTTAACGGTTCTTGCTTCATTCCAATTTCCAATTTCCAAGATAGTAAAAAATTATATTGAGAATATTAATGTAGTTAATGGACTAGAATCTGGAAACCGACTTTTTCAATTCGCCAAAAAGGAGATGCAAAAGGAAGAGAAAAAGAATTTTACTACAAAATTACTAAAATATGCGGATGTAGGAATCGAACACATATTAACTTATGAAGTTTCAGAAGACCTTACAAATAAGGTCATAGAAAAATCACTTAAAAGTCGAGAGGAAATACCCGATACACTTCTTGTATCTGTAAAAAATAAGGTTGGCGAAAACAGCAAAAAACTTGTAGTTTTTCCATTCCATGAATCTGAGTCAGAAGGGACGAAAAAAATATTCGAATTGAGTCCAGTACTTCATCATGTTTTAAAGAATGGAATTCCACTATTCATCGATGAGTTCGATGCTCGTTTCCATCCACTCCTCACAAAAAAAATTGTAGAGCTTTTCAACTCCGCAACTAACAAGAATGCGCAACTAATTTTCGTTACGCACGATACAAATCTGCTTTCTGCTGATTTGCTCCGCAGAGACCAAATTGATTTTGTGGAAAAGGATAAATATGGGGCAAGTTACCTTTACACACTTGTTCAGTTCAAAGGAGTGAGAAATACGGCTTCTTTCGAGAAAGATTATATTCAAGGAAAATATGGTGCAATTCCATTTTTAGGAGATTTTGAGGCACTTTTCAACCAAGAAACAGAGAAAAATGCCGAAGAAAACTAAAGCCAGAAAAGTTACCGACAAAGACAAAGCTTGGAATCGAAAAGCCAAACCTTCTCAATATAAAATAGAGGAAGTTCAGACGAATAAGATTGTGCTGATTGTCTGCGATGGGCAAACGGAAGAATTGTATTTCAAATCTTTTCCAGTTTACGGATTAACCGTGGAAGCCATCAAGTTGGAAGGACAAGCCAAATTGAAATTGGTAGAACTCATTTTGGATATGATTAAATTGTCCGACACCGAATATGATGAAGTTTGGTGCGTATTCGATATGGATGTCAATCATGGAGAAGTAGAGTTTGCGCAGTTTGACAATGCCATAGAAAAATGTTTGGCGAATAACCTAAAACCTGCTTATTCAAATGATTGCTTTGAACTTTGGTTCTTTCTTCATTTTGAGTTTACCGAACAGCAACATCATCGGACTTTTTATTACGAGTTTCTAAGTAAGAAATGGAGTTTGAATTACGAAAAAGATGGCAAGAAAAGAGCGTTCTGTTTAGACAATTACAAAAGATTGCAAGAACATCCTGACTCTTCTAGGAACAGGCAATTTCCCGAGCTGAAAAATTATACGATTCACAGAAAGATTTAAAATTCCACAAGCAAAATCCCATTACAACAGTCTATCAATTAGTGAGCTTTCTGGAAGAGAATAAAAGGAAGTAATCACTCAATCCTCCAACACCACAAACTCCAACCTTATATTCAGAATCCGTATTTCTTCGGTTTCATGTGAATCGATTGGACTTGCCTGGATATAATGTTTTAGTAATTAGCAAAATTTCCAAACAAAACCACTGATAAACGTGTCTTTTTGGTAGTCATTCAGTCTCAACAAACACACTACCACTATGAAACCCCTTTTCAACGAAAACCAAAAATTCAAACAAATTTGGGTTTGGATTTTACTATTCGCCTGTTTGTTATATGTTTCCTACGAAGCTTGGCAACAGCAAACCACACAACAATACGTTGCGGTGGGAATCGTTTTACTCGTGATGCTACTGTTCTATTTCATGCAGTTGAAAACAACTCTTTACGAAAGTCAATTGAAAATAAAGTTCATTCCTTTTCTGCAAAGAACAATCCTTTGGCCGGAAGTTGAAGAAGCCAAAGTGGAAAAATATTCCGCATTTGGAGAGTTTGGAGGCTACGGAGTGAGGATTGGATGGAATAAAAGAGCGTACAATATTGCTGGAAAATCTGGACTGATTCTTCACTTGAAAAATGGAAAGAAAATAGTGATTGGTACTCAAAAGCCAGATGAGTTTGAAAAAGCACTTAGCCAAACGCAAGCACCAATTCCCTAATTCATAGAATTCCTATTCCTCCAAAATCACAAACTCCGTTCTCCTATTCAAAGCTCGCCCTTCTTCGGTTTCATCAAGTATAACCTCCCAAAATTCTAAAGAAATCAACTTTAATTGCATTCAACACACAATCGATTAAATTTGCTTGAACGCCTACCTAAAAACTGCTTTTTATGATTAAGAAAATTGTGCTTGAGAATTTCATGAATTTTGGAGAAAGGCAGGAAATTAGCCTGAACTCAGGCACTAATTTGCTTTTGGGAATCAATGGCTCTGGCAAATCCAATTTCATCAAAGCCATTCGCTTGCTCTACGAAGGAGTTGCGGGAATGGGTTTGGAGAAATATATCATGGGGAAGTTGGGTGGGTTTGATAATATCAAGTTTGCGGGAAATGAAAATGTAGAGGAAATTAAGTTGGAGTTTGTTTTTGATGCAGATTACTTAAATGATATATTTAACTTAGATGAAGGCTGGTATTTCGAAGAAGATGTTTCTTATTTAATCAAGCTATTTAGTTATGATTTTATGGGCTTTGTAGCCATAGACAGAATGAATGGAGTGGGTAATGGTGAAAAATACTTAAACACTTTAAACATGGTTGATTATGATGTTAAGCAGTTTGAGAATGGCTATAGTTACGTTCGAGAGGAGAGAGATACTAGGAACGTCAACAGCATTGTCCTTTCCCAATTAAATGATTCAAAAAAGTATCCTGCTCAGAGTTCTTTAAAACAAGCCATCGAACAAATCTCCATTTACAACTTCTTCGATGTAAGTGAAAATAGTATTCTCCGCCAACTTGCTCCTTTTTCATCTGAATTGAAATTGATTCCCGATGGAAGTAATTTGACTTATTTGTTGAGCCATTTGAGCAATACGCAAACCAAACAATTCAACCGAATCATAGAAACGCTTAAAAAAGTGAATCCGAATTTTGAAAATATTGGATTCATGGTGCAAGCGGCTGGCAAACTGTTACTCACTTTGAGAGAAAAAGGCTTTTACCGTTCTGTAACTGCCGAGCATATTTCCGATGGCACTTTGCGCTTTCTACTTTTGCTTGCCATTCTGCTCAATCCGAAAAGAGGCGGTTTGGTTTGTATTGATGAACCCGAAATTGGTTTGCATCCAGACATGACCACATTGATTGCCGAGTGTTTGAAATACGCCAACGAAACAGGAACACAAGCATTAGTTCCCACACATTCTCCACTTTTGCTAAATGCTTTTGAATTGGAAGATGTTCGAGTTTTTGAGAAAAACGAACAGAACCAAACCGAAGTAAAAACTTACAATGAAGAAGATTTCCCCGATTTGGAAGACTTCACAGTTGGGCAATTATGGTTGAGCGGGCAAATTGGCGGAACAAGATGGTAACAATCAAGATTTTTGCAGAAGGTGGCGCACACCCAAGAACAAAACCCAATGTGGAAACCGTGGGAAATTCCGTTCAACTACGTTCTTCTTTCAATCAACTGTTGAATAGCAGATTCCAAAATGAGAAAGTCCAGATTGATGTGGAATTGGCTTACTCGAATATGAACGCAATTAGGAGATTTCAAAAAGGAAATGAGAAAGATTTACTCCTGATTGATTTAGATGATTTGCCATCTGCCAAATCAAAAAAGATTGGCGAATATAAACTCCAACCAGAACAAGAAAGGGTGTTTTTCATGATTCAAACCATGGAAAGTTGGCTTCTTTCTCAACCCAAAGCAATTCAAAAATATCATTCTTCCAAGAAAGCAAAAGAATCAGAATTGGCAGATGATGCTCGACTGAAAGGAATCCATCCGAGTGAGATTCCAGAACCTGACAAACTGCTAAATGCTTTGCTCGGAGAATATTTCCAGACTGAGAAGAATGGAAAAGTAAAGCCTTTGAAATATGGCAAGCTTAAAAACTCCTACGAATTGCTAAAACAACTAGATATTTTTCAGCTTGAAAAAGACTTTGCAGAAGTCCAGAGACTTTTCAAAAAGATAGATGAGTTGTTTTAACTCCAATTATAGTGCAAGTATCCGCTTGTGATTTTATTATTGAATAATGCTTCAGTCATCCATAACCAGCTATGTTAACTTCATTCCGTTCTTTAGCAAAAATCATTATTTGCATCTTTGTTCTGTCCTTGTTCTATCCTGCTCCAAGACTGCAAGCTCAAAACCAGAAAATGGACAGCTTGCAGGCTTTATTACAATCCAACCCAAAGGCTGATACTGCCAAAGTGAACTTGCTGAACAAGATTGCTTTTGGCTTGTACCGCACAAATAAGGATAGTGCAATTTCCATCGCAGAGCAGTCGGCCGAACTTGCTAATGATTTGAACTATGAGGCTGGGCGGGCAGAAAGCCTTTACATTAATGGTCTTGCTCATGTTTTCAAGTCGGCTACAAAAAAAGGATTGGAATTATTGCAAGCCTCGCTCACTCTATTTGAGGAACTAAATGACAAGAAAGGAATCTCAAAGTGCCTAAATGCCAGCGGAATAGCCAAATATATAGAAAGCAATTATGAGGAAGCCATCAATTTCTACCAAAAATCTTTAGTGGTAAACAAGGAGATTGGAGACTTGAAAAACATAGCAACTGCCTATAATAATCTGGCTAGTATTTATGCAAGACAAGGAAAGAATGAGATGGCGATTTCCAACTTTCAGAAAGCGTATGACATAAAAAAACAGATGGGCGAAAAAAAGAACATGGCAATTGCGCTCAACAACATTGGAACTATTTATTCGGGCAGGGGAGACTTTTCCCAAGCATTAGATTATTTTCAGCAGTCGCTTTTCATTAAGCAAGAAACCAAGGATAGTTTAGGAATTGTAGGAACGCTCAACAATATCGGCATTATCTACCAAAAACAGAAAGAGTTCGGAAAAGCACTCGAATACTTTGAAAAAGTACTCGAACTCTCAATTCGGTTAGATGACAAAGGAGCCCGAATTTCAGTAATGAACGGAATGGCGAATGTGTATTTTCTGCAAAAGGACTTTCGGAAATCAATCACACTTCTAGAAAAAGCACTTATCCTAGCAAAAAAAGTAGAAGACAAAAGGCAGGAAGCCAATATATTGAACACAATAGGAAGCAATTATCTCGAACTAAGAGATTATGAAAACGCACTATTATTCTTAGAAAAGGGACTGAAAAAGAGCAAGGAAATAGGAGAAAAATCGATTACCTGTTTCGGATACCTGAAACTCGGGCAAGTTTATGAACAAACGAAAATATACGCAAAAGCCATTCAGTTTCTTACTGAAAGCAAAAAAATGGCAGAAGAATTAGGAAATACAGAACATCAGAAAGATGCGCTAAAATCACTTGCAAAAGTTTATTCCCAAACAGGAAAATACCAAAAAGCGTACAAAAGCCATGTAGCTTACAAAGCCATCAGCGATAGTATTTTCAATGAGACTCAAATAAGAGAAATTGCTCGCTTAGAATATGATTATGCCTACAAAGCCCGCCTAGACTCCACTCGCAAGGAAACACTAGCCTCACAGAAAAGGTAGAGAGTGTGGAGAATGACTTGGCAATTTCCGAAGAGGAAACATTCTGGGCGGTTATTGCGGTATTGCTGGCAACAATTGCTTTGATAGTAGTGCTATTTATGTCGAGAATAAAGAATATTAAGGCATCGAACCAAAATATACTGACCGAACAGAAATTACTTCGTTCTCAAATGACGCCTCATTTCATATTCAATTCATTATCAATACTCCAAGGCATAATTCTCAATAAAGAATACGACAAATCCGTCAAATACCTTTCTAAATTCTCCCGATTGCTAAGGCTGATTTTAGAAAACTCAAGGGAAACTGCCGTTGCACTTGTTCATGAACTCAAAGCACTCGAAAACTATTTGCAAGTCCAGAATTTGGTAGCCAAGCATCCTTATCGCTACACGGTGGAAGTTGATGAGAACATCGATTCGCAGAAAATATCCATTCCACCCATGATTATTCAGCCATTTGTAGAAAATGCCATAGAACACGCATTTCCAGACGAAGAGCCTGATAGGAATATTGAAATAAAGATAAGTCTGATTGACAATAAGTTATTCTGTACCATAGCAGACAATGGCATTGGATTGATTTTACAGCAGGAGAAATCATTCAGCACAAAAAAATCACTTTCAACAACCATTACCATTGAACGGCTCAAAATGCTGTCAAAAGAATTCAAAGTGCCTACCGACATTTCAATAGTAGATCGAAGCTTAGCCAACAGTCATGAAAGTGGCACGCTCGTCAAGCTCATGTTACCGTATCGGTAAAAAACCACTCAGCATACAAACTTGAAGTCTTGGATTTGCCCTAAAAGACATCCATCTGAAGATGGATGCAATTGAATGAGAGAATCCATCCTTTTAGTGATGGTTTGGAATCCTAATTCAATTGCCACTAGCTTCAGCTAGTGGATAACGAGTTCCTTATTTTAGAATCTTACAGTAGAATTAGGAACGGGAAACCGCCTACCAGAAAAGAATTGCAGTAAATCGGAAAAAAGCCCTTTGAACTATGTATTTTTGACTTACGGAAAAGTTCGGAATTATACAGAAAAATGGATGGATGAAATTACCAAAGTAATTATTGTAGAAGATGAGGTTTACATTAGAAAAGGACTCATAGAACTCATTGGCAGGCTGAATAAAGGTTTGGTAATTGTAGCCGAATGTGGCTCTGTGCAAGAAGCATTGGTTGTTACTAAAATTACCAAACCAGACCTCATTTTCCTAGACATTAACTTGCCAGACGGAGATGCCTTCGGTTTTTTGGAGCAAGTCAACCATTCCGAAATCAGCATTATATTTGTTACCGCCCACGAGAAATATGCCTTGAAAGCACTTAAAAAAGGAGCGATAGATTATATTCTCAAACCTGTGGATATAGAGGAATTGGAAAATGCCATAGACAAAGCCCTGTTCAGTATCAGTTCTTCCCGCTCGCAATTCAAACATTCATTTGCAAAATCAGATCAGCAGAAATTAATTCTAAGCCTGCAAGACAGTTTTCAGGTAATACTCCTCAAAGAACTGATGTATTGCGTCTCCGACAAAGGCTACACCACTTTTCATCTTTCAAATGGCAAATCAGTATTGGCCTCCAAACACCTAAAGGAGTTTGAAAATAAGCTTCCTGCCTCTGTTTTCGTACGCCCGCACCAATCTTATTTCGTCAATCTGAATTACATTGACCAATATGAGAAAATAGGTGTTATTGTCCTGAAAACAGGCGAAAAAATACCCGTCTCCACCCGCAAAAGAGACGAGTTTCTATCTATTTTTCTACCATAATTCAAGCACTACCAAAGTTGTTGATGGATAGTTTTTAGTGTTAATGACCATCCGTTTACTTAACACAACTGGCGCATAAGCTCCACCTTTGCGCCAGTAAGTGAACCGTTTCCACGGCTGTGCGGGAATGGAATCCCGCACTACAAAATTAATTCTGATAATATCTATTTAGTGTTTAAACCCTGTCAAGGTTTTTCTCCAATTATACTTTGTGTGGTATGAATTAAGGCGAATAGTCGTTTAAACTTAATCCTGATAGGGTTCTTTTGCATCAACACTAAAATAGCACTACCGAAAATGTCAGACAACCTACTTTCTTTTGTTGGATTTTACAGATTGCCTGTTTGTGAGTAAAAAATAAGCCCTCCGAATAGCCGAAGCAGATAGTCGATTTTCACATAACCATTCGTTTGCCGCCAATTTTGGGCTTGCCTTGGCATAAAATTCAAATCGCAAGTGAATTAAACCCTATCTAGTGCATTAAATCCTAAGTTCGTGTTGCTATTTTTGTTTCTTATTTCCTTCTACTGCATTAAAATTCTTAGCCGTAGCTATGGCTATGTCGAAATGTCGAACCATCGGATTGCCGAACCATTCAGATTTTGCTTTGCAGAAGAAAATAATATTCCAAAAAATACAGACACAAACTTAGAACTCAATGCACTAGTTCTAAGCCCAACACACTTCCTCTACCTCAAAATTGATGCGATGCGAGTTCTGGCAAGTAAGCTATAGCAGAAACCATTTGGCACAGGAAACATCTATAAAACCCCAGAATAGGCAACAGCCCTCCCAACAGATATATATTCATTTCCCACAGATAAACACAGAGTCCCAGCGAATATGGAATCCCCTTTTTCAAGATGATTTGCCGTTGTTCTTTTGTTTGAATTAAGTGCTGAAAAGAATGGTAGTAGTAAACTGGTAAAGCCAACAAAATGAAAAACATAGCGCAAGCGTCCGCTCAATGCCATTAAGTTAAGCAAATTAGGATAGGACTTACTTCCTACCCTGAATATATGTCGTCCCATTGGGACTTGAATTTGAGTCCCAACGGGCTACGGATTATGCACATCTTTTTATTTGCTCACATTATGACTTTTTAGCCTGATTTCCGACAACAAAGAGGTTGTCGGCTACTGGTAGGATGTCAGAAAATGAAAGAAAAAATACTTATGTATAATCCGTAGCCCAACGGGACGACACATCCTTAGCTTGGTACGTAAGTGCTAAGCAAAAACTCCAAACATTAAAATCTACAAAATGAAGAAATTCAACTATTCTGTTCTAAGTCTTACGATTTTCATGCTATCAGCCTGCGGAGGCAGTAGCAGTAGCACCAGCCCAGAAAACCTTACCGATTCTTTGCCCAACGAAATGTATAAAGACTCAAAAGGATATGAGGCTCTCACAGCTTACATTTTTTCTCATTATGCAAACTTAGAAGACGGAATTGAAGTAATGGAATTGAGCTATTCAGGGAGTGTAGATCCTCGGGATAATACCAAACTCTCAAGTAGCCTTAATATGGATTTTGTGAGAGGAGACAATAAAAATAACATTGTCAACTACTCATTGACATCTAAAGGTAGTTTTTCAAACAACAATGTGGATATTTCTGTAGGGAGTTTCGGGAATGAGAAAATATCCAACACTTATGAGACCTACGAGCCTCATCTTTTCTCGGATAAACTAATCGACTTTGAACTACTAAATAAACTGATAGAAAAGGGAATTGAACAGTTCAAAAAAGACACGAATGTAGAAAACGCCTATTGCGATAGATTTTCAATTGACAAAGATGACAAGCAACCTCAAATTTCTATTACAATCAAGCAACGAAAATTCGGTGTTGCCATTAGTCGTCACTACACTTGGACTATTGACGGAAGCAAACAACTAAAATAAATACAAACCCTTTCATCTATCTAAAAAACAATCCATGAAATCCATAAAACTGAAAAGTTATCTCCTTTCCTTGTTGACGCTTACAATGTTCTTATTTTCGTCTTGTGATGATGACGATGAGGAAACGCCTGTGGCAATAGCAATTGTAGCCAGCGACTTCACGGCCACCATTGGTGAGAACCCTGCCAATGGGGCGAGCCTCGGCACGGTGTCTGCTTCGGTGAATGACAATTCGGCTCTGACCTATGCACTTGCCACGCAAAGTGTCAGCAATGCCATGGCAATCAATCCGAACACAGGAGAGCTGACCGTAGCCGACTCGGCCGCCTTCGATTTTGAAGCCAATCCTACACTTACAGCGACTTATACAGCCAGTAGTGGAAGCGTTCAGGAAACGGGAAGTATTATAATCACGCTTACTAATCTGATAGATGTTGGGTTCATTACTACTTGGCAAACTACTACTGCGAATGAGTCGATTAACATTCCCATAAATTCCAACATCATAGGATATGACTACACAGTAGATTGGGGAGATGGAAGTGAGGAGGCAGGTTTAACCGGAGATGCTACGCATAGTTATGCTACAGCAGGAACTCATACAGTAACTATAACAGGAGATTATCCTGCAATTAATATGGGGAATTCTGACGTATCTAATAACAGCAAGTTAGTTGATATTAAACAATGGGGAGAAATTGAATGGAAGAGTATGGACGGTGCCTTTGAGGACTGTTCAAACTTAGGCTATAGTGCGAGTGATGCTCCTAATCTTTCCGAAGTTACTGCACTTTCATCAACATTTAGGAACTCTGGTTTCAATGGAAACATCAATAATTGGGATATCAGTAGTATCGAATTAATGAGAGCGGTATTTTTTGATGCAGCATCTTTCAATCAGCCTTTAGAAAACTGGGATATGAGTAATGTGAATAGAATAGAAAATATGTTTCAAGGAGCTTCTGATTTCAATCAACCCATCGGTAACTGGGATATGAGTAATGTAACTAATATGTCACAGATGTTTTACAGAGCTTCTTCCTTCAACCAACCTCTAAATGATTGGGAGGTTGGTAATGTAACGGCCATGAGATATGTATTTGCTAATTCAGCTTATAATCAACCACTCGATAATTGGGATGTAAGCAAAGTAGAAGATATGGCTTCTATGTTTAGCAGAAACTCATCATTCAACCAGTCTCTCAACAGTTGGGATATAAGCAATGTAAAAAACACAAGTTTTATGTTTAGAGCTACTGCCTTTAACCAACCTCTTGACAATTGGAATGTGAGCGATGTAAATAATATGCAAAGAATGTTTGACGGAGCTTCCGTATTCAATCAGAACATCAGCAATTGGTCGGTAGATAATGTGATAAATTGTACTGGTTTTTCTGATAACTCTGTACTCATTTCCAGCAACAAACCCAGCTTTACCAACTGCACGGAATAACCTCAATAGCTTTTGTATTCTCGCGTACAACTCACTCCGCTCAAGTTTTTTCTGGGCGGAGTGTTTTTTTATCCAAGCTTTTGCGTACAAATTCACTCCTCCAAAATCACAAACTCCGTTCTCCTATTCAATGCTCTTCCTTCTTCGGTTTCATTCGTGGCAATTGGTTCAGATTCGCCCAAGCCGAGGGTTTTAATTCGGTGGGAGTTGATTCCATTTTCTAACCATTTCTTTCTTGATTGCACAAGGCTCTTTGGCGAGAAAGTTTCAAATTAAAGTGTTCTGTTCCCACATAATCGGTATGTCCACGCAGTTCCACAATGATTTTCGGGAATTTTTTGAGGTAATCAATCGCCTTTTGTACTTCGGGGAAAGAAGCTTCTGTAATATCTGTTGTGCCAAATTTGAAGTTGACATGGAGCAATTTCACATCGCCTTTTTTGGGGATTTTCTCAAAATCGGTGTAGTCGTCTTCGGGGATTTCCTCAATCGTGATTTTGGGAATCAACGTGTCATTCTCGAAGTAGAAAGTGAGCGAATCTTTTCCTGTGGGGAAACACAAATCCACAATCGTCTCGAACTCTCCAATCGAATCTGCCGGGAAACTGATGGTATAATAATTCCGCATTCGCTGATAGACATCTTGAAAAATTCGGAGGAAATCAGGCGTTTGGTAAATTCTGTAATTCCCACCCGAAGTAGCTTCTGCCAAATCCCGCAAATACGCAGTATCTATTCCCGAACCGAATCCGACCGTGTAAATCTGCACGCCTAATTCATTCGCTTCGTCAATCAGTTCTTCTTTTGTCAGTACGGAACTATTCTCCAAGCCATCTGTGAAAATCACGATGGCTTTTTTCTCGAAAACTTCCGCTTTTTTGAGTAATTCCACCGCTTCATGTGCCGCATCTACCAATGCAGTTGCGCCACCAAATCGCTCCAAACCTTCAACTCGCAATCGCGCTAAAAGCAAAGTCGTGTCTGTTGCCAAATCCGACTCCACTCCTACCTGACTGTCATATTTTATCAGAGCCACCGTGTCTTGCGGGCGTTTATTGCGGATGAGTTGCTGGGCAGATTCCTGCACAATTACCGTGCGCTCATCGCCCATCGAACCGCTGTGGTCCATGACTAACGCAAAGGCAATCGGCAAAGTATCCAGCTCATTTACTTCCTCAATATTGAACGAATCAACTGCCACAAATTCCGTTTCCCCATTCCGTCTCACTCGCACATTACACCACCAATCTTTCCACATTCCTGCCGATGCTCCGTAATAATAATTTCCCTCCGAATCCATCAAATGCGCTTGCATTTTTACCGTATCTATCTTGTTTTCAGTAGATTTAAAATGCAGTTGGAGTTTTGCGTTTTCAGGCAATTCGGAAATATGTCGGATTGATTTCAGGTAAGTATGTTCATAATTCGAGGGCGGAGTGGCATCTTCGGCAATCATTTCCTCTGTGCCAGGAACGAACGGAACGGTAGAGAACGGATAGACTTTTGGATTGAGATTCGGCTTGCCTTCTGCCAATTCGCTCAACAGCAGAAAGCCGTAAGTTTTGTCTGTTTTTCTCCACAAATAGAAATTCACTTTTTGGGTCAAAGCTTAGGAATTTCACGCCATCTACAAAAATGGCAGGCTTTTCTGGTCGAGTGGGGAAATGAACCGTGATGAGCGAGCTACTTCTGTGTCCGCTAAAGGAAATGAGAAATCTGCCATCGGGACTGATTCGGAATTGGCGGAACTTGCCAGAATACAGCAAAGTATCAGTCAGATTTCCCGTCTCCAAATTGTAGATTTTTGCTCTATCCACACCAATTTTTACGAGTAATTCCTTGCCATTTTCCAACCATTTGTAAGGTTTTTCCAAATTGGAATATTCGCCTTCAATTGCTGTAGAATCCAACTCCAACACTTTGCCTAAACTGTCAAGTTTTTTAGTTGGTTGGATTTCGTAAATTCCCAGACTTTTGGTGTCTCTCAATTTCTTGGCCGAAAAAGCCACATATTTCCCATTCGGACTCACAGATGAACCATCGGAGAAATTATAATTGTAGAAAGCTCTTGAAAATTTCCGAACTACTTTCAGATTTCAGTTGGAGTGTTTTGGAATCATAAACTGACAAATAGCACAATCGGGAGCGATAGGAAATAGCGTAAAATTCGGAATTATCTGGGCTGAAAGTCAATCGCTCGCCAATAACTCGCTTGGCGAGCTTTGAATTTAGCTTACTCCACAAGAAAAATGAATTTGAGTTTTTGGCAATGATGTATTTGAAATCTGGACTTTCGTAAATTTTGGAAAGGCTCGCTGTTTCCAAATCCAACATATTTCTGTTTCAATTCCTCGTTGCTATCTCCGCCAATGAGCTTGATTGCGCCATCTTCCACGAAAGCCAAATCGCCATCTATAAATCCAACCGCACTTGTTTTATCAAATTTCTTCTGGACTTTTCGCCTCTTTAATATCGAAAACCAAGAAAAGCTTATCAGCTTTTACCAACACTTTTTTGTTGTCTGGACTGAACTCGAAATATTCAGGTTCTTGCCCAATTGTGAACTCCAAACGGGAAATGTATTTCCGAGATTTCACATGATAAACCTTCGCCACATTCCGATAAGTAAACTCTGCGTTGAGGAATCGCTTGGCAGAATAATCCACCAAAAAATAGCGACCATCTGCACTCGCGGAAGTGAACTGCACAGGCGGGAAATTCTTGGCTTTCTTTTGGGAGAAGGCGAGAAAGGGGAGAAGTAGGAATATGAATAGGTGAATTGGTTTCATTTGGAGATTGTCTTGTGTGATGGATAGGAACACGGGCGCAAAAGCGCACACGGACTTTGTTCACAGAACAACACAGATTATCTTTTGCAATTTACGCATTTTAGAAATTTCCATTCAAACCATTCGTTCGACCACTCGGAGGGTTTTCAACCACTTCGAGGGACTCACTTCATCCATTTTCAAATTTACACATAAGTAGTCTAGCTTAAATACTTTCCTATTTTGAGTTCTTAACAATCTCATTTACAGGAAATTACAAAAATAGTAAATAGCACAACGTGCTTACCTAAATCGTACATCGTAATTCGTACATCAAAAAATCTCCACCACGTTTCCCTCTTCGGTATATACAATCAGCATTTTAATTTTTTGTAGCCCATTTTTCGGAAAAAGTAACCGTAATCTTTCAGTTGATTTTGGTATTTGTCGTCTTCCTTTCCTGTTTTGTAATCCATAATTACCACTTCCTCGCCATGGAAAATTAGTCTGTCTGGTCGGGCAGTTCGGAGTTGGTTGTCTTGGAAACCGATGAGAATTTCCCGTCTCATTCTCCACCCTCATGCCTTTTTGGCTAGTGAAATATCGGCTGATTTCGGGCATAGCAACCACGTTGCCATTTGCTCAATGAGTGATTCCACTTCCTCTGCGCCAATTTTCCCTTCATTTGCCAACGCCTTTACCGCTTTGGGAATATCTTCTACATACTTCACTTGCTCAAAAGCATAATGCACCAAAATCCCTTGTTGGCGAGCATCTTGCAGGTCGGAAATCTCCAATTTCTCCTTCCAATTCACTAATGGAAGCCCTTCTGGTTTCGATTTTCCCTCGCAAATCGGTGTGCAGAAACTGGCTGATTGGATAAGGCTGAAATTCATGCGCTTCCTTTTTGTCTTCTTCCAATTTCCTTCACTTCCGAATCTTCTTGGAGAACATATTTTTTGTAGCTCGAACGCCTCCAAAGTTCCATTTTCCAATTCCACTTCCTGCGTGGCAAAATCGGTTACGTTTATCTCTGATTGTTGGAGGTAGAAATCCAGCAAATGATTTATTGTTTTGATTTCCCGATCTTTGCGGTTTCTCATACTTCGTGATGACAAACAATTTACTTTCTGGGCGAGTGAAAGCCACATAGAGCAGGTTGAAGGAATCCAAAAAAGTAGCTTGCAATTCTTGCTGATAAACTTCGGCAAATTCCGTTCTCTCCAAATCTTTATTGATAGAAAGAATGACGGACGGCAAGGCAGGAACAATGGAATTTCCTTCCCATTTCCTGCCATAAGCGTGCTTCCGCTTTTGGCTTCGGTTTCCCAATCGGCAAAAGGCACAATCACGATTGGGAACTGCAAACCCTTCGATTTGTGCGTGGTCATAATCCGAACTGCCTGACTACTTTTCGGCATACTTACCGACAGATTGCCTTCTTTTCGCTCCCAATAATTCAGGAATTCCTCTAAATCGTTCCCGAAACGATTCGTGAAATCCAGTACGAAATCCAGAAATTTATGCACGTAAACCTGCTGTTTTCTATCTTCTTGGAGATGGAAAACCCGAATCAATTCCTCGGCTTTCTCATACAAAGTGATACGGAGCAACTGCTCTAAATTGATGCAAACATTAAAATGCTCGCACAAAAAATCATTAAACGGTTGGAGAGAATCTTCTTTCACAACCTCCTCTAGCTTTTGGAGTGAAGTGGATTGGATTGTGAAGTTTTTTGCAAGCCTAGAGGCTTGCTGTGCGTGATTAGGTTCAAGCGGGGACACTTGAACCAGTTCGTTTTTTTTCAATTGAATCAAAGATTCAGCACTAGTACAAGCGTCCTCGCTTGTACTTTTTTTCTTTCTTCCTTGCAAGCCTCTTGGCTTACGCTTTCTTCTGGTTGGATTTTTCCCTTCCGAGTTTGGTAGGTGGAAAAGCTATTTTCCGAATCTGCCCCAAAGTCAAAACTTTGTTTTTGGAGTTGGTTGAAATGATTCTGTACAAAAATGGCCAAGTTCATTTTGCTCATCGGGTCGAGCGGTTGGTGGAGGATGCTGAGCACTCCGACCATAAACCGAACTGTTGGCGAACTGCCGACCAGAAGTGAATCGGAGGAAACTACGGGAATTTCCTTCTCCAATAGCTTTTCTGCCAAAAATGCGCCTTGTGTGTTGGTTCGAGTGAGAATGGCAATGTCCGATTTGCTGTAACCTTGCTCCTCAGCTTCGGAAATGATTTCCAACACCCGACTGAAAGTGAAAAGTCCATACGCATCTTTCTATTCAAGTGTTTTTCCTGCTTCTCCATGAAATCAATTTGCACGTGTCCGCCATCTTTTTTGTTCGGATTTTGCGCTACTTCTCCATAATATTCTTCGAGTTCTGGGTAGAGTGGTTTGAGCCAATCTCGGCAATTCTCAAAAAAACTATTGTTGAATCGGATGATATTTGCCCGACTTCGGTAATTGGTTTCCAACACATTGAAATTCACTTGCGAAGGAAAAATCATTGCCTGCTCTGCCACCATAGAATCTGGCGAAGCAGTCGGAACATCGGGTAATTTTACTAACATTTCCGATTTTCCGCCACGCCAACGGTAAATCGCTTGCTTGGCATCTCCCACCACCAAATTCTGCATATCGAAACCCAAAGCATTTGCCACCAAGGGAATCAGATTGTGCCATTGCATTTGCGAAGTGTCTTGAAATTCGTCAATCAGAATATGCATGTATCGCTCGCCCATTCGCTCATAAATGTACGGAACGGGTTCTTCCTCTACAATTTCGTTTATTTTTCGGTTGAATTCGGAAATATGCACTAGACTGCGTTCCTCCTTAATCTCCTGCAAATGCTTGTTGAGTTCGGTAATGGTGGCGAGCAAATAAATATTGTTTCGCAAAGAATAGGCAATGATGTAACTCGCCAATTCTCGTTCTTTCACTGCTTCAATCGTTTCAAAAATCCTAGCCAAATCTCCGCTGATAAATTCAATGGCAGATTTTTGGGTGGCATCAATCTTCGCTTTCGTCCATTTGTTTTTCTCCACTGCAGCCCAAGCATAAGAATTGGGTTCTAGCCTGTGGAGTGGTTCTTTCAGCTCACTCATTTTCCTAAAATAAGTTCCAATTCCAGACCTCACTCCATAGGCAAAACTGTCCAAATCAACCTGATGTTGAACCATCAAATCCATCGCTTGTTTTCCGAGGGATTTCACTTCGTCTTCCACTTTTCGCAAATAGTCGAACAAATCGTTCTTGGCTTTTTTAAAGTCTTTTGGAGTGAGTTGAGCAAGTTGGGCAACTACTTCCTGCTTTTCCTCATCGAATAAGTTTCGGGCGAAACCTTGCAAATCGTCATCTATGTACCAGTTTTTCCCTTCATCGGCTTTGTTGAAAGCAAACTCCAACAGCAAATCATTCAGCGAGTTTTCTTTTCCTGCTCTGATTCTGTTTTGCAACTTGTCCGAAGCCTCTTCTCGCAAATCAGCTGTGTCCAATTCAATCTCATAATTATAGGGCAATTCCAAATCCTTTTTGAAAGACTGAACCACTCTATTATTGAAGCTATCAATGGTGCTTACCGAAAAATCGGAATAGTTGTGGAGCAAATGCTCGTGAGTCAATTTGGCCCTAGCAAATAACTTGGCTTCATCAAACTCCAATTGCGGGAAATCAGTTTGGATTTCGTCAAGTAAAACCGCTTTCATTCCCTCATCGGGCTGTTGCTTAGCGAATCCAGAAAGATAACCCATAATCCGCTCCTTCATTTCACTGGCCGCATCGTTGGTAAAGGTTACCGCCAAAATATGCCGATAATAATTCGGCTGAAACGTCTCCAAACTCGGAGCAACCAAGGCAATTTTCAGATATTCCTTCGCCAAGGTAAATGTTTTGCCAGAGCCAGCGGAAGAGCGATAGATTTTGAAGTTCATACTCCAAAGATAAAATATTGTGAGTTGATTTAGTGTGGGATTTGGGAAATAAAAAGGTCTCCATAGATTAAATCTATGGAGACCCCCTAAATTGAACAATACAGGTTTTACTTCAAGAATTTATACTCTTTAGTAGCAGTATTAAAACTCACAAAATAAATGCCAGGCTCTGCAACAAAATTATCTCCTGTTGTAGAAATACCCTGCGTAAAATCAGTACCTTTTCCCCAACTTGTAGCCCAAGCTTGGTTCGCTCTTATTTTAAATTGTCCAGACGTAAGTTTTACAAAACCAGTAAAAAGATAAGGATTAGTTGGGTCTTTAGTAAGCAAAATATCAGGCTTATCATTTGGCGCATCTCCAGGCCATCCGCCAGGAGTAGCCTCACCTACCAATCCAATACTTGTGTACTCCTCAGTATCGATCATGAATATGGCATAACCCGTTATATCATTGAACTGAATAGTACGATTTCCAGCTATTGTCGGAATATTATTAGGGCTTTCTAAAATAGCAATTCCCGAAGGGAATGGGTTGCCTCCCCAATCAGAATTATCCCAGTCATTTTCAGCTCGGAATTTTACATTACCTGCATTTAAATCATAATTCAATGTCCATAGATGGCTATTACTTGCGCTTACTGTCATATCTACATCATCACTCCAACCACCTGCTCCATCTCCAATCAATCCAATAGTAGTATAATCAGTTGGACTTAATAAAGTAAAGCTATACTCAAGTGTAGAAGCGTTAAATAATATCTCGTAATATCCTGCATCGGCAATAACTCTATTATTTGGGTCTCCTTCCACAGCCGTACCAGTCAAACCAGATATCGGAGAAAAGTCAGCTCCCTTTACTTCAGAAACATTAGGATTGTCATTGTTTCCCCAAATATCATTTGCCCTGAATTTCATTTCGTTATTCATGGCTGCATTGTTTAAATATACTATTATTTTCCATTCATCTAGGTTGGAAGGATCTGCTAAATACATATCTGTATCAGTACCCCAACCCCCTGGAGTGGCTGAACCTATAATTGCCATTGTACAGTACAGTCCACAAGAGCTTGCAGATGGAGACAAATCATTCACTACTGTGAACTCATAAGTATTAATCGTAAAGTTGTATAGATTTTCTCTTGCGTTTTCTACCTTAAACATAGACAAATCGGTTGTACTGCCACTCTTTACTGCAATCTTGTCATCCTCCATTCCCCAAACATATCCGCTTAAATCTCTTGTATTAGAGACAAAATAGGAAAAATCTTTAGGAATAGTTTGGTCTACGAGCATCCACAAATTTGAATCTATTGCATCCTTGTTGAGTGGATATATCCAATTTGAGTCGGAGTTCACAAGAAAAAGGCTGTCAAAATCAGGGTATATGAAAGTCAATGGAATTTCATCTGATATGAAGTTCCCTTCTGTATCTTTCAGTTGAATTTGAACTTCTCCAGCTCCCCTTGGTGCATTTGCCACCAAAGGAATAGACAAAGACTCTTCTACTTTTTTGGAGTCCCCAGTTAATGCAATTGTATTTGTATAATACACACTTGAAGATGGATCTATCACATGGATTATTACTTGCGAAAGCTCTGAATTATCACTCAAGTCTGCACTTATGGTTATGTCACTTCCGTAAGTAACATTAGTTCCTGAAGACACCGTAAATCCTGTAACGGAAGGCTCATTTGTATCAGGCAACTGGGCCGGTGCAGGAATACCATTCTCGAACTCTTGCAAATCGTTACAGCTGAAAGTTACAGCACATAACAGAATGAAGAGTAAATTATATCTAATTTTCATATTTGATTTTTTTATTGATTAGTTAAGTACTACTTCAAATGGAACCGCTTCATTGTCTTCATTTATTCTCATAACTACATCTGAACCATCTTCGTTTGTAATTACGTATGTCAAAGACAAAAGCGCATCGCCATCTAACTCTGTCATAAACGTTGTGTTAGGTATCGCATGATACTTGTAGTTATTATTGAATCCTCTATCCATCTTTTTCTTTACCTTGATATTTTCATTTATAGTAAATTCAACATAAATATCATTGGTAAGTAAAAGTGGCGTATTGCCAGCGAAATCTTCCTTTGCATCAAAATAAATAGTCATCAAATCGTCAGGAGTGATGATAGCAGGAAAAGTACTTGGAACAGGAACCGGCCCTATTATAAACGGAGAGCCATTGTTAGAAGCTTTTGCAGTAGAGTCGGAATTGGTAAACACCGCACTAATCTGCTTAAATAATTTAGTGCTATCAAATGGAGTCATTGCCAGACCAAAATAATCTGCTGGTTTCATGTCCATTCTCCAAATGGAAGTTTCGCCAATTCTGGTAAGTTTTGTATTAGATTTACCATCTTTCGGTGTTCCATCGTAAGGCACATACCTTTGAAGATCATCAAAACCTTTCAATACTAGACCTGCACTCATGTAAACAGGTCCTGCTGGGTCAATTTTGGGTAGGTTATCATCTTCAGCCAAATTCACATTTACCATGATTGATATTTGTGTGTTTGCATCAAATTTTTCTGGAAATACGCCAACTTTTAGGTTCTCGTAAATTGAAAAATCGAATGGAGCAATTCCGTTTGCGCCATCAAAGTTATCACTTTGCTTATCTCCTGTCTTAGTCTTCAATAACCCAAAAATTGTTTTGCTTCTTACCTGTTCTGCTGTTACTCTGTAGAACTCCGTAGGCTTCCCCATTTCGAATTTCCAAATGTTGCCATTTACTTGAGTGAGTTTGGCTTGGTCATTGGAATTACCCCAAGAACCTATTACGTCCGAATTCTCCTGCGGACTCCATGTCCAAATAAATAATGGACCAGCATTACCCGCCAAATCAGTACCTGTAACATCGAAATATATTGTCAAATCGTCTGTTGGCTGCCAAGCCGCTGGCTCTGTCCAAATAGCCTCAATCTCACCCGCTCCAAAAGAACTGAACGGAAGCAAGAATATAATTACAATAAGTTTAATTATCTTTTTCATTTCAATATTAGTTTACTTTGGTTAAAGTATAAGTATAGCTGATAGAAGGTCTTCCTCCTATGATTCGTGTGAATATCACAACTTGGTCGAAGTCAGGCCTTGGAGCCGAACCAAGGTCAAGCTTTATAGAACCTTCTGGGTTGAGCCACACTGCCGATGGAAATCCAGTTTCCTCTTCTCCGTTTATTGTGTTGAACTGCCAATTTCCAGTGGATATCCCAGTAAAGTTAGGAGCCGTGTCAGTTGTGGATGAAGCAATTGTGAAACTACGATCTTGATTGAACGTGAACTGTAAATCTCCTGCATTCATTACATTAGTAATGTCTAATGTCCTGTTGCTGTTTTCACTAGCTCTTAAATCAGTTTGTATCACTTTTGAAGTTTTCCAAGTACCTGAAAGAGCACTTGTTCTGTCTGTAAATAACTCACCAACTTCTTTAGCTTCTTCAGGTCTGCATGAGGAGAATAGCAAGGAAAACAATGCTAAACTCAAAATAGAGAATTTTATCTTTTTCATATTTAGTTTGTATTTAATGTGTATTAATTACATTGACCTTCTTCATTTCTTACGAAGTTGGTATTTGCTCCAATTTCTATAGCTGGGAATTGCAATATCATTCCAGGACAATCCCATGAAGCACCTCTAATAATTACCGACTCACCAGAAGCACCTATCCTTTTGAGTTGATAGGCTCTGTCTCCTTCTCCTACTAATTCAAGCCTCCTTTGTAATCTAGCTTCTTGAATTAACCCGCTTTTCGTATTTGGAATAACTCTTCCGGCCAATCCATAAGCTCTGTTTGTAAGTGCTGCCAAATCTGCTATTGCTGTAGGCAAATCGTCTAGCTCAGCAGCAACTTCAGCTCTTATCAAGTGCATTTCAGTTAAATGAACAATTGGTACATTTATATATAAATCTTCATTGTATTTTGCTAGTAATAGACCAGGTTTTTCTTCAACACCTGACTCGTAGTAAGCAGCACGTTTATCGTTTACATCTCCAGTAGCTAAGTTAAATAAGGATTGCGATAAGCGGTAAGTCGGAATATTAGGGCCATCAAAACGATATTTACCTTGTAGTTCACCACCTCTATTGCTAATCTGACCACTAGTATCTTGCAAGCTAATTACTCCAAAAACCTCTTCTGTAGATGCCATTGTTGAGTGTCTGTCTTGAAAATAAGTGTCTGAGACTTCTAGTGAGAAACTCCCACTAGTTATTACCTCATTAGAGTAATTGAATGCTTCTTGATACTTGTTCATTTGGAAATAGACTTTTGCTAAAAAACCTTTCGCTGCCATTACATCAGCAAATCTTTCATACCTACTATTAATAGGTGCAAGATTTAGTTCTGCAAACTTCAAATCTTCTATAATTTGGTCATATACTGCTTGAACAGAAGACCTTACCGGAGGAGTGAATGCTACGCTCAACCTAATAGGAATACCCAAATCTGAAGAAGCACTCGACTCAACGTATTGTTTGCCAAAAACCCTTACCAATCCAAAATGTGCAATGGCTCTAATAAATTTTGCCTCTGCTTCTACCTGAGTTCTTAAACCATCAGAGACTAAATCTAAATTTTCCATTACTAGATTAGCATTTGTAATGGCTTGGTATCCTCTTATATATACCTGACCGTTGTAGTCTGTAAACGAGATGGAAGCCCTATTATAGTTTGTCAGTTCGTCCCCACTTAATCGGTCAAGGGACAGATTGTCTCCGAGTAACTCACCTAAATTATGAATTCTTCCACCCCAAAGAGTACCATCTAAAGCATCTGAATAGCTACCGTTCAATACTTTCAGTACTGAATTTTCGTCCACTAAAAAGTCTTCTGTCAATACCAGACTTTCATTGTTTGGTTCATTCTCGAAAAAATCATCGCAACTGATTATTCCAAACAGCATAGAGATTAAAAATATATTTATTCTTCTCATTTTCATGTTTTTTTATGAATTAGTACTTCTATTTAGAAAGACACATTTACACCAAAGTTTACCGAACGCTCTTGTGGAGCTGTCAGGAAAGTAACATTGGCAGAAGTATTTCTGTCAGCTGTATTGTCGAAGTCTCTAGCAATTTCTGGATCTCCAGGGTACTTTGTGAAGAGTAACAAATTAGTTCCTGACACAAACACTCGGCAGTTGGAAAGTTTACCTCCAAAAGCAGTCTGCTTAAATGTATATCCTAATGCAAGATTACGTAATCTCACAAAAGACGCATCATACAAAAACAAAGTAGAGTTATACTGCCATTCTTCAGGAAGGCCTGGATAATTGCTTGGAGTCAACGTAAGCTTAGGAAATTGAGCAACATCTCCAGGCTGTTGCCATCTATCAGCCAACTCACCACGTATTGTCCAGTTACTAATAACCCCTAATTGTCTTTTGCCTGAATTCTCATATAGCTTGCCCCCTAAAACAAAATTGAACTGGACTGTTAAATCAAATCCTTTATATTCAAAGTTATTGGTAATACCTCCAATCATGTCTGGTAGTATGCCTCCCGCTACTACTCTATGGTCATTTGACCATGTTTTGGTTTCCACACCATTTGCATCTAACCAAATTGGCAAGCCATCTGTGGGATCAACTCTAGAGAAGCGAACGAGGTAATTTGCGCCTAATGGCTGGCCTGCTACAATTCTTGTATCGTTTGTTCCTCCTCTAATTAGTTCTGATGTATAACCACCTGTACTTACCACTTCGTTGGTATTGTAACCCAGATTTAGACTAGTTGACCATTTGAAATTTCCGACCAAATTTTTAGATGTTACTGAGAAATCGAAACCTGTATTCTTTATTTCGCCAGCATTTGTAAAAAATGTTGACCTTAATCCTGAAGAACCAAATCCTGTTGAGCCGCCTCTCTCACCGATTTCTAGTAAAACATCTGAAGTTACTTTATTATAGTAGGAAAATTCAGTCTGGACTCTATCCTTAAAGAAATATAGTTCAAAACCTGCATCAAAATTATTCAAAATCTCCCATTTCAAATCTGGATTTGCATTCTGAATAAGTTGTGCAGTATTTCCAAAACCACCATAACCGAAGTTTTCTGGCGGAGCAGTAGTCATTGTACCAAATCGAGTGTAAGACCCAATGTTGGCATTACCAGTAACGCCATAAGAAGCTTTCAGTTTGAAGAAAGAAACAACATTGCTATTTTTCATGAAGTCTTCTTCAGAAGCTATCCAAGCAAGAGATGCTGATGGGAAAAATCCAGTCCTATTATTTGCTCCGAACCTTGAGGACGCATCTGCCCTAGCAGTAACTTGAGCAATATATCTATCTTTGTGAGTAAAGTTAACCCTTCCAAAATATCCAGCAAAACTCCATTCATCATTCAACCTAAAAGGAGTAGTGTTTGTAACCTGAATCTCATTTGGGCTTTCCCAAAGAGGATTTGACACTTGGTTTGCATTGAAAGACTTGCCATATGTCTGAGACTTTTGCACCTCTGCTCCTGCCAAGAAGCTGAAACGACTGTTTTCGTTTACACTCAAACTATAATTAGCAGTAGCTAAGGCATTCCAGTTTTCTGTCTTACTAGTATTTTTTGAACCAATTCCCTCAACATTGTTGATTTCAGCTTTTTCAAAATATCCATTATTTACCCTACTCAAATCGTAACCAGCAGAAACATTCAATATCAAATTATCGACTACTTCATAAGAAACAGACAAATTGTTGATTGTCCTAACTTCTCCCGAACGAATATCTTTCACAAAATTGTTATAAAGAGGATTTGCTCCAGCTGTAAAGTAAGTCCCATCGGGATTAAATACAGGGTAAATTGGAAGTGCTTCTGACATAGCAGAGCCAAGTCCCCCTCCAGACCAACCATTGAATCCTTCCCAAGGCGCTTGCACGACATCAGTATTTGCACGGCTTAACGATGTTCTAAGCGAAACATTCATCCCTTTTACAGGCTTCCAATCTACATTGTATCTACCACTCAATCTGCTAAAGGCACTTTCTCTAATGTACGAATCCATCTCAGAATAGGCAATTCCAACATAATGGTTGAATTTCTCACCTCCCTTCTGAATTCCCAAACTATAATCTTGCTTGAATCCTGTTCTTGTTACTTCTTCCCACCAATCAGTATCAACTTTAGAGGCGTCTGAGAATGCTTGCGCTCTTACCTCCTCGGAATCCGAAATGGAACTATATCCTGGCAACCAAGAATATCCAGTACCACCATCATTTTCCCACGCCTCTTGGCGCAGAGTAAGCCAGTCCCTAGAATTTAAAAGATCCATTTTTACGGATGGCGCACTAACCCCGTATCTTGCAGAGAAATTTACGCTCAATTTGTCCTTTTTTCCTTTTTTAGTAGTAATTAAGATAACACCATTTGCTCCTCTTGCTCCGTAAATCGCAGCAGAACCAGCATCTTTCAATATTTCTACAGACTCAATATCATTAGGATTAAGTGTGGCCAATGGATTTGTATTCATAAACCCAACTCTAGAGAGATTACCATTTCCGTCTCTTACAGGCTCGTTACTAATTGGCACGCCATCTACAACATATAGAGGGTCGCCACCCGCAGAAACAGAGGCAATACCTCGGATTCTTACAATAGAACCAGATCCTGCCATTCCCGAACCTTGAATTACCTGTAACCCGGCAGCCTTCCCTTGTAAAGCTTGCTCAAAAGATGACGTTGGAACACTTACTAATTCCTCAGCAGAGACCTTGGAAATAGAACCTGTCACATCTCTTTTTTTCTGCGTTCCATACCCCACAACCACCAACTCTTCAAGTGTAGTTGATTCTACAGCCAGCGATACATCTATAACTGATCTATTTCCTACTGTAATCTCTTGCTCTTGGAAACCAATATACTTGAAAACTAAAATGGTTTCATCACTAGTTACTTGTAGAGAGTACTTCCCGTCAATGTCGGTGGTAGTCCCTTGGGTGGTTCCCTTAATAATAATGTTTACTCCAGGGAGTCCTCCTGTTTCATCGGAGACTGTTCCTGAGACGGTCTTTTGTGCGAAGGCTTGAAATCCCATGCCTAAGCATAAGATGAAGACCAATAGCCGTAATTTGCTGTACTGTTTTTTCATTTTCAATGTGTTGGTTGTTGAACTTATAAAAGAAGCATTTGAACAATTCCGTGTTCAATTGGATTGAAAAGGTAGGGAGTTTTTCCCGAAAGAATGGCAAGTTGTTCACATTGAATTCATGCAAACGTTTACGGGATTCTGTTCTGCTATCGAAGGGGTTTGTATTGTTTCAGCTACAAAAAAGTACTTTGAGGATTTCAAAGCGTGGGAAACTATAAAAAATAGTAATGTCTTGTTTCAACCAGTATATAAAGCTACTGTGAATTCATATACAAGACAAGCTACAGGAATGGATAGACAGTAAACTCAACAAAATAAATTTCAGAACGTACTTTGCGTATGTAAGTTAAAAAGCCATTGTCTCAAAAAAATGAGACAATGGCTTTTTTCAGGTTAACTGCTCTTCTGTAATAAAATCTCTACATAGGCACATAAACCACCTTCTTTGTCTCAAAAAAGTCCTCTTCAAACATTTCCGAGAGTTCAAAATACCTAGTATGCTTCTTAAAAACAGAAAACTCTTCTTTCAAGTCTCCGCCTTTTAGGCAAATAAGCCCATTTTTGAGCTCTTGTTCGGGGGTGCTTTTAATTATCTTTTTACTGCTCCAATGGTAGAGGTCTCTGATGCGGGCAACGGCTCTTGTGACTAGCAAAAGTGAATTTTTGCTCTACTTTTTCTGCTCGTTTCTGTTCGTAAGTTACATTTTTCAAATCCCAACGCTTTCACAATTTCCTCTACCACCTTAATTTTCTTGGCAATGGAATCTACCAAATGAAACTTGGTTTCGGGAAACATAATTGCCAAGGGAATTCCCGGGAAACCTCCGCCAGTCCCAATATCCAACACGCTGTCATGCTCATCGAACTCGAAGTATTTGGCGATGGAAAGTGAGTGGAGAATATGGCGTTCGTATAGGTTCTCAATATCCTTTCTGGAAATCACATTGATTTTCTCATTCCACTCCTCATAAAGTGGGGCAAGCCTTTCGAATTGATTTATTTGCTTTTTAGTGAGATTGGGGAAGTATTTGAAAAGAATGTCCATAAGAGATTTATGATGTACGAGGTACGAATTAGTGAATTGGGAAATAGTGAATTGGCGAATTGAAAAACCACAACAAATTTACTCAATACTCGCTACTCATTACCCACTACTAATATCAATGCAAAGTAAGCCAACATTTCCCTCACTTCCCAAAATGATTGAGCGCATCAATCACTCTTTCAATGTCTTTTTCCGAATGGCAAGCGGAAATTGGTAAACTCAAAGTGGTTTGATGGATTTTCTCGGAGATTGGGAATTGGTCTAGTTGGAAATAGATTTTTGTAGCCTACTTGCTGATGTGGTGGAATTGGATAGTGGATTTCCGTTCCTATATTTTTTCCAAGCAAATATTCCCTCAATCTCATCTCTTTTGTCGTGTCTGATATTGAAAATATGTGAAACACATCGGAACAGCTTTCTTCCAAAATAGGCAAAATGTAATCTTTGGAAACTTCCTCGAAATAGATTTTTGCCAGTTTCCGTTTGTGTTCCGTAATTCTACTGCAAATGTTGGAGTTTGATTCTGAGAAAACCTGCTTGCAGTTCATCCAATCGGGAATTGAAACCAATTTCCTTATTATGATATTTCTTTTCCGAACCATAATTTCGGAGACTTCTGACTTTGTTGGCGAGTTCTTCATTATTTGTGGTAATTGCCCCAGCATCGCCCAATGCGCCAAGTTTTTGGTTGGGTAAAAGCTGAATGCACCAAAATCTCCAAAAGAACCAGTTTGTTTTCCTTGAAATTTCGCCCCGTGAGATTGGGCGCAATCCTCAACCAGTTTCAGCTTGTTGGAGTTTGCAGAGTTCCACAATTTTGTCCATTTGGCAAGGTTTTCCGTATAAATGAACCACCAAAATTGCCGAAGTGCTTTTGGTAATATGTTTCTCCAACTCGCCAGCCTCAACATTATAAGTTCGGATGTTTGGCTCAACTAAAACTGGGCGCAATCCAACCCGAACAATTGCCAAAATAGTGGCGATATAAGTATTGGAAGGAACTAAAACCTCAGAGTTTTTGGGTAAATCCAACGCCATGAGCGAAAGAATCAGCGCATCTAAGCCAGAAGCGACTCCCACGCAATGTTTCACGCCCACGAAATCGGCAAATTCTTGCTCGAATTGCTCTACTTCATTCCCCAAAATGAACCAACCTGAATCTAGCATTTCGCTGAATTTCCGCTCAAATTCAACTTTGAAAGGCTGCATTTACAAGCTTTAGATTCTCGTAAGGAATGAAGTCGGATTTCATATTGCTATCGTGTTGTGAACGGCTTTGTCGGCATTATACGTATGATCTGCAATTTTTTAGTAAGTAGTGCTCGCTAAATATTTTCCTAGGTTATAGGAACATCAAGTGTGTAACCCTATGGTCTTGGTTATCAAAGGCACAAGCGGACGCTTGCGCAATGGTTTGTTGTTGTTTTTGACGCTACTTACTTGCCACCATTCAAAATAGGAAATTATTTAAGTGCACCTAACTTAGAATCCGATGATGTGCCGATTTAACGATTCGGTAACTTGAAAATCTAAAAACCCTAAGGAAAATAATGTTAAGCACGTTGTGCTATTTATTAGCGAAGGGTCGCACCCTTTCCATATTTGTCTGTAAATGAGTTTTTTAAGAACTCAAAACAGGAAAGTATTTAAGCTAGACTTGTTATTCGAGCAAATAAGGAAAATCAACAACTCTCGAAAAACTACTGGAAAATAATTCGCCAATTCACTAATTCACAAAATCGCCAATTGCATTATCAGGCATAAGGTTCGTCAATGTAATCTGCAGGATTGTACTCTTCGGAGGCAATTACTATTAGAATGGCATCTTTGCTGAAATCGTACATTTTATGCCAATCTTTCGCCTCAATTACCAAACATTTGTACGGTTCATCCAGCAAATAAACCTTTTCTTTTTCGCCATCATGGCAATAGATTTTGCAACTGCCCTGAATGCAAACTGCCGCCTGAATTGTTTTATGATGCCTGTGCTTCCCTCGCTCCGAGCCATCGACACCATATATATAGAAAATCCGCTTGATAGTCGAACGGAATTGCTTTTTCCATCACGGTAAGGCTTCCTCGCTCGTCTTTATAGGTTTGTAAAATTATTTCGTACGGCATTTTTTATTTTTGCTTTCCGCAAAGCTAAAAAAGAATTGGGTTGGAGAAAGGTTTATTCAAGAGAGTTTTTTTGAGGCACGATTTCCCAAATCGTTAATTTATTTACGCATCGCCAAGCCCTTTACTCTCCTCGAAGGCTTTCCCAATTCGTCCCGCCAATTTTAAAAGCCTTCAACGAGTTTTGGAAATCCTACTCGGCAAGCAAAATCAACTTTAAATGGTTAGTTTTTGGTTATTTGCTGGCTTTCAAAATTAAATGCGGGGAAGTTGTTTAAATACGACTTGGCTTATTGTACTGTACCCGAACGTTTTGATAGTCGAGGTTTACAATGAAATTGGTAGCCGATGCTATAAGAAGCCTTGAATAGCAAAGAATAACTAATTGGTGGTCAGATATTTATAAAAAACAATCAGGTAGAGTAGGCTTGTTGGTTATTTGTGTTTAAATTTTTCCTCAAAAAACTGTCTCAATTGATAACAAGTACAAGTAAAAAAATAGAAAAATAGTAAGTCAGATGGTCGATGCCAAAGTAAAGTAAGTTATTGGAATTCAGAATTTTACATTTAAATTGAGGTTCAATCGCATACTACTGGACATGAGTGAATCGCTGTGGTCCGACCAATGCCATTAAGTTAAGGAGATTCGTCTTCAGTCAGTGTGACCCGGTCGGAGACTGATTTCCATTTTCGGCACAGGTTGGCGATTGCGCCCCCAGAAAGAACCTGCGCCAGCGTTTTACGCTGGTTCGAGCGTCCACGCTTGCACCTTGTATTGAATGGGCTTATAGCAGTAGAAATTTAAATAATGATGCACTAGCTTGCAAAACAAACAACAGAAGGTTTATTAAAATATAGGAATATCGGGATAGGTCGCCTAAATAGTTCGAGCATCCGCTCGGACTTGTCATTCGTTGAAGCGTCCGCTTCAAAAAGTGCTGTGCGCTCTAAACCGATATTCCTATTAAAATAATATAACACTTTCCCCAAATAACCATTAAACCTAAGGAACGGAAATTAAATAAAGTGCTACTTTTTCTCAGTGGGACTGCCCCTCGCTTCTTTTTAGTCCGGGACACACTGTCTATTCTTCCAATTCCATTGGGGCAATCCCATTGGGGCAATCCCATTGCGGGTATAAAAAAGTTTGCCATAGTGTCGGACTGGCGTTCCATCGGACTGGCGACCCATCGGACTGGCGCACCAGTGCTATGCTAGTGCATTGAGTTCTAAGTTCTGGTTGGTATTTTTTGGAATATTTTTTTCTTCTACAAAACAAAATTTGCAGGCATAGCCTAGCTACGGCTAAAAATTTTAATGCAGTAGAAGGAAAAAAAGATACATAAAATACAATCACGAACTTAGGAATTGATGCACTAGTTCCACTACGGCTACAATTTTAGTCCCGGCTGGGAGCGGCTTGACTAGTCTCAAAAATAAACCGCAATAAAAAGTAACTTTATTCTTTTATCGTTCCTTACAGGGAAATGGCTTCTGTAATTACAGAAAAAATATTATAATTACATGAGCAACACATACACAACTATTATCCGTATCTAAGTAAATGTAAAACATTTGAAAAATACTCTGATAAATAATCAATAGTAGAAAAATGAGCAAAGATAGAATTACAGTTCAAACAAAAATCCAAGCACCGATAGAGAAAGTATGGAGGTTTTATACAGAATCAAAATATGTGGTAGAATGGAATTTCGCAACAGATGAGTGGCATTGCCCAAAGGCTGAAAATGATTTACAAAAAGGAGGAGAATTCAATTTGCGAATGGAAGCAAAAGACGGCAGTATGGGATTTGATTTTACAGGCAAATATGAAGAAGTGATTCCCAATGAATTGATTTCCTACAAAATTGCTGACGGACGAAGCGTAGATGTTGAATTTTCAGAAAGCAAAAATGAGGTATCTTTAAAGCAGACATTTGATGCGGAAGGAACAAATTCAGATGAACAACAAAAAAATGGCTGGCAAGCTATTTTGAATAACTTCAAAAAATATGTGGAATCGAAATCGTAAATCTTAAATCGTAAAAAATAGAGTTATTTCATCTTGATTTTCAGAACTTTATGTAAATATTCTATATTTTAATAAAATATACGTTTTTGAACTTTCCGTTCAACCACTTGTAGAGTTCGCAGGACCACTCCGAGAGATTCTCTAATTTTCGAGCTACTTGAACACGCTTCTAAAAATCGGTAGTGTGAAAGAGGTAAGGCTACTCTATGGATAATTTGGCACAAGCGGATTGCCGCCCAACGGACGCTTGCGCTATGGTTTTTTATTTTGTTAGCCTTACCAGTTTATCACTACCCAAAAATCATAACATTCTCATTATCAAATAAAAACAACTCTAATAGAGATTATGAACATACTACTGGACATGGCAGAAAATAGAACCAAAAACCTGTCAGGTTTAATTGGGATTAGACCTTGAAAATTGAGTTTTATCTTTTTAAAACCTGACAGGTTTACGAAGATGTCCAGTAGTATGGATTATGAACACTAATTTATTATGGAGCCTTACCAATCGGAGGGTCTATGACCACTCCGAGGGAATTTATTTTATCTGTTCATAATCTCGGTTGTCTGACAAATTTTGTGGTGTTTAGTAAACAGTAAAAAACAATACGCATTTTCTGCGCTAAAAGCGCAGAAAATGCGCTCTTCTCCTTCAAGCGTCCTCGCTTGAAGGCTACTCCACAAAAATTGTCAGACAACCATAAACTCTAATAAACATCTAAAGATTTGGAACATTTCCTAATCATAAAACTATGTTTGGAATACAGAAAATAATTAACAAGTAACCTTCTCAATAATAAAACAAGCTAAAACTTTACTATGAAAACAAAAATAACCGAACTATTCGGCATCGAACATCCAATTATGCAAGGGGGAATGCACTATGTAGGTTTTGCCGAGTTGGCGGCCGCAGTTTCCAATGCAGGAGGCATTGGAACAATCACAGGCTTGACACAGCGAACTCCAGCCGATTTGGCAAATGAAATTGCACGATGCAAGGATATGACTGACAAGCCTTTTGCGGTCAATCTCACTTTTTTGCCCACGGTAAGTGCGCCAGATTACCCAGGCTATGTCAAAGCCATTATTCAAGGAGGCGTAACGGTGGTGGAAACTGCGGGGCGCAATCCACAAGAAGTAATGCCTTATTTGAAAGATGCGGGAATCAAGGTCATTCATAAATGTACTTCGGTCAGACACGCTTTGAAGGCACAATCCATCGGTTGCGATGCGGTTTCAGTAGATGGTTTCGAGTGTGGCGGACACCCTGGAGAAGATGATATTCCGAACATGATTTTGTTGCCACGAGCGCACGAAGAATTGGAAATTCCATTCTTGGCTTCTGGCGGAATGTCAGATGCTCGCTCTTTGGTCGCTTCGTTGGCAATGGGTGCTGAAGGAATCAATATGGGAACTCGTTTCATGGCAACCCAAGAAGCACCAATCCATGAAAATGTGAAGCAAGCCATTCTCGATGCCACCGAATTGGACACTCGTTTGGTTATGCGACCGCTGAGAAATACGGAACGTGTCATGAATAATGCGGCAGTACAACGCTTATTAGAAAAGGAAAAAACGCTGGGAAAAAACATTAAGTTTGAGGATATTATTGAGGAAGTTGCTGGCGTATATCCTAAAATTATGAAGGATGGAGATATGGACATTGGTGCATGGTCTTGCGGAATGGTTGTCGGGCTGATTCATGACATACCAACTTGCAAAGAGCTGATTGACCGCATTATGGAAGATTCAAATAAATTAATTACACAAAGATTGAGTGGTTTGCTTTAGGAACGGGAAATAAATAAACTACTATTTTATTGAAGTTTATTTTTAGAGCTAGTCTAGCCGTTCCCGGCCGGGACTAAAAAGTTTGGCATAGCACTGGTGCGCCAGTCCGATGGAACGCCAGTCCGACACTATGGCAAACTTTTTTATACCCGCAATGGGATTGCCCCAATGGAATTGGAAGAATAGACAGCGTGTCCCGGACCAAAAAGAAGCGAGGGGCAGTCCCACTGAGAAAAAGTAGCACTTTATTTAATTTCCGTTCCTTAGTTCTACTTTAAGACTCTAGCCAGAATCGCATTTCAAGTATTATTTTTGGGTTGTTATCCCAAAAATCTATCTGAAGGTGGATGCAATGAATAAGCTTTCCGAATGCTGATTCAATTGCCACTAGCTTCAGCTAGTGGTGAACGAGTTCCGTATTTTCAGAGTCTTAAAGTATTCCTAAGCTAATTCTGTCCACTTACTTACCACCACCGCAATCACATTTTGGGAATGCTATTTTAGAATTAAACTTTCCAAGCTGCATCGAAAGTCCCTTAATCGAAAGCCATTTTCAGAGAAATCAACATTGCCGAAATTGGCGGAGCGCTCCAAAACGGAACTCGAAGCATACAGTTTGGAATCTCCAATAGTTCCCAAACTTCTCATCACTTATCGAATTGCAAAATCCAAACAAAACATTTTTCATTGTTGATTCGAAAATGCAAAACTCATTTATCAGTTTTGTTTATGTTATTATATTTATTATAAATAAAGCTTATAGATAAAAAGATGTAGATTTGACTACTAAGTAGTCCAAAGTCTTTATCGGACTTGCGCTCAAGTCGTAAGTCCAAAGCGAATAAAGTAATTGATAATCAATTATTTACGGAAAGTAAAATAGGAAAGTAATTAAGTTTACTTACTTAAAATTAAAACTCATTAAGATATGGAAAAAAGTAAAAATTCAGATAACCCAGACTTCAAAGTTTGGGATGTAAATGACGATGTGAGCAAATGTCCCTATTTGGGTGGCGCTCAGAAAAGCAGTGCGGGTGGAGGAATGAAAAACAGAGATTGGTGGCCTAACAAATTGAACCTCAATATTTTGCGTCAGCATTCTGCTCTGTCGAACCCAATGGGCGAGGATTTCGATTATGCGGCAGAATTCAAGAAATTGGATTTGAAAGCATTGAAGCAAGACCTCTACGATTTAATGACGGATTCGCAAGATTGGTGGCCAGCCGATTACGGACATTATGGGCCTTTCTTCATCAGAATGGCTTGGCATAGTGCAGGAACGTACCGAATCAGCGATGGTCGTGGTGGCGGTGGCGCAGGAACGCAACGTTTTGCTCCGCTCAATAGCTGGCCTGACAATACAAACTTGGATAAAGCCCGTTTGTTGCTTTGGCCAATCAAACAGAAATATGGAAAGAAAATTTCTTGGGCAGATTTAATGATTTTGGCAGGAAACTGTGCTTTGGAATCCATGGATTTCAAGACTTTTGGTTTCGCTGGCGGTCGAGCAGATGTTTGGGAGCCGAAGAGGATATTTATTGGGGTTCTGAAGCAGAATGGCTCGGAGTGAACAGATATACGGGAGATCGTGAGTTGGAAAAACCACTCGGAGCTTCTCACATGGGATTGATTTACGTGAATCCAGAAGGACCGAACGGAGAGCCAAATCCACAAGGTGCTGCCAACGATATTCGTGAAACTTTTGGCAGAATGGCAATGAACGATGAGGAAACCGTTGCTCTAATTGCTGGTGGACACACTTTCGGCAAAACACACGGTGCGGCAGACCCAGAAAAATATGTAGGCAGCAGAACCCGAAGGCGCAGGAATTGTAGAGCAAGGAATGGGCTGGAAAAATACATTAGGAAAAGGACATGGAGCGGACACAATCACAAGTGGATTGGAAGGTGCGTGGACAACGACTCCTACGAAATGGAGCAATAATTATTTCGAGAATTTATTCGGTTTCGAGTGGGAATTGACAAAAAGTCCTGCTGGAGCGCACCAATGGAAGCCTGTAAACAATGGCGGAGCGGGAACTGTGCCAGATGCACATGACCCATCCAAAAAACACGCTCCGTTCATGCTGACTACAGATTTGGCATTGAAAGTAGATTTGAGTTATGCAAAAATCTCTAAGCGATTCCACGAAAACCCTGAAGAATTTGCCGATGCTTTTGCAAGAGCTTGGTACAAATTGACTCACCGAGATATGGGACCAATCGCTCGCTATTTGGGCGAAGAAGTTCCGAGTGAAGAACTGATTTGGCAAGACCCAGTTCCTGCGGTTGACCACGAATTGGTGAATGAAAACGATATTTCTAGCTTGAAATCCAAATTGTTAGCTTCTGGATTATCAGTTTCCGAATTGGTATTCACGGCTTGGTCTTCTGCTTCTACTTTCCGTGGTTCTGATAAGCGTGGTGGCGCAAATGGTGCGAGAATCCGTTTGGCTCCGCAAAGAAATTGGGAAGCGAACAATCCTGCTCAATTGAAAAAAGTATTGGGGAAATTGGAGGAAATTCAGGCAGACTTCAATAGTTCACAATCTGGAAACAAGAAAGTTTCTTTGGCAGATTTGATTGTATTGGGCGGTTGTGCAGCAATTGAAAAAGCGGCAAAAGATGGTGGACATGAAATCAAAGTTCCGTTCACGGCTGGCAGAACTGATGCTTCGGCAGAGCAAACTGATGTGCAATCTTTCGATGCACTCGAGCCAACTACAGATGGTTTCAGAAACTTTTTCAAGCCAGACAGCACAGAACAAGGAGTTTCGGCAGAGGAAATGTTAGTTGACCAAGCGCAACTCTTGACTTTGAATGCGCCTGAAATGACTGTTCTACTTGGTGGAATGCGTGTATTGAACACCAATACTGACCAATCGAAACATGGTGTTTTCACTGACAAGCCTGGTGTTTTGTCTAATGATTTCTTCGTGAACTTGACAGATATTTCCACCACTTGGAAAGAGACTTCGGAAGAGGAAACTCATTTTGAGGGAAGAGATAGAAAAACTGGAGAAACCAAATGGACGGGAACTCGTGCCGATTTGATTTTCGGTTCAAACTCCGAGCTTCGTGCTTTGGCAGAACTCTACGCTTGCTCTGATTCCAACGAGAAATTCGTGAAGGATTTCGTGAAGGTTTGGGACAAAGTGATGAATTTGGATAGATTTGAGTTAAAAGCTTAAAAGAGTCGTAAGTCTTTAGTACAAAGTCCAAAGTTTAGTAAAGAAAGGCAGTTCGGAAACGGACTGCCTTTCTTTTGCGTTTTGCGATAGTTAAAAAACATCGCCTACACCTGGCAATTCCCACCCTTAAAATTGACTTTTGATATTTATTATGTATATGTACTCAATTGTGAAACATGACAGTTAGTCTTATCAGTTTGCCGCTACCACGGACTGCAAATAGTCTTTAACTTTTCGTTAATATGATATTGCCTCCTCTAAAGACGAGACTTTACATAGGTTTTTCAATCGTGATATTGACATTCATCAATTACTCTCTAAACTAAATCCTACAACTAGCACATCATCTGTTTGGCGTTCTCTCCCTTTCCAAGCAGAAAAAGTCTCCTCCAAAATCTCCATTTGGTCTTCTATAGGATAGTTGGCTACTTCTGATAATAATTCTTTGAAATGACGCACCATGAACTTTCTATCTTTCGGCCCACCGAACTGGTCTATATATCCATCTGAAAAAATGTAGAAACTAGTATTTGCATCTTTGAAGCTGACTGTGTGGTTTGTGAAAGCATCTTCATCTGTGTATTTCGAGCCTCCGATGGAGAAACGGTCTCCTTTAATCATGTCGAGCTCTCCGTTCTGAAGATAGATAAGCGGATTTCTTGCCCCAGCGTATTGGAGTTCATGCTTTGCGTGGTCAATCATGCAAATTGCCAAATCCATCCCATCTCTATTATTATTCGAGTCCTTTCGGAATGCCCGCATTACTTCTTGGTGGAGTTGGTCGAGGATTAAGCTTGGCGTGGTAATTCTGTCAATATTCACAATCTGATTCAATAAGCCATCTCCAACCACACTCATAAATGCACCAGGAACCCCGTGGCCCGTACAATCTACTGCGGCAATCAATGTTTTTCCTCTCCTGTGAGAAAACCAATAAAAATCTCCAGAAACAATATCTCTTGGCTTGAAAAGGATGAATGAATGGGGGATTTTTGCTTGAATATCTTCTATGTTTGGCAACATAGCCGTTTGCATTCGCTTGGCATACTGAATACTGGCTATGATTTTCGCATTCTTTTGCTCAATCAGGTCTTTCTCTTTCTGGAGTTCATCTGCTTGTGAAGTGATGAGCGCATTTTTATTTTCAAGTTCCGAAGTTCTCTCTTCCACTTTCTGCTCCAATCCTTTGCTGTATTCCTGTAGTTTTTCCTGCGAAATTTTCAATTCGCTAGTCATTTGGTTGAAAGAATCGGCAAGTATTCCAATTTCGTTGGATTGTTTAATATCTACTTTCTGCTCTAAATTGCCACTTGCAATGCTTTTGGCTACCAAAGTGAGTTTACGAATTGGTCTGGAAATGGAGCGAGCTACCGTAATTGCCACAATAATTATTGCCAATAGAGTTCCTAAAACAATCGCTATCAGAATAATTCTCAGTTCCTCAATAGGCGCAAACGCTTCATCTTCATCAATTTTCACGACCAATCCACTTCTCGATGACGGAATGTAGCTCCAAACCGCCAAAACAGAATTCCCACGATAGTCAGAGGTAATTCCATTTCCTTTTTCTTTGTTGGTGGCTTTGACTATGGCAGTTGCTTTCTCGTCTGAAATAGAGAAAGAGATATTGAAAGCCGCATTGGGTTCGTGTCTCGTGTTGGTAATGAAAGTAACGCTATCAGCTTTCCTGAAAGCAAGCAGAGATTCGCCCGTTTCCCCCAATCCTACATAATCGTTCATTACATTATTGACTTCTGCGTTATCCAACTGCGCCATGATGACTCCGATAGTAACCCCGTTTTTTTGGATTGGAGTGCCAATAAATGCCGAATGCCTTTTTGTGCCAGGAGGCATAGAGAAATCGGAAATGGCACTTTCCGATTCGGTGTTTACTTTATCGAAAAGGCGGGCAATCTCAGTTTTCCAAAGCCTTCTGCTGTTCAAATTTTTCCCCAATAACCGATAGTTGCTCACAGAGAATACGATATCGCCATTTTTTGAAATCAAAATCAAATCTTCATACAAAAATGAGTTTTGATAATAAGTAAGAACCTGTCTGAATTTTGCTTCCTCTTCCCAAAAAGTAGTTCCGCCCAATCCGCCATCTTTCAAGCCATAAGAAAGACTTTCTGTGGCAGAAATAATATCGGGCAAGTTAGAAAGGGTTTCTACGTTTCTTATTTGGCTGGAAAGGTATTTATAGATTTGGTTTGCCTGCCGAGTGGCAATTGCATTCAAACTATTTGTTACTTCGGTTCTCAATGATTGTTCTGCATTCCTATAACTTACATAGGTAATTAGAATTTCCGCTGGCAAAGAAATTACCAAAAACCAAAATAGCAGTTGGAAGGTAATTCTGGATTTTTTGAATAGTTGAGCCATGCAGTCTTTGGTACAGAATCGTTAGTTGAATATACTTCACGAAAAGAAAGTCAATATAAGAAGCCATTTTTGGGTAAACAAGGCTAATTGACAAAAAAACTTACAGAAACAGCCCAACAAGTATCTTGTCCTTTCTATAAATTTTATATTTGTCTGGAGTTTTAGAAAAGCAAGATTGGCACAACGAGTGCATTGAATTCTAAGGAACGGGAAATAAATAAACTACTATTTTATTGAAGTTTATTTTTAGAGCTAGTCTAGCCGTTCCCGGCCGGGACTAAAAAGTTTGGCATAGCACTGGAACGCCAGTCCGACACTATGGCAAACTTTTTTATACCCGCAATGGAATTGGAATAATAGGTCAAAAAGAAACGAGAGAAAAAGTAGCACTTTATTTAATTTCCGTTCCTAAGTTCCTTTCAGTATTTTTTGGAATATTGTTTTCTTCTACAAAGCAAAATTTGAATGGTTCGGCAATCCGATGGTTCAACATTTCGACATAGCTACGGCTAAGAATTTTAATGCAGTAGAAGGAAACAGGAAACATAAAATACGAATGCGAACTTAGGAGTTGATGCACTAGAGTCAACGCTGTTTTCTGCAAAAAAAACTGTAAAATACTAAGAATCAAAAAGTTATTCATTTTCAACAAAAATCTTCTATGAAAAACATACGCTACTTCCAACTCGTGCTTTTCGTTTTTCTGGTCGGATTTCAAAGCTACGGTCAAGTATCGGTGGAAAGAGACCCGTTTTTGAAATGGAAAGCCACTTCGCACCTAATGGAATATGCCAAAATAAGTATTGAACCTGCTGGCGGGAATGGCACTTTGCTGTCCAATCAGATTTCCAATAGGCAAGGCGTGGTAATCAAACTCGAAAAGCCCAAGGGTTTTGCAGTGTCTGACGGAAAAATTTTCTTTGGACTTGGAGTTCAAATTATGGACGTAAGCGGAAATAAAGAAGTGCTGAATGTAGAAGACATTTATGAGTCGAACGAAGGTGTTGATGCCGAACTACTGCAAAATCTTTCTTTGAGGTTTTCTCCAGACACTACTGCCAACCCATTGGATGTTTATTTAGTGAAAGCAAGATTTTTCGACAAAAAAAGCAATGCCGAAGTATTGGTTGAAATCCCTTTCTTAATTGCGGAGAATTCAGATATTTCTTTTTCTACCCATAATTTTTCTAGCTGGTCGGTTTCCCCAAGCTGTAAGCTAATCGGTCAGAACTTGGATTTAGAAGGAAGTGAAATCCAATTAGATGGAAAGCTTTTGAACCGGCTACATTTCTCTGAAAAATCCAGACTTTCTTTCAAGGTTGATACTTCTAAATTCCAACAGAAAAATTATTCTGCTCGTTATTCTTTTGCCGATTCCCAAGGAAATACGGCTTCAGAAGTTGAACAGGCTTTGCCAAAAGATTGGAACGGGAAATTGGATTTCGAATTGCCAAAATCAATGCAAAATCAGCCTTATTTGCTGACAGCTTCAGTAGAGTCAGAATCTGGAAGAATGGGTTTCTCCGAATGGTTTTTCTATTTAGGGAAAGAAGAAGCAATGAACTCCAAACAAAAAGAAGAGTTTTCAGAATTGCTTCTGACGATTACCAAAAGACTTAGAGTTGCCAAAAGTAGCCGAGATGCTTTGCAGGTGTTGGATAATGCTATTTTCTATAATCCGAATAATGCACAAGCATTTTATGAGAAAGGCTATGCCAACAACGAATTAAACAGAGCAGGAATGGCTGAAATCGCCTTGGAAAATGCCCTGAAAATCAACCCGAACTATTTAAAGGCGAGGCAAGAGTTGGCTTACACATTGAAGAAACAGAAAAAATACGATTTGGCAGTCGCCCAATATGAAAAAATACTCGAAATCCAACCAGACCATTATACGAGTTACTACGAATTGGGCTGGCTTGCCAATGAAATGAAGAATTATGCAGAAGCAGTTGAGTTTCTCAATAAAGCAGTCGAGTTGAACGCCAACAACTTCTACCAACCTTATTCCGAGCGAATTCTGGCAAACAAAAAGCTTGGCAAGCTAGATGCCGTTGTGCAAGATTATGAGAAGTTATCGGAAATGTTTCCTGCCAATTCCGATTATCCTTATCAAATCGGTTACTACAAAATTGATTTGAAAGATTACCTCGGGGCAATTGAGGCATTGGACAAATCTATAGAAATTGATTTATATAATTACAAACCCGTTTACGAAAGAGCCTACGCCAACAAAATGCTGGGCAACTACAAAGAAGCCATCAAAGGCTTTGAACATGCCTTTGAAATTGGCAAAGATAAAGTGCCAAACACCGCCTATCTCTACTTGGGCGACTGCCTCTATGCCACAGAAAACCGAGCAGATGCGTGCGAATATTATGAAAAAGCAAAAAAGCTGAACGTCAAAAATGCGTCTGACAGGTTGAAGGAGTTTTGTGGAAAATAAATACAAGTGGAAAATAGAAAGATAGCAAAATAGTAAAATGAACATTTTTCAAAGTGAAAGAGCTCTGATTCATCCTTTCACAATCAAGAGTTGAATACTCAAAAAAAGATGGCACTAAAACTATTCTTTACTTCAAATCAAGATTTTCTATAACTTGCCCTACTTTAGTTATATACTCTTTTATCTCATCCCAATTCTTGGAAATATATTTTTGCCTATAATCTGGTTTAATCAAATTAAGTGTTTCCTCATCTGATAAAATCTCAAGATTGATGTGGGGTTTCAAGTTATTTATTCCATACCACGTATGGATTTCAGAATGAGTAATTTCACTAATAGAACTCATTTCCCTATAAAGTTCTAAATAGATATTGCTGGGTAACCTTTTATCTTTGTCTTTACTTATAGATGTAATACCATAGTACACTTCCTTATTACCTCTTTCTACGAATAAGCATATTCTTGCTTTTTCTAAATTAGCTATTTCGAACATCAAGCCATACCATGAATACCTGTTTTTTCTGTAATGAACATTTCTAATTATCATTTCAGTATTCCATTTCTGATAAGATAAAATATCATATTCTTTAGATATTACCTTCTCAAAATCTTCCCAAAAATTTCGTTCTATATGAAACTTGACATGATTCCAATTTGAAGCAATTGCACTCGCTTGATGAACATAATCGTAATCTTTCAATAAATCGATAAGCTCTAATTTGAATTCGTTGCTCATAGAAGTTCCAGTTAATTTTTGAATTAGATTTTTGTATTGAATAATAGCCTCTCTTAGAGTTGGTTGCCTAGCACTTTTCTCAATGCATTCTTCTAGCCATCCAGCGATTTCTCCCTTATAAGAAATTAAACTAACAAGTTCGGAGTCTAAAATCCCTAAGCTTTCTTTACTTGCTGGATTCCCTCCGAGAGTTAGATAGAACACATGGATTTCCTTGAATCCATAGTTTTTGACCAACTTATAATATCTCTCCAATTGTTTGGGTTGGTCTCCCGCTCCGATTTTATTCTCTATGATAATAGCTTGCCTGTAGTTCTTGATAAGAATGTCTATGTTATCTTTTTCCTTATGAACTTCAACACCTTCCAAAGAGAAATCTTCAATTCCTATAGTTTGGATAAATATTTCGAGAAACTCTTCATTTCTACCATGTGTACCCAAAGGATTAAGCAGCTCACAAATAAACTGAGAGTGTAGATGCACTTCATCTGTTTCGTTTCTCAATATGGAGAATACATTGAAGTTATTTTCAGCTTGTAGTTTGCCGTAGGTTTGATTGAGAAATTCAACTCTTCTCAAAAGAGATTCTAATGTGTTATTTTGCATAAGCCATACTTTAGTTAAGGTTACAAGGTAAATAAATTTTGTTTTAAAGATTCTGTTTTTACGTTTATATTCATTTTTTTGATAAAATAAATTCCTCCTAAAGTCGGGATGACACAAAACGACTGCAAAACACGATTCCTTTATCGTTGTGCGCTACTATCTCAAATACGAACCAGCTTCCCCAACTCTACCATTTCCCACACCTCACCAACAAACAACTCTCAAAATCCAACCGAAAAGCCTTTCTCTTTACTTCCCAAAAACTTGATTTCAAATAAATCTATAAAATAATTCCCCATCAACTGTACCTTTTCCTTCACTCCGTATTAACAAGAACAAACAAGGAGAAAAAGAAGATTCGCTACCGGTAGTTCCCAATCTCTTGCCTCTTTCTCTAACTAAGCTTTTGAGTTTTCATTTTGCTAGGGTTGGAGATTGAAATAATCAAATCACATTAAACAGAGAAAAAATGGCAGGTTCAGGAAAAGAAACACCCAGAAGCAGAATGATTGGCATGATGTATTTGGTGCTGACGGCAATGTTGGCATTGCAAGTGAAAAATACGGTGCTGGATAAATTCATTGATATTGACAACAGTTTGCAGGAGTCGATGGTCAGCGCACGGAGCGACAATCAGAAAATCCTTAACGGAATGGAGAAATCTATAGAGAAAAGGGGAAATCGAGCGGAAGATTTGAAAGTGATGGAGCAAGCCGAGGAAGTGATTGGCGAAACGGATAAAATCATTCAGATGATTGCCGAAATGCGCTCGGAAATGGTAAAAGTTTCTGGTGGAAAAGATAAAGACGGACATTATGTAAAGGCAGATGAGGAAAGCGAGGTCATGAACTTAGCTTTGGGAACGTTGGAAGGTGCAAAAACTGGAAAAGCCTACGAATTGGAGAAGATGTTGAATGCGTATTCTGCCAAAATTTCCGAGTACGATTCCGCACTCCAAATTCCCAAATTGGCTTTGGGCGCATCGGAAATCTCTCGCTACAAAAACGAAGACGGGCAGAAAACCAAAGATTTTGCCGAGCTGAATTTCGAGGAAACCCCGATGGTGGCCGCATTGGCTGTGTTGAGCGATATCCAAAACAAGGTTTCCCGAGTGGAGAGCAAAGCTTTGGGCGTTTTATCGGAGAAAGTGGGAGCGAAAGATTTGGTTTTCGATGAGATTATTGCCGTAGTCGCACCAGAATCGAGATACGTAACTGCTGGAACGCCTTACCAAGCAAGAGTTTATGTGGCGGCACATTCCACGGCAACCAATCCGACAATGAGTTCTAACATGGGAAATATTCAGGTGTTGGATGATGGAAGTGGCGAGTTGAAATTCACGGCTTCGGCAAGTGATTTCGACAAGCAAGGTTATGCTAAAAGAACGTGGACTGGCTCGGTGACAATCCGAACGCCAAAAGGAGATACGACTTTGCAAATCAGTGAAGAATACACAATTGTGAAGCCGAATATCAAAATCAGCTCGGCAACTGTGAAGGCACTTTACCGAAATTGCGGTAACGATTTAGATGTGCAAGTTCCTGAATTGGGAGTGAATTACAATCCTGTTTTCAATGCTTCGGGAGCGACTGTGCAAACAACTGGGCAAAAGGGTTTGATTAAAATTATCCCGACAGGAAGTAAAGTGGAATTTGGTGGTAAAAAATAATGGGGCAACTATTGGAACGGAGACTTTCCGAGTGAAAAAAGTGCCTAAACCTTCTATTGAACTTTGCGGAAGCGGTAGAAAATTGGATATTTCCCGTGGCGGAATGGCACCAAGAAGAATTGATTTGAGGGCAATTCCCGATGAGGATTTTGCGGAGTTTTTGCCCAAAGATGCACGATACAGGGTAACTCAAATGGAAATGATTTTGGCTCGTGGCACAAATGCAGTAAAAAGAATGACGGTCAGCTCCGATAAGGTCGAGTTGAGAGATTTTGCCGAAAAAGCCCAAAAAGGAGACCGATTGGTGGTGGAAGTCAAAAAGGTGGAGCGGTTGAATTACCTCAATCAGCGAGAAACTGTCAGAATGGAAATGCCTGTTTTCAGCTATTCGATTACAGCGATTTGATTTGAAAATGTGAAAATGTGAAAATATGAAAATTTGCAGATGTGAAGATGGAAAATTGCACATTATACCTGAATTTCTGTACCTCGTTCTTCCAGAACGATTTTACTAAATTCGTTCTGGAAGAACGAGGTACATTTTCTTTCCAACATAAAATTATTATTTATCAACTATTTTCTGATTTACCAATTCTCAAATTCACTAAATCGCTAATTCCAAAATGTCTTACTCACTCGCCCTTCCCATTCCCTTGTTCGATGTCCGAGATTTTGAAAATCGGCTGGCTGAATTGTTCAAAGGAGTTTGGCAATCGGTTTCCAGCAAATTCCACATGACGCAGGAAGAGATGGAAGCAGAGTTTGCCATCATTCAGCGTTCGCAGAAAAATCCAAGATATTTCGGGCCAATCTATGAGCGATATTATGATTCAATCTTCGTTTTCATAAACAAAAGGTTGGATGATGAGGAAGCCACAGCTGATGTAACTTCGATTGTATTCTACAAATGCTTGGAGAATCTCAAAAAATTCAAATTCCAAGGTGTGCCATTTTCTGCTTGGCTTTTCCGAATTGCCCTGAGCGAAATCAACCAGTTTTTCCGCAGGCAGAAAAAGCATCATCGGGCAGTCAGCATTCAGGAGAATCATATTGAAAGCTTATTTGAGGAAATGGAAGAATCGCCTTCTGTTGATAGGAATGGCTTGATTGTGAAACTGTTGGAGCGAATTTCTCCAGAGGAAATACAGTTTTTGGAGTTACGCTTTTTCGAGGGAAATTCTTTTCGGGAAGTCGGCTATTTGCTTGGGTTGACCGAAGTGAATGCCAAAATCAAAACCTATCGAATCCTGAAAAAATTGAAGAAAATTTCTTTGGAATTGGCTTGTTAAAGAGTCAGTTAGTCCGCAAGTCTTTTAGTGCCGAGTGCGAGTTTAAGAAATGCTTAAAGAGTCTTGAGTCCGAAGTCTTTAGCCAGCGACTCTCCCGAGTTGTCAAGCTCAAAACGATAAATCCAAAAACCATGAAAAACACACTCCTAATTCTTATCGCTCTCTCACTTTCCATTTCCGCAAATGCACAGGAAGTTGGATTTTACAAATCTGTCAACCTTCTGCAACCCAATCGAGCCAATGAATTATTCGTTTCCCTGCCAGACGGGGTGGATTGGGATAAGGTAGAATTGAAAACTGAAAGCGGAGAAATCATAAAATCCAAACAGAAAGGGAAATTCGTGATGACTCCAAAAAGAAATGTGGAGCGAAAAATTGAGCATTTCGTAGAGGTTTACGAAGGGGAGAAGTTACTCCAAAAAGTGTCTTTTGCTGTTCCATTCTCTTTCGTAAGAGTAACTCCAACCAGAGATAGAATTTATTCCGATTGTAAAAACTCCATGAAAGTAGAAGTTTTGGAAGGGAATACTCTCAATAATAATGTTTCTATAAAAGTGGAAAATGCCACTTGGGTAAAGTTCAACAAGGAATCGGGTTATGCGAATATTATTCCCGATCCGCAATACAAAGAAATCCGAATCCATGTTTTTGCAGACTCGGATTTAATTGCTACGGAAACAATAAAAGTATATCAAGTGCCAAAACCTGAAATCGAAATCTATTTTGGCAATTATCCTGTGGATTTGAAAGAGGGAATTTATTTGAATTATTCCAGAGACGAACCGCTGAATTTGAGATTCAAAGCTGATAGCTATTTTGCCGAAAGCATGACTGCCGAAGCGAACTATAAACTTGAAGAAGGAAAAATCACGTTGGCAAGGGGAAAAATCGCAGTTGCCGAAAGGAACTCAATAGTTCCTCGGCAGACTTATCGGAACTCTTCGAGAAAGCAGTTGCGGGCGATAGGCTGGTTTTGGAAATAGGAAAAGTGAGCAGAACCAACTCGGCAAATATTAAAAAAGAAATCAAAGGAATGAGTTCCAATATCTACACAATTCCTTTGAGATAAGGCAAAATATTCTTGAATGAAATCGAATTGAAACTCCATGTGCCAAAAGCATGGAGTTTTTTGTTTTGATTCCCACGACTTCCAAGCTTCCCAATTCCCCAAAAACTCGTAAGTTTGCGTTTTCATCAAGAATGCAGATATGAGAGATAGACTATTGATTTTTTTAAAGGGAATGGCAATGGGCGCAGCCGATGTAGTTCCTGGTGTTTCGGGTGGCACCATCGCCTTTATCACAGGAATTTATAAAGAGTTGCTGGAGTCTATAGGTTCCATAAATTTGGAGACATTTAAACTCTTTTTCTCGGGGAAATTTAAAGACTTTTGGAAGCAGATAAACGGGAGCTTTCTACTTCCTCTTTTCTTGGGGATTGGCGTAAGCATAATTTCCTTGGCAAAAGCCATTACCTTTTTACTCTCAAATTATCCTGTGTTAGTTTGGGCATTTTTTTTCGGACTGATTATCGCCTCGGTTTTATTTATTGCCAAGCAAATAAATAAGTGGAATGTTCTGAATATTATTGCATTAGTAGTTGGGACCATCGTTGCTTATACCATTACCGTACTTGCGCCCGCTCAAATTCCCAACGGCTTGATTTACATTTTTTTGGCAGGTTGTATTGCCATCTGCGCCATGATTCTTCCAGGCATTTCGGGCAGTTTCATTCTGCTTCTGATGGGAGCTTATGCCACGATTATTGGCGCAATCAGCGGGACACTTGATGCGCTGAAAACTACTGATATGGATTTACTGATTCAATATGGCAAAAAACTGGTGGTTTTCGGATTGGGTTGCTTGGTTGGTTTGCTCAGCTTTTCCCGTCTATTGAGTTGGATGTTCGAGAAAGCACACGATTTGACTCTTGCCGTACTCACGGGCTTCATGATTGGCTCGCTCAATAAAGTCTATCCTTGGAAAATCACTACCCAATTCCGACTCAATTCCCACGGGGAGGAAGTGCCATTCTTGCAAAACAATGTTTTACCAAATCTTTATACCGATGGCGAACCGCAAATCGCTTTGGCAATTGTGATGGCAATTCTTGGCTTTTTGGTCGTGTTCGGATTGGAAAAGTTGGGAAACAGCAATAAAGATGAATTAAGAATTAAGAATTAAGAATTTTCGATTTGTTGATGCGATAATTTCGGAATGTGAAAGACAGGAATCATACTATCCAATTCCGTAGTGCATGGTTTGCAAACCATGCACTACGGAATTGGAGTTGCAAATGTGATTTCTACAAATTGTGTAAATCTTAGCGTTGGTCTATTTTTTTCTTTTTCTACTCAATACTAACTACTCATTACTCAATACTATAAAAATGAACGTACTTATTCTTGGTTCTGGAGGTCGTGAACATGCTTTTGCTTGGAAGTTGGCAAAAAGCCCATTGCTTACCAACTTATATGTTGCTCCTGGAAATGCGGGAACTGCGCAGGTGGCAGAAAATGTGGATTTATCTATTACCGATTTCGATGCCATTGACCAATTCTGTTTACTCAACGAAGTGGAAATGATTGTAGTCGGCCCAGAAGTTCCTTTGGTAAAAGGCGTGGCAAACTATTTCAAGAATTCGGAAATCAGCGTAATCGGCCCAGAGAAAGAAGGTGCCATGTTGGAGGGAAGTAAGGATTTCTCCAAGCAATTCATGCAGAAATACCAAATTCCCACCGCTCAGTTCCAAACATTCACTTCTGAAAATTTAGAGGCTGGATTGAGTTACTTGGAAACCCAATTTGCGCCTTTTGTACTGAAAGCCGATGGTTTGGCAGCAGGAAAAGGCGTAATTATTGCCGAAACTCTTCCCGAAGCAAAATCCGCACTCAAAGAAATGCTGGTAGATGAAAAGTTTGGAGAAGCCAGTTCGCAAGTGGTCATTGAGGAGTTCATGCACGGAATTGAAGTGTCCGTTTTTGTGCTAACCGATGGCGAGAATTACATCACTTTGCCAACTGCCAAAGATTATAAACGAATTGGCGAAGGAGATTCAGGATTGAACACAGGCGGAATGGGCGCAGTTTCCCCAGTGCCATTTGCCGATGCGGAGTTCATGAAAAAGGTGGAAACCCAAGTAATCCAACCAACCATTTCTGGTTTGCAAAAAGAGGAAATTGAGTATGTTGGATTTATCTACATCGGGCTGATGAATGTGCAAGGCGAACCAAAAGTAGTGGAATACAATGCACGACTGGGCGACCCAGAAACGGAAGTGGTTTTGCCACTTTTGAAGGACGATTTATTGGAACTCTTCCAACTCACTGCGCAAGGGAAATTGAACGAAGTCAAAGTGGAATTCGATTCAAGAACTGCCACAACCATTATGCTCGTTTCGGGCGGTTACCCAGAAGCTTACGAGAAAGGAAAAGAAATTTCTGGTTTGGAGAATGATTCTGAAAATGTGCTGGTTTTCCATGCGGGAACAAAGCTAGAGAATGGCAAAATCCTCACAAATGGCGGAAGAGTAATTTCCGTAACAGGATTTGGAAATACTAAAGACGAAGCCTTATCGAATGCCTACACAAAGGCAAGCGAAATCCAGTTCGAAGGGAAAAATTACAGAAAAGATATTGGGTTCGATTTGTGACTGTAAAAGCTATAGTGCCTGTCAGAACCTCAGTTCTGACAGAACTTGAGTCTCAGACTTAGAAAGATGATTTTGGATAGATTTGAAAAACCCTGAAAATGTTGGATTGCAATACAAAACGGAGTGATTTTTACTATTGAGAATCTGCAAGACAGCGCATGCGCTGTCTTGCAGATTCTCATTTTAGTCTCAATACCTGATACTCGAAGCCGAGTCGCATCACTACTCACTACTCAAATAATGCTCACTTTCCCCAACGCAAAAATCAATCTCGGGTTGAACATCATTGAAAAACGGGCGGATGGATTTCATAATATCGAATCCTGTTTTTTCCCGATTCCTTGGTCAGACATCTTGGAGGTAATTCCCGCAGGAAAAACTAATTTCAGTTCTTCTGGAATTGCCATTCCCGAGAGCAAAAGTGGCAATTTGTGTCTGCAAGCCTACAATTTGCTGAAAGTCGATTTCGATTTGCCACCAGTAGAAATCCATTTGCATAAAATAATTCCGATTGGCGCAGGTTTGGGAGGCGGTTCTGCCGATGGTTCGCTTTATGCTCAAAATGTTCAATGATAAATTTGAATTAAAAATCTCCAACCAAAAACTGGAAGAATATAGCTTGGAAATGGGAAGCGATTGCCCATTTTTTATAGAAAATAAACCAGTCTTGGTTTCAGGCAGGGGAGAGATTTTTGAGAAAATGGAGTTGGATTTATCGGGCAAATTCATCACTTTGGTAAATCCGAACATCCATATTTCCACCAAAGAAGCCTACTCGGGAATCACTCCGCAAAAGACCAAAAAAGCCAATTTCAGAAATCCATTTTAGGAAATGACATTTCCACTTGGAAAAACGAACTCCAAAATGATTTTGAAACCCATTTATTTGAGAGTTATGAAATCCTGCCGACAATAAAATCGGAATTGTACGAGAAAGGTTGCCAATATGCGAGCATGACAGGTTCAGGCTCTACAATTTTCGGAATTTCGAATCAGAAAATTGATTTGGCTGGATTTGAAGAGTTGACGATTTTTCAGGCTAAATTATAAATGGGTTTTTAGCCATTCTTGCTACTAAATACTTACTACTTTTGTCTCTTTTACTGCCCAAACTCCTGCACACGAGAAAGAAAAAGTTTGGATTGAGAAGTCGGATTGTAAAATTCCATTTCCGATTGTGTGGAGTCGTAAGTTACCTTCCAATTGTAGATGTTTTCCTGTTCCAGATTGGAAATATGAACTTCTTTGGTGGAATCGTTGAAGTCAAATGTACCTGTAAAAAGCTCGCCAGAATCATCTCCACTAGAGAAATCTCCCGCACGGCTGATTCGCAACCACTCGCCCGAACCAATTTTCCCTCGATTGTCGAACACCAAGCTATCGACTTCCCACAATCCAACAATTTTATCTTTTTCAGTAGCGATGTATCTCTTGGCAGTGGGAATATTATTTTTTCGCTCAAAAAGTATATTTACTAGGCCATTTTCCTGCAAAGCATTGAAAACCATGTTGTTGGAGTTTGCCGTAACATTCCAATGGCTATTTCCCCAACCTTCCAAACCTATTTCACTACTCAGTTGAATGATTCCCGTTTTGGAGTTGTATTTCCACTCGCCCACATTATCAATCCGAATGCTCCCTGACCGAAAAGCTTGATTCTTCAGCTAATTCCAACCATTGCTCATGTGGCTCATTGACTAAATGAGTGCAATCGAAGCCATTAATACTGTAACTGCTGATTACCCAGACACCTAGAATCCCTTCGTTATCTGGTCGGTTGCATGAGAGAAAATAAGAGAAATAAAATGAACAGGATTGTATTTGTGAGTAGTCATTTTGCAGATTGAATTTTTCGGTTTGAGCCATCTGAATAACGGAAGGTTTCCAAAAAGATACAATGATTTATAACTTTCTGATAAGGGAAACCAAAAGTTATAAAGTCACGTATCTCTATAGACCAGAACTTGCAACAACTCTCCGGCTCTGAATAAGAAAAGTTAAATTAGACACGAAAGTTCTCTCAATCTCAACAAAGCCTAGTTTTAACCGTATTAACAACTACCAATGGAAGTAATTATTACTGAAGAAAAACCTTATTATACAATCCAAATAAGTGGAGATTTAGACGCAAGCTCTTCTATTATGTTGGATAATGCCCTTGATAAGGCTTTGAAAACTACTGATTATACCATTTTAGTAGATTGCCACGAATTAGACTACATTTCCTCGCCTGGCATTGGCGTTTTCACTTCTCGTTTAGATGAATTGGAGGAAGAAGAAAGGGAATTGATTCTTTATGGAGTGAGTGAGAAAGTAATGAATGTTTTCAAAATTTTAGGTTTAGACCAATTGTTGCCAATTTACAAAAATAGAGATGAGATTAAACAGAATGCGGATGGAAAATAGTTTGAAAGTAGGTTGCTTAAAGGCGAGCTTACCCGAAATCCGCAATTTTATTTGGGGGAAATTGGAGGAGGTTTCGCTTCCTGATTCGGAGAAAAATTTGATTGTACTTGCCATAGATGAGGTTTGTGCAAACTTGATTGTGCATTCCAATAAATCCAACCCAAAAAAATCTATTGAGATAAAAGCCGATAGTAGCGATGATTTTTTTGTCTGCAAAATCTACGATAGCGGAAAGAAATTTGATATTGTGGAGTACAAAACGCCAGCCATGGAAGATGTAATCAAGCAAAGAAGAAACGGGGGAATCGGGCTGATTCTCGTCAAGAAAATTATGGATGAAATAGAGTTGATTTCCGAAGGGAAAAACAATGTGTATGTGCTTTCCAAAACCATTTCCCGACCAGCTTAATAGCGTAGCAGACTCAAAATATTCTGTAGGTTCTTCTTCCCAGAAGAACCTTTTTTGTTGGATTCATTTACTGCGAAATTGACTCAACTCTAATTCTACAAAGAAGAGTTTAAGAAATGAATAGCTCCTTTTGTACTCAACCGAAAATAGAAAGGGAATTTTGCTCTCGCAAAATAAATGTTTTACGACAACCATTCTATGGCGACCTAGAGGTTGTCAGCTACAGATAATCCCAAGCCAATTTCACTTTACTATCTTGCCATTTTTCTATTTTCTACTTGTATTTATTCTTTAAATACCTGCATTCCCATCCTCAAAAACCACATCTCTAATAAAGAAAAGCGTGTGCAATTCCCCTTCGTATTTCACTCTGCTATAAACTAATTCCACCTCTTCTTTCGAGCCATCTCTTCGGTGAATTTTTGAACTTACTTTTCCTTGCCCGCTCAGGTTTTCGTTGGCGAGCGATGGGAAAATTCTGTCAATGTAATTTCCTTTCAGCTTGCTCAGTTTGTAGCGAGTAAATTCCAGTGCCACTTCATTTACCATTTCAATTACGCCTTTTTCATTGGTCGTAATAATGGCATCGGGCGCACTGTTGAGGATTTCACGCAGTTTTCGCTCCGAGCTTTGCAGGCTTTGTTGTGCGGACTGCATTTTTGCTTGTTGCGCCATCAGCTGCAATATTTTGCTTTCGCATTTCTTCGCCTTGGTCTCGCAAAATCTGGGTTTGTCGTTCTACCTCATGCTCCAAATTGGTTTTTACTTCTGTCAATTCCGACTGTTTTCGCCTCATTTCCTCCTGAATCGCTTGCAATTCTTCCATGTTCATTCTGGTTTCCTCTTCCTGAATTTTCAATTGTTCGGTCAATTCTTGCGACTCACCAAGCAATTTCTGCGTACTCAAGGTTTACTTTTACCGAAGAAAGCGTAGAGGCAAAACTCTCCGCCACATGTTCTACAAACTCAATTTCAAAAGGTTTGAACTTATGGAAACTCGCCAATTCAATAATTCCGAACATTTTATCGTTGAACTGAACAGGCACAATCAAAATACTGGTCGGATTGTTTTTGCCCAATCCAGAAGTGATTTCCACATAATGGTTGGGGAAATCGGTTACGAAAATGGTAGATTTCTCTAGCCAAGCCTGACCTGCCAAACCTTCTCCACGATAAATCTTCTTGTCCAATCCCTTGAATCTGTTCCAAGCGTAGCAAGATTCTGCAACCATAAAGTCCTCTTCCTCAGTCCTTTGGTCGGAGATTATGAAAATCGCACCTTGGTTTGCATCCACATATTTGATGAGTTCCACCAGAAGCGTATCGTACATTTTCTGCAAATCTTCGTGGTTGTCTCGCAACATATCAGAGAATTTGGAAATCCCAGACATTGCCCAACCTCGCTCTTTCGTATCTTTGGCAACTTTCAGCAAATTATCTCGCATTTTTACCAACTCATTCCCCAAAACATCCTCTTCACTCAACGGCTTGAAACGAGTGTTTGTAATCTCCACGGCTAATCGCTTGCGAGAATTGCGTGGTAGCTTTCATTCCATCCACCAACTTGCTGATTGCCACTGCCATTTCGCCAATTTCATCTTTGGAGCGAGTTAAGAAACGTTCTTTGTATTTCGGGAATTCGCCCACGGGAGAGTTTCCACGCCACCTGATTCATGTATTTAATTGGTTCGGTAATGTTCCGATAGCTCAAAACCGTTAACCCAAACGCAAAAAGCACCAGCAAAATTCCTAGCACCAAACTGTTGTTTCTGAAAGAGTTGATTGAACCCAAAATTTCTCGCTCCGCCAACTGCCTTTCTCGCTGTTCCGTATTCACAATATCCTCCAACTCGCTTACTAAATCCTCCGAAATGGGAATGATGGAAGTTTTTAGGCGTTTAATTGCCTTGTCTCTGTCTGCAGGGTCGTAATCAATCCCCGACAAATCTTGCATAATTTCCCGCTCAATCGTCAGCACATCATCGAATTTGAAAATGATGCTATCGACCTTTGCAATCAGGGATTTATTTTCCCAATGTGTATCGAAAGAAGTGATTTTATCTTTCAGAGCGGGAAACCCAAAATCTCTCAACCTGCGGAGTGCATTTCTATCATCCTCATTTTCAGGTAGATAAATCCAATTGGTAATATACATTTTAGAACGACTGACCATCAGAATAAACTCCTCCAAAGCATCTACAGAAGGGTCAATTACCTCGAAAGAATAGTGAATTGCCTCTGTTTCTTTCTTTAAAGAAAAGAGATTGAAAGCCGTATTTCCAGCAAAAATCAGAATCAGCAAAACATTGACTAGCAACACTTTCTGACCAATATTTAATTTAAAATTTTTCATGAAAAAGAGACAAAAGACATGAGATATTAGACAATAGATGGAACTACTTTAACCTTTTTATTATAGATGTTCAATAATTTACTTTGTAATACTTTTCATTCATGATACTCTCTTCGCATTGTTCAAACTCACTTCCTATTAATTTCCATATTCTATAAGGTCTATCATCATTTAAGTTTTTATCTTCATCATTTAATTCATAGAGCACTCCATGACTGCCATCAGATATTTCACTTATCCATTTGTATAATTCTCTCAAGGTATTATTAAAATGATTTCGAGATAATTGGATAGATAGAAAACTTTCCAAGTTATTTAGGTTGTCAATAAAATCGAATCTTATAACTTCATTTGTATCCATAATATCTTGAAGCCGAGACTTAACTTTATTATTTAACTCTTTATTAAGCTCATAATATTTCATTTCCTCTTCTTCATCCAAGGAGTCTATATTTTTCTGATTTATTCCAAGCTGAATCCATCCGTAAGAATTAAACATATTCTATTTTTTAGCAATGACAGGCACAATTTTCTAAAATTATCTCAAAAAATAGGTTATTAAGATAATTGCTCAATATCAAATATAGGAATTTAGGTTGAGTTTTCCACGTTTAGAATTATCTAGTGATATTTTTCAATTCACCAACTCGCCATTCGCCAATTCATTCCTATCTTTGCAAACTATTTGAAAAGTTGACAATTGAGATGTTTCTAATTCGCCAACTTGCTAATTCACTAATTCGCCAATTGAACTTATGTCTTTGACAGAGGAAATAAAAAAACGCAGGACTTTCGGGATTGTCAGCCACCCAGATGCAGGGAAAACCACATTAACAGAAAAGCTACTTCTTTTTGGAGGAGCGATTCAGGTTGCGGGAGCTGTGAAATCCAACAAAATCAAGAAAACAGCTACTTCAGATTTCATGGAAATTGAACGCCAGCGGGGAATTTCCGTGGCTACTTCCGTCATGGGATTTGAATACAACAATAAGAAAATCAATATCTTAGATACGCCTGGTCACAAGGATTTTGCCGAAGACACTTTCCGAACGCTGACTGCGGTAGATAGTGCCATTGTGGTAATTGATGTGGCAAAAGGCGTGGAGATGCAAACCGAAAAGTTGGTAAAAGTGTGCCGAATGCGGAACACTCCACTCATCTTTTTCATCAATAAACTGGACAGACCGGGAAAGGATTCTTACGAATTGATTGATGAAATTGAGCAAAAGCTAGACGTGAAAATCCGCCCGTTGAGTTGGCCAATTGGGATGGGGCAAGATTTGAAAGGTGTTTATAACTTATATGAGCGCAAACTCAACCTTTTTTCGCCTTCCAATAAGCAAACTATTTCCGACAATATTGTGGAGATTTCCGATTTGGCAGATCCTGCTTTAGACGAGCTTCTTGGAGAAAAAGATGCCGATACTTTGCGTGAAGAAGTGGAATTGATTGAAGGCGTTTACCCAGAATTCAAGATTGAAGAATATTTGGATGGAAGCATTTGCCCTGTGTTTTTCGGAAGTGCGCTGAATAACTTTGGCGTGCAGGAATTGCTGAACTGCTTCACGGAAATTGCACCATATCCAACAAAATCCAACACGGAAGAACGGGAAATTGATGCTTTTGAAGATAAATTCTCTGGTTTCGTGTTCAAAATCCATGCGAATATGGATCCAAAGCACCGAGACAGAATTGCTTTCGATCAATCAAACTTTCACTCCTTCTGGAAGTCATTCAATAGAACAACTTAAAGTTCAATCTATTGCCCTTGGCGGTACCCAAAAAGAATATCTAATGATGATGCAACAAATCTTCTCAAGCTTACTCAAAATTTTTTAGAGCTAGATTCTGCAGTTTACCAGAGCTCCCACTAACGAGCATTATAATCGAGGACTCACTTATTTTGAAATATTTACGATAGTTGACGGCGCCATAGCCATTTATGTCTATGAAACAGTTCGGAACTCAGCTAGCACTTAGAAATACGCATAACCAGCTTACCCTGGGGAGGGAGTACCCTCCTAATCCCAGGAGATAGCTATTCAGCAAGTCAAAGCTATCTTTTCAGACTTGAAGGGCAAAGAACATGTTGAAGTCTTAAGTTTGAGCTCAGCTACAAAGCAGTATTAGAGAATCGGTTTCACTCTTCCTTTAACAGCTTACAACAAATACTTCCAGGTTGGAAAAATTGAGCACTCACATTTATTGGGTTTCCAACTTGTATAATCTTTTTGAACTAGATCTTCAAAATTAGAAATAAAAAAAGTGTTAAAATCAAAAAATATTATTTCTGCAGGAGTAATATTTCCCCGCGGGGCGGGAAATATTCAAATATTTTCTACTGGATCAGGACTGATAGAGTTTGATACAAAAACTGGAGCTTATACTACTATTTTTACGAGTTTACAGACGGATTTTTTCTTGACAGGATTAGACAGCTCTCGGGAGAAAATGGAATTTATTTACAGGGGGATAGCTTGTTTTAGGTGGATGAGAGTACTATAAACGCGACCCCAGCTTTGCTGGGGTCGATCGCTGGCGCCATAGGCGCTAGCGATTTTAGAGAAGGATTTACTGTATCAAAACCTAGAACTGAGGCTGTTTTTATATATTTTGATATTGCTAATTACAAATTTGCTGTTTATCGGTTTTCCAGATACCTAATTAACCCATTCAAGAACTTTAGCAGGAACTTAGTTCTACTACTAGTTACAAATTGAAAGGATTTTCTACCAGCGGAGATTATGTCTTTGTTACAGAATTTGAATATGTTCATACTTTTTTTCAAAATACTGGTTTGGCAAGAATTACAGTTTCAAAGATTCATTTTGTTTTTGACTGTAGATTGAGGTCTGCCTGGAAAGCACTTTTTATCTTTCTTTAGTGACATAAAAATGTCTAGTTTCAATGGGTCAGGTTTGATGCACACATGAAATTACCTTAGGAACTGGATATTGTAGAATGGCTTATTATGTTTCGGAAACTCCAAATAGTGTTTGGTTTTATAATAGTAGGTTGATAAGAATTGATATGACTACTGGGAATGCAGATAATTTTCCAATATGGATCCAGTGGGAATATTATACTTCCCGTTGAGGGATAGAATTCAAAGATCTGGTTTTGGAGAATTCAAAGAGATTATCAATAATAGATTGTCACTCTTGACCCACCCGGTACATGCAGTGTTCCAAACTGTCAAGGCTGTGATCAATCAGGAGCTTGTCTCTTATGTCAAGCTGGATATAAAGGTTCTTGAAGGAGCAGGTGGATTTAAAAGAATGTCAATTAAATTGTCATATATTAGGAGTATTTATCAGAAGATATCTGTCAATGCCAAAATTGTCCCACATCATGTCTTGATTGTGAAAACTCGACTGGTTGTAGTTTATGTAAAGAAGGAGAATATTTAAGAGGAGGACAATGTGAGACAACAGCATGTGAGACTACAAAAGTAGGAGGGAATCCAGTATTATTAAAGAGAAAGAAAAAGAATGGCATTATACACAAAATGTATAGAATGTGGGGAAGGATGTTCAAGTTGTAATAAAAATGGCTGTATAGCATGTGTAAGTGGTTATGAAAAAGCAGGAAACCTGGGGATATGCACCCTCATATGTGCTGAAGGTTGCGAAACGTGCGATACAAATGGGTGTACGGCATGTAATTCAGGGTACGAAATAAAACCAGGAAACCCAGGGGTCTGCACCCTCATATGTGCTGAAGGCTGCGAAACTTGTGACACGAACGGATGTACCTCTTTCAAACCAGGATATGAAGAAAAATCAGGAAACCTGGGGATATGCAGCCTCATATGTGCTGAAGGTTGCGAAACGTGCGATACAAATGGGTGTACGGCATGTAAACCGGGCTATGAAATAAAACCAGGAAACCCAGGGGTATGCACCCTCATATGCGCACAAAATTGTGAGAGAGATATGTGACACAAACGGATGCACCTCCTGTAAATCAGGGTACGAAATAAAACCAGGAAACCCAGGTATATGTAGCGTTATATGTGCTGAAGGTTGTGTGACTTGTGATCAAAACGGATGGTACCTCTTGCAAACCAGGGACTGAAGAAAAACCAGGAAACCCAGGGGTATTGTAGTTTTATATCTCACCCAACCCACCCACCTGCAACCAAAATTGCCTAACCTGCGATCCCAACGGTTGTCTTACCTGTAAAGCAGGCTTCGAACTAAATAATGATACAATAAAAAGTTAGTCCCCCTCTTTCCCCAAAAAGAAAAAGTAATTCTTCCTTCTTGCAGACAACCTGAATTGCAAAGATTTCTCCCTCTCCCCAAATATGTCTCGACCATGTCAACACCCCTCCCAATCATCAACAAATACAGAAGTCGAAACCTACTCCTACCCAGCATTGGAATCAATCGGGTTGCTAATTGCCTCATTTTTTCCTTCAGCAACTTCAGGATGGCAAAGTTTAGTCTTAATCCAAGATGTCTCTATCCTCAAGCTAGTAGAGAGATAGACCCAGGTACAAAAGTTAACTTCTCTCTCAAAAAATCCAAAGGAAGCTTTTCTTTCGTTGATGAATTATCAAGCCCAGACTCCAAAAGAGCATCTTCAAGAAAAAACTCCTACCAGCTAACGACGACAATTAGACCAAGTATTTTTCTTTGTTTTCAAACTTTACTTTCTCTATATTTTATTTCATGGGTTATTAAACTGTTGAAATGGCTTTATATCT
>CAVSOI010000006.1:0-393614 GCA_963729615.1 uncultured Cytophagales bacterium
AGAACTGCTTCAGTATCAAGAGAACTGACCAAAATCTACGAGGAAACCAGAAATGGAACGGTTTCAGAATTGGCAAAACACTACGAAGCAACTCCTCCGAAAGGGGAGATTGTAATTGTGGTTGGGGGGAAATAGTCCGAAGTCCAAGGTCGTCAGTCCAAAACTTGGAGTTTGGTCAATATAGTCTTGTCAGCGCTGATTTTCTGTCTGTGCAAGCCAAGAATGATTCGCAAGCGAAAATTGCATTGCTGAATACCCAAACAACGGACTTAAAATATTGCTTTTCGTATAAAGGCAACTCCCAAGCCTATTTCAGTTGGATACAACGTAAAAAAAGCGAATCCTCATGCAACACAGTTTGCTGTGTGGATTCGCTTTTTTTTATTTCAAAAATCACTTTTGATTACCAACACTTTGTACTTACGACTAAAGACGTTGGATCTTTTTTTCTATTTCAACTCCCCACAAGCCTCTCCAATTCTCTTAATCGCCTCTTTCAAGCTGTCGTCAGAAGCGGCAAAGGAAATTCTGATGCAATCTGGTGCGCCAAAGCCTTCTCCGTCCACAACGGAAACATGTTTTTTGTTAAGCAAATACATGGCGAAATCGTATGAATTACTGATAGTGGTTTCCCCATCTGACTTCCCGAAATAGTTGCTCACATCAGGGAAAATGTAAAATGCGCCTTGTGGATTGTTGGTTTTGATTCCCTCAATCTTGTCGAGCATTCCTTTTACCAAATCTCTTCTGCGCAAATACGCATCACGCATTTTGTAGGTGGCACTCATATCTCCGTTCAAGGCTACAATTGCTGCTCTTTGGGCAATTGAATTCGCCCCAGAAGTGATTTGCCCTTGCATTTTATTGCACGCTTTTGCCAACCAAACAGGAGCGGCAATGTAGCCCAATCTCCAGCCCGTCATGGCATAGCCTTTCGAGAAACCATTCACAACCACGACTCTTTCTTTGATGGAATCGAATTGGGCGATTGATTCGTGCTTGCTCCCGAAGTTGATATGCTCGTAAATCTCATCAGAAATGACGATGATTTGCGGGTGTTTCTCAATCACTTTTGAAATCGCCTCCAATTCGTCTTTTGTATAAACTGAACCAGTCGGGTTGCAAGGCGAAGAAAACATGACCACTTTTGTTTTTTTCGTGATTTCTTTCTCCAATTGCTCGGCAGTTACCTTGAAATCTTGCTCAATTCCCGCATTCACATATATAGGTGTGCCACCAGACAATTTGATTTGCTCTGCGTAGCTTACCCAGAATGGAGCAAGCACAACCGCATCGTCTCCTTCGTTCAGCAAACACATCAGTACATTTGCCAATGATTGCTTCGCCCCTGTGGAAACTACAATCTGGTCGGCTGTGAAATCCAACGAGTTCTCTCTTTTGAATTTATCTACAATGGCTTGGCGCAATTCTGGGTAGCCGTTCACGGGCGGATAGAATGTGTAGCCATCGTCCAACGCTTTTTTGGCGGCTTCTTTAATATGGTCTGGAGTTTGGAAATCTGGCTCGCCCAAGTTGAGTTTGATTACCTCGTGTCCTTTGGCTTGCAATTCCCTCGCTTTGCCTGCCATGGCAAGTGTTTGCGATTCTGATAAACTTAAAATTCTGTCTGAAAGAGTGGGTTTCATGGTTGGGAAAGATATTAGGAACGGAAATTAAATAAATGTGCTTTTTCTCTTGTTTCTTTTTGGTCTATTCTTCGTTAAAAATCTCGCCATAGCGATGCTATGACTGCAATTTTTGCCTAGACTAGCCTCAAAAACAAACTGCGACAAATAAACTATTTATTTATTCCCCGTTCCTTAGATGTTAGATATAAGATTTTAGAAAATTGAAGGTATAACCTTTTTCGATTTCAGGCAAATATATAAGGAATAGAAACCTATTCGTCAAAGAGCGATAAAATTCAGCCGATTCGCAAAAAATTACTATAGAGATTATGAACACAATTGTATTATAACAACCGCAGACTGGTGAGTCTGCCGACACTGCCAGCTACTCAAATTCCTTCTATTCATAAATTAGAGTTTATGAACAGATGAAATAAATTCCCTCGGAGTGGTCATAGACCCTCCGAGTGGTAAAGCTCTATAATAAATTAGTGTTCATAATCTCGGTACTGAAAATATAAAGTATGTTGGCTAAAATTTTGATTTCCAATTGGAAAAAAGCTCTATTTTTTGGTCAGAAACAGGGCTTTTATATGCAAAAATCATCAGCATACCTTAGACTTTATCACGATTGATTTCGTATAGCTTAAAAAAATCACAAGCCGTTGTTGGTCTTAGCTTGCGAGACCAACAACTTGAACTCTAAAATCTCTCTTAATAAATCAATCGTGATAATATCTATTGTGTGTTCAGTACCATAATCTCTATTCCATTATAAAGCTCACAGTAAACAAGAAAATTCAAATTATATCATTTTGCTTCTATCCTGTTTATACCTGATTTGCTTTTGCAATACATGAGCTAAACATACTATTGGACATCTTTAGTTTTTCTCGGATTTGAGAATCCGAGAACTGTCAGAACTGAGGTTCTGACAGGCACAATCAACCCATTCTAGCGTTAAAATTTAAATGCAAAACAGAAGATGTCCAGTAGTATGTTATCTTCAACTTTTCATTTGTCTTCAATCCTTAAAACTTGGCTTTTGCTTCGTCATGGAAGCCTGCATGGCAGTTGCCAAATCTTCTGAGAGAATGGTTGCTGCATTCCAAGTTGCCACATAATTCAATCCATCTTCTACAGAATGGTCTTTGCTGTAGTTGAGCATTTCCTTTGTGCCACGAATTACCAAAGGAGATTTTTCGGCAATGTTTTTCGCTAATTTACCTACACTTTCCTTTAGCTCTTCCTGCGTGGCAAAACATTGGTTTACCAAATGAACACTTTTCGCTTCTGTTCCGCTCATTTTTCGGGCGGTATAAGCCATTTCCCGCACAATTCCGTCTCCAATCAATTTCGGAAGGCGTTGGAGCGTTCCCAAATCTGCCACCAAACCCATATCTACTTCTTTGATTGAGAAATACGCATCTTCCGAACAATAGCGCATATCGCAAGCGGCCGCAATGTCCAATCCTCCCCCAATGCAACCACCATGGATTTGGGCAATCACAGGTTTACTGCATTTGGCAATTGCATTGATTGGAGCTTGCAATGAGAGAATCATTTTACGCATTTTCTCCCTTTTCCGACCTTCGCATTTATCATCCGTTTTCTGTTGCATTCCCATCAGCAAGGAAATGTCAATTCCCGAACAGAAGTGCTTGCCATTTCCACTGAGAACAACCACACGGGCTTCGGGGTTTTCGTCCAATTCTTCAAAACAGGTTTGGAGTTCATCCCAAGCGGTTTGATTAAGTGCATTTGCTTTTTCTGGTCTGTTGAAAGTAACATAAGCAACCTTGTCTTTTATTTCTAGCTGGAGTGTTTTCATATAGTTGGATTTTGTTTTGGAACATTGGTTTTCGGAAATCAAGATAGGGAAGTTCCTAGAGAAAAGAAAAAAACGAACAATTGAGCCACAATCTGCATGAGTTCTACTTTAAGGCTCTGAATATTGCATTCATTTTACTTACAAAAGTAGAGTGATTAGTATGTATATTACCCGAATAACGGGTTTAAACATCTGATTATCAGTACATCAAATGTATTATTTTTAGGCTAGTCAAAATTTAAGATTTCATGTATTGCATTATTTTTAGATTTAATCAAAAACTATATGGAAATAATTAGACTAAGGCATATCAAAGAAATAAAATGGACGTAACTACTCAGGTTGTCAGATTATTAAAAGTAAAATAAATTCCTTAAACTTGGGTAATGAATGACAAAGCACGGATAGCAGAATTAGAAGCCCAAGTAGCCTCATTGGAGGCTAAAGTTGCGTTGCTTCTGGCAGAGCTATCCAAGCGGAAGTTGTCAAAAGACAGTAGCAACAGTCATAATCCGCCAAGCCAGGATAAATACAAGAATAAAGCTCGTCAGAGTTTGCGTAAAAAGAGTATGCGCAAATCGGGAGGACAGCCCGGGCATAAGGGTCATACGCTTGAAATGGTATCGGAGCCGACCCATGACCATGAGCTGAGAAGTGCCTACTGCCAGGGCTGCGGCACTGATTTGGTTGACCAAAAACATCATTTGGTATCCAGGCGGCAGGTGGTCGATATCCCCCCAATAGTCCCGGTCTACACCCAGTATAGCCAATATGGATGTCATTGCCCTACTTGCAACCATCATCAGAAAACCCCCTACCCAGAGGGCGTGAACGCTCCAATCCAGTATGGAACAGGCATTGAGGCACTTGTGAGTTACCTGAATGTGTTCCAGTACATTCCCTACAAGCGTATGAAATTATTCTTCCGCGATGTGCTGGGCCTGGATTTGAGCCAGGGAAGTATTGAGAATATACTCACGCGTTCTGCCCAGAAGATGGACTTTGTCTATCAGGAAATCAAGAACCAAATCGAGCAGGCTGATTCTGTGGGTTCTGACGAGACGGGGGCCAAGGTGGATGGGGAGAAATGGTGGATCTGGGTGTGGCAGAATGTGCAGAATACGTTTTTGAATGCCTCCGAAAGCAGGGGCAGCAAGGCAGTGGATGAGGTTTTCCCCAAGGGACTGCCCAACGCCATCCTCGGCTCGGACCGCTGGCCGGCACAGCTGAAGATGGTCTCGCAGGGCAATCAGCTATGTCTGGCCCACCTATTGCGTGACCTGATCTGGATTGAGCAAAGCGAAAAAAGTGATTGGGCAACCCAGTTCATTGCGGCCCTCCGAGAAGGAATAGGCCTGAATAAAAAAGCAACCATCAGGCAGGAAGCCTACCAGATTGACGCCCCCGAGGCGCTGGGGCTGGAGAATAAGCTGAATCAATTATTGGCCTGCACCATTTTGAAGGAGGAAAGCCCCGAGGCATACAAATTTCAGCGATCCATGATTAAAAACAGAAACAGCCTACTTACCTTCCTGTATCACTTGAATGTACCTCCGGACAATAATGGCTCGGAGAGGGCAATCAGGAATTTAAAGGTAAAACAGAAAGTGTTCGGGCAATTCAAAACCGGGCAACAACGCTTTTGTGTAATCAGATCGGTAGTCGATACCCTCGTAAAACGAGGACTTGACCTCATGGCTGTCATCAAGCAAATACTCAATGGAAATCAGTACCAATACTATTGAGTCCTAGCTCAATTTTAATCGCCATTTGACAACCTGAGTAGTTACAAATGGACATTTATTGCGGTTTATTTTTGAGGTCGGGCTGACGCTAGCTAGTTTAGGCAAAAATATTAGGCATAGCATCGCTATGGCTAATATTTTTAACGAAGAATAGACCAACGGGTCCCGGACCAAAAAGAAACAAGAGAAATGTTTAGTTTATTTCTTTAATATGCCTAAATGCAACAATATCAAAGTGCTGATTATCATAAACTTAAATCATTTTTAATTCTTAATGGCCAGGCCACCCTGTATTCATTTCCCCAATCAACAATTGTACTTATCGAATACGTAACTCATAATTGGGTATATTCTTTACTGAAAGAAGCTCGAAAGCGTTCCTCGGAAACGGTCTCTTTTCAGGCCTTTCTGATGGTAGAAAGAGTCAAACAGACACAATTCAGGTAAAAAAAGTTAGAGTCTTAAAGTAGAATCAGGAATGGAATTTTTTCATTATTCCCCATTCTGTTCTCAAAATTGGTAAGTCGAAAACTCAATAATATGCGTTTGAGTCTTAAATGTTGCGAATTTGCTCAATCAAGCAAACAAAGTTCTGAAAAATCTGCATCTTTGCGTTTTCCTCAAAAACGCAAAGTTCCTGAAGCCAAAAATATGAATTACTGGAAATATCTCCTTGACTGCCTTGTTAGTTGTTTTGCTTGACCACACAGTAAAGTTGCTGATTCACTTGAATTTTTCGGTTGGAGACGAATTTGTGGTTTTTGACGATTGGTTCAGACTTGCACTTTGTGCTGAACCCTGGAATGGCTTTCGGAATGGAGTTCGATTTCAAATATGGTAAACTTTTCCTTTCTGTGTTCCGGGTTTTTGCCACTCTAGGAATCGGTTATTATTTAATTCGAGAAGCCAAAAAAGGTGTTCATACAGGATTTCTGACTTGCATTGCCCTTATTTTGGGTGGAGCTGTGGGGAACGGAATCGATAGTATTTTATATGGAGTTATGCTAGAAGGAAACGTGATTCCCGATGCGCCTACTCCTTGGTTTTATGGGCGAGTGATTGATATGCTCTATTTCCCACTTTTCGATGGATTTTTCCCAAGTTGGTTTCCTTTTGTGGGAGGCAATCATTTTTCATTTTTCAGCGCTATTTTCAACATTGCTGACTCCTGCATATTCATTGGAGCAGTTTCCATTCTACTATTCCAAAAGAAATTCTTCCCTGAAAGCAACAAAAGGAAAGTGGATAACACGCCCGTGAAAGATTCGGAGGGAATTATTGAGGAACAATCCAACAGCTGGGATCATGAAGGCTCGCAGGGAAGTGAGGATCGAAAGGATTATGAATGAACATCACGTTAAATTTGTAAATGAGAAACGGAATGAGAGTGAATCCTATCTTATAAAGCAAGTGCCCGAACTGAATTAAACATAGGAAAAAACTCTGTCAGGGTTTGTCTAAATATTTGATTGTTCTACTTTCTACTTTCTACTCTTCACTTGTACTTATTTCAAAGCCGTCTTACCGATGGCTTTTCGTCTTCAAAATCTATCCATCCGAGGAAATCTTAATTCAACGAAATTCAACCCCATGAAATCCGTAAAATTAGCCGATAAAGAGTTTGTCCCTTATTTGTCCGAAGAGAAAGTGAACCAGAAAGTGCAGGAAATGGCAAAACAAATTTCGGAAGATTATGCCGATAAAAATCCAGTTATTTTAGGAGTTTTGAATGGTGCGTTTATGTTTTTGGCAGATTTATCGAAAGGTTTGGAAATGGAAAGCCAAATTACCTTTATCCGCTTGTCTTCTTATTCGGGAACGGAAACCACTGGGAAAGTGGTGGAGCTTTACGGGTTGGAGTTCGATATTGAAAACCGCCATGTGTTGGTTGTGGAAGATATTATAGACACAGGTTTGACCATGCAGGCTCTCAAAAAACTATTGGAAAGCAAAAAGCCAGCTTCCGTAAAGCTAGCTGTATTCCTCCTCAAACCCGAAGCCTTACGCTGTGAAATGGAAGTAGATTATTTAGGCTTTGAAATCCCCAATGATTTCGTGATTGGCTACGGAATGGATTACGATGGCTACGGAAGGAATTTAGCGAGTATTTTTCAGCTGAAACAATAATTTATTGAGAGAACGTAAATAAATTTGTCCTCGATTAAAAACCGTTTGTCTAATCAGAAATCATTGTTTATTTACCCGAACAATGGGTTTAAACCTTTGTTTTTCAGATAGTTAACCGTGTTGTTTTTAGAGTAGTCAAAATTAAGAGTTGCTATATTGTACTTTTTTTAGATTTAATCAAAAATTATATGACAATAATTTAACGGAAATCATAAAATCAAAATACTGATTACCAAATACTTAAATCATTATTAATTCTTAATTTCCCCAATCCATAATTGTACTTATCAAATACATAACTCATAATTGGGGTTTATTTACAATCAATTAAATTATTTCAAAATGAAATCAAGAAATTTACTTTTCAGCCTTTTACTTGTTTTATTAGTGCAAGTCAGTTTCTCTCAAGTTAAGGAAGGAGCAATACTTTTGGGAGGGCAGTTTACCTTTGACGTTTCTAAGGTAGATTACGGAAGTAATTCTTTTAGAGAACCAAGTGAGAGAACGGTTTTCATAATTCAACCTCAACTAGGATTCGCATTGTCTGAAAGACTAATTGTAGGAGGTAGCTTAGGATACAGAAACGTAAAAAACATAAGTACAGATTTCTTTTTTGGAGGTCCCAGCACAATTGAAACAACTGAAAACCTCTTTGCAGTTTCTCCTTTTGTAAGAAACTACTTTGGAATTACAGAAAAATTCTATTTCTATCTTCAAGGAGATGCCTCAATTGGTTTCGGAAAGAGTACGTTTGAAGACGAAAATGGAAATGAATTTCAACCAGAAGCAAATTTGACAGCTTTGTCAATTGGTGTTCGTCCAGGTTTAAGCTTTTTCGTATCTGACAAAGTTGCTTTAGAAGCTGAATTTGGCTTTTTAGGGTACACTCAAGAAAAGTCTAAACAAGAATTCGATATTGGTGGCGGTAACTCTGAAACATCCGAAATTACAGATAGTAACTATGGATTAAACTTAAATGCAACTACCTTCAACTTTGGATTTTCCCTCTATTTGGGAAGATAATCTCAAGTATAGATAAGTTGAAAAATAGTTTGTCAAGTGTCATATCCAAGCCAAACGAATAGCTGGCGGTGTGCATCGTTCCCGCCAGTCTATGAAGTGGATTATTGCTATTGCTATTGCTTTATTTGACTTCCAAACTGGAACTTTTAAAGCCGAACATCGGCAGGTTTATCAACACTGCCGAGTTCTCTACCTTATTCTCCATCTTCAACTCTTCGGCAAAAACACTTCCGCCACCATGCACCTCGCTCCTCCGCCACCAATTTTCTCAATCGTGTAAATTGGCGCATAAGTCATTTTAGAATATTGCCGAATTTGCTTCTTTTGCGCATCAGTAAAACCGTTGAAAGCCTGCTCGGACATGACCAAAAGACTTTCTCCGTCTTCACTTTCCAACTCAATTACATTCCCGCAGAATTTGGTTACTTGCTCAAAGGAAATATCCACTACTTCCTTTCCTGTTTCGGCAAATTTTGCAAGCAACATTTCCTTGTCCGATTCTTTGGGAATGCTTTCCATGCAAATTACCACATAATCTTGTGCCAAACCCATGATTACGTTCGTGTGGTAAACTGGGAAGTTATTTTCGTTGACAGATTCAAACAGAACAGGTTCAAAATCTAGCTTCTCGCAAAATTCTTCAAGTAAAACGGCATCTGTTCGGATGGAGACGCAAGCGTAGCAAATTTTGTTTTGCCTATCCAGAATCATGCTTCCAGTTCCTTCCAAGAACTTTTCATCGGCCTCGTAATGCGACAAATCAATTTCGTTGGAGATTGTGTAGCCTAATCCAATCATATCCAAAATACTTCGTCTGCGTTCCCATCTTCGGTTTGGCGTACACATTGGGTAAAGCACCAATTGCCCGTTTTCGTGGAAACTAATCCAGTTGTTTGGGAAAATGGCATCGGGTTTTTTAGGCTCATTAGAATCCTGAATGATATTTACGGTTACGCCAGCATCTTGCAGAACTTTCACATAATTGTCGAACTCGGCAATTGCCTCTTCCGAAGCCATTGCGTTTTCTTGGCTGTCAACTTCGGTCTGAAAGGTGTTGGATTTTGCGGTTTGCTCATTGAAGCCAAATGAGGCAGGGCGAACCATCATGATTTGGGAAGTGCGTTGTTTCATTTTCTTGGTTAGGTGTTTATCTTAAAAGATAGTTTTGAGGTCGCAAATCTAGCGATTAGTAAGTATAAGTACAAAATAGAAGGATAGTAAAATAACAAGTTAAAATACTGTAAATCAGAATTTTAGCAACATATCAAATAATAGACTAATCACAATATTCATCCTATTGAGATAATATTCCTTACTGAAAGACTTTGTAATCTCCATTAAATATTCCCACTACAAAAAGTTGGAAACTTTCCAATAAGACTAATCTCAAAAACAATATTGCATTAAATAAATCCAACAAAATCGCAATAAAATACAAAAATTAGTATATTTGGTTTTAACATTTCAGTTGGAGGTTTTACTGTCTCCAACCAGAATTTTGAGAATTGGAAATGCAGACTTGCATTACTTTTGCTTTCCAAATCACCGAACTTGCAAATAACACTCACTATCTTTTTTGTTGCATTTAATGAAGATGAAACTACTACTATTTCTACTATTTTTTTCTTGCACCTTTTCTGCCTTTGGGGGAATTGAGTTAGACAGCCTTCAGAACGCATTGTCTAAGGCGGAAGGCACAAAACGAATTGATATTTTGCTGGAAATGGCATTTCTCCAACACCGAGACAATACCTACAACTCACTTCAGCTATCACAAGAAGCCATTATTCAATCCTCAAAAATAGGAGATAACACTCGCTTGGCGAGAGCTTGCATCAGCGCAGGAACGATTCTTCGCAATACGGGCGCATCTGAAAAAGCGCTGAGTCAGTTTTTCAGAGCGTTGAAATTGGGAAGCAAATTGGAGAACCCTGAAATTATGGCAAATGCCTACCATAAAATCAGCGTAACTTATTTGCTGGCAAAAGATTTTGAAAACGCACTCAAATATGGAAAAGAAGAGGAGGCAATTTGGCGGGAAATCAAGGGTGATTATGGCTTGGCAAGTGCGCTCAATTCGGTTGGATTGATTTACCTGAATTTAAATAGGGTGGAAGAAGCTGAAAATTACTTGGGTCAGTCGATTGACATAGCCAGAAAAATTGGGAACGATGAGCTTACTTACAAGCCTTTGCTCAATATGGGAGACTTGTTCCTGACATTGAAAAAACCTGGGAAAGCACTTGAATACCTTGAGCAAAGCATGAAAATTAGTGAAGAAAGCAATAATAGTTACGGTTTGGCGGTCAACTTACTGAAGAAAAGCGAAGCACTTTTCATGAATAAAGATTACGTTCAGGCAATTACTACGGCAAAAGAAGCGAAACTCCGAGCCGAACAGATGAGTTCATTGGCTCTGGTCAGGAACTCCTACCAACTTTTGGCAGATATTTATGAAGAAGAAGGCGTTTACGAAGATGCGCTCCATTATAATAAACTTTATATTTCCTCGGAAGACAGCATGATGAGCGAAATCACGAAGCGGGAAATTGCCCAACTCGCTTCGATATACGAGTTAGAGGAAAAAGAAAGAGAAATACAACGGATGACCAAAGAGGCATCTTACAGAAGCACTCAAACTGCCATGTGGATTTTTGGAGCAGTATTGCTCTCAATTCTGACGGCAGTTGTTATTAACAGAAGAAGCATCAAGAAAAGGGCGGAAAGTGAGATTCTCAACAAGAATGACGAAATTGTAAAGCAAAACAAATTGCTCACAGAACAGCAAGAAGAGCTTTTGGTGCAGAATCAGGAACTTGGCAAAATGGAGAATTACGCCAAACTTATTCAGGAAACCATTCTGTTCTCCAACCCTTCTTTCTTGAATATTTTCACAGATTATTTCATGCACAGTTCCCCAAAAAGGGAAATAAGTGGGGATTTCTACTGGTTTGCCAATAAAAGTGATAGCGTAGTCATTGCGGTTGGAGATTGCACGGGACACAATATTGAAGGTGCATTCAACACCCTGATTGCCAACTCTTTACTGACACAAATTGTGAATGAGAACGAGTTGAGAACTCCAGCAGACATCCTTGCTGAATTGCACAAAAAGCTAGAAAAGTTCTCGAAACCGCACAAAGATTTCCCAGAAGGATTTCAGCCAAACATTAAACTGGGGATTTGCCAAATCAACATAAATAGCAAGCGAGTGATGTATGCTGGAGCGAGGATTCCGCTCTACCTCATTCAAAATAGCAAACTTGAGCGTAGTGCAAGCCGACAAATCCGCAGTAATTGCCTCTGAGAAATTGACTTTCCAAAACCAAATACTCCAACTTGCCAAAGGAGATAAATTTTTGATGATGACCGATGGAGTTGCCAAACAGGAAAATAATGAATCTGAAAAGATTAGCGAAGCCAAAATCTTGGAAATTCTTGGAGAAAATGCCAACAATGGTCTTCCCAAAATAAAGGAAACACTACTTGCGGATTTAAAAAACTGGCAAGCTGAAACAGAACAAACTGACGATGCGCTTATTTTTGGTTTGCAGATTTGAGATTGAAAATTCTTACCAAATTTGTTTTTTAGAGATTCGGCATCAGACAAATTTGCCACTTTCATCCATCAATTTTTTGTCAAAAAAACACTCTCCAACCCAAACATTTTTGCATACATAAAGTAATAAGACTAAATTATGAGAGGGAAAAAGGTAGCGAAAGTTTTTAAAGCACTTTTTTCTCTTCTATATTTGTACATTATTTTAGGATTTTAAAAATTAAGTTAGTGTTTTTGGCTCGTTCGGGCCGACCATTCAAATAAAAATTATGGGAGGAGAAACTTTAACGGTAGTTATTTCCGCATTGGTTGCTTTTACGCTAATCATTCTTATTATTGGTAGGCAATTCTGCTTGTTTGCCCGTTCCAAACTGGTGCAAAGTGGCGATGTGAGAATTATTATCAATGGCGATGAGGCAAACCCAAGAGTCGTTCCTGCGGGTTCAACTTTGCTTACCACACTTTCTAGCGAGAAACTTTTCTTGCCTTCTGCTTGTGGCGGTGGCGGCACTTGCGCCATGTGCAAATGTCAAATTCTCGAAGGCGGTGGCGATGTTTTGCCAACCGAGGAAGGACACCTCATCCAGAGCAGAGAAGAAGGAAAACGTGCGTTTGGCTTGCCAAGTGAAGGTGAAAAACGATATGAAAATCCATATCCACGAAGAGATTTTCGGAATCAAGAAATGGGAATGTACAGTGGCTTCAAATTATAACGTAGCGACTTTCATTAAGGAATACGTTGTGAAATTGCCAGAAGGCGAAAATTTAGATTTTCAATCTGGTGGATACATTCAGGTAGATGTTCCTCCAATCACAGTAGATTTCAAGGATTTTGACATCGCTCCTCATCCAGATGATGAAGCTGGAAAAGATAAATTCAAAGCAGATTGGGACAAATTTGGCTTATGGAGTTTGAAAATGAAGAACGATGAGGAAATTTTCCGAGCGTATTCCATGGCAAACCACCCAGCGGAAGGAGATATTATCATGCTGAACATTCGTATTGCGACTCCACCTTGGGACAGAGCAAACAACAAATGGATGGATGTGAATCCAGGAATTTGTTCTTCTTTTGTTTTCTCTCAGAAACCTGGCGATAAAGTAACAATTTCAGGTCCTTACGGAGAATTCTTCATTAAAGACACGAAAAAGGAAATGATTTATGTAGGCGGTGGAGCTGGAATGGCACCTTTGCGTTCACATATTTTCCACTTATTCCACACTTTGAAAACAACTGACAGAAAGGTTTCTTACTGGTACGGAGGTCGTTCTAAAAGAGAGCTTTTCTACACAGACCATTTCAGGAAAATTGAAGAGCAATTCCCGAATTTCAAATACCATATTGCCCTTTCAGAACCAATGGAAGAAGACAATTGGAAAGTGAAAGATGGAATTGGAAGGAGAAGGAGACGGCTTCACAGGATTTATCCACCAAGTATTGATTGACAACTACTTAAGTGAAGCATTCCGAGCCAGACGAAATAGAATTCTATTTCTGCGGACCTCCAATGATGAACGCAGCGGTCATTAAAATGTGCGATGATTTTGGAGTTCCAGAAGAACACGTTGCATTTGATGACTTCGGAGGATAAATGCAAGTGAAAAATGGAAAGATAGTAAGATAGCAAAGTATTTAATTGTCAGTCAGTTGTCTGTAAAAAACCAGTACTGTCGATTAAAATCAAGGAATCTAATTATTGGTGTAAGCGTTTTCGCTTGCACCTTTTTTTATGAAAATTAGGTTCAAATCGGAACTCAGTTTCCCCAAATTTTCTCACTAACTCTTCTATCTTTGTACCGAAAAAGACTTATCGCAAGCTACCAGTAAGATATAGTAGTTGGACTTTGAATTTCACAAAACGTGAATCCAAAAAATCCAGCGTATTCAACATGTTTTATCTCAATACTTGCTACTCAAATCTCAATACTAATAAATTATGGACGTTTTGTTAGGCTTACAATGGGGAGACGAAGGAAAAGGGAAAAGTAGTGGATTTCCTTTCTCCGAAATATGATATTGTAGTTCGATTTCAAGGTGGCCCGAATGCAGGACACACTTTGGAGTTTGACGGAAAGAAAGTGGTTCTTCACCAAATTCCATCAGGGATTTTCCGAAAGGGGATTAAAAATGTGGTAGGAAATGGAGTAGTGCTTGACCCAGTAATTTTTAAAAAAGAGATTGAGAATGTAGAAAGCTTTGGGGCGACTCCAAAAGAAAACCTGCTGATTTCCAAAAAAGCACACATAATTCTGCCTACGCATCGTTTGCTCGATGCCGCTTCTGAAAAGAAAAAAGGAGATAAGAAAATTGGCTCTACTTTGAAGGGAATTGGTCCTGCTTACCAAGATAAATCTGGCAGAGCGGGAATTCGTGTGGGAGATTTATTTGCCAAAGACTTTAAAGATAGATACAACGCCTTGGTCGCTCAGCACAAAGAATTATTGAGTTATTACGATTTTGAATACGAATTAGAAGAGTCCGAAAAAACTTTCTTCGAGGCGGTGGAATTATTGAAAACAATTCCGACTGTAAATAGTGAGTATTTCCTCAATCAAGCATTGAAAGATGGAAAGAAGATATCTGGCAGAAGGCGCACAAGGAACTTTGTTAGATGTTGATTTTGGCTCTTATCCTTTCGTAACGAGTTCCAATACTTTTGCAGCGGGTGCAAATACTGGAACGGGAGTTCCACCAAACCAAACTAAAAATGTGTTTGGCATCTTCAAAGCCTACTGCACCAGAGTCGGAAATGGCCCTTTCCCCACCGAACTTTTTGATGATGCTGGAAAGGAATTGGCAAAAATTGGACACGAATTTGGCGCAACCACAGGCAGACCAAGACGTTGCGGTTGGCTCGATTTACCTTCGCTCAAATATTCCATCATGATTAACGGAGTTACCGAACTATTCATGATGAAAGCCGATGTAATGAATACTTTCGAGGAAATTAAGGTCTGCACGAGCTACCAACTTCCCAACGGAGCGCAGACTGAGGAAATTCCTTTCGATATCAATCATTTAGAGTTGAAACCGACTTGGAAAACCTTCACAGGTTGGCAAACTGAGGTCACGACTGACATGAAATTTGATACGCTTCCTGAAAAATTGGCTGAATATATTCAGTTCATTGAAAAAGAAGTGGAAGTGCCAATCACGATTGTTTCCTACGGTCCAGATAGGGAAGAGACGATTTATAAAAATGAGGAAATGGCAATAGTTTAGCTAACGTAATTTGAGGCGCTAATTATTGGTTCAAGCGTTCACCCAATGCCGTTAAGTTAAGGGGTAATCTTCAGTCAGAGACTGAGTTTTCATTTTTGGCACAGGTTGGCGATTGCGCCCCCAGAAAGAGCCTGCGCCAGCGTTTTGCGCTGGTTCAAGGTACTATGTTCAAAAGCAAGAAAAGTTATTGCATTTTTTTTATATTTTTGCATTACCGTAAAGAAGGCTCAGGTGACATTGTTGCACGGAGTCTATCTAGTGCAGCCGCTTCGATTGGAGTGGCTGCTTTTATTTTTGCAGGCCTCTCTTTTTCCCGTAAAGAAGGGCTAGGCTCTTTGATACCGGACTCTGCTTTGCCTTCATGCCCGTATTGTGGGTCGAAAGGCTCGTCTTTTGTCCAGATTGCATAGAATATCGAAAGCAGTTTGCGCTGTACGGCCACGTATCCCTTCATTTTGATGAGCGTTCTGCCATATACCCTCTCATAAAGCCCTCTGAATACGGGCATTTCATTGGAGACGGCAGTCATTGCGGCCATGTGGAGTATCCGCCTGATATGCGTGTTGCCCTTCTTGGATATCTTGGTCTTCCCCGCCCTCCTGCCCGACTGGTTCTCCACCACGTCATAGCCCGAATAGCTGACCAGCTGGCTCTGGCTCTTGAACATGGCAAACCCATCGGTCTCCGAGGCAAGCACGGCAAAGGTCAGTATGCCCACTCCCTTCAGCTCGGCAAAGAGGGTGTACTTATCGCTTAGGGCCTGGTCGTTTTTGACCGTGGAGGCGACCAGCTTGTTGAGCCTCCCAATCTCCTTTTCCATCAGTTCCACTATCTTCTTGTTGCTTTTGGCCACTTGGCTGTGCACTACGCTGGCATTCTCCATTGCCTCGCCTTGGTTCAGCAGTGCCGTCCTATGCTTCTGCAGTGCCTCTATCTGGCGTGTGAGCGAGCGGAGCTCTGCCATTGCCTTGCTGGGCCTGCTCCATACTTCCAGGCTCTGCTGGCAGCCCATGTAGGCAAGCCCCCTGGCATCCATGGCATCCGTCTTGCTGCGCTGGCCGAGGCTCCTGATGTAGTGCTTGGCAAGCGAGGGCAGCACCACATGCACCTTCACCGGACGCTCGGACAGGAAATAGGCGAGCCTCTCATGGTACACGCCCGTGGCTTCCATCACCACGCTCATGGGAAGGGCTTCCTTGCGGTTCTTTCCCGACCATTCGGCCAGCTTCACGAAGCCTCCCTGGCTGTTGTCGAATGTCCTGCTGGCTTTTATCTTGATGTGCCCCGACTGGGTGATGGCAAGGCAGCATTTGAGGAGCTTCTTGTCCACATCTATTCCTAGGCAATATTTGTCCATGGGTTCTGGATTTTTTATGGTGGATGGATGACCATATCTGCGGCCTTGTCTTTGCTCACTGGCAATTCTTGATTATACCGACCGGGGCATATCATTAGGTACTATTCTGACTCTCCGCATGATAGAGCGGTGCAGGGCTTTCCTTGGGTCTCTGGGTCGCCATGATGCGCCCTTAGCGTCCACAATGCCTCCTGCACCGCTGGTCTTTTCCAAATAAAGATAACATGAAATATGGCTAGTCAAAAATTGTACTTTTCACTACCTCTGCAAACATATGAGCGTCCACGCTTGAACCTTTAGTTACCACATAGATATAATCTTCTCACTCCAAAAACTGAATTTGCACACCACTATTATAGCCTAAACCAAGTAATTGCGAAGCATTTCCTTGGTTTATGGCTATTTCCAACAAATTTTGGCTGTTGAAAAGCAACACGCAATCGCCATATTCCTGCTCGTTGTAATGCTTGCTGATGGAGTTGAAGGTTTCGTAGCCAAACCGAATGGCATAACGCCTTCCGTCTCTCGCCTTCTCAAAAGACTGGAAACTGATGTTGGTAATCAGATTTCCGTAACTATCTACGTGAATCACGCTTCCTTGCAATTCATTTTTCCGAATGACCGCTTGGCGGAAAATCCTTTGCTCCAACTGCTCAACATACGGATTTCCCAAATCTTCTAAATTTGTACCATTTAGTAACTCCGCAGCGGCAGGAGCAAACAGGAATTTGGCAGGAAAAGCATGAGTGATTACATCAGGTTTGGGCAATTCCACGCAAATAGAAGGCTGTTTTTTAGAAATGAGCGACCAAATTCCATTGTCTATTCCAATGAAATAATGCCCCTCGAGCCGAAGTGCCACAAAGTTTTTCCCGCTGTTGCTTGCCGCACCAACTGCCACCAAATGCACCGTTCCTTTAGGGAAATCATCGAAAACCGAACGTAGCACAAAACCCGCCTTGGCAATATCTCCATTCGGAATCTGGTGCGAAATATCTACGATGCTCGCTTGTGGGCAATCTTTCAGAATCCTCGCCTTCACGGCCGCCACATAGTAGTCTTGCAAGCCATAATCTGTCAGAAGCGTTACAATGGGCATAGGTTTCGGTTGGATTGAGTAGTTGCGGTTTCCTTATCAATAATGTGCCAAATGTAGAGTAATTACGTTGAATTAGAAAAAACAGTATCAAATCTGCATATTTACAAATTCTGAAAACACTCATATCTCTAAATCATGTTACTAATACATAAACGTAAGTTCGAATACTTGTTTCATTCCAAACTGAGAAGCCGAGACGTAAGAAATACAAATAACTCTTTTTTGCTTTTCAATAAAGTAAGACAGTTTCTTTCCTCTTTCCTCTTTCTTCTTTCGTCCTTCTTCTTTCCTCTTTCTTCTTTCGTCTTTCTTCTTTCTTCCTTCTTCTTTCCTCTTTCTTCCTTTTGCGAAAAAAGGCTCTTATCAATCACGAAGCTGAAATGTCATTTCCTTTTCGGTCTAATTTTCCTGACAGGTTCCCTTTCGGCACAATCTCCAACAGATTCTTATTTCAATCAAATCCGCCCAGTTTTTTCTGCTGAAAATGCTTATAACACAACTGCTTTTGTGGAGAAACATTGGCGAGTGGTCGGAAACGAAGGTTTCGATTCGAGTATTTATTATGTGAAAAACATTTTGGAGAAAGCTGGATTTGTCAACGAAACGCAGAATCCAACGAAATCCAACCTGACCTACCGAATTGAAAAGCGTGAAATGGAACGCCCAACTTGGCAACCCGTTTCGGGCAGTTTACAAATTGAAGGAGACGAAAAGTTTCTGCTGGATTTCGCCTCCAACCGAAACATGATTTGCATCAATTCTCACTCCACCCCGAAAGCAGGAATTACTGCCGAAGTGGTGGACACAGAAGCCGATGATTGGAAAGGAAAAATCATTTTTGTGGCCTCCAACCCGCATTCAATCTATAAAAAGGCATTTGCTAAAGGAGCGATTGGCGTTTTGGCGTATGATATGCCCGATTATACGCAACCGCAATTGCATCAGAATTCAATTCAGTTTGGCTCAATTCCCAATTTGGAGAAGGAGTTTTGGGCAGTCATGCTTTCTTACCAAGCCATGGAGCGAATCAGAAAGGCTTTGGGAATGGGGAAAACGAGGCTGAAAGTCAATCTCCAAACAAAAAGATATAACTCTGAAGAGTTGACGTTGATTGCCCAAGTGAAAGGAAGTGAAAAGCCCGATGAGGAATTCGTCATCAGCGCACATGTGCAAGAACCTGGCGCAAATGATAATGCTACTGGCGTGGGAGTTTTGGCGGAAATTGCCCGTTCGTGCGCACAACTCAACAAGCAGAATCAACTGAAAAGAACACTCACTTTCCTTTGGGGCGATGAAATTGTTTCCACAGATAGATATGTGAAAGACCATCGGAAAAATATTTGGCTCGGAATGAGTTTGGATATGGTGGGCGAAAATACGGAGAAAACAGGCGGTTCGTTTTTGATTGAGAAAATGCCCGACCCTTCGGCAATCTGGACTCGTGGCGAAGACAAACACACAGAATGGGGAGCAGGAAACGTGAATGAAAGAGATTTGTTCCCGCACTTTTTCAATGATTTTGCCGTTGGAGTTTGCCAAGCGCAAGGCAAATTTGCCAACTGGGAAGTCAACACGAATCCGTTTGAAGGAGGAAGCGACCATACGCCATTTTTGGAGGCAGGAATTCCTGGATTGCTATTCTGGCATTTTACCGATGTGTTCTACCACACAGACAATGACCGAATTGATAAAGTCTCCAAAGAAACCTTGCGGAATGTGGGAATCAGCACGTTTGTAACTGCGGTCTCGCTTTGCAACGGAAGCGAGGAATTGGCGGAAATTCTTTTGGGGGATTTGGAAAAACAGGCAATGAGCCGATTGGAAGCTGAGTTTGCGCTCTCCCAGAAATTGATGGAATCGGGAGAAAGCAATGCTGTGCAAGAAACGCAAATCCTTTCTGCTTGGGGCGATTGGTACAGAAGAGCCGTTTTGACTTTAAAACAAATTCCCACCAAGAAAATATCCAAAAAGTTAGAAGCGAAAATCAATGCAGTTGCCAAAAAACTGGAGGCGAAAACCGAGGAAATGGTAAACAGTTCAGAGTAATGAATTTGATGTTCTGATTTGGGGATTTGCCGATGCGATGGTTCAAAGGTTCAAGAATAAATTCCGCCAAACTTTTGATTAACTCTTTAGTTCTACCCTAAACTTGCTATTTTACTATTTTCAACTTTACTATTTGAACTCATGAACTGGAATACTGTAATCAAACTCGCCAATAGTGGTGTTGAACCCGAAAGACGAGTAGAGAAAACCGAGGAAGAGTGGAAGGCACAACTTACGGCCGAACAATATAGAGTTACTCGCCAAAAAGGAACAGAACGTGCTTTCACTGGCGAACATTGCGACACGCACGAAGCGGGGAAATATGCCTGCATTTGCTGTGGAGAGGAACTTTTCGATTCTTCCATCAAGTTTGAATCAAGTTCTGGCTGGCCAAGTTTTACCGAACCTGTTTCCGAAAAGGCAATCAAATACGAAAAAGACACTTCTTTTGGAATGGTGCGAGTGGAAGTGATGTGCAATATCTGCGATGGACATTTGGGACACGTTTTTCCCGATGGACCTGCGCCAAGTGGTTTGCGCTTCTGCATAAACTCCGCTTCTATAGACTTGGTAAGGAAATGAGTTTTCGGCAGTTGGGTGGATTGAGTATATTTGTTTGAAGCAAAAAACACAAAAAAATGGAAAGATACGTCTTTGATATTCCCGCTAAGCAAGTTTCTCTCATCACTCAATTGATGTCTGAACTCAAAATTTGTTATCAGAAGTTAGAGCGACCTGCTGACGAAGAATTGTCTCTCGAACAATATGCTATGATAATGGAGGGAATTAGGCAAGCAGATGCAGGTGAAACAATTGCTTTTGAAGAACTCAAAAAACAAGCGGAAGAATGGCTTACGAAATAAATCCGACCAAAGTTTTTAGGGATAAACTACTCTATCAGAATTCCTTTCGATTTCAGATTGTATTACAGAGTTACTGAAAACTCAATTGACTTACTGAACTTGATTTCGACCAAAGCAAACCCTGAGAACAACCCGTTTGGATAACGTTTAAAAATATAAATATCAATAATATGGCACAGTACATAGTAAACGTCCCCGATGAAGGGGAACTTCTTTTCTCAATGCTACTCGAACAAATGAATTTCTCGGCTTATCCTATCGAAAGCGAAAAGATTGAAAAACTCTCTCCTGAGCATAAAAAGATGCTTGAAGAAGGATTGAAAGACATAGAAGACGGAAATGTTCACACTTTAGAAGAGTTCAGGGAAATTGTAGCTGGATGGAATACGAAATAAAATTTACCAGAACCTTTTCTCGTGATTTGCGCAGACAAGTTGATTCATTTAGAGAATATCGCTCTGAAAAGGCAGTTGAGAAACTTACTAATAGCGTTTTTGCAACAGCATCGAGACTTAAAACAGGTGCTTTTATAGGGCAGAAAACTGAAATGAAAGAATTTCGCTCAATTTTGATTCCGTATGATTTCAGAATATACTACAAAGTAAGGAATATCAAAGAAATAATCTGAACATTTCTCTTGTTTCTTTTTGGACTATTCTTCGTTAAAAATCTCGCCATAGCGGTGCTATGACTGCGATTTTTGCCTAAACTAGCCTCAAAAATAAACTGAGACAAACGACCATTTTACTTCTTTAATATCCCTAAGCGGAAATATCATAGAAATTGCCAGACTTATCTCCACCAAAGCCAATCCCGAAAATAATCCGTTTGGATAATAGTCAAAAAAATAAATGAAAAAAGCAGAAGAACCCAAAGCCTGTTACTTCCTTTCTCTTACTTTGGAGAACGTAGCTTGCTTTGGGAAACGCCAAACCCTCAACTTGGCTGACGAAAATGGCAAACCACACCGCTGGACAACCATTGTGGGAGATAATGGAACTGGCAAAACTACGCTTTTGAAGGCTTTAGCTGGTTTTGGAGAAGACCATCAACAAAGGAAACTTATTCTGAATTTTAAGATTAGATACGGTTGGAGAGTAGGGGATTCAAGCACATTCATAAGTGCAAAATTGGGTACAGTTTTCCAGAATGATGAGAAAGTGGCTACAAATTGGAGTTCTATATATACTCAGAATGAAGAAAAAATAGGCACTCTATTTACCGAAGGAAAAGGAGCAAATGTATCTATTAATTTAGTGGCTTATGGAGGTTCTAGGAAAATGTTACTCACAGAAAAAGTAGTTGCTAGAGTTTCGATTGATAGTTTATTTGAGGATGATTATCCACTCATAAATCCTGCTTCTTGGCTCGTCAGAGCCGACCATCTTTCTTCAAGAAATCCTAAATACAAAAAATACAAATCTCAAGTAGAAGAAGTCATTCTAGAACTACTTCCCGATGTGGAGGAGATTAAGTATGAGATTTCCGATAAGAAAAAAGAGGTGGAAGTGTTTTTCAAAACCTCATTCGGTTGGGTGATGATTGACCAATTGAGTTTGGGCTACCGAACCATGATGGCTTGGATGGTAGATTTTGCCTCCAATTTGTTTGACCGCTATCCTGAAAGTGAAAACCCGTTGGCAGAACCTGCGGTTTTATTGGTAGATGAAATTGATTTGCATTTGCACCCAACTTGGCAGAAAAAACTTACAGGCTTTCTGTTAGAGAAATTCCCAAAAACTCAATTTATTGTTACCGCTCACAGTCCGTTGGTCATTCAGTCTGCTGCGGAACATAATCTGGTGCTGTTGAAGAAAACCGAAGATGGCAAAGATGTGGAGATTGATAACAATCCTGTTTCGGTCAAGAACTGGCGGATTGAGCAAATCCTGACAAGTGATTTATTTGGTTTGGAAACTACACTTCCGCCAAAAACGGAGGAGTTAATGAAACAACGAACAGAAATTCTCTCCAAAGCTCGAATCAGCAAAAAGGATAAGGAAAAGTTAGCAGATTTAGAGCGAAATATTGGCGATTTGCCTTACGGAGATACTGCTGAAGAAGTAGAAGCCGACACACTCATTAAGAAAATCGCCCAAAGACTAGCCGAACAGAAAAAATGATTCGAGTCAAAAAATCCAACCAAATACCAAACAAACTGAGCGAAAAAGGCGTGGAGTTGACCGAGGAAATGGAAAATCTGTATCAAACCAATTCCGCAGACTACGATTCGGACAAATCCAAATTTAAGATAAATTCAAAAATCTACGGAGATAAGAAAGTGAAAGTCCAATTGATTGCCGAACAACATGGAAAATGCTGTTTCTGCGAATCGGATTTCACGGCAAATGGCTATGGCGATGTAGAACATTTCCGCCCGAAAGGAGGATTTCAGCAACGGAAATCAGACAAAATTCGGAAATCTGGTTATTATTGGTTGGCTTACGATTGGAGCAACCTGTTTTTCTCCTGTCAAATCTGCAATCAAAGGCATAAGAAAAATTACTTTCCGCTTCAAAATCCAGCAGAAAGAGCGAAGAATCATTTTGGAGACATTTCCGAAGAAAAGACCCTACTCATTCACCCTTCGCAGGACAAACCAGAAAAATACATTTCTTTTCGTGAAGAAGTTCCTTATCACAAGAATTTGAAAGGCAGAAACTCATTGTCTGGTTTTGGAATTGGCAGGGAAAAACTCAATCAAAAGAGAAGGGAATATTTGAATAGTTTTCATCAAAACCATGTTTTTTTTGGTTTGCAGGAAGAAAGCATCGTGGATATTGTCAATACTTTTGGTCTATCTCGAGAAGCTGTTGAAGAATCTATCAGTATTGCGGAGAAATTCATTCCCAAGGCATTTTCTGATAAAGCAGAATTTTCGGGAATGATTCGGGCAAATTACCCTGAATTGTATCAAGACTATTTGTCGGGAATTTTGCAATAAAAAAAGTGCGAACTTTTCAGCTCGCACCACAGAAAACTTAATTTTGCTAATTTGAAAACTAAAGACTTTGGACTTCCGACTAAAGACTATTTCCCCAACCCCAAAGCCTCAACGCCTTGCTCGAAAGTAACATCTACGGGAATTCCCTTTTCGGCCAATAAATCCAAATCTGCTTGGAGGTCTGCGCCTACTTTGCCCATATCGGTCATGGTTTGCGTAACGCCATCATAATCTCCATCTCCTTGAAAAGTGAGAATCATTTTGGAGAGCGAAGTCATGGCAGCACGTAGTTTCTCAAAATCTACTTTGTAAGTGCCCGTTTCAGGATTTTTGGCGAATGCGCCCTCTTGCAAAAAGTAGTTGAAACGCAACATATTTGCCTTCCCGTGCGCGCTGGAAGCCCCAAAACGCACAGAACGGAAAATACTCGCCATAAAAGTAGTGTAATATTCCTCCAAAGTTCCATCGGTAATTTCGCCTTTCTCGAATAGTTTTGTGACCATATATAAACCGAGAATATCCGCTTTCCCTTCCTCCAAAGCAGAAGCGTTGTCTTTCAAAGCCGCTCGAACGGTTCCTTTTTTATCAATCGTATTTTTGATTCCCAAACCATGAGCCACTTCGTGAAACATGGTGTTGGCAAAAAAGGCATCGAAAGTTACATATTGTCGCTGGCTCTCATCAATCAGAACTTCTGTAATTGGGCGCAAAATCTTATCGAATTTCGCTCTCATAGCATTTTTTAGTTGCGAACGTCTTGTGCCTTTTTCCAATTGGATTTTTTCATCGTTTGGTAAATTCACAGCAATCGTTTTGCTTCCTGCATTGCAATCTCCTGCATAATAAACCACATCGAAAGCCGCCAATTGGGAATCTGCTCCTGGCGTTTCTGCCTTGTATTTGGCATCTACGGGTAAGCCTTTCTGCAATTCGGGCAACATAGAAGCATATTTTGCCAATCGCTCACTCCAAGATTTGTCTTTTATTAATACATAAGCTTCGTGTGCGGCTTTGTAACCATACAATTTATCTTCATAATTTTCTATTGGACCAATGATAATATCAATTCCGTTAGATTGCATATCCATCCAAGCGTAATCGGAAGCCGTATAATTATCGTCTAATAAAGCTTTGGCTCGTAGTTCCAAGTATTTTTTCAAACTCGCATCTTCGGCAATTTCAGAAGCTCGCATCAGAAAGTCTGAAGCCTTTTTCACTTCCTCCGCAAAATATTCGTGATAAGGAATTGCCTTCAACTTGCCATTTTCATCTCTGCGAATCATCGTGTAAAGACTCTTTTTTACTTCATCGGGAATATCGGAAGCTTCAAATTCTGCTTTCGTCATATCATCTGGATAGAATTGTGCGCCCAATGGTTTTTCGCCAATTCCCTTCACAAACGAGCTGTCTCCACCCAATCTGTCCCACGGGCCGTAATTGATTCGGGCATATTCCTTTGTACTTGGGTCGGAAATCATTTCCATCAATTTCTCCTTGTCTCCATAAGCCTCTTGCCAGAACAATCCATCCATAATTTTGGCGGCTTCAATCAGAATGGGAATCATTTCCTTCTCCGAATCTGACAGTTGCGACAAATCAGTGGTCAGCTTGAAAGGCGTGTAAACTCCTTTTCCAGTTTCGGTTTCAATCTCCATTTCATCTACCGAAGCGTCTTTTGGTTGGTCAGTGGTGGTGTTTGTGCAACTGAAAATGAAGGCACAAAACACGGGCATTAGTAATTTTCTCATATCATTGGTGTTTAATGGTTGGAGTTAGTTGTTTTCGGTGGGTTGAGTTATTTCTTAGGAACGGGAAATAAATAAACTACTATTTTATTGAAGTTTTTTTTTAGAGCTAGTCTAGGCAAAAAAGTTTGGCATAGCACTGCTATGGCAAACTTTTTTAACGAAGAATAGGTCAAAAAGAAACGAGAGAAAAAGTAGCACTTTATTTAATTTCCGTTCCTTAGGAATCAAATTTAACTATGTTTTTGGGAATTTGAATTTTGGAGTGTTTTTTTTGGTTAGGACTAATCAAGTTACAGGCATCTGTATAAATCGCAAAAAAGGTTTCTGCAATTTCGAGATAGAAATTACAGAAACCTTTTTCAAAAAAAGCATAAATCTGGATTGAGTTTAGAATGCAATCCCAAAAGTAACGCCAACTCTTACGCCAAAGCCGTTGAGTGCCCCTGTGCTGAAATCATCCTCTTCTGCATCGCCTTCAACATCTACCGAACCGCCCAAATAGCTTGGTCCAATGAATGTATCTAAACTAAATCTTTCTTTGAAAATCCACTGATGACCTGCCAATACACCGCCCCCAAAAGTTGTTAGAGTAGCTTCATCATTCGTAAATTCATCTTCTAATTTAAAGTTCTGATACCTCAAAAATGGAGCTACATAGAACCCATTCAAAACATCTTTGCTTTCTGACAAATAGAATCGGTATTCTGGTGTAATTCCGAATCCACTAAACTTTGTTTCACTAATCTTGATTGTCGTATAGAAAAAACCTAGTTGCATGCTCGAATTGTCATTTACGGCATGCTCATAAAAAAAGGAGCCAGTTCTTACAATCGGGCTGAAAATATTGACCTTAATGACGTTGTTCTGTGCTTGTGCCTGAAAAAGCGATGCAACAAACAATAATGTAAAAATGATTTTTTTCATCTGCGAAATAAATTTATTTAAATAATTAATGAATCATATGTTCAAAAAAATAATTGTTGAACATCAGCAAATTAAATAAATTTAACTTACAGTTTCATAATAATCTATAATTCTCTTAAACATTTTTCAAAATAGAAAATATGAATTGATTAAAGTGCTTTAAAACGCTCATTTAGCTCTGAAAAATCATGCGTTTTATTGATTTGGAAAGCTGGAAGATTCAAAATTGGTTTGGAATGAGTATTCCATAACTTTTAGTGTTGCAAAACTTGTCTGAATTAGAGTATTTTGGAGTGTCATTATTAGATATATATCAACCTAAATGACAGCACTATTTCTGGAATCATTACTCCGTTGCCAATTTCTATTATATATTAGGGGTAGTGTGAAAGAGGTAAGGCTACTCTATGGATAATTCGGCACAAGCGGAGTGCCGCCCAGCGAAGTGTCGCCCAGCGGAATGCCGCCCAGCGGACGCTCAATGCCGTTAAGTTAGTATTGAAAAGCGTTTTCAACACTTTCTGTTTGTGATTGAACGCAGCTAGAGCTACGTCCTACAGAACTGATATTTTCAAATTACACTTTTTTTGATATGAAATTAAACATATATATTCCTTAACTTAACGGCATTGAGCGGACACTTGCGCTATGTGTTTCTAAAATGCACTAGTGCATCAAATCCTAAGTTCGTGTTGCTTTTTTGTTTCTTATTTCCTTCTACTGCATTAAAATTCTTAGCCGTAGCTATGACTATGTCGAGATGCCGAACCATCGGATTGCCGAACCATCGGATTGCCGAACCATCCAGATTTTGCTTTGCAGAAGAAAATAATATTCCAAAAAATACAGACACAAACTTAGAACTCAATGCACTAGAAAGCCTGTTTTGAAATTCTCAAAAAATTCTCAAAAAATCAATCCAAACATACTCTTAGGAACGGAAATTAAAGATTAAGAAATGCACAAAATAATCATTAAATATTCTCCAAACAGATACAGGCAGTTATGTGTTTTATTTTTCATACTCATCTTGTGTTCGGTTAAATCAAACATTTTGGCACAAGACGCTATAAAAACCGAAATAGAGAAAAAGCCTACTGCCAGATATGACTCCAGCAAAATTCAGCTAAGAAATTTCGATGAATCTGCACTAAACGAAATCCGGGAAGATGGAGATTTTGATTATATGGAAGTGAAGCAAGTGGAAACCTATTCGCTTTGGGACAGATTTTGGAGTTGGCTTTGGGAATGGTATGACAGAATTTTCTCTGATTCTACTTACAGCATGACTTTCAAAACGATTATGTACATTCTGTGTGGAGTAATCATTATTTATGTTGTTCTGAAACTGGCAGGAATTGATGCAAGAAGTGTTTTCTATGGGAAATCTGCCAAAAAGGAAATCCAATCGGAAATCTTGGAGGAAAATATCCATGAAATTGATTTCAATACTCGGATTGCCCAAGCCGTGGAAACGCAAAACTTCCGAGAAGCCATTCGATTGAATTATTTGAAGAACCTCAAAGTTCTCAGCGACCAAAATTTGATAGATTGGACACTCAACAAAACCAACCATGACTACGAGGTGGAAATTAAAGACGAATTCATCAAAGTGCCATTCAGTAGAATTACCTATTTGTACGATAATATCTGCTATGGAGATTTCCCCATCAATGCAGAAAGTTATGCGAGGTTTGCAGAAGATTTTGAGGTTTTTGATAAAGTAAGTGCAAGTGAAAAATAGTAAAACAGCAAAAAAGTAAATCATACACTTGGCAATCAGAGCGTGGTAGTGATAAACTGGTAAGGCTAACAAAATAAAACCATAGCGCAAGCGTCCGCTTGTGCCGAATTATCCATAGAGTAGCCTTACCTCTTTCACACCTCAGAGCGTTGCATAAAAATCAGAATCTAAATAATTTATTTCCACTTAATTTATAGCCTTTGGATTTCAAGCATTTCTGCGGTTGCCAACTCTTGTAAAACAACCAACACTTTGCATTTCCATAATTTGGAGTTAAATTTGCAGATTACTAGAATTAGTAACTAATTTCCTGTTGGAGTTTGAATCTGGCAGATAATCAATCATCATATAAGAAATACAAATGGCAAAATCTTCGATAGAAACAAGGGATTTGACGGAATTGACTACGGAAACACATAATATCTACAAATCCGTGGTGGCAATCTCCAAGCGTTCAAGACAAATTTCGACTAAAATAAAAGAGGAGTTGAACAGCAAATTGGCTGAATTCGCTACCAACGTAGATTCTTTGGAAGAGGTTCATGAGAATAGAGAGCAAATTGAAATCTCCAAATTCTACGAAAGAATGCCTAAGCCAACTTTAATGGCAATTGAAGAATTCAAAGAAGGCAAAATACATATCTTCGAGCCAGAAAAAGACGAAGACGATTTCTAGGAAGGCTTACCTCTGAAACAGCATAAAGCCAAAATCCCTCTACAAGCCTGTAGAGGGATTTTGGCTTTAATTGAATGAGTTCGCAGGTTATAAAAATGACTTTTCCGCCATATTTTACTTACACTTTTCAAAATTACTCTTCCTCATCCAAATCGGAAGATTTCATGCTATTCATACCACTTTTCTTGAGCATGACGTTTACATCTGCCAAAAAATCGTCTGGGTAAGGGAAAGATTGTTCTTTCTTTGTCAATTTCTCCTTTTCCTCTTTCACTTCTTCTTCCAAATCCACAGTTTTCTTCACTCGCTTTTTGGAGTTTGAATCGGAAGGTTTATTAAACATTTTGTCCCAATTCACATTTCCAGCCTCTTCGGGAAGTTCATTTTTCTTTGCCATAATTTAAGTATCAAGATTTCAGTATCAAGTATCAAGAGATTGTGGTCTCTACTGCAAAGATACATCAAGTTTTTATGTGTGAAAAATCGGCTTCTATATTTGGCAGTGATAAACTGGTAAGGCTAACGAAACAAAATCCATAGCGCAAGCGTCCGCTGGGCGGCACTTCGCTGGGTGGCATTTCGCTTGTGCCGAATTATCCATAGAGTAGTCTTAGCTCTTTCACATTACCCTATATTTGTACATTGCGCTTCCAGAACAATTTTTCATAAAAATGCAACTTGTTTTGAAAAAACTCAAATTTCCTTCAACCAACTCAAATCAAATTCAAAGCCTTCCAATACATTCTCTCCAGAAAGTTTTTTATCGAAACCTTCCACAATTTCAATACTTCCGTTGGCTCGATAAATAAAGGTCTGTTTGGATTTTGGGTCAATCAGCCAAGCGAGTTTTGCGCCATTGGCAATCCAAGTGAACTGCATTTTCTTTTTCAGCTCTTCCAAGGAGTCAGATTCTGAAAGTAATTCGACCACAAATTCTGGACAAATAGAAGGAAATTTAGTCTTCTCTTCTTTAGGAACAGTATTCCACAATTCCCAAGAAACCCAAGAGGCATCTGGCGAGCGAACTCGAACCATCAGGCAATTTATAACCCGTGGAAGAATCGGCAATTAAGCCTCGAATCTTCTTTTTCATTCCCAATCTATCGAGTTTTGCTCCAATTTTATTATTATGATATCCTGTTGTGAATCCTGTTGGAGGCATAATTATTACTTGTTGTTTTTCATTTCTTTCTATTTTTAGACTCTCATTATCTTGGCAAAAGTTGAAAAACTCTTCGTCTGTAAATTGAATACTTTTGATTTGGACTATCGGATACATAGAATTAATGTTTGCTTGTAGATAAAATTAACCAATTTCTATTACAATAAAAAGAATCTTTTCTTCTGCTCACGAATTGTATCCTGTTCTTCCAGAATGGGTTTGATAGTTCCGTTCTGGAAGAACAGGGTACAGAAATCCCTATCAAATCAAAATAACAACTTACCTTCTGCTCCATGAGTTACCAACCAAAAATCTCCAACCACAAGAAAATGCAGTTGGAGATTTCACTTTGGACTAAGGACTTTGCACTCGCCTTTGTTGGTCTTAGCACATTAATAATCTAAGAACAGATTTCTTGTTTTCAGATAAATTATGCTGAAAGGCTTGTTTTGAGTATAAAGTAGCGAGACCAACAAAAGCTGATTATGTCAGAATCAAAACCAATAAACTCGCCTTTGTTTGTCTTAGCACATTAATAATCAAGAACAGATTTCTTATTCATCAGATGAGTTATGTTGAAAAGCTTATGTTGAGTGAAAATTAGTGAGACCAACAAAAGTTGGTTATGCCAGAATCAAAACCAATAAACTCGCCTTTGTTGGTCTTAGCACATTAATAATCAAGAACAGATTTCTTATTCATCAGATGAGTTATGTTGAAAAGCTTATGTTGAGTGAAAATTAGCGAGACCAACGAAAGTTGATTATGTCAGAATCAAAAACAACAAACTCGCCTTTGTTGGTCTTAGCACATTAAAAACTAAGAACAGATTTCTTATTCATCAGACAAATTATAGCTGAAAGGCTTGTTTTGAGTATAAAGTAGCGAGACCAACAAAAGTTGGTTATATCAATAAACCATTTGATTTTGAGACTGAATACTAACTATACAAACTCGGAAATTTCTGTGGACTCACTTCCGACATCATCGCATAAACCTTATCGAAAACATCTTCCTCATTAGGCTTCGAGAAGTAATCTCCATCCGAAGCATAAGCTGGGCGATGTGCTTGTGCCGCCAAACATTGCGGTTTGGAATCCAAGAATTTGTATGCACCTTGTTCTTCCACCACTTTCTGCATCATGTAAGCCGTGGTTGCACCAGGCATATCTTCATCGGCAAAAAGCACTCGATTGGTTTTCTTGATAGATTCCACAGTTCGGTGTTCCAAATCGAAGGGTAGGAGGGACTGCACATCAATTACCTCGCAGGAAATCCCTACTTTCTCCAATTGTTCCGCTGCAGAAGTGATGATTCTGCACATAGAACCATAAGTTACGATTGTAATGTCTTTTCCTTCCCGAATGGTTTCAGGAATGCCCAACGGAACAGTAAATTCGCCAATGTTATTCGGCAAACGTTCTTTCAATCGGTAGCCATTCAGGCATTCCACAATTACGGCTGGGTCGCCAGATTGTAGGATTGTATTGTAGAAACCCGCTGCTTGGGTCATGTTTCTTGGCGTGAGAATATGCACGCCACGCAAAGCATGAATCATCATTCCCATGGGCGAGCCAGAATGCCAAATGCCTTCCAAACGGTGTCCACGAGTTCGGATAATTACGGGGGCTTTTTGCTTTCCTTTAGTTCGGTAGCTCAAACATGCCAAATCATCAGATAGCGTTTGGAGTCCGTAGAGAAAATAATCGAGGTATTGAATTTCGGCAATCGGGCGCAAACCACGAAGCGCAGTTCCGACTGCCTGACCCATAATGGTGGCTTCCCGAATTCCCGTATCTGTTACTCGCAACTCGCCATATTTCTCTTGCAAACCAGCGAAACCCTGATTCACGTCTCCAATTTTCCCCACATCTTCGCCAATGGCAAAAACTTCTGGGTATTTTTCCAAAGCCGCATCGAAACAAGCTTGCACAATTTCCCTTCCGTCTAAAGTTGGACTGTCTTCATTATATTGTGGAGAGACTTGGGGAATGTTCAATGCGCCATCTTCAGCTTCGTTATAAAGCCAAGAATTATATCTGTCTGCGTTTTCTCTCTGCACTCTTTTCAACCAATTCTGCATAGGGATTCTGAGCGATTTGTCTTCAAAGCGAAGCAATCTGATACCTTTTTTTACTGCCCGAATGGCGTCCAATCTTTCAGGGTTGAGTGTTTTTGCCAGTTCCGTCTGGATTTTAGCTATTTCGGGTCCTTTATTGGTTTGGCTGACAACTTTTCCCAATAATTCTACGGCTGTGTCATGGTCATCTTTCATGGAAGCAACAAAGGCTTTCCAAGCTGCATCTTTCTGGTCTTTCACGCTCTTGGCGGCCTTTTCTCCAAATTCGAGATTTCCTCTTCCGTAGCAATTTCTTCGGAAATTATCCATTCCCGCATCTTCAGCAAACAATCGTGTTGTTTTTCCCACTCCAACCGCTCGGTAGGCTTGTAACGTTCGTGCGAGCCAGAAGTGGAATGCCCTTGAGGTTGCGTAATTTCCACCACATGCACCAAACAAGGAACATGTTCTTCTCTACAAATCTTGGCAGCTTTAGCATAAGTCTCACAAAGTGCAGGATAATCCCAACCGTTTACCACGAAAATTTCAAAGCCTTTATTGTTTTCATCTCGCTGAAAACCTTTGAGGATTTCGGAGATATTACTTTTGGTAATTTGTATATCGTTCGGCACGGAAATTCCGTATCCATCGTCCCAAACTGACATCAGCATCGGAATTTGGAGAACTCCAGCCGCATTCATTGCCTCAAAAAATGGCCCTTCTGCACAAGAAGCGTTCCCGATTGTGCCAAAAGCTACCTCGTTTCCATTGTCTGAAAACTGTGTCAAATGATGCAATCCTTTATTTTCCCGATAGAGTTTGGAAGCGTAGGCCAATCCGACCAACCTTGGCATTTGACCTGCGGTGGGCGAAATATCTGCGGAAGAATTGTATTGTTCGGTCAGGTTTTTCCACGAGCCATCGGAGTTGATGCTGTGCGTGGCAAAATGCCCGTTCATTTGCCTTCCCGAAGAAGCTGGGTCGGCTTCCGTGTCGGTGTGGGCGTAGAGTTGGGCGAAAAATTGTTGCACATTCAACTCGCCCAAAGCCATCATAAAAGTTTGGTCTCTGTAATATCCAGAACGGAAATCGCCTTTTTGGAAAGCTTTTGCCATTGCCAATTGGGGCAACTCTTTTCCGTCTCCAAAAATCCCGAATTTCGCCTTTCCCATAAAAACCTCTTTCCTGCCCATTAGGCTGGCTTGCCTACTTTCGTAGCCAATGTAATAGTCTCCAATAATTTCCTTTTTGGAAATGGTTTTAGTCGAGGTTTTTGGTTCTAGTACTTCCATGTAAGAATGATTTTTTGGTAAGGTTCTGGTCAAGAATCAGAATATTTAAAACAGTTGATTCCCCATTTGGGTTTATTGCATCAGCTTTTTTTTGGTTGGATTGAGTTATTGTACTGTTGTTTACGCTTCAGTCCAATCGTCAAAAATTCCAAAAGAAAATCCTGCCGATTTCCTTCAAACGGTTTGAGTAAGTTTTTAGAGTGATATGAGTGCAAAGATACGGATTTCCGCTGATTTTAGAAACCGTTTGCGTAAAATGGGAGAAGGATTTATATTCAAAATCTGAGAAAAATTATGAAAAATTCTCCGTTTATCAATCCATACACTACGTTTTGCTATTACTCTTGAACGCTAAAGAATTTTGTAAGCGATATATCAATAAAAAACTAACTTTGCTCGAAATCATATTTACATTTATTAAAAAGATTGAAATGAATAAGAATTTAAGTTTAGTGTTGACTATGTGTTTTGCCTGTATGATGTTCTCTTGCGGTTCTTCAGAAAATTCTGACTCTTCAGATGATTCCTCAGAAGACAAATTGCAAGATGAGCAATTGAGCAGTTTTATGTTAGGTGGCATCTATTTTATTAATGGTTATGGCGGAATAGATCAAATAAAAAACATAATGAGTTCCAACGGCTACACGAGCGATGAGGAACTGATAGATGGTTACAAGCAAATGTTAGAATTTCCTTTTAAAACCTCCGAAGGGTCAGACTCTAAACGTATGCTTAAAAGCGCATGGAGTATTGCCGACAAAGCCTCTCTGATGGCTACATTAGATGATTTGAAAACGAGAGATTACAAATACAAAGCATGGGATTATGCACGAATCGTCAACAATGCTTGCATGGGTTACTCAGCCGGCTATATGACGAAAGAGGAGGTAACATCATACATCAAAGATATTCTTCCACTCGCTCGGGACAAATACGACAACTGGGATACGTATTTCAAAGACTTTGATTTGGGACGAAAAGATTGGAACCCAGAAGACAGGGAGGCCGAATCTTTTGAGAAATTGGCAAAAAACATTGCCAAAGGCGATGATTCAATTTACAATATTTTGCCCTTGAAATAATCTGTTTTTCTATTTCTTCAAAGAAGTGCCTACGAATAAATATTCGTAGGCACTTCTTTAGTTTTGTAATTCTGAATAGTTGTAAGATGTTGTTTTTGAGACGAGTTTGGATTCTGTTACTATAAGAGCATGTTTGAATCGGCTTATTTTTGGTTTCTACGGCTTCTCAAAAATGCTTTCTCCGTTATCTTCTCCTCACATAGCTTTGGCTATGTGTTTCTAAAATGCCTAGAAAGCCTGTTTTGAAAATCTCGTAAAATTCCAAAAAAATCAATCCAAACATACTATTATATTTATGGAATCCGAACCTATTTCGCATTTGTTACGAAACATTAATTGGTAAATTACCCCAATTATGAGTTATGTATTTGATAAGTACAATTATGGATTGGGGAAATTAAGACAGGGTGGCCTGGCCATTAAAAATGAAGAATTAAGAATGATTTAAGTATTTGGTAATCAGTATTTTGATTTTATGAGTTCCGTTAAATTATTGTCATATAATTTTTGATTAAATCTAAAAAAAGTACAATATAGCAAATCTTAATTTTTGACTACTCTAAAAATAACATGGTTAAGTATCTGAAAAACAAAGGTTTAAACCCATTATTCGGGTAAATTATGAAATCCTACTTGCTCATCCTTGCCACCTTGCTTTTCGGCACGGCTTCTTTTTCCCAATTCAAAACCCTCAACGTATTCGCCCCAAGCGGACTTTCCATGCGGGAAGCACCAAATACCTCTAGCAAAAAAACCAAATCCATTCCCTACGGAAGCCAAGTTCTGGTTTTGGAAAACAGCAAACAGTTTGGCGATTTACTGGAATTGCAGGAGTTTGAAGATTTCAAAATCAAAGGCTACTGGAAAAAAGTAGTTTTTGAGCAAGAGACAGGCTATGTCTTCGATGGTTATTTGTCCGATTTGCCAGTTTGCGGAAAAGACCAATATTCTACAGAGTTTTTCACAGTTGCTCTCAATCCCATTTCTAACAAATACAACCTCAAATATTATCCGCTTGAGCCACACATGAAAGAGCCATGTGGTTATGAACAGCAATTTGCACATGGAATCACAATCAGAGAAAAGGGCTGTGATGAAATTGGTGGAACGTCTGAAATCTATTTAGAAAGCAGGACTTTTCAGGAAGCCTATAATTTTGCTCTACCGATTTTTTTTCAAGACGGTTACGAAATCGATATGGATTTTGAGCCAAGGCTTCAGGAACTCTATGTCAGGCCAGAAGATGAAGGCGCAGGTTGCTACATGACAATTGAGCGATTCGGAAAAGATGGAATCAAAATTTCGGTAAGTTGTGGCTGTTGATTTTGTTGCAAAACAAGCATTTTGACCAGCTTATTTTGAAAGAATTTCCGTAAATTAGTAATATGGAAACACTCGAAAAAGCTATATCGCCAGAAGAATACCTCAAAATCAGTGAAGAATCGAAAGACAGATTGGAATACTTGCATGGGGAAATTGTTGCCATGTCGGGAACAACGACTGAGCACGAAATCATTGTTCTGAATCTTGTAGAAGCACTAAGACGTTGTTTGAAGGAAAAAGGATGCACATTGCTTACAGGGCAAGTAAGACTTTACGTTCCCGAGTGCGAGCAAGCCTATTTCTATCCCGACATTCATATCTATTGCAATGATAGCCTGAATAAGCAAACTCCATTTGGCACTTTGGGCTTGACCGAGCCTGATTTCATTATTGAGGTGCTTATCCAAATCTACCCGAGATTATGACCGTGGAAATAAGTTTGAGTGCTACCGAAAAATTAAATCACTAAAAAAATATGTGATGATTGAGAGCCAGTTGGCTGATTATGAACCCGCGGTTTTCGTTCGGAATTGGGAAAATGACAGGCAGTTTTCGGAAACCAAATTCAATTTGGAGGAAAAACTAGATGTTTTAGGCTGTGAAATCCAAATAAAAGATATTTATGATTTGCCGAATTTTGGGAAGTGAAAAGTGGAGGAAAGAATAAGAAGTAAATACTTTCTCCGTACATCGACTCTCTGAGTCGATTTTTTTTGTTTATTGAGTTTATAATTTCTATTTCCTACAACACTTTTAGCATTTCCCATTTCCAAATCGTATTTTTACGGTTAAATTTCTGCATGGCAAAAGTTATATATTGCTTTTTTTAAAGTCAGAAATTATGGGAAGGGAGAGGTATTTCAATTGTCATTCCAACAAATCTTTCCATGCTTTGGGAAGAGTCTAAAATCTGATTCCCCCCTACTCGCTACTATAAAAACTCATAAGTTTATAACAATATGTTCGATAATCTCAGTAATAAGTTAGAATCAGCGTTCAAAAACCTGAAAGGTGATGGGAAAATCACTGAAATCAACATCGCCAACACCATTAAGGACATCCGAAAGGCTTTGCTCGATGCCGATGTGAACTACCCTGTGGTTAAGCAAATTACCAGTGAGATTAGAGACGAGGCACTTGGGCAAGATGTGTTGCTTTCCGTAAAGCCAGGGCAACTTTTCACTAAAATCGTCAGCGATAAACTGACCGAATTGATGGGTGGAAAGGCTTCCGAATTCAAACTCGAAGGCAAGCCCGCCATTGTGCTGATTGCTGGTTTGCAAGGTTCTGGTAAAACCACTTTTACCGCCAAACTTGCCAATAAACTCAAAAAGGAAGGCAAACAAGTGCTTTTGGTTGCCTGTGATATTTACCGACCTGCCGCCATTGAGCAACTAAAAACTTTGGGCGAGCAAGTTGGCGTGGAGGTTTATGCCGAGCCAGAAAACAAAAATGCCGTTCAGATTTCTAAAAATGCGAGTTGAATACGCCAAGAAAAACGGCAAAAATGTAGTCATTGTCGATACGGCAGGTCGTTTGGCAATTGACGAGCAAATGATGAACGAATTGGTAGATGTGAAAAACTCACTCCAACCATCTGAAACATTATTTGTGGTCGATTCCATGACGGGGCAAGATGCTGTGAACACGGCTCAAACGTTCAATGAAAGATTGGATTTTGACGGAGTTGTATTGACCAAACTCGATGGCGATACACGAGGTGGAGCGGCAATTTCTATTAAGGGTGTTGTAAATAAACCAATTAAATTTATTAGTACGGGCGAGAAACCAGATTCGATTGACGTTTTCCACCCAGACAGGATGGCACAGCGGATTTTGGGAATGGGAGACGTGATTTCCTTGGTGGAAAAAGCACAACAGGCTTTCGATGAAGATGAAGCTCGCAGATTGAGCAAGAAAATCAAGAAAAATCAGTTCGATTTCAATGATTTGCACTCTCAACTCCAGCACATCAAAAAAATGGGAGATTTGAAGGGATTGATGAAGATGATTCCTGGCATGAACAAGATGATGAAAAACGTGGATATTGACGACAATGCGTTTCGTTCCCGTGGAGGCAATCATCGGTTCAATGACTCCAGCCGAAAGAGAAAACCCCTTGCTTACCGAAGCTTCTCGTACACAAAGAATTGCTTTAGGTAGCGGAACATCGGTGCAGCAAGTAAATGCCATTTACAAGCAATTGGACGATATGCAGAAAATGATGCGCCAAATGAACAAGATGGAAGGCGGAGGAAGTGGAAACGCCTCGGCAGGTGCTTCTGCACCAAGTATTAAAGGTGCCACTAAAAAGATTGGTGGTGGATTGAGAGGCAGATTGATGGGCGGTGGCAAGAAAGGGAAAGTCAAAAAGAAGAAGATTAGATAATGTGTTGATTTGAAGACATTTGCAAACCTGACAGGATTTGAAATCCTGTCAGGTTTTTCTATACATGCTGTGCAAGGCAAGTTAAGAAACTTGCAAACATTGGGTCAAAGCTAGGAAGCTTAGAATTTTTCTTGTTCTTTGTCAAGGGCGACTCCTACTTTTCTTCTTCCTTCCTTTCTTCTTCATCATTGTTCTTTCCTCTAAATCCCCCTCGTCAGCTCCTCATAATATTTCTGCTCATCATTCTCTAAAGCCATTTTCTGACTGAATTCTTCTGCATTCTGCTTGAATTTCGGGTTGTTCCACATGCTAAGTAAACGGCTTTCTAAATTTTCAGAAGTCAGCTTATTTATTGAGATTCCCAATGGGGCGAGTTCCTTTTCAGCTAGATTTCTGTTCCAGTAAAATTGATCGACAATATGGGGAATTATCAAGTTGGCACACCCGTATTTCAGTGCAGTATGCGTTGTTCCTGAACCTCCGTGGTGCATCACGCCATAAACTTTCGGGAAAATCCAGTCGTAGGGAATGCTGTTTACAAAGTGAACGTGTTCTGGAGCATTTTCCCTTTTCTCCAATCCGCCCCAACTTGTATTGATAATTGTGGGAATTTTATGCTTTTGCAAAACTGCTAAAATAGCATCTGTCTTTTCCTTTGGTTTTTTATTTGATATGCTTCCAAAAGTAACGAGCAGGATTTTGTCGTGCCTTTCTACGAACTGTTTCAGCTCCGCATCTGGTTGCCAATCTATGGTTTTATTGCGCTCAAAATAACCAACAACTTCTATTTGATTTCCCCATTCTCTCGGTTTTTCAAACAGCGATGGGGAAATTGCATACAGCGTTCGCTCCTTTTCAAGCATAAATTCTCTGATTCTGCTTGCCGAAATTTTAACGCCTTTCAATTGAGAGCAATGAGGTTTTGTCATAGAGTTGACCATGGTTGATTTTGTCCAGTTGACAAACGAGTAGGAAAGCAAATTGAGCGAAGTTCCATAGTTCCCATTTCCTCTCAAGCTAATTACAGAAAGTTTTCTTGAAGGATGTTGCACGTAAGGAATCGGGCTAATCATAACCGCTTTTGTTGGATTCTGCATTGCCCAAACCACCAAGAAACTGCATTTAGGGTGGTAAATTGCTAAATCATATGCTACTTCTCGAAGAATTTTCGCCTGAACAGCAACCATTTCTTTATTCAGCTTGATTCCCTTTTTACCCAAGTGAAAAAGGTTTCTAGCTTTCTCAAACAAATTCCCTTCTCCGCCCATCATATTTTTTCCTGTCGAGCTTTCGAGCAACTCCAAAAAAGCCTTATCGAATCCATGAAATCCATAACCTAAACTTTCTACTAAATCCTTGAATTGTTCGGGAAAAACGCAGGTAATCTCCCAATTTCTGGAAGCTAGAATTTCAGCAATTGCCAAAAATGGTTCCATGTCTCCACGAGTTCCGATAGAAAATAAGATTACTTTCATAGGTTTTACGTTTATGTGAAATAGGTCTCCCCGTCTTACAAATGAATATACAAAGCCAAGTCAGAAAAGCGAAATCAGTTGCGTTGGGTTCGTATAAAGTTCTTTTGGAATGGGACTGGTGGTCAATGCCATTGCCTCCAAGAAGAACCTACGGAAAATGTTGGAATTGATTTAGCGAAATGAAATTATTCGTTCAACGACAACTAGTGCATTGAGTTCTAAGTTCATGCACTAGTAAGTTGTCGGCTACGGGTAAATTTCCAAAGCATTTTACAATCAGTATAAGTCAAACATTCAGTTTCTGATAACTGATAACTGATAACTAATTTCTGATTAAGATTTCGGATGCGCCTTATCAAAAACTTCTTTCAATCTGCTCAATGAATTATGCGTGTAAACCTGCGTAGTTGCCAAACTCGAATGTCCTAATAATTCTTTAATCGCGTTCAAATCTGCTCCATTTTCTAGCAAATGCGTGGCATAGCTGTGGCGCAAAATGTGGGGGCTTTTTTTCTCGGTGGAGTTGGAAATGGAAAGGTATTTATTCACAATTCGGTAAATCAGCATTCGGTACGCTTTTTTCCCTTCAATTTCTCTTGTTTGGATAAGGTAATTGGAGTTTTGAACTCCGAAAAGTTGCGTAAATTCCCGAATCAGTTTGAGCAAACCATTTCCCAAAGGCACAATTCTGGGTTTATTTCCTTTCCCCGAGATGGAAACTGTTCCTCGGTAGAAATCAATATCAGAAAGTTTCAATCCAACCAATTCTGAAACTCGCATTCCCGTTCCGTAGAGGATTTCCAACACCAATTGGTCTCGCTTGCCTTTGAAATCGTTGGGGAATTCGGTTTGGTCGAGAATAATTCCCATTTCCTCTTCTTGCACAAAACTTGGCAAGCTTTTGCTCGTTTTGAGCGATTGCAATTTCTCGGTCGGATTTTGCTGAATCACTCCATTTCGCTCTAAAAAAGAGTAGAATGTAGAAAGACAAGCCATTTTCCTGTTCACGCTTCTTGGCGATAAATCTTGGTCAATCATTAGAATCAGCCAGCCACGGATGTCGGAATATTCTAGTTCCGATAAGTTTTGTTCAGATTCATTTTCCGCCAAATCCTGATTTACATAATTGAAAAACTGCAACAAATCTGTGCTGTAAGCTTCCGCTGTGTGTAAGCTTGTTCGCTTTTCGTAGCGTAAATAATTGAGGAATTGGTCGATTTCGTGCATTGAACTAGATGGGGAATAGTTATTTTGGGTATTCAAATTTGTTGGTCTCGCAAGCTGGTTTTGCTTGCCATCGCCTTAGGAAGCAAGATACTAGTACATCAAATCCTAAGTTCGTGTTGCTATTTTTGTTTCTTATTTCCTTCTACTGCATTAAAATTCTTAGCCGTTAGGCTATGTCGAAATGTCGAACCACTGAAAATTTTGCTTTGCAGAAGAAAATAATATTCCAAAAAATACAGACACAAACTTAGAACTCAATGCACTAGACAAATGCAGGAGACTGATGAAATCAATTGCTAAGACCAACAAAAGCAAGTGCATGATTGGAATTACTTTGAACTGCTTTTCAAATATCCCAACAAATCTAGCAGATGCTTTTCGGAATGGGTTCTCATAGAAAATTCAAAATGGCAAACCGCATCTTTCAAACTGGTGTTTTGAATCCTCCATCGGACTGCGAGCAAATCTTTGATAATATCGCTCAAATCGTCTATTGCATCTGCCACTCCAATTTTCGTTTCCTCTCCAATTTCATTCGGATTGAGTACGGTAGAATAATATCCAAGAGTTGGGAAATTCTCTGAGACATTTAGCCTAATTTCCTCATAATCGAAACTGGGCTGATTTTCATGCTTTGTCTCCTCAAATTTAGGTTTCATGCTCAGGTAAATGGAATAAATCTCCACCAAAAGCCTTTGCAGGGTTCGTATTTTCTCCGCTTCCTCAATTTCTTGAGCGCTTGTTCCAAACCGAATCAGAATTTCTATGAGTGCTTTGAGTCTTTCCAACTGTGGGAGATTGTAAGTTTAAAATTGCTTCAAGTCTCTATGAGTCAGATTTGGGAATCCGATTCTACAAAGATTTGACTCGTTATCTAATCTTTCTTTTTCTTCTCCGCCAATTTCTCCAGCAAACTTGGTTGCTTCTCCTTTTTCATACTTTCCTTCAGTTTATCGTTGAGTGAAGGAGTTCGGTCATGGTCGAAATATTGCTTTGGATTTTTGTGCGGATTGGCTTCTTTAAATCGGTCTATCAAAGATTTGCTTTCCGATTTCTCCTTTACCTCTTCTTTTTCAATTGGCTTTTCCACTTCTGCAACTTCCTTTTCTGGCTCGGGAATTTGCTCAATTACTTCCTCAAGATTTTCGTGTTCCACAATTTTGCGGGGAACTTGCGTGGCTTCTTTTTTGGATTCCTTTACCTCAATTTGTTTAGCAACTTCCTCAATAGTGGCTTTTACTTCTTCGGGAATTTCCTCTTCCGTTTCTTCCTCTACTTTCGGGGCTTCCAACGTGAAATCCAACTCCTCCACTTCGGGAACGAATAATTTGATGTCTTTATGAATGAAATCCCAAACCTTGTTCGGTGCAGTTTCCAATATTTTCTGATAGTAAGCCTGATTTACCAAAAGCATCATCTTCTCGTTCCCATCTTGCCGAAGCACCAAATAATGACCTTTCAGCAAAAGTGCATTATGCAAAATCTTCTCCTCCATAAATCGGATGAAAACAGAATTGGTATTGGGAATGAAATCCCACTTTCCATCCGAAACCTTCCCATTCCTAGCCACAAGCAATTCATCTTCCTTACTTCGGAAAACATAAACCACTTTCAAGTTGTCTCTCGACTCACTTACCGAAAACCAAGTCATATCGGCAATGGAATTGGGGTTGTCTAGTTGGAGATTGATAGAAGGAAGCCTATTGAGTAGATTAAGTATATCTGCAAGTGTCATAGTAGATGGAGGGAATGAAAAGTAGTATTTTTTCGCTTTCTGAATAGCTGATTTAATGCTAAAGATAATGAAAAATAATAACGCATTTGAGAGGCTCTGGTTTGTTTAATAGTAAAACCTAAGAGTCATCAGAAGGTTTTCCATAATTCAATTGTTCGTTTCATATATTTAAGCCTATTTCCCAATTTACGGTATTCAGCTTTTATACATTCAAAAACACAATTGCAACAATGGAAATTCCACCACCTCCAAGAAAAGTAAAGAAGCATTACGTTAAGAAGATACTAAAGAGAAGAATGCCTATCACATCTTTATTGTCTCAATTATCTATACTAATTCCAGCATTACTCACTATTCCGATGATTTTAATGGCATTTGTAGTGAATAAGCATTATGTAAACCATAGTAAAATCAGAAAAGAGGGAATTGTAAGCATTGGTAAGGTAACCGACTTTTGGATTGCAGGTTCAGTTAACCAAAATGGCAGAAACCTAACTAGCATTGAGTACGAATATAGTATTGACAATCAATTGTTTAAAGGAAATGTGAAGACATTCAGTATTTCAGACACAAATCAGCTAATGAGAGGAAACTCCATTCAAATAAAATACATCGCCAATCAATCTACTGCAACCGAATACGAAGTTAAAGAAGATTTAAACCCCTATTTTTTCCCACTAATACCATTGTTTTTCTTTATACTATTGTTCCCATTCAAGTCTTTCATGAGTACAGAGTATTCAAAATATAAGAGACTACTTCAGAATGGCATATTAAAACCAGGCATCATAGAATCATCAGGCAATGCTTCAATATTCTCGACAGATTCGTTCATAAACATAAGTTATAGCTATGAACACAACGGTTCAAGAAAAACAGATGACGTGTTCATCGGAAAAGAAGATTTCATAAATCTCAAACCTGGCGAAGAAGTCAATGTTCTAGTCTCCGAAGATGGACTCAGCTGTGTTGTTACAAAAGAGTTTTTGTGGTATCTTGACAAATAAACAACTGCATGAAAAAGCCGATTATTCTCGCTGTCGATGACGATTCCCAAGTTTTGAGGGCGATTGTTCGTGATTTGCGAACCGCTTACAAAAAGGAATACCGAATCATGAATACCGATTCCGCCCAAGATGCGCTCGCTACTTTAGAAGATTTAAAGAAGAAGGGCGAAGTGATTGCACTATTCCTCTCCGACCAAAGAATGCCCGAAATGTTGGGCGTGGAATATTTGGAGAAAGCCAAGAAATTCTATCCGCTTGCCAAGCGAGTTTTGCTGACTGCCTATTCTGATACAGATGCGGCAATTAAGGCAATCAACGAGGTTCAACTCGATTATTATCTGCTGAAACCCTGGGATCCGCCGAGGAAAAACTTTATCCTACTCTGAACGATTTATTGGATGAATGGCACGCAACTCACAAACCTAGAGTTTGAAGGAATAAGAATTGTCGGTTATCAATTCTCGCCAAAATCGCATGAGTTGAAAGACTTTTTGGCTTCCAACCTGATTCCCTACCAATGGATGGATGTGGAAAACAATCCGAAAGGAATTGAATTATGCGAATTGCACAACTGGCAAACCAACGATTTCCCTGCAGTAGTTTTCCAAGATGGTTCGGTGTTGACCAATCCAACTAAAATAGATTTGGCAAGCAAAATTGGGCTTTCGGCACAAGCAAAGGCAGATTTATACGATGTAGTGATTGTGGGCGCAGGTCCGGCAGGTTTGGCGGCCGCAGTTTATGGCGGTTCGGAAGGATTGAAAACCTTGCTGATTGAGAAGAAAGCACCAGGCGGACAGGCGGGAACTTCCTCCAGAATCGAAAACTACTTGGGTTTCCCGAAAGGATTGAGCGGTGCGGAACTTTCCCGAAGAGCCATTACCCAAGCCATGCGTTTCGGAATCGAATTTCTGTCTCCACAAGAAGTGAAGGAAATTTCTGTGCAAGATGGCTACAAAATCATTACGCTTGGAGACAATAGCCAAGTGAAATCCCGAAGCGTGATTGTAACCACGGGCGTAGATTACCGAAAACACCCGGCTGAAGCCGTGCAGGAATTCACAGGTGCAGGCGTTTATTATGGAGCCGCTTCCACCGAGGCAAGTTCTATGAAAGATAAGGAGGCTTACATCGTTGGAGGTGGAAATTCGGCTGGTCAGGCAGCAGTTTATCTCTCGCAGTTTGCCAAAAATGTTTATGTAACTGTCAGGAAAGAAGATTTATCAAGTTCCATGTCTTCTTATTTGATTGACCAAATTAAGGCGATTGAGAACATTCATATTTTAGGAAACACCAATATTGTGGGAGCAAATGGAAACGGGCATTTGGAAAAGCTCGTGTTGGAAGATGGCGATGGCGCAAACCAAAGGGAAGTGGAAGCCAGTGGCTTATTCATTTTCATTGGCGCACGTCCTTTCACCGATTGGTTGGAGTTGGGTGTAATTAAAGATGAGCGAGGATATTTAGTTACGGGCAGAGATTTGAACGGCAAAGATGGTTTCCTCAAAGTCTGGAAAGAGGAGCGAGACCCCTATTTGCTCGAAACTTGCCACGCAGGATTATTTGCTGCTGGCGATGTCCGCTCAGGTGCCATGAACCGAGTGGCTTCCGCTACTGGCGAAGGTGCTATGGCAATCAGCTTTGTGCATAAATATTTGGCGGAGAGTTAGCAGGTTGCAATTTAGGAATTGTAGGAAGATTGAAAAAAGGTACTGCATACTTAATTTATGTTGAACATTAGTGGTTTCATCAGAAGCAGATATTCCATGTGTAAATTTGATTGGCAAGTCCTTGCTTCATTGCTGGAGAGACCTTTTTGTACTTAATCTGGAATGGCTTTGCCTCTGGATTGACAAGGATTCCAAACCTCTCATTCTCCTTGGTAAGACTACAGACGCCCTTCAGGAATATGACATGCGCATCATACGGCTCTGACTTCTTGGAATGGCACTTGGTTTTGCGGGTCTGCCGTTTATTGTCTTTTGCGAAAGGCTCCATTTCGGCTTTCCACAAAGGAGGTCGGGTAGTGGTAAACTGGTAAGGCTAACAAAATAAAAACCATAGCGCAAGCGTCCGCTGGGCGGCACTCCGCTTGTGCCGAATTATCCATAGAGTAGCCTTACCTCTTTCACACTACCGGATGTCGATATGGTATTGCACCGCTCACTCCTGTCCAGTATCTCGTGGATTCCCAACTCATCTCCCTGACAATCTCGTCCTTGGTAATATTCTCTTTTTTTAGTATGAATGACCAGAACTCGTCCATCTGCACACGCTCCAGATGCATATCCCGCTCCAAATAGGCGCTGACCTGGGCAACATGCTCAGCCGCCCGAAGCAACCAACGTTTCTGCGTCTCCAGACTGATACCTGTCATGCGCTGTATTGCCCGCTACTCCTTGCCCTCGCTCAAATCATTCAGCACGTTGATAATCAGCGACTTCTCACTGTGCAACCCGTAGAAAAAGGTGTCTTTGGTAATTACCCATCGGTTCTTGCAGTTATTGCAATTTCAATCAGTGCCGCTATAGGACTTGCTTGTTGGTTTTCAATAACTCCAAAAAAGTTTTTCTCATCTCCTAGTGGATGCCAATTGTTGTCATTTTTAAAAATAGTTGGGTATTTCTCGAAGACTGAACTAACATTTCCTTCGTTTTTCGCTTTGACAAGTGCATCAAAAATTATCTTTAAGTCCATAAGGTTAATTATAGTGAGACTAAAGTTAATAGGGGCGCATCTCAAAATGTCGCACACTAAAAAAGCATACGCTGGCAGAGGTTGAAAACCCTGCCAGACGTTGGGTTTATTAGAAATCTAGCATTCATAAAAAGTGCATTTTAATTTATTGCGACAAAATGAGATGCGCCCAGTTAATAGTTATTTGTTGAGAACTTGGTAAAAGTCAAATCTAGTTTATTCTAGTTTAAAAAGGTTATTTAGTTGCTGTTCAGAGAGGTTGTTTTCTTCCATGAATTGTTTGATTTGTTGGTAATGAGCTAATTTTTTGAGTCCTCTAAGAAAAAACACCTTGGTTACCTTTCCTTTTCCTCCCCCAAGCGTGCAGGTCTGGCTCATCCATTCATTTTCGGTGAGTTGGTCTTCTATTTCATAGAAATAGCCTCCGATGTAGTAGCACAGGACAATCAGATGTTGGATGGCAACAAAATCTCTGACCTGAAAGGTTTCCCAGCCCAATTCAGTCTTCAGGAATTTGAATACGCCTTCTATCTTGCTGCGTTTGAGGTATGTGGAAAATATAAACCAAGCCATTTGTTCATTCCCGACATGGAAATTGCTTACCAACAGCATTGGCTCCTTAAATATTTTTCTGCCATTGCGTTGTTTTAAGGTGACCCTGACTACAGAATAGAAATCCTCCCCCAGATAGTATCGGTCATATTCCAAATGTGCACTTGCCTGATGGTATACCTGTTTGCCCCAACTGAATTTATCGATTGCCTGCTTGAAACCCTTTGCAAAATCAGCCTCCTTCAGCTTTTGATTCACCTCCTCCTGTTTTTGCCTGTCCCATTTTTGAAGTCCCGAGTTGCGGTTCAACTTCAATCGGATTACAAAATTATCACGCAGCTCTTTGTCTATAAAACCAAAATAATCTTGGTCATCAAAGCCTCTGTCCATATTATGAATCAAGACGGTATCAGCATCCCGAGATTTTAGGCCTTGGCTGATTCGGCTCATCTGTGCTCGTGCCTGTTTTTTTGCCGACAGCTCACCTTCCCCTCCATAGGCGACACAGCCCAGAAGGCGGAGTTTCTTGTCCTGGCCTATGCCCACAGTGTTGAAACTATGGTAGCCATTGACCATACTCTGGTCCAGACTGCGTACCCGTGCCAGATTCTCCATCTCATTGCTGTATGCTTTGCGAATCTCGCTTGGGTCATGAATCAGAAGAATGCTTTTTGAGCCTTGAAATCCAGACTCTCCCTGAGACAGCAGAGAGCTATTTATGGATGAGACACTTAGGTGATGTTTATTGCTGGCTTCCAGGAGGCGTTCATAACGCTCATACTCGTTGCTGTCAGCAGACAGTGTCCATGTTTTCAGATGCCCTTCAGACTTTATCTTATCCATTAAGTTCTCAGCGTTTTTTTTTTACACGCTTGTCACCCAGGTTCTCTGTCAATGCCGATCTGTAACTTGAAAAATCCATATCAATCAGTTTTAGTCTGCACAAAAATAACTACTTTTTAGTTTTACCAAGTTTTCAATATTTGATGAATAGCAATAAGTCTAACAGTTGTTTTTGATGGTAATAAAAAAAGCGCCCGAAATTTTTCAGTCGCTTTCAAATTCTTTCATATCCTGTACACCAAAATCAAACTTCCAAAAATCCCTGCAAAATCCTCGCTCCCACATTACCCGATTTTTCTGGGTGAAATTGCGTGGCGTAGAAATTATCTCGGTGCAAAGCCGCACTGAATGGCAAAATATAATCGGTAGTGGCAATAGTGAATTCAGATTGCTCTACGTAAAAACTATGCACGAAATAGGTGTAATCCGATTCTGAAACGTGCTTGAACAATGGAGTTTTTAAATCTACAATATTGTTCCAACCAATGTGCGGGATTTTCTCTGAGCCAACGAATTTCTTCACGGCAATATTGAAAATCCCCAAACAATCGGTATTCCCTTCCTCGCTGTGTTTGCACATCAGTTGCTGCCCAAGGCAAATTCCGAAAGTTGGCTGTTTCAATTCCCGAATTACCTTGTCCAATTTCCGCTCTTTCAAATAGCGCATGGTGGAACTCGCCTCGCCAACTCCTGGGAAAATCACTTTGTCAGCAGATTTCAACTCATCAGGATTGTCTGTGAGAATTGGACTGATTCCCAACCGCTCCAAGGCAAAAATGACCGAGCGAATGTTTCCTGCATTATATTTTACGATGGCTAGTTTCACAGTTTTTAAAGGTTGAGTTTCAGGGTTTGGATTCCACAAAGTTGCAGTTTGCGGAGTTTCAACACAAGAGATTGAACGGAAAGTTTAGATTGATTGAAGTGTTTTACTTGTCAGGAAAAATGAAAATACGTTCTGGAAGAATGCGGACAAAAGTCGAGTCTGTACTGTGCTCTTCCAGAGCGCATAGAATATATCCAAAAAAGTCTTGCACCCAAAAGGCACAAGACTCCAAAACCTATCGACTATGAAAGTTTTTCGTGTTTTCTATTTTTTTGTCAGCAACTCTGGTTCAGTGTTTTTCAATATTTCAGCAAATGCCAATTCCGCTTTCTCTACGTTTTGCAGAAGGCTTGCAGTCAAGTAATCATCCTGATTTTTGTGAATGTAGAGCATTGAACCGCCTTTGATTGCATCAATTACTTGCTTGTGGATTGTATAAGGCAAAGCTGGGCAACCGTAGCTTCTTCCCATTCTGCCCTGCGCTTTTCCGAAAGCTTCTGTCACATATTTCGCTCCGTGCATCACAATTCCCCTTCCTCTGGCATTGCTGTTGAATCCTTTTTCTATTCCGTCTAACCTTAAAGCGTATCCGAAATGCCCGAAATAGGTTTCCGCTGTTTTATAAAAACCTAAACTACTCTGAAATGATTGGTGCGTGTTGCTGAATTCGGTTGGAATGTCAAAGCCAGAGTTCTTTCCGTGCGCCACAATGCTTTGCAAAATCAACTTTTTATTTTTCAAATCCACCACGAAAAAACGCTTTTTCAGGCTGGATTGGTCAAAATCCATAATGGTAATTATATCTTTCTTTTTGAGTTGACTTTGCATGTTGTAGTAGCCAACCATCGCTTTTTGGAAAGTCGCCAAAGGCAATTGCAACTCGGTAAATCCTATTTCCTTATAAAGCCTTTTCGAGTATTCAACAAGTGCTTGCGATTTGACTGGAGTTTCCTCTCCGGAAGAAGCAAAAGAAGTTGAATTGATTGAAACAAAGGCGATAAGTAATGTAAGGAAATAAGGTAATTTCATATTATTTTCTACTTTTTTAAATGAGGAATGATGCGAAATAAACGAAAATAGAATCTAATTCAAAGTAAACACCGCTAAAAATTCAATTAAATCTAACTATTGTGCAATGATTTGCTGATTCTTAGGTCAGTTTCACGGTAAGAGATTTGACTAAAAGAATGTAATTGAAGAGTTGCTTTTAGTGTTAATGATTCTGTATAAAGACAACTGCATAAAGCATTCCTAAATTCCATTAACTTTCATTATTTCGATGAAATTAGATTTATTTAAGATTAAATTAGACTTATCCCATGCTAAAAGAAATTGCTTGCTCGCTTTTTCGGCAAATAGAATTATTTTTGAATAGATTTTCTACGCTCATTCCATTAAACCCATAAACCATACTACATGACAATTTTTGAAAGCCACTATTTTACCACACTCCACCCCTGCCCTAAAAGGGGAAGGAGCTAAATCCCCTCCTTTTGGAGGGGTTAGGGGAGGTAGAAAAGCTGAAATTTAAGCTATTGAGAAAAATTGTCATGTAGCATGCCCATAAACTCCAAACCATAATAAAAATGAGAAACTGCTTAATCATAGATGAAATGCACGAGTCAATTGTGCCTTTGCTGAAAGAAATTGGGGTCGAGCCAGATTACCAACCTGAAATTACTGTTTCCGAAGTAGAGAAAATCATTGGCAATTACGAAGGACTGATTCTCCGTAGCAAACTCCAGCTTACCAAAGATTTATTGGAAAAAGGAGAGCGACTTGAGATATGTGGCTCGGGCAGGCGCAGGAGTTGACCAGATTGATGAAGATTATTTGGCGCAAAGAAATATCAAACTGCTCAATGCGCCCGAAGGCAACAGAGATGCGGTTGGAGAACATACTTTGGGAATGCTCTTGTGCCTTTTCAACAGATTGAATTTGGCAGACCTGGAGGTGCGAGCAGGAAAATGGAGGCGGGAAGAAAACCGTGGGCACGAAGTGAAAGGGAAAACAATTGGGATTGTAGGCTACGGAAACATGGGAAATGCCTTCGCCAAACGCCTGCAAGGTTTTGAATGCGAGGTTTTGGCTTACGACAAGTTCAAAACAAATTACGGGAATGAGTTCGCCAAAGAGGCGGGAATCGAAGAATTCCAGCGGAAAGCAGATGTCATCAGCTTCCATATTCCACTCAATCAGCACAATAAGTATTTGGTGAGCGAGGAATATCTGAAAGGTTTCAAAAAGAACATTTACATCATCAACTTGGCTCGTGGCGAAGTGATTCCCTTCTCGGTGTTGGTTAGCGGAATCAGAAGTGGGAAAATCATTGGCGCAGGATTGGATGTTTTGGAAAACGAGAAACTCGACACGCTCACTCCACAACAATCGGAAGATTTCCAATTCCTTGCCAAGCAAGACAACGTACTTTTTACGCCACACGTAGGCGGTTGGACTTTTGAGTCTTACGAACGCTTGAATGAAGTTTTGGCAATGAAAATCAGCAAACTTCTTTGTGGTTAAGAATTGTTGTGGGATTCTATGCAGTCAAAATGGATAGCATTTAGTGCAGAACTAAAATAACTAAATTCGAGAAGTCTATTTTCATCAAAAGATATTATCACGATTGATTTATTGAGAGAGATTTTAGAGTTCAAGTTGTTGGTCTCGCAAGCTAAGACCAACAACGGCTTGTGATTTTTTTAAGCTAAGGAACGGGAAATAAATAAACTACTATTTTATCAATATGAATCTCATTTAAGTAGCGTTTATTAGGTCGTGTGGCAAAAATTGTTCTTCATCTATTGAATTAAAATTGATTTTTGGGTTACTTACAAACCAATTAATTATTGATTTTGCATGAAATTTATGGTTGCAGTACACTTTTAAGTCCAAAATACTCAGTTTTGGATTTTGATATTTTTCTCTGAATTTTTCCAGCATTGACTTGCTGATCAGGGTCATTGTAAGACTCAAATTGACAAAATTGGTCAGGTTTTTTTCTTTGTAATTTTTGAAATCGGACAGGCCGAAATGCTGTTTGGCATCCCTGAAATCAAATTCAATTTGGAAACGTAATTTGTAGTAGTTTACCAATGTTTGATAATCCAGTTCTAGATCACTGCTGAAAAAGAGTTGTACCGATACTTTTCCATCTTTGCGAATTGCTTTCTGTACGACCACATTCAACTTCCTTCCCTTCATCGCCTTGCTGCGGGCCTGAATCTGATAGGTTTCCACCCTGGTCCCTTTATCGTCCTTTTGAGAGGATTTCAGATGTCTCCTGTCCAAATCGGATAGGTCAAACTGCTTTCCATATAAGGCAGGCCGTCCTCTTTTTCTGACTTTCGGCTCTGCCCTGACTTCAAACAGGGCGGCATTTCTGTAGAGTTTGGAAATCAGAAACAGGCCCTGTCCAGAAATGATCCTCAGATAATTTTCATTGCCGTAGGCCGTGTCACCTACTATATGCTTTACTTTTAAAGTAGGCAGGAGAGAGGATAGAGCAACCACTACCGAAGTAAAAACAGCCTCGAAAGCCCGCAAAGAGGCATTGTCTGCTGACGGGCTTTCCCTCACTTTATTCTTGCCCCCCTTTTTTCTGCCTCTCTGCAAAGGCCTGCCCCCGTCCTGCAATCTCTTTCTGGCCGCTTTGCGTTTTGCTTTCTCTTTCGCAATACGCAATTTGTCAGCCTGGCTGTGGACTACCTGAATGGTATGGATCATAAAGGAGGTGGCGCTTTGCACATCCATCAGAGACAGAGCAGAAAAACAAATACCGGCAATGGGCTTTTCAATAGAGGAACTATAGAATTTAGACAGCCCATGACTGCGCTTTCCACTTTTTTTCTCGACCGTTTCGTCAGTGGCAAGAATATAAGTCCGCTGCGATTTGAAATTCCAACCCATGAAAAGAAAGATACGAATGGAAAGCCAGTCAATCTCACAGCTCAGAAAACGGAAAAGTGTGGATAGGCTGTGCTTGCTGTAACGGCTCAGACTACGGGTGGTGACCCTGAAAGCGAATACAAAAAAAACTGTCGATCAAACAATATAAAATGCCTATATTTGAGCTTGTCAAAGTAGTTTCTAATAGAACTTGGAATGAACTGATGGTAGGAAACATAAAAGTAGATATTTTCGTTTGGTAACTTAAATATACAACCTTTTTTGTTTCCTTGTTTTTTTAGCATAAAATGACACTCATGTTGATTTTATTGAAGTTTATTTTTAGAGCTAGTCTAGGCAAAAAAGTTTGGCATAGCACCGCTATGGCAAACTTTTTTAACGAAGAATAGGTCAAAAAGAAGCGAGATAAAAAGTAGCACTTTATTTAATTTCCGTTCCTATACGAAATCAATCGTGATAAAGTCTAAAAAATTCAGGAAAATTTACCTTGAATTAAATACACTAATTAGTTAACTTTGTTGTGTGGCAAGAAAAATAATTACATACAAAGAACATTTTACTGATTTAGGAATATCGGTTTAGAGCGCACAGCACTTTTTGAAGCGGACGCTCCAACAAATAACAAGTCCGAGCGGATGCTCGAACTATTTAGGCGACCTATCCCGATATACCTAAACTGATTTTTATAAAAGCTCAAGATGAAAAAGTTCGGGAAAAAATCGGATATGTTCTAGATTTTGTTCGTTTTGAGAGGCAAGTTCCAAAAAAGTTCTTCAAATATCTCGAGAACACAGACGGAATTTATGAAGTGCGTGTGATTACTACTTTTAAGAGCATAAGGATTTTGTGCTTCTTTGATAATGGAAGTTTGGTCGTTCTGGCAAATTGCTTTGTAAAGAAAACTCAAAAAACACCGAGGAAGGAAATCAAACTTGCGGAAAAGCTGAAGAAAGAATATTTAAAAGATAAAAATAGCTGATATGAAAAATGTAACTGATTTTGAGGACATCCTCATTGAGACATACGGAAAAAAAGGAACTGAAAAGCGTGATAAGTATGATGCTGACTCTCTTGCTTTTCGGTTAGGCGTCATGCTGAAAGAAGCACGCAAGGAGGCAAACTTAACCCAAGAAGAACTTGCAGAGAGGACTGGGACAAAAAAGAGCTACATATCTCGGATTGAACGTGGCATGAGCGATATCCAAATTTCAACTTACTACAAGCTAATTGAGTTAGGACTCGGCAAACATCTAAATATTGAAATAGCTTGATTTGAAAAAGGCTATTGGCAACTATAATGTAAGTAGTCAGACACAATTATCGTAACATTTCGTATTTCGTAAGATACTGATTGTCAATACATAATATACTATTTTGCTGTTTTTCTATTTTGTACTTGTACTCATGGCAAGTTGAAAAGAACATTTACATCATCAACTTGGCTCGGGGCGAAGTAATTCCCTTCTCGGTGTTGGTTGGCGGAATCAGAAGTGGGAAAATTATTGGCGCAGGATTAGATGTTTTGGAAAATGAGAAACTCGACACGCTCACTCCACAACAATCCGCAGACTTTGAATTCCTTACCAAACAAAATAACGTGATTTTCACGCCACATGTAGGAGGTTGGACGTTCGAGTCTTACGAACGCTTGAATGAAGTTTTGGCAATGAAAATCAGCAAACTTCTTTGTGGTTAAGAATTGTTGTGGGGTTTGATGAAACTAAAACAGGTTACATTAGGTATTAAATAAGTGGCAACTGCATAATTTCTAGTTTGAGTCTGAAAGCAATTATGTTTCATGTTTTGCTTTTCAGAACAAGGTTTGCAAATCCTGTCCTAAGGAAAAACGTGATTTTGAAGCGCAGGAACATATTCAGGTCCCTTGTATCTTCATCGTTATACAGTATCAATTATTTTTTCTGATTTATTTAGGAAGAAATACCAAAAAACCGCAACCAACTCCAAAAACATGTTGAAAGACGCCACAAATTTATTTTTTAGATATATCGGGATAGGTTACCTAAATAGTTCGAGCATCCGCTCGGACTTGTCATTCGCTGAAGCGTCCGCTTCAAAAAGTGCTGTACACTCTAAATCGATTCTCCTATTGTTTTTTTTGTTATTGCTTGTTGCACAATTTTCGCACGCACAAGTTAATAAGGCATTCAAAATTCCAGCATCACTTTCTGTCAATGAATATTCCCAAGAATATATTGTAGTAAAAGTAAAATCTAGCACAAACTCAACCAAAAAATTAAATTATCAAGTCTTCTCTAACGAGTTCACAGAAAATTCAGAATTGCTGTTTTCTCCCAATAAGTTTGCTTCCAACTCCAAGCAGAAAAGCAATGGCAAAATCCAACCGAAACTTTATCGGCTTAAAATAAAGAATGGAAAACTAGAGGAAGCCATCAATTACTATCTCCAACAAGAAGGCGTGGAATATGCGGAGTTGATTTACCATCATTCCCTACTTTTTGAACCTAATTCCGACCAAGAACCTTTGGTGGCAAACCATTGGGGACATGCAAATGCAAATGTGTATCAGGCTTGGGATTCACTCGGCTTTGGTGACTCTAGCGTAGTGATTGGGACGATTGACACGGGCGTGAAAAAAGACCATGGCGGTTTGCAGAAAAACAGGAAATTCAATTATGTAGAAAGATACGGTTTGCCGGGAATAGACGATGATGGAAACGGTTTTGTAGATGATTCTTTAGGTTACGATTTCGGGAATTTGGATGCTAAGGTAGAAAACAACAACCGACACGGAACCGAAGTGGCGGGGATGACAAGTGCAGGATTGAACGATAGTATTTTTACTTTTGGAGTTGCGCCAGAAGCTTATTTTATGCCAATCAATATACTTGAAAGGAGTTCTGGCTTTTTAGTGAGAGGTTATGAAGCCGCAATTTACGCAGCAGAAAATGGTTGCAAAGTGATTAATCTTTCATGGGGAAGAATTGGGAATCCTTCGCAGGCAGAGCAAGATGTCATTAATTACATAGTAAATGAGTTGGATGTTGTGGTAGTTGCCGCTGCAGGAAATACGAATGAAATGCTTGACTTTTATCCTGCATCCTATCAAAATGTGCTTTCCGTGGCTTATCTGGCTCAAGGAAATCAAATTCCTGCTACCTACGGAAATTTTGTGGATATTGTTGCCCCAGGAGCCTCGGTTTATACCACTAGCGTGAATGCAGGAAACCCAATTTCCAAAAGTGTAACGGGTTCTTCTTATGCTTCTCCGTTTGTGGCGGGCGGTGCGGCACTTTTGCTTGGCAAATTCCCCGAAATGTCTGCCAAACAAATTGTAGAACTCATTCGCCATAGTGCCAATCCAGATATTTTAGATTTGTCATTCAACTTAGTAAAAGCAGATGGAGTTGGTTTCGGCAGGTTCGATTTACTGAAAGCGGCTTCTATTCGAGATTCTGTTTCTGCTGTTAGGTTGGAGAATTTTGAGGCAATTAGTGATTATGGAGTTACGGATGTTTCCGAGGGAATGATTGTTAATCTCAGTATGAATTTCCAGAATCAACTCGCTCCAACCAACGATACTTTCAAGGTTACGATTTCCACCGAATCCAACAGTATAATTTTATACGATACTTTGGCGGAAGTCGGAATAATGGAAAACCTAGAAGTGAAATCTTTGGCGAATGCTTTCCAATTCAAAATCAAAACGGAATCTACCGAGACGGACACAACCGTGCTTTTCAAGCTCACTTATCATTATCCGAACAGAAAAGACACGGAATGTTTCTTTCTGAAATATAGGAATTCCGAGCGAGATTTCTCCTTCGACAGTACGCAATTCCTTACCGTAGATGCAAATGGCAGGTTGGGCTACGGAGGCGAACGACTCAACAAAGAAGGGAAAGGCTTCAGAATAAACAATAGGAAACTGCTCAGAAACGGTCAGATTGGAATGGCGATTGCCCAGAGCGAAACAAAAATCTCCAACTCCATTTATGAAAACTTTCAACAGAAGTCAGATGATTTTTTCGTAATCAATGCGGCAGAATTGACGGAAAGCAATGACTCAATCCAATCGGTTTTTGCCTCTTTTTCCGATAGTGCCACGCATTCAGGCTCGGTTGGAGTGCGCATTGGCAGAACAGTTTCTGCGGTCAGAAGCGATTCGAGCTACTTGATTGTGGAATACGATTTGAAAAATACGAGCAGTTCGGCAATTGACAGTTTATACGTTGGTCTTTTCTCAGATTTCAATATTGTTGCCGACAATGAGGTGGGAGTTTTCGACTCCGCCAGAAATTTCGTTTGGAGTTACTCTCCGAACGATACCATTTTCTTGGGCGTGAAAGTGCTTGCCGAGGAATCGAATTACGGAATTTTCAAAATGTACGGAGAAGCCAATGGTTTGGATGTTGGAGATGGGTTTTCAGATTCCGAAAAATACCAAGCACTCGCAGGGCAATTCGGGACGGATTCCGTGGAAGGAGATGTTGCCTACTTATCGAGCGGTTTGGTTCGGGAATTAGGAGTTGGAGAAAGCAAAAATCTCCATTTTGCCATCATCAACGGGAAAAGCTTGCTCGATTTGCAACAAACTTCCGATAAATTGGATGGATTGTTCTTCTCCGAGAAACCAATCATTTCCGATTCCATTTTCTGCCAAGCCGAAGACCTGAAAATCAAGCCTACAAACGGAACAAAATTCAATTTTTACGCAGATTCCGATTTGGAAAATTTGCTCGCCACAGATTCGGTTTATGCAATTTCCGTTTCCGACACGGCAAAAGCATTTTTTGTAACCAACGTAGATAATGTGCTGGAAAGCAAGGCAACCGAAGTCCGCCTGTATTTGCCAATTCCCGAAGTGAGTTTTACCATGAGCGATACCATCATCAGCACTTTCGAGGGCGATACCTTGTTTTTGACAGCTTCCGAGGCAGATTCTTGGAGTTGGGATTTCGGGAATGGCGAAGCTTCCACCGAGCAAAATCCTTTTGTGGTTTATTCGGACACGGGGAAATATGACATTTCGCTTACGATTTCAAATGAGTTTTGTTCCAATTCGGAGACTAAGCAAGTTGGCGTATTTTTCGAGAACCCTTTCCGCTCGGAAACCCCAATCATTTCCGATTCCATTTTCTGCCAAGCCGAAGACCTGAAAATCAAGCCTACAAACGGAACAAAATTCAATTTTTACGCGGATTCCGATTTAGAAAACTTGCTGGCAACAGATTCGGTTTATGCAATTTCCGTTTCCGACACGGCAAAAGCATTTTTTGTAACCAACGTAGATAATGTGCTGGAAAGCAAGGCAACCGAAGTCCGATTGTATTTGCCAATTCCCGAAGTGAGTTTTGCCATGAGCGATACAATCATCAGCACTTTTGAAGGAGATACTTTGTTTTTGACAGCTTCCGAGGCAGATTCTTGGAGTTGGGATTTCGGGAATGGGGAAACTTCCACCGAGCAAAATCCTTTTGTGGTTTATTCGGACACGGGGAAATATGACATTTCGCTTACGATTTCAAATGAGTTTTGTTCCAATTCGGAAACGAAACGAGTTGGAGTTTTCTATTACGACCCGCTTGGTGTTGAAAGTTCGCTGGCAGAACGATTCGGTTTGCGTGTTTTCCCAAATCCGGCAACTGACAAATTCACTATTTCATTCGATTCTACCAATTTCGGAACTGTTCGAGTGCAAATTCTTTCGCTCACAGGGCAATTGATTCAGCAAAAAGTGGTTTCTAAAATCCAATCAAATTCTTTCTCAATCTCCACCCAAAACTTTGAAAGTGGTTTGTATTTATTGCGATTGGAGATTGATGGGGCAAGCCAAGTGGAGCGAATGATGATTTTGAGGTAGGGAAAAATCTGACGCTCTAACGCTCGGCTCTTGCCGAGTGGCGAAAGGTGTCGGCCTCTAGCCGAGATTGTTAAAGTAAGAAAAACCTTCGTAAGATTTATAAAAACCTTGTAAGGGTTTTCTTATTTCTGTTATCTTAGTGCATAAGCAATTGATTGTCAGCAAATTAGGTATAATAAATTGATATAAATTAACTCAAGTCTCAATACTTGATACTCACTACTAAATACTTACTATTTTTGCTTGATTTCAAGAACGAAAAAATCAAGAATTTGAAACTGAACATTTTATACTTCGCAATTCTTTCTTTACTTTTTTGGCAATGCGCCAGCCAGCAACCCATTACGGGCGGAGAAAAAGATGAAACTCCTCCGAAACTCATTCGTAGTTTGCCGAAAGACCAAAGTTTGAACTACAAGGGAAATACAATTCTGTTGGAGTTTGATGAGACAATAGTCCTCAAAAATCTGCGGAAGGAACTGATTATTGCGCCTTACACAGAAGTGAAATACACGAACAGAATTAAAAAAGGGCGCATTCTTGAATTGAAATTGGATTCTGCACTAGACGAAAACACGACTTACACCTTCAATTTCCGAAATTCCGTGCAGGACTTCAACGAGAAAAATCCAGCCGAAAACCTGAGTATCGCTTTCTCCACAGGAGATTATATTGATTCGCTTTATGTGGAAGGAAACGTGGAAAATCTACTGACTGGAAAGGATGTCAAAGATGCCTCAGTCATTCTTTATGCTTCCGATGATACGCTTGGATTATTAGGTGGCAGACCTATATATGTAGGGAAATCGGATGAGGAAGGACACTTTAAAATCGAAAATGTCAAACCCAACTCCTACCAAATTGTGGCACTTTCCGAGGCAGATGATAATCTGAAATACACCAAGAGAGAAGAGCGAATCGCTTTCCTGAAAGAAAATATTCAACTGGATTCCAACATTACAGAAATCTCCTTAAAGCTGATGGATTATGATTTTAAGGAATTCAAATTGATTTCCGCTCGGCAAAATAAGCAGTATTTCGATTTCAAATTCAATAAGACGGTAAAGGAGTTCGAGTTAGAAATTGCCGATTCAACTTTTGCGCAGAGCATTTTGGCGAAAAGCTTAGGTGAGGAAATCCGACTTTTCAATCCAGCCTTGGTAGAAACGGATAGTTTTGAAGTAACTTTCAGAGCAACCGATTCCATTGGAAACCAAGTAGATACAACAAGATTCATTCAGTTTTCAATTCCCAGAAAATTGGCAGACGATAAGTTTTCCGTAGTTGCTACGCCAGCCAGCAGTTCAAAATTTGCTCCGAACGACTCGCTCCAAATTGAGATGGTTTTCAGTAAACCCGTTACCGAAATCCGATTGGACAGCATTTACCAAATCCTGCAAGTAAATGATTCTACGATAGACACTTTGAATTGGAATGTAGAGCCAATTGCAGAAAATTACCGCACTAAAATCGTTTTCCCGAAAACGCAAATTTCGGAAAAGCTGAATTACCAATTCCGAAAAGGCACGTTCATTTCCGCAGATTCAGATACTTTGGAAGCGCAAAATATTGCCTACACAATCATGAACCCAGAAGATTATGGCGTTTTGAGTGGGAAAATTGAGACTTGGGCAGACAATTTCGTCATTCAATTGTTAGATAATGGGAAGGTGGAGCAGGAAATCCGAGATGAGAAGAATTACACGTTCCGATTCGTGAAGCCTGGCAAAAAATCGATTCGGATTCTGATAGATGAAAACGGAAACGGCAAATGGGATTCTGGAGACTACAAAACCAAAACTCTTCCCGAAAAAGTGTATTTCTACGAAGGTTCGGAACTCAACCTGAAAGCCAACTGGGAAATTGAAGCCGATTTGATTGAGTTTTGAGAATAAGTAACAAGACAAAAGTATCAAGTATCAAGATAATTATATCGACTAAGCATTCCCATAATACGCACCAAAAGGAGAAGCACTTCCTCGATGCGTGTCTCACGCACTGCCCTCAAATTATTCTAAATAACGATTCTATATTTTATGAAAAAATACCGTAATCAATAGTGATTATTGACAAAAAATCATTCTGTAACCTGAAGACTGGCAGGTTCTACGAACACTGCCAGCTTCCAATACGAAAACTTTGTCAATATTCACTAATAGTAAATACTGCAAAGTATTTTTTAGTCTGCTAACTTCGCAATATGGAAACTCCACAAGAAAAGAAAATTGACCTTTATTTATTGAGCGGATTGGGCGCAGACAGTAGGCTTTATATGTATCTGAAATTCCCTAACTACTGCAACATCAAGCATATCGGTTGGGTAAACCCTATCAAGAAAGACGAAACGCTCTATGATTATTGCCAAAGGTTGGCTTGGAACATAGATTCTGGCAGACCACATATTATCATGGGAATTTCCTTCGGGGGAATTATTGCCAAGGAACTTTCAAGAATCACGAATCCTGAGAAAGTAATTCTGATTTCCAGCATAAAGCAACCGAGCGAGTTCCCACCTTATTTGAAAGCATTCAAACCAATAGGATTGCACAACCTGCTTGCCCCAAAGTTTATGAAAAGCTTTGCCAAGTTCTCAAAAAGGGCTTTCGGAGTCAAAAATAGCGAAGGTGCAAAGCTGTTTGCAGATATGGTAGATAAAACTCCAGACGGTTTTTTCCCTTGGGCAATCATGCAAATGTTGGATTGGACAGATGCGGAAATCCCCGAAAACCTCGTTCATATTCACGGCACAAACGATGTTATTTTCCCACATAAATACATCAAGGACTTCATTCCCATTGCAGGCGGTTCGCCATGCCATGACCATGGAGTTCCCCGACCAAATTACGACTCTTCTTGCCAAGGAGATTGAAGAGGTACGGGTTTCTCTGCACGAAAACGAATAAACCGATTTTGCAATTGCAGAAAGCAAGCTCTAGCTTGCCTAAAAATAGAATATGCTAGAAATCGTACAAGTTATATCTGATTATTTATTAGCCAATAAAATTGAGCTGATTGGTTTTTTGTTTGGTGTTGCCTGCGTCTGGCTCAACTTGAAAGAGAATGTTTGGGCTTGGCCTACGGGAATTATCAGCGTTTTCTTCCTGATATTTGTTTATCATGAGAAAAATCTCATTGGCGATTACATTCTCCATATCATATACTTGATTTTAGGAATATTCGGTTGGTATAACTGGCTAAAAGGCGGAAAAAAGCAGAAAAGGCTTAGTATTTCCTTCTCTAAAAGGAAAGAATTGATTGCTTTGGCAGTGGTTGGAGTTTGCTCAACCTTGTTATTCGGCTATTACCTAGACAACTATACAGAAGATACAATTCCTTACTGGGACTCTTTCACAACCTGCTTTAGTCTTGTTGCCCAATATCAACTGACAAAGAAAAAGATAGAAAACTGGATTTTGTGGATTGTGGTAGATGTGATTTGCGTTCCACTGTATTATCATAAAGAAATGTACTTGACTTCATTCCTTTATTTCATTTACCTCTTCCTCGCAACGGCTGGCTATTTCAACTGGAAAAAGCTGTTTGAAAAGCAGGAACTTTCCGAGCAAGATTGGTCGGATTTGGAGAAAGTTCAATGGAAATCGAACACAAAGTGAACGAAATCGAACAGTATGATTTAACTTTCAATAACATTTATTTGAGTATAAGTATTTGAAAATCAATTATTTATATTCGTTGGCATTCTGATTGTAATTACTCTGGCATATCTGTCAAATTAAATTACTCTAATTACTTCAAAATTCAGAAACCATGAGAAACCTAAGCATCAAAAAATCATTCGCTACTGAAATCATCGCAACAATCATCATTTTCTTTTTGTTGTTCATTTCCGCCAACTTGTCTGCCAAAGAATTGCCAAAATCTGGCGACTCCAAAAAAGACACCGCTTCCATGGCGAAGAAAGAGGTAAAGAAAGTTTTGAGTGCCGAGGAAATCGAATTCTACGATTCAATTGAGGAATTTTACCAAACAACTTACGTGAAATCTGCCAGCAAGGAAATCATTGTGAATGAAATAGAGAAAATTGTAGTTTACAACCAATTGGGGGAAACTGTTTTAGACAAAAAATCAGTCGATGCAGCATTGCCAAAAGGCGCAACCAAACTTTTTGTGGAAGGGAAAACGGCTTATTATTTGATATTTTAATATATAACTCGGGTGCAGCCGAATATACAAAAAAACCGAGTTTACCATAAGGCAAACTCGGTTTTTTACTTTGGGCTAAAGGCTTACAACTTCAGGCTTATTTCACTCGTTCCCATTCTTGAGTTCTATGAAACCAGCCTACATAACCTCTTACCTGTAGCTTTCCATCCTCTACCCAAATTTTGCCATCGTACATCTTTCCATTATCGGCTTTCAAAATTTTTCCATCCTCGTACTCATCTCCGTCTTTCTCCATTCCCCAAATAACTTCCATGCCCACCAGTTTCTTGCCCTTCTTATCTCCGGGGCAAACATCGCAAACTGCATCTTCTGATTTGAGGAGCAATTTCACAATCTTTCCGTGCAATTTGCCATCGCTTCCTTTATAAATTTCCACATGCGATTTTGCCTTGCCAGTCTCGTCATCAATCGTTTTCCAAACTCCAATAGGCGAGTTGGATTGAGCAATTACCGAAACTGCCATAAATAGAACCATTGAGAAGAGTAGTGTAACTTTTTTCATTTCCTGAATTTTTGTAAAGTGTATCATATTTAGTTATAACCGTAAATAATGCAGAAGATTAGCATAAAAGTGCAATATCCGAACACTATTTAGAGTATGTTTGGATTGATTTTTTGAGAATTTTACGAGATTTTCAAAACAGGCTTTCTAGGCATTTTAGAGAAACATAGCCAGAGCTATGTAGGGAGAAAATAACGAAGAAGGCATTTCTGAAAAGCCGTAGAAACCAAAAATAAGTCGATTGCAAACATACTCTTACGTAAAATACGCATTCTATTTAGTAAGGGTTGCGCAATAAGTCTTCCAAAATAGTGGCTTAACAAAACATTCACTCGCTTGGTTTTTAAGACTCTAATAATATAGGGCACATTCTCAACTAGCTGAAGCCAGTGGCAATTGAAGAAGAACTCTAAATGTTGAGTTCGACATTCCATCCGACATTTCCCACCCTTTTTTTAGAGAAACTGTATTTTTAGATACAATTTTATTGGCGGATTGAGAACTCGGCAGTGTGCTGTCGATGGCGACCCCCGTTTGCACCTGCCGATGGTCGGACCCCGAAGGTCGGATCCCGAAGGTCGGACCCCGATGTTCGGGAATTGTTGAAAAGCTTTTGGGTTCGTTGTTTTCTCGCTTACTAGACTGGCGGGAGCGAAAATGCACACCGCCAGCTAGTCGCTTTGCGAAATGAGTTTCAGTAATTCAGGATATTCGGAAAAAGCACTTAGTATTTGAATAGTTATGTTTTTTAGCAATTAAGTGTAATTACACAATAAATACCAAAAGTCAATTTCAAGGGTGGGAAATGTCGGTTCCATTCAACACACCTTTAGATAGATATTATTTTAGCAAATTCAAGATTCTGAAAATTACGTTACTAATTGAAAATCTAAACGAAATAGCAAAGAATGGACGACTTTGCCTAGTTCTACTTTAAGGCTCTAAAAATATGTAACTCATTCTCCACTAGCTGAAGCTAGTGGCAATTGAATTATAAGTCCAAACTGACATTAAAAGAGTAAATCTATCATTCAATTGCATTCTTCTTCAGATGGATGTTCTTTATAGCAACCTAAGAATACTAGTGCATTGAGTGCTAAGTTTGTGTCTGTATTTTTCGTCCCAGTTTTTTGCTTTTACTTTGAGTTTGGTATTATAGATAAGTCTTTTCCTGTTGTAGAAGAAATACAGAAATATCGGGGAATTTCCTTGTGAATCTTCGTTGTCAGTTCTGATTTTGAATTTTACTGCCATGGTGGATTTTCTTGGTGTACTATTTGGTGTACTGAAAAGTCCATAAATATAAATACAAAAGTCCTTACAAAACTAACTTCAAGCTAAATAATAGCCATTTGTGAGTATTTGTAAGGACTTTTTACCTTTTTTTGTTAACTATGTTGAGCCTCCTCCCCGGATCGAACGGAGGACCTACTGATTACAAGTCAGTTTACACTTGATTTTTAAATATTTTAGTTTATTGTAAATCAAGCACTTACAAAATTTAGCTCTTGGAAATGTAGTAGAAAAGTGTGATTTTTTTTACACTATATTTACACCAGATGTCAAGTATCAAAGCAATTCTCTACAAACAGAAGACTCTAAAAAATGGAACTCACCCAATTATGCTCTACATCTATGAGGACAAACCTTACCGTTTGTCTCTAGGTTATTCGTGCCACAAAAAGGATTGGGATGAAAGAAATAGTAAGTTCCGTAGTGGGTTCGATAATGCCAAAGCAAAGAATCTCAATATTCGTAAAGCGGTGTTACATGCCAACGAAATTACTGACGAGTTTGTCAGAAAAGGGGAACGATTCGATTATGATAAATTCAAAAAACTATTCAGAGGAGAAAAAGAAGAAGAAAAGTACTTCTATGAGTTCTTTGAGGAGATGATTGAAGAAAAAAGGGCATTAGGGAAGGCAGGAAGTATGAAAACCTACAAAGATGCCCTTCGCACACTTAGAAAGTATCACGCTAAAGATTTCAAGTTTGATAAGTTCGACTATAATTTTCTGAAAGGATTGGAAAATGAACTATTTGGACGTGGTTGTACAGGTGGGGGAATTGGAGTGAGAATGCGTACAATCAAAGCGGTCTACTACGAAGCAGTAAGACGTGGATATGCTCAAAGAGCTTTGAATCCATACAGTACAACCATCAACAAAGACGGTTATTCTTTAGCAAAACTTAAATCTACCAGAAATCCGAAAGCACTCACTTTAGAAGAATTGGCACTTTTCAAATCATTCGATATTGAGGAGCATCCAGAATTAGCCGATTCTTGGAGATACTTCATGTTTTCATTCAGAACCTTCGGAATGAATTTTACTGACATTTGTAATTTGAGGAAAGACAACCTTAGAAAAGGGCGTATAAATTATACCAGACAGAAAACAGGAAAATCATTCAGTATTCTAGTTGTAGATGAAGCAATGGAGATTATAGAGTATTTCAAAACTCACAAGTCGTACATCTTTCCAATATTCGATGAAGAATTTCATGTCACGCCCATTCAAAAGAAAGATAGATGCGAAAGAGTTCAGAGACAGGTAAACAGGAATTTGAAAAGAATCGCTAAAATTCAAGGAATAGAAACACATATAACTTTCTATACTGCGAGACACACTACAGCTACTACCATGAAAAGAAAGGGAATTGCTACAGATGTAATTTCGGAAGCTCTAGGTCATTCTGATTTGTTGGTAACTCAGAGATATTTGAGCAAATTTGGAAACGAGGTTTTAGATGGGGCAATTATGGGTTTATAGTATCAAAAGGATATGTAATTTAAACGCTGTCTGCTATTTTACTTCATTTTTTTATACATTTGAAAAAGCTATGTATCTCCTAATTCATTAGAGTATTCAACCAAAGATTCTCTCAATTTAACTATCTTGTTCTTTAGACTATTTTCCCCTTTGACATTAGTAATGTAAGAGACTCCTCCATATTTTTCATCCCTTTCAAAATCTTGAGATGTGAGTAATTCAACCAAATTAGAAGGGAAATCTAAAGAATTTCTATCGGATAATCGGAGTTCATATTTTTCTTTCTCTGTGATATATCGTATATCTAGTGCGTATTTGCTTTCTGCAACACAAAAAATGTCTAGGAATGCACATGGTCTATCTACCGAATCGCTTCCATTTACGTGATGATAATTCACAAATGTAAATGGGGCAATTTCTTCACCTTCCTGATTTTCTAAATTTCTACTATAAAAATCATAAGAGTATAGTTCGGCATGTTTACTACTCATTCTTGCCTTCTTGAATAATACAAAACCATGAATGGTATCTTCTCTTACAAATTGGTCAGTTCCTAAAGCATTGAATAATTTAGGGTTTTTGATAAAACGTAACCTCCAAGGCTCTAGGTCTTTTTTAGAATCGTTGATTATCTCGTTCAATACAGAAATGATATTGTCGTCTCCAATTTTGTCAAAAATAGTTTTGACTACTTCATTTGATTCTCCTCCTCCATAATTCTTTAGAAGCCTTTTCCAACTTATATCCCTGTCATTATCTTTTAAAAAACTTCGATTTTCGCTCTTCCCTAATAAGTAGTTGTCTAGTGAAAGTAAAGCTCTTCGCCATAGCCTATCATTCTCTTCATCCAGTAATTCGTTTAGCCCATAGGAAGGTTCATTCTTACCTGTTGGCTTTTTGGTGAAAACTCTACTTGCTACTGAGTAATACTTTTCAAAATTGTCAAGAAACTCTTTATCTTCTTTATCAGTCCACTCAATACTTATTATTCCCTTTTCATCAAACTTTCCCATTATGCCACTCAAATACAGTAAAAAACCAATTTGTCCATCGAAATAGCCGTGTTGCTCTTTTGTGAGAATATTTCTCGCCCAAGTCTCACTTTTTTGAATTAAATGAGCCTTCACACGTTCTTCTTTGATTTGGTAGCCATCAAACCCACTTACTTCTTTGTCTGATTTCAGCCATTCATAGATATTGTTGCTTCCTTCAAGTATTGAGTTTATAGCTCCAATTGAGTTCACAAATTCTTTTTCATTATTGTAAGGGGCTGTATTTTCCGCCAAGTTATAAATAACACGCATCCATCTGCTAAGTCCATCTACATCTTCAAATTGATTGTCTTTGCTCCATTTGATAATATATTGGCTATAAGCATGAAACTTAATTCTGGAAACATAGCCAAAGCCTTGAAAATTATACTTCAAAACATCTCCAATAGAGGTTTCACTACTGTAATTTGGACAATCAAATTGTACTATACTTGATAATAAGTCCATGAGTTTAATAAACTGCTGTACAAAGCTTAAATCAAACACTTCACTCTTCTTATACTGATTAAAAGAATAGTTACTGCCTTTCTGAGTATTAAGCATTTTCTTGACACTACCTTCTGCATTGCCTTTGCCTGCTCTATGATTTGTTGCAAAAACCAAAATAAAGTTCATGATATAATCATCATAATAACCTACACTATTGTTTTTAGCGAATCCCCAAAAGAAGTTCGCCCAATTAGTATCAATTTGATGTGAAAAGTAAGTCTTTACATCCTCTGCGGTTTCACCAATACTAATGTTTCTATGGTATTTTGGTAAGGCATTGAACTCATCATTACCAAGGTACTGTTCAAACTTTGCTTTAAAATTTTCAAATGGAGTAAGCTGTATGCCTCGTGCGTTCATCTTGATGTATAAATCATCAGATAAGTTAAACTCGCCTAAATCAAGGAACTGAAATGTAATCACTTCATCTTCCATTAATTCCTTATAGAAACCTTGGCTATTTTTAAATTTTTCATCTATAGCATCTATCATGGTAAGCATAGACTGGATGGTGGGGTCAGTTTCCCAAGAAAGGAAAAACCACTTTTGGTCTTTTATGCTTTCGGAGAGGCTCTTTTTAGATAGCTCTTGAAAAGAATACTTCACCAACTCATCACAAAACTCTTGAGAGCTAGTTCTGACCTCGTAAGTGAATTTAGACTTCCCGTTTTCACAAATCATGTTTTGGAAATCACTAAAAGCATCTTCTTTATTGGCTAAGTACCAATGCAGTAAAAAAAGAGTGGTTAGGCGTTGTTGCCCATCTAGTGGAATAAACTTATTCCCCCTTTTACTGTCTTCTATTGCTTTGTTGCCATATACAAAATCTAAGTCTCTATGCTTTTTCCCTTCGGCTAGGTAGTCATAAAGTGCTTGCAAAAAGTTCTCTCTCACCTCTTCTTTTCCTTTTCTGCCTTGAGCATAATCCCTCTGTATAATGGGAATTGTTACATTATAATTGTTCAGTAAATACTTGAATGTGATTTGTTGTTCTGTATTATTCATGCTTTCTAGGAATAAATCTCTAAGGTTTTTTGAATGGCTTCGAAGTAGTCATTTGAGTCGCTTTTGTTCCAAAACATTACCTCGCCAAGCTTTTTACTATAAGCTTTACTAAATACATTTTTAGTACATAGAGGGATGAATTTGCCTGTTTGGTCATTGGAGAGAATAAACTGGCGTTTTATAGGAAAAAAGGCATTTTTGTAGCTACGGTTAGAGTTTGCATCTAGCAGTGCTAGGTTGGCAATACTATGTTCCCCAATACTTTCTTTCTCCCTGAATTTTTCTTGAAAATAATGGTAAGCCTCATTGAAGCTCCCTTCTAGTACTTTTTCAGTACTGAACATATCAAGTAGTTTTTTTAGCCATTCTTTTTCAACAACTAGGTTTGATGAAATATCCACATTTTCATCAAGGTTATCAATTTCCCCTTTTACTAACTGTATTACATATTCTTTCGTGTGCTCTTTTTGCTTTTCTGGAATATCAATACCAGTAAAAAACAGCAACATGTCTGTTATCCATTCTCGTCTATCTTTATCACTATTGATATTTTTGCCCGTTTGAGAACGAATATGTTCGATGTCCCATTTTTCCTTTTTGTAGAGGTAAATGGAAAACGAACATATTCCTGATTACTATCCAGAATAGTTTGAACATTGAATAATAGCAGTATTGGCTTTATATTTTTGTCTCCATATTCCAATGACTTTGCACTTGCATCTTTGTAGAACGCTTTGATTTTATCTTTCAAGCCTTGCTTGAATTCTGTTTTAGTGTTTGAATTTTTGAATCCTTTTAGCAACTCTGAAATATAATCGCCTTTGGCAAGCAAAAAACCTATCAGATGATACAGTTCCCAGTCGTTGAACCATTCTTGAAAGTTGAGGAAGTATTTTTTAACCTCTTGCCAAAGTCTTTCAATATTAGGCGAACCATTTTCTTTTTTATCATCTTCAAAATCCGTATTAAATTGTATGAATGTGTGTGTCTCGCCAGAGCCTTCCTTTTTACCTTTCATTAAGTCCAAGATATATTCAATACGAGTGTCATATTGCTTTTCTCCATCATATAAAAAATGCCAAAGTTCATCATTTTGTAAAGTATTCTCGATAGTATCCCACTCGGAGGCAATTTTCAGTTGCATCAAGCGGAAGCTTTCGTCTTCTATCTCTGTGTTCCATTTTTTCAGGAATAAAGCCTTAATAAGTTCAGCATTAGTAAGTGGGATTTTACCAATATTTAAGCGTGTGAAAACATCGTAAACGTTGGTAGAGTCATTTTCTGAAATTTCATACCAAATTACTTTTACAGATGGTTTGTCAGGTTTATTACCCAACAGAGTTTTGAGAATGTCATCATGGTCATCATATATCTTCTCGCTGAACCAGACTTCAACAGCTTTGTAAGCTTCATAGATATGAAAGAAGTCTATATTTTCCGTATTGCTTTTGATGTCATTTAAAAACGCTTCGCTTTTGGTACGTGTTTGATAACGAATCGAATATAACTTCTTCTTATACGCTTCTTCTATAGGTCTCCTAATGTGTTCTTTTGATAGAAAAGAAAGGATAATTCTGAGTGTAGTCAATCGCTGTTGCCCATCAATCACTTCATAACCCTTGCCTCTTTTATCATCAAAGTGTTTTACAACTACAGGTTGCAAGCAGTAGAATTCATTGTTTTCCTTTGGTTTATTGGTGAATTCCAATAAATCATCCAGTAATTGTCTTACTTGTAAAGGCTTCCAACGGTAGCCTCTTTGGTAGTCGGGAATGTAGAAATCTATTCCTAGTAATTCATATATACTTTTTAGTTCTAACTTATTCATAATAGGTTTTAGAATCTTTATTATTAGGCGATAGTTCTCTAAATTATATTACTCCCTAAATCAATAAAGCCCCCAAATGGGAGGCTTTATTGATTTAGAAGAATAGCGATGATATTTCAGTTCCTAATTTGATTAAAAATAGTTGAGATTGTTTTATTCGGCAGGTTTACCATTCAACTTGTCTTGCAATTCTTTGATTTTTACATCTTTTTCTAAATCCTCAATTTGTTTATCCCTCTTATCTTTCTTTTCCAAACTTTCACTTACACCCACAAGTGATTTTCCTGCTGCTTCAACGTCTGCCAATTGCAAAATTGCACTCTCACCTGCAATACTTTTTAATGCTCCCGTACCAGCATGAAAAGTTATCTTAACATTCTTTAAGTTGACTGGAAGCGAGGTGACAAATCCAAATTGTGGAATGGTTACTTCTACTGGTTTTTCTTTTTTATCACCATTTGAAATAATAAGATTACAAAATACAGGTAATCTATAATAGAAACCACTTCTGTTTTGGCATTCAGGAGTATTAATCCCAACACTACTTACTACAGATGCGATACTTTCGGGTTTCTTTTTTAACGTGAAAGATATTCTTTTACGAGCATTATTCTTATCTATATTTGAGGTATCAATCCCAGATGTATAGCACTCTAGATGAGTATTAGTATTAGTCTCACTAGGCTCGTAAACACCATTATCAGCATCTAAATCCATTAAATGATAAGTTGCTGATTCTCCTTTAAGTTGTAGAGTTTAACTCCTTTATAAGGGTTTGATTTTCAGTATTTTACATGTGTCTTGCTTTGCAAAAGGTCTATTATTTCCTGTTCAAAACAGAGTATTCTCTGCAGGGCGATGAAGCCTTTTCCTTTGAATGCACTGAATTTCCTTCTCAGGAACTTGACTATCCTTTGTGCCTCCACGGCCATGAAGGCGAATCGCAGAATCTTGAATTCCAGCTCCTGCCTGTCTTTCGTTCTGGCCTCGGTGATTCTCAGCACATGCTTGAGGGTCTTGAAAAACTGCTCTATGTAGGTTCGGCTGAACCAATGCCTGCGCAGCGTCTTTGCAAAGATCGTTTCGCTTGGCGAATAGATGACGCTTACCCTCCCCGAGCCATTCAGCCTGAAAAACAGCAGGGTCACATACCTTTGCTGGCTGTGGTAAAACGCCTTTTTCCGTAGGCAGAAGGGCGTTTTACTCTCTTCTTTCAAGTGTCTCTCGTTCTGCCGATGTGCCAGTTCCTCCGTCATAAATTCCGAATCGATGAATTCAGTCAGGCTCCCTCTTTTTTCATCGATGATAAAAATATTGTTTCTCCTCGGCACGCTGATATAGACCAGCCCATTTTCCTGCCTCTCGCAATGCTCGCTCAGCGAGACGCCATTGTAGCCATTGTCGCAGCTGAAATGGATGTTCGGCAACATGACGCCTTCCCTGGCAAGTCTGCCCTTGAGCCTGCCCCAGCGGGAGACCAGCTTTTTTGCCACCTCAATCGCCTGACTGCCCTGCTCCCCTGTTTTCTTCTTGACGAAATCAAAAAACAGGGGGTAGAAAATACCGTCAATATAGAGTCCAAAACAGACTACTTTGAAGCCGAAGACCGAGCAGTGGTATTGCCCGCTGAAGAACTTGCCATAATGCGCCCCGTCCCTTGCCGACCCAGAAAGCCATTGGCGGAAAATACTGTCATCCAGAACGGCAGTCACTCTTTTTTTCGACCAGATGGAAGAGTCTTTCAGAGCCATTTCCCTCAAAATGCCGACTGCCTGCTGTTCAAATATGAACTCGAAAATAATACGCAACTTGCTTACAGTCAGCTTCTTGTATAGCTTCGTGTAGTTTTTCTGCAACCTGTTGCTGGCAATGCCGAACTTGGTCAGAATACTTTTCAGCGTGGGCAGTCCCACCAATTGACCCAGGAACAGCAGAGCATTCATTTTCTCGAAGAGAGCCAGGTCGGACTCCTCGAACTTTGAAATATCAGATGCCGAAAATACTGAATCTAGCTGTTTGGAAATATCGAAATAGTCGTTTTCCAGGTATTTCTTCGTCAGGGAAACTATCTTTTGCCTAAAGTTTTTTTTATCATTGCAGTGTATTTTACGAAAACCGAGTAAATGTTTTTTTAATCGAAACAAATATAAGGCTTTTGCAAAATATATTTGCCATATGATATTGATTATCAATATTGTATGGCAATTTTAATCTCTACAATTTAAGAGGATTGATTAAGAAGTAATATGATTTAGTTGTTTCTTCTTTATACCCTACAAATTTTTTCAAAAGCTTTTTTTCTTCTTTCTCTAATTCATCGAGCATAAACTTCCTAGTGGATGCATCACTAGTTTTATCTCCTGATATTATATTAAATCGAGCATCTCTGATAGAAAGTATGGTCTTTAAATCTCTTTTTACAAAATAATTAGAAATATCATCTATTGTTGTTTCATGGTTAAAGACCAGACTATCAGTATTGCTATCTATAGCATAAGACTTATCTAAAGCTTCTTTGTTTATTAAAGAAGTAGAAGCATCAATAATAGTGGTAATCAAAGGAATGGTTTGGTCTTCTATTTTCAATTCAGTATCACCTAGTTCTCCTTTCAAGCCAGTGTTCATATCAAAGGTGATTTTTTTGAAAAAATTTCTGCCTATTGACACACTATATATATTTTCAGTATCAGCCTCTACAATACTTTCAACTTCTGAACTGACATAGCTATATTTTTTATGTTTCGGTTGAGTATTTGCCACTAAATCTAAAAACTGCTCGGTATAGCTTCCATAAGCATCATCAGCAGGAAAAACAGTAGTTTCCTTGATATTGACTTTTAGTAACAATTTTACCATAGGAAGTGCGTAAAATAAATCTCCTTTTGTAGGCTGATTACTTTTGTTGACCTTAGTTACATTTGTTTTGGTGCAACTTACAATAAGCAAAATAGACAGAATTAATATTAAATTTTTATTCATGATGGCTACATTTATTTTTCTAAAAAAAGCTGATGAATGAAAGACTGTTTGGCGGACTCATTGGCATAAAAAGTAGGCTCTCGATATGAATGAATATAACCCTCTAGATATTCAGAGAAAGTCCTATAATCTGATGTGATGTTTTGATAAAAGCAGTCATATAAATTTTGTGTAAAATAGCTCCCATCGCTATCTCCAGATGTTGTTCTCCTATCAGAAGTTGCTCCAAAATAGATGAGATTTGCATCTATCTGGGCAGATGCTTTTTTTGCTAGCTCAATATTATCTAACCCCTCAACTGAATCTATCATCTTGTACATACTACCTGAATGACAAGCATCAATTATCATTACAATTCTGACTCCCTTATTAAACTGTTTTAATGCCTTATTAATTTCATTATCAACTATCAAACTATCATGAGCTACTAAAGCATCATCTATCTTGTCCTCCTCGTTTTCATAGTAATTACTGTCTTTTAATCTGTATCCATGACCAGAAAAATAAAAGACAAATATATCTCCTGCTACAAATTCCTGAGCAATATTTTCTAAGTTTTTGAGTATATCAGCTCTTGTCATGTTGATAGCATCTCTTCTTGAGGTTATTTGAGAGTCCTTAAAACCTCTGTCTTTCAAAATACTAGTCATATCCTTAATGTCTTTATTTACGCCAGCAGTAGCATTGTTATCAAAGCCAGTCAGCTTTGTTTGCTTAATGCCCACCAAAAGAGCTTTTGCTTTTACACGACTCATATACTCTTTATTTACATTGGTTAATTTTTTGACACAGCCAGAAATAAGCAAGGACATTATAAAAATGGATGCTATTTTTATAAATTCATTATGCAATATTTTTCTATTCACTCTCAATTAAATAATTCATTTTTTCATATAAAAATAGAGCGTTATAAAAACAGATTTATTGCCTCATGTCAGAAATAAAGGATAAAAAAACAAAATGAAATAACGGAAGCTAATTACCATCTCTTGCAATTCCCCCACATAAGTCTATTTTTGTTGAAAAGAGCAATCGTTTGCCCAATCGAACCAAAACAACCCATGTCAGAAGACCAAAAGAAAAAAATGGAAACCCAATTGTGGGGAATTGCCAATATATTGAGGGGGAGAGTCAGTGCTGATGATTACCGTGATTACATTCTAGGCTTTATTTTTTATAAATACCTATCTGAGAGACAATATAGCTATGCGAGTCATTTGTTGGAGGGAGAAGAAGAAACGGATTACACAAAAGTAACCGACCAAGAAACCCTTGATGCCATTAAGGAGGAATCGCTGATAAAGCTAGGCTACTTTATGATGCCCAAGGAGCTTTTTGCTTCTATTACTGCTAAGGGCAACGCCAATACAGAGAGTGAAAGCAATTACATTATTGAAGATTTGAAAGCCGTATTCGCTCAGATTGAAAATAGTGCAGGGGAAGGTGAATCTCAAGAAGATTTTGAAGACCTTTTTGATGATTTGGATTTGGATTCTACAAAGATTGGAAGAAGTGTAGGTGCAAGAAATAGTTTGGTAGTAGATATTCTGAACAAGCTCGATGAAATTGATTTCAAACTGGAAGATGTGGAGGCGGATGTATTGGGAGATGCTTATGAGTTTTTGATTGGGAAATTTGCAGCCAATGCAGGTAAATCTGCGGGGGAATTTTATACGCCACAACAGGTTTCTAAAATCATGGCGGAGATTGTAACCACAGGCAAAGAAAAGCTCAAATCGGTATATGACCCTACATGTGGTTCTGGTTCACTGCTTTTGAGAGTAGCAAAGGAAGCGGAAGTGAGTGAATTTTTCGGACAAGAACGTAACCGAACCACCTATAACTTGGCACGTATGAATATGATTCTGCATGGCGTGCATTTTAGACAGTTCGATATACAGCATGAAGATACTTTAGAAGAACCCAAACATTTGGAGAAACGCTTTGAAGCAGTAGTAGCAAACCCACCCTTTTCTGCGCATTGGAAAGGGAAGGAAAACCCACTGTTTAGTTCCGATGAGCGGTTTAGCCAATACGGTAGGCTTGCGCCAAAAACCAAGGCAGATTATGCTTTTCTCACACACATGTACTACCAATTGGCAGACAATGGCATCATGAGCAGTGTTTTTCCACATGGCGTATTGTTTAGGGGTGCGGCTGAGGGAACAATCCGAGAGTATTTGATTAAAGAACTCAATGCACTAGATGCGGTGATTGGTTTGCCTGCCAATATTTTCTACGGAACATCTATTCCTACCTGTATTCTGGTACTGAAAAAATGCCGAAAAGAAGATGATAATATTGTATTTATTGATGCCAGCGGAGATGAGAATTTTGTGAAAGAGGGCAACCAGAATATATTGCGCAATGAAGATGTAGAACGCATTGTGGCTACTTACCGAAACCGAGAAGCAACTGATAAATACAGCTACGTAGCGAGTTTGGAAGAAATAGCCGAAAATGACTACAACCTGAATATCCCTCGGTATGTAGATACTTTTGAGGAAGAAGAACCGATTGACTTAGCCACAGTAGCGACTCATTTAAAGCAATTGGACAGCGAACTTACCGAAAATGCTCAAACAATCGCCCAATTCTGCCAAGAACTCAATATTGAAAGCCCTTTTTAAGTATGGAAAATACAGAGATATACACGCCTGAATTGCGCTTTCCTGAGTTTGAAGAGGAATGGGCGGAAAAAAAATTGGGGGAGATAGGAAAGTTTGTTGGAGGGGGAACTCCAAGTAGCAATAACTCTGAATATTGGTCAGGAAATATTCCTTGGATTTCAAGTTCCGATATTTATGAAAACAACAACCAAAAGATAAATATTTCTCGATTTATTACAGAAGATGCTATTTCTAATTCTGCTACTAAGTTAGTTCCAAAAGGAAGCGTTCTTCTTGTTTCAAGAGTAGGGATAGGTAAATTTGCAGTTGCAAACGAAGATTTATGCACTAGTCAAGACTTTACAAATCTTATAACTCAAGAGGACTCCTTTTTCCTAGCTTATTATTTTATAGTCAAGTCGAATAGGTTTTTACGTTTGAGTCAGGGAACTTCGATTAAAGGCTTTACGGGTAAAGACATCAAAAATGCAAAATTTCTAATCCCCTCCCTCCCCGAACAACAAAAGATAGCTTCTTTTCTCACAGCAGTTGATAAGCAAATTGAGTTACTGAAAGAGAAGAAAAGTCAATTGGGAGCCTATAAAAAAGGCGTAATGCAAAGGTTGTTCTTATCCGCATCAGAAGCCCAAGAAAGTGGGATTGAACCGCTTCGTTTTAAAAATGAGAATGGGCAAGACTTTCCTGATTGGGAGGAGAAACGGTTGGGGGAGTTGTATGATTTCAAATCTACAAATTCACTCTCACGAGATAAATTGAATTACGAGGGAGGTGAAGTGAAGAACATTCACTACGGGGACATTCATAGTAAATTTCAAACTCATTTCGATATTGAAAGAGAATACGTCCCGTTTATAAACTCCGATATTGATTTAGATAAAATCAACTCAGAGAATTATGTTCAAGAGGGCGATTTGGTAATTGCTGATGCTTCGGAAGATTATGCAGATATTGGAAAGACAATAGAAGTTGTAAATATAAATAACGAGAAACTACTGGCGGGTCTTCACACGTTTCTTGCAAGAAGAAAAAGTGACTCTCTAACTTTAGGCTTTGGTGGGCATATGATGAAAAATTATAGTCTGAGATTAGATATTATGCGAATAGCTCAAGGAACAAAAGTATTGAGCCTTGCTACTGGAAGAATGAATAATCTTGTCGTCAAGATACCCTCCTTTCCCGAACAGAAAAAAATCGCTTCATTTCTTTCTGGGATTGATACACAGATTGGTAAATTGGACGAGCAAATAATCAGTGCAGAGGAATTTAAGAGAGGTTTGTTACAAAAAATGTTCGTGTAATGAAACTAGTAAAAGAAGCCATATCGAAACATGAAAATCTAATTGATGGATTAGATGGTTATCTAGTGATTGCCAATGAAATCGAAGATAATCTTACTACTAGTCCAGATATTTCTATAGAAGCTTGCAAGTCTTTAATAGAAGGGTTATGCAAGAAAGCATTAAGTTTAATAAGTGATAATTATAAAGAGGATAAAAAACTCAAGAAGAGATGTGATAATAACTTACCAACCCTAGTTAGATTAGCTTTTAGCGAGGTTTATAAAAGGGACTTCGAGAAAGATATGCACGAAGCTCTTAGTAAGATAGTTCTTTTACATACAGTAGATTCTACGTCAATAAAAAGAATCGAAACAATCATCATCAATAAATCTCTATCTTTAGAGAAACTGGTAGATACATCTGTAAAGAAAATCTCTGTCATTAGAGATAATCAAGGTGATATTTCTCATGGGCGAAATTACCCAAAACATGAACCTAGTAGTATTTACCTAGCTAAGTCAATTGCTTCTATCACTGATGGGGTTTGTTCATATATGATTGAACAGTTGGCTCGTCAATATATGAAAATTGTAGTTGTGTTAGATAAATTAGACTATCATTCGTTAGAAGATTATAATGATTGGTTAGATAACAATTTAGAACATGAATTTCCCGTACAAAAAATAAGATACAGTAAAGTGCTTTTTGATAATGATTACGATGAGTACGAAGCAAGATATAGAGATGAATTCTCCCCTCAGGAGGAAGAAGAAAAAGAGGATGATGTTGAGGCAATAGAAAAACCTGAACAAACAGAAAAACCTGTAGAACGTCTTGTCAATGATTTCGATGAAGAAACTTTTTGGACAGAAAAAGCAAAAGAAACTCTTGGAGTATTTTCTGAGAAACAGAAATTAAAACCAGAAGAACTCAAGTCGATTATTGAAGACTATCTATTTACAGAAAAGAAGCCTTTGCCTGATGCAGTAGCTACAGCAATGGAAGAAAAGCCAAAATTAAAAGAAAGAAGCAAAATAATTACAGATTTGACTGATGGGATTATTTCTCTAGCCAAGCAAATGAGAGAAGAAGAGAATCACTCCAAAAAGTAATTTATATCCAAATCCAATGACCACACAGCCCGAACAAATACTTGAGAATAATTTGGTGGAACAGCTACAAAAGCTAGGCTATGAGAAGGTCATTATCCGAAATGAGCAAGACTTACTGACGAACCTAAAAACTCAGCTAGAGAAACATAACAAAGTTGTTTTGAGCGAGGGGGATTTCAAGCAGATTCTCAACTTTATCAATAAAGGGAACATTTTTAAGCGTGCTAAGCTTCTGAGAGACAGAGTGCCTTACACTAATGAGCAAGGCGAGGGCAAAACCGTGGAACTAATCAACCAAATCCATTGGTGTAAAAACGAGTTTCAGGTTACGCAACAGGTAAAAATGGAAGGCACTTTCAAAACTCGCTATGATGTAACCATTCTCATCAACGGCTTGCCTTTAGCCCAAATCGAACTAAAAAGAAGAGGGTTGGAGTTGAAAGAAGCTTTTAACCAAATTAATCGCTACGAAAGGCATTCCTATGGAGCAGGTCATGGTTTGTTTCAGTTCATCCAGATTTTTGTGATTAGTAATGGCGTAAATACAAAGTATTATGCCAATACAATGCTGAAAGCTCGTTCCTTCAAACAAACCTTCTATTGGGCAGATTCGGAGAACAAACACATCAGGCAGTTGTCAGATTTTGCTTCTATTTTCTTAGAGCCTTGCCACCTCTCCAAAATGATTACCAAATATGTAGTGCTGAATGAGTCGCAAAAAAACCTGATGGTATTGCGCCCTTACCAGTTTTATGCTACAGAGGCAATTGTGGAGCGAGTGAAAACCACTACCGATTTCGGCTATATTTGGCATACTACAGGTTCGGGTAAAACGCTCACTTCTTTCAAAACTGCCCAAATTCTCACCAATCTCCCCCATGTACACAAGGTAGTTTTTGTGGTAGATAGGAAAGATTTAGATTATCAGACTACCAAAGAATTCAACAGTTTTAGTAAAGGGAGCATAGACGGAACAAGCAATACACATACTTTAGTAAGGCAGTTGGCAGGAGACCAAAAGTTGATTGTCACTACCATTCAGAAACTCAATACTGCCATTTCCAAAACAAGGTTTTTGGGTAAAATGCAAGCTCCTCCAAAATGAGCGAGTCGTATTCATTTTCGATGAATGCCACCGTAGCCAGTTTGGTAAAACACATGAGGCAATTAAGAACTTCTTTGGAGACTGCCAAATGTTCGGCTTTACAGGAACACCCATTTTTGAGAAAAACGCAGGCAAGAATAGCTACGGAAAACGGACTACTACCATGCTATTTGACAAGTGCTTACATAAATATGTGATTACAAATGCCATTAAAGACCAGAATGTTCTAAAATTTTCGGTGGAATATATCCGCACATTCAAAAGGAAAGACCACATTCTGGACATTGAAGTGGAAGCGATTGATGAAAAAGAGGTAATGAATTCCCCTGTTCGTTTGGGGAATATTACGGATTATATCATTGCCAATCATGAGCGGAAAACGCATAACAGACAGTTTACTTCTATTTTTTGTGTATCGGGCATTCCTACACTCATAGAATATTATCAATTACTGCATCAGAAAAAACAAGAGGGATTACATGATTTACGAATAGCTACTATTTTCTCTTATCAAGCCAATGAAGACGATAAAGATGCCGTAGGATTTATAGAAGATGAAGACCTTCTAATGGTTGCAGAACCTCAATCAGAATACAACACCAAACACAGTAGAGACCATTTAGAAAGTTTCATTGGAGACTATAATCAAGAGTTCAGCACGAATTACACCACCAAAGACAGTCAATCGTTTTATAATTATTACAACGATGTAGCCAAACGAGTGAAAAGCCAACAGATAGATGTATTGTTGGTTGTCAATATGTTCCTGACAGGTTTTGACAGCAAGCACCTCAATACGCTCTATGTAGATAAGAATTTGCAGTATCATGGACTGATTCAAGCATTTTCTCGCACCAACCGAATCCTGAATGAACTCAAATCACAAGGCAATATTGTCTGTTTCAGGAATTTGAAAGATGCTACGGATGATGCCATTGCATTGTTCTCTAACAAGGATGCAAAAGATATTATTCTTGTAGAGCCTTATGAAGATTATGTAACCAAGTTCAATAAGGCTTTTATTGAATTGATTCAGATTGCTCCTACAGTCAAAAGTGTAGATGACCTGCCAAGCGAAGATGAGGAACTTGCATCTGTGAAGGCTTTCAGGGAATTGATGCGCCTCAGAAATGTACTGAATACCTTCACCGAATTTAGTTTTGAAGACCTCTCTATGGGGGAGCAGTCTTTTGAAGACTACAAGAGCAAATACCTCGATTTATACGATAAAGCAAAACAAGACAATCAGAAGGAAAAAGTCTCCATTTTGGGCGATATAGATTTTGAACTAGAGCTAATTCATCGAGATGAAATCAATGTCGCCTACATTCTCAAGCTACTTGCCAAGCTGAAAGATGCACCACAAGAAGAACGAGAGAAACAACAGAAAGCTTTGGTCGAGTTAGTGGCTGGCGAAGCAACGCTCAGAAGCAAGAAAGAATTAATTGAGAAATTCATCAGAGAGAATTTGCCTCACATTGAAGATACAGACGACATTCCTGAAGCCTTTGACGAATTCTGGAACGCAGAACGCCTACAAGCCCTGAGTAATATCAGCACAGATGAAGCACTAAATATTGAGCAGTTGGAAGAGGTTATAGGCGATTACTTATTCACCGAGAAGAAACCCCTTCGAGATGATGTAATTGGCATGATGCACGAACGCCCCAAACTCAAAGAGCGAGCCACCACAGCGGAACGCATCACCAATAAGATTTTCAGTTTTGTCGAGACATTTGTAAATGGGGTGAGTGGATGATAAATCTTACTACATAGAATTAATGATATGGAAAAACAAAATACAACTAAACAGCATGACTCCACTCAAAATAGCAAAAGAAAAACGGATATAGGTATTGTGTTTTTGACAGTGGTTGTCACCTTGGCATTTGGAGTGCCACTATCAATCTGGGGAGCATTTCAAATAGCCAAAGAAAGTGAGAGCTTAGTAACTATTCTTGTGATTTTAGGAATACCACTATTACTTATTTGTGTACTAATCATTGCTTATCGCCACCAAATACTGCAATTTATTTTCAAATCTTATCACAAAAAAATAGAAGATATTTCAGGACATTTTGCTAAGAGCTTAGGTCATTCTGCCTCTTTTGAATATGGTAAAGCAAATCAAGAATTTGAGAAAGGTGTGAGAGCTATTGCTGCATGGTATTCATGGACAAGAACAAGAAATTGGATGTTTCAAACTGGTTTACTCTTCTTCGGTGGTTTTGCTACATTACTAGGGAGTTCATTGATACTGAAGCAAAATGAATTGATTGAAAAACAAACCGAGATGTTTGCTACACAAGACAGTATAAGCCGCTATGAGAAAATCAAGGACTTAGTATTCAATGATGACATACGTGGTGGTCAAAGAGAAGATGCACTAAAAATATATACCTCTATACAGCCATCTGGAAACAACTTTGCTCAACTTAGTTTGAGGGATTTACAGTTAAGTAATATGAGTTTAAGAGGTGCAAATTTTAGAAAAAGTATTTTACAAAATACCAGTTTTTCAGGAGCTATTCTAGATAACGCCATTTTTTCAGAAGCTATCTTTGGTCATGATGATAGTGAATTTAATCGCTTCGAATTAGATAGTTACAGAAGCTTTGTCAAAATGATAGACATGTATCCTGATACATTGAATAAAAATGGCGAATGGGTTGTTTCAGGAGAGTATATAGGGTATTTAGAAAGTCTATTTAATATTGTTGATGATTTATATAAACCATTCTCTTCAACGACTAGCTTCAAAGGAACACAATTTAAAAATACTAATCTTGTTTTCTGTGATTTGTCTAACTTAAATTTCATCCAAGCTGATTTTTTCAATATCAGTAATGAAACGTTTCATGGTTCAGTCTTAGTCAATACCAAGCTTCCTTCGTATGTTCAAAGAGCTTTGGAAAAGAACAAAGTCGAAATAGTAATCGAATTCGTTCAACTTAAAAGATTTGTGAATCATATTAAGATGTTTGCATGGCTGAAGAATCGCAATCATGATTTAGATGAGTACTTTGACAATAAACTTTATTATTTGGACTTTTCGGAATACAAAGAATCAGACGCAGTACTTGATATATTAAGAGGTAGAATATTGCATGGATATGTTTTATGCTATAACAAAATATCCGAATAGGCATCTTTTTTTATGTACGAAACTAGTAATTCTATGTACATAGAATGTTCTTAACTGCTTTAAAAGTTGGACTGGTTTTGTAGTGTAAACCAGAAAACAAGATGGTCGAAGAATTATTGAAAAATGCGCGGACAACAGCAGGTGGCAGAAGGATACTAACTTCCACACAAAAAGCTTCCATAGTGGAAGATTGGGAGGGTTCTGGCTTATCTTGCCCAGAATATTGCCGTAGGCACGGGTGAATCGCCAGCCAACTCTACAAATGGCGTTCAGACGCAAAATCAGGAGCAGTCATGGGAATCAGAAACGAGGGAGAGCTACATTCCAAATCAGAGCTGGAGATGCTCAGGAGACGGAACGATGAACTCAAGAAAGCCTTGGGGGAGGCTACCTTGGACATCAAAATCTTAAAAAAAAAGTTGGAATGGGACGCACAACGAAACAAGAGGTTGAATCGATATCCCAACAATACCAAGTGAGCATGAACAGGGCAATCAAGGCATTGGGTATAGCCAAATCAACGGTGTATTACAAGCCAAAAGCCTGCCCCGACAGGAAGCGAAAGCCACGCAAGGAACTGGAAGGGGGTGCGAAAAAAGCGATTCGGGAGATTACAGGAAAGAGGGCGACCTACGGTGTCCCAAGGGTAAGGGCAATATTGAAGCGTGACCACAAGATGGAATTGTCCAGATATATGGTGCATAAATTCATGAAAGAGGAAGGCCTGCTGATCAAGCGAAACCGCCCTAGGGGAGCAAGTCGCCCGCATACGGGAAAGATAGCTGTCGAGAAATCCAATACTAGATGGGCAAGCGATATTACATCCGTCAAATGCTGGAATGGCCAGAAGCTCCGCATCACGTATATAGTGGATTGCTGTGACCGTTCAATCATTGCATGGAAAGCGGGGCTCCACATGCAGGCCTGCGACATTGAATTTATGCTCCAAGAGGCTATATTTAGCCGTTTTGGAGATAGCTTGCCAAAAAAGGGTGAACTCCAATTCTTGCATGACAATGGGCCTGAGTATATTGAGAAGAAGCTGAAAAGCCAGATAGAAAAATGGGGGATAGAAGACTGCAATACGCCAACCTATTCGCCACAGTCGAATGGAATGTGCGAAGCATTTAATGGAACTTTCAAAAGAGATTACGTTTATGAGAACTGTCTGGACTGCCCTCAAACAGTCTATGAGCAGATACAGAATTGGGTGGATGAGTATAATCAATATGCACCACATTCAGCACTGGATATGAAAACACCAAATGAATTTTATAACTTTAAACTCACTGCTTAACTAGTCCAGTTTTAAAGCGGAAAGAGCACTTTTGCGATTGAACACCTGCAAATAGTCAATTTTGCCCTTTTGCAGAAAGAAAGCGTGTAAATCCAACATAATAGAGAATATCTCGAAAGCAGACAATTCGCCCATGAATCCATGAGTCATCAGAGTCCGACCGCTGAAAATGCAGTTGACTTTCTTCTCCTGACTTTTTATTCGGGTCGCAAAGAGCTATTTAGACTATTGCACTTTAGATTTTTGACAAACTTTCTGAAATTCTTATAATCATTAGACTTGTCCAATTTTGATGACCAATTAGTTGTGAAAGTAATTCTTTAGAAAGAAGTCAAAATTACTGTTGTAATAAGATGGGGTAGCCAAAAAGAAGTATTTTACAATCCTAAAATTAGTTATTCGCAAATTGAGATTTACATAAAAACGTAAACTCTTAAGTATCGAAGTTGGACAGGTTTGTTCTTGTGAATTATTTATTCTTTCAAAAAAACTAAAAATGATTAATATAATTGATAGAGAATCTGAATGACCTGTTAATAGTACAGATCATTTATTATTATCAAACCATTCTAGTCAAGAATTGAATGACGCATTAGGTTTTCAGGAATTTGCACAATTATTAGATGCATTAAAAACCAGGTTCAATAAGCCTACTATTCATGAGTTTAAAGATGTGTACTGAAAAATAGAATCGCTAACGATATTGAAGCCCAATATTAGAGTAGTAAATGATTGAAATGACGGGAAAGGTCTCAGAATCAATATTCTTGATGCTAATACTATTATTTCTAAACCATGAAATGTGAATTCGATACCTGCAAGCATAGAAGATGAAAAAAGCACGAAATGGTTAAATGACAAACTCAATGAGGCAGGTTTGCCTTACTTTTGAATTATATTGCATCCTAATGGGACAATGTCTTTTGAGGGAAAAACCACGCCATCTACGAAATTCAACTCTACTAATGAGGAAAAGACATTTCAATTTATTCAATTATCCGAATATAATGACATACTTAGAATTATTACTTCGGTTTTTGGTGATAGAATAAGGATTCAACCTCAAAAAATTAAGGTTGCAGAAAGGAAGCTATTCTGAAAGCCATGAGCAAGAAAATCAAAGATTGTTCAAGAGACTGTGGTAAAACACAACTGACCCAAATGGGGGATTACTGTATAAAATAATATCTATCTATAGCTTATTTTCCAAGAGGGTAGGTTAGATATTGCAAGTATCGAAGAATCAGTAGTGTTCAATTGACCTAAATATATCTGTGTATATGGCAGACTATCGAAGCTTATATTACTTTGATACAAAAATCCTGTTCTATTTTTCAATTCTACATTCAAGCCGTTGAGGTTGTAATGAAAAAATATAGTGTCATTCTTTCGCTGCTCTCTTGTGATTATCAAATCATACTCATCTGTTCTCCATCCGTCTAAATCTAAAGTCCAACGATAAATTCCCAATAAATTTGTCTTTTTCTCGAATTCTACCATATTTCTATCTACCAGTTCATTAGGTGGCTTTTTCAGATATGCAAAAGCAAGTAGGCTGGCGAGAATAAGCAAAAGCAAAATATTAGTGAGATGATGGTGTATTCTATTGCGTGAAATCCTGCCCAATTCATCACATATAACCGTTAAATAATTATGATTTGATTTTGAAAAGTCTTGAACCTGTTGGATACTAGTTACTATTACCTCCAACAAAGTTGTGTAGTCTTTGAACGAAGATATTTGCTCGTGTATTTCTCCAATTTTATTGATTTGAACAATAATACTCTGATGAGAAGTTCGGCTTAATTCATTCACTGCTTTATCTGTAAGTCGAATTTCTTTTTCAAATACAGCTTTAAATGTTCTTATCTGAGCCAATGTTTCCGCATAAAGCTTGCGAAGTACCTCATTATGCTCTTGGACAAATCGGTTACTGGATTCATCTAAATTATCTAAAAGAATAGAAATTCGTCTAAAAACTTTTTCTAGTAAGTCTTTGTCACTTGTAATAGCCCCAACAAGCTTTGTTAGTGCGTCCCCTCTAGATTCATGTTGTTCAGTGAAGTCCTCAAGTGCCATTGAAAACTTAACCTCATGTGTCATAGATTTATTAATTTGAGTATATAGATAAGTGATGTTTTCAAGTACCTCTTGAAGGCGACTCATTAAAAGCTGTATTTCTTCTATTTTTTCCATCTAATTTTTTCCATTAGTTCCCATTGTCCATTAGAATTGCTTTTTACAACAAGTCCTGGCTCATATTCTGGCATAACACTCCATCTTTGATCGAAATAGCCATCTTCAACGCACCATAAAATCTTTCTTCTTATGTTGGCTCCTTGAAGAGGTTTCAGTTTAGCATGGAAAGATAGTGTAGCTTTGAATGGGTTTTCTTTAATTGTTTCAATCATAAATGGAGTAAGGTATGAAGGTTCTTTTACCAAAAAGAATGTTTCGTTCTGGACATCTAAGTAATAGGTATTTATTTCAAACTCTTTACTCATTGTTTTAATGGGAGTCAATTTCTCCTTAATAGGATGAATTGGCTTATTTTTTTTGTTCTCTTCTTTGAATATCACTCCAGATATAAGTAATATTTTTTTCTTCAAATCTTCATACTCCAAAGCAATACTTTCATCTAATTTTTTTGCATGTTTTTGGTTATCTAAAATTTTCTCAAGGAGTTTATTCTTCTCTTTAGAAGTAGTACTAAGTCTATATAACAAATAACAAACTATTGATAGAATAACTACCAATAATGAAAATATTGCATATAACCATGTTATTTCTTTCATCTCCAATTCACTATTATTTATCTCAGAAGATGTTATTCTCCTCTGGGATTTATCTTCTAGATATTTCAAAAGTTGATTTATATGCCTGTAATTAATTGCGCCCGAAGTTCTTAGACTGTCATACAATGATTGATAGCTATTCATACCAAATAATGGAACTCTTACCAATATTGTTGCAGTATCTTGTACAAGTTTGTAGGTATCATTTTCAATAAAAAAATATCTACTCAAATGCTTCTTCAAGGCCATCACGTCATTTTCCTCGTCAATCTCCTTATATGAAGAATCTAGCATTTTTTTGAATAGGCTTATTTCAACACTGTCGACTTGAACTTGTGAGTTCAAGTCGACAGTGTTGAAAATAATAATAGCTGTCAACATTAGCTTGAGTATACCTGATTTGAAATTTACGGCAGGCATGTTATTTTCGGTCTGATAGATGTTTGGACATATCGAATAAAGCCCCAGAAATAGAATAAAAGAACACTGTTTCTTTGAGCCTTTCTTCAGCCACTCTTCCTTTCCCTTCTTGTATGGGTAGGGTTCGACTAAAGTATATAGATTCATTTTGCACGAGATGATTTTTAAGCTCATCTCTTTCTTGTTGTGTAAGCTGTATTGTAAAGCGTTCTTTGAAATCCACTTCATTATACAGGTCAAAAAATAGATTAATGAATTTTTTATACTCACTGTCATTACTGGGCTTCAGTCTGTGTAAATCCCCAAAACTATTAGGGGATACACTTTTATTATTTTCATCTACTAGATTCTCTCCTAGAAATGGAGCGGTTTTATTAGGATCCATCACACCTCCTGTCAGAAGTTCACTGCTCTTCCTCAGCCTTTCTAATGCCCCCTTTGCTGTAGCAGCTTTGGGTTCATCCATTTTGTGTAGCATGATCAATCCTTTACGATGATTCAGTTTCTCAATACTAGCCTTGTTTAGTGTCCGCTTGAATATTTGTGTAGCAATTCCTGCTAAAACTCCTTGATAACTTGTAGTAAGCCCATTGTCTAGCATCTCAAACACCTTACATCCATTTCCACTGAATGTGATGTCAAAAGGTATTTCTCCAGTAAACTTATCTCGGAAAATTTGCGCTACATGATAAATTAGTGCGCAAAAGAAAAAAAGTATTGGAAGCCTGAAGTTCGTGTATTCATTTTTTATTTTGTCTGACATGCCAAGATGAAAAAGCATTGGCACTATGTCTTCAGACGATACTGATGGATCACTCTCAAAGTTCTCCAACAATTGTTTTTGTTTCTCCAACAAGTCTTTGCCGACTACATCCTGTTTTGATTTGCATGCACTTATCTTATCTTCTAGAGACTTTTTCAATACTGGAAGGAACTGTAGAATAAAGCCATTTGTCCTAGGCTCATCAGGAAAAAGATCTCCAAAAAGAGCATTTCCTGCAAATGTGCAAGAATTCGCAAATATGACCCCCTCCGTACCACTCTTGATTAGTATATCGGATGTTCCACCTCCTATATCAATATGAGCAATTGTTCCACTTGCTTTGTATCTATAGTTATCTACTGGAGTTTCTGACTCTGTAAGGTCAATCACTTGAACACTGCCTAGAACATTCTTACTCTCTTCATTCCAGACCTCTTCCAAGTTTTGCTTGAGTCCTAGAGGCATGCTTAATGGGTAGAACCAATATAGCTTAATATTATTCGGATTTCCGCTAGATGATAAGCATCTAAATTTAATTAGATATAGTAGCTCACGAATCAATAATCGGGTTCTTTTTTTATCCTGCTGGAGAGGCTTCCATTTCAGGTTAGTATGGATGTTTGATTTGCTATCATAAGATTTTGCTAACGAGAATGGGATGTTTACTGTTCCCATCAACTCCATTAGTTCAGTCTGACCATTAATAGCCTTACTTTCTGATAGTGCTGTTTGTACAGGAAATCCATACCCCGAAGTATCTAGTAGAGAAGGTATAAATTCATTTCTCTGGATTTCAGCAATTTTTCCAGAATGAGAGTCTGTTACATGAATATCATCACATAATTGGACAATACCTCCACTCTTATCAAGCCTAGCAACAAGAAAGTCATTACCTACATCCAGATTGAATACATTGTCATTTTGCTTATATGCAATAAAAATATTGCTAGTACCAAAATCTACTGCAAATTGTAGGTCAGTGGCACCTATATTGAATTTCTTCCACTTGGGTATTAGCATCATTTCTATCTCCGTACCATCAGTAAATATAAAGTCTAGCATGATATAATCGAATCCAGCACCCTCTCCATTTATTATATAATAAGTACTACCTTCATCATGGTCTATATAATCCTTTTGCCAACGCTGATGTGCAACTGTATTTTTTTCTAGTAGACCTGAATCAGTTATTTCGAAGCACCTCAAGGCTACTCGGCTTTTGGGATTGAAGTTTGTGTCTATAAGCCCAATTGAATAGTAATTGTCCATGGTGGAATTGCCTGTTTTGAAGAATGGAAAAAGCATAAGACTGAATTCATACTTTAGTATATGTCCTTCACCAATCATCTTGAGGTTTCTTGCCTCGTGTTTGTCTTGTACTCGATATCTTCTTTTATATATCCTGTTTTGACCTTCTATATTCAAGTCTAAACTTACATCAACATATCTGTTAGACTTGCCCTGTATGATTTCTATGCTAACACAGTTACTTATAAGTCTACTAGTGTCGTCTTGGGCGTCAGCATCCAGTAATACATAATCAAAAAGCTGTTGCTTTAGGGGGATTATGAACCTTGTGTCTTCTTGGGTAAAAGTATAAAAATGGGTAGGGTTTAAGTCGAAATTTGTCTCTACCATATAATATCCAAGAAAGTCATCAACCGTTGGTATATTAGATTTTTTAATTTCAAAATCTCTCGCTAAAACAATTGACTCTGACTCTTCATTTATGAGAGGAACATAATCTGAAGAAGTAAGAATCTATAAGCCCCCTAGCCCCAATGTTGGAACTGTTTGGCAAAACAGCATTAATATAATGTTGTATCAACGGAAAATTACCAGCTGTCACAGCCCTGACAAAATATTTTTGAAAATCAGGACTTCTTTCTTCGAGTCCTCTGACATTACTGACGCCAACTCCAAAATAGGTACCATTTTTTTCAGGAATCCCCAATCCATTAGGCAATACTCTTGGGGTCGTAAAGAAGCCTGTATATGGACTACTACCTGCGAAAGGCACTCGATACGTATCTCCACCTTCCCTACGTAAATAGTAAAAGAGATACACCTTGTCTAATCCATCCTCTTCGTTGAAATACAGAGATAGAATCTTTGCCAATTCGTGATGTGAAGCTCTTGAAGATTGCTCAAGAAGTCTTACATCATTTATCGACCATTCTCTGAATGATATCTCTCCTTTGAAGAAATCAAAATAAAAAAGAATTTCCCAAACATCTAGACAGTGAGAAAGTCCTTCAAACCATTTGGTGTTTTTAGCATTGGGGTGTTCAGTGCAATAAATAAAAGCATCCCGAGTAAACTCAAGCCTAGCAGTTGGTGTAGGATACGAGGTAATCATTCTGGATGCACTAGCCCCCATAGTATCTGTAATATCTGAGATTTGATTATCATCCCAGACATGTCTCTGATGCCAGCCAGCTTGACTGTGCCCATGAGATGCTTCATTATTTTTTTCCGATTCGAATAGATAAATACTCATTATTGGCTGTTTTATATTTTAATTAATCTTAGAATGCAAAGTACGGCAGGCATTGTAAATAAGCTCTGTCAAACGAAGCCCCATCCTTAGGTCATGATCTTCGTGCTGGAAAGCTTGCTTGAAATCATTAGCAGCCTTCCTATGCTGTACACTTCTGGACATAATCTGTAAAAAATCCCCAAAAGTTACATGATGCGGTGGCTTATAAGTCATCCAAGTATAATTGTCACGTACTTTAATTGCGGAAATAGGGAACTGAGTTTTACCAAAACCTCCTCCGTGTATTGTGTTTCGTACGTTTTCACATTCATGCTTGGGAGAGTCTAATCTTTGAAGCGCCCAACCTAGGATTTAAATTAAAGGGAAGAAATGAATAGATTGAATTATCTCCATTCTCAGATATTTCCTCCAGCCATTTCCAAAAAAGGTGCAGATAATTTGTATATGTATCATAAAAAGCCGTATTCAGAAATGATGGTTCAAATTGTTTTTGACCAAATAGTCCATTTCGAGTAATATTGACTAATTCTGTGTTTGCTCCCCATGTACAATTTGTAAAAAAACTACCATTGTGTTCGGGATGTTCTAGGTTGTACTTTATATTAATGATACGATTGATTTGATAATTGAAATACATGTATATCAAAGGCGTAGCAATTAAATCCTTAGTATAATCATCAAAAGAATATAAGTTGAATTGCTTCATATCATTATTTTCTACCCCAAACCTGTAGGTGTTGTCATCTGCCTTTTCCAGTTTAATTTGCTCATCACTTAGGCCTAGAAAATGAAAGATAGAAGTGGCTGCTACTAGCTCAGTAATGTTAGCACTATTTTTCTGTGACGCTCCCCCCTCATTATTTGCTTTCTCCGTTTCCAATTTTTCAGCCCCTACATAGTAAGAGACATTCATGTTATTTACTTTTCTTCGATAATAATGTAATGCGGCTTTTGTCTTTGTTATAAAGGATCTATAGTCAATATGACTTCCTTTCTTATCTTCAAGTTTGAAATAAGGCATCATTGAAAGAGTACCTACTTTTAAATTACTAAAGCTTGTTACATTACTTCTTAAATCATTAAATACTTTCATCAGATGAGGATATCCTGAAGCACCAGTTCCTCCGAATATGCTACTAATAACCAATACTCTATCATTACTTGTATAGGAGGATATAAATTTTTTGAATATCTCATTTTTATACACACGCTTACTCTGATGAGTTTCATAATAAGTAAGCTGATTAAAAATCATTGAGCCTATATTGGGATGTCCTTTAAAACCAAAACTCAACTGCATTGACATTTCATCTTCAGAATACAGCAAATCCAATAGGTCGGCAGTACGTGACAACTCTTTATTATCAACGAGATTTGTTCTCAATGAGTCATACCCAATGAATTTTTTTAGGTTATCCTTATTAGTTAGATTAATGGGCATTGTGAAGTCATTCTCGTCACCACTTAATGATGATACTTTATGTTTGAAGCTAGGAGATTGTCTTCTGTCAGCAACCGTAGAAGGATTTAACTTTTCATGTAGCTCCTGATAAACATTTAACATTGATTTGCAAGATGTCAGGTCTCCATTCTGCTCATCTAAATCAACAAGAATTGGTACGAACTCCCAACCTTCATGTTCGGGAAGTCCTGCACCTACAGACAATAGATGCAAGAATGATTTCAGGACTCTTGCCCCGCTACCTCCTAGTGAGAATATAAAACATTTTGGCATTGTATTTTTATTTATAGTGGAACACTTTGTTTATCGTAGTTATTGGATTTCCCTTTCAGAAAAAGAGAAATAATAATAAAGAAAATTGCAGTATATATTGCATTTAGAATGCTATGTTTTATAGCTGTTGTGATAGAAATCTCCTCAAAGCAATCTTTACAATCTGTTAGTATAATAACTAAAAATGAAGTCGCCAGTACGGAAAGGGATGTTGTAATCAGAAATACTCCCCAGCTTTTGTAGTGGCTATAATTGAACCACTGCCAATTGTCAGTATTGATAAAGTAGAATCCAACAGTAATGATAGCACTGCTTAAAATTGCTAATATCAGTAACAAAAAATACAATTTATACCATACCTTTTGAGGTTGTTCATCCAAGAATAATGTATATATACTTTCAACACCTAATTCTGTGCTTCTATCAATCTGTACTTCGCTCTCCAGAAGAGGACTGTCTTTCATCACATATTGAAATGCTTCTAATAATAATTTGAGACGAAATGTCTTAGAGTGATCTATTGTCTTGGCGCTTGTTGGTTCAGACTCTATCGCATAATCAAGTGAGTCCCAGCTTGGAAACAAATAGTTGTTTTTTTTAGATTTTATAAAAAAACGATTAGGTATGCGTGTTTTTTTATGGAACGATAATGTCATTGTTTCTTCATCTGTAATTACATCGCTTTTTTCAATTTCTCTCCCTAAAGTATCAGTAATCACTAAATTCAAATTTAGAATGTTATCATATGTAGCATTGCTATTTAGAGTTAAATTTATATTGTTGTTTACTACTGGAGTATTTTTGTATTGGGGTAATAGTTGCACTGCCCCATTATAATGACCATTGAAATGTTGATAAGTTACTATTTGCTTTTCCTGTCCAAGAAGATTGTTCAGAAATGTTAAGTGCTTCAGCTTGCTGAAAACTATTGCATAAAAGTTTCTTTCAACATTCAACGATTTTACTTCTTTATTTGAAGGTTGAGAATAGTAGGTTCCTGAAAAAGGCATTCTATAGGCATATATGCTAATGTTCACATCTTGTTGTTTCGTGAATTCAGCTAATATTGATTTTAATACAGCAATCTCCTGATGGAATTTTTTAACGGAAACTACTCCATCAGTAAATATGATATGGCTGGATGAAAAGGTGTTTTCCGAACTCGCCATTCTATCAAGAATCTCTCTGATAGGAGCTGAATAAACATTACTTTTTCCTGTGTAAAACTTTCTATTCAATGCTGTTTGATTGAAGGAACTATAGGAGTCTGTAAGGCTGTCACAAGTCTCATTGAATTTAGAAAATCCAGTTGGAATGGCTTTTTTGATAAGCTCTGTATTGATGTTGCCAATAAGGGTAATAGCTTCCGCTTTGTTGAAGAATCCCGCCATTGATAAAGAATTATCAAGATAGATTTCCACCTTCTAGGCTTGAGAATAATATAGTTATCAACAACCTCAAATGTTTTTTTCTCGCATGAGAGTAAGCTAGCAGATATAATAAATATAATATATCTACTAGTATGGAGGGATTTAAATAAGTCCATTTTCATAAGCTTTTTTTCCAATAGAACCATATTCATAGCCTGTAGACCATATATAGACTAAAACACATATTACAAGTGACAAAATATTCACATAGGGATACCTACCAAGCACAAATTCAATTGAGCAAAGTAAGACAGCCAGAAATAATGAAAACAGCCAAGACTTAATATATCCTGATATATTTCTGCCTATAAATATGAAATTTGAAAATAGATTGAATAAATCAGATACTTTTTCTGTAGCACTATAGCGTATTTTCCCCGCTGTGTAAATTGCAGAACCTGCTACATACCAAAAGACAGTTACCAATATCCACAGAACAAATTTCTCAACCAGCAAACCTGCTGTTTCTCGCAATGTAGGGCCGTCTCCAACAAATACCCCTTTCGAAAAATCGAAAAGCAGAATTGACATACTCATTATCCCAGATTTAAACAAAAAGAGTACTAAAAGAGGAATTATAACATAGAATACCTTTGCTAAGAATAGCAATATTCCATCCTTGAAGAACTGCGGAATATCTTCTGGATAGGGCAAAGGATCAGAATGGCCATCAATCAGACGTTTCATTATACTCATTTTCCAACCAGATAAAATAATCAGATTGAATATTGGAATGAAAAGGATGATTGGCACCCACCATAGCTTAGTCTTCCATTCATAATCTCTGAATGGATAATAAAGTGGATAGAAAAAAAAGTCTGACTCACGATGACTCATGAAATATTGTTAGTAATAGTGGACAAAATCAAGGAGTTCTCCTCTGAATTATTACCTAAAAGTCAATATTTTATTCGTCAGATTTTACAGATATTCGTGTAATGCACAATCTTTGTCGTGAATGACTGTTTTTTTGTCGTGAAATTAGATTGGTTTTTGTTTTTATGGCATTAATCCGTCAATGCATTCTTTGAAGGCTTTTCTGTATTGCTCACCAATACCAATTGATTCTTTCTTTCGCTCCAGTTTGACATGCGAATTTGATACCCCCCAATCGATAAATTCAATTGCAGTTATATTGATAAGGTATTTTCTATGAATCTGAAAAAAATGCGGGTTGAATTTCAAGGTTGATTCATAAAGTTTTTTGAGACTTGTCCTAGTTCTTACAAAAGTAGATTCGGATGTATAAATCAAGATGTATTGGTCATCTGTTTTAATGTACATAATATTTTCAAGATGTAGAGGGCGCACTTTTCCACTTTCATCTCTAATATAAATTAAATCATCGCCTGTTGGGCTCATAGCAAATTTTGGTTCGCTAGAGATAGAGTCGAAATCTCTATTGTTGAATTTGTGGTAAGCAAGTTCCAGAGTTCTGCTTAGTGAAGCATTGCTGTAAGGCTTTGTTAAGAAATTCAGAAAATTACTCTGTGAAAGCGCAATTGAATATACTTCATTATCTGGTAGTCCAGTAAGGTACACAACCATGATTTTTGGATGAGTTCCGTTTAGTTTTTTTGTTGTCTTAATTCCAGCTAGCTTGTCATCTTTGAGCTGTATATCCATGAAAATCAAATCCACCAACTGATTATCAACAAAATGTAAAACATCTAGCCCGCTTTCGCATATGCCCATCACATTGAACCTGTCACTTCCTATTGCAATAATTTGTTTTTTCAATGCGTCAGCAAGCATTTTTTTGTCTTCTGCTATGAGAATATTCATTTTTTGTATTTAATATTGACTGTATATATTGAACCATTCTGGGTGTCTATATCTAGAGTGCCATTTATTTCTTTCAGAAGTAGTCTTATGATATCCAAGCCATACCCCTTGTTTTGATTTGCCAAGTTGATTCCATTATCAGCAACTTTTAATATAAGTCTTCTTCTGCCAATTTCTTGTATTGAAACGTAGATCTTAAGCTGGCTTCCTGCAGGAGCTCTTGCATGTTTAAGAGCATTTGATGTCAACTCGCTGGCAATCATAGCAACTGGAATAAATGTATCCATATCGATTGTAAGCGAAAATATATTGAAATTAAACTCCACACTTTTCTTCAATACCCCATAAGTGTCACAAATTTTATCAGCTAGTCGCTCAAAATAACCTTTTACTTCTAATCTTTCTACACTATCATAATTGAGACCAAAAATATGTTCTTGTAGAGATGATAAAGCAAAAATCATTGTTTCAATTTTTTCAACCTCTCTAATAATGATATGATTATCTAGTGATAATTTCAATATTGATAATACACCATGTATTCTAGTCAGCCCAGACCTCATCTGGTGTCTGATTTCTTTTTTTTGAGTAGTAATAACACTATTCCGTTCTTGCAGAAGGCTGTTTACTTTTTTTTCTTGTTTATTCTTGTAAACAAAGAAAAGAGCCACCCCAGCAAAAATAATGATGAACAGAGATGAAATTATAAGCATATAAGTCTTCACTTTACTCTCTAATGTCACTTTTGCTATTTCCCCTTCTACAGAGTTCAGTATATTCTGTTCATGGTCACCTATCTCATCCTCATAATTCAATCTTTGCGTATGCTTTTCACGCAAGGAAAGTTTTTTATTTATAGCTGTAAGTTCTTTATATAAAATAGTGGCTTTCGGATAGTCTTTGAGTCGTTGAAATAGTTGTGCGCTATAAAGTAGATTTTTCCGAAGAAGATATGGGTTATGAATTTCTCTGGATAAATCCCTACCTGTTTGCAAATATATTTTAGAACTGTCATACCTAGCCAATTCAAAGAATATGTTGCCAAGAGCATTTGCAGAGTAGGCCATACTAGATTTGTTTTGGTCTGCCGATGCCAAGCTTAGCATATTGTAATATATATGTTTTGCCTTAGTAAGTTCTCCTTTTTTGGTAAGCAATTCTCCATAGTTGTGAATAGTAAGATAAATGCGCTTATAATTATGAGTTGCGGCTAACTTTATAGCTTTGTGATAGAAATACTCTGAACTGTCTAACTGATTTTCATCTTAGATAAGCGTTGCCTAGATTGTTATACGATTTAACTAACAATTTGTACTGTTTGGTTATTTCAAATAAATGAGAGGCTTTTATAAAGAAAAATTTTGAACGTTCTATATCTTCTAGAAGTCTGTGTAGACTACCAATAGAGTTATAGCATCTACCCATTTGAACAGTATCTGCCAATTGAACAAATAAATCTTCAGCCTTTAAGTAAAATCTAATTGCATCAGTTAATGCACCAGTTTCTTTGTAAGATAAACCAATATTCCTATATCTATTCGCCAGCTGTTTTGAAATGCCGGCTGTTTTAACAATACTGATAGACTTTTGATATGCTTGAATGGCTTGCTTATACTTCTGGGTATTGTGTAAGACCTGTCCGTAATTGTTATATATGATCCCAAGAAGGAGACTGTCAGACTTTGGGCTTCCCAACCCAATTGATTTATCGTAGTAATAGATGCTACTATCAAATTCATGTTGCTTACTAAACACTGATGCCAGCTTGGCGAATATTCTTATAGAATCATAATTTCGATTGACATATCCCTGTCGAAATGCTTGTTGATAAGATTCAATAGCAAGGTTACCTTCTTTGTTTTTTTCATACTGTTTTGCTAATCCTAATATTGAGTCTAATTTTGTTGTATTTCTTTGTCTGGCATTCAATAGGCTAAAATTGAATAGCAACAAAAGAAGTAATAAAATATTAGGAATATGCATAATTATTTTTTGTAAGTTGAAAAAGCAATTTTATATAAAAGAGGCAATATAAAAAAGAGTAGACCGCTCTAAGCCTACTCTTGAGTTATTATTACCTATGGAATCTCTTCTTCGGTCGGTTCGTCATCATCCTGAGTATCAGAACTAGTACTCAGTTGTATTTCAATTGGTATTATATCCTCATCCATACAGGACTGAGTACCAACTGATAAAACGGACACCAAAAAGAAGAAAGTCAAGGCTCTTAAATATTTAGCCATGCTTCTATGGTTTAGCAAGATAATAATGAGCTAAAACAGAAGAATTCTCTACTTTAGCAAGAAAGAAAGGGGTATACCTCCTTTCATTTACACTCTGGTGGCCAACCAGAGATAATGATGACAGCATAACTAGCATTGCTGTGTGCCACTGTGGCAACTGGAACAAGTTCTTGGTTAGAGGTCTTTCTTGATATATAAGATTGACCACTAGAGCAATCAAGAACACTCCGCTAAACTAGAGCAAAAGAGAGGTTCACTACTGTGATTAAACTAGTATATTACTGGTGTATTAAGCGGTTGTAAATCAGATACTTAATTTGTTTATTTTTTTAAAAAAAGTAGAATATGAGTAAAACACAAGTAGAAAACGAGTGTATACTTCATCTTTTCAATCAAGTTGCTTATACTCTCAAGGGAGAGAAAGTCTTATTTTTAGATTTAGAATGGGACGATCTTGGCAGAATAGAAGACAAGCTATCAATTCTTCTTAATGAGCTTGATAAAACTGGTAGCAAACACATAAAGTATGGCAAATTGAGTCAAAGTAGATTTAATGATTATAAGAATAAACTTTTAAAAAAGGAGAAGATGCCTTTTGATACGCTGAGAATGTCTGTTATCAATACTATGTGTAGGTATGTGAGCGACAATCAGCTAGATTGGAATGAATACTTGGAGTGTTTTAAAAAGCCACAATATAAAGTTGGACAATCATATGATTCTGAATCGTCTCGGATTAATTTTGCAAATCGAAAGCCTTTTCCTCCTATTTGGAAAAAAATATTACGAGAAGAAGAGTATTACGAACAAGTTAAGGAGTCTACTGGAAATATAGCAATTGCTATAGATGAGGATATCAAATGGTTTGTACCCAACTCTATCCAAGAGACTCCATCTATTTTATCAAATCCTATTGGGGAAGAGACAATGCTCGATTTGATAATGTCTTACATAAAGCACCCACCCAGAAACAAGTTCATATTCGTTATGGCAGGCTCAGGTATGGGAAAAACAGTAAATATGCTTAATCTCTATATTAAGCACAATGAAGCTGAGGTTTTCAATATTTTAGGCAAGCATTATGAACTTGTATTGCTACAATTGATTAATGTAGACTCGCTTGAGGTAGCAAAAAGCATTGAGAACCCTATAAATAAAATCGCTTTACTTGATGGTTTCGATGAAAGTAAGGGTGCTATCGAAGATTATCGTTCAGAACTAGATAGAATTATAGAAGCTTGTGCAGGCTTTAGGTTAGTTGTTGTAACCTGCAGAACTTAGTTTTTCGACTCGGAATCCTCGGAACCTGGCATATCAAACATTCCAGTACTAGAAGGGTCAACAGGCAATAAAAACTATACTTTCGACAAGTGGTATCTATCTTATTTTAATGATCAAAACATCACAGCATATTTAAAAAAGCGTTTCAAAAAGCGTGCAGTAAGATTAAAATACCAAGAAATTATCGACAAACATGAGGATATCAAGTATCGTCCATTCATATTGAGTAATATCAAAGCGCTCGCCAGCATTCATTATGAATACAGCTACCAAATATATGAAGATATAATAAAACATTGGAGTAAAAAAGACAGCCTCAACCCTGATGCCCAAAAGACCGTTGAAAGATTTTCCAAACTAGTAAGTATGGACATGTATCTCAATAGATCTTCCAGAAATAATCAATTCTTTGTTACGAATGATGAAATAGAGGCATATGCTGATACAGCGATAATTCCGCTCAATAGCAATATTCTACGAAACAAATCTTTCTTTAATAGATATAGGAATCAGTTTTTTTTTGGTCATAAATCCATACTAGAATATTTTTTAGCTCTAAGTTTAGTAGAAAATATCCAATATACTTCCAATTTTGACTTTAGGGGGATGAGCGATACAGTTAAATTTTATTTTGAGATGATTTGGAATCAAGAAACTTCTAAGATTCTAACTAACATGTCAGGGCTTTTTAGAAAAAAAGGGCAGATAGAAGACCAAAATTTAGCAAAAATATTTAATCTGAATATTGAAGGTTTATTGCAAATTAACAGATTACTGATAAGCGAAAATAATCTAAGTGAGATATCTTCACTTAGGTGTTTTCTGCAACTTGAATTTTTGGACTTAAGTAATAATAATATTACGTCCATAGCGTCTCTATCAGTGTTGAAAAATTTAAAAACATTATATCTTAATAATAACAACATACGCAATTTAGAATCACTGCATCAACTAAGTCAATTAAGTATCCTAAACCTATCTGGCAACCGACTAGTAAATGATAATGAAAAAGAAAAGCTGAAACAGCATTTGCCAGGGTGTTCAGTCACATTTTAGATAAAAAAATCAAGAGTACATATCCAGTTTAAGTGCTTTTAATTTTTTCTTGAATAGTTTTTTCCATGACTTTCCCTCTACTTTCCCTATAGAATTTTGAAAGAGTTGATACTCCTGTTGAGTTAAAGGTTGCTTTCCAAGTAAAACATTGGTATTGGCTAAACCTAATAATCCTTTTACAGCATTTAGATAGTTGTGATTATTTATTCCACCTTGATAAAAAGTAATATAGTTGATTCTCGCCTGTTCTAAGTTTGCGATTTTGTCAGATTCATCCTTTGAATTATTTGCCAAGCTAAAGTAGTATTCAGCATGGTTTTTTTTCAAAAGTTCTTTCCCTGTTGTTGATTTAGTTAAATCAAAAATTCTCTCTCCCTCATTTATAAATCGCCTGTCAAAATCTACTCTAGTAATATATTTAACTACATTTGCCACTCCTTCTGAATAACCATACTTCGTACTAGATTTATTCAGTTTTTCCCATAATTTCTCCAATTTTTTTTTGATTCCTGCACTCAAAAAAATAAGATTGTATTCAACTAGCTTCCTTGATAGGGGAAGTAACCCACCCTGAATAATAGCCAAAAAACGTATACGATGTTCTATTGAGACATGAATTGCTCTGATTTCCTCACTATTCAGCAGGGGGAATATTTTTTTGAGTTTATTGACCGGCCTCCGAATGCGTACTGCAATCCAAAAAAATAACACAATGGTTTTGAGCGTTGAAAAAAGATCAAACTCTCCTTCGATATTTGCTATCAACATTCTATTTGATTCGGCAATGTTACATTGGGCATTGATATGAAATGGCTTGAAAGTAGGATCTTGCAAAGATATTTTTGATACAAGTCTACTGAGTTTTCCTAATGTTTCGAATTTGGAAAGCGCATGGCATGAACCTGACAAGTTAAGCAGAAGTATGATATGTTGTCTTGGAGGCAGATTATGGTTCAAAGCTAGCTTTGCAAGAATTTCATAACTGTACTTATAGGCGCTTAATTTAAGGTTTAAAGCCGAATGGAGTAATATTTTAACTTCTTCTGTGAGCTTTATGTCGTTCTTGAAATCTTCTGACAGTTGCCAGAAAATATTTTTCAGTGATAAGTTATCGACTGAAGAATCATCATTTTTTTTGACATTTTTTATTTTTGAAAAAAAATCTATTGGCATTCTATTAATCTCTACAGCATCAATATGACGGCAGTTTTTTTGGGTATCCTCATATAGTCCATTGCCTTGTTGGTTTTTAGGGTTTAGCCAATAAGGTCTTTTCTCTTTACTTAGTAGTTTTATCTTAGGGAAATAATCTATGTCTCTGCCACTATACCCTAAAAAAGTGATATGTTTATTTGTACATAACTCATGAATAAGTTTTACTATTCCTAGGTCAGGACAACTTATTTTGGTCATAGTAACACATAATGTATCTAAACTGTATTGACCATCTATTTCGATGGAACCATGTAATTTGAATATATAGAGTTTGTCACGGTTTTCATCAATCAGTTTTGCATATTCTCGGTGTTTTCCAATTTCTGGAATAATAACTTCGTAGGTGATTCCAAACAATTCACAGGTAGATTCAAAAAGTGTATCAAAATTGACTGTGAAAATAGGCAAATGATTTTTAAAGGAATAATCAACTATAAATCTATGATTAAGGTTAGATAAATAAGGCAAATTATGATTTTCAAAATTTGTCTTTGCCACAGATTTCCAAAATCCTAGAACCTCAGTATGACCAGTAATATTGATTAGAGTCTCATAGAAAACTTCAGGTTGAATATTGTATTCTAGAGGTGTGTCAATGATTCTCTGATTTCCCTCAAAATACTCTTCGGATGTTGGTAAAACACACTTAGCTGTCTCATAAAGAACTTGACCAGCAGACGGAATATTAGAATGGTAAGAGATGCCAGAGCCGACAAAGAAAAAGACTTCACCTCTTGAAATCTTATCAGACAATTCTTGTTCAATAATGAGCATAACTAACAATTATTTTGTTTTAGAACAAGTTTGCAGTTTTTATTCCCCAAACTTTCTATGTGCAGAAAACTAAGTCATTTTTTGATAATCAAAAGCAGAAAAAAAGAGCGAAATAGTCTATTAGCTATTTACGCTCTTTTTTGCACTGGCTTACATATTATACTGGCTTTTTTCTCGCAGTCATTGCACCTCCTTGTCAGAGAACCAAATATCGGAATCATTCAGGCCACAATAAATCATTCTTGAATTCTTTGCATTTTCTTTAAGGTTGATTGGTAGCTCCTTGATGAATATGTCAGACAACCCTGTGTACGCAACAGTAATCAAATGATACACCTTGCATGGAGGTTTTGAATTTCTAGCCGCTTCGACTACCATTCAAAGTTTTTCCAGACTGGAATCCATTTCTGCCACTTCAAACAATCCAATCAAAAAATCTACATCATCCCATCAGCCACGCAATAATTCAGTTATGAATGACCTTATTCCTGCTTTTCTCATGATGAAATACAACAAATAATAAAAAGCCCAATACATGTATTCAGGCTACATAAAAGTAGGAAGAATATATTTGCAAATCGCTAAATCAGTATGATTATTTTTCAAAAAAAAGAAAACAACCCAACAGCCAATAAGCCGTTGGGTTCATTTTTCATTCAGAATCCACCAAAAAGAGTTGCTCCTTGGCTCTTGTCAAAGCCACATAAACCAGATTACGTTCCTGTTCCACTTCCCAATCCTGTTGTTCCTGTCTTTGGATGGGAAGCAGGTCATAATCGAGAATAAAAACACGGTTGGCTTCCAGCCCCTTCACTTTGTGGATGGTAGAAAGACTGATGGCTTTCTTTGATTTGAAAGCCCTGCCAATCCATTCCAGCAATCCCGAAATAGTCTTCTTATTACCATCATATACTGATATTCTCTCTTTCAGAAAGGTTATTCTTTTTCTGAGTGCTTCCGCTTCCTGATTGAGATTTGAATCGTCTTTTTCGTCTTGGAAATCCTCCTCGATAGATTTCAGGTTACGCCTGAATGCCCTGTCGAATAAATCTTCCTGATTTTCAAATGACTTTGGACTGTCCAGTTCTCTTTTGATGAACAATCGCCTCAGTTTCTGGACAAACTCGCTGGGCGTTCCCCTTTGATAGTCCACAGGTTTGCCCTTGGCAATCAGTTGGGATGCCAATGATTCTATGGAAGCAGTACTTCTGGCAATGACTAAATCGCCAGCTCTGAGTTTGGCAACCAATTTCGATTTATTCAACCACTTTACAGAATTATCCCGCTGTTTGTTGGATGATAAACCTTCCCTATATACAGAAGCCAATTCCAATACTTCCATTGGACATCGGAAGCATTGAGACAATCCAAATTCCTGCAAGGTCTTCTTTCTGGCAGTATTCAATTTGCCTCTTACTGCATTGAAGGAATCAGGGCTTGCGCCCGTGAATCCATAGATTGACTGAAATGGATCGCCCACTGCCATCACTCTTGTCTGCCGATGGGCAAATTTGAAGATGGTCTCCAACTGTGCCTCTGAAAGATCTTGGCACTCATCTATGAAGATGAAGTCATATTGCTTTCTTGATGCCAGACCCAACTCGTGCGGAAGACAAAGCATATCCTCAAAGTCGATGACTCTTTCATCAATCGCCTGTTCCTTCGCTTTTTTCAGTAGCTGGATGGTGGCTTCGAATAGAGGATTGGTCAATTCTTTGTCCCATTCATTCTCATTGAGGATATGGTACTGTTTCGCCAATTGGGCGAAATTACTTTTGTTCGGCTTCATCAACCTGATACGCACTTTCTGGGCCAATTCCACCAAGGCAGTCTTGAAGCGTTGCTCCAGTTTATACTTCCTCACATTCCCATTTTTGGGATGGTTTTCCACAAAACTGGCACAATGTGTTTGCAGTTCATCTTCCACCAATTTAGAAGTCAGCCTTCCCAGTTTGTACATATCTACCCTGGCTCTTTGTCCCTTCCATAATCCATGGAGCAGTTCATGCCCAAGTGCATGGATAGTTTTTATTTTGGGAGGTGGTCTGTCGCTTCCTATGAATTTGTTGCCCACTTCTATACCCAAACTTTTGTTGAAGGCACAGTAGAGAGCAGTTTTTCCTTCTGGAATGATGCCGCAGGCTTGCACAATGGCAGTGGTCTTGCCTGAGCCTGCCACCGCATCCACAATACCGTGCCCTTTTCCATCTTTGATAAAATCATATATCGTCTGCTGTTCTGCTGTCGGTTTCATAATCGTTCTGTTTGTGTGGTTGGATTTTTCTGATTGCCAGCCTGTTTTCTATTCAAGCCAGTATTTTTGTTTCTGGGATATACCTTTTGTTTTCTCATAAGATTGAAGATTAAGTGATTTGGCGAATGTCCGCCAGTTTGAGAGTAGCAACAGAAGAAAGGAAATCAACAGACGAATTGATACATGCACCCAAAAACGGAACGGATAGATTGGAAGGAAGGAATTAGAGGAGTTGCAAAAAATAGACAATTAGCCAAGGAATGGACTGTGGATTTTGTGCCATTTGCTAGCCTCAGAAAGGACAAGAAGAATATCTAAGCACGTACATTAAGAAAGTGTCTCAAAAAAAGGAGAATAACTTGTAATTCTAAAAAAGTCTGTTTAAGTTTATTTTTATAAACACAAATCAAACCTATAAACATGATAGCATCATATTTCCTCCCAAGAATATTCTTTCCATTCCAATACCTTACCGTATAAAAAAATCAACATACAAATACCGTTAAAAGCAATATGAATTTCTTGAAAACTGTTCTGATAACAGTTTAAAAATTGAAACATAAGACAATTATTAACACAACACATCTCAAATGCCTAAGCAACCAACCTATTTTTTTGTAGATAAAGACACTTGGAATGATCAAGACCTAGTAATCAGAAGCCTTTTGGCATCATTAATAATGACAAATATAGGTTGCAGAGTACACATAGATTTTCAGGAACCAGTGTCCATTATGCTTCAGCTCCCAGTAAATCAATTATGGTGGTACAGTCCATGAAAGACCATCCTAATCTTGTGAATATATTACTTAAGCCATTAGAAAGAATACAATGGGAATATGATTACATAGCTTATTTCATATTTAGAGGTATTAAGAAAAGTTCTTTGATTCAGCTAGAGGAAATAAATGGGGTTGATACAGAAATTGTCAGTAAATCATTTGTAGATAGAATGCCTCCTGATTTAAATCCTGTAGATATAAAGAAAATAATTGATAGGGATAAGAAAAAAATAGAGGAATTATGGAATACAACTGGAGATTCAGCCAGTAACCATGTACTTGCGAGTTATCTCGGCTATGACTATGACCCTGATACAAACTCATATCTGAATCCAGATGGTTTATCAATAGGTAAGTACATGGAGTCTGATAATGAGTATAATGAAATACAGTTGCCTATCGCCAATGCAGGAATGATTATCGGAGAGTTTGTGGGGCAAAGCGATTCTATTGCGGGATTTACACACCTAGATGCTGGATTTGAAATAGTAGGTGAGAGAATCGGTTATGAATATACATTGGGTAATTTGAGAAAATCAGAAAATATTCTTGATGTTTCATCTATTACGAACCTTGGTCTGGATGAATTGGCAAGGCAGGAAATTCTCCACTACTTTGATCCTTCTTCATTTTATGGCAATTTACTAAGGGATGTAAAAGAAGTAGGTATAAATAAGGAAATAGATGGCTTCATAAGTAATGAGCCTCTTACCAGAAGCTTAACTGATAAATTCAAAACGAGCAATCTAATTTATATTGACATAAGGCATGAGACAGGTTTTTCGTATGATTATTTCAAAGAATATAACCATAGCAGAAATCCGATAGCTTTAATAGCAAAAGGTTCATCAATGTCTCTAGTAAAGACAGTAGATATAATATATGAGAAAAACTGGCCTATCCATACAATCAACTATCTGGCAAACTCAAATAGTAGTCTAATTAGGAATGCACTGCAAAATGAATCAGTGACTTTAGATGAAAACAATAAGTTGTATTTCATAGAATTACACTTAGGTTTCAGCCGATTGAACGCTGTGTTGCAGAAGTATCAGGCAACTACCCGTGAAGATGGTGCGCTCTTCAATAGAAATCTGCTGACTGTCTCAAAAAAGCGTAAAGAAGGTAGTGATACGAAGATTGTCAGTAAAGAGATAGAGGAATTCGACTATAGTATTCCCATAAAGATATTCTTGCAAAATTACAATGCAGGCGACCCTTCTACCATTAAGCCAGAAAATTTTGTCGGAGGCTACACAATGCTTCGCTTAGGTTTCGATCTTAGGAATAATGAAGAAAATATTAGACTTACAACTGATGGCAGTGGAGATAGTATAAATGAAGGATTGCTTGAAAGGAATGCTCATCCTTTAGACCTTACTTTCCCAATATTCGATATGGTTGAGGGAATCAAATTCCAAGACAATATTGTGAGAACGGAGGTAAGAGTGTACTCCCCCTCTAATTCAGGAAAGGCAAAGAATACATCAGCCACCTATACCAATCAGTCGTTTTTACCCTCAATAGGTGTAGCAAGGGATGCTACAAATTATACGTTTTTTATTTACTCAAATAGTGTAGATATTATATATTCTTCATTAAACGAACTGACTATACAGAAAGAACTTCCTTCAAACTTCACTATTCTGCATCCAAACTTTCTTGTGGCGCTCACTACTCAAGATATAAAAATGAGTCTGAGAAAGAAAACAGACCGAGCGAAACTAAAAGAAATAGTTAATGGCGAAGTCGAGGAGGTAATCAATGATATAGTTACGTTTTCTTTTGTAGGAGACCAAGTAAGAACGGCCACTACCAGAATGCTCAACGCTGATTTATTCGACTCAATATCAATCAGCAAAACGCAATATGACCAGTTGAAAGATTTGAAAGAAGACCATTTCTCAACTGAAAAATACCCTGTTTTTTTGGGAGTCATAAAGCGAGCATTTCGGAAGGCATCTTCAGAAAGTGGGATAATTTACCAACTTGAATTAACATTGAAAGGGTTTGCTAAGGAAGTGCCCAATCAAACTGAACCAATCTCCATCACAAGAAAATCAGGAATATTCGTATACGGAAAAGTAAAATAGAAGTCTGCAACCGATAATAGCAATACTGTACCAAACAAAAAGCAAACACAATCAGCCATGACAATTTTCATTAGCCAAGAATCTTTACAAGATTTATTGATTGCAGAACAGAGTTTTTTCGACTATGCCTATGGAAGGCTGAAATGTGTGTATTTTGCAGAAATAGAGAAGCTGCAACAAATAGTTACGGGAGAACACCGAGAATTGAAGGTAGGCGATAAAGGCGGGAATAACGATGCTAGTATCCGACAGTTGAGGAAGGCACTAAAAACAGTGATGTCTCAATATACAGAAGAGACTGATTATTTGAACGGAATAGCAGTAGGGCTACCCATCAATGACTCGTTCGATGAAGATGTAAAAGCGTTAATTATAGGGTTTCATGACATTATTGATGCGCTACCAGAAAATATTGATGGTATTCTTACCCCTAAAACATTACAACAGCTAGACTTAAAGGTAAGAAAAATTTCAGGGGTGGATCTGGATACTGGCGAAGTAATACTCAATTTTGAAACTGCAAAACCGATAGAGCACTTAACAGTTGTTACCGATGAGGACCAGAACGTAACTCCGAGCGACCTGTTCAATATTCCTGTATGTTCAAAAGCCTATGAGGATTTTGAAGAGAATAAAGAGCAGTACCAATTCTTCCAACTAGAATTGGGAGATGTTGTATATGTCAAGTTTGACACAGGCATAAAAGGCAATCAAGGCAAAACAAAGTGGTATTATGTTTACGTCTTATCAGGTAGTAGAGATAAGCAAATCTCAGAGGAAGCAGAAGAGATTTTTGATGAATCACTACTCGGAGAGTACACTATTAAAGGATTTGTGGAGGCAAGGTTTCTCAAAGACACGTGGTCAAATGGAGCAATGCCGATGCCTGATATGTATTCACAATTGAAGCGGATGCCACAAAACGCTACGGATCATCACATCAATGAAATAATCATAAATAACTATTTTGAAGACGTGGATGTGGAAATCCTGTCCAGAGATAGAAATCTAGACAACAACAAGATAATTACAATAGAAGGAAGGAAGACAGATAAGCCAAATGATATTTCCGATTACCCGAAAGTAGGCATAGGTACACCTGCCTATTATCGTTTCTGCGTTCATTTGTTGTTGTTGGCAAATCATCCCGCCAAAACTCGAGATATCAACTACCCACTCTATCCAAAACCGGGCTTAGAAATGATTACTCCCAATCATGCGGAGATAGCTACCAACATAGTGGACTCCTATATCGAAGACCCTTCTACCCCTCTGCCAAGCAACTCTAAAGAAGCACAAGAGGTAGTGTATCAAACATTCGTAAATGCCTTAGAGCAAGCAGATGTCAATGCCTACAACTACGTAGTAGCAGGTAAAATCCAATTGGAAATACGCCCTGAAACCACAGATAAACCTACTTATTTATGGATTCCCTCTCGCCAATTCGCTGAAAGCCTCTGGCAGGCATGTAGCAGAAATTACGCTACCAATGCAGGCCAAACAGAAAATGTATTAGACAAACTTACAAAAGAAGCGGTGGAAACCATCTTCTTTGAAAGGTCTTGGGGATATCGCTTTCGAGTGCGGTTAGGAGCCACCGCGGGCTTTATCGGAGGAGATTTTACGGGGGACATCATGATTTATAGAAAAGATACCGAAAAAAGTGCAGATACTGTACTTAAGTTGGTATTTATGGGAGAAATTGCAGGAGGAATTGATGTAGGAATTGGAGGCGGATACCTGATAGGAGCAGGAAGAACCAGTAAGTATGAAAACAAAAAAGGAGTAGGTGCTATTGTTGGAGCTGATTTTAAGGCAGGTCTAAAGTTTTCGGCTCTCATAGAATGCGAAGTACCTATTACGGGGGCCGACCCCATTTCGCAATGTTTGGGTACTGCTGTTTACGGTAGCATTGCAGGTGCCTCCCTGCTCTTTCCAGGCGCAGCGCCTTTTGCCATGAGGGCGGCTATGGAGAACATGAACCTAGACTTGTGGAATTACATTACCAAGCTGAAATTCTACACAGGATTATATGCACAGGCTTATGCAGGTGGAAACCTCTCACTTACGTATGGGGCAGAGCGAGAGCCAGAGGGCAGTAAACTGAAGCCCAACGCAAACAGCAAACAATGGCAAAACGGCCTGACTGATAGCACCCCTTTCTTTTCGGCAGATAAACTGCTGGGGCTTTTTGCAGGAGCTGCTTTTCAGGCTGATGCCAACATTAGTGGCGAAATGGGCGTGGGCGTGGAAGTGAATATCAGCTATCCGTATGATATGGCTGACTGCTATAACGAAGAACATAAAGTTCGCGTACCGCAAAACATATCACTGACGGGCTTTGCCGAAGGGCAAGCAGGTTTCAGCTATGCGCTCAAAGTGATTTTTGGAGTTTTCAGAATTGACCTCACTAAATTCCTCCCTTTTCTAAGTATCATTGGCAACCCAGGCGTGAGAGGCATTGGCATGAAGTATGAAATCGCCTACGATTTGGTAAAAGACAAATCAGATAAAGAAATAACCCGAGACTTAGATCCGAACTTTGATCAATTCATACGGGAATCAGAAAAGAAAATTTCTTTCTACACCTTTACGGGTTCATTAGACACCTATTTAGGATCTGCTACGGAGGTTGTCTTTGAATTGGACGTGGGGTTTGAAATAAATGAAGTTTTAAAAGGAATAAGAGACCCAATTCTATCCTTGAATAAACTAAATCAGATAAATTTATCTGATACCACAAATGCACTAAAATCCATAGCTGGATTTCTAAGTATTTTCAAAAAAAGCTCCTTCTACAAGCGAATGGAAGCACCATTTATAAATAATCTCCTAAAATCTAAAGGGTTCAAAACGTTAGACAAAAATACCCAAAATGGAAAGGCCTACGCAGAAGCACACATACAAAGAGGCGCATCTACAAGATATGGAAAAGTCGATATGACTCGCTCAGCTAATAAAAAAGAAACGGGGCTTTCTTTACAACTTTATGCAGATATTGGCTATACTCTTTCCGACAACAGTACTTGGGATTTAATGAAAGTGATGTTCGTCATCACTAAAATGGAATTGGCAATCAATCATGCCGACACACTTCCTACTCATAAAACTTGGCTGGAAGCAGAATTCGAGAAGCTGGGACTAAAGGCGGGAGAGGCCACAGTACTCAGTGAAAATGCAGGCACACCCGAACTGGAAGCACAGAAAAAATACATTCTGTCTGACTTAGTAGATAAGGTAGAGACTATCCAAACAGAAACTGGGGTTTCCTTAGAAACAATGCTAGAGAAAGTGAGCATCTTAGAGACGATTATGGAAATGCTGGACACCGTACTAGATACTTCCACCCGTTTTATAGACAATACCTTAAACACCCACTTAACCGCGATAGCTTCGGAAAAAAACTTGCAAGTCCTCTCCCTTTTTCAAGGCTTACTGATTGATTACATCTTCGAGATGGAGAACATTCAACTAAAAATGCATGCGGAGCTGAGCGTGGCAAGCATCAACTTTAAAGCAAAAGCGGGAGCTGGAGCAAAAGCAAGATTCCTCACTACCATAGAAGGAGGCATTGTAGTACATAGCGATTTGGTAGCAGACAGTTGGTTCTACCCAAACAGCTTGTGGAACACGGAAATTTCCGGAATGTGGGGAGCTTTGCTAGTTGCCATGGCAGGGAAAGACAAAGAAACAGGTTCTAACAAACTAATAAAGTTAGAATCGACTATTCCTAAACCTATTCTACCAGATCAGAAGGAACTGGAAAAGTATGTGCGAAAAGATGGAGCAATCAAAATTGTGCTCGAAGAAAAAAAAGAAGATGGAATGACAACGATGCAGGACATTACTAGTAATTTCGGAGAGGAGTATATGAAACCTTTACTCAAACACCTATTCACCAAAACAAAATGAGCCAACTGACCAGACATATACTGCCCCGACTGCTCGTATTGTTACTTGCCCTGCCCTGTATGCTCTCCTGCCAGCCCTATTCGGAGGAGGAACTGGATGAGGTTAGGAAGCAACTGGACGAGGAGGGATGGCCAGAAGGATATGACTACCCTTATGTAAAATACGACATGAGGTATAAGGACGAATCTCATTTAAAATACATGGAAGAAAAAATTGATAATGAAAATGTACTTTATTTGGACATCAATATAGACTTTGATGAGAAAGGAAATATTTATCATACTAATTTTGACGGACTATATAACTTTGTAAATGTAGTAGCTGTTTACATATATATATATCCGTATTCAGAAAGACAGCTATTGCAAGCCATTGACTCAGACGGCTCTATAATTGACAGTGCCAACTACAGAATGTATGACCAGATTGACCTCTCTCAATTTAAAAATCTTCACTACATAATGCTGACTGCCGATTCCACCTATAGGGAAGAGGTGGATTTAATACTTTCCAAATTAGATAAGATAGGTGGGATTGAAATACATGATGAGCATGACAGAATCACCATCCCCGAGCAGTTGCTGGAGATGGACAGCGTGGGCACACTCCGCCTGAAGCATACGCACGCCAACTGGGAGGACAAGCTGGCCTTCGACTACCCCGAAGATTTCGCCAAAATGAAGCTAGGGCGCTTCGAGTTCCGCTCGGAGCAACTGAGCAGTACCTACGAGAAGCAATACCGAACCGCCTTCGCCAAGAAGGTACTCGGCTACCTTGCCATTACCGATACCGACAGCATATTGAGCAACTATGAATATTCTTATGCCCACAAATCGCACCTCAAAGACAACATCCTTGCCGAGCACCGCTTCTTCTCCGAGGTCTTCCGAATGGAGAGCCTGCATGAAATCCGCCTCACCCACGCCTTGGTGGATTCCATCCCCCCAGAAATCGGAAACATGAAGAACCTGCGCAAGCTGGAGCTGGAGAACTGCTTCGTCAGCCACCTGCCCGAGGGCATCCGCAGGCTGGAGAAGCTCAGGGAGCTCAAGATGTACATCGGCAACGAGTACGCACGGGTTGGCACGCCCTGGGCATACCTGGTGCGCGACTCGCTCCGCCACTCGCCCCACAGGCGGGTCAATGACCTGCTCCGAGTGAGCAGTCGCCCGAGGTTTGCATGGTTGCCCCCGAACCTCTCCATTGCGGGCAGTGGCGGTTTCAGGGCATTGGAGTTCGCCCTGTTCCATAATGTGTCCTTCGGCACGGAGTTCCCCGACCTCTCGCAGGCGTCCTCGCTCAGACAGCTCTCCCACTTCGGAGATTTTCAGGTAAGGACATTCCCCGACCTGTCGGCAAGCATGGATCTGGAATTGCTGGAATGGCACAGAACCCAGGCAAGGCAACTGCCCGACCACCTGAACGGCTTCCCCCTGCGCCTGCTGAACTTGGATGACGATTACCTGGAGTCGGTGGATAATGTGAAGGAGGCGGGGACCAGTGCCGACTACTTCAGCTACGACATCAACCAAGTGCCATATTCCGAAAGGAAGAAGGTAAATGAGTATGTTGCCAAGAAACGAGGCACTTCATTTCCACTCCCAAAAGAGAAGCCCGAGGAGCAGGCGCTCTACGACAGCATTTATTATGAATACATCGTGGGCGTACTTCAGTATCCGTCCCAGATCAAGCCCCGAAGCATCTGGCCGATAGCCGACCACTACCGGGGCGTCATACGGGAGAATGGGCTGGAGCTGAACGACCTGGAAGGCTACGAGCGGGTACAGCTATGGAGGGCGAAGGAATGGCATGCGCACAGCGACCCACCTGGCGCTGTACCGAGAATCCCCGACTTTCCCCTACCTTCCCTACAGCAACTACAACTCCTACAAGAAAACGTGGGGCAGGGAGATTCCCAGGCACAAAAAACTGGTGCTGGAGTTGGCCTACGGTTCGGGGGGCTATGCGGACGTGGACCTTCAGCGGATGCCCCACCTGCGAGAGGCGAGCCATGTCATGGGCCAGAACCTGTTCAACACCGCCATGAAGGCAAAGGAACTCAGGACAATCAAGGCATCTGGCATCTCCTACATTCCAGAGTGCTTCTGCGAGTTGGAGTTGCTGGAACGCTTCGAGCTGGACAGTATCCCAATCCATTCGGGAAACCTGCAACTGCTGGATGAGAAGCAGATCGGCTACCCTGACTGCATCAAAGATATGAAGCTGAATTAACCTATAAAACACAAAACCATGATTGAAAATAACCCCTATTATCCAAGTATCCAACAGCTGATATCAGCCGACCAGTTCCCACAAGAACTGGCCTTCGTTGGGGAGGCAGTTGATGAATTACTGAATCAGGTATTCTTTAAGGACTATCGAGTAGATAAAGGCTATTACCAAGAATATGCTTTTTACAGAATGACTCTGATTCTGTTCAAAGAAATAGGGTTTGAGATTCCAGCTACTGGAGGAATGACTCTTGTAGTCAACCCTGGAGAATTTCCTGAGAGTATTGAGATTCCTATTGAACTGGAGTATGAATGGGAAATTCTAAAATATAGAAGCCAGTTTGATTTCTCATCCTTCGACAATTCAATTGTTTCAATCATTGAGATATTGCTTGATATTTCTGGTTCTAGCAAAGAATTATTATTGTTCGAGGTAATGTACAGCTTTCAAGAAGAGATAGATGCCCTACAAGATTTTATTGATAGATTTCAAGGCGAATACGGAGTAGCATTACCTGCACGCAATGAAGACGAGTCTATTATAGATTTTTTACTTCGGATTCTATCAGATATAGAAGAGAGTGCATCATTGGCTGAAGTAGTCTATCAACTCTTCTTCAAGGATGACCCATTTCAAGACGCTTTTGACAAAGTAGTTGAGATATTTTCACGCTTGATTAAGAATTTTACATCTAATGATTGGAATAGGCTGATACTTCCTAGAGTTCGTTTTGAGATTGAAGACATCAGTTTGGGATTGCAATTTCCACGCAAATGGTTGGTTCCAGTCAATACCGCTACTTTAGCTATTCCCGACATAGAGTTAGATGCACCCTTGCCAGAACCTTACAGATCTGTTCTGAAATATAATGCAGGTTCGTTGCAATTTTCTACTACGGATGGCATTCGTTTTGAGGAAGCTGATAGTTTCGAGCTTCAAAAATCCATGATTGGAAAGACAGGCTTGCTCATAGAGTTTGAAGGACTAAAAGTCGACTTGCAGTCAGATGAGAGTATTCCTGAAGCCATTGCGGATGGAAGAGATGAGAGTTTCAGAGGGGTTTATGCAGAATCAGCTTCTATTACATTACCAAAAAAATGGTTTAAAAATACCAATGTCGATTCCATGCGACTGGCAGGTTATAATATATTAATAGGCACAGGTGGCCTTTCTGGAGCTATTGCTTTAGAGCCCGTAGGCAATAGTCCCAATCCCATGCTCACCGCCAAAATCGGAGAAAACGGCTTTACCGTAGGCTTCGAGAAATTCGACATTACTTTCAAACAGAACACCGTAGTCAGCTCCATCATTGCAGGCGAACTGACCATTCCGAGATTCAGCAAGCAAGGAGATGTAAACAAGCCTGCCAAAGTCCAAATCAAGGGACATTTGGATGCAGATGGAGACTTCCTACTTACGGCCTCCAAAAAAGAGGGTTTTGCACCGATTCAGATCAAAGATGTCATGAACTTGGAGATTCTCTCCCTGGAATTGGGAAAAGAAGAAGATGAATTCTTCATTGGAACCTCATGCAAAGTGACACTTACGAATCCGCTGATGCATAAGATGATTGGCAGTCAGCAGATTGAGATTCCCAGCCTGCGGATTTACAGTGATGGGAGTTTTGAGATTCTTTCGGGAACCATTCCCGTGCCGAGCAATTTCAAGCTAGACTTGGAAGTAGTCACGGTAGCAATTACAGGAATAAATATTGGTTCATATCAAAAAAACGACAGAAAATACAACTTCATAGGTTTCGATGGCGCCATTGGCTTAGGGCCATTAGGAGTGGAGGCCAAAGGAAAGGGAATGCAGTATTTCTATACGGTAGATGAGGGCCCTCACGATTCATATTTCGTATTGCAAACTATAGAGGTAAATATCATTATTCCAGGAACGGCCAGTGCCGAAACGGCCAAGGCAATCATCAACGGATACCTGACTATTCCACAACCAGGCGAGGAACTTCCCAATGGCAAGAAGAAAGAAGATTTCGAGGGCGAGGTAACCCTTAAACTCCCTCAACAAGGAATTTCTGCTCGGGCAAGCATGAAACTAAATCCGAAACACCCTGCTTTTCTGGTAGATGCTGAAGTGGATTTGCCTACGCCCATTCCACTGGCTTCCACGGGTTTGGGATTCTACGGATTCCGAGGGCTTTTAGGCTTTAGATACATAGCAGATAAAGAGGCCGCTGGATTGACAAGCGGAGAGAATACTTGGTATGACTACTATCAAGTTCCCCCGAAAGGAGTTCATCCCAGCAAATTTCGCACCCCAGAAAATACGGGCGATGCCCGAAATCCCGTGTCATTGGGGGCGGGAACGCACGCTGGCCACCATTCATGACGATGGCTACGCCTTTTCATCCAAGCTGTTTTTGTTGCTGTCCATCCCTAGTCTCTTCCTGCTAGAGGGAAAGGGCAATGTGATTTCCAAAAGGGTAGGTTTGGACAGTTCTGAGGAACCTCCCTTCTTTGCTTTTATAGCCTATGGAGACGACTCCATAGAAATTGGCATGGGTGCGGATTACAAAATCCCGAAGAGCAGTGGAGATCTTATTAGTCTTTATGCCAATATTGAGGCGGGCTTTTTCTTCAAGAACCCTTCGGCCTGGTATGTGAATTTCGGAACAAAAGAGAAGCCGATTACCTCACGGCTACTCAACCTAATCACTTCCAAGAGTTACCTAATGCTTTCTGCCAAAGGCATCGAAATTGGATCTAGAAACTGAATTTACTTTCAACAAAAAATTTGGTCCTGCAAGGGTAAAAGCCTATTTGTTCTTGGAAATTGGTGGATTTATCAGCTTCCAGAACAAGCAAATGGGTGGTTACATCCAAGCTGGAGGAGGACTTGAGGTAAAAGTATGGAAATTGAAAGTGGGAGTATCCTTCAATGGAAAACTTTCCGTAGAAGCACCCAAACCATACTTGATTTACGCAGAGTTGAGAGTCTCTGGGCGAGTGAAAATTGGATTTGTCAAAATAAGGAAGAGCTTCGATATCAAATTGAAATGGGAGAAGTCCAGACAGGTGGACAGAACACCAATCGCCCCGTTGAACCTTGAATTGGCGGCACAAAAAGGGAAGGGGGTTCATATGCTTACGGGCAAAGATTACCCACTAAGATATTCTGCCACTCTGCCTTTGGCTAGTGAAATATTAGATGAGCACACAATTCCATTGGATACCTACATCGATATTCAGTTTACGAAAGCCCTGCTTCCAGATGCAGTCAGTCAAGACAGTGAGTTTGCCAACGAATCTTCCATGAAGATTGGCGGGCGCAACAACGCACCAGTCAACTACATAGACTTAATCCCACCGGTAGCCAGAGTCGCAAATCGGAATCTCAGGCAGGTGACTCATCGCTATTCTATCGAATCTGTCAATATCAGGGCTTGGGTAGAAAATGGCCAAGGAGGCGGATCATGGATAGAGTACCATCCTTATGATGCCATCATAAATGATACAAGTTTGGCTGTTGGAGATAGACCCGACTATGCCAATATGAGTGTTGGGCACTGGCAGAAAAAGGGAAAAGAATATAATACGCTCAGGTTACTCACGCAATCTCCCTTCTCCTATACCGAGCAGGGAGAAGCCTGGCTGGTTTGTTCCAGAGCAAATGGGCATGACTCCAGCTTCGTTATTCTGCAAGACACCTCTGGCAGACTCTGCCTGTGCCGATTGGCAGAATGCGGGGGAAGATGCTATCTACCCTGCAAATAAGTTTTATAGCCAAGGAGATATTGACTTCAGATTGATTGCCCAAGAAGGTGTCAGGGCATTTACCTCGACTGTTCCCAATTCGGAGGGTATTACCCAGTCACTCACATTCCCAAATGGGAATCCGCTTGAGATCAATCTGCCAGAACCAGCAGGGCATACCTCTGTAAAACTCTCATTCGGAGCAAAAAGCCTGCATGTGAGGTACATGAAGAGTGTAATAGACGAAATCAATGGAGAAACGGTGTTTGAACTGGTCGATGAAGAAACTATTTCATCAGGCAATTCTGAAATAGAAATTGTCTATGATGAAAAGGATAAGCCCATATCCCAAATCATTATAGAGCCTGAAGGGGTTTCGAGAAACCGATTGATTGAAAGGCTTGAGGCGCAAATAGAACAACTGTTTCTGGAGACCTACCTTGCCAACGGAAACACAGATGCGGAATTCCCCAACGATTTGGATACTTACATGATGCTATCGCTCCAGTTAGAAGAGGAGAGAGAAGGGATTTCATACCATCAATGCAATGGAAGCAACGAGAATGACGGGTCGGTGATTATGAAAATATCCGATTCTCAGAATTCTCAGGGCATTTATTATACTGACTATAAAGCTGTTGGTGATGGCAGTACGATAGCTGTCGGTGTAAAATCAGGAGCAAGGATTGCCACCTTGTTTGACGAAGAAAATAACATCTTATGGAGTAAAAGATATCAGGGGGAGTCCTCGCCTTTCAGAAAAAGGCAAGTAGAAATATGTAAGGACGGGAGTGGTTTCATCACCTGCGATATGTCTTCAGTAAACCCATATAGCCCAGAAGGAAATGATTTGGCACAAGTATCGAAATTGAACCCTGTGACTGGCGAGGTAATCTGGGCAAAAAGAATAGGAATCCAGTATACATGGAGTTCGTATGGTTTTGCTAGGATAGGCGATAATGATGAATTTGCCATCATAGCACTGAGGAATTCTTATATGTCAGGCCCAATGGCAATATCTTATCCAGCTGTTGTAAAAGCATGTCACTTCAATTCGGATGGCACAGTACTAAAAACCAACAATTTGCAGTCTTACAACGATTATGGAAACAGCATCTATTCATTTATTGACAACTTCACAATCAGCAACCTTGACAATGGAGCATTGCTGGCCGGCAGGAGAATCAAAGACAATAATTTCGAGGGCGCATTAATTCTGCTAAATCAGAACTTGGAGATTTCTTCTCAGCAACTGTTTACCAAATTGGGGAGTGGACAAAAAAACATTGAGATTGCCACTGCCCTAGAAATGGAACTGCAAGAGACCCCACACTACATTCTGACGGGAAAGGATAAAGAGGGGGACTATATATTTTTATCCAAGTTCGACAGTTCCGCAACTATAGGCACTGTAGCCATGTCAAAGCGTTTAGATATTCATGATGTCGATTCTATTGAACTTAGAATGATAGAAGGGGTAGGCTGCTTATACCTTACTTACTGGCAGAGTAACCCGAATTCGAGTACAAAACTCCTCAAAATGGACTTTGACTTTAATATAATTTGGCATAAGCAGCTAGAATTGGGAAGTACTGCCAGAATTGATATAAATGTTAATCAAATTACTGGAGAGATTCTACTTTTTGGGCTAAGTAGCCGTGAACAACTCCTTGGAATTACTGATTCGGATTTCAACTCATGTGCTTCTGTCACACTTCCGAATCCAAGTATATCTATTGATGAGACTTTTATTGTAGAAGAACTCAGAGCAACAGCATATCCCGATACTATGGATCAGTCCATTTTCAATAGCACTGCCGAAGAAATTTTACTAGAGCAAGATTGGATATGCAGCAATGATGGCTTCCTTAAATGCAACACCATGATTCATAAAGTCTGTTGGAAATCTGTACAAGTAGCGGATTTCGAATTCCACATACCTGGCATTGAAGCTATTGAGAAAGACGAAAAAGCAAGTACAGAGGCAATCAATAAAACCGTTGCTCCTATATGGCGTCCAGACACTAAGTATCATATTCATCTTCAGTTGAAAGACACGGTTGACAATGGAGCGGTAGAGCACCCACCGTTCAATTATTATTACAGCTTCCAGACAAAAGGGCCATTGGGCCATTATACTCCTAGCGATAATGGACTCACTCCTACCACTTTGAGAGAATACATTGATTACGAACGTTCTTACCCCAATGCCAATGGTGATTTGAACAGGGCAAAACCGCTGTTTTACGGAAAAGACACGGAAGGAAAAGACAATGAACTGCTCTTGTTCTTCAAAAACCCTTCTACCTACCACATGCTATCATTGTGGCCAGATTATGGAGAGGAAGGAAAAAAAATGAGCTTGCTAGATGGGAAAATGGAGATATTTTTGAAAGACCCCACACAAAATGTTTTACTGAGTTATCCTTTGCCAGTTGAGATTGATAATCAAATAATTCCAGGTGGAGAAGGAGAGTGGAAACCAGATGCAGGTCATTCAGTCCCAGCAAGTCTACAACAGTTGCAGAACTACAAAGATATTTATGAAAATGCCGAGCTAGGTGCTGAGTGCTCTTCGAGCGGGGGAGAGCCAATCAAGCCCAAAAGCTTGAAGCAAACTGTAAGACTTAAGAGCCTGAAGCCACAGAAGCTGTATACGGTCATTATCAATAACAAATATGAGGAAGCATCTGTAGAGGTGCATAACTATGTATTCCAAACCTCTAGGTACGAAAATTTTACTCAGCAAGTAGAGAGCTACATCTTAGACGAGCAACAGGGCATTGAGGCTATTTTCGATATATCCCATCCTATTGAGCAAGGGGGGATTGAAACTGCATTTGGTATACTAGGGGGAGACCCACGGCCTGATAGTTTAGCCATATCTTACCCAGAACCATTGGAGAGTGTGTTGCAGGGATTGCTTGGGCTGCCCATCATCAGCGACCCAGAGACCACCGAATTTAACTGGATCATTAACTCAAACACCAACGAAAGAATTGCGCTACTCATTAGAAATCCAGAGCCTTTCAATGACCCTAAAATTCCTGAAAACATTTTGGAAAGTAGCATTTCGGTATTGGATGTACAAGAAGGTGATTTCCAAATTTTACTCTCATCGGATGCCTCGCAGGCTTTGATAATGCATAGGAGTCACAGAATGCCTACTGCCGAAATGAGAATCAAGTTTGAGTACAAGAAATGGAATGGGAAAAACTATTCAATTGAAAAATCAGAAATTGTCACTTTGGAAGCATAAAAAGACACAATTATGAGAATCGTACATTCATTGTGGACTAAGCCTATGCTGAAGAACACGTGGTTTCCCAAAGACAGGCTCTCGAATGCACTTTGGCTCAATGCGCTTTCACTCATTTATGCAAAGAGAATTGGTGAAAAAGTAGTATTGCATACAGATGATTTAGGTGCTGAATATTTTGAAGTTCTTCCTTATGATGAAGTACTGCTTTCTTTGGGTTCAATTGACAGCCTAAACACTCGCTGGTGGGCAATGGGCAAGTTGAAGGCACTTGAATTGGAGCCTCCGAGCAGTATTCATATAGATGGTGATGTTTTCCTTCGGGATGAAAAGAAAATGACTGCCCTGTTTTCTTCCGACTACGATATAGTCTGCCAGATGGAGGAAGGGGAAAGTTGGTTCGATTGGAGTTATGCCCCGCAAATTCCCTATTTTGATAAAGTTCTTAATGGGCAAAAAATAATCGGCTACAAAGCCGCACCCATTGCCTTTAATGGCGGGGTATTAGGTATTAAATCTGTTTCACTCAGAAAAACTTATTTTGAAGAAGCATGGAAGCTGGTCGATGCCTGTGAAAGAAAGCCTAAAATAGTAGCCCAATTAGATGGTGTTCACGAGCAGAGTATAGTAGTGGAACAGCACCTTTTGGCTGGGCTTGCCCATATAAATCATGCTAAAGTAGAATATGTGATTCCTCCAGAATTGGTAAAGAGAAAAGGTTCGATGTATGAGGCCATGAACGAAGTAAACTATTTGCACTTATGGGGACTAATGAAGTCAAGACCCAAAATCATGTCTATCGTGAAAGAGAAGGTAAAGAGAATGGACTCAAAACTGCATGCCAAAATCGAAAAACACTGCACCTACATAACAAAAAACAATTTACAACCTATTAAAGAGATAGAACTATGAGTTTAGATTTTATAAACAGGTATTATAATAATAAGCCAAACTCCTTTACAGATGTTGCAGTGGCGACTGATGGCAAAATGCTTGTGGTTGGTCAGCAATCTTTGCAAGACACTCCAAAAGGGACTATTTCTCTTTTTGATTCCCAAGGAAACTTTCTACATGGAAATTACTATCCTACAGTTAGCATTTTTAAAACCGTTTTGGCTTTGCAAGGGGATGAAGCTGGATTTATGGTAAGTGGAGAAAATGAGAATGGTGCGTTTGTAGCTAGAATAGACGGGCAGGGAGGATTTGAGTGGGCAAAAAAGACAGACACTGCCTATATAGGCTCACATATTGGCATGGTTAGAATGCCTTCTCAAAACACATTTGCGATTGTCAACGAATACCAAGAGTCAAATAATGAATATTTTGCAGAAATCTACAAGGTAGATGCGGACGGAGGGGTGTTGCAACGAACTTTACTTAGTGGAGAATATTGCCAAGTATCTGGTATCAGCGAGATTCCTGGGTACGGTCTTGCAATTTATGGAAGGGCAAATTATAGTGACAACCCTGGTGGCCCTTCTGGTGGCGTTCCCCGACCTATAGTGAAAGGAGGATTTATAGTAAGAGTTGATGAGCTGTTAGAGGCGGATTCAAATGCTTTTCTTATATCCGAAGCCAACATGTATATATCCAGTGCATGCTATCCAGATAGCAATGAGGAGGACGATTCTATTTTTCTAATGGGAGAGGGCTTGTCAGGCAATGAAAGATTTCTTGGCAAGCTTCGTTTTGGTGTTATAGGCGAACCCATACTTACTGCGGAAAAGTTCTTTATATCAAGTAATGCTCCTGCTAAAGTAGGTATGACGGTGGGAAATGATTCGATATACATTACTTATGGTAATAATATTGCTAGACGCAACAAATCGTTTGGGCACATATCACATGACGCACTCAAGATTTCAATTAGTAAAGTTCATGCAAAAAATGGACAGTTGGTATTTGCAGGTACAACAGAAGTGGACAAAGAGGGAAGAAGTACTCAGACTAGTGGGGTTTTGAATAACACATACAAAGACACTAAGTTGTGTAACGGCAGAGTAATGTTGCCCGTGCCGCATGGGGATGCCAATTATGATACAAATACAATCCAAATAACAAGTACGGCACAGCCTCAGCCTGCCCAAATATCTATAAACCTACAGACAGCTCCCCTCTCCTTTTTGGCACAAGAGCTTTGTGAGTTCGATACAACCATCAAAATCCCATATATACAGTCAGAACATATTAAGCTCCAAGTGGCTGGCTCAACTGGGGACGATAGCACGGTAGGGATTCATCTCAGATGGACATTGGCAGGTGCACTTGGTGGTTTGCACTTGCCCAAAGGGAATTATTCTTCCAACAATCATAACTTCAATCGCCCTGCCGATGACTTTGTGAGGATTTTCAAAGCATCTTACAGCCCTCAGTCGGTCACTGTGAATTTCAGAATTCCACCAAGAACGGTAGATAACAGCTTGAGACGCTGGATTTATTATTTTTCGGGACGAGTATTCTACCTGAAGTTCAATAATGCTGAAAGGTATGATCAAATTCTTTCCACTACGAACCCAAACTCAGACAGCTATTCTTTTATAAGTAGCTATGGAAACAACATACTCGAGGTTCAGTGTCCTATGGAAGAATTTTTCCAGTTTTCACTGCATGTCTCCAACAAGAATGCCAATCCAATTGTGCGAGCAGAAGGGATTGTGAAATATGATGATGGTAATTCGGTAGAACCTAGAATTGCCTGCCGAAATTCTTTTGAGATGAATTCGCAGGACTCAATTCAGATGACTGCCGAAAACCTTTCTTGCGTCAGATTTTCAGCTCAAAATTGCATCGTGCAATCTGTGCAAATCCATCTATATTCTGAAGTTGTGGAGACATCAAATTGGCAGGCAATAGGAGAATTTGCAGTCTCAACTGATAGCGAGATATTTAACGAAAGATTTGAGCCAACGCTAGGAGCAGTAGATGAGACTTGGAAAAGGTTTCATGGAAGTGCGGTCGTTAGTAAAAAGAACTACGAAGACAAATGGTTTGGGAAGGAAGATGATGATGAAGACGACCGAAGCATAGAACATATTCTTACCAAATATCTCGAATTGAGTGAGTCAGCTGACAACCCGAAGGCCAATGAGACGATTCCATTTACGGCAGAAGGTCCCACCGACAGCCTGAATATCTCCAATTTGGATGTTTTGGAAATGCTGGCATTGGATTATCATGTTGCCAGAGTATTGGGACTGGGCTACCTCGATGTAGCCTCAGACACAGTTGGTGGTGAGAAGTTCATCTATAAGATGGAGTATACCACTACTGCTGATTTGGGAGATGGGAAAGGAGAAAATACAGTAAACCACAGATATATATCTCTGCCTACCACGATAAATGACAGCAGACTGCCTGTGGAGTTGAGCCTAAAAGAGCCTATATTCGGAATCCCATCAGACAATTCTCAAAGTGGCTTGGCCGATTTTCTGGATGAAGAGGGCTATACGCTAGATGGGAAGTCGAGGTTTATTTCACTCAGGGCAGAGGAAGAGCCAGAATACGAAGAGCTTAGATTTTTCGAGGGAATGCCTTCCTACAATATCTCAGAGCATACCACTTCTGTATACCTTGGAATCGCCTACAAAAACCGAGAAGATGAAGTTTGGGTTGAAATATCCTATGACCAAGATGAGGAAGAAACCCTGCCACTTCAAGTGCCAGAAAATGAGGATGAGGTATTATTTGTGCATCAAGAAAAAACATCAGGCGTTCATGAGTACGCACTTTACACCATTAATTGGTTCAGCAGAAGTCAACTGGACCAGACTCCAATTGAAGTGGATACGACTATTTGTCCAAGGCCCGCAATGAGCCCGCCTACTGACTTAGCACCTTTGCTAATCGAAAAGGAAAGCCCCTTGATGCTTACTTCCCAAAATGAGCAAGACTTTATTCTCCAACCACTGCTTGATGATGGCGCAACCACTGACAAAACATTGATTAGGCTAAAGTTTGAATACGGGCCATCTATTGACGTGGTCAATTACTCCGATCCGGATAATGGATTTCCTGATGAGGATGAGGTTTTTGCCACCCATGCGGAGGTTTTCTTCAAGAAAAACCCTCCATATAATACGCAGGGAATGGTGCAGTGCGGTGGAACAGGACATGGACGAAGATTTGGTAGTGGTAAAAACCGACAGATATGCACTGATCAGTGCAGGAAGTGATGCTTACCTGACTCCCACAATACAAAGTACCCAACTTGCCAATTTCACAGGAGGCATGTTTGTTCATGATGAAAAAGAGTTTATAATCCATTCCGTGTTTTTTGAGGCAGGGGAAGCATACCCTACTTTCAAGTTGCATAGAGGAGGGAAAAAGCTAGAAGCCAATACAGACAAAATATTCATGGCGGTGGAGAACATGCAGAATCTCAGTAGCTGGGAATCTGGCCAGCCAAGCGACTTCAGGGTGGAGCTTGCAAATGATTGGCCTATTCACCATGAAACAATTCTAAATTATGATGATGGAGAAAGGGTGGAGACACTAGAGAAATCCAGAGGGATTTGGGATCAGGCAATCATTACCAAAGAATGGGAGACGATAAAAGACAAAGATGGTAATGAAACATCCGTATTTCTCGGTCTGTACAAAGTTGCTCTCGATAATGAGAAACTGGATTATCATCCCCAACATAACAATCCAAAAGAAAAAGTCCGCTGGTATGGAGGGACACTGAGAATGCACAGGGCGGAGAATCTATCCAAACCTGAGCCGATTGGTGAAAGAGATACATTGAAAGTAGTAAAAATAGAAGGGGTTGGAAGCGGCCTTCCAATAGCGGTCTATTTCCGGGAAGAAGTTGAATTGGCACCAGACAAAGAAATTCTGCTTGACGATGAACTAAAAGTGAACTTCTACCCTGGTTATATAGCATATTTATATGCGGATCAGGCACTGAACCTAACGGAAGGGAACATTATGCCAGAAGCCAACCAAGGCGTACATTATTCTGCTTTCGGAATAAGGAGCATTGCCACGGACTGCAATGGAAGTGAAATATACTCACCCATCAGTGTTCCTGCACTTATGTTTGCCAAGGAAATAATCCTTCCACAAATCCCAGAATTACCTACGGGAGCTGCTTATGCTTCCAAACCAAATGCTTTCGGTAAATCTTCTTATGCCTTCAAAGTAAAGTTTGTACACAATCCTTATGCGGTACTTTTCTATAGGGCAGATGAGCAACTGATATTGAATGCTTTATATAATCAGGATACCGTTAGGCAGATAAAGAATAGGCTGGAAGAGTTTGGCCCACAGAACCTTTCCGTGCCAACAGATGGAAAAATCTGCTCGGTATGGATTTTACATACGACAATGCGCTCGGACAGACAGATGGTAATTTTGGATTTTATCCACCAGAGTCCCAAAATGGTTATCGCTTTCCCTATCCTGACCATCCTGATTTATTTACAAGGAAAGGATTAATCCCTAGTCAAGCTGGTCAGACACCGCCTGGGAATGAACATTTGATTAATAGTATGAATATTTCTATTTCATCTGTTTTCGTGCCTTTGACTCCTCTTCCTTTAATCTATGACCTTATTAGTCAAGAGGAGAGCTATGTTCCTAATCCAAGAGCTCAGAGAATCAAAGACAAACAAGGAAATCTGCTCACACCAAAACCCACAAGCTCGGACAACCACGAAGGAGAACAGTTCGATATAGCTCCGATGGCAAAGCGCGTAGTGGAAGAAGGAAATGTCGAAAAGTTGTTATACGTGGATTTTACCATTGACGGCACTTCCAACAATTTGTATTTCTACACTACACGTGAGATGGGTAACAATATGCAGCTTGGAGATTTCAGCCCAATTTCGGGGCCTGTAAAAACCGTAAATACTCAATTCTCGACTTCTCCAGACATTGTGTCTGTACAGCCTATATTGGAAAATAGAATACTGGGAATAGAGCCTGCCATTTCATTTGAAATCAATTCCTACCCGATTGTGCAATATGTCAAAAGAATCAGCATCTATCGAACCTTGGATTCCAAAAAGGCGAATTCAGTCAGGTTAATGGATTTGGCAAAACAAGTAACACTTGATGAGGAAATGCTTTCCAAAGATATATGGTCACTGGAAGATGACTTTGAAGAACTGTCCGAAATTCCATACGGAGTGCCCATCTACTACAGGATAGTGGTAGGCAGGGAGATAGAATATGCGGGTAAAAGTGGAAATCTGGTAAAAGAATATGCTGACTCCAAGCCTTCAAAACTCATTGTCAGTACTATCGTGGAGACACAGAAGCCGCAAGCTCCTATTCTGCTTTATTCTCCAAATGTGCCAAATCCACCCACAATATTGAATGATGTGGCTATATCATGGGAAGGGACGGTTTACACGGGTTTCTACCATCTCTACAAAATGAATGCTCAAGGCAATTGGGTTGAAATCCATAAAATAGAGGGAGGAAAAGGGCAGAAGGAAGTCAGTTTGTCAGACACAAGTCTTGGCAGTGGTAGCCTAACTATATCTGATGGCGGTAATAATCTTTACCATCACTTCAAGGTAGTAGCCGAGAATTCTGCTGGATTGTTTAGCGATTCGGAGAATGTATTGACTATTGGAAGGTAGAAAGTGTTTTTCCTGCCCAACCTTCTAATAAGTCTGGTCTTTGTTTTTGGAATGCTGGATTTGAATAATAGCAATACGAACCAATATGTTTTCTATGCTTTATTTGGCTAGATTTGTTTTTAATGTTGTTTATGATGCCATATAAAATAAATCAGAACGGAATTGCCGTCCTGATTTATGGGTTTCGTGATTTACTTTGATGTATGACCACCCCCACTTTCGAGAGGAATAATCACCAACCTGTGCCGTGTAACTTTGATTTGTATAGGCATGTCGGGAAGGAATCCTGCCCGATTGAGCCATTGCCCGCTGAATTTGATTTGCGGATCGGTGCGTGTGGGGCAATATGGCCTGCACACATTTCTGGGATAGACTTTCAGAAGTCTGGATTGGGTTGTATCTTGCATAGGATTTAATTTTTAAGAATTCGCCTCTGTCTCCAAACATTGGGCGGATTCTTTTTTTTTGAAAAAGAATTGAATTTGTTTGATTTGGTAGTTATCTGCCCTGTTTTAGGAGTCATTTTCTAATACTCTTCAGCCAATAGGTAAGTATGGCGATTGGCATCTTTCAATGTGCCATGAGTGTACTCCCTGCTTTTCTTGTCCGCAAGGCTCAATTCGTCTATGCAGAATACTTTCTGTCCCGTCTCCTTATTCACATACACCTGCAAATAGTCAACAGACTCCTTGTGGAGAATGAATGCCTGCAAATCCATGCCCATGGCAAACATTTCAAAGGGAGAAAGCAACGATTTGTAGCCTGTCGTCATGAGAATCGTTCCATCGAATGAATAATCTCCCTCTCTTTCCTGTTTCTGTCTCTCCCATCTCAGCGGAGTTTCGATAAGCCCATAGCCCTGCATCATGATGTTGTTGAGCCAGAGATAGAGGAAATTCAGGAGGTCAGCCTGTGCTTTTGATTCCATGCTTTTGCCAATGCCACTTCTGGTTACACTCATCGTGTTCCTGAAAAGCAATGGCTTTATTTCGCCTAGATTCTCTATCCATCCGAAAATGAATGCAAGGGTCGGGATAAGCCACTCCTTCGTGCTCAAAGTAATGTCCCATGGATATAATCTGCCGACCGTCTTCCTCAGGGAGGATATTAACGACCAAGTCCATGAATCCATCTCCTTTGAAGAGGGAGATGCCTTTTTCATTCTTCAGCTTTTTGCCAATGTATTCATCGAATCTCGCAATGATGCCATCGGCCATTTTTTGTTTCTGTTCCATACGTTCTTATTTTGTTTAGGAATTGATTGAATGGCAAAGTCCTGCCATCTACAGCTGTATGGAACACGGCTGGGGAATCAAGCCGATAACTGGCACGCTCTCCTCAAAATTGGAGAAGGGAAAGTTGTCCGTTTCGGTGGCGGATGAACTGCTCTTGGGTCAAAATATTGAAGCAATCGGTCTTTTGGGTCTGCGAAATATGCCTGAAACAAATGATTTCGGTTGGATTCTGCTGACTTGTGTAGGCATATAGCCACATTCCGTTCCGATGGGTTTTGCACCGATATTGCTTCAAAATCCAGCATGATATGTCTCACATCGGTTGAGCATTCAACTTGGAAACCGCTTTTTCCGACACTATCCGATTTCCCGAAAGGCATCTTTGCCAGATACACTCCTACTTTCCTGCGTTTCCATATATTGGTATTGGCAGGATTTATGGGCTGATATTCCTCCACATCGAATTCATCGAGGAGGGTTCGGATACATAATAGAGCTTCCTTGATTTTCCACTTTCTTGCTTTCCCAAACTCATTCCAGTTCCCAAAGTAGGAATCGGTGTAGAGCAAGGGAATTACCTGATGCTCCTTTCATGTCAAGCCTGAAATGGATGCTCGGAGAAGTATAGGGCATATATTCATGAGTATGGAATCGGGCAATGGATAGGAGCGGATAATCGGGTTGGTCGAGTGTTGCCTTTGCGGTCAATGCCAGTCTCCCACCTTTGGACTTGAAGTGGTGGATGAAATTTCCGTTCAGCAGACAGTCCCTGAATTGTGCTCTGGACTGCTGAATAATTTGGCGATGGATTCGGTTTCTTCTTGACATGTTTTTCCTATTTTGTTTGATGGGCGACTATTCGCCACTCAACTTTTAAGGGAAAGACAGTGAGCGATTCAAACATAAAATTGATACGGCAATGATGGAATTCATCAATTATTTGGGATGAACATGAAAGTGTCTCAATTCTACATTTTTTGCATACTGAAATACTCTGCAAGGTCTTCATGAATTTGCTCCGCCAATATTCTTGCAAGCGCAACGGGAACTGCATTTCCCACCATTTTGTATCCATTGGCAACGTATTCATAGTGGAAAGCAAAACTGTCGGGAAAGGTCTGGATTCTGGCACACTCACGTACAGACAGTCTTCTGTAGAGATGCTCTTTTCAAGGCTCGAACACACTACAATCTTTGGATAACTTTCTCATCTTAGGTGCTTGGGGATGGAGCGGAGCATGGCCTCTCGATGCCTGAATGGTAAAACTGGGCTGATTCCAATTTCTTACACGATTTCTCGACATGTACCTGCTGGAAAAGCTCCTTGTCATGTATTCGTGATTGGAGATATAGGTCGAATTAAGTTCGCTAAATCCTTCTACTCAATTCCAGGTCTTTGCGAGAACAGGCTCTCCTAAATCCCCAATGGCATCTTTGAGGGATAGTTTTCTTTGGCAAGGTTTCGGGAAATTGAATTCCATTCAAGTCTCTTTTCTGTATCCGACCAGAATGACTCTTTTCCTATCTTGAGGCACAAGATAATCATGTGCATTCAGCAATTGGCAAGAGACATGGTAGCCAATATTCGCTAAGGAGGACACAATTTCCGCAAAAGCTTTGTGGTGTTTTTTCGAGAGTATTCAGGCTACATTCTCGGCAAGGAAGAACAACGGCTTTTTGGATTTTAGCAGACGGATATATTCATGGAAGAGTTTTCACCTTGAATCCTCAATTCCCTTTCCGCTCCCTGCCACACTCCAACTTTGGCAAGGCGGTCAGCCTATGATTCAGATACAATCAGGGATTTCAGAACCTAAGATTTTTCTGATGTCCCTTCTGTCCAGTTTTGCATTCGGGAAGTTAGCTTGGAAGGTGTTTCAAGCTGTTAGATTATTCTCATTTGCCCATACCGTGCTGAAACCTGCCTGATGAAATCAGGCATCAAGTCCTCCTGCGCCTGAAAAAAGCGATACGATATTGAATTCATTTTTCATCGGTTCAGTTTTAGGATAAAAACCAATCATTTGTTCGCAGGTAGTGTAAGTGAAGGAAGCAGTTAGTCAAACAGAAAATTGACACACCTTAATCAAACAGTTCATCAGAGAAAAATTCACGGAGGGAGACTTTGTGAATGTCCAGTATCCTTAGAGGCTCTTGATATTGAAGCCGATTCCTGCCTCCAACCTCCAATATTGGGATTTATCAAGTCCATTTTCATCGGCAAAAGTGATGTAGTTGGTATATCCATTTTCCTTGCGAAGCTTCCTAAGCTTCTCTCCAATTCTGATTACCCGTATGTCATCGCTTTTTTTCTCTGGCATAGGCGTAAACTCAAAAAAATACTTGCTGAATAGTACCGCATATTTGCGGTATATTGTATCTTTGTTCTCAAATCCATCTTTTGAACGCCCAAAATGAACACACCATGGAAAAGAAGATGTCAAAATCAGTAGATGAAAGACTCTCCAAAGTCGAGCAAAGACTCAAAAGTCAGGATATCAGGCTTTGGGTCTTGGTTATTCTGATGGCAGTAATGCTGTTTATGCTCATGTCTTTCAAGGATAATACTAGAAAAACCAAGATTATCTATCAGGACAAGCGATTTGGAACAATGGAAAATGATTCAGGCAAAAAGTCTGAGAATGATGCTTTTGAAACTAATTCACTCGCATCGGCAAATGTAATTGTGGAGAGACTGAAATTTGCCAGACTCGACAATCTGGAAGCAGTCATTAAAGCGCAGAAAGAAAAAGAACAACTCAAATCGCTGATAAAATCAGACAGTCTAGTCAAAGCCAACTGCCTTGCCGATTATCGCCTATTCTCCCGTGCCATCGTGCAGGCAAGAAATAAATTGGTGGAGGAGGAGACAAAGCGAGTCAATAAGCAGAATGAAAGCTTGGAAACAGAGATAACCGAACTAAATACCAGACTGAAATCTGACAAACAGATACAGGCTAATCTAAGATTACTAGAATTCAGTAGAGAGTTTCGCCCATTGGCTAAGATGATTATACTTGGTAAAGAAGCACTCACGGCAGATTGGAATCAGAGGCATCAAGAAACAGTAATCCCCATGCTTTCCAATAGTGAACCAAGCATTCGGGAATTGGCGGAATCCTGCCACGGGCTTTTCATCCTTGCCCAAGAAGCAAATAGGGAATAAAATGAGCAATCACATCGTCTTCTTTTGCATTCAGTCCGAATATGGGTATGATTGGAATGTTTAGCATTCACGACTCACAGATGACATTGGAAAAATACCAGACTTTGGAAGACGAACACTCTCAAAAAGAGGATGACAGTAACTCATTGGAGAATGATGATTTGCTGGAAAAATGAATCGTTCTCACACCATTCCTAAAAGCACAGGACTATGAGGGTAATGAAATCCAACAATTGCAAAATACTATAAAGGATGCCTTGAAAAGCTCCTCAACACTTTGGGAGGATGGGAATGAGCCAATCAATTTCATCAACTCTCTTTTGGGGAATCTCGCTGAATCGGACAAGAAGGCAACTATCGAAGACATCAAGGAAGTCATGTCCGATTTTTTCTCGAATCCAGACAATGAGCTGGAGGAATATGGCCTGCTGACCGATTATGTCATGGAGGCAAGGGCAATCCGCCTCAACTCAGAAGCAAAAGAAAGGCAAGTATCCAAAAAAGAAGCACTTTCAGATTGAGTGGAGAATGCCAAAAAAACCAAGGAAGATTTGACGGAATCAAACCTCAGAGAGACAACGGAAAATCAAAAGACGATTGCCCGATGACGTGATTTCATTGAAGATGCCACAAGCAAAATACAGCTTCCCGAATTGGCAAAGGAAAAAAGGAAACCGCTTGACGAGAAAACCATTGAAAAGCTTGAAGAAAATAATATTTCCCCCGAAAGTTATCAGACCATCAGCTACCTGTACAGTAACTTGAATGGAAATAGGGAAAACATCCCATCTGATATTTTCAACATGCTTGAGGAAAACAGGGATAGATTCCATTCATTTGAGGAAGCCTTAGGCATTTCGCCTTCCTTTCAGAGTCTTGAAGCAATTCCCGCCATCAAATCCAATGCGAATCTAAGTACATTATGAAATCCCTCGGTGTACAATAATATCTACTGACTCCATGAGAATGCAAAAGAAAGTGTAGCCAATGTCTCCATGGAAACTGAAAAACTATCTGAGAATACATCCGATGTTTTGGATATGTTCCCCGATATGGTCGAAAAATGAACGGACAATAAATGGCAGGTGGATAGCGAAATATGGGAAAATATCGCTTCCCAGTTCAACTGAACAGATAAAATTGAGTTGGAGGAATTGAAACAATGATTGGTTGTGCATCAGCTACACAAAAAATCGGCAGAATCGTGAATTCTCCTAAATGAGAATCGAATGAAGGAAAGAGTTTCCTCAATTGGAAAGGCTTCGGAAATGGTTTTGCAGAAACTCCATTCGGGAAGCAGGCAGATACTAGGAGAAGAAACTGTCCATGCTTATTGCAATACCATCAGCGAAGTTTGTGGGGAATTGGGCGATTGATTCGGGTTCAATCCCACGGAAATAGACTACAATTCCGATGTATGATTGGCAATTCCCTTTTCCATTGATGGCAGAAAAGTGCCTGACCCGCTTGTCTTCGGAGCATCCATCCGCTGACCGCAATTTACCAAACAGGACAAATGAAACAGCCATCTCAATGCCTGATATTCGCCCGACAGGCAAATTGGTTCGGAAGGAATTCCAAGTATCTCCGAACTGGCAAACATTTCATGAAGCATTAGCAGAAAAGCATTTGTCGAAGGAATTATTGAAAACCCAAAAGCCAATCCATTTGATGCCATGAAAACAGCGGAATCGGATGCACTCAGAAATCTACTCAAAGAGAGATTGGAAGGGAAAAATAGGGTTTTGAAACCTATGATGGAACGCTATCTGACCGATTTGAAAAGCCAGAAAACGGCAATGCTCCTTGCCTCGCAGGTAGCGATGGCAAGCGAGTGATTCTCTACTGATTCGGCAATGGATTCGGAATACATCAAACAACTTTCCAATCCCGACAACCACTTCAATTCGGCAAATGGGCATCCTGATATTGCCAAATCCTTGCTATTGCTGAATAATACGACCTCTCATGAAGGCAGGGACAAAATCAAGAAACTGGAAAGTAGTCTTTCCATACTTTCCAAAAGCATGGGCAATGATTCCTTACAAGGAAGTTTATTGCTCAATGAATTGACTGGAAATTCTGGAAGGGAGCTGTTGCCAGATGAGAAAAATCTATGAAAGCAGACAGGACTTTCAAATGTGCTTTCTGCTTTCATCAAACCGATTGACGAATGAAAATTGGAAGGTCAGAGATTGGATGTGGATGCCCTTTCCGCATTTGCAGATTATGCCGATTCGAGTGATTCAGCGGATAAGATGTTCATTGAATCGAAACATTTTGCGAGGCTTTCATCTGATATTCAGAAAAATGTGATTGCATGGAGTGAGAAATTGGATGGGATGCAGGATGAATCCAAGGACATAGACACCGATATAAAATAGCCTTGTATTCGGAATGTTTCTGAGCATAATTCCCAATATTGATTTGAATTTGTTTCCACATAAAACTTTACCAATAAAAATCGCATGAAAAAGACTGCCGAGGAGTTCAATCAACGGAATGAGAGGAAAAAGCAGATTGATTCTCAAAAGAAACATATCCACGATTTGCGTATTGGGGAATTGTGGCGATATTATGAGGGAATGAATGTGTGAAATGAGCAATCCAAGTGAAAATCGAGTGATTTTAGGAGGTTGGGAATGATTCTGAGCAAGAAACCCTGAAATGGATTGGTCTATCTCCTGCCGATGACTACCAAATACAATCCAAAATATTCAAGGTTTCAGATGGAAATCGAGGATTTCAAAAAGTATGGACTCCCTTCGGGAAGTGCCATAATTATCAACCAAATCAAAATTATCTCCAAATCAAGGCTCATTCATAAAAAGGAAATAACAAGACCGCTCTCCAAGCCTTTTCTGAAATTGGTTACTGAGAAAGCACTTCGGTTTCTGGGGTAATTTTCCAATAAAAAAATATCCCCGCCTTTCGACAGGGTTGCGGAGGCGAGAAGCCTCTGATGGGTGTTGCAGTTGCAACTACCTTGATATGATTGTAGGGATTTTTTGAGGGAATGCAAGGTTTTGCTTTCAACCTGAGTACATGACAATGTAGTTACCCCAAAAAACTGGACTAGTTAAGCAGTGGTTTTTAAGTTATAAAATTCATTTGATGTATTGCCATCCTCTTTAGAGGGCAGAATTATATTGAATTTGATTTTTGTCATGCTCCAAGTGCTTGCACGGAATTATTTCACAGTTAAAATACGATAAAACTACTCTCTTTGGTCTTATCGTAGTAAGACCAACAAGTTTTAAAGCTTAATTAAATAGGTCTAAGCACTTAAGACTTTCGATTTAAACACGATTGGTATTCCTGACAAGGAAGTCTATTGCTCAACGAGCTTACTGGGAATTCTTGAAAGGAGTTGTTGTCAGATGAGAAAAGTCTATGAAAGCAGGTGGGACTATCAAATATCCTTTCCGTATTTGTCAAGCCAATTGGCCAATGAAAATCGGAAGGTCAGAGACTGGATGTGCTCTTTCAGTATTCTGCTGATGACTGAATTCGCTAGCTGAAAAGTGTCTGTGTAGGTTTTTTTTGGTAGTTTTAGCGCCTTCTTTTATTGTCTTTTTGAGGATGGTAAGGGTTCCTGAAGTTCGGAGGTTTCTGAGAGTCTACCATCTTCATTGTTTGCTATATTCTCAAAGTATGTGTTGAACTCCTGCTCTGTCATAATGCTAAATTATGACAGAGCAGGAGTTAGGGGAGTAGGACAGGGAGATTGAGGAAATTGACCAAAAAAATTTGTTACTTAAATTATTAATCATGATTTCTGGTGTATGCTCCCAACTTTAATTAAATTTGTGTTTCTGTATTTATTCTCTCAATTTGCTTTATATCAACTTCAAGAAAATTTGCTATTTCTTGTGCTGTCTTTCCTTTTTCCAAGAAATGAATAATACTTTTAATAGTTTTATCATCAATTTCTTCTTCTAGGACATCTTCTTCTACAATAGAAAGAACATCTAATAAACTTTTGATTTTATCTGCATTACGAATAGATAAAAGTTGAATTAAATTACAAACCTCCAATAGTTCAGCGAAAGAATTTCGAATCAATTTTTTCGCTTCATCTGTATCTTCATACTTCATCACAAGTCTTTCAATAAAATATGAAAATGCATTATTACTTTTGTAAATAGAATATTGAGATGCTATTTTTAGCTTATAAATTAAATCTTTAGGATATAATTCATCACTGATTGTTTTTGAAGCATTCAAACGAGATAATTTTTTATCAACAACTTTCTTGAAAAAATCAAGATTCTTTTCGAGAAGAATTTGTTCATTTTCGTTGGAGTTTAGCTTTTTTTCCAATTTAGATTGAAATTCTAGCAAATTATAATGATTATCAAGATACGCTCCTGTATTAAGCCTTGCTGTATCATTGTCAAATGAGTTAACCAAAGTTTTAGCTGTTGTTGGATCAATTGAATGTGCCACATCTAGTATGTTCTTGTAATTCTCTCTTAGAAAAGGGCTGTGTGGGTTTTTATTTATGGCACTAATAAACTTTTCCAACATTGGCTTTATCCCAACCCCAGCTATGCTTTTCCTGTAAAGTGTAAAAAATATCATCTCTATTCTCCCAACAGTATCTAAGAATGACGGTAACTTATAGGCAGAGTCAATTGATTTGATTATTAAATCTTTTTTCTGTTCTATAAACTCATCAGAAAGTAATCCTGTAATGGAACTCCACATAAATATCCTGTCCGATAAATTTGGTATCTTTTCGATTTCTTGTAAAATATGCTCCCATTCACTCCATTTCTGCTTTGATTGAATTGCAATTGCATTGGCTTTCACGAGTAGTTGATAGCCTGAATGCTTGATATTATTTAAGTCAGGAAGTTTAGAATTTGCTATTTTTTCAAATCGATCTTTAATGTCGATTTTTTTTAGGCTACTAATATTTGTGTTTTTTGAAAAAATAGAATTCCTTATTTCTTTAATTTGATGGGAAATGAAATAGTCATTTCCCATCAAATTTGTTAGGTCTAATATTTTCTCAACAGTTTCATGATTGACAGCATATCCTTCGTTATTATCATCACAAATATCGTCAGGCAAGCATTTTGTGAATAGATATTTACAAATCCTTGAAAGTGCAATATCCTTTAGTTTTTGATTAGGTAATTCTTCTAAATAAGGCAGACTGTTATCGTCAAAATAAAGTGCCACTATGACCTCCAAAATAGCACTTATTCGTTCATTTTTGTTTCTGATTTTTGAAAGTTTAGGGATAATATATGAATTGATAAGTTGCTTTGGAAACTTATCTTCTTTTGATTTAGGGATTATCCTTAAAGTTAAAGAAGTCCAAAGGCTCATTTGTTGTCTTTCTGACGGTAAAGAGTTTATGATTGCCTCAAGATTATCAATGTCTTTTTGCTCATAATTGTTTCGAATAACCAAGCCAGAAAAAACTCTTATAGCAAGTTCGATAACTATACTGAAAACTTCTGTGGTATTGGGCGAGTCCAATAATAAATCTCGCCTATCTTTTTCATTCTTAGCAACCCGTAAAATGTCTTTTGCTAAATCCTTCTTATCTAAGAAAGCTGCATTATATGCGATTTCAAACCCCAGTTCTATCTTGTATACAGACTTTTCCAATTCTTCCCACGTTTTCATTAATTTATTACAAACAGCGGAAATATTTTCTTCATTTTGTTCTAAAATAGATATTATCTTAACATATAAAAGGCATTTCGCTCTGTTATCAAACAGGTTGTCAACTTTGTTAAAATAATTATAAAATTGAGACAAAAACTCTTTTTCATTGTCTTCAACGCCTTCTAGCCTATTTATGATTTCAGAAACAGCAATTTTTTGAATGTCTAGATCTACAATACTATTCAATAACTCATCTACTATATTAGTATCAATCTTTTTGATGCTTTGTTTTAGATAGGCGGCTAGGGCTTCTAAAAAAGCATTATCTCGATCAATAGATTGGTTTAGCTTTTGACAAATCTGGATTGCATCTTTAGGATATAACCTAACTAAGTTTATGATAATATCTTGTACTATTTCAAAATGCGAAGCAGTCTGCTCAAGAATTTCATCAATATTATTTTTTATACCCTCCCTTGCAGAGTCCAAATACACATCAAGATTTTTGTCTTGAAATAAATTTGCAATTTTAGTGGTCTCATTTGCATAAATAGCCAAACAATTACATTTCGTTGCTTTTTGTTGTCTATCAGATAGTCCTTCTATTTCTGTATAGATATTGAGAAGCTTATTCTCCCCTTTATCAAAGTCAAAATTACATAGAGTACGTGCAATAAAGAGCTTAATTGCTAGTAAGTCATTGGTTGCAGATTTATTCTCTATTGAGGTCGTATATTGTTCAATCTTATCAATTAATTCATAAGCCTTTACCTGATCTTTAATATAGGGTAAAGGCATGACAAAAATTTTATAATCGCTCGATTTTGGAACATACTTGTCACTTTTATCGACAACCAGCTTTAAGCCCAACTCAATGATTTTTGCTACATTATTATCTTTTGGATTATTGCCTATCCAGTTTCTAATTAGAAACATTTTTTGGCTTGTACTGTCTAATTGATTAATCTTTTCAATTATCTGCTTAGATGTTTGGTTTTCAGAAAGGTATAAAATTGCATCAGCGAATTCTTTGATTTTAGGGTTGCGTATTTTAGAGTAAACTTTGAGGTTAATATCTTCCTTAGATACATCTTCCAAGTCGTCTAGATTTGACTGAACAGAGAGTGATATCTAAGCTAATGCCCAGTCGAAGGCATTGTCATTATCCTCTATTGTTCCTGATAAATCTTCAATTAGACGGAAGGCTAATTTTGGATTAGAATACATTAATAAAGACGCAATTGTAACTGCTGACTCTCTAGTATTTTTGAAATCTTTTGAATCAATATCATCATACAGCTCTTGAATTTTTTGTTGTATATCATAAGGAACTTTTTCTTTTCTTTCTGTATATGCTCTCGCTATTGAAGCGAACATTTTTAGTCTATCTTCCTTTAAAAAAGCGATATTAGCCAAATTGCTTGCTGACATATAGTCTTCTAGCACAAGGCTTGCTGCTATTTCGTATTGCCATACAGTCGTTCTGCTAAGTTCTTTAAGAGCTGACTTTAAAACTGAATATTTAAGCAGAGTAGGAATATACTTATTCTCATTTTCATCCTGAATTGTTTCGAAGGCAATATTAGATACTCTACTTACTATGCTAATTTTTTCACTTGATACTAATAATTTCTTCCATCGATCATTTGTTAATAATAGCATTAAATCTTCTTTTTTGCCTGTTTCTTTGTAAATTTCAGGTAAGCGCACTAAAGAATCAACGGACTCTAAATCTCTAGTAAGTAGTCAATAATTATTTTATCAATCTTGTTTTTATACCTTACAAGCTTTTTCTTGGCAAAATTTGCAAATCCATCAAAAATGTATTCATATGTTCCTCTTAAGTTTTTCCTTATAAAAGGAATAGAACTTAGTAAAGCTAATACTTCACTCTCTTTAATATTTAAGAGTTTCGCAAGACTCTCTGCTTCATATTTCTTATCATTAAATGCCAAAACAGCTAATAATAAATTTGATATTTCATTGGGTTTATTGTTATTCCATAGATACTCATAAAGAGCCTTCATATCAGATGAAAGTTTGTCAATAATTATGTCTAAAGAAAATCCATTTTTGACTAAGTTTCTTAAAAAAACGATCTTACCCGCGTTGTTTTGAGAGACTTTATTGATTTTGTCAAATGTGTCTGATGATATATTACTATCAAAAATCGCATGAGAATCTTGTTTGGAAAGAACAATCATTTCCAATTTGTCATGGAGACAACCATTCTTGAGTAAAGCTTTATTTGGCTTACCAGTAAGAATAAGTTTAACATTAGACTTATCATAAGGTACTTTATCTAAGATTTGATCCCTGATTTCATTCTGAACATCTTTGCTCATTTTATCAAGACCATCTATAATAAAATAGAAAATTTGGTTTGATTTTTTATTACTAGTTAATTGAGATGTTTTTGAAGAAAAATATTTTTTCAAAAAATCCTCATCGTAAAATTCTTTTTCCAATTTTTCTTCAAATCCATATTGATTAATTGCAAAATATAATTGGTTGCAAAAAGCTTGAAGAATTGATAAATTAGAATATGAACTACTGTCTTTTACATCAATAAAATATGCAAAGCAATTATTTACATATTTGCTGATAAATTGATGCAAAATTGTAGTCTTCCCAACACCTTCTTCACCGTCAATAAAAAGTATATCTAATCCGTCTAGCTTCTTTTCAATAGTTTGAATGATATTATCTCTTTTTACCTCATTTTCAATAATAGGATTGTATAAGCCACCAGAAAAAGATACTAAATTTCTTATACTCAGCGCTATAGGAATGTCATTTACATTATCCTTTATTGGTACGCATTCGCTAATTGGGCAGCATTTTACATGATTATTAAGTGCATCATCACCTATGATTTTTTTTAAATGTCCAATTAAATAGTATTTACTCGCTTTTTCAATAAACACACCACTACCAGACAACCCCCTTGCAATATCTCCACCTTCACTATATTTCTTAAAATCTGCTTCAATTTTGAATTCATTATCAGCGATTGTTTTAATACTACCATGAAAAGGGGCAAATTCTTCCTTATTTAAGACCTGATAACCGCTAAAACAAATACGCTCCCCCTCAACAAAACCTGAAGCAAACCCAACTGAAGTGAAATCGAAATCAATATTTGGATTTTCAATTTCTAACAATGCCCAGTCATTTTTTTGACAACTTGCCACAATTCTTTTTACTTTTATTGGAATAAAAGCAGAATTATATTGGTTTTGCCATTCAACAACTACATTCTCATAATTTACTTTGTCTATGTACTCTCTATCTTTTCCATAGATACAATGCTCAGCAGTTAACACATAATAGTTTTCACTATGAATAATTGTTCCAGTGCCCTGATTGATTGGTTTTTCCTCGCCTGGCAAATCCAATGATGTTTTAACACAAAGTTTATCCAATTCCTTTTGCATAGTATCCATTTTTACAATTTGTTTGCGTTTTCTTTATAACCCCAATTGGCATCTGTGAAGTCAATTGATTCAAACAGTTTCCCTGCGTTTCTTTCTATTTCTTTCATACTGTAATTGAAGTATAATATTCGTTTATTAGAATAATCTCTACCCTTATGATGGATTATTCTTGCAACTGTTTCTCTATCGGGGTGTTTGTGCCGATATCCATTCGTAGAGATTATATAATTATCACAATCAATTAAGTCAAGTAACTCACATGAAGTATTATTAATACTCCCATGATGAGATACTTTCACATAATCAGCTTTAATCTTATTTGAATTATGAATAACTGCAGAATTGTATACTTCATTTATATAGCAATATTCATCTTTATCTAATTGCTCTTTAATTTTATTTCTAAAGCATTCGCTGTTTTTAATAGGAGTATTAATAATTGGGACTAGTTTAGAAATAACTTCTTTTGGTACACTTTGAGTTTCAAGTGTTTTTATTGAACTATCCGAAAGTTTATATTCACACCAATACCCTTTACCCTCAATTGATTGTTTTATGACTTCTGCACGTGCATCTCCTAATAGAAGAAGATTACAATCTAGAAGCTTTAAATATAGAGCAATAGAAGAACTATTTTCAATATCTCCAATTAAATTTTTTTGTGGAGAAAAAGGCTCATTTGCTAAATTTATTAAACTACCTCTCTTTATTTGGCTTGAAGATATTCCAGAAATAGCAATATCTTCAAGCTGTTTTTTGAAATTCTTTGAAATTTCGGGCCATTTTTTATATAATTCGGAAAGCAGGTCTTTAGTTGGTGACAAAACCTCTATTTCAATACCATTAGTAAATGGATCTAAATTACTCTCAATACAAACTATGTCACTCCATTTTTCTTTTGATTCTTCTTTTTCTATTAATACTTTCTCAAGTTTTATACCTTGATTGAAACTGATATTATTACCATGAACAATCTGAATCAAATCCTTGCAGTTAATCCAGTATCTCTGTATTTCAATTCGTTCAAAAATATTACTTTTCAACAATTTAATTATCCCTGCGATATGGTCACTATGAATATGTGTCAAGACCAATAGATGAACTATATTAATGCTCTTCTCACCGATGAATTCCTTGCGTAAATGAAAATCAAATGTTTTTGATAGCCCTCCATCTATCAAAATATTAAAATCATTACCCTCTTTGTCAAATGATTTTACCAAGATACAATCTCCATTATTAGCCTTAAGTATTTTTATTTCTGTTTGCATATGGATTGGTTTTCATTTATGCTAACGAATTGATGTAACAATTCAAATAATCCTTCAGTCCCTTCTTAAAGTAAAGATGAAGAAAATAATTACTTATAACAACTAAATAAATAATATCCTAGTGGTGTTAAATAAAGTTTTCTCTGCATAGTAAAAGCGACTGTAACTAAGAAATGAATCTAATTGCTCAATTCATATGTAATGAATAACGTTTATATGGTTTTTTGCTTCACACACAGCTTCTTAGCCATTACCCCGAATGAATTCTCAACTTTCAGAATATAGATGTCCGATATTTTGATAGGCACTTTCATATTCAGAAAACAGTGCTCTTTCCGTCAAACCAACACACCTAATCATCCGTATAATCCAACTCCCAAGTCCAGATGGATTCCCCAAAGCGGTTCTCATCCTTCGTGATGGGTTCTCAGAAGAATTCAAAGTAGAAGCCCCGCACCTGCTTCAAATAGATGTTGCTAGACAGGAGGACGATTTCCAGTATCTCCCCATCGAAGAAATAATGGAATCCGTGAAGTCTGTCCAGATGTACAAATGCCACTTGGGTTCAATGGGCATAGGAATCAATACTCGCCCTCCAATCAGGGTCGATGAATATGGGGAATCAGGCAGGATTGGTCGCCCTGAACAATGAATTCAGCGCATGAACATGTTTTACTTTAGTTTGCATTTTGATGAAATAATATATAAAATCTATCCTTTGGCAATGAACTGCGTGAGCCTGATGAGGGTGTAGCTGAATAAGACCAGCAATAATCAGATAAGTGCAAAAAGCAATCAGTCTCTTCCCTTCTTGGGTTTTCCCAAAATTGTCTTGATTCCTGCAATCACAATGCTCAGTGTAACCACAGTCCCGATGAAGCCAGTCGCTCAGAGGAATATATCCTGAATGAATACCATTGGCTCATCTATCTTTCCGCCCCTGATGCCAATCACTTTAGCAAGGTTCATTTTGCAAGTTCCCGTCACAAGCTGTTCTTGGCTACATGATATTCCAGTTTCTTCCATGGCATTAAAAAAAACTAAACAGCAGTATCATAGCCGTTTAGTCCATTTTTTAAACTTGAGAAACAGGGGTAAAATCAGTATCATTTTTGAGTGCCATGCCCACTATCACAACTTCTTTAGGATACCGATTTCTCCATCAAAGCTTTTCAGGCGCACAAAAGCCATTCAATCCTCAGTTCCAACTTCCAATCTCATCTCCAGTCAGAGCCTTTTCTGCAAAAGTTTCTGCAAAGGCGAGACAATCTTTCCTCTCAACTCCTTCAATTCCTTGGTATAGGTATTGGGAGAAAGTTCTTTCAGTCATACCGTCTTATCTGGATGTTCCAAGAGTTTGACAAGCATCTCAACCGCAAAACTCTGGGAGACCAGTTCTTTTGATGTGATTCTGTTTCCTCAGACATACAGCTTCATCCTTTCGGCATCCAATAGCAGACTGGGTGGCGACTGCTCCAGAATGCCATCGAGCAGATGGTCATAACTGCCCAATTTGACCATTCCAGACAAGTCCGAATACCTGAATCTCCTCTCTCCCAACAAAACCGAATAATATGCTCATTTGATATGTTGCTCTATTTTCAATCCATCGCTTTCCAATCCATCCTCCCGACTGGCGTAGAGCATTGACGAGGCAGGATTATGGGTCAACAGCTTCTCGAAAGTCTCATTGAGTTGCCTTCTCAGCCTATCATTGGGCGAGGCAATGGTAAACGAACCTCAGCGGATGGCATCGTCATGCGGGATGGTGGTAATTTTCTCATGTCTTTTGGAGTATTCCAAAGAAATACCTGCTAGAAGGCTGATGAAGCGTTGATTTCCATTATTGACGGCAAACTGCAAGAGCCTATTCCTGCTCATATAATCCAGCAATTGATGTACTCATTGCCCAGCATTCAGAAAGGCATCATGCAGTAATTTAAGCACATTTGAATTGACCATGCTCACGGTGCGTTTTGCTCATGCGTTTTCATCCTCTGCCATCCTATTGTCATGAAAAGGCATTCCTTGGCATAGTTTCCCATAGTCATATTCCAAATCACTCAGCCTTCAGAACGGATTCTCGAAGGGCAATCCCTCTCCCGAATAGCAGACGGCAAAGTCGATGGGAATGATTGGGAACTTCGGAAGTTCCGCTCACAACTCGGAAAGCTGTACAATTTCCTCCTTGCCCGATTTCAGAAATTGGACAAATGGATAAATCCCTTCCTGCAAAGAGGTAGCTACGGAAAGCTTGTGGATTCATCAAAATAGATGCTCATTCATGCGATTGGAAATTGACATGGAAATTCATTTTAATTCCTCCCTGTCTGGTATTTCAGAATGCCTCCGCAATTGCAGGCAGGATGTGAGTCAGGCAATCAACAATGGGCAAAAATCCAGTCAGGACATCGGGTTGGTTTCGGAAAGGATTGAAATACTGATTCATTGGCTTCATAGAAATTCTCCATATTCCCTTTCAAATTCCTGATGGAGTCTTTCCATGAAAGGGAAATAGCTTGATAGGCGATTGCCGTAGAAAGTCCTGCAATTATGGCTGTAATAGTGGAGTGTTCAGAAATGCAGTCAGGGATTCGGATTGGAGGACAATCCCACATAGATACGGAGTGGCATCTTCTGCTTGATGCAGACCGTGCTGATGCCATTGTTCCCCGTCCAGTCGAAAACTAGCGGGAGTGACACCACCGTTTGGCATTCCGTGAAAAAATCCTGATAGACACTTCTGTATTTGCTGATGAGTCTTTCGCTATTCATGGTAATATCCGATGAAGAAATGAAATAGCCTGATGGTATGCAATTCCCCTTTTCACTCAACTGACAAATGGGGCAAAAAAGCGTAATATTAGTGAGGATTATGTTTTGAATAATCACTTTGGAACATCCATTCCCCATAAGTAGCCCACTTTTTTCATCGTCAGAAAAATCCAGTACAAAATAATTGTACTGGATTCAATACGCCATGCAAGGCAATGTTAATGCAGGATGACGGGCGATTTGGTGCAGTCTGGCAATTCGGCAAGCGAACTCCAGCAATCAGCATCTATATGCCCATTTCCATAGATTTTCTGCATCATGTCAATGGTAAAACTGAATGCGTGGCGGTCGGGCTTGCCTTCCGAATGCGGAATCTCACTTCCGTATCTTTCCAAGCAGAAACCTCGGTATCCGTAAGGATGTACTTCTTCCAAAAAGCCAATCATCGGATGCCAGAAGTGCTTATCCAAGTAAGTGCATACCATCATGGTTTCAGCCCTGAACTGGGGCAATGAGGCAATCCTGAAGAATTTATCGAGTTCTGCGAAGCCAGACTTTGCCTGCTCCCTATTATCCATGCCATTGTCTTGCCATGCGAAACCCATGCCTTCCAGATAGTCCAGAAGGTCGGGTCGGTTTTGTGCTTTCCTTTCCATACTGATAGCGTTAATGGTGAAGGTGAATTATTGAATGCACCGACAACTGTCGGCACAAATGGTTTATATCTTTTACCGCCTACTTGTCAAGCCATTCACATTCTGTACTTTGCTTCTTTTCCCAAACCTCTTTTTTCCTTTTCCATCCAAACCCATGCCTGCCAGCCCCTTCCCTAAAAATAGAGACAGCAACCAATTCGCTATTGCCAAGGAAATCAGATAGAGGGGCATGGGTTATTGAATCAATGGGTGCAGGGAAAGACAGGTTTCCACCTATTGATTTCCCACCAAGTAGTCCGTCCGTAAAACTGTTTATGAAAGCACCTTCCCGATGTGGTAGAAAATAGGGCTTGAAATGATTGAAAAGTCCGATGGGATAGCTACTCAATAGGGATGGCATTGGAGTAGTGTGAAATAGGATGGTATGTAGCTTGAATTTACCTTGATTTTACTTTTTTGAGAAGAACCGCATGCGGATGAAATTTATGAGGGAAGCTATCTGATTCCCATTGAGGCTTCTTTTCAGGCCCAGTCGCCTTCCCCATCGGATGGGGAAATGAGGGCAGAATATGTATCTCACAGGGGCGACCTGAACAGGAAAGAGTGAACTGATGAAAAGACTCGCCCACATGTATATGAATATCCCTTGAATCTCGGTGGTCATCATCGACCCGCATGGCGATTTGTCAAAGGAAATTATGTCGCTCCGTATTACCAGAAGGGAGAAAGACAGGCTGATTTATCTCGACCCTTTTCTTTCCAAAAATAGCACACGGGTCATCAATCCATTCGAGATATACGATAGGGACGAGAATGGGATTGGATTGTTTACCCAAGAATTGGTCGGGGTATTCAAAGAATTATTGCCCAGCCATCTCACTTTGCAGATGGAGGCAATCCTCACGCCCTGCATTGCTACTCTGCTGAGGTCTGCCACGGGAAGCCTCTCGGAATTGCAGAGATTCATGGACGATGCCAGAAACCATGATTTGCTCGTGCAGGGTTCGAGAAGTCCCAATCCCAACCATGCCACTTTCTTCCAGCAGGCATTCCGCAAGCCAGAATACAGGGTTACAAAACAATCCATCTATACAAGGATTCAGAGCCTGCTGAACCACATGGCTTTCCATCGCCTGACGGATGGGAAAAGCACGGTAAATCTGAGACAATGTGTGGACAAAGGGAAAATCATATTACTGAACCTTTCTCAAGGAAGGATGTGAGCGGAGATGTCTTCCACGGTAGGGAAATTCATTATTGCACAACTTACGGGAATTGCCATGAGAAGGTCGGATAAACCTATTTTCCTCAGAACTCCTACCTATTTGCTGGTCGATGAGTTCCATAATTATATGACAGGAAGTATCTGCAAGATATTGGCGGAGACCAGGAAATATGGACTGCATTTGGTGGCTTCCCACCAGAGCCTTTCCCAACTTTCTTCTAAATGACTCAAAGACTCCATGCTTGGAAACAGCCATGTGAAATTGGTAGGTGGAAATTCCCCCACTACGCTGTCCATATTGGCAAGGGAAATGGGTATTTCTCTCGAACAATTGCAGTCCGTGGGCAAATTCCAGTTCATGACGCAGTCTGGAAATGCAAAGCCTATCAAAATCCATACTAACCGCCACTTGGCTTTCCGATTCTACCAACTGGATAAAATAGAGAGAAAGAAATTGAGGAAGTATATTCTGGAGTCTGGGCAGTACGTGGACATTCAAAAAAATGAAAAACAAGGACAGATACAAAAAGAAGAATGGGGAAATGAAATACAGAAGAAAAACGAGACAATCGTCTCAGACAGCCTATTCGAGAATCCGACTCCCAAGTTTACCTTCTAATCCTAGCCAATGGTTGCTCAATCACGGTTCTGAAATTCCCACAGCGAAATATTGCTGGCATTGGCAAAATACAAATATCTTACCGTCTCCCAGTTGGCGAGTATTGGCAAAATGGGTAATAGGGACAACGCCTCCAGAAGGCTCAAGGAATTGAAGGACAGAAAATTGGTTAGGGGGATTTCCTACGGGTTCACTCCCTGAATCGGCAGGGTAGAGAATGCAAACTGCCTGACTCCAAAAGGTAGGCGTGCGCTCTTGGATGACTTGGGTCTGGAACATACTGAAATCAGGATGCCTATCTCAGGCTCGAATGTCTATTTCAAGGATTATTTCCACAGGAGGGATACCGTGGATTTTCATATTGCCCTCCTCAAATGGGCAGAAAAGAACCATTCCCAGCTTCTGTTTTTCCATACCTATTTCGATAGGGAAAAGAAAACTTGAACCCGTGGGACAGCCAGTACGAAATTCCCCCTATGAGCAGGGCATCTCATTCCCGATGGGGCTTTCATGCTTTGATTGCCACAGCTTTGAAAGGAGTTATTCCTGCTGGAAGTGTATCGCTGAAGGATACGCTCAGGACTTTCAGGCAACTGCAAAAACATGCCGAGGCACTTGTCCAAGGCTCGGCAAATTCAAAATACAAGTTCGAGAAACCCTACCGTGTACTCTGTGTATTTGAGCATAATTCCATGATGCAGGCTGTCATGGGAAGAATGGTTGAGAGTGGCTATTTCTCACAGCTTTCCGCCCATTTCCTTTTCAAATTGCTTAGGAATATCACTTGGCATGATTTGGCAACTGGTCGATGGGAGATGGGAAAAAAGCAGGTCGGTATGCTAGGAGACGCTACCAATGTTTTTTTGGTCAGGAATATTCTCATTGATTTTTAGGGCTGACCTGCCTCCAATAGTCTAGGCTGTTTGCCAGAATGGTACTTCCTGTATTCCTCAAAATCCACCTCCCACTTTTTGAGCAATTTTCCAGAAAGGAATTGCTGGAATGAGCTTTCGTATAAGGGGCTTCCCTTGCCCGCCTCAAAAATGCGTTGGTAGATGGGGTTACCCTCTTTCTTTTTATTCGTGAATTCTTTTTCCATACTTTCTAGCTGTGCGATTCCCAACCTGTCTTTCAGTGATTCCAATTTCTTGGCTTTCTCCTCCTCGAATGCCTTCCTGAGTTTTTCAAGCTTAATATCTCTCTCGGAAGCCAATAGCCTCTTTGCAGTCTTCGTTTTGGACTTGGAAATCTCATCCCTGTAGTAACCATCTTCTATCGCTTTCACAATGTGTCAGGCAATCTTTTGGATGGGAAAAGCACTATTCTTTTTCCTTGCCTGCTCTTTTTCGGCATAGTGCAAAGAATCCAAGATGTATTGCCCATCGTACTTTTTCGCCAGCTTCTTGGCTACCCTCTAGAGATTCATCTGTTTATCAGGCTCGAATAGGCTTCCGTCTTTCATAGAGGTATATTGATTTTCTTTTCAGTTGTCTTTTCCTCTTTTCTGTTGGCATGAATGAGGAATCTGATACTTTCAATTCATTTTCACACGCCCTTCAGTTCCTCAAAATCGAAATGGATGTCGCTATGTTTTGCCAAATGCTTTTGGGCGGGGACAATCACTTTCATCTTGAAATTGTAGTACCTCGAATATTTGTCTGCCACACCAAGCTTTGCCTTCAATTCCATCAATGGGAACAGCCTCTTCCCAATCTTTTGGTATTGCTTCAGCAGTTCATAAATCCTGATGGATGGAACAGACATTTTGAGAATGTTTCTCATGTCATACATCAGAAATCTTCCTTTGAGTTCCAGCAGGAACGGTTTGAGTTCGGGGCGGAAAGTGGATTCGATATAGCCCTTCCCGTCCACATCATACTTGAAGCTGGAGACCAAGGTGGTCTTGAATATTTTCTCTTTCCCATTCTCCACCATCGGCAGGGTTACTATTTTTTTCAGCAGGCTGTCGGTTACCTTCCTTATTTCTTTGTACACATCCTTGTGGCGTATCCCAAAATCCCTGATGAACTCGGAGACCGAAAAACGGTATATCTGAAAATCTTTGTCCTCGGTATGAATCATGGACAGCATCTTGGTAAATACCCTCGTTTCCCAAATATTGAGACTGTAGCTGGCATTTACCAAATCATGGGATTTCTTGATGATGATATTGCTCCTTTCCATCCTGCAATCGAATAGATTAAAAAACTACCTTCTGAAATGAGAGTAGTCTTTTGGCAAAAAATGACAAGGGATTTTTGCAACAAATCCGCCACGCCCCATTTTGGTAGTCATTCCTCCCCATTTGTGTAGTCCAACCGCCCCATTTTGGTAGTTTTATGCCCCAAAAAGGTAGCTATAACACCCCAAAACAGTAGTCGGAAGCACCAAAGTACTGGCTTTCAGACCTGCATCCATACTGCTGAAAAAGAGATAAAAAGCATAAAAAAGAAAATACAACATAGGGCTGTTGCGGTTTTTAGTCTTGGTTTTCATGGTTCATGGAGTTAGCAAAACTACCTTTTTGGGGAATTGGCTCTCTGATAGAGTCTCCAAGCGGTTTTGGCGTGAAATATTTTTCCCTGGCTGGATAGGTAGCCTGCCTGATTCAATCTATCTGCTATCTGCGAAAAAGGCAAGTCCTCCTTTCTCAATAAGGAAATCAATTCGGATGCCTGCCTATTGCGTGGGTTTTCCAAAGCTTTTCTTTTGCTTGCCTCTCGACCCTTAGCTCTGGCTGAATGGGTGAGGTTTTCTGGGGTTCATAATTTAATTCCTTGACGTTTCCTTTCCTGCAAGGCGAGCTTTGTCCTCATGCTAATCATTTCACGTTCTTTCTGTGCCAAGGCCGCAAAGATATGAATGGTAAAATTGTCTGCCTCTGGCATATCCACTGCCTTGAATGGAATACCACTATCCATCAAGGTACTGATGAAAGTGAGGTTTCTGGAAAGCCTATCCAATTTGGCAATGAGTAAAGTTGCCTGCCCCATTTTGCAGGCATGGATGGCCGATTGCAATTTGGGGCGGTAATCATTCTTCCCACTTTCCACTTCGGTGAATACATCTCCAAGTAGGCTTCCATCGCTATTTTTTACGAATCACTCAATTGCGTTCTTCTGTGCCAAAAGTCCAAGACCACTTGCGCCCTGCCCACGTGTGCTGACCCTGCAATAGCCGATATATTTACGCATTGATTGCTTTTTATAATTGAATAAATAGTGTTTCTCATGACGGAATGCAAACGCCCGTTTAAATCTTGTCATAAGGATTTTGGGTCGGATTTCAATCCTACATAGATGCATGTGGATCAATATGTATTGACATATGCGCATACATACGCACTTCCATAAATCCATACATCTGCAAATAAGTATAGATGCGCATCCATATAGATGTGTTGATGCGAATACATCTTTGCATCAATATGTATTGACATCGAAATGGGATTCATTACCATGGGATTACTTTAGTCCATGACCCAATCGAAGCATGATTATTACGATTACCAGTCTCAAATGAGGCGTGGGAAAATCCACCATCAGCCAGAACTTGGCGGCCGACTTCTCAGCGATGGGATACAGGGCGGTCATCGTGGATACCGACACCAACAACAGCTCGGTGCATCGGTCTGGGCTGAGAGGCGATTCGCTCCCGAAGGTATCTGTCTTTAGCCTGTCAGAAAGTGATGCGCTCATTAAGAATATCAAGGACTTGGAAGCGGATTATGACCTAGTCATCATTGATGGAACGCCAGCCCTTTCCATGGTAGTCAGCGCCATGCTGATTGTGGGGGACATGGTAATCATTCCCATACAGCCCAGCGGAATGGACATTCGGGCAACGGAGAAATTCATGACCCATTTCAAGCAGGCAAGAGACATTAAAGGGGCTGACATCAAGGCTTGGTTTCTCTTCAATCAGTTCAATGAGCATACCAATCTTGCTAAGGAATCCCAAGCGGTATTGTCGAATTGGGGAATCCCCGTTTTGAAAACAACCATCAGGCATCGTGTGGCGTATGCGGAGGCGACCATTCACTGAAAAGGAGTCAACGAATATGGAAAAGACCCGAAAGCAAGTGCCGAAGCAAGCTCATTGGCTTCGGAAATATTGGATATCATCAAAGCACAATTTATCTCTCTCAAACAATAGAATGGATATGAACAGCAAACTTCATAATAGTCTTTCAGGAAATAGATTGGAGTTGCCAAAACTTGAAAAGAGTGAACAGCATATCAGCCAAGGCATAGGGATGCTCCATGGCGATGAGAAAAGAATTCGCACCACACTCGACCTGCCACAGAGCCTGCACAAAAAGCTCAAGGTAAAATGCGCAATGGAAGGACTCAGTCTCAAGGAGTTTTTCGAGCAATTGGCAAGGAAAAGTGTGAATTAGGAACGTCTATGCCTATTCATGAATACAATGAATTGTAAAGTTATGGTTGTCGATATATTGAGCCAGATTACAAGTTTTTGTCCAATGGTAAAATATTTTTCGCTCCTGCCTCACGCCCATGAGAGAGGGGATAAGAAGGAAGAGAGAAATACTTTTTTTATAGTTTTGATTTAGTTACTTAGAAAAAGATAAAAATAATATGTATTTGAATACATATACACACTTTAAGTAATTGAATGTTAGTTACTTATGAATGAATTAAATAGTATATCAAATTCATAGTCCAAATCATGTGCATTTTGTACTGGAAAATAGTATTTTCAACCTTGTAATAAATAGAACTATTCGCTAACCTCAATACAGCCTATAAACATGAGATGGGTAGATTTCAAAAATAGATTCTACAGCCTGCTGGAAATTCATCCAGACGATGAGGATGCCATCGAGATAGGTGTCGGGACGGTTGCAAGAACAGGACATACGGCATTCCCCATCATGGAGGAATGGACTGCCGATTTGGATAGGAGAATCTCGGAATACGGAGAGGACAAAAGCAGGGATTTACTTTTCGGTCTGATGTCCATCAGGCTATTCACCTTCTCGGAATTCAGTGAGTTATTCCTGGCAGCCATCGATGCTGACGGCTACCAATTTTCAAAGGGAAAGATTTTTGATTTCCTGCTTATAAGGGACAAGGAAGCGCACCACTTTTATACCAGTCATTTTGAGCATAATGAGGATGGCTATTACAGACTGCTTCGCACATTCGACAGCATCGCTTTTGCAAAGTTTTTTTTTAGGCCCATCCGAATTCCATATAAGATAGACGACTTCAAAAGGAACGTATATATATCAGGCTCTACAGGAGTAGGGAAAAGTGAATTGATGAAAAACCTCTTCTATCAGTTCATGAAGAACAAAGCAAGTTCAATTGTTCTGATAGACCCTCATGGGGATCTTTCCGAAGAAATTCTGAGATTAAAAATCTGCCAAGAGCAAAAAGAGAGAATCATCTATGTCGACCCCTATCTATCCGCAGAACTTACGCCCACCATCAACCCATTCATACTTGATGACAAGAGCGATGAGAATATTGACGTAATGACGCAGGAACTTGTCAGTGTCTTCGCTGAATTAATATCAAATGATTTGACTATGCAGATGACAACGGTGCTGACTCCCTGCATATCCGTATTGCTCAAAAGTGACTTCGGGAGTCTTTCCGAATTGCAAAGATTCATGGATGATGAGCAGAATGAGGATTTGGTGAACCTCGGTATGCAGAGTTCCAATCCAAGCCATCGCAATTTCTTTAGGACTGCTTTCGGAAAGCGTGATTACAGAATGACCAAGCAATCCATCTATACCAGATTGCAGAGTATTCTGAACCATAGGATTTTCAATCGTCTGGTGAATGGGAGGAGTACGATAGACTTGGAGAAATCAATTGACACAGGAAAAGTAATCATCATGAACCTTTCGCAGGGAAGGCTTGGAAAGGATATATCAAGTATTTTTGGAAAGTTGGTCATTGCTAAACTGACCAGTATTGCCATGAAGAGGGCATACAAATCCAAGAAGCAAAGAAAACCAACTTTCCTATTCATAGATGAATTCCACAATTATGTAACTGACAGCGTAGAAAAAATACTGACGGAAACCAGAAAGTACGGTCTGCACTTGATTATGGCAAACCAGAGTCTTCCACAGATAGAGAACAAGAAACTCAAAGAAATCATGTTGGGGAATACGAATATGAAGTTCGTGGGCAATAATTCGCCAACAACCCTATCACAGCTTGCCAAAGAAATAGGAGTTGCTTCCGACAAATTGGAATCCCTCAAAAAATACCAGTTCTATACACAGGCAGGGCATTACACGCCACTGATTGTAAATACTACCAACAGTTTGAATAATCCAGCTTATTTGTTGAATAAATCCGAAAAGGACTCATTGAAACAGTTCATGCTGCAAAGCAGATATTACAGGAATATTCAGGAAGCGGACAGAAAAGAAAATTATGAGAAGGCAAATGCTGATTCTAAGAATATTTCTGAAACAGATAAAACCGACAGTGATTCGACAATCCCGAAGCCGAAGTTTAAACTTGACGACTAATTGCAGATGATGAAATTCAATTTTACACATGAGAATATATTGCTTGCCCTCGCCAAGTATAAATACTTGACTGTATCACAGTTGACGAATCTAGGAATCATGAAAGATAAGAGGAATGTCAGCAAAAAAGTAAAGGAATTGAGGGACAGGGGACTGGTCAAAAGCATTGCCTACGGGTTCACCCCAAAAATTGGCAGGGTGGAGAATGTGAATCATCTGAGTGTGAAAGGCAAGAATATCCTCATGGATGATTTGGAGATGGAAGAGGATGAAATCAGAATGCCGATTGGCAGGTCTAATACTTTCTTCAAAGATTACTTCCACAGGAGAAGCACAATTGATTTCCACATCAATCTGGAAAATTGGGCAGGCCAAAGTGAGGTACAGGTATTGCTCTTTGATACATATTTTGATAAATTGGGGAATAATCGCAGAAGTAAGAACTTGAGGGCAAAAACTAAAGTTGACTTGCCGAATGGCTACATCATTCCCGATGCGGTATTCATGATAGAATCGGTAAAATCAGAAAAAGAACTTTACTTGGTCGAAGTCTATAATGGGAAAGATACACTCAGAACACTCAAGCAACTGAAAAAGCATGCGGAGGTAATTTCAATCGGCTCTGTAAATGAGAAATACGATTTTCATTCTGGCTATCGTGTGCTTTCGGTATTTGAGCATGAAAGCATGATGGAAGCCGTGATTGAGAGAATGTCGGAAGACCAGTATTTTAAAAACCTCAAAGCACATTTTCTATTTAAGTCAATTGCCGACTTGGCAGAGGGTAATTTCATGGAGAACTGGTTCAACTTTCAAAAAGCATATAAAAAAGCGATATGAGTAAGCACTATCCACGCAATCGTTCAAAATCATTTATACAAGTTCTAAGTGATGCCATCACTTGGGTATTGTTGCGGACTGGCAGGTGGAATGTCCGATTTTCAAGGTTCAGCATCAAAACGATGTCCCAATTGCATAGGTGGTGCTTTCGGAAAAAAGGCTTTTCCCTATGGAAGCCCATAGGCATCTTACTGGGACTGGCTTACAGTGCGGCATTCATTTACTTCGGCACGGTTACTTGGCTTGTTTCCATTGCTTCACAAAGCCTATGTGCTGTGTTCTTTGGATTGCAGGTCAATCTGAACGTATCCCCTGCTGACAATAGAATCGTAAGGTATGAGCAGATTGTGAAGCCCGATAAATCGACCTCTGCAAAAACTAATACGGTACCCGCACCACCACCTATTCAGAGAGAACCTGTCAGAAGCGAACACTACATAGCCGATGATGAATTAATGGATATGATGTTGGATGAAGACAGGGATTTGAAGAATGTCATGCTGATGATGCCAAGGCTGATGGAAAATCGGATGAATCGGCAATTGGATGAAGTCAGAGAAAGAGAGGAGGAATTGGATAAGCAAGAAGAATATATGAAATTGACAGAAAAAGCTCTGCAAGTCATGGAAAGAAGTGTCGATGTGGAGCGCAAGGAGGCATATCACGAACTGAAAGAGAAATGGGATAGACTCACAAGCTCCAATCAGCCAGAAGCGGAAACTGATATGGAAAGGCTCAGAAAGGAAAAGCTACGGCAGGACATCATTGGGAAAAGAAAGCAAAATGAGCGTAATTATTAGGTAAATAGAAAAGCATAGGGATGAGCCTGTGCTTACTCTTACTCCATTAATTGAAAGATATTTCTTAGCCTTTTGTTCGATGACTGAACGAGTCATTGCCTGTACTCCTTGTATATGTTGTAGCGAGGGCTGTATCAAATCTCTCTGATTGAATGACAGTAGAATTTATGCATTTTCTTGATTGACTTTCAACAATTGTTCTGAAGTCATCTCATAGAAGTCATGAATAATTTTCTTTCGTCTTTACTCCAGAAGAACGCTTTGAGTACCTGCCATCTCTCTACATTCGCATATCAGGAATAGATGTATTTATCCCCGACAATGGCAATCGGCAGTTGTCAGAATACAAAAGGTCTAATTAACAGTAATATCATTTTCTGAATAAATTAATATGTAAAAGCAGGATAAAGATAAGTGATTTAGTATAAAATCCAGTATTTGGGAGTAACTGATTGATATATTAATGGATGAAGATATTGAGAGATGTAAGACAGCTAGTAATATTTCTGAAATTATTGCAAATGTAGCTTTGTTGGCTCATTTACTTTCGTTGCCAACGATAGGGAAGTGGTCAATTTTCTATGCTTACTTGCAATCAATATTTTCTAGGAGATATACAAGTATTATTGAAGGATGGAAGGCATTGACTTGGAATAGTTTTGGGGTTTGATTATTTTACACCCACAGTTGTTTTTACACTATTTTTACACCAGAGAAAAAAGCTAGAAAGTGGGCAAAAAGAAAAACGCCAATAACACAATGGTTATCAGCGTTTTAGCTCTGAGCCTCCTCCCCGAATCGAACGGAGGACCTACTGATTACAAGTCAGTTGCTCTACCAGCTGAGCTAAGGAGGCTTTTCTGCCACTTTACAAACACGATAATTGTAAGCAATTGCCGTGTTTTCCTGTAAAGCGATGCAAATATAGAATTACTTATTTTGCCCTCCAAATGAATTCGGAAAAAAAACTGCTTTTTTTTAGATTGGGCGCATCTCATTTTGTCGCAATAAATTAAAATGTGCTTTTCAAATGAGAATATGAATGGCAGATTGCTGATAAACCTAACGTCTGGCAGGGTTTTCAACCTCTGCCAGCGTATGCTTTTTTTAGTGTATGACATTTTGAGATGCGCCCTTTAGATTCGACTTCAACTTGAATTAAAATGACTTTTTCAGAGAATTGTAATGGGTTTGAAGAGGTCTGTTTCGATTCGTCCAAAAACTATCTAGTTTTTCAAATCTTTCAGGATGCTCAAACTTTTGTCTCCAACCAATTTTTTCTAGGCAATTAGGGCAAAGGTAGGCTGGCTTGCTGTCCAATTCCCTCAAATGATTGACTCCGTTCATGTTGCATTGGAAAGTTTGGCAATGTGCCAAGCCGAGCAGATGCCCAACTTCGTGCGAGACTATTTTGACTCCACGCAATTCCTGTAAACCATGATTGGGAATTCCATTTTCCATTTTGCCAGTTTGGAAAAGCGACACCAATGCTAATCTTTTATTTCTGCTTGCCTGACCAAATATGGAGTTGGCTTTTGGGAAAGGCTGTAAATCTGACTGACAAATTACCAAAGTCAAAACTCCAGCCTGTTTTTTGACCAAGGTTTCGTTTTGCAGAAAATCCAAAAAAGAAGTTGATTGGATTTTATTGTTTCCGAACAGGGAATCGGGAAGGAATTCGATTGGTAATTGTGTTGTTTTCTCAATTTCCAACTCGTAAAATAAGGCGAGGTAATTTCCCAACTTTTGGAGTAGAGAGCTGTCTTGCTGGCTCAATTCTCCTACTACAATGAATTCGATAGCTTCAACTTTACTTGGATTGGAATTTTTAAAATCCGCAAATGATTGATTTTCTTCTTTGTGGAGAGCGAGCCAATCACTTTTAGCCGGGTCGGCAATTGGCTCATAGAGACGACTCATTTTGACCAAATGCTCATTTTCCAAAGAATCAACAACTTTGCCTTTAGAACAGGCAATTAATAAAAATAGGCAGAAACAGAAAAATCGCATCAGCAAGGAAAGCTTGTTGGCAAAAATGGATTAACTAAATTTAGTAGGCTTCCGAAACTCCTTTATATATAGAATTGTATTTTTGTATGATTGACTCTGTTTTTTGCAGTCTCCAATAGCCTATTTTTGGATTACGAGCAAAGGCAATATAAATCCAATTTGCCAATTTTTTACATAGCTGATAGAAAAATAATACAACGAATTCAGATTGTCAATTATGATAAAAACGATAGATAAATTTGTTTTGAAGCGGTTCTTCGGACCATTTCTCCTAACCTTCTCGGTAGTGCTTTTCATCTTTTTGGTGGTGAACCTGATGAAATATTTCAAGCATTTTGTCGGAAAGGATTTGGGGGCGGATGTGTTTTTTGAATTCTTCTTCTATTTCTCGTTGGCAACCACTCCAATTGCCCTTCCGCTGGCAGTTTTGCTTGCCTCGCTCATGAGTTTCGGTGGCTTGGGACAGCACTCGGAGCTTACCGCAATTAAAGGTGCGGGAATTTCATTGCTTAGAATTTTAATTCCTGTGGGAGTTTTCGTGGTATTCATTACCATTGGTGCCATTTATTTCAACGAAACGATTTCTCCACTCGCAAATCTAAAAGCATACAGTTTATTGTACGACATCAGGCAGAAAAAACCTACGCTGGATTTGAAAAAGGGAGAGTTCTATAACGGCTTGCCTGGCTTCAGCATAAAAATCAGCGATAAAACGGGGGTAAATGGGCAAGATTTGGAAGGATTGATGATTTACGATCACTCCGCAAATAAGGGAAACACTAAATTGATTTTAGCGGACAAGGGAAGAATGTACACGATGGGTAAAGACGATAGTTACCTCGTTCTAGAACTTTTCACAGGCTCTAGTTACCAAGATTTATCAGCAGAAAACAACAGGAGGCAGAAGGCAGAATTCATCAGGGAGGAGTTCGATTCTTCTAAAATTGTGTTCAGTATGGCATCTTTTGGCTTGGCTCAAACTAGAGAAGAACTTTTTCAGGGACACAATATGATGAAAACCTCTCGCCAACTTGAGAACGGAGCGAGATTCGTTGGAGGAGATAACCGTTGATTTGGTAAATCGCTTTCCACAAAGGACGAGAAATTACCATCCTTATCAGTTTCATGCAGAAAATGAAGCGTGGAAAGAAGTACAGCGAAAGGAGCAGGAAGAAAGGATGGAGTTGGAAAAAGAGAAGCGGGAAGCGCAGAAGGATAAGTTAGAAAATGAATTTGAAGTGAAGGAAATTGACGAATTGCCAAAGCAGAGACCCCTTGAAAAGCCAGATACCATCAAAGAGGAAATATTGCCAGAAAACCCGAAAGTAGAGCTTTCCACGCCAAATTCGAAATCGGTACTGGAAAATTTGCTTGCTCGCAAGAAACTGAAAGAAGAAAACTCCGCCAATCGACTGAATCAAGACGAAACAGACAAGTTGATTCTTGCACGTAAAAAATTGGACGGAGAAACAGTTGAAGAACAGCGGATAAAGCCAATTGAGGAAGTTGGAGATTCTAAAACTGATACGAAGTCAGTTGAAAAAACTACTGAATTGAAAAAAAACGTGGAAACGATTGATGAAGGAGTTTTGCAGAATCCAGAAAAATCAGCAAACAAAATAAATGACAAGCATATAAAAAAGGATATTCGAGGTTTGAGGAGAGAGCAGGAAACCAGAAAAAAACAGGAGAAATTTGATAAGAATGCAAAAATAAAGGCTATTCAGAGTGAAAGTGAAAAGGAAGAGAAAAAAGAAGAACCAAAAACTTTATTAGAAGAACCTGTCAATCAGGCAATACTAAACTCGGCATGGAGCAAAGCAAATGGCATCAAAAGTGCGGTGGAAGATGTAGTCAGAAGTGCCGAGAGAGACGAACGCAGACTTGTGAAATACCAAGTGGATATTTACATGAAACTCGCCCAATCCATAGCTGTTTTTGTGATGTTTCTGATTGGTGCGCCTTTGGGGGCAATTATCAAAAAAGGTGGCTTGGGAGTTCCAGTGCTGATTTCCATCGTGTTTTTCGTAATTTATTATATCTCCACAATCATAGGGAAAAAATATGCTGAGGAGATGGTAGTTTCCCCATTCGTAGGCTGTTGGGCGGGAATTGGGCTTCTGCTTTTGATTGGACTTTTCTGTATGCGACAAGCTTATGCAGATGCCAGACTATTCGATTTTGATTATTATACCGTTCAGTTCAATAAGTTGAAAACAAAGATGATGGGGAAATGAAATTCGTTTAGAGTATGTTTGAATCGACTTAATTTTGGTTTCTACGGCTTTTCAAAAATGCTTTCTTCGTTATTTTCTCCTCACGTAGCTTTGGCTATGTGTTTCTAAAATGCCTAGAAAGCCTGTTTTGAAAATCTCGTAAAATTCCCAAAAAATCAATCCAAACATACTCTTATTCCTATCTGATAATGATTTTCAAATTAGCCTAATTCAGATAGTGCAGGAAAATCTGCAATCGACTGCTTCCAACTGTTGTTGCTAAAAAGGAATCTGAATCAGGATTTGCTAGATTTTCAGGATGAAAAAATGATTTTGCCAATGGATTACGAGATTTCTATCTTGAAATCCTCTTTGTCCTGCAAATCCTCTGAATCCTGATTCTAATTTGTTGAGGTTATTTTTCAAAAAAAGTAGTCAAATTACTACGGTAAGTCCAATAATTTATACAAAAAAAGATTTAAGTACAAGTACAAAATAGAAAGATAGTAACCCGTGTATTGATAATCAACATTTTATAAAACACAAGATGTTACAATAATTTTGTCTGACTATTTACCTCTTAGGAAATTGTATTTTTCAGGCTTTTTCGATGGTCAAACAAATAAAACAAGTACAATTCAGATAAAAAATGACTTTGGTTGAAATTTAATTGGAAATAGTAGCTTTGTTTCTCTTGGAATTCATCAATAAATATTTAACTTTGCAATCCTTTTAAGAAGAAAGACATATAAATATAATTCGTTAAATAAATAAGTAATGAAAAGAACATTTCAACCCTCGAACAGGAAGAGGAAAAACAAGCACGGATTCAGGGCAAGAATGGCAGACAAAGCAGGCAGAAAATTGTTGGCTAGAAGAAGAGCTAAAGGAAGAGCCAAATTGACAGTTTCTGACGAGATTCCTAAGAAATAAGTAAAATAAGCACGTTGTGCTATTTACTATTTAATTCAGACTACTTACTATTCACTCGTATTTGATTTGTTGTTTTCTAGGAGAGACAATTTTTTAATCAGATACGGCAAATCATATTACCATGAATATCAGACAAGCAAAAAAAATCTTGGCTCATAAAGACAGATTGACTTACAAAGCAGGTCAAATTCAAGAAGCTGAAAGAACAATGACAAGATACCAGAGAAACAAAAAAGAAGAACTAATTCTATTTTTGTTCTCAAGCAAGAAGAAGGCATTTCCAGTTTAGGTTGGAAATGCTTTCTTGTGTTTAATTGGAGTTTGGCTCGGCTCAGAAACAAAATACATAATTTGCCTAAATGCAAAAAAAGGCTGAAACTTCCCAGAGGAAACTCCAACCATTTTCTATCAACGAATTAAGTAGGTGTACTTAAATAATTTCCTATTTTGAATGTTGGCAAGTAAGTAGCGTCAAAAACAACAAAAAAACCATAGCGCAAGCGTCCGCTTGTGCCTTTGATAACCAAGAATAGGGTTACACACTTGATGTTCTTATAATAGGAAAATATTTAGCGAGCACTACTTATCGTAGAGTCAAATAGAGAATATTGTCAAATTAATCTTTCGCAGGTAGAATCTTGCTTTCTACTTTTCCGAAGCCAATTCGCAAACCGTCTTTTTCACAGAAACCACGCATCGTAATTGTATCGTTGTCGGCAATGAATTTACGAGTTGCGCCACCTTTGAGAGGAATTTCCTTTTTTCCTGCCCAGCTCAATTCTAGCATAGAACCGTAAGAATCTTCCGTTTTACCGCTGATTGTGCCAGAAGCCAGCATATCGCCCACTTTCACATTACAGCCATTTACGGTATGATGCGCCAATTGTTGGCAAATATTCCAATACATATATTTGAAATTGGATTTGGAAATAGTTGTTTTCTCGCCATTTTCAGGAGTCAAATCCACTTCTAACTGAATGTCAAAATTGTGCTTTCCATCGCATTTCAAATAGTCTAATACTTCAGGTTCTTGTTTCGGACTTTCCACTCGGAAAGGTTCAAGTGCATCCAGAGTTACAATCCAAGGCGAAGTGGAAGACCCGAAGTTTTTACCCAAAAATGGTCCTAAAGGCACATATTCCCATTTCTGAATATCTCTTGCCGACCAATCGTTGAAAACTGTGAACCCGAAAATATGCTCTTCGGCATCTTTGGTGGAAATGCAATTGCCCAATTTCGTTTCTTTCCCTACAATGAAAGCCATTTCCAATTCAAAATCCATTCTTTTGGAAGGGCCAAAAACAGGCATTTCCGCTTCGGGTGGCATCGTTTGCCCTTTCGGCCTGTGAATATTCGTCCCAGAAATCACGATGGAAGAAGCTCTGCCGTGATAGCCCACGGGAATATGCCTCCAATTGGGCATGAGCGCATTATCTTTCCCACGGAACATTGTCCCCACATTAGTAGCGTGCTCAATGCTCGAATAAAAATCAGTATAGTCGCCTACGTGAACAGGCATGAGCATTTTGGCTTTGCCCATCTTTATCAGAACATCTGCCTTGTGGGGCAAAAGGAAATCATTGTCAGCACTTAAAAGTGAGAAAATTCGCTCCCTTACGGCTGTCCACATTTTTCTGCCCAAAGCAATGAAGTCGTTCAAGGTTTCTTGCTCGAAAACATCTCGGTTGAGTCCAATCCCCTCAAAACCGCCTAGTTCGGCAACTTCTGCTAAATCCAAAATATGGTTTCCGATTGCCACGCCAGCTCTCGCTCCTTTTCCAGCATCAAAAATGCCATAAGGCAGGTTTTGAATTGGAAAGTCAGAGTTTTTGGGTACTTCTACCCAAGATTTTGCTTCTGGGTTATTTGTCTTGTTCATATTGATAGTGAGTTTTATTGGTTGGTTGTCAAATTATTGGTTTGACATTATTTTCAATCCACTTGATAATGGATTTCCCCAAAAGTAATCAAAACAAAATACGCTTCGTAAAAAATTGGTAAGTTTTGACAGGATAATTGGATTATGGTTCTATTCCTGCTTCCTTTTCGGAATAACCATGCTTGTACTTATAATTCATAACACTAAGTTTTTGCAAAAAAATAACGCTCTTCAAATAATTCACAAAATAATTTTGGAAACAGTAAAATTTGAAAATAAATACATTTAACTTTGCAAAAATTCATTAAAACCTTACTTGAATGTTACTCAAAAAATTACAAATTCCCCCCCCCCATTTTGGAGAATGGCAATTTGCTTGCTAACCCTCCTTGTTTTCGGTTGTAAAGAAACCGAACTTGATGAAAAGCTGAATGAAAACAGTTACGATGTACCAGAAAATGTGCTGATGCAAGTCAGTTTCGTGCAGAAAACCACCCGATTCAGCAAACTCCAAGACGAAGCCTCTCTTTCTGAAATGGATGAAGAACGTTAAGGCTCACGTACTTAGAAAAGGCGTGCCAATCGTCTCCAAAGAGCAAAACACCTTCACTATCTACAAAGATGGACGCTACCAACTGGAAGTGAACATACTCAACCCCGATTACAACCCTGCCCGAGATGCTTTCAGGCAGGAAGACAGAATGCAAGATTGGGAATTGCAACGTATTTTGATTGATGAAAAATCAATTACGGGTTTCGATGGAACTGGAAAAGTCATCATGAGCCACAGCAATGAAGGTAACCCTTATTTCTCTCGTTTGGTTACTAAAATCATGACTGATGATTATTTCGCCAAGCACGTGAATATTGGCAATGCACTATTCAGAGTGAGCTCGGGGGCAGAAAACTTTTTAGACCCAAAACTTAGAGACTTTTTCTTAGACAAAGACACTAAATTTGAGGAGTACGAAGGTTTTTTGATGGTTCGGCAGAATGCGGGCAAAACAAAACGCCTTTGGGGAGACGTGCTTTCGGGCGGAAATCCCGTGGCAAGAGTTGCCCCAATTGCACCTAGAGATTACGATTTGATGGATCCGAACAGTTCTTTCTCGCCAGAGGAAACCAAACAACAGATTCAGGAAGATGTGGATTTTGAACTCAATCAAAGAAATGTAGATCAGGTTGAAATCATCACAGCCATAGATTTAGCTGACTCCACAATTACTGCCGAAGCCTACCACTATGGCGAAGAGCAAATCATACATGCCTCTACCTTGGAAGATGCTCAAAATGGCATCCACTCCCTCGAAACTATTTATACAGAGGATTTTGAGTTCGACAACTACACAAAGACGGAACTTATCAACATAGAATCTATCGAATTTTCTGACGTACAAATCGTAAACACACTCCAATAATGAAACATATCTACCTAATCCCACTTATTTTTGGGACGTTTTTGACAAATACTGCCTTTGCGCAGGTAGCAGCTAATAAAGATGTGGTCTGGATGCATGGACTAAACGGAGAACGGAATGATGCTAATTTTACAGAATTTGCTACAGATTTCGATAATGGATTTGCAGGATTAGAAAGCTCGTTTGCCCCGTTGAGTAATATTGCTACTCGCTCTTAGAGGGGTAAATGCCATTGCAGATTTTTTGAGCAATGAAGTGAATGCTAGAGCCAATGTTGGAGATAGCGCAACCATTCTGATTGGACACAGTATGGGTGGGATGATTGCCAAAGAAATTGACCTCAGGCAAAATGCTGGCAATGCCAACAGCTTCACGCCCGCAGGAATCATTACGATGGGTTCTCCACTGGATGGAGCAAGAATCATCAACTCTTTTGAATCTAGGTGGTTCAGGTGGTGGAAATTTGGCTATGGCTCTCGGGTGTATGGCTTGACCCGTTCTGTCGGCTACAATTTGGGAAGATGTACCTTGCCAGGCGGTGGTATTATTGGAGTAAGCCTTGCACAAGCCTTTAATAATAAGGCCGTCAATTTAACAACAGGTGTTGGCGTGAGTCCTATTGGATTTGGACTGTTCAGACACTTCTCTCCCGCTTCAGGCCCGACTTGGGAAGACTTACGGGAAGGCGGTTACAATCAGTTTAGGAGTGGCACGAATACAGCCACCCCAAAAGTAAATATATGGGGGAACATTCAACGACCGGCATTTGAGACTGTGCTTGATGGAACTGGAGGAATCGGTACACCCCTTGGAGATATAAACCTAGGGAACACTTATAGAGATGTGGTAAATTACACGCAACTCATGTATAATATTTACAGATGGGTACCAGGAATTGGAATGAATATGTCTAGAAGAATGCCTAAGTGCCGAAGGCTACTTCCGCTTTACCATTAATGGGCAATACACGAACCTAATTAGTGGCGGAGTTACTTACGAAACCAGAAGGCAAGATTTTAGGGCAAGGGAAAATGTTAGGACATGTTGGAACGAGACGAGAACAGAATCAAGACAGGCTTGCAGAAAATGGGGATGGTTTAGATGGATTTGCCGAACGGTAGTGCGTGTCTATTCCTTCTTAGTCTGCTCCACTAACCAAGTTTGGGCGACCCAAACCGCCACCTATCAGTTCCCCACCTACCCAGACACCGATGGCGTGGTCTCCGCAAGCTCGGCTCGGGCAGAAGGCTCGGCTTGGAGAGGCGATTCTGTAGAGGCCCCCGATACTGACCACTCTGGGCTGATAAATAGAAATGAAGGTGGGGAGAGAGTTTTGAATGAAATCTTTGATGGACTCAGACCTGAAATTTTGCCAGCAAATTCACTGACATTTCAGATAAACCGATAAGTCATGAAAAAACTAGCCCTAGTATTCATCAGTTTACTGAGCATGGCTGTCTCTTGCGAAGAGCAGGAGTTGCAACTCGATCCCACACAGAATCCATTGGATCAAGTTCCCTTATGGGAGTCGGCTCGGTTATCCGAGCCTGAAGATAAAGTTGCTTCTCCTCACTATCCAGCGATTATATCCTACCATAACAATAGGGTTATGGTAGGTATGGTCGATAAAGAAGAAAAAGTACGCTATGTTGCATTGGACGCAAAGACCGGAGAACGAAAAACTGCTTCAAGTTACTACACTAAGGGCTTCTATCAAAACAGCTACCTTGCCACAAGCGGAGAATCGGATGGCAACTTTTACTTCATCGGCTTGGAGCTTGAGTACGAAGAAGGTGGGGACGGAAGCCCCACCAGCTCGGAACGCCCCATCCTCGGCTTTGAGGTGGAGAACAGCCGGCTGGCTTTCAGAAAAATGCTTCCAAGCAACCTCTATCCTGACAGGCTAGCTGTGAAAGGAGACAGGATGATTGTCATAGGTCGGCAGGAGAACTCGGAAGGCATTTGGGAGCATTACCTGTACCATTCGCAAAAACCATTCTCCGAATGGAAGTCCTTTAAAATGCCCTTGGTCAACAATTTTTCTTACGGGGGGGATAACAAACTGAGTTCTTTGCAGGCAGGATATGTATTGGTTGAGAATGAGGATGAAATTATTCTGAACTATGTACTGATGGAGCCAAAATCGAAAGGCGTAGAGATGACTAATGAGTTAAATAGCATTTCTCACATTAACTGCTACAACTTGACTAAAGAGGAGTGGCTCTACAAAAACATATCCTGCCCAGCAGGAGGAGGTGCATTGTCTCAATACAATGAGAATGTGTTTTACGGCTATACTTCTAGAGGAGATGAAGCCATTGGAGGTCTCCGTGCCTACGACTGGAAGACAGGCGAACTGGCTTGGCACATGAAGCGTAGTGATTTCGACCCGACACAGCAAGTAACTTTTGGGAAATCGGGTTTGTATGACAACACCATTGTTAGCAACAGTCTAGGCTACATATATGGTATCAATGTTACCAACGGAACACTCAAATGGAAGAAGCCGGGGATTGGTAGTGCTACCAGCAAGATTTTATTCCACAATGGGGTGGCTTATTCCACTTCCCTAGGAGGTTTTCTGTATGGAATAGACGTGGAGACAGGCGAGCGATTGCTCAAGGCAAGTTGCCCGTCAGAAGGAAGGGTTCTGCAAGGGCAGAGACTAGACGGTTTTCAAGAAGCAATTGGCAAACATATCCGAGAAGATGGCTCTGCCATTTTGGTTTGCCGGAACTACATGTATGCCTATGCTTTTGAGGCGGTAAGGTAGATTAGCTTTCATGAAGGAGAACTCTCTGTCTTTTTCAGGGAGTTCTCTTTTAGATTTCTACCATGTCAAATATAAAAGAATACGTGTGTCCAGACACCGATGGCGTGGTCTCCGCCAGCTCGGCCCGGGCAGAAGGCTCGGCTTGGAGAGGAGTAGCTATTGAGGCACCTGATACTGACCATTCGGGGCTGATAAACGATAACGAAGGTGGGGAAGATGTTTTAGAACGAATTTTTCTGGGCACAGAACCTCAAACTTCTAATGCTTTTGGAAATACTTTCAACATAAACCGATAATGTTGTGAAGAAGATAACAATAATACTATTGTCGTTGCTTTCAATGGCAGTTTCTTGTGAAGAACAAGGGGAATTGCAATTAGACCCAACGCAGAATTTGCTTGACAAAGCACCCCTTTGGGAGTCAGGGAGACTTTCCGAGACAGAAGAACAGGACAACTACTCCTCATTCTTTAGGCATCATACCCATCTATGAAAATTCTGTTTTCTTAGGTATGACAGATTTTGAGGAAAAAGTAAGATACGCAGTCTTAGATATAGAAACAGGAGAAAGAAAAAGCACCTCTGAATATTTTACGCAAAAATATAGGCAAAGTGCCGTATTGGAAACAAGTGCTCAAAACGGCAATATCTTCTATTTTGTTGCGAACGAGAACGAATATGAGGAAGGTGGAGGTGGAAGTCCTATCGACTCGGAGCAACCAATACTGGGTTTTAATATTGAAACAGGTCAATTGGTCTATGATAAAGTTTTCGAAGATGGATTCATTCCAAAAAGAATCGCCATTAAAAACCAACACTTGATTGTCATTGGTCAGAAAAGGAATAATGTGGGAGTCAGCGAGTATTTTTTGCATTGTTCAAAAGGGCCTGCCTTTACAGATTGGGAATCCTTTAAAATTCCTCTAACCAATAATATGTCCTATGGGGATGCTTCCAGTTCATTTCAAAGCGGATTCGTTATGATTGAGGATAAAGGCGAGACTTTCATTAACTATATTATGGCAGAGCCAAAATTCGCAAATGCAAGTATGGCAGACCTGCAGAGAAACAGCATCTTCCACATCAATTGCTACAATCTTGATAAAAAAGAATGGCTTTACAAAAATGTTGATTGCCTTGGCGGAGGGAACGCTATCCCACAGACCGACAAATATGTCTATTATGGTGCTACCGCATTGGGAGATGCATTTACAAGCGGATTACGGGCATTTGACTGGAGAACTGGCAAGCAGACTTGGCACATGGCTAGAAAAGACTTCGATGCTACCCGTCAGGTTACGCTGGGGGCGGAAGCTAAGTATGGCAACACTATCATCAGCAATAATGTCGGCTTTATGTATGGCATCGATGCTACCAACGGTACACTCAAGTGGAAAAAGCCAGGCATTGGTAACGCTACCAGCAGAATACTTTTCCATAATGGAGTGGCTTATTCAACTTCCCTAGGCGGTTTCCTCTACGGGATAGACGTAGAGACGGGCGAAAGGTTGCTTAAAGCCAGTTGCCCTTCAGAGGGCAGAATTGCACAAGGCAGACGGTTAGACGGATTTACATGGTCTATTGGCAAACATATTCGAGCAGATGGCTCAACAGTATTGATTTGCAGGAATTACATGTATGCCTACGCCTTCGAGGCGGTAAGGTAGTTTAGCTTTCATGAAGGAGAACTCTTTGATTTTTTTCAGAGAGTTCTCCTTCATATTTGCTGTGCAATAAAATAAATCAAAAAACATGCGTGTCTATTCCTTCTTAGTCTGCTCTACCAACCAGATTTGGGCAACCCATACTGCCACCTACCGCTTCCCCACCTACCCAGACACCGATGGCGTGGTCTCCGCAAGCTCGGCTCGGGCAGAAGGCTCGGCTTGGAGAGGAGTAGCTATTGAGGCACCTGATACAGACCATGGAACTTTGAATAACTTAGAGTCAGAGGCTGATTTTCTTTTAAGGAGTATTTTTGATGGAACAAATGCTGAAATCCCCTTTGGTCAGCGTGGAAATTTTCAACTTATACCATAATTATGAAAAACGTAACTCTAATTATTTTATCTGTTCTTTTCATGAGTGTTTCCTGCGAGGAGCAGGAAGTACTTAACGACCCTTTCTCCAATCCACTAGACCAAGAGCCTCTTTGGGAGTCGGAAAGGCTATCTAAGACAGAATCCTTTTTAATCCTTCCACATAGCCTAAGTGATATTCCAACAAATGATGGAACGACAATGGTAGGAATGATTGATGAAGATGGGAAAGTGCGTTATGCAGGCTTGGATATTGAAACAGGGAGGAAAAAATGGGTTTCGGACTACTACACAGAAAAAAACTCTCAGCTAGTTGGGCAAAATGGTGGTGCAACAGTAGATGGTGTGTTTTACTTTACTGGACAGGAAAATGAATATGAAGAGGGTGGGGACGGAAGTCCTGTATCGGCCGACTATCCTGTAATAGGCTTAAATATCGGGAACGGTAAATTGGAATACAGACGTAGCTTTGAGCCTTATTATTTGAAAAATGTAAGGCAGAAAGGCGGATTTATCGTCTCTAACTCATCTGGCGGAACAGGCAATGGATATTTTCAACCAACTTTCTGGGTATCCAAACTGCCCAATTTGAACTGGACTGAACTAAAAACGCCATACGTAAATGATTTTACCTACGGAAAAAATAAATCTTTTGTTTCCGATTGGCAGTTGGTAGAAGAAAATGACAGCGTATTTTTGGTATACCTTTCAGACGAGCCATTGGTTAATGGATTGAGTTCTCCCGGTACGGGAAAGGATGGCGAGGTCTTGTTTCATATCAACTGCTATAATCTCACGAGCGATGAATGGGTTTACCAGCATAAAGAAATTGAAGGGGGATTTGGGATGATGCCCATTGACGGCAAGTATGTATATACGGCAGTCTCCATTCTGTTTGGGAAGAAACGTGAGGGGCTAAGGGCACTCAAATGGCGAACGGGGGAACAGGTCTGGCACATGGATGGCGAGGACTTCGGCACGAGCAGACAAATTACTTTAGGAGTAATGGCAAAAGACGGAAACACGATTATCAACAATAGCGTAGGGTTTATGTACGGCATTGATGCCATTAATGGTACGCTAAAGTGGGAAAAGCCAGGAATCGGAAACGCTACTAGTAGAATTGTATTTCACAATGGAGTTGCTTATTCTACTTCCTTAGGTGGTTTCCTTTACGGAATAGATGTAGAGACTGGCGAACAGCTACTCAAAGCCAGTTGCCCTTCGGAAGGAAGGGTAGAGCAAGGAATACGATTAGATGGGTTTACATGGTCTATTGGCAAATACGTTCGGGATGATGGCTCAGCAGTATTGATTTGCCAAAACTACATGTATGCCTATGCTTTTGAGGCGGTGCGGTAGGTTTTGAATACCAAACGGAGAGTCCGAGAGTTTAAAATCTCGGACTCTCCGTTTTATTTTGAACAGGTCTTTTCTTTTAACCTATTTCTTCTTCGGAGCCACCTTTTTCGCAGTTGTTTTCTTTGCCGAAGCTTTCTTCTTCGCAGGTGCTTTTTGTGCAGTCGTCTTCTTTGCCGTAGTTGCCTTTTTGGCTGGTGCTTTCTTGCCTCTGCCTTTGGCAACTGGGTTTTCAATCAAATCAATACATTCTGCCAAAGTCAGCTCTTCTGCATCTTTATCTTTCGGAATTTTGAAATTCTTCTTTTGGAAGGAAATGTAAGGCCCCCAACGTCCGTTCAGGACTCGTATTTCTTCATAGTCATCCGTTTTCTCAAAAACTTGGATGATTTTCTTCGCATCAGCTTCTCGCTTGTCTTTAATCAGCTGAATGGCGGTTTCCAAATCGACTTCCAACGGGTCATACTCTTTCGGGAGAGAAGTGAACTTGCTATCGTGGCGCAAGTAAGGTCCGAATCTACCAATTGCAGCCGTAACCACTTTGTCTTCAAATTCGCCAATTTGCCTTGGGAGTTTAAAGAGTTCCAAGGCTTCTTCCATCGTGATACTTTCCAACAACTGCCCTTTTCTGAGTGAAGCATAAATTGGCTTCTCCTCGTCTTCTTGCGTCCCGATTTGGGCGTAAGGCCCGTATTTTCCGAGTTTCACACTCAAAGGCTTGCCAGATTTCGGGTCTTCCCCCAAAACTCTGACTGAACCTGCTTCTGCACGGTCAATGTTCTCGGCAGATTCTACCGTTTCGTGAAATCCACCGTAGAAATCCTTGAGCATTTTTGGCCAGGAGAGTTTTCCTTTGGCAATAATGTCAAATTCCTCTTCCACTTTTGCTGTGAACGAGAAATCCACTATGTTCGGGAAGTGTTTCACTAGGAAATCGTTCACGACCATTCCCGTATTGGTTGGAAACAGCTTGTTGTTTTCCGCACCAGTAATTTCAACTCTATCGTGTTTGTCAATTTGGTTATTTTCCAAAATCAATTCCACATATTCCCGCTCTCTTCCTTCTCTCGACTCCTTAATTACATATTGTCTTTTTTGGATGGTGGAAACCGTTGGCGCATAAGTGGAAGGTCTTCCGATTCCCATTTCCTCTAGTTTCTTTACCAAACTGGCTTCCGTGTATCTTGCTGCCGACCTTGTGAATCGCTCTGTGGCGGTCATTTTCCCTAATTCCAACTCTTGCCCAACCTTTAATGGAGGCAACATTCCTTTTTGGTCTTCGTCATCATCCTCGTCATCGCTCGACTCCAAATATACTTTTAGGAAACCCTCAAATTTTATCATTTCCCCTTTTGCCACTAATAAATCTTGCAGGGTGGAGATGGAGATTTTCGCAGTTGTTTTCTCCAACTTGGCATCTGCCATTTGGGAGGCAATAGCTCTTTTCCAAATTAAATCGTAGAGTTTTCGCTGATTGTCGGGAATGCCAGGGATATTGCTTGCCTCAAAATCGGTCGGACGAATGGCTTCGTGTGCCTCTTGGGCAATGTTGGATTTTGTTTTGAACTTCCGCTCTTTGGCATATTCCGCTCCGAACTCTTTGGTAATCGCATCTTTTGCCATTCCCAAAGCCAATTCAGACAAATTCACAGAGTCGGTTCTCATATAAGTAATGTGTCCGCCTTCGTAGAGTTTCTGTGCCAAAGACATGGTTAAACCTACTGGGTAGCTCAATTTCCTACTTGCTTCTTGTTGCAAAGTGGAAGTGGTAAATGGAGCGGCTGGAGATTTCTTGGCAGGCTTGGTCTGCAAATCGGCAATTTTAAAATCTGCGCCATTGCAATCCACCAAAAATTGCTTGGCTTCTGCTTCGGTTTCAAATTTCTTGGGCAAATCTGCTTTGAGTTGCTTCCCACCTTCCAACTCGAAAGTGGCTACGATTTTGAAACTCCCAACTGCATCGAATTCAGCAATTTCCCGCTCTCTTTCTACCACAATCCGAACGGCCACGGACTGCACTCGCCCTGCGGAAAGTCCCCCTTTTATTTTCTTCCACAAAATTGGCGAGAGTTCAAATCCAACCAATCTGTCGAGAATTCTTCTTGCTTGCTGTGCGTTTACCAAATCATCGTCAATGGTTCTTGGCGATTGGATGGCTTTCATCACTGCGGTTTTTGTGATTTCCCGAAATACGATTCGCTTAATTTCCGAATCTTTCAACTCCAAAGCCTCTTTTAAATGCCAGGAAATTGCTTCTCCTTCACGGTCATCATCCGTGGCGAGCCAGATTATTTCTGCGGCTTTTGCCAATTTCTTCAACTCATTGACGACTTGTTTCTTATCGTCAGAGACAATATAAGTAGGTGTGAAATTATTTTCCACATCAATTGCATTGTTGCCTTTCTGCAAATCACGAACGTGTCCGTAACTTGACTTTACCAAAAAATCGCTTCCTAAATACCCCTCAATGGTCTTCGCTTTGGCGGGAGACTCGACTATGACTAAATTTTTTGGCATATATATTTATGTTTAAGTTCTTAGTTGTTGTTCAGCTTTTGGATTGCAAGTTAATCTGCGAACTGCAAAATATTAGGAATTGTTATAATAAGTAGTCCAAAGTACGAAGTCTTTAGTCCAAAGTAAAGTCTGCAACCTAAGTTTTGTTGGTCTCGCAACTTTTCAAAGTTTTAGGATTTCACAATCTATCGACAGTCACATTTAATATTTATAATCTTTTGGCTGTAAGTGCTAAGACCAACAAAGGCTTGGATGTTGCTCCTCTGGAGCAAAGAAAAATCTGCTCTTTTGTTTTTTTATCTAAAATCTCACGTCTTATTTCTAATATCTTATCGTCACAATCCACTCCAAATATCGGATAAGTATAAATAAAACGAAGGCAATTCCCAATTTCAATGCCATTTTACGCCAATTTCCTTCTTTTTTTGTTTGGATTGTGAGGATTCGGAGTGCTTCGATGAGTTTCTTCCGCTTTCGCCATAGCAATCCGAACAGAATAGTTTGGTAGAGAATGGCGGCTTTCAGTGCGCCCAAATGCACTTCGTAGAAAATATCCTGAGCGATTATGTTCAACAACATTCCCGTGAGTAGAATTGCGCCAAGCAATCGAGTTTTGGGAATGAGCAGAAGGAGTCCGCCAGAAACCTCTACAATGCCCAGCAAAATGGCAAAAGATTTTGAGTAGCCATAAAATGACCACATGACACGCATAGGCTTCATTTCTCCGAGTGGAGTTTCCAAATCGGGTGTTCCGAACTGCCAAGGCTTGCTGAATCCGTAAACGAACATGGCAAAAACTACAATCCAGCAGAAAGTATTTTCCAAAATATCTTCCCAATCATCTCGGTTCAGCGTGTTTTGTTTCATAGTATTCATTCTTATTTACTGAATGAAGCTACTCTTTTTTCGGATTGGGAAACAGTTGTTTTTGTTGAGTGGTTTAGAGGGCGAATTATTATTTCAAATGTGTATATTTGTATATCCTGCATTAGAGTTTATGAATCCAAGAGATTTAAGTAGCTGGCGGTGTCGATAGACCCGCCAGTCTGCAGGTTCCATAATAAAATTATGTTCGTAATCTCTATTTAAAGAAAAAGCTATGGAACATTTATTAGTGTCAATTCCACCAGACCAAGTTGATTTCATTACACAGCTTCTCAACAAATTGAGCGTAAAAGTCACTAAGGTTGATTCATCTGATGAAGAAAATCTTAGCCCCGCTCAATATGCTAGTGCATTGAGTTCTAAGTTTGTGTCTGTATTTTTTGGAATATTATTTTCTTCTGCAAAGCAAAATTTTCAGTGGTTCGACATTTCGACATAGCCATAGCTACGGCTAAGAATTTTAATGCAGTAGAAGGAAATAAGAAACAAAAATAGCAACACGAACTTAGGATTTGATGCACTAGATTACAGGAATCTATTATACAAGCTAAATCAGGAAAGACAATCTCCACCGAGGAATTGAAATCTAAAGCAAAAAAATGGCTCACAGAATAAGAAGGACACATCTCATTTTGTCGCATTTTGTAGAAACTCGCTAGAAGCAGACACTTTACGCCACTCGCTGATTTTCTTGCTACTTGATACTTACATCTTGCTACTTATTTACCACAAACCGCTTTGCCAACCTGCCTTTTTCTGTTTGGATTTCGATTAAATACAATCCATTTGGCAATCCGCTCAATCCGACCGAAATAGAGTTTCCTAAGTTGGAGATTGCTTTTTGAGAATGGATTTTCCCATCAATTCCTAAAATCTGGTAGCTGATTTTCGTGGCTAATTCTTTAGGCAACTCCAATTGAATCTGGTTTTTTGCTGGGTTCGGATAGAGTAAAATCCGATTGGCGAGTTCGCTTTCCAAACTGGTAATTGTAGTGAATTTCCCGCCTTCATATTTATCGTAAACTTGGTTTTCGCCTTCCAAAATTCTGTAGTTCCTCATAAAGTTGGAGTTAGCAAATTCATCTATGCTTTCATTCTCACTCGAAAGCCTGTATTTGTAGTCGATTCTAGAACCAATCAGCACTTCATTTTCGGAGATTGTGTAAATTCCATCCTCATCGTCATCGGAAAGTTCTATTTCAGTATCTCCGAGATTATTGAGATTGGAAATCAAGGTAACTTCATGCTCATCGGCTTTGAACCAGCCTTCGGAAATGGCTTGGCTCATATCTAGTTGGAATTCTATGTCGGCATTTGTTTCTTCCAACTCCAAAATCTTGAATATTTTGGTGGATTTAATGTCAAATCTGCCAACTGACTGGCTATTCAGGCTTTGAGTTTCGTCAATGGTAATCGGGAATTGTTCGCCCGTGAGCAAATCTAGCAATTGGAAATCTCCAACTGGCAAATTGGAAAAGCTAGAGGAAATGGCTACTTCATTGATGATTTCATTGGAGGTATTAGAAACCACAATGATGTTCTGGTTTTCGTATTGCCTCAAAAATGCCATAGTTCCAATTTTGTTGGTTCGCAAAGTTCTGTAACTTCCTTTTCGTAATGCTTCTTGGTTATTTCGGATGGCGATTTTCCTTCTGTAATTCCTCCATAGAGAAGTGGTGTCATTTTGCTGTTCGGCAATATTTTTGGTCGTAAAATCGTTGTTTACACTCCACCAAGGCGAGCCTGTACTGAATCCAGCATTCTGAGAAGCATTCCAATGCAAAGGCGTTCGGATGTTTTCGTGATCTCCCGTTCCTGTCATCCCAATTTCCTCTCCATAATAAATGTAAGGAACGCCAGGCAAAGTGAGCAACAAATCGGCCGCCAATTTTGCTTGGACTTCATTACTTTGCAATACGCTCATTACTCTGTCCATATCGTGGTTGGTAAGGAATGTGCCGAACTGCAAATACGGATAGCTTGCCATTACTTTCTCAACTTGGTCTGTCAATCTCGTAGCGTTTCCGTTCTGTGCCGCATCAATAATTGCATAGGACAAATCGAACTCAAAGCAATAATCTATTCCAGTTCCATCTACATATTTTTTCACGTTCTCGGTAGAAGTCCACGCCTCGCCAACTGTGAAGGCATCTGGCTTTATGTTTTTGTAGAATTCTCGGAAATCTCTCCAGATTTGCAAGGTCCTTTCGGAGTCCTCCTGCACATCTTCCCCTTGTTCTACCAACACACGAACTGCATCTAGCCGAAAGCCATCAATGTCAGAATCCTCCAGCCAGAACTTGGCAATATCGAACATTTCATCTTTCACAGCTTGTTTGTAGTAATTCAAATCTGGCATTCCTCCGTAAAATACACCGAAGTAATAATCTCCATTGTGCGGATGCCACACATTCTGCCCCCAAGTTCCTTTCCATCCTGGGTTGCTACTCTTCCAAACGTACCAGTCTCTTTTGTTGTTGGTGGAGTTTCTGGAGTCGGCAAACCATGGATTATTGTAAGCGGTGTGGTTCATAACATAATCAATAATCACTTTGATTCCCCGTTTATGCGCTTCGGCTACGAACACTTTAAAATCCTCGTTTGTGCCATAATCTTGCTCCACAGTTCGGTAATCGGAAACATCATAACCATGATAAGAGGGAGATTGCATCATGGGCATAATCCACAAACCTGTAACTCCCAAGTCATTGTGCGTGGCGGGGTTTCCATCATTCAGGTAATCTAATTTTTCAGTCAATCCTTTGAAATCGCCAATTCCGTTTCCGTCAGAATCGTAGAAACTGCGCACGAAAACTTGGTAGAAAATGGCATCGTTCCACCAATTGGTTTCATTTTTTTTGATGGAGATATATCTGACAAATGTTTTCAACTCTGTATTTCCATCCGCATCGGTAATTAGAAGTGCGACACTAAAATCGCCTTCCTCGGCATAACTTACAATCGGATTTCGCTCTCTGGAAGTAGCAGGAGTTCCTCCTATGAAAAGCCCAGACCCAACTTACTGGGTTTCCAGCAGAATTATCTTCAAACTGAATCACTTCGCCTACCAAACCAAACCTTGACGAAACTTTGATTCTCGGAAAAAGTCCATCGGGAGGCAACACATCGCTGTACCAAAACTCTACGATTCCATTTTCTACTACCGTATAACTTCTATTGTCTCCTCCGCCAGGAAATTCTTCTCTTCCGCCCCATTGCCCTTCAATTCTGGCTTTGAACAGAATATCTTCTCCAATTTGGAGGGTGGTTTTGGCAACGTAAATACTGTCTCCGTCCGCATCTTCAAACAAAACGGTCTGATTTCCCCAACCGTTGAAATCGCCAGCTAAGTCTATGAATTCTGTATAAGGATTGAACAATTCCAGAACAATCTGCTCTTTCATGTTTACCCGAAATTCTACTTGGGTGGATTGGGCAAATGAAAACTTGAGTAATGGAAAAGGTAAGAAACAGTAGAGTTTGGAGTCGCTTTTTCATGTGGTTGGAGTGAGTTGGTAATTCATTTTCAGTATTTGTAAAAATACGGTCTGGAGATTTGGGAAAAGAATGGGGTTTTGGCAACGGTTGCAATGGCTAATAAGCCGATTATGAACAGCTGTGTCTTTAAGTCTGCCAACCTGTCGTTCCCCACTAGCTGAAGCTAGTGGCAATTGAATTAAGACTCTAAAAGCCTATTCAATTGCAACCATCTTCAGATGGTTGTAATAAGCGAAAAAACTTATCCTTTTGAATTCAAATTTTGCAAACTGTATAAAATCTGTAATAAGGAAGAGCAACCAGAATAACCGATTGCTCTTTTCGGATTGGTAATCTGATTTCTAGCGTGTTGATACAGTTGCAAATTTCCCCGAGCCAAAGCGAACTTATGTTGACTTGAATGCCAAAAAAGGAAGTTAGGGATTGATTTCAAAAGCTAATAAACAAATGTCATCAATCTGCTTTTCGTTTCCCGCTTTTCTCCATTGGTTGATGTATTTTTTCAAATTATCTGAAACTTTCTCCACTGAATCGAACTCTTCCAACTTTTCAATCAGCTTTTTCCTGCCCAACTTTCTATTGTGTTCTCCACCGAATTGGTCTTGAATTCCGTCTAAGCACAGGTAGATTTTCACTTTATCGCCTTTATTGAGTGAGATAATTTGGTCTGAATAGCTGGATTGCGATTTCCTTCTCAATCCGCTAATTGGAAGATTATCTGTTTTGATAATTTGAATGTCATTGTCATTTATTTTTATCAACGCAGGATTCTTCGCTCCAGCAATCACCAAATTCTGATTTGACTCATCGTATACGGTATTTCTGAAGTTTTATTCGAATTCGTTATGCACCCAATAATATTTATTATTAGTTTTGTAATAATCTAGCTGTTACCGAATTAAGTCAATCTAGAATGAGCAACATAACTATCGAAGAAAAGCTGATTGATAGCTTCAATGGAGAAAAGGTTTTTCTTTCTATCTACAAGAATGAGGAAAAAGAAATCAAGGGCATTATTATTATTCATCCTGCTACGGCAGTAAAACAAAGTTTTTATAGGAGATATGCCATTTATCTTGCTTCTGAAGGCTTCTTAGTAGCTTCATTTGACTACCAAGGAATTGGGAAATCACGATTAAAACCTCTTTCTCAATACTTAGGCTCGCTCCATGACTATGGTCAAGATGCCAAAGCAGTATTCGAGTATTTTGTTAAGAATTACTCACAAAAAATTCTGATTGTCGGACATAGCCTTGGTGGAATGTTTGTGGGTTTTTCAGAGAGAATTGAGCAAAATAGGCTGATTGGACTTTACTCTATATCTCTACAGAGTGGTTATAAAGGCTTTGCGCCTTCTGCAAAACTTGCTTTCATGTTGAGTTGCCTGTATCGTGGAGTTATCCCATTGCTAACCCGAATAAATGGTTATTTACCTGCAAAATCAATTAAGTTAGGTGAAGATTTGCCGAAAAATGTAGCAATGGAATTTGCTGAATGGGGATTAATTAAAAGCTATCATTTAGGTTTTCTAAATGACAATCCTTCGTATAACCATTTCGATAAACTTTCTATTCCAGTCTTTTTCCTTAACTTTTCAGATGACGAATGGAGTACAAAAAGTGCCATTACTCCTATGAAAAACTTATTCAAGAATTGTGAAGTAGAGGAAAAATATGCGAATCCTGCTGAATTTGAGTTAAAAAAAGTTGGACATACAGGCTTTTTTCACCCAAGATGTGAAGCTAAGTTATGGAAGAACTCACTAGACTGGATTACTAAAACCTTTGAATCGAGATGAAGAAAGCTTATTTCGATAGGAAAATAATGTTGAGACTTTCCGAATTTGCTAAAGAAGATACTACGAAAAGTTGGCAGATTCTTATAGAAGCTATTTCACTATTGATCCTATTAGAAACAGCAATTATTTTGTTAGATAACATTGTTGTTGATTTGTTTTTGAGTTTGACTTTGAGCTTACTGTTTGTAAGACTATTTTCTATTTACCATGATACCTTACACAGAGCAATTTTCACAAAAAGCAAACTAGCTCGTTTCATTATCAAAACTTTCGGGGTTCTAGTCCTGAATCCGCCAAGTGTTTGGGAGAGGTCTCATAATTACCACCATAAGCACAACTCCAAAGTCAATTTATCAAGCATTGGGAGTTTCCCAATCTTGTCAGTAGAGAAATATGACACACTTTCTAATAAAGAACAAACGCTCTATAAGTTATTCAGACACCCACTGAATATTATATTTGGTTATTTCACAGTTTTTTTGCTCGGAATGTGTATTATTCCATTTTTGAAATCTCCAGCAAAACATATAGATGCCTTAATTACTATAATCATTCACGTTGTACTAACAGTTTTTTTGCTTTGGCTATCTCCGACTTTTTTCTTTTTCGGACTTTGGCTTCCTCTTTTTGTGTTTTCGATGATTGGAGCATATTTATTTTATGTGCAACATAATTTCCCGAATGTCAAAATTCTTCCTCCAAAAAATTGGGATTATTTTCATTCTGCACTTCATTCAACCAGTTATTTTAAAATGAATGAAATGATGGCTTGGTTTACTGGAAACATCGGGTATCATCACATTCATCATTTGAATGCACAAATTCCGTTTTATAATCTGCCTAAAGCCATGCATTCTATTGCCGAACTTCAAAATCCAACCTCAATCAGGTGGAGTTTTGAAGATGTCAGAAATTGTTTTGCACTATATTATTGGGATGGGAAAACTCAAGAAATGATTTCGGAAGTTAAAAATTGAGATTATATTTTTAGCAAATGATTGCAATTTAGAGGTGGAAATCTACAATTTTTACCTCTCCTTTCTTATAAAATGCCCAACATCTACTTATTTACCACAAACCGCTTTGCCAACCTGCCTTTTTCAGTCTGGATTTCAATTAAATACACACCGTTTGTCAATCCGCTCAATTCAACCGAGAAAGAATTATGTTTTGTGGAAGCGAAGTTTATATTTTGATAGTTGAAGTTTAGTTAGGAGTTGCAATTCCTCTAAACAACTCTCTAACCGACATTTCCCACCCTTTTTTTAGAGAAATTGTATTTTTTAGATACAATTTTATTGGCGGATTGAGAACTCGGCAGTGTGCTGTCGATGGCGACCCCCGTCTGCACCTGCCGAAGGTCGGACCCCGATGGTCGGATCCCGATGTTCGGGAATTGTTGAAAAGCTTTTGGGTTCGTTGTTTTCTCGCTTACTAGACTGGCGGGAGCGAAAATGCACACCGCCAGCTAGTCGCTTTGCGAAATGAGTTTCAGTAGTTCAGGATATTCGAAAAAGCACTTAGTATTTGAATAGTTATGTTTTTTAGCAATTAAGTGTAATTACACAATAAATACCAAAAGTCAATTTTAAGGGTGGGAAATGTCGGATATAATATCTCAATTTTTATCGGTTTTATAAGAAAAAGGACAAAAAAAGGAGTTCCACCAAATGAAACTGGTGGAACTCCTTTTTGGATTTGATATAATTATCTGATGTTACGCAAAGGCTCGTTTTTAATCCGAAATTGCACATCGGCAGGTTCAAATTGGATCGGACAGCCGATGCTGTCGCAATCGACAATACTGCCGAGTACATCTCTGCGTAACATGAGTTGTTATTCTCTATTTCGCATAACCTACCGCTCGCATTTCCCGAATCACAGTAACCTTAATCTGCCCAGGATACTGCATTTCTCCCTCAATTTTTTGTGCAATGTCGAATGAAAGTTGCCCTGCGTATTGGTCAGTTACGTGTTCTGCATCTACCATGACACGCAATTCACGCCCAGCTTGCATGGCGAAGCACTTTTTCACGCCTTTGAATGAAAGCGCCAATTCCTCCAAATCATTCAATCGCTTCATGTAAGACTCCATCATTTCACGTCTTGCGCCAGGTCTTGAACCAGAAATGGCATCACACGCCTGAACGAGTGGGGCAATCATGCAGGTCATCTCAATTTCATCGTGGTGTGCGCCAATGGCATTACAAACATCTGGGTGTTCATTATATTTCTTGGCAAGCTCCATCCCGATAATTGCGTGGGGTTTTTCGGGTTCTTCGTACCAAACCTTGCCAATATCGTGGAGCAAACCTGCCCGTTTCGCCATTTTTGTTTTTAAGCCCATTTCAGAAGCCAAAGTAGCGCAAAGTGTAGCCACTTCTCTGGAGTGTTGAAGCAAATTTTGCCCATAAGAGGAACGAAAACGCATTCTGCCCACCATTTTCACTAATTCTGGGTGGAGTCCATGAACTCCCAAGTCGATTACCGTTCTTTCTCCTATCTCGGTAATTTCCTCCTCAATGTCTTTTTGCGTTTTTTCAACCACCTCCTCAATTCTCGATGGGTGGATTCTGCCATCGGCAACCAATTTCTGTAAAGATAATCTTGCCACTTCCCTTCTTACTGGGTCGTAACCTGAAATCACAATTGCTTCTGGAGTATCATCCACAATGATTTCCACACCTGTTGCGGCTTCCAAAGCACGGATATTTCGCCCTTCTCGCCCAATAATTTTTCCTTTTACATTATCGGAATCCAAGTTGAAAACGGAAACACAGTTTTCAATGGCGTGTTCTGCAGCAGTTCGTTGAATTGCCGTGATTACGAGTTTTTTGGCTTCCTTGCTGGCAGTCAATTTCGCCTCGTCCATTATTTGCTTAATGTGCGAGGAGGCTTTCGTTTTCGCCTCGTCTTTCAACGCGTCAATTAGTTGGTCTCTGGCTTCATCGGCACTAAGGTTGGCAATTCGCTCCAGTTTGGAGACTTGGCTCAAACGCATATCTTCAGCTTCCTGAATCTTTTTGTCAAGCACGACCATCTGTTTCTGCTTGTCTTCTTCTAGCTGGTTGAGTGAGGCTTGGGACTTTTTGGTCGATTCTTGTTGTTTGGCTAAATCTACGTCTTTCTGCTTTTGTTTTTGTTCTTGCTGTCTTAGTCTAGTTTCTAGCTGTTTGAGTTTGTTTTCGTTGGTAATCAGTAAGTTACGTTTTCTCTCGCTTTCCTTATCAAAATTTTCCTTGAATTTAAGTCTTTCTTCTTTTGCTTCAAGAAGTTTTTTCTCTTTGAGTGTACTAGCCTCTGTTTCTGCATCTTTCAGAATTCTTTGCGCTTGTTGCCCAGCGTCTGTTTCCATTTGGGCAAACATTTTCATCAGCAGAAACCTGCCAATTGCCACTCCCACCGCAAGGGCGATGATGGCTACTAATATATAGTTTATCATTATTGAAGTATTTAGGAATTATTGGAATAAGGCAATCCATCTATTTGATTGGATTGGGGCTTCCTAAAAACTTGGGAAAGGGAAATTGAAGCAAGATGGAAATATCTAGCTTGCGAGGGGAGTTCATTCTGGCAGATGCGAGTCGAGTAATTGCTCAATCTCCATTACCTGCTTTTGACTTTGTTCTGTTGCTTCCGAAAGTTTCAGACTTTCCACCATTGCATCAAAAGCCACCATTGCCAATAAATCTTGCCTATCCATAATGCGAGATTTCTTTTGGAGTACTTTGATGCGTTCATTGAGTACTTTCGATGCCCGCCTCAATAAAGCCTCCTGATGAGACTGAATTTTGAGCATATACTCTTTGTCGGCTATTTTTATTTTAATTTGCTGAAAATCAGTCATATAATCATTGCCTTTCGGCCAAACAAAACAGTAGAAAACTACCTTACAATGCTTTATTCAAGAAATTAATACAGTTGTCAATTTCCTTAATATATGTGTCAATCTTGGTCTTCAATTCTTCTTTCTCCTCGTTTCCTTCTGCCGCTAAACCTACAATTTTACTAATTTCTTCTTGATATTGAAAGCCTTCGAGTTCTATTTTTTGCGATTTTATGGTTTCCTTCAACTCTTTATTCTGCAATTTCACTTTCTCCAACTCACTTTTGTTCGCCACAAACTCCTCCAACAACAAGCCAAGCTTACTTTGTAGTTGATTCAGCTGGAGTTTTTGGACTTCTGGAGTTTCCATTTTTAATTGATGGATTTGTGATTTAGTGAGTTGGAGAATTTGCGAACTGGGGAATAAAAAATAACTTTAGAATTTATGAATACTAATTTAGGTAGTGTGAAAGAGGTAAGGCTACTCTATGGATAATTCGACACAAGCGTACGCTTTCGCTATGTTTTTTATTTTATTAGCCTTACCAGTTTATCACTACCCTAATTTATTATAACAACCGCAGACTGGCGGGTCTGCCGACACCGCCAGCTACTCAACTATTTTATTGTTCATAAACTCTTCTTGACCAAAGACTTCAGGCTATTTTTACGTTTCGTCTTCAATTGCCTGAATGATTTTATTGATTTCCCCACCTTGGGATTTTCCAATCAAGTAAATCAGCAAACCCAATCCTGCAACAATCAGACCGCCCAATGGCGTGAAAATAATGGAAATGATTCCCAAAATACAAACTATTGCTCCTGCCAAAGTGGCAATATCCACAAAATCCACGTTTGTTTCAATTCCTTTCCTGCTGGCTTTCTTCTTTAGTTTTTTCTGTATTCTATAAGCGAGCTTCCATGCTTTTTTCTGTTGTGTGGATTTAGCTGAAAATTGCTGTTGATGTGTCGATTCTGCATTCTCTAGTACTGAAACGCTCGTTTGGATTTGAAAATTGGAACTTGCTACCAAACTTTCGCTTTGGCAAACAATAAATAGAATTAGAAGTATAAGTATTTTCATTTTTTTAGTTTTAAACACGTAGTATTATTTGAAGGTTCATTCTATGGATTTGAAAAATGCTTCAGTCGTTTGGGTAAGGTCGCACGCCATTTTACCATACATAGAAAAAGTGCTTTCAGATACCTTTACATGAGTTGTCCAAATAGTTCGAGCTTCCGCTCAATAATGTAAACTTAGGAACTCCAATAAAATAACTTACCAATTTCTTTTGTTTATTTTTGGTCTGGGACACGCTGTCTATCCTTCCAATCCCATTGCGGCAATCCCATTGCGGGTATAAAAATATTAGCCGTAGTGTCGGACTGGCGACCCATCGGACTGGCTACCCATCGGACTGGCGACCCATCGGACTGGCGACCCAGTACTATGCCTAATATTTTGGTCCCGGCCGGGAACGGCTAAACTAGCTAACGTAGCCCGACCTCAAAAATAAACTACGATAAAACACGCATTTATTTAATTCCCGTTCCTTAGAATCTTAGCTGAAGCTCTTTTTCAATGATTACTTATTGAAATAACCAACAGCTAAGACCACAAAATGGCGGTGGGATATTTAAACCGATATACCATACTACATGACAATTTTTGAAAGCTACTATTTTACCACACCCCATCCCTGCCCTAAAAGGGGAAGGAGCTAAATCCCCCTCCTTTTGGAGGGGTTAGGGGAGGTAGAAAAGCTGAAATTTAAGCTATTGAGAAAAATTGTCATGTAGCATGCCGATATACCTAAAATTAATTTAATTGAGAAATGAAAGTGAATCCCTCGGAGTGGTCTATAAGACCCTGCGAGTGGCTGAACGGTTAATTGTTATAGGTGTTTTTAATGTGCGCCAAACATGTAATATCCCAGATTTACAAAATGCTAAAATAACAAGCATTTGCCATTTTCTGAACCAAATTAAGAATAAAACTAATTTCTCACATCCTTTCAATCCTACTCTGTTTTGCTCACTCCAACCAAGTTGAAACCTGAGAAATGAAGTTAAGGATAATGTTCGGGCAAATAGAAAAACTAAATTTATGACTAATTTTTAGGCACGCCAATTAAATAAGTTACTACTCCAAAAGTATGCTTTGCCTTTCCCGATTGCCATTCGTACTGTGCTTTTAAATCTACGGAACGAGCCATTTCCTCCATCTCCTCAGGTTTGTAAAGCCGAATGACAAAAACCCAGCCATCCCAAAGCGTGCAGAGTGGAATGAGCGGAATCAGATAAGTGAAAATCAATCTATCGAACCGAAATGGGCGAATGAAAGGTGTGAAAACGAACGGAAGGATAATGAGGGAAATTGTATTGAGTAAAAATTGGAAAACGGTTTTTTCCAAAGGTTCAAAAATGGCTATTGGGAGTTGATTGTCCACGGCATTTTTCAAAATCTGCTTTGCTTGTTCGGGTCGGAAATAGTGGAATCCATTGAAAATAGTCAAAAATCCATCTAAATGCTTTGGGAAGTTTTGCGCATTTACTGAATGGGAAAAATAGTCGATTTTCCCATTGGTTTGCTTTTTCATCAGCTCAAAAGCATCAGTGTTTGGGTACAAATCTGAAAGCACAATTTGGGTTTCTATCCCTTCTTTCTTCAACCCATTGCGAATTTGAATCATAGCGCCTCCTCCACCAGAACACAGGTCTATGATTCGCTCTTTGCCAGATTCCTCCAAGGCTTTCACAAATGTGGGAATTACTGCTCGGAAAACATCGAAAACCCGCATCGGCATTCTCAAAAAGTCGGTCTGACCTCTGCGAATAAAATCGGGATACCAAGAAAAATCCTCAAATTCAAAAAGATGTAGGCGCATAAATTAGAAAGAGTTGTTTGTGATTTGGATAGTTTTTGAGTTGTGGAAATAAAAATGTTATTAATACATGCCAACGGTAAAAATAACGTACCGTCCTTAAATAGTTTGCGCTTTAAATAAATATGCTGTTTATTTGAAACTCAAAAACTATGAAGCTAACAAAATATCAAAATTGGGAAAGAATGCTACTACTGTCTCTGAACAGATAAAGTTATTAAAATCAAGAGGGTTAATTTTAGATTTTCCTGATGAGAAAATAGAAGAAATACTATTGGATATTGGCTATTACAGGCTGGGTTTTTATTGGAATCCATTTGAAAAAGACAAAAAGCATAATTTTCAATCCAATAGTAAGTTCTCTGATATTACAGCACTATACTATTTAGATGTTGATTTAAGAAATTCCCTTCTAAAATGTCTCAACAGGATAGAAATCAATTTCAGGACGCGTCTCATATATACTGTCTCAAATTTTCACAAAAAAACCCCGACTTGGTTTGCATCTAAATCCATAATGGAATCTTGGTTTATTGATTCCCTACCTAAGTTTTATAACAAAAAGTTCAAGGAGAACAATTTAGCTATCAGGCATCATCATAAAAAGTACATAAACGACAAATATGCTCCAGCATGGAAAACGCTAGAGTTTTTTTCATTTGGTACAATTTTGCAGATTTTCAGAGCTGTCAAAAATGAGGAGTTGAAAAAAGAAATAGCAAGTTATTATGAAATTAAGACTTTCGATAAGTTAGAAAATCACTTTAGGGTAATTTTAACAATACGAAATATATGTGCTCATGGTGGAGTACTTTTTGATACAAGAACGCCCAAAGGAATATCCTACATACCCGACTTAAAATTCAACACTGGAGATAGGCATTCTCTTGATGCTTCTATAAAGCTTATTGCTTTTTACCTCGGTAAAATTTCTGAAAATAGAAAGACAGAATTCTTGAAAAGAATAGATGCCATTTTCAATAACAAAAATATATCTGATGATTTGAAAACTATAATTGCGAACAAAGCAGGCTACAAATACCTATAATAATTACGTTTATGTCTATAAAATTACATGAATTTGATATTTTCTGTCGACTTGCCGACAAGTTTGTCTATTTATATATACTTTTGTAGATAATAGTGCCCTGCGGAACATAGCTTTCGTACTGCACTTTAAAATTTGATGTAAAAAGCCCAGACTTTGCTCTGGGCTTTTTATGTTTTACCCCAAAACCACCACCAAATCATCTTGCTCCACCAAACTGCCCGATTCTAACAAGACTTTACTTACTTCTCCAGTTTTGGAAGCAGTAATTGTTGTTTCCATTTTCATGGCTTCGATGACGAATAAAGCTTGGTTTTCGGTTCACTTTATCGCCCGGTTTTACCAAGACTTTGGAGAGCCTTCCTTGCAAGGGTGCGCCAATTTCCTTGTCGCTTTCGTGGTTTACCTTTCGGTTCGTGATTTTTTCTACCTTGTATTTCAAATCTCGCACTTTCACTCTTCGGACTTTTCCCGTTCAGTTCAAATGAAGCCGTACAGATTCCATCTTCGTCAGGTTCGGAGATATACATGAGTCTGACCATCAGCACTTTACCTTTGTCTAGCTCAATCAGCATTTCCTCGCCAATTTTTGCTCCGTAGAAATAGGAAGTTGTTGGCAAAATCGAAACATCGCCAAATCGTTCTCTAAATTGATGGTAAGCCTCAAAAACTTGTGGATATAATTTGAACGAGAGGAAATCGTTGAAATCATACTGCGAGCCGTATTGCTTCTCGAAGTTTTCCCATTCCACATCAAAATCAATCGGTTCTAAATGGGCATTGGGCTTTTCTGTATAAGGTTGCTCTCCTTTTAGAACCATCTTTTGCAAATCTTTCGGAAAACCGCCTTTTGGTTGCCCTAAATCTCCACGGAAAAGACTTTTTACCGATTCTGGGAACGCCAAAGTATCTCCTTTCTGCAATACATCTTCCTTCGTCAGGCTGTTGGAAGTCATGAAAATTGCCATATCTCCAACCACTTTTGAGCTTGGCGTAACTTTTACCAAACCACCAAATAGTTCATTGGCAATGGCATAATTCTTCTTCACTTCGCCAAATTTCGACTCCAACCCCAACGCTCTTGCCTGCGGACGCAAATTGGAATATTGCCCACCAGGAATTTCGTGCTGATAGACCTCGGCAGTTCCCGCCTCGCAGTTCCGACTCGAATGGATAGTACATTTCCCGCACATCTTCCCAGTAATTTGAGTATTGATTGAGCTTTTGCAAATCAATTGCACTCGCTCGCTCGTGATGTTTCATAAAGCTCGCCACCGAGTTGAAGTTCGGTTGCGAGGTCAGGCCAGACATGGAAGCAGCCGCCAAATCAATCACATCCACTCCAGCCTCAATCGCCTTCAAATAAGTGGCAGATTGGATGGAAGAAGTATCGTGCGTGTGCAAATGCAAGGGAATGCTGATGGATTTTTTGAGTTCGGTAATCAGTTTTTCGGTCGCAAAAGGCGTGAGCAAACCCGCCATATCTTTGATTGCCAAAAATGTGCGCACCTTCATCCTCCAACTGCTTTGCTAAATCCAAATAATATTGGAGTGTGTATTTTTGTGTTGGATTCATCCAAAATATCGCCTGTGTAGCTGATGGCCGCTTCTGCCAATGCGCCAGTTCGCTCCCGAACCGTTCTGATGCTTACTTTCATGGCCTCCACCCAATTGAGCGAATCGAAAATTCGGAAAATATCGATTCCATTTTCCCAAGATTTCTCAATGAATTTCTCAATCAAATTGTCAGGATAAGCCGTGTAGCCTACCGCATTCGAACCTCTTAAAAGCATTTGGAGCAGATACATTTGGCATTGCTTCACGTAATTTCTGCAATCTCTCCCAAGGCGATTCCTTTCAGAAATCGTAAACAAACATCGAAAGTCGCTCCGCCCCAAACTTCCATAGAGAAGGTTTCAGGGTGGTTTTTGGCGTAACTTTCCGCCACTTTCAGCATATCTGCCGTTCTCACACGAGTTGCCAACAAAGATTGGTGCGCATCTCGGAAAGTGGTATCGGTAAACTGAATGGATTTCTCATTTTTGAGCCAATCCATGAATCCTTCTCTTCCCAATTCCAACAATTTGTCTTTCGTTCCTTTTGGGTAAGGCGCAAACCGTTGAATTCGGGTACTTTTGGAGTTCGGAAAACCTTGCTCTTGTCCGTAAATTTCACATCAGGATTCCCGTTAACGGTAACGCTCGCCAAGTAACCCAAAGTTCTCGTGGCTCGGTCTCTGCGATAAGGGATTTTTGTCAGTTCAGGATGGTTGTCAATAAACTTGACCGTGGCTTTTCCTTTGTAGAAAATCTCGTTTTTAATTACGTTCTCCACAAACCCAATGTTGGTTTGCACACCACGAATTCGGAATTCCTGCAAAGTTCTCTGCAATCTTTCAGAAGCACCTTTCAATGTTCTCCCCCAAGCAGAAACTTTTACGAGCAAGTGAATCGAAAAATGGAGAGATTTTCATGCCTTCGTACGCACTTCCCTCATCTAACCTAATCCCGAAACCTGTGGCGTGGCGATAGGCGGAAATGGTTCCGTAGTTCGGCTTGAATCCGTTGCTTGGGTCTTCAGTGGTAATTCGGCACTGAATGGCGAATCCGTTCACTTTCACATCTGACTGCTGGCGAATATAAATTACCTTGTCTGATAATTTGTGTCCTTTCGCAATCAGGATTTGGGAGCGCACAATATCCACACCCGTTATTTCTTCGGTAATGGTATGCTCTACCTGAACTCTCGGATTGACCTCAATAAAGTAGATATTCTCCTCTTTATCTACCAAAAACTCGACTGTTCCCACATTATTGTAGTTCACAAATCGGCAAATGGAAACCGCATAGTCGTAGAGTTTCTGCTTGGTTTCTTCTGCCAAACCCAAACTTGGAGCAATTTCCACCACTTTTTGGAAACGCCTTTGCACAGAGCAATCTCGCTCAAAAAGGTGTACGATATTCCCGTAGGAATCTGCCATAATTTGCACCTCAATATGCTTTGGAGAGTCGATATATTTCTCAATGAAAATCGTTCCGTTCCCGAAGGCAGTTTCCGCTTCTCCACGAGCATCGGAAAATTCTGTCCCGATTTTCTCGGAACTATGCACCACACGCATTCCTCGTCCCACCGCCACCAGCGGCAGCTTTCAGAATAATCGGATAGCCAATTTTCTCCGCTTCTTTCCGAGCAGTTTCCTCTGAATCCAACTTCGCTTTACTGTCTGGAATGGTTGGGACTTTGGCGGCATCGGCAATTTTCTTCGCAGAAACCTTGTCGCCCAATTCCTGCATCACTTCGGGTTCTGGGCCTACGAAAATAATTCCCTCTTCTCGGCATCTCCTGGCGAAATCCACATTCTCCGACAAGAAACCATAGCCAGGATGGATGGCATCTACGTTTTCTCGTTTGGCAACGGCAATTATTTCCTCAATGTTCAAATAGGGTTTCAGCGGGTCATTATCCTCGCCAATCTGGTAGGATTCATCTGCTTTGTAGCGGTGGAGTGAGTAACGGTCTTCAAAAGTGTAAATTGCTACGGTTCGGATTTTCAGTTCGGTGGCGGCACGAAAAATTCGGATAGCGATTTCTCCACGATTGGCTACTAATATTTTATCGAGCTTTCTTTAGATATTTTTTTCCCATAATTTTTTGATGTACGAATTACAATTACGAACGGTCAGTGTTGCATGATTTCCAGAATGGAAATTGCTGTAGAGCGTCCATTACGTTCTCAACAAAGACTGACCTACTTTCTCTCAAACAAACTTACTTTTTTTGGTTGGATTTGGGAAATGGTTTCTGATTTCTGTAAAAAAGAAATTCCCAAAACTGAATTCAGCCTTGGGAATCATGGAATTGTCTAATTTCAATTACTTTACTAAAGACTTATAAACTTCCGCCACTTTCAGCTTGCAACCCAACACTTCGAAAGCATCTTCAATACCTAATTTTTGCTCCGTGAATTTATTTTCTCCTTCCAAGGTTCGCACTAAAACAGCAGGCTCGTAAATATCTAACTGACTTTCAATCAGCACATATTTTTTGAGGGATTTCATTTTTCGGTAGCATTCAAACTTGTCTCCTTTATCAAAATTTCGGGTAGATTTCGATAATACTTCGATGATGAAGCTCGGCTCGGAGAGCGCATACATTCCAAAAGGCTCTTTCTCCTCATTCGTTCCCTCGCAATAAATATGGAAATCTGGATACAGAAAAGCATTGTTGCAATCTGGAGTGAACATTTTGACGTTTCCACTTATTAGAATACAACCTTTTTCAGCAAGGCAATTTGAAAGTGCTTTAACTATGTTGATATATATAAATTCGTGAGCGAGGGTTTCTCCCTCCTTTTTAATGATTTCCCCATTCAGGAACTCCATCCGTTCTTGGGATTTGGATTCCAACTCAACGTACTCCTCAACGGTTGCTGTCTTTTCTAGCACTTCCATATCTCACTAATTATGTTTGAGAATACAATTTAGCGATTTTTCACGTGAATTGGAATTGTTTGGCACAAGTCGGCAAATCGAAGAACCCACAAAACTACAACAGTAGCTTTGTGGGTTCAAGAGAAAAAGTGCTATTTATAATTCTACTTTTTCATCACTCTCAAAATCCCTCTGGAGTCAGCATTTGTGATTTCCAACAGGTACAAACCGCTAGAGAAAAGACTCATGTCAATTTCTCTACTTGCGGAAATGTTCTGTTTGTTGAAAGACTGAATCAGCATTTCTTTGCCAGAAACATCCAAAATTCGCAATTGGAAATCTCCAAACAAGCTATTTTCCATTTTCAAATGTAGATTTCCCGAAGTTGGATTGGGGAAAGCTTGCAGAGTTTTGGAAATGTCGTTGTAGTTGATGCCGGTGATTTGGTCTATTTGGACAGGATTTGTAATTACTTGGCAACCTCCCGAATTTGTAAACTCCACATGATAGCTTCCGACAGTCTTTACTGTGTAAAGATGGCTATTGGCGTCCTCTTGAATTTCCTCGCTATCCAAGAACCACTGATAGCTATTTCCCTCATCGGAAACTGACAAATCGTCTCCATCAACTTGTATGGAAAGCGCGTGAGTGCTGATTGAAAATGAATCAATGGCATATCCGAAATTGTTTTGCACCAATACATGAACCATATACACACCTTCCTGATTGCTTCTGGAGATAATAGAGAGTTCATCATTAGACGAATTTCCTTTGATGAGAGATAAATCCTCGACAGATACATTGCCAGATCTCACAAACGGGTAGTAACTAAAATACATGCTATTGTGGTCAACGGGATTGCCAGCTTCAGTAGTCATAAAATCCCTCAATAAAATTGATTCTGAACAGTCTTTCGTGGCGTATCTGTCAGGAATCTCAATAACCGCAATATCTTCTACTGCCTCGAATTCAATAGTTACCGTAGCCTCATTTTCCGATTCTCCATTGGGGTTATTTGCTTTATATTTGAACTGTGTCGTTCCCGACCATTCTGCATCTCCATTGAAGCTAAAGGAATAAAACCCAACCAACTCTTCCATACTAATAGATTGGCTGAGAGAAACCTCCTCATAATCGAGTACCAGCCTTCCATTTTCTGGAAGTTCTGTGATGATTATGTTTTGTGCTGAAATCACATTTGACCTAAAACCAGCATTCAGATACAAAGGCTGGTCTTCAAAGCCGTTCAAGGTAAAATCAGAAACCGTAGGCAAGGTAAAATCACAGGTAATATTGGCAACCCAACCTGAATAAGTGGCACTTCCATCAGAAGTAAACCTAAGTGTAAGCGCACCAGAAGAGTTGCTGGCAATAGCCGTTGGGGGAATGCTACTTCCATTATACGACCCAATTAAAGGGGCAGAGGTGGAAGTTCCATCATAAATTCTCAAATAATCGCAACAAGACTCTAATCGGAAAGACTGGAATTCGATTTTAATATTTCCTCCATCAGATTCTGGATAAATAGTCTGCGTCTTTGATTCACCATTTCTATAGTTCCCAGCTCCTCCTGGATCATAATAAACTGTGCTACAAGTAGTCAAATCACTATCGCTCATAATTGTGCCTTGCACGTAAGTATAGCTCGATGTACTTGTGGCTGAACCAACAGAATTGGTTACCGTAATTAGCCCCGAAGTACCATTGTTTGGAGCAAAAGTTCTGATTTCGTTGCTGTTGATTACCTGAAAAGTGGCAGAAGTTCCATTGAAAGTTACTTCCGAGGCTGTCGCTAAATCAGTTCCAAACAGGCTCACTTCCGTTCCTGCCAAACCTGATGTTGGTGTGAAAGAAGAGATAGTTGGTGCGGAAGGGTCTTCGCAAGTAATCGTAGCCTCCCAGCCTGATTTAACCGTGTAATAGTCGGAACGGAATTGGATAGTAAGCGCACCTGCGTTATTGCTTGCTTTTATAGTCGGAGGCAAAGTTGTTCCCGTATAGCTTCCGATAAAACTGCTGTTGGTGCTTGTTCCATCGTATATATACAAGTAGTCATCGTAGTTCTCCAAATCAAAAGACTGAAATTCAATCTGAATGAGTTTTCCGTCAGTTTCAGGATAGATAGTTTGAGTGAAATTCTGGTTGGTGCTATAATCGCCATTTCCTCCTGGGTCGTAGTATTTGGTGTTACAAGTAGTCAGATCAGTATTTCCAATTACAACGCCATCTAAATACACGAAATCCGTGGTGCTTTGCCCTGTTCCTATAGAATTGGTAACTGAAATTTTGCCTGTTGAGCCTCCAAAGGGAACAGTCGCTTTGATTGATGTAGCGTTTATTACTTCATAAGTAGCAGAAGTTCCATTGAACGCTACTGTTGAAACCTCCAAAAACCCTGTTCCCGTAACAATCACTTCTGTTCCAGCCAAGTTAGAGGTTGGAGTGAATGAAGTAATTGTCGGCAAAGTAGGAGCAGTGCACGATAGAGTGGCTTCCCAGCCAGAACTTGCGTACGAAGAGGTAGAATAGAACCTGAATGTCAAAGCTCCACTCGAATTTGTAGCATGTAAAGTAGGAGGAAGGCTCGAACCAGTAAAGTTGCCAATTTGTGAACTAGAACTGGTAGAAGTGCCATCAAATACTCTCAAATAATCTCCGCTCCTCAAATTAAAAGATTGGAAATTGATTTGCACGTAATTTCCAGCCGTTTCTGGGTAAATTGTCTGAGTGGTATATTGACTGTTCGGATAATCTCCTGTGCCTCCCGCATCATAATAGGCGGTATTACAGGTTGTTAAGTCAGAGTTGCTCATGGTTACTCCATCCAGATATACAAAATCAGTGGCACTCTGTCCCGTTCCTACAGAATTGGTAACGGAAATCTTGCCTGTTGAGCCACCTGCTGGCACGGTTACTTTTATGGTATTGATGTCCAACACTTCAAAATCAGTAGCGTTTGTTCCATTGAAGCTGACTTGGGTGATTCCTAGGAAATTATTTCCGCTGATTTCCACCTCTGTGTTTGCCAAATTGGAAATAGGGGAAAACGAACTGACAGTTGGCGTAGAAGGTGCCACACAAGAAATACTTGCTTGCCAGCCATCATCTTGCCCGTAGCCATTTGAGTAAAACCGAAGAGTAATCGCTCCCGAAGAATTCAAGGCATTTACTACTGACGGTGTAGAAGTTCCATAATATTTGCCAATTTGTTTGGCACTTGTAGAAGTCCCATCGAAAATCTCCAAGTAATCACTGCTCCCCAAACGGAAAGATTGAAAAGCAATCTGGATGTAGTTTCCTGAAGTGGCTGGGTAAATGGTCTGGACCGTGTTTTGATAGGTTTCGTAATCATTAGCACCCGCATGGTCAAAATACTGAGCATCACAAACATTTATGTTTCCATTGCTCATGATAATTCCTTCCAAATACACAAAATTAGCTCCACTGATTGCCGTGCCTTTTGGTGTAGTCAACGAAATCTTACCCGTAGTTCCACCTGCTGGCACAGTTACCCGAACTGTACTTGCACTCAACATATCAAAATCTGTAGCAGGAGTTCCGTTGAATGAAATTCCAGTTACCCCAATAAAATCCGTACCGCTGATTAGCACATCTGTTCCTACCAAATTAAATGTAGGCGTGAAAGAGGTAATTGTAGGCGCAACAGGCTCGAAACAAGAAACATTTGCTTCCCAACCAGTCGAGTTGTTGTAACTGGTAGATGTGAACCGCAAACTGATTGCTCCGCCTGAGTTGGTAGCTTGCACTCGGGGTGGCAAATTGCTTCCCGTGTAAGTTCCTATCAGATTGGCATTGGTCGAATTGCCATCGTACACATATAAATAATCGCCACTTCTCAAATCGAACTCTTCAAAATCTATTTGGATATAGCTTCCAGTAGCAGCAGGATAGATAGTTTGAGTAATGTTAAGGTAATCATCATAATTATCTGTTCCGCCCGGATCGTAATATTTTGTGTTGCAAGTGGTCAAATCGGAGGAGTTCATGATAGTTCCCTCCAAATAAGTGAAGTCCATTTCACTTATTGCCGTTCCTGCCGAGTTGGCTACAGAGATTTTTCCAGTTGTTCCGCCTGATGGCACCGTAACTCTGATTGTGTTAAGTCCAATTACTTCATAAGAACTGGCAACTGTTCCATTGAAATCCACTTGGGTAATTCCCGCAAAATCTTCCCCGCTGATAGTTACTTCTCCGCCTGCCAAATTAGAGGTTGGAGTGAAAGAGGTAATGGTTGGAGTGGTTGGTTCGTAACAAGAAATGTCTGCTTCCCAGCCACTATAAGTAGCACTTCCGTCTGATGTGAACCTAAATGTAAGTGCGCCTTCTGAATTTGTAGCAATGGCATCGGGCGGAATGGATGAGCCATTATAGCTTCCTATCAACCTTGCATTTACGTTTGTTCCATCATAAATGCGCAAATAATCGCAACAGCTTTCCAGACGGAAAGAAGTGAATTCTATTTTCAGCAGACTTCCTGCTTGCGCTGGATACACGGTTTGGGTTACACTTTCTCCATTGGAGTAATTCCCGTCTCCTCCCGGATCAAAGTATTTTGTTTGGCAGGTTGTGAGGTCTGACGGACTCATTACTGTGCCTTCTACATAAGTAAAGTCTTCGGCACTTATTGCTGTTCCTGCCGAGTTGGTTACAGAGATTTTTCCAGTCGTTCCGCCAGTAGGTATAGTTACCGAAATGGTGGTTGGATTGAAAACTTGGAAATCGCTCGCTACCGTTCCGTTGAAATCCACCTGAGAAACTCCTACAAAATCCTGACCTGCAATTGTCATGGTTCTGCCTGCTAAACTAGACAATGGCGTGAAAGAAGTAATGGTTGGAGTGGTTGGTTCATAACAAGATATATTTGCTTCCCAGCCACTAGAAGTAACATTTCCGTCAGAACTGAAACGCAAAGTGATTGCGCCATCGCCATTGGTTGCCAATACTCTCGGAGGAGTGGAAGAACCTGAGTAAGAACCGATAAGCCTTGAATTGGTGCTTGTTCCATCATAAATTCTTAGATAATCGTAACTGCTTTCCAAAGAAAAGGACGTAAAATCTATCTGAACCAAATTGCCCGTTCCTTCTGGGTAAATGGTTTGGGTAAAGCTTTGAGAATTGCCATAGTTGTCACTTCCTCCGGGGTCTTTGTAAAGCACTTGGCAGGTTGTAATGTCTGCATCGGACATGCTTATGGAGTTGATAAACACAAAATCCGTAACACTTGTCCCCACTTCGCTATTTGTGTTTCTTACCGTAATTCTGCCTGTGGAAGCGCCAAAAGGAACGCTGACCTCAATTTCAGAATCGCTCAGAATCTCGAATGAAGTTGCAGATACTCCGTTGAATTGTATTTCACTGACTTCCGTAAAATAATCTCCCGTCAAAAGTATCACATCACTTGGCGCACCTGAAGTTGGCGAAAAACTGGTAATAATAGGTGCTGGAGTGGCTGTTACAGTAAATTGAGTGGCACTCGTAGCATTATCGTTCCCGTTGGAGACAGAAATTGTACCGCTGATTGCACCAATCGGAACTGAAAAAGTAAGCGTCTCGGCATTTACTTTTTCAAAAGGGATTGATAAATTTCCCAAAGAAAGGCTTTCAATGTATTCCAGATAAGTTCCTGTTACAGTAACTAGTTCTCCTACTGGACCAGAAGCTGGGGAGAATGAAGTAATTGTAGGCACAGGAGCAAGAATATTTATTGAATAGTCTTCGGTTTCTCCGTATGCGTATTCTCCACAAGCTAAAATGTCATTTGCATTGTTGGTTTCCACTAGCACAATCCGCATAGTTACTTCCCTTCCGTAGGCAAGTCCATTGTTAGGAACGGTCATGTTGCCTGTGAAATTGCCAGAGTTGGCAAATGTGGCGGAGGTTGCCACTAATTCGTTGCTGTCATCAAAATCAGAATCTCCATTCCAATCAACAAATAGCTTGGCAATTTTATTGTTGTTCGCTCCACAAGTGCCCAATCCGATGGCGAATGGAAGTATTTGCCCTTCACGCACATTTGTAGAAAGGTTGTTGAAGCTAGAATAACTGGCGCAAACTCCAGCAGTATTGTTGCTGATACTTCCAAAATCTACATTGGAAATGATTGAGTTTTCGGAGTTGCTTGCCGATGAACCACAAGAAGTAGTGCCAGAAACAATGATTGAGAAGCGTTGTGAGTTGCCCGCCAATGTTCCTTTGTGAGAGATATTCAATGTATATCCTCCAGACTGCGGATTGGCAATATGAATTCTCTCCACATTGTCCCTAAAATTATCTCCAGTTGTCGCTGCATTGGCAGGATTTGCCGGATCAAGAATATAAGGTTCGTAAATTTGCCCATTGCTTTGCAATCTCATATCCAAATCGTTTACCAACATCAAATCAGTTGGGTTGAGTGAGGCGACCACAGGTGTTCCTGGCAAATCAGTCCAAACAATGGTAATGTCTAAAGGTTGGTTTCCGTCAGAGCCTAATGCCAGAGTGAGCGTTTCCCCATTGTTGATTATAGTATCGGCAATCATGGAAGTCTCGCCTTCGTTGGTAATTACTTGAGTGGCTCTTTCCGTATTCATCAATCCCCAACCAAAACTGTAATCTGGTCCTTCAGAATCTCCAGCCTCATCTGCTGTGTGAATGACCAATGCTTTGAGTGTGGCCGCTTTCATAAAATCTCCATCGTGCAAATTGCTGTAATGTTGTTGTACCAAAACCATAGAGCCTGTTACGTTCGGGCTTGCCATGGAAGTTCCTGATTTGCTGTTGTAACTTGCATCGCCAGAACTACTTGAAGAATATACTCCTACGCCATTACCCACAATATCAGGCTTAATTCTGCCGTCATCAGTCGGTCCCCAACTGCTGAATACGCTCATGACAACATCAGAAGAAGAATTGTATCCATTTGGGATGGCATTAACTGCCCCAACCGTCATAACATTCTTAGATAACCCCGAGTGGGAAATGCAATCGAACCCATCTTCTCCTCCATCTCTTTCAGGAACTCCATTTGTGCCTGCATTGCTAGGGCCATCATTCCTATCGTTTCCAGCCGCTCTCACAATCAAATAATACGGTGCATCGTAGGCAATTTCATCCCATTCTCTTGATTGGTAACTATAAAACCCAAATTCGTAGTCTTCGTTCGGATCAATACTGCTATTGCCAGTCCAGCTCCCTTGAGACCACCCGACCACAAACCCATAGGAGTGATTTGACAAAAGCAATCCTTCCGAAGCTCTAGTAGCCATTTCAGATTCATCATTTGTCCAGTCGTGTGCCCAAAGGGTTGCTTCGTAAGCCATGCCTTTGGCGAGGGAATTTACTCCTTCCGCAACCATAGTACCTGCCACGTGCGTAGCGTGGTCGCTATTTCCATTCGGAGAATCTCTTTGAATGAGTCTATTATTTGTAAACTCTTGGTGAGTCGGACGGACTCCTCCGCCATCCCACTCGCCCACAATCATTCCCAATCCAGACAGATTGAGTCCTGCACTGCCACCGGGCCAAACTTTCGAGGCCGCTGTAGTGCGTGCCGCATCAGTATTGTAAGTGATGTAATAGTTAGGTTTGCCATCTTTCCCTACCGACTGCAACTCCATAAACTGACCGTTCGGAAGCGTTTGGGTAATTGCCCAGCCTTTTTCTTTGGCTAAAACAATTGCTTTTTGCTTCTCCTGCTGATTCTTTTTGGCAAGTCGCTCTCCAAGAATTTCTAATTTGGTGGCGTTAGTGGCTTCAAGGATTTTTGATTGTTGCCTTTCGGATTGGCTAAACAAGAAGGTTGGAGTGCTGAAAAGCAACAAAATGAGTAGTGCTTTAGCAAATTGACTATACAAATTCGCACAATCGGAATACTCTCTTTTGGGGAAACGATAAAAAGTTGACATAACAAATGAATAGTTAAGAATGTTACAATTGGTTGCAAAGGTATGTCATATAAGGGTAATGTGAAAGAGGTAAGGCTACTCTATGGATAATTCGGCACAAGCGGACGCTTGCGCTATGGTTTTTATTTTGTTAGCCTTACCAGTTTGTCACTACCCAATATAAGATTAAGTAGTTGCTATGCAATGAAAAAAATGATAACAAACGACTGAATGATATGACTATTTTTACGGTGTCTTATTTCAATTTAAAACAGAAGGTGTCTAAAAATGAAAACGAGAACGGTAGATTGTGCAAACCAAACGTCTAAAAGAATGGAGTACATGAAAGAAAGAACACTGCATTCTGACTTATACCAATTGCACATATTCTCTTCATAATATCCTGAAATGCTTTGCAATCATCGCTAAAATGATAGTTTTGCACCAAAATAGGAGGAGCAATATGCTTTTCCCTAAAAAATGCTATGCTGAAAACGCTATTTTTAGTTTAGTAAAAAGACTTTCAATCAATAAGATTTACTTAATATAATATAATCAATGGCTAACATCGGAAAAGTTACACAAGTAATTGGACCAGTAGTGGACGTCAGTTTCGAGGCTGAGGGCGCAACCCTCCCAACATCTTGGACGCACTGGAAGTTTTCAAATCTGACGGCTCGAAAGTAGTGCTTGAAGTGCAACAACACTTGGGCGAGAACCGAGTTCGAACCATCGCAATGGACGGAACGGAAGGTTTGCAACGTGGAATGGACGTAACTGATACGAATGCGCCTATTTCAATGCCTGTTGGAGAAAGCATCAAAGGACGTTTATTCAACGTGGTTGGAGATGCCATTGACGGACTTCCTCAGCCAAAGGCAGACAAGAGAATGTCAATCCACCGTGATGCACCTCGTTTCGAGGATTTATCTACCAATACGGAGGTTCTTTTTACTGGAATCAAGGTAATTGATTTGTTAGCTCCTTATGTGAAAGGTGGTAAAATTGGATTGTTCGGTGGAGCTGGAGTTGGAAAAACCGTATTGATTATGGAATTGGTAAACAACATTGCCAAAGCCTACGCTGGTCTTTCCGTTTTTGCAGGTGTTGGAGAAAGAACTCGTGAAGGAAATGACCTTTTGAGGGAGTTTTTGGAGTCAGACATTATCAATTACGGCAAAGATTTCTTGCACTCGATGGAAGAAGGCGGTTGGGATTTGAATGCGGTTGATATGGAAGGCATGAAAGAATCTCAGGCTACTTTGGTGTTCGGTCAGATGAACGAACCTCCTGGGGCAAGGGCAAGAGTGGCACTTTCTGGTTTGACAGTTGCCGAATATTTCCGTGATGGAGATGGCGAAGGGCAAGGAAGAGACATTCTTTTCTTTATTGACAATATTTTCAGATTTACGCAAGCAGGTTCTGAGGTTTCTGCCCTTTTGGGAAGGATGCCAGCGGCCGTGGGTTACCAACCTACTTTGGCTACGGAAATGGGAGCCATGCAAGAGCGAATTACTTCTACAAAAAGAGGTTCTATTACTTCGGTACAAGCGGTTTACGTACCTGCCGATGATTTGACTGACCCTGCTCCTGCAACCACATTTGCCCACTTGGATGCAACTACGGTGCTTTCTCGTAAGATCGCTTCTTTGGGAATTTACCCTGCGGTAGATCCTTTGGATTCTACTTCACGTATTTTGAGTGAGGAGATTCTTGGGAAAGTACATTATGCAACAGCTCGTAGAGTTCAGGAAAACTTGCAGAGATACAACGAATTGCAAGACATTATTGCCATTTTGGGTATGGACGAATTGTCTGAAGAAGATAAATTGGTTGTAACCAGAGCAAGACGTGTGCAACGTTTCCTTTCTCAACCATTCTTTGTAGCGCAGCAGTTTACAAGTATTCCCGGTGTTTTTGTTGATATCAAAGATACCATCAAAGGTTTCAATGATATTTTAGACGGAAAATACGATTATTTACCTGAAGCGGCTTTCAACTTGGTAGGTAACATGGATGCTGCAGTTGCCAAAGGAGAGAAACTAATGGCAGAAGCGAAGAAATAAATTGATGTGAGGATTTGTTGATTTGGTAATGTGATGATGAAAAAAAAATCACAAGTATTATTTTACCAATTTCTCCTTCTAAATAATATAAATTAGTAATCAGTTTTTAGTGCTAAGCATCTAACAATCTGACCATCTAACAATCTAATAATTATGTATTTAGAGATTGTAACACCAGATACCAAAGCCTTCGAGGGAGAAGTGAGCGCTGTGAAAGTGCCAGGCTCAGACGGGCAGTTTGAGATGTTGGAGAAACATGCCAACATCATCAGTACGCTTGAAAATGGCGAAGTGCGAGTGAAAATTGGGAAAGAAGAGAAATTCTTCCACATTGAAGGAGGTATTGTGGAAATGCTAGATAACAAAGTAGTCATCTTAGCAGAAGCCATTAAAAAGTCTTAAGTCGAAAGTCCTAAGTCTTTAGTCAGAAGTAAAATTGAGTCAGTCGCTGAAAACCTTTTGGGATTTAGCGACTGATTTCTTTTATAAAAAGTGCGATTCCCAAATTTTGAAATCGTACCTCTTAATTCTAAAATCTTGCTATTGTTGGTTTAGCACCATACTAATGGACAATTGCGTAAGCCTGTCAGGTTTTAAAAGATAAAACTCAATTTTCAAGGTCTAATCCCAATTAAACCTGACAGGTTTTTGGTTCTATTTTCTGCCATGTCCAGTAGTATGCCTTAGCCATACATTTTTTTCAATATTTAATGAAAGCAAAAGATTCTAATTGACACATAATACAAACTGAAATTTATAGCGAGACCAACAATTTGGACTGTAAGATAATTATAATTTAAGTCAAAAATCCATGTTAATCAAGGTGCTAAGTAGTGCTCGCTAAATATTTTCCTATTATAAGAACATCAATTGTGTAACCCTATTCTTGGTTATCAAAGGCACAAGCGGACGCTTGCGCTATGGTTTTTTGTTATTTTTGACGATACTTACTTGCCACCATTCAAAATAGGAAATTATTTAAGTACACCTACTTAAATCGTACCTCGTAATTCTAAAATCAAAAAATTTAAAAAAGCATGTCTAAAGCGAAAAAAGGAGACAAAGTAAAAGTACATTATACAGGAAGTCTAGCGAATGGCGAAGTTTTCGACTCGTCATTGCAGAGACAAGAACCAATCGGTTTTGAAGTAGGCGCAGGTCAGATGATTAAAGGATTTGACGAAGCGGTTGACGGAATGGCTATCAATGAAGAGAAAAACGTGGTAATTTCCCGCAGAAGAGGCTTACGGAGAATGGCAGGAAGCGCAAATCTTTGAGTTCAGCAAAAATGATGTGCCAGCTGATATGAAGCCAAAAGTGGGCGATTCTCTGATGGTTCAGGACAACGAGGGAAGAAACATTCCCGTAACTGTTCATAAAGTAACTGATGAATCAATATTCCTAGACGCCAACCATCCTTTGGCTGGGAAAGAATTGATTTTCGATATTCAGTTGCTGGAGATTGAGGGTTGATTTAATCTTTCAATAAAAAAATAGATTTTTGTAGGCCGAGTTCCCTACTCGCAACAAGTAAAGCGAGTAGGGAACTCGCCTTACTTATTGTAACTTCACAGCTCAAAATCATTCCCAAAACCCATGAAATACTACCTCATTGCTGGCGAAAAATCGGGCGACTTGCACGCTTCCAACCTCATGAAAGAGTTGAAGTTGCGAGACGGAAATGCGGAATTCCGAGTTTGGGGTGGAGACGAAATGCAGAAAGTAGGAGGGAAGATAGTTCGCCATTTCAAGGAAACCGCTTTTATGGGTTTTGCCGAAGTAATTGCCAACTTGCCTAAGATTTACGGTTTCATTAAAGAATGCAAGCGAGATATTCTCAATTACAAACCCGATGTAGTCATTTTGGTGGATTATGCAGGATTCAACTTGCGGATTGCCAAGTTTGCCAAAAGCAAAGGATTTCGAACTTTCTACTATATTTCCCCGAAAGTGTGGGCTTGGAATCAGAAAAGAGCCTTGAAAATCAAGAAAATAGTGGACAAGATGTTTGTCATCATGCACTTTGAGCAGGAATTCTACCAAAAGTTCGATTACAAAGTGGATTATGTGGGGAATCCATTATTCGATGCCATTTCCCAATTTGAGCCGAACCCTAATTTCTTGGCAGATAATCAGCTTTCTGACAAACCCATTATTGCCGTTCTGCCAGGAAGCAGAAAGCAGGAAATCAAAAATATGCTTTCCGTCATGTTAGAAGTCAGAAATCAATTTGCTGATTATCAGTTTGTTGTGGCTGGAGTCGATAGTATTCCGAGTGAACTCTATGATTCTGTGAAGGAAGCAAAACTCCCAATCGTTTTTAATCAGACTTACGATTTATTGGCGCACGCAAAATCAGCTTTGGTCACTTCGGGAACTGCCACTTTGGAAACTGCTTTGTTCAATGTTCCGCAAGTAGTTTGCTATAAAACGAGTCCGATTTCCTATTCCATCGCTAAAAGGCTCATCAAAGTTCCCTACATTTCTTTGGTAAATTTGATTGCCCAAAAAGAAGCGGTTAAGGAACTCATTCAGAAGGATTTCAATGTAGAGAAAGTGAGTTATGAACTCCAACAGACTTTGGAAAACTCAACTCCAATCAAAGAAGATTATGCAGAAATGAGAGCAAAAATTGAAACTGAGGGAACATCGAAAAGAACTGCAGAATTGATGTGGAAGTATTTGAATGAATGAAAAGGGGGAAATCGGAGGAAGGAGAAAAGAAAAGTGGCAAATGTAAAGGGTAAGCCCTGTCTAATTGTCAGCAAGAAAAGAAAGCCTACCGAATCAAAATTCGATAGGCTTTCTTTTCTTGCTACTAAAGTCTTGCTACTTGCTACTTTAGTAAACCTCCCGCTCCACAGGAACTGAGATTGGAATCAATTTAATCAATTTCAATTTGTCCAATCCGACCATAATTACATAAGTCGGGTCGATTTCGTGCCAACGAACTCCACCAAAATTGGCTCTTTTGCCAAAACGGTGATGATTGTTGTGGTAACCTTCTCCCATCATCAAAAAATCGAAAGGAAGTAAGTTCTTAGAAGTGTCTTTCACTTTGAAATTGGTGTAACCATAAATATGGGCAAACCAATTGATAATCACTCCGTGAATTGGTGCCATGGCAAAAGCGACTGGTAAAAACAGCCAATGCCACCAAGCAGTTGCGAAATAAAAGAAAAAAGCGGTGTAAGCCAATCCCCAAACGAGTCTTGAAAGTTTTGAACTTGCGAGGTTGTCGAACCAATTCCATTCAGGAATATTCATCAGGAATTGTGGGTCAATGTCCGCTTTTCTCTTTTGGATATCCGAGAAAAATAGTTTTCGTTCTCCACATCATGCTGAACAAATTATCGTCATATTTCGGGGAATGCGGGTCGAGTTCCGTGTCTGCGTAGGCGTGGTGCATTCGGTGCATGATTCCGTAGGCTCTGGCACTCAGGTAGTTAGAGCCTTGAAAAATCCATGTCAAGAAAAAACATAATCGCTCTCCGAACTTAGACATGGTAAATGTCTGGTGCGCTGCGTAGCGGTGGAGAAAAAAGGTTTGGAAGAAAAGCCCTCCGTACCAAAGAACGACCATGAAGATAAGAATTTCCATATTTGTGGGTATTGGGTAATGATTATTTGGTATAAAGAAGAGGTGTTTGTGCTATGTTAAGCAACTTGTTGACCTAGAATGTTTTTTCCTTTGCTGATTAACTTGTCTTTCTGAAATTCTGAATAGCAATGGCAATTGCCAAAGTTAAAATTTCCAAAATATTTCCTTTATTTATCACAAAGAACCTACTAATATAGCGAATTTACAATGAACTTGGGTTAAGAAATGCGTTTTCGTATTCTGCTGAGTGCTTGTGGAGTTACGCCAATATAAGATGCAACATATTTTAACGGAATTTCTTTCAGCAAATTCGGACGTTCCGTAAAAAGGTTCAAATAGCGTTGTTCGGCAGAATCGTTCAGCAAAGAAAGTTCCCGTTTGGATTTATTGAGGTAAAGCCTTTCAGAAGAAAGCCGGCCAATTAGATTGCCAATTTTTGTTTGCTGGTAAACCTCTTGCAAATCGGAATGAGTAATGCTCAAAACAATGGTTTCCAGCAAGGTTTCCAATTGGTAAGTGGATGGAGTTTGTGTGAGGAATGAATCGTAGGCACTAATAAATTCATTCTCAAAACTGAATCCAAACGTAGTTTCTTTTTCATCTTCTCTCGGAATCATGAGCCGAACTGCCCCTTTTTGGATGAACGAAATCCTATTCTCAATCTCTCCAACTTTTAAAATCACTTGCTTTTTTCGGGAAATCCCACTTGGTCAGTTTGGAAGAGAAAAAATTCCAATCAGCATCATTCACTTCCGTGAAAGTTTCAAGATACTGTCTGATTTGGTTCATAGAGGAATTGGCGAGTTAGTGAATGGGAAAAATGGCGAATGAGATGCTGATTTCTCACAAATTTAGTCATTCTCAAATCAACTCCTGTTTTTGGGAAATGTTTAGGGCTTCGGTTGGATTTTATAACTCGAGGCGAGAAAGGAATATTCCTTTGCTTCTTTGGATTACTGCTAGTCAAGTTTTAGAATTCCCTGACTATTAGTGTGATATATTGCTTTGGACGACGACTTGAGCCCAAGTCCGATTGAACGCAATAGTATTGGCTACCAACCCAATAAAGACTTCAATCTACTTGATATCTCTACACTCTCTTTCCTCCTTATTCCTTGTCGTTGGCGACCCCCGCTCTTTCCTCTTTCCTCCTCTTTCCTTCTTCCTCTTTCCTCCTTCTTCCTTCCTCTTTCTTCCTTCCTCTTTCTTCCTTCTTCTTTCTTTGAAGTTCGGAAATGCTTTTGTTAGCTTTGGATTCAAACCAGAAACCACTCAATCCAGATGAACCAATCTTTTAAAGGAACTGACAATTACATTGCCACGCAAGATTTGCAGACTCGCCGTGAATGCTTCTGTCTCCCTGCAAAAACCTTTGCTTATAAAAGGCGAACCTGGCACGGGAAAGACACTTTTGGCGTATGAAGTTGCCAAAGCGTTAGACAAAAAACTGATTACTTGGCACATTAAGTCCACCACATCGGCACAGCAAGGCTTGTACGAATACGATGCGGTTTCCCGACTTCGAGATTCGCAATTGGGAGACGAGCGAGTGCATGACATTGCCAACTACATTAAAAAGGGGAAACTTTGGGAGGCTTTTGAGGCAGAAGAGCAAATGGTTTTGCTGATTGACGAAATTGACAAGGCAGATATTGAATTTCCCAACGATTTACTGCAAGAACTGGACAAGATGGAATTCTACTGCTACGAACTGAAAAAGACGATTCGAGCCAAGAAAACGCCCGATTATCATCATTACTTCCAACAACGAAAAGGAACTGCCCGATGCGTTTCTCCGCAGGTGTTTTTTCCATTACATCGCCTTCCCAGACAAGGAAACGATGGCGCAGATTGTGGAAGTCCACTTCCCAAATTTGCAGGAAAAACTCCTTCACAATGCTTTCAAACTGTTCTACGACATTCGGGAAACCCGTGGAGTCAAAAAGAGACCTTCCACCAGCGAACTGATTGACTGGATTCGCCTATTGATGACCGACAAAATGGACGGAGACCAATTGTACGAAGCCGATTTGGACAATGAACTCCCACCATTTATCGGTGCGTTAATGAAAAACGAGCAAGATTTGGACTTGCTGACCAAAATCAGAAATCAGTTTAGAAAGAAATGACGAGTTAAAAAGCCAATGAGTAATTTCTTACAACTTCTTTTATTCGCAATCTTTTCTGTGCTGTCCGTTCAAGGTGTTGCGCAGGAGATTGCTGTTTCCTCTAAAATCAGGCAGATAGATTCCCTCATTGAATGCCACCAACCGAATGCCGCACTCCTTTTGATTTCGAAGAAGATGAATGATAAAAGTTTGGAACTGAATGAAACCGAACTCAAACAGCTGAAACTGAAAAAGAATGAAGCCTTGTCGGTTGCCGAAAGGTATGAGGAACTGATGAATTATTCAAAAACGTTGATTGAAGAGTATTCCACAGATACACTTTCCCTCATACGTTTGCGACTCGATAGGGCTTTGGCTTTTGAGTATTTGGAGGAATGGAAGCAATGCGAGCAAGAACTATTGAGGATAAAGTCATTGGCAGTAGGCTTTGAGCAGACTGAATTATACGGGATTTACCTTTATAGGACTACTTCATTTTACCGAGTACAGAAAAAGCTAGAAATGGCTAGAGATTTTGCCAATAAATCATATCTTCATGCAATTAAATATGATTTTGAGATAAATAAAATGATTTCCACCATGCTTTTAGGCTTTCTCACAAATGTTGGAGAGTACGAAAAGGAACGTTTTTATTATAGAGAAGTACTGAATGGATTCAGAAAGCTGAAAAACTACCCAGGCATGAGTGGGATGTACTCCTCTTTGGCTCGGGTCTTTATGGAGGATTCAGAATACGATTCGGCAATTATTTATTTGGATTCTGCCATTTGTATCTCAAACGAAAACTACAATGGCATACTTACTACCGAATACTTTAAGAAATCCAACATTTATGAAAGGTTGAACCAAACCGACTCCGCTTTCAAATACTTGAAACTTCATTTGGAGGAAAAAGAGAAAGAACGCACAATTGCGGAAAAAGAACTGATTTTGGGACTTGAATATCAATACGAAAAAGAAACGCAAGGTCGGGAATTAGATGCCAAGAAAAGAGAAGCGGAATTGTTAGAGCAAAGCAACAAAAGACTCAATTACATTGCCATTGTATTATTAATATTGGTTGCCATAATTGCCTGCCTAAGTTATTTCCTCGCTCAATCTAAGAAAAAATTAAAATTGCAAAATCAGGATTTGGCAAAATCCAACCAAACCAAAACTTTGCTTTTGCAGGAGTTGCACCACCGAGTAAAAAATAACCTTGCGCTCATCATCAGCATGGTCGGCCAAGTTGCTCAGGAGGGACAGATACATGCCGAGCCATTGGAAGAATTGGAAACCAGAATTAGAGCAATCTCTACCGCACAAGAACTGCTGTTCCAAAATTTTGTTTCAGATAGCGAAACGCAAAACAAAATTGACATGGCGGAATACTTGCTAATGGTTGCCAAATCGGTAATCAACCTGCAAGGCAGGGAAATTGGGTTGGAGATGGAAATTGAAAATGTTCAACTGAATGCAGACACGAGTGTGCCAATCGGGATAATCCTCAACGAACTGATTACAAACAGCTTGAAACATGCAAAACCAATTTCCGAAAATCTCTTGATAGAATTCGGCCTGTCCGAACAAAATGGAGAATTGGCGTTTTGGTATGAGGACAACGGCACAAATTTCCCCAAGCATCCGAAGCGGATAGGAGTTGGCTCAACCATTCTGCATGGAATGGCAATGCAACTCCAAGGTAGTTTCATGCGGGAAGAATCGGAATATGAATTTAAGCTGAAAATTAAAAATGATGGATAGTCAAATATTAATTTTGGAGGATGAAGTTCTGCTGGCACTCAACATGAAACAGCAATTGAAAGGATTGGGTTGCGCTGGAGTTCACATATCCGTTAGTGTAGAAGAAGCGGAAGCTGTTCTTGAGGGAAGCCAAAATTGAACTTGCCCTTTTAGATGTGAACGTCTCGGGCGAGAAAACAGGTATTGATTTGGGCAACTACATTCGAGAATACTTCCCCGAAACCAAAATCATTTTCCTGACTTCCTATTCAGACTCGGAAACGATAGCCAAAATCAGCGCAATTTTCCCGCAAGGATATTTGAGCAAACCCGTGAACAAAGTGGATTTGAGTATGGCAGTCAAACTGACTCTGCAACAAGACCTGCAAAAAGATTTGCCTTTCGAGTTTTCGGTCGGTAAATTAACTTATTCTATTGTGCCGAGTCAGTTACTTTATGCACAATCAGAACACGTATATGTAAAGTTGATTTTTGTAGAAGAAGAATTGCTCCTGCGAATCTCACTAACTGCTTTGTTGGAGCTTTTTCCCAAAAAAGTCCTGAAAAGAGTGAACAGAAGTGTGGCAATCAATGAAAGCCACACCAAGCGAAAAACTTCAAAAATCGTGGAAGTGAATGGCGAACGCTTCAAAATATCTTCTACCTATTCGGCAAATTGGGAGTGAGTTTCAGACTTGCAAACTAAATAAGTAGTCCAAAGTCATTAGTCGTCAGTCCAAAGTCATATAAATAACAGATTGTGATACAATTAGAGTAGTTCGCTGGCGCAGCTTCTCTGAACCTGTGCCGAACAATGGAAATCAGTCTCTGACCGGGGCACGTTGACTGAAGCTCATATAATAGTAGAAACTTAGGGATTGATGTACTAGAGTAATTGAAATAAAAAAACATTTAATCTCTATTGCTTATTAGTGATTATTGACAAAGTTTATGCATCGGAAGTTGGCAGTGTTCGTAGAACCTGCCAATCTTCAAATTCCATAAGCATTTTTTGTCAATAATCACTAATAAATGGAATCACAATACATTCAGTAATAAAAAAATCCATAAATTTTGTTATACGTAAAATTTAAAATTAAAATTCATTTCCCGTTCAGAACAAAAACCCCCATTTCAGAACATTTTTTACGAATTTCAGAACAAAGTAGCTAGTTTTATACGTAGATAACAGAAAGACCCAAACTGTCAATAGGGCGTGATTTGGCACTTTCTTAAAATATTATAATTTAAAAAGTACAAACGAATCTTTTAAAAGTTACAATTGTATTTATTTTGACTAGCTGAAGTCATATCAAAATCCCATAAAATGAAAAAATCAATACTTCTACTTGCCAGCCTACTCTTTTCATTTGTAGCCTATTCGCAACATCAAATTGCCCAAAAAGGCTTTAGCTACCAAGGCTATGCCCGAGATGCCAGCGGAACGGCATTGGCAAGCAAAACAATAAATGTTCGCTTCCGAATATTCCCCAATGGACAGACTTTCAATGCCACCAACGATTTGGAAGAGGAACACTCATTGACTACTGATGCTTTTGGCGTATTTCATACCATCATCGGAATTGTGGCAAACGCCAAGTATGAATCGTTGGAATTTGACCGCTACAACTATAAAATGACAGTGGAAGTAAAAACCGCCACTACAAATTACACTACGTTGAGTAATGCTGAACTGCTTGCCGTGCCTTATGCCAAAGCAGCAGGAAATGGCGTGCCTCCAGGCACGATTCTTCCTTTTGCTGGAGAAACTCCTCCTCCTGGCTATTTAATTTGTGATGGAAGCTCAGTAAGTAGCAATAATTATCCTGCGCTTTCTACTGCCATTGGCAAGGCTTGGGGCGGAAGTGGAACAAACTTGAGTGTATAACAAATTGGGTGCAATTCATGCTGCATTTTTATACTGCATATCTTGCTCCTTTTGGATAAAGTACTTGAGATATTCTTCCCAGTTTTCATTTTTCTTAATTGCTCTCATATCGAGCATTTTCTGAGCTCCGGCTTTCCCCCAATGCATAGCGGCCCTGTCCATTCTGCTTTTGATGAAGTGTCCACAGGCACTTTCAACAGCACCGGTAGTAATTGGGTATCCTTTGGCTAGATAAGTTTTGTAATCAAGCATATGGGGTCTGTTGCTTACATAGGTAATTGCTCTCTCTAAGTTATAAAGCCCATTTTTACTAGTCTATGACCATCCTTAATCTGTTTCCATTCATCGAGTACTGCTTCATGCCTGCTCTCTAAGAATAGGCCTGCCTGCCTATAGACCCAAGCCTCTCTGGCTTCGCTATTTTCACCTAAGTAGGCATTGGCCACTTTCCAGACATATTTGAGCAAATGAATGAAATCCAGCACATAGGCATCTATCCTATGCTCAATCTGCTTCTCTTGGCAGACTTGCCTTACTGCATTTTCTAAGGCCCTATCGCCATCAATGAGTACGACAATAGGCTTTTTGCCTGTCTGGTCTCTTTTCAGCAAATTATCAATCCCATAAGTGATTGCCTTGGTCTTGTCAGACAAAAAAGCCCGGATATGTTTTTGGTCGTGCCATGAATGAGCCACCTGCCCCGGGTCTACTTCAGGAGGAATACCCTCATCCTTGGTAAGGAACAGGTTCGACAGGAGCTCCTCTTTATCACGTACTCTGGGATTAAATGAGCTGCTCACACTGATGGTCGCTTCCCGTCTTACGCCTTTCTTCTGCCCTTTTGCTAGACGGACTGCCGTGCTATCCTGCTTTCGGTCTGTCTGGGAGCGAATAATGGGGATGCCTTTGCCATCGTAGCCAATGCTCAAATGAGAGCCATCTTCTGTAGACTGCCAGTCTTGCTGCTGATAGAATGCCTCCACCTGCTCGGAAAGATGGTAAGTCTGCCTACTACTCTGCATCCCGCTAAGTGAATGGCCTAAAATGCGCTCCAGCTGATTGACACTTTGGGCGAAATCCAGTTCTACAGCCCCATAGGCTAGCCAGTCGCTTAGCACATAAGAGTAACGGCCTACGGGCAGGCCCAGACGTTGATCCAGCTCATAGTGTGTCCGACCTACAGGCGAATAGTATTTAAAACGATTGATTTCCAGCATGCCAAATAAACTGAAATAAGACCGCTTCTTTTTGCCTGTATTGCGCATCTTATTGCCTAGACTATCCGTGGGAGTCCCTGATGCAGCCACTAATTGAGCAACCAAGAGTATGTAATACCCTAAAATTTGCATGCCCAATTGAAGTAGCTGACTAAAAATATGCCGTTCGACTTCATGGAGTTTACTCCCTTTTGAACTTTTCGTGTCTAAACTCAATAAGAGTTCTTCCAATTCATTGCGGATCTCATTTAATTTCTGTTCCTTTAATTCCATAGCGAGCCTTTAGTTTGGTTAGAGATTCTAAAGTAAGGAGAATTTTATTCTCCTGCTCGCTTATATCAACCGCACCCAATTTGTTATACACTCAACAAACTTCAACTTGCCAGATTTGCGAGGAACATTTTTGCGAGGAGTCGATGCAGGTAGGGGAGAAGACTCAAATGCGGGAACTAGAACGGCAAGCAATACGGGGGGAAATACGGGCGATAAAGTCGGTACTAAACAAGGTGATGAATTTAAGGCGCATAACCATAACGTGACGGACAATGGGCACACACATCCTTATAATGACATATATTATAGTGAAGGTTCAAGTTTCAATCCTGCGGGTAGCACTACAGTCTTGGTGCCTGGCGATGTTGGCTCTGGAGATACTGATAATAATAATGTGGGACTACAAATAGGAAGAACTACTTCTTCAGGAACCACAGGTATTTCCATACAAAATAGAGGAGGCGCAGAAACTCGTCCCAAAAACGTGTCGGTACTTTATATCATCAAGTACTAACAGTTTCAAATCCACAAGAACTACTCAATTTCTCTTGTCATGTTTTTCAAAATATGATTTGAGTATCCTTTTATTCTAACTTTTCTGAACCATGAAAAGATATTTATATTATTGTGTCCTTTTTTCTTCGCTATTTCTGTTTGACCGAACGGTTTTTGCACAGACTTATACAGTCAACGGATTGGGCTTGGAAGGGCAAGACCCACAAGTTACTTTATCTGACGGAACGGTAGTCCGTTCGCTTCCTGGCATATATGGAGGTAAAACCCACCAGCACGATACAGATGTGTTGATAACTCCAGGCTTTGCCTATCCAATCAGCTATTTCCCCCAAGTGTTTGCGCCAGAGCTTTCGGCTTCCAAAGGCTTTTTTGCCACGCATGTCAACTTGAATTGGGAGATATTGGCTTCATCAAGCCTTATTACCCAATTCCGAATCTTCCGTAAGCCATTGGGTTCTACACAAGACTCCGTGCAGATTGGTTTTCTGCCCCTGGCGATTCAAGAAGTTACCAAGACCAATTCCTAGATAAGGGAGTATTGTATAAATACACCGTTTTTGCCAAAGGAATTGCCGATGGCACAAGGCAACCACTTATCAATATTGTAGAAGGTGTGGGTTTTGCCGTCTCCACAGGAACAGTTACGGGGCAAATTGCTTATGAGGGCGGAAACGCAGTGCAGGGAGTTTCCGTGGTGGCAGAAACTGATGGCGACTTGGGAGGTAAAAGTTTGTATTTGAACGGAACAGATGCTTACATGAGTGTTCCTCACAAAAATGGAGACAATGATTTTGAGTTGAGAAATGCCTTTACAATGCAGATTTGGAGTAAAATTGCTGATTTGACAAGTAGCCAAGTCTTATTCAGCAAAGGCGGTCAATATGAACTGGCTTATGACCCAACCACAAAACAATTTGATTTCAGAATTGGCGGAGCGACTCTTTCTTTGCCTTATGAAGCTCGGCTCGATACCTTTTTCCATGTAGCCATTTCTTACGATGGCGCAGGGAATTTAGGATTGTATGCCATCCAGAATGAAGATAGTGTTTATAGCGCATCGGCTACTGGAATTGCCCAACCTACTGCCACAACAGAGAATGTTTTTATTGGTAGAAATTTGGCTGGAAATAACTTCTATAAAGGATTTATCAGCGAAGTAAGATTGTGGGACAAAGCATTGACCAAAGAAGAAATTGAAAATAATTATTTCCGTTATGCTTCTGGGAAAGAAAGTGGTTTGCTCGGCTATTGGCGAGTGAATGCAGGAGTGGGGAGTGGATTTTATGACTCCTCAAAAGAAGGTGTGAATTTTAACGAACGCCATGGCGAACACGTAAACGGAGAGTGGAGAGACGATAGCTTGGAAATTCCATTCGCCAGCCAATTGGGCTACAAAGGCGTAACCGATGAAAATGGAAATTATGCCATTGTCGGTTTCCCTTACGAGACAGGCGGTTCGCTCTACAAATTTACGCCTATTTTTGGAGTGCATGAATTTGACCCTGTCCAGAAAACTTTCTTTGTTGGAGACGGGAACAGTATTCTAAGCGGAGTGGATTTTAAAGACATTTCCTCCTTCAAAGTAACAGGTTCGGTGCGCTACTCCAACACTGCAGATTTTGGCGTGGAAGGCGTTTCAATTATGATTGATGGAAAGCCTGCTATAGAAAAAGGAGGAGGATTGGTGCTTTCAGATATCAATGGACAGTTTGAGGCACAAGTTCCTATTGGGAAACATAACTTTCAACTTGTCAAGCAAGGGCACATCTTCGAGCAAGATGGCTTTCGACTCAATCCACAACCCATTGATGATGACCCAAAACTATTCGATTACCAAGAACCAGTTTCTGGCTTGGTATTTTGGGATACTACTTTGGTGAAAGTAGTCGGAAAAGTAGTTGGAGGTCCCGTAGAGGCTGCAAAGTCACTTGGTTTCGGACTTTCTTCAGACAACTTGGGTGATGCTACGCTTACCTTAACCACCCAAAAAGGCAGAGATTTGACCAGTGTAGATCGTACTGTTCAATCCTACAATCTCAAAGAGGAAACGGGAGTAGCAAGTATGGAAATTAATACTAGGCAGTCATACGACTTGGTAAATCCCAAAGATGTCAAAATCTATCCGAATCAGGAGACTGGAGAATATGTATCCTATTTATTGCCTGAAAAATATGTATTTAAAAGTGCCGTAGCAGGGAATTACACATTTGATGCTTCAAAACTCCCTGTTTTAAATTTGTTACGAACAAATAGGGTAGATTCTATTTACATAGATACGGTAGCGACAATCGTTTCTGGTATCTACTCGGGTTATCCAATAGACACCAATCCGGTATTTAACTTTACTGATACAGTAGGGCATGATGAAATGCTTATAACACAGATTACCGTAAATCCAGATACATTTCTGGTGGTTGTAGTTGATACTTTTAGCCTTGACAAGAGGCAAGATCTGATTTACCGAGTAACACCTACCATAGAAATTACCAACCAGAATGGAGGACTTGCCTTCGGTCAGCAGGAATATTTCTTTACTAACCCCAATGATGAGACGGATACAGCAACAGTGGCTCTCATTACTGATGGGAACTACAACTTCGGGCATCCTGTGTTCTTGCAAATGAATCCATATACAATGAAGGCAAAACTATCTGAGCAGTACACTAATCATGACTCAGGAAATCCTGTGATAGATAGAGTGCCCGTAACAGATGGTAAATTGGAGATACGAAATAATCTGGCAATCAGAACTGATTTGAAAGTGATTCCACTAGACAGTAAGGGGGAGGCTACTTATACGTTTGCTGGCGGAGTTCCTTCCACGGTAGTAGATGCCAATGAACCAGCCAATAGTTATACCAAAACACTCAATATAACTGTAATTTCGGGTGAGACAGAAAATATTAGAACAGTGTGGGATGGGAATGGAGCCAGTCCTTTCAGAGGGTTTGTATTCGGAGGGAAATCAATTGGGAATAACTTCACCACCACAGGACCCAATGTGATTACAACCGTTCTGAGAGATCCTCCTGGTAGTAATAGCTATGCTTACTTAGAAAAGGAGACAACCAAAATAAGTACCACTTTTTTTGAGAGCAAGCTCAATGGTAGTAGATTTATAGATCAGAATTTTACTTTTGGTTTGCAAAAAGTATCAGCAATAGGCGAAGGAATTGCTGTAATCAATGAGTTCAAAATTATTAGGGCAGTGAACCTCAATTTGTCTTGGGAAAGGAGTATCATCAAACAAAATACAATAGTAGAAAGGTTTACCAATAATAGCCGACTATCCACTAGTGATAGAGACGAGGCCAGATTTGTCGGTCATGGAGGAGATGTGTTCGTAGGAAATGCCTATAATATAGTATATGGCGAGACGGACGATGTCGTACTGATTCCAACTGCAAGCTGTCAGTCTGATTTTGGTTGCCAACAGCAATCAGGAGGATTTTCCATTGGGGTCAGCACAGGCTTAGCCTTCTCTCCCCAGATAGAAACCTCATTCGTCTTTTCTCAAGACCAGATTGAGAACAATGTGATTCCTAACCTAGAAGCGCTTAGAGACAATCTCTTTGAAGTAGGAGTGGCAGATATACCAAATGCAACTGCACCCTTAAGGATTCGTTACCTTTCTTACTTGTCTGATACTGACCCAAATTTCGGTTCTAGCAACAGAAATGCGGAAATCTGGGGAGCAATGGCAGAGGCGGATGATGAGCTATGGGCTGAAAAGGGGCCAAGTTATAGGATGGTCATTCCCGATGCACTCATAGACTCTACCAATGTGGACAGTGTGCATTACTTCAACCAGCAAATAGATGGATGGAAGAAGGCCTTGGCGGACAATGAAAGAGAAAAATTGGAAGCGAAGCTAGCGGAGAATATTTCTTTCGATGGAGGTACTGTCTACGAAAAATCTATTACTACAGAGAGAAGTGAAACGAATACGACAACTTTTGATTGGTTTAGAAAAGAAACAGTAGATACAGAAAATGGATGGACATTCAATAAAGTTGGATTGACAAATACATTGTCTTTGAGCCTTGCAGTCGGAAACACAAATTCTAGTAGTAACACTACTGCAAACAAATCTACCTATGGTTATGTATTAGAAGACCGGTCTGGAGGTTCTACCAGTGGTCAAAGTATATTAGATTACTATAGTGTAGATGTTGGCGAACCTTCAGATGGGTTTGGGCCTGTTTTCAGAACTAGAGGAGGAGTGTCAAGTTGCCCTGTAGAAAAAGAAGTAGTGACAAAGTACCATAGCCCAGGCGAAGTGCTGAGTGAAGCAACTATTCCAGGAGAATCCTTAGATATCACTGTAGATGAAGCAGTGCTTGTAGACATACCAGTAAATAGATCAGGAGCTTTCACCATTAATTTGGTTAATAATACCAGCCCAGATATAACTAGAGACAATATTTATTTATTGCGTGTAGAGGATGCTACTAATCCAGATGGACTTAGCATAAGAATTGATGGATCTAGGTTGACATCAGATCGTGCATTTGTAGTGCCTGCTGGCGAGAGCATACAAAAAACTGTTTTGGTGGAAGTGACTCAACCAGATGTATTGGTCTACGAAAATATCAAGCTTGTATTCCAATCACTCTGCGATTCTGAAAACATAAGGGAAGAAGTGGAGATTTCCGCCTACTTCATTCCTGGCTGTTCCGAAGTCACAATAGATATTCCCACAGACAATTGGGTGCTGAACACGAATGCCTCGCCACAAGACACCTTGGCAACCAAAATCTCGGACTACGATTTGGCATTCAACGATTTCCAGAAAATCCAGTTCCAATACAAGTCTGCAGGTTCTCCCTTATGGATTACCGATAAGGAGTTTTACAACGCCAATCAGTTTACAAGTTCCAACACTTCTACTACAAGCGATACCACTTGGATTCAGAATATACAGAACACGGGAAGCATCAATTACCAATTCCCAATGAACGCTTTGCCAGATAGAAACTATGTGATTCGGGCGAGAACCCTTTGTGAAATCGCTCCAGGCAACGTGGTGGAAACTCCAACCGAAGAACTCACAGGAACGAAAGACACAAAGCGTCCGAAAATCTTTGGCTCGCCACAACCTGCCAACGGAATTTTGACTTCGAATGATGAAATCTCGGTAAGATTTGATGAACCCATTGAGGCAGGATTGCTCACTCCGTTCAACTTTAGTGTGCAAGGTGTGTTGAATGGATTTGAACTGAAACACAAAGCAAGTCTGGATTTTGATGGAGCAAACGATTACGTGAGCATTCCCGCAGGATTGAATTTAGATAGCAAGTCATTTACCATTTCCGCTTGGGTAAAACGCAAAACCTTCGGGCAGAAGCAAGTCATTTTCTCCAAAGGAAACCTGGCGAACGATTTAATTGAGTTCGGATTCGATGCCTCGGATAAAATTTATGTGCAAATCGGCTCGGAAGTTTATCAATCCAACAACACCAACACAGAAAATGAGTGGATGCACTTGTCTTTCACTTTCAATAAGGAAAATAGAGAACTATTTGGCTACAAAAACAGTCCAGCAGGAAACGAAGCTATTTTTGAGAACGTGGCAATTACCAACCCATTTACAGGCGAAGGCTCAGTAAATTTGGGGCGTTCCGTAATCAATCAGAATGACTATTTCCAAGGAAATTTGCACGAATTGCGAATTTGGAGCAAAGCGAGGCAAAAAGGAGACATCGTTTCCCAAATGAATAATGCTTTGAGTGGCGGAGAAATTGGTTTGATTGGCTACTGGCAGTTCAATGAGGCATTCGGAAGCACAGGGCAAGACAAGGCGAGGTTCAGAACGGCACAGGTTTTCTCCGATTGGGAAGTGTTGCCCAAAGGTTCGGCAGTCGCTTTTGATGGTGTAGATGATTACGTGGAGTTGCCAACTGCCAACACGATAGCTGTTTCCGAAGAGACAGATTTCTCACTCGAATTGTGGTTCAAAGGTGCTTCACAAATGAACGCTACCTTGTTCTCCAGCGGAAAAGGAGACAACACGGATACTTTGCCCGATGGCAATTTATCTCATTTGGGCAATTGGCAAATCGGCTTTAATGCCAACAGCCAGCTAGAATTGAATGCAGGTGGGCAGTCAATTGCATTGGATGCGGAAAATCAGATGTATTTGAATGATGATTGGCACCATTTGGCGGTTTCCGTCAACCGATTGGGCAACATCAGCATTTTTGTAGATGGCAATTTGCAGAAAAGCGAGACCTCGGCAGACTATCCGCCTTTATTCGGGTTGAATATGTGGGTGGGAGCGAGAGGTTTCAAGAAGAACACCACAGTCACAGAGCGAGACCAGTTTTTCAATGGGGAAATTGATGAAGTGCGGATTTGGCAATATGCCAGAAAGCAAGCGCAAATTATGCTCACGAGAAATGCCAAGTTGGAGGGAGACGAAACGGGCTTACTCGCTTACTATCCGTTCGAGAAGTTTACCGAATCCAACGGAGTGCAAGTGAAAGTGAACTCGCTAAATGACCAAACCGCAGGGCAAGAGACTCTACTGGCGACTTTCAACGGAGGCGCAAATTATACTTCGGAAACGCCAAATATTATCGACTCCAGACCCATTACAAAAGTCGATTTCGATTTTGCCGTGAACGTAGATGAAATCATCATCACGCCCTCGGAAGACCAACGAGCCGCCATCGAAAAATCCATTCTGGAGATTTCTGTGGAGCGAGTGGAAGACAAATTTGAGAACCGAATTGCCTCGCCCATCGTTTGGACGGCTTTCGTGGACAGAAACCAGATTATTTGGGGAGAAGATGCCGTTTCCTACGAGAAAACCATTAACGAAGGACTAGAATTTGAGGTGGAGATTGTGAACCGAGGCGGCACGCAGGAGACTTTCACAATTGATAATTTGCCCGCTTGGCTGACCGCAAGCCCAAAAACTGGCGAAATTGACCCAAGTTCTACCAAGAAAATTACCTTCACGGTAAATGCTGGTTTGAATGTGGGCAATTACGAAGAGGACATTTTCCTCACTTCCGATTTCGGATTCAACGAGAAGCTGAACCTGAAAGTGCGTGTGGAATCTCCCAAACCCGAGAACTGGGAAATCAATCCTGCAGATTTTCAATTCTCTATGAATGTGGTGGCGCAACTCAAAATTGATGGCAGAATCTCCAACGATAGATTTGATGAAGTGGGCGTTTTTGTGGGCGAGCAAAACCGTGGCATTGCCCGATTGGAATACTTGCCCGATTATGATAATTACCAAGCATTCCTCACAATTTACAGCAATGTGGAAAGTGGAGACTCGCTCCAGTTCAAAATTTGGGATGACAGCGAAGGATTGGTTTACGCAGATGTTTCGCCCGATTTGACTTTCAGCACCGATACAAGTTATGGCAGACCTTCCGCTCCGTTGCTTTTGGAGACGACCAATTTTGTGGAGCAACGAATTGATATGCCAGCAGGTTGGAAATGGGTTTCCTTCAATTTGGAGTCGGACAGTTTGGCAAATCTGAACTATATTTTCAGAAACCTGAACTCGCAGAACAACGACCAAATCAAGACTTACAAGGGTTGGGCGGCCACTTACAACTCGCCCGATGGTTGGCTACACGAAAGCAATGAGTTGGAGATTGATAAGTCTTACCAAATGAAAAATTCCCAAGCGGGAACCATCATTTATGAAGGGCGTGTGGCGAATCCGCTCGCAAAACCAATTGCCATCAAAAGTGGCTGGAATCAGATTGGCTACGTGCCAAATCAGAACTTGGACTTGAACGAGGCATTGGCTTCCTTCAATGCCACGGATGGAGACATCATCAAATCGCAATATTTGTTGGCGGTGTACGATGCAAGTTTCGGTTGGATTGGGAATTTGAGATCGCTTGTGCCAGGGCAAGGTTATATGTTGCGAGCGCAAACCGCAGGAACATTGACTTACCCAGAAACCAGCGTCATCAACGGAAGAACGAAGAAAGCCGAGGAGAACGATTTGACGCATTTCAACTTAGGAAACTTCAAGTTGAATCCGCATCAGTTCCCATTCCAGATGAATATGATGGCACGCATCACGAATCTGCCTTACCAAGACGATTCGGAAGCCACCAGATTGTTGGCTTTGGATGGAGACCAAATTGTGGGAATCGCCAAGGCACAGTTCAATCCAGTTACCGAAAACTACGATTACTTTATGACCATTTATGGAGACGGCTCCAATAAAGAATTGACTTTCACACTGACCGATTCGGAAGGCGAGGTAATCAGTAAAGTAGTCGAAGCCGTTGAATTTGCCGACAATTCCATTTTAGGAAGAACAGGCAAACCACTTCCATTGACATTGTCGCAAGAGGTAATTTTAGAAAATGGCTTGGATATTTACCCAAATCCCTTCTCTACCGAAACCACCTTGCGCTTTAACCTGATGGAAGATGCCGAAGTGAACTTGGAAATTGTGGATGCACTCGGCAGAACTATCCGACAGATTGCCCAAACCGATTTGCCTGCAGGAAGCCATGAATTTAACTGGAATGGCAAAACAGCCAGCGGATCAGAAGTGGCAAGCGGTGTGTACTTCGTGAAAGCGCAGTTCGGCTCGCAAGTGATTGTAAAAAGAGTCGTGCTAAAGTAGTGTAGAATGATTGGATCACGGACTCCTTCGGAGTACACTGGTTTCACGACACGGAAAAACACGGAAGAACGTCAGCCGTGTTTTTCCGTGAGGCGATAGCCCGTGTGCGCTTGCGCCCGTGTTCCAATCCAATCAAAAAGACAACCTTCAACAAACTTGAACAATGAAAAAACACTTACTTCTACTAATCCTAATTCTCACATTCGCAAACTCCGCCTTTGCCGCTCGCCCAACTTGGGAGGCTGACTTGGCAAGCAACAGTAGTTTGCCATCCACAAGTATGGTCATTATTTGCCAGTTAGATATGATGGGAACGCCTTCGAGTGACTCCCAAGATTTGGTGGCGGCTTTCATCAATGGGCAACTTAGAGGTGTGGAAAGTCCGACTACTTTCGTGAATTCCACGGGCGAATTTGTGGCGCAAATGCAGGTTTACGGAAATCCTGGGGAAACCATCACTTTCAGATATTACGATAATTCTGCCGATGTGGAATACATAGCAGTCAATCCGCCAATCACTTTTGCCACCAATTCCACGGTGGGTTCGGCAAGTAATCCGCTTTTGGTGACTGCCAATAATTATCCAACGAATATTTCCCTTTCCAGCTCACAAGTAGCAGAAAATCTGGCAGTAAATACTACGGTTGGAAATTTCAGCACGGCAGATTTGGATGGAGGCGATACCTTCACTTATTCATTTGCTTCGGGAACTGGAAGCTCAAACAATGCGAGTTTTTCGATTGATGGAAATCAACTGAGAACTGCGGAAATGTTCAATTTCGAGACGAAGAATTTCTATAATGTCCGAGTGAAAGTAACCGATTCGCAAGGTGGGACTTTCGAGAAAGCTTTCACAATTTCCATCACGAATGCCAACGACCCAATCACGAATATCACGATTTCCGATACGGTTATTCAAGAAAATAAGCCTACAGGAACGATTATTGGCACTTTCGCCAGCACAGATGAAGATTCGGGAAATCCACAATCTTATACCTTAAATAATTCGGGTGGATTGGGAATTGACAATGGTTCTTTCATTATTGAGGGAACTGCGCTGAAATCGAACGAGGTTTTCAACTACGAACTCAAAAAGAATTACCAAATCCAAGTCAGAGGTTCAGATGGAAATGGAAGCACGTTTTTGAAGCAATTTGAAATCACAATCAGCGATGTGAACGATAAACCCGATTCTATCCGAATCAGCTCTAACACCATTGCCGAGAATTTGGCACTCAACAATTTGGTTGGAGATTTAATCACTTTCGACCAAGATACTTTTGATACACACACTTATGCGTTTTATGAGTCGGGAAACACGAACGATAATGCGAGTTTCATCATCCAAAATGGCAATCAGATTTTCACGAATGCTACTTTCGATTACGAAACCGACTCGGTAAAAGAACTGGATGTTCGCTCTACGGACAACGGAGGTTTGGTGGTGGAAAACAGAATTACTATTAAAATCCTCAATCAAAACGACCCGCCAAGCAACTTGGAATTGAGTTCCAACTCGGTAGATGAGAATTTGGAAATCGGTGCTTTCGTGGGAGAGTTCACTGCGATAGATGAAGATGCTTTCGGGAACTTTACCTATAGTTTAATTGCAGGAACGGGTTCAACCAACAATGCGAGTTTCCAAATTGTAGATGATTCGCTCCGAACCAACCAAAAGTTCGATTTTGAAGTGAAATCCAACTATACCATCCGAGTGCAAGTGCAGGATTTGGATGGCGGAACTGCCGAACGCATTTTTGCCATCTCCATCAACAATGCCAACGACACGACCACAAATATTCAGTTGAGCTCACTGATTGTAGAAGAAAATAAGTTGGTCGGAACCACGGTGGGAACGTTCTCTTCCACAGACCAAGATGTTTCCGATAATTTCACTTACAGTTTAGTCGCTGGAATGGGCGATGCAAATAACTTAGCTTTCAGAACCGTAGGAAGCCAATTATTGACCGATTCCACCTTCGATTTTGAAACGAAATCCACTTACCAAATCCGAGTGAGAAGTACCGATCAAGGCGGGCTGACTTTCGAGAAGGAATTTACAATCTCCATCCAAAATACAAACGATGCGCCCACCAAAATTAGCTATACTTCTAAAACGGTCAATGAAAACCAAGCAATCGGCACAACAGTTGGCACACTTTCCACCGAAGACCAAGATGCAGGCGACTCGCACATTTACAGCATAGTTGGCGGAACTGGGCAAAATGTATTTTTGGTGGAGAATAACTTATTGAAAACGAATGAGATATTGGACTACGAATTCGACAGTATTTATACGTTGGTAATGCAAACCAGAGATTTGGCAGGAGCGATTTTCACGCAGGTAGATTCCATTTTCGTACTCGATACGAACGATCCACCCACCGATATTGTGGTGGTCAGCCAAGAAGTTTCCGAGAATTTGCCCATCGGCACGGCAGTCAGCAATTTGGAAATTAAAGATAGCGATGCGCTAATTCAGAGTTTCACTTTCGAGTTGGCGAGTGGCTTGAATGATGCCGACAATGCCAGTTTTTCTGTGGAAGACGACACGCTGAGAACTGCGGAGGTGTTCAATTTCGAGCAAAATTCGGTTTATAATATTAGGCTGAAAGTAACCGATGAGCAAGGCGGTGTTTTTGAGAAACCTTTCAACATTACTATTCTTGATGCCAACGATGCTCCAACTGCTATTTCACTTTCCAACAACTCAATCCAAGAAAATGAAATGGCAAATGCTACGGTTGGAGATTTCTCTACGACTGATGAAGATGCGAATGAGAATTTTACGTACACGCTCGAAAATGGAGTAGGAGGGGAGGACAATGCGAGTTTTCTGTTCGTTGGCAACCAACTCCAAACGGTAAATCCTTTGAATTACGAATCGGATTCTTCGCTGAATATTCTCATAAAATCTACCGATTCGGGCGGAGCAACTTTCACGGAATCCTTCACAATTCGAGTGGTTGATGTGAATGAGCAACCCATTTTGCAAGACACCACTTTTGAGGTGCAGGAATTTGCCGAAAATGGGACAACCATCGGGCAAATGACTTTCTCCGATGTGGACTTCAATCAGACTTTCTCTTTCGCTGGATTTGGAGAAACGAACCCTTTCGCCATCAATTCATCGACTGGCGAAATCACACTCTCCAACAAAGACGAGATTGACTTTGAGGAGGAAACTTCTTACCAATTCTTTGTGGTTGTCTCCGATAATGGAACTCCAACCCTGACCGATACGGCAACTGTAATTGTGAATGTGGCAGATGAAATTGAGGCAGTTTTGCCAGTTACCAATTTCGTTTCCCCAAACAACGATGGCAGAAACGACTTTTGGGCAATCAACACGCCCGATTTGTACCAAGGCTACGAACTCATAATCTATGATGCGAACGGGCAGGATGTTTACAAATCTGCCAACTACCAAAACGAATGGAACGGGCAAGATAACAGCAATGGCGAACTTCCATCGGGCGTTTATTTCTACACTTTCCGAAAGCCAGGCACGCAGTTTAGTTACAAAGGCTCAATCCATTTAGTGAGGAATTAGAAGTTAGAAAGTATCAAGTAGTTAGTATCAAGTATCAAGAGAAAAACCGTGTTATTCCGTGATGCGAAGCCCGTGTAGGCAAAGCCTCAGCGTTCCAATCAAAACATAAATTCCCATGAAAAAATCTACCAAAATCAACAAAGCCTTATGGCTCATTCCAATGCTACTATTGCTAGGAAATTTCTGCTCGGCACAAACCATGCTCGACAATAATTTGTACAACCATAACTGGTTCGGACTCCACCCAGCTTATGCAGGTCATGGTGGCGATGCGCATCTTTCTTTGCAGGCAAAACGCAGGCAACTTTCGGCTGGAGACAGCTACACGGGTTCTTTGCTCACGTTCGATTCCCGTGTGGGCGAGCGGATTGGCTTGGGCGGAACGGTCATTACCAACAACCAAAGTGGTTTCGAGAATATTACCGTGGCGGGAACGAGTGCCTACACCACGCCTTTGGCAGACAACCATAAATTGAGTTTCGGAATCACGCTCGGAGTTACCCAAAGCAACATCAATTTCAATTCGATGGACTTGAACCAGTTTGTGGATAGAGACGATGACCTTTTGAGGAGCGATGCGTTTCGGGAAACGAATATCAGAATCGGTTCGGGCTTTCTGTATGAATTCAAGGAATTCAAGTTGGCTTTCACTGCGCCAAGTCTGATTCAGGAAACCAATACGTTGCGAGAGGTTTTCACGGCAAGTGTCAGCTACAAAGTAATTGCCGAGAATGTAAGTTTCGAGCCTTCTCTTCTGGTCAGAAAGTATGACATCAATCCATCAGAAACTACACTGATGATTCATGCGGAAATCCAAGAGAAATTCTGGATGCAGTTCGGCTACCGAGATAATGACACCATGCTTTTTGGTGCGGGCTTCAACCTCAATGAAATTAAAGTGGGCTATTCTTATGGCTTGCCTACGAAGGCGCAAAGCAATATTGTCAACAATAGCCACGAAATTTTGGTGGGAATCAGCTTTGGGAAAAATAGTCCGAAGTCGTGAGTCCAAAGTCTGGAGTAGAAAAGGTTTTTGAGAATGAAAATCAAGGTAGTCAATTGAGCTTTCTGTGTCTCGTTCTTCCAAAAAGAAATTACTGGAAAACGTTTTTGAAGAATGAGGTTCCAATCAAATGAACTTTTATTTGCAACCTAAATCTAGGAAAAGTCGGGAAGGGAAATTTCTCGGCTTTTCGTTTTTTTTTTAGTTTTTCGAGTGAGGATACTTTGTTGGCGAGCCACCAACTGCATGCGCCATCCGACAAGAGCCGAGCAACATAAGCTGACGGATTCTAGCCGTTTCTGTCAGTATTTATCTTGCGTTCAATTCAGTCCATGCACTTCCTTAAATCTGCTTTCAAGCTTTTTTGTCCGCCCATTTCCCATATTTTTGCTTTAAGAACGCATCCATTTAGCCCAACTATTGATAGAATCGTCTCTTTTTGAGCCAATCAAACTGAATATCATTTCCTTGATGGAATAATTCCCCACTTCCTATTCTGTATCAATGGCTTCTTAAAGTGTCAAGGTATGCAGTTTCTCTATTGCCCTTTTCAATGAGCAAAAATTGCAGTCATCGCACAGTTCCACTCTGGCCACTATGGCGAAATTTGGTTCTTTGACATATTTTGCCAAAACGTATTTTTCAACTTTATAAATTATGGAATAGACTTATCAAAGACACATTCGAGTTTGGATTTTAAGTCATCTGGCAAAAATTGTCAAAGAACCCGAAATTTTTATACTCTTATGGCAATGGAATTGGAAGGATGGGCCAACGAGTCCTAGACCAAAAAGAAGCAAGGGGCAGGCCTACTGAGAAAAATCGCATTTATTTAATTTCCGTTCCCAAGCAGAAAAGGCGATATAAGTCTTTCTTAAATACTGAATATCTTGAAGAACCTTAACCTCTAAGATTAGATGCGATTGCTCTGATTGTTGATAACTATTGCTTGCAGAATTTGCAGCCTCATCGTATATTCAAGGTCTCAAATCAACAACAAACTTCCATGAACTTCATCCATCAGTCCGATTTTTCCCATCCGTTTTTTAAAGATGCCATCAGAATAGACTATCCTGAGGGCGCACCAGAAAGGCTCATCAACGATTTTGGATATAGCTATCTGATGTTCCGATTGGGAGATTTTCTGGCATTTGATTCTAAAAGACGAGCAGTGCCAATTCCAAAAGCATTCTTGAAACCTACGGGAGATTATTTTTTCGTAACCGCTCCAAAACAAGGCGTTTGGATTTCGGTGGAAATGCCAACCACTCGCTTTCATGCCATCACGCAATTAAATGTGAGTGAATCAATCAATCAGCTATTCGATTTGAGTGATTTTATGTCACCTGAAAAAGTGGGAATTCTGTATTCTCAAATTGTGGCAGGAAAAACGGTAGCGGAAATCACAGAAATATTGGATAGAAATCTAGCAGAAGACTTTGAAGTGTGGAGTCAACCTGTAGAAGCTGACCAAATTGTTAATAAGATTTATGAATCAAATGGATTGATGAGTTTCCAAGACTTGGTTGAAAAGTATCCTTATTCCCAAAGAACATTAGAACGCTTGTTCAAAAAACAGGTTGGAGTTGCCCCGCAACGATTTTTACGCTTGGTTCGCTTCAATTTCATTGTTCGGGAAATAGAAGCAAATGAGCAACCTATTCCCGATTTGATTGAGAAGTACAACTATTATGACCGCTCCCACTTCGAGAAAGATTTTCAGAAGTTCTTGGGTCAAAGCTTAAAAAGCTATAAAAACGCCTTCAATCCGTTGCTCACTCAAGCCTTGGCGAGAAATTATACTAAAAAATAGCTGCGAAATTGAGTTGTGAATAAATCCTATTTTTCATGTATTAAAGCATTCTGTCGTTTTTTTACAGAAATGAAATTAACCAATTTTTTACTTTGCAGTCAGAAGTTTAATTAGATTACAAAACATCAATTCTGATTTACTTGCTATTTCAAATACAAACACTGCAAAATATGAAAAGGTCTTTACTTCTACTGGTTAGTTTATTGTTAAGCACATTTGCCTATTCACAACACGGAATAGAATCTAAAGGATTCAGCTACCAAGGCTACGCCCGAAATGCTAGCGGAGTGGCTCTGGGAGGGGAGCAAATTGCCGTAAGAGTCAGTATTATGCCTAGAAATAGTTCTACGGTAATTTTTTTGGAAGAACACCCTTTGGTAAATACCGATGCTTTCGGAGTTTTTCATTTGGTAATTGGTTCAGTAAACACCAACGACTTTGAGGCATTGGCATTCGGAATAAAAAATTATGCCATGAAGGTGGAGGCAAAAACTCCTGATATCAACTATGTAACCATCAGCAATGCCGAATTACTGGCCGTTCCCTATGCAAAAGCGGCAGGAAATGGCAATCCTTCGGGAACAGTCATCACATTTGCGGGCGCAGTAAGCAAATTGCCTAGAGGTTATTTGATTTGCGATGGCAGAACGCTCAATATTGCCGATTATCCTGAACTCTTTGAGGCTATTGGCACAGCCTGGGGTGGAAATGGTTCAACAAACTTTCGTTTGCCTGATTTACGAGGAAGATTTCTGCGTGGCGCAAGATTAGGAAATACATCTATTGATACAGATTACGGAAGCCGGTCTGGCGGAGAATCAGTAAATAAAATTGGTAGTTCGCAAAATCAAGAGATTCAAGTTCATAGCCATGGTGTTAATGACCCGGGGCATACGCACTCATACATTGATATGCATTCTCAAGCAGACAAGGTTCAGGGTGGAAATAATGAGACCGCCAGAGACGATGAGTTCAACACTCCAAGAACTACAGCATCAAGTACTACAGGAGTTACCATTAGAAGTACTGGAGGTTCAGAAACTCGCCCAGTCAACTCCTACGTGCTTTATATCATAAAGTATTAGTCTATTTCTGCCTTTCCCAAATCAAATTCTGTGATTTCAATAATCACACGTCAACATATTGCCCAAAAACTACTACCATCATGAAGCAATTCATACTATACATATTCGCATTATGTGTCTTTCTGTTGCCATCTGAAAGTTTCAGCCAAACTTATACTGCACAAAGTTTAGGCATAGAAGGCTCGGAAGGCAAGGTAAGTTTGCCAAACGGAAAGCAAATTCGCACTTCTTCGGGTTCGGTAGGAGCGGATACTACCAAGCAACTTGGCACTAAAAACATGTATTTGACTGCGGGTTTTGCTTATCCTGTAAGTTATTTTTCGCAAGTATTCTCTCAGGACTTTTTTGTGTCGAAAGGCTATTTCTCTGAATATGTGGAACTTCGTTGGGATATTTTATCGTCTTCAGACCGCATTGATCAACTTTTGATTTTCAGAAAACCGCTTGGCTCTCCACAAGACTCTATCCGAGTGGCTTCTCTGCCTTCAGATGCCCGTTCTTACCGAGATGAGTTTGCTGAAAAAGGAGTTTTATACAAATATACAGTTTACGCAAAAGGAGTTCAATCAGTTCCACTACGAGATGAGTTCGTGAGTTTTATCGATGGAGTAGGTTTTGCCACGGCAACAGGTTCAATTACTGGAAAAATAACCTACGAAGGAGGAATTGCGGTAGAAGGAGTTCAGGTAGCGGCAGAAACCAATGGCGACTTGGGCGGGAAAAGCTTATACCTCAACGGAACCGATGCTTATTTGAGTTTGCCACACAACGTAGACAATGGCTACTTAGCGTTAGAGGAGGGATTTACCATACAACTTTGGAATAGGATGGAGGGAAGTAATTCCGCTACCTTGTTCAGTAAAGGAAATGGTGTTTATAAACTGTCTTATGATGGAGTTAACGAGAAATTGGTCTTTGACGTGATGGATGGCAGGGTTGAACTTCCGTTTCAAGTTCGGCAAGACACTTTTTTCCATATTTCCGCTGTTTTCGATAAGTCTGCTTCCGAACTGAGGCTTTATGCCATTTATAACGATGATTCCATCTACACTGCTGCTGCAAGTAGTGCCACCTTGCCAACTGCCAATAACGACAACTTATTTTTCGGAAAAGACTTTACAAATACAGGGTTCTACCAAGGCTACTTAGATGAAATAAGATTATGGCAAAAACCATTGGCTTTAGAAACTATTAAGTTGTAGAGTTTAACTCCTTTATAAGGGTTTGATTTTCAGTATTTTACATGTGTTTTGCTTTGCAAAAGGTCTATTATTTCCTGTTCAAAACAGAGTATTCTCTGCAGGGCGATGAAACCTTTTCCTTTGAATGCACTGAATTTCCTTCTCAGGAACTTGACTATCCTTTGTGCCTCCACAGCCATGAAGGCGAATCGCAGAATCTTGAATTCCAGCTCGTGCCTGTCTTTCGTTCTGGCCTCGGTGATTCTTCAGCACATGCTTGAGGGTCTTGAAAAACTGCTCTATGTAGGTTCGGCTGAACCAATGCCTGCGCAGCGTCTTTGCAAAGATCGTTTCGCTTGGCGAATAGATGACGCTTACCCTCCCCGAGCCATTCAGCCTGAAAAACAGCAGGGTCACATACCTTTGCTGGCTGTGGTAAAACGCCTTTTTCCGTAGGCAGAAGGGCGTTTTACTCTCTTCTTTCAAGTGTCTCTCGTTCTGCCGATGTGCCAGTTCCTCCGTCATAAATTCCGAATCGATGAATTCAGTCAGGCTCCCTCTTTTTTCATCGATGGTAAAAATATTGTTTCTCCTCGGCACGCTGATATAGACCAGCCCATTTTCCTGCCTCTCGCAATGCCCGCTGAGCGAGACGTCATTGTATCCATTGTCGCAGCTGAAATGGATGTTCGGCAACATGACGCCTTCCCTGGCAAGTCTGCCCTTCAGCCTGCCCCAGCGGGAGACCAGCTTTTTTGCCACCTCAATCGCCTGATTGCCCTGCTCCCCTGTTTTCTTCTTGACGAAATCAAAAAACAGGGGGTAGAAAATACCGTCAATATAGAGTCCAAAACACACTACTTTGAAGCCGAAAACCGAGCAGTGGTATTGCCCGCTGAAGAACTTGCCATAATGCGCCCCGTCCCTTGCCGACCCAGAAAGCCATTGGCGGAAAATACTGTCATCCAGAACGGCAGTCACTCTTTTTTTCGACCAGATGGAAGAGTCTTTCAGAGCCATTTCCCTCAAAATGCCGACTGCCTGCTGTTCAAATATGAACTCGAAAATAATACGCAACTTGCTTACAGTCAGCTTCTTGTATAGCTTCGTGTAGTTTTTCTGCAACCTGTTGCTGGCAATGCCGAACTTGGTCAGAATACTTTTCAGCGTGGGCAGTCCCACCAATTGACCCAGGAACAGCAGAGCATTCATTTTCTCGAAAAAATCCAGGTCGGACTCCTCGAACTTTGAAATATCAGATGCCGAAAATACTGAATCTAGCTGTTTGGAAATATCGAAATAGTCGTTTTCCAGGTATTTCTTCGTCAGGGAAACTATCTTTTGCCTAAAGTTTTTTTTATCATTGCAGTGTATTTTACGAAAACCGAGTAAATGTTTTTTTAATCGAAACAAATATAAGGCTTTTGCAAAATATATTTGCCATATGATATTGATTATCAATATTGTATGGCAATTTTAATCTCTACAAATTAAGGCTGACTATTCCCGCTATCTGAATGGGCGAGAATCTGATTTATCTGCCTACTGGCGATTGAATATTGGAGTTGGAGACGAATTTTTCGATGGGGCAAGGCGTGGATTTACCTTTCACGAAAAATCATGGGGTACTAGTAAACACAGTATGGACGGAAATTGTGCCAGGCTTATCGCAATTGGCATACAAAGGCACAACCAACGCAAGCGGAAATTACAGCATTATAGGATTTCCTTATGAAACAGGTGGCTCACTCTACAAATTTACGCCAATTTTGGGAGTACATGAATTCGACCCCAATCAGCAGGAGCTATTAATTTCTGATGGAAACAGTACCATCAATAATGTGGATTTCAAAGACATTTCCTCCTTCAAAGTAACAGGTTCGGTGCGCTACTCCAACACCGCAGATTTTGGTGTGGAAGGTGTTTCCATCCTGATTGATGGAAACCCAGCCATTCAACAAGGTGGCGGATTGGTAACGACTGATGTGAATGGACAGTTCGAGGCGCAAGTTCCCATCGGGAAACATACATTTCAACTCTCAAAGCAAGGTCATACTTTTGAGCAAGATGGCTTCCGGCTCAATCCAACCGTAATTGACAATAATCCAAAACTCTTCGACTACCAAGAGCCTGTTTCTGGATTGGTTTTCTGGGACACGACTTTAGTGAAAGTTGCTGGGCGGGTGGCAGGTGGACCTATTGAATCAGGAAAACCACTCGGATTTGGTCTTTCAAACGACAATATTGGGAATGCTACGATTGTTCTTACGACTCAAAAAGGAAGGGATTTGACAAGCACTGCTCGTGCTACTCAATCCTACAACCTAAAAGAAGATACAGATATTGCTAGCATGGAAGTCAACACTACATTGACTTACAATTTAGTAAATCCAAAGGACGTGAGAATCAATCCAAATACAGAAACTGGCGAGTATATTTCTTACCTACTTCCTGAGAAATATGTAATAAAAAGTGCTTCGGCTGGAGATTATAATGCCACTTCGGCAGATTTCAGCATCTTGGATTTGTCAAACATCACTACCACAGATTCAGTCTATGCAGACACAGTCGGGACGATAATTGAGGGAGAATATTTCGGATTCCCAAAGGAAATGAACCCAGTTTTCAATCCTGCCGACACGGTAAATCATGATGGGCTGGCAATCACTCAAATCTCTACCAACCCAGATTCGGCTCTCATTGTAGCCTTGGACACGTTCAGTCTGGATTACAGGCAGGATTTCATCTATCGAGTTATACCCACCATAGAAATTACGAACGCCACAGGTGGCACTACTTTCGGGGAAACCACTTACGAATATACCAATCCGGTAGGCGAAGGAAAACAAACGGTTGAGGTTGTAACAGGCACTACTTACAACTTTGGGCATCCTGTATTCCTGCAATTGAAGGCGTATGAGATGAAAGTGAAACTTTCGGAGCAATACAACAACCCTGAAAGAGGAGCAGATGCGTTGGATGAAGTGCCTGTGCTGGATGGAAGACTAGAAATCCGAAACGATTTGGCATTGAAAACGGAATTACAAGACATATCACTCGACAAAAATGGAGAGGCTACCTACATTTTCCTAGGGGGAGCACCTTCTTTAGTAGAAAATGCGACCACGCCAGCCAATAGCTACACCCAGCCAATCAATATTACCGCAGTTTCGGGTTCGGCAGGAAGTATCAGAACTATTTGGGATGGCAACGGAGCAAACCCACTAAGGGGCTTCGTGTTTGGAGGAAAACCCATTGGAAACAACTTTACTACCACGGGACCCACGCTGATTTCAGCAGTGTTGAGAGACCCGCCAGGAAGCAATAGCTATGCCTATTTGGATAAGGAAAGTTCAATTACAACCTCCACCAAGTTCGAGAATAAATTTACTTCTGAAGGCTCAGTACAGGCAGATGTTACCTTTGGATTGCAAGTAACTACCTTCATCGGACTGGGTGCTGGCAAGATTGACAATTTTGAAACAATCACTCAAGCAAGTATTGGGGCAAAGTACGAGAGAAATATTCTTTCAGAAAATGAGTACTCAGAGACAGTCTCCAACAGCCAACTGTGGAGGACAAGTGACGACAACGAGCCACAGTTTGTAGGGCATTCAGGAGATGTTTTTATTGGGAACGCCTACAATATTATCTATGGAGAGACAGAAGATATTGGTTTGATTCCTACAGCGAGTTGTCAAAGCTCAATGGGATGCGAGCAGAACTCAAATGGATTTTCGGTAGGGAAGAAAAATGGATTGGCAATGTCTCCACAGATAAAAACCTCTTTCATTTACACCGCCCATCATATTGAAAACAATGTAATCCCGAATTTAAGGGATTTGAGAAATGGGTTGCTTGAGACAGGAATTTCAAATCCGAGTACCGCCACTGCCACTTCCGCTATTAGGTACATTTCGTATATTTCTGATACTGTTGCCGAGTTTGGCTCTAACAATAGAGATGAAGAAATATGGGGGACTTCGGCCGAGAAGGAAACAGATGATTGGGCGGAGACAGGACCAAGCTACCGAATGGTGATTCCCGATGCGCTTAAAGATTCCACCAATGTAGATAGTGTACACTATTTCAATCAGCAAATTAGCCAGTGGGAAAAAGTATTGGCGGATAATGAAAAGCAGAAAGTGCAAGCCACTCTTAAAGAAAATATTTCATTCGATGCGGGGGCAGTTTACGAGGAATCCGTCACTACATCGAAAGACACGACAACTTCAGAAACGTTTGATTGGTTTGTAGCGGGAGTTGTAGGTCTTAAAAAAGGCTTTAAAGTGAACAAGGTAGGCGTAACCGCCACACTTTCCATCTCAAATGGAGGAGGAGGAAGCATAGATACCACCACAGTCAGGAATAATTCAACCACTTATGGGTTTGTGCTGGCAGACGGAGTGGGTGCGCCAACGAGCGGTCAGTCCATTTCCGATTTTTATAGTATTGACGTGAAGAGGCCGAATGATGGCTTCGGACCCGTATTTAAAGTGAGGGGTGGAGTCAGCAGTTGCCCGTATGAGGGAGAAGTGAAAACGAAATATTTTGAGCCTGGGCAACACGAACTGCAAGCGGCCATGATTCCCGCAGAGGATTTGGATATTGAGGTAGTCAACCCTGTGGTTACAGATGTTCCCGCCAACCGGGAAGCCACTTTCACGCTCAATCTTATCAACAATTCTACGGTCGGCCCAGACAATATGTACCTTTTGCTGTTAGATGATTCTTCCAATCCGAATGGCGCACAGCTTAAAATGGATGGCGTGCCGTTGAGTAGTGGCAGGGCAATTATTGTTCCTGCGGGGCAAAGTATTCAAAAAACACTGAAAGTAGGAATCGGCAGAGAAGATGTGTTGGCTTATGAGAATATCAAACTGCTTTTTTGGTCTTTGTGCGATCCGAATATTGCCAGCGAGGTAGAAATTTCCGCCTACTTCATTCCTGGCTGTTCCGAAGTCACAATAGATATTCCCACAGACAATTGGGTGCTGAACACGAATGCCTCGCCACAAGACACCTTGGCAACCAAAATCTCGGACTACGATTTGGCATTCAACGATTTCCAGAAAATCCAGTTCCAATACAAGTCTGCAGGTTCTCCCTTATGGATTACCGATAAGGAGTTTTACAACGCCAATCAGTTTACAAGTTCCAACACTTCTACTACAAGCGATACCACTTGGATTCAGAATATACAGAACACGGGAAGCATCAATTACCAATTCCCAATGAACGCTTTGCCAGATAGAAACTATGTGATTCGGGCGAGAACCCTTTGTGAAATCGCTCCAGGGAACGTGGTGGAAACTCCAACCGAAGAACTCACAGGAACAAAAGACACCAAAAGACCGAAAATATTTGGCTCGCCACAACCTGCCAACGGAATTTTGACTGCCAATGATGAGATTTCCGTAAGGTTCGATGAACCCATTGAGGCTGGATTGCTCACTCCGTTTAATTTTAGTGTGCAAGGAGTTCTCAATGGATTCGAGTTGAAACATAAAGCAAGTTTGGATTTTGATAGAGCGAATGATTACGTAAGCATCCCCGCAGGATTGAGTTTGGACAATAAGTCCTTCACAATTTCCGCTTGGGTGAAAAGAAAAACCTTTGGGCAGAAACAAGTCATTTTCTCTAAAGGAAACAAGGCCGATGATTTAATTGAGTTTGGATTCAATGCCAATGATAAAATTTACGTACAAATTGGCCCACAGACTTTCGAGTCAAACAATCCAAATACGGAAAATGAATGGATGCATTTGTCTTTCACTTTCGATAAGGGAAGCCGAGAACTATTTGGCTACAAAAATAGCCCAACGAGCAATATTGCCATTTTCGAGAATGTTTCCATTACTGATTTATTCACAGGCGAAGGCTCGGTAAATCTCGGGCGTTCAGTGCTGAATCAAGACAGCCATTTCCACGGGAACTTGCATGAATTGCGAGTGTGGAGCAAGGCAAGGCAACAAGGAGATATTGTTTCCCAAATGAATAATGCCTTGAGTGGCGGAGAAATCGGCTTGATTGGCTACTGGCAATTCAACGAGGCATTCGGGAAAACTGGGCAAGACAAAGCGAGATTCAGAACGGCACAAGTATTTTCCGACTGGGAAGTGTTGCCCAAAGGCTCGGCAGTCGCTTTCGATGGCACAGACGATTATGTGGAATTGCCAACCGCCAACTCGGTGGTAATTACCGAAGAAACAGATTTCTCTATTGAAATGTGGTTCAAAGGAGCTTCACAAGCTAACGCAACCTTGTTCTCCAGCGGAAAAGGAAATGGCGACCCAACTGATTTGCTCAACAGAGGAAGTTGGAGGCTTGGATTTAATGCCAGCAGTCAATTGGAATTAAATGCAGGTGGCGAGTCGATTGTATTGGATGCGGAGAATCAAGTTTATTTAGATGACAATTGGCATCATTTGGCGGTTTCCGTCAACCGATTGGGCAACATCAGTATTTTTGTGGATGGCGATTTGCAGAAAAGCGAGACTTCCGCAGATTACCCGCCCTTGTTTGGTTTAAATATGTGGGTGGGAGCGAGAGGTTTCAAAATCAATACGACAACCACGAGCCGAGACCAATTTTTCAACGGAGAAATTGACGAAGTGCGGATTTGGCAATATGCCAGAAAGCAAGCGCAAATTATGCTCACGAGAAACGCCAAGCTGGAAGGAGACGAAACAGGTTTATTGGCATATTATCCATTCGAGAAATTCACGGAATCCAACGGAGTGCCAGTGAAAGTGAACTCACTGAACGACCAAACCGAAGGGCAAACTGCTTTGCTGGCAACTTTCAATGGTGGAGCGAATTACAGTTCGGAAACTCCCAATATTATTGATGCAAGACCAATTACAAAAGTCGATTTCGATTTTGCCGTGAATGTAGATGAAATCATCATCACACCTTCGGAAGACCAACGAGCTGCCATTGAAAAATCCATTTTGGAGATTTCCGTGGAGCGAGTGGAAGATAAATTTGAGAACCGAATTGCCTCGCCTGTGGTTTGGACTGCTTTTGTGGATAGAAACCAGATTATTTGGGGAGAAGATGCGATTTCCTACGAGAAAATCATCAATGAAGCCTTGCAGTTCGAGGTGGAGATTGTGAACCGAGGAGGAACGCAGGAAATTTTCACGATTGATAATTTGCCCGCTTGGTTGACCGCAAGTCCGAAAACGGGCGAAATCGACCCAAGTTCTACCAAGAAAATTACTTTCACAGTCAATTCTGGCTTGAACGTGGGAAGCTACGAAGAAGATATTTTCTTGACTTCCGATTTTGGTTTCAATGAGAAATTGAACTTGCAGGTGCGAGTAGAAGCCCCAAAACCTGAAAACTGGACAATCAACCCAGCAGATTTCCAATTCTCTATGAATGTGGTGGCGCAACTCAAAATTGATGGAAGAATCTCCAACGATAGATTTGATGAAGTTGCCGTTTTCGTGGGCGACCAAAACCGTGGCATTGCCCGATTGCAATATTTGCCACAATATGACAACTACCAAGCATTCCTCACAGTGTATAGCAATATAGAAAATGGCGATTCGCTCCAATTCAAAATTTGGGATGACAGCGAGGGCTTGGTGTATGCAGATGTAACGCCAAAATTGGTTTTCAGCACAGACCAAAGTTATGGCAGACCTTCCGCTCCGTTACTTTTGGAGACTACCAATTTCGTGGAGCAAAGAATTACGATGCCCGCAGGTTGGAAATGGGTTTCCTTCAATTTGGAATCGGATAGTTTGAAAAATCTGGACTACATTTTCAGAAACTTGACTTCCAACAATGGCGACCAAATTAAGCAATACATAGATGGCGTGAATCTCTATTCTTCTGCCATTGGATGGGTCGGAAATATCAGTAAATCTGGCGGTCTGAAAAACAAGCGTTCTTATCAAATGCAAAATGCGAATGCAGGAGTGATTATTTATGAGGGAAGTGTGGTAAATCCGCTGACAGAGTCAATTGCGATTAGTGAAGGTTGGAATCAGATTGGCTTTGTGCCGAATCAGAATTTAGACTTGAACGAGGCGTTGGCTTCCTTCAACGCCACAGATGGAGACATTATTAAATCACAATATCTATTGGCAGTTTACGATGCAAGTTTCGGTTGGATTGGGAATTTGAAATCGTTGGTGCCTGGGCAGGGTTATATGTTGCGAGCGCAGACCGCTGGGACATTGACTTACCCAGAAACAAGTGTCATCAACGGAAGAACGAAGGAAGCCGAAGAAAATGATTTGACGCATTTCAACTTAGGAAACTTCGAGTTGAATCCGCACCAATTCCCATTCCAAATGAATATGATGGCACGCATCACAAATCTGCCTTACCAAGATGATTCGGAAGCAACCAGATTGTTGGCCTTGGATGGAGACAAAATTGTGGGAATTGCCAAGGCGCAGCTCAATCCAGTTACCGAAAACTACGACTACTTCATGACCATTTATGGAGACGGCTCGAACAAAGAATTGACTTTCACGCTGACCGATTCGGAAGGCGAAGAAATCAGCAAAGTAATTGAAGCCGTGGAATTTGCCGACAATTTAATTTTAGGAAAAACAGGTAAACCACTTCCATTAACTTTATTGCAAGAAATTGTGTTGGAAAATGGCTTGGATATTTACCCAAATCCATTCTCTACCGAAACCACCTTGCGCTTCAACCTTATGGAAGATGCAGAAGTGAACTTGGAGATCGTAGATGCACTCGGCAGAACAATCCGCCAAATCACGCAATCTGACCTGAAAGCAGGAAGCCATGAATTTGTCTGGAATGGCGCAACCGCCAACGGAAAAGAAGTGGCAAGTGGTGTATATTTTGTAAAAGCGCAGTTCGGCTCGCAAGTGATTGTGAAACGTGTGGTATTGAAATAGGAGGAAAGAAGAAGGAAGAAAGAGAAAAGACAAAAATGTAGGAATTACTCTTTCTTTCTTCTTTAATTATTTGAGTCATGAGTCTTTGAAAACTATCTAAAAATTAACAGAAAAACAGGAATAAAGAAATACGCTAAAACGATTCTTTCCTCCTTGTTCTTTCCTCTTTCTTCTAAAAAAATGAAAAAATATCTACTTCTCTTTTTACTGCTCGGATTTGGAAACTCCGCCTTTGCCGCACGTCCGACTTGGGTGGCAGATTTGGCAAACAATGGAAGTAATTCCATTTCCACCACCATGACCATTGTGTCGCAACTCGACATGATGGGAACGCCTTCGAGCGACTCGCAGGATTTAGTGGCGGTTTTCATAAACGGACAGGTTAGGGGCGTTCAAAGCCCAAATACTTCCAATGGAAATGGAGGGTTTGTCGCCATCATTCAAGTGCGTGGCAATACAGGAGAAACCATGACTTTCAAGTATTATGATGATAGCGAAGATGTGGAATATATTGCAGTGAATCCGCCAATTACATTTGCAGTCAACGATACGAGGGGTTCTTTGAGCAACCCTATTTTGATAACTGCCAATAATTTTCCCACCGATATTTCCCTTTCCAACTCACAAATAGCAGAAAATCAGCCAGCAAATACTTTGGTTGGAGTTTTCAATACCGCAGATTTGGATGGAGGCGATACCTTCACTTATTCATTTGCTTCGGGAACTGGAAGCGCAAACAATGCGAGTTTTTCGATTGATGGAAACCAGTTGAGAACTGCGGAAATGTTCAATTTCGAGACGAAGAATTTCTACAATGTCCGAGTGAAAGTAACCGATTCTCAAGGAGGTACTTTCGAGAAGGCTTTCACTATTTCCATTTCCAATGCCAACGACCCAATTACGAACATCACAATTTCCGATACGGTTATTCAAGAAAATAAACCTACGGGAACAATTATTGGCACTTTCGCCAGTACAGATGAGGATTCGGGAAATCCACAATCCTATACTTTAAATAACACAGGCGGATTGGGAATTAACAACAGCTCTTTCATTATTGAGGGAACTGCGCTGAAATCGAACGAGGTTTTTAACTACGAACTCAAAAAGAATTACCAAATCCAAGTCAGAGGTTCAGATGGAGCGGGAAGCACTTTTTTCAAACAATTTGAAATTGCAATTACTGATGCCAACGACCAACCAGATTCCATCCAAATCAGTTCAAATACCATTTCGGAAAACTTGGCACTCAACAATTTGGTGGGGAATCTCATCACTTTCGACCAAGATACTTTCGACACGCATACTTATACGTTTTACGAATCGGGGAACACGAATGACAATGCGAGTTTCATCATCCAAAATGGGAATCAGGTTTTCTCCAATGCCACTTTTGATTACGAAACTGACTCGGTAAAAGAATTAGACATTCGCTCTACGGACAATCGAGGTTTGAGCGTGGAGCGGAGAATCAGTATTAAAATCCTCAACCAAAATGATGCGCCAAGCAACTTGGAATTAAGCTCCAATTCGGTAGATGAGAATTTGGAAATCGGTGCTTTCGTGGGAGAGTTCACTGCGATAGATGAAGATGCTTTCGGGAACTTTACCTATAGTTTAATTGCAGGAACGGGCTCAACCAACAATGCGAGTTTCCAAATTGTAGATGATTCGCTCCGAACCAACCAAAAGTTCGATTTTGAAGTGAAATCCAACTACACCATTCGGGTGCAAGTGCAAGATTTGGATGGCGGAACTGCCGAGCGGATTTTTGCCATCTCCATCAACAATGCCAACGACACGACCACAAATATTCAGTTGAGCTCGCTGATTGTAGAAGAAAATAAGCTGGTCGGAACCACGGTGGGAACTTTCACTTCCACAGACCAAGATGTTTCCGATAATTTCACTTACAGTTTAGTCGCTGGAATGGGCGATGCAAATAACTTATCGTTCAGAACCGTAGGAAGCCAATTATTGACCGATTCCACCTTCGATTTTGAAACGAAATTCACTTACCAAATTCGAGTGAGAAGTACCGATGCGGGTGGTTTGTTTTTTGAGAAAGCCTTCACAATCTCAATCCAAAACGCCAATGATGCGCCCACCAAAATCAATTACACTTCTAAAAATGTCAATGAAAACCAAGCCATCGGAGTTGCGGTGGGGACACTTTCCACCGTGGATCAAGATGCGGGCGACTCTCACATTTACAGCATAGTTGGCGGAACTGGGCAAGCGTTTTTCCTAATCGAAAATACACTTGTGAAAACGAACCAAATGCTGGATTTTGAAACTGATAGCCTTTACACTTTGGCAATCCAAACGAGAGATGCCAATGGTTTGACTTACACGCAAACAGATACAATCAAAGTGGTTGACACAAACGATTCGCCTACCGATATTCAGCTTTCCGAGAATCGGGTTTTTGAGAATATGCCAATCGGAACTGGATTTGGTAAGTTTTCAGCGACTGATGCGGATGCAAAAATGCAGAATTTCAGCTACTCACTCGTGGCAGGAACGGGAAGCGATGACAATGGCAGTTTCCTCATTATGGGCGATTCGCTGAAAACAGATGCGACTTTTGATTTTGAAATAAGACCAACTTATTCGGTAAGAATTCGAGTACAAGATGGTTTTGGAGGAGGCTTTGAAAAAGCATTTGCTATTACAATCCGAGATGCAAACGATGCGCCTACAAATATTTCTATGAGTAGCGTGAACGTGTTAGAGAACAGGCCAATCGCTACGGTTGTGGGAAATTTGAGTACAACTGACCAAGATGCTTCCGATACGTTTACTTACCAACTAGTTACAGGTTCAGGAAGTTTTGGAAACTCTGCCTTCGGTATTGTTGGCAACCAACTTTTAACCGATACGATTTTCAATTTCGAGAATAAAAAATCTTATTTTGTGAGAATCAAAACGACTGACTCAAAAGGACTTTCCTTTGAGAAAAGCTTCTTGATTACCATTTTGGATGCGAACGATGCGCCCACTAAAATCAATTTTACTTCCAAAACAATCCAAGAGAATAGATTTGCTACCACTACGGTTGGTAAACTTTCCAGCACAGATGAAGATACTTCTGACTCACATATTTATACCATAGTGGGCGGTTCTGGGCAAAGTGCTTTCATTTTGGAAAACGATTTGTTGAAAACCAACAGAATGTTGGATTACGAATCTGATAGCTCGTACACATTGGTAATCAGAACGGAAGATGGCTCTGGGGCAACTTACACGCAAACCGACACAATTAAAGTGATTGACGTAAACGATTCGCCTACGAATATTGATTTGTCGGAGAACACTATTTCGGAGAATCTTCCTGTAAAATCTATGGTTGGATTGCTCACATCGGAAGATGAAGATGCGAAAATGCAGAACTTCACTTACTCGCTTGTGGCTGGAAGTGGCGCAATCAATAATGCGAGTTTCCAAATCACAAACGATACTTTACAGACAAATGTCATGTTTGATTTCGAGGCGAAATCCAGCTATTCGGTCAGAATCAGAGTGAACGATGGTTTCGGAGGAAGCTTCGAGAAGGTTTTCGCCATCACGATTATAGATGCGAACGATGCGCCAACCAATTTGCAAGTTAGCACAGGAATTGTGGCTGAAAATCAGTTAGTAGGAACAGCGGTTGGAGATTTCACTACGGTAGATCAAGATGTAGGCGATAACTTCACGTACACTTTCGTAACAGGAATGGGCGATGAAGGAAACGATGCTTTTACTATTGTGGGAAATAAGTTGGTAACTGGTTTGATGTATAATTTCGAGTTCCAAAATTCCTATTCCATCCGAGTCAGAACTACCGATGCTGGCGGATTATTCTTCGAGAAAAACTTTACTATCCAAATCCAAGATGTGAATGATGCGCCAACGGCAATTGTTTACAGTTCCAAAAGCGTGGCCGAAAACAAGCCAAAAGGAACAACGGTCGGAACGCTTTCTTCGGTAGATGAAGATGCTACGGATTCCCACACTTACAGAATTGTGGGCGGAACTGGGCAAGCGATTTTCGTAATCGAAAACAATCAACTCAAAACCGATGAAGTACTTGATTATGAGTTCGATAGCTTATATACATTGGTGGTGGAAACTAGAGATTTGGCAGGAGCGAGTTTCACGCAAACCGATACAGTCAAGATAATTGATGTGAACGATCCGCCAACAGATATTGTATTGGTCAGCCAAGAAGTTTCCGAGAATTTGCCCATTGGTTCGGCAGTCGGCAATTTGGAAATCCGAGACAGCGATGCGCCAATCCAGAGTTTCACTTTTGCCTTGGCAAGCGGATTGAACGATGCGGACAATGCCAATTTCTCAATAGAAGATGACACATTGAGAACCGCAGTAGTTTTCAACTTCGAGCAAAAATCTGTTTATAGAATCAGGCTGAGAGTTACTGATGACCAAGGTGGCGTTTTTGAAAAACCGTTCAACATCACAATCCTAAATGGAAATGATAATCCAACCGACATTTCGCTTTCCAACAACTCAATCCAAGAAAATGAAATGGCAAATGCTACGGTTGGCCTTTTCTCTACGACTGATGAAGATGTGGCAGAAATATTCACTTACACGCTCGAAAATGGAGTAGGAGGGGAGGACAATGCGAGTTTTCTGTTCGTTGGCAACCAACTCCAAACGGTAAATTCTTTGAATTACGAATCGGATTCTTCGCTGAATATTCTCATAAAATCTACCGATTCGGGTGGATTGAGTTTCACGGAAGCTTTCACAATTAAGGTAATTGACAAAAACGAGAAACCAATTTTGGAAGATGCCACTTTTGAAGTGCAGGAGTTTGCCGAAAATGGGACAACCATCGGGCAAATGACTTTCTCCGATGTGGATTTCAATCAGACTTTCTCTTTCGCTGGATTTGGAGAAACGAACCCTTTCGCCATCAATTCATCGACTGGGGAAATCACACTCTCCAACAAAGACGAGATTGACTTTGAGGAGGAAACTTCTTACCAATTCTTTGTGGTTGTCTCCGATAATGGAACTCCAACCCTGACCGATACGGCAACTGTAATTGTGAATGTGGCAGATGAAATTGAGGCAGTTTTGCCAGTTACCAATTTCGTTTCCCCAAACAACGATGGCAGAAACGACTTTTGGGCAATCAACACGCCCGATTTGTACCAAGGCTACGAACTCATAATCTATGATGCGAACGGGCAGGATGTTTACAAATCTGCCAACTACCAAAACGAATGGAACGGGCAAGATAACAGCAATGGCGAACTGCCTTCAGGAGTTTATTTCTACACTTTCCGAAAGCCAGGCACGCAGTTTAGTTACAAAGGCTCAATCCATTTAGTGAGGAATTAGAAGTTAGAAAGTATCAAGTAGTTAGTATCAAGTATCAAGAGGAAAGAGGAAAGAGGAAAGAGGAAAGAGGAAAGAGGAAAGAAGAAAGAGCGGGGGTCGCCAACGACAAAGAAGAAAGAAGAAAGAGGAAAGAGGAAAGAATTTGAGTGAAATGATGGTAGAGATTATTAGACCCTGCAAGGCGTTGAACGATTAGTTCTCATAAGCATCTTTCAAGCCTTATTTATTACGATTCTTTCTTCCTTTCTCCTTCTTCTTTCCCTACTGGCGCAGGTTCTCTGAACCTGTGCCGAAAATGGAAATCAGTCTCTGACTGAATTGAAATAGATAAAATCTTGGATTAAAAAAAACATAAATTCCCATGAAAAAATCTACCAAAATCAACAAAGCCTTATGGCTCATTCCAATGCTACTATTGCTAGGAAATTTCTGCTCGGCACAAACCATGCTCGACAATAATTTGTACAACCATAACTGGTTCGGACTTCACCCAGCTTATGCAGGTCATGGAGGCGATGCGCATCTTTCTTTGCAGGCGAAACGCAGGCAACTTTCGGCTGGAAACAGCTACACGGGTTCTTTGCTCACGTTCGATTCCCGTGTGGGCGAGCGGATTGGCTTGGGCGGAACGGTCATTACCAACAACCAAAGCGGTTTCGAGAATATTACCGTGGCGGGAACGAGTGCCTACACCACGCCTTTGGCAGACAACCATAAATTGAGTTTCGGAATCACGCTCGGAGTTACCCAAAGCAATGTCAATTTCAATTCGATGGACTTGAACCAGTTTGTGGATAGAGACGATGACCTTTTGAGGAGCGATGCGTTTCGGGAAACGAATATCAGAATCGGTTCGGGCTTTCTGTATGAATTCAAGGAATTCAAGTTGGCTTTCACTGCGCCAAGTCTGATTCAGGAAACCAACACGTTGCGAGAGGTTTTCACGGCAAGTGTCAGCTACAAAGTAATTGCCGAGAATGTAAGTTTCGAGCCTTCTCTTCTGGTCAGAAAGTATGACATCAATCCATCAGAAACTACACTGATGATTCATGCGGAAATCCAAGAGAAATTCTGGATGCAGTTCGGCTACCGAGATAATGACACCATGCTTTTTGGTGCGGGCTTCAACCTCAATGAAATTAAAGTGGGCTATTCTTATGGCTTGCCTACGAAGGCGCAAAGCAATATTGTCAACAACAGCCACGAAATTTTGGTGGGAATCAGCTTTGGGAAAAATAGTCCGAAGTCGTAAGTCCAAAGTCCAAAGTGAAAAAGGGTTTTGAGAATGAAATTATCGAAAATCGTTCTGGAAGAACGAGGTACAATCAAATGAACTTTTATTTGCAACCTAAATCTAGGAAAAGTCGGGAAGGGAAATTTCTCGGCTTTTCGTTTTTTTTTTACTCGCTCGCCTCCATTACGTTTTATAGACCACCGCTGGTTGCACTTTTGAAGCTTCTATTTTTCTTGTTGTGTTATCTGATAGCAATTGAAACTCCTGTTTTTTAATTAATAACTTCCACCAGACCAATGCTGGGACCAAACGCCCAGAATGTTCCTCTAGCCGATATATAAACTCTACATTGGGAGTCTCTCGGTTATTAATAACACGGCTCAACCTTGTGTAATGAATGCCAAGTTCTTCTGCTACTTTTTTCTTTGTTTTATTTAATATGCGTATATATTCCTCTAGCTGAGTTCCAAAATCCATACTGCTATCATACTCCATTTTATGGATATAGTTTTCTATCTGGTATCTTAGTCTAAGCAAATCAGAATAGACCCTCTGCTCTTGCGTCATTTCTGCAAGCAACTTGAACCTGAAAGCCTTTAAGTCTTTATTAGCCTCTTCCTGCTCTTCGGGAGTTAAGTCTGCGGGTATCATCATGGAGTCCGCAATTTCCTCATCGGTATATTGAGTTCTCAACTTTTTATATATCTTATCGTAATTGCTCATCTTTCAAGTATTTTTCAATTATTGACTGGGCAATTTCCATAAATACAACCATATTTCTGCCCATCTGCATAAACCCGAACTTCTTGTGGTAATATTTCACCAATTGTGTTTTTGGATAAAGAGAGACAAAACCATCATAGCCTTTTGAAAATGACATCTCGCAAGCAAACCCAATAAGGCAACCTGATATACCGTCAATTTCCTTGCTTTTTCCTTTATGCTTAACAGCAGACTCTACTAAATTGATGTGTATTCTTAGTTCCTGTGTCACATCAGTCAAGGATATTAGCCCTAGCAGTTCGTCTCCATCAACCCTTTTGATAGCATACACTTGTTTTGCAGACTCTAAAGACCAATCAAATTGAAAACCGTCAACTCCTTTCAGGTCTCTTACCTCAAAGCCTGTCATTTTTATGATTTGACCGTCTATCTTTTCGCCTGTCTTGACATTGATTAGGTTCATTCACTCCTCATTTCATTGTATTTGCAATATACGAAATAATATTTACCAAAAAGATAAATTCTATTGCAAATAAACTGCATAATATTGGCTTGTATCAATAAAGCCACTTTTTTAAGAAGTGCAATAATTTAAAACGTTATGTATTTATACTTTGCGCAATGGTTAGTATATGAAAAGTAGGCGATTTCAAAGCTCAAAACTTTCGGTTAAGCACTTAGGCATATAGTTTGTCTGCAAATAATTTCTCGTCAAAAACTTCATTAAATACACTTCCAATTGAACTTTCCAATCTGCTGTAATGGTCTTGTCTTTTCGAAAGTTCTGTTACTTGAGAACTTAGAAGTATCTCCACATCGTCCGAATAGTGGTTCATATTCCAAAATGCTTTTTCCTGTTAGTTTGGAAAATCTTCCATCGCAATCGAACCAAATCAAATCGCCTTGTTCCTTTCCATTCACAACTAAGCAAGTCTCAATTCCGCAACCATAATCGAAAAGCTTGACATAACCCGAAAGCTTGTCAAATTAAATCATGTCGCAATCCATTTCCTGGCTATCTTCCCAATTCCGCAATAAAAAATCAGTTCCAACATATTCTGGATGGATATTTTTCAAAGACAGCTGTTCCAAACCATAACCTCCTCCTGGCCCTCCATTGCTCAAATGTGTCAGGACAAGTCTGTAATCTTTGGAAATAACAATTCATTTTCGGATTCTATCTATTGGATTCCCTTTTCCGTAAGCGCATCATGAAACTGGAATTTATGTCTTTCAGAACCAAATACAGAAAATCCTTTATCCAACTCTTTGAGTTCGGATAGCTTTTCTTTGATGATTTTTATGCGAGTTGTCATGATTTTTATTGTGGACAGGAATTGCTTTGTGATGCGAATTTCCTTGTTCGCACATTTCGTTGGAGCGAGTGAAACTTTACTAAAGACTTTGGACTTTCGACTAAAGATTATTTCGGCACGCCAATCAGAAAAGTTACTACTCCAAAAGTATGTTTTGCTTTTCCCGATTGCCATTCATATTTTTCATCCAAATCCACAGAGCGAGCCATTTCCTCCATTTCTTTTGGTTTGTAAAGTCGAATTACCGAAACCCAACCGTCCCACAAGGTGCAAATGGGAATGAGCGGAATAACATAAGTGAAAATAATTCGGTCAAACCGAAATGGGCGAATGAAAGGCGTGAAAAGGAATGGGAGAATAATGAGGGAAACTGTATTGAGCAAAAACTGGAAAATGGTTTTCTCCAAAGGTTCAAAAATAGCTATTGGGAGTTTGTTCTCCACCGCACTTTTCAGAATCTGCTTCGCCTGTTTCGGTTGGAAATGGTGGAATCCGTTGAAAATAGTGAGAAATCCATCTAAATTTTTTGGGAAATTTTGGGCATTTACCGAATGGGGAAAATAGTCGATTTCCCCATTTGTTTGCTTTTTCATCAGTTCAAAAGCATCAATATTCGGATATAAATCTGAAAGAATAATCTTGGCTTCTATTCCCTCTTTCCTCAAACCATTGCGGATTTGAATCATAGAACCGCCTCCGCCAGAACATAAATCTACAATTTGTCCTTTTCCCGACCGTTCCAACGCTTTCCCGAATCTGGGAATTACCGCTCGGAAAACATCGAAAACCCGCATCAGCATTCGCAGAAAGTCGGTTTGCCCTCTTCTGATAAAGTCAGGATACCAAGCTAGGTCTTCAAATTCAAAAAGGTGGAAGCGCATAAAAAAGTATTGAGTAGTAAGTAATTAGTATAAAGACTAATTAACTCTTCAAGAGTTTTAAACTCTTGAAGAGTTCTAAATATCAAAGTTGTTATTTACTTCTCAGAAAGTCTAAATCAGCTTTTAGTTCTTCTTCTTCTTCTTCTTCATAAAACTCTGATGCTGAGTCCATAATTTTATTCCTCATGCAAATATCTGTTGTATAAGATGTATCATGGAATGAGTTGGCAAAAAGTAGCCATTTTTGACCAATCTCTAAAGTTAGTTCACAACTTCCTTTGGGAGTGTGAATTGTAACAATACTTTCATTTCCTAAGAATAGGATTAGTAATGAGAATTGTTTCATGATTCTTTATTCGATTAACTTGGTTGAACTTTAAACTCAAAAATATCGAAAAATAATCTCCAAAACTTAAACTGTTTTCTATCATTTGCGTTCTTATCTCCTAATCTGAAATTGATACCCAAAAAAGCTGAAGTTTTTCTTTAACTTTACCATTTTCCTATCTTACCAATTCACTATTTAGAACCCATGATGGAGAAATTTAAAGTATATACGCATTGCTTGGATTTGCTGGAAAGTAAAATCAAAAATATTGTTTCCGAAATTAAAAGTTTTCAGGAAACTTCTAGCGATGATACCAAAAGCAGTTCGGGCGATAAATTTGAAACCACTCGTGCCATGATGGATTTGGAGAAGGAAAAAGCGGCAAGCCAATTGGAGCGAACTCCAAAAAATGAGGGAAACTTTCCTCCAAATCATTCCGAAAGTAAAGCACGAAAAAGTGCGTTTAGGGAGTTTGGTAACTTCTAACATCGGCAAATTCTATTTTTCGGTTGGATTGGGCAAAATCCAAGTGGAAGAAGAGCAAATTATGGCAGTTTCCCTTGCCTCGCCTTTGGGGAAAGAATTACTCGGGAAAGTCAGCGGGAGACAAAATTACTTTCAATGGAAGAGACGTGGAGATTTTGGAGTTGAGGTGACAGTTAATTAAAAAAGAAGAATGAAGAAAGAAGAATGAGGAAAGAAGAAAGGGAATGAAGAATTAAAAATGTAGAATGAAGAAAGAAAAATGAGGAAAGAGGAATGATCAAAGAATAGCCTTAAATCCACTTTGTTGAGCAATAATGTCGGGTCTTTTTGTATTCGTTTAAATATCGGATGTAATATCAAAGGAAAAGGAATCCACTCAATCCAACCAAAAGAACACGGTAAAAATTGCCAGTGCCATGAGAAATGTCATGCTGAAAGGCGAGTTGGCTGGCAAAATTCAACTTGACACTATCTCCAACCAAACAGGGCTTTATGGAATTGGCCCGATGGAGTTTTTGCGAGGCGAAATTCTGTTGCTCAATGGGAAAAGCTATGTTTCCAAAGTGCTGACAGATTCTACGATGGAAGTTTTGGAAATGCCAACGCCAAAGCACCGTTTTTCGTGTACACAAATGTGTCGGAGTGGAATGAGGAAACGCTTCCGTCTGGAAATTCAGAACTTGAAGCAATTGGAAGAATTTGTGAACAAAAAATCAGAATTACTTCCAAAAGCCATTTGCCTTCAAATTGATTGGAAAAGCAGAAAATGCTAAAATTCACATTCAGAATTTGCCAGAAGGCACGAAAGTAAGTTCCCCAAAAGAAGCGCATCAAGGGCAGGTTTCTTACGGTTTGGAGAATGAAAATGTGGAAATAATTGGGTTCTTCTCCACCAAACATCAAGGTATTTTCACGCATCACGATTCGTTCATTCACGTGCATCTGATTAACGAAGCCAAAACCAAAATGGGGCATTTAGATGCGCTTTTGGTTGGAGAAAATGAATTGAAAATCTATTTCCCGAAGTAGTGAGTGCACTAGAATCGCAACTTCTCGACCGGGTTTCAAACCCTGTCAGAATTATCTACAAAGCGACAATCTTATCTATTGTCGAAAGGTTTCTTGCCGAAGAAATCTTACCTTGCATCAGCAAATTCTCCACATTCCACAAATCAACACATGCACAACAGTTATTATTATATCAGACAACTCAGCAAGGCACTAGAAAAAGAGTTGGTTGGATTGGAATTGGGCGATTGTTTCAGCCAGAACAAAGACGAATTGGTATTGGGATTTTGCGCTTCCGACAAGGAATTTTGGATGAAAGCCAGCTTGCAACCTGATTTGTGCATGTTAATCTTTCCTGAAGATTTTGCTCGGAGCAAAGAAAAATTCGGTGGATTTATTTCTGCCATTATTCGGGTGCAAGGTGCTGGCTGTCAGGCAGTTTAAAAACGAAAGAGCTTTCGGGATTGAGTTGGAGAACAACTATCGCTTAGTTTTCAAAATGTATGGAAACCGAGCCAATGTGGTGCTTTTTGAAGGAGAAAAAGCACAGAAACTATTTCGAAAAAATTTGAGAAAGATGCCGAAAGCGATTACTCGGAGTTGGATAGAGCAATCCAACAAGATTTTGCCCATTTTCAAGACACATGGACTCCAGACAAACTTTTCCTACTTTCGATAAAACCACAAAAAAATGGTTGGAGTCAGAATATGATTTCAGCAATTAGTCCGTAGAAAAACAATGGGAAAGTATTGAGAAGTTGGTTTCCTATTTGGAAAATCCTGATTTTTATGTTTGTCGCAAAGGGAATTTGCCTAAACTTTCGCTTTTTCCGCAAGATGAAGTGTTGGAGAAAATGGACTCGCCAATTAAAGCAGGAAATGAATTTTTCTACCGATTCTCCAAAGTCTATTTCACGGAAAGGCACAAGCAGAAAATTGCCAAATCGCTGAACAGCCAAATCAAGAAATCGGAGAATTATATCAAGAAAAATCAGCAAAAGTTAGATGAATTGCAACACTCTTCCCGATTTGAGGAGACTGCCAATATTATTATGGCAAACCTCCACCAAATTCCGAAATATGCCGAGGAAGTAGAATTGTTCGATTTCTACAATGAGAAGAATATTAAAATCAAGCTCAAACAAAGAACATACGCCACAAAAAGTAGCTGAGAAATTCTACCGAAAATCTAAAAACCAGAAGAAGGAAATCGCCACACTCCAAAAGAATATTGATAAGAAAGAGGCGGAGATTTTCAAATTGGCAACTCATTTAGAAGCCATCGAACCACTCACGACTTACAAGGAACTGACCAAATACCAGAAAACTCACGGATTGAAAGCCGAGGAAACTGAGCAGGATGTTTCTTTGCCCTACAAGAAATTCACTTTTATGGATTTCGATATTTTGGTGGGAAAAAACAGTAAGAGCAATGATAAACTCACGCAAAAACATACTTACAAAGAAGATTTATGGCTTCATGCTAGAGATGTAACGGGCTCGCATGTGGTTTTGAAATACCAAGCTAACAAACCTTTCCCGCCAATCGTAATTGAAAAAGCGGCTTCTTTGGCAGCTTTCTACTCACAAGGTAAAAGCAACTCGCTCCAACCCGTAATTTGCACGCCCAAAAAATATGTGCGGAAAACCAAAGAAATGCTTTCTGGGCAAGTCATCATTGACAAAGAGGAAAATGTATTAATGGTTGAGCCGAAAAGCTTTGATGAGGAAGTTATTTTGTGAGGATAATTTGCGATTTGAAATTCAAACTCATATTCATTGGAATTGAGTGCAAGTGAAATGCTTTTCAAATTAACTTTCGTGCTATTGCCTTTTCTTGTATGTACCTCTAAATGAGGCTACTAAGAGATAGAGATTTGTTTAAGTAGGTTACTCAATTCCAAATTGTACTTCGTAAATCCAAAATCACATTTTGCTTGCCGTAACTACTGTACTTGCTTTGTAATAAGTATTGAACTTGTACTCAAAGTTGAACGCTTCTTCCTCGTAAATCTGTTTGTCCCACTTCTCGAACTCCTCAATTTTTTGGAGTCGGTGTTCGGCAACCGCTTCTCGGTTCATGCACATGAAAATGCCTTTATTTTGGGTGGAGTTCGCAATTCCGTTCGGGCTTTGGGAATCATCGGCACTTAATCCTCGCACAAAGTAGTTGAATTCCCTACCGAAGCGAATGGCAATTGCGCCATGGTCAACGTGTGCTTTTGGGTCGAAATTGTAGGAAACTTTGTAGATTGAACTTACTCGGAGGATTTCGTTAAATCGGTTGGTTTGGTAGGAATAAATGTAGAAACTGATGGACTCGCCCATTTGCTTTGCACGGGGAACAGGCTCGCAATCAATCGCTACTTGTGAGAAAGCAGTTTGTGCGAACGTGCAGAAAAGCAATAATAGGAACAGATTTTTGAGTCTCATACTTCTTAATTATACAAATATCAGACAAAATAATAAAGAAATACCATAGATTGGCTGGTTTAACGCCTTGTTTGGAAACATTCGCAAATAAAAGTCAAGGCTTTACGATTTCCAACCGAGTGAAACCTGTTGCGGAAACAGAATAGAAAACGCCATTCAACTCAATAACATCGCCAACTTTCTTGTTCGCCAAATCCAGAATATCTTCGGTAATTGTGTGGATTGAGCCATTTGTTTTTCGGGCAATCTGCAAGTAATCTGGGTGGATTGGGTTTCTCAATTGGCTTCCGCACAGAATAATTTTGACGGGTTTATTTATCTTCCCTAGCAATTCCATATCTCGAACTGCGCTGTTATTGTCGGCAATCAGCACAATTTGGTTGGTGGAGTCAGATTTACTCAATCCGTATAAAATCGCTTCCAAGTCATTTTCGGGTTTGTCGCCACCATAGCCAGAAAGCATCACTTCTCGCATGGTGTGGGCAATTTTTCGGATGGAGTTTACTTCTGTATGATAAATCCCGCCAGTTTCCCCAATTCTTTTCTCATCATCGGGAAGCAAATTTCCATCATTGAAAAACACAAAATCTCTAATATAAAACCTGTTTTTGGAACTATCTCCAGCCGAGTTTTTCATATTGAGCCGATGCCAAAGAACCGCCTGCGCTCCATATTGGTACATGCTTCCCGTCCAATCGTTGACTACGAGCATATTTCCCCATTGGTTTCTATCGAAAACCTTGAAAACCACCGAATCCTCAAAACCCTCTTTGCCATTCACAATATCCCGAATGTTATGAAGCGTTTTTTTGAGTTTATCGGTCAGGTGGAGTTTGTATTTGATAACTGAGCCATGGAACATCGCCTTTGCCTCATCCTCGGTTTGGCAATCGGTTTGGAGAACGATATTCCAAGTAATTCGAGTGTTCTGCTCCAGTTCGGGAATGAGTTCGTAGAGTGCTTTTACCCGATTTCGCATCAAAGTATCGTAGTTGGTAATCCACTTTTCCCGATTCGCAGGATATTTGGAAAGCACCAAATCCACCTCATAAATATACTTTTTCCGAATGTCCTCCGACCAAATCCTTGGGTTTTGGATTGCATGATTCGCATAACCCATTTGCAAAGTCGTTTGCCCAGCAAAACTTTCGTGTTGCTTATAAACGGGGACTTCCACGTATTGCCAGTCAATTTTGGTTAGCAAACTATCTGTGGCAAAGCAAGAGAACGAAATGAAAAATAGTATGGAGAAAAGGAGTTTTGGCATTTAATCTTTTGAGTTTCCAATACGATTCATGAATGAGAAAAATACCCTCGGAGTATTCGCAGACTCTCCGAGTGGTAAGGTTTTAATTGATAAGGCAAGGATTGTGCGAGAGAATTTGGTTGGGGGAATCTAGTGGAAAAGAGCTTTGTAAACCTCACTTTTTAGTAACATCCAACAGGGCTTTTTCATAAAAATAATTTTGATTGCCAGTTCAGCACTTGTAATGGCTTGGAAGCTGATGCTTCCTTCTAAGTTCAAGTCCGAGCGGAAGCTCGAACTATTTCAAAAGTGTACTGATATGCAAAAAATGATGTTTTTATTTTTTATGAAAAAGCCTTGTAACATCCAATGAATTTCCATTTGCTCAAGCCTTCTTTCAGAAAAACACAAACTTCTTTGGTTTCGCCATTTTATCAAAATCATCTTCCACACCGTATTTCTCCATGTTTTTGAGACTGTCTTTCGTGATTGGCAGAAAAAGTAGGCTGTCTGTTTCCTTTTCTGCAAAAACTGTTAGTTGCCTGAAAGTCTGCCTATGGAATTTAAGTAGCTGTTTGCCCACAAAAACCGATTTCTGCAATCTGAAATAACCTTCTCGTTCCAAAAGTTTCGCCAATTTCCTGCGATTTCTATCAGATTCGATATCGTAGCAAATGAGAGCGATGAGCATATTTTTCAGATGTTTTTTAATGAAGTTTGTTTTGCACATTGTGTAAAACAAACTTGGCAAAGTCGTGTGCCTCCAAGTCTATTTGGGTGTATCTATTTCGCTTCCGCAAACCACGGCTAATATTTGAACTGAAATAGTTGTCAAAAAATGGAATAAATACTTCTTTTCCTGATTTGTTTAACCAAAACCCTTTCTGTTTGTCAATATCGAAGTGAGAAGTATTTAGGCTCTTTTGCCCAAAAGCAAAATCAATAACCACTCGCTCCGCCCAATGTCTATAGAGTTCAATCGTATCGAAAACCAAGCTGAGTTGGTTGTGGGCAGAACCGTGTAACAGCCCAATATATGGATCTAGCCCTGCGCGAATCAGAGCCATTTCCACATGCCCGTAAACAATACCTAAAGCGTAATTTAGCAAGCAGTTGAAAGCGTCTGTGGCGGGTTGCCGAGACCTCTTCATAAACTGAAAATCGGTAGGGAGCGTATTTCCCATTACCTTAAAATAGCTTTTGGAGGCACTTCCTTCAAAGCCTCTCAACTGCTCCAAATCTACCGAAGCATAGCTAATGTCTCTGAGTTTGCTATGAGCGGCTTTGATTTGGTCAATAGATTTCTGTACGGCAACACTTGCCTTTTTATGCTGTTTTTTGAGGGAAAGCAAGTTTTCTACCTGTCCTTTCATTCTAGAAAAGAATCACATCTTTAATCCATTTCTTAGAGATTTCCGCCTGAAAAAACAGACTTTGCTTTCTTCTTACCTCCGTAGAACTCCCGTATTTCTCACTCCAAATTCTGCCAGCAGGGTAGCCACTACGCTTCCCAAACGTAATGGGGATTTGATGTTGCATGGCAAGGTACATCACATCGGAACTGAACAAAACTCCTTTCCCAAAAGAGATGGATTTCACATGCCTAAGCGAAATGACTTCTTTATCTTTTTTCTGCCTAATTACCAACATGCCATTACTGACCGAGGCATGCGTGCCGAAACTCTGAATGTGTAAGTGCATAGAAATGAGGTTTTGTAGTAACTGATGGTACGCAAAGGTTAGATTTTAGATTGAAATCGTATATTGGGAAACTGGCTCTCAACAGGTTCAAATTAGATTGGAAAGCCGATGCTGTCGCCACCGCAACACTGCCAGCTTCCCTTACGCAAACTTTGCCAATATTCACTATTGGCAATCAGCATGGGCGCATCTCAAAATGTCGCTCGAAGGCGAGTCCCATCGCCTCTTGGCGAGTGGCGTAAGGTGTCGGCTTCTGGCCGATTGTTTGTGGTTTCTTACGAAATACGACAAAACGAGATGCGCCCATCAGCATCTTACAGAAGACAAGATGTTGCGATAATTGTATCTGACTACTTAGTAAATCCTATTTCTCCCAGCCCAACTCTTCCATTAAGCTATAGAGGCTTTCCAGAAAACGCTTGGGAATACTCTCCAGCAAACTCTCGTAACTGCTCACGCTTCGCTCGAAAGAACGAGTTGCCCTGCGAGCCGCTTTTGGGTTGATTTGCTTCATTTTTTCAATCTGTTTCATAGTTTGCTGGTAGTGGCTCATCATTTCTTCCCGCTCTTGGTTGATCTCTCCCACAATTGCCTTGTATTCTTCTACCACCTGCCGAGCCATTTGCATTTGGCTCTTGGCACGCATCTGCAAAGTGAACTTGTTATAGGCATCTTCTACTAAAGAGAGTTTCAGCTGGGCAAGTGCCTCAAGTTGTTGTTTGGAGTAGTCTGCCACCAATTCTGCACTCTGTAACTGAACCTCTTTTTTCAGGTCATGCTGTTTGCTGCCGAAAAGCCGATCGAGCCATGGGCTTTTCGACTTGAAGGATTGAACTTGCTCCGACAATTCACTTTCTGCCTGCAGGTAAGTCCCCACCACAAAACTCTCTCCACCTTCAGGAATAAGTTCTTGCGGGTTTGGCATCTGCTGGGGGATTTTGTTTTTCTCCATCTTTTTTCTGATTTTAAGCACGTTGTGCTATTTATTAGCGAAGGGTCGCACCCTTTTGCATTTGTCTGTAAATGAGTTTTTTAAGAACTCAAAACAGGAAAGTATTTAAGCTAGACTACTTATGTATGCTGTTTCACGAAGTAGGGAACGATTGCCTTTGCCTAGGCATATCAGAGAAATAAAATGGACATTTATTGCGGTTTATTTTTGAGGTCGGGCCACGCTGGCTAGTTTAGGCAAAAATATTAAGCATAGCATCGCTATGGCTAATATTTTTAACGAAGAATAGACCAAAAAGAAACAAGAGAAATGTTTAGTTTATTTCTTTAATATGCCCTACATGATTACCACGAAAAGAGAAGCAAAAAATCACAGAAACACAGAATTATTTGTTTGGATATTACAACTGCCGAAACTATATTTACAATACGTTCATTGACTTACTACCAAGCCATAAAAATTTGAGGTTTATCGCTAATTCACTAAACTGATAAATCACGTGAAGGTGTGCTACTACGGAAATAAATCACATACCCTTCGTAAATTGCAATTAGTTGATTATCAAGTGTTTATTTTTTGATGCTTTTTTGCAAGGTATTGATTGTCAGATAGTTATTCAACTAACCTATTTAAGCTGTTAATATACCCAAGTTAGTAAACTGATTTACAGTAAATTATGAAAAAGTGCACCCTCGGGGGTTCTTCCATTACAACAAGGATTGAGACAAATAGTGAAAAACTTCTAGAACCATCTACAATTCCCCTCGGGGGTTCTTCCATTACAACAAGGATTGAGACAGGGTACTGTTCTGGGTGTAATAAATTGCTGTCAAATCCCTCGGGGGTTCTTCCATTACAACAAGGATTGAAACAAATAGGATACAACTGACAGTTTCCAACCTAAAGTCCCTCGGGGGTTCTTCCATTACAACAAGGATTGAGACTTGATATATTTATGGTTCACATACATATCACCTTTTCCCTCGGGGGTTATTCCATTACAACAAGGATTGAGACCTAACAATCTCTCCATTTTCATACATCCAAACTACCCTTGGGGGTTAGACTGCGCGTCCCGTTCCATTGCCACAAGGATTGAGATTTTGCGCATACTCATCGCCCATTTTTTTGGGTATTCTGCTGGGGTTTATGAATAAAAGACCCATACTACTGGACATATCCAAAAATCAAGACCTCGGCAGAGGTTGAAAACCCTGCCGAAGGTCGGTTTTAACCCGTTAAACGTCTGGCAGGACCTGCGGACTCTGCCAGCGATTCACTCATGTCCAGTAGTATGTAAAAGACCACAATGGGCTTGATAGCGGTTACTGCGTTTCTGCCAATGCACCCCAAATCAGATAAACGCTTCTGGCTTTTTTTGAAAAAAAATTCCGCATTCTGTGATTTCTCTCGGGGGCTTTCGTGTAGTGAGTATAATAGAGTTTTAAGTTACCATAAACCACAGATGGCAGTACAATCCATACAGTATCAGTTGCATTTGCAGGCAACCCGCCAACTGGGCAGGCAGTTCGATGGCTTATATGCTTTGCTCTACAAAAAAGAGATTGTTGATTTGGCTTGCAAACACCTTGGTTTTAAGAATGAGCGACTGGTTGCACAATGCGTGGAGTTGCTAAAGAGTGGGAAGTTCAAGCCCATGCCCGCCCGTGTGGTCAGGCTCGCCAAGCCAAATGGGGGCGTGCGGATAATTGGAGTTTTTTCAGAGTTAGATAAATTGGTGCAAACCATGGTACGGTTGGTGTTAGAGCCTATTTTTGAACCTCATTTTTTGCCTTGCTCCAAAGGCTACCGACCGCTTATGGCAAATAAGCAGTTGGTTCCTCAAATTTTGCAGTCGCTTTCCGCAGGTTGCACACATATATTTCAGGCAGATATTGCCCAGTTTTTCGATTGCCTGAACCATGAGTTGCTCAAAGAAAGACTGGCAGTCCAAATTGCCGATAAGCGTATTTTGAATTTGCTTTCCAAGTTTTTGGCACAGCCTTTCGAGGAGGGCAGGAAGGTGCGTATTAGTTCTGTTGGTGTGTTTCAGGGGAGTGTGCTTGCGCCACTTCTCGCTAATATTTATCTGTCCGATTTCGATAGGGAGCTTTCCGAGTCGCTCAACCCGACCGAGACAAACTATCTGCGCTTTGCCGATGATTTGATTTTTCTGGGGCGAAAGCCAAATCGCCAGCTAGAAAAAATGGTAGCATCCAAACTCAATAAAGTAGGTTTGAGTTTGCAGGCTACCAAAACAGAAAAATTGAGGGCAACCAAAAGGGAGTTTTCTTATTTGGGTTTTCGGTTCTCCCCAAGTTATGGCAAAAGCGTTTTTTTCGGAAAGGGGAAACTATTAGGATGGCAGATTTCCCCTTCCGAGAAAAGCATAAGGAAGTTGTTGGCAAGTACTGAAGAGGTTTGCCAATCGGTAGGTTCTGGTGGCTCAAAAAAGTACGCATTCGGGCAACTCCAACGAAAACTCACGGCTTGGCAACGTAGTTTCTTGGTTTCGGGTTGCCCAAATAACGGGTGGGTCTATGAGAATTTGCAAAAACAAATGAATGGTTTGTTGTTGGGTGTTTTTAAGGAAAAGGAGGTTGGGGAGTTGGTGGGGTTGCTTAGTTCCTAATGAATTTATACCAATATACCGCCAAGTCTAGCAGGTTGTGGTAGATGGCGGGTTTTGAGTTGGCAAAAGACATTACTTCGTCATCTTGCAGGGCGTTTAAAGGATATTTGGTGTCGTTTTTATTGTAGTAGAAAAATAAAGTTTGTGGATTTTGCTTTGCAATGAGTTGGATTATCAAATCGTTTGAGCGATAGGCATCAATTTCAGCCTTCTCGGCACTGAAGCCCAATTTTAATACTCCAAACTCGTTGTTTGGACTGTTGAAAATCACAATGTCTGAGTTCAGATTACGTAGATTATCTTCTCCAGATACATTTATGAGAGTGACATTCTTGAAACCCAAAAAGCTCAATAGTTCCAACATTGCGCCTTCATTTTTCACATAACAAAGGGCAATTTTTACTTGTCCCCTTGCCTTCCATTCATCATTTTCCCTTTCAATCAACTTAATTACTTTGTTTTCTTCTTCGGCAACTATACCTTTCAGTTTTTCCGCAAAAATTAATTCAATTTCATTCTGTTTGGAGACAATATTATTTTTGAACTCTTCGTTGAAATCCTTACGAATTTTCGAGTAGTATTGAAGTACAATCAATAAAGAGCCAAAGCCTAATAGTGTTGCCAAAATAGTGAGAATAACGACAGCGGTATTTTGATTATCTACCCTGCTTACAAAAGCTTCGTGTTTGGAGTTGTAGCCCGATTCCAATATTTCAGCTTTTCTTTCGTAATCATCAGATACACTTTTGAGTCTTTGTTCTAGCCCTTTTTCTCCACCTCCAACTCTTTCATTCGCTGTTCCAATTCCTCTAACTTTGCATCTGTCTTTTTTTGGGCAAACGAATGAAAGGATAAGCAGAGTAATATCAAAGTACTGAATACATATTTCATAACGTTTGAAAATCAAGACCTAAATAAGATAAAACTTCTTTTGCCCTATTGTGCAAAGTGAAAGCCGAATTGGCAGCGACAATCTTGTTTGGTTTTTGCCTTACCAAATCAATAAAGTGAGAGCCGTAATGAATCAGAATTGGGCAGTTGGGTATTCCCAAACATTTTGCCATCAAGATTTCCCTCTCCTTGAGTTTGTCTTTATCTGCATTTCCATCGCTATTATCAAACACCACGAAAGTATAATTATTCTCGGTTATTAGTCGCTTACATTCTGCCAACTGGCAAACCTCAAACAGTTTGAAAGGAGGGAAATTGAAGAACTGCTCCAAGAAAACATGGCTCTCGGGAGAATGAGCCACACACAGAAATTTATCCTCTTCCAACTGCTGTATTTCTTTTTCAAGTGGCAAATCTGGTACAAGGTCTAGGCAATACAGAATGCCATCGGAAATCTCTGTTTGTTTTTGCTCGCATTTCTCTTCATTCCATCTTCCTGTTTTCTGATTTCTCTTCATATTGTTCCATTTGGAAACTATGATGATAATATCAGTTTCATCTTGCTGGTCGGTTACTTTCTCTTGCAATAGCCTGAGTGCCACCTCTTGGCGATTTATTTTCACAAGCTCCTTTATATATTGGTGAAGATTCATAGATTCGTATTATTTCTTTCAACTATTTTCGGTCATTAAGCTACCATCTAAATCTTCTTTTATGGTTAGAATACCCGTAGCAATCTAAGATGTTATTACGCATGTAACTACCGATGGAACTGGCAGATTTGAGTTCCTCAAAAACTTCGGGTTCTACTTCATGATATTCATAAATATAGCCAGTATTGTTGAATTCTACATACAGAGACTCTTGATTTGGGTCATAGCCTATGGCGGTAAGCATGGAAGAATCTACGGGAATGCGAATGATTTTGTTGGACATAATTTAATGATTATTTTATACTATTTTCTACCATAAACCCATAACCCACAGCTGTTTTTGCACCTATTCCGTGGTTTTCTAAGGCATCTTTGAGCCATTGGGCAATGGTTTTTCCTTCTATTTTGTATTTCTCCGAATCTAACCCCGCTGATTTTGAACCCAAAATGAATTGAAATGAAGTATTCTCCACCGTAAGAAACGAAATTGGGTTCGGGTTTTGTGTATCGGTTGGAAATTTGGAGGGTTTTTCAGAGTTGTCTCCGTAATAATCTCCATAGTGCGGAGTCATCACGTCCATTTTCAACTCTGACGACTTTGTCGGGAAGGCATCGAAAAAGAGGATTTCGCCCTGTTTCTCGCTTATTCCAACATCTTTTTTATGAGTTTTGTAATAAGTATCTATGGTGTGCTTGTTTTTGCTCTCATCTTCGTAAGAAAAACTCTCGGGGCATCCGAAAATATCGCACATTTGTTGAGATTCATTGAAAGCCCGTGCTTCACTATCAACATCTTGCCCAAATACTTCTGTAATAATCCAACTCCTTACTACGCCCTTGATGCTACTTGCAGGAATGTAAGGAAAACCGTAAACATGGTGCAAGGTCATGGAGGTTTCGTAAACTGATGCTCCACCCAAACCCACTACCATTCGCCAATCAGGCTCGAAGGTTTGGATGGAGAGTTCCGAGCAGTAGTTTTTGATGGTTTGGAGGTGTATTTTGTTGATTTGCGAAAGTGGTAAATTAACAAAATCATGCTGTAACTCATATTTATACTTTTTCCTGTCGGTTTTGTCTTGATTCGACAACTTATTCATGTGTAGAGTAGCCGTTCCATCTTTGAAATTCCTAAAGTCAACTTTACTTTTATCAATTTTCAGAAAATGTATTGTTTTATTCAGTTTAAGATGGAAGTTATCTATGTTTTCATAGCTAATTACCTGCGAGGTATCAAGCGGAAGTTTAGTGAATTTTGTATTTATTCCGTATATGTTTGAGAAAGTCTCCTTTTTGACTCGTGGCGGTTTTATTTTTGATGCCTCGGTATATTTACTTTCCAATTGACCGATAGAAGGTTTTGGTTTTGCAACTGGCGAAAGTTTCGGTTCTTTTTGGGAATGATAGATTTCTGTCTCATCAATCTTAACAGAGACATATTGTTTGTTCTTGAAATACTTACATTTCCGTTCGTTGAACTTAATATATTGCTTAGGGTTGTTAAATTTAGACATATCTAAGTCTATGAATTGCCCATCAGCTCGTTTTACCCGAAATGAGAAACCATCTTTATCATTGCCCTCTGTGTAAAAAATGCCATCTTTCATAATCCATATTATTTATCATCTTTAATCAAACCCTCAGCAAATCTTTTCAACCAACTCAAAAACGCCAAAGTCTCCACCGTGAGCGCACGGTAGTTGCTAGAGTTTTGAGAAATCACAACCATTACAAGGTCTTCCATTTCGTCTTGCTCAAAAATACCCAGCTTATTATCGGTTTTGAGCCAGCAGTAGATTTGTTCATAGATTTTTTTGGATGCGTTATCATTATTTCTGCTTTTTGCAAAGGCGAGAGCCGCCCCCAAGCCATTGGTCTTAATCAGCATAGGTAGCTTTCGGGCAAAGGACTTATATTCCTTCCCAATTTCTGTCCCTTCTAATGCACGATCATAAGCAAATTTGGCTCTGCCTTGCTCCAAAGATGTTCTGTTATTTCCAGTCATTTTTTCAGGGTTGTCTTTTAAAAGAAATATTTACTAAGCCTTTTCCCAAAGTAGCACTTCCTCCAATTTGGATAGTTCTAGGGAGACTTTTGTCAAAAAAATCCATCACTCCGCCATCTCCTTCCGCCTTCATGCCATCTTTGGCAAACTCATCGTGTGCCATTGCCACCGAATATAAGATTGATTCAGCGGGCAAATATTCTTCTGTAAAGAGCGCACCATCTTGTACTGTGCCAGTCTCGTTGTTTATCTTGGTTCGAGTGATTACTTCGGTAGAGAGATTCACGAAATCCCGAAAATCATCGTCTGGTAGAATCACGAGTTTGTTGGGCAAATCCTCAATTCCTGTAAATTCTTGGATTTTTTCCGCCCATTTTTTTGCAGGTGCTGGATTGCCCTTTTCAAAAGTGTATTCCTCCAAAATCACATACTTTTTATTCACGACAATCTCATCGGAACTGGGCAAGCAATATTTTAACTTTGGAGAAATTTCTGGCAATTCTTTCATCTTTATCTTACATAGTTCCAAATCTGAGCTAAACTTCTTCAGAACTTTAGGGCAAGTAGCCCAAGCAAACACACCTTTCATAGATTTGATTGGGAAAAGCAACAGGCGAGCGTCTGTAAGGGCAATTGCCCCGGAAAACTTAGTTTTCAGGCTCGGAACGGAAATTATTTTTTTTTCCTCTTTCGATTTTTCCTCCTCATTTTCTTTTTCTTCCCTTTCTTGCTTTCCGTTTTCTTCCGATTCTAATTCTACAATTTCCTGATGCTTGAACTGCTCTTCCAACTCCTCAACCGTATAGCCTCCAATTGGCGAGCCATCGAATCCAAAAACCTTGTTTACTTTTACCAAATTCCCCAAAACGGATTTTTTTCTATTTTCAGCATCGGAATTTTCCTCTTTCGGTGGGTTCATTACGCTGAATTCCACAGCCGAGCGCACTGCGCCTTTTAGGCTAGAGCCTTCTATTTTCGGGAAGGAAGTGTGGCGTTCTCGCTGAATGGGCAAATCCACAATGCCCAAATCAGAATCACTCCCAGCGTGCAGTGGCGTGATGCAATGAATGAATAAAGGTTCAGCAATTTTATACATAGTTTTAGGAGTATTGAGTTGAATAACAGTAAATAACACCCATACTACTGGACATCATTCGTTTTAGGTTCAAAAGCAGACGCTTGAGCTAGCTTAACGTGCCTGTCAGAACCTTAGTTCTGACAGTTCTCGGATTCTCAAATCCGAAGAAAACTGATTCATGTCAAGTAGTATGGGTACTAGTCATACTACTGGACATCTGCGTAAACCTGTCAGGTTTTAAAAAGATAAAACTCAATTTTCAAGGTCTAATCCCAATTAAACCTGACAGGTTTTTGGTTCTATTTTCTGCCATGTCCAGTAGTATGAATAACACCTGAATAACGGGTTTAAGCATCTGAATATCAATAGGTTAACTATATTATTTTTAGGTTAGTCAAAATTTGAGATTTCATGTATTGCACTATTTTTAGATTTAATTAAAAAATATATGGCAATAATTTGACTAAATGTAATAATAGCAAAATGTTGATTACCAAGTATTTGAGCCATTCTTCATTCTTCATTTTTAATGGTCAGGCCACCCTGTTTTAATTTCCCCAATCCATAATTGTACTTATCAAATACATAACTCATAATTGGGGCAGTAAATAATCTAAATTTTGGGTTTGGTTCACGGTTGAATTCCCACATAGCAAATCCCGAATCCTTGTTTGTCAAAATCCAATTCCGCAATGGATTTGCCATGAAATCGCTCCACAACTGTACTGAAACTCCCCTCTTTGAGTCTAAAATAATAGATAGAGCCAGCAGGAACAGCTTTTAGCATAGGTTTGGGTCTTTTCTCTTTCATGTCGAAACCGCCAATGTGCTGAGGTTTGCCAATTGCCATGCTAACCAACTCCACAGTCAGTCCCTTTTCCAGTTCAATTTCTTTTTTCAGTTTCAATTCTTCCTTTTCCAGCATCCATTTTGGGAAAGTGCCTTGCTCGAAGATGGAAGGAGTTGCCAAATACAGTTTAAAGATTCCTCCTGTTTCAAGTTCTTTTGGCGCATTTACTTTGCTGATTTCCTCATTTTCTACTTTCCTGCAATTGACAGATTTTCCCTCTCCACCCAATCTGAATTGCGAAGGCATCAACGTTTCTAACCCTTCGTAATTGACTCGAATTTGTACCTTATCGTATTTCTCCGTATTGAAACGCATCATTCCCACTCGGTAAAGCATTCCTTCCTTGGCAGTTTTGGTAATTTTGTCCCTGCCAATGCCCACTTTTGGCTCGGGTTGCCAATAATCTTCCACAATTCTGATAGGTTTTTCTTCTATGTTGGAGTTTCCTTTGCCTCCCAATTCATTTTTCTCCGAACTCATTTCTTTCGTGTTGAAGTTCCCCAAATCGAAATTAGCCACTCCAGCCAAATACTTTTCAAAATCCGACTGCTTCAAAAGTCCGCCTGGCTTGAAATTGACAACGGCAGTGCCTTCTTCCCCTTGCAATTGATGCGTGAGCGTGAAACCACTTTTCGTCTGGCTGTTCAAGCCATCACTTTCGGAAAGCGCTAACTGAAAAGGCTTTTTTTCTGATTTATCATCTTTGTCGTAGGCAATATCCAACGGAACAGGAAAATGCTTTTTCCCATTGATTAAGATGAAAATCCCATTGATTCGGAAACCCTCTGTTTGCTTGTCTAACGCTTCCCTTTCTAGGTGGAGTGAGTTGTTTTGTGCAAAGTAAGAGCTTCTCAATCCACCATAAACCACGCTTGGCGAAGGCGGGAAAATACCATCTGCCCAAGTAGAGTCGCCCATTCCAAAGGGTTTCCCATCTCGGAAAAATAGTGTGTCTAGCGGTTGGAGTGTGATTTCCTTCATGCGTGGTTGGTTTTACGGCTCATAAAATCGGCAATTTCCAAAGCGTGGACAAAATTCTCTACATCTCCTTTGCTTTCCGTGTATAATTGGTAAACGGCATAACTCAATTTATCTACCTTATCTTGTGAAATGTGTGTTGCTTTTGCCCGATTCACAAGTCGGGCAATCTCCACCCGAATCATTTCGCTATGGAGAGAATCGTTGGGGAGAGATAGTGAAAGACCGCCCAATTGGTAAAGTTCCAGGGCGAGGTTGGCAATGAACTTGCTCGAAACAGTGCTGTCTTTGAGTGCTTGTACAACAGCACTCAAGTTCTTCCAGTTTTGGGTGGAGTCTTTGGCATTCCCCCATTTGAAGGTGGCTCGCTGGGTTTCGCCAGAATGCTTGATTGTGCTAATGGAGAAAGCATTTCTAGGCTTTTTGGCTTCGCTCTCCGCCTTTCTGACCGATTTCAGCACCTCTGCCAAGGGCATTTTGTAGTGGGCAATCACAATTCCTGCAGAAAAAGTGAAATTATGAATTTGGGTTTCTTCATTTGCGGAAATACCACATTCAGATTTGATTTCTTGGTCTATTGTTTGGCAGTAATCCCGCAATTCATTCATTACATCAAACAAATGGTGGAGGTTCACGAATCCCAAGAAGTCGTCTCCCCCTGCATAAACTGTTTCGCCTTTCCCTGCATCATCCAAAATTTCAGAGCGAATGTGCTTGGCAAAATCGGAAAGGATTTTAGAGAAGCCCTTATGGAATTGTAAGACGAAACCTGGCTTTTGACGAAGTTTTTCAGGTAACTCTTTCAGTCTTTTCCCCGAAAACCATTGCCCCATCAAATCTCCATCGAACAGAACGAGCGCATAGTAGCGGGTTTTCAGAAACGGACGGAGTTGCCTTTGGTGCTTTATCAACTCTGGCAACTGTCCTACATTCTTCTCCAACCCATTTTTTCGGAAGTACGGAAGCGTAAGATTCTCTTCATAATAGAGTTGGTCATCGAAAAGTGTGTCGGGTTCAAAACCGCTTCGTTTCCCTTTTGGCAACAGGCGGGAGTAGCAGTCTCTTATGATTCTTTGGAATTGCGTTCCGTCTAAGTCTATTTTTGCTAGGTCGTGGAGTAGGGCAATTTTGGCGGTGGAGTAAAATCCACCCAGTTTCTTATCCTTATCTTTTACTTTCAGCTTATAGAAACGCTTTGCCAAACTCGGTGCACTGAGACCTTCTTTTGTGCTAACGGTTACTTTGTAGGCTGTGTCTAGCTCAATGGCGTAAGGCGAATTCCAATCATAGAATCTTTTGCCAGTATCTTTGCCAAAGAAAAGTGCGTTGTGTTCCCCGTCCAAATTGCATTTTCTGCCTCGCTCTCCAATTACCTCTTCCTGATAGCTGAACTGCTGGAAAATCCGCTTGTTTTTCAAACCTCCCACCGAACGCTCCAATCTTTTGTAAGCGGCCTCATAGCCTGCCTCTTCCTCTCCTTCGGTGTTTTCCAAAATGGGTTCTAATGCCCAAAAAATCTCCAAAAAATTATCTAGCTGTTGGTTGAAAGCTATTTTAGTGGGACTTTCTTCGGCTAAATTCAATGCCCCTAAAGCTACTTTTAGAGAATTGTTGGCAATTTCTTCAAATTTTTCTCGGACTTTATTCTCTGTCGCCCTGCCCAATTCCAAAGCCTGATCTTCTGTACCAATAAACTGCGCCATAAACCTGTTCGGGATAGAAGTTGCCGTGGCATCACTCGGGAAAATAAGCTCTCCGCCAAATTTATCTGACAGAACCAACTCAATCCCCACCCTCGCCAATTCGGAAAGCATTCGACTGCCTGCAAACAGGTCTTGCGTTTTCCTCGCCTTAGCAATGAAGGATTGCACCGGACCAATGGTAAACAGGAAGAGGTAGGTTTTTTTAGGCATGGTTGGAGTCAGTAACTTTCAGTCTTTCTATATATTTTTCTTGCAGAATTTTATGCTTTTGCTCAAATCTGCTGTCTCTTGAAACGGTGTTCAATGTGGTTATGATGGTTCTCAACCCTTCCGATGCTTCCAATACAGATACATAGATGGGAGATGCCAATCTGTTTCCGCTTCCTATGGCATTAGAGAATGTGGCAAAATGAGAGTTCTCTTTAATCAAATGGCTTTCTTTGGTTATTCTTGTCTCAATTTCTTGATTCAAGGACAAGCCAAAGTCTCCAAACTCTATTTTTTTGATGTACGGATAACCCTTTCGGACGGAGATATTTGTTTCTATGGCATCAGCGGGCGGAGTTGAATCGAAATTGCCATTCAAAAGTTCTTTTATGTCCGATAGTTTTTTTGGCATTGAAAACGTTTTGCCCTCTTCTGACTCCAAGCCTGCTTGCGAAACAATTTTCACACTTCCGAAACCTCTTCTGCTTCTCTTTCCAAAGCCTCCTAGGCAACAAGTCAATATGAATAACTTCTGTAAATCCGTTGCGGTAAATGAATAATTAGTATTGCTCTCTAGTGGGATAGTTACTGTGTTGCCTAAAGATAACTGCACTCGGAATGTGCTTCCAACCGCAAAACAATGAGCAGGAGATTTTTTATATTCTTCAGTTTTGTGCGGAAGCATGTAAGCACTGCTGATGTTCATTTGTGTGTCAAAGGTTCTGACAATTACCCTACTCCTCCTGCTTGTATCTCCAAAAATCTTGCCTTCCACCTTCTTTAAATCTGCCAGCTTCAGATGCCCATTCATTGCCCGCCACCAAAACCGCATAGCGCCTTTTATGCTTGGCGCGCGCAGTTCGGGCGTAGTGCCATCTGCTCCCGCCAGAAACATGGGAGTAATTGTTTCGCAACCAAAGGTTATTTTTTGCATGTTTTTTTGCGGTTTGAATTCGTACCACGACTCTCCCGATGGGCTACGGTTTACACATAAGTTTTTGTTCGTAATCTCATGGCCTCCTTCTAACAGCCGACAACCTCTAGGTTGTCGGAATGAGTTAAAAAGTCGTAATTCTATGGTTGCAAGTTAGGAAACTTGCAACCATAGAATCGAAATTAGGAAATTTCGATTAGCTACAATTACTTATTTATGCGTTATTGTAGTTTTAAGGCATTAAATTAAAAGATATGTATAAACCGTAACCCGATGGGACTCGCCTTCGAGTCGTCAAATTTGAGCGTTTTTTTACGAATTTGAATATGGCATATTGATAAGGTGGGGCAAAAAATATAATTTTACAATTTTGTTTTTCTTAAGTTGACAGCATTGAGTGGACGCTTGCGCTATGGTTTTTTATTTGTCAGCCTTGCCAGTTTATCACTACCTTATTTTTCATTCCTCCTAACCATTCCGAATCCCAGACTTACTTTCCCCCCTAACCCAATCCAGTTGGGCAGGCTCACATTCGTCCTAAACTTGACATCGAAGGTCAATAGCTGTACTTTTTTCACTTTTCTAAGCTGTGGTTCGCTCAATTCGGTAATTTGGCATTCAATTCTGTTGGGGACGCTCCAACCAATTCCCTTTGCCATACTCAGTAGATTGCCCACCAGTTTTTTCTTCTAGAAACTCTATGCGCTCTACTAATCCATCCAATTTCTTATATGCCTGATGAGACTTTTGGCTCAATCCAATCCAATTGCTTAACTCATAGGCAATCGGTGTTTCTGCTAACTCTACTTTCGCCTGATTGAGATCAAGCTCGTCAATCTCCATGCTCAATTCCCTAGTGCCCACTTTCAAACTCCAATCGCTTTGTGAGAAATAACGATGTATCTCCTGCACGCCTTCCCCAATGCATAAAACACTTGGCTTTCCGCCTAGCCGTTTGTATTGAATCAGCGGATAGGCATAGCGCAAGCCTCCCTCCACTTTATGGTTATGAAACAACAGATGCTGATGCCCAACCTTGCCGGCCATTGCCCCTCTGAAAGCAGGCAACTCATAATGCGCTATTTTTGCGCTAAATACTACTATTAATAAATCAATGGTTGGCATAAGGAATGATTTCAGAAATAGTTATATGCTATTCTAAGCGTTTTTTTTTCTTTCTGCAAACATTTTTTGTTTTTTCTAAATTTGATAATTCCAGAAAAGGGCTTTCCTATAAAAAATCAGAATAGCTGTTTTTACAGTTTGTGAAACGATGCGTGAGACACGCATCTAAGAAACGTATTCCCTTTTGGCGTGTCTCACGGGGACGCCCAGTCGCCAAATAAGTTTTATAGGAAAGCCCTTAATTCCAGAATGGAAAACTCATTTATTACCTTCTTTTTTTTGGTTTTTTACTTGTAAATATAATAGATGCTCACTATATTCACATACGTTCATTAACTTGCTGACAAGCTGTAATTTTTTATGGTTTACCGCTAAATAACTAACCTGTTAAATCACGTGAAGGTGTGCTACTACGGAAATAAATCACATACCCTTTCGTAAATTGCATTTGGTTGATTATCAGGTGTTTATTTTTTAATGCTTTGTTGTAAAATGTTGATTATCAGAAATTTATTTAACTAACCTATTTAAACTGTTAATACACCCAAGTTAGTGAGCTGACTTACAGTAAATTATGAAAAAGTGCACCCTCGGGGGTTATTCCATTACAACAAGGATTGAGACATGATTTTCTGTAACTTCTTCATCTTTTATTTTTTTTTCCCTCGGGGGTTATTCCATTACAACAAGGATTGAGACACGATAGAGACAAAAGAACTAGGATGGAAAGAAACAAAACCCTCGGGGGTTATTCCATTACAACAAGGATTGAGACATTTGTCTTACTGTTAAATAAGTATCATTAATAGTACCCTCGGGGGTTGTCTATCGAGACCCCGGTCCATTACAACAAGGATTGAGACTTTCCCCAATTGTCATATTACCCATCATTAGAGTGCCTTCGGGGGTTAGACTACGCGTCCCGTTCCATTACCACAAGGATTGAGACCAATAGGCATCAACATTATTGAATTTATCTACAAATTTCTCGGGGGTTAGACTATGCGCCCCAGTCCATTACAACAAGGATTGAGACTTAATTTGAATTGGATCTCCTACTTCTTCTACTTTTCCCTCGGGGGTTGTCTATCGAGACCCCGTTCCATTACCACAAGGATTGAGACTTAATTTGAATTGGATTTCCTACTTCTTTTACTTTTCCCTCGGGGGTTAGGCTACGCGCCCCGTTCCATTACAACAAGGATTGAGACTTGTAAATCATAAACTTGTCCAGATCATATCCAAATACCCTCGGGGGTTGTCTATCGAGACCCCGGTCCATTACAACAAGGATTGAGACTTTTCCCAATTGTCATATTACCCATCATTAGAGTGCCTTCGGGGGTTAGACTACGCATCCCGTTCCATTGCCACAAGGATTGAGACTGAACTGTAATTCGTCATCATTATGCGCCACTTGGCTCTCGGGGTTTACGCTACACCTCCTGTTCCGTTACAATAAAGATTAAGGCTTTATTAAGATGTCGATAGATTTATCATGATTTGACTATCAGCACTTAGTGTGGTTTATGCTATCACTAGAGGGTAGTGCGAAACACGTAATGCCATGAGTGAAAAAGTGCAAGCGAGGACGCTTGCACTAAGGTTTAGAGCATTACTACTTTCACAGCACCACTAGGAGACTCTGTTTGAATTTGCGAAAAAATACTACTTCGAAGAGTCTATTTCGGGTTTCAAAGCGTTTTCAATGGATAGTTCCCTTTTAGAGTAAAGATGCCGTAATGATCTTTGTTTGTTAGCAAAAGTATATTTGACTATCAAGAGTGGGAGAAGTCTAATAGACACCTTATTTGAAACGAAACCTTCAGCTTGGGGTAGAGGTATTCGACAACTTTGCAAAACAAGAGAACGAAGTAAAAAATACTATGGAGAAAAGGAGTTTTGGCATTTAATCTTTTGAGTTTCCAATAGGATTCATGAATGAGAAAAAATACCCTCGGAGTAGTCGCAGATTTTCCGAGTGGTAAGGTTTTAATTGATAAGGCAAGGATTGTGCGAGAGAATGTGGTTGGGGGAAATCTAGCCCAAAGTAATCAAATCATCACTTCCTGAGGCAAAACCTTCTGATAGTCGTCTAGTAAAATTGCCAATTCTTTCATTTGCGGAATTGTCTCAAATGTTTCGGATTTGATAATAGGAATTTGTGCCAAATACCTTTCTCTGTTCCCATTTTCGGAAAGCAATTTCTTTAGATTTTCAGGAATAAAGAAACGGCATCGGTTTGGGAACTTGCTGTAAAACTCGCTCACAAATATTTTGATTCCGCCAAAATCCCAATCTCCAAAGTAGAGAATCGGGTTCGGAATGCTTCCCAGCCATTGGGAAATGCTTTGATGTTTGTCGTAAAACCTGAATACAAATAATTTAGGATTTTCTCCAAACAGGGAAACTTGACTTTCCAAATAGGCGAAATTCTCGAAGTTTTCCACAATTACAATCTGGCAATTCGGGGGGATTTCCAAACCTTCCCAATCCTGAACAAAAAGTGCCGTGCCAGTAAGCGAATTTAGTTGGAGAGGCTTTTTACGGAGAGTTGCGCTAATTTCATTGATGGATTTTGCCAAAAAGCCTCGAAATGGTTTGATTCCGCTTACTTGCTTTTCATTGGAACTTGCTTGTAAAACTTCGTGCCTGTGGGAAGGTTTCTGCTCGAATTGACTGATATAAATCTCCAAGTCGAGCAATCCGAAATGGGTTTTTAAATAATCTTTCAACCTTTGAGAGTCTAGGCAATAGATTTTCTTTCTTCTCCCAGAAGTTTGGCTAGAAAGCACTCCATCCGACAAAAGTTTTTGCAGAATTGCCTTTGCATTTCCCTGAAATAGACCAAAGTTAAGCGACTCGCCATTGGCAAGTTGCTTGAGTTTTAAGGCCAAACCTCTAGCTATTTTCTGTTTCATATTGTTGGAGTGGAATGGTTTTGCTCAACAATCTATCTACCTTGGCAATGAATTTTCCGTTATGATTGACCTCTCGTAATTTGTAAGTATGATCGTAGTAAGTCTCCAACTTGCTTTTGTTCGGCAAGGCATTGAGTAGGCAAATTTGGCGTTCTTTGGCAAACTCCAAAAGCATTTTCAAATATGGTTCGGAAATTTTGCCCACTTCATCAATAATGCAATGCAACATTGCCTCCTGCTTGAAATGTTTTTCTTTCTTCACAAAAAAGTGGAGCAAAGAAATATAAATGCAAGACTTGATGAGGATTGTCGTTCCTTCCGAGCCAATATCGTTCAAGTTCGTCTCGTTGGTCTTTTTGTTCCGTTTGTCATCGTAGCTGAATGCCAACTCGAACATATCTTGCAAGCGGAGTTGCGATTTTTTCCCATTTTCAATGGCTTCTTTCAAATGGCGGAGCTTGTTGGTGGCGGTGGTGTTGGGTTTCTCGCTGATTTCCCCTAAAGCCAACTCTCCAAAATCTTGTGCATTTTCCAGTTTCAGTTGCCCAATTTTTTCCATCTCCAGAATGATTGGATTATTAGATTCCACCATTTTCATATCGAAGGAAACAATCAGGTTGGCGTTGGTAAATCCAGAATTGGAAATATCTCGGCTCACACTCGCCACTGCTTTGCCAACTTTCGCCAATTGGCTTTTGAGCAACTCAAACTGCTTATGAACCACGGAAATCAACTGTTTTTGTTGCCCCGCAGTTTCCTGTTCCGTTTTCCGAATGCCTTCTTCCATCGAGAAACTGCCAATTCTTTGCGCCATGGCTTCGTAGCCCAAATCGCCTGCCTCCGAATTCATTTGGAAACCCAGCGAATTGTTAGGTCGAAATCGCTCTATTAAATGAACGATTTTCTTTCGGAAAACATCGAACTTCTCTCTGAATTGGCTTCCCAACCGAATCATTCTCAAGTTTAAATCCTGAATGGTTTCTCGTTCGTTTTCTTGCAACTTTTCAGCACTTGCCTGTTCAATTCTTTCTCTCTGAATGTGCCAATAACTTTCCTGTTTGAGTGCGTCAAAATCGGTCAAATCTTTCTCAAATTGAGTAGTTTGCTTACTGATTTCCGCTAGTTTTTTTTGGATTTCCGCAGTTTCTTTTTCGTATTCATTCTTCGCTTCCTCAATCGCTTTGTTAATCGTTTCAATCAACAAATCCAATTCCTTTTTCTCCTCCAAAAAGTGAGGGAGTTTGTCAATGTAATGGGGTTTGTGATAAGTGATGAGATGTTGGTAATCTCCACCGCCTTTCCACTGTTTGGATTTGAATTGTGCAATTTCTGATAATTCGCCTTGCAGACTCGCAATTTCCTTTTCCGTTTTGTTCAGCAAAGTCGTATCTACACCTTCGCCTTTCAGCTCACGTTCTTTCTCTTGGGCAATTTGCTCATTTTCATTTCGCCATTTCTGTTCTTCATTATTTTTTTGCTGTTGGAGTTGGTTCAAATCCACCTGATTTCGCTCCTGCAAAAGCAATTTCTCCTGCACTGTTTCCGTGCGTATTTCCCCGATTTCCCCATTTTGTGTCGCATTGATACTTTCTAAGTCTTCTTGTTTGCTTTCTTGCTGTTGCTTATTTTCTGTTTGCAAATCGTAATTCTCACGCAATTCCCCATCCTGCTTTTCCTTTGCTCGAATGTGCAGTTCCTGTGTTTTTTCCAGCAGGTTTTCTACCTTTCGTTTCGCTTGTTTTTGTTCATATTTCTCCGACTCCACTACTTTTTGCACCTCATTCACTTTTCTGCGCAAACTCACTTCCTCTTTATTTTTGGCTTCATTTTGAGCTTCCCGATAAGCCAAGAAAGCCTGATGAGTTTGCCGAATTTCATCACTTTTCGTTTTCAGTTCCTCTTGGTAAGTCTCCAAAGATTTGGCAATCACTTCGAGTTTTTCCAAATCCAATTCAACTCCATAGAGCGACTCGGAAACTTCCTTTGCCTGTTTGGGGTTCAAATCCGTTCTGAAAAGCACCGACTCATCACAGATTTTCCCAATCTGCTCCATCCAATCGGGCGAATTTTCCGACAAATAGCCATAAAAACTATCGGGGCTTACCTCAATTTTCTGTCGGATTTTTTCTTTTTCGGCTTCCAAATCTGCCAAAGCCAGCTTGTGGTTTTCCGTTTTTTCTGCAAGCAATTGCGTGAACTTCCGCTCAATCTCAGGCAAGTCTTTCTTCAGCCATTTCTCCAAATCAAGTTCGCTTTGTTGGATTTTGAAACTGCGCCCGTTTATGATTTTATTCAACTCATTTCTTTCCGACTCCAAGCCATTGATTTCTGCGGCAAAGTAAGCGGTATTCCGAATCAGCTGTTCATTGCCTTTCAACTCGGCAAAGGAAATTTTCAGCTGATTGATTGTTTCAGTAAGCGATTTTGTAGTTTCGCTATAGGTTTCCTTGATTTTTTCAATCCGTCTAGTTTCAGATTTCTCTAACTCGAAAAAAATCTGCCTTCAGCTGGTTTTTCAGGTCGGCAGTTTGTGCTTTCCACTCGTTCAAATATTCCTTTTGCCTGTTTGCTAAATTCTGGAACTGCAAATTATATTTTTCTGCTACTGTCTTAAATTGAGTTTCCAACATTCTCAACTTTCTCTTTTTACTATCTAATTCCTGCTCAAACTCATTCTCCCGCATATATTTCTGATAGCCCTTTTGGAAATCTTCGCTGTCCCAGATTTTCTTGGCACTTTCTGCATTTTTTATTTTGCTTTTCAATTTCCAGCTTTCCTCTTTGAGCAATTCAATTTCTTGGCTTTGCACTCTTTCAAATTCCTCAAAAACAGTTTTCTTTTCTGCCAACTCCACCGCTTTTCTTTTTTGCTCCGTTTGGAGTTCGCCAATTTGATTTTTGGCAAACTTGAAAGTGCTTCCAATCAGCACTGCCAATCCATTTTGGTCTTCCCTCAGCGATTTTACTTCCGAGAATTTATCTTGAATCACGCCCCGTTCCACCTTTGTTTTATGGAAAGTCTGGATGTCTTCAAAATGGTCGAGGTATTTTCCCAAATCCACCGAAAGGCTACTCAAATCAATCAGGTATTCTTCTTCTTGCGCTTGCATGAAACTTTGGCTTTTGTCGGAAACCGCACTCGTAATGAATTCCTTCACAAAATCGCTCTTCAGGCCTTCGGCAAAGCGTGGGTTTGAATTGAGGAAAATATCCCGAATAATTTTGGGAATGTTGTTTGCCTGACTCGCCCCACGAAACAAATACATTTGAGACAACGCTCTTTGGCTAGATTTTGCTCCCGCCTTAAATTTTCCGTAAAGCACTTCTCGGTATTCGGTCCAGCTTTTCATCTCGTTGCTGTGCCAAACTTGCCGACTGCTCATGCTTGCCAGCACATCTTCCAGAGTAAGAGGCATATTCACATTTTCCGAGTCGAAGTAGAATGCCCGCTTATATTCGCTCTGCACAAACCGGTAATTGATGTGCGAACCCGTTCTGTAAAAGAAAACATGGAAAGGTTTTCGCTCGGTTTTTACCTCAAAAATCAAGTAAGAAGGGCGGTTGTTCCTGAAATAAAAACTGGCAAAATCATCTTCTCCAGATTTAATTGCCAAATGCGCCTTCACATTGCTCGGATTGTAGAAAAAGGCAATTGCTCGCAAAAGAGTCGTTTTGCCTCGATTGTTCGTGCCAATTATGCAAGTGTGTCCATTCAATTCTACCTCTGCCAAATCATATACAGCAGTATCAATCAGCACAATTTTGTTCAGAAATCTATTCATATTGTCGGATGTACGATTTACGAGGTACGGTTTCTTTGAAATCGCTCTAGAAGAGCGAAGTACATAAAATAAAGAAGTCTGCATTCTTTGCCGTTGTTGGTCTTAGCAACAAATACACATCAGCATTCCAATTCAGACAAGAACAATAGTTACTAAAAAAGTACATAAAGGCACTTACTTGCGAGACCAACAACCGATTATCAAAAATAATGACCGATTAGATTGACTAATGGGTCAAAATCGCACAAATTAGACCATAGCGTAAGCGTTCGCTCAATGCTTGTCAACTTAGTGAATATCGGTTCAAGCGGGGCTTCCCAAGCGGGGATGCTTGGAAGCCCCGCTTGAACCAGCGTAAAACGCTGGCGCAGGTTCTCGTGTGCGATAGCATCGGCTACCGATCCAATCCGAACCTGTGCCGAAAATGGAAATCAGTCTCCGACCGGGTCACGCTGACTGAAATTTGATTTCCTTAGGTTGACGGCATTGAGCGTTTGCTTGTGCCGAATTATCCATAGAGTAGTCTTATCTCTCTACCCTACCAAATCCATTTTGATCTGATTTCTTTTCTCAAAAAGAATTACTCAATTCCCATTTCAGGATTTTTCTCAATGGGCAGAATCAAATCTATGATGGTTTCCAAATAGGAGAAACTATCGAGAATCAGGTAGTTTTCCTGTTCAGCATCCAGCTTCTCGAAAAAGCTTTCGTCTGCCAATTCCTCGGCAATGGCTTTCACTTTGCCCAAATTAGTTTTCGCACTGTTTTTGGTTTTCACTTGGTCGAGCAAAACCTTCAGAATAGGATGGTTCGCACATTCTTCGGCAACTTGCGTAGGTCTGAATTTGATGCCAGGTATGGGTTTCTGCTCCAAACCGTAAAGAAAGCTGACCACATCCACATATTTATTCAGGCGTTCTACTTTGCGTTCCCATTCAGAAAGTTCCGCTCCCATTTCCAATGTTTTGCTGAAATAAAAATAGCCTTCCGCTCGCTCCAAACTGAAGTTGATGAGGGAAAAATAGCCTTTCATCTGCCAAAAAGTATCTTCATTCTCTAAAATCTCGAATAATTTTTTATCCGAACGGCTCAAAGCGGAAATGAATTTCCCTTTGCTCAATCGTTCAAAAATTACTGTGGTTTGTGAAGGTAAGTTTTGTTCAAGCATTTTTTTGGTTGTTGGAGTCAGTTAAGTAGTCCAAAGTCTTTAGTCGTAAGTCCAAAGCGAATAAAGTAGTTGATAATCAATTATTTACGGAAAGTAAAATAGGAAAGTAATTAAGTTTACTTACTTATTTCTACAATTTGATAGGAAATCATTTCTTTTTTTCCGCTTTCAGTCCATTCAAACTTCCCGTATTCGTCTTTGAAAAAGAGTTCATTTTCAAAATCCAAACTCATTTCCACAAAAAGAGAGATTCTTTCTTTGGAGTTGATTTCGGAATAGGCTTCTGGAAATTGGTAAGCTTGTAAAAATCGAAAAGGTTGGTTTTGGTTTTGGAGAAAATGCTGAAAAGTTCATCGGTGGGCAATTCCAGGCTTTCTTGGGTTTGCGTTTCGGAAATGGAATCGAGGCTTTCTTTTTTGTGTTCTCGCTCACTCTTCATTTTTAAGCGTTCCCGAATCCGCTCAATCATTCTCTGCCCATTTTCGTTGTCGGCAATGGCTTCCAAAGGCACTTTCCACTTGTGGGAAACTGTTTTTTGGAAAAGCAGAGAGTGATTCTGACTGACCACTTCATAAATATTGGAATTTGCTCCGTTCAGCATTCCACCAGAATTTTTGATGGTTTTCAACCAAGTCAGTTTTTTGTAGAATTGAGTCTGCAACTGCACTTTATGGATATAGTCAACTACCTGATTTTGTAGGGTCAAAAGTTGCCGATTATATTCTATCAAATTGAATCTTAGTTGCTTACGAGTTTTCATTACTTCACTTTCATTTTTGAGAACTACTTTGTTGAGTTCCAAAAAACGGCTTGTTGCCTCAATCGTCAGCAAAACCTCGTCTCGGTCTTTTCGGTAATTTTCTAGTTTGGAGAGTTTAACTTTGAGGTCTCTTTCCGTTTTATAAACTTCATCTACAGAAGCATAAAGTTTCACAATATTAATTCTGATTCCCGAATCTAACTTTTTGAGAATCTCTCTGATTTTTATAAGGTGCTTGATATTCTGATTGCTGTCTTCATAATATTGCAGATTACGTTCTAGGTTTTTCAAATCGGCATTCAACATTTCCACATTTGCATCTCCAATGCCCAAATAATCCTCAAAAAAGCTGATGAGTTGCATGTTCAAGGAAATTTCCCCATCTTTTTCCTCCACAAAGCGCTTCTCCAGTAGTTTCCCAATTCGCTCTTCAGTCAAGTCATTGTCATAATCCAACAGCTCAAATCTGCCTTTTCCGCTTGGCCTTTTGCTGAACAGAAAATCAATGGTTCTGCGATTGCTGTAGAGCAAACGAATGGCTTCTATGATTTGCGATTCAATCAATTGTTGTTTGCGAATGGTTAGAAGATAAATGTAATGCGATTCAGAGAATAAAGCAAAACAAAAGTTCCGAATCTGACCGACTCGGAACTTTTGTTTCATTCTTCGTTTCATTCTTCCATCCTCACATCAATCAATCTCCAAATCAACATATCATCATCATCATTCCACCTCCATTTCCCAAGTGTCTCCACCAATAATGCTATTTGCCCCGTGATACTCAAAATCTCCTTGCGAGCCGTAGAGAATTAGCGTGCCTTCGGGTTTCACTTCCACGCTACTCACGGCAATGGGTTTGAGGGAATAGATGGGGAAAATTTTATTCGGTCTTTTGTCGGTCAGGAAAAAATCTGCCACAAACACATTGTGTCCGCCTTTCACGTAGGCTCGGCTGTCGGCAAATTGCCCGTTCAGGTCTTGGTATTCCAAGAAGTTCGCCACTATGCGAATTCCCTCACGCATTTCAATCATATCCACCACATTGCCACGTAAGAGCAAATCATTCACAACCGTTGCGCCACCATCGAAACGATAACCTACAATTTCGTATTTCTCAAAACCTTCGAGCATTCCCGTTACATTTTCGGCTTTATGAACCAAAATCACGCCTGGGGCATCTTGTGCAACAAACATAGTTTCAGGAATTCTCGCCACCAATCGCTCCATAATTACTGTTCCACTATCAGAAAGTACCAGCATTTTCATTCTGTCTGCGCCATTTCTGAGTGTTCGGGAAAACAGCAAAGTCATGCCATTTTCATAAGGAGTGATTTGCTCTAAAGTTTGAGTGAGTTCCTCGTTCGTTTTTTGGAAAGGCTTGAGCCATTTCACATCTCCTTTTCGGTTTATTTTCCCAATGAATTGGCGAGGCTCACGCTTCACTTCAAACTTCCCACGGACAATGAAACTTGAATCCAAACAAGGATAAATCTGCTCAGTCAAGAAAAAACCACTATCCAGCAAAGCTTGAACATTCATTTTGTAAGGCCTCAAGATTACCTTTTGCCCAGCTTTGCTCGTGGTGGAATCAGGATAGATTGGCGCAATATCAGGCATTTTGATTCGGATGATGTTCCACTCTCGCAGAACTTCGTTATAAAGCCGTTCCTCAATGGTTCGGTAATTGGTCATTTGCTTTTCCGTTCCCAAATTGTTCTTCACAAAATCGGCATGGTTCACGTAAACCGCCTCTCGCACATCCAAATTCCTGACTTCCTGCATCAGGTTCACAATTTCCTTTGTGAGCGCATTGATTCTCTGGTTTCTGGTGTTCACATCTGGGTAATTGATGGCAAAATCTCGCCTTACTTCCAGCTGATTCTCATAGAATTTGATTTTGTGGAGTCGGTAATCAAACCATTCCATCAGTCTGCCTGCGTTGGCATCCACCAAAAGAAACTCCCGTTGCCAAGCCTTCATTCTCGCTTCCAAATTTTCGTAAGAGAAACCGAGTGGGAACTGCTCCATTTCCAGTAGCGCATTCAGCGTATCATTATAAACCTGCAAGCCGTTTAGCAAATCCTGCACGCCTTCCACTTTTTCGAGCATTTCGCTTGCCCATTTGCCATAGTTAAAGAGCTTGATTTTTTTGGGAATGAAATCCCGCTTATCTACTCGGTAAGATTTCATGCCCTCAATCTCCACAAATTCAAACTCTTGCTGATGGTTTTCGGCAAAGCGGTCATTTCGGAAAAAGTCATTATAATCTTCCACAGCCGACTCCAAATTTCCATACCATTTTTTGATGTTTCCCAGCTTCTGAATATCTCTATCCGATATTTTCAAGTATAAATCAGTGATTGTGTTGTAGTTGGAGACCACCTGCACGAAAGCATCTTGGCAGAGTTCGTAGTTCATGGGAATCATGCTGAACTTGATTCTCGCCTGCGTGAGCTTGGTAAAATGCTTCTGCATAGATTGCATATATTCGTCCATATATGCTTGAATAGATTCGATGGTGTAGTTTTTTCTGCCGAACATCTCATCGTAATAGGCTCGGTTTTCTTTCAAGTCTCGCTTATCTACCAGCAGTTTGGCTTTCTCGAAAAGTGCGGCCGCCGAAATCATAATTGGCACCCAAAGCATCTGCCTTGTGGAGATACATTTCCTCAAAATTGTATTTGTAAATCCGAGCCAACCAAAAATGGGAAAGTGCATTGTCTGGATTTCGCTTATTGAAATTCAGCAAGCGTGGTTTCGCCAAATCGTATTTCTCAGCTTTCAGCAAAGAGTCAATTCCCACAAATTCGCCTTTTTTCTTTTGTGCGATTGCGTTTGTGGAGATTGAGAATAATAGAAAGAGCAATAAAAATTGAAGTAGTTTTTGTATCGGAAGCTGGCAGTTTTCGCAGATCCTGCCAGTCTTCAAACTGTACAATAATTTTCGGTCAGTAGGACTTAATATATATATGTTTTTCATTTTTTTGGATTTCGTTTATTGCGAACCTATTCGAGCAAGGAAACTCGTTTGAGCTTTCCTACAAAGGTCGTTTAAAAGCGCAAAATTACGATATAATCCAAGCACTTTCACTTTTTCTTGGGAAATGTTGGAGTGGGAAAGTGTATTCGTAGAACCCGCCAAACTTCAAACTCAATAATTTGGTTTCTTAGAACTATGAACACATTATGGTAGTGCGAAACAAGTAAGGCTCGAACGCTGGTGCAAACGTCCACGCTTGCACCTTTTACTGGAAACAAGTACAGGTACAAAATAGAAAGTCGGATAGCCGATGCCATAGCAAAATAGCAAATTACGTGTTGACAATCAGCATCTTACAAAAGATAAGATGTTACGATAATTTCGTCTGACTACTTAGCCTTACCTGTTTAATAAGTAGTCCAAAGTCGTTATTCGTCATTCCAAAGCAGTTCAAATAACTGATAATGAAATACTTACAAAAAAAGCAAATAGGAAAGTATTTAAGTTTATCTACTTACTGCCCACACTATTAAACCTACTCACTATTTTTCTTATCCTATAATTCTGTTTAATTTCCCCTTAGTTCTACTTTAAGACTCTAAAAATATGTAACTCATTGGGTGCATAGCAAATTCGCATAAAACTTCAGAAATGCCTTATATTAACTCAAAAAAACGGCTATGAATCTGAGAAAAGAAGATTTTTTGGCACTAATTGGTTGTTGGTCTCGCAGTAAATACTTTTATGTACGTTTATTTTGCTTTATTATTCTTGTTCTAAATATAATACTGATGGATTTCATTGCTAAGACGGGGAAGCCATCTTCCAACAACGGCAACTTAACGTCATTCTTCGACATGAAAACCTCTTTTTTTGATGCGGTTGCCCTGCTCGGAATATCATCGAAACTATCGTCAACAAGTAAGCAATATAAATAAATGGTAAATTTGTTATGCACCCAACTCATTCTCCACTAGCTGAAGCTAGTGGCAATTGATTAGGAGTCCAAACTGACATTAAAAGAGTAAATCTATCATTCAATTGCATCCATCTTCAGATGGATGTTCTTTATAGCAACCTAAGAACACTATTTAAAACGTTTTTATATAAAAAATTTAAACAAAAAAATAAGGATTAATACTTTGGTCATGGGCAAGTCCCACTGAGAAAGTAGCATCTTATTTAATTTCCGTTCCTTAATCCTAAATCGTCCCTCGTAAATCATCTTCCATGCAAAAACAAAAAATCTTCGCCTTTCTGGTTGCCATAGACAAATATCCGATTGAAAAACATCGTTTGGATGGTTGTGTGAACGATATGCGAGCTTTCAAAGGCTTTTTGGAAAGCAGATTTTCGGGCGAGGATTTTGATTTGCACATCAAAGTTTTGGAAGATGAGCAAGCCACAAGAGCGAATATTATAGATGGTTTCCTCTCCCATTTGGCGCAGGCAGATGCGAGAAGCTGCGGAAGATAAAGACATTGCCATTTTCTATTACAGCGGACACGGAGCGCAAGAACCTTCTCCACCAGAATTTTGGGAAGACAATCCCGACAAACTCAACCAATCCATTGTCTGTTGGGATAGCCGAACGGAAGGCAGTTCGGATTTGGTAGATAAGGAATTGGGATTCTTGACTTCCAAAGTTGCCAAATCCAAAAAGGAAAATTTGGTTTCGGGTGGAGTGAGTTATTTCCAGCCCGAATTGCTGATTGTGATGGATTGTTGCCATTCGGGTTCTGGCACTCGCTCGGCTGGGGAATCTACCAAAAGTCGGCAAATGGAAGTCTCCAAAGAAGCAGCGAAATTGAGCGAATATTTAGGCTACGAATCTCGACAAGAATCGGACGGGAAAATCAAATTCCCAGTGGGGAAACATATTTTATTGTCGGCATCGGCATCGCACCAAACTGCCAAGGAAACCAAAATTGATGGAGTGCAAAGAGGCATTTTCACTTACAGTTTACTGAAAACGCTTCGAGATGCGAAAAACAAAATCAGCTATTCCGATTTGATGGGGAAAGTCCACACCGCAGTTTTCAATTTGGTGCAAGACCAATCGCCACAACTGGAAGCCGTGGCGCAAAATCAATCGGAAACTAAACGACTTTTCTTAGATGGAAAACTGGGCGAAACCGTTCCCTTTTGGCAAATTGCCCACGACAAACTAGAAAGCTGGAAAGTCAATATGGGAAGTTTGCACGGTTTGCCTTCGCACATCGAAGAACCCATTGAGTTCCATATTTTCCCTGCGGATTCCACCAATTCGGAGCTTTCAGATTTATCGAACTCGTTGGGAATTGCCAAAGTCTTGCATGTGGGAATTGGTTCGAGTGAGTTGGAAATGCCAGAGTTTGCAACTCCGACCAAAGCAAAACTTTCAAAGCAGTTTTGGGCAAAATCCAAACTCCGCCACTGCAAGTTTTCCTTTCTGGCGAAGAAGAAGCCTTGAAATTGCTTGATTCCTGAATTGCCAGAAACCACTTATGCACAACAAACGGAGCAGTTTGGCGCAAGCAGATTTCCAAGTCGTTGCCAAAGGCGGGAAATTCACCATCTCCAACCCAAATGACAACCGACCCGTTTGCCGAGAAGTAAAAGGATTCAATGAAGATTCTGCCACAGAAGTTGTAGGAAATCTCGAACATATTTCCCGATGGAAAACCGCTTTGGAATGGCAAAATCCAGACACCAGTTACGTCTGAATTTCCATTGGAAATTTCCATTTTGGAAGCCACCAAACAAGTAGGCGGAAAAGGCGCAGTCCAAGAAGAAAAAGAGTTGGAATTGGAGAATGTGGTTTTGCAAACTCGCTATACGCATGGAGTTTTTGAACCGAAATTTTTCCGAGTCAAACTCACAAACACATTCTCCCGAACCGCTTTTTGTGGGAATGCTTTATTTGACTGGGAAATTTGGAATCCAACCTTTTCCACTCAAAATGAAGATTGTGGAAAATCAGCATGGCGAGAAAAAAGCCAGAACCCACTTTCATTGTCAAAATCCAACCCAACGAAAGTATTTATGGATTGAGTGGAAACCCAATCAAGGCAGATTTGACTTCCGAATATGCCGAAGCGGGCGTGATGGAAGGTTTGGATATTTTCAAAGTAATTGCCAGCACTGATGAATTCGATTTCAACCAAATCAAACCGCAAGCAAGTTTGGAATTGCCAATTCTGAATGCTCGTTCCGCTCCGCAAAACCGAGGAATGTGGGACGAATACGAAGAGGAAGAAATGGATTTTATTGAGGCAGATTGGGCAACAAAAAATGTATTTATCCAAACTGTGAAACCTTTGCCTTTGCAACCATTTGGCTACAATCAACCTGCTTCATTTTTAGGCGAAGCGAGTTCAAATTCAAGCGCATTCCCAGGCTTCGGGTTTGGTTGGATTGAGCAATGCCAGCCAAGTGAGCAGAAGTTTGGGCAAATCTGCCTTTCCACCAAAACCAGAGAATATGGAATTTGAAGAAGTGAAATTCACGCAAGGTTGGGGAAAAGATTTGGGTTTGTGCGTGTTGGAGTTCTACGAAGTGAATAACAGGGAGGAAATTTCCGCAATCCAACCCAATCCAACTGAACTTTGATTCAATATGGGAAAACCGAGAATATTGTTGCTTACGGAATTACCAAAACTGGCTATGAAATCTGCGGAAAATTCAATCCACAGAGCAGGAAAATTGAGCTTTTCAAATTGCCAGAAGCCACAGAAACCGCTACGGAGAATTTGCCCGATTCGAGCAAAGTTGTTTTTGTGAGGGAAGTGTAAACTAGAATAAAACTGGTCAGGATTATGAAATCAGACAGTTTAAACATTGTAGCTGACAACCTCTAGGTTGTCAGAACGTATGACTATGGCAAGCTAGTGTATTGGGTTCTAAGTTTGGGTATGTATTATTTGGAACATTATCTTCTGCTGCAAAGCAAAATTAGAAGGCATAGCCATAGCTACGGCGAAGAATTTGAATGCAGTAGAAGGAAATAAGAGACAAAAATAGCAAGACGAACTTAGGATTTAATGCACTAGAGCTTACCATCTACAAAATATTGAAGATTAGCAAACTATTCTTCACTAACCCCGCCCTTGTTGGTCTTAGCGTAGCGAAACCAACAAGAAACACGAGCAAAAGCGCAACTATTTAATTTCGCGTTCCTCAGATATTTAACTTGATTTCTGTTTAACAATTCTGCAAACTCTTTGAAGTCTTTGCTGAGATTCATGTGGACATAAATATTTCGATGTATTGCTGACGCATCTGATTCTAAAGCCTGCACTCTTTCCAGATGGTGTTTTCGCGAGCCAATAAGCCAAATCATTAGTAGGTTCTTCTCCTAGTTTGTATTTACTGACTACCTTTTCCATAGAATAAACATACGCATAATTCGATGAATTTCGAAACCTGCCAAGTTTCTGATACTTGGCAGGTTAGCTTATTGAAATCAGACTAGTATTCCTCTTCCTTCGTTTCCGTACTACTCATCAAAAATGATTTGATGAACATATCAATATCTCCGTCCATTACGGCATAAACGTTTGAAGTTTCCGTTCCCGTCCGTACATCTTTTACCAATTTATAAGGGTGCATCACATAATTTCGGATTTGAGAACCAAAGTCGATGCTCATTTTGGAAGCCTCCAACTTATCTCGCTCGGCATTTTTCTTGTCCAATTCAATTTGATAGAGTCTGGATTTCAGCATCTGCATGGCCTTTTCACGGTTCTGCAATTGCGAACGAGTTTCTTGGCATTCCACCGACAAACCCGAAGGTGCGTGGCGCAATCGAACTGCGGTTTCCACTTTGTTCACATTCTGCCCTCCTGCCCCACTCGAACGGAAAGTTTCCAATTTCACATCGGCTGGGTTAATGTCAATCACGATGGAATCATCTACCACAGGATAAACCGAAACCGAGGCAAATGAAGTGTGCCGTCTCCCACCAGAATCGAATGGGGAAATCCGCACCAATCTGTGCACTCCATTTTCCGATTTCAAATAGCCATAAGGCGAATCGCCCTCAAACTCAATGGTCGAAGATTTAATTCCCGCCACATCGCCATCTTGGTAGCTGATGGTTTTGACTTTATAGCCCGATTTTTCGCCCCACATCGTGTACATTCGGTGCAACATGGCCGCCCAATCTTGGCTTTCCGTTCCGCCCGCACCAGGGTTTATTTCTATGATTGCGTTGAAAGCATCTTCCTCTCCACCCAACATTTTGCGGAGTTCCAAGGCTTCTAGTTTATCGAGCAAGCGTTTTTCGGTGGCAATCAATTCCGATTCCACATTCTCGCCCATGTCGGCAAACTCCACGAAGGTTTCCAAATCTTCGAGAATGCTTTGTGTTTCCTCGAAGCCTTCAATCCAACGTTTTTCTTCTTTAATTTGTTTGAGCGTTAATTCCGCTTGCTTTGGGTCATTCCAAAAATCAGGTTCAGCCGTTTTGGCTTCTTCCTGTGCGACCTCTCTTTTCTTCGTATCGTAGTCAAAGATACCGCCCTAGGGCTGTTACTCTGACTTTCAATTCCTTTATTGCATCTTTATTCATAACTGTGAAATAAAAAATATTTGAAATAGTTAGTATTTGACGATACCAAAGAAAGTATGTTTTTGTAGGTTCTTACTTTCTGAAGAACAAATAACATTCGTAGATGGCTGAAATAATAATTTGGTGCAGAGGTTTGATATTGTATAAATCAGTGCTATCTTGAAAACTCAAAACTGAAAAGCAAAGCTAAGAAAGTATGTGTGGAATGAAAGTTTAGACTTGCTAAGTTTTTTATAATCAAGCGAATCTTTCTGGTCAGAAATTTTTTGTTTGGATTTTACTAATCGTCCATTTATCAGAAGAAAGCCATTCCCACGAAAATCGCTGAAGAAATCATTGAGAACCCATCTGTCAATTGCACATCGCCAATTTTAGGGCAATCCTCACGAAATAGAAGCGAACTCATCACTTCTGAAATTATAACAATCCAACCAAAACCTTTGCGGTAAGCCCTAAAATTAAATGCGGGTTATTCTCTTTTCCTTGAGGAACCTAACATTTTCACAAATCGTACGACAACACCCGACCGTTCGCACATCCACATTCGTAAATCCTACAAATACTTATCAATCTCCACTTTGGAAGCGTTTCTCGCAGGAACAAATGAGGCAAAGGCGGTAATGAGCAACATGGCGAATCCTGTGGCAACAAAATCGAACCAGTCCAATGCCAATGGAAAAGCCTGAACTACAGCAGTTTCCACTCCAATGGAGACAAAACCATATTTTATTTGGAGTGCGGTAATCACAAAACCGATGCAATAAGCCTATGAATGTTCCAATTGCCCCAATGATTGCACCTTCGAAGAGGAATATTTTCAGAATATCGTTCCTTGAAGTTCCCATGGCGAGCATCACGGCAATATCTTTCCGCTTTTCAATGACCAAAATTACCAAAGTGGCAAAAGTGTTGAAATGAGGCGACAATCAGCACGAAAATGAATGCAATGAATATGAATAGACGTTCAATTTGAATGGCTTTCAGTACGCTTTCTTGTTGTTCTTCTGCATTTTTGACATCGAATTTGTTTCCCAAAGCTTCTTTGAGTAAGTCTTGGGTTTCGGAAATACTTTCGTCTTTCTTGGTTTTGATTTCCAAATAGGTTCTTTCCTTATCGTAATCCAACAAACTTTGCATAAAATCGAGCGGAACAATTACACTCGACATATCGGTTTGTTGCTCAATGGAGAAAACTCCAGCAGGCAAAATTGACTTTTTCCGGAAAGGCTTTTGCTGGATTGAGTCTGCACATTTTTGCTGTTTTTCGGATACCAAAATTGCAAAGCTCTACTGACCGCACTTAAGTTGATGTTCAGCTGATATTGTACTCCAAAACCCACCAATGCGTAACTAACGCCATTTCGTTTGATTTCCGCACTACCCGAAACTATTGCCGTATCGAGCGGATATTGCGACCAAAAAATTGTCGGAAACACCTTTCGCATTTACCACCATTTGGGCATCGTCATAGCGCAAAAGTGCATTGTCTTCCAATACTTCGGTAATGGTTGCAATGGTTTTTACGCTTTCTACTTGTTTTTTCAGGCTATCGGAATAAATGAATGTCTTCCCCATTTTGGGCGATATCTTTATTTCCGCATTATGCTGCCCGAAAAGCCCACGAGTCAGTCCCTCCAAGCCATTGAATGCAGAAAGAATGATGACGAGCAAGGCAGTTGCAATGGTCACAATAAACATGGAAACAAAGGAAAGCACCCTTGTAAAACCCAATCCAAAAAGCAGTTTGTTCTTTTCTGGATTGGTAAAAAAATACCTTTTGGCAACGTAGAAGGGGAAATTCAATTTCGCTTGCTTTTGGTTTGAGCGAGTGAAGATAAAGGGAATATCTTGTTAGTCCAAAGATGAAAGTTTTGGAAGTACAAATCTGGTGTTGATAGAAAAGAACCCTGTCAGGATTGACCTGAAATGACCAATTTTCCTGATTGTTAAACGGTTTAGGAATGACCTACAAAGAATCCTGACAAGGTTCATTGACAACGTTTATTTGAAAAAGAAACAGATTGAAGGCAGATTGCAAAAATGCCATTAGGCTTCAAACCTATTTCTCATTGAGCAAAAGTTGCTGAAAGGTAACTCCCGAAAGTTCGCTCTCTGCGTCTGCTTTCTGGATTGGAGAGAGGTTTTCCTCATTCTCCTCTTGCATGGTTTGCATGAGGTTTCGCAAATAGTTGATTTGGTCTTGATTGAGTTTATATTCTTCTGTGGGGAATTTGCCTGTTTGGAGTGTTACGAGTGCCATGGTTTTATTGTTTTTGGTTCTAGTCAAAAATAGCAAAATCCTCTCAAAACAAAAAACTCCTTAGAAATGAATCTAAGGAGTTTTAAGCTGTGGTGCTGAGTGGAATCGAACCACCGACACATGGATTTTCAGTCCATTGCTCTACCAACTGAGCTACAGCACCGTTGTTTAGGGTTGGCAAAAGTAAAGATTCATTTGATACTTGCAAAGATTTTCCAAAATAATTTGAGAAATAATTTCTTCTCTTAGTCGAATCAACTTACTAATCCTCATTTTCCTGTTCTATCGGTAAGCCTACTATGAAAGATGTGCCTTTTCCCAATTGGCTCTCCACCCGAATTGTGCCATTATGATTTTCAATAATTCCGTGTGAAATTGAAAGTCCAAGTCCTGTTCCTTTTCCTACGTCTTTGGTAGTGAAGAATGGCTCAAAAATTCTTGCTTTTGTTGTTTCACTCATCCCTTTGCCATTGTCAGAGATACTTACATAAGCAGTATCTCCTTCTTTCCAAGTCTTTATTCTCACTTTCCCTTTTCCTTCAATTGATTGGGTTGCGTTGGAGATTAAGTTCATGAAAACCTGATTTATTTCGCCCACATTACATTCTATACTCGGAAAGTGCGGGTCGTACTCTTTAATTATCTCGATGCGGTTTTTTATTTCGGGGTTGAGAATAACAATTGTAGAATCCAGGTTGTCGTGCAAATCGGCTTGTTGTATCTCGCCCTCTCCCAATCTTGAAAACGTTTTCAGGCTAATTACAATTGACTGCGTTCTTTCTGCGCCATTTAGAATGTCTTGGATGAGTCCTCTCACATCTTCCTGAATTTCATGGAAGTCAATTTCCTTTTTGAACTTGTCAATCTCTTCAAATGCTTTGGTCAGTTCCTCTTTGCTTTTTGAAATATCTATGCTGTCATACTTATCGAGGAGAGTGCCTACATCATCAATCAGCATTTTGAGCGTGTTGGTTCCAGCGTACACAAAATTGATTGGATTGTTGATTTCGTGGGCAATTCCTGCGGTAAGTTGCCCTAATGAGGACATTTTTTCTGATTGCACCAATTGAGATTGCGCTTCTTTCAGTTGCACAAAAGTCTCTTGCAGCGCTTCCTTTCCCGCTTGTTCTTTCTGATAGGCTTTCTGCAGTTCTTGCTTGGCCGCCTCCATCATTTCATTGGTAGCAAGCAATTCCTCAGACTGCTGTCTCAATTCTTCATTTTGGGAAAGTATTTCTTTCTGTTGCTCTTCTGCTAATACGTTCTTCTCTTCTAATTCTTCTTTGATTTCCTGCTCTTCTAGTAATGTTTTTTTGAGTCTATCGGAAACAACTTTTAGATTCTCGTTAATCATCAGCATTTCTTCTTGTTGCTGCCTCAACTCTTCGTTTTGTGCCTCCATTTCTTGAGACTGCTCCTCAATCAAGGTTGATTTATCTTGTAAGTCTTCGTTGGACTTCTGCAAATCAAGTGTTCTTTCATCTATTTTATCTTCTAAATTTTTATTATACTCTTCCAGTTTCTCTCTACCAGATTTGATTTGGCGAGTCATTTTATTGAAAGAGTAGGCAAGCCTCCCAATCTCTGTCTTGTCTGAAACATTGGCTTTGACCTCGAAATTTCCTTCGGCAAATTGATTGGTGGCTACTGTGAGCCTTCTTATGGGTTTGGCAATTCCCGTAGCGACAACAATAGATACTAAAACAACAATAAAAGAGGCAATGAGCAGGGATACTATCAAGGTATTCCTAAGAGAATTAATTGGTGCGAAAGCCTCTTCCTTATCTATTTTCACTACCAAACCACTTCTAAGAGACGGAATGTAACTCCAAGCAGCCAAAACAGGTTTGTTTCTATAATCGACTCCTTCTCCGTAGCCACTTTTCCCCGCTACTGCTTTAATGATTGGCAGTTCGGTGTTGCTCACATCAAAATCCTTTTTGAAGGCGATGTCTTTCTCGTGGCGAGTATCAGCGGCAAAGGTTATTTTCTCTAAATGTTCAGTTGCCAGAAGGGTCTCTCCTGTTTCTCCCAAACCTACATAATCGTTGATAACCTCTTCAATTTTTGCGTGGTCAATCTCCAAAAGTAACACTCCAACCGATTTCCTGTTATGCCTGATAGGAGTGCCAATTACTGCAAAAGGCCTGCCTTCTCCGTTGAGTGTGAAATCGGAAATCTCGGTGGCAAGTGTGGTATTTATTGAATTGAAAATTCTGGATATTTCATTATGCTTGTCACTCACATTTTCCAAAACCCTTCCTGTGCCAGAATAGAGTGTTTTCCCTTGCGCACTAATGATGTACATATTAGAAAAACCGAATGCCTTGTAGTCCACGGCTAACTTGCTGGCTATTTTTGCAAAAGAGTCTGCATAGGCTTTCTTTGTTTTCTTGGTCTGCAATACTTAGTAAATAACAAGCTTCTGTTATGTTTCTTAAGGTGGAGATTGCTTCCGTTTCATTCGTTTTGGAAGCCAAATACTCGTGAATATGACTGTTTTGCCTATTGGCAATGGCATTCAGTTGCTCAACTACTTTTGTTTCCAAAGTATCTTTCGCTTGCCTGTAGCCCAAATAGCTAATGGCTATCCCCAGAGTAAGCGATACTAGGAGAAACCAAAAGACAATTTTATTTCTGATACTTTTGAATTTCATCAAAAAATAATTTTATAAAAATTTTCAAAATAAACGTTCAAAAAAGAGTGTGTTTGGATTGATTTTCTAAACATTTTACAAGTCTCCATAAAACAGGCATATAGCCACAGCTATGCGAGGAGGAAATAATGAAGCAAGCATTTTTTTGAAAAGCCGTAGAAACTGAAAATAAGCCTGTTCAAACATGCTCTAAATATTTGTGAATGAGGTAAGTTGCTTCATTTCCCCAGGGCAACCGCATCAAAAAAAGAAGTTTTTGCCCTAAATTTTATAGAAATAGCTATGTTAAATTGCCGTTGTTGGAAGGTGGCTTCCCCGTCTTAGCAATAAATATCATAAGTTTTTTGCACTTAGCATTATAATTTTTTTTTAAAATAAATGTGCGTTCATAAATAATTTGCGAGACCAGCAACTGTTTTTATTAAGTAACGATTTTGTTTAGATTTTCATAGGCAAAAAAAGGCTTAAATTAGATGCGGTTGCCCTGTCATTTCCCGACCTCTGCCAAATCTCCAGGGTTTGCCCAATTTCCGCCCCAACCTCCGTACATTTCCAGTAAGAATGTTTCCCACTCATTTTTTGAGCGAGTGTTTGGGTAGGGAATTGGCTTGATTGGTTTGCCAGAACTCCAAACGATTCCTACCTGCCCACTGGCTTTAAACCTGCCAATATGTACTTGCTTCCAAGTATGTTGTGTGTCTTTATCAATATAAACCAAACCTCCTGGTGCATCGAAGCTACTTCCTCCCAAAAAGTTACTTACTTCTTTTGGATTTGTAGAGTTTGCCTTTTTCACAGCTTCTGCCCAAAGGTAAACTCCAAAATAACCTGCTTCTATTGGGTCATCAGTAACTCTGTCTGCCCCATATTTTGCTTTGTAGGCTTCCACAAATTTGTTGTTTGCTTTCGATTGGATTGATTGGAAATAATTCCAGGCAGTATAATGACCTGCCATATTGGTTTTATCCATATTCCGAAGTTCATCTTCTGCCAAACTGAAAGAGAAAACAGGCGTATTTTCAGCAGTAATCCCGCTTCTGCCAACTGCTTGAAAAACTCCACGTTCGTATCGCCATTGATGTTGTTCATGATCACATCTGGCTTGGCTTGCTTTATTTTTTCAATCATTGGCTCAACCTTCTTGCTTCCTAGCAGAATATATTCGTCTCCAACCACTTCGCCCCCAAAATCTCGAATGGCATCTTGCATAATTGCCGAGGCGGTTCTCGGAAACACATAATCTGAACCGACAATGAATATTTTTTTGCCCAAATTATCAATCGCCCATTTGGTGGCTGGCAAAATCTGCTGATTGGGTGCGGCACCCGTATAAACAATATTCGGAGATTGTTCTAAACCTTCATATTGGATTGGGTAAAAAAGTAGGCTCTTGTATTTTTCAAATACGGGCTTTACGGTTTTCCTACTTGCCGAAGTCCAGCAACCAAAAACCACTTCCACTTTCTCATTTTGGATTAAGTTTTCAGCTTCCGATGGCGAATTTCCCCCAATCAGATGCGCCATCTACAGAAATAGGTTCAATTTGCTTGCCTAGCAAACCTCCGTTTTGATTGATTTCTTCAATTGCCATTAGTGTAGCTTCCGCAACGGATTTCTCGCTGATTGCCATGGTGCCTGAAAGCGAGTGCAATACGCCAACGTTAATTTTATCTTCGCTCTCTTGGTTCGAGTTTCCTCCGCAAGAAAGAAGTAAGAAAGTGAAGATAACTGTATATAATTTCTTCATAATTGTCTTATTTTGAATCTATAACCAATTGAAAAGTTCGGTTCGATGCCATATGTTATTTGTATTGTTAAATCCAGCCAGAAAAAACTAAAAAATGAAGAACTGCAACTGCAACCAAACTTCTCCTGCGGTTTGGTCTTCTGCGGAGTTCCCTGCCAAAGTGGTTCTCCCGTATTGGATTGACTCGTAGGAAACTTTTAAATTTGCATTGTAATCTTGAAAGAAATAGCCAATTCCACCGCCAATTCTTCGGTTGGAGTAAAATGTATTGAAATCATCTTTAGGAAGCATTACTGTTCTATTTTCAAGTACTATAGGTGCATTTTGCTCATTCTCCGCATCAATCAGCTGATTTTCGTACTTGAAAAATGGCATCAGTTTGGCAGATTTGAAATAATAGCCCAACTCCAGAAAATGAATGGTTTGTTTCGGAATCAATAGTGCAAAGGAGGTGGCGTCCAAATCCGTTCCGCCCGTAGTCATTGTGTAGGCTCCGTTGAGGGTAAATGCGCCATTGTCTCCAACTGGCAAATCGAGAAAAGTATCGAAACCGATGGAGCGGTAGTCAGATTGGATGTCAATTCCTCCACCCAAGGCAAATATTTTTTTCGTGCCGAGGGAAGTTCCTGTATAGTAAAGGTCTTTTTCAGCATCCAAAAAATTGTAATTCAACCTTCCGATTACTCTAAATGGGTCGTCATTATTGAAATTCCTCCCTCCAAAAACTCCCAGGCGATATTCTAGTTTGTCATTGGCAAAAAAGCCTCTGGCATTCACTCCAACATCTCTGCCGAAATTATTCTGCAATGCTTGGTTCTCAAAAAGGCTGTATGGATATTGGAAGTAGCCAAAATCTACGGGAAGTAGATGCGGCTGCACTTTGCAGTTGATTTCTGGTAACTCCAACCAATTGCAAACCTGCAATCAAACTGAATTCATCAGCAAAAGTATGCTCTACTTGCGCATCTAAAATGACTGGATTTACTTGAATGGTTTTTCCTGAAGAGTTATCTCCTCTGCCAATTATGCTGGGAATTTCCGTCTCCATAAAGAAGTTGGTCTTTTTGGTCAACTCCACTCCAACCAAAATCCTTGCTCGGTAAACGTTGAATTGCTTATCCCAATTTCTATTGAAATCTGGTGCGGCTTCTTCTAAAGCGGTTGGGCGGTCTTGCAAGCCGACTCCGACAAAGTGAAGGAGTGCGCCTACTTTTACTCTTTTCAGAAGCTTGGAGAGGAAAATTGAATCTTGCTCGGGTGCGTATTTGCCGAGTGAGCCGTTTGGTTTTTCGATTTCCAGCGAATTGAATGTTGCTTTTTTGGAATCAGCAAATTGTTGCGCATAGAGGGAAACGCTTGCCAAACAGGCAAGGAGAAGTAAAAAATATTTCATGTTGAGTTAGGTTTTTTTGAAATATTTGTTAAATATAGAACATAAACTGCAAATCATTCCCACTTTCTCTAAAATATAAGCACGTTGTGCTACATACTACTGGACATCTGCGTAAACCTGTCAGGTTTTAAAAAGATAAAACTCAATTTTCAAGGTATAATCCCAATTAAACCTGACAGGTTTTTGGTCCTATTTTCTGCCATGTCCAGTAGTATGGTTGTGCTATTTATTATTTCTGTATCTCACTTTAAATCAAGTTGTTAAAGACTTGAAATAGGAAAATATTTAAGCTAGTGCATCAAATCCTAAGTTCGTGTTGTTATTTTTGTTTCTTATTTCCTTCTACTGCATTAAAATTCTTAGCCGTAGCTATGGCTATGTCGAAATGTCGAACCATCGGATTGCCGAACCATCGGAGTGCCGAACCATTCAAATTTTGCTTTGCAGAAGAAAACAATATTCCAAAAAATACAGACACTAACTTAGCACTCAATGCACTAGTTGAATTTGGAGTTGTCAGGAAATTGATTTTAAATTAGGCGAATAATTAAAACCGATTTCCAAACCTTAAATCCACCAAAAGCATGAAAAACTTGTTATTTTTATTCTTATCCATTTTCCTATTTGCTTCATGCGGAAGCAAAACCACTACCGAAGATGAAAATGAAATGATTGATGAAACAACTGAAATTACCTCTGAAATGGAGGAAGAAGAGGTTTCTGACTCTGAAAAAACGACCATAAAAGCCAAATTTGTCGAGTTCCAATTAGGAGACTCTGAGCATTATGTGTTCGAAGACGAATCGGGGAAAACCCTAGATTTTGCCGGAAACAGTTCTGATGAATATGAATTTGCCATCGAACTTTCCGACAGCGAAGTAACTGACGAAAACCAAGGTTTTGGCTCAAACAAAGAGCTTCAGGGAAAATGGTTCAATGTCACCTACGTCAAAAAAGAACAATCGCAAACTATTGGTGAAGCTGGGCCAATGGTTGCTGTAGAAGTGATTGAGAAAATTGAGCTTGCAGAATAACACAAATTCGGATTTTTTTTCCGTTCCAAAGAAATCCTATTTGCTATTTGGCAGATAGGATTTCTATTTTCGTGAAAACTCAAAACAAATATGGGCAATAGACCAATTGCAAAATCCAACCTGACTTTGAATCAACCCAATAATATTTCTATCTTCGGGCAATTAAATGAAAATCGTTGTGCCATCAATCATCTTTCAAATTCATATTGAAAAACCGAATTGATGGACTTGCGTAGGATTTTTATTTTACGCTTTACTATTCTGCCATTTTTCTATTTTACACTTGAAATATGCTTCCCATACAAAATGACGTCATAGTTTTCGGAATCCTGATGCTGTTGCTCGGGCTGATTTTTAAAACGGCTTCGAGCGAGTTGCCCTTTTGGAAAAAGTTCTACAAATACATTCCATCGGTTTTGCTTTGCTATCTCCTGCCGTCTTTTTTACGTTTGTTTGGAGTGGTTGATGAAGAAATGGTTGCCAGACTTTACGGAATGGCGAAAAATTATCTCCTCCCGGCCAGTTTGGTGCTGATGACTTTGAGCATAGATTTCAAGGGTTTGTCTCGATTGGGCGGACACAGTTTGGCGATGTTTTTCACGGCAACCATCGGCATTGTGATTGGCGGGCCGATTGCCGTTCTCATTGTCGGGTTTTTCTCTCCCGAAACGGTTGCTATGGCAGAAATCCAATTACTCAATCCAAACGGAAACTTAACCATTGAGCAAGCCAACGAAACCTGGAGAGGTTTGGCAACTTTGGCGGGCAGTTGGATTGGCGGTGGAGCCAACCAAGCCGCCATGCTCGAAGTCTATAAATACAACGATGCGCTGTATTCGGGAATGGTTGCAGTAGATATTATTGTGGCAAACCTGCTCATGGCATTTCTACTTTTGGGAGCGGGCAGAACCAAGGCGGTTGATAAATGGTTGGGCGCAGATGCCTCCAAAATTGAGGAACTCAAAAAAAGCATTGAAACTTACCGAGCGAAAATTGCCAAAATCCCCACGCTTTCTGATTTGATGGTCATTTTGGCGGTTGGATTTGGTGCAGTCGGTTTGGCTCATTTGGTTTCAGGCTTCATGTTGGATTTAGTTGCCGATTCTCCTGATATGAAAGCGAGTATTTTAGGAAGTGGCTTCTTTTGGGTGGTTGTGATTGCCACCACCATCGGGCTATCACTTTCCTTCACAAAAGCCCGAGAATTGGAAGGCGTTGGAGCATCCCGAATTGGAAGTGCCTGTATTTATATTCTAGTGGCAACCATCGGAATGAAAATGGACATCAATGAAATGTTCGGACAACCTTGGGTCATTGCCATTGGCTTAATTTGGATTGTGATTCACATTACACTTTTGCTCGTAGTTGCCAAAATCATCAAAGCACCTTTCTTCTTCGTAGCAGTTGGGAGTCAGGCAAATGTGGGCGGAGCCGCTTCTGCGCCAGTAGTTGCCTCTGCTTTCAGTCCAGCACTTGCTCCTGTTGGAGTTTTATTGGCAGTTTTGGGTTATGCACTCGGAACGTATGGCGCAATTGCCTGTGCGGAATTAATGCGCTGGGTTTCTGGGTTGGTGTAAGTAGTGAGAAGTGAGTATCAGGTAGTGAGTAGCAAGTAGCAAGTCAAAAAAGGGTTTTAATATTAAATATTATCACGATTGATTCTATATAGATAAAATTACCGTTTCGAGAAAATATGAAAATGTGTTTTATTTTGTTCAAACTGTACCTTGACTCTTCCGAGTCGAGCAGAAAGTTGGTATAATAAAACAATCGCGATAAGGTCTATTTTGCCAGTCGAGGTTTTCGATAGGATCGGTAGCCGATGCTATCGCCATCTAGCCTCAATTCCATCTGACAGAGATTTTCTTGATTTTACTTTACTCTTGATACTTGATACTCACTACTCAATACTTCTTCACTGCACAATCGCCACTTTCGCCACCACGGTTTCAACACCCTCTTCATCGGAGCTGAAAATGAGGTAAACCCCTGTTTGGACTCTTCCGCCAGCGAAGTTATTTCCGCTCCACGTGGCTGTTCCGCCTTCGGAGCGAGTTTTGAAAACGAGCTGACCAGCAATGTCTGTGATTTTCACATCGGCATTGGCAACCAAACCTGAAATGGTAATTTGTCCGCTGAAATTGGGTTCAACTGGATTGGGGAAAACTTTTACGTTGGAGTGAGTTGCATTCGGCTCGGTGGCAGTTCCCCGATAGGAAATAATTCCCTGCGGAGTAGCAAAAAACACTTCGCCAGTTTGCTGTTGGATTGAAATATCTATGATTTTGTTGGAGAGAATTGGAGAATTTTCCGTAGTGAAATTTAGGAGCAACTCGCCATTATCGTCATAAAGGAAAACGCCATTATTGCTTGTTCCCAACCATTTTCGGTTTCCGCCATCTACGGAAATTGCCGAAACGGTGGCGTCTCTCAAAACCACATTTCCTTCCGTATCTCTCACAAAAGTGCCTGTTCCGCCAGAGAAAATGGAAAATGGGTCGAAAAATTCTGTAATTCCATCGTCCGTGCCCACCCAAATACTTCCGTTTCGGTCGAGAGCCAAACTGCTGGGGAAATCGCCACGCAAATTGCCTGTGGCTTCGGAGTGATTTAAAACTCGTTTGCTTCCTGTTTCATTGAAAACCAAAACTCCTCCGTTTTTTTGGCGAATCCATTTATTTCCAATCTCATCAATTAAAATTTCCACAGGTCGGATGGCGGTTTCGACTTGTTGCCAATTCCCAGCTTCCAATTTGTGAACTCCACCCGAATTGGAAGTTGCCCAAAGCACGGCATTTCCATCAATTGCCAAATCTGTGATTGCATCGGGCGAGTCGGGAACGACTGAAAATTCATTGGTTGCCAAGTTCCATAAAAGTACTCCGCCACCGAAACTGCCTAAGTAAACTTGCTGATTTTGCGCATCGTAGGCAATTCCCGTTAAATCTGTGAGATTGGGCAATTCGGTTGCGCCAATGAAGTTGGTTGCCGAAGTGAAATTCTGCCAACTCGCATTTTTAAACACATAGAAACTGGCTGGATTGTTCTCAGGTTGGCCATTATCGGTAAATCCGCCTGCTGTGGCGAGCATTTTATTTTGGAAATTGAGCAATTGAAACGCATCGGAACTGAATGGTCCCGATGGGAAAAAGTTCTCGTTTGTTGCCCGATTGACCAAACCTGTAGCCAAATCTGCCACGAAAACACTCGCTCCATCCACTCGCAAATCTTGCGGATTTATGATTTTGCTTGCCGTAATTTCCGAAACTGTTTCGCTTGAATTTATTTGGATAATTTTTTGGTCGGCAATTAAATAGAGGTTGGATTCTGCGGAAACCAGATTCGTGTGGCTGACTCCAACCCCAATATTGAGCGATTGCAGATTGCCATTTTCGTAGGAATACAATCTATCATTGCTCACGCTCAAATAAAGTTTGCCGTTGAAAACTTGCATTTGGCGTACATTTCCATTACTGAAAACCCGAGTCCAATTATTGAAATCCTGCTTGTTGACAGAACTATTGAGGGAAACTCCGAAAACGCCCAAATTGGTTGCCAAGTACAGCGAATCTGCGGTGGAAGCAGTAATAAAACTTTCGGAGGCCATTCCTCCAATATTCTCATAGAAATCTCTGATGGTCAGGCTGTTCAAATCCAATTCTACGCCACCGAATCCTGTGGAGAAAATTGCCAAGTTACCTAAAATCTGCACAGAACGAATGCTTTTATTCGGTCGGGAAGAGTTCAGCAAAGTGCGCACATTGATAATTTCCCCGTCCTGAATCAAATCTATATTTCCGTTTCGGTAGGCAATTACCAAAGTATTTTGTGCGGGTGCAAAAGCCAAATCGGCAATGCCATTGTCGCTCAATCCATCCAATCGGGAAATTATTTGGACGCTGTTGTCGGATTTATCGAAATAAAACAAGCCATTTTCAGACGAAGCATACACTCGCTCATTGGCAATTGCCACGTTTTGGGTCTGGAAATAGGAAATGTGCGTTCGCCAAGTGCCTGTGGGAATTTCTTGGGCGGAAATTGGGAATGAAAATAGTATAAAGAGAGCTAAAAGCTTCAAACGTGGGTGCTTGAAGCAGTTGGGAGATTTAAGAAATACATTGAGCTTGATTTTATTTTTCATTTTATCTTTTCAAATCTTTTGTCTGAATCGGGATTAGGGGGATTAGACGATTTTCAGGATTTTGCTTGAAAGAAATCCCGTGGCTGATTTCCTCATCTTCATATCTACAAATTTTCTCATTCCCACATTTTCCAATCCTCACATCAACACATCAACACATCATCTCATCCTCAACTCTGCATGTTTCTTGAAAATGGTTTGCAAAATCCCATCTTTCAAACCGACATCAGGCACAATCATTTGGTTGACTTTCGCCATTTCCATCACTTTGAGGTAGATTTCCGAGGCGGGAACAATCACATCGGCACGGTCGGTGTTCATGTTCAGTTTGGAGATTCGCTCTTCGTAGTTGTGAGAAAGAATAATTTCCTGTGCTTTTAATAAGTCCTTCAAGAAAACAGTTTTTCGAGTTCCTCCAGCAACCAAATCGAACATTTTTTTGATGTTTCCGCCCGTTCCAATGGCTTTGAAATTTTTCCGTTGCGCTGGAAGATGCTTTGTCAAGAAATCATTTATCTTTTCATACATTTTCTCTTTTTTCTCCTCGTCCAGTTGCCTGACAGAACCCATTCGGAAAGATTTAACGGCAACTCTTTCCTTATTTTGGAGAATGCTCAACTCCGTGCTTCCTCCACCAACATCAATGTGCAAATACAAGCCGTTTTCAATGTACTTCTCAACCGCATTTGTGATGATTTCCCCTTCCAAAGCACCATCAATTATCTGGATTTGGACTCCATGCGCATAATAAACCCGCTTGGCAATTTGCTTCCCGTTATGGGCTTCCCGCATGGCAGAAGTGGCGCAGACCATATAATCCTGAACTTCGTATAGCTCCAAAAACTGCTTGAAGGCAATCATCAATTTCACGAACCGCTCTTCAGTTGGCGGAGTGATTTCCCCAGTCTCAAACACATCTTTCCCCAACCGAAGCGGGAATCGGATGTATTCCACCTTTTTGATAACGGCATTCTCCCAATCCGCCACCGCAGAAATTTGCAGTCGAATGGCATTTGAACCAATATCTATGGCGGCAATTCTCATAATTGAGTATCAGGTATCAAGTAATTAGTATCAAGATTTTTTGAAAAGTATTATCAAACAAACACTTCTACATTTTCAAGTTCTCACATTTACAAATTTTCACATTTTTATTCATCACCGCATCAACAAATCATCCAATCAACACATCATTTATTTTTCCCAAGTTGATTCGTCAAAGCTCGGAAATCTTTTGGGTAAGGCGCTTCTACGGAAATGGGTTCGCCTTTCGTGCCTTTGAACTCCAATTGTCTGGCGTGGAGTGCGAAACGTTGCATTAGTGGTTGCTCTTCCGAATCGTTTTTCAGATTCACGTGCCTTTTCACATCCGACAGATAAGTGTGCTTGCCTCCGTAAGCCAAATCTGCTACAATGTGCGCCTTTAAACTTGCCAAATGAATTCTGATTTGGTGCATCCTGCCCGTAACTGGCTTGCAAGCTATCAAAGTATGGAATTTATAAACCTCCAAAGTATCGAAAGAAGTCTCGGCAAATTTCCCTTCCTGCCAGTCAATGCGCACGCCACCTTTTGTGTTTTGTTGGATTGGGTAATCGACTACTTTGTTGGTAAATTCATGCCTTCCGTCCACCACAGCATGGTAGGTTTTGCTGACTGTGCGGTTTTCAAATTGCATGGAAAGGTTTCGGTAGGCATTCGGGTTTTTGGCAATTGCCAGAATCCCCGAAGTTTCCTTGTCAATTCTGTGGCAAAGTTGTAGCTCTTCATCATGCTCTTTTGCCAGCATTAAAATATTTTCCCTTGTCAAATCCCGCTCATCTAATGAGGAAACGAAAGGAGGTTTATTGATGAGTATATAATCTTCGTTCTCAAAAACGAATAAATCTTTAAATTTTATTTTTTTCGCCATAATGCAAAAATATATCAGGTTTTTAGGATTGGAGGATTTTCGGGATTTGATTTCCAGAAAATCTATTAGTTCGTGGTTTGAAAAGCAAAAATTCATGCAGAATAAATTTGCATGAATTTTTTCAGATAGCTCAACTCACGTTGAAGCTTATTTATTGAATTTGTATTCCAAAGCAAGCCTGAATCAATATCAGATTTTTAAAAACTGAAATTTCAACCTGTATCAAATTCGCCAACTCGCTAAATTGCCAACTCGCCAATTGGCTCAATCCGCAGTAATCCGCTGTTTCTCAAATAAAGCTGGCCTCGCATAATTACCATTTTTCTCTATGATTTTATCATAAAGAACTTCAGCTTCCTTAATTTCCTTTTTCGAGGCAAACATCATGGCAAGGGAAAATTGATATTTTTCAACCTCTTCTTTCGTATGTCCTACTTCTTTGAGCAGTTTATCCATCAGCGCAATGGCATCTTCCTTAAAATTGTTTTCGTAGAGGGCAATACTTTTCATAAAGTAGGTTTCGCTTTTCTCTGGAAAACGAGCGATGGCAGAATCCGACATTTCAATCGCTTCTCTATATTTTTTCGAGGCAATCAGCGCTTCAATAGATGTTTTGTAAATATCATATCGCCTGATTTCGTCTAAATCCTTGCTGTTCAAAACCTTTTTATAAGCTTCTACATCCTCGGTTCTGTCAATAGCTGTTTTCTTGATTTGGTCTCTCAATTGTATTGCCTCCTCAAAAGTGCTATCCATTTGCAAAGCGATGTTTACGAGGTTCAAAGAACGTTCGTAATCATAAATGGAGTAATGGGCATAAGCCACCATTCTGTAATAAGGCGGAGAGAATGTGGCTACTTTTGCTTTGTAGGGTCCGTAATTCGCATTTCTGAATGCTGCAGAACTTTCTCGGTATTTCTGCTGATTGTGTAGGGCAATTCCCAATTCGTAGTTCAGTTGCGTTTGGAGTTTAATGTCCCGACCTTGGAATTTGGCAATGGCGCTTTTCAAAGTGTCTTCTGCCACTTTGTATTTTTCTTCCAGATTTAGCATTCTGCCCTTCAACATCAGCAATTCCACATCTTTAGGAGCAATTTTCAGCCCTTGGTCTATATATATATGTGCGGAGTCGAAACTGTCTTCGCTCAAAAGAATGTAAACCACACTTTTCTTTGCCGAAAGTTTTTTCTCTTTATCGCTTACTGCTACCGCCAAACGGTCGTAAGTATTGATTGTATTTTCCAAATCCTCCTCCTTCTTGTAGCAAATCAATAATTTCGATAGCGCATCTAAGTGTTTCGGATTTCTCTCTATCGCTTCCTCAAAAGGCTTGATTGCCTCTTTTGCATTTCTCATAGAGAAATAGCAGAGTCCTTTATAGTAGAAAATCTGTGCCGAAGTATCACTAATGGATGTCGCCAAGTCAAACTCTTTGATTGCTGCAGAATATTGTTGCATTCTGCTCAGCTTCAGCCCGTTGTTCACAAATCGTGCGTAAGGGTCATCTTGCGCAAAAGCCGATGAACTGACCAAGCAAATTAGAAAAAGCATGAAGAAGTGCGTAATTGTTCTTTTCATATTGATAAATACGCCAATGAAAAATTAATTTAATTTTTAATGATGGAATCTAAGTAGTACAGAGTCTTTAGTCGCAAGTCCAAAGCAGTTCAAATAACTGATAATGAAATACTTACAAAAAATCAAATAGGAAAGTATTTAAGTTTATCTACTTATTTTATCTGAAGGAGATTCAAGAAACAATCTGTTTTGAATGCAAGATAATTTTAAAAGATAGAAATTTAGCTATTTGTTGCTAAACATTACACAATTTACGGTTAAAATAATCGTTGCAGTCAATATTTGTTTCTCCTTTTACCTTACACGGCTGATTCAAACCAAAGTTTTAGCAAACGTTTGGAGGGTTCATTTTTTGCGGCTTTTTTCATTAATTCATATCCATTAAAAAACTGATTACCAGAAACTTCTAATTTGCGAGTTAACAATAAGTTATTTCTAAAAAGAAGTATTTTTACCTTATTATTTCCAGCCAGTAGCTTATCAACATTTCCAATTGTAGCTCTTTTTCCATTTATGGAAATAACCTCATCTCTCAATGTAAGTAAATTGTAAGCTAACGCATTTTCTTCAATAGAAGCAACTGTCAATCTGCTTTCCTTTTCAATAAACTTGATTCCAAAATCTCTCTCGCTGGATTTTTCAGATTGGATTTTCCTCAAACTCAATCCAACCGAAGCAAAAGCCTTTTTTAGTGGCCTGAACAAATCTTCTGTACCAAAAATATATTTCTCGAAGTAGCTTTTCATGTTTTTTCCAGCCACTTCTTCCACAATTCTCTGATAATCTTCAATCAAATAACCTTGCTCGTTTTTCCCAAATTGCTCCCACATTTTCAATATTACATTATCCAGACTTTTCTTGTTTTTCGTCAGTTTACGAATGGTCAAATCCAGCAGAATAGCGCATAAAGCACCTTTCACGTAAATGGAAACGGTTCGATTGGGTTCAGCCGAAGTGTAGCCATCGAGCCAAAGGTCGAAGGAGGAATCTGCCAAAGAATATTTGTGGCGACCTGTATTGTGGAAATGTCTGCGGAGGAGAATTTCCAATTCTTTCAAATAAAACTCATCGTCCCAAATTTTGGCTCTTCGCAACATCAAATCACCATAATAAGTCGTGATTCCCTCCAAAATGAAGCCTGCCTGCGTATAATTCTCCTGCGAATAATCATAGGGAATCAAATCCTTGCTTCTCAATCGGGTTACGTTCCATGTATGATATAACTCATGGGAACTCACTCCAAGCAAATTGTTATAGAATTCCTCGGTGTGGAAATCTTCTTCCGGCCCAAGCGTAATCACAGTAGAATGCTTATGTTCCACTCCATGATAATGCCTATATGGGAGAATCTGGAAAATAAAGTGATATTCATCGGTCGGGAACGCTCCGCCAAAAGCCTGAATCTGTACTTTTGTGAATGCTTTGAAATCGGAAATCAGTTTTTCCCAATTCGGTTGGCAGTTTCCCTGAATCCAAATATGGAATTTGCAATTGGCAACTTTGTAGGTTTGATGTTGCAAGCCTGCACTTGCCACAATCGGGGAATCTACTAATTCATGGAAATTTTTGGCAATGAACTTTCCTTTTTTCAGAGGCAAGTTCGTGGCAAACTCATAGCTTTTTGGAGTTTTCAATTCCAAGCTATATGTCTCATTTCCCCTTCCCGAAACGCTCAATCCGCAGGTTATCCAGTTGATATAAAGTTGATTTTCGTCTAGCCAAGTTCCGCCCGCATCCATTTGGCTAGCGTGATAAGTGTATTTTACAACTAATTTCTCAGTATTTTCCGTTTGGATTTCCCAGCAATCTTTAGTTGTTTTCTTGAACGGAATCTGTTTTCCTTCTGAGTTTTCCACCGAAAAAGCATGGATGTTTTTGGCAAAGTTCTGCAAAGTATATCTCCCAGGTCGCCAAGCGGGGAGTTGGAGTTCGATGGAATCGGTCTTGATATTATTAATCTCCAACTGGAAATCAATTAGTTGACTTGCTGGATTCTGGTAGGAAACTGTATATTTGAGCATAAGTAATAAGTATAAAGTAGTGAGTATCAGGTATCAAGATTGGAAATTCAGTTCAATCAAATTTGGGGATTGAGTATAATTTGTATTTTTTGTTACTTGCCAATATTCTATTATTGATTATTGGTCTAAAAAGAACTCATTATATCTCATTGGCTAGTGCATTGAGTTCTAAGTTTGTGTCTGTATTTTTTGGAATATTATTTTCTTCTGCAAAGCAAAATCTGAATGGTTCGGCAATCCGATGGTTCGGCAATCCGATGGTTCGACATTTCGACATAGCCATAGCTACGGCTAAGAATTTTAATGCAGTAGAAGGAAATAAGAAACAAAAATAACAACACGAACTTAGAATTTGATGCACTAGTCAAAGCTTCCTAGCTTTGACTTTACTCTGTGGCAAGCTTCTTAGCTTGCAAAAGAACAATCGAGGTTTTGTTAGAATGATACAATGCTTTCCCCAAATCAGCGACTGAATCAGAAATTCAATTCGTGCAGATTTTTGCAACCTGCACGAATTGAATTTTTTGTAAGTATAACAACCCTAAATCAATATGGAAAACAAACCGCTCACTTGGCAAGATTTCTCAAAGGTAAATATGCGAGTTGGTACAATCATCAGAGCAGAAAACTTTCCCGAAGTGCGAAATCCAGCCTATAAAATTTGGGTAGATTTTGGCGAGGAAATTGGCGTGAAGAAAACAAGTGCGCAGATTACCGAACTTTATAGCAAAGAGCAACTAATTGGCAATCAGGTAATTGCCGTTGTCAATTTCCCTCCGAAGCAAATCGCTAATATTCTCTCCGAATGCTTGATTTTAGGGGCTGTGAATGGCAAAGAAGCCATTTTACTCCAACCAGAACAAAAAGTGAAGAATGGTTTGAGAGTTGGATAACGTTGTTATAGTGAACAGTGAACAGTGAACAGTTATCAGTGAACAGTTATCAGTAAACAGTTATCAGTAAACAGTTTCAGCAAGTGAGATTTCGTAATTCGCAACTCGCCAATCATGCAATTCACTAATTCCTAGTCATACTGCGTCAGATACTTCCAAATCAAATCCTTTAATTACCGCCTTTGTTGGTCTTAGCTTTGCAGACATTTGCCTTTCAATTTGCAGGCAGGAATCTTGTGAAAATCGAAGCTTGCAAAAAATATAACCGAGCGAGACCAACAAACAATTGTCAATTCATGTAGGAATCTATTTCCAAAACTCGCCAATTCTGCAATCCGCCAACTCGCCAATTCCTAATCATACTGCGTCAGATATTTCCAAATCAAATCTTTCAGCTCCGTAATTCCTTGGTTGATGATAGAGGAAATGAAAATATGAGGGATTTCTCCCATTTCTTCGGAAATCGCCTCTTTCAACTCCTCATCTAACATGTCAGATTTGGAGATTGCCAAAATTCTGTCCTTATCTAGCAATTCTGGATTGTATTTCTGGAGTTCTTTCAGGAGAATTCTGTATTCCTCGGCAATATCTTCCGCATCGGCTGGCACGAGAAATAATAAAATTGAATTTCGCTCAATATGTCTCAAAAAGCGTAATCCAAGCCCTTTCCCTTCCGAAGCACCTTCAATAATCCCGGGAATGTCTGCCATCACGAAAGAAAGGTCATCTCGGTAGGCAACCACACCCAAATTTGGTCGGAGTGTGGTAAATGGGTAATCGGCAATTTCGGGTTTGGCCGCAGAAACCACGGAAAGTAAAGTCGATTTCCCAGCGTTTGGGAAGCCTACCAAACCAACATCTGCCAATAATTTCAACTCCAAAACGATTACTTGCTCAATTCCCTCCTCGCCAGGTTGTGCGTAGCGTGGAGTTTGGTTGGTGGCACTTTTGAAGTTGGAGTTTCCCAATCCGCCCCTGCCGCCTTTCAGCAAGATAATTTCCTGCCCATCTTCCAAAATCTCGGCAACTTTCTCGCCCGTTTCAGCATCTTTGGCAACTGCCCCAATTGGCACTTCCAAAATAATATCGTCTGCAATTGCTCCAGAACTATTGTGTCCACTTCCCGCCTCGCCATCTTTGGCATAAATATGCTTGGTGTAGCGCAAGTGAAGTAAAGTCCACAAATTGGAGTTTCCCCGCAAAATAATGTGTCCGCCCCGTGCGCCATCTCCACCATCTGGTCCGCCCTTCTCTACGTGCTTCTCCCTTCTGAAATGAACCGAACCCGCTCCGCCTGAACCTGAACGGCAATATAATCTTACGTGATCTATGAAATTATCTGATGGCATTTTTGAGTAGTGAGTAGTGAGCAGTAAGTAGTGAGGTTGAAAAAAAATTCCGTAACTCAATACTTAACTCGGATGTATTATATCCAACCTAACTTTGGACTAAAGACGAATATCTATCGACTATTTTCTGCAAAGTTGACATTTTTTTAGGCAGATTGGAAGCGTTTGGCAAACTCATTCTATTAAATCCAACCAAAAAGTAACATTATGGCAACATCAAAGATTGAGTATTCGACAGACGAACACTTAATTTTGTCAGATTTTTTAGCATTTATACATTAAACAAAGATTATGAAGAAGATTTTACTGTTGATTTTATTTGCCTGCATGAGCCACTTGGGCTTTGGGCAAAGCACATTCTACACGTTAGATTTTGAGTCCACTGGGGGATATACGGTAAGCCCTGCCTCTGCGGAATTCAACGATGGTGCTGGAGATTTCTTTACGAGAACTGACGGCTCTGACCTTGGCCCTAGCTATACAGTCAACAATCCGCAAGGGGGCTTTTTCTTCTCAGCTATGGATTTAGATGGGGACGGTGAGGACCCAGTTCAAAGTATTCTGATTAGCAATATTGATATATCTGGAAAGGAGAATTTAATGATGCAAATCTTACTAGCCGAAGATGATGCCAATGACAGCAATGAAGATTGGGATGATGCTGACTTTATGCTGATTGAATATCAAATTGATGGTGGAGCTTTTCAAAATTTATTACAAGTAGCAAATGATGGTTCTCAATTTAATAGTGTCCCTTCCATAGATACAGATTTTGACGGCATTGGTGATGGAACGGAACTAACTGAAGACTTTGCTGACTTCATGGCAAATATTTCTGGCACGGGTTCCCTTATGAACATTAGAATTACATTTGCCCTAAACTCTGGAGACGAAGATATTTCTATTGACAATATCAGAATAAGTGGAGACGACTCTGGTACTCCAACCCCAGTAACCGTAACCCTTTCGGTTGACAACACCACAATCAATGAGGATGGCGGTTTAGCTACTATTACAGCAACACTAAATAAAGATACTACAGTAGCAATTACTTTAGATGGATTTACGATTGGAGGAACGGCTACTGCCATTGCAGATTATACATCCAGCTCTCTGCCAATGACCTTGACAATTCCAGCAGGCTCTACAACTACATCTATCACAGTAACTGCTGTGAACGATGCCTTAAACGAAGGAGACGAGACTATAATTGGCACAATTACAGCAACTGCACCAATGATTGCCATTGGCACACCAAATTCGGTAACGATTACAATTACTGATGATGATGCGCCATCTACAGACTTAACAATCGCCCAACTCCGTGCTTTGTATGACGGGACCAACAATGTTGTTTTCTCGGACGATACTTTCATAACTGGCGTGGTCATTTCCACTCCTAACAATACCAACAATCAGAACATCGTTTTGCAGGATGCCACTGCGGGAATCGCCCTAAGATTCAATGCCACGCATTCCATCAGCAGAGGAGACAGCGTGAGAGTGAATCTGAATGGCGGAACAATTACGGATTTCAACGACTTGGTTCAGGTGGGCGGATTGGAAGAAGCGACAAGCGTGGAAAGCCGAGGCACAACCGATTTGCCAGCTTATCAGACACTCACAATATCCGAGTTCGTTGCGAACTACTCGAATTACGAATCTGAATTGGTTGCGTTCAGCAATGTGGCTTTCGTAGATGCAGACGGAACGGAGACGATGAGCGGAAATCAGGAGATTTTCATCGGAAGCGATACTACAATTGTCAGAACTGGCAGTGGTGCACCATTTGCCAGTGAAATCGTGCCAAGCGGTTCGGGAACGGTAAGGGGAATTGCCGCCATTTTCGGGGGGACTGCCCAAATATTCCCGCAGGTTTTCAGCGAGGATGTTTTTGGAAGCACCGCATCTACAGACTTAACAATCGCCCAACTCCGAACTTTTTATGACGGGACCAACAATGTTACTTTCTCGGACGACACTTTCATAACTGGCGTGGTCATTTCCACTCCTAACAATACCAACAATCAGAACATCGTTTTGCAGGATGCCACTGCGGGAATCGCCCTAAGATTCAATGCCACGCATTCCATCAGCAGAGGAGACAGCGTGAGAGTGAATCTGAATGGCGGAACAATTACGGATTTCAACGACTTGGTTCAGGTGGGCGGATTGGAAGAAGCGACAAGCGTGGAAAGCCGAGGCACAACCGATTTGCCAGCTTATCAGACACTCACAATATCCGAGTTCGTTGCGAACTACTCGAATTATGAATCTGAATTGGTTGCGTTCAGCAATGTGGCTTTCGTAGATGCAGACGGAACGGAGACGATGAGCGGAAATCAGGAGATTTTCATCGGAAGCGATACTACAATTGTCAGAACTGGCAGTGGCGCGCCATTTGCCAGTGAAATCGTGCCAAGCGGTTCGGGAACGGTAAGGGGAATTGCCGCCATTTTCGGGGGGACTGCCCAAATATTCCCGCAGGTTTTCAGCGAGGATATTTTTGCAAGCACCGCAACTACAGACTTAACAATCGCCCAACTCCGTGCTTTGTATGACGGGACCAACAATGTTGTTTTCTCGGACGATACTTTCATAACTGGCGTGGTCATTTCCACTCCTAACAATACCAACAATCAGAACATCGTTTTGCAGGATGCCACTGCGGGAATCGCCCTAAGATTCAATGCCACGCATTCCATCAGCAGAGGAGACAGCGTGAGAGTGAATCTGAATGGCGGAACAATTACGGATTTCAACGACTTGGTTCAGGTGGGCGGATTGGAAGAAGCGACAAGCGTGGAAAGCCGAGGCACAACCGATTTGCCAGCTTATCAGACACTCACAATATCCGAGTTCGTTGCGAACTACTCGAATTACGAATCTGAATTGGTTGCGTTCAGCAATGTGGCTTTCGTAGATGCAGACGGAACGGAGACGATGAGCGGAAATCAGGAGATTTTCATCGGAAGCGATACTACAATTGTCAGAACTGGCAGTGGTGCGCCATTTGCCAGTGAAATCGTGCCAAGCGGTTCGGGAACGGTAAGAGGAATTGCCGCCATTTTCGGGGGGACTGCCCAAATATTCCCGCAGGTTTTCAGCGAAGACGTCTTTGCTAGTACTACAGCTCCATTGATTTCGGTAAGCCTTTCTGCTGATAATTCATCGATCAATGAGAACGGAGGGACAGCCACGGTAACTGCTACTTTGAGCACAGACACCACGGTAGATGTAACTGTAAGCTTGGCTTATGCTGGAACGGCAACGACTACGGCAGATTATACTGGCGGAGCTTCCATCACAATCACGGCAGGAAACACCACGGGAACGACCACAATCAGTAGCGTGGATGATTCTGACACGGAAGGGAATGAGACGGCAATTGTTTCCATAGCAAGTACAAACCCTGCTATCCAAACTGGAACAACAAACTCAGTAACAATCACAATCAATGATGATGATACGCCCGTTTCCACAGCGACCAATATTTCCACAGTCCGAGCTTTATATACGGGAACTGCTGTAGATGTTACTACAGATTTGTTTATTGAGGCAGTAGTAATCTCTATTCCAGACAACACAGGGAGTTTGAGAAACATAACCGTCCAGGATGAAACTGCAGGAATCGTGTTAAGATTCAATGCGAACTCTTCACTTACGAGAGGAGACTCCATAAGAGTGAATTTGAACGGAGGAGAAATAGCTACTTTCGGGGATGTGATTCAGGTAAATGGAATTGATGAGACAACTGCGGTGGAAACTCGGGGAACGGGAACTTTGCCCGCCTACCAAATGATTACCATTGCCGAATACAGAACGAATTATGACCAATACGAATCTGAGCTGGTGTCTTTTGCCAATGTGAACTTCGTGAACAGCGATGGCACGACTGTGTTTGGGGACAATGGTGGCGGTGGCGGAGACCAGCCGATCAACATCGGGCTGGACACAATTACCGTCAGAACCGACAATGATGCCTCTTTCGCAGGAGAGCTTGTTCCTTCTGGGACGGGAACCGTCAGAGGAATTGCCACGAGATTCAACGCAAGCCTTCAGGTGTTGCCACAGGTTTTCAACGAGGATGTGTTCCCAGTATTTATGCCGATGGTTACACTCAATATTGCCGAAGAATCAATCTCGGAAAATGGAGGAACTGCCACGGTTACTGCCACACTTTCTGCTACAACTACTGCAGATGCGATTGTAAGACTCTCTTTTGCAGGAACAGCAAATAGTTCTGACTACACTGCCTTGGCTGATAGCATAATCATTACCGCAGGAAGCACGTCAGGAACAACTACAATTATTGCTCTTGCAGACGGAATTGAGGAGCCAGCGGAGACTATTATCGTTTCCATCAGCTCGGTAAAGAACGGAATAGAGGATGGAGAACAAACTGATACTGTTGAAATTGAGGCGAGTGGCGCAACCGATAATACACCGCCAGCAGTTGCCATTTTAGGAACTCCAACCTCTACAACAGGATCGGTAGCAAGCAAAATTACTTTCGAGTTTAGCGAAGATGTAACAGGTTTTACGCTTGGAGATATTTCTTTAGGAAATGCAACAGCAACTAATTTCATAGTTGAAAGCGCAAGTCTTTACACAGCAGACATTACGCCAACAGCAACTGGAACAGTTACAATCAATGTAAATGCAAATGTTGCCAACGATTTGGCTGGAAATGGAAACACCGCAGCCACTCAAACAAGCTTTGAAGTAGATGCAAGCGGCCCAACTGCTACGATTACTACAAATGCAGTAAATGGCACAGAAAATCCAAGCATTGTTTATACAGTAACTTTCAGCGAGGAGATTGATACTACTAGTGTGAACTCTACTGATTTTGTGATTATAGGCGGAGGAGCTTCAGTAACTAAAGTCAATCGAATTTCAGCTACGGTTTATGAAGTAACTATAACAGTAACTACTTTCGGCAACCCAATCGCTTTGACACTTCCTGCAGACAAGGTTCAGGATTTGGCTGGAAATGGAAATGACTTTGCAACATCTAGCAATTTGGTAACTGACTTAGCAGACGATTTGGCGAAGTTTGGAGTGAATATTTTCGCTAACGAATCTGCTATTTTTTTGCAGTTTGCCAATGTGAAATCTGCGGAATCTAATATTTCAGTTTATGATTTGAGCGGAAAGGTAATTTTCCAAGCAACGAACAATAAAATCCAAAACGTGGAAATCAATTCAATCCAATCTGGAATTTATGTTGTGAGAATGCAAAACGAAGCGGGAATTCTTACTAGAAGAGTTCTTGTGAAGTAGAGAATATCGAATTGTCAACTTAGCAAGGTTGGAGATTCAAGCATTGAAAACCACAGTGAGCTTCGGCTTGCTGTGGTTTTTTTTGGCTAATAATGAGATTTCTAACACAATCAACAATAAGAGTATGTTTGAAATGATTTTACTGAATTATTACGAAATAATCAACGAATTGAAAATCAATTAATTAAAGTAGGTGTTCAAAAAAAAAGATGCGTTTTTTGTCATGGCATCGGCCATCCGACCCGACTTTAGGAGGGAACTATCTTATCGTCTTGTGAGATAGTTGTCTCGCAAGCTCGACATGACAAAACACAAAAAAAATCACACCTGATTCTCTTATTTTCATTCTTTCGTCACCTAATTGCGAAATTTGCAATCTTAGCTAAGTTTCGTTTCAAACATATTCTAAGAAATACAATTCTCAACCGATTGCATAATTTAAATCTTAAAAAAGGAAACAAATAAAACTACGGAAACTTTGAATGTGTTTAAAGTTTCCGTAGTTTTGCCCGCACTAAGAATGGAGCAACCACAAATGAGAGAAGAAATACTACAAAAAACAGCTGCGATGTTTCAGCGATATGGCGTTCGTAGCGTAACTATGGATGACATTGCCAACAAGATTGCCATCTCCAAAAAAACGATTTACCTGCACTTCAAAGACAAAAAAGAAATTGTAAAAGAAGCTGTTCGGTTTATTATGGAGCAAGACCACCACAAGATTCTTTTCTTTCAGAAAGATGCAAGAGATGAGATTCACGAGTTGGTGTTGATTTCGCAAATGCTTAGGCAACAAGTGAAGGATATGAACCCAAGCCTGCTGTTCGACTTGAAGAAATACCATTCCGAAGGTTGGAAAATGTATTTGGAGATGAAGGAGAAGTGTTTCAATTCCTCCATTAAGGAGTCTTTAGAAAGAGGAAAGGAATCTGGTTTGTTCAGAAAAGAGGTAAATGTGGATATAGTTTCCCGATTGAGAATGGTTCAGGTTGAATCGGGTTTCAATCCAGAGATTTTCCCAAGTAGTGAGTATGATTTAACTGAAGTTCAAATGCAGATTTTTGACCACTTTGTTTATGGAATTACCACAAAAAAAGGACGAGAGCTTTTCGAGCAATATTCTAAAGAAACTCAACAAGCAAGTTGATTTTTGAAACAGATAAAAGAAAATAGATTTTAGATATGAGAAATTGATTTTTAAAACTTATTTAGAATCTAAAAATCCTTTCTTGATACTAACTACTTGATACTTGATACTATTATGAAATCGTTTAAATTATTTTTTGTTGGAGTGAGTTTTTTCCTGCTTTTTGTGCAAGCAAAGGCGCAGGACTCCACTTCTACACAGGCAATGACCTTGGAACAGTGCATAGATTATGCGCTCAAAACCAACGTGAACATGATAAATGCTCGCTTGGATGTGGAAGTTGCCAAGGCACAAGTCGGAGAAGTGAAGGCAATGGGTTTACCGCAGCTCTAGCGCAGATATTCAGACGACTTGGAATTATAAAGTCCCTATAAGCTTGCTCCCTGCAGCAATCATTCCCGCAGACCAAAGACCGCCAGGGATTACTGGAGATGATTTTGTTCCTGTAGAATTCGCCCCAAAATATCAGGGAAATGCAGGAGTCAATCTAAATCAGCTTCTTTTTGATGGAACTTACTTTTTGGGATTAAAAGCAGCCGATACTTACACAGAATTGTCGGTAAAGGCAATTGACGTAGCCAAATCTGAAGTAGTGGCTGGAATTACCAAAATCTACTACGGAGTTTTGGTCATGAAAGAAAGGCAGGGAATTATTGGGGAAAACATCAAGCGAATTTCAGAACTTCTCAGAGAAACCAAAGCCATGTACGATAATGGTTTTGTAGAAGAATTGGATGTAGATAAACTCCAAGTGACTTATAACAACCTCGAAAATGAGCAAATCCGCCTGAACAGATTTGTGGAGAGCAACCTGAATTTGTTGAAATACCAGATGGGAATGCCCGTTTACGAAGACCTGACTTTGGTTGCCACACTCACAGATGTTACCATGAACACTTCCATTCTCGAAAGCGAATCGATTGACTATTCCCTCCGACCAGAATATGCGGTTTACCAAGTACAAAGGGAAATTGATGTTTTGGATGAAAAACGCTACAAAGTGGGCTATTACCCAACAATAAACTTGTTCGGAAGCGCAGGCTACAATATGGGTTCTCCCGAATTCGACTTCTTTAAGTTCAATGATGACACTTGGTTCAGAAACGGTGCGGTTGGATTACAGATAAACGTCCCGATTTTCGATGGATTCCGCAAGAAATACCAAATCCAACAGGCAAGAATTAAATTGCAGAGAACAGATTTGAGCATTGTTCACCTGAAAAAAACCATTGATTGGGAGCGGAAAGATGCACTCATCAATTTGAACAATGCAATCAGCACATTGGAGTCGCAATCTGAAAACATGGAGTTGGCGAAAAAAGTAGTCGATAAATCGCAAATCAAATATAAGGAAGGCGTAGGTTCCAGTATGGAAATCAATAATGCCGAAACCGATTTGCTCAATGCGCAAAATAATTATTTCTCGGCACTTTATGATGCGCTGATTGCCAAAGTGAATTATGATAAGGCGTTGGGGAAATTGACTGAATAATTTAGAAGAAGAAGGAAGAAGGAAGAAGGAAGAAGGAAGAAAAAAGACTAAAATAAATACAATGGTTTTGATATACTAAACTTACCGCCATTGTTGGTCTTAGCACTTAGTTATTTCGATGGATAATAATTGAAAAAAGGGCTTAAGCTAAGATTCTAAGCAGTAAAGGACTCTGAGCGAGACCAACAATTCCTGATGAAAAATTTAGGCGACCTAAACCGATATACTCAAAAGACTAAAATAAATACAATGGTTTTGAAATTCTAAACTCCTTCTTCTTTCTTCTTTCCTCTTTTATCTACTGAACGCACTTAGAATAACTCAAAAATCTCATTACCAAATACTCACTACTTGATACTAAATAAAATGAAACATATTTTTTCCCTAATTGCCCTCGCCTTTTTACTCACTGCCTGTGGAGGCGAAGAACCCAACACGGTAGAAGCCAAGCAAGAAAAACTGATGGAACTCAAGAAGCAAAGTGCCGAATTGAACACGCAAATCAGCACTCTGGAGAACGAAATCAATTTAGCAAAAGGCATTTCCGAAGAAGACCAACTCCGCCAAGTAGAAGTTTTCATGGTGGAGAACAAAGATTTCGAGCATTTTATTGAAGTGCAAGGCGATGTGAAATCCGACAAGAATGTGCAGGTTTTTCCAAAAGCAAGTGGCGTGATTATTCGCAAGTTTGTGGAGGAAGGACAGCGAGTGAGTGCAGGGCAGAATCTTTTCCAGATTGATGCGGCCGTTTTGCAAAACTCCATTGCCGAAATCGAAACTCGGTTAGATTTGGCTCAAACGGTTTTCAAAAGACAAGAAAATTTGTGGAATCAGAAAATTGGCTCGGAAATTCAATATCTCCAAGCAAAAAATAATGTAGAAGCTTTGGAGCGTTCCATTGCCACGCAAAAATCGCAATTGGGAAATTCCTATGTGAAAGCCCCAATCGCAGGCACGGTAGATGAGTTTTTCATGAATGTGGGCGAAATGGCAAATCCAGCCATGCCCATTGCCCGAGTCGTGGATTTGAGAAAGGTGGAAATCAGCGCAGAAGTTTCCGAATCCTACACCAAACAAGTGCAGAAAGGCGATGAAGTATTGGTTTCTTTCCCAGCCATTGGCGAGGAAATGCCCGTGAAAATCGACTTGGTAGGCAGAACAATCAATGCAGTCAACCGAACTTTCCGCATAGAAATGAACGTGGACAACAAAAATGGATTTCTAAAACCAAACTCCATGGCAGTTGTAAAAATTAAGGATTTTGAGAAGAAAGATGCGCAGGCAGTTCCTTCCAACCTGATTCAGCAGTCTGCTTCTGGAGATAGATTTTTGTACGTGGTCAGAGATAAAAAAGTCGTGAAAACAACTATTAAGGTTGGGCAATCTTACCAAGGAAAAACACTGGTAAAAGAAGGTTTGAAAGCAGGCGACCAAGTGATTTCCAAAGGCTACAATGAAGTGGTGGATGGCGAAGAAGTGAAAACGGTGGAAGGAGAAATGGCGATGAAGAAATAAGAATTGGAGGAAAGAGGAAAGAGGAAGGAGGAAGGAGGAAGGAGGAAAGAGGAAAGAGGAAGGAGGAAGGAGGAAAGAGGAAGGAGGAAAGAGGAAGGAGGAAAGAGGAAGGAGGAAAGAGGAAAGAGGAAAGAGGAAAGAGGAAAGAAGAAAGAGGAAAGAAGAAGTAAAAGTTGAGGAAACGCTGGCAGAGGTCGATAGACCCTGCCAGACGTTGATTGGAAATGAGAAAGCAAATTTTCTCGCCTTTGTTGGTCTTAGCAGCACCATAAATTTATTCTGTTTTACAAGAATTACACAACCATTTACATTCAAACAGAACTTGGATAATGAAGATGCGAGACTAGCAAAACTGACAACATAAATCTCTTGGTACAAAATACTCTAAGCCGAGTCGCATTGATACTCGATACTATTCTAAAAAATGGAAGAAAATAATAAAAAACAAGAAGTCATTCGGGAGTTCGGATTGAGTTCCCTCTCGGTAAAGAACAGCACGAGTGTGTTTATCCTGACGGCAATTATTATTGTGGTCGGATATCTCACTTACGTTGGACTTTCCAAGGAACAATATCCTGAGATTTCCCTGCCGACCGTGTATGTAAATACGATTTACCCAGGAAACTCGCCCGTAGATATTGAGAACCTGGTCACTCGCCCAATTGAGAAGGAAATCAAGCCGATTAAGGGAATCAAGGAAATCAAAAGCACCTCTCTGCAAGATGTTTCCGCCATCGTGATTCAGTTCAACGAAGATGTGGACATTCAGAAGGCACTTTTAGATGTGAAAGATGCCGTAGATAAATCCAAAAAAGATTTGCCTACCGATTTGGATGAAGACCCACAAGTGCAGGAAATCGACTTCTCGGAAATTCCGATTATGGTTGTGAACTTGTCTGGAGAGTTTGAAATTGACAAGCTGAAAGAATATGCCGAATATTTGGAAGACGAGGTAGAAACCCTTTCCGAAGTTTCCAAAGTGCAAATCACAGGAGCGATTGAGCGGGAAATACAAATCAATGCCGACCCGTTCAAAATGGCATCTTTAAAAGTTACGTTTGGAGATATTGAGCAAGCCATTGCCAACGAAAATATGACCATGTCGGGCGGAGATATTCTCACATCGGGCTACAGAAGGTCGCTTCGGGTAGATGGCGAGTTTGAGAACGTGGCGGAGATGGAGACGATTATTGTGAAATCTGAAGACCAGAACAGCATTTATTTGCGAGATGTGGCGGAAGTAAAAGACAGCTACATTGAGCGAGATAGCTACGCCCGTTTGGCAACAGGAAGTTTCGCCACCGAAGGCGGAAAACCCGTAGTTTCGGTAAAAGTAATCAAGAAAAGTGGCGAGAACTTAATCAATGCCGATGAGAAAATTCGGGAAATTCTCGAAGAAGCCAAGGAACGCAGATTCCCTTCTAGCCTGAATATCGTAATTACTGACAATCAGGCAGATGACATGAAAAAACAAATCTCCAACCTAGAGAACTCCATCATTTCTGGGGTAATTCTAGTAGTGGTTGTGCTGTTCTTTTTCTTAGGATTGAGAAACGCCATTTTCGTAGGAATGGCAATTCCACTTTCTATGTTATTGGGCTTCCTGATATTGGGAATGCTCGGTTTCTCCGTAAACATCGTAGTGCTTTTCGGGCTCATTCTCGCACTCGGAATGTTGGTAGATAATGCCATTGTAGTGATTGAGAATATCTACAGACTGATGGAACAAGGCTATTCCCCAGTCAAAGCCGCCAAAGAAGGCGTTGGCGAAGTGGCAGTTCCAATCATTACTTCCACTATGACAACACTCGCTGCATTTATTCCCCTCGCATTTTGGGGCGGGTTGATGGGCGAGTTCATGAAATATCTGCCAATTACGCTTATCATCGTGCTGACTTCCTCACTTTTTGTCGGGTTGGTCATTAACCCAGTCATTGCCAAAACTTTCATGAAGGTAGATGATTCCAGCAAGCAGAAAAACTGGAAACTCTATTCTATTATTGGAGTGAGTTGTCTGATAATCTCCGTCATTTCCTATTTTGTGGGCGAAACGTACACCTACGGGAATCTATTTTTGCTGTTGGGAGTATTAAGTTTGGGGAATGCGTTTGTGTTCCGACCAGTCACTTATTGGTTTCAGAAAAGCTTTCTGCCCATTTTGGAAAACGTGTATTTGAAAGTGCTGAAATTTGCTTTGGGTGGGAAAAAACCTTATTTCTTCTTCATAGCAACTGTGTTTTTCCTATTCGGTTCAATTGCCTTTTTCGGTTCGAGTCAGCCGGCAACCATCCTTTTTCCCGATGCCGACCCGCTTTATGTCTATGCCTATGTGGAAGCTCCACTCGGTTCAGATGTGAAAACCACCAATGAACTGACCAAGAAAATCGAGGCAAAAACTTACGAAATAATGAAGCCTTACCAAAGCATCATTAAATCTATCGTAACCAATGTCGGCAAAGAAACCGCTCCGCCAAATGAGCAAGGCGGTTCCGATATCACGCCAAATAAATCTAAGATTTCGATTGGATTTATTGATTTCCAAAAGCGTGAGGGAATTGCCACTTTCGATGTGATGAATGTCTATGCGGAGGAAATGAACAAATTTGCCCAAGAAATTGGCGTGAAAATCACCGTAGATAAAAATCAGGACGGACCACCAACAGGAAAACCCGTAAATATAGAAGTGGTTGGAGAGGATTATGTGCAGTTGATTGACGAAGCCGACAAAATTAAAAACCTAATTGCCCAAGCCAAAATTGGCGGAGTCGATGGTTTGAAAATGGAGTTGCAGACTGGGAAACCAGAATTGCTCATGAACATCAACCGAGCCAAAGCCAGACGTTACGGACTTTCCACAGGCTTAATTGCTTCCACAATGAGAACTGCCATTTACGGAAAAGAAGTTTCCAAATTCAAAGATGGCGAAGATGACTATCCAATCAACCTGCGTTTGAAAGATGAATACCGTTACGAAATCACTCGCTTGAACGAGCAGATTATCACTTTCCGAGACAACAAAGGCAAGTTCCACCAAGTACCTGTTTCTGCCATTGCCGATATGGAACTTACCTCAACCTATGGCGAAGTGAAGCGAAAGGATTTGGACAAAATGATTGCCATCAGTTCAAACGTTTTGGAAGGCTACAATCCGAACGAAGTTGTGGCGCAGATTCAAGGTTTATTGAACAACCACGAAATGCCCGAAGGCGTATCTTTCAAGTTTACTGGCGAGCAGGAAGAGCAGGAAAAATCAATGGCGTTTTTAGGAAAAGCCATGATGATTGCCATCTGTTCCATATTCCTGATTTTGGTTTCGCAATTCAACTCCATTACCAAGCCATTCATCATTTTGGCGGCCGTGGTTTTCAGTTTGATTGGCGTTTTCTTAGGATTGACACTTTTTGGAGACGATTTCGTAATTGTGATGACTGGAGTGGGAATTATTTCTCTGGCAGGAGTGGTTGTAAACAATGCAATTGTATTGGTGGATTATACAGAATTGACTCGTGAGAGAATGAAAACCGAATTGGGTTTGGGCGAAGATGACCACCTGAATTCCACACAATTTATAGAGTGTTTGGTTCAGGCTGGATTTACCAGACTACGACCCGTTTTGCTCACGGCAATTACCACAGTTTTAGGATTGTTCCCATTGGCAACTGGCTTGAATATTGACTTTTTCGGCTTCTTTGCCACTTTCGATGCAGATATTTATATGGGCGGAGAAAACGCAGCCGTCTGGGGACCAATGGCTTGGACTGTAATTTACGGATTGGTTTTCGCCACATTCCTGACGCTCGTAATTGTTCCCGTTATGTATTTACTGGTAGATAATTTAGTACAATTAACTTCTCGTTTAACACATAAAGCAGAAGAAAAGTTGCCCGACCCAGAGACTGAATTGTCTTAATGGAGAACGGTAAAAAATACGGCAAATGGCGGTATAGAATGTATATGATAGAACAAAAACCACATTCATTCTATAATTCTGAGTAAGGCTCAAACAACATCTTACAAAATATAATTTTGAGAATTACTTAAGCAAATAACTTTTATTTTAGTACAAATTTTACAGCAGTTTAACTCATGAAACAGAAAAAAACACTTTCGGCAAGTCTAATGAACTTAGTGAAGCCGAAGCAGAAGGAAAGCAGAGCGTATCAGTCTTATTTTGAGCAGTCTGCCCAAAATTTAGATACACTTTCGAGAGAGGAGTTTGCCAACGATTTTTTCTTTAAGACTTTTCGGCAAGATTTGAAAATAGCAGGCTAGGTTGTCTTGTTTCCCTACAAAACCACCGCATTGGAAAGTCCACTTTCCGATGCGGTGGTTTTCCTTTATGTAGATTCTTCTTCCCAGAAGAATAACTTGCGCAAGAAGGGAATCTCGCACTACTTCAAACTGGCACTTTTGACTTATTTCAAGTCCTTATCCCCAAAACCGTAATATCATCTCGTTGCTCGGCATTCTCTTGATGCTTCATAAGTGCAGTTTCGAGCAGTTCTTTTTGCGATTGCATAGGCATATCGGCACATTTCTCCAAGAGTTCCAAGAAATGTTGTCTCCCGAATTTTTTGTGAGTAGTTCCATTCTGGTCCATGTAACCGTCAGTGATTAAATAGAGCGCATCATTGTCAAATAAAGTCAACTCAAAGTTCTCGAATGGTTTTGTGCGTCTTTGCAAACCGCCAATGGCACGTTTGTCTCCAGAAACTCGCTCTATTTCATTTGTTTTATTTCTATGGATATAAATGGCAGATTTTGCGCCAGCGAAAGTTAATTTCGTTTCATTTTCATTATCTTTCTCCAGTAGGCAAAGCGACAAATCCATGCCATCCATGTTGGCGTACTTGTTGGAACTGTCTTGTTTGAGCGCAATAATTACGCTTTCGTTCATCAACTCCAAAATCTTGGCAGGACTTCTGTGTCCTTTTTCAATCACGACTTCGTTCAAAATTCTCGCTCCAATCATAGACATAAATGCACCAGGAACGCCATGTCCTGTGCAATCTACCGTGGCAACATAGTGCAAGTCTTTGCCAGTTTCTTCATTCTTGACAGAAATATGCCAGTAGAAATCTCCAGACACAATATCTTTTGGTTTGAAAAGCACAAAATGGTCTTTGAAAGCAGACTTTAATTTGATTTCTGTAGGAAGAATTGCCTCCTGAATAGTTTGCGCATAGCGAATACTATCGGTAATCATCTTGTTTTTGGTGTTGATGATTTCGTAGGCAATCGAGTTGTCCAAAGCAGTTGCCGCATAAGATGCCAGAGTTTCCAAAATGGTCAAATGCCTTTCATTGTAGGCATTTGCTTTCGGGCTTTGCACCGTAATCACGCCAATTTTCTTTCCTTTGGAGTTCAACGGCAAGTAAATGATGGATTGCGATTCGCTGGATTTGTTAGGAAATTCATCTGCGAAATTTTCAATCACAATACTTTTGTTCTCTTTGAAAACCTGAACAGAAAGTAAATCTTTCCGATTGAGAAAATCCTTTGAAGAGGAAACCGCCTTCCCCTTTCCGTCAATTTCAATGAACTCTAAGCTGTTTTCTTCTTCGTTATAAACGCCAATGGCAAAGGTTGGTGCATTCATCAATAGGTTTACATCTTTGTAAACTTCCTCGAAAATTCGGTTAAGCGAAAGGCTTCCTGTAATATCTTTCCCAACTTCGCTGACAATGCTGATGTCTTTGTAAGCCGTTTCCAAATCATGGTGTTGCGCTTCAATTTTATCTCTTTGGGCAGAAATTTCTTCAGATTGCTGTTGCAATTCTTCGTTTTGGACTACAATTTCCTCGTTTTTGGATTGCAAATCTATATTTGCTCCTTTCAAGTCGTTGGTTCTTTCTTCTACCAACCTCTCCAAGTTTTCTTTCTTTCTCCTCAAGTTGGCGGTTCTCCATCGGTAAAACAAATAGGTCAATCCAATCAAAACCAATGCAAAAAGTATTCTCGCCAGCGGAGTTTCCCACCAAGGCGGTCGGATTGTGATGTTGAGTTCCGTGGGAGTTTCGTTCCAAATTCCGTCATTGTTCGAGGCTTTTACCTTGAAAACATATTCGCCAGGATTCAAACTCGTGTAAGTCGCATCTCGCCTGTCTGCCGAGGTGTAAACCCATTCCTTTTGGAGCGGTTCGAGCTTGTAGGCATATTTGTTTTTGAAAGCATTCCGATAGTTCAAAGCCTCGAACTCGAACCGCAGAAAATCGTCTTTATGGGAGAGTTCTATTTGTTCAGTTTGGGAGATTACCGAGTTGAGCAAACTAGGGTTTAGATTCGGGGAAATGGATTTTCCGTACAAATCCAACTTGGAAATATAAACTGGAGGTACGAAAGAATTAGGTTCTACTTCACTGGGAATGAAGCGGTTGAAGCCTTTACTTCCTCCGAAATACATATAGCCTTTGGCACTTTGGAAAGCACAATTCAGATAGAAAGAATAACCTTGCAAGCCATCACTCACATCGTATATGTAATATTTGTCTGATTTGGTATCGTAGCGAATCAGCCCGATGCTGGCACTCATCCAAACATCGCCATTTTCGGCAACCAAAATGCTCTGAACCTCTCCGTGTGGCATTCCCTCTTTCTGAGAATGCCTTTCACCTCGCCCGTAATCGTGTTGAATTTATTGACTCCACCGCCATTTGTGCCTACCCAAAGTGCATCTTCGCCAGCAGAAGCGAGAGACAAAACCCAGTCGTTACTCAAGGTTTTGTCATTGTTCTCGTCCATCAAAAAATTGGTAAAAGTATCGCTTGCTTCATTGTATTTACTCAGTCCAGAGCGAGTTCCAATCCACATAATTCCGTTGCTATCTTCGTATAAACTATGAATTTGGTCGCTCCCTAAACCTAAATTATCTTTCAGTTGGTAGCGTTTGAAGGTCTTGCTTTTCTTGTCGAACACATTCACACCTCCGCCCCAAGTGCCAATCCATAATTTTCCATTTTCAGCCTCGTAAACCGTTACAATTGAATTGTTGCTCAAAGATTGCGAGCCTTCTTGTTCATACTCAAAAGATTCTACTTGGTAGTTTTTGTAATTTCCTTCAAAAGTGATTTTGTTGAGTCCATAATCTGTTCCAATCCAAAAAATGCCGTTTTTATCTTCGTGAATGTCTTTTACAGTATTGTTTGTGAGTGAGTTTTTGCCGTTCGGATTTTTCTGAATCTGAACGACTTCTCTAGTTTTGAAATCGTAGATGTTGATTCCCTTATCCGTCCCGACCCAAAGTTTGTTTTTGCTGTCCTGAAATATGGAAATGATATTATTGCTCGAAAATTCGTATTTCCCATCTCCAACCGCAAATCTGTACAGCTCGAATTGCTCTTTTTTGGGGTCATGGAGATTCACACCATCGTCTGTTCCAATCCAAACTGCACCAATTTCATCTACAAAAATGGATTTCACATAGTTATTACTTAGGCTATTGGGAATTTCCGTATTCGCCTTGTAGGTTGTAAATCTATTTTTGGATTGGTCAAAAACACTCACTCCGCCATCAGAACCTACCCAAATTCGGTCTCTTCGGTCAATTCCCAAAGTTTTTACGTAATTGTTGGATAGAGAATTGGGGTCATTTGGGTCGTGGGAATAGTTGGTAAACTGTTCGGTAATCGGATTGAATTTGCTCCACCCACCATCGGAAGCTACCCAAAGTATTCCTTTCGAGTCTTCCAAAACGGCTTTGACATAAGTGTTTGGCAACCCATTCGGGTTTTCGGGTTCGGGCAAATAGGTTTTGAAAAGTAGCGTTTCCTCATTTTGCCAAGTGGCTTTGGTCAACCCTGCATCGTTGGCGACCCAATGGTTTCCCTTGCTGTCGGTCATCACTTGCTTAATGTATTGGGAGCGCAACCTGCTCGGGTCGTTCCCATCGAAACCATGGTGGATAAATTTCTTGGTTTTCGGGTGGTACGTATCAATGCCGTTTCCTGCGGTGGCAATCCAGATTACTCCATCAGGAGCTTGATGAATGAAGGAGATATTATTGTTGCTGATGCTGTTTTCTTGCCCAGCTACCAAATTCCTGAACGTATTGCTTTTGTAATTGTAAATGCTCAATCCACTTCCTTCCGTGCCAATCCAAATATTCCCCTCATTGTCTTCGGAAATGGCATTTACCGCATTTCCAATAAGCGAATTCGGGTCTTTTGGGTCGTTCTGAAAAACCTCAAAATCATAGCCGTTGAACTTATTCAATCCATTCTGTGTGCCAACCCAAATATAGCCTCTCGAATCTTGGAAAATTGCCAAGGCAGACTTTTGCGAAAGTCCCTTATCGGTAGAAAGCACGGTAAAGCTGACTTGCTTGTTCTGCGAAAAGGCAGTTTGAGCAAAAAATAAAGACAGAAAGACAAATAATAGTAAATGCGTAGTTAGTTTTTTCATTTTCCTAAAAGCACAGTCAAAGCAATTCCAAAAGGAATGACTTACAATAATATATATCACATAAAAATATGAATATTTCGTGGAAAACTGTTTACTTTTTCAGAAATCGAATGCAAATGCAAGTTTTGAGTGGAAAATGATGATTTATGTTTTGTTGTTTTGTACTTCAATTAGATGAGTGAGAAGAGGAAAGAGGAAAGAAGAAGGAGGAAGGAGGAAAGAAGAAGGAGGAAAGAAGAAAGAAGAAGAAAGAGGAAGGAGGAAAGAGGAAGGAGGAAAGAAGAAGGAGGAAAGAGGAAAGAGGAAAGAAGAAGGAAAGAGGAAAGAGGAAAGAAGAAAGAGGAAAGAGGAGGAAAGAAGAAAGAAGAAAGAAGAAGGAGGGAAGAGGAAAGAGGAAAGAGGAAAGAAGAAGGAGGAAAGAAGAAGGAGGAAAGAGGAAAGATATTATAATTGATTCTGTAGTGCGATAGTTCTTTCTTGCATTGGGGAAAAAACGATGAGAGATTGTGAGGAAAGTCAACCGTAATAGTTTTTACTTAGCTGACGTGCCAAGCTAAGGGTTTGTCGTCTCTTTGGAACTCAAATGAAGTCCCAAAGGGACGGAATATATTTAGGGTAGGACGTGAGTCCTATCCCAATTTTCTTAAGCGGACAGCATTGAGCGTTCGCTTGTGCTGATTTGTTCGAATTAAGTAGTCAGACGAAATTATCGTAACATCTTATCTTTTGTAAGATGCTGATTATCAATACGTAATTTACTATTGGCATTGACCATCCGACTTTCTATTTTGTACTTAGTATTACTCACTTACGACTACCTAATCTCTATTGTTTTCTTGTACTCTCGAACTGTTTTCGATAGAGTAAAAGAGTCATTTCTCTTTCTTCTTTCCTCTTTCCTCTTTCCTCTTTCCTCTTTCCTCCTTCTTCCTCTATCCACCCAAAACGGCTTTGGCTTCCTCTTCGCCTACTACGGAAATGAAAATATCGTTCATGCTCGGAATATTTTCTTGGAGTGAGTGGATTACGTTTTGCGAGGAAATAATGTTAGAAAGCAAATCGTTTGGAGTTCCTTCCAGCAGTTTCACTTTCGTTCTGTGGAACTCATGTTCGCCCATTCCCGATTCCTGAATCTCGAATAACTGTGGAGTCGGGGCAATCATTTTCTCTGTCTCCAACCAATAAGTGTTGGATTTATAGGCTTGCTTGATTTCCTTTTTCTTGCCACCTAAAATCTTTTTGGAGCGATGGATTAAGGCAATTTCATCGCATAATTCCTCTACCGATTCCATTCTGTGCGTGGAGAAAATAATGGTGCTTCCCTGCTCTCGGAGTTTCAGAATCTCCTTCCGAACCATTGCCGTGTTAATTGGGTCGAAACCAGAAAAAGGCTCATCGAGAATAATGAGTTTGGGTTGGTGCAAAACCGTGGCAATGAACTGGATTTTCTGTTGCATTCCCTTGCTCAATTCCTCAATATTCTTGTTCCACCAAGCCTGAATTTCAAATTTCTCCAACCAATTTCTGATTTTCTCTTTGGCTTCGTCTTTTGGCATTCCCTTTAAACGAGCTAAATAGAGGAGTTGCTCGCCCACTTTCATCTTCTTGTAAAGCCCACGTTCTTCGGGCAAATAACCCATTTGTTCAATGTGTTCCCGTTTTAAAAGTTCGCCCATAAACCTGACTTCTCCTTTGTCAGCTGCAGTAATTTGCGTAATGATTCGGATAAGCGAGGTTTTCCCTGCGCCATTCGGACCAAGCAAGCCAAAAATCCCGCCTTCGGGAACTGAAAAATTCACATCGTTGAGAGCGGTGTGATTTGCGTAAAATTTGGAGACATTTTTTATTTCTAGGAGCAAGGTTTTGGGTATTTTATGATTGGAAATTTATAGCTTTTGTAGATATTCTTTAAGTCATTCGATGTAAAGCGAAACAATGTGCAAACTTGGAAATGTGAAGATATGCGGATTTCCAGCAAAATCCATTTCGATATTGGTAAATTCATGTACTCTACCCGACTGTTTGACATTTCGATAATAAATCAGTTCGTTCCGTGCCTGTCAGAACCTCAGTTCTGACAGTTATCGAATCCTCAGATTCGAGGAAAATGAAGGATACTAATTTACAAGCATCTCAAAATCAGTTTTTTCAAAAACGGTTGGATAGAGTAAAGCTCATATTGTACGCTATAAGTTTAATTGAAAAGAGGAGTATCTTCAAGTAACTCCAATTATGAGTTACGTATTTGATAAGTACAATTGTGGATTGGAGAAATTAAGAATTAAGAATTAAGAATGATTTAAGCACATGGTAATCAATGCTTTAATATTATTAAATTTAGTCGAATTATTTCCATAAGGTTTTTGATTAAATCTAAAAATAGTGCAATACATGAAATCTCAATTTTTGAATCCTCAAAAAATAATGCGATTAAGTTGTTGATAATCAAATGTTTAAACCCATTATTCAGGTAAGTAGCTAGTTTTGTTCGAGATTGGAAAACAAAACAATTATTCATTCGCAAATTTACACATTTTCAAATCTGCAAATTTCAACATTACCGCTCATTGACTTGCGTAAAACATCAATCAGGCTTTAGCAAAACTAATACTTCCACTCCTTCTTCTTTCCTGATTTTTTGTACTGATACCAAGTGCCAATTTTCTTGCCCTTTTTGTAATTTCCTTCGTAGGAAACCTTCCCTTCCTGATCGAATAGTTGCCAAAAACCCTCTTCTAAATTATTGACGTACTTTCCTTTCTGCATAATCACGCCATTTTCATCGTAGAATTCCCACTCGCCATTTGGCAAACCTTGTTCGTAATTTCCGACTTGGCGGAGTTTGCCATTTTCATGGTAAAAAAGCCATTTCCCATCATATACTCCTTCGTTATAAACGCCTTCTTTTTTCACTTGCCCAGACGGATAAAAATCTTTGGCGCAACCATCTAACAAATCATTTTTCCAAACTTCCAACATAATTTGTTTTCCATCGAAATCGAAATGCTCGCTTGTGCCATGAAGCGCATCTGACTTATAGTTCTGAATGGCACTCACTTTCCCATTCGGATAGTAGAATTTCCATTCGCCTTCTTTTTTGTTCTCCACCAGTTTGCCTTTACTTTTCAGTTCGCCAGTTTTATAGAAAAGCTTTGTGGTATCTTGGGCTTGGATTGAGTGAAATCCAACCAGAAAGAAAAAGAGAAATATGGAGAGTGTATTTTTCATGATATTTTATGTCAAAAATCATTCATTCAGATTATGAAACTAATACTTTTTCAGTTGGAGTTTTCAACTTCAATCAGCAGTAAAAATAATGATTTCCCACAAGATTGAATAGTAATTCTTATTAACGATAAGCAAATGATTCTAAAAATCACATTCAATAGTGAATATTGACAAAGTTTGCGCAAGGGAAGCTGGCAGTGTTGTTGGTGGCAACTCCCAGAAGAACCTGCCAGTCTTCAGGTTACATAATAAATTTCTGTCAATAATATCTAATTGGTTGAATTAAATCCAATTTCTTGAAACTGTTTTTAGGAAATTAGGTTAAATAAAAAGGCTGTTATAGCAATTAAAAATGAGTACACATTACAAAAGAAATACAGATTCTCTAAATTTATTCTGAAAGTGGAGAGGCGTTAAAAGTAATAAAATAAGAAATTGTGATTTTTTCAGGTTTTCAGAATGAAAATCCTGAAGAACTCGAATCCTGAAAATCTTGATTAAAAATGGCAGAGAAAGATAAAAATCCGAACGAAATTGATGTGTCCAGAATTGATTTGGACAAAATGAAGGAGAAAACCACGGAAACTCCAGGCTTGTTGCCTTATGCGCATACTTCTGGCGGGGCAATCATCAGACCTGACGATTTGGGAAAAATCAAGGGGAAATCGGTAATGGCAATGGAACAGCAAACCGACAATCAAATGCAACAGCTCTACGACCAAATGGACGTTTTGGTAAAGCAGGCGAACCTTTTGAAAGACCGCAGAATTATTTCCGAACGGATTTATTTGGCGGAAATTCCTTTTGAGCCACTCATCGGGCATACTTATTACCTTTATCAAAGAAGCGAAACTTCGGATGCGCTTATCTATGATTGCGCCAGATGAATGGGGAAGGAGCAAGAAATTTCAGAAATATATTGCAAAAGTGAACTTGCTTGCCGACCACACTTGGGATGTTTTGGACGCTACGGAAGGCTTGTTTGACAATGGGGAAGTAGATGGGGAAACGGATGGAGAATAAATTGCTCGAAGAAGGTAAGGAAATCAAAATGCAATTTGAAAAGCGGGGCGGATTGATTCCCGTGGTGGTTCAGGAAGTGAAATCCAACCAGATTCTGATGTTGGGTTATGCCAATGAACAGGCATTTCAGCAAACTATGGAAACTGGCTTGGCGACTTTCTACTCGACTTCTCGCAATGAAATATGGACAAAAGGGAAAACTTCTGGCGATTTGCTCAAAATCCATAAAATACTGACAGATTGCGACCAAGATGCACTCATTTATGTGGTCGAATTGTTAGGAAAAGGAGCTTGCCACACTAAAAATGGACAGGGAAAAACTCGAAAAAGCTGTTTCTATCGGGAAGAGGAAAATGGAAATTGGGAAGGTTGTTGACTGATTTGTTTTTTTATTATTTCAATCAAAATTTCCGTTGGGCCTCGTCAATCTCTTTCAATCGAACTTCAAATTCGAAGCCCAAATCTGCCAAAAGCTGTTGCCTGCGTGGAGATTTTGATGCGAGAATCAGTTTTTTCGATAATGGGAACATTCCTTTTGCTGGATTTTATAGCTGAAAGCTGTTTGAAATGTAAATATACAAGAGTTTGAAAAACTGGATTCGTTCCTAGATATTCTTCAAGGTCGTAGCTTCTCTTTTACTCATATTTCTGATTGTGAATATTGGTTGTCTTTGATTTCCACAAAATCAGAATTGATGAACGAGATAAAATCACACTATATTTTCCCGAATTTGTATGAAGTTTTTGAGGATGGGAAAACTCAAACTATTGACAAACTAAGCAAACTCTATGAGTATGAGTATGATTTTACTTTGGTGCTTTCCGATGCTGGATTAGGGAAATATACTTACTTCCAGCTCTTGTTTTAAGATTTAGGGAAGCTCAATCCAAAAATGATGAAGAGTTATTTTTCCCTGATTCTCTCTTCCATGGATTGATTTAAGACGAGCTGTATCTTTGAAATATACCTTTTTTAATTTTTCTGATTCCTCCCAAATATTTGTTTCCTCAGATTCATTTACGGAGAGATTTTGTATTTCCCCATTTATAGATTCTTGATGGTTATTAAACTCTCCACTTTTCTTGTATGCGATGATTGAACTTTGGAGCAAGAGTTTACATTTTTCGGGGTTTCGATTACTTAATCCATGTAAACAGTTTTTGAATCTTTCAATGGCAGAATAATTACCACTCACATAATCTCTGCTTGGAAGAAATTTTGCTTCGATATTGAATATATAATGTTCGCTATCTGCTTTCAAATGAATTCCAATATCTGCGCTTCTTCTTTTTGGCAAAGAAGATTGTTGCTTGAGTGAAAATCGGCTATTTACATAAGTGTTTTCAAAGAATTTTACAAAAGTCTCTGTATAATGATTTTCATCGCTAGACTCAAAAATGTCTCGTTGGAAAATATCAGAAGACACAAAATCACTCACAGACGTTTCCAGTTCTCTGAGTAATTCCAGAATGTCTTTGTTATCAGAAGATGTTCCTTCTCCTATATTTCTAAACTTGATTGCCATTTTCTAATATCCAGCTTCCTTTAAATCCATAAATGTGTCATCAGCATCTCGCAAAGCAATGGATTTGAGCCAGTATCTTCTCGATTTTGGTTTAACCAACAGGAGACAGTCAAAACCATTTTGGTGGTTATAAGACCTCGTAATTCTATTGAAACTAACTCCTGTATTCGTCAAACTATCTTTCAGGAGGTTCACAATTGATTCATCTGAAGGTTCACGAATATAATTGCCTTTCATTTCATCTTTTAAACCAAAACCAAATTGGTAGGCTACGAAATTAGATGTTTCTATGACTTCTCCTACTTGCCAACTATCAGAGTCGTTTTCGTAAATTCCATTGAGTTCTTTGCAGAAGATTACTCCAAATTCTTGTAGTTCTTGTTTACTTACAACTTCTTCTAGTATAGCACCGTGGTTTTTCTTATCAATAGCTTTACCAAGGTGTTTCTGATAAGTAAGAATATCGTTTATTATAATTGCCTCCGATTCGGATGGTTCTAAATATTTGTCTTCTGAAGGATAAGGTAAAGAATCTATGTCTTCTTTTACAATAGATGTTTCGTGATACACAAGTGCTTTTGAACTTGTAGAGAGAATATGGGTACGCATCAACTGTGATAATTGAGCATCACCTCTTAACCTATTGTAAACTTCTTTTAATTCATTGACATCTTCTTTTGGAGCTGATATACCAACGAAGCTAGTATTAAAGCAAAGGTATTTATTGACAAAAGCTATTGGAATGTGACTTTTCCCTGTAGTTAATGTAAAAACAACATGAGGGGCTTTGTAAAGTTCTTCTTTTCTAGGAGCTTCAAAAAGATTTTCTGTTTCTGAAATAGTATCAAAAGAGCCAGACTCTGAAAAACTTCTTGGTTTTATTGTTTCATGACCTGAAATATAACCTGCTGGTATTTTGTCTCCACTAATACCTCCTACCTTATATCCCAAACTATATTCCCATTTCTTTTCAGACAAATAGGAATCTAAATTGGGTAAGAGGCTTAGCCTATAAATCAATTGGAATAACCTTCCCCCTCCCAAAAGATTGGTTTTCCAAATAAAACTCTTGTTTTCATCTACTGCCCAATCCCATCGAACAGAGTGAGTATCATAATAATCAATTTCGAATCTCAATTTCTTCTCAACAGTAGCCATTCTTTTGACTACAATATGCTGTATAGACTCTTTTTGTGATGGTTTATTTTCGGCAATAATGGCAACCACAGGAGTTCTGCCACTATTTTTCTGTTTAGTCATCCCCTTTATTTTTTCCTTCGAGAATAAAGACTCTCTTAAATGTGTAAAATCATAAATCTTGCTGACAGAATAATCTGTAAACAGTTCAGTTCTATACTTCTGTGACTTCGGATTATAAAGAAGCCCATTAGAAGGAATAATCATACAAACCTTACCACTCAAACACATTGAGCCTTCAAAAAAATGGAGTGCAAAGTTATTTCTTGGTATTTTTTTATGCTTGAAATCTAAACTATTTATAATTTCATTATTTACAATTTCATTCTTTTTCTTTCCTTTTTCTTCGTTAAATGGAGGATTCCCTATTACCAAATCAAACCGATTACCTTGTTCTTTCTGCTCAATCGCCCATGTGAAAAAGTTATCGGTATGAATGATATTTCTCTCGCTTAAATCTTTGAACTTAAGGTTATTCCATATTTCTTGTGGAGTAAGTTTCTCTAAAAAGGAGGTAGTCAAACTGAAAATACTTACCAATACAGCCGACTTCTTTACATCAACTCCAAAGATATTCTCCTCCAAGATATTTTTAGCAATCGTTTTACTCGGATATTTTATTCCATCTGCAAGATTGCTATTATTGATAATCCACCATTGAATGAGCCTTTTATAAGCGGCTACCAAAAAAACTCCCGAACCACATGTTGGGTCAAGAACTTTGAATGAGTTTTTAGCGAAAAGCTTCAGGTTTGTCAAGAGGCATTGCCTCATCTACCAAAAGATTGACTAAATGTAAAGGTGTATAAACTATTCCCTTTTCAGTTTTACCATCATCGTTTATAGAATCTGCCTGAATGAAGTTTTCATAGATGGCACTAATTACCTCTGGAGGAAGATATTTGAAGCTATACTGTTTCCATATAAATTTTTGTTTGGTTTCAATATCAATATTGGCATTCAAGAAATCAGAAAGTGGTTGAAGATTAGTTCGTTTAGCGTTAGTTTTCTCTTCTTCTGTAAGTGTATTGAATATTTTGCCATTGAACTCCAAACCTAGTTCATCAAGAATAGCAATAGACTTTCCAGTTTCTATTGCTTCTACAAAATTTCCGACTTTATATTTTTTGTATAGGCTTTTTAAAGTGTGCTTCCCGTTATCATCTTTTATTTCCTCTAAAAACTTTATAAGAATACAAAGAATAATCAGCTTATCTACAGTTGAACTTGCCAAATTCAAATTTGTATCTTCGAGAATTTTCTTTCTGGCAAGCATCAAAAAATTCACTAAATAAACGTGAGGGTTATGTCCTTCTTCCAATTCATCCCTAATTCCTTCCTGTTCCCAGAAAGTGCCACTTTTAAATAGTGGAGCAGAAAACCTATAATCATCAAAAGATTCTAAAGCCTCATTTGCCAAACACAAATCAGACAAACTCAAATTACCATTTTCATCTGCTTTAGCGGGTCTTCTGGCATTGATGATTTGTATTCTTGTAGGTGTTTTAATTACATAAATCTCATTCCTTCCCGCGCTCCATAATTTAGAGTGCAAAATAACGTTTTTATCAGAATCAAAGAAAGATTCACTTCTATTGAAAATGCAGACTGCTGGCTCAGACTTGGGAGTTTCCGCTGAAGTGTTGAAAAACCTTCTAAAAAACACTGCATCTGCCTGTAATTTCAGAACTTCATGCAGATACAAACGCTCTGTATTATTTAGAGCGTCTTCTATATGAGAACAACTTACAAGTCCGTTCTCTTTCGTAAATCCGAGTTGATTGAGTGTCATAGTTGGTTGTTCAACAATTACTTAAAAACAGACGTGATTGTTGAAGTGAAATTGAATAATCGAAATTAGCGATTAAACACAACAAAGTCAACAAAGACAAGACCAACAAAACATCACTTTCCTATTTTGCCATCTTACCACTTTACTATCTGAATTAACTAATCCTACTCCAATTCACTTCTCTATCCTTAAAACTCGCCAAACGCTTTTTCAGGAGTTGGTTTTCGGGAGTCGATAAGGTTTTGTCTGCGGAGAGAATTTCCCCAGCGAAGTTGCGGGCTTCTTCAATTATTTTTCCGTCTTTGGCAATATTCGTTATATTTGATTCCCACAAAATTAGAATTGATGAACGAAATCATCTCCAACACAGAAAACTTCGAGGAACTCAAGCTCCAACTAAATCAGAAAATTGATTATTCTTGGGAAAATCAGGTTACGCAAGAAGTAACCAAAAGTGCTTTGAGGATTTTTGAGGAAAGGATGAATAACGAAGATGTGCAAAAGAAAATCCAGAGAAGAGTGAATAATATCTTCATGGAAATGATGCAAAACATCGTGACGGATTACAATCCGACTGACAAGGATTTCCCACTTATCAAACTCTCAATCCAGAATGATTTCGTGTATTTATATCAAAAGCATATTGGCTATTCAGAGGAAGAATTGAAATGTTGCAAAGTTGTACTGGACAATCGGCATGAAAGAACATTCCCTAAGGAAAAAGAAATATACAAAAGGGCAATTCAGGGAACAGGAACTTACGAAGATTCGATGTATTGGAAATTCTTCTTATTCTACGAAAACAGAAGAAGAACCAATAAATTATTCTATCAATTTACTCCACAAGACAGCTCTAATCCTATTTTTGAGTTGCTTTTTCGAGTGAAGAGAAGTGTTTAATTAAATCCATTTAGTTCTTTCGTATTTGATGGTTTTGATATTCTTCTCTCTATTGGCAGAATAAGTTAAACAAGCCAAAATAGCTGCCTTACTCAATTGTGGGAAATCTTTAATAATTTCAGCAATGCTCATTTCCGAAGCCAACCAATTGAGTACGTCCTCAACAGCAATTCGAGTTCCTTTAATACAAGGCTTTCCAAATCTAATCTCAGGATTGACTGTGATATGTTTAGCGATTTGCCCCATACTTCAGCAAATAGGATTCAACACAAATATAGGAAATAAAGACTACTATTTTGGATGTAGAAACCACAAACCCTTCTCAAAGCGCAATATGCAAATACACCAATTGATGTAATCGGGTTTAATTGTATGTTGAGTTAGTGTATTCAGGGTTCGGGAACGGAATCCCAAACTACAGCAATAAGCTGATAACTGATAACTGTTTACTGTTCAACTTATCCTACTCCAATTCACTTCCCTATCCTTAAAGCTCGCCAACCGAATATTTAAAATCCTATTCGCTGAATCAGTCAATTTTGGGTCGGCTTTGAGAATTTCCCCAGCGAGGTTTCGGGCTTCTTCAATGACTTTGCCGTCTTTGGCGAGGTCGGCAAACTTGAGTTCGAGGATACCGCTTTGTTGCGTTCCCATCATATCGCCTGGACCACGGAGTTTGAGGTCGGTGTCGGCAATTTCAAATCCATTGGTGGTTTTTACCATCGTTTGGAGACGGGTTTTGCCATTTTTGCTGAGTTTATGTCCACTCATCAGAATACAATAAGATTGCTCTGCGCCTCTTCCCACTCGCCCACGAAGCTGGTGGAGTTGCGCCAAACCAAACTTTTCGGCATTCTCAATAATCATGATGCTGGCGTTTGGCACGTTTACGCCCACTTCAATTACCGTGGTTGCCACCATAATTTGCGTCTCGTTTTTCACGAAGCGTTGCATCTCAAAATCTTTATCTGCCGATTTCATTCTGCCATTCACTATGCTGATTTGGTATTCGGGGAAAGCTCTGGAAACACTTTCGTAGCCATCCATGAGGTTTTTATAGTCTAAAGTTTCCGATTCTTCCACTAGCGGATAGACAATATAAGCCTGCCTTCCTGCTTGAATCTCCTTTTTCACAGCTCCAAAAGCCCACAATCGGTTGGAGTCGAACTTATGGAAAGTCTGAATCGGTTTCCTGCCTTTGGGCATTTCATCAATGATGGAAACCGATAAATCGCCATAAACCGTCATGGCCAAAGTCCTTGGAATGGGCGTGGCGGTCATGACCAACATGTGCGGATGGGCAATGCTCGATTTATTCCACAATTTGGCTCGTTGCGCTACGCCAAATCGATGTTGTTCATCAATGACACAAAGCCCGAGGTTTTGGAAATCTACCTTATCTTCAATCAAAGCATGCGTGCCGACAATGATATTCAACTCGCCATTTCTTAGCGTTTCATCAATGATTTTCCGCTCGCTTTTTTTAGATGAACCCGTGAGCTTGGCGATGGTAATTCCCAAAATATCGGCAAATTCTTTCAAGCCTTGGTAATGTTGGTCGGCCAAAATTTCCGTGGGAGCCATCATGCAGGCTTGTGCGCCATTGTCAATCGCCATGAGCATACAAATGAACGCCACAATGGTTTTTCCACTTCCCACATCGCCTTGCAAAAGCCGGTTCATTTGGCTTCCAGAGCGCATATCGTCATAAATTTCCCGAACCACTCGCTTTTGTGCGCCAGTCAAATCGAAAGGCAAAGATTCTTTGTAGAATTTATTTAATGTTGGAATTTTGGCAAAAACCTGCCCTGGGAATTCATGTACTCGCCCAATTCGGGTTTGGAGTTGCTTGAGTTGGATGTAGAAAAGCTCCTCGAATTTCAAGCGAGCAGTTGCCTTTTCGAGCATTCGCAAATCTTCGGGGAAATGCACATTTTTTACCGCATCCTTTTTACTAATAAAATGATATTTTTCGAGAATGTAATCAGGAAGCGATTCGGGAATTTGACTGTACGCCTGTTCAAGAATTTTCTGCTGGATTTTGGCAATTCCCTTCGTGTCGAGGAATTTGCGCTTCATTTTCTCGGTCGTATGATAAACGGGTACGAGTTTCCCGCCTTGCGTTCCTGCTTCCGTGAGGATTTCCATTTCTGGGTGGGAGATAGAATAATGACCTCCAAACGCATTCACTTTGCCGTAAACAATGTAGTCAACTCCTTTTTTCAGGCTTTTGGCAACCCATTTTGCCGATTGAAACCAAACCAAATCAATCTCGCCCGTCTCATCTCGCAAAGTGGCAACCAATCTTTTCTTTCTTCCCTCTCCAACCTCTTCCCAATAATTCACTCGCCCAACTACCTGCACCGAACCCAAACCCTCATGAACATCTCGAATCTGCTGAAACTCCGAGCGGTCTTCGTGGCGGAAAGGATAATGTTGCAACATATCGCCAAAGTTGAAAATGCCCAACTCGGTATTTAGCGAATTTGCTTTCTGTGGCCCAACGCCTTTTAAAAATTCTATTTTGGTTTGGAAAATGCTCAAGATTTGATGTGTTGATGGGATGATTGGATGATGTGGTGATTGATTTGCAGATGTGTAAATTTGAGAATGAAATAATGATTTCGAGTTTCAATGAAGCTTCTTCTGTAGGTTGCTCTTCCAGAGCGACTTGATGAAATCTTAGAACCTCTTTCGGCAGATGAAAATATTTATATTTAAAAATCACTTTTTAGATTTCCATGTCTTTGGCAATCGAATAATAAACAGCCACAATATTCTACTAAAATCCAATCTGAAATTTGTATTTCTGGTAATTCTACTCCCTTTCCCAACATATTCTTACGAGCTTGGATTTCGTCTTTGAACTCCTTCAGGTATTCCTGTTTTTCTTCTTCAGAATCAATTTCCCAACTTTCGTCATTCTTGTTGATTTCCTCAATCGATTCTTTTTTCTCTTCAATGCTTTTTTCAATGTTCTCTCTCCAACTATCAGGATGTGTTTTATGTAATGAATAAGAGAGGTAATCCCAATCTGCTAAATCAATAAACGCCATTCCTTGCTTAAATAAGCAATCAGATACTTTGTCGAAATTTTTCAAAAGAAAATAAAGTAAACAGATGTCTGCGACACTCATCGCTAATGAGTTATCTGTTTCTATTGCTACGGATAACTCATCAGCGATTCTTGCAACATTCTCTCTCTCATTCAGCATCCATTCGGTCAAAGCTAAATTGAAAAGACTCCGACTTTCCAAATCTTGTTCAGAAGTAATTGCTGAAAATATCTCTTTCGCTTTCTGGTATTGCCCAAGTTGGAAATAACAACAGCCAATGTTATGTAAAATATCAGACCTAGCCTCTAATTGATAAGCTTTTTCCAGATAGGGAATTGCTTCTTGATATTCTACTTGGTCGAGAAGCATATAACCAAATTGGTAATAAGGTGCGTAGGATTTTGGATTGAGTACAAAGCATTCTTCCTGAATATTAATTCCCTTTTCTTCCTCTCCACATTCAAAATAATGATACCAAGCTAAATTATGAATTGACTTTACAGTCTTTTTTGTCTGATAAGCTAATTCAAAATACTTCAAATCGTCATTGTCAGTCAACATAGAAGGGTTTTCGAAATAGCCAATTGCCACAGAGTTCATCACATCAAGGTCGGAAGAATTTTCCTCCAACTTTGCAATCAGTTTCTTCAAATTTGCTTCGGTGGTAGTTTTCACTTCTAAAATTTATTGGTTGAATCATAGAGTTTGAGAATGCCTATCGTAAAAGACAGGGCTTACCCTGTCTCTACAAATAAAACAGATTGTAAGTTGCTAAAATAACAAGCATTTGCTACTTTTCTATGTCACAATAAGAAATCCCTCAAATCTTTTCAATCCCACGAATCTTGGTCTATTTTTGCTCACTCCAACCAAACCCAAAACCTAAGAAATGAAGTGGATTATCGGAATAGTGATTGTATTGGCTGTTTTGTATGCGCTTGTTTGCATTGCCTACTACAAATATCAAGAAAAAATCATATTCCATCCGCAGAAAATCGGGTTGGATTTCGTGTACGATTATCCTATTCCCTTTGAGGAATTCAACCTGCCCACCAAAAATAAAGACACGCTAAACGCAGTTATTTGCCAGCAGGAAAACCCGAAAGGAGTCATTATCTATTTCCATGGAAATGCCTCACACATATTCGATTTGGGTTGGATGGCGAAACAAATGTACGATTTAGGCTACGATATTCTGATTTACGATTACCGAAGCTATGGGAAAAGCACAGGAAAGTTGACGGAGAAAACACTATTTTCTGATGCCAAGCTGATGTACGACCAACTTACAGAAAAGTACAATTATAACTCGAAAGACATCATTATTTACGGACGTTCCATCGGCTCGGGAATTGCCGTGAAATTGGCTTCTGTGGTAGAGGCGAAAATGCTGGTTTTGGAAACTCCCTATGCGAGCCTATTGGATTTGGGGAAATATTACACGCCTTATTTGCCCTACAAAAAGCTGATGCGCTTTCCGTTGGATTCTGAAAAGCACATTAAGAAAGCCAAGATGCCCACTTACATTTTCCACGGAACGGCAGACAAAATTGTGCCTTATGCTTCGGGAAAACAGTTGGCGGAAGCGTCTCCAAACTTGGTGGAGTTTATTAGTATTGAAGGCGCAAACCATAACGATTTCTATGATTATCCGCTTTATGGAGAAAAAATTCGTGCCATTTTTGATTGAAATTTAAGGTTTGTTGGTCTCGCCAAACCAATTTTTCAAAAAATCTTGATGCAAAAAACAATCAATTATTAAGTTAGTTACTCTATTTTGATAATCGGCTAAGACCAACAATGGCTTGGATTCGTGCCATTTTCAAGTAAAAACGTTGCGTTGCAACGTTTCGTTTTATGCTAACTTTCCGAGAAAATCCACTTCCACGGAATCACAAAAGGAAGCAAAACCACCCAAATTAGAAAACAAGTTGCCATTCCTTTTGGGTAAGCCTGCTGATTTGCAATTGCAGGAATTGCCACGAAAATTAGCCAAGAACCTTTATAAATCAGCTGGAAAAGCAGAATCAGGCTCATTTTCTGTGGAAAGAAAAGCCCAAGAATGGAAATCACAAATATTCCCAACCAAAGTGCGCCCACCAATCTGATAGATTCGGAATAGGCAATTGTATTCTCGAAAACAGTTCTCTGGGCAACTTGTGGAGTGAACAGACTTGTAATGCTAATCCAGCCTGCCAAAAAAATATTGGCAACGTAAATGAGTCTGAGAAATATGGAATCCATTTTTTTAGTGTTTTTTTAGATGGAAACAAGAATCATTTCGCTTCTGCAATTTCTTTAATTAGTCTCATAGATTTTGGCAGCGATTTCATAAATTCCTTTCCTAGAAACAACGAGAAGAAACCTGCGCTAAATCCAGCAAACCAGACTTCGTGCGTGAAATTGGTTTTCGATTTCCCTTTTTCAAAGCTTCTTGTAATCATCAATTTGCAGAACGGAAGGTCTGTGGAGAATGTATAGAATTTCCCTTCCTCAAACTCCAAAATCTTGAATTTCGGCTTCATTCCTTGGTGCGTGATGACAATTCCTTCCGCTCCTTTTCGGAATGGCTCGGTTAACTTGGCGTCTTTCAATCCTAAATCCCACTGTTTCCAAGTGGGGACATCTGTCCATATTTCCCAAATTTGTGCTTGCGTGGCAGTGGTTTCTACCGTGTGCCAAAAACGTTTTGGTGTGGAGTTTTTATTGTTGGTTGGATTCTGTTTCATGCGAGTGTTTTTAGAGTTCCTGAACTTGTCTTTCCTGTTCCTTATGCAAAAGTCAGGTTCAATTCCTCAAAAACACTGCACCTATGTTAACTTCTTTCAGTCAGTTTTTTTCTGATTCGGCTAGCGATTGTGGGGCAATTCCCAAATAGGAAGCCAGCACTTCCAAGGGCAAGCGTTGCACCAAATCTCCACGGGTTTCCAGCATTTTGGCATACCTCGCTTCAGCAGTTTCCGTTTGGATTTCCTCCAAAATCTCTTCCGTGAACTTCTGTACTTCCAAGGTAATTTTGTTGGCAAAACTGTTCCAGCTTTCCAGTTCTGAAATCAGTCGGGAGACATCTTCTTTCTCAATTCGCCATAATCTGCTTTTTTCCAAGGTCTCAATATTTTCCTTGGCAGGAATTTGCAGATTGAAACTTTGCTGGGAAGTGAAAACATAGGGTGCAACCGTGAAGAATTTAGTAGTGTGATCTCCGCCTTTGGAAATGAAAAAATGCAATAATCCTTCCTCCAAAAAATAGAGGTATTTGCAGGTTTTGCCCGATTGCAGTAGCAATTCTTTTTTCTCCAATTCAACCAACTCCGAGCAAGCAGAAATTTCCTGCCAGTCAGAATTGGAAACGGAAACATATTCCTCCATAAATTTTCTAAATGGATGTGAACTTGAGTTCATTTTTTTACTGGCTTTAGAATTATTGCAACTAAACTATTGCAAGTAAAAACTGTTTTTATGACCGAAATAATCTATTCAATCATAAAAAAAGGCTACCATTTCTAGTAGCCTTTCCATTTCCAATCTCATTTCAATCATCAATATCTTCCATCCCATCTATTCCTATTCTGTCCCGAAGTCTTTTCAGAATCTCCCTTTTGAAATTTGTTTCGGCTTGGTAGAGTACGGAAATCTGTCGCACGGTCAATACGCTTTGCAATTCTTTGAAATATTTCTTGTCTATGCCATTTTCCTTTTCTTTCAGCACAAACATTTTGTCAATCGCCCCTCTTAATTGGTCATCGCTCATGGCATTGAAACCTGTTTTGAGTTCTTTCATTTCCTTCCTGACTCCCTTTTTTTCCGAATCATACTTATCGTAAACTTTCCAAAAAGCATCGGCTTTTTTGCCCTTTAAATTGAGTTGCTCCTCAAGAAATTGCTTTCTAAGTTCTTTCATGCGTTCGCCATTTCCTCCTCTTTGTGCAAAAGCAATTGTGCAAGTAAGCGCAAGTAAAAAACTGAATAATATTTTTTTCATGGTTTTGTATTTAATAGAGATTATGAACATAATTTTATTATGGAACTCGCAGACTGGCAGGTCTATGCTGGGGTTGCACACAACCACCGCCAGCTACTTAAATCTCTTGGATTCATAAACTCTAATGTTTTGCAATCTAAAATTTGTGATTCTACATCAGGCTTTCTAAATCTTCCAAGTCAATATCTTCAAGTGTTTCGTCATCGAAAAACTGCTGTTTTTCGAGTGAAACATCTGCGGGAATTTCCGAAACAATTTCCACCAAATCTGCATTGGTAATTTCGGTTTCCTCCAACAAATAGTGTTGCATTTCCTCCACAGTCAATTGCGCCAGCAACACTTCCATTTCAGCAGTATTTGTTTGGTCGGATTGGGTAGTAATGAAATCTCCTTGCCAAACAAAAACCAACATAATAATTAAAACAGGAAGCGCAAATTTCACTATAGGGTTTGCAAATGCCACTTTCCAGATTGGTTCAGGCTTTGTTTCCAACGCTTTTGCTTGGATTATGGTCGGCAAATCTTTGAAATAATCTTTTGGTGTTTCAAAAATATGCTTGTTTTTTATATCGTCTAAATTGATTTTTTTCATTTTGTTGAATTATCTATAATATCCAATCAGAAGTCAAAAGTAGAATTGCTGATATTTTCAATGTGTAGCGTTGAGACGAGAAAATTCTTCATTCTTCTTTTTTAATTTTTAATTCAAACTAAAGGCTGTTCCGAACATGAGCTTCCACTTTTTTGCTAGCTATATGATAAGAAGCTTTCAATCCGCCTACCGAAGTTCCTAAAATCTCTGAAATTTGCTCATATTTCATCTCGTCAAAATATTTCATATTGAAGACGAGTCGTTGTTTTTCGGGCAAAGTCAGCAAAGCTTTTTGCAGTTTCAGCTGGATTTCATCGCCCGAAATGTATTTCCCTTCATCTACTTTTTGAGCCAATTCCTTTTCCACGTCATGAATCGGAAGGAAAAACCGCTTCTTTTTCTTTTTCAGGAAATTGAGGCATTCATTCGTGGCAATTCTATAAATCCAAGTGAACAGTTGCGAGTCGCCTTTGAACTTAGCTAGATTCTTGAAAACCTTCACAAAAACATCTTGCGTCAAATCGTTGGCATCTTCGTGGTCAATTACCATTTTCCGAATGTGCCAATAGATTCTTTCCTGATATTTCCGCACCAGCAAATTGAATGCGTGGTTGCGAGATTCAGAATTCTGAAATCGCTCTAAAATATCCTTGTCGTCTTCCAAAGTAGCTGAAGTCTTGATAGTTGGTTGAATGCTTGTCAAAATAGACCTTGATTTACATAATTGCTTTGATTACCCATGATTCCAAAAAAACGAATAGATTTTTTTCAGTTCTTTGACAGTTCTTTCGACAAAAGGTTTAATGGGCTTGGGAAAAAAACTTGATTATTTTCATCGTTCAAACAAAGAAAGTCTTTTCTGTAGATTCCTCTTCCTAGAGGAATAAAAAAACTTCGCTTCGGAAACTATTTCCGAAGCGAAGTTTGAGATTGGAAAAACCAGTAAAGTTGCGCCTTTTATTTAGCCACCAAATCACTTTCTTCCTGTAAAATTTTGTTTATTTCCTCCTCAATTTCATCTACCGATTCATAAAGCTCTCGGTAAGAGTTGATGACAAAGTATTTTTCCTGAAATTTGTCTTTAATATAAGGTGTTTTTAGAATTTCGGCAGGATTATAAGGCACACGAACGGGTTTTTCATCGGAAACAGCATAAACTGATTCTCCACTCGATGAGAGAATTCCGGCACCATAAATCCTAAGCGAGCCATCGTCTTGACGAATCAACCCGAACTCTACGGTGTACCAATAAATTCTGGAAACCAATTCCACCACCAATTCATTCTCAATGTTCTTCAAAGCGATTTTGCTCAATCCTTTAAGGAATCCGCAAAAATTCTCGTTGGTCAATAATGGAACGTGTCCGAAAACATCGTGGAACATATCTGGCTCTTCCAAATAATCGAGCTGACTGTGTTTTCTGAACCACGTAGTTGCGGGGAATTTTTTGTTCTCCAACAACTCGAAAAACTCTTTGTTGCCAATCAATCCTGGTACAACCACTAAATTCCAACCCGTAATTTTCTCAAGCCTTTCGTTTACTTCCTCAAATTTGGGAATTTTATTTGCCTCGAAGCCAGTCGCTTCAATTCCATCTAAATAAAAGGGAGAAGCCAAATCGGGCAAAAGCTTCATTTGTCTTTCGAAAAGTGTTTTCCAGACCAAAAGGTCTTCCTCTGTGTATTTGCTATAATCTTGTTTCATGTTTTCCATTTTTCTGATAGTTGGTATTGGTAAGAGGAAACAAATTTACAAAATCAGAGTGGGAAAATGGCAAAAGTTTGTGTGGAGCGGTGGATTTTGGCAGGCATTTGTGGTTGTGCAGAGATTTGAGGACTGTCTATTTCCAAATGTCCATTGCTTTCCAATTGCTGGGGAAGCATATTTTGTACTTCAGAATCGGTCAAAAAAAAAGACTCGCCTGGGTGCGCTATTCTTATGAGAAGCGTGGCGAATTCGATTAGGCAAATATAACCAAGTTATCATTACAATTACAAATTTTGTTCTTCAAGGAAGAAGAACCTACAGAAAGTATGTGGAGAAAGCAAAATACCATTTTATTTCTGCCTGGCGCAATTTTACAATCAATCATCAAATGTATTATTGCTCTAAACTGACTTTGCAGTTGCATCTTTTTATGGGTAGTGTGAAAGAGGTAAGGCTACTCTATGGATAATTCGGCACAAGCGGACGCTCAATGCCATTAAGTTAGTGTAAAGATTGCACTTTTGGGTTCAAGCGTGGACGCTTGAACCAGCGTAAAATGCTGGCGCAGGTTCTTCAGAACCTGTGCCGAAAATGGAAATCAGTCTCCGACTGAAGACGAATTTCCTTAACTTAACAGCATTGAGCGGACGCTCAATGCTGTCAACTTTAGTGTTGAAAAGCGTTTTCAACACTTTTGGTTTGTGATTGGACGCAGCTAGAGCTACGTCCTACAGAACTGAAACTTTCAAATTACACCTATTTTTGGTATAAAATCAAAGATATATTTTCCTTAAGTTGACAGCATTGAGCGGACGCTTGCGCTATGGTTTTTATTAGCCTTACCGGTTTATCACTATCTTTTTATGATTCCATCACTTTCACATTCGCCAACTCGCCAAATCAGTAATTCGCAACTGACTTCCTATTTCTCCACCTCAGCGGAAATTCCCCGATTGCAAATGGCATTTCTCATTCCGACCAGTTCATCGAACTCGCCCATTTTTACGGTACATTTTCCCTTGTAGTGAATGATTAGTGTGCATTGTTCTGCCTGCTCAGAGGTGTGTTCACAAATCTCAATCAGCGTTTCGGTTACATGGTCGAATGTGTTGACATCGTCATTGTAAACAATCAGCTTGCTTTCTTCAATTGCAATTACCTCAACTTCATCTTGTACTAAAACCTCTTCATCGTAATTCCACATAATCTATCGTATTTTACTCTTTTGTAGTTTTTGCAAAAATAAACAAGATGACATGGAAATCTTAGTAAAGTGAACATAAATAGTTCTCAAAAACTCAATCCAACCAAAGAAACAATTGCCAAACTGACGAGTTTCCCTTGAAATTTGAGCCAAATTTGAACCACTTAGCAATAACCATACCTTTTAACTTTTTGTTTACCAACTTAAATTAGTAAATTCCGTTAAAAATAGACAATATTACTCTTAGAAGTTTTTGTTTCGTATTTCAGAATGCTATTTCCACAAAGATATTTTGAATGAATTTAGGGAAGTTTTCACAAGGGAGAAAATTATTCTGTTTCTAGAAGCAGTTCAACGGAAACTTCAATAAGGAAATAAAATTTATGAGACTTTGAACTAACTACTAAACAATAAACCAACAATAACCTACTCAACCATGCAGAAACTCAGTCAGATACAATCGCTTCAGCAGAAACTCTCTCCGCAACAAATTCAGTTTATCAAGCTTTTGCAGGTACCAACCATGGAATTGGCGGCAAGAGTGCAGGAGGAATTGGAGACAAATCCGCTGTTGGAATTAGCAGAAGGAAAAGACGAGGAACGTTCTGATGCCGAGAAAGAAGCCACCCGAGACGATTCCAAAGATGATTATGATGGAGACGATTATGAGGACTATGACAAGTCTGTGGACGAAGTCAATTTAGATGATTATGTGAGCAAAGATGATATTGCGGGTTACAAAATGTATGGCGATGGGCCGAATCCTGACGATGACGACAGAGATTTGCCGATTCCCACCATGAGTTCTCTGATGGATTCGCTCCAATCGCAATTGGGTTATCTGAAATTGAGTGAGAAGCAGGAAGAAATTGGCAACCAGCTGATTGGGAGCATTGACACCGATGGTTACATCCGCAGGGAATTGGAGGCGATTGTGAACGATTTGGCATTTTTGCAGAATATAGAATCGAATTTGGATGAGGTGGAAGACGTTCTGAAGCTCATTCAGCGTTTTGAACCGCCAGGAATTGGTGCTAGAAATTTGCAGGAATGTTTATATCTCCAACTAAAAAGAAAGGAAAAGAAAACTGATACCGTGGAGCATGCCATCAAAGTGGTGATGCTTTGTTTTGAGGAATTTACCAAAAAACATTATAAGAAGATTCAGAAAAAGGTGGGAATCAACGAAGACCAACTTCGTGATGCCATCAATATGATTATTCGATTGAACCCGAAACCAGGCGGGTTTGTGAGTTCATTCGCTCGGAATGTGCAATATCTCACACCTGATTTTATTTTGAAGGAATCGGACGGAAAATTGAGTGTAACCTTAAACTCCAAAAATGCGCCCGAACTCCGAATTAGCAGAGGTTATGCAGATATTATTGATACTTATACCAAAAGTAAAACCAAAGACAAGAAAACAAAACAAGATGCTTCTTTCGTGAAACAGAAGTTGGATGCGGCCAAATGGTTTATTGATGCCATCAGACAGAGGCAGGATACGCTTTTGCGAACTATGCGGTCAATTGTAAATTACCAATTCGATTTTTTCATGACCGGAGACGAGAGCAAACTCCGCCCCATGATTTTGAAAGATATTGCCGAGGAAATCGGGATGGATATTTCCACCGTTTCCCGTGTGGCAAATAGCAAGGCGGTTCAAACTGATTTTGGATTGTTTCCTCTCAAATTCTTCTTCTCCGAAAGTATTTCCACCGATAGTGGCGAGGATGTGAGTAGCAAAGAAGTGAAATATTACCTCAAGCAAATTATTGAGCAGGAAGACAAACGCAAACCACTTTCCGATGATAAACTGGAAAGCATGCTCAATGGCAAAGGCTATAATATTGCCCGAAGAACGGTGGCAAAATACCGTGAGCAATTGCAAATTCCCGTGGCGAGGTTAAGGAAGGAGTTGTAGATGAGTATCAAGGCAAAAGTATCATGTATCAAGAAAAAGTATAACTCGCTAATTAAGTAACCTAGTGCATCAATCCCTAAGTTTCTACTATTATACAAATCTAAGTCAGCGTGACCCGGTCAAAGACTGATTTCCATTGTTCGGCACAGGTTGGCGATTGCGCCCCCAGAAAGAACCTGCGCCAGCGTGTCACGCTGGTTCAAGCGTCCACGCTTGAACCTCGTATAGCAAATTCTATAATAGTAGAAATTTCAATAATGATGCACTAATTTAAATACCTTCAACTCAAGATTGCCCTGAGCTGTCTAAATCCAGCCCTTCCAAATTCCAAACGGAAATGCTCGTGTCATCCGAGGCGGAAATGAGCGTAGTTTTCCCTTGCCAATAAAGCTTGTTTACCGAAGTTCCGTGTCCTGCGTGGCGAGCTTTGTCAATCACTTTCAGGAGTTTGAGTTTCTCTGCATTCCAGATTTTGATGGATTTGTCTTTGCTGCAAGTCGCAAAATATTTCCCATCGGCACGGAAAGCAATATGATTGATGGTGTACATGTGTGCCACAATGCTTTCTTGCAATTCGTAATTGTTGGAAACCGACCAAATTTTCAGATGCGCATCTCGGCTTCCGCTCAAAAGTAGGTTGGAGTCGGTGGAATAAGCCAACGTGAAAATGGAATTGGCGTGCTGACTCAACTCATATTTCATTGTATAATCTTCTATACTGAAAACTCGGATTGAATTATCGGAATAACCAACGGCAAACTCTTTCCAATTTGGGTTCAGGGCAATTGTTCTTGCGTGTTCGCCAGAAAGTTGCAGTTTTTTCCTGATGCTGAATGTTTCCAAATCCAACAAGAAAACCGTTCCTTTTCCGCTGGCAACGTAGATTGTTCCATTGTGGAATTGGATATCGAAAATGGCTTGGTCGGTCAGTTTCAGTGATTTGGCTTCCTGTTTCTTTTCCAAATCAATCAGATGAATTCCTTCAAAATTTTGCCCAATGAGGAGTTGATTGGTTTCGGGCAAATGGCAAAGTGCGTAAACCGTATTCTCTACTTTGGCAATCATTTTGCCTTCGTTCGGCTTCTCCAAATCCCACTCCACCACCAAACCATCGCTCCCGGCAGAAATGAATTTGGTGGAGTTGGCAATTGGAGTCATGGCATAAATGCAGTCTTTATGCCCTGTGAATGTGTTTGTTTTTTCTACTTGGATTTTCATTAGTTAGCTTGAAAGTTTCGGGAATGAACAAGAGTAGCTCATAATTTGCTTATACTTTCTCGCTTGGCAGTTCAATGATGAACTCTGCGCCTTTTCCTTCTTCCGAAACTACTTCTATCTTTCCTCCGTGTTTCTCAATTATTCCGTGAACAATCGACAGACCCAAACCTGTTCCTTTTCCCACACCTTTTGTGGTAAAAAATGGATTGAAGATATTTGACCTCACTTTTTCGGGAATTCCCATGCCATCATCGGCAATGGAAACTATCAGTTTGTCCGAAAGATTCCTTGTCTGAATGGTGATGTTCCCCTTTTCTTTAATTGCATCTACTGAATTGCCAATCAAGTTCATAAATACTTGGCTCAACGGCCCAGGGAAACACTCGATATTGGAGTAGTCGGCCTCATACATTTTATGTATCTCAATTCTGTGTTTATACTTATTTCTTAGAATTACCAAGCTACTATCAATCAACTCATGCACGTCAGCTTCCTGCTTTTTATCCGTATCTCCACGGGCAAAAGTTCTCAATCCTCCAGTGATTTCCGTAACTCGTTCCACGCCCGTCATAATATCTCCGAACATGAGGTTTACCTCTTCAATCAGTTCTTCTGGCCCTTCGCCAATTTCTTCAAGCTTCTCCTTAATTTTCTGCTTTGCATCATCCACCTCTTCTTGGCTGGTGGCATGGCTCAAAGCTACGTATGTAGTTAGAATTTGATCAATATCCCTAATAATGTCTCGCAATGCTTGTGCGCCACCAGAAATGTAATTTACAGGGTTGTTGATTTCATGGGCGATTCCCGCAGTAAGTTGCCCTATGGAAGCCATTTTCTCGGATTGTACCAACTCATTTTTTGCCGCTTTCAACTCTCGCAAAGCTTCCTCTGTCAGTTGCTTTTCCTCCGTCAGTTTTTCGTTTACAGACAGCAATTCTTCTGCATTCTGCTTAGATTCCTCCTCTGAAGCTTGCAAACCCTGATTGGCAATGGTCAATGCTTTCTGTTGGAGTTGTATTTCTTTATTCTTTCTGGAAAGCTCCTTCGCTTGTCTGGCGGAGCGAATAAACATGAAGGCAAAAACAAGTAAAACTGCCACCCAAACCAAAGAATGTAATTGGTAAGCCTATTTCCTGGCAACTTCTTCTTTCAATTTCAATTGGTCTTTTTCCCTTTCGGCCTCTATCAACAACAGCGTTGCTTCATTTGCTGTCTGGTCAGAAATCTTTTTCTCCAAATTCGCCCTTTCCTTTTCGAGTTCACTATTTTTTGCTTCAATTACGGCTTGCTTTGCTCTCGTTTCAGACTCCGTGTTGTATAACCTCAATCGCTGGACTAATAATTCTTTGATTCGCTCCTCTCTCAAAAGTCTTTCATTCTCCAATCTGCTCTCTCTCGCTATCTGCTCAAGTTCGCTGTTTTTCTTTTCATTTTCTAGCCTGGCAACCTCCGCAGCCGCCTTGTCCCTTTGCTTGTCGGCAGATAGCTTTAGGAGTTCGCTCTCAAATGAACTTGCATCCAAATCTGATCGGGTGATATCTTGCTTCTTTTCGGCAATTTTATTTCTCTCTGCTTTTTCTAATTCTCTGAGTATAACCTGCGCCTCATTCACTTTACTCGGAATTCCCAGAGATTGGTAAATTTCTTCGAGTAACCGATAGCTTACAATCAGTTCTCTATCTATGCCGTTGTTTTTTGAAATGGCGATAGAGCTTTCTATTCTTTTAATCGCTTTATCTATATCTCGCTGCATATAATAGGTAACGCCCATAAAATTCAATGCTCCTGCTTTGCTGGCTTCGTCCTTTGTCTCCTCCGCTTTTTCCAAAGCCAAACTGAAGTATTCAATTGCCTGTTTGTAATCAGACAGCTGATTTGCTGTTGCGCCTGCATTGATATAAACTATAGATTGGAGTGGCACCTTCTTTTTTATCAGCACATTATATAAGCCGATTGCTTTTGTAAGTGTTTCGTTGGATTTCTCCAAGTCCTTGCTTTTTCTCTCCAAAAAGCCAGATTGTTGAGCGATTGCACATATTTTATTTCATTGCCTTCTTTGTTGAAATAGTCCACAACCATTTTATTACAGATGATTGCCTCTTTCCAATCTTCCAAATCATAATTTACTTCCAGTAATTTTTCTATTAAAGGAATGGAGGTCTTTTCATAAGAGACTGAGGGCATGTTTGTAGGCATTTTCTGCTTCGGCAGTTACTCCGAACAATAGGTAAGCATCCCCAAGTCTCTCAGAGAAAATCGCTTCCTTCTCTTCCATTTCCATTCTTTTAGAGAGTTCAATCCCTCGTTGGAAATAGGTAACCGCACTTTGATAAGCTCTTTTATTCAAATAATACTCGCCAATCTGCAAAGTCAATTCCTGGATTGTTTCATTTGATTCTGCAAAGTTCAATTTTTCCAGTAATTCGTTAATTACCTTCTGCTCTTGCGCCCTTACCTGAAAGGCGCACAAAAGCAGTAGTGTAAATAGCAATATGGATTTTACTTCACTCCTCATTTTTTTCCTTCTACTGAAATAAGTCCAAACCGAAACTCAATCCCACCACGAATTTCAGCCCCTGTGGCAACTAATGGAAAACCGCCCGTAGTAAACAAAGTCTCTGACGTAGTCCGAAATCTCTCATTGGAAAGATTCTGTCCGAAAACAAAAAATGTGAGTCTTGGGCTGCTGCGATATCTCATCTTTATATTGAATACAATATAATTCTCCTCAAAATCTGGAGTGATTCCCTCCGTGAAATTATTAGAGTTTGATGCTCGTCCTCTGAAAAGGGAACTAAGCATCAGATTGATTTTATTGGTAGAGTAACTCAATCCTAAAGTCCCAAAATGTCTATAAACCAAGGCAGAAAGGTCTCCGTAGGCTAAGCTGTAACTCATATTTAGCGTAAGTCTTTTCTCCAAAACCGCTCTGAAACTCACCTCGCCTCCTTTAACAACGGTCTCTTCCGACAAATTTTGCCATGAACCCGTAAGTTGGTTATAAATAATTCTGTTTTCTTGGCGGTTAGCAAAGATAGAACCCATAAAAGAAAACCGCTTCATATCTTTCATGTAAATGAACTCCACCGATTCCATTTTTTCTGTCTCCAACAAAGCATTCCCTTGAAGGCTGAATAGGTTGATAGCCGTTTCAGCCAAACTTGGTATTCTGACAGTTGAACTTGCCAGCAATTTGAAAGTACTTTGGCTTGGGGTTTGGAAAATGAGAGAAGCTCTTGGGCTGAGTTCAAAATCGGAACTATTATATTTGTCAACCCTCGTTCCTGCCGAGAATTTCCACCTTTCAGACAAGGCCAAATCATATTGGAAGTAGCCGTTGAAAGCAAACTGCCTACTTTCTCTCATTCTGGTTTGCGAAGGATTTTCAACTAAGAATATGCTGGATTGTGCTGTTGTATCTTGTGGAGATAAATCAGTAAAATTAGCATCAAAATGGTTGCTGAAAAAATTGACATTCTCAACTGAATTGGTCAATAGGCCTAATCCAAATTTTATTTTGTGAGCTTTAGAGAAATCATATTTCCCGTCATTTCTAAAAGAAAGACCTATTCCACCGATAAGTGGCCCGCCATACCAAGGCTCTCCCGAAGCGGTAGAGGTATCTGATGCCAACAAACTAACCAGTTCCTTTCTAACTCTATTTCCCGATAGCGAAGAAGTCAAAAGCAATTTTTCGTCATTTACCCAATCGTATTCCAAGTTCAAGTGAAATAGTTGGTCTTGGGTGCGGTTAATATTGTTGGCAACATAGCCAACGTTCACAAAATCTCTGCTGTTGTAACTCGAATAGAAACTATGCGCTCTGAATTTCGGAGTTTCGTACGCCAAAACCAATTGCCCAACAATGGATGGAGACTTTGTCTCTTGCCCATCGAAATTATATTTGTGTCCGCTGGTTTCAAATCCTGTTCCTGAAAGTGTTAGCCTAGAAGTGCTACCAATATTTTTATTTGCGTTCATGCTCAAAGAAGTTCCCCAAGGGACTCTTACATCTATAAAAGCATCTGTTTTGTCGGTATTTGTAATCAGGTTTATCAACCCGACATAGGCTTTGTCGCCAAAACGTAAAGTGCCACTTCCTCGAACTATTTCCACTTTTTTGACGAGCCTTAAACTGAAATATCTCATGAAAGAAGTCCCACTTGCAAAAAGTGCATCGTTCAGGCGTTTCCCGTTCAGCAAAATAAGTATGGAGGAATTGAATTCGTGATTCATGCCACGCACCGAAACTTTGGGCATAGCACCGTAAGCTGAAATATTCTCGAAACTCTGGAATCCTGGCACATAATTTAGCAAATCATAAATATTATTGAATCCCAAATTTTCTATCTCCTCAGATGTGAAAACAGTCATAGATGCGACCTCATCTTTGGGAAGCTGATTGAAAACCGAACTAGTATAGGGCGTAATTGATCCTAAAAACCGAGTATCTGTATTCAACATCTCATCGGCACTTGATTGAAGTACCAAAGAATCGGATTGAGCAAACAGGGCGTTTGCTGATAGCAGTAAAATAATCACAAACAGATTTCTCATTGTTTGTTGCTAATTATGGTTTAAGTTGCAAGTGGGTAACGGTCTAAAGTAGTAATATTTGCTCACAAAAGTATCTTATGAAAATGTTTTTGTTATGTATGGCAATAATTAAACCTCAATTTTATAATGCGTATAGATTGAGAATAGCATTTTCTGCAATAACAATTTAGCTAATCAAATGGTTAATAAAAGAAAAAACTATGGGAAAAACTAAACATTTATTCAGCAAAGATGCAGTAGAAAAATTAAAGAAAATGGCTGGAGACGGTCAGATTTTGATGTTCTGTTGCAATTTGGGTACTCAGCCGTTCGATGCCACACCAATGTCAACCCAAAAAGTGGAAGAAGATGGCTCAATTTGGTTCTTTAGTGCCAAAGATAGTGATAGAAATAAATATCTTGCAAACAACTCAAAAACACAACTCTTGGTAGGAAATCAAGGCGATAGTGAATATTTGAGCATTTATGGAGAGTCAGAAGTACTTTATGATAAGCAAAGAGCAGAAGAACTTTGGACTCCAATGGTAAAAACTTGGTTTCAAGAAGGGCCAACTGACCCAAATCTGACACTTATTAAATTTAAACCTAGCGAAGGATTCTATTGGGATACCAAAAACGGGAAAATGGTAGCGTTTGCAAAAATGCTCGCCTCAATTGCCACAGGAGAAACAATGGATGACAGCGTGGAAGGAAAGATAATGTTGTAACATAAGTCATATAACTCATTTTTTTTAATTGAGACCAAAGCCATTCACAATTCTAATTGTGAATGGCTTTTTATTTTTTTTCTAAATCGTAGCGATATTGCAAGCCTATTTTCAAAGACAATTCCATCGCTCAATTCCTCATAATTCTTTGTGCGGAACTCAATTCGCTCTCCAAGAAATCAGCAAGTCAAGTCAACCATCGGGAAGATCAATGATTATTCCCGAGGTGTCATTTCCTTAGGAACAAGTAAAAAATAACTTATTAAAATTCTCAGTGGGACTGCCCCTTCCTTCTTTTTGGTCCGGGACACGCTGTCTATTCTTCCAGTTCCACTGCGGGTGTAAATAATGTGCCATAGTGTCGGACTGGCGACCCATCGGACTGGGTTCCATCGGACTGGCGTTCCATCGGACTGGCGACCCAGTGCTATGCCACATTATTTTGTTCCGGCTGGGAACAGCTTAACTAACCAACGTGGTCCGACCTCAAAAATAAACTGCGATAATGTTACAAGTTATTATTAACTCGTTCCTAAGTACTTCGCAATCCGACCGAAAACTGTTTTCCCGTTTACGTTTGCATGAACAATTCTGCTTCGCTTTGCACAGATAAGCAAAAAATCATATCATTGCCGTAGAAGAATTACAATCTTCCAATCCAACCCAATTTTGAGATAAGCACGTTGTGCTATTTACTATTTTTGTAATTTCCTATAAATGAGATTGTTGAGAACTCAAAACAGGAAAGTATTCAAGCTAGACTACTTAACATGGCAGAGAAAATATATTTTGAAGTAGAAGGAGGCAGAAAGTTGAAGGGAGAAATCACTCCGCAAGGGGCAAAAAATGAGTCATTACAAATTCTCTGTGCAGTTTTGCTGACAGAAGAAAAGGTAACAATCCACAACATTCCCGCCATTCGGGATGTGCTGAAATTGATAGATTTACTTAAATCTTTGGGCGTTCGGGTAGAAAAATTGTCCGATAGTTCCTACGAGTTTGAAGCCAAAGAAGTCGATATAAAGTTTTTGGAGACAGATGAATTCAAGGTCAAAGCAGCTTCGCTTCGAGGTTCGATTATGATTCTTGGCCCACTTTTGGCAAGATTCGGGCAAGCCAAAATGCCTCGGCCTGGCGGAGATAAAATTGGTAGGAGACGATTGGACACACACTTTTTGGGTTTCGAGAAGCTGGGAGCAAAATTCTCTTACGATTTCTCCAACCCGTTCTACGAAATTGATGCAAGCGAATTGAAAGGAACTTACATTCTTTTAGATGAGCCGTCCGTAACGGGAACTGCCAATATTGTAATGGCAGCCGTGGTGGCGAAAGGAAAAACCACCATTTACAATGCAGCTTGCGAGCCTTATATTCAGCAACTTTGCCGAATGCTCAACAGAATGGGTGCAGATATAAAAGGTGCTGGTTCCAACCTTATTCATATTGAAGGAGTGAAACAACTGGGCGGAACTACGCACACGATGTTGCCAGACATGATAGAAATTGGCAGTTTTATTGGCTTGGCAGCAATGACTGGCTCGGAATTGACCATCAAAAATGCCCGAGTAGATGAGCTTGGATTGATTCCCACCGTTTTCCGCAAACTGGGAATCCAGCTCGAAATCCGTAACGATGATATTTACATTCCCGCACAGGAAAATTACGAAATTGACCGTTTCATTGACGGCTCAATCCTGACAGTTGCCGATGGACCTTGGCCGCTTTTCACTCCAGACTTGTTGAGTATTGTGTTGGTTGTTGCCACGCAAGCACGAGGCACGGTAATGGTGCATCAGAAAATGTTTGAAAGTAGGCTCTTCTTCGTAGATAAACTGATTGACATGGGCGCACAAATTATTTTATGCGACCCGCACAGAGCCACCGTAATCGGTTTGGATAAACAAGTCGCCCTCCGAGGAATCTCCATGACTTCGCCAGATATTCGGGCAGGAGTTTCATTGCTCATTGCCGCACTTTCTGCCGAAGGAAACAGCACAATTTACAATGCCGAGCAAATTGACCGTGGCTACCAATTCATTGACAAGCGATTGAATGTACTTGGCGCAAATATTAAGCGGGTTTCTAGGGAGGAATAGGATTTTTATGAAATGGGAAAACAAGAAAAGGTTCAAAGCTTCGGTTTTGAACCTTTTTTTTGTGGGTTCACAATCGCTAAACTTAAATTCACATAGATTATGATAAAGTTTCACATAAAACACGCACTTCATTCAAAAAAGAATTCTCAACTTTGCAGCAAAATTAAGAAATACAGTTTTATAAATAGGAAACAGCACTCTGCTATACAGTTATTTTATCAAGTTAAATAATTGATTTATAGTGTTATAGCATATTTAATCAGTACAGTGTACTTATATAGATGGACGAAATATACACATTTGCCTTACTTTGCTTTACCTCATACATTACGTTGGTTAATCCGCTGAGCGTAATGCCTGTCTTTATTTCTATGACAGAACCTTTGGGGAAACCTCAACGAAACAAAACTGCCAGAAAGGCAACAATCGTTTCTTTGAGTACTATGATTGTTTTTGCATTTTTCGGGCAGGTGTTGTTCAATATTTTTGGGATTTCCGTAGATGGACTTCGGGTAGTTGGGAGTGTGCTTTTCTTCACTATTGGCTACGATATGTTGCAGGGCAAAAAGGTGCGGACGAAAACACAGAAAAAAGATGTGGTGGCAGAAGATGACCATGATGTTTCCATCACTCCGTTGGGAATTCCGCTTATTTGCGGACCTGGGGCAATTACTAACTCCATCGTTCTGATGGAAGATGCCAGTAATGTGACTAAGAAAATTGTGCTTATTAGTGCCATGGTTCTTGTGAACTTGATTATGTTTTTGTCTTTGCGTGCATCTGCCAGAATTACAAAGGCAATCGGAGAAACGGGAATCAGAGTCATGACCCGATTGATGGGCTTGATTATTATGGTAATTGGCGTAGAATTTTTCTTCGCTGGCGTGCGCCCTTTCATAGAAAGTTTCATCAACAAGTAAGATTCTTTCGGGTTTTGGATTTAGCTTAGGAATGGAAAATGAATAAAGTTACTTTTTATCGCAGTTTATTTTTGAGACTATGAGGGGTTCCCGCTGGGACGAAAATCGTAGTAATAGCACTGGGTCGCCAGTCCGATGGAACGCCAGTCCGACACTATGGCGAGATTTTTATACCCGCAATGGAATTGGAAGAATAGACAGCGTGTCCCAAACCGAAAAGAAACAAGAGAAATAGGAAAATTATTGTTTTATCGTTCCTTAACTCTGGGGTGTACGTCTAAATTCAGATTAGTAATTACACTTCATTTTTTCCAAAAAATGAAACTTGTACACCGTTCTTCGGGGAAGCCAACTTCCAAAACGGTTTTGTTGAGGTCGCTCTGGAAGAGCGAAATACATAAAAGAATGAAACCTGCATTCTGACGTGCGCCTTAACTCTGTAGCTTTTGGTCAAGCTAAACTTTAATCTTATTTTCACAGATGGATTCAAATACTATATTATATGTTGTCTCATTTGCCATCCTAATTTTAGGAGGCATAGGAATTTGGTGGTATTTCACTATAAAGAGATACCAAATTGACAATCCTGTGGAAACAGAGGGCGAGATTGTGGAGATTATGCCTATTGAAAAACTCAATGTAGGATTCAACAGCATGTTTTCTGGTGGAGATAAAGTGCTTTTCCACCCAATTGTCAGGTTTAGGATTGACAGCGTGAAACTCGTCCGCTTCCGCAATAGAAAAGGCTTCAAATCTGCCGATAATTTAGAAGTAGGCAAAAAGGTAAGAATCGCTTACAGTAAAAATAATCCTTTGGTTGCCAAAATTTTAGAGTAAGTACGAGAACAGGCTAAAAATGAAAAACTGGCGGTATGCGAAGCTCCTGCCAGTCTTAAAATGATTTGAGAGTTTCATTAATTGGCGGATTCCGTGAATGTTCCTAAGTTTCTACTCCAAACATCAAAACTTCGCCTTCCCGAACAACTTGGGGTAAATTTCTCCTTTGTCGAGTTCCTTTACTTCTCCAATTTGCATGTTTCCAAGTTTCAGGTCAGAAATGCTGGCTCGCACCAATCTCAAAGTTGGGAAGCCTACTGCGGCAGTCATTTTGCGGACTTGGCGATTTTTCCCTTCTGTCAGAGTAAGCTCTATCCAACTATCTGGCACAGATTTCCGATAGCGAATAGGCGGATTCCGCTCTGGTAGATTGGGAGTTTCGAGAATCCTCGCCTTTGCAGGAAGCGTTTCGTAATCTTTTTTGTTGATTCGAATAATTACGCCTTTTTCGAGATTGGCAATTGCTTCTTCGTTGATTTCCCCCTCAACTTGTGCCCAATAAGTGCGAGTGTGTTCATTTTTGGGTTGTAGCAAACGACTGTTCATCTTCTTGTCATTCGTCAGAACCAGCAAGCCTTCGCTGTCCATATCCAACCTTCCGACAGGATAAACATCTTTAGGGAAATTGTGCAACTGCCCTAAAGTGGGTCTGCCTTGGTCATCGCTGAATTGGGGCAACATTCCGAATGGCTTATATATTATGTAGTATTTGAACAAAGTTTTACGATTTGATGTTGGACGGAATTTCCGCAAAGTACGCAAGCTTGAAAAGTATAATTGCTTGGGAATAGCAGGGTTGAAGAAAATCCAACCGAAAGAAAAATCTACTAATAACCTGAAAAAATGCCAATTTCAAGTTTCTTTTAAGGCGGTTTTCTTTGCTTTTATTGCTACTTTGCAATAATACAATCGCTGGCGAAATAAAACACAATAATATAGATGGGTTCCGAGAATTTTGAAAAAGACTTTATTACCACTCGCCCAAACTATTTGGGAAGTCTTAAATATGATTTACCTGCGGGTTTGGTAGTTTTCTTGGTGGCATTGCCTTTATGTTTAGGTATTGCTTTGGCATCTGGCGCACCACTTTTCTCTGGAATCATTGCAGGAATTGTTGGAGGTGCCATTGTAGGACTCTTCAGCGGTTCGCCATTGGGCGTGAGTGGACCGGCTGCAGGTTTGGCTGCCATCTGTTTGGAGGCAATTACAGGTTTGGGATTAGAAGTTTTTTTGGTTGCCGTGGTAATTAGTGGCGTGTTCCAAATCGGATTGGGATATGCAAAGGCAGGAATTATCGGCTATTATTTCCCCTCAGCAGTAATCAAAGGAATGTTGGCGGGAATTGGTGTTTTGCTTATTCTCAAGCAGATTCCTCATGCTTTGGGCAACGATATTGATTTTGAAGGAGACGATAATTTTATTACAGAAAGTGGAAATACATTTACCGATATTATTTACGCTTTCCAAAATTACCACAGAGGAGCAGTTGCCATAACAGTTGTCTCATTGCTGATATTGCTTTTTTGGAGACCAGAAATTTTCAGAAGAAAATCAAGGTTTACTGATGATGAAAAAAATCTGATAGATGTTTTCTACGATGTGATACGCTCAGTTATAGGCTTGATTCCAGCACCACTTTTGGTAGTTTTAACAGGAAGCTTTTTAAATATTTGGTTCAGTAGCGATTTCTTTAGGAATGCATTCGGTTCAGATTTTATTCTGTATAATGAAACCCAAGGTAGTTTTCAGAACAATCATTTAGTAACAATCCCGTACTTCTCTACGTTTAAAGAGTTTACAGGACTTTTCATATTCCCCGATTTTGCGAGTGCATTTACCAGCATGAGTACGACCATGAAAGTGCTGACCACAGGAGCAACCATTGCCATTGTAGGGAGTTTGGAGACGTTGCTTTCTGTAGAAGCAATTGACCGACTTGATATTTATAAGAGAATAACGCCAACGAATCGTGAGCTGAAAGCCCAAGGAATTGGGAATATTGTTTCGGGCATGATTGGCGGTTTGCCAATTACCCAAGTTATTGTCCGAAGTTCTGCAAATATTGAATCGAATGGGAAAACGAAAGTTTCCGCTATTTTCCATGGAGTATTGTTGCTATTCTGTGTGTATGCCATTCCGAATTATCTTCGATTTGTGCCACTTTCTTGTTTGGCCGCTATTCTGCTTTTAGTAGGTTATAAATTGGCAAGTTTTGCCGTTTTCAAACAAATATATAAGAAAGGATTAGACCAATTCATCCCTTTCGTAATTACCATTTTAGCGATTGTTTTCATCAATTTCCTCTACGGAATTATGATTGGATTGGGAGTTGCCATTTTCTATATTCTCAGAAGCAATTACCGCACACCGTTCTATTTCAAAAAAGAAGAATATCACGAAGGCGAGAAGTTCACAATTACTCTTTCCGAAGAGGTTTCCTTCCTCAACAAAGCCAGTATTATGATTATGCTGGAGGAATTGCCCAAAAACTCTACCGTTACAATTGATGGCAGAAACGCAAATATGATTGACACAGATGTGATTGAAATCATAGAAAATTTCGTCTATCATGCGCCACTCAAAAACATCACTTTAAATGTAGTGGGGATTGAAGGGATTGCCCAAGAGGAAATTGAACGCAGAATCAGAATGGATTCTGATGATAGAAAAGTCTTTGGTGGAGATTTGGAAGAGTAAGTACCAAGACGTAAGTATCATGTATCAAGAAAATATACAATTCTCTGATTTCCAATTAAATCTTAGTCTAGGAAATAGCGTGCTATGAAATTTTGGTACTGAATTTTTATAGTAATCTTGCTCTTTATCAGTCAAAAAGCCTGTTTTATTTGCAAAATAAGCCTGTCAAAGCTTTAAATACAGCCTTTAGTGAAAAAAAACTACACGCAAAAATAGTTTTCAGTAGCTAGCACGGAGATTCCTACACTAAGAAATTTGGTAGTGTGAAAGAGGTAAGGCTACTCTATGGATAATTCGGCACAAGCAGAACGCTTGCGCTATGGTTTTTATTTTGTTAGCCTTACCAGATTATCACTACCACAATGCTTTCTCCAAATCAACGATTGAACCTTATCTTGATACTTGATACTTGATACTTGTATCTCACTACTTACAACCCTGCATTAAACTGCTCCATAATTGCCACACCCGAAGAAGTTCCAATTCTTTCTGCGCCAGCCTGAATCATTCTCAAAGCATCTTCATAAGTCTTGATTCCGCCCGATGCTTTTACGCCCAAATGTTCTCCGACCGTTTTTTTCATGAGCGTTACATTTCCAATCGTAGCTCCTTCTGAGGCAAATCCTGTGGAGGTTTTCACGAAATCAGCTCCTGCATCGTGGCAAAATTTACAGGCAATCACTATTTCCTTCGGAGTGAGATAGGCGGTCTCCAAAATCATTTTAATGGATTTCCCTGCTTCATGGGCAATTTTCGCGAATTGCGCTACTTCAATTTTGGCCCAACCCGCAGAGTCAGACTTGAAAGCAGTCATGTTCATCACAATGTCTAATTCGTCTGCACCATCTTGAATTGCTTGCTTTATTTCTGCCACTTTGGTCTGCGACATATTGTAACCCAACGGGAAACCAATTACGGTTACTACCAAAATATTGGTGTTTTTCAAATCTCTTTTTACCTTTTTTACCCAGTAAGGTGGTACGCAAACTCCTGCAAAACTATGCTCAATAGCTTCTTGGCAGAGTTGTTCAATTTCTTTTTGAGTAACGGTTGGCTTTAGGTTGGTATGCTCTATATATTCGTTAATTTTCATCAGTCTTGTTTTGCGGTAAGGACTTGCAGTTTATTTACATCTATTTGTAACGAAACAGTTAATTGAATCGTCAACAGTAAGATAAAGCTACGCTATTTTGTATCAAAAAAGCAATTGATTGCGTTTAAAAATTAAGAACACATCGTTTTGACTCAATCGACAAAAATCTCTATAAATACCAGCACAAAAATATTATGTTCGGATTCTTCAAAAAGAAAAAACAAGCTATTTCCTTCGAGGGACTCACGCCTATTCAGGCAGATATGCACTCGCATCTGCTTCCTGGCATAGATGACGGCTCGCAAAACATGGAAGAAAGCATAAGCATGATTCGGGAATTGGTTGATATGGGTTATAAAAAGCTCATTACCACTCCGCATATTATGAGTGACTTTTATAAAAACACTCCAGAGATTATTTTAGGGAAATTAGAAGAGGTTAGGATTGAGCTAGTCAAACAAAATATTGAGGTGGAATTAGGAGCGGCCGCAGAATATTATTTAGATGAAGGGTTACTTTCCAAACTTGAAAATAAGGAGAAATTACTCACTTTTGGAGATAATTATCTGCTTTTCGAGACTTCTTACATGAATGAAAGCCAGCAGTTGGATGCAGCAGTTTTCATGATGCAGTCGCAAGGTTATAAACCTGTGATGGCGCATCCCGAACGATATGTTTATTTATTTGGCAAGTTCGAGAAACTCCAGAAAATTTATGACAGAGGTGTGCTTTTGCAAGTAAACGTAAATTCGCTGACAGGCTATTACTCCAAACCATCGAAAATGATGGCAGAGGAACTGGTAGAAAAAGGAATGGTAAGTTTTATAGGGAGCGATTGCCACAAAGATAAACATATTGAAGTGTTGAAAGATGCAAGAAAGACGAAGGCATATCACTCATTGCTCACTCAAAACTGCTTACTGAATAATCAGTTGATTGGACAAGTTGCTACTGCTGTAAGATAGAATAGAATTTATGTTTACAAAGCAAAATGTATGTTGACAAATGTTGAATCCAAGATGAGTTTCTGCTCATTTTTCTAATTTTCACAAACTCTAAACTCGACTATGAAAGCTAAAACAATAAAGAAAATAGGCTTTCCACTTCTCATAGTTGGGATTTTGAACATTGCTTTTCTAATTTATTCATCTCCAAAAGACGTTCAAACTGCTCAATCCAACCAAAAAGAAACTGTAAAAAAAGAGTTTGCCAGTTTGGATGAGGAAAAAGAGATTATTGAAACTAAAGAAGACAATATGTGTGAATTCAAAGGAATAAAACTGCATGGAAAAGTTCAATTTGTGAACTCATTCCCCGACATCAAAATTCAATATGTTACGAGTTTCCCAGACATTAAGGTAAAATTTGTCTCCTCCTCTCCCAATGATTGTGGCGAATGGCAAGAGGTTACTAGTTTCCCCGATTTCAAAGTTCAGGTAGTTACGAGCTTCCCCGATTTGAAAGTGGAGAAGGTAAGCAGTTTCCCAGGAATGAAATAATGGATGTCTTTGCTAGTGAATACTGACATAGTTTTCGCAAATGAAGCTGGTAATAATTGTTGAAGCAACTCCCAGTAGAAGTTTGCCAATATTCAGACATAATTATTGTAAAATCTTGTCTGTTATAAGACACTGATTGTCAGTGCATAATTTACTATTTTTAGGAACATCGGGATAGGTCGCCCAAATAGTTCGAGCATCCGCTCGGACTTGTCATTCGTTAAAGCGGACACTCAATACCTCCAACTTAGTGTTGTAAAGCGTTTTCAGCACTTTCCGTTTATGATTTGGACGCAGCTAGAGTTACGTCCTACAGAACTGATATTTTCAAATCACACTTTTTTTGATATGAAATGAAACATATATTTCCCTCAAATTGACAGCATTGAGCGTCCGCTTCAAAAAGTGCTATGCGCTCTAAACCGATATTCCTACTATTTTATTATGGCATCGGCCATCCGACTTTCTATTTTGTACTTGTATTTATACTCCGTTTCTTGATACTTGATACTTGATACTTGCATCTTGTTACTCTAAATAAAATCGGGGTCTTCCTCTTCGCCTTCAGGTTTCTCTACGGGCTGATAAAGCATGTCTCCAACATCTAAATTCTCAATAATACTGAAAACATAATAAAGGTCTTTATAAAAACTCCCAATGTAGCCTCCATCCAATAAAGATTTTTTCATATCAATCTCGAAAAAGTCCTTTTTGCGTTCAATTGCCACGTAAAGCTTGTTTTCAATCAAAGAAAGATGAACTGGCGCATTCGCATTTCGCTTCAGCTCCAACAGTTCTTCTCTGAAACGGTCGGTCAGCATTCTTTCTCCCAAAATCGGGTTTTCGGAATATACCACAAAATTGTCTCTGAATTCCCGATTCGGATGCGCCACATGGTCATATTGGGTAACATATTTCCCTCTCAAACTTTCCCCTTCCTCAATCAACCTGCCCGTGAACCCTAATTTTTTGGAGAGTTCGCTACTCATCACAAAAGTTTTGCTCTGAATGGCTTTTGGCAATTGAATGACTAGAAATAAACCTTTGAAAATCGTGTGCCAATTGTTTTTCTTCTTCGATTCATTCTTGTCAGCCGATTCGTATTGCACCAACAATTCGGACATCATCATGGGCATTCCGTCAATTTTCCCTTTGATGTAATCATCGCCCGTGTAATGGTCTGGCGTGAGCATATAAAGCTGGCTATTACGGAAATGCTTGAACGGAATGAATTTATCGGCATCGTAAATCAGCGAAGGATCGGCAAATTTCACAATCTGCGAAACGGAAACCGCCTTGAAATCCTGAGGGATTTTATTGTCGTAAAACTTACTTTTATAATACAAGTAGGCAAGTGCAGGAGTTACCAACAGAACCGCTGGGAAAAAATACCACACAATGATTTCCATAAAAACTAACGCCCAACAGATAACCACGATGGAAATGGCGATGAAAAGCACCCGAATTCCCATTTCCTTCATCTCCGTTCTCCTTTTCTCCAACTTCATGAGTTGCGGAGTCATGGCGGAATTGAAAAATGAATCGAATTGTTCGAGGTCTTTCATTGTTTGAGTATCAAGTATCAAGTAGCGAGTAGCAGGGATTAAGATTTGTTGCAAATCTATAAAAACTTGAATCAGGATTTGCAAGATTTTGGGATGGGCAGGATTTTGCCAAGGAGAAAATTAGAAGCAGAATCCAAACAAACTATTTCCAAATTTACTCATTTGCTCATTTGCTCATTTTCAAATTGCATTCGCCATTTCATTCTAGGCAACCATTTTCTGAAAGCATTTGTATTATAAATAGAAATATTCTACACAATTCACAATGAATTATTTAGAATATTTCTAAATAGATAAAAGCTGACATTTCTCCTTCAAAGATTAGATGCTGACATGTATTTTTGCAGCAAACCAATTATAAGATGCAACAACATTCCTTCAAAGCCATTTCCTTATCGTACAAACATGCGCCTTTGCGTATGCGTGAACAAATTTCCTTAGATGAAACTGCCTGCAATCACTTGCTCGTGCAGATTCGGGAGGTGCTTGGCATACACGAGGCAATGGTGCTTTCCACCTGCAACCGAACTGAAATCTATTACAATTCGGAGGATTCAAAGGCATTGGAATTGATTAAGTTATTGGCAATTCAGAAAGGAGTCGCCACTTCTTTTGAGTTGGTTCCCTATTTCAAAATATTGGACGAAAGTGCCGAAGCTATTCAGCATTTATACAACGTTTCCATGGGTTTGGAGTCGCAGGTGGTGGGCGATATTCAAATAAGCAACCAAGTGAAAAAAGCCTACCAATGGTCGGCAGATCAGGAAATGGCAGGAACGTATTTGCACAGATTGATGCACACCATCTTTTTTACCAACAAAAAAGTAGTTCAGGAAACTGAATTTCGGGATGGAGCCGCTTCGGTTTCCTACGCCACCGTGAAAATGTTGGAGGAAATGATGGAAAACTTCATCAACCCTAAAATTTTGGTGGTTGGATTGGGAGAAATCGGAGCTGATGTAGTGAGAAACCTGCAAAGTAGCCCACTCCAACAAGTGATTCTTTGCAACCGAACCGAGCAGAAAGCAAAAGGTTTGGCCGAAGAATGTGGTTTTGAAACCATTCCATTCGAGCAAGTTTGGGAAGTGGCAAAATCTGCCGATGCCATTATTTCTTCTATCGGGATGGAAGAGCCGTTTTTCAATTTGGAGCAAGTAAGCAAGTTCGGCAACTCACACAAATGCTTTTTTGACCTATCAGTTCCCCGAAGCGTGGCAGAAGAGGTGGAAAAACTATCGGGAATTATGGTTTATAATGTAGATGATATTCACACGAGAGCCAGCGAAACCTTGGCTCGCAGAGAAGCCGCCATTCCCCAAGTGGAAGCAATCATTTCTGAATCCATCCAAGAATTTGTGAATTGGTCTCAATCCATGATTTTCTCTCCGACCATCAATAAAATGAAAGATGCGCTGGAGCAAATCCGCCAAGAGGAACTCGCCAAGCATCTCAAAAAAATGGACGAAGCCGAAGCCAAACGTGTCGAAAAAATCACTAAAGGCATGATGCAGAAAATCCTCAAATCTCATGTACTCCAATTCAAAGCCGCCTGCAAACGTGGCGAAGCAGAAAACTTGGTAGATGTGCTGAACGATTTGTTTAATTTGGAAGGGGAAAGTGTGGAGGGGTAGGAGTTGCGCCTTGGCTCTGCGAGCGGAGTCGTTATTTTTTGGTAGTGATAAACAGGCAAGGCTAAAAAACAAAAAACCATAGCGCAAGCGTCCGCTTGTGCCGAAACACCCAAAAGCAACCTTACTTCTTTCACGCTACCATTTTTTTCTCCTTCTTGGAATCAACCTCTCATTCACTTCCACTTCGTAAGCTTTCAAACCGCCATCTCCTGTGAATATTTCCACCATGTTTTGGGTTCGACTGTATAATTCTGCTACATCTCTAATTGTAAAATCTCCTATCGAAACTCGTTCACTTGCTGGCTTTGGCCATTTTTCTGAAAGTTCAATGAGTTTTTCTTTCGTCCATAATTCATCTTGTCTAGAGAATGCCGACCAAGGTGTTTCCTCATTAGCCGTTTTCCGAAGCAATTCGCAGAATCTTTGAGCCAAACCAAAAGCGTCTCCGTTGGATTGGCTAATATGATTTCCAGTTTCAATAATTGTAGCGAGCGGAAGAACGAAAGTGGTTTTATTCTCTAATTCCTCTTGGATTTTGGCATCAACTCTTTCAAAATTCCATCTATCAGAATCATTTCCACAAGTCTCCATATTCGGGACCTTCAGCCAAACACAGAGAATGCTTGTATCAATAATGAGCACTTTACGAGTGGAAATCATTTGGCTTGCGTTTGGTACTTCAAGCTTTCTTCAATTTTGCCTTGCGAAGCCAACTTGCCAATACTTCCCGAAGCCATGAGTTTTGGGAGTTGCTCAATATCTTCTAGCAAAGTGATTTCGCTATTTCCCGTAGTTGGGTTTCGATGAACCACGGAAATGAAAGGAATCATTTCCGTTCCCAAAGCATCTAACAAAGCTGGATTGTGCGTAGTGAACACAATGTCTATCTTTTTCTCCCGACCTAATTCCAACAGCACTTTTATCAAGTATTCTGCTCGGGATGGATGCAAACCATTGTCAACTTCTTCAATCAGTATCAGACTTCCCTCTTTGGAAATCAGCAAAGTGGCTACAATTGCTAAAAACCGAAACGTTCCGTCTGACATAGTGGAAGCATCTATGATTGTAGGTTCTTCTTGATTATTCCAATTCTCCTCACAATATAACATCGCATCTTTCCCCAATTTCCCCACTTTCTCCGCAGTAACTTTTACCAAATCCTTTTCGAGGATTTTGCTCATGTATTGGCTCAGACGACTTTCGATTTCAGCTTTTTCGTTGTCGGGGAATGAAGCAAGAACTCCTGCGATGTTGGATGCATCAGATTCTAAATTACTTGATACTTGTTTATAATTCCTCATGCTGTCGGAAACAGGATTTATAAAAACTATCGATTTGAGGATTTTTTCTAATTTTTCAGTCAACTCAAATTCTTCATCTTTTATAGGTTTATTTTCTGTAGATTCCGCAAGCCTATTTATGATTAAAACCTCTTCCAAAAAACCAAGTTCTGAAAGCTCAGAACCAGCAAAGTATTGAGCAGTTGATGTTAATTTGTATATTCTCTCTGTTTGTCCATCTTCATTTAGCCTTCCGAAAAATTCTTCAATAATACCAACCTGTTTGTTCTTTCCAAGTTCTTTTCCAAATCGTATCAAATACTCATAACTTTTCGAGTCAATTTCTAATACAATCTTTACAAAACCAGTTTGTCCTTCATGCCAATTCAACCAATAGTTACCAATTCTTAACGTGCTATTTGTTTTTAGATTCGTGACTTTAGCGCCAGAAGCCAACTCTTTCAAAAACACCAAAGCATCCAACAAATTAGATTTCCCACTAGAGTTTGTTCCAATCACGGCTGTGAGCGGGTCAATGTAGAAAACAGCGTCTCCGAAGCTTTTCCAATTATGAAGATGAACCTCTTTAATCATGGTTGAATTAGATATGAATCAAAAATTTTTTTCAGTAGCGTACAACTTCAAGGTTGTACGAATGGGGCTAAGCAAGAGCTTACCAGCTACTGAAATAAATATGTAAGAAAGTATAAAGATAGCAGAATTACAGGTAAATCTCATTATCAAGCCAAATCGTACGGCAACGGCCGACCGTTCGTAAATCTGAAATCAAAAAATCAAAAAATCAAAAAATCACACAAAATCCACATCCACCACAACTTCCACTTTCTTAAACTCCTTTTGCGTAGTGAGCAAAATAATTTCCTCTCGAATCAGCTTTTTCGCCATTTTCAGGTTCGGATTGTCTCGCTCAATTTTGATAAGTAGGTTTTTGAGGAAATAGTTGCGGATTTTGTCAATCAGAGGCTGTTCTGGTCCTAAAACCCGATGGTTTCCCAGCTTTTCCCGTAAACTTTCAGCAAGCAAATCAGTTGCCTTATCTCGCAAAGGTTTCTCTTTGGAGCGAATTGTCAGGCGAATTAGTCGACTGAATGGCGGATAATTGTAGTTTTCCCTTTCTTGAATTTCCGTTTCGTACAATCTCTGATAATCGTATTCCTGCACCATGTGGAGCAATGGCTGTTGCGGATTGTTGGTCTGAATTAGCACAATTCCCTTGTGTTCTCGTCTTCCCGCTCTTCCGCTTACTTGGGTAACGAGTTGAAAAGTGCGTTCGTGCGCTCGGAAATCGGGGAAATACATCAATCTGTCTACATCGAAAACGCCCACCAAGCTGACATTATCGAAATCCAAACCCTTTGTGACCATTTGCGTGCCGACCAACACATCAATTTCCCCATTCTCGAAATCAGTAATGATTCTTTGGTAGCCGTATTTCTTGCGAGTTGTGTCCAAATCCATTCGCTGAATTTTGGCTTCTGGAAGGAAAATTTTCAGCTCGTCCTCAATCTTTTCCGTGCCAATTCCCATGGTTTTGAGTTTGGACGAACCGCAAGCCAGGCAAACTCTCGGCATTTCCCTCTTTTTCTCCGCAATAGTGGCAACGCAGTTCGTTTCTGTACAAATGGTAAGTCAATTTTACCGAGCAGTTGTTGCATTCGGGAATCCAACCACATTCTTCGCAAGTCAGATAAGGCGCATAACCTCTTCGGTTTTGGAACAGAATTACCTGTTCTTTTGCTTCTCCAGTCTTGCCCGAATGGCATCCAACAAATCGGGTGAGAAATCGCCTTTCATTTTATTTTTCTTCTTCTCGCTCCGAGTGTCAATCAGCGAGATTTCTGGCAGTTTCGCTCCGCCATATCGCTCCATCAACTCCACCAAACCGAACATGCCCGACTTTGGCTTTATAGTAAGTTTCCACCGCAGGCGTGGCGGAACCGAGCAACACTTTCGCCTGATGCTGATTTGCCAACATCAAAGCCGTATCACGTGCATGATAGCGAGGCGCAGGGTCGTGTTGCTTGTAGGAAGTCTCGTGTTCTTCATCCACGATTATCAATCCTAAGTTGCTGAATGGCAAGAAGATAGAGGAACGAACACCAATCACAAATTGGAAATTTCCATTCACAATTCCATTCCAGACTTCTACTCTTTCGTTGTCAGAGAATTTGGAGTGATAAATGCCGATTTTGTTCCCGAAAACCTTTTTCAATCGCACCACAATTTGCGTGGTCAGGGCAATTTCTGGTAACATCATCAGCACTTGCGAGCCATTTTCCATGACTTTCTGAATCAGGTCAATGTAGACTTCGGTCTTTCCACTTCCAGTAACTCCATGCAAAAGCACCGTGTCTTTCTGCTCAAAAAGTCGGATGATTTCGTCTCGCACTCTTTCCTGTTCAGGGCTGAGTTGGAGGTCGGGAATTTGAGTTTGGGCAGTTTCCAAATCGTATTCATCCAAACGGGAAACGATGGTTTCAAACTCTTCAAAAACACCATTTTTCACGAGTGTTTTTAGGGAGGATTCGGAAATATCGCCAGTCGCTTTATTGAGCAATTCACTTTTGACAATTCCCAAAGCATTCAGGTTGGATTCCGCATAAATCGGCACTTTGGAGATATATTTCATCACCACCGCTTCTTGCTTTGCCTTGCTTCCGAGCAACTGAAAAAGTTCCTGTAAAGTCTCGTCAGATTCCGCAAACTGGGGTTGGAGACGGATTTTCTTGACTCTTTTAGGTTTGTATTTCTCTTTTACTTCTTCATAAATGATGATTGCTTTTTTGGCAATGAGCAATTTGAGAGTTTGGTAAATATTCTTGATTTCCAAAATCTGCGCCACGTCTCCGTAAGACAATGAAATGTCATTTTTGAGTGCTTGGAGTAATTCGATTTCTCGGTCTGTAAACTCAAAATCCACCTCATCCAAATCAAATTCTGGGTGGAGTTGCACACGAGATTCGCTACTTAATTTCAAACCTGAAGGCAAAGCGGCATTCATCACTTCGCCAATGTGGCACATATAATATTCCGACATCCATTTCCAAAAACTCAAATGTCGCAATTGAACCGTTGGCGTTTCATCCAACACCTCCAAAATGTATTTCGCTTGGTATTTTGCAGGCGGATTCTCATGGATTTTGCCCACAATCCCCGTAACAATCCGCCTTCTGCCAAACTGCACAATCACTCTACAGCCCACCTGAGCAAACTCCACCCAGTCTTTCGGAATCCGATAAGTGAACAGTTGCGGAATGGGAACGGGCAAAATTACATCGGCAAAAAAAGTTTTCGCTTCGGGAATTTCAGGGTTTTGGATAAGGTCGAGTTGGGACAAGAATCAGGTAGTAAGTTGGCAAAATAGTAAGATGGTAAAGTTAAGGAGAAAGAAGGGAATGAAGAATTAAAAATCGGATAGCCGATTCTGTAAGGAAGAAGAATGGGAATCCTGTCTTATCCTGAAAATCCAGCAAATCCTGATTCGGTTCTTGAATTGAGGAATTGGCGAGTTTGTAAGACTCCTGACATTATGAAATCAGCAGGTTTTATAATTCCATTGGTTTTTGTAAAGTTATTACGTAGAATTACATAAATAAAATTGGTAGGTCATGGATTACAAAGAAATAATAACCATAGAGCCAGGAAAGCGGAGTGGGCAACCTTGCATTCGTGGAATGCGCATAACTGTTTCCGACATATTGAATTGGTTGGCTTCGGGAATGAGCGTTGAAGATATCTTGGAAGATTTTGATGAACTCACTAAAGAAGATATTTATAGTGCATTGGCGTTCAGCGCAGACAGAAATAGCAGGATATATCGACTTGCCGTATGAAATTGTTATTCGACCAAAATATATCTTTCAGAATCCTCAAAAATTGCAATGCAGGAGTTGAGTGGATTTGAAGAACTCGCACATGTAAAGTCCTTGGATATGATAGATGCAAAGGATGAAGTGATTTGGTCTTTCGCAAAAAAGAATAATTTCACAATCATTACCCAAGATTCTGATTTCAACGACTTAAATTTGTTGTATGGATTTCCTCCCAAAATAGTCTGGCTTAGAATAGGGAATAGTTCTACCAAAGCAATTGTAGAAGTTCTTGTGGCGAACAAACTAGACATAATAGAATTCGTTGAAAATGCGAATTTCGGTTGCTTGGAAATATTCAGAATTGGAAACTGATTCTGCATTCTACAAATCCACCTCCTTCTCAAAATACTCCACCGCATACATTTGGAGTAATTCCTCTTGGCTCATAATATCAAAAAATGGGAGTTTCTTGAGTGATTTCCAATGTGGCCAGCCTTCTTTGTCAACTCCTTCCAACTCATAATAGCCTCCGTAGCTCATGAGTTTGCAGATGGCAATGTGCATTAAGTCCTGCTTTTCTTCCTTGCTAAAAGTTTGGCTTCCTTTCCCTAATTCCTGAATTCCAATCAGAAAGAGGACTCCTTGTAAGTCTGGTTTTTTACCAAATTTATCTTTCAACTTGTTTAATAAAATAGTCCATTCGTTTTCGAGTGCTTCGTGTTTTAGTATCATGTGAATTTGTAAATGTGCGAATGTGAGAATTTGCAAATGAAAAAAAGGCAAAAAACCATGCTACATGACAATTTTTCTCAATAGCTTAAATTTCAGCTTTTCTACTTCCCCTAACCCCTCCAAAAGGAGGGGAATTTAGCTCCTTCCCTTTTTAGGGCAGGGGTTGGGTGTGGTAAAATAGTGGCTTTCAAAAATTGTCATGTAGTATGGCAAAAAACTACTAATTTAAACTCTGCTGATTTTTCTGGTTCAAGACTTCAGCCTTGAACCCAATCGTGAAGCCCAATTCCTATCCAAAAAGCTTTGAGCATTCGATTCAAGCCTCTAGGCTTTTGAAAACAGCAAAAAACCCAACCTTATTGCTAAAGTTGGGTTTTGCGGAACGGACGGGACTCGAACCCGCGACCCCCTGCGTGACAGGCAGGTATTCTAACCAGCTGAACTACCGCTCCAATTCTGGGAGTTTCAAAATCCAACCGAAACTGGAATTTTGAAGAGTTATTTACTTTAAGAGTATGTTTGAATCGGCTTATTTTTGGTTTCTACGGCTTTTCAAAAATGCTTTCTTCGTTATTTTCTCCCCACGTAGCTTTGACTATGTGTTTCTAAAATGCCTAGAAAGCCTGTTTTAAAAATCTCGTAAAATTCCCAAAAAATCAATCCAAACATACTCTAATTGCGGAACGGACGGGACTCGAACCCGCGACCCCCTGCGTGACAGGCAGGTATTCTAACCAGCTGAACTACCGCTCCTCACAAATAATTACTGCTTTTTTCATTACAGCGATGCAAAGGTAACAAGTCTTATTGAACTGGCAATGATTGTCAGTGAAAAAAGTGAAAATAATTGATTTAATGATTGAAGTAGTAGAAATGAAGAATGAAAGATTTACATATTTAATGTTCGTTTGTATTCATTTCTAGTCTTTCTTCTTTTTTCCTTCCTCTTTCTTCCCAACTTCAAAAAAAGAAAAACAGAAATCTAATCTTGTAAATCCTTTTATCCTGCAAATCCTGATTAACTTCGCCACTTTCCCACATTTTCCAACCCAAAAGAAAGCAAAATGTCCAAAAAAATCCAATCTGCCCTCATTTCCGTATTCCACAAAGATAATTTAGAACCGATTGTCAAACTGTTGGCAAAAAACGAGGTTACAATCTACTCCACGGGAGGAACGCAAAAGTTTATTGAAGATTTAGGCATCGAAGTAGTTGCCGTAGAAACGCTCACTTCTTATCCTTCCATTTTTGGCGGGCGAGTGAAAACCTTGCATCCGAAAGTTTTCGGTGGGATTTTGCACCGAAGAGAAGACGATGGCGATGTTTCCCAAGCCGAGGAGTTTGAAATTCCTGCCATTGATTTGGTAATTGTAGATTTGTATCCGTTCGAGGCAACAGTGGCTTCTGGTGCGGCACATCAGGATATTATTGAAAAAATTGATATTGGCGGAATTTCCCTCATTCGTGCAGCTGCCAAAAATTATAAAGATGTATTAATTGTATCTTCCCAAGAGCAGTATGGCAATTTGGTGGAGATTCTGGATTCCAAGAATGGCGCATCTGATTTGGAAGACCGCAAATTATTTGCCACTCAGGCTTTCGATATTTCTTCCCATTACGACTCGGCTATTTTCAACTATTTCAACTCGGAATTAGCTGAATCTGACCAACTAAGCCGATACAAGGCAAGCGAGCGAAACGGGAAAGTTTTGCGCTACGGAGAAAATCCGCACCAAAAAGGCGAGTTTTTTGGCGATTTGGAAGGGCTTTTCAACCAACTGCATGGGAAAGCACTTTCCTACAACAATTTGGTGGATGTGGATGCGGCCGTGGCACTCATCAGAGAATTTCCTGCTTCGGAAGGAATTGCTTTTGCCATTATGAAGCACACCAATGCGTGCGGAATGGCAATGGGCAAAACGGTAAAAGAGGCTTATTTGAAAGCACTCCAAGCCGATAATGTTTCTGCTTTTGGCGGAGTTCTGATTTGCAATACGAAGATTGACAAAGACGCTGCGGAAGAGTTGCACAAATTATTCATTGAGGTTTTGGTTGCGCCAGCCTTTGATGCCGATGCGTTGAAAATCTTGAAAGGAAAGAAAAATAGAGTTCTGCTGGTACAAAAGGCCGTGGAAATGCCTAAAATCCAATATAAAACTTTGCTGAATGGAGTGATTGCCCAAGACATTGATTTGAAAATGGAAGAGGCTTCTGAACTCAAAACTGCCACGGAGCGAAATCCAACCGAAGCGGAACTGAAATCTTTGGTGTTTGCGCTGAAATTGGCAAAACACACAAAATCCAACACAATTGTTTTGGCAAAAGATGGGCAATTGTTCGCCAGTGGAGTAGGGCAGACCTCTCGTGTGGATGCGTTGAACCAAGCGATTCATAAGGCAAAACATTTCGGATTCGACTTGTCGGAAGCGGTGATGGCTTCGGATGCATTTTTCCCATTCCCCGATTGTGTGGAAATTGCCAGCGATGAGGGAATTAAAGCCGTGGTGCAACCTGGTGGTTCTGTGAAAGATGGTGAGTCAATTGAGTTCTGCAATAAGAACGGTGTGGCAATGGTGTTTACGGGAATCAGGCACTTTAAACATTAGAAAGAGATATTAGACTTAGATGTGAGATATTAGAGTAGTTTGGCTGGAAGCGTTCAAAGTTTCAAAACTTTGAACGCTTTCTTGTGTTTAAATATTTAATTGGCAATTTGTTGTTCCTAATTTTATCTGTATGTATTAGTAAGAAAAATGAATACTTTACCCGACTGTTTAGCATTTCAATGTCAATCAATTGTACTTCGCGCCTGTCAGAACCACAGTTCTGATAGTTCTCGAATCCTCAGATTCGAGAAAACACAAAAAGTGTAATTTTACAAATGCTTGAAAATCATATATTTATAAACACGGTCGGATATAGAAAAAAACAAACTTTCACTTATTCCAAAATTTCCATGAAAAAAATATCCTTACTCATTTGCGCTTTATTTTTCCTTGTTTCTTGCAACGAAAATAGAATCCATAACGAACACCAAGATGTAACTGGCTCGCTGACTTGGCTGAAAGATGAAACCCATACTTTCAAAGTAAACATTGAAGACACTTCTGTTCCGTATAATATTATTGTGGCAATCAGGCATCACTCCAAAATAGCTACAAACGATATTAAAATCACGATGACTATGACCACGCCAAGCGGAGAGCAGGAAAGCAAGCCTTACACAATTCCCTTGCTCGACCCAAATACTGGTTTGCCATTGGGAGAGGCCGCAGTCGATATTTCCGATAAGGAAACCGTGGTGAAATCCAACCATAAATTTGCAACCGCTGGGGAATATACTTTTCTGATTGAGCCACAAGACAAGACAAAAGCCATTGCCAGCATTATGGAAGTGGGTTTGATTGTGGATAAAATAGTTCCTGAAAAATAAAAGATGAGGTGATTTGCTGATTCGGTTATGAGTTGATGGTTCAGTTTTGCGCAGCTCCAAGTTTGTTGGTCTCGCCAGTATGCTCAGTCATTTTGAAAATATATCATTTTGTAAGTGGATTTAAAGATGACAGGCTTTTTACAGTTCGGCTAAGACCAACAAAGGCGTTGGACGTTCTTTGAAACTGATTCTCACTTGCCTAAGACTAACGAAGTTGGTAGTGATTTTTTCAATCATCGCATCAACTAATCCTCAAATCAACACATTAGAATTTACTATTTTGCCAACTTTCTATTTTACTATTTGAACTGATGAGTATTAAGAAGCCTTTCAATTTCCAACGCTGGATTGACTCCAACCGACATTTGCTGAAACCGCCTGTGGGAAATCAGCAAGTTTACCTCGACAATGAAGATTTTATTGTGATGGTAGTTGGCGGGCCCAATTCCCGAAAAGATTACCATTATGATGAGGGCGAGGAGTTTTTCTATCAGTTGGAGGGCGATATTGTACTGAAAATTGTGGAAGATGGCAAACAAGTGGATATTCCCATTCGAGAAGGAGAAATTTTTCTGCTTCCGCCAAAAGTGCCGCACTCGCCACAAAGAACAGCTGGCTCCATTGGTTTGGTAATTGAACGTTACCGCAGAGATGGCGAGAAAGATGGTTTGATGTGGTTTTGCGAAAACTGCAATCATAAGCTCTATGAAGAATATTTTGAAATGACCGATATTGTGAAGCAACTCCCCGAAGTGATGGAGAAATTCAATAGCTCGGAAGCGTTGAGAACGTGTGATAGATGTGGGACTGTAATGGATAAAACGTAGTTAGTAAATAGTTGTCGATACGAAAAATTCAGAAGAAAAACCTCTTTCATTTACTTGGGAGAAGTTTTTTCCTTTCCAAACATTCTGAGAATTTTTCAGTTGCCTACTGAATGAACTCCAAAAACCAAATTCAGTAGGAATATGAGACCGAAAACTCCCAAAGAATTGACTGCCAAAGAAGCCTTGCTGAAAATGGCTTCCTACTGCGCTTACCAAGAGCGTTGCCATTCGGAGGTGCGTCAAAAGTTGATGGATTTGGGGATTCGTGGGGCGGAAGTGCAGGAAATCATTGATTGGCTGGAAGATGAGAAGTTCCTAAACGAATTACGGTTTGCCAAGGCTTTCGCTGGCGGAAAATTCAGACTCAAAAACTGGGGGAAAATCAAAATTTCACAGGCTCTGATGCAGAAGAAAGTCAAAGATGAATACATCCACATTGGCTTGGAGGAAATTGATGCGGAAGATTATTTCCAAACTCTCCACAAACTGCTTTCCACCAAAAACGGGCAGTTGAAAGAGGAATTGGAGCCTTTCAAGCGAAAGCAAAAGCTGTTCAATTATGCGGTCTCCAAAGGTTATGAACCCGATGTGATTTGGGCGGTAATCAAGGAGTTGGAAATAGTGAGTTTATGAACAGATGAAATTTGAATAGCTGGCAGTGTCTTCAGACCCAGACTGGAAGACCTGCCAGTCTGTGGCTTCTATAATGAATTTGTGTTCATAATCTCTAGTGAGTAAGATTTATTAGGATTTTATGGTTGTCTGACAAATTTTGTGGTGTTTAGTAAACAGTAAAAACCAATACGCATTTTCTGCGCTTTTAGTGCAGAAAATGCGTTCTTTTCCTTCGAGCGTCCTCGCTTGAAGGCTACTTCACAAAAAAAGTCAGACAACCGATTTTTTTTCAAATGAAATGGTTCATTGGTTTTTTCTGTAGAACGGTTATGACCGGATTTCGCTGCCAGGCACAGGGCAAACTTCATCTCCTTGATTCTCATTCATCGCACCATTTTCTTCCTTTTCCAAACTCCATTTCTTGTATTTCATGTCTCAAACGTATTAAATTTGAGGTATAAAATATCACTCCGAGTTTATTGGGGGCTAAGCTACTATCCATTGCTTGCTTAAACTCGTACAACAATGTTTTGGTTGGATTTCGCAACATTGGGGATTTGTGAGGGGAAAGAATCAAATAATTGGTGGTTACAAAAAGAAAAAATCCCTTAATATCATGTAGTTGAGTATTTTTGCAAGTAAGTTAAATAGTAACTTCGTTACAACTCAACCTATTATCACATACTCAATCCAACCTCCCCACAAAAAAATGAACCTCACACCCGAGCAACTCGCCATTATCCAATCCGCAGGGAATATCAAAATCAATGCGGTGGCGGGTTCGGGGAAAACCACTACCATTGTGGAATATGCCAGAACCCGACCCAAGGGAAGCAGAATTCTGTATTTGGCGTTCAATCGGGCAGTAAAGTTGGAGGCGAAAAAGAAGTTTGCTAAATATGGCTTGGGGAATGTCAAAATCGAAACGGCTCATTCTTTGGCTTACCGGCAGGTGGTTAAGAAATATAACTATAAGGTCAGGCACGAGGAGTACAAAACCTACGAACTGGCAGATTTGCTGAAATTGGTCGGCAATGGCGAGAAGCATTCCGAGTTGGTGATTGCCAACCACATTGGCAAATTGGCGAGTTTATTTTGCAACAGCAAAGCTCGGAAAGTGCAGGAACTCGACTATTTCAAAAGCATTCAGGACAAACAGGCGAAGGCTTTTGCGCTCAACCATCGAACCCAGATTGAAGGCAAAACACGCAAACTTTTGGCAATGATGAATGCTGGGAAAATGGAAATTAGCCACGATTTTTACCTCAAGAAATTCCAGTTGGGAAATCCCGTTCTTCCGTTCGATTACATTCTATTTGATGAAGGGCAGGATGCTTCGCCCGCCATGTTGGATATTTTTCTAAATCAAAAAGCCACAAAAGTAATCGTGGGAGATTCGCACCAGCAAATTTACGCTTGGCGGTCGGCAGTAAACTCCTTGGAGCAGGTAGATTTTGCAGAATATTCCCTCTCCAACAGCTTTCGGTTCAGCCAGCCCATTGCCGACTTGGCACTCAACGTACTTGGCTGGAAGGAATTGCTGAAACTCACTCCACCCGAAAAAATAAGCGGAATGGGAACGGAAGACCGCACCAAAACCCGAGCAATCCTCGCCCGAACCAACTTGGGTTTGCTTTTGGAGGCGATTGAGCAAGTAATTGAACAAGGGGAAACCAAAAGTATCTACTTCGAGGGGAACATCAATTCCTACACTTATGCAGATGAAGGCGCATCACTTTACGATGTACTGAACCTTTATAACGGCAACCATGGGAAAATCAAAGATAGTCTGATTCGCAGAATGGACACGTTGGAAGATTTGGAGGAATTCATTGAGAAAACCGAAGACAAGCAGTTGGGATTGATGGTGAAAATCGTGAAAAAGTATAAGAATGAAATTTACGAAATAATCCGCACGCTGAAAGAAAAGCATGTTGGAGACGACAAGAAGGAAGAGGCAGAACTGATTTTCTCTACCGTGCATCGGTGCAAGGGAATGGAGTACGACAAAGTGAAACTCGTGGGCGATTTCCTCAATAAAGAACTTCTCGAAAAAATACTCAATGAGGTAAAATTGGAGAATTTGGATATTGGCAAACTCAATGAGGAAATAAATTTGCTTTACGTAGCCATCACTCGCACCACGAACCACCTCTATTTGCCAGAAAACTACCTTCCCGAAGGTTTTCCCAAATCGAGCAGAATCCACCCAATTGCCACTCCGAAAGAGGAAATTGAAGAAGAGGGAAGTGGCGTAATTTGCGAACTCTCCGAAACTGCCATTGAATTATTGTTTTCAGGCAATGCCATTACCTATTCAGAAACGGAAAGTGGAGAGGTGGAGATTTCCAATTTCAGCGGTTCAACCCAACTTCCAGTTGTTGATGCTTCTGTAGAGGATTCAAAGGCAAAAAGTAAGAAGTCGGAAGGGCAGATAGCAAGTGTTTCTTTCGGAGATTCCGACTCGGAGAACTCCACCGAAGAATCGGAAGAAAAAGCCTACTGCTACGAAGAAATCCGCAAAGAACACAAAAAAGCTTATGAACCGTGGACTCCAGAACTGGACGAGGAACTTGGGGAACTCTTCCGAAAAGAACTCAGCCAGAAGGAATTGGCAAACCATTTTGGCAGAACGAAAGGGGCAATTTCTTCTAGGATTAAGAAGTTGGGGTTGAACGCCTAGTGCATTAAATCCTAAGTTTTTACTATTATACCCATACTACTGGACATCTCCAAAAATCAAGACCTCGGCAGAGGTGTCGAAGGCGACCCCCGAAAAACCCTGCCGAAGGTCGATTTTAACTCGTTCAACGTCTGGCAGGACCTGCGGACTCTGCCAGCGATTCACTCATGTCCAGTAGTATTATTATACCCGAATAATGGGTTTAAACCTTTGTTATTCAGATAGTTAACTGTGTTATTTTTAGAGTAGTCATAAATTAAGATTTGCTATATTGTACTTTTTTTAGATTTAATCAAAAATTATATAACAATAATTTAACGGAACTCATAAAATCAAAATACTGATTACCAAATACTTAAATCATTCTTAATTCTTCATTTTTAATGACCAGGGTCACCCTGTCTTAATTTCCCCAATCAATAATTGTACTTATCAAATACATAACTCATAATTGGGGTTAAATCTCATTCTCCATAAAACCTCTCTCGCAACTCAAAAGCCAACTTCCCAATCAATTTCAAATCAGGTTTTTCGGGCAAATCGGAACTTTCAAATGCTTGTTCCATTTCCACTTGTTTGGATTCTGCCATGGCGAGCAAATCTTCGTATTCGTACTGTCCATTTTTAATTCCGAGCAGAAAATCCCGATTCGGGCGCACTACATTTACCGCCTTATCTCGCCCGATTTCGATTGCCATTTCCAGCAGGCGAAATGTGTGCATCATGTTTTTGGAGTCATATTTTTTGCCGTGGCTCATCGTGTTTTCATACCTCGCATCATTGCGTTTTTCCACCCAATCCCAATATTCCTTGTACTTTTTGCAGTAAGTCGAATAGCCATCTTTGTTGAAATACAAAAAGGTTTTCGGTTGGAGTTCTTTGGGAATTGAACTCAAACTCACTTCGTTGGAATTCTCCTTTTTCACGATTCCGCTAAACCCGAATTCTTCGCCATAAAATAATCCATACATGTTTTTCATGTTCGGAATCTTCGCCAAACCGCAATTTGCTTGCATTAGTTGGTTGGATTTCAAGAATTCGAGCAAGGGAATGGATTTTTTGCCTTCCATGGCATAGCAAAATGAAAGTGCGCCTTTCCGCTCTTTGTCCATTGGATTGAGGATTTTCTTCTCCAAGCCTTTCGCCTTCTTGATTTGGGAATACGCATATTTTCCGAAAGTATCTCTGCATCTTTTCGACAAAATCAACTCAGGTTTGAGTATTTCCAAAAGTGGATGTTTGTAAAGAACCGCATGTTTGGGCGTGTTCAGCAACTCCAAAATATTCGGATTGTTGAGAGCCAATAATTCCATGAATCTGCCCAATTCGTAATAAACCGTATCGTTGGTCGCATCGCTGACTTGGGCAACGTAATTCAATCCATAAAAATCCTTTTTTGGCAACACAAAAACTCCCCGAATGTCCGTATCAGATTCTGGCGTGTCGAGTTTGTAAGCCCGACTTCCAGAAATACATTCGAGAATGATGAGCTTGTTGAATTTTAGGTCTTGGATGGTCATTATAATTTGGAAATGTGTGAATTTGAGAATGTGGAAAATGAGTTTACAACGTACATCGGCTCTCTGAGTCGATAAAGCAAACGTCCATCTAAAGATGAACGCAATTGAATAATAAAATTAACATTTGAATCAACGCTTGCATTCTCAATTCAATTGCCACTAGTGCATCAAATCTTAAGTTTGCGCCTGTATTTTATGTATCTTTTTTCCTTCTACTGCATTAAAATTCTTAGCCGTAGCTTAGGCTATGTCGAAATGTCGAACCATCGGATTGCCGAACCATTCAAATTTTGCTTTGTAGAAGAAAAAAATATTCCAAAAAATACCAACCAGAACTTAGAACTCAATGCACTAGCTTCAGCTAGTGGAGAATGTGGCGACTTTTAAAATCATAGACTTGCAGAAAACCTTATCAAAGATTGGAAATTTACTCAACGCTTGTGCAGGATAGGAATCTCACACTACCAAGCCAATTGTGATTATTCTGTGGACTAAAATCTACAGACTTTGTACTATTCAATCCAACCACTTCTTAAAAAACGAATTCAATTCTTCCATTTTTGCAGTCGAAGCTGGCAGATTTTTGCCATGAGTTTCTGCTTCATCAATGCAGTTGGCAATAAAATCCAACAAAATTTCTTCCCCACTATGTAAATAAGATTCACTCGCTTCTGATTTGATGGAAATGAGTTGATTGATTCTTTCCACAAGTAGTTTATCCAAATCCAAACCTGCTAACATTTTAGAGAATTCAATTGGAGGTATTTCCGTTTTCTCCAAAATCCATTGGCAAGCAGTTGCGGTTCGGAGTGCGTAGAACAACTTTTTGAGCTTGTATTCTGGCTTTCCATTCACTTCTGAAAAAGTCTTTTTTGCCATGCTCAAATAGTGATGAAGTGTGGCAATTCTCGAATAGCAAGTTTGTGCCAACTCCAAAATCTCTCTGCTGAAATCCTCATCTGCTTGGTAAATAATAGACGATTGAATTCGCTCCAAAAGTGGCGGGTTGGATTTCCAAAGTAAGCGAAGTGATTTCCGTAAATCCCAACCAGAGAAATCCAGTTCATTGTCTTCTCGCATCAATTCGATTGAATCTTTCTGGTCTTGCAAGTTCAAATACCAATCTTTCGGATGCACATAAATCAGCCGAATATCAAAATCGCTATCGGGCGAAGGAAATCCCCAAGCACGGGAACCCGTTTCGCAAGCCAGCAGAATTTTTACTTGCTTTTCCTGTTCAATTTGGCGGAGATAGTGTTGGATTTTTTGAGTTGACACAGAGTTCAAATAGTAAAATTAAAAATAGTAAGATGGCAAGTTGTTTTTCCCAAATGCTAAACCAATGGTTCTGAACTACGTTTTTTTGATAACTGATAACTGATAACTGATAACTGATAACTGATAACTGATAACTGATAACTGATAACTGATAACTGATAACTGTCAACTGATTTCCTTCACTTTCAGCGAAGTTCCTTCCTGTGAAACCACAACTACTTTTGAGCCTCTTTCAATGAAACTGCCTCGTGTGGTGGCATCGTAGATTTCATCGTCAATCAAGACTTTTCCACTTGGGCGGAGAACGGTGTGGGCAGTTCCTTCCATTCCCATCAAATCTTGCAAATTGAATCGGGAAGTGTAGCCATCTTCGGTGCGGAGCGTATCTTGGAGCGATACTTTCTTATAGAATTTGGTGTTGGTCAGGTTCATCAGGCCAAAAACAATCAGAATAATTGTTCCGATAAAAGCGGTTGCACCCACGGCAATTGCCCGTACCACCGAGTCTGGGTCAACATATTCGAAATTCAAATTGTCGTTATCCAACATCATTAAAATAAGAGAGGCGATTGTGAGTGTGATGCCCGAAATCCCTGCGATTCCAAAACCTGGAATCACGAAAACTTCTGCGAGAATTAAACCAATTCCGATGATTAAAACGATGAGTTCCCAAATGGCGGCCAAATCTGTCAAATAATAAGGCACGAAGTAAAGCACTCCAGCCAAAATTGCCGCCCCAATTGGGAAACCGATTCCTGGAGATTGCAACTCGTAGTAAATTCCTCCCAAAATAATCAGAATCAGCACACTACTGACTGCGGGATTGAGGAAAAAGGCAATTACTGCCTCTAATGAACTCGGCTCATATTTGATGATTTCCGCATCGGAGACCTGATTCATTTGCAAGACTTCTTCTACGGAAACGGCAATTCCATCGCAAAATCCGTGGCGTTGCGCTTCAGTTGGCGTGAAAGTAATCACTTGCCCGATTTCGGAAATTCCTTCCACATAAATATTTTCATCTACCATGGCTTCGGCAATTTTCGGGTTTCTGCCTTTGGTTTCCGCTGTAGAGCGCATGATACTTCGCATATAGGATTGGTATTTGTCTGGAGCTCTTGCGCCATCGCCTCCGTTCACTACGGTTGCCGCACCAATACTTGCGCCTTTTGCCATGTAAATTTTATCGCAAGCAATGGAAATCAACGCCCCAGCCGAAGCCGCATTCTTGTTGATGAACACGTAAACCGGCTTGTCGAAATCCAAAATGCGTTTCCGAATATCATCGGCATCGGTCAAAACGCCTCCGTAAGTATCCATGTCAATTACTACGTGAGTTGCTTCCATTTCTTTGGCTTGCTCGAATGCCAATTCCACATGACGGTTCATGCGAGGGTCAATCTCCTCTCGGATTTCGAACACCAAAACCTTGTTTTGCGCAAAGGCAGAAAATGATAGGAGAAATAGAAATAGCGTGAGTTTGAGTGAGTTTTTCATTTTTTTTGTGGAGCTTGTTAAATGGTTTGTTTTAGAGTTTGGAAACTCAAAGCAGATGGAATTGAGGTTTGGAAACCTCGATTAGCTTAGATGTAATCCTATCACGTTAAGTAGCAATATTATATTTCCTTTGTGCCGATTCAGAAAAGAAAACACTCAAATGGTCTGCCCAAAATCGGTTGGATTCATTCTCCATAATTTCAAAAGCAGAAATCCAGGTTTTTGATTCCCCAAAGCTGATTTCCCAACTTTCTGGCACTTTAAATTCTACTTGTTTAGGCTTTATTTTTGGATTCTCCGAATATTCGGTACTTGTTCCTCCATCCCAAATCACATTTATTTCGGTAATTTCCTTTTTAACTAGCTTTTTCCAGTTGAGGTTATTGGTCACTTCAATGGTTTTGATTCCGTCTCTTTCATCAAGTTTGTCCAATTTCTCAAAACCGATTCCGAAGTTATGGAATTCATGATTCCATATTATTTGAGCAAATTCGTCATTCTCAAATCGGAAGATGACGTTCAAATCTACCGAATGAATATCATTTGAATGCTCCCAATATTCGTCATCTTCTGGGAAACCGATTTCCTCATAGTAAACCGCCACTAGTTTCTTCCCAATAAAAGTTGATTGGATTTTTTTGGAATAGCTGGCTTCTTTTTCGGCTAGGTTCATTTGTTGTTTGCTAGAATTTTCAAAAGGCTTGCTGGATTTTGTCGATTGTCCCAAAATGCAGAAATGATAACAGGATTAGATACTATCAATACAATTCGTTCAACCACTCGCAGGGTCTTATCAGGCATTCCATGGTGGACGCAATCCGAGGGATTCACTCTTAGTAGTAAGATTAGTTCAGCCATTCTAGGTTTCGTTTGTTCATTGCTTCTTGGGAAATTAATTTTCCACTTGCAATATCTTGCTCACTCATTTCTAACATTGCCTTTTGCTCATCTGATAGTTTTACAATGTCTGAATTTGGCAAACTGGAAGCAATTAACTTATCAAGTGCCTCTAAAAATTCTCTATTTTCAATTGCCAGAATCTTATCAATCAATCCGCTTCTTATTTTCTCAACTGTTGCCATTTTTTATGGTTTTTAAATTCTATTTTCAATTGTTGTGTTATAAACCGAAACCACTTTCTTTTCAATAAAAGTCGATTGGAGTTTTTGGTAATAGTTGGATTCTTTTTCGGGGAGAGTCATTTTATTTGGTTGATTATATTAGACTTCTCCGATACTGATAATCAACAAGTTGATGAAATTAGTCTCTAGTAAAAAGTCAAAATTATTGGTGTCATCCCGACTTTAGGAGGGAACTATTCCAGAGTTATTAAAGATAGTTTTTTCGCAAGCTCAAACAGGGTCGCCTGGCGATGACATTTCTAATAAAATCCAACTTCATTGCTAGTTTTTCAAGGTTTTGGAATCCAATTATCAGATTTGAAATTTCAACCGTTCTTCTTTCCAAACATACTCTAAGAGAGTTAAGCGTTTTCAAATGTTATTCTTACTTCCCATTCATCGCCATCATTGATTTTACGATAGAATATGCGCCCGCCATTCTTTTGAGTTAGAAAACCCATCCTTTGATAAGGCTTTACAGTTAGATTAGTTCCTGATAATCTTTCATCTTTGATTGCTTTTTCTGTTTCTTCACGATTTACAGGGTAGTTGAGTTCAAATTCCGAGTCAAAATCAATATTGGATTCCTCATTTTCAATATTCTCAAAACCAAGTTCTAAACGTTCTGCGGTAAATTTAAATTCATGTCCTTTTTGAATCTTTGAATAGATTGAATCATTGTCTATACTTTTCATAGTCTTTAAATTAGTAATGAATTTATATTAGGTATAAAACTTTATTATTCCCTCCCCACAAATATAACCAAACCCTTCCACTAAATCAGAATACGCATTTCCCAATCCAACCAATATCTTATAGTTGCTTTCGGTTGGATTCTGCTATGCTGTCTTGTTTCTTTGCGAGAAAGAATTTGTGATTTGGCGATTTTGTGAAATGGCGAATCGGTGAAAAAGAACTTTGGCAGATAAATCCCTGTTGCTACTTTTTTAAGCCAATTTTGTAGCACAAAAGTTACCTATAAAAAATGATTGCGGAATGGTTTCCACAAAATCGTACCTCGTAAATCGTACCTCGTAAATCAAACTATGAATAATAATTTTACAGACGGACTCAATTTTGTTTCTAAACTCACTCCAAAAAGGGTGTGGAATATGGCACGATTGGTCTCCAGCTATTACCTCTCCAAATGGACGAAGAAGCCTTTCAAACCAGGAATTCCGATGACGATTTCCTTCGAGCCGACTACTTCGTGTAATTTACGTTGCCCAGAATGCCCAAGTGGCTTGCGGTCTTTCACTCGCCCAACGGGAATGCTGCAGGAGGATTTGTTCAAGAAAGTGATTGATGAGATTTCCGACCGATTGGTTTACCTCATTTTCTATTTCCAAGGCGAACCGTTTTTGAATACCAGCTTTCTGAAATTGGTAAAATATGCTTCGACAAAAGGAATCTATACGGCAACTTCTACCAATGCACATTATCTGAAAGACCATGTTGCCAAAAAAACGGTAGAATCTGGATTGGACAGGTTGATTATTTCCATTGACGGAACGACTCAGGAAACTTACCAGCAATACAGAATAGGAGGTAAGCTGGAGAAAGTGATTGAGGGAACTAAAAATATTATCAAGTGGAAAAAGGAATTGAAGTCAAAAACTCCACACGTAATTTTTCAGTTTTTGGTAGTGAAACCCAATCAGCACCAAATTGCCGAAGTCCAAGCACTCGCCAAAGAATTAGGTGTAGATGAAGTGGGTTTGAAAACCGCTCAGATTTACGATTACGAAAACGGCTCGCCACTCATTCCGACCATAGACAAATATTCCCGCTACGAGCAATTGCCCAACGGGAAATACGAAATCAAAAATCCACTTGACCACAGTTGCTGGAAAATGTGGCATTCCTGCGTAGTTACTTGGGATGGAAAAGTCGTTCCCTGCTGTTTCGATAAGGATGCGCATTATCAACTTGGCGATGCTTCCCAAACCACTTTCGAGGAACTTTGGCACAGCGTGGAATACAACAAATTCCGAAATCTATTGCTCGAATCGAGAAGTAACATAGAAATGTGTAAGAACTGCTCGGAAGGAACACAAGTGTGGGCGTAGTTGATGTGTTGATTTGGCGATTTGCTGATGCGGTAATGAAAAAATGTGGGAATTTGCAAATTCGTAAATTTGGGAATGTTCAAAAGTACCCTCGGAGTGCTCGGCAGACCCTCCGAGTGGTAAAAATCTGGCAATCTAATTCAAAATCTAACAATCTAATCCTCTAACACTTTAACCATCTAACACTCTAACAATCCAACCATTTAATTTATGATTCCCAAAAATATAACCGTTGCCCAAGTCAATGTTTTTGCCATCAACATGCTGAAACATTTGTCCATCGAATTCACGGAAGTTGGCGAGGATTTCGTTACCGCAAAAATGCCTGTAGATGAACGGACTCAACAACCAATGGGTTTATTGCACGGTGGAGCTTCCGTAGTTTTGGCAGAATCGCTCGGAAGTGTGGCAGGGCAACTTTGCGTGGAAGAAGGGCAATATTGCGTGGGCTTGGAAATAAATGCCAACCATCTGAAAAGTGTGAAAAGTGGATTCGTTTACGGAACTGCCAAGCCAATTCACGTAGGAAAAAGAACCCAAGTTTGGGAAATCCGCATTGTAGATGAAGTGGAAGACTTGGTTTGCATTAGCCGAATTACCTTAGCTGTGATTGATAAAAGGAAGAAAAATTAATGTGTTGATGTGGTAATTGATTGATGCGTTGATTTAAAAAAAACTTTTTTCTTTTCATCAACAAATTATCACATCATCAAATCAACACATCCTAATATCCTATCCTGAACACACGATATTCCCTATAACCTCGCATCAGTTCCGCACTGGAAACTTTGAGGATTGTGTAGGCAGGAATGGCGAAAATCATTCCAATAGCACCTGCAATGGTTGCGCCTACAAAAACTGTTAGGAAAATCTCCAAAGGATGAGCCTTTACACTTCTAGAGAATATGAGCGGTTGCAGGAATAGGTTGTCTGCCAGTTGTACAACTCCAAAAACCACAGCTACTTTGGCAACAATAATCATCGAATCGTCTTGGACTCCTATGGTACTCAGACTTACCAAAATACCAAATAATGCGCCCAAAAGTGGTCCTAAGAACGGAATGAGATTCACAACCGCAGCAAAAGCGGCAATGGTTACAGCATATTCTACATCCATCAAAATCAGTCCGAATGAGGCAATGGAAAATATAGAAATCATTTGCAGAAAAATGCCAAGCAAGTAGCTAGCAAGTAGTTTTTCTACCTTAGTAACTGCCACAATGGTTACTTCAAAATAGCGGTTTGGAATGAGCGACAAGAAATATTTTCTGATAGAGCCTTTCTCATAAAGGAAAAAGAAAGTAATGAAAAGTACGGCAATCAACGTAATGAAAAAGGAACTTGTAAAGGTCAGCAAATCATTCAGGATTGAGCCAATTTTCAAATCTGCCAAACCATTATTATCCAATGCGTAGCTTCGGGCAATGTCCACCACGCCACTATCTTGCTTAATGATGCGATAGTTTTTCAGCAAATCTTCGGAAGCAGTCAAGAAATTAGAATTGCCTTCGTTCCTCACAGAATCCATCCCGATTTCTACATTCATCAATTTTTCCTCTATATCAATAGATTCAATTGCTTGAAATTGAGTCTGAACCAATGGCGCAAACAAATAAATGAAAAGTGTAATGATTCCGAAAAGCACGCTGAATGAAATTCCAATGGCAAAAACCCTGGGAATGTGCAACCCAAAAATTTGGAATTGGCTAATGTAATTGGTTGGAGTGCGCAGAATAGAGGCAATGATTAGCGAAATGACCACATAACCAACAATATTGCTGAAAAACCAAGCCAAATAGATAACAATGGCAATAATTGCCACTATCATAATACTCGTCTTGTTCAACCATTTTTGCATAATTCTGTTTTTCTTCTCCTACAACTCAAAGATATGTGAAAGTGATTAAGAAAAAATTTATTTTTTCTATTTAGAATTTATCTAACTGTAAATCAGTTGATTATATTCTTATTATTTTATTTTTAGCCTAGACTAAATTTTTTAGTTTACTAGGCTAATTTTTATTTGTAAGTTTGTAGAATTAAAATTAAGAATTTCTAAAAATGAGAAAACAAATACTTTTTGTACTATTTACATTCCTGTCATTTTCTGTTTATGCAAGCGGAGTTGTAAAAGGCAAAATTACCTCAGAAAATTCTTCTTTAGAGTTTGTTTCGGTCGGATTGAGTGGAACTAGCTTTGGCTCAGTTTCCGACCAAGATGGTAATTTCGAGCTCACAAATATTCCATTCGGGAAATACGAATTGGTAGTTTCCATGTTGGGTTACGTTTCCCAATCGAAATCAATCACGCTCAATGCCAACAGCAACTCACTCCAACTAAATTTTGATTTGAAAGAAGCTGCCACAAGTTTAGATGAAATGGTAATTTCTGGCACCATGAAACCCGTCAGCAAATTAGAGAGTTCCGTTCCTGTGGAGGTTTACAGCACCGAGTTTTTCATTGCCAATCCGACTCCTTCCATTTTCGAATCTATGCAGAACGTAAATGGGGTGCGCCCGCAACTCAATTGTAGCGTTTGCAACACGGGCGATATCCACATCAATGGCTTGGAAGGAGCTTACACCATGGTTTTGATAGATGGAATGCCAATTGTCAGTGGACTTTCCACCGTTTACGGATTGATGGGAATTCCTCAAGCGTTGATTGAGCGAGTGGAAATTGTGAAAGGGCCAGCTTCTACGCTTTACGGCTCGGAAGCGGTGGGCGGATTAGTCAATATTATTACCAAAAAGCCAGAAAATGCGCCAGTCGTTTCGGCAGATATTTTCGGGACGAGTTGGGGAGAAGTAAATACAGATTTGGGCGCAAAGTTCGGAATTGGCAAGAAAGTACAATCCTTGATGGGCGTAAACTACTTCAATTATCAAAATCCAATAGACAATAATAACGATGGGTTTACGGACATAACGCTCCAAAATAGAATTTCCGTTTTCAATAAATTGAGTTTCGAGCGGAAAAGCAGAAAAACATTCACTTTGGCTGGGAGATATATTTACGAAGACCGTTGGGGCGGAGAAATGGATTGGACAAGTGAATTTCGTGGTGGAGACCAAATTTATGGCGAAAGTATTTACACAAAAAGGTGGGAAACTTTTGGCGTTTATCAGCTTCCGACTTCGGAAAATATCAATTTCCAATTCAGTTTAAATGGGCACAATCAGAATTCAGTCTATGGCAACACACTTTACAATGCCGACCAATATGTGGCTTTTGGGCAGTTGACTTGGAATAGGCAAATTGGGAGCAAGCATGATTTATTAGTGGGAACTGCCATGCGCTACATTTATTACGATGACAATACTTTTGCCACCTTAGATGAAAATGGCGTAAATAATCAGGTAGCACATACTTATTTGCCAGGGATTTTTGTGCAGGACGAAATTCAGCTAGATGTGCAGAACAAAGTGCTTTTGGGAGTGAGATACGACCATAATAATACGCACGGAAGTATTCTCTCGCCAAGGCTGAATTACAACTGGAGTTCATTGAACAAAGAGAATGTTTTCAGAGTGAGTGTAGGAAATGGCTATCGGGTTGCCAACGTTTTCACCGAAGACCATGCCGCTTTGACTGGCGCAAGAGAAGTGGTTTTTGAGGGAGATTTAGCACCTGAAACCTCTTGGAATGCGAATTTGAACTTTGTGAAGAAAATCTACACTTCTTCAAATACTTATATCGGATTGGATGCAAGTGCATTTTACACGCATTTCGAGAACAAGATTTTTGCCGATTACGAAACTGACCCAAACAAAATCATCTACGCCAACCTGAATGGAAAGGCGATTTCTAAAGGCGTTTCACTCAATTTGGATATTGCCCTAGAAAGTGGCTTAACCATTTTGGCCGGAGCAACTCTTATGGATGTTTATGCCGTGGAAGAAGGCATTCGGGAAAGGCAAATCCTTACTGAAAGATTTTCTGAAGTGTGGAACATTGGCTACACTTTCGAGCGAGCAAATATCTCTGTTGACTACACAGGAAACTTGTACGGCCCAATGCGTTTGCCACTTTTAGGAGAAAATGACCCAAGCACCTGCTGAGTCTCCTTATTGGAGTTTGCAGAATATCCAACTTACCAAAACCTTGAAAAACGGCATGCAAATTTACGGTGGAGTGAAGAATTTACTGAACTATACACCTCCAGCCAATAGTATTGCTCGCTCCAATGACCCTTTTGATAATGGAGTCGATTTCAATGCAAATGGCGAGGCAATTCCCACTCCAACCAACCCAAATGGACTTACTTTCGACCCATCTTACGTTTTCGCCCCGAATCAGGGAATTAGAGCTTTTTTGGGTGTGAGATATGCGATAAGATAAAATGATGAGTTGATGTGGTAATTTGTTGATGCGATGATGGAATAATTTGTAAATGAGCAAATTTGAGAATATGGAAATGATGGAACAAGATAGAAAAACAAATTCTACAGCTTTCCCAAGTTATATCTGGTTCAAGCGTCCATGCTTGAACCTAAACTTGTTGTTTGCACAATGTCAAAAATTATTGATTTTATCCTTTGTTCTGATTTTATTTTCCCACCAAACCCAAGCACAAGGCAAAAAAGTAGATTGGATTTCCTTTGAGCAACTGACTGATAGCGTGCGAGCCAACCAAAAGCCAATCTTGATTTTCATTCATACCGATTGGTGCAAATTCTGCAAAATGCAGGGCAAAAATACTTTTGGAGATAGTGACTTGGCAGAATCTTTAAATCAAGATTATTACGCACTCCAACTGAATGCGGAAAGTGAGGAGGATTTGAAATTCCTCAACAGAATCTATAAATCCAACCCGAACAACTACCACGAATTGGCTAACTATTTGGGGAAAGAAAATGGGGAATTGGTTTTCCCTACCACAGTTTTGCTTACCCAAAATTTCCAACTCAAAAAGCGTTTGGTCGGATTTATCAACTCGGAAGATTTGTTGAGGGAATTAAATAGTACAAAGTAGTTAGTCTTTAGTACAAAGTTTTCATTATGGCTCGTACAGCGACTCTCTGAGTCGCTTTTGAGTTCTCATAAGTGAAGTGAAATAAAAACCTGCCAAGTTTGCTGAGACTTGGCAGGTTTAACTAAATCAATTCTGCTTCTTAGCAAAACTCGTCAAAAACAGCTACCAAATGGTTGCCAATCATTTCTGCAGAACGACCTTCAATGTGGTGTCTTTCTACGAAATGAACCAACTCGCCATCTTTGAAAAGCCCGATAGACGGGGAAGAAGGAGGATAAGGTAACATAAATTCTCGTGCTTTCTCAACGGCTTCCTTATCGACTCCAGCAAAAACCGTTGCCAATTGGGTAGGCTTTTTCTTCGTGTTCTGAATTGCCCACTTCACGCCTGGTCGGGCAGTTCCTGCGGCACAACCGCAAACAGAGTTGATAACCAACAAAGCCGTTCCTTTTTGGTCAGCCAATAGACCTTCCACAGCAGAAGCCGTGTTTAAATCTTGAAATCCTTCAGCTACCAATTCTTGTTTCATTGGTGCAGTTAAATGTTCTGGGTACATAATTATAGTATCTAGTAGTGGGTATTGAGTATCAAGACATCGAATCTGATTGCTCAATAATGAAATTTATAAATCTATGAAAAATCAGAAACCGCTTTTCAATAAGAAAAGTTTCTGTTAAGTGCAAAATTAGAGAATTTTCCTCTCTAATATCTCTTACAGAAATCCCAACTCCAATTGAGCGGCTTCGGACATCATTTCCTGTGTGTAAGGCGGGTCGAAAGTCAATTCAATCTGTACTTCGTTGACTCCTTCAACCTCTTTAATTCTTTGCTCTATTTCCCCAGGAATTTCCTCTGCCGATGGGCAAGATGGCGAAGTCAAAGTCATGACTACATGCACATTGTTGATTGGGAATACTTGGATTTCATAAATCAAGCCCAATTCATACACATCCACGGGGATTTCTGGGTCGTAAACGGTTTTAATCGCCTCAACCACCTTTTCCTTCAAATCTCTTTCTTGTTCTGTCATTTTTTGTAGTATTGAGTAGTGAGTATTTGGTAATGAGATGGCTTGCACCTAACACATTTTTCTTTTTTAATTGAGTTTTGCCTGATAAGCCAACGCATACATTTTCATTTGCTTAATCATGGAAGCCAAGCCATTGGAGCGAGTCATGGAAAGCATTTGGTTCAAGCCGATTTTCTCCATAAAAAACAAATCCGTGTCTAAAATCTCTTGTGGAGTTCGGTTAGAGAGAATGCGAACGAGCATGAAAACCAATCCCTTCACTAAAATTGCATCAGAATCTGCCTTGAACTGAATGAGTTTATCATCAGCCAAATCTGTGGAAAGCCAGACTTTAGATTGGCAACCCTTAATGATGTTTTCATCCACTTTTTTGCTTTCCTCCATCGCCTCCAAACTTTTCCCTAAATCTATGATATAATTATATTGGTCGTTCTTGTTGTCGAACAAAGAGAACTCCTCAATAATTTCATTCTGTATTTCTGTTGTTGTCATTTAGTTAGTATTGAGTAGTGAGTATCAGGTAGTGAGATATTTTATTCAATTATATATTTTCCTTATCTGCTGGTTGAGGTTTCCAAACCTCAACCTAATCTGCTGAAAGTTTCCTAACTTTCTTCATTTAGCCAGTTCTCTAAATCTTCATCAGAAATATTATTTTCTTGAGTGGAGTTATCTACATTCTCTATTAGCTTCTTTGCAGAGAGTTCGGCAAACGCCTGTTTCATTTTAGATAAATCCCCTCATCCTTTTCAGACATAGATAGCAGATTTAAGAATTTGTGATTTGAAGTAAGGCTTAATGTATTTTTCTGTACAAATGTCTACTTCTCTATTAAATTTTTGCTTTATAATCCTTTTGAGTTCTGATTTTTTATCAGAAATATCTTTTGTATTAGGAAAGAAATCGACAATCAAATCAATGTCGCTACTTTCTGATTCTTTACCAGAAGCAAAAGAACCAAAAAGACCTATTTTCATAAGACTATAAGTAGAAGTCAACGTCTCTTTGTTCTCTTCAAGAAAGTTCAGTATGTCTTTTTTTTCTATCATTAGGTGAGTGTATGATATTTTTTATTTGATTATTCTTGATATCCGTTCAACCACTCGGAGGGTCAAAACCACTCCAAGGGATTCACTTTACGTTTTATCACAGAATCAACAATTTTCATTTCCTGAAACTGATAACTGTTTACTGATAACTGTTTACTGATAACTGTTCACTGTTCACTGAATTCTACTTCAACATCGCCACCGCTTTCTTAACCGCTTCCACAAAAACATCAATTTCCTCTTTCGTATTGTACATCGCAAAAGAAGCTCGGGCAGTTCCGTCAATTCCGAAACGCTTCATGAGCGGTTGCGTGCAATGGTGTCCCGTTCTGATTGCCACTCCGTTTGCATCTAGCAGTAAACCTAAATCATAATGATGAACACCTTCGATTACGAAGGAAATCACGCCAATTTTCTCTTTCGCTCTGCCAACAATTGTCAAGCCTTCAATTTCTTTGAGTTTCTCCTCGCCATATTTCAGCAATTCCTGCTCATGTTTGGCAATGTTATCTCTGCAACTTCATTCACATAATCCAACCCTGCTCGCATGGCAATTGTATCGCCAATATTCGGAGTTCCTGCTTCAAACTTGTATGGCAAATCGTTGTAAGTCGTTTTCTCGAAACTTACCTCTTTAATCATTTCCCCGCCACCCAAATAAGGAGGCATTTTATTGAGGATTTCTTTTTTCCCGTACAAAATTCCCAAACCAGTCGGACCATATACTTTATGAGCTGAGAAC
>CAVSOI010000007.1:0-27693 GCA_963729615.1 uncultured Cytophagales bacterium
CGTGGCTATACAGACAAATTGGGAAATGCGCTTTACAATAAGCAATTGGCAATGAAACGAGCCGAAGCAACAAAAACGTTCTTGCTAAATTCAGGAATTGCCGACTCTCGAATCACTATTGACCAAGCCACTCCAGACCTGACCGTGGGTGGAAATTCATCTTATGGCAGAAGAGTGGAGGTGGAAATTGGAGATGTGAAATAGGGAAAGAAGAAAGAGGAAAGAGCGGGGGGCGCCAACGACAAAGAGGAAAGAGGAAGAGAAAAGACGGTATGAAAAGAAGCGGATGTTCAATGCCATCGATATAAGGGATATAGATGTTTAATTTTATGTCAAAAAAGTGTTTTGAAAATATCATTTTTGTAGGACGTAGCTCTAGCTGCGTCCAATCACAAACGATAAGTATTTTGCAAACGCTTTTCAACACTAAGAAACGAGATAAAAAGTAGCACTTTATTTAATTTCCGTTCCTAAGTTGAGCATTGAGCGGATGCTTACACTTTAGTTTATCCTTACTTTTATGATTCAAAATAACTACAAATTCAATTGCCACCATCCTCAGATGGTGGCTTGCAAGAGGCTAAATAAAGTATTAAAACATACTACATGACAATTTTTGAAAGCCACTATTTTACCACACCCCATCCCTGCCCTAAAAGGGGAAGGAGCTAAATTCCCTCCTTTTGGAGGGGTTAGGGAAGGTAGAAAAGCTGAAATTTAAGCTATTGAGAAAAATTGTCATGTAGCATGGTATTAAAATTCATTCATCAAGCAATAAGTCTAATAAATCAAACTTGTTGCTTGATACAACAATAAAAAAATGGAAGATACAAATAACATCAGTTCAGAAGAGAAAAAACGACTTTCTCTATGCGAATGAAAAGGCATTTTACAAGAAACGTTCTTTTCTATATCATTATTTTGGCAGGCTTGGCCTATGTAGCTTTCCTCACGTTCGATTTCAGCAGGAGGGCAGAAGATTTGCGTGCCGAGTTGGATGCAGAGAAGGAAACTGTTTATGTGGAAACCCAGAAAATAATTGACAAGAATAACGAGGATGCGCTGAAAATGGGTTTAACCACTTTCGTTTGGGCAATCCGTGGGGAAATGTTGAGCGAAGATTACGAACAAGTAAACCAATACATTCTCCAACTGATTAAGGAAGATAGAATCAGCGATATCATTATTGCCAATAAAGAAGGGGTAATCATCAATGCTTCTAATAAAAAAATGGAGAAAACTCCTTTTGAAGATAAATTCGATAAGCAATATTTAGTTGCCGAAAACACAGAGGTTGTGAAGCAAACCGATGGAACATTACATTTGGTTGCGCCAATCATGTCTTTCAACAGCAAAATAGGAACTGTGGTAATGATTTACCATCCTGAAACTTTCAAAATGGATAAGCAAGAAGAAGGATTGTAAAAAAAGTTCACGTAAAAATCAATAAAAAAAAGCGAGTGGAATTTCCACTCGCTTTTCTGTTTCTAACCCTAATTTTTCTAATGCTTAATTTCTTAGGAATGGTGGATAAATAAATAGCTGTTTATTGCGGTTTATTTTTGAGACTAGTCTAGGCAAAACACACAGTCATAGCACTGGAAGAACGCCAGTCCGACACTATGGCGAGATTTTTAACGAAGGATAATCCAAAAAGAAACGAGATAAAAAGTAGCACTTTATTTAATTTCCGTTCCTTAATTAGCGTAAACAGCCAATTTCTGTTGCAATATTTTCCTAGCCGTGTGGATTCTGTTTTTCACAGTTCCTATCGGAATGTTGTAATGTTCTGCAATTTCTCTGTATTTAAAACCTTTCACGTACATTTGGAAATAGTTTCTTGCATCTTCATCAACCGCTTCCATTCCCTTGTTAATGTCTTCCATCACTGCATTTCCAACTCCGCCATTTTCAGAAGTTTTCGTGTTGAGGTGGTAAAGGTTTTCTGTAGTGTCTGTAGTAGTCTTTCTTCTCTTTTTTTTTTGGTAGGCAGAGAAAAACGTGTTTCTCATTATGGTGTGCAACCAAGCATTCAAACTTGTTCCTTCTTGAAACTTAGTTTTGTTGGAAATTGCCTTCAACAAAGTCTCTTGAACCAAATCGTTGGCATCTTGAATGTCTTGTGTCAATTTCAATGCGTGTGGCATCAATTTTTTTGTCTTAGTTACGATTTCCGTATTGAATGTTGATGTAGTTCCCATTGTACTTAGATGATTAGAGTGAAAGATTAAAAAGTATTTTTCGTGGTTTCTGTTTTTTGTATTTTCTGTTTTTTTTTCTATTTTTTTGTATTCCCTACTCTCGGTCGTATTTCCCAATTGCCGAGTATGATTGCAGTATGCCAAAAAGAATACCTCAAAATAGAAATCAGTCTAGTTATCTGAAAATCAGATTAGATTACCTCAAAATCCAACCATGCCAAAAAAGAGAAAAGCCTTCGGATTCCGAAATGAGTTTCCGTATCCGAAGGATGGGCTTCGCTAGATTAGGAAATTGTTCATCAATCAACACTAAAAAAATCCAACCAAAAACTAAACCGAGTATGCACTCTTTGGATTAATACAAATACAAGAAACTACAATAGCAAAATGGATAATCAGAAAATGGACAATCAGAATAAGGGAAAAGATGCAGATAGACCATCCGAAATTCCGCTTGCAGGTTGGAAAGAGATTTTTTTCCGTGTAAAAGACCAGGTGGCAGATGACCATGTACAAATTGTTTCTGCAGGAGTTGCTTTTTATTTTTTCCTATCGTTGTTCCCGACTCTGAGCGCCTTGGTTTCTATTTATGGCTTGGTAATGGATGTTTCCAGTGTGGAGTAGCAGATGGAGCAGATTACTCGGAAATTTGCCAACACAAGCCCACGAATTGGTTTCAGGGATTTTGAAAGATATTGTCGGCAAATCTGACGGCACTCGGGTTGGAGTTTGGTAATTGGACGTACTTGTTGAGCTTATGGAGTGCCAATAATGGGATGAAGGCACTTTTTGAGGGAATTAATATTGCTTACGATGAGAAGGATGAAAGAGGCTTTTTCAAGAAAAACAGCCATTACTTTAGGCAGTAACCTTAGTGGGGATTTTACTCGGATTTTTCTCTTTCAGTATGGTTATTGGATTTTCTGCTTTTGTGAAGGAAATGGATATTCCCCAATCGCTAAAGGCTATGATTGGTTGGCTTCGTTGGCCAATTTTGGCGGTCATGTTGAGCGGTCGCTAGGATTGCTCTACAAAATTGCACCAGCCAGAGACAATCCTAAATTCCGATGGGTTACTTGGGGAGCAGGAATTGCAAGCGTTCTGTGGATTTTAGGCTCGCTTATTATTCACAATCTACATTGATAACTTCGCCAATTACGACAAAACCTACGGAAGCTTGGCAGCAGTTATTGTCATGTTGCTATGGCTTTTCCTAACCTCATTTGTAGTGCTTTTGGTGCAGAAATAAACTCGGAAATGGAACATCAAACCCGCAAAGACACGACAATCGGTGCAGACAAGCCAATGGGAAAACGAGGCGCTTACCATGCTGACCATGTAGCAGAAGGCAAAGATGATAAAGGCAGAAAAGGAGAGGAAACCTCTTTGTAACTGCTTGAATTGGGCTGGTTTTTTAGGGTTAAATTGTTGAAATACTGGCTTTCAAACATATATTGAAACTCTCTGGGGATTTTTGCCACTAGCTGAAGTCAGTGGCAATTGATTAAGTGGGGTGCATCTCATTTTGTCGTGCATAGAAAAAATGTTTTTAGGAAGGTTGATACAAGCCACCCGAATAGTTCGAGCGTGCGCTCGGACTTGTCATAAAATGAAGCGTCCGCTCAATGCTGTTAACTTAAGGAAAATATATGTTTAATTTTATACCAAAAATAGGGGTAATTTGAAAGTTTCAGTTCTGTAGGACGTAGCTCTAGCTGCGTCCAGTCACAAACCAAAAGTGTTGAAAACGCTTTTCAACACTAAGTTGACGACATTGAGCGTCCGCTTCAAGAATTACCACATTTATTGAACAGATAAGCCATTTTTAATTTACAGCGACAAAATGAGATATGCCTTAGTCTCTATTCTTTGGTTTGATTATTCGGTTTGTATAGAATCAGCATGAAAACAATTCACTTCTTGCTTCTGTTTATTCCAAAAAAATAGCATGAAAAATAGTCCTCTTCTACTTATTACATTCCTATCTATCATTTCTGCTTGCTCTGACCATAAAGAGCAAGTGATTGACAAAAACGATTACAAGAATTCGACAACTTACAGCACAACGCTTTTCTTCCGAAATGTGCGCCAATCTTATTACGACTTAGAGGAACACGCACCAAGCAAGTCGGAGATATTTAGGATTTCCGAGAGAGATGTTTCCGAGGATGAACCCAATTTAATTGCCATGATTCGCCATGCGCCTATCCAAGATAAAGCGTTCATTATGGTAGAATCCAACTCCAAACTGGCTGATTTAGACATGATTATTGTTTTTTGGAGCGACTCGACTGGAAATGGTGCTGGGAAATATGAACTCCCAAAAAGAGCCAATATGGAACAGCATTTCCATTTTGCCACGGAGATTTACCAAAGTATTCAGAAGGGGGAGACTCTCGAAATCCAGACGAAAGAAAATGGCAAACAACCCTTTTGGAGCGAGCCAGATGCCAGCGAGCCGTTCCGAAAAACCATGGTGGATTATTATAGGTTAGTCGGTGTGATTAAGTAGTTGATGTTAAGGAACTTTTGTTGCGCAACATTCTCGATTCTCGGGGAGTGACTTTCATTTGGAGTGTTGCTCATTGTTTGCTAAAATGGTTCATGCGCTAGTGCATTGAGTTCTAAGTTTGTGTCTGTATTTTTTGGAATATTATTTTCTTCTGCAAAGCAAAATTTGCAGGCATAGCCATAGCTACGGCTAAGAATTTTAATGCAGTAGAAGGAAATAAGAAACAAAAATAGCAACACGAACTTAGGATTTGATGCACTAGATTGTCAGATGGTTGACCTTTTTACTTTCCGTGTTTGAATTCGTACAACGCTCATTTGATAATTTTGTACTAAGTAGTTGATGGTAAATACTTTCCGATTTCAAAGTCTGTATTTGGCTAAAATTCAGATGCTTATACTGCTTTGGACTGACGACTAAAGACTTTCGACTACTTACTTACTTCTGAAGAATTTCAAGTTTTCAGATTCCAACTTTACTATTTTATTATCTTTTTATTCTCTGTTTGTACTTATTCATACATTTTATTTAACTTTGCACACTCAAAAATGCCACATTGGCACTTTTGAGGTTTATGGCGTGAAAATAAACGCTCAAAATTGGATAGAATCTAGTAGAAACATGGCAAAGAGAATAGAAAACGCAAAACGTAAGGCAAAACAGGCTCAAATAGAAGAGCAAGAAAAAACAGCAACATTTTATGAAGATGCTGATGTTTTGCAAGAGGAAATCAGCAAATCGCAAGAATTTGTTGACAATAATAAGAAGACAATAGGAACTGTAATTGTAGTAATAGTTGCTATAGTCGCCCTGTTTTTCGCCTTCAAATTCTACATGGGCGGACAAGAAACTGCCGCACAAGAAGAATTATTCCCTGCTGTTTTCTACTTCGAGAAAGATTCTTTGGACAAGGCTCTGAACGGAGACGGGAACTCAACTAATGGTTTGCTTGCCGTAATGGATGAATATGGTTCAACGGATGCGGGCAATTTGGCAAGTTTCTACGTAGGAGTTTCCTACCTGAAAAAAGGCGAGTTCGACAAGGCAATTGAATATTTGGAGGATTTCGATACGGATGATTTCCTTTGGCAAGCAAGAGCCTACGTTTTAACTGGCGATGCTTACATGGAAAAAGAATCTTACGGAGAAGCGGTTGATTATTATAAAAAAGGAGCGAATTATGAACCAAACGAGCAATTTTCCCCAATGTATATGGAAAAATTAGCTTTAGCTCAAGAACTAAACGGAAACCCAGAAGAGGCAAAAAACACATTGATGTCTGCTTTGGAAGAATATCCGAACTACAATAACATCAACGAGGTAAAAAGAAATATAGGAAGGTTGGAGAAATAAGAAACTCTGATTTCCATTTGAGAAAGTCCCAATAGAATTAATTCTATCGGGACTTTTTTCGTTTCGTGAAAATTGGGGATGAAAAAGTTTAATTTCCTTAGAGAATGTTTGAACCAACTTGTTTTTGGTGGTAGTGTGAAAGAGGTAAAGCTACTCTATGGATAATTCGGCACAAGCGGAGTGCCGCCCAGCGGACGCTCAATGCCATTAAGTTAAGGAAATTCGTATTCAGTCAGAGACTGATTTCCATTTTCGGCACAGGTTGGCGATTGCGCCCCCAGTAAGAACCTGCGCCAGCGTTTTACGCTGGTTCGAGCGTCCACGCTCGAACCAAATTCACACTAACTTAACGGCATTGAGCGGACGCTTGCGCTATGTTTTTTATTTTGTTAGCCTTACCAGTTTATCACTACCGTTTTTGGTTTCTACGGCTTTTCAAAAATGCTTTCTTCATTATTTTCTCCCCGCATAGCTTTTGGCTATTTGATTCTAAAATGCCTAGCCAAAGCCTGTTTTGAAAATCTCGTAAAATTCCCAAAAAATTAACCCAAACATACTCTTAACCATTTTTGTTCGAGTGAGTTCTTACAGCAATAGATAATCTATTGAACCACAAAAACTACACTTATGAAAAATGACAATAAATCTTCTTCCAAGAAGACGGAACAGCTGAAAGAATTTACCAAAAATCCGGCAGACAAAAGCATGACCTCCAACCAAGGTCTGAAAATTAATGACGACAATAATTCATTGAAAGCAGGTGAGCGTGGAGCTACCTTGCTAGAAGATTTCCTTTTGAGAGAGAAAATCTTTCACTTTGACCATGAGCGAATTCCTGAACGGGCAGTACACGCCAGAGGAAGTGCCGCACACGGATATTTTGAATTATACGAAAGCCAAGAAAAATATACGAAAGCAGGAATTTTCACAGATTCCAACAGAAAAACCCCCGTTTTTACTCGATTCTCTACTGTGGCTGGCTCAAAAGGCTCAACCGATTTGGCGAGAGATGTGAGAGGTTTTGCGGTAAAATTTTACACCGAAGAAGGAATTTTTGACTTGGTGGGCAACAACATGCCTATCTTTTTCATTCAGGATGCTATCAAATTTCCCGACCTTATTCATTCAGTAAAACCAGAACCGCACAAGGGAATTCCACAGGCGGCTTCTGCACACGATACTTTTTACGATTTCGTATCGCACTGCCCTGAAACGCTCCACAACCAAATTTGGGCAATGAGCGATCGGGGAATTCCCAGAAGTTACCGAATGATGGAAGGTTTCGGAATTCATACTTTCCGCCTTATCAATGCGGATGGGAAATCGAGTTTTGTGAGATTTCATTGGAAACCAATCTTAGGCGTGCATTCCGTCACTTGGGATGAAGCCGTGAAAATCAGCGGTGCAGATTCCGATTTCCACCGTAGAGATTTGTACGAAGCCATTGAAAAAGGGCAGTTCCCAGAGTGGGAATTGGGTTTTCAGATTATTCCCGAAGAAGACGAGCATAAATTTGAGTTCGATTTGTTGGATGCCACCAAGCTGATTCCCGAAGAGATGATTCCCGTAACCAAAGTGGGCAAGATGGTGCTGAATCGCAATCCTGAAAACTTTTTTGCTGAAACTGAGCAAGTGGCGTTTTGCCCTTCTCACCTCGTTCCTGGAGTGGATTTTTCTAACGACCCGTTGTTGCAAGGCAGACTTTTCTCTTACCTGGATACGCAACTCTCTCGCTTGGGAAGCCCGAATTTCCACCAACTTCCCATCAATAAATCCCTCAGTCCTGTACACAACAACCAACGTGACGGACACATGCAAATGGACGTGCCGAAAGGAAGAGCGGCTTATTTCCCAAATGTGATTGCGGGAGGTTGTCCTTATTTGAGTGAAATGGCGCAAGGCGGGTTTGCCACTTATCCTTCCGAGAATGAAGGTAAAAAGGTAAGGGCGAAAAGTGAAAGTTTCACAGATTATTTCTCTCAGCCTGCATTGTTCTACCGTTCGTTGGCAGAATGGGAGAAAAACCATATTGTAAGTGCTTACTCATTTGAGTTGGGGAAATGCGAATACAAGCAAATTCAGGAAAGAATGCTTTGGCTCATTCAGCAGATTGATGAGGATTTGGCAAGTCAGGTTTCCAAAAATATTGGTGTGGAGATTCCAAATAGCATCGAAAAACCCATTTATCAGGCAATTGGTGCAGATGCGGATAAGGATAAGTATGAGCCACAACCCAAGAAGAATTATTTGGAGAAATCCAAAGCACTCAGTCAGGCAAACACCAAATTCGATTCCATTGCCACACGCCAGATTGCCGTATTGGTTTCGGATGGATTTTCTGCGGAAAATTTCTCTCCTATGAAAAATGCGTTGGAGAAAGAAAATGCGTTTATCAACCTGATTGCGCCACACGGTGGCACGGTAAAATGCTCCAAAGGACACGACCATAAAGTCGATGCCATGATTTCCACCACGGAAAGCGTGTTGTTCGATGCGGTTTATGTGCCAGGAGGAAAGGAAAGTGTAGATGCGCTGAAGAAAGAAGGAAAAATGCAGAAATTTGTGAAGGAAGCATTCAAACATTGCAAGGCTATGGCTTTCGACAATGAGGGCAAGGAACTGATAGACAAGGTTTTGCACGGAGTTGACTACCAAAATGACAAGGCAATGTTGTTGAATCAGAAACCTGCACAATTCGTGAAGGCAATTGCCAAACACCGTAATTGGGATAGAGAAAAGGTAGCAATGGAAGTTGCTGTTTAAGTTCCGCTTCTTTTGAAATTAAAAGCCACTTTCTTCGTGAGGAGAAGTGGCTTTTAGTTTTGGCAACAGAAGTAGAATCTACAAGCTCACTCGTCAAAATTCAAAATTCTCAACTTCTCATAAAGCCATTCTTACCATTTAACTGATTTATAGCGAATAATCAACACAATGGCAATCACGATAATAAATGCAATAATTTTCAGGTAAAAAAGCATAGTTTAGATATTGGTTTAGGTTCTTCGAGTCAATTAAAAGCAATTTTGGTTGGAGTCAAATATATTTGTTTCTCTGGTAGCGATAAACTGGTAAGGCTAACAAAATAAAAACCATAGCGCAAGCGTCCGCTCAATGCCGTCAACTTAAGGAAAACAGAATTGTAAAATCATATTTTTACTCCACCTTACATGTGCTTATTCAAACTCGTAAAAAATGCTCATACTTGACGACTCGAAGGCGAGTCCCATCGGGAGAGTCGTGGTACGAATTCAAACTGTACAGCGACTCTCCCGAGTCGCTAATTTACTACGAAAAATCACTAAGTTGACAGCATTGAGCGTCCGTTTGTGCCGAATTATCCATAGAGTAGCCTTACCTCTTTCACACTACCAAAATTTCTTGTGGATGTGGTTTATGCAATAATATTTTCCCCCACTTCTCATGTGCAAAACACCTTCTCGAACCTCCCGTTTTGGAAGTTTTCACTTCTTCATAACCCAAACTTTTGAGAATTTTAGATAATTCTCTCCAAGTAAAATCCGAAGGAACAGATTTCATGCGCTCAATGAGCTTGTCAACTTTTGCCATTACAACTGATTTGCGCCAGAATGTTTCTTTGCTAAGTTATTCTAGCTTGTTTTAAGATATGTTTCATGTTAGTTGGCTTTTTTTTGATGAGTAATCTGCAACTGTTTTTCAGTTGCAAAACTTCTTTTTCGAGTCTGAGGACTCAAACCCTGTCAGAACTAAGGTTCTGACAGGCACGGCTTATGAATAAAGCCAATATTCATTTCTCTCTAATCAAACTAAACTTTCAAATCTGACAACTGTTGTATATACTTGAACGATTCAGGAAAATCCAACAAGAAAAGACAGATATGAGAAAAATTACGATTCTAATTCTACTAGCAATTGCCTTCCAAAGCCAAGCGCAACCTGAGCGTTGGCAACAAAGTGCCAAATACACCATGGAAGTGGAAATGGATGTGGAGAAACACCAATTCAGCGGAAAGCAGACTTTGGTTTACGATAATAATTCGCCCGATACGTTGAGGCGAGTTTTCTACCATTTGTACCTCAATGCTTTTCAGCCAGGAAGCATGATGGATGTGCGCTCCAGAAGTTTGCCCGACCCAGACCGAAGAGTGCAAGACAGAATTTCCAAACTCGGAATGGATGAAATCGGCTATCAGAAAGTCAATTCCCTGACCATGAACGGAAAACCTGTGAAGTATGAAGTAGTCGGGACAATATTGGAAGTGATGCTTCCTGAACCAATTCTGCCCAATAGTTCTGCCACTTTCCAAATGGATTTCGAGGGACAAGTTCCCAAGCAAGTCAGGCGTTCTGGCTGGATGAACAAAGAAGGCGTAGAATATTCCATGACGCAATGGTATCCGAAAATGAGCGAATATGATTACGAAGGCTGGCACTCCAACCCTTACATTGCCCGTGAATTTCATGGAATTTGGGCAGATTTTGATGTGAAAATTACGATGGACTCAAAATACACGATTGGCGGAACGGGTTATTTGCAAAATCCGAAAGAAATCGGACATGGTTACAATAAGCCAAATGGTAAAATTAAGAAGCAAAAAGAGGGGAAATTGACTTGGCATTTCATCGCTCCAAAAGTACATGATTTTGCTTGGGCGGCCGACCCAGATTATATTCACGACCAAATGCAAGTTCCGAACGGTCCAATGTTGCATTTCTTCTATCAGAATGACACACTCACAGACCGTTGGAAGGAATTCCAACCAAAAGTAGTGGAGGCTTTTGAGATTATGAGCCAAAAATTTGGACAATATCCGTACAAGCAATATTCAATTATTCAGGGTGGAGACGGTGGAATGGAATATCCGATGTGTACTTTGATTACAGGACACAGAAGCGTTGAAAGTTTGTTGGGCGTGAGCATGCACGAAGCGGCACATAGCTGGTTTCAAGGGTTACTCGCCACAAACGAATCCAAATATTCTTGGATGGATGAGGGTTTTACTTCCTACGCAGATAATTATGCGAAGTATATTATGGATGGCAAAAAAGTGCTAAATCCACATGCAGGTGCATATCGTGGTTATTTTTCCATTGTCGGAACTGACCGAGAAGAGCCTTTGACCGTTCACTCCGACCATTACCGAACCAATCGAGGTTATGGATTGAACGCTTATTCTAAAGGTGCAATCACTTTGCATCAACTCAATTATATTATTGGCGATGAAGCTTTTGGCAAAGGAATGTTGGATTATTTCAATACTTGGAAATATAAGCATCCGAACCCGACCGACTTCAAAAGAGTGATGGAGCGAGCTTCAGATTTGGAGCTGGATTGGTATTTCGAAAACTGGGTGGGAACTACCAAAACGATTGATTACGGAATCAAATCAGTAGTTGGAAACGGAAATCAGACCACGGTTATGCTCGAAAGGGTTGGGGAAATGCCAATGCCTGTAGATGTTGTGGTTACTTACAAAGACAGTACACAAACCAATTTCTACATTCCCATGCGAATTATGCGTGGCGAAAAATCGCAGGAGTTTTCTGAAATCAAGCAAATTACCCAATCCGATTGGCCTTGGGTTTATCCTGAATATAGCTTCACTATTCCGAACGGATTGGATAATATTCTCTCCATAGAAATTGACCCAACTACCCGAATGGCAGATGTGGACAGAAGCAATAATGTCTATCCTTCTTCGGCTGGATTGCGTTTTATGGGGAAAGGTGTGGAGGAATAGGCTTTTGGCTTTAATTTATATTGAAACCTGCCAAGTCTTGGAGACTTGGCAGGTTTTTTTGAGATATTCAAATAGTGCTTTCAGAAGCAAATGCCTCCATTAAACCTTGGATCCAAACTGAAATCATGATGATTAAACTCCGTTCATCAATCAGCTTTTGTGAAATCCAACCTCATTCGTATCTTTAAATTATGCTTGAAGAAAACCAAATCCGACCTGTAATCAAAGGTTCAAATTCTCCTTATTTCGGTATGGGGATTTTGGGCGGATTGATTGGTGGAGTAGGATGGATGGTGGAATGGGAAACCATGTGTTGGGTTGGATTGGGAGTAATTGGATTGGGTTTGGGAATGCAGTTGTTTTCCAGATTTAAGCGGTTGGAGCTTTCCGAATCGGGAATTGAAGTCAGGCGTGGGCAATTTGGCTTCAAGCAACGGATGGATTTTGACAATATTGGAACAGTTTTTTTGCAAGAGGAAAGAGGGAAAGGTGGGTTTTCTCTGATGGAAAAATCGCTCAATACAATCCATGATTGGAAAAAAATAAAGTATGTGGAGATTGAGTTCAAAGGCAAGAAAAAATATATTCCCGCTAATGATTTTAATGAGGACGAATTCAAGAATTTGGCTAGAAGCATTCAATATTATTTGGTGGAAGTCAACGGCTCATTGAGTCAGAAGTTGGAGCGAGTAAGATTGAAGACCAACAACTATCTGGAACATGATCGAAAGCTTTGGTCAGACTTGCGGACTTCGCTTTATGAAGCCTGCAAATCAATTTATCAGGCCAACGAAACGCTTTACACCAAACAGCAAGTAGAAGAATTTGAGCAGGATGATTCCGTTGTCTATCACTCCATAAAGCAAGGAAACGTGTTGATTTACTTCCAAAAAGATAAGTTTTTGCCCGAAATCAAGCGAGAAGATGTAGCGATGGCAGCCGATTTGGTAGTTACCGCCAAAGAAAACCTAGAAGTAGTCAACTCACGAATTGCCTCGCACGAAGAATTACTGAAAAGATTGGATAAGCTTTCCGTACAAATTCGGAGTCGGGAGAAATTGCAGGAAGTTGCCGAGAAAATCGGAAGCCTGCAAGAGCGAAACGTCTCCTCGCAAAATCGGGCTGATGTGAGAAACGAAACGGAAGTTATTGAGCAATTCGAGTTGCTGACCGAAAATATCAATCATGCAAAAACGCTAGAAAAAAGCATTCTGCTAAAAGAAAACCTCAGCGTTTTCCGAGAGATGGAGGAAGGCGAGGAAATATTGCTGAAAGAGTTGAATAAGAAGTTGAAACAGTAAACAGTAAACAGTTATCAGTTATCAGTAAACAGTTTCAGAGTTTTTGTTGGTCTCGCTAATTGCTTTGGTTCTTTGCATAACTTTTTGTTTGCGAAGCTGGATTTTTCCTGTAAGGTTTTTCAATGGTTCGGCTAAGACCAACAAAGGCGAAAATGAAAACAGTTATCAGTTTCAGGGTTTTTGTTGGTCTCGCTAATTGCTTTGGTTCTTTGCATAACTTTTTGTTTGCGAAGCTGGATTTTTCCTGCAAGGTTTTTCAATAGTTCGGCTAAGACCAACAAAGGCGAGAATGAAAACAGTTATCAGTTATCAGTTTCAGAGTTTTTGTTGGTCTCGCTAATTGCTTCGGTTCTTTGCATAACTTTTTGTTTCCGAAGCTAGGTTCTTCCTGCAAAATTTTTCAATAGTTCGGCTAAGACCAACAAAGGCGAGAATGAAAACAGTTATCAGTAAACAGTTATCAGTTTCAGGGTTTTTTTGGGGAAATGATTGTTTTTGTTGCAAACTTCAATTCTCAATTGTCTTTCTCAAAAGAATCTCAAAAAATCTGAACTCAACCGATGAAAAATAAATTTCTCCTATCGTTTCTCTTCATTACAGTTTTCCAACTAATTCCCTCTTGTGGTCTTGTAGATTGCGACTGCAACTTTGGAATTTACGAAGTCAGATATACGGGAATGGATTTGAAAGCCTTTGATAATTCTGGCTTTGCATCCGTTCAAATTGCAGAAAACGATTCAGTCTATAAAAATGCTTTTGGACTTTCTATCAATACAATTAACGAGGAAACAAAAGTTGCCCAAAATAAGACTTCCAAGGGAAACTTCGGTATCAATTATGCCATGGCCTGCGATTGTGTTCCAAATGAATACAACTATTTAGATAATATTGCTGATTTGACCATAGAAATGGAGAATTTGGAGGACAATGTAATTACCGATGTTACAGATAGTTTTGAGGTCTTTATCTATCAGGGAAATAATATTGCATTGAAAGATTATTTCAAAAACAACCCAGATGCAAATTATGGCTTGCGAGTGGAACTCAAAAGATACGATGCCATCGCCAAATCTGCCAAATTTACCGTCAGAATGAAATTGGATTCTGGTGTTGAATTTGTGGAAAATACGGTGGCGATGAATTTTTACGATTGATTTTGGTTTATTTTTCCACCATTTCCTTAGGATAATCTCCATCCCAAGCCCAAGCACTTCGGATATAGTTAATGTCTGTATTCAAATAGCCAAAATCTTTCTCTAATTCTGCCACGCTGAATTTCCTATTTAGCGGGTCAATAATTTCACAGAGAGTTTTGTCAATTTCCTGAATGCTATCGGAGAGTTTGCTGTTTACTTTTTCAATCATGCTTACTGCATAAGCTGATGGTAGCGTACTGGCTTCCAAAACACCAGAGTTGTGCTCAAAGAATTGATTCAAGCTTTTGCGATAATCCAAAAAACTACTGAAAGCGAAACCGATTTCAAATGCTTCTATTTCTGATTCATCAAATGCGTTATTGAAAACTTCTTGGTTGTACTTCTGCATTCTATATACTATTTCTTGATAGGGCTCTATATCTTCTTCAAAAGTAAATTCGCCTTCCAAAAAGTATGTGAGAGAACGTTTATTCATTTCTCTGATTGGGTATCTGTAAATATTGAATGCTAACAATAGAGCCATGAAGTTTCCCTCGGCAATGGTCGAAATTACTCCACCGTGATTCTTTTCAAACTCCAGATAACTTTCCAATAAATCCTTAGCTGTCAACCATGTTTTTTCGTGAGAGAGTTTCCCGAAAGTAATGGATGGTGGGAAATTGGAAGATTCGTAAGGAATGGCAATCTCAAAACCTCTAGTAAAATAGAAAAAAAGATAGCTGTGAGAATCTCTTTCAAATTCCTCTGGTTCTCCAAAAACTTGTAACACTTTCTCCTTTTCTATTTGCTTCACGCCAACTTTCTCTTGAAAACTTTCAATTTTGATGCTTTCAATTTCCCCTTCTGAATTGACAATCAACCAAACATTCTTTTGTTTCAGATTTATCCAACCACCTCCGCCTTCTGAAACAAATTTGTATTTTTCTTCAAGTGATACTTCTGTTTCCCCTCCATTTTCTGAGCGTTTCAAAATCCGCCCATTGTCATTTGTTGTGGAGAACGGATAACTACTGACTCGAATCAACTCAATTTCGCCCAAATCAATACTTTCTACCTTATCGCCAATTTGGATTGGGAGATTTGTGAAATCTGATGGGGAAAGTGAGCCTTTTTTGAAATCCTTTTTCATAGCTTTAGCGGTTTCCCGAAAGTAATTAACTTTATGGATATTTCTAAATCCGACCATCTTCACTAACAAAACAGTCAAAAACTCTAAACTGCCATGAAAACCTTCCTAAAACTCACTCTCTGCCTTTCCCTTTTGTGGAGTTGCTCGCAGAAACCAGCCGATGAGGCTACTTCTGAAGAAAAGACCATTACTGACTCCAACCAGCTGGAAGAAGTTGCGGAAGTGGAAACGAAAAATGTAGGCGATAAAGACCAAAGAAGAATTTACAAAACCACACTGAATGGCAAAACCGTTTTCTACGTTCGGGAAAAAGAGAAATGGGGTTTGGAGTATGAGGATTCTGGCGAGTTGCTTGCGATGGAATTCGATAAGATTTATAGCCCAAATATAACCGCAAGAGAATATGTGGAAATCGAGCAAGATGGAAAATTAGGCTTGTTCGATTATGTAAGAGGAATTGTAGTTGCCCCGAAGTACGATTTGATTTATCCTGCCGATGGCACGAAATACATTGCCATTGGGAAAATAGGCAAGCAATTTTTCGGAATTCTTTCTGAGACCAAAACTGAGAAACTCAGTGCGGAAACCTCGCCTACTTATGCCAACTTGGAGGCAGAAACAATTTTCGATTTGAAAAAATCTAAGGCGATTCCTGTTTTCGTAACTGAGGACGAATATGAGGAATATATGTCTAACGGAATTGTGTTTCTCCCTTCTTTCGTGAATAACCTCGGTTTAATGGAAAACGGCCTATTTGAAGCGGTTTCGTTTGACGAATCAGGGTTAGGAATTACGCAAGCAGACATGAAAATTATACGAGCTGAAACGATTTCTGAAAAATTGAAAATCTTATTCACTTCATTTTATATAGAAGTAATTGGCGCCAGAGGTTATACTATTGAGAGCACAAAAGCCACAATAATAGATGAATCTAACAAAGTGGTTGACTCGAAGCAGTTGGCGGAAACCTACGGTTCGGAACAAGCCGTAATGGCCTTCTGTGGAGATAATTTATTAGAGTATTTCATGCTTTCTGAAAGATTACTGGAAGTAGAGGATGTGAAAGCTACACAAGGAAATTACCCAAGTTACGCAAGCATGACTCAATTCAGTTACTATAAAATCACAGACGATGGAAAACTCCAAAAGCTGGAATCCAACCGATTTTATGACTGCACAAAGTTTGCTTCCATGAACTCCAGCCATTTTGAAGGTTGCTTCTACGTGTTTTCAAATGGAGATGATAATATGGAGAATGGGAATATTTGGGCCTCCGACCATTTGAGTATCGAAGATTTAGACATTATGCGGAATGAGATTTTTGCAGAGTATGGCTACAAATTCAAATCGGAGAAATGGCAGAAGTATTTTGCGGGAAAAGTATGGTATTTCCCAAAACATGACAATGTAGATAAATTCCTCACAGATTTGGAGAAGGAAAACATCAAAACCATTCTGAAACTAAAGGAAAGAATGGAAAAAGCAGGCGAGCAGAAATTTACGAATCGAAGAAGCGAGACATTAATGATGGCGGGATAGACAGAAATGAAACTCCTCAAATCAATCTCCAAATGGTTTCTGATTTTGCCGATTTCCCTCATCGGAATCCTCATTTTCCATAAATCATTGGAATATTACAATCCCGATTTCTCCACAGGCTATCTTTCTGACAAGGAAGCAGTTTTTGATGGGATTTTCAGAGTCGGTTTGTATGCACACATTATTTCCGTACTTCCCACTTTGCTGATTGGTACTTTGCTCATCTTTTTTCGGTTGGAGCAATCGAATCGGAAGTTGCACAGAAGTTTGGGAAAAGTTTATGTGATTCTCGTACTTCTCTTCGCCTCGCCAGGTGGATTGGTTTTGGCTTTCTATGCCATTGGCGGCTTTTGGGGAGAGTTGGCTTTTGTTTCCCTTTCCCTGCTTTGGTTTGGGTTTACCTTTCTTGCCTACAAATCGGCTCGCAAAGGCAAAATCCAACCGCACAAAAACTGGATGCAAAAAAGTTACATCCTTTGCCTTTCAGCCGTAAATCTGCGAATTCTACTTTTTATTTCTCATCATTTTCTGGATTTGCACGGCTCGGAAATCTACATGATTTGCGCTTGGCTGAGTTGGTTGCCGTTTTTGGCCGTGCATGAGATTTATAGATTTCTCATAAGACAGAAATTTAGCCGAAACTCAATACTTTGGACTAAAGACTCGTTTAAAACCTGATTCCCATCACGCAAACATCATCAATTTGAGAGTGTTTTCCTTTCCAATTTTGGAATGAATCTTTTAAGACCTGCTCCTGCTCTTCCATGGGCTTCCTATGAATATCCAACAAAAGAAGCCTGAATGCTGTTACCATAAACTTTCGGTTTTTTGGCCCGCCAAATTGGTCTGCAAAACCATCGGAACTCAAATACAAGCAATCTCCCTTTTCTATTTGGATGGTATGATTGGTAAACGGCTTCCTGAAATGATGGCTTCCCACAGGTTGTCTGTCTCCTTTAATTACTTGCAATTTTCCCTTATTTATCAGATTCAACGCACCATAAGCTCCCGCATATTTCAATTCTTTCTTTCGGATATCGTAACTGCAAAGCGTAATGTCCATTCCGTCCTTCATGTCTTCGCTACTTTTCACAAACGTGTCTTCGAGCAATTCAACCGCTTTGTCCAAGATTTCGTTGGGTTCTTGCAAATTCATTTCCATGACTGCCTTTGTGAGCAAATTGCTACACATTACGCTCATCATTGCCCCAGGAACGCCATGACCCGTGCAATCTGCCACGGCAAAAAACACTTTGTCTCCATTGGTTTCCAGCCAATAGAAATCTCCAGAAACAATATCTTTAGGTTTGAAAAGTATGAATGATTCAGTCAGAAACAAGCCGAATAGTTTCTTAGCTGGCAAAATGGAATCCTGAATCCTTTTCGCATAGTTTATGCTCGAAATAATGCTTTTATTTTTTCTTTCCAGTTCCACAGAAACCCTTTTGCGCTCCGCATACAACTTTTGGAAAACGAATAACAATGCGCCTGCAAGCACAAGAATCAGCAAAGCGAGCAGCAAAAATTTTCGTTGGTTGCCAATTGTGTTCTCTTTCACTTCCAAATCCTCGCCCTGCTTTTTAATTTCCACCTGCTGTTTGGAGATAGTATCTTTCTGCTCTTCAACAGTTTTCTGCTGAACAATTACCTCCTGTTTTACACGTTTCAATTCGTTTTCCCAATCCTTTTTGGTAACAATTCTTTTTGGGGAACTCAAAACAACAGGGTTTATTCTTGTTCCATTAGAGGAAACCGCTTTCGGCTGGATTTCGTACAGAATCTGATTGTCTTTCCCGACCTTGAAATTGAAGGCAGAAGTTCCGAATGGGAAATTCTCTGTAACAATGAAATAAGGAGATTTATTTAGTTTCTCATTCAAACTGCTAATTCTGATTTTGCTATTTCCCGATACATAAAGCAAATCTACCTGCTCTACCTGGCTCATTCTTTTGAAGAGAAAAACTTCTAGTTGCTTCCCGTGAACCTTCGTACTTCCCATTCTGTTCTCCAAACTCCTATAAAGTTTCTTTACCTCTCTTTCATGTCCATAAACGCCAATTTTATAAGTCTTTGACTTCGGATTTCTCGGAAGCGTAATTTTTCTGCCAATGTCGATGATGAAATCTGCTTTTGCATCAAAAACCACTTCTTCCTGCGCCTTTGCAGGAAGAAAAAGGCATAAAAATAAATACAGTAAACAGAAAGTATGCTTTGTTATTCTAATGCAATCCATTGATTTTCAGAAAGATGGACGGGAGTTATTTAGGGTTTCTATTCAAAGAAAAATCAATTTGCTTTTTCCTATGAAATACAGAAATACCCAAACTGACTTCGTGTGTATTCTAAAATCCTTACCTTATCGCAATTGTTATCGCATTTTGAGGTTGCCATACAATTTCGCTCCAGCATTTTCCTGAAACCCCGAATTTGCAAGACATATTGCCTACTCATTAACCCATACTACTAAACATGGGTCAATTTTAGCACTTGGCAGTGTCTGCAAGACCTGCCAATGTGCAGGCTAGAAACCGTTCTAAGACTGGCGGGAACTGCGTACACCGCCAGCTTTTCACTCATGTCCAGTAGTATGTCATTAACCCGAATAATGGGTTTAAAATATTGATTATCATTCAGTTAACTGTAATATTTTTAGGAAAACCAGAAACTGAAATTTGTTGAATTGCATTTTTATTAGATTTTTAAATAAAAATTTGGTAAAATATTTAAAATACAATATGCTGATTATCAATCATTTGAAGCATTATTACTTCTTCATTTCCCCAATCCATAATTGTACTTATCAAATAGATAACTCATAATTGGGGTAATAAATAAAACATGACGGAAATGTTTAACTTTTAGGTAGTGTGAAAGAGGTAAGGCTGCTTTTGGACATTTCGGCACAAGCGGAGTGCCGCCCAGCGGACGCTCAATGCCGTTAAGTTAGTGTGAATTTGGTTCGAGCGTGGACGCTCGAACCAGCGTGATACGCTGGCGCAGGTTCTTTCTGGGGGCGCAATCGCCAACCTGTGCCGAAAATGGAAATCAGTCTCCGGCCGGGTCACGCTGACTGAAGACGAATCGCCTTAACTTAACGGCATTGAGCGGACGCTTGCGCTATGGTTTTTATTTTGTTAGCCTTACCAGTTTATCACTACCAACTTTTAAAGTACAAAGTGGGAATTGCTGTTCATTTATCAGCAGTTCCCATAGTTTTTGCAAGTAGAACAGCCTGGCACTTCCTGAAAGAAAATCAACACAGATTTATCTTGCTTTTTCGCCTCTTTCAAAGCGAACTCATAGTTTCTGTACCAACTCACTGCGCCCAATTCTTCCTGCTGAGATTTTGGGTTTGTCCGCTCTTGGGCAAATAAGTTGGCTTGGAGTGCAATTAAAATAAGTGAGAATGCGAAAAGGAATTTTTGTAAGTTTTTCATAAGTAGTGTTCGCTAAATATTTTCCTATTATAAGGACATCAAGTGTGTAACCCTATTCTTGGTTATCAAAGGCACAAGCGGACGCTTGCGCTATGGTTTGTTGTTGTTTTTTACGCTACTTTCTTGCCACCATTCAAAATAGGAAATTATTTAAGTACACCTACTTAGCATTTTGTTTTCGTGAGCATTCGTAGCGATAAAAACAAAACCGAGAATCTGGCAAGTGAGTTCGGAGATTGGGGTTTTAACAGGTTTTTGGAGATTCACGAATCTAGCTCTAAGTAAATCGTTTCAGCATATATTCGTACATTCCCTTGAAAGGAGGGTTCTCATTCAATCTGCTTTCAAGCAATCTTTGCATTTTTTTCTTATCCCTTTTAGAGCGAGCAAATATAACTTTGAATTCCTTGGAACGTAAATTTTTCAAAAATTCAGCATTTAGATTGAGAACTTCATTGATTTCCTCATCGTGAAGTTCCTTGACAGAAGAAAGTGTGCCTTGAGAGGTGTATTTTAAGGCTTGAATATGTGCTTTTACGGTTGGATTTAGCTGAATCGGAAGATATTTCTGCTTCAGATTTTCTTGTTGAGCAATATCGCCCTTCTTCGTATCGCAATGCCTTTCAGAACCAGTTTTGCCACGACAAACTGCGAACAAGTTTGTGTAATCCAACCTTTTATCTAGAATTTCCATTTCTTACCATTGCAAATAGAATATTCGCAATGATGTTCCACAGTCATATTTTTGAATTTGATTCTTTGTTGGCAATAAGCGCATAAATTCTCTTGCTCATTCAACAGAGAATTTTTCAAATCTTCCATAACTGCTACATCCATATCTGAATAAATCGCACCATCTTTCTTCAAATAATTTTGTAGAGAATTTGGCGGATTCTTTTTCTTAATCCATCTCATGCTCCATATCAAATTTATAAGCTTCCAGTTGCAGTTTCATGTCTTCAACGAGCAAATCAATATCCATCCCATCATCTTCAGCCCGATATTCTTTGATGGTTTCAATAATGGCTAATAACTCTTCTTCGGTTGCTTCTGCATCAATCTTATCGCCAAACTCTTTTAGCTTATTAATATATTTTTGCGGTCTTTCCGTAGAATTGAAGATATATTTTAGAAGCGTATTTGTGTCGGTTCCTTTCGTTCGGAAATTAACTTTATTGACTTTGAAATCTTCACAAACAAAAACCGACTCACTCGCCACCGAAGAAACCACTTGCGGGGAATGAGTTGTGATGAAGAACTGGATGTTTGGAAATACTTTTCGGAGAATGGGAACAATCTTTCGCTGCCAATTCGGATGAAGATGTGTTTCTATTTCGTCAATCATGACAACTCCACGAGATTTCAGGAAATCTTCATCAGAATCATTCTCGAAATCTTTGGCAATGGCGAGGTTATAGGCAATGTCGGCAACTAGCGTAATAATAGTTTTTTCTCCCTCAGATTTACTTTCTAAGTATTCCTTTCGACTAGTCTTTCCTTTCTTTTCTTGGATAGATAATGTTGGAATCAATTTGTTTGTATGCTTACTTTTAATTTGGTCACTTTTTATGTGCATTTTCTTGCCATACAAATTCTTAAATACCTTAGTCATTGCTGTTCTAAACAGAGCAAGTTCAAAATCCTCGTATTTGTCATCTCCACTATCTCTTTTAGACATTAATTCTTGGGTTTCTTGTTGAAAAAACCACTCTAGAAGCGCGGAATAAGACAATCCATCTCGATATACATTATCCCATGCTTCCAGTTGAGAGAAAGAGAAATAGCCAAATTCACTTTTATTATCGTATTCTTCAGATTCAAATATCCTTGTTTTATTGGCTGGATAGTAACAAAAAATTGGCAAGGTTTTACTTTCATTCTTATTCAAATCCAAATAAGGCTTTTCTGACTTTTGATGACTCTCTTTCCACTCTATCTGGCTATCCGATTCTCCTTTAGTATATGAAGTATGCAAATCGTAATATTTTCTATCAAAATAAAGTGAGACCTCAGAAGCTACACCTAAGAATTCCTTTTCTTCCTTGATTTCGTAAAATGAGAATTGCCCAAAATTTGGCAAATTCTTATCATCAAACGAAGAAAATGCTTTCATAGTCTCATAACAACAATTCAAAACCGCCTCCAAAATAGTCGTTTTCCCAGAAGCATTGCTTCCAATAAAAACATTCAAGTTCGGGTGGAATTCAATCTTCTCATCCTCGAAACCTCTCAGATTCTGTATATGTATATCTTTGATTTGCATGGAATTGCCATTTAGATGTTATCCAAAATTAGTGATTTTCCATCTAACAACCTTTTTCCCGAACACTTTGTATTGAATACAATAGACTATTCCGTCAAAAAACTTTAATTCAATCCCCAGCCTTTGTTGGTCTTAGCACTTCATAAAATCAGAATTTGAGGAGGCAAACAGAAAAGATTCAACGCCAATCATTATGCAAACAAAATAGTTGCGAGACCAACAAACTTTGATACCAATCTCCTAAAACAAGCTAAAAACTTTAATTCCACCCAATCCTACACTAACTTTGCACTCCGAAAAATTAGAATAATTTATTAGACATAGCGCAAGCGTCAGTTCAATGCTGTCAACTTAAAGAAATCAAATTTCAGTCGGAGACTGATTTCCATTTTTGGCACAGGTTCGGAGAACCTGCGCCAGCGTTTTACGCTGGTTCAAGCGTCCACGCTTGAACCAATATTCACTAAGTTGACAGTATTGAGCGTCAGCTTGTGCCAGCTTTCGGCAAAAACCACAAACAGAGGATATGAAAGAATTTCATTCGGGAATAGGAATATTGGGGCATGAATTGGTCATTTTGGCGTTTGTTTCCGCCTTGATTTCCGCCATTGCCTATTTTAAGGCTTCGGGCAAAAAACTTACCTTAGAACAGTCTGAATCTTGGCGCAAAACAGCACGAGTTTCGTTCTACGTTCACGGATTAAGCGTGTTCGGAGTAATCGCCACGCTGTTTTTCATCATCTACAACCATTATTACGAATATCATTACGCTTGGTCGCATTCCTCTAACAGCCTTGCCGCACATTACATGATTTCCTGTTTTTGGGAAGGGCAAGAAGGCAGTTTTCTCTTATGGATTTTTTGGCACGTAATCATTGGTGCAATCCTGCTGAAAACCGCTAAAATGTGGGAGAACCAAGTCATGTTTGTGTTCGCTTTGGTACAGGCATTTCTCGTTTCCATGATTCTGGGCGTTGTTCCCATCGATATTGAAAGTTTGGATTGGGCAATCAAAATCGGCTCCGACCCATTCATTCTCATGCGAGATGCTTTGCCGAGCGACCCAAAACTGCTCCTCAATCCAGAATTCGTTCCCGATGATGGCACAGGCTTAAATCCGCTTTTGCAAAATTATTGGATGGTAATCCACCCGCCAACCTTATTTTTGGGTTTTGCTTTGGCACTCGTTCCCTTTGCATTTTGCATGGCAGGTTTGCAAACCAGAAAATATACTGAATGGGTAAAACCTGCCCTTTCTTGGTCTTTGGTTGGAGCGGGAATTTTGGGAATCGGAATCATGATGGGAGCTTATTGGGCGTACGAAACCTTGAATTTTGGTGGATATTGGAACTGGGATCCTGTGGAGAATGCAGTCTATATTCCTTGGCTCATTTGGGTAGTTGCCATTCATTTAATGGTCGTTTTCCAACGCAGTAAAATGGCTCTGAAAGCGAGTATGATTAGCGTAGTTGCCACATTTCTACTTATTCTTTACGCTACTTTTTTAACAAGAAGTGGCGTTTTGGGCGAGGCTTCCGTGCATTCCTTTACCGATTTGGGGCTGTCTGGGCAATTGTTGGTATATCTTTTCGCCTTCATTCTATTGGCGATTGCGCTCATGGCAAGCCGATGGAGCGAAGTCCCGACAACCGAGAAAGAAGCTACGGCTTATAATGCAGAATTCTGGATTTTCATTGGCGCAACCGTGTTGGTATTGGCGAGTTTCCAAGTGCTGATTCCAACCTCAATTCCTGTTTATAATGCGCTTTTAGGTTTAATTGGTATTGAATCTAACGTAGCTCCACCAGCCGACCAAGTAGAATTCTACACAAAATGGCAATTCTGGTTCGGACTGGCAATTGCCTTTCTTTCTGCCATTGGGCAAATTATGTGGTGGAAAAAACTCAAAAAGGGAAAGATTTTGGAGACACTTGCCGTTCCACTTATCATCACATTCATTCTCACAACCATTATTATTTTGGCTTGGGGAATGAAAGACATCAAGCTGATTGTGTTGCTTCTGTCCGCCACTTATGGCTTGGTTGGAAACAGTAGTGTGTTGTTTTATTTGGCGAAATCAAAAATCAGTTTGGCTGGTGGAGCAATCGCACATATCGGGATTTCCCTCATGCTGATTGGAATTTTATTCTCGGCAGGTTATAGCAAAGTAATTTCTCTCAATAATTCTGGATTGGTTTACAATAAGTCCTTTTCAGAAGACATGAACAATAAAAACTGGTTGCTTTTCCGAAATGAAGCCATGCGAGTTGCCGAACCTGAAAATGCCGACAAATTGGTTTCAGAGCAAACCACCGGCTATCTCCAACCAAATCAGATTTTGCAAACGGGCATTCCTGGCAGAGCAATTGCCCAAGAAGATATTTCTTACGAAGGGAAATTGGAAGCCAAAAGAGGAGACACTTTAGACATTTCCAAACCCTATTACGAAGTAACTTATTGGGGTCCACGGGTGGAGTCTGAAGATGTGCCGTTTTTCGTAAGCAAGGAAATTCTAATTCCAACTGCTGACCTTTACAAAAGAGTTGCCACCGAGCCAATCAGAGATAAGGATGGAAAGGTTTTCAAGCAAACAGGAGACACAATCCAAGTGAACCCAGAAAACACCTATTTCGAGTTGGAATACACGCTTTCCGATGGCTCGAATTATACGCTTTATCCACGGATTCAGGACAATGAGCAGATGGGACTGGTTCCGTCTCCAGACATTAATTCTTTCTTGGACAAGGATATTTACATGCACGTAACCAATATGCCCGACCCAGAACAGGAAGTGAAATGGACAGAATTGGACGATATGATTATGAGCGTTGGCGATACATTTTTCGTGAACGATTTCGTGGCGACTTTAGATGGAATTGCCCAATTAGATGAACTCCAAAAAGCACAGTTGGGAGATGGCTACGATGTGGCAGTTCAGGCAAAAATCAGAGTGTATGGCAAGCATTTCTTTTACCGATTGAACCCAATTATGCTCATCGAGGAAGTGAAATTGGTACAATTCCTTCTGTAAACAATGATTTAGGGTTGCGATTGGGCTTTAGCATGGCAAACCCCGAAACGGGGAAATTTACAATCACGGGCGCAACCACGCAAAAAGATTGGATTATCTCTGAATGCTTTGGAGAAACCTTATATCAGCTTGCTTTGGATTGGAACAATCTTGATGGGAATTGGCTTCGCCATTGCTTCTGTGAGGAGATTCAAGGATTTGAAAAAATCGAAATCAATTGCCAAGAAACCAATAGCTAAATCCAAATTAGAAGTTGTGAAGTAGATAAAATATGAAAGTAACGTATTGATATACAAGAAAATATGTCTGAAAAAAGAAGCGTAACTGCAGAGGAAATTCACCATCTTTTAGTAGAAGAATTTAGGATTAAAGAAAAGATAGGCAGTATTGAGATTGTATTAGGTGGAATTTCTGCTAAGTACAAAGGAAAAGATGCTATTGGAGATTTACTGCAAGAATGGCTTGGAGAGTGGTTGAACAAGAATAACTTTTATTTTAGGCAATTACCAAATTCTCAAGAATTCCCCGACTTTTTGTTAACAGGGAGCATTAACTCCGGCTTTCTAAGAGTTGAAAACCTTTGATGCAGATGCAAGTCCTGCATTTGATTTGGCAAATTTTGATAGCTACTGCACTTCACTACTACTAATTCCAGAAAGAATAGAAGCTGATTATTTGATTTTCAGTTATCGAATGAAAGAGGGAGAGCTATTAATTGACGATGTCTGGTTGAAAAAGATATGGGAAATTACAAGTCCATCAGGAAAAGACCCAATTAAACTGCAAGTCAAGCGAGGTCAGGTTTATAACATTCGCCCATGTACTTGGTATTCGAGTAGGCTTAAGTTTCAGCCATTCGAGAACAAAAAAGACTTTTTAGAAGCTATTGCCAAAACACATGACAAATATCCTCAAAGTAATAACTATAAGTTAGATTGGTTAAAAAATGTGCTCTCAAAATATCTTGAAAACACAGGAATTAGCTTGTAAGCTCATATACTCCTTCTTCTGTATTCTGATGCGCCAAGTCTAGTACTTCTACAATTCTCTAGCAATAGCTTTAACAACAGGAACAACAACTGTATTGCCTAATAAATCAAATGCTAATCGTTCTTTTACAGGAATTTCATAATTTTCAGGATAACCAAACAATCTAAGTCCTTCTCTTATTGTTAGCTTTCTAACCCCTTTTCCATCGGGAACAGCTATTTTTGACATGTCTGTAGCCACAAGAGTTGGTGCAATATCATTTGGGTCTAAAATTTTATTTATCTCAAAACTTAGCTTTCCTGTTACAATATTATAGCCTTTTGGCTTTGATTCATCATAAGTACGATAGCTTATGATTCCATTTTCAGTAGTTTCTTTTACGAGTTTTTTCGGATGTTCAAATTTCAAATACCCTTTTTCAACTAAATCATCTAGTAAACTTTGTAAATCAATATTTTGAAACAGGTTATTTGAAGGGGAAAATGTTTGGATTTGCCCAATTGTCAGAGGCATTCCATCCATCCAATCTATTCCTATTTCCAACGCCCATTGTTTCTTGCGCCTTTCTTTGAAAAGCTTATTTAGTAAATTGATTTGGGTTTCAGAGCATTCACCTTTTATTCCAATATCCCAACTATGAATATTATTACTTCCGCCTCGCTTGTCTTTTATGGATTTCCCATATAATTCTTCTACCGAAAAACAGTTTAGTAACTTTTCAATAAATGGAGTTGTCTTTATTTCCTTCCCGTTTTCGAGTATAGTGTTTAGATTAGTCCTTTTTTGTTCAAAATTTTCAAGTGAAATATGGTTTTCTTTTGTTCCTACAATGAATATTCTCTTTCGAGATTGTGGAACTCCAAAATTCAAGCTATCAAGTACTTTCCAAGTTACCTTATATCCCAGTTCAACTTCTAATTTATAAATTATTATTTTAAGTGTTCTACCTATTTCATCGCCTTTATTTTCTAAATCATGTTTTACAAGACCTTCTACATTTTCAAGAATGAATCCTTGTGGCTTTTTATCTCGAATAATCCTTTCAATTTCAAAAAAGAGA
>CAVSOI010000008.1:0-195686 GCA_963729615.1 uncultured Cytophagales bacterium
TATGTCTGGCTTCGTTCAGTTACATCTGCTCCAAAAAAGCTGAAAGATGAACCTCGAAAATACGCAAATACAAATGAGAAAAGGCATATTAGAATTTTGCATCTTGAGTATAATTTCGAGGGGAACGGTTTACGCCTCAAGATTCTGAATGAGCTGACTCGGTCGAAAATGGTAGTTGTGGAAGGTACACTTTATCCGCTTCTTACTAGATTAAGAAAAGCAGAATTAGTTGATTACGAATGGGTTGAATCTGAATCTGGCCCTCCGAGGAAATATTATATCCTCACAGAAAAAGGGAAAGAATTTCTGGGCGGATTGAACGAAACTTGGCTGGAACTCAACAATTCCACCAAAAAAATTGTGGCAACTACTAAGAAGCAAGCCTAAAAACCACTATCAACTTCAATCATAAGTAGTCTAGCTTAAATACTTTCCTGTTTTGAGTTCTTAACAATCTCATTTACAGGAAATTACAAAAATAGTAAATAGCACAACGTGCTTAAGTTGAAGATTTGAAAAAGACATTTTGCTGGGAAGGAATTAAGAATTAGGTAGTGTGCAAGAGGTAAGGCTACTTTTGGATATTTCGGCACAAGCGGACGGTTGCGTTATGGATTTTGTTTCGTTAGCCTTACCAGTTTACCACTACCAAGAATTAAAAGTGATGAATGATGAATTCGTAAAATCTAGTATCCGAATATTTAAGACCATTATTCGGGCATAGCATTTTTCTCAAATCACACATCGTAATTCGTACATCGTAAATCTACTCACTACTACAATGAACACTTCTACCATGAAGAAAAATATAAGCATCAATATTGGCGGCAATCATCTTCCACATAGAGGAAGACAGCTTTGAATCGTTGAAAAACTATTTGAACGCAATCACGAAATATTTCTCGACTTACGAAGACAGCAAGGAAATTATTGCCGACATCGAGAACAGGATTGCCGAAATCTTCCTCTCCAAACTCAGCGACCAAAAGCAAGTGATTTTGGCCGAAGATGTGGAAAGCCTGATGGCAACCATGGGAACCATTGCCGATTTTGAAGCCGCAAACAAAGTGGCAGACGAATCTTACACAGAAGATTACGCTTCCTCAAAATCTTACGAAAATGAAGAAGAATTTGAATACAAATATAATCCTACCGTTCCCAAAAAGCTTTACCGAGACGAGAAACGAAAACTGATTGGTGGTGTGGCGGCTGGTGTGGCGCATTATTTCCACATTGACCCGCTTTGGGTCCGATTGCTATTCTTACTTTCCTTTTTCGATTTTTTCAGCTTCTTTACCATCACAGGAGTGGTTTTGGTTTCCTATATGATTATGTGGGCAGTCATTCCTGGTCTCTTGAGTTGGAAGAAGACGAGAAAGTCAGGCATCTTTTCCGAGACCCAGAAGGCAAAGTAGTGGGTGGAGTGGCAAGCGGTTTGGCGGCTTATTTCGGAATTGATGTAACAATTGTACGTGTAGGATTTGTGTTGTCAACCATTTTGGGCGGAATCGGCTTAATTCCCTACCTTATTATGTGGATAATCACTCCAGAAGCAAAATCTTTGACCGAAAGAATGCAGATGGAAGGGCAGAGAATTACCTTGGAGAATATTGAGCAGAAAATCAAAGACAGCCTGAATTGGAAAGAAGGCGAAGAGGAAACTCCAATTGCCAAAGCTTTGCTGTTCCCTTTCCGATTATTCTCTAAAATACTAGAAAATTTTGATGGAGACCTGAAACCATTATTCCGATTTCTGACAAGAGTTTTTACCTTGATAATTGGTTTTGCGTTGGCTCTCGGCTCAACTTTGGCAACTTTCGCCTTACTCATTTTGCTTGGAGTTTGGTTCGGATTGAGTTTTGATGGCATGGTAAAAATAGATGATATTCCCGTGGAAATGATTCGGAATACCATCCCGACTTCCGCAGTTGTTTTCGGGGCAATTACCGCTTGGGTGCCAATCATATTTGTAGGGATTTTGGGGATTTCGCTCATCGCTAGGCAATACATTGCCAGGCCAATGGTCAGTTGGGTACTCACAGGAGTTTGGGTAATCGGGATTGTAGGCGCATTTACCACATTTCCAATTTTTGCCACCAATTTCAAAGAAGAAGGTACGCAGAAAAAGATTGCCTCTTATGCAGTATCCAACAAAACGCCACTTAGATTACTTGTAGAAAATAATTACTCCGAAGGTTTCACAGACGTAACGCTCACGCTGAAAGGCTACGAGAAATCGGAAGTAGAATTAGTACAAAAATTTTCTGCAAGAGGCACTTCCAGACAAAATGCCATTGAAAACACACGGGGAATCAACTATGAAGTCGAACTGAGAAATGACTCTACGCTTATTTTCCCAAAAAGCTACCAACTCGCCAGTGGGGAAGGATTCAGAGTGCAAAGATTACACATGGATATGTTCGTGCCTTATGGTCAGCAATTCCGATTGGCAGAAGAAACCGCTTGGATTGTGAGAAGTACCATGTACAAAAATGGCTTCACAGAGCGAGATATGAAACTCGAAAATCTGTTTGTTTTCCAAAAAGACGGTCTGAAATGCCTCAATTGCGAAGGCGAAAACCAAGAGTTCGAGACGGAAAGTGGCGAGTTTGTGAAGAAATTGGAACTGGGAGATTTCAACCTGATAAAGGCTGACGGAAGATTCTCAGTCCATATTCTGCAAGCGGAAAAAGCCTACGTGAAACTCGTTGGTTCAAAAGAAAGTATGGAAGATATTTCGGTAAGCCTTTATGGAAACGAGTTGAATATCAGCGAAAATCGCTCTTCCGATGTGAAGGTATTTGTGTTCTCGCCCAACTTGGAAGTAGTTCAACTCTCAGGCAGAACCGAAGGGTTTATGAAAGGGATGGATTTTGAAAATCTCGTGATTTCACTCTCTGACCGAGCGGAATTGGAAGCCGAGTTAGAAAATGGCAACTTAACGATTTCCCTTACCGACCGAGCCGAGATGAAGCTGACTGGCAAAGGGCAAAACCTCACCATTTCCGCCCAAGACCGAACGCAACTCAACGCCACAGATTTCGTGGCTGACAACTTAACAATTGCCGCCAATGGCTACGCAAAAGTGAGAGCCAATGCAGAACAAAACTCTCATGTCAACTCCACAGAAAGAAGCGAGGTGAAAGTGAGTGGAAAAAAAGGGAATGAATAGTATTGAGTAACCAGTATACCCCAATTATGAGTTATGTATTTGATAAGTACAATTATGGATTGGGGAAATTAAAAATGAAGAATTAAGAATGATTTAAGTATTTGGTAATCAGTATTTTGATTTTATGAGTTCCGTTAAATTATTGTCATATAATTTTTGATTACATCTAAAAAAAGTACAATATAGCAAATCTTAATTTTTGACTACTCTAAAAATAATACGGTTAACTATCTGAAAAACAAAGGTTTAAACCCATTATTCGGGTCAGTATATATAATGGAGCTTGTCAAATACAAAAAGTCCCACTTTCTGGATAAGAAAGTAGGGCTTTTTTTTGGTAGGACTTTGCTGTTGTCGGTCTATGAAAGGCATTTAAGCTAAAAGGTAATCTAAGAAACTCACTTAAAAAAGATTCCGCTAATTTTGAGGAAATCTGTCAAATTCCGAATATCAATTCCTTGAATTGATTAGATATTGTCACGATTGATTTATTAAGAGAGATTTTAGAATTCAAATTGTTGGTCTCGCAAGCTAAGACCAACAACGGCTTTGTGATTTTTTTAAGCCATACGAAATCAATCGTGATAAAGTCTATTGTAATTGTGAATCCAAAATACTCATCATGTAGTCTCCTCAAAATTAATGCGGTACAACTATGAAAGACTTTCGTGAAAGTCTGTCTATCGACCTCTAATTTCTACCTGAAACTGTTCACTGATAACTGTTTACTGATAATTAATAAGTAGTAGAATGTTCCTCTTTAGGTTCCCAAATCTTTTTCTCGTTCGGGTCATATTTTGGCTTCTTTACCTTTTTGTTTCGGGCAATTTCCGCACTTGTAGGTTTGTATTTTCTAAACTGATAGCGCAACGATGGGTGCGCATGTTTTGGGAGTTTCTTCACTTTCAAATTCCCTGTCCACATAGCAGGTTTTCTGCCAAATTTCCTGTACTGCTTTCGGCCATTCATCACTCTAGCTATGTTGAGTTTTGAGCCATTCTGCATCTCCCTACGTTTTTTTACTTCTAAATATCGTTGAATGAAAGGGCGAGGCATTTTGTATTCCCCACTCCAACGCCCAATTTCAGGGCGAGGGTTCTTGTTTTTGTTGTCTCGTTTGCTCCCAATATCTACCATAATCGGATTCTTGTTCGGAAGCCTTCCCTCACCATGCGTTTTCTTCCGCTTTACCATGTACGTATCGTTCAAGTCGGGTTTTGTCTCACGTGGTGGAACGGGAGCAGTTTTCAGCTTGTCGGAATTATGGTATTTCCGAAGTGCCTTCTTTTCGCTTGTTTTCTTTTTGTAATTGAACGGCTTATTGCTTCCATCACTAGAAGGTGTTCCAGGATTATTGATGATTTTGTGAGGTTTATCAATGTTTCCTTTTTGGTGTAAGTTATTTCTGTTTTTGTCTTGCGCTTTTTTCTTCTTCTTTTTGGGCTTGTTGAAAGGCTTATTGGAACCCTTATTCTCTTTTCTGTCCGAGTTTTTTTCTTTTTTCTTCTTCTTTTTGACCTTGATTGCCTTATTGGTCTTGTTCTTTTTCTTATCTTTTTCTTTGGATTGAGCCACGGTTGCCGAAGTGGCGAACGTCAGGAAACAGAAAAGCAGTAAGTATTTTAGTGTGGAAGAAATCATAAATAAAGAAAAATGAAAATTTGGATTGGATTTTTTTAAAGTACATCCCAATCATTGCGAATACTACCAAAGTTGTAACTACTCAGTTGGCGAATTGTTGGCGAATTAAAAAATTGAGCGATTCCAGCCTATAAAACAGCATATTGTATTATTTTTCCTATTTTCATACACCTTGTACTATTTCTTAATCAGGTTCTTTTATTGTACTATTCAAAGATTATTTGGCTAGTTTGAGTATTTATTCAAATTATTTCGACTATAAAAATACTAATTCAATTTAAAAGTTATATTTAAACTTTTCGTGCGGTTTATAACACATTGAAAATAAATGACTTAAACAACCTGAATAGTTGCCCAAAGTTTAAATTTATGAATTTTTATTGCAAAAGAATAAGCTAGAAAAAAGGCGAGGGCAACAATGCTTTTGCACCTAAAAAACTTTTACTCTAATTCGCCAACTCGCCATCTTACCAATTCGCCAATTGAGTTAAGTATCTAAAACCGTACCGCTTGGCAATTATAAAATAGTCGAATTGCAAAAAATGCTTTCTTTGCCGAATTTACACTAAACCGAATAAGTAAATTTCTCTCAGTAAAATGCTTCAATTCCTCCAAAATCACCACATGCTATTCTGGTTGGATTGAGCGGAATTATGATTATTTACTTTATCGCCACCGTTTCGCTCACGTTCGGTTGGCAACGCATGCAGCCGTTCAAATTTATTGCTCCGAACGAGATTACGCTAATTTCACTCATTGTTCCCGTTCGGAATGAAGCGAAAAATCTACCAAATCTACTGACAGATTTGCAAGCTCAATCTAATCAGAATTTTGAATTGATTTTAGTAAATGATGCTCCACGGATCAAACTGTGGCGATTGTTGAGATTTCAAACTCCATTGCCAGTTTCCCAATTACGATTCTCCACTCCAACCGAAGCCAAGATAGTTCACCAAAAAAGTCTGCCATTTCGCAGGGAATTGCAAATTGCAAAAGGAAAACTGATAACCACTACCGATGGAGATTGCCGAGTTGGAAAACATTGGCTCAGAGATATTCATGGTTTCTATCAGACCGAAAAACCAAAACTGATTAGCGCAGGAGTGACTTTTTGTAATGAGCAGACTTGGTTCGACAAAATACAAACAGTGGAATTCATGAGTTTGATTGGTGCTGGGGCGGTTAGTATGAATTTGGGAACTCCGAACATGTGCAATGGCGCAAATTTGACTTACGAGAAACAGGCTTTCGAGGATGTGAACGGTTTTTCGGGAAGTGAGCAATTGGCTTCTGGTGACGATGAGTTTTTAATGCACAAGATTTTCAAGAAATTCCCTCAAGATGTAAAGTTCTTAAAATCAGAAGTTCCATTGTCCGCACGGAAGCGCAGACGAATTTCCTGAGTTTTTTCCACCAAAGGAAAAGGTGGGCAAGCAAATGGAATCATTATGAAAATTGGCAAGCAGTTGCCACGGCAGTTTTCATTTATGGAGTGCACTTGGCAAGTAGTTTTACTTTGGCTGGGATTGTACTTTTTTAGCAGTTTGAGAGTGGAGTTTGGCTTGTTAATTGCTGCTAAATTGTTAACCGAGTTTTTCTATTTGCTGAGCAATCCTTATTTCCCACAATCAGGCTAATAAAGTGAAATGGATTCCGATAACTCAAATATTTCATTCCTTGTATGTGGTTTTGATTGGTTTCTTCGGGAAAATAGGCGGTTATACTTGGAAAGGAAGAAAGTTGAAATAGCTCAACTTTTCAAGAAAATTATCGTAGGGATAAACTGGTAAGGCTAATTCAAAATAAAAACCATAGCGCAAGCATCCGCTTGTGCCGAATTATTCATAGAGTAGCCTTACCTCTTTCACACTAGCAATTATTCATTATGGATTTACAATCTGAAAAAATAGAACTTATAAAACTCTTGATAAACACTACTGACCCTAAACTTATAGAGTCTGTCAGAAATGTTTTCAATGAAAGTTCTAATGTGGACTTTTGGGAGGAGTTAGACGAGGCACAGAAAAAAAAAATCGACAAGGGATTATCCGAAATTGAAAGTGGAAAAGTGATTAGCTTTGAGTCTTTCACGAAAGAACATCGGTAATCGGAATATCTATTCTACAATAAATAAAACACAACTAATTCTTACGATAATGCAACTTTTTAGCAAGACATTTCGTTAGAATATTGGTGGTTTTAGGAAAATACTCCTCCCACCTAGAAAATTCTCATTTTTTATTACTTCCGAACAGTTTTTTTTCAATTGACATTTTTCTGAACAGATTGTATCTTTGCAAACATTTTTATTCACTAGCTAGTCAACTTAAATTGCTCTTGCACAATAGAGTTTATGAATTCAAGAGATTTAAGTAGCTGGCGGTGTCGATAGACTCGCCAGTCTGCGAGTTCCATAATAAAATTATGTTCATAATCTCTAATACCTTATTCATTTTCCGTTTCTTAGAGATTGATAAAAATAATAATAAATAGCACAACGTGTTTAAACATTAATATAGAGTATGCGCCAACTAAAAATTACCCAAGCAATCACCAATAGGAAGGAAAGCCAATCTTTGGAGCGGTATTTCCAAGACATTAGCAAAGTAGAATTGCTGACTATTGATGAAGAAATCAGCTTGGCAAGGAGGATTAAGAAGGGAGACAAGGAAGCATTGGACAAGTTGACGAAAGCCAATTTGCGATTTGTGGTTTCGGTGGCGAAACAATACCAAAATAGAAGTTTATCACTCAATGATTTAATCAACGAAGGGAACGTAGGTTTGGTAAAAGCTGCCCAAAAATTTGATGAAACTAGAGGTTTCAAGTTCATTTCCTATGCTGTTTGGTGGATTCGTCAGTCAATCATGCAAGCATTGGCAGAGCAATCGAGAGTGGTTCGTTTGCCTTTGAACAGAACGGGTGCATTGAACAGAATCAACAAAGCTTTCTCGGAATTGGAACAACGCTACGAGCGTGAACCAACCCCAGCAGAAATTGCTGCTTTCCTAGAAATGGATGTGGAGGAAGTGGTCAGCACCATGAGAGTCGGCTCCAGACATGTATCTATGGATGCGCCTTTCAACGAAGGAGAAAGTAATTCTTTGCTCGATGTTTTGGAAAACGCCAGTGCCAAAAAAGCAGATGAGGATTTGGTTTACCACGATTCTCTACGCTACGAAACCGCCAGAGCAATTTCTGGATTGGGTGCGAGAGAACAACAAGTAATCAAGATGTTTTTCGGAATTGGTGGGGAAAACCCACAATCTTTAGAGCAGATTGGAGAGAAATTAGGCTTAACTCGTGAAAGAGTTCGTCAGATTAAAGAAAAAGCAATCAGAAAGTTACGTGCCGCTCCTAGAAGCAAAATGCTTGCTGAATATTTAGGATAGATATTTGTAGATGCAGAATTTGGTACTGAACACACAAGGTATGCTGATGATTTTTTGCATATAAAAGCCCTGTTTCTGACTAAAAAAATAGAGCTTTTTTCCAATTGGAAATCAAAATTCTAGCCAACATACTTTACATTTTCAGTACCCAGAATTTGAATGCCAAGGTTTTTACGAACCTTGGCATTTTTTTGTTTTGGGTTGGCTTTCCGAAAAAGTTTGCTTCATTTGCAGAGAACCTGCATAAATCCATGAAAAAAAACATTCCTTATTCTTGTCGCCATCTTATTGAATGCCTTTGCCTTGCTTCTTCTACTGTTTGTAGTCGATTTTGAAATCAACAAAAAATCAGATGTAAGAGAAAGAGCAGAAGAGATTGCTCAATCCAAACGGCTGAAATTGTCTTTCGTAGGAGATTTGATGTGCCACGAACCTCAGTTTACAAACGCAAAACAAGCAGATGGAAGTTATGATTTCCAACACGCCTTTCGTTTGGTTGCTCCATTCATAAAAGATGCCGATATGGCTTTTGGCAATTTGGAAACCGTTTTTCAAGGTGCAGAATTGGGCAGAGAATATGCTGGTTTCCCGACTTTCAACACGCCCGATTCCTACGCAAACGCCTTGGTAAATGCTGGTTTCGACTTGCTTTTCACTGCCAACAACCACGCTTGGGACGGAAGGGCAAAAGGGGCTTCCCGAACTCTCGAAGTATTGGCAGAAAATGGCTTGCAACATACTGGAACTTTCACAGATGAATCTCAAAAAAACACAATCCAGATTTATGATTTGAAGAATATCAGATTCTCTGTACTTGCCTACACAGAACAATCTAACGGAATGCCCTTAGAGAGTGAACGATTCATGCTCAATTTCATTGATACCGCTCAAATAAGAAATGATATTGAATTGTGCAGAGCAAAAGGGGCGGAAATCATTATTCTGAATTTCCATTTCGGAACAGAACACGAACGCATTCCGAATGAGCAGCAAAAGGACATTGTGCGATTTGCGATTGAGTGCGGGGCAGATATTATTGTGGGGCAACATCCGCACGTTCTCCAGCCAGTTCAGCGATTTGTCGGGAGTGAGAAAAGCCAGCTTGATACGGGTTTGGTGGCTTTTTCATTGGGCAATTTCTTTTCCCACCAACTCAGCAGATACAGCAATGCTGGTTTGATTTTGAACATCGAACTCGAAAAAAATCAAGAAACTGGTAAAGTTGAATTAGTTAATTACGATGGAATTCCCACTTACACAGTAATTTATAATGAGAAGGGTCGAAACAGGCATTTGATTCTGAATGCAAGCTTGGCAATGCAACGGGTTCTGCCAAAACGTTTGCGAGGGGAACTCCCGAAAGAGCTTGATTTACTAAGCGAAAGCCAATTCAAGAAGATGGAACAATCTTTTTCCGATACAGATTCTTTGTTTGGAGCTTTCAATTCGGAAATGATTTTGAGATAGCGTTTGATTTGCGATTTTGGATGTACGAGGTACGATTTGAAAGAGTGCGGAAATATGGAGGAATTGTAAGTATAAGTAAGTGTTTAGACGTATTCAATCAATCTTTGTAACTCATTGAAAGTGAAGTATAGAAATGTAAAAGGGGATATAGGATAAAGAAAGGCACGGAAATTTTGAACTTCCGTGCCTTTCTTTACTGTTCATGCTTTCCTTCTACCCTTCGTGAAAAACGCCCATTTCCGAGAATTTGTCAATCCGCTTTCCAATTCTTTCTGTCGGAGAAAGTTTCTCTAGTTGTAGAATTTCTTTTTTGATGAGTTCTTTTACATCTTTCGCAATTTGTATTGAGTCGTTATGCGCACCGCCAAGTGGTTCGGGAATGATTTCATCAATGATTCCCATGGCTTTCATGTCTTTGGCAGTTGGGCGAAGTGCTTCTGCAGCTTGCTCCTTATATTCCCAACTTCTCCACAAAATGGAAGAGCAGGACTCTGGGGAAATCACAGAATACCAAGTGTTCTCCAACATGAAAACCTTGTCTCCAATCCCGATGCCTAAAGCTCCACCCGAAGCACCTTCTCCGATAATGATACAGATAATTGGCACTTTGAGTGTGAACATTTCTTTCAGGTTTCTGGCAATTGCCTCGCCTTGTCCACGTTCTTCGGCTTCCAAACCTGGGAATGCGCCTGGCGTATCAATAAAGCAAACGATTGGCTTATTGAATTTCTCTGCCATTTTCATCAGTCGGAGTGCTTTTCTGTAACCTTCTGGGTTTGCCATTCCGAAATTTCTCATTTGGCGCTGCTTAGTGTTTCTTCCTTTCTGCTGACCAATCAGCATATAGGTTTTGCCATCAATCTTGCCAAATCCGCCCACCATTGCCTTATCGTCTTTCACGCCTCTATCTCCATGGATTTCGATGAATTCTTCCGAAATTTGGTTGATATAATCAAGCGTATATGGTCTGTTCGGGTGGCGAGAAACTTGCACTCTCTGCCAGCGAGTCAGATTGTTAAACGTATTTTTCTTAAGTTCGGTAATTTGCCTTTGCAATTCATTGGTCGCACCGCTTACATCTACATTATTTTGTTCTGCCAAAAATCTCATATCGGCTAATTTGCTTTCTAGTTCGGCAATTGGTTTCTCAAAGTCTAGCATTGTATTGTCCATAGTCAAATCTCGTTTTGGTCTCACATTATTCATAACCATATCAATAATGTCTTGAGCACTTAATTTTTGGGGTTTCTGTTGTCCTTTGTTCATAAGTTCGTATTACGCTGCAAGTATAACTCATAAGCGAGGGAAATGGATAAAGAAGGAGAAATTAGAAATGAAGAATTAAAAACTAAGAATGAAAATAGAGTTGTGGTTTCAACTTCAAGCAATTACTTCCATCTATTCTTTTGGATATAAAGTTTGATAATCCTCAAATTCTTCTTCAAAATGAATATTTTCTGTGTCATTCAAGTCTATAAGAGCGTTTTTTATCAGGTCTATTTCTTGATATCTCACAAAATATTTTTTGACTCGGTGCTTTCTACTTTACAAAACGGTAGTGATAAACTGATAAGGCTAACAAAATAAAAACCATAGTGCAAGCGTCCGCTCAATGCCGTTAAGTTAAGGAGATTCGTATTCAGTCAGCGTGACCCGGCCGGAGACTGATTTCCATTTTCGGCACAGGTTGGCGATTGCGCCCCCAGAAAGAACCTGCGCCAGCGTTTTACGCTGGTTCGAGCGTCCACGCTCGAACCAAATTCACACTAACTTAATGGCATTGAGCGTCCGCTGGGCGGCACTCCGCTGGGCGGCATTCCGCTTGTGCCGAATTATCCATAGAGTAGCCTTACCTGTTTCACACTCCCTACAAAACAAATGAACTCGATAATTTATCATAAGTAGTCATACACAATTATCGCAACATTTTGTCTTTCTTAAGATACTGATTGTCAATACATAATTTACTATTTTGCTGTTTTTCTATTTTGTACTTGTACTTGATTGCTCTTATTCAAACCTTCTAAAGTATTATTGTAACAATAGTTCGGTATATATCGGAAAATGGTCAGAACCAATGCCTGAGAGTCGCTCTATTTTTAATAAACCAAACTCTTTGGTTACAAATACATGGTCTAACGGCCAACGCATTAAGATATTGTTGGCGTTGTAGCTATTATAAAAACCTCTGCCTACTCTTACATCGTGCAACAATCCCTTAGTCCCTGTCAAGGCATCCATGGATCCCCAGCTCACATCATTTATATCTCCAACCACAATGGAAGGCAACTTTCTATCTTTTATTTTTTTCCCTACTTCCATCATTGCTACTTCTTGTTGCCCCGAATTGTCAGGTAATTCTTCAAAGTGGGTTGGAGGTACTGGATGAAGTGAGTATAAAACTACGTTCCCTTGATTATTTAGTTGAATAATGCTTTCAAAAGAAGGGACTTTCCGATTGTTAAAATAATTTGTTTTCGTATCGCTCAAAGGGTATTTGCTATAGAGAGCCATGCCGTAGGCAACATTGTTTATGGCTTTATGCGTGTGGAGATACTGGGTTTCAATTGATTGCAATTGCTCGTTCCACCAACTATCTGTTTCCATTGCTATGACCAAATCGGGTTGTTTAGTTTCAATCAGTTCTATAAGTGGTTGTGCATTCTGGTTGGACATCTTCACGTTTACCAATAAAATGCTGATTGGTACTTGCGATGAACGTCTTTCCTCTATCACAGATGATACAGTTTCGGAAACTAATTTCGTATAGTTGATAAGATAGCTACTTTGAATCGCTATGCTTCCTACTAATCCTAAGACTAAAAGGTAGTCATACCATTTTTTCCATTTCAGTACTAATAAAAAGAGGGCTAGATTGAGGCAGGCAACAATGAAAAACTGTATCCGAGGGAAATCTAGCATCTTCAAATATCTATTTTCTGTATTTCTGAAAATGGATAGTATAGAGCCTATAGTTACAATCATAGCAATCACATATAGAATTGTAATGCCTGCCTTTTTAAGTTTCCCCATTGTTTGTATAGTGAATGATGAAATATTCTAGGTTTATTTTAATTATCGGTAATGTGAAACATGTAATGCTATTTTAGTCAAAAGGTTCAAGCGGGGCTTACCAGTTTATGATTACCTAATTAACAACTCAATTCATATCACGAAAAAATAGAGTTAGCAGTTAGTTTCCTTTTGAACCTCCCAATAATCGACTCCCAATATGTGATTGCGAGGCAGGAACGACTCTTTATGTAACATCGGTAAATTAACACTATTTTGATGTTCTAATTTATCGTCTGTGTTTTTTTGTTAAACAGTTTCTCAATTTCTGATTTACTATATTTCCAATTGTTAAGTAAGTAAACTTAATTACTTTCCGTAAGTAATTGATTATCAATTACTTTATTTGCTCTAAACTTACGACTAAAGACTTTGGACTACTTAACTTTAATTGAATTGCAAGGAATTAGAAGGATAGACAACATCGAAAAAGGATGATTTTATAACACCAGTTGTTCATCATCTATTATTTTCTTCATTTTCAAATTCTCACATTGACTCATTCTCAAATTTCCACATTCCCTAAACCCCCGCAACCTCCATTTCCCTATCAATTTTCTTCACTAAACCTTGCAAAACTTTTCCTGGTCCGCATTCGGTAAATTTGGTGGCGCCATCGGCAATCATGTTCTGAACGGTTTGCGTCCATCTGACTGGCGAGGTCAATTGCTCAATTAAGTTCATACGAATTTGGTCTGGATTGGTATAAGGCTTTGCATCTACGTTTTGGTAGATTGGGCAAATTGGCTCAGCAAATCTGGCTTTTTGAATGGCACTAGTTAGGTCATCTTTGGCAGGTTGCATCAATGGTGAGTGGAATGCGCCACCGACTGAAAGTGGCAAGGCTCTTTTTGCGCCTGCTTCCTTCATTTTTTCACAAGCCAATTTAATTCCCTCATTCGAGCCGGAAATTACCAATTGCCCCGGGCAGTTGAAATTGGCTGCCACCACAATTTCATCGGAAATTTCCCCACAAACCCGCTCCACAATTTCATCATCCAAACCGAGAATGGCCGCCATGGTAGATGGATTCGCCTCGCAGGCTTTTTGCATGGCCAAAGCCCGTTTGGAAACCAACTCCAGCGCATCTTCAAAGGCCAAGGTTCCGTTGATGACCAAAGCGGAGAATTCGCCCAAAGAATGCCCAGCCACCATATCTGGCTTAATTCCCTCTGTGATTTTTGCCAAAATTACGGAGTGAAGGAAAACAGCGGGTTGCGTAACTTTCGTTTGTGCCAACTCTTCTTTCGTGCCCTCAAACATCACATCGGTAATGGAAAATCCTAAAATTTCGTTTGCTCTATGGAAAAAATCTTTGGCAGTTTCGGAACCTTCGTAAAGGTCTTTGCCCATGCCTGTAAACTGCGCTCCTTGTCCTGGAAAAATATATGCGTTCATCTTTTCAAATAGTAAAGTGGTGAGATAGTAAAATAGTAAAGTTGACCATGATTTTTGAGATTGGCTTGATTTTCCGTGATTATTTTTGTCTGAATTAGGATTCTCAAGATGGAAGGATTTGAAAGATTTTTTTATAGAAATAATTTTCCCTTAAAATTCTCTCAAAGCCAAAATGCTTTCTAATACACAAGAAGCAAGCAATACTTCAAAAGTGGAATCCTGTTTTAATCATCTAATCCTGAAAATCCTGATTCTAATTTTCACATTTTCAAATTCACACATCAGCAAATCATCACATCCGCTCTGGTGCTTTTACACCCAACAAACCCAATGCTCGCTCAATTATTCTGGCGGCTTGTTCGGAAATGGCAATTCGGAAAGCTTTCTTTTTGGAATCGGTTTCCCCGAAAATTGACAGTTCAGAATATAAACGGCTGTAGGCTCTTGAAACATCGTAAGTATAACTGGCGATTACCGAAGGCGCATAATCTTCTGCGGCTTGAATCACTTTATTTGGGAAATCTGCCAACAGCATGACCAATTCGGATTCTACATTCGCCAATTCTTTTAAACCTTCGTAAGCTTTTGGAGAATAATCAATGTTCTCCTTTTGCGCTTTTCGGAGGATTGCGTTGATTTTGGCGTGGTTATATTGAATATAAACTCCCGTGTCTCCTTGGAAGTCAATAGAATCTTCTGGGTTGAAAAGCATTCGTTTTTTCGGCTCGACTCGCAATAAATAGTATTTCAGTGCGCCAAGTGCCAAAGTATGATACAATTCCGAAGCTTCTTCGCCAGTGAAATCATCAATCTTGCCCAAACTCTCCGTTCGTTCACGAGCGGTCTGTATCATTTCGGCAATCAAATCATCGGCATCTACCACCGTTCCCTCACGAGATTTCATTTTCCCCGAAGGTAAATCCACCATTCCGTAAGACAAATGGTAGATTCCATCGGCATAACTTCTGCCCAATTTCTGCATAATGAGTTTGAGGACTTTTACGTGGTAATCTTGCTCATTTCCAATGACATACACCGATTTTTGCATGGGGAAATCTTTGTATTTTTGGTCGGCAGTTCCCATATCTTGCGTCATGTAAACCGCAGTTCCGTCTCCACGCAAAACCAGCTTTTCATCCAAGCCTTCTGCGGTCAAATCAATCCAAACCGAACCGTCTTCTTTTTTGAAGAAAATGCCTTTTTCCAACCCTTCATCAATAATGTCTTTCCCGAGCAAATAGGTTTGTGATTCGTAGTAAAACTTATCGAACTCCACGCCCATTGCTTCGTAGGTTTTTGCGAAACCTTCGTACACCCAAGCATTCATGGTTTTCCAAAGTTCAACCACTTCTGTGTCGCCTCGCTCCCATTTTTGGAGCATTTCTTTGGCTTCGAGAAGGATTGGCGCACTTTCCTTGGCTTGTTTTTCGGCTTGGGCAATCAATGGTTTGATTTCCGCCAAAGTAAGTTTTTCAGCATCATTCAGTTGAAAATCTGTTCCGTTTTCTTTGGATTCTTTTTCTCGTTTGTCAATCCCCTGTTTGAACTCTACAGGGTTAACCTCCAAGTTCTTTTCTTTGGCTAAACCAAGCGCAGTTTCTTTGATATATTTTTTGAGTTCCTTATCGAAACGCACGTAATATTTTCCTGCCAGCTTATCTCCTTTCAGTTCTTCGGAAGGCGTTTCGTTGTTGCCAAACTTTTGGTAAGCCACCATAGATTTGCAAATATGGATTCCACGGTCGTTTACCAAATTGGTTTTAAGTACCTCATAACCAGCACCTTCCAAAATCAAAGAAACCGAATGCCCAAGGAAATTATTTCGCAAATGCCCTAAATGCAAAGGCTTATTTGTGTTTGGAGACGAATACTCCACCATCACTTTCTGTCCGTTGGGTTTGGCGAACCCAAAGTGCAAAGTGTTGTGAATTTCCGCCAATCGCTTTACCCAAACCGAATCGGTAATAACCAAATTCAGGAAGCCTTTGACCACGTTGAAATCGCTTACTTCTTCCAAATTCTCTTTCAAGTATTCTCCAACCAATTGCCCAGTTTCCTCAGGTTTCTTTTTGGAGATTTTGCCATAGGGGAAAGTGACGAAAGTCAGTGAGCCTTCAAAATCTTTTCGGGTTGGGGCGAGTTGGAGTTTGTCGGCTTCCACTTCTGCCCCGAAAAGCGATTGGAAAGCCTTGGAAATTCCGTTGAGTATATTTTGTTCTAACATTTTTTTGAGTATCAAGTATCAAGTAGTGAGTAGCAAGACATACCTTCTACTCAACTGTTTTTTTTTTTAAATCAAGGTCAAACCAAATTCAATCCAGCAAATTATGGTTTGAATCAGCAAAAATGAAGGTATTTTCTTGAAATTGCTTGGATTGAGCCGATTTATTTGGATTTGATGCACCAACACGGCAAGTAGTAGCGAATTAGGATTGGAAAAATGGACTTCGGAAGCGAGTACAGATTTTTGCTTTGGTTAGTGAGAATTCGTAGGTTTGAAAAGAACGGATAAATTATGGCAAAAAACATAGAAAAATACATTAACAAAGTGATACAAGGCGATTGTCTTGTTGCAATGAAGGAGATTCCAGACAAAAGTATCGATATGATACTTTGCGACTTGCCTTATGGAACAACTCAAAATAAATGGGATTCGGTTATTGATTTGGACAAGCTTTGGAAAGAATACCATAGAATAATCAAAACAAATGGAGCTATTGTATTGACTGCTCAGGGGATTTTCACAGCTAAATTGATTTTGAGCAACGAGAAGTATTTCAAATATAAAATAGTGTGGATTAAATCTAAATCCACCAATTTTCTAAATGCGAAAAAGCAACCATTAAGAAAGCATGAGGATATTTGCGTATTCTATAAGAAACAACCAAACTACAATCCGCAAATGTCAGAAGGAGAAGCTTATGATAAAGGCTTTAGAAAAGACCAACTCACAGGAAGTTATGGCGATTTTAAATCTAAGCATGTAAAAAGCAACGGAAAAAGATATCCGACTGATGTTGTAGCGTTCGATTTACAAGATACTGATGATTATATCTATGCAAAAACAGCAGAATCCGAAGGGAAAGTATATCATCCTACGCAAAAACCAATTGAACTTGGTAGATATTTGATTAGAACTTTCACACAGCCTGGAGAAATCGTTTTAGACAATGCTTGCGGAAGTGGAAGCTTTCTTCTGTCGGCAATTTTAGAGAACAGAAATTTTATTGGAATTGAGAAGAACGAAAATGCCTTACTCCACAAGGTAAAAGAGGTAGATTATATTAAGGTTTGTACAGATAGAATAGAAGAGACCTTGAAAAGAAAGGAGGTTAAAGAATCTACTTTGAGTCTTTTTAATGAACCTATATCTGAATATCATACTGTAAATTATAAAAAAGAAAAAGTCAATGGCGAAAGTTACATATAATGAGAGAAGCTGGGCTATTGATGTTATAAGTTCAATAGAAGTATTTTTATCAAATAAAAGCTGGAATTTCAAAGGAGCAGGTGGCGAAAACACAATCAAAAACAACAAGAAAAGTCTTTTCCCTGATGTACTTCTATTCAAGGATGCATCCAAAAACATAATTGTTCATGGTTGGGAATTGAAAATGCCAGATACTGAGATTACTGATGCTGAATTAATCTCAAATGCGAAGAAGAAAGCAAAAATTCTCAATCGAGATAGCTTCATTTTATGGAATGTGAAAAATGCAGTTTTGTACCACAAACACGAAGAGGATTTTGAAATTCTAAAAAGTTGGGATGCGATAGATATCTCTCGCAGAAATGAGGTAAAAGAAAAAGAATTATTATGGAAAGGTTTGTTGTTTGAAATACTAGCTGACTTAAATTCCTATTTTGAATCTGGAAAAATATCACAGAATACCTCTACAGAAATTTTGTCGATTGATGATGTTATTGATGTAATCTTGGAAAACAATCTATCAACAATTGATTCTTTTAGAGCAAAAGTAAAAAGTGACTCAATACTAGAAGCAAAAATCAATCAATGGTGGGAAGCTTCTTTTTCAGAATATGGTATTAAAGAAAAGGAAAAACAAAAATATAAGCTTCCGATATTGGCAAATATTGTTTTGACTGATTGGGTCTTCAAAATAGTGTTTGCCCACATTCTTAAAATTCATTTTAACGAAGCAAAAGAAATAGAAAATATACAAGCTGAAACATCAATTGAAGACGCAACTTCTATTATCACTTCCATATCTCAAAATTGTAATTTCTGGAATATCTTTAGTTCTAATCTTGGGCAGAATGGAATTTCTGAAAATGCTTGGAATGATTTGAAAGAACTTAATTTGTTCTTGTCTTCAGTTAATGTTGAAGCGATTGATATTGAAATTCTTCATGAATTACTTCAGAACTCAATTGCTTCTGCAAAACGCAAAGTTGCTGGTCAGTATTCTACACCGAAAAAACTTGCAGAACTTCTGAACAGGCTTACAATCAATGACAAATCGAAAATTGTATTTGACCCTTGTTGTGGAACTGGAACAATCATAAACGAAGCGTACAAATTAAAGGAAGAGTATGAGTTCAGCCAAGAAGAGATTTTAAACAGTATTTGGGCTTCGGATAAACATTCCTTCCCCATCCAACTTGCTACATTATCCATGGCAAAGCCTACAAATGTTGGAAAAATCATCAATATTTTCAGTTCTGATGTAATTGATTTGACAGATGGGAAATTGATAGAGTTCCGCAACCCTAACAATGGAGAGATTGTTAAAAAAAAGTTGCCCAAAATTGATTACGTAGTTTCCAATTTGCCATTTATCAAAAACAAAGAAATAAAAGTCTTGAATCCTGAGATTTACGGTATAAATAATTGGATTCAAGACGAGACCAACTCAAAAATAGCTCTGATGGGGAAAAGCGACATGTTTGCCTATATTCCTTTCTATCTACATCGCTTTCTTTCCGAAGAGGGCAGAATCGGACTTATTCTTTCAAATGCATGGATGGGAACAGATTATGGAGAGTTATTTCTGAAAGCGTTTAGAATGTTCTATAATGTGAACCACGTAGTCATTTCGGGAAAGGGCAAATGGTTTAAAAATGCAGAGGTTGTTACAACGCTTTTGATTGCCTCTAAGAAAAAGGTAGATGAGAAAACGGACAACTCAAGTGAAGTCTCTTTTTGTACACTCGAAGAAAAGGTAGATGAAGTGGCTGATACAAAGCTATTGAGCGAAAATATCATTTTGAGTAGCGAACATAAAAATCTCAAAATCAATAAATATTCCCTCAATAAAATCCACGAGTTTGAAAAAATTGGCGTTCCGTGGTCTGCTTATTTTTCGGATTTGACATGGTTGCCAAAAATCACTTCTAAAATCATAAAATCCAACAAGTTTTTCACACTCATTAGAGGCGAACGAAGAGGTTGGAATGCTTTGTTCTATCCTGCTTCGGGACATAACATTGAGGAAGAATACTTGAAACCCATTCTCAAAGACTTGAAATCGACAAAAGGATTGGTTTCCCGAACCAACAAAACAGCTTTCTGTTGCCCAAAAAGTATTGAGGAATTGGAAAAATTAAATCATAGTGGCACATTGAAATGGATTAAGTCATTTTCGAGCCAATCCAACAACTCTGGAATACCTCTACCTAAAGTATTAAAAAAAGCGAATAGTTTTTGGTATGAAATGAAGTCGGACAGTCTGGCTGACTTTGTTGCAAATGTAAATTATGATAAAACTTTGTTCATTGCGAAATTTGATGAACCTACTTTCATTGACCAAAGAATGATTGGTTTTTCTTTGATAAAGGGATATCAGAAAGATAAAGAATTGCTTTTAGCTTTGCTGAATAGCACACTTGGCATGTTCTTTATTGAAGGTTACGGTTTTGGGCGTGGAATGGGAGCATTAGATTTACGAGCGAAGAAAATTAGTAGAGATTTCAATGTGTTAAATCCTGACATTCTTTCTGATGAACAAAAGGAAGAAATAGTAGAGGCATTTTTGCCTTTGTTGGCAAGGAATAGACTGCCATTATTAGAAGAGTTGCAATCTGCTGATAGAATTCGTTTTGATTCCAAGTTGATGAAAATTTATGAAATTACCGAATACTTTGAGTCTATCAAAAGTTCGCTATTGCATTTGTACAGAATCAGATTTGCTGTGAAAGATATTTAGTGTTGATTGTGGGGAAAACCTTCCTATTGAACTGAAACGTAAACCTATCAAATTCACAACTTCTCCACCGCAATCACATTTTGGGGTTTATGTGAAAAAGACCTGCCAAGTCCGGAGACTTGGCAGGTCTAAAATTAAGTTTATTGATATTGATAAAACTGCCCCAAAATTGGCGGGGCGCACCTAGCGGAACTGACTTGTGCCAAAAGAGTTCAATTCTTGATGGAGTTCCGAAGACACTAACCAGCAAACGAACTAGAGAACTCCAACCGAAAAAAGGAAGAATCATCCGAGAATTTTTTTTTGATACTTTCCCTAATGGAGAGGAATCTATCCATAAATATGAAAATGAATTACTCGTAGAAAGCACGCATATTGCAGAAGAATACATTACCAGGGATATTTACAACTATGATTCAGAAGGCATAATTACAAATCAGCAAACACTTGTTGGAGATGAATTATTTCAAGAAACTTTGTTCACGTAAGTACAAGTACAAAATAGCAAAACAGCAAAATAGTAAATTACGTATTGACAATCAGCATCTTATTTATTTTCCGTTCCTAATCAATTTTGAACAATCTCTAAAGCCTTATTAAATTCAGTCGGATGTAACCAATTGATTTCCGCATCCTTCCTAAACCAAGTCAGTTGCCTTTTCGCATATCTTCGGGAGTTTTGTTTGAGGAGTTCAATCATTCTTTCCTTATCGTATTCGCCAGCCATGAAAGCGAAAACCTCTTTGTAGCCAACAGTTTGTAAAGCGTTCTTCTCTCGGAATTGATAGACACTTTCCGCTTCCTCGAATAAACCTTCGGCTAACATCAAATCCATTCTCAGGTTGATTCGGCCATACAGCTCTTGCCGTTCTCTCTCCAAACCAATTTTTATGATTTTGAAAGGGCGTCTGGTCGGATTTCCCTTTCGGAAACTGCTAAATGGTTTTCCGCTACTCCGAATCACTTCCAAAGCACGAATTACCCTTGCGTGATTTTGCTTATCTACTTTTTCAAAGTAATCCTTATCTTTTTCTTTCAGTTCTTGGAGCAAATTCTCCAAGCCATTTTCGGCAAATTCTGCCATCAGATTCTCCCTTATTTCTGGTTGGAGTTTTGGCATTTTGTCCAAACCTTCGCAAACTGCCTTGATGAAAAGCCCCGAACCGCCTGTGAGAATGGCATAATCGTGCTGCTCGAAGATTTTGGAAATGGCTTCCAAAGCATCTTTCTCAAAATCTGCCACAGAATAATCTTGCTGGATTGAGAGATTTCCAACCAAATGGTGTGGAACTCCAGCCATTTCTTCTTGCGTAGGTTTTGCCGTGCCAATGCTCAATTCCCGATAAAATTGGCGGGAATCTGCCGAGACAATTTCTGTGTTCAGCTTTTTTGCCAGCCGAACGCAGAAATCTGTCTTTCCAACCGCAGTCGGCCCAACTATGACGATGAGGGTTTTCAAAGTTTGGGTTATTTATTCAGTTGTTCCTCCACAATTTCAAGTCTTGCTTTCAATTCAGGATGTTCTGGCACAATCTCCAAACCTTTCACTAGAATTTCTTTTGCTTTTTCGTATTCCCTTTCTCTGTAATAGAATGCGCCCATTTCAGCGTACACCATTCCAAACATATTCTCATCAAGCTTCAATTTGCCACCAAAGCCTTCTCGAATAGTTTCCATTTTATTCAAAAACCCCAATCCTTTTTCAAAATCATCTGCTTTTAAATGATTGTATGCCAAATAGTTATAACAGAAAAATTTGAAAGATTGAAACGAAATATCTGCTGAAAGAAATGGGAACTGCTCAGAATACACCTCGAGCTTTTTGACTGTAGATATATTGCTGCCACTACGTGCATAATTCTGAACTATCAGCTGAGAGATGATTGATTGAGTATTTACATCTTTTTTGTTCATTTTAAACGATTCGGAAAGATGAAATATCGCTGGTTCGAAATCGGATTTCTGTGCGTAGAACCGTCCAAAAGAATCGTGATGAATTTCGGAAATCCTATTCATCAGAACAGTATCTTGAATGTTTTCAGAGAAATATTTATAAGTAGAATCCATGAAATCCTTATTACCTTCTCTGAACAATCTATCGTTCATCAAACCTCCATAGATTTTTGCCACATCGTCTTCATCTACAATGTTCAGCTTTGCAAATTCGCTCAGATAAACTACATCTTTGAAATCAGTAAATTCAGCTTTATGGAGCATATTTGCAAGTGCCAAATAACCAATATAATCTGTCTTTTCTGACGGATAAAGTAATTTCAGCTTGAGTATCGAATTGAAAGCTTCCTCAAATTTTTCATCTTCAAAAAAACCGATAGCTTCGTTATAATATTGCAATCCAGCCAATTCTTTGATGTCAATTTCCTCTTCGCTGAAAAAGAAGTCATTGTAGATATTTCTAACACCTTTGCTGTCAACCTCCTCCTTGGTAAAATATTTAAGTTCGACTAAATAATCTACTGATTTCTCAACATCCGACTCATTTATATACAAATAGCCATTATTTGGTGCAGTAGATTCTATGACAATGCCTTTCGTTTCAGGGTAAGCAATGGCAAAAACGTGCGTTGGAGCTTCCTTGATGGCAAAGGGGATTTTGTACTGTTCTAGTATCAGGGCATATAATCCTGTGCCAGATACACAATTATATTCACTTTGAGTGAATATTTCGTTGAAGTTTGAAACCTCCAAATACTTTTTGAAAAAGGTTTTGTGTGTAAGTTCGAAAAGCAACTTCATCTTCTTCTCTTCAGCTTTACTTTCAAACTTCTTCTTGTTTAGCTCGGCTTTAAAGTCATCAATTTTTGTCTGGATTTCATCTACCTTTTTCTAGAGGAATTTTCGGATATAGAAAGAAGGATTTCAAGACTAGAGTGTTTGTCTAAATTGGTCAAAACCTCCTTTTCAAAATCTGACTTAAATTTTATCGAACTTCCGTCAGCTTGCGAGTAAGACTCATTCCCGAAAGTGATTGCCAAGAAAAAAACGAATAGCAATTTTATATTGTTGATATACATTTTCTGAAAATTATAAGTTGTTTATATTTTTTTTGCTATTAAAACGATTGGAGTTTCATATAGCTGAAATTGAACCCTTCCCATCCTATCTTTTGAAATAATTAGTCCCATCAAATCTGGCGTTTTTTTGTCTTTGAGATTCCATCTATTCACAATTACAAAGTTTCTATCCTCATTGTATTTCCAAAATTCTCGCTCTATCTGAAAGTCAGGAATTTGAGTAGAAAAGCTAAAAGTCTCGGCATCATGGAAATGTATGACGGAACTACTGAGTGCTTTTTGAAGCATAGCCATCTTCTGTTTCATCTCTTCGTTCACTTCTCCAATGTAGTTTGCCTCATATACTTGCCATTTCCCAATGAGCTCTTGTTTGTTTTGCCCATAAGCAACTAATGGAAAAATAAATAGTAATGTGAATAATGTATTTTTCATGTTTTTAGCTATTAGATTAAATTGCTCGTTTCCTACTTCTACTTATGCGTTTCCAACAATCCTTCCACCACTTCTACATATTCTGCTTTGGCTTCTGCTTGCGATTTGCCTTTCATTTTCTCCCATGTGGCATATTTGGCAATTGCCTTGAAATCGAACCCGCCAGGTTTTTCTCCGCTCACATCGCCTTCGGTGGCTTGCTTGTAAAGTGCGTAGAGTTTCAAAAGCGTATCGTTCGATGGTTTTTTAGTCAGCGTTTTGGAGGCGGACATGGCTTCTTGGAAATCCATAGTTGTTTTGAGTTGGTTTTTAAAAGCGCAAATATATTATTATTTGCTTTGTTGGAGAATTGATTCAGGAAATTGTGTACATCTAATTTTGTCTCATTTCGTAATAAATCACAAACAATCGGCTAGAAGCCGACACATTACGCCACTCGCCAAGAGGCAAACGACATTTTGAGATGCGCCCCAGAAATCTAAGTTGATTTCTTCCGCCTTCAATATTGGGGGTTTTAGCTCGTGGGACTTGATTGAGTATTTGGTTTTTGTAAGAACTGTGTTGCCTCGTGGTTTCCGTAAGCGCCCAAGATTGGCAAGCGGTTTTGCTCGGGAGTTGGTTTGGGGAGATTTGCTAGGCTCCGAAACACCTCATCAATTGGCGATTTGAAAAATCCAACCAAATATGTATCATATTTTTCTGGCAAAAACAGCAATCGCTTATGTAATAATTGAGTCATTAAAGGTGTGAAAGTTTGCCCACATATCTTTCAAATACCACGGAATATCTCGCTTTTTTAGATAAATTTGTAATCGCTTCACACACTATTTTATTTTTTTGCAATAGGAAATGTCAGTTTTGATTCTACTCCTGTTTTTTATTTTGCCCTCTTCCTATTTTGATTTTAACAGCAAACGATTGCAATAGACAATATGGTCTTTTATGACTAATTTATGGCAATCGAAAGACAGAATGAAAATGAAAACTCCGTTCCTAAGAATGGCGGAAACTACCACTACTAACTAAACGATGGGTTCTTTTTGGAAACTAACTACTCTACTATCTCTACTTTTTATTGGCTTTTTTTCGGCAAAGGCGCAGATTTCCGTCATTGTGAAGGAAGTGCCTTACAACACTCCGAAAAATGCAGACATATATATTGTAGGCTCTTTTAATGATTGGAATCCGAGCGACTCCATTTACAGACTCACTCGCCAATCGGACGGGAGTTACTATATTCGTATGCCTTTCAGGGCGGATTTCGACTTCAAATTCACGCGTGGCAGTTGGGAAAGTGTAGAAGGAAGCTTCAGCGGAGAAGCGAGGGATGACAGAATTTTCCGAATGGAGTTCAGCGAATCGGACACGCTTTATGAATCCATTGTCAGTTGGGAAGATTTGCCTACCCAAACTAGAGGAACTTTTGACACGATTGTCTTTGTGATTGACAAGATTCCGAGTAAAACGCCAAAAGATGCTTCTATTTATGTGGTCGGCAATTTCAACGATTGGCATCCTGGCTCTCCAAAATATAGGGCAGAAAGATTGAAAGACGGAACTTACCAAATAAAGATTCCCGTCTGGTTCGATACCTTGGAATATAAGTTCACTCGTGGAGATTGGGAAAGTGTTGAGGGCAGAAACAACGGACGAGCCATTCGCAATAGAATGCTGGTTTACAATCCGAACGAAAAGGAAATTAATATTACCATCAATTCTTGGGAAGATTTATATGGCGGATTAACGCCTTATGCCTACATTCTGATTTTTGCAGCCATGCAAGGATTTCTCCTAATCTTGGCAATTTATAGATTGCAAGACAAGAATAAAGCCGCCAATCGCCTACTTTATTTGCTGATTGGGTTGATTTCCTTTGCGCTTTTAGCGAGAGTTTCCACCATTCCGAGAGAGATTTTCCAATCTTACCCAAAGCTGATTCTACTTCCAGATTTGATTGTCTATTTTGTATATGGCCCAATTTTCTTGTTCTATATCCAAAAATTATTGACAATTCCGCTGAAGTCGCTTAAATCTAGGTGGATTCATTTCGTGCCGTTTGTTTTGCACGCATTGAGTTATGCGCCTTTTCTGCTGATGCCCGAAGATACTTTCATAGACAAGGTATTGAATGAAGATGTCCACTTTACTTTCGCACTTTCTGGCGGTTTGGCATTTCTTTTCAATGCTTACTATTGGTGGAAATGCCTAAAAGTGGTTCGGAATTACCAAACAACCACCTCACAAAATATCTCATTCGATGGCGATGTGCAGTATTTGAACACCATAATTGCCATAAAAGGATTGGTTTTGGGAATCTGGTTTTTCACTTATGCGGTTTCCATTGTGGCGTATTTCCTAAACACAGATGCAATTTCAATTACCGAAACCAGTACCGATATTGTTTGGCTCGTTTTCTCTTCCGTAACGTATTGTTTGGGTTATTTTGCCATCACACAACCCGAAATATTCAAGCATCATGAAATCTCTGAAGAGGAAGAGCAAAAAATAGAAATCGAGGTCAAAAACCAACTCCCACCAGAAGAAATTGCCCCGCTGAAAGAGAAAATAACTCATCTGATGGAAACTGAAAAACCATATCTCAACTCCAAACTCACTTTGGCTGGATTGGCAAAAAAAATAGATTTGAGCCATCATCTGCTTTCCAGAGTAATCAACGAAGGCTTCGATAAGAATTTCTATGATTTCGTGAACAGCTATCGGGTGGAAGCATTCAAAACTCAGATTGAAAAAAATGAGCATGAAAACAAAACGCTGTTGGCATTGGCTTACGATGTCGGTTTCAATTCAAAAAGCTCCTTCAATCGCTCCTTCAACAAATTGGTGGGCATGTCTCCAAGCAAATATTTGAAGGTGGCAGAAACAGGTGAAAAACTTCCTTCTTTGATTGGTTAGGAAATAGCCTATTACCAACCATCAAAAGATGGATGCTATTGAATATGCTTTTGGAAGCTAGATTCAATTGCCACTAGCTTCAGCTAGTGGGAAGCGATTGCTACATTTTCAGAGCGAGCCGAGAAAAAGACAAGTTTTTTTTGCCTATTACCAACCATCAAAAGATGGATGCTATTGAATATGTTTTTGGAAGCTAGATTCAATTGCCACTAGCTTCAGCTAGTGGGAAGCGATTGCTACATTTTCAGAGCGAGTCGAGAAAAAGATAAGTTTTTTCGCCTATTACCAACCATCAAAAGATGGATGCTATTGAATATGTTTTTGGAAGCTAGATTCAATTCCCACTAGCTTCAGCTAGTGGAAAGCGATTGCTATATTTTCAGAGCGAGTCGAGAAAAAGACAAGTTTTTTTCGCCTATTACCAACCATCAAACCGACATTTCCCACCCTTTTTTTAGAGAAATTGTATTTTTTAGATACAATTTTATTGGCGGATTGAGAACTCGGCAGTGTGCTTTTTCTGCACCTGCCGATGTTCGGGAATTGTTGAAAAGCTTTTGGGTTCGTTGTTTTCTCGCTTACTAGACTGGCGGGAGCGAAAATGCACACCGCCAGCTAGTCGCTTTGCGAAATGAGTTTCAGTAGTTCAGGATATTCGGAAAAAGCACTTAGTATTTGAATAGTTATGTTTTTTAGCAATTAAGCGTAATTACACAATAAATACCAAAAGTCAATTTTAAGGGTGGGAAATGTCGGATCAAAAGATGGATGCTATTGAATATGCTTTTGGAAGCTAGATTCAATTGCCACTAGCTTCAGCTAGTGGGAAGCGATTGCTACATGTTCAGAGTCTCAAAAAACAGGACTAAATAAGCGAGCAAATCTATTCCTTAATCTTATTCTGCTCCTATTTGTCGGATAAATTGAAATTCTGCGTAACATCAGATTTTAAGTTAACTCTTTTGCGGGTCTGCGAGTTGAGAAAAAGATATTACTTTTGTCTTTTCGTAAATTCACTTCTTACCAACTTACAGAAATTGAAAACTCTATTTACAAAATTTTTCGTAGTCTTTATTTTTTGCTTATCAGCTCAAATCACTTTTTCTCAGACTTTTATTGACAAAGTAACAAATGTCTTTGAGCACGAACTCCATAGCAAAAACAGAGATTCCACACATTATACCACCAAATTAGTATTGGCTCCAATCATTTCTTTTGAGCCATCTACCAGTTTGGGGGTTGGAGTGGGAGCTAAAATACTCTTCAAGCCAAAAAATGCTGGCGAGGAAACCCGAACTTCCAACATTCCGCTTTCCGCTTTGTACACCCTCAACAATCAGTTTTTTCTCACTTCTGATTATACCGTTTTTACCACCGAAGAGAAATGGCTGCTGAAGGGAAGATTGAATTTCTCCAAGTTCCCCGTGGGCTATTTCGGGCTCGGCAGGCAAACTCTACTTGCTGACGAGCGAGAAGTTTCCTTCAAAAGAGTAGTGATTGAACCATTGGCTCTAAAAAGAGTGGGCGGAAAACATCTTTTTATTGGAGGTGGATTTCGAGTGAACCATTCTTATGGCGCAAGCATTGGCGCAGAGGAAGAACCTAGTGCAAATGATGCGTTTCTGATAGATTCTTTGCAAACTACTTCGGTAGGCGCAGAATTTGCGGCCACGCTTGATAGCCGAGACAATGTACTGAATGCCACTCACGGAACATTTATGGAGTTTACGCACGGAGTTTACGGAAAAGTCTTGGGCGGAACAAATGAATTCATGCTTACCAAGCTTAATTTCCGAAAGTATTACAGAACCAACCCAGATAAATTAAATGTAATTGCTTTCGAGCTTTACACCCGAATGAGCTGGAACGATGCGCCACTTTTGGAACTTTCTTCGTTGGGCGGAGCGGAATTGCTGAGAGGATTTCAGGAAGGCAGATTCCGAGATACTTTCGCCTATTTCACACAAGTAGAATATCGTTGGCAGACTTTCCGCAGAATCGGATTCGTATTCTTTGGAGGCGCAGGAGATGTGATGGCAAAAAAGCAATCTTTTGAGTTCAATGACTTAAAATATTCTTTAGGAACAGGAATAAGAATCAAATTGGTGGAGAAGGAAAACCTCAACATCCGTATTGATTATGCTTTTGGTTTCGGTCAGGAGAGAGAAAATAATTTTTACTTGGGAATTGCCGAAGCGTTTTAAGAAATTAGCGAATTGCTGATTTCGTGAATTGGCGAATTAAAAAAGTAATAATTTACCCCAATTATGAGTTATGTATTTGATAAGTACAATTATGGATTGGGGAAATTAAGAATTAAGAATTAAGAATTAAAAATGATTTAAGTTTATGATAATCAGTACTTTGATATTGTTGCATTTAGTCTAATTATTTCCATATAGTTTTTGATTAAATCTAAAAATAATGCAATACATGAAATATTAAATTTTGACTAACCTAAAAATAATACAGTTAATGTACTGATAGTCAGATGTTCAAACCCATTATTCGGGTAATTCGCAAAAACAACTGAAGATGGTTGCAAATGAATTCGATAGCAAGAAAGCTATTCTCCAGATTCAATTGCCACTAGTTTTAACTAGTTATAATGTAGTCCTTGAAGGTTGAAAGCCTTGAAGGACTTTTTTGTTCTATTCGATTAGAATTCGTTAAGATGTAAATTCAGAATATTCTACATTAACAGTACTCTCAAACAACCATCTGAAGATGGTTGCAATTGAATTCGATATTATGAAAATACTATTTACATTACTATTCTCCTTTCTTGTTTTCATAATTTCCGCACAGGAAAAGATTGTTTCGGGCATTGTTGCCGATGAAACTGGCGAGCCTTTGCCTTGGGCAACCATTATGATTGGAGACACGAAAAAAGGGACGACTACGGGAATTGATGGCGTTTACACAATCAAAATCCCGAATTTCACTTCGGAAACTGAGTTGTGCTTCAGCTATGTCGGTTACGATGCCAAATGCGTGAAGGTTGGCGAACAAACTAAAATCGACATGCATTCTGTCTCCAAACTACAAAACTGGCGCAGGTTCTGTTACCATAGAATCTGACAGAATTGTGGAGAATTTCTCCGCCACGCAGGTCACGCCAATTCGTGCGGCAGACATTCAGCAAGCAAACACGGCAACCACAGCAGATTTATTGGAAAATACGGGACAAGTTTTCGTACAGCGCAGTCAGCAAGGTGGTGGAAGCCCAGTTTTGCGAGGTTTTGAGGGAAACAGAATTCTACTGATGGTTGATGGAATGCGAATCAACAATGCAATTTTCCGTGGTGGACATTTGCAGAATGTGCTGATGATTGACCAAAATTTGTTGGAAGGCGCAGATGTTTACTTCGGGGCAAATTCACTTTCTTATGGTTCTGATGCGTTGGGTGGAGTGGTCAATTTCAAAACCAAAGAGCCTAATACTTTTGAAGGTATTTCTGGAGATGTGGTTACTCGCTATTCCTCAGCAAATGACGAGCGAATGGGACATGCAGATTTGAGTTATGGAAAAGGCAAGATTTCCGCTCTGACAAGTTTTACTTTCAGCAAATTCGGAGCAAGCAGAAGTGGCGAGAATAGCAATCCGTTCAACTCTTACAAATGGTTGCGAGATTCTTTGGTAGCTCGGCAAAGTGGTGAAGATGTAATTGTTGCGAACTCCAACCCCTACGAACAAGTACCAAACGGCTACGACCAATGGAACGTGAATCAGAAAATCCGATTCCAACCGAAAGAGAATGTTTCCCACCAACTCAATTTCAGCTACACCACTTCTTCCGATGTGCCTCGCTACGAAAGGCTGACGCAAGATGGCGATGCGAATTTTGTGAACACGAATTTCCGAAATGCGGAATGGTATTATGGCCCGCAAAAACGTTTGGCAACTTCCTACTCGCTTTCTTTAGAGAATGACAAAGAAGTGAAAAAATGGGAAATGATTGAGTGGATTGTGTTCTATCAGAAAATGGAAGAGTCCAGAATTGACCGCAGATTTGGGAATGACAGGCGAAGGCATCAGGAAGAAGAAGTCAACAGTTTCGGGACAAAATTCGATGTGCAGATTCCTACCAATTTAGGCAGACTCCAAACAGGTTTTGAGATTTATTACGATGATGTGAAATCAAACAGTTTCAGGCAAAACATTGTAACCGATGAAATCACACCCGAGCAAACTCGCTACCCAGATGGCGGAAGCAGTATGTTGAATTTAGGTTATTACGCAAGCATCATCAAGAATCTGGAAGATTGGACAATTTCCGCAGGAGCAAGAATTAGCCATGTCCGATTGAATGCCAATTTCGATGATACAACTTTCGTGAACTATCCATTTTCGGAGGTTCAACAAAACAATACCGCTCTGACAGGAAGCGTGAATATCACTCGGAAATTTGGCAGATTGAGCTTGAATACGCTTTTCTCTTCTGCTTTCCGTGCGCCAAACGTAGATGATGTGGCAAAAGTGAGAGACACCGAAGCGGGCGAGCAGATTGTTGCCAACGAAGATTTAGAACCCGAATTTGCCTATAATTATGAGTTGGGTGGAGTTTACCGAAGCAGTCAATTTCAGGCACAAGTAAGTTTATACCATACTTGGTTGAGAGGCGCAATCCAACGAGCATCTTTTCAGTTTGATGGGGAAGATTCGATTTTGGTAGATGGCGTGTTAAGTAAAGTACTCGCCAATCAGAATATAGAAAACTCCAGAATTTACGGTTTCTTCGCCAGTGTTTCCTACCAACTCAATTCCATTCCGTTGGATTTCACGCTTTCCACAAGTTATACCAGAGGAAAAAGTGCTGTTGACTCAATAACAATTGCCCACATTCCCCCACTCTACGGAAAATTTGAGGCGAATTATAGAATGAAGCAAGCCAAAATCTTCCATAAATTCTCGGTCGATTTCAATGGAGAAAAACCACTTTCACAATATGGAGACAGTTCCACTTCTGACCGAATTGAGTTTGCCGTTCCGAATGTGGGAACGCCCGCTTGGTTCACATTGAATTACCGTTTCGATTGGCAATTCCACGAGCAGATCCGCTTGCAATTTGGTGTGGATAATATTTTGGACACACATTACAGAAGTTTCGCTTCGGGAATTAGTGCGCCTGGCAGAAATTTGATTTTTGCCGTTCGGGGGAGTTTTTAGGAATTGGTGAGTTGGCGAATGTTTTTTCCGTGTTTTTCTGTAAGCGAAGCTAGTCTGGGTTGGCACACCGATTCCAATCACTTTTGCAAGACAATCTCAAAAACAACTGAATTGAATAGGCTTAATCAGCGTAAATCATTTTATTTGCGTGTTCACATTAAATCTATCAATTATGTTAAAAGACGAAATTCAACTTTCCGAAGGCTTCAAAGCGCAAGCTAAAAAAGCAGTTTTTGCAATTGTACTATTTGCATTCACTTATTTTCTGATGATTGGGCTTGCCCTCGGGTTAACTGCCCTTTGCGTTTTGGGCGGAGTCATGCTGGTGGTTACTTTCCCACATATAATTACCATTATTTTGGGAATTGGTTTGGCTAGTTCTGGAGTTTTAGTGTTGATTTTCCTGCTGAAATTCATATTCTCCTCGAAAAAAGTAGATCGCTCTCACTTTACGGAAATCAAGAAAAAAGACGAGCCAAACTCTTCAGCCTTATTGAGCAAATTGTCTTGGAAGTCGGAACAGATTTCCCAAAAAAAGTGTATCTCTCCTCAGATGTAAATGCCTCAGTTTTCTACGATTCCAGCTTTTGGAGTATGTTTTTCCCAATCAAGAAGAATCTGAATATTGGAATGGGTTTAATCAACACCGTAACAGAAGAAGAATTGACAGCAATTTTGGCACATGAATTCGGACATTTTTCTCAGAAAACGATGAAAGTCGGGAGTTATGTTTACAATGTGAATCATGTAATCCATAACATGTTGGTAGATAATGATTCCTACGAAAGTATTGTGAGAGGCTGGGCGGAAATCAGTGGTTATTTCTACATTTTCGTAAAATTGGCTATCAAAATCGTTCAAGGAATTCAGTCGGTTTTACGAAAGATGTACGAGATTGTAAACCTTCGTTACCTGAGCCTTTCTAGGGAAATGGAATTCCATGCCGATGAAATTGCCAGCCATGTGGCGGGTTATGTTCCACTCAAAAACTCTTTGCTTCGGTTGGATTTAGCAAGCACCGCACTCAATACGGTAATTTCCCATTACGAAGGAAAAATACCTGACTCTATTGCCAGCAAAAACCTCTTTTTGGAACAGAAATTTGTGATGGATTTACTCGCCACGGAAAGTCATTTAAAGTTTGAAAATGGCTTACCAAAAGTAGAAGTGGAGGATTTGAATAAATATAACAAATCGAAATTGGTAATTAAAGACCAATGGGCTTCTCACCCAAGTGTGGAAGACAGAATAGAGGTTCTGGAGCGAAATAACATACTGCCAGTCGAGTCGAAACCAACATCAGCAACATTGCTTTTCGAGAATGCAACCGCCACGCAAGAGCAACTTACCAAAAAAATATTTGCGGGTGTGGAGTACAAAGAAGAAATCAAACTAAGCAGTTTCGAAGACTTTGAAAATACATTTGTAAAGGAAAGAGAGCAAAACCTTTTCCATAAAGCTTACAATTCTTATTACGACCACAAACAGCCTGAAAATTTCAAGTTGGAGGAAGAAATAACTCAAAGTGTGGAAACTCCAAATTTCCAATCTCTTTTCTCAGACGAAAAACTAGATTTAATCTACACGTCTCTCTCCTTAAAAAATGACATCGAAGTTCTTACACAAATTGACAATAAACAACTCGAAATCAAGACTTTCGATTACGATGGGATGAAGTACAAAGCTTCTGCAAGCAAGAAACTAGTAGAAAAGCTAAGCACAGAGCTTGAGGAAACGGAAAGGCAAATCAAGATAAATGATTTGCATATTTTCCATTATTTCAAGAATAAAGCGAAAGATGAGAATAGTAAGGCTCAACTTATCCAATTGTATCAGGATTTTTTCAAGTTTGAATCTAAGGTGGACAAGAAAATGAAAGTTTATGGCGAACTGATGGCGTCATTAGATTTCATCAACTACAACCTGCCGCATGAAGAAATCCATTCTAATCTTGTGATAGTAACCGCATTGGAGAAAAAGTTTAAGAAACAACTCAAAAAAATGGTGGATGATGAAAAATTGAAGTCTGAAATGGATGCTGAAATGTTGGAGAATTTCGAGACTTATCTTTCCAAAGAATGGAAATATTTTGGTGTGCAAAGCTACTTCCAAGGTCATTTACAAATGCTATTCAAAGCAAGCCATGACTATACTTACCTAATTTCCAGAGCTTATTTCATCCACAAAAAACAGCTGTTAGATTTCCAAATGGAGATTGAGGAGAGCTCAAATTAAATACAAGAGATTATTGACAGAAATTTATCATTTAACTTGAAGACTGGCAGGTTCTGCTGGGAGTTGCCACCAACAATACTGCCAGCTTCTGGTACGAAAAATTTGTCAATATTCACTACATCACTCAAACCCAAAAAACACACAATGAAAGCAACTATGAATAAATCGGAGAAAACGGGATTCCAATCACTTTTGTAAGTCAAGTTTGCTCAAAGTTTCATTTTCAAAAAAGGTTGAACCATGATTCACAGGATTTTCAGGATGAAAAAGGATGAAAACAAAAATTGGCGAATGATTTTTTTCCGTGTTATTCCGTGAATATCCGTGTGCGCTTGCGCCCGTGTTCCAATCAATTAAAAAGTTGAATCAGGATTTATAGAATTTTCAGGATGAAAAAGGATGAAAACAAAAATTGGCGAATGATTTTTTCCGTGTTATTCCGTGAATATCCGTGTGCGCTTGCGCCCGTGTTCCAATCAATTAAAAAGTTGAATCAGGATTTATAGAATTTTCGGGATGAAAAAGGATGAAAACAAAAGATTGGCGAATGATTTTTTTCCGTGTTATTCCGTGAATATCCGTGTGCGCTTGCGCCCGTGTTCCAATCAATTAAAAAGTTGAATCAGGATTTATAGAATTTTCGGGATGAAAAAGGATGAAAACAAAAGATTGGCGAATGATTTTTTTCCGTGTTATTCCGTGAATATCCGTGTGCGCTTGCGCCCGTGTTCCAATCAATTAAAAAGTTGAATCAGGATTTATAGAATTTTCAGGATGAAAAAGAATTAGATAAGAGGATTTTGAGTTTTTCCTACTACTTTTCATTCTCACATTTCCTAATTCTCACATTTACTCATTTCCCAATTCCCCCATGAAATTCTTCGTCAACGAAATTCCCTTCCAAGTTGTGCAACAAACTATTTCTGGTGCGCCATTCTCGCCAGAAGTTGCGGTTTATAGCAATCCAGATATTTCCCAAATTATTCAGTTCTATGAATTGGCAAAATCGGGCAATGTGAAAGGGCAAAAAGGCTTGGTGTTTTTGGTGGAAGATTACATGAAAACCGTTCATGAAATCAAAAGTCATTTCAAAATATTGAAAGCTGCTGGCGGAATTGTAAAAAAAGGCGAGAGTTTATTGTTCATCCACAGATTGGGGAAATGGGATTTGCCAAAGGGGAAATTGGAAAAAGGCGAGAAAAGCAAAATTGCCGCAGTTCGGGAAGTGGAGGAAGAATGTGGCGTGAAGGCGGAAATCACCCAAAAAATTGAAAGTACCTGGCATACTTATGTAGATAGAAAAGGGCGAGACATTCTGAAAGAAACCGTTTGGTATGCCATGAACTGCCTAGACGATTCTCAACTCACTCCACAAACCGAAGAAAATATTTCCGAAGTGAAGTGGATTCCCATTTCCGAAGTAAAATCCACCGTTCTGAAAGATACCTACAACTCCATTCGGGAGATTTATAGTTTTTATGAAAGCTAGGAAGAAAGAATAAGGAGAAAAGAGGAAAGACAGGAAGAAATATAGGATTTACACAGACTGTAGAATTTATCATTATTTTGTGAAGGTTGGCATGAGACACGCTAAGGAACAATCTTTTGTTTTGTAGCTCACACAAAATCATTTCTGTAAAAGCTATAATTTGGAAATAATCAGCCATAAATTTATTCATTTTCCTTTCTCTTTGCTCCTAATTCTTTTATCTTGATACTTTCTACTCGATACTTGATACTCCAAAAATGAAAGCTGTTATTCCCGTAGCAGGAGCTGGAAAAATGCTCCGCCCACACACGCACACACAGCCCAAAGCACTCGTGCCCGTGGCGGGAAAACCATTGCTTTCTCATATTATAGACTCATTGGCAAGTGGTGGAATTTCCCATTTTGTGTTAGTAATTGGACACATGGGAAACAAAATAAGAAGTTATGTAGAGAGTTGTTATAAAAATCAAGGCCTTATTTTCGATTTTGTGGTGCAAGAACCCAGAGAAGGCTCTGCTCATGCAATTTTAATGGCAGAAAAATTCATTGATAAAGATGATGAATTCCTAGTCATGCTTGGGGACACAATCATCAATTGTCATTTACCAGATTTCATTGATTCAGAACATTCTGTGGTCGGAATCAAAAAGGTAGATAGACCTGGGAATTTTGGAATTGCCGAAATAGGAACAGATGGATTTGTCAAAAAGCTGATTGAGAAACCTCGTATTCCGAAATCCAATTTAGGTATGGTTGGAGTTTACAAAATCCAGAATGCCTCGGTGCTTTTCCAATCCATCAAAGAAATGATGGCGACTCAAAAACTTACTACCGAAGAATATAGCCTGACCGATGCGCTCATGCTAACCATTAATAAGGGCGAGAAAATAATCATTGCAGAAGTAGATGGTTGGTACGATTGCGGAAAAAAGGAAACCTTGCTCGAAGCCAATTCAATCCTACTCAATCGCCCCAATTTCCCTCGCTCCGAATACACCGAAGATGCCGAAACCATTATTATCCAACCTGTGAAAATCGGCAAAAACTGCAAAATCCGGCATTCTATCATTGGTCCAAACGTGGTAATTGGCGACAATGCTATTATTGAAAATGCCATTATTCGCAATTCCATCATTGGCTCTTACAGTGAACTCCAAAATGTAATACTCGACCAATCCATTATGGGGAATGACACTTACCTGAAAGGTTTGAGCCAAAGCCTGAATATTGGGGACAATACAGAAATTATTTTGGGGTAATTACCGATTTGGACGGATTTTCAAATTCCCTGTATTCTTTCTTCTAAATCAGATAACGTGCCGTACATATCTCCATTGTCAGAGATAATAAGTGTGCCATTTCTAATTGGTACGGGAATATCTTCCATTCCTTTCAAAAATTGCCTGATTTTGTCAGCATTATTCACCAGAACCTCAGGCTCACAGTAAACCACCAAAATTTGCTCTTCAAACTGCCTCGCCAATCTACCTCTTCAGAAAACCACCGTAGTTGGGTTCATCCTTTAGAATATATTCAAAGCCTTTAGGAACATTTTTCTTGTGAGCCTCTTTTGCATCAAATAAATTGCCATTGGGAAATATCCAGAAGACAAATTCAGGATAAGTATGTGTGTATTCTTTGATTTCCTTTCGCCTCCCTCTGAATTTGGAAGCTAAAAAAGGAAAAATCTCGGTGGCTTTCTCTCGTGATATCGACCCTGATGTTATCATCTGTTTCCAATTTAATAAAGTAAGTGCAAGTAAAAAAATAGAAAAATAGTAGGATATAGACAAACGCCTTGACTTTGCATACCGTAGTGCGGTTTTCACTAACCGCACCTACTCAGGAGCATAATTCCGTAGGGGAAATATGCAAACTCAAATGCCATATCTATAGCAAATTAAAGAATTGGAAATCAGAGCATTATTGAAAATATAATTATAAAGCTGATTCTGTCCACTTACTCACACGAATATATCGGATACTGATTGTTTTACAACGTCTGTCAATCTACCTATTTCTCCAAAAACACGTAATTTCCCATTTCAAACCCCAAAATCAATTCCAATGACCTTTTACAATAAATCCACATTCTTAAAAAGCATTTTCTTTCTGGTCGGATTCAGTAGTTTGATGTCCTGTCAGAAGAAAAAAGCCCAAGCAGATTTGATCCTCAAAAATGCCAAAATCTACACAGTCAATAGCAGTTTTTCCACAGCAGAAGCAGTTGCCATTAAAGACGGGAAAATAATAGCGGTTGGCAGTAACGAAGAAATTCAGACAAATTTTCAATCCAAAAAAGAAGAAGATTTTACTGGAAAATTCATCTTCCCAGGCTTTTACGATGCGCATTGCCACTTCTACAGACTCGGGCAAACTTTGAGCTGGGTGGATTTGGTAGGCACAACTTCCTTCGATAAACTAGTTGCCCGAGTAGAGAAATTCGCCAAAGAAAAACCAGAACTCTCCAAAGATTGGATTCTAGGAAGAGGATGGGACCAAAACGATTGGGAAATCAAAGAATTCCCCACCAAAGAAAAACTCGATGCACTGTTTCCAGACAAACCCATTATGCTTACCCGAGTAGATGGACATGCAATGTTAGTGAATCAGAAAGCACTCGATTTGGCGGGAATCACAGCCGAAACCACAGTAGATGGCGGAAAAGTAATGCTTGCAAACGGAAAACCTACTGGAATTCTCATTGACAGAGCCAATGAATTAGTAGAAAAAGTAATTCCCGAACCTTCCGATAAAGCCATTGAGCAAATGTTACTCCAAGCACAAAAAGTTTGTTTCGAGAATGGATTGACAAGCTTGGCAGATGCAGGTTTACCCAAAAGAATCATCGAAAAAATTGAGGAAATGCAAAAAGACGGAAGATTAAAAATCCAACTTTTTGCCATGATTGACCCTGTGGATAAAGACTATTATTTGAACGAGAAAGGAACTTATCAAACAGAAAGGCTCAATGTCCGCTCATTCAAAGTATATGCCGATGGCGCATTAGGTTCTCGTGGAGCGGCCTTGATTCAACCTTATTCAGACGATTCCCACAATCATGGCTTGGTACTTACTTCAGTTGCCGAAATGGAACAACTTTTCCAAGATGCTTACGATAAGGGATTTCAGGTAAACACACATTGCATTGGCGACTCGGCAAACCGACTCATTTTGGATTTATATGGGAAAGTGCTGAAAGGCAAAAATGACAAACGCTGGAGAATTGAGCACTCGCAAGTAGTGAGCAAAGAAGATTTAGACAAATACGGGAAATTTAGCATCATTCCCTCCGTACAACCCACTCATGCCACCTCCGATATGTATTGGGCAGGAGACCGATTAGGCGAAGAGCGAGTGAAAACTGCTTATGCCTACAAAGATTTGCTCGCCCAAAATGGCTTGCTCGCTTTCGGAAGTGATTTCCCAGTAGAAGCCGTCAATCCCATTTTCGGATTCCACTCCGCAGTTGCCAGAACCGATGCCAAAAACTACCCAAAAGGCGGTTTCCAAATGGAAAATTCTGTCAGCCGAGAAACTGCACTAAAAGCCACCACTATTTGGGCCGCCTATTCTTGCTTCGAAGAAAAAGAGCGAGGAAGCATAGAAGTCGGGAAACAAGCAGATTTCACTATCCTCCAACAAAACATACTAGAAATGGAGGAAAAGGAAATGAGAGATACGAAAGTGGAAGCCGTTTATGTGAACGGGGAGAGGGTTTATTAGATATTATCACGATTGATTTTATACGGAAATTATAATTGCATTGAGCGAGTAAGAAAAAGCTTTAGAGATTATTCAAAATTAATTAGTTAGGTTTTTCTAGCACTATTTCATAAGTCCCTAATTAAGTATAAGTAGTCTAGTGCATCAATTCCTAAGTTCGTGATTGTATTTTATGTATCTTTTTTCCTTCTACTGCATTAAAATTCTTAGCCGTAGCTAGGCTATGCCTGCAAATTTTGCTTTGTAGAAGAAAAAAATATTCCAAAAAATACCAACCAGAACTTAGAACTCAATGCACTAGTGCACCAACTCCTAAGTTCGTGTTGTTATTTTTGTTTCTTATTTCCTTCTACTGCATTAAAATTCTTAGCCGTAGCTATGGCTATGTCGAAATGTCGAACCACTGAAAATTTTGCTTTGCAGAAGAAAATAATATTCAAAAAAAATACAGACACAAACTTAGAACTCAATGCACTAGCTTAAATATATTGCTGTTTTGAGTTCTTAACAAGCTCATTTATAGATAAATACAAAAGGGTGCGACCCTTCGCTAATAATAATAAATAGCACTACGTGCTTAACACGGTGTTGCCCGTAGCTTTTATCTTTCAATTTCAAAATATTTCATTATTTCCATATAATTATCTTGTGCCGATAGGCAGGTGTCAGTCAAATAACCTTAGTTCAATCGTTAATTTGGGTAAAGCGTTGTATTATTCTGATAATACTATTTCAAGAACCGTTACTCTATAAAATTCAGTCAGCGTGCCCCGACCGATCCGCCCCGGTCAGCGTGACCCGGTCAGCGTGACCCGGTCAGCGTGACCCGGTCAAATACTGATTTCCATTTTCGGCACAGATTCAGACTGGGCTTGCATTCAAGAACCTGCGCCAGCGTTTCCGCTTGAACCATAAGCAAAACTGCACTCAATACCCAAATTAACGATTGAACCTTTATAGTTTTCCAGCATGTCTGCCACAGGCAATGTTGCAGGCAGAAATATATGGCATGAATAGCTTTTCATTTTTCAAGCCTTCGCCCATATCGCAGTTGAGTTTAATCATAATTGCTTAATGTTACTGATAGCTACTTATCTACAATCCTCAGTAGAATTTTCAAAATAATTATATCCAAAAAAAGAAGTGCAGACGCAGAAGCGAAAAAAATCAAATTACTGTTCGTTATTTGATTTATAGTAAGATTTGATTCCGCCATGACAACGAAAATATAAAATGCAATGAAAAGTATTACAGATGTGAAGTAAACTAGAACTACTACGAGCAATCCTTGCCTACCGTGATATTCAATATTTTTTACGATATACGTTGAATGAAAGATTATCCAAATAATTGTCAAAATCACATTGAAAATAACTTCATATAAAAGCACAATTCCTGGCGTACTACTATCTCTCAAATGTTCATCTTCAACAGGAAAAATGAAATTGTCAGCACAACAAACAATTAACAATGACAAGACGGGAGGTAGTATTTTCTTCATCTACATTTATTTTTTTTCAAAAATTCAAGCAACTAATAGAAATTTCCACTTACTTAATTCATGTCATGCAAAGCATCTTCTTAGTTGAAAAAAATTGATTGATAAGGAGATTTATAAAGGATTTTCCGCACCGAACCAGCGACTATCATTCGCTATACTCCTCTTTTCCGTTAGTAAATATTTTCAAACGCAATAAATAGCGTCTTTATTCCAACGTCATTAGAAAAGTATTCTTAACAGAATTTTGCATTAGGCAATATTTTTGCAGAAAGTTAAGTAATATAAGTAAGCCAATATGAGTTTCCCTATTTAATAGAGATTTGATAAGTGAAAACCAGTTAATTTTTATATTTCATCTCAATACATGATACTTATATCTTGCTACCAGTTTGTTACCTGCAAAAAAACCGAACTAACTACTATGCCGAACACCAACAAAAAAGAGACACTACTATTGGAGCGAGTGAAAGATTTCTGCTCAATCGGACTTTTCATTTTCGTAATCGTTTTATGTGCATTCACTTATTTTTGGACACACCAAACAGAAACGGATAGTTCGATACCTCCAATGGAAAATACGCATACATCGGTACAACACAAGAAAAGCACAAGCCAATCTGCCGATTAACTTGTGCTTTTGGTTCCATCAATTTCTATTCGGTTTATTTCATTCCGAAAACCTCATTGAGCATTTCCTGCATTTGCTTCCAGGAAGTCAGGTCTGCTTGCTCGTTGTAGGCAAGTTTCATATCAAACTCTTCGCCTAGTTTTGTGGCTTCTGGGTTTGTGAAACCGTGAACTGCCCCTTCTAAGTTTACAAATTTGTATGCTACATTGGCGTTGTCCATTTCCGATTTCAGGCTTTCAATTTGCTCTGCGGTCACAAAGGTGTCATCTGCTCCATTGAAAATGGCAATTTTCCCATTGAAAACGCCTTCTTCCATCGGTTTTACCGCTCCCAGACTTCCGTGGAAACTGGCAACTGCATCTAAATCGGCTCCACTTCTTGCCATGTTCAGCACAATTCCCCCACCAAAGCAGTAGCCAATTGCAGCAGTTTGCTCTGCATTTGCCATCGGGTGCGTTTTCAATTGCTCCAAGGCTTTGTTGAATCTCGCTTTTGCACCTTCAAAATTGTCGTTCACAGCACCTGCAAATTTCATGGCATCTTTCGGATGTTCCGCTTTTTTGCCATCTCCGTACATATCTACTGCCAAGGCAATGTATCCTAATTCTGCCAACATGTCGGCTCTTTTGCGAGTGTAATCGTTGTGTCCCCACCACTCGTGAACTACCAAAATGGCGGGTCTTTTGCCTTTTTTGCTTTTGTCGTAAGCAATGTAGCCTTTCATGGAAATTCCATCGGCTTCGTAGGAAATTTCTTCTCCTACAATGCTGTTTTCAATCTTTTCGGTTGGAGTTTCCTCTACAATGTCTTTTTCAAGTTCGGTATTTTCTTTGTTTCCGCCCCCGCAACTCAGCAGGAAAAATGTGAGGGAAAACATAGAAAAAAGGGTAAATAGCTTTTTCATTTTGGTTGGATTTTATATTTGAAATTAGGTAATGTGAAAGAGGTAAGGCTACTCTATGGATAATTCGGCACCAGCGGAGTGCCGCCCAGCGGACGCTTGCGCTATGGTTTTTATTTTGTTAGCCTTACCAGTTTATCACTACCTGAAATTATTTTGACTATAAAAATACTAATTCAATTTAAAAGTTACATTTAAATTCTTCGTGTAATTTATAATACATTGAAAATCAATAACTTAAATAACCTGAGTAGTTGCTTACTGTTTACTGTTTCCGAAAAACGACAAAATTTGTCAGACAACCAGTATTTTTTCAGATTCCACTCCATTGGAGCGAGGGCAGATTATATTGTTTTTGTGACTATCAAGGATAGACTCCGATGGCGCAGAAATAAATAAGATTAGGGATTTCTTATATAAATCTTGATTGCGACCGCCTTCAAATATGGGGAAGGGAAAGTGGACAAAGCATGATATTTGGCAAAAGCCTCTGTTAAATGCCGAAAGGAGTCGGGCTTTGAATAAATCACCAGATTTGACAGCGGAATTGGCTCACGAAATTAGGCAAATGCAGTTTTATGAAGCTTAGATTGCATTAAAATAGCACATTGACTCACTCCAACCTGAACTTTTTTATGAAAAAGTCCTGTAAATATGATGACTTTTGAGAAATTTTTAGACAGTAAGCACAAAAAACTTATTTCAATTGAATATTCACACTTATTGTGTGGTTTTTTTGATAGACCTACTTAGTTTTGCGTGCGGGTTACAAAACGTAACACATTATCTACCCAATAAATATTCAACCTATGTTACTGAAAGCAAAGCTGACAGTCTTGCTGACTGTTTTTTCTTGTGCGTACCTCATGGCACAAGACTGGAACGATTATAAGCCTGTCCAATCGGAAGGGCAAATTCCGAAAGAATTCTTGTCCTCTTCTACCGAAAAATTCATTTCCAAAGTTGAATCCATCTCATCTGAGAAAAAAAGGCATGAAAAAGTAAAAGAGGAGCAATTCTACTTGCAAAGTACTTTCAACATTGACCAACTTTTGCTGAGTGGAAACGTGCTATTCAATGACCCTGTCAGCATTTATGTGAATAGAGTTGCTGATGAACTTTTGAAAGATAATGCTGGCTTGCGCAAAAAACTGAAATTCTATGTGGTAAAATCGCCTATTTCCAATGCTTTTGCCACAGAGAGAGGAGCGATTTTCATCAATATTGGGCTTTTGGCAAGGTTGGAGAATGAAGCACAATTAGCTTTTATTCTCAGCCATGAAATTACGCATTATACCAAAAACCATGTTCTGAAAAGGTACATCAATAACAGAGACATGACGGACAGAAAATCCAAGAACTACAAGCAGTACAAGAAAAGTTCTGACTACGAAGTGCTTCTGGCAAAATCCAACTACTCTAAAAGAAACGAAAAAGAGGCAGATAGAATTGGGTTAGATTTATTCTTGAAATCCAACTACAGTACTGAAAACATTGAGCAGATATTTGATGTGCTGAAAGCGTCTGAACAACCTTATGAGTCGATTGATTTCAAAAAGATTTCGTATAAAGACAGCGACTTGGGCAAACTGGAAGCCTTGCTGACTTTCGAGGATGAAAAAGATGATGAAAAGAGAAGAAAGAAGGGGAAAAATGGCAAGAAATTCATATTCAAGATTGGCGAAAGAGAATACGAACAAGTGGAAGGAGATGAAGATAATGAGGATAATGATGACGACAGACTAAGTACGCATCCTGCTCCTGAAGAAAGAAAGGAATTGGTAGAGGAAATGTTGGAAGGCAAAAACTCGTCAGGGAGTCAGTTTATCATTTCGGAAGAGGAATTCAAGAATATCCAACATATTTCCCGATTCGAATTAGTCGGAATGTTTTTGAGCAAAAGAGCTTATTTAGATGCATTGTACCACTCGTTATTATTGCTCCAAACAAACCCAGAATCTGATTACCTTGAATTGTGCGTGGCGAAATCTTTGTACGGATTGAGCAAATATGCGAATGAATCTGAAAAATTCAATCAATATCTCGGCTACGACAATATTCCCGGCAAACTCGAATCACTTTCCAGAAATAGCAAAATGAGTACAAGGGCAGAAATAAATGCACTTGCCTTAGATTTCGCCTATGGGTTATACCATAAAGACACTACAAACCTGTATTTAGAAAGAATTTCCTTGGATTTGATAAACGATGGCTTGGAATACAACAATCCAATTTTCAGGTCGGAGTCTGAAGATTCTACCATGGTTTCACTTTTCAAAGAAAGCAGATTCAACAATTTGTATGATTGGCAAGTGAAAGAGCGTAAACGAATTGCCGACAGAGAGAGCTATTTTGAAACCAAAAAAGGCAAAAAAGAACTCGACAAATGGCAAAAGGGAATCAGAAGAAAAGGCTTTAGTGTAGGTACGGACAAGGTGGTTGTTTTTTCTCCACTTTCAGTTTCGCTTGATTTTAGAAAAGGAAAAGTAAGGAAAAATAATAGCGCATTGGATTACGTCTTAGCAGAAAAAAATCAGGAAATCATGAAGGGAAGCATTGATAGAGCTTCTGAATCAGTTGGGATTGAAGTTGAATTTTTGGATGCCAGAGCAATAGATGACCCTAATGATACTGATAAATTAAACGACATTTCCATCATAAACAGTTGGTATTCAGAGGTTTTGAACCATGACGATATAGAAGAAGATTTTATTCCAAGCAACTATGATGCAATATTGCTATTGAGTGAGAAATACAATACTCCCTATTTCTCAAATACGGGTATTCTCTCTTACAAAGCCAAACGAACTGGAAAAGGATGGCACATAGCAGCTATGTTTGCGTATTACCCGTTTTCATTATTCTATGCTCCGGTGGCAATAGGCAAAGTTGCTACACCAGTAAAAGAGTATTGGGTTATAGCATAGTATATGATGTGGAAAGAAACATTCCTGTGATGGCGAGCGAAGATGAGAAAAAGGGAGCAGTCTCAAATGGATTGATGCACTCGATTACTAAAAAGCAACTCACTCAATTGAAACGAAAGAGGAAATAAGAAATAAGATGATACAAAAACTAAATTGGTTATTTGCCATTTTTCTTTTGCTCAGTCCATCATTTGCAACTGCCCAATCTGATACGGACAGCCTTGCTCGTTATTTTGATGACGGTGGCAGAGGCGATTATAAATTCTGCTTGAAAATAGGTGCAATTGCCATTTTGAACGGAGAGCAAGCTTTACACTTAGAAATAAGGCCTTTTAAAAGAACAAGTATTGAGTTGGGTATTGGCAGACTCACATCAGATTATCTGTACGAATTTGAATTCGACAAGGTAGCGGACACCGAACTCGGAGACAACGTGAATAGTGGCAGGGTAATAGGCGGAAGAGTAAAATGGTATGCCATTCAAAAAGATTTGGTAGGGCTTTATTATAGTTTGGGATACTACAATAAGCGTTTTGACACCAAATCTTTTTCAGAAGACTTGATTTATTCAGAGTTCGGATTTGACTACGGAATTGTAGCCAGAGTTGCGCCACATATTCTTGTGGACTTCTCCGTTGGTTTCAAACTGAGAACGAGAAAAATCGAAGGCAGTTCAGCATTAGGTTTGGAAGACAACACGAAAGTAATTCCCATTGCACTTAAAGTAGGCTACGCATTTTGAGAAAGCTTCTTCTGAAATCTCTATAAGATTATCTATATAATTACTTAAATTTACAAGAAACATGCGAATACTCAATACGTTTTTAAGCATTGCTTTATTGCTATTCACTTCCCAAGCAGTAGTTGCTCAAGATGTGAAATGGGGACCAGAAATGAAGAAAAAGTCTCGTTGGGAATCTCTTAGAGACGTTGTCAGCGTAAATGACAATGGGCTTTTTGCCTAACCTTTACTAAAAAAGGCCCAGCCATTCAGCTTTATGATGAAAAATTTGCGCTCAAAAAGCAAGAGCAAATTGAGTTGAAATATGGCAAAAAAAGTCTGGATTACGATGACATGCTAGAGATTGGCGGGAAGATTTTCGCTTTCGGAACTTACGATAACAAGAAAGACGACAAGAACTATATTTTCAATCAGGAAATAAACCAAAAAACGCTTTTGCCAACTGGAAAGCTCAGTAAAATAAGCGAAGCAAAAAGCAGGGGCAAAAGCTTTAGTCTATCTGGTTTCAGAAGCAACAATGGCAGTTTTATTAAGAAACTTTCTGATAATGAGAAAAGGTTGATGATTATTGCCAACGACAATGTAAAAAAGAGAGACAATGAAAGTTTCAGAATCAGCATTTTCGATGAGGACATGAATCTGGATTGGGAGAAAGACGTGGAACTTCCCTATCAGGAAAAAGAATTTGCCATTCAAAGCTGGACATTAGGCAATGACGGGAATGTCTATATTTTAGGGAAGAGAAATAAAGACAAGAGTGAACAAAAAAAGGATTGGAGTAAATACGAATACTTCGTGCTTGCTTATACCGACAAAGGCAAAACCTACAAAGAATTCAAATTGGATAAGAAGGAGAGATTCTTGAGCGATTTGGCTTTCAAAGTAGATGAAGAAGGGAATTTGGTTTGTGCAGGATTCTATTCCGACCCAGATTCTTACGGTCTTATCGGTACTTTTTTCATGCTGGTTGAAGCTGAGACTCAAAATATACTGAAACAAGGCGAAAAAAGATTCGATGATGACTTTCTGCGAGAGTTCATGAGTAAAAAGCAGAAAAGGAAAGATGACAAAGGAAAAGACGCAAAGAAGGGATTAAGTCGTTTTGATTTAGATAAACTAGTCCTGACAGCCGATGGCGGTGCAGTACTGATTGCCGAACAATTTTACATTACGACTCATACTTATCGAGACTCCAACGGAAATATGACTTCTTATAGTGTGTATCACTACAATGATATTATTGTTGTCAGCATTGAGCCAGATGGTTCCATCGCCTGGGCGAGTAAGATAGACAAATCACAAGCAGGCAGAATGAATAGGTACCTTTCTTATACTTACGTAATCAATAGCGATAATATTCATATTTTGTATAATAAGTGGGATTCAAGAAAAACATCGAGGGTTGTTCAGGCGACCGTTGACAGCGAAGGAAAAGTGAAAACCAAGGATTTAATTTATAGTAGCAAGAAGGAAGTATTGCTTATCCCTTCAAGCTGCGAACAAGTAGATAATGGAGAATTGATTATTTATGGAGATTTCAAGAAAATATTCAAGTTGGGATTGGTAAGCTATTAGATAGTCAAAAGGCTTTAGTCGTCAGTTCAAATTGTCATAAGTAACTAATCGTCAGTTAAATACAATGATTAGGAGTAAAATATTTGGCGATACCTAATACTACTTTGTCAGGTTAAAATAGAATGGCTAATCATTAGGGTTTTAGGACGTCAATTGATTATATTTAAAACGTCTGGCAGGGTCTTCGACCTCTTCCAGCGTACTTTTTATTCATGTTCAAAACGCTATTTGCTGTTTTCATTAAGAAAATGAGCTACTAATTCTAAGATGACAAGTAGTTGAACACAAATAACTTTGGTTATCGACTTGTTGGTCTCGCTACGCTAAGACCAACAAGGGCAGTTTTTATGGAATTGAACCATAAAGCTAAATGTGTCAACCCACTTACTTAGGAAGTCTCGAAGGAAACAAGCTCACTTTTCAAAATCATTTGAGTATAACAGTACTCGTTGCAACCCATTTATACTTTAGGTATTTGCGAATTTTATTTTTAAATTTGTGTAGAACCATAAAGAAAAGAACATGGAAAATGCAATGAACGAAATTGGGAAGCTCCGAAACGAAATGAAGGTTGGATTCATAGAGCTTGAGAATGTGATTCAATCCAATAATGACAATCTTACAGAACAACTCAATAAAGTGAAGAGTATAATGGATAATAATAATCAGGCATTTATCAAGTCGATGAACAATTTCGCCTCAAATATGGAAAAAGGGTTTTTGGCGGTTGAAGATGCGTTTGACAAAGATGTTGAGAATATAAAGAAGGACATCCAAAGTAATAAAGACCGTTTGGATAAGGCTGGTTTATAGATTGTTTACTGCCATTAGTACTTTTTTTCTGTTCAAATTCAAGTTTAATCTACAAAAGTTTCTCTGATAATATCTTTACATTTTTGTATTTCAGATTAATTGCCCAAACTTTTTTATAATCCTAGATTTGTCAATTGTCCGAATTTGGTCAATTGCAACCATTCCATTTTTTCTGTTATGTTTTATTTTGATTCTGGTCGGATAGTTTTTTAAATTCGTTGTTATTGGTGCAACAACGATTGTTCTTAAATACTTATTAATTTCGTTTGGTGAAGCAATTACACAAGGTCTTGTTTTTTTGATTTCACTACCAATAGTTGGGTCAAGGTTTACGAGTACGATAGAATATTGTTCTAACTCCATTCCTCAAAATTTTCGTCCTCGAAGACATCATTGAATAATAACTGGTCATCATTATTCTCACACATCTCTTCAAATGCCTTTCCCCAATTTTTTCGTGGACTACTAATTGGTTTAAGAACTATCTGTCCTTTTTCCAAAATCATTTCTACCTTATCTTTTATGTTATACTTTTCCAGAATAGTCTTGCTTAAACGCAAACCTTTGGAATTTCCGATTTTTATAATTGATATTTCCATAATTTACTGTTTTGTAATTATAAAGTAAGTACAGATTATTTAGTCCGCAAAGTTTTTTCGTATTGATGGCAACGTCTCGGCTATGGTTAGTACGGGAATTAAAAGTAGTGAACTTTCGATTAAGCACTTAGCCATAACTTTTTATTTTGTTTTATCTTTTCATTTTTAAAGCCAAATCAAAAGATTTGGCGGACTTGGTTAAAAGCTCTAAATTTTGGATTTAGCACCAAAACCCGTATTAATTATAGCCATTGTTAGGCATCTGGCTTTTATTTCTCCCAAATTTTCCGAACAAGTTTAATCAAAGGAAATTTAAACTTTTCTTTTTCTACAATTTCAGATTTCTCTTTAACTGGTTCAGGTTGTTCAGTTATATTTTTGTTTTCTTTCTCCACTTTTTCTCTTTCAGCCATTTCAATTTCCCATAGTTCGTCTTCGTCAGGTGGTTGAACTAAATCAGCACCACCTTTGTGCGCAAACTGAACATAGTTTTTCGGTGGTTTCGGCAAATCCGCTTCACATTCTTTAGAACATAGATTTGCGAGCATAGGAATAGTGTCAGTTCCAATATGTGTAGTAATCCACATTTGGTTTGTCGTTTCGTCTGTTAGTTTTTTATCACATACACTACATTTTAGATTACCTCCAAAATGTTTCACAGGATTATGGTCAAGTTTCGGAAATCCCATTCGGTTTTTATAATTTCCATAAAGTGCTCTCGTACTAATTCGGCTGTTTTTTAGTTTTTTACATCTAGAAATCTCAAATGGAAACCAATTCAAATCGTAAGAAGTGTATGGGTCAAAGTATTCGAGTGATTCCATTTCACCAATTTCAGGCGGAATTCTCTTTAAATTACTTCCGTAAAGTCCTACTTTCTTAACTTTTTTCAATTTTCTAATTGATTCGGGAAGAGTGAAAATTTGAGCAAACAATTCGTCACCAAGAGCTTCTCTCGGTACAAACTCGTCAGAACCATTTTCAGCAACCTGGTCAACGTATTCACATAACTTTTTCCAAGCAACAGAATTTCTGTCTTGAACGTCATTTGGTATTTTAGAAATTCTTTTATTCATCCTTTGGTTCATGCTTGTGCCTAACTAGGCATACACGTAAAAGTTACGTATATATCTTTTATGTAAAGCTAACTATTTTTCTGGTAGTATAGTAATTGTATTTTTGAGAAAAAATTATAATGTATTGGTTTTCTATATGTTATGAATTTTTATTATGAGTTAACCGTGTATATTCGTTTACTAAACGTTTATACACGGTTAACTCATAAGGTAGAAGCGCATTCAATTTTGAAAGCCAGTAAACTGCTTGATTGCTGATAATAGAAAATTAGATTTGTTACTGAGATGGCTTCCCAAATCTCGCTCAAGGCTTTTAAAATTTAGCGCATTGACTGGAGAGTTGGATTTGGGGGTTCGCTAGAGTTTCCTAGCCGTAAATGAACTGGCGACTTTCAAAATCCAACCGAAGCTTTTTTAGGATTTAAGAAATCATGATGGATTTGGTCATTCGCTCCTTTTTCCTGAAAAATAGATATATTTTAGCATTTCTGTATCACTAAAATCAACTCCGAAAAATGCTGCCACTCAAACTGACTATCGAAGGACTTTATTCCTACCAATCTGCGCAAATTATTGATTTCGAGAAACTGACTTCCAACCAATTGTTCGGGATTTTTGGCTCGGTCGGGAGTGGGAAATCTTCCATTTTGGAGGCAATGGTTTTTGCGCTTTATGGCGATACGGACAGACTGAAATTAAAAGGCGATTCGAGGAATTACAACATGATGAATTTGCAGTCGGACAGGATGCTGATTGATTTCGAGTGCCTGACTGGGAAGAATGAGAAATATAGATTCATTTACGAAGCGAAGCGAAATTCTAAACGATTTGAGGATGTGAAGCCGAGGGAACGGAGGATTTTGAAGGAAGTAAATGGCGAGTGGGAAGGGGTGGAAAGGGCAAGCACCGGAGGAGATTTTGGGAATGAGTTACAAGAATTTCCGACAGACAATTATCATTCCCGCAAGGTAAGTTTCGGGATTTTATTGAGCAGACTTCTGGAGACAGAACCAAGATGTTGCAGGAGCTTTTCCAGTTGGAGAAATTCGATTTGTCGGATAAGACGAACTCGCTCATCAAAGCCAACAATGACGAAATCCAACACCTTTCGGGCAAATATTCTATGTTGGAGGAGTTCACAGAGGCGAGAGGGAAGGAGTTGGAGACTGAATTGAAAAATATTGAAGCGGAGAAAGGCAAACTCGAAAAGTTGATTTTGGAACAGCAAGCCGATTTGCAAAAACTCGAAGCATTGCAAAGTTTGGCGAGCGAATTGGAAACTGCGGAATCTAATTTGAAGAAACTGGAAAGCAGGAAAGCGGAATATGAGCAGCAAGAAAGTCGAACTCCAACAGTACCAGATTGCTTACGAATTGTTTGCCGAAAAACTGAACAAGACAAAGGAGTTTTGGCAAGCGAAATTTCCACTAAAAAGCAGTCGATAGAGAAACTGAATACTGAATTTGCCAAATTGCAAAACCAAGCGAAGTTGGCAGAAAAGGAGTTGGAAAATGCCAAAGTCGAATACGAAAATCGAGATAAATATCGCCAACAATGCGAAGATTTAAAGCAGATTATCAAAATCCAAGACCTTAAAAAATGAGTTGGGGAATGCGGAAAAAACGGTGGCAGAATCGAAATCCAAACATGAGAAAACTTCTGAAAAACTAAATGCCCAACTAGAAAAGTTAGCTGTTTCGGAAAAGAGTTTGGCAAATTTGAAATCTGAAAAAACAGATATTTCCACGCTGAAAGATGCGCAAAATCATTTCCAGCAGAAGGCAGAAAAGGAGAAACGACTTTCTGAAACTCAAGCCAAATTCGCCAAGGCTTCGGAGGAGTTGAAGGAAGTGGAAAAAGATATTTCCCAATTCGCCAAAGATTACGAAATGCCGATTCTGGATGATGTGGAATTGGTAAGCATTGAGATTGACAGCCAGCAAAAGGACGTTGAAAAAGTTGGTAAAGGAATTGGAAAATGAATTGGGCGAATTGAAAATCCGCCAGGCTTTTGCCGACAAAGCCAGCCATTTGGTCAGACGGAAAAGCTTGTCCGCTTTGTGGTTCGGAGCATCATCCGAATGTGGCGCATCAGGCAGATATTTCCGACTCAATCCAGCAGAAAAATGAGCAGAAAAAGGCTTTTCAGGAACAAAATGAGCAGTTGGAGCGAGATATGCAACTTTCGGAACGCTTGAAATATCACGCTCGACCAAAAGCAACCCAAGTTTAAGGAAGTCAGAATAAGAGTTGGCACACAAGCAAACTGAACTGGAATTATTGGGGAAAGAAACCAAATTCGCTCAATTCAACTTGGCAGAAGTGGAAAAGGAAATTGCCAATTACGAAAAGCGAAATTCGGAAATCAATCGCTCGGAATCGGAAGTTACCAAAACTCGCCAGCAGATTGATTTGCTTAGGAAAGAAGTAGAAATAGCGCAAACCAACAAGTTGAAAAATGAAGGAGAAGTAGAGAAATTGAAAGGTAATATTTCAATCTGCAAGGAAAATGTGAAGGAGTTTGATGAGGAAAAAGTAGAGAAGTATTTGCAGGTCAGCTTGGCAAAATTGCAACAAAGTTTGACGGTTGGCGAGCAAAAAGCTGAAAATGCGGAACAGAATTATGAAACTGCACAATCCAAATTACAAACCGTTTCCAATGATTTGAATGCCAAACGTGGGCAACTTTCTACGGAACAAAGCAATTTGATTTCGCTCCAAGAGAAGGAAGTCCTGAATCAGCAAGAAATTGAAAATCAGCTTTCTGAAAGTGAATTTAGCGATATTGAAGTCGTCAAAAGTCTGTTGAATCGGAAGTTGGATAGAAACGCAATCAATCAGGAAATTCAGACTTTCCAGCAAGAATTGAACTTGGCGGAATCCAAACAAATGGAGTTGAAAGCCAAAATGGGCGAGCAGGTTTTCAGCAAAGCAACAATTGGAAGAACTAGCCGACCAACTTACGAAATCCAAACAAGAATTGGAATTGGTAAGCGATTCGCTTTCGGTGAAAAGAAAGGCAATTGCCGAAAACCAAGAGAAACTGATTCAGAAAACAGCTTGGGCAACCGAACTCAAAAACTTGGAACTCCGCAAAGAAAACTTGGGCGAATTCCGCAGATTGTTTACAGGAAAGGGCTTTGTGGAATACGTCAGCTCGGTGTATTTGCAGAATTTGGTGCTTTCTGCCAATGAGCGATTTACCAAAATGACGCAAAATAAACTCAGTCTCCAACTCAACGAAAACAATGATTTTGAAGTGCAAGATGCGCTGAATGGCGGAAAAACCCGCTTGCTGAAAACACTTTCTGGCGGGCAGACTTTCCAAGCGGCTTTGTGCTTGGCACTTTCCCTTGCCGAAAATGTGAAAACGCTCAATCAATCGGAACAGAGCTTTTTCTTCCTGGATGAAGGCTTCGGAACGCTCGACCGAGATTCCCTCCGTGTGGTTTTCGACACGCTGAAATCGCTTCGAGAAGAGAACAGAATTGTGGGCGTAATTTCCCATGTAGAGGAAATGCAACAGGAAATTGAAGTGGCTTTGCTTGTGGAAAATGATGTGGAGAAAGGTAGTTTGGTAAAGGCGAGTTGGGAGGATTGATGAACTGATGTGAGGATTTGTTGATGCGATGATGAGTTGATTTGCAAATGAGCAAATGAGCAAATGCGAGAATTTGAAAATGAAAATATATCTAGTCGTAGCGTCTGCTCAATGCCGTTAAGTTAGTGTGAATTTGGTTCGAGCGTGGACGCTCGAACCAGCGTAAAACGCTGGCGCAGGTTCTCAGAACCTGTGCCTAAAATGGAAATCAGTCTCTGACTGAATACGAATTTCCTTAACTTAATGACATTGAGCGTCCGCTACGACTTTTAATTAATGCCTATTTTAATTAAGCAAAATCCTTATTTTAGCCTAACAAGCAAATTGAACTTATGATAGAATCATTCAAAATAGAGAATTATAGGCTTTTCAGAAGGTGGAAATCTCAAAAAGGCCAGTAAAGAAACTTGATTTTGAGGAAACTACTTTGGCAGAATTTAGGTCTCAAGTTAGAAAATTGTAAATCATCATGAAAACACACATTCTCTTGAAAACAATATTTCCTTTCCTAAGTAAGTTCGGTATTTCAGAATGCGACTCCTAGACCAAATCAAATCATATCGCAATGCGCAAATTTATTCCTTTCTTCTCAATCCTATTTCTTGTCAACTCCTGTAACCTTTTTGAGGTGGAGTTAGAAAATCAAAATCATAAATTAGAAGGCTTGTGGTATTTGGTAGGCAGTTGCGGAAATGAAGAATTGATGGAGTTCCGAAGCCACTAACCAGCAAACGAACTGCAAACTCCAACCGAAAAAAGGAAGAATCATCCGAGAATTTTTTTCTGATACTTTCCCTAATGGAGAGGAATCTATCCATAAATATGAAAATGAATTACTCGTAGAAAGCACGCATATTTCAGAAGAATACATTACCAGGGATATTTACAACTATGATTCAGAAGGCATAATTACAAATCAGCAAACACTTGTTGGAGATGAATTATTTCAAGAAACTTTGTTCACGTAAGTACAAGTACAAAATAGCAAAACAGCAAAATAGTAAATTACGTATTGACAATCAGCATCTTATTTATTTTCCGTTCCTAAGCCATTGTTTGGCAAAATTTGCTACCCGTAGCCGACAGCTTCTAATTGTCAGAATGTTGCACGAACAAGTAAAACGACAACTGGAATTTGTAGGCTACGGGTTAGCAGATAATCAGTATCTGGCAAACAATACCTACAAAACTTTAAATTCAATTCTCCGATTCTTCGCTTTTCCTTCATCGGTGTCATTGCTGGCAACAGGTTGGGTTTCGCCATAGCCGTGGGCAATGATATTGGCTTCGGGAATGCCTGATTCTTTGAGGAAGTTCACGACTGATTGCGCCCTTTTTTGGGAAAGGCTGTTATTGCTTGCATCCGTTCCCACATTGTCGGTATGTGCGCCAATCTCGATTTTCGTGTCAGGATTCTCCTGCATGAATCGGACAAGCTTTTTCAGTTCTGTCTGCGATTTATCTTCCAAATCGTAAGAAGCCGAGGCGAAGAAAATATTGTTTAGCGTAACTTTTGAATCTTTCTCAATTGGGTCGAGGTAAACATCCACTTCAATGGATTGCGCATCTTTCTTCTCTTTATAATCGAAGGAAAGGCTTTTGAAAAGGTAGCCAGACTTGTTTACGTAAAGTGCATATTCTGAACCTTGCGCCAAGGTAATCAGGTAATCGCCATCTTTAATATCGGAAGTTACCGAGGACACTACCTTCTCATTGGCTAAATCTACCAAGTCGATTTTTGCACCTATTTTCTCCTTGGTTTTATTGTCATATACAATCCCTTTTACCACATCACTTACTGTCTCTATTTTAATTTCTTTGGGAATTTCAAAAACATTGATAATATCTTTGACTCGCTTGCCATCTTTCATAATTCCATCGGAATAGTAACCTGTCAAGCCGTCTGCGGTGATGAACAAAGCCGCTTGGTCGCCACTATTGTTGATTGGATAGCCCAAATTCTAGGTTCTGACCAGTTATTGAGCTTGTCTTTGTCCGATTTCCATAAGTCCAATCTGCCAAATCCACCAAATCCATCGGAAGCAAAGAATAAATTTTGCCCGTTGGCATGAATAAAAGGCGAGAATTCATTTCCTCTGGAGTTTACTGCTTCCAAGTTCTGTGGTCTCGACCAATCTCCTTTCTCGTCAGCTTCGGTAATCCATAAATCCCGTCCTCCTTTTCCGCCAGGCCTGTCGGAGGCGAAGAAAATAATATTTCCATCGGCAGAAGTGCAGGTTGCGACTCCCAATATTTCGTGTTGATTGAATTGCCAATATTCCTTGGCGGACTCCAAACTCCACCTACTTTTTTGCTGATGAACAAATCGCAAGAACCGTAAATCTGCCTTTTGTTTCCCGCTCCCTCACATGAAGTGAAAATGATGGTTTTCCCATCGGCAGAAATACTGCAAGTGCCTTCGTTGAACTTCGTGTTCAGTTCCACAATCCCTTTCGGAGAACTCCAAGTGCCGTCCTCTTTTCGAGTGCATTCGAACATATTTTCGTCTCCCAAAGCCTCGTCAAGTGCTGTGTAAACCAGGGTATTTTGGTCGGCAGTAAGCACTGGGAAAAATTGATGGGAGAATTTATTGACCGAGTCGCTTAGAGGAGTCGGTTTGAAATCGACTGGGTTTTTCATGCCTTCAATGGCGTATTCTGAGGTGGAAATAATGCCCTTCGCTCGGTTTGTGTATTGAATAAATCTGGCTGGAGGATTATAACTTAGGAACTTCTTCGCCAATTTGTTTGCCTCTTCATAATTCCCTTCCGTAAGCGAAAAAGAAGCGATTTCTATATTCGCCATCATAATATTTTTGGAGTCGGGCTGTAATTCCAACGCCTTTACGAAATAGCCACGCGCCTTCGGAACGTCTCGCAACACCATATAGTACATTCCCATTTCCTGATGTGCTTCGGCAAAATCTGGGTCGGCTTTCAAAGACTTTTCCAAAGTAATAATGGCTTTGTCAAAATCTCTCTCCAAACTAAATTTTCGGGCATCTTCAAACAGCTTGATTGCTTTTTTGTTGGAGGAGGAATAGTTTTGTGCTTCCGAATTGTTAGAAAGAAAGCATAAAAAACAGATTGTGAGCAAAATATATTTCATTCTATTATATCTTTTGGAGTGAGTTTATTTGTTGGGGTTTGAAGCAGTGAGACATCTTAAAAATCATTCTTTCCTTCAAATGTTTAAGCGTTCCTGAAATCCACCTAAACTTAACGAGAAATTAAGCCATTTCATATCGTTTGGCTCAGATTCACTTTCCATTCATAAACTATTTACAAAATGATTGCCAGTCTTGAAACGGAGACTGAAAACATGTAATCAATTGGATTTCGCAAATTACCGATGTCAAATAGCTAAAAATTGACACTTAACCGATGTTACGCAAAGGCTCACACTGGCGCAGGTTCTCCGAACCTGTGCCGAAAATGGAAATCAGTCTCCGACTGAAATTTGGTTTCCTTAAGTTGACGGCATTGAGCGTCCGCTCAATTCCGCTCATTCCTCTCTTTCGCAATTTCCCGAATCGGAATACCTTCAATCAGCACATCTTTCAGAACGGCATCGCCTTCTTTAATACTTACCAAGGCATAGGCAGATTTCCTTTCTCGTCTTGCATCCCTATAAGCCAACTCAGCCTCATAGGCCTTAGATTGTTCCATGTAGAATCGGTCGAAGGGGAAGTTGAGATTTATGCTAGATGCAGTTAGATAAGGTCCAGTTACGTGATTTATTTCTGTTTTGAGATAGTCAACTTCCTCACTTGGTTGCTCTCTTTGTATGTCTTTAATAACAGAAAAGCCTGCCGTATCCAACTCCAGCAAAGCGAAAACTGTTTCGCCTCTTTCCCAATCCCCTCCTTGTTTGGTAATTTGCTGATTTGAGAACCTAAGTCTGACATACTTTCCCCGAAATATATCGGTTGGGTCAATTGGGGCGGTTTTGAACTTATGGATTTTGCCTTCATCCAAAATGGCTTCCCGATGCAGAATCATTTGGGCGGGAACAAAGAGTTGGGCAATTGCCGTTACTACAAATGCAGAGAATATGATGAGTTTATTGTTCATAATTACAAGTAAAAAATAGAAAGATATTGAGAACTTGGTAAAAGTCAAATCTAGTTTATTCTAGTTTAAAAAGGTTATTTAGTTGCTGTTCAGAGAGGTTGTTTTCTTCCATGAATTGTTTGATTTGTTGGTAATGAGCTAATTTTTTGAGTCCTCTAAGAAAAAACCCTGTCCATATTATGAATCAAGGCGGTATCAGCATCCCGAGATTTTAGGCCTTGGCTGATTCGGCTCATCTGTGCTCGTGCCTGTTTTTTTGCCGACAGCTCACCTTCCCCTCCATAGGCGACACAGCCCAGAAGGCGGAGTTTCTTGTCCTGGCCTATGCCCACAGTGTTGAAACTATGGTAGCCATTGACCATACTCTGGTCCAGACTGCGTACCCGTGCCAGATTCTCCATCTCATTGCTGTATGCTTTGCGAATCTCGCTTGGGTCATGAATCAGAAGAATGCTTTTTGAGCCTTGAAATCCAGACTCTCCCTGAGACAGCAGAGAACTATTTATGGATGAGACACTCAGGTGATGTTTATTGCTGGCTTCCAGGAGGCGTTCATAACGCTCATACTCGTTGCTGTCAGCAGACAGTGTCCATATTTTCAGATGCCCTTCAGACTTTATCTTATCCATTAAGTTCTAGCGTTTTTTTTTACACGCTTGTCACCCAGATTCTCTGTCAATGCCGATCTGTAACTTGAAAAATCCATATCAATCAGTTTTAGTCTGCACAAAAATAACTACTTTTTAGTTTTACCAAGTTTTCAAAAGATAGTAGATATTATCACGATTGATTTATTAAGAGAGATTTTAGAGTTCAAATTGTTGGTCTCGCAAGCTAAGACCAACATCAATCGTGATAAAATCTAGTAGAATAGTAAAGTATTTAGCTTAAAATTAGTTATCTGAAAATCAACACCTTGTATAAAATATAAAGCTCAACTAGGATTTAAGTAGATTAGCGTTTTTTGCATTTAAGCCTATCATCGGGAAGCTCTATGACCATTTCCGAAATATAGTTTCTTTAAAGTTCGAGAAGAACAAAATACAATTATGGATTACTTCGGTCTTAGCACTTAGCTTATTTTAGTTTATTGCATGGTTGGATTCTATTCGCTAGAAAGTATCAAGTGCAATATATATTGTAGTAAATTTGGCGGACAAGAAGTACGTAGTACAATAAATTGCGTCATGATTTTTTTTCTCCTTCTTCCTTCCTCTTTTTTCCTTCTTCCTCTCTCCCAAAACCAGTTCAATTTACTACCCCAAATCCTTCTTTTTCCGCTTCATCATCCAGAAATTGGTGGCGAAAAAGCCTGCGCCAAGCATAATGAATCCGATTCCCCGAATCACGAAATCCAAGTCGGAATCTAGGAAACGGCAAATGATTAGGGCGGAGATAATGAGCATTCCGTAATTCATTGTGCGTAAATCGTCCTTATCGGCTCCTAGTTTGGTAGTGATAATTCCCAATGCCAAAATGAATACATTTACAAAAATGGCTGAAACACTGGTGAAACTCAATCCAACCAGAAAGAGAACGGCAATGAGCAAAAAGGCAGGTTCTTTCGGTTTGAGTTCGCTGATTCCTTGCTTTTGGATTTTTTGATACAGCAATATTCCGCAACCTATAATCAGCAGAATGCTTGCCCAGAAAGTGTTTGCCAAAAATATGTATTCAAAATAAGATTCATCATTGGTTAACTCCGACCAAGAATCGCCAAAACTCAATCCAACCAACATCACAATCATTCCGATTGAGCCAATTTTGAAGTAGCTATTTCCCAACTTTCCTTCCAAGCTGAATGCGGGCAAATTCCCCAACAAATAGAAGAAATTGAATAGGCAAAAATAGGCCAGCGTAGTGAAATATCCATTTCCTTTAGAAGTTGTGCCAAATGCAATTACGATGGAAATGGGTACAATCCAATGCAGAAAAGTGAGCGTGTTGCTTTTAGGCGAGTTTTTAATGAGTGAGTAATAATAAGGTGCAATCAGCAAAAGCAAACCCCAATAATGGTAATTGACAAGTGACTTTTTCCGCCAGAAAATGCCAAAATAACCGACTTCGCAGGCATACCAAGTAATTCCTGCCAAATAGAGAATGGAAATCATGGAAGATTTCATAATATAGACAAGTGGCAAGGAAAGCAATGCCCAAACAAATAGGAAGGAGGCTAAATTCCCAGGAATATTGTAAATCTGCCCAATTAGCGAAATGCTTGCGCCAATGGCAAAAAACAGGAATACGGAGCTTGATTCTCGCCAAGTTTGGCTTTCCGATTTCTTTAAGAGCGTGAAGCCGCAAGCAATTTGCCCGACAATAAGCGGAAGAAATGCCAAGGAGGTTTTCGTACTTCTCGCCAATTCATCCCAATTATGCGCCAAAATCAGAATGATTCCCAATCCGACCAAAGTTGCGCCAATCACTCCGAAAACCACCAGAAGTTTATTTGGGGAATTATCTTTCTTTTTTTTGTAAAAAGTTTGGATTTCAGCTGCCTTCGATTCGGAGAGAATTCCTGCCTGAATCAGTTCGGAAAGGTCTTTTTGTAAGTTCATAGTCAGAAGTTGAATGAAAAAAAGCAATTGGCTTGCTCTGATTTACTTCTGTGAATGTACAGATTTTGGAAAGGAATTGCTTGCCAAGATTCAGAAAAAAAGGACTTTTAGAGAATAGATTTTATCCTGTTTATCTGTGATAAAAGTCTAGTGTTGGTCTTTTAGCTTGTAAAAGAAAATCTTAAATGGAGTTTTCAAATGCTAAAAATGTGAGACGTAAATATCTGGACTCTTTCATTTTTCCATCTGTTTTACTCGTCCCCATTTCCTGTATTACATTTCTGAGATTTTAATTTGATGAACTATTTCTAAGAGTTCATGCACAAATAGGCTGTTTTAGACGACAATTGAATTATGCGAATAGCCGTGAATCCTACTTTTGAATTACTTATTTGATAATTCATTCAAAATAATAGACAAAATGAACAAAATAGCATTTCAGTTTATCGTATTATGTATGTTCTCTTTGGGGCTTATCTCCTGTGGTGGAGATGGTGGCGAAGATGGAGACGTAGCAAATTCCCCAGTTTTTGATACTTACCTAAGCCAAGAAATGAGTAGCCAGAATGTGTCTGCACTTTCGGTGTTGATTTTTAAAGAAGATAAGGTGCTTTACGAAAAGGCGATGGGAAAATCTAGCATTGAGAAAAATACCGTTCTCCAAAAAGACGATATGTTTTTGATTGCCTCAATCTCCAAAGTGGTTACTGCCACGGCTTTGCTCCAACTCTACGATAAAGGCGAGTTTGACCTTGACGATGAAATCAACGATTACCTTTCTTTTGAAGTGAACTCTCCTGACTTTCCTAACACTGGAATCACTTTCGAGATGTTGCTGACCCACACTTCTGGCATTGCCGATTCTGATTCAGACGATTTGGACAATGAATACCATTATGGGAAAGACAGTCCGAAAGCGCTGAGTACGCTAATGAAAGAGTATTTGCTTCCCAATGGTGCCTTATACGATAAAGAGGCAAATTTCCATAATTTTGAGCCAGGAACGGATGTTGAATACTCCAATATGGGGAATGCGCTGATTGGACTTTTGGTGGAGGAAATCTCTGGGAAAGGATTTAACGAGTATTGCAAAACCAATATTTTCACGCCACTCAAAATGACCAAAACGGCTTGGAGACTTGATGAAATCAACACGACAATTGTGCAACCTTACGAAGATGACGAGAAAATTGAGCATTATACATTTACCGATTATCCGAATGGCGGACTTCGTTCTACTACTAATGACATGTTCAAATTTTTGAGTGCTTTGGTGCAAGGCGGAACGGTTGGGAGTTTTCAATTGCTGAAATCTGCGACTGTCAAGGAAATGATTACGCCACAAATTCCTTCTCTTGATAAGGAAGTGGGTTTGCATTTATTCATTATGGATTCCAAAAACAACCTTTGGGGACACGATGGCGGAGAGCAGGGAGTTTCCACAATCATGGGTTTCAACCCGACTACAAAAATTGGGGCAATCATTTTCTCCAACCAAAGCGATGTGGAATTGGAAACAGCCTTGACGAAATCTTACCAACACGGTGTGGAAATTCAATAAAGAAACAACAACTTGCATGACCACAAAAACCCTTGTTCAAACTTGTTTTGAGCAAGGGTTTTTTGTTAACCCCAATAATGAGTTATATATTTGATAAGTACAATTATGGATTGGGGAAATTAAGACAGGGTGGCCTGGCCATTAAAAATGAAGAATTGTTTAAAATTATGATATTCAACACTTTGCATTTATTAGGTTTGGTCACGATTTTTGTTATTTATTTTTCGAAAATCTAAAAATAATACAATTAAGTAATCCTGCTCGGTCGCAATTTTATTGCGACTGAAAGTAAAACTCGCATTTCAAAATGCGAAAACTATGTTTCGGTGCGCATTGGAAATGCGACCGAGCGAAGAAAGTTTTAAATTCGTCAATTTAGCAACTCGCCAAATCACTAATTCCCTACCCAAAATCTATCAATTCATTCAAATCCAAACCCAATCTTTTTGCAACCATTTTTGTGGAGTTTATTTGAGAGATATTTTTCCCCAAAGCCTGAATGGAATCTTCAAACTCAATTTTGTAGTCTTCGTGGATTTTCTCTACCAAGGTCATGATTTTGATGGCTCTTTTTACTACATATTCATCGAACTTCTGAATTTTTCGAGCATTGGCATTTTGGAGTTTGCTTCGGCAATGTTCCAAAACGTGGTTTAACATGAGCAGATTCAATTCGACTTCTCCAACCTTGTCTTTCGTGGTTTTGATGTGTTGGGTAATTGCCCCGCTCATGCTCCGTAAATCCATCATTAAAATACCTGGGCTGTAATATCTATTTACAGAAAGCACTAAAGACCTCTGCAAAAGTTCCTTCAGTTCTTCCCTGCGGATTTCCGTGGTATTGCCATCTTCCAATAACTTAAACTCCAACTGCGCCACCAAATCTAAGTTTTTGGGAATCAGTCGGAAAAGCAATTTGTCTTTCTCCTTGTCTGGAAGCTGGCTAATGGCAGTTTTGAGTTCCTCAGTAAGTTTCATGGTAATTGAATTAAAAATATTTAAGGCTAGAATCTTGAGTTGGTAAATGATTATGCATTGTGAATATTTTGGCTTGTGGTGAAAGTTCAAGCCTTGAGGCTTGAACTAGTTAAAGTAAATAGTTATGTGATTTTTACATTATTGCTTTAACCTTGACCACTAGCTGAAGCTAGTGGCAATTGAATTGAGGGAAAATTGTAACTATTTACCAGGTTGCGAAGAACTCAGGAGTTTTGCCATTGAAGACAAGTTTGAGTTGTTCGAAGATATTGGAATCATTCTTTCGTGCTGTGGCGATAAAGCCAAATATACGTGCATGGCGTTGAGCCCCGCCCAATGTCCTGAAACACCCAGCGACCTTTTGCTTTGTTTTGATGGGCCTTAAATCTCTTTCGGCTAAATTATTGGTAAAAGGGACTTCTTTATGGAGTGCAAAAGCGAGTATACCATCTTGATGCTTCATTAAGCGGTTCAGCAAATTGCGCCCCTTGGTGGCTTTGGGCCTGCCTCTTTTCCCTTTCTGCTTTTTGGGAGGAGGCTCAATCTTATCTGCATGAGCATGTATTTTCTCAAATAGCAGAAATGCCTTTTCCCGTTCGCCCATGGTCAGTACTCCATCATTCTGATTTACCAAATGGAGCAGGGTGAGCAGATAGCGTGAAAACCATTTTGCCCAGACAACGCCTTTCTCGTCCAAGGCATAAAGTTCCCGAAGTATATGTGCACCACACAAAGCATGCTTTATACCCTCAAAATTGAAATAGGAACTCCAACAGTCATGCACCACCCAGCCATTGTAATCAGGCAGAATGGACACGGTATCCTCCAAGGCTTCTTTTCCTCGTTTCTCATGGACGAAGAAATAACTGCATACCTTATTGGCAAAGACATGGAGCCAGTGGAGCTTTCCCGCTGTCCGAACACCTGTCTCATCGCTATGCCCCAATTCCGAGGAAAGAAGTTTTTCTTTAATCATGGATTCGCTGGGGGCTAACTGGTCGCTACACTGTATTTGGTTGTTGGTAATGGTACTTTCATTGATTGGATAGCCAAATAAATCTCCGAACAGTAACTGGATTTTCTTTACCGGCAAGGCATAGCCACTATTCAGCAGAACACTCAGTGCTCTTACCCCACTTCCATACTGGGTGCCTGCCTTGATGTGGGAGGGGAACTCCCCCTGGTGTACAAGGCCACAGTCGCACCTGACTTCCATCTGCCGGTACTCGGTTACGTATAGTTTGGGTTCGGGCAAATCAAATTCCTGACGGACTGTTTTTACTTTTGCCCCGGACAGGTCCAGAGAGGTTCCACAATTGCATTTGCCCTGCGGATAGAGAGGCTTGATTTCATCTGCCTTGGCAACCATATCCAGCTTCCTGCCTTTATGCCCCATCTGGCCTCCTTTGGTAGATTTATTTTTCTTCGGCAGTGCAGGACGCTTTTGAAGTCCATCCGAGAAGGGTGGCTTGTTGCTGTTGCTACTGTTTTTTTTGACTTGTCCCTCCAGATTTTCTATGCGACCCAGCAACTGAATTATTAAAGTCTGTTGCTCTAATATCAAATTATGGCACTCTGATAGGGTCGCAGGTAAGTTCAATTTTATCTCTATTAGTTTCTCAACCTAAGATAGAAAAAAAAATCGTAATTTAGGAATAGTGGTAAATAGTTACACACAAACTTAGAACTCAATGCACTAGAGTTTCCAAACTCAACCAAAAAAAGAGCCGTTGCATTGCAACGGCTCTACATATTTATTTCTACTTTGGACTAAAGACTTCGGACTTACGACTCTTTACTTCGTCTCTTTCAACAATTCCTCCACCGCTTTCTTCAATTGTGGGTCATCGCCACTTGCTTTATAAGCAGGCGGATTGTCCACAATCACATCGGGAACGGCAGGTTTCATGTCCATATTTTCGCCTGTGGCAGAAGCGTACCAACCACGGAAAGGCATTCTTACCAAAGAACCATCCATCAATCGGTTTCCTCCTGTGGAAATTACCGCTCCGAAAGTCGATTTCCCAACCAGTTTTCCTCTGCCCAAGTTTTTGAAAGCATGAGAGAAAATTTCTGCATTGGAATAGCTGAATTCGTTACAAATTGTAACTGCAGGTTTTACCCAAGCCGCAAACGGCAATCGTTCTCCGTACGGATAGTTCCCTGTGAATTTGTCTTTTCTCCTTCTCCAAGTTTTCTGCCGCACCACGGGGAATCGTGAAACGCATGTTGTTTCACACTCAAAACCGTCATCAAATAATCCGTAGTCCAGCCACCACCATTGAAACGGACATCAATCACAATTCCCTCTTTGCCCATTCCGCTTGCCGTCAATTCACGCTCGAAACGCTCAAAACTCGGCATGTTCATTCCCTGAATGTGAATGTAGCCCAGTTTCCCGTTGGAATATTTATCTACCAAAGCCTTTTTATCGGAAACCCATTCTTCGTAAAGTTCCGTTCTGATGCTTCTCGCAGGGCGAATGATTACTTCTTTTTTGTCTCCTTCCCCATCAATCACTTCCAGTAAATTCCGCTCATTTTCCATGTTGATGAGCAAGCTGTGGAAGTTGCGTTGTTGACTCCAATCTCAATTCCATTGACAGCCGTAATGATTTCCCCAGTTTGGAGTTTGCTACTCGTGCGGTCGGCTGGCGTGTTCGGAACAATTTTGGTAATGACCACGCCATTGCTCACAGGCAACACTTCAATTCCTAGCATTCCCACGCTTTCCCGTTGCACTTCCTCACGGTCGCTTCCGTACAAACCCATGTGCGAGGCATTCAGTCTGCCGAGCATCAAGTTGAAAATATAGCGGAAATCAGTTTTTGTGGAAGCGTTCAAAGCCATGGGTTCATATTGCTTTCGGAGTTTGGCAAAATCCTGACCGTGGAAATTCGGGTCGTAGAAACCTTGATTTAACGATTGCCAAGCCTCATCGAAAATCTGCTTGTTTTCCTGCTCATAATCCAACTTCATTTTTGCCGCATGAGGCAAACGAGTGAGTTTGTCTCCTTTCGTATCTACCTCGTGCAAAACTCCACTGGAAGCAAAGTAGATTTTCCCATTTTCGGAACTCAACGCTTGTGGATTTTTCCCTCCAGTACGTTACCGCTTTCATGTCCGTTCCATCCCATTTCACGCTGAATAAATCAGATTCATCGGAAGTGTTGTTCTGCATCGTGAAATAAATTGTCTCGCCATCTTCGCTGAAAACAGGCTCCGATTCCCCGCCAGGCATGGCAGTTACTTGTTGCAATTCGCATGTAAATTCGATCGAAATCAATCAGAATTGGTTCGACTTCTTATCATCTTTCTTCTTCTTCTTTTTCTTGTTGTCTTTTTCCTCGTCTTTCTCATCTTCCCAATCGTCTTTGGTTTTCTCGTAATCTGCCTTGTTTCAGCCACGCAAACCAAACGTCATAATCGCTATTGTTTCGAGCAGAAACGAAAGCCAATTTCTTCCCATCGGCACTCCAACTTGGCTGATAATCGCCTCTTGGGTGCATGCTCACGTTCACTGGCTTCGCCACCATCGGCAGACTGAATATAGATTTCCGAATTGAAATTCAAGTTCTCCATATCGTATGCCAACCATTTGCTATCGGGACTCCAAACCACATTATCGGCAGTTGCCACGAATCTTTCAGCACTTTCTCGTTGCTCATTTTGCCTGTGGAGTCAATATCCGCCACAATCAATTTGTTCGCTCCGTAGCCCAATCCTCTGCGGAAGGCAATGCGCTTTCCGTTTGGCGAGATGTTTGGCATAAACTCATTCTCGCTCGTGTTGGTCAATCGCACCAAATCCCTTTTCAAGGTTTTGGTTAGGTTGGATTGCGTATTATCCGAAGACCTCGCCAAGTAAAACTCATTGTTCCCATCTCTGTCCGACACAAAAATCACGGTAGAATCATTCAGCCAAACCGACTGCACGTTCACGATACGGATGGTTGGAGATATTGATAGAGCTAGATTTGTCTTTGTCCGTTTTCTTCACGAACAACTCGCCATGCACAATGAAGGAAACATGTTTTCCATCGGGCGAAATGTCATAACTCTCCAAATTATTAGAGTAAGTTTTGTATTCGTAAGGGTCGAATCGGTAATCTGCTCCGAAAGAAATATTCAATTTCTTAGGAGAACCGCCATTTGTGGCAACCGAATAGATTTCGCCCATTTTCTCCACCAAAACCGTTTTGCCGTTGGCAGAAAGATGGTGGACACCAAAATCTTTGAAATTGGTAATCATCTTCGCTTCCCCACTTGCCTTTCCGTCATCGGTAATTTTTTGCTGATGCACGTTGTATTTCCCCGATTTTGCACTGATGAAGTAGAGCGTTCTGTTCTCTCCCCAAACGGGCATCCAATCGTTTCCGTCAAAAGTCGTAAGTTGATTGAATGCTTTGGTTTCCGTGTTGTAAATCCAAATATCTCGGTTTGCCGAGCCACGGTAATCTTCCCGAGCGGTTCGGCAATAGCCTTTCTCCATCGCAATCAATTTGCCATCGGGCGAGGCAACCGCACCCAAAGCGTAGGCATCGGAAAAGCGGTAGGGCGTTCCTCCATCGGCACTCACTTTGTAGATTTCCGATTCCCGCTCAATCTGCACATAACTTCTGCGAGTCATAAAAAGCAAGCTGTTATCGTTCGTCCAAGTAGGCAAATCATCGCCCGTGGCATGGAAAGTCAGCCTTTTTGGCGTTCCCCCATCGGCAGAAATCGTGAAAATATCGCTGTTCCCAAATCGGTTTCCCGTGAAGGCAATCTGCTTCCCATCAGGACTCCAAACTGGGTCAGCTTCGTAGGCTTCGTGAATCGTCAATCGCCTTGGATTCGTGCCATCTGGCGCACGCAACCCAAATATCTCCTTGGTAGGAAAATGCCATTTTAGAGCCATCAGGGCTAATTGCTGGCGTGCGAATCAACATTTGAGCCGAAGCAGACAAACCCATTCCGAACAGTATTAAAAGTAAAAAAGTCTTCTATGCAGTATTTTCATGTTATTCATGTGGTTATTAGGTGTTAGTAGAATTTGCATTATCTCTATTGAACTGCTACAAATGTAATGCGTTTTGCCAAAACCAAAATCAGGAAGTTGATGAGTGGGGAAGTTCGTTTATCAGTAGCCCGAAATTCCCTTTTTGGGTGTAGGGATATTGCATGCAACGTCCTTACATATTTCCACACGCATCGTCTTTTACGGCAGGTTATCTGTTTACTGATAACTGTCCTCTGACAACTGATTTAGTTTGGATTTTACAAATCGCCCATTGATTTACGGCTACGTTCACTCTCCGAAACCCGAAACCCAATCGCCCCACAATTCCATTGCGGTTCAGTTCCGCCCAATTCTGGGGACTTGTGAGATGTTGAAAACTCATGGGATTTCAGAAAGCCTTTTGGAAAGTTGGAAAGTGGTTTTCAGTTTGGTTTCCCCAGATTTGGAATGCGGTGGGAGGATTGAATTATTTTGCAGGAAATATTATTTTATCCATCGTAGGGACGTTGCATGCAACGTCCTTACATATTTCCACACGCATCGTCTTTTACGGCAGGTTATCTGTTTACTGATAACTGTCCTCTGACAACTGATTTAGTTGGATTTTACAAATCGCCCATTGATTTACGGCTACGTTCACTCTCCGAAACCCGAAACCCAATCGCCCCACAATTCCATTGCGGTTCAGTTCCGCCCAATTCTGGGGCTTGTGAGCCAATTGGAATCTGGTGGAATTTTAGAAAAGCTTTTGGAAAGTTGGAAAGTGGTTTTCAGTTTGGTTTCCCCAGGTTTGGAATGCGGTGGGAGATTAAAACATTTTGCAGGAAATATTATTTTATCCATCGTAGGGACGTTGCTGTAAGGATGTTGCTGTAAGGATGTTGCGCACAACGTCCCTACGATATGACCCGATACGATAAAAGTCCGTTAATAATTGGGAACTTTGAGTTGGCTTGGTTAGCATTACTTTGCCAATTCACGATTCGCCAATTCCTAAAAGCATATCGCTGTAGGAAACTTTGCATAAATCGGATTTTTCAATTCCAAAATCTGCCATCAGTTCCTCGCATTGTTCCCTTAGTTCAGTTTCTGTGAATTCATTTTTCTCGTCAATCGCTTCTATCTCCACAAATTCCCCCAATCCCTCCACCTTATCTAGGTGGATTTTTACATTTCTGATGAAGTAGATTTCTCTTTTTTTATCCACGACTACTTTCGTTCCCAAGGCATTTTCTAAAACCCTTTTTAGTGTTTCTGCTTCATTCGGTTTGTGCAAAGTTACTTCCGAGAGTTTGGATTCTGCTTGATTTGGGCGGTTGTAGTGAATCAGGTTATTCTCGATTTCCCCTTCTCTCAGTTTTAATCGCCCTTTTCCCTCTGCCATTTGAAAATAAGTATCCACCTGATGGTCAACTCCTTTGAGAACCGCATTCTGCTTTGCCAACTCCGATTTGATTCTGTTTAAATCTCGGAGAATGGCTTTTATTTCCACGATTTTTATTTTCATAATTTGCTTGTTGGATAATGGGATTTATGCAAAAACTGTAGGCACGAAACTCCAGCTTCGTACAAAAAAACCAAAAGTACTTTGGACTTTGGAATAAATCATTTCCTGTTCCGACCATTCTGAGAATCCCGATTCAAATCCCTTAGAAACTATCTAAGGGATTTCCCGTTCCTTGTCAACTCACATTATCAGGCAAAAACAACTCTTTTGAAGAGTGATTATTGACAAAAAATGCTTATTGAATTTGAAGATTGGCAGGTTCTTCCGGGAGTCGCCACCAACAATACTGCCAACTTCCGATGCAAAAAATTTGTAAATAATCACTAATAGATATCACAACCATTACCGCATCAACACATTATCTAATCAACATATTATTTAACCCTTTTCCCTTCCAAATCAATCCAGAAAAGCTCTCTTCGCCAATTTTGACTTAGACGCTACTTTCTCCATAAATGATTCGGCTTCATCGTAAGAAAACGGAATGTCAACTTCCCCGGCTTCATTGAGAAAACCCCATTTTCCATTCAGCTTCACGGGAAATAATCCTGCCGAAAAATAGGAAGCATCTTCGTAATTGAAAGTAATTACTGTTTGGTTGGATTGGGTGATAAAACCCCATTTATTGTTTTTCATGGCTCGCACATATTTCCCATCCATAAAGTCAAGTTTCTGATAGTCAAATTTGGAAACGGGCTTCGTAGTCGTTCGTGAAAATTGCCCAAAGACTGTCTTGTTGCACTCGCAGAGGTTTGTGTTCCTTCTATTACTTCGTCAATCCAGTCATATTTTGCTGGCAAAATCAATTCTTTCTTGTTGGAGTCAAAAACTCCCCACTGCTTATTTTTGTAAATATGTATTGCGCCATTTCTACTTCTCTTCAATCAGTTCGTATTCGATTGGTAGCACCTCCACACCTTGCCAATCTACCAAACCCCATTTCCCCCCAAACCATTTGTCATTCATGAAACCATCCTATCTTCTCCTATTTCATATTCACAACCATATGCAGACTTTTGCTAAACCATTTCCATCAAAATCGGCAATTCCATCGTATTTCAACGGGACAATTATTTCCCCAGAAGTATTTATGAAACCCCATTTTTCATTCTGGCTTACCTTCCGTAGTCCTTTTTTTGCCTCTCCAATCTGAATCGAAAATCACTCCACCAATCTTTTTCTTTGGTCATGTTTTGGCTGTTGGATTGGGAGCGCATTTGCCCAGATTTCCTCTTCGGAAAGTTCTTTTTTGGGTTCAAAATCCACCTTGTTTCCTTTCATATCCACCCAAGAAGTATCTCCATCTTTCACTATTTTCAGTTGGAGATTGTTGTATTCCAGCACTTCATCGTAAAGTGGGTTTGTTTGGATAATTCCGTTTTCGTCAATCACACCCCATTTTCCTTTCTTTTTGAATTGAGCAAATCCATCAACAAAAATAGTAGCATTTTCGTAATTCGGCAGTTTTCCGCCTAGCCAAGCACCCGAAGATTTCAGGAAACCATAGCCATTTCCCACTTTTGCCCGAGCCAAGCCGCCCGAAGAGAAACCAGAAAGCCCGCTGAAATTGGCAGGAATTTTCATTTCTCCACTTTCGTTCATGTAGCCATATTTCGGATTATCCGCTCCACCGGTCCTGCACTTTTGCCAAACCGTTCTCGAAACTCGCCCATCTCATTGAACTTAGGAGTTGCACAATTATTTCCCCATCTTTGTTGACCAAGCCAAACTTTTGGTTGAGTTTCACGACTGCTTTCCCATTTTTGAAATCTCCCACTTCCTCAAAAGAGGGTTGCAAAACAATTTCTCCAGCCGAGTTTACAAATCCCCATTTCCCCTCCTTTTTCACGCCCGCCAAACCTTCGGAAAATATGCCTGCATTTTCGTACTCGAAAGGCAAGATGGCGTTTCCATCTGCATCAATGAAGCTCCATTTACTATCTTTCTGAACACTTGCAAAACCTTCGGTAAAGCTTCTGGCATTCTGCATAAGTTGGGAAAACGGCAACTCTTCCTGCTCTATCCACAAACCCGAAGCCTTTTTCGCCTTTTACAACTGCCAGGCCTTCTCTGGTGAAATCTCCAATATAGCTGTAAATAATCGGTACGAGTTCATCAGCAGATTTATTGACATAACCCCACTTTCCGCCTACAAATCCGCCTTCTTCTATACTGAATCGGCACTTTCTGCAAACTTTCGCTATTCCTTTATCGAATTCCCAAGCGCCATCGAACTGCGGAGAGAGTTGCACTTTTCCTTCGGAGTTGAGATAACCGTATTTGCCATCTCTAATCATGACCGCAAAACCTTCGGAGAATGGGAAAATATAGCTGTAAGAAGGTTCGGCAATGACTTTCCCATTCTTTTTCAGATCCGAAAAGTCCATTTTCAGCTTTATGGAGCTGGACTTTTTGGGAAAAGCAAAGAATTGGACAAAGTAGAAAAACAATGAACAGGTGTTTGTTTCATGACAATTTGAGCATAAACTAATTGTAATTTGAACGTCTTTGTATATCTGTCCTAAAGCTAAAAAGAATGTAATCGAATGTTTTTGAATAGTATTCTTCATCTTCTTTGGGGAAAACGAGCAGTAGGGTATGGAACTTATCAACACCTTCATAAACTCCAACCCACATAGAAGTAGTAAGGCTAGATGCTTCGATAGGATTGCCAAACGTTTTTGCAAAGAAGAACTTCTTGTCTTCCAAAAGTGTGTCTAGTGCATCAAATCCTAAGTTCGTGTTGTTATTTTTGTTTCTTATTTCCTTCTACTGCATTAAAATTCTTAGCCGTAGCTATGGCTATGCCTTCAAATTTTGCTTTGCAGAAGAAAATAATATTCCAAAAATTACAGACACTAACTTAGAACTCAATGCACTAGCACAGCCAACTCATCAGTTTTGCTGAAGTAATTGTCAATTTGATAACCTGCCGATATTCTAGAAAAAATCTCAAAATCTTGATAAGAGCCATTTTCAGTTTCAACAGGCAAAGAAGTAATTCCTTCACTCAAAATATGCAAATAAAGTCCTTTGTATTCATTTTCAAACCTAAATATCGAGTTATCGTCTGACTTTACTTTTGAAAAAAACTGTGGAAGTTTCAGCGAATAATCGTTGCCATTTTTCACAATCACAAATTCTTTTGGATTGTTAGAAAGCGGTGCTCTTTCTTCTTTCAGTGCATCGCTACATAATTTCAAGAAAGGTGCAGTTAACAGAAATACGAATAGGTTTATGTTTTTCATGCCACAAAAGTAGCAAAAAGGCATTCCATATTTGCAAAATCTGCAAGTATGGAATGCCTCACTCATAAAGAATTATTCGATTCAATTTTTCAAGCAAGTATCAATATACTCTTTCTTCACATCAACTCGCATTTTTCTTGCTTGTTGCACCAAATTACATGCTTTAAAGTAGTTCTTTTCTCCTAAATAAGTTTCTATTTTTTTGGTAAGAATGTAGCCTTTATAATATTTGTAATCCAATTTAACATCTGGGTGTTCCTTATATTCCTCTAGCTGGAGGTCGGCAATGTCTAAATCGGTAATGGCACTTGCATAGCTTTTCATTTCCAAATAAGCCGAAGCCCTTGTTTCAAATGCCTGAATTAACAGCAAAGGCTTGTCTAAAGAATCAGGAATGTGTATTTATGTAGTCCGTCAGATAAATTACCGTATTTGGGTAATCCTTTCTTTCATTGTAAATATTTCCCATGATTTTATACATCATGGCATCTTCGGAATTCAATTTTCCTTCTCTCAATGCAAAATATTCGTTTGCCATTTGGAAAGCAGTCTCCAATTGCTCGCCAGGGTCTATGGTGTTGCCACCTTTTTCTGGAGTCATCTTACTTTGGGAATACATATCTGCCAAATACCTGAATGCCTCCAAATTCTTTTGTGTGGAAGCCTGAACAAACCACTTTTGGGCAACTTCATTGTCAATTGGCATATTGCAACGTCCTTCGTAGAAAATTCTTCCCAACAGGACTTGAGCTTCTGCATTTCCGAGTTCGGCTGCTTTCCTCAGCCATCTTACCGCTTCACTTTCGTCTCTTTTGAAATGGTATTTCCCTGCCGCCAATTGCGCTTCCACGTCTCCTTTCAACGCCAAATACTTCACGAAGCGCAGATCATTTTTATCTATGTATTTGGAGACATCATACTGCTGGAGTCGGTAAATTCCCATGCTAATTCCATTCACTCCTGACTGCAAAAAGCACTTTACCGCTCTGGCATCGTCTCTGGGAACGCCCAAGCCTCTTGCATACATATCTCCAACCAAATAAAGGGCGGAGTCATTTTTAAGGAAAGCGGCATGTTTGAAATACTTGAAAGCAGTTTTGTAATCTTGGTCAACCACAATTCCTTTTATATGCAAATCGCCCAAAGTCATGATGGCAGGTTCGTAATCTTTCAATACTGCTTTTTGTAGGTTCTCTATCGCTTTATTGTAATCTCTCTGAACACCTTCCCCGTACCAATATTTTCTGTACAGGCGGAAAAAATCAATGGCTGTCCCATCTTTGTCTCCAGCGGTATATTCATAATATTCTATATCATCAATGTCTAATGCTTTGAAATCAATTGTTTTCAATCTCTCTATTGCAGTCTCATCGCCTTCGGTGGCTGCTTTGAGGTAGAATTTGGCTGCCAATCGTTCATTCTTATTCAAGAATTTCCCTTTTGCATATAAATCGCCAATGGCAATATTTGCTTTCGGATAGTTTTGAGCCGCAGATTTCTGGTAATAATCGTAACCTTTGGCAATATTCTTTTCCATTCCCACGCCATCTTCATATACTTTGCCTATTACAAACTGACTTATTTTATCTCCCCTGTCTGCTTTATAATGAATGTAATAAATGTCTTTATTGTCTGCCCAAGGAATCTAAGCCAATTGCATCTAATTTGGTTTGTGCAGGAAGGTAGCCAAGCATTCTAGATTTCAGATAGAGAGAAGTCGCTCGTTTTCTGTCCACAGGAACGCTCAATCCTTTTTCATAGAATGTGCCTAACCTATAAATAGCGTGGGAATGTTCTGTGTTTTCCAGTTTAGAGTAGTAGGAAAAGGCGAGTGCGTGGTTTTGAGTGACTCCAGTTCCGAATTCGTATAATCTTCCTAAAGCATAATAGGCGGAATCATATTCTTTGTCAGCCGCCATTTTATAATACTGATTTGCCCTTCGGAGGTTTTGGCGTTCATATTTTCCTTCTTCGTAAAGCACTCCCAGCAAATACAAAGCTCTTGGCTCGCCTGCTTTCGCCTCTTCTTTTATTGCCGCAATCCTCTCAATATCAAATTCTTGTGCAAGTGCAGACTTTCCGAATAATGTGAGAATCAATAAAACAGTTAATGTTCGGAGTATGTTGCTTACAGTCATTTCAGTAAAAATTATGATTTATGATGATTTGTTCGGACTAGACAAAATCTAGTATTGGCTAAATTAGATACGATAGATTCTTTGAGATATTATCTAATTCATCTGGTTAAGCACGTTGTGTTATTTATTATTTTTGCCTAGACTAGCTCTAAAAATAAACTTCAATAAATAGTAGTTTATTTATTTCCCGTTCCTAAGAACTCAAAGCAGGAACATATTTAAGCTAGACTACCCAAGTGAACACAAATAACTTTGGTTATCGGCTTGTTGGCAGTTTCTATGGAATTGAAGCATAAAGCTAATTCTGTGCACCTACTTAATTACTTTATAATAGACTCTATCACGATTGATTTCGTATGGCTTAAAAAAATCACAAAGCCGTTGTTGGTCTTAGTTTGCGAGACCAGCAATTTGAACTCTAAAATCTCTCTTAATAAATCAATCGTGATAATATCTAATAGAAATCTTCTGATTATTAAGTAATATTTCAGAAAAGAAACAGAAAGCAATCAGTAAATGTTCTCAAACAGAAAGTAATGTATTCATGCTGATGGCTGGAGATATACAGTAACTGAACTTGGGGTAAAATTGCAACGTAAGTCCGTACCTAAGTTATGGAACTGAATTAAGCAGAAAGAAATTGACTCATGTGCAACCCAAAATAATAGTAATAGAATTTACGAAGAATTCTAGGATTCTGCAAGGAAAATCATACGAAGAGCTTATAAATCAGCTACTTAAAGAATAACAAAAACGTCATTCTCGGGCAATTTTAGAAAAAATTAGCCTAAATTCTTTTGTGTAAAAGAATTTAGGCTAATAAAATCAAAGTCTATAAATTTCACGAATTCGCTTCGCTTCCTTTCAAAATGCCTTCTATTTCCGTAAGTGCATCTTCGGTTAATGGCTTGGTAATGAATTTCACTACATAGTCATTATTGATTATTTTGTTGATATCTCTCTTGTTATCCGAACTTGAAAGAATGGCAACTTTACATTTGCCCTTCACGCTTTCAGGATAGCTCTCAAATTCGTGCAAGAAAACAAAGCCATCTACAATGGGCATGTTTATATCCAGAAAGATGATGTTTGGCAACTCGTTGGCATTATCTTTATTATCGGAGAGATATTCCAACGCACTCTTCCCAGAACTTTTTACCACCACACGTTTGGCAAAATTGGTCAGTTCAATAATTCTATTGTTAATAAAATTATCGGTGTCGTTATCATCTACAAGTAGTACTAAATCTATTTCTGCATTCATAGTTTCATCAGCTAATTGACGTTACAAAGAAAGTCATTCTATTCCAAAACGCAAGTTTAAGCAAAAGATTATTTTAAAGAGATATAAAAAGGAATTATAAGATATTGGATTCCAAAACTCCATTCACTCTTTTTCAACTATCATTACTTCCAACTCCTACAGAATGTTTCTTACTTTAAATCTATTCCATATAAACGGATTTCCCAAAATAATCTAAATAAATCTGATTTTTTATTCTTTCATCGTTCCTTAGCGCAAATACAAATGAAAGTTGCAGTTTTAGGTTGGATTTTGCTAATTGTTCATTGATGATGTGACCGAGCGGATAATTAATTCCATCCTGCTATTTTCTATTAACCCCAATTATGAGTTACGTATTCGATAAGTACAATTGTTGATTGGGGAAATTAAGAATTAAGAATTAAAAATGATTTAAGTTTATGATAATCAGCACTTCGATATAGTTTTTGATTAAATCTAAAAATAATACATTTAATATACTAATAGTCAGATGTTTAAACCCATTATTCGGGTTCAATACATACTACTGGACATGAGTGAATCGCTGGCAGAGTCCGCAGGTCCTGCCAGACGTTGAACGAGTTAAAATCGACCTTCGGCAGGGTTTTCAACCTCTGCCGAGGTCTTGATTTTTGGAGATGTCCAGTAGTATGGGTTCAATAGTGTCCTAAACTTGTGAAAAAGTAAAATCCGATGATACTTCATTTAAAGAAACAGTCTAATAACTGGTTCAAGCCTCTAGGCTTGAACCCAAACGAAGGTTTTCCTTCAAAGCAAGAAGCTTTCAATCAATCCACAAAAGCGTCCTCGCTTCTTTTTTCTAACAATTGGTTTTCTTTCTTTTCGTTGGATTTCACACTTCCGCACAATCCACCTTGCAGACAGCGAGAAGAGGCACGCTAAGTCTTTGATTGTTCTCAAAAATGAAAACAATTTTCTGCCAGTCAAGCAACTGAATATCAGAAATATAGCTTCTCTTTCGGTTGGAGTAGATAGTTTGACCAATTTCCAAGAAACCACTTCGCTTTACACTAAAATCAATCATTTCACTCTTTCGGTTGGAGACAGCAACAAGCAAGTCGGTTCGATAAGGGAAGACCTTGAAAAATTACAATTTGGTTCTTGACGAGTTTGCACTGCCCGCTCGACTCTTTGGGAGAAGCCACTCGCAATCTGATGAGCGAATTGGCGACTTCGCAAAAGGCAATCATCGTCATTTTCCAACCCGCTACGGAAATGATTGGTTGGGATTTTATTGAGCAAGCCAAAGGATTGATTATCGCCCAAAACAATTCTGAACTTGCCCAATCGCTTTCCGCCCAACTTATTTTCGGTGGAGTAGGAGCGAAGGGGAGAATTGGAGATGGAAATCACGGAGAAATTCACAAAGGGAACAGGTTTGGAAATCAGCGAAATCCAACCGAATGAGTTATACAAACCCGCAAGAAATTGGCTTGGATTCTGCAAAACTCTATTCTAAAATAGATTCGATTGCCAAACTCGCCATCGAAGTAGAAGCCACACCAGGAATGCAAGTGCTGATTGCCAAAGACGGAAAAGTGTTTTTCCACAAAGCCTACGGACATCATACGTATGACAAGAATCGAGAAGTTGAATTGACAGATGTCTATGATTTGGCTTCCATCACTAAAATTGCCGGTCCACTTCCTGCACTCATGAAACTTCACGACCAACGGAAATTCAAACTCGATCACTTATTTGAGCGGCTATTGGGCGAGTTGGCAGAAAGGGAAACAAACGCTACTTAAAAGTGCGTGAAATTCTGGCTCACCAAGCAGGTTTGCGAGATTGGATTCCCTATTGGCGAAAAACTGTGAAGAAGAATGGAGAATTCAAGCAAAAGCATTATCGGATAGATTCTACCGAAATTTTCAGCATAAGAGTGGCAAAAGGACTTTGGTTGCACAAAGACTTCAAGCAGAAAATTTACGAGCAAATCAGAAAATCGAAAGTGAGTAGAGAGAAAGAATATTTGTATTCTGGCTTGTCATTCTTCATTTTCCCAGCCATTAATCGAAACCTTGACTGGCGAAGATTACCAAACCCATTTGAAAGATAAATTCTACGAACCTCTTGGGGCAAACTCACTCACTTTCAATGCGATAGATGAATTCGACTTGGAGAATATTATTCCTTCCGAAACAGATACATTTTTCCGAAAACAAGAACTGCAAGGAATTGTGAACGATGAAAGTGCCGCCATGATGGGTGGAGTTTCTGGCAATGCAGGACTTTTCGGCAATGCCAACGATTTGGCAAAGCTGATGCAACTCTATTTGCAATTCGGGGAATATGGCGGAGAACGCTATTTCAGCGAGCAAGCCGTGAAGGAATTCACCAAACAGCAATTCCGTGGAAACCGAAGAGGTGCAGGATTCGACAAGCCTGCACTGACAGAAGAAATTCGCAATAATGGAACTCCCTCGCCCGATGCTTCGCCACAAAGTTTCGGGCACACAGGCTACACAGGAACTTTCGCTTGGGCAGACCCCGAAAATGGCTTGCTTTTCATCTTCCTCGCCAACCGAACTTACCCAACTCGCTCAAGCCATAAAAATTTGTACAAATTCTTAGTGTAGGAATCTCCGTGCTGGATTAAAATTAGTTATATTGAGATTCATTTTAGACAACCTCTCAAAAAAGACTATGGAAGTTACAGTAAGCATAAAAAAAGCCAACGGAGAATTGATTGAAATTACCCGTGAGATTAGCGAATCGGTCAGCCTGGACATTATAGGCAATGTGGAAGAGGAGGTTCGTTCGATACAGGAGGGTATCCTCCCATTGTTGTCGGAGCAGTTAGTTGAGCACCATAAATCGGGGTTCAAAGGGGAAAAAAATCAGGAAGAAGAACGGGACTGACACAGTCACGGTTTACAGCCTGAATGGGTCATATAAGGTCAAGAACCAGCGCTATGTCCTGTCAGACGGCAGTGCCTCAAGTTATCTGTCATTGGCTTCAAGTTTAGCCAATGGGCAGTACAGTGCTAAATTGGATGCTTTCATAGAGGAATGGGTTGAAGAGTTGAGTTATGAGAAAATGAGCAGATTGCTGGCCCAGCTAACAGGCTCGGATGTGCTTACCGCCTCTGGGGTGCAGTCATACATAGAAAGGAAAGCGGAAGGCATAAGTCGCTCTTGGGTAGCCGACAGCCAGACTGCCGTAGAAACGATAGAGGTGGAAGCGGATATCGCCATCTACGAGGAATCCGGCAAAGAGGTCATCCTGATGGTGGACGATGTAGGGGTAAAGGCACAAAAACCGCATAAGATGGTAGAGCGGAGCGATAAAGACCCCAAACGCCTTGACACCACAGTAATATTGGTGGGGGGCAAAGAGGACAGTTACCATTATGCCACTTCTGGCGTGAATAAAGCAGGCGAAACGATTTACAGCACTAAAAGTGCGATTATTGATACGGTCTGTAAGCACCATGATTGTAGCAAGCCACTGCCTGTGGTAGCCATAGTGGATGGCGCAAAGACCATCAGGCTATTGCTGCAAGCCATATTTGGAATGTCTGTCCGCATTATTCTGGATTGGTACCACCTGCAGTTGAAGGTAAAGACCCTGATGTCGATGATAGCCTGCAATAAAGACGATAAGCTATTGTTCATCAATGATTTGAAGTCGTTGCTATGGGCTGGCAATGTGGCAGAGTCTCTGATTTATATAGATAATATGCCTAGGGTGAGGAATGAAGCCAAGAGAAGAGAATTAAGGACCTATTTAGAAAAGCATGAAGGTGAAATCATAAATTACGGACTCCGAAAGGACGCCAATAAAACGATTGGAAGCGGAAGATGCGAAAAAGCCAATGATACCGTAGTAGCACATAGGCAAAAGAAAAAGGGGATGGCTTGGTCTCGTACAGGCTCAAGCGCATTAGCAATCCTCAAAGTCAATCGTATTAACCTCGAAATGGCGGCATAAGCAGCACGGAGATTCCTACACTAAGTACAAATACAATATCCGCACGGCAATGCACCAAGTAGTTTATGATTTGTTGGGGGAAGTTGGGGAGAAGTGAGGTTTATTTGTAGATGGCTTTTGTATATTTAATTTACATTTTTTTCAGTTCGTCAGGATTTTGTCTTGTGTCAAAAATGGTAATTATTTCTATTTCTTCTCTTTCAGCTAATATTCTGTAATAAAAAGTTGTTTGTTTTGTTACAACACATTTATAGAGATTATCAAATCTTAATGACTTAGGACAACTTTCTGGCTGAGTAGATATTTGTTTGATTTTTTCAGTCAGCTTTGATATAAACTTGTCTCTCATGCTTAAATTCCAGTTTTCTAATAACTATTCAGAAAGCTTTAAAAGTTTTGACTCAGCACATTCTAATAAAAATACTTTCATTCTTTATGAGATTTTCTTTAAAAAGGAGTCATAAGAAACTCTTGTTCCACTTTCTAGTGCATTGATTCCATCTCTAATTTCTGTTTGTTCAGATAAACTCAACTCATTCCAGAAGTCAGCTTTCTCTTTCTTCACAAATTCAGCTAAACGTTGGATAAATTCGGGGTTTTCATTTTCCAAAATGATTTTTAACAATTCCAGTTTTGTTGTTTGAATATTCATTTCGATAGTGTTTTAAACAAATTTACGGAAAATAGTTTTTGTCCTATCTAAGTTGGTAAGCACGTTGTGCTATTTACTAGCGAGGGTCGCACCCTTTTATAATTTCCTATAAATGAGATTGTTAAGGACTCAAAACAGGAAAGTATTCAAGCTAGACTACTTAACTCCGTACTATTTTTTTTGATGAATTACCTTGATACCAACTCCAACTTATAAAGGCGTTAACCTTTTAGCTTCCGAATCCCACACTTTCAACTTTAAACAAGCTATGATATCTTAACGCCATTTGTCATTTCAGATATGCTAAGACTTTTGTTTAAGCGTCTCTTTCCTTCGCAGAATCAATAAGTGATGTTGTCTTTTTTTGAGGGTCAATTTCTTGCTTAAAAACACTTACACTACCATCAGACTCTAAAATGGCATATTCCACTTCTTCTAGGAATCGAACGCCACTTGCACGTAAAAGAGTATAAACTTCTCTTCTCGTGAGTTGTTCTTCTTTCTCCGCACCATCACAAATTTCTCCTGATTCCACAATAATCAGTGGGCGACTATGCAGGTATCTATCTACAAATTCACTTTTCCTTTTGATATGATTTAACAAGTAAAGCATAGCTGTGACAGTAAACAATACTACTGCCACATACAGTAGTGGGACTTCAGGGTAAAAAGTAGCATCTCCAGTTACTGATCCCAAAGCTATTAAAAGTACTTGTTGCATTGGAGTAAGGCTACGTTGACCTCTTTTGCCAATAAGCCGTAAGACTGCAACAAGAATGATGAAAATAAATACTACTCTGACAAGTATTTCAAAGTAATAAGTATCTGGAGGAGTACCTAATACCAGTCGATTCCAATCAAAAACATTCAAATCCTTATCCATAAGTCTATTTTGTGATATCTTCTTAGTTAAACTGATTTATTTATATCCGAAGTAACTAAAATTTCGCTTTAAACTTACAATTGTTAAAATATTTCATGTCTCCACTAGAATATCAGTAGGTGTTTAGACCGAGTAAATCAATACTTATGATTTACATAATTTACCGACCATAGAATATTTACTTAGGTATATCGGTTTAAGTCGCCTAATTTTTTTTTACCATGAATTGTTGGTCTCGCTTTAGCGCCTTTATTGCCTTAGGAATGGGGATTAAATAAATGCGTGTTTTGTCTCAGTTTATTTTTGAGGCTAGTTTAGCCGTTCCCGACCTCAAAAATAAACTTCAATAAAATAGTAGTTTATTTATTTCCCGTTCCTAAAACATCGGTCATCTGACTTTCCAGTTTATACTTGAACTTGCTTGATTGAGTTGATTCATAATGACAAAATAGATTAAAGATTATGAACAAGATGTTTACCATTAAGTAGTCGAAAGTCTTTAGTCCAAAGTAGTATAAGCATCTGAATTTCAGTCAAATACAGATTTTGAAATCGGAAAGTATTTACCATCAACTACCTACAAAGGCGTTAATTTTTTAGCTTCCGAATCCCAAACTTTCAATTTCAAGCAAGCCACAATGTCTTTCGGATTGAAAGTGGTTGTGAGCGGATTTTGCAATTCTGGAATCGCATTCATCGCTTCCCGAAGTCTGTAGAAAGGGATTCTGTGATTGAGATGATGCACATGGTGGAATCCAATATCTCCTGTAAACCAATTCAGAAGGGAATTCATTTTGAGGTAACTGGTAGATTGTAAGGCTGCATTTGTATAATCCCACTCTTCTTTTTCTACATATTTAGCATCGGGGAAGTTATGTTGGGCGTAAAACAAGTAAGAACCAACGGCATTTGCGATTACAAATGGAACAATCCAGCTAATCATTAGTGCCACAAAACCTCCGTATTGATAAATAAGCACTGCCATTCCAAAATGAAATAGCAAAGCAATGATTGAGTCCCAATGTTGCTTTGGACTTAGAATGAATGTTTTGATGTTGAAATCGAAAATGAATAGGGAAATGTAGCCTAAAAATATGGTCAAAGGATGTCTGGAAGCTAGGTAACGAAATTTGCCTTTTTTGTCTAATTTATGAAATTCTTTTTTGTCTAACAGCGGAAAAGAGCCAATTCCATTCGCACTCAATTTAGAATTGTGTATATGATGGTGGTTGTGTGTTCGTTTCCAAATAGTGATGGGAGCCAGAATAAAAATGCCGAAAATAGTCATAATCAACTTGGCAGGCTTAGAGTTTTTGAGAATTGCAAAATGATTGTAATCATGATAGATAATGAAAAACCTGACCATCAGCAAGCCTGCAATTATGCTCAACGGCAATCGGAAAAGCCAATAAACAGGAATGAATGTGGCACAAAATGCCATTATCAAAAGAGTTATGGTGGAAATCAAGATAATACCAACTCTTCGATTTGACTTCTTGAGCATACGGCAAACTTGCCAAAATCAATTCTTTTCCTGTTCGCATAAATATATTTTTTTGCTGTGGTTTCTTTTTAAAATATCAGATCTTTACTTCTCTTTTCTTTTTCCACCTTCTGTGAGACCAGAGCCAAGTTTCTGGTTTTGCGACAATTTCATTTTCCAACTTTTCAAAAAATGCCCGAGTGATTTCTTCTTCTGCTGTTGCTTTCGGCTGGTCAAATAATATGGTTGGAGTGATTTCGTAATAACCTCTTTTCACTCTGTCAACGTGCATATATACAATTGGTGCATCAAACATTTTACCAATTTTCTCTGGACCTGTATATACTAAAGTATCTTGGTGCAAAAAATCCAACCAAAAACCATGTTTTTACGTCAGAAGGTGTTTGGTCGGCAATCAATGCCGTGGCAGTAAGGCTTTTTCTGTTTGCCGCCATGGCTCTCAATGTGTTGTTGACAGGAATTATCTTTGTTCCGAATCTTGTTCTCGAGCCAGAAAATAATTTTTCAAAATAAGGATTGGACAAAGGTTTGTAAACCACATTGAGTTGGTGTTTGCAGTTCAACGAGAAACAAGGCCCAGCAAGTTCCCAATTTCCAAAATGTCCCATCACTACTACAATGCTTTTCCCTGCTTCGTACAAAGCATTTACCTTTTCAGTTGAATGAAATGTCAGTCGCTTGCGCACATAAGCTTCTGTCATGGTAATTGTTTTGATTGATTCCACCAATAAATCGCACAAATAGCGGTAGTATTTTTTTTCAATCTGCTTGAGTTGGCTTGTGTCTTTTTCGGGAAATGAATTGGATAAATTCTGAAATACGACTTTTCTCCGATAGCCCGATTATTCGATAGATTACGAAAAACAAAAAATCGGAAATGCCATATAATATCCAACTTGGGCTGTAGGATACCAAGTAGATAAAAGGAAGTGAAATGTAATAGATAAAAGCTGTCATATTGGGGCGCAAGATACATTTTTAAGCCTGAAAAAATGAGAATTATGTGTCTAAAACTTCCATTTCAGGCAATGGTTTTTGGAGGTCGCTATAATAGGCTAAGCGTTTTTCTCGGAGGATTTTATCTAGTGCATTGAGTTCTAAGTTCTGGTTGGTATTTTTTGGAATATTTTTTTCTTCTACAAAGCAAAATTTGTAGGCATAGCCTAGCTACGGCTAAGAATTTTAATGCAGTAGAAGGAAAAAAGATACATAAAATACAATCACGAACTTAGGAATTGATGCATTAGAGTAAAGTTTATGAACAGAAGAAATGTGAGTAGCTGGGGTGTTGCTAGAACTGCCAGTCTGCGGTTGCTATCATACCCCAATTATGAGTTATGTATTTGATAAGTACAATTATGGATTGGGGAAATTAAGAATTAAGAATTAAGAATTAAAAATGATTTAGGTTTATGATAATCAGCACTTTGATATTGTTGCATTTAGTCTAATTATTTCCATATAGTTTTTGATTAAATCTAAAAATAATGCAATACATGAAATATTAAATTTTGACTAACCTAAAAATAATACAGTTAATGTACTGATAATCAGATGTTCAAACCCATTATTTGGGTTATCATACAATTATGCTTCAATAATCTCTTTTGCCTAACTCATTTTTCATTTCTGCCTTATTTTCTGATGGACTTGTTAGTAAATTTTTTCATTTATAGAATGTAGCCAACTTGCATTCAATTTTGGGGAAACCAAAGTGAAATTGAACTTCAGCATTGAGTTCAGTTGGATTTTATACGAATAACTGTTCGTTGGCAAACAATTCCCCAAAATTGGCAACCTAAAACTGGCTTAGTTGATTGCCATTATTCGCTGCACGATTTTCGGAGAGTAATGCTTCCTTCTCATCAATAAGCAACTCGTAAAATCCAACAAAAGTAAGTTTTAAATTATGCAAAATGAGTCAGTTGGATTTAGCATTTCAAAGGCACATTTTCCACTCCCAAAAATCAGATAATTCCCAAAGCGGAAGACAAAGCAGTTGCCAAGCCGAGGAAACTGAGAAATCCGCAAATGTCTGTAACTGTGGTTAGTATGATGGAGGATGAAGTGGCGGGTCCTGGCCAATTGCCTTCAAACCGATTGGAATAATTGCACCTGCGAACCCAGCAATCAGCATGGAAATGACCATGGAAATGCCGATGACAATGGCGATTCCGAACGAATTTGCCCAAAAATAAACGATGGTTCCTGTGGTAATTGCGACTGCTATTCCGTTTATAAAACCGACCAATAACTCTTTTTTGGCGACTCTGAACCATTGCGAAATCCTGATTTCCCGCAATGCCAAACCACGGATTGTAACCGCCAAAGCCTGAGAACCCGTGTTGCCCGATTGCCCCGCAACAACTGGCAAGAAAATCGCCAGAATGGTAATTTGGGCAATGGTTTCCTCGAACAAACCGACCACCATTGATGCCAGAAATGCGGTTGCCAAGTTCACTTGAAGCCACGGCAATCGCTTGCGGACAGCGAATGAGACTTTTGACAAGGCGTGTTCTTCTCTGCCAGCACCGAACATGGTCTGCAAATTTTCGGAGACCTCTTCTTCAGAAGCAGACATGAGCGCATCGTTTCTAATCACTCCCAAAAGGTAGTTATTAATGTCTGTAACGGGAATTTGCAATAGTGTTTCCTTCTTGATGGCTTCCAAAACTTCCTCTCTGGTTGCCATTGCATTGATTGAGGGCGCAAAAACCATCAGTTCTTTCAATGTTTTTTCAGGATTTGACAAGGCAACGAGTTGCACGGGAACTTTGCCAGACAATTTCCCATTATCGTCAGTTACGTAAATAACTAGCAGATTTCGATTGCCGATTTTCCGTAGTCTCGCCAATATATCTTCCACCAAATCTCCAACACGGAAGGTGGCAACGGTAGTTTCCATAAGAGAACCTGCCGAACCTTCGGTAAAACTTAGGAAATCACGAATTTCTCTAGAGACAATATCGGGTAGTAATTTCAGCTTCCTGTCAATGACAGGCTTATCCAAACGGGAGAGCAAACGTGCAGCCAATTGGGTGTTCACTCTTTGCAAATAAATCTCTGAATAGCGAATCGTTCATTTTCAAAAGTAATGCTGTGATGTTTTCAGCATTCAGATTGAAAAATATTTCTTTTGCATTATAGGAAGGAAGCAATTTCAGATAATCCAAAATGGAATCTGTGGGCAATTTATCTAATGTATGGGCGGCATCTTTGGGAAATTTTATGAAATAATCATTCCTGAGTACGTTTTCTACCTTACTGATGTTTGTTTTCATAGCCGTTTTTTAGTCTTGATTTTTTTAGTGAAAGAGATTAGAGTTTATGAACAGAAGAAATAAATTCCCTCGGAGTGGTCATAGACCCTCCGAGTGGTAAGGCTCTAAAGCTGGTGCAAGCGTCCTCGCTTGCACCTTTTAACTAAAATAGCCTTACATGTTTCACACTACCTATTTTTGTTTCTTCTTGGTCTATTCTTCCAATTCTATTGTGGGTATAAAAATCTCGGTAGTGATAAACTGGTAAGGCTAACAAATAAAATCCATAGCGCGAACGTCCGCTCAATGCTGTTAAGTTAAGGAGATTCGTCTTCAGTCAGCGTGACCCGGCCAGAGACTGATTGTCCATTTTCAGCACAGGTTGGATTGCGCCCCCAGAAAGAACCTGCGCCAGCGTTTTACGCTGGTTCGAGCGTCCACGCTCGAACCAAATTCACACTACCTTAATCTCTTTCACTTAGAATGTGTTTGGATTGATTTTTTGAAAAGTCGTAGAAAGCAAAAATGAATCAATTCAAACGTGCTTTTATTCCTTTCCGCCTTGTAAAAGTCCGCTGAGCCATATTTGGTACAGTTCGCCAATGGCATTTCCCGTGCTGGCTATCTCGCTACTGAAATTTCCATCTGGGTTATTTTTGAATCTCAGAATATTCCTAAGCGGGAGTTTCCCCAATAGTTCTCCTGCCGAATCAACCACGGGAATCTCCTGATATTTATACCAAGCCAAATCTTCTAGCACACTTTCCACAGCATCGGTTGAGAGGAAAGCAGGAATATTTGTAATCATCAAATCCTCAATCACTTCTGTTTGCTATGCCAAAAAGAGTTCTTTTGAGCGAACGATTCCCTTGAAAAAACCATCCAAATCAATCACATAAAGGTAGAATTCGTCTTTCGTTTCTTGTTGCGCTCATTCGCTGGCGTGCGCTTTCTACAGACATTTGTTTGTTGGCAATTACCGCATGCTCCATCAAGGTTGCCACGCTGTTCGGAGGGAATGAAAGTTGACGCTCAATGATTTTCAGCCTTTCCGAAGTATTTTAGCCAAAAGGTTGGCTCGCTCTGGCTCTTCCACAAATTTTAATATCGAGGCAATTAGCGAAATATCTCCTTTCTCAATCAATTCTTGCGTCTTGCTACTGTGGCATCATGACGAAGCAGTTGGCCACTTTTTTTGCATTCATCAGGCTGAAAAGCTTGGTACTTTTTTCTGGAGACAATGTCTGGAAAAAGTCGGCAATTTCCTCATCGGGCATCAGTTCCAAGGCTTGGGTTGCCGCAAAAGGATGCTTGTCCAAATAATCGTTCAGTATGGATTGGTTTGCGTTCATGTTTTAGCTCTTTGTAATCAGGTAGGACTTGGATTGTTGAAGATTTTCGCCGGAATGCTTACTTGACCAATTTCATTGTCAATTATCACGTTGGTTGCTTCAATTTTCAAGATGACTCCCCGCACGTCGTCAATCTGAATTTCATCGCCTTCCTTGTATCTTTTGCGAATGTAATATGAGGCCAAAATGTTGTTGATAGCTTCCTTTGCACCCAATCCGAACGCCAAAGCAGCACCAAAAAGCAAGGATGCCAAAATGATGTCAATAATGTCAATTAGCAAAGATATTTCTATGCCTATTTGGTCGAGCGCAATGATGATTGCCAGAAACAGGATTACGAAGCGCACAATCCTGATTAACGTGGCGCTATATTTTATTCCTGTCCGTTGCTCTACCGAAGGAATTAAGTCTGAAATTAAACTGCCAAACACAGTAGCGGCAAACACAATGAACACCGCCACTACCACATTGGGGATGTAATGGATAATACTCTGAAACCATTTTGCCAGAATGGTCAAGCCCAAAATATCGGTAACGATAAGGATACTTGCGAAAATAGTTAACCAAAAGAAGGCGATTCCCAAAAATAAACCTGCCTTCTCTAAATTGAGGTGCTGGAATCTTCTTCTCGTAAGTTTACCTAAATTCCTGAACAACAAAGCCACAATATATTTCAATGATATTGCTACCAAATAACCAATTACCAACACAAGCAAAGATGCCAAAAGGTCTGGAATGAGTGCCAGGAATTGTCCTTTCAGCTTTAAAAATACAGTTTGAACGTCTTTCATAATATGTATAAACACGAAGAATGATATAGTTCCAAATATCAACATTATTCCCTTAAAAACCACAAACAAAACATAAGCTGGCAAATAACCTGTTTCAACATTCTCCCAAACAAGACACTTGTCGTTCAACCCTAAATAACCGCCACTTAGCCAGCATTTTTTTTCTGGATTGACCTCATTTCCGCTGATTTGTAGAAAACAAATTGGCTATGACTCACAAATACTTCCTACTCGTCTTTCTTGTTTTGCGTTCTCTCTCGCCACTTTATGCCCAGTTTGGAGTGAGTGGAAAAGTGGTGGACAATCAACAAATGCAGAATAATCAAGGAGCAACAGGGGGTTGGAGTTTGCCACGGTAGTCTTGAAGTTGAATTCCGATACTTCGCAGATTTTTTGGGGAATTACCAAACAAGACGGAAGCTATTCAATCCAAAATTTGCAACAAGGAAACTACTTGGTTGGAGTGGAAATGATTGGATTCGCTTCGTATAAATCCAACCTGATTTTGGAAAAAGACACCGATTTTGCCAACATTATTTTGCAAGAAGATGCTACATTATTAAAAGCCTTTGAAATTTCTACAGACAGGAGCCTGATTGAGAATCAGTTGGGAAAAAAGGTGCTGATTTTGGGAAATGACTTGTCGGCAACGGGCAGTTCGGTGGCGGAAGTCATGTTGCGGATTCCTTCGGTAACGAGTACGCCAGACGGAAATGTGCAAATTCGGGGAAGCAGTAATTTCATTATTTATATCAACGGAAAGGAGACCAAGCGGAAGGCAAGTTCGTTCAAATATATTCCCGCAGAATCCATTGAGCGAGTTGAGGTAATTACCAATCCTTCTGCCAAATACGATGCGGAAGGTTCGGGTGGAGTCATCAATATTGTGTTCAAGAAGAACGCCAAAAAGCCTTTCAAGTTGGATGTGAACGCAAATCTGATTTTCCCTACCAGAAGGTTGCTGGGTTTGAATTTGGGCGTGAACAAAAGCAAGTTTTCTTTCTTCGCCAATTTGTCAGCCAATTGGGGAAGGTCAGAAACGCTTTCCGAAATTCGCAGAGAAAATCAATTTGGCGAACTCGAAACCTATTTGAATAACACAATCGGAAGTGGAGAATTCACAAATTACGCCATCAATACAGGAATTTCCTATCAATTCGATTCGACCGCCAGTTTGGAGTTGAGCATCAATTACAACCGCTGGGATGACAAGGATGAATTGCGCCAAAATAATTTATTTCAATTCAGAAACGAAATCGCTCAATGGCAATTTCAACAGCCAGACTTTCAGTTCGGAAGTGGAGAATGAAATGACTGTTTCTCTGGTTTTGGAGAAGAATTTCAGCAAGGAAAGCAAACTCAATCTGCTTCTTTCTGCGGGTGGAGAAAATGAGAGCAATTTTTCCAATCTTCAAACTACCAGTTCAGAGCAAGTCCCTGAATTGCTTGGCAATTTGCTGAATAGGTTTGATGGAAATGAAAAACAACGGCTTTATCAAGCGAAGATGGATTTTGAGATGAAAGTAGGCAAGTTTGGTAAAATCCAAACGGGAACCAAGATGGATTTCATTCGGTACGATTTACTTCAGAAAGTAGATTTCTTGGCAGATTCGGTTTCCATTCCCGACAATGATTTTGAGGTTTCGCAACGGAAATTGGGTTTCTATTTGCTTAATGAGAATGATTTGGGAAGACTGACTTATTCTTATGGATTGAGGTTGGAGGTTTTCGGGAGTGAAGGTTTCCAAAAGTCGAATCAGGAGAAAACTGAACAGGAAATCCGCAAACTATTTCCATTTCTGCAACTCCAATATTCGAGTGAGAAGCAAAACGCACAACTCTTGGTTTCAGCTATTCCCAAAGAATTGACCGACTAAGTTTTTTCAGTGTCAATCCGTACGTTTCCTACCGAGACCCACTCAATTTGAGTACGGGAAACCCGCAACTAAAACCAGAAATTGCCACTATTTTTGAAGCAAGCTACCAGTGGACAGGCGAGAAAATTTCTGTAGATTTTACAGGCTTTCTGAGGCAAACCGAAGATGTAATCCAATCGGAATTGAAGAATTTTGGACGACAATCTGACTTTGGAAACGGTCTCCAATTTTGCGCAAAGAAGCGATTGTGGCGGAGAGGTTTTGTGGGAATTCAGGAAAGGACAAATGGTTGAATTTGTTGGCTACTTTTGGTTACGTGCAAACCCGATTTGCCGAAAGCAATTCCTCTGCCACATTTCAGCAGGCCAAGTTCATGGAATATTCGGTTGAATCAGCAAATCAAGTTCGGCAAAAATTGGTTGTTGGATTTAGCGCAAAATTATCGTGCGCCCCGTTTCGAGCCACAGAAAAAACGATTGGAGCAATATTACGTTAACATCAGTCTCAACAAAAAATTCAAGAACAAGCGAGGGAGTTTTTCCATCAACCTGACAGATGTTTTCGACACGAGAGATTTTGGCAGTATCTTATTCACCGATGGACTTTTGGTGCAGGACATTTACAAATATCAAACGAGACGTTTGACTTTCGGATTGCGTTATACGATTTCGAAATGAGTTTTGGCTTGGCACTTACGTACCAAGCTAAGAATTTGGTCACTTGGGACTCGGAAATGCCTAATTGGAATGTCTTTAGCGTAGTACGTAAGTGCTACGAAATGAAACGGACAAAATTAACACAACTCTTCAGGGTTTAAACCCTTGAAGATAGTCTAAAAAGAAACACAAAATGTCAACCCTCAACAAAATCCAACTGAAGCAAAGAGAAATCTATTTATTTCTAATTTGGATTGCTTACTTTCTGAATCTTGCTATTCTATACTGACCATGGGAAATTAAAACTCCACGAGAAGTTTTTTCCGTATTTTATCTTGGCAATTTATCACAGCATTCTGTTTTTAATAGTTGTTTACTTGCTGATTCCCAAGTTGTTGTACAGAAAGAAAAGGGTGTTGTTTGGAGTGATTTTGATTGCGCTACTTTTATGCTTTCGGAATTATTGAGGAGGATTACATTGAGAAATGGGTGCTTCCTGTCGTTACTCGGAAGGCAGTTGGAATTTGCTGAGCATTTACTGGTTTTTGGGGGAGATCACTGCGTGCCGCTTCTCATCTTTTCACTCACAAGAATTGTTTCCGACAATTTCCAGACGCAAAAGAAAATTGCCAATGTGGAGAAACAGAATTTGCAGACTGAATTGAAGTTTCTCCGTTCCCAAATCCAATCGCATATTTTGTTCAATAGCCTGAACAGTTTATATGATTTCACGGTGCGAAAATCTGACAAAGCACCGCAGTTGGTTTTGGAACTTTCCAAAGTTTTGCGCTACGTACTTTATGAAGGAGATAGGGCTTCGATCCCGTGGAAAATGAACTGCAATTCATTCAGGAATTTGTGGCTTTGCAAGAAGTGCAGTTGGAGAATCGGGGAAAGGTGCATTTGGAAATCAAGCAGTCGGAATCTGACAGAAACTTGGAAATCACTCCATTTCTGCTCATTCCCTTTGTGGAAAATAGTTTTAAACATAGTTTGAGAAGCAAAGAAAACGGCATAGAAATCAGTATTCACTTGTTGGTAAAAACGAATATGCTCACGTTGGATTGTGGGAAATTCTTTCAATAAGGTAAACTCCAACCAGTATGATTTAACAGAGTCGGGAATTGGTTTGGCGAATGTGCAAAAGAGGTTGGAATTGCTCTATCCGAACCGACATAAATTGAAATTTGTGGAAGAAGGAAAAAAGTATTTGGTGGAGTTGGAGATAGATTTATCGAGTTGATATTTGCGCTCTAGAAGAGCGCAGTACAATAGAGTTTATGAACAGAAGAGGTCTGAGTAGCTGGCGGTGTCGGTAGACCCGCCAGTCTGCAGGTGCTATAATACAATTGTGTTCATAATCACTAATGCAACGATTTGACGTTTTACGCTCTGGAAGAATGTGGTGCGATATGTACAGCGTTCTTCCAAGAACGCTCTTTATGATGATGTAAAATTAAACCGCTTGTGCCGAAATATCCAAAAATTCAAAAGTAACCTTACATCTTTCACAATACCCAAATTGGAACTACTCGGATAGTTTAAAGTATTGATTTTTAGTATTTTATAAAGAGTAAGAAAGTCTAAAATGTAACTTTTTGGTTGAAATACTTCCTTTCTCTAACATCTAACATCTCCTATCTCATAAAACCATGAAAATCTACAAATGCGTCATGCTCGAAGACCAAGCTTCGGCACAGCGAATTCTTACGGGTTATATTGCCCAAACGCCAAATTTGGTGTTGGAAAACAGCTTCGTCAATCCGCTGAAGTGTTTGCCCTATTTGGAAGCCAACTCGATTGACATTCTATTTCTGGATGTACAATTGCCACAAATTTCAGGCATAGAAATCTACAATAGCCTTTCCCAAAAACCGCACGTCATTCTCACAACTGCCTTTTCAGAATATGCAGTTCAAGGTTTTGAGTTGGATGTGGTGGATTATTTACTCAAACCTTTTTCCTTCGAGCGTTTCCTGAAATCCATCTCGAAAGTGTATAGAAAAGAGCGAGAAGAGCAAACTGCTCAAAGTTCTGATTATGTGTTCGTTACCTCCAAAGGTGGTTTGCAGAAAGTGAAAATTTCCGATATTCTCTACATCGAAAGCAAAGGAGATTTTTCACTTTTGGTTACAGAATTGGGAAGCTACATTGTGAACATCACGCTCCGAGATTCGATTGAGCAATATGGCAACAGCTTTGTCAGAAGCCATAAATCATTCGTAATCAACACTGCTAATATTGAGTCGATTCTGGGGAATATTATTAAAACCAAAAAAGCGGATATTCCCATTGGGAGGAGTTATAAAGAGGAGTTGATGAAGCGTTTGGTGCGATAGAACGAGAGGCTTTATTTGATTTACATCTTGTATTTACGACCTAAATGTAAGAAAACAAAAATCCCCAACATTTTGAAGTGTTGGGGATTTTCAAAAAAAAGTCTCAATTATACACTTACATGATCCGAAGTAACCTTTGCGCCTAAGAACTCACGGTTCATTTTGGCGATGTTTGCCATGGAGATTTCTTTAGGGCATTCTGCCGAGCAAGCACCTGTGTTGGTACATGCTCCGAAACCTTCGGCATCCATTTGGGCAACCATATCTTCAGCACGTTTTTTAGCTTCTGGTTTGCCTTGTGGCAACATGGCTAACTGGGAGATTTTAGCTCCGACAAATAGCATGGCAGAGGCATTTTTACAAACTGCAACGCAAGCTCCACAACCAATACAAGTTGCCGAGTTGAAAGCCTCATCGGCAATCTCTTTTCCGATTGGCGTTTCGTTGGCATCACGGGCATTTCCTGTGCTGACAGAAACATAACCGCCTTTCTCGATAATTCTATCAAAAGCACCTCTGTCGGTACACAAATCTTTGATTACTGGGAAAGCTTTCGCTCTCCAAGGCTCCACCACAATTGTGTCTCCATCTTTGAAAGAGCGCATGTGGAGTTGGCAAGTAGTTGTTCCTTGCTGTGGCCCGTGTGGCTGTCCGTTGATGTACATGCTACACATTCCGCAAATTCCCTCACGGCAATCGTGGTCGAATGCTACGGGTTCTTCGCCTTTGACAAGCAAATCTTCATTTAATACATCGAACATTTCCAAGAAAGACATGTGTTCAGACACATTATCTACTTGGTAAGTAACTAATTTTCCGTCTGTTTTGGAGTTTCTCTGTCTCCAAACTTTCAATGTTATTTTCATTTTTTTTAGAATCAAGTATCGAGTAGTGAGTATAAAGATTTCAGTATCGTTTGTCTTGCGTACTTGATACTTATTACTTGATACTCTTTAGTTCTTATAATTACGAGTGGTCAATTTCACATTCTCGAAAGTCAAATCCTCTTTGTGGAGTGTGTGATTTCCTGCGCTGTGATATTCCCAAGCGGCTGCATAAGCGAAGTCCTCGTCATTTCTCATGGCTTCGCCATCTGCTGTTTGGTGTTCCTCACGGAAATGACCGCCACAAGATTCTTCACGGTTTAAGGCATCGTCAATCATCAACTCGCCTAATTCCATGAAATCTGCTACACGATAGGCTTTTTCAAGTGTGATGTTCAACTCATCGTTTGTGCCGACAGTTTTCAAGTCTTTCCAAAAATCTTCACGGAGTTTGGCGACCATCTTCTTGGCATTTTTCAAGCCATCAGAAGTTCTTGACATCCCGCAATAATCCCACATGATCTTTCCTAATTCTTTGTGGAATTGGTCAACCGTTTTATTTCCTTTAATGGAAAGTAACTTGTCGATTTGTGCTTTCACTTCCGCTTCAGATTCTTTGAATTCTGGCGCATCGGTAGAAACTTTATCGTAAGGCATTCTCGCCAAATAATCTCCAATTGTGTAAGGAATTACGAAATAACCATCTGCCAAACCTTGCATCAAGGCACTGGCTCCCAATCTGTTCGCTCCGTGGTCAGAGAAATTACATTCTCCCAAAGCATATAAACCTGGAATGGTAGTCATCAAGTTATAATCTACCCACAATCCGCCCATTGTATAATGAACTGCTGGGTAAATTTTCATGGGTTGCTTATAAGGATTTTCCCCTGTAATTTTCTCGTACATTTGGAAAAGGTTTCCGTATTTTGCCGAGATAGAATCTTCTCCTTCTCGGTTGATGGCATCTTTGAAATCCAAATAAACTGCCAAACCTGTTTCTCCAACTCCCCTACCCTCATCACATACATATTTGGCATTTCTCGAAGCCACATCACGGGGAACAAGGTTGCCAAATGCGGGATATTTCCTCTCCAAGTAATAATCTCTATCTGATTCTGGGATTTCGGTTGGGTGGCGTGTTTCGTCCTGCTGATTTTGGCACCCAAACACGTCCATCGTTTCTCAATGATTCTGACATCAAAGTCAGCTTAGATTGGTATTCTCCACTTACTGGAATACAAGTCGGGTGGATTTGCGTGAAGCAAGGATTTGCAAACAAAGCCCCCTTTTTATGCGCTCTCCAAGCGGCAGAAGCATTACAGCCCATTGCATTTGTAGAGAGGAAGAACACGTTTCCGTATCCGCCACTTGCCAAAATCACGGCATGGGCAGAGTGAGATTCGATTGTTCCTGTAATCAGGTTTCGGGCAACAATTCCACGCGCTTTGCCATCTACTTTTACAATATCGAGAATCTCAGTTCTTGGGTGAACCTGCACTTTTCCTGAAGCTACTTGTCTGGAGAGAGCAGAATAAGCTCCTAAAAGCAATTGCTGACCTGTTTGACCACTTGCGTAGAAACGTTCTGGAAACTTGCGCTCCACCAAAAGAACGGTTTGATAACAGTCCACCATAATCACGGGCAAAAGGAACTCCTTGCGCCACGCATTGGTCAATAATGCTGACAGAAACTTGGGAAAGTCTGTAAACATTGGCTTCACGAGAACGATAATCGCCTCCTTTTACCGTATCGTAGAAAAGTCGGAAAACGCTGTCTCCATCATTCTGATAGTTTTTGGCTGCGTTAATTCCGCCTTGTGCGGCAATGGAGTGCGCTCTTCTCGGGCTGTCTTGGTAGCAAAATGCTTTCACATTGTAACCCAATTCCCCCAAAGAAGCGGCTGCAGAAGCTCCTGCCAAACCAGTTCCTACAATTATTATATCGTATTTCCTCTTGTTGGCCGGATTGACCAACTTAATATTGAATTTATGTTTTTCCCACTTCTCGGCTATTGAGCCTTCGGGAACTTTGGATTCTAATTTCATATTGCTAGTTTTTTTTGAGTATCAAGTATCATGTAGTGAGTAGTCAAAGATTTCGCAAATAGCAAACTTCTATGTTTTTTCTCGTTACCTATATAACTATAGTAAATTGTTGAACAATTTTGTTTGGATTGCGAAAGTTAAAAATCGCCATCCTAAATATAACCATTTGCTTTTAGGAAAACTATAATGGAAACTGCGGCAAATCCTAAAGGAAGAACAAATGCTATAAAATAACCTAGATTCTTAATGATTGGCGTGTATTTCGGGTGTCTGAATCCAAGCGTTTGGAAAGCACTTTGGAAACCATGTTTCAAATGGAAAGCCAAAAGGATGAAGGTTGCCACGTAAATTCCCATGTAAATAGGGTTTCCCATAGTTACGTAAACCACATCATACATGTCTTTTAACGTGCCATCTACGGTGGGCGCACTCATTTGCTTATATTTCCACCAGAATTGGTACAAATGCAACAGAAGAAATGACAAGAATGATTGTTCCCGTAATTCCCATATTCCTTGAACTCCAAGAACTGTTTGCTTCTGGTTTGGAGTAGGCATATTTTTGAGGTCGGGCAGAATGATTTTTTTTGGTCAGAACGGCTGCCGTGAAAATATGGATTCCAAAACCCAAAACCAATCCGATTTCCAATACTCTAATCAACCAGAAACTGGTCATGAAGTTGGTGTATTCGTTGAATGAGGTTCTGTCCTCAAAAAGTAGGGGAATGTTTCCCGAAAGGTGGACAATTAGGAAAGTAACCAAAAATAGTCCTGTCAATGACATAACTACCTTTCGCCCAATGGTGCTTGTGAGTGTATTTGTTAACCAGCTCATGTAAATAATTTAAAATTTGGTTTGAAAAATTTCAATCGTTTGAGAAAGAAGTCCGAAGTCTTTAGTCTCAAGTACAAAGTTTGTAACAATTCACTTAAAACCAATATGTTACTGATTGAATTATCAATTAGGAAATTTAAGTTAAAATAAAAAACCAACCCAATTTCACTAAATTTAGTATCAAAATTATACTTCAAACCTTTATCTCACAACAAGGTTCGGTGTTTTCTAGGGTTTGGAAAAGACAAAACCTCTATTTATAATCAGTATAAATAGAGGTTTTGGAAATCCAGCAAAATGTATTGTGAGATTTATTATGATTTTTAGACTGTTTAATCGACGAACACAAATCCGTTTGGCAGCAATCCAACCGACTCAAAAGTGCTTAGTTTCACTCCTGTGAGATTGTAAATATCGACTGCTCCAGTAATTGATGAAGTCTTTGGCATCTCCGCCAAAATATTTCGCTGTTTTGTGGATTGAAATCCAAACCCGTAAAATATTTATCAATGAGCCCGTGTTGGCAAAGCAGAAGCAGTGGTTTCCATTTGGAAAATTTTGCAATTGAAAGAGTAGAAAATAGCTGAGCCATTTGTCCCCAAAGTGCCAGGATGCTTGCCAATATCGCCAATTTCAAAAGCCTTGTCTACTGTGTCGGTTGTGGTGTTGATTCTGACCAAACCGCCTTTTGTGTCATCAGTCGGGTCGATAAAATCGTTAAAGGCGCCTTTGCACAACACCCAAATTTCATTGTTAATTAATCGAATTTCTCCTGGTACATCAAAAGTAGGAATTTGCTTCTCACCTGATTTGTAGAAATATTAATTACGGAAATTGCTGAGCCAAAATTGTTTCCACACATACACTTTTCCGTTATTCACAACCATTTGCTCTAGACTCTTAAAGTTTGCATTTCCGATTGAATCGACAATATTATTAGTAGTTCAAATCCAACACGGAAATGTAGGACTCGTTATTATTTCCGGAATTTCCCCAGTTCGTCAGATATACGCCTGTGTGTCTGATAACTTTAGTCATATATCTGGGCTGATTCACCTCGGTAATTGTTCTCATAGATTTAAAATTTTTCATGTTGACCGCTTCAACTCTTCACTTACGTTATACCACCAAATAACCAGTTGTATCTATCACTTCCATAGATTGCAACACTTCGCCCAAAACAATTTTGTTATTACGGGTCTGGAAGATTTTCGAGGACAATTCCTGGGTTTCAAAGCTATAAAAACTGACAGAAGCATTTGGCGTTCGGAAATTCCCCTCGTGAAGAATGAACACGCCATTTGAAAACCCTTCTTCAGGAAAAGCGGGCAAACCTGGTTCGTCATCTTCACAACTGAAAAGTGAAACTGCAAGGAATGCGGAAAGGGTAAATCGTAAAAATTTGAACATTGTACTTTTTGTTTAAAGTGGAAAATAGATATAAGAAGACGAAAGACAAAAAATGAAATTTCAGTCTATTTTGGTTGCTTGAAAACACTTGATATAAAAGCCAAGTTGTGCCTCTGCTCTACATTAAATACTAAATCGTAAAAAAACCTCTGCACTTCTTCTGGGCATATAGAAACCTTCCCAGTTTTGGTAATCTGTATTGAAAATATTGAAGACATTCCCGCCTAGTTGGAATTGCGCTTTTTTAACTTGTATTTGTTTGGAAAGCGATGCGTTGAACAAGGTAAAACCATCGAGTTTTGCGTTTCCAAAACCGTTTCTTTGCCCAGTGTAATTTGCGTTTCCACCGAGTTGGAAATCTTGATAATTCACTCCGAAAAAGGCAGTTGCTTTGTGTTTGGGAACATAAGGCAACTGTTCTCCTACCGAATTCCCCTCCGCATCTTTTTCTACTTCTGCGATTGTGAAAGCATAATTCCCACCGATGGAATAAGTAAGTTCTCCGACTTTACCCGAAAATTTCAAGTTCGATTCAATTCCCTGATTTTTGACTTTCCGAATATTTTTTGGAGTGAAAAACGAACCATTATTTCGCCAGAAAACCCAATTGTCAATTTTTCCGAAGAAGTAGTTTCCACCAACTTCTAGCTTCCAATTGTTTTGCTGGATTGAGTAACTGAAACCTGTTTCCAAGTTCTTACCTTCTTCGGGTTGGATGTTCGGATTTCCGCCAGGCTGGTAAAAGCGTTCGTTCAAGGTGGGAACTCGGAAAGATTTGGAAGCGGTAGCTTTCAGAATAAATGTCTGATTTTCAATTCCTAATTCTCTGAAAACATCATACTCCAGCCCAAGTGAAGGCGTAAATGGCGGATTCAAACCCTTCAGCAAAGTTTGCCGAAGATTCAAACTCGCTTTGAAAGCTTTTCCCAAACTCAAAGTCGAAAGCCAGTATAAATCGAATCGGGTTTCGGAAGTGTCTGTGGCGAAATTCCCCTCAGGCATCGTGAAATGCCCAGTTTGAAAACCAATTTTCGTTTCAAATCTTTTGCTGAATCTCTTTTCATGTTCCAAAATTCCAGTAATTCGATTCAAAGCTGTGGGAGCGAATTCCCGTTGTCCGTCCACAAATCGCATATAATCGTGTACCCAACTCAGCTTGGCGGTGGTAACTCCAACCGAGGAAATATTTTGGAAAGTAGCGAGCAAGCGCAAGTTCTCATCCCATTGTTTATCGTCATTTTTTGCAGAGCCAATTGTGGGTTGGATTTCCCGCTCTCCGTTGTGATACCAAGCATGAAAAGTGAATTTTTGCTTTTTGGAGATTTCCCAAAATAAATCCTGCGTAATTCCCCAAGATTCATTGCTGGCATGGTTCATTTTTTCGGTTGGAGTTTCTGGTTTCAGCAGGTTTGTGAAAGGGAAATCATTCTCAGCCACTCTTCGGTAAAAACTGGTTTTGAATTCGAAATTCCGCTTTCCGTAACCCACTCCAAGCTTCAGTTTGAAATTTCCCGAAACTGCCAGCCAATTGGGCAACATCCAAAATCAAACCTTCTTTCCAAGTTGGTTTGGAACGCAGATTGATTGTTCCGCCAATGGCATCTGTACCGAAAAGTGCGCCTCCCGCTCCTGCATGAATCGTGATTTCGCTGAACCCAACATTGGGCAAATTATAGAAATCCGATTGCCCCAAACTGGGCGAATTGATGTTGATTCCATTCCACAAAACTGCCGTGTGTTCTGCGCCAGTTCCCCGAAAGGAAATACTCGCCAAATTCCCAACGCCACGTCCTTTAATGTAAACTGGTGTGGCTTGTTGCATCAAATCTGCCATTGTTCCGAACTGAAAAAGTTCCAAAACCGCAGAATCCAGCTTGATTTCAGAAACTCCAACCGCATATTTTGCTTCTGGGAAATCTTGGATGGTTATTTGTTGGAGTGTGTCAGTTTTGAGTTGTCGCATTGTGCGAAAATGAGGAAGAAGAAGAAGAAAGAAGAAGGAAATGCAGGAGGAAGAGAGGAAAGAAGAAAGAGGAAAGAGAAGGGAAGAAGAATGAGAATGCGGAAAAATGAACTGAATAGGCGATTTCGTGCAGTCAGTTCCTTAGAACTGACTGTAAGCAAGTCCTCAGACTTGCGGAAGCTACTGGTATCCTGGCGCGGTTTTTCAAAACCTGTGCCGACAAATCGAATTTCAGTCTCTGACTGAAGTTATGAAATAATTCTCGAATTGAACAGTTTTTCAAGTTTGAGAACTTGAAAAACGTCGAGTCTGAGGACTTGACAGGCACACCACTATATTGTTTTCTCTTTCATCTTTCATCTTTCTTCTTTCTCTCTTTCTTCAAATCAACTCATTACCGCATCAACAAATCCCACCATTCTTAATTCGTATTGATCTGGTTTTTTGTCTTCTCCAATTGCCACGAAACTCAAATTGCCGGAAATGGCGTGTTTCCTGCCTTCTTCGTACATTTTTTCTATGTAAACATCTACTTGAACTACCAAACTGGTTCTGCCCACTTTCACTACTTTTCCCACCAATTCTATGATTGTTCCGTGCGGAATTGGCACTTTGAAATCGATGGAATCGCTGGAAACAGTTACCACTTTCTTTCTCGAAAAACGGGTTGCGGTGATGAAAGCGACTTCATCCATCAGTTGCATGGCAGTTCCGCCAAACAAGGTATCGTAATGGTTCGTGTCTCTTGGGAAAACGGTTTGGAAAATGCTTGTTGTTGACTTTTCTATTTGTCTTGGATTTGCATAGAAGAATTAAAAATTAGAAATTAAAAAAGAAAAATTATTGTGAGTATTTCCTGCTTTATTCTCTTTTGCTAGATTTTAAAATAGAAGCTGTTATTCTTTTGAGTTCCTCACACTCTTCGATGAGAGATTCAGCTAGCTTTGGTTCGATAAGACCACTATCTCTCAATAACCTCAACCAATAATGGGTTTCCCTTGCCTCTTTATGAGCAATAGAAAACTTAGCTATAAAATCTTTTTTTGATTGTGCTCCAACACCTTCTTCCGGATTGGCTCCAACGGATGTTCCAGAGCGTAAAACCTGTTTAGACAGCTCAAATTCTTTGTGATTTTGCTTCAAATGCATATACAACTTGATAATTCGTAGCGAAAACTGGTAGCTTTTAGTAAGAATTACATTTTCTGTTTTCATAGATGGCACGTTTTAATTTTTAATTTTTAATTTCTAATTTAAACCAAAAGCATTTTCAATCTTTTCTATTAACACACTCTCCCAGACGTCTTAATTACCTCCAATTTCCCCTTTTTACTAGCCAAATTTCATCTGCGTATTTCATTGCTAAATCAATTTCGTGGGTGGAGAATAAAACTGCTTGATTTCTCCTTGGCGCAGTCTTTCAAAAGTTGAAATAGTCTGGATTCTGTTGCGGATAATCTAAATGGGCAGTTGGTTCATCTAAAATGAGAAGTGGTGTATTTTGTGCCAAGGCTCTGGCAATCAATGCTTTTTGTCGTTCTCCATCGCTAAGTGTGGCGATTTCCCGTTTGGCAAAGGCTTCAATTCCCAATTGCGGAAATTGCCCAATCCACATATTCCTCATCTTCGGGTTGGAGTTTGCCGAGCCAGTTTGAGTAGGAATATCTTCCCATTGCCACTAAATCCCGCACTTTCAGGTTTCCGAAAAAGTCTTTTTCTGTCAGCACCAAACTCATCAATTTGGCTTTTTCTTTTACGTTTATAGTTTGCCAGTTTCTTGACTCAACACCATTTGCTTGGATTTAAGCGTGGACGCTTGACTTATTCGTCATTTGGCATTCAAGGCTAGACCTTGAACCAGTTTTAGATTTCTACTTTCGAAGATTCAGTATCTTAAAATAAATTGAGCCAGAAAGTGGATTTTCAAGGTTGGAAATTGCTCGAAGCAAAGTAGATTTTCCTGAGCCATTTTTCCCGAGCAGGGCAATCAGTTTTCCTGATTCCAGCGTCAAATTCAAATTCTCCAAAAGCACTTTTTTGCCATATCCAACCTTCAAATTTTCTGTTTCCAGTTGGATTTTGCTGTGGCGAGTTGGGGAGAAGTCAGTATCCATTTCAGCAGTTTCCGACTCCACCGAAACCGAACGCCTGTTCCGAACCATGACCCAAATGACCACGGGCGAGCCAAAAAGTGCAGTTACCGCATTGATTGGCAACACCGAATAACTCGAAGGAAGTTGCGCTACAATATCGCAGGCAAGCAAAATAATTGCTCCGAGCAGAAAACTGTTCGGAATGAGAATTTTATGGTCGGAGGTTTTGAAAATCTGTCGGGCAATGTGCGGAATGGCAATCCCGACAAAGCCGATTGGTCCGCAAAAACCTGTGATTGCTCCAGCCAATAAACTCGTCAGCACAATGATAATGATGCGAGATTTTTGGATATTCAAACCCATGCTTTTGGCGTAATTATCTCCCAAAAGCAAGAGATTCAGAGGTTTGGAAATCAAAAATGTCCCGATTGAGCCGACTCCAACCACAATTGCCAACACCAAAAGTTGCTCGATTGGTTACTCCACCTAAATTCCCGAAAGTCCAAAGTAGGAAATCCTTAATCAGTTCTGGCGAGCTGAAATATTGCCAAATGCTGACCAATGCCAAAGTCATATTCCCGACCATCAAGCCGATAATCAGCAATGCCACATTATTTCTCACTCGGAAGGAAATGAGCAAAATCAATCCGAAAACCAAACTCGCACCAGCCGTAGAAGCCAAGAGCATAATCCAACTTTCGCCAAAACCCAACTTGCCCAACGCAAAAATTGCCGTGGCAGAAAAGCCTGAAAGCACCACAATCGCCACACCCAAACTCGCTCCAGCCGTAATTCCCAACACAGAAGGCCCAGCCAACGGATTTCGGAACAATGTCTGCATTTGCAAACCCGCCAACGACAATGCTCCACCCGCCAAAATTGCCGTGATGGCTTTCGGAAATCGGATTTTCCAGATGATTCCTTCCCAAGCGAGGTTTTCGTTTGTTTGAGTAAAGAGAATTTCACATATTTCTCCAAGCGGAATTCTTACTGAGCCGAGGAGCTAGACTCAGTAGAGAAAATGAGAATTAGGAGAAATATGAGAAATGGAGTTTTCATATTTTAAGCCTAGAGGCTTACGTATTTTTATTTCTTGGTTATTGGATACTAAATTTTGCTTATCACTTGGGTTCAAGGCTAAGGTAGCCCCGCGGAGCCTTGAACCAGCGGGGTAATCTAGTGCAAGCGTCTTCGCTTGCACTTTTTTTTGCCAAAATAAGCCTCTAGGCTTATGGTTCTAATTCAAGCGTCCTCGCTTGAATCTCACAAACTAATACTCGTCAACTTTCAATGGACTCATTGGACTTGCGCTTGAATACAAAAACTCGTGTGGTTCGTTCACAAAGCCGCTTTTACTGGATTGAGATGTAAATAATTCATTTTCTGATGAAGCATTTCTGGTTCTGTCAGAGCAATCGGATGGCTTCCGTTCTTCCAAAATTGATAGGTTTTGTTCAACGGGTTTTTACGTCCATGATGCAGAAATCGGGAAATCAGCCAAGTTTTTCTGCTTTCTTTTTCATTGGTTCTGATAAGTTCGATGATGTTTTTTGCGGTGTAGCTTTTAAAGTCTCTTAGTATTTCCGCCAATGTTGGTTTGTCGAATTTTGCTCTGGCAATTAGGTGTAAATGGTTGGTCATAATTACGTAGGCAAAAATCTCCAAGCCTTTATTTTGTTGGCAATGTTTCAAGGAGTCAATGATAAAATCTTTGTATTCTGTTCTTGTAAAAACATCCATCCAATCGACTACTGTGAGTGTGAGAAAGTTGATTTCTGATGTGTGAGTTGTTCTTCTCATGGTTTGAAAAGGTTAATTTCTTAAGGCTAGAGCCTTAAATTTTAGAATAGATTGTTTGTGAATAGAATAGAATCTTTCGTTTGGGTTCAAGCGGGGTTTGCTCCCAAGCGTGGACGCTTGAACTAATTGAGAATTGGTAGCTTGTTGAAAGAATACTTCTTGTCGTTTGAGTTCAAGGCTGGAGCCTTGAACCAGTGGCAGTATGAAAAAAACACGGTCTTCTTTCTTAATTCATAATTCTTCATTTTTTCTCTATTCTAGATTTCTTGTAATAAAACAAGCTATCGCTTCTCAACTTCAGGATGCAGAATCGTAATCAAATCTCCCAGAATGAGGTGTGGATTTACGATGCCCGATTCCCAATAATCATTTCCCATTCCGTTGGGAGACATGCGTTGGTTATTGTTGAATATGTTGTCGTTTTGGAAAGATTTGAAATCGGCAAAGCGGGAATCTGTGGCGAGGAGTTGCTGTTTGGAGGTGGCTGAGCCTGCACGAATCCAGTAGTCGGCTTTAATTCCGATTGGGTAAACCGACTTCAAAATCTAGTTGGAGACTTACTGATGAGGTGTCTTTTGCCCAATTCCAATTTGCGCCAGCATCTGTCAGTAAATTGGAGATATAGCTTTTCGAACCGGCAATTGACCACATTCCTTTGTAGGGCAAACCGCCAATCACGAGCGGTTTGGCTTCGGCATTTCTGTCCGAGTTCAGCCAACTCCAAATACTGTTTTTCTACTTCCTCGAATTTCTTTTGAGCCAATTCTTCTTTGCCAAGCAATGCGCCTAAGACTTTTACCCATTCAGTTCTGCCAAGCATGGTTTCCTCCATCCACTCGGAGTTCAGCAAAACGGGAATTCCCAAATCTAACATGGGTCGATAAATCCGCTCAAAACTGGCTTGGGAAAATCCAGAAGCCATCAGTAAACTTGGGTTTAGAGACAGAATTTGCTCTTGATTCAAGGTTTGTCCATCTCCAACCGAAACCACTTCTTTTCTTTCAAGACGATTGCGAATTTTTTCATTGTACACATATTCTACAGAACTCAATCCAACAATTTTGTCTGTGGCATTTAGGAAATCTGCCAAGGCAATATGTGTGGTAGAAAGTGCCACAAAATTATCTATTGGCGTGCGAATGGTTTGGAGTTCGGAGAATTGAGTTGGCTTCCTTTCAGCGGATTTCGGTAAAAGCAAATAGCTAATAGTGTCCGCTTTGTCGTTGAATGGACGGAGGATGTGGAGAATTTGGAAGTCTTCGTATTTCTCGAATGAAAAACCTTTCGCATATTTTGGAGTGATTTGCTCGAAATCGAGAGTGCTTTTCTCAGATTTATTCGATTTTTGCTCGCAACTCGAAATGAGAAGAGAGAAAATGGCAAGAAATAATGTGGAAAAGCGAAGATGCTTTGGAAACTGTTTGGATTCAAGCGTGGACTCTTGAAACAGTCCAAACAAAATAGTGCAGGGAAATTGGACAGAAGGCTTGAGAAATGAGATTTCTCAACGTAGCGAACGGCAAGATAATATCCGTCTTGCGGAACGCTGTTTGGCGGGATAGTCTGTGCATAATTACTGGCTTTTCTCCCGAAAGCATTTGGTAAATAATCACATTGGCAGGTCTTCTGACTCTCCTTTTCCAAAATCGCCTTCCCAACCAGATGTGGTCAGTGGCTTCCATTGATTTGGAAACTAAAAAATAGGATTACAGCAGCGGGGACTGTTCAGGATTCTCACCTGATTCCCTTTTAATGCTTTGCTCAATCAGATTGATTGACAAAACAACCATTGTGGCGCAAAGGTAGATGGAAAGTTTGGATTTGGTTGGGTTTGTGGAGAATTAGTTTACTTCTTACGCAGTTTACACTAATTTTCATTAGCATTTTATATTCTTGCAGATGTATCTTTGCAATCAAAAACCGATTCAAAATCCCCACAATTATGCAAGATTTCCATTCCACCGATACCATCATCGCTTTGTCAACTCCATCCGGGAACTGGCGCAATTGCCGTTCTGCGAGTTTCTGGCGCAGATGCGATCTCCAAAACCAATCAACTTTTCAAGGGGAAGGATTTGGAGAACGCAAGAATCCCACACGATTCACTTTGGCACTTTGCGAGAAGGAAAGGAAATTGTAGATGAGGTTTTGGTTTCTCTTTTCGTTGGACCAAATTCCTACACAGGCGAAAATGTGGTGGAAATTTCCTGCCACGGCTCGGAATATATTATCCAACGAATTATCAGAATTTTCGGCAAGTTGGGAGTTCGCTATGCCAAGGCTGGAGAGTTCACTAGAAGGGCTTTTTTGAATGGGAAGTTCGATTTGGCACAAGCCGAAGCGGTGGCAGATTTGATTTCCTCGGATTCGGAAGTTTCGCACCGAGCGGCCATGAACCAGATGCGAGGCGGTTTTTCAGAAGAAATCAAGGTTTTGAGAGAAAGATTGGTGCATTTCGCTTCCATGATTGAGTTGGAATTGGATTTCTCGGAAGAAGATGTGGAATTCGCCAATCGGGAAGAATTGAAGAACTTGATTCTCGACTTGCAAGGTAAAATCCAAACCTTGGCAGATTCTTTCAAAGTGGGGAATGTGATTAAAAATGGCGTTCCCACCGTGATTGCAGGGAAACCAAATGCAGGAAAATCTACTTTACTAAATGCTTTGCTGAATGAGGAAAAGGCGATTGTCTCGGCCATTGCAGGAACGACCCGAGATTTTATTGAAGATGAAATAAATATTGAGGGAATTGGTTTCCGCTTCATTGACACGGCTGGCTTGCGAGAAGCTACTGATGAAATTGAGGCAATTGGAGTCGGGCGAGCGAAAGAGAAAATGAAATCGGCCTCGCTGATTTTCTACGTGTTAGACATGGGCGAAGTGAAAAGCCTGCAAGCCTACGAAGAACAACTCGAAGAAGTAAAATCCTACGGAGTTCCTTTTATTATGGTTGGGAACAAGGCAGAATTTGTTTCTGGAGAGGTATTTTCCACCTTGGGAAATCGTGAGGAAGTCTGCCTGATTTCCGCAAAAACAGGCGATAATTTGGAAGCTCTCAAAACTAAAATCTTAGAACGAATCAATTTGCCTGATTTCAAGGCTGGAAACACTATTGTAACCAATGCTCGCCATTACGAAAGCCTGATTTCCACACAGCAAGCTTTGGAAGAGGTAATCGAAGCCTTGGACAATGGCGTAACTGGAGATTTCCTCGCCCTAGATATTCGCAATGCGACTTACCAACTCGGGGAAATTACTGGGCAGATTACTACAGATGATTTGCTGGGGAATATTTTCAGTAAGTTTTGTATTGGGAAGTAAAGTGAAATAAAAACTATTTATTTCACTTGTAATATATTGCCCCAAATGAGTTACGAATTTGATAAGTACAATTGTGGATTGGGAAAATTAAGATAGGGTGGCCCGGCCATTAACGATTGAACTACTGGACATGAGTGAATTGCTGTGGTCTGACGGGGGGGGCGCTAGACCATCGGCAGAGTCCGCAGGTCCTTGCCAGCGTGGCTCGGATTAAAATTGACCTTCAGCAGGTTTTTCTGGAATCGGACAGCCGATGCTGTTGCCATCGACACCTTTGCCGAGGTCTTAATTTTTGGAGATGTCAGAAGTATGCCTTGACTGGGAACTTTCTTTCCAACCACTTGAATTCCACCGCACAGACTACAAAAAGTAGTGAAGCTTTCTATTTCAGTTTCAGGATTAATTGGAATATCAAAGGTCGCTGATATTAGGTCGGAAGGTGCGTCAAAAAGTTCATGAAATCCACATTTATCACATTTTCCTATCACCCAATCTTCTCTTTCTTCGATATATTTCTTTGTTATTAAATGAGGATGCTCACCACCATTTATTATTTGAAAATAAATTGAATCTCCGGTAGTGTTCGACTATGGTATGGAAACTAAAAATGTGAATTTGGATTTACAAAATCTTGCTTTATGTTCCAAATAAGGACTTCAATTCGTTTAATTAAGTCCGAAAAACCCCTTCCATACTTTAACCGAGCACTACCGAATCTCCATATTTAAAATCTTTCAAATTATAAGGCATATTTAGTAAAGTTCCTTCAAAATAATCACCATCTCTCCCAATTGTTCTTACCCAGATTAATTCAGGGTTATTCTTTGAGATTCTTAATCCTCCATCATGGATAACTACTTGTAAGTCATTAGGAAAATCACTCATTTTAAAATAACCTTTAGTTTCTGGATCATTAGTCCAATGCTTCCGACTGTCTGGTGTATTCTGGAATTTTAAAGTCCTATTTTTATTCATTCTGTGAGTATTGCTTTCTGTTTTACTATCAGAACAACTAAGAGTAGTTACAAAAATGATTATAACAAGAATATAATGACTCATCTGTTTTTATGTTTCAACTTCTTATTTGTGAATTTAAATTGAGGTAAGTACAAGTAAAAAATAGAAAGATAGTAAAGAAGTAAAGTAAGTATTTGATGATCAGCAAGTTAAACCCGAGTAATACCATCAAATAATTCCTTCCATTTACTTAAGTCAATAGTTTGTATGAATAAGCGAAATTATTATTCCAGATATTAACAAACCATATCTCATAGATTCAGTAAAATTGAACTTGTGATGTTTGCAGGTTATCTCAAATCCTGCACCTAGACAATAGAATATGTTAGCACCAAATATCCAAATCAAATTATTTACAGACTGCCCGAATAGCGAATAAGGAGACTTCGGTTGATTTACTGTTGGGAAGTAATTTTCTTGCACAAGAAGCCCAAGTAAAAACAAGAAAAAGATAACGTTATAGGTTATTCTTTTTCTTTCCCACCATCGTATAATTTCTTTGTTTTCCACTACTCTCTGATTTTATTAAACTCCATTCACTTCCCCCAACTGCAATACGGATTGGCCAACAAAGATGAATTATAATACTTACTATCTGTAGAAACCTCTTCTCCAACCCAGCTTGGGATTTCAATAGATTCTTCTTCGGATGTTAGCTCGATTTCCGCTACAATTAGACCTTTATTTTCGCCTTCGAAGACATCTATCTCCCAAATATTAGTATGATGAGATAGGAGGAAGCGAGTTTTCTCGATAATGGGATTTTCGCATAATTCAAGTAAGTTTTGAGCATCGACTAGCGGAATTTCGTACTCGAATTCTTGTCGGGTTAAATTCTGATTCTTTCCTTTTATGGTACGAAATCCTTTATCTCCATAGATTCTTACCCGAACTGTTCTTTCAGCGGTTGAATTAAGATAACCTTGTCTTATTGAGATTCCATCTTGGGCTTCTGGACTTCCAAGAATTATTCTTGACTAGGAATTTTCTTTCTGTTTCTGATTCTATTTTGTTTGGTTGAGGATACTCAAATAATGAAAAAGTTGTAGAAAACAGCCTACAATTATTGGTAAATTACTTTCTGTTAGGCTTTTTCGAGGTTTTTTTCATTTTATTTAGAAACTCAAAGTGTTGTTCTATGAAGTATTTTTCACTCTGAATATCCACAAAATCGAGAGCTAAAGTCAAATCTCGTTCAGCGTCCTCTAGCAATTCTCTGCACATTTCCCAAGCTCTTGCTTTTGTTTTTGGAGAACTACTCTTACTCCTTCCAGTATTTATACACTTCTTGGCTAAGTCCATTTTTGAAGTTGCTCTTTTCTCAAGTAATGTTGAATTGGTTGACAGTTTTGGATATCTATTTATAGCTTCACTAATAAATTTAATCACTTCATCAGGAGCGCCAAGTTTTTTTAAGCTAATGGTGGCTTTGACTATTTGCCCTTCTTCTAGCCTTCCTGATAGTGCAATGTCTAAGACTCTGCTGCAAAAGTCTTGAATTGCTTTGTTTTCTCTTTCTGAGAAGATAACGCTTCAGAAATGTTTAATAGAGTATTTGAGTTTATAGCATACAAATCAATTTTGTTTTGTGTTAAAAATGAGTAGAGTGTTGTTACATCTCTTGATTTTATGACTATCTCAACTAGTAAATCTAATGCTCTGAAATTATAAAGGTCTTTCTCTAGCAAGGCTATCAACTTGATTTTAGCCTCTTTATAATCTTGTAAAATAATCCTGTCTTGGATGTCTTGTAATTCTCTAATTATCTGATGTCTTGGATGGGCAGGTAAAACACATGTAACGCTTTCTGTTTCTAATTCAAATATTGGTTCAGGACACCCTTCTTCTTTCATTGTCCTAATAATCGTGGGAATTCCTTGCCCTTCGGACTGTGCTAATTGTATTTTGTTGAACAGGTAAGCAAAACTTTGATTTCTCCATTTTGGACTTGATTTTCCAGCTTTAAATTTTTCTTTATTTACCGCCCAATGTAGTGCTCCAGGAGACCTGACTTCTATTCTATCAACAAATACCGTGATTCGGTTTGGCTCTGCAATTTCATAGTCTCTATGTACAATTGCATTAATAACAGCTTCTTGAAGTGCCCTAATAGGGTATTTGACTTGATTAGGTTTGTCATTCAATTTATCAAATGCAACGTATGCTTCTGCATTTAGTAATTCAATTGCCTTTTTGGATTGTTCTATTAGAGTACCTGTAAGCAAATGCTTTTCAGCGCTAGGTTCACTTCTGTCTACTCCTCTATAAATGGATAGTACTGTATAAGATTCTGGATATAGCCTCGTAATACTTTTCTTTTTCCCAAAAAGTAATAATGTAAAGTTTTTCGGCTTTAAGCTGTTGTCTAAGTTGATTTTATCAAACAGAGGAGGGACGAATTCAGCTATTTGTTCTTTTTCGGAAAAATAATCTTCAAGAGATTTATCAGGCGACAATAGCCCCATTTCTTGCATATAATCTCTAAAAATCAATACATCTATATCTGTGTCTGTTGCTTTTGGATTGATTCTCTTATCGAAGTATTCAATTTTCTGTTTCTTTATCAATAATTGAGTAAGAATACCATTTCTTGCTTCTTTGGTATCACTCGCAATTCTCACATAATACAACGATTTCTCTCCGTCTCTGTATGTATGAGCGTCAGGGCTTGCAACTATTGTAAAAACTAAAATACGTGTCTCACTACTTTTTGGATTTTCAAGTTCCGTTACCAATGGGTTTATGGAAGGACTAACATAGTCCCTACAATGTTGCGTAACTTTTCCAGTTACTTCTTTTATTTTTTTTGCTGTTAATCCAGTATAAAACACCTTAGGGAAACCATTTTCATCTTTCCCTTCTTTTGCTCCACATACAACATATCCGCCCCCTACATTTGCAATGTCATTTGCAAATGCAGATATTGTCCTTACTATACTTCTAACAATATCTTTGTCGTCTCCATTTTCTTTCCATTCAACTCTTTCGCTTTCTCGGGTTGACAATTCTTTTAAATCAATATTCATCTCCTTTTTTATTTTGATAGGGGTTATTCAAAAGTACTAAACATGGAACTAATTTCAATCTCATATTATGATTTACCAATTTATAACCCGATTCTATAAAACCTCAAAGTAAAAACCCAAAAACCTCCCACCGCATTAATTTTGAAAGCCACTAAACCCCCAACCGCTCCAAATTAATATTTCAGCTTATTGAGAGAGTGGATTTCCCAATACTCGTTCAAGGCTTTTGAGATTGGCGGGGCGCGCCTAGCGGAACGGACTAGAGAATTGGTTTTGGGAGTTTTAGCAGGAGAATCGAAGCCGTAAACCAACTAACGGCTTTCTGAGTGGATATGTGTAATACTAAACTAGCGCAAGTGTTAGCGTAGCGCACTTGTGTTTGAAATTTTCCCCAAGTCTTCAGACTTGAGAAAAAAAATAGAAGTTTTTAGTTTGGTTTCAAGTCTGAAGACTTGAACAAAATAAGGCACAGGTCGGGAACTACGTTCCGAAGAGCCTGCGCCATTTGGAGCTTTTCGCATAATTCAAGTAAGTTATGAGCATCGCTCAGCGGAATTTCGTACTCGAATTCTTTTCGGGTTAAATGCTGACTTTTTCCTTTTATGGTAAGGAATGCTTTATCTCCATAGATTCTTACCCGAACTGTTCTTTCAGTGGTTGAATTGAGATAACCTTGTTTGATTGAGATTTCATCTTGGGTTTCGGACTTCCAAGAATTATTCTTAACGAGGAATTTTCTTTCTATTTCTGATTCTATTGTGTTTGGTTGAGGCTGGATTTAGTGGAGAACTTATCTATTCAACTGAATAGTCAGATCTTCAAATTGCCCGAGTGCAATCAATTGGGCAAGTCCAAGTGAAGTAACTGAGTTTTTATTTTCAGATAGAGTTTTCCAATGTTCTGCAAATTCTTGTATTGATAAATATTCGAAGCGTTTTATAGCCAATTCTTGAAGCTCATGGTGAAATGAATCGAACAATCTAACTCTGCTCTCATCAGTGTCTGATGGTAAGAAACTCATATGTGAAGCATTGCTTTTATCGAGCACAAAATTCTTGTGCCTCAAATCAAGATTAAATACTTCAATGGTTTTTTCCGCTTTTGCCAGCTGGAATCCACGTAACCCGTCTTTAGGTCTTAGTATGGCTACTTTATCTCGAATGTTTTGAGGGTGTAGGACGAAGAGTAACTTAAAATAATATGTATGATTCTCATACATAGGATTGATTAAGAGAGCTTTTTCTTCTTCGAAACTTCTCCCATCTTCATAAGTAATTCTTGTAGCATTTTTTTCAATTGGGAAATGCTCTTTTTTGTAACTTCTATTGCATTCCGCACAACAATGATAATAATTGCGATAATCGTAAGCTAACCACCAATAAGATAGTTCACTTAGATTTGTAGTTTCCTTTTTTCCCTTTGGTCTGAAATGCTCAATATCATCTGCGTAAATATCATAGATTGGTTTCTCACAGATATTGCACCTCCAATGCGTATCTTTGTTACGTTTCAACATTCTGAAAGCAGGTTTCAACTCCTTCCACTTATTGGCGAAAGACATATCTTGCTTTTTACTTTGAGCCTCTAAGTTTGCTTTGTTCAGCTTGTCAAGATATTTTTCATTGAACGCATTGCCTGCTTTTTCAAACGCTACTTTCTTCTCTGGATGTTTCTTGAAAATTCCCTGTACGTATTGCATTAAAATAATAATTTGGCGAGTTCTTCTTTTTGTGCGTCTGTTAATTTTTCTGGAGCTTCTGCTGTGCTGAATGGGTCAATTCCCTTTTCGAGCATAAACTGAAGATAGTCCAAGTATTTCTTGTCATGGATATTGATTCCCACATGAGCCGATTTGATTTCCTCTTTGAGAGATTCTAAACCCTCTTTACTTTCTCCACTTGCCAAAGCCTTATAGTAAGTATCAATTTTATTTTGCAAAGTGGAACTGACTACAGAATCTATCTCAAAATACTCAAGAAGCGTTTGAACCACATCCATGTTTTCGGTTGCGCCTTCTTTCTGAGCTTCTAAAACACCATATTCATTTATCACCAACTTTTGCACTTCTCCTTCGGCTCGGTCTAAAACTGCCATTGGGTTGTGCGTAGTCAGGAAAAACTGAACTTTTGGCAGGAACTCCTTCAAATCATTGACAAAGCATTTTTGCCATGATGGATGCAAATGTCTATCGAATTCATCTATAGCAATAACACCTTTTGCATTTGCAAAGATTTCTGCAATACTCATTTTCTCCCCGCCTACCAATTCTATAACCTGCTTTCGGAAAGAAATGATTCGGGAAATAATATCGGTTAGTAGAACAATAGTTGTTCTGTAACCTTCACTTAACTGATTAGTTTTGAGTTGATTGTTGTCTCTCGTATAGAAATAGTAAGAAGTTACATCTTTCCGAATCTCAAAATCTTCTCCGATGAATTTATTGAGACTTTCGATAATGAACTGAATAATTTCTTCTAATTCCTCTTTTTGAGAAGCGTATTTCTCGTTACCCAAATACTCATTCAAATTATAAAGAAGTCGTAATGGGTCAGCAAAATCATCACTCAAATCTTCAAAAAGGGAATGGGAAAAATACCAACGTTCTGTTCCTTCAATCATTTCTCTCGAACGATTAGCATAATCTATTTCTCCACTATGAAGTGTAGAGTGATAACCCAAAAAGAAGGGCTCTTCTGAATACGAACCTTCTTGAGATGTTTTCTTGGTTTCAGTTAGAATTACTGAGTGTGAATCCTCTTCATCACGAATTATAGTGATTTCGCTTGATTTATTTTCAAAACGGATAAAATCCTCAAAATCATCTCGCTTGTCTTTGTTGTCGTCTGGAATTACAGATAACGCCAAAGCTTGAAGAATAGAAGTTTTTCCAGTAGCATTTTTTCCTAGGAATATGTTGACTTGTGGATGGAAATCTAACTTGAAATTTTCTAAGCCTTTAAATTCTTGGATTTGGAATGAGGAGATTGTTTTGAGAGATTTTTTACCAACACTTTCTTTGTAAGTGCAGTTTAGTAGTAAATAATTAACTCGGTACATATCTCCATCTAAATAAGTGTAATCAACATATAAATTTAGATGGTTATTACTCTCAGATTTGATTTTTATATTACTATGTTCTGGTAGAGCATTCGCTAGTTTATATAATGGGTATGTATTTATATATTTCTTCTTTTGGCGGTTGAAATCACCGATACAATATGTTATATGCAGAATTTGTTTTATATAACCTTTTTGTATTTTAGGTAAATTAATATTTACTCTATTATCTCCTGATATAGAATTGTTATAATTTGCTTCGAGTAGGCTAGTGTAGATATACATCATTGAGAACTTCCCATCTCCCAGTAATAGTTTTGGTTTTTGATATACAGCAGAATTGAAAATTGGGTCTTTTTCATCGAATAGCTTGCCAGGAAGAAATCCTTTAATTTTATTATCTTTAGCTAATTGTTTTATTCTATTTATCACCTTATTGTCTAACTTATATTCATCAGACTGCAAGTATTTTGTATTAGATAGTATTTTTATACTTGCCTCAAGTATTTGCTTGAGAGTTTGTGGAGTCAGAAATCTATTTTTAGCTTCAAATACTTTTTTAGCATGACTTTCTTCTTGTTGAATAGATGAAATCCACTCATTGAGCCTTTCTATTAACTGTGAAGCACGGATATGAGAGTGGATATTATTATCTTTTATATATGTTCTTATTATTAAAAGTTCTTCATCTAAGCTATTCTTGTTTATTATAAACTTACAGTTTCCAATAGACGAATCATAATCTACAATAATAGCCCCCTCTTGAATTGTATGACTTAATTTGAGGTTATTGAGATTTTCTATATAATCTAAAAAGCTGATAATATCATCAAACATCTGTTTCGGCAGATTTGCATCTATCATAATCGTAGTGTTTAGTTATCTACTAAGGCAAATTTAAGACATTCCATATAAACGAAAAACCTAAATTATCTTTCAAAAGCATAAATCCTCATATTCTTATCCCACCGCATCAATTTCAAAAGCCACTAAACTCCCAACCACTCCAAACAAAATTTTAGCTTATTGAGAGAAATAATTTCCCAACTCTCGTTCAAGGCTTTTAAAATTAGCGGAACACGCTAGAGAATTGGTTTTGGGAGTTTTAGCAGGAGAATCGAAGCCATAAACCAACTAACGACTTTCTGACTCCAACCAAAAAAAGAAAACAAAAAAAATGTCGGACACCTTTAAGGTGTCCGACATTTAAAGATGTTGGCGAAAGTTTATATTGTTGGTCTCGCCATTTTACCGAACGATTGGACATTATTTTGCGAAAGAAGTAATTCTAATATGGTTTTATCGCTTCCTCAAAAGCTAAGACCAACAATGGCTTTTGAATTAGTCCATTCTCAAATTCTCACATTTCCTCATTTTTTTAATTCGCTAACTCGCCAAATCACAAATTCGCCAATTCCTAGCTGTATTCTTTCAAAATCATTTCCAAGCTCATTTCGTCTTGCACTAAAACCTCGCGGGCTTTGCTTCCTGCGAACTGCCCGACAATTCCTGCGGCTTCGAGTTGGTCAATGATTCTGCCCGCACGGTTGTAGCCAAGGCTCATTTTCCGTTGGATGAGCGAGGTGCTTCCCTGCTGATGCGAGACAATCATTCGGGCGGCTTCGGCAAAAAGCGAGTCAAGTTTGCTCATGTCAATGTCTTTCTCCTCCGAGTTTTCATCTTCGTATTCGGGTAGGAGGTAAGCCGTGCTGTAACCCTGCTGGTCGCCAATGAAATCGCAAATGGCCGCCACTTCGTCCGTGTCGAGGAAAGCGCATTGCAAACGAATCACTTCCGAGCCGTTGGAGAGCAACATATCGCCCATTCCCACCAATTGGTCGGCTCCGTTGGTGTCCAGAATGGTGCGAGAATCAATTTTGGAAGTTACTCGGAAAGACAATCGGGCAGGGAAATTCGCCTTAATAATACCTGTAATCACGTTCACAGAAGGTCGTTGCGTTGCCAAAACCAAATGAATTCCAATGGCTCGGGCAAGTTGCGCCAAACGGGCAATCGGCATTTCTACCTCTTTTCCAGCCACCATCATCAAATCTGCCAACTCATCAATTACCAACACAATGTAGGGCAAAAATCGGTGTCCATTTTCAGGATTGAGTCTGCGTTGTTTGAACTTGCTGTTGTATTCTTTCAAGTTTCTGCAACCTGCATCTTTCAGCAAATTGTAGCGGACATCCATTTCCACACAAAGCGAATTGAGCGTGTTAACCACCCGAGAAGTATCGGTAATAATCGCCTCTTCCGCATCGGGGAGCGTTGCCAAATAATGCTTTTCAATTTTGCTGAACAATGCCAATTCCACCTTTTTCGGGTCAATCAGCACGAATTTCAATTCCGATGGATGCTTTTTGTAAAGCAAAGAACTCAAAATCACATTCAAACCAACCGACTTTCCTTGACCAGTCGCACCCGCCATGAGCAAGTGAGGCATTTTTGCCAAATCGGTGATGAAGACCTCGTTGGAAATCGTTCTTCCGAGCGCAATTGGCAACTCCTTTTCCGTCTCTGGCAAATTTCTCTGTGGAAATTACCGAACGCATGGAAACCATTTGCCTGTTCTTGTTCGGAACTTCAATTCCAATCGTTCCTTTGCCAGGAATTGGGGCAATAATTCGGATTCCCATGGCCGCCAAACTTAGGGCAATGTCATCTTCCAAATTCTTGATTTTGGAGATTTTGACACCTGCTTTCGGCACAATTTCGTAGAGCGTAACCGTTGGGCCAATGGTGGCTTTGATTGAGGAAATCCCGATTTTGAAATCGTTCAGCGTTTTGACAATCTTGTTCTTGTTCTCCTGCAATTCTTCGGGCGTAACTTTCGCTTTCGTGTTGTCATATTCCCGCAGTAAATCTACCGAAGGTCTGACATACTTCGACAAATCCAGCTTCGGGTCGTACTCGTCCATATCCTCGACTAGTAACTTCTTCAATTTCTGCCGAAACACGTAAGAGCCAAGCCAGTTTCCGAATTGGTTACAGCAACTTTTTCCGTAGAAAGTGTAGTGTCTTCCACATCAAAATCCAACCCATTTGCTTTGGAAACTTCTTCCAAAACCACTTCGCCATTGTGTTTCTCCTTCACAACCAATTCCCTTCCCACAATCAAACCGTGCGAGCCTTCATCAATCACGCCAGCCATCGGGTCGTTTTCATCGAAACTGAAAACCTCTTTTTCAATCGTATCTTTTTTCTTCGGAGTCGGTTTCTTCTCATCCTCCATCAACTCCTCGTTTTCGTCAGTCTGCAAACTTTCGTCTTCTTCGGGTCGGAGTCAGAAGTCAATCCATCCATTTTCTCCTGCAAACTGTCTTTGAATCCGAAAATTGTATTCAATCCGAAGAAATAAATCACGAAAATCACAGCCGAAAGCACCAGAACAAATGGAGTTCCAATTCGGATGAAGCTATTGAAAACCTTCGCCAAGTAGAATCCAATCCCGCCCGCATAAAAGTTGAGGTTGGAGTTTTTGCCATCGGAAACCAACAACATATATCCCAACAAAAGGCTGACCCAAAAAAGCAGAAACAACGAAAGCTGAGAAGCCTTTATCATATTGAAAATCGACTTTTTGAAAGCAATTTGCCAGCCCAATCCAAAAAATAGCGGGGGCAACAGGAAAGCCGCAATCCCGAACCACTTATAAATGAACAGGTGCGAGAGCGATGCGCCAACCAAACCCAGCCAGTTGCGAGTCCGCAAACCTGCATTTACCAAATCCGCATCTCCAATAGATTGCAACACGCTTTGGTCGGCCTTCACCGAGTTCAGTGCCGAAATGAAAGAAAGCAAGAGCATCACAGAAAAGGTAATTAAACCCAATCCTAAGCTTACCCGAAACCGCCTATCTCTGAAAAATGCAGAGTTCGGTTTCAGCCAACTCCAATCCACGCTCCACTTCAGCGGTTCGCTTTTCTTGGTCGTTTTGCCTTTCGCAGTAGTTCTTCTAGTATTTGTCTTTTTTGCCATAATTCCCCTAGTTTGGCAGTAAAATTTAGTAGTTAGTATTAAGGTTTTACCCGTAGCCGATAGCTTCCAGCTGTCGGGAAATGGTAATTTGTATTAGTAAATTAGCATTTCAATTTTCTTCGAGTATAATAAAACCTATTTGATTATTATATTTCCTGCTAGTCAAGGCTTCTTAGCCTTGACTGTATCTGTTAGAAGTTTCCAAACTTCAAGCAACTATTTTTTTTGGTTGGATTTCTCAACTGCCTTCATTTGTCAGAAGAAATAAACACCTCCGAAACTGTAAACCCTATTTGTTAAGTCCATTCCGCCAATTTTGGGCAAACCTCAAATCAGCAATTCCACCAAATGTAATCAAAAACGATAGCCTATAAATTATCAAGCAAATCCAATCCAAAATTCATGCGGTGGAGCTTCATAATGTTAAACCCTTCTCTGTTTGTTTTTCCTCATTTCTAATTTTGGGAAACCAATAGCAGGTTTCTCCATTGATAAGTTTATCAAAGTAAACATCACAAAATTCTATTTTTGGCTTTTCAAGTTTTAAACTTTCTAGCTTGATAAGTAAACCTTGCTCTGATTCATATTCATCGTATTCATAAGTTGTTGTATTGAATAGAAACCATTTATCAGCCTTATTAGAATAACCAATTGGTGTAGACCCACAAATGTATTCTTGAACAACACCAAATGCTAATACGGGAATATCTCCATGTCTGTTTTCATCTAATTTTATCCTCGTTTTGCTACCAGTAATTAGCCAAACATTTGGATAGGTGCTAGTAGCTCGAAATGGAGGGACAATAGGGATGTGAATAATATCCCAACCTGAGACAGTTTCATAGAAAATATCTCTTTCAGATTGACTTTTTTTAGATTCGCATCCCAAAACGATAAAAAGTATTACTAAAAATATTATTGACTTCATTATTATATCTTGCCCAATATGTAGATAAGAAAACTCTCCATACTAATCCATAATCTTTATTAGTTCGCTAGTCAAGGTTTCCTAACCTTAATATAGTCTATTTTAATTGGTAGCCGATGCTGTTTGAACTTTCAATGGTAAAGCTAATTGTTGAATCACACTATATATGTTTCAAAGATTGCTTAATTCTTCTCGTACAGAAGACAGGGCATGCCCTGTCTCTATAATAGCCAATGGTAATTCTGTAAGGGAAAAAGTGTTATGCCCCTTATTATACCATAGAGTTTATAACAATAGAATAGAATTGTTGCTTTTTTCCATCCCCGCATCAGCAAATCAACCCTCGCCACAATTTGCCACCAAACTCCACATTTTCTCAAAATTGCCATAAAAAGGCAGTCAAATTTATGCTTTTCTGACGAACGCCTAGTAATTTTCGATGAAAATTGTTGCAATTCTTGGGCTGACTCTTCCACTTCTGAATTTTAGTTAAAGTGATTGTTTAACTTTGTAAATTTTAATTATTTGATAATCAATAGAATAAATCTGATTATTAATTCCCGTAAATTTCACAGAATTAGCCTTATATCCACCGTCAAAACCGATTTCTTCTACAATATTAAACCATTTTTTGGATAAAAGTGGCGGAAAGTGGTAAAAAGTGGTTGGTTGTTCCATAATTTTCCATACTTTTGTCTAAAGCAATACTTTAACTAGGATGAAGCCATACTTCTCCTCAGTCAAAATTCAAAAATGTAAAATGTCGTACTTCTCTAGCGAATATGAGTGCAAGATTGACGTAAAAGGTCGGATGGTTCTGCCAGCCCGTATCAAAGCGTCCTTGCCCGAAGAGTCGGAGAGTACGATTGTGGTAACAAGAGGTTTTGAGCCTTGCCTTACCATTTATCCGCTCAATGAGTGGAAAAAGATTTTTGAGCAGGTTTCCTCTTTAAATGAGTTCAACCCTGAATACAGAAGGTTTCAGCGTAATTTCCTTCGTGGAAATACGGAAATTGAACTTGATAAATCAGGAAGATTCCTAATTCCACGCACCATGGCTCGTTTCGCCAAAGTTAGATAAAGAAGCGATTTTGGTGGGAATGGGAAACAGAATCGAAATCTGGAATCCTGACATGTATGACGAATACTTAATCAGCGACCCAGAAGAATTCTCCAAACTGGCAAACAATTTCCTTGGCGAGAAAGCAGAAATTAGAGGAGAAAGCAAAGGAAGTGGCTGAAGTGAATTTGGCAATTGAGGAAAAGCTGGAAGAAGGAGGAAGAGGAAATGTGGCGATTTGATGATGTGTAGATGTGATTGATGAAAAGAATGAGAAAATGTGAGGATTTGGAAATGTGAGACATGTAGCAAATAAAAGTAGAATACCAATTCTGAGCAGATGGAATGGTTGTAAGAATGAAACATTAATAGAGTTCCAATTATGAGTGAATAATTCATAAAAATCGTACCTCGTAATCAAGAAATTCTTGATACTTGATACTAAATACTTGATACTAAAACTATGTACCACATTCCCGTCATGCTTGAAGAATGCCTAGAGGGCTTGGCGATTAAGCCAGACGGAATTTATGTGGATGTTACTTTCGGGGGCGGTGGGCACTCGAAAGCGATTCTTGAAAAACTGGAAACAGGAAAATTGATTGCCTTCGACCAAGATGTGGATGCGAAAGCAAATGCAGAAATGCTGAAAAGCGATAACTTCATTTTGGCAGAATCCAACTTTCGCCATTTGAAACGCTATTTACGATTGCACAAGATTGAAAAAGTAGATGGAATTTTCGCAGATTTAGGAATTTCCTCCCACCAAATCGACACAGCGGAAAGAGGTTTCTCAATCCGCTACGATGCTGATTTGGATATGAGAATGAACCAATCGCAAGAATTGAGTGCCAAGGAAATAGTGAATGACTATGACGAGGAGAAATTGGCAAATGTACTTTGGAAATACGGAGAGTTGAGAAATTCGAGACATATCGCCAAGGCAATTATGCAAGCGAGAGTGGCAGGGAAAATCCAAACAACTGGTGAACTAATCAATGTAATTAAGCGATACGCAAAACGAGGAAAGGAAAATACATTTTATGCCCAAGTTTTTCAGGCACTCCGAATGGAGACAAATGACGAAATGGGTGCATTGTACGAAATGCTGGAACAGGGATTGGAAGTGTTGAAGGAAGATGGAAGGTTCGTGGTGATGTCTTACCATTCTTTGGAAGATCGACCTGTGAAAAACTTCTTTCGCTCGGGAAATTTTGAAGGAAAGGTGGAAAAGGATTTTTATGGAAATCCACAAACACCTTTCAAGCAAATTACCCGAAAGCCAATTATTGCCAACCAAGAAGAATTGGCAATCAATCCGAGAGCGAGAAGTGCCAAGTTGAGGATTGTGGAGAAGGAATAAATGTGCAGATGAGTGAATTTGCAAATGTGATGAATGAAAAAATTAAGTGGAAATGAGACTTGGAATGTGCAAATTTGATAAATAATTGTTGAAATAGGATGTGAGTATTGTTTATAGAATCGTGCCTTATACATTTAAAACCATACATTCATAATTCTACATTCATAATTCTACATTCATAATTCTACATCTTAATTCATAATTAAAAGAAAAGTGCCAGCAGTAAATACATACATAAAGCCCAAAGAGGAAGAAAAGAAGAAGAAACCAGAAAATCCAAATAGCTTTTGGAACAGGATGGGTGCGAGAAAACTGAAAATGGGAGAAGATGCGGGAATTAAATATTTGCCGTATTTGCTTTACCTCACGTTTTTGGGCTTGATTTATATTGCCAATAACCACCAAGCAGAAAAATTAGCAGGACAAATCACGGAACTTGGAACGCAATGTTAAAATCCAACAAATGGAATACAGCACACTCAAATTTGAGTTCATGAATGCAAGTAATAAAGTACGTGTAGCAGAAAGATTGAGGGAATTGGGATTGTACCCGAATGATCAGCCAATAATTAAAATTAGTAGCAAGTAGAGAGTATCAAGTAGCAAGACAAAAAATAAGAAAGAGGGAAAGTATTTATTGACAGCAATAGCTTGAATGGCGAATTATAAACTGATTTTGAAACATTGAATGTGCAAGAAAGTCTTGATACATGATACTCTTTACTTGATACTAAAAAATTATGCACAACTACAAAGAACTGAACGTTTGGAAAAAGTCAATTGATTTAGCGACGGAAGTGTATAGAATTACTGGAGATTTACCAAAAGCAGAAATGTATGGATTGGTAAGTCAAGCGAGAAGAAGTGCAGTTTCGATTTGTTCAAATATAGCCGAAGGTGCGGGGAGAAATACGAATGGAGAATTCAATCAGTTTTTGGGAATTGCTACAGGTTCAAGTTTTGAATTGGAAACACAAATGATAATTGCTAGAAATTTGGAGTTTATAAATCAGAACGAATTTGAAATATCCGAAAACAAAATAACCGAAGTGCAGAAAATGCTTCATGGATTTAAGAAACATATAAAGTCAAATAAATAATCGGTAGTGATAAACTGGTAAGGCCAACAAAATAAAAACCATAGCGCAAGCGTCCGCTTGTGCCGAATTATCCATAGAGTAGCCTTACCTCTTTCACACTACCAAATAATCTAACTCCGAAAAACGTATTACTCAACTTGTTGAGTTCTGAAATTATTACAAAATCTTGATACCTGATACTTTCTACTTGATACTAACAAAAAAATGAGCATCAAAAAATCCATATTGACCCGAATCAGAGTTGCTTTCATAGCAGTTGTGTTGGTGTCTGCTTTGGTGGTTGCCAAAATGTTTGAGGTGCAAGTGATTAGTGGAGAGAAATGGAGGAGTGTGGCGAGGGAAAATGGACTTGAAATATAGAAAAGTCCGTGCCACAAGGGGAAATGTGTTGAGCGATAACGGAAGCTTTTTGGCGACTTCATTGCCTTTCTACCGATTGGCGATTGACCCAACTGTGGCAGATGAGGAAACTTTTGAACAGAAAATTGACTCGTTGAGCGTGAAGTTGGCTGGATTTTTCCAAGAGAAATCTGCAGAGGAATACAACCAAGAATTAAGAGAAGCGAGAGCAAAAAAGAGTAGATATTATGTGATTAGCAGGAAAGAATCTAGTTTCCTACCAAGAACGGAAAGATTTGGAGAACTTGGCCACTTTTTCGTTTGGGGAGATTTGGTGGGGGAGTGCTGTTTGAAAAAGTCGATAAACGTTTCCAACCTTATGATCCAATTGCCAGAAGAACAATTGGTTTTCTGATTGATTCTGATTCAACCGATGAGTTGAGAGGAAGAGGTTTGGAGTACAGTTTCAACAAATCTTTGGGTGGAGTAAATGGCGAGGCATTGTATCAGCGAATTGCAGGTGGAAGATGGAAACCCGTGGAGGATGAATCGATGGTTCACACCGAGAATGGCTATGATATTCAGACGACTCTCAATATTGAAATCCAAGAGCAAGCTACTTTGATTTTGGAGGAAGCACTTAGGAAAAACCGAGCGAGTTACGGCACGGTAATTCTGATGGAAGTGGAAACTGGACAATTGAAAGCAGTAGTGAACTTGGGAAGAAATTCCAACGGGCAATACGTAGAAAACTATAATTATGCAGTTGGAAACCAAGGCGTTACCGAGCCTGGTTCTACTTTCAAGACCGTCTCAATGATGGCTTTGTTGGAAGCAACTGATATTAAAGTTGACGATACAGTTAATACGGAAGATGGCAAATACATGTTCTACGAAGATTGTATCATGACCGATGCGGTGGCTTATGGATATGGAAGATTGTCGGTGCAGAAAGTGTTTGAAAAATCATCGAATATTGGCGTTTCCAAAATGGTTTTCAGGCATTTCCAAGACAGACCGCAGGAGTTCTATAATTACTTAGAGAAATTCGGTCTGACCAAACCACTCGATTTCCAAATGAAAGGGGGCGGAGAACCAAATGTATTTAAGCCAGGTTCTGAATTTTGGAGTGGATGCTCTTTGCCGTGGATGTCAATTGGTTATGAGGTGCAAGTTTCGCCATTGCAATTGCTGACTTTCTACAATTCAATCGCCAACAATGGAAAGCAAATTACGCCAATTTTGGTCAAAAGAGTTTTGAAAGGCGGACATATTCCAATGGATGAATTTACTGCCAAAGTGATGAATCCGAAAATATGCTCTGACAGGACTTTGGGAATTTTACAGGGAATGTTGGAAGGTGTTATAGAACATGGAACGGCTAAAAACATCAAGACTGATAAATATAAAATCGCAGGAAAAACAGGTACGACACATAAAGTAGTAAATGGGAAATATGTAGATAAATACTACTCCTCATTTGTAGGTTATTTCCCAGCCGATAAGCCGAAATATTCGTGCATTGTGGCAATTGACAATCCAAGAAATGGCGAGCATTATGGCGGAACAGTTGCCGCACCAGTTTTCAGGAAATTATCAGATTGGTTGTTTGAAGGTGTGGTAGAGCAGGATTTGGAAGATTTTCCAATGGCGGAAGCAAGTTTGCCAGTCATTCGCTCAGGTTATTACTCTGATTTGGAGACAGCTTGTGCAATAAACTGAACGTGAAAACAATTCCGATGAATACCGATAATTGGGTTTATACCAATGTGCAAGGTGATACGGTATTGTTGAAAAACAATGTCATCAATCAAGATGCTGTGCCAGATGTAACGGGAATGACTTTGAAAGATGCCATTTTCATTCTCGAAAATCAAGGCTTGGCAGTCAAGGTAATCGGCTCAGGCGGACGAGTTCGGAAACAATCTTTGCGAGTTGGCAGGGCGATTAGAGCAGGAGATATGATTTACATTACGATGGGTTAGGTTGATGTGGGGATTAGATGATTTGTTGATGCGATGATTGGATGTGTAGATTTGAGGATTTGCAGATATGAAGATGAAAAAGTGTAATTTTTTTCCGTGTCAATCCGTGAAGCGAAGCCTGTGTAGGCGAAGCCTCCGTGAGTCTATCAAGTTAAAAAGACAATATTCATAAAGAAAACAGCAACATAAATAGCCAAACTATTCACTCAATCCAACCACCAACTTTAACAATTAAACCAATTAATTACCACACTAAAAATCAACCAAAATGAAAGCAACTCAACACTAATTAGTAGTAAGTAATTAGAAAAAAATCTCACTACTAATTACTCACTACTCAATACTAGAAATGTGCAACTAAAACAATTACTAGAAAAAGTTTCCACGGTTTCCATATCAGGGAACTTGGAAACGAAAATAAATAACATACAATTCGATTCCCGAAAAGTGGAGGCTGGCGATGTGTTCGTGGCAATTCGGGGCGAGCAGTCTGATGGGCATCAATACATTGGGCAAGTGATTGAAAAGGGAGTTTCGGCAGTGGTTTTTGAAAACCGAGACGATTTCCCGAAAGAATTAGAGCAAGGGCAGACGGTCTTTGTTCAGGTAGAAGACTCGGCAGAAACGATGGGCTTGATGGCTGGGAATTATTACGGTCATCCATCCAGAAAACTGAAATTGGTGGGCATTACGGGAACGAACGGGAAAACCACTTCCGTAACCTTGATGCACGATTTATTTCAGGAATTAGGCTATCAGGTCGGCTTGCTTTCTACCATCGAAAATAAGATTCAGAATGAAGTGCTTGATACTAAATTCACTACGCCCGATTCGGTTACAATCAATCGACTGTTGGCGGAAATGGTGGAGCGAAAGTGCCAATTCTGTTTCATGGAAGTCAGTTCCCATGCCTTGGTGCAGGGGCGAGTGGCGGGTTTGCACTTCGAGGGAGCAGTTTTCTCGAACATCAGCCACGACCATCTCGACTACCACAAAACCTTTGATGAATACATCAGAGCTAAAAAAATGTTCTTTGACAATTTGTCTAAAAAATCCTTCGCATTGGTCAATAAAGATGACAGGCGATGGTCGATTATGTTGCAGAATTGCCTCGGCAAGCACCATACTTTTGCGCTGAAATCTATGGCAGATTTCAAAGGAAAGTTGCTTGCCAATACTTTTGAAGGCTTGCAAATGGAAATCAATGGAATGGAAGCGTGGTTTCAACTGATTGGAGATTTCAATGCCTACAACCTGCTCGGAATTTACGGAACTGCCGTTTTGCTCGGAGAAGATTCGCAGGAAGTGTTAACTGCACTTTCCGCCATCAAACCTGCTCGTGGCAGATTCGAGCAAGTGGTTTTGAAAGGAAATATCCGTTGTATTGTGGATTATGCGCACACGCCCGATGCCTTGAAAAATGTGTTGGAAACGATTCAGCAGATTCGTGAAAAAGGCGAGCGGATAATCACAGTAGTTGGTTGTGGTGGAAATCGAGATAAAACAAAACGTCCGAAAATGGCGCAAATTGCCGTCAAATTCAGCGATAGAGTTTTGCTCACTTCCGACAATCCACGCTTTGAAAATCCAATGGATATTCTGAAAGACATGGAAGCAGGTTTGGAATTATTCCAAAAGACCAAAACCAAAACCATTCCCGACCGCAGAAACGCAATCCAAACAGCCATTGAAAAAGCCAATGAAGGAGATATTATTCTGATTGCAGGAAAAGGACATGAAACTTATCAGGAGATTGAGGGAGAACGAACGCATTTTGATGACTTTGGAAGAGATTTGGAAATGTGAGAATGCGTAAATGTGGTAATTTGGAAATGAAAAAATTAGAAACAATGCGATGACTTTGATTTGCGTTTGTGGATTATAGAACACGCTTCTGAATTGAAAAAGATACTGAAAGTGATGGGAAATCATTTTTACATCAGCCAAAAATATAAATAAATCGGAAACAGTCAATTGAGTTTATGAATAACTAGAATCTATCATTCATTTTCAAATTGACACATTCTCACATTTACAAATTGAAATAATGGACAGAGAAAATGTAATAGTTCGATTGACGTTTGATTACGCTTTGCAAATTATAGACTACGCTTCTGAATTGGAAGAATTGAGAAAATACGTAATTGCAAATCAGGTTTTGAAGTCGGGAACTTCAATTGGAGCAAATGTGAATGAGGCTCAAAGTGCAGAGAGTTTGAAAGACTTTATTCACAAATTGAAAATTTCAGACAAGGAAGCAAAGGAAACGAAATATTGGTTGAGCTTGTGCAAATATGCAAAGCAATATCCATTTAATGATAAGTTATTGATTGACTTAGAAGAGATTCAAAAAGTGCTTGGCAAAATCATTTCAACATCTAATCAAAAAGCTAAATAATCGGAAATAGTCAATCGAGTTTATGAATAATTGAAGTCAACTACATCATTCATTTTCAAATTGACACATTTTCTCATTTACAAATTAAGCTATGTTTTATTATCTTTTTGACTACTTAGAACGGGAATTCAACCTTGCAGGAGCAGGCTTGTTTCAGTTCATTACATTTCGGGCTTTATTGGCTGCTGCTTTTTCGGTGCTGATTGCCATGGTTTTCGGACGTAAAATCATCGACTATTTGCAGAAGCAACAAATTGGCGAGATTGTTCGAGATTTGGGTTTGGAAGGTCAGATGCAGAAAAAGGGAACGCCAACGATGGGCGGAATCATTATGATTTTGGCGATTATTGTTCCCGTTCTGTTGTTCTCGAAACTGCATAATATTTACATCATTTTGCTATTAATTGCCACAGTTTGGACGGGTTAATTGGTTTTGCAGATGATTACATCAAGGTTTTCAAAAAGAATAAAGAGGGCTTGGCAGGAAGGTTCAAAATTGTAGGTCAGGTTGGATTGGGCTTGATTGTCGGTTCGGTTTTGTACTTCAACAGCAACGTAATTGTCAGGGATTTTGATAAGGAATTGACTCCATCAAATGTAACGGAGATTTTGGCAAAAGAAACAATATACAGACCATAGTTCCACCATTACAACCATTCCGTTTTTCAAGCATAATGAGTTTGATTATGCCAAAGTAATTCCCTTTGTGCCGACTTGGCTGATTTATATTTTGGTGGCAACATTCATCATCACAGCTGTCTCCAACGGAGCAAATATGACCGATGGATTGGATGGTTTGGCAGCGGGAAGTTCGGCAATTATCGGAGTGGTTTTGGCAATTTTCGCCTACGTTTCGGGCAATGCCATTGTGTCGAGTTACTTGAATATCATGTTCATTCCCAATTCTGGCGAACTCGTGATTTTCTGCTTAGCATTTGTTGGAGCTTGCATCGGTTTCCTTTGGTATAATTCCTATCCGGCCCAAGTATTTATGGGCGACACAGGCAGTTTGTGTTTGGGTGGAGTAATTGCCGTTTTGGCACTTTCACTCCGAAAAGAACTGATGATTCCCGTATTGTGCGGAATCTTTTTAGTGGAAAATTTATCGGTGGTTTTGCAAGTGGCTTACTTCAAATACACCAAAAAGAAATACGGAGAAGGAAAACGGATTTTCAAGATGGCGCCTTTGCACCACCACTATCAAAAATCCAACATTCCAGAACCAAAAATTGTAAGCAGATTTTGGATTACAGGAATTTTGCTGGCGATTATTACGATTGCGACATTGAAGATTCGATAGAAAGATTTACGATGTACGAATTACGATTTAAAAAAAAGTGAAGTCTCGTGCATTGTAAATCTATTGAAGGTTTAGAATTGAGAGAACAACAAAATCAAGAAAATTCAAATCGTACATCGTAATTCTTACATCAAAAATTATGACAAAACAGGAACTTCAAAATAGAACAAAAGCGTTTGCTATTTCCGTTGCGAAGTTCTGCGGAAGGTTGCCAAAGCATACAGCAAATTTTGTATTCGCAAAGCAGTTGATTAGATGTTCTAGTTCGGTTGGAGCTAATTATAGGGCAGCATGTAGAGCGAAATCTACTGCCGATTTTCTATATAAACTGAAAATTATTGAAGAAGAAGCTGACGAGTCTGGATATTTTCTGGAATTGATAGAAGAATTAAACGAAGCACATGAAGTAGAAGGCATCAAAAACTTAAAAAAAGAAGCAAATGAACTCACATCAATATTCGTATCGTCAATTCGAACAATCAGAAGTAGGCAAAATAATAAAAGTAAAGGAAATTAGATAAGTAAAATAATGAAAAATCAATCGTAATCGTAATTCGTATCGTCAATTCGAACAATCAGAAGTAGGCAAAATAATAAAAGTAAAGGAAATTAGATAAGTAAAATAATGAAAAATCAATCGTAATCGTAATTCGTACATCGTACCTCGCAAAATCAACTCGTACATCGTACATCGTAAATCAAAAAATATTCATAAAGCTTAGTAAATAACCAAGCACAATAAAATGACCAATACTGAATCTAAATATCGAATATCTATCCTCGGAGCAGGAGAATCAGGAATTGGAACAGCCCTGCTTGCAAAAGCGAAAGGCTACGAAGTATTTGTGTCAGATGGCGGAGAGATAAAAGAGAATTATAAAAAGGAATTACAAGAAGCCAAGATAGATTTTGAAGAGGGAAAACATTCGGCAGAGAAGCTACTGAATGCAGATGAAATGATGAAGAGTCCAGGCATTCCCGACAAGGCGGAAATTGTGCAGTTGGCGAAAGCTGAAAAGTTGCCAATCATTTCCGAAATCGAGTTTGCTAGCAGATTTACGAAAGCAAAAATCATTGCCATTACAGGAACGAATGGGAAAACAACCACCACACTCCTCACAAATCATCTGTTAAAAACAGCAGGATTCAATGTCGCAATGGCTGGGAATATTGGCGAAAGTTTCGCTCGTAAATTGGTGGAAAGAGATTACGATTATTTCGTATTGGAAGTCAGCAGTTTCCAATTGGATGATATTCAAAAGTTCCGACCAAACATCGGGATTTTGCTCAACATCACGCCAGACCATTTGGATAGATACAACTATGAATTGGAGAAATACATTGACTCCAAATTTCAACTTGTAAAAAACATGCAAATCGGAGATGTTTTTATCTACAATGCAGATGATGAAAACATTGCCCGAAAAATGAACCGGATAAATATTTCCGCTTCTACGGAACTATTCACAGAAGGATTTTACCAGTCAGACAAATTGACTTTGCCCTCGTTGGGCTACATAAATAAAGAAATTGATAGAGAAGAAGTCTCCATTCAGGCATCTGAGAAGTTGCAGTTTGAGAATCTGCCACTCCGAGGGAAGCACAATGGCATGAATATGAGTGCCTCAATCCTGACTGCTTTGCGATTGGGAGTAACCAAAAAGCAAATTGAAGAAGGCTTGAAAACCTTCAAAAATGCGCCACACAGATTAGAAGAAGTTGCCAAAATTCACAAAGTGGTTTTCGTAAACGACTCCAAGGCAACCAATGTAGATGCCACAAGCTATGCGTTGGACAGTTTCAAAAAGCCAATAGTTTGGATTGTGGGCGGAGTGGACAAAGGAAACGAATATGAGCAAATTCGGGAGTTGGTAGAGCGAAATGTGAAAGCGATTATTTGCCTAGGAGTTGACAATCAGAAACTAATGAAATTCTTTGGCGAAAGAGTCAGCTTTATTGACGAAACGCAAGACATAAATGAGGCAGTTAGCAAAGCCTATCACTTGGCAGAAAGCAAAGATATCGTCCTGCTCTCGCCAGCCTGCGCCAGCTTCGATTTATTCAGAAATTATGAAGACCGAGGCGAGCAGTTTAAGGAAGCAGTTCAGAAATTGAAGAAAGAGTTGGAGTGATGAAACAATTAGAAAATGTGGGAATAAGCAAATGAATAAAAACGTTTGAAAGAAGCCGTGTTAATCTGTGACGCAAAGCCCGTGTACGCTTGCGTCCGTGTTCCAATCAAGTAAAAAAGACAATCTACCAATTCACTAATTGAATATGGAAACAAGCATAAAAAATATCAGCAAAAACCTCCAAGGCGATAAAATCATCTGGGCAATTGCCATCGTGCTGTCTCTATTCAGCATTTTATTGGTCTATAGCTCAACAAGTGCCCTGGCATACAAAAGTGCGGGTGGAGACAATGAGCGGATTTTATTGAAGCACATATTTCTGATTGTGCTAGGATTAGGAGCGATGTATATCTGCCACAAAATCGACTACCGATATTATGCTCGTTTGTCAAGATTTGCGCTCATTGCCTCGGCTCTATTATTGATTTTTGCGCTCAAATTCGGAATGACTGTAAATGAAGCGTCTCGTTGGATTTTGATTCCGTTCGTAAATCAAAGTTTTCAGCCAGCGGATTTAGCAAAACTCGCATTGATAGTCAATTTGGCAAGCATGCTTTCTAAAAGGCAAAATTCGATACAAGATTTCCAAAAAGCTATCGTACCCATGCTGATTTGGTGTGGAGTCATTTGCGGATTGATTGCCATGAGTGATTTTTCCTCTGGAGTGCTTCTGTTCTTGACCTGCGGATTGATTATGTTCATCGGTAGAGTGCCATTAAAATATTTGGGTTCTTTAGCGGTAGTTGGCTTAATTGCAGGAGTTATGGCATTCACATTCGGCCAGCGAGGCGGAACGGTTTCGAGCAGATTGGAAATGTATTCATCCACAGATGAAAAACTTCCCTTCCACGCACAGCAATCGAATATTGCCATCGCTTTAGGTGGATTTGCAGGTCAAGGATTGGGAAATAGCATTCAGCGAAACTTTCTCCCGCACGCTTATTCAGATTTCATATTCGCCATTGTGGTAGAAGAATATGGATTTTTAGGAGCAATGGTCATTATAGGTTTGTACTTGCTTTTGCTTTATAGAGGAATGTTGATTGTAGGAAGAAGTCGAGGCTCATTCGGAGCGTTACTCGCATCAGGATTAGTTTTCAGCTTGATTCTGCAAGCATTCATTCACATGGCAGTAGTAGTCGGGATTGTGCCAATCACAGGTTTGCCATTGCCATTATTAAGCATGGGAGGAACCTCATTATTATTCACAGGAATGACCATGGGAATCCTCATCAGCGTCAGCCGAATGGGAAGCCAAGACGATAAAGTGGATTTGTTCAAAGCAACGGTTCGGTCAGTAAACAGTTATCAGCAAACAGTAAAGCAGTAAATAGTTTTTTTATTAAACCTAGATTAATATGCTTCCAAAAAACAATTTATTTGACAAGTCTTATAAGTTCGCAATTCGAACGGTAAGAGCATATCAGTATCTGACAAAGAATGTAAAAGAGTTCGTATTGTCAAAACAGCTTCTTAGGAGTGGAACATCAATAGGTGCGAACGTGTCAGAAGCAAACGGAGCAATTTCCGAAGCCGATTTTTCAAGTAAAATTTCAATTGCCTATAAAGAAGGATTGGAAACAAAATATTGGCTTTCTCTAATGAGAGACACAGATTACCTAGAAGCAAAGCAAGCAAATAGTATGATTGCAGATGCAGACGAAATCACAAAAATCTGTTTTGCAATTCTAAAAAAGACCAGAATCAACAAAAAATAAGAAGAAATAACACAAGAAACTTGACACCAACATTCAAAAAAAATCAACTTCTGATAACTGATAACTGATAACTGATAACTGATAACTGTTGACTGATAAAATCAAAATAATAATCTCTGGTGGCGGAACTGGCGGGCACATTTATCCAGCCATTGCCATTGCCGATGCGCTGAAAGAAATTGACAGCACAATTGAGATATTGTTTGTTGGAGCAGAAGGGAAAATGGAGATGGAGAAAGTACCTAAAGCAGGTTATAAAATAATCGGACTTTGGATTAGCGGACTCCAACGGAAGCAGTTGCTAAGAAATTGGAATTTCCCATTCAAAGTGGCGAGCAGTTGGCTCAAAGCAAGAAAGATTGTGAAAGATTTTAAGCCAAATGCAATTGTTGGAGTCGGTGGTTATGCAAGTGCAGCCATGTTGCAAGCAGGAACGAGTAAGGGAATTCCCACACTCATTCAAGAGCAAAATGGCTATGCAGGTCTGACAAATAAATTATTCGCCAAAAAGGTAAATAAGGTTTGTGTGGCATATAAAGACATGGGCAAATATTTCCCAGAAGATAAAATCATCTTCACAGGAAACCCAGTCAGGAAAGACATTTTAGGGTTGGAAAGTATCAAATCAGAAGCCTACCAGCATTTTGGGTTGGATTCAGAAAAGAAAACGCTTTTGGTTTTGGGCGGAAGTTTAGGCGCACTCACGCTGAATGAAAGTTTGAAAGCAGGAGTAGAGAAATTGTTAGCAGAAGGCTACCAAGTAATTTGGCAAACAGGCAAATTCTACTACGAAAGTATCGTAAAAGAATTGACCGAAGCAAAAGGCTTTGAAAACTTGGAATTGGGAATGGTAAATACGAGCAAAGCGAGTGTAAATCTAATCAAGGAAAATCAAGGAAATCCTAATAATCAGGGTTCAAAACTGTTGCCTTTCATTGCCAGAATGGATTTCGCTTATGCCTGTGCCGATGTGGTAATTTCCAGAGCTGGAGCTTTGAGCATTTCCGAATTATGCTTGGCAGGAAAGCCATCCATATTTGTGCCTTCGCCCAATGTGGCAGAAGACCACCAAACCAAAAATGCCAAAGCCTTGGAAAAGGAGAATGCAGGAATTTTGGTAAAAGATTCAGAAGCAAGAGAAATCCTGATTGACGAAGTTATGAAACTATTAAAAGATGAAACCAAGCAAAACGAACTCGCTCAAAACATAAAGAAATTAGCCAAACCAAACGCAAGCAGACAAATAGCAGAAGAGGTTTTGAAGATGTGTTGACAAAAAGAATTAGAAAATGTGTAGATGTGCAAATTTGAGAATGAAAAAGAGAAGTAGTGCGAGATTCCCTTCACGCAACACAAGAAGTACCGTATCTCGACTCTCTGAGTCGAGTAAAAAACTAGCATTCGCAGAATGCACAATTAAATAATCATATTAAATCAAGAAAATCTCATAAATCAAGGTTGAAATACAGTAAAATCTATATGGTCGGAATTGGAGGAATTGGCATGAGCGCCATTGCCCGCTGGTTCATTGCGAATGACAAGCAAGTGGCAGGTTACGACAAAACCGAAACTGAGCTGACAAAGTCATTAGCAACAGAAGGAATTGCGAATTCACTTCGAAGATTCTGTAGCACAAATTCCAACCGAATTTTTAGAGAGTAAAGAAGAAACTTTAGTGATTTACACGCCTGCCATTCCGCAGGAACACAAAGAATTGAATTGGCTGAAAGCAGAAGGCTTTACAGTATTGAAACGTTCGCAGGCGTTGGGTTTGATTACCGAGAAAAATTTCACGATTGCCGTAGCAGGAACTCACGGGAAAACCACCACTTCGAGCATGATTGCCCATATTCTGAAATCGGCAAATCAGAATTTCGTAGCGTTTTTGGGTGGAGTAACTTCCAATTATGGAACGAATCTACTTATCAATCAAAATCCAGAGGAAGATTTAGTTGTAGTGGTGGAAGCAGATGAATTCGACCGTTCATTTTTGACACTCAATCCAGACATTGCCATTGTAACTTCGGTAGAAGCAGACCATTTGGATATTTACGGAAGTGCCGAAGCAATCGAAAAATCCTTTGCTGATTTCATAGGAAAGTTAAAGGAAGAAGGAGTGCTTTTCATTCAGAAAAAAGTAACCTCAGACGTGCTTTCCAAACTGCAAAAAGGCGTAGAAGTAAGGACTTATGGAGTGGAAGAAGGCGCATTCAGAGCAGAGGATTTGACCATCAAAAACGGAGAGTCACACTTTGGAATTACCGTAGATGACGATGCCAACGAAGTCGCAAACATGGTCTTGAAATTGCCAGGCAGACACAATGCAGAAAATGCAACTGTCGCCATAGCCGTTTGCCTCTCGCTAGGTTTAGAACCAGAGCAAATCCAGCAGGGAATTGCCTCATTTTCAGGAGTGAAACGCAGATTTGAATACATTATAAAGTCAGAAAAAACAATTTATATAGATGATTACGCACACCATCCTACGGAAGTAGAAGCATTTTTATCGAGTGTGAAAGAACTATATCCGAACAAGAAATTGACGGCCATTTTTCAGCCACATCTATTCACAAGAACTCGGGATTTTGCCGATGGATTTGCCAAAAGCCTATCCATTGCCGACCAAGTTTTACTGATGGAGATTTACCCAGCAAGAGAGCAACCAATTGAAGGCGTAAACTCCCAAATGCTATTGGATAAAATAGAAGCTAAACAGGTAAATATTGTGAAAGATGAAAAACTGATTGAAACCATTAACCAACTCCAACCCGAACTTTTAGTAACCATCGGAGCAGGAAATATTGATAGGTTTATTGAGGGAATAAAGGATGTGTTGATGCGGTAATTTGTTTGCTAAGAGCTTGCTCGCAGGTAAACTGGCGCAAGGTCTCTGACCTTGTGCCGAAAATGGAGAACAGACTCTGTCTGTTGTATATAAATTAAAATAAAAAGCCATGAGTACGAAATACCGCTTTACAGACAGTGATATTCCGCACTTCATTACAATGACATTAGTAGAATGGATTGACCTTTTCAGTAGGGAAAGGTATAAAGAAATCATCATTGAAAATCTGAAATTCTGTGTGCAGCGCAAAGGACTAATTATCCACGCTTATGTAATTATGTCGAATCATATTCATATGATTTTACGCACAAGTCCGAATAAGAAGCTAGCCGCAATGATTAGAGATTTCAAAAGATACACGGCAAAAATTTTGTACGAAACACTAAAGGCAGATGAGGTAGAAAGTAGAAAGAACTGGATGATTTGGATTATCGAAAGCCAAGGACGAAAATCTTCGGCAAATGAAACAAGTAAGGTTTGGATTCACGAAAACCATCCAATTCCACTAGAAACCAATCAGATGGTAGAAAGTAGAATAAACTACATCCACCAAAATCCTGTGAGAGCAGGGATTTGCTATACGGCAGAAGATTATCAGTATTCGAGTGCAGGAATTTATGCAGGAGAAACAGGAGTGATGGATGTAGAGTTGTTGCGTTGAGAATGTCAGACAGAGTCTGACTTCCATAGTCGGCACAGGTTCTAGAACCTGCGCCAGCCAACAGCTAAATAAGTAACTTGTTGCTAAGTAAAACTGGCGCAAGGTCTCTGACCTTGTGCCGAAAATGAAAAAGCAGACTCTGTCTGCCGTAAACAAAATCGAAATGAAGAACACAAAAACCATCCTAACAATCACGCTTTCAGTCATTGCACTGATTGCCATTGTTGCTTTCGCCACTACCGAATGGGTTTCCAATCAAGAAATTGGCGAGGTAGTCGTGAATTTGGATGAAAGTGGAAATCACTTTGTGGATGAGGAAGGATTGCGAAAGGCAATATTGGAAGTAGTAGAAGAAAATAGAGATTCCGTTACCAATAAAGTGGTGGATTTAGCCTTACTCGAAAAGGAATTATTGAGATATAGTTTCGTGAAAGAAGTGCAAGCATCGAGAGACATTCGAGGGAATTTGGTAATTGATGTGCAGCAAGATGAGCCAATTGCCCGAGTAATGGCAACTTCAGGAAAAGGCGCATACATCAGCAGAGAGCGAAATCTGTTGCCACTTTCCAGAAATTATACAGCGAGAGTCATGCTGATTACAGGCTCGGGAGCGGATAGTTTATTGTCCGAAACTTTTTTGAGAGGAAAGCAAGGGAAGAAAATCTCCAAGCTAATTGATTATGTCAACGAAGATGATTTCCTCTCCTCGCAAATCACGCAACTTGAAATCAGCAAGTGGATGGGAATCACACTCCACCCACAAGTAGGAAACCAACGAATTGAGTTCGGAAAAGCAGAAGACTTCGATAGGAAATTTGCCAAACTGAATACTTTCTACGAAGAAATCATCCCAAAAAAAGGATGGAATGAATACAAAACCGTCAAACTCCAATTTGAAGGACAAATCGTCTGTAAATAAAGATGATGTGTTGATTTGTTAATGTGTTCCGCCATGGAATGGGATGCGATGATGAAGAAAAGAATTTGAAAATGTGTGGATGTGCAAATTTGAAAGTAAATAAACAGTAGCTGACAACCTCAAGGTTGTCAGAAGGTTAAACGAAAAAAATGTACTGCGGACTTCTAGTCCGCAAGTGAGCTTGCTCACAAAGAGAAATCAAGGAAATCCCACAAATCGTGGTCAAAAATATAAAAATGAAATAGCAAGGAAAATTTGAAACTTTCAAACTTTACCATTTTGCTATTTCACCAACTTACTATCTGAAACTAGGGTTTAATAATTAACTACACTAAAATGGAAGAAAAAATCGTAGTCGGACTCGACATCGGCACCACAAAAATTTGTGCCATAGTCGGACGCATGAACGAATTCGGGAAGCTCGAAATCATGGGAATGGGAAAAGCCGTTTCCGATGGAGTGAAAGAAGGCGTGGTCAGCAACATCAGCAAGACCGTTGCCGCCATCAGCCAAGCTGTGAAAGAAGCCAGCGAACGTTCAAAAATTGAAATCAACGTAGTGAATGTAGGAATTGCCGGAAAGCATATCCAATGTTCCGTACATCACGGAAGTTACACTCGCTCCACCAATGATGATGAGATTACACTCGAAGATGTCAGCAGGCTTACGGGTGACATGTACAGAATCGTAACTGAACCGGGTTCGGAGATTATTCACGTGATGCCACAACATTATACGGTGGATTACGAGGAAAATATCAAAGACCCAATCGGGATGTCAGGCGTGAAGTTGGAAGCTGATTTCAATTTGATAACGGCACATACCAACTCAATCCGCAACATTAAAAAATGTGTGGAGCGAGCAGGGCAGGAGATTGATATGCTTATTTTGGAGCCATTATCATCTAGCCTTTCTGTGTTGAGCGAAGAGGAAAAAGAAGCTGGAGTTGCCCTAATTGATATTGGAGGTGGTACAACTGACATCGCCATTTTCGAGGACAACATTATCCGACATACTGCGGTACTTCCGTTTGGTGGAAATATTATAACCACAGATATTAAACACGGTTGCTCGGTCATGCAAAATCAAGCCGAATTGTTGAAATCCAAATTCGGTAGAGCATTGGCAGTCGAGGCAAATGAAAACGAAATGATTTCCATTCCAGGTTTGAGAAATCGCCCTTCAAAGGAGATTTCTTGCAAAAACCTTTCGCACATTATTGAGGCGAGAATGGAAGAGATTATAGATTTGGTAATGGTGGAAATTGACCGTTCGGGTTACAGAAACCGTTTGGCAGGAGGCTTGGTAATTACTGGAGGTGGCTCGCAGTTGAAAAATGTGAAGCAACTTTTTGAGTACAAAACAGGAATGGACACTCGCATTGGCTACCCGAACGAACACTTGGGCAAATGCGATGTAGAAGAAGTGAAATCGCCCATGTACGCAACGGCAATCGGTCTTGTTTTGGCTGGATTCCGCTCATTAGACGACCGAGACGAAATCCGCTCGGAAGAAGTAGTGAAGTATTCCCAAAAGGACACTTCTGCCAGAGCTAAATCCAAAGTGAAAGGAAAAACGCCAGCAAATGGAGGAGACTTCTTCAACACATTCTTGAAGAAAACCAAGGAGCTACTCATTGATGATTTTGATGACAAAGCAAGCTATTAGTATTGAGTATTGAGTATCAGGTATTGAGACAAAGGAAACAAAAACTTGATACTTATTATTTCACGGACTTCTAGTCCACAAAGTAGTTCTGTACCTTGACTCTCTGAGTCGAGTAGAATAATTCGCATTCGCAGAATGCACCATTTAAAAAGAAACATAATCACGGTTAATCAAGATAATCTAAAAAATCATGGTTAATCGTTGGTCTAAAAATATAAATATCATGGAATCAACATACGAATTCGCATATCCAAACGCAGAAGGAACCTCAATCATCAAAGTAATTGGAGTTGGTGGAGGTGGAAGTAATGCAGTAAACCACATGTTCCGTTGCGGAATTAAAGGCGTAGATTTCTACGTTTGCAATACCGATGCGCAAGCATTGAACATTAGCCCAGTGCCAAATAGAATCCAACTTGGGTTGGATTTGACAGCTGGATTGGGAGCAGGAGCAAAGCCTGAGGTTGGCATGAAAGCCGCTCAGGAAAGCAAAGAGCAAATTAGAGAAATGTTGGGTAATGGCACCAAAATGGTGTTCATCACGGCAGGAATGGGCGGTGGAACTGGAACTGGTGCTGCTCCTGTGATTGCCGAAGTGGCGAAAGAATTGGGAATCCTCACGGTGGGAATCGTAACTCGCCCGTTCAAATTTGAAGGAAAGCCAAAGACGAAACGTGCCGATGATGGCGTGAACGAATTGCGTGAACATTGCGATACGGTTTTGGAAATCCTCAACGACAAATTGAGAGAGGTTTACGGAAAAGCAAGTTTCAAAGAGGCATTTGCTCAGGCAGATAATGTGTTGTTGAGAGCGGCAAAATCCATTGCCGAAATCATCACGGTTTCTGGAAATATCAACGTAGATTTTGAAGATGTCAGAACGGTTATGCAAGGCGCAGGTCAAGCAGTGATGGGTTCTGCCATTATCGAAGGCGAAGACCGTGCGAGACGTGCAGCCGAAGCCGCATTGAGTTCTCCACTTTTGAACTCTACCAATATTCAAGGAGCGAAATATATCTTGATGAGCATTGTGGTTGCCGATGAAGACGATTTCCAAATGGAAGAACTCGAGGAAATCTCTGACTATGTGCAGGAGCAAGCGGGTGAAGATGCGGAAATTATTTTCGGTCAGGCGTGTGATGAATCTGTAGGCAAAGGAATTGGCGTTACAATTATTGCCACAGGTTTCGATAGCGATGGCGGAAGTTCTGAAAAAAAGGCTGAGACTAGAACACAGCATGTTTTTGACTTGGAATCCAGCAAGAAAACGGAACGTTCTGTAAGCTCTACACCAGATTTCGACTTCTTCGAGAAAGTGGAAGAAGGCGACAATGCCAATGAATTTTTTGCAGCCAAAGTAGAGAAAGTTCCTGAAAAAGTCGTTCACGATTTGTACGGAGACTACGATGCGGAAGAGGAAGAAGCGAAAAAAAAAAGAATGCTAGAAGAAAAATATAAAATGCGCCAGCAGAAATTGGAGGATTTGAAACTCGTGAAAGAAATGAGTAACGATGAACTCAAAGAGAAGCAAGACGTGCCAGCTTACCTCCGTAAAGGCGTGAAGCTAGACGAAAAAGCGCATTCATCCGAATCCAGCCTCTCTAGGTACAACCTAAGTGGCGACAACGAACTGTTGGGAGGCAACAAATTTCTGCATGATAATGTGGACTAATTGCCTCAGTGCGGTATGAATTACCCTAGTGTTAAATCCCCTTCCTCTTGGAAGGGGTTTTGTTTTTTATAGGGACTTGTATCTTTTCGTAGCTGACAACCTCAAGGTTGTCAGAAGGTTAAAACGACAAACTGGTAAAAATATTTGTTTGGATTTCTCACCATCGTCCATTGATGAGTGGCTACGGAAGTTGTTCAAGAGTGAGTAGTTTATGCACATTATACATACTACATGATAATTTTTGAAAGCCACTATTTTACCACAATCCCTGCCCTAAAAGGGGAAGGAGCTAAATCCCCCTCCTTTTGGAGGGGTTAGGGGAGGTAGAAAAGCTGAAATTTAAGATATTGAGAAAAATTGTCATGTAGTGCACATTATGCACAAATTTATCCCGCTCGGAGATACGCTGTTAATTTTGAGAAGTCTAAGACATAAACGCAAATCATGCTACTATAATATAACAAAAAAGTGAATCCCTCGGAGTGGTCATAGGCCTTCCGAGTGGTGGAACGAAAATGATTTCAAAAATTCATAGTAGTACAAATGAAAATATCAAAGCCTGCTGAATCTTTTTGATTTGGCAGGCTTTTCTGATTCAAATTCAAAATGAAATGCAGTTTTACTTGTCATGCAGTTTTAGCCCTATAATGCAAAATTACCAACAATAGCTATAATTGATTTTAATGTAAGTGTTTGATTTTCAATTTATTGTAAATACTACACATCGTAAAATATTTACAATAGTCCCGAAAGTCATACGAATTGTACAATCTGTACTCATCCATTTTTGTTGCCTGCAAGTCTTATGCTAGCTTTCAATAATAAATTCAAAGGGGCTTCTCTAAACAGGGTTTTGCTCTCAGAAATATATATGAAAAAAACTTGTATATGAAATTGAAACAACTACTATTATCCATTTTTTTGCTCACATTTTTATCTTTCGGAGCAACCGCCCAGCTGAAATTGAAATCAGAAGGCAACCCACAGCAAGTTGCCAAGCAGAAGCAAACGCTCGAAAAACAATTGGGCAGAGACCTTTCCGATACCGAGTTTGAGCAGTACCGAGAAATGCGGAATGCCAGCACTTATACAGGAAAACTGCCAAAAGCCACTCAATCTAACAAAGCAAAAACGGACAAGATTCAGCGATGTGGTTTCGAGGAAGCCAACAATTGGAGCAGTCCAAAACAACAAAGTAAACTCGCCACTTTTGAGCGACTGCTCCAAGGAAAAATTACTAGAACGAAATGCCAGATTGGCAAGCGAAAGAACTACTGCGGAAACTGTTCAGATTCCCGTAGTCGTTCACATTATCCACCGTGGCGAGCCAGTAGGAACGGGCGCAAATATTAGTGCCGCACAAGCCTATTCGCAAATCAAGGTTCTGAATGACGATTACAATGGCAGAAATGCTGACAAGACTAATATCAGAGATGGTTTTGCTAGTATAGTAGGAAATGCCGAAATCGAATTTGTGTTGGCATTGGAAGATGAAGATGGGAATCCGCTTTCAGAGCCAGGAATTACCCGATTTCAAGGTTCACAACCCGAATGGACACAAGCCACTTTCAATTTCTCAGTGAAACCCGCCACGCAATTTGACCCTTTCAAATACCTTAATATTTGGTCTGCCAATATGGGCGCAGGTTTGCTGGGTTATGCGCAATTTCCACAGCAACCAATTGTAGATGGAATTCCGCCTGCACAAGCACAAGATGGTGATGGAGTTGTGATTGGTTACAGATATTTTGGCTCGATTGCCGAAGTAATCACTCCACAATTGCTTGAAGGCGCACCATTTAATTTAGGTAGAACTGCCACGCACGAAGTAGGGCATTGGCTCGGATTGAGACATGTTTGGGGCGATGGTGCAGACGGAGCAGGTTGCCAAGTAGATGACTTTGTGGCAGATACGCCAAACCAAAGCACACCATCCAGAGGTTGCCCTTCTACACTGAAAGAAACCTGTAATTCCATTGATTTGTGGGAAAACTACATGGATTATACCGATGATGAGTGTATGAACATGCTTTCAGAAGGTCAGGTAGAAAGAGTGAGAGCCGTTTTGGAACTCGACCAAATGCGAGATTCATTGACTCGTTCCGATGTATTGGTTGCCACAGAAGGATTGACGGTTGCCTCTTTCAGTTCTTCTACCAATAGTGCCTGTCCAGGCGCAATTGTAAGGTTCAAGGATTTCTCCACAGTCATTCTTTCAGAAAATCCAACCATTACCGATTTGAAATGGGAATTTGAAGGTGGCACTCCCGCAACAGCTTTCGACTCAAATGTAGAAGTGAGTTATGCTTCGGTTGGAGCGTATGATGTAACCTTAATTGCCACCAGCGCAGCAGGAATTGATACAATCAAACTAGAAGATTACATGGAAGTGGTTGTGAAAACAGCCTCTGAAAATGTAACACTTCCAGTAAATGAGCCTTTCGATAATTTGACTGCTTTGCCAGCCGAGTGGACTACAGAAGGAATTTGGAATTTATATGCAGGAGCAGGTTTTGAATCTACAAAATCCATTTCTGCCGACAATTTTAACTCTCCAAACGATGCCGATTTTATCTCTCCAAATTTCAGTACAGAACGAATTGGAAGGTGTGAAAATCACTTTTGATGTTTCCTATGCTTATTACACAGGATTTTTTGGAGCTTCTAGCTTCGATACTTTGCAAGTGCTTTTGGTTGACCCATGTTCTGGCGCAGAAACTATTTTATGGGCAAAAGGCGGTGCGGAATTGAGCACCGCTCCAGCAACTACAGCACAATTCGTTCCGACAGACAACTCGCAATGGAGAAGGGAAGAGGCTTTTGTGGCAAATTTCAATGGGTTGGATTTGGCACAATTCGTTTTCCGAAGTGTGAGCGGACAGGGAAATGTGGTTTATCTGGATAATATTATTATTGAAAATACCACAGGCGCAGTCGCCCAAATTTCTTCTGATTTTGAAGAAATTTGCGCAGGTTCGCCCATCAACTTCTACAGTGAGTCCATCATTTTGGGCAATCCTGCCGAAGTGAATTATATTTGGGAATTTGAGGGTGGAACTCCTGCCCAAGTAACTACAGAAGATGCGATTGGTGTGGTTTTCAATACGCCTGGAGTTTATGACATCATTCTCACAGTATTTACTTCTACGGGTGGAGACTCCAAGCAATTTGCTGATTTTATTACGGTGGTTGCTCCGTTCGATGGAGATAGTTCTGCCATGTTTCGAGACAGTTGAACAAACCACCTCCAAGGCTTTGCCCGAAGGTTGGAGATATACAGGCGATGTAGTTTGGGAAAGCTTTACAGATACAAGTGCCTTGGTAAATGGTGCAAAATACATTAAAGCCGTCAATCACGGAGATGGGTTAGATCCATTTGTTGAGCCATTGGAAAGTAGATTGCGCTCGAAAGTAGTAAACACTACTGATGCCAAACATATAGAAATCAGTTTGGATATTGCCTACTCGGTAAGGCTTGGGTTTCCCAATCAATGTAGAAGATTTCCTGAAAATCAGCTACACAACGGATTGTGGAAACACGGAATTTGAACTTTTCAACGAAGGTGGAGACAACCTCGCCACGCAAGACCCTTCCTTTTTGGATTTCACACCAGACCCAACCGAATGGAGAACCTACAAGTTTTTCATTAGCGATATGGATTTCGACAACATTCAACTTCTGTTCGATTTGACAAGTTTCGGAGGAAGCAATGTTTTTCTCGACAATATTTCAGTAAAGCCAATTGGAGATGTTTCGGCAGATTTTGAGGCAGACAAGTTTGAGTCTTGCATAGGAACGGTCATCAATTTGAAAGATGAAACCACAGTTTTGGCAGGAGCAATCAGTTCTTACAAATGGAATTTGCCAAATGCCACTTTCGTGAATGGCACTTCGGCTACCGATTCCGAAATTCAGGTTACTTATGCCACCGAAGGAAGTTTCGATGCCGAACTCATTGTAGAGGCAACTTCTGGAGATAGAGATACAATTACCGTCTCCAACTACATTTCTATTATAGAATTTGTAGGGAACAATCACGATCTAAATCAAGATTTTGAAGGATTCAACGCAACTGATGGTTTGCCTTTAGAAGGTTGGGAATTGAGAGGCGACCCAAGAGGTTGGATAAAATCAGATTCATCATTAGGAGCTTACGGAGAAAGTGATTATAGCATCGTTTCCCCAAATTATGATTTCAACATGGCAGGCAGAAAACTTGTTTTGCGCTCTCCCATTGTAGAAAGATTACCATCAACTAAGCACATTGAACTTTCTTTCGATTTGGCCTTTGCACCAGTGAATTTCTTCGGGATTTCCGCAGACTCATTGGAGATTAGATATACGACTGATTGTAGAGATAATTTCACGACACTTTTCCGAGAAAGTGGGTTTGAGTTCGCCACTGCACCAATCCAAAGAAGGTTTGAGCCAACCAATGAGGAATGGGAAAATAAGACTTTTTACATTTCAAATGCAGATTTCAGCCAAGTGCAATACGAGTTTGTGGTAACTTCTGAATTTGCCAACCAACTGTATATTGATAATATCAAAACAAGAGCGGTTGGAGATGTAGTTGCCAAATTTGAACTCGGACAGAACAATTACTTGCCCAGATTTGAACGTGAATTTGCATTCTACTTCCGAGATTCTTGCAGGAACGGTTACCAGCTACGAGTTGGACAATCAACGGAGCGACTTTCCAGAACGGAACTTCCGCCAGCGATTCGGCCATTTCAATTTCCTTCGCCAATGCAGGAACTTACGATGTAGCAGCTTTCTGTAACCAACTCCAACAACGTAACCGATGTGGTTCTGAAACAGGAGTTTGTGGTTGTGAATGATGTGGAAAATGCGCCAGTTTCAATGACATGATAATTTTGAAAGCGGATTTTTCTCCACCAACAATTGGGACACAGTTGGGCAAACTGCTTGGAGAGTCAGAACTTTGGCAAGCGCAGGAAGTGGAAACAAATCTTTGGTGGCAACGAATTTCAGTACAATTCGTGCCAATCCAGAAATAATTTCTACCAGAATAATCAACACGGAAAATACGGATTTCATGCGAGTGAAATTTGATTACGCCTATTCTGGTTTCCTCACAACAGATGCCATTGGAACTACAGAAAGATACGACTCTTTGGAGATTTGGTATTCGTTGGATTGTGGATTTACCAAGCAAGTGCTTTGGAAAAGAAGTGGTATCAGATTGATTACTACCGAGCCTCAAAACTTCGCCTTTGTTCCCACACAAGACGATTGGGAAGAAGTGAAAGCCTATTTGGATGATTTGCGTGGCGTAAATTCCGTAAGAATCTACGTTGTAAACAAAGGAGCGGAAGGGAAACAATATTTTCATAGATAATTTTAGTGCTAGAACCTAGCTCAAGGAGTGATTTCTGATTTCTCTAGTTCATGCCGAAAAGCCATCGGGCAACATTTATACTTGTGTAGATGAACCCGTTTCCTTCACGGCAATGGCTCGCTCCATGCCTTTCGATGGAAGTGGAGAAACAGTAACTGGTTACAAATGGATTTTGCCAAACGCCACTTTCATCAACGGAACTTCCGAGACGAGCGAAAACCCTGAGGTGGTTTACGACCAAACAGGAACTTTCGATGCGACTTTGATTGTAAGTTCGGCTTCTTATTCCGATACTTTGGAAGTAGAAGATTATATTGAAATCAGAAACTTTGAAGGAACGAGTTCATTGTTCTTCGCCAATTTCGAGAGCCAAACTGCTTTCAATAATCAGGGTTGGGAATTTTACCCAGCAGGTTCTTGGGAGTTGGTAGATGGCGATGTGTTTGGAGGTTACGGAAAAGTGGAAATGCGTTGGCAACTCCAAACTTCGCCTTTCCAGATACACTATGGATGCAGTTACCAAAATAGTTTCCTTTGATGACAACAAGAATATGCGACTTGCTATTGATTATGCGTATGCTATTCAGACTGGGAATTAGCAGACTTAGATACTTTTGAAATTGCCTATACTTTGGATTGTGGTACAAACTTATACTACAGTTTGGTCCAAAGGCGGAGATTCTCTGACAACTACAGACAGAGAAATTGAAAGTGGAGGGATTTTCATTCCCAACCCAGATGAATGGGCAACTGCCGAAGTGAAGTTGGATGCAGTCAACGAAGATTTGACTCGCACGGGAATCCAATTCTTATTCCGAGTGAAAACAGGAAACGGAACGGGAACAGTGAACTGGTTCGATAATATCGAGATTGATGCCTTCGACTTTCAAGCTCCAATTAGCTGATTTCAGAATTGAGTCTTTCGGAGAGTTTGCCAATTCAGACACTGTTTTGGTAGGAGAGGAAATTCAGCTGATTGACCTTTCCACGAGAGAGCCTAGAGAATGGGCTTGGTCTTTCGAGAATGGGATTCCAGATACTTCCAATTTGCAAAACCCGACCGTGGTTTATGCAAGAGCAGGGATTTATGACATCAGCCTGACCACTAAAAATCCAGCAGGACAAAACACGAAAATAAGAAGCAATTACGTGATTGTGGTTGCCCCAGAGTTTGACACCGACACGCTCGACAATAGAGTTGGAAGTGAGGTATTTGATTTGGCATCTGAACATCAAGGAATTTGGGGTTATGTTTCTGGGCATAACAGTTTTGACGACATTGCCGTTGCCGAAGAATTTGCTGACCCGTCTCCTTTCAAAGAGGTTTCAGCGGTTGGATTGGGTTTTGAAATAGCGAGTGGAACAGGATCACTAAAAATGAACATCTGGAATGATAACAATGACGAACCGAGATCAGATTATTGCCTCCAAAACATTCCCTACCACTGATGCGGTCAATAGTGTAGCGAATGATGAAATTCTTTGGATTGAACTAGACGAAAAGAGTAAGAATAGACGGTAAATTCTACGTAGGAATTGAGTTGGATTATGATTCTGGCGATACGGTTGCCCTCAAAATGGATGAAGTAGCGGTTGACGAAAACTCTGCTTGGACTTTGCTTGATGGCGGAAATACTTGGTTGGAGTTCTCCGTACCGAACGATAATTGGGAATTGGAAAGAGCATTATGGGTTTTCCCTGTAGTGAATGTTCCTGCACCACCAGCCGTTCCTTTGGCAAATTTTACAGTCGTAGGAATGGATGCAGATATGGATACTTTTCAATTGTATGCAGGAAGAGAGTTTGAATTCATAGATGTATCAGAGAACTCTCCCACACAATGGGAATGGATTTTCGAGGCGAGTGAAACGACTGAATCGAATGAGCAAAATCCTAAAATAACTTTCAATCAAAGTGGGATTTTCAAAATTACGCTGAAAGTCACCAATGAAACGGGCTAGATAATGTAACTAAATATGTGAATCTGGACATTGCCAATAGCCTAGCTAACAGCTCCATCAGCAAAAATATCAGTTTGTTCCCAAATCCTGCAAACTCCAAAATCAATCTGACTTCTAACAATCTGCAAATCATAGGCTATCAGATTACAGATGTTACAGGGAAAATCGTAATGGTTGGAAACGAGATTTCCAACCCGAACCAAGCGGAAGTGAATATTTCCACATTTTCATCGGGCGTGTATTTTATCTCAATTCAAACAGAACAAGGTAGGGGAATCAAGAAATTCCTCATCGAAAAATAATCAATTCCAATTCCGAGTGGAGCGGTTAGCTTCACTCGGTTATTTCTTTTCATATTCTTAAAATCAAAACTCTATAAATTATGTTGAAACGCTTACTTTTTTTCTCACTCGCACTGGTTTGCTGTACGCAGGCTTGGGGGCAGGTTTTCTTCGAGGACTTTAATGGTTTTTCTTCTTTTTCCTCCATTGAAGGCTCTTTCTCAAGCCCTACAGGATGGAAAGTGGCAGGTACGACCAGCACTAGTGCCTTGCAAACTTTTTCTAGTGGTGGAATAGACAATTCCAAGGTTGTCAGAAACAGTTCTTCCTTTCCAAAAAATGTACTTACTGTAGGTGCAGTTACCCCTGAAATTTCAAATATTCCTGCCAATTCGGTATTGAGTTTCCAGTATAAAATTCTAAAAATATTTCTTTTGGCACGCCAGGAGCTCACACCTTAATAGCCGGTGAGAGTATAAAAGTATATGTATCTACTGACGATGGAGCAACCTTCAGTTCTTCGCTATTAACGATAGATAATTCCAACCAAGTGGTTACCACAGATTTTGCAGAGGCCTCCGTCAGTCTTTCAGCATATTCAGGGCAAAATGTAAAAATTAAAATTGAGCGAAATCAAAATCCTGCTGGAACAAGTAGCTTTGCGGAAGATGCTCCTTACCATTCTTTTTTCGATAATGTGAAAGTGGATGCAATTCTTGAGAACGATGTTAGAGTTACTGATTTTTCTACTCCGAATACTGGTTGTGGACTAAGCGCATCTGAAATGGTTTCAGTTACTATCCAAAACTCTGGAGCACTTGCGCAGTCTGATATTCCTTTCACAGTAGAAGTAAATCAAGATGGAGCGATTACAAATTTTACGGGAACTGTTGCTGGAACAACAAATGGAGGCGAAACTGCTACCGCAGTAAATGTTACCTGTAGATTTATCCGCAACAGGTATTTATTCTATTCGTGCTTATACAACGCTGGCAACAGATCAAAATACTGCCAATGATACAATTTCCAGCCAAATGCTTGAAAATGTGAATCCATTCATGCTGACAAACAATACAGTTTATAGAAATGGAATTGAGTTCGGAAGTGAATTGGATGAAATCAACGCTACTTGGTTGCTAGATTCAGAAATATCTATTCAAAGCTTTGGTGCGAATACAGGAAGCCGATATATGAGATTGACCCCTGATGATAATGGAGAAGTCTGGGCAATCACTTCTTGTTTTCAGCTAGAAGCAGGCAAAAACTATAGTGTGAAATTCTTCTACAAGCCAGGAAGCTTGCTGACTCCACAAGATTTTACGGTGGCTTATGGAAACATGCAAAGCAAAGGAGCAATGACAAACATCTTATGGTCTGAAACTGGATTGACGAATTCTGAATACAAAGAGGTAGCAATATCTTTCAGCCCTTCAACCACAGGCTCTTACTATTTCGGATTCAACAATGCCACTACTTTTTCTGGTGGATTTAGCGATTACATTCAACTTGACGACATTGAAATCAAGGAACTTTTGGATAATGATGTAACCGTTCTAGGGTTGCAAACTCCTATGCTCCAAACATATAATTGCTATGAAGCGAATGAGGAAGTGAAAGTAATTGTGAAGAACTTAGGTGGAATGGATTTGGCAAACGTGCCGGTTGAGGTGGAAATCTCCGGGATTTTGAATACTACTTTGACGGCTACAATAGACCTAACTTCGGAGCAGACAGATACAGTTAGTTTGGGTACAATAGACATGACGGTCATAGGGGAATATGTTTTTTCGGCAAGAACTACTTTGACTACTGATGAATTGACGAGTAATGATACGCTTGCAAATATTTCGAGAGTGTCAGGCGCAAACACTGAGCCAGTTACTTTTGTTGATTTTAATGGCTATACTGGAACTCAATCTTCAATAGCTGAAAATTTTGAAGGATGGACAGAAGAGAGGGTAGACCCGTATTATCCAACTAATGGAGATGCAACAGGGTCTTACTGGACTTTTGCAGAGAGATTTGATGGAAACAGAAATGCAGTAATTGATATGTTTACAGATGATTTTACCTCTTTCGGTGGATTCATGTTTCACAAAAAAGATTATATCAAATCTCCTATAATAAAGTTAGGTAACAATCCTGTAGTAACTTTTAAGACTGCGGTTACAGGTACATCAAATACAGATGTCACTTCTATGGGTTCTGATGATAAATTGGAAATTGTAGTATTTTCCAATTGCGGAGCAGATAGTACTGATTGTTCAGGCTTATGGGCCAGAAACTTCAAATAGCCCAACAAATATAATGGAAGACAAAAACAGTTGATTTAAGCGCATTTGCAAATCAAGATGTTGTAATAGGCTTTTTAGGCAACTACAGGAACAATATTCGATGGGAATGATATGATTTACACTTAGATAGTATTAGTAATTGGAGGTTCTGAAATTGTTCCTTTCGTAGCAAACGCAACTGCTTGTGATGAAGTAACACTTTCAGTAAACATTGCAGATGCGACTTACTCTTGGAACAAAGTAGGAGAAACTAGCCGAATTGGGAACTGAGCAAACTTGACAGTTACCGAATCTGGAGAATATGAAGTTACCGTAATGAAAAATGGAGCAACTGGTTCAACTACAGCCATGGCAACTGTGAATCAAGCGGCTACTGCAAACTTTACTTACGAAGCAGAATGGCTTGACTATTGAAGTTGACAAGTACTTCTACAAACGCAACAAGTATTTCGTGGAATTTCGGAGATGGAACAGCAACAAGTACTGAAATGAATCCAACTCATACTTACGCAACTGCTGGGCAGTATACGGTTACGCTTTCAGCTATTTCCAGTTTTTGCGGAAATGACGATTCAGTTTTCATGACTCCAATAATGTTTGATGTGGCTGATGTAACATCTTGCGATGATGCAACTTTGGATGCTGGCGTAACAGCTGATTCTTATTCTTGGAACAAGCAAGGCGAAACAGACTGTGTTGGCAACTATCTCAGACTTTGACAGTTACCGAATCAGGAACTTACGAAGTAACTGTTACAAAAGATGGTTTGAGTAATACAGCCGAAACAATGGTAACGGTAAACAATTCTGCTACAGCAGATTTCAGTTTCGTGCAAGGAAGTTCTTCTGATATTTTGAATGTAGATTTCACAAATGCTTCTACAAATGCAGATAGCTACTCTTGGAATTTCGGAGACGGAACAGCATTAAATACTGAAGTGAATCCGACACATTCTTACGCTACTTTCCAAAGTTATACGGTGGAATTGACTGCAATTTCTACTGCTTGTGAGAATGATATGGCAAGCAAAACCGTAGTGGTAACAGGATTGGAAGTGGATGATTTGCTTTCTAGCCAATTAGAAGTATTCCCAAATCCTACAAAAGGAGCTTTCACATTGAATTTGAATGCTATTTCCAATGCGAAAGACATCCAAGTAGAAGTGATGGATTTGACAGGAAGAGTCGTTTACACAAAACAACTCAATGATTTAAATAATCAGTCAATCAATTTAAGCTCACTTAGTCCAAACCTGTACTTTGTGAAAGTGCAGATTGACGGCAAAGTAGGTGTAAAGAGATTGATGATTCAGAAGTAATAGTAATAAGTAATGTCAATATTTAATTGATACTATTAGATTAGATTTCTGTAAAGAATTGATTTTCAGTAAAATACTTTGCTATTCTACTATCTTTCTATTTTTTACTTGTACTTAGATTAGCTAACCAACTACTTTCTAAAATCCTGCTTTGGAGCAATCCGAAGCAGGATTTTATTTTAAGTGGATTTATTCATGAATCAAACAAAACATATTTCCTGCCTTCTCGTTGAAATGAAAAACAGGGTTGTTTTTTATAAAAACAAACTTAAATTAGGTTTTCTCGATTATTTTTATATTTTTGCGCCAAAATTGAGGGGAAGAATCTATGAAAGTTTGGGGTGTTAAAACAATGATTACTCGGAACATCATGGCAGTGAAAACTGTTGGTATGATACAATCCTGATAAAGAAATTATAAAATTAAAATTAGATAAATTATGTATTGGACACTGGAATTAGCATCGTATTTAGAAGATGCACCTTGGCCAGCCACGGGCGAAGAGTTAATAGATTACTCTATCAGAACAGGCGCACCACTCGAAGTAGTAGAAAACTTACAAGAATTGGATGATGATGGACAGCCATTCGAGAATATCGAAGAGATTTGGCCAGACTATCCGACTAAAGAAGATTTCTTCTTCAACGAAGACGAATATTAGTAATTTGAATATTATTGTAAATTGATTGAAAGACGATTCATTGCGAATCGCCTTTATTTCTTATCGAATGCTTAGGTTGTGATTGAGTCAAGGTTTGCTAAATCGGTTTAGATTTTAACTAGCTAAACTAATGCAGTGGAAGAAGAAAGAACCAAGAGTAACTGGAATTGGCGGTGTGTTTTTCAAATCGGACAATCCAAAAGCCACTAGAGAATGGTATGGGAAACATTTGGGATTACCTACCGATGAGATGGGGTAATGTTCAAATCGAGAAATAATGAAATCGTTCCTGAAGAGGTAAATCAGTTGCAATGGAGTCATTTGATGTCAGAATATTTTTCTACCGAGAATACTTTAATCCTTCCAAAAGGAATTTATGATTAACTAGTCGGGTGGTATAACGAAATTTCGCTGAATTGCCTTTTGCCGAATAAGAATTTGGTAAATTTGTCAACAGTCTTATTTTCCGTTCCTTAGTTCTACTTTAAGACTTTAGCCAAAACTGTATTTTAAGTATGATTTTGGGGTTATTATCCTAAATATCCATCTGAAGATGGATGCAATTGAATAGCTTTCTGAGTGCCGATTCAATTGTCACTAGTGCATCAATTCCTAAGTTCGTGATTGTATTTTATGTATCTTTTTTCCTTCTACTGCATTAAAATTCTTAGCCGTAGCTAGGCTATGTCGAAATGTCGAACCACTGAAAATTTTGCTTTGTAGAAGAAAAAAATATTCCAAAAAATACCAACCAGAACTTAGAACTCAATGCACTAGCTTCAGCTAGTGGTAAACGAATTCCATATTTTCAGAGTCTTAAGGTGAAGAGTTAGGCAAATCAAGAAAAGATTACAATTCAGAAATAATGGTAAAAGAAGAGAACATTAAGCTCATTTTCGGACTGAAAGCAAAATTGCTTCGTCAAACCGCAAACCTTTCTCTTTCGGAGCTCTCCAAACTTACAGGAATTTCCGTTTCTTACATCAACGAAATTGAAAAAGGGAAGAAATATCCGAAAGCAAACAAAATCAGTAGTTTGGCAGATTCGCTTGGCACTTCTTACGATTGGTTGGTTTCCCTCAAGTTAGATCGCAAATTCGCTCCACTGGCAGATTTGCTCAAATCCAATATTCTTTCCGAACTCCCATTGGATATTTTCGGACTTGAACCACGCCACATTCTCGAACTGATTTCTGGTGCACCCGATAAGCTGAACGCATTCATCAGCACGTTGATTGAAATCTCCAGACATTATAATGTTTCGGTGGAGAATTTCTATTTCTCGGCATCTGCGCTCTTATCAGCAGATGTATGATAATTATTTTGAGGATTTGGAGAATGAAGCCGATGCAGTCAGAGAAGAGTATTGGGGTGGGAGAGTGCCTACTTTGGAAGAGTTGTCCGAGGTGATCCAGAACAAGATTGGTTACGAAGTTGACGAAGAAATCTTTCGAGCTCACGAAGAGTTAAAGGTCTTTTCGCTACGTACTCACCAAAAGAAAAAGCCGACTAAAATGCTGATCAATAAGAAATTAACCAATCAGCAAAAAGCATTTATTTTCAGTAGGGAAGTTGGCTACCATTCTTTGGGAATCGACTCCGAACGTTCTTATACCTATTCGTGGACGAATGCAAATTCTTTTGAGGAATTACTCAACAATTTCAAGGCAACTTATTTCGCTGGTGCATTGCTCATTCCCCAAAAAGAACTGAATGCAGACTTGAAAAATATGCTTAACTGGAGTGAGTGGCAACCAGAAAAATTTGTGGAAATGATGGAGAAATATAACGCTTCTCCTGAAATGTTCATGCACAGATTAACCAGTCTTTTGCCACGGTTGGGATTGAACCGACTTTTTTACCTCCGATTAAACCATAATTCAACAGAAGATAAATTCCGACTGAGCAAAGAATTACATTTGGCAGGTTTACACCCTCCTCATGCCACCGTAAGCAATGCACATTACTGCCGAAGGTGGATTTCCATTCATGTAGTCAGGGATTTGGTGGAGTTGCAAAAGAATGGAGTTTATGATAAGCCTGTTTGCGGAGCGCAAATCTCAAATTATATTGATTCTCAAAAGCAATATTTCTGTATTTCTCTTGCCCGAACCATGAATCCGACTCCAGATGTGAATTGCAGTCTCACAATCGGCTTTGTGGTAGATGACGAATTTAAGCGGAAGGTTCGATTCTGGAATTCTCCAAATGTCAGAATCAAATTGGTAAATGAAGCTTGCGAAACCTGTGCCGTAGCAGATTGCCACGAAAGGGCTGTTCCGCCAATTGGGCAAGCAAAGGCAAGTGAGAAACAACGAATTGAGAAAGCGCTGAATGAGTTGATGAAATAGAAATGGATAGTTTTGAATCCTTTAAAAATACATAAAACTAAGTTGCGAAACTCTAAATCTTGTCAAGCTTGATTTAGCTTTGCTTTAGCAACTTACCAAATTCACTATCTCCATAAATGAGAGACCAGAAACTCACACAATCCATCGACTGGACTACCATTGCCGTTTATTTTGTCATGGTAATTTTCGGTTGGATAAATATCTACGCAGCCGTTTTTGACCCAGAAAATGTGCAGAGTATCTTTTCATTCTCTGTCAATTCTGGCAAGCAATTGATGTGGATTGGTAGTTTGCATTTTCTTAGTTATTATCCCAATCATGTTGCTCGATTTCCGATTCTACAAGAAATTGGCAATTCCTGCCTACTTAATTTCCGTGATTTCGCTTGTGGCAGTCATGTTTTTGGCACGGGATATCAAGGGAGCGCAATCTTGGCTAGAGGTTGGCGGAGTGAGAATCCAACCTTCCGAATTTGCCAAGGTTTCCACTGCATTGGCATTGGCGAGTTATATTGATTTCCCAACCATCAAACTCAAAAATTTCTTCCATCATATTGGCGCATTTATTATTGTGGCAATTCCAATGGGTCTGATTATTTTGCAGGGCGATACAGGTTCTGCATTGGTTTTTGGCGCATTTTTCATTGTGATGTACGTAAAAGGACTTCCTCCAATTTATATTATTCTAGGTTTGGTTTTGACTTTCTTTTTTGTGTTGACACTGTTTTTTAAAGGAGAAATTTATCAGGTAACTATCGGAATTGGTGTGCTTGGCATTAGTTTCTTGCCTTTCAATCGTGCTTTTTGTTAAAAGAATTAAAAGAAAGCCATCTTACTTCGTAACAATATTTGTAGTTGCTATTGGAGCAATTGTTTTGGTTTACAGCATGGAGTTTATTCTGACAGATGTACTCAAACCGCATCAAAGCAAGCGAATTGAAATTCTCATCAACCCAGAAATGGATCCTAGAGGAGCAGGTTATCAGGTAAACCAATCCAAAATAGCCATTGGTTCGGGTGGAGTTTTTGGTAAAGGGTTTCTGGAAGGAACTCAAACCAAATTCGACTTTGTGCCAGACCAAAGTACAGATTTTATTTTCTGCACAGTAGGCGAGGAGCAAGGCTGGATGGGAAGCTTGATTGTGATTGCACTTTTCGTAACACTCATTTACCGAGTGGTTGCCTTGGCAGATAGGCAAAAAGACTCATTTGCCCAAGCTTATGGCTATTCCGTGGCTTGTGTTTTCTTCCTCCACTTTATGATAAATATCGGAATGACCATCGGGCTTTTTCCCAGTAATTGGCATTCCCTTGCCATTTTTCAGCTACGGAGGTTCTTCTTTGGTGGCTTTCACTATTTTACTTTTCATTCTTATCAAGCTAGACGCACATAGAATGCAAGTGCTTGGCAGGAAAACGGATTAGTTAGTTCTATCGCCAATTCCGAAAAGTTGATATATCCATTGGCAAAGGCAAACCAAAACAAACTTCCTTGAACAATTCCCGCCACTCCGTAATAAACCAAATCGCTGTTCTGATTCGACATAAAAAAGTAGGCAGTAACCGAGTACACAAACAGGCTTGAAAGTATAAAAATCCAGCCATATTTTCTGCCTATTTTCTCTTGGCTGGAGTTTTCTAGTTCGTCAAATTTTCTTAATACTTTTGAGAACTGAAGTGTGAAAATACATTTGATGGCATGCCAAGCAACTCCTGTAAAAGCGTAGAAACTAGCGATGGAAAACCCCAAAATTAGCGATAGAATACCACAAATCCCTCCATAAAATAGGTTGGATTCAACAAAGAAAATCAGCAAGACGCCTATCAGCATAGGGAAAATCAATGTGAACAAGAAAAACCATATTACAGAGAAACACCCTTTTTTTAGGGGGTTTTTATTTTCTCCCAGTTGTTTCGGAGTAGTTTTCTTTTGGAGTATCTGCCATGTCTGCTTGGGTTCTGTTTATCTTGAATAGGAAAATATAGCTATCTTTGTTGAAACAAAAAACATAAAAAGATGCCTTGCCCAATAGGAACGAACAATGGAAAATACTGAAAATACTCCAAATTCCGAACCCACAGAAATAGATGCAAAAATTGTTGAGCAGTTAAGCAAGCTAAAAGACAAATACGATGTAATGGGGCAGGATTTGTCTTCTTACCTCGATGGCTTGCTTTACGCAAATTATCTCACTTATTGGGATTACATTCATTTGGATACACTTTTGAGTCTCCAAAACCCGAAAACTGACTTCCCCGATGAGGAGATTTTTATTGTTTATCATCAAATTACCGAGCTTGTATTTCAAGCTGATTCGCTCGGAAATGAGCCAGATTTCTCATGATAAAGATTTGTCTGAGGAGTGGTTGCTGAAACGAATCCAGAGAATCAATCGCTATTTCCGCCATTTGGTAGATTCATTTGCAATTATGGTGGAGGGGATGGATCCAGAGCAATTCCTCAAATTCAGAATGTCTTTGTTGCCCGCAAGTGGTTTCCAATCTGCGCAATACAGAATGATTGAAATTGCTTCTGCCCCAATCAAAAACTTGGTTGCCAAAGAATATCGAGATAATTTGAATGCCAACACCACTATTGAGGAAATGTTGCAACATGCTTACTGGAAAAATGGCGCAACGGAACTTTCCACAGGAAAGAAAACGCTCACACTCAATATGTTTGAGAAAAAGTATATGCCAGAGTTCATAAAAACAGCCTATGAGTTTGAAGATGCCAACTTGTGGCAAATTTACCAAAGCAAATATATTGATGCACATAATATCGATGCGCTCACGGCCGCCATGCGAGAATTTGATCATTTGGTAAATGTGGAATGGCCATTACAACATTACAAGTCGGCAGTCCGCTATCTCCAAAAAGACCCAGAAGTAATTTCCGCCACGGGAGGCACAAACTGGCAAAAGTATTTACCGCCTCGTTTTCAATTGCGTATTTTCTATCCAGAACTTTGGTCGGCAGAAGAAAAGAAGAACTGGGGAAAGGAAAAAGTGATATATTAGTTTGTAAATGCAGAATGCCCGGGTTGTTCCCCAATAGCAAATCAAATCTATCTTTCGCTTATAAATCGAAAATTTGCTCGTTTACCTTTATTTTGAAGTTTTTTGCTTCGTAATCCGTTTCCACCAATTCCGCTCGGTAAGATTTATGATTGCGGATGATGTGGAACTTGCCTTCTGAAATCTGCGAGAAATCCCAATCGAAGGTTTCCCCATTCATGGAAATGCCTTTATCGGATGACTCCACGAAAACTCCTGCTTATTTGCTTTTACTTTTATCATTATAAACCATGATTAGTTTAATTTGGGAGATTTCCCATGATTTTCTTAAAAAATGCTGAAATCAATTCAGCCTTGTTGCAATAATTATAGGTTTTCTTATAAAAAACGAAATTATTGGTATCATTCCGACTTTAGGAGGAAAGCATTTCATAGAATCAATACCTTACTAGTTTCCTCCCAAGGTCGGAATGACAGCTTTTTGTTAATCAATTGAAAACCAATAAGTAGCAGTTCTATTGGTTGGGTCGCATCTTACTTTGTCGCCATGAAAACCACTCAATTCCATTGGGGAACTGAAGCTAGTGGCAATTGATTCAGCTGTTTACTAATATCAAACGACAATTCGAGATGCGCCCTATTGGTTGTTTGCGAAAACACTCTCAAAAAAACAAATCAAGCACTCCGAAAATAATGAAATCCTTGATTTGTCTTCCGGAAAATCGTGTTCAATCAAGAAAATCCCACAAATCGTGGTTAAACCTTCTCGATAATGATTGCCGAAGCACCACCTCCACCATTGCAAATGGCAGCCATTCCGTACTTACCCTCTTTCTGGTGCAACACATTATTCAGTGTAGTGATAATTCTTGCTCCAGAAGTCCCAAGTGGATGACCCAATGAAACTGCTCCGCCAAATACATTTACTTTCTCAGCAGGAACATCCAAAACTTGGCAGAAAGCCATTGTTACCACAGAAAACGCTTCATTTACCTCGAAAAAATCAATATCATCGAAAGTCAAACCTGCCTTTTTCAATGCTTTTGGAGCGGCCAAAGTCGGAGCAGTTGTGAACCATTCTGGCTCTTGTGCTGCATCGGCAAAGGAAACAATTTTGGCAACTGGTTTCAAACCCAATTCTTCCATTTTTTCTTTGCTCATCAAAACCAAAGCAGAAGCACCATCGTTTATTGTAGAAGCATTGGCGGCTGTTACCGTTCCATCTTTCGAGAAAACCGCTCTTAAAGTAGGGATTTTCTCGAATTTCACTTTCTTATATTCCTCATCTTCTGTTACCATAACAGGCTCGCCTCTTCTTTGCGGAACTGAAACAGGTACGATTTCATGAGCGAAACTTCCATTTTCAGTCGATGCCGCAGATTTCTTATAAGAATTGATGGCAAACTCGTCTTGCGCTTCTCTGGAAACCTCATATTTCTTAGCAGTATTGTCTGCACAAACTCCCATTGCCTGCTGATTGTAAACATCGGTCAAACCATCTTTCATCAATCCATCGACTACTTGTCCGTGTCCGTAGCCTTGTCCGTATCGGTTATTTGGCATATAGTAAGGAATGTTTGTCATGCTTTCCATGCCGCCCGCAACAATCACATCTGCATTGCCCAACATAATACTTTGCGCTCCAAACATAACTGCTTTCATTCCCGAAGCACACACTTTATTCACGGTTGTGCAAGGAACGTTGTTTCCGATTCCTGCACCCAAAGCCGCTTGTCTGGCTGGAGCTTGTCCTAAATTGGCTGAAACCACGTTTCCCATCAAGACTTCATCTACATGTTTTGCATCAACTCCAGCTTTTTCGAGTGCGCCCTTAATGGCTGCCGAACCCAATTCCGTAGCAGAAACTCCTTTGAACATTCCTCCGAAACTTCCAATTGGCGTTCTGACAGCGGAAACTATAAATACTTCTTTCATCGTTTATTTTTTTGAGTAGTGAATTTAAGCACGTTGTGCTGTTTACTTTTTTTTGACTTTAAATGAGACTTCTAAAAACTCGGGTAGTGATAAACTGGTAAGGCTAACAAAATAAAAACCATGGCGCAAGCGTCCGCTTGTGCCGAATTATCCATAGAGTAGCCTTACCTCTTTCACACTACCAAAACTCGAAATAGAAATCTGTTTAAGTCAGGTTATTTATTGGTATTTCTATTTGGTTGGAGTTTGTAACATCCAACAACTTTTACGCAACAAACAAAAGGTCGCAATCGTTTGCTGATTTGTGCAAAAATAATCAGGATTCACAAAATTCACAGGATTGGGTGGATTAGTTGTTTGAAAGTTTAAAATTAGGTTGGAGTGATAGGTTTTTGAACCATCAAATGTTATTTGAGAGTTATCAATAGTGTAAGATTAAAATCCGAATATTACTTTGCTGTTTTTTAATCATTCTACTACTTTTACAACCTCGCAAATTTCGACTTAAATAGATTTAAGAAATAGTCGTAAACTCTTTATGGAACAAATTATCATTTCAAAAATTGCCCGTGAATTGGGTATTTCGGAACAACAAGTTACGAACACATTAGAATTATTGGATAAGGATGCGACTGTGCCTTTTATTTCCCGATATCGGAAAGAGGTAACGGGCAGTTTGGATGAAGTGCAAGTCGCCAACATCCGAGACAGAGCTTTGCAATTGCGAGATTTGGACAAGCGTAGGGAAAGCATTCTCAAAACCATTGACGAGCAGGGCAACTTGACAGATGAATTGAAAAGAAAAATCCAACAGGCAGAAACCATGACTGTTTTGGAGGATTTATATTTGCCCTACAAACCTAAGCGAAGAACAAGAGCCACCATTGCCAAAGAAAAAGGGCTCGAACCATTGGCAAATCAGATTTTTGAGCAGGGCAATTTGGATTTAGATGCTTTGGCTTTGCAATTTGTAGATGAAGGCAAAGATGTTGCAGATATTGAGCAAGCTTTGGCTGGAGCGAGAGATATTATTGCCGAGAAAGTGAATGAAGACCAGACCGCAAGGCAAAAGGTTCGGAAATTATATGAAGACAAAGGAGTTTTCACTTCCAAAGTGATTGCTGGAAAAGAGGAAGAAGGGAAGAAATATCGAGATTATTTCGAGTGGAGCGAGCCGTTGAAAGATGCGCCTTCGCACCGAGTTTTGGCAATGAGAAGAGCCGAAAAAGAATTGATTATTTTCTTGGATTGCACGCCAGAAGAGGAAGATGCCATTGATTTGCTGAACAGGCAATTCGTGCAAGGAAACAGCAAGGCGAGCGAGCAGGTGGAGTTGGCAGTAAAAGACAGCTATAAACGTCTCCTGAAGCCTTCTATGGAAACTGAAATTCGCTTGGCAACCAAGAAAAAAGCCGATGAAGATGCCATTCAGGTTTTTGCCGATAATCTCAAACAATTGCTTTTAGCTTCTCCATTTGGAGAGAGAACTATCTTGGCACTCGACCCAGGTTTCCGTTCTGGCTGTAAGTTGGTTTGCTTGAATGCACAAGGGAAACTGCTTCATAATGAGGCGATTTATCCGCACGAACCACAAAGGCAGACTTCTAAGGCTGGCGCAATTGTGAAACAACTTTGCGAGAAATTCAAAGTGGAAGCAGTTGCCATCGGAAACGGAACAGCAAGTAGGGAAACCGAGAATTTCGTGAAGAGTTTGGGTTTGCCAAGTGCCATTCAAATTATTATGGTCAATGAAAGTGGCGCGTCTATTTATTCTGCTTCGGAAGTGGCTCGGAATGAATTCCCCGACCACGACATAACTGTTCGTGGCGCAGTTTCCATTGGTAGGAGATTGATGGACCCATTGGCGGAATTGGTAAAAATTGATGCAAAATCTATCGGAGTTGGGCAATATCAGCACGATGTGGACCAAACTTCGCTCAAAAAGGGTTTGGATGATGTAGTTGAAAGTTGTGTGAATGCGGTTGGCGTGGAAGTGAACACAGCAAGTAAAGAATTGCTGACTTACGTGTCTGGATTGGGAAGTTCCATTGCCCAGAATATCATAGATTATCGAAACGAAAATGGCGCATTTGCCAAGCGTTCGGAACTTAAAAAAGTACCTCGTTTGGGGGTAAAAGCTTTTGAACAGGCTGCAGGTTTTCTCCGAATCCGAGATGCCAGAAACCCGCTCGATTCTAGTGCAGTCCACCCAGAAAGCTATTCGATTGTAGAGCAGATGGCAAAAGATTTGAATTGCACAGTTTCCGATTTGATTGAGAAAGAGGAACTGCGTAAAGAAATCAGGCTACAAAAATACGTAACCGATTCGGTTGGATTGCCCACTTTGAATGACATCGTGCAAGAACTCGCCAAACCAGGAAGAGACCCACGGGAGAAATTCGAGTCTTTTGAGTTTACTGAAGGCGTGGAGAAAATTTCCGATTTGAAAGCAGGAATGCATTTGCCAGGATTGGTTACAAACATTACCAACTTCGGTGCTTTTGTAGATATTGGCGTTCATCAAGATGGCTTGGTGCATTTGAGCCAACTAGCCAACCGCTTCATCAAACATCCTTCGGAAGTTGTGAAAGTGCAGCAACAAGTGATGGTAACAATTACCGAAGTAGATGTGGACCGTAAAAGAATTGCCCTGAGCATGAAGGAAGATGCTGGTTTGAAATCTAATTCAAATTCTGGTTCTGGCAAAGAACCTCGTAAAAGAGGAACTGCCACTCAATCCAACCGAAAAAGAACGGAAAGCAAGTCGAAGGAAACGATGGAAAGTAGTTTGGAGGCTTTGAAAGCAAAGTTCGGAAAGTAGGTTGATTTGCTGATTTGGCGATTTGGCGATGTGCTGATGCGATGATGAAAAAAAGTAAATTTAAAATTTGTGGTAGCGTGAAAGATGTAAGGCTACTTTTGGATATTTCGGCACAAGCGGACGCTCAATGCTGTCAACTTAAGCAACTAAAACTTCAGTCAGAGACTGATTTCCATTTTTAGGCACAGGTTCAGAGAACCTGCGCCAGCCTTTCGGCTGGTTCAAGCGTCCACGCTTGAGCCAAATTTGCACTAAGTTGACAGCATTGAGCGGACGCTTGCGCTATGGTTTTTTATTTTGTTAGCCTTACCAATTTATCACTACCAGTGAGGAATCTGCATAGTTATCTAATAAAAAGTTTCAAGTGCGGACTTACTGGCGCAGGGCTTCTAGTTCTGTACTTGAACAATTTATAATTTTTGAACTGATTATAAGTTACTCGTATAGTTTCATCAGGTTTCAATACTTTAGAACTACTTGAAATCTCATGCAATTAAAAAAGGCAGAGTTCGGAATTTTCATTCCAAACTCTGCCTTTTTTACTCAAATCTATGACGATTAGCCATTCACAATGAATGCGTGAATTACGCCTGGAATCCAGCCAATGATTGTGAGGACTATGCTGATTAGAAACGCTGACCCTAAGCCATGTTTCATGAATACCGCCAATGGTGGCAAAAGTATGCTCAAAATTATGATAAGTGGTGACATGTTATTTATTTTAAGTTTTGAAATTATATTGTTCTATCTACTGTTCTATCTACTACTCTCTCTTCATCTACAGTCAATAATGGAGAGCCAGATGCTCCACCAAAAAATGCTGCCAATGCGCCCAAAAAGAAAATCACGAACGCCCAAATACTGGCTTTGGCAATGGCTTCGGCAATTTTATCGCTAATTTCGATAGCTTTTTGTTTTGCTTTCGCATAGTACTTTTCTGCTTTGTCAACGGCTTGTTGAATGTTCTTATCCCACTTGTTGATGAGTCCGTTGATTTCAGATTCGGTAAGTTTTGTATTGTTTGCCAAATAATCTTTCAACTCTGCTTTGTTCACAAAATCGCCATCGCCTTCAACGTTGATTTTGAGTTCGCCATTGTCGTTCAAATCGAAAGAGATTTCGTTGAAGAATTCCTCTACGTTTCTGTCGAGATTCAAATCATTGTAAGCTTGCTTTGCGTCTTTTTCAGTATTATTTACAGCGTTTCGGGCTTCTGAAGAGGCATCGTCTGGAAGTACATTGTATTTCTCTGCTTTGTTGATTAGCTGAAATGCTTCTCTTTTGATTTTGTCGTAAGACATAGAAGTTTTGTCTTTCCCTTTATTCTGCGCCTCGTCTAGCATAACTGTAACTTTGTCTTTGTTTGAACCTCCAAACAAACCTGAAACTGCGCCTGACATTCCGTTTACTATTGAACCAATTGTAGAAGTCAATAAGTAGAATGAAATCAAAGCAAACAATGCCCAAGTCAGAAATCCGTGGAGACCTCCGTCTGCTTTGTCAGTAAAACCAGACATACGACCTGCTACCAAACCGCCTACAAAAAGTGCGGCAAGGTTGGATAATCCAAGCCAAATCAATGCGCCTGTTCCGAGTCCTTTCAGCGGATTGCTTTCTACCAATGGGTCAATTGTTGAGAAGCCGATTCCCATTCCCAATAAATTGAGCATGAAAACTACGACCAAGGCGGTCAATGTTCCAGCGAAAATTGCGCCCCAAGAGATGCGTGATACTTTTTTTGCCACGTTCCCGAAGGCTGTGTACGTTTCTTTCATGATTTTAATGTTTTAATGTTTGTTGATTTGGATGAACATGGTATTCATCGGACAATATTTTTTACTTGTATTTGATATTAGAGCCTATAATTGACGTAAAACATGCTATGAAATATCAATATCAATTTCAATTATTTACAAGTATTAAACATTGTATAAATCAAATACCCATTAAGGAAATTAAATGTTCAAGAAAATGAATAATATGGAAGTAGGTTGTTAGTTTTTTTAGTGCACATCTAAATGCAGTTTTAAAAAATCAATCAAACTAAATATAGCGCAAGTGTCCACTTGTGCCTTATATTCAAAGGCAAGCATTATACGAAAAGACTCTTTTCTGCATTTAGACGTACACCCGTTTTTTTTAGCTTTTTTGCATCAGTTCTAAATGTTAAATCACATCATTGAGCATTCTTCAGGATTTGTGAAAGCACGATAAGAAGTAAAGGTTGCAATTACCGAAGTTGATGCAGATAGAAAGCGAATTGCCTTGAATATGAAGCGAGAGACTAAGAGTGTGTTTGAATCGACTTATTTTTGGTTTTTACGGCTTTTCAAAAACGCTTTCTTCGTTATTTCCTCCCCACATAGCTTTGGCTATGTGCCTCTAAAATGCCTAGAAAGCCCATTTTGAAAATCTCGTAAAATTCCCAAAAAATCAATCCAAACATACTCCAACTTGAAATCAAGTTATAACATTAACTCTGGTTCTAGCAAAACTTGTAAATGGGGAACGATAGCTCAATCCAACCGAAAAAGAACGGCAGAGAAGCCGAAGGAAACCATGGAAAACAGTTTAGAGGCTTTGAAGGCGAGGTTTGGGAAGTAGATTGATTTGCTGATTTGTTGATGGAAAAACGAATGGAATTTGACTTTAGATAGGTTTGAATAGATGTAAGAGTAAATGGTTCAGAATCAACATTCCCGAACCATTTTACCCAAAGTGTTCCTTTGCCAGATTTTCATGAGCAGTCAATCGCTTATTTTAACGAAGAATAGACCAACGGGTCCGGACCAAAAAGAAGCAAGAGAATTTTAATAAGTTATTTTTTACTTGTTCCTTAGAGTTTATGAATCCAAGAGATTTAAGTAGCTGGCGGTGTCGATAGACCCGCCAGTCTGCGAGTTCTATAATAAAATTATGTTCATAATCTCTCTTAAATACTCCAAGTCAATTGCATTCTAAACTGACAATTATTTTCTGGAAATTGATTAGTGGTCATGGTCTCTGGTTTTCACTTTCTTCGCATTTTTCAACGCTTCTATTTCCTTAATTTCCTGTTCCAATTCCTCTTCGGTTGGGCCGTTTTCGAGCAAATCATCTAAATTGGGTTGCCCTGCATCTACCCAGCAAGTGTAAACCAGAAATCTCCCACCATCTTAATGGAAGCTCGCATTTGCCTTTCCACTTGCCCATCCAGTTCACTGTGGTAAGCTTCGGAGAATTTCATGGAATATACCTTTATATTGCGCCCGTTTCGAGTTTCGTAGCTGTACTTTTTGTCTTCGCCAATCTTTCTGGTTAGTTCCCTTTCAATTCTCAGAACGGAATCTAAGGCGGCATGTGCATTCTCTATCGCACTCCAGGCTCTTGTAAGTGGGTTTCTCTCGTAAGTTGCCAAGCCAATGAAATAGTTGTAATCTTCCGAAAAAGCCTCGGGCAGTCTGCTTTCCCAAAAACCGTGAATGCCATATTGCCCAGTCAGTTGCCCGTTGTAATTTACTGTGGTGTGGAGTGGCACGTTCGAGTCGGCAATGTAATGACCAATTTCAGCAGACATACGGAGAATGTATTTCGCATCTTTCTTTTTGAAGGCTTCGGTCAGGTTTCGCTTCATCCAGCCTACATTCCATGGCGCAATTCCGTAAGCCATCAAAGTGTCTTCCGAGTATTTTTCCACTGCATCTCTCCAATTTCTCGGCATGGTTCGGATTGCGCTGTCTCCATAAATATCAATGTCAATATAGTGTTTTGGAGCTTCTCCTTCCACCGCGTATCTGCGGGCATCTGGGCTGGTTGCCTGTTCGGTAATGTAGCGAATATGATGCTTGTAGAATCGGAACATTTCTGGCGGGAGCGTGAAAACTGCCAGCCTGTTAATTCTTTTGTGGGCAAAGAATCCCCAAGTCATTCCAGCATTTGGAGCACATATAGATAAGAGTAGAACTAGTGCTATTTTCTTTTTCATTCTTCCTTGTTTTGTTTATTCTTTTAATAATGTTCCTTGAACAAAAGAAACGGCTTGTGTACTTTCATAATTTTTGAATTAGTATATAAGTATTGATTTTCAATAGTTATACTCAAATATTATTCTGCATTAAAATGTAAGTTGCTAATTTTTTGTTATTTTGTTTATCAAATGGGTATTTTAGTTGAACAAAACTTGCTTATTAAAATCTTGCTTACTATATTTGTTCAACGAAACAGCAGTTTACCTTAAACAAAACGGAAATGACATCTACAGAATTCACTCACTCACTCGATGCCCTTACTCCAGCTTTGAAGCCTTTCGCTTTAAAATTAACTAAAGATTTGGAAGAAGCGAATGATTTGATGCAAGAAACCTTGTTGAAAGCATTTGTAAACCGTGAAAAATTCACGATGGGAACAAATCTGAAAGCTTGGTTATATACAATTATGAAAAATACGTTCATCACAAATTACCAAAGAATGATGAAGCGTGGTACTTTTGTAGATACTACTGACAACCAACATTTTCTGAATACGGGGATTGGAATTACCCAAAATGAAGCACATCAGAATTTTGCTATCAAAGATATGGAAGATGCGATTGAAGAATTGACCGATACTTACAAAGTTCCGTTTATGATGCACTTCAACGGTTTTAAATATTTTGAAATCTCCGAAAGATTGGAAATTCCGATAGGAACAGTTAAAAATAGAATCCATATTGCCAGAAAGAAATTGAAAACTGCTCTGCCAGCCTACAATCGTTCAAAGTAAGGTGGTTACAAGTAATGCTAAAGAAATAATAATTCATAATGCAAGCACCTTATGGCGAAGTCTATAAGTTAGTATTACCGTTTAGACTACCCAAAGTAATTTGGATTGATTCTGTTTTGTGTTGATTTTCTTGAAAAAATAGGCTTCTCACAACATTCAGAAGTCTAATTTGTTTATTCGCTGTGATAGTCGTTAGCGACTTGCCATTTTTTAAGCTAAAAATAGTTTACTATGAATCATATTGAGCTTTACAACTCTACGGCCTTAAAATGCAGTAAAATAATTACTAAAGATTACAGCACTTCTTTTTCATTGGGAATTCAGACTCTCCAAAAGAAACTTCATTTCCCTATTTACGGAATCTACGGATATGTTCGTTATGCAGACGAAATTGTAGATACTTTCCACGATTACGATAAAAAAACCTTATTAGATAGATTCAGAAGAGATACTTACCTTGCCATTGAGGAAGGAATTAGCATGAATCCTGTTTTGCACTCATTCCAAATGATGGTAAATGAATACAAAATTGAGCGGGAATTGATAGATTCGTTTCTTTATAGCATGGAAATGGACTTATATGAGCAAGATTATGACTCGGAAACCTATAAGAAATATATTTACGGTTCTGCCGAAGTAGTTGGATTGATGTGTTTGCGGGTTTTTTGCGAAGGAGATTCAGAACAGTACGATTCGCTGAAAGATTCTGCCAAGAGTTTGGGAGCTGCTTTCCAGAAAGTCAATTTCCTCAGAGATATGAAAAGTGATTTCCAAGAGCGTGGGCGAGTATATTTCCCAGGAGTGGATTTCAATAAATTCGATAGCGAAGTAAAAGCACAAATTGAAGCCGATATCCAAAAAGATTTTGACCACGCCTACGAGGGAATTGTGAGGTTGCCAAAGTCGGCTAGGGCAGGAGTTTATTTGGCTTATGTATATTACCTGAAATTGTTTACTAAAATTAAACAGTCTTCTACCGCTGCTGTTTTGGAGGAGAGAATTCGTGTGCCAGATTTCAAAAAAATGACTTTACTTGTTTCCACGCTGTTTAAGAAACAGATGAATTATATATAAAATAGTCCAAAGTCTTTAGTCCGAAGTCCAAAGAAAAAAGCCTTGAACACAAGCCTGATGATAACTTTTTCATAAAAAGCATATTTGGCGTGAGACACGCCAAAAAGAAGAATATTCTTAGGTGCATGTCCTACGCACCACACTAATCCATGAACATCAATTACTTTTCTTCAATTCTGATATAAACGGGAAAGTGGTCGGAATAACCGCCCAAATACTTTCTGCCTGCAAAAGTTCTGTTCGGATAGCCTTTGTATTTTTCAGGCTCAGTTTGTTTCATGATAGTCTGGCGAATAAACGGCTGAGGAATTGTAAATATAATCCCAGCCAGATTTTGCTTCAAACATATTCGGAGACATAATTATTTGGTCGAGCATTTGCCAATTGTCTCGGTAATTGTAGCTCCCTTGACCTTCGTTGTCCAAGTTTGCCATGGCATTGTAAAGTTCCCCTTTTGAGGCATCGAAATTTTTACCTTTTGCCATCAACACTTGCTGAATGCTTTTGTCGGTAGTTTCATCGTTGAAATCTCCCATAATCACAATTTTAGCGTTTGGATTTACTTTCATCAAGCTTTCCACTATTTCCCTCAATTTGGTAGCGACCAAAACTCTTTTCGGTTCGCTCTGCGCCTGTCCGCCTCTTCTCGATGGAAAATGGTTGACTAAGAAGTGGATTTCATCTCCCTCCATAAGTCCAGAAACCAGTAAAATATCTCTCGATGTGTAATCTCCACCAGGGAAATCTATTTGGAAAAGTTCTGGAGTTGGTAACTTGGAAGACCTTCTTCTTGTAAATCAAGCGCATTGTCAATTCCTCTATAATCTTTTGACTCAAAATGAACAATTCCATATTTTTCTGATTTCAAGTCTTTTTGCTTTATTAAATCTTCCAAGCACTTCTGAATTTTCCACTTCGCACAAACCCAAGAATTTCTGGTCCGTCCGAATCTCCCAGTTGGGAAATTACCTTTGCCAAATTTCTCTGTTTCTGCCAATATTTCTCTTCGTCCCATTGCTTTTCGGAGGTGGGCAAGAATTCTTTGTCATTTTTTACCCTCATCGTGAGTGAGGTTGAATAGGTTTTCGACATTATAGAAGGCAATAGAATAAACGCCATCGCTCACTTTTTCGGAAGCTAGAATCTGTCTCGTCTTTGGTAGTTGAAGTGGTTTTTGTTGAATTGGTGCAACCAAAAAATAGGGTAAGAATGAATATTGAATAAATATATTTCATGAGCAGTCTGATTTGAAAAAGAAATATTATTGAATCGCAAAAGTAGTGAAAATTCCGTTGTCAGAATCAGGATTTGCAGGATTCTAGGATTTTCGGGATTACACTTTTGAATTATCCATCACTTTTATTCTGCATCTCAATATGTAATTTTAATGTTGCAGAGCCAACTACTTTTCCCTTTTGAAATCTTTTTTTATCTAGTAAATCCTGCGAATCCTGATTCAAACTCCCATAAAAAAAGAGAAAGACTTTCGCCCTTCTCCTTTTATAAACAAACTCTTTTTCTATTCCTCAAAAGCAAACTCCACATCGGTTTCCTTCTTGAAATCAGCAATGAATTGGTCAAGTTTCATACTTCCCAAATCTCCTTCTCCATGCCTTCGGACGGATATTTCCCCAGTCTCTTCTTCCTTCTCTCCAACAATTACCATAAACGGGATTTTCTTCACTTCTGCATCACGGATTTTACGCCCGATTTTCTCGTCTCGGTTATCCACAAAACCAGTTATGTCAACTGCTTCCATTTCCGCCATGAGTTTTTCGGCATATTCGGTATATTTCTCCGAAATCGGAAGAATTGCCACTTGTTCAGGAGCCAGCCAAAGTGGGAAATTACCAGCCGAATTCTCAATCAGCAATGCAACAAAACGCTCCATTGACCCGAACAAAGCACGGTGAATCATTACAGGGCGATGTTTGTCATTATCACTTCCCATATATTCGAGTTTGAAACGGTCGGGCAGATTGTAATCTACCTGAATTGTTCCTAACTGCCATTTTCTGCCCAAAGCATCCTTTACCATGAAATCCAGTTTCGGTCCATAGAAAGCGGCTTCGCCATAAGCCGTAACAGTTTTCATTCCTTTCTCTTTGGTTGCCTCGATAATGGCAGCTTCTGCGGCTTCCCAAACAGCATCGCTACCAATGTATTTTGAGCGGTCGTCTTGGTCTCTTAAAGATATTTGTGCTTCAAAATCGCTGAAACCTAAGTTCCTATACACATAATTAACCAAATCAACCACTCTCAAAAACTCAGATTTCAGTTGGTCTGGTCGGCAGAAAATGTGCGCATCATCTTGTGTAAAACCTCGCACGCGAGTCAAACCATGCAATTCGCCACTCTGCTCGAATCGATAGACCGTTCCGAACTCCGCAAATCGGATGGGCAATTCTTTATAGGAATGCGGTTTGAAATTGAAAATCTCGCAATGATGCGGGCAGTTCATCGGCTTCAAGAAATACTCTTCGCCTTCTGTCCCTGTTTTAATTGGTTGGAATGAGTCGGCTCCATATTTGGCAAAATGCCCAGAAGTTTTGTATAGTTCCACGTTCCCAATGTGTGGAGTCATCACGTGCTGATAGCCTGCTTTTTTCTGTGCCTTTCGTAGGAAATTCTCCAAACGCTCACGCAAAGTGGCTCCTTTTGGTGCCCACAATGGCAAACCTGCACCTACTTTCTGCGAGAAGTGGAACAATTCCAATTCCTTTCCTAACTTTCTATGGTCTCGTTTCTTGGCTTCCTCCAACATGGCTAAATACTCATCCAACTCTTTCTTTTTAGGGAAAGTGATGCCATAAATACGAGTCATTTGTGTGTTGTTCTCATTATTTCTCCAATACGCTCCCGCCACATTTGTCAATTTTACAGCCTTTACAAAACCTGTGTGCGGAAGGTGTGGGCCAGCGCACAAATCTACAAACTCGCCCGTTTTATAGAGCGTGATATTTCCATCTTCCAATCCTTCAACCAGTTCGATTTTATATTTATCTTCTCTTTCTTTGAAGAATTTCAGCGCATCAGCTTTGCTGATTTCCTCTCTTTCATTCTCGAATTTCTGTCTTGCCAACTCCAAAATCTTCTTCTCAATCTTGGGGAAGTCATTGGAAGAGAAATCTTGGTCGCCAAAATCTACATCGTAGTAAAATCCATTCTCAATAGAAGGGCCAGTTCCCAACTTGACACCAGGATATAATTCCTCTAAAGCCGAAGCCAGCAAGTGAGCTGATGTGTGCCAAAATGTAGATTTCCCACCATCATTATTCCAAGTCAACAACTCCAATCTGGCATCTTCTTGCAAAGGCTTGAAAGGGTCAACAATCTCGTTATTTACTTTGGCAGCCAATACGTTTCTGGCCAAACCTTCGCTAATGCTTTTAGCAACAACTAGAGCGGAACTGCCATTTTCGTACTCTTTTACTGCGCCATCTGGCAGGGTAATCTTAATCATAACTTCTTGATTTTTAGCACACTTACAAGTGTGTGTGATACATTAAATAAAATCCTAAGTCCAGCAAAATACAGCTTCTGCCACAACGACTGAATCGGATGTGCAAAACTAGTCTTTTTAAATAAGCGAACAATAAAATAATAATGGATTTTGGATAAAACTGCCCTATTGGAATCTACCAAATCAGCCATAGAAAAACGGCAAGTGCACTTAGTGAAATTCCAAAAAGAATTTTGAGTGGAAATTGGGCGATTCTGAAAGTTGCGGTCATGAGCCTTTCGAGGTTTTTGGTTGCCCCAGCTATGATATTTTCGTAAGTCTGCAAAGCGGTGGATTCCGATTCTTCTTTTTCTAATTCTTGCACAATCTGCACTTCTTCAAACTTCACTTTGTTGGAGATAAGTGTCAACACTTTGTTTATGAATTTGCTGATGAACCGACCGAAAAACGGGACTTTTTTGCTAATTGCCCCAGAAACCATTGGGATAGTTACGATATGGATAATTCCCTGAAAAAGAAGTTTCAGCGCATCTTTTCTGTTCTCAGATTTGACGTGTCCGCCAACTGTACCCAAATCTCTTACAGCAGATTTCAGAATTTTGAGCGAGTAGTCAATAATTCCCCAAATATCCCACTTCATTTTGTAAGTCAGAAATAGAATTCCTGCCAGAAAACCTGTAACTACGAAAAGCACCAAACCGAAAACAGCATAAATCAAATATTGAATATGCACCAAATCGACCACAAAAAAGCCTGCTAAAAACAGAATCAGCGAAAATATGATTGGTCTGATTGTCCAGTTGATGACTTATTTGGGGAAAATCAGTAAATCCACAAAGCTTTCAGCCACTTCTGGGTTTCGGTATTTGCTGACGTCAATTCCCAACTCTTCCTTGATTTTCAAGTCGAGTTTTTCTACGTCTTTGGTGGTTCTGATTTGCATGGTTTTTTTCTTCTTTTTCGCTCGACAAAGCTTTTCCAGTCATTAAAGTCAAAAAAAACAAGAGTAAGTGGGTGGACAGAATTGGCTTTGTGATTAAATTTCCTAAATACCCATACTACTGGACATCTCTAAAAATCGAGACCTCGGCAGCGGTGTCGATGGCGACTCCCAGAAAACCCTGCCGAAGGTCGATTTTAATCCGTTCAACGTCTGGCAGGACCTGCGGACTCTGCCAGCGATTCACTCATGTCCAGTAGTATGCTAAATACCCGAATAATGGGTTTAAATATCTTATTATCAGTATATTAGCTGTGTTATTTTTAGGTTAGTCAAAATTTAAGATTTCATGTATTGCATTATTTTTAGATTTAATCAAAAACTATATGGAAATAATTAGACTAAATGCAACAATATCAAAGTGCTGATTATCATAAACTTAAATCATTCTTAATTCTTAATTTCCCCAATCAACAATTGTACTTATCGAATACGTAACTCATAATTGGGGTTAAATACTGCCCTTGTTGGTCTTAGAGTAGCGAGACCGACAAGTTGATAACTAAATTCGTATTGTCCACCCTACTTACTGATAATTAAGTAGTGTAGCTTAAATATTTTCCTATTTTTGGTTCTTAATAGTCTCATTTAGAGTTGAATACAAAAATAGTAAATAGCACAACGTGCTTATTTTAAGAACATACTCAGTTTATAACTCCTTCCACAATCTTTGAAAGCATATTTGAAATTGATGTTTTCATCAGGACTTTTGTAAGTAAATTCTCTAACCGTAGTATTCCTTTTGGTTTTTATTGAAAACCTATCTTGTTTAGGACTGAAAAAAAGGGTCCTGAACTCAGTTTTAGCTAAAATATTTTCCGAATTCTCTTTCTCAAAAGCAATAAGGTAAGACTCAATTACTTTAGCGATATTATTAGCTTGCTCGTATTTTTTCTTGCCACTTATTGACTTAGAAGATTTCAATTCAGCAATTACCACAAAGAACGTTTTCCTATAATGACAGAAAATCACAAAGTCAGCTACTGATAAATTTCCAAAAGACTTTATAAGTGTATCATCTGCACTATGTCCATAAAGAAAATCTTTCACTAGATTTTCTTTATTTCTATCAGCTTCTATTGTAAATGTTTGTTCCTTCGATTTTATTAGAACGATGGGATTGCAATCATTTTTCAAATCATTTTCTACCAAAGTTATGTTTTTTTCAGAATCATGCGGATAGTGATATTTTCCATCAATTACTTTTCGCAGAAATCTAAAAATGATGTTTTTAAACCGTTTCTCCATCTTTTTCAAATATTGTGTGATAGATAAGCTCCATTTTTTCGTCTATACTATCAATTGCTTTGTTCATGGAACTGACAGAAACTCCCGTTTTTTGAATCGGAATCTTTTTGACTCTATTCTCATTAAAAAAATAAGCGGAGATGTTTTTTTTGTCTAAAAGCATATCTGAACTATAAGAAAAGCTTTTTACAAATACTTCATCTTTTTTTGCTTTGTTCAGCATGATAAGATTATTGAACTCTTTGATAATAAAGTCCGAATGCGTACTTATAATTAGCTTGAAACCTGCATTTACGATTTTTGCCAATGCTTGCGCCACTAAAATCTGTGAATCTGGATGCAGGTTTAATTCAGGTTCATCAATAATGATAGAATCGCCTTCTTTTGCTTGGTGGCGAAGGTAAAGAATAAGGCTAGAAAGAGATTTTACTAAAGAAGAAGATAAATGCAAATCTAGCTTTTCAGTTGAGTTTCTCGGCTTAAAGTAAATGTCTCCAAATGGGTCTGTAGCTATTTTGCCACCAAGCATAAGTTTCTCAATCTCATCAGCAAGCTCTGCAAAAGCTCCTTTCTTTTCGGTAATTAGATGTAAATCGTTTACCCAAGAAATATAATCTGCAATGGCAAGTGGATAACGGGGTTTAATTCTGTTTTTGATTTCATCTAAGTTCTTGCCAGACTGCAATCTTCTGGCAATCTCATCCAGTTTAGAGGCTTTTTCTTTTTGAATCTCTTTCGCAACCATTGTTAAGGCAGTTCTTTCTGCTGGCATGAAAAACCGATTTGGGAAACTGAATTTCATATAATCAATGGAAAATAAGCTGTTTATTTTTCTATTTAAATCAAGTTGGTTCATCTCCTTTTCGGCTAGAATTAGAAGTACAATTCCTGCCACAGACAGAATCACAGAACCTAAGTCTTTAAAATCTGTTTTACCAAAATCTCCACTAATCTGTTGGTTGCTTGATTTTATATTCCAATCCCACTTTTCAATGGACTTACCGAATATTTCAGCTTTCTCATCTTTTGTCGCCTGATTCAAACATTGTAAAACTTTCCCTTTGATTTTTTTATAGAAGTTGCTATCTGACAATAAATTTGTCAAAGCCAATTCTTGAATTTTTTTTCTATCCGATGTACTTAAATTTTTAGCGATTTCCTCAGCTAATAATTGCTTTTTTGAATCGGAATTAATGTAGTCATAAACACCATAAATAAGATAACTCATATAGCTTTTCCCCGAACTGTTGGGTCCAGTAAAAATGGTAAGCCCTTTGCTCAAATCCACTTCTCCTTCGTGAATTACCCCTAGGTTTTTTATTTCGATTTTCATGTTATCAGTTCTCTGTATAATCAAATATACTAAAGTTCGCTCATAAGAATTGATTGTATCAATTTATGTCCACTCAAACCTTCCACTCTACAATCTTATCAGCAATTTTGCGGTCATTTGCCAAGCGTGGCACTTTGTTTTGCCCGCCCAGTTTGCCAATTGCCTTCATGTAGCCTTGGAAAGCATCGGTTTGGAGTGGCGTGATTTTGAGTTGTTGGAGAATACTTCCTCGAATCAAATCATCGTAATAGGCGTTCAGTTCTCGTAGTTTATTGTCTAAAACCTCGGTAAATTGGCTCGGGTTTTCGGGTGGATTTTCAAATGCGATGAGCCATTCGTGGTGTGGTAAACCTACATTGGGCGTAACTTGTGGGGCAACGGAAAACTCGGTAATTTCCACTTCGGGGTGTTTGGATTGCGCAAATTTCATGGCTTGCTCTACTTCCTCGCCAATTACGTGTTCTCCGAATGCGGAAATGAAATGCTTGATTCTTCCTGTAACCAAGAGTCTAAAAGGACTTTTGGAAATAAACTTAACCGTATCTCCAATAGAATAGCCCCAGAGTCCCGCATTTGAGTTGATAATGAGTGCGTAGTTTTTGCCCAACTCCACCTCGCCAATGCTCAATCTGGTCGGATTGTCATCAAAAAACTCCTCAGCAGGAACAAACTCGAAGAAAATGCCACTTTTCAGCAACATCAATAAGCCTTCCTCTGTTTGCGTGTCTTGGTAGGCGATAAATCCTTCCGAAGCTGGGTAGGTTTCAATCGAATCTATTTGCTTCCCAATTGATTCGTACAGCTTTTTGCGGTAAGGCTCAAAGTTCACTCCTCCGTAAACGAACAGAGAGAAATCGGGAAACACATCTTTCATTTTCTTGCCAGTTCTGGCTTCAATTCGGTCAAAATACATTTGCACCCAAGGGGGAATCCCCGAAATCACAGACATATTTTGGTTCAAAGTTTCATCAATTACTTGCTCTAATTTAGTTTCCCAATCTTCAATGCAATTGGTTTCGTAACTCGGCATTTGGTTGGAGCGCAGATATTTTGGAATATGATGGTTTACAATTCCCGAGAGCCTTCCTGTATAAACGCCACTTTTCACTCCCAAAACAGGACTTCCTGAAAGAAACATCATCTTTTTGTCTAGGAAATTAACTTTTCCTGTTTCATGCACATAGCTTAACAGCGCATTTCTGGCAGAATTAATATGGTTGGGAACTGAATCTGGTGTGATGGGAATGTATTTTTTGCCCGAAGTTGTGCCCGAAGTTTCCGCAAAGTAGGCAGGTTTTCCTTTCCACAAAATATCGGATTCGCCCTTCAAAACTCGCTCCACATAAGGTTTCAGGTCTTCATAATCCCGAATGGGAACTTGCTTTTTAAAATCCTCGTAAGATTTTATTTCCCCGAAACCATGGTCTTTGCCAAAGGTCGTGTTTTTGGCAACTCCAACAAGATATTTTAAAGTGTCCTGTTGAGATTCTACTGGATTGTTCGCCCATTTGTCGGTCTGCTTCTGAATGTATTTGGCAAATGGCTTGGCAAGTGTAGAGCGGATTCCCATAGTAGTCTTTAGTAGTTAGTCTTTAGTCCACAGTCAAAAAAATCATAGCGAAGTCAAATGCTGATGGTCTTTTACAACTTCCCTCAGAAATTGGAAATGTGGCAAATCGGTTTCGATATTGAGGAGTTCCTTGGTCTTGTTGGAAATTAGTTGGAGCGGTTTACTGTCTCTATTTTTTCGGTAATTTATCATTACCTCTTTAATGAGCCTGACATCTGAATCGGAAAGTGTGGTAACTTGTGGGAAAGTCGCCACATATTCTTCATCTATTTCGGGAAATAAGGTGTTGGAGAATTTCTGCTTTTCGGCATTGCTGACCACGCAGGTGTTTGCCACCAAATCGCCCACCCTTTGTCCTTTTCCACTTGTAGCAATTGTGATTACGGCAATTCCCCCATTTCCAATCCAAAAATCTATAGGGCGAAAAAGCCAGCGAATGACAAACTGCCCTACGTTGGGTTGTCTGCCTGTTTTGGAAATCACTTTTATTTTCTGGGTCATTTTCCCAACAGTCTGCCCATCAAAAATAATTTCACAAACCACTTCGTAGAGCAAAACGGGAATCGCTACTAGCGCTATAACAGTTGTGTTTCCTTCCGCATCGAGTTTGCTTAATATGCCAAAAACAACCAAAGAGTAGGATACCCAAATGAGGGCATCAACCACATAGGCAACAATTCGCTCGCCCAAGCTTGCCAATTCATACTCGATGGAAACATTTTGTGTGGTTGATATTCTTATTTTCACTTTTAGATTGTATTGAGTAGTGGGTAATTAGTATTGAGTATTCTTGATATTTGTGGCAAAATAAGTCGGAGCTTTTGAACTTGAAGTGGACTTTTAAACTCTTGTTTTTCAGTTTACAATTTTCATAGAAAAAACAGAGTACTATTTTCAGTAGTTTCAGGTGCATTGCGTGAGACACGCAACGAAGGAACTTATCCTTTTGGCATGTCTCACGCCAAATACAATTTTTATGAAAAAGCCCTGTATTTTCTTTAAAACTCATTCCATTTCAAATCTGTTTTCTTGTATCCCAAACATAAGAAACTGTCATTTACCAAAGATTCTTTGTTGTAATAAAATCGTTCGTTTTGCTTATTGAGAACTGCTCCGCCAGCGCGTTCTACAATTGCCTGACCTGCGGCCGTATCCCATTCCATTGTTGGGTTTTTACGGAAATAGATGTCTGCTTTTCCCTCTCCAACCACACAGAACTTCAAGGAACTGCCCTTGCCAACTACTTCTCCAACTCCGAACATTTCCAATACTTTTTTTTCTATTTCCGAGGCATGGCTTCGTGAACCCAGAGCAATGGGTTTTTCGCTTCTTTCTCCAGCCACTTTCATTGTCTCATTTGCGCCTTCTGCGGTTCGTCTGAATGCGCCATGCTCATCTGCAAAGTAGAGAATTCCCGTTACGGGAACGTAAATAATGCCCAATACAGGATATTTTTTGTGGATAAGCGCAATGTTGACGGTAAACTCGCCATTTCGTTTGATGAACTCTTTTGTGCCATCCAAAGGGTCAACGCACCAAAACGTTTCCCAGTTTTTTCTACTTTCTAAATCTTCATCTTTGCCTTCTTCCGAAAGGATTGGAAACTGAACCTCCAACTCTGAAAGTGCCTTTGCTATTACATTATGCGAGATTTTATCTGCCTTGGTTAATGGAGAATCATCTCCTTTCGTTTCCACACCAAAATCTTCGGAACTATAAACCTCCAAAATTTGCTCGCCAGCCTGAATGGCAATTTTTCCAATCTGCTCAATATCAATTCCAAACATAAATAAGATGGTTTGTTTTCTTAGTCGGCAAATCTAAAAAGGAATAGGCAAACTTGGAAAACGAATTTTCGTTAGATTGTTTGAGACAAGGCGCAAATTCGACATTTCTTTGAGACGAATTGTTTTATAACATTTTTGTCAGTATTTTTGACTAATTCTTTATCTTGATTGTCTTAAAGGAAAATCAAAGCAAAATCAAAGCAAAATCAAAGCAAAATAAAAACCACAAAAATACTTTTATTAAAATCCAAACAACATGAAACTAACTAAAATTACTTCGTTCTTATTTGCCAGCTTGTGCTTGTGTTCACTTGGCATTTTTTCTGCCTGTGATGACAACGACCAAGTGCAGGAATGTAACAGAGGCGTATATAATGACATTGAGTGGTTGCAAGACGTAAAGGCAGATTTGGATAAAAACGGAAGGCCAGAAAGCAGAATCGAAGTTTACGAGTATAATGGTCAGGTTATGTTTTTCGCCATTCCAACCAATAATCCTTTGCCAGGATTGCCATGCGTTCTTTACACTTGTAGCGGAAGTCAGGTTTGCGAAATTACTGACACACAAAATACCTGCACAGATTTCCAAGCAAGGCAAGTATTCAGAAGTGAGTATTGGAGTAAGAATTAAGGAATATTTCACTTTGAATCTTATACAAACCAGAATTTTCAATTCTTAGGATGATATCCAATTTGCTAATTCGCCACTTCACTAATTCGGTAATTCGCCAATTGAGTATTTAAGGAACATATTTGACGAAAATTTTGTTATATTTATACATCACACAACCCCAACTAACTCTCTCAGGTCAATCACAAAACTAAGCAACTATGAAAAATAAAATATTAATGGCTGTTTTGGCACTCTTTGTAGCTCAAACAGCATTTGCACAAGAAGCAGATGATATGTATTTCTTTACTTCCGACAGAAAAGAAGTGAAGCAAAAAGTATCGAAAAGCGATAAGAATATTTCGGATGAATCGCTCGAATTACCAAATTTTGATAATCCGAACGGAACGATACTAATTGATTCTGCCGATTTTAATGGGGAATATGTTCATACATATAATCCGCACAATCAGAATTTGAATAACTTCAATAATGGATTCCGTAATGATTTTGCGGGAAGAAATAATTGGCAAGTAAACAATATTTATGTAGTCAATACTTTCGGGAATCCTTACGGCTTTTATGGAGCTGACCCATTTTTCAGAGGGAATGCTTTTTACCGCCCAATTGGTTTCAGAAACGCTGGTTTTTACGACCCCTTTTTCTATGACCCCTTTTGGAATTCAGGTTTCAATTCTGGCATTGCGGTAAACAGAGGCTTTGGAAGCAATGTTTTTGTTGGAGTCGGATTCGGCAATTCTTGGGGAATAAATAGAGGATTTTACGGTGGAGGCTTTGGCAATTCTTTTGGAGTTAACAGAGGGTTTTATGGAGGAGGAGTTGGCAATGTGGGAGCAGGAGGATATTATTGTCCGCCAGGAGGAGGTTTCGCTGGAGGTGGAAACTGAGCTTTTGGGAACAACAGAGTGATACAAACAAGAAGCCGTGGCGGAAGTTCTAGCATAAGAGGTTTTACGCCAAGTACAAGTTCTCCGAGAAATTATGCCAGTCGTTCTACTTCAAATTATAGTTCAAGAAGCGGATTGGGGAGCAATAACAGAACCTATTCCAACTCAGGTTATTCTTCTGGAAGAACTTCAAATTATGGAACTAGGAGTAACTCTTCAAGATACTCCACGGAAGCCAAATACATCTTCTTTCTCAACAGGTTCTAGAAGTTCAGGAACTCGAAGTTCTTCTTTGAGTACAGGTTCAAGATAGTAGTCTCATCTTCTGGTACGAGAAGTAGTAGCAGTGGAGGAGGCAGAAAGAGATAATTTCAGGTAGATATAAAATGAAAAAGACGAATTGAAAAATTCGTCTTTTTTACGTCAAAATCAAAAATCAGTTCAAAGTATTGAGCCAAAACCACATAGATTTTTTTGAAAACGAAGAAATTAAAATCACAAAGATGAAAAATAATTTATATCTCTTCTCAATATTTTTGCTGTTCACAACGTCAGTTGTCGGGCAAAGTTATAGCGAATTAGCATTGTTCGCTTCGGAAACTAACCAAGGTGGCACGGCTCGAATCATGGGAATTGGTGGAGCAAATGTGGCTTTAGGCGGGGACATTTCCAGTGGCTTCAACAATCCTGCAGGTTTGGGCTACATTCGGAAAAGCCATTTCACAATTTCTCCAACTTACGCCAGCAATTCGGTAGTTCTAGCTATTTTGGAATAGAGACAATGACATTTCCTCTACCAAACTGAGCATGGGAAATGTGGGAAGTCATTGCCTTTCCTAGTTCCGACAAGTAGCGATTTTAAAGGAGGTGCATTTGCCATTTCCTATACGCAACCCAGAAACTTCAATGAGACGTTGACTTACGAAGGAGTGAATGAATTTAATTCAATACTCGATAGCTATTTGAAATCGTGAAATGGTCAAGTATTTTATAGGATTTTGAGGATGAGTTTGCAACAATGATTATTTCGATGACTTAGGGTTGGCTTACGCTGTGAACTTGATTCTACCAGTTACAAACCTGCGAGAAGTGGGTAGTCCTTCAAACAATATTTGATGAGTTTACTTATGGGGCAGTTGCCATTTGAGTCAGTTAGGCAATCGGGAGCTGTAGTGAGAAGCGGTTCTGTGGGAGAATGGGACTTTGCATACGGTGCAAATTTCAACGATAAAATATACGTGGGGGCAAGTTTGGGAATTCAGACTTTTCGGTTCGAACAGGAAAGGGACTTTGTAGAAGAAGCTGTGGAAAATCGGTTTGAATTTAATTCACTCAATTACACCGAAAGCTTAGATTTGAAAGGAACTGGAATTAATTTGGAAGTGGGAGTAAACTATCAAATAAGTGATTATGTGAGAGTAGGATTTTCAGCCACTACTCCAACCTCAATATCTGTGAATGAACTTTATGAGGCAAGTCTGGAAAGTCAATTTAATTAATGATTTGAAATTCTTCTCGGGATTTACTGAAGATAAAATCTCTTATGATGGAGATACTATTTATACCCTTGGCGAGAGTACACTAGCTACTTTGCCAACACCGAGTTTTGGAAAATAGCTATAACATCAGAACTCCTTACCGCCTAGAGGTTGGAGTGGCTGCATTCATAGGGAAACAAGGCTTTATTTCTGCCGATGTGGAATATGTAGGTTACACTTCTGCCAAAATTTCCAATTCAGATGTTCCCGTGGTGGATAATGACTTTGACTTTGACAATGAAATTAATAATCTAACTACACGTAATGCCTTCAATTTCCGAGTGGGTGGAGAACACAGATTAAATAAATTTATGCTCCGAGCAGGTTTTGCACATTATGCAAGTCCCTTTAAAGACACTACATTTGAGCAAGGTAGGAACTTCCTCTCTGGTGGGTTTGGCTACAAACAGAAAAAATGGTTCTTGGATTTTGCAGTTGTCAAACAGTTCGAAACTGAGTTCTTCTATTCTCCTTACTCTTCTTTGCCGAAATATAGACACACCACAGGCACAAGTATCCCAATCGTTCACTACGGGAACACTTACTTTCGGGTTGAATTTTTAGGTAGTATAATGAAAATAGCCATAAAGAAAAGCCAATTTTTGATAAGATATATTATCAAAAATGGCTTTATTTTAACCAATATATGGTTTCGGGTCAAGTGCCAAGACCAAAATGAGCGTAATGCGTAAATAAAATCTACTGTACCCGACCGTTTTTATGAAAATATTATTTTCAGACATTTATAAAAATGCTCTTTTTTCGTCTCCTCGAATCTGAGGATTCGAGAACTGTCAGAACCTAAGGTTCTGACAGGCACGGAGCAGAGTAATTTGTTATCGAAATGTTAAACAGTCGGGTAGAGTAAATAAAATCATTTGCATATTTACACATTCGCACATTTACAAATTTACACCTCACTAATCCTTACTTTTTTCTTTTTCAATCTTGAATTATTTACAACCTGAATCAACCCATCTAAATCATTTGACCTTACGGCAACGAAGGCACAGTCTTGCTTGAGCTCAATCACGCCCAGTTGGTCTTTCTCTAATTTACCCTGTTTAAAGAACAATCCAGCTACATCGCCTTTCGATATTTTATCTTTCCTTCCGCCAGAAATAAATAAGGTGTGCCATTCCGAGGAATCGGGTAGGGGAGAGTTATCGGGCAAATCTACGGTTTCCAAAGCATCCACAAAATCGGGCAAGCCTTCGCCTTTCCATTGTAGCACATAAGCCGTTCCATTGCTGTTCATCCGAGCGGTTCGCCCGTTTCGGTGCGTGAATTCGTGCGCTCTGGTGGGCAAATGATAGTGTAGAATAAATGTCAGTTCGGGAATGTCAATTCCCCGAGCGGCCAAATCTGTGGAAACCAGCAGTTGATGCGTTCCATTTCGGAATTTAATCAAAGCTCTTTCTCGGTCTCGCTGTTCCATTCCGCCATGAAAAGTCCCGTGGCTGATTCCGATTTCCGTCAAATAATCGCTCACTCGCTCAATGCTTTCTTTGAAATTGCAGAATACGATTCCTGGCTCATTTCCCAAAAGGCTCAGTGTTTTTACCAAAGTCTGCAATTTGTCTTTCTCTGGGGAAAGTACAATTTTGATTTCCAGTTGAGAATTTTTCTCATCCAAATAATCAATATAATAAGGTCTTTCTAGTTTCGTGAATCTTGGAATGGTAACTCCTTCCGTAGCCGAAGTCAATATCTTTTTTTGCACTTTCGGGAGCGACTCCACAATAGTCTGCATATCGGAATCAAACCCGATTTCCAAAGACTTGTCAAATTCATCCAGAACCAATGTTTTGATTTCCCTCGTATGGAAAGTCCTTCTGCGTAAATGGTCGGCAACTCGCCCAGGCGTTCCGATAAGAATGGCGGGCAAATGTTGCAGATGCACTCGGTCTTTCGAGAAATTCTGACCTCCATAAACCGCATTTGCTTTGAATCCAGAACCCATTTCCCTGATAACCTGCTCAATCTGAATGGCGAGTTCTCGGGTTGGCACCACAATCAGTAATTGAATTTGGTCGGAGTTTGCATCGAGTTTGGCTATGAGTGGTAACAAGAATGCCAAGGTTTTTCCCGTTCCTGTTGGAGACAGCAAAACAACCTCATTTTTGGAGTTGATAACTTCCTGTGCCTGTTCCTGCATTGGGTTAAGTTGTTCAATGCCCAACTTATCCAGTATTTCCTGCTGACTTTTTATTTCTTGCATTTCCGTAGTATCAAGTAGTTAGTATCAAGTATCAAGAAGAGTAATTTCCTGATAATACAATGATTTGTAAAGTTAAAGGAAGTTTTTATGGTTTCCTGATTTGGGAGTAATAGAAATCTAAAAAGGATTGAAGCAAGATTCTGAATCTTGCTTCAATCCTTTTTAATCATCGCATCATCGCATCGTCAAATCGTCAAATCGTCAAATCAACACATCATCAAATCAAATCTCTTAATTTTTTACACTCTTTTTCTTTCCCATCTCGAACCGCAGTAGATTTGCCTTTCCGTTTTTTCCTTCGTTTGAGATATAAAGCGTTCCGTCTGGGAGGAAAGTAATTCCTTCTGGTTGTTTGAAATGGTCGTGTTTTAAACTTTGCAAATGCTTAATATGATTTTGTGGGTCTAGCACCAACAGAATTTTCCCGACTGAGGAAATAATGTAAATATCTTGGGTTTTAGGATGAACCGCCAAGCCAGAAGGCATGAAGCTTATTTTCTTCTCTGCCACATCGGCAATCTGTGCAATGCTGATGAGGGAAACAGGAGTCTCATCTAGTTCCCTATTCTCCAAATCGAAGCTATAAATCCCCCTATGGTCTTTAATATGCTTATCAATTCCCGAAGCATTTTTGCAGGCAATGAGCAATTTTCTGCCATCTCCCGACAAGCAAATTCCTTCAGTATCGTTTTTATCAGAAAGTTTTGTCTGATGTTCAAACTCCTCCCATTTATCTGAAATTTGTGGGTGGAGTTCGTAGATTTTCCCATCGCTCCGCAAGGCATAAATAATCCCATTTGCGACTACAACATCCTCGAAGTCAGCATCTTTTGCGAATCGGTAATTTTCGGTAATTTCTTCTTCTTTCTCATCGAAAAAATAGATTCTTCCTTCTTCATCTTGCACGCAAGCAAAAACACCTTCTTTCCACAAGCTAATTCCTGAAATCTCATCCAATTCATCTGGCAATTTTATTTTCTTATCTGGTTCTGCCAAATTGTAAGGAAATTCTGGTCTGGCATCATCCACGCTGAAAATAGTTTCGTAAGGGACTCTTTGTACTTCGCTACCTTCTTGTTGCGCAGTTTGGCAACTGAAAAGAAAGAGGAAGGAGAATGAGATATATAAAGATATTTTAGACATAAAGAATAGTTATTTTATTGTTGGATTTAGTCGTTTTTCTTGCCTCTGAGCAAATGAATCACTCCTTTTAGATTTGAGAATACAGTTTCTTCTCCAGATATATCATCATAAATCACTTTGGCAGAATAATAATAAACGCCAGTTGGTAAGTCGGAACCCCGTTCATTTGTTCCGTTCCAGTTCAAGTAAATATCATCGTTGCTCGAATGAACCAAATCTCCCCATCTGCTTCGGACTTCAAACTCCACCCGTTTGACAAATCTTGGGCAATTGAATGGAGTAAAAATATCGTTTCTGCCATCCCCATTCGGAGAAAAGCTATTCGGCAGCTCATAGAATGGACAGTTGTCTATGCAAACTGTTTCACTAAAATTACTATTGGTTTCATTTTCGTCAAAGGTTTCCACATAATAACAGCCTGCTTTCGTTCCTGTGAGAGTGTGCGTAATGCTGGTAGAGTCTCTTCCGACCTGAGCAATTAAGTCGAAATTTTCTCTACTGGTTTGAATTGGAGAATAATAGACTTTGTAACCCTGTATGTCTTCATTTTCGCAATCAATACCACTTGTAGATTCCCAAGATAGCATGTTTCTATATTGGATAGCTTCACAATTTACTTGGGTCGAACCTACTATTCTCTGAATATTAAAGCAATTTTCTTCCTCAATTGTCAAGAGCAATGGGCAGGGTGGGGTCTCGTCCAAAAGTGGCACACAAGCAATTTGAGACTTATTTACCAAAGAATCTCGTAAACCCAAATCTGGCGGATAAGCTCCAACTGTGGACACATAGTAGCAATAAACAGAATCCTCAACTAAAGGCTCATTCATAAAAGTGCCTTGGTCTAAATAGAAAAGGCCATTTTCAATCACATTCACACTATCAATTAACTCAAACGTGCCTGATTTAATGGGGAACTCTCTATAAACGTAATGAAAAGGAAATTTTGTGTCTCTAATGTTCCAAGGCACATCGGCAGACCAGTTGAGGGCAATTGATTCAGTTCTGGAATTAGGCTCAAGCCGAACTGTGGAGGCAAATTGAGAAGAGTCAATCAAAACTCTAGGGTTTCCAGCATAGAAAAGTACTCGGTAAAAGTAACTCAAATCTTCTGTGTTCAAAAGAGATATGTCATCAACAAATGTAGTATCTAACTGTGTTTTGTTTTGTGCCACAACAGTTCTGGCACCTGTGCCATTTGCTCCTTCATATCTTACCAAATCATAAGTCCAAGGTAATGGAAAGCTATCTCTATTGACATTGATTGGCTGTGTCCAAACTAAATTGATTTCTCCATCTGTATTGTCAGTTTTTTCTACACTTACATTCATAATATAAGGAGCAATGGCATCAATAGACGCACACGCTTCGAATGATGCCAAGCTTTCTCCGCCACTTGGGAGTGGGAATTTCGCTACTAAGCGGTAACAATACCTTGTTCCCCGCTCCAAGCCTGCTCCATCGTTGTCATCGAAATAAGTAGTTTCCGCAATTGGTCTTTCACCAATCAGCTCATAGCCAGAGCCTTCGGGTATTCCCGGTTCGCAAGTGTCTAGGGCGAAATCGAAAGAGCCTCTCCTTCGCCAAATCTGCATTACATCTGCATTTGGGCAACTATAAGGATCCCAAGTTAAATCAATAGTTCGATTTATTTGGTCTGGTGGAGATAGGGTCAGTCCTGTTGGTGCAGGGCCGACTACTTTCACATTCCAGACTTCAAATTCTGATAATTCCACTAGTCCGTCAGTTCTGTCCTCTTTTGCCTTAAATATGGCTTGGTAAGGCTGTTGGCGTACGTCTGTGCAACGGCTTTGCCACTCGAACTCCCCAGAAGTAAATCCTGCACGGCTTTCTGTGATGGTAAGGCTTGACCTTGGAGTGGCAGAATTATTGGGAATGGCTTTTTCCTGAGTGAGAAGTATCGCATCTCCATCCGCATCAGTAGCCTCCACAATGCCTTTCAGGTTCATTCCCGCTACTATGCAGGTGTCTTTTGGATCTATGTTTGGTCTTTCGTTGTTGCAGACGGCAACCGTAATCTGCATATCTCTGTTTACCTTTCCGATGTTTCGCCCATCACGCCATTCATTCACGAAAAATGCTACATTGTACTCTCCAGCAATCTCAGGTGCATTCCAAGTGAGTGTCCCGAATTCATCGATAAAAAACAAATCAGGCGTTGTTCCATCTTCTTGTTCACTAGAAAATTCATCGGGGAAGCGGTAGTTTGGTACAACAATACCGCTCCCTTGCCTACTTATTGTCAGTTCATAAGAAAGACTGTCTCCTTGTTCATCGAATGCGCCAGGATTATGCGTAAATTTTTGCCCAGTACAAGCTCTGTCTATTGGTGGTATTTCAAATTTTGGCGTACTGTTTAATCCTAAATTAGGTCTGAGAGAAACCTCAGATTCAATAAAAAAAGGAACTTCTAGGGAATTGGACATATTAGCGATTCCCCCATTTCTGTTTCGCTCGAAATAACTTACTCTATAAGTGGCAAATACAGGGAAATTATGTTCTACTACATATTCTAGTATTTCAGTTTGTCCATCATCGGTCAAACCCAGACTTACTGGGGGAACAAGTACAGGCTCTGAGCCATCTCCAAAGTTAATTTCGCCAGACTGAGCGCCACTCCTGCAACGTCTCTATATAGAGTGACGGTAATTCTGTAAAGCCGAGAGTTTGGATTGCCTGTATCAATTCGCTCAACAATCAAATCCCCTGCTCTAATGTGAGAGGCTTGAGAAGATTCGCAAAAAATAAACGTAAATAAGAGCGTAAAAAATAAGAATTTATATAATCTCACGATTGCTTTTTAGTAGTGAGTAGTGAGTGTCAGGTAATGAGACTTGAAGCTACTCTGTTTATGATATAATTTATTTTCTAACTCATGTTACGCAGAACATGTGTTTTTTCTCTTAAAACAGCTGTTTTTTGCTTTCCCATTTCCTTAGGATAGGGTTTGCAAACCCTATCCTAAGGAAATGGGCTCGATGAACATGATTTTTGAATCTTGCGTAACATGAGTTTCTAAGTGATTTGAATTCACAATGGCTTCCCTTTGCCAAACTTCCTATTTAACCTCTATCACATCGGAAGGTTTGGCTTCTTTCAGCATCAAGCTTTTAGTTCCTTCCTGATATCTGAAATGAATCAAATTCTTTTGGTCTTCAAAACTCTCAAAAAGCACTTTGTTGGAGATTTCCAACTCCTTCACTTTTTTAATTTTCGGATACTCCACATATATCCAAATTGCCTCTGCTTCAATTTCACTTCCTATCCAAACAGCTTCGGCATCTTTTCCGTTCACTTTCATTTGAAAACGGGAAGATAAGTATTTTTGGAGATAAACTGTCGCATTCTTGTGCTGTTTAGATGAGCCAAGTGAGAGCCTGACATTGTATTCAGATTCCACGGCATCTTCAAAATCATCTAAAAAATATTTGTGGGAAACTTGAAGGGAATTTTCTGATTTATTGAAGTCAATTTCACTCACGCCAATATGAATTGGGTGGAGAAGACTCAATAAAGCTACTTTTATAAATAGGAACATATTTTTGGATGTGCGATTTTAGATGTACGAATTACGATTTGCGAAACGATAGAATGATAACTCAAAAAAGGCATTTCTATTCTAGTGCTAACAGCCAAACCTCTGTCAGGATTGAATTTAAAGGTAGTGTGAAAGAGGTAAGGCTACTCTATGGATAATTCGGCACAAGCGGAGTGCCGCCCAGCGGAGTGCCGCCCAGCGGACGCTCAATGCCGTTAAGTTAAGGAGATTCGTCTTCAGTCAGCGTGACCCGGCCGGAGACTGATTTCCATTTTCGGCACAGGTTGGCGATTGCGCCCCCAGAAAGAACCTGCGCCAGCGTGTCACGCTGGTTCGAGCGTCCACGCTCGAACCAAATTCACACTAACTTAACGGCATTGAGCGGACGCTTGCACCAGCGTTCGAGCCTTACTTGTTTCACACTACCATCTTGAAATAGTGGATGATAAAATTGCCAACAAATAGACGAATTTGTTAGTAATAAGACAAATAAGAATTTATTTAGGACAAGTTTGGAGGTTGGAGTTAAATAGCTTGCTTAAATTGAGCGGGTTTCAATCCAAAAATCTATTCTATCTACTTAGACCAAAAATAAAGTTATGAAAATCTATCCTATGTCTTACTTTGGACTAAAGACTAAAGACTTTGGACTAGTTTAGCTTAGCAAATTGCCGAATCCTAGTCCACACTTGTTTCTCTAGGGAACGTGCTTTGGCGACTAATACTTTATTTTCAATTTCAGCATGGAGTTTTAAATCTCGCTCAAATTGCTGGAGTTCTTGGTAAATGACTTTTGTGTAAACAGAAGTGCTTTCCGTGATTTGATAATTGTTGGTCAGTTGCCGAATTCCTGCCATCTCATCATCTTCTTCTGAGTGGTGTGTTGCGTAGTTGGAGATTGAATTGCGGAGCATCTCGAAGAAAAGTCTGCCCCAATTGCCTTTCCCTCTGCTGGCATCGTGCAAGCGAATCACATATTTGAAAAAAGTGGATTCTTCCTCATAAATATGGTGGATAAAATCCTCCGCAAAAATGGGGAAAACAAATTTCAAGTCTTTTGCCAAGGCTTCATTATCGAAAAAATGAGGGGGAATATTGGCAATCAAATCTGCCATATAGGGCAATTGATGGCGAATGAATTTGCTGTGTCCGTCTTTCAAATAATCAATCACAATATCTGCCTCATAATTAACCAGTGCGTCTTCCACTCCAACCTCTCTTTTATTTGCCAACTCCAACCGATTGGCGAGTACCTGAAAGTTTATATTTTTCTCACTACAAACCTGACGAAGCGAGGCTGATGGATACTTATAAAAGTCAATCCCAAAAAAACGCAATACAGAAGCATAGATATAGTTATGGTTGACTACATCTAGCAATTTCATAGAAGAAATATCGGGTATGGAGTTTGTCGGCATGAGTACAAGTGAAAAATAGAAAAATAGCAAAAAAGTAAAGTATTTTACTGAAAATCAGACAATTACAATATTCTCATAATATCGATTAAATCTTTACACTTACTTATACTTAATTTGAGATAAAATTAGTAAATAGTGAGACAGAAGTAGCAGGTATCAAGAAAAGAGAAAACAATTACCGTGAAGCTTTTATTTTATCTTAAACTTAAAGCTAATTATGTCCAATCACTTAATGCGAGGGCGCATCTCAAAATGTCGCGCTACTCAACTGCCATTGTTGGTCTTAGTTCTCAATCAGGTCAAAAGTGTTGAATTTAGGGAAAAACAGAACTTGAACTCAGTAAGTTTTCACTATTCCAAACGAGACCAACAACAAAACGACAAAATGAGATGCGCCCTAGCGACTTTACAAATTGAAATCCAAAAGTAATTTGTAAAGGACAAAAATAGGCATTATATGTGTTGTCCGAAAATAATTCATCGAATGAATCAGTCAAATAATCAAAAAAAGCATGACGTTAAAGCTCGTAAATATTCTTTACCGAACGAGAAAAAAAATCTCGTTTTTCTAAGAATCACATTTTCAGTAATTTATAATCTATCTAAAGAAAATATTGGAAACTTGGTCGAAAAATCTTGATAATTTATCTTTCTATTACTTAAATTTATAGATAATGAATTACCAGAAACATGAAGTGATAATAGATTTAGAGCAATTTAAGATATTGAATATCAATTGATTGCAAGATTGTATCAGTTTTGCTAACCTGCTGATTGTAAGATAGTTAAACAAGTGAGTGAAAATGATTTGAATTGATTTTAGTTTTTCTTTTCCTAAAAGTAGCATAAGGTACATACGAACCTCATTTAATATAGCAAGGAAGTAAGTTTTTCAGACCAAAAGCCTTGATTTCAAACACCTCCAAAAAATAAAATATGTTAGTACTCAAAAGAGACGGCAGACGTGAAAGCGTCAAGTTCGACAAAATTACAGCTCGGATTGAGAAGTTGTGCAATGGTTTAGATATGCGCTACGTAAGCCCCGTGGAAATTGCCAAAAAGGTAATTATGGGTTTATATGATGGCGTAACCACCTCTGAACTCGATAATTTGGCGGCAGAAACTGCGGCTAATATGGCAACAACCCACCCCGATTATTCTATTTTGGCGGCCAGAATTGCTATCTCCAACCTGCACAAAACCACGAGCAAGTCTTTTTCTAGCACCATGAAAAGGCTCTACACGTATATTGACCCGAAAACGGACGAAAATGCTTCCATGATTTCCAAGGAAGCGTATGAAGTGATTCATAACAATGCGGCTTTTTTGGATAAGGCGATTGATTACGATAGAGATTACCAATACGATTTTTTCGGTTACAAAACCTTAGAGCGTTCTTATTTGCTGAAAGCAGATGGTAAAATTGTGGAACGTCCGCAACACATGCTCATGCGAGTGGCGGTCGGGAATTCATTTCAACGATTTGGATTCAGTAGTTGAAACCTACAATCTGCTTTCCGAAAAGTGGTTTACGCACGCAACTCCAACCCTTTTCAATGCAGGAACTCCAAAACCTCAGCTTTCTTCTTGCTTCTTGTTGACCATGAAAGATGATAGCATTGACGGAATTTACGATACATTGAAACAATGTGCGTTGATTTCCCAGTCGGCTGGCGGAATTGGTTTGAGCATTCATAATGTGCGAGCAACGGGTTCTTACATTAAAGGAACGAACGGGACTTCCAACGGAATTGTGCCGATGTTGCGAGTTTTCAACGACACGGCAAGGTACGTTGACCAAGGCGGGGGAAAGCGAAAAGGAGCATTTGCCATTTACATGGAACCATGGCACGCAGATATTTATGCTTTCTTGGATTTGAGAAAAAATCATGGAAAAGAGGAAATGAGAGCGAGGGATTTATTCTACGCACTCTGGATTTCCGATTTGTTCATGAAACGTGTGGAAGCGAATGAGGAATGGTCTTTATTCTGCCCGCACGAAGCACCAGGTTTGGCAGATTGCTACGGAGAGGAATTTGAGAAACTCTACGAGAAATATGAGCGAGAAGGAAGAGCGAGAAAAGTAGTAAAAGCGCAGGATTTGTGGTTTGAGGTATTGGAATCTCAAACGGAAACTGGCACGCCTTATATGTTGTATAAGGATGCGGCCAATGAAAAATCCAACCAGAAGAATTTGGGAACAATCAAGTCTTCCAATCTTTGTACGGAAATTATGGAATATACTGCACCAGATGAGGTGGCAGTTTGTAATTTGGCTTCAATTTCCCTTCCAAGGTTCATCAAAGAAGGTAAATTTGACCACGATAAATTGTTTGAGGTAACGAAGGTAATCACTCGCAACCTGAACAAAATCATTGACATTAATTATTACCCAGTTCCAGAGGCGAGGAACTCCAACATGCGCCATCGCCCAATCGGGATTGGCGTGCAAGGCTTGGCAGATACTTTTGCCTTGCTGAGAATGCCTTTCGAGTCGGATGAGGCAAAAGGACTGAACAAAGATATTTTCGAGACAATTTATTTCGCTTCACTTACAGCTTCTAACGAAATTGCTGCCAAACTGGGAGCTTACGAAAGCTTTAAAGGTTCGCCAATTTCCCAAGGGATTTTCCAATTCGATATGTGGAAGGTGAACCCCAGAATCTAACCGATGGGATTGGGAAGCTTTGAGAACGAAAGTGATGGAAACTGGCGTGAGAAACTCGCTTCTTTTAGCTCCAATGCCAACTGCTTCTACTTCGCAGATTTTAGGAAACAATGAGTGTTTTGAGCCTTACACTTCCAATATTTATTCGAGAAGAGTGCTTTCTGGGGAGTTTGTGATTGTAAACAAACACTTGTTGAAAGATTTGGTGGAAGCGAAATTGTGGGATGACCAACATGAAAAATCAGCTGATTGCCAACAATGGTTCAATTCAGAATATTTCTGCTATTCCACAGAATATCAAGGATTTATACAAAACGGTTTGGGAAATCAGTCAGAAAAAAGTGATTGACATGGCGGCCGACCGTGGCGCATACATTTGCCAAAGCCAAAGCTTGAACTTATTCATTGAGAATCCGAATTTCGGGAAACTGACTTCCATGCACTTCTACGCTTGGAAAGCGGGCTTGAAAACGGGAATGTATTACTTTGAGAACAAAAGCGGCTTCGGAAGCCATCAAGTTCACGGTAGATACTGAGCAGATTGAAGCACAGAAAGTGGCTGATTTGGCTTGCTCATTGGATGATGATGATTGCTTGGCTTGCGGTAGTTAAAATAGTCCGAAGTCGTAAGTATAAAGTCTTTAGTAACAGAAAACCCAGACCTTGAAAGTTTGGGTTTTCTGTATTTCAGATAAGTACAAATAAAAAATAGAAAAATAGCATACTACTGGACATCTCCAAAAATCGAGACCTCGGCAACGGTTGAAAACCCTGCCGAAGGTCGATTTTAATCCGTTCAACGTCTGGCAGGACCTGCGGACTCTGCCAGCGATTCACTCATGTCCAGTAGTATGGAAAAATAGTAAAGAAGTAAAGTAAATTATTGAAATTCAGAATGATACATTCAAATCGAAATGTTAAATAATTCCTTCCACCTACTTAAATCTTAATTCTTAGTAGGAATATTCTGAGTTCGTAGATTACTTCTTGAAACTATCAACATAATCCTTAGAATTTTTCAATCCTGCGTTTGTCCATCCATGTACTTTTGCCACGGCTTGGATTTGCTTGCCATCCATAATCATTTGCTTGAGTTCTTTTTCTTGGTTTGGAGTGAGTTGTATCATAACGCTCTAATTTATTGTTTTTAGTGAACTTAAACATAGTAAATTCTAACTTATCTAAAACCTTGGCGGTTGGGGAATGTTCTGCATCATCATTTGTTGCTGTTGCATGTGCATTTGGTGGAACATGAACGGATCGTGGTAATAATTCATTGATTTTCTGTAGAAACGGTTGATTGAGAAATTGATTGGAACAACGACTTCATAAGCTACTTTCTCCCCATTAAGCGTATTTTTCTTGAACTTGTAGGTTGACTCGTAATTACTCAAAAACCTATTTACCAATGTGTTTATTTCATAATGAAGTTTGGTAAGCATTTTATAGTTGCTGATTTTGCCTTTTTCATCGACAGAAAATTTAACCAGAATTTTTCCCTCCGAGTTTTCATTGATGGCATCATTATACTCTTTATCAAGGAAATATGTATTGATTTTCTTTTGCAATCCTTTTATATTCAATTCTTTATCGAAATTTGCAAATAAGTAAATCTTACTTTCATCGTTTTTGTATGCGAAATCAATCTGTCCATTCTCAAATTTCTCCACGATTTCTGTCCTATCTTCTTTCCAAGTAATTTCTCCGTTTATTCCTTCTTTCAACATAGATTCTCCTGACTCATTGTTAATTGCCAACCACTTGGTGGCATTGACAACTTTGTACTCGCCATAATTATACACACTTTTTGGAATGATTTGGAAATGCCTAGCCAACTTGCCATTTTCATAAAATGATTTGAACTCTTTCAAGTCGTCATTTTTGAAGATTTGCTCCGTTCTGGTTTTTCCATTGGAATAATAGGCTGTGAAAATTCCATTTTTACGATTAGGATAGAAAGAGGAGTAGTTCGCCTCGTAGAGTAATTTATCATCCTTATAAAAGTATTTTACTGTATAAATCGAATCCTTTTGTGAAACCAGTTGCATTTTATAAGTAAAATTATCCTTTCCACTCAATTCCTGCCAGTACTTTCCAAAATAAACATCTTCTTTTGCGGTCATTTTATGATGATATTCCTTGATTTTGATTAGTGTCATTATATCATCGAAAGAGAATTCTTCGCTTTCAAGTCTTTCTTTAAGGTGGGGAATGTCGGAGAAGTAAGTAAGGGCAACTTCCTTAAATGCTTTTTTCCTTCGTGGGAAACTGACCCAACTTCCATTTCCTTTTTTGACCTGATAGGTATCGAAAAGGGCAGAAGCGCCAAAGTTTTGGCTGATTCCAGAAGAAAAGTTTGAATGTTTTGCAAAAGTATATCCGTTGAAAGTCGTCAAGTGTTGCAAAAATTCAGGTTCGGTACGAAGTGTTTTCCCCAACTTTTGCTCTACATAAAAGTTGTTTGCTACGAAAAAAGAGTCAATTCCAATTAACACAGCAGTCGCTTCCGTAGGTTTTATTTTGAACTTTTTCGTAGAGTTTGAGGCTTCTCGGAATAATATTTTTTTGTTCTCAAACTTGATGAAACCTTTGTGTTTCTTGCCCAAATTGTCATAATAAGCCCCTTTTTCGTAATCATCCGAATTGTAAACAATAC
>CAVSOI010000009.1:0-200197 GCA_963729615.1 uncultured Cytophagales bacterium
AAGTGAAATGGGCGAGAGTCTGATTGAAAAAGGGTTAGTGTGAAAGAGATAAGGCTACCCTATGGATAATTCGGCACAAGCGGAGTGCCGCCCAGCGGAGTGCCGCCCAGCGGAGTGTCGCCCAGCGGACGCTTGCGCTATGGTTTTTATTTTGTGAGCCTTACCAGTTTATCACTACCGAAAAAGGATAGGCAATGGATGGAGAGAACCGAAAAAATTAGTGGTTTCATTTCCACCATAGTTTGCATTGCAGCTTCAAAATAGTAGCTTTGTTTCATTGTACTATTACATGATTACGATATGGAAATCCACCCATTATATAAGGTGCTGAAGAAACTTGAAAGCGAAGAGGAGTTTTTGGAACTGCTGGAAATCACTTTCACAGAGAAAGAACGGGAAATGATGTTGGAGCGTTGGCGCATTTTCTCGGCAATTGACAAAGGACTTTCTAGCGAGAAGTTGCCAAACAAGCAAAATGCAGTGTGGCAACTGCGACTCGTGGGGCGAAAGCTTTCAGGCAAAACAAAGACCAAATCCAAAAATGGTTGGAGATTATGCGTGAAGAGGAAAATTGATTTGAGGATTCGTTGATGCGATGATGAAAAGCAGACAAACCTTTTAACGACAGTTCCTAAGGAACGGAAATTAAATAAAGTGCTACTTTTTATCTCGCTTCTTTTTGACCTATTCTTCGTTAAAAAAGTTTGCCATAGCGGTGCTATGCCAAACTTTTTTGCCTAGACTAGCTCTAAAAATAAACTTCAATAAAATAGTAGTTTATTTATTTCCCGTTCCTAAACTGCTGAAAAACCAATAAAATACCAAAATTACTAGAAGTCAAAATGGAAACTCACAATCTGGCGATTCCCTACAAAGACGCTTTGGAATACTATAAAATCATCAAGAATGACCAACCCAGTTTCATTTTTGAGTCGAGCGATACGGCAAGCAAGGCGAGCAGACTTTCTATTTTGGGAGTAGAACCTATTTTGGAGCTAAAGGGAAGCGTAGATGTCTGCCAAGTCAAACAACTCCAACCGAGAGGGAAACTGTTTTTTGATTTTGTGAAAGAGAAATTTGCAAATCATGTGGAGAAAGTTTCAGAGGAGGAAATGAATTTAAACCTTCCCAAAACGGAGTTCCGAGGAGAAGAAAATGATAGATTCACTCGCCAAAATACAGCGCAAGTAATTAGGGAATTGCTGTTGAAATTCAAGAATGAGGAGACCAATTACATGGGTTTGTATGGCGCATTGGCTTACAGCTTTGTCTATTTATATGAAGAAGTGGAACGCTCCAAAGAATCGGATATGCCCGATTTCCACTTATTTTTATTCGATACAGTGCTGTTTTTCAACCATTTGAGCCACAGCACTTCCATTTATTGCACTCGCCAAACTGCTCAGGAAGCCGAAGCCGACTCAATCCAACTGAAAAAAATGTTGGTTGAAGGAGAGATACAGGAAATTATTACTCCGAGAATCTCCAATATGCAATCGTCTCCATCCGATGCTGAATTTATGGAGCAAGTGCAAACCGTAAGAGATTTGTGCGAGAAAGGCGAAGTGATGGAGGTGGTGCTTTCCAGAAAAATTACTGCGGAAATTGAAGGAGATTCTTTGGCTTTGTACGATTATTACAAGCGACTGAATCCGTCTCCTTACATGTTTTTCTACGATTTTGGAGAGGAAACGCTGTTGGGAGCGAGCCCAGAAATGATGATTCGCTACGAAGATGGCAGAATCACACTCCGACCCATTTCAGGCAGTGCGCCAAGAGGGAAAAACACCATCGAAGACCATTTCCTGATGATGGAAATGCTCAATTCTGCCAAGGAAAAATCGGAATTGGATATGCTGATTGATTTGGGCAGAAACGATTTGTCGAAAGTTTGCCAACCAGGGCTTGATATAGAGCACTACCGAGTGGTGGAGAAATACTCGCACATTATGCACACCGTAGCACAAATTTCTGGCAAATTGCAAGAAGACAAAATCGGGTTGGATGGCTTAGTTTCTTGCCTGAATGCGGGAACACTCACGGGCGCACCGAAAGTAGCCGCCATGCGATATATTGAGCAAATGGAGAGCCATGACAGAGGATATTATGGCGGAGCAGTCGGTTATTTCTTATTCAATGGCGATGTGAATACCTCAATAGTAATCCGTTCTGCCTATATTAAAGACAAAATCTTGAACTATCTTACGGGCGCAACTCTTTTATATGAGTCAGACCCTGAAAGTGAATTGAAGGAAACGCAATTCAAAGCGGCTCCTTTATGCAGATTTTGAAGCAGTTCGATTAAAGATATAAGAGGTTAGATTTGAGACATTAGAAAAACACGTTCTTATGTCTAGTGTCTAATTTCTAAAATCTCCAGAAAACACCAATAAAAACTACTACTATATAAGAAAATGGATAAATCAATTAAATCGGAAACCTATTGCGAGATTAACTATGAAAAAAATGGGCATATTCTCTACATGAAATTCATTGGAGATATGAAGGATTCGGAATACAAAGACATTTGGCGAACCTCTGTGCAGAATGCTTTTGAATTGGGAATTGAGAAAATAATTATTGACCAATCGGAAATTGGCGATGTGCCGTTTTTGGCGAGAGCTTGGGTAATTACCAGCCTTTATAAAAGAATAAAGCGTGAATTAAGCCCTGATTTGGCAGTTTCCGTACTTTCTTCGAGCAATTCTGTTCACAAGTCGGGGATGCAATACTTGGTAAAAGCCTTTCGGAAAATCTCGGGTTTTGCCATTGATTTTCATCCGACTTACGAAGAAGCGACTACTTGGTTGAATAAAATCAGAAACTAAGTTCAAATAGTAAAATAGCAAGTTGGTAAGATAGTAAAGTGGGAAAAAGAACTTTGAAATCTTACAATACCAAAATAGAAATTCCCTTGCTTTCTTCCTCTTTCTCAAGTTTGACTTAGCACGATTCTTAGTCTTGCGACATGATACTTGTTACCTGATACTCTCTCCTATGGAATTCAAAAAAATATTGATGATAGATAACTTTGATTCTTTCACCTATAATTTGGTGGATTATTTCAAAGTATTAGGTTGCGAAGTGAAGGTTTTTCGCAACACGGTTTCCCCAAATGCGCTGGATGGAGTCGATTTTGACTTGTTGGTGCTTTCCCCAGGACCTTCCATCCCAAAAAATGCGGGAAACATGTTCGAGATTATTCGGAAGTTCTACCAGACCAAACCAATTTTCGGAATCTGCCTGGGACATCAAGCCTTGGTTGAATTTTTTGGCGGAACTCTGAAATTTCTGCCACCTCAACATGGGAAAGCCGACAACATCATCCACGATGGACAAACAATTTATTCTGGATTGAAATCTACGATTGAAGTCGCTCGATACCATTCTTTGGCGGCCGAGGAAGTACCCAAATCTTTCGAGGTTTCCGCCCGCTCGCAAGATGGAACGGTCATGTCAATCCGCCATAAATTATTGCCGATTGAAGGCGTTCAGTTCCACCCAGAATCAGTCTTGAGTATGCGAGATGAGGCTGGAATGGCAATTATCAGGAATGTAATCAACGGAAAGATTTCCGCTTCATCTACTTTTGGCTATCAAGAATTGATGAAACTATTTATGGGAAATGAGAATGTTTCCAAAGAGCAATTAGAGCAGTTTATTCAAGATGTGAAAGCAGAAAAATTCACAGATGACCAGATGCTGATTTTATTGGTTGCCCTTTCTGCCAAACTCAAAAACCCAACTTATTGCGCCCGATTCGTTGAAGTTTTGCAAGCACAATCGTCTTTCCAGACCAACACGCAAATTGGGCAAACTGGTATTGATATTTGTGGAACGGGCGGTTCTGGTTTGCCAAGAATCAACACTTCTACTTTGACAGGGATTTTACTTTCCTATTTGGGTTTGCCAATTATCAAACACGGAAATAAAGCCTCTTCTGGCAGATTTGGCAGTTTCAATCTGCTGGAGTCTTTGGGAATTCCCTTTCCTTTGCCACAAGGTGAGATTGAAAATGCGTATTTGGCGAAGAATTTGGCTTTCCTATTCGCTCCAAATATCCACCCAATTGTGGGGAAATTTGGCTCTGCGAGAGTGAGAGTTGGCGTTCCAACCATTTTCAATACGCTTGGGCCTTTGCTGAATCCATACAATCCGCTCAAACAATTCATTGGAACGCCTTTTAAGCAATACCACGAATTGATTTTTGAAACGGGAATTCTATTGGGAAAAACGCATTTTGTAGTGGTTCGTGGAGAGGATAATTTAGATGAGATTTCCGTAAGTGCGCCTACGCATATCAAAATCTATAAAAATGGCGAGCGCAAAGAGTTAAAACTCACTCCAGAAGATTTCGGAATTGAAACCATTCCTTTCGAGCAAGTGAAATCTGACCACCAAGACGACAATATCCGAATTGCCCAAGAAATTATGGCGGGAGAATTGAAAAGCGAACATTATAAACTCGTTGCCGTCAACGCAGCTTTTATCTACTCCGAATTTGTAGAAGAAATGTCTCTGCCCGAAGCTTATACCAAAATGGTAAATTCCATTGAATCGGGCGGATTGGAACAGCATTTGGGGGAATTCTCGAAGTTGTTCAGTGAGAAGTTGGTGGTTTGATAGTTGCTTTTACATAGCACTCACGTACTATGCTATTGATGTGTCGTCCCTTTGGGACTTAATCTAAAAAAGTCCCAAAGGGACGAAATATCCGTAGCGTAGTACGTAAGTGCTACGAAAATGAAAAAAAACCAATCACTCAGAAATATACTTCCGAATTTGATAGAAAAAGCGTTCAATCAGTCGTAAATCTTCGGTAATAATCTGTGCTTCACCTTGCATTTCCTGACTGAAATTGAGTTCTTTTTGGTAGTTAGTTTGCAAACCATTCGGGAGCGAGATTCTAACAATATGAGTTTCTTCCCGAGAGATAGCGGAGATTGATTCCACTTTTCCAGTTACCGAACCGAATTCTTCAAACGGAAAACCATTGAAGCGAATCAATACTTTCTGCTCTTTTTTCACTTTGCCAAAACCTGCTTGTGGCACGGAAGCGATTCCGAAAATGGATTCTGAATCTGGCAAAATTACCATGACTTCATCGTTGGCATTTACAAATTGATTGTCTGACCAGAATTTGAAAAAGGAAACTTTGCCAGCAATTGGAGCTTGTAACAAATAGCGTTTTTCCCAAGTCGCCATGCTTGCTTTCAAATTTAGGCTCGCTTGTTTGAGCGATTCCAAAAACTTGGTTCGCTCTTCTCGGTAGTTTTGCCTTAATTCCAAAATCTGCGCCTCCAATTCCTGAATGCGAATGTTGGAGTTGATTCTATCCAAATCGGAGCGTTCAATCGTGAGCTTTTCCGCCAAGTAGGTTTTTTCTGCATTGTCGAGTTCCCGTTGAGTAATCACTTGTTTGCCAAACAAAGTTTTATCGACTCCAAACTGCTTTTCTGTGAGCGAGAAATCAGTTTGCATAATCGCTTTCTGCTTAGAAAGCCCCTGCGAAAGTTGCCTTTGCGAAATGATTTTCTGTCGGGTTTGGGCAATTTTCTCATCGTAGAAATTGGTGCGCCTGAAAATCCAATAATCTTGATAGGCTCGGAAAAACTGCGTGTAGGCAGATTGTATTTCCCCTAAGCTCAAACCATGATTTGCGGGATTGGCTTGATTGGATTTTCCTGATTTCGAGGATTTTGTACTAAAATCTAGCTCCCCGAACCGAATCTGATTGCAACAGATTTTGATAGAATGGAATAAATTCTGCCTTCAGATTCTTCCAATCTTCATAGTTGGTAGGATTGTCAATTACTGCGAGTGTTTGGTTAGCCTCCACTTGCTCATTTTCTGAGACCAACAATTGCGAAATCTTTCCGCCACTCAACGCCTTCACACTTGCAGGAGGTTGCGAAGTGGTAATGACTGCCTTCGCCTCCACCACATCAGGATATTTCACATAGATGGAAAGCAAAACCATTAGAACCACCACACCAAAAATGACGGTAATTCCCCAGCGAATCAGCCAATTGGGCGGTTTGCTAAGGATTTCCTTGACGGGCGTGGAGCGGAGGGAGATTTGGGATTTTTCCATACAAATAGCCTGAGATATTTTGAATGGTAAATTTAATGAATCTCATTGAGTTAACGTCTTTTGTTACTCTTTACCCATCAACAGTTCTGTAATTTCATTTATTACTTTATCGCTATTAGAACCATCGACATACTGAATTTTTCCATTTTTATCTATGATGATATAAAATGGGAAGCTATTTATTCGGTATTTTTCTTGAAAAGGATTGTCTGTGTCAATCAAGTCAAAACCGTTTGACTTATTTTCCTTATCCAAAAACCGAAGCCACTTTTCCTTATCTTTGTCCACAGAAACATAGAGAAAAACAACTTCATCACTCGTTTTATTCTCCAATTCTTTCAGTTTTTTCCTGGCGGGGATACAGGGTTTGCAACCAGTATGCCAAATATCCATAAGAATTTTTTTGCCTTTGAAATTACCAAGCGAAACTTTCTTACCATTTCTATCTACTATCGAAAATTCTGGTGCAATCATTCCGACAGAAATTTTTCTCCAAGTATCATAAACTTGTTTGAAAAAATCAGAATTTCCGTTATTCTCTAAATCCTTAGAGAATACCTCTATTAAGCTATCTACTTGGTTATTATGAGGAATCATCATGTAATCAAACAATAGAGTCATATTCAGAAGAATTTTCGCTTTCTTGGGCAACCCTTCCAATTTTATTTGATAATTATTGAAGTAATCAACATAAGAGCTTTGCCCTGAATGCGGGTGAATCATTTCCTTAGCAGTAGAATTAGGCTTTAACTCTATCCATTTGACAATTGATTTCAGGTAAAAGTAATTCATTGATTCCCCTAATTTATCTTCCTGAACCAAATTCTTAAAACCTTCATTATTTAATTCTTTGGCTTGAGCTATCAATTGCGTGTTTTTGAAACTTCGTAGAGCCTCCTGTTGATAAGCATACAAGTGAGATGCTTCTGAATTACTTCTCAAGTATTCTTCAAGCGCACGCATTCTTTTGTCATAAAGTTGATTTGGCGCAGACTTCGAAGAAGAATTTAGATATTCCTGAAATATTTCTCGGTCTGAAACTAAATATTTCTGCCGTACACTACCACTGCCATGGTAAGTTGGATTTTCTGGCTCACTCAAATCCATTTCGAGACTTCCGTTTGGCTCAATCCAAACCTCAAACTTATTCGTGGAGTTTGAGATTCGAACTTCAGCAAAATAACCATTCTCCTCAACGGGTAATTCTAGCGTTATAGAATGCTGTTTGGTACTTGACACAGCAAGCGTATCGAGCCAATCGTAGTTAGTGAATTCATATCTGATGCCTTGCTTCGAGAATACAGCTATTTGTTTTTCGCTATCAGTTTCGGGAAGCAGAATAGTGAGTTTGAAATCGTTGCCATTGCATCTCCCCGAAATCAGAAAAACAAACAGAACGAGTAATATTGATGTGGGTATTTTCATTTTCTTGAGATTCCTCTTAATAAATATTTGATGTTGAAAGGACAGCAGTTTCACTAGTAAAGAAACAGTCTTGCTGTTGATTAGCGAAAATTGCACCAATCAGCCTTGCAATTCTCTCAAATAAAACTTCACTTCTTCAATTGAATAGAGTTGAGGAAGTTCGTAACTATTGATGAAAAACGTAGGCGTGTAGTTTACTTCGTGCGCTTTACTCCATGCAGATTGCTGTTCTAAGCTTTCCATCACTTCTGAACTTATAGATTTGGTTGGATATTTCTGTCTCCAATCCTTCAAGTTTGGATTTTTATACCATGCTGCCAATGCTTCTTTTTGGGTGGTTGGATTTTGAAGCATCAGAATTTGTTGGGCGATTTCGGATGGCGAAACAAAGCGGAATTTGAAGCGGGCAGTTTCGGAAAACTCCCAAAATAAACTTTCTAATTGCTTGTGCGCTTTTGCACAAGGTTTGCAGAATGGATTCGTAACCATCAGAATTTCATGTTCTGATTCAGGGCTTCCTAACATCATCTCACCAAAAACACTTCCTGTTTCTACAAATCTGCTTTTCTCCAACAAGCTCCCGAAAACTTCTCCATCCATTTTGAAAGCATTTAGTTCCTGTTTGGCTGGATTGAGTTGTTGTGACTCTTGCCACCAAGGTTTGGCGAGCATCCAAAATGCGGTGGGAATGGCAAAGCCCAAAATCAGCAATTGTAGGTTTGGGGCATTCAAAGTTGGGAAAGTTGGAAGATTCAAGAATTGGAAACCCAAGGCAAACTCCAACCAAAGCAAAACCAACACGCCCAAACAAAGCGGACACCATTGTTTGACCACAAATTTCTGGTAATAAACCGAGAACAAAGTATAAGGCAACGCCAATACACTCAACCAAGCCAGAAAAGTTGGCGTTTGAGTTGAACTAGCCGAAAATGAGGAAAGCAATAACACGAAAAATCCGCCAGCGAAATAGACTAAACCCAATTCGGAAAGACTGAGCCAATTAAAAAGCTTTGAAGCTTTAGAGTCCAACACAGTCTGGCAACTTGTTTTCTTGGAAGAATTACAAAATTTCTGAACCAATGAATTGTTTTGGTCAGATTGGGCAATGAGTAATAAAATGCTCAAACCAACTCCAATCATTTTCAGAAAAGCTAAACCTACTAATGCTAAACTTTGAAGATTGAGAACTGCAAAGCTGAAAACCAAAATGACAACGGAAGCTAGAGCGAGTTTTCTTGCCTGCTCTAGTTTCTCAGACTTTTTATTCGCCTCGTAATTTGGCTCTTTGGAATTAGAATCAGGTTCTGCCAAAACGGTAATGCCCGACCACTTTTCAGAAAACTCTGCTAGAGACTCTGAAACTGAACCTGTTTTCGGATGCTGATAATAGATTTTATTGTCAGCCAACTTCTCCAAAACCACAAATTCCTCGTCTGCCAAGTAGGCAATGGCTGGGTAGGGAATCTCCGTCAAATCCTCCGCTTCTAACCGAACGGTCATGTTCGGGATTTGGTAATCGAAAAGCAGATTTGAAAGTGCGGAGAGTGAGTTTTGGGGAAGAGAGTTTAGGAAATGGTTGGTAAATGGGATTGATTGGGAGTTGAGGTAGTATTTGATTGTGGAGGTCATTTTGAATGGATTCATATTATCAACTTATCTCAAAACAGTATGAACAATATAGCTAAACATTTTTCTAGTAATTTTATGCAAAAATTGACTAAAATCTCCTTGTTTAATTCTTTGACTATTAAGCTGTTCTTCAAAAGTAATTGGATTTTGGCTCTTTAATTCCTCTTTCAGAGGTTGGATTCAGCTTAATCATTATTGTCATATTTTCTCTATCTAAATTTGAAATAGTCGCATTGAGCTCAAAATCAGCTTTGTTAGTAATGGAATCTAACAAATTGAATTGATACATATAATTCCTATTATAGTAATTAGTTTGTTTGGTGTAATATGCCAGCGTATTCTGAAATGCTTTTTTTATTCGACATACTACATAATTTGTATCTATCGACTCTTTCAATACAATATTGGCAACACTAATGGAGATAGAGTTTTCTTCACTAAAATGAGCTTCTGTATTACCATGTAGTGGTACAATGCACGAATTTGGCAAAGTTTCCTTTCCAAAGTACCTTACAATATTTTCCTCTAAATTCCCCTTCTGCAATAAGTCCAGATTTACAAATCTACCACTGACAGTATCTTTATATGCTTTATCGTAGATTACTAGAGCCATGGTATATCTTCCCTCAAAAAAACCTTTTGGAAATCTCTGGCTAACCCAATCCCCATAATTTATTGAGAGTTTAGCAATATAATTTGCCTCTGAGAAATCATCAACTAACAAATATCCTAATGTGTCTGAATAAGCTTCTAATGCTTGCCTAATTCCATTTTTTGAAGCCTGTTTCAAGTAACCAAAAGAATCATTTATAGACTTTTTATTAAAAACGGAAAGGGTATCTATATATATCCTGACCTTCTGTATTTCACAGGATTGTGCATATACAGAAGTAATTAAAAACAAATTGACGGCAAACACAAGTAATATTAATCTAAAGGCCATAAGGAATTTTGGTAAGACAAGGCTGTTTTTAAGACAAAGTTCGTAATCAATCAAGCAATCCTTTTTAACAAGGAATACTTGATTGAAACTACTATCTTATAATACTTCCTCTTTTGTGCATGTACCTCCAGTTCTATCTGCAAATGCTATAGCATCGTTTGCTGCCATAAAACTAGCTCCTGTGCCACCACCAGAACAACTCCAATAGTAAAATCCTCCCTTCACTTTCTTCATCTCCTTCACACTCATTTTCTTACCTGCAAACTTCTCGAACTTCTTCATAATTTTTGACTTTTAGTTTAAGATTATTTTTTTTCTGCATGGATTGTGCAGACAGGACTATTAATAAGATCAGGATTATAACTTGGATGACTTGGATGACATCTAGGATCTCCAGCATTTGGATTTCCACCTAAAACTTTCTTCATTTCAGTTTTACTCATCTTCTTACCTGCAAACTTCTCAAACTTCTTCATAACTATTTCTTTAAATTAAAACGATTGATTTTATAACTCTTGCGTTGGCCAACAAAAGAATTGATGCAAACCTAAGCCATAAAACGTTGCAGAATTTGCAAATACTGTTAATGGCGTTGCAAAAAATGAGAATGATGTGAATGAAAGAACGTTAGGCTGAGGGTTTTCTCAAAAAGTGACTGAAATCCATCTTTCTCATTCCGCCTTTTATCTGATTAGCTTCGTCATCGTCTAGTCTAGAGAAACCAAGATTCAGTTTGCCATCTTTAGCATAATAGTATTGTTTATTGCTGTAAACAATTGGCGCACCGAAGCATTCCTTCATTTCGTTGATTAGACGATAGAGCGTTGCAGTTTTGATACCAAGTTGTTCAGCAAACTTTTCTCAGTTTCCCGTAATTCTTTTGCGGATGAGTTTATCGGCTTCTTGCATGAGGGCAAGTCTTTCTTGAAGAGTCATAGTAAGTTGATTAAATTAGAATGGAAAAATGTGTTAGTAATAAATGATAGTGTTAAAAGAAATCGTTAGTAGTTATCCATTCTGTGTTACAAATGAGCAAAATTTATTGAACAAATGCAAATACTACTTTCTCCGTAGCGCAGGGTTTGCAAACCCTGCGCTACGGACGAGAAGTCAACAGAGGGATTCCTTATTTTTGAAACATAGAATGTCTTAGTTTCGTGCATACTTGGCGGACTGGGAAGTCCACCCTACGGTAGCCAAAAATTACGGAATCACGCCCGAACTTTACTCCTTTTACTTTCTTACTATTTTACCATCTTAACTTAGTTCCCCAACTCCAACTGATTCTTTACCAACTCATAAGTACAAACCTTTTTGCTTTACCAACTCCTTGTGCTTTCCAATTTCGGCTATTTTACCTTGGTCGAGTACAATAATTTGGTCGGCATTTTTCACGGTGCTGAGACGATGGGCGATGACAATGACTGTTTTGTTCTGCGTGAAGGCTTCAATCTTTTGGGTAATTTCCTTTTCGTTGTTCGCATCTAACGCAGAGGTAGCCTCATCGAAGAAAAGATAGTCGGGATTTTTGTAAACTGCTCGGGCAATCATCAAGCGTTGTTTTTGCCCTTGGCTCAATCCCACTCCGTCTCCGCCTACTTTAGTGTTGTAGTTCAAAGGCAGTTCCTCAATGAAAGAGCGAATATTTGCCACTTCGCAGGCAAAAAGCAATTGTTCGGTATTGATGGTTTCCTCGCCCAAGGCAATGTTTCTGGCAATGGAGTCGGAGAAAATGAAGCCATCTTGCATCACAGAGCCTACTTTTGCTCGCCAAAGTTTGCTGTCCAGGCTTTTCAGAGGAGTTTCCCCCAATTTGATTTCCCCATTTTCGGGGTCATAGAATTTGAGGAGGAGTTTCAGCAAAGTCGTCTTTCCGCTTCCACTCGCCCCAACAATTGCCGTGGTTTTCCCGTGGGGAATGGTTAGGGTCAATTGTTCGAGTACAAACTCTGCGTTTGGGTCTCCGTAACGGAAATCTACATTTTTGAGTTTCAAATCTTTGCCTTCGGGCAGCAGTAATGCGGTAGTTTGGTGTTCATCTTCATCGGGTTTATTGTGAATTTCCCCCAATCGCTCCAAGCTGATTTTGGCATCTTGTGCTTCTTGAATGAAAGTAACGAATTGTAATACAGGTGCGTTTAATTGTCCCAATATTTGTTGAGTTGCCAACATCATTCCCAAAGTCATATTTCCATCAATCACTTCTTTGGCCGCCCAAAAAGTGATGAATATATTCTTGAGTTCGTTCAGGAATCCGCCACCTGCATTTTGGTATTGCGCCAACGCCAAACTGCTCAAACTGATTTTGAAAAGCTTCACCTGAATTCCTTCCCACTCCCAACGCTTTTGCTTTTCGCAATTGTTGAGTTTGATTTCCTGCATTCCCTGAACTAATTGTACTTCATTACTTTGGTTGGAAGCGGCTTGGTTGAATCGCTTGTAATCCAATTCTCTGCGCTTTTTCATGAAGAACAAAATCCAACCAACATATAAGGCACTTCCGACCAAAAATATGATAAAAATCTCCACACTATAAATCAGCAAGACTACGCTGAAAATCAGAAAACTGACTACCGAAAACAGGAACTCCAACGAAGAGGAGGTTAGGAAATGTTTGATTCGCTCATGGTCTTGCATTCGTTGGAGAATATCTCCCAAGTTCTTGCTGTCGAAGAAGGAGATGGGCAATTTCATCAGTTTAATGAGGAAATCGGAAATGATGAAGATGTTTACCCTCGCAGAAATGTGCAGTAAAATCCAACTGCGAATGACTTCTATGGCAGTTTTGCCAAAGAACAAGGCGATTTGTGCCACCAAAACGGTATAGACAAAGCCAATATCTTGCTTGTTGATTCCGAAATCGACCAAGGCTTGTGTGAGGAATGGCAGAATCAATGCCAAAACACTTCCTGCAATCAATCCTAAAAAAACTTGTAGAATGAGTTTTTTGTAGGGTGTGAGATATTGAAAAAGGAAAGTAAAACTCGTTTTCTCAGGCAATTCGCCCATGAATTCCTCCGCATGAAATTCGGGAGTGGTCTCCAATAAAAGTAAAATTCCTTCATCATCCTGACTTGACGAAGATGAACTAAGCCAACTTTTGCAAAATTCTTCTTTCGTGTAAACTATGAGTGAATTCGCAGGATCCGCCACATATACTTTGTCTTTCTCGATTCGGTAAACCACCACAAAATGCTCCTGATTCCAATGAGCAATGCAGGGAAATGGGGCTTCCTCTACCAAAGTTTCAAAATCGGTTTTGACTGCCATGGTACGGAAACCGACTTTCTCGGCCGCATCGGCAATTCCCAATAAGGAAACTCCTTGTCGGTCAATGTGCGCTTCTTCCCGCAAATATTGGATGCTCAACTCCTTCCCGTAATGCTTCGCCACCATTTTCAGGCAGGTCGGCCCGCAGTCCATTTGGTCGAGCTGTGTGTAATGTGTGAACTTCTTGATTGCCATGAAACAGGTACAAAATAGAAAGATGGTAAAATAGCGAATTAAAATTATTGGAAATCAGCGCATGTTAGATAAAGTGCAAACTGATTCTGTCTCCCTTACTTACAAGTACAAAATAGAAAGCCAGCTCGCTGCTATGAGGCGAAGGTAGGAAAAATCGGAAAATATTCGGCACAGATTTGGCGACTTCGGATAATTTGAAAATTGCCCGCTACAAAATCTCTCTCAAATAAAACTTCACTTCTGCAATTGAATAAAGCGTTGGAAGTTCGTAGCCATTCACGAAAAACGTAGATGTATAGTTGACTTTGTTGGTTTTGCTCCAAGCGACTTGTTTTTCAGGCTTTCTTCCACTTCTGAACTTACAGGTTTGGTTGGATATTTCTGTCTCCAACTCTTGGAATCAGAATTTTCGTACCATTCTGCCAAAGCTTCTTTTTGGGTGGTTGGATTTTGAAGCATGAGAATCTGTCGGGCGATTTCAGAAGGGGAAACGAAGTGGAATTTGAAGCGGACAGTTTCGGAAAACTCCCAAAGCAGACTTTCTAATTGTTTGTGCGATTTTGCACAAGGTTTGCAGAATGGTTCGTAACCATCAGAATTTCATGTTCTGATTCAGGGCTTCCTAACGTCATCTCACCAAAAACACTTCCTGTTTCTACAAATCTGCTTTTCTCCAACAAGCTCCCGAAAACTTCTCCATCCATTCTCCATCCATTTTGAAAGAGTTCAGTTCCTGTTTGGTTGGATTGAGTTGTTGCGACTCTTGCCACCAAGGTTTAGCGAGCATCCAAAATGCGGTGGGAATGGCAAAGCACAAAATCAGCAATTGTAGGTTTAGGACATTCAAAGTCGGGAAAGGTGGAAGATTCAAGAATTGGAAACCCAAGGCAAAATCCAACCAAAGTAAAATTAACACCACACACACAACCAACACACCCAAACATAGCGGACACCATTGTTTGACCACAAATTTCTGGTAATAAACTGAGAACAAAGTATAAGGCAAAGCAAGCGCACTCAACCAAGCCAGAAAAGTAGGTATTTGGATTGAGACTACCGAAAATGAGGAAATCAATAACACGAAAAATCCGCCAGCGAAATAGACCAAGCCTAATTCGGAAAGACTGAGCCAACCGAAAAGCTTGGAAGCTTTAGAGTCCAACACAGTCTGGCAACTTGTTTTCTTGGAAGTATTACAAAGTTTTTGAACCAATGAATTGTTTTGGTCAGATTGCCCCAAAATTTGTTGAGTCGCCAACATCATTCCCAAAGTCATATTTCCATCAATCACTTCTTTGGCCGCCCAAAAAGTGATGAAAATGTTTTTAAGTTCGTTCAGAAATCCGCCACCTGCGTTTTGGTATTGCGCCAACGCCAAACTGCTCAAACTAATTTTGAACAGCTTCACTTGAATTCCTTCCCACTCCCGACCAAAAATATGATGAAAATATCCACACTATAAATAGACTCGTCCTGCTTTGATTATCGGTGATTTACGTTTTTTTGTCAGGTTCAAGCGTTAATTTGGGGAAAATATTGTGTTATTCTAATAAACTTTCGGCTGTTTGTTTTGCAAGCTAGGAAGCTTGCCACAGAGTAGAGTCAAAGCTAGGAAGCTTTGACTAGCGAATGGAATGCATAATAGTTCTTTATTGAACTAGCAAAAAATTAACTAATGGGTAGTGTAAGTAAAAGAGGGTGCATCTCATTTTGTCGTGCATAGAAAAAAAAATTTTAGGAAGGTTGATACAAGCCACCCGAATAGTTCGAGCGTGCGCTCGGACTTGTCATAAAATGAAGCGTCCGCTTCAAGAATTACCACATTTATTGAACAGACAGAGCCATTTTTAATTTACAGCGACAAAATGAGATGCGCCCGTAAAAGATGTAAAGCTACTTTTCATACTACATGACAATTTTTAAAAGCCACTATTTTACCACACCCCATCCCTGCCCTAAAAGGGGAAGGAGCTAAATCCCCCTCCTTTTGGAGGGGTTAGGGCAGGTAGAAAAGCTGAAATTTAAGCTATTGAGAAAAATTGTCATGTAGCATGGCTACTTTTGAATATTTTAGCACAAGTGAACGCTTGCGCTATGGATATTTATTTTTTTAGGCTTATCAGGTTATCACTACCTACCTAGTTCGGAATCAAATAGTGGCAACAGAAAACACTTAAAAAGCCCATTGAGAAATACTCTCAATGGGCTTTATGAAATCAGCTCATAAAGTTCAACTCTATTTTTTCCACTTGAATTTCATTTCCTCTACTAAATTCGGATTGTCGGAATAGGTTTTCTTGCCTTCTTTCAGGAGTCCGTTTCCTTTGTACTTGAAGGTATAACTGGTTTTCTTCTCGTCAATAAATACTGTTTTCTCTGTCAGCCAGCCTTCCTCGCTGTAGTTCAGATGCTCGAATAAATCTCCGAAGCCATCGTAAAGTTTCTCTTCTTTGAGCGTGCCGTCTTCATGGTACATAATTTCACTTCTTCCGTCCAGTCTTCCATAGCCTGTTTTCTCTGAGATTTCTGTGAGTCTGCCATTTTCGTAGGTGTAATATTCTGCCAACTGCCTTTTCCCATCGACTCCTAGCCAAACTACGCTATCGAGTTGGGAGTTGTCTCCGTAATAATATTTGTAGGAAATGACTGGTTTCCCATTTCTGGTTTCTATTCTGTCGGTTAAATTCCCTTTTGAATCGTATTGGTAATCTATGATTTCAATCTCGTTCAAATGTTTTTTGTCTTTGCGGATTTTGTCGATTTTGCCATTTTCATAAGTGGTGGAAACGATGAATAAAGTATCTCCATTTCTGTCAAAGTCGATTTCCAGAAATTCTCTTCCATTCGCATCGAATTCCCAATAAGATGCGTTTCTCGTTTTTTATGGTGGAATCGGGGTAGATGAGGGCTTTGCTGGCAAAAAGTTTCGTGCGGTTTTTATTCTTGACGACTTCGGGATGATCAAAGATTTGAGCCTTCGGAACCAATGGCTGAAGTGAGAAGAATTAAAAACGCGAATTTTGTAATTGTATTCATTTTGAGTTTTATTTTATATCGACTGCGAAAATAGCTTTCTTGATTTTGGAATCATAATTAAGTAGGAGATAATTTGGATTGGGTTTGGAGAATGCCATTTCGAAATACGCTAAGGGGTAGTGTGAAAGAGGCAAGGCTACTCTATGGATAATTCGGCACAAGCGGATTGACGCCCAGCGGACGCTCAATGCCATTAAGTTAAGGAAATTCGTATTCAGTCAGCGTGACCCGGTCAGAGACTGATTTCCATTTTCGGCACAGGTTGGCGATTGCGCCCCCAGAAAGAACCTGCGCCAGCGTTTTACGCTGGTTCGAGCGTCCACGCTCGAACCAAATTCACACTAACTTAACGGCATTGAGCGGACGCTTGCGCTATGGTTTTTATTTTGTTAGCCTTACTAGTTTATCACTACCCGCTAAGGAACGGAAATTAAATAAATACGCTTTTTCTCGTGTTTCTTTTTGGCCCGGGACACGCTGTCTATTCTTCCAATTCTATTGGGGTAATCCAATTGGGGCAATGCCATTGCGGGTATAAAAAATGTGCTGTAGTGTCGGACTGGCGTTCCATCGGACTGGCGTTCCATCGGACTGGCGTTCCATCGGACTGGCGCCCCATCGGACTGGCGCCCCAGCGCTATGCCATATTTTTTTTGCCTCAACTAGCCAACGTGGCTCGACCCGACCTCAAAAAGAAACTGCGATAAATAAACTATTTATAGGTATATCGGGATAGGTCGCCCAAATAGTTCGAGCATCCACTCGGACTTGCCATTCGTTGAAGCGGACACTCAATACCACCAACTTAGTGTTGAAAAGCGTTTTCAGCACTTTCCGTTTGTGATTTGGACGCAACTAGAGCTACGTCCTACAGAACTGATATTTTCAAATCACACTTTTTTTGATATGAAATGAAACATATATTTTCCTCAAATTGACAGCATTGAGCGTCCGCTTCAAAAAGTGCTATGCGCTCTAAACCGATATTCCTAACTATTTACCTATACTACTGGACATCTCCAAAAATCAAGACCTCGGCAGAGGTGTCGATGGCGACCCCCGAAAAACCCTGTGCAGGTTGTTTTAACTCGTTCAACGTCTGGCAGGACCTGCGGACTCTGCCGATGGTCGGACCACAGCGATTCACTTATGTCCAGTATTATGAGTTCTGATTCAATCGCCAACCGCATTCAATATTTGGGGAAGTGAAAATCATTTCGCAGGATAATGGCACTTGCTTGACTTTGAGAACGCAAGATTCCATATCCATAACAAGCCCCAAAGATTGGCGGAATTGAATTGAGAAATTAGCCATTGGAGTTTTATACAGCATTATTTCTGCTCACAAATTGGGTTTTGCAAAATCCAACCAACTTTTTTTTGGAACAAACCTCAAATCTGACAAATGAAATCTTGAAAACCGCCAAATCCTAAAATCCTGATTTACTTTTGCTGAAAAAACCACTTACCATGAGAAAATGTTTTTTATTCCTGCTTTTGAGCGTACTCATTTGGTCTTGCCAAAGCAATTCGGAAACTCAAAAAAAAGACACTTCCTATTTATGGAGATCGCCAGTTGAATGATTCTGGCGATACGGTTTACCATACGATTGGAGATTTCTCGTTCGTGAATCAAGACAGCCAACTGGTAACTCCCAAAGATTTTGAAGGGAAAATTTATGTGGCGGATTTCTTTTTCACCAACTGCCCCACGGTTTGCCCAAACATGACTGCACAACTCAGTCGGGTTTATGAGAAATTCAACGGAAAATCCGAACGTAATTTTGCTTTCCCATTCGATTGATACAATGAATGATTCGGTGTCGGTTTTGAAGGATTATGCCGAAAAATTAGGTGTGGAGACTTCAAAATGGCATTTTATTACTGGAAACCGAGACGATATTTACAAAATCGCCAAAGAGAAATACTACATCAGCGCCATGGAAGACGAGAAAGCGCCTGGCGGTTATTTGCACAATGCCAAGTTTATTTTGGTGGATAAACAGGCAAGAATCAGAGGTTATTACACGGGAACAGAAAAGGCAGATGTGGATAGAATGATGGGAGATATGGAGAATTTATTGAATGGAAATTAGTCTTTTTTCATTCTTCGTAACTATTTACCACCCTTAATTTGCTGATTATCAACAGATTAAAAATTTGATTTTTCTAGAATTCCTTGAGATTTTCTAATTTAAAAATAATCAGTTTCAAATCTTGCAATTTCATCTTGCTTTTTTTACCAAATTTGTAAAATTAGTGCCGAATTTGACTATCAAAATTCATTAGTCGTAAAAAAATGTGGTAAATAGTTACCTTAATTTTACATTTTTCATTCTTTTCACCATGATTCTCAGCATAGAAACCTCCACGCCAGTTTGTTCAGTTGCACTCCACCAGAAAGGCAAATTGTTGGGAACTTACGAACTCCACACCGAGAAATCTCATTCGGAAGCTTTGACCCAAATGATTGAGCATTTGCTGAAACTCACCAGAATTTCCACGAAAGACTTGGAAGCCAGTTGCCATTTCCGAAGGCCCGGGTTCTTACACGGGCTTGCGAATTGGCACTTCTACGGCAAAGGGTTTATGTTATGGATTGGATATTCCACTCATTTCCATTGATACTTTGGAGTCGATGGCTTTTGGAGTTTCCCAGTTTTTTGCGAACTCCAATTCCCTAATTTGCCCAATGATTGATGCTCGCAGAATGGAGGTTTACACGGCTCATTACTCGGTTGGATTGGATGAATTGAAACCTGTTTACGCTAAAGTTATTGATGAAAATAGCTTTTCAGCCGAATTGGAGAAGCGGAAAAGTGGTTATTTTCGGAAATGGAGCGAAGAAATGTTTGTCGGTAATTGAGCATGAGAATCTGATTTTCCTTGATGGAGTTGTTCCACACGCCAAGCAGATTGGGGAACTTGGCTCAAGCTAAATTTGGGAAAAAGGATTTTGCCGATTTGGCTTATTTCGAGCCTTTTTATTTGAAGGATTTTGTGGCTGGGAAGCCGAAGCAGTCTCCATTGTTTTTGTAGATTAAATAGTTAGAAGGTTAGATTGACAGATTGTTAGAATTCGCTAATCGAAGTTTCTAAACTTCGATTCCATCTGATTTGAGTTTCCAAACTCAAATGACATTTTGTGATTGACAAAAGCGAAATGTGCCAGAGCCTGTTACACTTTCCGTAGAACAGGGTTTGCAAACCCTGTTCTACGGAAAATTTAAGGTTTCTTCTCGAAAACCAACAACCTATAATATCCGAAACTCCCAATTTCCACTTCCCGAACCAATTCCATCTTCTCCCCTACTCTCACATCCTCGATATAAAACTCTGATTTGAAATGGAATAATTTGGAGAGCGGATTGAATAATTTGTCGATAATTCCCAAGCAATTTTTTGGAGTGAAATGATTGAGGACGAAAATTTTCCCATTTGATTTCAGCACTCGGCAAGCTTCGGCAATGAGTTTGGTCGGATTTTCCACTACGGAAACTAGGTGGGAGAGAATCACATAATCGAAATGGGAATTGGGGAAAGTCATTTCCATCGCATCCATTTTCAATAAATTCACTTCTCTTTCTTGGTTGGATTGAGCAATTTCCAACATCTTTTCGGAAATATCAATTCCCGTGATTTCATGCTTTTGGAATAGATTCAAGTGCTTCCCATTTCCAACTCCAAGCTCTAGCAATTTTCCTTTTTCCAACCCATTGATTTCCTTTGCAAGCAGTTCTTTCTGAGGTTTCAGAAACCAATCTATCAGCGGATAAATGACGGAGATTTGGTTGTAGAATTGGGAGGTTGTTATCAAAAGAAAATAAGTTTTAAGATGCTTTTAGGCGAGTTGCAAACTCGTAACAGATTGAGTTGAGGTTTGGAAACCTCAACTAACCCCAATTATGAGTTATGTATTTGATAAGTACAATTATGGATTGGGGAAATTAAAAATGAAGAATTAAGAATTAAGAATGATTTAAGTATTTGGTAATCAGTATTTTGATTTTGTGAGTTCCGTTAAATTATTGTCATATAATTTTTGATTAAATCTAAAAAAAGTACAATATAGCAAATCTTAATTTTTGACTACTCTAAAAATATAGATAAATGCCTTGACTTTGCATACCGTAATGCGGTTTTCCCTAACCGCAACTATTCAGAAGCATTATTCCATAAGGAAAGTATGCAAAGTTAAATCAGTTATCTATAACACGGTTAAGTATCTGAAAAACAAAGGTTTAAACCCATTATTCGGGTAACTAGCAATTTTTATGCTTACACGAGCAAAGAAACTCGTGCTACTAAAATCGAATTCATTTCAACACGAAAGGCAATTTCTCGTTGGCTTTGTCAGAATTGAGCAATAGGCGAACTCGGAAGCCATATACTGCGGTTCTCAAATTGAGTTTTCTGAAAGGTTGTGGTGGAGCGATTTGGTTTCCGTCCTTATCGAAAGTTCCACCAGTTTCTTCTGCATGGAAATAGTTGGTATTTCTGCTCGCAAATAAGCTTGCAATTACATTTTCATGCACTTTCAAATCTTGCTGAAATCGGAGAAAAGTTTGGTCAATTCTTCTGGGTTCTCCCGAATGCTCGTACCAAAAAACGGTTTTATAACTCAACCCAGTTTGCATCTTTAGCTCTCCAACCGAATACCTTTTGCCCAAATAAGCAGATAGATTGAAAAAGGTGTTATTTCCATTATCGAAAATTGGAGCCTCTCTTTCCTGTAGATAGGAAACTCCCAATTCTTTCAGAAAAATCAACGAGCCAATTCTGCCGTTGTGTTTCAGGTAACCTGTAAAGAAATCGGTTCTTCTGCCTTTTACTATAAACTCTCGATTGAAACTCGCTCCTACTTGCCATTTTGCCCGAATAAATTTTTCGTAGCCAATCAGCAAATCTCTGCCACCAAATGGGGAATTATTGATTGCGCCAAAGCTCTCATCGCCTCTTCGGAAACTGGCACTCGCATAAAAATAACTGGAATCTTGCAAATAGAATTCAACGGCTGACTCCAACCAAAATTCATTGTCAATTTTTAGCTTTTCGGTGGGTTGGGCAAACGAGGCACAAGTAGCGAGTAGCAAGTAGCAAGACAGAGCGATTTTTGTTTTATTTATTTTCACATTCTCAAATTTACCCATTTGCAAATTGCATTTAATCCAACGGTTTAATCTCAATCAAGTCATTATCATTTTCCGAATCTTCGGCATTTTTATAGTAGAAAAAAACTCGTTTTTCGGAGAGGTTTTCCAAAAGCGGTTTGAGTAATAATTCCGCATTTTTTTTGGTTTCCTCCAAAATGTTGGATTGAAGTGCGAGGCGTTCTACTCGCTTTTCGGCTTTTTTGTAGGCGACATCAATCAGTTCGGTTTTATCAATATCGAAAAGTTTGGCGGTGGAAATATCGTAGATTTTACAATCTTGTTGGTTGAGTTTGTAATAACAAAGTTCTGGTTGCGGAAGTGTAATCAGCAATGAATCGCCCATGAAAACGACATCATTTTTGCCTATTTTGGTAAAATCTACACAACCAACCGCTTCGCCAGCAACCACCATCAGTATTTTCTCTTCGGGCATGAGCGAGTTTTTCGATTGCCTTTTGGCATATTCCACCGCATCTTTTAGCTGATATTTCACGAGTTCAATTTTCCCAATTCCTGTAATCTTCTCCAATACGGCAATGTCATTCACTCGTTTCTCAATTACTTCAATCGGCTGATTATTTCCCAATCCAAAATCGAGATATTTATCCTCAAAAATGCTGAAGGCAATGAATCCGAGCAAGAGGATTGCCACCAAACCGAAAAGATATTTTATGGAAGAAAGCATAAGAATTAGCGAATTAGTGAATTGAAAAAATAATGTGTTAATTCGTAAATTAGAAAATGTGGAAATTATAAAGAAGAATTAGAAAGAAATTAAGAATAAAGAATCATTTTTTTAATCCTGCCTTATCCTGAAAATCCCGAAAATCCTGATTCAAACTTGATGGGAATTGGCGAATTTGTGAGTTAGCGAATTGGCGAGTTGAAAAATTGAAAAAAATTAAGAATGAAAAATTAAGAATGAAGGATGAAAATTGCTTTTCCTAATCCCGAGAATCCTGATTCAAACTTGATGGGAATTGGCGAGTTCAAAAATACTTTCCTCTTTCCTCTTTCCTCTTTCCTCTTTTTTTCTTGATACTTGATACATGATACACTTTACTTGATACTCAATCGAAATTGTTCCCAAGCCTGTTTCGCAATCTCATGCGTGAGTGTTTCAATATAATACGAACCCGCAACTGGGTCGCCAACCTTATCAAAATACGATTCTTCTCGGAGTAAGTTGGAAACATTTCGGGAAATCCGCTAGAGAAGTCGCTGATTTCGGAAACGCCTTTGTTGTGTGCAGTAACCGAAAGTGAGTCGCAACCGCCCAAGATTGCCGACATAGCTTGCGTGGTATTGCTAATCATATTGGTTTCTGGATTGGATTCATCAGGTTGTACGCTTGTGAATGCGTGAATGAAGATTTTCGGATTTTTCACACCATATTCTATTGCCATTCCCAAAAGTAACATTCGTAAGGCTCGCAAGCTGGCAATCTCGAAAAAGTAATTGTTGGAGATGGCATAATTCAGTTGGAGTCTGCTGAAAAAGTCATCTGTTTTCAGCTTGTTTTCTGCCAATAACCGGAAGGTTTCATCGGTTTGAAATAATAAGTCCGAGATTTTATCAGCCATTTTTTGACTCTCCGAATGGGAAAGTACGATGGAGCGGAAATTTGGGTAAATCTGTGTTCCGCCAGCTAATTCTTTCCGCTCTACTTCGGTCGGATTCTCTATTTGCAAACTTCCGTGGAGTTCGCTTGGGGAATAGCCACGGCTTTCAAAATACTGTTCAAATTCCGACAAGAAGCCATACATTCCACAAGGAATTATGAAATTGACTTGGCAATAGGGGAAAAGAATCTCTTTCAACAAAATCTTGAAATCAACTTTTCCTTTCGCATTTCCCAAATCGAAACAAACGCCCTCTGCCCCGTTTTGCAGAGCCAATAAAGCCTGTTCATTTGCTTTCCCCCAATTCTCTACCTCAATTTGTTGCGTATTCTGCCAGTTTCTGGCTTCCAAATGAGTTTCTTCCGTGTTGGCATTTGCATTTTGAAAAGCTTTCAAATACTCTAAACTCTCTAAATCTTCTTTGGTGTAGAATGGCATGATTTCCAAACCTTCCTTCGTTTTCCAAACCAATTTCTCCTCAAAATCAGCTCCTTTCAAATCTTTGGTGGCTCGCTCAATCCATTCTTGCTTAGAAATGGTTGGGAATTCGCTGAAAAAATTATCTGTGTTATTCATTGGCTCTGTTAAGTTCTTTGGTTGTATTAGGCAGTTTTGGAAATGGAATATGTAAAATCCAAGTTTACGATTCTTGTTCTCCAATACAAAAATAGGAAATCAAAAAAGGTTTTGTTGGATTTAGGGGAATCCAAATCATTCTTTCCCCCAATAAATATCAATCATATGTTCCAAATCTTTGGCAAATTGTAAATTAGCTTTATTATGAGAGCGGTCTATATAAAACTTTTCCATTTCATTTGGAGAAACTATTAGACAAAGCCTTCCCATCACAAATATTTGCCCACCAATCCTTTGCTCTATTAAAGGTTTCTCTTTTATTCTTTCAGAATGCAACACATAGGAATCCAACATGATTTTATTGCTTTCTGTGTGATAACCTAATGTAGAATAAAACGCATTGCGATTGCCAATTCCTTGTACTTTTTCAAATTGGAGTTTAAGAAATCTGATTTTATCTTGATTATTAAGTCCTTTCGCAGGAATTGAGGGAATTTCAAAAGAGATGTGCGACAACATTTGTTCTAATTCATAATAATTACGCTCAAAATAATCATCATTTTTTGTGGCTACTGCGAAAATCAATCTTGCGAATTGGCTTCCTATCATAAAAGCCATTGTAGTTGAATCGAATAAAGCAATTTGACTTTTATTGAAATCAAACTGTTCAGATGGTAGAGTGATACTACTAGAGATACTTTCTAATTCTTCGGAGTCGAAATAAATAATGCCTTCAATGAATTCAGGCAAATTCGGATGAAAGTCCATTTTTGCATTTCCATAAAAACCAGTCAGCATATTTGATGACATAATTGAATATGCTTTCTGTAAATCTACAATAGTTACGGAATCAATGTAAATATCTGACTCTTCATCATCTACAAAGACAATTTCATTGTTTATATAATCACCATAACCACGACATGTTGAGCCTTTAGTTGTAATTGTTGTTGCCTTTCCTCGAATCTGAATATCCTGAATTCTTTGTTTGCTGGTAACTCCATTTTGTCCATTTGCTTCGATAAAAATGAGACAGAGAAGGGATATAAATATTGCTTTCATATTTTCTAATTCGCTGTTGATAGAAAAAACACTGTACCCCGTTCTTCCAGAACGGCTAGTAAAACCGTTCTGGAAGAACGGGGTACAAAAATTTAATTATCCATAATTAAATAGGCGTTTTACTTGTACACTTATTTTAACTTGAAATTTAGTCGATAAGCCTTTGCAGAAAGAAACATTTAGTTCAAACATTTCATTTTTCAATGAGTGGAGAATCTAAGTTTGAGCATTTTGGTAAGACAAGCCTAACAATTGCTTTATCATTTGCAAATTCACACATATACAAATTTACACATTTTCATTGCTCCAAAACCAAAGAATCAACTAGGAAATCCAACAAAATCTTCTATTTTTGAAGCAATTGAGTTCAAACCAATAAAACCAGAAGCAGCACGAATGGAATATCCAGCGAAAATGAAGTCGTTTATTGATGATAACAAACAACGTTTTTTAGACGAATTATTCGAATTATTAAGAATGCCATCGGTCAGCACCGATGCGAAATATAAAAAAGACGTGTTGGCTTCCGCAGAATTTCTGAAAGAAAAACTGATAGAAGCAGGTGCAGACAAAGTGCAGGTTTTCCCAACGAAAGGCTACCCAATTGTTTACGGAGAGAAAATGGTAGATGAAAAACTGCCTACGGTTTTGGTTTACGGACATTATGATGTGCAACCAGCCGACCCGCTCCACTTGTGGACAACGCCACCTTTTGAGCCAGAAATCCGTGATGGAAAAATCTACGCTCGTGGCGCATGTGATGATAAAGGGCAAATGTACATGCACTTCAAAGCTTTCGAGGCAATGATGGCAACGGGAAATCTGGATTGCAACATCAAAATCATGATTGAAGGCGAAGAGGAAATTGGTTCCAACAACCTCGAACCTTTCGTGATGGCAAACAGGAAAATGTTGGAGGCAGACGTGATTCTGATTTCCGACACGGGAATGATTTCCAACGAAGTGCCTTCAATTACCACTGGTTTGCGTGGATTGAGTTACATGGAAGTGGAAGTTACGGGTCCAAATCGTGATTTGCATTCTGGACTTTATGGTGGCGGAGTGGCAAATCCATTGAATATGTTGAGTAAAATGATTGCCCAATTGACAGACGAAAACAACCGAATTACCATTCCAGGTTTCTACGATAATGTGGCAGAACTTTCCAAAGAAGAGCGAGCCGCAATGGCAGAAGCTCCTTTCAGCTTGGAAGAATACAAGAAATCCATCAAAATTTCCGATGTGGTTGGCGAAGAAGGCTATTCCACAAACGAAAGGCTTTCGATTCGACCCACTTTGGATGTCAACGGACTTTGGGGAGGTTATATGGAAGAAGGCGCAAAAACAGTGATTGCCTCAAAAGCTTACGCAAAAATCTCCATGCGACTCGTTCCAAATCAGACTTCTGATGAAATCACGGAGAAATTTACCAAGCATTTTAACGCAATTGCCCCGAAAGGCGTTACCGTAAAAGTTACTCCGCACCATGGAGCAGAACCTGTGGTAACTCCCATTGATTCAGTCGCTTACCAAGCGGCCAGCAATGCCTATGAAGATACTTTCGGCAGAAAACCAATTCCCACCAGAGGAGGCGGAAGCATTCCGATTGTTGCCATGTTCAAAGACAAATTAGGCTTGGATAGCGTAATGATGGGCTTCGGCTTGGATTCCGATGCAATCCACTCGCCCGATGAACATTTTGGCGTTTTCAACTACATGAAGGGAATCGAAACCATTCCGCTTTTCTACAAATATTATGCGGAGTTGAGTAAGAAATAGTACAAAGTCTTTAGTACAAAGTCCGAAGTGAAAAAAGCAAGGTGGAAACGCTTTGCTTTTTTTTATGGAATCGTAGTTTCCAATCATCTAAGCACAAAGCATTTTCTTTCACAAATAAACCTTATTTGAAGAATAAATTTTCCATAGCAATCTGGTGTTTTCTGTTGTTTGATTTCGTTCTGTTTGGATTTTTCATCTTCGGGAATGAATCAGAGGTAAATTCATATTCAGAGAAGGAAATAGGTTTGGATTCGCTTGTTGCTCAGCCTATTCTGCAAACTCCAACCAAAGCAAAAGAAAAGAACTTCGAGAAATTGCCAATCCGCAAGATTGAATTGTTGAAATCAGAGAAAATAAAGACTGGATTGAATGTGAAATCAGTCGTTTTTTCGCCCGATGGGAAGTATTTGTATTCCATCAATTTGGAAGGCGGAAGTGTATATGAGTTTGAACGAGCCACTCGGAAAATCACTCGGAAGCTTATTTTCAAACAAACTCCTGCCAAAGGTTACGATTACGAAAAACGGAAATGGATTGCCAATTCTTTCGAGGAAAAACCCGTGGAAGCCTGTTTCAGCCACAATGGAAAATATTTGTGGATTTCCCTGCACAATGCGAAGGGAATTGTGGCTTGGGACTTAGAAGATACAATCAGTTCTGGCTTGGATAATGTGAAGTTGGTAACTTTAGAAAAACTGCCAACCTCAACTGATAAATCTTCCAAAGCAAAACCCAACCAGACCAAACTGAAATTACCCTTTTTCAAAACTGGGGAAACCCCCAAAGTAATGACACTCTCAAAAGGCGGGAAACAGCTTTTTGTAGCAAATTGGCATTCAAATACTGTTTCAGTATTGGATATTTCCAGCTCCAGCCCAAATGATTGGCTGAAAATTAAAGACATTTCCGTGGGTTCAGTTCCTCGGGGAATGTGCGTTTCCGAAGATGGCAAATTCCTGTTTGTCGGGCACATGGGAAGCAACACAATGGGAATAATTGACTTGGACAGTTTGAAAATGACTCGAAGCCAGAAAGTGGGAATTACGCCTCGCCACATTGTTTCCAATGGAGAAAACCTATTAGTTTCCTTGAGCAGTCCAGAGAAAATTGTTCGGCTCGGGCAAGATAGTTTGAAGGTTTTACAAACCGCTTCCACAAAAGATGACCCACGCACCATTGCCCTTTCTGCCGACAATAAATTCCTTTTCTCGGTTTCCTATGCCGATGATTTATTGGAAGTGCTAGACTCCAAAACCTTGAAAGTTTTACGAACCGAAAAATCCAGCCACAAACCTGTTGGGGTCACGGTTTTTCAAAAAGCTGATACAATTGAAGCTTGGGTGGGGAATTATTCCTCTTCCCAACTAGCGATTTTTACCTACAAAGTGATTTACGAACCGTTTTTGGTGGAATGAAGTCAGATAGCAAATTGGTAAAATAGCAAAACAAAGAAGTGAAAAATATGCTATTATTCCCTCAACGATTTCGACAACCTTGAGGTTGTCGGCTACAGCAAAGCAGAAGAGGCTTGGATTTTATGATCCAAGCCTCTTTCAATCTATTCTACTGAAAACTATTTCCCACCTCCACCAGAAGAACGCCCTCTCGATGAGCCAGAACTGTATCTGGAACCTGAGCGAGTGCTTTTGGCAGTGGTGCTTCTCGAAGCACTACTTTGCACTTTGTTTTTGAAAGAAGAATTGGTGGACATTTTATTGGCAAAAGACGGATTCGCCTTTCTATTTGCGGCCGAAAAAGTGCCATATTTTGAGGTGGAAGTCCCGTAATAAGGTCTCACGCCACGGTAGCTAGAGTTGTAGCTATTGTAGCCAGTTCTTGAAACAGGTCCTGCCATTAAACCCATCATGCTACTCATAAAGGCATATTGTCCGTAAAAAGCCCAAAACGAACCTCCGCTACTGTTGGTTTGCCAGTTGCCATATTGTTTGTTTCCGACATAGTTGCTGTAACCAGGAGGCGCTGTTTGCTTAGTGACTTTCCCATCTGTTTTGGCGGCAATTTCCATTCCCATATCATTGGCGTGCATTTCGAAGAAGTTTTCGCTTACGGGCATCCAATCAGTCATTTTCTCCTTGGGTTTGAAGGTAGAATCATTGACTTTTTCATCAGTAATTATTTTGTATTTATGCTTGTAATCTTTAGACCAAGAGCCTTCCACGTCCATATCATAAAGAATGATTGTGAAGCTGTTCTCTTTGTCCATTTTCTTGATTAACTCATCTAAAGGAGTTGTTGCGAACTCCTTTGATGAGCCACAGCTTGCCAAAAGAGAAACAGAAAGTGCAAAAAATATGAATATACTTTTCTTTAACATCAATATTTAATTTTGTTGTGAATTTTAATTTTTAACTATAATCCAACTCAAATTGTTGGCGCACATTGTCGTAAACATGAAAATTGCAAATACAAATTTTGCAAACTGCAAACTCAATACCATTTTCCTGTGCTTGTCAAACTGGCAGAATGTTAGAGAAAGCATCTTCATTGTGGGAAATCCCTACTGAAGCCTCAAATGTATTTTCCCCCCATTGTTCAATTACCAAAACGAGCCGTTCCGAATCATCATAATAAGTCCAGGAAATGAGTTCTTTCCAGTTGGTATTGTCAATGTTTCGGTAATAGCCTGGGCTTTCCTCATCTCGATAGAACACCGTTCCATCATATTCAATTTCTTTGGGAGGCTTTCCTTTCTTATGTATTTTCTCCTCTACTTTCGCATCCAACTTTGCAAAGGCAATTTTTTTGGAGACAATACATTCCACCTCGTCATCATTTTCGATGTAGAGATAAGAAGTTTCGTCTGCGGAAATAATTTTGAATTCATAGGTAAAAACGTTATCTCCCCAATCGTACTCATATTCTTCCTCAGCTTCCCACGTTTTGCCATTATATTCAAAAATAAAACCTTTCCGAATATCTATTGCACGGATATTTGTTGGGTCATAATGTGGCCCGCTTTCCTTCTTCTTTTTCTTAAAAAAACCAAATGCCATAGAATAATTATCTTAGTAGTGAAAAAAAATCGTTCATCAAGTAGAATCATCCAACAAAATCTGCACTTTTGGGCGATTTCCCGTTCTGTAAATATACAAAATAGAAACAAATGCGAATATAATTGTTTTATGTTCGGTTGGAGTTTCCTTCTACTCTGACCACAGCCTTTCAATAATACTTTGAACTATTGGTGGTCTCAAAGTGTCATCTATCATACTATTTCTTTGCTAAATTGTTAGCATACAATCCGACAGAGCAAACAATTGCCAAGACATATTTTCAAACGTAGCGCACAATTTTAATTCCATTGAAAACAAACCAACAATACATTAAATCAACATTATTACTGCTAGGAATTCTCATTTTCCAGTTTTTCGATACTTCAGGTCAGTCAAGTCTGATTGACGTGAAACGTGTACCTACATCCTTGCCAGAAGAAATTCAGTTTGTGGCAAATGCCAAATATGCCAATTGGGAAATGAATAAGGCAGATACTGCCATAGTTGTCAAAGTAGTTATTTTGGGAAATGAAAAGACTAAAGATTGGATTATCACACGTGAGTTGGAATATACTGCAGGCAAAAAAATCCCTACAATTCGTTTAGACAGCTTACTAAGACTTGAAGCAAACAAAGTTTTCAATACGAACTTGTTTATCACAGCAAAAGTAGGTTTTGTTCCCATTGGAAACGATGCGATTGAGATTCATGTAGAAGTTTTGGAAAGGCTTTATATCTATGTATTTCCTGTTTTCGATTTAGCCGATAGGAACTTCAACGAATGGTGGCAGAACCAAGGCAGAGATTTGAGTAGAGTAGAATATGGCGTGAATTTCAGAAAGCGAAATGTTCGTGGCAGAAACGAGTCTCTCAATCTAGATTTTAGGTGGGGATTCAACAGAAAAGTGAAAGTCAACTACAATATTCCATACATCAACAAAGCAAGAACTTTGGGTTTGTCCACAGGTTTTCAATACCTGACAAATAGAAATATTGCCTATGGCACCAAAGAAGACAAATTGGATTTTATTGACTTTGAGAATACTGCCAGAAAAAGATTTCAGTATGATATAGGGCTTTCAAAAAGAGACAGCTTTTACACAGTTCACTCACTTTCCTCAAACTTTTCGTACGAAAGCGTGTCAGATTCCATTTTGGATTTGAATCCATTCTATTTTGGAGAGAAAAATTTGGGCAACCGAAGTTCAAAAGTAATATCATTGATTTATAATTTCAACTACAATTTTACTGATATACAAGCTTATCCGCTGAATGGCAAAATCCTGAATATCAGGGTTTCCAAATTTGGGCTAGGATTTTTCAATGACGTAGATATGTGGGAAATCTATGGCTCTTACCATAAATTTACTCATTTGGGAGGGCGCTTTTATTTGGCAAATCAGATTGCAGGGAAATTCTCAACCCCAGAAAACCAACATTATGGCATAGCAAGAGGACTTGGCTACGGTCAGGACTTTGTGCGAGGTTATGATTTATACGTGATTGATGCAGACCAATATGCTTATAACAGGAACACGTTGCGCTTCAAAATAATGGATAGAGTTTTTGATATAAAGAAATTTGTCCCTTTCAAGCAATTTAGCACTTTGCCAGTTTTGGTTATGCTAAAATTGTATTTCGACAACGGCTACAGCCAAAACAAGGGATTCAATCCAGACTCCAATCGGCTCGATAACCGCTGGCTTTATGGTGGCGGAATGGGTTTAGATATTTTCTCATTCTACAATTCGACTTTGAGAATGGAATATTCGCTGAATGGACTGGGCGAGAAAGGATTTTTCTTATACTACAATGTATCATTTTAAATTGAATATCATCGGAAAGCAAATTATAGGCATCATTAGTTTGTTCATTTTTCTCTCGTGCATGGCTCATTCCCAAACAATTCCTAAAGAAAGAAAAGTGGATTGGTCGGTAAGCGGACTAATGCCAAACACTCCAAAAACCAACGTGACGGAAGCGAAAGTCAATTCATTTGGTGCAAAAGCTGATGGAGTTTCAGACGATTCCCAAGCCATTCAGAAAGCCCTAAACTCTTTGAAACAAAGTGGTGGGATTGTTCTGCTCGGTGCTGGAAAATATTTGCTGACCAAAGGCATTTCCATTCCTTCCAATGTGATTCTGCGTGGAAAATCCTCTACCGAAACCCATTTGCTTTTCAATTCTGGAAACAGTATTGTAGATTTTGTGAACTTCAAAGGGCAAGCTCCAAAATCATTTATCTCACTCAAAAAAGTGCCTGAAAAAGGAGATACTATTCTGGAACTCAGCAATGCTACTGATTTGAAAACTGGCGATTGGCTAGAGTTAAGGCAGAAAAATGGCAGTTGGGATGTAAACGCAAGAGATTGGGCGCAGTATGCGGTTGGGCAAATGGTGGAAATCCAAAGAATTTCAGGAAACAAAGTTCGCATTAAAAACCCGATTAGAATTGATTACGATTTGAGCTTGCAACCCGAAGTAGGGAAATTCAATCCAACCAAAAATGCGGGAATCGAAAACTTGTCGATGGAGCGAATGAGCCAGCCAGAAAATGGACTGAATTTCAATATTTATTTCCAATTTGCTGTGAACTGTTGGGTCAAAAACATAGAAGGCAAGCGAAGTGCGGGAAGCCATGTGCAAATTGAGCAAAGTTCAAATGTCAAAATTTCAGGAAGCTATTTCCACGATGCGTTCGATTATTCGGGAAGTAGCACAAAAGGCTATGGAGTAGTTTTATCCGTCCATTCGGGCGAGTGTTTGGTGGAAGACAATATTTTCCGAAACCTGCGCCACAGCCTAATGCTGAAGCAAGGCGCAAATGGAAATGTGATTGCCTACAATTACTCAATCCAACCAAAACGTTCAGAATTCATCAGCAATTATTCCGGAGATATTTCCCTGCACGGGCATTACCCGTTTGCCAACCTAATTGAGGGAAATATTGTGCAGAACATCATTATTGACAAATATTGGGGCGAATCTGGCCCAGATAATACCATTTTCCGTAACCGAGTTGAACTTTACGGAATCATTTTCACTTCGCCAAAAGCAGGAAGCAATCACAATATTATTGCCAACGAAACTACCAACACAGGACTTTTCATGGGCAGTTTGGCAATCATGGGAGATAATCATCTAGTAAAATCCAACCAGATTGGAAAAGCAACAAGTTTTGATGAGAAAACAGAAAGCTCTTTATTCTACCAATCCAAGCCAGATTTTTGGAACATTCCCGATGTGTTTCCTACTATTGGAGAGGGTTTTAATACGGGAACAATTCCAGCTAAAAAGCGATTTGAGGAAGAGGATTGAGGATTCTGCTGTAAGTTTTTGGAGGAAAGAGGAAAGAAGAAGGAATTCCCATTTTTTGTCTGCTTCGTAGAAGACGTCAATTCCTACGTGTTCAGTATTTTCACGGAATCTCAATTTTGGAACACTTAACAAAGAGTATTCAGCAAACAGTCGATTTTTTAAATAATTTCGCACATTGGCAGGTTCAAAAGAACACTGCCAAGTGCTTTTCTGCGTAAAATCACTTACAAAGAGTATTCAGCAATACCAGACCAAGAAGTTTCCATCTTTCCTCTTTCTTCTTTCTTCTTTCCTCACTCTATCGTATAACATCTTTGTAAAAAATCATCTTATTACAACTTCCCAAGGCATAATCATCTGGTTTCCCTGCATATTCTGGAGTTGCTGAATTTGTTTGTAGATTGGGTAAAGCGAGCCTAATTCTTCACGAATGGCTTGCTGTTTCAAGTCTGTGGCAGTTCCACCGAGTAGTTTCGAGAGCAAATCGTCTTTCTTAGCTCCGTACATTTTGAGTCGGTAATCGTCTTTTTCCAATCCTGCGCTGTTGGCGGCAATATCTAAAGCAGTTTGGAAATCGCCCAGAACATCTACCAATCCAATATCTTTTGCCTCTGCGCCAATCCAAACTCTCCCACCCGCCAGTTTCTTGATTTCCGAAACCGACATATTTCTGCCATTGGCGGCTTTTGTAGTGAAATCCTCGTAAACTTTTTCCACGCCATCCTGAATAATTCTGCGTTCGCCTTCCGAAAATTCGTTGGTGGGGCTTCCGAGGTTGGAATATGCTCCCGTTTTTACCACATCGAAAGTCAAGCCAATGTCATTCAAAAGTTTTTTGGCTTGGAAAAGCACGCCAAAAACGCCAATTGAACCTGTGATTGTGTTGGGCATTGCCACAATCGTATCGCACGCCATTGCCATGTAATAGCCGCCCGAAGCCGCCACATCTCCCATGGAGGCAATGATTGGTTTCACACCTTTTGTCAAAATCACTTCTCGCCACATATTGTCCGAGGCCAAGGCAGAACCGCCTGGCGAGTTGATTCTCAGCACAATTGCTTTCACTTTTTTATCATTTCTTGCCTTCTCAATCTGGCTGGCAATTCTGTTTCCTCCAACCACTCCATTTCCGCCTTCGCCATCCATAATTGTTCCGTCTCCCACAATCACGGCAATCCTGTTTTTGGAGTCAGAATCTTCCAGAACAGATTCCGCTTCCATATATTTTTCTAATTTGATAAATTGGATTTTCTTCTTTTTTTCATCCTCTTCTTCCTGTTCAAAACCCAACGCATTTCGGATAGCGTCTTCGGCTTGGTCTCGGTATGCCAATCTGTCCACCAAATTATATTCTAAAGCCTGTTCGGGCATTCTTGCAAGCATAGAATCTGACACTAATTTGAGTTGCGAAAAACTCATCTTTCTGGATTTAGCGACTTCCCGCAAATAGAAATTATTGAGCGAGTCGAGATAGGTTTGGGTTTGGAATCTGGCTTCATCACTCATTTGGTCGGTAAAATACGGCTCAACCGCACTTTTGAAATCTCCAACCCTAAAAATTTCTGGTTGGATTCCATATTTGTCGAAAGCCTGTTTGTAGTACATTCTTTCCGTAGCCAAACCGTTCATTTCAATTGCCCCAACAGGATTGAGGAAAACGCTGTCCGCTGTGGAAGCAATGAAATACGCTCCCTCCGTCATTACATCGGCAAAGGAATAAATGAACTTGCCCGATTCCTTGAAATCCAACAGCGCATTTCTGACTTCGGTTAATGTTACGAAACCAGCTTGCACAAAGCTTAAATCCAAGTAAATCCCTTTGATTCGCTCATCGGCTTTGGCATTTTTCAAAGTCTTGATTAAATCTATCAGGCCTATTGCTTCTTCGGTCGAAAGCGTTGGCAAATCCAACTTTGAAAGTGGGTCTTTTTGCGAGAGTTCGCTGATTTGAGATTTGAGTTTGAGATGTAAAACTGATTTGTCTTTCACTTCAACTTCATCGCCCCCAAGGGCAAACCCAAGCACCAGAAGAGTGATAAAAATGAGGAATAAACTTGCGAAAATCCCTAATATCGTTGCTAAAAATGCTTTTCCGAAACCTATTCCTGAACTACGATTTGCCATATTTTTCTTAACTAATTGTTTTATTTATCTTGTAAGTGCCTTGGAAACTACTGAATCCAATTTTAGTTTTCTCAAAAATAACTTAGGTTTTGGTAACAGCAATAACAAATGTTTTGATTGGTAATTTTGCCTTATGGAAATTATTCGAATCTGAATCTTACTCGTAGAAATATTTTTAAACCAAACAGTTTTACAATGGCAAAAATCAAAGATATTAAATTTGCTCTCGGGTTATTTATGCTTGTTTTTGGGTGGTTGCTCCTAATTGTTCCATGGTTTTTTATCATTGGCTATTCGGTTTATCTGATAGGAGCTATTTTTATTTGGCTCTCGGCCAAGCCCATAAAAACGAAATTACTGATCACTTTGATTCCACTAATTATTAACGTTAGCACGGTTATGATTGTGGGAAAGCAATTTGAACACTACTTTTAAGATGGAAAAATTAGATGCACGCTATTGGCAATCCCGGTACGAGAGCAACCAAATCCAGTGGGATATTGGTACGGTCTCCACACCGCTGAAAACTTATTTTGACCAACTCCAAAATAAGGAGCTGAAGATTTTGATTCCTGGCGCAGGAAATGCGCATGAGGCAGAGTATTTGCATAAGTCGGGTTTTAAGAATGTTCTTGTGGTAGATTTGGCAAAAGAGCCTTTGGAGAATCTGAAAGCCAGAGTTCCGAGTTTTCCAAATCAACATCTCATCCACTCCAACTTCTTTGATTTAGACAATCGGAAATTCGATTTGATTGTGGAACAAACGTTCTTCTGCGCACTCAATCCGAGCCTAAGAAAGGCTTATGTGAGCAAAATGTTCGATTTATTAGAACCAGAAGGCTGTTTGGTGGGTTTACTTTTCGATGCACCTTTGAATGAAACGCATCCGCCTTATGGTGGCAACAAGAAAGAATATTTGTCTTATTTCTCCGAGAAATTCAACATAAAATATTTCGACAAATGCCACAATAGCATTCCACCCCGAGCCAATCGGGAATTGTTCATTCATCTGTCTCCGAAAAAGTAGCTATTTCGTAACAATACTTAATTTGTGTGATTAGGCTGATTTTTTGAGGATAGAATAATAAACTACCATTTTTTAAACATAAATCAGTTGAACGATGATTAAGAAGACATTTTCTTTATTTATATGCCTTACTGCATTTTTAATTAGTTGCACCACAAATCCTATCACGGGTCGTAGGCAACTCTCGTTGGTTCTCGCCTCACAGATGCAGTCTATGAGTTACCAGCAATACAGCCAGTTTTTGGGTCAGAACAACGTAGTTAATTCTGGCAATCAGGCACAAATGATTAAGAGTGTTGGGGCAAGGATGAAACAATCCGTAGAATTATACATGCAACAAATTGGCCATGCCGATAAATTGGAAGGTTTTCAATGGGAATTCAATTTAGTAAATGACCCCGCAGTAAACGCTTGGTGTATGCCTGGCGGAAAGGTAGTTTTCTACACAGGAATTTTACCAATTTGCCAAGACGAAGCGGGAGTTGCCGTAGTAATGGGACACGAAATTGCCCACGCAGTTGCCAACCACGGTGGCGAGCGGATGAGCCAAGGTTTGGCGCAACAATTAGGCGGTGTTGCTATGCAAGTAGCTCTTTCGAGTAAACCAGCATTGACACAAGCTCTTTTTTCACAAGCGTTTGGATTGGGTTCTCAAGTAGGGATGCTAAAATTCTCTAGAACTCACGAGTCAGAGGCAGATGAAATGGGATTGTATTTTATGGCAATTGCGGGGTATAATCCTCAAAGTGCCCCTCAGTTTTGGCAAAGAATGAAAGCCAATTCTGGTGGTCAAGCTCCACCAGAGTTTCTCTCTACACACCCTTCAAATGACCGAAGAATCAGAGATTTGAATACTTTGATGCCAAAAGCTGTTGCCATGTATAACAAGTACAAATAGAAAATAGAGATTATGAACACAAATTGGTAGTGATAAACTGGTAAGGCTAATAAAATAAAAACCATAGCGCAAGGATCCGCTCAATGCTGTCAACTTAAGCAACTAAAACTTCAGTCAGCGTGACCCGACCGATGCGCCCCAGTCAGCGTGACCCGGTCAAAGACTGATTCCCATTTTTAGGCACAGGTTGGCGATTGCGCCCCCAGAAAGAACCTGCGCCAGCCTTTCGGCTGGTTCAAGTGTCCACGCTTGAACCGAATTTGCACTAAGTTGATGGCATTGAGCGTCCGCTGGGCGGTAATCCACTTGTGCCGAATTACCCATAGAGTAACCTTCTTTCACACTATCCAAATTTTTACACCTAATATAAGTCAATTTGCTTCATCATTCAAGAACCGCATTATCCTTTCGTTGGATAATGCGGTTTTTTCTTTTGTCATCTTCAAAAAATAATACAACTGAATCCACACTATCCAACCAAAAAAACCGTTACACAGAAACGATGTTGTAAACACAAAATCAGTTTTTATGTTGACTCAAACCGACAGAAGCGATAGATTTAAATATGCAAACTTTGCGAAGCGACTGGCTGAGGTTCTAATCAACTTCTCAGTCAATATTGTAGCAGTTTTAGGAAGTATTTATGTCATAGAATACTGCTTCGCTTACAAGGCTGTTTTGCCTCAATTCGGCTATTTCTCCATTTGGCTGAGCATCTATACCTATCTTTTGGTTTCGGGCGGAGTTACGCCTGGTGCCATTGTTTTGGGTTTTCGGGTAGTCGATAAAGAAGGGAAGTATCTGTCTGTCTCACAGGCATTTTTCAGGAATTTTGCTGTTTTCATTACCATGATTCTCCATACAGCCATGTTGTGGAGAACACTCAATAAAATGCCGATTTCTCATTCAGTAGATGGTTTTTATGAAATTGTTGCTTCTTATCAAGAATTCAGTCCATTCATTTTTCAATTAACCATTGGCATACAAATATTTATTCTTTTTGATTTAATGTCTGTGCTTTTCAATGGACAAAACAGGGCTTTGAGAGATGCCATGGCAGAAAGTTTCGTGATTGAAAAAAGAAACTACCAAAGAATTACCGTTGACAGAACTCGCATTAGAGGATTTAGGCAGAAAACAAAAAAAGAAAAAGAACGCATAGAAGAAAAATCCAGGGTTTTCAGCATTTTGAATCAGGTAATGGAAGTGCCAGAAATTATGAATCTAGTAGAGAATGGAAATTTTAATAATGAGAATACCAGCATTAAGTTTGTTTCTGTACCAAATGAAAAAGAAAGTTCCTATCAATTTCTTATCAAAAATAGGAAAGAGCCTATCTTACATGTAAAAGTGACTGTCGCCACCCAAAAAGCCATTAAAGGAAAAATCTTTTTGAAAAACGAACAAGGAGAATGGATGCCGTTGGCAAAGTGGAGGCGCAGAATAATTACCCAAAAAGTAAAGGGAAGAATGAGCGGGAAAAAGAATCTCGCAATGGCAGGTTAATTATTTTCAATTTTTTGCGTGAAAAGCTTGTCTATTCCCAACCTTTTTCTACTTTTGCACTTGGCAAATCAATACAGCCAGCTCCTATTAATCCCCCAGGTCCGGAAGGAAGCAAGGGTACGTAGTCGTAGCGGTTGGTTTTGGTTTGCCATTTTTTTGTTTTATATGATTTGGACTTTGGCAGAAAATTATTTCTCCTCGCTTTTCAGTTTGTACTTATTGACTTGAATTTCGGGCAGTGGTAAACTGGTAAGGTTAACAAAATAAAATCCATAGCGCAAGCGTCCGCTCAATGCCATTAAGTTAGTGTGAATTTGGTTCGAGCGTGGACGCTCGAACCAGCGTAAAACGCTGGCGCAGGTTCTCAGAACCTGTGCCGAAAATGGAAATCAGTCTCTGACTGAATACGAATTTCCTTAACTTAACGGCATTGAGCGTCCGCTGGGCGGCAATCCGCTTGTGCCGAAATATCCAAAAGTAGCCTTACATCTTTCACACTACCGAATTTCGCATCCTATTGTTGAATCAGTTTTTATCTCAATTAAATTACCTGAGATTGTTCCAAAAATCCAAAACCAATAAACATTTTTGGATTTTGCTATTCTTATATTTTCGATTTCATCAATTCCGTGTTTCTGGAAAGTTGTAAACGGGGAATTTGGATTGGCAAAAAGTGTTTCTTTATCTGAAACCACAGTACTTGTATTTGTAAATGCGCCTAATAAATAGACAAAGACGAAATAAATCAGAGCGTATTTGAAGCAAGTTACAAAAAATGGAAAATCTTCTATAAGAAATGGTCCAATGAGCATAAATATCATCAGAGAACAAAAACCAAGAGTAATCGAAATTAGGCTATAAAATATCTCACAATGCTTCAAGTTATATCCGTTTTTCACGAGCATTTTATCTACTCGCTTGTCTTTATACCCGAAACTTGGAAATGGATTTGTCTTTGCCATATTTCGAAATTCATGAAACCAAAGTCGCTCTGGAAGAGCGACATACAGAAAGATGGTAAAAACTTTTCATACTACTGGACACAAATCAATTTTAGCACTTGGTCGGGCCACGTTGGTCGGGCCACGTTGGTCGGGCCACGTTGGCAACATGTCGAATGCGACCCCAGTAAAAGACCTGCCAAGTGCTAGCCAGAAACCGTTCTAAGACTGGCGGGAACTGCGTACACCGCTAGCTTTTTACTCACGTCTAGTAGTATGAAAACTCTTTCTTCTTTCTCCATTTCCAAATTCTCACATTCCCCAATTTACGCATTTGCCGTCCTCACAGTCCTCTGTTCAATTCGCTTTTCATAACCTTCTCCTTGGAAAATTCTTTGCACGAACACACCAGAAGTGTGAATTTGATTTGGGTCAAGTTCGCCAGCGGGAACGAGTTCTTCTACTTCGGCAACGGTAATTTTGCCTGCCATTGCCATCATTGGGTTGAAGTTTCGGGCAGTTCCTTTAAAAATCAGATTTCCTGCGGTGTCTCCCTTCCACGCTTTCACGAAGGCGAAATCTGCGGTCAGCGCCATTTCCAAAATATGTGGTTTTCCGTTGAACTCTCTTACCTCTTTGTCTCCTTGCACTTCCGTTCCGTAGCCTGCTGGAGTGAAAAATGCGGGAATTCCTGCACCTCCAGCCCGACATCTTTCTGCCAAAGTTCCTTGGGGAATCAAATCCACTTCCAATTCGCCAGCCAACAATTGCCTTTCAAATTCGGCATTTTCGCCTACATAAGAGGAAATCATTTTCTTGATTTGGCGTGTGTGCAACAACAATCCCAATCCGAAATCATCGACTCCAGCATTGTTGGAAATGCAGGTCAAGCCTTTTGCGCCCGAATCCAAAATTGCCTGAATGGCGTTCTCGGGGATTCCGCACAAGCCGAATCCGCCCAACATAATTTGCATATTGTCGGCAATTCCTTGCACGGCTACTTTCGCATTTTCTACTGTTTTATCTATCATGGTTTATTTCAAATTTTCTCTGATTGGATTTTGCTATATCAAATTTGTCAAGCGTTCTCCAAACCGTTTTAGTTGATTAGGTACGGGAATTAAATAAATACGTATTTATCGCAGTTTATTTTTGAGGCTAGTCTAGGCAAAAAAAGATGGCATAGCATCGCTACGGCATATTTTTTTAACGAAGGATAGACCAAAAAGAAACAAGAGAAAGTAGTATGTTATTTGTTTTCCGTTCCTTAGTTAAGGTAGATTCTCAGAATCCGAAACTAAGTTATAGATTTTGGGGGAATTGTCCGAAAATTTGTGAAGAATAGTATTTCTTGGTATGATGCAAAAAAAAATGTGCTTGTCAGTTCCTCAGAACTGACAGTTTTCGAGTCCTCAGACTCGTGAAGCCGAAAATAGATAAAATCGTTTGTGGTTGGATTTAGAAACTCTCAAATTGTTTTCTTCTTTCTCAATCCAACCAATTTTGAAATAACAGCCGAAGCAAAGACTACATAAGCTAAATGAGTCATGTTGATTAAAATTCCATATTTATGTAGAATCATCATTTCAGAATAAGGAAGAATCAGGAATGAAATTACAGAAGCACAAAGCATGAAAATCAGCCAAAAACCCTTCCCGCAGAAAACGCACTCTATTCATTTGCACAAATAGGAACAAGAAAAATCCAAGAGTGGCAACATATAGAATTGAGCGTTGTGACAAACTCAATTCGTCAATAAACCTATCATTCAAAATCATATCTACTTGATTGGCGACAATTGTGGCTTGAGACATTTTGCTAGGCGTAAAGTTGGCGAGACTATAATTCGTATAAGGAGTTGAGAACAAATTACTTGTATCCATTGGGAGGTCTTCATAATAATAGGTGTAGGAATCGAATTCTTCAATGATCAGAATTTTGCCATCAAATGTTGAAACTTCTCCACGTCCTAATTCTGACTCTTCAATAGAGAGAAAACTTGGCATTCTTTCATCTTCAAAGTTTATATCTCCTATAAAATTGATGATTTTAGGCTCTTCGACTAGCAAAATACTCTCATCATACTTCTGGCTTTTTTTGGCGAGTTCCAAACTGAAGTGATTGGCTGTTTTTCCATTGAATGTTTTCTGCAAAAAAGACTTTTCTACCATTCTATTCTCGGCAAGTGCTTCGTAATCAATAAATCCAACTGTAGCCTCTTGTGAGAAGAATGGATGTGGCTTTACCAATTCCCCATTTTTCATATAACTAGCCAAAACAATATTTTGGTCAGATTTTATGAGTTGTTGGAGAATCGTATCGGTAGCAGTTTGATTAAATTCTAATAGCTTGGCAATTCCAATTATTACGTCTTCATTTTCGGGTAAATTATTGAGTGCATTTACCAAGGATTTATTGAAATCTTCTGAAAATAATCTTGTAAGAAGAACATCCTCGCTAAATGGAGTTTCGTTGAAATAATAATCAAGATGATAGAATCTGGCTTTTCCAATCAATTATTTTCCCACAAAAGTCCCGAAATTTGTGGTGGGCAACCAAAGAATCATAAATCCTAAAATGACTAAGCCTCCAATAAATCCTTTCATAACTAAAGAGTTGAGATGATATAATTATGGTTTGCCTAATTTCCGTAAACACAGCAAAAATCAGAACAATAAGTAAAAAGGGGGTAAATATATTATGATACTTAGTTCTACTTTAAGACTCTGAAAATATGGAACCCGCTTACCACTAGCTGAAGCTAGTGGCAATTGAATCAGTACTCAGAAAGCTATTCAATTGCATCCATCTTCAGATGGATGTTTAGGATAATGACCCCAAAATCATACTTAAAATACAAGTTTGGTTAGAGTCTTAAAGTAGAATTAGGAACAAGTAAAAAATAACTTATTAAAATTCTCTTGCTTCTTTTTGGTTCGGGACACGCTGTCTATTCTTCCAGTTCCACTGCGGGTGTAAATAATGTGCCATAGTGTCGGACTGGCGTTCCATCGGACTGGCGACCCATCGGACTGGCGCACCATCGGACTGGCGCACCAGTGCTATGCCACACTATTTTGTCCCGGCTGGGAACAGCTTGACTAACCAACGTGGCCCGACCTCAAAAATAAACTGCGATAATGTTACAAGTTATTATTAACTCGTTCCTTACAATCTGGATTGTCGCAGTTTGCAACGCTTTGAACTTATCGAAGTCAAATTTCATAAGAGTGTGTTTGGATTGGTTTTTTGGAGTTTTACGAGATTTTCAAAACAGGCTTTCTAGGCATTTTAGAAACACATAGCCAAAGCTATGTGGGCAGTTTCCTTCCGTGGATGAGATTGAAAATAACATCGTAGAATTATCTCATACTAAACAATATTTTAGTTAAGCCCGTAGAATGGACTTTTAATGCCAAAAAATACAGGCGCAAACTTAGAATTCAATTCACTAGTGCATTGAATTCTAAGTTCCTTTCAGTACTTTTTGGAATATTGTTTTCTTCTGCACAGCAAAATTTGAATGGTTCGGCAATCCGATGGTTCTACATTTCGACAGAACACTAGTGGGCTTTTTTATTTAAACTCTTGGTTGTCTGACTTTTTTTGTAGAGTAGCCTTCAAGCAGGGACGCTTAAAGAAAAAAATTGTAGGAAATCAAGAAATTTATATCACTTATTTATGAATTTTAAATTAGTGTCCGGAATTTCTTTGAGTAACAAGCTAATTAAGACAGCTTTAACAATTGTTAAACTAAACTTAATTTAAATGGAACACGAGAATATTGAGAAAACTACTCCTGAAAATAATGGAGTTCAAACTGGAATGAGTCCTAAGACAATTGCAATAATTTCCTACATTACCATCATTGGATGGGTAATCGCTTTTGTACTCAATCAAGAGAAAAAAGATGAATTTGCGACTTTCCACATTCGTCAAATGCTAGGGATTGGTCTGTTTGGAATTGCAATTAGTGTAGTAAATGTGATTCCACTTTTGGGTCAAATCGTATGGTTGTTAGGAATTATACCGCTTCTTGTATTTTGGGTTATGGGCTTGATGAGTGCGTTGAACGGCACCAAAAAGACCGTTCCCCTTTTAGGAGATAAATTTCAAGAATGGTTTGCAACCATTTGACGTTTAAGTAGTCTTAAGATTTTAGGATGAAAAAAAGCCTCACAAAATTGTGAGGCTTTTTTTCTAACAATCTAATCTCTAGCCATCTGACAATCTAGAATTTATATTTCCAAAAACTTCTTCAACGTCTCCAAAGTATCTGCCTCTTCGGGTTTTTTGTCAGTTCGCCAGCGGAAAATCCGTGGGAAACGCAGAGCCACGCCAGATTTATGCCTTTTCGATTCCTGAATTCCTTCGAAGGCGAGTTCGAACACCTGCTCGGGTTTCACAGTTCTTACCGGGCCGAATCGCTCCAAGGTATTTCTCTTCACAAACGCATCTACTTTTCGGATTTCCGCATCGGTCAGACCAGAATAGGCTTTGGCAAAAGTAACGAGTTTGTCATTATCCCAAACGGCAAATGTGTAGTCGGAGAATAAACCTGCTCGCCTTCCACTTCCTTTCTGCGCGTAAACCATGACGGCATCAATCGTAAATGGATCGACTTTCCATTTCCACCAATCGCCCCGTTTTCTGCCCGTGTGGTAAACAGAATCTTTTTTCTTAATCATTAAACCTTCAGAAATCATTTCCCGTGAGTTGTCTCGGTGGGAAGCCAAATCCTCGAAGTTCTCGAAATCCACCATTTGGGAAATTTCAAAAGAAGGGATTTCCTTGCCAAATTCTCCGTAGATTTTCTCCAGAATTGCTCTGCGTTTGGCAAATGGAACTTGGCGCATATCTTCGCCTTCAAACTCCAATAAATCATAGACCACAAAAGCGACTGGCGCATCTTTCAAAGTCTTTTTGCTCACAGTTTTCCGCCCAATTCGGGTTTGGAGATGGTTGAACGAAAGCGGTTTCCCGTCTCGAAACCCCAAAATTTCGCCATCCAACACAATTCCATCGGGCAAGTTTCGGAAACTGTCCAATTCAGGATATTTGTCAGTAACCAACTCTTCGCCTCTCGACCAAACAAAAATTTCTCCGCCACGGACAATCAGTTGCCCACGAATTCCGTCCCATTTCCACTCAGCCAGCCAATCTTGCGGATTCCCCAAGTCCTTATCCACATCATCAAGCGCATACGCCAAACAAAACGGATAAGGTCGGGAGATGTCATCGGAAGCATTTTCATCTAAAATCAACTCCTCAAAAGTTGTGTTGTCTGGCGTCCAGTTTCCCATCAGCCTGTGAGCCAGCGAATTGGCATCTTTGTCGAAACCCTTTGCCAAACCTTTCACAATCAGCTTTTGGGAAACTCCAACCCGAAAACTTCCCGTCATCAATTTCAGGAAAATGAACCGTTCCGATTGTGTGAGTTTGTCCCAAGATTCGAGAATGAGTTGCTTTTTCTCATCTTCCTCATATTGCCCGAAAGTCTGAATAAAGTTCATCCATTCGGTTAGGGTTTCTTGGTTGGATTGAGTGGGCGGAGGCAGTGTGAGTGAAATCGTCTCTGCCAAATCTCCCACAATTCCGTAGCTTTCCTTGAACAGCCAATCAGGGATATTCGCCAACTCCGAAGCCCAAGTTTTCAATAAAGTCGTGTTGATTTGCCTTTTCGGGCGTTTGTGCGTGAACAACGCCAACACCCATAACTTGTCCGAATCCGAAGCCTCCTTGAAATAATCGGCAAGCAATTCCACTTTCCGATTGGTTTTGTTGGTTTGGTCGAGGGCAAGAAAAAGGTCGGCAAATTCTTTCATAGTTGGCTCTGATTTCTGTGGGATTTGGTAGAAATTAGAACTTCGTGGATTTAGGAAATGTTTTGGTTGGATTGGAACACGGATGCTTCGCATACACGGACTTCGTATCACGGAAACACACGGTTGACGTTCAGTAGTGTGTTTCTGAAATAAGTAACATGACTCATAAACCTCCTTTCCAAGGCTTCGCTTTAAAAATTGGCAATGAATTTCCATCAAATCCACCTTCGAGTTTGATTGGCTTGAAGTTTTTGTATGGCTCTTTTTCTTCTGCGTATTGCAAATTATCGAAAGCTATTGCTGATTTGCCGTTTTCCAGTTCTGCCACTACCAAATCGCAAATCTCGTTTACTCCTTCTGGAGAATTCCCGAAAAAATCGAACAGAATTAAATCATGTTCTTTAAAACACTTGAAAATTGATAGGATTTTCGTGTGGCTGAAACCTAGCGAAGTGTATTTCCAATCCAATTGTAAGCCGAGTTCTTCGACAATAGGATTCGTTTCACTTACATTCAATCCAAGTTCTCCAGTTAGGAAATCCTCCACAGTCATTCTATGGAAAAATTCTCTCCATCTGCTTGGTCGGCATGTATTCGATTGAAGAAATTAGGATTTAACTTTTGAAATACTTCAGCAAGTTGATGGGCAAAATCTCCACCCAACGGTTCGTTTTCTTTACTAAAATTTGGAACATAAATCCGAACCATTTCCCCTTTTCTCAACTCAAACTCAGGAATTTTCATTCTTTGAAGTTCAAATGGTTTGTTATGGAAGATAATGTCGGACATTTGTAGAAACTTTGTAAGTTACCCGAATAATGGGTTTAAACATCTGACTGTCAGTAGATTAACTGTATTTAGATAACTGATTTAACTTTGCATACTTTTCTTATGGAATAATGCTCCTGAATAGTTGCGGTTAGGGAAAACCGCATTACGGTATGCAAAGTCAAGGCATTTATCTATTATAGATAACTGATTTAACTTTGCATACTTTCCTTATGGAATAATGCTCCTGAATAGTTGCGGTTAGGGAAAACCGCATTACGGTATGCAAAGTCAAGGCATTTATCTATATTTTTAGGTTAGTCAAAATTTGAGATTTCATGTATTGTATTATTTTTAGATTTAATTAAAAAATGTATGTCAATATTTTGACTAAATAAAATAATAATAAGTTACTGATTAACAATTACTTAATTCATTTTTAATTCTTCATTCTTCATTCTTCATTCTTAATTTCCCCAATCAATAATTGTACTTATCAAATACATAACTCATAATTGGGGTAAGTTGTAGAAATATCATTCAATCACTACTTCAAAGCTTCCAATAACTTTTTTTCGTGAATAATTAGTTCTTTGGAGATTGATGGCGTTATTAGTAGCTTCTATTAATTCTAACTCCAAACTCCCATATAATTTTCTCCCGAGTTCAAAACCTGCTAGCTGGCTGATTTTAAGTTTTGATTTAATGAATTCTACGCTCTTTAATTTCTTGTTTGAAATGTATGCCTTGTCATAGCAAACTAAAAAAGTATTGTTGGTTATTGTGATTGAAACGTTTTCAAAATTGGAAGCGCTTTCATCGAACACAAACAACTTGAGTGTGTCATTTATAAGTGAGGCCTTAGCAAATGGCAAACTTTTTTTATAAGAAATCCCTTCTAAACTAACTTGGCAGCTTGAATTATGCAGGATTGGCATTGTATCTTGTTTTACGATTTCTCTGCCAAATGTGTTTTCAAAACCATTTTCGTGTTTAATTATATACCAAGGATAAGACCATTTTGTGCTGTCGATAATATAAAGTTCTGTGTCTTGTTCTTCCACTAGGTTCCATTTGTCTGAGCAGTTTGATTGTGCAAAGACTAAAGAGTTGCCAGACAGAATAATCAGTCCTAAATAAAATAAATGTAAAAATTTGTTTGACATTTTCAATGATTATTCTGCATATCCAAATCCTTTCAACTTGCTTTTATTCGCTCTCCAATCGGGTTCTACTTTTACGAATTGCTCTAAAAATACTTTCTTTTGGAAGAAGTTTTCCATATCCTTTCTGGCTTCTGTGCCTACTTTTTTGAGTTTTGCGCCTCCTTTTCCAATCAGAATTCCCTTTTGGCTGTCTCGCTCCACCATCAGAACCGCACGGATTTTTACCAAATCATCCGTCTCTTTGAAAGACTCAATCATTACCTCGCAACTGTAAGGCACTTCTTGCTTGTAGTTGGTAAAAATCTTCTCCCGAATCATTTCCGCAGCGAAGAACTTCTCTGGCTTGTCCGTCAGCATGTCTTTTGGGAAATAAGGCGGATGCACGGGCAAGTTTTCCACAATCAGATTCAGCAATTCTGGCACATTGAAATTGTGGAGTGCGGAGATTGGCAACACTTTTTGCGCCTTCACTCTGCTTTCCCAATATTCGATTTTCTCTCTCACTTTCTCCTCATCTGCCAAATCCACCTTGTTGATGAGCAAAATTACGGGAGCTTCAATATTTTTGAGTTTCTCAATCACATCGTCTTCATCGTATTCCTCAAAAATATCGGTTACGAACAGAATCACATCGGCATCATCCAAAGAAGTGTGGACGAAGCGCATCATAGATTTGTGGAGTTCGTATTTCGGTTTAATAATTCCCGGTGTGTCGGAATAGACAATTTGGAAATCCTCGCCATTCAAAATTCCCAAAATTCTGTGGCGAGTGGTTTGCGCCTTAGAAGTGATAATTGATAACCGCTCTCCCACCAATTGGTTAGAAAGGGTGGATTTTCCCACATTTGGTTTCCCTATAATACTTACGTATCCTGCTTTATGATTTTCCATTGACTGAAATTAAGCACATTGTGCTATTTGTTTTTTATGACTGACTCGAGGAAAGCTCTATTCAAATGAGCTTGCGTTTCTGTTTGTTGCAAATATAGAGTTTTGCTTGGTTGGATTGAGAGTTTCGTAAAATTTAGGTTGGATTTCAGATTTCTAAAAGCTTGAAAAATCCTATTTTATCCAGAAAATCCTGTGAATCCTTTTTCAAACAGCACTTTTCCTCTTCCCAAAAAATGCCATGAAAAACATAGCTGGAATGAACATCATCAAGCCGTAAGTGGCGGAGGGAATGGAGAATTCTGGAAGGGGATTTTGAATCAGTTCCGTGGCAACGAGCAAACCCAATGTACCATTCTGAATGCCAGTTTCTATGGAAATCGTGATGGATTGCGGAAGTGTGAGATTGAAAACCCTCGCACTAAAAAAGCCTAATGTCAGTGTAAGTAAAAGCAAGAGAAAACAAGCCAAACCACTTTCAGCCAAAAAATCGAAGAAAGTATCCTTGAACTGATAAGTGATTCCAGCCAAAATAATGGCGAAAAATACTACGGAAATTATTCTCACAGGCTTGTCTAGCTTTTCCGCAAGGGTCGGATTTCGCTTTCTGATTGCCATTCCAATAGAAATTGGCAAAATGGTAATCAGAAAAAGTGCGCCAATGGTTTGGGCAATTGGCAGTTGGAATTCTTGGGTTTCGGTGCTGAAATGTGTCAACGCCAAATTCACAATCAAGGGAATTGTGAAGAAAGTGGCGCAAGTGCTGATTGCCGTCAACGTAACCGAAAGTGCCGTGTCTCCTTTGGAAACGTGCGAAATTAGGTTGGAAGTGGTTCCTCCTGGGCAAACTGACAGAATGATTACACCTACCGCAATTCCTTCCTCCAAATCCAACAGGGAAATTAATAGCCAAGCCAGCAATGGAAGAAAAACCAGCTGATTGATTGTTCCTATCAAAACTGCTTTAGGGAATTTGAAAACCCGCCTGAAATCATCTAATCGCAATGAAAGTCCCATGCCCAACATGATGATTGCCAAGGAAATAGGGAGAATTACAGAAGTGAGCAGGCTTTTTTCCATTGTTTACGAGTGGATTTATGGCTCAACTACCTCTTTTGGGAATTGGGATAATTTTCCGATTGGAAGTTTACATTGGCAAGAACTACGAAAACTGCCAAGTAAATTTTCCTGAAAATCATAGTTGAACTAGATTTATTAGGCAAAATACTGCTTTTTGAATGAAAAGCAAAATGGCTTCAAATCCAAACAGAAACACCCAAGAACCTGACACTATTCCTACGCATAATACGGACTAATCATCCAGTAAACCACCACGCCAGTAATTGCCACGTAAACCCAAATTGGGAATGTGAAACGCACGATTTTCTTGTGTCGGGCAATTTGGTTGGAGAAGGCAAAGTAGATTGACAGCAACACCAAAGGAACAATAATGGTAGAGAATGCAATATGAGTCAGCAAAATGACCAAATAGAAATAGCGAGTTCCCCCAATTGCCAAAGTTTCCGCCTCATTCAAATCGCCACTATGGTCAATATCTCCAAAAATGGTGGAAGGCACTTGGAAATGATAAATCACGTAGGAAATCAGGAAAATGGAAGAAAGCGCAAAAGCCGAAAGCATGAAAGTTCGGTGCAAGGAAATTTTCTTACTTCTGATTGCCAAGAAACCAGCAATCAGTAAAATGGCAGTTGCCGAGTTCAGAGTTCCATTCAAATGTGGCAAAAAGGAAACATCTAAATCCCCCAATTTGCCCGATTGCGGAAAACTCATCAGGAGTGCGACCAACAGCGGAACAACTATTGAAAGTATGACAATGATAGGGAAAATTTTCTTATCGTTTTTCGGAAGAACAGTATTCATTTTAGAGGTACGATTTTAGAAGTACGAATTGATTATTACAGATACTTATTTGCGCAAAGTTAAACCATGATTTACAGGATTCGTAGAATTTACATGATTACAAACAACATTTCTTTCTTCGGTAGTGATAAACTGGTAAGGCTAACGAAACAAAATCCATAGCGCAAGCGTCCGCTCAATGCCATTAAGTTAAGGAGATTCGTCTTCAGTCGGAGACTGATTTCCATTTTCGGCACAGGTTGGCGATTGCGCCCCCAGAAAGAACCTGCGCCAGCGTGTCACGCTGGTTCGAGCGTCCACGCTCGAACCAATTCACACTAACTTAACGGCATTGAGCGTCCGCTGGGCGGCACTTCGCTGGGCGGCACTCCGCTTGTGCCGAATTATTCATAGAGTAGCTTTACTTCTTCCACACTACCCTTTCTTCTTTCTTCTTTCCTCCTTCCTCTTTCTTCATTTTTAATTCTTCATTTTTTTAGTTCCACTCCACCACTCTTCCTCTGCTTGCATTCAGCATTTTGTTCGGAATAAATGTTTGAATGTGTTTGTGAAGTGTATGCAGCAATTTTTGTTTGGCAAAACTTCGGGTAAAAATTAGGCTCACTTCCCGCAACGGTTTTGGCGATTTGATTTCCCGAATGAATTCTTGTTCCTCAAATGGCAATTCATCCAAATAAAGTTCTGGCAGGAGTGTGAATCCGCCTTCTACATCTACCAGTTTTTTCACGGTTTCCAAAGAACCGCTTGTGTATTCAAAAGGCTTGGCTTCCATCATTTCCTGTTTGGCAGAACACAGATTCAGTACTTGGTCTCGGAAGCAATGCCCGCTACTCAACAGCCAAATTCCTGCTTGAGATAAATCTGCCAATTCCAAAGCCTTTTTTTTGGAAATATTATGAGAAGGATGTGCGTAAACTTTTATTTCCTCATAGAAAATGGGGTTCGCCTTGATTTCAATATCTTCTATTGGAGTAACGGCAATGGCAACATCCAAAACCTCTTGTTTCAGTTGCTCAATCAGCACATCGGTTTGCTGTTCGCTCACTTTCAGTTTCACCTCTGGATAATTTCTTGCAAACTCTCCAATAAAAAGTGGCAATAATGAAGATGCCAAAGTGGGAATAATCCCGACTCTCAATTCGCCAGAAACCGTGTCTGTAAACTCCGAAACTATGTTTTCCACTTTTGTGGCTTCATTTAAAATGATTCTCGCCTGCTGGATAATTCGCTTGCCAACATCTGTGGGAATCACAGGCTGTTTGCTTCTGTCAAAAACTTTCACGCCCAGCTCATCTTCCATTTTCTTGATTTGCATGCTCAGAGTCGGCTGTGTGATATTGCATTGCTCGGCTGCAGTGGCAAAATGTCGGTACGTATCTACCGCCACAATATATTGGAGTTGGATGAAAGTAACCATTTCGGTGCAAGGTTTTGTTCGGAGCGCAAAGTTAGGGAAAAGTTGTTGGGGAAAACAAAAAAGAGATTGGAATTCGTTTTTACTAACTCATGTTGCGCAACTGTTAAAAATAGCCTTTTGTAAGTCCATTTCCTAAGGATAGGACGGGGTCGCCCGTGCGATTGCAAACCCTATCCTAAGGAAATAGCGAAGTAACTAAATAGCTATTTTAAAGTTGAAAATTGTTTATTGCGTAACATCAGATAGCAACACTGACTCCGTATAATTCACTTTTGTATAAATTATGCTGGACTTACAGTAATAATTTAACTCCTTTTTTTGGCAAAAAAACCTCAACAAATTAGAATCAGGATTCAGAGGATTTGCAAGACAAAGAGGATTTCAGGATAGAAATCTCGTAATTCATTGGCAAAATCATTTTTCCATCCTGAAAATCTAGCAAATCCTGATTCAGAATCTTTCCTTCTTCCTTTCTCTTTTTTCCCTAAACAGATTCCTTTCCCTACCTTTGCCTACTCAAAAAAACAACTTTATGCCCGCTCCAACTCCCAAGCACCAACTCCACCCGAGAAACAAACACCAAGGAAGGTACGATTTGGAGAAACTGATTTCGGCTTTACCCAAGTTGAAGCAATTTGTTTTTGTAAATAAATACGGAAATGAATCGGTGGATTTTGCTGACCCAAAAGCCGTTCAAGCTTTGAATCAGGCACTTCTGAAACTACATTATGGAGTCAGTTTCTGGGAAATTCCCGAAAACTACCTTTGTCCGCCCATTCCTGGCAGGGCAGATTACGTTCATTATGTGGCAGATTTGCTGGCAGAAGCAAACTCCAACCAAATACCCAAAGGAACAAACGTAAGGTGTTTGGATATTGGCGTAGGTGCAAGTGCAATCTATCCGATTTTGGGCAATAGCGAATATGGCTGGTCTTTTTTGGGAACAGATGTAGATGAAGTCTCGCTGGAATCGGCCAAAAAAAACATCTCCAACAATCCGAATTTGAAAGGGGATTTTGATTTCCGACTCCAACCAAACCTGAAAAAGATTTTTGCTGGGGTGGTTGGCAAGGAGAAGTTTTTTGACCTCACAATCTGCAATCCGCCATTCCACGCTTCTTTGGCGGAAGCAGAAGCTGGGAATCTACGGAAATTAAGCAACTTGGCGAGAAAGAAAGTGACCAAAACCAAGCAGAATTTTGGCGGACAGAAAGCCGAACTTTGGTGCGAAGGTGGCGAGAAAAGGTTCATTCAGATGATGATTCGGGAAAGCAAGCAATTTGGGAAAAGCTGCTTATGGTTCACAACATTGGTCTCCAAAAAAGACAACTTGACCACCGTTTATTTTGAACTCGACAAGGCAAACGCCACCGAAATCAAAACCATAGAAATGGGACAAGGCAATAAAATCAGTAGAATTGTTGCTTGGAGTTTCCAGAACGAAGCTCAGCGGAAAGCATGGGCGGAAAAGGCTTGGTAATAGTCTGAAGTACAAAGTCTTTAGTACAAAGTATTTTTGCTTCTTGTGCGAAATCGGAGCAGACGCATCTCATTCTGTCTTGCTAGAAAAATTATGTTTATATTAATTCATATAACGCTAAAATAGCTCGATCATTCGCTCAATGCCGTCAACTAAAGGAGAATATATGTTTAATTCTATCCCAAAAATAAGTGTGATTTGACAATTTCAGTTCTGTAGGACGTAGCTCTAGCTACGTCCAGTCACAAACGAAAAGTGTTGAAAATACTTTTCAGCACTAAGTTAACAGCATTGAGCATCCGCTACGACTTGCTATTGTTTGAAGCATCCGCTTCTGCCACTTGCGGAGTTGAGTGATACTGCTAAAATTTATGAGTTCTTGTGAGGCAATTCAAAATCCATTTCTAAAACAATTCCTCTTTTTTTCTTTCATCTTTCTTCTTTTCTCCTTCTTCAACCACTTTGACGAAGCATTTTTATATAAATTATTATAACTTTACTTTCGAATTGAACCTGAACGACAAAAAACGCAAGCTAGATGAATTCCTTCACTCTGTTAAACCTCGTGCTGAACCCAGAAAAAGCCAAAGAATCTGACCTTGAGCAGTTAGAGGAATTGGTGGAGGAGCATCCGTATTTTCAGGCGGGACGATTGCTGATTGCCAAAATCACGAAGGAATCTGAGCATATCAAAACTGCAGCCGCCTATACTTCCGAGCGCACCGTGCTGATGGATGTCATCAATTCCGAGTTCAACAAAGACGTGAATTTGCCAAATATCGACCATTTGGAAATCGGTTCCGATGATTTGGCATTGTTCGATAAACTAGGAAAAGACGAAGAAAGAAAAGACGAAAAGACGATTCCTAAAGTCTCAGAAAATCCTTCGTTCGATTCAGAATTCCCAGATATTTCATTCGAGGTGGAAGAAGAGAAATCCGAACCTGAAAATTTGGAATCGGAGCAATCTGATGAATTGGAACATGAAACTCCACCACCTTTGCCCGATTCAGAATTGCCTACTTTAGAGGATTTTGAAGAAGATGAGCAACAACTCGAGTCAGCCTTGGAGAGCCACGAATTAGACAATGAAATTGAAGAACAATCTGTAGAAGAACTGACCGATGAGTTGCCTTCGCTCGAATTGCCTGATTTTAAGGAGACTGAAGAAGCCACCAACCTCACAGAGAAAAGTATCGATGATATTCTGCGGGAAATGAATCTCACTTCAAACGACTCTGAAAATGATGGAGAGATTGATAGCGAGGAAGTAGCCGAATTCAGAAAATTGCGAGCCGAAGCCGAAAAAAGCCGATTGGCCGCCATGGAAGCCATGGAACGGGAAGAAAAGCGAGGAGAAGATGAGAAAAGGCAACTCCAATTACAAAAAGAGATTTTACAAAAGGCAACGGAAGAGGAAAATCCGAAAAGCGACTTGCCCGATGTGGAAGAATACGAACTGCCCGACTATGAATTGCCGAAAGATATAGAAGAAAAAGAGGAGCCAAACGTTTATGAAACAAGCGAGTCGAAAGCGGTAATTGACAATTCTAAATCCGAATTTTTCGATAGCGAAGAATCTTTTTTCGGAGAAAATGAGCCTGAAAGTGAAGAAGAAATCGAACTCATTGTGGAGCAAACCGAATCTGCTACTGAAACTGCCGATGATGAAAATGACTTTTTCGAGCCAAAGAAACAGCAAGAAAAACAATCCGATAAGGTCAAAAGCATTTTTGATGCCGATGATTCCATCTTCTCTCTCGATGCCTTGCTAGAGCAATCTCTCGCTCAGATTGACCCAGTAAAGGAACTCGAAAAGCAACCAGTTCTGCAAACGGAAAACGTAAGCAAAAAATCCATTCAGAACGAGCAAGTTGGTCTGATAGATAATTTCATTGTCAAAGCACCTTCCTTGCGAGTCAGCAAAGATAAAATGAAGGAAGAACGGCAAGAAAACGATTTGTATGAAGAGCAAATGCGCTCGCAAGCCACGCCAATTTCCGAGAATTTGGCAACAATTATGATTAAACAACAGAAGTTTCAGAAAGCGATAGAGATTTATGAGCAACTAATTTTGAAATTCCCACATAAAAAGGCTTACTTTGCAACTCTTATTGAAAAATTAAAAAACAGATAAACAAAGATGTTATATTTCGCAGTATTTTTGATAGTATTGGTTTGCGTGCTACTCATAGTGGTAGTTTTGGCGCAGAATTCTAAAGGCGGTGGCTTGGCAATGGGCATGGGAAGCACTTCTCAGGTAATGGGAACTCGCAGAACTGCCGACATTATGGAAAAAGCGACTTGGGTATTGGCCTCAACATTATTTGTTCTTTGCTTAACTATGAATATAATCTCAGGAACTGGACAGTCAGACAACACGAACGTACCAACAACTACCACAACAACAACTTCTGGCAACGGAGGAGATGCTGGCGGAACTACCGATGGAGGCTTGAGCCCTTCTGGTGCGGACGAAAACTAGAAATTATTTCTAACCCCAAAACGAAAGCCGATGGAGAAATCCATCGGCTTTCTTACATTTTCACAGTCGGCAAAATCCATTTTGGTAAAAATCCAGGCTTTTTCCATACAACAAAAAAGCATTTTGGTTGGATTTCACAAATCTCACACTTGCGATTGGCTACGAAAACCTTCCGAAACTGGTTTGGCCAATTCAGTTCCGCCAATTTCGCAAATGCCATTTCTGTTCCCCAACAATTTCTTCCAACACAAACATCTGAGAAGATTGAATCTACTTCGTAATTAATAGTCAGGCATTTCCAAAATATGATGCGGTTTTTCTCCTCGTCTTTTTATTTGCTTAAAAACGGTGGGTAAAAGTACAAATTATTCATTACTAGCTTGATTATGGAAATTTCTACTATTATACCTAAATAATGGGTTTAAAAATCTGATTATCAGCAGATTAACTGTATTTTTTTAAGTATAGTCAAAAATTAAGATTTAATGTATTGCACTATTTTTAGACTTAATTAAAAACTGTATGTCAATATTTTGACTAAATAAAATAATACTAAGTTGTTGATTAACAATTACTTAATTCATTTTCAATTCTTAATTCTTAATTCTTAATTTCCCCAATCAATAATTGTACTTATCAAATACATAACTCATAATTGGGGTTATTATAGAACTTGCTAATACGAGGTTCAAGCGTGGACACTTGGGAAGCCCCACTTGAACCAGTATGACACGCTGGCGCAGGTTCTTTCTGGGGGCGCAATCGCCAACCTGTGCCTAAAAATGGAAATCAGTCTCTGACTGAAGTTTTAGTTGCTTAAGTTGACAGCATTGAGCGTCCGCTTGTGCTGAATTATCCATAGAGTAGCCTTACTTCTTTCACACTACCCTATATTTTACTTGTGCTTATTCTCATAATCCCTCTCTTTAAAATAATCTTGGTTAATCAAGAGAATCCTAAAAATCTTGGTCAAATTTATTATGCACGCATAACAATTTTCCCTATATTTGCTTGTGAAGTAGGCAAGAAGCCAACTTTGAAAATATGAGATATGGGAATAAACGGAACAGATAAAAAAAGGCGTTCAATAGATTTTAGCGTGAAAGCAAGTTGGTTGGCATTCTCCAAACTATACAATATGTTGGGAATTCCCCACGGACTTACGCACTCCAACGGATTTGTGCTACTTAATATAGATACCGTAGATGGAACTCCAGCCACCAAGATTGCGCCAAGCTTAGGCATGGAAGCCAGAAGTTTGACCAGAATGCTGAAAACAATGGAGGAAAATGGTTGGATTACCAAAGAAGCCGATGAACACGACAAAAGGAAGGCAATTATCAAATTAACCGCAATTGGAAGGGAAAAACGAGAGCTTTCTCGCATCACAGTAAAATATGTTCACCACAAAATTGCTAATATGGTAAACCAAGAGGACATGGAGAGGTTCTTTAAGGTAATTGAAACTGTGAATGGTGTAATTGACGATTTAATGGAGAATCCGCCAACGCCAGAAACTTACGAAAAAGAAGTTTTGGGTGCAGAGTTAGTGTTCGCAAATAAATAAACATTTGTTCGATTCATGGTTTCAAGATGTTCAATCTTCTGAAAGATTCTCATTTTCAACATTATCTCCATGAATTTTTTTTCTAAAATCACGTTACTACTTTTTTTAACTAATTCCCTTTTTTCAATTCGGGCAAACGCTCAATCTGACGAAAGAGATATAATAAAGCATACTAGAGAACGAAGTGCGACTATGTTCGGAGCTGGACTTGGAGATTTAGACACAGTTTATTTAGAGTCAAAGTTCTTAGGCTATACTTATTGGATGCCAGAAAAAAACAAGACTTGGGCGGCAGATTTATACGGAGGGTTCAACGGGAGGTTGATGGACGATGAAAGTAGTCCGATTCCCTCGCCTAGTTTTTATGTGGGAGCAACATTTTTCAAGTTTTTGGAGAGTACAGAAGGCGAATCCAAATTTCTATCGCTCAACTTCCAGCATCATTCAAACGGCAAGAAAATTTCTTACTCGGAGATTACTCAGAAACACAAGACCACAAGACGTGAGTTTTGGCATAAATGTACTCACTTTGGGGTTCAACCAATCGAGCGCAAAGCAACTAGGAAAAAACAGTTGGGCTTTTTACAGGAAATATTGGGTAAGCTATAACTTGGAGGTTTTCGAAGACGAAGTTTTCTCGGAATTATACAGCGATTTGAGAACTGGCGTAAGTATTCAGTTATTTAAAAATCCAACAGGAGAAAATGGCACGAGAATGCACTTTTTCCTAGATGCAGGAATTCTGATCGATGATATAAGCGAAGAGCGGTTTAAAGATGGTCGGGCAATGCAATTGTCGCTGACTTATGCCATTCAACCAATTAGAACCATTGGAGTGGCTTTGTTCACTCGCTTATATTACGGAGAAGATTATTACAACAATAACTTTACTGAATCTATCAAATCAGCAAGAGTAGGATTGATGTTTTACCCGAATTTCGATTGAAATTAAAATGTACTTCTGACGAAAAATTAAGCGAAATACGATAAATGATATATAAATCACTTCTTAATCAACTGATTTCCAAGCAAGTGCCACAAATGCAAGAGTTGGCAATTCAGCTTGTGGAGTTTTATGAAGAAATTCCCGATGAAGATTTGCAGGAAGATATGGAGGAAATCCTCTTCGGTTTTGGCGATGCAGTAGAATCTACGGAAGGAGCTTACAAAGAATTGTTGGCGATGGAGACAGAAGGCATTGACATTACCGAGCAACTGAATCTTGTTTTGGGCGCAACTCAAAGGGTTTTGGGTGCGAAAATAGAAATGCTGGATTACCTAATCGGAGAAGGCTTGGACGAGTATGAGCTTAAGCAAAAAAACCAGAAACTTTGTCCGCAAAGAAAGCTTGAGGTACAAAGATATTTTCGCCTCCAAAAAAATGGAAATAGAAAATTTAGCAGAACAGCACGGATTGACTTTAGAAGTTTCCCAAGAATTGCTGGATGATGCTTGGGCAGAAGTAGGGCAAGAGAAGCTTGGGGAAGTGATTGAAGGAATTTATGGTTTGATAGACGAAGTGATTGAATATTCACAAGAAAACAAAACCACAGCAGAATCTCTCAACGAATACCTGGATTTAAGAAACAGAGTGTCGGAAGTCGCTAACAAACTAGAAGCCGAAGCCGACCCAGAAGAACTGCAAAAGAACTTGATGCAACTCATCAAAATCCTTTCCCAACTCCAAGTACAACAACATTTGGATTTACAACTCCAAATTGACGCACAAATGGCAGTCGGTAATATATATGCGGGCAAGCAAGTCTTGAGCGGTTTCATTGACGATGCCCAAGATATTTACGAGCAAACAGGTGCATTACTCGACATGCTAGAGGAAATCATTATGCCTGGCTTTATGGATGATGAAGAAGAGGAATTTTGATGTGACAAAAAAATTTGTGAATGTGAGAATTTGCAAATATGTAAATGAAAAAAAAATCAGTACATAAAAAAATTAGTTAACTGATAATCATTTAGTTACCTTCTAAAAGCTAATAAAAAATATTTGAAGCCCTTGTTGGTCTTAGCAGATGAAGAATAAAGCTTCATAAAATAATGTAGAAAACACAATGACCAAAGGGAATACAAAATTCTAAAGGTAGCGAGACCAACAAGAGTTGTTTGAAGCACAAATGAAACCTCGGTAGCGGTTTTTCAATTTATACAATGTTCGAGTCTTCAATAAAAAAATCACTACAAATCAAGAAAATCTAATAAATCGTGGTCTTTTTTTAACCAAACTCAACAAACGATTGCACTCAAATAAGCAGTAAACATCACTATCAAAAATATATACAATTCAATACGCAGTAATCTGAATACCAGCCTTTTAAAATCGTAATTCGTACATCTAAAATCGTACATTTTTTTAACCATTAATTTACAATCGAAATAACCTAATATGAAAAAAAGAGCAATTAAGAAAGTGGCAGTACTCGGAGCTGGCGTGATGGGTTCCCGAATCGCTTGCCATTTTGCCAACATCGGTGTAGAAACCGTTCTTTTGGATATTCCACCGAAGGAATTGACTGACAAAGAAGCCAAAATGGGCTTGACTTTGGAATCTCCACACGTGAGAAACCGAATTGTGAACGATGCCTTGCAGTTCGCCCTAAAATCCAAACCCTCTCCAGTTTTCACTCCAGATGTTGCCAAACTCATTACAACTGGCAACTTTGACGATAACATGGACATGATTTCCGATTGCGATTGGACTATTGAGGTAGTTGCCGAGCGATTGGATATTAAAAATATCGTGTTCGAGAAAGTAGAGAAATTCCGCAGGAAAGGATCGCTCATCACTTCAAACACATCGGGCATTCCAATGCACATGATGGTAGAAGGCAGAAGCGAAGATTTCCGCAAGCATTTCTGCGGAACGCACTTTTTCAACCCTCCACGCTATTTGAGATTACTCGAAATCATTCCTGGCCCAGATACTGACCCAGCGATTATTGATTTCCTCATGCACTACGGAGATTTATACCTCGGCAAGGAAACCGTTCTTTGTAAAGACACGCCAGCGTTCATTGCCAACAGAATCGGAGTTTACGCCATCATGTCTGCCATGCACACCGTGGATGATATGGGAATGACCGTGAGCGAAGTAGATAAATTGACGGGCCCAGTAGTCGGTCGTGCAAAATCTGCCACTTTCCGTACCATGGATGTGGTCGGATTGGACACCACCGTAAACGTGGCAAATGGATTATACAAAGGTTTGCCAAACGATGAATCCAAAGACCGTTTCAAACTCCCTAAGAACGTAGAGGAATTGTATAGCAGAAAATGGCTCGGAGACAAAACGGGTCAAGGCTATTTCAAGAAAACCAAAGACGAAAAAGGGAAAACAGTCATTTTGGAGTTGGATTTAAAGACTTTTGAGTATGGCGAAATGGGCAAGCCAAAGTTCGATGTCCTCAAAAAGACGAAAGAAATTGATAGTTTGACAGAACGTTTGCCAATTTTGGTTAATGACGATAGCAAAGCGGGAGAGTTCTACAGAAAAACTTTCTACGATATGTTCCGTTACTGTACTTTCCGAATTCCTGAAATTGCGGATGAATTGTTCAGGATTGACCAAGGCGTTCGGGCAGGATTTGCTTGGGAACTCGGGCCTTTCGAGACTTGGGATGCCTTGGGTGTGAAGGAAACCACCGCCAAAATGGAAGAAGCAGGACATAAACCTGCCCAGTGGGTTTACGATATGCTAGACAGCGGTGCAACTTCTTTCTACAAAATCGAAGGCGGACAGAAGAAGTATTATGACATCAACACGAAGTCATATAAAGTGATTCCAGGCACAGAATCTTTCATTTTGCTCGACAATTTGAGAGAAAACAAAGTGGTTTGGAGCAACGCAGGAACAACTTTGTTCGATTTGGGCGATGGCGTTCTTGGTTTGGAATTCCACACCAAAATGAATGCAATTGGCGCAGAGACCATCGAAGGGTTGAACACGGCAATTTCCATGGCAGAAGAAAGCTACAAAGGCTTGGTAATCGGAAACGAATCGCCACAATTTTCTGCTGGAGCTAACTTGGCAATGGTATTTATGTACGCTGGAGACCAAGAATTTGACGAAATCAACATGATGATTGCGCAATTCCAGAAAACAATTATGAGAATGCGTTATTCTTCAATCCCAGTTGTGGCTGCTACGGCAGGCTTGGCTTTGGGTGGAGGTTGCGAACTTTCCATGCACACTGATCACGTTCAAGCGCATTGCGAAACCTACATCGGTTTGGTAGAGTTTGGAGTTGGTTTGATTCCAGCAGGTTGCGGTACAAAAGAATTCACGCTGAGAGCTTCTGACGCTTACGAGCCGGGAGACCCAGAATTCAATACTTTGCAAGCCGCTTTCATGAATATTGCCCAAGCAAAAGTCGCCACTTCCGCAGGAGAAGCCAGAGAAATGGGAATTCTCCGAAGTACCGATGAAGTAACCATGAACCGCACTCGCCTCATTGCCGATGCAAAAGCGAAGGTAATCGAACTCTACGATGCAGGTTACACGCAACAAGCAGAACGCACCGACATCAAAGTTCACGGACGTTCCTCCATGGCACTTTTCGAAGCAGGAATCACAGGAATGCTCTACGGAAAATACATCAGCCAACACGATGCAAAAATTGCCCGAAAACTCGGCTACGTCATGAGCGGTGGAGATTTAACCGCCACCACCCTCGTTTCCGAGCAATATCTCCTAGACTTAGAAAGAGAAGCTTTCTTGAGTTTAACTGGCGAGAAAAAGACGCTAGAAAGGATTCAGAGTATTTTATTTACTGGGAAGCCTTTGCGCAACTAGGGTTGCTAGTACAAAGTCTTAAGTCGTTAGTCAAAAAAGGAGGAAAGAGGAAAGAAGAAAGAAGAAGGAAATGTTCTTCAACTTGTTAGTGCAATTACCAATATGTGTAAACGTGCATCTATTGCCTATTTTGCAATAAATAAATCTTTCAATAAAATTCTTTCTTCCTTTCTCTATCTTCTTTCTTACAAAATTTAAAAGATGGCAAAAAAGCATAATTTCAGAAATCTGAAAGTTTGGCAATTAGGAATAGAGTTAGTAACCGAAACCTATTTGCTAACAAGGAATTTTCCTGATTATGAAAAGTTCGGATTGACTTCGCAACTTCGCAGAAGTGCCTACTCAATTCCAACAAACATAGCGGAAGGTTCAGGAAGAGGTACTGAAAAAGATTTTGTCAGATTTTTGGGGTTCAGCTTAGGTTCAGCATACGAGTTTGAAACTCATGTAATTGTGTGTTATAATCTAAAATTTCTCAATAAAGAAGATGCAAATAAATTAATAGAAAGTGTTCAGTCTCTTCAGAGAATGCTGAACACTTTTATAAAAAAACTAGGCGGGTAATGAAATAAGTCTTTCCTCTTTCTTCCTTCTTCTTTCCTCCAATTATAGAAAAGAAGCTGGCTAAATTAACTAAGGGAACTAATTATCATTAACCGTCCATAATCCAATAACCATGGCATACATAGTAGCAGGATACAGAACAGCCGTAGGAAAAGCCAAAAAAGGCGGTTTCCGATTTACACGTCCAGATGATTTGGCGGCAGACGTAATTCAACATTTGACAAGCTCCATTGAGGGTTTTGATCAGAAAAGGGTAGATGACCTCATTGTGGGTTGTGCCGTTCCCGAAGCCGAGCAGGGAATGCAAATGGGGAGAATGATTTCCCTTTTGGCATTGCCACAATCAGTTTCAGGATTCATCATCAACCGTTATTGCGGTTCGGGTTTGGAGGCAATTGCTTTGGCGACTGCTAAAATCCGTAGTGGAATGGCAGAGTGCATTATTGCAGGAGGCGCAGAATCAATGTCGATGGTGCCAATTATGGGCTACAAAACAGCATTGAACTACAAAATCGCTTCCGAGCACCCGGAGTATTATTTGGGAATGGGATTGACGGCCGAGGAATTAGCCAACGATTACGACATCAAAAGAGAAGAAGCAGATGCTTTTTCAGCAAACTCTCATACAAAAGCCATTGCCGCAATTAAGGCAGGGAAATTCAAAGATGAGATTGTGCCTGTAGAAGTGGAAGATGTTTTCATCGGCAAAGATGGCAAGAAGCAATCCAAGAAATACACGGTTGACACAGATGAAGGGCCAAGACCAAGTACAGTAGAAGGATTGGGCAAATTGCGTCCAGTTTTCCGAGCGAATGGTCAGGTAACTGCGGGTAATTCCTCGCAAACTTCTGATGGAGCCGCTTTCGTGATGGTTATGTCCGAGAAAATGGTCAAAGAATTGAATTTGGAGCCAATCGCCCAACTCGTTTCTTACGCCACTGCGGGTGTTGACCCAAGAATTATGGGAATCGGGCCAAAAGAAGCTGTGCCAAAAGCATTGAAGCAAGCAGGATTGAGCCTCGGGCAAATTGACCAAATCGAATTGAACGAAGCATTTGCCGCACAATCTTTGGCAGTTATGAAAGCCTTGGATTTGAATCCAGACATCGTAAATGTAAACGGTGGCGCAGTTGCTTTAGGGCATCCATTGGGTTGCACGGGCGCAAAACTGACCATCCAACTCATTAACGAAATGAGAAGGAGAGAGCAGAAATACGGAATGGTAACTGCCTGTGTAGGCGGTGGACAAGGAGTTGCAGGAGTAATTGAGTTCCTAAAATAACTTTTTTTAGTAAAAAGCCTTTTCTACACCTTGTAGGAAAGGCTTTTTTTCTATATTGCATCTTGAATTGTGATTAATTCAATTTCAACAACGAACTTTTTAACCGTAAAAATTAAATAACGAATATGAGAAAAATTTTATTACTAAGTTTTTTGACGCTTTGTAGCCAATTTGTGTTTGCAAATGGCTATCAAGTATTGTTGCAGGGCAACAAGGAAACTGCGATGGGAAATACGGGTGTAGGTTTGAAGCCTACCGCTTCTGCAATATTTTTCAACCCTGGAGCATTGGGTTTTTTAGATAGAACTGAGATACAAGTTGGGGGAAGTATGGTTTTCGGTAGAACTAACTTCGTTGAAACAGGTTCGTTCGATGAATATGAAGCGAGACCAGTAGTACCCGCAGGTTACCTTTATTTCGCATTTTCGAAAGATAGTGCATCTCGTCTGAAAGCAGGTTTGGCAGTAACTACTCCATTTGGCTCTTTGGTAGAATGGGAAGACGACTGGGTTGGGCAAGATAAAGTTCAGAGACTTTTTTTGGCAAACATCAATATCCAGCCAACACTTTCATTCCGAATCAATGATAAACTCTCTATTGGTGCAGGATTCGGAATTAATATTGGGCATGTTGAATTGGAGAGAAGGAGTGACTTGAATTTGAACGATCCTGATAGAACAATAACAACATTCGATGGCAAATCTAGCCCTACATACAATTTTAATGTAGGTATCTACTACCAACCGACTAAAGATTTTTCTATTGGAGTGAGTTACCGTTCTGAATCAGAAGCTAAAGTAGAAGGTGGAGATGTCACGTTTGATTTTGAGCCTAGTTTAGGGATAACAACTAAAAGGGCATTTGACGAGAATGCCACCGCTGCCACTCAATCAGTAGCCAATAAATTTGATGCTTCCATTCCTTTGCCTTCTGCATTTACAATAGGTTTGGCTGCTTATCCTACGGATAGATTGACAATGGCTTTCGATGTTTCTTTTATAGGTTGGAGTGCATACGAATCACTTTCATTCCAGTATGAGAATCCAATTCCAGATGAACAGAATCCAGGACAACCAACTAACAGAACAGATTTTGTGAGAGATTTTCAAAATTCTACTGTAATTCACTTAGGTTTGGAGTATATGTTGACTGATAAATTGGCGGGTAGAGCTGGTTTCTACTATGATGAAACACCTGTTTTGAGCGGTTTCATGACTCCTGAAACGCCAGATGCCCCTGCAAAAGGATATACAGCTGGATTAGGTTACGATTTCAGTGATAAATTCTCTTTAGATGTTTCTTTTCTTTTCTTAGATAAAGAGCAAAGAAACAACCAAGTACCTGCGGGCGTAAATACAAATGGCTTGAGTGGTACTTATAAAACAAATGCACTCATCCCGGGACTTGGATTGAGATACAGATGGTAGTCGTTGTTTATTGACCAAACTTATAAAAATATAAAGACATGAAATTCAATAGAATATATATATTATTGCTCGCATTCGCAGGTTTTGCGTGTGAGCCAGATTTGTCCGATGAGACAGTAAAGCCTTCGAAAGGAGATTTAGATTTTTCTAATTACATAGCCGTTGGAAATTCCTTAACTGCTGGTTTTGCAGATGGAGGGTTATATAGAAATGCACAGTTAACATCTTATCCAGCTATCCTATCTTCTAAATTCTCTTTAGCTGGTGGAGGGACTTTTAACCAACCACTTTTAAATGAAGGCACTAAAGGTTTGGCATACGAAAGTGACGGAACTGCAATTACTCCGTTATACGTCAAGTCTTTTACAAATCGCAGGCCAGATATTACAAAAGATACGCTAACTGTTGCAGAGGCACAAGCTTCTTTTGCTCCAACCTCTGGAGTAACTTCCCTTAATAATCTGGGAGTTCCAGGGATTAGAGTAATAGATATTGATTTGCCTCAGTTTTCTGACCCTGGAACACCTGCACAGTTGAATCCTTACTTCTTACGGATGTTACTAGGAACAGGAAAAGCACCTGGAACAACCTATTTAGATGTAGTAAAAGCATCTAATCCTACTTTCTTTACTAACTGGATGGGGAATAATGATGTTTTGGGCTATGCGACTAGCGGTGGCGTTCAAGAAGGCACAGCAGGAGGTACCTATAGAGGAGCTATTACTCCAACTTCCATATTTGAATTAAAGTATAAGGCGTTAATTGATGCTTTGACTGATAATGGTGCAAAAGGTGTAGTGGTAACTGTTCCGAACGTGACGGATATTCCGTATTTCACAACAGTGCCTAATGGAACACCAATACCCGCAGACAATGTAGCTGCTTTAAATGCAGGATATGCGCAATTCAATGGTTTAGTAGCAGGATGGAATTCATTTGCGCCAGCATCTCAGCAGAGACCCTCAATTTCTCCTTTTGTAGCAGGACAATTTCATCAGTTTGTAATCATAGATGAAACACTTCCTGATGCAGCAGTTTCTGTCCCTGGTGTTGGAGTGGTAACTATTCCAAAATACCGAGAAGCAACTCCTACTGAGTTAGTTCTATTGCCTGCAGCAGGTGCAGTAGGTGCCGGAAAAGGTTTGGCTACACAATTAGAAGATGGAGATGTGCTGACGGATGCAGAGCAACGTAGAATTGCAAACGCTGTAACTGCCTTCAATAACATCATCAGAACTGAAGCAAGCAACAAAGGGCTTGCTGTTTGGGATGCAAATGCTTTCTTCTCTGATTTTGTGAAAAATGGATTTGTAACTCCAAATGTAAGATTGGGTGCTAGTTTCTTTACTGGCGGTGCATTCTCTTTAGATGGAGTTCACGCCACGCCAAGAGGTTATGCTTTGGTAGCACAGAAGATTTTGGATACGATTGAGAAAGAATATGCAGTCGTTCTTCCAGCGATAAGAATACAAGAATATAGAACTATCAACTTGCCATAAAGCAAGTAAACAGATAACCAAAAAGAGAAGTGCAAATTCTAAGTTAGAATCTGCACTTCTCTTTTTTAACTCAACTGGTTTCCAATCAACAAGCGAATTCACGTTTCAGAACGTGGCTACCAAACTCAACTTTTCCCCTCTGATTGTTCCCTCTTTGTAGCAAGCAAACCACTCGCCAGCATTTGGTATATTTTCCATTTCTTTTTCAGCATTTTTCATCGCTTCTTCAGATTCCCAATACACAATATCTGAGTAGCTTCCATTTCTGTTTTTGTGGATTTCCCACTTTACAAAACCTGTTTGGTTTTTCATCCAACAATCATGCACACGCTTGGCAACTTCCAAAAGGTGCTTCTCTGAAACCGATTCTGCCAATTCGTAAGTAATAAGGTCTTTGAACATAATATTTTAGGTTTTAATTGGATTAAATTTGGCAGAAGCAATGAGAAAAATTATTTTACTGATAACTGATAACTGATAACTGATAACTGTAATCATCCAATCACCAACTCCGCTTTCTCCTTCGCAATTCCAATAGTGGCGATTGAACCAGAATTGAAGTTCATGAAATCAGTTTGAATTCCATCGGAGAAGATTAATCCATTTTCTGACATGAGCGATTCCAAAACCAATTCATCGTTTGGTTGGATGTAGCCAGAGATGACTTTTGCCTGCGAAGTTCGGCTCACAAAAGGCTCTCGGACAATGTAAACCAATTTCTCCGTGTCCCAAGGAAGTGTAAAGTCATTTTGTGGATTTGCCAAATTTGGTGGCTGATTGCTCAAATTACTCACACCTTTCGCCATATTGAAAAGCGAACTCAACCAACCCGTAGAGCCTGCTCCCGTGCTCACAATCAATCCGCTAGAAGAATGGTTTTCGGTATAACCGCTGTGGGTAATCTGATAGCGTGCAGAAGTGTGCGTGTTTGGACCAATGAATAAATCGTTGAAAGCCAAAAGCCGTTGCCCATCGTTCATTTTGGCTTCTGCCATAGTTACTTTTTTGGCTAGATAATTTCCTGTTAAAACTTTCTCCACCACTTTCTCATAATTTGCCAAATTGAACGGAAGCAAAATACCATCGAAGCGTTCTGGTTCTGGGTTCACGCCAATTATGGGAATGTCTGTTACATATTTTGCCGTATTTGCCACCAAACCATCTTGCCCAATTACTACCACAATATCATCGGGAGAGAAAATGAAGGAATGAAGGAAAGAACGGTCAATCACTTTGGTTTTCAGGGATTTTGACATTTCCCGTTGCAAAGTGTCCAACGAAGTTTTATACTTTTTGTCTTCCTTTTGGTAATCATCAATATTCCCAGAACCCAAACTACTCGCCACTTTTGACTTGGAGCGAGCCTTCTTGAATTTCATATTGCTTGCCGCCTCAAAAAAGTTAGAGCGCTGTTGCTCAATTTGGAACATCGCCTGACCAACCGTATTGAAATTCTCCGTGAGTTTCTCCAACCGAGTTTTCGACTTGACAATGATGAGGTTGCGTTCTTTTTTCATTTTGAAGTATCAAGTAACCCATACTATTGGACATTTGCAAAAATTAAGACCTTGGCAGAGGTGTCGATGGCGACTCCCAGAAAACCCTGCCGAAGGTCGATTTTAATCCGTGCCACGATGGCCGAGCCACGATGGCCGGACTTGCGGACTCTGCCGATGGTCTGGGGCGACCCCGTCAGACCACAGCAATTCACTCATGTCCAGTAGTATAAAAGTAACCCGAATAATTGGTTTAAAAAAACTGATTTTCAGCAAGTTAACTGTATTTTTTTGGAGTAGTCAAAATTTACGGTTTACTGCATTGAACCATGCTACATGACAATTTTTCTCAATAGCTTAAATTTCAGCTTTCTACCTCCCCTAACCCCTCCAAAAGGAGGGGGATTTAGCTCCTTCCCCTTTTATGGCAGGGGTGGGGTGTGGTAAAATATTGGCTTTCAAAAATTGTCATGTAGTATGGCATTGAACTTTTTTTATATTTAATCAAAAGACACATGGTAATAATTTGACGAAATACATTAAACTCAAAGTGTTGATTATCAAATATTTAAACCATTCTTAATAGCCCAGCCACCCTATTTTAATTTCCCTAATCCACAATTGGACTTAGGAACAAGTAAAAAATAACTTACTAAAATTCTCAGTGGGACTGCCCCTTCCTTCTTTTTAGTCCGGGACACGTTGTCTATTCTTCCAGTTCCACTGCGGGTGTAAATAATGTGCCATAGTGTCGGACTGGCGACCCATCGGACTGGCGTTCCATCGGACTGGCGACCCATCGGACTGGCGCACCAGTGCTATGCCACATTATTTTGTCCCGGCTGGGAACAGCTTGACTAACCAACGTGGCCCGATCTCAAAAATAAACTGCGATAATGTTACAAGTTATTATTAACTCGTTCCTTATCAAATACATAACTCATAATTGGGGTTATTATCTAAAACCACTTCTGGGGAAGGGCGAAAATCCAAGATTCATCACGGTTCATTTCCCAGGTCTCAATAGTAAAGTCTTTTTGTAAGGTATCCAAAAACTGGTTTGGAAGATATTTAGGCAAGTTTTCAATCAAACTTCTTCCTTCTAAGCTCAAGTTAATAGAGTTTTTATAGACTTCAATCTTTTCTACTCTGTCTAGCGTTTGCTCTGTGTAAGTTTCTGTTCGGTATCTGTCTGTGTATCGATTTCTTCCATCGAAATCATTCTCCCAAATTTCGTTTTTTACCTTTCTGGTCTTTCTTTCACTTTTGTAAATCCAGTTACTTTTCTCCATCATTTTCTTTACGTCAAGCGAATAGACAAAGTCCAAATCTTGAGCCTTTTTCTGTTTCAATTCCTGTCAGGTTGAAAAATGGTCGGATTTCTTTGAGACCATAAATGCTGTTATAATTGTCTTCTATGATGTTCACTCCAACCGAATTCCCGTTTTTCAACCCTTCAAATACTATTTTCAAGATATTCCGAGCGGTGGCCAACTCTTCAATATTTGCCTTATAAACAGGTTTGATTGTTTTCCATTTGTCCATCAGTTCCGAGAATTTGGCATCTGAAATTTGAGTGGGAACTTGCGTGAGGAAATAGAGCAACATTTCCATTTCATACAAATTGTGCTGGGCAATTTCATTTAACTCTCTGTTGATAAGTCGTTTGAAATTCGGTTCAAAATCAGCTTTGAAATGATTGAAATGGGTTTGGAGTTTCGGGTGAATTATAGGAATGAAATTCTCTTTCTCAATTTGGAAACAGATAAAAAAGAGCGCAATGAAGATATTTCCCCCATTCGGTTTCTCAAATATTTGTTCATCTGAAAAACCTCTTTCTCGCAAGGAAGCGTAGCAAATTAAGGCTTCGTTAAAATAATCGAGATACGAACGGTGGCTTTTCAAATCGTGCCATCTCTCCCTAACCTGCAAATCTCGCATCATTTCGCCAATCAGTTCCGAGTCTTTGAATAGCCTTTCGGAAATTTCATTCTCGCTCAAAAATTCCTCTTTTACATCCCAAGCCATGAATTTGCCGCCAAAAAAAGGATATTCCACATCCACATTATCAATATAAGCCTGTTTCTTTAACTTGAATTGAGTTTCGGGAGTGAACACATCGAAGACATACCAAATTAGGGCGAGTGAAGAAAGTACGGAAACGATGCTCACAAAACTGATTGAATTGTGCTTTCCAACCATTGCGAAAGCTACTGCAACAGCAACAATCAATGCTCCGAAACAAAGCGCAAAACCCACATTTTTCCAAAAGCCATCGCCTCTGAAAATATCTCCGTAAATTTCCCGAATACCGAAAAATGCGCCCACAATCAGCAACAGAACAATGATTTCGTAACCATGAGGTTTGAGTTGGAAGAATTTGCCCATATTTCAATTTTTTAAGGATGAGGAGGTAGTATGCAAGATGTAAGGCTACTTTTGATATTTCGGCAAAGCAAACGCTTGCGCTATGATTTTCTGTTTCGTTAGACTTACCAGTTCATCACTATCGATGAGGAGATTGCCTGATTTCCGAAATCAAAAATCCAATCTCTTTTAAATTTCCGCATTGAATATAATAATTTGCTGCGTCAATCTTCATTTTCCCATTCAGCAAACTGCCTTTTGGCAAAATATATTGCCTGGAAATAATGTGTTTGATAGTTTTGAGTGTGCAAAATCCTGCAATATCGAATTCCCATTTTCTCTGCTGGATTTCACGAAAAAGAATGGGTTTGGAGCAATCTCCAACCAAATATTTTGAAATATCTTTCGCATTGGGCTTGATTCTGACAAAAACGAAATAATCATAAATATTTGTGGCGACAGATTTTGAGTTGGGAATATATTCGCCTTTTTCATTCCAATCTTTGGTTTCCAAAAGAAGCAGGTTGGAGAAAAATGCGCCAGATTTCACGTTGAGTTTCTTGCCATTCGCCACCAAATCAGAATCATCCCAAATGCCTTTACCATGAACTTCCAAATCTGGTTTCTCCAGCCTGATTCCTTTTTGCTTTAGTTGGTTGTGCAAAGCCAACTCTGCCAATTTTCCCTGAAAAGTATTGCAAAAAAGCGATAGGGAATCTCGCTCTAAATCTCCGCCCGAACGGTTTGCCCGATGATGCCCTTCGCCAAAACACATATTGTAGGCAAACTCGAAGGCAATCTCCAACAGTTGCTGTTCTATTTTTATGGGAGAAAATGCTTTTTTCTGATTGATGCGGAAAGAGTTTCCATCTTGTGTGAGTTTCATGGCAAGTGTTTCATGTAGGGAACATGAATTTACTCAAATACTGGCGTAAATGAAACCCACAGAAAAAGTACAAGATAGAGAAATAGCAAGAAAGTAAAGTGAATTTGTGATTCACTTTGTATTCCAATTCCGACAGCCAGAGATTGATGGCTACAGTCTCTCAATTTTCAAAACCTAAACTCATAGCCAATTGTGTTCACAAACTCCCTCGAAAGTCCATCGGGGTTGGCGTGGCGTTTCACAATTCGGAAACCATTCATGATTTTGATGGCGGAGCGGGGAGTCAGCCGATAACCACCTCCAACCAAAGCTGTAAGAGCCAAACCGTTAGAATCTGGTGCGTAAACTACGGCTTCGTTCGGCTTCTGGGTTTTGTCTTTGTCTAGCCTATAAATACTCAATAAACCTAGACTAATATTGAATTTCGAGAAGCGGACATTTTTCTCCATCCGCAACATTACATCTTTTCCTCTGTAAAGATTTGGCGAGATTGGATAAAGAATAACGTCTTCTTTCACCTGTTCCGAAACAGTTGGGTCGTTCGTCCAAGGACCCCAAACGAATTTGTTCTCCACACCATTAAGCGGTTGCTGATAGCCAACTGCAAAAAGCCAGCCTTGTGTAGCTAAAGAAATTCCCGCCACAATATCGAAAGTGCCGAGTGTGCTTTGGTAATACATGGGCAACATTCTGCCTTCGCTATCAGTTTTGGTCGGATTTCCTGTGGGGATTTTTGCGCCCAAAGTGGCATTTACTTGGTACTTTTCCTTTGCAACTAAATTCCGTGTTAGGCTAGGGAAATATCGCTCAAACCGCCTGTGTTCGCCAAAACGCCCTGCGTTCTTTGGTAAGGAAGCTTTATTTGCCCTTGCATTTTTTTGCCGAACGAAAAGCCAAAATCTGCGGTATAAACGAAAATAGCATCTTTGAACCTCGTCAATCCATAATAATGGCTTATTTCCAAAGAGCGTAGTTTGATATTTGCCTTTTTCTCAAATTTTTGGTCGGGTTTCATGGCTCCCATTGTGCAAAAACCAGCATCGGAACAGCCTTGGGCAGAAGCATTGGACACGATAATGGACAGAAAAAATGCACCGAGAATGATGAATAATTTATTCATGACAATAGTTTGGATGAGATTCATTTACCCTTACAAAACAAAAAGTGGAAAAGTTGCCCTTTCCACTTTCAATATACTAATTTCTCATCGTTCATAATAAAACATGAATTTACCTGGCACTCAACTCGGCAATTATTCTGTCTTTCTCATCAATCTGCCTCTGGAGCGAATCTATTTGTTCCCGTTGTTTGGCAAATCTGATGTATTGCGACAAACATTCGTCAATTGCTTCTTTCATATTCGCTTTGTTCCACGGCTTGGGAATGTATTTAAAAACATTTCCATAATTTATTGCGTCAATTACGGCTCCAATATCGCTAAATCCAGTCAAAATGACTCTGATAGTTTCCGGATAAAGTTCATTTACCTCTTTCAGAAATTGCGTTCCTGTCATCTGAGGCATCTTTTGGTCGGTAATGACTAGGGCAAACTTATCTTTCTTCAATATCTCCAATCCTTCTTGGGCAGAATTCACTACGGTAATATCGTACTGTCTTTTAAATCCAGTTCTGAAAATTCTTAAATTGCTGTCCTCATCATCTACATAGAGGATTTTGTACTGATTATTATCGTCCATTATTTAGCTTATTATTTCGCATGTTGATTTCTTCCCAAAAATAGGAATTAAAATCTTTAAGTTAGGAGTGTGTTAACTTTTATTTGCAAAAATAAGATGCGTTCCCTTGCATTCAATAAATCACTTCGCAATCAGACCAAATGCAAATTTCAGCACGCTATCCGTACCACTCAATTCTTCTTCAATCGTATTTCTGACCCAATATTTTGGAGTTACTCCATGCCCATTATTTGGCTCGGAAACGTTCATAACCCAAAGCACAATGGGAATCTCAACTCTTTGCTTGGAATTAGGCAGCGTAAGGTCGAAGCCAACGCCACTCGTATTCTGAACTCGGTTTCCGCCAACCTCTTCTCCAATAAAAGTGGTTTTCCTGACAGATTCTACGAAAGAAGTGAACTCTCCTGTTGCTGAAAACGAATTTCCGTTGGTAAGAATGTACAGATTTCCCATAAAGGCATTTGGTTTGGGTTCATAAACATCCATTCCCTCATCGTTTCTCCTTCTATAATGATTTTCGGAAATTTTTTTTACTTGCAACCAAGAAAAAGTATTGAGCCAGAACACGCCTTGCTTTTTGAAATATTGTTTGTCCGCAATTTTATTATTTATCGTATAAACGTCTTTGTACATCCTGAAAGGCTTGTCATATAGATAGGAAATGAGTTCCTGTGTCGGGATTGGGTCTCCACCTCCATTGTCCCGAACATCCAAAATCAGATTTTTAATGTTTTTCTGCTGGATTTCAGCGAAAGTCTGCTCCAGAAAGCGTTTGTATTTTTCCTTTTTCAGTATGCTTTCATCAAAGGTTTTGAAACTGAGTATAGCAGTAGAATCTTGGATTCTGAATCCGAGTGTTTCCGCATTTTTCCTTCCAAATTTCTTGATTACTTCTTTCGTGAGATTGATACTTTTCAGCGCTACGTAAATTTGCTCATCGCCTTCTTTCAATTCGAGTTCGTAGCTTGCTTTCTGCCCATAAACGAGCGAGTAATTCAGGCAGAAATACCATTGCAGATTTTCTTCTGGTAAAGACAAATTTCCCCCATCTCTCGTGTAGTCAATCATAAGCCTAGAGAAAATATCTCCAATTGGCCTGTCATCAATTGAGAGAATTTCTCTGCCAATAAACTTCGAGGAATCTCCAGAAAGCAGACTTTTCAAGTAAATTTTGTCTTTATATTTATGTAGTTGGATTGGGAGAATCCTAAAATCCTCGCCAAATTTCGGATAGCGAACTGCCGTATGTCCATTCTTGATGAGGAAATTTAGCGGAGCAACCAAGCTGAAAAACTCAAAGCGGGTCATGGAATCTGGCAGGTCGGATTTTGCTTCTGAAAACCAATCGTCAATTTCCTGTTTGGTAGAGTAAGCATACAAGCCTGCGTGCAAATTTTCTAGGTTGGATTTCAAAATATCCAAATCTTTTTGCAAATCTTTCTTTTGGAAATATTGTTGAGAAAAAGAATAATTGAATGCCAAACAGCAAATGGCGAGAAAGAGATACTTTTTGTAGGAAAAATTCATTTCAGAATGAAGATTAGATTCAAGAAAAGACAACGGAAACCGAGCAAACTTAACAAATGTATTATAGTTTGATTTTTCATAGAATTGATTCATTTTCCGAACCGAAAAATCGTTTATCTTTGGACAATCAGAAAACGAAGATGGCTATGAACAAACAACTATTTACTTTACTCATTCTTATATTTTCAGCTTCGGTCGGGTTTTCCCAAACCCAGCCAATTCACGAGAAGAAGTATTTCCAAACCGAGTCGGGCAAAATATTCTGGCACGCAGAGTTGCCATTCGTTCTGAGCATTTCCCCAAATGCCGATGGCTCGGGCGGATTGGTACTGAAAAACACCGAATCCACTAAATCCAACTACGACTCTTTGTATTTTACGAACCACGGAAAGCACTATATTAAACGTTCCACGCCATCAAGTAAATGGCGAGAAGAGGCTTTTGGGATTTTTGTAGATGGAAAAGCCCCAAGTTCTTCCATTACTTTCGACAATGCGCCCAAATATATTTCGGGTGGAGTTACCTACTACGGAAAAGGGTTGACTTCTACCATCTCCGCAAAAGACCAAGACGAAATGTCTGGCGTGGAGCAGATTTTTCAGTCGATTGATGGAGTTCCGTATGCAGATTACACGAATACGTTGACTTTGAACAGCGAGAAAGCCTACAATTTGAAATATTATGCTTTGGACAAAGTAGGAAATGCGGAGAAGCCGAACAATAAACTTTTCACAGTAGATTTAACTGCTCCCGAAACAAAATATACTTTGTCTGGAGACAGAATTGAAGCAGAAACCACCCTCTCGCCACGTTCTTTTATAGAACTCGGAACTACCGATAATTTGGCTGGAGTGAAACGAACTTACTATAATTTCGATGCGACTCCCGACAAAACTTATTCTAGCAAAGTGGGAATGGCAGGATTGCCTGATGGCGAGCATATTTTCAACTTCTTCGCTACGGACAATGTGGAGAATGAAGCCACAAAACAGAATTACAGCTTCTATCTCGACCGAAATGAGCCAGAAATTATCGCTACCATTGAGGGAGATTTATACGAGAAATCTGGTGTCAATTATATCTCCGAACGAAGCAAAGTCCAAATGACTGCCACCGACAATAAGTCTGGAGTGAAAGGCATTTTCTACTTGATTGATGGCGCAGGAACTGCTGAATTTTCAGAGCCATTTTTAGTAGAGAAAAACCAAGGAAAACATAAAATCACTTATTACGGAATTGATAATGTGGAAAATAAAGGCGGAGCAAAAACAGACGATGTTTTGGGAAATCTCTACTTGGATTTGACTTCTCCAACCATCGGAATTAGCTTTTCTGGAGATAAATTCACTACGAGAGATACGCTTTTTGTGAGTGGCAGAACGGAAGTGAACCTCAGTTCAACCGATGCGCAATCGGGCGTGCAGTTTGTGAAATACACGTTGGACAGCGGTTCGGAAGTCGCTTATGACAGCAAATTTACCGTGAATCAGTTGGGAACGCACAAAATTGCCTACAACTCGAAAGACAATGTAAATAATGCTTCTGAAAAAGATTACGTTTTTGTGGTAGATAATCAAGGTCCGGAAATCATTCCCATTTTCAGTACAAAATCATTGGGAAAGGAAACTGCCAATGGGAAATCTTTGGACATTTACCCAACTTACAACACCGTTTACTTGGCAAGTTCTGATGATGTGGTTGGTGCAAAAACCATTTATTATTCATTGGATGGCGCAAGCGAAAGAACCTACACTACGCCAATTTCCACCGCAAAAAAAGGCGCACATACATTGAAAATTCGTGCGATTGATCAAGTGAAGAATGAAACGGTGGATACTTTGGAGTTTTTTATTCAGTAATTTCAGTTAACAATAAACAGTTATCAGTTATCAGAAAAATGAACAGAATAAGAATTATAGGGTTGATATTGCTAATTGCAGGTGTCGGAATTCAATTTATTATTGAAAATGATTTTACCGAGTTTATTTCGGGCGTTGCAGTTGGTGGAGGAATTGTATTGCTAATTGTTGGAAGGGGTTTTGCCCGAAAATAATTTCGAGGCAGTTATTCACGGAATAGAAAACCACCTAGAATTTGAGGAGTTGGTTATGATTGCCGACAATCACGCCATTCCCAGAGATTTACATTTACTGAAAGAAGTAAAAATCCCGATTCGAATTTTGCTCTGTGGCACAAAAAAAGCAGAAATCAATCCGATTTATTTGGAAATTGTAAAGCGAAATGGAGGTTCGCTCCACACAATTTGGCAAGATATAATGGATTTGGTAAAACTCAACGAAAGGGAAATAATTTCGGTTGGAGACAGCAGATTCCAAGTTTGGAATGGAAAATTGAAAGTGAAAAATGAAGGATTTACGATGTACGATTTTGCCTAGGAATGGGAATTAAATAAACTACTATTTTATTGAAGCTTATTTTTAGAGCTAGTCTAGCCGTTCCCAGTCGGGACCAAAAAGAAGCGAGGGGCAGTCCCACTGAGAAAAAGTTGCACTTTATTTGATTTCCGTTCCCTATTGAATTGCTTGTAAGAATTGTTGACTGACCTTCTATATTGCATTCCTCCTTTGTCTTTGGCGACCCCCGCTCTTTCTTCTTTCTTCTTTCTTCTTTCTTCTTTCCTCCTTCTTCCTTCTTTCTTCTTTCCTCCTTCTTCCTTGCCGTTGGTGGCCCACGCTCCTTCCTCTTTCTTCCTCCTTTAAAATCTTCCATTAACTTTGCAAAAATTCCTACTACCAAATCCGACCAACTCTTGAAATCCGACCAATACTTTGACGTGGCAATTATTGGCGCAGGCCCAGCGGGAGCAACTTGTGCGCTTGCTTTGAGGGAAAGCGGCTTGAAGGTTCTGGTCATTGATAAGGAGACTTTCCCCAGAGATAAAATTTGCGGAGATGCCATCAACGGTTACGTTCCGAAATTGTTGGAACGGCTTTCTCCGAATTACAAGCAAGCTTTAGAGGTTCTCCAACCTAAATCGAACATCAAAAGTTGCAAGCTCATCAGCCCAGATTTCCACGAGTTGGATTTGGATTTTACGCATCATGGTTATTGCGCCACTCGGTTGGATTTCGATAATTTCTTGTTTGAGTTGGCGCATGAAAACAAGGATGCGACTTTTCTGCAAAACTGCAAACTCAAAACAATCCAACGGAAAGAAGGAAAGTGTTTGTTGGAGACAGATGCTGGAAATTTTGAAGCGAAAATTGTGGTAGGTGCAGATGGGGCGCATTCTGTGGTTGGCAAGCAGTTGGCGAATTTCAAGGTCGATTATAAACATTACAGCGGAGCAGTTCGGGCTTATTACAAAGATTTGGAATACTGCCGACCAGAAACGCTCGAAGTATTTTTCCCAAAAGGTTTTCTACCTGGCTATTTCTGGATTTTCCCTACCAGCGACAATCATTATAATGTAGGTTTCGGAATGCTTTCCAAAACTATTTCCGAGAAAAAAATCAATGTAACCAAAGCGTTCAAAGAAATCATTCAGCAAAATCCGACTATCTCCAAACGCTTTAAGAATGGCATCCAAACTGACAAAATTCGTGGATTTGGCTTGCCGCTTGGTTCAAAAAAGCAATTGTTGGCTGGCGAAAACTTCCTGCTTACTGGCGATGCAGCTTCTTTGGTTGACCCATTCACGGGCGAAGGGATTGGAAACGCCATGTTCAGTGCAGAAATTGCCGCAAAACACATTTTGGAGTGTTTCGAGAAACAAGATTTCTCGGAATCCAAAATGAAGGAATACGAAACAAAAATCTACCATAAGTTTTGGGCAGATATGAAAACAAGTTATTGGGCGCAACGTTTGGTAAGTGATAGAGTGATGCTACTGAACTGGTCAATTAGGTTGGCTGGAAAAAGTCGGTTCATTAAATCGTGGCTGAATCGAGTGATTTAGGAGTTTTATTTATTTGCTCATTTTATTATAAAGAACTGATTGTCAAATATTTATAACTATATAGATAAATGCCTTGACTTTGCATACCGTAGTGCGGTTTTCCCTAACCGCAACTATTCAGGAGCATTATTCCATAAGGAAAGTATGCAAAGTTAAATCAGTTATCTATAAGAAACATTTCCCATTCGTACAGCGTGATTCGTACATCAATTCATTTCCTATTGTTAACTGAACAATTTTTGTCGTCATAAACTATATTACTTAATTTGCGTTTTAAATCTATTTCCTAGCAATGAACCAACCCAAAATAGTCCAACAGATTTTCGTTTATGGCACACTTATGAGCCAGTTCGATAATCCTATGAGCTATTATTTGTCTCAGCACGCCCAATTGGTTGGTTTAGGAAGAATAAATGCCGATTTGTATGACACAGGCGATTTCCCAGCAGCTGTTTTAGACGGAGAAAGTCAATTTGCTGTGCAAGGAGAAATCTATGCAATCAACCCAGAAAGCTATAAAAGCCTTATCAAATTCCTAGATAGCTACGAAGGATATGATGAGGAAAACAAAGCTAACTCCTTATTCACTCGTGAGGCACTTCCCGTTCATATTGCCAAAGGGCAGGAAATTGAATGCTGGACTTACGTGTTTAACCAATCTGCAAAAGACCTTCCGAGAGTGAAATCTGGCGATTGGCTGGAGCATCTGACCTCGCAAGGGAAACGATTTTACTAAGTTTTAGTGATTCGTTTACTACCTTTGGCAGTTACTCACTATTGCCACCATTCTAAATTCAAATTATGTTACTCACTTCCATTCTCTCCGATTTGTTGGAAGGTTCCCATGTTGTCAAAATCCTGATTCCCAGCTTTTTAGCTATTCTTTTCCTACAATCAGGATTCGACAAGGTAATTGACTGGAAAGGCAACCTTGGCTGGCTGAAAGGTCATTTTGAAAAATCTCCTCTGAAAAACATGGTGCCTTTTATGTTGGGAACAATTACGGTCTTCGAAATTGTGGCAGGTTTACTTTCTGCAGTCGGAGCGGTAAATATCCTGCTCGGAAACACTACCGAATTGGCTCTTTACGGTGCGGAACTTTCTGCATTGAGCATCATCATGCTTTTTTTTGGACAAAGAATTGCCAAAGATTACGCTGGAGCGGCCACTTTGGTAGGTTATTTCATAGTCTGCATTTTAGGGATTTTGATTTTAGCTTAGGAAACTTGAGGTAATTAAAGTAAATAATCGGATGGAATTAAACCTGTTAGGATTAAGCTTTTAAAGAGTTGACTATTTAGAATTTAGTTAATTCCTGACAAGTTTTGACTATAAAATATAGTTTCTGCCTACTTAGGAACAGAAATTAAATAAAGTGCTACTTTTTATCTCGTTTCTTTTTGACCTATTCTTCGTTAAAAAAGTTTGCCATAGCGGTGCTATGCCAAACTTTTTTGCCTAGACTAGCTCTAAAAACAAACTTCAATAAAATAGTAGTTTATTTATTTCCCGTTCCTTAATCAAAGTAATGTTTTTGATTTCTACAAGAACTTGAATACAAATCGCAATACCTCGGACTTTGTACTAAAGACTTTAGACTACTTGTATGAGCCAAAAAATAGAATGCTCTTCTTGCGCAATGGAGGTAGATAAATCGAACAAAATTTGCCCGATTTGCGGGAATAAATTGGAAACTCACAGTCCGTATTTGAAATGGACTGCTTTGATTCTGGCTCTGATTATGCTTTTTTTCTTGCTTGCCCGCTAGAAAATCCCTTTGTCAATCTCCAACAACTTGTAGCCTCGTCCTCTTACGTTCACAATCTGAATGGAACTATCCAATTTCAGTTTTTTGCGGAGATTGGTAATATGCACGTCCATGCTTCTGGCTTGGAAATAGGAATTATCTCCCCATAATTTTTTGAGTGTGTAATCCCGTTCTAGAAGCTGGTTTTTCTGTTTGGAAAGCAAGAAAAGTAAGTCGGATTCTCTTTGTGTAAGCGTATATTCTTTTTCTCCGAACTTTAGCAAGCGCAATTTGGGACTGAACCTGTACGCTCCAATTTCCAAAATTTCTTGTTCGTATGGAGATTCATTTTCGAGGGTTCTTCGCAGAATTGCATTGATTCGCATAATCAACTCCTCCATGCTGAAAGGTTTCTTCACATAATCATCTGCCCCAATTGCAAAGCCTTCGAGCACATCTGCCTTCATAGATTTTGCTGTGAGAAACACGATTGGCACATCCTTATCAATTGCCCGAACTTCTTTTGCCAATGTGAAACCATCTTTCTCGGGCATGTTCACATCGAAAATGCACAAGTTGGGTTGGAAAGCAACGAAATCTTCATAACCTTGGTTTCCATTCTTACTGAGTTGAGTCTTGAATTTTCGAGTTTCCAACAACTCCTGAATCATCATTCCGAGAAACTCATCGTCTTCAACCACCAAAATTTTTATAGGATTCTCCATTTTCCACGTTTTCAATTTAAAAAAGCTAATCCAATGAAGAATCAGCTTTGAAAATGAAAAATACGACTTTTAGTGTTAACTGGAATCAGGTGGAAATGACAAAATTAGTTAATGATTGATGCTTTGAATAGCAAAATGAATTCAACAACAGATAGTGATAAACTGGTAAGGCTAACAAAATAAAAACCATAGCGCAAGCGTCCGCTCAATGCCGTCAACTTAGTGTTGAAAAGCGTTTTCAACACTTTTGGTTTGTGATTGGACGCAGCTAGAGCTACGTCCTACAGAACTGAAACTTTCAAATTACACCTATTTTTGGTATAAAATCAAACATATATTTTCCTTAAGTTGACAGCATTGAGCGTCCGCTGGGCGGCACTCCGCTTGTGCCGAATTATCCATAGAGTAGCCTTACCTCTTTCACACTACCCAATAACATATTAGAGCTTCCCTCTTGCTATAATTTTTTGTACTACTCTGTTGCCACTAATAGGTATTGCTTTAGGAAAGCATGGCACATTACAAAGGCTTATATTATCAGTTCTTTTATAAACCAAACCAACATTCTCTGCATAAATTTCTATACCAACAAAGATAAATAAAAAACTGGTATCGAATCTGTGAATAATTTCAATGGAGTTGGGATAATTATCATCCAAAACCTGATAATCTTCTAAGTACAGTCCAACTCTGTAAATCTGCGCTGGTTCATTATTGAACGAGTTGCCATTCCAAGTCGTGTTTGCCTGTATATTCGGAACTAGCTTTACGAAAGGTACATTATTCTCTACCTTTATAATAGAACTATCTTGCAACCTAATCGTCCAAATTGAGTCTAATTTCCACAATTGGCTTTCATCTTGCCTTTTAAAACGCTCTAGCTTGTAACGCAACCCAGATGAATTTTCGCTCAATTGCTCGGAAATAAGTTCTCGAAGTTGATAAGTGGTTACTTCAATTTCAAAATCTTCTCGCTCGTCAGATCCAATGTACAACGTGTCATATACTTGATAGTCAATATAATTACCGACTGCCAAAGGCTGGAATTTCATTTGCGCTTCTGGTGGAGTTAATTCCAAAGTTTCTCCATCGCAAGAGAAGAGAAAGAAGATTGGGGAAAGTAGAAAGATGTAGAGAAAGTGTTTTTGTTTCATTGTGATATAATGTTGAAGTATTATTTTTCACTACATTTTAAAACGAACGAAATTAAAATCAGGTTCAAAGTTTGCAAATGTTATCTTGTAATTTTCTTTTTCTTGATACCTGATACTCTCTACTTGATACTCATCTACCTCACCAATTTCACGCCTACATTGCATTGCAGGCACTTTTTCTCTTGGCAAAAATTGTTGTAAAGTTCAATACTTGCTTGCGAATCGAAAGCAGTCTTTATTTCCAAATCCAAGCTTTTCCAAATCTTCGTAATTCGGTTGGATTCTGCGGGAAGCTGTTCGAGCAGGGAAATTGCTCGCTCCACAAAATTTTGGTTGCCTTTATATTTGCCATAAGCCACCAAAAGCGGAGCCGTTGCATTGATAAGCAAATTGATTTGACTGCTTTTTCCCAATCCAGAAAAAGGCTTGGCAGATTCCTTCCCGAATTTGTAGTGCTTCAGCCAATAAGCTGACTGCTTTACCTCAAATACCTTTTGGAGTTTCTTCACATCTTCGGTAAAAATCAGCTTAGAGAAAAAACTCTTGTGCTGATAAATAAGCATCGCAAACTGCGCCAAACGAATAGTTGGGAAGTTGGCAGGTCGCAATCGCAAGAACTTCCATTGGCTCAATTCCAGTTTGGATTCTTTTAATCGGTATTTGTGAGCGAGAAACTTGTACTCTCTTTGAAGGTTTTTCACATAATCATCTTCCAATTCCAACTCATCCAAAAAACCACTTTGCCCAAAAATAAGTGCTTCAATTTGGAGTAAATTATCGCCATGCTTTTGAAGTATTTTGAGCGGAATTGCCTGTGTCAATTGCAAAAATGGCTGATTGTTGACTTTAAAGCCAAAGAATTGCCCAATCCACTGATAGGCAATTTCCTCCCAATCGCTCTGATGTTTTGAATGGAGTTGCAAGACTTCCGATGCTTTTCGCTCCAACCGTTGCATCAACGATTTGTCGAGCATGGAGATTTTGGTAATTGGCGGAATATTCGGAAATTGATTGGCGCAGGGAATCGGTTCTCCCGAATCTTCCATCAGCAATTTATACTTCTCCAAAAGCAGGAAACTCACTCTTTCCTTTAATTCCAAGGTCGGAATTTCACTTCCGTCTTTCCGCAAAACAGGTTTGTCATCTTCCCAAACTACGTGTAGAATTACATTCTCGTAAGATTTATCAGCAGAATGCCCATGCTTTTCCCAATCTGAAGAATTGATATGAATTTCCACACTTCCCGCCCAATCAATTTCGCCAATTCGGAGTTTGGAGTTTTGGAAATCCGCCCCAGCATCTGTATTCAAATTCCCTTGCCTGAAAATTTGCACCAATTCCCCACGGGTAGTTTTCAAATCAATTTTATTGAAATACTGAAACTGCCAAACGTAATGGAGAAATTCTTCTTGCATAGGAATTGGCGAATTGGCGAATGTGGAAATGTGCGAATTAGAAAATGTGGAAATGATTTGTTGATGCGGTAATTCGATGATGTGTTGATTAAAGAGAAATACTCCTCTTTCCTCCTTTCTCTTTTCCTCCTTTCTCTCTTCCTTCTTCTTTCCTCCTTTCCTCTTTCCTCTTTCCTCTTTCCTCCTTCTTCTTTCCTCCTTCTTCTTTCCTCCTTTTTGTCTCACTACTCACTACCAATTTTAAAAATCAGCATTCTGCGGAGTTCTTGGGAAAGGAATTACATCTCTGATGTTTGCCATTCCTGTTACGAAAAGCACAATTCGCTCGAAGCCCAAACCGAAACCACTGTGAGGCGCAGTTCCGAACTTGCGGAGTTCTAAATACCACCACAACTCCTCTTCGGGAATGTTCATTTCCTGCATTCTGGTTAACAACTTATCGTAGTTCTCTTCACGTTGCGCACCGCCAATAATTTCGCCAATTCCTGGGAAAAGCACATCCATTGCCCGAACGGTTTTTCCATCATCGTTCTGCTTCATATAGAACGATTTGATTCCTTTTGGATAATCGGTAATAATCACAGGCTTTTTGAAATGTTTCTCCACCAAAAAACGCTCATGTTCCGACTGCAAATCAATTCCCCACTCCACCAAATATTTGAACTTTTTCTTTTTTTGAGGTTTGGAGTTTTCCAAAATCTTGACTGCTTCGGTATAAGTGATTCGGGCAAAATCATGTTCAACCACAAATTTTAATCGCTCAATCAATCCCAATTCGCTTCGTTCAGCCATTGGTTTTTGCGAATTCTCCTTGTTGAATTTCTCGTCTAGAAATCCTAAGTCATCCGAATGATTTTCAATTGCATATTGGATGAGGTATTTGATGAATTCCTCCGCCAAATCCATATTATCATCCAAATCGTAGAAAGCCATTTCTGGCTCAATCATCCAGAATTCTGCCAAGTGTCGAGTTGTGTTGGAGTTTTCTGCTCGGAAAGTCGGCCCGAAAGTATAAATATCGCCCAAAGCCATTGCCCCAGCTTCGCCTTCTAGCTGACCAGAAACGGTTAGGTTAGTAGCTTTTCCGAAAAAATCTTCTTTATAGTTGATTTTCCCTTCATCGTCCAGCTTAGGATTTTTTAAATCCAAAGTTGTAACCTTGAAAGTCTCTCCTGCGCCTTCCGCATCGGAACCTGTTACAATTGGCGTGTGCCAGTAATAGAATCCTTTATCATTGAAAAACTTGTGGACTGCAAAAGACAGCGCATGACGCAATCTAAAAACGGCACTCATGGTTTGCGTTCTCATGCGGAAATGAGCGTTTTCCCGCAAAAACTCCATACTATGTTTTTTCGGTTGGAGTTTATATTCCTCAGGGTTTGCCTCGCCCAAAATCTCAATCTCGGTTGCCACCAAATCCACACTTTGCCCTTTTCCTTTAGATTCTACCAACTCGCCAGTAATGGAAACACATGCTCCAGTATTTATTTTTTTCAAAATCTCTTCCGAAGTATTTTCAAAATCGACTACTGCTTGTAAATTGTCAGCACAAGAGCCATCGTTCACTGCCACAAACTGATTGTTTCGGAAAGTCCGAACCCATCCTTTTATATTTATTTTCTCGCCAATTGGCTGTTCTGCCAACAGTTTTTTGATTTTTATTCGCTTCATCTTTATTGAGAATATCGGTGTTCGTGTTTTGATCAATCCAACCAAAAACTAAAATTAGTGATGTTTGCAATATTAAGCAATTCGGAATGAATGGAGAAGAAAAATTAGTCAAGGCATTTCAAACTGAAATTCTGGGAAATAGAGAATTATTCAAAGATTTCCTTATTTTTATAGGCTCTTCTTAGATTTTAAGGAAATGAAACCTCAGGAATGGTCGCAGACCTTCCCAATGGCTGGATTGAGCGTAAAAATTGCTAAATTCCTTAAATCTATTTGAGCCTTTTTATGAGCCAAAACCAATCCTCTTACCAAAACCCCTTTCCATTGGAAACCCAAGAATTTTATATCTCAAACTCCAACCAAAACAAAAAGCTATTTGCCCGACTTTGGGAAGCAACTAATCCAAAAGCATTAATTTGCTTGGTTCATGGGCAAGGCGAGCATAGTGGAAGATATTTGAATGTGGCGAATTATTTCACTTCCCAATCTTTTTCTGTCATGGCAATTGATTTGCAAGGGCACGGGAAATCTGACGGAAAAAGAGGTCATATTCTTAAATTGGATGAGTATTTGGGCAATGCGGAAGCTTTGATGCAAGAAGCTGAATCTCGCTTTCCGAAACTTCCCAAAGTAATTTACGGACACAGCATGGGCGGAAATGTGGTGGCAAACTATATTCTGAAAAATCAGAATGCAAACATCCAAGCCATTGTGCTGACGAGCCCTTGGTTCAAATTAGCTTTTGAGCCACCAAAATTCAAAGTCATGTTAGCAAACTTGGTTCGGAACATTATGCCAAGCTATACTGAGCAGAATACATTGGACGGGCAAGGTTTATCGAGAGACGAAAACGTGGGGAAAGCTTATGTTTCAGATAAATTAGTTCATGGCGATATTTCCGCAAGTGCATTTTGGGCGTTGAGCCAAGGTGGGGAAGTTGCCATTGAGAATGCACATTTATTCTCCAAACCAACTTTGGTCATGCACGGAATGGCAGATTCTATCACTTCGCATAAGGGAACGCAAGAATTTGCGGAAAGAAACAAGCAGTTTGTGCATTTCAAAGGCTGGGAAAATCATTTCCACGAGTTACACAATGAATTGGATTATGTAGAAAAGCTACAATTCATTGCAGATTGGCTGGAAAATGAATTGTTGAAGAAATAATTTCAACAATTTTTTGACTGCCTATTGCATTCTTAAATATTTTCTCTACATTTGCACTCCCAATCAAGGGAAACACCACATCGCGGAGTGGAGCAGTTGGTAGCTCGTTGGGCTCATAACCCAAAGGTCGTAGGTTCAAGTCCTACCTCCGCAACTAATAAAAAAGCCTTTCAGAGCAATCTGAAAGGCTTTTTTTTTATATTTATAGCTTTTGAAATTTCACTTTTTTTTACTCAAAAATTTGGACTAAAGGCTTCGTACTCGTTTAGTTTTCCATTCTGCTTTCGACTTTTGCTTTGCTTACATCCTTCACAATTCCGCCATCGCAGTAAAGCACTCGGGCAGGGATGGTTCGGAGGAAATTATGGTGATGCGTTGCCATCAGAACTGCCATGCCCTTTTCCTTGCTTATCCTGATAAACAAATTCAGAATATCGTTTGCTACAACAGGGTTTAGATTTCCCGTAGGTTCATCTGCCAGAAGCAAAACTGGATTGTTAATCAAGGCTCGGGCAATGGCAACTCGCTGTTTTTCTCCGCCAGAAAGCTGGTGTGGCATTCTTCGCTGATAACCCGTCAAGCCAACTTGCTCTAGTAATTCATCTACTTTTTGGCTCATTTTGATTTTGCTAATCCAGCCTGTAGCCTTCATCACAAAATACAGATTTTCCTCTACGGTTCTGTCTGTGAAAAGCTCAAAATCTTGGAAAATGATTCCCAATTTCCTTCTCAAATGAGGAATTTGTTTCCTTTTGAGGTCATGAATTTGGAAATCATCTACGTAAACCTGCCCTTTTTGCAATTCCAAATCGGCATAAAGCGTGCGGAGCAAAGAGGTTTTCCCACTTCCTGTCTTCCCAATCAGATAGACAAACTCGGAAGGTTGCAAATCGAAATTCAAATCTTCGATTACGCAATTCTCACCTTGGTAAATATTTGTATTTCTGATGCTTACGATTGGCATATCAATTTGCAGATTTGAAAATGTGTAAATTTGGAAATGAAAACAAAAATAGCATTTACAAATAAAAAACGCACGGAAAAATTTCCATGCGCTTCATTTTCTTTGCTATTTGGTTGGATTAACCGAATTGCTTAGTTTTAGCGAAGAAGAAGTTTCCTTCAATTTGAGCATTCTCGTCAGAATCGGAACCATGAATGGCGTTTGCCTCGATTGATTTGGCAAACTTTTTTCTGATTGTTCCCTCTTCTGCATCGGCAGGGTTTGTGGCGCCAATCAATTTACGGAAATCGGCAACGGCATTATCTTTCTCCAAAATCATGGGAATGATTGCGCCAGAACTCATGTAAGAACACAAATCCTTGTAGAAAGGACGCTCTTTGTGTACTTCGTAGAATTGCCCAGCACGCTCTGCAGACAATTGAGTAACTTTTGCAGAGATGATTTTGAAACCTGCTTCTTCAATCATTTTGATGATTGCACCACTATTACCTGCCTCGAAAGCATCAGGCTTTACCATTGTAAATGTTCTATTCGTAGCCATTTTGTACTATTTTAAATTTCTTGTTCTTATTGAGTTGCGCAAAATTAGACTTTTGCACGGGAAAGGCAAGGATTTTAATTGGCGAAATTGTGAATTAGCGAATTGGCGAATTTATTTTCGCCTTTTGGTTGGATTCATCGTTATCAAAGCTAGCTTTCTCTACAAAAAAGCAACTGCCCAATAGTATTAAATGGTCAGGCAGAATTATCCGAACTATTACATATAACCCGAATAATGAGTTTAAAAAATTGATTATCAGTAGGTTAACTATAATTTTTTTAGTGTGGTCAAAAATTAAGATTTAATATATTGCACTATTTTTTGATTTAATTAAAAACCGTATGTCAATAGTTTGGCTAAATAAAATAACATAATTTACTGATTAACAATTACTTAAGTCATTTTTAATTCTTCATTCTTAATTCTTAATTCTTAATTTCCCCAATCAATAATTGTACTTATCAAATACACAACTCATAATTGGGGTATATAAGACAAACAACTGAATGCCTTTATTTAATCTATTGTCTTTTGTCTAATGTCTTATGTCTTATAACTTAAATCATCCAATTCTTTCACTTTCCATTGCTTCACTTTCACTTGTTCTTTTACGACTTCTAAAGATTCGTGCGCAATGTCTTTGGCAATTTGATTGAGGGTCAAATCCTCATCTTCGCCTAGAATTGTTTCAAAAGCCAAATCGGCAATTTCTCCTAGCAATTCTTTGTTTTTATCTGAACCCAAATCTCTCAGAGCCTGATTTATGACTTTGAAAACAATATCGGAAATGGCACTTTCCAGCATTCCGCTGATGTTCCCGCCCACAATGGGAATCATTTCTATTCGGTTGATTTCCTTGTTTTCGTCAACTGCTTGCTCAATCAGGTCATCTACATATTCTTTAATGTCAGATTGGTAAGAAATATGTGCGCTTATAGTGGCTTTCTGAATTCGCTGGGAAATGAAATTGATAAGTTCCGTTTTCCTTGGCATAATCACATCTTCCAGAATGCGGTCAACAACGGGGTTGCCCCTATCCACTTCCTGTTGCACTCCGCCAATCACATTCACAACTACTCGGTCGGAGACTTCTTCCACCAAAATATTTACGTACTTCGTTCCTTTTATGAAAATGTAGGTTTCAGAAAAATCCACAATCTTTAACTTATGGAGTCGGTAGATGATGGAGAAAATCCGAATCATTCGGAAGAATTTGAAGGAAGCAATGGGAATGCAGCCCAACGTATCGTACCAATGCACGAAAGGATAGAAAAACCAACGATGATAGGTTTTTCGGTAAATGGCAATTCCCCAACGCAAAAGCAACTCCGCCAAAAAGATGGAGACAAAAACTGTATCGTAGAAAATCGTGTCTAAATGCGTATATAAATCGTAGCCATATTGAACGGTTTCATTGGCATAATCTGCAATGAATTGCGCAAAAACTTTCGTGCGGATAAGTAAATCGAGCAGAGTCCAAGCCAAATAGACAATTGCCAGAATTACCATGAAAATATCCAAAACAAACAGCCAAGCTTCCTCTCGCTGTTCTTTTAGGTTTCTGATTGCTGTTTTGAGGCGGAACATGATATAGTATTGAGTATTGAGTAGCGGGACACAAGTATTGTGTATCAAGAAAAAAATACAAAATACTGATTATCAGTATTTTTCAGGAATTCAATCCTTAAATCAACTTTTGTTCAAATACGTAAAAAAATATGGTTAAATCGTTAATTTGGGGATTGAGTGCAATTTTTTTTTCGTTGCTTGTCAGTATTCTATCATTAATTATTGGTCGAAAAAGAACTCATTATCTCTCATTGGCTAGTCAATGCACTAGCTTTGACATTACTCTTTTGCAAGCTTCTTAGCTTGCAAAAGAACAACCGAGGGTTTATTAAAATAATACAACGCTTTCCCCAAATTCACGATAGAGCCAAAATATTTTTGTACTTTTCTCAAAAGTACAAATGTAATTTCTTGTTTCTATTTTTTTTTATTGGAATGGATTTATAAGACGAGTTGTAGGTTGAATATTGAATTACACCGAGAAATGGCTGTCACAATCTAATTATTCTGACAATACTATTCTGACAAAATCCCTTTTACTAATTCATGTTGCGCAACTATCGAAAATCATACCTGATAGGCACAGAACAGGGCGAGGTCGCCCTGTGCGATTGCAAACCCTGTTCTACGAATACGGCAAAGCCATTGAACAACTGTTTTGGAGTCGAAAATTTTTTTCTGCGCAACATCATTTTTGAGCATAGGTTTAGATGGAATCGGTAGCCGATGCTATTGATTCTATCCAAAGTTGAACCATCCGAATGCAATAAGTAAAGTAATATCTTCAACTTTCTAATTTCCCATATATTCTCCAATTCAGTTCCCTTTGATTGAAAGATACGCTAAATTAGCCGCTTGATTTTTAGGCAACCCCACAAAAGACTAGCATGAGCAAATTTGATGGTTTCATTCAGCAGAATGCAGACAATAGTGTATTAGAAAGAGGAAAAAAAATATTTGAAACAAGGCATAAACTCCAATTTGTTAACCTAGAAGATGGCAAGTTGGATATGAAAGTAAAGGGGAGCGGAACGGGAAACTGGTACGATGTGAAAATTGTGATGGATGGAAATTCCATCGCTTCCACTTCTTGCACTTGCCCTTACGATTGGGGTGGAATTTGCAAACACCGAGTTGCCACATTGCTTTATTTGCGAGATTATTTGGCTCGGCAACCCAAATTTGCCAAAAATGAGCCTACCAAAACTTATGACCAAAACAGAGTAGTTATCAAGCTTTCTCAATTTACAGAGCAGGCCATTCTCTCATTGGTTTCCAGGCATAATCTCCAACCCGTAAAATACATTGCCAAGAATGGACGTGCGCAACTCCACCGAGGGAAAGACGGAAATGTGAATGTAAATCTTTTTTACAGAGACAAGCATTATGAAATACATTTCAAAGAAGAAAACGATACTATAATTACAAAATGTAGTTGTGCGGAAACCACCAATGACCCAATTTGTATTCATAAAGCAGGCGCATTGCTCCAGCTACTTTACGAAGATGGGAAAGACGCATTTTTGATGTTGAAAAACTTCGATTCCGACAAAGAAACGTTGTTGCAACAATATGGTTATTCTTTGGAAGATGCCGATGTGGATGAGCTTTTCAGATTCAAACTGGTCAATGGCGGATTGATAATCCAACCGACAGACTCTTCTATTATGAAGTTGGATTCGCCTGAAATCAATGATGTTTTCAACTTCTCTGCTTTCAGTTCCAAAACTCAAAAGCGAACTCCGAGAGTGGTAGCCGAAGAGAAAAAAGAGAATTTTGGAATTGGCTATTTCTGCAAAAAGTACGATTCCGATGCGCTGATGCCGTTGGAAATCGTGCCATTTCAAGGGAAGCTGAACAAGGAAGAAACCCGTTTTGCCTCGCACCTTTCTGAATTGAAGGAGAATTTCACTTTCTCTAGCCTTGCTTTGATGGATGAATCTGACAGAAAAGTATTGAATTTGCTGGACGGAACCGATGAGCAAGACCTCAAAAATTATTTGGCAGATATGGGTTTCCGAACTTCGGGCTACAAATGGGGAAACCTCTACAAAAATGATTTCCCGGCCGAGGCAAAACCTGCCATTGACCAATATCTGATTGATTTGTTCAGTCCGATTTTCAGAATGCTGAAAGAGAAGAAGTTCTACAGCGCATCGGACAATCAACTTCGGGTAACTTCTTTGGTTGGATTTACCATTGAGGAAAAACAACTGATTCCGCATTTTGAGTTGCGAGAAGAAGAGGATGATTTAGTGTTGGAAATCACGCTTTGGATTGGCGAGAAGCAAATTCCAACCCTTTCTGTAGATACCATTTATCCGTTTGGAGTTTTCACTAAAGCACAATGCTTTTTTTCCGTTGCAATCCATTAAAGAATACCAAGGGAGTTTTGTTGGCACACTCTCGCCCATTGATGCGAGTGCGGAAATCGGGCAGGGAAAGTTTCATTCAGCGAGTGATTATGCCACTTTTGCAGGCTTACCCAATCGACTCCAAAATTGATTTGAACATTCAGGATGTGGACGGAACTGAGCCAGAAGCTAAATTATTTCTGGATGAAGCCAACGGATATTTGGCACTCACACCAATATTTGAGTATGATAATCAGCAAGTTACGCACGACCAACTGCAAGATTTGGTTTATGCCGAAGAAGACGGAACGTATTATAGAGTAAAGCGAGATTATGATTACGAAGAAGAAATGGTCAGCATTTTGGCGACTTCCCACGAGCAGTTTGTTCAGGAAGGTCCGACTTTCTTTTTGAGTGCCAATCAGGTTTTGGAGAACAATTGGTTCTTCGAGGTTTTCGATTATTTGCGGGAAAAAGGCTTTGAGATTTTTGGATTTTCAGAGTTGAAAACCTTCAAATATTCCCCATTCAAACCCGAAACTAAATTCCAAGTCAGTTCGGGAATTGATTGGTTCGATTGCGAAATTACCGTGAGTTTTGGCGACCAATTCGTGAGTCTGAAAGATGTCAGAAAGGCAGTTCTCAACGATGAGCATTATGTGAAACTAGCCGATGGAACACTCGGCATTTTACCAGCAGAATGGATTGAGAAATACGGGATGTTGCTGAAATTGGGCAATATCGACAAAGACAGTGTTCAGATTTCCAAAATGCACTTCTCAATTGTTGATGAATTATATGCGGAGATTGACAACGATGCTGTTTTGCGAGAAATCCAAGACAAAAAGCGGAAATTGAGGGATTTTGACAAAATCAAAACTATAAAAGTCTCCAAAAATGTAAAGGCGAATTTGAGAGATTACCAAGAATCTGGCTTAAACTGGATGCACTTTCTCGATGAATTCCGCTGGGGAGGTTGCCTAGCAGATGATATGGGATTGGGAAAAACACTCCAAACGCTGACTTTTATTCAAAGTTTGGTGGACAGAAAACCCGAAACTTGCTGTTTGGTGGTTGTGCCCACAAGTTTGATTTTCAACTGGTCGAACGAAATGGATAAATTCACTCCAAACCTAAAATATTTGGTGCATCATGGCACACAACGAACGCCACATATTCACACTTTTGCAGAATATAATGTGGTTATGACCACTTATGGCGTGATTGTGCGAGACATTGATCGAATCAAAGAATTGCATTTCGATTATGTGATTTTGGATGAATCGCAGGCAATCAAAAATGTGACTTCCAAAAGATACAAAGCGGTTTCTTTGTTGAACTCACATAATAAATTAGTGCTGACAGGAACGCCTGTGGAAAACAATACTTTTGAACTCTACGCACAAATGAATTTCTTGAATCCTGGAATTTTGGGAACACAAGATTTTTTCAAGAAAGAATACGCCAACCCAATTGACAAAAAAGGAGAAACAGAAAAGGTGTTGGAGTTGAAAAAAATTGTCTATCCGTTCATTCTGCGGAGAACCAAGGAGCAAGTTGCCCAAGATTTGCCCGATAAATCGGAAAATATATTGTACTGCGAAATGGGAACGAAACAGCGTAAAGTGTACGATGCGTTCAAAAACCATTACCGAGACAAACTGCTCGATATTATCCAAGACCAAGGAATTGAAAAATCGGGGATTTACATTCTGGAAGGCTTGCTGAAACTCCGCCAAATTTGCGATTCTCCTGCTTTGTTGAAAGGCAAGGAGAAGCATACAGATGAGTCTGTGAAACTGAACGAGTTGGGAAATCATGTTTCAGAATTGGTTGGGAAGCACAAAATCCTGATATTCTCGCAGTTTGTGGGAATGCTCTCGCTCATCAGAAAGCAGTTGGAGCGAAAAAATGTGGAATATTCTTACTTGGATGGGCAAACCAGAAACCGCCAAGAAGTGGTGGAAGATTTCCAAACCAATGATGACAAGCGAGTTTTCCTCATCAGCTTGAAAGCGGGTGGAGTTGGTTTGAACTTGACTGCGGCAGATTATGTCTATTTGGTTGACCCGTGGTGGAATCCTGCCGTGGAGCAACAAGCCATTGACAGAACGCACCGAATTGGGCAAACGCAAAAGGTTTTCGCCTACAAAATGATTTGCAAAGACACGGTGGAAGAGAAAATCCTCAAACTCCAAGAGAAGAAAAAAGCTTTGGTCAACGATATCATCAGCGCAGAAAAAAGTTTGCTGAAAACGCTGACGAAAGATGATGTGGTGGATTTGTTTTCGTAGGAAATTCGTAACTTAAACCTTGATTGGTGGGATTGACTTGATTTGCCTAGATTTTTTGGGGATTTAAAATTTGAGATTATGTTGAGTGAGGAAATTGTTAACATGTTCACATTTTTCGTAGAGAAAGACCCTAGCATCCTTATTGACTTAGGATATTTTAATAAAAACAAGGTTAACTACTTGAAAAAGTTATCTAAGAAGGAGTCAACCGATGCTATTAAAAGAATTCTTGGAGATAAGGTAGACTTGCCTGATATTTTAAGGTTGATGGACGCTCTTACCAAAAGGCAATTAGGTGAAGAAATAATAGTAAAGGTTAATGAATTATTTCTAAACAATGAAAAATTACAAATAGATGGAATCGAAGATTTCAATGATGCAAAACAAGGTCAAAGAATAGAAGGGTTGAATATTTTTTTGCAAGAAGATGAAAGACTAAAGATATACAAAGAACTTGCATCTGTATCAACAAAGTCTACAGAAGATGCATATTTTTTTTATAAGTTGGCATTAGAGAATACTTCTAATGAAAAAGAGAAAAACGAGATTTTGAGTTCTATTTGCAGTTTATATTCAAATAATATTTCATCAGAAATTTTTATTCAAAACTTCATAGAACTTTTGCGGAGTATAGAAAAGTTCGTTTCTCATTCTGAAAATATATTATTAAATCAAATAAAGTATTTTTCTCTGAAATTATTGCCAATTCTACTCGAAAGCGGAAATATCAAAACATTCAAACACATTGAAGAAAAAACTTCTTTCTTACTATCCAATTCGCCTATCGACTACGCAAAACATATTTATGAACTATCATTCAGAATAAATCAAAAAAATAGCACTATAGCAAAAAATATACTTTTAGATAAAATAAAGAAATTCAAGTCTACATTTCCTACTGAAATAAGATTACACAAATTTATTGTATTGTTTACGCATGAAAAATTCGAAGAGCATGATATATATGATAAACAACTTGAAAAATTAGCTGATGAAATTGAGGAAGATGAAGACTTTATAGACAATGTTCTATCAAGTGACTTCTTGGATAATGTAAATCCTGTAGATTTTATGTTCTCATTATTCTCAATACTTTCTAAAGGAGACAGTATACAAAAAGATAAGATTCCGAAAATTTCTGAGTTCAAATCTCTTCTAAATGAAAATTTAGATAAAACAGGATTGTATAAATATAGTAATTTTAATTTTCTCTACAGCCAATACAATAAACTCCTCTACAAAGCCAATATTTCCCTCACACACGTTCACATTAAAGAATTCAAAGGATTTGAAAATTTGACCATCAATTTTTCTCCTAAAATCAACATCATATTAGGCAAGAATGGCTTTGGTAAAACGAGTATTTTGCAGGCTTTAGCGTTGACTATTTTGCCCGAAAATGATAGAGATACAATCCGTTTGCAGTCAGATGGTTTTGAGGGATTAACGAAGCAAGGCGCAGAGAAAATAGAATTGGAAGTGAATTGGGAGAATGACTTTTTGAAACGAAAAGTTATCATTGAAGATAAGGAGAAAAGTATAGTCGAAGAAGGCGAATTTGTAGAGTTCGTTCCCAAAATGGTGTTTTTAGCATACGGTACGAATACATTCATCAGTGAAAGTAAAAACAAGTTCAGCACAAGAGTGCAGGAAGTGATTGCAGAAGTGCCGAAATGGTATCATACGCAATCGCTATTTTCCGATTTTAGTGATGAGTTCGTTGACCCAATTGATTTCTTCAATGAGATGGAACGCTATGAATTCCATGATGTAGATGAGAAGAAAGCGGAGATTAAAATCGCCAAAGATTACCTGATTCGCATTCTGAACGAGCTGATTCCGAAGTATAAAATCCAAAAAGACAAAACCAACTACTTTTTTGTAGATGAGCAGGGCAACCGACTCAAAACGCAACAGTTGAGTGAAGGCTATCGGGCAAATGTGATCTTGCTGACCGATATGCTCACTCGCTTGCTTTCACTTCGGGAGGAGATGAACAGCTCGTTGGGAGAAGAGGAGAAAATTCCGATTGACAAAGCCTTTGAGCAAATGAAGGGAATCATTGCCATTGATGAGTTCGATAGGCATTTGCACCCGACTTGGCAACGGGATTTCGTGAATAAACTCGCCCAATATTTCCCAAAAATCCAGTTTGTGCTTACCACGCACAACCCAATGGCAATTTTGGACAGAGAAGAATGCGAAGTCCACCAAGTGATTGAAAATGAAAATGGCAATTATGAAATTGTGCAACACAAAGGGGGAACAAAAAATATGGATGTAGTGGTTACGCTGTTGAAGTATTTTGAAACCGATTCTGTGGTCAGCACCAATTTGCAGGAGAAATTAGACCGCTACTATTTGCTGTTGGAAACCGAACCAGAAAATCCAGCCGTAGAAGAATTATTACAGGAAATTAAAGATGCCTATTTGGGAATCACAATTCCCGACTATAAGTATTTGACTTACCTCAAATTTCTCCGCAAGAAGGGAATTGATTTGAATGACAGGAAACAATTGGACTCTCTTGACTTCGATAATCCTGAATGGGATGAATTGTCAGACGAAATCTCTAAAATTCTGAATTGAAAAGATGAAGGATTTAACGCACATTGCTACAGACAAACACTTCCAAGATTCTTCCTTTCAATTTTCCAAAAAGAATTTCATTGCCAAAAGAAGAAAGTTGATTGTTTGTCATCATTCAAACACAAAAAAAGAGTTCGACAGTTGTTGGAGCGAACTGAAGAGTGATTTCAAGGAGTTGCAATCGGGCAGGTGCGCCATTTGCGAAATGAAGATTACGGAAATTGCCAACGCTACCATTGAGCATTATAGAGACAAAAGCTACTATTGGTGGCTTGCCTATAATCCTACTAACTATTATTTGGCTTGCAGGAATTGCAATTCCTATTTGAAGCGAAGTCATTTCCCATTGGATGATGAAGCTAAAAAAGTGGACTATGAAACAAGAAAGAATATTTCTGAAGAAGTGCCTCTGCTCATCAATCCGCTTTTAGAAAATCCAGAAAAATATTTTGATTTAGTTTTCAAAACTGATTCTTCTTCGGGGAAGAATGTAATCACACTCGTTCCTAGCAAAACACTCCATAAAGATTCACTAGAATATAGAAAAGCCTCGAAAACTGCGGAAATTTATGACTTCGCTTTATCCAATAGAAACACTAAGAAAAAATTTCACGCTTGGCGAGTAGATGGTTTTGCAGAACTGTGCGATAAATTACTGGAATTTGCCAAGTTGGTGGAAAGCGTTTCTCTCGGCTCAAGAAAGCAAAAAGAACTCATTGATTTCTTGAAAAGAGAAAAGAAAAGGAACTTCTCAATTACAGAGTTGGGTTATACAAAAATGATTTTATCCATTTTCAACACCAAAGTAAAACGCTTTGAAATAAAAATCATACACTAGAACTCATCACATATTTACCTTTTATAAATCCAAAAAATATGAAATACCTAATCGCAATCCTTTTACTTTCCTCAAACCTAGCTTTCGGGCAAACTCTTTTGATGGAGAGAGAAGTGGAAGTACAGATATTCGGCAAAGAGGTTTTCCATAAAGATTCAGACGGGAAATTGTTGGAAGGGCATTACAAAATAGCGAGTATTTTAGGCAATTACTCCGATGTGCATTTCAAAAAAGGCAAGAAGCATGGGAAAGAAACAGATTATGATTCAAGTGACAGAGTTGAAAAAACGGCTACTTATAAGAATGGAAGAACCGAAGGGACTTATACAATGTTCCACCAGAACGGGAAAGTAAGCAGAAAAGGGGAGTTTGTTGCAGGAGAAGAAGAAGGCGAATGGAGATATTTCAATCGAGATGGAGAGTTGATGGCCACTGAGAATTATAAAAATGGAAAAAAACATGGCAAATGGTGGAAGAAAATGTATCGTTCTGGCGGTCAGGAAACCACTTTCGTTACAGAAAAGTACGAAAACGGGCAACACGTAGGACACGCAGAAGAGAAAGGCGAGGACGGTAAATTGAAATGGGAACGGGAATATGTTGACAGCCAAAATTATTCAAACAAAGAATATTTCTCCAATGGGAAGATTAAGAAGGAAAATTACATAAAATCATACAAAATAGATGGCAAAGAACTGATTTATAATCAACTCGGAGTGTTGTTAACAGAGAGAGTTTTCAACGAGGGGCAATTGGGGAAAGCGACTTTCTTTTATGAAAATAGCAACAAAGAAAGTGTTCATAACTATAAACATGGCAAAAGAGATGGACTGTATCAAGAATATACCGATACTGGCATAAAGATAGAAGAGGGCAACTTCAAAGATAATTACAAAAACGGTGTTTGGAAAGCGTACGATGATGAAAGCGGTAGCCTACTTTCCAAAACTTATTATGAGGCAGGAGTAAAGCATGGTTCAATAATCAAATATAATGAAGCAAATAAAGTGTCGGTAGAAGGCACGTACAAAAATGGCGAGAAACATGGAATTTGGAAACACTACAATCTGTCTGGTCAATTGACTGAAGAAGTTGAATATGAATTGGGTAGGGAAATTTCAAGAAAAGAGTATAAATAATTACTGATTGTTACACATTGCTGTGCTAAGGAACGGAAAATAAATATAAACTACGATAAAACACGCATTTATTCAATTCCCGTTCCTTAATTATCAACTTGTTGGTTTTGCTACAGTAAGAGCAACAACGGCAGTTTTTGGTGAATTAGATTTTAAAACTAATACTGTCCACTTACTTATACATTATTAGATAGCTATTTTTCAGATATGAGGTAACTTTATCACGACAAATATTTAAGTTCAATGGAAGATATCATCGCCTTTTTTTCTGGTCTATTAAATCCCACAGGTTTCCCTGCCCGTTGGGTTTGTGGCAAATGGAGTGATTTCCATGGATGGGTTTATATTATTTCCGACTTATTGATTTGGATTGCTTATTCTAGCATTCCTCTGATTCTTGCTTATTTCATATTCCAGAAAAAGGATTTTCCTTTTAAGAAGCTACTTACTTACTTCATTGCCTTCATTATGTTTTGTGGGGCAACTCATTTGGTAGATGCAATTATTTTTTGGTTTCCAGTTTACAGACTGAATGGATTCCTTTTGGCATGTACAGCTATCATCTCTTGCTTGACAGCTTATAAATTGTACGAAATTATCCCTGAACTACTAGAATATACGTCTCCTGCGGAGTTAAAGAGAATCATAGAAGAGAAAACAGAAGAACTGAAAAAAACCAATCAACAGTTGCGAGAAAGCGAGTCGCAGTTTAAAACATTGGTGGAAAACAATAGTGATATTATTTGCCGAATTGATAGCAACTACATCACAAAGTTTGTGAATGATTCTGTATCTAACCATACCAATCTCCAACCGTCAGATATTGTAGGGAAAACTGCTTTGGAAATTGGGTATCCGAATGAATATGTTCATGAGCTTTACAAAGGAATTGATTATGCCATTCAGACTGAGAAACCTTATGAGTACGAAACAACGGATTGGAGTAATCCAACTCATGAGAGATATTTTTCTATCACAATAAACCCAATCAAGCAAGAGAATGGCAAATTGAACGGAGTGATTTCCGTTACAAAAGATGTTACTTCTAAAAAACAGACTGAAAAAATGCTGAAAAGCAATATCATAGAATTAGAGAAAACCTCTACAATACTTAAAAAGAGAAATGAAAGCTTAGAGGATTTCGCCTACATTGTATCTCACAACCTGCGTTCACCAATCGGCAATTTTGAAGGATTGCTCAATTTTTACGAGAAGCAAAAAAAATCAGATAAAAAAACCGAGATATTTGAATTGCTAAAATCTTCTAGTCAAGGTCTCAAAAACACAGTTCAGAATTTGACAGATATAGTGGAGATAGAGCAAAACGGACAAAAAATAGAAAGAGAGAAAATTGAATTCCAGAGCGTTCTCAATAAAAACAAGGATTTTATCTCTTCTGAAATTGAAGCATCAGACGCAACAATAGAGTATGATTTTGAAAAATGCCCTGATATTCAATATCCTAAAGTTTATTTAGAAAGCATTATCCTCAATTTGCTTACCAATGCAATCAAATACCGCTCACCGAATAGGAAGCCCAAAATTCGCTTCTCCACGAAAATTGCAGATGGCTCAATCTTGCTTTCTTGCAAAGACAATGGATTGGGGATTGACTTAGAAAAGCATGGAGATAAAATATTCAAACTTAATAAAGTTTTTAGTGACCATCCAGATGCCAGAGGTGTTGGCTTATTTATTACTCAAAAACAGGTAGAAGCCTTGGGCGGAACAATTTCCGTGATGAGCGAACTTGACAAAGGAACTGAATTTACTGTCAATTTCGGAAAAGAAAACCAATAGATTAGAGTGTTAAAAAAAGTGCAAAATAGAAAATCGGATGGGCCGATGCCATAGTAAAATAGTAAATCCATTAGATGATGAAGCTAAAAAAGTGGATTATGAAACAAGAAAGAATATTTCTGAAGAAGTGCCTCTGCTCATCAATCCGTTTTTGGAAAATCCTGAAAATATTTTGATTTAGTTTTCAAAACTGATTCTAATTCAGGGGAAATATCATCACGCTAATTCCTAGCCGACATTTCCCACCTCTTTTTCAGTAAGTTTTTATTTTTTATTAGATATAATTGGTAGTGTTCGACTATGGTATGGAAGCTAAAAATATGGCTTGAGATTTGAAAAACCTTACTTTAAATCCCACATAGAGACTTCAAGTCATTTAATAAGTCCGAAAACATCTTTCATACTTTAACCGAACACTACCGCATTTTCTAAATAGCTCAATTCTAAACACCCACCAACTCTTCTTCTGCCAAAACGAAGGAAACCAAAACCCTCGTTCCCTTACTCTCTTCGCTTTCAATGCTGAATTCTCCTCCGTTTTTCTCCACAAACTCTTTGCAAAGCACCAATCCCAAACCTGTTCCTTTTTCGCCCTCTGTGCCTTGTTCAGATTTGTGAGGATTTGGGGAAAGCAAGGCTTCTATTTTCTCCTGAGACATTCCCACGCCATCATCCTTCACAGAACAAACCAGTTTCCCATCCACTTTTTTGGCTTCCACAAACACGTTTCCGCCTTCTGGAGTGAATTTGCAAGCGTTGCTGATGAGGTTTCGGAAAATAGTGCTAGTCATGCTTTTGTCTGCATCAATCAAAGTGTTTTCTTCGATTAAGTTATGCAAAGTGATATTTTTTGCCTCGTAATTCTGCTTGTAGATGGAGGCAGTTTCGTCCACAGTTTCCTTAATACTCATTTTGCTGGGCTGAAAAGTGAGCGCACCACTTTGAGAAAGTGCCCATTTCAGCAAGTTGTCTAACAGCGTATTTACATTGCTGGCAGATTGGTCAATGCTATCCAACAAGTTTTTTACTTTGTCTGGATTTTTCTTGTTGATTGTATATTGAAGCAACTTTCCCACTCCTTGCAAAGAGGCGATTGGTCCACGCAAATCATGTGCAACAATGGCGAAAAACTTATCTTTCGTCTTATTGGAAGCCATCAAATCATCTTGCGATTTGCTCAACCTCGTATTGATGTTTGTAATGAGCTGATTCCTTTCATCTGCTTCTTTTCTCCGCTTTTTCGATTGGAGATAAATGATTGATACAAATACAATCACTCCAACCATAAATAAGGAAACGAAAATTAGAACAAGATTTTTATTCTTCTCCTCCTCAATTATTAAACCTTGTTCAGCTTCATTCTTTTGGAGTCGGAGAATTTCATTTTCCTTTAGTTCTGTTTCATACTTCTGATTGAGTTCATTGATAGAAGCCGCAATTTCAGAACTGGCAATGGAGTCTTTCGCTGCTATGAATTTTTTATAATATTCATAAGATTTTTGGAGGTTTCCTTCTTTCTCAAATACCTTCAGGTAATTTTCATACAGGTATTTTTCTTGCATTGGGTATTTTTGCAGATTGGGGTAACTCTCTAGCGTTCCATAATACTTTTTAGATTCTTTCAAGTTTCCTCGTTCGAGTTCAAAATTCCCCAATTGAATATAAGATTGAATAATTCCTGCTTCATTTCCCAAAGTCTTTTCTATTCTGAGCGATTCGATTAGGTACTTCCTAGCCTTGTCATATTGTTCTAACATCAAGTATGCCTGACCCAATCCACTAATGGCTCTTCCTTCATCTATTATGCTTCCAACTTCTTTTGCATTGATAACAGATTTCTCATAATAGAAAATAGCACTATCTGATTCATTGTCGAAGAGTGCAAACCCTCCCATCATGTTGTAGATGTTTGCTAGCATGCTACTATTTTTCTCCGATTCAAAGAAAGCCAGTGACTTCCGAAAATAAGATTTTGCTTTGGGCAAATCCTCTAATCCTATATATATATATCCAATATTCATTCTCGCCTTATTTGCTCCGTCCTCACTCCCTGCTTTCTCAAATTCCAAAGCAGCATCTGTATAAAAAGCCATGGCAGTTTCAAAATCGCCTTTATACCAATAGTAAGAACCAAAAGAGTTCTTATTCTCTGCAAGTAAGGTTGGATTTTGTGTTTTCTCGGCAATTTCCTTGGCTCGCTCCCCAAATACGAGGGAAGTATCTATGTTGGCTATGAGGTAAGCACTAAACAGCATATTATTCCAAGTTCCCTTGAGTGAGTCGTTCGGAGGCGAGAGCAACAATTGCTGAAGGCTGTCTATTTTGGCAGGACTCTGCGCAGCAACTTGGCAGAAACAAAATAGTAATAAGGCGTACAAAAAAATAGATTTCTTCATGGGTTTATTTTTTTGCCGAAAAAAATGAGAAGATGCTCTCACGGCAAGATGTAGTATAAATTATTTAGTGTCAGAAATTGACCCGTTCATGAATGAAGTCAAGCACTTTGCCGACAGGGCTAAATTCCTATATTCTTTCATTGTTAGTTTTGGGGTACTATCTGAAATATTCTTTTCGAGAATTAACTATAAAGTATGTCCAAAATGAAAAAGCACATACTCTTCTGTTTGTTTGAGATTACAATGGTTCTCCTATCTCTTTTCTGTTGATTTAGCAAAATACAGAATTGAATTTCTTTTTTCAAATGTAAAAAAAGATTGAGACTTTGAAATAGATAGGGTTTCGAGTTTTCCTGCCCTTAATTACTATTTCTGAAACTCAATAGTGAATATTGATAAAGTTTTTGCACAGGAAGTTGGCAGTATCCGCAGAACCTGCCAATCTTCAAACTCCATAACTAATTTCTGTCAATAAGCACTAATCTATTTGATTACACACAATTTTCTACAACCAATCCGAAATATTTTTTCTACTCTTTAAAAAACACTAGTTTTGATGACTTACCATAAAATAGCAAGAATAGTAATGGGTAAACTAGAATACTTGTCGTAGAAGATGATTTAATACATGCTTCCAATGCAGAAATGCTGTTGGATGAACTTGATTACGAATTGGTTGGAGTTGCCCAAAACCCAAGTGATGCCATGCGCCTGTTTCTTTCTACGAAACCCGATTTGGTGCTGATGGACATTGACCTCTCGGCAGAGAAAGACGGAATTGAGATTGCCGAGAAAATCAATAAAATCAATCCTGTTCCCATTATTTTCACTACTTCTTTTACCGACCAAGCCACTTTTGACAGAGCCAAAACTACTGAGCCTTATGCATATCTTATAAAGCCATTAGACAAAACTGCTTTGCAGAAAAGTATAGAATTGGCTGTTTACCAATTCGCCAAAAAATATATGCGAGAGGAGATTGAAGCCGACTACTTTACGGGTTGGTCGCAAAACATGATGGCACAAGATTCCTTTTTTGTGAAAACCAGCAATCAGCTTGAAAAAATCCGATATGCCGAAGTGCTTTGGGTAGAAGTAGGTGAAGATCGGTACTGTAATATCCAAACTGAAAAAGACAGCTTCTCCATTCGGGCATCTCTCAAAAATCTGGAACACAAACTTTCCCCTTATCAATTCTTGCGTGTGCACAGAGGCTATATTGTCAACATTATGCAAGTGAAATCAATCAACGACAAAGAAATGCTCATTGGGGTTGGAGACCAAAACATCCCTTTGGGAAGTGCCTACAAGAATATCCTGATGGAAAAATTGAATGTGTTGTAAAAAAGTCGTTGGTCTTTAGTCTTTAGTCCAAAGTCAAGAGTTTTTTTTGTCTGGTTTTTTTGAAATCTCAATTTGATTATCGATACTGTAAAGCATGACTCAAAGAAACCGTATTCTAATAGGACTTACGCAGATTGATGATTCGATTCCTTGCGTTTTGAAAGGGTTCGCATGAGATATGCCAACGAAGTAATGTTCCTTGATGCGTGTCTCACGCATTTTTTTATGCCTGAAAAATTCTACCTCAATCCTGCTTTGAATCTCCAATCAGGGCAACCGCATCCATTTTAGGGGCTACGAAAAAATGGTGAAGTAAAAACCGAACCGCTTCAAATAGGCAAAGTAAAAGTTGAACTCGAAAAAATTGCCCTAAAATGTAGCGGAATCGCTTGAAGTGCTTACTTTGGAAACTAATTTAGGCCTGCTTTCTTCTCATCAATCGGGGAATTGCAAAATCCAAAAAAAAACTTTTATAATTCTTTCGCTTTAGTTTTCCCAAATTTTTTGGAATTTTGGAATGTGAAGCAGTCTGCCTCGCTTGCTATACATCATCCTATTTTACAATTACTTATTCTCGTAAGCTTTCTCCGAAGCCACTCCCTCCCGACTATTTTCATGAACGACTTCACAATGTTCATGCAGTTCTTTTGCTACTTAGCCGACAATCTCATTTTCTTCATTAGGCAACTTTCTAGTTTTGAAACATCAATCAGCAATTAAGGCAAGCGCCAAAAGCTGACAGACGATTTTTCAAGTATAAAAAACAAAAAAATGAGAAAATTCAATTATTTATCTTTGTTACTCATTGCCATGAGCTTCGGGTTTATTTCTTGCGATGATGATGCAACCCCACAAGTAATGCCAGAAGAGCCAAAAGCAATTACGGTTACGGCAGAAGGCTTTCCTTTTGGAGATGGCTATCAGCAATCTTTATCTGACATCGACTTCTCTAGCTCAACAGCACCTGTTGGTGGAGAAAACATGACATGGGATTATTCCAATTTGATGGTAACCAGCAAAGCTGCAACTGTTCCGTACAAGAGTTACAGTGACCCTGCATTTTCTGGGGCGAACCTTTCTCAAACAGCAACTACCGAATATTCTCTTACTAATGAAAAACGAGATGTAATTTATGTATATAGTAGTACTGCTGACGGATACTACGAACATGGGAGAAAGTATGAAGCCGATTTTGTGATTCCCGTATTTGGAGGTGCAGGCTCAGTTACTTACATAGCAGAAGATGTTATATATAGTCCGAAAATTAAAGCGGTTATTTTCCCGTTTGATTATGAAGACAAAGCAGAATCAGAGCATGTTGAAACATCTAACTTCAAGGCTACTCTACCATCAGCAGGACTTAACAACACTCCTGGCGCCAACACAGATAGTATTAGCTATTCAGCAGAGGCAATTGGGTGGGGACAACTGAAGCTGCCTGCTTACTCAGAATCTATTGAGGTTCTTTTAATAAAGCGTGTGGAAGTCCGTAGAGATTATTGGTTCTTGGGCGGTGCGCCAGCCCCTGCTAGTTTGCTGACTAACTTAGGTATTGTAGATGGAGCGAAAACGACAATAGTTACCTATGTATTTTACACTAAAAACCAAGGTCCTGCATTATTTGTGAACTATGAAGATGACAAATTAGGCGGAGTCTATTTTGTAAATGACTTGAGTGTATAACAAATTGGGTGCGGTTGATATAAGCGAGCAGGAGAATAAAATTCTCCTTACTTTAGAATCTCTAACCAAACTAAAGGCTCGCTATGGAATTAAAGGAACAGAAATTAAATGAGATCCGCAATGAATTGGAAGAACTCTTATTGAGTTTAGACACGAAAAGTTCAAAAGGGAGTAAACTCCATGAAGTCGAACGGCATATTTTTAGTCAGCTACTTCAATTGGGCATGCAAATTTTAGGGTATTACATACTCTTGGTTGCTCAATTAGTGGCTGCATCAGGGACTCCCACGGATAGTCTAGGCAATAAGATGCGCAATACAGGCAAAAAGAAGCGGTCTTATTTCAGTTTATTTGGCATGCTGGAAATCAATCGTTTTAAATACTATTCGCCTGTAGGTCGGACACACTATGAGCTGGATCAACGTCTGGGCCTGCCCGTAGGCCGTTACTCTTATGTGCTAAGCGACTGGCTAGCCTATGGGGCTGTAGAACTGGATTTCGCCCAAAGTGTCAATCAGCTGGAGCGCATTTTAGGCCATTCACTCAGCGGGATGCAGAGTAGTAGGCAGACTTACCATCTTTCCGAGCAGGTGGAGGCATTCTATCAGCAGCAAGACTGGCAGTCTACAGAAGATGGCTCTCATTTGAGCATTGGCTACGATGGCAAAGGCATCCCCATTATTCGCTCCCAGACAGACCGAAAGCAGGATAGCACGGCAGTCCGTCTAGCAAAAGGGCAGAAGAAAGGCGTAAGACGGGAAGCGACCATCAGTGTGAGCAGCTCATTTAATCCCAGAGTACGTGATAAAGAGGAGCTCCTGTCGAACCTGTTCCTTACCAAGGATGAGGGTATTCCTCCTGAAGTAGACCCGGGGCAGGTGGCTCATTCATGGCACGACCAAAAACATATCCGGGCTTTTTTGTCTGACAAGACCAAGGCAATCACTTATGGGATTGATAATTTGCTGAAAAGAGACCAGACAGGCAAAAAGCCTATTGTCGTACTCATTGATGGCGATAGGGCCTTAGAAAATGCAGTAAGGCAAGTCTGCCAAGAGAAGCAGATTGAGCATAGGATAGATGCCTATGTGCTGGATTTCATTCATTTGCTCGAATATGTCTGGAAAGTGGCCAATGCCTACTTAGGTGAAAATAGCGAAGCCAGAGAGGCTTGGGTCTATAGGCAGGCAGGCCTATTCTTAGAGAGCAGGCATGAAGCAGTACTCGATGAATGGAAACAGATTAAGGATGGTCATAGACTGAGTAAAAATGGGCTTTATAACTTAGAGAGAGCAATTACCTATGTAAGCAACAGACCCCATATGCTTGATTACAAAACTTATCTAGCCAAAGGATACCCAATTACTACCGGTGCTGTTGAAAGTGCCTGTGGACACTTCATCAAAAGCAGAATGGACAGGGCCGCTATGCATTGGGGGAAAGCCGGAGCTCAGAAAATGCTCGATATGAGAGCAATTAAGAAAAATGAAAACTGGGAAGAATATCTCAAGTACTTTATCCAAAAGGAGCAAGATATGCAGTATAAAAATGCAGCATGAATTGCACCCAATTTGTTATACACTCAAATGACTTGAAGCGATAGTTGATTGAAAATTGGGCAGTCGAAATCAGATATTGGTTCGGTAGTGTGAAAAAGGTAAGGCTACTCTATGGATAATTCGGCACAAGCGGAGTGCCACCCAGCGGACGCTCAATGCTTGTGAGTCCCAAAGGGACGAAATACATTTAGCGTACCCCAATTATGAGTTATGTATTTGATAAGTACAATTATGGATTGGGGAAATTAAGAATTAAGAATTAAGAATTAAAAATGATTTAAGTTTATGATAATCAGTACTTTGATATTGTTGCATTTAGTCTAATTATTTCCATATAGTTTTTGATTAAATCTAAAAATAATGCAATACATGAAATATTAAATTTTGACTAACCTAAAAATAATACAGTTAATGTACTGATAGTCAGATGTTCAAACCCATTATTCGGGTATTTAGCGTAGTACGCAAGTGCTACGTCAGAATCACTACCATTTATTATAAGACCAACGTCTGGCAGGGTCTGAAACCTCTGCCAGCGTTTATTGTATCTTGTATTCATAAACTTTATTCAATAGAGTTGTTGCTTATTGAAAATCAAGTTAAGGCATATCAAAGAAATAAAATGGACATTTATTGCGGTTTATTTTTGAGGCTAGTAGACCTTATCACGATTGATTTCGTATGGCTTAAAAAAATCACAAAGCCGTTGTTGGTCTTAGCTTGCGAGACCAACAATTTGAACTCTAAAATCTCTCTTAATAAATCAATCGTGATAATATCTAGTTTAGGCAAAAATATTAGGCATAGCACTGGGGCGCCAGTCCGATGGGTCGCCAGTCCGATGGAACGCCAGTCCGACACTATGGCTAATATTTTTAACGAAGAATAGACCAAAGAGAAATGTTTAGTTTATTTCTTTAATATGCTTAATTCTACTCTAGGACTCTGAAAATTATGGAACTCGTTTACCACTAGCTGAAGCTAGTGGCAATTGAATCAGCACTCAGAAAGCCATTCAATTATAGCCATCTTCAGATGGATGTTTAGGATAACAACCCCAAAATCATACTTAAAATACAATTTTGGCTAGAGTCTTAAAGTAGAACTAAGTAGTCAGACGAAATTATCGTAACATATTATCTTTTGTAAGATGCTGATTGTCAACATGTAATTTACTATTTTACTATTTTGCCATCTTTCTATTTTGCACTTGTACTTAGCCTTACATCTTTTATACTACCGAATTATAAACTGCTGACATAAACTAAAAATATTCATTATGATTAAATATCTCTTGTTTTTCATGGCAATCGCAGGATTCGCCAATCTGCATGCACAAAACTTGAATGTCGGCATCAAACTCCAAAAGACCAATTTCATGTATTGGGAGAATGGTGTTTCTGCCCAATATTCATTCGCCAACCTCAAACCCGACCAACTTTATGTAGGCTTCGATTACCTGACTTCCCGATTGGGCTCGGCAATGGGTTCAAATGCGCTGAAGCAAGACAGAATTACAGCATCGGTCGGTTGGCAGTTCAGAAAAGAAAAATCTTTCCGCATTGCCACCAAGCTTAATTTCGGTTATTTCAACGTGAGTCTCGAAGAAGAGATTTTTAAGGACTTGCCCAACAGCGCAGTTTTGGTCGCTCCAGAAGTCGGACTTTCTTATGATTTCAGGCAACTGCCAATCATCATCAGCTTGGGTGGCGGCTACAATGTTGATTTTGCCAAAGAAGGGGAATCGCCCGGCACGCTCCAACCGCTTTATTATAATTTCTCTGTCTATTACAAACTATTTCAAAACTCGGAAAATGAATAATTCAACAATTAAAATAACTGATTGTTACACTTTGCTGTGCTGTCTAAATTGATGTTTTTTAGCTGAGAGCAATAGATTTTCAAGCCAGTCGTCTGCATATTTTCTTTTGTTTAGTCTTTCGGCAGGACTTTTCAACACGGGCTTCTTTTTCCAGACCGAGGGACAGGAAGGCGTGAAGTTATAAATCAATGCAAATGCCCTGAAATTTTTAGTCGTTGCTTCTGTTGTTGAATGAAACATCTGGGAATTCACCTTATGTTTTTTCATTGCCCTCATCAGGCGATCCAGCATATTGGATGTTCTATGCGCATCTGGGTTGTCAATATGCCTCATCCATTTATCTTTTTTGGCGCAGAGTTTCAAAATATTCGCCTTCATTGGGCAATCGATGATACATTCACTTGCCCATTCCTTTAGCCTCCTAATTCGTTGGGCCATCTCTCTCTTCGTGCTGGATCCATAGATATTCCATATCTTGTCGCCTGCCATACTGAAAAAGGATTCCATCTTTCTGGTCGCCCTGTCCCGGACTTTTAGGAAAGCATGCAGGAAACATTCCACCACCTGGATTGAAGCAAACAGGGATTGCCATGCTTTCTGGGTCGCTGCCCAGCCATCGGTATTGACACTGATCGGTTCATAGCCTGCTTTCAGGCTTTGGCTCTCCTGCTTGAATGTGTTGTATCCATCTCTCAGACCCTGTTCGCTTGCATTATCGCATACCGACATTCCCAAAAAGCAATTTGCCCCTACCGTTGTTGCCACATACTTTTTTGTCCCTCTTACTTTTATGTGGTTTTCGTCCGCTATAATGTGTTCAGGCAGATCTTTGGCATCATAGATTGTGGTGCCAACTATATCATGCCTTTCTAAAGAGATGAACATTCGGTACCACCAAGTTGCATTGTAGCCAAACACGAAAGCCAATGCCCAGAAGGGAACTCCGAATTTCAATAAAAATAGTCCCTTCGATACCAAATCCACCTGCTCTCTACAATATGGAAGTATATAGGACGGGCGAATCTGGTAATTGGTACCGGCTACCATGATTTTCCGCATTTGAAACCCTTCTATTTTTTTTGAAAGGCGTGTTCTGCCATTCAGTTTATAGCCAGACAACATCTCTGCGGGAAATAAATCCATGTGGCTTTCATACAGTTCCTTTATGGTTTCGTGTGCAAATTTGCTCTCAAGCATGAATCTCTCATAAATACCACTCGCAATTGGAAGTACAATTGTTCGGCTTTTACTATCTTTGGTTGTCATTGTATCTGCTGTTTTTGATTTCGTAACCAAAAAGTAAGCATTTACAATGACTTTTTAGTAGCACAGCAAAGTGTAACAATCAGTAAAATAATTCTCTGCTTGTTCTCCAGCATCTTTCTTTTGAGTTGCGATGACCCAAAAATAGAAGATTCTATGTTGGATGGAGAAGTTCTGTTTGACCCATCAATCAACAACCCCGAAGATTTTTTGGTGTCTGCCAAATACCCAAATCCTTCTGCCCAAGATTTGGAAAAGCATGTCATCATCGCAATTCATGGCTATACGGCAAGCACTTTCGAGTGGAGTGAGTTTAGCGAATGGACAACGGATTCTACATACAGAATATCTCAAGTGTTGCTGGGCGGACATGGAAGAACTTATGCAGATTTCAAGGCTTCGTCATGGGAAGATTGGGCGGAATCCATCAAATTGGAATATGAGAAACTCCAGACTTTAGGTTATGAAAAAATCAGTTTCGTAGGCTCATCTACTGGCGGGGCATTGCTGTTGGAGCTTGTGAGTTCGGGTTATTTCGATACGCAGATTAGTCCGAAAAATATATTTCTGGTCGATGCAATCGTGCTTCCGTCTGCCAAGTTGCAATCTATTGTGGGAATTGTTGGTCCCATGTTGGTTTATTCGGAGAGCGACCAAACCAAGGAAGATGACCAGTATTGGTATCGTTTCAGACCTTACGAAACAATCAATGAACTGAACGAACTGATTAAGAAAGTCAGAAATAATTTGGAGGATGGTTTCACTTTGCCAAACGGAACGTACTTGAAGGTTTTCCACTCCAAACATGACCCAACGGCAAACTCATTGAGTGCGGTACTTATTTACAGAGGCTTGAAAAAATCAGATGGCGGAAAGATTGATGTGCAAATTATGGATTCTGACATTCATGTTTTCACTCGCCTGAAACTTCGGGAATCGGTAAGCGAGTTGAATAAGAGCAATCAGCAAGATGTGTTTTCGCAGATGGCAAAAAGATTGGATTAGGTAATTAGATGAATTACGATTTTAAAAATTGTATTTGTGAATCCGTAATTCCGTAGGTACGAAAACCAAAAACTAATTCACCTAACGGCAAAAGTAAAGATTTTTGTTTTTTAATATATATTTCTAAACCCTTGCCTGTTTCAGGCAAGGGTTTTTCGTTTAACTGACAATTCCAAACAAACCATCAGCTGCAAACACATTCCGTAGGTTCTTCTTCCCAGAAGAACTCTTTTTAACGAAATCTAAACCTTGATTAAAACGGATTCACCATGATTAAAATCAAAACAATCCACTCCAAAAAAATCACGGAAAATCAAGCCAATCCAAATAATTATGGTTCACACTTCTGAATCTCATGAATAATTTAAAGCAGTTCATGTATTAATCTCAGCAGTTTACCGACAGGAATATTCCATTTAGAAAGTCAAAGAGTAGATTTGAGTATCAAAATCATGAAAGCTAAACCGATACCAAATGAACTTCCTAAAATCATATAAACTCCCGCTACTTTCTGGAACGCTCTACGGAGTTTCTTGGCCAATTTTTGAGTGGTTGAACTTCTCTTTTTTGGCGTGGTTTGCTTTTGTGCCACTTTTTGTTTTTTTGGAGCAGAACAAAGCCTCCTTTTGGAGAAGTATGTTGGGGAGCTATTTGGCAATGTTTGTTTTTGGTTGCTTCTCTGCGGGTTGGCTATTCAACTTCCCACAATCTAAACTAGCTGTTTTAACTATCTTTTTACTGGAAGAGGTCTGGTTTTTTATGCCATTCCTCTTCTTTTTCCCAATCCAACGGAAACTGGGTTTTGACAAAGCATTGTGGCTTTTCCCATTTATCTGGATGCTGTGGGAGTTCATTTATTTGCAGTTGGAGTTCACCATGGGAACACATCTTTCTGCCTATTCCCAAAGTAGCAATCTCTGGCTCATTCAGCACATTGATTTGACTGGAATGTGGGGAGTTTCTCTATGGCTTATTTTCTTCAACGTGTTGATTTTCAAGGCTTACCAAAAAGTAAAGTATTCTCTGAGAGAAAAGTCATTCTATAAAAAACTTCTTCCCATTTTTGGTTGGATGTTAGGGATTCCCCTGCTCTACAGCGCATTTGCATTTGCCAATTATGGGGAATTGGATTCAATTAAAAGCCTGAAAGTTGCCCTCATTCCCACCCAATTCTCTGCCGATTTCCTGAACGATTCGCAGAAGGGAATCGAGATTGTGGAGCGCACACTCCACCGTACAGATTCTTTGGCTTTTAACCTGATGGAAAGCGGAAACGGAGCAGATTTGTATTTATGGCCAGAAACGGGAATCAGCTACCGAATGGGAGTCTCCAACCTGACCGATTTGCTTTTTGAGGCAACCCAAGATTGGGAAGGCGCACTCCTGACAGGTTGCAAAGGCGTGCCTTCCACCGCCATAGACACAACTGACAGGAGGCTCCATGTTTCGGGCGTGCTGATTTCTCACAAAAGCGAAGTTACCAAGTACCATCACAAAACCGCACTTACGCCTGGGCAAGAGCGGATTCCCTACCATCATTGGCTGGCAAAACTCCCTTTCTTTCCCATTGAAGAAACCGATTGGAGTTATTTCAAAGTCGGAACGAAATCAGAACCGCTTCCGCTGACTACAAAAGAAGGCAAGCAATTCAACGTGGGCGTTTCGCTTTGCTTCGAGCAATGGTACCCGAACCATTGGGCAGAATTAGCTCGGAATGGAGCAGAATTATACGCCCATTTGGCAGGAGAAGGTTGGTATGGAGATGTAGGCTTCCAGCAGTTTATGGCGAATGTGAGCCGAATGCGGAGTATTGAAAATAGGAAACAAACCGCTCGTTGCGCCAACGTGGGCAAAAGCCTTTTCATTGACCAAATGGGCAGGTTCAGAAGAAAATCGAAATTAGGAAGTTTGGAAACGAGCACCTATGAACTGAAAGCTTCTCAAATAACCACGCTTTTTGCGAAATCCCCCAACTGGTTTCCAATCCTATGCTTTGTGTTTCTGGTCGGATTGGGAATCATCCAATACCCTCGGAGTGGTCGATAACCCTACGAGTGGTAGTTAAGTATTGAGATATAAGAGAAATAGTAGTCTTGTAGTCCGAAATATTTTAGTGCATTGGGTTCTCCGACATGTCGAAGATGTCGGAGGACTTTTGTTGTTTTCACAACCCAGAGGAGTTCCTGACAGGTACAGCTGAAACCAATGTAAAATCCACGTCAAGAAATAACGCAAAATCTAGCCAATCCAAGAAATCATGGTTTAGTTTTTTTCTTTCATGAAGCATTTTAAGCTGTTCATGCACTTTCTTTGACGGTTTGCCGACAATTGAGGGGAATCAGATAAATGCCATGATTTATATTTGCTTATATATACCACAATAGAAAATACAGACAAAATAGCCACTTAACCCAAAAAAATAAAATCCATGAAAAAGTTATCAAAACCGTTTTTCTTGTTTCTAGCCATGTTATTCATTCCATTTTTAGGGGTTGGAATAGCCCTGAAGGTTGCGCTGGTGAGGGCGCATTCGATAAGGTTTCCAACATGAATCCGTGTCCAGGAGATCGGATAATACCCAGAAAGTCGGAATTCAGCCGTACCTACAGACATATAGACCGAAGCCATAAAACGACTGGCATCAATTCCGAACTGATAATTGATAAGAGTGATTTTGAACAGCACTTGGCGATTGGCGTGCAAAGAAGTTTTATTATAGTGGAGAACATAGGAGGCTCTATTCCTATCAACATTGGTACGATTGATACAGAAGGCAATTCGTCACAGAATTGGACATTACCCAATTTCACAGACTACGAACTTGAAACTGCTTAGATAGAACACGTATCCGTAGAAAGCACTGGGCAAGCAAACGCTTACCCAGAAGCAAACAAAGCCATCAAATACAAGAAGATTGACCACTACGAACTGTATGCCTTAGATGCTGATGAGTTCTTTTTTTACGGTTACACAGACACGGACGAGGATACGCAAGAGCAGACTGTGGAAGATTATTACCTCACAATCTCCCCAATCCCCCTCCAAATTGGGGAGGCTTACACGGGTTTTGTGATTTTTGAGTATTCCGATGACCCAGAATATGACTCTACCGTTTACGAGCAAAGGTACGATGTAGTAGGCTACGGAACGCTGAACTTACCCGATGGAGAATCTACACAAGCCATCAAACTCTATTTCACAGAATTTGAGACGGATTATAAAGACGGAGCAATTGTAGAAGATGATTATTATGAGGAAGTGGTTTGGTACAGCGAAGATGGCTACTACGTGCGGGCGGGCGTAACTGCCGATGATATTTGGGAGCAGGAAGGCAAAACAGAGTTCGATTACATCGAATTTCAGAGCATCAAAGATGTCAGCAAAATCACGGGTTTAGAAGATTTCGTACAGCATAGCCTGAACCTCTTTCCCAACCCAATTGCCCAAGGAGAAACCTTGAATTTGCAACCCACAGCAGATTTCACTCCAACCTCAATTGAGTTGTATAACATTCAAGGCAAGAAAGTGAGTGAAATCCAACCGAATGAAAACAATCCGACTCAATTTTCTTTGCCAAATACAGTTTCGAGCGGAATGTATTTCTACTTGGCGTATGACAAGAAAAAGAATGGATTGGCGAAGGGGAAGGTTGTCGTGGAGTAGTTTGTTTGAGTTGATAGAAAGCATCGTCCCCAATCAGAATAGATTTTTGAACTAAATGTATTTATTAAAAAACAGAAATTATGAAAAACAATTATAAGTCAATTGCCTCTCTCCTCTTGTTACTGTTTATGCCCTTCCTCGGCTATGCGGGCGCACTCTCCAAGGTTGCCATGGCGATAATGCTTGGCGGAGATGGTAAGAAGGTATGTAAAAGATTGAAAAAGGTCAAATTCAATCGTACCTTTCGCTTTCAAGACCGTAGCCAAAAAACAACTGGCACCACTTCCGAGGTGGTAATCGACAAGGCCGACTTCGAGACGCCATTTGGCAGAAGGTGTGCAAAGAACCCTCCTGTCTAGTAGAAAAAAACAACGGGTCTATCTCCATAAACATAGGCCCAATAGATACGGAAGGCACATCGGCACAGAACGTGGGATGTTACCCAAGTTTACGGATTATAATATCAAAACTGCCGAGGTAGAGCATGTATCTGTGGCCAGTACAGGTTATGGAAACGTTTACCCAGAAGTAAACCGAGCGATAAAGTACAAGCGTAGTGGGAACTACGAGTTGTATGCCTTGGACGAGCATGAACTATTCTTTTATGGTTATACAGAAACAGACGAAGACACACAGGAACAAAGTGTAGAGGACTTTTACACAGCTCTCTCACCCATTCCGCTCCAAATTGGCGAGGCCTACACAGGATACGTAGTGTTTGAGTATACAGAAGACCCAGAATATGACTCCACCGTCTATCAGCAAGATTATGATGTGGTTGGTTATGGCACGCTGAACCTGCCCGATGGAGAATCTACCCAAGCCATCAAACTCTACTTTACAGAATATGAAACAGATTATAAAGATGGAGAGATTGTGGCAGAGGGTTACTATGAAGAAGTGGTTTGGTACAGCGAAGATGGCTACTACGTGCGTGCGGGCGTAACTGCCGATGATATTTGGGAGCAGGAAGGCAAAACAGAGTTCGATTACATCGAATTTCAGAGCATCAAAGATGTCAGCAAAATCACGGGTTTAGAAGATTTCGTGCAACACAGCTTAAACCTCTTCCCAAATCCAATTGCCAAAGGAGAAACACTGAACTTACAAGCCACCGCAGATTTTACTCCAAACTCCATTGAGCTTTACAACATACAAGGCAAGAAAGTGAGTGAAATCCAACCGAACGAAAACAATCCAAGCCAATTTTCTTTGCCAAATACTGTTTCAAGTGGAATGTATTTCTACTTGGCGTATGACAAGAAAAAGAATGGATTGGCGAAAGGCAAGATTATAGTAGAGTAGAATCATTGAATGCAAAGGTTTACAATACAAAATTAGCTACCAACACAATCAGTAGTTTCAGAAGCATCATCCATTTGGGTGGTGCTTTTTTGTTTTCTGCTGATTGTGCCACGGAGAAAGTTCATGAACTATTTTAGAGTGTTCATGAACTTTCTCAATGCGTTTACCGACAATTGAGAAAAAACAAGAAGTGCTAGAATTATTTTTGTTCATAATCAATTGAGACGAGCCACTTCTGAATACAATTTAGAGGCGAATCTCATCGAAAGATAATTTCACTTTAAATTCTAAATCATGAAAAATAGCTACAGATTTATTTTTGCCATTACACTACTATTTGGAGTTTCGGCTTCTGAGGTTTTTGCACACGCTAGCCCTTGCTGGGATACTGCCAGAGAGAAAAAGAAGCCTAAACAATTTTCCCGCACCTTCGATTTTTCCAAAAGGAAGATTGCCAATCCAGAAAAGACCAAATCAACCCTAGAAATCACTTTTGAGGATTTTCAGGAACATACGAAAGTTGGTACTAAGAGGAATTTCCTAAGTGCAGAGCCTGAAAATGGAACCATTCCAATGAACGTTGGTGTGATAGATATAGACGGAACCGCTTCCCAAAGCTGGACTTTACCAAATTTGGAAGGCTACGAAGGCTATTCCTTAGACTTGGAACATATTACCGTAGAGAGTTCAGGCTTTGAGGGTTACTACTCTGAAGTAAACCAAGCAATAAAAATCGGCACAGACGGAACGGTTCAAATGAATACTTTAGATCAGGACGAATTCTTCATGTATGGCTACTCCGAACCAACTGGACCTAACGGAGAACAAGAAATGATAGATTATTACGGAGCCATGAGTACCGTTCCACTGAAAATTGGCGAATCCTACACAGGCACAGTTGTTTTTGAATACACCGAAGATCCTGATTATGATTCCACAGTATATTTGCAACACTACGATGTAGTGGGCTACGGAATACTCAAACTTCCGAATGGAGATACTGACGAGGCCATCAAACTGATTTTTACAGAAGAGGAAACCGATTATAAAGAGGGTGCAGCAGTAGCTTACAGTTCTTACGATGAATTTGTTTGGTACACAAAAACAGGGCATTATGTGCGTGCCGGAGTAGATGATGCTTGGAATCAGGAAGGGAAAACCGAATTGCACTACATCAACTACCAATGGATTGAGAAGGTTACTGGCTTGGAGGATTTTACAAGTTACAGTCTGAACTTATTTCCCAACCCAATTGCCAAAGGAGAAACGCTGAACTTGCAAGCCACCGCAGATTTCACTCCAAACTCAATTGAACTTTACAACATACAAGGCAAGAAAGTGAGCGAAATCCAACCGAATGAAAACAATCCAAGCCAATTTGCTTTGCCAAATACTGTTTCAAGCGGATTGTATTTCTACTTGGCGCATGACAAGAAAAAGAATGGCTTGGCGAAGGGGAAGATTATGGTTGAATAAAATTCAGGTCTCATAAAATTAGCTACCAACACAACCAGTATTTTTAGAAGCATCATCCATTTGGGTGGTGCTTCTTTGTTTTCTGCTGATTGGGAGAGTAGAAGACTCATGAACTATTTCAACCCGTTTATGCACTTTCTCACAGAGTTTACCGACAATCCCAAAATCTGAATGATAGAGTACACTACTTTCGGGTAAAATAAGAATCAATTCTACAATTTATCTAAAACAAGAAGTCTATGAAACACATCCATTACAAATTCTGGGGAATTTGCTTTCTCCTTCTATTCGGCACTGGGCTTGCGAACGCCCAGTTTGTTACTACTTGGCGCACAACTGCTCCTAATGAGAGTATCATCATTCCTACAAATTCGGGTTCAACCTACAATTACACAGTAGATTGGGGCGATGCAACTACTCCCACTGTCGAAAATGGAGATGCTACGCATACTTATACCACAGCAGGAGACCATACGGTTACGATTACGGGATTGTTTCCGAGGATATTCTTCGTGGATTCGTCCTCACCAAATACAAATGATGCAAAGCTCATTAATATTCAATCTTGGGGAAACAATACTTGGGAAAGTATGGCAAATGCGTTCCAAGGATGCACGAATCTTCAATACAGTGCCACAGATGCACCCAATTTGTCTGTGGTTACGAGCATGCAATCTATGTTTTCTGGTTGTACGTCTTTCAATGCTACTGACTTAACCAATTGGAATGTCAGTGGAGTAACCAATATGTCAGCTCTTTTTGCTGGCACAGTCAATTTCAATGGAGACATATTCAATTGGGATGTGAGCAGTGTAACAGTTATGACCCAGATGTTTGCTGCCTTTTCTGGAAACATGATTTTCAATAGCGACATTACTTCATGGAACACGAGTAGTGCAATCAGCATGAACGATATGTTTAGGAATGCCAATGTATTCAATCGGGATATTAGCGGATGGGTTACCGATGATGTTACCAATATGTCGGGTATGTTCTATGGTGCCTCTGCTTTCAATCAGGATATTAGTACTAATACAGGTGCAGGAACTTGGAATGTAAGTAATGTATTGGACATGTCTTTTATGTTTGAAGATGCTACCTCATTTAATCAAGATATAAGCAACTGGCAAACCACCAAAGTAACTGATATGTCTAGTATGTTTCGAGGAGCAACACAGTTCAACCAGCCCATTGATGCAAATACGCTTGCTGGCACTTGGGATGTAGGTAATGTCTTAGGCATGTCCAACATGTTTTCAGGAGCTACTGCATTCAACCGAGATTTAAATAATTGGGACGTATCGGAAGTTACGGATATGTCTGCCATGTTCATTTCGTGTCCTCAATTTAATGGAAACATTACTAACTGGAACGTTTCGAATGTACTCAACTTTGCCGCCATGTTTGAGGGAACTTCTTTTAATCAAAATATTGGTGGATGGACTCCAGTAAAAGCGACCAACACCCTCAGAATGTTCCGATTTACCCCATTCAACCAAGACATTAGTAGCTGGGATGTCTCCAATGTAACAAATATGAGGCAGATGTTCGCTAACACTTCTGCATTCAACCAACCGCTTAATAATTGGGGTACAAAAGTAAGCAATGTAACAAATATGGTCAGGATGTTCAATGTGGCAACTGCTTTCAATCAAGATTTGAATAGTTGGGATGTATCGGGCGTGCTTGATATGAGTATTATGTTCGATGGCGCAACTGCTTTCAACGGTAATATTAGCAGTTGGAATCCTGCAATGGCAACGAGTATGAGTAGTATGTTATTTGGTGCAACTGCTTTTAATCAGAACCTAGGAGGATGGAGCATTCCCAACGTAACTAACATGGGCGGAATGCTTAATAATACTGCCATGTCAACCGCCAACTACGATGCAACACTCATTGGTTGGGCAGCTCAAACGGTGCAGGCCAATGTTGCTCTTAGGGGCAACAGGCTTAACCTATTGTGCCACTACGGCAAGAAATACGCTCATTAACGAACGCTGGTCAATAACTGGACAATCAGCGGGAGATTCTCCATCCTCTTCTTGTCCAACTACTTGGAGTGGAACAGCTTGGTCGAATGGTGTACCAACCGCCACTAAAGATGCTATAATTGCTGGCAATTTTACTGTTGGCGCGGCGAATGATGGCGACATTATTGCCAAAAGCCTCGGAATCAATACAGGAGCAATTTTAACCATGACTACAGGAAGTATTGAACTGAAAAGGAGATTTTGGGAACGGAGGAAATACTTTCGTGCAAACAGGAGGCACATTTAGTTTCACGGGAAACACAGCTCAATCTATTGGCGGAACAAGCGGAATCACTTTCGATGACATAACTATCAACAATACTGCTGGCGGAGTAGCGATTGCTGTCGGCGGTAGGTGTAACAGGACGTAGCGACTCTTACCAATGGCGCAGTAACGAGTAACGGAAACCTTACGCTCAAATCTACAGGGGTTGGAGCTGGAAACACGGCAACGATTGATTATTCAGGAATTTTTGCAGGAAATGCCTCAGTAGTCGGAGACATTGTACGTAGAAAGATTCATGGATGGCGGAGCGCAAGAAGGCTACCGCTACATTGCTACCAATGTAGCGGGCAAACCATTGCAGATGTGGCAGATAATGTTACCTTGGTTGGAGTGGGTACGACTTTCAGCCCAGGAACAGACTTGACTACTTATACTTGGAATACGACTTCGCCTTATCCGAATGTATTCTTCTATGACCAATCGCTTGTGAAAAGTGGAAATATTACCAGCAATGGAACATCACTCCAAGGTCAGTCATTGAATAATGCCCAATTTGGCTGGGAAACTCCAACCGCCACCACAGATGCTTTGGGCGTAGGAACAGGTTTGGCTTTGAGAATTGGTGCAACAGATGAAACCTTAGTATTCACAGGGGCTTTGCAAACTGCGGATTTTTCTCCTTCCCTTGCCTATGGCGGGCAGAGCAATTCGGGCTGGCATTTATTGGGCAACCCTTATGCTGCCACATTAGATTGGAAAGCAATGGGCGACAACCTTAGATTCAATGGTTTAGAATCTGGCGGAACGATTTATCTTTTTGATGCCAACGCAAAATATACAGGTGTGTACGGAAGCTACAATCCTTCTACAAATACAGGAGTTGGAGCAACCAAAGACATAGCGAGTGGACAAGCCTTTTTTGTTCAGGCAGATAACTTTGGTTTTTCATCTGTACTGTTTACATGCGGAATACACCATTCCTGCCGATGCCCAATTTTTCCGAACTAAAAAGACTGAATTGCAGGGCGAACTCCGCATGAAGTTGGCAGATGAAAATGGAAACGAAGATGAACTATTGTTGTACTTGGTAGAAGGAATGACCACTGAAAAAGATGCAGGAGATGCCAATAAATTCTTCGATCATCCAGACGGTTTCCCAAAACTGACAAGTGTGGAATCGGGTAGAAACCTAATGATGGATTGCCGTGCACCACTCAACAACGAGACACAGACTTTCGATTTGAGTTTATTGGCAGGAAAAGAAGGAAAATATACCTTGAAAGCGTCCACACTCGACCAATTCCCAATAGGAACAGAAGTGGTTTTGGAGGATTTGCAGAGAAAGCATTTTGATTGACCTGAACCAGGTGTCCGAATATTCCTTCGATTTGGCTAAAGGCGAGAAAGTGGAGAATCGTTTCAGAATCCACCTCAAAAATAACAAAATCACTTCTCTGGAAGATGAATTGAAAGACAATGGCGTATTTGTTTTCTCTTCGGACAGAAAAATAAACATGCAATTCCAGGATTTGGAATCTGCCAAGGCACAAATCAACGTATTCGATTTGTCGGGAAAATTGATTACTTCAGAAGCTAACCAAAAAAATCCTTGAAGACGACTTTGGAGTTACCCAAGAGCGGAATTTTCATTGTGAGAGTCGGTAATTCTAAAGGCTTATTCACGAGCAAACTCTACGTAGAGTAGCCTCTGTAATAAAACTAATTCCCACTACGAAACAATCAAAAATTTAACTCGCCATGAACACTTGCAAATTTTATAGTTGCAAGTGTTCATGACTAAAACTAAAATTAGCATGGAAAAAATATATTTCACGTTTCTGTTCTTACTTGGCTTCGGTTTCCTCTCCGCCCAAGACAGCAAAAACTACAAAGCAAATGTGCCCGATTATTCAGGAGGTAAAGGGATGACTCCTATTGGAAACAATGCTCCACCACCACCACCCAATCCCATTCCGATAGATGGTGGAGTCGGATTTCTACTGGCAGCAGGAATTGGGTATGGATTGAAAAGAATGAAAGACTCTCGCAAAAACAAATCTGATTCACTTGGGAACGGAAATTAAATAAAGTGCTACTTTTTATCTCGTTTCTTATTTCCCGTTCCTTAGTTAAAATAAAAGCCCTTTCCTAACTCAGGAAAGGACTTTTATTTGTAAAAACTACTACTTGATTTCAAGACAAGACTCAATTTCAAGTCGAAATCATACATTGGCAGGTTCAAAAGAACATTGCCGAGTACATTTTTGCGTAACATGAATTACTCTTGCAAAGATATCACATATATTATTTTCTTGAATTTGCTGCGTTTGACTACATTTTGGTAATTCTTCTACTCTACCCGACTGTTTTGCTAATTGAAGTCGGTGGCCGATGCCATTCCAAACCTCGATTCCATCTGCCGAAATTTTCCTAACTTTCTTATTTTGAGCAAGTTAGAAAACTTACAGATATTTGATAATCAGAATTTTACAAAAACAGTCGGGTAGAGTATAATTCTTTTGTTCTTCTGGGAAGAAGAACCTACAAAACATAATTAGGATTTAATTTTTGTGTCAACTTTGCACAAAATGAATCTCTTGTGGAATAATATAGTGCTTTAGAGATTATGAACACAATTGTATTATAGCAACCGCAGACTGGCGGATTTACGCTGGGGTTGCACACAACCACCGCCAGCTACTCAAATTTCTTCTGTTCATAAACTCTATTATCCAAATCAATGATGAAACACTATTATTGGCTCAATCGTTAATTTGGGGAAAGCGTTGTTCTATTCTAATAACCGACATTTCCCACCCTTAAAATTAACTTTTGGCATTTATTTGAATTTGCACTTAATTGCTAAAAAATATAACTATTCAAATACGAAGTGTTTTTTTTCCGAATACCCTGAACTAGTGAAACTCATTTCGCAAAGCGACTAGCTGGCGGTGTGCATTTTCGCTCCCGCCAGTCTAGAAAGCGAGAAAACCACAAACCCAAAAGTTTTTCAACGATTCCCGAACATCGAGGGCCGACCTTCGAGGTTCGACCTTCGGCAGGTGTAGACGTGAATCGTCATCGACAACATACTGCCGAGTTCTCAATCCGCCAATGAAATTGCATCTAAAAAAATGCAATTGTTCTAAAAAAGGGTGGGAAATGTCGGTAATAAATCTTCGGTTGTTCTTTTGCAAGCTAAGAAGCTTGCCACAGAGTAAAGTCAAAGCTAGGAAGCTTTGACTAGCCAATGAGATATAATAAGTTATTTCTAAACCAATAATTAACGATAGAATACTATTATTTTTGTGCTTGTCTGTGAATGAGATTGTTATGAACTAAGGAAGATATTTTAAATAGATAGTCTCAAAAAATTTAGTGAGGTGTCCACGTTTGTACTTTCACACTCCATGTCATTACATGTTTAATACTACCTTCAAGGTTTATTATTTCCCAAATCGCATAAAAAAGGGAAGGAATCTAGTGATAGATTCCTTCCCTTTTCAACAAAATTATATACTTCTTAGTAATTCGCTCCTGCTCTAATCATGGCACATCGGAAACCGATAGAGGCTGTTGCAGAATCTTCTTCTAAATATCTTCTTGTTCCTGGAGACAACCAGTAGGCAACATCTTTCCATGAACCACCTTTGTAAACTCTTACGTGGTTGTCAATGAAGGTTTGCCAGTTTGGCTTATCATAGTTGTAGCCATAGCTTCCATCATCTAGGAAACCGCTATTTCTAATTGGGTTCAAGTCAGAGAAATCTTGGAATGAAAGCGGACGGTAAATATCTTCAACCCACTCATTTACATTTCCTGCCATGTTGTATAAACCGAAATCATTTGGAGGATTGGCGTAAATCCAATCGGTAATCATTGCTCCATCATTCAATTTGCCTGCAATACCTGCATAATCGCCTCTCCCTCTTTTAAAGTTGGCAAGCATCGTTCCCATTTGCTTTCCGTAGGGGTTTCTCATTGAGTGCCCATTCCATGGGTAAATTCTTCTATGGCTATGGTTTTCATCATTATATTGTGTGCCAATCAAAGCCTGTGCAGCATATTCCCACTCTGCTTCTGAGGGCAAACGGTAGGCTGGCAAAACAATACCTGATTCCAAAGGAATTCTACCTCCACTTTCGGCAGTAGTTACTTCCTCTTCAGTTCCATTGGCCATTGCCAAGTTTCTGTTTACCATAGTGGTTCTCCACACACAGTAATTGCTTGCTTGCAACCAAGAAACGCCTACTACTGGGAAATACCTGAAACCTGGGTAACGTAGGTAATGATCTACATAAGGATCATTATAAGCCAACTCCTTAGCCCAAACCGTTGTGTCTGGAAGAGCCTCCTCATAATATTGTTGACCAGAATCTTTTGCGTAATGCAAGTATTCTAACCAATGGATATTGGCAACTTCTGTTTCATCCATATAGAACGAAGCAACCGTTACTGTTCTCTCCAAGTTGTCTCTCGCATTCAAAATATCTTCCTCGAAAGAACCAAGAATTACACGACCGCCTTCAATGAAAACCAAATCTGGCCCGTCAGGCTGTCCGTTGAAATCACGAACGGCAAAAGCACCTTCTTGGTCATCTTTGCCTGATGCGAAGTCAATCCCAGTTTTCGTACTGGATTTGCCTGGCTCATAACTTGTGGGATTTGCACCTTTATTTCCACAACTGGACACCATCAAGGCAATGGCTAAACATCCAATGAGTGAGTAGTAACTTTTAAACTTATTCATAGTTTATTTCCTTTTTTACAAATGGCTATTCGCTTTACTAAGCCTTCAAAATAATGCCAAATTTATATGAATGAAAAACTTTTGCGTAATTCTATTTCAAAATAATTGACTTTCCCTCAACTATTTATACAAATGTTCATTAGTCAATAACTGTACCTAATCTGCCTTTCCTTTCTTTATATTGAATTAGTTTAAAAACCAAAATAGAGTCAATTTACTGATTTACAGACTGTTAAATAATAATAAATTCTACTGAAAATAGTTCATTAAATCTATTTTTTGAAAAAAAGGGAACTTTTCAGTAAGATTTCTCCAATCCCATTCCAAAAAGTCCGAAATCATATTTTACAGGGTCTTCTTGTCTAACTTCCTCAAATTGGTTGTCAATTCCAAAGCCGTTTGCCAATCGGTCTGCTTTCTGGTTATCAGATTCAGACTTCTGGCCACTCGCTCCACATGCACATCGAGCGGGCAAACGAGTTGCGAAGGCTTGATTTTATTCCAAAGTCCGAAATCCACTCCGTACGAATCTTGCCTGACCATCCATCGGAGAAACATGCAAATTCGCTTGCAGGCAGATTTTCTGGCGGGAGTTGCCACATGCTTTTTTGTGCGAGCGGGGAAATCTGGCAAACTAAAGAACTGGTTGTGAAATCCGACCAAACCATTTTCTATAGTAATGTCGGTTGGATTTAGATGTTTGGAGAATGCTGTCTCCAAAGAGTCATTCTTGCTGTAGAAATCTTTGAAAAAAGCCAAGAAATATAGAGTATCTATATCGTTGAAAGTTCGATGTTTGAAAGATAGAAACCTTTTCAAATCCGATTCTTCATGATTGAGCATGAAATCGTGGGGAGAATTATCCATTAGAGAAACCAACTCCTCAGACTTCCGGATAATGGTAATTCGCTGTCCCCAGGCGAGCATGGCAGACCAAAAAGCCATGATTTCAATGTCTTGGAGTTTGCTGAATTTGTGCGGAATGGAAATCGGATCGTCTTTCACAAATCCTTTCTGATTGTACTCCAACACTTTCGGGTCGAGAATTTGTTTGAGCTTTTTGAAGTTTGGTTTTGGCACTTGGAGTTTGGATTTTGTATTTTTGTGGAGCGCAAAGGTAAACCATGATTTATAGGATTAGGAGGATTTACCTTGATTTTATAAAATCCAAACCACTCAAAATACTATGGACGAAAATAAGAACCCAGAATTTGACCACTCAAACGAGCCACTTCATGGCGTGAAGCTGAAAGATATTCTCAACTATTTGGTAGATTACTATGGCTGGGAGATACTTGGCGAGAAAATAAATATCAGATGTTTCACTAGCAATCCATCTATGAATTCAAGTTTGAAATTTTTGAGGAAAACACCTTGGGCAAGGGAAAAAGTGGAACAGTTATATTTAAGGTCGTTGCATTAAATACTAATATTATTTTCAATAAAAACTGAAAATTAGGTATTTTTGATGTTTCACTACTGCTGAAATTACTGATAAAATCGTATATTTGAGTTAGTATAGCTTATCAATTGAATAACATGGAAAGAATCACAATAATTGATACTGTTTGTAATGGGAAGCCTACTATTCGAGGTCATAGAATTACGGTTCAGACTGTATTAGAGTTTATTTTTGCAGGAACTCCCGAACAGGAAATACTGGAACAATATCCATTTTTAGAAGCAGCAGATATAGAGGCTTGTAAGAGTTTTGCGCTTCTGATGATGGATAAAAAGTACACTTTCTGGGTAATGGCAGCATGAAAGAGAAATATATAATTGATGTAAACTTACCCTACTATTTTAGTCTTTGGAATACGGAAGAATATACACATCAACTAGATGTAGATTCAAAAGCAACCGACCAATCAATTTGGGAATATGCAACAGCGAATAATTTGACTATTGTGACCAAAGACAGCGATTTCTCCAACCGTATTTTGATTACATCTCCACCTCCTCGAGTTATTCATATCAAATTCGGAAATATGAAAATGAAAGACTTTCACTCTCTCATGAACTCCATTTGGAATAAGGTTATTGAAGCAAGCAAACTGAATAAGCTGGTGAATGTGTATCATGACCAAATAGAAGGAATCGATTAGATTTTTCGAACCCTCCTCACAGAATCAATATTCCAAACCTCAACCAGTTCAAAACTATCTAAATCCAAGGCACATAATCTGCCGATTTCCCCTTCTGCGAAAGTTTTGCGTTTCTTGGAAATATCGCAACAGCCATTATCCAAGCAGATAAATTGCTCACGGTTTTCAATTTGGTGCTGAATGGCTTCTATGGAAGTTGGAGTATGTCCGTGAATCACTTTTTTGCCATCCAACTTTTGGCTTGCCAATTCTGCATCGAACTCCTTTGGGCGAACCCACAAAAGTTTGTGCAAATCTCCGAAGATATTCTCTTTGGCAAAATCCACTCCTGCATGAACTAAATAAAAACCATCGAGAATGACATAATATTTTAGGGAACGCATAAATTCCAAGTATTTCGGATAGACTTTTCCATTCTCATCTGCCAAGTTTCGGATTTTATTGAGTCTCAAAATTCTCTCAAATACTCTCGGATTGTCATTCTCCACACTATCCAAAAGCATTTGCTCGTGATTCCCCCGAATTGGATAAATTTGAAAACCTTCTGCCTGAAGTTCAAAAATGAAATCCAACACACCCTTACTGTCAGGACCTTTGTCAATATAATCTCCCAACAGAAACAATTGGTCGGATTTTGTGAGTTCCAATTCCTCAATTACCAACTTTCTGAAAGTTTTGGCGCAACCATGAATATCGCCCACAGCAAAACGTCTTCCATTTTTGGGCTTGTCTATTTGGTAGAAAATCTTGAGTGAATTCATAATTGGTGTCTGATTTTGGTTGAATTTACAGAAATCAGACAAAGAACTTGCATAAAGTAGATTTTGGGTAGTGATAAACTGGTAAGGCTAACAAACAAAAAACCATAGTGCAAGCGTCCGCTCAATACCGTTAAGTTAAGGGATAAAATTCAGTCAGAGACTGATTTCCATTGTTCGGCACAGGTTCAGAGAACCTGCGCCAGCGTTCACGCTTGCACAACAAGCAAAAATCAAAATTGTACTCAATACCCAAATTAACGATTGAACCACTTTTTTTTTGATATGAAATCAAACATGTATTTTGTCGCAATATTGCAATACCTTGAATTTATCGAAATCTATTTCCATTTTGCAAAGGCAATAAACATAAATCACATACGCAGTAAGTAGTCAGACGAAATTATCGTAACATCTTATCTTTTGTAAGATACTGATTATCAATACATAATTTACTATGGCGACTTTCTATTTTGTACTTGTACTTAGAGTATGTTTGAATCGACTTATTTTTGGTTTCTACGGCTTTTCCAAAATGCTTCATTCGTTATTTCCTCCCCACATAGCTTTGGCTATGTGTTGGCCTATTTTGAAAATCTCGTAAAATTCCCAAAAAATCAATCCAAACAGTAACTAATCAGTTGGCGAATTGGTGGATTGGCGAGTTGGCGAATTAAAAAAATTAAGCGATTCTAGCCCATAAAACAGCATAATGTCTTATTTTACCTATTTTCATACATATTGTACTATTTCTTACTAGGTTCTTTTATTGTACTATTCAAAGCATATTTGGCTAATTTGAGCACTTATTCAAATTATTTCGACTATAAAATACTAATTCAATTTAAAAGTTACACTTAAATTCTTAGTGCAATTTGTAACATATTGAAAATCAATAATTTAAACAACCCGAGTAGTTACTCCAAACATACTCTTACCTAATTTTCAATTTGCTGTTTTACTATTTTGTACTTGGGCTTACTCCTCAAATCTATAAAATCCTTTGATTGGGAAATGGTCGGAGAATTTCACACTTCGGAGTGTTTCGTAATTTGACGGGAACAAATCTTTGCTATGGAATTGATTATCAATTCGGAGGAAGAAAAGCTTGCCATTGTAACTGAATCCGAAACCATTGCCTGCGTGTTCAAAAGTGCTTCTAAGCGTTTGCAGGAGTCGGAAATAGGTATAGCTATAAGGTGTATCGTTCAAATCGCCACATAAAACTACTCGGTGTGGACTTTCCAACACGTATTTTTCTACTGCATCCAACTGCTTTGCTCGGGCGATAAATCCTCTTTTCAGGCTTTTCCCCAAAGATTTGGCATTTGATTTCCACTCATCGGTATTCGTCAGATTTTTCTCATCAATACTCATAGATTGCAAATGAATATTGATGATTCGGATAGTGTCTTTCTTCTCAATCACGACATCGGCAAAAATGGCATCATTGCTACTGGCTTCGGAAAACTCAATCCGACCTTTTTTTATGATTGGAAACTTACTGAAAATTGCCAAGCCGAACTCCTGTTTTTTACTCACTAATCGAGGCTGAACATAGGCATAATATTGCCCACCATTCTTTATTTTTTGGGTGGAGTTAAAGGTTTCGGAGCTAGTCAGGTTGTAATACTCCTGAAAGCATTTTATATCCGAATCATCGTTTTTTACCCAATCCAGCATTTTCTCGGACGAATGATTTCCTTCGTTCAAATGGTCATAGACATTGAAAACTCTCGTATTGTAGGATAACACAGAAAAATCTGACTTTGAGGTGTTATCAAAATTGATTGCCACGGTCGAGAAAATGAATTTGTAGCCAATCAGCAAGGTCAATGCCGAAAGCAACATCTTTTTCTTGTCGAGCTTCCACCAAGCATACAAACAGAAAAAGTGGAAAAGGAAGAATACGGGAATGAGATACGCCACAAATCCTGCCAGCCAAAATGTTTCTGGAGAAATAAAGGCACAGCCATACGCCAAAAGCGTAAAGGCAATCAGAATTTTGTTGAAGAAAAGTAATGCCTTTCTTTTCAAGTGATTCGTTAGTTTGGTTCAATGGTTTTCATACAAGACAAAGACAAGCTTTACCCTGACAAAACAAGTTAGGCGAAAATAGTGGAAATTCACAATGGAAAATAGGGAGTTTTTTGGGGAAGATAGGTGTTTTATTACTTGCTACTAAGTAACAAGACAAAAGTATCATGTATCAAGAAAACAAATAACAAACGGATTTTCAGATACTTTAAAATCTTAATTACAAGGCTATTTCTATCCAAGCACTTACTGTTTCTAAAAAGCTGAATATTGACAGAAAGCAGAATTTGATTTCACTTACTTAAAAGCTGTCAAAAATCGTGATTGTTTCCGTAGAACAGGGTTTGCAAAGCCTGTTCTACGGAAACAGCATAACTTACAAGACTTATCACTCCATCAAGATTAAAACCGAAATAGTCATGAAATTGACATTTATCATCAACCAAAGCTTATTTAAACGGAGAATCCTCCTCCTTCGCCATTACATTATAAACGATTTTGTCCATGAAGCCAGGGAAAAGCTTGTTCATCCAGACTGTGAAAATGCCTTGTGTGGTCATAATCAGTTGCTTTTTTCGCTTCTTGGTTGCTTTGTAAATCTTGCTGGCACATTCTTCGGAAGTCATCATTTCCCCTTCGTTGCGTGGCGAGTCTCCTTGCGAACTGCCATCGGAAGTAAGCGAAGATTTTCGGATATTGGAAGCCGTGAATCCTGGGCTTGCCGTTAATACATGAACGCCTTTTTTTAGCATTTCCGTTCTCAAAACTTCCAGAAATCCATTTAGCGCAAACTTAGAAGCCGAATAACCTGCACGAGCGGGCAAACCTCTGAATCCGGCAATGGAGGAAATTCCCACCACAGAACCTTTGCTTTTGAGGATTTCTGGCAGGCAGTATTTTGTGGCATAAATCACGCCCCAAAAGTTAATATCCATCACTTTGCGGATTACATCCAAATCCACATCCTCAAATAAAGCACGCATGCTGATTCCCGCATTATTGATGAGAATATCAATTTTCCCATACTTTTCGAGTGTTCTTTCCGCCATTCGTTGGTTATCTTCCTCTACGCTTTGGTCTGCTTGGATTGCAAAACAATCAATTCCCTCAACCGTTAAACTGGCAATTGTTTCATCCAAGGCAGGTTTTTTCCTTCCCGTAATGACTATTTTGGAGCCTTTTCTACCGAACTCTTCCGCCAACGCCTTCCCAATTCCCGATGAACCGCCTGTGATAATGACTACTTTTCCTTCCATTATATTGTCAGATGTATTGATTTACGAATTACGATGTACGATTAGTCCTTAAGAGTATGTTTGGATTGATTTTTCGGGAATTTTACGAGATGTTCAAAACAGGCTTCCTAGGCATTTTAGAAACACATAGCCAAAGCTATGTGAGGAGAAAATAACGGAGAAAGGATTTTTGAAAAGCCGTAGAAAACAAAAATAAGTCGATTCAAACATACTCTAAATAATAGAATTTATGAATAGAGCGAAAAACATACGCTGGCAGAGGTCGCAGACCCTGCCAGACGTTGGGCAGTAATAAATTAGTGTTCATAATCTCTAATACCGTACAATTTAAGAAATGAAAAAACATGAACCTTTTATTTCAAAAAAGTCAAATAAACAACCCGAATAATGAGTTTAAAAAATTGATTATCAGTAGGTTAACTATAATTTTTTTAGTGTGGTCAAAAATTAAGATTTAATATATTGCACTATTTTTTGATTTAATTAAAAACCGTATGTCAATAGTTTGGCTAAATAAAATAACATAATTTACTGATTAACAATTACTTAAGTCATTTTTAATTTTTAATTCTTAATGGCCAGGCCACCCTGTCTTAATTTCCCCAATCAATAATTGTACTTATCAAATACACAACTCATAATTGGGGTAAATAGTAAATACTTGCAAGACCAACAGGCTTCTATCCTATTTTTTTGAAACCTTGCAAAGTTAAGCAAATGACTTGGAAATGAATATCGAATGGCTCAATCCAACAGAAAACACAACTCTTTTTAAAAGAGCTCACGTTTGCATTGTTTTTGTCGAAACACTATGAGTTTTTGATTAGTTTTGAATGGAGGAAAAAGTGAATTGGCATTTTGCATTTCCGAAATCTACAAGAATACTATATTAATTTGCATAGACCATGAAAAAGATAAACGTTCCAGATTTGAGCATTCCCAGAGTTGTCATTATTGGCGGTGGATTCGGTGGGTTGGAGTTGATAAAAAAACTACGGAAAGCTGATGTTCAGGTTGTTCTGTTTGACAGAAATAATTACCATACCTTCCAACCATTGCTTTATCAAGTTGCCACCGCAGGGTTGGAGCCTGATTCAATTGCTTATCCGTTTCGGAAAATATTCAAAACACAGAATAACGTGCATTTCCGAATGGGAGAAGTGGAGCGAATCAACACGGAGGAGAAGCTCATTTATACGAGCATCGGGGAAATTCATTACGACTATTTAGTGATTTCCACAGGTTCACGCACTAATTTTTTCGGAATCGAAAATGTGAAACAGAATGCCATGCCACTCAAATCTGTCTCGCAAGCATTGGATTTGCGGAGTTTGATTTTGCAGAATTTCGAGCGAGCCACTTTGGAAATGGACAATGATATTCGGGAAAGCCACATGCACTTCGTAATTGTGGGTGGCGGACCAACAGGGGTGGAATTGGCGGGCGCATTGGGCGAGTTGAAACGGCACGTTCTCCCCAACGATTACCCAGAATTGGATGTGCGGAAAATGGAAGTGCATTTGATTGAGGCCGGAGACGCACTTTTAGGAGGAATGAGCAAAGAATCTGGGAATCAAGCGCATGAATACCTGAAAAAATTAGGCGTAATTGTTTGGCTTAAAACCCAAGTAACGGGCTATGATGGCTTAACAATTTCCACAGATAAAAATAAGAGCCTGAAAGCCAAAAATTTCGTTTGGTCGGCTGGAGTGGAAGGAAATGTGGTAGAAGGAATCTCCAAAGATGAAGTGGTGCGTGGCAACCGCCTGAAAGTCAACGAGTTTAACCAAATAAACGGTTACGAAGATATTTTTGCCATTGGCGATGTGGCTTCCATGCAAACCGAGGAATTTCCGAAAGGACACCCAATGGTTGCGCCCGTGGCAATGCAAATGGGCGAAAATGTGGCGAAGAACATTATCTCCACACTGAAAGGAAAGGAAACCAAACCCTTCAAATATTTCGACAAAGGTTCGATGGCAACCATTGGCAGAAACAAAGCCGTGGTGGAAGTCGGCAATTTCAAAACGCAAGGCGCAATTGCCTGGTTCATGTGGATGTTCGTCCACCTCATTACCTTAGTCGGATTCAGAAACAAGTTGGTTACTTTCATTAACTGGACTTGGAATTTCATCAATTATGATAGAGGCATTCGACTGATTATCAGACCATTTCATAGGAAAAAATCAAAACACAAAGATGAAAGAACCTGAAAAAAGGTTGGATATTAATGTGGATGCGGATTTTAGTTGATTTTGGGGAATTACATACAATGGCATCAAAGATGCGAAGCTAGCTTCGGTGCGCAATGGAATTGCGACCGAGCAGATGTGTTGATTTGAGGATGCGATGATTTGATGCAACTCCTATAAGTTACAACTTGAATGATTGAGTTAGAATGTCATCTCGACTTTAGGAGAGAACTATCTCAAAATTACAGGATATATGAACCATTTAAAATTTATGGAAAAAAGTTATAGGAGATACGAAAATGCTGTAGAATACGCACAAGAAAGTGTGAAAAGCATTCCTCAACTCAGATTAGGACTGAAAAAAGCTATTCGTGAAATCGGCATGTTGCACAAAACGGATATTCCAAAAAGAAAGCAAGATTTTATACAAGCAGTATTGGACAGTTGCCGAACTTCCGAGCCAAAAGATAACGAAGGAATATTTAAAGCATCTATCGATAGTATGACTTATGAAGAACAGAATGAACTCAAAAATAAAATAGAATTATTGTAATACTTAGGACTGATAACCCAGCTCGGTCGCATTTCTAATGCGCACCGTAAAATAGGATAAGCATTTCTAATGCGTCTTTTATTAGTTCAAGGTACAGAAACAAAGCAAGATTCATCTCCTCCGCCTTCAATATTGGGGACTATGGCTCATTGAATTTGATTGCTCATTGATTTTTGCAGAAACTGCAAGACTTTCAACTTTCCACAAGCCCCCAAGATTGACAGCGGTTTAGCTCGGGAGTTGGTTTAGGGAGGATTCGCTGGATTTTGAAACACCTCATCAATTGGCGACTTGGGAAATCCAACCAAACTATTTTTCTGTTAAAACCGTGTCGGGTTTGATGGCAGAGAATTATTCATTTCGCATTCGTTCGACCACTCGGAGGGCTTTTAGCCAGTCCGAGGAACTCACTTTTGTTTTTACCTTTTTGCTCAAATATGAAGGAAACTTGTGTTTCCTCACGCCTTTGCATAAAAATAATCCTGTCTAAATCCCCCAACTATTTGCGTATTTGCAAATTTTGAGCAAATTTTAATCCCAATACTAATTACTCACTACTCACTACTTTCTTTATGTCTGAAAAATCAACTACTTTTCTTTGCGTTTCCTGCTATTTTAAGGGAGCAGATTTTATGAAAGCCTGCAAGGAAGCGGGAAATACGGTTTATTTGCTCACTGCCAAAAACTTGGAGGACAAGCCTTGGCCTCGGGAATCTATTGACGAGATTTTTTATGTGGAGGAAGACACGGACAAGAATTGGGATATGAAAGATTTGCTCAATGGTTTGGCGTACGTGATGCGAAGCAAGAAAATTGACCGAGTGGTGGCGTTAGATGATTTTGATGTGGAGCGAGTGGCAAATATTCGGGAGCATTTCCGAATTCCGGGGATGGGAGACACTACAAGCCGTTATTTCCGAGACAAGTTGGCAATGCGAATGAAAGCGAAAGATTCTGGAATTGCCGTTCCTGAATTCAGCGCCGATTTTCAACGATGATGAAGTGAATCATTTTGCGGATACAGTTCCCGCTCCGTGGCTCGTGAAACCTCGTTCGGAGGCATCTGCCACGGGAATCAAAAAGGCGCATAATAAAGAACAGCTCTGGGAAATTATTCATGGTTTGGGAGATAAAAGGCATCGTTATTTGGTGGAGCGATTTGCGCCTGGCGATGTTTATCCATGTCGATACGCTTTCGCATGAAGGCAAAATTGTGTTTACCAATTCCTCCAAATATGTGAATACGCCTATGGAAGTGGCGCACGGTGGCGGGATTTTCCGTTCGGCAACGGTGACAATATGGCTCGGCAGATGATAAAGCCTTGCAGAAAATCAACAAAGAGGTAATGAAGCATTTCGGAATGGTGGATTCCGCTTCGCATTCTGAATTTATCAAATCTCACGAAACGGGCGAGTTGCTATTTTTGGAGACTTCTTCGAGAGTGGGCGGAGCGCATTTGGCGGAAATGGTGGAGGCTTCTTCTGGCGTGAATTTATGGAAAGAATGGGCGAAATTGGAGACAGCAGTGGCTCGTGGCGAGAAATACAAAGCTCCAAAATCGCAGAAAAAATATTCGGGAATTGTCATCAGCCTGAGCAAATTTCAGCATCCTGATACTTCTGGATTTACCGATTCGGAAATTTGGTGGAAAATGAACGAGGAAAACCACATCGGTTTCATTTTCCAATCGGACAGCCAAGACAAGATTTTGGAATTGCTCGATAATTATGCGGAAAGAATTTTCAATGGATTTCATGCGAGTGCGCCTGTGCCTGATAAGCCTACGCATTAGATAGGTGCAAGAGTATAAGCATATTAAGAAATAAAAAATTTTGATAGCCTAAGTCTTGGTTAAGGTTGCAGAAGAATCTTTTTCAGCAGAGACTCTCTTTAATCAAGTGCTTATACTTTCGTGATTTTACCTTTCGAAATAATTGTTTCAATTCACATTATCCTTTGGCAGCGGCTTTTAGCAATTGCCTCAGATTTCTGTATGAATTATTTCCGTGCGTAGTGTTTGAAACCGTACGCTACGGATCATTGTATTTAGGAGGTAATAGACACTTTTATTTTTTCAATCTCTATTTTACCTTTCAGCAATCGCTCCATTTGCTAACCGCTTGCGATATTTGTCTCGCAAGATGTCATACTTTTACGTGTCAAATGTCAGTAATTCTTTTTGCCTCTACTTCAAGTATTGCTTGTTGATTTCTGACCACTCGGATTCCCGTAGCGATGAACTTATCTCTCAATTCTATCGAATCATCTTTAAAAATTTGCTGCTTCTTCACAATGATGAGTCTCTAAGCAAGCTTGATTTACGTTTGCGCAAATCCGCTATTTGTTCAAGCTCATCTCCTTTAGTGCAGCAAGTCTTTTTTCTTGCTCCTCATTTTTTCGCTTACCAACTCCATTTCCAGTTTCTAGCATTTTTCACATCGCCAATATCGTACTATCCATTTTCACATTCGGACTGTCTAAACCAGACAGAAATCGAGGGTTTCTAAATCGGTTTGATTGAATAATCAATTCGGGAATTTCAGTTCATCGCCGAAATGATTGAGCAAATCGCCTTTCGAAAGGCTTGGGGATATGTTCGCATTTCCCTTTAAATCGAAATGGGAAGTTTTTCTTCCAGTTCCATCCAATTCTCCGTTTGGCTTTTTGATTACCCACAAATTCTTTTCTTCATTGTAAAGCAGTTTTTCTCCTGATTTGGACATCAGACTGTGGTAGCGACCACGGTAAAGTTTTCATTGGCTTGGGTTTCCCTTTGGACGAGAATCACTTGCTCCCAACCAGATTTGGTTGACTTTCCGTGCTTTGGTGAATTGATAAACACTTTGTTGTTATTGCTCAATCCGAAACGCTCTTCGGGCAAATCAGGAAATTTCAAATCCAAGAATGCTTCACTTGCAAATTTTGATGCTTTTTCCTGTTCTTTTATTGCTTGTTTCTGCAAATCAATGGCTTGCCTCTGCTTTTCTTCCGCTTGCTGTTGGAGTTTCTCAGCTTGGATTTGCATTTTTTCAGCTTGCTTTTGTAATTTCCTAGCTTGTTTTCTTTCTTTTTTGTACTGTCAGACACTGTTTCAAACTCCCCAAATTCGTCGTCCTCTTTATTACGGCATATTTTCCTTCTTATCGGGGTTATTTTCCTTCTCATCAATATTTTTGTTTTGAAATCCGAACGAAAATAGTGTGAGCGTAATCAGACAAAGTACAATCAAGCCTTCTGGCAAGTTGATTCTCCGTTTTTGTTTGCCCGCCAATCTGGCAATTCTGTTTAGTAAAGAACCTTTTTTACCAAAAAAAGCCATTGCCAAATTGGCGCGAACTGTTCCCATACTCATTTGCTCCAAATTTGCCAGTGCTTTTGCAAATACGAGTGAGTTTCCGCACACCTCCACGGCAATATCATCGCAGGCATTTTCACGCTCCTCACGAATGCAAGCCGAAATCCACCAGATGGCAGGATGGTAGAAAAACAAGGTTTCCAAAACAGATTGCAACAGGTTTACCAAATAATCATTCCGCTTGATGTGCGCCAATTCATGCGCCAAAACTGCTTCCAGTTGGTTTGGAGTCATGCTTGCCAACATTCCCAAAGGCAAAAGTACCACAGGCTTGAAATGTCCAATCACCATCGGAACTTTTGCAATTCCAGACTCCAATAATTTTATAGATTTATCTAGTTGGATTTTATGAGCAATTTCATTCATTTTCGCACTCCAAGCAGATTCGGGCAGGCGAGTTTTGTAGGATTTCATTCTTTGGGCAAAAGTATATCCTCCAGCCAATCTGAGCGAAAGCAAGTAGAATTCCCAAAGCCCAGCAAGTAACAATTAGAGGGGAATGACTTTGGAAATAACTCGCAGTTTCAAGCAAAATGCTTTGCCATTCAGACAATTCAGTTCCCTTCAATTCAGTTACATTCTGATTGAGTAAACCAAAAACAGCCTGCTGTAATTGTTCGGTATTTTCTTCAAGAATAGTAGAGACAGCGTATCTTTTTTCAGAAGCCTGATACTCTAATAAAAAGGTGGTTGTGGAGGCTATTCCAAACAATACTAATGCTCCAAAGGATATCCAATACCTCAAATTTGAGGAGGCTTTTCGCAAAAGGAAAAGCACGAAAGCCAGCAACAAGGCAATGACTGCGCCTTGCCAAAGCGAGTGCATAATAGTCAACCCGAATGCTTCGGTGAATGGTTGACTGAAAATATTTTCAGATAGATAATTCATTTTGATAGTAGTTTAATTTGACACAATTTAAATAGTAAAATAGGAAGAAAGTAAAATGGTAAAACGAAGCAAATTTCTGTATGAAATAAACGCTATGTTTGTTAGAAGTTCATTTCTGACAGGCTTGAGCTTTCATTTTCAAATTTAGGTAGTGTGAAAGAGGTAAGGCTCTTTGGATATTTCGGCACAAGCGGACTCTTGCGCTATGATTTTTATTTTGTTAGCCTTACCAGTTTACCACTACCCAAATTTACATATCTGCACATTTACAAATCATTTTTTATTCTCTTTCTCCAAATCATCCAGCAGATTCTCGAATTTCTTTCAAATCAGAATCAGACGATTTCTTGTTTCCCAAAGCCTGCATGACCAATTTCAATGCAGAACCTCCAAAGGCAGAATCCAAGCAATTTATCTAATAGCTTTTGCTGTGTTTCCTGCTCGGAAACATTTGCTGTGAAAACATGGGTTCTTTTAGAAGAATCTCGATTGAGCAAATTCTTCTCCGTCATGATTTGCATAATTTTCAGCGTGGTGGTGTAACCGATTTCCCGCTTTTCGGAAAGCTCATCGTTCACTTCCCGCACGGTAGATGCGCCTTGTTCCCAAAGCACTTTCAGAATCTCCAATTCGGATTCGGTAGGTTTTGTGTTTTTTGCCATGGTTTCTATCTGTTTTCTGATTTTTCGAGTTCTTTTAATTCATCTTGGTACATCGCCAACAAATTATTAGAGGATTCCTCGTCCAGTGCTTGCTTTGAGTAAGCAACTGCTTCCTCATACTTCTTTCGGCTTTTCGCATCTACTGCTTCATCAAATTTAGTCATGCTGATGAAGAAAGCAATAATGTCCACATCTTGGATTCCGTACAAATCGATAAGCTTTGTTTTATTTTGGAGAAATGATTGTGCCACATTATCAGGAACATCCATAGAAAAATAAGCTAATACAGAAAAGTCATTCTCCGAGAGAAAATCCCTTTCCTGCTCCCAAAACGCCTTGAAATCTTCCCTTTTCTTGGATTTAGTATCAGTTCTATTCACATAATCTACATAGAATTTGGGGTAGCCAAAACCATCAATTTGATTGGAATAGCCTTTCAGGAAATGTTTCTTGGCATTCAGTTCAACTGATTTTTCAAAAAACTCCGATAGATCTTTATTCATTTCTTCAAATTCTTCTCCTGCATATCCATATTTTCTGTTCACAACATACCCATTTTTGTTCAGCACTAAAGAAGTTGGATAGCTGTTGATATGATGTTTTTTGGAGAGATGGAATACGCTGTCTTTCTCTGCATCGTATTTGAGCAATACAAAATCTTTTGCCAACTCTTTGCTGATAGAATCATTCTTGAAAATCAGCTTATCCATTTTTTTGCAGGGACCGCACCAAGTGGTGTAAAAATCGACCAATAAGAGTTTGTTTTCCGCTTTCGCTAATTTCAACGCCTTATCATAATCTTGCTCAACCACTTTCAGCTTTTGAGAGAAACATGGAAAGCCAACCAAAACGAGTACGAGTAATACGAATAAATTTTTCAATTGTTTTAAATTAATTTGACACTTTTATTAATTACGAATCTTTCGTACTACAAACATACGAAAGACTTCGTAATATCAAAACATTATCTACGAATATTTTCGTAGATAATGTTTTGTGCATTGAGTTCTAATTTCGTGTCTGTATTTTTTTTTGAATATTACTTTATTCTGCAAAGCAAAATTTGCAAGCATAGCCATAGCTACGGCTAAGAATTTTAATGCAGTAGAAAGAAAGAAACAAAAACAAAAACACGAAATCAGGAGACTGATGCATCAGAAGAAGAAAGCCCCGCAATAACCATTTACTTGGATTTTCCTATCTTACTCCTTTGTATTTTGCTATTTGAGTTCTCCGCAACCGTTTCCATATTTCTATCTGATTTTTCGCTGAATTTGTACGAATTTCACACTCAAAATAATGACTTTCAGAGTAGGATTTGGAACCATCATTCCGAATCTAATCCAAAACAATTCCGCACATCATTCCGATAAAAAGATTATTCTGTTATTTTTGGGATAGAGATTGGATTATGAAACTAAGCAGGTAATTTGGAGTTAGTAACTCCAACCACTTGAAAAAAACCAACTTAATATGATTGGGAAAAGTGTAGAAGTGAAAATGCCTGATTTTAGTGAGCTTTCGGATGATTTACCTTATGTTTCCAAATGGTTTATTAAAGTTGGTGATTCTGTAAAAATTGGTGATGTGATTGCTGAGCTGGAACTTTGGAATCGCTACTTTAGAGTTGGAGTCTTATACCGAAGGGGAAATACTACATATTGCTACAAAGGAGAAATACAGAATTGAAAACAGATGATTTACTTTGTGTAATTGGCGAGAAAGAAGTAGAAAGAAGTACAGTTAAGTCAATATTGAAAGGACTAAATTGAATTGGCCTAAATTACTAAATCCTGATGGAGCAGATGGTTTTAATGCCAAAGATGAGTAAGGAAATGACTAAAGGTAAAATTAGTCATTGGAAATTTAATCTTGGAAATTATATAACAGCAGGAGATGTGATTGTGGAGGTTGAAACTGATAAGGCAACTATGGAGTTGGAAGCTTTTGTGTCAGGCTTTCTTCTGTATAAAGGCGCAAATAAAGATGAATCGGTAAGAATAGATGGAATAATTGCAGTAATCGGAAAAAAAGGAGCAGAGTTTAGAGATTTGTGATTGAGAAAGATAGGAGTTGAAAAATTTTGATTCAAAACAATTCTTTTCCAGAGGATAATACAACGAATAAAAAAAGCGGTTTTCTAAATCGCCTGTGGGATTTTCTCACACCCTAAGGAACAATGAAAAAATAAAATGTGCATTTATCGAAGTTTATTTTTGAGGCTAGTCTAGGCGGGAAAAATTGTAGGCATAGCATCGCTACGGCACACTTTTTAACGAAGGATAGACCAAAAAGAAGCAAGAAGAAATGTGCAAGTTATTTATTTTACTGTTCCTAAATTGAAACTTTAAAATCAATACATATAAAAAAGTTATGGCTGAAGCATTTAAAATGCCCCGAATGAGCGACACAATGGAAGAAGGCGTCATTGCCTCTTGGTTGGTAAAAGTGGGCGATGAAGTAAGCTCTGGAGATATTTTGGCGGAAATCGAAACCGACAAAGCCACCATGGAACTGGAAGCTTACGATGACGGAACCATTTTGCACATTGCACACAAAGAAAAAGAAGGCGTTCCCGTAGATGGATTGCTCTACATTTTGGGCGAGGAAGGCGAGAGATATCAGCGACCTTTTGGCGGAAAATCGAAGGAAAGGAGATTCCAAGCCAAGCGCAGAATCTTCCCGACCGAGAAGAAGATTGACAAAGCGATTCTTCTGAAGATTAGGACATGATTCTGGAATTCGGATAACGAAGAAATTGACATTTCCGATATTGATGCAGAACTGATTCTGATGCCAAAAATGAGCGACACCATGGAAGAAGGCGTGATTGCCTCTTGGCTCGTAAAAGTAGGCGATGAAGTTAGTTCTGGAGATATTTTGGCGGAAGTCGAAACTGATAAAGCCACGATGGAATTGGAAAATTATGTGGATGGAACGGTGCTGTACATTGGCGCAGAAGCAGGAAATTCTGTTCCGATTGATGGCGTAATTGCCGTAATTGGCGACAAAGATGCGGATTTCCAAAAACTGATTGATGCTCAGAACAGCAAAAAATCAGGTGGAGACAAGAAATCTTCTGACTCTTCCAAAAAAGAAGATAAAAAAGCGGATAAGCCGAAAGCAGATGAGTTGAAGACAAATCGAATTCTGCCAAAACCTGACAATACAAAAATGCCCGTTGCCGAAGGTGGTTCTTCCGACAAAAGTGCGTAAATACTTCTTCCACTACAGAAAATGGCAGAATTAAAGCCTCGCCATTGGCAAAGAAAATGGCGGAGGACAAAGGCTATGATTTATCGGAAATTTCTGGCTCTGGAGACAATGGCAGAATTGTGAAGAAAGACATCGAAAGTTTCACTCCACAAGCCAAACCTGCAAAAAGTGAAGCGAAACAGAAGTGGAGAAAACCGAAAGATGCGCAATCGGAAAGTTCTTACGTAATTTCTTCCGCACCAGTTGGCGAGGAAAGCTATACGGAAGAGAAGGTTTCCCAAATGCGAAAAGTGATTGCCAAACGACTTTCGGAAAGCAAATTCACTGCGCCTCACTTCTACCTGACCATGGAAATTGACATGGACAAGGCAATTGAAGCGAGAAAAAGCATGAACGAAATTTCCCCAGTGAAAATCTCTTTCAACGATTTGGTTCTGAAAGCGGCTGCTTCTGCTTTGCGTCAAAATCCGAAAGCAAATGCTTCTTGGTTGGGAGACACGATTCGCTATAATCAGCATATTCACATTGGCGTGGCAGTTGCCGTTGACGAAGGATTGCTCGTTCCCGTTGTTCGTTTTGCAGATTCAAAATCTTTGGCGCAAATCTCTACCGAAGTGAAGGAATTGGGCGGAAAAGCCAAGAACAAAAAACTCCAGCCTTCTGATTGGGAAGGAAACACTTTCACAATCTCCAATTTGGGAATGTTCGGGATTGAGGAATTTACGGCAATTGTAAACCCACCAGATGCTTGTATTATGGCAGTTGGCGGAATCAAGCAAACTCCAGTGGTGAAAGATGGGGAAATCAAAATTGGAAATGTGATGAAAGTAACGCTTTCCTGCGACCACCGAGTGGTTGATGGCGCAGTGGGTTCTGCTTTCTTGCAAACCTTCAAGCAATTGTTGGAGAATCCTGTGAGAATTTTGATTTGATAAGAGGTTAGATTTTAGATATAATACGTTAGAAAAAAGGCAGGCAATTCTCATTTGAGAATCGCCTGCCTTTTTTTGTTAAGCTCATTTCCATAGGATAGGGTTTGCAAACCCTATCTTATGGAAATGGCAAAACTCAGAATAAATCTATTCTGAGAACTGCTTGCCCTCCAATTTATGAATCCCCAAACCTCCGGCAATCTACTGCCAATTGCGGAGCGAATAACACTCCAAACAGAGGGAATCAGCAAGCATTAAATACATTCCCAAACCGTTTCCGATGGCAAAAAAACGATGCTTTTTAATCACTTTTCTACTTTCGGAAGCAGAAAGGCGAACATATTCATTTCGGTAGTCAATCATGGAAAAGCCGATGAAATAGCACTCCACCAGAATGATTAGGATGGAAGTGAAAGGCGCAAAAATGGGAATGAAGGAGAGGAAAAAGAGTAATGCCAATAGCAAAAGTTCAATTGCCAAGTTCCGAATGGCAATCCCGATTCCCCGCAGAACATCACTAACGAATTGCTTCCACTCAAACGGAGTTTTCGTGTTGGCATAAAACGTCTTGCACTTTTTCTGCCAGCAAAGCTAATGCGGGAGCAAGTAAAAGCAACATTAGAAATTTGTAGGATTTCACAAAAATTACTGCTGTCAGCACGTACATCACAATTTTCAGGGAAATGTCTGCCACTTTCGACCACCAATTATCATCTTCGCCAATTCCCAATTTGCTTGAAATCAATTCTTGCAAATCTCCCACAGTGCCAATTGCCAACCAAATCACTCCACCAATGAGCAGGAAATTGAGAATTGCGGGTAGAATCAGAAACTTCCAAAGCCGATGTTCCTTCACAAAATTAAATGCCTTGCCATAACTGGAAATTCCGAGTGCAAATTTTGAGATGAAGTTCATTTATTAATATTTGATTGAAATAAAAGTATATAATAGCACATTCTGTAGATTTCCGATAAATGCAGTTATTTTTGGACTCTCAATATCGGTTACATACGAAAATAATAATAGCACAACTTGTTTAACTTATTCAGAATCCCGAATGTTTTTCGCCATTGTTTCCGCACTCATTTTGTCTTTCGCAGTTTACCTATTCATAGGTTTCAAACTGGGGAAATCTACGAAAGGCGTTGGAGATATGTTGCCCATTTCGGGTGGAAAACAAGCTTCTGTCCGCAATTCATCGGAGTTTTCGGCAAGCACCGTGGCAACTACAATTTCCTTGGCAACCGTGGTGGTCGCTTTCTACGAACTTGTCCCCTATTTCGGAGTTTGGCTTTTCTGGTGTGTAATCACTACTTCGGCAGGGATTTTTGTGGTCAGATTGATTGCTCCCAAAATTTGGGAGCGACTTTCTTATTACGAAAAAAAACCTTCTTTGCACGAGTTTTTAGGCTTGGAGTACGAGTCTGATACCTTGGCATTGGTTGGAGCAATTTGCACAAGTCTCGGATTTTTGGGTGCGTTTGCTGTGGAATTGACAGTTGGCTCTCGTTTTTTGGCAGATTTAATTAGTGGATTTCCACAGTGGCTCATTGTGGCAATTCTCTCTGTAGTTGCCTTCGTCTATACTTCTGCGGGCGGATTTCGAGCCGTAATTGTTACTGATAAAATCCAGATGATTGCCATTTGGCTACTTTTGTTGGGTTATCAGTTTTCACCATCTACTTTGTCACTGAAAATGGCGGTTGGGAAATCAACCTCAACAAAGTCCCTACCGAAGTAAAAACCTTCTCATGGCGAGCAGGATTGGGAACATTCATGGTCGGGATTTTCATCATCAACATTCTTTCTTATGCTTCCGATATGAGTGTTTGGCAACGGATTTCCGCATCTGAAAATCCCGAGAACCGTGCTGAAAGGGTTGGGGAAAAGTGTAAGTATTTCTGCCTTGACTTGGACAATTTTGGTAGCTTTGGCTTGCCTAGTTTACGTTGCCATCACGCCAGTTGCTGGGGAAAATCCGCTGATTACCTTGTTGGCATTCTTGGGCTTGAAAATGGGGATTTTTGGAAAAATCATTCTTTTTCTCGTGGTATTAGGATTGTTCGGAGCGATGCTTTCCACGGCTTCCACACAACTGATTGCCGTCTCCCACACCATTTACGAAGATATTTCAGCCAAACTCCGTAAGACTTCCTTGGCCAATCGACTCGAATCGAAAAGGGAATTGACCCTTTCCAGAGTTTTGCTAATTTATGTAGCACTAATTGCCGTAATCATTGTGGAAATCCTGACCTATTATGGATTCTCTGTGGCAGATATGGTTTTTGCAGTTTACGGAGCGCAGCTCGGTTTGTTTCCCCCAATTATTCTAGCTTTATTTCTTAAAAAAGAGAAACTTAAACCTATCTCCAACTACGCCAAATGGGCAATTATTGCAGGTTTCATTGGCGGTTGGGGTTCGGAAATCATCAACAAATTGGTGGAAATGGAACTCTCTTTCATTTCGCCAATTGTCAGTTTAAGCGTTTCGAGTCTGATTGTTTTGGTTGGATTGGGTATTAAAAAAATCCAATAGATTTCTCCATTGGATTTTTATCAAACATCGTATTTCGCAAACTGATTAACTTACCTTACTTCCATTCCCCAATTTATCAGTCGGACTCACAAAAGAGAGTGAGCCATCTCGGTCTTCTGCCATCAGAATCATTCCTTCCGATTTTATTCCCTTGATTTCTCTCGGGGCGAGATTTGCCAACAAGCAAACTTGTTGGTCTAAAATATCTTCGGGATTATAGAATTCGGCAATTCCGCTTACCACTATTCTAGTGTCCACTCCAGTTTCTACAGTGAGTTTCAATAACTTCTTGGTTTTCTTTACTTTTTCGGCATGAACAATAGTTCCTACCCGAATGTCCATTTTCATGAAATCATCAAAAGTAGCAGTTTCCTTAATTGGTTCAGCAGGTTGAGCAGCCAGTTTTGCCTTCTCCAATTTTTGCAATTGCTCCTGAATTTGCTCATCTTCTACTTTTGAGAAAAGCAATTCAGGTTTATTCAACTTATCGTAAGGGGACAATAAATCTACTTTTCCAGCTCTTTCCCAAGAAACATCTCGCAATCCGAGCATATATTCCAGTTTCTCTGCTGTGTTTGGCAAGAACGGACGAGAGAGAATAGCGAGATTTGCACAAATCTGCAAAGCTAAATTCAGAATCGTTCCAGTCAGTTGCTTGTCTTCTTTCACCAACTTCCAAGGCTCCATATCTGCCAAATACTTGTTGCCTAAACGAGCCAAATTCATCATCTCAAACTGAGCTTCTTTGAACTTATATTGCATAATCAAGTCAGAAATTTTCTTGTGGAAATTCGGCAATTTTATCTACAACATCTTGGTCATAAGCCAACAACTCTCCGCCTACAGGCACTTCGCCATTGAAATACTTGTGAGTTAGAACGACTGCACGATTCACAAAATTTCCAAGACTGCCACCAATTCATTATTTACTTTTGCCTGATATTCCGCCCAAGTGAATTCAGAATCTTTGTTTTCTGGAGCGAGCGAATTGAGGACGTAACGCAGTTCATCCTGCTTTTGAGGGAAATCTTCCATATACTCATGCAACCAAACTGCCCAATTCCGAGAAGTGGAAATCTTGTTTCCTTCCAAATTCATGAATTCATTGGCTGGCACATTGTCAGGCAAAATATAATCGCCATGTGCTTTCAAAATAATTGGGAAAATAATGCAGTGAAATACAATATTATCTTTTCCGATGAAATGAACAAGCTTCGTGTCTTCGCTTTGCCAATAATCTTTCCAATCTTTTCCATTCTGACTTGCCCAATCCTTTGTGGCGGAAATGTAGCCAATTGGCGCATCCAACCAAACGTAAAGCACTTTTCCTTCCGCATCTTCCAAAGGAACTTTCACGCCCCAATCCAAATCACGAGTCATGGCACGAGGCTGCAAACCGCCATCAATCCAAGATTTGCATTGTCCCAACACGTGTTTTTTCCATTCTTCAGGATTATGGTGTTTTTCTCCTTCCAAATTCCCGTTTTCAATCCATTCTTTTATCCATTCTTCATGCTTGTTGAGTGGCAAGTACCAATGTTTCGTTTTTCTCAAAACTGGTTTGCTTCCACTCAAAGTAGATTTTGGTTCAATCAATTCTGTCGGGCTCAAAGTCGAGCCACATTTTTCACATTGGTCTCCGTAAGCTGAATCGTAACCGCACTTTGGGCAAGTCCCTTGAATGTACCTGTCTGCCAAAAACTGTTCAGCTTCCTCATCGTAATATTGCTCCGATTCATTTACTTCAAATTGACCTTTCTCATTCAAGTTAGTAAAAAACTCTTGCGCAGTTTCATGGTGAATTGGCTCGGAAGTCCTATGGAATATATCAAAGGCAATCCCGAATTTGCGAAAAGTCTCTTTATTGATTTTATGATACTTATTGATAATTTGATTTGGAGTAATTCCCTCCTTCTTAGCACGAAGCGTAATTGCCGCACCATGCTCATCGCTGCCACAAACAAAAGCTACATCTTTGCCTACCAATCTCAAATACCTTACATAAATATCTGCAGGCAAATAAGCACCAGCAATATGCCCAATGTGTAAAGGACCATTGGCATAAGGTAAAGCGGCAGTTATCGTATATCTTTTGGGAGTATCCATTCTTGTTTAATCAAAAAATTCTTCTGTAGTTATAAATATAAAATACTCTATCCGACTGTTTAACATTTGAGGTTCGCTATTCAAGCCTTCTTAGCCTTGACTCACTCTGTATTCGGGTTTTTGAACTCGAAACAGACAGGGTCGAGGTTTGGAAGCCTCAATCAGCCAAAAAATTCAACATATTGATTTTCAGATTATTATAAAAACGGTCGGGTAGAGTAAATATACAACTAAGTACAAATGAAAAACAGAAAGACATCAAATTATATTATTGAAAATCAGATACTTACAATAAGTTAATGATATCAATTAAATCTTTATACCTACTTCTACTTATCATGTCTTATTGCATAGAAAACCATATCCCAAAATCACTAGTTTGAAATTGGATTGCAAAATTAGCGTAATTTATGCGTAGCACAAAGTTTATAGTTGGATTGAAAAGTTAATTAGTGAAAAGGACTTGCTATAAATTTAAAAGGCTACTCAATAGCCATTTCTAAGCCATCTGCTCCAAAATATTCTTGAATTTCCGACTGTCCTTGCTCATTTGGTCTTTTACTTTCGACTCCAACAAACCAGAAGCCATGCGAGAAGCGAAGCCGAAAAGGCTTTTGGGAGGAGTTACTGTGGTAATGAACGTAACCAAACTTTCATTTTCCGATTGTACTTGAATTCGCAAATCCTGCTCAATTTTGTTCCCTCCGTCAATGGAAACGCAAGTAAGCCTTTCATTTGGCTCAAATTTGGTCACCTCGGATTTCATTTCCAAAAATCCGCCCAAAATCGAGTCCCCAGTTTCCACGAACCGGCTACCCAAACCGAATGGTTCTTCGGTCAAAATCTTGCACGATTGCAATAAATCAATAAATTCATGATGCCTTGTGAAATCAGCATAGTAGTTAAATATTACTTCTGGAGATTGCTGAATCAGTATTTCCTGTGAGATTACCATGTTTTAGGACTGTTTTTGATTATCGAATTATAAGTTTGCATTTTTTGCATTTGTTGACTTCAACCATTCCGAAGCTTTTTCATAACTATCGAAATAGCAAAGTCTTATTTCGTTTTGTACGTCCATTTTCTCTTTATGAAACTCTTCTGAAAGCTCGTCATAGATTTTAGAAGGAACTACAAAGGCAATTTGCTTGACACCTGAAGGGTGGAGTTGTCTATGAAAAAGTTGGTTCGCCCAATTTCTGGCTTCCCTATCTACTTCCAGGCTGATTACATTGGCAATCCAGCTCAAGTTCTCGAACTGCTTCTTGAACTCAACAAAAAAATCCAGTTTGGTTTGCAGAATGCTTTGAAATTCCTCTACACTTGCCGAGCCGTGCCATTCCTCGGAGATGGCGGGAATTTGTTCGTCCAGATAAAGGGTGGCGAATTTGTTTTGGTGGAGTACGGTTTTCATTTTGCTTTAAAGTTTATTGATGCGAGAAAGTTAGTTGAAAAGGTATTTTACTTGGATGTACGTCAGAATGCAGATTTGTACAGCTTTAGTTGGGTAATCATAAACAAGTAAGGAACGGGAAATAAATAAACGGTAGTGTAAAAGAGGTAAGGCTACTCTATGGATAATTCGGCACAAGCGGACGCTCAATGCCATTAAGTTAAGGAGATTCGTCTTCAGTCGGAGACTGATTTCCATTTTCGGCACAGGTTCTGAGAACCTGCGCCAGCGTTTTACGCTGGTTCGAGCGTCCACGCTCGAACCAATTCACACTAACTTAACGGCATTGAGCGGACGCTTGCGCTATGGTTTTTATTTTGTTAGCCTTACCAGTTTATCACTACCCTCCGGGGAAGCCATCTTCCAAAGCGAGGTACAATTTTCACTTATTACTTACTTTCAGCCTTTCTACATATTTTTTGATGCCTATTAAATAAGCATTGGCAACCTCTACAATTCTTGGAGCAATTTTCCCATTTTTAAAATCGTTTATTCTCAGGCTTTGGCTTCCCATAAATTATCTTGCAACAGGCTTTCTCCATAGCAAACGGGTGTGTTGAGCAATCTGTTCAAACGTAAATTTCGAGCATAAACTCCAGACTGTACTTTCATGCTCAATTTGGTAAGATAGGCAGGTGCTTGGTAATTCCTGACCGCAGGCACTTTCAAGTCATTTTCAAAAGCTTCCATCACGTATTCCGAAAGTTGGGTGGACTCCTGCAAATGGTCGGTCAGCAGAGTACGTAAAAAGTCAAAACGCTCTACTTTCGAACTCATTTCCCCCGCCAAGTAAGAACCTGGCACGAAAACCATGCTGTAATTTCTTTTCGTAGGTTTCAGATGATTCTCATTTTCTGCATCGGCATTAAAGTGAATTACGATAGTGAAATTTGGCTTGAAATAATTTATTTTCTCGGCTCTGGCATCCAAATCTGCATCCAAAAAATACTTTCTATATATATAGGTAGGCGAAGTGTATTTGACAATCCGCTCGGCACGTTCCAACTCGTAGCCTTTTCTGATAAGCGTGTCGAGCAATTCAGTCTGTTTCCACTCCTCGTAACTCATGTCCAATGCCGAGAAGTTCGGTTTTTCTCTGGTCAGCATTACTTCTGCGCCAAGCCTTTCTAAGCTGTCTCGCAAAACCAGAGCGGTGGAAAGCGTCAGTTCCCCTTCAAAAAACCTGATGGCTTCTTTCTCAATCCCATAAAGTTCTACGAATCGGCTTTCTGCCACGGCAGTTTCCCAATCTCCGGCAATGTGTCCTGGATCAATGGCAATTTTGATTCCCGCCATCGGCTTATTCTCCACAATCGGAATCCGAGGATGGTTCTGTTTCAGAATTTGGATGACTTGCAACAATTGCGGACCAAACCGTTTTTCGCCTTTGTTCTCATAAACCTCCAATTGGAAAGTTCTGTCGGCATACTTTATCAGATTCTTGAAATCCTCTAAATCATTCCAATGTACCGAGAATTCTGGTTGTTTGATGGATTTCGCCTTCCAATTCGGGTAAATATGAACTCCAACCCAATCAATTTCAAAGTAATTTCTGACCTGACTCTGCTTAACCAAATACTCATTTGCCTTCTGCTGATAGTACGAGATTAAACTATCTACATTTTGCGCTTGAACGTGCAGGAAACCCAAAACTCCAATTGCCAACAAAAAATATGTTCGGATTGAAGTCATTAGTGTGAAGATAGTAAAATGGGAAAATAGTAGAATAGCAAATTTGAAAACTGAAAGTCTTAGGCAAGTTAAATAAGTAGCAAGACATAAGTATCATGTATCAAGAAAATATTCAATTATCTGATTATCAATCAATTGAAGTTACTTCAATCACAATATATTATTGTCCAAGATAAGTAAATGGACAGAATTAGCTTTATAATCATACTACTGGACATCTGCGTAAACCTGTCAGGTTTTAAAAAGATAAAACTCAATTTTCAAGGTCTAATCCCAATTAAACCTAACAGGTTTTTGGTTCTATTTTCTGCCATGTCCAGTAGTATGCTTTATAATTCAATTTTCTGCAAACTGCCCTTATTGGTCTTAGCGTAGCGAGACCAGCAAGTCAATAACTCAAGTTATTACTGATATTACGCAAAGGCTCGTTTTTAACCCGAAATCGCACATCGGTAGCCAACCCTCGGCAGGTTAAAAATAATATTGCCGAGTACATTTCTGCGTAATATGAAGTTATTATTGTTTACTTAGTTCTACTTTAAGACTCTAGCCAAAATCGTCTTTTAAGTATGATTTTGGTGTTGTTATCCTAAACTTTCTGAATGCCAATTCAATTGCCACTAGCTTCAGCTAGTGGTAAACGAGTTCTATACTTTCAGAGTCTTAAAGTAGAATTAGTTACAAACTACAAATATAGCTTTCCAATAAGCAAGCCTAATCAAAAGCTTTAGTCAAATTTAATAGTTTTCTGTTGGTTGGATTTTGCATTGTTTGCTATTTGAAGAGAAATCCAGCCTGTTTTTATTTCCGAAACACAACATAATTTGCTGGTTTCAGTTAGTTTTGCGGAAATATATCAACAGCCGAGTATTGGCTGTAAATCTTGATTTATCAAAAAATCCAAATGGGAAAAATAGGCGTTTTACTGGTTAATTTAGGAACTCCAGACAGCACAAAAGTTTCTGATGTGAGGAAATATTTAAGGCAATTTTTGTCTGACGGAAGGGTTTTGGATATCAATCCTGTTGCCAGATTCTTGTTGGTAAACTTGATTATTGCGCCATTCCGCTCGTTCAAATCTGCGGCAGAATACCGCAAACTCTGGACGGAAAGAGGCTCTCCCCTACTCTTCCATACGCAAGACATTACCGAACTACTCCGCAAAGAATTAGACAAGAAAACCTATCAGGTTGAGTTCGGAATGCGCTATCAGAATCCGAGCATTGCATCTGCTTTGGAGAAAATGAAGAGTCCGAAATTGGAGAAAATCATCATCATTCCCCTGTTTCCGCAATATGCGTCTGCTTCCACGGGTTCTGCGCACGAAGAGGTTTTGCGGATTGTGAGCAAATGGCAACTCATTCCCAAAATAGATTTGATTGATTCTTACCCCGAAAACGAGAAGATGATTCAGACTTTTGTGGAGCAAGCAAATATTCATAGAGAGAAGGAGGAATACGACCATTATTTGTTTTCTTACCACGGTTTGCCCGAACGTCAACTCAAAAAAGCCGACCCAGGTTGCCAATGCAACAACAAATGCTGTGCGAATTTCAATGCCAGAAACCATTTATGTTACCGAGCGCAATGCTACCAAACGTCTCGTGCGCTGGCGAAAGCCTTGGGAATTACCGAAGAGCATTACACGGTTTCGTTCCAATCTCGCTTAGGAAAAACGCCATGGATTCAGCCTTATACCGAAGATAAAGTGAAGGAATTGGCAGAACATGGCTACAAAAAACTCCTCACATTCTCGCCCTCTTTCGTGGCAGATTGCTTGGAGACCACCGTGGAAATCAACGAAGAATACGGAGAGATTTTCGTGGAAGAAGGTGGAGAAAAATTGCAGTTGGTGGATAGCTTGAACTCACATCCGCTTTGGGTGGAAGCATTGAAAGACATGGTTTTGGAAAGCCAAGGGCAAATAGTGAAGTAGCAAGAGCATGTTTGGATTGATTTTTTGGGAATTTTACGAGATTTTCAAAACAGGCTTTCTAGGCATTTTAGAGCCGACATGGAATGGACACATAGCCAAAGCTATGTGGGGAAAAAATAACGAAGAAAGCATTTTTGAAAAGCCGTAGAAACCAAAAACAAGTCGATTCAAATATACTCTAAAGTACAAAGTAGAATTGTTTTAAAAATCCCCAACATCTTAAAGATGTCGGGGATTTCAGATTCGTAAGCAACAAAGCTAATTCACGCAATTGAAGCAAAATCCAACCAAAACCACTATTTTTGCACTTTGAAAATTTAGTGAAGCGGAAAACGAAATGAAGAAAGTAGCATTTTACACATTGGGTTGCAAACTGAACTACTCCGAGACTTCTACCATTGGCAGAATGTTTGAGCAGAAAGGTTACAGGAAAGTGGATTTCAGCGACTCGCCAGATATATTTATCATCAACACTTGTTCGGTTACGGAAAATGCCGACAAGAAATGCAAAAAAATTGTTCGGGAAGCCAAAAAGGTTTCCCCAAATGGTTATGTGGCAATTATTGGCTGTTACGCCCAACTCAAGCCGAAAGAAATTTCTGAAATTAAAGGAGTAGATGCAGTTTTAGGAGCGGCCGAGAAATTCCGCCTGCTGGAGTTGCTCGATGGATTTGTGAAACCAGAAACTGCACAGGTTTTCGCCTCGGAAATTGCCGAAGCCACGAGTTTCAACAGTTCTTGGTCTATGAACGACCGCACCAGAACTTTCCTGAAAGTGCAGGATGGATGCAACTACAATTGCGCTTTCTGCACAATCCCGCTGGCTCGTGGCAAAAGCCGAAGTGCGCCCATTGCCGATATTCTGCGAAATGCCTATGAAATTGCCCAAACCGATGTGAAAGAAGTCGTGCTTACGGGCGTGAACATTGGCGATTATGGCATTATTGAAGGAAAAAGAAATGTCCGATTCCTAGAGTTGATTCAGGAGTTAGATAAAGTGGAGGGAATTGAACGTTTCCGAATATCGTCTATCGAACCGAACTTGTTGAGCAATGAAATCATAGAATTTCGTGGCACAAGTCCGAAAAATTTGTTCCCCATTTCCACATTCCATTGCAATCGGGTTCAGATAAAATTCTCAAAAGCATGAGAAGGCGTTATGAGCGAAGTTTGTATGTGGAAAGAGTGGCGAAAATAAAGGAGTTGATGCCACATTGTTGCATTGGCGTAGATGTGATTGTCGGCTTTCCTGATGAGACGGAAGCTGATTTCTTGGAAACTTATAATTTCCTGAATGAGTTGGATGTTTCCTATCTGCATGTTTTTACTTATTCGGAAAGGGCGAATACTGCTGCCACGGAAATGGAAAATCCTGTGCCGATGGGCGAGAGAAACAAACGTTCCAAAATGTTGCGAACACTTTCGCACAAGAAAAAAAGATTTTTCTATGAGCAGAACCTTGGCAAAACTTACGATGTTCTTTTTGAGGATGATGTGAAAGAAGGGATGATGGAAGGGTTTACTGAAAATTATGTGCGAGTAGTTGCCAAATATGACCCTTTACTTATTAATGAAATCAAAACCGTATCGTTGACAAAACTGACCGATAATGGCTTGGTGGAAGTGTCAGAACCAGAAGATTATGTATGAATCTCACATAAATTCCGAATTAGATTTGGAGAAAGCCTAATAAAGTATTTATATTAACAACTCTTTTAATAGTGTCAGAAAAATAAGGGTTTGTGTTAGGCAACGTTTTATTGAATTATATTTCATTCAGGATTTCCATCAACCTGTTCAATTACAAAATAGATGAGCAAAACAAGAATACTTTTCGTTGAAGATGATAAGGCAATGGCAAAAATGCTGAAGCATTATATGGATGTGCGTGGTTATGATATTACACATTGCAATAATGGGAAATCAGGTTTAGATGCATTTTCTGGAGAAAAAGAATTTGATTTGTGCATTCTGGATGTACTTATGCCAGATTCTGATGGTTTTACTTTGGCAAGCGATATTCGTGAGATTGATGCGCACATCCCAATTCTCTTTCTGACTTCCAAGTCTATGCCAGACGATAAAATCAAAGCGTTCAAACTGGGTGCAGATGATTACATCACTAAGCCATTCAATGTAGAAGAATTGCTTTTGCGAGTAAATGCCATTATCAAACGGCAACAAAACGAACCAAAAGTAAGGAAAACGCCCGATTCACTTCCCAATCAATTCAAAGTAGGGAAATATAATTTCGATTTTCAGTTCCAAAGATTGACTATCGAAGACCATTTCCGAAAATTCACTACAAGGGAAGCAGAATTGTTGAGATTCCTCTATTTCTACAGAAACCGACTCATTAAGCGTGAAATGATTTTGCAGGAGATTTGGGGAGACGATGATTATTACAAAGGCAGAAGTCTCGATGTTTTCATGTCTCGATTGAGAAAATACCTGAAAGACGATTCTGATATTGAAATCATAAATGTCCACGCCATCGGATTCAAGTTTATTGTTGCAGGAGATGAAGTAGGCGAGGAAGAAACCAAATTCTAAATCCTACCGAAAAATTTTTTTATAGAGCGAAGCCAGAGCCTGCAAAGGTTTTGGCTTCGCTGATTTTATTTGAGGCCTGCTGAATATTTGTAGCAAAAAAGCTATTTTAAAATGAATCCAACCAAAGCTAAAAAATTACGCTGATTACGAAATGTAAGAATTCACAAACTCCTTCACTATATAATACCAGTCAATAAAAGTTTGATAGGTAAAAATGATGAATAGCAATGCCAACACGCCAACCGTAACTCTCATGTAGAAAAGTTTCTTTTCATATTTTGCGAAAGCTGCCTTGGCTTTGGCCTGCTCCTCTTTTCTGATGGTGGCTCTGTCCACTTGGGCAAGCATTAGGTAAGTCTGAATATCTCGGCTGTCAGAGACCATTTTCCCACCTACATAAGTTCCTTTGCCAACTTCCTCCAAACCACCAATGGTCTCGCTGACCTGTTGCATCATGGGTTTCGCTTTTGGGCGAGGTGCGCCAGCTAATTGTGGTGGAGCCGTTGGATTTCTTGCCAATTCCAAAAATCTTGAAAAGAACAAAAGCAATGACGGCAATCAGCATCAAATACTCAATTCGCAAGGGTTCGCCAGCTGGTTTTTCGAATGGCTCGTTTGCTTCGGGATTGGCGAAAAGAGCGAAATCCCAGCAGATTCCGAACAGTAGTAGTGTTATTTTGAGAAATTTGAGTCGCATTTTTTAGCTCGTAAGGTTTTGGATAGTGTGAAAGATGCAAGGACGCTTTTGAATATTAAAGCACAAGCGGACTCTCAATGCCGTCAACTTAGTGTTGAAAAGCGTTTGCAACACTTTCCATTTGTGATTAGACGCAACTAGAGCTACGTCCTACAGAACTGATATTTTCAAATCACACTTTTTTTGATATGAAATTAAACATATATATTCCTTAAGTTGACAGCATTGAGTAGATTCTCGCACTATGATTTATAGTTATTTTGCTATCATTAGTTTACAACTAACCCGAATAATGGGTTTAAACCTTTGTTTTTCAGATAGTTAACCGTGTTATTTTTAGAGTAGTCAAAAATTAAGATTTGCCATATTGTACTTTTTTTTAGATTTAATCAAAAATTATATGACAATAATTTAACGGAACTCATAAAATCAAAATACTGATTACCAAATACTTAAATCATTCTTAATTCTTCATTCTTCATTTTTAATTTACCCAATCCATAATTGTACTTATCAAATACATAACTCATAATTGGGGTAACTACTATTTGGATTGAGACAGAATATTTCCTACCAAATATAATAATTCTGTTATGAAAAATGGAATTCGTTTTTTGTTTCGAGATAATGAAATTGGAACTATACTTTTGAAAAATATATCTTTTCACTATTTTTATCGTTCTCTTTTATACAAATAGCTTGTATTGATTACATTTGCCTTTTCAGAAAGCTGTACAATAAAACTTCGCAAGGCTATCAATGTTTCTGGGTTTCCAAATTTAGGACCGCAAAATTCAGGGGCAATTACCAACAATTACTAAATAACTGATTCTTCAACGGAAAAAACATATAATAATGAGCATGTTCAACAAAAAAGTAGAAGACAAACAAGAAATGCAAGTAGCCAACTCCAGTAACACTATTGGAAAAGGCACAAGCATTACGGGCGATATTGAAGCTTACGGAAACATTCGCATTGAAGGAAAAATCAAAGGGAATATCCAGTCGAAATCGAAAGTGGTTTTAGGCAATGGGGCAAAAGTGGAAGGAAATATTGTGGCTCAGAATGCGGAGATTGAAGGGGAAATTGTTGGAAAGGTAGAAATTTCCGAAATCTTGTATCTGCGTGCTACCTCTGTGATTAACGGAGATATTTATGCTTCTAAAGTGGTAACTGAATCGGGCGCACAAATATCGGGCAAAATTGAGGTAGGAAATGGAAGTGTCAAGCCTCTGACCGCAATAAATAAAAACGGACAATACAACGGGAAAAAAGTTGAAGCAACAGTATAGTGCCTACGTAAAATACTCTACGCTGGGTCTCCAGATGATTGCCGCAATTCTGATTGCTGCATTCATAGGAAATTGGATTGATGGAGAAATGGGAAATGGAAAGCCAATTATGACCATGATTTTCATGTTGGTTGGCGTAACTACTTCTATTATTCTACTCATCAGAGGTGTGCAGAAAACCGAAAAGGACGAAGAGAAAACAAAGAAAAACGATTCAAGCAATTGAATCGTTTTTCTTTGTTTTCTCTAATCTGAACCCTTTCTGACCATTTCAAGTTGATTTAATTGCGTTTTGATTTTCTGGCAGTGTTCGGTTAAAGTATGAAAGGTGTTTTTCGGACTTATTAAATGAATTGAAGTCCTTATTTGGGATGTAAAGCAAGATTTTGTAAATCTAAATCCATATTTCTAGCTTCCATACCATAGTCGAACACTACCCACTATTCGCAATTTATTGTTAAACCAATTCACAAATCAGATAAATGAGTTTAGTAAAAGAATTCAACGAGAATAGAAGTCGCCTAAACGAAGTGGTCAATTCTTCGAGCGATAAAGTAATAAAAAGGATTTTCAGTGTCGATTCCCTCGCTTTTAAAGAAGGTGCGTTAGATGTGAAATCCAAAGAGCTGATTGGATTGACAACCTCCTTGGTTTTGAGATGCGATGATTGCGTGAAATACCATTTGGGAAAATGCCAAGAGGTTGGCTTATCGAAAGAGCAGATTGTGGAAGCCATGGGAATCAGTAATCTGATTGGTGGAACAATCGTAATTCCCCATTTGAGAAGAGCAATGGAGTTTTTGGATGAACTGTTTTTGGGAGAATAATTAGTTTGCAATTATAATTTGTGTATTCGTATGAGAATAAGATGGTTGTCTGACAAATTTTGTGGTGTTTAGTAAACAGTAAAAACCAAGACGCATTTTCTGCGCTAAAAGCGTAGAAAATGCGCCCTTCTCCTTCAAGCGTCCTCGCTTGAAGGCTACTCCACAAAAATTGTCAGACAACCAATAAGATTAGGAATATCGGGATAGGTATAGTTTTAGCATCCGCTTGACAATTGTCATTCGTTGAATTAATTATCCACTTCAAAAAGTGCTGTGCGCTTTAAGCCGATGTTTTCATCAATTCCAATTCATTTATGAAGTCTTTCCAAATCATCTTACTTTTATTGATTGCTGTTCCTTGCTTGCAAGCGCAATCAGATTCCGAGAAGAAAATCAACCTCATGCTAGATGCTTGGCATAATGCGGCCGCCACAGCCGATGAAGATATTTTCTTCGGAAGCATGACCGAAAACTGCATTTATTTGGGAACAGACAAAACCGAACGATGGAAACGGGACGAACTCAAAAAATGGTCGGAGAAATATTTCCAAAGAGACAAAGCCTGGGCTTTCACTTCCATAGAAAGGCAAATTCGGATTGGGAAAAAAGGCAACTATGCGTGGTTCAATGAAACGCTAAACACCCAAATGGGCGTTTGCCGAGGTTCTGGCGTTTTGGTAAAAGACAAGAAAAAAGGTTGGCTGTTGGAGCAATACAATTTGGCAGTCCTGATTGACAATGACAAAATGCAAGATTTTATTGCGTTGTCAAATAGCCAATCAATAAACGAGAACACAAAGAAAAACTTGAAATCTGTGGTGGACAGCCTGTTTTTGGCACTCCGAACGAATGATAGGAAAATTCCCAAATCCATTTTCCACACTAATTTCCGCTTGGTGCGAATTGGGGAAAATGGTTTGGATGATTCCACTTCCAGAGCAGATTTTATAAGCGCAATTGGCAAACCACGCAAAGAAATGTGGGATGAACAATTGCAAGGCTATTCGTATTCAGTTGATGGTAAACTCGCCACGGTAATCACGCCCTACAAATTCTATTTAGGAAAAAACTTCTCCCATTGCGGAATCAATGTTTTCCAACTCCTCCACACAGAATTTGGCTGGAAAATATTCCAAATTACCGATACAATGCGGAAAGAGAATTGTGGGGAAGGAAGGGAATGAAAAATTAAGAATTAAGAATTAAGAATCTTTGAAGAACTGCACAAAACATTCAGCGTTCCCATCAAATGGTATTTTCTTTCCTCTTTATCAATGGCGACTCCCATTCTTTCCTCCTTCCTCCTTGTCGTTGGCGACCCCCGCTCTTTCCTCTTTCCTCTTTCTTCTTTCTTCCTTCTTCTTTCTTCTCACTTTTCAAACAAATCCAAAATGGTTTCTGGGTCTTGCAGATGATGCGCATTTAAACCTGCTTTCCGTGCGCCTTCAACGTGCTGAATGCTGTCATCAATAAAAAGTGTTTCAGATTTCTCCAACCCATTTTCATCTACCACAGTTTGGAAGATGCTGGTGTAGGGTTTCCTATCGCCAACTTCGTGGGAATAGTATGATTTCTCAAAAATATCGTTCAGGTTTTCCAATCCGTTCGACTGCAACAGAATGTTTTCATAAATAGGTTTATGGATGGCATTGGTGTTGCTCAGCAGAAATATTCGCTTTTCTTTTCCAATCTTTTTCAGCAACTGAATCCGCTCTTTGGGAATGTCAAGCAACATGGCATTCCAAGCATCATCAATTTGCTCGGTGGAAGCTTCAAATCCAAAAACTCGCTTTAAGCCTTCTCTGAATTCGGTTGGAGTGATTTTCCCCGTTTCCAAATCGTCAAAAATGGGGTCTTGTGCTTTTTGACTATAATTTTCGGTCAAATCTCGCCCAGCCAATTTACTCATTCTGCGCACAGTTTCCCAGTAATCAAGATTGATAATCACTCCACCCAAGTCGAAAATAATGTTTTTGTATTGATTCATAATCACAAGTAAAAGGTTAGAAATAGTAAGATGGCAAAGGGAAAGCGTAGTTCTTATTCATTCCCAAACTCGCTGAATTACTCATTCACAAATTCATTTTTTCTGCCAAATTAAAGCCTGAACCTGAAACAAAAAAGAACAATTATAAACAATCGGCAAAGTCAGTCTGTTTTCTATTTGTATTCGGCACAGGCTGAAACATAAATTGGAAAATTCAACAAAATCAAAATCGAAATGAAAAAGTTAAATTTATTATTCTTAGTAGCTCTTATTTTTAGTATTGCCTCATGCGATGTGAAGAAAACTGAAGATGGCGACCTGCCTTCTGTAGATGTTGACGTAGATGCAACCAGCGGAGATTTACCAGAATATGACGTGGATTGGGCAAGTGTTGACGTGAAAACAAGAATGGAAACCATCAAAGTGCCAAAAATAAAGGTCGTTATGGAAGAAGAAGAGGTAGAAGTGCCTTATGTAGATGTTGACGGACCTAACGCAGGAGACGAGAAGGAAGAAAGAACTATTTTGGCAGAAGCTGAGGTTTCTGGCGAAATGCAAAAAATTGAGATTCAGAAAATATATGCTTCTGACGATAACTTATACGTAATTTCTATGTTGGAGAATACTGGAGAAGATTTAGGAAGTGAAACGGTAAGAGTTTCTGACCGAGTGTATATGAACGTAAAAGAAGGATTGGATGTGAGACATTATATTGTCGGTAAAAGAGGCGATTCTGATTTCAACCGTTCTTACAGATATATAAACAGCGAAAATGATTTGTCTGACAAATTGGAAGGCGCAAAAATGATTTATTCAAGAAAATAGTATTTCCCATACTGTTTTAGATGTAACCTTATTCCCAGAGATTCTGGGAATAAGGTTTTTTTGCTTTGGTTGGATTGAGTTATTGAAAGCTATTTCCAGTAAAATAATTCAGTTTTTTTTGAAACTCATTAGCATAATTCAGTAATTGGTAGTGATAAACTGGTAAGGCTAACAAAATAAAAACCATAGCGCAAGCGTCCGCTCAATGCCGTTAAGTTAGTGTGAATTTGGTTCGAGCGTGGACGCTCGAACCAGCGTGACGCGCTGGCGCAGGTTCTCTGAACCTATGCCTAAAATGGAAATCAGTCTCTGACTGAAGACGAATCTCCTTAACTTAATGGCATTGAGCGTCCGCTTGTGCCGAATTATCCATAGAGTTAGAGTAGCCCTACCTCTTTAACACTACCGAATGTATATCTGATATTTCAATTTTCTTGTCAGTCATTTTTTTTCTTTTGAGGCTTAAAAAACATCCATCTGAAGATGGATGCAATTGAATAGTGGGTTCGCCATTTTAATAGAAGTTTGAAATCCCGATTCAGTTGCCACTAGCTTCAGCTAGTGGAGAATCAAAAATAAAAATCATTTCCAGTTCAATCCAACATTCCTTTCAAACTAATCTGATGCCCTCATTGGTCTTAGCCAATTCAACAAAATACAATTCCCGTTCACTTTCAATACCGAAAAGAAGCAAACTTTTTTGAATTACCCTTATCAGGCGAGACCAACGAGTTCGAAATCATTTCCAAATTCCCTCCAAACCGATTCTTTTACTTCCGCCAAATTCCTATTTTTACACTCCAACCCCAAACAGCGTATAAGAATGGCAAACCACAAAATCCAACAAGAAATAGAAGAATTGAGTGCAAAACTCAAACACTACAACAATCAATACTATCAAAATAGCGTTTCAGAAGTTTCTGATTATGAGTTTGATACACTTCTGAAGCAACTCCAAAAGTTGGAAGCGGAAAACCCACAGTTCAAGAAAACGGACTCGCCCACGCAAAGAGTTGGCGGAACAATCACAAAGGATTTCGAGACTGTTCGCCATGAATTTCCCATGCTTTCTTTGGGAAATACGTACAGCGTGGAAGATTTAGAAGATTTTGACGAGCGGATTCAGAAAACAATTGGCGAAGAATACGAATATGTGTGCGAACTGAAATTCGATGGAGTTGCCATCAGTTTGACTTACGAAGATGGCTTGCTGGTTCGTGGCGTAACCCGTGGCGATGGCGTGCAGGGTGATGACGTAACTGCCAATGTTCGCACCATTCGTTCCATTCCCTTGCGTGTGGTTGGAGAGAATTTACCCGAAAAATTTGAGGTGCGAGGCGAGATTTTTATGCCAAGAGTGGAATTTGACCGACTCAACAACGAGATTGCTCAGGAAAATGAAGAGCGATTGAAAGATGGCAAGAAGCCAAATAATTTGCTCGCCAACCCAAGAAACTCTGCTTCGGGAACATTGAAAATGCAAGATTCTGCTGGCGTTGCTTTGAGGAAATTAGATTGTTACTGCTACGATGTTTTGGGCGAGAATCTGAGTTTCCAAACTCATTCCGAAGCCATTGCCCAAATCGACAAATGGAACTTTAATGTGTCTCCAACCTATAAAAAATGCGATAATATTCAAGAAGTCGTGAAATTTATTGATAAATGGGAAAGTCAGCGAGCAGAACTGCCTTTGGATATTGATGGAATTGTGCTGAAAATCAATGATTTTTCGCAAAGGAAAGTGCTTGGTTTCACTTCCAAAAGTCCACGTTGGGCAATCTCATACAAATACAAAGCAGAAAGTGCCAAAACAGAATTAGAAAACGTGATTTATCAAGTCGGCAGAACTGGTGCAGTCACGCCAGTTGCCGAACTTTCGCCAGTTCAGTTGGCAGGAACAACCGTAAAGCGCGCTTCTTTGCACAATGCCAATGAAATTTTACGGTTGGATTTACATAAAAACGACTTGGTTTTCGTGGAAAAAGGTGGGGAGATTATCCCAAAAATCACAGGCGTAGATTTGGCGAGCAGAAAGGAAACTGCCGAAGCCATCGAATTCCCAACCCATTGCCCAGAATGCGAAACCGAATTGATTCGGGCAGAAGGAGAAGCCGTTTTCTATTGCCCAAATTTGCAAGCTTGCCCGCCACAAGTGAAAGGCAGAATTGAGCATTTTATCCAACGGAAAGCACTTTATGTAGATAGTTTGGGCGCAGAAACCATCGCTCAATTATTCAGCCTCGGCTTAATAAACGACCCAAGCGATTTGTACAATCTCACAAAAGAACAGCTGGTACAAATGGAACGTTTCGGAGAGAAATCAGCCGATAATTTGTTGGAAGGATTGGAAAGTTCCAAAAAAGTACCTTTTCAGCGAGTATTGTTTGGTTTGGGAGTTCGCTACGTGGGTTCAACCGTGGCGAGAAAGTTGGCGGAAGCTTTCAAAAATATTGATTCGCTCAGTAAAGCCACTTTCGAGCAATTGATAGAAGTGCCAGAAATTGGAGACCGAATTGCCCAATCCGTCATAGATTATTTTGCTGATGAACAGAACTTGGCTTTCGTGGAAAATCTCAAACAAGCAGGTTTGCAGTTCCAGATTGACGAAACGCAAAACCAGCAAACCAGCAATGTATTAGAAGGAAAAACCTTTGTGGTTTCTGGCGTTTTTACCCAATTCAGCCGAGACGATTTGAAGAAAAACATTACAGAAAATGGCGGGAAAGTAGTCTCCTCCATCTCCGCCAAACTCAGCTACTTGCTCGCTGGCGACAAAATGGGTCCCGCCAAACTCCAAAAAGCCGAGAAACTCGAAATCCAAATCATCTCAGAAGAGGATTTTTTGGAAATGATTGGTTGATGTGGAAATGAGAAAGAGGATGTGTTGATGTGTTGATGCGATGATGTGTTGATGTGATGATGTGATGATGAAGAGAAGGAAGAATGAGTCCCTCCGAGTGGTTGTAAACCCTCGGAGTGGTCGAATGGATAATTTTGCCGAAGGAATGTGGGAATTTGCAAATGAAAAGAGGATGTGATGATGTGTTGATGTGTCAATTTGCTGATGCGATGATGAAGAGAAGGAAGAATGAGTCCCTCCGAGTGGTTGTAAACCCTCGGAGTGGTCGAATGGATAAATTTGCCGAAGGAATGTGGGAATTTGCAAATGAAAAGAGGATGTGCTGATGTGTTGATGTGTTGATGTGATAATCAAGAGAAGAAAAAATGAGTCCCTCCAAGTGGTTGCAAACCCTCGGAGTGGTCGAATGGATAAATTTGCCGAAGGAATGTGGGAATTTGCAAATGAAAAGATGATGTGATGATGTGTCAATTTGCTGATGCGATGATGAAGAGAAGGAAGAATGAGTCCCTCCGAGTGGTTGCAAACCCTCGGAGTGGTCGAATGAATAAATTTGCTGATTTGAAAATTGAAAAAAGATTTGCCTTCGATTAAAGTATCAGGACATTCCCAAACTGTTCATTTGCAGGTTTGCTCGTAGCCGACAACTTCTAATTGTCGCATGTGCATTGATTTATTCCCTCAATCCCAACAATTGTTTTCTTAAAAATTCTTTCCTAATCGACTAGCTTTGGCAAATTTTTCTAACTTTGCAGACTTGAAATTTGCCCTTCTCTATATATTATATATAAATGTGGCAAAAATGAGATTTGTCGGATAGGAACATTTCCTGTCTTTTCGTGAAAATTTTAAAAAATTAACAGGTACATCAATGGCTATTATCACTAAAATTAGAGAGAAATCTGGCTTGGCTATCTTTGTGGTGGCTATTGCAATGATTGCTTTCATTCTTGGAGCAGACTTTCTGGGTCGTGGGTTCGGAGGAGATGGAAACCAAACCGTAGGAGAAGTTGACGGGAAGGAAATTGGTTACAAGGCTTTTCTTAACGAGGTTCAAGTTGCTAGCCAAGAATATGCGAAGGGCAGAGGAGTAGCTCCGAATGAGCAGCATATGGAAGGAATAAGGCAACAGGTTTGGGGAAATTATGTTTTCAAACATGCTATTGCACCACAATTAGACGAGTTGGGATTGGAAGTTACGGAAGCGGAATTAGTCGATTTAGTAAGTGGAAATAATATTTCTCCTCTTATAGTTCAACAATTTACGAATCCTCAAACTGGTCAGTTTGATAGAGAGCAGTGGATTGGCACTATGCAAGCTTTGCAGAATGATCCAGACAGAGCAGCTTCTTTAAATCAGTTTATTTCAGATGTGAAGAAAAGCAGATTGCAAGAAAAATACTTCAATGGTTTGGCTAAGACATTCTATGCTACTAAAGCTGAATCGAAGAACAACTATACATTAGAAAAGACAAAAGCGAGTTTCAAATATTTATACGTTCCCTACGCTTCCATTGCAGATTCTGCGGTGCAGGTTTCAGATAGCGATTTGAAAGACTATTACAATAATAACAAAGTAAAATATGACCGTGATGCGACTCGCTCAATTGAGTACGTTACTTTTGAGTTGAAGCCTTCTGCGGAAGATGAAGCCGAAATCAAAAGGGAAATTAGCGGTTTGAATGCTGAATTTGCTTCTACTGTTGACGATACAATTTTTGTTGACAGATATACAGACGGAACTCAAAAGTTCATGACTGCCAATGCTGGTTCACTTCCTGCCCAGTTGGATTTTGAAACAGTTGACCAAGGAAAAGTTTATGGCCCTTTCAAATCAGGCAATTTCTACAAATTGTATAAAGTTACTTCCGTAGCAGACGATTCTGTTTATTGGATGAAAGCAAGCCATATTCTTGATTAAGCCAGCCATTGCCAACAGCGATGAGAGCAAAAAAGAAGCCGAGCAAAAAGCAAAAGATATTCTGAAAAGAGCCAGAGATGGAGAAGATTTCGCAGGGTTGGCGAGAGAATTCAGCGATGGCCCAACAAAGTCGAGAGGTGGAGATTTAGGCTGGTTTGCAGAAGGCAAAATGGTTGCGCCTTTCAATGATGCGGTTATTAAGGAGAATGGAACTGGCGTAATCAATAAGGTGGTGGAGTCAGATTTCGGATTTCACATTATCAATGTAACCGCTCCAAAATCAAAGAAAATAGTAAATTTGGCTGTTGTGGAAAGAGAAATTATTCCTAGCCAAGAAACCGAGGATAGGATTTATAGAAAGGCGGGCGAGTTTTCAAAATACAAATCTCGTGCTGAATTGGCAGCTGCCATTGACAAAGATTCTTCTGATTTGAGATTGTTGCAAGCTTTGAATCTTAGAAAAGAAGCAAAAAATATCAATAACCTTTCAGATGCAGGAGCCAGAAGCGTTGTGCTTTGGGCTTATAAAGACAAAACTGAAGGTTGGAGATATTTCCGAAATCAAAGAAGTTGGAAACAAATTTGTGATTGCCACTTTGACAGATAAAACAGATGATGGAGTCGCTCCATTCAAAGCTGTTGAGCAAGAAGTGAGAGCGGAAGTATTGAAAAATAAGAAAGCAGAATTTATTAAAGGTAAACTTGCTAACTCAAAAGGTTCTGTAGAAGAAATGGTGGTTTCTTACGGAAGTACTGCAAGCACAAATACAGTAACCGATTTCGCCCTAGACGGTTTATCTTTCAAAGGCGTAACGACTGCACCGAAAACAATAGGAAAAATTGCAGGAATGTCTGTGAATGAAACTTCCGCCCCGATTGCTGATGAAACTGGAGTTTTAGTTATTCAACTCGAAAAAATAACTCCTGCTGTTGAAACAGCTGATTTAGCTTCTTACAAAAGTAAGATTGAAGGTAGGAATGCTTCTGCCGGTTTCAAAGTAATCCAAGCGATTAAAGAATACGCTGACGTAAAAGACTATTTGTATAAATTATATTAGGAATAATTTGCAGAACAAACACGAAAAGCCTGTCTATTCTCATGGAGAAAGACAGGCTTTTCGATTGCGGTTTATTGCGGTTTATACTAGAATTGCTTTAATAGAGCTTATGAATAGATAAAATTTGAATAGCTGGCAGTGTCTTCAGACCTGCCAGTCTATGACTTCTATAATAAAATTGTGTTCATAATCTCTAATGAAATATCGAAAACAATAAGCATCACGAGCACCTGAAAATACTGACAACAACCAAACCCAACTGATGAATCTCGAAGAAGTAAAATCCAATATAGAGCTTGCCATCAAGCAACTCCAATTCAGCGATAACCCGCCAGAACTCTACGAACCGATTCGGTATTTGCTTTCCATTGGTGGGAAACGAATGCGCCCGATGCTCACGCTTTTGGGCTATTATTTATATGATGATTCTTTCGGAAAAGCGATGAAACCCGCTTTGGCTGTGGAGGTTTTCCATAATTTTACGCTCATGCACGATGACATTATGGACAATGCGCCAAAACGCAGGGGAATGGCAACGGTTCATGAAAAGTGGAATGCCAATATTGGCATTCTGTCTGGCGATGCCATGTTGGTAGAAGCTTACAATTTATTGCTGGATATTGAACCAAATCAGCTTAGAGAAGTTTTTACTCTGTTCAATAAATGTGCTTTGGAAGTTTGTGAAGGGCAACAGAAAGATATGAATTTCGAGCAGATTGAATCGGTTTCCGTAGCCGAATATTTAGATATGATTCGTCAGAAAACTTCTGTTTTGCTTGGATTCGCTTTGCAATTGGGTGCTTTACTGGCAGGAGCAAATCGAAATGATGCTCAAAAATTATGTGAGTTTGGAATCAATATTGGTCTCGGATTTCAATTAAAAGATGATTTGTTGGATGTTTACGGAAATCCTGAGAAATTTGGCAAACAAGTAGGCGGAGACATTATCTCCAACAAGAAAACCTATTTGTTGATTCGGGCTTTGGAGAAAGCAGATTCGGAAACTAAAAAGAAGCTAGATTACTGGATTGGGATGGCAAATTTCATCTCCACCGAGAAAGTAGAAGAAGTTACCAAAACTTTTACCAACTTAGGCATTAAAGAAGAAACTGAATTGCTCATTCAATCTTACTTTGATAAAGCCTTCAAACTCTTAAATGAAGTTGAGATTGAGGAAAATAAGCGTGTGTTTTTAATAAATTTTACAGAAAACCTTATACATAGAGAAAACTGATGTTAACTTTGTGCGTATATATTTATTTGTGAACGAATCTAAATACAACCGAAATGAAAAAAATTCTTGTGTGCCTTTTGGCATTTGGGCTTTTCTCTTGCAACATGGAAGAGATGAAGCAGATTAAATTGGAAAATGAACAACTCAAAGCAGCTTTAGGAGAAAGCAACACTTTTTCGGAAGAACTGAATGAGAAAATGAATAAGATTGACATCTTGATGGATTCTATTGAATCGGCAGAGGAAACTCTTACTTTGGGTTTGGCAGAAGGCGTAAGTTATGACAACTACGAAGATAGATTAAGGAATGTGCAGAATTATATTGCAAACTCCAAGAAGGAAATCTCCAAATTGGAAAAGTCACTTTCTTCTACAGTCTCCAAAAACAAACTTTTTATGAGACAGATTGATGAGTTGAAAAAAAGTGTGGCTGAAAGAGAACAAACAGTAATTCAATTGAGCAATCAAGTAAACGAATTCAGAGAAGAAAACACTTCGCTAGTTAAGACAGTAGATTTGCAGAAAGGAGAAATTATGGCTCAAGAAAGGCTCATTAATGACAAAAAACTGCAATTGGCGCAGATTGAGGCAAACTTGGAGAAACTGCAGTCAGAAGCTAAAATGGCTCAGGCAGATGCTTATTTTGCCCGTGCGGAAACAAACGTAGAATTGGCAGAAAAAACCAAACTCGCTCCAAAAAAGAAAAAGGAACACTACAAAGATGCTTACGATTTGTTCAAGCAATCTTTCGAGATGGGCAGAGCAGATGCTTTCAAAAAAATGGAAGAGATGGAGAAAGAAATGGATTGATAAATCATATCACTTTTCTAGTTAGATTGGAACAAAATTCTTTATTTTACACGTTGTAGAATAAAGAATTTTGTGCTTTGAAACCTCCCAAAACTATGTATAGGCTTTTTCCGCTTTTATTATTGCTTAGCTGTTTTCAAGTTTCCTTTTCCCAACAGACCAAAGGGGAACTGAAGCTGGAGCGTAAAGAACGATTGCGCAAAGTGGAAGAAATTGCCAGTATTTTAGAGCAGACAACTGCCGACCGTTTTTCTAGCCTAGACCAATTGAAGGCAATAAATCAGCAACTTTACCAACGCAAGGAATTGTTGGCGAATGTGGAGATTGAAATAAAAAACCTCGAAGAGGAAATAAAGGAAACCGATGCAGTCATCAGAGCTTTGGAAAGAGATTTACAAGGTCTGATGGACGAATACAAGTTGATGATTTACCATTCTTCGAAAAGTAGTAACAGCTATCATAAAGTATCTTACTTGCTTTCGAGTGTCTCCTTCAATCAGTTTCTTTCCCGACTGGGTTATATGGAGCAGTACCATGAAGCTAGGAAAAGACAAATCGGGCAAATCAGGAAAGTTCGTAATCTGCTCGACCAAAAACGGCAACTTATCGTAAACCAAAAAAACGAGAAAAAAGAACTCATCATCACGGAAAAGCAACAGGGCATTGAACTCGTTAGTCTCCGACAGAAAAAAGGCGAACTGATTAAGCAACTTCAAAGGAGAGAAAAAGACCTGAAAGTGCAACTCGTAGAAGAAGAGAAATATTTTAAAAATGTGGCAGATTTAGTCGTCAGCAATGTAGAAGAAGGCTTGGAAGCCATTAAGGAAAAGCCTGTAAGCAAAGAGGAAATGTTTACTGAACGGAAGCTGAACAAGAAAGCCGTGGCAATGGCAAGTTCTTTCGAGAAAAGTAAAGGGAACTTGGTTTGGCCAGTAGATGAAGGCTTTGTATCTGCCAAATTCGGCATTCAGAAACATCCTGTTTTTGAGCATCTGACGTCCGAAAATATTGGTGTAGATATTAGGACCAACAAAAAACAGCCTGTAAATGCTGTTTTTGACGGAAAAGTCATTGCCGTTACCAAAGTCCCTGGCAAGCATTATTTGGTAATGGTGCAACACGGAAGTTACTTCACAGTTTATGCCCGATTGCAGAAAGTCAATGTCTCCGTAGGCACAGAAGTGCAACAAGGCACTTTGCTCGGAACTGTTTTTACCAATGAGAAAGACATTTCCGAACTCCAATTCCAAGTTTGGAGAAATAGTTCCAAACTTGACCCCGAAAATTGGTTGCGGAAATGAAAAAGTCAAAAGTCTTATGTCCAAAGAACCAGCGCAAATTGATTAACAGAGTTTATGAATACAAGAGATTTAAGTAGCTGGCGGTGTCGGTAAACCCGCCAGTCTGCGAGTTCCATAATAAAATTGTGTTTATAATCTCTAATAATCTGTGTTTTTCAAATTGGAAATGAATCAGTCATAACTGTATTAACAGCAAAATATCATTTTTGTAAAAAGGAATTTTGTGCTGCCAAATTTCATACGCCCAGTAAGTTCTAGTTTAGTAGGTTTAATATTCTCAAAATCCAAAATTGGGCGTTCTAAGAAATCTAATCCTGAAAATCCTATCAATCCAATAAATCATGGTTTACATTTGGAGTTGAAAACACTACGATTTACCATGTGGAAATTACCTTATTTAGCCTTCTTACTTTTCCCATTTTTTGCCAATGCCCAATTGGGAGGTTCAAGTTCATTCGATTATTTGAGCTTGCCAACCAATGCTAAGCAAATTGCCTTGGGAGCTTACAACATTACGGCTTCTGCCCAAGATGTGAATATGTTCTTGGCAAACCCTGCCCTACTTGCCGATTCACTAGAAGAAAAATTGTCTTTCAGTTTCCATCCCTATTATGCCGATGCGAAAGCGGTCAGTTTGGCTTATGCACACGAATTTAAAAAGGCTGGAGTTTGGGGATTTGGAATTCAGAATATTGGCTACGGAGATTTTGAATTGACCGATGCCAGCGGAGCAACATTAGGAAACTTTGACGCAAATGAGTTGGCTCTCACAATTTCCCACGGAAGGAAACTCAACAATTTTGCTTTGGGCGCAAGCATGAAATTGGCACAATCCAACATTGCCAATTATAGCTCTAGCGGATTGTTTTTCGATGTCGGAGGCGCATTTATCCATCCTACAAAAGATTTACGAGTAGGTTGGGCAGTCAAAAATGTAGGTTTTGTATTGAGCAGTTATACTGATACCGAAGATTTTGAAACCCCTTTAGATGTTCAGATTGGTTTCACTTTCAAACCTCAAAAAATGCCCTTGCGGATTTCGCTAACCGCCCACCATCTCCAAGAGTTTGACATTGCCTACGATGACCCGAACGATGATGGAAAAACAGATGCTTTGGGCAACCCGATTAGTGAGGAAATTACTTTTGCTGACAAATTGTCAAGGCATTTCGTGATTGGTGGGGAATTTGTCATTTCCAAAAACCTAAATGCTCGTTTCGGCTACAATTTCCTCCGCAGGCAAGAACTCGCCTTGGACACTCGGCAGGCAACCACAGGATTTTCCTACGGTTTTATGCTCCGAATCAAGAAAATGGAATTCGCATTCTCCAGAAGTGCCAGATTTATTGGCGGTGGAGTCAATGCTTTCACTTTGATTTTGAATACCAGAGAGTTTTTCAAAAAGAAGAGAGTAATAGAATAAATAATTTGAAAATGTTTTGATGTGAGAATTTGAAAATGCTTTTTCATCCATTATGAACTACAGTTTATTTCATAGGAATATTGAACAGAGAAATGAAGATTTCCCAAACCTTTCAGGGTTTTTCAAAGCCAATGATGGAAATAATGGAAAACATAAACTGGTGGATGAATACATCAATTACTCAATAGAATCTGATGCTTTGTTTTCAGATGATGAGAATAACTGGCTTGAATTTATAGAAAGAGAAGAGTCGAAATACATTGAACTAATTGAATCTGAAGTCTGGAAATTGGTTGATGAAAATGGGAAAATCCATAAAATATTAATTCCCAATTTTCTTGATAAGAATGAAATTATTTTTCGATGGAATGTATAGTTAAAATCATTCGTAAATCGTACCTCGTAAATCAAAAATAAAAATGCTTAAAATAAAAAACGACCTCGATAAAATTGCCAATCTCACGCCTCGCCAAATTGTGGCGGAATTGGATAAATACATTATTGGGCAGAAAGATGCGAAGAAAAATGTGGCCATTGCGCTGAGAAACCGATGGAGGCGAATGAATGCCGATGAGGAAATCCAGAAAGAAATTATGCCAAATAATATTCTGATGATTGGCTCAACTGGAGTTGGAAAAACGGAGATTGCACGAAGATTGGCGAAAATTGCCAATGCGCCATTTGTCAAAGTAGAAGCTTCCAAATTTACCGAAGTGGGTTATGTTGGGCGAGATGTGGAAAGCATCATTCGTGATTTGGCAGAGCAATCGGTCAGCTTGGTAAAAACAGAGAAAAAGCAGGAAGTAAAAGATAAGGCTGAGGAAGCTGTGGAGGAAATTATTTTGGATGTTATTATTCCCGCTCCGAAATCTAACAACTCCAAAATGGTTATGAATACTTTGGATGGAGATTACACGCAAAACCAAGAATCTGACGAAGATTTGAAGGCGAAAACCCGTGAGCTTTTCCGAGAAAGGTTGAGAAAAGGCGAGATGGAAGATAAGAAAATCGAAATTACGGTAGATGCCAACTCTGGCGGAATTGGCGTAGTTGGTGGCGGAATGGATGAAATGTCAATGATTAACATTCAGGAAATGATTGGCAACATGGTTCCTAAAAAAACCAAAAAGCGCAAAATCACCATTGCCGAAGCCCGCAAAATCCTTTTCGAGCAAGAAAGCGGCAAACTGATTGATATGGACGAAGTGAAGGAAGTTGCCATTCAGAAAGCCGAGAACATGGGAATTGTTTTCTTAGATGAGATTGACAAGATTGCCGTAGGTTCAAACAAAGGGAGTGGACCAGACGTAAGCCGTGAAGGCGTGCAACGAGATTTGCTCCCGATTGTGGAAGGAAGTGCCGTGAACACCAAATACGGAATTGTAAATACAGACCATATTTTGTTTGTTTCCGCTGGCGCATTCCACGTTTCCAAACCATCGGATTTGATTCCTGAATTGCAGGGGCGTTTCCCAATTCGTGTAGAGTTGAACAGCTTGACGAAAGATGATTTCTACCAAATCCTGAAAGCACCAAAAAATGCTTTGACAAAACAATATGAAGCACTTTTCAAATCTGAAAAAGTTGAATTGACTTTCCAAGATGACTCGTTGGAAGAAATTGCCGAAATTGCCTTTGCCGTAAACGAAGAAGTGGAAAATATTGGTGCAAGACGTTTGCAAACCGTGATGAGCCAATTGCTCAACGAATTCCTGTTCGATGTGCCAGACACGATTGGTGCAAATGCCAAAATCTTGATTACCAGAGAAATGGTGCAGGAAAAGTTGAAGGGAATGGTTAAGAATAAAGATTTGAGCCAGTATATTCTTTGATGAAATTTATAGAAACGTAGCTATACTATGTTTTCAAAAATGAAAAACTCCAACCAAAAGTAAATGACTTTTGGTTGGAGTTTTTCATTTCAAGTGATTAAAATTAATCTTCAAATTTCATCAAATAAACTATCAACTTGCCGTCTATTTCAGTAGCAACGGAGCCGATTCCCTTTACATAATAAGAAACCGTTTTTGAGCCTCCACCCAAATCTGTTTCCAATACCAAGCAATCATCATAAGATTTGGTTGGAGTTTCAATACTCTTATTCATGCTCAACACCGTGAATTTTCCTGTTTCTGGCACTTCCCAAGTTTTCCCTTCGGAAACATCATTTGGGATTGCGAGAGCCTCTTTTTCCATCACTTTTGGCATAAAGCTATACACATTCCCATCTTCTACACGAACATACATAGTCAAGTCCAAAGATATTTCTTTTTCTTCGCCATTAGTTACTTGCTTAATTACCATATAAGTTTCGCCATTTTGCTCATGTTCCTCATCAGTAATTTCCATAGAGTAAGTTCTTCCGCTCATTTCTCCCGTGTAGCCATAAGTCCAAGAAGTACCTGGCTCAATTGGGAAATACTCATTTCCATCTGAGAAAATATTAGTTACTGAACTTTTTGCTTCTGCTATTTCAGAATCTCCTGTGGAGTCGGAATCTTCTGCTTTGTTTTGGCAATTGAATAGAATTAAGCAAAGACATACAAGTAGAATGGAATGCTTTTTCATAGAATAGTTGGTTTTAGTTTACAAAATCTCTCTTCAAAAAAACAGAACAAAGCATGATTTCCAAACAAACGGCAAAGCAATTAACGGAAATAATCCATAAACACTTATTAAAGACCCCAATTATGAGTTATGTATTTGATAAGTACAATTATGGATTGGGGAAATTAAGAATTAAAAATGAAGAATTAAGAATGATTTAAGTATTTGGTAATCAGTATTTTGATTTTATGAGTTCCGTTAAATTATTGTCATATAATTTTTGATTAAATCTAAAATAAGTACAATATAGCAAATCTTAATTTTTGACTACTCTAAAAATAACACGGTTAACTATCTGAAAAACAAAGGTTTAAACCCATTATTCGGGTTAAATATAACTATTTATGGATTATTTTGAAAAATATTTAGGAACTTGAAAAGTAAAAAAGCAGTCGAGTTCCAATAACTCGACTGCTTTTTTACTTTTCAAATCAATAAAAGTTTGGTCAATCTTTCAACAGAACCCTAGAAATCACTAATTTCTGAATCTTCAGAAGTTCCTTCGCCAATCGTGCAAAGCTTGCTGTCTCGGTAGTATTTTTCTACAGGATAATCTTTGGTGTAACCGTATCCGCCAAAAATCTGCACGGCTTCGTTGGCAACTTCTACACAAATATCGGCTGCGTAGAGTTTCGCCATGGCAGACTCTTTGTTTACATTTTTGCCTTCGTTTTTCATTTTGGCAGCTTGCATGGTCAGCAATTCTGCCGCTTCAATTTTGGTCGCCATTTCTGCCAACTTGAAGGAAATCCCTTGGAATTTGGAGATTGGCTGATTGAACTGATGGCGTTCTTTCGAGTATTCGATGGAGTGTTTCAAAGCACCTTTGGCAATCCCCAAACTCAATGCGGCAATGGAAATTCTGCCACCATCCAATACTTTCAATGATTGTATGAATCCTTCTCCCACTTTCCCTAAAATATTACTTTCATGCACTCGGCAATTGTCGAAAATCAGTTCGGTTGTTTCCGAGGCTCTCATTCCCAATTTGTCTTCTTTTCTGCCCGCATAGAAACCATCTGTTCCCTTTTCGATTACAAAAGCCGTCATTCCGTGGCTGTCTCCAACCTCGCCTGTTCTGGCAATCACAACCGCCACATTCCCACTTTTTCCGTGCGTAATGAAGTTTTTCGCACCATTCAACACCCAATGTTCTCCGTCTTTTTTGGCAACAGTTCTCATGTTTCCAGCATCCGAACCTGTGTTTGGCTCGGTCAATCCCCATGCGCCAATCCACTCGGCAGTTGCCAATTTCGGAAGCCATTTTTTCTTTTGCGCATCGTTTCCGAATTGCAAAATATGACCTGTGCAGAGTGAGTTGTGCGCTGCCATGGATAAGCCGATGGCTGGGCAGAAAATCGCCAATTCAGAAATTGCCACCACGTATTCTTCGTAGCCAAAACCTGAACCTCCGAATTCTTCGGGAACTAAAACGCCCATCAAACCAAGTTCTCCTAGTTTTTTGAACATATCTACTGGAAAAATCTGCTTTTCGTCCCACTCATTTCTGTAAGGAGCAATATTGATTTCCCCAAAATCTCGCACCATTTGTGCGACCATTTCTTTAGTCTCTACTTCCATTGTCGTTTCCATTTTCAGTATTTTTATTGGTTGTTTTTCACTTTTTGCGAATATACAAAAACTGCAATCGTTTGTAAAATGAACTTGTTCTGAACGGTAGGAAATTTTTGAAATACTTACGCAAATTTTCTTACCCTAAATTCGCTCATATTTCAGAAAAGAATAGGCAAATTCATGTTTCTCATCTGCTGAAAAGCGCTTCTCACTAACCAATCGCCAGTTTTTGGAAAAAAGTCGTGGAAAATAGGCATCTCCAACCACTTTGGCATGAACCAATGTGAGGTAAATTTCAGCAGCAAACTCCAACCCTTCTTCATATACTTTGGAACCGCCCATCAAAAAAATTTCTCGGTTGGATTTCACAGCATCGATTGCCTGTGAGAGCGAATTGGCAATTTCACATTTCTCGCAAAGATTCTCCAAACTACTTTTGCTCGTAAGAATGATGTTTTGATTGGCAGAAAGAATAGCATCCTCTGCCTGATAGCTTTCTCGCCCCATAATGTAGGGTTTATCTTTCGTAATGGTTTCCACACGTTTCAAATCGTTTGGCAAGCTCCAAGGCACTTTTCCCTTGTTGCCAATTACCCGATTTTCGCTCATGGCAACCATGATGGCAATCTTTTTGGAATCAAGTACCATGTAGGAAGTATCAGAATTTAGAGAAAAGACAGGGTTCAGTTTGTAAGTGTCTGAATTTTCGCTTTGCTATTCTACTATTTTGAACTTTACTATTTGAACTATCTCATTAAATAATAGCCAGCGAACAAATCGTAGGCGAAATAGCTCGGCAGAGAATCATCGAAGCCGATTCCGTATTTCAGCCGAGGCCGGTCTCCAATCTGAACCTCTTGAATGTAGCCTCGCAACATTCCCCGAATGTCGTATAGTTCAGATTGTGTCCCCCAAAGTTTAACTTTCACTTCATCGGTCGAGAGTTTCAATTCATCCATTACGAACAATACAAAATAGAGCAAATCATTTTGGTGCGTGTAAGGAAATGAATTTACAAATTGGATTTTCCTCTCTTTCAGTAGTGCAACGGTAATATTTTCTGGGTGGATGATGACGCACAAGCCGTCTTCATGCTCGGTCAGCAAGCCTTGAATGAAACAACTGTTGCTATGAGCGAAAACTACAGGCACGCTTGTGTATTGGGAATTCAGCCAATTCTTGATTTCTTTCTCTACTGCAAAATAGCAGACTGCATCTAATTCATAGTGTTTGGTGTGGTGTAAATCGTGAGTTTGCTCATTAAAATGGCAATTCAAACGCAAATAATTGATAGCGGCTTCTTCGTTATAATGTTCGTAGGGAATGAACACAAAATCTTGCCCCACAATTACCACCACTACTTTGTGCCAAAATCCTGCGCTTAGAAAGTGCGTTCCTTCCCAAACCTTCTGCATACATTCCAGGATGGAGTTTTCTTTCATTTCCTCCTCAAAATCATAACTCTCAAACACAATGCACTTGTTTTCTTCCGTATCGAATACGCAAATATTCAGGTGATTATGGTGCAGATGAAGGTATAAGTCGTATTTGGCAATGAAATTTACATCAAAGCCTACGTCCTTAATTTTATATATGGGAGAAATTGAAGTCATTTTTGGTGGAAGTTGCTGTGTTGGGAGCTTTCAGTTTAGCTCAACATTGCAAAGTAAGTTTTTTTCGGGTTTTCGGCAAAGGGAATTTGAGGAAATAAGTAATTCAACTCATTCTTTTAAATATTCAGGGAAAATGTAAAAGCAAGAGGTCAAGATTTGAAATCTTGACCTCTTGCTTTTTGTAAAGAAAATATTATGCGTCAAGTACGAATGTTTGGTAGTTTTCGACTATGGTATGGAAGCTAAAAATATGGCTTGAGATTTGAAAAACCTTACTTTAAATCCCACATGGAGACTTCAAGTCAGTTAATAAGTCCGAAAACATCTTTCATACTTTAACCGAACACTACCTGCACTTCATTATTGTCAAGAATCTGAAAATCCTACAAATCCTCACATCAACTAATCAACACATTACCGCATCATCCAATCCAGCTTTCCACTTCTTCTTTGGTTGGATTTTTCACATCCTTCAACTTCATTTTCTTTCTCATGCCACACACATCATTAAAAAGTTTGCTTGGAGTGGCAGATTTTACATCTTCTATGGTCAGCAAACCTAATTTCTGTACAATTTGGATTAAATTTTCTCGGATTCCCAAATCTTTGTAATCTTGCTCGGTTGCATACTGAACTTGCTTTTCAGGCTTCATTTGCGGGAAGAAAAGCACTTCCTGAATGGATGGCTGATTGGTCATAATCATGCTCAATCTGTCAATTCCAATTCCCAAACCTGCCGTTGGTGGCATTCCGTATTCCAACGCACGGAGGAAGTCCTCATCCAAAACCATGGCTTCATCATCGCCACGTTTGCCTAATTCCAATTGCTCCTCAAATCTTTTTCTTTGGTCAATTGGGTCGTTGAGCTCCGAGAATGAGTTACAGATTTCCTTTCCATTACAAACCGCCTCAAAACGCTCTACTAAACCTTCTTTAGTTCTGTGTTTCTTCGCTAGTGGAGACATTTCCACAGGATAATCGGTAATGAAAGTTGGTTGGATGAGTTGCGCTTCACACTTCTCGCCAAAAATTTCATCAATCAGCTTGCCTTTGCCCATTGTCTCATCTACGGGAACTTCCAACTTCTTGGCAGTTGCCAGCAATTCCGCCTCATTCATTTCAGAAATATCAATTCCCGTGAAATGCTCAATTGCCTCAAACATCGTGAATCGCTTCCAAGGGCGTTGGAAATTGATGATATTGTCTCCAACAGGAACTTCAGTTGTTCCGTGAAGTGCAATAGCAATTTTTTCTACCATTTCCTCTACCAAATCCATCATCCACTCGTAATCTTTGTAAGCCACATAAAGCTCAATCTGAGTGAATTCTGGGTTGTGGAATCGGCTCATTCCCTCATTTCTGAAATCTTTTGAGAATTCATAAACTCCATCATAACCGCCTACAATCAGTCTTTTGAGGTACAATTCATTGGCAATTCGCATGTAAAGCGTCATGTCCAATGAATTATGGTGCGTTTTGAAAGGTCGAGCAGCCGCACCACCATAGAGAGGTTGCAAAATTGGTGTCTCGACCTCCAAATAATCTTTCTCGTTCAAATAATCACGCATTACGTTCATCAGCTTACTTCGCTTTTTGAACGTCTCTCTTACTTCTGGATTCACAATTAAATCCACATATCGCTGGCGATAGCGAAGTTCTGGATTGGTAAAAGCATCGTGTACTTTGCCATCTTGATCTGTTCTAGGAAGCGGTAAAGGCTTCAAAGACTTAGTGAGCAGAGTGAATTCTTTTACGTGAATGGTGGTTTCGCCAACTTGTGTTTTGAACACAAAACCTTTCACACCAATAATATCGCCAAGGTCCAAGAGTTTCTTGAACACATTGTTGTACATGGTTTTATCTTCTCCTTCACAAATATCATCTCTTCGGAAGTAGAGTTGGATTCTTCCTTCGGAATCTTGCAATTCAGCAAAAGAAGCGGCACCACTTACCCGTTTATTCATCAATCTTCCCGCCAAAGAAACGTTTTCGTAGCCTTCTGCGCCTTCCTCGAATTTCTGTTTTATTTCGGCTGAGCTATGTGTTATTTCGTAAACCTCAGCAGGATACGGGTTAATTCCCATTTTCATGAGTTCTTCACGCTTCTGCCTTCTGAGTTGCTCCTGTTCGCTTAAATGTTGCATAATTTTTATAGTATCAAGTATCAAGTAGTGAGTATCAAGAAGATACAAACTAGCTTTTGGCTTCTTTTTATGAATGAGGCGAAATTAAGTAAGAATATGGGGAATAAATAATTTGGGAGGAAGGAAGAAAGGAAAAGAGGAAAGAGTTGGGGTAATTCAAGCTTACTTTATTGATTCCCTTCCTTTTTTTATTAGTTCAAAATCTGCTGATTGACAAATTCCTAATTTTATGGAATTTCTCGGTGGATTGACAGAATTAAGATTGGCAATGTACAACTGATGAATGATTTCAGGAACTGTATTTTCAAACTCGAAAATACAAATGTGTTTATGCCCATGTTCAATAGTGTCAGTAGGATATTTTCCCTCATAAATAACTTGAGTTAGCTTGAATATTTCAACAACCACATTGTTTGGATTTTCTATCTCAAAAATACAATCGAATTCTTTTGGGATTTTAAAATCAGCGTAAGCATATAAAGTAAACAACGCTATCTCATTATCTAATCTATTCCAATTGATATATTTCTCATAACTTTTTCCATTTTCAAATTCTTGAGATTTAAGCCTTAGAAAAGCCTCTTTCTTTAGAATTTGGATGAAACTATCAGAAATTATTCTATTCGCTATCAGATACTTTCCTTCGGGTTCACAATCTTCTTCTCTTCTCATTTTCTCTTTTTTTAAATCTTGATACTTGCTACTCACTACCTGATACTAAAAAAACATCAACCCCCGAATTAACATACTCAGTAAAATAGAGCAAGTAAAACTGGTAAGCGTTCCAATCATAATATATTCGGTGGTGCTTCTGTTTTTGGATTCGGTTAAATCTCCAAATCGGAAAATTGATTTTGCTCCGAGCAGAAAACCGACAGCAGTTAATTGTAAATTTCCAACTGCTATGAATGTGAAAATTAGGGTGCGTTCCAAATAACCAATCCATTTGCCAGCATCTTTCAGACCTGTGTTGTGCTTATCGGCTTCCGCCCAACGTTTGGTGAGCAAGCCAATGATTACGCCAATTGGTTTTCCGTTTAACAGATAGCCGAGCAAAATCCACCAAGTTGTGGGAGAAGTAAGAAAGTTTTGGAGGCTTTTCCAAACCACTTCCCGATTCACAGCTTCCGACAACAAAATCCAACAAGATGAAATTGCTAACAGGTGAAGAACTTGGTCCGAGACGGCTAGAAAGGCAGTAATTCGAGTGCTTTCTTTGTGTTTTTCGGAGAAATAGAGAATCACGAAGTCTATAAAAAAATGGCAACCTGCAATTGCCAAAGGCAAGCCAATACTTCCCCAATCTGCCAGAAATAGGTAGGAAGTAAATCCAATCAGTGCAGTATGTCCATAAAACCAAGGCGATTTTAAATCATTTTCTTTGCGGTCTTTTTTCCAGTTATTCGGTTGGAGAACGAATTCGGAGAGGAAATAGGCGACTAAAAGCCGTAGGAGAATATCTAAGTTTTCTATGAGCAATTTATTGGGGATTTCGGATTTAGTTGGATTTCAAAAATAAGAGATTATGAACATAATTTTATTATGGAACTCGCAGACTGGCGGGTCTATCGACACCGCCAGCTACTTAAATCTCTTGGATTCATAAACTCTATAGAATAAAGCTGAGATTTGAGAACTCAATAAACAAATCTCCATCCTTAGAACAGGGTTTGCAAACCCTGTTCTAAGGATGGAGATGCTCTCTACAAATATACTCAAACCGTTTCAGCAATGCTTCAATTTCCGTGGCGCAACCAGCTTCCAAGCGTTGGCTTACCGCTTTTTGGGAAATATTGAGTTGCTTGGCTATTTCCTGTTGCGTTTGGTTTTTGGAAAAATGCAGAAAAACGGCTTCTGATTGACTGACCGTCCAACGTTTAGTAATTGCATCTGCCAACAGTAGAGAAACTTCGAATTCTCGATTGATTTGCTCGGAAGAAGTCTTTGAGTCTGATTCTTTCATCTTTCCGCTTCATTTCATCTAAATTTCTGCCAGAAAGCTGGAAAGCCTCTCCATCCGATTCTATGATTTTTTCTGCTTCAAAATCAATTTCTCCAATGCCTATGGAAATTCGGGCATCCCAAATTTTTGCCAATGAATTTTGTGTGGAAAGGCTTCTCAACTTGGCTCGAATCAGCAAAGAAACTAAAAGTGATTTGGCTGGATTTTTCAGAACTGCCTGAAAACTATCTCCTCGGTAAATTGTAAATTCAATCGGAAATAGCTTATTCCAGCTTTTAAATAGTTCTTTCAACTCAAAAAGAACCATTTTTCTTTCTTCCTGATTCAATAAGCTAGATTGGACAATATCTCCAGTAATTACAGATAGCATGATTATCTTATTAAGTATATTCAAATATACTATTTTAATATAGAATACTCGAATATACTAATAGTTATAAATGTAATTGTTTCTTGCAAATAGTCTGGCTTAAATAATTTCCTGTTTTGATTTCTCAACAATCTCATTTGTGGTCAGGTACAAAAATGATAAATAGCACAACGTACTTACAATCTTCACTCTAATACTATTCTAGCACGATTTAGGAAATAGTTAAATAATCAAGGCAAAATAGTATATGATTGAAGCAAAATAATGAAAGAAAGTCATTGTATTCCCATCTACTTTTGCATTGTTCCATTAAAGTATTGCCTTTACAGCGCAAAGACATGACAGAAAATATCCATCCTATATTCGATTCTATTCTTCAGAAAGAAGACAAGGAGCAGTTGCTGAAACAAAAAGCAATTGTTGTCTGGATGACGGGACTTTCTGGTTCTGGCAAAAGCACTTTGGCGAGGGCTTTGGAAAATGAACTCCATGAGAAAGGCTTTTTGACCAAATTGTTGGATGGAGATAATTTCCGAACTGGATTGAGCAAAGATTTGGGTTTTTCTGCCGAAGACCGGCTAGAAAATACTCGCAGAGTAGCCGAAACTGCCAAATTATTTGTGGAGACAGGAATCGTAACCATTTGCTCTTTCGTCAGCCCAACCAATGACATTAGAAAAGGAGTTAGGGAAATTATTGGAAACGATTATTTCGAGGTTTTTATCAATTGCCCATTTGAGGTTTGTGCCGAGCGAGATGTGAAAGGTTTGTATGCAAAAGCCAAAAGAGGGGAAATTAAGAATTTCACAGGTTTGGATGCACCATTCGATGAGCCAAAAAATGCAGATTTGGAAATCAGAACTGATAATCAATCTTTAGAAAAAAGTCTGGAACAACTGTTGAACAGCATTCTCTCCAAAATTCGCTGTTGAGGCTTGGCAAAATCTCCCAACCATTTCCTATTCGCACTTTTCCATAGACATTCCCTCTTGTGGAAATCCTACAAGTGCCAAATCCAAAAAAGACTTTACCATGAATACATTATATAAGGAGCAATTCGATTATTTCGAACAGAAAATAAGACAATACCAATCGGAAGGAAAAAGCATATTTGCCTCATCTTCCTTTCAATCGCATAGCATTCCTATGTTACACATAATCAGTCAGATAGATAATTCAATTCCAGTCTATTTCCTGAACACAGGCTATCATTTTCCTGAAACGATGGCTTACCGCACGCAAATTGCCGAATTGTTGCACTTGAATGTGATTGATGCGAAATCTCCCATCTCCAAAAACCTGCAACGTGAGCCAGACGGAAGATTGTATTTCGCTTCCGACCCAAATCACTGCTGTTTCCTCAACAAAACTTTGCCCATGGAACCCATTTTGGCAAAGCATGATATTTGGATTACTGGAGTTCGCAGAGATCAAAATGCCAACCGAAGCAATTTCCCTTATGAGGCAAAAGGGCCACAAGACACTTTAAGATTTCACCCAATGTTGGATTGGAATGGGAAAATGATTGGTACCTACATCAACGATTTCAAAATCCCCCGACATCCTTTAGAAGCCAAAGGTTACTTGAATATCGGTTGCTCACCTTGTACTGCAAAATATACTGAAAACGGAGACGGAACGGGCAGAGGAAGCCGTTGGGCGGGAATGAAAAAGACGGAATGTGGTTTGCACACAGATTTAATAGCGAAATAGTCTTTAGTCTCAAGTCCAAAGTCTTTAGTTCTAAAGTGTAGAAGAGTAAAAAATCAAAACTGGTAAAATTAGTTTTGTATCTCGACTTTGTACTTAAGACTTAGGACTTTGTACTCACTTTACTTGATACTTTCTAAATGAAAATACTAATTACGGGAGGAGCTGGTTACATCGGCTACTCTTTGGTCAGAAATTTGGTCAATTCCAGTTTGGAGATTGACCAAATTATTGTTTATGATAGTCTGACTCGGAATAATTTCAATTTCTTCACGCAAGAAGATTTCCGAAAAAAGCCGATTCAATTCATTAAAGGCGAAATTCTGGACAGCAGAAGGTTGCAACAGGCTTTAGCTGGAGTGGATATTGTCATTCATTTGGCGGCCAGAGTCACTACTCCTTATGCCGATGCCGATTCCCACTTTTTCGACCAAATTAACCATTGGGGAACTGCCAATGTGGTAAATGCTGTGGAGGAAAGTGATTCGGTAAAGCATTTCGTTTATTTGAGCAGTATGTCCGTTTACGGAAGTTCTGATAATGAGGTAGATAGCGAATATGAACCGCACCCAGAATCTTTCTACGGAATTTCCAAATACCAAGGCGAGCAACACGTAGATAGGCTAAAACCCATCATTAAAACGCATGTTTTCAGGGCTGGAAATGTTTATGGTTATAATCCAGTGATGCGGATTGATGCAGTTTTCAATCGATTCATGTTTGAGGCAAATTTTAGCGGACGAATTAATATCAACGGAGATGGTTCTCAGAAAAGAGCTTTTATTCATGTAGAAAAACTGGCTTCAACATTGGTGCAATCAATCCAAAAAGAATTGCCCACAGGAACTTATAATTTGGCAGAACATAATTTGAGCATTCAGGAAATCATTGCCGAAATCCAAACGCTTTACCCAAATTTGGAAACCTTGTTCGTCTCCAAAAACATGCGGATGCGCCAAATCCAAGCAGTCAACCCAGCCAAAATCTGGAATCATTTGGAACTCAAACCTAAAAGTATTTCTGAGGAATTGATGGAGTTCAAAAATGCTTTTGCATTCTAATCAAATAGAAAAAAAGTAAAATAGCAGAATAGTAAAGTGGTTTCAAATAGTAAAATGGAAATTGATTCTATCTTTGGTGGAAGCCTGAAAGGCTAGAATTTCAAATAAGATACATCAAAGGTAAATGACAAAATCCTGTTTATCCTTCAATCCTGCAAATACTGATTCAGACAACTACAATCCAAATCGTAATTCGTACCTCGTAAATCTAAAATCTCTACTAACTTTGTCAATCTAAACATCTGATACTTACTACCCACTACTTCAAAAATGAAATCATATACAATCAGCCATTTAAGGCAACTCGAATCGGAGGCAATTTATATTTTTAGAGAAGCGGCTTCTAGTTTGGAGAATTTAGTTTTGCTGTTTTCTGGAGGAAAAGACTCAATTGTACTCACTCGCTTGGCACAGAAAGCTTTTTGGCCCGCAAAAGTCCCTTTTCCTTTACTCCACGTAGATACTGGACACAATTTCCCAGAAGCCATTGCCTTCCGAGATAAATTGGCAAAAGACACTGGAGCAGACTTAATGGTTCGCTACGTACAAGACTCAATTGACAGAGGAACTGCACAAGAAGAGAAAGGACTAAATCCGAGCAGAAACTCACTCCAATCAGTAACGCTTTTAGAAGCATTGGAAGAATTGCAGGTCGATGGCGCATTCGGAGGAGCAAGAAGAGACGAGGAAAAAGCACGAGCCAAAGAGCGGTTCTTCTCTCACAGAGATGAATTCGGGCAATGGGACCCGAAAAATCAGCGACCAGAATTGTGGAATCTCTACAATTGCAAAAAACACAAAGACGAGAATTTCCGAATTTTCCCCATCAGCAACTGGACTGAAATGGATGTTTGGCAATATATTGCTTTGGAAGGACTGGAGTTGCCAAGTATTTATTTCTCGCACGAACGAGAAGTGATGGAGCGAGATGGCGTTCTACTCGCTAAATGCGAACACATTACGCTTGCAGAAGGCGAAGAATACAAGAAGCAAATCATCCGTTACAGAACTTTGGGCGATATGACTTGTACGGGCGCAGTTTATTCAGAAGCATCAACTGTTGAAGATATTATTCAAGAAGTTGCTTCGGCAAGAGTCGACCGAACGTGGCGGACGGGCAAACGACAAACGTTCCGAAGCCGCTATGGAAGAACGCAAAATGCAAGGATATTTTTAGGAATTGGCGATTTACCGAATTAGTGAGTTGGCGAATTTAAAAATGAAAAAGAATCAAGCCAGTTGCTCTCTTTTTCGTGAAACCGTAAATTCACAATAACTCAACAATAGAAATCAAGGCGAATCATACCAATCCTAAAAATCAAGTTTTAATTCGCCAATTCACAAAATCACTAACTCACCAATTTGAAAATGAGTGACTATTTAGATATGGATTTATTGCGCTTCACTACGGCAGGAAGCGTAGATGATGGAAAAAGCACGTTAATCGGAAGATTGATGTACGACACAAAATCCATTTTCGAAGATCAGATGGAGGCAATCGAAACCTCCAGCAAGAAGCGTGGAGACGAAAACGTAAATTTGGCTTTGTTGACCGATGGTTTAAAAGCCGAACGTGAACAGGGAATTACCATTGATGTGGCTTATCGCTATTTTGCCACGCCAAAACGCAAATTCATCATTGCAGACACGCCAGGTCATATTCAATACACCAGAAATATGGTAACAGGCGCATCTTCCGCCAACTTGGCAATCATTTTGGTAGATGCCCGAAAAGGCGTGATTGAGCAGACTTGCCGACATACTTTCATTGCCAACTTATTGGGAATCAAGCATGTAGTAGTTTGTGTCAACAAAATGGATTTGGCAGATTACTCCGAAGAAAGATTTTTGGAAGTCAAAAAAGAGTTTGCAAATTTTTCCTCCAAACTCGATATTCCTGACATTCGCTACATTCCAATCAGCGCACTTTATGGCGACAATGTGGTGGATTCTTCAGAGAAAATGCCTTGGTACAAAGGCGGTTCATTGCTCTATACTTTGGAGTCAGTTCAGATTGCTACCGACAGGAATTTGGTAGATTCCCGATTCCCAGTTCAGCGAGTAATTCGCCCGCAGTCGGAGCAATTCCATGATTTCCGTGGCTATGCTGGGCAAATTGAGGGCGGAGTTTTCAAGCCTGGCGATGAAGTGGTTGCCTTGCCTTCTGGCTTCACAACCAAAATCAAAACTATCGAAACCATTGATGGCAAACTCTCCGAAGCCTATTCGCCCATGTCGGTTGTCATGACTTTGGAAGATGAAATCGACATCAGCCGTGGCGATATGATTGCCAAGCCGAACAATCAGCCCGAAGTGAGCCAAGATGTGGATTTAATGGTTTGCTGGTTGCACCAAAGTCCCATCAAACTAAGGGGGAAATACGTAGTTCGCCACAATACCAACGAAGTGCGTTGTATTGTGAAAGATATTCGCTACAAAGTGAATATCAACACCTTACATCGCTCCGAAAATGACAAAACGGTTGGATTGAATGATATTGGAAGAATCCTCATCCGAACTACAAAACCTCTTTTGCACGATGCTTACACCAAAAATCGTGGGACAGGAAGTGTTATTTTGGTAGATGAATTCACGAATGAAACCGTAGCTGCGGGAATGATTTTGTAAATCAAACTCCAAAAGAATAATCTAAGCACAAGCGTTCTTGCTTGTGCTTTTTTTGTTTGGATTTCGCTACGGTTTGGTTATCAGAAGAAACTCTGTTTTTGAGAATCCCAAGCTGTTGCCTTCAAGTAAGAGTTCCGCCAATTCTAGGAGGGTTTTTCGCCATCATAAATCACTTTACAAATGTAAAAACCACCAAAATTCAATCAGATTATGACAACCCATCTCCTAGAATCAATGCGGTTTTAGCAATCTAAGGAACGGAAATTAAATAAAATGCTACTTTTTCTTTCGTTTCTTTTTGGTCTATTCTTCCAATTCCATTGCGGGTATAAAAATCTCGCCATAGTGTCGGACTGGCGTTCCATCGGACTGGCGACCCAGTGCTATGACTGCAATTTTAGTCCCGGCCGGGAACGGCTAGACTAGTCTCAAAAATAAACTGCAATAAAACAGTAGTTTATTTATTCCCCGTTCCTGAGTTGAATATTTTGTGAACAATTCTAACCATGATTGTAAATCGTTGCCAACAAATTAACTTCGCAAAAAAATTTTCTTTTACCTAAATTAAAATTATCATGGATATTAGTAAATACACAGATAAAGCAGTAGAACTAGCAATGGTTTATGTACCGAAGCTCGTTTTGGCAATTATTGTTCTGATTGTCGGCCTCATGGTTATTAAGTTCATTGTGAAAACAGCAAAAAAGGCAATGAAGAAAAGTGACATAGATTCTACATTAAGTGGTTTCTTAGGCGCAATTTTAAGTGCAATTTTAAAAATCTCCCTGTTTCTGTCAATTGCCAGTCTCGTAGGAGTGGAAGTAACTTCTTTCTTGGCAATTTTGGGCGCAGCAGGTTTGGCAATTGGTTTGGCGTTGCAAGGTTCACTTTCCAATTTCGCAGGAAGTGCGGTAATTATGATTCTCCGACCTTATAAAGTGGGCGACTTCATTGAAACCCAAGGCGAATCAGGCACGGTAGATGAAATTCAGATTTTCCATACAGTGCTGAAAACTCCAGATAACAAAATCATTACTGTTCCAAACGGAGCAGTTGCTAACGGAAGCATCACAAATTATTCTGCAATGCCTACCAGAAGAGTAGATTTTGTTTTCGGAATCGGCTATGATGACAACATTGACCAAGCAAAAGGCATTTTGGAGAGATTGGTCAACGAAGACGAACGAATTCTAAAAGACCCTGCTCACTTTATTGCCGTGAAGGAAATGGCAGATAGTTCTGTGAATTTCGTGGTAAGAGTTTGGGCAAAAACTCCCGATTATTGGGGAATCTACTTCGATATGCAGGAAAAAGTGAAGAAAGCATTCGATGCAGAAGGCGTAAGTATTCCTTTCCCACAAAGAGACGTGCATATTTATCAGGAAAATAAGTAGTATATTTCTTGAGAAAAAGGGCAACCATCAATCAGACGGTTGCCCTTTTTCTATCATACTGTCCGATTTCGTTCAATTTCGGACAATAAATGTATAAAACCGTACACTTTTGCAAGTGCCAAATTAAATCTAAATTAGCTATAAGTAATTGAAAATGAGAAAATTGAGTCCTATGGCATAGCTATTGATAAAGTTTAGTTCAATTATCTACTTAAATTTTCAAGCACTATGCAGACATTCAAAAATAAAATAGCTATAATTGCAAAGGTTTCATTGGTACTCATCCTTTTAGGGTTTTTCGGAAAGAAAAATAAGAGCGATAAAAAAACTTCTGAAAAAGATTCAAGTAGAGTTGAATATGTGGAAACTATTTCCTAGCTTTGTTAAACAAAACAGATAAGGAATCTCAAATAGAATTAAGATAATTATTTGTAGCGTTTTCGGACAAAGCAAATAAGATTATAGGTTGATATATAATAATTGTGTGATTGGAAAGGCTATTCATTTTTTGAATAGCTTTTTTCTTTTTATATCAATTCCAAAAAAACTTCTCCTGAAAATTATGGCAGATAAAAGACCTCTGATAGTTGTATCGAACGATGATGGAATTACCGCAAATGGAATCAGGCATTTAGTAGAATGTGTTTCCGAACTCGGAGATGTTCTCGTGGTTGCCCCAAATAGTCCACAATCGGGAATGGGACACGCCATCACAATCAATGAACCGCTCAAAATTTACGAAACCGATATTTTCAAAGATTTAGGAGTTGAAGCTTACGAGTGTTCAGGAACTCCAGCAGATTGCATTAAGTTGGCAAAAAATTATGTGCTTGGAGACAGAATTCCCGATTTGGTAGTGAGCGGTGTGAATCATGGCTCAAATACTTCGGTCAGCGTTCTGTATTCGGGAACCATGTCGGCAACTATAGAAGCCTCAATCGAAAGCTTGCCTTCCATCGGTTTTTCATTGTGCGATTTTGGCAGAGATGCCGATTTCTCGCATACTGCGGAATTTGTAAAGAAAATAGCCAAACAAGTGCTGGCTCATGGTTTGCCAAAAGGAGTTTGCCTAAATGTGAATTTTCCAAAAATTCAGGAAGAACCCATCAAAGGAATCAAATATTGCCGACAAGCCATTGCCAAATGGGTGGAGAAATTCGATGAGCGTGAAGACCCTTATGGGAGAAAATACCTTTGGCTCACAGGAGAATTTGTAAATAATGACCGAGGAGAAGATACTGATGAATGGGCAATCAAAAATAATTTTGCCTCAATCGTCCCTGTTTCCCACGATATGACAGCGCACGAGCAGATTCCTTTTTTCCATAGCGAGTGGAATATATAAATAGTCCAAAGTCTTTAGTCGCAAGTCCAAAGTAGTTCCGATTGTCAGAGCCTTTCGCTAATCAAGGTTTCCAAACCTTGATTTTATCTGTTCAGAGTTTCCAAACTCTTAAACAGCAAAAAACCTCATCAAATTTGATTTGATGAGGTTTTTACTTTACAATCAATACACCTTTTAGATATTATCTACTATTTTGAACTGCCTTTTTAGCCTTTCCAACTTAGATTCGGCAGCTTCAATTTTCTGGGCAAACTCTTTGGTAAGTGCATCTGCATTTTTAGACTTCGCAAAGAACTGAATGTTGTTTTTCCAAAGGGAAACATCGCTCTCCAGATTCTTGATTTTGTTTCGGATTGCCTGGGTTTTGCGCTCCATTCGCTCGTTTGCTTTTGGGTCGCTTTTGTAGATTTCCGCCAAAACTTCCAAGCTTTGTTTTTCACGCTCGTCTTCATCCAAATCGGTAGTGGCGAAAAATTTATCTACGGAAACCGTAAATTTGTCCATGAGTGAGTTCATACTGTCTCTTGGCACAAATCCTATTTCTGAGAACTGGCTTTTCAACACTTGCAATTTCTCTACATCGGCAGTTCCAGAAAGCTTTTCGATTTCAGCAATTACTGCATTTTTCTGAACAAGGTTTTCTTCAAATTTCTTATCTTCAATCGCTCTTTTGTTTCTTTTCTGCTCAAAGAAAGCATCGCAAGCCGCCTTGAATTTCTTATAAACAACGTCTCTTTGTTTTTCAGGAACTGGTCCAATACTCTTCCATTCCCTTTGCAATCTTTTCAGTTCATTGGCAGTTGAGTCCCAATTTTCAGTTTTGTCTTGCAACTCTTCCGCCTTCTGCGCCAAAATGATTTTCTTCTCCAAGTTCTCTTTTCGAGATTCATCTAATTTGTTGAAGAAAGCTTGTTTGTTGCTGAAAAACTGCTTGAAATTCTTCCAAAACTGCTTATTGATGCTTCTGGCAACTTCTCTTGGCAATGCGCCTATCTTATCCCACTCTTCCTGCAAAGCCAAAAGTTGTTTTGTATGCTCATTCCATTCCTTAATGCTGGTAGAATCAAACGTGATAAACTCCTCGGCTCTCAAGCAAAGTGCTTGCTTCAACTCCATATTCTCTTGGAGTTGCTTTTTGTATTCCTCTGCATAAGCACGTTTGCGTTCGTAAATTTCGTCAGAAGCTGTCTTGAAACGCTTCCAAAGTGCTGCCTGATTTTCTCTAGGAACTGGGCCCGCTTTCTTATATTCATCGTGGAATTGATTCAACTGCTGCACTGCTTCGGTAATATTTTCCTCGGCAAGCAAAGCCTCTGCCTTCTCTACAATGGCAATTTTAATTTTCAAATTTTTCTCTCGGTCGAGTTGCTGGAACTCGTAAGCCATTCGCTTGCTATCGTAAAAGCGGTCAATTACTGCTTGGTACGATTTATAGAGTTCGTCTGCGCCCGCTTTCGGCACAGAACCGATATCTTTCCATTGCGCCTGCAAATCTTTCACTCTTTTGGAGTTCTCTTTTGTGGCAACTTTAGAAATGTCATCGCTCTCTGTGATTGACCGAACTTCATCTAGAATTTTATTTTTCTCGGCTAAATTATCGTCTTTCTCTTTGTTGAGATTTTTATAGAAATTTGCCCTTCTCTCACGGAAAGCCTTGTAGTTTCCATGAACATCGTCAAATATATTTGGTCTGTCATATTCAAAGTCAATCTCATCGCCTCCTTCATCTAAAAAAGTAGCTTTCAACTGCTCTTCCAATTCTGTGGAAAGCGTTACGGCACGGTCTTTCAGTTGTTGGAACTGCCCATAAACTGCTTCCAAAAGTCTGTCTGAACCTGTGGAGACCAATTCTTTGCTAATTTCGAAGAGTTCTTCTACGCTTTTTCCTGAAAAATCAACTTCTGACAATTTCTCGTCTCCACTTTCCTCTTTCTTTTCGGTTGGATTTGGTTGTACGGGACTTTTCAAAGTTTCCTCCACAACCGTATCTACGGTTTTTTCAGAAGTTTCCGCCTCCACTTTCGGAGTGTCAGGTTTTTCTGCTGAAGTTGATTCGGTTGATTCTGAATCGGAACTTGCCTCTTTCAGTTCCTCAGAACTTTGGACAACCGTCTCCTCATTTTCGGTAGTTTCCACTTGCGCTGTTTCTTCGGAAATTCCCATTGCGGCTTCTCTTGCTTTTTTTGCGGCTGCAATAGTTGCCATCAAATCATCTTCTTCTGGCGATTTCTCCAATTTCTAGCTTCTTCATCCTCTCTGGCTTCTACTACATTCTCTACCTCGATTTTCACTTCCTCCTTTTTTACCTCATTTTCTGGGGAATTCTCTGGGGCGTTTTCGTTTTCTTTGCTCATTTGTCTCCGAATTTACTCAATTAACTGTTTTGAAATGTCCGCCAAAGGCAGAACCGTCATCGTTCCCAATCACTCGATGGGATTTTTGGTAGTGGAAACAGGCAAATTTTCCTTTGGATATTCAGGCACAAGCAGACACTTGCGCTATGATTTCCATGGTGTTGGCATTGCTTGTTTCAAAACTACCAGATTGTTTATATCACAAATCTAATAATAAATATGTTGGAACTTAAACCGAATGATAATTTAGGAACGGAAAATAAATAAGATGCAGTTTTCTCTTGTTTCTTTTTGGTCTATTCTTCGTTAAAAAAAATCTGCCGTAGCGGTGCGGTGCCACATTTTTTTGCCTAAACTAGCCAGCGTGGCCAACGTGGCTCGACCCGACCTCAAAAATAAACCGAGACAAAACACGCATTTATTTAATCCCCGTTAGTGGCATCAGTATTCAATTTTCACGATTATTCTGTTGAGATATTTGTCGATTGCTTTTGTGTCCTAATCCATAAGTAGAGTAATAAACTCACGACTAGCATCAATCCCAATCCGACCGTAAAAGACTGCAGTTGCTCTAAATAAGAAGTCCACATGGCGCCATCTTCCGAAAGTGCTTCTATTTCATTGTGCATGAGTTTGAAGGTAGAAATGTCTCCGACAATACCTATTAAAGAAGCCAAAAGTAGTAATCCTGCATTTCTCCAATACTTGAAAATAGGCTCGCTTTCAGATTTATCTCCAAACTCATATTTGAAAAGGAAGTAAGAAAATACGGGAATTAAACCAAATAAACCTGCTACGGAAAGTTGGAATTTCAGAATCCCATTCATGCTCATGGTCTGAAATTGCAACTCGAAAAGGTAAGAAAGAAAGTTGAGTAATTTCATGGATAGAGAATAGCCCAACATGGCAAAAATAATTGTGGGAATAATGAGCAACTGGGAAATGTCTTTTTTCATGGATTTTGTAATTGGGATATTTAGAGAATCGAAATTGCCTACAATCTATCGGATTCTTGCAAGGAGAATTACGGAGATTTTCAAAGTGATTTTGATGAAGAGTGAATTTTGAAAGCACAGAAATATACAATTTGAGCGTAAAATAGTTATACATCTGCAATTGTACGCTCCAAATTAACAAATCGTTTAGTTGAAAATCTTTTTTATTAACTGTTTGCAAACTTCAGCAACTTAGCTTTAAGGAACGGGAAATAAATAAACTACTATTTTATTGAAGTTTATTTTTAGAGCTAGTCTAGGCAAAAAAGTTTGACATAGCACTGGAACGCCAGTCCGACACTATGGCAAACTTTTTTATACCCGCAATGGAATTGGAAGAATAGGTCAAAAAGAAACGAGATAAAAAGTAGCACTTTATTTAATTTCCGTTCCTAAACAACTATATTCTTAACTAAACTTTCAAAAAAATGACTTTTTCTTACAACAAATTTCGCACGACTTTACAGGTCATAATTCTGTTGTGTTGCTTTGCATTTACTTCTTAGGCGCAACACCAACGAATTCAGAATAGATGGAAATTGAGTGAATATCTAAATAATCAACCTGGAAAAATCACTATTGGCAGAATTCAGACGGGTTGGCATAGTGCGCAATGGGTCATAGAACCTGTGGAGGGAACGTCTTTCGTGAAGATTCGGAATAGGTGGAAATCCAACGAATATCTGCACAATCAGAATGGTTCTTTGCAGTCTGGGTCAATTCAGCCAGGTTGGTGGAGTGCGCAATGGTCATTGGTGGTCATTCCTGGTACAGATTTCAAACAGATTCGGAATAGGTGGAAAACCAACGAATATATTCACAATCAAAATGGGTACGTGCAATCTGGCACAATTCAGCCTGGCTGGTGGAGTGCGCAATGGAGTGTTGCCTCTATCAACATGGCAGTAACCAATCCTATGCCAAATTCAAGTGCCAATAAGGTTTCTGAGGCAGTTACAGACAAGGGAAAAGTAGGTTATATGTATTTCAGATATACAGACCAAGTAACTTACGGGCGAGATTTTTCCCCGAATGATTTCAAAGTAGGCACTAGAATCAAGGTTTTGCCGAATCAGAAAATAGACCAATCATTTTTGAATAAAATGCTTGGCACATCTCAAGGGAAAACTTATTATGGAAAAACAGGTTTGAGCTTCGATGCAAACAACCCGAAAATATGTGGCAGAACATTCACAGTCAAAGAAAGAGGTAGGAATTTGAAATTCACTCAGCCCTTTCCCGAAAACATGCGGAATTCATACAATTCTAGTTTCAAGCTGAAAGTGGTTGTGTTGGAATAGAATTTTGTTCACTCAAAAGTGTTTATTGACAAGAATTGCTTATGTAATTTGAAGACTGCCAGCTTCCCATGGGAAAACTTTGTCAATATTCACTCAAAGAAGCCCTGCAAAATTATTGATTTTGAAGGGCTTCTTTGAGTGAATTCAAGGCATTTACCATACTTGCAAAAACATGAAAATTATATCCTCGAAATGCTTAGTTGTGACTTTTCCGATGGTTCAAATAAACAGAATTTAATTACTATTTATCTTGTCGGCCCATTATCTACACGACCTTCGAGTGTGCTTTCATACGTATTAGAAATATTTTTGAATAAATCCAATCCTGTCAAACTCTCAATGCTGTTTACCGAAGTTCGGTAGCTTCCCCAAGAAGTGCTGATGCTTTCATTGTTGGGAATATTCACGGCAATAATTCGAGTATTATTATTGACTCTGCTTGCATCATTTGTGCCGTTCGGTTGCACCAAAATCACTTTCCAAACAGAACTTGGCACTTCAATATTTCCTCCGTCAATCGTGTTTCTGTAACCATTTCTGCCTTCGCCACCTCTTCCTGCCACGCCTGCAACTATGTGGAGTTCGTAACCTGCATTTACTAAAGTTCTGCTGTAATCTTCTAAATTCTTCCACGTTTGTTGGTTGTTTCTTGGAGATTGGGGCATCATGTTAGTCATGTAGAAAGTGTTGGAGTTTGCAGTAGGTAGAATAAGTTCTGTCAGCAGAAGGACAAACATGCCCACGGTCGAAGCCAGAGCCTGTATAATCGCTTGTGGTGGCTCGGTAGAAATTGCTTGGCAGTTGTGTGTCGGCACGGAAATTATCTTGTCGGCTTGCACCGCCCAACCAAGCAGAACTCAAATGCCAGCTTACCCATTTTGGAGTTCCTTTGCTATTATTATAAGCATAAGAATATTCTGTGCGAGAAACCAAGTAATTGCTAGAGCTAGAAGTCGAAGCGTTTGAAGGATTTCCGAAAGTCAAATTATTGTCTCTTGAAGCAGTTGTTGAGCCACTTCCTCCGCCAGAACTTGTATATTTTGTAACTGTAGAAATTATCAAAATTGATTCTTCTGCTTCCACCAGAAAGTTTCTTGATTCCCAACCTTACTGAACTAGGAATATTCACATTGATTGTAGCTGTTCTGAAAGAAGTGGAGCTTGTAGTAAATGTACTTCCGATGTAGAACCAGCTACTTCCACCATTCGTAGAAGCCATTAAACGCCATGTGCTTGTGCCATCGCTTCCGTATTTTGCGTGTTTCAAAGTAACAGATTTGATTCCATCGGTCATATCGAATTTCATCAAAGCAACGCCTGTGTTTCTGATTCGGATGGATTTTGCTCCATATCTTCTGTCAGACGAACCCGTGCCTGTCAAAGCATCGGACAAGTACCAAGTTCCGTAAGTAAAATATGCGTTTGCACCAGAATAGCTGCTTTTATGAAATCCATCAAAGCTTTCTGTGAAACTTGAAGTTCGGAGGATTTCATTGTCATCCACTTCTTTTTCTGTGTCTGAAACATCGGCAGGCAATTCGCCATCCATAACTAACTCAAAAGGAGCTTCTTCAGATGGGATTTCATCTATCGGAACGAAATTCTCTTCGGAACAGCCAAATAGAAGAGCAACTAAAAATAGTGGGAGAAGGATTTTTTTGGTAAGCATAATAGCATAAAGTTGGAGAAGGTTAAAAGACTTTCTTTTCTTATGCTTTCAAAATTACAGGTTCATGTACTGCTTCACAAAGACAGTTTAGGGTGTTTGGTAAAGTGAGATTTTATTGTAGAAATCTAGTGTTAAATTTCTTTAAGATGAACAAAACATTAACAACCGTTGTGAATGTGGTTTCAATAAGGTATAACCGCATTCAACCCTTTGTGATTTTACTACAAAATTGTACTGTGAGTAAATTTATTTGTACTAATTCAAGACTATTCTAGGTCCAAACTATTGGTGTAATCACTCCACAAAACAGTTCCGACTGCTTGTGTTTGCCTATAATTAGTAGGGGAAACTCAATATAATCTGGGAAGGCCTTAATTTCCCAAACCTGTTCCAATTCATTTCTTAGCAAGTCGCTCGCTTTCTCAAAAGCTTCAATCTGGTTGGATTGGGCATTTGGTTGCTTTCCATCCGCCCAAAAAACCACCTCTCTTTCGCTTGCCTTTTCACGCACCAATTTGATTGGATGAGATTGATAGATTCTGTTCTTTTGGTAAGCTTCCACCACATCTGCGGGTATAATTGTAAAAATAGAAGTGAGTGCCTGGCCAATGGTTTCCGCTTTGTTTGCCAACACAAAAGCTTGCCAATTCAAATCGCTTTCAGAGCCCAAACCTGCATAGCATTTGCCCTCTAAAAGTATTTTACAAGCCAATTCGCTAAATTCAACTGCCTTGCTGATTTGAACCTGCTCGCCCATTTCTTGGTTTGGCTGAATGGTTATAAATCCATTCTCAGAGAAATTTCCGTTGAAAATAGAGTCTGTCCCTTCGCTGTAAGGACCTTTTTCCCAAAGTCCATTCGTATAATTCGGGTGTGTAATTTTCTTGAAAATAGCTTGTGAAGTAGAAAAATCCATATTTGATAAGTTGGTTTGTTTTTGGATTGAAAGTTAGGGAATTTACATGAATTGAAGATTGCGGGAAAGTGAAAAAACTTCAAAAGCCTACTCCAACTGTGGAAAGAAGATGGCATTTTGCAAATTCTGACTATTTTTACTGAAACAAGTTTCGCTCAATAAAATCCACCCATGAACAAATCCCTACTTTTCCTCGCCTTCCTTTTAATCTCAACCAACCTGTTTGCTCAAACAAGGCAATGTGGTTTCAACGAAGCCAACGATTGGCTCAATCCAACCAAGCAAGAACGGTTGTTGGAAATGGAGGAAAAGCTGGCAGAAGCAATCTCCAAAAGGAAAAACCTGCGGACAAAAGGAGAGGTTTTCAAAATTCCCGTGGTAGTTCACATAATCCATAATGGCGAGGCAATTGGCGTTGGATCAAACATTAGTGCCGAGCAAGTTTATTCCCAAATTGAGGTGCTGAACGAAGATTTCCGAGGCTTGAACGCAGATTTGGCGAATGTGCGGACGGAATTCCGACCATTGGCGGGAGATGCGGAAATAGAGTTCGTGTTGGCAACTCACGACCCTGACGGCAAAAAACTGAGGAACCAGGAATCACTCGCTATTATGCTGAGAAAGCTAGATTGTCGGAATCGGAAATCGACAACATCATTAAGCCCGCTACGTCTTTTAATCCATACGAATATGCCAACTTCTGGACGGCAAATTTCAGCAGGAGCGACTTACTTGGTTATGCGCAATTCCCAAATTACATTACTCTGCCCGGTTTGTCAGACAATAAAAAAGACATTACCGATGGCGTGGTCATGGGTTACGAATATTTTGGGTCTTCCAATAAAGTAACTGTTCCACAACTCCAATCGAGTGCGCCTTTCGACTTGGGCAGAACCACCACGCACGAAGTTGGTCATTGGCTCGGTCTGAGACATATTTGGGGCGATGGCGGTTGCGGAGTAGATGATTTTGTGGCTGACACGCCAGAGCAAGCGAGCGATTATACGGGTTGCCCAAACGCTACTGAAAGCTCTTGCAACTCGTTAGACATGTGGGAGAATTTTATGGATTATACCGATGACAATTGCATGGGACTTTTCTCTGCACAGCAGGTTGTGCGAATGAACACCGTTTTGGAGATGGATGCCATGAGAGATGCCATGATTGAGGCCGAAACGCCTTCGGTGGAAATCCCCACAGAACAAAAGACAGTCGCTTATTTCCAATCGGGAAACACCGAACTTTGCACTCCGTCAAAAATCGAATTCAACAGCAGTTCCTACGTTTTATTCAATCAGAATGCGGATATTGATTTGGTTTGGAAGTTCGAGGGCGGAAATCCAGCCACGGCTTCTACTCCGAATGTGGAAGTGGAATTTGAAGATTTCGGGACTTTTGATGTTCAGTTAATTGCAATCAGCACAGCAGGTTCAGATACTATTCTTATCGAAGAATATGTGAAAATAGAACGCCCTTCTTTGTCTGACGCCAATGAATTGCCTTTTATAGAAACTTTTGAAGGAACTCCCTTCGACAATTCGGGTTGGATTGAGCAGAGTGTTTGGGAATTGGCAGACAAGGGAAACAGTTCATTGAAATCAATTTTTGCCAATAATTTTGACAACGATTTTGGAGGCGAAAAGGGGGAAGTAATCACTCCGAAATTAAATCTTGAAAACACCAACGTACTTGAAATCAGCTTTGATGTAGCTTATGCGCCCTATTCCGAAACTCTTGCTGATGACTCTTTTGATTCTTTGGCAATTTATTTAGGAGATGGTTGCGGCAATAAAACTTTTGTCTGGCAACTTGGAGGCAAGGAACTCGCTACCGCAGACTCCATGGAATTTGCATTTATACCCAAAAACTTTGAATGGAGTACGAAAAGAGTTCAAATAGAGATTTCAGATTATTCAGTAGGGAGAATCTATTTTACAAACATCGGTCATTTCGGAAACAATATCTACCTTGATAACGTGGAAATTAGAGAAAATGAGAATATAACTTTCAAAGAAAACGAAACAGAGCCAACTGATAACCGTCTTTTAATTTTTCCAAATCCTAACAACGGTAATTTCTCTATTTCATTGGAAAACTTGGGAAGCTATTCCGATATAAGCCTCACTATATTTAACCATTTAGGTGTAGAAGTTTACCGAGTTTTTGGGGGAAATATAAAGTCTGGCAGAGTTTCCGTTCCCACTCTCAAAAACGGAATCTATGTTGTCAGAGTCGAAACCAGCAATGGCACTTTTACAAGAAGGATTGTGGTAGATAAATAAGATAAGTAAGTTCAAGTACAAAATAGAAATATGGTAAAATAGGTATTTAGCAATCAGAAAGTTGAAAGGTACACTTCTAATTGTTGTAAGAAATCAAATATTTCTTTTTCATGTCGCCTTGATAGAGAAAAAATGGATTGATTTATTTTGATAAGATGCTCACACCTTACGCCAAATAATCAAACTGTTCTGTTACGCTTCGGAATTTGCTATGGAATTGGCAATTACCCAAGCCGTACTCCAGCAAGCCTGAAAGTTGAATCCGCCCGTAACTGCATCAATGTCAAGCACTTCGCCAGAAAGGTAAAGGTTTGGGAATCGTTCGGATTGCATGGTTTTGAAGTCAATTTCCGACAAACTCACTCCGCCCGCAGTCACAAACTCGTCTTTGAAAGTACTTTTTCCGTCTATTTGGAAGCTAGCATTGGTCAGTTCCTCCACAAATTTATTTAGTTGTTTTTTGGAGATTTCCCCAAAAAACTGATTTTCACGAATTCCCACCACTTCGCACAACCTTTGCCAGTAGCGTTTAGGGATTCCGTCCACAGCAACATTCGCAGGCATTTTTTTGGAATTAGTTACTTTCAGTGCTTGCAAATATCTGCGGAATTCTTCCTGATTTTTCCCCGTGAAATTTACCGAAACATTGAACTTGTAAGCGTTTTCAGACAACTCTCTCGCTCCCCAAGCCGAAAGTTTCAAAACTGCGGGGCCACTCATTCCCCAATGTGTAATTAGCATTGGCCCAGC
>CAVSOI010000010.1:0-5242 GCA_963729615.1 uncultured Cytophagales bacterium
CCTTCGAGAAAGAACCTGACGGAAAAAAAATCAAGCCATTTCTTTTCAAAAACTTCATTTCCATTCCTCGGAAAATGGAGGAAACTTACTATAAAAAGTTTGTCGCTCCGTTGATTGAATCTTTCGATGTGTACGCCAAAGGCTTTGAAATTAAAGTAGTTAGGAAAACGCCTGAACCCATACTTTTCATTTCCGATGTGGCTGGTGGAGAGCAACAATCCCTTTTTGATGAAGATAAAAATGGCGGACTTTCAAAATTCGATAGTTTGCTATTCAAACTCGCTTTCAGCTACGATAAATTTGAACTGAATGGAGCGGAAAACTCTGATTCTAGCGTAAAAATGGAGAAAGAAGGCGAAGAATATACCTTTTACAAAGTTTGTCGAGATACAAAGTATGAAGGAAAAATCTCCGAAAAGCTGACTGATTTGGGTCTCAAACTCAAACAAGGAAAAGGTGTTTTGGAGAAATCTGTAGCGTTCAGTTGGCTCAATGAACACCGAGAAGAGTTGGAAAATGAAGGTTTCTTAATTAAGCAAACTAGCCAAGACAATCGGAAATATTTCATCGGGAAATCAACCATCAGCATCCAAATTAAGGAAAATAAAGATTGGTTCGATATTCATGCAATCGTCAAGTTTGGAGAGTTTGAAATCCCATTCATGCAGTTACGAAAACTGATTTTGGGCGGAAGGAAAGAGTTCAAACTTCCGAACGGGGAAATTGCCATCATTCCGAGTGCGTGGTTGGTTCAGTATTCCGATTTATTTCACTTTTTGGAGGAGCGAGAAGGAAACCAAACACTCCGAAAGCATCATATTGCCTTAATTAAGGAGTTGGAAACTGGAAATTTGGCAAAAGTAACTTTGGGCAGAAAGCTCGAAAAACTTCGGAATTTTACGGAGATTGAAGACCACAAAATGCCTGAGAATTTCAAAGGCGAACTCCGACCTTACCAAAAAGCAGGCTACAATTGGCTCAAATTCTTGAATCAGTACAATTTTGGCGGTTGCTTGGCAGACGATATGGGTTTGGGAAAAACCGTGCAAACACTCGCCATGTTACTCGACCAAAAAGAGGAACATGGGCAAACTACTAGCTTGCTGATTATGCCCACTTCCCTACTCTACAACTGGGAAATGGAAGCGAAGAAATTCACGCCTTCGCTCAAGGTTTTCAGCTACACGGGCACAAATCGGGACAAGAAAATTGACTATTTCAAGCATTTTGACATCATTCTCACTTCTTATGGAATTGCCCGAATTGATGCAGATATTTTGGAGAAATTTTATTTCAATTATGTGATTCTAGATGAATCGCAGGTAATCAAAAATCCATCTTCCAACATTGCCCAATCAGTTCGGCAATTGAAATCTAGCAAGCGATTGATTCTGACGGGAACGCCTTTGGAGAATTCTACCATGGATTTATGGTCGCAAATGAATTTTGTCAATCCAGGGCTTTTGGGTTCACAAGCTTTCTTCAAAAAGGAATTTCAGTTGCCGATTGAGAAGAAGAAAGATGCTGACAGAAATGCTCGTTTGCATAGCATCATCAAACCATTTATTCTTCGCAGAAATAAATCTCACGTAGCCAAAGATTTGCCTCCGAAAGTAGAGCATATCAAATATTGCGAAATGAGCGAGGAGCAAGAACAGAAATATGAGGAAACCAAATCCTACTACCGAAACCAAATCCTCTCGAATATGGATGGAAAAGGACGTGGGAAATCTCAATTGGTGCTTTTGCAGGGCTTGACCATGTTGCGGCAAATTGCCAATCATCCGAAAATGGTTGATGAAAATTACACAGGGCGTTCGGGCAAAATGCGAGACATCTTATATATGGTAGAAAATTCGGTGGAAGGACATCAGATTCTGATTTTCAGTCAGTTTGTAAAACACCTGACCATTATCAGAAAGGAATTGGAAGACCGAAAAATCAAATATGCGTATTTGGATGGAAGTGTGAAAGACCGCCAAAAACAGGTCGAGAAGTTCCAAAAAGATGACAAAATTCGTATTTTCCTAATCTCCCTCAAAGCGGGCGGAGTGGGTCTGAACTTGACTGCGGCAGATTATGTGTTCATTCTCGACCCGTGGTGGAATCCTGCCATTGAAGCCCAAGCCATTGACCGAGCGCACCGAATTGGGCAAGACAAACGGGTTTTCACGTACAAATTCATCACCCGAAATTCGGTGGAAGAGAAGATTTTGGCTCTCCAACAAACCAAAAAACAACTCGCTTCCGATTTGATAACTACTGAGGAGAGTTTTGTGAAAAGTTTATCGAGCGATGATATTGTGAGCTTGTTGGAGTAAATACAAGTTTAAAATAGAAAAATAGTAAAAAAGCAAATTAAACTTTTGCGTAACATCAGTTCGTAAAAAAGTTTTGGTTGGATTTCGCAAGCTCTCAATTTATCAGAAGAAAGTTAGCTCATTTCAAATCGCCAAATCTCGCCTCGTGTTCCACTCTGCCAATCGTGTTCGCCAATTTTAAAAGCCTTGGTTGAGAATTGAGAAAGCATTTGCTAAGGAAAGTCAAATTCTCAAATAGCTGATTTTAGTGAGTTACTGGCTTTCAAAATTGAATGCGATCTTGCCTTATGAGTTAACTGTGTGTAGCCGTTTTAGTCTACAAAACGCACTCTGTTTTATTTATCACGTGGAAATGGTAGATTTAGAGATATAAGAGATATATACGTAATAGTTACGTGTATGCACGAGTTTACAATAATTATAACTTCACATATTACCATTTCAATACAAAAAATGAAAAACAGCTTTTATATCCTTATTTTTGTTTTCCCATCATTTTTTATTTTAAGTTGCTCATCAGCAACTGAAGACACATCTGAAGATGTTAATCTTGCAGTAAATGCTTTCAATCAGTTCTTAGAAGCCCATAATGTCCCTTATGCTTTTAATTGGAATGTAAAATCATTCGAACCATTGGTTGGTAATAGTAAAGAATATATTCTAACAATGAAGGTCTATGATTTAAAAATACTAGACCAAGACTTCGACAAATATGCCGAGCGAGTAGCAAGCTTGGGAAGTTTACTACTTTCACAGTCTGTTTCTAAAAAGTCTCCATTCACGAAATTTGGAATATCAATAAAGAGTTCGACTGGAAGCACACACTCTAAACAATTTACAAAAGAAGAACTAAGTGCGGTTTACAGCTGTATCTCAAACGCAAACGATTTTATGCAAAAAGTGATAAAAGACTCGATTGACTTTTCATACTTCGATTCACCAAGTGAGATGGATAAGAATATTACTATTAATATATTCGAAATGAGTAAAACTAATTTAGGAGAAATAGAAGCTTCAATGCCTAGTTCATTTTATTTTGAACAGGGAAAAGATTTTCAACTGAAAGCCATTATGGGTATTAAGCGTAAGAATAGTAATGAAATAACACATGCTAAATTCTCAATGGACACAAGCACTCATAAAATAATTTATGTCTCAAACTCTTATAAAGACATTCATTAAAGACTATTTAAGCGTATTTTTTAGAATAAAAAGCTGTTGCCAACAAGATGCAATTGTCCACGACATATTTTGGCAAGTTCCACGCTCCCATTTCATCATTGATACCCTTTCGATAGGTTGATTATCAGTCAAGCAATTAACGAGGAGCTTGTTTTGATTTCCAAAGACCAAGCATTTCAAAAATATGAAATTGCTTTGAAATGGACTTGATGATTCCCCAACATTTTTCCTATCACTCACAAATTCCCTATCTTCACTCACCGCTGGTCGTAGGCTCTTTTCCTACGACCTTTTCATAATTTGAGCGTCCGCTCAATTTTGCCATAAGTGTAAAAAACAGCCTTCATTTATTGAATTGGGGGATGTGTTTTGGTGGTTAAGAGTCGTAGTGGACACTACGCTAGATTTTGGTCTATTTCGAGAATGCTCTAAAACAACGAGTTGAAATAATTGCTTGGTTTTAGCCAATTTACGAAAGTCCTCGTGGACTTTCCTCGTCTAGTCGTAGGTTTTTCCTACGACTTTTGCATTATTCGAGCGTCCGCTCGTTTTTGTGTAGAGTTTGGGTGTTTTCAATTTGGCAGTTTGTAGGATGTAAAAGTCGGAGCGGAAGCTACCGACCAGATTTTTTAAAAAAAGCTATCTCTAACAATCAATAGTACGGTAACTTTTTAATATTCTATGACATCAAAAAAAACAAACGTCTCATTATCAGTTATTTATAAATCAAAACAACGAGTTGAAATAATTGATGTATTTGACACTAGGCAAAAACCTTCAAAAATAGCTAGAACCAAATAACTCCAAACAAGAGGATTGGAGTATTCAAATCTTAGGATTTGTAAATCCCAACTCTTTTCCTATCCCTCACAAATTCCCTATCTTCACTCTCCAACCAATTAACCGAGTGAAAAATGGAATTGCGCCACCAATTTGACGAGACTTTCTACAATGATTTCTACAAGCGAGTCTTACGTGTATGCAAAAGTTCTCGGCAAAATTTGGGATTGCTTTAGTAAGTGCCTGCAATCTTGTTATTCAATTCAAATAATCTATTATGTCATCTAACTTCTTTTGTTCTTAAGATGCGAGAATGTCCTGTTCCTTCAATTTCCATAAATTCAGATATACTCCAACTTTTATGTACATTCTTTGCCCTTATTATTGGGATTACTCTATCGTCCTTATCATGAATAATGAGTGCTTTTTTTACGTTTATGGCTTTAACATAGTCACTGACATTGAGCGTTTCAACACCAACTCCATTCTCTTTTTTTAGCCTATCAGCTACTCGTTTCTTAATATTATCATTAATTCCAATTAGCTCCGAAACATCATTTATTCTTTCGGTAAATCTATCAGGTGTTGTTATCAGCACATATTTATAAATATGCAAATCTGGATTATGAAACAAAGCATGGGTTGTTGCCACTCCTCCAAATGAATGGCTAACCACTAATTTTATGTCGTGTTTTTTTATGAAAGTCTCAACTAATGCTGAAAAATCGAATAGACTCGTGCTTCCTTTACTACTGAAGCCGTGAGAGGGTGCGTCAAAAGAATGAACGGTATAACCATTTTCCAAAAGGCTTTCAATTAAATAGGCAAAATTTCCTGTATGACCTTCCCATCTTTTTATCTATCTTATAAGATTTGTCGTTAGAATAGTAAATAGGGTTGCTGAAATTTGTTCGTAAGCCTAAATTGAGGCTTGGTTCTATCATCAAAAAACCCCCAAG
>CAVSOI010000011.1:0-51152 GCA_963729615.1 uncultured Cytophagales bacterium
TCAACTTGCCGCTGCAGTTAAAAAAGTAGTAACTCCAGAGCAATATAAGAAATGGTTGGCAAAACAGAAATAACGATATCCATATACAATAAAAAAACCTTTCCAAATGGAAGGGTTTTTTTTATTGAAGTGTTTTACCACTTTAGCTGCAGCTTCAATAGTTTTATCCAAATCTTGATAGCTAAGTGCATCGCAGAGGAACCAAGTTTCAAAGGCACTGGGTGCAATATAAATTCCTTCACCTAACATCCCGTGGAAAAATGTTTTGAAATTTTCCCCGTTCGCTGCTGCTGCTGTTTCAAAATCTACAACCGGAGTTTCAGAAAAGTGAATCGAAATCATAGATCCTATTCTATTTATAGTATTGAGCTACATTGCTTTCCTTCATCACATTGGCAAGGCCTTTGTGCAAATATTCAGTTTTCTTGGCTAGGGAATTAAAAATTTCAGCATTATTGTTTAGCTCGGTAAGCATTGCCAGGCCAGCTGCCATCGCTAATGGGTTTCCGCTTAAAGTTCCTGCCTGATAAACAGGCCCTAAAGGCGCAAGGTGATTCATAATTTCTTCCCGGGCAGCAAAAGCTCCTACAGGTAAACCACCTCCAATTACCTTTCCGAAGGTAACTATATCTGCTCGTACACCATACAAGTTCTTGTACTCCTCCTTTGGCGAGTCTAAAACCCGTCATTACTTCGTCAAAAATGAGTAGGATTTTATGAGCATCACATATTAATCTTAATGCTTGCAAAAAACCTTCGGCTGGAGGAATACGTCCCATGTTTCCTGCAACAGGTTCAATAATTATACAAGCTATTTCATTTTTGTTTTCAGCAACAATTTGTTCTACGTTGGCTATATCGTTGTATCTCGCTGAAAGTGTATCTTGGGCAGTGCCTTTTGTTACTCCAGGACTGTTGGGCGTTCCAAAAGTTACAGCACCACTACCCGCTTGTATTAAAAACGAATCGCTATGGCCATGGTAGCATCCTGCAAATTTTATTATTTTATCTTTTCCAGTATATCCGCGCGCCAATCGCACAGCACTCATACAAGCTTCGGTACCACTATTTACAAACCGTATTTTATCTACGTTGGGCACCATTTTTACTGCAAGTGCGGCGATTTCGGTTTCAATTTGTGTGGGCATCCCGAAGGAAGTTCCTTTTTTAGCCTTTTCTACTACAGCGTCCACAACGGGTTTGTGTGCGTGCCCTAATATCATTGGGCCCCAGGAATTTATATAATCTATGAGTTTGTTACCATCAACATCGTACAGGTAAGCGCCTTTTGCTTTTTCTACAAAAATTGGGGTTCCGCCAACGGCTGTAAATGCTCTCACTGGAGAATTTACTCCGCCAGGAATTACTGTTTGTGCTTCTTCGAATAAAGAACTACTGCGTTGGTATAACATAAAATATTATTGGTTTTTTACAGGATGCAAATATAGCTCTTGTCCTATAGAAATGGTATTATCGGTAAGCCCATTATACTCTTTTAACGTTTCCACTGTAATGTTGTAGCGCCTTGCTATATTGTACAATGTATCTCCTTTTATAACCTCGTGCAGTCGCTATTTTGGTGTCATCATCTTTCTTTGGACTTCCCTTTTTACCTAGTACGGCATCATCAAATTTATCCAAATCGTAGCGTTCTACAATACCTATTAAGTTTGTCCGGATATTTAGGATCTGTAGCGTAACCTGCTTTTTTAAGCCCTTTTGCCCAACCTTTATAATCGTCTTTTTTTCAACTTAAAAAGGTCCTGATACCGGCTACGTTGTGTTAAGAACAGTGAGTGATCTCGGAACGAATATTTTGGGTCATTGTATTTTCTAAAACATTCCTGCGCCTCATCATCGTCATGGTACACTTTATCTCCTTGCCATCCGTGACATTTAATACCGAAGTGATTATTCGCTTTGCTGGTAAGCGCTCCTCTTCCCGCACCACTTTCCAAAATTCCTTGTGCCAGCGTGATACTAGCAGGAATACCATATTGCAGCATTTCTTCCTGGGCTATATCACTATAACTGTCTATATATGCCTGTACAATTTCGGCATAGCTCGCATTTGCTTTTGGGACTATTATTTCGGTTTTAGGAGTTTCGGCAGGTGTCTCATTAGGCGTTACTTTTGGACGATTGTCCACAACAACTCGTTCCTTTTCAGGTCTTTTTTTCTTTGAAACCACGCGTTTTTTAGAAGTACAAGCTCCAAGAGTTAAAAATATTAGTAGTAAAAGTAGTGCCGTTTTGCGCAACATATTAGGTATGTATTTGAGGTAAATTTCTTTTTTTAAGTTTTTGATTCATTCCAGCGATGCCCTGCAAACCCCCTGTATGGATGGCTAAAATACGGCTATTTTCGGGGAAATATCCTTTTTGAATATCTTCTATAATGCCAAACATCATTTTGGCTGTGTACGACAGGATCCAGCAAAATACCCGTCTCTTCTTTAAACTTGTTCATGAAACGAACTAATTCCGAATCTATTTTGGCATATCCTCCAAAACAATAGTCATCTTTTATAATAAAATTAGTCTTTTGGATATATTTCACTACTTCTGAAGTTTGAAAGGTTCCTTTTAATGCTGAATAGCCCACAACGGTTTGATGTGTTTTAGACGCCGAAACTAAACCTGCCAGCGTTCCTCCAGTTCCTACGGCAGTGCATACATAATCGAAATCTGTATCGTCTTCAGTTAAAATTTCGGCACAACCTTTTATGGCAAGTGCGTTGGTACCGCCTTCTGGTAAGATGTATGAATTGGGATATTTTACTGAAAGTGCTGCCAGATAGGCTTCAGTTTCTTTCATTCTATAATTCTTACGTGTAACAAACTCGAAAGTCATTCCGCAGGCTTCGGCAAATTCTAAGGTAGTATTACCTCTTATAGGTGTTGGCTAATTCTTCACCTCTAATCACCCCAATCGTTTTTAAGCCAGCCAATTTCCCTGCTGCTGCAGTTGCCGAAATATGGTTGGAATAAGCACCCACCAAAGGTTATAACGGTATCGTTTTTTCTTATGTAGTACTTCGGCTATGTTATACTTTAATTTTCTGAATTTATTACCTGAGACCGATGGGTGTAAAAGATCTTCCCGTTTCAAAACAACCTTGTATCGACTTCCTATTATATTTTCGAGCGGTAAGATTTGTTGTCTTGAAGTGTATTTTTGCATCCACATACGATCCCATTTGAGCGACACAAAAATACACAATGAAAATGAACAAAAAACCTAGATTACATAGCTAAACTTCAATCTGGATTCTCTATAACTACATTTTTTTTAAATAGCACTATCTTTTTAAAACCAATAATTAACTCTTTCGTGTGTTTTTTGTAAGATTTAACGCTCAAGTGTTAATATTTAACGCATTACATCGATATTATTAGGATCCTATCGAATTTTTATCATAATATTGACATATTCAATTAACATCTAATTATATCATATGCAAAACATTACAATTTATAAACTTTACATCCTTTGCATAGGGCTAGTTCTTTTATCTGGAAATGTAAGTTCACAAGTAGGAATAGGAACAGTAACTCCAGACGGAGTTCTAGATCTAAATTTGGATCAGGAAAAAGATGGTTCAGGCACAAATAAGTATGGTCTTGTTTTACCAAGAGTTGTGCTCTCCAGAACAGATATATCAGCTCCTATTGTTGATGCTAATACGGGTGCCCCATTAGGAATACCAAACATAGGAACCGTAGTGTACAATACCGTAACCTCTAATGAAGGTGAGTTTAGCGTGTATCCTGGTATCTATATGTGGGATGGTATAGATTGGATTAATGAGTTTCCCAAAAAAAATGCATCAATATACAAGCAAGAATATCCTAACCCTTCCGCTCCTTGGTTAAGAACGGTTACTAACGGATCTTACCAAGAGATTCCCCGGACTGGGAGTTAGTGATGCGAAAACATTTACACCTGCTTATTCCGGCACCTACAAAATAGAAGTAAGTGTGAATTGGGGTTCTGGAACAGTTGAAGACCCAGGTTCAGGTATCAATTTTGCTGCGCAAGAAGGGGTTTTTAAATTTTCATTCGGTTCTCCTGCCGTAGATGAATTTATCCCGATAAAAACTTTGTCATCCAAATTTGGCGGAGGAACCGTTTATTTTGATATTTGGGAACAGTTTACCATCGTATTATACAAAGACCTAGTCGCAGGCACAGCCTATTCATTCGACTTAGGGTTTGATCAAACTGTTTCAGACGGATTTATAAATAATGGTAATTCAGGTCAGGGAATGGGATGGATAGGTATAGATTTACCTTGTACCGTCGAATTTGTTTTTCTGGACTAATCATCATTTTGAATAACACTAAAAATTATGAAAAAAATTACTTTATCTAATAAGTTATACTTAGTTATACTATTTTTTATATCGGGTATTGTCTTTGCTCAGGTAGGGATTAATACAACAGACCCCAAAGGAATTCTAGATATTAACAGCACAACGCTAGGTGTAGTATATCCAAATGTTAATTTTCCGATTAGCAACTCGATCATCCATCTCCTGTTGTAAATCCTCAGGGAGGAGCTATCGTAGCAGGAACAGTTGTATACGATACCAACAGTACAGACACTAATTCACTTACTGATGTGAATCCAGGAATTTATGTTTGGGATGGAGGTAAGTGGATTATTCAGTTTAAAAAAAGACAGTCAGAATTATTCAATCAAACCGCTCTACTTAGAACGGAAGCAAATTTTGTAGGTGGTTGGCAAGATGTTCCGGGCTTAGGAATTACGTGATGCGTAGATACATTTACTGCACGATACTCTGGTCTTTATCGAATTGAAGATTGAAAACAATTTTGGTGCAGGCAGAACCTCCCGGAATAGCAGTGTTTATGACCGGCATGGCTTCAGGTCAGTTTAGGTTTCTCTTGATGGCACAGATCCTGCCTGACTCTTGGAACCCAAGCCTTCTCGGCCCATTCAGAGATACATAAATAGCGGAACTTATTTTAACGCAGTATCGGAAAGAGACCTCAAACCGGGGTGCTGTTACCCTTGGTTGCAGGAGCATCACATACCCTTTCTCCTTAAGCTTTGACGCATATAATGCACCTGGGTTTATTGGGAATGGATCTACAGTTGCACCATTCTCAACTGATTTGATTAATGAAAATTTCACGAATCCCTACACAATCTCCCAAAATAAATCTAATGACGGAGACTGTCCAAACAATGGTGGTTGGCAAATAAGTACTTCAAACTCATGTACATCTTGTACAGGAACTCACCTTTATATAAATTCTGAAAATAATAATTGTCGTCAAAATGCAACAGCAATATTAAGATTTACTCCAACATCAACTACGGTAAATATAGATTTTGATTATTTATACCGACAACAAGCCGGTACAGGTGACTCTTTTAGAGTGTATCTGTTCCATGATGAGGTACTTAATACAAGGGTAGGTGGATATTTAGTAAGCCATGCAGGTAACGGAACCTCCACTTTTAATACATCGTTTAGTAATTCTCGAGCCGTAATTCCAGGAACACGCTATAGCATTCGTTTCGAATATATTAGTAATCAAGCACGCTATGCTTCAGTAGACAATGTTGTTATTAATGAAATTACACCTGGTGGTTTAGGACGTGGCTATATTGGAAATGACATAAATTCTCAATAGAGTTTACTTATATAGGAGAATAAATTTTGCGTTTTTTTGCTACTTTAAAATTATCCAAATTATGAAAATATTAAATACACATAAAAATATAGTTTTTTCACTGTTCTCTTTACTTGCTATATCAACTGGAGCACAAGTTTCTATTAGCAATGGAGCTCCTACAATTGCTCCAAAAGGATTGTTAGATATGCAAAATAGTACCGCAGGTATCGTATATCCTAGATTTGAATTAACTGCTACAGACATAGAAGCACCTGTCGAAAATCCAGACGGAAGTGGAAGTTCAGTCCCGGGACCGTTGTTTACAACACCAATACAACAAGCGATGGTCTTGGTACGGAGTGGTATACACAGGGCTTTATGCGTGGGACGGTAATGAATGGACTACTCAGTATATTAAAGAAGATTCGGAGGTGTTCGTTGCAATCAAGTTTAGGACAAAGGGCTGCTAGAGAAGGACTGCCTATCCAACTCCTTCTGGGGAATGGATTGACGTGACAGGATTAGGTGCTGGTTCTTCATTTACTCCAAAGTATTCAGGAACTTATAAGAAATTAAAGCGAATACTAATTTTGGAGCAGGTCAAATTGATCCAAATCTATCTTTTGGAACATCGATGGCTACCACAAAGGTAATTTCAGAATAACCTTGGGAGGTGTACCCTATGTAATTTATCGCATTCGTATTCTGTTTACAATGGTGAAATTGGTGCTGGAACTTATTTTGAACAATTTAGGTGCATGATTCATCGCTTATTGTTTATGTAGATTTAGTAGCAGGCGTGCCTTTTAGCTATCAATTTGAAATAGATGTATTTGTTGCCGATAATTTTGTTAATGATGGAGACTCTGGAACTGGAATGGCTTACGTAGGTGTCGGCTTACCCTGCACTATTGAATTTACCTTCCTTGTTGAAAATTAATTACTTGTATATTTGCTTTTTTTTGAAAAAATACTTACTTCTTATGAAAAGAATCTTACTCTTTGTTCTGGCATGCACTTTTACCATAGTGACAAATGCTCAAACCCCTTGCTCTGGCGGTACTGCCGGCGGTTATGACTGCGACGGCATGACCCTTCAAGCACGACTTAGCATCGCTCAAATGGGAGGGCAAGGATATGGAAGCAACGACCCTGCTGAAGCTCAGGATTCCTGGGGATGGACAGATCCCAATACTGGTAAAGAATATGCCTTGGTGGCAATGAACGACCAAACCGCTTTTGTAGATATTTCAAACCCTACAGCACCCGTTTTTGTAGGAAAGTTAGACTCCCATACCAGTACTAGCTGGTGGCGAGACATAAAGATTTATAATAACTATGCCTACATTGTTAGTGATGATAATGGAAATAATGAAATACGAAATATTCAATTTAACTAAATTGCGAAATCCCGGCAATCTTCCACTGCCCATAAACTTTACTAGAGATGGTCGGAAAACCTGGGGTTCTGGAACTCAGGGAGTAGCTCATAACATTGTTATTAATGAGGATACTGGATTTGCCTACATCATTGGAACAACTGGATATGTGAATGCAGGGATTGTAATTTTTGACTTATCAAACGCTACAAACCCTACTCAAGTAGGTACTATTGGCTCCTATGGCAGATGTCATGACGCTCAGGTTGTCACCTATACTGGTCCTGACACAGATTATACAGGGAGGGAAATTATGGTGGGTAGTTTCGACGGGAACGATGACGTTCACATTATAGATGTTACTAATAAATCTAATATAACTAATATAACCAGTTTTGAGTATGGTGATAATTATGTTACCCACCAAGGATGGTTTACCGAAGACCAACGTTTCTTTATCCTTGGCGATGAAGGAGATGAACTTGGTGGCATTGGAAACACAAGAACTTTGGTTTATGACATGACAGATCTTGACAACCCTCAATTGGTCTATGAACATGAAGGTACAACCGCAGCTATAGACCATAATGGATACGTAAAAGGCAATCGATTCTATTTAGCAAACTATAGGGCTGGGATGCGCGTATTTAAATTTGAAGACCTCTACGATCCGGCAGCTACAGGTGATAAGATGGAAGAAGTAGAGTTTTTTGATACCCATCCAGGCAGCAACAGTGCTGCTTTTCACGGCGCTTGGAATGTATATCCCTTTTTTGAAAGTGGTAACATTATTGTTAGCGATCTCGATAGAGGGTTGTTTATTTTAAAAGACCCTAATTACGATACAGAACCTCCAATTATTGATTGCTCTGATTATACCGCTATTCTTGATAAAAACACGGGCACTGTTACAATTGATGCCTCAGATGTTGGTTCGGGGTCTACCGATAATATTGGCATTATAAAACGCACCATAACTGGTCAAACAACCTTTACATGTCAGATGTTGGCAACACCTTTGACGTAACATTAACCATTGAAGACGATTATGGTTATTCAGCCACTTGTGTTATTCAGGTTACAGTTGCTGGCGAAGAAACAGTATATCAAGGTGGAGGCAATTGGAGCAATGGGCTACCAGATATAGGATCTACCGCAAAAATAAGCATTGCAGATTATAATACTAGTACTGCTGGAAATGACAATTTTTCAGCTTGTTCTTGTGAAATTGATGCAAACAGAACTTTGACCGTGGGAGCAGACAATTATATTGAAATAGAAAATGATATTGTTGTAGATGGTACTTTAATTGTAAAACACACAGGTAATGTAGTACAAGCATGGCAAGTGCCGAAGTACAAAAGGGACCTCAAGGCGTTATTAATGTTGAAATTACCACACCAGTGCTTCAAACAAGAGACTTTATGGTACTAGGAAGCCCAATGGATGCAGAAACCCGAGACGATGTTTTTACAGATGCATTTTTAGTATTAAATAGTAACTCAAGCAACTTTATACCACATCCGGATGTTGGTGGCGGAACAAATTTTGCCGATGATAATGGTGACTACTGGACCTCCTACACAGGACCTATTAATGTAGCAAAAGGATATATAGTACGCCCTCAGGATGGATACTCAGATCCTGCAAACGAAGCCTACTATATGACCTATGCTAAAGGAACATTAAACAATGGTACAATTTTAAAAGGAGCAATTTTTAACAACATAATCGACAACCCAGACGGTACACCAAATGCACTCTCAAATCCATATGCAAGTGCTATGTCAGGATACGAATTTATTGACCAAAACGACCTAGTTAATGAAATCTACTTCTGGGAACATTTAACGCCACCAAGTAGTAATATTCCTGGATCAAATTCTACTAACTTTAGTATGGGAGACATTTCTATGTACAATAAGTCTGGAGGAACTAAAGCATCTAACGACACTGGAACCAGCACTATCCCCAACGGAGTTATCTCTACAGGACAGGGGTTCTCTTTTAGAGCAATGGAAACAGACGATGTTGAATTTAATAATAGCATGCGCTTAACTTCAGGAAACACAACTTTAAGAAGCCACAATGAGAGTGAACTAGATAAAATCTGGATAAATTTAAGAAGTGTAGCTTATGAAATGGAAAGCAATACGCTATTAGCATTTAATCCAGATGCCAACGCTGCTATAAATCCAGGTTTCGATAGTGACAGGGTAGGTTCTTTTATATCTCTTTACAGCTACCATTCCGAAACAAATAGCGAATTAGGAATTCAAACAACAAGCGCCTTTGACCCAGATATGAAATTTTCACTGGGCTTTGAAACACTATTAGACGAAGGAGCATTATATGAAATTTCTATCGATCAATTAATTGGAAAACGTATTGAAAAAGCTAAAATATTCTTATATGATCTCCAGGAAGGAATTACTACAGAACTTAGTACTACTCCTTATGAGTTTAGATCCAGCGCTACCAACACGCAAGAGAGATTCACACTTTTCTTTATGTCGGACGAAGTCTTCTTGGACCCGATGACGAACTGTTCAGCAAGATTCTAGTATATCCAAACCCTACTAAAAACATCTTAAACATACTTTCTGCAAAAGAGCCACTACAGCGATTAGAGATTTATGATTTACGAGGAAGACTAATGCAGGAGGATATTGAAGGAGATGATATTGTTACAACTTCCCTAGATATATCCCGATTAAGAGCAGGTGTTTACTTTGTAAAGATTTTTACTGCAACAGGCACTATTACGAAAAAAATTATAAAAGAGTGAAAGTAATTAAATATCAAATTATTTAATACCATAAATAAAGGTCTCAGTTTTATTTCACTGAGACCTTTTGTTTTTAAGAGAATAGGAATTAGGATATTAATTCAATGGCGTTTACAAATACTTTAAAAAACTCCAAAAAGAATTCTTATTACAATAGCCAAAGTCTTTTTCATTGGCATATGCTTCTCTTTCAAAACTTATATTTCGGTAGGCGGTGTGTCTGTTTTTATACTGAAACCAACGCACAAAAAATTCTAGTATGTACCACAAATAAAAAAACACGATTAAAAGTTCAGCCTGCTGGCGAAGATGTATACGTTCGTGATTCAGTATTCGCAAATCTTTTTTAAGTTCTTTTTTTCGAAGTATCACAAAAGGCCACAGGGCAATGCCATTAAAACCTTTCCGTATTAAAAACCTATTTACAATCAATATCATTACTGTAAAAATAACTTTTTATAGTAACACCTTTTCAAACATGAACACCATTTTCACATTTCGTTTTTTGTATTTTTGAACTATGTTATTCCCAAAAAAGAAAATTGACATAGAAGAAGGAGACTTTTATCTTACGCCAGAAGGCTATAAATGTTTTACAGAGCAATTCCACCTTAAAAGAGGCTATTGTTGCGAAAGTAACTGTAGACATTGTCCATATGGATATAATTCGAATCGCTCAACAAAAGCCAAAAAAAGGATAAGCAATAAGCGCAACTTCTAAGATATAATTTAGACTTTTAATTACAAGCAGCACTATGACATTCAAAGATGAAATTTTAGGCGGCATTCCAAAGAAGCTTCCAGAGGTTAAAGATTACGACCCAGAAGTAAACCACGCTCCTAAACGAAAAAAAATTCTTACTGCTGAAGAAGAAGTACTCGCTTTAAAAAATGCCTTAAGATATTTTAGTCCAGAGCATCACACTACTCTCCTACCCGAGTTTAAAAAAGAACTTGAAGATTTAGGCAGGATTTATATGTATCGATTCAAGCCAGATTATAATATATACGCACGCCCAATTGCCGACTATCCTGGAAAATCGGAGCAGGCTCGAGGAATTATGCTCATGATTCAGAACAACCTCGACCAGTCAGTGGCGCAACATCCCGAAGAGCTGATAACCTATGGTGGAAACGGAGCTGTTTTCCAAAATTGGGCGCAATATCTGTTGGTAATGAAATACTTGGCGGAAATGGACGATGAGCAAACTTTGCACATTTATTCTGGGCATCCGATGGGTTTATTTCCCTCCTCCGAAGACGCTCCGAGAGTAGTTGTCACCAACGGAATGATGATTCCAAACTATTCAAAACCAGACGATTGGGAGAAATTCAACGCATTGGGAGTGACGCAATATGGGCAAATGACCGCAGGTTCTTATATGTACATTGGCCCGCAGGGAATTGTACACGGAACAACCATTACGGTCATGAATGGCTTCCGCAAAATCCTCCCGAAAGGAAAATCTCCAAAGGAAAAATATTTTTAACCGCGGGTTTAGGCGGAATGAGTGGGGCGCAACCAAAGCCGGAACTATTGCAGGTTGCCTCACGATTTGTGCCGAAGTGAATAAAAAAGCAACACAAACTCGCCACTCTCAAGGCTGGGTAGACGAAGTTATTTCAGAATTAAAGCAACTTTCAGAACGCGTAAAAAAAGCAATTATAAACAAAGAAATCGTTTCCATTGCCTGGGATGGAAATATTGTGGATGTTTGGGAATATTTTGACAAAGAAAATATTAAAATAGATTTAGGAAGTGACCAAACTTCTCTTCATAACCCGTGGGCAGGAGGCTATTATCCCGTAGGAATGAGTTATGAAGAAGCCAATGAAATGATGGCAAATAATCCCGAGCAATTTAAAAAAGAAGTACAACGTTCCCTAAAAAGACACGCCGCAGCAATAGATAAACATACTGAAAAAGGTACCTATTTTTTCGATTATGGAAATGCTTTTTTATTGGAAGCATCCAGAGCCGGAGCCGATATTATGGCTGAAAATAATATTGATTTCAAATATCCAAGTTACGTACAAGACGTCATCGGGCCCCATGTGCTTTGACTATGGCTTTGGACCTTTTCGGTGGGTATGTGCTTCAGGAAAACCTGAAGACCTGGCAAAGACCGATGCGATTGCCTGTGAAGTTCTGGAAAAGCTAATAAAAACTGCTCCTGAAGAAATTCAACAACAAATGCAGGATAATATCACCTGGATTAAAGGGGCGCAAGAAAACAAATTGGTTGTGGGAAGTCAAGCAAGAATTCTATATGCAGATGCCGAAGGTAGAATGAAAATTGCTAGCGCTTTCAACAAAGCAATTTCAGAAGGCACGCTAGATATTATAATTTTAGGTCGTGATCATCACGACGTTTCAGGGACCGATTCTCCCTATCGAGAAACCAGTAATATTTACGACGGCAGCCGATTTACAGCAGATATGGCGATTCATAATGTAATTGGTGATAGCTTTCGTGGCGCCACCTGGGTAAGCATCCACAATGGTGGTGGCGTAGGTTGGGGAGAGGTAGTAAATGGTGGCTTCGGTATGGTTCTTGATGGTAGTAAAGATGCGCAACGACGGCTGGAAAGCATGTTAATTCTGGGATGTAAATAACGGGATTGCAAGACGCAGTTGGGCACGAAATGATGAAGCGATATTTGCTATAAAAAGAGAAATGGATCGCAATCCTAACCTTAAAGTGACGCTTCCCAATTTTGTAGATGAATCCTTATTATAAAAAAATGCACTATGAAAATCTTTAAATTAACTCCGCTGCTTTTCTTACTTGTGTTCGCATCGTGTACTTCGGTACGTGTAGCGACAGATTATGACAGGAAAGCAAATTTTAACAACTATAATAGTTTTGCTTTTTACAAACCTGGCATTGACGAAGCCAAAATTAGCGATCTCGATAAAAAACGATTCTACGCGCTATCGATGCCAATCTTCAAGCAAAAGGAATGACGAAGTCTGAGCTCCGACCCTTTTCGTGAAGTATTTTCACTAAAGAACGTGAACGTGTAGATGTTTACAACAACAACTTTGGTGGTGGCTGGGGATGGAATCCTTGGTGGTATGGTAGTGGTTGGGGGAAAGTCCCACTTTCCTCGTTCTACGGAAGGCAGTCTTTATATAGACCTTATAGATGCGAAAACAAACGAATTGGTTTGGCAAGGTATAGGAAGCTCGCAGTTGTATACAGGCAGTGATATTGACAGAAGAGATGAAAAAATAAGAGAAATAGTTTCTGAAATTTTAGCTGAATATCCACCAGGCGTCATGGACAAAAAGTAATGATTTTAAAAGCCCTTCAAATTTGAAGGGTTTTTTTATTCCCTTAAGGCAACCAAATCAGCATTACATTTAACTCCCTGATTATAAGCTGATAAAGCTTCATTTTTGGACCAAGTTCTATGGCGACCTCTTAAATCCTTCACAAATAACCGGACTTAATGTTAAGATAAAATTAAATAAGACTTTGTTAACTAGATAGTTCCATTCGCTATTGTAGCTTAAGATTACAAACAAAAAACAAATGTCAATTTTAACTATTATCCTAAACATTTTACTGCCTCCTTTGGCAGTATTTCTTAAACACGGACTAGGAAAAGATTTCCTAATAAATTTAATATTAACAATTATTTTATGGTTACCAGGCGTAATTCACGCCTTTATCGTAAATAAATAAATCAATCCACTATGAAAAAATATTTATACCACTATTAGCATTAGCCTTATTCACAACAAGCTGCAATGTAAATAAAAAAGAAAGTGCAGAGCTTCCTGAAGTCGATGTAGACATAGAGGAAGGTACATCTTCCAGAATACGAAGTTAATTGGGCCGATATCGACGTTACCACCACTACAAAAATGGTTGAAGTACCTAAAGTAGTTGTAGTAATGGAAGAAGAAGAAGTTGAAGTTCCTGTGATTGATGTAGATATGCCAGATGAAGAGGAGAAATACGAGCAGGAATTAATTGTAGAAGCCGAAGTTGAAGGTACAGAACACGATATCAATATTCAACAGATTCGTGCTTCAGAAAGACGAATTTATGTTATTGCAACATTGGAAGCATTAACTAAAGATATTGGAGATCAAAACATGCGCGTCCAAGATCAAGTTTGTAAATGCACCAGACTTAGACGTGAAGTATATTATCGTTGGTGAAAAGCCAAACAGAATATTTAACGATAGAAATATGTACGTAAGCAATATGAACTCCCTTCCTGAAGAGAGTACAAGATGCAAAAATTATTTATACGAAGTAATATAAATGCAGCATAAACAAAAAGGGTTCAACTTACTTGTTGAACCCTTTTTTAATAATGTAAGAATCTCCAAAATCTTAGCTTTCACTTTTTCAGTAGAAGGAATCATCGTTTCTTCTAGAACCGAATTCAATGGAATCGCTGGCATATTTTCAGAACCTATGACCATTACAGGTGCATCCAATTATTTAAAACATTCTTCTTGAATGCGACCTTGTAACGCTCTGGTGAAACTATTATCACTAGGTTCTTCTGTCACCAACAAGACATTTTCCACATTTCTTCACACTTTCAAAAACTGTCTCATAATCCAACGGATGTAGTGTTCTTAAATCCACTATTTCTACTCGATCTGTAAACCAAGTTCTTGTGTAGCATTCATCGCCCAATGCACGCCCATTCCGTAGGTAATAATGGACAAGTGTTTCTTCTTCCTCTTTTTTCCAGATTTCTTGTAAGACCCAAGCTTTACCAAAAGGCAATACATAATCCTCACTAGGCTCTACACTCGTAGCGCCTTTGGTTCCTTTTACTTTACTCCAATACAATCCTTTGTGCTCAAAAATCACTACCGGATTTGGATCGTAATAGGCTGCTTTCATTAATCCTTTTAAATCGGCACCGTTGATGGGTAGGCAATTTTAAGACCTCTAATGTTTGCAAACCACACTTTCCATTGAGGAAGAATGATACGGTCCACCACTACCGTAAGCACCTATCGGAACTCGCAATATCATAGAAACGGGCCATTTTCCGTTACAAAGATAGCAGCTTCGAGAAACTTCAGTAAATAGTTGATTCAATCCAGGCCAGATATAATCTGCAAACTGTACCTCAACGATAGGTTTTAATCCTACAGCACTCATTCCTACCGTACTTCCTACAATAAATGCCTCTTGAATAGGTGTATTGAATACTCGATTATCGCCAAATTTTTGCGCCAGCGTTGCTGCTTCTCTAAAAACACCACCTAATCTGCCTCCCACATCTTGCCCGTACAGCAAACATTCTGGATGTTTTGCCATTAATTCTTCAATGGCAAACAATGCACAATCTACCATCACCACTTTATCTGCGCCTTCAGGAGATCGCTCGCCCTCTTCTTCGGTTATCGGCGTTGGTGCAAAATCATGCGTAAATAAATCTTCGGGTTTAGGGTCTTCAGCTTTTAACGCTTTTTCTAAGGCTTTTTTCGATTTCCGCTTTCGCGAAAGTGTCATATCATCAACTCATCTTTTCACTAAAACCATTATCCAGTAATAATTGTCTCAGCTTTGGATATGGATCACGGCTTCTCGCTTCTTCCAAATCATCGCGATAAAACTCCATGCGCACACCACTAGTGTGGTGATTTAACAACGGAACTTTAGCATGAACCAAAAATGGCCGGCGCTCTGTTCTATTTTTTCAATGACCTTCTTTAAGGTATTGTAACTTTCTTCAAAATCAGTTCCATCTATGGAAATTGCTTCTATACCGTGAAAACCAGCAGCATATTCAGCAGCATTTTGAGCTCTAGTCTCTGCAGCATTTGCACTAATATCCCAACCATTATCTTGCACTAAATACAAAATTGGCAATTGCTTTAAAGCCGCCATTTGAAAGGCTTCAGCAATTTCACCTTCGGTTACAGAGGCATCTCCTAGAGAACAAACAACAATTGGATTGATCATCCTGAAACTTGTTTAGCAATCGCTCATCTTTCCATCAAGATTCTTTATACCGAAAACCCAAGTCGCAACACCCGTAGCAGGAATCGCCTGCATACCTGTAGCACTAGATTGGTGTGGGATTTTAGGTTTATCATCATCTCGTAAGCTAGGATGCGAGTAATAGGTGCGTCCACCAGAAAACGGATCGTCTTTTTTAGCCAGCACTTGCAACATCAAATCATAAGGCTTCATTCCAATCGCAGAGCAACATTGCGTCATCCCGATAATAGGGAAACATATAATCCTGCGGCAACAATTGCATTCCTACAGCAATTTGAATCACCTCATGACCACGACTGGTCGCATGCACATATTTAGAAACTATTTTGAAGTTTTCTTCGTAAAGTTCGGTCATTGCTTTTGCGGTGACGAAGTTTTTGAAGGCTTTTAAGACTGTTCTTTGTTAATATTCATAAATTAAATTTTGTTTCTTCCCTTCTAAGGAAGACATGTGAGAAGATGTTGAAGTTCTCAATAAAGCTGAGAAAACATCCCCCTAGCCCCCTTCAAAGGGGTGAATCCGACTAATTAATACTGTTCGCTTACTATCAAACTGCTCCAAAAAATCTGCAACTCTTCTTAAAAAGGATCCTGCTAAAAATCCATCTACAACTCTATGGTCAAACGAAAGCGACAGGTACATCATACTTCTTATTTCAATGGTATCACCTTCTGGTTTTCATCACCTCAGCGCGTTTCTTAATAATTCCTGTGGCAAGAATAGCAGCTTCTGGCTGATTGATAATAGGTGTTCCCATTAAACTTCCAAAGGTTCCTACATTACAAATGGTAAATGTTCTTCCTTTAATATCGTCACCTTTTAACTTATTCTCAGCGCGCGATTTGCCGACTAACTCGTTAGTGCAGCAGCGATTTCTTGCAGATTTTTCTGATCGGCATTTTTAACTACTGGAACAATTAAGATTTCCTGATGGTAATGCCGTTGCCATACCTACGTTGATGTTTTCTTTTACAATGATATTCTTACCATCTACAGACGCATTGATCATTGGAAAATCTTTGATCGCTTTCGCTACTGCTTCAACAAAAAGTGGTGTAAAGGTTAGCTTTTCGCCGTGCTTTTTCTGAAAGCTACTTTATTCGCATTTCGCCAATTCACCATATCTGTAAGATCTGCCTCAACATAAGCCGTCACGTGCGGACTCGTATGTTTACTATACACCATATGATCTGCAATCATTTCTCGCATGCGATCCATTTCTATAATTTTTCCTGTTCCTTTATCAAATTTAAGATCTGGAATTTTAAATCCGTTATTTTCTGAAACTGCTTGCGCAAATTGAAAAGGTCTACCTTCATCAATATATTGCATGACATCACTTTTGCGCAATCTACCTTCATCTCCTGTTCCTGGAATTCGAGCTAGTTCTTCATAAGACATATGATGTTTGCGAGCAATTTTATCTACTAATGGTGAAATAAAGAGATTTTCGTTTACTTTAAATGATTTTGAACTGAGTAGCGCGTTTTTTTAGAGATTTTTCTTCGGAGTCGATTTCTCTCTGTATTTGTGGACATCTCTTCCTAAGGGCGTTAGTTTTCCTTCTTAATTCTAGCTTGAAGCTTATCTCTAAAGTTCAACTACAGCATTAGTCTCACCAACAGGAACTACATCTTTTGCTGACACTTTATGTGAAATCATTGTTCCGGCTGAAGGTGCAGGTACTTCATTGTCCACTTTATCGGTTGCTACTTCAACCAAGAATATCGCCTTCTTCAAAAGATTCGCCTTCCTGAACCAACCAATTTATGATGGTTCCTTCAGTAATACTTTCGCCCATTTTGGGCATTTTAAATTCTGTTTGCATACTCTTTAATTGTTGTCAGGCTGAGCTTGTCGAAGTCCATTAAACTTTCATTGCACTTCGATATGGCTCAGTGTGACATTAACTTATTCGTTTCAACTCTTTCATCTCTTGAAGTGTTTTATAAAAATCTTCCTGAATTGGTCTATTCTTTGGAATTTCCGTAAGTGGCTCTACTTCTTTCAGACGTTTCGTGACAATCTGCTGGCAATTGTTGGTATAATTTAGTTCCAGCTGTTTTCCAGGCGATCATTTCTTCGGAAACTTCTTTAATTGCTTTCGCCGGATTTCCAACGATTAGCTGCCGTTTTTCAAAAACTGCTTCCGCTTTTACAAATGCCATGGCACCTACGATACATTCATCTCCAATCTCTGCATCATCCATGATCACGCTGTTCATTCCTATCAGACAATTGCGACCTAAATTTGCTCCATGAATGACGGCTCCGTGACCTACATGTGCACCTTCTTTCAGCACGATACTTTTTCCCGGAAACATATGTACCGTACAATTTTCCTGAACGTTCACGCCATCTTCCAGAATGATCTCGCCCCAGTCACCACGTATCGCAGCACCAGGACCTATATAACAGTTCTTTCCAATAATCACATTCCCTGTTACTGCTGCCAATGGATGTACAAAGCTGGATTCGTGTACTACTGGAATGTGTCCTTTAAAGAGTAGATCATATCTATTGAAAACTAGCTTAAGACTCGTCTTCTCAAGAGAGTCGTTTCTATTTAAACGTTTAACGTCTCTTTGTAAACTCAGACACCAATCTTCCAGAAATCACTGCTCTTTCAGCCAGTAACTCATCCCAATTTTCCGTTACCAGACCACATAATTTTTTTCATTTCTTTCATGGCTTCGGGATTGTAATTGCATAAGATTTTCAGCAAAAGCCTGTACTGCTTCATCCAATGCCTCGGTACGATTCATACACACTTGCATACAATCCTTTTTGTCGTGCCCATTCGGCATCGTAAAAACTATTGGCATCTATGGCAATTTGTGACATTCCTGTTAACCCTAAGTTTTCTTTCCACCGCTGGACCAACTACAAACGGACCAATTCCAATATTTAATTCACTTAACTTGATGCGAAGCAAATTTGGTCGCCATACAATAATCTGTTGCACTTGCCACTCCAACACCACCACCAACAGTCTTTCCCTGGATACGCCCAATAATAAACTTTGGACATTTTCGCATGGCATTGATCACGTTTGCAAATCCGCTAAAGAACACTCTACCGGTTTCCGCATCGTTAATATTGATCAGTTCTTTAAAACTGGCACCTGCACAAAACGTTCGTTCACCACCACTTTTTAAGATGATTACTTTTACGTCATCATTTTCTCCTGCTTCAGTTATTGTTTGACGCAAGTTTTGCCAAAATATCTCCTGGCAAACTATTGTGTGCTGGATGGAAAAATTCTATGGTTGAGATTCCGTTTTTTATTTCTTCTTTTACGTAAGGTCTGTCATATTTATTACCCGTGAAGGCGCATGTTATCTTCTTTAATGTTAAGCTAATTCTATTTTAAAACCTCAAAATCATATAAATTAGTATCCAAGTTTCAAATCCCAATCATTCCAATCTTTATGGGATGGCTTCAGAATCTATTGATTCTCCGATCTTCACTAAGTTTCTTGTCTATATTTCCAATCTATGTGTTTTTACAAATACTAACTTTTTAAATTGTACTCCAAATGAGTAGGTTCCATGAGTTAGGATTGGTAATTATGCTCCCATTTCAAGTTCCGTAGTATATATGTAATGCCGCAGTGTATCATATGCGTGCTTTACATTCAACCTCTGCGCAACAAATGCGCAATGACATTCTTTCAAATTGTTCAGCATCTGGTATTCGTCCAATGTACTGTCAAATAAATTCTCCAAAACCATATATTTATTCGCACGGATTTCGTTCTTTAGCTTCTTGCTTCAAAAATTTCTCCTTCGCGGTATCAAGATCGGATGTCTTAGCTCCAACGTATCAACTTCTCCTTTCTCCAACAATGGAAATTTGATAGTTCTGCGGAAACTTCTCGTAATTATATAAGGATTCATGAACCTTATCCAAATATTTTTCTGGTGTTGCAACTTCAAAATCTTGTAGTTCACCAGAAGCAATTTTATAGGTATATTCCAAGATGCTCCACCATATGTTGCGGTGTCATAATTCCCCACTTTGGTTTTGCATCTTCGGAAAGTTTATCAAGACAAGCTTAATCTTTCCGAAGTCATTTCAGCAAAAATCTCCTGCTTCTTTTCTACCATGGTAAGAATGGTCGCGATTACCACTAATGGGTCTTCCTTTTCTGCTCCGTCTGGTAAAATATGCTTGCTGCATCCACATTCGGCATCAAATACTTCTACGTACCATTTTACAATTCCGCTAGGATGCTCCGGGCCTCTGCTGATCTCTATCTACTTTTTGCTTGCACGTTAAACGCACATATAAAGTATCGTTGTGATAAATTGGGCGTAAGAATCTAATTTCTTCTAAACCGTAGTTCGCAGCTACAGGTCCTTTGTTCGGATACACAAACAATCCCGCTGCCATTGAAATAATAAAATACCCGTGGGCAGTTCGTTTTTCGAAAATACTTCCGTCGAGACGTTGTAATATCGGTGTGTGCGTAAAAATGATCCCAGGTAATGTTTCCGAAGTTGACAATATCTGTATCTGTAATCGTTCGGTTGTGGGTTTTAAGCGACATTCCTGGTTGGATATCTTCCCAATGATAGGTAAATGGATGTTTTGGAGCTTCTTTATAATCTGCTTTCGGTTGATAAATTCCTGTAACTTCGGTTAAGGTGGTTGGGCTTCCTTGAACGGCGCAACGTTGCAGATAGTGTTTGATACCGCGCATTCCACCCATTTCTTCACCTCCACCAGCACGTCCTGGACCTCCGTGAATTAATCTGGTAACGGCGAACCGTGACCTGTACTTTGCTTGGCACTTTCCCGATTTAATATTAAAATCCGCCCGTGATGAGTAGCTGCTCCTACTGCATATTCTGTAGCTATTGTATTGTCATTGGTAACGATGGAACTTACTAAAGAACCTTTCCCCATTTTCGCAAGTTGTATAGCATCTTCCAGAGTATCATAAGGCATTAGCGTACTTACAGGTCCAAAAGCTTCGGTTATGTGAGCGGCTTCATTTTTTAACGGATTGTCTTCACGCATCAAAATAGGTTTTATAAAGGCTCCCTTTTTTGAATCGTGCACCCACTGCTTCAAAATCGTCAAATTTCCGTAGACCATTTCTGCAGTCTTCGCAATTTTTGCGACTTGTTCTTTTACTGAAGTACGCTGCGCATCACTCACCAAACTTCCCATGCGTACTTCCTTCAATCGAGGATCACCTATGGTTACTTTATCGAGCTGTTTTGCCAAACGCGATCTGAACATCTTCTATTAAATTTTCAGGAACGATAATACGGCGGATTGCGGTACATTTTTGCCCGCATTTAACGGTCATTTCATTACGCACTTCCTTGATAAATAAGTCAAATTCTGGTGTTCCCGGTACCGCATCTTTTCCTAAAATAGCAGCATTTCAGCGAATCGGCTTCCATGGTAAAGGGCACCGATTCTTCAGTTAGTTGTGGATGATTTTTAAGCTTGGCGGCCTATTTTTGCTGAACCTGTAAAGGTGACAACATCCTGAGAGTTCACTGTGTCTAGAATATTTTTGGCGGTTCCACTAATGAGTTGCAAAGAACCTTCAGGTAAAATTCCTGAAGCAATGATCTCTCTTACAACAGCTTCGGTTAAATAAGCAGTTTGAGGTGCTGGTAACACAACTGCTGGCATTCCTGCCATCCAGTTGACTGCGCATTTTTCGAGCATTCCCCAGACTGGAAAATTAAACGCGTTAATATGCACCGCAACGCCTTCACGTGGCACCATAATATGATGTGCCATAAATCGGCCGCCACGAGACAAATCGATTGGGTCACCTTCGACGTGGTAAGATCTGATTTGGGAATAATTTCCGCAAGAGAAGCATTGGCAAATAGGTTTCCAAAACCTCCTTCAATATCTACCCAACTATCACGTTTTGTAGCTCCTGTGCGGTAACTAATTTCGTAAAAAGCCTGTTTTCTCTTGTCAAGATACATTGCTAGCTTTTTCAGCATATTTCCACGTTGCTGAAAGGTCATTTTACGAAGTGTTGCGCCTTTATCTCTTCCGTATTGTAGGATGGAGGTACATCTAATCCTTCCACTGTGGTACTCGTAAATGGTCGCCAGTGATAGAATCGAAAATCGTGATGTCCTTCTCCGTTTCCAGCTAACCATTGCCCTTGTACGTAATGTTGTGTTTTATTCATTTCATTGAATTATAAATTCACATTTTCAATAATCGCCGCATACCCTTGTCCAACCCAATACACATCGTGATAACGCGTATCTTTTGCCTTTTTCTTGCAACTCTAAGCGCTGCAGAATAGGCTATTCGTGTTCCTGTAACTCCCAAGGGATGCCCAATTGCTATCGAACCACCGTTAGGGTTCATTCTTGGATCGTCATCTTTTAAGCCCCATTCTCGAATACAGGCTAGCGCTTGTGAAGCGAAGGCTTCGTTCAGTTCTATTACGTCCATATCTTCCATGTTAATCCTGCTTTTTTAATGCTTTATTGGAAGCCTCAACAGGTACCGATACCCATAATTCTAGGTTCCACTCCTACTACGGCAGAACATACGATTCGTGCTAGCGGTTTTAAATTGTATTTTTTTACGGCATCTTCGGAAGCTATTATCGTAGCAGCTGCACCGTCATTTAAACCCGAAGCGTTTCCAGCGGTTACGCTTCCTCCCTCTTTTTTGAAGGCTGGTCGTAATTTTGCAGAATCTCTTTCGTCGTATCTGGGCGAATAAATTCGTCTTCTGTAAAAATAATAGGGTCTTTTTTTCGCTGCGGAATTTCAACGGAACAATTTCTTTCGCTAGTCGACCGTTTTTTTGGGCTTTTGCAGCTTTCATTTGACTGTGATATGCAAATGCATCCTGATCTTCGCGTGAAATGTTGTGTTTTTCTACTAGATTTTCAGCAGTCACTCCCATACCGTCGGTGCCGTATATTTCCTGCATTTTCGGATTTATAAATCGCCATCCAAAGCACGAATCGTACATTTTATTATCATTTCCGAAGGGAGATGCACTTTTCTAGATCACCCAAGGGCCACGCGTCATATTTTCGACACCACCCGCAATAAAAAGGTCGCCATCGCCTGCTTTTATAGCACGATTGGCGTGAATGATTGCTGAAAGTCCGCTGCTGCACAGTCTATTGACTGTTTCACCGGGAACGGTGAATGGTAACCCTGCCAGTAGCAAACTCATACGGGCAACATTACGGTTGTCTTCACCTGCTTGGTTTGCACAACCCATGATCACATCGTTATACGCTTCTTTTGGAATGTTTGGATTTGTTGCAACGACTTCGGCTATTACGTGTGCGCCCAGATCGTCTGTGCGCACTGCGCCTAACGTTCCTTTATAATTTCCTATGGGCGGTTCTTACGCCGTCTATAATATATGCTTCTTTCATAATTTTATTTTCGGCAGGCGGGTTCGATTTTATTTAGAGGAAAAATCGTCTGATCCCTAACCCCCCTTACAAACGGATATTTAATTCTGTCCAATCTTTCGAGTCGTTCGATAAACAACTCCTTTAAAAAGTGCTACTAATTCATCACCACGTTTTACTTCTACTATATTGAAACCTACTTTATTTTTTTGTGATCTAAAGTTGCTTCGGCGGTAATATAATCTCCTTGCTTCCAATGCTTCTATATGGTTGATGCTCGTCTCTATGGAAACTGCATATTTTCCGTGGGTGTTTGCAGTAAATCCGAAGGCGGTATCTGCCAAATGATAACTTATTCCACCATGGGCTTTGTTCATGCTATTCAAGCATTTCTTTTCGTATGGTCATTCCCACTTTTACATGACCTATTTCACATTCCAAGATTTCAATCCCTAACCATTGGCTGTAGGCATCTTGGAAAGCATTTTATATGGAATCTTTTCTCCCTTCATACTTATTGGATATTGAAGATTAACGATTGCTGAATTTTGAATTATTAGTTATCAGTAAATCAAAGTCCCACGATCTCCAATTATTAATGTTTTTAATTATTTAAAAACATCTTTTCTTTTCCTCATTCATCTTCCGCAGCAACGGTGAGCAACGATATCTATCTTCGTGATACTCATTATAGAGTTCGTCCATTTTGTTAACACACCAATCCATGCCTTTTTCATCGGCCCAGGCCAGCAACCCTTTGGATAGTTTACGCCCTTTGTCATGGCATTGTCTATATCTTGTGCGGTTGCGATATTCCAGAATAGAGCATCTGCTGCTTCGTTTATGAGCATTACTAGACATCGTTCGAATATACTGTTTAGTAAGTCCACGTTTTCTTTGGTTCTGAACAAGTTCAGAATGACCATCAATCATCTGTCCATTTTCATATTGATAATACCCTCTTCCAGATTTTCTTCCTAAATAACCAGCTTCAGCAAAACGTTTTTGGGTAAAGGCGGGTTTGTATCTTGGGTCGTAATAGAAGGCTGTAAATACGGTTTCGGTAACTGTATAGTTGACATCGTTTCCTATAAAATCCATTAATTCAAAAGGTCCCATTCTGAATCCGCCAACCGTTTTCATAGCGTGGTCTATGGTGACGAAATCTGCTATTCCTTCTTCGTAGATTCGCAATGCTTCCCCATAAAATGGTCGCGCGACTCTATTTACAATAAAGCCTGGTGTATCTTTGGCTACTGCAACGACCTTGCCCCAACTCTTTATAGTTTCTTCTGAAATTTTAAGCACTTCATCACTCGTCTGAATCGCAGGAATTACCTCAACCAATTTCATTAACGGTGCCGGATTGAAAAAATGAATTCCAACACATCTTTCCGGTTTTTCTAAGGAAGATGCTATAGAAGCTATCGAAAGAGAAGAAGTGTTTGATGCAATAATGCAATCGTCCGAAACATAACTTTCCAATTCCTGAAACACCTTCTTTTTAATATCAAGATTTTCAACAATCGCCTCAATGGTCATATCACTATCTGCCAACTCCTTCAGGGATTGTAACGTAGCTGATGTTGTCTTGAATTCTAGTTTTTTCTTCGGAATTTATACGGCCTTTCTCTACCAAACGGCTCATTATTTTTTCAAGACCAGCTTTTGCTTTGTCAAGTGCGTTTTGATTTAAATCAAATAATTTTACACTACATCCCGCTGTGGAAGCTACTTGTGCAATTCCACATCCCATGGTGCCTGCGCCTATGATTCCTATATTGGTTTTTTCATTTACTTTTTTTTGTCATGCTGAGTCCATTTGTAAGGCTCAGGACAGGATTGTCGAATTATTTTCAAAATAATCAGCCAAAACCCTTCGACAGGCTCAGGGTGACCAATTATTTTTACTTTCCTTTAAATACCGGTTTCCGTCTTTTCTACAAAAGCTGCAACCCCTTCGGCATAATCTTCGGTGGAAGCAGATTCAATTTGTAATTTGCTTTCCAATTTTAGCTGCTCTTCTAAATCGTTATTCATAGATTCATTTAACAATCGTTTTGTCAATCCGAGCGCTTTGGTAGGCATATTTGCTAACATCATTGCTTTTCATTTACTTCTTCATAAAGTTTCAGCAGAAACTACACTGTAAATCATCCCCATTTTGCTCTGCTTTTTCGGCAGAAATTTTATCGCCCTAACATCATGATCGCTGACGCTTTTCCAAAACCTATTAAGCGAGGTAAGAAGAACGTTCCCGCGCTATCTGGAATTAACCCAATCTTACTGAAAGCTTGGATAAAACTTGCTTTATCACTTGCAATAACAACATCACACGCCAAAGCTATATTTGCTCCTGCGCCTGCTGCTACACCGTTTACGCCACAAACAATTGGTTTCTCTATTTTTCTGATTCTTGAAACAATAGGATTGTAATGGTCTTCAAGAATTTTTTTGAAGCCAGGGTTTAAATCGGGATTTGTAATCTCGCCTATATCTTGTCCAGCACAAAATGCTTTGCCGTTTCCTGTTAAGATAATGGCTCTAACTGCTGCATCTTTCTCGCAAGCGTCTAATTCATCTTGAAGCAACAATGCCATTTCACGGTTGAAGCTATTGAAAACTTCTGGGCGATTTAGGGTTAGGGTGGCTACTCCGTTTTTTAGTTCTTTGGTTATTGATTGGGTCATTTAAATTGTTTTTAGCGGGTTTCTTTGACGGTTGCGCAGAAAAGTGGGGAAGGACATTTGTTTATTTTTATTTCAAACATTTAAAGTAGTCAAAACGGTTCCTGGCAGTCGTCGCATTTAAACAATGCTTTGCATGCTGTGGAACCAAACTGACTTACCAAATGGGTGTTTGTGCTACCGCAATTGGTACATTTTACTTTTTTTGCATTTCCGAGAAGGACGTCCTTGTCGGCAGATTCAGATAAAGGTCTTGCGATTCCGTATTCCTCCATTTTATTTAATCCGTCTTCACTTATCCAATCGGTACTCCAGGCTGGAGAAAGGACTAATTCTACTTCAACATCTTTCCCTAGTTTTCCAAAGGCTAGCTTTTCAAATCGTCGCCAATTACGTCCATTGCTGGACAACCGCTGTAGGTGGGTGTTAATTTTACCTTTATGACTCCATTTTCTTCAATTGCTTCTCGAATTACCCCTAAATCTAATACGGTCAACACGGGTATTTCAGGATCCTGACACTTGTTCCAGAATTGGAATTAGATGAGAATCGATATTTGCGGTTTGAGTCAATGTCATATTTATTGTTGAGTGACGATTAACGAATGTTGATTGCCGAACTAGCACTTCTTATTCAACAATCATAAATGGTTAATCTGCAATCGTATTACCATTCCATATTAGGATAGGTGCGTTGCATATATTGCATATCGCTTAGGATATATCCCATATGTTCTGAATGGGTTCCTTTTTTTACCTCCTTTGATGAAGTTCGTTCGTTCTGGTACTTCTAGATTTGCTTGTTTTAATAATGTTGAAACTTCTTCGTAATAGGTTTCTTTAAATTTTGAAGTGTCCACGGCAATTCCATCAGCAATCATTGCTTTATCTGCCTCGGTTTGGTCAAACAATTCATCTGTGTATGCCCAAAGTTCGTCAATGGCTTCCTGCATTTTTTGGTTACTTTCTTCGGTACCGTCACCTAATCTCTTTACCCAATCTCCCGAAAAACGTTTGTGATAACTTACTTCCTTGATTCCTTTTTTAGCGATAGCAACCAAGGGTCTCGTCTTTGCTATTGAGTAACTCGTTCATAAACATAAGATGAATATACATCGAACAAATACTGACGTCCCATTACGTATCCAAAATGCTCATTGGGTTGTTCTACCAACAATACATTTTTGTAGTCTCGTTCTAAATCTCAAAAAAGCTAAGTCATCTTCAGGTTTGCCTTCACCTTGAATTTTAGCAGCGTATTGGTAATAGTTTCTGCATTGGCCGATTAAATCGCAGTGCAATATTAGTACCTGCGATATCTGTTTCTAACGTTGGGCCGTGACCGCAAAGTTCGCCAAGGCGTTGCGCCAGGATTAGGGAGTTGTCTGCTATTGAAATTATGTAATTGTATAGATGTTCTTTGTTCATTTAATTTTTTGCTTGTCTGTGTATGTCTAAGACCTTTCGACTGCGCTCAAGGAGACATACAATTTACATGTGTTTTACCTCGTCTGGCAAATCGTAAAATGTGGGATGACGATAAACTTTGTCCTGAGCAGGTTCGAAGAGCTCTCCGTTATGCTCTGGATTACTGGCGGTGATATTAATACTTTCGACCACCCAAATGCTTACACCTTCACTTCTTCGTGTGTAAACGTCGCGTGCGTTTTCCAGCGCCATTTCGGCATCTGCAGCGTGAAGGCTTCCAAAATGCCTGTGTTCTAATCCGTTTTTACTTCTTACGAAGATCTCCGAAGGGGCCAGTTTTTACTTCATTCAACTCAGAATTCTAAATTGCTTCTTTCAATTTTTTATCTGCTTGCTTTTCAGCATAAGCCATAGCTGCATCTCGTACCCATTCTCCATCTTCCCAAGCACCTACTCTGTCTTTCATTCTTTTTTTATTGGATCGGACCGTGTCCTTTTACTACTTGCCAGAATTCGTCCCAGTCTATTTCACCAAAATCGTAACTTCCTGTTTCTTCATTAAACTTTAAATCTGGATCTGGAATGGTCAAACCAAGAATATCGGCTTGTGGGACTGTTTGATCTATAAATTGCTGACGCAATTCATCGTTCGACTTGCGTTTCTAATTTTCCACTTCATGGATTGCTCGGTATGGATACTTTCCGCATCTGTCGGACCAAACATCATTAAACTTGGCCACCACCATCTGTTCAGCGAATCCTGAGCCATTTGTTTTTGCGCAGGTGTTCCGTTACACAACGAAAGCATAATTTCATAACCTTGGCGCTGATGGAAACTTTCTTCTTTACACACTCGAACCATCGCTCTGGCGTAGGGACCGTAAGAGGTTTTAGTTAACGTTACCTGATTAATAATGGCTGCGCCATCTACCAGCCAACCAATAGCACCCATATCTGCCCAAGTTACTGTAGGATAATTAAAAATAGTGGAATATTTTGCTTTTCCGCTATTCAGTTGCTCCATTAATTCATCACGACTAATGCCTAAAGTTTCACAGGCTGAATATAAATACAATCCGTGTCCTGCTTCATCCTGTACTTTTGCCAATAAGGCTACTTTTCTTCTCAATGAAGGAGCTCTGGAAATCCAGTTTCCTTCCGGTAACATTCCTACGATTTCAGAATGAGCGTGCTGACTCATCTGGCGGATGTGGGTCTTTCGATACTTCTCTGGCATCCAGTCTTTGGGTTCGAATCTTTTCATCTCGCGCAATGCGGGCTTCAAAAATTTCTTCTAGGTTTTTTACTTGTTGTTACTCATAGTTTTAGGCTTTAAGTTAAAGCTCGGGCTTTACCCCTTCCGATCGATAAAAAGCTTTTCTTTTTCTGACACCTCCCCTTGCTGGGAAGGAGCTATATATTTATTACAATTTTTTAAGATTTGCAATTATACATCAAAATCTACTGTCACTTTATCTGTGGTTGGGACAGCTTGGCAGCTCAAAACTAGGTTTTGAGATACTTCCTTATCACTCAATGCGTAATTTACTTTCATTTCTACGCACCATCTAGTACTTCGCATTTGCAGGTGCTACACACACCACCTTTACAAGCGAAAGGCAAGTCGGCTCCTGCGCCTAAGGCTGCATCGAGAATATTGTCGTATTCCTTGGTCATTGTAAAAAGAGAATTCTTTTCCACCATCTACAATAGTTACTTCGGTACCTTCTACGTTTTGTTTTGCAAGTGCGTTCTGTCTTGCGATATCTTCGTCTGAAAGTCCTGTAACAAACAATTCAAAATGTACATTTTCTTTTGGAACCCTTTATCTATTAAATAGTCTGAAACATAATTTACCATTTTTTCAGGGCCACATAAAAAAACTTCGCTGGTGTCCGGGATATCAATGAAAGTCTTAGTCAATATCTTCATTTTTTCATCGTCAAACCTTCCGTTAAACAGCTCTATATCTCGACGTTCTTTGGTTAAGAAATAATAGATCTCAAACCTTCCGAAGTACTTATTACGCAACTGTTCCAATTCTTCCTTAAAGATAATGGATTTTGCGGTTTTATTCACATAAAAGAGCTTGCAAGTGGATTGAGGTTCAGCAGATAAGTGTGCTTTTACCATAGAAAGCACTGGTGTGATTCCACTTCCAGCTGCAAAAAAAAGATAATTTTTTCCTTGTGAAGGAGAAACCTCAACTCCAAAATTTCCGCTGGGTGCCATTACTTCAATGTCATCTCCCGCTTTTAAAATTGAGTTTACATAGGTTGAAAAAGCACCACCCAGAATTTGCTTTACTGCTACTTTCCACTCGCCATCGTTTGGACTTGAGCACAAACTATAGGAACGCCGGGTGTCCTTTCCATCAATATCCGCTTTCAAGGTTAGGTGCTGGCCTTGACGGAATTTAAAAGCTGCTGAAATTTCTGAAGGAACATCAAAAGTAATCACCGAACAATCGTCCGTCTCTTTATAGATGTCTTTAACTTTTATGTTATGGAATGTAGCCACAGATTTTTCTAAGTTTATAGCACAAAACTAACGATTGTTAGTTAGAATTGCAAAAGTTTAACAAATACTAAATAATTCCTTTAATAAGAACCGCTACCATATCTTTTTTCAAGATATTCACGTCCATTTTACCGCGCTTTTCATTCCATAAATAGAGGGTTCGCAATGTAGAAAGTATGGAGAATAAAATCACTTCGGGATGTTGTGGTTTTAGCTCACCTTGTGAAATTCCTTGTTTTATAATACTTCTGAAATTTTCTTCATAGTCCTCACGCATCTTAACTATCCTTTTTTAGTTCATCTCCTTCTAAATGCATCCAATCGTTATTTAATGTCGCAATATTTTCAGAATAATTCACTGTGATATCTATATGAATTTCAATAACCTTTTTAATTTTTTGTATGGGGGTTAAGGAAGTTGAAATGATCTGCGACATTTCTGAAGTAAATGCTTCAGCAACGTTTACAATTAAGCTTGAAAGAATCTCCTGCTTGCCCGAAATATGGTTGTACAAACTCGCCGCTTTTATATCCATTGCTTGTGCAATATCTCTCATAGAAACAGCGCTGTAACCTTTCTCTTTGAAAAGTGATGCGGCTACCTGAATAATTTCTTGTTTACGGGTGGGTTTCATGCTACTGTAAAGATAAATTTTGAAATTGAAATCGAAGCTGAAATCGAAATCGAATATTTTTTACTTCTGAAATCTACAATTAGTAATCTACAATCAGTATTCATTTCGCTATTTTTGGTATATGATAGAAGAACGTATTGAAAGTAACGAACTACTGGATAGACTGCCACCCCATTTAAAGCAGTATATAAAACCACAAAAATATGAACATTATACGCCTATAAATCAGACAGTATGGCGGTTTGTGATGCGTAAAAATGTGGATTATTTAAGTAAGGTAGCTCATGAAAGTTATTTGGACGGACTGCGCCAAACGGGTATTTCTATTGATGAAATTCCATCTATGTATGGAATGAACAGAATTTTAAAAAATATTGGCTGGGCCGCGGTTGCAGTGGATGGTTTTATCCCGCCCAATGCGTTTATGGAGTTTCAGGCATATAAAGTACTTGTAATTGCCAGCGATATTCGGCAACTGGAGAATATTGAATACACACCTGCACCCGATATTATTCACGAAGGTGCTGGACACGCCCCAATTATTGCAAGCCCGGATTATGCAGAATATTTACGGCGTTTTGGAGAAATTGGCGCGAAAGCCATTTCCAGTGCACACGATATGGAGCTTTATGAGGCAGTGCGTGAATTAAGTATTTTAAAGGAAAGCGCATCGGTTAGAATTGAAGATCACATTGAAAAAATTGAAAAGGCGAAGAAACGTGTGGAGAAATTGCAGCAAAAGGAAGTGACGCCTTCTGAAATTGCTTTGATTAGAAATCTCCATTGGTGGACCGTGGAATACGGAATGGTGGGCACAGTAGAAAATCCAAAAATTTACGGAGCCGGATTACTCTCGTCTATTGGAGAAAGTGAATGGTGTATGAAGACCAAAGTAAAGAAAATTCCCTATTCTATTGAAGCAGCATACCAGGATTTTGACATTACAAAACCGCAACCTCAACTGTATGTAACCCCGGATTTTGCTTATTTACAGCAGGTCTTAGAGGAGTTTGCCAATACCATGGCAGTTCGTAAAGGCGGTTGGCGTGGCTTAAGTAAGCTTATTGAAAGTAACCAATTAGGTACTATTGAAATTTCTACAGGATTACAGATTTCAGGTGTTTTTACGCGTATTATTCAAAATGAAGATAATGAAGTTGTTTATTTTGAAACTAAAGGACAAACTGCGCTTGCCTATCGGGAAACAGAAGTAATTGCAGACGGTATTTCTCGTCACAAAAACGGGTTTAGAAGTCCGCTGGGAAAATTAAAAGGTATTAATCTCGCTATTGAAAATATGGGGCCACGTGATCTGGCAGCCTACAATTTTTACGATGGAAAACCTATTGAATTTGAATTTGATAGTGGTATAAGGGTAAAAGGAATGAACGTTACAGGAATGCGTAATTTGAAGGGTGAATTAATGCTCATTCAGTTTACAGATTGCACGGTTACTTATAAAGATGAAGTATTATTTACACCAGAAGATGGCGATTTTGATATGGCCGTGGGAAAAGAAATTGTTTCGGCATTTGCCGGAGCGGCAGATTATCTGAGTTTTGATTTGGTGGAACATGAATTGAGTACACTGGGGGATGTTGTGGATATGAGCGAAAGTGAGAAAGAATTGAATGGGTATTATGATGTAGTTCGAAATTATCGCCTTAACCACTACGATTCGTCAATACGAACCATCTCTCCATTTAAAGAAGAGGAGCAAAAACTGTTAGAAGTTTTTAAAACAGTGAGGGAGAAATTTCCCAAAGACTGGTTATTGCCCTTAGAAATTTATGAGCTTACGGGGGCTTCTGAAACTTTAGAGTATTTGCAGCTATTGCAAAACAAAAGACCTGAAGTTGCACATTTAATAAAGGCTGGACTTGAGCTTATTAATAAAAAAAGAAATGACGTTTAACCGACTGCGCGTCGATAAAATTATTGAAAATGGGATTACTTAATTTTTTATTCGGAAATAATAACGAAGCTATTCAAGATTTTAAAAGTCGGGATGCGGTGGTATTGGACGTTCGCACTCAAAAAGAATGGGATGCCGGCCACATTGAGGGCGCTAAACATATTGCTTTACAGGAAATTTCAGCTAAAATTTCAGAAATTAAAGAGTGGAACAAACCCGTAATTACGTGTTGCCTTAGTGGCGCTCGAAGTGGGCAAGCTGCAGGTATTTTAACAGAAAATGGAATTGAAGCGATGAATGGTGGTGGCTGGAAATCACTGCAGAAAAAGATATAAAACGAAAAAGCCTGCCAGTTTAAATACAGGCAGGCTTTTAGGTAAGAATTTATCTAAATTTACTTTTTCACTATCTTCTTGGTTATTTTAGCATTTTCTGTTTGTAACATCATAAGATATACTCCATTGGCTAAGTAATCCAAATCTAATGTGATTTTATTGCTATTTGAATTAGCCGATATTTTATGTACCAAACGCCCAGATACATCATATAAATAGATAAGTTCAAGTTTCGAACCAGCAGGATTCTCAATTTGTAGCGAGCCATTTGTAGGATTTGGAGATATTACGAATTCTGAAATATCAAAATCTGTAGTACTTAAAATTTCATCTACCGTTAAAATAAAAGAACATTGTACTGCATTACCAGAAATATCTTCTGCAGTAATGAAGACAGTAAATACTCCTGGGCTTAGTTGCGTATTTGCTGAAGGAACTTGTCCTGTAGTACCACCTAAGGTACAATTTTCTAGTACAGTTACATCTCCATTTGTAAAATAGTCTGGTACAACATATGTTTCTCCGCTAGGCACGCTTACTGTAATATCTGCGGGGCACATAAGATTTGGCGCTTCCATATCTACTACTGTCACATCTTGAGTACACGTTTGCACATCGCCAGAATCATAAGTTACGGTCCAAGTAACTGTTGTTGTTCCTGTATTAAATTGTGCTGGAGCATCATTAACTACGGAAGTAATGGTAGCGCAGCTTTTCTGATGTACTAGGAATCCCAAGATTTACATTGGTGGCCATACAAATTCCTGCATCTGTAGGAACGGTTATAGCTGCAGGACATTCAAAAAATGTTGTGATTGTAACGGTAGTTTGACAACTCGTACTATTTCCATTAACATCTGTAATGGTGAGGTTTACGGTGTTATTGCCTAAATTTGTACAGTCGAACGTGTCCACATCAAGGATTTTAGTGTCAATCCCGCAGGCGTCAGACGAAGCATTGTCTATATCTTCTGCTGAAATTGTAACTGTTCCAGTAGCGTCCAATTGTATTGTAAAAGGAGCTACACAATTTGCTAATGGGTTGGTAACATCTGAAACTGTGACGGTAGTTGTGCATTCATCTGTATTTCCGCTAGGGTCTGTTACTATGAGCGTAACAGTATTAGCGCCAATATTTGAGCAATCCAAGGTTGATGGGTTTACAGTAAGGGTAACTTGTCCCGAATTGTCTGTAGAACCATTATCTATCATTTGTGGATCCAAAATTAGTTGGCCATTCTCATTTAGTTCTAATGACAAGGAATTTACGCAATTAGCAACAGGAGGTACCGTTTCTGAACTAATGGTCCTTGACTAAATTCTACATTGTCTACATAAAATAAAGCAAAGCTGTCTATAGAATAGAAATCTATTCCATCAAAACGGTCCGCAAAATCATTATATGAAAATTGTTCCGCCAACTCTCCGTTAATTAAAATACTAAGAAGTTCATTGTCTGTATCTACCTCTACCCCAACCAAAAACCAAGCGTCGTGGGGAAAAGCAAACTCAAAACCTGAATTATCATCAAAAGCTATCCCGGAGTTGCGTTTCTGTGTTAAAAGTGATATTACCACTAAGAAATTGCATATTTACTTCCGCATTTGGATCTGTATTTCCTTGTACATTAAAATAGGCTGAATTTCCAGTTGGGATGTACATTAACCATTTTACATTCCAGGTTCCAGAAGCAGCAACCCCTTGAAAATCAAGAACTGCATCTTGAGGCCCAGGACCTCCAGGACCTATTTTAATTGACTTTGTTCCAGAAGCAGCGAAATCTGTGGAGACTTCGGCATTTTGGAGGCCGTCATCTATTCCATTCCAGGTTGTCCATCTGTCTGTGAAAATTGAACCTGTAGGATAACTTTCAATATCATCAACAAATTGAGCTTGTACGGCTACGCAAGTTAAAAAGGCTACAAAAGCCCATAGATAATTTTTCTTCATAGTATTGTTATTTTTGCTGGCAAAAATAACAACCAACAGCAAACAATCCTTGCTTTATAAGTTAATTAATTGCAACAAATAGCATAAGATTAACGAAAGAGATTATAATTTCACTTGTTTTAATTCTTCTTCAGTAGTAATGGGTGTTTCATTATATTGCAGTGTCCAGCCCATAGAATTGGTGAGGATATAAATTTTCTGTAATTCTGAAATCAGCCTGTTTTGTGCATTGGTTCTTAGTTCAGAAGCTTCAATTTTGGAACGGAGCAATTTTTCTACTTTTTGCTTTATATTATTATAGTCTTTTGCTTCAAATTGATTAAGATAATCTTGGGTCACATCATAATATTCAATGTTCGGATTAATTTTAAGCTCGGGGTCTGGAATGTTTTTTAGAATGACTGTTTTGCTAACTTCGTCTATTTCGGTTTCAATTTTGCTTAAATCATAGGAGATGGTAGCTTCAGCATTTACAACGACTAATGCCTTTTTATTTGCATCGATAAAACCTAATAACTTTTCAGTGTCTTTATAAGTAAAAACCTGTGCGTAGCTACCTTCAGTCACAATTAATTTACCAACGTTTTTGAGCTGTTTTTGTATAAAGGCCGTGCTTTCTATCAATTGTTCACGTTCGTCTTTTTGGTGCTCGCAGTGGCGTAGACCGAAGACTAGAACAAGGGCAATGACGATTCCTAAAACAATGTTTGGCATGGTTGGAAAGTTTATTTAAAGATACGATAATTCGAACTTCAATAAATATATTTTAGAGAGTTTTGGAATGAACACTTACGAATTTCGGAATTAAAAACAGACGGTTCAATAAAACTTTGTGACCGAAATCCACCTTCCCTTTAACGCAGAATTTCCAGTAATTAAATGTTTTAAAAATACATAGCTCCTAAATAAAAGAGCCATTCATTTTTTTATTCAATTTAGGTTTCGCAGCTTACAAATCATATTTCACCACCAACATTAAAATTCTAGGCAATACAAAATATTGGGAGGTTGTATTAAACTGCTCGTTAAAAGCATCTTGGTTGGTGAACTCGGTATTTAACAAGTTATCTGCCTGAATTCTAAATTCCCAGGGACTTTCCCCTTTTTGATAGTATAAATTTGCATTTACAAAAGAGTAGCTATTCTCCACCGTGTTATTACTGTCACTATAATTGTAGTAATCCCACTCCGCACTTAATGTAAAATCTTTTAAGAAATTAATATCTACATTGGCATACGGACGTTGGGTGTAAAAAGTTTGTTCTCGTCCCCCGTTGTTGTAATCGTTTATACTAAGACGGTACCCAACTTCAAAATTTGGCCAATCTCTAAAGCTACTTCGTATGCTTGCATTGTAACTCTGGGTGAAACTCTCACTCTCTGTTACGACATCGTTAATTAGGTTATTGGATTTGTTTAAAGCCACGTTTGCTTGTAATGAATACTGCATTTTTTTAATGCGCTTACTGAATCTTCCAAAACCAGAAAATGTCTCGTCCGGAAAATTACTGTCTATATTAAATGGACTACTCACTTGATTAATTGCGATAATCTCTGTGTCATTTTTAAAACCATTAATAGTTCGGGAGTAACTCACATTCCCACTTACATTGGTATAATTAAATAGGTTAAAACTGAAATACGTCAAATTATACGTATGCGCCAACGAATTTTCCAGATTTCTGTTTCCGCGAAATAAACGGTTGTAGTTATTAAAGACAAACGCTTCAGCATAATCATTCACATCGGTATATTGTGCCGAAATCGCATAATTAAACCGAATACTTTCACTCTTCTTAATATTCCATATAGCATTAAAATCTGGCAGCACTCTCCAGTCGTTTTGCGAATTTTCGGTCCCTAACTGCTCATCTTTTAAGTTGTAATTATGTAAAGTAGCTCCAGGGGTTACAATAAACTGCCCTGTTTTCAGCTTGTAGTGTAACCCTAAAAAAACATCGCTAAATGTGTAATTTACATCATTTCGTAATGGAAGGTTCTCACCGTCAATTTCTGGTGTTCTATTGAAATTTATCTGGTTTCCATTGTCTAACACCTGAAAGATATTACTGTCGAATAACTGATTGCTATACGTACTCCCCAGCGTTGCGTTTAAGTTACTGGTGTTATTAAGCACATAATAATAATCTATTTTGGCGTCCAGCTTATTGGTAATCACATTTTTTTGCTGATTTGTATTGAAACGATTCTGGGTAGTATCTGCCGGGATGATCCCCGCAAACGGGAGAATATCTGTAATTGCATTGTAAAAAGGGTCTTCGTCCTGATACAAATGCTGTACTTGCGCGGCGAAAATGTTTTTATCGTTTAAGGTATAATATGCGTTCACATTTTGATTGATGGAAGCCGGCTTGTTTTCTTTGTTTTCTTCAATATTGTTATCTACAGGACCAAATTGAGACAATGTACTGCCTGTTTCAGTTTGTTTTGAAGTCTTCACCAACGCATCATAATCTACTTGCAAATTGGCATTAGGCTTGTAGACACTACTTAACTTTAGCATTGCCAATTGGCTGCGTTGGTCTGTGGTGCTAGCTGTATTTTCGGTAGCTCCCGAAGCGATGTATTGACGGATTGAATTGGTTACAATATTCGTACGATTGTCGGATAGTATCCCAAAACCACTTACATCGAGCGTATTGGATGCTTTCCAGCTGAAATTTCCTGCCACAAATTTTGTTTCTATTTCATTCGCACGATTGTTCTGCGCTACGGCAAAACTAAGGTCACTTTCTGAAACATCAAAACGTGTCCCACCCCCTTGATTGAAATTTCTAAAACCTCCCGTAAAGTTGAAATAATCTCGAAATGTAAAAGGGACTTCTCCAATATTGTTGAAATCTGTGATAAAATTTAAACTGTATTTTGGGCTATAGTAAAATAGTTTAGGATGCGCCAAATAGCCAAATTCATCTTCATTAATGGTTCCTCCCCCAGCAGCGACTTCTCCAAACCAAAAGTTCTTTTTTCCTTCTTTTAATCTAATGTTTATTGCAACATTATCCTGGTCGTTTCCCAGACCTCGCATTTGGCCTACTTCGTTATAATTGCGAAGCACTTCAACTTTGTCTACTGCATCTGCCGGGATGTTTTTTGTTGCCAGTTTTGAATCTCCGTCAAAAAAATCTTTCCCTTCTACCATTACTTTGGTTACGGTTTTCCCTTCCACCTGTATTTCACCGTCTTCGTTTACTTCAACGCCGGGGAGTTTTTTCATAACATCGCCTAGTTTACGTTCGTCTCCTGTGGTAAAACTATCGGCATTATAGACAATGGTATCTCCTTTTACCGTCACGGGCATTTCGTAGGTAATTTCTACGCCATCCAGTTCATCTGCGAGCGATTTCAGCATAAAATCTAATTTTTTATCCTCATCACCTTCTCCAACCGTTACACTTTTATCCTGGGTAGAATAACCAAGAAAACTAGCTCTTAAAGTGTAGGTTTCACCTTTAGGAAGGTCTAATTGGTACATCCCTTTTTCATTGGAAATAGCGTACGATTCTATGGCGCCGCTACTTGTTACTGTAGCAACAACGTTGGCAAATTCTAAAGGTTGTGAAACTGTATCGGTAATAACGCCTCGTACTTTAATACTTTGGGCAGATACGGCAATAGAACAAAAGAGCAACAAGGTTGCGAGTAGTAGTTTTTTCATAATTGGTTGAAAGTTGTCCTCACTAAATTTCTTCCGGGCGGAATTTAATTTCTGTGAGGTTTTTAGTTTGTTAGAATCCTCCGCGTCTTCCTCCGCGACCACCACTACCACGGAAATTCTCACGCATTTCTTCCATTTTTTCTTTTACAATTTTGTTGTACTGCTCTCGGGTTACTTCGTCTCCTTTTTCTGGCGCTTCAATTGTTTCGCCTGCTTTGGTGCTTAACACGATTTTGGAACATAAAATAGTGGTGCGATGCATATTCATTTCCAAAATCAATCCTGGCAAGCCGGCATATTCTCCCGGACCATTGCTCACTGGTATTTGTGGTGTAAACCAGGCTGTTACTTCTACTTCTTTAGGCACTTCAATATCGTTCATTGGGTCGTCATCGTCTTTCTTTTCATCTGTAGTTACTTCATCTGCCATTTACAGCAGGTTTTCATCTTTATCTCTCTTGTGTGCTGAGCGTAGTCGAAGCATCTTTTTTCTTGTCGTCTTTCTTTTTTTCTTCTTTTTTCTTGTCGTCGTCACGGTTTCTTCTTCGCGCCATACTGAAATCGTTTTCATCAATTTTTTTAATGGCTGTGGCTTTTACAGCTAAGTAATTGCCTATCATTTTCTTTTCGTCGGTTACTGTCCATTCAAGATTGGTAATGGTGTCATTTATTAAAAATTGCTTCCCGAAGAACTCTCGCTCTTCTAAGATTTGGTTCTTTTCTAGGTTTTTGTATTGTGCTCCAGCCGAAAAACTATTCATCATCATTCCGAAACCTCCTCCGGCGCCTGTCTCTAATTTTTCTTCTTCGGCATAACTAGACTCATTTTTGTTAAACGTAAGTATGTATGTTTTTTCCAACATACTTTTCATACGATCCATAATTGTTTTCTTCATCTGTTCGCTCATTTCTCGACCTCCGAAATCACCTACATCAACAGTAGTTTTAGACTCATAATAGGCTTTCCCGCTAATATTTTGGGCAAATGAAGTAGCCGAAATTAAAACGATCAGCAAAAAGGATAGTATTCTCATAATAAAAATTTTAAATAGTTTCTAGTTAGTAACAAGTTACAGCTTTTGTTACAGTATGCTTGGACTATTTTGAAATGGAAAGGTTTAATTACCATCCGATCCTCTCCAAGGGAGTTTACAATGAGTTATCCTCCAATTTTTATCCGAAAACTAGTACCATCACCCTTTTTACGACCGTCACTTTTAAAGCGTTCCATCATTTCTTCATCATCTTTTTTTCTTGAATATTATCAAACACGGCTTGGGTAACTTTCTTCCCTTTTTCGGAGCTTCAATGGCTAATTCCTTTTTCTGGATTTAAGACAATTTTAGAGCAGAGGATGGTTAAAGATCGCCTTCTTCCACTTGCAAAATTAAGCCAGGGACTCCCCAAAATTCTCCAGGGCCGTGTTGTACAGGAATATCCAAAGTGTACCAAGCTGTGGTGGTTCGTAATTTTGTCACTTCAACAAGGCTGTCGCTTTCATTGGTGATTGTTTTTCGGTCTACTTCTTTCACTACGACTCGCTTAAAGCAGGTGTAGCTACCAATATTCTCTAGTCTCTTTTTCAAAAGTCCATTCGGGGTTTTCCAAGGTGTCTTGAATTAAAAACTCTTTCCCGCTTATTTCAGTTTTGTTTGTGTACTCATTTTTAGGCAAGTTTCTATACAGAATATCAGACCCTCCAGAAATCAGAATACTTGACACCGCTAGCGGCTTGCGGAGCAGGCGCGCTTAGAGCTTTCTACTTCTTCATAAATAGATTGGTTTTTGTTGAACGTTAAGGTGAATTCTTTCTGAAACTGTTTGCGGAGCTGTGCAGCAATCTGTTCTTTCATAGCGTCGTTCATGCCATCACCTTGCATGGTCCAGGTCTACTTTCCTATCGGTTTTGTAGGTGGCGATTCCTTCAAAGTTGTTGAGACAGTTGAACTGACCGTTGTTAAATTCAACAGCAACTACAAATACTACTGATTTCTTAATTTCATAATCAAATATTTTGGTTCCTGTAAAAGACGAAAATACTATAGCCAATGTTTCAGGCAACTTAATACATTGTAGCACGTATTTTGTATCTTGACCCTCTATGCGGCACTTCCGTTTCTTGTTTAGTACTTTTCAGCTTTCAACTTTTGGCACAACCCAAACCGAGCTCTTACTACGTTTTTTGAAGCGCAGATACTTATATTGGCACAGATGCTTATAAAAATAACTATTTTATTGATGAAATGGCCTTTTACAAAAAAGGGCCTGACGGTGATTTTGTATTTAAGGATTTTTCTTTGGGTGCTATTGAAAAGATAGACATTATTAATCCGTTAAAGATTATGTTATTTTATCAGCAAACCAACACCGTAGTTTTTGTGGACAATAGACTGAACGAAGTAGAACGTATTAATTTTAATAATTTGCAAGAATTTGTGAATATAAGCGCAGCTGGCAATGCTGGGCAACAATAGGGTTTGGTTGTTTAATACAGACAACCAGCAGTTGGAATTATTCGATTATAGGTTGGAGCGCAAATTACAAACCTCCTTACCTATTGAAGGGAATTTAGTGGCATATGGCAAGTAATTTCAATTATTGTTATTTACTTTTTGAAGATAAACTTAGTGACCTATAATGTCTACGGAAGTTTCCTTTCTGAAGTAAGAATAGCAGAACGGAGAATTTTATTGCACAAAATGATGAAGATGTATGGGTGGTAAAAAATAATGAAGTTTTCCGCTATGGTGAACCAGGTTTAAACTCCCCTGTAAAACCTTCCGAAGCAAAAAAAATACCACTCCCCGAAATAACAGTAAAACAATTGCACCTTACGCAAGATTTCCTGTATATTTATGACGGAAAAATACTCCATCAATTTACCAATAACCAACCAAAGAATTAGGCACATGCACGTTGCAATTGCAGGAAATATAGGCTCCGGAAAGCACCCTTACTCGTTTACTTTCAAAACATTATAAGTGGAAAGCACATTATGAAGATGTGGAGGACAACCCGTACTTAGACGATTTTTACAACAGCATGGCGCGATGGAGTTTTAACCTTCAAATTTACTTTTTAAACAGTCGGTTCCGCCAGATTTTGGAAATTCGGGAAAGTGGTAAAAAAGTAATTCAGGATCGTACCATTTACGAAGACGCCTACATATTTGCTCCCAACCTACACGCAATGGGGCTTATGACCAACCGGGATTTCGAAAATTATAAATCGTTATTCGATTTAATGGAAAGCGTTACCAAAGGGCCAGACTTGCTCATTTACCTTAGAAGCAGTATCCCAAACCTGGTGAACCAGATCCACAAACGCGGCAGGGAGTACGAAAACAGCATTAGCATAGATTACCTAAGCCGTTTGAACGAACGCTACGAAGCCTGGGTACATAACTATGACAAAAGCAACTTACTTGTAATAGATGTGGACAACCTTAATTTTGTGGACAATCCTGAAGATTTAGGCGCTGTCATCAATAAGATTGATGCAGAGCTACACGGGTTGTTTTAGCCTCGGCACCAAGCGGCTACTGGTCTAGTTACTTAAATTAAGCTCAATTCTTTCTTGTACTTGTTTTCAGTTAAATTATACTCAAATCCAAATCTGGCTGAGTAAATTTGCTCTTTATGCGAAATTGCATCGAAGCCCATTCCAAACGTTAACATTTCAGCCACACAGTCACGAATTGTAACTGTCTAGAATTTTTCACGCTGAAACATAAAAAAATAAGGCCATCCGAAGACAGCCTTACTAAAATCTACAAAGTAAATTTATTATGAAAAAAACTAAACTTTTATAATTTCATCATTTCGGTGATACTTATCGGGTTTGCTTTATCACATCTATTCTGCATCTTAAGTGCTTGATATTTAAACTTAACCTTTACGTTATCTTTCATATATCCGTCTTCCAGGTTGATAGGGTCGAAATAAACACTATTAGCATTATTATCGGTTACTTTGATTGTATACATACAATCGTTTTCGGCAGTAGAATACACCACCGTTCCAGTTGAATAATCACTTGTAACTTCTTTTTTTACTGAATTACAACCAAACAATAGTCCAAGACAACATATAAAAATCATATATCTCATAATTCGATTATTTAACTATGATTTTCTTGCTTAATTTGGTTTTTGCATTTCCAATTTCAACGATATAGGTTCCTGAACTCATAGCAGATAAATCGATTGTAGTTTTATACTTACCACCAGCTTCTTTAGTTACCTGATCTTGATATACTTTTTTACCAGTAATATCAAAAACCGAGAGTCTAAGAATGTCACTTGTGGTAGGAACGTCTAATTGAAGGTTGAATATTTTATTATCTACTGAAGAAATAATTAAATTAGATACATCCAGATCAAATTCGTCTACCGCTAATGTTTCAGAAATTTTGAAAGAAGCTATTCTGGTTTTTCTAGGTTCTCCATCGTATTCTGCTGTAAACCAAAAAGTAAGATCATCTACCGGGTCTCTTGTTAATTGAGAGTAATCGCCATATCTAGAATTTGAAGTTATTGAACTAGTTCCTTCAATAATCACCGTTTCAGCAACGGTCATTTGTCCTAAAGCATCAGCATCAAATCTACCCGTATAATAAAGAGACGGGAATGTAGTAGCACCTGTTTTTGTGTATCCTAATCCAATATTCCCTTCTTGATCCATGGCGATGGCCGATAAAAATACACTCTCTCCGCCAGCATCCTGATATGTTCCTTCTTGGTAAAGTGACCAAGGATCGGATAGCGTAGGTCTTCTTAATTCCACCCAGCGTATTCCAGATATTTGGCTACCATCGGTAACTTCAACAGGGAAATTAAAAAGTAAAGATTCGTGCGTTCCAAAATTATATCGATGCGCTTGGAAATACATAGCAAATACGATTGCGTCTATTCGTTGCGCGGTGCCTGGCTGTTCTAAAACGGCAAAGCTATCTCCTCCTGTACCTTCAAGAAAAGAATCAAAAGCTGCCATAGGAATTTCTAAGGGAGCAGAAACATGTAGCTCCGGCAGGATTTGACCAATCTATATCTAGATCCCAAACTTTTACGTGATCTGTTGTTACGCCAGGCCATGCGTCATCCTGAAACCAAACTATAGGAGCTGGTCCAGCTGCAATTCCTGCACCTTCTGAATGTACTGGTTGTGGCGCTTGAAATCCACCTGTACCTATATAACCAGGCAAGGTTAAAGTAGCTATCTCTGCTGAAGGGTCACCATCTAACATTTTTTGTCTGTTAAAGGCATAAAACGTACCTGTTTCACTTGGGTTGAAATTTCCTGTCACTACATAGCTGTTTCCCCAGATACCGTAATGTGGGTAATCATTCTCTGGTACATTATAACTATACACCGCATATGTTCCCGTAGGGTCTGATGTAGTAGAAACTGCTATTTTGAATTGATCATCATCTGGTAGTTGAAACTGGCTAATAAACCATCTATCGGCTTCTCTATCGTATAAAACCACAGGATCTCCAGAAATAATACCACCAAGCGGATCGTTAATGTCTTTTGGGAAACCTGCTGCTTGAACCCCATTCTTATCCCATACAGACCAAAGACCGTTGGTCATTTGCACTACATGGTTTGGCCCTACAGCCGCGGTAGGGTCTGGCGGACTAACATCTAGATTAATACCATCAAAATTTGCAATAGGCGTTCTTCCTATTCTCGATGCAGGCGTTTGCTGCGCTAGTGGGTCTTGTGAAGAACTACTTTTTGAGAGGTTACTTGTAAACTCTCCTTTTTTAATATTTTTTGAACTTAGACCACCCCTTGGCACTTCTCTCTTCTTAACCGATTTAGCGTTAACCTTAGGATAGGTAGTCATAGGAGCTGTTACAAAAAAGTTATCTGGTGTTTTAACTTCGGTAACATTTGAGTCGTTTTTAGTTTGCGAAAATGCAATAAACGTGCTACACAAAGCAACACATAAAATGTAGTTTTTAAATTTCATGTCGATAGAAAATTGTAGTTAATTAATAGTGATTAATTCTTAGAACAAATATCTTGTAACGCCACTACAAAATCTTTACGAACTACTACTCAACAACTACTCACCTCCTAATTTAATCGGTTGTGAGGTATTTTAGGAGATTATGGTTTCTTAAATGTTCTCTCTAGAAAATCTTTTAAACCTTCCTTCTTACTGTCAACCTCTAACTTTTTTACTATCCTGTATCTCTTCCCTTCAACAGCACGCAAGGAGCGATTTGTAAAAATGGCAATTTCTTTATTTTTGAATCCTGTGAATAGATAATAACAAATCTGTACTTCAAGCGTATCCAACTCAGGATACTCTTTTTCTATTTCGGTAAAAAAGGATTCATTTATAGAACTTAATAATTTGTGATGATCTTCACTATTTATAAAATTACTGTAATTAAGGTGAATTTCTTTGTATAATTTACTAATGCCAGACTGCTGTTCAGCCAATGAATTTAACGTAGCTATTCGTTTTACTTCGTTACGAAGCCATGATTAAAAATCCTTCGAATTCTATATTTTTTATAGCGAGTTTCTCTTGTTTCGATTGTGCGGAAGAAAATTTTGTTTCTAAATCTGAATAGGCAAATTCCTTATTTTTAATTTTTCTGAAATAAACATAGAGCCATATCCCAAGAAAGATAACAATTACCAAAAGAAGATACTTATAGATTTTATTTCTTCTGTTTAAAGCCAATTCCTCAGATAACTCTAGGGTTGTCGTAGATAGGTCGTCATTAATTTCTACAGACGCGGTTATGGTATTTTCTACCATTTTTTCATTATACCAGTTCAGAGAATCTGCATAAATTTTTGCTTTTTCAGTTTTACCTGTTAGTTCATAATATGCTATATAATTATTATATAAGGCTTTCTGAACATTGAAATCGCTACTGCCTTTTTTAATCTTTACAGCATCTAAATAGTATTTTAGGGAATCTAAGTTTTTGTTCTCTAAATAATATTCAGCAAAACTTGTTTTAATGGCGTTGTCATATTTCAAATAGTAAGAAGGTTCTATAAACTCATGACCCTTCTAAAGATTTGTAAATAGTATTGTATTCATGGGCTTTTTCTATATCACCAAGCTCTAAGTAGTTTGAAGTTAAAAGAAAAATGGCAAAAGAGTAATACATCTGGTCACCTTCTACATTTTTGTACGTGTCCAGATCGTTTAAAACTAAATCGATACTTTCTTGCGTTTCTGAATTGACATACTTAGCATATGCTGGAAATTGCATAAGGTCTAATAAACCGTATTCATCATTTGTTTTCGTATAATACAAGTATGCTTTATTATAATAAATAGTAGCGAGCGAATCTTTTTTTAGCAAATAGAACCTTGAGGCTACCTCACCCGCCGCATAGGCTGCTATTTTATAATCTTTATAGTATTCGGCATACTTAAAAGCCTTGATAAAATTTTGCATAGAAGCGGTTCGATCATTGTCTTCGTACGCTAGTTGTGCCTTTAGGTAATAATATTTTGCTGTAAGATGTTTTAGATTTTTTTCAGAAGGAGTACCAATAGAATCTAAATATTTTTCAGCAAGTGGCACGTTTGTAACTAACTTAGTTTCTGCCGAATCTAAATACCGCTTAAAACCGGAAGGATCTTGAAGGCAATACGCTTGTGAGGTACAAACCATCATGATACTTACTAAAAACTTAATTCTTATACTATTCACAATACCTATCGCAACGTTAATTCCTTTTGCAACAAATATTACTATAAAAACCATAAAAGCGAAATGCAATTTCAATCTTTTTAAAACTTTCTAAAGATCAATTCTAATATAGGCATTTACAAATGTTAACATTTCAGCAACACAGTATCGAACTGTAAATGTCGATTTTTGCAGGAAATAAATCGGGCTTTATGGCTAACCTTTACAATTCCAAATACTACCACAGAGATCTTTCGTGGTTACGTTTTAACCACCGGGTTTTGCAGGAAGCTGCAGATAAGAGAAACCCTTTGTACGAGCGCATCAAGTTTTTGGCTATATTTTCTTCTAATCTGGACGAATTTTTTAAAGTTAGGGTGAGTGATATTAGACAGATAAAGAATATTGAAAAGCCACTCCGAAAAAAACTCATCACCAAGCCAAATAAGGTTTTAAGAGAAATAAAAAAACAGGTAGAATTACAACAAGAGGAATTTGGAAAAGTTTTTACTACTGAAATTGTTCCTGAGCTTAAAAAATATCAAATTCATCTTATTGGCCAGAAAGAATTTTCTACCATCCAAAAAGAAATTGCCAAAACATATTATCAAGAGATTTTAAAGGACAAGATTAAAGTCAATAAGTACAATACTTCAGAAGAGAATCAGGTATTTGTTGAAAATGAAGCTTTATATCTAACGGCGCAATTAAGCGACAATGAATTCACGGTTATAAACATCCCTGAAGATGAACCACGATTTTTTACTTTTCCGAAGCATAATGGAAAACATTATATCACTTTTATAGACGATATCCTAAAGTACAATCTTCGCCAAAATCCTAAAATGGAGCAAAATATCACCTTTTACAGTATTAAAACTTCTCGTGATGCGGAGTTATATATTGAAAATGAACTCTCCGGAAATCTTGCTGAAAAAATAAAAAACGCATTAGGTAAAAGAGATACGGGACAAGCTACGCGACTGTTAATAGACCAGCACATGCCAAAGCCATTTCAAGAGATTATAAAAAAGGCTTTAGACGTCTACAATGCAGATATTGTAAATGGCGGTACCTACCATAATTTTAAGGACTTCTTCGGCTTCCCTAATCCTACAGAAACTAATTTAAATAACGAAAATCTTACACCGTTGCCCCATCCGATTTTAGCAAATTGCAGTTCTATTTTAGCTGAAATTGAGAAGAAAGATCAGTTACTTCACTATCCGTATCAGTCTTTTGAGCCTCTCATAAAACTATTAGAAGAGGCTGCTGAAGATCCGGAAGTAACCACAATAAAAATGACTATTTATCGCGCTGCCAAAGAATCCCGCCTCAACGACGCTATTGTTACGGCAGCAAAAAATGGTAAAAAAGTAGTCGTTTTTATTGAAGTAAAAGCCCGTTTCGACGAACATAATAATCTGAAGTGGGGGAAAATTTTTGAAGACAATGGCGCCACGGTAATTTATAGTTTTCCAGATATTAAAATTCACAGCAAGATTTTATACATTGAAAAGGAAACTGAAGAAGGCAAACAGCGATATGGTTATATTGCTACTGGGAACTTTAATGAAAAAACAGCAAAATTGTATACAGATTTCGGTTTAATGACTGCCGATAAAAAAATAACCAAAGACCTCAACAAAGTATTTTTAGTATTACAACAGAAAATTTTAGTGCCCAAAACCAAGCGTCTTTTAGTTTCTCCCTATACTACACGTAGTGGATTTACAGAGCTGGTACAAACCGAAATGCAATATGCGCGTGCAGGACAACCTGCAAGTATCACTTTAAAAATGAATAGTCTTGAAGACAAGACAATGATCAAACTATTGTATCGAGCCAGTGTGGCAGGAGTGAAGATACGGTTGCTGGTTCGCGGTATGTGTTCTTTAGTGCCAGGTATAAAAGGTCAGAGTGAAAATATCTACATCACCTCTATAGTAGATCGGTTCTTAGAGCACGGGCGCGTGTATATTTTTGGAAATAATGGCGATCCTCAAATTTATATTGGTTCTGCAGACTGGATGAAACGGAACTTAAGCCACCGTATAGAAGTGGTAACTCCTGTTTTGGATGAAGACCATAAAAAAACAATTCAGGATTTAATTGAATTGCAACTCCAAGACAATATAAAAGCAAGAATAATTGATGAAAAACAGCGCAATAGCTACGTTACCAATAAGGATACAGAAATACAATCACAATTAGCTACATACCATTATTTTAAAACAGAAACTAAATAAACCCTTGCTCTCTCGCGTGCTCAATCGCCTCTTTACTGGTTTCTACCAGAATAGCTGGAACGGTTTTATAATTTTCAAATAAACCTCTAATGCGTAGCACTCGCTTTTTATGCTTTACACTACGAATATAAATGGCCTTAATTCTGTTTGGAAAACTTTCGGCAATTTCTATGTAGATATCTGGATCGTGTTCTCCACCGTCGCCTATTAATATGAATTGCTTTTCGGGATATAGATTTAGAATATCTATAATCTCTTTTTGTTTTTGAGGTTTTTCAGCAGTGTCTTTTCTATTTTTAAAACTTGTTAAATCTCGTAATAAAATAGGCCCATTTGGAAAGTTGTTCTTCTGTAGAAAAAGCTCCAGATACCTGTATAAGTTCCACGGACTGTGGCTTACGTAAAAAATTGGGTTGGCCTCTTTCCCACTTGCGCCACGGTGCAATAAATGATAAAAATCTGCCGCACCTTTTAGAGGGATTCTCTTTTCGGCAATCTTAAACAAGGTGTTTATAATTAACCGCCATTTTAGAGTAGAAGTAACTCCGGTGTGTAAGATAGTGTCATCAATATCACTAATAACTCCGAAACTATTGTTCTTTGAAGGGATTAATATTTCACCTTGAAATCTATTGTCATTCTGAATTATTCTTTCTGAAAATTTTTCTTCAAAAGACATTTGAAATTGAAGCCAACCTTCACTGTTTGCCATTTTATTCAGTCCGGGAAGATCTTGTTTTACTTTAAAATAACCATGTGCATCACTTTGCACATATAGAACCGAATTGTCTGGGAAAGTAATTCGTAGTCTGGTGTTTGGGATTTCATCTACTTCAAATCGTTTCCAGGCTGTTTTCAGTAAACTGAAAAACCCTCGTTTAGAAAGGTCTATATTTTCATCTTCTAACGCCCTTCCACGACCATAAAAATGATTTGCATCCCCATAACTCTGAAACGGAATAATTTGTAGAGGATCTTTTTTAAAAAAATTCATATACGTATTTAAAACTGATTAAAATGCCACCCTTCTGGCCACAACCACATTAGTAACAATCCAATTATTATAGAGAGTCCAAAGGATAGACCAACCCATTTTGCCAATTGCTTTGTCCCCAATGTTGCTGCCATGGCACCCTTGAATACCAAATTTGAGAGTGAGGCCAGCAAAATTAATCTCCAACCGCTACTAGTTTCCAAACCTCCGCCTTTCATTAATTGTGAAAGCGACAAGGTGATGGCATCCACATCTGTTAACCCACTAATTATAGAAACCACATATAGCGCTTCATTACCAAATTTTTCTTTAGTAAAAGCTACAGCCAAAAGAATAAGTCCATACAAGAGACCAAAAATAAGCGCACTTTTAAATTGAGCTGGATTTTTGGGTTCTGGCATTTCATTATCTTCCTCTGTGGTATCTTTGTTAATTAAGTAAAATAATACTACGCAGAGAGCGATCATAAATACAAGCTCTACTGCTAAGGGCACAATAAGCTGCGGGAGTTTTTCCGGAACTACTATACCAATTTCAACCATTACGCGAGCTAAAGCTATGGTGGATGCAACAGTAATCACAAACGCCGCCATTTTACCAATATTCTTGGAATCAGCCGTTTTTCTCGCATAACTAACTGTGGTAGCGGTACTGCTAATTAACCCCCCAAGCACGCCATTTGAGATAATACCTACATTCTTTCCAACAAATTTATAAATGAAATATCCTACAACGCTTATTCCCACAATTAAGGTAACCATCAACCATATATTCCTTGGGTTGAGCACATCTAACGGACCGTAGGTTTGGTTGGGCAAAATTGGTAAAATAACGAGAGAGATTCCAGCAAACGTCATTATTGCTGCAAGATCTTTGTCTTTTAAATTTTCGATGAAATTATGAAGGTGTTCTTTAATGTAAAGCAAAACCGCCATGGCTCCTCCTATAATCACACCAATTACCTGACTGCCCAATACTAAATAAGCACCTATTGCAAACATAAGTAACGCTGCAACTTCTGTGGTTTGGCCTATGTCGGTTTCGTCCAGTTTCTTTAATTTTATAACATTTGCCATCACTAAAAGCGCTGTAATAGACAAACCTATTGCTGGAAGAATAAATGGATTGTCCAAATCTCTTGTAAGGAAACCCGAAACCACCCCTAAGATAGAAATTAAGGTAAACGTTCGCACTCCAGCCATTTTATTGTCGGTGTGTTGCCTTTGAAGCCCGATGGTACTTCCAAGACCAAAAGCTATTCCTAAAGTTGTAAGGTCTGTATAATTCATCTTCATGTGAATTTAGGGAATTTCACAAAAAAACCCTTCCAGTAAGGAAGGGTTTAATTTATATTTAACGACTTAGCGTTTTATTCTTTGTCTTTAATTTTGATTTTCACACCTTCAACATCTTTTAGTTGGTCCCGGACTTCCTCTTCAGTACCAGTAAAAGTTCTGTTTTCAACGGTAGTCTCACCATTAATGGGTCTTCTAATCTCAACATTTGCTGTAACCTGATCGTTATTTTCGTTTTTCAGCATTTCTACAAAAGTCTCCGTTTTATTATTTAAATCTTCACCACCTTTAATAGTCGCGTTTCCATCATTTTTAATAAGTTCAACTTGTCTTTCAGATAAAACAGTTTTGTTTCCATCTTCATCTATGAAAACCATTTCTTCGGTATTAGTCCCTTCTGTACCAGTAGCTTCAGTATGGCCTCCCAGAATAGGAGCAATTACCAGACCTATTAAACAAGTTAATTTAATCAAGATATTCATAGAAGGTCCAGACGTATCTTTAAAGGGTCTCCTACGGTATCTCCAGTCACGGCTGCTTTATGAGCATCGGACCCTTTGTAAGTCATTTCACCATTAATTAATACACCAGCTTCAAAAGATTTTTTAGCATT
>CAVSOI010000012.1:0-618830 GCA_963729615.1 uncultured Cytophagales bacterium
TTGTAAAATTACGCTTTGTTGCTAACGTATTTATAATCAAATTTATCGGTTCATTTATACAAAAGCTATAAAGTCTTTATGCAATCGAATGCACTCGTCTTATAACGGCAATTCATCAACTGCCTGCTTGTGCGAATTCAGACTTTCTTTTCCGAAGCATTAGTACATTGCAAAATCAAATTTCAATTTTACTATGAAAACAGCGTTAAAAACTATTGTATTTTTTGGTTTGTATTTCCTCAATTCTTGGGTCGGATTTGCCCAATCCACACCTGACGAACAGTTGATTTCCGCAATCCAACAAAAGAATATGGCTTTGGTAAAACAGTCAGTTTCTGATGGCGCAGATGTGGACAAGATTGGAAAATACGCTTATGTCCCTCTGAATTGGGCAATCAACGTGCAATCGCCAGAACTCATTCAGTTTTTGGTAGAGAAAGGCGCAAATCCGAATTATAAAAGTCCGCAGGGGCAAACGCTTATTTTTCAGCCTTGCATGCTCAATTGGCACGAAACCGTGAAAGCTTTGCTGGAGAATGGTGCAGATGCGAACATGTTGGATGCCATTCAGGCAAATCCGCTGCTTGTTTCCGCTCGGAGTGGAGCGACTGAATGCGTGAATTTGTTGCTTCCCAAAACCACAGATTTGGAAGCGAAAGATTTGACTGGAATGAATGTTTTACATTATGCCGTGCAATCAGGGAAATTGCCTTTGTTGGAGTCGGTGGCAAACGCAAAAGTGAATCTGAACGCCACAGATTTGCAACTGCGCACTGCTTTGCATATCGCCACCGACCAAAATTCGCCCAACTTGGCAATTATTCAGTTGCTTATTGAGACAGGAATTGACTTGGAGGCAAAAGATAATTCGGGAAACACGGTCTTGCATTTGGCAAGTGAAGACAACAAACTCGAACTCTGCCAGATTTTAGTGAAGGCTGGGGCGAGTTTGGAAACCAAGAATGGAAGCGGAAAAACAGCCTTGGAACTCGCAAAATCCAACAATCACACAGAATTAGCTAGTTTTCTGCAAAATCCAACCAAAAATGCTACGGTTGGAGACAGCAACTCGGAAGCCGTGCAGTTGGCAGTTTTGGATACGAAACTCCGCAACGCACTAAAAATTCAAGACACGGATTTAGTCAAAAAACTGATTGCCGAACTCAAAGAAAAAGGCGCAGATTTAGAGAGGAAAAGCAAAGTGATTCTGCAAACTCCTCTGCTAGAATTCCTGTCCATCAATCCGAATTTTTCACTCACAAAATTGCTCGTAGAAAGTGGCGCAACTATTTCTGCCACAAATTACCAAGGGCAGAGCGGACTGCATTTGATTATGAACCGAATGTGGGGAGTCAATGACTTAGACGAATATTTCAAAATTGCCAATCTGCTGATTTCCAAAGGGTTAAAAATTGATTTGGCAGACACGAATGGAAATACCGCTTTGATGCTTGCATCTGAAAATGGAAATCTGAATGCAGGAAAATGGCTTTTAAAAAATGGCGCAAAGTTGGATTTGAAAAACAAAGAAGGGAAAACTGCTCGGGAAATTGCCTTTGAAAATTCCCGAATCGAAATGGCGGTTTTCCTCCAAAACCCGAAAGAATACCGAGATGATATTTTCTGGAAAGCCCGACACGTTTTCCCAGCCATGGAAACCAAGGCGAAACCGCTCTCCGAACTGCTGGCGGAAGCGCAAAAAAGTGTAACTGATGCAAAATCCAACCAAGAAAAGATTTTTCAATTGGGAATTCTGGCAGATTTGCAATTCTCGGCTGGGAAATACGCTGTGGCTGAAAAAAGTTTGTTGAAAGCCGTGGAAATCGCTCAATCCGATCAGAACCAAAAGGCAGAAGCTTTGGCGAATTTGGTTGGATTTTACTTGAAGAAATTTGATTTGGCACAAGCAGAAATCACGCTGAAAAAAGGCTTGGATTTGTTGGGTCAATTGCCAGATTCCACTCAACTCAAACTCCAAACTTTGGAAGCGGAATGGAACAGGTGGAATGGAAATCTGCCAAAAACGAATCAATTTTATGCTGATTTTGTGGCAAAGAACGGTTTGCAAACGGATTCAAAAAACGCTTCGAGCGGTTTACATTTGGCTTATTTGAAGGCTTCGGAGCATTTTATGCGCCAAGGCGACCAAGCAAAAACCAATGTCCTGATTCAGACGGCTCACATTTTGGCGGTTTCCACTTATGGAATTGCCAACTCAAAATCTTGGGAATTCCAGTACAGTTATGGTCGGTTTTGGCACGAAGCAAACAATCCGTTACAAGCACAAGGGCATTTGCTGGAGAGTTTGGGGCAATTGGCGACTCGCTTCGGAACTTCGCACCCAGATTATTTGCGTTCCTTGCATTTGATGGCGAAAATTCAGTTGGCTTTGGGCAATTTGGCGGCTTCGGAAATTATGCTCGCTGACTTACAGAAAACCTATTTGACCAATTATGGCGAAAATTATTTGCCTTATTTGGAAATCACAGCAGATTTGGCGCAGGTTTATTTCAGCGAAGGGAACTACGAAAAAGCGTGGGATTTTGCCCAAAAAGCCAAGGAAAAATTATCAGAAATCAGCTTGGAACATCCACTTTTCTTGAAACTGAATCAGACCATTTCCGAAATCAAATTTGCCGATTTGAACCCAGACGGAAATGGCTTCTCGGATTTGGAAATCCAACTGAAAAACTCGGCAAAAATGGCGGAAAAATATTACGGATTGTCTTCCGTTCCGTATCTGAAAGCAAGTGGCGATTTAGCAAAACTCTACCTCTACTCACTCCAGACAAAGAATTTTTCCATTTCTGAGCAATTGCTGAAGAATAATTTGGAGAAGATAGAAGCCAAAGGTTTGGAAAATGCACTCGCAGGTTTCAACGTATTCGATGGCTTGGATTTGGCAAGATTCAGAAGTCATTTGGCAATGTTGCACCATGAAAAAGACGAGGAAAAACTGGCGGAATATTGGTACGAAAAAGCTATTCAGACGATGGTTATTCCGCTCGACAATTTGGAGCGAGCAGGTTGGCTGGTGGATTTTGCGAGACTGAAACTGAGCAAAAATGAGGAATTGGCAGAATCCGACCATCTTTTGCAAGGAATTGAAATGTACGAACGGCTGATTGACAAGGTTTTCCCTTCGCTTTCGGAGAAGGAAAAGGAGCGATTTTTTGCTTCGGTCAAGGCAGATTTCAACTTCTTCAACTATTTTGTGTTGCAGAAACATAAAAGTCAGCCGAATTTACTCAGCGATATGTACAATCATCAACTCCGCACAAAAGCGTTGATTCTGACTTCTACCAAGCGAATTCGGGAAAGTATTTTGGCGAGCGGAGATGAAAAACTGATTGCCAATTACAATGAATGGAAAGTTTTACGAGAATATTTGGCAAACCTGAATTTGCCCGAGGCGGAAATCAAAAAGCAGGGAATCAATTTGGATAGTTTGGAAGAAACTGCCAACCGATTGGAGAAAGAAATTGCCATCGAATCCACAGATTTTGCCACGCAAACCATCAACTCCAAAAAAACTTGGCAAGATGTCCAGAAAAAACTCCAACCAAATGAATGTGCCATTGAAATTATTCGGATTGGACACGGAAAAAAGGTGTTTTACGTGGCTTTGTTGGTTACTTCCGAAACCAAAATCCATCCTGAATTGATTGAATTGCCTGAAGGAAATGACTTGGAGGGAAAGTATTTGAAGTTTTATCGCACCGCAATTGAGTACAAAATTGAAGATGGGAACTCGTACCAGAAATATTGGCAACCAATCCAAAAAGCGTTGGACAAAAGCAGTACGAAAATTGAAAAAGTCTATTTCTCTCCCGATGGAATTTACAACCAAATCAACCCGAAAGGTTTCAAAAATCCGAAAACTGGCAAGTTTCTGCTCAATGAAATCCAACTGGAAACCGTAACCCGAACCGATGATTTGCTAAGTTTCACAGGCGGAGAAAAACCGCTGAAAGGCAAGGCTTTTCTGCTCGGAAAGCCTATTTATAATATCAAGAAAGAAGAAGTTGTCAACTCCAACCCCAATTCTAACAAGACTGAACTAGCCGAAAATCGTGGTACTTACCGAACGGTCAGAATGGTTTCGGCACTTCGGGAGGCGAAATTTGCCGAGTTGCCAGGCACGGAAAAAGAAGTGGAAGGAATTGCCAAAGTCTTGACCGAATACGATTGGCGAATTCGTAAACGATTGGGAGAATCTGCCACAGAACAATCAATTAAGCAAGCAATGGAAGAAAATTGGGAGATTCTGCACATTGCCACACATGGTTTTTTCATTGGCGAAACCACACCTGACACTTCGGAAATCCCGACTTCGGAGCGGGCTTTCAAACCAATTAAACAAACTCGCACCGTAAAAGGACTTGACCCAATGTTGCAATCGGGCGTGGTGCTGGCTGGAGTGAATAATTTCAATCCAACCGAACTCAACTCGGAAGATGGAATTTTGACGGCTTATGAAGCCATGAACTTGAATTTATCGGGAACGGAATTGGTCGTGCTTTCCGCTTGCGAAACTGGTTTGGGCGAAATTCAGAATGGAGAAGGCGTTTATGGCTTGCAAAGAGCCTTGAAAGTGGCGGGCGCAAAAGCCATCGTTATCAGCCTTTGGAAAGTGAGCGATGATGCCACACAATTGCTGATGAACGAATTTTACGAAAATTGGCTGAAAGTCGGCAATAAAAGATTGGCTTTCGAGCTAGCGCAACAGGCTGTGAAACTGAAATATCCTGAACCGTATTTTTGGAGTGCGTTTGTGATGGTTGGAGAGTAGGAAATGTGGAAATGAGTGAATTTGAAAATGTGAGAATGAGAAAAAATGCGGTAGTGAATTGATTTGTTGATGGATAAAATGATGTGGTAATTTGAAAGAATTCTGAATCAGGATTTACAGGATGAAAAGGGATTTTACCGATGGATTTCAATAATCGTTTTCTTAGAATCCTGTCCAATCCTAGAATCCTGCAAATCCTGATTCTCTTTTTGAAATGGATTTTACCGAAACCTAATACGCTTCAAGGAATTTGAGTTCGCTTCTGCCTGTTTTCTATTTAAATTTGGAATTCATAATCCTAATTCCAACAAAATGAAAAATACACTTCTAATTCTAGTTTCATTCTTTTCGAGTTTCCACTCATTTTCTCAGAATAAAATTATTGAATTGCCATTGCAAGAATTAGCTGGTTTTGGGGATTTCCAGCTGATTTTTGGATTTATGAGCATGGATTTGCAGGAGTCTAAAGCACTTTGGGGGAATGTTGACAAGTCAGAACTGGAGATTCCCAAAGGTTGGGAAGATTCTCAGAATACTCAAATCTGGGTCGATTTCAGCCAGTTGGTTTATCAGAATTATAAGATTGGCAATATTGATTTGGAAGAATTCAAGTCTTGGGAAATAGACTCAACTGCTCGAAAGCTATCCGACTCTCCACTCAAATGCTTTGTAAATGTTCTAATCAAAAATGATAGCGAAGGGAGTTTTATATATATGGTCGATACTGATAATGATTATGAATTCTCAGACGAGAAGGAAACGAAGCCTTTCAATATAGAAAATGATTCAACCGTTCGGGATTCCGAGAAGTTTATGCAACAAGTCGATTTCCAAATCTTCAGAAATGGCAAACTAATTGAGTCGAAAATCTCAATTATTGTTGCGGAAATGGACGGGAAAGCCCGTTTCTGCAATTAGCCAATATTTTATGTCAAGCTATTTGGATAAATCACTCCAAATCAGTCATGGTTTTTCGGATGTTACATTTACATCATCAACAGAAATCAGAATGAGGGGAAGTAAAGAAATTATCAACTTAAGCGAATTCCTTGAAATTAATAATTCTTACTACAAAAATCTTGGAGTCGATTTCAATAAACAAGTTTTAAAACTCCAAAAAATAGCAGAGGATTCAGTTCTGTATTCTTCGCAAGTTGGGTTCATGGCGATTCCTTTTGAAGGAGTTGATTTCGTAAATGGGGATTCAATTCAACTCGAAAATTATAGAGGCAAATTACTCTACCTAGATTTTTGGGGCAGTTGGTGTAAACCTTGTGTGGAGGAACTTCCAGAACTGAAGGAGCTGTATAGGAAACTTGACCATTCAAAGGTTGAGTTTTTGGGAATTGCTTCAGACAACACAACAAGGCTTCGTAGTTTTATGGAAAAAATAGGGCTTGATTGGGCGCAAATACTTGAAGAAAATGAAGAACCGATTGCTGAGAGTTATAACATAAATAGCTACCCAACTACATTATTGATTGACGAAAATGGAAAAATTATTGCCAAAGATATTCGGGCAAAAGACTTGGAAGTATTTATTGAGAAGTATTTGAGCGATAAATGATGTAATATTACTGATTGTTACGCTTTGCCGTGCTCTACTAAAAAGTCATAGAAAAGTGCTATGATTTGAGTATTACCTATTCAATTACCTTACTTGTATAGCTTCAAGTATTTCAGCAAAATATCATTTTCCTCTTTCTGTCCAATTGTGAGTCTCAAACAACCTTCACATAGCGCAATACTTGACCTATTTCTAACTACGATTTTCTGTTCAATTAAGAAGTTGTAAATTTTATTCGGAGCTATGGTTCTGATTAGTAAGAAATTGGCATCTGACGGATAGATTTCTTGCACCAAATCCAGTTCTGCAAGTTCCGTTTTCATTCTTTCTCGTTCGGCAAGAATTTGAGATACATATCGTTCTTTCTGTGCTACATCTTTCACAGCCTCTATTGCGTATTTTTGAGTCAGCTCATTTACATTATAAGGCATTTTAATTTTATTCATTACCGCAATGATTTCCTCGCTGGCAAATGCCATTCCCAGTCTAATTCCTGCCAATCCCCAAGCTTTAGAGAAGGTCTGGAGAATGACCAATTGCTTATAATCTGCTAACCAGCTAGTTTTAGTATTCTCTGGGGAGAAATCTATGTAAGCTTCATCAACCACTACGATTCCATGAAAACCATGTAGAATTTTACGGATTTCAGCTTCTTCTAAGTTATTTCCAGTTGGGTTGTTTGGAGAACAAAGAAATATGATTTTAGTATTTGCGTTTATAGCATCCAAAACTGCATCTGTATCCAAGCTGAAATCTTCATTCAATTTTACCTTGATTGTTTCAATTCCGTGTGTATCGGCACAAACTTGGTACATTCCGTAGGAAGGGGAAATGGAGACAATATTGTCAACTCTGGGTTCGCAGAAAGCACGAATGAGAATATCTATTCCCTCATCGCTTCCATTCCCGAGAAATATTTGTGCAATTTCCACGCCTTTGACCTCGGCTATTTCCTGCTTCAACTCCCATTGATAAGGGTCTGGGTAACGGTTGTAGCCGGTATCGAACGGATTTTCATTTGCATCTAAAAAAATGGTCGCCTCTTTCCCTTTGTACTCGTCTCTTGCAGACGAATAGGGTTTGAGATTACGGATATTTTCTCTGAGGAGTATTTGAATATCAATCAGTTGCATTATTCTATAGCAATTAAAAATTTGTAGATAACCGTTTTCAAAATTCAATCTGTATATTCATTCACAATTCACGAAGATAAACTATATTAGGGTTTGCAAAAAGACTAACCCTACTAATTATGCTTCCCAAGTGGACTCCAATCATATTCGTTCGCTTGGTTTTTTTCTTCAGTTTGGGAATTCTGTTTCATGTTCATTTAGATTACGAAATACCTTTTGTAGGTTATCTGATACCAATCCTATGGGTAATATTTGCGACTATTGCGCTCTTTGCCCCTAAAAAATGGTTCAGGAACAATAAAACAATTGTTGGAATCAATGCGCTGTTGCTATTATTTCTGTTCGGTTATTGGCTAACAGATTGGAAAACAGAAAGTAAATCCCCAAAGCATCTCCTATATGTAACCGATACTGTAGAATATTACGTGGCCACAATTGTTTCGGAAGTTCAAGAGAAAACAAACAGCAGAAAAGCAGAATTACAGATTTCCCGCATCCGAGTCGATAGTAGCTGGGAAATGGTAGAAGGTAAAATAATCGCTTATTTCTCTAACAAAGATTCATCTTACCAACCCAAATATGGCGATAAGCTGATTGTAAAAGGCAGTCCTCAGCTTCTCCAACCGCCCGCTAATCCTTATGAGTTCGATTATAAAAGGTATTTGGAATTCCATCAAATCCATCATCAACATTTTTTGCGGAAGCCTAATTATAAATTCATTCGCTACGAACCGAACAGCGAAATTTATGCACTTTCGCTCAAGGTAAGACATTATGCAGACAGTATTTTCAGAGTGAATATTGCTTCTGACCAAGAATATTCCATTGCTACTGCACTAGTTTTGGGAGTGAAAGATGGTCTGGATAATTCTATCAAAACAGCTTATTCGAGTGCTGGGGCAATGCATGTTTTGGCAGTTTCAGGTTTGCATGTGGGAATAATTTATCAGATTGTGGCGTGGATTTTCCTTTTTGGCAAAAGAAGGTCTCCAAAGAAAAACTGGTTGTTCTTAGTTGCCACAATTTCCATTTTATGGATTTATGCCTTCATCACAGGACTTTCACCCTCAGTTCTGAGGGCAGTAACCATGTTTTCATTTGTTGTTTTAGCAAAAGTAACTGTTCGGCAATCCAATATTTACAACACGCTGGCAGTTTCTGCCTTCATTTTATTGCTTTGGAATCCTTACTTGCTCATGCAAGTTGGCTTTCAACTTTCCTACGTGGCAGTAATCGGAATCGTCTATCTCCAACCCAAATTCGCTCGCCTTTGGGATGTTGAGAACAGAGTTGCCAAGTTCTTTTGGAATATGACTTGCGTTTCCATAGCCGCACAAATTGCCACTTTCCCAATCGGTTTACTCTATTTCCACCAATTCCCTACTTACTTCTGGCTTTCCAATTTTGTAGTTATTCCTGCCGCATCGTTCATTTTACAGTTTGGCATATTGCTTTTGGTTTTCTGTTGGCTGGATTTTGTGGCTTCGGCACTTGGTTGGTGTCTAAAGTGGTTTATTCTAGGCTTGAACTGGTTGGTGTTCGAAATCCAAGAATTGCCTGGCTCACTCATTTCTGGAGTTGATATTTCTGTATTTGAAACCTGGCTGATTTACGGTTGCATTTTCAGTATTCTATTACTTTTCGCTTTCCGTAAAGTTCGTTTCGTTGCCTACACTTTCGGATTGACAGCTACTTTACTCTTCCTGCAATACAGGGAAATTCTGGCGCACTCCAAACAGAAGATGCTGATAGTTTACAAGACCAATAAGCTCAGTAATCTGTGTCTAATCAACGGTGGGGAAGCTTTTGTAGTGGGAGATTCCGCACTTATTCACGATAATGATAAAATGCAGTTCCATCTTCTCCACCACTTTTGGGCGAAGAATGTAGAGATACAAAACTTGATTGATTGGAAATCAGATAACTCAAAGCTCCAAAAGCATGAAATCATTAAAGGGAACTATCTGTTTGTTTGGGAAGAAAAGAAAATACTCTATTACCAGCAAGCCATCGAAGGGTTAGAAATTGAGGTTGACTATCTGATTATTGGAAAGAATTCCGTAAAAAACTGGGAATCGGTCTCCACAATTAAATCCAAACAAGTCATTTTGGATGCCTCAAATAGCTTTTACGTGAATCGAGATTTAATGAAAGATGTTCCAGAGGGTTTGAAGGTTTATTCGGTGTTGGATAGTGGAGCTTGGTTGGTGGAGTTTGGGGAATAGAAAAACCCACTCTACAATTTGTAGAGTGGGTTTTTCTATTAAAACCAATTAAGAAAATCACTTAACTCATTAGAGTTTCAGGGCAACCGCACCAGACTAAACGCACTATAGACAATATGTCGGTTTTTTTTATAACTATCTGATTGTCTCAAATATCCGACCTTGGAGAAATAAGCGTTAAGAATTTCTGACATGTAGCAGTAAGAAAAATCTGCTGTTTGAGCGTAGCGACCGAGGGGTCGAACCCTTTCAGAATTTACCTGCGGAATGGCAGAAATTTAGCTTACTTCTCCACAGTCTTGATTTTTTGGTTCTTTTGTTTCAAGCCGTTCCCGGTCGGGACAAAAGAACCAAAAGCAGGCTAAGAAGCGTTGATTTTCAGAATTTTATAAACCTTCATGTCAAAATGGTAATAGTGCGTTTAGCCTGCTCGTTTCTCCTCCGCCCTTGACAAATTCAAAGCAGGATAGTAAATTGCAGATTAAACACACTATAGACAATATGTCGGATTTTTTTTATAGCTATCTGATTGTCTGAAACATTCGACCTTGGTAAAATAAGTATTAAGAATTTCTGATATGTAGCAGTAAGAAGAATCTGCTATTTGAGCGTAGCGACCGAGGAGCCGGACCCTTTCAGAATTTTCCTGCGGAATGGCAGAAGTTTAGCTTACTTCTCCACAGTCTTGATTTTTTGGTTCTTTTGGTTCAAGACAAAAGAACCAAAAACAGACTAAGAAGCGTTGATTTTCAGAATTTCATAAACCTTCATGTCAAAATGGCAATAGTAAGTTTAGTCTGCATACTACTGGACATGAGTGAAAAGCTGGCGGTGTACGCAGTTCCCGCCAGTCTTAGAACGGTTTTTAGCCTGCACATTGGCAGGTCTTACAGACACTACCAACGTGGCCCGGCCAAGTGCTAAGATTGATTCATGTTTAGTCTGTTAATAAGACGTATAAAAGCTAAAAGTATAAGAAATTCACTTATGTTTGATGTATTCAATTTTTTTATGAAAAAAATATTAAAGTATTCTCTTGCCATGTGCTTGGTAATAACATCATATTCTTGTGATGATGAGACTTGTTTTGAGCAAATTTGGTATGAAGATGCTGATTCAGATGGTTTTGGTAATCCAAGTGTCTTTATCGAAGAATGTGAGCAACCAGTAGGTTTTGTCGGTAATTCAGATGATAAGGATGACACTTTGCCTTGTAGAGATTCAAAAGTATGGTTTGAAGACAAGGACGAGGATGGATTTGGTAATCCAGATGTTTCAGTCAAAGCGTGTGAGCAGCCAGTAGGTTTTGTGGATAATTCAGATGATGAGAATGATACTTTGCCCTGTCAAAATCCAAAAATATGGTTTGAAGATATGGATGAGGATGGTTTAGGGAATTCTGATGTTTCTGTGGAAGCTTGTGAACAACCAGTAGGATTTGTTGATAATGATGACGATGATGACGATACTAATAATTGCAATCTCAATGTTTGGTATAAAGACAACGATGGTGATGGGCTGGGTAATCTGAATGTTCAAGAAGTGGGATGTGAAAAACCTTTAGGCTTTGTTAATAATGCTGATGATGATGATGACTCGTTTGGGTTGAATAATAATGAAGTTGAAATTCACAATCAGGCTTTAGCAGATGAAGGTTATGTACTATTAAATGAGCTTGGTTCTGATAAGGTTAGGCTAATTTCAAAAGATGGGACTACGAGATCTGTATGGGATTTAGGTGAGGGAAATGGCGGACTTGGTAATGATGCTGAGTTATTGAAAGATGGAATATTACTATCAGCTCTTAAAGTGAACCCGCCTCCGTTATCGCAAGGTGGCTACGGAGGTAAAATAGAAATCAGAAATTCAGATAAAAAATTAACTTGGGAATATGAAATGTCATCTTTGGATGCTCTGCAACATCATGATGTGGAAATGTTGCCCAATGGAAATGTGTTGGTTATGGTATGGTCTCAAAAGAAACAAGAAGAGATTCTCTCAAAAGGTTATATTGGAACTGCCACTACTCTAAATACCGAATCCATATATGAAATTAATCCAATAAATGATGAAATAGTTTGGGAATGGCATGCATGGGATCATTTAATTCAGGATAAAGACAGCAGTAAAGATGGTTTTGGCGTACTGATTGACAACCCACAAAAAATAAATTTAAACTACATTACTGATACTCCAGGGTTTATGCATGCTAACGGCATTGATTATGACAGTGAGCGAGATATTATTTTTATAAGCATTCGGTCTTATAGCGAGATATGGGTTATAGACCATAACACAACTACTGCAGAGGCAAAAGGAAGCAAAGGAGATTTGCTTTATAGGTTTGGAAATCCTGAAACATATAATTCGTCAGGTGAAAGGATTCTCTATAGGCAACATCAGCCTAATCTACTAGAAGATGGTCAAATAGGGCAAGGAAACATATTGGTATATAGTAATGAACACTATTTTACACATTCTGCGGTACTAGAAATAAGCTTACCAGATCCATTGAGGTTCGAAGAAAGTCCAACTATAGTATGGGAGTTCTCGGACAGTAATATGTTTTCTCATATTTTGTCGGGTGCAGAGAGATTGAGGAATGGAAATACGCTAATTTCTATAGGTACACAAAGGTCTGTCTGGGAAGTCACACCTGACAAACAAATTGTTTGGAAATTTAACTCAAAAAAGACAATGTGGAGGTCTTATAGCTATGGTAAAAATAATCCTGCAATTAAGGCCATTGGCCTGTAGATATTTTTGACTGTATGAAGACACTTTGTTGCCAACGATTTTAATTAGAGGTTGTAGAGCTTGCCAATGAAATGAGTCTCTTTGGAACTTCTAATTAAAATGTGGGAGGTAATTAAAAGTTATTTTTTTTCTTAGTTCAATAAAAAAGACACTTGATGGATTTGAAATCAAACGATTCAAAGCTCCAAAAGTATGAGGTTAAGAATAACTATCTTTTTGTATGGGAAGAAGGCAAGCAAATTCTGTATTATCAGCAAGCTGTGGGAGGCTTGGAAATTGAAATTGACTACCCTCATTATCGGGAAAAACTCCGTAAAAACTGGGAAGCAGTCTCCACAATTAAATCCAAACAAGTCATTTTAGATGCTTCAAATAGTTTTTACGTGAATCGAGATTTGATGGGTAGCACTCCTGACAGTCTGAAAGTATATTCTGTTTTAGAAAAAGGAGCTTGGTTGGAGAAGTTTGGGGAATAGAAAAGCCTCTCTAAAATTTTAGAGAGGCTTTTCCTATTGAAACCAATTTAAGAAAATCACTTAACTCATTAGAGTTTGGTAATCCGTTTTACCGCAACACCATCAACACCAGTAATTTGAACCAAGTATTGGCCAGCTTTAAAAGATGAAACATTCAAATCTTCTTGGAAAGAGACTCCATTTGATTTTATAGTTTTTTTCATCATCAACTTACCCGTCAAATCATATATTTCCAATTTATACTCTCCAGAAGCAATTCCCTCCATTCTTAAATTGAACTTACCTTCTGATGGGTTAGGATAAATAGCTATTTTCTTGGAGAATGTGGAATTCTCGAGAGCGGTTACAATTACCGATTGGGAAACTTTAGCCTCACAACCATTTTCTCCAATTGCAGTCAATTCTACTTGGAAAGTCTCCACTGTAGAATATGTATGAGTCGGATTCTGTTCTTCGCTAGTAGAACCATTTCCAAAATCCCAAGAATAGGAAACCGCATCAGTAGAAGTATTGGTAAAATCCACTGTCAACATATCGCTCTGTAGTTCTGATGTGAAACTCATACTTGGCGAAGGCAAAATAGAAGTTGTTATTGTTTGCTCTGACTCGTTTGAACAAGCCAATGTGTTATCTGTTACTCCAACTTTGTATTCTCCAGCAGAATTGACGGTTATACTTTGAGTATTAAATGTAGTCCCACCTCCTATTTCTGTCCATAGATAAGAATCTGCCTCTGCTACTGTAAGTGTAATTGAACTTCCTTGACAAAAAGATGTTGCACCCAAAACAGTAATGTTTGGGTTTGCCTTAGTCCTTGCAGTCACTTTTGTTCTTGCGCTCTCAAATTGATTATTATCGGTATTAGAAACATAGAATATACTATCTGCAAAAATATTTTCCACAGAGATAGAGCTTCCTGTTGAAAAAGACAACCCGCCTGTCGCTTCTCTGTACCATTTGAAAGAGCTTGCGCCACTTGCTGTAAGAGTCGCATCCCCACCGTAACATACATCCGCATCAGTAGCAATAGGCTTTGGAATTTGAAGTACTATGTTATAAGCTGTATCAGCAGCTTTCGTAGAAGCAATTAATTCTTCAAATGAATCTGCCCCATGTAACGCCAAAACCACTTTTATTTCACTCCCACTAGCGATGTCAAAAGGACCTGCGGACACCAAGTGACTTACATCAGAGTTCGTATGCGTATCACTTCCAGCAAAGTCATTTGTGGTTCCACTTGAAAGAGCCGTATATTTTTCTGCATCTGTAAAGCCATCATACACACCGAAGGCAACTCCAGGCGCCTCATCATCATTTGTTATTGCATAGTGGTTGGCATTTCCTTCAAGAACTTGAATACCACCGTAGGTTGTATCTGAATTATCCCAATTATAAATATACCCTAACTTGCTTTCTGCATTCCATTTTGCAAAATCCTTCGCTCCATTTTCACTTACATCCCAGTCAGCATATAAACCAGCATAAAAATCATTTAGCATTTCTGAGCCATTATTTTTTATATTGTACTCAAGTAAAATCATATTCTGAAAAGGCTCTTGTGACCAGGCATAAGCTGTGTAAGTTATTTCCACATCCGATTTTGAACCTCCAGCATTATCATCATTAATTTTCCCTGTAGCCTCAAAATCAGCCCTTGCACCAGGTCTAAATACTTCTATTCTATCTACTGAACTGAAATCAGAATCAGATGAAACGGCACTTGATATTTTGTCTTCAGAAGTACCTAATACCAACCCCATTTCATACAAGATTTGATTCCCATTATATTGAAAACCAAGCCCTCTAGTTCGCTCATCATCATCATAACCAAACCGCCCTATTCCTGTGATAGAAGTGGAAATATTATTCTCCACTATATTAAAATAACTAGGGTTTACTATGATTGAAAAATACTCGTAATCAACATAGTCCCCCTTTTGGTCTTCGTATGAGATTTTAAAATCGATTGCTGTATTCTGCGGAACATTATCGGCAATCTCAACCACAAATGGAGATAATCTATTTGATTTACGATTAGCCTGATCCACTACCCCTAGCTCAAACTCATCATTTTTTATAGTAACAAAACCTGACTTTGTAGATATTTTTACTATCAATTCTTCTGTTGAAGACCACAAATGATTTTTGAAGTCTCCAAACAATACAGCAACATCACCTGCCACAGGCACTATGCTTGTATTTTGTTTATAAATAGTACCATTCTCAAATCTAATGGAAGGCTTTTGCTCTGTTACTGCTTTAAACACATCAAGTCGTCCTTTACCCAGTAAATCCTTTACAGAAGTAGAATTATTAGCGTAAAAACTCTCGTCAGCTGTTGCACGTAGTATTTCTCCAATTTGAACAGCAGACATAGAAGGGTAGGTTGCCTTGACAAGGGCGGCAGCGCCAGAAACTATAGGGCAAGAAAATGAAGTTCCTTGAATAGAAACATACGCACGACCGAAATCAGTTGTGTATATACCAGAACCAGGCGCTGCAATATCGACTGTAGTTCCATAATTTGAGAAACTTGACCTACGGTCTGCATCCGTGGTTGATGCTACCGAAATGACATTATCAAAACCAGAAGGATAATGAGGTTTATTCGTGTTGCTATTCCCAGCCGCTGCAATTATGAGTGAATTTTGATCAATAACTGCATAAGTAATAATATCTTGAGCTATTCTACTATAATCAGGTCCTCCCCATGAGCAGTTTATAATATCCGCCCCATGATTTGCCGCATATATTATCCCTTCATAAGCTCTGAAAACACTGGTTTCCCCATCTGTAGTACTGTGTTTTAAGGCCATTAATTTTGCTTTAAAGCCCACACCTGCTATGCCTACGCCATTATCGGTACTGGCGGAAGCACAACCAGCAACTGCAGTACCATGATTTGCAGCTGGGTTACTCAAAGATGGTCTTGGATCATTATCCTCTATAAATCCGTCTTTTGTTTCCCCAGTAAAGTCCCAACCATAATAATTGTCCACATACCCATCTTCATCATCATCCAAACCATTTATCGGATCTGAATGGTTCAAGTAAATGTTGTCTTTTAAATCTGGGTGGTCATATTCGATTCCACTATCTACAATAGCTATTACAATGTTTGTATCGCCTTGAGTTATATCCCAAGCTTTATAAGCATTGATCAAACCTAGATAATACTGATTGATAGTTGATGGGTCATTAGTCGTATAATCTAACTCATTAACATACACTGGTTCTACTATTTCAAATTTATTAGTCGCATATAAATCTGCAATCACATCCTCTATTTCTAATGTTTTATCATAGTAAAGGTAAAAATAGTTGCCGATGTCAATTGTCATTTTTTTTCTTCTCTGGCTATAAATTTTGTTCAACTGAGATTGATTAACAAACGGCTTTACCGAGGTTATACCATAGCTAGAAAACGAACTATTACTTATACTATTCCTATCTGTGCTATTAGAATTTAATTTTACTGCCAAAGTTCCTTTGACATAATTAGAGCTACTTAATGGAAGTTGCCGATAGTTATCTTTTTTCTGAGCTATTATTAGCGTAGAGCATAATATACCAATCAATAGAATTGGTAGGCTTTTCAATATTTTTTTATACATAAATTTCATGTTTTAATTGAAAGATGGGTAATAATGGGTTACAATGATAATTTTATTTTAATAAAAGAGATTAAATAGATATTATCACGATTGATTTCGTATTCCCAGCTTGTCGTTTTGAGCGGGTAGGGAAACCCGCTCTACAGTTTTTATTCGTACCTTGACTCTCTGAGTCGAGCTGGAAAACGAGTATAATAAACCAATCGTGATAAGGTCTAATACATGATTCCATAAAGGCACAGCTAATTTTCTTATCAAAATTGCATAAACAATCGGAATGCCGAGTTAAAAATCTTGCCATAGCGATGCTCTGCGATTTTAGTCCCGGCTGGGAACGGCTTGACTAGCCTCAAAAACAAACTGAGACAAATAAACTATTTATTTATTCCCCGTTCCTTAGATAAAAAGCACTCGAAAATCTTAGGGATATTGTAAGTATAGAAGAACCACATAATTAATATAGAATCAAAATAATAGTGTCAATTTCATAGTACAACAATAAACAACCTCAATTGATTCATTTGATACATTTTTATTTATTGCTACTCTCTATTTTTGTGATTCTTTAAAACCACCTCTCAAGAGGATAAGACACTTATTATTTTAAAATACAGAAACCTCCAAACTATTATGCTATCATGACAAAAAATTTAAACTTGAAAAATAGTGTCAATAAGCTTATCAATACCGATTTATACTTTTACTTAAATTCAAAAAACCTATTGCTAATTGCAACAGGTTTTTTTGAATGTTGAACCAATAGATAGAATAGTCTAAAACTACGTATTAGAATTGGTAAACATGTTTTTCATTTGATGTAAAGTTAAACAGAGGGAATAGTATGGTAACATCAAGAGTCAAAGTATTTGTATTGTCATCCCAGGTACCAGACCCCTCAACGGAACTACCCGAATCACCATACAAAAAATTACCTCCACTATCTTTAAGAACCTGCTTTGTAACAATTACTGAATTATCGCAAGGGACTAATACAAATTTTACCTGCCCATCAAGACCCCAAAAGTTCTCAATAAGAATTTCGTTGGGTATGCCAGTAGAACTAGACAGCGTAGTATATCCAAAGCTAGCACCATCATCTTCAGATACATCAGCTGTTCCTACGAAGTTGTTGTATCCATAAGGACAATCATCGTCAAGTATATCTAAAGTATAAGTGTCAGAAAAAGGAAAACCCGCAGTAACACCAGGAGTAGCACTAGATATCTTAAATACTATTTGCTTATTAGCACCCTGAACCTCATTTGAAATTGTAGTCAATTTGAAAGTAGTCACTACAGTATCACTAGGAATTGTTACAGATATAACGTTTCCTGAGACCTGGCCGCCACTAAGTGTAAAGTCAGTTCCTAAAACAGCCGTTGAAGACGGATCTACTGCTATCTCAACCGTGATATCTTGTCCAGCTATATAGTTATTACCATATCTCACTGGAATGTCCAATACAGTTACAGAAGGACCAGTACCCTCAAATATTTGAGAAGGCAACCTACTTGGCTGTACTCCTACGTAATTATACTCTGCACTTGCATAGCTATCATCGTCACAAGAAGTAAACATGACTCCGCAGAGTAAGACCAACAGTGCGTTATATATATATTTCATTTTTTTAAAATTTATTTGAAAAACACAGCCAATTTGCTTAATAAGTTAAGCAAACCGACTGCAAAATAATTTAATATCCAGGATTCTGCTGATCTCTCAAAAGAGCATTTACAGAAGTTTCAGAGGCTGGTAAAGGCCACAAGAACCTATCGTTTGAATAAGGAATAGGCTGTATATCGAAAGTAAAGCTTGTATTACCAACAACATAAGTAGAACCATCTACATTAGCACTAGAAAGTTTGCCAGGTATTCCACTTATAGGAGATACCGCATCAGGAGCTAATCTATGAATATCTTTCCAACGCTTACCCTCTGCCAATAACTCTATTCTTCTTTCATTATGAATTCCTATAACCATGGCATCTGAATCTCCAAATGTAGTAGCTGTATATGAAGCCATAGAACCTGCTATCGCTCTGTCTCTTACAGCATTAAGTAATGCTAATGCTCTAGTGGTATTATTCTTCCTTGCTTCCGCCTCTGCTAGGTTAAGTATTACCTTCAGCATATCTTATAAGAGGAGAATAATCAGTAAAAGTGGTATAATCTCTGTATTTATTAGTGAACAATCTGCCTGAAGCACCTGTCTCTACCAATAAAGTACGTCTTAAATCATCTGGATGCCAAAAGCTTTGATTCCAAAGAATAGGACTAATTGCCACCTCACCTCTCGCACCAAACGCGGCAGCACCAGAACCTAACATATTTGCTAATGCAGCATTTACATTTAGGTTGTCGTTTTCATTCATATTCATAGAGAATATGTTATCAGTACTCTCGTTGTCTGCCCAAGGTCCTACAACGCTAGCAGTTAAGGCATAACCTCCTATAGGGCTAGTGAATGGTGCTGTTGCTGAAACTAATTTGTTTGATTCAGTTATAACTCCATCCCAGTCTTCTTGGTGCAATTTTACACGTGTTTTAAGCGCAATTGCGGCACCTTTTCCTCCTCTTACTACAGGAAAGTTTGGATGTGTATTTGGCATATAAAGTTCTGCCGTATCTAAGTCATTGAGTATGAACTCATACGTCTGTGCAATTGTTGATCTTCCTATAGCTGCTGCTGCAGGCACCGTAGCACCACCATTCACACCATTTCTATGCAAAGGCAAACCGCCAAAATCTTTTGTACGCTCAGCTACATCAGCATAAGGCCTAGCAAACATGATAACTAGCTCATGATATGTCATAGCCCTCAACAATCTTGCTTCTCCTTCATAAGACTTTCTAGTAGCCTCGTCAATTACCCCACCAGCCTCAGCTCTATTTACTCCTTCAATGAATAAATTAGCCAAGTTGATGACCCTAAAGCCATTTTCCCAATAGTTAACATTATTTGCGGTTGTAGCAGTATAAGTTCCTTGATAAGTAAATCCGTAGAATGTATTTATAAGGAGCATATCTTCTCCCCTCATATCATTCTGCTGTACATGGGCAGCCCCGAATATATACCCTCTATCATTACCCTCATCTCCATTGTAGAACCCCGACTGCGCGGCATCATAGACGCCTGCCATAGAAAGTTCAATTTTTTCTGGAGTAGTAAATGCTAAGCTTTCAGATATGGAATCAAAAGGCTGAAGATCTGTAACGTCACAAGACATACTGCCAAAAATGATAAGCAGTATTAACGATTTATAAATTAGTTTTTTCATGATATTTTTAAATTTAGAGTCCTACACTTATTCCGAAGGTAAATGTCCTCAGAAGAGGATTAGTATTATAGTCTATACCTACTTGACTATTGGTAGTACTAGAGAAGTTCAATTCTGGATCTAAACCCGAATAGCTAGTAAATACAAAAGCATTCTGAACTTGAGCGAACAATCTGATTCGTTGAATTGTTCCCATTCCTATTGCTTGCAAGGCCTCATTAGATAGAGTGTATCCTAAAGTAATATTCTGTACCCTAAGGAAATCACCATCTTCTACAAATCTTGAATTTGTATTGCCGTTCAAGTTCAAGAAATTTTCATTTTGAAGAGAAAGTCTTGGAACATCTGTATTAGTGTTCAAAGGAGTCCATCTATTCAATATCTCTTTGTGATTATTTGCAAACGCCATTGAGAGATTTTCTTGTCGAGTAACATTCATCACTTTATTACCCCCCGCATAAGAAAGAGCTAATTCAAAATCAAATCCTTTATAGCGAATGTTATTTATCAAACCTCCAAAATATTTAGGGTTAGTTTGACCAAGAATCCTTTTGTCATTCTCACTCAAAGAAGACGCTGCCCCTAATACTCCTGGGTTCTCCGCATTATACACATAGTAAGTGTTGTCATCTGGATTGCCTTGAACAATTGTACCATCGGCTTTTTGGTATAATGGATTGCCATTTGCGGCATTCACTCCTTCATATTGGAAACCAAACAGAGCTCCTACTGGTTGACCTACACGGTTAATATTACGAATAAAAATTATATCTTGATTGTTGTTACTAAGTTCGGTTATCTCGTTCTTATTGGTTGTCAAGTTAAACGTTGTTGACCATTCAAAGCCATCTTTAGCTACATTCAAAGAAGTCAAACTTAGTTCGATACCACTATTTACCATAGCACCTATATTTAAAGTAATTGAGTTTCCAGGAACTCCAAAAGAGGGAGGAGTAGGAGCATTAAGAACCATGTCAGTAACATCATTTCTATAATAGTCAATAGAACCACTAATACGAGACTTAAGTATAGCAAAATCAAGCCCTATATTGTACTTTGTATTAACCTCCCATCTCAAATCAGGATTACCCACATTTTCAAACCTAATTGCCGTTTGGGCACCATACAATTCTGGACCGTAAGTCCCTAAGTAAGGAAACGCACCTAGATTAACGTTTCCAGTTTCAGCATAACTAGCTCTCAATTTCAATGTATTTATAACATCAACAGAGAAAAATGATTCTGCAGCAATATTCCAACCAGCAGACACTCCAATGAAAGAACCCTGTCTTGTTGATTCTGGCAATGATGAGATTTCATCATTTCTGTAACTAACAGAAAGAAGGTAACGATTATCATAATCATAATTGAATCTTCCAAACCTAGATGCAAATCCAGTCGGAGTATAACCACCTCCAGACAATTGCGTTGTATATGTCTCAGAAATCAAAGCAGTGTTCAAGAAGAAAGGGTCTGAAAAAGTTTGTCCCTTAGCGAAAAAACTATCAAAAGTTGATTTTTGGTATTCCAATCCTACGATGACAGATAAATTATGCTTTTCCGCAAATGTTTTTGAATAGCTAAGTGTGTTCTGCCAGTTCCAACGAGTTTGCTGGAAACTAAAACGAGTAACAAGTCCCTCAAATGACTGACCATCGCCATGCACTCCATTAAGTGTCTGAAAATCTTGATTGTCTGCAATATCAAACCCAATTTGAGTTTTCAATTTTAATCCTTCTATAGGCATAACTTGTGCATAAACATTGGCCAATGTTCTATAATTTATAGCCTCCACAACATTATTGTCTAATACATACTGAATATTAGGCAAATTAGAAGCAATTACTTGTAAATTATTACCTTGCCCCATCGCATTATTATCTGCCGTGATATTGTAACCAGTGGGATGATTAGGGTTAAATACTGAGATATTTGGGAATGCTCTTGTTGCATTAAAAACATTACCAGATAATGAGTTTACCCCTGTGTTCAAGCCCTCATTGTCTTGTCTAGACAATGATAATTTAACACCTGCATCTAACCATTTCACTCCTGTGTAATCAACATTTGCCCTAAGAGTGTATCTTTTCAAATTATTTCTTTCCAAAGCACCTTCTTGATCCATATAGCCCGCAGAGAAATAATACCTAGTACCACTGTTACCGCCAGAAATACTCAAATTATGGTTTATAACTGCTCCACTTCTGAAAATCACATCTTGCCAATCTGTATTTTCATTATTATCTCCAGGAAATGCTTGTGGTGCTGTTCCAGCAGTAGCAAATTTTTCATTGCTGATTCTAATAAATTCATTTGCATCTAACAAATCGAATCTACTTGCTACCGTATTTACTCCAAATTGTCCCGAGTAAGTAATTCTAGCTTCGCCTGATTTACCAGTCTTAGTTGTTATAAGTATAACCCCGTTAGCCGCTCTTGAACCATAGATAGCCGTTGCCGCACCATCTTTCAAAATCTCGTAAGAAGCAATATCAGCAGGATTAATATCTCCCAATGCGTTATTTTCTGTCAAACCACTACCATTTCCATCTATGGCTGGAACACCATCAATCACTATTAGTGGTTGTGCACCAGAACTGATAGAGTTCGTTCCTCTAATACGGATTCTTGGGGCTGTACCTAATACCCCAGAAGGAATATTTACTTGGACACCTGCAGCTCTACCAGCTAGGCCTTGATCAAAACTTGCAACTGGTTTGTCAGCTATGGCATCGCCACTAACTGAAACAATAGAAGATGTTAATTTTTTCCTGTCAACAGAACCATATCCCACTACAACAACCTCTTCTAAAACATTGCTAGAACTTAGAGATACGTCTATTGTACTTTGCGCCCCTACAACTATTTCCTGCGGAATCATTCCAGCAAAACTAAATACCAACGTGCTTTCTGCACTTGGCACTTTCAAACTGTACTTTCCATCAATGTCTGTAACAGTACCTGTTGTAGTTCCTTTGATGGTTACTGTTGCACCAGGAAGAGATTCTCCTGTGTCGTCTTTCACTGTACCTGTTACGGTGCTTTGGGCGATTGCTGAAAACAGCAAGCCGAACATCGCAAAGGCCATTAGTAAGCTTTTCTTCATGTTTAGAAAAATTTAGTTAAGAAAATTGAAAATAAACTAACAATTATTCATGTTCACATCATACAATTTTGATGATGTTTCCCACAAAAGAAGGAATCTAATTGAACTTTAGCAAGATAATCTTGTAGTTTTTTCGGTAAAACCTTTAAATATTGGATAAAAGTGCATTTCCCGACTTTAGACTGTTTGTTAATTCTATGTGAAGACAATCATAAAAAGTGTTATGACAATTTGTTTCTTGATTTTTTTATTCTTGAGTAAGAATTCTAAATAACTAAACTTGAAAAAAGGGATTTCTTACCTAAACAAAATCGCCAAACAAAAAAAATCGCTAACTTTACATTTTACAAATCACATAAAACAATTTAAAAATGAAAAGATTTCAGTTTTTCTTAGAAAATCAGGCATTTGGCGTGTGCCATAGAATTGGGGAAATATGGGGCATTTCCACGAGTGCAGTGCGCATGTACTTTATATATATGTCTTTTCTGACTTTGGGTTCGCCAATTTTGGTTTATTTGGCAATGGCGTTCTGGATGAACGTAAGAAGATATTTAAGAGGAGGAACTAAGGAACACAAGATTTTCAGCTGAACTTATAGAATCCAGCAAAATTATTCCTTCTCTTTTTCCTTCACTATATAAATTTCCTCGCCTTTCTTTTTATACATATAGTTTTCCCTAGCAAATTTCTCCAATGCCTCTGGGTCTTCTTCCATAGATTTAATGTTTCCCTTCAACTTCTCTACTTCGGTTTCGTAGAATTCCCCTTGCTCTCTCAATGCCTCAGCTTTTTCTTTCTGCACTTTCTGATTGAAATAGCCATTCCCATCAAAAAAAATCATCCATACTGTAAAAAGTACTGTCATGATGAATATCGGGTTTCTTAGAACTCTTATAATTATATTCTTTTTTGCTTCTTCCATGTTTTCTAAAACTTATTGTACTGAAATGGCATTTGCTAATGCGAATTAAAATGCTCGCCAACTTAGGAACGAGTTAATAATAACTTGTAACATTATCGCAGTTTATTTTTGAGGTTAGTCAAGCTGTTCCCAGCCGGGACAAAATAATGTGGCATAGCACCGCTATGCCACATTATTTTAACGAAGAATAGACCAAAAAGAAGCAAGAGAATTTTAATAAGTTATTTTTTACTTGTTCCTTAATTCCGTTGCGGGCTAAAAGCTGCTGACTACAAATAATTTTATCACAAATTTACAGTTTTCCACTCATTTAGAAGAAGAAAAACGATTTTAAGCACGTTGTGCTATTTAATATTTTTATACTTATCTCTAAATGAGATTTTTAAGAACTAAAAATAGGAATATATTTAAGCTAGACTACTTATGAAATCAGCATTGTTCAAAAAAAACAGAAAGACAATTGGCTTTGCGGTTTCATTCACGCTAATTCCCCTGCTAACCAGCTCTTCGCTCGCCACATTTGCCTACTATAATCAGCAACAGATTCTTGATTTCGATTGGTGGATTTGGATTTTGCTTTATGCCGTTTCCACGTTCACAATGGCTTTTGGCGCAACTCCAACTACATTCGTAGCCACGCTTGGTGGTTTTTTTCTCGGTTGGATTTCACTTCCACCCATGCTTTTTGCCTATTTGGGAGCTTCTTGCCTGTGCTTTCTATTCGCCAAAAGGATTGATGGTGGGAATTTATTGGAAAGTATAAAATCCTATAAGAACGTAGATAGATTCTTGGAGAAAACACATAACAATGAGTTGGCTTTAGTGATTTCCTCAAAACTCTCTCCTATCCTACCCTTTGCTTTATCCAATTTTTTGCTGGCAATTCTCAAAATCCGATTTACCAACTTCATTCTAGGCTGTTTTTTGGGAATGTTGCCCAGAACTTGCTTGGCGATTTGGGTGGGAACGCAAATCTCCGAAATCAATCAAGGCACTTGGAGTGAAACTGGTTGGATTCCTAAAATTTCGCTACTCGTTTTAGTGATTGTAGCTAGTTTAGGTTTTGTGAAGATATTTAGGAAATAGAGTGTTAGATGGTTAGATGGTTAGATGGTTAGATTTGGAACGAGACTTTGAATTATGGTTACACTAAAGTTGAAGATTTGGCAGTTTACAAGAAATCTTTTTTGCTTGGAGAAGCAGTTTGGGAAATGATTTCCAATTGGAAGTATTTTGAGAAAGACACTGTAGGCAAACAAATGGTTCGTTCTGCGGATAGCGTATCGGCAAATATTGTAGAAGGATTTGGACGGCAAGGAAAGTTGGACAAAATCAAATTCTATTATTATGCTCGTGCATCAGCCATGGAAACTGGGGAATGGGTTAAGAAATCGACTAGAAGAAAGTTGATTGATGAAGAAAAATCCAAAATTGCCCTTGCCGAGATAGAGGAGATTTTCAAACTCATAAACCACCAAATCAAATTCACAAGAAACTTGAAGAATTAGAGTTGTTTCAACTTGATTTCCAAAACTTTATGCAAATATAGATAAAAGGATTAACTTTGCATAAAAAAAATTATGCGTTTATTTAGTCGAGCAGCTCGTGAATACCGTAGGGAAACGATAGTCCGCCTGCATGAGTCAGGCAAAAAGCAGGCAGAAATAGCTGGGCTTGTAGCCGTAGACCAATCTGTAGTAAGTAGAGTCCTGAAAAAGTATGTTTCAGGAGAAGGCCTAGCTGAAAAAGTAAACAAAGGCGCAAAGATGAAGCTGTCAGCCGGCCAGCTTGAAGAGCTTAGCAATTTAATGCAAGAAGGGGCAGAGCATTCAGGTTTTCAGGGCGACCATTGGAGTGGCCCTCGTTTGGTTCGTCTGGTATCAGACTGTTTTGGGGTGACTTACAGCCCAAGTGGAATCTTACAGTTGGTAAAACGACTGGGCTTCAGCAGACAACGCTATCAGCATCAGGATAAAAGACAGCCTGATACCGAGGCTTGGTATAAAGAAAGCCTTCCTAAGCTAAAAAAAAAAGCGATGGCTGAACAGCGTGTCGTAGGCTATCAGGATGAAGCCGCCATTTGTCTGTGTCCCCCGAAGGGAAGTACTTGGGCTTTGAAAGGCCAGACTCCCATACTGGAGGTAGCCGATACTAAAAAGTATGCCCATTTATCTGTTTCGGCCCATATTACCTCGGAAGGGGAACTCAATTATGAAGTCAGGTCATCTTCATTCAATGGCCATGCAATCGTAAGATTTCTCAGGAAGACATTTACGGGGCGAAAAAGAAAGAAGCATTTGATGGTTTGGGATGGCGCAAGCATTCATAAATGCCAGGCTGTCAAAGATTTTCTGGATCAAGAGGCCAAAAGACAAAATAGGCTTTGGCTAGAGATGCTACCGCCATATAGTCCAGAGTTGAATCCAACGGAATTACTGTGGGCTTATCTAAAAAAGAATAAACTAGCCAATATGGCTTGCAAAACGCTAAAGGAGTAAAAACAGAAGACAATACAAGCTCTTGAGGAGATCAAAAGTGATAAAAATCTTATTAGGTCATTTTTCAAGCACCCTAAAATAGGATTTATGCAAAGTTAAATCAGTTATCTATATTCTATATTTCATTAGCAATATTCACCTTTGAACTTGCCGTTCAACCGCTCGGAGAGTATGAGCAATTCCATTGCGGGACTACTTCGAGGGTTTCTCTAATTTTTTGAGTTCTAGAACATACTATTAAAACTGCAACACTCTCATTATCAAATAATAACAACTCTATTGAACATTTTAACAATCTAGCCATCTAATACTCTGGCAATCTAACAATCTGATTATCTAAATAAATTGCCTAGTTTTGAATCAACCTTAACTTTTTACTCAATCCAACCAACAAAACACAACCAACAATGCTAGATAAACATGGAATTGCCAAGCGAATTGCCCAAGAAATAACCGACAAATCTTATGTGAACCTCGGAATCGGGATTCCCACTTTGGTTGCCAACTACATTCCCGATGGAATGAATGTGGTTTTGCAGTCTGAAAACGGGCTTTTGGGAATCGGGCCATTTCCTTATGAAGGCGAGGAAGATGCCGATTTGATAAATGCAGGAAAGCAAACCGTAACTATGCTGAAAGGCTCAAGCTTGTTCAGTTCCGCAGATAGTTTTGCCATGATTCGGGGCGGACACATTGATTTAACCATTTTGGGAGCCATGGAAGTCTCTGAAAATGGAGATATTGCCAACTGGAAAATTCCGGGAAAAATGGTAAAAGGAATGGGAGGAGCAATGGATTTGGTGGCTTCCGCAGATAATATAATTGTGGCAATGCAACACACGAGCCGTTCTGGGGAATCTAAATTGCTGAAAAAATGTGGGTTGCCGATTACAGGCGTAGGTTGTGTGAAGAAAATAGTTACCAACTTGGCAGTTTTGGAAGTGATGGAAGGCGGAGGCTTCAAATTGCTGGAACGTGCACCAGGAGTTTCCGTAGAAGAAATCCAAGAGGCAACGGAAGGGAATTTGATTATTGAAGGAAAAGTTCCTGAAATGGAAATTTAATTCGCCATAAGAGTATGTTTCGATTGGTTTTTTTGGGAATTTTATGAGACTTTCAAAACAGGATTTTTAGGCATTTTTGAAAAGCCGTAGAAAACAAAAACAAGTCAATTCAAACATACTTTAAACCATTTGATTTGTCATTTACTTTTAAAACCAAAGATTCTATTGTTTCTTTGCCAACAAATTCTGTAGTCCTTTCACAAAAATTGATATAGTTATGATGGAAATAGCCGCTATTGCGTTTTTTATAATTTTGTTGGGAGTTTCTGCCCTCATCGGCATTTACTTGACTAAAAAAGAAAAAGAAAGAATTAGGGAATCTGCCGATTCGCTCAGAGGTTCGAGAATCGACAATACTTCTGATTTGAGACCTTGAATAGTCTAAAGTCTTTAGTCCAAAGTCTTTAGTATTGTTTAAGGCTTCGGACTAAAGACTAACTACTTTGTACTATTTACAACTCCACCACTTTATTCAATACTCTTTTAATCAGATTATCCACCACTTTATTGGCATCTTTCGAGAATTGGTTGGTAATTCGGTTGGCGACAATGGCATTTACCGACAAGACTTCGTGTCCCATCAGTCGGCAAAGTGCGTAATAACCCGCAGTTTCCATCTCGAAATTAGTAAGCCAGAAATCGTGGTCGTGGAACTGCGTGAGATTGTTGACCAAATTAGGCAAAGCCAACTCATTTCGCAATTTCCTGCCTTGTGGTGCATAAAAACCTGGACAAGTTACCGTGTTGCCAATTACCATTCCCTCTCCAACCGTATCTCTCAGCATTTCCGAGCCTTGCACGCAATAAGGCTTGAAGGGTAACTCCAACTTCTTTTGCAAACTATCTGCCACACTTTGCTCATAGTCAGTTTGTTGGAGTTTGTAGAATGCCATTAATGTATCCAATCCGACCCCGAAATCGGAAGCCAAGTGCGAGCCGAGTTCCAAATCTTCCTGTAAACCGCCAGAAGTCCCAATTCGGATAATTTTGAGCGATTTCATTTCCTCATGTAGCTTACGAGTTTTGAAATTGATGTTGGCAAGCGCATCCAATTCGGTCAAAAAAATCTCAATATTGTCCGTTCCCATTCCCGTGGAAATAACCGTGAGCCGTTTTCCTTTATAAGTTCCGACATGAGTCACAAATTCCCTTTTGTTGATTTCCACTTCAATCTTATCGAAAAACCAACTCACTCTGTGAACTCTCCCCGGGTCTCCAACAGAAATGACTACATCGCTCAAATGCTTGGGCAACAAGTTGAGATGATAAACACTTCCATCTTTGTTGAGAATTAATTCGGATTCGGGAAATTGAATTTCGGGTGAAGTTTTGTCAAATTTCATAAAAGTAGTGGTTGGATTCTGTATTAGGAAATTCCTCAAAAATAGCTAAGGAACGGGGATTAAATAAATGCGTGTTTTGTCTCAGTTTATTTTTGAGGCTAGTTTAGGCAAAAAAATGTGGCATAGCACCGCTACGGCACATTTTTTTCCCGAGTGAACGAAGAATAGACCAAAAAGAAATAAGAGAAAACAGCATCTTATTTATTTTCCGTTCCTAGGACTCAATGAATTTACCCAAGTTTTTCATGGATAATTCCATTTTCCGAGATTGTAGCTAGAAGAACTTCCAAAACAGTTTTAGTTCATGGAGGTTTATGATTTGTCTCTCTAAAAAATTATTAGTTTTGTGGGAATAGTTTTCAAGTTTCATGTAAGCTAAGTAGTTGATGAAAAACATTTTAAGCCTACTAATTATTATGTGTTTGCTTTCTTCGTGTTCCAATCAAGAAGAAAGAATTAAATTATTAGAAAAGGAATTGAATATTGAATTGGGAAATGGCTACGAAATCATTAAAGATGATGATGCTTCACATGGAGCATTTGATAGTGATTATACTCTAATTGTCCAAGTCAAATTAGAAAAATTTGACTTGGACAAAATTGTAAAAAAAATAAAATCTGAACCCTATTTCAACCAATTAGGAAGATTTAAAAATAAGTATGGAGGAATTACAATGATTGGGGAACATGACATTCGATTTTTCAAAAACGCAAAGGATTCTTTGAAGAATACAGAATATCGGGGAAGTTGGTTCGAAACTGAAAAAGGATATGAATTCATAGATTTAGGAGAGATATTAGAACCCGTTTATGCAGAAATTGACTCTAAAGAAAGCTCCCTTTTGTTTCAATTTAGCCATTTATAATAGATAATTAGATACTGTACCCGACCGTTTTGCTAGTCGAGGTTTGCAATGGGACTCGCCTTCAAGCCTCGACTTTGTCTGATGAAAGTTTCCTGATTTTAATGTTTTTAGCAAACGAGTATCGCCCAGATAGGAATAGTATCGGCTACCGATTGCATTAAATTAAGAAGCTTTGAACAGCATAAATTAAGAAATTGATAATCAGATATTTGTAAAAACAGTCGGGTAGAGTAACAATTAGGTTGCTACCTATCATAAATAACATTCAGATAATGTACGGTAAAGAAAAATACGGTCAACAAGATTATTAACCAAATACGAAACTTAAATCAAATAACTAGAAAATGGCCTCTGCCCTAAAAAACCTCAGCGAATACGCCCCTTCCAATATTGACATCTCCAATAAAAAAATTGCCCTCGTGGTATCTTCCTACTACGAGGAAATCACGGGGGCTTTGAGCCAAGGCGCATTCGATACGCTTGTGAAAGAAGGTGCAAAAGAGGAAAATATCATTATTAAAACAGTTCCTGGCACTTTTGAGCTGACAGTTGGCGCACAATGGATGGCAGAAAAAACAGAGATTGATGCAGTAATTTGCATCGGTTGCGTGATTCAAGGCGAAACCAAACATTTCGATTTTATATGCCATGCCGTGGCGCAGGGAATTACCGACATTGGGTTAAAATTTAACAAACCTGTTGTTTTTGGAGTTCTCACTCCGAATAATGCCCAGCAAGCAAAAGACCGAGCGGGAGGAAAGCATGGAAACAAAGGAGTTGAAGTAGCTGCGGCCGCCATCCACATGCTAGGTTTCCAAGCCTAACAGAGGTTTTTTCAGACCAAATCCAAACGCAATATAGCCACCAACATCATTCTTAAAGTGCCAAAAGCACGAACCTAAAGACACCAAACATTTTATGTGGACGAAGCTTTCCCATTTCATTCTCAGATTCCGACTTCCGCTTATCATTACCCTTTTTGCCATTACTGGCTTAATGGGCTACCTCGCACAAGATGCAGAAATGTCTTACGAATACGCCAAAGTCGTTCCCGATAACGACCCAGACTACATTCTTTACCAAGAGTTCAAAGGAACTTTCGGGGAAGATGGCAACGTAATGGCAGTCGGTTTCAGAGACAGCAGTATCTTTGAGCTAGAAAAATTCAATCGACTCCATGATTTGAGCGAATCTTTCATGCAAAAGAAAGGAGTGAAAAAAGTGGTTTCTGTACACGATTTGCCTATTCTGATGAAGAACATGGGTGAGAAGCGTTTCGATGCGATTCCCTTATTCGAGCGAAACCCAAAATCTCAGGAGGAATTGGACAGCCTGATGAACCTATTGGCAGACACCAAATTTTACGAAGACCAATTCATTAACTCCAAAAACGGAGCGATGCTGTTTCTGGTAACGCTGACAGACGAATACCTCAACTCCGAAAAGAGAATTTCTCTGGTGGAAGATTTGATGGCGTTGGGAGATAATTTCACGGAAGAAACTGGAATTGAGTTGCATTATGCAGGTTTACCCTATTTACGTTCCGTTCTGGCAAGCAAAGTGAAAGCTGAATTGGAGCTATTTTTAATGATTTCCATTGCCGTAACTGCCCTCATTTTATTCCTGTTTTTCCGTTCTTTCTCGCCCATGTTCTACTCGCTAATTGTCATTGGCATGGTGGTGGTTTGGGTGGTTGGATTTTTAGGTTTGTTCGGATTCAGAATTACTTTGCTGACAGGTTTGCTTCCGCCAATTTTAGTCGTAATCGGAATCCCAAACTGTATTTATTTACTTAATAAATACCATCAGGAATTTGCCCGACACGGAGATAAGTTACGTGCGTTGGTTTCCGTAATCAAGAAAATTGGCGTGGTTACTTTGATAACAAATACGACTACGGCAATTGGTTTTATGGTGCTGACCACCACAGATATTTCCATTATGCGGGAATTTGCCATTGTGGCGAGTATCAACATTCTGGCAACTTTCGTGATTACGATTGTATTTATTCCAGCGGTTTTCTCTTATCTGCCTTCGCCAAAAACAAGGCACATGAGGCATTTGGAGTTCCGACCAGTCAACAAATTGTTGGAGATTTTCGAGAACATTGTCCAGAATCATAGAACAGTAGTATATATCGTTACAGGCGTTATAGTGGTTGCTTCTTTTTATGGAGCCTCCAAAATTAGAGCTTTGACTTTCATGGCAGATGATTTGCCCGAAAAAAGTAAACTAATACAGGATTTGCGATTTTTCGAGAAAAGCTTTGCTGGAGTGATGCCTTTAGAGGTTTTGATTGATACCAAGAAGAAGAAGGGAATTCAGAAAGGTTCAAATCAGAAAATTGTGAATGAGATTGAGAATTACCTCGATTCTCTCCCCGAAGTTACTCGCCCGGTTTCCATGATGGCGTTTATCAAAGCCGCCAACCAAGCTTATTGGGGCGGAAATCCTAAGAAATTCGTATTCCCACGTTCAAAACGAGAACTTAATAATGTGGCGAGTTATCTGCAAAATCAAGGAGATTCTACCTCAGACAATCTTATTAAATCTTTTGTGGATGCAGATGAGCAACGCCTCAGAATTTCCATGAAAATGGCTGACATTGGTTCAATCAGATTGGATTCGCTCGTGAAGAACGAAATACGCCCAAGATTGGCACAAATTATTGGCGAGAAAGATATTACCGCAGATGTTACGGGAACAACACTCATTTATACGAAAGGAAACGGTTATTTAATTAAAAATCTGCGAATGAGTATGATTATCGCATTTTTCTTGATTGCCGTAATCATGGGTTTGCTTTTCCGAAATTTCAAAATGGTGTTGATTTCATTGATTCCAAACATTATTCCGCTTTTGATTACCGCTGGATTGATGGGTTACTTGGGCATTCCGCTCAAGCCAAGTACCGCACTCGTTTTCAGTATTGCCTTCGGAATTTCCGTGGATGACTCCATTCACTTTTTGGCGAAATACAGGCAAGAGCTTCTGAAATATAAGTTTGATGTAGCCAAATCTGTCAAAATCAGTTTGCAAGAAACGGGAATGAGCATGGTTTACACATCTATTGTGCTGTTCTTCGGTTTCGTCATTTTTGTGGGCTCAGAATTTGGTGGCACAAAGGCTTTGGGCGCATTAACTTCCACTACGCTGTTGGTTGCCATGATTACAAATCTTGTTTTACTTCCTAGCTTGTTGCTCACTTTTAATCTTGACTCCAAACAAGTAAAACTCGCTTCTGGCTTCAAGCATTATGACGAATTCTACCAAGCCGAAGAAGATGAAGAAATTGATTTGGACAAAATTGACATTAAAAAAGAGGATTAGTTGATTTGCTGGTGCGATGATGTGTTGATGCGTTGATGCGTTGATGTGTTGATGTGTTGATGTGAGGATTTGTTGATGCGTTGATTTGCAGATGAAATGATTCCCTAATTACTCCTATTATTTTTGTCTGGGAACTGAATGGAAAGAATTGTTTTATGCGGTTTGCCGAACCAATACCCAAATCTGCTCATTCCGTAGCGTAGTATTTGCAAACACTGCGCTACGGAATGAGCAGATTAAAAAACAATGCTTTGCGAAAAAAACATGTTTCAAACTAGTTTTTTGCAAACAAAGCCAAGGCATGCCTTGGCTTTCGAAGCCTTTCTTTTTTGTCTCAATACCTGATACTCAATACTCAATACTCAATACTAACAAATGCCCGAACTCCCCGAAGTTGAGAACTACAAAATATATTTCGATAGCACTTCGCTCCACCAGAAAATTGTGGATATGGATTGTGCCGATTCCCGCTTGCTCAAAAAAGATATTGATGAGATGCGAGAAGCGTTGATTGGGCAAGAATTCACGGAAACTGAACGGATTGGAAAATATTTATTCGCCAAAACCACGGGAGGAAAAGTGCTGGTGCTACATTTCGGAATGACAGGGAATCTGCATTATTACAAAGACCCAGAAGACCGCCCCAAATTCGCCCATATTGTTTACAAGTTTGGGAATGGATTTCATTTAGGGTTTCTCAACAAGCGTAAATTTGGTTGGAATGACTTGGCAACTTCTGTGGAAAGTTATAAAAAGGAGGTCGGATTGAGCGATGATGCGCTTGAACTTACTTTTGAGCAATTTTTGGAATCGCTTTCAAAACGCAAAAGTGCCATAAAACCAATCATTATGAATCAGAGCGTTACGGCTGGAGTTGGAAATTGGGTGGCCGATGAGGTTTTGTACCAAGCCAAAATCCACCCAGAACAGCGAGTGGAATTTATGGATGAGGAAATGAAGCGAACACTTTTCGATAAAATGAAAGATGTCTTGAATATCGCCATCGAGAAGCAAGCCGTTTATCACGAAATGCCCGATTATTTCCTAATCCACAACAGAAACATAGAGGGAATTTGCCCAAATACAGGTGTGGAAATTGAACGAAGCAAAGTAGGCGGAAGAACTACTTTTTTCAGTCCGAAATGGCAGGAAATTGTTGAGAAGTTGTAAGTATTTAGTAGCGAGTATCAAGTATCAAGAAAAAGATGAAAGTTTGCTGATTGTTACACTTTGCTGTGTGTGTTATCTAGATTTGAAACTTATTGCTTTCATTTACCTTGAATGCAAGTCAAAATACTTTTTTTGTTTTTCTGTACCCTGTTCTTCTAGAAACGGGATACAGGCGGAATAGCCTAAAAAGTTACAATCAAAATTGATGAAATGGTTATTTTAACTACGGAAACCCAGCATCTACTATGTCTAACAGCACAGCAAAACGTAACAATCAGAAAGTTTGATTATCAGATTTTTAAACCTAAGAATCAATCTGTTCACTTAAGTAAGTAGGTGGACAGAATTAGTGAATACTTATTTTATGTGTAAAGTATTGATTACCATATTTTTAATTTACCATTTTACTATCTTTCTATTTTGTACTTGTACTTGTACTTACTCAAAGATTCAAATGATAGTATTGTATTCTTGTTGAATTTGATTTTTGATTTTCAACTTACTATTTTTCTATCTTGTACTTGAATTTACCACGATTGTATATTCACAAGCAAACTCTTCCTCGCTCTCCAAACTTAAAATCCCTTCTTTTTCAGAAAGTTCCCCAGTTGAGTTTACCGAATCTGCCAAGCCGAACCATGGTTCAATACAGACAAATTCAGATTCCTGATTTTTTGACCAGATTCCTAAATAAGGAAAGTTTGGAAATTTGAAAGTAAGCTTCTTTTCTCCATTCTCGACAAGGGAAACCTCATCGGAATCAAGGTTTTTGAAAACCAAAGCATCCTTATCGAAAGTGTTTTTTGTAAGCGGTAAAGATTTGGAATTATCTAAAATAAGCTCGGTTTCCCCGTTGAAATTTCCATTCTCCAACAAATGAGTATAAGCAGTTTCTTTCTTACTGAACTCCAGACTATAATCTTCTCGTTTCTTTCCTTTCTGGATTGGGCAACGGAAGGCAGGATGTGCGCCAATGGAGAAATACATTTTTTCGGAGTTCGTATTTATAACTTCGTAGGAAATTACCAATTCGGTTTCAACTAACTTATAACTTACGAAAAGCTTGAATTTGAAAGGGAATTTCTTGAGTGTTTCTTCACTTTCCTGCAACAGAAATATGATTTCATCTTTACTGACCATCTCATCAAACTCACAATCTCTGGCGAAACCATGCTGAGAAAGTTGGTAAACTCTCCCTTTGTGCTGATAAGAATCATTTTTGAGTTTCCCTACAATTGGAAACAGAAGGGGCGCATGTCTTGCCCAAATAGACTTATCTGCTTGCCAAATTAACTCCGAATCGTCTTTTTTGGATTTCAAACTGCAAAGTTCTGCTCCGTGTGTTTTAATTTCCGCAGACAGAAATTCGTTTTCAATTGTATAATTCATAGTGGCATTTTGGGAAGGCTGGCAGTTTTCTTTTTGGTAATGCTTCTAGTTTCGATAAAAAACAACCCTGCCAGGATTGAGTTTGAAAAAACTTTCTGTCTTAGGAACGGAAATCAAATAAAGTGCTACTTTTTCTTTCGTTTATTTATTTCCCGTTCCTTAGTTTTCACATGAACGAGAAATAAATTGGCTAAGAATCCTAACAGGATTGATTGCTAGAAATGAATTATCAAAACTATTTCCCCGCCCTTGTTGGTCTTAGCGTAGCGAGACCAACAAGTCATAAAGCTTTATTAAATATGTCCATTTACTTAGCATTAAGGAAATGAAGGCAAAAAGATGAACCATCAACGCTATTTCTCAATACTCACATCAGGCAAATGGACACTGAAAACGGTCTCTTCACGAGTAGAGGAAATTAAACCAACCGCTCCATTGAGTCTTTCTGCAGCTAAGCTAGAAGTGTATAATTCCATTCCCGTTAGGTCAGGATTGTTATTGGTTCGGTAAAACATCTTGAATATCTCGTCTCTAATGTTTTCGGGAATTTTATTGCCATTGAAAGACATAATCGCCTGCAAACCATCATTTAGTTTTACCTGTATTTTCAGATAAAGCCTTTCTCCTTCTCGAATTCCCATATTTTTAATGGCATATTCAGAAAGGTTGTCGAACAATATTTGCATTACTTCCAAGTCAGAATTAATCTGAATATCTTCTGGATAAGCCACGGAAATATCTATATAGTCATGTCCTTCAAATTGGGCGAGCGAGCTGATTGTGCTGTCAAAAATAGCTTGGAGTTGAAAAGTATCGAAAGAAGGGTCTTTTTTCTTTAAGTTGTTGATTGTGAGCAATCTATTCAGCTTGTTATGCAATTGCTTCGCCACATCTGAAAGCATTCCGAAATATTCTTTGGAAACGCCATTGATTGACTCCATCTCCGCCAAATTGCAAATGCCCAACATGCTCATTATCGGCCCTTTAATATCGTGGGAAGCTCTATAAACAAAGGTGTCAAGTTCGATATTGGTTGCTTTCAAATCGTGGTTGGCAACCTGCAATTCTTCGGTTCTTTCGGCAACTGTATCCTCCAAATTGGATTTTGTCTGCTTCAGCTCATCGTTCTGAATCATAATCAGCTTTTGAGCACTCTCCAACTGAATAGTTTGCTCCAAAAGATTTTCGTTAATGCTGTTCAGCTTATTTTGTAGCCTATCACTGATTTTGGTGATGAATTTGATTTCCGAAAGCAATGTTTCGTATTCATCCATCAGTTTCTGATAATGCGCCACAGAAACTGATTCATCGCTGTTTTCAGCGATAAAAGCCTTTGCTTCCTGTAATATTTTATCTTCACTGATATACATTACCTCTCTATCTTCAAGCAATTAAGCACGTTGTGCTATTTACTATTTCTGTATTTTCCTATAAATGAGATTGTTAAGGAATGGGGAATAAATAAATTGCTAGTTTATCGTAGTTTATTTTTGAGGTCGGGCCACGCTGGCTAGTCAAGGCAAAAATTGCAGTCATAGCACCGCTATGGCGAGATTTTTAACGAAGAATAGACCAAAAAGAAACACGAGAAAAAGCGCATTTATTTAATTTCCATTCCTAAAGACTAAAAACAGGAAATTATTTAAGCTAGACTACTTAAGTAGTACAAAGTCTTAAGTCGTCAGTCCAAAGTTTCATAAGTAATTGATTGTCAGACAATCGAAAAACTTGAAACAGGAAAACATTTAAAAACAACTACTTATTAGGATATTATTCCACAAAATAGTTTAAAATTATAAGTCAACCAAATACTATTTGCTAACCAAAAGGCATCTTATTCCAAAAAGTTTCATTGTTTAGAGAAAGAAATATCCAAATTCCACGAAACCCTTAGTTAAATTAGCTATAAATTGTTTCTAACGCCTTTCTATTCGCTGAAATAATTACCTCGATATCCTTGTCTGACAAAGCGGTGGAAATAAATAAAGTCTCATACTGAGAAGGACCTAAATAAACTCCTGCTTCTAGCATGAGATGGAAATATTGCTTGAATTTCCCCAAATCTGACTGCTGTGCATCAACAAAATTATTAACTGGCTTATCCGTAAAGAAAATCGTCAGCATAGAACCTACATGGTTGATGGTAAGATTCAAACCCAAATCAGAGATATTCTTCCTGAATCCAGTCGCAATTTTTGTAGTCGTTTCATTCAGTTTTTTATAGGTCTTGGGTTTCTTGTGGAGATATTTCAACATGGTCATTCCCGCTGCCATGGCAATTGGGTTGCCAGAAAGTGTGCCTCCTTGGTAAACAGGCCCTTTTGGGGAAACAAAATCCATAATTTCCTTTTTGCCACCGTAAGCTCCAACTGGCATTCCGCCTCCAATAATTTTCCCCAAAGTGGTCATGTCGGGAGTTACTCCATACAATTCTTGTGCGCCACCTTGCGCTAATCGGAAACCCGTCATCACTTCATCGAAAATAAGAACGATTCCATTTTTAGTACAAATATCTCTCAATCCCTGCAAAAAACCTTCTTTTGGAAGTACGCAACCCATATTCCCGGGCACAGGTTCCACGATTAGTGCAGCAATTTCGTTCGGATTGGCATCCACCAAAACCTGAACCGATTCCAAATCGTTGAATTCGGCAATCAACGTGTCTTTTGCAGTTCCTTTGGTTACTCCCGGGCTGTCAGGTTGTCCCATCGTGATTGCGCCACTTCCTGCGGCAATCAAAAATGAATCTCCGTGTCCGTGATAGCAACCGTTAAATTTTATAAGTTTATCTCTCCCTGTAAAACCACGGGCTACCCGAGCGGCAGACATGGTGGCTTCTGTGCCTGAATTCACCATTCTCACTCGCTCTACCGAAGGAACCATTTCTGTGATTAGCTCGGCAATTTTCACTTCTTTGACGGTTGGTGCGCCAAATGAAAGCGAGCCTTTGATTGCTTTCTTGACTGCTTTTGCAATTTTGGGGTGCGCATGACCTAAAATCATAGGTCCCCAAGAATTTATCAGTTCTATATATTTATTTCCATCCTCGTCATGCACGTAAGCCCCACTGGCTTTTTTTATAAAAACTGGTGTTCCTCCAACAGCCTTAAAAGCTCTTACTGGGGAATTAACGCCTCCAGGAATGAATTCTTGTGCTCTTTTATAATGCGCTGCGCTATTTTTATATTCTATCATTAAGTCAGTAGTGAGTAGTTTTTAGAGTATGTTTTAATCTTTGAAACTTGTGCCAAAAAATGAGGTTGGATTGTGATATTTCATTGCCATTCAACTCAAAGTCTCATTTGGAAATGCCAATTTTGATTGCAATGTAAAACATTTTGCCCAGCAAAGGTACGAGACATTTTTAGGAAAAAAATTGTAGTACAGAATAACTAAGGCATTTTAGCTGTCAACAAAAGTAAATGCGTTCATAATTTCTTGCATAGCAATACTATTTTGTTGTTTTTGGCATCTGTTGTGGCAAAAAGATATATTTCCCCTCCATCAAAAATTCCTGTTTTTTTTCGGATTTCGGCAACAGTCAATGGAAAATTACGTGTTGTAATGTTCGCTTTTTTGTTTGGAAGTCGCTTCAAAATTTCCTTTTTGTTGAATTTCAAAACTTCTAAACAGTTGAAAACTCGCCCAGAGAAATCCTCAATCAGTTTATCTGAAAAAAAAAGATGACTGTGGGCGTGGATTTTAGATAAATTGAACTGCTTGCCAAGCGTGTTGAAAAGCCCACTTTTCATAATTGCCGAGTTCGGTTCGTATAAAAAGTGTTTCGGTTTGGAGACAGAAATGATTGATTCCATTTCCGATTTCCAGCTTCCTGAGAAAATGTCAACCTCGCCATCCTTCAGTATATTCACTGCATGGATTTCAGGATTTTCGGAAGGCGATGAAGTGATTTGGAAAAGTAATTCTTTGCATTCGTTTTGGAGTGAAACAATCCAAATTTGCTTTACCGAAGCTTTTTCTGAGTTGAGTTGCCTGACCGCTTGCTTCAAATCCAACATGGGCGAAGCTTTGAGCAACACATTTTTCGATTTCCCCAAAAGCATTTCCAAATTCTCCAACACATTTGGTTCGCAGTCCTCAAATCCAACCATTTTTTGCTGATTTCCGTCTCTTCGGGCTGGGTCTAGGTAAATCCAATCGTACTTTTCTGTTGCCTGTCGGATTTTACTCATGCCATCTTCAAAATGGAAACTCACATTGTCGGTTCCGAAAGCTTTGAAATTGTGTTGCGCAACCTTACCCAACTCTTCGTGTCGCTCAAAATAATCGAAATAAGCTATTTTTTTCGAGAAATAGAACGAATCCACGCCAAATCCGCCTGTCAAATCTGCCATTCTGTTTCCGCTTACCAAATTAGCTTTGAACTTTGCGGTCTCCTCCGAAGAACATTGCTCCATCGAGATTTTCGGAGGGAATACGATATCCTCATGCTCCAACCAACTGGGCAATTTCTCCTTCGCCTTTCGCATTCCATGAATTTGGGAAATGGCGAGAGGAATATCAATTTCAGGGAAATTCTTCGCCTTCAGAGCCAAATCCACCAAATCGTGATTCAGGTGGTCGAGAATGAATTGTTTGGTTTTTTGGGGAATCATTTTTCTGGAAGAACTCGTAAAGAATCATTTAACATCATTCAAAAATACACGGTTTCTGATTAGAATTTGTAATGAACATGGCTATATTTGTGAAAATAATACGAAAACATATATGTTGCTAGAATTCAAGGTATCGAACTACCGCTCTATTGGAGAAGAGCAAATATTAAGTCTCATTCCCAGTAAAAAAAAGGGAGAGGACAATATCATTGTATCGAAAAAATACATGGCATTAAATGCCATTGCAATTTATGGTTCTAATGCAAGTGGCAAAAGCAACTTGCTTCTATCAATGAGCCTGCTCGATAAGATAGTGAACCTCTCTGCACGCTCTTCCTCCACCACAAAACTGCCTTATGACCCTTTTCTACTTAGAAAGGGTTGGGCAAACAAACCGACCAAATTTGAGGTAACATTTGTCATAAATGAAATAAAGTATAGATACGGTTTAGAGTTTCTTCGTGATAAAATAGTTTCAGAATGGCTATACAGAAAAGTTTCGGGTAGGGAAGTTTATCTTTTTATGAGAAAAGAGGATGTAATTGATGTTTCTTCGGGGTTGAATGGGAATAGTAAAATCATAGATACTGCAATTGAAGCAACTAGACCAAATGCACTCTTTCTTTCTACATGTGATATGTTCAATATTGAAGAGGCGAAAACTATATTTCAATGGTTTAGGAACTTCCAAATGATTGATGGGTTGAATAACGAAACTACCGAAGTTTTTGGCACAGTCGAATTGTGGGCAGACGAGTCCTATCAAGGGAAAATAAATGAGTACATGAAAAAACTAGGATTGGGTCTTGTCAAGATTGATATAAAAACCAAAGACTTTGATTCTAGTGAACTCCCAGAGAATTTAGACGAAGTTGAAAAAGACAAACTTGCTAAATTTCTCAAAGGCTCAAAAAGTTACTCAATAAAAGCGGTACACAACATCTATGCAGTACACGGAGAGAAATCTTCTGAAACCATCGCTTGGGATTTTGGAGAAAGAGAGTCTGCTGGCACGAATAAAGCACTTCATTTGAGTGGACCTATTTTACGAACATTGACGAACGGTGGGGTACTTATAATTGATGAAATTGAAGCAAAACTCCATCCTATCATGACAATCGAAACGATTGGTCTTTTTTTAGACGGAAAGAGTAATCCGAACAATGCACAGCTTATTTTCGCTACTCATGACACTAATCTACTCTCTTATTCTACCCTAAGACGAGACCAAATATATTTTGCCGAGAAAAACCATTGGGAATCTACTGAAATATATTCTCTTTCGGACTTTCGATATATAAATAACTCTAAAGAAAGACCAGACACGGATAAAGAAAAAAGATACTTTGAGGGGCGTTACGGAGCAATTCCAATTCTTGCTGATTTTCACTCACTAAATCTAATTACCGATGGCGAAAAAGGGTAAACTCAAAGCGATTGCTGAGAAAGAGACAAGGAAAAGACCTGTCAGATTTAAACGATATGAATATCTCTTTCTAATTGTATGTGAAGATGAAAAAACTGAGCCAAGTTATTTTGAGAAATATAAAAAACAAATACCTGCTGAAACCCTATATCTGAAAACCATTGGTGCTGGAAAAGACCCAAAAGGGGTGGTAAAACAAGCTGTTTTAGAACGCAACAACCTCGCTAGAGAAGCTAAGAAAGAAGTAGATGCTGTCTGGGTAGTATTTGACAAAGATGATGCAGACGAAAACTTATCTAAAATATCAAATTTTGACAATGCTTTTGAGACAGCTAAGGATGAGAAAATTGATATAGCATTCAGCAATGAGGTGTTCGAGCTTTGGTTATTGATTCATTTTAAGAACATTCAGAAAGAATTGCCCTTATCAAGAAAGGAAATATATCAGCTATTGAAAGAAGAATTTCAAAAATTTGACGAATATTCTGATTATGAATATAATCACAAAAAAATTGACCCTAGAACTCTTCAGATAGTTTTCGAAAAAGGGAATAGAGACAAAGCAATTGAGAGAGCTGTGAAACTCAAGGAGTACCATAATAACACAAAACCAATAAATGCCAACCCAAGCACAGACGTACACATTCTTGTACAAAACTTGCTAGAATGGATAACTTACTATTCTTACGAGCCTAGCAAATAGACGAACCGTATGTCAATCCAAAGCTTAACAATATTTATTCCCCAAAATCTGCCTGCTAAAAAAGAGAGTTGTTAACTTTGGCGTTCCTACGAGTAATCAATCCTATTTTTGATTGTTATATTCTCAATATTCAATTTTTGTTGAAGTAGGCAAAATATTGTTTGGCACAAAGTGCTAGAAATGAAACTATTCAAATCTGATGAAAAATATTTTTTTTGCCATTATACTCTTCGCATTCATTTCCGGTGGATGCAGTAATTTACAAAGGACATTAAAATCTAATGATGTAACTGAACGCTACAATGCGGCCGTTTCGTTCTACGAAGAAGAGGAATATGCAAAGGCGGGAATTGTTTTCGAGGATTTGATTCCAGATATTATTGGCAAGCCACAGGCAGAAAAGGTACAGTACTATTATGCTTATTGTCATTTCAACCAAAAGCAGTTCGATTTGGCTTCCTACTATTTCAAGACTTTCCACGATAATTACCAGCGAAGTGCCTTTGCCAAGGAAGCATTATATATGAGTGCCAAATCGCAAGCTGTTGCTACTCCGCAATTCAACCTCGACCAATCGGGTACGGAGCAGACCATCAATGCTTTGCAAGATTTCATTAACCGCTACCCAGAAAGCGAATATGTGGCAGAAGCAGAAAAGTCAATTCTGGATTTAAGGGCAAAGTTGGAGGAAAAAGCCTTTGAGATTGCTGAACTTTACCAAAGGTTGCGGAAGTATAAAGCGGCCACAATTGCTTATGACAACTTCCGAAAAAACTTCCCAGACTCCAAAATGAAAGAAGAAGCAGTTTTTCGCCAGTTGGAGTCGCAGTACGAATTAGCTAGATTGAGTTACCTGACTTATAAAACTGAGCGTTTCCAAGAGACAACCAAGCTCTATTTTTACTTTATAGATAAATATCCGAGCAGCTCGTTCAAGAAAAAAGCTGAGAATTACTACGAAAGTGTTCAGAAAGAATTGGCTGGTTTATAGCCTTTTCCAACAAAAAAATCATTCCTAAAAAAACTCCCACAAGAAATTTGAACATCAATTTCTTGTGGGAGTTTACTTGCTTTGAGACACAGGAATGATTTTGCCATCATTATATTATTGACTCATATTCTGCTATTGTGCCTTGGAGCATGGAAATACTCTCGGTATCTATTGTGTTTGGCTTAAAATTTTCTTGCTGATTGTTAGAGCATGTTTGAATCGACTTTATTTGAGTTTTTACGGCTTTTCAAAAGGTCTTTCTTCTTTTTTTTTCCCACATAGCTTTGGCTATACGTCTCAAAAATGCCTAGAAAGCCTATTTTGAAAATCTCGTGAAATTCCAAAAAAAACAATCCAAACATACTCTAAAAGATTATCAGAGGTAAGTATTTCAACACTTATTCGTTTACTATTTCGCATTTATCTTTTGAAAAAGACTAATTCCCCACATAATCTCAAACAAACGGTGCGCAAACTGTCTGTTTTCCTGATTCTATTTACTGGAATCTGGAGTTGCGTGCCTACCAAAAACCTCAAGGAAAACGAGTATCTGCTCTTCAACCAAAAAATTGTAGGGAACGAGAAAATTGATGTGCTGGAATTGGAGGCTTTTTACAGACAAAAACCAAATCGGAAAATACTCTTGTTGCCTTTCACTCCTTATTTGAGTTTGTATTATATTGGGAAGCGGAAATATGACAAGAACATAGAGGAGGATTCCACCAAAATGTCCAACAAGATTCAGGAATTGAAGATGGAAATAGAAACTATCAAGACTGAAATCGACTCAATCCAACAAAAGGAAATTACGGAAGAGAACGAGTTGGAAATCCGTAGAGATACGCTGAAACTGAAATCGAAAATTGGGAAAATAGCCGTAAAGGTCGATAAAAGGGAGCAAAGTCTCAAAAAGAAATTGGAAGAAGGAAACTGGCTGATGACTTCTGTGGGCGAACCTCCGAGCATTTATGACTCCTCCAACATAAACGCCACCGTAGAACAGATGCAAAAATACCTGAAACATGAAGGCTATTTTTCTGGAGAGGTCAGTTACAAAACAGATTCATCGAATAAGAAAGTTGACGTTATCTATTACGTAAAGGAGGGGAAACCGCACATCGTAGATTCGCTACTGTACCAAATACCAGACTCAGCAGTCAATGATTTGATGACAGACTATTTGGCAAAATCCAACCTAAAGGCAGGAAAGAGATACGATGAGAGCAATATAGAATCGGAACGCCTGAGAATTTACCGCCTAATGAAAGACCATGGCTATTTCGATTTCGTCAAATCCTACATATTATTCGAGGTAGATACTACAATGGGAAATCGGAAAGCGCATGTAAAAACAATTATACGAAATCCGCAAGATGAATCGAGCCACAAACTTTTCAGGGTCGATACTGTGATTGTGCAAACTGATGTAAATGCCAAAGTCGGGAGAAACAATGCCAAGACAGATACGTTATTCTACAAAGACATTACTTATATTCAAGAAGGCACGAAATATTCCAAAAAAATACTCGACAGCAAAGTATTCATTCGGAAAGATAGTCTCTACAGCCAAACTGCCACGGAAGAAACGCAAAGGTCTTTGGCTGGATTGAATATATTCAAATTCATCAACATTAAATACGACACTACGGGTGGAGAGTTCAAATCCTACATTTTTGCCAGCCCCTACCCGAAATATCAACTTACTGCGGAAGGCGGTTTAAATGTCACGCAATCATTGCCAGGTCCATTTGTTTCAGGCTCTTACCTGAATAGAAATATTTTCAGGGGTGCAGAGATTTTTGAGCTGAGAGCGAGATTCGCCTTGGAAGCGCAAACAGGTTTTACCGACCCAGACAACAGTTATAGAAGTTTGGAGTGGGGAATTAATGGCTCCGTTACTTTTCCACGAATCCTTTTTCCGATTCCTGCCAAATGGAAAAAGTTAGTTGCCTATCGTTTGCCACAAACCACTATTTCTGGCGGATATTCTTCTATAGAAAGGGCGGAATACGCTAGAGAAAATGTGCAATCTGCAATTACCTACCAATGGCAAAATAAAAACAATGCCCAATTCAGCATTAGTTTGTTGGATTTGGCAGTAATCAATACCTCTAAAATTGATTCATCATTTCTGAGGTTATTAGAGAACTTGGCGAGCGGAGGGAATTCACTCGTCAATAGTTTTGACAGGTCATTGGTCTCCAGCACGATTTTTACCTATACCAAGGCAAGCAAAAACTACGGAAGCTTCGATAGGAAATCTCGCTACATTCGCCTATTTGCGGAATCTGGCGGTACTTATCTGAACTTAATCAACAGAACGCTCATAAGTAGCAAAGAAGAGGTTTTCGGATTACGTTATTTCAGATTCTACAAATTTGCCTTTGACCAGCGCTTTTCCTTTCCCCTTGCACAGCGCAGCTTAATTGCCACAAGACTACATGCAGGAGTTGCCAAACCTTATGGCTCGGGAACGGATGTTTTGCCCTACGAAAAATTCTTCTTTTCTGGAGGAAGCAACTCCAACCGTGCTTGGCGGGCAAGACGAATAGGGCCGGGTTCTTTCACTCCACCAGAAAATGAAGATGGCACTTTCGATTATAGCCTAGAGCAACCAGGAGAAGTCATTATAGAAGGAAACGTAGAACTTAGAACCAATATTTTCGGCTTTATAGATGGTGCACTATTCGTAGATGCCTCCAATGTGTGGACTTTGAGTGAGAGCATTGAGCAAGAAGGCTCCAAATTTGAGCCTAAAGATTTCCTAAGCGAATTGGCGGTAGGAGCAGGTTTCGGAATCCGTCTTGACTTCTCATTCCTACTAATTCGATTCGATATTGGCGTGAAAATGTTTGACCCCGCCAGACCCGCAGGCGAACGCTTTATCGGAGACAATATAGGATTGAAAACTCCACTAGGAGAAAGTGGACAATCGGTACTAAATATCGGAATTGGCTATCCTTTCTAGGCAAAGACTCCAAAGTCTTTAGTCGTGAGTACAAAGTTCTAGGGCATTGGGCTGAAGTACAAATAGAAAGTAGCAAACTATGTATTGATAATCAGTATCTTACAAAAGACAAGGTGTTACAATAATTTTATCTGACTACTTACAACCTCATTATCCTTCCATTTTTTCCCAAATAAAATTTTTGGTTGTCTGACAAATTTTGTGGTGTTTAGTAAACAGTAAAAACCAATACGCATTTCTGCGCTAAAAGCGCAGAAATGCGCCTTCTCCTTTAAGCGTCCTCGCTTGAAGGCTACTCCACAAAAATTGTCAGACAACCAGATTTTTCTGACAAAAAAATGCCTTCACATAACCTGCTAGTAGATTTTGCAAACTATTTGAACAAATAAGTCTTAATATGAATTTCTATTTGGCATAAGAACTTATTTAATAGTATCTTTGCACTTTCAAAATATCAATATTTAATATTATTACAATGAACAAAGGAACAGTTAAGTTTTTCAATGATGACAAAGGTTTTGGTTTCATCAGTGAGGAAGGTTCAGGAAAGGAGTATTTCGTACACGTATCAGGTTTGATAGACGATGTCAGAGAGGGTGATGAAGTGGAGTTTGAACTTACAGAGGGAAGAAAAGGATTGAATGCAGTAAACGTAAAAGTACTTTAGTATTTATTTACGCATAGATTTTTCCAAAAAAAGGCTACCAGCAATGGTAGCCTTTTTTATTTGTGTTGTTTTCTTGGGTCAGCGTGGATTACTATAAAAAGTGTTTCGTTTGGATGATAAGGAATGGGAAAAATGACACTATTTAATTTCCGTTCCTAAGTTTGTATCGCCCTTTTGGGACTCTCATATAAATTCTGTCCCAATACAACCTGAAGATTATAAATCATAAAATTCATTTCCCTTTTGCCATTCCCTCCGTTTCTCGCTATTTTTGCCATTTCGTTGCCCAACAATTTAGCAAATAAAGAAAATCAGAACCGTTTGTCTTGATTCTCGATACTCACTACTTGATACTTTCAAAAAATGGAACAAGCCAAACAAGCCCTCAAAACCTATTTCGGATACGATACTTTCCGACCGATGCAGGCAGAGATTATAGAAAATATTTTGGGCGGAAATGATACACTCGTTCTCATGCCAACTGGCGGAGGGAAATCCATCTGTTTCCAAATTCCTGCGCTGATTTCCGAAGGGACTTGCGTGGTGGTTTCCCCGCTGATTGCGCTGATGCAAGACCAAGTAGTAGGCCTGAGGGAAAACGGAGTTGCAGCCGCTTTTATCAACAGCTCTTTGAACGGAAAAGAGCAGATGGAAGTTGAGAATAAAGTGATTGACGGGGAAATCAAACTGCTTTATGTTTCGCCAGAAAAGTTGTTGAGCCAAGGCTTTTTCAGCTTCATGCAGCGTACGAAAATCAGTATGTTCGCCATTGATGAAGCGCATTGTATTTCCAGTTGGGGACACGATTTCAGGCCAGAATACACAAAACTCCAACTTCTAAAGCAAAATTTCCCGAACACGCCAGTAGTTGCGCTGACCGCCACGGCAGACAAAACCACTCGGAAAGATATTGTCAATCAGTTGGGTCTGCACAATCCAACCGAATTTATTTCCTCTTTTGACCGACCCAATTTGAGTTTGTCGGTAAAGCCTGGGCAGAAGAAAATACAGCAGATTTTAGCCTTCGTTCAGAAACGGCCCAACCAATCTGGAATCGTGTATTGCCTGAGTCGGAAACAGACCGAGCAAGTGAGCGACAAGTTGAATGAGGCAGGAATTAGCGCAGGGTTTTACCATGCGGGAATGAATGCGCAAGACCGTGCGAGAGTGCAAGAATGGTTCATTAAGGACAAAGTACCCATTATTTGCGCCACGGTTGCTTTCGGAATGGGGATTGACAAATCGAATGTGCGTTGGGTAATCCACCATAATCTCCCCAAAAATATTGAAGGTTATTACCAAGAAATTGGCAGAGCAGGAAGAGACGGATTGCCGAGCGATACTTTGCTTTTTTACAGCTATCGGGATGTGATGATGTTGCACGATTTCGCCTCGCAAAGTGGACAGCCCGATTTGCAGATTGCCAAGTTGGAGCGAATGCAACAGTTTGCCGAATCTACGATTTGCCGAAGAAGGATTCTGCTCAGTTATTTTGGCGATGAAGTAGATAAGGATTGTGGCAACTGCGATGTCTGCAAAAATCCGCCTACTACTTTCGATGGCACTTTGATTGCCCAAAAGGCACTTTCTGCCATTGCCAGATTGAAGCAACGAGTCAGCCTGACTTTGCTGATTGACATTTTGCGTGGTTCTCGGAAAAAAGAAGTGGTTGACAACGGCTACGATAAAATCAAAACTTACGGAGCAGGTTCGGACATCAGCTATTTCGATTGGCAAATGTTGCTTTATCAAATGCTGAACATGGGTTTAATGGATATTGCCTACGATGAAGGTCATTCGCTCAAACTCAACAATGCCAGCAACGCCATCCTTTTTGAGGGCAGAAAAATAAAACTGACTCGTGAAACAGAAGCGGAACGAGCGGAGAAAATTACCACAGAAAAACCAAAATCTGACAAGGAGGTTTTGCAAGAAGACCTTTTCGCAATCCTCAAAAACTTGCGGAAAGAGATTGCCGACAGCCAAGGAATTGCGCCTTATCTTGTTTTCAACGATGCGAGTATTCAGGCAATGTCCGAGGAAATGCCAGTTACCGAAGTAGCCATGCATAAAATTTCTGGTGTGGGCGAAAAGAAATTCAAGACTTATGGCAAAACTTTTTTAGATGAGATTTTACGTTTTGTCCGAAATATGGCAAAAGAAGGAATGAAAATTAAGGGAAGCACTTACCTACTGACTTTAGAATTGTATGAGGAAGGTTTGTCGGTTTATGAAATTGCCGGCAAACGAGAAATGAACGTCAAAACCGTGGAATCGCATATTTCCTATTTGTACGTGCACGGTTTCAACATAGACGTTTACCAATTCGTAACGCCAGAAGAAATAGAAGTGATTGGCAAAACGGTTGAAGAGTTAAAAAATCCAGAAGGCTTAAAACCCATTTACGAGCATCTGAATCAGGAAATCAGCTATGAGAAAATCAAAATGGCTTTGGCTTATTTGGAACGGAAGGGTTGAGGAGTTGATTTGGGAATGAATACAGTATGTGATTTGGATTTTGTAGCTTTATTATTTCTACTTTAAGATTCTAGCCAAACTTATATTTTAAGTATGATTTTATCTAAAGTCTTAAAGTAGAAATAAACTCTAATAAATAATTAGTCCCAATTAGCTTGTCATTTAAACTCTTTCACTAATTCTACTTTAAGACTCTAGAAAAAAGATGCTCTTGATACTAATATATGTGTCATTTTCATCGGATTTGAGAATCCGAGAACTGTCAGAACTAAGGTTCTGACAGGCACGACAACTTTTTTTTAATTTCAAAACGAAAAAAGCTGATTAGAACACATTTTAATAACCACTTTGGTTAGAGTCTTAAAGTAGAACTAAGGAACGGAAAATAAATAAGATGCTGTTTTCTCAGTAAGACTGCCCCTTGCTTCTTTTTGGTTCGGGACACGCTGTGTATTCTTCCAATTCCATTGGGGCAATCCCATTGTGGGTATAAAAAATGTGCCGTAGTGTCGGACTGGTGTTCCATCGGACTGGCGCTCCATCGGACTGGCGCTCCATCGGACTGGCGCTCCATCGGACTGGCGCTCCATCGGACTGGCGCTCCATCGGACTGGCGCTCCATCGGACTGGCGCTCCATCGGACTGGCGCTCCAGTGCTATGCCACATTTTTTAGTCCCGGCCGGGAACGGCTAAACTAGCTAGCGTGGCCAGCGTGGCCCGACCCGACCTCAAAAATAAACTGAGACAAAACACGCATTTATTTAATCCCCATTCCTTATCTGTTTCGCACTCATAATTCTTTTATCTATCACAAGGAGTCGGAGTTTTCCGACTCCTTTTTTTGTTGTTTCTATTCTCCACAAGAAATAAACGCTACTATTCCCACAAAACCGTATCTTTGCAACTCTTCAAACAAAAGCAAAAAAATTGGAACGAACAGAAATAGAGGACTTAGGAGAATTTGGATTGATAGACCGAATCAAATCTTCGGTAAAAACCTATAATTCTACCACTCAGAAAGGAATTGGAGATGATGCTGCCGTAGTTTTGAACGAGGGAGAAACTACCGTGGTTTCCTCTGATATGCTGTTGGAAGGAGTTCATTTCGACCTTTCCTACATGCCTTTAAAGCATTTGGGTTACAAGGCAATGGCAGTCAATTTCTCTGACATTGCCGCCATGAATGCTTTGCCTACGCAGGTTTTGGTAAATATCGGGTTGAGCAATCGTTTCTCCGTAGAAGCAATAGAGGCGATTTATGAGGGAATAAATTTAGCGTGCGAGAAATATAAAGTGGATTTGATCGGAGGAGACACAACTACTTCCCGAAGTGGATTGGTAATTTCCGTAACCGCATTTGGGCAGGCCAAAAAATCCAACCTCGCTTATAGAAATGGAGCGAAAAAGAACGATGTCATTTGTGTAACAGGAGATTTGGGCGGAGCATATTTAGGCTTGCAGGTGTTGGAGCGTGAGAAACAAGTCTATTTGGCAAACAAAAAGATGCAACCCAAACTCGAAGACTATAATTATATTGTAGAACGCCAACTCAAACCCGAAGCCAGAACAGAAATCGTTCATGAGTTCTTGGAAAAGGGAATTGTGCCAACTTCCATGATTGACATTTCCGATGGCTTGGCTTCCGAGCTTTTCCATATCTGCACACAATCTGATTTAGGTTGCGTAATTTATGAAGAAAAACTCCCTGTCGAAGCCGAAGTTGCCGAGGTTGCCGCCAAAGAATTCCAAATTCCAATTGCCACGGTTGCCATGAATGGCGGGGAAGATTACGAATTGCTTTTCACGATTGACCAAGAAGATTTTAAGAAAATTGAGAACCACCAAGATATTACGCCAATTGGTTACACCACGGAAGCATCGAAAGGCTTGACATTGGTAACTAGGGCGCAACAAATGATTCCCATTCAGGCACAAGGCTGGAAACATTTCCAAAAATCTGAATAGTTCGTAAACTTTGGGGCGCAGATTCAGTTAATTATTTGGTTGCAAATTGACGAAGCTAGGATAATTTCGTAAATTATAAATCCAACTGCTCCAAACCCATTTTGGAGTCATACTATTTTAAACAATTAGAGTTAGTTGTAATCAAATAATACTAAACCGAAAGAAATCATAGTGCAAGTATCTGCTTGCGCTTTTCTTATAGCAATAGCATTATTTGTTTCATACTATCCAATTAGAAATCATCTTTATTTGTGGATAAGAAAAGATTACAAATATTAGGGCTGTCTCAAAGCCATTCCCAATCAGGTTCTTTCGCTTTGGTTTTAGGCGAAGAAGCTGGCTCGAAGCGACTGCCAATCATTATTGGCATGTTCGAGGCGCAGGCAATTGCTCTGGAGATTGAAAACATCAAGTCGGGCAGGCCAATGACCCACGACTTATTCAAGACCTTTGCCGACAGCTTCGAGGTGGAAGTTCATGAAGTAATTATCTCATCTTTGCGAGAAGGCGTTTTCTTTGCCAAGCTGATTTGCAGTTTTGCCGATGGCACGAACTTCACAGAAATGGATGCTCGCCCTTCCGATGCCATTGCCATTGCAGTGCGTTTCAATGCGCCAATTTACGCCTACAATTCCGTTCTGAACGAAGCGGGAATTACCATGAGCGATATTGAGCAAGAAGAAGCAGGAATCTCGCCCACTCCAACCGAGAAATCAGCCTCAAAAAAGTCGGAAAAAATGCCAGCCAAACTGCAAGATGTCTCCACAGACAAACTGCAAGGCTTAATGCAAGAAGCCATAGATGGCGAAGACTACGAACGTGCCGCCAAAATCAGAGACGAACTGGAAAGAAGGCAAAGCTGATTTTCAGAACTCAGTAAACAGTTATCAGTTTTAGAAAAACTATACGCCCTTGTTGGTCTTAGCCATTACATGAATCAAGCACCCAATTTCATAAAATCAAATTAGATTTATAAAGCGTTGAAACCTTCAAAAGTTGCGAGACCAACAAGTTTCATCGCAAGAATGTTGTTGGTCTCGCAACAAAATTGGTTGGTTGTTATGATTTGTTCATATAGAAAGTAGCTGTTTGAATGATAAGCGAATTTTTTACAGGCTAAGACCAACAACGGCTTAGTAAACAGTTATCAGTTTCAGAAAAACTATACGCCCTTGTTGGTCTTAGCCATTACATGAACCAAGCACCCAATTTCATAAAATCAAATTAGATTTATAAAGCGTTGAAACTTTCAAAAGGTGCGAGACCAACAAGTTTCATCGCAAGAATGTTGTTGGTCTCGCAACAAAATTGGTTGGTTGTTATGAATTGTTCATATAGAAAGTAGCTGTTTGAATGATAAGGAACGGAAATTAAATCAAGAATTTGAGGTAAAGTATAAAGTCCATGTCTAATTTATAGATATGGATTTGTTGCTATTTTGCCATTTCATCACTTTACTATCTGAACTAATGATTGTTGCCGAAATCCACACAAACAAAGGACTCATGGATTTTGAGTTGTATGCTGGAGACACGCCAAAAACCGTAGAGCATTTCCGCACTTTGGCAGAGCAGGGATTCTACGATGGACTGCTTTTCTTCAAATATGAATCAGATTTGCTCATCCAATCAGGTTGCCCAAACAACGATGGAACGGGCGGTTGTGGCTATTTCATCAAAGATGAGTTGGACAATAAACGAAAACATGATTTTGGAGTGATTTCCATGGCGCATACTGCCGAGAATGGAAATGGCTCGCAGTTTTTCCTCTGTTTGGGAAGGCAAGGTTTGGAAAGCTTCGATGAAAACAATACCTGCTTTGGCAAACTACGAGACAAGGGTTTTGATGTAATCCAAAAGCTAAGAAGAGGCGATCAGATTTTGAGAGTTGTGGTAGATGAAATTGAGGATTCGGCTTGAAATAGTCCGAAGTATAAAGTCTTTAGTCTTTAGTCTTTAGTCTTTAGTCCAAAGTAAAGAATTGTATTTCAGTAGTCAGACGAAATTATCGTAACATCTTATCTTTTGTAAAATACTGATTGTTAATACGTAATTTACTATGGCATCGACCATCCAACTTCTTATTTTGTACTGTAACTATTCAGGTTGTTTAAGTTATTAATTTTCAATGTATTATAAATTACACGAAGAATTTAAATGTAACTTTTAAATTGAATTAGTATTTTTATAGTCGAAATGATTTGAATAAATACTCAAATTAGCCAAATAACCCATACTACATGACAATTTTTGAAAGCCACTATTTTACCACACTCCACCCCTGCCCTAAAAGGGGAAGGAGCTAAATCCCCCTCCTTTTGGAGGGGTTAGGGGAGGTAGAAAAGCTGAAATTTAAGCTATTGAGAAAAATTGTCATGTAGCATGCAAATAATCTTTGAATAGTACAATAAAAGAACCTGAATAAGAAATAGTACAATAGAGTTGTTACTTCTTGAAAATCAGATTATTGCAGATTTTCATAGCAAATAAGTCATCTGTTTTCTTATGGAAACTGAATGACTAATCTGATACTGTCATTGAGAACGCTCTAGAAGAGCGTTGTACAAATTGTACTGCGCTATTCGGGGAAGCCATCATCTAGAGCGCATGAAAATAGTAAGCTACCAGCATAATTGTAATTACTTGATAATCAGAAGACAACAACTCTAATGTGTATGAAAACCATACTACTGGATATGGGTCAATTTTAGCACTTGGCAGTGTCTGAAAGACCTGCCAATGTGCAGGCTAGAAACCGTTCTAAGACTGGCGGGAACTGCGTACACCGCCAGCTTTTCACTCATGTCCAGTAGTATGTATGAAAACAGGAAAAACAATACAATATTCTGTTTTGTAGGCTGGAATCGCTCATTTTTTTTTAATTTGCCAACTCGCTAATTCGCCAACTGAGTAGTTACCTTGTACTTACTTTAGACCAAAGACTTCCGACTTTGTACTCTTTACGAAGTGATGGCATGAATAAGCAGCACTAGCAAAATACTGACCGACAACCCTGCGGTAACTTTTGCCAAATCTTTGATTACAATTCCGAATACTTTCTTTTTGTCTGGAAAATTTAAAAGGAAGTTTACTGCGATTTCCCGACCTGCCAAAAGACCGACAAATACCCAAGTTGTACTCATTGGGATATCGCTATAATATTTGAAGAACAGCAGAATCATGGCGTAAATAAAATCAATGATTGTTGCCGAGCGAATGTCCGTAGTGTTGGTTTTGGAGGTTACAATCTTCTGAATCTCCCCACCATTCGACTTGAAAATATAGGCTAGAATGCTCAAAAGCACGACAAGGGAAGCCACCAACTGCCATAATTCTAGCTGACGAGGCAAATAAACATAGATATTTGCCAAATCCTGAATCAGCCAAACACTCCACAAACTTCCTGTGGAAAGCCATTGAAGAACTGTCCATAAGCGTTTGTTGTTTTTGGTAATATCTGTATTGATGAACCGCTTCTCTAGGAATTTTGTGATGACTGCATATACAATCAATCCGACCGTAATTGCCAAGGCATAGCCAATCAGCGATTTTTTCAGCATACTTCCTGGCTTGGTGCTGAAGTCGAAAAAATCCAAGAAAATCTCTCCTGTAGTGCTATTTTCCATTCCTGCAATGGAGAAAACACTCAAAATCAAGAAGGTAGTGCTTACGGGAATACCAAATCGGGTCAGCAACATCAGAACCAAAGGAGGCAACACATACCACCAGTGAAATGGCGAGGGCAATTCTGGGGAAATGGAAACCAAACGCCCGTAGGAAACGTCTCCGCTATAACCCGCCCAGCCGTAAACCATGGTTGCAGTCAGAATTCCGCCAGCGAAAATCCAGAGAACCCACCATTTTTTATCTCGGTTGGAGCTCAAAAATGTGCCTAGTGTTTGAATGGCATCATTGGCAATGACAGAATAAGCGGCCAGCAGGAAACCAAGAATAATGAATATATTTTCCATCAATTAGATATGAGTGAATTCTTTCTGTTTCAGAATGGGTTGATTGATTGAATTTTGTTGCAAATCTAAACCTACCAGTTAGCAAGTGATGAATACAGAAATTCAATGTTCAACCTCCGCAAGTTTACCAAAATCAAGTTGTTTTGTTCAACGAATAAAAAAATGTTCACATACAGTTAATCTGTATGTGAACATTTATAAATCCAACTAGCTAATTCTTACCTAATCAACAACACAGAGCCTTCCTTCACAATATGGTAGGGAATTCCATCTAAGGTAACTCTGTAGTCAATGAAGTAATTATATCTGCCCGAAGGAGCATTTTTTTGATTCTGTTTTGCCTTCCCATCTTTGTCTTCAATTTTTCCATTCCACATTGCATCATTAGGGTTGGAGCTTGAATAAATCAGATTGCCGTATCGGTCATAGATTTTGAAAGCTACGGTAGGTTCTGTATTTCCAGTTCCTTCAATGAATTCTGGGCAAGAAATCACGGGACCAAACAGGTCATTCACGCCATCGTAGTTTGGAGTGAAAGCTTCGGCAAATTTCACTTCGGGGACTTCTAGTTTTATATCATAGAAAACCGTGTCTCGGCAGTCGTTTTGGTCAATAACTATTCCTCTCCAAGGTCCGCCAGGGCGTAGGTTGAAATTCAGATTTCCATCTGCTTGCCCACTATCGAAAACGAAAGTGAAAGGAGGCGTTCCTCCGCCTGGGCTTAACTCTACAGAACCCGTGTTGGCAAGGCAATAGGTTGGATTCAATATAATACTGCTATCTCCGTCTAATAGAAGCGGTTCATTTACTCTTAGCAAAGTATCAAATTCACAGTCCTTTGAATCAGTAATGAAAACGCGATAGTCACCAAATGGCAATCCTGTAACTGTAGCACTACTCCCGACAACTTCTTTGTCATCATTTTCCCATTTGTAAGAATAGGCTGGAGTTGCCCCGCTTCCTGAAATTGTGAATGCGCCATTCGACTCGCCAGCACAAAGCACTTCAGTTGCCCTGATTGGTTTGGCGATTCCTAATTGTGTGGGCTGACCCAAGAAAATTTGTCTTTTGATTGTACATACTTGACTGCTAATTTCGGTAGATATAACTACTCCATAGCTTCCTGTACCGATACTATCTAGCTTAGCAAGATTTTTTTCTACATCCGCACTTGTTTCCCATTTGTAATTATAATCAGCTGTCGGGTCATTCATTGTCAGGCTGATTGAGCCATCTGTAAAGCCAAAACAGCTAGGTTCCAACTTGCTCGAATCAGCAATTGAAAAGTTTGGATAGGAGAGTATAGTTGTGTCATGCGCACAGGTTCCGCCTCTGCCATCATCAAACTCTATCAGTAAATCAAGTTCATAAATCAACGAGTCAATTCCCCAAATGACCGAAGTAGGATTAGTGGTCGGGGAGATTACGTTGCCGTCTGACGAAGTCCAAGTGTAATCGTATCTGCTGTCAAATACTGCTGTGTAGGTAAATGCAGGTCCAGTTCCATCTTCTGAACCACAGACTAACTCTGGGAAATTAGCACCCAAAGAAGTATCGAAAACTGGCTCATCGGGCTGACCAATCTCAATATTGTCAATGAACTTCTGGCAACCATTCGCATCGGTCACTTCAATTAGGTAGGTTCCGACCACCAGAGTATTCGTTGAACTCCCTACCTCAACCGTATCCGTGCCATCGAAAAGCACGTAGCTGTAAGGCGCTATTCCGCCACTTGTGCTCACGTTGATTTCGCCATTTGCTTGCCCATTGGAAGCCTCAAAGCAAGATAAATCTTTCTTGTTATCCAAAATGAGTTGCAATTCGGTGGGTTGAGTGATAGTTGCCGATTCTGTGATGGCACAAGTGAGCGATTCATCAGTTGTTAAAGTAATGATGACTGAATAAGTACCGATAGGCAAGTTCTTTACCGTGTCTTGCGTGTCGGGAATGCTTGAGTCATGTTGCCAAGCCAGGGAATAATCTTTCGATATAGTTCCTGCCGAATTGATGGATTCCACGAAAACACTTCCCGTACTTTCCCCAAAACATTTCACGGGGTCAGTGCCTAAAGTAGCGGAAAGCGTAACAAGCGCATCTTGGATTTCGAGTGTGTCGGAAAAGAAAACGCAGACATCTTTGTCTCTTTCGTCATTGCTTCTCTGCGTGTAGTAAACAAATCTGCTAGTTGCTGAAGCAGTCCAACTGATTGAAACACTGCTTCCAAATCTAGGAGTTTCAAGAGTTCCTCCTTCTACGAACCATTCGTAGTCATAGGCAGGATCTGCAGGAATCGGAAGTGTGTAAACTTCGCTCAAATCATTGAAGCAAATTTGGGTTCTGCCTTTTGGAGCGAGTGGATTCAGTTCAAAAACTTCCACTCCAAAATTTGTTGTGTCAGAAGAACAGCCGAATTGGTCTATGGCAACTGCCCGAACTCTTGCCGAAGAATTTGCGCCTTTCCACTCAATTACAACACTATCCAATGTGTCTAAACCTACAATTGCACCATATTCATCATCTACAAACCATTTATAGTCGAATTCTTCTACATCGGCTTTGTAAGTTCGAGTGATGAAATTACACACCAAATCATCTCCGCTTATTCCAAAAGTAATCAGCGGTCTTTCTATGATTTCGATTGGTGCAGAAGTGAATGTGCAAAGTCCGTTGTTGTCTTTGATTACGTACCTGTAAATTCCTTTTGGCAAATTTTCGGCAGTAGTTTTCTCATCGGAGGAAGAGAAGTTGCTTGTGCCAATCCAACTGAACTCATAAGCAGGTGTTCCTCCGCTCAAAACATCTACTTCAATCCTGCCTTGCCCTTCTCCGAAGCAAGTTGTGTCAACAATAGTTGTGATTTGGGAAATCAAAGAATCAGGTTGGAGGACTTCCTCGGAAGCTAAAATAACGCAACCAAGCGCATCGGTAATTTCTACGGTGTAAGTACTATCAGCTTTTAAATTGGTAACAGTTGGGGAAGTTGAGCCATTGTGCAACCACCTGTAAGAATAACCGCCCGTTGCATCGCCAGTTGGCAGAACAGTCAACTCGCCAGAAGCCTCTCCAAAGCAATTGGCAGAATCCATATCGAAAGTGGCGGATAAATCCACCAAATCATCGGCTATGAAAAGTGTGTCTGACTCGAAAGAGCAGGAGATTCTGTCTTCGGGGATAATGCTGAACTGCTCGTAGAGAACATATCGTTTTGGTGGAGTGCCTACATTCCATTTCACGTAAATGCTGTCTCCTGAATCTGAACCTATAATTGTTCCGCCACTGACAGTCCATTGGTAATTGTAATCTGGGTCTGGAGTGAGTGTGTAGAGAATGCTGTCCAATTCATTGAAACAGATTTGCGTTCTGCCGAGTGGTGCGACTGGATTCAGCTCAAAAATTTCCACATCGAAATCTAGCGTATCGGAAAAGCAGTTGAATTCATTTCTGGCAACCGCTCTTACTTTTGCAGAAGTGCTTTCACTTCCCCAATCAATATTTACTTCGTCTAATTTATTAGAACCCACAATCGTTCCGCCTTCTACAAACCACTCATATTCCAGTGTGGCATCATCTGCTGTATAAACCCTACTGACATTATTACAAACAAAATCATCTCCGCTAATGCCAAAAGTGATTTGAGGTCTTTCTTCGATTATGATTGGGTCGGATGTATAAGTACAAATTCCATTGTAGCCAATCGTAAATTGATAGCTTCCGCCATCTAAATCTATCGCTTTTGTAGAAGTAGCCGTTGAGGTAAAACTAGCTGACGAGTTCAGCCCAATCCAACCAAAAGTATAAGGCTGTGCGCCACCGCTTAGTACGTCTATTTCAATCTCTCCATTGTTGGCATTGAAACAAACTGTATCGGTGGCAACAATATCTATTATAAAAGTATCGGGTTGGGAGATGGATTCTGTAAAATCTACCGAGCAACCTGTCCCATCGGTTACGGTTACTGTATATTCCCCAGCAGGTAAATTCTGCGGAAAAAGGTTGGTCAAGCCTGAATCGTGCGCCCAAACTGAGGAGACAATTTCCCCCACTCCACCCGAAGGCGTAAATTGCAGTTGCCCATCTGTACCATCATTACAAGTTGGGTCTTGCTGGTTGGAGAATGTGCCTTGTATTTCATTGCCAATCCAAATATCCAACACAGGAGATTGACCCGCACAGGATGTATTATCAACATCATTGGCGATGAACCAAACCCTGTGTGCGGGCGCACTCGGAATCCATTGTACAAATATTGCAGTGTCTGTTTCTGGCAAAGGGGTAATTGTTCCGCCCTCTACATACCAGTCGTGTGTTCTTCTGTTTGGGAATTGAACCTTGTACAACTGACCCAAATCATCGAAACATACCGAATCAGCACCAATCGGTATTTTTGGAGAAAGCGTATCTTGAACTACTATGTTGATTCTATTAGTATCAATGCATCCAAAAGTATTGCTAGATATTACATTTAAGTAGGCGTTTGGATTGTTTACCCCCCAGTTTACCAATATGCTACTCCCAATGGTATCTGTAATGATATTTCCTCCACTGATTGACCAAACATAATCGGGAACATTGAATTCGCCAGCAGTTTCTGGTGTGATTTGATATAACACGGAGTCTGTGAAATTACAGACTGAGTCAAGTCCAGGCAAATTGAATGATGGCTTGATAACACTTACGGTAAAGTTTCCTTCTAGTGAGAGATTGGAACTACAATCGTTTGGCAAAATTGAAGCTCTGAAAGTAACGTTGAAAGGTTCTGATGCTTGGTCGAAAGGAATGCTTGGGTTATAAGTATGTTCCACATTCAAAGAATCGTAAGTAGTTCCATCGCCCATGTCCCAAGAGTAAAATTTATAGATAGAGGTATCTATTTTGGGGAAGAAATCAACTGGATTGCCCAAACAAACCGTTCTAGAATCTCCAATAATGAACTGCCCACTGTCAATCACTTCAATTTCTACAGCAAAATTGTCTAAACTTGCCCCAGTAGCATATCCAAAGGATTCATAATAAGAGCCTACCTCTTCAATGGAATTACCTTCTCCATAGCCATAGACATAGGCGATGAATCCACTATCAGAGTTGATTGTATGGTTTCCAATTCCAATATCTGCTAATTGAGCGTAAGAAAACTCAGGATTGTCTGGTACGAGTTGAAATTCGGAGGAAATATCATCTCCATCGAACTTCATTCCACTCACTCCATCTGTCGGGGAAATTATATCTGTGTAGAAGAAAAATGAATCTACAAACACATCGAAAGCACTGAAAGTTACCTCTTGCAAAAGTTGCTCGTTCGGACTTAGGGAAATCATAAATGGATCGCCAATGTCATTTCCTGCTTGTTCTAATCGGTCACAGGGAACGCTCGTACTAAACTGGGTTACTGAAATCGGCTTATCGGAAGTAACATTAGTTACCTTGTTAATTCTTTCACTAGGGCTTAGAAATTCCCAAACTTCTCCTTTGTCGAGTGTTCTTGATTGGTCTCCTACAGTAACCTCCGTGGTGTCACTCGCAGCTATAATTTTCAATACATCTCCATTAAATCTTTTTTGATAAGGCATTACCACGAAGTTGCTCCCCCAAGTGCTTACCGGATAAAGCTGCTGAGACAAATGGTCAAAACCACCTCCGCCACATCCACTTCCTACGCTCGTGCGTTCTGTTCCTGAAAAAACAGCGAAATTCTTGCAACCATTATCAGCCGATGAAACTGTGGCAATTCTGGTTCCACTCAAATCGGTGTAGGATTTAATCATATAGGTTTCTCCTGCATCCAAGGTTTGTATGAAGGTCACATTTGCGGGTTTGCCATCAGATAAATTTTGGGTAGGGGTTATTTCTATTTCAGTATCGTCTTCTATAGCTACAATGCAGGCAACCGACTCATAGTCGTTAACAGAGGGGTTGGGGTCAATCAATTCGGAAACTACGTAATATTCTTTTCCGAGTGCAAAATTGGGCAATATAATAGTGGCATCTGCACTTACTGAATTCCACTTATTGAGTGTGTAAACACTAATGTTTACATCCGATATAATTCTTACTCCTTTTGTTTCTACTATCATTCCAGATGGGGTAACCGAATCAACAACAGGAACTTGTATTTTCTGGGTAGAATTTGCCGGCATTACGACTGTCTGATTGGGTCCTGAAGGAAAATCAATAGTAACATTAGCAGCTTCCTTGGTACTGAGGAATATAAATATGGTTTGTGGCTTGTAAATATCGAAATTATCATCGTCTGGGATTGGATGTGGCAAAAAAGTCAGCCAGAAATCCTTTCCCTCCGTGGAAACCTGTGCCGAAGTCTGGTTCAGAAAAGAAAAGAATGCTAAAAATCCGAAAGTGAATAGCTTGTAATAGTTCGAGCGTCTCATTTGTGGAATATTGTAGTAATGGAATGTCATAATGGCCATAATGGCTTGGCTTGTTAGCGCAAAACCATTGCCAAAGATAAGACTAAAAACATTTGAAAAGAGAAGTTAATGGCTAAAATGGTATTTTAAAGGTTTTAACTTGCACTAAAACTTGATTGATGGCAGTATTTCAAACCATTTCCGAAATCGGAAGTTGAAAATCCTGCCTGCTGAATTGCTTTGATTTGAACAATTGGCGACTGTAGTTTGTAGATTCAATTTAGTCAAACAGAAATCGTAAAGGCCATACACGTAAATACTCTTTTTTGGCAACTACAAACACAATGGGTGCATCTCATTTTGTCGTGCATAGAAAAAATGTTTTTAGGAAGGTTGATACAAGCCACCCGAATAGTTCGAGCGTGCGCTCGGACTTGTCATAAAATGAAGCGTCCGCTTCAAGAATTACCACATTTATTGAACAGATAGAGCCATTTTTAATTTACAGCGACAAAATGAGATGCGCCCAACACAATCATCAATACTGATTATTGACAGAAATTCATTATACAACCTGAAAACTTTGTCAATATTTACCAATAAATTTGGCTGTCTGACATTCTTTGTGGAGTGGTCTTCAAGCGAGGACGCTTGAAGGAGAAAAGCGCATTTTCTGCGCTCTTGGCGCAGAAAATGCGTATTGTTCTTACTGTTTACTAAACACCACAAAATTTGTCAGACAACCATAAAATTTTGCTAAATAGAGATTGTGAATACTATTTTATTATGAAACTCGCAGACTGGCGGGTCTATGCTGGGGTTGCACACAACCACCGCCAGCTACCTGAATTTCTTATATTCACAAACTCTAATTACATTTTCCCTACTCCCTTGTTCTAATGAGACAGCAGAAATACCTACTCATTCTAGTTTTGCTTCTTTTGTATGCCTCCAATGCTTTTGCAGAGGACAGCGTTTCCATTCGAGTTTGTCAGGATTGCTCTCAAAATTATTCCCAACTAGAAACCGAAAAGTTTGGCGAGTACAACAGAGAAATAGCTATTAATGGCTCTTGGCTAGAAATAATCGTTCGTAATCAAAACAAAAAAATATTACTTTTTGGGCAGATAGACAGCGTGGAACTCTACTACAGAAGCCATAAGTATCTGTCTGGAAAGAACATTCCGCTAAATGAAAAAACATTAAAATACACTCGCAATGTTCTGCCCATTCCTGCTTATGGAGAGGCTTTCTATGTGCGCCTGAAAGATCAGCGAGACAGCGTATATTTCCAATTCGAGGAATTTTCTCTTGAAGAATTCCAGAATGAGTATGTCAGTCCTTCTAAGGAGCGGATTTATTTTCAGCTTTTCTTCCAAGGTACTTTGTGGGTTATTATCCTATACAATTTGCTCACATTCATTAGTAGCAGAGAGAAGGTTTACTTCTACTATTCCTTCTATTTATTCGGGCTTTCCATATTTTTCTCGCAAAATGAGGGAATTGCGTTGTATTATTTGCCAAATTCAAAACTTTCTTGGCTTTTGCCCTTGGGTTCGGTAGGAATAACCATTGCGCTTTATGGATACATCAGTTTTTTGTTGTATTTCTTGCCCGCCAAAACCATCAACAAATTTTGGCAGAAATTCTTCAAATACTGTCGGATTGGCGTGTTGCTGATGGGTTGCTTCTATTTGTACGCACTTTTGATTGAGAAGAATGTTTGGTGGTACGTATATTCCACACTAACTTTCTTGGGAATTTTATTGCCTTCTTTCTTGGTGTTTTTCGGATATTTACTCATAAATCATCGGGCAAATACTACGGTTCGCTATTTCGTATTCGGGTCGGCTTTTTTGGTGGTAACCGCACTCATCGCAAATGTCTCCCAACTTTATGGCGCAGTAGCCTACTCTTGGCTAGAATTGGGAGGCATGGTGGAGATACTGATATTTTCGCTGGGCTTGGGCAATCGTATGAAGGAATTGGAGCAAGAGAATGCCAACATTCTTGCAGGGCAAAACAAACTGTTGGAAGAAACCGTGCTTGAACGCACCACGGAACTCCGAAAGCAACAAGCCGAAGTGCTTACACAAAACGAAGAACTGCACCAACAACAAGAAGAGATTCTGGCACAAAGAGATTTCATCAGCACCCAAAATGACAAGCTGAACAATTCAAACATTCGCTTCACAGATAGTGTCAGGTATGCACAAACCATACAAGAGGCCATTCTCCCGTATGATGGTAAACTCAACAAGCTGTTCTCAGAACATTTTATTCTCTATAAACCCAAAGATATTGTTTCGGGAGACTTTTATTGGATGAACGAAGTTTTTGACGAGGAAAGTGGGGAAACAATACATTTTTTGGGCGTTTTGGATTGCACAGGTCATGGAGTGCCAGGAGCATTCATTTCACTTATAGGCTATGCGCTGCTGAACGAGATTGTCTCGAAAGAGAACATCAAAAGCCCAGATTTGATTCTGAAGAGATTGCACGAACGAATCCGCAAGTCATTGAAGCAAAAGCACACTAACAATCAGGATGGAATGGATGCGGTTTTGTGCGCCATTAGATTACATGCGGACGGAACTCGCCAAGTTACGTTTTCAGGAGCAAAAAATGCGCTATATTTGAGAAAAGATGGGGAATTTGTTCAGTTGAAAGGCGATAGGGTTTCGATTGGAGGGTTTTTGAGAAAGCGGAAGGAAACCTTATTCTCCAGACAGACTATTTCTCTAAGCAAAGGTGATTGCATTTATCTGACCACAGATGGGTTTGCAGACCAAAACAACGATATTGGAAAAAAGATAGGATCAAAGTCATTTTGCAACTACTTGCAGGAAATCACTCATCTGCCTATGGAAAAGCAACTTATGCATCTCGAGAGTCTGCTGAAAAACCATAAAGGTAGGCAAGCACAGCGAGATGACATTACAATTCTAGGAGTCAGAATATGAGTCCAAATCTCGAAATTTCTTGCGCATGAAAAATAGGGAGGAGAGTTATCTCTACTTTTTATCTTGCGCTCTAAAACCATTTTTAAAAATAGAAGTTGATAGAACTATTGGGTAATAATAAACCAGCAAGGATAACAAATGAAAAAACAGAGTGCAAGCATCCGCTCAATGCTGTTAAGTTAGTGTGAATTGGTTCGAGCGTGACACGCTGGCGCAGGTTCTTTCTGGGGGCGCTTTCAGTTCTGTAGGACGTAGCTCTAGCTACGTCCAATCACAAACCAAAAACGTTGAAAACACTTTTCAACACTAATTTGACGGCATTGAGCGTCCGCTGGCTGGCATTTCGCTTGTGCCGAAATATCTAAAAGTAGCCTTAAATTTTGCCTAAGTACAAGTGGAAAATAGAAAGTACGATGACCGATGCCATAGCATACTACTGGACATGGCAGAAAATAGGATCAAAAACCTGTCAGGTTTAATTGGGATTAGACCTTGAAAATTGAGTTTTATCTTTTTGAAACCTGACAGGCTTACGCAGATGTCCAGTAGTATGATGCCACAGCAAGAGAGTAAAGCAAGTTGTTGAAAGTCAGAACATTACATTAAAATCGAAATGTTAAACAATTTCTTCTACCTACTTACTAACCCCAATTATGAGTTATGTATTTGATAAGTACAATCATGGATTGGGGAAATTAAGAATTAAAAATGAAGAATTAAGAATGACTTAAGTATTTGGTAATCAGTATTTTGATTTTATGAGTTCCGTTAAATTATTGTCATATAATTTTTGATTAAATCTAAAAAAAGTACAATATAGCAAATCTTAATTTTTGACTACTCTAAAAATAACACGGTTAACTCTCTGAATAACAAAGGTTTAAACCCATTATTCGGGTTACTAATTCTACTTTAAGACTCTTAGTTCTACTTTACGACTCTAGAGTTAAATACATTCAAATGGAAAATGGGGTGTCTATCCCAGTGTAAAGTAGATATAAATAAGGTGTTTTTTGTACTGCGTTCTTCCAGAACGCATCTATCAAGAGCGTTCTGGAAGAACGCAGTACAAATTATTTAAACTAAATCCGCTTACATATAAGTTCTAGTCAAGAGTCCTAAAGTAGAACTAAGAAGATAAACTTAAATACTTTCCTATTTGCCTTTTTGTAAGTATTTCATTATCAGTTATTTGAACTGCATTGGACTTGCGACTTGAACGCAAGTCCGATTGAACGCAAGTCCGATTGAACGCAAGTCCGATAAAGACTTTGTACTACTTACCAATTACATTTACGCATTCCAAAAAACTCAACTCAATATCATGTCGAAAATCACAAACTGCGAGCATATTTTCTTCGACTTAGACCACACGCTATGGGATTTCGACCGCAACTCTGCTGAAACCCTGGCAGAAATGTATTTGGAATACGACATTGGTTTCCATGGCAATATTAGCAATGAAGTTTTTCTAAAAGCATTCTACGAAACCAACTCCGAGCTTTGGGGACTTTATAATCAAAGCAAAGTGAACAAAGACCAAATTCGGGTGGAGCGATTCAATAGAATGTTTGGCAGGTTGGGAATTGACCCAACGCCATTCCCCAAAGACTTGGGCGATGTATATCTCCAACGATGCCCAACCAAACCACACTTAATGCCTTATGCGATTGAGATTTTGGATTATTTGAAGAACAATTACAAACTCCATATCCTTACCAATGGCTTCAACGACTCGCAAAAAGTGAAATTGGAGCGTTCTGGATTATTACCTTATTTCGATGTAATTGTAACATCAGAATCTACAGGGCATAAAAAACCAGATAGGAGAATCTTCGAATTTGCGCTATTGCAAGCAAAAACGAGTAAAGAAAATTCTGTGATGGTTGGAGATAATTTGAATGCAGATATTTTGGGTGCAAGGCAAATCGGGTTGAGAAGCATCTTCTACAACTACAAAAAAATGGAATGCGCCAAAGAGGAAGTGGATTATGAGATTTCCGATTTGAAGGAATTGGAGTTGTTGTTCTAGAATTAGAAATGAGAAAAAGGCTTGAATTACAGTAATCCCCAAATGCTAAGAATTAAGAGCGTAGCAATCCCCCAGACGATTTTCTAGGATATAGCTTTTGCACAATGCCAATTAAATCTATTGGCTTTAATTCCCTCCCGTTTAACTATTCGGAGAGTCCTGTGCAATTCCATTGTGGAACTACTCCGAGGGATTCACTTTATTTTTTTTTTAAGACTCTGAAAACATAGAACTCGTTTGCCACTAGCTGAAGCTAGTGGCAATTGAATCGGCACTCAGAAAGCGATTCAATTGCATACATCTTCAGATGGATGTTTAGGATAACAGCCCAAAAATCATACTTGAAATAAGATTTTGGCTAGAGTCTTAAAGTAGTACCAAGGTCTTTTGTCTAAAATCTTATATCTATTCACTCAAATCCTCATCTCAATTCCTTCTTTTTTCAAATAACCTTTCAACTCCCCAATGCCAATTTCTTTGAAGTGGAAAATGCTGGCGGCCAAAGCGGCATCGGCTTTTCCATTCTTGAAAACATCGGTAAAATGCTCCATGCTTCCCGCTCCGCCCGAGGCGATTATTGGAATGGAAAGTGAATCAGACATTTTGCGGAGTGCTTCTACGGCAAAACCTGCTTTTGTGCCATCGCTGTTCATAGATGTAAACAAAATCTCCCCAGCACCTCTTTCCTCAGCTTCTTTTGCCCAAGCGAACATTTCTTTTCCAGTCGGGATTTTTCCGCCCGACACGAATACTTCCCACTCGCCATTCACTTGCTTTCCGTCAATAGCAACTACCACAAACTGGCTTCCGAAAGCTTCTGCCATTTGGTTGATGAGTTCAGGATTGCGCACTGCCGAAGAATTGATGGAGACTTTGTCTGCTCCAGCTTCCAAGAGTTTTTCGGCATCTTCTACAGAATTGATTCCTCCGCCAACTGTGAAGGGAATGTTGAGATGTTGGGCAATTTCCCGAACCAATTCGGCAAAAGTTTTGCGTTTCTCCTGCGTGGCGGTAATATCCAAAAACACCAATTCATCTGCGCCTTGTTCTGCGTAGAGTTTGCCCAATTCAACTGGGTCGCCCGCATCACGGATTTGCTCAAAATTAACGCCTTTTACGGTTCGCCCATTTTTAATATCTAGGCAGGGAATGATTCTTTTGGTTAACATAGGAAAAGTCTTTAGTCGTGAGTCCGAAGTACAAAGTATTCAGTTCAGGTTTCCCATTTTTAGGAAAATGCAAATATAGGAATAGAGTAGAAGAAATTTGGATTGAGTTTCAAAGTACTTAATCCAAATTTCCGTTGCTGTAATTCAATTTATGGAAATGGATTGAGTTTTGTATCTTTATTATAGTCAAACTAATTTTCACGTAAACAAAAATACTATGACTTATGTATTCAGAACTATCGTTTGGGTAATTAAGAAAATTTTGGTTGTGTTCAAAAAAGCGTAAAAACCAATAACCCCCCCCCCCAATAAAACAGCCTTTTCTACAGTAATTGGCTGTTTATTTTGTTTTTGCAAAGTTAAGAAGATATTACCATTCGGATTTTTCCGAAAGTCGGCTTATCTTGTAACTCCCGTTGGAATCTGAAAAATCCAACCAACTGAAATTTTGCAAAACACGTAAACTATTACTTTCAATGACCCGAATTTTATTTCTACTATTCCTCATTTCATCTGTTTTTCAGGCAAATGCGCAAGATGCCCGTTTCCCAAAAGGCTATTATATTTTCCCAATCAAGCCGAACCAGCAAAATTACCTTTCTGCCAAAATGGGCGAGTTGCGAAGCAATCATTTTCATGCTGGAATTGATGTGAAAACAGGCGGAAAGGAAGGTTGGAACGTGTATTCCGTGGCAGACGGTTACGTTTATCGAGTGAAGGTTTCGAGTTATGGCTATGGTTTGGCGTTGTATATTGTCCACCCAAACGGGCAGAAAAGTGTGTATGCGCATTTGCAGAAATTCGATGATAAAATTGCCCAATATGTGTTGGAGCAACAATATGCACAAGAAAGATTCTCTGTGGATTTGTCTCCGCCAGCGGGGAAATTCAAGTTTAAGCAAGGCGAAGTGATTGCGCTTTCTGGCAATTCGGGTTCGTCTTTCGGGGCGCATTTGCATTTTGAAATCAGAACTGCCAACGATGAACCGCTCAAAGTGCTGAACTTCGGATTCGATGAAATTAAAGATGACATTGCCCCAGAAATTAGGAAAGTTGCCATTCGCTCGAAAAGCACCGATGCGAGAATCCACGGAGAGTACGGGAGATTTGAGCAGGATTTCACTCGAACGGGCAAGAATTATAAAATCCAACAGCCTATAAAAGCCTACGGTTTGGTCGGGATTGATTTACAGGCGTATGATTTGGCAAATGCGGTCAGTAATATTTACGGAATTTACCAGCTTGCTTTGAAAGTAAACGGAGAGACAAAGTATTTCTACCAACTCGACCAGTTTTCTTATGCGGAAACTCGGAAAATCCATAAATTCATAGATTACGAACATAAAAGTACAAAAAGCCAAAGCTTTCTGAGATGTTATTTAGAAGATGGGAATTCGCTTTCCTTCTACCCAAATCGCTCTCAGAAAAACGGGAAAATTCTGGTGGAAGATGGCAAAACCTATGAAGTTGAGTTAATTTTGAAAGATTACAATGGCAATAAGAGTACATTAAACATGACGTTGGTTGGAGATAAGGATTTCCAGCCGAATAGCAAGAAATTATCCAATCCCGAAAAAAATTATTGGCTAGATGAAAACACACTTTTCTTTCACTCCAAAAGTGCAAATAAGGAGCAAACTGCCACGCTAGGACTTGGTTATATGCCAATGAAAATCTCATCAAGTTACCAAATGGGCTACAACAATGTTTTTGTGTGGGATATGAGAAATGGCCTGCCAAGATGGATAGAGTTGGACGGAAAGAAAAAGATGTTGAACTATCGGGAAATGATTCCTTCCAAAAAAGCCTTCCATCATAATTCGGATAACTTTCAGATAACTTTCCCGCAAAATGCGCTGTACGATACACTTTATCTTGCGTTGAAAGCTGAAGGAGTCAATTTTAGTGTTTCCGACCCAACAATTCCACTTTTCAAAGCGGTTCGGATTTCCTTTACGCCCGATAGCATTCCAACAGATAAATCCAGACTAAGGGTTTATGGAGTGAGCAAAAACGGTGGATTGGGCTACGAAGGCGGAAGTTGGAATGGAAACACAATTACTTTCAGCACGAGAAGTCTGGGCAATTTTACACTCCGAGCCGATACTGAAAAACCGAGCATTCTACTTATCAAAAAAAGTTCGGAATCCGTTACGTTTCGCATTCGAGATGGTCTTTCTGGCATTCAGGAATACAGGGCAACGTTAAACGGGAAATTTCTGCTCATGAAATACAATCACAAAATCAGCATGATTAGCTCGGCAAGACTCGATGAAACCAAACCGCTGAAAGGCAAATTGAGATTGGAAGTGACTGATAGAGCGGGAAATTTGTCTGTGGTGGAAATGGATTTGTGAAAATTAAACTGAACATGATTACAGATTTTTGAGTTCTTTTTTTATACTGAATCTGCCAAGTTCTGCAGGAAATTCAGTAATTTTATTGGACTCAAATTTCCACATCTTTCAAAGAATCACTCCAGAAATTATGAAAAGCATAGAGAATTTCCACCTCAACAACATGGCACTTGTGCATAAGTATTTGAACGGGGAAATGTCGGCACATGAAAGGACTTCTTTCGAGCTAAAAATGGAGGAGGATGAAGAATTGAAAGAGGATTTTGAGATTGTTCAAGAATATCTCTCCACCCAAAGGAAGGGAAAGAAAACCCTTTCTTCCAGAGATTTGCGAAGGCTTACCAGCCACAACTTCGACCAGATTCGCCTAGATAGAAAGGCATTGGTCGGCAGAGATATAATCACTTACGGAATTGGCGCAGTTGCCTTGGCATTGCTCATGCTTAGTATTTGTATTTTGATTTTGGGTTGGGTTGCCTAACCAACGACTCTCCTACCTTATCAATTACTTCAATCTTTCTGGCAGATTAGAAATACTCCGTTCCCCTGAAGCTACTTTCATGACAAAAACAGCTTTTTGTTCAGACAATACTGTCTTTATTTCCGAAGTGAGCAAACTCATAATTTCATCATAGTCTCCGAATATTTGCGTACTCAAACCATTCGTCTCAAATCGGATATTCTTGTTTTTCCTGAGTTCCAGCACAAAATCTACTACAATTTTAGAGTAGTCTTGGTGGAGCGGATAAAGGCTTAGTTCTACGGTTGTTTTCATAAATTCAGATAGTAAAGTGGTAAAATAAGTAGTGTTCGCTAAATATTTTCCTATTATAAGGACATCAAGTGTGTAACCCTATTCTTGGTTATCAAAGGCACAAGCGGACGCTTGCGCTATGGTTTTTTGTTGTTTTTGACGCTACTTACTTGCCACCATTCAAAATAGGAAATTATTTAAGTACACCTACTTAGTAAGATAGTAAATTGAAAAACTGGATTCACTCCGCAAATTTGCATGAGAACTTCTGAATTGAGCTTTTGAAGAGTTTTTTTTCTCTTTCTTCTTTCCTCCCTGTTCTTTCCTCTATTTTACAAACCAACTATCTCCAATCCAAAAATCCAAATCAACTATGAACAATAAACTAATTCTCGATTTCCTGACCAAGCTAAAAGCCAATAATGAGCGAGAGTGGTTTCATGCCAATAAGCCAGAATATGAAAAGGTAAAGCTGGAGTTCAAGAATTTGGTGCAGGAAATGATTACCAAAATCATTCCTTTCGATGAGGGTTTGGTCGGATTGGAAACGAAGCAGTCAATTTTCAGAATTAACCGAGATGTCCGTTTCAGCAAAGACAAAAGACCTTACAAAGAGAATTTGGGAGCGAGTTTTACCAAAGGAGGCAAAAAATCTAAATTCGTAGGCTATTATCTACACATTTCCCCCGATGGAAACTCATTTTTGGCTGGCGGAAGTTACATGCCTCCATCGAATCATTTGGCGGGAATTCGGCAGGAGATTGATTACAACGCTTCGGAAATCAAGGAAATTATCTCCAAACCCAAATTCAAAAAACTATTTGGCGAGTTGGAAGGCGAATCGCTCAAAACCTCGCCCAAAGGCTATCCGAAAGACCACCCAGAAATTGTACTTCTCCGCAGAAAAAGCTTTATTATGATGCGGAAATTGACAGATAAAGAAGTTTTAAAACCTGATTTTGTGGAATTTGCCTTGGAAGTTTTCAAGGAGATGAAGCCACTCAATGATTTCTTAAATAGGGCAATTGACGGTGTGGAAGAGTAAGTTGGATTGAGGCAGTTTATTTCGGGCAGAAAAGAGTATTTTTGTAAGTAGTCTAGTTTAAATACTTTCCTATTTTGAGATTTTAACTATCTCATTCAAAGTCAGATACAAAGAGTGCGACTCCCGATAATACATAGCACAATGTGCTTAATATTTACTTACAAATAAGATTATGGCACAAAGACTGATAAGATTCGATTGGGCAATCAAAAAACTTTTGAGACACAAAGCCAACTTCAGTATTCTGGAAGGTTTCCTTTCCGAGTTACTGAAGTTTGACGTGAAAATAGAAAGCATTTTGGAAAGTGAAGGAAACAAACAGGACGCTAACGATAAATATAACCGTGTAGATATTTTAGTGAAATCTGCAGAAGGGGAATTGATGTTTGTGGAAGTGCAAAATGAGTCTCAGGCAGATTATTTCCAAAGAATGCTTTACGGAAGTTCCAAACTGATTACAGAATATATCAAAGAAACCGATGCTTACGCCATCATCAAAAAAGTGTTCTCCATCAATATTGTCTATTTCAACTTGGGTCAGGGTACAGATTATGTGTATGAATATGATGGCAACTTTGTGGGAATGCACGACAAAGACATTCTCAAGCCAACACTTTTCCAAAAGAAAAAATTCGGTATAGATGAGATTAAAGACATCTATCCGAAGTATTACATTCTCAAAGTCAACAATTTTGATGATGTGGCAAAAGACACTTTAGATGAATGGATTTACTTCCTGAAAAACAGCGAGGTAAAGGAGGGTTTCAAAGCAAAAGGATTGGAAGAAGCACGAGAAAAGTTAAAAAGAGAAAACCTTTCAGAGAAAGAAAAACGGGCTTACGACAGGTTTCAAGACAACCGAAGGATTGAGAAAAGTGTGCTAGAAACTGCCATGGTAGAAGGCACAGAAAAGGGAATGGAAAAGGGAATGGAAAAGGGAATGGAGATAGGCGAGGAGATAGGCGAGGAGAAAGGCCTCAAGAAAGGCGAAGAAATAGGTTTGAAGAAGGGTGAAGAAAAAGGTTTGGAAAAAGGTTTGGAAAAAGGCAAAAGAGAAGAAAAAGAAAGAAGAGACAAAGAGATAGTTTTGAATATGCACAAAAAAGGACTTAGTGCAGAACAGATTGCAGAGTTTTCTCAATTACCTTTGGAAAGGGTAGAACAGATTATCAGAGATTTTGGGTAACAAGGAAAGTTAAGTAGTACAAAGTCTTTATCGGACTTGCGTTCAAGTCGCAAGTACAAAGCAATTCAGATAACTGATAATGAAATACTTACAAAAAATCAAATAGGAAAGTATTTAAGTTCATCTACTTACGGCTCAATTCCTAGCTCATTTTTACAAGCATAAATTCTCCAAAAGCGTTTTCAAACTTAAATCAAAAAGGAGCATATCAAAGTGTCTCAGTAAATTAAAATACTTGTATTTTCCCAATTTACGTAATAGTTCTTGAAGCAAACGCCTCATTCAATGGCAAGTTCGAGCAGAAGCTCGAACTATTTTAAATATACCTAAAACTATATTTTCTATGTCCGACAAAAATGAGATGCCACCAGCTCAAGAAATTGTTTAGAGTATGTTTGAATCGACTTATTTTTGGTTTCTACGGATTTTCAAAAAATCAATCCGAACATACTCTCAAGGAATTGAGATGCTAATAAATATCTAAGATTCCCCTCTTGTTTTTTTATGCAATGTGAAGAAATAGTAAATATAAATACTCTCCATAGTAAGCAAAACAAATACTGCAGAATAGTTCGCAAGACTCTCGTTCTTCTCAATAATACCTTGGGAAGTAAGAACTGTATATCCTACCAAAAAAAAAGTAAGCAACAGACAGCCGATTCCGATTAGTTTACTTCTTTTCATAATTCTAGTTTTTATTTCAAATAATGCCTAAAGTTGCTCTCTAATCTCCGCCAAAATCTCCGCACCACCTTTTCCTAGAATAAAGTCCCCAAAAGTATTTCCAAGTTCAATATTTTTGGCAATTGGCAAAGTCATTTCCTCTCGAATGAGTTCTTTACCGTTCAAGCTAACAATTCCGCCATGAATTTTCACATTTTTGCCTTCCAAAGTTGCCAATGCGAAGGAAGGGATACTGCAACCACCTTCTAAAGTTCGGAGGAAAGCACGTTCGGCACGAAGGCAAATCTCAGTTTCATCGTGATTCAAAGCCTTAATTACCAAATCTCTAATCGATTTAGGAAGTTTTTCGGAAGCTTCGATTGCCAAAGCTCCTTGCCCAACCGCTGGCGTAAAAGTGTCTAATGGAAGTTTGGAGGTAATGTGTTCACTTAAATCCATTCGGTAAACTCCAGCATAAGCAAGAATCAACCCATCGCACAAGCCGTCTTGCATTTTTGCCATGCGAGTTTGCAGATTTCCTCTGGATTCTGTCAGTCGAATTTTTGGGAAATAATGGCGGATTAATGCGGTTCTTCGAGTCGAGGAAGTTCCTAAAACCAGTTTTTGGCTATCATCATCCAAACGTAAATGTCTATTCAGGCTGACCACCACATCTGCAGGGTCTTCTCTTTCTGTGAAGGCGATGAGTTCCAAACCTTCGGGCAAAGCAGAAGGCATGTCTTTGGCGCTGTGCACGGCAATATCAATCTCACCATTGAAAAGTTGCGTTTCCAACTCTTCAGTAAAAACGCCTTTAGAGCCTATTTTTGAGAGTGATTTATTCAAAACCTTGTCTCCGATAGTTTCCATTAAAGTCAACTCGGTCTTTGCCCCATGTTGCTCAAGTAGCTTGGCCACATGGTTTGCCTGCCAAACTGCCAATTTGCTCTTGCGAGTCCCTATTCTGATTATCTTATCCAATTTCTAGTGGTTTCGTTTCTGATTGCGCTTTGCTGTTGCTCACTCCATCCAACTCAAACTTCATTAACTGCAACGCATAAATATAAGGAGAGATTGAGAAAATGACAAGCGTTGTTTTTGCAATGGCAAAACACTTTCGTTAACGTATGTTCAGAAAACGAATCAAAATTACTTTTAGTTGTTTCGGAAACAGTTTTTGTTTGGATTTTATGGAAATCTATATCTGTTAAAATTTGTAACCTACGGAATACTCAATGATTTCTGCCCTTCCGAAATGAGTGTAGAGTGAGAAACCTCCAAATATATTTTCGTTGAAATAATATTTTGCGCCATACCTCTGAAAAGTGCTTCGGTCAGCATAAGGGTATGGATTGTAAGCATAATATCCAAATTGGGTTAGCAATGCCACTTTGCTGATTGTTAGTTCATGCCCAACCACAATGGCGATTCTTTTGTAATCTTCTGAGTTCAAATTCAGTCCGACTGCTTGCGCCTCTTCTCTCTTTGCCTTCAAACTTCGGTTGTCTATCAGGTTGATGCCAAAGAGCAGATTACTTTTGTAGCTCAATCTTTTGCCTGCATAAACCTGAGCAAGGTAAACATTAAATTTCTCGCCAGAAAACGTTTCTCCTGTGCGTGGATTGTTTTCTTTAATGCCAAAGCCGAGAGATACATACCAATCCAACCCCTTAGTTTTATAGATTAACTCATCGGAGGGAGTAAGTGGCTTCGGATGGAATGAAGCTTGCGGTTGTTTGAGATTGTAAACCATACCCAAAGAAAAGGCAGTTACATTGCTTCCCTTATTGGGCTTTTTAAATGCGCCATTCGAGAAATGGGTAATTCCATACCCTCCAGTCAATGCGATTTTCTCTGAAAACTTGTAGCCGAAATTTATCATTCCCTGCATGGAGAAATTCAATCTTGAGCCATGCAGTATATTTTCAGGATTTGAAATTGAATCGTAAGGATTGGTTACATAGGCAGCCCCAAAACCAGCTCGGTAAGTCAGTTCAAATCGGTGGGTGCGAACAATGTGTGGCTCAATAAAAGCAATGGCGGATGCACCTTGTTTTATGAACTCATTCCCAAAGTCCAAGTACATGAATCCTACGCCCCAAGTAGGGAATCCGTAAGCTTTTTGCCAAGCTTTTTCTCCTTTGGTGCGGTTGAGCAAATCTGCCTAAGCCATCAACGTGTTCCCTTTAATGTGCTTTACAGACTCGGCATGAGCGAGGATTGTTCCTTTGTGCAAAGAGAATTGTAAATCTGTGAATCCTTGGGCGACTGATTGATTGGGGAAATTGACGAGTAAGCTCACCAAGAAAAAGAGAGTTAGTTTGTTTAGCTTTTGCATTTGCTAGTATTCCTATATTTTTTTTGCAAACTTAAAAATCTCCCGACAGAATCTCCAAAATCAATTATATTTTGATGTAGAAATCGAAAGATAACCCATTTTATTAAGAATCAATAAGAATTCGGTAGTGATAAACTGATAAGGCTAACAAAATAAAAAACATGGCGCAAGCGTCCGCTTGTGCCGAATTATCCATAGAGTAGCCTTACCTCTTTCACACTACCCAAATAAAAAACCATATCGCAAGCGTCCGCTGGGCGACACTCCGCTTGTGCCGAAATATCCAAAAGCAGCCTTACATCTTGCATACTACCAAGAATTCAGGCTGTTTTGGAGGTCAATAATCGTTTGATTTCATTACAAAATTAAGCAGTAAACTATACTTTTACAGAAAAAAATATGGCTACCAAAAATAAAATCCAACCACTAGAACAACTTATTGCCACAAGAAAACAATGGGAGAAATCTGATGAGAAAGTAGTTTTCTCAAACGGCTGTTTCGACATTCTACATTTGGGGCATATTGATTACTTAGAAAAAGCAAGCCAATTGGGAAGCCGATTGATTATTGGTTTGAATACAGATGTTTCCGTCAGAAAGCTGAAAGGAGAAAGCCGACCCATAAACCCAGAATATGCAAGAGCCAGAATTTTGGCCGCTTTGGAGTTTGTAGATGCGGTGGTTCTTTTTGGCGAGGAAACTCCTTTGAAGCTAATATCCATACTTTTGCCCGATGTTTTAGTAAAAGGAAACGATTATTCGATTGAAAATATTGTGGGCGCAAAAGAGGTGTTGGCAAATGGCGGAGAAGTAAAGACCATCAGTTTGGTAGAAGGTTTTTCGACTACGAGTACGATTGAGAAAATGAAAGGGTAATTTGAGAATGTGCGAATTTTGATTTACGATTTGGGATGTATTTTCATTTAACTTGTTTGCTAGTCAATTCTTCCTAGCATTGACTTAAATCTGTTACGAGTTTCGATTCGCATTAAAATGAATTCCTCCATTTAAAGCCATTTAATCGTCTATTCACATTATATATACAAAAGGCTCGAAGTCATTCCCAAAAATCCTTTTAAATTTGCGACTACTTCTCCACAATATTAACAAATTATGATAATTATATATACAGATGGTTCTTCCTTAGGAAACCCTGGGCCTGGCGGATTCGGCACGGTTTTGATTTCCAAAGAACACCAGATGCGAAAGGAAATCTCGGGTGGATTTCGGAAAACCACCAACAACAGAATGGAGCTTTTGGCGGTAATTGTCGGTTTGGAAGTATTAAAAATCCCTGATTCTGAGGTTTTGATTTATTCCGACTCAAAATACGTGGTCGATTCTGTGGAGAAAGGCTGGCTCTGGGGTTGGGTAAAAAAAGGCTTTAAGGATAAGAAGAATCCCGATTTGTGGAAACGATTCATTCCCGCCTACAAAAAGCACAAAGTGAAGTTCAAATGGGTAAAAGGGCATGCGGGAGTTCCTGAAAATGAACGGTGCGACCAGCTGGCAGTCGAGGCAGCCAACTCAAGTAAATTGTTGGTAGATGATGGTTATGAAAAAAGCGTTAAATAGTCCTGAATCCTAATTCTAAAACTACATAAGGCACCATGTGCTGAAAACACAAGTTTGATTATGAGCAAAGAAGCACAGAAAATATTGCTGGTAGATGATGAGAAGGACATTCTGGAAATCCTTTCCTACAATCTCGATAAGGAAGGTTTCAGTATCAAGACGGCTGAGAATGGACATAAAGCGGTGGAAATCGCCAAAAAGTTCAAGCCAAATCTCATCATTATAGATATTATGATGCCCGTAATTGATGGTGTGGAAACCTGCCGAATGCTACGGGAAAACAAGGATTTAGACGATACTTTCATCATGTTCCTAACTGCTCGCTCCGAGGAATATTCCGAAGTGGCCGCTTTCGATATTGGGGCGGATGACTACATTACCAAACCCATCAAACCTCGTGCGCTCATCAGCCGAATCAATGCGCTTTTCCGCAGGGGAGCGAAAAAGGACAAATCTGCTCCGAAAGATGTGGTGGAAATTGGCAAATTCAAGGTTGACCGAACCAGTTACACACTTTTTATTGATGGAGAACCTACGAGTTTACCAAAAAAAGAATTTGAATTACTCTATCATTTGGCAGAAAGTCCGAATAAGGTTTTTACAAGAGATGAACTTTTATTGAGTATTTGGGGCTCCGATGTGTACGTTTTGGCGAGAACCGTAGATGTGCATATCAGGCGTGTGCGAGAAAAAATCGGCACAGAACACATCAAAACAGTAAAGGGCGTAGGCTATAAATTTGTGGATGGCGAAGAATAAGAGTATGCTTGAATCGACATAGGAACAAGTAAAAAATAACTTATTTCTTAATAAACAACACAAAATTTGTCAGAGAACCAGAATAATGAATAAAACTCGCCATTTCCATTTCCCAAAACTCTCTTCTTCTCAGCGGTTGGAGTTTGAAAAACTTAGCTTGGAAAATGCAAATCAGATTTTGAAGATGTTCAGCAAAGACCCAAACGAATTCATTATCCCCGAATTCAAGGAAGAAAAATACTGGCAAAAATATGTTGATTGGCAACTGAATCTCGCACCATTCTCCCCGAAACACGGAGCGCAAGATTGGCTTCTGAAATTGAAGGAAACTGGGGAATATGTTGGCTTGCTTCATCTCTACGAATTGAGCTTGGAGACTTTCATGCAAAACCACCAACGATGCCATGTAGGAATTGTCATAAAATCTGGCCAGAGAAGAAAATATTTGGCTTCCGAAGCACTTTCCAATCTAATGAATTATGCCTCAGAAGAAATGACGAGAAACCTGATTGTTGCTCGAACCGAACACGGAAATTTAGCCTCGCAAAATATGCTTCTGGCTTTGGATTTTGAAGATGTCAGCGATAAGTATTGGAAGGAGTTTCGGCACTTTGAGAGGAGAATTAGGACATAAGCATAAGTACAAAATAGTAAAATCGTTTACTAAGACCAACAACGGCAAGGTTTTCTACGCTGACTATCTAACTGTGGCAATTCAACAATGACAAGCCTGCCAGCGAAAGCAGATAGTTGGAAATCAAATCTGCATAACATCAGTTACTGATTAAACAACTTCCTAGTAGATTTACTGATGTCTCGGAAGTAATCTACTTTTTTAGAGGCTGAAATTGCCACGAGCAGTTCCGAGGCTTCCACCTCTTTTGGTGTGTGGATGAGCAAAGATTGCCCCGTGTCTTCAATGGAAACTCCGTTGAATTTCTCTAGCAAATCATACAATTCTTCTCTCGTGAAATCGCCAGCAAACTCGAAGGTGTTGTTTTCTCGGTCTTCGCCAAAGTCTTTTACCAAGCCAGAATAAATCACGTCTCCTTCTTTCAGGAACATGATATTATCTACCACGCTTTCAATTTCGTGGAGTTGCTGGGAGCTGAGAATGATGGAAATTGGATGTTTTCGGATGTTGGCAATCAGGCGCAAATCTTGCATGAAAAGCAGTTTTGCGTTGATGTCGAGGTTGGCGAGTGGTTCATCCAAAACAAGAAGTTTCGGTTTCCAAACCAAGGCACGAGCCAACTCGAAGCGCAGTTTATAGCCACTGGAAATATCGCCCCATTTGGCATTTTTATATTTGGTCAAGCCCAATCGGTGGATGATGAAATTTACCATTTCCTCATTTTCCTTTCCGTAAATTCCGTGGTTGGCGGCCGAGAAATGGAGGTTGTCTTTCAGCAAGCCATTCCATTTTTTGAGTTGCTGGGGAATGAAGGCGATATTTTGCTTGATTTTGTACCAATCATCTGTATTATCTGCAATGTGCGGATAGGAAATTTTGCCTTTGGTAATTGCCAAATCGCCCGCTACAATTCGAAGCAACGTAGTTTTTCCATTTCCATTCTCTCCGACCACGCCAGTGAGTTCGCCCACTTTCAACTCTAAATCAATATTTGCCAAGCGGAATTGGGTGTTTTTATATTGTTTGGAGATGTTTCTGCCTGAAAAACAAGGTTGTTGTAGTTGGCAATTCCCCCAGAGGAAATGAATGGACGTCTAATGATTTCCTCGCGCAGTTTGTGGCGTGTCTCTTTGTGTTTCTAATTTCTTCTTTCCCACCAATTTCGTTGAGCAGTTCGGAGAATTTTACCTCGAACTCTTTTCTGGCTAGTTTTCGCTCTTCGAACCAGTAAGTTCATCTATTTGGTTGAACTTTGCCCGAAGCAAGAGTGCTTCATCAAAATATTCTTTGCTCAAATCGGCATCGGTAATGAAATCCAGCAAAAGGCGAGTTGCCAAACTCAAATCATTGTCTCTTACCAATGAGCGGAGTTCGCTCACTACACCTGTGGAAATTAGTTTATCAACCATTTTTTGAAAATTGTTTTTTGGGTCAGTTCAGAAAATTCGTTATGCTTAAATACCCCAATTATGAGTTATATATTTGATAAGTACAATTATGGATTGGGGAAATTAAGAATGAAGAATGAAGAATTAAAAATGAATTAAGTAATTGCTAATCAGTAACTTAATATTGTTTTATTTAGTCAAAATATTGACATACAGTTTTTAATTAAATCTAAAAATAGTGCAATACATTAAATCTTAATTTTTGACTATTCTAAAAAAAACACGGTTAACCTGCTGATAATCAAATTTTTAAACCCATTATTCAGGTTAAATAGAATTTTTATTGCAAAATCCAAACAAAATAAAACACTTCGGAATTCTGATTACATTCTAAATATAAAGGAGATAACAATAAGTTGCTCAATCGGAAGTCACTTTTCGGTATAATCTCCAACTTTTTCATAATTTAGATGATTGGACAAGAAAAATCCACAAACTAAAATTGAGAATCTAAAAAAAAAATTAAGCAATATGAAATGGAAAGGCAGAAGGCAGAGCTCAAATGTAGAGGACAGAAGAGGTGGCGGAGGTAGTGGTGGCAGAGGCTTTGGCGGAGGTGGCTTTGGTGGAAAGAAACTGGGGATTGGCGGAATCATAATTGTGCTGATTATTTCTTTCTTGTTTGGCGAAAATCCACTCAACCTTATCAATGGTGGTGGAGGTGAAAGCATGAACGTGCAACAGCAAAATCCAACCGACAGCAAGACCAGATGATGAATTGGCTGCTTTTGTGAAAGTCGTTTTGGCAGATACGGAAGATGTTTGGACAAAATTATTCAGAGAGCAGATGGGCAAGAACTACCAAAAGCCTGTTTTGGTGCTTTACGATGGGAAAGTGAATTCTGCTTGTGGTTTCGCCAGTTCGGCAACTGGCCCGTTCTATTGCCCAGGCGACCAAAAACTCTACATAGATTTGAGTTTCTATAACGACCTGAAAAACAAATTCGGTGCGCCTGGGGATTTTGCCATGGCGTATGTGGTGGCGCACGAAGTGGCGCATCACGTTCAATATTTGCTAGGAATCACTCGGCAGGTAGATTCCCAAAGAGATAGAGTGAGCAAAACGGCTTACAACGATTTATCGGTTCGGTTGGAGCTACAGGCAGATTTCTTTTCGGGTGTTTGGGCGCACCATGCACAGAAAATGAACGATATTTTGGAGGAAGGCGATATTGAAGAAGCCCTGAATGCCGCACGAGCAATTGGCGATGACCGCCTTCAAATGCAGAGTAGAGGCTATGTTGTACCAGAGAGTTTTACGCACGGAACTTCCGAGCAAAGAATGCGCTGGTTTAAAAAAGGTTTCCAAACGGGAGATCCTAATCAGGGGGATACCTTCCAAACAAACAGCCTTTAGAGTGGGTTAACTTAGTAGGAAAATTAATTACGAAATCTAAAAACCGAATTATGAACTTACTGAAAAAATTAACTATTCCCGTTTTGGGGCTTTCCATGTTGCTTTATTCTTGTGGAAACAAAGAAAATACTGATACAGGAACGGAAGACATTACTACTGATGAGGTATTGGTTGACGATGCGACAATTGATATGCGATTGAAGCCTGTGGTAATTGAAGCGGATATCAAAGACCCTGCAAGCAGAACCTACATGGAAGTAGGCGAGTGGGTTTCTGCTGAAGTGCCTGCAAATGTGGCTGGCGAAGGAATGTATAATTATGCCGATATGCTCTCTGCCGATTTCGATGGAGACGGAAGTATGGAGAAACTCGTGCTTACTTCTGATATTGAAGTTGAGAACGGGGTGCCCCAGTGGAAACCTGAAAATATCTTCCAAGTGTATATTAAAGATGGGGCAACCATTCACAGATTGTACGGAAACAAGCTCCAGTTCGGAAGCGTAAAAGTATATTACTCAGAAAACAAAAATGCCATTCATATTCTGTCTAAAGTAGGGGAGGAGGATAAAGTGTATGAAGTGAAATACAAAGACGGGAACTACATGGCAACTGCTACTGGCGAGATTGATGCACAAAGCAAAGTCCTCAAAATTGACTAGGACTTCATAGGAAAATACGATAATTTACGATTATAAACTCCATTGATTCATTTCAATGGAGTTTTTTCATATTGTACCCGAAATAACTCATCTGATGAAAATAAATATCCGAAAAGGCGAACCGAAAGATATTCAAGCGACTTACGACTTAATTAAAGAATTAGCAATTTATGAAAAAGCGGGAGACAAGGTTGTCAATACTCCAGAAGGAATGCTGCAAGATGGTTTCGGTAAAAACCCCGCATTCCAACTTTTTGTAGCAGAAAATGAAGGCGAGGTAATTGGAATCGCCCTCTACTTTTTCTCTTATTCCACTTGGAAAGGAAGATGTTTGTACTTAGATGATTTAGTGGTTTCCGAAAAGCTGAGGGGAAATGGAATTGGCAAAATGCTGATTGACAGATTGATAGAGGAAGCGAAAACCCAGAACTGCGCCATGGTTCATTGGCAAGTGTTGGATTGGAATGAGCCTGCCATCCGATTTTATAATCGATTGAATGCTGAGCTGGATGGGGAATGGGTAAATTGTAGAGTGGTGGTTTAGTTTGGGCAGAAATTGATAGATTAAGCCATAAGAGTAGTGAGGTGTCAACACAAGAAGTTTTAATATTGCAGGAATTCACAAAATGCAATATCAAAGGAGAGTTCTTGTTGGCCTGTCTCACGCCAACTCCTCAAAACATGTAAGGATATTGGCAACTTGTGTAAGTCCTATATTAAATTAAAATATTTTAAAATGACTGATATCATTCTTGATAATCCTAATGAAAACAATCCAATTATACGTGCATTGTATGCGGACAGTCAAGCTACAGTAAGTATTTATGGTTATGCGAGCAGTTACCCATATGTAGCAGATCCTCTTATACAACCATTACATGATTGGTTTAATGAATTGTACTCTCATCCATTAAATTCACTTGTTATCAATTTTAGTATCCCTTTTTTTGCTACGGAATCTTATATAGAGCATTTTATTAGAATATTAGAAAAAGCAGATGAGGGACAGAAGAAGGGGAAAACAGTGATAGTAAACTGGTATTACAGTTTCATGAATGGTGATGAGTTGGAAGACCATGATGAATACCTCTATGGAAAATATTTTAAAGACTATAAAAGTTGGAGTTTCACATTTAACCTAATTCCTTTTTCTAGTTATAGCAGTTTAGACAGTGCTGAATGGCCTGGTTTTGCAGAATATATGAAACCAAATCAGTATGAATGAACCCTCAATTTATACATCCTGATTCTTATAATAGATCAGCAACAGTAGATTAGATGAAATACCAAGAGATAAGAGCAGAATATGATAACGATACAATTACTGTTTACCAAGCTTATAGCAGAAATATAGCTTTGCCCGCTGTCAAAAACAATCGGTTTGAGAAGCCTTTCTCATTCAACCGAATGACATGGATTAAGCCTTCTTACTTATGGTTGATGGAAAGGAGTAATTGGGGAACTAAGTCAAACCAAGAATTTATTCTGGCAATAAAAATCCGAAGGGAAGGTTGGGAGAAAGCGTTGTCTTTAGGAGTTTTGACACATCCTGATAAAGAGATTTACTCGAATGGATTGGAATGGGAAGAGGAATTCAAAAATGCCAAAGTTCATATTCAATGGGATCCTGAAAGAACATTGAGAGGCGGGAAGTTGCAAGAACGTACAATCCAAGTTGGAATCAGTCGATTTTTGATTGAAGAATATAACAACGAGTGGATAGAGGAAATCATAGATTTAACTCCTTTGACGAAAAAAATCAATCAATTACGAAAAGCAGGAAAACATAAGGAAGCAAAGAGACTACTCCCAAATGAACGAGTTTATGCTTTAAATACTGATATTCAAAAGAGAATTGGAGTGAAGTAATCGCTGTTTGAGTAGAGAATCATACAATGCACGGCAATGGAAAAAGACAAACTAGTATCTGAGTTGGAGAAAATACTGGATGATAATAATTCAATTGAAGAAGTCTATAAATGGCACGAAGACAGAAAATTCGACTTCATAGAGTCTCTAATTTACGGATTGGAGGAGCTTCATTTTCACCCAGAACTTTTCACGGACAAAAGAGTGGAACTTCTCACAAATAGAGAGTTTCTTGTATTTTCCCCAGTTAGGAAAAAGTGGTTTGCAGGTTTTACCAAACGAATGGATAAATCCAACAAGTGCCAAAATTGATGAAAAAATCTTGTACGAATTATGGCTAAGACCAGAAATGGGACATATTGCCAAACTTGTTGAGAAAAACCAAGCTAGATACAGACAGGAAGAATCGAATGGCTCAGAAACGAGGTTTTTTCGATACTCAAGAAGAAAGGAAATCCAAAAGGATTTCAAAACTGAAAGAAAGCATTGATTTGAACCGGGTCGCAATTCTTTTAGGTCGGCACACAAGAAAATATATCAAACTCCAAAAACAGCTCAACAGCAAATATCAAGGCAAAATAGAATTTATTAGCGACCATATTTGGTCTAAATGCGGTTATGTGGAAAGGGGAATGAAAACTTCCAACAATCTTCTCAGCGTAATTCAGGCTTGCGAAACTGTATATCAGTTGCCAAATTTAGGCTTTGAGAAAAGTCAAATACAAAATCGAAGTATCATGATTAGTTTGGACGGCTATGATGTAAAAGCAGGTTTATCGGCAATTTACTCCAACCCAAATTATATTGCCAGAACAAAGCCATTTACGGTTTCCTATTCTGAAAAGCCAGTTTTTGCCCACACAGGATTGACCGATTTAGAAATATCGAATGTAGTCAGAAACAAAAATTGGTTTGATTTGGCTCAATTTTGCAGAACAGGAAAGGATGGAAATGTTGAAGAATTGTCAAGAGAACAGGTGGCGAGTGAATATGGAATTAAATATATTGGGGACAGGCTGAAAGTCGAGAATAGTTAAATTTCCTTCAACATACCCAAATCCAAGCTCAAAACCATTCAGAACATCTTCCCCAGATAAGGATTTATCAAAGCCTTCTACTATTTCCATCTCACCATTGGCTCTGTAGATATAGGAAATCTGACTTTTTGGGGTCAATGAGCCAAGCTAATTTTGACTCCGTTCTTAATCCAAGTTTCCGTCATTTTATTTTGCAAAAATTGCAAACCGTCTGTTTTCGACCTGACCTCTATTACAAAATCTGGGCAAATGGGAGCAAAACTATGCTTTTCTTTATCGGTTAGGCTGTGCCATTTTGATTTTTCAACCCAACTCGCATCTGGAGAGCGCATAGAAGTATCGGGCAAAAGAAATCCTGCGGAAGAATTGAAAGTAATTCCTTTCTGGGTTTTATATTCCAATTGGCAAGTTGCCGACAAACTTCTCCACATCGAATCCACAATTAGTGGAAAGCGGGGAAATTAGAAGTTGTTCTTTTTCGTCTCTTTCAATAGTCACAATGCTTGATTGTTTCCACAAAATTCCACCAACTCTGCATCTGACATTCCGACAGAATCCATATTGAGTGTGAAAGTGTTTTGCATATCTTTGTGGGTTTGAAGCAGTAAAATCTAGCTTAAAAGAGCTATCAAAAGGCGTTCTGGGAAGAACGCCCTACAGAAATAAACAATCGTATTTGCAAAGTAATTGGTACAACATTCTCAATCACTTAATCAACAAATTACCAAATCAACGTATCAACTTTCCTCGGTTGTTTATAAAGCGGAACGGTGCTACAAGGTTCGCCATACATAATTGATTTGGCGACTGGGCGGAGTAATTTTGTGATTTCCACATAGGCAAAGGTCGGGATTGGCAAGTTGCCACAGCCTTTCACTACCATCGGTTTATCTCGAAATTCTTCTAAGTCGATTTTACTTAAAGCTTGTTGGAATAGCGCATTTTCCAATGTCTCCAAATCTCCGAAAACCAACTGATTGGCGAAAGGTTCTAATTTGGTGGCGAGCAACATATAAGCCCAAGTCGGCACAATGGCATCGACAGAGCAGATGATGGAGACGTTTTTACCTTCAAATTCACTCCAGTCTTTTTCCTTCACAAAATCACGAAAATCTTTCTCCTTCAAAATCATTTCCTGGAAAAGATTCTGCTTGATGTCATAAATTACTCGCTCGCCTTGGTGGTAATATTCCTCCAAATCGAACGTAATTAGTGGACTTTTGGCAACTCTATTGATGATTTCTTCCATGATTAAAAGTAATGAGTATCAGCTGGGCTTGCATTCAAGTAGTAGGAGTAAAAATATTTACTTAGCTTTTTACACCTACTTATAAGAATCTGCGAACTAGAATAGTTCCTGCTTTTAGTAAAAGCATACGTAAAAATCTCTCAGACCACTAGTGCATCAAATCCTTAAAAAAGACTGAAAGGTAGCAAGGGCAAGACCGAAAAATACAATCAAACCTACGCCTTCTTCAAAAACTGCGTTTTCAGAACTAGCGTGCTTTTTCCCACTCTGCATTCAATATTTTCAGCATCATCTTCATCTGTCCTGATGTTTTTGATGACCGTGCCACGTTTCAAGTTGATGTTTGAGCCTTTTACTTTCAAATCTTTGATGACCAAAACTGAATCTCCATCTTCCAAAATATTGCCGTTACTGTCTTTGACTTCCATGTTATTGTTGATTTAATTTTTCATAATTTTTCGCAAGCTACGGAATTCCCTAAACTTTCCGAGTGATTTCCAATCCAACCAAATCCCATCAAATTTAGGAATAATGGCGGATTTGTAAGCCACTGAGTAATTTCACGGACGAAAAGTTTATCTTTATATGAGAAGCGAAAACAACTATTTTATGCTTTCACTTGTTAGGATTCAAGGTGATGCTAAGTAAAAACCCGTATCAGCCTGAGTATAGGAACAGTAGAAAACTGCTTCTCAAAATCTCGATTTGCTATTTCACTATTTTTAATTTTTCACTTGCAATTATGGTATTCAGAATATTTTTCATGGGAATTGTGGCGTTGGTTGTCGTCTTTTTGGTCAACCAACTGATGTCTTATTTCAACACCAGCAAACGAGAGAAGTTTGTGAAAGAGGATATTCCAATAGAAGTGAGCGAGAAAAAAGTGATTCAGGTTGCCATGAAAAATGGTGGGAAAACCACCATCCCCGAAGTGTGTATGAAAACGAATCTTTCCGTAGATAAAGTGAAGGAAACTCTGAATTCTCTGATGGAAAAGGATATACTGACCATCCAAATGACCGAAAATGGCTCAACCATTTATTCTATAATAGATATGGTAAGTGAGCAAGATAAGAATGATGCAATTGATTTAGTATAAGTCTAAAAACATTCAAGAGCCAAACAGTTTTTTCTCAGCATTTCAATCAAAATCATGCGCTATTCTTAATTGATTCCAATCATTTTCTAAACAAATCATAATACCAATAAGTAATATTATTGTAAGATTTGAGAAACCTTAAATAGTAGAGTTATGAAAACAGAAAGAAAAATAGTTGGTGTATATGAAGATAAAGAACAGATAGAAGAAGCTTTGGAAAGAATTGAACAAGCTCAATATTGACGTTGAAAAGAGAGTAAAAATTGGAGAAGTTTCCGAAGATGAAGTCTTTGAAGAGAGAATCAAGAAACGTTCTGCAAAAAGAGTAATGGCATTCTCAGCAATTGCATTTATAATTGTAGGAGTGATACTAAGTATAATTGCCGCAAACGGTGGTTTGGGAGGAAATTTCGAAACACATACAGGCACAGAAACCTTCGTAATGATTTGCGGTGGTTTTTGCCTCGGTGCATTGGCAGGAATGTTTGCGGGAATGGTAGGGGCATTGGCAGTTGGAAAAGAACATTATTCTTTCAAAGACCATTTTGATATTGATTATTATACAATTTTATTGAAAACCAAATCAAACAAAAAAGCAGATAAAGTAAGAAACGGCATTAAATTTCGATAAAGAATCTATAAAAGCAGAATTGAATACTTTAGAAAATAGTTAATTAAGATATTTAAATTTCTCAAATCCATATTGCTGGGCATTCATTTGCTCGGTAGTATGGATTTTTGACGTTTAAGAGCAAGTTTGTTTCTATATGAAATAAACTTGCTTTCTTTTGATTTCAAAGGTAGTTTTTCTAACTTTGCACGCTGTTTGGAAGTGTATAGATAGAATTAGCGAGAATTGCCCTGTAATCAATCTGATTATCAGTAATATATGATTCCAAATAAATTGGAGATTGGGTAGATTCAGTAAATGCGATTACTAAAATAACTAGTACAGCTTACTTAAACATTTCCCTCATGAATGTCGTCAAGATTTTCTCTGGCTCAGCCACATTGTATTTGTCCAAAAAAATTGCCCATGTGTATGGCTCTGATTTGGGCGATGTTACCTTGCAAAAGTTCAGCGATGGGGAAATTGCCCCCTATATCAATGAGTCTATTCGAGGAGGAGATGTTTTTCTGATTCAGTCAACCTTTCCGCCAGCAGAAAATATTATGGAGTTGCTGATGCTGATTGATGCTTGCAAAAGAGCTTCGGCAAATACAATTACCTTAATGTTGCCTTATTTTGGCTATGCCAGGCAAGACAGGAAAGACAAGCCAAGAGTCGCAATTGGAGCAAAATTGGTGGCAAATTTGATTTCAGCAGCAGGAGCAACAAGAATTGTAACTTGCGATTTACATGCAGGACAAATTCAAGGCTTTTTCGATATTCCAGTAGATCATTTGCAAGGCTCGTATGTTTTCGTACCCTATTTGCAGAGTTTGGAGTTGGAAGATATGATTTTCGCTTCTCCAGATGTGGGTGGAGTGGGCAGAGCGAGAGCTTATGCACAACACTTCAACACTGATATGGTCATTTGCGATAAGCACAGAAAAAGAGCGAATGAAATTGCTTCTATGCAAATTATTGGAGAGGTAGAAGGGAAAGAATGTGGTTCTGATAGATGATATGATTGATACTGCCGGAACTATGTGTAAAGCAGCAGAAATCATCATGGAAAAAGGAGCAAAAAGTGTCAGAGCAGTTTGTACGCACCCAGTTTTATCTGGAAAAGCCTACGAAAGATTGGAAAACTCAGTTTTGCAAGAAATCGTAGTAACTGACACCATTCCGCTAAGAGGTTCATCTACTAAAATAAGAGTGCTTTCAGTAGCAGAAATGTTTGCCAAAGCAATCAGAAAAATTCACGACAAGGAGTCAATCAGCTCATTGTTTTTGTCATAAATTTGGGAATTGGGCGAAAGCTGTAATTGCCAAACAAGATTTTCGGAAATGGTTTCCGATTTTATTTTACGCCAAATTGGGGATGAAGAAAGCAAACTGAGTACCCAAATATGGTTTTTACATTTTAAATTGCTAATACAATGAAAACAATCGACATGATTGGCTACAAGCGAGAAGAGCTTGGGAAAAAAACTGCCAAACAAGTAAGAAGAGAAGCATTAGTTCCTTGTGTACTTTACGGAGCAACTGAAAACAAACACTTCAATGTGCCAATGATTCTTTTCAAAGACTTGGTTTACAACCCAGAAGCGGCTTTCGTGAATATGGATATTGAAGGAGAGGAAAGCATGTGTATCTTGCAAGACATTCAATTCCACCCAGTGAGTGAAATCATTCTTCATGCAGACTTTCTTGCCTTGGAAGAAAACACGACTGTGAAAATGGAAATTCCAGTGAAATTCTCTGGGACATCTGTTGGCTTGCAGAAAGGGGGTAAACTCACTACCAAACTAAGAAAAATCAAAGTAAAGGCATTACCTAAAAATATGCCAGAAACAATTGAAGTAAGCATCAACGGATTGGACTTAGGTCAGTCTGTGAAAGTTTCTTCGTTGAAACCAGAAAACTACGAGATATTGAACTCACCTTCAGTAACTATTGGTTCTGTAGCGATTCCTAGTGCATTGAGAAGTGCTAAAACAAAAGGAGCAGACGGACAGAAGTAGAAGAAGCAATATAACACACTTCGAGTTAGATAAAGAAAGCCGACTTTCCATTTTGGAAGTCGGCTTTCTCGTTTTCAGCACTTTTCTAATCAAAAAAGACTCTTGAAATACAACTCTTACATTTGCATATAAAGAAGTAGCCGTCTGTCAGCTTGTGAACAACTGTAAATGCTACCGATTTATCTATATTTCTCAAAATAATTCATTAGTTTCCTCGTCATAAGTAAAAGAATACTGTCCAAACTCGCCCGTCTCAACTACTTTAATGAAAAGATTCATACTCAAAGTCGTAAATGGCAAGCCCGAAGAATGGCAAAAAATCTCTCTTCTACTGCTGATGGGATTCTTTGCCGGGATTTTCGTAGCAACTTACGATGTAGGGGCGAGTACGCTTTTCCTAGACCACCATAAGCAAGACGAAGAGACTGCATTGGCACAGGCGTTTGTGCTTTCTGGCTTTTTAGGGATTGTTGCCACATTCATAATTGGCTATCTTGCAAAAAAGAGTTGCCTACCAAAAACTGGTAATTGGCTCATCTTTAGTAGTGCTAGTTTTGGTAGCAACCATGGCAATATGGCTGCAGTTCGATAATTCAAGTACGCTAGTTCTATTTTGTGCATTCGTTCTGATTGCTCCTTCCAATGCAATAGTCATACTGTTTTTCTGGGGAATTTTCGGTCGGATTTTCGATTTCCGTCAATCGAAAAGACTTGCTGGCGGAATTGATTCGGGGCAAGCCATTGCCACAATTATGGCATTTTTCTCTATTCCATTCATTCAGCCATTGCTTTCTAGATATATCGGATTTCATAATTTTGAGCGCTTTTAGTGCTTTAGGCGTATTCATTGCCATTTTCGTAATGAGCAGAAAATTTGAATTCATTACGACAACTAGTGTTCGAGAGAAAGAAAGGCAAAGAGACCTCAAAGAAATCCCAACAGCTTATGTTCGTAAAGATTACATATTCCTGATGTCACTTTTCGTCACCTGCTCTGTTTTGGTGGCGAGTTTTGTAGATTTCACCTTCCTGAACGTAGCTTCCGAAAGGTTTGTGGAGAAAGATAAGCTGGCAGACTACCTTAGTTTTTTTGGCGGAACAGTAATTGTAGCCTCATTCTATGGTGCAGACTTTCCTGAATGATTTGATTTTGGAGCAGTACGGTTTGCGAACGGCATTGCTTATTCTCCCAGTAATTTTGGTCGGATTTATTGTTACAGAAATATTTGTGGGTAACTACTTTGGCTTTACCGTGGCAGAAGCGGGCGAGAATTTCCTCATATTCTTCGTGGTAGTTTCTTTAAGCAAGCTATTTGTAGATGCCCTGAGAGATTCTCTGGAAAACCCAACCGTAAAAATATTTTTCTTCCCACTCGACCCAAGCATTCGGTTCGACACACAAACCAGAATTGAAGGAGTGATTAGCCAATTTGCAGGTTTTTTGGCTGGATTGCTCATTATTGGATTAGGCGCACTCCATTTCACAGACTTGCTTTTCAACAACTATATTGTGTTGCTCATTATTGCAATATGGATTTATGCGACTTTCAGAATTCATAAAAGCTACACTAAAGCACTGAAAGGTACACTTTCCAACTCACATACGGGGAAAACATCTGAAAATGACCCAGTAATCTCCAAGCTACTGAAACGAGAGTTGCAAGACTCCGAGGACGGAAATTATGAACCTGTGCTGCAAATTTCCGAAAAGCTAGATTACATCCTGCTAGAAAACCACTTATTGAGATTCGATAAAATTGAATCCAAGAAAAAGCAAAAAGCAAGCATCGAAAAAATCCGACAACTTCATTTGTACGAAGCCATGCCAAGGCTAAAAACATTTTATTTCAGAAGGGAAAATTCAAGACCAAGGCAATTTGGAAATTGCCAAAGAAACCTATGCAAGCTTAAAGGAAGGCAAGAAAAACAGTAATAAATTCCATAAGGTAGAAGCGTTGGCAAATAGCCATGAAATAGAAAATAGAATAGAAGCCTGCCGATTGATTGCCCAAAATTTCGATGAGGATAGACATCGTTTGCTCGTTCCGCTCATCAGAGATACCAATCCAGAAGTAAGAAGAATGGCAATTTTTGCTGGCAGGGAAATTAAAGATTGAGGATTTTTTGCCCACACTAATTTCATATATGTCCTTGGTGGGCTATGAGAATACGGCTGTTTCTGCCATTCTGAATTATGGCAAAATGGCTTTGCCGTTGCTCGAAACTACTTTCTACAAAAATAGGCAAAAGCAAAATGTGCAAATCAATATTGTGCAAATGTATGGCTTGTTGGGTGGGCACAGAGCAATTCAATTATTGCTGAAAAAAATAAGCTATCCAGATAAAAAAGTAGCCAAAGAAGCACTCGTTTCCCTCAACCATTGTGGCTGGACGGCAGAGAAAGGGAATGAGAGCCATTGTACGAACATTTTTGGATAATGCAATTGGAGACACAATCTGGAACAAGGCAGTGCTTACGGAAATCTCGGAAAACCCGAATAACAGTTATCTTGAGCGAGCCATTAAAGAGCAATTGAATCACAACAACGATGAATTGTTCCTGCTCCTTTCTATACTCTACGATAAGGAATCGGTTATGTTGGTGCGGAAAAACCTAGAAAGTGCCACCTCAGACAGCATTGGTTATGCCATGGAATTGCTGGATATTTTTGTAGAAGATGATTTGAAGCTGAAACTTTTTCCATTGCTAGATGAATCTCCAGCTGGAAGCAAAACTTAAAAAGCTGGATTCAGAATTCCCAAAAGAGCCATTTACCGAATTTCAAGCATTGAAAGAAATCATCAACAGAGATTATAACTCCATCAACAACTGGACGAAAGTGTGCGCAATCCACTCACTCGCCATGCACGAAGAAGTAACGATTTGCAGGGAATTGGTTGCCAATATTTTCAATCCAGATACACTGATTCAGGAAACGGCTGCTTGGGCAATTGCCAAGCAAGATTTAGCCTCGTATTACAACTATTGCGAGCGACTTCCGGCAGATGTTGCCAAGAGACTCCACAATGTAATTCTCCCAGCAATTGCGAGGATGATGAGGGAAGCCTACTTTCTTTAGAGAAAGTGATTTTTCTTTACAATATCCCTCAATTCAGAGGTATTTCAGGAGCGGAACTTACAGATTTGATAGAGTGGATGCAAGAAGTTGAAGTTGAAAGCGGAAATGAAATTCCGTTGGTAGATGATTTTGAAAAGCAATTTCTGTTTTTCGTAAAAGAAGGAAATATTGCTGTGGAAGCGGAAAATGGAATCTCGTTAGGCAACAAAAAAGCGCTATGAAATGGTATCGGAATTATTGTTGAAACATGAACACGAAAGTATCGGGAAATTGGTGGCAACGGAGAAAAGCACGATATACAAAGTCCCTAGCGAACGTTTCTATGAAATTATGGGAGACCATTATTTCTTCACAGACAAGTTTATTCATAATTTATATCAGAAAAATAATATAAATGAGACTGTATTTGCTGTGGAAGAACCTGTTGTGTAAGATGAGACACAGTAAAGCATGAATTTGTTAAAATTATTGTTTCATAAATCGAAACAGTAATTTTTATTTTCTGTTTACCAAATGTAGTGCTGGTAGTGTGAAAGAGGTAAGGCTACTCTATGGATAATTCGGCACAAGAAGTTGCCTCCCAGCGGACGCTTGTGCTATGGTTTTGTATTTTGTTAGCTTACCAGTTTATCACTACCGTAGTGCTTTTGTCAAAAACTATTGCTTGATAAATATGAAAAAAACTGAACATAAAAATCCAATTTTAGAAAAGCTGTCGATAATCTTAGATGAAACAATTGAACCTACATATAATTTCCACCGAAGAGGACAACGAGCCTCTGTTGGAGGGAGATGGCTGGGTTGATAATTTCACACGTTATTTAAAATTGGTAATTGAGCGAATGGGCTGGAAAGATTTCATCTCTTTCAACACTTATTCTCAAAGGCTCGAGAACATTCCTACTGAATCTGGAGACATTATTTTGGCAATTGTCTCCCCAAGTTTGCTAGGTTCAAGCTATCACTCCAATTATGTGGAGGAGTTCATTCTCAAGCAAGACAAAAGCAATAATTCCTCTTATCAAGTATTGAAAATAATGAAATCTGCCATTCCCGCAGACAGCATGCAGGTTGGATTGAGAGCATTGTTCCCCTATAATTTCTATTATCTTAGATTTGGATAGCGGAAGCCTGAACGAATATAAGAGTAGCGTAGAATTTGAAAAAGACGATGCTTTCTGGATGATTCTAGTAGATTTATGCTACGATATTCTGAATAAATCCGAAGTGGGAATCAAATCCTTGGGACAAGGGAAATCTATCTTTTTGGCAGAAACAGGCGCAGATTTACAGAAGGAAAGGCAACTCATCAGAAGAGAATTGAAAAGATACGGCTATCAGGTTTTGCCCAAAAACAATATTATTGGCTACTTCTGCCGAACTCCACAAGCAGATGATGGAAGATTTACCAAAATGCCTTTTTTCCATTCATTTGGTAGGGAAAGACAGAGGAGCAAATGCCGAGAACAAAATTGCCATTCCCGAATTTCAGCATTCCCTCGCCTCTAGCTTTGCACAAATGACCTCTGAAAATGGAAGCCAATTCAAAGAAATAATTTGGATGCAACCCAATGTTCATATCATTGACGAACAACAGAAAATGTTTGTGCGAGATTTGCAGAAAAGTGCCAATACGCAAGAAAATATAGAAATCCTGCAAATGAGGTTAGAAGAATTCAAATCGGTAGTGATGAAAAGTTTGGAGCGAGCAAGCAAACAAAATGCACTTTCTCTAAAAAATGACTCAACTCAACGGAAGAAGCAATCAGCTAAATGCTGCCAAAACTCTATCTGATAACAGACCGAAGAGATTTTTTTGCGAGCGACCACTTGTCTCAATGGATTCAGGAGCAGAATATTGAAGTTCTCCAACCAGACAATGCCAATAAAACAACCGATAGGGAAACTCATATTAAACACCTTAATAATTCCGATGCAAATCTGATTTTCTACAAAAAAGCCACAAAATCTTGGCTAATAACCAAACTGCAAGATGTCATGAAATCGCCAGGGTTGGGAAGAGAACAAGAGAAGAGGTCCTTTGGGCAGTTTTCGTAACCAGCTTGGAAGAACAGAAAAGAAGTAGAGCAAATCAAGGAAAACTATCAGCAGTACAGAAACTTGCAAATTATATCGAACATAGATGGCTTTCCCTATAAAGAATTATCAGAATTTTTAGGCGAAATCCAGCAAAATGAATATGCGAAATAGATATAACTAGCCTTTAAAGCATTAGTAAAGATTAGTCAGTACAATTACGCTTCTCTTGGCAAGGTGACAATAAACGCCAGACTGCGGATGCCACAATACATTACTCAAAACCTTAAATCTGTACCTCTTAAATCTAAACTTATACTTACTATCATATACTTGCTACTTAAAAATTGAACCCAAAGTAGAGTTAAAATATTGCCCAATCCATTCCCAGGTTTGAGACCTTTCAAAACTGACGAATCCTACCTGTTTTTTGGCAGGGAAGGTCAGGTTGATGAGGTTTTGGGAAAAATGGAACAGCATAGGTTCGTCTCTATTCTCGGAACTTCTGGGAGCGGAAAATCCTCTTTCATGTATTGTGGCCTGATTCCCAGTCTGCACGGAGGTTTCATGACGGAAGCAGGCTCTAATTGGCAAGTGATTACGATGCGCCCAGGCAATGCGCCCATTGCCAATTTGGCTGAATCCATTGCTAAATCCAGCCTTGACAATAATTTGTCGGAGAAGGATTTATTCATTACCAAAAGCGTAAATCAGGCAGTATTGCAAAGCAGCTCTTTAGGTTTGGTAGAACTGATTGGGCAAAACAGGAAAGAAGCAGACGAAAACATCCTGATTTTAGTAGATCAGTTTGAGGAGATTTTCAGGTTTCAGGAAGCCAAAAACGAAGCTTATGCCAATGAGCGACTTGCTTTCATCAAACTTGCTGACCAACGCAATTGAGCAAACAGATTTGCCAATCTATATCATCATGACCATGCGCTCCGATTTTATTGGAGATTGCGCCAAATTCCCCCACTTTACGAGTCTGATAAATGACAGTCATTATCTGATTCCGCAAATGACTCGTGACCAAAAACGAACAGCCATTTTGGGACCAGTAGCGGTTGGAGGTGGAAATATGACTTCTCGATTGGTGCAACAGTTGCTCAATGATTTGGGAGACAATACTGACCAACTCCCAATTCTGCAACACGCCCTCATGCGAACCTGGGATTATTGGACAAAGCATGAGACTGAAAACAATCCGATTGATATTTTCCACTACGAAGCCATTGGCGGAATGGAAGAGGCATTGTCTCAACATGCCAACGAAGCCTACGCAGAACTTGACCGATGAACAGCAACAACTTTGCGAGAGGATTTTCAAATGTTTGACCCAAAAAGGAGAAGATGGCAGAGGAATTCGCAGACCGACACCTTTGCACGAAATTGCCGCAGTTTCAAAATCCACCGAAGAAGAAGTTCTGGCAGTAATTGACAGATTCAGAATGCAGGGTAGAACATTGCTCACTCCGCCACTCAACCAGCAAGTCGATTTCAATACGGTAATAGATATTTCCCACGAGAGTCTTATGCGGATTTGGGAAACCTTGCGAGATTGGGTGCAAGAAGAATCAGACTCCGTGAAAATGTACCAGCGTTTGGCAGAAGCTGGTGCCATGTATCAACTGGGCAGAACAGGATTGTGGCGAAACCCTGAATTGGCGGTGGCAATTGCGTGGCAAGAAAACCAACAACCCACTTACGCTTGGGCGCAACGCCACGATGTCTCTTTTGAGCGGGCAATGGGTTTCTTGCAAGACAGCAAAGAAGCTTATGAAAAGGAACAGCGAGCCAAGTTAAGAGCGCAGAAAAATAGGACAAAAAGAAATAAGTTTTTTGCGGGAGTGTTGGCAATCGCCACAATTGTATCTATTGCCTTTTGGGTTTATGCAGGTTTGCAAGCCACAAAAGCCAAAGAGAATTTGGCAAAGGCAGAAAAGGAAACGATAAGAGCCAACAAGGAAGCAGAGTTTGCCAGAACCGAGACAATTCGTGCAGAAGGAAGCGCAGAGAGAGCAAGAGAGGCGGCAGAAAGAGCCAAGATAAGCGAGGAAAGAGCCAAGGAAAAGGAGAAAGAAGCGATAGTAGCTTTAGAGAAAGCTCGAATCAGTGAACTAGAAGCAAGAAAGCAAGAAACATTGGCGAGAGAAAATGCTCGACTAGCCAAAAATGCACAGAATGCCTCTGAAACAGAAAGGAAAAGGGCAGAAGAAAATGCGGAAATTGCCAGCCGAGAGAGAGAAAAGGCGGAAACGAATGCTAAAGAAGCCGAAAGATTAAGGTATAAAGCATTGGCACAAACACTGGCTGTAAAATCGCTCCAACTAAGAGATACTTCTTTAAAAGCCAAAATGGCACTTCAGGGTTATGACTTTAACTCAGAATATAATAATAATGAGCTGAACCCAGATATTTATTCTGGATTACATTATGCCCAAAAGTTGTTGAGCGGAAGTGAGTTCAACCAATTTCATGGACATAGATGAAAAATCGGGACTTACTAGAAATGCGGGTAACAAAAATGTGATTCGCTCACTAAGCATGAAAGGCAACCTACTTTACAGTTTAAGTAGCGATGGAGATGTGAAAGTTTGGGATACGAACAACCGAGGCCTGATGCAAACCTATAAGCTAAACAAAAATGTAACGGAGAAAGACCAAGTCAAAAACTACGCTCGTAGCTTAGTTAATGCTAAAAACGGAGAGACTTATGTTGGATTGAGCAATGGGGAAATCAGAACACTTAATTCTGAGTCCCCAATTTACACGCATCCGAACCCTGTGATGGGAATGCTTGAAACTGGCAGTTATTTATTGAGTTGGAGTTGGTTGCCAACCACCAAAAATCAGCAAGAGGAAGCCAATCAAATAAACTTTTCTGCATTGCAAGGAGGCAAAAGCAACAATCTTATCATTACCAATGACGTTGGTTACATCAAGCAATTTCAAGTGATTGACGGAGTAAGCTATGCGCTGGCAGTCAGCAACTTAAAAGGCTTCACAAGAATACTGAAATGGAATAGTTTCGATGATTCCCCAGAAATTATTTTAGAAGAAAAAGGGGTAGTAGGAACTACTTTTGCCATCAGCCAAAATCAAGAAAAACTCATAATTGGCTATCAGTCGGGAAGAATCAATCTTTTCAATTTAGAGACAAAGACTCTGATTCAGAATATGACTGGACATTATGCAGGAATCAGCTTGCTTAAATTTAGTCCCGATGCAAAACGTTTGGTTTCAGGAAGTTTGGACAATACTGCCCGAGTTTGGGATATACAGAATCCGAACAACCCACTTATTTATTTAGACGACCACGAAAGCTGGGTTTGGAGTGCTACTTTCGCGGAAGATTCACAAAAATTATTTTTAGGACTTTCTGACGGAACACTCAAGGATTATCCGCTCAGTACCATTCCTATTGCCAATAAAATCAATAAGGAAACAACTGAAAAGCTTTCGAGCTCGGGAATGGGAACAGTTTGTTGGAAAAGATATTCCTTATCCGTACTAGTGATTGAGTCTAAGTTGAGTCTGTATTTTTTGGAATATTGTTTTCTTCTGCAAAGCAAAACTTGCGGCATAGCCTAGCTACGGCTAAGAATTGATGCAGAGATGGAAAAAAGATTCATAAAATTCAATTACGATCAGGAATTGAGGCACTAGATAATAAAATCCAGAGACCATGCTTGCTTGTTCTTGACAAGTTAAACACGATATAGCGTATCCGAAAAACATGATGTACTATTTAAAATAACCTTTTCTTGCTCTCATTCTTTTCAGTCCACAATTTTTATTTGCGCAATCTGACAGAGTCGTGTGTATTCAGAACCTTTCTCGTGCGCAAAGGCTCTACGAAGAAGGCGAATTGTTAGAAGCAATTGGCTTAATTGAAAACTGTGCGCAAGAAGGCAATTTGGAAAAAGACCAACTAGAAGATGCGTACAAGCTATTGGTGCTTTGCTATATGTTTCTGGATAAGCCAGAGAAAGCACAAGCCGAATATAGGAATCTGTTGGGAGTCAATCCGAACTATGTTCCCAATGCCGAGACCGAACCTGTGGAGTTGGTGCAGTTGCACAATCGCTTTCGCACGAATCCGATTGCCACTTTTGGGCTTGTACTTGGTGGAAATTTAAGCTCTCCAATTATGGAAACAGAGTTCTGTCGATTTTTTTAAAGCAGACGGTTTGCGAGAAAGCAACAGAACGGCTTCGGCACAATTTGGCACTAGATTCGGGATAATGGGAGAGTTTCAGCCACATCCTAGTTTTGCTGTCAATGCCAAACTTCTTTTTTCAAGTATAAACTACCAGTTCTCCGAGACTTTGTTCGGTGGCGACCAACTCATTTTTGAGGAATCCCAAAACTGGTTTGAACTTCCACTGACCGTAAGATATTATGCAGGAAGAAAAAATAAATTACGATTTTTTATTGAAGCAGGATTGATTGGCAGAGTTGCTACAAAATGCTAGCGCATCGGTTCAAAGGCTTGGTTGCCAACGGAACCGATGTTACAGGCCCGAGCATTGATGTGAGCGATTCGAGAATGGAAACAAATTATGCGTATCTTTTTGGAATTGGATTAGGAAAAGTTTTGGAAAACTTCTGCTTTCCACCGCTTTTTCCGCCCAATACGATACCAACCAGCAAGTTGATACTGCGCAACGTTACTCAAATCAAGAATTGCTTTTTCGGTACGGCTACGTAGATGATAACTTCAAAATGCTATCTCCAAGCGTATCTATTACGATTAGCTATGCCATTTATCGGCACAATATCATCAAGCGAAAATAGTAGCAAGGTACAAGTATCAAGTATCAAGTATCAAGTATCAAGTATCAAGTATCAAGATAAATAAAATTTTTACCCTTGTTTTACAGTTTCTGCTTAAAAATGGACAGTAAGTACAAAATAGAAAGTCGGATGGCCGATGCCATAGTAAAACAGTAAATTATGTATTGACAATCAATATCTTATGAAAAGACAAGATGTTGCAATAATTTTGTCTGACTACAATAAACGGTAGTAGTAAACTGGTAAGGCTAAAAAAATAAAAATCATAGCGCAAGCGTCCGCTCAATGCTGTCAAGTTAGTGTGAATTGGTTCGAGCGTGGACGCTCGAACCAGCGTGAAAGTTTCAGTTCTGTAGGACGTAGCTCTAGCTGCGTCCAATCACAAACCAAAAGTGTTGAAAACGCTTTTCAACGCTAACTTAATGGCATTGAGCATCCGCTGGGTGGCTTCCGCTTGTGCCGAAATATCCAAAAGTAGCCTTACATCTTTCACACTATCTAATAAACATCGAAAATCTAAGATGACAAAGTGATACTTACTTGCTAACTTTTTCTGAGAACAAAACGAAATCAAAGATTATTCAATGAAATATCTGAAAATCATATTGTTATGTTTACTATTTCCCTCTTGTGTAGATGATTCTTCAGAGTTTGGAAAGGGTGTTTCATTTCTTAAATACTATGGAAATTCCAATTCAAATGTTGGTGTAAAAATCGTTAAACTAGGCAATGAAGGCTACATTTTGGGAGGCTACACAGCAATTGCCGATTCTGCCACGCTCCCCGATTTAATTCGGGTGGATTTAGCAGGAAATCTGATTTGGGAGAAAGCAATTTCCCCAGATACCGTCAATAATGTTCTAAGAGATATGATTATGAACTCGGAAGGAGATTATATATTACTTTCTACTGCATTTAAAGAGATTTCTGGCAACACTAATTTGCAACAAGATTTCAGAATTACAAAAGTGAATCAGGCTGGAGAAATAGATTGGTTCAGGGATTTTGGAAATGATTCGACCGAAACCAGAAATGACCATGCTTCTTCCATCATCCAAACTGCCGATGGTGGTTATGCACTGATTGGCACTACACAAACTTCTCAAACCAATTCCGATTTATTCATTGTCCGAACCAATGCGCAAGGAGACAAGATTTGGGATAAGGTTTACGGAAGTTCTGGCTCACTAAACGATGAAGGAGTCGATATTGTGGAATTCCCCAATGGGAATTTGGCTTGGTTCGGCACACGACAAATTGCCTTGAATCGAACCAGACTTCGAGTGGTAATTGCCAATTCTATCGGTAATTTGATAGATGACATAAGTTACCAGCCAACCGCCAGCGGGAGCGTAATTGCCAGCACATCTGCCAATGCTGGGGAAATTGCCATCCACAACAATCAACTCTACATGACGGGAAGTGTGGCAGGCTATTTTGTGGCTTTGAGCACCAATCTTAGCGGCAATTTGACTTGGGAAACCGCATTGGACAACAACCCTTCTGCCAACGAGATAGGAAATGCTTTGTCAGTTACAGAATTAGGAGATATTATAATTGCTGGCAGAACGAATGTAAATAATTTGTCTGGAGACATTTACCTTGTCAGCCTTTCCGCAGGTGGTGGAATTAACTGGCAACGGACTTATGGAGTTGTAGGACGAGAATTCGCACAATCTGTTGTGCAAACCACAGATGGAGGTTATGCTATTTTCGGAACAGTAGATTTAAGCAACTCCAACCAAATGATGACCTTGATAAAGACAGACAAGGAAGGAAATATTGCTGAATAATTAGTAAGTTTAGCAACCGTTTATTTAACAAAAATTTTGTGTACGGAATTAGTATTGTTTGTAGAACTTGCCAATGTGAGATTCCACGAAAATTCTTCTCAGGAGTGCCTATTTCCTTTGTCTCTGAATTAGTATCTTTATCTACTGCCCATCTTTAGGATTGGTAAAAGGGATAGATGATTGATTTTTCATATTCGTAAATCCACATCAGTATGCTATTCTTCCTATTCTGCTATTTTTTGCTTGAATAGTCGGATTTCTTCCAAGATACAACATCTGTAATTTACTAGTTGAACAGAAAAGCCAAACAAAAACACATATAGGATGAACAACTACACAAAAAATTTTTTCTTCATAATTTTATTTCTATTCTCGCAACAGATTGCCCAAGGCAAATTTCGAGTTGCTCCAACCATTACCACTTTCAACGCTTCGGGTTGCGTGGGGACTGATATAACCATTTCAGGAAGCGAGTTTACAGGAACAACCGCAGTTACCATCAATTCGGCAGTTGCCACTTTCACGGTTGTTTCCAATACGGAAATTACTGCCACCATTCCCGCAGGTTCGGAAGGAGTGGGGTTCATTTCGATTACGAACGCCACGGGAACAACCAATTCTAGCACGCCATTTATTTCTTTTGCTTTCCCAACCGGCACGCCAACTATTACCACATTAAGCGGAACAGTTTTCTGCGCTGGTGGAGGGGTTGAAATTACCGCAAATGGCACATTGGGAGCGAATGAAAGCTATCAATGGTACAGAAACGGGGCAATTTTGGCAGGTTTCACGCAAGCTACACTAAATGTAGTGCTGACAGGGAATTATACGGTAAGCATCAGAAATCCATTTACCAACTGCGAAACTGCCCAATCTGCCATTACAACTATCACAGATAGTCCAATTCCAGCAGGAACTCCAACCGTAACCACTCCGAACGGAACCGCATTTTGTGGAGGAAACAACTTGGATATTGTGGCAACAGGAACTTTGGGCGCAAACGAACAATACGCTTGGTTCAAAGACAATGTGAATATGGTGGGAGAAAATGGCGCAACACTTTCCGTTTCGGCAGGGGCTAATTATAGCGTTTGGATTGAGAATACGGTTACTGGTTGCCAAACTGCACAATCCTCTGCCACAACTATTTCGGAAAACCCGATTCCTGTAGGAACTCCAACCGTAACCACACCGAACGGAATCGCTTTTTGCACAGGAAACACTTTGGATATTGTGGCAACAGGAACTTTGGGCGCAAACGAGCAATTCCAATGGTTTAAAGACAATGTGGAAATGACTGGAGAGAACAGCGCAATACTCTCTGTTTCCATAGATGGAGATTATAGCGTTTGGATTGAGAACACGCTTACGACTTGCCAAACTGCGCAATCTTCCGCCACAACCATTTCGGGAAACCCAATTCCAGCAGGAACTCCAACCGTAACCACACCGAACGGAATCGCTTTTTGCACAGGAAACACTTTGGATATTGTGGCAACAGGAACTTTGGGCGCAAACGAACAATACGCTTGGTTCAAAGACAATGTGAAAATGGTGGGAGAAAATGGCGCAACACTTTCCGTTTCGGCAGGAGCTAATTATAGCGTTTGGATTGAGAATACGGTTACTGGTTGCCAAACTGCACAATCAGCATTTTCCACTATTGCAGAAAATACCAGCCCAAGCCAACCTGCAATTACATTGGTAGGAGACGCCACTTTCTGCAATGGAGATGACGCCTTATTGGTCGCTCCAAGCGGATTCGGAACTTATAGCTGGTTCAGGAACGGAACTTCAATCGGAGGGAATACCCAAACCTTGGAAGTAACCACATCAGGAAATTACACCTTGCAGGTAGAAAATGGAAGTGGTTGCGAAAGCGTTGCTTCCCTCGCCACAACCATTACGGCAAACCCGAATCCGACCGTAAATGCAGGAGGTGATTTGGATATTTGCGAAGGGCAGACTGTAAATCTAAATGCTATTGCTTCTGGCGGAACAGGAGGCTATTCCTACGATTGGTCGCCAAGTGCCAGCTTGAATGACAATACAATCCAAAACCCAGTTGCCACTCCAACAAATACCACAATTTACGAAGTGGAAGTAACCGATGGAAACCTCTGTACGGCATTTGATGACATACAAATTACCGTAAAAGACACGCCATTTGTTTCTTTGGTCAGTAGCGATATTGACAACACCATTTGCGAAGGCGATCAAATTACCTTTACCGCCACAGGTTCGGCAGGTACAGAATTCCGCTTTTTCATAAATGGCGTTCCCCAAGGCGCATTTAGTGCGGTAAGAACATTGACTACTGCTGCATTGGCGGTTGGAGTGAGAAATATTACCGTAAGCGGAAGAATAAACGGGTGCGCAGTAACTACCAATCCACTTCCCATAACCGTGAATGCCACTACGCCAGTTTCGATTGTTTACCCGACTCAAACTGCTTATTCTTTAGATAGAGATACGGTTGCCTTGGTTGGCTCGCCAGCAGGAGGAACTTTCAGCGGAAATGGCGTGGCAAATAATGTTTTTTATGTAAATGCTGCAGGAATTGGTACGCACACAATTACTTATAATTATATAAATGTTGGAGGTTGTGTATCACAAGCAAACATCGTTTTCAATGTAAGTGATATTAGAGCAATTAGCTTAGATCCTGAATATTGCCAAAACACTTCTCCTATCGTATTGGACTCTACAGATGTTCCGTCATCTTTGAATTTTGCAGTAGGGTCGGAACTTATCTCGCTTAGAGCAGGATATTTCCAAGGATTTTTATTTCAAGATGTTCCAATTGGAAATATTGTGAAAGACCCAACTAAAAAAATATGGACTATCTACCCTAACCTATTCGATGCTAGGCAATATTTTTTCATTGCAGAATATAGTGTTCCTTTAGCTGGGATATCTACTCAATTTGCATCCGTTGTTTTCCTTCCTGCTCCGACAGTTAATATCCAAGATTTACAGAGCAATTATTGCTATGAAAACGACATTGCCTTACCAATAATCGCTCAAACCGCAGGAACTTTCGCTTGGACAGGAGTGGATGCTGGGGCAACTACGCCAAACCCAACATTGAATTTAGATGACGCTCCCAATAAAAACACGACTCGAAATGTAACTGTTGGAGTTACTTACACCGCAACAAATGGATGTATAAACACAGACTCGAAAGCCGTAACAATCAATGGTTTGCCTACTGCCAATTATACTGGGTTGGATTTAGATTATTGTTTTAGCGATGGCGTAAATTTGCTTAATTCTGGCAGAACAGGCGGCACATTTACGGGCGAGGGAATTGCTGATTTAGGCAACGGAACAGCCAATTTCTCTCCTAGAGACGCATTTTTGAGTGCTTCGTCAGATTCGCTATTTGATTTTTTTGATTTCGACATTCAATACAAATTTACCGATGCCAATGGGTGTGCCGATTCCAGCTTTCAAACTACCACAATTAACAGTTTGCCCGATGTGAGCATTGTGCCAGACCAAACAGCAATTTGCTATGATTACGGAGACTTGTTTATAGAAGCATTTCCCGAGCCATTGGCCGGGGCGGTTGGCGTTTTCTCAGGCAATGGAGTTGACGATTTTTTTGATGGAACGGCCGATTTCAATTCGCAATTAGCTTCCAGCGCAGTAGGAATCACAATCCCAACCGCCAAAGACACACTCCACCCAATTACCTATACTTTTACCAATATTGATGGTTGCACAAACCAAGCGACTGTAAATATATTGGTCAGAAAGTTGCCCGAAGTGAAATTTACGGGACTAAATCCTGCCAAAACTTACTGCCACAATGCCAATGAAATTTTGCTTTCCAGCGACTCACTCAATGGAGAATATGAATTGATAAGAAGCGGTTTTGATACTGATTTTGCCATAACCGATAATTTGAACGGAACTGCATTTTTCAGTCCGAGAGAAGCCACCGGAGACGTAGGCGCAGATTCTGTTTTTGACGGAAGCACGCAACATATTGTCAATTACATTTATACAGATGCTTTTGGTTGCGAAAACAATTTCACAGACACAATCATGGTTTTGCCTTTGCCCGATGTGGAAATCACGGGAATCGCTGATGGAGACGCATTTTGCTATTCCGAGCCATCGTTCCAAATCACGGGAACTCCCACAACCGCCTTGGGCAATTTCTCTGGAAAGGGAATTACAGACAACGGAGATGGAACCGCCAACTACAATGTTCAATTGGCCGCCATAAATTCAGGCAAGACCAACAGCACTTTTACAGTAGCGGCAACCGATGAAATCATTTACGTTTTTACCGATGCAAATGGTTGCACAAATAGAGAAACAGTTGAAACCACAATAAATGGTTTGCCAAACGTAGAAATTTTGGGTTTGGATACCGCTTATTGCGTAAATGAAGATGACCCAATTGAAGTGAACGGCAGACCTAGGCCTTCAGTAGGGAATAGTGGTACATTTTCCACTATTGGAATGACCATCGTTGGAGATGGAGATGCCATTTTCAACCCTAGAGCAGTTCTTGGGAATGATACAGTTGGTTTGTCTCCCACAAATCACCCAATCATTTATACTTTTGAGAACAACAATGGCTGTGTTGCATCTGACACATCAGTTGTTTTAATAAGAACAATGCCCATAGTTAGTTTCTCGGGACTAGATACAAGCTATTGCTATAATGACCCAATTGTTACACTTCAGGGAAGTCCTGTGGGCGATGGAGAATTTGTTTCTGGGGGAATCATCACTAATTTCACTAATGGAACGGCAACTTACTCCCCAAAACTGGCAGCTGATGCATTAGGAGTAAGTGGAGAAAGCGACCAAGTTGTGGAAGATATAATCATTTACGAGTTTGAAAACCAATTCGATTGTGAGAACAAAATTGCCAAAACAGTATCCATCAAACCCATTCCAGTCGTCAACATTGTCGATTTCCAAGCAGAATACTGCTATAATTCTGGGTCAGATACACTTGTAGGATTTCCCCTTGCAAGTGTAGGAATCAGTAGCGTATTTTCTGGTGCTGGTATTGTGGATTTAGGAAATGGTTCGGCTACATTCAATCCCTCTAAGGCCGCCATCACAATAGCAGGAGTAGATTCTACTGTGTTGACCACTACACATATAATTACCTACACTCATATAGACAATCTGAATTGCAGCAATTCAACTCAGGTATCTTTGCAGGTAAATCCTTTGCCAGCAGTTTCGGTAAGTTCGCTTGCGTCAACCACAATGTGTTATAGTGCCTCACCAATAGAGCTTAGAGGAAACCCAAGAATACTTACCGCACCTTTGCAATTGGCAAGCTTTGCAGGATTCGGAATAACTGACAATGGGAATGGAACTGCTTTATTTGACCCTAAACAAGCGACAACTGATGCAGGAATTACCGACCCAACTGCAGGGGAAGAAGATTATCTTACTAAATACACTTATACGAATGCAAAAGGCTGTACTTCTTCTGCGGAAATAGAAACTACTGTTTTGCCCTTGCCAGAAATATCTTTTACAGCCACGAATGGTGGAGTGAATGGAAACAGTAAAGAATATTGCCCAGAAACGCCTACTTTTGAATTGACCTCTAGTCTATCGGGCAATGGAAGTAATTCTCTTGCGCTTTTCAGTGGCGATGGAGTGGTGGATGGAATCGGTAATAAGGGAACTTTCAATCCTTTTTTGGCTACAAGCTTGAGAGGAAATCCAAATACCAATTTCTCAGATACTACACGGCATGTAATCCAACTTCAGTACACAAATTCAAGTCTTTGTAGCAACGTTTTTTACGATACTTTCACAGTAAATCCAAAACCTATTGCCAACTTTGTGGTAGCTAACAATTGTGGCACAACTCCTATTCCTTTAAACGGAGAAGGACTTACAAATACTTCCATTGCTAGTTGGAATTGGAATTTTGGAGATAATATAACTGCAAGTTCACAAAATACCACTCATCAATACGCATCTTCGGGCAAATACGATGTTTCTCTATTCATAGAAACCGATAAAGGTTGCCGAGATTCTGTTGTGAACCAAATTCGCATTGGTGGGAAACCAACTGCCGACTTCAACTTTGTCAGGATTTGCCTGAACGATAGCGTTTTCTTCACAGATTTATCGGAAGTGGAAAATATAAGTGTAGATACACTAACTGGCTGGTCTTGGACTTTTGACGACCCAGCCAGTAGCTTTCCGAATGCCTCCACCATACAAAATCCAATCAGGAAATTTTCAGATATTGGAGGTTATGATGTCCAATTGGTTGTGCAGACAAACAATAATTGTGCTGACACGATTACGAAAAGAATAACCATTCTGCCAGTCGTTCCCGTAGATGCTTTCCCCTATTTCGAGGATTTTGAGTCGGGCGGTGGAAGCTGGTCAGCGGGTGGAGTCAATTCCTCTTGGGAATATGGGCAACCTAACGGGACAAATATCTCTTTCACTCCAAACGGAAATAATGCCTGGATGACAAGTTTGTCCTCCACCTATAATGAAAACGAAGCTTCTTACGTAGATGGCCCATGCTTCGACATGAGTGGATTAGAAAGACCAATGGTTTCCATGAAAATCCATTCCGATACTGATGCGGGAAGAGACGGAGCGGTTTTGCAGTACTCAAATGATGATGGACAGGATATGGAAAAATCTGGGAGATGTTAGCAGTCCATACAATTGGTATAATGAACGTGTGTTCGTGAACTTGGGAGATTCTGCCCAACGTGCCGATGCTTGGAGTGGAAAATTCGATGGCTGGAAAACGGCAAGGCATCAATTGGATAGATATCCAGCGAGGATTTGCCAGATTCCGAGTTCGATTTGGTTCCGATGCTGCTCCTGATGTGGCAGACGGTTTCGCATTCGATGAGTTTTGGGTTGGAGAAAGAAGCAAAACTGTTTTGTTGGAGCAATTTACCAATTCATCTAATGTGGCAGATGCAAGCGTAAATCCATTTGTCTACTCCTTGGTTGACAATTTCAGCAGAGAGGATTTGGCCGCCATCCAATACCATGTAGATTCTGACGAAGGCAAGCAACTCGACCCATTCCACGAATATAACAGGCAGACCCAAGTGCAAGAGCTTTATTTTATGGCATCAGTTCCACGCCAACTACGGTTGTAGATGGTAATGTTTTGAATAATACTGTTTCCGAATTGCGATAGAAATCTTATTATCGAAGAAGCTTTGGGAGATGAGAATTTACTCGGAAAAGCAGCTTTCAGTTTGGATTTGGAGTTTGAAGAACAGCCATTCCAAACATTGAATGTGAAGGCAAATCTGACTGCCAACCAAGCCATTTCTGGCGAATTGCTCGTTCAGTTTGCAGTAATCGAAAAGCAAATCACACTCGCTTCACCAACGGCAAATGGCGAGCAGCAATTCCGCTGGGTTTTCAGAAAACTATTGCCCGATGCGGCAGGAACGAGTTTCAACAAGACTTGGGCAGTTGGAGAAACCGCCACGGTGCGCCAATCTTGGGAGCAATTGAACGTAACCGATAATGGGAATCAGGTTGCCGTGGTCGCATTCATCCAACGAAACGATGTGGGAAGTAACGATGCCAAAACCCGTGAAGTATTGCAGACTGCTTACGGAGAACCCAGTTTGAGACCGCCAGTTGTGGTAACGGGAATTGAGGAATTGCCCAAAGAATTACTCAACACTACGCTTTATCCGAATCCATCGAGCCAAAAGGTAAACGTTTTGTTTGGAGGAGCGGTCAAGTCTGATTTGAAATGGAAATTAGTCAATCAGCTTGGGCAAATTGTGGCGAGTGGAGAAGTGCAGAAAGGAAGCAATGGCTTTGAATTGCAAACTTCAAAACTACCTTCGGGAATTTATATAGTTCAGATTGGCAATGAGAATGGCAAGCTTTTGCACATTAAAATGATGGTTAGACATTAGTAAATAGTACAAAGTCTTTAGTCCAAAGTATCATGAAGATGCAAGTTTAAGTTTAAGATAGAAAGTCGGATGGTCGATGCCATAGTAAAATAGCGAATTATGTATTGACAATCAGTATCTTATGAAATACAATATGTTACAATAACTTTGTCTGACTACTTATTAGATATTATCACGATTGATTTATTAAGAGAGATTTTAGAGTTCAAATCGTTGGTCTCGCAAGCTAAGACCAACAACAGCTTTGTGATTTTTTTTAAGCCATACAAAATCAATCGTGATAAAGTCTATTTCCACTAAATTATGCCTTTTAGAATCCTTATACTATTTTTGCAGGCTTGAGACAAAAACCTAGCAGTAATTAAATTTTTGATGAACAAGAAAACAGAAAAAGCAATGGCAGACAAGGTAGAGAGTTTGGAATTTGATGTATTGATAGAAATCCCGAAGGGAAGCAGAAATAAATATGAGTACGACCCAGAAAAGAGAATGATTCGTTACGATAGAATGATTTTTTCTTCTATGCACTATCCAAGTGATTACGGATTCATTCCCGAAACTTTGGCATTGGATGGCGACCCATTAGACGTTTTGGTTTTGGTTTCCGAGCCTACTTTCCCAGGTTGCCTAATTCGTGTGAAGCCTGTTGGCGTTTTCAACATGGCAGATGAAAAAGGCCCAGATGCAAAAGTACTTTGCGTGCCTGTTACTGACCCAATTTGGAACAAAATCAACACATTTGCGGAAGTAAATCCTCACTTGAAAAAGGAAATCGAACACTTCTTTCAGGTTTACAAGGAATTGGAAGAGAAAAAAGTAGCTGTTGATGGTTGGGAAGATGAAAAAAGAGCCGTTGAAGTTTATCACGAATGCGTGCAGAGATACAATGAGCAAGTAGTAAATCAGAATAAATTGATAAAACTTTAATCAAACTTTCAGTTATCAGTTATCAGTAGGAAAGCCCATGTTTGCATTCTGCAAACATGGGCTTTTCTACTTCCTCTTTCTTCCTTCCTCTTTCCTCCTTCTTCTTTCCTCTTTCTTCCTTCTTCCTTCCTCAAAAATAGTAAGAATAATATTTCCCCTCGCCATTCTTACTCACTCCCTGAACAACCACTCTTCCACGGATTTTCTCTAAAATTTCAATCAACTCCGAAGGTTTTTCGATTTTAAAATTGTTGATTCCCACAATCACAAAGCCTTCGGGAATTCCCATTCTGCGAATTAAACCTTGCTTGTAAATATTCTTTATTCGAATTCCGTTGGAGATATTGAGTTTTTGCCTTTCAATTTTAGGAACTACTTCAAAATCTGCTCCGAGAGAAGTCGCGTTGAAAATCTCCCTTTTCAGAATTTCCGTTCCTCCGTTCAGATTGGTCAGAATCACTTGGGTGGAGTTTGCTTTTCCATCTCGCAAGTAGTCAATTGTCAGCTTTTTGCCAGGCAAATAGTAACTCAACTGCTCATCGAAAGCTGTTTCCGAACCAATTGCTTCATTGTCAATCTTCACAATCACATCGCCAGACTGCAAACCAGCCTTCTCCCCTGCCCCACTTTCTTCCACGGCAATCAGAACCACGCCATCTAAGGTTTTGGTTTTGAGTTGTTCGGCAAAATCTTCGGTAATATCTGCCACTTTCACGCCCATGAAAGCTTTTTGTACTTCTCCGTAGCTTTTCAAATCACTTACTACTTTCATCACAATATCGGACGGAACGGCAAAGCCATATCCAGCATAAGAGCCTGTTTTAGAGAGAATTGCCGTGTTGATTCCCACCAACTCGCCAGCCCGATTTACCAAAGCTCCACCACTATTTCCAGGGTTAATGGCCGCATCGGTCTGAATGAAAGACTCAATCGGGAAAATATCTTGAAGAATATTGATTTTCCTTCCTTTGGCACTCACAATCCCAGCAGTTACGGTAGAATTCAGGTTGAATGGATTCCCGACCGCCAAAACCCACTCTCCAACCTGCAAATTCTTAGAACTTGTTACCACAATTGGAGTCAGTTCTTTCGATTGGATTTTCAGCAAAGCCAAATCTGTGGAAGGGTCGATTCCCACCAAATCTGCCACATAAGTTTTTTTGTTCAAAACCACCTGAATTTCATCTGCGCCATCAATTACATGATTGTTGGTAACGATATATCCATCTTTGGAAATCACCACGCCAGAACCCGAGCCATAAACCTGCTTTTCGGTAGTTCTGTTCCATTCCCTCCGCCCTCAAAAAACAAATCGAAGAAAGTTTGCCTCCTATAACTCTGCGAGGAAAGCGTTTTTACGAAACACGACCGATTCTGTGCTAATTGCCGAGGCTTCCACAAAATCAGGATTATTGGAAAGTGTTTCCTTGGTCTCCTTGGTTTCCTTTGGGAATTTGGTCAAGCTAATTTCCCCAGTTTTTCCTTGGTTGGATTGGGTAATTTGTTGCTGTGTGAGCGAGAATAAGTACGCTCCTAAAAACCCGAAAATGAGAGAAAGGGAAATGGTTTTAAGAGTATTTTTCATGCAGTCAAATTTTTAGTGAAGTTCGATTTGTCAAAGTCAATGTAGATTACGGAAAGTCATATTCTGGACTTGCAAATAAAAAAGGAACGATTAGTTAAGGAACGGAAATTAAATAAATGTGCTACTTTTTGAACTATTTCTTCCAATTCCATTGGGGCAATCCCATTGGGGCAATCCCATTGCGGGTATAAAAAAGTTTGCCATAGTGTCTGCCGTTCCATCGGACTGGCGCACCACCGGACTGGCGTTCCAGTGCTATGCCAAACTTTTTAGTCCCGGCCGGGAACGGCTAGACTAGCTCTAAAAATAAACTTCAATAAAAAAGTAGTTTACCTGAATATAGATAACTGATTTAACTTTGCATACTTTCCTTATGGAATAATGCTCCTGAATAGTTGCGGTTAGGGAAAACCGCACTATGGTATGCAAAGTCAAGGCATTTATCTATAATGGGTTTAAAAATTTGATTATCAGCAGGTTAACTGTGTTTTTTTTAGTATAGTCAAAAATTAAAATTTAATGTATTGCACTATTTTCAGATTTAATTAAAAACTGTATGTCAATATTTTGACTAAATAAGACAATATTAAGTTGCTGATTAGCAATTACTTAATTCATTTTTAATTCTTCATTCTTCATTCTTAATTTCCCCAATCAACAATTGTACTTATCAAATATATAACTCATAATTGGGGTAGTTTATTTATTTCCCGTTCCTTAGAGTATATTTGAATCTATTTATTTATGGTTTCTACAACTTTTCAAAAATACTTTATTCGTTGTTTTTTCCTCATATAGCTTTGGCTATGTGCTTCTGAAATGCCTAGAAAACCTGTTTTGAAAATCTCGTAAAATTCCCGAAAAATCAATCCAAACATACTCTTTTACTAAATAACTCTAATATTTCAAACATCTGATTATCAACATATTAACTGTATTATCTTTAGTGTAGTTGAGATTTCATGTATTGCATTATTTTTAGATTTAATCAAAAACTATATGGAAATAATTTAATGTAACTACTAAGATTGTTTAAGTTATTGATTTTCAATGTGTTATAAATTGCATGAAGAATTTAAATATAACTTTTAAATTGAATTAGTATTTTTATAGTCGGAATAATTTGAATAAGTACTCAAATTAACCAAAAAATCCATACTACATGACAATTTTTGAAAGCCACTATTTTACCACACCCCTCCCCTGCCCTAAAAGGGGAAGGAGCTAAATCCCCCTCCTTTTGGAGGGGTTAGGGGAGGTAGAAAAGCTGAAATTTAAGCTATTGAGAAAAATTGTCATGTAGCATGCAAAAAATATTTGAATAGTACAATACAAGAACCCGAGTAAGAAACAGTACAATAGAGTTTATGAACACAACGAAAAGCATACGCTGGCAGAGGTTGAAAACCCTGCCAGACGTTGGGCATATAACAAATTAGTGTTCATAATCTCTAATGTGTATGAAAATAAGAAAAATTAATACAATATGCTTTTTTATAGGCTGGAATCGCTCAATTTTTTAATTCGCCAACTGAATAGTTACAATTTGACTAAATTTAATACTATTAAAGCATTGACTATCATGTGCTTTAATCATTTTTAATTCTTAATGGCCAGGCCACCCTGTCTTAATTTCCTCAATCAACAATTGTACTTATCGAATACGTAACTCATAATTGGGGTTAAAATAGGAAATTGTAGTAGGACTTATTCAAAAGTCAAAAAATAGTACTTGGTCGAACCACGCTGGCGATGCCTTTTTCAGTTCCGCCAATGTGCGACTTTGGTTAGCATTCATACATCGGTAGGTTTTGCTGGGAGTTGCCTTCAACAATATTGCCGAGTGTTTTTATCTTAGTTTTACGTAAGTCCTATGTGAATTAGAGTTCCAAAACCTGACACAAATTATGTTACTGAAAGACCTTGAGAAAATGGTTCAGCGAGGGGAAGGCGAGCGGTTGGAGTTTAAGCACAAAGCGGCTGACCCACAGAAAATTATGAAAGAAGTGGTTGCCTTTGCCAACCATAAAGGAGGCACTTTGATTCTTGGCGTGGATGATAACCTCAAAATCAACGGAGTAAAGTACGTGGAGGAAGAGGAATATGCCATGACCGAAGCAATTGAAACGTATTGCAATCCTGTTCCCGAATACACAATCGAAAAAATTCCGCTGACTCAAAAGCGAACCGTTCTAATTTACAGAATCTCCCAAAGCGAGAAAAAACCTGTTTTTTTGCTCTATAATCTGAAAAAGAAAGTTGGCAAAGCCTATTTCCGAGTGGCAGACAAAAGCGTTCAGGCAAGTCGGGAACTTAGGCAAATACTGAAATGGAGAAGCCAAAGCGATAGAGACAGTTTTTTTGAATATGGAGAATTGGAACGTAAACTCGTGCAGTTGATTGAGCGAGACGGCAGAACTACCATTGCGCTTTTTGCTAAAAATGCGGAAATCTCCAACCAGAAAGCAGCATCAATCTTGGTGCGCCTGACAACCTCCAATCTCCTAGAAATCCAACCGAATGATGAGGAGGATTTCTATTTGGCTAAAGAGGTTTGAGAAATTGGTAGTTTGAAAGATGTAAGGCTACTTTTGGATATTTCGGTGCCAGCGGAATGCCGCCCAACGGAATGCCGCCCAGCGGAATGCCGCCCAGCGGAATGCTAATCAGCGGACACTAAATGCCGTCAAATTAAGGAAAATATATGTTTGGATTTTATACCAAAAATAAGTGTGAATTTACAGTTTCAGTTCTGTAGGACGTAGTTCTAGCTGCGTCCAATCACAAACCAATAGCGTTCAAAACACTTTTCAATACTAATGAACGGAAAATAAATAAGATGCTGTTTTCTCAGTAGGACTGCCCCAGTAGGACTGCCGGACTGCCCCTTGTTTCTTTTTGGTTCGGGACACGCTGTATATTCTTCCAATTCCATTGGGGCAATCCCATTGCGGGTATAAAAAATGTGCCGTAGTGTCGGACTGGCGCACCATCGGACTGGCGCACCAGTGCTATGCCTCATTTTTTAGTCCCGGCCGGGAACGGCTAAACTAGCCAGCGTGGCCAGCGTGGCCCGACCCGACCCGACCTGTCCTCAAAAATAAACTGAGACAAAACACGCATTTATTTAATCCTCATTCCTAAGTTGACAGCATTGAGCGGACACTTGCGCTATGGTTTTTTATTTCGTTAGCCTTATCAGTTTGACCACTACCGGGAAATTTACCCTTATCCGAAAAAAATGAGTTGAAGTAAATCTTATTGAGAACAAATGTTACCTTCAAAAGTCTTTCTATAAGAATGTATTTAAGTAGTCTAGCTCAAATATGTTCCTATTTCGAGTCCTTGACAATCTCGTTTAGAGACAAGTACAAAACAGTAAATAGCACAACGTGCTTACCAATCGCTCATGAAACATACTATTTTAATTGTAGAAGACGATTCCGTGCAAAGGAAAGTCATTGCAGCAGCACTTTTAGAGTTTTCTGACAAATATATTTGTGTGCTTGCCAAAGACGGGAAAGAGGCTATTGAGATGGTAAAAAAACATTTGCCAGTACTTATTCTTACCGATTGGGAATTGCCAATTATGTCTGGAGTCGAGAGTATTCGGGAAATCCGTAAGATTGAGGGTTATAAGAATGTGCCAATCTTGGTAATCACGGGGCGGAACATGGAAAAGTATATTGAGGAGGCAATTCAGGCAGGGGCGACTGATTATTTGGAGAAGCCAATCAATATAGGCTTGCTGATTTCCAGAGTGAAACTGATGCTAAATTTGGCAAGTTTGCAGAGAGAGCAGGATTTTTGGACTGGTGCAATTGAATACGAAAATAAAGAACTCACAATTCTCACAAGAGTATTGGAGCATTCTAACGATAAGCTTTTCAAAAGTGAAGAGAGGTATAAGGCTTTGGCAGAGAATTTCCCCAACGGAACCATTGGCGTGTATAATCGAAAGCTTGAAGCCGTTTTTCTATCGGGCAAAGAGTTCGAAAACCTTCCGATTAAGCCTGAACAGCTTGTGGGAAAAACTTTAACCCAGATTCTAGGCGACTTTTCAGCAAATTCTGATGAAGCAGTTTACAGATGCCAGCAAGCATTTGAAGGAAAAGAACAATATATGGAGACGGAACTCCTTTCAAATATTTATTTGCAGCGGGCAGTTCCACTAAGAGACTCCAATGGGGAAATAAATCAGATAATGGTGGTTTCACAAAACGTAACAAAAGAGAGAAAGGCAGAGAGAAAGCTGAGAAAAAGCAAGGCATTGGTGGAGTCAATCAATCAACTAACGCCACATTTCATCTATACTTTCGACTTGGAGAAGATGAAATATACCTACTTCAACAGAAATCCGCTGAAACATTTGGGTTATTCTGATAGTCAGATAAAAAAGCTTGGAGACAAATTCTTGAGCAAAATCATTCCTCCTGAAGGTTTGCCGAACGTGCTTGAATATATAGAAACCTTCAAATTTAAAAAAGAGGGTGAAGTAGGGGAATATATTCAGAAATTAGTGGGCGGAGACGGCAAAACTCGCTGGATTCTAAGCCATGAGCAGGTTTTCAGAAGAAACGAAAATGGGATTCCCGTAGAAATAATTGGCTCGGCTCAGGACATTACCAAACTCAAAAAATACGAACAGCAACTACTCCAACTGAACAACAGCAAAGACCGAGTGCTTTCCACCGTTGCCCACGATTTGCGAAATCCGATACTGACAATTAAAGGAATGCTGACCGTACTCAGAATGAGTTTGGATAATACCTCTGCACAAGACCAGCAAATGATTGAGATGGTGGAGAGTTCTTGCAACAAAGCACTTGGGCTGATTTCCGAACTGCTGGAGATTTCCAAAATGGAAGAGGAAGGCTACAAACTGGAGACTGAACTGATTGATTTTGGCCGTTTCATTGGAAATGTGGTCAAGCCATTTAAGAATCGCATTTCCAAAGACTCAAAACTCACGTTGGATTTATCTGAGAAAAAGGCTTTTGCAAATATACATAAGGGGAAGTTTTCCCGTGTCATCGAAAATTTACTGACGAATGCGAAAAAATTCACGAACGATGGCGGAGAAGTCAAGGTTTCCACCGAAATAAGCAAAAATAATATTCTCATTTCCATTGCCGACAACGGAATTGGGATTCCTGCCAATTTGCAACCTGTCATTTTCGACCGATTCTCCAAGGCAGGAAGAGTAGGGCTGAAAGGAGAAAAATCTACGGGTTTGGGCATGTCAATCGTGAAGCAAATCGTAGAACTCCACCAAGGAAAAATATGGCTCGAAAGCGAAGAGGGAAAAGGAAGCACTTTTTTTATTGAAATTCCGAGGGAGGAAAAGAGGAAAGAGGAAAGGAGGAAAGAGGAAGGAGGAAAAAAGAAGGATTTGTAAATATAATATTTGGAGTGAAAAAACTCTGTCAGGGTTTTGAACCCTGACAGAGTTAGCCGAATTAAGATTTGAGTTCTTTGTTTCTGATAAGTTGTGGCAGTTACGAAATCCAACCAAAAAAAGAATCAGGATTTATAGGATTAGAGTATGCTTGAATCGACTTATTTTTGGTTTCTACGGCTTTTCAAAAATGCTTTCTTCGTTATTTCCTCCCCACATAGCTTTGGCTATGTGTCTCTAAAATGCCTAGAAAGCCTGTTTTGAAAATCTCGTAAAATTCCCAAAAAACCAATCCAAACATACTCTTAGTGGATTTTCAGGATTTCATCTATCGCAATTGGCTATTTTTGGAGTGGAAAATGTGTTTGAGATTAGACGGATTTGATTCCTGAATGAAAAAGCAACTTTACCGCCAAAAGCCAAATCCTTTTTCATCCAGAAAATCCTGCGAATCCTGATTCTACTTATTTTATAAAGTCAGCTTCTAAGAAAAAACCGCAACCATTGAAAATACTTTGGAGTAGAGAAATAACCTCAAACTTTAAATGTTAAAATCAATTGCGATTGAGTTAGAATATTTTAGTTAATGAAGCAACAAGAGCCGTAACAACTCGTAGCTTTGATAAAATTTTCTAATACAATTTTTGTAGAGACAAAACAATTTATAGCTACCGTTTCTATTCTTGAATTAAAAGAAACATTAGAACACGGTTGACTTCGAACCAATATATTCATTTGCCAAGTTAAAGTTTTGAATTAGGCTAATTTCAGAGGTATGACGGAATCCATTCTGGTAATAGAAAATGACTTGGTGCAGAGAGGTATTATCTCGGAAACGCTTCAGCAGTTTACCGACTACGATTTCGTAATTGTAGATACTGCGCAGGCTTCATTTGAAATTATGGAGAGGCTCACGCCAACCTTAATTATCATTGACTGGGAACTTCCTGAAATGGCCGGAAACGAGTTTGTCAGCAAAATCCGCAAGTTGGCTGGCTTTGAAATCACCCCGATTCTCATTATTACAGCCCGAGATATTGAAAATCATATTGAAGAAGCCATTCAGGCAGGTGCGACTGATTATATACGAAAACCAATCAGCAAAAACATTCTTAATTCTAGGCTGAAAGTAATGCTTCGGTTGGCCAAGTTTCAGGAAGAGCAGGTTTCAAAAACAAAATCAATAGAGGAGAAAAACCACGAATTGATACAACTGACAAAATCTCTGGCAAAAAGCAATCGGAAATTTCAGAAAAGCGAAAGGCGTTATAGAGCATTAGCAGAAAATTTCCCCAATGGAGTGATTGGGGTTTACAATAAGAATTTGGAAGCAATGTATCTTTCTGGGCAAGAGTTTTCTGCCCTTGGTATTGATACTACCATGTTTATAGGTAAAACATTGAAGTTTATTGGAGAAAATTTTATTATACCTAATGACAAAACGATTCAGTATTGTCAAAAAGCATTGAAAGGAGGAGAACAAAATTACGAAACTGAGTATAGCGGAAATTATTATACCAATACGGCTGTGCCTCTGCCAAACGAAGATGGAGAGGTTGACCAAGTAATGATTGTTGCCCAAAACATTACAAAAGCGAAGGCTACTGAGAAAAAATTGATGGAAAGCATCGCATTGATTGAGTCAGTTGCCAAGCTTATTCCCCATTTTATTTATACGTTGGATTTAGAGAAGATGGAATATATTTACATCAATCGAAACCCGCTGAAAAGTATGGGTTATTCTGATGCACAAGCGAAAAAGGTTGGCTACAAGTTCCCAGAGATTCTGTTTCCGCCCGAAGATTACCCCAATGTTGTGAAATATCTGAAAGACTTTGTGCATAAAGAAGATGGCGAAATTGGCGAATTGGTGCAGAAAGTAGTGGATGGAGAGGGCAATGAAAGATGGTTTTGGAGTACAGAATTGATATTCAAAAGAAACGAAGAGGGCATTCCTACAGAACTAATTGGCTCTACGCAAGATATTACACCAATCAAGGAATATGAGCAGAAACTACTCCAAACCAATTTGAGTAAAGACCGAGTGCTGGCAACCGTAGCGCATGATTTGCGTGGACCAATCCAAAATATAAAAGGCATGCTGGGGCTGATGGAAAGAAGCATGACAGAATTGTCTGACAAGCACAAAAAACTACTCGGTATGGTCAAAATTTCCTGCAATCAAGCTACAGATTTAATTTCCGAGCTGTTGGAAATGTCCGAAATGGAAGATGAAGAATATCAGCTTGCTACGGAGGAAATCGCACTTAACGATTTCATAAATCAAACTATAGAACCTTTCAAACTTAGCCTGGAGCAGAAAGAACTGAATTTGAAGGTAGATTTTTCTGAGGAGGAAATTTATTTGCAAATCAACAAGACTAAATTTTCCCGAGTGATTGAGAATTTGCTGACCAATGCCCAAAAATTCACTTCGAAAGGTGGACAAATTACGGTCTCCACACAAATAAGAAACGAGAATGCACTCATTTCCATTGCAGATGATGGCATCGGAATTGCCCAGAAAATGCAATCGGTCATTTTCGACAAGTTCTCGAAAGCAAGCCGAATGGGTTTGGAAGGCGAGAAATCTACAGGCTTGGGAATGTCTATCGTGAAACAGATTGTGGAACTCCACAAAGGCAAAATCTGGCTCAAAAGCGAGGAAGGAAAAGGAACGCAATTCTTGATGCTGATTCCGAGGATAGAATAATTTGCGAATTTGGAAATGTGAGAATTTGTAAACAAAAAAAACCACAATTCAACTTGTTGCATCAGGTCAACTAACTATTAATAAGCCAAACCGTGTTATTCTGTGCAAATCCGTGTAGGCAAAGCCTCCTTGTTCCCATCAAGCCAAAAAGACAATAGATTTGGAAAATTTGAAAAGGCACACTATTTTTTCCTAAATTAGCCAATTCACTAACTCTGTAAATCGCAAACTCCCTTTTGCCTTTGTTGGTCTTAGCCGAAATAGATTAAATTTCATATAAAACCTCCAGGCTGAAAATATCCAAAAGTGTTTTTTTTACATTGTAGCGAGACCAACGAACCTTGACACAATACAACTACTCAGGTTATTTAAAATATTGATTTTCAATGCTTTATAAATTATACGAAGAATTTAAATGTAACTTTAAATTGAATTAGTATTTTTATAGTGGAAATAACTTGAATAAGCACTCAAATTGACCAAATAATCTTTGAATAGTACAATAAAAGAACCTGAGCAAGAAATAGTACAATGTGTATGAAAATAGGAAAAACAATACAATATGCTATTTTATAGGCTGGAATCGCTCAATTTTTTTAATTCGCCAACTCGCTAATCCACCAATTCGCCAATTGAGTAGTTACGACACAATATGATTAGTGCCATTTCCACATTCTCAAATTAACACATTCCCACATTCTCTTTTATGAATCCGCCAATTGCAAAAATCCTACTCAAGAAACTTACCGCCCACAACCACGAACGCATTGATAATTATTACTGGCTCAATGAGCGAGAAAACCCAGATACGATTGAATATTTGGAGGCGGAAAATGCCTACTCTGAGGAAAAATTGAAACACACGGAGGAGTTCCAAACCAAAATTTTTGAGGAAATCAAAGCCAGAGTCAAGAAAGATGACGAATCAGTTCCGTATAAAATTGGGGAATACCTTTATTATTCCCGCTACGATTTCGGTTTGGAATATCCGATTTTTGGCAGGAAGAAAGTGGGAAAAGAAGTGGATTTAACAAAGCTCCAACAAGTTGCCGATAGCTTGGAGGAGGAAGTAATTCTGAACGTGAATAAATGGGCAGAAGGGCAATCTTATTGCAATGTCTCCAACTCTAAAGTAAGCACAAACCATCAGATTCTATGTTTCTCCACCGATTTCACAGGGCGCAGAATTTACGATTTGCAGTTCAAAGACTTGCAAACTGGCGAAATCCTAGCCGATAAAATCGAAAATGTAACGGGTAGTTTCGTTTGGGCAAACGACAATAAAACCATTTTCTACACCAAGCAAGATGAGCAAACTCTCCGCCCATTTCAGCTTTGGAGACATGTTTTGGGAACGGAAACCAGCCAAGACGAACTGATTTTTACTGAAAAGGACGAAACTTTCTGGCTCGGAGTCGGCAAAGACAAGCAGAAAGGATTCATAAATATCATTAGCAACGCCACGGTTTCCTCGGAAATGTGGTTTTTGGATGCCGACAAACCAGAAGGCAAATTCCAAATTCTCCAACCAAGAGAGCGAGATTTGGAGTATTTCGTAGATTATTTCGATGGGAATTTCTATATTCTTACCAATTTGGAAGCCAAAAATTTCAGGTTGATGAAAACTGCGGTCTCCAAACCTGGCAAAGAGAATTGGACAGAAGTGATTGCCCACCGAGAAGATGTTTTGCTGGAGAATATTGAGATTTTCAATAATTTTCTCGTTTTGGAAGAACGCCAAGGCGGTTTAACTCAAATCAGAATTATTGATTGGAAAGACAATTCCGAGCATTATTTGGCATTTGGCGAGCCGACTTACACTTCGGGAATTGGCTACAACCCAGATTCCGACACAGATTGGCTACGATTTGGCTACAATTCGCTTACCACACCAAATTCCGTTTACGATTACCAAATGGAAACGCACGAGAAAATCCTCCAAAAGCAACAGCCAGTTTTGGGAGAGTTCTCTTCGGAAAACTATGAATCGGAACGCATTTTCGCTACTGCCAAAGACGGCACAAAAGTCCCCATTTCTTTGGTTTACAAAAAAGGAATTGAGAAAGACGGCAATAATCCACTTTACCTTACCGCTTACGGTTCTTACGGAATGTCTTCTGACCCTTATTTCAGTTTGGTTCGGTTGAGTTTGCTGAATCGAGGCTTCATTTTCGCCATTGCGCACATTCGTGGCGGGCAAGAAATGGGCAGAGCTTGGTACGAAGATGGCAAACTCCTCAAAAAGCAGAACACTTTCGATGATTTTATCAGCTGTTCCGAATACCTGATTGCAGAGAAATTCACTAACTCCAACCAGCTCGTTATCAATGGCGGAAGCGCAGGTGGTCTGCTCATGGGTGCAGTCGTGAACCAACGCCCCGATTTGTTCAAAGCCGTGGTTGCCGATGTCGCTTTTGTAGATGTCGTTACCACCATGCTCGATGAATCCATTCCGCTTACCACGGGCGAATTTGACGAATGGGGAAATCCTAAACACAAAGAATATTACGATTATATGCTTTCCTACTCGCCCTATGATAACGTGAAAGAGCAAGAATATCCTGTCATGCTCATCACTTCTGGCCTGCACGATTCGCAAGTCCAGTATTGGGAACCCACCAAATGGGTCGCCAAACTCCGAACTTATAAAACCGATTCAAATCTACTTTTGCTCGTTACCAACATGGATGCTGGGCACGGAGGCTCATCTGGGCGTTTTGAAAGGTTGAAGGAAATTGCCCGAGAATACGCTTTCTTAATTGATATTTTGGGAATGGAGTTGAAGTAATTCATGCACCTGTTTATCTGCAACTGACATCTCTGTCAGGGTTCAAAACCCTGACAGAGTTTTTTTACTCCAAATTCTGAATCAGGATTCGCTGGATTTTCAGGATGGAAAAGGATTTGGCTTATGGCGGTAAAGTTGCATTTTCAATCGGCAAATCAAATTTCCCTAATTTTAAACATATTGTTTCACTCCAAAAGTAACCAGTTGCGATAGTTGAAATCCTGAAAATCTACTAATCCTATAAATCCTGATTCTTTTTTCGGTTGGATTTCGCAACTGCCCTAATTCATCAGAAGCAAAGAACTCAAATCTTAATTCGGCTAACTCTGTCAGGGTTCAAAACATTGACAGAGTTTCTTCAACTAATTGAATCAGGATTCGCAGGATTTTCTGGATGTAAAAGGTTTTGGCTTTTGGCGGTAAAGTTGCATTTTCAATCGGCAAATCAAATTTCCCTAATTTTAAACATATTGTTTCAATCCAGAAAGGTTCAAATGCGATAGTTGAAATCCTGAAAATTCACCAATCCTATAAATCCTGATTCTTTTTTCGGTTGGATTTCGCAACTACCCCAATTCATCAGAAGCAAAGAGCTCAAATCTTAATTCGGCTAACTCTGTCAGGGTTCAAAACCCTGACAGAGTTTCTTCAACTAATTGAATCAGGATTCGCAGGATTTTCTGGATGTAAAAGGATTTGGTATGGTAAACCAGTAAATAAAATCCAAACTTGATTGCGAGCAGATGATAAATGACAGCTAATCACAGAAACTCTGTATTATAGAAATATGTAGAAAATTCAATTTATAGGTATATCGGTTTAGATATTCCACTGCCATTGTTTGGTCTTAGCTCTTGGTTGTTTCAACAAGCAATCATTGAAAAAGAGCTTTAACTAAGATTCTAAGGCAATAAAGGCGCTAAAGCGAGACCAACAATTCATGGTAAAAAAAATAGGCGACTTAAACCGATATACCTATCAATTTATTTACCGTGTTTGCCAGATATGGGTAAAAAAAGTCAAATAATAACCATATTGTTTTTATATGGGTAAAAAAGCAAGTTTATTACCCATATTGTGTATTGCTATATAGTCAAACTAGAAACAAATTGCATGAAATGGATTCTTAAAGAACTTCCAGTAGATTCTGAATTGGAAAGTAAAAAATTGTTGAAAAAACTACCTGCCGCCCATGCAGCTTTGGCTGAATTAAAAGGTGTGGCTTCTACTATTCCTAATCAGCAGATTTTAATAAACACATTAGGCTTACAGGAAGCAAAGGACAGTTCCGCCATTGAAAACATCATAACTACCCATGATGATTTATATAAGTCCAGTTTGGATTTGAAGTCTATCAAATCATTGAATGCGAAAGAAGTACAAAATTACGTACAAGCTTTGAAACATGGCTATGAGCTGGTAAGAGAGAATCATATTCTTTCAAACAAAACTATTATAACAATACAAGAGATTTTGGAAGGCAATAATGCCGGATTCAGAAAAGTATCTGGTACTACACTTAAAAATGAACAATCTGGCGAAGTAATTTATACGCCTCCGCAAAATTCTCATAGAATCATTGAGCTGATGTCCAACTTGGAGGAATTCATTAATAATCCTAATATGGCGGATTATGACAGTTTAGTAAAAATGGCAATTATCCACTTCCAATTTGAAAGCATTCATCCATTTTATGATGGAAACGGAAGAACAGGCAGAATTATCAACATTCTTTATTTGGTAATTTCGGAATTGCAAAACCTGCCTATTTTATATCTGAGTAGCTACATCATTCGTCATAAATCAGATTACTATCGACTGTTACAAGGGGTGAGGGATGAAAACGATTGGGAAAGCTGGCTCATTTTCATGATTGAAGCTGTCAGATTTACTGCAAAGGAAACAATACAACTAATCTCCGATATAAGAGAGCTGATGAAAGACTACAAGTCGAGAATCAGAGAGAACTATAAATTCTACAGCCAAGATTTGCTGAACAACCTGTTTAAACATCCTTATACGAAGATTGATTTTTTAATGGACGATTTGAATATTACACGAAAGACAGCTAGTAATTATCTAAAAATACTTGCCAAGGATGGATTTCTGCAAAAATAAAAACTCGGTAGAGTGAACTATTATATCAATACGCCCTTGTTTGCTTTACTTTCAAAGCGATAATTCAAGAATTAATAACATCTGGAAATTTGCTGGACTTTGCAACTTAGGAACGCAAATTAAATAAAGTGCTACTTTTTCTCTCGCTTCTTTTTGGTCTATTCTTCGTTAAAAATCTCGCCATAGCGGTGCTATGACTGCAATTTTTGCCTAGACTAGCCTCAAAAATAAGCTTCAATAAAATAGTAGTTTATTTATTTCCCGTTCCTTACTCTCCAAAAACTCCCCAAATCCAAACGCCCACATAAAAAGCGTTCAGGCAAATTGCCGAAATCTGATTGAGCTTCATAGTAGATTTGAAATCTGCCGAGCGAGTATTTTGGAGAACTCCCCAGAACCAAGTCAGGAAGAAAATCAGAACTGGCGTGAGGAAAACCACAAAACCAATGGCATGATTCAGGCTAAAATAGTTGAAATAATACCAAACAAAACCTGCGGTGGAGATTGAAAAGCAGAGAACCGTAAAAATGAATGTTCCTTTGATTCCCAATTTTCTGCTGATGGTTTCATCGCCACGTTTGCCGTCTTCCTCGTGTTGGTAAATCTGCGTCATTGGGTAAGAACCTAGCAACATGGCACTGCTCAGAATAGCGGGAATCAGCACTTTCGGAGTTTGCAACTCACTCAATCCAACCGAATGAATGCCTTGATAAACGAGCAGGAAAGTGAAAAAACCTTGGAAAACTCCGACCGTGAGCCATCCTAAATAAGGCATTTTTTTTAAGCGAATGGCAGGATGGCTGTAGGCTTTGGAAACCAAACCATAGATAAAAAGTGCCAATACAAACTCCCAACCCAACAATCCACCCAAAACCAAAGCAAGTGCATCGAAAATAAGCGAAGACCAAAGCAACTCCTTATCTACTGGCGGAGGGTTTTCCAAACCGCCAATGCTTCCTTCATCCTTATCGTAATAGGAATTGTAGCCGTTGCTGGCTGGGTAGAGAAATAAATGAAGCGAGAAGAATACGACTAGAAACCTCCAAAATGGGAAATTTGGGTTGATGCTGACTGCAAAGAAAAAAACGGGCATCAGATAGAAAGAAAAGGGAATTCGGAGATGGAGAAGCGTAGATTTTTTCACTAATTTAAAGCTGTTTTGGATTGGAATGCTGTAAAAATCTATAAAATAGTTGAATACTTCAGATGAATTAAGGAATTGATTCCCTTCTGGACTATGAACTCCAGATTAAATTCCGCAAAAAGTTGTCTTACAGCTAAAGGCGTTTGTCGTAAATATAAGAAACCTGCTTTTCCAATTATACATTTTCAACAACCTATTACACAAATGCAAAAACTACTATTTATTTCCTGCCTACTTGGCATTTCCCTACTGGCTGGCTGTTGGTCGGTAGAAGACTCAATTTCACCGCCCGATTTCCCCGAAGGCGAAGTGCAGGGTTACAAGCCTGTTTACGTTTCCGCAGCGGAAATCCACAATATCAGAATGATGCCTCCGCAGGAAATTGAGCAAGCTGGGAAAATACTTCTCAGCGGAACGACCCTTTTGGTCAGCGATAGAAATCTCGGAATCCATATTATCGACAACTCCAATCCTTCCAATCCAATCAAGAAAGCGTTCATAAGCATTCCTGGCAATAAGGAACTCTCCAAACGGGGAGATTATTTGTATGCAGACAATCACACAGATTTGGTAACAATCAAAGTATTTTCCTTCGATTCTGTAGCAGTTTTGGATAGACAAGCAAATATTTTCCAAAATGAGCAATTCCCTGCTTTTTCAGGCTACTTCGAATGTGTGGATAACTCGAGAGGTTTGCTGGTAGATTGGGAAAGAACCACGATTACGAGCCCGAAGTGCTACCGATAAGTGGAATGAAAAATTAAGAATTAAAAAAGAAGAATGTTCCGTTTTATTGAAAACCTCGTTCAAAGCGGTTTGTAAGATTTGCAATCGCTTACTAAATCAGCCAAAAACTGAGCCTTTAAGCCTTTGTTGGTCTTAGCAATTTGATAGAAATAAATGATTGGCGGAAACATAGAGGCTGAAAAATTTTCGGTAGTGATAAACTGGTAAGGCTAACAAAATAAAAACCATAGCGCAAGCGTCCGCTTATGCCGAGTTATCCATAGAGTAGCCTTACCTCTTTCACACAAGCCAAAATTTTCAACTTCCAGAAGATTCAAAAAGTAGCGAGACCAACAAATTGTCATCAGCAATGTGGAAAATAATTGCAAATATGAACTCATAAAATCAGCCAAAAACCCATTTCAACATGAAAACCCTATTCAAAAAATTCATTTTATTTTCCCTCATTTGCATTGCCTTTATAAGTTGTTCTGACAATGACGACTTAGGTTTGGGGAGTGATTCCGTCATTCAAGGCTCCACCAATAAATTTGCGGTTACTGGCGACTATTTATACATTTTGAATGATGTTTCACTCATTCCCTACAACCTTTCCAATCCAGAAAATCCAACCAAAGAATCAGAAGTTTTCTTGGGAGTGGGCATTGAAACCGTGATTACCCGTGGCGATAATCTGTTTATTGGCGCACAAGACGGCATGTATATTTTCGACATTTCTGACCGAGCCAACCCCAAACAGCTTTCTGTTTACAGGCACAGGCGTGCTTGCGACCCAGTTGCCTTGAAAGATTCGGTGGCTTATGTTACACTCCGCTCCAACAACATTACTTGTGGCGGAAACATAAATGTGCTAGAAGTATTGGATATTCGGGATTTGAACAATCCAACTTTGAGAAAATCAATCAACATGAAAGAACCGCACGGACTGAGTGTGGAAGGAAACGAACTGTTTGTGGCAGAAGAAGATTTCGGAATCGTTAATTTTGGAGTGGAAAACCCTTATTTTCCTGCATTTAAAAGCAGAATTGGGCCAAAACACAATAGCAAAGATGTGATTGCCGTAGACAATGCCAATTTCGAGAAATTGCTGATTGTGACTGGAAAAGACGGAATTTTCCAGTATTCTTACAAAAGTGGCTCACTCCAACTCCTCAGCGAATTCAAGTTTATATGAAACAATTGATTTTCTTAGCGTTTCTTTCTGGATTTTTCTGCCAGAATAGTTTTGCACAAAACCGTGATTCGGTAGATGTGCTTTTAGAGAAATATGGTCATCAGACTAAAGAGAAGTCGAATAAAGAAAAGAAGAAGTCTGATGCGGAAAAAAAAGACTATAAAAATATCTTTCTCATGCTGGATATTGCCCAGTTTCTAGATAATTATCCGTCAATACTAGTTTCTGTAGAATACTCTATTGGGCGCAAGTTCAAATTATTCCATGAATTGGGCCGAGTTTTAAGGCGGAACTTCATAATAAGGATTATGATTACGATGGGTTTTTAGGATTCAAAACTAAACAGGAATTCCGATTTTTCCCTCGTGGGCAGAATTCCGATGATTTAGAATACTGGGGTTTGGGCTTCAAGTTGAATCATGCACATTTCAATGAAGCTCCGCTGGTAGCTCGCTTCACAGATAATCCTAATAATACTGTTTATTACCGAAGTATTCGTGATAAATTATCTGTAACGAGCCACGGTGTTTACCTCTCTTACGGTAGGCATTTTATTCTTGACGAGGTCTTTGTCATAAGCCTTGGCGGAGGTTTGGGCTACGAAGTCGTGAATATGAAGTTTCCAACACTTCGCTCAGGGGCAGGCTTTATTAAGCAATCGCTTCCAAACCTCGGAGAAGAAGGAAGAAACCTGCTCCTTTTTGTCAGCGCAAAATTGGGTTATCGGTTTTAGAGGATTTACCAAAAATCTAGTTTTTGTCAGCAACAATTTTGGTTGAATTTCTACTCTACCGACCGTTGGTTCAATCGTTAATTTGGGGAAAGCATTGTATTATTCTAATAAAACCTCAGTTGTTCTTTTGCAAGCTAAGAAGCTTGCAAAAGAGTAAAGTCAAAGCTAGTGCATTGAGTTCTATGTTCTTGTCTGTATTTTTTGGAATATTATTTTCTTCTGCAAAGCAAAATCTGAATGGTTCGGCAATCCGATGGTTCGACATTTCGACATAGCCATAGCTACGGCTAAGAATTTTAATGCAGTAGAAGGAAATAAGAAACAAAAATGACAACACGAACTTAGGATTTGATGCACTAGGAAGCTTTGACTAGCCAATGAGATATAATGAGTTCCTTTTTAGACCAATAACTAATGATAGAATACTGACAAGTAACAAAAAAATACAAATTGCACTCAACCCACAAATTAACGATTGAACCTGACCGTTTTTATACATGTCTGATTTTCAGTAATTTGTAAATTCCTGATTTTATGTTTTTTCGGATTTGAGAATCCGAAAAATGTCAGTTCTAAGGAACTGACAGGCACGGAATAGTAATATTTGAGACTCAAATATTAAACAGTCGGGTAGAGTATTGGATTCCACAAAGTATTCAAATTCTTTCCTTTTTTTCCTACCTTCGCAAAACAAGTTTCGAGTACTAAAATATTGGCTGACTTGGCAATTGCTTGAGACTTTGGACTGACTACTTTAGACGCACACGAAATGGCAAAGTTAAGTACGCATCATCTGCTCGGCATCAAAAATATTACTGCGGAAGATATTCAGCTGATTTTCGAGACTGCCGACCAATTTAAGGAAGTTCTCAATCGCCCAATTAAGAAAGTGCCTTCCTTGCGAGACATTACCATTGCCAATATTTTTTTTGAAAACTCCACCCGAACCCGCCTTTCTTTTGAATTGGCAGAAAAACGACTTTCTGCCGATGTAGTGAATTTCTCTGCCAGCAATAGTTCGGTAAAAAAAGGGGAAACGCTGTTGGATACAGTTCAAAATATCCTTTCTATGAAAGTGGATATGGTAGTGATGCGCCACTCCAGCCCGGGCGCACCGCATTTCCTAGCCAAGCACATTGATGCCAACATCATAAATGCGGGAGATGGCACACACGAACACCCGACCCAAGCCTTGCTCGACACATTTTCTATTCGAGAGAAACTGGGCGAAGTGGGCGGAAAGAAAGTGGCAATTGTGGGAGATATTTCCCATTCTCGTGTGGCACTTTCCAATATTTTTGCGCTCCAAAAACTGGGTGCGGAAGTGATGCTTTGCTCTCCTCCTACTCTTTTGCCGAAATATATTAAGGAGCTTGGAGTCAAAATTTCCCACAACATTCGGGAGGCACTCAATTGGTGCGATGTGGCAAACGTGCTGAGAATCCAGCTGGAAAGACAAGAAACCAAGCCTTTTCCTTCACTTCGAGAATATGCGCTTTATTTCGGAGTGAACAAAGAGTTGCTTGATTCACTCGACAAGGAAATTGTAGTCATGCATCCTGGCCCAATCAACCGAGGGGTGGAAATCACTTCGGATGTGGCCGACTCCGACCATGCCATTATTCTCGACCAAGTAGAAAATGGCGTGGCAATCAGAATGGCGATTTTGTATTTGTTGGCAGGAAGGAGTGAGTAAATTTCAGTTATCAGTTATCAGTTATCAGTTATCAGTTATCAGTTAAAATTCGATTTTTGCCATGTTTCTTGCAATGTTTTGGTTGAATTTAGTTGTGTTTTTTTAAAACTATTTGTCCGTAGTTCGGCTCTTTGAGTCGAGATTTCAATTTGCAGAATTATTTTGAAGAAGCCTCTTTTTATGAAGAAAAGCGTTCTTTCAGAACGCTTTTCTAATTTGAGAATAAGTTCATTATTCTTATTATTCGTTATATTCCAACTCCACAGGAAACTTTCCATCTACAATACCAATGGCTTGGCAAGCGGCTTTGGAGAGTTTTATATCCACACCTTTGTCTGCATCTACATCCTGAATATTGCCCAAAACCCGCACAAAGGTAGATTTGCCATTGTTTGGATTGGTAATTTTGATATAAGAGCCTTCGGAAGCTGTTCTGTGCAGAGCCAAATGCTTGTTTGTGGTTGTAAATGAATTGCCCTGAATCATTACGCCCATTACTGTGAGCCTTTTGTTGACGGGAATTCCTGTTCTGATTCTTTCTCTAAGTTTTTCTTCTACGTTTGCACCTTCAGTAGCATTTGTGTCAGTGCCCATCACAATCTTTTTGCCTTTCTTCAAATCAAAATATTCATAGCCTACAATTAGCTTGTCGCCTGCTTTAATCATCGCATTGTCCATCGCATTCAGCTCCATGAGTTTGGGTACGGAAACCTTGTAGGTTTCGCCAATTCCCTGCAAGCTTTCACCAAACTCCACCACATGAACCATCTGGAGGATTTTAGTATTATTGTCGGCAATCGGCTGAAATGCCCACCAGAGTTTCTCCTCGCCATCTTTCCCTATTTCCTTCACGCCAGTAGGAGACATTTTCGAGTAATCAATCATCAATTTAGTTGGTTGCACAGGTACTTCTATCAGAAGGCTTTGCTTTACATAAAGCGTGTTGGATGGCAGATTATTCAATCGTTTTATATCCGATTCTTCTACTTTGTACTTATTAGCGATGCTATAAAGTGTCTCACCGTTTTTAACTTCATGGGTAATTACTTCTTTTTGAGTAGCCAAGTTAGCAACCACCTGCGCTGATTGCGAAGGAATTCTAATTAATTGACCTACTCTCAAATTCTCTTGGTCTATTCCAGGATTTGCGGCAACCAATACTTTCATATCAGCCCTATATCTTTTGGCAAGGGTATAGAGTGTTTCGCCAGATTCTATTTTGTGCAATACGTAAATCCTATCATTTTTTTGCTCCAAACCAATTGAGTCCATTAGTATTCTTGGGTTGGATTGGGCAATGAAAGACAAAGAAATGAGCGCAAGAGTGAGGAGTGTCTTATTCATAGGATTATAATTATTCTGCTTAGAGCATGTTTGAATCGACTTGTTTCTGGTTTCTACGGCTTTTCAAAAATGCTTTCTTCGTTATTTTCTCTCCACATAGCTTTGGCTATGTGTTTCTGAAATGCCTAGAAAGCCTGTTTTGAAAATCTCGTAAAATTCCCAAAAAATCAATCCAAACATAATCTTAATAAATTTTTGGGTAGTGATAAAATGGTAAGGCTAACAAAATAAAAACCATAGCGCAAGCGTCCGCTGGGCGGCACTCCGCTTGTGCCGAATTATTCATAGAGTAGCCTTACCTCTTTCACACTACCAATCTTTGGAAAACGCTTTTGTTATAATTTCCCGAACCTGCAATTATGCTATAATTAGAATAACATGCAAGATAATATACTTAGAAAAAAGCACAAATGGGAACATATTTGCTAAACACGAAATTGTAATGACATAACGACTTGTGAGATGAGTTAGCATTTGAAAGACAAAAAAAAATTGTTGTTGTGAAAGTAAGCTCTTTCAAAATGATTTAGAAACGCCTCGAAACCTTATGATAGAGACTGAACATAAGAAATCTGGGTAGCTGGCGATGGTTGGTTGCGTGCAACCCCTAACTTAGACTATGTTTGAATCGACTTATTTTTGGTTTCTACGGCTTTTAAAAAATGCTTTCTTAGTTATTTTCTCCCTACATAGCTTTGGCTATGTGTTTCTGAAATGCCTAAGCTGTTTTGAAAATCTCGTAAAATTCCCAAAAAATCAATCCAAACATACTCATAGACTCGCCAGTCCATGACTTCCATCGCAAATTGGTGTTCATAATCACTAATATTGGATTGAGAGTTCAAAGATTGGAATAAATTTTTCTCGCACAAATGCAAAGTATAAGATTTTGAATATCAGAACCTTTCAAGGTTGATTGAAAAACCACTTGTAACTTCTCAAACAATCTCGAAACATTTTATTTATCAACGTGTTACTTACACATATATATTTCAATTACATTAACAAAAATCATTAACCATGAAGAAATTATTTTTAGATTCTAGATTACTTTCATTACTATTATTGCTTTCGGCAGGAGTATTCCTTTCTAGTTGCGATGATGACGACATAACCACACCACCAGCAGATACTACGAGTGTTACGGCTAAGGTAATTGCCGATGCGGACTTTAGCATGTTAGAACAAGCGGTTATAACTGCAGATTTGGCTACTACACTTTCAGCTAATACTACAGACGGATATACTGTATTTGCACCAAATAACGCAGCATTTACAAAAGCAGGCCTTGACATGGCATATTTGTCAAATGCAACCAATAAGAATGCAATCGCAAATATTTTGAAGTATCATGTTTTGGGTGCAGAAGTGAAGGCGGCTGCAGTTCCTGCTGGGCCAAATGCGGCACAAGTTACTTTGCAAGGAGATTCTGTTTTCTTGACAAGAAATACAAATGGAGTATTTATAAATGGAGTGAAGGTTACTGCCGCAGATGTTGACGCATCGAACGGGGTAATTCATAAAATAGAAAGCCTATTGATGCCACCAAAAGCCAGTATCGTGGCAGAGGTTTCCGGAGATACAGATTTATCTATTTTGTTGACTGCTATTCAATATGCTGATACTGAAGAAAGTGCAGGACTTGCTACCTTACTTTCTGGTTCAACAGAATATACTGTATTCGCACCTACAAATGCAGCACTTATTGCCGCACTAGATGGAGCAAACGGAAGTACTAAAAATGAAGCAATAGAGACTGCTGAATTAGCTAGTTTTGGAGCAAGCAATTTAGTAAACCTATTGAAAAACCATGTAGTAGCAGGTCAGGCATTTTCTTCTGATTTGTCTGACAATCAGAAGTTAAATACATTACAAACAGGGGAACAATTAACCATAGATACTGATACTGATGATGATGACATTGAGGTGGAAGTGAAATCTAGTGGTATTACTGATGAAGCAGATGTAATCAAAGCGAACATTGTTACTAAGAACGGAGTAGTTCATAAAATTGACAAAGTGTTGTTGATTGGAGCATAATATATTTTGACTTCATAGAAAGAGGTAGCAACATTATGTTGCTACCTCTTTTTTATTATGTAAGTGGAAGAATTTTCTAACAGTAATTGAATGTGTTTTTAATCCAGCATTTTCCACCCTAATTTCTCGAATTATGTATATAAACATAAAAAAGCTAGAATGACTGGATTTCCTTCTCATTCAAGAGACTTTATCACGATTGATTTTGTATGGCTTAAAAAAATCACAAAGCCGTTGTTGGTCTTAGCTTGCGAGACCAACAACTTGAACTCTAAAATCTCTCTTAATAAATCAATCGTGATAATATCTAAGGAAAAAAAACAAAAATCAATCAAATGCAACTAAGGAACGGAAATTAAATAAAGTGCTACTTTTTATCTCGCTTCTTTTTGACCTATTCTTCGTTAAAAAAGTTTGCCATAGCGGTGCTATGCCAAACTTTTTTGCCTAGACTAGCTCTAAAAATAAACTTCAATAAAATAGTAGTTTATTTATTTCCCGTTCCTAAGTAGTACAAAGTCTTTATCGGACTGGCGTTCAATCGGACTTGCATTCAATCGGACTTGCGTTCAATCGGACTTGCGTTCAAGTCGCAAGTCCAAAGCAGTTCAAATAACTGATAATGAAATGCTTACAAAAAATCAAATAGGAAAGTATTTAAGTTTATCTACTTAAGATTTACTTTAACTCATTTTCTTCGGATAAGGGTAAATTTCTCGGTAGTGGTCAAACTGCTAAGGCTAACGAAATAAAAAACCATAGCGCAAGTGTCCGCTCAATGCCGTCAACTTAAGGAAAATATATATTTAATTTTATACCAAAAACAAGTGTGAATTGACAATTTCAGTTCTGTAGGACGTAGCTCTAGCTGCGTCCAATCACAAACGAAAAGTGTTGAATAGGCTTTTCAACACTAAGTTGACAGCATTGAGTGTCCGCTTGTGCCGAGATATCCAGAAGTAGTCTTAGATTTTGCATACTACCTCTGTTTTAATGATAAAAAAGTCTGTTTTTTATCTCCAACCTAATTTTTCAGGCTTCAGTTTTTTGTAGATTGCTTCCATCATTCATCTCATTCAAAAAAAAGCCTTTCCCCAATAAAGGAGAAAGGCGTTGGTCAATTGTTAAAGTTGGAATACAAGGGCATTCCTATTGGCAAATCTAAAACAACCTAAGTGAAGGATTCGGACATTTACTGCAAGATTTTGGACATTTTGAGGTTTTTTTCGAGACTTTGGTTAAGAAAAAGGTAGTGCTGTTAATAATGTTGATTTCCAAAACTACGTAATCTCGTTATCTTTTGAAGAAAGACCTGCCAAGTCTCCCTATTTGAATGTAGTGGTAACTTGAAATGTTGACTATCTAAATTATCAACAACTAAAAATCACTACCAAAAAAAGAGAAGGTCTTGGCTCAATGAGCCAAGACCTTCTGTATAATCGGAAATAACAAATAGCTTAGAATGAATACCTCAAACCAAACTGCAACTGCCATCTAGAAATTAAGCTTGGGTCTGGCGTGAATGTATTGCGTAGGTTTGGATCGAAAGAGTAGGTCGGGTTTTCATCTCCATCAACAGAAACCCCTATGGGCTGTGTAGTAGTTGGGAATTCCCTTACTCCCCAATCCGAACTGATTAAATTGCCGATGTTTAACACATCCAAACTGAATTGAACGATGTGGCCATTGTCAAATTTATAGTCTTGTAACAACCTGAAATCCCAACGTGAATACCAAGGAGAAAGGTTCTGGTTTCTTTCCGCATAAGCACCTCTATTCTCGCTTAGATAATCGTCTTGGGCGATAAACGCTTTCAAAGCCTCTCTCTGTGAAGCTTCGGTATTGGCAGAAGCATCAAAATCCATCGCATCAATTTCAGCATCGGTAGGTATGTACAGTAAGTCATTGTTCGCAGAGGCATCATTATTCAAGTCTCCAGAATAAGTATAGCTGAACCTGCCTCCTCTTGCATATTCATAAAATACTGATAATGTGGTTGCCCATTTCCCATAAGTAAAGCGTTTGTTGGCTGTCCCAACAAATCTATGTTTATTTCCGTAGATTGAATTTCCAAGCACAGGTTGGTTTGCATTTCCAACTTGAGGGTTCAGGTCATAAATATCACTATTGATCTCCGCTCTCAAAGAGCTAGCATCTTTTGCATCTAAATAATTATAGGCAAAAGTAGCGTACAAGCCATTCTTGAAAGATTTTTTCAGTTCAAAAGTAGCATTGAAACTACGACCTAAATCTGTGTTGGTAAATACATAGGCATTGTTGCCTTCAATATTTCTATCGTCTGTAGAGTTGTAGATGAAGCGATTATCTACGCCTTTCAATGTGTCGGTTGGTATGTTCAATCCATAGTTGCCTACATATTGCGCATTCACATCTTTTGTATAAGCTAAATCTATAGTTGCTATGAATCCATTACCAAAGTCTTTGTCAACACCTAAGCTTGTTCTCCAGATTCTTGGGAACTTGAAGTCTGGATCAGTAGTCTGATAAAAGAAATTGTCAGGATTCGCCACCTGATTTCCAATCCACACGAAAGGAAGACGACCTGTAAACAAGCCTGTTCCGCCACGCAATTGAATTGTCTTGTCTCCTTTCATGTCCCAGTTGAAACCCACACGTGGCGAGAGAAGTGGAGTAGGCTGAGGCAGTTCGGTTTGAGCAAAGAAGGTTTCGTTGCCATCTTTGTCGAAGTAATTGATGCTCGGATCGTAGGAAACAAAAGGATTGTTGGCGTTTTTCACTCCCCCTTTCCTTATAATATTCTCACGGATTTTTTCCTGTGTATCAAAATACATAGGAACATCTACACGTACACCGTAAGTCAATACGAAGTTATTGTTCACTTGCCATCTGTCTTGTGCATAAAAGGCAAACTGCCCCACGGTTGATTCAGCTAGAGCCCAAGTTCCAAGTGAATCATTTGCAGCATTCACACCAATAGCATAATTAGCAATATTATTCATCTGACCAGAATTCACGAACTCAACAAAAGACTGCACGTCATCGAAACCGAACAAGTTTTGCTCATCGTTGCCAAAGGTTCCGCCTGGATAGTAATCAGTATTTCCTCCGAAAGGGCCACTTACGAAAGACCTTTCAAAAGGTTCATAAACTCCCAGATTGAATGAGTTGTCGAAGTCAAACCTTTCAAAATTTACTCCGGCAGTAATTGTATGGTCTCCTGCGTAAATGTCAAAGTTGTTGGTTAATTGAAATACGTACTGGTCAAGTCTATTGTTGATAGAAAAGGGTTCGTGACCAGCCACTATGTATCGAATTCCATTCTTATTTATGTTTACTACTGGAAAAGGCGTGCTAAATGGATCTCGATTATCGTTGAAAACAGAATATCCGACTTGAAATTTATTAGAGAACTTATTCCCGAATACACTTCTCAATTCAATCAACCCTGAATTAATCTTATTGTTGATTCTGTAACCAGAATTCTGAAACTGCAATGTAGTAGCATCAGGGCCTCTTCTGCCTAATGCTGTTGGGTTTGCAGGCAAATCCCTAGAGGCATTCATAAAGTTATAAGTAGCAGTCAAGGTATGACTGTTACTTATATTCCAGTCAATTTTGAAAATTCCTTTTTCGTTATTCGTGTCATGGGTAAAGCCCTCGTAAAGTCCAGGGTTATAGCCAACGCTTCTCAAAGCACTATCTACTCTTTCCAAATCGGAAGCTAATACTCTAGAGACATTATTTCCATCTACGCCTCTATTCGGCAAAAAGCTAGAACCCAAATTGTTTCTTCGCTCAATCTCCATATTGGCAAAGAAGAAAAGCTTGTTTTGGACAATAGCTCCTCCTAAACTGAATCCTGTTTGGAGTTGGGTCAAATCGTTGGTAATGACATCTTGCCCTTCTACTTTCTGACCTGCCAAATCATCGTTTCGGTAGAATCCGAAAACCGTTCCACTCAATTTGTTCGTTCCGCTCTTGGTAACTGCATTTACGGAAGCCCCCGTGAAACCAGATTGGGTTACGTCATAAGGAGCGGTTGCTACTTGGATTTGGGCAATGGCATCCAAAGAAATGGGTTGCGCATCTGCCTGACCGCCTGGCGTGGCGGCATCCAAACCGAATGGGTTGTTGAAGATAGATCCATCCAGAGAAAAACTGTTGAATTGGTCGTTTCTCCCTCCGAAAGAGTTCCCGTCAGATGAAGGAGCGAGTCGGTAAATATCGCTTGCCGAACGGGTAATGGTCGGCATCTTTCGAATGTCAGCCGTGCTGAACGAGATTTCAGAACCTGTTCTGTCGCTGTTAATTGTGGTGTTGTTGTCAGAAATCACAATCTCATCTAAAGAAAGACTAAATTCTGAGAGTTGTACATCTAAGTTTAAGAGTTGGCCTAAGTTCAAAGTCACATCCTTAAATTCTTTGTCTTGGTAGCCAATAAACGAAAATTTAATTAGGTAAGGACCGCCTACACGAAGGTTTGGCAGTGTGTACCTTCCGTCTTCCCTAGTAGAAGAGCCATATTTTGTGCCTGTCGGTTGGTGGATTGCCATCACATTGGCTCCAGGGAGCGTTTCCCCGCTGGCATCGGTAATTACCCCACGAATGGAGGCTGTAGTAACTCCTTGTGCAATTGACTTCCCTGTGAATGCCAACACACTGATTACTATAAGCAGTAAGATTTTTTGCATAGCGAACAGTTTTAAAATAAAAGGAATTGATGAAAGAAAGATGTTTTACGAGTGTGCGCAAAGTTAAACAAGCATGAATAGATTATTATAGGATTTCTAAACTCGCCAAACTTTTACTGTTATCAAGGTTGGTCTGAAAACTATAAAAATCAAGTAGAATTGTACAATAAGCTGTTTTTATAGCTGTAAAACCTGTAAAAGATATGACTATTCCAAGGGTTGGTGCAGATTTGCTATTTTTCTCAAACAAATATGTTAATTAAAATACAGTTCATATTTAGTTCAACTTGGGTTTTTTTTGAACAAAAAAGCCCCCATATTAACCATCGGGTCAAAATATGGGGTAGCTTCAATCTAGTGCTTATACTTAAAATCCATCTTTCTTTTCCTCTTCTTTTTTCTTCTCCTCTTCTTTCTTTTTGAATGGATCATCATCTGTTTTCTCTCTGCCTTTGAATGAGCCTTCTCCACCCAAATATTTCACGTTGAAATCCTCCAAGAATAGCGATATTTCAAAAGGCTCGGTCAGCTTCAGTTTGTCTTTCGACTTTTTGTTGGAGACCGCAATATTGAAATCCTCGTTGGAGGAATAAACGAAAATATCATTCTTGTCGTGGGCGAAATAATACCATTTCCCGTCATGTGTTTTCAAGTATATTCTGATGGCAGAAGGATTTTCTGTTTTGGGAATTTCAATATAGCCTTTCACTTTGCTGTTCACTTCACCTTTGAAGATATTGGCAAGCCCAATTTCCCCTGTGCTGTAGAATGCCTGATGCTCTTCGGACCAAGTCAAGTTTACATCTGAGAGATTTAAACTGCCAGAAAAAATGCCTGAAAGCCTCTGATTTCCAGAAGCCTGAGCTTCCTGAACATATCTTTCGTAGGCTTTGGGTTCTAAGAATTGAGCTACTTTGTTCTTCAATTCACTGAAAGTAGGGTTTGCAGGAGTTTCATGTGTCTTCTCCTGAAAATCGGCAAGCATCACTCCAACAGCATCCTGATTGGGTTCAAAACCTATTTTGAGCATTGTATTCAAATTGTAAGTTCCCTTTTCTATGTTTCCATTGCCTTTCCCCGAAGCTTCTACCAAGAAATCCTTATCTGATTTTATGAGGTCGAAAACACCATCGTAGCTGATATTTTGTGAAGCATGATTATAGGTAAATTTATTTCCCTTCAGGCTTTTCCCAGCCAGCTTTTCCGTAGGAGAGATGATGTAATCTTTGGTTTCATTATTAAAAGTAAGGAAGCCTTTTGCCTGAAACACAGGCAAATCTCTTGCTCGCTCTTTTCTGAATTCGAGCATGGTTCCGTAGAGTTGCTTGGTTTCATTGCCAATATACAGCCCTGTTGCCAATCGGGTTGGGAAACCGGCTTGCTTGGTATTTTCATCAATCCAGATTTTACCATGGTTTTCTTCATTGTCAGATTTGTAGGCAAACCAAGAATTGGCGTCTCTGTCAATATTTAGGGTAATCATCCCATCAAATTCCAAGAATTTCTTGTAATCTACCAAACTCACTTTTCCTTTGTAGAGTAAGCCAGCAAAGATTTTTATATTGTCAGATTCGGAGACAACCGCATCGGCAGAAACCTCGAATTTCTCTTTCGGAGCGTTCTTGTCTTTGCTATCTCCAGCCATTGTTTTTACATTGAAATGGTCGAAAGTGATTTCCATAGAGTCGTTTACATTGTTCACATAAGTGTAAACTGCATCTCCATCGAATCTTTTTCTTGAGCGGATTTTGAGGTTTCCCTTCGTTAGCGTGTGGTATTTTGTGAATGAGTTAACAACCACGCTGGAGTTTGCCAAAACATCCATTTCCGCATTTTCACGCACCACTACCTTGCCTTGGTCTGGCACAATAATTACGTTTGCCACTCTAATTCCTTCCACGCCTTCCATGTTGAGGGTTTGCTCTTTTTGGTCGTAAATGGCACTTTTTGCAGAAAACTCCAAATCGTCTTGACTCGAATTTAATGAGGTAAAAGTGGAGAGATAGCCTTTTGCCGTATCTGTGGCAGTCAAATAAACCTTCTCTTCTGCAAAATCCCAATGCGCATTTCCAAGGCTTGTCGAATATTGCGCATAAGGGAACGTAAATACATCGTCTCCTGCCTTTTCGGAAGAAATATCCGCATATTTATCGGCAATATTGTAATCTACCGTAACTCGTACGCCACGCATAGAGGGCTTGGCAGGGTTGTCTGATTTGATAAGAAATACTGAGCGAGTGCTGACAAAACGATTTTCTTCAAACGCAAAATTCTGCGATTTTGTGGTAGAATTATCGCTCTCAAAAATTCCACCCCCAAAAAGATTTACGGGAGAAAGCGCGAGCGTTCCGTTGAATGAATAGCCTTTATTGTAAATCTCGAACGGTTTACCCGATTGGGAGGTCAACAACATACTGTCTTTATTCACTAGCCAATTCATGTTATATTTCTCCAACTTCACACTCGGGTAGGAAGCACTTGCATAGTTTCCCGACTTAATTTGCCCGCCAGAACCACGAGTGGTCGTTACGGAATCTGAGAAAAACACGAAATCATCGGACAGGAACTCACCCGTCAAATATTCAATCCGTCCGTTGCCTCTTATTCCTTTATTGTCGAGTTTGATTGTGCTGTAATAAGTCGCCTTTTCTTTCAGCTTGTTTTCATAAATTGGGTAGCCTTCGTCTGGAGTGAGTCGTTCAAAGCCAATTGATTTGTCGGGCATAATTCGTGCTTTCTCGTCAAAAACGGGGAAAATCCCTCCGCTATTGAAAGTTCCTGCAAACTCTATGGAACTTGGGTCTGAACGGTTCAGCCCTTCGATGGTAAATGGTGGCACATCGAAATAGATACTCGAATCTCCCTTGTAAGCTCCTCCCAGAATTTCGTCTCCTCCAAAGAAAAAGGCTCCGCTAGAGTTGGTTTCAAACTTAGGGTATTCATCATGTGGCTTCAGGCCAGATTTGTTGTTGGGTGCAGAAATGTAAAGCACTCCACTTGTGCCTACCATGCTATTGCCTAGTTCGCTCGCTTTTCCTGTGGTAGAATCAGGAACCACAAAAGATAACTCCGAGATATATGGCATATTTACCACAAAACTATCGTAGTGAAACCCAAAATCCTCTCCTCTATAAAGAAATTTGCCCGCTTTGATTTCACCGGCAAAAGCAATGTTCCTGTTTTTCTTTACCTGAATTGCTTCATTGTCTGGAGTTACCAAAACTCGGAGCGAATCGGAAATCAAAAAAGATTTTACTCCCGTCAGGTTCAAACTCGAAGAATCTAGCAAGAACGTGGCGTTATTTCCCGATGGATTCAGCGAAGCAATTCTGATGTTATCGTAATCTGCCCTTCTCATGCTGGCGTAGGAAGCCAAAACCGCCTTTCTTTTTACAGTCGACCACATCGGTAGCAGAATTGTAGTCAATATAGCCTTGTCGGCTAATGTCTCCCATTGCCCCTTTGATTGTAGCAGGATTCTTCTTGTATTTGTTTGCCATGTCGGCACTATAAAACTTGGCTGACTTTATTAAGTTACGGTAGCCAACCACCATCTGTACTGGGTGGAAACTCGCCAAACCTTTCAGATGTGCATATTGGTTTTGGTTGAAAAAATCTGTTGATTGCGCCATCAAAGGGATTTTATCTTTTGCATTGATAATGCCCAATTTCACGCTGTCGGTCGCCAAATCCCAAGTGAGGTAATCTCCAGACAAATCCAACTGATGGTAAGAACTCTCGAACTGCGCCAACTTGTAACCGTGCCTGTCTCTCCTGGCAGTCAGTTTTGAGTTGTTCGCATCATATTTCAGCTGCACGGCAGGATGCGTAATTGAGTCGTTTCCTTCATAAATTACCAGAGAAGTCTGTGAATTCAGCACCAAGGAATCTGCAAAAACAAAAGGCTTGGTAGATTCTGCTCGGAATTTCAATTTTCCTTCTTTCGAGACTTCCATTGCCGAAGTGCCACCATTGATAGACTCGCTGAAAATATGGTTTCCTTTCAATGAAAATCCACCTCGGAAAACAACGTCTTCCATCACATCTTTCACAGGAACGTTGGCACGATAAGAGGTAAATTGCGGATAAACTTTCCCGTAGCCTCGTACTTCTGGTCTTGCTTGGTAAGTAAATTGCCCTTTTACTGCGCTATCGAATTTGCTCATATAAGTCATGTCCACATCATTGGCAGACACAATTGGCGACTTGGCATTGAAGCTGTAATCATTGAGCGAACCGTAAACCTCATCTACCATCAGCCCGACTCCTTCCCAAGTAACTTTCCCTTTGTTGCCTACAAACACCTTGTCTTTCGCCAACAATTTGCCATTTGTTGCCTGAATTTGGAAAGTGTCGAAGACGGAGGTAAAGTTCAAATCGACATTCTCGAACTGAATGAACGGCCCAATAATTTGTGGCATTACATCTATTGGCGTGTTCTCAACCAAAATAACAGGTGCTACGAAAGCAGGTTTTTCCTCTTTTTTTTCTACTGGTTTTTTCATGACTTCTTTCACTATTCCCGTTTCCCAGCCATCGTCTCCGCCAGTTTCCCAGCCGTCATCTCCGCTTGTGTCAGTTGTTCCTGTGTCCCAGCCGTCATCGCTGCTCGTGTCCCAACCATCGTCATCTGTGGTGTCCCAGCCATCATCTTCGCCAGTATCCCAACCGCCATCGTCTGCTGCTTTTTTCTTTTCTGTTTTGGCAACTACAGTATCTTTTTTTTCTAAATGACCAAACCATTCGTCTTTTTCATCATCTACAACGGGCGTTTTCAAAGCCTCTATCGCTTTTGGGTGGAGCGTGATGCTTTCGTCATATATATGCCCGAAAGAGAACTTACCCTTTTCTGCTTTTAGCGAGTTGAACTTAGAAGTATGAACCGTTTCTGTCTCCACAAAATTGCGGGTAATGTTCAGAAAATGGGCGGTAATGTATTTCTTATATTGCCCAGAACAAGTGTCCATCACTGCCAGAAACTGGTCAACATTTTGCATATTGAGCTTTTCGTTGGAAAGCCCGAACCCAATAATCGCATAGAAATTCTCGAAGTGCGGGTTGGTTCTATATCCTCCATTCAGCAAGTTTCGGGAGACATCATAAACTTTCTTTTTTTGGAGTGTGTCGAGTGTACTACTGTAAACTGCTTCAAAAACAGTCATAATGGAGTCCGATTGAGCACTTGCCCCAACCTTCATTACTCTTTTGATATCAGAGAGCAGACTGTCTTGATTGGTAAATGGACGGTCTGTGAAATTTTGCCCGATTGCCCGATTGCTCATAAATAATAAGCACAGGAATAGGCACGAGAGTTTTATGTATTTCATGTTGGGAGTTTGTTAGTTGTAGGTAATTTGAGCACTTTCTTCACTTCAGTAATCGTTTTATTTAGGGTTGATAATTCTCTTTGAGACTCTGGGAAATCGTATTCATTTTAATTGCTCAAGCTAAAAGAACACATCAATTACTGCACAAAAAAGGGAGCGTTCCTCGGAAATGGTCTTTTTTCAGACCTTTCCGATGGTAAAAGAAATATACTACTGTACATTTCCATACACTTAAATAGCTAAAATCCAGTTGATTACATTTTTTCTTGCTACATGATACTCGTGTCTCGCTACTTACCCCAATTATGAGTTATGTATTTGATAAGTACAATTATTGATTGGGGAAATGAAGAATTAAGAATTAAAAATGAATTAAGTAACTGTTAATCAACAACTTAGTATTGCTTTATTTAGTCAAAATATTGACATACAGTTTTTAATTAAGTCTAAAAATAGTGCAATACATTAAATCTTAATTTTTGACTATACTTAAAAAAATACAGTTAACCTACTGATAATCAGATTTTTAAACCCATTATTCAGGTTACTTAGGAACGGAAATTAAATGAAGTGCTACTTCTTAAGTAGTTGTTGTTAAATGTTTTCCTGTTCCAAGTCTTTCGATTGTCTGACAATCAATTACTTATACAACTTTGGACTGACGACTTAAGACTTTGTACTACTTATCTCGTTTCTTATCTAAAATCCATCTTTCTTTTCCTCTTCCTCTTCTTTTTTCTTTTTCTTGAATGGGTCATCTTCAATCTTCGTATCGTTTGGCAGAATATCAATAATTTCCCCTCTGTATTTTCGCAGGAAATTGACTCGGAAAAGTTGGGCTTCTTCCGAATCTGCCAATACGATTTTCCCTTTCTTGGATTGCACTAAACTATTGAACTCACTTTCGCTAGAACGTGCTTTGATTCTGCCCTCGAAAAAGCCAATATAGTACCAATGTCCATTTGCCACTTCCAAATAAATACCTACATCTTTGTTATTATCATATTTTGGGATTTCGATATATCCTTCCATAGTAACATCGGCATCGTTTTTAAACAGGTTGGAGACTGTGATTTTGCCTTCGCTGTAGAATGCTTTCTCCAAATCTGACCATTTGAGTTCTACTTGTGGAAAAGTAATTCCGTCTGCCAACATTCTTGCCATCGTGAAATCGCCAGAAGTAGTATTGTTTTGCGTGAATTTCTCCAAATCTCCTTCTGAAATAATCTGTGAAAGATTGCTATAAAGTCTTTTTCTGGAATACTCAATAGGAGCACTTTCCTGCAAAGTTTCCTTCAAATCAATAGCCATTTGCTCAAACGCCTGCGGGTTTCCCTCAAATTTGATGTGAATGAGTCCATCCAACTTATAATCTCTAGTTTCTAATTTGAAATCTCCGTGTGCGCCTGTCTGAACCAGGAAATCTTTGTTGATTTCCGTAAGATTGAACAATCCTTGTGCGTTGATTTCCAATTTGTCATCATTGTAAACCATTCTATTTCCTTTGTCAGAAAGCCCTCTTCTTCTTGTTTGCGGACTGATTGTGTAGTTTTTGGAAGCCGTTTCATAAGTCAATAATCCACTGACTTGAAACATTGGGAATGCGCCTTCGGTCTTTCTGTCATATTCTAAAAACGAGCCATAGATTTCCTTATCCTCTATTCCTAAGAATAAACCAGTCAACAATTTATTGTTAGAACTTGCCATTCTGGTGTTCGCATCCACAAAAATTTTCCCTTGTGTGGAAGTGTCTTGCGAAACATAGGTAAACCATTGGTGTTCTCTGCGCAAATCTGGAGTTACCAATCCGCCAAACTCCAAATGCTGTTCGTAATCCACCAATTTTACCGTTCCTTGGTATAAAATACCTGCAAAAGCGGGGAATTTCTCTGCTTCGGTAATTTTTGCTTCTGCCGTAGTTACGAACGTCTCGTTGCCATTCTTGTCTTTATTTATTTTCACGTCAAAACTTTCAAACAGAATGCTGGCTGCCTCTCCAGCTTCGTTCTTATAAGCATAAGTGGCACTTCCATCGAAGCTTTTCCTCGATTTAATTTTCACATTTCCGCCAGTAAGCGTATGGTATTTTGTGAAAGCATTCATAATGATTGTGCAATCTTCCAATCTATCCATATTGGCATTTTCACGCACAATCACTTTTCCGTCTTTTGGCTTAATCATTACGTTGGCAACCCGAATGAAAGGCACGCCTTCTGCATTGATGGTATTGTCTTTCAAGTCATAAGTCGCTCTTTCTGCATTGAACTCCAAGCCATCTTGTGCAGGATTGGTAGAAATAAACTTGGAAGTAGCCAATTGGTCGGTACTGCTTACACTAATGTCTATGGTTTGCTTCTCAAAATCCCAATGGGCATTTTCCAGATTTGTGGCATATTGCGCATCAGGAAATCGCAAAGTTCTATCTCCCGATTTTTCCGATTTCATGTCAGCATATTTATTTTTGAAATCATAATGCACATTGATATTCTCCCCAATCATGGCAGGTTTTTTCGGATTGTCTGATTTTACCAAGAAAGCAGCGTTTTTGGAGTCATATTCGTTTTCCTTAAAAGTAAAGCTTTTGGAGTACGTTTTGGCTCGTTTGGTTTCAAAATTCCCATTTCCGTTCAGCGCATCGGGCGTGAGAGCCAAAATCCCCTGAAAGGAAACGCTGGAATTATAAATCTCAAAATCCTTATCTACACTTTTCAAAACCATGCTATCGTTGTTCACATACCAACTCATGTCAAATTTCTCCATCTTCACACTCGGGAAGGAAACGCCTTTGTAATCTCCAGCCAGAATTTCCCCTTCAGAGCCAGGTCTCCCAGTTTTTACCGAATCGGAGAAGAATATGAAATCTTCGCCTTTAAAAGTGCCAGAAAGGTATTCCATCTTTCCATTTCCACGAATTCCATTATTATCTAGCGTAATGTCATTGTAGAATTTCGCTTCTTCTTTCAGCTTTTTGGCATAAAGTTGATAGCCATCTTGTGGAGTTTGCGTTTTGAAACCCAAAGACTTATCGGGCATAATGGAGACTTTCTCTTCCATATCAGGAAAAATGCCCCCACTTTTGAAAGTACCATCGAAGTTGATGGCATTTGGGTCGGAACTGTTCAAGCTATCAATGGCAAAAGGAGGAATGTCGAACACAATATTTGTGTCATTCTTATACGCTCCGCCCAAAATCTCGTCTCCGCCAAAATAGATGGAAGCCGCTTTATCTGTGCTGAATTTTGGGTAGCCATTATGCGGTTTCAGTGCCGATTTGTTCTTAGGCTGGGAAATGAAAAGTTGCCCGCTAGTGCCTACCAAGCCATTCGGAATTTCCACATCTTTCCCTGTGGCAGTATCTGCCAAAATGATGGAAACCTCATCAATCAGAGGCATATTCACTACAAAAGTGTCGTAGTTGAATTTGAAATCAGTACCTTTATACACAAAACTACCCGAACGCAATTGCCCAGAAAACTTGGTATCTCTATTTTTCTGAATCGTAATTTGTTCTCCCGTAGGCGCCACCTGAACTTTCATAGAGTCGCTGATTGTAAACCCTTTCACGCCTTCTACCACCAAATCGTCTGAATCCAATTTGAGCGAGGCATTTTTCTTGTTTCCAGAAATAGAATAAATCTTGATATTATCGTAATCCACCAACTTGCTGTTTGCATAAGCGTATAACATTGCCTTTCTGTCCAACTCCACCAAATCTGTTACAGGATTGTAATTTACATAACCCAATCGCTCAATTTCTTGCATAGCAGTTTTGACACTTCTTGGCTTCAGCTTGTACTTTTCAGCTAGTTCGGCACTATAGAATTCGTGTGTGCCATTCACTTTCCGAGCATACAAAACCGCCACCTGCACAGGGTTGAAGCCATAAAAGCCAGAAAGCCTAGCAAGAGTTTCCAAATTGAAATAGTCATAAGATTCAATTTCCATCGGCACTTTATCTCTTGCATTCAGCATGGTAACGTCCAAGCTGTCTGCGTTCAAATCCCATTGCAGGTAATCTACCACGAACTCAATTTTGTGATAAGAAGCCTTGAAAGGGGAATACTTATAACCTTCTTTGTCTTTTCTTGCTCTCAATACTTGCTTTCCTGCATGGTAGCGAACGGTCATTCCTTTGTTGGAGATAGAATCTTTCCCAGAGTTATGGTAGATAACTATATCTGCTTTCTCGGTAGAAATGGTGGAGTCTTTGAAGGAAACATCTCTTGGCGTGGTCAGTCTGAATTTGAGCGTATCACCTTTTTCTACCCAGAGTTTGGAGTCTCCGCCACTCAAAGATTTGCTTGAAATGCGGTTTCCATTCAAAGTCAACCCACCCTGAAACCGAACACCTTCTGCCAAACCGGTCATGTCTATATCATTGAAATAGGAAATAAACGCAGGGTAGATTGCGTTTGGCTTCCCATTTCTACTGTCAATTTTATAGATGAAAATTCCTGGAGTTGATTTTTCTAATCTGGATTTATAGGTTAGCTGAACGGCTTCCGCAAACATTTCCGGTCTTCGCACATTCACATTGTACTCACTAAATTCTGCATTCACATCGGCAGAATCTAACCCGACACTTTGCCAATTCGCCTTTCCTCCCACGCCAATGAATTCTCCATTTTTGAGCATAAACTGCCCAGAAGTTTGTGAAATTTGGAAAGTATCATAGACAGAGGAGAGGATGAAATCTGTATTCTGAATATCTAGAAACGGTCCTTTTATGGCAGGGCGAGGCATGACGGAAGCCACAAACAGACTCGAACCCTTTTTCCCCAAAGCCCTTTCTTCTTCCCATCGGCTTTTGAAAGCCAAGGTGTCAATGAATTCCTCCATGGTTTTTCCGCCCACTCCCTCTTTCCAAATGCTGGTGCCAACGGTGTCCACCGCCCAGCCATCATCGCTCGACTCTTCCACATCCCAGCCGTCATCGCTACTGGTGTCCCAGCCATCGTCTGCACTTGTATCCCAGCCATCATCGCCTCCTGTGTCCCAGCCATCATCGCCACCCGTATCCCAGCCATCATCATCTTTCTTTGGCTTGTCTTTCTTCGCCTTGGCTTTTTTTGCCTCTTCATCTGCCTTTGCCTTGGCTTCCGCCTCGGCTTTCAGAATTTCCAAGCTATCGAAATCGGGGAAAATCTCTTCCTCAATTCCAGCTCCGAAACCTGCATCTTGGAAAGTGAGTCCATCTTCGAGCATTTGCGGGTCAATGGCATGACCAAACGTAACTTTTGCACCTTTGATTTCGCAATTGCTGAATCGGGAATCATACAACTTCCCCTTCTCCAAATAATAGCGACTGTACGTAAGGAAATTCGGGAAAACAGGCTTTTTGTAGATTCTACAAACCGTGTCGGCAATCAGCATAAATTGAGAAAGTTGGATTGGGCCAAGTCGCTCGCTTTTCACTCCGAAAGCAATGGAAGCAAACAAATTCTCGAAGTGTGGAGACGGTTTATAGCCTTTCTCGTACATATTCCGTGCAAGTGTCAAGCAATCTGCTTGTTGTGCAGAGTCCATCAAACTCGTCCAAATTGGCGTGAATTCTCTCCAGATAGAATCTGCAACTTTCCTGTTTGAGGAAAGATTCATGATATGCTCGCCATCTTTCAGAAAGTTGTCTTTTTCGGAGAAAATTGCCGAGTAATCTTTTTGCGCCTGTGCAGAAAACCCGACTGAGCAAGAAAGTAGAAGTATAAATATGAGGTGTTTCATAAAGTCGTTTTTTGAACTTGCTATTTACCTAGATTAACCTTAGCAGAAGTATAATGTTAAGTTGTGCATCTATTCATAGCAAAGCACTATAAAGTTACGCATTGCCAATGAGAAGTAATAAATATTGTGAATGAAAGTGAAGATACGGGTTGAGTGGTAGGATTTCCGAGTCGGTTGCTTGGCAAGGTTCTGAATTCTCAACACCTAAATCTCAAATACTTCTCCAAAATGCTCACTTTGAAAGGAGGTTTGCCAATCAATTCCCCATCGAGTTGAGCCAACACTTGAGGTTGTGCGGAGATTTCAATTTCCCTGCCTTTGAGCATTTGGATTTCCCGCACATTCTGATGGATTCCCAATTGCATTTTCGGGAAGCTGATAAGCCTGCGGAGTGGAGAGATTTTGCCAATCAGGCAAATGTCAAAAATGCCATCGTCCAGTTTGGCATCGGGCGTAATGTGGAAACCTCCGCCATAAACAGTGCCGTTATTGATTGCCATGAGAAAAACAGATTGCTCAAATTCCTTTCCGTCAATGCTGAACTTCACGGTTGGTTCGGGGAAACCAGTTACAATTTTGAGGACTGTGAGCAAATAGGCTAAATGTCCGCCAGCAGGTTTGCCATTCTTTTCCATGTGTTCCACCACTTTTCCATCGAAACCGAAACCCATGGTATTCACGAAAAGATGCTCGTTGCATTTCCCCACATCAACTGATTTGATTTCGCCATTCAGGACAATTTCCAGTTGCTGATTGAGTTTTTTGGGGAGCTTCAAAGCTTTGGCAAAGTCATTTCCCGTTCCTTTGGGAATAAGGCTGATTGGGATTTGGGTATTTGGCAATCCGTTCACTACCTCGTTCAGCGTTCCGTCTCCGCCCACAATCAGTAAATCTGTAAAGTCTGGAGTGAGCAATTTGGAAACGAGTTGCGTGGCGTGTTTCTTATCTTGTGTGAGAAAACATTCATAATTAATTCCTCTTTTCTCAAAAAAGTCCTCAATCTGCATTTGCAGTTTGCGTTTGTTTTTCTGCCCAGAGGCGGGATTGAGAAGTATGAAGAATTTACGGTTCAAGTTTGGTTGGATTGGAATACTGGCGCAAGCGCACACGGACTTCGTGGCACGGAATAACACGGAAAGAGAAAAAGCTATCTATAATCTTAGGAACGGGAAATAAATAAACTACTATTTTATTGAAGTTTATTTTTAGAGCTAGTCTAGGCAAAAAAGTTTGGCATAGCACCGCTATGGCAAACTTTTTTAACGAAGAATAGGTCAAAAAGAAACGAGATAAAAAGTAGCACTTTATTTAATTTCCGTTCCTTAGTTACCTTTCCTCTTTCCTCCTTCTTAGATTTACCAATTCACAAAATCGGCAATTCAAAGTTAGAATCAGGATTCGCAGGATTTGAGGATGAGCAGGATTTCTCTATTGGCAATTACTTACCTTTTTTATTTCCACGCAAATTACTGCATCTACTTTTCTATCTTATTATTTTACCAACTTGCTATTTGAACTCTATGCAACTCGCAATGCCTTGATGGGAACACGGGCTTCGCACACGGACTATGTACACAGAATAACACGGAAAAAAAATCAGCATTTGAGAGAATACGTAGAGTTTTGGCTTTTTGCTTTCTTCCCTCTTTCTTCTTTCTTCTTTCTTCTTTCTTCTTTCCTCTTTCTTCTTTCTTCTTTCTTCTTTCCTCTTTCCTCTTTCCTCTTTCCTCTTTCCTCTTTCCTCTTTCCTCTTTCCTCCTTCCTCCTTCCTCTTTCTTCATTCTTCTTTCTTCTTTCCTCTTTCCTCCTTCCTCCTTTTCCCAAATTCGCCAACTCACAAAATCAGCAATTCGCCAATTCCCTTACCTGTCGAACCACACATTCCGCTTACTGACTTTCAGGTCTTGCAAAATAGATGATTTCACACGGATATCGAGTGTATAGGATTGCCTGATGCCGAAGGGAACCCACGAAACTGACATTTGCCAACAGTGCAAATCCCGATTGATGCCAATTGATGTGAAAGAGAATTCTTTGTTGGTAAAATCGTAACCCGAATTAAAGTCAATTTTCCATTTTTCTGTCAGGCTCAAATCTCCGCTGAAGGTCAAACTTTGAGTGATGTTGGATTCCGCAAAGCCAGTTTTTGCATAGTTCAAGTTATAGCGCAAATTCAGAGTCCAAGGGATTTTGAAGTCGATATATTGGTCAGGATTGGCGGCAATGTCATCCAATAAAGCCTGATTTGGGTCTTGCCCATCGGCAGTGCTTTGCTTCATTGGGTCATCTCCGCCCTTCAAGCCGTCTGGTGTAAGTCGGGTGTTGGCGGAAAGTGTCATTCGGGAAAGTGAGCCAATTCCCTGACCAGAATTCCAGGCAAATGCCTTGCTTCTGCGCTGAGTTCGGAAATTGCCTTCCTCATCGTAGATGGGAATGTAGCCATAAGGGTCAATACTTCCGTTAAAAGTCAGGCTCACTCGCTCGCCCCAAACTTTGGCGTTGGTTACGAAATTGATATTCGATAAGTTGAACGAATCTGCCAACACATTATAACTTGTATTTGCTCGGAGCAGGTTGATTTTTTTCATTCCGCCATTCACGGTGTCTTTGGCACTTTTTACTTTTGCCTCAAACTGGGTTTCCAAATTCACGTTGAAGCTTTCTGACCTTCCGCCAGAGGGCGAACCGAAAAGGAAATTCTGGAATCTGGAGATATTTTGCATCGTGCCAATCGAATCTACCTGCACATTTTGGAAAAAACCATACTTTTCTTCCTCAAAATCTGGGCGGTAGCCAAAACTTGCCGAAGGCGTAATCAGTTGCCGAATGGCATTTACAGGGACGTTCTCCTTGAAATTGTAGAACAAATAGAAAGTAGTGCTTGCGCCTAAAGCCGTGTTGTACTCGTAAGCCCGATTAAAACCCTGCTCTTCGGTAACTAATACAGAATTCTCGGCATCGCTCCATTCATAGCTTAATTTTCTCGGATACCAATATTCGGTGTAGTTGAAACTTGGTGTAATTTGGAAATATTTGGCAACCGTAATTGCCGTAGAAATGGGTATTCGGTGAATTGCACCATATCTGGAACGGTCGAAAAGTGTGGGAATGTTCTCTGCATTGAACTGCAAAGTATCTCCTTCAATCTCATCGTATTCTGGCTGGATTGTGGGAAATCCGTAGCTTCTTCGGTTTAAGTCGTTAGAAACATCCATCTTTGTATTTCCCGTGTAGCCTACATTCAATTGCGCCAATGGAGATTTGCTATTGCTGACCACTTTTTTGAAAGGGAAAATCCGATTCATTGCCAAATTAGCTTCGGGCGTAACCGTAACTACTTCTGTTTGGATATTTTGATTATGCCGAAGGTTTGCCGAGAAGGAAAATGGCGTTCCCGTAAAGGTTTTGCTGTAAGAAATGTTGGAGTTGAAAGAACTCGAAAGGTAATCTGTTACATTGAATGAGTTGTTTTGATTAAATGTGGACGTTCCGAAATTCACACTTGCCGAAAACCTGCTCGAGCCTCTGGGAATTGGCGAGTGATTCCACCGAACCCAGAAATCTTTGGTTATGTCTCTTTCATCATTATCCAACGAACGCACAATTTTGTTGTAGCTGAAATTCAATCTGCCAGAATAGTTGTAGCGTTTTTTGTAATCCATATCCAAGGTGCTTCCCCAACCGCCCAAAGAGTAGATTTGCCCGAGGAATCTGGCACTCAAATTATCGTTCACTGCCCAATAGAAGCCTCCGTCTCGCAAGAAAAAGCCTCTATCTCTCGATTCGCCATAAGTCGGCACAATCAAACCCGATGCCCTTTTGTTTGGGAACGGGAACATGCCAAATCCGAACCCCAGAGGTGTAGGAATATCATTGATGACCAAATTGAAAGGTCCTGCCACTATATTCTTCCCATTATTGAGTTTCAATTTTCTGGCTCGGATTGCATAATGCGGATGCTCCAAATCACAAGTTGTGTAAATGGAAGTGGCATTATAGAGCGTACCATCTGCCAAACGCTTTGCCTTATCTGCTCTTAAAAAACCTTCGCCTTGTTGGGTAATAATTCCCTTCACGACTCCTTTTTGGGTTTTGAAATTGTAGTGAATAGAATCTGCATTGTAGTCGGTTTCCTTATCGGTAAAAACAGGCGTTCCCTCGCCTTCTCCCGTAGTGTCTGCCAAAGCATAAGCCCAAATTGTATTATGCAACCAATCCAATTCCACGTAACCAGCGGTCAGTTTCACATCGCCATAAGTGATTGTAGCATCTCCGTACAAATACATAATTCGTTTGATAATGTCGAAACGGATGGAATCACGAGCGGTATAAACCACAGCAGTTTCAATATCTCCTTTCTCACCAAAATAAACGGTATCTCTTACTGCCAGCGTGGTGTCTTGCAGTTCCACGAAATTTCTGAGGTTTTTGCTAGAGTTTTTTTTTGTGGAATCTGTCTCACTCAATTGCGTATTGACTAGCTTCTTTGTGGAGTCCGCCTCAACTAACTGTGCAAAAAGCAGATTACCAAAGAGGCAAAAAAAGCCAATCAGAAAAGAATTGCGAAATATGTATTTTGAAGAATTGATGAGGAACGAGGTTGTGAGTTGATTCAATGGATTCTGGGCAAAAATAATACTTATTGACTTTCTGACAGCCAAAATCCGAATTATGACAAATGTAAATTGAAGAGAAAGGGGAAATTAACAATTTTTCCTTCTATTTTAGTTTTGTTGAGAGATAATACATTAGAAAGGAGACATTAGATGTTAGAAAAAAGATGATAAAACTGGATGGTATTTCGGTATTGAGTCTGTTTAACCCCAATTATGAGTTATGTATTTGATAAGTACAATTATGGATTGGGGAAATTAAAAATTAAAAATGAAGAATTAAGAATGATTTAAGTATTTGGTAATCAGTATTTTGATTTTATGAGTTCCGTTAAATTATTGTCATATAATTTTTGATTAAATCTATAAAAAGTACAATGTAGCAAATCTTAATTTTTGACTACTCTAAAAATAACACGGTTAAGTATCTGAAAAACAAAGTTTTAAACCCATTATTCGGGTGTTTAGTAAAAGAGTTTAAATAACAAGCTAATTGGGGCTAATTATTTATTATCTTTTACTTATGAGAGTGGCTTCAAAGAAAGTCTGATTATGGAATGACTGAAGCCAAATAACTCTGAAAATCATGATAGTTTTTTTAAATCTAATATCTATTGTCTAAAATCTTATATCTCATTCCGCAAAAATACATTTGTCTGCTAAACAACCTCATTGCTTTATGAAAAAAATAAGTGGGCTTTCCTTTTTTTTAACAGCAACTTGCTTGGCAACTCTACTATCAGGCTTATTTCTGTCTCCAACCGCCATTTCTGCCCAATCCAACCGACTGAAAACCATTGTGATTGATGCGGGACATGGCGGAAAAGACCCTGGTTGTTTGGGTTCAAATAGCTATGAAAAAACGGTGGCACTTTCGGTGGCTTTGCAATTGGGCGAAATGATTTCCGAACTCCAACCTGATGTAAATGTGGTTTACACCCGAAAAACCGATGTTTTCATTGAGCTGGACGAACGCACGAGAATCGCCAATAAGGCTCGGGCAGATTTATTCATTTCTATCCATTGCAATGCGAGTGTGAAAGACAGTGTTTCGGGGACGGAGACCTATATTATGGGTTTACACGTTTCCCAGCAGAATTTACGAGTTGCCATGCGAGAGAATTCAGTGATGATGAAAGAGGCAAATTATGAGAAAAAATACAAGGGTTTCAATCCAAACTCGCCTGCTTCTTATATTCTGATGTCGAACCAGCAAAGTGCCTACCAAGGGAATAGTCTGAATTTGGCAAGTAAAATAGAACATCATTTTACGGGGAAAGTAGCGCATGAAAGCCGTGGCGTGAAGCAAAGTGGCTTCTGGGTACTCGCCCAAACGGGAATGCCGAGTGTTCTTGTGGAAATCGGTTTCCTGACGACTCGGAAAGAGGAAATTTACTTGAACACGGAATTGGGTCAGGCTCACATTGCAACGAGTTTATACAAAGCTTTCCGAGATTACAAGAAGGAGTTGGAGAGGTAAGTAGTCCATAGCCCCAATTATGAGTTTACCCCAATTATGAGTTATGTATTTGATAGCAGGATTCAACCCATAAATGCAAGTCTCGTTTTAGAAGTGTCAGGACTGTATTTTCTGCATTTTTCTTTTTAGAATCATCCCTTTGGTCTGCTGTAGGATGATTCTAAAAAGAAAAAACCATATTGGTTAGGTTAACTATTTGATATTCAACACTGATAAACTTGCATTTATGACTTGAATGCAAGATCTAAAAACAATGCAATACATGAAATCTCAATTTTTGACTCCTCAAAAAATAATACAATTAAGTTGTTGACAATCAAGTTTTTAAACCCAATATTCGGGTGTATAGCATACTACTGGACATCTCCAAAAATCAAGACCTCGGCAGAGGTGTCGATGGCGACCCCCAAAAAACCCTGCCGAAGGTCGATTTTAACTCGTTCAACGTCTGGCAGGACCTGCGGACTCTGCCAGCGATTCACTTATGTCCAGTAGTATGGGTGTATAGTAAGTAGTTATTGTTAAATGCTTTCCTGTTTCAAGTCTTTCGATTGCCTGATAATCAATCACTTATGCAACTTTGGACTAACTACTTAGTATGCAGAAAGCCCGTTTGTGAAGGAAATTCCCCTTTCCCAACTCTAAACCATCTGCGTAAAATCCATACATTTGCTTTATGAGATTCCTGTTGCTACTAATCTTATTGGCTTGCCCAGATGTGGTTTTCTCCCAAAACCCTTATCATTTCTTTTTAGGGAGTGAGGAGTTGACAAACGTAGATATTTATGGAATCAGCCAAACGCCAGATGGGAAATATTGGCTCGCCACCAACAAAGGACTTTATAGTTACAATGGCTACCAGTTTCAGGCTTATGCCAACAAACTTCAACTCAGCAATTCAGTATTTAACTTGAAGTTGGATAAAGAAGGGAGAATCTACTGCAACAATTTGAATGGGCAAATTTTCAAATTCGAGAACGACTCGCTCACACTTTTTCATGCCATTCCCGACTCGCTCCGAAACCCTTATTCTGATTTTGATTTTTTGCCCGACAATTCACTTTTCATTCGGGGTTTGCATAGTTATCGGCTCAAAAATGGAGAGATAAGTAATGTTATAGAAATAGTGAACAATGCAAATACACATACTTTTGTCAGTTCCGATTGCCAAGGAAATCTGATTTCCAATTTCAATAGAGACTCCATTTTTAGAATAAGTAACAATTCAATTGAGAAATCGAGTATGCCGAACATCTCTAATGAACTTCTTGAAGTGGTTAAATTCTTCTGCCATAAAAATCAACTCTATGCTTGCAAAGGAGGAAATAGAATATTTGAAGTCAGCAAGCAAGGCAAATACGAGTTGGAATTGAAGCCGATTTTGGACTCGAACATAAAAAAGGCTAGGTTCTATGCCACTAGCAATCATTTTTGGTTTGCAGAAAATGTGCTTGGAGTTCGTGTTTACAACTCCGCTCAAACAGGAAATAATTTTGATGAGCAAAAGATGTTTGGAGACAAATTTATTTCCACTGTTTTTGAAGACAAGAGAGGAAATATTCTCTTAGGAACTTTTGGCGAGGGAATGATTGTGATTCCTAAAATGGAGGTGGCAAACAACTTATTCCCAAATATGGAAATAGTTAAGTTCAGTTTAGGCGATTCTGGAACAATTTATCTGGCAAATAAACAAGGGGAAGTTTTTGCCTTTGAAGGAAATCGTTTCAAGAAAATATACAAAAGTAAAAGTTCTAGGGTGGAGTTATTGCGTTATTTCCCAAAGCAAAAGGCATTGTTTATCATGGGCGATGAACTGACTATAATTCGGACAGATAGTAAGAAAGAATCAACCTTTCTGGTAAGTTCCATAAAAGATGTTTTGCCATTCGGGGAAGATAAATTCATGCTATCCAACAACTACACGGTTTTTTACATGGAGAACTTTAAAACCCAGCCAAAACTCAAATATCATACGTCTCGCTTTGGAAGAAGCTACTCAATTGCTTATCAGGACACTTCAACCTTTATGGTAGGGACAAATTCTGGTCTCAAATCGGTAGATAGAATCAATCAGAGCGAAACAAAAACTGCCTTTAAAGGGAATGAGGTAATTGCCAATCGGCTCGAATATTTAGATTCCACCCTGTTGGTTTCCACAGTGAAATATGGGTTGCTAAAAATGGAGAATGGCGAACTGAAAACATTTGCCGACAAGAAATCTGGTCTTCACTCCAACTCAATTAATCAGTTCAGGATTTTTGAGAGAAAAATTTTCGTTGCTACAGAAAAAGGTTTCCAAATGCTGGATTCAGACGGAAACTTACTGGGCAGTTTAGGCATTTCCGATGGGCTGAAAACAACTCGAATCAATGATTTCCAGATAAGAGAAGGATATATTTGGTTGCTCCATCAGTTTGGATTGCAAAAAATCCCACTAGAGAATTTACTCGAAGAAAATGCGTACAAATCTAAAATCGGACAGATTACGTTGCTGGCAAACGGAAAGGAAAAGACAGCAAAGGCTCGTATGCACCTCAATCATGACCAGAACCAAATTACCCTTCAAATTTTTTCTCCCTCGCTCGAAAGGCAAGCAGATTTGGAATATCATTACAAACTAGATGGAATTGAAGCTGATTGGCTCGTCCGAGATTACCGAGATAATCAGGTTGAATACAAATCTCTCCCGCCAGGAAATTATCAATTTCAACTGATACTGAAATATAAGGGGAAAGTTCAGGATAGCAAGAAAATCATATTCTCAATCCAAAAACCGTTTTGGCAAACAAGTTGGTTTTTAGTGCTGTGTGGAGTGGGAATTGCGTTGGCTTTCTACCTCTATTTCAAACGTAGAATCAGCTCACTCCAACAAAAATCTAGGCAGTTGCAAGAATTGAACGCCATGAGAATGCGGGCTTTGCAATCTCAGCTCGACCCGCATTTTGTGTTCAATGCGCTCAATTGCGTTCAAAATATTGTGCTAGATGGAAATGCCACTCAAGCAAACTATTATCTGGTCGGATTCTCCAAACTGATGCGACTAGTTTTGGAGAACTCCAGAAGAGAATATATTCCGCTAGAAGAGGAAATAGAAGTAATAATGGAGTACATGAATCTGCAAAAAATCTATTACACAGAGGGGTTTTCGTATCATATAGAAGTAGCCGATGAGATTGACATTGAAGACATTATGATTCCGCCCATGTTTGTGCAGCCTTTTTTGGAGAATACGTTGGAACATGGCATTTTGGGGAAAAATGGAAAGATTGTTGTCAGCTTCAAACTGCGTGAAAAAATGGTTTTGGTGGAAGTTACAGACAATGGAGTTGGAATTTCGCAAGCACTCAAAAACAAGAATCCTGAACACAAATCGCTGGCAACTGAAATCATCAAAGAAAGAATAGAAAGCTACAACGAAAAGCTAGGCACAGACACGAAACTCCTCATCTACGAAATAGAAGATGAAAACGGAAAAGTAATGGGAACAAAAGTCGAGTTCGGAATTCCCTACGTTCGGCATTACTGAGTAGCAAGACATAAGTAGCAAGTCGCAAGATTTTTTGGTTGGATTTTGAGGTACAGTAGCTTTTCGCAAAGTTGCCAAAAGTAGGCTTAACTACGATTTTTGGGAAAGTTTACTTGGTCAGGTCACTCTGGCAGTATGCATAGCTCTTGCCAATGTGAACTTTTAATCGAGAATCCCTCGTAATTCCTTAAAACCCTAATTGAACCCAAAAGTAAACCTTGTATCTGTTTTTTGTAGGTTCTTCTTCCAAGAAGAACAGAATACTGTAGTTTAAAATAGGCAACTAAATGCAGTTTTCAGTCAAGATTCATAAGCAACGAATCCCGTAATCTTGTACCACGTTCTTCCAGAACGGCTTTTGACGAAATCGCTCTGAAAGAGCGAAGCACAAAAATTTTGATTTTTTTATATCCAATAATTTCATCTTCGTAGGTAGTTTCCGAAAGACAATCCTATGGGCTTTGTCCCCGTTCCGTTGGGCTACGGATTATACATATCTTTTAATTTAACGCCTTAAAACAATAATAACGCATAAATAAGTGATTGTAGCTAATCGAAATTTCCTAATTTCGATTCTGTGGCTGCAAGTTTCCTAACTTGCAACCACAGAATTACGACTTTTTAGCTCATTCCGACAACCTAGAGGTTGTCGGCTACTAGAAGAACGCTATGAGATTACAAACAAAAACTTATGTATAAACCTTAGTCCTCTGGGAGGTGGAATCTACAGATTGAAATCACATTCCTAGCAACCAGAAAAAAACAAATATTGGTGTTTGTGTTGTCTTTAATCAAACAATTATTTAGAATTAGAGTATGTTTGGATTGATTTTTTGGGAATTTTACGAGATTTTCAAAATGGGCTTTCTAGGCATTTTAGAGACACATAGCCAAGGCTATGCGGGGAGAAAATAACGAAGAAAGCGTTTTTGAAAAGCCGTAGAAACCAAAAATAAGTCGATTCAAACATAATCTTAGCCTTCTACAATTGCTATTTTGCCAACGAAAACCCAGTATAAAACTTCATTTTTACTCAATACTAACACTACCCATTACCACAAAAGCCATGCGAACCATCATCATAGACGATAACGCCCCGACTCGGAACAAAATCAGGAAAATGTTGGAGAAAAACTCCAAAGAAATAGAAATTGTGGGCGAGGCAGATGGCGTGAAAACGGGTTTTGATTGCATCCAAAAAAATGAGCCAGAACTGGTTCTGTTGGATGTGGAAATGGGAGACGGAACGGGTTTCGATTTACTTTCACTCTTTGAGCAACCAAAATTCACGGTCATTTTCATTACCGCCCACGATGGTTATGCAATCAAAGCGTTCCAATTTTCTGCCGTAGGTTATGTGCTCAAACCAATAGAGACAGAAAGTTTATTGGAAGCGATAGAAAAAGCAAAATCTCAGAAGGAATTGATTGACAGCAGTTTGTCGATAGAAACATTGCTCCAGAATAGGAAATCAGCATTGGGAGAGCAAAAACTCATACTTTCCGATGTGGACAACGTCTATTTGGTTTCCGTAGAGGAAATTTCCCGATGCCAATCCGAAAGCAATTATACTCGGTTCTTTTTAGTAGATGGCAACGAAATACTCATTGCCAAAACTATGAAAGAATACGTAAAATTATTAGAAGATAACGGCTTTTTCCGAGTCCACCGCTCGCACCTCATCAACTTGAGCCAATTAGACAGAATTGACCGAAAATCTGGCGGAATAGTTTACATGAAAGACAATTCGCAAGTTCCTATCGCCACACGAAGGAAAGAGGTGCTGTTGGAGACTTTGAAGCGGTTGTAGTTTTGGAAAGCACATAATTGAAGCTAGTGGCAATTGAATTGGGGGAAAACCCAATTTCAGACATCAATTTCAGATGCCGTCTCCAAAAAATACATTCAATTGCAACCATCTTTAGATGGTTGTAGAATGCCCCTAGCTGAAGCTAGTGGAAATTGAATTGGGGGGAAACCCAATTTCAGGCATCAATGGCAGATGCTGTCTCCAGAAAAATGCGTTCAATTGCAACCATCTTCAGATGGTTGCAGAAATTGACCAATTACAAATAATCAATAAATCAGCGCATTCACTCGGTAAGGTCAAGCGTTCACTCATTGAGGTATTCATCCAAATACAAGAACAGTAGTTTTGAATATTCAATAAATAGAAATTGAATCATTCATCTATTTTAAAAACTAATCTTGATAAGAATGAAATCCTACAAAAATCTTCAATTCCTACTTGCCTTTGTGGCAATTCTAGGATTCTCCGCCTGCGATTCAGACGACCCTGAACCAGTTCAGATAACCGCCACAGGATTTGCTAAAACCATAGCCGAGAATCCAGCGCAAGGCTTCGTGTTGGGAACTCCAACCGCAACTGCCGACCGTGGTACAATCATTTTTGCCATTGCGAGCCAAACTCCTGCGGGAGCAATGGCAATTGATGCAACTTCTGGCGAGCTGACAGTCGCCAACGCTTCCCTGTTCGATTTCGAGACGAATCCAATCTTGAAGGCAACGATTTCCGCTTCAGCAGAGGGCGTTTCGCAATCGGCAGAAATTGTCATCAACCTGACCGATGTTGCCGAAACGGTCATGGCTTCTCCGTTTGCAGTAACTATTGACGAGAACCCGACTGCCAACCAATCTTTAGGAACGGTTTCCGCCACTTCCGATGCGGGCGCAAGTCTGACTTATTCAATTGTGGCTGGAGTGGGCAATGCCACAGCTTTTGCCATCAACTCGACTACGGGAGAATTGACCGTGGCAGATGCGAGCCAATTCGATTTTGAGACCAATCCGACCCTAACCGCCAATTATGAGGCGAGCAACGGAGCAGGAAGCCAGCAAAGCACGATTACGGTTACGCTGAATGATGTGGATGAGGGCGCAGGAAGTGTGCCTTTCATCAGCACTTGGGAAACGACTAATGCAAATCCGTTTATATCTGTTGTTCCTGTTCCTGCCCCAACTGGGGAAACCTATACGATAGATTACACAGTAGATTGGGGAGATGGAACTATTGATTCTGACCAAACCACCCGTGCCGACCACCAGTATGCCAATGCAGGAACGTACATTGTTAAAATTACTGGCGAATTACCAGGATTTCAGGGAACAGGTATTGCAAGGCATATGCGAGAAGTGAACCAATGGGGAAACATAGAATGGAAAAGTTTCAATGGTTTCTTCAGATTGGCCGATGACTTGGTTTTCAAGGCAACCGACAGTCCAGATTTGTCTGATGTAACTGATATGAATAATGCTTTTTCGTTTGCTGAAAATGTTTCTGGAGACATGAGTGGTTGGGATTTGAGCAACATAGATAGCATGAGAGGCATTTTCTTTGGTACACAGAATTTTACTGCTGATATGAGCGGTTGGAATCTTGCTAATTTGACTTCACTCGAAAACGCTTTTAGGGCAAGCAAGGATTTTGATGGTAAACTGAGCGATTGGAATTTTGGAAGTTTGGAAACGCTGAAATTCGCATTCTATAATGCCGAGGATTTCAATAGTGATATCTCTGATTGGGATGTCAGCACAGTAACAGATATGAGTCTTGTTTTTGCTTATGAAAGAAGCTCGACTGAAAAAACGATGAACCCAGACCTGAGTAAGTGGGAAGTCGGCAATGTAACTAATATGAGTGGAATGTTTTTAGGGCTTGCCAATTTTGATAGCGATATAAGCAATTGGGATGTGAGTAAGGTAGTAAATATGAATTCAATGTTTTCTGGAGCAACCTCTTTTGATCAAGATATTTCTGGTTGGAACGTAAGCAAGGTAGAAACGATGGAACGACTGCTAGAGGATGCTACTAGCTTCAATCAGAGTTTGGAAAGTTGGAACCTTGTTGGTCTAACGGGAAATACAGGACTCAATAAGGCTTTTTCTAATACGGCAATCTCAGTAGCAAATTACGATGCCATGCTTAATGGATGGGCAAATAATGTGAATACTCCCAATAGTCTAGTTTTTAACCAAGAGAAACCATGTTTCTCTAATCCACCTGTTTCTATCTGCGCTTCACCAACCTTCCCAACTCTTACTTATTCTACTGTAGGCGAAGTGGGCAGAAACAAACTCATCAACAATAAGAACTGGACAATTTCTGGAGACAGTAAGCAGTAGTACAAGTGAAAAATAAAAATATAGCGACTTAGTCCTAAATAAGTAAATTCATAGGTAGTGCTATTCTAGGTAAAAGTACAAGTTTGGACGCTTGCACAAATATTCAAATGTTATCTGTTTTAGAACTGCCAATCCATAAAAGCTAAATTAAAAAAATGAAGAAATTACAGATTTTACTAATTGCCATTCTTCTTTCGGCAACTACGATTTACGGACAGAAAGAAGAGAAGAAGAAAATGACTTTGAAGGAGAAAATTCAGGCGAAACTAGATGCAGCCAATGAGAAATTTGCTGAGAACCAGAAAACCAAAAGTGGTTTCCCCTCTCCAAGACGTAAGCCAAGACATTACGGCTGCTTCATTCGAGAGTGGCACGTACAAATATTGGGACTCCAACGGAAGTAGCGTTGGTAGAAACCCAGATGAGGAAATGAAAATTGAAATTGCTAAAAATGCCGAAGGGAAAGTAACTCACGTAATCGTAAATGACGGCTCAAAATACTTGCCAGACGAAGATGGGAAATCAGACTTTGTAAGGTATTTCGGGAGTAGTAAAAGTAATTGGGCTTTGTTCTTCACAGGGAAAAAAATCTACTTTTTGCAAGTCGTAGAGAGTGCAAAAGAGGATGGCACCATGGACGATATGTACATTACTTGGGAAGGCGTAACAGAATGGACGGACAATAGAGAAATCCCTAAAATAGAGAATTACCTAAAAGAGTCAAGGCAATATCAGATAGCAGATTTGCAAGAGAGCAAGAAAAATGCAGCCGCAAAAGAGGCATCCGAGGCAGCAGCAAGAAAAGCGAAATACTCTATCGAAGGTAAAAATGTAGCTTCTGTCAAAATTATCAACTTCAAGCAACCAAGCCACTTTGGCAACTATGAAGGAAGTATTACCTTTGATATAGAAGCTACGCTGAAGGATGGAACAAAGATTTCTACTGAAAAGTCAGATGCTGGCTTTAAGTCAGACTACGTGATTGAATACCAGAATATGCCTGGCAAAATGTCGAGCCATTACTCCGCCAACTTGTATAACAATACATACAATACAGGCTTTATCAAGAACGATAAAGTAGTTGTAAGTGTGAAATCCAAGTACAATCCAAGTCTGAAAGATAGTAAGGAGGTAGTGCCTACTTACGATTACGCCAAGGGAACTGTATATTTCCAGTGGATTGGGCAAAGTGGAGGGGACAATGGACACAACCTGAAGTTGGAAATCAAATCTGTGAAGCATGCAGTAACTGGCGAAGAGCTTTACCAATATAGACTCACTACTCTTACTTTCAACAAAGTAATTTGTGAAGGGAAAATCAAGCCAGACCAAATCATGAAAATCAATGCGAATGGAAGAGGTGGTTTCAATGCTAATAATAGCGGAGAGCGTGCTGGAGATGCAGGAAACGGAGGAACGGTTACCATTTACAAAGACCCTAATATCTCATCACTCACTGGCTTTTTAGATGTAACGGTAGAAGGTGGTGGAGCAGGCAAAGGTGCTAATTCAATACTCTATGACGGCAGATCTGGCAGAGACGGAAAAGTAAACATCGTTACCAAATCGGTAAGTTTTTAAAAACCTTCATTAAATAGTTGAAATCGGAAAGGCCAACCTCTTTGGGGTTGGCTTTTTTTTGTTTCAAATCAGTTCCAAACTCACGCAATCAAAAAAATCAATGACGAAAACATCTTTGGTACAAATGCAATAAGATGCTTATCTTTAAATCCTGAACAATTAGAGTATGTTTGAATCGACTTATTTTTGGTATCTACGGCTTTTCAAAAATGCTTTGTTCGTTATTTTCTCCCCACATAGCTTTTGCTATGTGCTTCTAAAATGCCTAGAAAGCCCGTTTTGAAAATCTCGTAAAATTCCCAAAAAATCAATCCAAACATACTCTTACCAAAACGCATTCATTTGACTTTCCGAACATTTACCGAATTCGATTTCCCTGCGCTTTACGAATGTTTCTGCGAGGCTTTTTCTGATTACCAAATCAGCATGGAACTTTCAAAAGTAGATTTTCTGGAGCGAATGAATCGGATTGGCTATTCCCCCAGGCTTTCTGGTGGAGCTTATGAAGAGGAGAAAATGGTAGGATTTATCATTACAGGTTTTGGCAATTTCGAAGGCGAGCCAACCGCTTACAATGGCGGAACGGGCGTGATTCCCAACTTCCGAAAGCAGAAAATAGCTGAAAGACTTTATGAATTCCTAATTGCCGAATACCGAAAAGAAGGAGTGAAATTAGCTTTGCTAGAAGTGATTTCAGGCAATGAACCCGCTATTGAGTTATATAATAAACTGGGTTTTAAAATCTCCAGAACGCTCAGTTGCTTCTCATTAAGCGATGAACTTGAAAATAGGAAATGTAAATTGCCAATCAGAATCTCGAAAATAGATTTGCCCGATTGGAAAACCTATCAAAAATTCTACTCAGGTTGGATTTGCTGGCAAAATCAAGCAGATTCAGTGACACGGAATCTCAGGAATGAGATTGTTTTAGAGGTCTATCTGAAAACAAAAACGATTGGTTTTGCCACATTCAATCCGACTTCTGGCAAAATCTCCCAAATTGCCGTCTCTGAAAATCATAGAAATAGCTTGGTGGCTCATAATCTGTTGCGAGCCATTCAGAAGATGAGCCACACCAAACGAGTGGGAATGCTCAACGTGGATGAAGCGAATAAAAGTGCCATTCGCTTTTTTGAGCAAGCAGGATTTGCCGTTTTCATTCGGCAATATGAAATGAAATTGGTATTGGGAAACCAAGTTTGATAGGGTTTTCGAGTTTTGATTGGCGATTCGTTATTTTATCAGAATCAAAAGCTTTTCATTTCAAACAATAGTGAATATTGACAAAGCCTTCGCACGGGAAGCTGGCAGTATTGTCGGTGGCAACTCCCAGAAGAACCCGTCAGTCTTCAAACTACATAAAAAATCTTGTCAATAAACTCCAACAGAAACAAGACTTTGGACTAAAGACTTCGGACTTCGGACTACTTTTGCCTACTTTTGCCTACTTTTGCCGAAAACCATTCAAAATTCAATGAATTCGACCCGCACGGTAATTGATGCCAACAAAAAGGGCATTAGCCTGAACCTGAGAGAACTGCTGAAGTACAAAGATTTATTTCTGACTTTGGCATATCGAGATTTGAGAGTACGTTATGCGCAAACTTTTTTGGGCTTTTTGTGGGCGTTTTTGCAACCAATCACAACGCTTACCATTCTTTTTGTGGTATTCAGCAAGGTGGCAAAAATTGATACGGGCGGAGTTCCCTACCCGATTTTTGCCATGTGTGGCATGTCTGCCTGGACTTATTTTGCCTTCGTAATGAACCAATCTGGCACTTCAATCATCAGTTCGCAGAATATGATTAAGAAAATCTATTTTCCACGGCTCATTATTCCGCTCTCCAAGGCAGTGGTAGGTTTTGTGGATTTTGCCATCACATTCCTGCTGATTATTCTACTCATGCTGATTTATAAATTCCAGCCGTCATGGAACATCATTTATCTGCCGATTTTCATCATCATCACAATTATTTCGGCACTCGGAGTGGGGATTTGGTTGAGTGCGCTGACCATTCGTTTTCGAGACTTCCAACATATTGTTCCTTTTATGGTTCAGTTCGGATTGTATGCCACGCCAGTTGCCTACCCAGCCAGCACAGTAGTTGATACACTTCCGAAATGGGCAAGTGCCATCTATTTCATGAACCCAATGGCAGGAGTGGTGGAAGGTTTCCGATGGTCTTTGATTGGGGGAAATCCACCTTCTGAATTTGCTTACATTTCGTTTGCAGTAATTTTCATTATTTTTGTCAGCGGATTATTTTACTTTCGCAAAGTGGAGAAAGTAATGGCAGATATTGTTTAGACTGAACAGCCGTTTATTTGAATAAATTTGATTTTGCAATCCATAGAATCTAAAACTTACTGATTGTAAGCTTAATTCAATTACAAACAATAATATGAAAGTAGCATTAGTTACAGGAATCACAGGTCAGGATGGCGCTTATTTAGCGGAATTATTGCTAGAAAAAGGTTATGAAGTCCACGGAATCAAGCGGAGAAGTTCCCTCTTCAATACAGATAGAATTGACCATCTTTATCAGGATCCGCACGAGAAAAACATCAGACTAAAATTGCATTATGGCGATTTGTCGGACTCAATGAACCTGACTCGGATAATTAAGGAAGTACAGCCCGATGAAATCTACAATTTGGGAGCGATGTCTCATGTAAAAGTGAGTTTCGATACACCAGAATACACCGCCAATGTAGATGGAATTGGTACTTTGAGAATCCTAGAAGCAGTTCGGCTGTTAGGGTTGACCGAGAAAACGAGAATTTATCAAGCTTCCACTTCCGAACTTTATGGTTTGGTGCAAGAGGTTCCCCAATCGGAAACCACGCCATTCTATCCACGTTCTCCGTATGCGGTTGCCAAAATGTATGCTTATTGGATTACCGTGAATTACCGTGAAGCTTATGGAATGTTTGCGTGCAACGGAATTCTTTTCAACCACGAATCTCCTTTGCGTGGCGAAACTTTCGTAACCCGAAAAATCACTCGTGCCACTGCCAGAATTGCTTTGGGAATGCAAGAGAAAATTTTCTTGGGAAATATGGATGCAAAGCGAGATTGGGGACACGCCAAAGATTATGTTGAAGCCATGTGGAGAATTCTCCAACAAGAGAAACCCGAAGATTTTGTGATTGCCACAGGACAGACCACCACAATCAGAGATTTCGTGAAAATGGCTTTTGCGGAATTGGGTGCGGAAATCCGATTTGAGGGCGAGGGCGAAGAAGAAAAAGGCTACATCGTGAGTTCTTCCAACCCAAATTTCAAAATGAAGGAAGGAGATTGCATCGTAGAAGTTGATTCCCGTTATTTCCGACCAACAGAAGTGGAATTGTTGATTGGCGACCCAACCAAATCGCAAGAGCAACTAGGTTGGAAACCCAAATACGATTTGCCAGCCTTGGTAAAAGACATGATTGAATCAGATTTGGAACTATTCAAACGAGATGCTTACTTGAAAGAAGGCGGACATACCGTGTTGAATTATCACGAATAGTTTAGACTTTATCACGATTGATTTCGTATGGCTTAAAAAAAATCACAAAGCCGTTGTTGGTCTTAGCTTGCGAGACCAACAATTTGAACTCTAAAATCTCTCTTAATAAATCAATCGTAATAATATCTTTTGAAAGATATTGTAAAGAATAAAAGGGGGAATTAAGTTTTAAACTTGATTCCCCCTTTTTTTATATACCATCGTCTCAAACTTCTCTACCCAACTGTTTAACATTTTAGGTTTAGCTAGTCAAGGCTTCTTAGCCTTGACTTAGTCTGCATCGAGTTTCAAACTCGATGCAGACAAGGTTGAGGTTAGGAAACCTCAACCAACAGATAATTGTAAAATTTTGGTTTTCAGAGTTTCACAAAAACAGTCGGGTAGAGCAGTCTCAAACCCTACTTCAAAATCCCTTCCTTATAAGCTTCTAAAAGCAATTCTAAATCCTTGATTTCTTTCTCAATATTCACTCCCAAATCTGTTTCTTTAATGGTAATTGCATTGGCTGGAGTTTCCAAAATGGTTTCGGAGGAGAGAATATCTACTCCTTCCGTAACTGCTTTTTGGGCAGATTCAAAGGATTCGTGGGAGACAAGTTGCAAACCTTCCGAGTCGGGAATGAGCGTGTAGCCCGCAATTCCCGTTTTCTCTTGGTAGGCTTTGGTAAAAATCTTTAATAATTAAGTTTCTAAATAGAACCAGACATATTTTACAGTAAAATTTTTGAATATTTGTCTATATTTATGTGACTAATACTTTTTACTATGGCTAAACTACATTTGACTGCTGATTTAGGTTTTGGTAATGAGAAATATAATGTTGGTCTTTCATTAGTAGAATTTGAGGAGGACAATGTTACTATAATTTACTCTCCCGCTTTAGATTTGAGCGGATATGGGTATAATCGAATAGAGGCTGAAGAGTCTTTTTCGGAAGCTCTTCGAGAGTTCTTCAGATATACTACTAATAAAAAAACGCTAAATGAAGTTCTCAAAAACTTGGGATGGGAAATAGGAGGCTCTAAAAAGAAACCTAAGTTCAATCCTCCAAAAGATTCTGACCTAATTTTTTCAAATCCATTATATAACGATATTGTAAACAACAAAAACTACAAGGTTTCAAGGGAAGAAGTTGAATTTGCCTATTAACTTTTTGTGTCTATCAAACATTTAAGAAACATTCCGCTCAAATTATATAGAGACTTCTTAATAAGTCAAGGATGTTCTTGCAATAGAAAAAAAGGAGGTCATGAGCATTGGTCGAGAAGTGATTTGTTAAGACCTATCACAGTTCAGACACACGTAGATCCTGTACCTGAATTCATTATAAAAAATGCCTTGAGACAGTTAGGCTTATCAAAAAAGGATTTCCTAGATTGGATTTGAGTATTTTTCTTACTACAAATCCTACTTCAAAATCCCTTCCTTATAAGCTTCTAAAAGCAATTCTAAATCCTTGATTTCCTTTTCAATCTTCACTCCCAAATCTGTTTCTTTAATGGTAATGGCGTTGGCTGGAGTTTCCAAAATGGTTTCGGAGGAGAGAATATCTACTTCTTCCGTAACTGCTTTTTGGGCAGATTCAAAGGATTCGTGGGAGACAAGTTGCAAACCTTCCGAGTCGGAAATGAGTGTGTAGCCCGCAATTCCCGTTTTCTCTTGGTAGGCTTTGGCGAACCCGCCATCAATCACCAAGAGTTTTCCATTGGCTTTCACAGGTTTTTCGCCTTCTTTTACTACTACGGGAACGTGTCCGTTCACAATGTGAGCCGCTTTGGGGTTCAATCCGAACTCCTTCAAAATTTTCTCACAGGCAGATTGCTTATTGCGGAGTTTGTAATACACATTTTTGTCTTCTCGCTTTGCTTTCGGGTCAGCCACGAAATAACTCTCGAAAGTCGCCATCTTCTGTTTCCCAAAAATTGGGGAATAAGGTCCGCACCACATATACCAGATAATATCTTGTCCGTATAGTTTCGCTTCCGAGTCTTTCCCGCCAAAATAAGCTTGTCGAGCTAACACATCGAACCGCTCGAAAAGTTCTTTCCCTTTATATCTTTTGCCTTTGTCGTTAAAATCGGCAAAATCGCCTTTGGCAGTCATGGGAACGCAACCGTGGAGCAACAAATTATTGTTACTGACCAAATACATGCCGCCTTTTTCGTAGAGGAATTTGACATGGCGTTGGAGTTTTTCGCTGTAAATGAACGAGTTGGAAATTCGCTCCATTACTTCTTGCTCGGCTGGCGAGAGTTCATAAGGCTGGTTGGAGTCAATAGTTGGGAAATTGGTATCAGTCAGCGGATAGACTTTCGTGCCAATTTTGACTGTCTTTTTCTTCAAATCCAGCCTGTCTAAAAACAATCTTCCTTTAATTCCGAAAGACTTTCTGCGGAGCATAATTTGCCCTTCCAGCTTGAATTGAATGATGGAGATTGCCTTCTGCATAATCTGCATCAAGTGAATGTCCTTTTCGTTCAGTTGCTCTTCGGGGCGAGTTTTTGGGAGGAAAGTCTTGTTCTCGTCTCCTTTGTAATGCTCCAGGGCGAATGTGGCGAGTGGTAAAAGGCTGATTCCGTAGCCATCTTCCAATGTGTCGAGGTTGTTATAGCGAAGGGAAACCCTCAAAACATTGGCAATACAAGCCCAAGAACCTGCTCCTGCGCCCATCCAAACAATATCGTGGTTTCCCCATTGGAAATCTACCGAGTGGTAATTGAGCAACACATCCATAATTTTTTCTGCGGCAGGTCCACGGTCATAAACGTCTCCAATAATGTGGAGTTTGCCGACTGCCAAACGCTGAATCAACTTCGCCAAATTGCTGACCAACCCTCTAATCTGTCCACTTTCCCAGACACTCATAATGAGTTGGTGGTAATAAATCCGATGGGTTTCCATGCCTCTGCCCGCAAAAAGCAGTTCACTTAAAAGAGAGCCATATTCGGAGTTGAAAAAGCTATTCAGTTGATTTTGAGCATATTGACTGGCGAAGGATTGGGCAATATCCAGCATTTGGTAGATTCTGGGCAATAGCCAATCTTTGAAATGCTCCTCGCCCCACATTTTTTTCTCAGCATCAAACTTCTCTTTCGGATAATAAATGAGCGTTGCCAAAGATTTTCGCTCATCTTCTTGCAATCTGTCTTCAAAAACCTGCGCAATCCGCTTTTTCACAATCCCCGAACCGTTTTTCAACACGTGGTTGAAAGACTCGAACTCACCATGAATATCGCTCAAGAAATGTTCGGAAAGTTTGGGCAACTCCAATTTGGCCTTCAAATGAGCAATTTCAGTACTGACTGCTGGAATGTTCGGAAAATCTTTGCTGAGTAATTTGGCGTATTTTAAATCTTGTGGCGAAAGCATTGAGTGAATTTGAGTGAGTTGCGTTGTTTCTTGGTTTTGCTGAAATTAGAACGCAAGTTAAAGCAAGATTGGGTGGATTTGAAAGGTTTGGTTGCCGAATTTGTGAATTGGCGCATCTCATTTTGTAGCAGTTTAGAAAAATGGTTGTTTCCCTAAATTATGTTGGTTTATTCTAAAAAACAAGTACACATCTTACTTGGCGGTTTGGCGTATGTGATTTGGTTAGAACTTTATTTTTACTGAAAATGTGCATAGGATTGATGGTTGTTTACACTAAAATGTTAAAACTAGATGAACTAAGCCGTTGAAATTATAGTTATCAGGGTATATTAATTATGTTTGTTTAATCATGCACTTCAACTATTTCATAGAACATATTAACCCAACGCCACGATTCGGTTTTATAAGCCTTATTGAGCGTTTGCGCAGGTTCAGTATATGGAAATTAACTCCTGTAAAATCTGTTACAGGTAAAATCCTAAAATATTATTTCAATAAGCAAGCAAGGCAAATGGATAGAACTGCACTCTTGTTTGAAGGATATACTTTCCGCGTACAGAAGGGGGAAGTGTCTTTTGATGATAGGGTTAAAAGCTTAGCTAACCTAAATAAAATGCAGTCGTCTGATAAGTTCAAAGCAGTAGATAAACTTGTTTCTCAGTCAGATAAACTTGCGGAAATAATTGTTCTTTCACAATTTATAGAAAGCCTTTTGGACTATAAATCTTCTTTCGATAGTTTATATGGTGCAATTGAACACAGTGTTCAGCGTGAGACTATAAAGATGATGCGACAAAGTAAAATGGCTCGGAAAATAGAAAAGTTGTCCGTCAATGAAATATAAGCAAAGAGATGTATTGTTAATAGATTTTCCCTTAGGTTATGGTAATAAACATCCAGTAGTAATCCTTTCTAATAATCATTTCAATACAGCAGAACTTAACTATATGTATGTGATGCTGTCCACAAAGCAAAAACCTAACATAGATTTCTGTTTTGAAATAACTCCTGAGATGATTACTAATCCTATTTCCGATGAAACATCTTATGCAAAATTGAACTTGATAGATATTGCAGAAGAAGAGGATATGTATGTGTTGAAGAAGTATGGACAAATAAAGATTGAGCCATTCAAGGAATTATTGAGGGCTATGAACTTAATGGTTTTTTCAGAAGAAGGAAATGATTGAGTCTAGTTAAGTGCATTTCATTTTGTCTCAGGCTAGAAAAATGGTTTTTATGTCTAAGCAAGTACATAAAGCAATATCATTAGTGAATATTGATAAAGTTTTTGTATAGGAAGTTGGCAGTATTGTTGGTGGCAACTCCCAGCAGAAACCTGCCAATCTTCAAACTCCATAACTATTCTCTGTCAATAAAATCTATTGAATATCAAAAAGTCTATTTTTATTTAGTGCGACATTTTGAGATGCATCCATGTAAAATCTATTTCAATCGTTAATTTGGGGATTGAGTACAATTTGTATTTTTTGTTACTTGCCGGTATTCTATCATTAACCATTGGTCTAAAAAGAACTCATTATATCTCTTTGGCTAGTCAAAGCTTCCTAGCTTTGACTTAACTCTGTGGCAAGCTTCTTAGCTTGCAAAAGAACAACCGAAGGTTTATTAGAATAATACAATGCTTTCTCCAAATTAACGATTGAATCTAAAATCTATTTCAACTCGCCAATTCCCTCAACTCATTGCCCAATCTACCATTCCATGCAGAAGTGTGCAGGCCACCAAACCTCCTTCTTTCTCTCGCAGGAAACCGAAAATCATTCCCATCGGAATTGGAAATAATGCCCACCAACTGAATGCGTGCGTATTGAAACCATGGAGCAAACCGAACAGAATGGCAGAAATAAATAATCCTACGCCAAAATCCACCCTGAAAAGTCGGAAAGGTTTCCCGAAGCTTTGGTTCAGCCGAGATTGGATATAACCACGAAAAAATATTTCTTCACTCAATCCGACAAAAACAAAATAATTGAAAACAGCAACGAGTTTGGAGTAAGTGGGAAAAAGCCAATAACTCAATCCAAGCAATAGGAAAATCAGTAAAACTACCAAACCAAAATGAGTTCTCTGGTTGGATTTTACTGGATTTGGCAATCTTCGTGTAATCAGCAGGACCGCCAAAAAAGCAATGAGGAAGGCAATTGTGAGCAGAAAAGCACCTAAAAAACTGGTTGGAGACAGATTCAGCCAGCTAATGAGCGAGAAGGAAATGCAAGCAGGTGCTACCGCTCCGCTACTCCACAAAGCGAGTTTTGCGCCATAAGTCAGGTGATTGAAACTCAATCCGAACGAAAAGAAACTATTTTTTTGCAGAAAAATAAGCGAAACAGGCAGGAATATGAAAATAATGGAACGGGTAATTCCATTATGCCCAAAATAGATTTCCTCCCAAACCAGCCAATATTCCATTTTCCAACGGAGGAAAATTAGTGTACCCAAAACGAGTAGGAATACAATCAGGACTTCGGCAATTGCTCTTGTTTGTTTGTTGGAGTGGGAAGTGGGTTGCATGTGGGTGGAAATTTTTACGACCAAATGGGGAAAGATGTAGTCGAATTAGGAACTATCTCCAAAACCTTGTAGAATCAGGCGATAAAAGCAGGTAACGACTAAGGCATATTAAAGAAATAAACTAAACATTTCTCTTGTTTCTTTTTGGTCCGGGACACGCTGTTTATTCTTCCAGTTCCACTGCGGGTGTAAAAATATTAGCCATAGTGTCGGACTGGCGTTCCAGTGCTATGCCTAATATTTTTGCCTAAACTAGCTAGCGTCACCCGACCTCAAAAATAAACCGCAATAAATGTCCATTTTATTTCTTTGATATGCCTAAGCCAAACCGTATCACAAGATTTTATCAATGCTGTAATTAAGAAATCTTCTTCATTCATCATAATATCTTTGGGCACTAGGATTCTTCTTTTGGAGTCGTATGAGACATTGACATCATAATAGGTGAGTACCGAAGTGATTTCCATTTTTTTTGAAATACCATACCTATCAAAGTTTTTACTCTCACGAAAATATCCTCGTTCTTGTAATATTTTTTTAGGTTCTAAAACAATCTTCTCTTCATCATTTTTCACTATTTTGAAAGACAAAATGAGTGCAATAATACATATGAAGATATAAGGATTTCCTCTCATAAATTACTCTATTTTAGCGTTAACCAATTGTGTTTCCACTTGTAGCATCTCGTTGGCTCTTGGATCTCGAAATATTTGTACCAAATCAAGAAGTCATTCGGAAATGAAAAATCATAAGAATACTATGCTAAACTATCCATTTAACCACTTTTTAGAATTGATTTCATTGCAAAAATAGAGTCTCTACCTTTGCAATGAAACTATTTGTAGGAACAATGGTTTTTGGATTTCGAATGAAATCTAAAATTGAAATTACCAAATCTGAAATCGTACATCGTAATTCATAAATATATGTTTACAGGAATTATAGAAACAGTCGGGGAAATCAAGAAAGTGAGTAGAGAAGGCTCAAATGTGATTTTTGAGGTGGAATCTGCTCTTTCCCACGAACTGAAAATAGACCAAAGTGTGGCGCACAATGGCGTTTGCCTCACGGTAACGGCTCTCTCTAACCAAATTCACTCGGTAACTGCCATTGATGAGACTTTGCAGAAAACCAACTTGGGCGATTGGGAAGTGGGGAAATTGGTAAACATTGAGCGTTGCCTGCCTGCCAACGGACGCTACGATGGGCATATTGTGCAAGGGCATGTGGATCAAACGGCAACTTGCACCAAAGTTTCCGAAGAAGATGGAAGCTGGCGATACTTTTTCAAACACGAAGATTTGGGGAATTTCACAGTACAAAAAGGCTCAATTTGTGTAAATGGCGTGAGTTTGACCGTGGTAGATTCGGAAGATGAACTATTCAGTGTGGCAATTATTCCCTACACTTATGAACACACCAACTTCAAAACCCTGAAAGCTGGCGACAAAATCAATTTGGAGTTTGATGTGCTGGGGAAATACTTGCAGAAACTGCTCGACAGGAGACTGGCGCAGATTGGTTTGCCTAAGAAGTAATAAAAAAGAGAGCCTTCAAAATAGCTCGAAGACTCTCTTTTAGTGTTTGGAGACTTTATTCTTCATCTTTTTTAGGAGCAAAAACAGTCTTTTCCCTTTCCTTCTCGAAGGTGGCTTTTTGCACAGGAGTCAACTCTTTGTTGTCAGCCAATTCCAGATGATTGAGTTCTGCTTTGCTCATTTCATCTATGCTTTTTTGAATTGGCTTCTTAATTACCTCTTCTGAGGGCACAGGCTCTAATTGCTCTTTTGGAGTTTCGATATCTTCTTCAGCCGCATTTTCCCTTTCGCTGATTCGCTTGAGCTGATTGTCCATAATTACATTCATGCGCTTCTCAATATTCACAAAGAAATACATATAAACTACAGAGATTATAGTGAAAGCTCCAAATACAATGAAGAATCCCCAAGAATTGTGACCAAGCCACTCCCCTAAGCCCAAAGCAAGACCAATCAACAGGAACATAACTGCCATACCTATAAATAGTGTAGCACCAAGTGCAGTTACCATCAAAGAAATGACGTTCCCAGCTTCGCTTCTTGCATCAAGCTTGGCAATTTCCACGCGAGTTTCTATATAGCCTGTTACATTCTGCATCAGCAAGTCGAATTGACCTGCTACCATAGATTGCCTTTTGCCTGTATTATGTTCCATTTATATTAGCTGTTGAAGTTTCAATATTTTTCGATGGGCAGAATTGCCTTGTTCCTGCGAATGTCAAGTGCAATCTGCCTTAATTTAGATAACTAAATAGCGTTGTAGTTGTTTACAAACAATCAAAATGGATGATTTTTTGAGAATTCATACCTTAGTAAACTTTCAATTCCCGCCTTCCAATCATTTATTTCCTTAAATAAGTAAGTGGAAGGAATTATTTGACATTTGGACTTGAACATAAATTTCTGAACTTCAACAACTTAGGAACGGAAAATAAATAAGATGCTGTTTTCTCAGTAGGACTGCCCTTGCTTCTTTTGTTCAATCGTTAATTTGGGTATTGAGTGCAATTTGTATTTTTTATTCCTTGTCAGTATTCTATCATTAGTTAATTCCTTACCGGTTCAATAAAGAACTACTATATATTCCATTCGCTAGTCAAAGCTTCCTAGCTTGCAAAACAAACGACCAAAGGTTTGTTAGAATAATAAAACACTTTATCCAAATTAACGATTGAACCGCTTCTTTTTGGTCCGGGACACGCTGTCTATTCTTCCAATTCCATTGGGGCAATTCCATTGGGCTACGGTTTACACATAAGTTTTTGTTCGTAATCTCATGGCCTCCTTCTAGTAGCCGACAACCTCTAGGTTGTCGGAATGAGCTAAAAAGTCGTAATTCAATGGTTGCAAGTTAGGAAACTTGCAACCATTGAATCGAAATTAGGAAATTTCGATTAGCTACAATTACTTATTTATGCGTTATATATTGTTTTAAGGCATTAAATTAAAAGATGTGTATAATCCGTAGCCCATTGCGGGTATAAAAAATGTGCCGTAGTGTCGGACTGGCGTTCTATCGGACTGGCGATCTAGTGCTATGCCACATTTTTAGTCCCAGCCGGGAACGGCTAAACTAGCTGGCGTAGCCAGCGTAGCCCGACCCGATCCGACCTCAAAAATAAACTGAGACAAAACACGCATTTATTTAATCCCTATTCCTTACTTTACTTTTTTACTATCTTTCTATTTTTTACTTGTACTTATCGCCAACAATCGAAGCAAAAAATTATCTTTGCGCAAATTCATTAAAATCTATCAGAATGTATTTAATGAATGCCTTAATCATTTGTAATTCTGATAGTTGTGGTTTCAGTACAGAAAATTACTAGAAACTTTAAACTCATACTTAACCAACTAAACAGAAAAGAAATGATAATTGGTGTACCAAAAGAAATTAAAAACAACGAAAACAGAGTTGCCGTAACTCCTGCTGGCACGCAAGAATTTGTCAAAAGAGGTCATCAGGTTTACGTACAGGCTACTGCTGGAGAGGGAAGTGGTTATTCTGATAGCGACTTCGAGCAGGCTGGCGCAACAATACTCCCAACTATTGAAGCTGTTTATGCCATTGCCGAAATGATTGTGAAGGTAAAGTAGCCCATTGAGCCAGAATACAAGCTCATTAAAAAAGACCAATTGTTGTTTACCTATTTCCACTTTGCGTCTTATGAGCCATTGACCCACGCCATGATTGAGAATGGCTCGGTTTGTTTGGCTTATGAAACAGTAGAGAAACCAGACCGTTCTTTGCCATTGCTCGTTCCTATGTCAGAAGTGGCAGGGAGAATGTCAATTCAGCAAGGCGCAAAATACTTGGAGAAACCCTTGAAAGGCTACGGCATTCTTTTGGGTGGAGTTCCAGGAGTTCCGCCAGCAAAGGTGTTGGTTTTGGGTGGTGGAGTGGTTGGCACGCAAGCCGCCAAAATGGCCGCAGGATTGGGTGCAGATGTTACCATTATGGACATTAGCTTGCCCCGTTTGCGTTACTTGGCAGATGTTATGCCAGCCAATGTAAAAACGGTCATGTCAAACGAATACAACATTCGTGAGGCAATCAAGACACATTCTTTAATTATTGGTGGAGTTTTAATCCCCGGGGCAAAAGCGCCAAATCTCATTACCAGAGATATGCTGAAAGAAATGTTGCCAGGAACTGTTTTGGTAGATGTTGCCGTAGATCAGGGCGGTTGTATCGAAACCTGCAAACCAACTACACACCAAGACCCGACCTTCATTATTGATGATGTGGTCCATTATTGCGTGGCGAATATGCCAGGTGCAGTTCCTTACACTTCTACTTTGGCTCTGACCAACGCCACTTTGCCTTATGCGTTGCAGTTGGCAGAAAAAGGCTGGCAAAGAGCTTGCAAGGAAAATAGAGAGTTGGAATTAGGTTTGAACGTAGTTGCCGGAAAAGTAGTTTACCGAGCCGTTGCCGAAGCATTTGGGTTGGATTATGTGCCAGTAGAAGAGGTTTATTAGAAATTTATGGGAGAGTACTTGACAAGAATAGGAATAAAACCACAAGGCTATTTAACCCCAATTATGAGTTATGTATTTGATAAGTACAATTATGGATTGGGGAAATTAAAACAGGGTGGCCTGGCCATGAAGAATTAAGAATGATTTAAGTATTTGGTAATCAATGTTTTGATTTTATGAGTTCCGTTAAATTATTGTCATATAATTTTTGATTAAATCTGAAAAATGTACAATATAGCAAATCTTAATTTTTGACTACTCTAAAAATAACACGGTTAAGTATCTGAAAAACAAAGGTTTAAACCCATTATTCGGGTATTTAGTAATTGCTTGTGTTATTCTGATTCTCTCAATAGTAATTTATGCTTATTTCAAGAGGAAGAAATGAAAAATCCCCATTGCTCCTGGAAGCAATGGGGATTTTCATTTTTCATTTAATCCGACCTAGAACGCAAAGCCTATATAAACTTGAATCACTCTGTTTTGAGCTTCAAAATCTGGATTAGTGCTTTTGAAAAAATTTGTGTCAGATAGACCCAAGTTGTATCTCGCTCCTATTTGAACATCATCCAAATCGAAACCTGCACCGAAAACCAGTCCAAAATCCAGTTCTTCCAAATCAAAATCATCTTTTCTGTCCTCTCCATCTATAGTTAGAGAAGCCAAATAGCCCACTTGCGGACCAACTTGCAAATTCAATCCTTCAATCAAATATAGTTTTAAAACTACAGGAAGATTTACATAATGGAAGTTGACATTCTCTTCTTCAAGTAAAGTTACAGAGCCAAAGCTTAGCCCTTCTGTTTTGAAGCCTTGCAAAGAATAGAGCAATTCTGGCTGGATGGCAAACTTATCACCTAGTTGGAATTTAGCAAATCCGCCTAAATGGTAACCTACTCTCATATCTGTTTCGGCATCTCCCCCGATATTGGCGAAGTTTACACCAGTTTTCAAACCAATTCTAGACTCTTGTGCGTTCGCTGCAACCGCAATAGCAAGTAACATCGAAAAAAACAAAGCAATTTTTTTCATGGATTTAATTTTTTTGTGGAAAAATTTTCCATCAAATACTCCCAACCTGTTAGATTTGTTATAAACTTCTTAATTTTTATTTTTTGCCCATAGCGCAAGCGTCCGCTCAATGCCATTAAGTTAAGGAGTTTCGTCTTCAGTCAGCGTGACCCGGCCGGAGACTGATTTCCATTTTCGGCACAGGTTGGCGATTGCGCCCCCAGTAAGAACCTGCGCCAGCGTTTTACGCTGGTTCGAGCGTCCACGCTCGAACCAAATTCACACTAACTTAACGGCATTGAGCGTCCGCTAGGCGACACTTCGCTGGGCGGCACTCCGCTTGTGCCGAATTATCCATAGAGTAGCCTTACCTCTTTCACACTACCAAATTTGTTATAAACTTCTTAATTTTTATTTTCGCTTTCCCACACAAAAACGCATTTCCCCACTTATCAAAAACCCACGTTTATCGGCTTCCGCTTCTAGTGAAAATAGTAGATTTGTATTGGACAATATGTTTTCCCAATCTCTTCCACAAGAAACATGAACAAGAAACTTATTATTGGCATTGCCATTCTAGCCGTATTGGTCATCAGCTATTTTGCATTCAACTCTGCCACTAAGGAAACTAGCGAAATTTACGCCACCGCAGAAAAAGGCGACTTTGCCGTTACCGTAACCACCACGGGCGAGTTGGAAGCCATGAAATCAGTACAAATTATGGGACCTTTGGGAATGCGGGCGGCACGCATTTGGAATGTAAAAATCAATAAACTTGTTCCTGAGGGAACTATGGTAGGAAAGGGTGACTTCGTGGCCGCCTTGGATCCTTCTGAATTAAGAGATAAAATTCAGGAAGCACAAACCAACGTAACCAAAGCCCAGGCGCAGTATGACCAAGCAGTTCTGGACTCCACGCTTACATTGAGGGAAGCGAGAGACAAATTGATAAACCTCAAATATACAGTAGAAGAAAAGAAAATTGTTTTGGAGCAATCGCAATTTGAACCGCCAGCAACCATAAAGCAAGCAAAAATTGAGGTAGAAAAAGCAGATAGAGCTTTCGACCAAGCAGATAAGAACTATCAGGTTCAGGTAGACCAAGCAACTGCTAAAGTGCGAGAGGTTTCTGCCGAGTTGTCTAAAGAGTCTAGAGACTTGAATTTTATGCTAGAATTGCAGAGAGACTTCACAATTATGGCTCCTGAAGATGGAATGGTCATTTACACAAAAGAATGGGGCGGGCAAAAACTAAAGGAAGGCTCAAACCTTCAGGCGTGGAATCCTGTGGTGGCGACCTTGCCAGATTTGACCAAAATGGTTTCCAAAACCTACGTGAACGAAGTTGATATCCGTAAGATAAAAGATGGGCAAACCGTCAGTATTGGTTTGGATGCTTTCCCAGACAAAAAGCTGACTGGAGTAGTCAAGAATGTGGCGAATGTAGGCGAGCAAAAACCCAATTCCGATGCGAAGGTTTTTGAGGTCAGCATTGAAATAAACGAAGCCGATACGACTTTGCGCCCATCAATGACCACGAGTAATGCAATCCAAGCAGATTTGATAAAAGATGTGGTTTTTCTGCCATTGGAAGCACTTTTTGCCCAAGGAGATTCCGTTTCTTATGTGTTCAAGAAGGAAGGAAACGGTTTTACAAAGCAACAAGTCATGCCTGGGAAGACCAACGAAACCTCTGTAATCATAGAAAAAGGAATTGCCGTTGGAGAAACAGTTTCCATTGCCAGAATCGAAGGAATGGAAGAGGAAAAAATAGTGATGCTGGAGGGGGAATCTTCAGAAGAATTGGCAAAAAATGGAGGAAAGAGGAAGGAATAAGGAGGAAAGAAGAAAGAGGAAGGAGGAAGGAGGAAGGAGGAAAGACAAAGCCACTTCAGTCCAAAGCCTTTGTTGGTCTTAGCGTAGCGAGACCAACAAAATGAAACGCATACGGTTGCCTGATACCACTTAAAGTCTCACTACCCAATACTAATAAATGGATAAATATATATCGAACCTGCAAATTGCTGCCGAAGCCATTTTGGCGAACAAACTGCGGGCAATGCTCACGGCTTTGGGAATTATTTTCGGAGTAGCTTCCGTAATTGCCATGTTGGCGATTGGGAACGGGGCGCAACAAGAAATCCAAGAGCAAATTAAGTTGGTTGGAGTCAATAACATTGTCATTAACCCAATTATTGAGCAGGTGGAGGAGGAAGTGGAGGAAACAGGTTTTGGCGGAGGAGACAAAAACAAATTCTCCCCAGGATTGACCATGCTCGATGTGGAGAATATTCAATACACGTTGCCAAACCTCAAACTGGTCAGCCCAGAAATTGAATTGGACACCTATATTATAAGTAAGGGAATCAGGCGTTCTGCCAAGTTGATTGGAGTGAACAATTCGTATTTCGAGATTTTCAATTTGGAATTGGAAAGAGGCGGACTTTTTGAGAAAAAACATAAGGCTTTCGGAGAGCAAGTTTGTGTGGTGGGTAGAGATATTCAGACCAAGTTTTTCAGTGGGAAAAATCCAGTTGGGAAACAGATTAAGTGTGGCCCTCATTGGCTCACGATTATTGGCGTGTTGGAGAGAAGGAATGTCTCCGACCGAAGTATGGAAAAGTTGGGAATCCGAAATTTTAATATGGATGTTTATACTCCACTCCAAACTGTTTTGGTTCGCTACAAAAACAGGTCTTTGGTTACAAAGCTGATGCTCCAACAAGCTTCTCAAAACAATAATAATAACAACAACAACAATCAAGTAGAAGTCGAGAAGAAAACGGTCAATTACCACCAGCTCGATAAGGTAGTTGTGCAGATGGAGGAAACCAGAGACTTAGTTCCCACCACGGAAATCATTTCCCGAATGCTCGAAAGAAGACATTATGAAGTGGTGGATTACGAAATTGAAGTTCCCATACTTTTGCTCAAACAGCAACAGCGCACCAACGATATTTTCAATTACGTACTTTTCGCCATTGCCTTCATCTCGCTTCTGGTGGGCGGAATTGGCATTATGAATATCATGCTCGCTTCGGTTCTGGAACGGATTAAGGAAATTGGCTTGCGACTTTCCTTGGGAGCTCAAAAAGCCGACATTGTACTCCAATTCCTGTTCGAATCTATGCTCATCAGCCTTTCGGGCGGATTGATTGGCGTGATGTTGGGCGTGGGTCTGGCATTTGGCATTGCCCACATTGCCGAAATCCCAACAGTGATTTCCTTCGCTTCCGTAGCAGTTTCATTCATTGTGGCGGCAGGGGTCGGATTGATTTTCGGAATTGCCCCAGCCAAAAAAGCGGCCGAGCAAAATCCGATTGACTGTTTGAGATACGAGTGACAAGTCCAAAGTCTTTAGTCCGAAGTCGTAAGTAGGCAAAAGAGGAAAGAGAAAGGAAGAAAGAGAAAAGACAACTTAATTAAGAAGCCACTAATCTTGATACTTGATACTAACTACTTGATACTATTTACTGTGGCGGCAGGGGTCGGATTGATTTTCGGAATTGCCCCAGCCAAGAAAGCAGCCGAACAGAATCCGATTGACTGTTTGAGATACGAGTGACAAGTCCAAAGTCTTTAGTCCAAAGTCGTAAGTAGGCAAAAGAGAAAGGAAGAAGGAAGAAGAAGGAGGAAAGAGGAAAGAGAAAAGACAAAAAAACAACAATCAAATTTATTGAGAAGCCACTAATCTTGATACCTGATACTAACTACTTGATACTAACCAAATGAACAAACTCACTTACCTATTCCTAATTGCCTTATTCTGCCAACTCCAACCGAACCAACTCCAGGCGCAAACGCAATATACTTTGCAAGAAGTGATTGATTTGGCGCAGGAAAAATCACTAAGTGGATTGGCAGCCAAAAACAGGAAGAAAAACCGCTATTGGCAATACCGAGTTTTCAAATCCAACTACAGCCCGCAATTGAGGTTGAGCGGTGTTTTGCCGAACTATTTCAAAGATATTCGGGTAATTGAGCAACCTGAAGGAGATGTTTTTGCAGGAAGAAATCAGCTATCGAATGATTTGGAGTTAGGACTGACCCAATCCATTGCCCTGACAGGCGGAAGTGTTACTTTGGGCTCGAGGTTAAGAAGAAACGATTTCTATTTCGACACACTGGAAACTTTCACGCAATATGCTTCCTCGCCATTAATTATTCGGTTAAACCAACCACTTTTTCAGTTCAACGAGCTGAAGTGGGATAAGAAAATTGAGCCAATACGCTACAATGAATCCGTTCGGGCTTACAATGAGGAAATGGAAAACATTGCCCTACGAGCTACAGAACTGTATTTTGGTTTGTTGTTGGAGCAAATGAACTTCCAAATTGCCACGCTGAATAAGGCAAATAATGACACAATTTTCCGAATTGCCAATGGGCGATATAGCTTGGGGAAAATTGCCGAAAACGAACTCCTCCAACTAGAATTAAATGTAGTAACTGCCGAACAAGAACTTTCAAATGCCCGTTTAGCCTTGGAAACAGCCGCTTTGAGTTTGAACTCCTTTATTGGCAACCTTAATAATCAGAAAGTCAATTTGGTAGTTCCGAGTGAAACACCGCAATTTGTAATCAATGAATCAGTTGCGTTAGAAGAAGCAAGGCAAAATAGACCTGCCTTCTTGAGTTTCCAGAGACGGAAGTTAGAGGCAGAAAGGTCAGTGGCTAGGGCAAAAGGCGAGAATGGCTTACAGATGAATTTGTTCGGGGAATTTGGGCTGAATAAACAAGCAGGAAACCTTTCGGGTGCATACCAAGATACGGAACAGCAACAGCAAGTGGCGTTGGGTTTCCAAATTCCCATTTTGGATTGGGGAAGGCAGAAGGCGAGAATGCAGACCAGTTTGGCAGACCAAGAATTGACCAATAACATAGTTGACCAAGAAAAAATGCAGTTCGAGCAGGAAATTATGGTGTTGGTGCGCCAATTCGAGATTTTCCGACAGAGACTGGTTTCCACCGCTCGGGCAGAAGATGTTGCGCAACGGAGTTATGATATCGCCAACAAACGCTATTTGGTCGGCAAAATTAGCGTAACCGACCTGAACCTTACACTCCAACAAAAAGACACCAGTAAAAGAGGTTATTTGGATGCCCTCCGCCAATTCTGGATTGCCTACTACCGATTGCGATTACTGACTTTACACGATTTCAGGACAAATGAGAAGATTATTTATGAGTAGAAAGATTGCTAATATTCTCTTTGCGTCATCCTGTAGTGCGGGCTTCCCTGCCAGCACAAACGAAAAATAGTAAAAGCTACTAATTCTAAATCACACAAAAACCGCTAAATTCGCATTCCCAAACAAGCGAATTACGCTCATGCGAAAAGGAATTATTGCAATCATCTTACTTTTCATACTAATCCTCGGATTGCTTTTTTACCTCATTTATGACCCGAAAAGGCATATTTTTGGCTATTCGGTTTACGGAATTGATGTTTCCAAATGGCAAGGGGAAATAGATTGGGGCAAAGTGAAAAATGACAGAATCGTTTTTGCCTTCCTAAAAGCCTCGCAAGGAGTAGATAAAATCGACTCTACATTTGCAAGAAATTGGCGAGTTACCGATAGTTTGGGAATTGCCCACGGAGCGTACCATTTCTACGAACCAGAAAAACCACCCATTCCCCAACTCGAAAATTACCTCTCGCAAGTAAAACTCCAACCCACCGATTTGCCTCCTGTGCTAGATTTGGAAGGCTTCGTACTGAATAGAACTGAATTTCAGCAAAATGTGCAAATCTGGCTGGATTCCGCAGAAGCCCACTTTCGGAAAAAACCTGTTATTTATTGTAGCATTCGTTACTATAAAGCACATTTGGCAGATAAATTCTCCGATTACCCAATCTGGATTGCCCAATACAAGCGATTTCCTTACCCGAAAATTGACCAAAGCGAAAACCTTGGCTGGAAAATGTGGCAATTCTCGGAAACAGGCAAAGTCTGGGGAATTGATGGAAATGTGGATTTGAACGTTTTCAACGGAAGCTACGAGGAATTTTTGGATTGGAAAGATGGAACTGTTTTGCAGACTCCAACTGAAAGCGAAGTGCAAAAGAGCAATTCACTTGCCGATTCTACCGCCAGAAGATAAAGTTCCAAATAACCTGAATAATGGGTTTAAACATTTGATTATCAACAACTTAATCGCATTATTTTTTGAGGATTCAAAAATTGAGATTTCATGTATTGCACTATTTTTAGATTTAATCAAAAACCTTATGGAAATAATTCGACTAAATTTAATAATATTAAAGCATTGATTACCATGTGCTTAAATCATTTTTAATTCTTAATTCTTAATTCTTAATTTCTCCAATCCACAATTGTACTTATCAAATACGTAACTCATAATTGGGGTAAATAATCAATTTCAACTCAATCCTTCTTGAACAAAACAAACAGTAAGAGGTTTCTTGTAGGATATTTTATTTTTTCTGGTTAAAAAAACAAAAATGAAAAGTAATTTTTTGAAGAATTTCCTCAACTGGTACAAAAAATTTCAAATAGGCAGGTCTCCGCAAATGAATTTGGTTTGGGGCTTTTTTCTCTACACAGTCATTGGTTGGCTTTTACTTTGCATTCCAATTTTCCACAAAACAGATGTGGGTTTCCTTGATAATTTATTCATCTCAACTTCCGCTATTTCCACTACGGGTCTGGTAACGGTAAGCGTGGCAGATTCTTACAATTTGCCAGGTCAGATTATTGTGATGTTACTTTTCCAAATTGGCGGAATTGGTTACATGACACTAACTTCATATTACTTGCTTTTCACCACACAAGCAATTGGGAGTTGGAGGCAGAAAATTATTGGTGCTGCTTTCACTATGCCCAAAACTATTGCCATCAGCGATTTCATTAAAAGTGCCATTCTTTTCACAGTTGTCATGGAGGTTTTGGGCACGGTTTGTTTCTTCATAGCCTTCAAAAGCGATGGAATGGAGACTGCCAAAGCAGTTTGGTATAGTGTTTTCCATAGTGTTTCAGCATTTTGCACCGCAGGGTTTGGCTTGTTTAACGATAGCTTTGAAGGCTACAAAGACAATGTATTTGTCAACTGCATTATTTCCGTTTTGGCAATTGCCGGCTCTTTGGGTTTCATTGTCATCACAGACATTTGGTATCGAGTTTCGGGGAAATCGAAAAATCTGTCTTTTACTACTAAAATAGTACTTTGCGGATTCCTGATTTTGCTTTCTGTAGGAACTGCCTTGGTTTATTATACTGAACCTTTGGTGCATGAAGTAGGCAACAGTCCGCTCATGATGTCATTCTTCCAAGCAATGACCGCCATGACAACGGTCGGATTTAATACCATCGCCACAGGTTCGCTGACAATGCCACTTTTGTTAGTTGTGTTCTTCCTGATGTATGTTGGCGCTTCTCCTTCGGGAACGGCTGGAGGTATGAAAATCACTACGTTAACCGCTATGATTGCCGTACTGAAAAGCCGAGTTGTAGGTCAGAAAAGAGTAACATTCCTAAACAGGACAATTCCTTTTGAAAGGCTTTTTGTCGCTACTTCCACGTTCATTCTCTACACCACGCTAATATTTTTGTTCACAGTTTTATTGTCCTATTCCGAAGGTTTCGCTCTAGAAAGAACGCTATTTGAAGTGGCTTCTGCTTTGGGTACGGTTGGATTGAGTACGGGAATCACAGGAGATTTAAGCGCAATCGGAAAAGTATTTATCATACTTGTAATGTTCATTGGTCGAGTTGGCGTTCTTACATTTGGCTTTGCTCTTCTGGAGCGTAAAAAGAAGAATACCGAATTCTTGGAAGATGATTTGGCAGTGTAGATTTCACAATTCAAAGTTGTTGGTCTCGCCAGAAAACCTGATGGGCAACCCATCAGGTTTGATAAGAGCATTATTATAGCAAATCTGGAAACTCATGGACAGCTAAGACCTACAACGGCAAGAGGGTTATCAGACATACTACTGGATATGAGTGAAAAGCTGGCGGTGTAGTTGGATGCAACCCCAGACAGTTCCCGCCAGTCTTAGAACGTTTTCTAGCCTGCACATTGGCAGGTCTTGCAGACACTGCCAACGTGGCCCGACCAACGTGGCCCGACCAACGTGGCCCGACCAACGTGGCCCGACCAAGTGCTAAAATCAGTTCATGTCCAGTAGTATGGTTATCAGATAGTCTAAAAATTTGGTAGTGCTCGGTTAAAGTATGGAAGGGGTTTTCGGACTTGATTAAACAAATTGAAGTCCTTATTTGGAACATAAAGCAAGGTTTTACCCCAATTATGAGTTATGTATTTGATAAGTACAATTATGGATTGGGGAAATTAAAAATTAAAAATTAAGAATTAAGAATGATTTAAGTATTTGGTAATCAGTATTTTGATTTTATGAGTTCCGTTAAATTATTGTCTTATAATTTTTGATTAAATCTAAAAAAAGTACAATATAGCAAATCTTAATTTTTGACTACTCTAAAAATAACACGGTTAAGTATCTGAAAAACAAAGGTTTAAACCCATTATTCGGGTGTTTTGTAAATCCAAATTCACATTTTTAGTTTCCATACCATAGTCGAACACTACCTACCGACAATGTACTCTGGAGAGTGGAAGCAAGAGACTTTTCCGATGAACACGAAATTTACAATAGAGATTATGAACACTAATTTATTATAGAGCCTTACCACTCCGAGGGAATTTATTTCTTCTGTTCATAAACTCTAATAATGAAGGCGAACCGAGCGAGAATAATTTCTTTCTATTAACTTCACTTTCGATTGCTTTTTGATAGTTGATTTTTTATGCCCAAACGACCATCGGAGAGGTTGAAAATAACCATCTCCGAGGTTCAGTTCACTTAAAATCCAAGAAGAACCAAATATTTACCCTAAATCACTTTGCCATGAAATTAAAAACAAAACTCATTTTAGGCTTAGGCGTTCTTTTTCTCCTCATTATCGTTTTGAGTGTGGTTGGAGTGAAATACTCGTATGATTTGAAAAGTGATACGGACAATATTTTGGCAGACAATTACGCCACGCTTCGCTACACAAAAGACATGCTTCGTGTTTTGCAAAATCCAACCGAAAACTCTTTGGAGGAATTCAACACGATTCTGGTTGAGCAAGAAGGAAACATTACCGAAACTGGCGAAAAAAAAGCCACGCAGAAATTACGCAACAGTTTTGCAAGCTATAAATCCACAGGAAACGCTTCGGATTTGAGCGAAATGAAACAATTCATTTTCGAAATCACGGAAATGAACATGCAAGCAGTAGAGAAAAGAAGCGAAACTGCCAAAGAAACTGCCGACCGAGCCGTTTTTTGGATTGTGTCAACAGGAACTTTGTGTTTTATCATTGCCCTTATTTTCCTAATCAAGTTCCCTTCTACGGTAATTGACCCAATTGTGGGAATTACGCAGAGTATTGAGAAAGTGTCCGATAACAACTATTCGGAAAGGCTCAATTATGGTGGAGACAATGAATTGGGCAAAATGGCAAAAGCTTTCAACAGCATGAGCCAGAAGTTGGAGGAATACAACAATAGCAATTTAGCGCAAATTATGGTGGAGAAAAACCGAATTGACACGCTGATTAGCACCATGAAAGACCCTGTTATTTGTTTGGATGAAAACTTGAAAATTGTATTTGCCAATTATGAAGCCCACAACACACTTGGGTTAGAGGAAAGCAAGCTAGTTGGGAAATATGCCCAAGAACTGGCGTCACGCAATGAGGTCATTAAGCTAATGATTCGTGATTTGGTTCGGATTGAGGAAACCTCGGCAGGAGACACGATTGCCGAAACCTTGCACAATGCCAACATGAGCGACACTAAGGAGGTTTTGGATTTTGAGGTAAATGGAACTCAAAAGCATTTTGAGAAAAGAACGCTCCATACCGTGATTGTTCCCACAGGCGAAACAGAGAAAAAGTTGATTGGACATGTGATTTTGCTGAAAGATATCACAAGTTACAAAGCCAGTGATTCTGCAAAAACGAAATTCATCACCGATGTTTCCCGCGAATATAATTTGCCCGTAACTTCCATAGAAATGAATATTGAGAATCTATTGAGCGGAAAATTGGGCAAAATCAGCGCAGAACAAAAAACCGTGCTGGAAACCATAGAAGACGATACTGAAAAATTACTCGATATTACCGATGAACTTTTGAGCATTGCCCAAATTGAAAACAAAACAATTGAAGTTTCCAACTCCAGAATAAACCCAATAGAACTGTTGAATAAAGCTGTTCGGGCAAACCAAACTTTGGCAACCAAAAAGAATATCGAATTCGATATAGAGTCCTCCTCAAATATTCCCAAACTCTTGGCAGACCAAGACCGAACTGCTTGGGTACTCAAAAAGCTGATTTCCAACGCCATTCGCTATTCAAACCCGAATTCAGCAATTAAATTGGCAATTGCCCAAGACGATTCCAAAGTGGAAATTTCAGTATCGGATTCGGGCAAGGGAATCAGTTCGGAGTATTTGGATAAGGTTTTCGATAGATATTTCCGCTTCCCAGATTCAGACAAGCAAGCCAACGGACTCGGCTTGGCAATTTGCAAAGAACTGATGCAAGAGCAAGGCGGAGATATTTCCGTAAAAAGCGAAGAAGGTGTCGGAAGCACTTTTACAATTACTTTGATGCGGAAGAAGAATATTGGTTAGTTTGGTATCAGAAAGCTAAATTGTGCATCGCGAACTTTGCTTTAGTCCTATAATCCAACTATTTATGTAGCTTTGAATTTATTTTTAAAGACTTTGGATTAGAACTGATGAAAGTTTTCCGAGACAAAAAATCCGTATCGCAATATGTTTCCGAGCAGAAACGCTTGGGGAAATCTGTCGGTTTAGTGCCGACAATGGGCGCATTGCATTCGGGGCATTTGTCTTTGTTGCAGGAGTGTCAGGTAGAAAATGATATTTCCATCTGCAGCATTTATGTGAATCCGACTCAATTCGACAACAAAAATGATTTGGTAAATTACCCCAGAACTTGGGATGCCGACATGGCTTTGCTGATTGACCAACAATGCGATGCAGTTTTCGCCCCAACCGATTCGGAAATGTACCCAAACGGGTTTAAGGATATTTCGGTTTCCATGAGTTTTGGAAGTTTGGAGAAAGTAATGGAAGGAAAGCATAGAAGTGGGCATTTCAGCGGAGTCGGATTGGTGGTTTCCAAACTGTTTCATATAATCCAACCAGAAAAAGCCTATTTCGGGCAGAAAGATTTGCAACAATTTGCCATAATTAACAAAATGGTGGCAGATTTATCTTTCGGAATCGAACTCAAACGCTGTGAAATCGTTAGAGAAAATGACGGCTTGGCAATGTCCTCCAGAAACGTAAGGCTTTCGGAGCGAGAAAGATACATCGCACCAACTTTGCAGAAAGCCTTGAAAAGTGTCAAAGTAGATTTGCAGAACGGAAAAAGCATAAGCGAGGCAAAAGACAAAGCAATTGCCGATATTTGCAAACACAAAGATTTTAAAATAGAATACCTGGAAGTTGTGGATGTCCACAATCTCCAACCCATCCAAAGCTATGTACGGAGTTCTCCTGTGGCTGTTTGTGTGGCGGCTCATTTGGGAAACGTCAGGTTGATTGATAACTTGATAATCGAAAATGAGTTTTGAAACTAAATGCGTAAGTCTGTTGACGGCATTTTGAATTTTCTGCGCCAAGCAAATACTAATTCATCGGATTTTCAGAAAAGACGGAAATCCTATTTCCCACATCCATAACTGAATAGCTATGTACATCGAAGTATTGAAATCCAAAATCCATCAGGCAGTAGTTACCAAAGCCGATTTGAACTATGTCGGAAGCATCACAATTGACCTCAATTTGATTGAGGCAGCAGATTTGATTGCGGGCGAAAAAGTCCAGATTGTGAACAACAACAATGGCGAACGACTCGAAACCTACGTGATTGAAGGCGAAAGAGGCAGTGGCGTGATTTGCCTGAATGGCGCAGCAGCCAGAAAAGTGCAGAAAGGCGATGAACTCATCATCATTTCCTACATGTTGGTAGAGAAGGAAAAAGCACGAGAAGTGAAACCAATCCTCGTTTTCCCCAATAAGCAAAACAAGTTGGCAGAAAGCAACGAGCCTGTTTGGGCGTAAAGCAGTCCAAAGTCTTTAGTCCAAAGTCTTAAGCTTTTCAACTTTGGACTTTGGACTAAAGGCTTTGGACTTTTTCTAAGCTTTTTCCAGTCTGAATTGAAAAGTAGTTCCCTTGTTGAGTTCGCTGTTTACTTGGATTTTGGATTTGTGGCTTTCCAGAATGTGTTTGGTAATTGCCAAACCCAAACCACTTCCGCCACTACTCGTGATTTTTGTCCTGCTTTTATCTACACGGTAAAATCGCTCGAAAAGTCGGGGTAAATGCTCTTTCGGAATTCCCTGACCATTGTCAGTTACCTCAATCAAAACAGTTTTATCTTCCTCCGTAAGCCTGACTTCCACATAACCCTTTTCTTTTCCGTAAATAATGGAGTTGTTCACGAGGTTTACAAAAACCTGCATCATTCTATCGGGGTCGGCTCTTACATAAACCCCTTCTTCGTTCGGATTTGCCAAGTTGAGACTAATGGATTTCTTGTTTGCCTTGCCTTCCATGTGTTCAAAAACCTCTAGTGCAAGTGCCTGAATATCACATATTTGCAAGTGCATGACAATGGCACCAGATTCAATGCGGGAAAGTGTGAGCAAATCCTTCACAAGCGTATCGAGCCTTCCCAAACTTTTCCCAGCTTTTTTCAGGAACTTATCTCGCACTTTCTTATCATTTACTGCGCCATCTTGGAGCGTGAGAATGTAGCCTTGTGCCGCAAAAATGGGCGTTTTCAGTTCATGGGAAATATCCGCAATAAATTCCCTGCGGTAAATCTCCATTTTCCTAAGTTGGTCAATCTCGCTTTCCTTCTGAGAGACATAATCAATGATTTCCCGATTGATTTGCTTCAGCGGATTGCCATATTGGTAATTTGTAGAGGAGGAAATGGCGGGTTCGCCCTAGAAATTTTGTTCAATTCATCGTGTATCTTCTCAATCTGCCTGAAAATCATGAATTTCAAAGCGGCATAAATCAAGATAAAGGCTGACGAAAATGAAAGTGCACCTGCCACAAACAGCTGTTCGGCAGTAGTATTCGGTACCAGCGATAGAAATGCAATGGTAATGACCGAAATGGAAAATGCCAATAATAAGGAAACCGCTCTTGGAGTTACAAACATGACTGACTTGGGCAATTTGTTTCAGCCGTAAAGATATAATGCAATTCGGATGATTGCGTGGGTTTTTGTGGATTTTGATTCTGAATAGTGAATATTGACAAATTTCTCGCATGGGAAGCTGACAGTATTGTTGGTGGCAACTCCCAATAGAAACCTGCCAGTCTTCGAGTTAGGCATATCAAAGAAATAAACTAAACATTTCTTTAATATGCCTAAAGTCAATCGTGATAATGTCTATTCTGGAAAAAACATTGGAATAGCACACTTCCAGCACTTGGGAATTGTTTTCAAAAAAAATTCTCCAAACAACTCCTCAAAAAATCAATTTCCTCTTTCGTATTATAAGAATGCAGGCAAATTCGCAATCTTTCCGAGCCTTCGGGAACGGTTGGACTTCGGATTGCCTTTGCCCAAATACCTTTTTGCTGGAGTTGGTTGGCAACTCGGCTTACATTTTCATTTCCTGAAACCAAAATCCCCTGAATGGCACTTTTGCTCGCAATGGTTCGTATCTGGTTGGATTTAGCTAGTTCAGCTTGGAAATGAGCAATCAATTCGTGTAGTTTTTTTCGGTTGGATTGTGCAGATTCCATCAATTGGTAGCTTACCCGAATGCTTGCCAGAGAATGCAAAGGCAAGGCAGTCGTGTAAATAAACGAACGGCAAAAATTGATAAGATAAGTCCGCAGGTTTTCCGAGCCGACCACTACAGCACCGTGGCAACCTGGTGCTTTCCCAAAAGTGTAAATTCTGGCAAAGCATTTTCCTGCCAAACCCAATTGCTGGGAAAGTCCCTCGCCTTTCTCTCCGAAAATGCCAATTCCGTGGGCTTCATCTACAATCAAGTGCGCTTGATATTGCTCGCAGAGCTGGGAGATTTCCAGCAGTTTCCCACAATCTCCATCCATAGAGTAAACCGATTCTACAACTACAAATATATTTCCAGTAGCTTTTTGGAGTTTGCTTTCCAAGTCTGTCAAATCATTGTGCCGAAATCGGAAACGATTGGCATAACTCAATCGAATTCCATCAATCAAACTGGCATGAATGAGTTCATCGGTAATGTAAGTGTCTCCTTTTTGAGCCAAGCAAGCGAGCATTCCGCAATTGGCATCGTAGCCCGAATTGAAAATCAGGGAGGATTCCGCTTGGTGGAATTTGGCAATTTCCTGCTCCAAATTCTCTGCATATTCCGAATTTCCAGAAATGAGCCGAGAACCCGTTGCCCCGTTCTTGGTTTGCTTGATTTTGGAAACTTCCATTTCGACCTTTTCAGCAAACTCAGCGCTCCAAGCCAAACCCAAATAATCATTTGAGGAAAAATCAATCCAATTGCTATCTCCAACCGAAAGGGAACGGAGCAAGCCTTTTTTTTTGCGTTCCTCTAGGCGATTGGAAAGGAAGTTTTCGGAGGCTTTCATCTTTTGACTTGATTGACTTCGGTGTGCCGACCCAGACAAAGGCTTCGCCTACACAGAAAAAAACACGGAATAGCACTGAAAAGAAATATTCTTCTTTTCAGTGTTTAAAACTTTTCTATTTTACTTTCTTGCTACTTTACTATTTCACAAAGATTCTATCATTTTCCCAATCAGCCTAGTCATATTTGGTTGGGCTTTCATGGCGGCTGCCACTACGCTTTCGATGGAAACTGGTTCGAGCTCGCCATAGCAAAGGTCGGTAATTACGGAGACTGCAAAAACTGGCAAGCTCATGTGAACCGCCACCAAAACCTCTGGCACAGTGGACATTCCCACGCAATCTGCGCCAATAATTTTGAGGTATTTATATTCTGCGGCAGTTTCCAAATTCGGTCCAGGAACGCTTACATAAACTCCTTTTTTCAATCCAATTCCCTCTGCGTGGGCAATTTTATCTGCGTGGGCAATCAGTTTTCTACTGTAAGGCTCGCTCATATCTGGAAATCGTGGGCCGAGTTCCTCGAAATTTCTGCCAGTCAATGGGTTTTCGTAGTTCAAGTTGATATGGTCGGAGATGGCAACCAAATCGCTCTTCTCATATTGCTCGTTCAATCCGCCCGAAGCATTGGAAACGAACAGGAATTCGATTCCCAAAAGCTTCATCACTCGCACTGGGAAAGTTACTTGGTACATATTATAGCCTTCGTAATAATGGAATCTGCCTTGCATTACTACTACTTCTTTGCCGTTGAGTTGCCCAAAAATGAGTTTTCCAGAGTGAGTTTCCACAGTGGAAATAGGGAAATGGGGAATGTCTTCATAGGAAATAGTGTGGGCAACTTCCACATCGTTCACTAAAGCTCCTAGCCCGTTCCGAGAATAATCCCGAATTGTGGTTTTGTCTTGTATTGCTTTTGGATGTATTGAACGGCTTCTTTGAGTTGATCTATGGTCATTTTAGGTTTGATTTGATTCTTTATCGGGGATTCTAATTTACTAATTCAGAGTGAGTAACTCCATCCGAACACATTACACCTCCTTTCTAAGGAACGGGAAATAAATAAACTACTATTTTATTGAAGTTTATTTTTGGAGCTAGTCTAGGCAAAAATTGCAGTCATAGCACCGCTATGGCGAGATTTTTAACGAAGAATAGACCAAAAAGAAACGAGAGAAAAAGTAGCACTTTATTTAATTTGCGTTCATAAGTTCTAGTATATTCATCAAAGTTTCATTCAAATATAATTTTTCCCTACCTACTTTCACAGATTTCAGGAAGCCTTCTTTTTCTAATAAGGACAAATAATTCCCAGCAGTTTTAGCATTTCCGAGTCCTACATCTACCAAAGTCTGCCTTTTTACATAAGGAAGGTGGAAAATTGATTCCAATAAATCTTTAGAATAGATAAAAGGAACTTTTGCTTGAATTTTTTTGCCAACTGTTTCCATGGCAGAAACAATTGTATTCAATCTTCTTAAATCTCTATTAGCAGATTCTTCAATCATATCTAGCATATATAATATAAAATCTACCCATCTGTTATGCTCCGTCACTTCTCTAATTGCTCTATAGTATTTGCTTTTATGCTCAATGATATATTGACTGAAAAAAATAACAGGAATATCAAGCAATTTTTCTAGTTTGAGATAAATGAGAATCAATATTCTGCCTGCTCTCCCATTTCCATCCAAAAATGGGTGGATTGCCTCAAATTGATAATGAATAACCGCCATTTTGATAAGTGGATCAAGTGAGGAGTCGCTATTGATAAAATCCTCTAGATTTGCCATCTTATTCCGAATAACTTCTTCTCCCGAAGGTGGCGTGTAGATTATTTCTCCTTTTTTGTTTGCTAATGTAGTTCCAACTGTTTTTCTAATTCCCAAATCGTTGCGCTTGATACATTGCACAATCTCAATACAGAGATTTGTAGTAATAAATGGACGAGACTCAAGTTGATTTAGTGCCAGCCAAATAGCTTCTTTGTAACTGATTACTTCCTTGGTTGCTGTATTGCCTTCACTCTTATTGGAAACTAATGACTTGTATAATAAATCGTTCGTTGTGATGATATTTTCGATTTCAGAACTGGCCCTTGCCTCTTGCAAATGCAAAGTATCAAGGAACAACCTAGGATTTGGTAAATTTCTGATTGCGCCATTCAAATGAGCCAGTGCTCTACTTGCTGTTACGTTTTTCTTTAGTACTTCTTTCGTCTCAATTTCTACCTTCGGAGGCAGTAAGGGCAAATCGTTGTATGGAGAATTCTTATCGAACATAAACAAACAGCTATTTTTTAAAAGGGGCGTTGCTTGCCCTCTTCAATAGAACGAGGGCGAATATAGTAAAAAAAAGCCCTCTTTCTGTGCATTCAGGGACTTAAATTCTTAAAAAGCATGAATGATTGCTCTGAAAATTGAATTTAAAAGTAAGTATTCACAGCAAATTTAAACTGGTCTATAAAAATTTTCTTGAAAGCTGAAATGTTATTTTGTTCGTAGAAAAGCAACATCGCTTTTTTATAATCAATAGAATCTACGGTTCTGAAAGATAGTGGGCAGTAACCTTCATCTATCAGAATGGCATTGCTCACGATTCTTGCGGTTCTTTTGTTCCCATCCATAAAGGGTTGAATGTAGGAGATGAGTACCAATGCTAACAATGCTTTTTCAAAAGCACTTTGTTTTCTGTTAATCACATCACAGGTTTTACGCAATGCGTCCAATATTTGATGTTCGTTGTCCAATGGCCTATAGTTCGTTCCAGAAATACCAACTCGCCTTTTTCTCAGATTTCGCTGTACTGCCAACTCTTTTATAAGCAGGCTGTGTATATCTTCTATTTTGGAAACAGTTAGCGGATTGAGATAATCAGTATGTTCGACTATAAAGTCAAGCGCATATTTATGATTCAAAAGCATGACTGCTTCTTCCTTGGTTTTACCAGAAGCTGTTTCTTTTTCCTTCAATAATTTTTCAGTTTCGAGTAAAGAATAGGTATTTCCTTCAATTTGAGAGGATTTCCAACTCAAATCTATTGCGAGCCTTTCCATTTCTCTCTTGAATTCCGTCTCTGATAATTCTGAAATATTCGACTGATATTTGTCATGCAAATCATTCAGCTTTTCTATCTCTTCAATAGTGAACAGACTATGTTTGTCCAATACTTCTGTGATTACCCGAAAATTAAAATCCGTTTTTATTTCTCTTTCATCAATTTCTTTTTCATAGCATTTGTCTAAACTCACAGGTTTAATGAGTTCGTAGATTGGAGATAATGAATATTTTGTACTTCTGCCTGCGCCTGAAACTGTTATAAACTCTTCGGAAACCAATTTTGACAATAACCTTTTGAGAGTGGCACGGCTGATTTTAAGCTCAACAGCTTCTAATAACTGGCTAGACGAGCAGATTTTTTTCTTTTCAATATGCTCAATTATACTTGATTCTGTTTCTGTAAACATGGTATTTTGATTTACGGCTCACAAACTTAGCATTTACGGCTCAAAGTTGCAGGTTTTTGAGCCGTAAAATTGATTTGTGTGAGCCGAAAAGAGTTTGTAAGTATCCACCGCATTCGATTTTAGGCTTTGAGGGAAAGACCTGCCAAGTCTTAGAGACTTGGCAGGTCTAAATTTGACTTCGGAATTAGCCACAGACACCTAAAATTGGCTTGGACTCCCATCGGAGGAACTGATTTGGGAAATGGAACTTGTTTTTTTTGATAAACATAGATTCTTCGGCACTGAACACGCAATGTATGTTGACGATTTTCCATTATGAAAGTCTCCAATTTTGAATAAAAAATAACTTTTTTTCTAATTAAAGATTAAATCCTTAGCTAGCATACCTTATATTTTCAGTACCGATTCTTCTGATGAATAGACGATTCATAAAATCCAAAAAAAGCATCTGAAAAGCTTGACTCTACTGTGGATTTGAGAATATTCTTGTTTAATTTATTGTGTTTCAACCGATTGCAAGCTTGATTTCCAATTTGTTAACACACAAAGAATTAGTAAATAGATTATTTGTCGGAATTGTTTTCTACCTTTGCACTCGCAAAATAAGAGAATGGTCGCTTCTCTTTTGGCAGTTGATGTTTCCTGCCGTATTTTATTTAATGGTTTTTTCCCAGCAGTTATATTTGATGAAACGGAACAGCTTCCGATTTCCGCTCAGTGTACGAATGTCGTAGCGATAGAGACAGCTAAGGAATGCTGAAAAAATAAATCTGCTTTTAGTGGCAGTTTATTTTTGAGAATATTCAAGGCGAAGAATCGAAAGCATAGTTGTAACTATGATAAGATTTTTCAACGAAGAAGATTCCAAAAAGAAGCCACAGTAAATGTGGATTTATTATTTCTGGATTTCTACCGTTTGGAGAGAACCTAATTTTTCAAACCAGGCGTTTCTATTCGGGGCCACACCGATTGGTGTACAGATTTAAGATGATTAGCACTTTCGTGCAGTCGAGAATTTGCCCTTGTGCTTCTAAGAGAAGTGCCGTATCCGTATTATAATGGAAGAATTATTAGAACAAGAAGTAGTAGCTCAACAAGAAGAAGTTACTGAAAATGAGCCAGCAGAGAAAATGGCTGGATTCAGAAAATTAGGTCTCTCTGAAGAGACTATCTCGGCCTTGGAAGCAAAAGGTTTCGAGAAACCATCCCCAATTCAGGAAAAAACAATCCCAATACTTTTAAAAGGTGAAGTTGACGTAATTGGTCAGGCACAAACAGGAACTGGTAAAACAGCGGCTTTTGGCTTACCCATGATTGAAGCAATTGAGGCTGGAACAAGAACTGTGAAAGCACTTGTGTTGGCTCCAACTCGTGAGTTGGCAATTCAGGTGGCAGAGGAAATTGATTCTTTGAAAGGAAAAAGGAGATTGAAAGTTTCCGCAGTTTATGGCGGGCAATCAATTGACAAGCAAATTGGAGAATTGAGAAGAGGGGTGGATATTGTAGTGGGAACTCCTGGTAGAATCATTGACCACATCAACAGAAAAACACTCGTAATTGATGATTTAGATTTCTTTGTACTCGATGAGGCAGATGAAATGCTGAACATGGGTTTTGTGGAAGATATTGAGCAGATTTTGGAATCTACAAATGATGACAAAAGAATGCTTTTTTTCTCGGCAACTATGCCAAGGCAGATTTTGAAGTTGGCGCAATCTTTCATGAGAGAAGGACACCAAACTTTGGCAGTTGAGAAAAAAGAACTGACTACGCATTTGGTAGATCAAATCTACTACGAATTGAACCGAGATGCCAAGTTCCCTGCACTTTGTAGAATCATTGACCTAGAGCCAAGTTTCTACGGAATTGTATTCTGTAAAACTAGGAATGATGTAGATGAACTGACACAACGTTTGCAGGAAAATGGCTACCGAGCAGAAGGGTTGCACGGAGATATTTCCCAACACCAGAGAGAAAGAATTCTTGGTAAATTCCGTAAGGAAGTTGTGAAAATTCTAATTGCCACAGACGTTGCCGCTCGTGGAATTGATGTGAATGAATTGACTCATGTAGTGAACCATTCATTGCCACAAGACCCAGAATCTTACGTTCACAGAATTGGTAGAACGGGTAGAGCTGGGAATACAGGAACTGCAATTTCTTTCGTAAGTCGTTCAGATTCAAGAAAGTTAAGTACAATCAGACGTATTTCCAATGCAGATATTCGCAAAGAGGAAGTGCCGAAAGTGAAAGATATTATCAAAGCGAAGAAGCACAGAGTGATTGAGGAAGTTCGTAACATTTCCGAAAACACAGAAGCTTTAGAGGAGTTGATGGGAATGGCAAAAGGAATTTTGGAAGACAAAGACCCAGAACTAGCTGTGGCAAGTTTGATTAAATTCGCTTTCCCAAAACAATTCAGCAAAGAACAATACAAAGAGATTTCCACGCCAAGAAGCGGTGGAGGAAGAGACAGAGACCGTGGAAGCAGAGATGACAGACGTGGCGGAGGTCGTGAGCGCAGAGGCGGAAGAGATGATAGAAGAAGCGGAAGCCGTGAGCGCAGAGGAGAGCGGAAATCAGAAAGAGGCGATAGATTTGGCGGACGTAGTGAAAGGGGAGAAAGAAGCGAAAGAGGAAGCCGATTTGGCGACAGAGACCGTGAAGATAGAGGTGGAAGACGTTCTGAAAGAAGAGAGTCTAGTAATTCCAACAACTCTAGATTATTTATTGCCCTTGGCGCAAAAGATGATTTGGGAAAAAGAGAATTGGTCGATTACATCAGCAAAGAAACCAATGTTTCTACTAGCGTGATGGACGATGTGAAAGTGATGGACGCTTTCTCATTCATTTCTGTGCCTCATGCAGATGCTGACAAAATCGTTGACATCTTCAAGCAAAAAGGAAACGGAAGAAGCCTGGTAGAGAAAGCGAAAGGTTAATTTCTTTTTAAGCTGAACTCACATAAACTTAAAAACTCCCAGCAGATTTTCTGTTGGGAGTTTTTTTATGGAGTGATTGTTTTGCCCCTCAACAAGAGATAAACAATCTGAAATAGCTTATCAATATTATCATCTAATTCTTGACTATCTCGTTTTTCTCTGGTGGTTTTGCAGTAAAAATCATCTGTTTCTCCTCCGCCATGAGTTAGATAGAATTGATTTCTGTAATCGTTTATAGAATTCAAATTTCTAGCATGAGTTCTCTGTTGGGAGTTTTTTTATGGAGTGAAAAATATTCTGGAAGATTGCCCATCGGCTCAATTACCAAATACCCGAATAATGAGTTTAAAAAATTGATTATCAGTAGGTTAAATATAATTTTTTAGGAATATCGGTTTAGAGCGCACAGCACTTTTTGAAGCGGACGCTCCAACAAATGACAAGTCCGAGCGGATGCTCGAACTATTTAGGCGACCTATCCCGATATACCTATAATTTTTTTAGTGTGGTCAAAAATTAAGATTTAATACGTTGCACTATTTTTAGATTTAATTAAAAACTGTATGTCAATAGTTTGGCTAAAATAATATAATTTACTGATTAACAATTACTTAAATCATTTTAATTCTTCATTCTTAATGGCCAGGCCACCCTGTCTTAATTTCCCCAATCAATAATTGTACTTATCAAATACACAACTCATAATTGGGGTCAAATACACATTGCCCCTCATCATAAATTTGGCATGAGTTTCCAATTATGCCAAATTATTACTCAGCTTTTACATTTACCAACTCCCAAAGCTTTTCATAAGGAAGGATTTCGCAGTCATCGAATAGGAACAGTTCATATTTGGCTTCTGAAATGCGCTCGAAAAAATACGCTTCTCGCTTTTCTACATATTGCTCATCGAAATTGGCAGATGCCACTTTGGCGAGAGATTTGAAGAAAATGCCTGTTCTTTCACTTTCCAATAATTTTAAATGGCGTTGGAAATAAACGAGCATCTTGTTCCCATCGCTAGAAATACCTTCTGTGGAATAATATTTTTGAAAAATCAGTCGGAGAATTACCAAATGTAGGTTGTAGCCTTTCTTGTCTTTGCTCACAGGCTGGCGAGTGGTGAGGAATTCAAAGACCTGATTTCTGTCTGCAAATTTGGCAAATTGTTTTTTTGGCTGTTGGAGTTTGAGGAAAACATAGTTGAGGTACAAAGCCCGAATTCCCCAAGCGGAAATGTCAATTGAATCTAAATGCTGAAACTGACCAGTTCTGAAAACTTCTTTCACAATTTCCAGCGCCTTTTCCCAATCATTTTTCTTCATTGCCAAGTCATAGCTCAAAGCCATTACTTCAAATTTATTAAACGCTTGGTAATCAGACAGTTTCAAGCATCCTTCTAAACACCTCTCCATTTCCTCCAAGTCGCCAGTCGCTCTGTGAAACCGCACCCAATCTAGCGAGATTTCTAAATCCAACGAACTACTTTTTAAGAATGGAAACTGATTGGGCAATTCTGAAAGAGCCTCGATGCTCAATCTCCAATCTTTTACATTATGTGTTTGATGTTGCAGGGCAATCTGGATTCGGTTTCCGTACAATTGCAGAAATGGCGAAGGGAATTCTCTAATCCACTCAGAAATTTGACGTGAAAATTCTCGTGCCTGGGACATTAAATCTGGATTGTGGGAAATGAAGAATTTGACTTTACTCTGAATTATTTGTGAAAACCCCTGCGCTTTCGACTCGTAAATGAAATGTTTGGAGAGGATTCCGACCGCTCGGTCATAAGCTTCAGTTTGGGCGGGGAAACCTTTCAGCGCATGAATCATTCGCAGTTGCCGAGCACATTTGAGTTGGACAATAATCAGGTGATAGCTTTCCGCTTTCTTCTCTACTTTGCCAATGATTTTCTCTGCATTATGATATACATTCTGTTGGAGCAACTTTTCGGTAACTGCCAATTTCTGCTCAAAGAGGAACTGAATGTGGGAATAATTATCTCGATAGGCTTCGTTCGGCTCGGCTTCCAGCATCAAATCAGCCAATCGGCTAATGAGGTTTCGCTTGAGCATCAGATACTTTTTGTCTTTCGGAGAGCATTTGTAAATCGCTTCGGAAGCCTGTTCATCTGTGCGGACTTTTCCCAAAGAAATAAGCGAATATAGTTTTTTCAGTTTGGAGTTGTCGGGAAGCACATTCTCTGAAATTCCCACCTGATGCTGATTAAGCACGAAAATAAGCTCTGCAAGTAAATCCATTATTGGCGAGTACGATGTACAAATTTGGGTAAATTACTCAATTGGCGAAATAGTGAATTGGCGAATGAGCAAACGGCTTGATGAAAGTTGCTTTCTAACTCTTTTAGCATTTGATACTGATAACTGCTTACTGATTTCTGTATTTAAGTTTACTATCTCAATCCAAATGTATGTTTTTATAAGCGGTTTAATCTTGATTTGTAAGGTTTTAAGAGACTCAATATAAATCCCGACAAACTGTAGTTTTTGTGATTAACTTATTATTAGTCAGTAGTTTGTAAAGTCAGGGAATTGAAGTACAATCTATTCAAAATGCTCTTTTCGGAGTATTTCCATTATTTGCTGAAGTGATTTTCATCTCCAAAAAACACCAAATAGTGACTTTACTAAACACGTAGAATTGTAATTGTAATCCCGAAGTAGTACATCTACATTCGTAGTGAATCATTAGTCTATCGCTCTAGGCTATTATGAATTACTTACTTTAACTAATTATCAAATGTCTTATTTGTCCTCATTTTTCAAAAACGGAACTTTCTGTTTCCCGATTTCAGAAGTGAAGAGGGTTACAATAACTCGCTCAAGCTTGTGGAAGTGTTCAACTATCTGCTCGCTCATTACCAACTACTATCGTGGCGGATTTATTTTCCGCTAAGTTTCAAAACGGCAATCATCTATCAGATGATTGCCGTTTTTGGTTTCAAAAAAATCAAGATTTACGAATTCCGATTAATTTAAAGTCTAATATCCCTTCTATTATGAAAAAAAAGCTACACTACATTTTCCTACTTGCGTTTGCATTCGGATTGATTTCCTCCGAGGCAATGGCACAATCCGCTCCACCGAGTAATCTGTCTGGCAACTCATTGCGAACTTGGCTCAAACAGAATTGGTTCGATGGAAAACACAATCAAATGGGCTACAACAATGCAAGACGCGCCATGTATAGCTACATTGATAGTCAGAACGGAACAGTCTATTGTATTTATACGGGTTTCAGTCAGCCTGCATCAAACACAACTTATCTGAATCCAATCAATGCAGAACATACTGTGCCACAAAGCTGGTTCAATAAATCAGAACCGATGCGTTCCGATGTGCATCATCTTTTCCCTACGCATGGGAATGTGAATTCATCTCGCTCCAACTACCCATTTAACGAGATAAACGACTCAAATACAGACACTTGGTACGGAGTGAATAGTTCTAATGCGTACTCAACATCATCTAGCATTCCGAGCAACCGAGATAATTATAGCGAGCGAGATGGTTCTGTTTTCGAGCCATTGGAAAGTTAGTAAAGGCAACGTTGCAAGAGCCATTTTCTATTTCTACACCATGTACCCAACGCAAGCAGGCTCAATCAATGATATTGTTTCCGATGGAGATTTGGACGTCTTGTACCAATGGCATTTAGATGACCCTGTAGATGGAGCGGAAATCACGAGAAATAACCGTGCAGAAGAAAGACAGGGAAACAGAAATCCTTACATAGATTATCCGGATGCAGTTGCCTCGGCTTGGGGTTTCACTCCTCCAGCTGGCGGAGGTGGAGGAGGCATCGCTTTCATGCGCTTCTACAATTTCCTCTTTCCCCTATTCTGAAAGTTTTGAAAGTGGATTGGGTGCATTTGCACAAGGAAGTGGAGATGATTTGGATTGGACAAGAGATGCAAGCGGAACGCCTTCTGGTAGCACAGGACCTTCGAGCGGAGCAAATGGTTCTTACTATATGTACGTGGAGTCTTCTAGCCCAAACTATCCGAGCAAAACTACCTATTTCAATTCTCCTTGCTTCAACTTGGCAGGGCAAAGTGCAGCAACTATTTCGTTCGGATATCACATGTACGGTTCAAATATGGGAACATTGAAGCTCGAAGCCACTACAAATGGTTCAACTTGGACTTCGGTTTGGTCTCAATCTGGCGATAAAGGAAATTCTTGGAAAACCGCTTCGGTCAATTTGAATAGCTATGCAGGGCAAACTGTGAAATTGCGTTTTGTGGGAACACAGGAAACAGTTACCGTTCAGATATGGCAATTGACAATATCCAAGTTTCCACAAGTGGTTCTACTGGTGGAGGCGGAGGCGGTTCTACGGGCAACACTTCGGTAACTCTCACACTCAAACTTGACCAATATCCTTCCGAAACTGCTTGGGCATTGAGAACGAGCGATGGTTCTTCCACAATTTCTTCGGGCAATAATTATTCTTCGGCGAATTCTACAGTTACTAAAACATTCAGTTTGCCAGCAGGTTGCTACAACTTTGAAATCACAGATGCATACGGAGACGGAATTTGCTGTTCTTATGGAAATGGATTCTACAACTTAAAAGCGGGAAGCACTACTTTGACCAGCGGAAACGGAAGCTTCGGAAGCGGAGAAACAAAGAGTTTTTGTGTAGGCGGAGCGAGTGGAAGAGTTGGAAATTTCGGAAGCGAAACCGTGGCGAAATCCAACCAGATAGACAGCAATTTGGAGATGAGCATTTTCCCAAATCCTGCTACTGATGTTGCCACAATCCGATTGAATAAATATGCTAAAGAAGATTTGACCGTAAAGGTTCTAGGATTGGATGGAAGAGAAATGTTTTCTTCTACAATCTTGAAAGATGTGCAAAATGCTTCTTTGGAATTAGATACTCGCAAATTCGGAAAGGGACTTTATATAATTCAGGTTTCTGGGATGAGCTTTAAGCAGACTTCTAAGTTGATGGTGAAATAAGTTTGTATTTTAATTCGATAATTGAAAGAGATTAAGGAACGGAAAATAAATAAGATGCTGTTTTCTCAGTGGGACTGCCTCAGTGGGACTGGCGTTCCATCGGACTGGCGCACTAGTGCTATGCCACATTTTTTAGTCCCGGCCGGGAACGGCTTGACTAGCCTCAAAAAGAAACTGCACAAATAAACTATTTATTTATTCCCCATTCCTAAGAGTGTGTTTGGATTGATTTTTTGGGAATTTTACCAAATTCTCAAAACAGGCTTTCTAGTGCATTGAGTGCTAAGTTTGTGTCTGTATTTTTTGGAATATTATTTTCTTCTGCAAAGCAAAATTTGAATGGTTCGGCATTCCGATGGTTCGGCATTCCGACATAGCCATAGCTACGGCTAAGAATTTCTGATTGTTACGTTTTGCTGTGCTGTTTAAATTGCGTCCTATGAGCTGTAAAACAAGGTTTTGGTTGGAGTATTAGTTCAGACTTCCTCTTCTCAGTATTTTTATGAACACATTTACGGTCAAGTACGAATGTTTTTTATAGTTGAAAAAAATTTTTCGGCTTCTACAACTAATAAAAGCACTTTTCAATGACTTTTTAGTAGCACAGCAAAGTGTAACAATCAGAAGAATTTTAATGCAGTAGAGGGAAATAAGAAACAAAAACAACAACACGAACTTAGGATTTGATGCACTAGGCATTTTTCAAAAGCCGTAGAAGCCAAAAATAAGTCGATTCAAACGTACTCTAAATAAAGTGCGCCATTATCGCAGATTATTTTTGAGGCTAGTGCATTGAGTTCTAAGTTCTGGTTGGTATTTTTTGGAATATTTTTTTCTTCTACAAAGCAAAATCTGAATGGTTCGGCAATCCGATGGTTCGACATTTCGACATAGCCTAGCTACGGCTAAGAATTTTAATGCAGTAGAAGGAAAAAAGATACATAAAATACAATCACGAACTTAGGAATTGATGCACTAGTGCATCGACTGGATTGGACATTCATTTCCATCATAAAATACCTCAAAACCTTCAATCCAAATGCTACAATCCTTATCTTTGCAACAATTCCCAAAACCAAAAACTCCATGAAAAACTATAAATCATATCTGATACCCTTTTTGCTTTTCGCTGTTTCCCTAATTTTCCCCGAGTTTGCCGAGGCGCAATGTTCTATGTGCCGAGCTTCGGTAGAGAATTCCATCAGCAATGGTGGGCAAGCGGTCGGAGCAGGATTGAATAAGGGAATTCTGTATTTAATGGTTGCGCCTTATATTCTGATTGTTGGGATTGGCGTGGCTTGGTACAGGAAATCGAAAAAATATACTGAGGAAAGAAGGGATTTTGTAAATAGTGTATCGAGAAATTAGAGCATTGATGAACTACGCATCTTTCGCATTATTGAAACAATGTTTGCACAATTTTTGATTTCCATTCAGAACATTTACTTTTAGAATAAAGATTTCGACTGGTTTTAATGACTAACTAAATTTTGTAATTATTTATCACGTTTTAAACAAAATTGTAGCTATGAAAATTCATTTCACAGTCGGATTGTTATTTCTAACCATCCTCAGCGTTTCCGCACAAGATGCCAAATTAGAAAGAAAGGTACTTTTGGAGGGTTATATCGCCCTAGGCCTTCCCAATAATTTAGAACCCATGAGTGAGGAGGACAAGTCAATCAGGTATCGGAAAGCTAAAATGCCCATATTCGCTCTCTCCAACGAATATAGCGATGTGTTTTTTTCAATGAATAAGCCTACTGAATCTGCAGACGAATCGGCCATTCCCAAATATTTGGATTATTACAGCAACATCTTCAGCACGTTTTATATCTCTGCCGAAGTACTCAATTCTGAAATCCGAACTGTAAATGGGAAGCAGGTAGGTTGCATTGAACTGACCCATATAGATATAGTCGAAGATGTTTACCATTGCTTCTTCTTCACAAATTTGGAAGGCAAACTCCTCACTTTCAGCCTGATTGCTCCGAAAGAAGAAAAAGATGAATGGACTAAAACTGCCATGAAAATAGTAGAATCCCTAGAAGTGAAGTAGTGGAGAAAACGCCTCTTGTATATGACCAAATTGACTTGTTGCAAGTAAGCCAAACCAATTTAGACGGCTTGCTTGCAACTGGTTGGAGGCATTTTGGCATACAGTTTTTCAGATACAATCTTAGCATTCACGAAGAATCCGTTTGTAGGGTTTTTGCGCTTCGCCTCAATCTTTTAAAATACAATCACAGCAAGCGTTTCCGTAAAATCATGCGAAAAAACGTCTCTTTCAGGACTGAAATCAAGTTGGCGGAAGTAAATCAGCAGAAAATTGATTTGTTTGAACAGCATAAAAAGAAATTCACTTCCAACATTCCCAATTCCGTTTACGATTTCATTTCCCCAAACCTAGAAACTCCCATTCCGCCTTACGAGCTGAATATTTTCGATGGAGACCAATTGATTGCTACCAGTTTCTTCGATATTTCCGAAAAGGGGATTTCCAGCATTTACGGTTTCTTTGACTTGGCTTACTCTGCCAACAGCTTGGGACTTTACACCATGCTTTTGGAGATAGAACACGCCATTGGTTTAGGCAAGCAATATTATTACCACGGCTATTGCTACGATGTGAAATCATTTTACGACTACAAAAAACAATTCCCGGCCTTAGAATGGTATGATTGGCGAGAAAAATGGCATCCGTATTTGGGCAGTTTTATGGCAGAAGAATGAGTATCTAAGTGTAAAGTCTAGGTCCAGACTTAGGCCCAAAGTAAAAACAGTGAACTCTAAGTACTCAGACAAAATTATTGTAACATCTTGTATTTCATAAGATACTGATTGTCATTAGACTTTATTACGATTGGTTTTGTATAGAAGCCCTTGTTGGTCTTAGCGTAGCGAGACCAACAAGCTGACTCCAAAATTTACCTTAATAAACCAATCGTAATAATATCTAATACATAATTTACTATTTTACCTGAATAATGGGTTTAAAAATTTGATTATCAGCAGGTTAACTGTATTTTTTTAGCATAGTCAAAAATTAAGATTTAATGTATTGCACTATTTTTAGATTTAATTAGAAACTGCATGTCAATATTTTGACTAAATAAAACAATATTAAGTTGCTGATTAGCAATTACTTAATTCATTTTTAACTCTTCATTCTTCATTCTTAATTTCCCCAATCAACAATTGTACTTATCAAATATATAACTCATAATTGGGGTATTTTATTATTTTGCTATCGCATCGACCATCCAACTTTCTATTTTGTACTTGTGCTTACGACTATTTCTTCTTACCAAAAAACTCGTTCCCACATCATTTGTAGGGATAGCAAACATGGCGAAACCTGAAACGAACCAATTCCAATACTGAAATTTCAGTTTGACTAAGTTCAAAATCAGATAAGATAAGAAGCATAATCACTCCAACAATCAGCAATTGCCCAATTTCCAGCCCAATGTTGAAGGCGAAAAGTGGCATCAGAATATCCCCTGCTGAACCAAGCAAAGAAGCGAAAAAGTTGGAAAATCCCATTCCGTGGACGAAGCCTACGAAAAGTGCCAACAAATAGTGGAACAATATTGATTCGGAATCTGAAGGTTTCTGCTCACCTTTCCGAATATTATAAAGTGCAGTAAGGAAAATGGTTACGGGAATGAAGAATTCGGTAATTTCCTGTTGCAGGGAAACGATTTCCAATGCAGAAAGTGCCAAGGTTACGGAATGCCCAATAGTAAATGCCGTAACCAAAATCAGGATTTTTTTCCATTGGGAAACTCGGTAAACGGCACAAAGTACCACCACAAAAAGTATATGGTCATATCCTGCCAAATCCGAAATATGCTCGAAACCAAGTTGAGCGTAAATCCAAAAAGAGTTCACTAAAAAGAAGCTTTATAGTTGATTTGAATATTCATTTCCGTCATTTCTCCTTCTTTCACTTCTACTAGGTTAATGTGGCCTTCTCCATCAAAAGAATTGGCGAAAAAACCCTGCTTCTTCTTTCGTGAAAACTGAATATTTCCAACTGGCAAGGTTGATGGAAAACATTCCATTTTGTCAGATTGGACAAGTTTTGACCATTAGGCTTCTGCCACATCCTGAAAAATAGTTCCGTCATTTTCCAAATCATTCATTTTTGTCGGTTGGCAGAAAGTAAATTTCCCGAACTATGAGGCTTTCCGTTGTTGTCATTCACTTCCTTTTCTTCTCTCCATAAGAAGGCATCATGTTGCCTTCCAGCCACATCACTTTTCCTTTCACACCTTGTGACTCGGACAGTTTCGGAAGCATTGTTTTTAGATTTCATACCTTCTTTGTTGCAGGAAAGAAGTGTGGAAAATGCCAAACAGCATATAGAATAATAGGTACTTTTCATGATTTTCAGATCTTTGATTTTGAAATTCAAAGAGTAGGATTGGAAATTTTTAGTCGGAAAGATGACTTTGCTCGGGCGCATCTCATTTTGTCGCACACTACGAAAACTTTGTGAATTACCTCTCATTCGGCTGGAAGCGATACTTTGCGCCACTCCTTGGAGGCGAGTGGCGCAAAGTGCTGGTAATAAGGCCTATTCTATCTAAATTAAGAGTATGCTTGAATCGACTATTTTTGGTTTCTACGGTTTTTCAAAAAATCAATCCGAACATTAAATGGAACAGTATTTATGGAATTATCTCAAAATCCAATCTTCTTCTTCCCTTCCAGTTCAGCTACGGAATCCAGCACCTTTTCTTTCAATTTTTCCTTGAACTTTTACCAACTTTTCTGCCACTTTCACATCGGAATGTGCCAATGATTTGAGCCGCCAAAATCCCCGCATTTTTCGCTCCGTCCAAAGCAACTGTGGCAACGGGAACGCCACTCGGCATTTGGAGGATGGATAGCACAGAATCCCAGCCATCAATGGAATTGCGAGATTTTACGGGAACGCCAATTACTGGCAAAGTTGTGAGCGAGGCAACCATTCCTGGCAAATGTGCCGCACCGCCAGCACCAGCAATTATCACTTTCAAGCCTCTTGGTTTGGCATTTTGGGCATAATCCACCATTCTTTCGGGCGTTCTGTGGGCGGAAACGATGGTAATTTCATAGGAAACCCCCAATTCTTCCAAAACCTCTTTCGCCTCAGACATAATTCCCATATCCGATTGGCTTCCCATTATAATTCCTACGAGTGGCATTTTCAAAGTATCAAGATTTTAGTATCAAGTATTAAGACTTTTGATTTTCGCGTCTCGTCTCAAAGAGATGCGAAAATCAAACTTATTCTTCCTCATCCCTTTTCACATCTAAATCATCTCGGTCTTTCAATTTTTTGTCAACCACTTCTTTATTGAGAAACTTGTTGAGCTCTTCAATTGGCATGGATGAATTGATTTCCCCAAACTTGTTTATTTCAATATCGAAGCCTTTCAAATCGTCATGGACTTTGGGCTTCTTTGTCTGGATTTTCTTTTTTCTTGCTCATGAGTAGTAGTGAGTAATTGGGTAATTGGTATGGGCGCATCTAAAATGTCGCACACTAAAAAAGCATACGCTGGCAGAGGTTGAAAACCCTGCAGACGTTGGGTTTATTAGAAATCTAGCATTCATAAAAAGTGCATTTTATTTATTGCGACAAAATGAGATGCGCCCATTGGTATTGAGTAGTTACTGGTAAAAAAACAGCAAGATGGAAAGATAGTAAAATTGAAGTTTTGATAGTCGGTAATTTATTATGAAACCGAAAAAACTCAATTGACTTATCACTTGCTGTTGGAGAATAAGGTTTTTTTTCCGAGAAACAATGTTAAGAAACGGAAAAAATTTAAACAAAAATTTTCATTTTCAAATCTACACATTCACAAATCTGCACATTTAAAAAAACTCCATTCCGAACAAATTTGCCAAGTGATTGAGGAGTTTCGCCTCAACCTCCCGAATGTTTTGTGGTTTGCCTAATTCCTTCTCCAACGAAGTTACTGCTTTATCTGTAATGCCACAAGGCACAATGTTTTGGAAATAAGCCAAATCTGTATTCACATTAAAAGCAAAACCGTGCATGGTTACCCAACGGCTCATTTTCACGCCCATCGCACATATTTTCCGTGGATTTTCCTGTTTCTCGTGGTCTAGCCAAACGCCTGTCAAGCCTTCGATTCTGCCAGCCTCAATTCCGTAATCTGCCAAAGTGAGAATTATTGCCTCCTCCAAAAGGCGCAAATATTTGTGGATATCGGTAAAGAAATTGTCCAAATCCAAAATCGGATAGCCAACAATTTGCCCAAAACCGTGGTAGGTAATATCTCCACCCCGATTGATTTTGTAGAAAGTAGCATTTTTAGCTTTCAAGCCTTTTTCGTCTAGCAAAAGATGTTCGGGCTTTCCACTTTTCCCTAAAGTATAAACGTGTGGATGTTCCACAAAATAGATGAAATTTGGTGTTTCCAACTGCGGTTTCACCTGCTTTTTCCCGATTCCTGTTCGCAATTTTCAGGTCAACCGTTTTCTGAAAAACCTCAGTTTGAAAATCCCAAGCTTGCTGGTAATCCATGGTGCCGAGATGTTGGAATTTGACTTTTTTGTTCATTGGGAAGCAATGTGGTTTTGAGTGGGCAAAGGTAGGAAATCATTTCTTGTCCTTCGTGTCAACCACAATTGTAACTGGGCCATCGTTTACAAGATTTACTTTCATGTCTGCGCCAAATTCTCCCGTTCGGATTGGTTTGGAAAGCAGGCTGGAGAGTGCGGAAATCATTTTCTCGTAGAGGGGAATTGCCAAATCTGGCTTGGCGGCTTCAATGAAAGAAGGGCGATTTCCCTTTTTTGTGCTGGCATGGAGTGTGAATTGGCTAATGAGCAGAATCTCTCCATCAATATCCAACAAGCTTTTATTCATTTTCCCTTCCTCATCTTCAAAAATGCGCATGTTGGCAATCTTCTTGGCGAGCCATGCCACATCTTCTTCCGAATCTTCATTTCCCACTCCAAGCAAAACCATGAATCCTTTTTGGATTTCGCCTTTCACAACTCCTTCGATTTTAACGGAAGCCTCGGAGACTCGCTGAATTATTGCTTTCATCAATTCAAGTAAAAAATGGGGAAATAGCAAAAAGGTAAGTTCAAATACGATTTTGCAACTCTAATGTTTGTTATCGTTTGCAAGTTAAAGTTGCTCTTTGTGTTTCCAAATCTTGCCCGATTAAGGAAGTCTAATCACTAAGGAACGCAAGGAGAAGAAGGTGGAACTCAAAGTTCTCTTACTTTACTATTTTGCCAAATTACTATCTTGCTACTTGTTACTTGTTACTTCTTTCCTTTGGGTCTGCTTTTTTTGGATTTCACAAGCACTTTCTTTTTGGTAACTCCCAAAAATTTTTTGCTATTTTTCGGAGTGGCATAAGGCGTGTCTTTATAAGGTCCTTTGTGCTTTTCCCCATATTGCATATTCTGTTTTTTCCAAAAAGGAACGCCTCTATACTCCGCTCCACCATGAGCATGGCGCATTCTTACCTGACATTGCGCATAGGCAGGAAACTTGATGCAACGTGGCGTGCAAGCCTGAAAGGCAACTAACAACAAGAAGAGTGTGGTACTGTGTATGAATAGTCGTGTTTTCTTAGAAAAAGCCATAAATTCAGATTAGATAATTAACCAATATTATACAATACAACTCTCTATTCTTATCAATTCCCTTCAAACTCTAATATTAAGTTGTTTTAATACAATTTTACAAATTTTTATAAAATTCCTTTTAGATGTAAGGGAAACCTATTAGATTTACGGAAGTGTAAGGAAACGACACAACTCTTAAAAAAAGTTCCCATCCATTGTAATAATGGCAAGATTTGTGCCTTTTGCTTACCAACTTTAACAAAATAACTAATTAAACCAAATTACTATGTCTGCAAGAAAAGCGATTTCCCCGCTGTTGGTTCTGCTGTGCCTCTCCCTCATGAGTTTCAAGGGCATGAACAAGAAAATCCGTTCCAACAAAACATTTCACAATGCAAAAGAAATGACTCAGAAGCGATTCTGCTATTTGCGTGCTACCATGCAAAACTTGGCCGGAGACAAATATGTCTATTCCGAAGTCATTGAATTCGATGCCAAAACTTGGCAACTCAACAAGTACGATGTACTGATGGATTTTGAGGATGAATTACACGAAATGTACCCTGAAAGTGTATTCGATTTGTCTATCGAAAGTGTTGAGGAAACATTCAAATCAGAAGAGAAGGCTATGGCAAGTCGCAGTAAGGCGATTGAGAATTTGAGCGACAATAAAAAGAAGTCGAGAAGGAGAGCAAATCTGAAGATTGAACTCCTGAAAAGAGGAGAAACGGTAAGATTCTAAAATCAGAAATTATACAAATCCCAAAAGCCACAATTTCAATTGTGGCTTTTTTTTATTGCTTTTTTTTTAAAGAGTATGTTTGGATTGATTTTTTGGGAATTTTACGAAATTTTTAAAACAGGCTTTCTAGGTGGCATTTTTGAAAAGCCGTAGAAACCAAAAATAATCCGATTCAAACATACTCTAAGTTAACAAAGTCTTTCCGAGCCATAAACCCAAGCCAATTGCCAAGTGGCAAAGAACCAAACTTGCAATTGCATAAACCGCCATGTTGAGATGTTGCCCAGCTTTCATAAAGCCGAAAAGTTCGTTGCTGAAAGTGGAAAATGTGCTGAACCCACCGCAAAAGCCAATCAGGATAAGCGTGCTGAGATAGTTGTTTTCCTAGAGTTTGGATTTTGGATGAGAAGTAGAAAGTGCCAATTCCCAGAACAGTACAAGCCAACAAGTTAGCACAAAGCGTTCCGTAAGGCATAAAGCTAGAAGCAGAATTGAGCCATTTGGAAATCAGAAACCGCAAACAGCTTCCGAAACCGCCTCCAACAAAAACGAAAAGTAGTGTTTTAAGCATTATATAAATAGTCTATAGTCTTTGGTCATTAGTCCAAAGCAAAATAAGGTTTAGAAGTTGTGTTTATACGAAGCGGGAAAATATTTAACAAAGACTACTTATATGATGCACTAGTGCATTGAGTTCTAAGTTCTGGTTGGTATTTTTTGGAATATTTTTTTCTTCTACAAAGCAAAATTTGCAGGCATAGCCTAGCTACGGCTAAGAATTTTAATGCAGTAGAAGGAAAAAAGATACATAAAATACAATCACGAACTTAGGAATTGATGCACTAGATAAATTCTAAAGCTGATTTCATTTAGGAATGTATGGGCGCATCTCAAAATGTCGCAATAAATTAAAATCTACTTTTCAAAATGAAAAATAGGTGTATCGGGATAGGTCGCCTAAATAGTTCGAGCATCCGCTCGGACTTGTCATTCGTTGAAGCGTCCGCTTCAAAAAGTGCTGTGCGCTCTAAACCGATATTCCTAATGAAAAATAAGAGATTATGAATGGTAATTTATAATAAATCCAACGTCTGGGGTCCAGATCAATGCCATTAAGTTAAGGAGTTTCGTATTCAGTCAGAGACTGATTTCCATTTTCGGCACAGGTTCTGAGAACCTGCGCCAGCGTTTTGCGCTGGTTCGAGCGTCCACGCTCGAACCAAATTCACACTAACTTAACGGCATTGGGGATTCGACCCTCGGCAGGGTCTGCGACCTCTGCCAGCGTATGTTTTTTCAATGTGCGACAAAATGAGATGCGCCCGAATGTATTGAACCTTATTCAGGAGTTTATCTTATTATATACCCGAATAATGGGTTTAATCCTTTGTTTTTCAGATACTTAACCGTGTTATTTTTAAAGTAGTCAAAAATTAAGATTTGCTATATTGTACTTTTTTTAGATTTATTCAAAAATTATATGACAATAATTTAACGGAACTCATAAAATCAAAATACTGATTACCAAATACTTAAATCATTCTTAATTCTTAATTCTTAATTTCCCCAATCCATAATTGTACTTATCAAATACATAACTCATAATTGGGGTTATATTGAAAACCGCTTCATTTTCACATCTTCAAATTTGCACATTTTCAAATTCTTTATCTTTATTGATTTATTTCTCCTCAAAAGCACTTTTGAAAGCATCTGTCATTCGAAAAGGAGCAAACTCCAAGTCTGTTCTGGCTCTTTCCCTCAATAATTCATTTCTCGACACCGCTTCTTTCAGATATTTCTCCAGCCGTCTTTCATCTTCAAGTCGAGCGGCAGCAATGGCAAGTGCATAGTAGGCATAAGCATTTTCTTCATCTGCTTCTATGGCTTTTAGAAATACTCTTTCTGCACTCGGATAGCCACTTTTGAGCTGGTTCTGACTTGCATAAAGCAAATATGCCATTCCCTGATTGTAATAGACTCCAGAAGATTCACCCGCTTTTGAAAACTCTTTGATGGCAGCCGCATAATTTGCTCTTTTCAAATAAACGTAGCCTTTCAGCGCATTAATGCTTTTGGTAAGTGTAGAATCTGCCTCTTCCCGCACATCTAAAATAGTTTGGATGGCGGCATCTTGGTCGTTTTTGGCAATTTGTGCGCCCGCTAGGTTAATCGCAATACGAGGGCTTTTATCTAGCTTTTGAGTTTCTTTGAACAGAATAATGGATTTTTCAATCAGCTTTAGTCTTTCATTCTCATCTGCCAACTCCTCAGATTTCTCTAGGTAGAGTTTACCTAAATTATTTTTGATGATTGATGAACTATATATTTTGTTTGCCTCCTCATAAATTTCGATTCTACTTTCTGACGAAGGAATTCTGCTTACTCCAAACAGAATTTCTTCCTTTTTCAAGTCTTTTGCCATTGCCTTCCCAGAAGCAATTTCCTGCACCTCCATTTGTATTTCTGATTCTGAAAGCTGTTTTTTGGCAACATCGAGCTTCAATCTTACCTGCCTTGACCTTGCATAAACTCCTTTTTGGAGTTTTTTATAGTATTTCAATTTCCCGAACTGCTTGTCTCTCTCATTGAAATCGCCACCGCCATCTATAAGTTTGGAGACTTCTAGCTTCTCTTCTTTTGTGAGTAGCGTGTCTTTTTCAAGCTCTCTGCTGAACAATCCCCAATCCTGAAAAACAGCTTTTGATTTTATAGATGGTATTTTTTTTACTCCATACTTTGAGAAAAATTCCTTTAACAATTGCTCCGTAGAATTTGCCCTTTGCTTGGCTAAAGTTGAGCTTTCCGACTCTTTTGCACTTGGGTCGTGCGTGGCAATCACTTCTATTTCCCCATTGATACTTGCTTTTGCAATCCAAGACTCCAACCTTTTCAAATCTGTGCTGTCTTGCTTTTTGAGGCCAACTATACTGCTGTTTGAACTGAAAAACAGCCTGATTTCCTTGGGTTCATATTCTGTTTTAGGCTGATATTCATAAGGCAAATCATATAAATAATAAGCAGGGCGAATGAGTTGACTCGTGGTAATAATTCCATCGGCAATTTTAATTAAGGGCGTTTTGCGGGTTTCCTTTTCGTTGGAGAGCGTGCCAATAGTCAGCAATTCACCAAAATCCCAACTCTTTTTGTAGGGAATCTTAAAGCTTTCTTTCTTCGTCTTTTCTTTGTTGGAAAATGCACTGTTCAGGTTCATTCTGCCAACTGTAACACTATCGCCTTGGGACGGAAGATAAATCAACTGCAACTCGTAGTTGGCATCAGAGCCAATAGTCACATTAGAGGGAAAAGTGGCAACAACTTCAAAATTGATAGAGTCAAAATGATATTCTAGTGGTGAGGGAGCAACTTCTATTTTCTGACCTTGCTGAATTTTGCTCATCAGCCCTTCCAAAGAACAGCTTGTCAGACACAGGAGAAAAGCCAAGAAAAAGAACAATTGGTGTTTGAAGTGTCTCATTGAAGTAGTGTTGAAGCGGAACAATGCTGAAAATACGATGAAATTTCCAAAGGCTATTTCATGCGTACCAAAATTAACGTATAATCGTCTTGTAAATTCTCGGATTGGATAGTTTCTCGGACATCTTTTATGAGTTTGGCAGAAATTTTAGATAAAGACATTTCTTTGTTGTCGCTAATGAATTGTTGCAATCTTTCGTAGCCATATTCCTCTCCTGTTTCCTCATTTTTGGCTTCCACAATTCCGTCTGTATATAAAACGAGCAAATCGTTCGGGTTGTAGTAGAAATCCGTAACCTCAATGAAGCGTTCAAATTTTTCATTGGTAATAATTCCCAATCCCAAACCTTGATTATTGAAATATTCTACTTCTTTTTTCTTATCGTCATAGTAAAGTGTAGGGCAATGTCCTGCTCGGGAGAAATAAATTTTACTTTCGTTGGTGTCCACCAAAAAGTAAGATGCCGTGATGAAAACATTTTTCTCTAACACGCCACTCAATGCCGTATTGGCACATTTCATGAATTCGTGTGGAGTGAAAGCAGTTTGCACCAAGCTTTTGAAAATGCCTTTCATTTGTGCCATCGTAAAGGCGGCAACGATTCCTTTCCCTGCCACATCGGAAATAAAAATGGCATATTTCCCACTCGACACTTCATGAATATCGTAATAATCTCCTCCAACCGCTTCGGCAGACTCTGTGGCAGCAAAAATCTCTAAATCTTTGATTTTCTCTAAATTCTTCGGAAAAAGTCGCTCCTGAACGCCTTTGGCAATCATCATTCCGCTTTGGTCGATATTCGACACGCCAATTCCCTGCATCAGCTTGTGATTATGAATAGCCACATTTGCCTGAGCAGTAAATGTATTCACAATCGCCACCATCATATTGTCGAAGGCATTTCGCATCTTCTTGAGCAACACCAAGTTTCCCGCCTGTTGGTTTCCCGATTTGAGTGGAACTGCCAGAATTGAGTTATAGGTAGAAGAAACGCTGTTTTTCGAGGAGAATAAGCTGTTTGAGAAATTTTTGTAGGAATTGCCATCGTAGCCTTTTTCGGCAATGGCTTTTTTGAATTTGAGTGCATCTTCTCGGCTCATGTTCTTGGCAATGAACACTTTATCTTGTGAAGTCTCTAACCAAGCCGCATCTGCATGAACCAAGTCAATCAGGCTATTTAGCAAAACCTCATAAACCTCCTGTTCCGATTTCCCCAACAAATCTTCATTCGTTTGCTGGAATTCGCTAATCTCCCGAAACTTCCTGTCGAAAACGGAAGTAGAAGGCAGGTTGAACACAACTGACATGAGGCTTACAAAAGTATAAAGCACTACGAATGAGAATATTACGGCAATAAAAACGCTTTTGGAAATATCATTAACAACCAATGGTTCATGCGAGAAATAACCATAGAAACTATTGGCAAAATAGCCTAGGCAAGCCAATATTGCCAACATCATCGGGATGCTCCAAAGCTTTTGCCTGAAATTCAGATACGGAATCCATTTCAGGTTTATGCTCAGCAAAAAGGCAAGCAAAGTGATGATTCCGTAGGCTAAATAGAAGTAATTATTCAACTCGCTGAAAGCGAAAAAATGGGTAATGGTTGCAGAGAAAAGGATGACTTCAAATGCAATCCAAGCCCACCAGACTAAAGATGTTTTTTCGTAGAGAATGATTTTTTTCCACTTGCTAAATGCCATCATCAAGAAAAAAAGTAACAAGCCGAACTCCAAATGGAAACCTAGGCATCGCACCAATTCTTGTGTTTTTTGGGCAAATTGCCCATTTTCCAAATACACAATCAATCCTGTTATTCCTACCGAAAACAATGTGCAAAGTACAATAGTGATGAAAACCCGCCAAAAAAGCGCATAAAAATCTACGCCATCACTTTTTTGAGTCTGTTGCCAAGAATAAATGTAGATATTGAAGATAAACGCATTTAGCAAAAGTCCTTTCAGGGGAATTGGGTTTTCCAACTGCAAAGTTTCATACTCCCAAATGGATTGTTCCACCAATCCGAGCAAAACCAAACCGAGCCAACTCAGCAAGGCAAAAAGCAAAGTGAGCTTACGAACATCCAAACGAGAAGCGAGTCCCGCAGTTGTTCGGCTCTGTTGCCATACCTTTTGTGTTTGTAGTTGCGCCAACTTAGGTTTTATTCGATTTCGCTGTATTTCTTACAAATTAGGTGTGAATTTCCTAATATTTTACAAGAAAATGAAAAATCTAGCAGAATCAAAGTAGAATAAGCACAATAAAAGTGATTAAATGAGAAGAAGTTAGGAACTATTTGCAAAATTACTACTCACAATAGAGTACAAAAATCAAGTTGCTCTACTTTTTCCACAGGTTATATTTCAGAATGCACCAAAGCGAATCGAAGCCATCTTGCCAAGTGAGTTTCTTTCCGTCTGCCACGGTCCTTCCTTGGTAGGAAACCGCTTGCTCATAAATTCTCACTCGCTCAATTCGGGAGATTTTTGCGGTAACCTCTGCCTCGAAACCAAATCCATTTTCGCATAATTCAAACCTTTTCAAAATATCTGTTCGGAAACATTTATAACCGCACTCCATATCTGTCAGGTTCAGGTTTGTGAGCATATTGGAGATTTTGGTAAGCCATTTTGTGCGGACAGAATACCAATAAAACGTAACTCGGTGCAAGTTACCGCCAATGAAACGAGAGCCATAAACTACGTCTGCCTTATCATCTACAATGGGTTCGAGTAGGGAATTATATTCTTTCGGGTCATATTCCAAGTCTGCATCCTGGATAATTGAATATTTCCCCGTGGCGTATTTGATTCCCGATTTTACCGCTCCGCCTTTACCCTTATTTCTGGCATGGCAAACGTAGATAATTTTGTAATGTGGGTTTTTCTTTTGATACTCCAACACCAATTCTTCCGTATTGTCCGAAGAGCAATCGTTCACAATAATAATTTCTTTCTGGATTCCCAAAGTCAGCTTAATCCGCTTCATTCTGTCTAGGATTTCAGTAATCGTTTCTGCTTCATTGTAAGCGGGAATAATAATGGAAAGCAGGTTTTTATCGAGTATTTCTTCTGGTTGATTGGGCATGATTTGTGGATTTATGAGGTACGAATTATGATGTGTGATTTGAAAATTCGGTTGCTTAAATTAGACTTTATTACGATTGGTTTTTTATAGAAGCCCTTGTTGGTCTTAGCGTAGCGAGACTAACAAGCTGACTCCAAAACTTACTTTAATAAACCAATCGTAATAATATCTATTAGTTAAGGAAAATTTTATCTTACTTGGATTCAAGTATAAAAAAAGTGTAATTTGAAAATATCAGTTCTGTAGGACGTAGCTCTAGCTGCGTCCAATCACAAACGGAAAGTGTTGAAAATGCTTTTTAACACTAATTTGACGGCATGGAGGCCCGCTCAATGCTTCTCCACAAAAACCACATGCTCATCTTCCAAATTAGGCAAGGAAATGAGTTTGAGATAGAGTTTGGCAGTAACAATCACATCTTGCATACAATAGTCGGAAATGGCTTCCAAGTCTTTTTTGTGATAATAAGTCGTGTTGACTTGCGAGCCATCCAAATCTGTTTTGCTCGACTCTATTCCAAAAAGCGTTGCCAATAGCTCCAAAGAAGTGAAATGGCGATATTCTCCAAACTTCCACATATTCAAGGTGTCCAAGTGAGGGATTTCCCAAGGTCGTTTTCCTGTGAGATTCAAGCTTTTCGGAAGCGAAATTCCGTTGATGAGCATTCTCCTACACAAATAAGGATAGTCGAATTCCAAGCCATTGTGGGCAACGAGTTTTCTTTCAGGCGATTTCTTATTGGTTCGCCTTCGGTCAATCATGCTTTTGAACTCAGTCAGAATCTTAGCTTCCGACTCATGAGAGATATGCGTAACTTTAAAAGTGAGCGATTTGTCAGATTCCTCCAAAAAGTAGCCAACTCCAATTGTGATAATTCTGCCAAATTCAGCAAAAATTGGTGCCCATTTGAAAAAACTTTCCTCCACTCCCATATCCGACTCCAATCGCTTGCCTTTTTTGTCCCAAAGTGGTTTCATGCGTTCGGGCAATTCCGCATAATCTTCCACCACCGAAGCAGTTTCGATGTCAATAAAAAGCAGATTTTTGAGTTGGTCGAAAGGAGTCAAAATAAATTGGTTTTAGTTCGGTAGAGTACAAGTGAAAAATAGAAAAACAGTAGAATAGCAAATTGTTTTACTGAAAATCAACTCTTTACAAAAATCCAATGTTGCCAATTAAATGTTTACCCTTACTTAAGGAACGGAAATTAAATAAAGTGCTACTTTTTATCTCGCTTCTTTTTGACCTATTCTTCGTTAAAAAAGTTTGCCATAGCGGTGCTATGCCAAACTTTTTTGCCTAGACTAGCTCTAAAAATAAACTTCAATAAAATAGTAGTTTATTTATTTCCCGTTCCTAAGCCAATTTACATCGAATCGGAATAAGTTCATAGAGTTGGTCAGATTTTCATTTCCATTCCATTTGAAATAGCAACTCGAAGTTTGGGTTGGAGTTTTCGTTTGGAGTGATTTGGTAGGAGATTCTATTCGGAAATATTCTGCGTGATGCATCAAACATGGAAAACGCAAAATTAAAAATCGGATATTCAGGAAAATCGTTCTGGATTTTTACAATGTTCTTATAGTATTCATTTAATCTAAGCGAGCCTGTATTTGGCATATTATCCATAACCTCTCTTACTTTCTCCAAATAAGAAGCCGAATAACTTTCGTGTTTATGATAAATGCAAATAGTATTTTCTTGAATTGTTACTTTAAAATATGGATTTTTATCTGTTTTTGGATTCTGATAATAGGCTACATTTTGGAATAAATCCATAATAGGATTTCTAGTTCTTCTCAAATATTTACCTGTTATTCCCTCATTTCCAAAAAGTGCCTCAATGTTTTGTAGAAACCCAATTACATTTTCCTTATTCAGTTCCTCACAAAAAGTAAGACTCACAGAAGTTTCCAACTGCGCTTTCAACTCTTCAAAATTTTCTATGTTGGAGATTGGGTGTTTCATAATATTTAGTGAAAATATATGCAAGAAAATCACTTTCAAAAGTCTGTATTAAAACCGAAACAATTCTATTTCAAGCATTTAAAATCAAATTTTGAATCATTCCAAAAGTCCGTATTTTTACAATCTCTCCAACTTCTTCTCACTCCAACCTACTAATTTTGTGCTTGATTAGTTCATAAAACTAGCTATTCACTCAACTAAACCTTTGAAATTATGACAAGCGAAACAAAAACATCAGAATCAGCAAAACCCAATTTTTTTGAATTGGACAAAGAAGTGAAATCATCCAATTCCGATAGGCAGAATCCAACCAATGCTTTTGTAGGAGCTTCTTGGATTGCCTTTTTGGTGGGCGCAGTTGCCTATTGCATCGGACTTTGGAATGCGGAAATGTTGCTGAACGAAAAAGGCTATTATTTCGCCATTATTATTCTCGGACTTTTCGCCACGGTTTCTGTGCAGAAAAATGTGAGAGACAGAATGGAGGAAATCCCTGTTTCCGATATATATTACGGCATCAGCTGGGTGGCTTTACTCATTTCAGTCATATTGCTCGTAATCGGTTTATGGAATGCCGAACTGGAATTAAGCGAAAAAGGCTTTTTCGGGATGTCATTTACCTTGGGAATGTTTGCAGCCGTAGCAGTTCAAAAAAATGTGAGAGATAGGAATTGGAAACAATTGTGGGAATTTGAGGATTTGCAAATCAGAAAGGCATGTGTGATTTGACGTATTTTCCATTTTTGAGCAAAGACTCGTGATATTTCGCAATTTTGTGGAGTGAGGTGTTCTTTTGTCAAGTCAAAGCCAAGCAAAAATTAGTCCCTCGAGTGGTTTGCAAGACCCTGCAGTGGTCGAGACGGCTTACTCAAAAAAAGTAAATTGTTCAGCCAGAGTCTCTGAATTCTTATTATTTAGGTTCGAAATAGTCTTATCGTTTGAGTTTAGGAGTGCTTGAATCGCAAAAAGAAAATCGGCAAGGCAATCCAAAACTTTGTACATCCAACCCGACAGTTTTGCATAAGAAAGCTTGTCAGAAAACCCAAACACTCTAAAAATGGCACAATCCAACCTACTTGAATTCAACGAAAATGGTATTTACTGCCCAAAAGGCGATTTCTATATCGACCCATGGAAGCCTGTGGAGAAAGCAATCATCACGCACGGACACGCTGACCATGCTCGCTGGGGAAATCAGCATTATTTGGCGCATCATCATTCCGAACCTGTCATGCGCATTCGATTGGGGCAAGATATTAGTTTGGAAACGTTGGATTACAACGAAACTATTTACATGGATGGCGTGAAGGTTTCACTGCATCCTGCTGGGCATATTTTGGGTTCGGCACAAGTTCGGCTGGAGTATGGTGGAGAAATTGCCGTGGCTTCTGGAGATTACAAAACACAACCCGATGCACTCTGTACGCCTTTTGAGCCTGTGAAATGTAATACATTCATCACAGAATCTACTTTTGGCTTACCAATTTTTGAGTGGAAATCTGACGAAACTTTATTTCAAGAGGTGAATAATTGGTGGAGAGGAGAATCAGGAAAATGGAAAAACAAGTATTCTTTTTGGCTATGCTTTAGGAAAAGCGCAACGTTTACTAAATGGTTTGGATAGTTCCATCGGTAGAGTTTTCGTGCATGGTGCTGTTTATAATGTTTTGGAAGCCTATAAAGGAATTCACGATTTGCCCTTTCGAGGTTACTTTAGCAACTCGGGATATTCCAAAATCGGAATACAAAGGAAATATTGTGGTTGCTCCGCCCTCGGGAAATGGCACCACTTGGATTCGGAAATTCTCGCCTTACGTAACGGCAATGGCTTCTGGCTGGATGAACGTGCGGGGAATGCGAAGGCGAAGAGCCATGGATACTGGCTTCGTCATGTCTGACCATGCCGACTGGCAAGGCTTGATTGACGCAACTCTCGCCACCGAAGCCGAAAAAGTGTACGTAACTCACGGCTATTCCGACATCTTCAGCAGGTATTTGCGAGAAACCTACAATATTGATGCGCAAGTGATGGAAACTGAATATGGAGAGGAAGCTGAGGAGAAATTGGTTGGGAAAGAGGAGGAATGATTTGCGATTTGTGAGGTACGATGTACGATTTGAAAAACTTTATGGAGGAAAATAGACGAATTACTCAATTGGTAATGTGCTGTAGGTTTTTCTTCCTAGAAGAACATGAATCAATAGTATCTATAAGAAAATCACACTAAGTACAAGTACAAAATAGAAAAACAGCAAAATAGTAAATTATGTATTGACAATCAGTATCTTACGAAAGACGAAATGTTACGATAATTGTGTCTGACTACTTACTATACATTTTTCATTCTCTTATAATCTGAGGATTTCAGAAGAGGAATCTCGCAATCCATCGGCAAAATCATTTTCCATCCCGAAAATCAGGCAAATCCTGATTCAGGCTTTTTTTGGGAAAACAACCTCAACAGATTGGAATCAGGATTCAAGGGATTTGCAGGACAAAGAGGATTTCAGAAGAGGAATCTCGCAATCCATCGGCAAAATCATTTTCCCATCCTGAAAATCAGGTAAATCCTAATTCAGACTTTTTTTGGTAACAGCAGTTGGAAGCAGTCGTGGGAACTATTGGATTCAATGCCACGGGGGCTTCCCGCAATGACCCTCTGCTTGTAATCTGTGCGCAGATTCGAAAAACCCTCCAAGCGAAATACTTCAAGCTTTAATTTTTTGCACTATAAAAACCTTCCGAACTGAATCGAAAGGCTTTTATTTTAATTAGTGGGAACTATTGGATTCAACGCCACGGGGCTTCCGCAATGACACTCTGTTTGTAATCTGTGCGCAGATTCGAAAAACCCTCCAAGCGAAATACTCCAAGCTTTAATTTTTTGCACAAAAAAAGCCTTCCGAACTGAATCGAAAGGCTTTTATTTTAATTAGTGGGAACTATTGGATTCAACGCCACGGGGCTTCCCGCAATGACACTCTGCTTGTAATCTGTGCGCAGATTCGAAAAACCCTCCAAGCGAAATACTCCAAGCTTTAATTTTTTGCACAAAAAAAACCTTCCGAACTGAATCGAAAGGCTTTTATTTTAATTAGTGGGAACTATTGGATTCAATGCCACGGGGCTTCCCGCAATGACCCTCTGCTTGTAATCTGTGCGCAGATTCGAAAAACCCTCCAAGCGAAATACTCCAAGCTTTAATTTTTTGCACGAAAAAACCTTCCGAACTGAATCGAAAGGCTTTTATTTTAATTAGTGGGAACTATTGGAGATTATGAACATAATTTTATTATGGAACTCGCAGACTGGCGGGTCTATCGACACCGCCAGCTACTTAAATCTCTTGGATTCATAAACTCTATTGGATTCAACGCCACGGGGCTTCCCGCAATGACCCTCTGCTTGTAATCTGTGCGCAGATTCGAAAAACCCTCCAGGCGAAATACTCCAAGCTTTGATTTTTTGCACAAAAAAACCTTCCGAACTGAATCGAAAGGCTTTTATTTTAATTAGTGGGAACTATTGGATTCGAACCAATGACCCTCTGCTTGTAAGGCAGATGCTCTAAACCAACTGAGCTAAGCTCCCTTTTTTTAATCAGGACAGGCACTGTTTCTGATTGGGATTGCAAAGATAATGGGAGAAATATAAAGTGCAAATATTCTTGATAAAAAACTAAAGAATTTATTGCTCCAAGTTGGAAAGCTCTAATTTTACCACTCCATGCACACGAATTTGTACTTGCAAGTAGTCATTTGTCAGCAACATTTCTTCTGGCTCGAACCAGAATTTATCAAATTCTACCAAAACCTTATCTCCTGACTTACTGTTGGCAATTCCCCGTTCAATCAGGTCGGGAAGTTTCTCTGAAAATGGCTTGAGCTGGACGTACAATTCTTTCTCAATCATTGCTTTTATGTTTTCTTCCAAAAACCAATTGGCAGATTTCGCCAAGATGCTTTCTGTATTTACCTCATAGCTGAAATCATCTATTTTTATCTCTGTATTGGCCGAATCGTATTTCGGGATGCCTGTGAAGTAGAGTTTTCCTTGCACATCGCCTTTCATTTCTACGGTTACGAGCAAGCCACTTCCCGTTCCTTCTATCTCCAAATCTGCGAGTGAAGTAGAATAGTTTTTAAAGGAGAACTCTTTTCCTTTGAGTTCTCGGAGTGCTTTCTGACTCATTTCCTTGAATGGAACTTTTGCCAATAGATAAATATCGAACTCCTCACTATTGCTTTTTTTGTGCTGCAGTTTTGGGAGTGGGCTTTTCTTCACTTTCGGCTCATCTCCAAAATGGAAACTCAACATGGATTTTATTTCGGTATCCAAATGAATCATTCCTTCACGGGCATCTATGTTTTCGAGGGAGATGGATTTCGGCTCGGCAACCAGCCAAATTTTTTCATATTCTTTGTTTACCAAAATGGGTTTTTGCAGGTTTCCCCAAATTTTGGAAATCGTTTTTTTCAAATTCACTTTGTCGTGAGCCAATTTATCAACTTTTTTGAGCAACATGGGCATTTTCTCCATCAGCGCATTCTCTACCGGCTTTGTAAGGTCGATTTTGACAACGGCAATTTGCAGAATAGGATTATCAACCCATTCCAAAGAGCGGAACTTGGTTGTCAGCACAGGCTTCCAGTTAGCATCTAGAGCTATTTGCGATTCCAATTGCAAAGTGAGGGAGAAATTAGACTCCACAGCAACCACTTTTTTGACTTTTGCCCAAACCGATAGCGGAAAAAAAGTATAAATTTTGTCTCCTTCCATACGGATAGAGATTCTGCCTTCTCTTTTTACCCGAAGCATTAAGTTATCTTTCGTGGGTTCATCAAAGCTTAAATCTTCGTGGATGATTCCAGAAAGTTCGCCATTAATAATATCCTCCAATTCTGACACAGGCAAAAGAATGGGGAGTTTTATGGTAGAAATTCTAGGTTCAAGACTTCCAGTTACCTTTATGACTGCGGGTTTTTCTGTTTTCAAATCCTTACAAGAAAATGCCACTATAATAAGCAGTAAGAAAAACCAATGATTCGAGTTAAGGATTTTCATGGGAGCAGTTTGTTAGGAAATAGAAGTACCGTAGGCACTCTAAACGGCTAACTTCCTCAATTAGTTATTTTTGGAAGAATAGATATTATCACAATTGCTTTATTAAGTAGTCTAGCTTGAATACTTTCCTGTTTTGAGTTCTTAACAATCTCATTTAGAGCTGAATACAAAAATAGTAAATAGCACAACATGCTTAGTTTGGGGAATAGTGCGTCAAAAAAGTTTCCAACTTATCGAAACTCTCCAAATGGGTTTGTTTGGCGTTAAGTGTTGCCAGAAAATGATGGTATTTCAATACGATTTGCTCGAATTTCGGATTGAAATTGAGTCGGGCAAGTACTGCGCCTTTGAAACAACGATGCACCTGATTGTATAAATAATGAGTGGGTTTATGTGGATTTTTATTCAGCAAAGAATCCAACGCCTCAATTTTATTGTAGATATTCAAAAACTGAAATCCTTGCGTGCGCATAAAATCCTTGATGGCAAGGCATACATTTTCCAAATCCTCTTCATGCACCACTTTGTAGCGGAAGTATTTATTATTGGTCAGCTTTCCAATGGAAACAATCACGGTCATGGCATCTTCCCGAAAGCCTTGCTGATTGTCCAGAAACTGTTGCACAATTTGCTCCACCGCATTTATTCTGACTCCCAAATTAACTTCTAACCAAATTTCCCCTTCATATTCGGAGACCGAAAATAACACATTTTGGAAGCCATTATTGGTCAATCTTCTGAATTGCTTTTTCGGAGCATTCATCTCAAACTCATGCTCCACAAAAAAATCGTAGAGCTTATCGTAAAGTGCCGTATCGAATTCTTGAATTGTCATAGACAGCAAAAATAAGAAAAAGAGACGGGAGGAGTGAGCAGAATAGAGTTTTTTGCTAACTCATTGTAAATGCTCAGGTAGCGAATTGCTAAGTTAGCGAAATGGCGAATTAAAAAATTGGAAATAATAGAGGTTATCAACACTAATTTATTATGGCAATCTACCACTCGGAGGCTCTTCGACCACTTCGAGGGCATTTTTCAGCAGTTCCCGCTTTAGATTTTTATAAAATATATATTCGCTTTTAACGAATGTAAAATACTTACAAAGACGTTCTCCGTGTTAATCTGTGCAAGAAGTCAGTGTATTTCGTAGAAATCAGTCTGGGTCGGCACACCGATTCCAATCATACTAAAATGTTAATTTAATAGACTTAACGTTCGATATTTTGGTTAAAAGACATTGAAATTTCTAAAGCGGGAACTGCTGGGCATTTTTTACTTCTGTTCATAAACCCTTGCTAATCAAGGCTTCTTAGCCTTGATTTTATCTGTTTTGAGTTTCCAAACTCAAAACAGATAAGCTTAATTAACTCAAAACCGCCTCCTCATTTCCTTTCTTGGAAGCATTTCTGATGGCGATATTTCTTGCCAATTCCTCTGCCAATTTCTTGAAAGATTCCGTAACAGGATGGTCGGCTTGCATCACGAATGGTTCGCCTTCATCGCCACTTTCCCGAATACTTTGCACTAGTGGGATTTCTCCTAAAAATGGAATTTCGTAGCGACTCGCCAAAACTTGCCCGCCACCTTTTCCGAAAATATAATACTTATTGTCTGGCAATTCTGCTGGAGTGAAATAAGACATATTCTCAATCACGCCCAGAATTGGCACATTTATCTGCTTCTGTCGGAACATGGAAATTCCTTTCTGCGCATCAGATAAAGCTACTTTTTGCGGAGTAGTTACAATTACCGCACCTGTTACGGGAACGGTTTGTACCAAGGTAATATGAATATCGGAAGTTCCTGGAGGCAAATCAATCAACAAGTAATCCAATTCTCCCCATTCCGTATCGGTCATGAATTGTTTCAGAGCCGTGCTTGCCATTGGCCCACGCCAAACCACAGCATCATCTGCTGGAGCGAGATAGCCGATAGAAAGTAATTTGATTCCGTATTTCTCAATCGGAATAATCATATTTTTCTCTCCTTTCTGGACAATGCCAGGTTGCGAGCCTTCCGTTTTGAACATAGTCGGGATGGAAGGGCCGAAAATATCGGCATCAATCACACCTACTTTTGCGCCAGATTGCGAAAGTGCCAAAGCCAGATTAGCGGTTACAGTAGATTTCCCCACACCGCCTTTGCCAGAAGCCACGGCAATGATATTTTTCACATTCGGAAGAATTGGCGTATTACTTCTTGTGCTGGTTACATCGGCAGTCAAGTTAATGAAAACTCGTGCTTCTGAATCCACCAAATCGTGAATGGCTTTCTCGCAGGCTTTGCGGATTACCTCTTTCAGCGGACAAGCTGGCGTAGTCAAGATTACGGTAAATCGTACATCTTTGCCTTCCACGAAAATGTCTTTCACCATGTTTAGGGTAATCAAATCCTTTTTCAAATCAGGATCATCAACCGTGGAAAGTGCTTTTATTATATCTGTTTGAGTCATTTCAAGTAGTAAATTAGTAAGATAGTAAAATCTATTTGGTAGTAGTAAATGGTAAGGCTAACGAAATAAAACTCATAGCGCAAGCGTCCGCTTGTGCCGAATTATCCATAGAGTTGCCTTACTTCTTTCACACTACCGTCTATTCCACCTTCTTATTGAGTTGCAAAGTTAATGGTTGTTGTGGAGTATGTGAAATCATTATTTGGCAGTTTGCTAAACTGTAAATTCAGCAGAATGGTTCGATGGTAAACAAAATTGCCAAGTTCCACGCCATAAACGTACACTTGGCAATTGAAGATTGTAATGGAATTATTTCATATTTTATCTTTAAACTTATCTAGAAATCCTTTGAGATAGGAAACTTGTTCGTTCAAAGATTCAATTTGTTGTTTGATTTTGTTAAACCATTACCAATAATCTTACGATTAGCAATGTTCTTACTGAAAGACTTTATATTGAAATCTAGTGCATCAAATCCTAAGTTCGTGTTGCTATTTTTGTTTCTTTTTCCTTCTACTGCATTAAAATTCTTAGCCGTAAGCTATGGCTATGTCGAAATGTCGAACCATCGGATTGCCGAACCATCGGATTGCCGAACCATTCAGATTTTGCTTTGCAGAAGAAAATAATATTCCAAAAAATACAGACACTAACTTAGAACTCAATGCACTAGTTTATGGCTCAACTTTCAATCTGAAAATAGAGAGAAATACTGAAAGCCGTAGTTGAACTTGAATCATTATCAAACCTTTCTAAAATGCGCATCTATTTACCAATTCTGCTCATCTGTGTCTCATCTATATCTTATGCACAGAACAATTATAGGCAAGCAGCAACCTATAATGTTGGTACAAATCTACTATTTGGTGGCATCGGGGCAATCATCAATAAGCAACCGAACGAGAAAGTTGGCAAGGCTTTTCTTAGAGGCGCATGGCAAGGAGCCGTTGGCGGATATTTGGTATTTGAGAGTAAAAGGCTTATCTATAAATATGGAGAAAGTGGAAAGTATTCTTACGCTTGGACTTCTAAGATAGTAAATGCTACGGGCAATTCAATGATACAAAATGGTGCATCAAACAATCCTTTTGGTAGAGAATGGTATATTAACTTTGGTTTCAATCATATTACCATAAATACAGAAGAAAAGCCTAAAATAGGTTATCAGATTATGCCATTTTCTCTAGCATACGGAACACTATATCCATTATTAGAATATAAATTTGACTTCAAAAATACACTTAGAACTGGTCAGTTCATTTTTGAAGCAGATAAGATAAAATCTAATCTTGCGGGTACAGGGGATGTCAATGGTCTGGCCATTACAAATTCCATTCTCTTAGAAGATTATTATTCTGCATTAATCGCCCACGAAATTATCCATACCTATCAGTACGAGGATTTAGCTAAAATTAATGTGTTGTTCAAAAAACCAAAACGAGACTGGCTCAATAATGATAACAAAGTAGTTAAATTATACAGAAAATGGATTTATACAGACCTCAATGCTTTTGTAAATGCATCACTTGCAAGTTTACTTCTGTCAGAAGAAAACGAATGCCATTACAATAGTCCTAAAGAACAAGAAGCTAATTTTTATTCTTATAGATATCAGTGTAGATAACCGCAACTTAATAAGTTTGTGATTTGCCGAATTGGAAATATAAAATGAGTTTGTACTTCACTCAATCATAACTCCCATTTCCCATTTTTAATTCTACATTCTTAATTTTTCATCCCCCTTCCCCTTCTACACTTCCTGCAAAAATGTCCTAAATGCCACGAATTTCCCCTCAAATCTGGCTGATTCTTTTCTTAGGGCTGGAGCGTAATTTTGGAGATAGAACTCCATTTCATCTAATGTGTTACAATAGTATTGAATTGCGTAGGTAATTCCCGTATTGAGTTCCTCCTCGTTAAGCAGTCGGAGCATTTTATAATCGAAGAAAACCCTGTATTCATCACATCATGCACATGCGTATTCTTCATCCAATCGAACCACTCGTCATGGATTTCCTTCTCAACATTTACGGTTACATTATATATGAACATTGGCTAGATGGTTAGAGTGTTAGAGTGTTAGATGGATAGATTGCTAGATTGCTAAAAGTAGAGGAAAGATTTTTCAAGTTTCTTCTTTCTTCCAATCAAGCAAAAATCCGAATCCAATTCCACAAACCCAAACTTTAAGCACAATCCAACCAACTTTGCTAGCTAGAGTGTTAGATTGCTAAAAGTAGAGGAAAGAGGAAGGAACAAAGAGGAAAGATTTTTCAAGTTTCTCCTTTTTCTTTCTTTCTTCCTTCCTCCTTCCTCCTTCCTCCTTCCTCCTTCCTCCTTCTTCTTTCTTCCTTCTTCTTTCTTCCTTCTTCCTTCTTCCTTCTTCCTTCTTCCAATCAAGCAAAAATCCGAATCCAATTTCACAAACCCAAATCCATTCTGCAATCCAACCAAATTTACTAGCTTTGCGGCAACGATTGCAGAAAGGTTCAAATTACAAGCGTGGACGCTTGAACTAGATTGAAATCCAACTAGTGCAATCCTAACAAAATAACCTTACCAATAGGAGTTGATTCAAACATGCTCCAAACAAACAACAACAAAATAAATGAGAGAATTACTGAAAAAGTTCGAGGAGAAAGCTCCAGAAATAGTTTTTGAATGGCACGACCAAGAAACGGAAGCGAAAGGTTGGGTAGTGATTAACTCGCTAAGAGGTGGCGCAGCAGGTGGCGGAACGAGAATGAGAAAGGGATTAGATAAGCGTGAAGTGGAATCTTTGGCGAAGACAATGGAAGTGAAATTCTCCGTTTCTGGCCCTCCGATTGGTGGCGCAAAATCGGGAATCGACTTCGACCCAAGCGACCCAAGGAAACATGGCGTTTTGGAAAGATGGTACAAAGCTGTGATTCCCTTACTGAAAGCCTATTACGGAACGGGCGGAGATATGAATGTGGATGAGATTGAGGAAGTCATTCCAATTACAGAGGATTATGGTTTGTGGCATCCGCAAGAGGGAATTGTTCGGGGGCATTTCCAAGCCAATGAGCGGGAGCGCATCAACAAAATTGGGCAATTGCGACAAGGAGTTTCCAAAGTGGTGGAAGATTTGGAGTTCACGCCCGAGTTGATGAAAAAATATACCGTTGCCGATTTGATTACAGGTTACGGAGTGGCAGAATCCATATTGCATTATTACCGTTTGTGGGATGGAGATTTCCGTGGCAAGCGGGCATTCATTCAAGGTTGGGGAAATGTGGGTGCGGCTGCAGGTTTCTATTTGGCAAAAGCTGGAGTGAAAATAGTGGCAATTACCGACCGAGACGGTGGCGTAATGAATGAAGATGGCTTCTCTTTCGAGGAAGTGAAATCCTTGCTCATCAACCGACAAAACAGAAAATTGACTGCATCCAAATTGATTCCTTTTGAGGAAGCTGACAGAACGGTTTGGGATATTGGCGCAGAAATTTTTGTTCCTGCCGCAGGTTCTCGCTTGGTAGATACGGCACAAATCACAAGAATGGTCAATAATGGCTTAGAGGTGATCTCTTCGGGAGCAAATGTCCCCTTCAAAGACCCAGAAATTTTCTATGGAGAAACTTTTGAATATGCAGATTCCCACGTGGCGGTAATTCCCGATTTCATTGCCAATTGTGGCATGGCCCGTGTCTTTGCCTATTTGATGGAAAACGAAGTAGAAACTACCGATAGAGCGATTTTTGGAGACACTTCTGCCAGAATCTTGAAAGCGATGCAAGAATTGAAAAGAGCAAGTCCTGGCAACACGGGCTTGTCTAACAAGGCGTTGGAGTTGGCGATTGCGAAATTGATTTAGATGGTTAGATTGGTAGATGGCTAGATTGATAGATGGATAGATTGTCAGAAAACCTCTTCACTTTTGAAAGTGAAGAGGTTTTTGATTTTACTATTCTTGTAAATACGTATCAATCATTCTAGCCTGAATATTTCAGAACAAACTACTCTACAGTAACAGATTTCGCCAGATTTCTAGGTTGGTCCACGTTGCAACCACGCATGAGGGCAATGTGGTAGGAAAGCAGTTGCAATGGAATGACCGAAATCATGGGCATTACTATTTCATGTGCACTTGGTACTTCAATCACATAATCTACCATTTTGGGAATCAGCGCATCGCCTTTGGTAACAATGGCAATGACTCTGCCACCTCTGGCTTTCACCTCTTGAATGTTGGAAACAATTTTATCGTAAGAGCTATCTCTTGTGGCAATGAAAACTACAGGCATTTCCGCATCAATCAAGGCGATTGGGCCGTGTTTCATTTCCGCAGCTGGGTAGCCTTCTGCATGAATGTAAGAAATCTCTTTCAGCTTCAATGCGCCTTCCAAAGCTACTGGGAAATTAAAGCCTCTTCCTAGATAGAGGAAATTGGTGGCATCTTTGAATAAATCTGCGATGTACTCAATCTTATCTGTATTTTCGAGTGCTTGGGCTATTTTTTTAGGAACAGACTCCAATTCTCGAATCAAATCTTTCAGTTGGTTTTCGCTGATTGTTTTTTTCTCTTTGGCAATCATCAATGCCATAAGTGTAAGAACTGTTAATTGAGCCGTGAAAGCCTTTGTGCTTGCCACTCCGATTTCTGGCCCGGCATGTGTGTAAGCACCTCCATCGGAAACCCTCGCAATTGATGAGCCTACTACGTTACAAATCCCCAAGATAATTGCTCCTCTGGATTTAGCGATTTCGATGGCCGCCAAAGTATCGGCAGTTTCTCCCGATTGGGAAATGGCAATTACAACATCGCCTTCGTTTATGATTGGATTTCTATAACGAAACTCTGAGGCATATTCCACCTCTACTGGAGTGCGGGCAAGCTCTTCTATCAAGTATTCTGCCACCAAGCCAGAGTGCCAAGATGTACCACAGGCAACAATTATAATTCGTTTTGCACTTACCAAATCTTTCAAATGATGCCTTATTCCGCCCAAACGAACATGATTGTCTTTGGAAACCAAACGCCCTCTCATACAATCGCTGATTGAGTTGGGCTGTTCGAATATTTCCTTCAGCATGAAATGTTCGTAACCACCTTTTTCAATTGCTTCCAACTCCATATCAACAGTCTGAATATAAGGATCTTGCACCTCATCATCCACCGTTTTGATGGTCACTTCTCCATTGCCAATCACGGCAATTTCTTGGTCGTTCAAATAGACAACATCTTTGGTAAACTCAACAATTGGTGTCGCATCGGAAGCGATGAAAAACTCTTTTTTATCTTCTCCAACTCCAATCACGAGCGGACTTCCTTTTCTGGCTGCAATGAGTCTGTCTGGCTCATCTTGGGAAATGATGGCGATGGCATAAGCGCCAACTACTTGCGTGAGTGCCAATCTAACAGCCTCTTCCAAAGGGCATTTATTATGGGTTTTAATATCTTCAATGAAATGAATAAACACTTCTGTATCGGTTTCACTCAAGAAAACATGTCCTTTTCGCTCCAAGTCTTTTTTTATGGTAGCGTAATTTTCAATAATTCCGTTATGAACCATTGCGATTCCATTTGCAGAACCCGTATGTGGGTGTGCGTTTACATCGTTCGGAACGCCATGAGTTGCCCAGCGAGTATGCCCAATCCCGACCGTTCCACTAATGTCTTTTCCTGCTGTGAGTTTTTCCAACTCCTGAACTTTTCCCTGCTTTTTGTATATGTTGAGTTCATTATCTGAGTTGAGAAGTGCAATTCCCGCACTATCATAGCCACGGTATTCCAACCTCTTCAATCCTTTAATTAGGACTTCAACAGCATTTCTATGACCAATGTATCCTACAATCCCACACATAAACTTGAATTTTAAATAAATGATGAAACTTTAGAGCATGTTTGAATCGACTTATTTTTGGTTTCTACGGCTTTTCAAAAATGCTACCTTCGTTATTTTCTCCCCACATAGCTTTGGCTATGTGGGGAGAAAATGCCTAGAAAGCCTATTTTGAAAATCTCGTAAAATTCCCAAAAAATCAATCCAAACATACTCTTTTACATATACGTTTCTCGTGAGCGAAAAACGTATAAAGTTTGCGTATTTTTGAAATGATTCACAAAAGAAATTCTGAAACTACGATGTTTTTCCAATCTGAATAGTTACTAATTCTAATCAAATCTTGTATAAAATATTCTCAGTTGAGTCGGAAATCCTTCTGGATTATCATATTTCCTGTTTCCGATTACTAGTTTGTTGACATTAGAGGCACTTACATCAATAACAGTATTCCCTACAGTTCTAAAAACCTCTCCCGTGATAAAGAATCCGTCATTCTCAAAGTCTCCGTTTGCTACGCTCTGAATATAATTGGTAATGCTGGCAGGAGATGTATATTCCATTGCGCTCGTATTATAAGTCATAGACAATGCTCTTCCTGCATCATCTCTGAGCAAATTGAGAAAATTGCCTTCATTATTGATGGTAGCAAATTCTTTGCTTGCAGTAGCAAATGGGAATTGAAGTATAGGAAGTGCAGGTGCTTCCTCTGTGTTAGTTCCGACCGCTGGACTCAAATAGAGTTTTGCGCTATTGATTGCGACTTTACTCCCGAAGGAAAACCTGTTTATGTCCGAATCATCGAATCTCATAAATGTATAAATTCCTGCGCTTGGCTGAATATAAGCAAGGTTGTTATTGTCTTTAGAATTGATTGGATTGCTAGGAGAAAGCGTGGCAAGTGGAGTTCCCGAAAAATCCTGCTCTAGCTGGTGAAATCTTTTCGCAAAAAGTAGAATTATGTTCGTATTGATTGTATCTCCGCTAAGGATATAGTGGTAATGGACTCTTATAGAAGACTGTAAGCTATTTCCAGAAAACAGGTTAAATCCATACATATTCTCTGCATCATCATCCGTAGAAATAGCAACTCCTTTGGTAATGTCCGAAAGTGGATTTGAACTATCTATGCTTCCTGTGAGTGCTTTGTCGTAAATCTTCTGCCCAAAAGATTGATTTAATTTCAGGAGGAATAAATTCGTACCGTCATTAGGAGTAATAGTAGTGTCTTCAAGAATATTTGAATCTACTAATGGAAGGCTTTCAAACTTATAATATAGCTTATCAACTGATGTATCAACCTGTGCCGCCAATTCGTGGACAACAAATTTTTGAGATTTGCTATAATCTACCTCTCCATATACATAATCATAGCGAAGTTCCATAGTTACGGAGTCATAGAAAATACTATCTAACGAGACTCCACTACGTAAAATACTTACTGAATCAGTTATGCCTACAAGGTTTGAGTAGGATGTGGCTTTTAAACTCCCAAAATTGTCATCACTATATCTCCCGACCAATAATCTGTTTTGATTGGTCGTATTTACCGAGTCGGTCATCATTGTTATAAGTTCAAAGCCAACTGTGTCAATATACTGAACTCCATCATTAAGCCCGCCATCCAGCCTCAAGGTGTCTGTTTCACAAGCACTAAAAATAACTGATGTAACTATTATTAAAATAAATAATCTGGCAAAATTTCCGCTGAACATATATTTGTGGATTCTTGAAATCAAATGGTAAGTAGTTATTGTTAAATGCTTTCCTGTTTCAAGTCTTTAGATTGTCTGACAATCAACTACTTATGCAACTTTGGACTGACGACTTAAGACTTTGTACTACTTAATTGGCGACTTGCCAAATTCAACTCTTTTTTCCGAGCGAGTGTACGCTTGTGAACTAAGAGACAAGCGAAACTAGCTTTTGACAAAAGTTCGGCAAAGATACGGGTTTCTTTTTAACCTACTTTAACCACAAAAAGTAAATTGAAATGTTTTTTAGGGTTGGCAAGTGAAAATCATACGTTTAAAACTACTTTTATATGGTTGGATTTTGCAAATTCAGTCCTTCAAGCATTTGTTAGACAAGCGAACTCGCTCGAACTGCATTTGACTCCTCTCCTTCCAGTTCGGAAATATGTAAACTCACTTTTCCCTTGAAAATCGCAAGCAGGTTTTTATCCATATTCTTGGCAGCAGGCTTGAAAATCAGCTTGGCAAAATCAGTTAAATCGCTACTGATAATGTATTTCTTCGGGCTGAAATAGTTGACAATATCCGATAGTTTTAGTCCTAGAATTTTCCCCAATTCATCAAAAACATTGATTGCCAACGCATCTCCGTTTTTAGCCTGATTCACAATCTCCTGAGCAGTCAGATTAGAATAGGCAATGTCTCTGAGCGGACTTTCCGTGTAGGCATTTGCCATTAGGCGAGTCGTGGAATCCACAATTCCTGCATGGGAAAAGTAGTTGGAGACGGGAAAGTGTTTGCCGTAAGCATTTACCAACATATTCCCCAAGTCGCCAGCCAAACCATCTTTCCCGACCGAAAGCTTACCATTCACGAAAATTCCCGCTTCCAAATGTCGGTTGTGCAAATCTATAGTTACAAAATTGGCTTCCTCTCGTCCAAAACCGAACCTCGATTCGTAACTAGCCGAGGCATTTCCCAAATAGCCGATTCCAACAGGCAAATTTAGCTTTTCGGAGAGTTCAGTTTTCAAATCTCCAACAGCAAATTTTCTGGGAATTACCATTCCAATTCCTTCAATTTCTGTATCGAAGTTGGAGATTTCCTGAATCAATTTATCCGCCAATTCAGAATTGATTTCTATATCCAAAACCTTAAATTCATCGCAGTTTCCTTTAGAGTCAATTAAACCTAGTTGGATTTTATCTTTTTCGAGAAGGGAGATTCCGAGTTTGTGCATTTGGAAGTATCAAGTAGTTAGTATCAAGTATCAAGACGAAGGATACCAATTTTATTTAGATTAGAAAATGAGGTTACTTTAGTTTAATTCTTAATTCTCCTCATCAATTCCAACTCTGTTTCTGCCATTTCAATAATTAGGGAATATTGATTCGTAATGCCATTATCTTTATGTCTATTGAAATACCCTTTTAACTCAATGAGTGATTTTTCAGCCTCTTCAAAATTACCATTCATTAAATTAAATTCGCCCAAATATAATTTTGCGTATAAAACATCTATTTTACTGGAGCTTTCACTATTGATTACATCCTTAATTAATTCTACTACTTTCTCATCATTTTCTTGATTATCATCAAACAAGTAAAAATCTATAAGCTCATAAATTGGCTTTGTTTTTTTCTCTTCTTCAAGTTTTACCGAATACAAATCTTTGTCTTTGCGATAAACTAATTTCCCTTCTTTTACGAAGTACCAACGAACCAATGATTTTTTTTCATCTAATTTCTTAGTGAACTTCCGTTTTTCGGAATCGAAATTTGTCATTAGTGCGAATAGAGTTCCACCTTCTGTATTCTCTTTTACGAGAAATACTAACTTAGAATCAGCTCCTTTTTCCTAAGATATAGAAACTTCAACCTTATTCTTATTGTCTATTTTGAATAAAACAGTCTTTAAGATTTTTGCCATCTCATCATAATCAAGCTGTTTGTACAAATCAGTCATAAAAAACGCATCTGCAAAAACTTGATGAGTAAAGTAAAACTCATTGATGTTGTAAAAATTTACTGAATCCCTGTTTTCGGTGGAAATTTTAATCTCATTTTGCCCAAAAGAATTGCTTGAAATCAATCCAAACAAAATAGATAAAACTAAAATATTCTTCTTCATACTATGATTGTAGGTGTTCTAATAAAAATGGTTTTTTTCTCAACTTTTCATTTCCCTTCCACATGTCTCATCACAGAAATCAATAACTCTTTGAACTCATCGAGCGGAATCATATTTGGCCCGTCAGATTTTGCTTCGGAAGGATTGGGGTGTGTCTCGAAGAAAAATCCTCGAACGCCCATTGAAGCGGCTCCTCTGGCGAAAAATGGCGCATATTCCCGATTTCCTGCCGTGCTACTTCCTGCTCCGCCAGGTTTTTGGCAGGAGTGCGTAACATCCATAATGATTGGATAGCCAAATTGTTGCATATCGACAATGTTTCGGAAATCAACAACCAAATTATTGTTTCCATAGCTGTTTCCTCGCTCTGTGAGCATAATTTGCTTATTTCCCGTGCTTTCCACTTTCTTCGCTGGGTGAATCATATCTGCTCCAGTTAAGAATTGTGCTTTCTTGATATTGACAATTTTATTGGTTTTGCCAGCTTCCAAGAGCAAATCGGTTTGTCGGCACAAAAAGGCGGGAATTTGCAGAATGTCAATCACTTCCGAAGCAGGTTTTGCCTGATTAGGTTCGTGAATATCTGTGGTCAATGGCAAATCGAATTCCTTCTTCACTTTCTCCATCATGCGCAATCCTTCCTCCAAACCCGGCCCACGGAACGCATCTACCGAAGTGCGGTTTGCCTTATCGAAAGAAGCTTTGAAAATGTAGGTAATGTCCAACTCCTCGGCAATGAGTTTCACTCGCTCGGCAATTCGCATCAGCAAATCTTGAGATTCAATGACGCAAGGGCCAGAAATGAGAAATGGTTTTTGTTGGAGTGTTTGGTATAAATTCATTTAATTTTCTGATTTATCGAATTACGATGCGTTATTTAATTGGCGAATTGCTGAATTAGCGAAACTGCGAATTGACAAATTAGCCATGCTACTATTATACATTTCAGGAAGTCAAGACCTTGGCAGGGGTGTTGTTGGCAACAGCATTGGCTATTTGATTCTAGCAGAATCCTGCCGAAGGTCAGACCACAGAAATTCGATTCATTATCTGATTTTTTTCAGTACCATGAATTGGACTTTAAGGCAAATCTAATCAAAAAGAAAGAGTTGGAATAGCGAAGCTTTAGAAAACGGTTGCCGAAGCAATCATTTTCAAGGATTTCAATGCTAAGCACGTTGTGCTATTTATTAGCGGAGGGTCGCACCCTTTGTAATTATTTAGAAATGAGATTGTTAAGACCTCAAAATAGGGATATATTTAAGCTAGACTAAGTGCTTGGACAGAAATAGCCTTGTAATTAATATTTTCAAGTATCTGAAAATCAGCTTGTTATTTGTTTTCTTGATACATGATACTTTTGTCTTGTTACTTACTTATGAGAAAAGAAGAAAGAGGAAGGAAAAAAGATTTTTCTATTCAAAACTTTCGATATTGCATATTAGTATTTGTTTGGAAGTTGACAAAATAGTTTTTTTGCTACTTTGTTCGACCAATTTCAATTCAATAAGATTCCGACAAACTGGAGTTTATCGGCTACAGTTTCATTGGTCAGATTTATTGATTGAGCCTTTCGAATCATCAACGAAGTACGAGTAACTTTATCTTGTTGCAGCAATCTCTTATATGGAAAATATGATGGCACAATAGAGGTCAAAAAAGGCAATTTGTCTAATTATTGATAGTCTTAGTATTCTCTGTTTTCTTAAGAAATAGCCAAAATGGCCAGTTTAAGGCAGATTGAGTATTTGCTAGTTAGGAAACTCGCTAATACTCAATTAGGAATATCGGTTTAGAGCGCACAGCACTTTTTGAAGCGGACGCTTCAACGAATGACAAGTCCGAGCGGATGCTCGAACTATTTAGGCGACCTATCCCGATATACCTATACTCAATAAAGGCTAAGAAGTCTCTATTAGCCAAAAATGAAGGAAATTTCGCAATATAAGAAATTGCTGATCTTGTTACTTGATACTCACTACTCACTACTCACTACTTTTTATGTGTGGAATTACAGGAATATTAGCTTTTAACGAGATTGGCAGACTCTACATGATTAACATGAGTCAGGCAAACGAAGCCCAGGCGCATCGTGGCCCAGATTTGGGTAAGATGTTTGTGGAGGAACGTATCGGTTTGGCGCACAGGCGTTTATCTATCTTAGACTTGTCTCCGGCAGGAAACCAACCCATGAGCGATGAATCTGGCAGATATACGATTGTTTATAACGGGGAAATCTACAATTTTAAGCAGATTAGGGAGGAGTTAATGGCAGATGGCGTGGAGTTTACTTCGGAAACAGACACGGAAGTGCTATTGCAGATTTTCATTAAAGAAGGCGAAAAGTGCTTGAATAAACTGGATGGATTTTTCTCGTTCTGCGTATTCGATGCCGAAACTGACGAACTTTTCATTGCCCGAGACCGACTGGGAATCAAGCCTTTGCTTTATTTCATGGACGAAGACAAATTCGTTTTCGCCTCGGAAATGAGCGGTATGTTGGCGTACAAAATTCCCAGAGTGGTGGATTTTGCATCGCTCTATCAATATTTCCAATTCAACTATATTCCTGCTCCAAACTCCATTTTCAAAAATATTTTCAAACTGATGCCCGGGCACTTTATGCGTGTCAAAAAGCGGGACATCAAAATCCAACAGTATTATAAAGTGCCTTATAGCAAGGGTTGCACATACCAAAATGCGCTGAGTTATGAAGAGTCTCAAAAGCGTTTGTTGGAGTTATTGGATGAGTCGGTAAAAGAGCGATTGATTGCCGATGTGCCTTTGGGCGCATTTTTGAGCGGTGGAATTGATTCTTCGGCAATTGTGGCGTTGGCCTCGAAACATACCAACCACCTGAACACGTTTTCGATTGGTTACCAAAATGAGCCGATGTTCGATGAGACGAAATATGCGGAAATGGTGGCAAAAAAATATGACACCAACCATACAACTTTCAAGCTGACGAATGACGATTTCTATCAGCACATTTCCACTTTGCTCGATTTCTACGGAGAACCATTTGCCGATGCTTCGCAAATTGCAGTCTATATTCTTTGCCAAAGAACTACACAAGATGTAACCGTGGCACTCTCTGGCGATGGCGCAGATGAGATTTTTGCAGGTTACAACAAATATTTGGGCGAATTTAAGGCAAGGGAAAATGGCTTGATGGCAAAAATGCTGAAAAGCTCACTCCCAGTTTTGAACTGGTTGCCAAAAAACAGGAACACGAAAATTGGAAATACGGTGCGCCAATTCCACCGATTTGCCGAGGGAATGAATCACTCGCCAAAAGACCGATATTGGTTTTTGACCAGTTGGCAATCAGAAGAAGGCGTGAAAAAGATGTTTTCTGGAGAGACTTTAGATAAGGTTGATTGGGAAGAATACGCAAAACGGAAAACGGAAATTTTACAGAATATAGAAGGAGAGGATTTCAACGAGATTCTCTATGCAGACTCCACATTACTTTTGCCAAACGATATGTTGCACAAAGTAGATTCTATGTCTATGGCGAATGGTTTGGAGGTGCGAGTTCCGTTCCTCGACCATAAAATTGTGAATTTTGCTTTTAGTCTGCCCGCCAATTATAAAATAAACGGTGGCATGAAAAAGCGAGTCTTGCAAGATGCCGTTCGCCATTTGTTACCAAAAGAACTTTATAAACGCCCAAAACATGGTTTCGATGTCCCCCTAATGAAAGGTTATAAAGGCGCACTCAAAGGTTGGGTGCAAGAAATGCTGGATGATAAATTTGTGGAGGAGCAAGGCGTTTTCTCGGTAGAATTTACCAAAAAATTGAAGAAAACTATTTTTGAGACTTCCAATTACGACCAAAATCAAGTTTGGGCAATCCTGGCATTCCAGCATTGGTGGAAAAAATTTGAGCCGAAGTTGGAGGAGGAAAAGGAGGATTAGCTGATTCGGTGATGTGAGGATTGAGGAAAATGAAAGAGTTTTGCTCCAAAGACTTAGAAAGCTCCAAATATTCTATCCCTATCTAAATAATAAATTGCCTAAAAAATCTAAAGTACATACTTCCTTTTCCGGGTACTGCACATTTAAAGTATGCTAAACATCAAGGGCTTCATCATTAATAGTTCTTCTAAAGAGTAAATTCGAGTAACCAATCCTTGTTTCATGGCAGGAGAAACCTTTTTGTACTTCGTTTCAAATAGTTTTGCCTCAGGGTTGACAAGAATTTTAAATTTTTCATTCTCTTTCGTCAAATTATATACCCCTTTCAGGAAAATCACATGGGCATCGTGTGGCTCGACTTTCTTGGAGTGGCACTTGGTCTTACGTGCCAGGCGCTTATTGTCTTTGCGAAAAGCACCATTTCGGCTTTCCACAAAAGAGGTGGAAATGGTATTGCAACGCTCGCTTCTATCCAAAATCTCAAGAATCTCCAACTCATCGCCCAATACGATGCGGGTCGATATCCTAGTTATTTTGCCATTCTTGCGCTCTTTGACGACTTGTGCATATTTTAACGATTGGTCTGCTACCTTTATAGGCAATGGCCTGCGCCCCCGGCCCTTATAGGGAACTTCTTGAAGTGTACTGTACACGTCCGTCAAAACCTCCTCATAAAACCAGCCATCACTTTCAAAAAAGGGGGCCGAGCCATCACTGTGCTCTCTGATTTGCTCAACGAAGGCAGTTGCCTCCTCTTGATTTCGCTGACCGCTATGAACCACATGGAGATAGCTGCTTTCTGGCAGAACAGCCGCAAAAGTCCACCTGTCGCCCACCGTTTCTGGGTTTTCAGATTTCTCCTCTGCTGTAAGGCGCTCTTTTTTTTGAAATAAAACTCCAGAATTCATCTATTTGGACTCTGTCCAGATGAAGGCCTTCCTCTAAATGATGACTGATCAGCTCAATGTGTTCAGCGGCAAGCCCTATCCACCTGTTCTGTGTTTTCATGCATACACCGGTCGTCCTTGCGACTGCCCTACGGCTTTTGCCCTCAGAGAGCTCTTTCAGTACACTTACTATCACAGATATATCACTGCGCAGGCCGAAGAAAAAGGTGTCTTTGGTAACCACCCACCGACTTTTGCAATTATTGCAGTACACCTGATTCTTCCGGCTGGAACCAGTACAGATATTGCCTGCACCTATCTCATTGAAATGCTTGCAATCTGCATTTGTACAATATTGCAGGGATTTATATTTTTCAAATCGTTCTCTGTCCATGATACAAAGCTAAGCAACATACTTTGCATTTTCAGTACCCTTTTCCGATGGTTTTTCAAAAGTATTCTGTTCAGTATTGATTACTTGTCCCAACTTCAAAACCACAACATGGTTCGACTTACCATTCTATTTTTCTTACTGCTTACTGCGAATTTGTCTGCTCAAGAGGTGGTTTTTCCAGAAGAAAGTGTGATGCCAATACATCATATTGACAGTAAAACCATTGAGTGTTCGAGTTGCGATAGTTTGGAAATCTGGATAATAGTAAATAATTCAAGTAAATCAATTTTAGAACAAAAGAATTTCTACAACAAAAATGGAAAACCCTCTCTCAAAATATTTGAAGGAACTGAAATTGGAAAGTATGACTCTATACGATTTCATTACGATGACTTTGACAGGGAAGTGTCGAGAGAAATAATTCACTCAGATGGAGATTTGATTTTCACATACAAGACATCGTATAGCTCTGAATCGAATCTCGAGAACAGACCAATACTTATTGAACAGATAAGTAATTTGACTGATTCAACAAATAACTATTACCACTATCAAAAACCTCCTTTTGCGCCCACCTTTTTCTCGGAAATATTCTTAGAGCCAAGCTTAGAAGAGCAAAATCAATCGAAAACAAACCAATTGTTCATAGAAGTCAAATATGATTCTACTGGGAAAATAATTGCCAAAAACGCTAACATAAATTATTCAATCCAAACTAAATATTTTTACAACTCATTTGGCAAGCTTTCTAGCAGAGAAGTTAGTATTGGCAAATCATTTGAGATTAGCTTTATATACAGTTACGATTCTTTGCAGAGGTTGCGTAAGATAACCGGACATAAGTCAGAAAAAGAGTTTTTCTACAAAGGTAAATCCATGCTGCCGTATAAAATCATCTTTATGGATATTTTAGGGTTGCTTTATCTACACGAGCAAAATGATGAAATTGAACTTTATGAATATGATTTGAAAAGAAATATTACCAAACGGGAAACTAATTATCTGAATTTATTCAATACGTACAATTACAAACACAGCAGATTGTCTGAAATTGCACTACATGAGGAGTCAGAAGTGATTTTTCGAGCGGAGATATTTTACTATGAAGATTGATTTTAATTCTTTCGGTTCAAGTAGTTTTCAAAAGTTTCTTTACAAATTAAAAAACCATTTTTGAGACTTCCAATTATGACCAAAACCAAGTTTGGGCAATTCTCGCCTTCCAGCATTGGTGGAAGAAATTTGAGCCGAAGCTAGAGGAGAAAAAAGGGGGATTAATAAAAACTAAAGATAAGGATTGTTTTCTGGATTGGCTTTGGTGGAAATCAGACGAATGAGTTCAACCTCCTTTGTTTGGCTTATTCTGTAATAAATTCTGAAGTCATAATCTGTTCTGATGGAATGTATTTTTTCAGAACTCACATGGCTTATTTGTCCAATTCTAGGATTTGATGACAATTTTCTAATATTGTGAGTTATCGAGTCATAAAACTGTTCTGCGCTTCTTTCTGAACGAAACAATTTGAATCGTTCCAGTTGGTCAAGCAAGTCGCTCCTGAAAGATGGCGTATATTTTATTTTGTAAGCCATTGTTTAATTTCGTCATGTAACTCTTCAAAAGGCTTAGTTTGTCCTGCATTAGCTTGACGAATGCCCTCTGCTATTTTTTCCTCATCTTTTTTGCACAATTTATTTGTTGGCTCATCCACTTTTTCAACCTCGACCTCAAATTTGAGTTGAGAAAGCAATTGCGTAACAAAATCTAGTTGTTCAGAAGGGATTTTTATGAGAAGCTGTTCCATATTTCTGTGGATTGTGTTTATAAATAAACCTACACAAATATAACTTTTAAAAATCTGTTTCTAGTTTTCTCCAAAAAAGAAATAGTTCTAAACGCAAAAAAGCCTTCCGAATGGAAGGCTTTTCTTGTGATCCCGCTGGGATTCGAACCCAGGACCCTCTCATTAAAAGTGAGATGCTCTACCAACTGAGCTACGGAATCAGACTGTTTCCTTTCGCTTTGTCTGCAATTGGGATTGCAAAAGTAAAAATGTTTTTTGAATAGGCAATAGTTTTGCGAATAAAAATCTGTGCTTCAAATAGAAACCCTTGTCAGAACAATCTGGCAAGGGTTTCTATCATGAATTATTTCATTTCACCAGAATTACACAGAAAAACTTTCCCCACAACCGCAAGTTCTGCTGGCATTCGGATTGATGAATTGGAAGCCTTTTCCGTTCAATCCGTCCGTGAAATCCAGGGTTGTTCCCAAAAGGTAAAGCAAGCTTTTTTTATCTACTAAAATCTTTACGTCTTTGTCTTGGAAAACTTGGTCGCCTTCTTTGATTTTTTCATCGAAATCCAAATCGTACATCAATCCTGAACAACCGCCACCTTGCACGGAAACACGGATATTATGATTGTCGTTTTTCCCTTCTTCGGAGCGAAGTTCCACAATCCTTGTTTTTGCTTTATCAGTTATAGTAATCATAATCTATCGGTTTTTATTTCTCGTAACTTTATCAACGCTATTCTCTACAGAATGGTTTCCCTACAAAGATAAACCACGATTCGCTGGATTGGGTCAATTTACCTAGATTTTTGACTAGACAACTCTATGAGGTTTAAAACCAACAATCGCATTCCGAATTTCAAATCCACTTTCTGTGTCGGAAATAGAACAACATGCCAATTGCCGTAACAATCATCACTCCCCACATAATGAAATAGCTGTATTTGTAGGACAATTCAGGTAAATACTCGAAGTTCGTCCCATAAATCCCTGCAATGAAAGTGAGTGGAATGAAAATCACTGAGAAAATGGTCAGAAATTTCATCACATCGTTCAGTTTGCTACTGATTGTGGTGTGGTAAATGTTCAGTTGGTCGGAGAGGATTTCCCGATATCCCTCTGCAGAATCGTTTGCTTGGCTAATGTTGTCAAGCAACTCTTTCCAATGCACATCGGTGCTGTATTCCATGAATTTAGAATCTACTTTGGAGAGCGCAAAAAGCATTTCCTTGGCAGGTTTTATATTTCTGCGTATGAAATTGAGTTCTTTTTTGTAGCTATTTATTTCATCGAGAATAGAAGATGGTGGATTATTGAGTAGATTTTCCTCCAAAGCCTCTATTTTGTCTCCAAAAACACTCAAGACATAAATGTAATTATCAATCACAATATCGAGCAAGGCAAACATGAGGTAATCTGTCCCAGAACCCCGAATTCTTTTCTTCTGATTGCGGATTCGCTCCCGAACAGGCTCAAACACATCTCCCCGTCTTTCTTGGAAGGAAATCAATACAGAATCATCCATGACTAAACTCAGAGTCTCCATGGAAACCTTGCCTGTTTTCTCATCTAATTGCAACATTTTTATTGAGGCATAAAGGCAATTATTGTATTCGTGCATTTTGGGGCGAGAACTCGTGTTCAGAATATCTGCCATCATCAAGCTATCGAAATCAAAGGTTTTGCCTAGTTCGGCAATCACATCGGTTCTGTGCAATCCATCAATATTGAGCCAAGTAACCGATTCTTTATTCTTGTATTGCTCTATTTCCCCAATCTCGTTGATTTGCTTCTCCTCCAAATTGACCGAATCAAAGTCGATTACCCTAAGTAGAATATCGTTCTGCTTTTTGGACTCCACGAAAAAACAATTCGTCTGGAGACCGCCCAATCTCATGCTTCTGTTTGCTGATGAATCTTGCCATAGAAATAAGTACAAGTTAAAAATAGAAAGATAAGTAGTCCAAAGTCATTAGTCGTCAGTCCAAAGTTATATAAATAACAGATTTTCAGACAACTAGAGTAGTTGAAATAGGAAAATATTTAATCTCTATTGCTTAGTAAGAAAGCAAGGTAAGTAAGTACCCCAATTATGAGTTATGTATTTGATAAGTACAATTATGGATTGGGGAAATTAAAAATTAAAAATTGAGAATTAAGAATTAAGAATTAAGGATGGCTCAAATACTTGGTAATCAATATTTTGACATTGTTACATTTAGTCTAATTATTTCCATATAGCTTTTCATCAAATCTAAAAATAATGCAATACATGAAATCTCAAATTTTGACCAACCTAAAAACAATACAGTTAATCTGCTGATAGTCAGATTTTTAAACCCATTATTCAGGCAAAATAGAAAGTCGGATGGCCGATGCCATAGTAAATTACGTGGTAGTGATAAGCTGGCAAGGATAACAAAATAAAAACCATAGCGCAAGCGTCCGCTCAATGCCGTTAAGTTAGTGTGAATTGGTTCGAGCGTGGACGCTCGAACCAGCGTGACACGCTGGCGCAGGTTCTCTGAACCTGTGCCGAAAATGGAAATCAGTCTCCGACTGAAGACGAATCTCCTTAACTTAATGGCATTGAGCGTCCGCTGGGCGGCACTCCGCTTGTGCCGAATTATCCATAGAGTAGCCTTACCTATTTCACACTACCAATTATGTATTGACAATAAGCATCTTACAAAAAATAAGATGTTACGATAATTTCGTCTGACTACTTATGGTTTAAATCTCAACCATTTTGTTTCAATCAAATACCAATTCCCCCAGACTGTCCCAAAGCCTTTGCTTAATTATCTGAATGATTCTTCTGTTGATTTCCGATTTCATTTCCGCATAATCCCCATATTCTTCCGAGGTAAAAAATCCTACGATAATTCCTGCCATTGTTTGCCGAAAGTTATTATCTCTCATCAGCAGATTCTCCAAATAATCTTTCTGCTTTTGTTCAGAAAGGTTCTGAAACTCCTGTTGCTTTTTTTGGAGTTTGGATTTTGCGATTTGGATGATGAGTCCGTGTTGGAATTTAATGATTGGGCGGAGTGTGGCGTTTTGGAATCGCTCGAATTGACTTGACTTCTCAGAAACAATCGCCTTCTCTATTTTGGTACGAATGCTGATTATTTTCTCTGTTCTATTATCTGACATATAAATTGAATTGATAACTTTTTACTCTTTCTTCTTCCTTTTCCCCAAATTCGCCAATCCCAAATAGAATCAGGATTCACAGGATTTGAAGATAGGCAGGATTTCTATGTTTGCAGTTACATGTCTTTCTTCCTTCCTCTTTCCCCTTTCTTCTTTCTTATTTCTTATTTCTTCTTCCTTCTTTCCTCTTTCTTCTTTCCTCTTTCTTCTTCCTTCTTTCTTCTTTCTTCTTCCTTCTTTCCTCTTTCCTCTTTCTTCCTTATTCTTTCACTCCATCCAACTCCAAAACCCTTTCAAAAATTTCTCTATCCAAATCTGTGAACTCCATTTTCCGCCTTTCCATCATTCTTTCAGCCACTTCATAGGCTTTTTCCAGCCTAAAAGGCTCGAAGGTTTTTCCTCCCCAAGCGAATGAGGGAATGTGTTTGGCTGGGAAATCTCCTCCAAAAATATTACTGCTCACTCCAACCACCGTTCCCGTATTGAACATGGTGTTGATGCCGCATTTTGCATGGTCTGCCATCATTAAACCACAATGTTGGGAATTGGATGGTTGCATTTTCTGGGAATCATAATCCCAAATACTAATCAATCCATAATTGTTTTTGAGGTTGGAAGTATTGGTATCTGCACCCAAATTGCACCATTCCCCAACAACCGAATTGCCCAGATAGCCCTCGTGTCCTTTATTGCTGTAACCGAAAATCACGGAATTGCTGACCTCTCCGCCCACTTTGCAAAATGGGCCAATGGTGGTGTCTCCACGCATTTTCCCGCCCACGTTCACAAAAGCATTTTCGCAAAGTGCAAATGCACCTTTTATAATGCTTCCTTCGTGCAATTCTGCATTTTTCCCGATATAAATTGGTGCGTCTTCAGCATTCAGGATACTTGCCCGAATTTTTGCGCCTTTCTCCACAAAAACATTCTCTTCCCCATAAACAATTGTGTGCGGGTCGGAGATTTCCTCACTTTGTCGGTTCTTCGTAATCCAACCAAAATCAGCAATGATTTCCGCTCGGTTGAGTTGGAAAATACTTAATCTGTTTTCGAGCCAATTCAGATTATATTTGAACTCGCTACTTTTCCATTCGGAATTTCTCACAAAATCTTGAACTTCCGAACAATCCTCAATCCGTCCTTCCGTGCAGAAAGCGACCAATTTCCCTTCCGAGAAAATCGCCTCGCCTTTTTTAATTCGCTTGATTGCCTTCGCCAGTTTCTTGCTTGGCAAGCAGGTGGAATTTACATAGCAATTATTCTTCCCGAATTCCACAGGAAATTTTCCCTGCAAATAGCTTTCGGTCAATGGGGAAACAGAATTGAAATGCAACTCCCATTTCTCCTGAATTTTCAGAATCCCCACCCGAATGTCGGCAATTGAACGAGTGAAAGTAAAAGGCATTAACTGTTTTCTGGATTGAGCAGAATCGAAAAGGATGAGGTGCATGGGGGAATTAGTGATTTTGGGACTCAGACAAATAGAAAGTTCAAATCGTGCCTTTCAGTTCCTCAGAACTGACAGTAAGCAAGTCCTCAGACTTGTAGGAAATTACTGTAAAAGCTGATTTATATGCAAAGCAAAATTCTTCGGAGAAGATTTTGAAATTTCATTTACAAAAGTAATGTTTTTGTATTTGCGACTCTCTTCCCAACTATATGGAATTGATGCTCTGACTCGTTTCTTGTTTTTGTTGAGATAGAATAGGAAATAATCGTATTCAATAGTGAAGTCTGCTAATTCTAACGATTTCAGTAGCTCTTTGAAATAATCCACCCAAATTCTTGTGGCTTCATATTTTGGGTTCAAATCTGCCTTCCGATTAAATTGAAAGGATTTGAGTTCACAAATAAGAACACGAAGGCGACTCCCGTCAAGATGAAAAATCACGCAATCACAACCTTTATGAATTGCTTTCAACTTGTTGGAAAGGTAAGAAGATGATTTTGCGAAACAGTCAAACTTGAAAGCAAAAGTATTGTCTGAATCTAATCCAGTTATTTTCACTTCTTTGAGTTCCTTTGTACCTGTGTTTTGGTCTTCTTTTATAAACAGTTCGTTTGAGTCGGTAATCTGGAAATGGCTTTTCTTCTCAATCGCACTTCTGATAGTTTCTATGACATTCATGCTTTCACAGGGTTACTAGATTTATGAAAGGCAATCTCCTCAGAAATTTCATTTATCATATCCATCGCATCATCGAAAGAGGTTTCGGTTAAGCCGAATTCATCTACTTCCACTTCCCGAATCGTGCCTTCTCCACAAATGTAAGCTCGTACATCTTCTGGAGACAATAATTCATCTTCTAAATAGTCATAATCCTTTACAATTTTGTCTTTCCCTTCAAAATCGGAATGGAGTGCGATTAGGTTGTTGATTTCCTTCAAAAAGAAATCGCTGTGTGTGGTAATCAGCACTCGAACGCCATTATTGACAATTTCGGCAATCAGCCGAGCCAAATAAATCTGATTTTTCGGGTGGAGATTGAGTTCGGGTTCGTCTATAATCAGCAATTCATTTTCCTTGGCCAAATGCTTGATGTACGTATGCAAACCCAACAACGCACGGGAAGAACTTGAAGCCAAATGCAAATCAATCTAGAACTTTTCTTCTCCTTCTTTAGAAGCGATGGTAATTCTGCCATTTTCACCTACGTTGAATTTCACGCCTGATACTCGCTCTGCGCCCAACTCAAATTTTGGATTTTTCTCAACCAAAAAACTTGTTTGCTTGTAGGCTTCGGATAAGTCTCTAGCTTGGCTGATATTATCTCGAATTGGAAGGGAATAGCGAGCGGTTTGATTTTTGAGCAACTTAGTTAAGCTAAACTTTTTATCGTTCCTAGCTTTTTGCAATAATTGTTCTAAAGTATCATTTTTGCTCGCATCAAGTTCTTTTTGAAATAGTTGAATTCCTGTACGTTCAGAAGTTATAATATGCGAATCCCCAGTAAACCTCCTGAAAATAATTAGTAGTATTATTCTTCTGTGAAATTCTCTGTTAGAATCCTTTCTTCTCTTTCTGTTCCGAAAGGCGTTTTCCGTATTCAAAGATAATTTTATTGAGTTGTCTATATCATCTCCAGTAAACTCTAAAAATAAATCTTCGATTACGTTTAATCTTCTATAAAAAGGAAGTTCAAATCCTTCTGATGCTCTACTAAAATTGATTGAAAGATTTAAGAAGTTGTCTTTGTTTGAATTAAATGTTTCGAATATGTTTTTTGAGTAACGTTCAGATATTTTAGAAAGTTTCTTTTCTATGTCGGTATATAACCAATCCATATTTAAGATGACCTCACCATTTTCATATAGATTACTTATTTGCCTTTCCAAAATTGATTCGCCATTTAGGCTTTCACGCCAAAACTTAATAAACCCATAAATCGCATAAGCCACATAAGTCTTTCCCGAATTGTTCTTTCCTCCCAAAATGGTCAGTTTCCCCAATTCCAGTTTCCCTTCTTTGATTGTGCCGAGATTGGAGATATTTATTTCCATGGTTTTATTTGTTTCTTAAATTTTTGTGTCAGGGTTCCGACCCCTCGGTCCGACTTTAGGAGGAAACTATCTCATCTTATTAAAATTAGATGTTTCGTAAACTCAACATGACAATAATACAATCCAAATATAACTGAATCTGTTTCCAATAAAACAAAAACCTCTTCACTTTTGAAAGTGCAGAGGTTTTGGATGAGGCATTCAGTATTCTCAAAATTGTAAGAGAATACTGAATTTCCTGACATAGTATTTTTTTTGGCTCAGCTAAATCGTAAATCCTAAAATCTCTCCATATCTCGCTTCACATCTTTCGATTTGATGTCTTGGCGTTTGTCGTAGAGTTTTTTACCCTTGGAAATGGCGATTTCCATTTTTGCCCAACCTCTATCGTTAATGAATATTCTGGTTGGCACAATCGTTACGCCATTTTCTTTCAAAGCTTCTTTTACTTTGCCCAATTCCTTTTTGGAAAGCATCAATTTTCTATCTGCCAAAGGTTCGTGGTTGGCAAATCCGCCCATTTCATATTTGGAGATATGCAAATCTCGCACAAATAATTCTTTGCCAATAAACAAACAGAAAGCCGTTTGCATATTCACTTTAGACTGTCGGATTGATTTGATTTCCGAGCCTTTCAGCACCATTCCGGCAATGTATTTATCTAAAAACTGATATTCGTAAGAGGCTTTTCTATTCTTAATTTGTACTTTCTTCTCGAATTTAGGTTTGTCTTTCTTCTTCGCCATTTTTAGTAGTGGGTAATGAGTATTGTGTATTGAGTATGACAAGTAATAAATAGAAAATAGAATAACACTACGAATTAAATATCTATTCTTACTTTAAGTCAACAAGTTTACTCTGTGTTTAATCAACAAGCCTGCAAAGATGATTGTTTTTTGGTGGTTTGGCAAAATACCAAAAAACTCTGTCAGGGTTTCAAACCCTGACAGAGTTAATAGATAATTATTTTTTTTAATAGACTTTATCACGATTGAATTTCGTGTGGCTTAAAAAAATCACAAAGCCGTTGTTGGTCTTAGCTTGCGAGACCAACAACTTGAACTCTAATATCTCTCTTAATAAATCAATCGTGATAATATCTAATTCATTTCCAAATTCGCATATTTTCCAAATTTCCACATTTCTTAATACTCCTTCAATTTCAAAATCTTCTCTCTAATTCTTTCTTTCGGTAAAAAAGCTTTCTCCAAGTTGGCATGAAAAGGAACTGGCGTGTCCAAACTGCCTTCTCGCATCACTGGCGCATCTAAATGCTCGAAGCAATTTTCCGAAATCCAAGAGGCAATTTCCCCTGCAATTCCACCAGTAAGGCAATCTTCGTGGAAGATAATTACTCGGTTGGTTTTCTTTACGGTTGCTTCCACCGCCTCTTTATCCCAAGGAAGTAAAGTTCTCAAATCAAGAATATCGGCTTCAAAATCCATTTCCGTCATAATTTCCTTTGCCCAAATTACGCCCATTCCGTAAGTGACGATGGAAATATCGTCTCCTTCCGAAACCAATTTTGCTTTCCCGATTGGCAGGTTGTAATACTCATCGGAAACAGGTTCGGAAATGGCTCTGTAAAGTGCTTTATGCTCAAAGAAAATCACAGGATTTGGGTCTTCGATGGAAGCGATTAATAAGCCTTTCGCTTCACTTGGCGAAGAGGGATAAACCACTTTCAAACCTGGCGTATGTGTGAACCAAGCCTCGGTAGATTGCGAGTGGAATGGCCCAGCCGCCACTCCTGCGCCTGTTGGCATTCGCACGACTACATCTGCATTTTGTCCCCAGCGGTAATGGCTTTTCGCCAAATTATTGATGATTTGGTTGAATCCACAAGTGACGAAATCGGCAAATTGCATTTCCACAATTGCTTTCTGATTCACAATGGACAAACCCAACCCAATTCCCAAAATAGCCGATTCGCAAAGTGGCGTATTTCTTACTCTTGCTTTGCCGAATTGCTCCAAAAAACCATCGGTAATTTTGAAAACTCCGCCATATTCTGCCACATCTTGTCCCATGATAATAGAATTTGGGAAACGTTCCATGGCTTGTCGCAAACCATCGGAAATGGCATCAATTAAGCGTTTGTCGCTGGTTTTTCCTTGGCTTGCAGTAGCGTTAGGTTTTGTTTCGGTTGGAGTGAATGGTGCGTAAACATCATTGATTTCGTCTGCGATGTTGGCGGTTGGAGTTTCTTCTGCGTAGGCGGTTTCCAAACCCTGCTCAATTTCTTGCTTAATTTCCGCCCGATATTCTTTTTCTAATTCATCTGAAAGCACACCTTCCGATTTCAGGAAAGCCTCGAAAGTAGAAACGGGGTCTTTCTTTCCCCATTCTTCAAACAGTTCTTGGGGAATGTATTTTGTACCAGAAGCTTCTTCGTGCCCACGCATTCGGAAAGTCATGGCTTCCACCAAAATAGGTTGCGGGTTTTTCTGAATTTCTTTTCGGAGTTTCTGAATGGCTTCGTAAACCTCCAAAACGTTATTTCCGTCAATTTTTACGCCTTTCATGCCGTAGCCTTTGGCTTTGTCAATTAGTTGCTTGCAGGCAAACTGTTCGTTACTTGGAGTGGAAAGTCCGTAGCCATTGTGTTCAATCACAAAAATGATGGGCAAATTCCAAACTGCCGCCACGTTCATTGCCTCATGAAACTCGCCTTGCGAAGTCGCTCCATCGCCTGTGAATGCCAAAGTTACTTTGCCATTTTCTTGCAACAAATTTCCCAAAGCCACGCCACTTCCCACCGAAAGTTGCGGTCCCAAATGCGAAATCATTCCAACAATATGATGTTCTCTGCTTCCGAAAGTGGAACGAGCGGTCTCGTCCTTTGGTGAAAGCCAGAAAGTTTGCCTTGGAATTGGGAAAACAGGCGAGCAAATGGCACATTCCGAGCTGTAAATAAACCCAAGTTTCTATGCATTGGAAAAAGAAATTCCTCTTCCTCCATTGCCAAAGTTGCGCCTACGGAAATGGCTTCTTGTCCAATTCCCGAAAACCATTTGCTAATTTTCCCCTGACGGAGCAGAATCAGCATTTTCTCCTCAATCATTCTGGGTTTGAGCAGATTTTTGTAGGCATTCAGCAAGAACTCGTCTGAATGTTTCTTCTTTTTATAATCGATTGGAATGGTTTCCAAAGCTGTTTTAGTGGTCATCTTACTTTTTGAGTTGTTGGTGTCGGTAAGGAAGCTCAAAAGTAGGAATTTAAACTGGGTTTGGAAATATGAATTTGTTCGTGGGGTTCAGTTGTTTTGGTAGTCTGATAATTTTTGTGGAGTAGCCTTCAAGCGAGGACGCTTGAGGAGAAGAGCGCATTTTCTGTGCTAAAAGCGTAGAAAATGCGTATTGGTTTTTTACTTTTTACTAAACACCACAAAATTTGTCAGACAACCAGTTATTTTTGTACGGGTAAAAATATTAATTCTTTGAGGTTTTTCATTAAATTTGAAAGTAGTTGTTATTTGTAAATCTTATGATTATGAAAAAAATCACGGTAGAAGTTCCTGAAAACCAAGTTACTTTTTTTGCTCAATTACTGCAAAACCTAAGTTTTAAAATAATTGAAACTGAGGAAGAAATCTTGTCTGAAGAGCAACATAAAAGACTTGACCATTCAATCTCCCAAATTGAAAATGGGGAATCTATGAATATGAGTGAGTTCAAGAAAAAAACTGAAACATGGTTCAAGAAATAATATTTTCGGATTTCTTTCTTGATGAGCTTTCGCAACAGATTGAACAAGCAAGGAATTACCGTTCCGATAAAAGTGCCAGAAAACTCTACGATTCTGTTTTTGAGATGTGTAAAAAATTAAAACAACATCCTGAAATGGGCAGAAAAAGCGACAAGCCAAATGTTCGCTCAGTCGGGCTTCCGTTTGATTATAGAATGTATTATAGATTTTCTGAGTCAGAAATTGAGATTCTTGACATCTATTCTTCAAAGGCAAACCCAGAAGGCAATCTATTTGAGTAAATGAATTCGAAAATGAAAGAATCGGGAAATAAAAAATTTGGCAACAAAAAAGCATTCATACTAAAACAAGGAGCTTCATGCGACAATAAAGCTTGGAGGTGTTGGTCATTTATCAACAAAGCTAAACGGTTTGTGATATTTGGTGCTTGGGACTATAACATTGATACAAATAAAACTCTAATACTAGATGAAGATTGTAGAATGAAGAATGGACATAGATTTGGCCCAATGAAGTTGTCTAAAGAACACCTGAAATTAGTTCACGAAGAAGAATATAGACTGAAAATTTTCATAATGTTTCCTTATGACAATGGAAAGTCTGGAATGAAAGATTTTGACACAGAGCTCACAGAAAAGAAACTCCAAAAAGAAGGAAACAAATGGTATGCAGTAGATTTTGTTTTCCAAACCGCTGACGAAATAGAAAATCCACAAGAATATTATGAAGGAGCAACAAAGCAGGTATTTGTGAACTCTTACGAAAGAAATCCAGAAGCAAGAAGGAAATGTTTAGAAAAACATGGCTACAAATGTGCTGCGTGCAAATTTGATTTCAAGCAGGTTTATGGGGAAATTGGCAAAGAATACATTCATGTGCATCATAAAATTCCCTTGTCTGAAATCAAGAAAGAATATAAGGTAAATCCAACCGAAGATTTAATTCCCGTTTGCCCAAACTGCCACGCCATGATTCACAGAAACAAGGAATACTTGACTGTGGAGGAGTTGAAGAAGTTGATAAAAAAATGAGTTAGGTTCGTTTGCAATCTAATTGCAAACGAACCTAACTCCACACTTTTCCAATGCCCTTAAAAAATGGACTGCTGTTTTTCTACAAATGGAATGTTGCACGACTTAAAATCATCTTTTTTTCAGTTCAAAATCTATTTTGATAGCTTCAGAGTCTGTTTTGTTGATTGTGCTGAATTCTTTTTTCTCTAATACATGTGCATCGCTTTCTATCTCAATTCTATATAACTTGTCTTTTTTTACGGAGAACAAATATTTTCCTGCCAAATTGGTTTTGAATTCTTGAATAGTGTTGTCGCTTATATTTATAAGTTTGACGGGAACATTCTCCACTATTTCCCCATTGTACTTTACGAAACCTCCAATTGAGAGAATCACTTTGTTGGAGACCATCTTTATTGTTACCTCAATCTCGTTTGCATCTCCAATTTTGCTCAAGTCCTGCACATCAACCTCTTTCATTCTTTCGTATCCTGATGCGGTAACTCCCACCTGATAGCTATTTCCTGTCGAAGCTGTGAAAGTATTGTATCCTTGCTTATTAGACTTCTCTACTTCTAGTTGGTTTGTAAAAGTATTACTCAGTTTTATGTAAGCCCCCACAATAGGCAGATTCGTGAACTCATCCACCACATTTACTTTTACCTTTATTTCCTTGATGTCTTGCAGATTGTCGTCTCCAGTCAACAACATATCTTTGCTCAATGCTCTCACATTCACTTCGTAGATGTCATTGTAGTTATATCCTCCTACTCTATTGGATGCAAAATAACCTGTTCTCTTTACATCATTTATAATAAAACCCAGGTCGTTGTAGGGCGAGTTTATTGGTGCGCCCAAGTTGAAAACCAAGTAATCGTTTCCAACTTTCGTAGCTTCAAAAACATCTAATCCACCCACTCCTTCATGCCCATCGGAAGAAAAATACAATGTACCGTCTTTGTGTATGAATGGGTAGGCTTCATCTTTCTCCGTATTTATTGAGGGACCCAAATTCTGCGGAAGTGTCCATTGCCCTCTATGGAAATAACTCACGTAAATATCTGTTCCTCCATAGCCTCCAGGCACATCGGAAACCATGAAAAGTGTTACGCCATCTGCCGAAAGAGAAGGTTGGGCGAGCGAGTAATTGACATTATTGAAACCCATTTTCTTTACATTTGTAAACCTATTTTCTCCTGCAGCATCTGCGGTGTAAAGCGATTGGAAGTCCTCATTTTTTGCTTTGCTCACATCTTCAAACATAGTGAGAACAATCCTGTCAAAATCGGGGGAATATACTGCTCCTGCTCTGTTGAGTTTGCCCGTGAGTTTCGTCTCCCACAATTACGGGGGCAATTAACTCCGCTTTTTGAAGATCGGAAAAAGGCACATAATATATATTGTAAAAGTTGCCATTTTTCCGCCCAGATTTATTCCTGACATCGGTGCGGTCGGAGTCAATCAAAATGCCGTCTTTGTAAAAACCAGTAGGGATTTCAGAAGCCTCGGTACTCAAATGTATGAGATGGCTAAGATCATATCTATCACTAAATTTTAGGAACTCGTCTGGAATCGCTTTATCTACTTTTTTAGCTGGTTTTTCATGTATTTGGTAGATTCTACTTAGGGCATCATCTTTTTTAGTATTGGAAATCACGTAACTAAAACGTAAACTGGAAACCCAATAGCCATCATTTGCTCCACCACCTCTGGGAATTAGGCTTTCGGAGTAAGTATCTCCAGCAGGATAATAACCATTAAGGGTTTCGAATTCTGCGCCTCCTACTCCAGTAGTATTAGCATAAGTGTATTTTTTTAGCCCAAGCTCTTGTATTCTTTCAATATCCCTTATACTCCCCGTGGTTATTGAAGTAGTTTCCATGCTCCTGTCAGACAATTGCCTTGCGAGTTCGTTTTCCTTGAATTCATTTTTATCTATGTAAGCTCCTCCAATATCGTCCAAATAATCTGTAAAAGTCTGTCGATAAGCAAATCTCAAACCAAAACTTGCCCTATCAGAGACTTTATAATTTATTCCAAAGCCACCTAAAAATGCAACTTGAATATTCGAGTATTTTTCCGAAAAACCTAAATTCTGACCCTCAGTACCAATTTCGGGCAATGAAACCCATGTGCCTCCAAACTGCCCTTCGGGAGTTCTCGCTTCTGGGTTATGATTTAGTACTCCAAATCCACCTAAAATATACGGATCAAACATTTTCCTCTGTGAGAAATGCCCAGTATGTGATAGAATACTGAACTCTGCAGTTACATTTCCTTCCAAAATAAAATTCCTGAAATGAAGATTTCTGGCATAACGGGGAAGTTCAGCAGGTTCATTCGGGTTGGCAGACAAATTATCATCTCCATAAAGCTGTCCATAGTTCCCAGAAAATGACAAAGTAAGCCTTGGAATAATCCTCTTCGATAGGAAAATACCAAAACCAGGTCTAGAGAGATTCGCATAATCGCTTATGCTTCCATTCGGAGAAGACAGTTCGCCCACATAAGAGTAAGCACCTGCTTGGATTCCAAAAGTGACGTATCTATCACTTCTTTTTAGTTGGGCTGATAGTTGGAAAAATATTAAACAGAAGAGTGGAATAAGTATGAACCTTTTCATAAGAATTAGAGATAGTTGTATTTAGGTATGTAGTATTATACAAAAATATGACCTAAAGGTTTAAAACTTACATAAATTGCCAATTTTAATATTCCGTTAATAAATAAATTCAAGTGAATCTCTTACTTGAAAAATACATTTTGAAATAATATGGATAAGATTTTCTCCAAAAAAATATGAAAAACAACAAATGAATATTATATAAGTAGCAATATATTTATTTCAAATGGTATTATTTTAGCATGATTAGTCAAAGATAGCTATGCCCATCCTTCCCTATCTAAACTTCTATATTGTATCGCTTCTGCTAAATATTCCGTCTTAATTTTTTCTGAACCGTGCAAATCTGCAATCGTTCGGGCAACTCTGAGAATCCTATCATAGGCTCTGGCAGAAAGCCCCAGTTTTTCCATGGCAACTTTCAGTATGTTTTTCCCTACAGAATCTATGGCGCAAACATCTTTTACCATTTGTGGGCGCATCATCGCATTGCAATGAATGTCATCGTAGTCTTTAAATCTCTCTAGCTGGATTTTTCTGGCTGCGATTACTCTTTTGCGAATGTTTTCACTTTTTTCTGTAGTTCTGTTTGCCGTCATTTCATCAAAAGAGACTGGCGTAACTTCTACATGAAGGTCAATTCTATCAAGCAACGGGCCACTAATTTTGTTCAAATATCTTTGAACTGTGCCTGGCGCACAAACACATTCCTTGTCAGGATGGTTGTAGTAGCCACATGGGCAAGGATTCATGCTGGCAACTAGCATAAAATTGGCAGGATAATCTACCGACATTCTTGCACGGGAAATTGTTACCATGCGCTCTTCCAAAGGTTGGCGCATCACTTCTAGCACGGTTCTTTTGAATTCGGGCAATTCGTCAAGAAACAAAACGCCATTGTGGGAGAGTGAGATTTCCCCAGGTTGCGGATTTCCACCACCTCCAACCAAAGCCACATCAGAAATAGTATGGTGTGGCGAGCGGAACGGTCTGCGGGCAATCAAATCTGCGTGCGCTCCCAATTTCCCCGCCACAGAATGGATTTTCGTGGTCTCCAAAGCTTCATGCAAACTTAATGGAGGCAAAATGGAGGGCAATCTTTTGGCAAGCATGGTTTTGCCAGACCCTGGCGGACCAATCATAATGGCATTGTGTCCGCCAGCTGCGGCAATTTCCAAGGCTCTTTTTATATTCTCCTGCCCTTGAACGGCCGAGAAATCTGCATCATAATCATTCTGCGTATCTTCAAATATTTCCCGTGTGTCTTTTACCAAGGGCTTGATTATCAAATCTCCAGTCAAGAAATCAATGGCTTCTCTCAAATGCTCAACGGGAATCACATCTAGGTTATTGACAATTGCCGCCTCATTGGCATTCTCTTTCGGGAGGATAAAGCCTTTGAAGCCTTGTTTTCTAGCTTCAATGGCAATGGGCAAAACCCCTTTGATTGGGCGGAGAACGCCATCTAAAGCCAACTCGCCCAGCATAATATATTTTTCTAAATCGGGAGCTTCAATTTGCCTAGAGGCAGAAAGTATTCCGAGGGCAATGGGCAAATCGTAGGCAGAACCTTCCTTTTTCACATCGGCCGGGGCGAGATTTACAACCACTTTTCTGCGAGGGAAATCATAGCCATTGTCTCGCAAAGCAGACTCCACCCGCTCTTTACTCTCCTTCACAGCGTTGTCTGGCAAACCTACCATGTAGAAAAGTGTTCCGTTTATTACGCTTACTTCCACGGTAATAATCGAAGCATCCACTCCGTAAACGGAACTTCCGTAGGTTTTGGCTATCATGTTAGTTGGATTTTGTTGTTGGTCGAATTTGAGTTAAACACGTTGTGTTACTTACTTTTTTATAATTGGTTTCAAGCAAAAGTCAATTGTAACTCGAAACATATAATTATATAAAAGAAGTCATTCATAAATCAATTATAGTGAGAATTGTGCGGAATCGCTCAATAACTAGGCAAAAGAGTTGGTTGGATTATAAAAATGCCACTTTATCAAGCATTCTAAGGCTGATAAAGTGGCTTTCATTGAAAATTTACGTTTATTCCTTATCCCTATCCAAATTCTTAATCGTAGTCCTCCTGTTCTGCTGATGCTCTTCGGTGGTTTTAGCATTCGGAACTGCCAAATCAGTTTCTCCGTAGCCTTTGGCAACCAATTTATCTCGGTCAATTCCTTTGGAAACGATATAATCTACTGCGGAAGCCGCTCTTTTTCTTGAAAGTTCCATATTGTAAGCTGCCTGACCTCTACTGTCAGTATGCGAACCCAATTCGAGTTTCACGGTCGGGTTGTTTTTCATAAATTCCACCACCTCATTCAAAATTTCCGCTGCATCGGGTCTAATGTCCCATTTCGCCAAATCATACAAAATTTGGAATGAAGCTTCTCCAGTTTCCTCCAACTCAATAATCTCTTTGGATTTGGCAATTAGCATCAGTTCTTTGTTGAAAACAATCTCTGTAGTGTCTCCAGTCAAATCGGAAGGTTTCGCTTCTTTGCCAACCGTGGAGAATTTATCGGAATGAGGTTGGTAATCATCGTTTTTGACTGCGAAAATGGTGTAAGTCTGTTCCAAATCCAGCATTTTTGGGAATCGGTAGTTTCCATTGATGTCAGAAACAGTTTCATCTACCTTCCCTCCATTCAGGTTGTTCAAAGTCAACTTCACATCGGGGAGAATGGAAATCGCTCCTTTCTCATCTTGTTTGGTAACTCCAGCCAAATAATAATTGACTACTTTGATTGCTGGCGTTTCATCTATATAATGGTAAATATCATCGTCTCCTTTAGAGTTTTCACTGCTTCGGTTGGAGGTAAAATAGCCAGACTTTTCGCCAAGAGTAACCATGGCAAAATCATCTGACGAGGAATTGATCGGTGCGCCCAAGTTGCGAACGGTAATGTCTCCATCTACTCGAACTGCCTCAAAAATATCCAATCCGCCCAAACTCTGATGACCATCGGAAGCGAAGAACAGCTTGCCCTCTGCCGAAACGTGCGGAAACATTTCATTGGCTGGGGAATTGATGTCTTTGCCCATATTTCTTGGTCGAGACCACTCGCCACGATCATTCATTTTGCTCGACCATAAATCCAGCCCACCAAAACCGCCATCTCTATCGGAAGCAAAATAAAGCGTTTGCCCATCGGTTGAGAAAGTAGGCGTTCCATCCCATTTTTTGGTTTGAGTTACATCAATCAATAACTTTGCTTCACTCCATTCGCTCCCAGTCATTTCGGAAACATAGAGGTTCACGTCCATCACATTGTTTTCGCCTTTTGCGCCACTATTGCTCCGGGCAAAAATCATCATTTTTCCATTTTTGGCGAATGCTGGAGTAGCTTCATGGAATCCGTTGGAATTCACCACATCGGAAAATGGACTCACTCCAGCTTCTGATTCGTTCAATTTTGCGGTGTCAATCATATACAAATCGGTAAAACCCGTTCCCGTGGCTTCGTAGATTTTACTGGCGTTTCTAGAACTGGTAAAAACCATTTTGTCTCCCCAAAGTACGGGCGCATAATCAATTGCCTCGGTGTTGACTCCAGCCAAATTGGTTACTCGCATAAATGGATTTCCCTTCAATAGAGAATCGATAGTTGCCAATCCTTCCAATTCATCTTTGGCTAATTTTACCAAAGCATAATCTGAACCCGTTCTCACAAAACCGCTGAATTGCTTGGCGGCATCTTCATATCTGCCAGCGGTTTTCAATGCTTTTCCGTAGTGGAAGGCCAGCGCATCGGTGTAATATTTCTCTTCCAAAGCCTTTTCGTAGAAAGGAACAGCTTCGACTATTCGGTTGGAAAGTCGGTAGGAGTCTCCGATATACATATTGATTTTGCCCTTTTCCCGCTCGTGCTGACTCTTTTTGAGTGATTCCTTAAAAAGGGGAATTGCCGTATTAAACTGACCCAATTCGTATTTTTCCTGAGCAGTTTTATAAACTGGCGCACAGCCAAAAAATAAGGCGAAGCAAAGGATAGGAAGTATAAAGTTTATCTTTTTCATGTCATTATTTATCTGCAAATGAACCAATTGGTTGGATTTCACTAATTCCAACCTTAACAAAGCAATTTAGTTGATTTTTTAATAACTGTAAAGCATCAAAACAGTTCTCACAAAGATAGGACAATAATCTTTGCCAACTCGACAGAAATTTTGACTTTTTTGTTCTATGAAAGCTAAAAACCCATTCCGAAATTGGGTTTGGGATTAGAAAATTATCAAAAGTATTGTAATTAATATCAACGCATTCATTTTCCGGTAGTGATAAACTGGTAAGGCTAACAAAATAAAAACCATAACGCAAGCATCCGCTCAATGCCATTGAGTTAAGGAGTTTCGTCTTCAGTCGGAGACTGATTTCCATTTTCGGCACAGGTTCAGAGAACCTGCGCCAGTGTGTCACGCTGGTTCGAGCGTCCACGCTCGAACCAAATTCACACTAACTTAATGGCATTGAGCGTCCGCTCGTTCTTGCATAAAGTTTATGTGTTTTCGTTTGGCAGTTTGCAAGAGTGTAAAGCTTGTTTAAGGCTTGGCTCCACACGAAAAAAACAAGAGTAGAAAGAGTGAAAATAGAAGGTTGGGGAAATTCATCATTAGCGTAATGTTGTTTTACAATTTAACCTGAATAATGGGTTTAAAAATTTGATTATCAGCAGGTTAACTGTGTTTTTTTTAGTATAGTCAAAAATTAAGATTTAATGTATTGCACTATTTTTAGATTTAATTAAAAACTGTATGTCAATATTTTGACTAAATAAAACAACATTAAGTTGCTGATTAGCAATTACTTAATTAATTCTTAATTCTTAATTCTTAATTCTTAATTTCCCCAATCAACAATTGTACTTATCAAATATATAACTCATAATTGGGGTATTTAAAGGCACTTAAACTACTTGGTAGTGCTCGGTTAAAGTATGGAAGGGGTTTTCGGACTTGATTAAATGAATTGAAGTCCTTATTTGGAACATAAAGCAAGATTTTGTAAATCCAAATTCACATTTTTAGTTTCCATACCATAGTCGAACACTACCAACTACTTTCCTCAAAAAAAGCTACTACGGTAATTAACCAATTAGCTACGTTCGTCAAGTCTGGCACATTCTAACTAGTTTTCTAGATTTACCCTCCTTTCTTTGCCTAATCAATTAAGCAGATTTTTGTAGAAAAACCTTCAGTTCTTTAGTGATTATTGACAAATATTCACTAAAGAACTGAAGACTGGCAGGTTGTGCTGGGAGTTGCCTTCAACAACACTCCCAGCTTCTCATACGAAAACTTTGTCAATATTTACTTTTGTTGGATTTCAACTTCTATAGCCTTTGAAACATAAATTGTCTTTTGTCATTACCGCACATTTATTTGTCATTAACAAAACATTAGCTACCAATCAACCTATAAAATTTCAGCTTATGGAGAATTTCTACCGCCTGACATTTACATTTTTCATAGTCTTAATTATTTCTAGTTCTGCCTTTTCACAGTCTCGCATTTTTACGGGAACAATGAGAGATAACAATGGCGAAGGCCTGCCAGGTGGCACCGTTATAATTAAAGGCACATCTGAAGGAACTGTTACTGATATTGATGGAAAATACCAAATCTCAGTAGAAATTGGTAATATTTTGGTGCTGTCTTTCGTTGGGATGGACTCACATGAAATAGTGATTACCATGTCAAATTCGTCTCCCAACAGATATTATAAGGCTGAAACGCCCAAGCCCAGAAGAGCTGAAAATTTGCCAAAACCGACACGACCAAAATTATCAGACTTCATTAATGACTCCGCCTTTGTGCTCACTCCAACCAATAAAACAAACGTAAAAACGCTCACTCCAGACTCTCCACGGTACAGAATATTCTCTGAAGACAGCACCGACACTTATTTAGACCTGTTTGGTGGAGTGCGAAGTATTCAATTTATTCAGCCTTCTGAAGCCGAAAAGCAATTTGGCAAGCAAGGCAACAATGGAATTTACGCACTGAAACCAGCAGTTGACACCAGAAAATGGGTTGCCAACATCTGGACAGTAACATGGAGGAGCGCATTCAGTTTTGAGAAGGTAAACCGCTTGCCAAAATCTCAAAGTACATTTGCGCAGGGCAGACCAATTGGCGGTAATTTAAGTTGGCAAGGAGCGGAAACAAACGAGGTTTTCAGTTGGGGACCTGCGCTGTCTGATTTGGAATATGATGGCACAAATTACGCATACGACCCTGCGGGTGGGTTGGTTGAAACAGGGAATGGAAATGGAATGAATGCCACGGCATTTGATGCCAACAATATTTTCGAAAATGGAACTGAGTGGGAGAATTATTTAAGTCTCAGTAGGCAATTGGGAGAAAAAGTAAGTGTCTTGCTTTCTTACCGAAACAAAAAATCAGAAGGAATTTTGGCAACAAATACTACTGCTTTTAATCAGTGGAAACTGGAGAGCAACCTCAATATATTCAGCAATAAACTGAAATTAACTCCTCGTTTTTCTTTTATTCAAGAAGATGAAAACTTGCCTCAAATTGCAGGAAATTGGAGTAATATTTTCCAATCTGCGCTACTCACTCCGCCCTCTTTCGATAACTCCAACCGACAAGAAAAACCTCTGGCAGGCAGTTCAGCCTATCTTTTGCCGAATGAAAACAATCGTAGTTTTGCCCCGCTATCTTTCGATAACCCATTTGGGTTGCTCCACTTCTTACCCGACAGAAGAGAGCGGAAGATTTGGGAAGGAGGCATGAACGCAAACCTCCAACTAATTGATGAACTGGATATTTCTGGGAATTTCAGTTATACTCTTACAGACTTAACAGAACGTTTTGGAATTGCCCCAAACCTTGCCACATTTCCCATCGGAAGGTTGACAGAGAGAAATGACCAACTAGAATTTGTTTTCACACAAATCAGCTTGGCAACCACAGATTTGTTGAATAATAACGACTGGGAACTTGAACTCAATGGCTCTTATTTCGGAAATTACACCAATAGAGAATTAGACAGAAAAGATGCGACTGGCTTTGCAGGTTTTTCTGACTATAATTTCCAAACAGCTGACAATTTTTCTAGAATTGATTATAAGATAGGCAGACAAACACATGAAGTTACTTGGCAAGCAAAACTTGGGTTTGAATCAAAAATTTATCTGCGTTTCGGAAGCAATATTTACAATTCTTCCACACTTTCTGAAACAGAATACTTTCTGCCTCATGCGAGCTTAAAGGTGAACTTGATGGATTTGATAGACAAAAACTCCCGCACTTTCAATTCTATAGGATTGTACGGCAATTACTCGGAATCTGTAAAAGAGGCTAATTTGATTTATAATAGTTGGCATTTTAACTCCACCCAACTTTCTTTAGCTGAGTCAAACAATTTTTACCCACAGCAAGAATTACTTGTGCCAACAAACCTTGCTGCTTCTAAGCATCAAAAATGGGATTTTGGAGGAGAAATAGCATTATTCAGAAATAAATTAAACCTGAACTTGAACTATTTCCATCACTTAACACAAAACGACATTTTGCCTGTATGGACTGGTTCGGCTTATACTTTAAGCAATATTGGGGAGGTTCTGAACAAAGGTTTCGAATGGACAGCCGAGTATGACTTAAGAATTGATTACAAATGGAGAATGAATTTTATGCTCAGTTTCAGCAGAATAACTCCTGAAGTCAAAGAAATTTATGGAAATGCTGAGCGAGTTCAGCTTTCTGGTTTTGAATCTGTTTCTACAAATTTGATTGTGGGCCAGCCGTATGGAGTAATTGTAGGGACTGCTTTCGAGCGGAACGAAGAAGGAAAATTGGTTATTGATTCAGATGGCTTTCCGCAAGTTGCTTCTGAGCAGAAAATTATTGGCAATCCGAACCCTGACTTCACATTAAATTTGTTACATACTTTAAAGTGGAAAGGTTTCAATTTCAGCACTTTATGGACTTGGCAAAAAGGTGGAGAGGCTTGGAATGGCACACAGCAAACGCTAGATTATTATGGAAAATCTAAGCGAACCGAATCTAAGCGAAACATCACAAATTACTTATTCGATGGTGTGCAAGCAAACGGAATCATAAATACAACATTGGTGGATTTTGCCAGTCCGAACCGAGCTGTTTCAGAAAACAGATGGGTGCGTTATGGTTTGGAGAGTGTGGCAGAAGATTACATTGAAAGCATTTCTAGCCTGCAATTGAAAGAAGTTCGGCTGAGCTACAATTTTGTTACCCGCAACGGAATTCTAAATGATATCTGTATTAGCAACCTGAAAATCAGCTTCTTTGCCGAAAATCTTTTTGTGATTACGCCCTATTCGGGAGTTGCACCAATCACTCCACTCTTCGGCTATGCAGAAGGTTTCGGATTGGATTATTTCAACATTCCCAATACTCGCAGATTCGGTTTTGCAATGGAAGTAAAGATTTGATGTACGATTTTGGATTTACGAAGTACGATTCAAAAATTAAAGTCTCTATCTGGGGCAGGTTCTCGAAACTGACTGGCGTAGGTTTTCAAAACCTGTGCCGACTATGAAAATGAGGACGCTGTCCGAAAAAACACACAAGGGGTTTTTATTTGAATCCGCTTAGCTCGGTAAGAATTTAATCTAAAAAACCAGTCGGAGATGTTTCCCATTTCTAGCACAAACTCTGAGAATCTGCGCTAGAGGGCTTAATCTATTGTATAACGAAAAAAGGTAACTATATACCAGTAAATGGTGGTAGTGGGTAATGAGTATCAGGTAGTGAGTATCATGTATCAAGATTTTAATTTATTCATAGCTATTACCAACCTAAAAGTCCTAATAATCAAATAGTTGTGATTTTAAAAATCCTAGAATCGAAAAAGTATAATTTCGCAAAGGACTGAAAACTAATAACTTGTGATTTCAGTAAGATTTCGGAAAAACTGTAACCTATTGGTTTTCAATAAAATAAGGGTGGTAAATAGTTACGAAAAAAAGCATAATAGAGAAATTAAAATCGCACATCGAAATTCGTACATCATAAATCATACAATATGAAAAATTCAAAAATCATCCTGTTGCTCATTCCTGTTTTTTCACTTATTACTTGGGCTTTTGTGCCTTTTTCAATGGAGAGCGAGTTTCTGAAATCTCTTCACTCAAAATTGGAAAGCTATCATGAAAAGCATTATGAGGAGAAATTGTACGTTCACACTAATCAGTCGCATTATTTCCCTGACGAGACAATTTGGCTGAAGGCTTATTTGGTAGATGCTGAAACTGACCATTTCAGCCAATTGAGTAACGTGATATATGTTGAGTTGATTGACCCGAAAGGAAACTCAGTCAAAAAACTTTCTCTCAAATCTGAATCGGGGATTGCACTGGGCGATTTCCGAATTACCAACGACATGGCTGGGGGCATTTACCAAATCAATGCTTACACCCAATGGATGAAGAACGCTGGGGAATCGACTTATTTTAAGAAAAAAATTACTGTTCAGAAAGTTGTGAAACCAAGGTTGCTGATGAAGCTCGACTTCCAAAAAGAGACTTATGGAAAAGGCGATTTGGTAAAGGCAGATTTTGAAGTAAGAGACCTGGAAGACCAACCACTCGCTGACCGAGAAATGGAGGCAATAGTTAGTCTGGATGGCGAAAAGTGGAAATCTTTTAAATTCCAGACCAACCGAAAAGGCGAAGCTGTGGTTGAGTTCCAACTGCCAGAATCGCTGGAGAATAACGATGGTTTGCTGAATATTTTGTTGGAGAATAAGGGAAATAGAGAGTCAATCTCAAGGTCAATTCCTATTGTGCTGAACACAATTGATTTGCAATTTTTCCCCGAAGGTGGAGATTTGGTTTCCGAAGTGGCGGGAATGGTTGCTTTCAAGGCAACGAATGAATTTGGCAAGCCAGCCGATATTTCAGGAGTTATTTTAGATGAATCTGGGCAAAAATTAGGCAAGTTTGAAAGCTTCCATTTCGGGATGGGAAAATTTGAACTCCAACCAAAGCAAGAGAAAAAATACTTTGCAAAAATCACGAAACCTGCGGGAATTGACACCAGTTATGAATTGCCGACAGCACTAAAAAGCAGTTACTCAATCCAACTAGAGGCTGCCGACAAAGATCAAATTCAACTGAAAATTTATGCACCCGAAAAATCCAACATTGATTTGGTAGGGCAAACCCGTGGGGAAATCCATTATTCCCAATCGCTGAAAATGAAGCAAGGCTGGAATGAAGTTGCCATGGAAACGGCACAATTTCCTACTGGAATAGCGCAGTTCACTTTATTCGATTCCGAAGGCAGACCACAGGCAGAAAGATTGGCGTTTTTAAATCAGCACCGAGGGCTGAACATCAAAATCGAAACCAACAAAATGCAATTCAAGCCTAGGGAATTGGTGGAAATGAAAGTGGAAACCACCGATTCAGAAGGCAAACCCATTCCGAGTAACCTGTCTTTATCGGTGGTAGATGACAAGCTGTTCACTTTTGCTGACGACAAACAGCACAACATTCTCTCGTGGCTTTTGGTAGGAAGCGATTTGAAAGGGGAAATTGAAGAACCTAACTTTTACTTCGACCCAGACGAACCCAAGGCAAAGAAAGCGTTAGATTTATTGATGCTGACGCATGGTTGGAGGAAATTCAGGTGGAAAGAGGTTTTTGAAGACACCAGAGAAGTATCATTTTTCCCAGAAACAAAAGGAATTATTTCTGGCAGAATTATACACGCAAAAACCAGAAAGCCCGTGCAATCTGACGTAAGGTTGGTGGAGCTAGTGGAAGGAGGACACATGGAATCTCTCGAAACCGATGAGAGTGGCGAATTTACTTTTGTGGGCTTAAACGACATTTCAGGTGTGCAAATATTGGTTTCTTCAAAAAAAGTGGCTGCTAAAAATCTGAGGATTGTGTTTAACTGGAACAGTACGCTCATTGCAGGAAACTCCAATCTTACATCGGGCGCATTCGAGAAAAATGATGGACTGATTCCAACAGAAGAAGAAATTGGCAAACAGGCAGACGATGAGCGCAAAAAACAGAAAAATCCAATCCGACTCCCTCGCATCAGAATTGGCGGGAACGGTAGAAATAATAATTATAACAATAACAGCACGGGCGGAAATACCAGCACCACAAATAGCAACAATGAAACTAGCCTAGGGAGCAACAATACCTTAGATGAAGTTGTAGTGACAAGTTACGGAGTCAGTAGAGATAGAAAATCATTGGGTTATTCAGTTTCTTCAGTAAACAGTAGCGAAATTAACGTAGAAAATATATCTAATGCCTTGCAGGGCAGAGTGGCAGGAGTTCATGTGACGGAGGAAAAGCAACGAACATTATCTATCAGAGGAAGTACTTCTAGTTTAGCGTCAAACGGGTCTGTTTTATATGTAATTAATGGAGTGCCACAAAGCGAAGACGGGAGAGGCTTCCAAGATATTCCTCCCAGCGAAATCAAATCAATTTCTGTATTGAAAGGCGCATCTGCCAGTGCAATTTACGGAGCGAGAGCGGTAAATGGAGTTATTGTAATTACTACCGACAATTTCAGAAATGACAAAAATGGGTACTATAAGCGTATCCAAAAACCAAGTAAATATGCTACTGCCATTACCTTCCCATATAGCGCAAGCGATTTCCACACGGCCAGAGATTTCTTTGCGCCCAATTACAAAAACCTGCAAACACCTGAAGTCCGTTCAGATTTCAGGAATACAATTTATTGGGAAGGAGATTTACAAACTGACGCTGATGGCAAAGCATCTATCTCATTCTATAATTCAGATGCCAACACCGCCTTTCGTGTAATTGCTGAAGGAATGAGTATAGCAGGAGAAGTTGGACGTAAGGAGTTCACTTACAGCACATTGCAAAATTTTAGTTTGGATACTAAAATTCCACCTTATGTGACTTTTGGAGACACAGTTCGCTTGCCAATCATTCTGAAAAATGGGGGAATAGAAAAAATTGATGGAGAATTGTTTGTGGAAACCCCTCCGAATTTAAAGGTATTGGGTAAAAATAAATTATTGCTGGAGCTATTAGCCAAAGAAGCCAAAACAGTTTATATGAACTTTCTGGTCTTGCCCATTGAAGGCGAAACAGATTTAACGGTTGGATTTAGCGGAAAGCAAGTAGCTGAGAAAATATCTAAAAAGATTGAGATAAAAGCCAAAGGGTTTCCCACTTCCATCTCCATTTCTGGAAATGATTTGCGGACAACTTCTACCATAGATTTAACCCATATTGTAGCAGGCTCACTCACAGCCAAATTGACTGCTTACACCAATATGGAAGGTGAACTGATGGCAGGAGCCGCATCTATTTTGCGAGAACCGCACGGTTGTTTTGAGCAAACCTCCTCTAGCACTTACCCAAATGTAATGGTTATGCAATATTTGCAGGAAAAGGGAATCAGAAATGAGGAAATTTACACACATGCGGGTCAGCTAATCCAAAAAGGCTACGAGCGATTGATAAGTTTCGAAACGCCAAATTATGGCTACGAATGGCACGGCCGCTCTCCTGCCCATGAAGCATTGACCGCTTATGGCTTAATGGAATTTTCTGATATGGATAAAGTATATGGTGGCGTGAGTGGAGAAATGGTAAAAAGAACAGCTAATTGGTTGCTCAGCAAGAAAAATGGGCGAGGAGGATTCGAAAGGCAACTGGCAGGATACGGACAGGTTGGTCGGGCAGATGAGCGAATTGCCAACGCCTATATTCTCTACGCACTTTCTGAAGCAGGTTACCAAACTGACTTGACCGAGGAACTAGAAACCGCATTGAAGTCAGCAAAATCTCACAAAGATGCTTACGAAATGGCATTGGTAGCAAATGTGCTTTTCAATAAAAAGGACAGCAGAGCGGTGGAGTTTTTGGCTTTGCTCAATCAAAAACAACAACAAAACGGTAGTTATTTGGGTAAAAAACACTCCATCACTTGCTCTACCGGAAAAGGGTTAATTTTGGAGACTACTTCTTTAGTAATGCTCGCCAACATGAAAGCCGAACAGAAAAATTGGGAAGCAATAAATGCAGCTGTCAAATTTCTGCTTCAAAATCGCTCTGCTTACGGTGGTTATGGAAATTCTCAAAGCACGGTTTTAGTATTAAAAGCCCTTACCGAATTCTCCAAAGTCTCTAGTGCAGTTGCCGAGTCAGGAAATTTAGAGCTTTGGATAGAGGGGAAGTTGGTTGCCACACAACATTTTAAGAAAAACCAGCGAGATAAAATTGAAATTAATGGACTGGAAAAATTTCTAAAAGAAGGCGCACAGCAAGTCGAAATCCGATTTGAAGGAGTAAAGGAGGCGATTCCATATACCTTGGCAGTAAATTATACTTCCAAATTCCCCCATTCTTCGGAGGAGTGCAAAGTCGCATTGAAAACTAAGTTGGGAGAAACCAAATCAAAAGTGGGAGAAACCGTCAGAATGGATATTGAATTGCAAAATAAAACATCAGATGGACTTCCTTATACGGTTGCCTTGGTGGGAATTCCATCTGGTTTGAGTCCGCAACCTTGGCAGTTGAGAGAGTTGATTGAGCAGAAAAAAGTCGATTTTTATGAAATCAAAGGAAACCATCTGGTATTCTATTTCACACATTTACTGCCAAACGTTGCAAAGAACATTTCCCTCGACCTCAAATCGGAAATTCCAGGGAACTATGAAGCTCCTGCCAGCTTAGCTTATTTGTATTACACCAATGAACTCAAAAACTGGCAAGCAGGAACAAGGGTTTTGGTGGAGGAGTGAGTTGATTTTCTGATGTGACGATGAGTTGATTCGGTAATTTGTTGATGTGGGAATGTGAGAATTATCTTAGTTCTACTGCATCAACTCCTAAGTTTCTACTACTATACAGGCTTCAGTCAGCGTGTCCCGACCGATGCGCCCCGGTCAACGTGACCCGGTCAGCGTGACCCGGTCAAAGACTGATTTCCATTGTTCGGCACAGGTTGACGATTGCGCCCCCAGAAAGAACCTGCGCCAGCGTTTTACGCTGGTTCAAGCGGGGCTTCCCAAGCGTCCACGCTTGAACCTCGTATAGCAAATATTATAATAGTGAAATTTCAATAATGACGCACTACTTCAAGACTCTTAATTAGAGCCATGACTAAAGTGTTAATCCTTATTTTTTTGTTTGAATTTTTGGTTCAATCGTTAATTTGGGGAAAGCGTTGTATTATTCTAATAAACCTTCGGTTTTTCTTTTGCAAGCTAAGAAGCTTGCCACAGAGTAAAGTCAAAGCTAGGAAGCTTTGACTAGCCAATGAGATATAATGAGTTCTTTTTCGACCAATAATTGATGATAGAATACTTACAAGTAATAAAAAATACAAATTGTACTCAATACCCAAATTCACGATAGAACCAAATTTTTTATATAAAAACGTTTTAAATAGTGTTCTTAGGTTGCTATAAAGAACATCCATCTGAAGATGGAAGCAATTGAATGATAGATTTACTCTTTTAATGTCAGTATGGACTCCCAATTCAATTGCTACTAGCTTCAGCTAGTGGAGAATGAGTTACACATTTTTAGAGTGTTAAAGTAGAACTAAGCAATTGCTGTTAAATATTTTCCTGTTTCAAATTTTTAGTCTATCTGACAACCAGTTGTTTATGTAACTTTGGACTGACGACTAAAGACTTTGGACTACTTACTATCCTATCTCATACTACTCTATACACTTCAAGAAGATTGGATTTCGGTAGTGATAGCGACTCCTAGAAAACCATGCGGAAAGTCGGTCTCGAAGGTTGGCGTCAACCCCATTCAACGTCTCGCAGACCCTACCGATAAGATGATTTATTGGTATATTGTGATTAGAAAACCTCCAAATAAGCGCAACTTCAAACATTTATAAGGCACTTCCGTTTTGTAAATACTTAATACGCAGGTAGATTGTGGTAGAAACTGTTATTTTACAGACAGTTATGGTAAATTGCCTAATTGCTATACTCAAATAATTTTGAAAAGTGGAGTTTGTTTCCTTCGAGACCGTCAGCTGAAGCAAGTGGCAATCAATTTTAGAGAAAAGAAATTCGCAAATCAATAGATATTATTACGATTGGTTTATTAAAGGAAGTTTTGGAGTTCAGCTTGTTGGTCTCGCTACGCTAAGACCAATAAAGGCTTCTATACAAAAACCAATCGTAATAAAGTCTAATTTCAGTTGGATATAATTCGTATTTCGGTAAATTCATTCCGTATTTTTGCCACAGAAAGATTCAAAAGAACAAATATATAAGAAGGCACAATGTGCTTCAATTCCGCATCCTCACATACTTTTTACACCATGCTGATAAAACCAGGAGAGTTACTCGCCCAAATCAATTCCCCCAAAGACCTTAAAAAGCTTGATCAAGACCAACTTTTTCAGGTCTGCACAGAGTTAAGGCAATTCATTGTAGATAGCGTTTCCGTTTTTGGCGGGCATTTTGGTGCAAGTTTGGGCGTGGTAGAACTTACCGTGGCTTTGCATTACATTTTCGATACGCCAAAAGATTTGTTGGTTTGGGATGTCGGGCATCAGGCTTACGGACACAAAATCTTGACGGGAAGAAAGGAAAAATTTAGCACAAATCGAGTTTATGGCGGACTTTCGGGCTTCCCGAAACGGGACGAAAGCGAGTATGATACATTTGGAGTTGGTCATTCGTCCACCTCAATTTCCGCTGCTTTGGGAATGGCGTTGGCTTCCAAAATAAAGGGAGATACGGAAAAACAGCACATTGCCATTATTGGAGACGGAGCGATGACAGGTGGTTTGGCATTTGAGGGAATGAACCATGCGGGAGTTTCTGACACGAATATCATCATCATTCTGAATGACAATTGCATGTCGATTGACCCAAACGTGGGTGCGTTGAAAGATTATTTGACAGACATTACAGGCTCTCAGTTCTACAATAAAATGAAGGATGAGGTTTGGAATGCGCTTGGCAAAGTCAATAGCGTTGCGCCAAAAGCCCGTGGAATGGTTCAGAAGTTGGAGAATGCGGTAAAAGGCGTTTTATTGAAGCAAAGCAACTTATTTGAAGCGTTGAATCTTCGCTATTTCGGCCCAGTTGACGGACACGATATCAACCATCTGACAAGTGTGTTGAATGATTTGAAAAACATTCCCGGTCCGAAACTACTTCATTGCATTACCACGAAAGGGAAAGGATTTGCCTTGGCGGAAGCTGACCAAACCAAATGGCACGCTCCTGGGAAATTCGATAAAATTACTGGAGAAATACAAAAAACAGTTCATAACACGCCACAAGCACCAAAATACCAGCAGGTTTTTGGCGAAACCATTGTGGAGCTAGCGAAAATGAATGAGAAAATCGTGGGAGTTACGCCAGCAATGCCAAGCGGTTCTTCCATGAATATTATGATGAGAGAAATTCCCGAACGAGCATTTGATGTGGGAATTGCCGAGCAACATGCAGTAACCGTCTCTGCAGGAATGGCTGCAGAAGGAATGATTCCTTTCTGTAATATCTATTCCACTTTCATGCAACGTGCTTACGACCAAGTCATTCACGATGTCTGCATTCAGAATTTCCCAGTAGTTTTCTGCTTGGATAGAGCAGGATTCGCGGGTGCTGATGGCGCAACACATCATGGCGCATTCGATTTGGCTTATATGCGTTGCATTCCGAATATGATTGTTGCCTCGCCAATGAATGAAGCGGAATTGAGAAATATGATGTTTACTTCGCAACTTCCGAGAGAAGGCGTGAAGCCATTTACCATACGCTACCCAAGAGGGCAAGGCGTAATGCCAGATTGGAGAACGGAAATGCAGGAAATTGAGATTGGAACAGGCAGAAAAATTGCCGATGGCGAAGATATTGCCATTCTCACAATCGGACATATTGGAAACTATGTGATTGATATTCAGGCAGATTTGAACAAAGAAGGTTTAAATCCTGCCCATTATGATATGCGTTTCGTCAAACCATTAGATGAAGCCATGTTGCACGAAATTTTTACCAAATTCGATAAAGTAATTACCGTAGAAGATGGCTGTTTGCAAGGCGGTTTCGGAAGTGCAGTACTTGAATTTATGTCAGAGCATAATTATACTGCCCAAGTGAAGCGTTTGGGAATTCCCGACCAATTCATTGAACACGGTACGCAACTCGAACTCCAAAGAGATTGCCAATTCGACCACGATGGAATCAAAAAAGCAGTTTATGAATTGATGGGAGAAAAGGTTTTTGTATAAAACTAGAATTGAGAAATTATGGCAACTGTTATTCTTGAAATATCTGATAAGAAACTTGATTTCCTAATAAATTTAGTGAAAGAATTTCAGTTTGTTCAAAAGTAAGTATTGCCGATACTGAAGAACTAGCCAAATCTAAATTTTTGCTCGGATTGGAAGAGTCTGTCAAGGAACTAAACAATCCAGAATCGAGAAGTAAAATGCAAACTTCAGATGAGCTGTTAGATGAATTATGAAATTAGAATTTCTAGCCGTTTTTCAAAGGAAATGGCAAAAAACCGAATAATTGAGAAAATATCTCAATTATTCGGTTTTTTGCTTAGTTTTACATAAAAAACTGCTATAATGTTATTAGAATTCAGAGTTAGGAACTTTCTATCAATCAAAGACGAGGTATGTTTGGATTTGAAAGCAACAAATATTACTGATTTTGGAGAAACTAATTTAATTCACACAGAAAGATATAGTGTACTCAAAGGTGCTGTAATTTATGGTGCTAATTCAAGTGGGAAAAGCAATCTAATTAAAGCAATGTCCACTATGCGAAGAATTGTATTCCAGTCTTTTGAAAAATCTTCCACTTCAGATTTGAATATCTCTCCATTTCTGCTTGATACAATTTCGGAGAAAGAGCCTTCTTTTTTTGAAGTTACTTTTCTGCTCAACAACATCAAATATCGCTATGGGTTTGAACTGACCAACTCTGAGATTACAGGGGAATGGCTGATGGAAACAAAGAAAAAATCTGAAAAGTATCTGTTTGTTAGAGAAAACGATGGGATTGATGTGAATCCTCAATTCAGAGAAGCCAAAGATTTAGAAGAAAAAACAAGAGATAATGCTTTATTTCTTGCTGTGATTGACCAATTCAATGGGAAATTGGCTAGCCAAATTATGTTATGGTTTGACAGTTTTGTTACTATTTCAGGCTTGAGCCACGAAAAGTACAAAGCAGTAACTTTTCAAATGCTCGAAAAGAAAGAAAGTAAGTATTTACTTCAATCCTTTTATAATGATTTAGATCTCGGATTTGACAATGTAGAAATTCAGAAAAAAGAGTTTCATACGAATGACATTCCCGAAAATATGCCTGAACACATCGTTAAACAACTAATTTCTGATTTGGAAGGAAAGAAGATTGTTGATGTGAAAACGCTACACAAAAAAAGAAACCCTATAGACGATAGTTTTATGGATGTGCAATTTGACATGCGTAGTCAAGAGTCATCTGGAACCAATAAAGTTTTTAATATATCAGGACCAATTTTCGATGTTCTTACAAATGGCGGAATATTAGTTATTGATGAATTAGACGCTAGTTTACACCCGCTATTGACCTTATCAATCACTCGCTTATTCAACTCCATTGAACACAATCCAAAAAATGCGCAGTTGATTTTCTCCACCCACGATACCAATTTGTTTTCTTATGGCAAATTTAGAAGGGATCAAATTTATTTCATTGAAAAAGACAATAATTCCTCTTCTGATTTATACTCTTTGGTTGAATATAAAGGAGATGGTGGAATTACCGTGAGAAAAGATAGGAAGTTTGAGAAAGATTATATTCAAGGGAAATACGGAGCTGTTCCTTTTATCGGAAATGTCTCAAACACTATAAAAGAATGGCTAGAAAAGTAAAAATCCCCAATCATATTCAAAAAAGATTAGCGAAAGGCGAACACAAAAGAAGGCGAAATATTAAAGATAAACGAAAGTATTTTCTTATTGTTTGCGAAGGAGAGAAAACTGAACCTAACTATTTTGAATCCTTAAAAAAAGATTTGCCAAAAGGCGTTCTTACTTCCTGTAGAATTGATATTGAGGGTACAGGAAGAAACACGCTCTCTTTAGTTGAAGAATCTATAAAGATTAAAGAACAATTAGAGAGCGAGACCAGTCTCTCTATTGATAAAATATGGGTAGTATTTGACAGAGACAGTTTCGAGCCTGACAATTTTAACGAGGCTATCAATCTGTGCAAAAACAGTTTGCCCGAAATTGGATGTGCTTGGACAAATGAGGCATTTGAACTGTGGTATCTACTGCATTTCCACTTCTACAATACTGCTATCAATCGAGAAATGTACCAAAAACTAATTGAAGGAAATTTGAACCCGAAATTAGGGGAAGATTACAGATACCAAAAGAATAGTGAAGAAATGTACGATTTGCTGAAAAATTATGGAAACCTTGAATTAGCAATCAAATTTGCGACAAAACTAGAGATTGAATTTGAAGGAAGATATGATTATGCCAATCATAATCCCTGCACAAAAGTCCATCATTTGGTTGCCGAATTATTTGGATTAGAAAGTTTTTTAAATGAAGAAGAATAACTCATTACCAAATCTCACTTCTTAAACTTCCCCTTCACAAAGTCCAAAAACTCATTAAAAGTGTCTTTCGAGGTAAAAACGGCCTTTACGACTTTCAGATATTCGTTGGAAGAAAGCTCTTTCGATTTCTTTTTCCCACTTTTTTGAACAGCTTCTTTCTTCTTTACCTTATCGGCAGGAACATTTAGGTTCATTTTCTCGCCTTGGATTTTCCCTGAACGCACATCGGCAATGATTTTGTCTAAATCTGGCTTGTCAAATTTCCTATCCTTGTCGGCAATTCCATCGGCTTTCTCGTATCGCTCTTTGGCGGATTTGGAGTAACCCATTCCCTCTTCCAACAAACCATAATTATTCCAAGCCACGGCATCATCTGGGTCGAGTTCCAAGGCGATTTTGTAATCGTCCAAAGCCCCAAATAAATCGCCCATTTTGGAGCGAATGAAGGCTCTACTTGTGTAACGATACGGGTTTTCTGGCTCGAGTTGCTGGGATTTATCCATGTCTTTCATCGCCAATTCGCTGTTTCCCATCAGGTGTTTTGCCACGCCACGCTGACTGTAAATATTCGCATCGCTGGGGGAAATCCGCAAGGCTTCATCAAAATCCTGAATAGAAGCCAAGTAGTTTTCTTGCCTGAATTTTGCCATTCCACGGTTGTAAAATGCTTCCGTATGGTTTGGATTGAGCAGCAGTGACTTGTTGAAAGCGGAAATTGCCTTCTCAAATTGCTCATTTTTGCAGTATTCGAGTCCTTTTATATAATGTTCGTTCATTTTCTAGTATTGAGTAATGAGTATCAAGTAGTGAGATATATCTATCTGCTTGCTAAAGACTTTCTCCAATAGCTTTTCTTCTGCTTTTCCTTATTGAGAATAGATGAAACCAAGAAGTTGTTTTTAAGATGGAAATCTTTTTTGAAAAAGACTTTTCTCCTTCCTTGCTGATTTCAGTAAAACTAAATGTGTACTTTTTTGTAGATTCTACAGGATAAAACCCGAGCGTAAATAACAATACTGTCATTTGCGGATTTTGGCAACCGATAAAGCCTTCTTCTATTTCCTCCAACATAATGAATACTTCGCTTCTGTAGAGTCTGTGGTCATTCGGTAAAGATTCGAGTTTTTCAAAACATCGTACTCAAATTTTAATTCCTTTGATTTATTCGCCCAAGCTAATTTCCGAGTTCCATCCATTAAATGCTCACTCATCTTATTGTTTCCCAGTTTTTCTTCGAGAGGTTTGAATGAATAACAAGAGCTTAGGAATATCGTAAAGGCAAATAAGTATTTCATATTACTGGATTGATTTTCATTCCTACACCTTTTGGCTGTTTGTTCTTATTATCTTTGTTGAATTTGAGGAACTGACAAACGCAACGTAAACATAGATGCCCGTAGAAAATCATTTCCATATCTAAAAATCCTCAAATCCGCCTATTTTTTCATTCTCACATTTACTAATTCCCAAATTCTCACATTCTTTTCAATTTGCTAATTCCTGATGATTCCACTTGGGAAAACCACCAAACTTTCGTGTCCATCTTTGCCGACTGTGGCAACTCCGAAAAGGAAATTATCAATTACAATTCCCTCTAAGGTAAACGTGGAAATGTCTCCAACAAATCGGGAATATTGCCATTGTGGCGCAGTAGTTTCTCTCCAATAGATTTTGTAGCCAGCAATATTTTCAGATTTAGGTTTTTCCCATTCCAATTTGGTGGAAGGTTCTACAATTCCACCAATTTTCACATTTTTTGGAGCGGGTGGAGCAGAAGCCAATCCTGCTAAATTGATGGCGTTTACCGCAGTCAGTTTTTTGCAATATTCAAAGTTTACACCTTCAACCACATCGCCATACTTGATTCCATCTTCTTCTCTAATATCTTGGTGTTGGCGATTGTAGTTTTCGTGGGCTTCCATAATTCTGATTCCCGCAAAGCCCAAATCGTTGAAAGGTCGGTGATGTCCGCCACGTCCGAAACGGTCGAGTCGGTAAATTATCATTGGGTTCATTTCGGGCATATATTGTTGCGTGGTTTTGTGTACGTAGCGAGCCAATTGCCTGGAAATCCCATCGACTTCTCCGCCATAAAACCGCATCAATCTTTTTTCATTTTCTGTTTGGGTTGGAGGATTTGGTTCGGAGAATATTCTAAAAGTTCGGTTGTCAATTACTCCATCCACGCCTTCAATGTTACCAATCATGTCATTATTGAGGACTCCAATCATTTCCCAACCTTCTTTCTCGGCTTTCTCTGCCAAAAACTTCCCTCCGAACAAACCTTGCTCCTCGCCCGAAAGCCCTACGTAGGCAATGCTGTTCGGAAATTTATATTTACTCAAAACTCTGGCAGCTTCCATTGCTCCAGCCATTCCCGTAGCGTTGTCGTTCGCTCCTGGCGCATCAATTGTTCCGTTCAACACATCAGAAGCTCGGGAGTCAATGTCTCCAGACATCATTACATATCTGTTCGGATTTTCAGTTCCTCGCTGAATGGCAATTACATTCACAATCCAAGTATCATTTTTTATTCTTGTTTTCTCATCGCCTTTTGCCAAGGTTCTGTGGTAGAAAACCTCCAAGCAACCGCCACAATCTGCGGAGATTTTATCGAATTCAGACTTAATCCATCGCCTTGCTGCGCCAATTCCACGCTTTTCGGAAACTGTGTCAGAAAGTGTGTGGCGAGTTCCAAAATCTGCCAATTTCCGAATATCTGTCTCCAACCGAGTGGCGGAAACCGAATCTACAATGGCATACATTCTCAAATCTGCCTGTGGTGGCGTTTGGGCAAATGAGATTGCGAAGGTAAAAAACAGGAACAATGTAAGTACGAGTTGTTTCATTTTAAGTCGAATTGGGATTTCAGAATAATAGTAGTAGAAGTGGAATTTGAATGAAAAAGTTTGGATTTATTTAGTGGTAAAATCGGCTGTTTTATTTTTTTGAGGAAAGAAAAAGGAAGAAAGAAGAATGACTAGTGCATCAAATCCTAAGTTCGTGTTGTTATTTTTGTTTCTTATTTCCTTCTACTGCATTAAAATTCTTAGCCGTAGCTATGGCTATGTCGAAATGTCGAACCATCGGATTGCCGAACCATTCAGATTTTGCTTTGCAGAAGAAAATAATATTCCAAAAAATACAGACATAAACTTAGCACTCAATGCACTAGATAGTTTAGCATAAACTCTTTCCTCCTTACTCCTTTTTCTTTCCTCCTATTTTGCCAAAATCTAGGAAAATCCAAGCAATCCTAAAAATCATGGTTAGTTTTGCAATCAATTCAACAACTCAAAAATAAGATGTCTGCATTCATACAGCGTTGGCGTACAAAAAAATATTATTTCCTATTCCTTTCTCTCATTTCGGGAGTTTTACTTTCCCTTTCTTGGTACGAGCCGTTCACAATTTTGGCATTTTTCGCACTTGCTCCTTTGTTGGAGTTGGAAAGTCAAATTTCGGTTCGTAAACTCAAAAGACCTACGCTTACCTACTTCCTATACGGTTGGTTGGCATTTTTGATTTGGAATGTTGGCGTGATTTGGTGGCTTTGGAATGCGGCCGGCTGGGCAACTTTGGGCGCATGGATTGCCAACTCACTTCTCCAAACCCTGCCTTTGGTGCTTTTCCAAATTGCCCGAAAAGCCTCTGCCGACAAGTACAAATCGTTCGGATTTGTGGTTTTTTGGCTCAGTTTCGAGTACGTCCATTTGCAGTGGGACTTATCTTGGGTTTGGCTGAATTTGGGCAATATTTTCGCCAACACGCCAAGTTGGGTGCAATGGTATAGCCTGACAGGCAGTTTTGGTGGGACTTTATGGATTTTGCTTGTCAATATTTTGGTTTTCAAATGGATTTTCCAGCAAAAATTGAGCATCTATGCGCCCGCTTTGTTAATTGTGATTCCACTGGCTATTTCTCTCATTACCTATTTCACTTACGAAGAAAAAGGCGAGGAAATGGAAATGGTAGTAATCCAACCCAATCTGGATTGTTATACCGAAAAATTCCATTACAATGCAAAGACTGGCGTTCGGAATCAACCTACCTTTGTACCTTACGAAGAACAGCTGAAACGCTATATTTCCCTTTCCGAACCAGAAATCACTCCACAAACTGGCTTTTTGCTGTTTCCAGAAACCGCTTTACATAATGGAATGGAAACTGGCAGCTACCAAACTTTTGCCGATTTCAGAAAGGTAAATGATTGGATTAAGAAATATCCAAACCTAGCACTCATTTCTGGGGTAGATGCCTACACAAAATATGGCGAAAAAGCGGGCAATTCTCCTACGGAAAGATACGCTGACGGATTTGGCTATTATGATGTTTACGGCTCTTCCATTCTGATTAGTGGCGTAGATACTGCGGAGTTCTACCACAAATCTCAGTTGGTAATTGGTGCGGAAACAATTCCTTTTGGCGGGTTGCTCAAGCCCTTGATTATGAATTTCGGGGGTACTTCGGGCGGATTGGGCAGACAACAAAATCGGGAAGTTTTCACAAATGGGATTGGAAAAGCCGCTCCCGTAATTTGCTACGAGTCCATTTATGGAGATTTTATGACAGGCTACATGCAGGAAGGCGCAAATTTCATCGCAATCATTACTAACGATGGTTGGTGGGGAAATACTTCTGGACACAAACAACATTGGAATTATGCCAAATTAAGGGCAATCGAAAGCCGAAAAGCAGTTGCCCGCTCGGCAAACACAGGCATTTCTGGGTTCATTGACCAAAGGGGGGAAACCATCAGCAGAACTAACTACGATGAAATGATTGCCTTAAAAAGTTCCATTCACCTTAATAGCGAACTGACCTTTTATGACCAACACGGAGATTATTTGGGCAGACTGGCTTGTTTTCTTGCACCATTTATGTTGATTGCTGCTTTTATTAAAAAAAGACTCACAAAGTAACCCAAAACACTAAAAATCAACTATATAACTCCGAAAATCCGTAGAAATGCACTATTTTGATTAGTTCCCAAACATAGCTATTTTCATATTTTTTAACCTAATTCTACTATTTTTTTGTATGTTTCCATAAAAAAAGTAAATTTGTTGATAGACATATGATTCAGCAAATTGTTTCCAATATAGCCTTTTGTGTTAGAAATTATTGGAATAGAGATATTTAAGTTTGTATTTTTTGTGGTTTTTGTTTTGCCGGCTTCCCTCTTTGAGGGAAGCGGGCTTTTTTTATGGAAAATATTGAGCCACAGATAACTATCATATTTGAGGTAGTGTGAAAGAGGTAAGGCTACTCTATGGATAATTCGGCACAAGCGGAGTGCCGCCCAGCGGACGCTTGCGCTATGGTTTTTATTTTGTTAGCCTTACCAGTTTATCACTACCATATTTGAAATTATTGCAGAACAGAAAAAGCATACTTTCGTTGAATCTGACAATCTTTTTGGATATTTACAGGAAATTGACTGCCCAGAATATCATTTTTATTATGAAAAAGTTATCTTGTTTTCATCCATATAAGTAGTCAGACAAAATTATTGTAACACATTGTATTTCATAAGATACTGATTATCAATATCCAAATTGCTATTTTACTGTAGCATCTGCCATACTACTTTCTATTTTGTACCTGTACTTAATTAGAATTTTCCGTCTTTCATTTATGCAACAAACCAATTGTCTTATGAAAAAAAATAAATCTATTTTCTTTGTCGTCTTTCTGATGGCTATTTCCTGCATGGCACAAAGCCAGAGCTATTGGAAAATCGAAAATTATAATAATTGGACACACCAGAATTTCCGACAAAATCCGCTATTCAATAAGACTTTCAGTACTTCCAATCCAGACTACCTTTTGTTGGATGCGGCACTTTTTTACCTGACAAACGTAGAAAGAGCCAAGATTGGAATTGCCCCGATGCGCTATCATAGAATGGTGGAGATTGCCGCCTACAATCACTCCAAAAGCATGGCGAAGCAGAATTTCTTCTCTCATACGAACTCCAACAGCATGGCAAGAAAGTCGCCTTCTGACCGTGGCAAATTAGCGGGAATTGCCAATGCCGCTTTTGCCGAGAATATCGCCTATAATTATCCAACCGCAGGAAATTCTTATTTAGAAGTTGCCGAAGCCTTGATGAACCAATGGATGAACTCCAAAGGGCATAAAGACAATATTCTATCAGAAAAAGGAAGACAAATGGGTTGCGGGACTTATTTTTCTGGCGGGAAAATCTACGGAACTCAATGTTTCCAATGGTTTTCGGATGTGCAGGAAAACACAAGCATTCAGGTTGACAGACTCCCTCCTACGCTTGGCGAGAAGGACGATAATTTGGTAGAGCCAATTGATGAAAAGCCCGTTTACGAGAATAATCCAAACAATGGAGGTGGAAATAATGGAAATGGCAATAATAACAATGGGAACAATAGATACGACAATGTAGATTATGGAAACAGCGGAGGTGGAACTACTTACACAAACAAGAATGTTAAAAACAAGAACTCTGACAATTCCCAAATCTTTACTTTGAAGGTGGGCGGACACTTGAACTACGTGATGGGTGAAGTGGATAATCTGCCCTCTAGTTTCGATAGCAAAATCCTCTCGGGACATGCCGAGGGAATGTTGGGTGTAAGATTTGGACAGGCTCGCAAAAAAAGTGCTTTTGGAGTTTTCGGAAGTTATGGGAAATACTCCAAAGAAAGCTCGCAGACTTGTTGCTGAAACAGCCATTGGTTCTGAAAATCAAATCACTTTCTACGCCATTGAAGGCGGTTTTGTTTTTGGGGAATGGTTGCGTTTGAGTGGCGGAAAAGGTTGGGAGACTTTGGATTTAGAAAATCAAAATATTGAAGACGAAGAATACATCACAGCTACTTTGGGTTTTGCTTTCGGGCCGAAAAATTTCAAGGTGGAAATCAATAATAATATGCTTTTCCCACAAGAAGAAAACCGAATTATTTGGAGACCTTCGGTAGGTTTGGCAATTAAGCTGGATTTTTTCAGGAGATAATTCGAGGGGAAATCTAAATTTGAAAAATAAGAATGGAAGCATTGTTCTACATCATATCGTTTGTACTAATAATTGTATCATTCTTAATAGGCTTTTTTTTAGGATTGGATAAGAGTTTAAAGCCAGAAAATTCTGATTTTGAAGTTCCTGATTCTAAAATTCAAGAAGTGCGATTCACTCCTAAAATGATGAACGAAACCATTGGTAAAGTCAAGGAAATGATTTCACAAGACAATCTATTCTCCCGTTTCTTCGCCCATGACCTCAAAAACGCAATTCATAACATGGATGGCACAATTTCCACCACTGATTCTTTGCCCGAAGAAGACGTAAATTCATTGCGAGCAAGCCTTGATAATATCCGAGACTCCTTAGATAAATTCCTCAAAATCAATATCTCCGATGAGTCAAGCAAAGATTTCCCCATTAGCCAACTTCCCGAATACTTAGAACTTGTGTTCAGAGGAAATTTCAAAGAACACAACATCTATTTTGGAACTCACTATAACATTGAGCCGAGTTTGAGAATGAACTTAGATTTCAGCAACTTGCTACGAGCGTTCAACAACCTGATTCTAAACTCAATTACTGCACTAAAGAGTTCTCCATCCAAAAAAATCCTTCTTTCCTTTTCAAAAGAGGCTAATAATATAATTGTTACTTTAGCAGACACAGGAGTAGGAATTGCTAAATCTGACCAAGAGAAAGTTTTCGAGCCACTTTTCACTCTGACTGGCGGTTCTGGAATTGGATTGACACAAGTAAAGTTGCTTTTGGAAAATATGGGTGGAGACATCAAATATTTAGGTGCTCGTGGAGAATTCACAACTGTTTTTGAAATAAAATTACCAATATTATGATACACTCAGCACTTATTATAGATGATGAAAAACAGCAGACACTTATTTTAGAAAAAGTATTCAAGAAAGAGCGCCCGAATGTTCACACAATGGTTGCTTATGAAGAAGCCGAAATTTTGGAAGCTGTTGAAAATAAGTATTTCAATATTGCCATTGTAGATTTGAAGATGGATAGATTCTCCATTGATGGTTTTGATATTATCCAATCCATTCTTGAGAAAAACCCTTTTGCAAAAATAATTATCGTGAGTGCTTTCTCCTTAGATTACCAAAAACAACTCGCAGAAGCCTTCAAAACAGGAAGAATCGAGGCTTTTGTAGAGAAAGGAAAAGGCTATGACATATTCATGGAAGAAATCATTGCAGCAACCGATAATATAATTGCCGATTTTGAAAGCAATTCAGTAAGCGAAAAGACCCTGGAAACCATGTATGCCGAAGCAAAAAATGAAACTGACAGCTATAGAAAGGGAGAGAAATTTGAGCAGTTTGTATCTATGCTTTTCGGACAGATGGGGTTCAATCATATCAATAAAAGAGTCATTGATAAAAGCCAGAATGAGGTAGATTTGATAGTCAGAAATGAGAATCCAGATTTATTTTTCCAAAAATTCAAGCCTTATTTTTTGATAGAATGCAAAAACACGAAAGAGTCAGTAGATAAAAATGAGTTTATTCAATTTTTTAGGAAGTTGGAGAAAACAAATGGCTTGGCAAATCTAGGTTTCTTGGTTACTTCAAGTGCATTGAAAAAAACCGTGTATCAAGAAGCAATGCGAGATTCAAGTGGAGACCGAAAAGTGGTTTTCATTTCCAACATAGAAATAAAGCAACTCATTTATGCAAATAACAAACTCGAAGAACTCAAAAGAATAATCGACAACCAAGTGAAAGACAACTAATTCCGTGAAACACTCAATCTTACCTCTAATAGTTCTTTTGTCATTTCTCCAATTCTCCTGCTCACAATCTCCAAAAGAGAAAAACAACACGGTTGGAGATGTTGACAAGGATACTGTTGAGCAAGTAAATGAGATTGATGTACTCCTAACCCAAGCTACTTTGGAGGAAACACTCACAAAATTCGGAGCGCAAAATCCAGATTCTATTGTGTTGCTCAAAACTCCGTTTGGAGATATAAAATTGAAACTTTATTCGGAAACTCCGCTGCATCGGGCAAATTTCCTACGTTTGATTAAGCGTGGCTTCTACGATAATCGGCTTTTCCACCGAGTGGTTACTGGTTTTGTGGCTCAGGCTGGCGGAACAGACGAACGTTTGCCAATTGAAATTGGGAAATACCGAATTCCTGCGGAGATTATGCCCGAGAAATATTTCCACAAGAAAGGAGCTTTGGCAATGGCTCGCTACGAGGAAGATAACCCAGAGAAACAGTCTGATTCGCACGAGTTCTACTTCGTTGGCGGAAAGCCACAAACTTTGGCCGAATTGAATGCCACGGCCAAACAATACGAAATTGAAATTCCTTCTGAACAAAAACGTGTTTATCAGCAAATTGGAGGTGCACCACATTTGGATGGAAATTATACAGTTTTCGGAGAAGTAATTGAGGGATTGGATGTGATGGAGAAAATTATTGCACTGCCAGCGGACAAACGAGGTTTTCCAAAAGGAGATAATGTCACGATTGATCTGGAAGATTTTAAAGGAGTAATCATTCATAGGACTGTTTCCCAAACCGTTTGTAGGTTCTTCTGTCAAAAGAACATGACGAACCAAACAATTAAATTTTGTTTTTCAGACAAATTCAGCATAAACCTCAAAAAGCCGATTGGCAGTAGTTTGTGGCAAAAAATGCTGATTTGCATATTCCAAACTCTTTTTACTTTTTGTCTGTCTCGTCTTCCTCCAAAATAAGTGTGTTGATTTTATTGGCAAGTTCCTCCGCATCAGTTCCAGAAATATAGGTGGAGTGTTTCCCTGCCGCTTCTGGCAAAGAAGAAAATGGAGTGGTAATTACGGGGGTTTTGCTGAAAATTGCCTCAATAATCGGAATCCCAAAACCTTCGTAGAGAGATGGATAGACAAAAACTTTTGCCTGCTGATAAAGCGCAGGAAGTTCTTCGTTGGAAACCCCTTTCAAGAAACAGAACTCGATTTTCCAAGCCATTTTGCTTAATATAATCTTCTACCTTTTGCCGATATGCTTTGCCGTTTCCGACTACAACAAGCGGAATATTATTGGAAACTCCTCGCATGGCTTTTACCAAAGTGAGCAAGTTTTTCCGCTCAATAATTGAACCTACGTAGAAAATAAAATCTTTGGGCAATCCGTACTTTTCGAGAACTTTTTGCTTTTGCTCCTCACTGATTTCCTGCCGAAAAGAGTCATCGCAGGTTTGGTAAACCACATGTATTTTGCTTTCCGCAACTCCATAATGTTCAATAATATCTTTTTTAGTGTGTTCGCTAATGGCAATAATTCCATCGGAAGCCTCGCAAGCATATTTCAATTTCCAATCGTAAATAGTTCGGTCAATCAGCTTGTATTGTTCCTTGTGGAGTTTGAAAATAATATCGTGAATGCTTACCAAGCTTTTTACCGCAGTTTTGTGAATTCCCTTTGGCAATTCGTGCGTCAATCCGTGGTATAAATCTAGGTTGGATTTCACTACATCTTTGGTCATGCCGAAGGTTCGCCAATACCACGAAGGTTTGCTAGTGGGCAAATGGACTTTATATTTCTCTTTTTCTGCCTCACTGAACATTTCCCATTTCACTTTCGGGGCAAAAGATGAATGGCATTTTCAGGATGGAATTGCGCAAAATTCTTTACCAACAATCGGCTATAATTGCCCAAACCCGTATGATTCTGAAATATTCGCTTGGCATCGTAACCGATATTCATAGAAATAGGAATTACGCAGATTTAAAAAAGATACGTGGGACACACATCGTGAAACTGACAAAATAATAAAGCATAAATAATTAGCAACTTATGCTGTTCAAAATGGTCTAATTCCGATTTTTTGAAAATCATTTCCATAGAATATTTGTGAACTGATAGAATTATGCATTTCATTCTTCCAAAACGAGGTGCATCATAGTCGCCAATTCAAATTTGTATAAAATAGAAAACTTGAAATAATGCAACGCTTTCCTCTACCTTCTTCTTGATACGTGATACTTTTATCTTACTACTTGCTACTTTACTTTCTTTCTATTTTCAACTTGAATCAGCCTTCCAATAAGTCCAAATCATTCAGCACATAAACGATTGTTCCGTTTTCGTTTACTTGGATATCGAAAATGCCTTTTTCCTGCAAATCTTTGAGTTTTTTGTCCGCTTCATCTACCGAGATTTTTGTTTCCATAGAAAGTGAGGCGGTTGAAAGTTTTCCTTTCTTCTTCACAGCTAGGGAAATAATATCTCCATCCGAAAAAGATTGAATGCCCTTTTGCAAAGGAACTTTTGGAGCGGGCTTCTTGAATTTTTTTGGCAAATCTCCAGACCTCAAAGACCTTTCGAGTTGATACACAATTCGGAAATTGCTATCGAGTGTGTATTGCAGAATTCCACTGTTTACCAATTCATTTATTTTTGTACTGGCTTCCGTGGCAGTCAATTCGGTGTTTGCCACCAAAAAGCCTTTCGAAATTTTCCCGCCATTTTCCCTTGCCAACTCTAGAAGTATCTCTGTCAGAGATTTTCAGCGCAATGCTTTTCTGGGTTTGCTGATGCACGAAATAGGCAATTCCACAGCCTAAAACCATTAGTATAATAAATATGGGACTCATAATTTATACTTCATTTTTTTGAGAATGATTTTCCAAACTTACGAATTTCCAGATCTTCTCATTACTTTTCTCTCATTTCCTGAAAGAAATATTTTACCAATTCGCTACTTTCCGAACCTAAAACTCCATGAGCAATCTGCAGTTTTATTCGGCAGAATCTGCGGTTGGTGACGCAAGAAACCTCGTTTTTCATCTGAAGCTCCGAAACACAATTCTTTCAAATTGTGCCCAAGCAATTGCCCCAGCGCACATGAGCGCAAGGTTCAAGACTCACAAATAAGTAGCAATCTTGCAAATGTCTGGCATTAAGATAATTACAGGCACTCGTGATGGCAATCATTTCTGCATGGGCGGTTGGGTCTTTCAGTTGCTCAACTTGATTGTAGCCTTTTCCAATTATTTTTCCCTTCGCAAACTACTACAGCTCCCACGGGAATTTCTTTGAGTTCGTAGGCAATTTTCGCCAAACGTAATGCTTCGGCCATGTAGAATTCATCTGGTCGGAAAAGCATTTGTCTGGAACGAATTCGTTTTATGGCGAAGTTATATTTCAAAAATCCCTCTTCGGTTTACAACATGAAGAGAGATCCAAATTGAGTAGGGTTAGAATCATCTTACTGCAACCTCACTCTTGGGTCGAGCAAAGCATAAAGCAAATCCACAAAAATATTGATGACAATGAATGCCATGGCAACCACCAAGGTCACGCCCATGATTACGGGTAAATCCAGATGTTCTACGGCTTTGATGGTGCGAGTTCCCAACCCTTGCCAGCTGAAAATATACTCCACAAAGAAAGCCCCAGCCATGAGGGATGCCAACCAGCCAGAAACTGCGGTAACTACAGGATTGAGTGCATTTTTGAGTGCATGTTTTAGCACCAACTTCATGTTTCCCAAGCCTTTTGCTCGCCCCGTTCTGATGTAATCTTGACTCATCACTTCTACCATAGAGCTTCGGGTAAGTTGGGTAATGATTGCCAAGGGTCTGATTCCGAGTGTAAAAGCGGGGAGAATCAGGTTTTTCAAATCCAATCGCCTTCCGCCATTATATACATCGGGTTCCCACATATAGCCAGTCATGTTGAGTCCAGTATATTCGCTTAGGTAGAATCCGAAAACCATGGATATTATAATGGCAGAAACAAATGATGGAGCGGATATTCCCTAATATAGAGGTTGTAATGAGTGCATGATCCCAAAACTTATTGAAGTTTAAGGCGGCAATCATTCCAAAAATAATTCCGAAAACAGTAGCGAAAGTGATGGCAGTAATTGCCAGCCAGAATGTGCCTTCCAGCTTATCGAGAATGGTTTCATCCACTCGCTTCCGAGTTTGGAATGAACGTCTCAAATAGGGTTTTTTGACTACAAATGCAGTCGTTCCTATTTCAAATAGCTGATTGTATTCGTACTTTTCCTGATTTTCTACCGTATTTTTATGTGCTGAAACTGGAGATAAATCATTCAGATAATATCCCAATTGCTTGTATAATGGCAAATCCAAGCCCTAAATCTTTGCGGATGGCATTCATGGTTCGCTCATCGGTGTGTTTTCCCGCAATCATCATGGCAGGATCTCCTGGCAAAACGTGGAACGAAAAGAAAACAATCAAGATTACCCCGAAGAGAACCAAGATGCCATAAAATAATCTGTTAAGCAGGAATTTCAGCATTGAAGCATTTTTTACATAATATAAACCAAGTTAGTGAGTTTCTTCCGAAAGTGGAAAAATCCAACCATTTAATCATGTTGCTAACAAGTAGGTAAAACCAAGAAATTGAAAGATTGTTGCTGTTTTTTCCATGGAAGCCAGGTTTTTATTGGGCAATTCAGGCGGGCGCATCTCATTTTGTCGCTGTAAATTAAAAATGGCTCTATCTGTTCAATAAATGTGGTAATTCTTGAAGCGGACGCTTCATTTTATGACAAGTCCGAGCGCACGCTCGAACTATTCGGGTGGCTTGTATCAACCTTCCTAAAAACATTTTTTCTATGCACGACAAAATGAGATGCACCCATTCAGGCTTAGTGCGATTCAATCCAAATAGCTATGGCTATATCGAAATGTCGAACCATCGGATTGCCGAACCATCGGATTGCCGAACCATTCAAATTTTGCTTTGTAGAAGAAAACAGTATTCCAAAAAATACCGAAAGGAACTCAGAATTCAATGCACTATGTCAATCACTTATAGGAACAGAAATTAAATGAAGTGTTGCTTTTTCTCAGTGGGACTGCCCCTCGCTTCTTTTTGGTCCGGGACACGCTGTCTATTCTTTCAATTCCATTGGGGCAATCCCATTGGGGCAATCCCATTGGGGCAATCCCATTGCGGGTATAAAAAAGTAGTTTATTTATTTTCCCGTTCCATAGCAGCTGTAATGTTGCAAGCTTTTCAATTCCGTTCCGATTGAATTCAAATAATTTCCATATAAAAAGGAATTCCATTCAGCATTGTACTGAATGGAATTCCTTTTTATAATTTTAATATTTCTACAATCTTCTGCCAGTAGCCAATTTGTAGAGAATGGCAATTACTGCCAATACAAGTAGAATGTGGATGAAGTTACCAACTGCAGCACCAAAGCCGAAGAAGCCTATTAACCAACCTACCAACAAAATCACAATGATTAACCAAATGATGTCTTTCATAATTTCAAAAATTCAAGTAAATAAAAAAATAAAGTAAATTCAAGTTTGGAAACACCATTTTGCTAGTTCAAAGAGTCGTAAAAAAAAAATAAATATCTTTTAGTAAAAGCCTTTTTCATAGATAAAAAAATACTAAGTGGCAAAATGGCAATATGCTTTTATGAAGCATTTGGATAGAAAACTCATTAGTGGTTTTATTTGTTATAAAACTTTTCTTTCTATAAAGAAACCTCCCAAAACGACCTGAAAATCGCTTTGGGAGGTTCTCAAACATTTCTTCTTCTAATATTCCCAAGGAACGGATTAAATAAAGTGCTGCTTTTTCTAAGTGGGACTGCCCCTCGCTTCTTTTTGGTTCGGGACACGCTGTCTATTCTTCCAGTTCCACTGCGGGTGTAAATAATGTGCCATAGTGCCAGACTGGCGTTCCATCGGACTGGCGTTCCATCGGACTGGCGACCCAGTGCTATGCCACATTATTTTGTCCCGGCTGGGAACAGCTTGACTAACCAACGTGGTCCGACCTTAAAAATAAACTGCGATAATGTTACAAGTTATTATTAACTCGTTCCTAAGTAATTTGATGCTAATTACATTCCTATTTCCAGGTCTCAATAATCTCATTTAAAATAAACTTCAAAGGCAACATATTACAATCTGCTTATTTTGCTGGAGTGGAAGAAACCAATTCCCCTCGTTGGTATTTGTCAGTTTTGAGGAGTTTGCCAGCTTCGTCATAGTATTTCCAAAAACCGATTTTCAACTCTCCGTAAAGCGAACCAGTTTCCTTTTCTTTTCCGTTTTCATAGTAATAAGTTACCGGCCCATAAACGTTTCCATCTGCATAAGTGATGGAAGATTTTGGCTTGCCATTGGGGAAGTAATCAATGGAAACTCCTGCGAGTTTGCCATTTTTATAGTTCTCCATTTTTGTAAGCGTTCCATCCTCTGAGAAGTAAATTTTTTCGCCAACCAAAACGCCATTCACATAATTTTCAACTATTTTCGGTTGCTTATCTTCGTAAAAATATTTCCATTTCCCAACAGATTTCTCGAAGCGAATTTCCTTTTCTGCCTTCAATGCGCCACTTTCATAATAGGATTTAATGATTTGGTCTTTCCCTAAGTTGGAGTGGGCAATTTCCTCTTTCAATTTCCCAGATTCGTAATAAGACTTCTCCGTACCTTTTTTCACTCCATTCACATAAGGAATCTCCTTCTCTAGCTTTGCCGCTTTCATAGAAGCTTTTGGCAGTTCCGTGAATCTTGCCTTTCAGCATTTCGCCCTCTTGCAAGAGCGAGCCGTTTTCTCGGTAGCTTTTGAAATCTCCAGTTCCTTTATCTCCGTTTTGAGTGGCTACAACCAGTTTTTCTTTCCCATTTTCGTGGTAAGTAATGTAGTTCCCAGTCAGCAACCCTTCTTTGTAAGTTCCTTTTGTCTGGAGATTTCCACTTTCATAGTAGGTTTTCCCTTCTCCGTGCTCATTCCCGTTCACGTAATTGAACTCTTCAATCAACTTTCCTGACTCGTGGAATTTTTTGCTGACTCCATCCAATTTCCCAGCTTTGAAATAACTCTCATTCTTTACTTTTTTGTCAGGATAATACAAAGTCATTTTCCCATCTAGTTCATCATTTTTGTAAGTCCCTTGCTGAATGAGATTCCCTTTGATGTCGTAGCTTTTGGTAACTCCATTTCTCACATCATCCACGAAAGTTATATTCTGTATTTATCTCGCCAGTCGGGTGGAACTCCACCATTTTGCCTTCTCGCTTTCCATCTTTGAAATTGACGGTTGCCATTGTTTTTTGGTTGGGCGCATATTTTATCATTTCGCCCTCAATTTTTCCATCCACATAATTCGCCTCAACCATTCGAGGCCCGAAATTGTAGTATTTCACAAATTTCCCAACAATCTTATCGTCCTTGTATTCATATTCTGCCCGCACCTTTCCATTTTCGTAGAACTCTTTGTAAGGCCCATTTTTCACGCCATCAGTATAAGTTGCCTGGATTTCCAGCACCTCGGCATGTGGATAGTATTTTTTGTAAATTCCAGTTATTCGGGTTCTGTCCTCTCCAATATAATTGAATTCTTCTTTGAGTGAATTCGTGTTTCCCTCGTAGAAAGTCAAGTGCTTTATTGATTTCGCCTTGGGCAAATCCGCTAAATGCAAAAATTGCAAGAAGTAAAGTGAGTGTATATTTCTTCATCATCGTATCGTTCATTTTGATTAACAAGCATTAGGATAAGTCCAAACTTTGTGCCTAATCTCCTCTGTGTATTTTTGAACGTGAAAGATTCTGCAAAGGATTAGTTAGCGACGGTCAATGGTTCTATTATTCGACAAGGTTGACAATTCAAGTAGGTCAAAATTTCGTTCATTGAATAATCAGATTTTACAAAAAACTTCACAAAGCATGGTTATTAATTTAATTGAAAGTTGGCTTCACTAAAGCTCTCTTTTCTTCGCATTTACAAGTTGTGTGTTTAACTTTACAGCAGAATTCATCCAATCAATAGAAATAAACATGAAAAATTATTTAGCCATTGCCTTTTTCGGCATCATATTACTCGGAACTTCTTCTTGCATGAGAGACCAAAACAAAGCACCCTACGAAATTGAAGGCGTTAATTTGGAGAGCGAAAGAATTTATGGCGGTGGAGAAGGCGCTAATCCACGTCAACTTGGAAATAAATATCCAGACCCAACGGACGAGACTCTGACAAGAATTGAAAATATTCGTCAGAAAATGTTCCCAACATCTGCCAAAGCAGGCGAGGTTACAATCAATACTCCCTCAACAGACACAACCTCTACAAGTTCTGATGCTACTGCGGTAGATACGGACGGAGCGAACAGTTCGGTCGGAGAGGAGTAATTAGCACGTAGAAACAAAAACAGGAAGCCCAAAGAGAATTCTCTTCGGGCTTCCTGTTTTTACATGAGTTTGTAAATCCACTTGGTTCAATGAAAACAGCACCTGCCAATTTTTCTTTTTAAATTTCCTCAAATCTGATTACTTTTAATCGCAGAATTTTAAACGACAGATTTACACAAAATACTATGCTCACATTATTCAAACACCAGTGGAAAGAAACAGTTCGCTCTACCATTTTCCAGAAAAACTTGGTAGTGAATATCATTATGGGATTGTTTGCGCTTTATTTTTTAGTGATTTTTACTACACTTGGAGTATTTACCAATAAAATTATCGCAGAAATCTATCCTGACTCCGACCCAATTGAAGTATTCAGAGGCTTTTTGATATTAGGTTTCCTCTACGATTTGGTAGTCCGTTTTTTCTTTCAGGAATTGCCCACCATGACCATCGCCCCATATCTGCATTTGCCCATGAAACGTAGTAAGTTGGTCAATAACATGTTGATTCGTTCAGTATTCAGCTTTTTCAACTTTATGCCATTGTTTCTTTTTGTGCCTTATGGGCTAATTACACTTGCGCCACAAATTCGGAATTGTAACAGGTATTTATTTCATCGTTTTGATGTTTACGATCATGCTTGTCAACAATTATTTATCGGTTTTCATCAAAAGAATATTGGCATCAAATACGGCTTTGGTGGCAGGATTTGCAGGATTGTTAATTTTATTGAGTGTTTTGGAGTATTTTGAAATCATTAACCTTACCGCAATATCAGCTTCCTTTTTCGGATTTGCCTTCACCAACTACTGGGTTTGGCTTCATTTTCTTGGCTGTTTTGGTCGGATTGTATTTCATCAACTACAATTACTTGCTCCAACATGCCTACATAGAAGAAATCTCCACCCGAAAAGAAGAAACAGCAAGTGGGTTCACGCACATTTCTTGGCTCGACCAATTCGGGGAAATCGGCAAACTCATTACCTTGGAACTCAAACTGATTACAAGGCACAAAAGAACTAAAATGACGCTGAAAATGACTCCACTATTTCTTCTTTACGGATTGTTTTTCTACACGCAGGAAGTGTATTTGAATAGTAATTATTGGTTGATTTTTGTAGGAGATTTTTGTTACAGGAGGGTCTAGCCTTAACTATGGACAATATTTATACAGTTGGGAAAGCGAGCATTTCGATTTTGTGATTTCCAACAACATCGACACCAAGAAATATATCAAATCCAAATTTTTCCTGATGGTTCCCATTGTGGCAATCTGCTATTTGCTGACCATTCCCTACACTATTTCGGGGCGAAAGTATTTGTGGCCAACACCATTATGTTTGTTTGGAATGTTGGAATTAGTTCATTCGTGCTGATGTTCTTCTCCACCAACAATTCAAAAAGGTTGGAACTTTCCAGCAATGATGCCTTCAATATGAAAGGAATTGGTGCGCAACAATTTATTATGGCAATTCCGCTCATGGTTTTGCCCATGCTCATCTATTTCCCATTCGATTACTTCGACCGACCAGAATGGGGATTGGGTTTGCTCGGATTGCTTGGCTTGGTAAATCTTTTCTTCTATGATTTCTGGATTGACCAAATCGTGAAAAGATTCAATTACAAAAAGTACGAAATGGCAAGTGGATTTAGGAAGAAGGAAGGATGATTTTTAGTACTGATAATAATGTAAAATGCCTAAAGTGAAATTATAGTTCGTATAATGAACAATCTTTCAAAGGTTTTCGTGAAGATGGTTAGCTAACTTTTAATTCCCTGCCATCTTATTATAATCTATTTCAGTTGATAGTCTTATTGTCAAGAAAAATGTTCTTTGAAAATTAGCGTTTGGAGCAGATTATGAAATATCTGTTGCTCATTTGTCGACATGTTGCGTTTTGGATTTTATTAAACAAACCTACTTGCTGAAGTGCCATACAGAAACTGATTTAACAACTTAAAGAAGTTCATATCGATTGAAATTGGAATAAGTCCAATAAATATCGCTTTGTGATCTCAGATCCTTCTAACATCTCCAAAACCACAAATCTTGTAAAACCCAAAATCTAATCCTATAAATCCTGATTATTTTTGGAGTTGAAGAAATAACAAACTACATGAGAATCTACCAACTCACACTTTTTCTGCTTTTGGCAATCAGCACATTCGCCCATGCGCAAAAAACGACTATCAAAGGAAAAATCATCACGCTAAGAGGAATCCCCATCGCCTCGGCAAATATTTCCATCAGCAATTCAGTAGGAACAATCAGTTCCGAAAAGGGGGAATTCAGTTTGGAAGTTCCTAGTGGAAAAGTGGATTTACTCATTTCCCACTCCGAGTTCAATGTGAAAACTATTCCGTTGGAGTTGGAAGCGGGAGAAATCAGGGAATTGACTATCCGACTTTCCGAGAAAATAACAAAGTTGGAGGGAATTGAAATCAATGCTAATAAAGACATTAGAATTCGAGAAGAAGCTGGTTCCATTGAACTAGATGCCAAAACCGTTTTGGCGAATGTCTCCGCTTTTGGCGATTTCAACCAAGCCTTAACTGGGCAATTGGGCGTGGTTGGAAATAGTGAGTTGTCATCTGCATATCAGGTTCGGGGCGGGAATTTCGATGAAAACTTAGTTTATGTAAATAATATTCAGGTTTACAGACCTTTTTTGGTTCGTTCAGGTCAGCAAGAAGGATTGAGTTTTATCAATCCTGATTTGGTGGAAGCAATCAAGTTTTCTTCGGGCGGTTGGCAGGCAAAATATGGCGATAAATTATCTTCTACCTTAAATATAGAATACCGAGAACCCACTCGCACCAAAAAAGCCACTTTGGAGGCGCTGTTGGGCGGAAGAGCGCATTTCGAGAACGTAACCAAAAATAGAAAATTTTCCTACGCCACAGGAGTTCGCTATAAAACCTCCAGATACTTACTTGGGACAACCGAAACTGAAGGCGAATATTTCCCCAATTTCTTCGATGCGCAAACCTTCATGACCTACGATTTGAGTGGGAAAGGCGAAAAAGACAGAACAAAATTGAGCTTCCTCGGCTCATTCGCTTCCAACCGATTCGAGGTAATTCCCGAAAGCCGAGAAACTACTTTCGGAACATTCCAGCAAGTTCTACGCCTTTTTGTGGCTTTTGAAGGAGCAGAAAATCTGAATTACGATACTTGGCAAGGCGGTTTGAGATTGTCTCATAAAGTAAACGAGAATTTCACAACCAACTTTCTGGTTTCGGGAATGACTACCAAAGAGCGAGAGCGAATCAATATTGAAGGCGGTTATCGGCTTTGCGATATTGACAGAAACACGGCTTCTTCTACTTTCAACGAATGCGTGGTCACTCGTGGGGTGGGAACGAATTTTGAATATGCCCGAAATGCGCTCGATGCCACAATTATCTCCGCAGAAAGCCGAAACGAAATCAAACTCGGTTCAAATATGAATTTGGAGTTTGGAGTTCGATTCGACCGACAAGAAATTACCGATGAATTGGATGAATATACCTTTATTGATTCAGCCGATTTTCGTGGAAGTTACCGAAACCATTTTCAGTGAAAATACCGTGAACTCCAACACAATTAGCGGTTATGTGCAATCTACCCGAATTGTTTCCGAAACTGCCACGCTCAATTATGGCGTGCGAGCTACTTATTGGGATTTGAATGGGCAACTTTTAATCAGTCCGAGAATTCAATACGCTTTTCAGCCCAAAAACTGGAAACGAGATGCGATTGTGCGTTTTGCGGTTGGATTATACCAGCAACCGCCTTTTTACCGAGAATTGCGTGGCTTCGATGGGGAAATCAACCGAGATTTGAAAGCGCAAAGTTCCGCCCACGTGATTGCGGGAATTGATTACGATTTCAAAATGTGGGGAAGACCTTTTAAATTGTTGAGCGAAGTTTACTACAAAAGGCTTTGGAATGTTGTGCCTTACGATGTAGATAATGTGCGTTTGCGCTATTACGCCAACAACAATGCAGAAGCGAAAGTGACAGGTTTTGACGTTCGCTTAAGTGGCGAATTCATCAAAAATGCGGAATCTTGGATTAACGTAAGCGTACTTTCTGCCCGAGAAAATGTGGCGGGAGACGAGCGGGATTTCATTCGCAGACCTTCCGACCAGCGAGTGACTTTCGGGATGTTTTTCCAAGACCATTTCCCCAATGACCCCACTTGGAAAGTGAACCTGAAACTCCTTTACGGAACGGGTTTGCCTTATGGTCCGCCAAATTCTTTTGACCAAAGGCAATCATTGAGCGCAGGTTCAGAGTATATTAGGCTAGACATGGGTTTCTCCAAACTCATTATTTTCAACCCAAAAAAGAAATACAGCAACAGCAAGAAACTGGAAACACTCTGGATTGGCTTAGACATCCTCAACATTCTCGGAGTCGATAATCCAATTTCCTTCAACTGGATTTCCGATTTCTCGGGCAATCAATATGCCGTTCCGAATAGTCTTTCCCAGCGGTTTTTCAATTTGAGAGTGGTGGCGAGGTATTAGAGATCTTTTGATTTTTGAGGTATGAGGTACGATTTTGAAGAAAGAGGAAAGAAGAAGGAAGAAAGAGAAAATCCTCAAAAGCTTAGTGAATCGCCTTTCCGTGTTAATCCGTGTCAATCCGTTCCACGAAGTCCGTGTAATCCGTAGGATTCTGTGTTCCAATTCTGATTGCAAGATAAATATTGACTATTTTTGAGATAGAAACCAGTAAATTATTGATTTATGGAAACTAAAAAAGAAATTATTCAAATTGTTGAATCGCTTCCTGACGAAGCACAAGTTGAACTTCTGAATTATCTAAAACAGTTGGAAATAGATTTTCAAAAGAAAGTCAATTTGTCATCGAATTTAGAAAAAATTTTATCGGAAGATAAGGAGTTACTAGAAAAGCTGGCGAAATGATTGAATTTTCATTAGGAATACTCTTTTTCAACGGTTTTTCCAATTTGACATTGGTGATGAGAAATCAATTAAAATGTTTTAAAATTAAACATTCGTTAAATAAATAATCATTTCATAAATTTGTTAATTATCTTACTAAATTGATTCAACATGTCAACATCAAGTATAGAATGGACTGAAATGACTTGGAATCCGACAAGCGGATGTAGTAAAATCTTCAGCAGGATGTAAGTTTTGCTATGCGGAAGTTATGTCAAAAAGACTTCAGTCTATGGGAATAGAGAAATATAAAGACGCTTTTGATATAAAAACTCATAAGTCTGAGCTTACTCGACCTTATTCTTGGAAGAAATCACGGATTGTTTTTGTCAACTCTATGAGCGATTTATTTCACGAAAGTGTGCCATTGAGTTTTATAAAAAGCGTGTTTGAAGTCATGAATGATTGCCAACATCATACATTTCAAGTCCTTACAAAAAGAGCAGAAAGGCTATCATCAGTTCATAAAGAACTTAAATGGACTAAAAACATTTGGATGGGAGTTTCCGTGGAAAATAATAAAGTGAAAGAACGAATTTCTCACTTAAATAAAACAGGTGCAAAAACGAAATTTCTATCTTGTGAACCCCTTATAGGTTCTTTAGATAACTTGGATTTAAGCGAGATAGATTGGGTTATAGTTGGAGGAGAATCTGGAAGAAAACCTAGACCCATGAAAGAAGAGTGGGTAACAAAAATTCAAAAGGAGTGTCAAAAGTCTAATACCCATTTTTTCTTTAAACAGTGGGGAGGAGTAAATAAGAAAAAGACGGGAAGAGTTTTAAACGGAAGAACTTATGATGATATGCCCAAGATAAATTGTGAACCCTATTGATAAATTACCTTTCTTGTGTAAGTCAAAGAGTTTGAAAACGCTTTCTTTTTATTGTCCCACAGCTTTATTCTTCTTTCACCAAATAACTCTTTGTATGCTTTTCTGTAGTTTTCTTTTATGTATTTAGTTCCATAATTGTGTGCGATATACACTTCATCTATCGTTTTTCCATCAAATTCAGATTTTTGCTTCATCAAGTCAATTTTCAAGTCATGGATTGAGTAACCTGTAATATGACTCCAGTAAATATCTGATATTGGAACATTATATCTCTCATTTACTCCGAAATATGGCACTCCATCCGTCTGAAAATCGCTGTACTTAGTCATTATTTCCTTCATTCTTCTACAAGCAATGTCTGACTTGCTGACCAAAAAGAGATAATGACTTGTTTTATTTTGTTTCTCAAAGAGTATTCTAAATTGGAAATACTTGTATCCTCGTTCCTGAAATATTTCTCCAAATTCTTTTATAATTACCTCTTCTCTGTCTTTGGCATTTTCATTTTCTTCATAGAACTTCCGTAACCTTTCAAGTCGTTCTTTACCAAACAATCCTTGCATTAGTGACTCAACACTTTCATTCTTAATAGCTGCTCTAATACGATTCATGTTGAATAGTAAAAACAAATCTGAACCCCATCTTTTAACCGCACGTAACATCATCTTCTTGGAGTAACCGTACCCGAAAGGGTCAATGAAAGTAAGAGACGGGTATTTCGTATTATTTTTCTGCAATAAATCCAACTTTTCATTGCTCGCTTCTTCATTTAAGAAAATGGGAGAATGCTTTAATTCATTATAGTACGGCAATCCTTTTATATTACTTTCAAGCTCTTTTATTATTTTCTCATTTTGGTCGTTAAAAAAGGTTTGAACGGATTTATTATAATCTACAACTCCGTTCGATGAGTTGTAGATGCTATTAAGTATCTTTATTGGCGTTGAAGGAGATCCATCAGAATAATAACCAGAGCCAGCAAACAGATCAATATAAATAAGCCTGTCAATATTCTTCCACTGCTGTCCTTTCAATAAAATAGCAGCCCAAGCTTTAAAATATTCATTGAGAATTTCTGATTTAATTTCAGAAGCATTTCTCATTGTCTTAAAAAAATCAGAAGTCTTTATAGTAGCCATATCCTTAGTGTTATTTAACGTAATGATACGAATTTGAATCCTTACAACAAAAATTTTCACTGAAAATATCATCCCATTAGATATTCTACCTAATTTCGCCCATTCAATCAAAAAGACTAAAAATGACTCGCCAAGAACTCTTCGACCAAATCCAACAGAAAAAATCTTATTTATGTGTGGGCTTGGATTCCGATATTTCCAAAATCCCCAAGCACTTGTTGGAATTGGAAGACCCGATTTTCGAGTTCAATAAGCAGATTATTGATGCCACCAAAGATTTATGTGTGGCTTACAAACCCAACATCGCTTTCTACGAATCTTTAGGGGCAAAAGGCTGGGAGAGTTTGGAGAAAACTTTGGCGTATATTCCCAAAGAAATTTTCACCATTGCCGATGCCAAGCGTGGAGACATTGGCAACACTTCCCGAATGTATGCCAAGGCATTTTTCGAGCGAATGAGTTTCGATTCAATCACTATTGCGCCTTATATGGGAAAAGATTCGGTAAAGCCTTTTTTGGAGTTTAAAGGAAAATGGGCAATTCTATTGGCGCTGACCTCAAACGAAGGAAGTCAGGATTTTCAACAGAAAAAGCTTTCTTCCGAGGAGTTTCTGTACGAAAAAGTATTGCATAAAAGCCAGAAATGGGGAACTCCAGACAATTTAATGTTTGTAGTAGGCGCAACGAAAGCCTCTGATTTTGCACTCATTCGGGAACTCGCTCCAAAAAATTTCCTGCTTGTTCCAGGAGTTGGCGCACAAGGCGGAAACCTAAAAGAAGTCAGCAAGTATGGAATGAACTCCGAATGTGGTTTGCTCGTGAACTCGTCTCGGGGAATTATATACGCTTCTGATGGCGAGGATTTTGCCGAGAAAGCGAGAGAGAAAGCGCAGGAACTGCAAAGGGAAATGGAAGTGTATTTGGAGAAGTTTCTTTGAACACAATGAAGAATTAAGAAAGAAGAATTAAAAATTTCTCGAATTTATCTAATCCGCTTTACCAACTTCCTAACATTCAATCCAACTAAAACCACTAAAAAAGCTGGGAGGATTACAAGGAATAATAGGAAATTGAATTCCACATAGCTGATTCCCAATAAATTAGCCATGTTGATGCAAAAGTCTGTAAGAAACCAGTAGAGTCGATGAATGGCTTTTTCTAGCATGATTCTTTGGCGAGGACGCCATTTTTACTGTTGTGAGATTATGGATGATAAGATTGCTGTTCGTTTGGGTTCAAGGCTGGAGCCTTGAACCAATCGGCAAAAGTTTAATCTGTAAATCATCATCATATCAAAAATTACCGCATCTTCTTTTTTCATCACCACATCAACAGATTGCCACATCAGCAAATCAGCTACTTTCCAATCAGCACAAATACGCCCCAATAGTATGACTTTACAATTAGGAAACCTATAGCCTTACTCGCAGAACCGCCCAATAAGTAGTGCTTTCCCATGCAGGTGTTCCAGGCGAAGTACTTGCGTCTCCCGCATTATTATTCATTGGGTAAAGTCCATCTTCGTTGAGAAGGTTTTTGCCCGTAAGGCTGAGGGAGACCGACTTGCTGAAATGATATTCTGCTGTGAGGTTTACAGTCATTCCGCCATCGGCAGCCGTTCCTATGGGAGAAAACCACTTTGAATACAGTAAAGAAGTGAAGCCCAATGAGAGCGATTTGATGGGTTTGGCAATGAAATTCAGCCTGGTAACATTTTCTGGGAATGCTTTGAAATGTAATTTGTCATCTTCTTTTGCCAAATACATACTTCCGCCATCTCTGGCAATGGTGTCTTGCTCTGCGGTTGCCGAAGCTACGGAAACAAATGAATGACTCAAATTAGCCGAAATCTTAGGAGTGGTGTAGCTGACGGAGAGTTCTGTACCAAATTGGGCAAACTCGCCTGGCGTATTTTTGAAATACCAATAGCCATTCCAATCTCCTGGAATATCTGTCCCTACCGGAACCATAAGAAAATCATTCGGGTCTTGGTAAATAACGCCAACATCAATTACATTCTTAATATTGCTATAGAAACTTACTGCTTCAAATTCAAGTTGCGGAGTAGGCTTGTAGTTAATCGCCAACTCAAAACTTTCCATTCTTTCCGGTTTGGGAGTTGGAATGTTCGATTCCCCTGGAATTTTATTGCCAGCCACCTCCGAATAATTATCTGACCGTAGGAAACCGTCTCTTCTGTAGCCACCTGTGTAGTGCAACCCTACTGCGCCACGGAAACCTGTTTGGTAAGTCGCCCTGATTTTCAAATCTTTGTGGACTGAAAAAATCCCGCCCAATCTTGGAGTAAAACTATTTCCCCAAAAAGGATGATTGTCATTTCTGATGCCAAAGAATAAATCCAACCGCTTGCTCGGAGAGTAAAAATCCTCTATAAAGACACTCCAAACGTTGATATTATCCTCAAAACCCATGGTAAGTTCTTCGTTGGCTGTTGTTGGGTCAAAACTGTTGACTACATTGGCAATGAAATTATTGTTTTGGAAATTCCTCTTTCCCATCCTGAAATGTCTCCATTCAAAGCCAACTGCCAACTTGTTGTTTTTCAAGAGTGCATCATCCACGTTGATGATGTTTTTCAGTCCGTATCTGTCTTCCCTAGTTCCTCCCATAACAGTTCCCGTTCTCGAATAGAGTGCAGTATGGTCTTGGGTATAACTCAAGGATGTTTTCATTTTTATGCGGGAAGTGAACTTGAAGTTGTAGGCTCCGTTCATGCCCATCAGCGATTGTTGCAGTATTTCCCGGTCTCTATAAAAATTATATAAATCTCGGGTTTGGTCTGCGTAGATGATGCTCATCTCAAAGTTTTTATGATTTACCGTGCCAGTCATGGTAATATTGTCTGTCTTTTCTGAGCCGATGTCCCATAAGGGCAACCACAGAATCTTCGGAAGCATTGTAGCCTTGGTTTCCCTGAACGGTTGCCCATCCTTCATTTCGGAGTTCTTGCCCGTTATACCTATTTGTGGACAGATAGAAATAGCCGTTGGTTTGATTTGAGGAAAATCCGACTCCTACGCTCCCATGTGCGAAAGTGTCTTTCCCAAAACCAGCGGTAATGTCTGTAAAAACATTGCTTACCGCTCCTTTTTTGGCTTTCCCTTCTTTGGTTACAATATTGATTACACCCAACAAGGCCCCTTGCCCAAGTGTAACAGAACCTGGTCCCCTGATTACTTCTACTCGCTCAATGTATTCAAAATTTGTACTATTGAGAATGGCATCTGGCGGTCCCCAAAAGAATTCTGTATTGAGGTTCTGCCCGTTTACCAAAAGCATTACTTTTGAGTTATTATCAGCAGCCATTCCTCGGAATCCAGCAATTAAATCGTCTTGGTCTTCCACAAGAAAAAAGCCAGGAACATACATCATTATCGCTTCTGAGAGCATTCTCCCACCGCTCATTCTGAGTTGCTCGGCAGAAATTGTTGTGAGGGAAACTGGTTGTTTGTCTCTTTGCGTTGCCACATTGGAAGCAATGGTTATGCTTGTCAAATCTTCAAGACCCAATTGGTAATATGAGGTATCCCCATAAATCTGCGCTTGAGAATGATGGTCAATTGCCAATAGCATAAGAAATAAATAGAGTATTTTTATTTTCATAGTTGAGACTTTTAAGTATGTTATTTTTTTGGTAGTGCTACCAAGGAATGGAAATTAAATAAGGGTAGTGTGAAAGAGGTAAGGCTACTCTCTATGGATAATTCGGCACAAGCGGACGCTTGCGCTATGCTTTTTGTTGCGTTAGCCTTACCAGTTCACCACTACCAAATCAAGAAGCGATTATCTATTTCTCGATACAATTTTATTACATCTTTGAACTGACGACTGATGAATTTGTACTATTTATAATTTCACGCCAATCAATGTGATATCATCTCTTTGTTCATTTTTTCCTTGCTGTTCCATTAAGAAATGGCTAAGTATTTCTTTCTGTTTGCTCATTGGTTTTTGATAGTTTGTTTCTAGCATTTCCCTCAATTTTGGAGAGCCAATTTTGGAGCGTTTGAGACCATGATTATCTACGTAACCATCTGTAGTGAGGTAGAGTTGAGTGCCTTTTGGTAGAGAAATGCTTTTGTCATGAAACATAGTATCTCCCTTCCTTTTTTTGTAGGGCCAGCCAATTGAGAGTCGGTCTCCTTTTAGGGAGTTAAACTCTCCTTGTTGGTTGATGAAGTACAATGGCCTTTTCGCTCCTGCAAACGTAACTTTCGTTTCCCCCGATGTGGCTTTTTCAAATCGGCATAGGCAGATGTCCATGCCTTCGGTTGTTTCTGTGCCTCCTTTGCTGAATACGTCTTTAATATGTTCATCAATGAACCCTAGAATTTTGGCAGGACTTTGCATTTCCAACTCCTTAATTGCCTGATTGAGCAATGAATTGCCAATCATACTCATAAATGCGCCTGGAACACCATGACCCGTACAGTCAATTACAGCCAATATGTTGTAATCCGCAGTATGATAACCCCAATAAAAATCTCCGGAAACTATATCTTTTGGTTTGTAGAGTACAAAATGAGAGTCAAAATGATTTGTGAGCCAGTTTTCTGTTGGCAGAATTGCTTCCTGAATCGTAAGTGCGTAGCGCAAACTATCGGTAATCTGCTGATTTTTCTCTTGTATTTGCTCATTTGCGTTAGTTACTTGCCCATAAGCAGTACTGTTGTCTAACGCAATGGAAATGTAAGAACCCAAAGTTCTGAGAAGCGTTACGTCTGCTTGTTTATACGCATTATCTTTAAAACTTTGTACGGTAATTACACCTACTTTGCGCTCTTCCACCATTAAAGGAAGGTAAATGAGAGACGATGGAGTTTCCCCACGGTTGGTTTCTGTAGAGATGGAAAACACATCATAAACATCTGCCAAATTATTGATAAAAATCTCGTCCATTTGGGTAAAGCAACGAACAGAAGGAAGCTTCGATTCTTTGATAGAGTTCTTCACTGTAGGGCAAAACCTCGCCTTTTTCAATGAAATCCGTGAATTCCAAATAATTAGTGTTTGGATTATATACGCCAATGCCAAAACTAGGCGCATCCATCAGCTTGTTGATGCTGGCGTAAACGGTACTTACAATGGCAGAAATATCAAGTTTGGTTGTGATTGTCTGCCCAATCTCGCTAAGAATTGTAATATTATTGTATGCTTTTTCAATCTTGTCTTTCTGTTGTGCAAGAGCTACGTTGTTTTCTTCAATATAGTCTCTTTGTGCCATAATTTCGTCTTTCTGTTGAGTAAGCTCTTCAGCTTGCACAGAAATCTCATCTCGTTGCTCTTGCAATAGTTTGTTTTTACTATTGAGTTCTTCATTCTGATTATTCAGTACGTCATTCTTTTCTGCGATTTCATCTTTTTGCTTGGCGAGTTTGGCATTGTCTCTCTGCTTCAGAATGAATCCGACCAACAATAGCAAAAGAATGAGCAAAACACTTCCCAACCCGTAGAAAAAATACCTCCGCTCTGCTTTCTGTTTCTCAACCTGCTCTTTATTCAACAAATCCTTGATTTCATTTTCTTTTTTAAGCAACTCAATATCCTTCTGCCGTTCTGCTTCCTCCAATTCATTTTGCTTGAGTGCTAATTTCTGGAGTTTGTCGTTGGCTTGCAAAACCGCCAAATCTCGTTGTCTTTTATCTGCTTCAATCTTATTCTTCTCCAAAATTAGGTTTTGCAGAGATTTTTCCTTTTCCAATTCTGCCTGTTTGAGGACTGAATTCGCCAAAGCCTGTTCTTGCAACTGAAACTCTAAGGCTTTCTCTTTCTTCTCCGCCTCTAGTTGGAGTTTGGTAAGTGAAAGCTGGTTGATTTCTTTATCTACCAATAAAAGCTTCAAATCATTCTCTTTCTTTTCTGCCTCTACTCTTTTTTGGAGTTCAGTTTGTAATATCTTTTTACTGTTTTCCTGAATGGCATCTTTCGTGTCTGCGTAGAGTTTGTAGTATTCCAATGCTCTTTTGTTCCTCCACATATCCTGATATAGCGCAGAAAGTGCCTTGTAGCTATTAGTAAGTGTCTCGTTGCTTTCGGCTTTCTTGCCAAATTGGATTGCCCTTTCGGTATATCTTAGTGCATTGTCAGTATCGTCCAAAGTTTGGTAAACCGCAGAGATATAGTTACAAACTCTGGCGACTTCTTTGTCATTCTGCTGTTGCTCCCTGATTTTTGCCACCTCAAAAAATGCCAATAAAGATGGCTCGAACCTTCCCATAATTTGGTGCATCACGCCAATGTTGACCAAGGTAACAGGGTTGCGGTCGGCAGAATACTCCATGGACTCCTCGAAATGCTCTAATGCTTTTTCTGGTTGTTTGAGCCTTTTGTAGAGGAAACCCAAATTGTTCAGGGCAGATGAAATCCCAGTAGAGTCTTTTAATGACTTGTTCAATTCAAGTATTTCCAACTGGTTTTCCAGCGCATTTTCAGGCTTGGAGAGTTTTACATGAAGCGTAGAAATATTTGAAAGCGCATTTATTTCTTGCGATTTGTTCCCGCCTTTCCTATAAATATCCAGCAGGATTTTGTTGTATTCCAGAGATTTTGATAGTTTGCCTAAACCCTGATTTGTGGCAATCAACTCTGAAAGTACTCTGATTTCCGCTTTTTGGTTGTCGAGTTTTTTGTATTTCTGATAGGCAGGCACAAAGTATTCAACTGCCTTCTCGTTCACGCCCCAGTTTTTGTAGAGCATCCCAACTTGTTCTGTAATTTCCGCTAGTTTGACTTCATCTTTGGATTTTTCATACTCTTTGAGGGCTTGCAAATAATAATTCAGAGAGATGGCAAACTGCTTTTTTTCCTGATAGATATGCCCTACTTGGCTTAACAAGTTGGCAGAAGGTGCTGATTCTGCAAGAGATAATGCTTCGTTCGCATATTTCTCGGCATCTTTCAGATTCCCCTTGCCCATTTCCAAAACAGTTAGTTTGGTCAGGATTTCTGATTTTTCCTTCGACTGCCTGGCTTCAACTAAATTAGCCTTCAATTGCTCCGCCTCCGATTGTGAAAAAACGGTCAGGGGCGAGAGCAGAAACAGCAATCCATATAAAATTATTCTTTGAAGCAAACTGATATTTGATTGAGTTCATTAATAGTATTCAATAAATATGGTATTTTTTTTCCGATTAGTCATTATATTTTTTTGGAAAATCGCAACAATATCCAATATTTTAAGGTCTTGTCGCTAAAATAATGGGCATTAACAGCATAATCTTTTGCGAAAGCGCCAATTTTTACTGCTGCAAGATGGTGGACAATGTCATTGTCGATTTTTTGGGTTCACCAACTTCCTAACATTCAATCCAACTAAAACCACTAAAAAAGCTGGGAGGATTACAAGGAATAATAGGAAATTGAATTCCACATAGCTGATTCCCAATAAATTAGCCATGTTGATGCAAAAGTCTGTAAGAAACCAGTAGAGTCGATGAATGGCTTTTTCTAGCATGATTCTTTGGCGAGGACGCCATTTTTACTGTTGTGAGATTATGGATGATAAGATTGCTGTTCGTTTGGGTTCAAGGCTGGAGTCTTGAACCAGTTGGTTGTGTACTACGTTCTTCTAGAACGTATTTAATTGAAAGCGTTCTGGAAGAATACTGTACAAATCCTTACATATTTTTTCATTTTCAAATTTACACATCCTCACATTTACACATTGTTCCTATTTTCCAATCAGCACAAATGCGCCCCAGTAATACGGATTGGCGAATTGCTCGTTTCCAATCATTTTGAGTTTGGCGAGCCTTAATGCTTTGGCATAATCTGGGTTTTGCGGATTGAGCAACAGGTTTTTGTAGAATTCCTGCATGAGTAACGAGGTCGATTCATCGGAAACGGTCCAATAAGAAGATTGGATGTTTCTGACTCCAGCGTAAATCCACGCACGAGTCAAGCCAATAATTCCTTCGCCTTTGGTGAGTTCGCCCAAACCCGTTTGGCAGGCTGACATCACAATCAAATCCCAGTTGGTTTGCATGGCGTAAATTTCCCCTGCGTTGAGGTTTCCATCTTCCGAATCGGTGCTGTTGGCAAAATAAACTCTCGAAAGTTCGGGTTGGGTTTGGTTAACCGTTCCGTGAGTTGCCAAGTGCATAATGTCGTAATTCCTGGCAGTTTCTGACTTGATATTGGTTTCTTGCGCATTCGCATTCAAGAATATTGAAACCTCCAAACCTGCTTTTTTAGAAAAATCTGCAATTTTTTCCACTTCCTGTTTTGTGCCGGGCAAATCATTCAAATAACTGCGTTCGCCATTTTCATCTGAAAAGGTTTCGGGAGCGAAAAGGGCAATTTTTTTGAGATTGGCAGGTTCAGATTTCCCGAAAGTCTGGGCGAAAAGTGTGGCAGAAAAATGATAACTGACGATATAATCTTTCACGAGATAAGGCAAATCCGAATTGGGAATTTTATCATTCTTGATTTTTTTGGAAAGTAAAACTTCAAAAGGAATTGTTCCCAAACTTCCCGAAGGAATGATGAGTAATCTCTCTGCTGATTTCGGCAGTTTTTGTGGGAACAGTTGTTCAAAAAGCTTTCTGGCAGTCAGATGAAAGACCTCTTTCGCTTGATACAAAATGGAGTTTTGCAATCCGACCTGAAACTTTTCAAACTCTTCGTGCATGGCAACATTGAAGGTTTCAAATCTATTTGCTGTGATGATGAAACCGTAAACTCTTCGGTCATTCTCTGCCAAGAAATAGTTGACCATTGCTTCATTTTTTTGCAAAATTGCTTGTATTTCAGCAACGTTGGCTGTTTTCACATTGTATTTCAGGTTGAAATACTCGGGAAATTTGCTTTCCAAATCGGCAACGAATCTGGCATATTGCTGATTGAGAGAAAAGAGTTTTTCTCTATAATTTTCTATCTCGGCAGGTTCGGTGGCTTCTGCTCGTTTCTGCTCAAACACACTAATTTCCGATTTCAATTCCCGCTCTTGCTCCACCAAACTGTCGGGAATGTTGGCAAAAGATTTGGCTTGCGTGTCGGAAATTGCGCCCAAAAGTACCGCAGACTTGTTCTTCTCGGCAAAATCGAATGCTTTTTCCCAATAGAATCTCCTATTCAATTTCACTTCGCTACTGGCAAAACAAATGCGGATGGCTTCCTCATAAATTTCCGAAGCGGTAATTCCCAACGCAATTTTGTCTTTTTTGCTACTTCTGGTCTGCCTGATTTTCTCAATCAGCTCATCGGCAAGTTCTAAAGTAGAAAGTGCCATTTCCAAATCTCTGAATCGGAGCGTTTTGTTATAATGGTAATTCTCAAAGCTTCTGGCTTTCAATTGCAAGCTCGCCAATGCCAAAGTCGGGCTGAAAAATTCTGTAGAGTTGGCTGGATTTTGATAAATATAGCTGTCAGAAAAGCTTGGGGAATTGGCAATCAATGCTTTTTGGAAAAAATCCAAGGCCTCCAAATGATTTCCCATCACGCTTTCCGTAGAGCCTAGTTGATTGTAAGTATTGGCGACTTTCGGGTGTTTTTCGCCATATATTTTCTTGTAAAGCGTCAAGGCTTGATTGTGATAGCGGATGGCGAAATCCCAATTTTCTTGGTCGGCAAAAACCTGCCCCATTCCATTATACACAAAACCCTGATTCGGATTTCCCTCTCCGTACAACTCTCTCCAAATCGCCAAAGCCTTATCATAATTGTCTAGCGATTTGGCAAACTCTTTCTCGGCTCGGTAAGTTGTCGCCAAATTGATGTAGGCAAAAGCTGTTTTCGGATGGTTTTCTCCATAAACATTTTCGTAAATCTCCAAGGCTTTTTGGTAATACTTCTGTGCCGTTTCTTGGTTGGAGTTCGCATAAATCAGACCCAAATCGTTGTAGGAAGCAGCAAGAGAAGCGTGACTCTCCCCAAAAAGTTTCTGGCGAGTTGCCAAAGCCTTGAGTTGGTATTCCAGCGCCAAGTCAGAATTATCTGTGTTCCAATAAACTAAACCGATGTTACTCCAAGTCTGCGCTAAACTTGCCAATCTGTTGTCTCCAGCCACTTTCTCGTAAATGGGAATGGCTTTCTGAAAGAATTCCAAAGCCAAATCTGACCTGCCTTTGTTGAGTTGAATCAATCCTAAAGTATTGTAAACATCTGCTTCTTGCTCGCTTTCCTTTCCGAGTTTTTCTTCTGTCAGTTGGAGTGATTCTTTGGCTTTCTGTTCTGCCAAATCGAACTTCCCTTGTTTGGAGAGACTTTCTGCCCAGCAATTCTGCGAGTGAGTCAGTCTATCCCAAGAATCGGAATTTCGGTAAACTCCAACCGCTTTTTGGTAAAAATCACTCGCCAGTTCATATTTTCCTGCTTCAAAAAAAGTGTCGGCAACCGCCAGATATTGCTTGCCCATGCCATTTTCTTGGGCAACAAGCCGAATGCTTAGAAAAAGAATGATGAAGAGAACGAAGGAAAATCGAAAGTTGGTTTCCATGAGAATATGGGTAAAGTGCTGTGCAGATTATTGGAGTTGATGAACAAAAAACAGACCTTGGCAGAGACTGAAAACCCTGACATTAGTGTTCATCATCTATATTGCCTGCCGAGAACGATTAGAGTTGTTACAAATTGATTTTCAATATTTTGTGAAATAAATACTAGAAAATGATTATCCAAAGCATGGATTGAAAGCTTGTGTTTTGTAGGTTCTTCTTCCAAGAAGAACTAGTAGAAACATAACCATAACCTCTAGCAGAAGCGTTTTGGAAGAATACAGTACAGTATCCTTGATTTTTTGCACTCCCAAGCAGTTTTGTTTTTCCAACTAAGTTTTTCAGGCAAAGGCAACATTATTACCTTGTATTCCTCTAGGAAGAGGAATCTACAGAATGAGATTACAAGAAGCTGATAATAATATAATAACTCTATTGTCTTTACAGACATTGAGGTTCTATGGTTGTTTTGATGCTACACAAATCTGAACGAAAGCTTCATTCAATCAATTTCCTAATGTACGATTCTATTGTTTTTCTTAAAAGCTAATTGTGAAGAACTCTTCAAGGATTGGCTTAAAAAAGCTACGATAGAAATGAGTCAGGATGTGGGAATACTAAAGAATAGCCATCTAGCTATTTTGGCAAACAAGAAAAATAAATATCAAGTAGAAACTATGAGATAAAAAAAATGAGTGAAGTGAGAGACTATTTTTCCTCCAAATTGGCAATTTGCGTAGCTTCGTGAATCTCTGTGAGTAATTCAGGGTTTTGCTCAATGGCAGTTCCGACCACAATCAAATCTGCCCCAGCGGAAAAAGCTTTTTGTGCTTGTTCGTAGTTCCTGATGCCACCTCCAACAATAATTGGCAACTCTACGTGCTTGCTTACTGCGTGGATTGTCTCTTGGGAAATGGGTTGGAGTGCGCCACTTCCGCCATCCATAAAAATAACTTTCAAACCGAGCATTTCGCCCGCCATGGCGGTTGCGGCCGCAATTTCTGGCTTGTCGTAAGGAATTGGCGTGGTGTTGCTGATGTAGGAAACCGTGGTTTGGTTTCCGCAATTTACCAACATATAACCTGTGGAAATTACTTCGAGTTTACTTTGTTTGAGAATTGGAGCGGCAATTACGTGCTGACCAATCAGATATTCGGGGTTTCGACCAGAAATGAGCGAGAGAAATAAAATGCCATCGGCCTGCTCGGAAATATGCAAATTGCTACCAGGAAAAATGACAATGGGAATATTTGTGTCCGCCTTAATCAATGAAATGACTTTTTCCAATTTGCCAGAAGTAATCAGACTTCCGCCAATGAAAAAGAAATCGGGAGGCGTATTTCTTGCCAACTCCAACAACTCATCGCAGAATTGATCATCCGCCTTATCGGGGTCGATGAGGATTGCGAACGACTTTTTGCCTACTTTTTTGCTGTGTTGCAGTATTTCGTGTACCGATTTGCTCATTTGCACTCAATGGTTTCATCGCAAAGCTAAATAATCTAACGAGATGTACGAAATTTAAGCACAATTGCTATTTATTATTTTTGCACCAAAGTCAGAAAAAAGCAAGGAAATAGTTAGCATTAAAATTTTAAGTAACTGATAATCAATAAGATATTCTCATTAAAATGCTTGATAATTCTTCTGATTACTGTTTGCTGTATTTCTGTTTATTGACTCTATTTGGTTGGTATTTCCACATTCAGTCTGTAATTGGCATAAACCCCGAAACTATACTCAAAAAGGCTGTTTCGGAAATCGTAATAAGGCTGGGCTCGCACAGAAAGTTGGCAATGTGGCGAGAGTTGGAAATCTTTGAGCCAACGGAAAATAAGAATTTCCCGAGTTGGTTCAGTAAAATCCCTAAATCGGCTGGCGGAACTGTAAATATCTCCACCCAAAATATTCACGAATTCTTGGCCCTTCCAATAACTCGCCATAAATGTGCCTGCAGAAGTCTCCAAAGAAAGGTTTGTGTAGAAACCACTGCCATTTCTGAAAGATAAGGAGTCGGAATCTACCGAGAAATAGACTGTGTAAAATTGTAGGGAAATCCCTTTTGCGAATTGAGACTGGTTGAAATTTCTGTCCAACTGAATTCCGAAGGCATTATTTAGTGCGGTGTAAACTGGCAAAGGAGAACTGTTGATTTGCCCGCCACGATGCAGAATTGTTGACTGAACAATAAAATCCATCGTGATTTTATCATTTTCGAGCAAACGATATTTCATGTTCCAAGCTCCTTCAATTTCCTCTTGGTCGGTTGAGCCAACCTGAATTGATTTCCGCCAATTTATCCACCAATCTCCCGTAAACTTTTTCCCGTTATGCATAAATTGGATTCCGTTTTCCAATCTATCGTCAATTACTCTCTCAAAATCATAGAGTGGCTCAATCAAGCCGTGTTGCAAACCGCCTTCCAAATTCCCTAACAGAAAACCGAATCTGTTCTTCTGATATTTGAGTGTGAAAGTTGGCTTAGTTTCGGTCAGCCCGCTTTCCCCAAAAACTTGGCGCATGAAAAGTCCTGCTTCGAGTAATAAGTTTGCCGTAGGCTGATAGCTGATTTTCGGGTGGAGTTGTTGCCCAAAATAAGTTCTGCCTTCTACAATCTCCCCAAAAAACTCATTGTTTTTGAAATAGCCAAAATAATCTGTTTTGAACTTCAAACGTTTCATTTCTCCAGAATCCAACGAAATAGGAAATTCAAATGCCTGATTGTTGAGTTGCGGAAACGCCCAATAACCGCTGAAAATGAGAAGTAGTGTAAATATATGCTTCATTGAGTTTTACTATTTAGGGAATCCTGATTGCAACAAAAAGCAGGCTGGAACTCGAATCCAACCTGCTTTTTGATTATGAATTACTGCTGTTACACAATGACTTGGCTTCTCAAACTCTTACCTTGCTATCTTACTTTTTTTCTATTTTGTACTAACTTACTCTACGGATCTCAACCTTTTCTGTTTCGAGTCGGAAGCCGATGTTCCTAAAACTCGATGCAGAATGAATCAAGGCTAAGAAGCCGTGATTAGCTAATCCGAATTTTTATAAAATAGAGATTATGAACACAATTGTATTATAGCAACCGCAGACTGGCGGGTCTAGTCTGGGGTTGCACACAACCACCGCCAGCTACTCAAATTTCTTCTGTTCATAAACTTTAATAAAAAACTTGGAGTAATACAATGCTTTCTTCAAATTAACTATGAAACTTTTTCTTGATACATGATACTTTTGTCTTGCTAACCCGAATAATGGGTCTAAACCTTTGTTTTTCAGATAGTTAACCGTATTTAGATAAATGCCTTGACTTTGCATACCGTAATGCGGTTTTCCCTAACCGCAACTATTCAGAAGCATTATTCCATAAGGAAAGTATGCAAAGTTAAATCAGTTATCTATTATTTTTAAACTAGTCAAAAATTAAGATTTGCTATATTGTACTTTTTTTAGATTTAATCAAAAATTATATGACAATAATTTAACGGAACTCATAAAATCAAAATACTGATTACCAAATACTTAAATCATTCTTAATTCTTCATTTTTAATTTCCCCAATCCATAATTGTACTTATCAAATACATAACTCATAATTGGGGTTGCTACTTATTTACCTATTCATTCCAACTATACACATAATCCTTATCTACAAACTCCATTCCCTCTTCGGTTACATAAAGCGGGTGGAATGTGTCGAGCATTACGGCATATTCGTGCGTGTCTTTTGCGCCCAGACTTTTCTCTACCGTTCCAGGATGCGGGCCGTGTGGCAAACCGCCAGGATGGATTGTGAAAGAGCCTCGGTCAATCCCTTTTCGACTCATAAATTCCCCTTCTGCATAATACAAAACCTCATCCGAATCTATGTTGGAGTGGTTATAAGGCGCAGGAATAGAAAGCGGATGATAGTCGAACAAACGAGGCACGAATGAACAGATTACAAAGGCGTTTTCTGCATGAAAAGTCTGATGGACTGGCGGTGGCTGATGAATTCTGCCCGTGATTGGCTCGAAATCGTAAATTGAAAAAGTGTATGGAAACAGAAATCCATCCCAACCGACAACATCTAGCGGAGAAAAATCATACACATAAGGATAGAGAAAACCCTCTTTCTTGATTTTGATGGTGGTTTCCTTCATCTCTTTTTCAATAACAATTTCAGTTGGCGCATGAATGTCTCGCTCGCAATAAGGCGAATGCTCCATGAGTTGCCCCAACTCATTTCGGTATCTTCTCGGAGATTCGATGGGCGATTTTGAATCAATTACCAACATTCTCAACGGACCTTCATCGAACTCCATCTTGAAAATTGTGGTTCTTGGAATGACCACATAATCTCCTTTTTTAATTCTCAGTTTCCCGAAAATACTGATGAGCCAACCGCTTCCATCGTGCATATAAATCACTTCATCGCCATCGGCATTTTTGTAGAAGTAATCCATGGTGCGCTCGGAAGGCGAGCAAATTGCCATGGAAACTTGGGCGTTTGCCAAAAGGGTTTTTCTCGCATCCAGAAAATCTTTGCCAGTAACTCCAACCCCAGAAGTTTTGAGGTGAGTTTGCTTTAAGCCATGTTCTTTTGCCAATTTATGTCCAAACGGAATACGCTCCAACACCTTTTTGACTTTCGTAGGTTCATTAATATGGTAGAGATTCGAGTAGATTCCCGAAAAACCTCGGGAACTCACCAATTGCTCTTTATACAAACTCCCGTCTGGCTGGCGGAATTGCGTATGTCTTTTCGGAGGAATTTCCCCCAGTTTATGATAATACATAGTGTTGGTAGTTTATTGGTTACAATATAGAAGCAAGTATTGAGTATCAGGTAGCAAGATTTTGTATTGTAATATCTTGCTGTTTCAAATGCTTGCTAATCCAAAAATAGTAGAATTGGAGTTGGAAATCAATTTCTATTATTTCAAATCGACCAATTGGTCAATTGTTTGGCGTTGCGCAAAATGAAATCCGCCACTTTCACGGAATGAGAAAGTGGCGGATTTGCGAATCAAATTTACAGGTATTTTATTTTTCTATTATAATTTTGGAGCTATCTACCAGCTTTCCATCTCTATTTGTGAGTTGAGCCACATAAATTCCGCTTGGCAAATCGCCCAAGGAAATTTCCCAAGTATTTGTACCTTGCTCTCCAGACAATACTTTCAATTTTGCCCTTTGCCCATCTAAACTATACAATTGGAGATACAATTCGGAAGCTGTGAGTAAAGTGCCTTTTAGCTTGATGGAATTTCCTTTGGTTGGATTGGGGAAAAACACAAATTCTGATTCAAATTCCTTGCTTAAATCTACCTGCACGATTCTCGAATAGCTGAATTTCCCGTCAAAATCTGTCTGTTTGAGTCGGTAATAGGCAGTTCCTTGAACGGGCTCGACATCTTCTTGCTCATAGAAAATAGAATTTTTGCTATTTCCAGCACCTTGCACAGTTGCAATCGGAATGAAACCCGTTCCATCCAAGGAACGCTCCACCGTAAAGAAGTCATTGTTGATTTCTATTGCCGTTTCCCAATTGAGCCAAACTCGCTCATTTTCCACTCTCGGCCGGAAATAGAGCAAGGTAATGGGTAGAACTTCTTGATTGCAAGTCTCAAAATCGGCAAAATCATTGGAGGCATAAGCAACAGTATAGGTTTGGTCATTTCGCATGAGTGGCGTATTGTTCGCCAAATTCGGGACGATGGAGATTGTATCGATATTTCGACTGTTGTTGATTGCAGGTGTTTTTACTACCAACTTATAGCTTGCCGAAGCATCGGGAACTCCAAAAGTTACCACATTCGGGTCTTGCGAGCCGTGTCCTCGTCCGCCATTTATTTCTTTGATTCCACTTACCATTTCCGTCATGGCATCGTTGTAGAGAATTAGTGTGGAACCAATCAGGTTTCGTTCAAATATTTGGGTGGTAATTGTGGTCGGATTTTGCAAAACCACTCGGATTTTTATGTACTTCTTGTCAGCATCGGCAGAAGCGGAGGTAAGTAAATTATTGCGCCAAAGCTGATTGTCATCTCCATCCACTACCACGAAGATATCTAAATCCCCATCGTTGTCATAATCTACGAAAGACATGGACTCTCCGTTTTCATCTACTTGAATTCCGCCATCGGCATCTTCGTATAAAAAGCGAGAGAAAGTAAAATTTTGGGCTGGATTGGTTGGGTCAAAATTGTTGAGCAGAAGGTAACTCGCATTTTCATGAGTCAAATCTCCGCCATTATTGTCATCGGTAAAGAATAAGTCCATATCTCCGTCCAGATCCACGTCTCCACAACCGCAACCATCTACATCATCTGCATCGAGCATATATTTTGGCAAACCTCTCTTCGTGAAATTGCCAGTTCTCAAACCCGTTTGTTCCCAAATCTGATTGACTCCTCGGTTTGTCCACACAATATCGAAATCTCCATCATTATCGAAATCGCAGAAGGCAACTCCGCCTTTGTCATTATTATCAGCATTTGTCTCATTGTCTCCGAAGCTTCCATTCAAGCTGAAGTAAGGCGTTGTAGTATTCCAAACTCCGCCATCTATCCGATTATTTGTAAATAAATCATTGGTATTATTTCTCTTTCTGAGTAGAATATCTTGGTCTCCATCATCATCATAATCTGCTGTGGCAGAAAAATCTCCATCGGCACCGCCAAGCAATTGCGACAAGCCAGTTTCGCTCTGGAGTTGTTCATTGAAACCTGTAGAGTAGCAAGTTGCCACATCGGTAGGGACAATTTTTTGAAGCGCAAAAGTACCTGACTCATGATTGTCGGCAATTAAATCCAACCAGCCATCCAAATTGTAATCCACCCACATCATTCCTTCTATATTGAAGGTATTATGATTGGGGTCGTTTTCATTGTCTAACTCGAAATTGGGATCATTATCGTTATTTAAGCCAAAACTATAATCTAGACCCAGATTAGCAGCAGCAATCTCTTCTCTAATGCCACTTCCTGCGGGTCCTCTATTAAGGTAAATTCTTATTCTGGAGTTTTCATTGTGTGCGAAATCCAAATAACCATCGTTGTTGAAATCTCCCCAAATTGCAGATCTTTCTAGGTCTGCATCCCAAGAGTTGAGATGGCTGTCGGTTACATCTGTGAAAGTTCCCAAACAGTTATTGCTTCCGTCCTTATCTTGGATATACATTCTGCCACGGTCATTTCTATTGACGGCTAAATCCAAGCAACCATCGTTATTTAAATCTCCCCAACTGTTGCCTCCATCTTTACCTCCCCCTAAATCCAGATTGGCGACTCCAGCTACTTCTGTAAAGCTCATTCCTGCTCAAAAACACGAATATTATCTATATGATGTATTTCATTGTCATTGTTTAGCACCTCAACAAATAGTCTTAAATCGGTAAATGTGGCATTTTGACCTACATTGAGTGCGTAAGCCAAACTATATCCGAAATCGTTAGTCAGATTGCCTTCTTCTAGGTCTATTTCTGCTCCGCCATCTAGCGTATAATATGCTCTTATGATGTCTGAATCTTGCAATCCTGTAGTTTCATAAAGGTCAATAGTTATGTTTACGCCAGTATTAGAATTATTTTGATTATAAGCCGTAATGTCTATATCTCCACTACTCCATTCATCAGAGCCATTCAAATCTGTATCGTCAAAAGTGAGCCAAAAGTCATCTCCTCCAGCCACTCCATCAACTACTGGGCGCACGGCTAAATCATCTGCTCCGTTGCTAGTAAGTGCCCAAGGAGTTGCACCCACATCAGAAGTTGCGCCATTGGTCAAATCCTCGAAAGTCTCAATCCAAATAGTATTTTGAGAGAAAACTGGGAATGAAAAATATGCGAAAGAAAGAAAAAGTAGAAAAAGTCTCTTCTGTAAAAAATTGCCCATTTGAAAAGTCTGAGTAGTTGAAGTATTGCTGTCAAGTAAAGTGAGTTGATAAATTTTGTGAATATGTCTTTACTGTTACTTGGTTTACGACTGCAAAGGGCAAATAGTTCCGTAGTTTTTTTGAGAATTAGATTTCAATTAGGTTGTCATGGCTACTTGAGGTGTGGCTTGTGGTTTTTGCAAATTTTCATAAAATGCAAAAGAAAGCCCATTCTGGTTAGAATGGGCTTTCTGAAATGTGATTTCTAAATCTTTATGGAAATAGGAGAAAATACTTGGGACTAAAGATTTTGGACTATTTAAAACCAAGAAGTGCTTTTCTTTTTCCTGCTTCTCGAGCCTCCAATTCCCAAAACGCCCAGCAAGCCACGGGTCAGTTCCCTTGCCACGGTTCTGCCGACTTGCCTGCCTACGGAACTTTTCAGCACTGAATCTAAGAAACCTTCTTCCTTGGCGGTTCTGCCACGAGAAGAACGAGAACTTTTAGCTTCCTCTTTCATTTTCTCCTGTGCTTCTTTCGCCTTCTCCTCATCTTTTGCCATCTGAATCAGCTTATCGGTCAGCATTTCGTAGGCACTTTCTCGGTCAATTTCTTCGCTATATTTGTCTTTCAGGTCAGAGTATTTCACAAGCGTGTCAATCTCCGCTTGCGAAAGCACATCCATTCGGGAGCGTGGAGCGCAAAGCAAAGTGGCTACGAGTGGCGTGGGAATTCCCTTTTCGTTGAGTGCCGTGATTGCCGCCTCGCCAATTCCCATCGAAGTCAGCAATTCGTCTGTGTCGTAAAACTCAGTGATTGGATAATTCTGAGAAGCCATTTTGATTGCTTTTCGGTCTCTTGCTGTGAAAGCCCGTAAAGCATGTTGCACTTTCAAGCCCAATTGCCCCAAAATATCGGAAGGAATATCGTCAGGGTTTTGCGTACAGAAGAAAATCCCCACTCCTTTCGAGCGAATCAGTTTGATGATTTGCTCCAATTGGTCCATCAGCGCATCGGAAGCATTCTCGAAAACCAAATGCGCTTCATCAATGAAAATGACCAGTTTCGGTTTCCCCGAATCGCCCTCTTCTGGAAAAGTAGCGTAGATTTCTGCCAACAAACAAAGCATAAATGTGGAAAACAACTTCGGTTTGGTCTGCATGTCTGTCAACCGCAGAATGGAAATATAGCCCAATCCTTCCGAATCTTTCCGAGTCAAATCATCTACCTCGAAAGAGCGTTCTCCGAAGAAAACATCGCCACCTTGTTGCTCCAACTCAATAATTTTCCGCATAATCGCTCCGACTGAACTGCCAGAAATTCGCCCATATTCCTTTTGGATTTCGTCTTTGCCTTCGTCTGTGATGTATTGCAAGACCTTTCGCATATCCTTCAAATCGAGCAAGGGCAAACCTGTGTCATCGCAGTATTTGAAAACGATGGAGACAATTCCGCCCTGTGTGTCGTTCAAGCCCAAGGATTTTGGAGAAAAGTACTGGGCCAAATTCGGAAACCGTTGCCCGCATTTGTGCGCCATTCTCGCCCGTCAAACTCAACAATTCGGTTGGGTAGGCTTTCGGATTGAAAGGATAGCCAATTTTGGAATGTCTTTCGTCAATTTTCGGGTGTGGCTTTCCTGCCGAGGCAATTCCGCTCAAATCTCCTTTAATATCCATCAATAGTGTCGGAACTCCATTTTCTGACAAGCTTTCGGCAATTCCCTGCAAGGTTTTAGTTTTCCCCGTTCCTGTTGCGCCCGCAATCAGCCCGTGTCGGTTCAGGGTTTTGAGTGGAATCCGTACTTGTAAATCCTGCACAGATTCGCCATTCAACATTGCCCCGCCAATCACGAATGACTCGCCTTTGAAAGTATAACCGTCTTGTATTGTTTGAGTAAATTTTTCGAGCATCTTTTTAAGTTTGTTTTTGTTCTTCGTGGAAAAACCATTCGACTAAAGTCGAATATACTGTAAATTGGACTTTAGTCGAATTGTAAAATTATGATTAAAGAATATTACCACACCAATCTCCTCCACTTTCAATCTGTTGGCGCAAATTACTCCGTAACGTCAATATTGAAAGGTTCTATTCCCCTAGAAATTGTGAAAGAATTGAAATCCAACTACGAAACAAGTTTACTCAAACTCAATCCAAAAGACAAAAAAGGGCGGACAAAAGCATGGAAAATACACTTTGCCAGATTCGATGGCTACATGGACACCTACAAGGCTATGGAGTTCAAAAGTACAAGCGTGGACGCTTGTTTAGAGGTTCGAGCATTATCACTTTAACACTACCAACCTCTTTAGGGCATTCCTTATGTGAATGCTCAAATCGCATTATTTTGTCTGAAAGATTCAACACAAATAGCTAAGAATAAAACTGACTCGACCGAAATGGAAGACACAGTTCAGCCATTTTGTCTATAATTCTATCCTGTGATTGCCATTTTCAGCCAAATTGGCTCAAAACCTTTCTAATTATGCTGTTGGAGTAACTCTTGTTTATACATTAGTGAAAGCAAAGAACTATAAGAGTATGTTTGGATTGATTTTTTGGGAATTTTACGAGATTTTCAAAAACAGGCTTTCTAGGCATTTCTGAAAAGACGTAGAAACCAAAAACAAGTCGATTCAAACATACTCTAACATACTCTAAGAAACTAAACACATATATTATGGAAGCACAAAAAAACTTATTTAGAGAATTGGCGGAACATGCTTTGGTGTCTTCCGTAATGGGCGGTGGCGTGGCGCAATCGAGCGTGGAATTTGAGAGAACCGCAGAAGGTATTGTGATGAAAGTCCAGACTCCTTCTTTGAACGAAAGTAATTATCACTTACAAATTAACTTGGGGAACTTGTTGCTGTACACGGTTTTCAACAAACCAGAAGGTGCAGATATTCATGAGGAATTGCCAGAAGGCTCGGTTCAACCTACTTTTATAAGGAGTTTCCCAATTTCTCCCAAAGTGGACAAATTGAGAATTGAAGCAGTTTATGATGAGGGAATGTTGAAGGTTTTATTGCCTTTCCTCCCAGAAGAAAAATTGAAACCAAGGAATATTGACATCAAAAAGTATTACAATTGATAAATATAAACCCAAAAAAAGCCCGACAATGTTTGTCGGGCTTTTTTTACATCAGTATTCGATAATTTTCTAACCATCTATTCCTCTAACAATCTGACCAATCTATCTGAAATCCATCATTTTCCTCTCCAGTCTTAATCCTACATCGTGGATTAGGTCCGTGAAGATTCGGAAACTTGGGTTGGCGTCCAACCTTTCGTCAATCAACAATTGATACGCTTTTTTCCGAATTACATTCATTTCCTGTTGGATTTCGAGCAATTCTTCCATTGAATTTGCCTTATCAACTTTTTCCTCACTTGCCAAAGCTAACTCATAGAATTGGTCAATTTTATCTTTCTTTTTCTGTTTGTAAGTTCGGTAAGCCATCGGGATTCCCGTAACCAAAGCCAGCAGAATTGAACCCAGAATTTTGCCATATCGCTCGAAGAAGTTCGGCTTGTCTCGCTCCAAATACATTCTTGCCCCTTCGTGGAGCGGATAATTCAGGTCGTTCTCATCGAAGTTTTCGGTAATTTGAGTGAGAAGCTGGTTTTTGCTTCCCAAATATTGTTTGTTGTTGAAAATCGCTTCGGCTAAATGATAAATCACATATTTGTCCACCTCTTCGTGCGTATATAAAATGGCATCCACCGCAATCGTCAGAATTGGCTCGACTGGCTGTTTCATGTATGTGAATTTCGGGATAATGAATGGATGCGCTGGGCCGTGAATCAGGCAAAACCCATCTACCGAAGAGCCTTTGTAAGCCAAATTTGGGTCTCCCAAGCTGAAAATTTTATGCCCTTTTGCAAGCATATTGTAGATTCTCTGATTGTTGAAGCCCGTGAGCGCACAACTGATTGCAATTTGCTCGGAAACCACATTCTCCTCATAAGAAGAGTAAATTGCTTCGTATTCATTGTCGGAAATCCCGTAATGTTCAAGCAATCTGTGCATGAAACTGGCTGTTCCACCGTCTTTTGGACCCAAACCCACTTTCCTTCCTCGCACCAAGTCCGACAAGTTTTCTGCCTCAATTGAGTCTGGGTAAATGATGAAAAGCACCTCTGGGTAGAGTGGCAAAACGGTTTTGATATGATGATTCCCCTTGAAGTTTTCAATATCCGAACCTTTGATTTTCGTATCTCCCTGGGCAAAGGCAAAATCGACCTCCAAATTGGCAAGCAAATGAATATTTCTATCCGAACCCATATTTTCGCCACTCAAAACCTTTATTTTCACATCTGTTTCCAACTCAAAAAGTTTCGCCATTTCCTCTCCAACCCGCAAATAGGAAGCACTTTCCGTAGAAGTTGCCATTGTGTAGGTTTTAGAATCTTGGCAGGAAAAAGCCGAAATCCATAAAAATCCAAACAAACTCAATTGAAATAGTACTTTTTTCATAGTGGTCGGATTTTGTTGTTTGAAGTCATTTGCATTTCAAAAATACAACTTTTAGTTGAGGGTTTCTTGTTTTGGTTGGATTGAGAAATTATTACATTCAGGAGAAAACTGAAACTTGACATGATTCATCAATCTCTAAGCACAAGTACAAAATAGAAAGTCGGATGGCTGATGCCATAGTAAATTACTTATTGACCCCAATTATGAGTTATGTATTTGGTAGTGTGAAAGATGTAAGGCTACTTTTGGATATTTCGGCACAAGCGAACGCTCAATGCCGTTAAGTTAAGGAAATTCGTATTCAGTCAGCGTGACCCGACCGATGCGCCCCAGTCAAAGACTGATTTCCATTTTAGGCACAGGTTGGCGATTTCGCCCCCAGTAAGAACCTGCGCCAGCGTTTTACGCTGGTTCGAGCGTCCACGCTCGAACCAAATTCACACTAACTTAATGGCATTGAGCGGACGCTTGCGCTATGGATTTTATTTCGTTAGCCTTACCAGTTTACGACTACCATGTATTTGATAAGTATAATAATTGATTGGGGAAATGAAGACAGGGTGGCCTGGCCATGAAGAATCAAAAATGACTTAGGTAATTGACAATCAGTAGCTTAATATTATTTAGATAAATGCCTTGACTTTGCATACCGTAATGCGGTTTTCCCTAACCGCAACTATTCAGGAGCATTATTCCATAAGGAAAGTATGCAAAGTTAAATCAGTTATCTATTATATTCAGTCAAATTATTGCCGTATATTTTTCAATTAAATCTAAAAATAATGCAACATATCAAATCTCAAATTTGACCATCCTAAAAAAAAACATAGTTAACCTACTGATAGTCAAAAATTTAAATCCATTATTCGGGTTATTGACATACTACTGGACATCTCCAAAAATCAAGACCTCGGCAGTGGTTGAAAACCCTGCCGAAGGTCGATTTTAACTCGTTCAACGTCTGGCAGGACCTGCGGACTCTGCCAGCGATTCACTCATGTCCAGTAGTATGGGTTATTGACAATCAGCACCTTACAAAAGGTAAGAAGTAACGATAATTTGGTCTGACTACTTACAATGTCAAAAATGCAACAAGGTAAGTGCTTGGACGTATTTAATTCAGCCTTTTATCTTTTTAGTCTCGCTACACTAAGGAATGGGGAAACCCTTTCAAACAAGAGCAGTTTTTATGCTGTTTTCTTACGAAATAATTCTGTACGTGTAAAGTTTCACAACGTTGTGGATGACATGTACGAGCATTCAATACCCTTTTCCCAATCAGTAAAAACCACTTTGAACTTCGGACTAAAGACTTTCGACTAATCCTACAACCGATTGCAATTGATTTTTTCGCTCGAAATAGTTTCAAATCTTGTTTTGTCTGCTAAATTGTGAAGCTATTTGCGGATTTCAATTTTTACTCAAATCTACCGAGTTTAGCAAAATCCAACCAAAAAAATCAAGTTTTATAGCTTGAGAACCAACAAACAACTCTTGAAAATGAAAAAACCGAATTTATCAAAATCCCAAATCTGGAACATGAGCGTAGGCTTCATGGGAATTCAGTGTGGCTTTGCCTTGCAAAATGGCTTTGGGAGTAGAATCCTCCAGACTTTTGGGGCAGATGTACACGACCTGAACTGGTTTTGGCTCGTTGCGCCATTTACAGGGTTGATTGTTCAGCCAATTATTGGACATTATAGCGACCAGACTTGGAATAAGTTGGGCAGAAGAAAGCCTTATTTCCTAACTGGGGCAATTCTCGCCATGGTCGGATTGGTTTTCCTCCCAAATGCTGGAGGCTTGGCAACCGTTTTGCCCGTTCTGTTACTTGGCGCAGGCTTCCTGATGATTATGGATGTATCTTTCAATATCGCCATGGAGCCTTTCCGTGCCTTGGTGGCAGATATGTTGCCCGATAGACAAAGAACGGCTGGGTTTTCCGCTCAAACAGTTCTGATTGGAGTTGGTGCGGTAATCGGCTCTTCACTGCCAAGTGTGATGACAAGTTTGGGCGTTTCCAATCAGGCTCCCGAAGGAATCGCTCCAGACAATGTAATTTACTCCTTCTATGTAGGCGCATTTCTGCTCATCGCCACCATTCTTTGGACACTTTTTACAACCAAAGAATATGCGCCAAAAGAATTCAACGCCTACCACGGAACAGAAGAAACTGAAGAGAAGCCGGGTTTCGGGGAAATTTTCAAAAACATTGGCAATATGCCAAAAAAAATGAAGCAGTTGGCAACGGTTCAGTTTTTCAGCTGGTTTGCCTTGTTTTCGATGTGGGTTTATACCACTTCTGCGGTTTCCACACACGTTTTTGGATTACCAATTGAGGATAGCAGTTCCAAAACTTTCAATGATGCGGGCGATTTGGTGGGAACCATGTTCGCTGTCTATAATTTTGTGTCGGCCATCTATGCGTTTGCTCTGCCGGCAATTGCTCGAAAATTGGGCAGGAAAACCACTCACGCCATGTCTCTGATTATTGGCGGATTGAGTTTGGCTTCCATCTTTCTGATTGGAAACCCAGATTTATTACTTATTCCTATGATTGGAGTCGGGATTGCTTGGGCGAGTATTTTGGCAATGCCTTACGCCATGTTGGCAAACGCCATTCCGAATGGGAAAATGGGAATTTACATGGGAATTTTCAATTTCTTCATTGTTCTGCCTCAAATTTTCAACGGAATTATTGGTGGTTGGCTCGTAAAATATACTTATAACGACCAACCTATCCTAGCAATTGTTGTGGCTGGAGTTTGCTTCATCATTGCCGCATTTGCCACTTTCTTGATTGATGATAAGGAAGGAGATGCGGTTGCGAAGGTGGCTTAGGAACGGAAATTAAATAAAGTGCTGTTTTCTCAGTGGGACTGCCCCTTGCTTCTTTGGTTCAATCGTTAATTTGGGTATTGAGTCCAATTTGTGTTTTTTATTACTTGTCAGTATTCTATTATTAGTTAATTTCTTACTGGTTCAATAAAGAACTACTAACCCCAATTATGAGTTATATATTTGATAAGTACAATTGTTGATTGGGGAAATTAAGAATGAAGAATGAAGAATGAAGAATGAATTAAGTAATTGTTAATCAGCAACTTAGTATTGTTTTGTTTAGTCAAAATATTGACATAAAGTTTTTAATTAAATCTAAAAATAGTGCAATACATTAAATCTTAATTTTTGACTATACTAAAAAAAATACAGTTAACCTGCTGATAATCAAATTTTTAAACCCATTATTCAGGTTACTATATATTCCATTCGCTAGTCAAAGCTTCCATACTACTGGACATGGCAGAAAATAGAACCAAAAACCTGTCAGGTTTAATTGGGATTAGACCTTGAAAATTGAGTTTTATCTTTTTAAAACCTGACAGGTTTACGCAGATGTCCAGTAGTATGGCAAGCTTCCTAGTGCATTAAATCCTAAGTTCGTGTTGCTATTTTTGTTTCTTATTTCCTTCTACTGCATTAAAATTCTTAGCCGTAGCTATGGCTATGTCGAAATGTCGAACCATCGGATTGCCGAACCATCGGAGTGCCGAACCATTCAAATTTTGCTTTGCAGAAGAAAATAATATTCCAAAAAATACAGACACAAACTTAGAACTCAATGCACTAGCTTGCAAAACAAACAACCAAAGTTTTATTGGAACAATCCAACACTTCCCCCAAATTAACGATTGAACCAAATAAGCTTTAGGCAATCCGTCAAGATTTTTGAGACTTGAGTAGCAAACCGTCCATTTGGATTTATTTGCAAATCGGAGTTATTTTTGTGTATATTGAACAATGGAAAGGGTATGACATAGTTGCAATCAATGTGGAGCGATAATATTGTACTTTTCCAATAAATAGTTAAAGGAAATCAATATCTAATGAATAATTAACAAACTCCATCATGAAATTCAATTCAATCCTTTTCTCGCTTCTAATTCTTCCGTTTATGAGTTTTGGACAATTTCCCAGTCAAGTGAAAATGATTCAGCTGACTCCAAACGGAACGGTTACTGCCAATGGCGATGTTTCCGAAGGGGAAATCATTTCCGACCTTTCTTGGGCTTCTAACAGTTCGGTGGCGTGCTTTCCTGCGACTCAAAACACCAAATTCCGAGGGAAACACCAGCTTTTTGCCTTTGAGCTTCCCTCCTACTCGGAAGTTACCATTAAGCTGATTCCAGAAAACTCCAACGAGAATATGAGTCTGTACGCTTACTCAATTGGCACTACAAATCATACAATCCCACAAAATTTGTCGAGTTGCGTGAGTTGTGAGGCGAGCCACAAATGGGACAGACCCGTGCGTGGGAAAACGCAAGACCACACTCGAACGGTAGAATTGCGGGCAATCAAAAACCCATATAATGTGGTGGTTGGAGTGAGTGGGCCAGCAAATGTGAAGGGGAAATTCAGATTGGAGATTTACCTGAAAACTAGAGTGGAAAGAACCTTCGACTCAAAGCCTGCCAAGGTTTATGACATCAAAGCAGAAAAGGGAAGATATTTGAATTACAATGGCAATATTTCGGAAGGTAAAACCATTCCGTTGGAGTGGGCTTCTACGAGCAATATGGCGTGTTTCCCAGCTACCAGAAACGAGGAGTTCAGAGGAAATCATGTTTTTTTCCGATTGGAAATTCCCAAGTACTCGCAGATGAAAGTTACTGTAACATCGAAAGATGGTAAGCGAATCAATTTATACGCAATTAGTGGTTACAATGGGCAATCGCTTCCGCCAGACATTAGCAGTTGTGTTACTTGTGAGGCGGGTTATGCCAAATATGTGGGAAACACGGATTTAACGAAATCGGCCGGTCCGCAAAGTATTGAGCTGATGGCAATTAACCGAGGCTATCATGTTTTGATTGGCGTGGCTGGAGCGAAAGATGCAACGAGCGGAGAGTTTGAATTGAGAGTTGAGCTGACGGGAAGGTAGATTCAATTGGCGAATTAGTGAATGTAGGAATTTCGTACAAATAAATAGTCAGACAAAATCATCGTAACATCTTACCTTTTGTAAGGTGTTGATTATCAATACATAATTTACTTGCTAGTCGAGGTCTCCAAACTTCAACTCAATCTGTTGAAAGTCGGTGGCCGATGCCATTCTTGACTTACATAATTACATCAAGCAAACGTAGCAAAGTTAGAAATAGCGAATTTGAAAATTATAATGGCAATTCTTCGGAGTTGCCATTTTTCTTGGACTTATGCCGAGGAAATTCATTTGAGTACATAAAAAACCTCCTAAGATTTCGTTAAAACTTACCCGAAAACCAAAAGCAAGGTTTACTGTTCTATTTTTGCAGATTCATAAATACTGAACGACTTTCCCAATCCAACCACCTTCTCTGTTTTGAAACGATTTCTCCTCTCAATTACCTTGGTTCTTTCTTGTGCTTTTTGCCTTGCCCAAAATGTAACTCCTTACAACCTGCAAGCAAAACTCATTTCCGAGAAAATCACTCCAGACGGAAGGTTAGATGAAGCGAGTTGGGCAGAAGCGATTCCCATTTCCAATTTTTGGCTCAATTTCCCTGTAGATTCTGCTCAATCTGATGACCAAACGGTTGTGAAAGCCCTTTACGATAATCATTTCCTTTATTTGGGTGGAACTTGCTACAATAAAACGGAAGGAGAATATATCATTTCCTCGCTCCGAAGAGATTATAGCTGGAGTGAAAACGATAACTTTACGGTTTATATCGACCCGTTTCAAGACCAACTCAACGGCTTCACATTCAACCTCTCGCCCTACGGAATCCAGCGGGAAGGATTGATTTTCAATGGAGACAATGTGGATATTACTTGGGATAACAAATGGGAAGGAAACTCTACAAGGGAAGCGGACAAATGGCATTTCGAGATGAAAATTCCATTCAAAACCTTGCGCTACAAGGGCGGAGTAAAAGAATGGAACATCAATTTTGCGAGAAACAACTTACAAAGAAACGAACGAACCGCCTGGACTCCAATTCCCATCAACTTTAGCGTTTCCGCTCTGGCATTTACGGGCAAGTTAGATTTTGAAGAACCACTTCCCAAGCCAGGTGCAAACATTGTGCTGATTCCCTACGTAAGCGGACAAATTAACAAAAGGCACATTGATTCTACGAGTACAAATTATGAAGGAAATGCGGGCTTCGATGCAAAAATTGGAATTACACCTTCTCTCAATTTGGATTTGACTTACAATCCAGACTTCTCGCAGGTAGAAGTGGACGAGCAGGTAATTAATTTGGATAGATTTGAAATCCGCTTTCCTGAAAGAAGGCAGTTTTTTGTGGAGAATTCCGATTTGTTTGCCCAGTTCGGTTTCAGAAATATCCGACCGTTTTTCACTCGCAGAATTGGGATTGGGACAGATACTGCTACAAATACAATCGTCCAAAATCCGATTACTTATGGAGCGAGATTGAGCGGGAAGCTGAACAAGGATTGGCGGATTGGCGTGCTGAATATGCAAACGCAGAAAGAGGATGAATTGGGAATCAGGGCGCAAAATTTTACCACGCTTGCCTTCCAAAGGCAGATATTCGGCAGGTCAAACATAGCGGCAATTTTCGTGAATCGGACGGCTCTGGGTTCTGACACCACAGATAGATTTACCAGAATTGTGGGCTTGGATTACAACATCCAATCGAAAGATAACCGCTGGGTTGGCAAGATTTTCTACCATAAAGCATTTAAACCAGATAGCCTAAGCAGTTTGGATGGGCAGTTCGCTCACGCAGCTTATTTAGGCTACCGAGTTCGGAAGTTTTCCGTTTTCTGGAACCATGAATACATTGGCGAGAACTACGATGTAAACGACATTGGTTTTGTCAGGCGGGTTGGAGTCTGGCGGTTTGAACCCTTTGGAGAATACAATATGTACCCGAAATCTGCTGAAAGCCCCATTGGCAAGGCATTCGGTAAGCGTATATTATAATAACTACAAAGATTTGGATTTCAATGATTTAGACCGAAACCTTAGGTTTACTTATAGCATGGATTTCAAAAATACCATGAGTTTGGAAGCAGGAACTCAAACAGAATATACTCGCCTGCAAAATGGATTTGACCCAACCCGAACTGGTGGAGAAGAATTATTGACGGGAACGGATTATACTTATCAGACTGTTTTCGCCTCTTTCAATTCTGACCGAAGGAAAAAGCTGAATTATGGAGCTTCCGTAAATTATGGAGATTATTTTGTGGGAACGAGATTGAGATTGAATGGGGAATTGTCTTACCGTTTCCAGCCGTTTGGGCAAATTGCCGTAACCGCAGAATACAATGAACTCCAAATGCCTTCGCCCTACAATAGTTCCGAGCCTTTGCTGATTGGCTCCCGAATCAACATTTCCTTTACAAAATCGTTGTTTTTCTCCGCATTTATGCAATACAATAAGCAAAGCGAAAATTTCAATCTGAATGCTCGTTTGCAATGGCGCTACCAACCTGTTTCCGACTTGTTTTTGGTTTATACGGAAAACTATTTCCCCGATTCGCTCCAAATTAAGAACCGAGCCTTTGTTTTCAAACTGAGTTATTGGTGGGGAGTTTAAAATAGTCCGAAGTACAAAGTCTTTAGTCCAAAGAAATCCCTGTTCTCGGAAAGGTCTATCAGACCTTCCCGAGAACAGGGATTCATCACAGCTTTTTACTTCAAAGTTCCTGCCTTCATTTCGTTCAAAATGCCTTCTCGTTCCATTTTCGTACTGAAATCCTCTGCCAAGGAAACTGCATATTCTTGCAGTTCCATTGCTCGTTCTTTTCTGCCTATGAAGTACAAAATTTGCGCAAGCGTATCTATATTGAAAGAGTTGGCTTCTTTCTGTGAGGAGATTTGCGCCAATTGCCTTGCCAGATTAAGACTTTCCTTGTCTGTTTTATCCGACTCGAAAATAGTCCAAGCCAAAGAGTTGAGCAGTTCCCAATCTTCATGGTAAGTGGGATTCCCCATGATTTCCCTCGCAAGCTTCTTGTAGTTCTTCCAATCCTCTTCCTCTTTTAACCTTTCGAATCGGTATTTGATGGTTTTGTATTCGTAGAAAGTGCCTTTTGTAGCCTCAACCAATTCTTTTTTCGTTTGTCTTACTGATTCTTCATCGTCCGACAAATCTGCCAAGAGTATGTCAATTCCAGCAAACATCACTAGTAAATCTCCTTTCTGGTACACTCGCCCGGCATGGTTTTTTTCGGCAAATTTATCAAAGTTTGCAAAAAGGTATTTGGCGTAGTCGCTCTTCATATTGTGGGCCACATAGTTGAAGGTTTCCCAATTGACACTATCGCTCCACTGCTTTTTTGGAATCAAATCGAAAAAACCATCAACTTCTGAGGGAAAAGAATCTAGCAAAGAATTATTGGCAATTGCCAAAAGCCTTTTCCTTCGGAAATCAATATTTTTCCGATTTCCCTTCAGATTGTCGCTGTCCACTAAATATATGTATTGGCTTTTTGGGTCGAGTGCGCCTTTGGCAAAATCCAACATTCCCTCCACAACTTGTCCGCCAGACCGCCTGTGAACCAGTTTCCCATCTTTGTCAAAAACCAAATAGGAAGGGAATTCTTTTACATCGAAAGTCTCGGTAAAGAATTTTTGCCCTTTATCTCGGATGTTTTTGGCTTTGAAATTCAGGAAGTTGGCGTTGTAAAAGTCTGCCATTTCCTTGATTTCAAAAACGCTGTCCATTTCCAAACAACGCTCACAGGCTGGCTCATTTACGCTTACCAAAATCATTTTGCCCTCTTTTTGGGCTTTGGAGATTGCCTCTCGCCAGCTTTCCGATTTTTCAAAATTGGTTTGTGCCGAGATTTGGAAACTCAGCAATAACATCAATACACTTAAAATTCTCATGGTTGTTTTACCTTTTATTGAAAGATTTGATTTGAGCTTTCCATAACTTTTATGCAAAGCAGGGTAGTTAGTCTTTCATCGGTAGTTGAAATCGGATGTAAAGATGTTGATAATTTACAAAACTGGGGCTACGAATTTGACTTGAATAAAAAAAGCGCAGACAAAATATGCCTACGCTTCTGGAAATCAACCTTTAAACCCACTTTTTTAGTTGTGTAACCTCGGTTTTATCTATTCTAAAGTTCCACGCTCCATTTTTTCTAGTGTCTTTTCCAATTCTTTTTTGCTATCGTTCTCTGCCAAAGAGATAGCCTCTTTCTCTAATTCGATAGCTTTGATTTTATCTCCAAGAAAGTAGAGAATGTTAGCATAAGTATCTAAATTGTAATCTCTTCTCTCGTTCATCAATGAGAATTCAGCCATTTGTCTGGCAATAGTGAGTGCATCGTAATCTACCTCCGAACTATCATAACGATGATTGCTCACAATATCCCAAGCAATTTCGTTCATCAAGTTGCTGTTTTTGAAGTAAATCGGGTTGTGAAGCATTTGCTGGGCTAAATTGAGGTAATCTTTCAAACGTTCTTCAAACTGGGCATTGGTTAGTTCAAACTCCAAAATCTTATAACTATATGGAGTATTTTTGATGAGTTCCAACAATTCTTCGTATTTACCTGTATCTATTTCTTCTGCATTTCTCAGATTAAGAAACTGATATTCGATAAGATTTAGTGCTTTGTTGTGTACTTCTGCTGCGTGATTTTGCAACATAAATTTATCTGAATTGGAAACAAAATACTTGGCAATTTCCGAATCCATATTGTAGTTAGAATAACTGAAGGCTTTCCAATAAACGCTATCGCTCCAATTTTCTTTGGGAACTAATTGAAAAAAGCTATCAACATCTTCGGTGGAGACAGCACCAACATTCGCTTTGGCAATTAGATGGTTTTTCCTGAACTCCAAGTCATTTTTATTCTTCTCGAAGTTTTCCAAGAGAAACGTATATCTCATTTCTGGGTTCAAGGCATCTTTTGCAAAATCTATCATGTGGCTGACTTCTCCCCCGCCAACTCGCCTGTGAAGCAGTTTGCCATTGCTGTCAAATACCAAAAAAGAAGGATAGCCTATTATATCGTACTTATCATTGAAATACTCTTGTTGCTTTCCTTTGGTAGCGTTGGCTTTGAAATTTATGAAGTTGGAGTTGTAAAAATCTCCCAGCTTTTTGTCAGGGAAAACATTCTTGTCCATTTCCTTGCACGGCCCGCACCAATCGGTAAAAACATCCACAAAAATCAGTTTATTCCCTTCTTTTGCTTCGGCAAGCACTTTTTTCCAATTTTCGGATTTTGTGAATTGAACTTGTGCAGAAACTTGAACTGCCAATAGCAGAAATAATGCGCTTAGAGTTTTCATGGTTTTTTGGGTTGGTTGGATTTTAAAAATGCCTGTACTGTGGGTAAATTGAAATAGGTTTCAGCCTGTCTTTTCAATCAAAAAACCGAATCTCCACTCTCCGATTTGTCCTCCGTCCTTCTTCGGAATTATTTTCAGTCAAAGGTTTGGATTCTCCTTTTCCGCTAGTACTAATTTTTGTTGGACTTATTCCGTTGGTTTGCAAATAAGTTGCCACACTTCTCGCCCTCGCTTGGGAAAGCAACAAGTTCTCTTTTTCATCTCCCGTAGCATCTGTATGACCAATAATTTGGATTTCCTTGGCCGGATTTGCTTTCAGAAAATCCAACAGCTTATTTAAGTAGGGAATGGAGCTTTCGGTCAAAGTCGCCTTTCCCGTCTCAAATTCGATGTTTTTGAGTAAGAAAGTCTCCGTTTTGGGCAGAGAATCTTCCAATTCTTCATCTGCAAATTGCGTGGCAGACTCGTTTACAAATACATTATCTACACAAAACCCTGCTCCGAAAGGATGGTCTTTCATAATGCTCCAACCAATTTCTTTCCCAATCTTGGCAATATTCTTAGTGAAAAAATAATGTTGCAGAATCTGATATTTCCGTTGGTTGGGAGGAATTAAATAGCCGATTACGATATATTTTTCTTTGCCCGTTGCCAAATAGTTGCCCTCAATAGATTGCCATTTCGAGTCGCTCACAAAGTCATTGGAAATGATGGCGACTTTCAGCTTTTGCACAAATTCATTTTCCATAATTCCTACCGTGTCATCCACAAAAGCAATTCCCATTCCTGTAGAAACAATGGCAATTTCCCGCTCGCCAGCCACCTGCATTCCCACTTCATATAGTTTACCTTGAGTCATAAGCTGTTTCAAATTTCCAACAAAAATAGAAGTATGGAAATGGGAGGTTGCCCTGCTGCTGTTTGTGTAATGAATTTTTGTGTAAGATTCTCCTTCTTGCGGTCGGATATAGTAATTCCCAATTCGGTACCGTTCGTCAGATTGCGCCACACTATCAATGGCATATTTATAGTTCGGATAGGGAAATTTCACATTCTTGCTCGAAATCTCGAACCAGTTTTTCAGAAATGAGTTGGTGTAACCCATATTCCCTTTCTCATTTGTTTCTGTCTGGAAAGTATTTTCAAAACCGCCATCAACTACTAGGTTTTGAGCTTGGAGAATGTGAATTGAGAATATTAGAAATAGAAAAAGTGATTTATTCATTTCAGTTTGGATTGACAAGGAAAATTTTACTTTTGAATTTCGTAACTATTTACCACCCTTAATTATCTGATTATCAATTAATTATAAATTTGAAATTATTGAAATCCCTCAGAATTTTCTACTTTTCAAAAAACCAATTTCAATATTTGTAATTTCAGTCTGATTTTTTACGAAAAATGAAAATAAAGCATCTGTTTTGATTACTGTAATTCGATTGTCATAAAAAATAGTGGTAAATAGTTACTGAATTTCATAATACAATTATGTGAATTCGGTACAGTAGTGTGAAAGAGGTAAGGCTACTCTATGGATAATTCGGCACAAGCGGACGCTTGCGCTATGGTTTTTATTTTGTTAGCCTTACCAGTACTCTACCGGCTTTTTTTGTAAATACTTGATAATCAGATATTTATTTTTTTGCTATTAAGGCTTCTTAGCCTTGAATCAATGTTGGCAAGTTTCCTAACTTGCTAAAAACAAGAAAGTTAGGAAACTTTCATCAGACGAAATCAAGGTTTAGAAACCTCGATTAGCAAAACGGTCGGGTACAGTACCTTACCAGTTTATCACTACCTTCGATACAATAAAAAATACTCAGAATTAAAAATTAGCTTAAAAAATCAGTTAATAAAATGTGAACCCATCCTAAAAGTCAATAAGAATATCAATAAAGTTATTATTTTTGACAACAAATAAATATGAATTTCGTTTATGATTATATAAACCGAATCGAAACCCCTAACTTTATGTCAAATTACAAACTGAACTAGCTATGAAAACTTCCTCAAAAAAATCCATTCTAGGTTGCCTTGCTTTTTTACTCTTATCTTTTGGAGCAAATGCACAGGACTCTACCTACATCAGAACCAACCTCTCCGCTCCTTCTGGGGAAACCACCAACGTAAATGTTGCCGGAAATGACTATTGGAGTTTGGGTCTCCACACCTTTTTCTCGAAGCCACTCAATGAACTAGACGAAAACTGCTACCGAAATGGAGTGGCTTTCGATGTGGAAATTCTTTCTCCTTCTCTTTTGAGAAAAACAAGCCCTTTGCAATTGAAAGTTGGTGGACATTTGGACTATTTAGGTTCTGGAAGTGAGAGAATGGAGGCTTATGCCGTTTTTGACGGAGATGGAACTGGAGTTGGCGATTTGGACTACCCTATTGATGTTACGACCAGAAATAGTTCTTTCGGATTTCATGCTATGCTGAGACTGAAATTAAACAACGATTGGAGAGTGCAACCGTATCTTGACGGGATTGTAGGCGGAAGAGCTTTATTCACTACCGAAACTTCTACGCTTCAAAACCCTGAACCAGACATTGAACCTAGCAATACAAGAAATCTTCATAGAAACATCACATTTATATTTGGCGGTTCGGCAGGTGCTTTAGTGAAAGTGAGCCGAATGACTTCATTGGATTTCCGAGTAACTTATTCCCACGGCTCAAGGGCAGATTTTATAAATTTAGACAAAGCAACTTATGACCCTATTGACAGAGTCCCCGATTATTCCGAAGCCAATGTATTCAATTCCAAAACGGAAATGTTATTCTTCAGCGCAGGTGTAAAGTTCAATTTAGATTTTTCAGGATTCTCCAATCTTAGTAGCGGAAACAACCGAACAAACAATGGAGGAGGCGTTTTTTACGGAGGAACAAGAAATAACAGAAATACAAGAAACAGAAACTCCAGTAGTTGCGAGCCACGTCCGAGACAGAGAAAATCTTGGAGTTCAGGCTCTAAAACAGACCCGAAGCCTAAACCAAAGCCAAAGCCTAAACCTATTGATTATTAGTGCATGAGCTCCTAAGTTCGCATTCGTAATCTATGCTTCTTATCTCTTTCTGTTGCATCAAATCCTAAGTTTGTGTTGTTGTTTTTGTTTCTTATTTCCTTCTACTGCATTAAAATTCTTAGCCGTAGCTATGGCTATGTCGAAATGTCGAACCATCGGATTGCCGAACCATTCAGATTTTGCTTTGCAGAAGAAAATAATATTCCAAAAAATACAGACACAAACTTAGCACTCAATGCACTAGTTCTACTTTAAGACTCTAGCCAGAATCGCATTTCAAGTATCATTTTTGGGTTGTTATCCCAAAAATCTATCTGAAGGGGATGCAATGAATAAGCTTTCCGAGTACTGATTCAATTGCCACTAGCTTCAGCTAGTGGCAAACGAGTACTATATTTTCAGAGTCTTAAAGTAGAACTAAAGGGATACTGCAAAATGCTTCTCTGCGAAACATAAGTCGTATGATTCAAGCCTTTATTCCTGCTTTTGAATTTTCAGTAAATTCAGCCACAATCAAAGGCAAAAAGATACGAATAGCATAGCTAATTCCCCCCAAATTCAGAATAAGCTCTATCCAACGCCCTGTAAAGCAGTTCTCCTTGCAATTCATAGCCTTTTCTTGACAAATGGAGTTTGTCTTTAGAAGAAAGTCCGTTTGAGTACCAATTGTCCATGGATTTGAAACCGCCCATGACTTCATAGAAATCCCAGACCGCTACGTTCTGCTCCACGCCAATTTCCCGAATTGCCTTATTGGCTTCAGCATTGTCTCTGTTCACATATCTGCGCCTACGGAAGCTGTCTCCAACCGAAGTAAGCAAAATGGAAACAGTTGGATTTACACTTCGGATGTCGGCAATCAATTTCACAAAATCCGCCTTGAAACGGCTTGCCAAAAAATCGGTTCGGAACGCATCGTTCGTTCCCAAAGAGATAATTATCAATTGAGGATTGAGGTGCGCCAAGTTCTTTTTAAAATCCTCGCAACGGAAATAAGTGGGAACTTCTGCGCCATTTACGCCCGATGCGCTATAAATCAAACCGCTTTCGTCATTCTCCATGCTGATTCCCTGCAAAACAAATTGATTTTGCTTCTCGTCAGTTTTTTTCAGGGCGATTGTGATATTGTCTTGTGGTTTCAGCAGATTAAATTCCACATAACCATCTCCCAAAATGGTGCTGGTGAGGGAATTCCCGTCTTCCAAATCTACTTTTGCCTCGAAAGAACGTTCATCAAAAGTTGGGTAGAAAACTTTCACTCGCTGAATTTTGTACCGCTGATTCGGCTCTTTATTCGGGTTAATGATGAAAGTGGAAGTTCTCCGAAAAAGTGCAAGCAGTTACTCCAGCCAGACCCCAACGACTGAACAGATTGCTTTTCACGCTTCTTTTCCCTTCCCAACTGCCCGTGTAGCTCACTCCATAATTATACGGATTGTTGGTTTGCGCAATCTTATACGGAAAAGCAAAACCACGTGCATTCATCGGAAAGCGAATATCTTCCGCATACAAATCTCGCATCCTGCCCGAGAAGAAATCTGCCTGAATGTGCGAGTCGCCAATATGGATTGCATGGACTTGCCCTTCCTGCTTCATTTCCAATTTCTGTAGTTTGGAGAAGTAATTTCCCAAGCTTTCGGGTTGGAGAATGTTATTTTCCGAAGCTTTCAGAAATGGGTATTGCGAGAAAATATCGGAAGGTTCATCGGTCATGGGAAGCGAGTCGGAAGCGGTTTGAGCCTCTAAATTGAAGCTAAAAAATATAATTGAGAAGCATATACAGAATTTATGGAGAGTAAAAATTCTTTCGTGCTTCATGAGGGTTGGCGTGAGACACGCCAACAAGAAACTTTCTTTAGTGTATATCTGACGTATTTTTTCAGCTATCTGCGTGAGCCTTATTTTTGCAAGATTCTTCATACTACTATACAAAAGTGAAACGCTGGCAGAGTCCGCAGGTCTTTGCCAGACGTTGAACGACTTTTAAACCAACCTTCGGCAGGGTTTTTAACCGCTGCCGAGGTTTCATCTTATTAAAATGAGCAGTATGTGATTTGCTATAATTCATGTTCGTGATTTTTCCATCCAAATTGCAAATATCCGAATTAGTTTGTTTAGTTGGGCAGATTGGATGACAACAATTCGTTAAAGTTCTTTGGAGGAAGGAGCAAGGAAAAAAAAGAGGAAAGTGGAAGAAAGAGGAATGACTTTAAAATAAGTTATAGGCATATCTGTCGCCTAAATAGTTCGAGCATCCGCTCAATGCTGTCAACTTAAGAAAAACAGAATTGTAGAATCATATTTTTTGCTCCACCCTATCAATATGCTATATTCAAAATCGTAAAAAAACGCTCAAATTTGACGACTCGAAGGCGAGTCCCTGATTTAATACGAAAAATCACTAAGTTGACAACATTGAGCATCCGCTCGGACTTGCTCATTTGTCAAGCGTCAGCTTTGAGAAATCAATATGCAATCTAAACCGATATTCCTGATAAGTTTGGTCATTTCTCTTCATTCTCACATTATTTTTTTTCGCAATAGCAAAATCAAGCCCAACAAAGCCACCACAAAATTTCCGAAGGCAAAGAAAACCGTGGCAATATCTCTAGTGGTTTTCCCAGCAAAATCCAAGAAATGGTATTTGTGGAGATAGGCGAACAGGAAGCCTGAAACCGCCAATTTGTTTTCAATCTTTGCCCCAAGTTTCCCCGTGGAAGTTTCTACGTAGATTCGCTCATTGTTCGGCAAATCATACTGGACTTTGTAAACGGGCAATCGCTTGTTCACAAATCCATATTCGCCTTTGAATTTGGTTATGAAAGTGGTTTCCTCTAATTTGGGAATCAGAATGATTGCCAAATGTGTTCGCCAGAAAATTAGCATATTGTGCATCTCCATTTTCCAGAATTTGGTTGGATTTCACATCCAAATAGCTGATTTTTTGCCCTCGCTTTCCCAAAGTGAAAATTTGCAAATAGGATTTCCCATTCATAAAAACCTGAGAAATATTGGAGATTTTTCCCAGTTCGGTTGGATTTTGCAATCACTTCTTTGATGGAGAAATCAATTGCCGAAGCTTGATAAGTTTGGTCATTATGGAAATCCAAACGGTTTTCTTCATTGTATTTCGGGAAAATGTGGAAAGCTGCACTAATTCCGAATCCAAACAGAGAAAGAGACATGAGCAAGCCAATAATTCTATGGTATTTTCTGGATTTCGATGTCGGTTTCTCTTTTCCCAATCCGCTCCAAAACGAGCCATAAACCAGCAAACCGCTCAAGGCAACGAGCAAAGTGATAATTGTGACGAATAAAACCACCGAGATTCGGAAATTCTCATTGAAATTCAGGAATTCCCACGTGTGGAGTTGCACGAAAACCCAACTCAAATTTACTCTCGTGTCATTTACCGCACTTCCCATTCTCGAAGATTCCGTTTCCACAAAAACTCGCAAGCCATCGGGTCGGTCAAAAGCCACTCGGTAGGCAGGAAGCAAACGAAAGACTTGGGAATATTCGGAATCATGTTCCTTTTTGATTGTGAAGCTCACATCCGATTTTTGGTCTCCAGAAAGCTCTCTTGCCAAACTTTCGGCATATTTCTGGTCGCCATTTTTAAGCAGGTTTCCCGTTTCCGAATCCAAATAAATCAGCTCAAACTGATTGGGAATTTGGAGTTGGTAGTAGCTTCTCTCTCCGAAACTCACAAAGCGGAAATTCTCGTAAGTTTGGATTTCATTCATTGCCAAAGCAGAATCCAACTCCACCTGAACAAAAGCTGTCTGCAAAGGCGTTGGCATGAGAAATTTCTTCGCCATTTCTGGCTTAAATGTGGACATAATCGGGTGCATAATTCCACTTGCCGTCCAAGCCAAGAGTGGAATCACGGCAATTACGGAGAGTTTCCGATGCCATTTATAGATGAACTTTTTCATTTTGAAATTTTTTATTGTGAAAGCCAAGAGGCTTTCGAGTATAGAAAAGTGCAAGCGAGGACGCTTGCACTAGATTGATAATGATGCACTAGTTTTTTTAGCCAATAAATTGCATAAACCAATAGAATTGTCGCACTCAAACCAACCTGTTTTGCCAGATGACTTACGACTTTGGACTAAAGACTTTGGACTATTTGCTGAAATAATATTTCACGCTCAATCCGCCAAACCACAGCCTTTCTGGCGAGGGAGCGAAATATGGCGGTGCGCCTCCTCGGAAATCGGTGGCGTTGAGCGCAATTCTGGAGCTGTACAACTCGTTGGTCAGGTTGTCGCAAGCCAAATAAGCATCGATGCCAATTTTGCCAAACACTTTTTGGAAACCTGCTTTCACATTCACAACTCCGTACGATTTATTGAAATCCGTTCCTGCATCGTTGATGGGAGCTTCGCCAGTGTAGAGATAAGTTCCGTAGAAGTACAAGCCATTTTTGGCAATTAAATCCAACCCAACATTGAACACCCAAGGGGAAACACCCGTTAAATCATTGCCAGAAAAATCGGCAACAACGGAATCGCTACTGCTCAGAATTTTGTAATCTTCAAATTGGAAATCGGAGTAAGTAAGGGTTGCGAATGGGCGAACAGAAGCAAAGGTAGGATTGTCCTTTCCGATTGCATTGTAGTAAAGCCCAAGTTCCAAACCATTTCGGCTCGTTTCGCCTGCGTTGTTGTAAATAGTTACATTTTGCCTGATAGATTGGGCAATTAGTTCGTCCTTTACATCAAACCTGAACAGTGAGACATCGTAAGTCAATTTCCTATTTAAAAAAGAGCCTTTCGCATTTACCTCGTAATTCACGCCCGTTTCTGGTCGGATTGCTTGGTTGATATTGCCGTTTTCATCGCTGATTTCACTCGTAGTTGGCGGAGCAAATCCGTAACTGACCGAAGCATGTACCGAGTGGTTCGGGTGCGCCAAATAAGACAAAGCCACTCTTGGCGTGAATTCTGGGTCGAATTCTTTCGTAATCACTCCCAAAGTATCCAAATAGTCCGTTACATTGTATTCCATTCTGTTATAACTCGCTCCAACCGTCAAAGAAATTTTCTCTGTCAGTTTGGATTCTGCCTGAGCGAAAATGCTGTATTGCGTGTTGTCTTGATCCGTATTGAAAAGCAAATCTCCTTCCACTCCTTCATTATTTACGTAACGAGTTGCCTTGCTCAAACCATTCAAGTATTCTCCACCAAAAGTAATTTCCGTTTGGAGTCCACTTAAATTAGGCTTGAAGTTGAATTGCGTTCGTCCTCCGTAGCTTTGATAAGCAGTTCTCAAATACTGAAAAATCGGATGGTCCAAATCGTAAAAGGAAGTGAAAATGCTGGTGTTGTTGGAGAAATTCTTAGCAAAATCATAGTCATTAGAAATCCCAATTCGTGTCCAGACTTGGTCTCTGCCATACTTTTGGCGCAAATTATTCGGACTCGCCTGCTTTCGGTCTTCCGCCAATTGCTCGGCATTCAAATTCCCCGGGATTTGGGACTCCTGCACAGTTCGGTTGATGAATGCGGAAACAGTTTGTTTCTCGGAAACGTAAAACTGCAAATTAGACGTGAAAAACTTGCGAGTGTCATCGCTCCATTCCCGATAACCGTCCATTTGTTGCCAGCCATAAGTTGCCGTGGCGTTCACTTTGTCGTTCCCAACTCGGTAAGTAGAGGAAACTCGCGCCAAGCCGTAACTTCCCAGCATCGCTTCGGAAGAAATGCTCTGTTCGTTGTAGGCAGATTTCTCGGTTTGGAAGTTAATTACTCCGCCAGTTCCGAAACCATAAATGCTAGAAGCCGGTCCTTTGATGACTTCAATTTTCCCCAAGGTGGAAACATCAATTCCTTCAATTCTCGTGAAACCATCGGCTTCGGTTAGTGGAATTCCGTTGATGTAGAATTTCAGGTTTCGGTTGCCAAAACCTGAACGAACGCCTACGCCACGCACCGAAATTCTAGTATCGGAAAAATGGCTTTGATCTACCCGAACGCCAGGAATCAGATTCAAAGACGGTTGGAGCGAGAAGGAATTCGCCCTTTTCAAATCTTGCTTCGTAACCAATGCAACTCCACCAGAAACATCTTGGTAGCGTTTTTCGTTGGCAAAACCCGAAACCACCACTTCATTCAGGTTGGTGGAGTTTGACTCCAAACTGATTTTGAGCGGTTGGTTTTTGGAGATGGAAACTATTTTCTCATCGTAACCTAAAAAGGCAATTTTCAGCTTCGCATTTTGGCTGGAGACAGTAAGTTCAAACCTTCCTTGCAAATCGGCAACCGTGCCGTTTTCGGTGTCGAGTTCCAAAATAGTTGCGCCCACAAGTGGCTCTTGGGTGGAGTTATCTACAATTTGCCCTTTCACTAGTGTTTGAGCTTCCACTATTTGGAAAGCGAGAAAAAAGAATAAAGTATATATGTATTTTTTCATTTATCTATAAGATTTTAGATAGGAGATTCAGGGCTTTTTCATAAAACTTTTTTGGCGACTAGGCGTCCCCGACTAGGCGTCCCCGAAAGACACGCCAAAAAAAGGGTTTTCTCTTCGGTGCGTGTCTCACGCACCGTATTTCAAATCGCTGAGAACAACATTTTTCTTTTTTTATGAAAAAGCCCTAATAGGAGATTTTAGACATTAGAGAATAGATTGAATCAAACGCAAAAATTTGAAACGCTGTAAGCGGTCTTCAGACCCTTGCAGACGTTGGCTTTTAGCGAAAAACTATTTCCAATTTCTAAAGTAGAATTTAAAGATGACTCGCAGTTCCGCAACTGACAACTTTTAGGTTGCCATTCAAACCAGTTGGAATAGTTGAAGATTATTCCCTACAGGATTTTTAGAACGCATGGAAAAAAGGTATTTCCAGATTTGGAAACACGAGCCAATGATTTGAGAAAGCCTTTTGGCACACAATCGCACAGGAAAATCCACTCAAAAGCAAAAAAATGTTTTGAGACAAGTTCACAATTACGATAAAAGACTTTGGGTTTTAACTCCGTGGCGGATGAAAGACTTGAAAGGTGTTGGAAATGACCAAATCTTGATTGAAAAGAGGAAATTCAGCTTTTGAAAAGTAGGCTATTGAACCAAAAGTTACGGAAACAAAATCCACAAAGAAGAAAGACAGACCGAACTTTTGCGGAGCCGCTTCATTTTCGGAAGTGGTTTGTTTTTGCGCCTTGGTCAATTGCTTTTTCAGGTAACACTTTCCCTCACATTCCAGAACGGGTTCGTCTTTGTTGATACAAAGAACTTTGGCAATATAATCTTTTCGGATTTGGTAATCGACATAGACAAGTGGCATGGCGAGACTGTTGAAAAATATCAGCAGTGCCAAGTGGAATCCAAGCAGTTTATTTGCGTTCGCCCTTGTCATTTGGGCGCAAAGGTAGGGAAAGAAAAGAAGAATTATGAATTAAGAAAGAAGAATCGGAAAAAGGCGAGAAATAAATGCCACATATTCATTCGGCAAGCTTATCGCCAAATCCAGAGAAAGCGAAAGGAGAAGAATTAAGAAAATTGCACACGTAATAGCGTAAGCGGTTCTATACGGAACTAAAGTTTCCGAACTGTATAAGAGTATGTTTGAAATGATTTTACTGAATTATTACGAAATAATCAACGAATTAAAAATCAATTAATTAAAGTAGGTGTTCAAAAAAAAAGATGCGTTTTTTGTCATGGCATCGGCCATCCGACCCGACTTTAGGAGGGAACTATCTTATCGTCTTGTGAGATAGTTGTCTCGCAAGCTCGACATGACAAAACACAAAAAAAATCACACCTGATTCTCTTATTTTCATTCTTTCGTTACCTAATTGCGAAATTTGCAATCTTAGCTAAGTTTCGTTTCAAACATATTCTAATGCACATTGTATTTTAATATCCTCATTCATTTATTCTAATCGTTAACAAAAACTAAATTCACTAATCAACTTCCAACACAATTTTCCCAATATGTTCGCTACTTTCCATCAATTTATGCGCTTCGGAAGCTTGTTCTAGCGGGAATTTCTGATGAATAATTGGCTTAATTTCCCCTGACTCCAAGAAACTCCAAATATGTTTCTTTAAGTTTTGAGCGATTTCATATTTGAATTCTGGGCTTCTGGCTCGCAAGGTGGAACCTGTGATTTGCAAGCGTTTTACCATGATTTTTTTCATGTTGATTTCGCTAGTAGGGCTTTTCATGGCGTTGATGATTACCAATCTGCCTTCGGTTTTGAGCAGGTCAATGTTTTTCTGCGTGTAATCTCCGCCAACCATATCCAGCACAATATCTACTCCGCCAAATTCAGATTTGACGATTTCCTTGAAATCTTCCTTTTTGTAGTTGACACATTTAGTTGCACCCAATTTCTCGGCAAAGGCACATTTTTCATCCGTTCCAGCCGTGGCAAAAACCGTCCCGCCCATTGATTTTACTAGCTGAATAGTTGCCACACCAATGCCCGAAGTGCCTCCATGAACCAACACAGACTCACCTTTTTGGAATCCTCCTCTATCAAAAACATTACTCCAAACCGTGAAAAAAGTTTCTGGCAAGGCAGATGCTTCGGCAAAACTCAATCCACCGGGAATTGGCAAGCACTGAACGCTTGGGGCGGTTGCAAACTCCGCATAACCACCTCCAGCCAAAAGTGCGCAGACTTTATCGCCCACTTTCCAGCGAGTTTCAGAATCGCTGACTTTATCTACAACTCCAGCCACTTCTAAGCCCAAAATATCTTGTGGCGCGCCTTCGGGAGCAGGATATTTCCCTTCTCGCTGAAAAATATCGGGTCGGTTGACTCCACAAGCCTTTACCCGAATCAAAACCTCTCCTTCTTTTGGAGTTGGAGTCGGTCTTTCTTCGAGTTTCAATACTTCAGCAGAGCCGTGTTCGGAAATTACGATAGCTTTCATAAGGAATTTTGATTTGTTGATGTGGTAATTTGATGATGTGTTGATTGAAAAGAGGAATTGACGAATTGGAATAAATTAAGAAGTAAGAATTAAGAAAATCTTGATATTCTGAATGCAGATTAAAATCCAACCGACAAACAACCTTAAAAGTTAGGAATTCAAAAATTATTTGACGGATTTTCGTGAAGGGAAAATTAAGATGTATTTTTGCTTGGAATAATTCTAAATTAGATGAACGATAGAGAAAAAGAAATGCTTCCTTATTTCATTTACAGACCGAATATGTACTGTGGAGCTGAGAAGGAATCCATCGTTGCGTTTGTACATGGTATGGAATTCGGGCAATTCATTCATGGAGACGAGGAAAATAGAAATTCTTTCTCTACCACTTTAAGCAAACTCCTAGAAGAAAAATTCAAAATAAAGAGAAGAGCAATGGGTTGGATTGGTCAAGTCGAAATGTATGCTAAGAAAAAGAAAATTGATTTTTCAGAAGCCTTCTTTGAACTTTCCAAAATAATATTTCCCAGTCCTCCAAAAGAGATGCAAAAAACTTAAAGGTTAAATGTCTCTGTTTTTTTATCTCACTACTTGATACTCAATACTCAATACTAATAATATGCTAAACCCCGCACTATTTACCAAAACCGCCATTGAAGCTCGCAGAGATGAGTTTGAAAATGCTTTGCCTTACCGACATTTGGTGGTCGATAATTTTTTAACTCCAGAAGGCGCAGATTCTCTAAACAAGAACTTCCCAACTGTGGAAGAGTTGAAAACACATTGGAGAAGCTTGAACGAGAACAAGGCAGAAGGTTCTGATTTCAATAAATTCCACGAGAGTTTTCGAAAGTTGAAAGAGGATGTTTTCAGTGAAAAAATGTATAATTGGATTACCCAAGTTACGGGAATCGAAGATGTTTTCATTACCGATGACTCAATGGGAGCTGGTTTGCATCAAGGTTCTGACGGCAGTTTTCTGGATATTCACATCGATTTCAATTTCCACCACAAGAAAAATGTGCATCGCAGGCTGAACTTGCTCATTTACCTAGAACCCGATTGGAAGGAGGAATATGGTGGCTACTTGGAACTCTGGAACGCAGACATGACCAATTGCGACAAAAAAGTGGCACCAAGCTATAATAGATGCGTGATTTTTGAGACCAACGAAATTTCCTACCACGGTTATGGGAAAATTTCTTTGCCTGAAGGGAAAACCCGAAAATCTTTCTTCACTTATTTCTATACGAACGAGTGGGCAGAAGCGGTTCCTTACCATGACACCATTTTTAAAGCTCGCCCAGAAGAAGGGACTATGAAAAAAATCAAAACCGATGTGAAGGAAACTTTGAAAAACACGGCAAAAACCACTTTAAAGAAGTTGGGAATTAAGTTCTAAAAAAAACCAAAAGATTTGAGAACCTCCAAAATCATTCGATTTTGGAGGTTCTGTCTTTGAAATCAATCTATTTCGGAAAACAAATTCCTTGATTAATGAAGTCGTTAAACATGTTTCCTACTAGTTTAGATTTTGTTTCTTTCTAAATTCTTCTTTCTTAATTCTTAATTTTTCATTCAATACGTTCTGACTTGTTCTTCGTAACTTTGTGATTGAGAAATTCAGCTTTTACTCATTTGCAATACTTTCAAACTGCCTAACCTAACTTCAACCATGTCTTTATCTACCGAAAACTTGCTTCAGCTCCGAGAATTGGAACTGAAAGATTTATTGGAAACCATTCGGGCAATCAACTCCAACACTTCGGAAGATAATTTGTATAGAATTTTCAAGTTCATTATGAGTTCTAGCCAAAGACGTTCGAAAATGGCTTTATATGTTCTCGGAGACCATTGGGAATGCGAGGTAGCTTATGGTTGTAGCCACGCTGAAAATGGAGTCCAAATTTCCGAAGATATTCTAAAAATCAAAAAGATTTCGGATATTCCAGCATCTGGCAACTTTTCAGAATTCGATAAAGTAGTGCCGATTGTGCATAAAAATAAGTCCTTGGCTTATGTATTTTTGGGTTTTGCGGAACGAACCGAGGTAGAGAATTTGGAGTTGGAATTTGTGGAAGCATTGGGAAATATTATTCTGGTAGCCATAGAAAATAAAAAGCTGGCAAGAAAAGAAGTAGAGCAACAGAGTTATAAAATCCAACTGAACATTGCGCAGGAAGTTCAAAGTTTGCTTTTCCCCAAAGAACTTCCCAACACCGAGAAACTCCGCATAGAATCTAGCTATTTGCCACATCATAGAATTGGCGGAGATTATTATGACTACCTGCAACTATCTGAAAATAAGTTTATTATATGTGTGGCAGATGTTTCAGGGAAAGGAATTCCTGCCGCTATTTTGATGTCCAACTTTCAGGCTGGTTTACGGCTTTTGGCGAAACAGAAACTAGATTTAGGCGAAATTGTGCATAAACTGAACGAATTGATTATGCTCAATTCGCAAGGTGCCAACTTCATTACGGCTTTCTTTTTCACTTACGATTCCGCATCGAAGAAAATCCAATATGTAAATGCCGGGCACAATCCGCCATTTTTCATCAACTCGGCAGGGGAAATGAGCCGGCTGGAGACGGGAACTACCATTGTGGGCGGTTTTGATGAATTGCCTTTCTTGGAAATCGGGGAAATCAAAAATGCAGAAAACTTCTTCCTCTTCGCATTTACCGATGGATTTATTGAAACTTACAACGAAGAAAATGAAGAGTTTGGAGAAGATACTTTCGAGGCTTTCTTGAACAAAAACTACAAAGAAGACCAAAAGAAAATTCATAAAGACCTACTTTCTCTTCTTAAAAATTTCAAAGGGGAAAATGAATATGTAGATGATATAACCCTGCTTAGTTGTAAGGTTTCAAGCTAAAATTGCACTATTCCACTAAAAACGTAGCCTTAACAATAAATTCATGTGCATTTGGTATCCTTTATCTAATTTTGTTCGTCAGTAATAAAAGAACTGAAAACTCATAATTCGATACTACCACTAAATACTACAAATATGTCTGCGATTGTTAAGAAATTGATTTCCAAAAATGTATTAAACGGAATTATAATGACCTTTTCCGTAGGTTTCTATATTTTCTGCAGCTTTTTCAACTTCCCCGTTCTCATTCCTGTTTTGGTAATTCCTGTTGTGCTTCTATTATTGTTGAGAACACGATAAGTACAAGCAAAAAACAGAACAATAGTAAATTACGTATTGACAATCAACATCTTACAAAAGATAAGATGTTACGATAATTTTATCTGACTACTTATTGAATGACTCCTTCTACTTACTCAACTAAATTCAATTCCCGTCTAAAGAAGTTCCTGAAAACTTGAGAGGTAGCAAATCGCCAATAGATTCCACTACATAAACTCTGTTTTCTTTTCCTTCCAATATGATTTTGATGGGTTCTTCCTGCTTATTTTCATACTCTGAGACAGCCTGCCTGCACGCTCCGCACGGAGTTACGGGCAAGTAGTTATCTGTATTTGCCTTCTTTGCAGTAATAGCAATCGCTTTTATTTTCTGCTTCGGATAATTTGCTCCAGCCCAATAAATGGCAGTTCTCTCGGCACACAATCCCGATGGATAAGCGGCATTTTCTTGATTCGTTCCTGTAACAACTTCTCCATTTTCCAACAAAATGGCGGCTCCAACCCAGAAATTGGAATAAGGCGCATAAGCATTTTCACACGTTTCCCTTGCTTTCTCAATGAGTGCCAACTCTTGTTTTCCAAGCTCTCCTGCTTCAAATACTTCTACTTCAAAACTTATTTGGACTTTCTTTGGCATAATCGAGTAGTTGAGTGATTTCAAAAAACTAGCCTATAAATGTAATGGAATTTATCTTTAAAGCCTCATTTTTCAGAAAAATAGAAAATTTCCATTTGGTTGGATTTTGCAGATTGCGACATCAGCAAACACCTGAAATTGTGCAAACAAACGAATATCTGTTTGAAGATTGAGCCGATTTTTTGCGTATTTCGGTGCAAATCCGTTTCTTTGGGGAAATGAAAAGTGGGCGGACAATCAGTTTTCTTTTGCTTTTTTATTAAAGTGCTGATTTTCATATACAAATGCTTACTTTCAACAGTAGAAACACTTTAAAATCCATCCAATAAATACTAAAGTTATGGGCGTTCCAGCAAATTTGAAATATACTAAAGAACACGAATGGGTTAGAGTGGAGGGAGAATTTGCCTATATTGGCGTAACCGACTTTGCCCAAAAAGAACTGGGCGATATTGTTTTCGTGGAAATAACAGAGGATGGCGAAACAGTAGAATCAGGAGATGTTTTCGGGAGTGTAGAAGCTGTGAAAACGGTGTCCGATTTGTTTATGCCAATCACTGCGGAAATCGTAGAAGTAAATGAGGATTTGGAAGGAGAACCAGAATTGGTAAACTCCGACCCTTACGGAAAAGGTTGGATGGTAAAAGTAAAACTTCCGTCAGATGCAGATTTGAGTGAATTGCTCGATAATGTTTCCTACGAATCATTAATCGGCTAATTAACCCGAAAAGAAGATTTCAGAATCCGACTTTTTAGGAAAAGTCGGATTTTTTTGGTTTCATGTTGCCTAAAAATACTAAACAAAATGAGTGGAATAACATTCATAGAACAAGGAAATACCGCTCCGTCAGATTGGAAAGACAACTCTCGTGGAGGAGGAGGGATTTATGTAGATATAGACTTATCGGGATACGAATTTTCGGAAACTCCTCACTATTTAACATCTATAGAAGGGGAAAAGCACCATTGGGATGTTGGCGGAGTGAATTCCATCTACAATGCAACTGAAAAAGGATTTAGGGTTTACATCAAGTGGATTTACAAAATAGACAAACCGCTTACTAGAAATACCGCAATTGAAAACGGATGGTTTATCAGGTGGACGGCCATCTTGAAAACGACAAATAGGTCATAAAAATTGATGCTCATTTAATTGCCGAGTCTCACTACCAGATACTCACTACTCACTACTAATAGAATGTTACAAATAAATTTCATACGAGAAAATAAAGAATTGGTAATCAAAGGTCTGAAAACCAAGAGATTCGCTAATCCTGAAGAGGCAATTGAGGCAATTGTTGCCTTGGATGCCACAAGAAGGCAAGCGCAAACCGATAGAGACCAAGCACTTTCTGACTCCAAAAAAGTTTCTAAGGAAATTGGAGCTTTGATGAAACAAGGCAAGAAAGAGGAAGCCGAAGTTATCAAAAAGCAGAGTTCCGAATTGCGAGACAAGTCTAAGGAATTGGATGAGCAAGTGAAGGATTTGGAGAACCAACTCACGCAAATGTTATATCAAATTCCAAACCTACCGCACGAAAGCGTGCCAGAAGGAAACGGGGCAGATGACAACGTGGTGGTTCTGGAAAAAGGAGATTTGCCCAAACTCGCTGGCGAAGCTTTACCACATTGGGAACTCGCCAAGAAATACGATATTATTGATTTTGAACTCGGGAACAAAGTAACGGGCGCAGGTTTCCCGTTTTATAAAGGAAAAGGCGCAAAATTACAGCGTGCTTTGGTTCAGTTTTTTCTGGATGAAGCGGAAAATGCAGGTTATTTAGAAGTGCAAGTTCCGTTGCTCATCAACGAGGAATCGGGCTTTGCCACTGGGCAACTTCCCGACAAAGAAGGGCAGATGTATCATGCACAAAATGAGAATTTCTTCCTAATTCCGACTGCGGAAGTTCCGCTAACAAATATGTTTCGTGGCGAAATCATTTCCCACGAACAATTGCCGAAAAAAGTGGCGGCTTATACGCCTTGTTTCCGAAGGGAAGCGGGTTCTTGGGGAGCGCATGTTCGGGGACTGAACCGTCTCCACCAATTTGATAAGGTGGAAATTGTGCAGGTGCAACACCCCGACAATTCCTATGCGGAGTTGGAAAATATGTGCGCACATGTGGAAGGTTTGCTAGAGAAATTGGAGCTTCCTTACCGAAAACTATTGCTTTGTGGCGGAGACATTAGCTTCAATGCGGCTTTGTGTTACGATATGGAAACCTATTCTGCCGCACAAGAAAGATGGCTTGAAGTGAGTTCTGTCTCCAACTTTGAGACGTTTCAGGCAAATAGAATGCTGTTGCGCTACCGAGACAAAGATGGCAAAACCAAATTAGCGCACACGCTCAACGGAAGTGCCTTGGCTTTGCCCAGAATTGTGGCAACTATTTTAGAGAATAATCAAACCACAACAGGAATCCGAATTCCGAAAGTGTTGCAACCTTATTGCAGGTTTGAGATGATTGATTAAAAAAAATGGGAAAGAAAACCGAATTGACAGATAGTAAATTAGCCCAATATGATGGCAGGAACTATCGCATTTTTGAGCTACTGAAAGATTCGATGATAGTAGAATACAAACAGGAAGGAGAATATTCCAAATGGGAAATAAGTTATAATGACGTAGGTTTTGAAAAAATGTTAACAAGCAAAAAACCAAGTGGTTTGGCAGTCGGACTATTGATTTCGGCTACCCTAAATATTTTTCTAGTTCTGTTTCTTCTCCTAGAAAATATTGACTCCTTTAGAAATTCACCTACAATGGTTAGCGGAGTTTCTGCCGGAATGCTCGCTGGACTTGGCGCATGGATTTACCAAACTTTCAAAAACGAGAAGATAAAATACATTAGCGGAGTAAAGCACTTAGCATTCTTCTACAGAAATAAGGAAATGTCTTTGGTTGACAAATTTATTGAAAGGATAAAAGGACGCAAAGAGGCTTACTTTAGGCGTAATTTTATGAAAATAGATGAACTTTTGCCGGTAGATATGCAGAAACAACAATTTCTGTGGTATTATCAGAATGGTCAAATCACAAATGAAGAATATGAAGAAATTCTCGCAGAGTTGGATGCTTTGAGAATTATAAAAGGAGAATAATCGTAGAGTTTGCCCAATTGGGCGAGCTCTGTTTTCATGTATAGGAGATTCTCTCAATTCGTTCGTTTTTGCTTTGTTTTATATCGCTCAATTAAATGGTTCTCCATTTCTTCCCAAGTCTTGGTTTCTTCTGGGTTAAGTTTTATATTCTTCCAAGGCATTGTCTAAAAGAACCTTTTCTGAATCAGACAATGCCGCAGGTGTTACCACTTCAAGTTGAAGTTGCTTAATAAGTTCTGTGAAAAATTTCAATTTCCTCTCTGGCACATTCACGATTACTTGTTTCATAATTTTCTGTATTTTGCCCAATAAAAATATACTAGTGCATCAAATCCTAAGTTCGTGTTGCTATTTTTGTTTCTTATTTCCTTCTACTGCATTAAAATTCTTAGCCGTAGCTATGGCTATGTCGAAATGTCGAACCACTGAAAGTTTTGCTTTGCAGAAGAAAATAATATTCCAAAAAATACAGACACAAACTTAGAACTCAATGCACTAGGATTCCCTCCAATTTAATCAATGAAAAATAGTAATGCCCCACTTGTTTCCATCATTTGCCTTTGCCACAATCATGCTGATTTTGTGTTGGCTTGTTTGGATTCAGTAGTCAATCAGACCTATAAAAACATGCAGCTGATTATTGTAGATGATGCGAGTTCGGATGGAAGCGTAGAAAAAATCAATTCTTTTTTAAAAGGGAAATCGCAAATTCCGTTTTTGCAGTTGAAGGAAAACGTAGGAAACTGCAAAGCTTTTAATTTGGGGTTGGAGTTAGCCGAGGGGAAATATGTGGTGGATTTAGCAACTGACGATGTACTTTTCCCAAATAGAATTGCCGAACAGATAAGCCTATTTGAAGCTCTTCCTGAAAACTACGGAGTGCTTTATTCCGATGCGGAATTGATTGATGCAAATGGAAATAAAATCAGAACTTATTGCAAGAGAAATTCCCAAGGCGAGTTGGTTAGAGTCCCTCCAAGTGGCAGAATTTATGGACATTTGGTTGGATTGGGTTTCATCTGCACACCTACCATGCTGATTCGGAAAGCCGTTTTCGATGAGCTAAATGGCTACGATGAAACTTTAAGCTACGAAGATTATGATTTCTGGGTCAGGAGCGGGAGGAATTGGAAGTATATGTTTCAGGATAAAATCCTCACAAAAAAAAGGGTTTTGCCTAATTCATTAGGAACGAAATTCTACCAAAAAGGACGGAACGAGCATTTGAAATCCACCCTGAAAATTTGCCGAAAAGCCCAGAAACTCAATCAATCCAACCAAGAAAGTGAAAGCTTGGCAGTTTCCGTGCGCTATTATTTAAGGCAATCGGTTTGGATGGAGAATTTCTCGCTTGCCAAGCAATTTTATACTCTATTGCAGGAGATTGACAAACCCAACTGGCGAGATAAATTTTTGAAACGATTGATTAAGAAAGAATTGAGGTTGCATCGGCTTTATAGATTTTATTTGAAGTTGAGAAAATAATTTCAGCAGTTTTCCGTCTGTACAATTCAGCCAGCGTGTCCCGGTCAGAGTCTGATTTTCATATTCCGCATTAGATTTTTGCAATGCGATTTTCCCTAATCGCACCAATGTGTAATGTCGTTGGGAAATCCTTCATTTCACTTTGAAAATCTGCTTGAAACTCACGTTTAAAATCACTCCAACCAAAACTAGGCACATTCCCCCAATTACTTTCCAGTCGAAATATTCTCCGAAGAAAATGATTCCCACAATAATTGCGTGAATAATTCCAGTATAGCTGACACTGGCAATTTTGGCAGCTTCCTCGGCTTGGTAGGCTTTGGTCATGGCAATTTGGGCGAGTTGTGTGAGCAAACCAATTGCCAAAATCAAACTCCATTCCCACCAACCTACTGGCGTTACCCAATCGAACAGGCAAATAATTGAAGTGATTGGCAAAGTTACGAGCGGGAAATAGAACACAATGACCAGTGGATGTTCCGATTCCCTCAAAACTCGAATGCAATTGTAGGCGCAGGCAGCCAAGAATGCGGCAAAAATTCCCAAGCATAAATACAAAGTATCCACTCGACTGTCAAATCCTTTCATGATGAGAACTCCAGCAAAAGAAATGGCGAAAAAAAGCCACTGGATTTTGTATAATTTCTCTCCTAACACCAAAAAGGCAATTAGCGCAGTGAAAATTGGCGAGACATAATGCAAAACTGATGAAGCTGCCAAGGGAATATTTTGGACAACATTATAAGTAACCATCAGTGAAACTGCTCCGAATAAACCTCTGGCAATCAGCACTTTCTTATTGTTTCCGAAAAAAGGAATCTTGTTCTTTTTGAGCGCAAATAGGCAAAGCGAAAGGGAAATGAGCGACCGAAACCAAACCAGTTCCACCGCAGGAATATTTGGGAGTGCTTTCACGCAAGCTCCCATTAAAGTAAACAGAAAAGATGCCCACAACATGAGCCAAACTCCTTTGGAAATTTTCATGTGAGCGAAGGTAGGATTTAGAAAAAAAAGAAAAGATTAGCAAATGTGTAAATTATGTAAATTTGCGAATGAATAGAATAGGAAATTTATTTCAGATTGCTATATTTTCATATCTGTTCGTTGATTATCCTCAGAAATATTGGTTCAAGTATCTGAAAATCAGTCTCATGGAACAGATTTATATTTCCATTATGAAATAGTTAGTTCTACTTTAAGATTCTAGCCAAAGTTGTATTTTAAGTATGATTTTGGGGTTAATATCCTTAACATCCATCTGAAGATGGATGTAATTGAATAGCTTTCTAAGTGCTGATTCAATTGCCACTATTGCATTGAGTTCTAAGTTAGTGTCTGTAATTTTTTGGAATATTATTTTCTTCTGCAAAGCAAAACTTTCAGTGGTTCGACATTTCGACATAGCCATAACGGCTAAGAATTTTAATGCAGTAGAAGGAAATAAGAAACAAAAATAACAACACGAACTTAGGATTTGATGCACTAGTTTCAGCCAGTGGTAAATGAGTTCCATAATTTTCAGAGTCTTAAAGTAGAATTAGACGAGTACTACAATTCAGGTATTTCTTGTATTCATAAGGTTCTGAATTGAAAACCTAACTTAGAGAAATGTTCTAAATACCTTGGTAATACATATTTCAAATTCTTTTCAGCTTTCAAGTTATCGTGAAACACGATGATTGAACCTTTTTTTGTGTGCTTGATAGATTGACTCAAACATCTTTCTGGCGTGGTTGATTGAGAGAAATCCCCACTCAATACATCCCACATCACAATCTCCTTTTTGGGTAAAATAGATTTTATTTGAGATTTTTTGATTCTGCCATAAGGAGGGCGAAATAAGTTTGTGAGACAATTAGCGCTTTCTTCCATTGCTTTATCGCATTTAATTATATTTTCAAAGTAGTCAGAATCATTTGTTGCCCAACCATTCAAATGATTGAAAGTATGATTTCCAATCTTGTGTTCCTTTTCTAAAATTCTTGAAAATATTTGCGAGTGTTTTTGAATATTATCGCCCACACAAAAAAATGTTGCCTTTGCATTGAATCGGTTCAATTCATCAAGAACCCATTCCGTCAAGTTCGGAATTGGCCCATCATCGAAAGTAAGATAGATAACTTTATCGCTATCGTACCTACTCCAAGTTAGTGAAGGATAAAGTACCTTCTGAAAAAGCCAACCCATTTTGTGTAAGAACATAATTTTGGAGTTAGAATCTGACTATTGGAGTATGAAAATAAATTTTTGACCCAACTCTATAGACTAGCCTAGCGAGTCTAAGCTGGGGTTGCACACAACCATCGCCAGCTATTCAGATTTTTTCTGTTTATAAACTCTATTATTAACCAAAAAAAGCCTTGACTTATATAAGTCAAGGCTTTTCAAATTATTTGTAAATTATGCTTCTCCTCTCTTCTTTTCTAGTTTTGCCATATCTGCTTCTTCTGGCAAATTAGATTCTGGAGTTTCATAATAGGGAACATCCTGAGGAATAAAATCATCTTTTGCTCCTGGCTTGCTATAATCGTAAGGCCATCTGTACACATGAGGAATTGCGCCTACCCAGTTTCCGTGTTCAGGATTTCTTGGCGTTGTCCATTCCAACGTATTCGACTTCCAAGGATTCAACGGAGCTAAACGTCCTTTGAAAATACTGTAGAAAAAGTTGAAAGCAAATATCAATTGAGCACCTACAGTTATAATTGCAGCAACTGTAATGAACATATTCAGGTCTGTGAACATATTGAAAGTTTCATAATTTGTCCAAGCGTAGTACCTTCTTGGGAAACCTACAATTCCGATATAGTGCATTGGGAAGAATACTAAGTAAACTCCTATGAATGTCATCCAAAAATGAACATAGCCCATTCTGTCATCCATCATTCTACCGAACATCTTAGGGAACCAATGATAGACTCCTGCCATCATTCCAAAGAATGAAGCCGCACCCATTACTAAGTGAAAGTGCGCAACCACAAAGTAAGTATCGTGCAATTGTATGTCAAGTGCAGCATTTCCAAGTATAATACCTGTTACTCCACCAGAAATAAACAACGAAACCAATCCAATTGAAAACAACATGGCTGGAGTGAAAACTATGTTTCCTCTAAACAGCGTGGTTATATAATTAAATGCCTTTACTGCCGATGGTACTGCAATAATCAAAGTCAAGAACATGAATATTGACCCGAGGAACGGATTCATTCCCGAAACAAACATGTGGTGCGCCCAAACAATGAACGAAAGTACCGCAATACCCAATAAAGAACCCACCATTGCTCTATAACCGAAAATTGGTTTTCGAGAGTTTGTAGAAATTACCTCAGAAGTAATTCCCAATGCAGGAAGCAATACAATATAAACTTCTGGGTGTCCTAAAAACCAAAATAAATGTTGATAAAGAATGGCACTACCACCAGAATGATGGAGAGCTTCTCCATTGATATAAATATCAGATAAGTAAAAACTTGTTCCGAAGCTTCTATCGAAAATCATCAACAATGCTGCTGAAAATAGTACTGGGAAAGAAAGTAATCCTAAAATAGCCGTAATGAAGAACGCCCAAATTGTAAGTGGCAATCTTGCGAATGACATTCCAACAGTTCTCAAGTTAATTACCGTGGCAATATAATTGATACCTCCGAGCAAACTTGAAGCGATAAATAATGCCATACTCGTTAACCAGAGCGTCATCCCTATTTTGGAGCCGTCACTTGCCTCTTGCAAAGCATTTAGCGGAGGATAAGCTACCCAACCACCAGAAGCAGGACCCGTTTCTGCAAACAATGAAGCTAACATAACCATACTGGCTGCAAAAAAGAACCAATAAGAAAGCATGTTCATAAATCCAGAAGCCATGTCTCTCGCTCCAATTTGCAAAGGAATCAAGAAATTACTGAATGTACCACTCAAACCAGCTGTCAATACAAAGAATACCATAATGGTACCGTGCATTGTTACCGCTGCGAGATAATAATTAGTATCCAACTTTCCATCTTCTCCAATCCAATGACCTAAAATTGGTCTTAACCATTCTAAACTAGCTTCTGGGAAACCAAGTTGTAAACGGAAAACCAATGAAAGGGAAGCACCAATGAACGCCCAAATCAATCCCGTAATTAGGAATTGCTTGCCAATCATTTTGTGGTCAATTGAGAAAATATATTTTCTGAAGAACCCCTCTTCATGATGCTCGTGGTCATCGTGATGATCGCCTTCGTGAGTCAATTGTGTTACATCAACATCTACTGTAGACATATTTTTTGGGTTAAAGTATTTTCTAATAAAAAATGTATTTTATTTACTTACGTAATTTTCAGTTCCTAAAGCAGTTACATCGATGGCGTAATTTTCTTTTAGGTAATCTGCATTGTCAGCAGACCAAGCTTTTTGCTCTGCCATCCACTTGTCGTAGGCTTCTCCTTCAATTACTTCTACTGAATATTTCATGGCAAAATGACTATTGCCACAAATTTCTGTACAGGCTAACTCGTAATTAAAATTCTGCCATTTTGGCTCTCCTTTATCATTCAACTCATCCCACATTCCACCAGCAGTACTTAATTCTTCTCGCATTTCAGCTGTTGTTTTTGTAGGAGTGAACCAAAATTGAGTTGGCATTCCTGGAACTGCATCCATTTTCAAACGGAAATGAGGCAAAAATACGCTATGCAGTACGTCTCTTGAGCGAATATTCAATAAAACAGGTCTCCCTTTTGGTAGAGTTAACTTGCCAGGCATGAAATCATCCATACTTGCTCTATCTGAAAAGTCAACCCCCATTGAGTTGGTCGCATCGATTTTTGTGTAGTGATATTTCCCAAGTTCACCGTCTTGTCCAGGGTATCGGACTTGCCAGTTGAACTGCTTACCCATAATTTCAATTTTTACTGCTTCTGCTGGTGCTTTATCAGTAATATTAGACCATTCAATCCAACCAAATATGACAAGAACAGCCATAACAATAGCAGGAATAATTGTCCAAATGATTTCTAATTTGTGATTTTCAGGATAGTAGTCTGCCTTTTTTGCTTCTTTAAATTGATACTTAAAGGGAAAGAAGAACAACAATAAGTTTGTTGCAAAGAACGCAAAAGAAATTACCGCCATTGTAATCCAGAAAAGATTATCCGTTTTCACACCGTGCTCGGAGGCAGCTTCTGGCAAGAAATACTCACTCGCCACTCCAGAATACCAAAACATGGCTCCAAAACCTAAGATGAAAGTAATTGGGAAAAGAGCGGCATTTACCTTATTGCTAAGTCCGCCACGTTTCTCGCTGTCATCACCCTTTGCTACACTTACAAGACTGAAAACTCGGTATATTAACCCGAGTGCAGTAAGAGCTAAAATAACTCCAGTAATGAATAAAATGGTTGTCATATCTATTTTATGGGCTAACTTAAAATTAGTTTTTTAGAAACTTCACTCCTATAAAAAACTGTGAAGCCGAAATGTTTTTTCGTTTGGAAAAAATCTTAAAATCAAGTTGTGTGATATACACATTCTTCAATCATAGGATGATTCTTTGCAATTAATGGCTTTTTAGCTAAAGAGGTCAAAACTACAAATCCGAAAAGAGCCGTGTAAATCAATGCAATACCAATTTCCAAGAATCCAAAAGTACCATGTTCTTTCAATGTTCCTGGAGTAATCATCAAGTAAAAATCTGACCAATGACCTATGAGAACAACTAGACAAACAATCTTTAAGATAATTGTTTTCCTTTTTGCATTTCTTGTCATTAAAGCAATGAATGGGAAGGCAAAATTCAGGAACAAATTGATAAAAATGATTTTTCCGTAATAATCACTTGTCAATCTTTCTAAGAAGTAAATTCCTTCTTCTGGGATGTTTGCATAATAAATCAGTAAGAATTGAGATAACCAGATATATGTCCAAAAAATACTAAATGCGAAAACAAATTTCGCCATATCGTGCAGGTGGTTTTCATTTACGATTTTTAAGTAGCCTGCATCTTTTAAAACGGAAATCAAGAAAGTCATTCCTGCCAAACCTGCTACAAACCAACTCGCAAAAACATACCAACCGAACATAGTACTGAACCAGTGCGTGTCAATAGACAATACCCAATCCCAAGCAGATGCGGATGAGGAAATTCCGAAGAACACAATAAATCCTGCTGAAATTCTAACAAGTTTTCTGTATCTTTTAGTTCCACCTTCCAAATCTTCTGCAAAATGTTGTTTGCCCATCCACATGGAGAACAAAATCCAACCTCCTAAGAAAATAACCATTCTAATTACGTAGAATATTGGGAAAGACGTGCATGGTCAGAAAATGGATTGAAGAAAAAGCTTTGTTTGCCATCAATTATGGAATCGTAAGTAGCTGTTCCTTCTTCGTATAAGCTGTGGTCTAACCAGTGGAAAAGTGGAATGGTCTGTCAATTCCCAAGCAAACACTCCAAACATCAGAATTGCCGCAACTGGGAGAAAACCACTGAATGCTTTGAATATCCTTAAGAAAAGCGACTGACCAACCTGCCATTGCCACATACTGAATTGCAAAGAAGAACAAGTCCAGCAATTGCCAAGCCTATGAAGTAAGACGTTGTTTATCCAAAGGTTGGTTTTCACTCTTTTAGCCAAGAGTAACCATGCTCTCCGCCGCCAGCCATTGCTGTGCCAGATTGCTTGGCAACTTCATCTAGCATTTGAGCATGCTCTTCGCCATGACCTCCACCGAAGATTGCGATTAAGCAACCGATTGCAAAAAGGACGATTCCGATAATTCCAATGATAAAGATGTTTTTCTTGAACGCTGAGGTGAACTCAAACTGTTCGTTTACATCGTAGCTGTGAACTTCTGTTGCCATTGTATTTTATTAAGCCAAATGAATCTTGTTGATTCTTTGTAAATTCGTAACTCTAATTTATTCCGTTTCTTCAGTAGGAGTTGTCGCACGTTACCGCGTTACGGTATCTGTGTCCACTCCCTCCTTTGGGTCTGCCCCTTTTGCATTGGCAGCTGGTGCGCCCGAACCTGTTCCTTGCAATTGTTTCACATAGTGAACTACTTTCCATCGCTCTTCAGGACTTAATTGTGATTTGTGCGCCCACATTCTTCCTTTTCCGTGCGTGATTACATGAAAAATATGTCCATCAGGCAAGTTTTTGTAAGCACCACCCAAAAGGTTGGCAACTCCCAAATACACTTTCCCGACTTTTCCGTCTCCTGCGCCACCGCCACCGTGGCAATGCGAGCAAAAAGAACCGTACAAAGCAGAACCTTCTTGTTTCACTTCATCAGTTAAAGGAACAGGGTTTTTCAAAATTCTTCCTGCTGTCTCAAAATCATCTGCAGCAATATTATAAAGCAACAAGTTGTCTGTTTCCCACAGAATCTATTTTCAAAACAGAAGTATATTTCTGTCTCTTGAGTTGTTCCCTCAACAGGTTCGAGTGAGTTAATCAAGTGTTTCTTATTGGTATACTCTCTGCTGATTGAGTTAGGTGCTTTGTCAACTGTGTTATAATACCAAGTTTCCAAAAGTCCATCTACGTTGTCTTCAGTGAATTGAGTTAAGTGGTTCGTAAGGAACAGAATGATACATTTGAGGTGCATATTCTGTGCCAGGATAGTTCTCATCTGCTGTGCAACTCGCCAAAAGCGTGATGAGAGCAACGAGAAAAAGTATATTTTTAGGGAACATATTGTTATTACTTATATATGTCTTGTAAATTCTGTTTGACTATCGTAATCTGCTTGATTCGGTTACTCCATTGCTCATTGTGGCAACCAAATATTTTGAAAACGAAGGGTTATTTTCTTCGTCTGTGAAATCTTTTCTATAGACTTCTTCTGCAGAAACTGAAGCTAGTAATGTTTGCAAATCGGCTTCCGTCATTTTGTTGTCTGCCAAGTCAATTGCCATTACATGCTTATCGTCAGTTTGTCTTCTGTCGAAAATTCTGGGAACTGATGTTGGTCCTAATCTTTGGCTGATGAAGAAGGTAAATGCCATTCCGAAAGCGGCTAGAAGAACGGTTACTTCAAAAGCAACGGGAACAAAATCGGCAATGGCAATGGTTGGCTTTCCACCAATAATCATTTCCCAATCTATGTTCATCATCCAAACCTGCATAGCAATGGCAAGCGAAGTGCCTAACAATCCAAACATAAAGGCTGCTTTTGGCATGAATGATTCTTCGTAACCCAAAGCATGTTCCAAATGATGAACTGGGTAAGGAGTATATACTTCGTGGATTTTTACCTTTTCTCCTCTCACATGCTTTACGGCATTCAAGAGAATATCTTGGTCGTTGAAAATCCCTACTATGAAATTCTTATTTTTTTCCATCTGTTTCAAAAAAGTCAGTCAACAGCGAATTAATTTGACTAATTGTATTTCTTTAATGTACTCTATGAGATTTCGTTCTCAGGAACTCTATCTTCTGGCGGAACGAGTTCGTTGGAAATCGTTCTTCTTCCTTTGTAAACCGTGGAGTTGGAATCCTTTAAGACGGTTTTCACTTCTGCCATGTTGATTACTGGGAAGAATTTAGCGAAAAGGAAGAATAAAGTAAAGAACAATCCGAAAGCTAAATACATAACACATAATGTCCCACAAAGTAGGTGTGAAATAATTCCAGCTAGACGGCAAGTAATCTCTGTGAAGCGAAGTTACGATAATTACGAAATCGCTCAAACCACATTCCAATATTTACTACGATTGACAAGATGAATGTCATGGTAATACTTGTTCTGATTTTCTTGAACCAGAAGAATTGTGGAGAGAATACATTACAAGTCATCATTGCCCAATATGCCCACCAGTATTGACCAGTTGCTCTATTCAAAAATGCGTATTGCTCGTATTCAACACCAGAATACCAAGCCATGAAAAGTTCAGTAGTGTAGGCAATTCCTACGATTGAGCCAGTTACCATAATAACTATGTTCATCAACTCAATATGCTCCAGAGTAATGTAATCTTGGAGTTTGTAAATATATCGAGTTACCAACATCAGTGTCAATACCATGGCAAAACCAGAGAAAATCGCTCCCGCCACAAAGTAAGGAGGGAAAATTGTGGTGTGCCAACCCGGAATTACGGAAGTGGCAAAGTCAAAACTTACAATTGTGTGTACAGAAAGTACGAGTGGAGTTGACAAACCTGCCAAAATCAAGGCTACAGATTCGTAGTGCATCCAAGTTTTTGCAGAACCGTTGAATCCTAAACTCAACACTCCGTAAAAAATTCTCTGAAATTTCGTTACTGCTCTATCTCTGATTGTTGCAAAATCTGGTACAAGTCCGATGTACCAAAATACCAATGATACCGAGAAATAAGTGGAGATTGCAAACACATCCCACAACAAAGGAGAGTGGAAATTAGGCCAAAGTGAACCGTAAGTATTAGGCAAAGGAAGTGGCCAGAAACCCAACCAAGGTCTTCCCATGTGAACCAAAGGCCACATTGCTGCACAGATTACGGCAAAAATTGTCATTGCTTCTGCTGCACGGTTAATGGAAGTTCTCCATTTCTGACGGAAAAGCAGAAGTACCGCAGAAATCAATGTTCCTGCATGGCCAATTCCTACCCACCAAACGAAGTTGGTAATATCCCAAGCCCACTGTACAGATTTATTCAATCCCCATCGCCCGATGCCATTCCACAGCATGTCGCCTAGGAAAATCCCACCAGCAAATAAAAGGAGAAGTGCAAAACCCATGGCAACAAGCCAAGTTTTTGGAGGGTTTCTTTCCACAGGAGTACAAATGTCATTTGTAATATCGTGGTAGGTTTTGCCTCCGGTTACTAAGGGTTCTCTTACTTTTGAAACGACTTGCATATCTAACGATTTGAGTACGTTGTACTGTTTTATATTTTGTGTAACATTCTGATTTGGAAGAATCCAACCAGCTATTTAATGAAATTTATTAGCCTTGTTAGCTATTAAACCTCTTCTTTATCTGTATTTCTCACTTTGGTCAAATACCAAACGTTTGGTCTCACGTTGATTTCCGCCAAAACATTGTAAGCTCTTCCTTCTGGTTTCACTTCTGGAGTCAATAATTGCCTAACTTCTGTGGAAGCATCGTTCAAATCTCCAAAAGTAATTGCTTCAGCAGGACAAGCACTTGCACAAGCAGTTTTGATTTCGCCATCTCTCACGCCTCTATTCTCTTTCTTCGCTTCTAATTTTCCTGATTGGATTCTCTGCACGCACATTGAACATTTCTCCATTACTCCTCTGGAGCGAACGGTAACATCTGGGTTCAATACCATTTTGCCCAAATTGTTATTCATGTGGTAATCGAACTCCTCGTTATTGTTGTATTTGAACCAGTTGAATCTTCTTACTTTAAATGGGCAGTTGTTTGCACAATATTTTGTACCTACACATCTATTATAAGTCATTTGATTGATTCCCTCAGAACTGTGCGTAGTTGCAGCAACTGGGCAAACTGTTTCGCAAGGCGCATTGTTACAGTGCTGGCACATTAATGGTTGGAAAACCACCTGTGGATTGTCCGCAGCTTCTTCCATTGCGTGGTAATCTCCCGCTTCTCCATCTGAACTGTAGTATCTGTCGATACGCAACCAGTGCATTTCCCTTCTGTTAATTACCTCTTGCTTTCCAACAACAGGCACATTATTTTCTGTATGACAAGCTACTACACAAGCACCACAACCAAAACAAGAATTCAAATCAATTGCCATTCCCCAATGATGGATTGGATAAACATGCACGTCTGATTCAATTCCCAATTCCTCGTTCCAAAGCGTTCCTTCGTAGGCTTTTTCCTTCACTTTTCCCTCTCTTTCTGCATCTTCTTGTAGGTAGCCATCACTGTCAACATCCCAAATTGAAAGGTCAACAGGATTTTCCATCCCTTTGGAAGTGGCAATCATTGGCATGTATTTGCCTTCTACCCAAGAGCCATCTTTGTATTCTGAAAGTGTCGTTTCCTGCACAATCGTTTCCCTGCCCATAATAGTATGGTGGGTTTGAGTTTGTGCTACATCTTCTTTTGCGCCAGTGTTGGAGATTGTGATATTTCCCATATTTGAGAAATCAACCATTCCGCCAGTGAGCTTGCCAAGTAGAAGGCATTCGCTCCACCTGCTTCTGCTGCTACTTTACCAGCGTTGTTTCTTCCTCTACCATATCCGATTGGAATGGCAATCGTATTTCTTTGCAAACCTGGTTGAACCACAATTGGCAAGGAGATTTCCACATCGCCAATGTTTATTTTGGCAACATTGGTTTTAGTCTCAAAAGTCTCCACATCATTGTCTCTTGCCCAAGCCTGAGAAACTGCTACGTAATTTCCCCAACACACTCTCGTAATTGGTTCTGGAGTTTCATGAATGTATGGGTTGTTTGCCATTTCTCCGTCTCCCAAAACTGGGGAAGAATAAAGGGTCAATTCCATGGCATCTGCATTGCTTGCCTTAATTCCAGACATGGCACTTGAAACGCTCATTGAGCCAGTAGCAGTTGTAATTACTTCGCTGTCAGTTACTTCTCCATCTTGGATTGCATTCTCAACAGTATTATTTGTTGCAACACCCGAAAGCATTGAACCCATCAAACTCACTCCTGCACTTGCTTGGATTGCGCCATCGTGCAGTGCGCCTTGCCAAAACTTAGTGTAAGAAAGTCTCTTTAGTTTGTGTGGAGAACAATTTCGATTTCCAGAAATCTTGCAAGAACTCTTTGTAGGATTTGTCTGACTCGCTCCATTTCAAGAATGAATCTTGTACTTGGCGAGTGTCAAAAATTGTTTTTATGGTTGGTTGAGCCAAACTCAAATGCCCTTTCATTGGTTCAAAATCTCCCCAAGATTCAAGGAAGTGATTGTCTGGGCAGTTATAATTGCAAAATTCAGCAGTCTCATTGATTCTGTCCGCAGTGGAAACTGATAATTTCGCTCCCTGCTATTTTCTCTGCCAATTGCATACCAAGCGGATGATTGTAAACTGGGTTACAGTTCACGAAAATCACACCATCATTTGCACTTAAATTGGAAGCGAAATGAGCCATTGCTTTGTCGTCTCCTTGCTTAAGATATATAGGATTGGAAGTGTCAATGGTTGAACCCTTATTTTGGAGAACATCGTTGATGCCATTTACCAATGTCTGAATTGCCATGTCATTAGAACCTGCAACCACAAGAGATTTCCCTCTTGCGTTTTTCAAATCCTGTGCGGCTTTGTTCACATTCGGCATATCGGAAGTTGAGACCCGTTTACCACTGCCGAATAAAGTGCTTTTACTACTTCGCCTTGTTGCGAAGGTTTGATTGGCGTTCTATAATCTGCACTTGAACCAGTTACCGTGAGCATAGACTCAAATTGGTAGTGGCGAGACATGTTTGAGTTTTTCTGACTTACTTTTCTTCTTCTGGTGTATGCAGGTACAATCTTCACAGAAGAAAGCCAGTTTCCCATAAAATCAGCCCCAACACTTACAACTACGTCTGCTTTTTCGAAATCGAAGTTAGGCAAAGTTCCTCCGTAAGCCATTCTTAAGGCGTACAGAGATTCTGTATCGTAGGTAACTAATTTAGTGGAAGCATATTTTGCTTTAAAGTCTTTTAGGATTTGTTGGAACGAAGGGCTGTAGTTGGAATTCGTTACCAAATAAACTGTTCCGCCACCATCCGAAATATTGGATAATTCCGATTTGATTTCCTCATCGGCAGTTGCCCAGTCGATTTTCACATCGCCTTCTAGTTGAGTAATGCTTCCACCCAATTGTTTGCCTTCGGGTACATCTCCTTCTACTGTTTTGAAAACATACCCGCCAGCAGGTTTTTTGGTTGCATAACCAATTTTCTCCACATCATATAAAGACATGATTGAAGCAATTGCTCTTGGGCTAGTTACTCCATTCGAGAATTTGGAATACGAATTCCCTTCAATGTGGATTGGTCTGCCTTCACGAGTTTTTACAACTACTGGGCAGTAATCGCTTCCCATTGCATAAGTAGAGGCATAATAGTTGGGAACTCCTGGGTCAATTTCCTCTGGTTTGTTCAAATAAGGAATTGCCTTTTTCACGGGAGTTTCGCAAGCTGCCAAAGAAACGGCTGCCACGCTGAAACCCATTAGCTTCAAGAAGTCACGTCTGCTTGTGCCATCTTCGCTAGAGTTATCTCCGTAAGAATCTTTGATTGACAAGAATTCTGGAAATTCTTTCTCATTGTTCTGCACAAAATCTGGACGATTTGTGAGTTGTTCAACGCCTTTCCAATAACTTTTTTTCTTGTTACCCATTTATGACCTCGATTATGATGATTAGCAGGATTTAACTTGATTTCCAACAGAGGAAATACCAATCAAATTTATGTTTATCTATTTTATTATAGTCTTCTAAGACTTATCCTTTGAATTCTGTCGGAACTGATGACCATTGTGGAACAATTCTGAAAGATTCTTATTTTGATATTTTTGTTCGCAGACTGGCAGGTTCTACAAATACTGCCAGCAACTCACTTCACTCTAGTAATGGCATTTGGAACATTCCAATCCGCCCATGTCTTCTGCATGAAGTGGCTCTTTGGCATCGCTTGCCTCGTGCATTTTTACTAGGCGATCGTAGTATTTGTTGTCTGCGTTAATTTCCGTTTCTCTGTGGCAGTTGATACACCAGCCCATAGTTAGTAATGAGTGTTGTTGTACTACTTCCATATTTTTAATATCCCCATGACAAGTTTCGCATTCAATTCCACCCACTTTTACGTGTTGGGCGTGGTTGAAGTAAGCCAAGTCTGGCAAATTGTGCACTCGAACCCACTGAATTGGCTCATCGTTCTCAATTGCTTGGTAAATTTTCTGCATGTTTGGAGACTCCTGACGAATTGCATTATGGCAATTCATACAAATATTGGCAGAAGGAATATTGGCTGATTTACTTTTCTCTACTCCTGTGTGGCAATACTTACAATCAATTTCGTAGTAACCTGCGTGGAGTTTATGAGAGAAAGGAATTGGTTGTTCTGGTGCGTAACCTCTTTGCACACCTACATTGAACAGACCATCTAATGTCTGCTGCCCTGCCACGGAAATGAAAATGAATGCGGCAATGCCAATAAATGCAGGATGTGTTACGAATCTTTTTAAGCTGAATTCGTTTTCAACATCTAATCTTTCTTCTGCTGTCAAATCCTCTCTTTCGCTTAAGTTCTTGGCTAGAACAGAAATCAACAATGCCAAAGCGACAAGCACCCCAACCAAAATTACAGATAAACCTGTAATAATTGCAGTTAACAAACCTGGGTCAAGACCAGCAGACTCGCCTGTGCCAACGTTTATATCATTAACTCCTGCTGTTTCAGGAGAACCAGGAGGGACTTCTTTTGTAGCTTTTGAGATATATCCGACCAGACCTTGTAATTCTTCATCACTCAAGAAGGCATGGTTTGGCATATATTGCTTGTACTTTTTGTACAATGCGGTTGCATGAGCACTCTCTCCACTATCAATTACTTTTTGAGGATATTTAATGAAAGTATAAAGTGCTTCTAGGTTTGGCCAACGTTTCCATACATCTTTCAATGCTGGGCCAACCACTTGTTTGTGTATAGCGTGACATTGCGTACAGTTTGCGTTGTAAATACCTTCGCCAATAGATGCTTTCTCCTCTAGTGCAGTGGCTTCTTCATCTGTAATTTGTGCTTTTGCTTGTTGGCTTGTTGCCAAGAAACAGACTGCACAGATGATTGCCAATAAATAGCTTTTCATGAAACTCATATTATATGTGTTAGCGTTTATAGCTGGAAAATCGGGTAGATTCTTATTTTGGGCAAATGTAATATTGAAATTACTGCAAACAAACCTCTCTCATTAACATTTCCCTTAATCGTACACAATCTAATCTATTATTTGAATTTATGATGAATACATGGCAACATAAAAAACTGAAATTCAATTGTTTACACATTAAATGAAAGTCATTCTATATTATTTAGAATACTTCTAAATTACTCCACATGACATTTGTATAAACGAATATTTGATTGTGAGAAATTGTTTTATGCCTTAGAATATTGATATTTTTTACTTTTTTAATCATGTTATATAGTTAAAATCTTTCAGTATGTATTATAGATAAATGCCTTGACTTTGCATACCGTAGTGCGGTTTTCCCTAACCGCAACTATTCAGGAGCATTATTCCATAAGGAAAGTATGCAAACTCAAATCTCATATCTATAGAATTGTCCTGCTTTGATTATCAGCACTTTACGATTTTTTGTCATTTTGAGATTGCGAAAAAACTATCTCAAATACTTGATTTTAGATGTGTAGAATATTTTTCGTGGATAGTTCCCTATCGTGTGCGACCCCAGCAAAACTCGGGCAGGGTCGCCTGACGATAACACTAATAATTTTGATTTTTACTAGAGGCTAATTTCAGTAACTTATTGATTTTCAAAGTCGGATAAGTCTATTAAATTAACATATCATACTACTGGACATCTCCAAAAATTAAGACCTCGGCAGAGGTTGAAAACCCTGCCGAAGGTTGATTTTAACTCGTTCAACGTCTGGCAGGACCTGCGGACTCTGCCAGCGATTCACTCACGTCCAGTAGTATGTTAACATATCCCCAATGTCTGGCAAGGTCTGTTGGGAGTTGCCATCAACACCTCTACCAGCTTATGCTTTTCACTCTATTCATAAACACTATTCCCATTCAATCCAAAGAAAGGCATTCTTCTCTCAAATCTTAGATAACGTCAGCTTCTCGCCTTTTTTTCTGAAAATTTCCCATACTAAAAACCCAAACAGAATGGCGTATTCCAATCCGACCAAACTCAAATATTCGATGTAAGCGGTGGTTTGGTAAGTGGCATAGCTGAATAGAACTATAAATGACCATACAATTGGAAAGCGGAAATTTGTGAACAGGCAAAGTGCCACCAAAGTAGAAATATACCACGGATGGATAATGGTTGCGCAGAAGAGATAAATGGCAAATGTCCACATCATTTTTTGGATTATATTCTTCCATGCAGTTTTCCCGAAAAATGTTAGAATTATGATTGCCAGGAGAACCAAGATTGGAAGCGAAATTCCAATATACATTATCAGATTATATCCTGAGAGTTGATAACCAATCCAACGTATGATGTAATAAAGGCTTGCGTTGAATTCGAAGCGTTGAAAGTACAAGTTGACGCTTTCTGAAAGGTGAGCGAGCATTTCCAAACTCAGAAAGGGCAGAAAGCTGACCAAAACTCCCAATCCGACCAACACATAATATTGCAGACTTTTACGCCAGCCGAGTTTGCGCAACAGCAATGGCAACAACATGAGCGGGAGTAGTTTGGAGATGACTGAAAGGCAGAAAAACAGGGCGGAAGTTCTATTTCTCTCTTTCAGCAGATAGAATATTGCCATCAGCAGAAAGCAAATCATAAATGCTTCGAAATGCAGATTCCCGACCAACTCTACGATAATTAGCGGGTTTAGCGCATACAGGAGTACATTTTTTGAATCTGACCCGAAATGTTTTAAGATTTTCTGGAGATAGATAATCGAGCCAATTTCCGCTAGAAGCACGCAAATCCGCATAATTACAGCACTTGCCAAATAGTTTCCTTTTGGAGCGAGTGCACCCAAGCTGTAAATTAGTTGGCAGAATGGCGGATAGATTGTGAAATATTCGGGGGAATTCAGCAGTTTGAAAATCTCAGGAGTGAGTCCGCTGACTTCTTTTCCACTTTCAATGTAGAATCTTGGCAGTTGCAGAAATGGATTTATTCCGTGCAGGTTCAATGTTCCGTCCCAAATGAATCGGTAATAATCATCGGAAAGAACAGGTTCGGAAAAGAGGAAAATCAGCCGAAAGAAAATACTCAATCCAACCAGCTTTTTTAAAGAAATTGTGGATTTGAGCAGAAAATAATAGGAAACGAACAAGATTGAGAATGTGATTATCAACTCCACAAAATCTTTTCTATCTAAGAAATAGGCAAGTTTTCCGTAGGCAAAAGTGGAAACAAATACAAGCAGAATGATTTGCCAGTTAATCTTTTTCAATTGGGACATAAGAACCTAAACTTTTTGGAGAATCAACGGATTTAAACCTAGAACTCGGCTGACTATCGGAAAGGACTTTTAGACAATTTCCGAAGTTAATAGGTAAGTAACAAGACACAAGTATCAAGTATCAAGTATCAAGAAAACAGATAAAATTTGATTATCATATTTTATTCTCATTCCCTCCATCTGCTATCTGATTATATTATGCGTTATTTTGGTAAAACATTCATTCTTCTGATTCTGTTTTCGGCTTTTGCCTGCAGCAACAATATCAGCAAGAAAAACAAGGCTTTCTCTTTGGAAAAGGCAGATTTGCTGGCTAATGATGGTTGGAATATTGCCATGCCCAAATTATTGAGAAAAATTGATGTTGCCGACAATTGGAAAGACCAAGTTACTGTAAAGGCGCAAGAAAACTACGTGAGGGCCTTGAATTTGGCAATCGAGGTGGTTTCCGAAAAAGGTGGAGGGAAAGTGATTGTGCCAGCAGGAAGGCATTTGCTGGAAGGTTCGATTATTATGAAATCCAACATTAATTTGTATCTCAGTTTTGGGGCAGTTCTGGTCTTTTCTGGAGAACCCAAACATTTTCTCCCTACCGTGAAAGTGCGTTGGGATGGGCTTTTCTGCCAAAATTATTCCCCAATGATTTATGCTTACCAAGAGAAGAACATTTCTATTACGGGGAAGGGAATTGTTTTGGGGCAATCGGAAAAAGAATTTGACGGTTGGAGACAGAAGCAAGCAGAGGATGTGAAGAAATTGCAGGAAATGGCGACTTCGCAAGTTTGGGCAAATGACAGAGAATTTGGAAAAGGACACTTTTTGAGACCTTCGGGAATCGAGTTTGTGGAGTGCCAAGATGTACTTCTAGAAGATTTCTCGATAACCGATATGCCAAAATGGGCAATCCATCCTGTTTTGTGCAAGAACTTGGTTATCAGAAGATTATCGGTTGGGAAAGGAGGCGCAAACAACGAAGGGATTTTGTTGGATGGTTGCCAAAATACTTTGGTAGAGCAAAGTTATATCAATACGAAATACGATTGCCTTGCCATAAAATCGGGAAGAGGAGAATCTGGCGCAAGATTTAGTGCTTCTGAAAGCATAATTATCAGAAACAATGACTTAGAGTCAGCAAACGGAAATGGTTTCGGAATTGGTTCGGAAATTTCTGGAGACGTAAACACCATTTTTATGGAAAACAACCAAATTCACTCCGAGAATGGGACTGCGCTCAATGTCAGTTGCCAATTAGGGGAAATCGGTTCTATCAGGAACGTTTATATCAGGAATATCAGGATTTTTACTGCAAAAAATGGCTTGTATTTCAATACGGTAAACAGTAATTCAGTCAATGAAAAAATTGTTCTTTTCAATAATTTCTTTGTGGAGAACATTAGCATTGAGCAAGTTACGGGAATTCCAATCAGAATAATCAGCACGAAGGAAAACCCTATTTCCAATGTTTACCTTCATAATTTCTTTGCAGACAAATCTGCCCAAGAAATGCAGGTGGAGAATATCGGAGGTTTTGCCATGAACCATGTGGTTTTCAACAAAAAACTTTAAGAAATCAATCCAAAGTCAAGCAAATCAGGGGAAACATGCTCTCAGATTTTTGACAGAATATGTAATTCTGTAAATTGCAGATTCATCTCTATCAACAATCTCCAAACACCAAACACCAAAAAATCCAAACGCAAATATGACTTCCAAAAAAATTGTAGTGCTATCCGGAGCGGGAATTAGTGCCGAGAGCGGAATCAATACTTTTCGAGATGCTGGCGGTTTGTGGGAAGGACACGATGTGATGGAAGTTGCCTCGCCCGAAGGTTGGCGGAACAATCAGGAACTGGTTCTGGAATTCTACAACCAAAGGCGCAGAGATGCCAAAAGGGCAAAACCCAATAAAGGACATCGAATTTTGGTGGATTTGGAGAATTACTTCGATGTAACCATTGTAACTCAGAATGTAGATAATTTGCATGAGCGAGCAGGTTCTTCCAAAGTGATTCATTTGCATGGCGAGCTTTTCAAATCGAGAAGCACACGGCACAGCGAGTTGATTTATGATGTAAAAGGCACGGAAATTAAGCTTGGAGACAACTGCGAGAAAGGCTATCAGCTTCGCCCGCATATTGTTTGGTTTGGCGAGGCAGTTCCCATGATTGAGGAAGCGGCCAAAATTTGCTCGGAGACAGATATTGTGATTGTGGTCGGAACTTCTATGCAGGTTTATCCTGCAGCAAGCCTTATCAATTACGTTTCGCCTTCCGCACCAAAGTTTTTGGTTGACCCGAAAATTCCCGATTTCATGCCCGTCCCCAATTTAGAGAAAATCGAAAAAGTAGCGAGCAAAGGTTTGCAGGAGGTTTACGATAGGCTGATTGCGAAATATGTGGGGTTTTGAGGAAGTATGAAGTAGAGAGTATCAGGTAGCAAGATTAGAATCAGGATTCAGAAGATTTGCAGGACAAAGAGGATTTCAGGATGGCAATCTCGTAACCCATTGGCAAAATTGTTTTCCATCCTGAAAATCACGCAAATCCTGATTCAGACTTTTCTGTGGCAATTGCATGAGTAAGAGTATAAGATAGCAAGACTTAATCTTACTCAAAATTCAGGTAAAGCGAAATTTGATGTGTGGTGGCAGATTGAAGATTAGATGCCAGTGTAGAATTGAAATTTGAACCCAAAACATTTCGCAAGCCATGAGAAAAGCGTATTTCTGGAGCAAATTTGAAGAGTTGGAAATACGCATCGAATCCAATTCCGTAGGAAATTTCCAAGTTGGTCTTTTGTAGAATCAATGCTTCTGCCTCATTTGAATCTTCTGCATTAGCGTTTACTAAATAACTAGGAGTAATTCCTGCCACCATATACATTCTGGAGTTTCGCCTACGCTGAGCTTTGTACTTTAACATTAGTGGAAGGTTAATCAAAACTGCCTGAGTAGTCAATTTCTTATCCGTATGCGAATATTCAACTTCTCTGTTGTAGATTGCTATGTTAGGCAAAACTCGAAAAGACCAAAGTTCATCAGAAAGGGCAAAATTCATATTGAAACCCACCGAAAAACCGCCTCCCCAAACGCCTCTCGCCATGATTGTGGAGTCTGAATTAACCGCTCTCTTCAAATGCAGTCCCGATTGGAAAACGCCAATTTGGAATCCGTAATGGAGTTTCTTGGTGTCGTAATCTGGGAGTTTTACCACTCGTTGTCCAAAAACATCGGATGCGCAGAGTAGCAGAAGTAAGCCAGCAATTAGGCCAGCTTTCTTCCCAAATAAATTGAACTGATTCCGAATGTGAGCGATTTGCATTGTGTTTTTTTAAATCCGACCTTCTCTAGTTTGTTGGTAAAAGCTTCGCCATACGGAAATGCCTGAACGGATTCGGGCAAATAAGTGTAGGCAGAACTGTCTTTGGAAACCATTTTCCCCACGGCTGGCAAAATATTCTTGAAGTAGAAATTGTAGCCTTGCTTGAACGGAAAACTCTCTGGTTGCGAGAACTCTAAGACAACGAGTGTGCCATTCTTCTTCAAAACTCGGTAAATGTCGGATAAACCTTTCTCCAGATTCTCGAAATTTCTAACTCCAAACGCCACAATTACGGCATCGAATTGCCCATCGGAAAAAGGGAGTTTTTCAGAATCGCCCAATTTGAGTTCAATTCTGTCTTGCAAACCCATTTTATCCAATTTTTTCTGTCCATATTCTAGCATTCCCTTGGAAATATCGACTCCAACCACTTTTTCTGGGTTGATGGAAAGCGATTCGATGGCGAAATCGGCAGTTCCTGTGGCAACATCCAAAATAGATTGCGGTTTGAATTCCTGCAACATTTTGATTGCTTTTTTCCGCCAAATTATGTCAATTCCCAAACTCAACACCCGATTCAGCAAATCGTACTTAGGGGAAATATTATTGAACATAGTGGCAACCTGTTCTTTTTTACTGCCTTCTTGCTCTTTATATGGTATTACTGTCATAATTTTTTTGTTGGATTTTGATGCAAATAATTTTTTGGGGAATTCTATTTGCTATGAAGGTGGCAAAGATAGATGCTAAATTATTTATGTACGAGGATTTGAGTTAGCTTGATTGGAATAACTTTCAATTTTTACTGAATGTTTTATAAGATTGTTTCGGGGGAAAATGGTTATACTAAAAAAATGCGCTGAATTATAGTTTTTTTGATATTGATTGTAAGTATTAGACCTTCTTTTGCGTATTATTAACCAACTAATTAACATTGAGGTCGTTCATAATTGGAGAATGCTGGCGGAAATCTACATTTCAAAAAGTCATTCAAACGAGGATATTGATAAACTGGTAAGGTTAATAAAATAAAAAACTGGCGCAAGTGTCCGCTCAATGCCGTTAACTTAGTGTTGGAAAGCGTTTTCAACACTTTCCGTTGGTAATTGGACGCAGCTAGAGCTACGTCCTACAGAACTGATATTTTCAAATTACACTTTTTTTTGATATGAAATTAATCATATATATTTCTTAAGTTGACAGCATTGAGTGTCCGCTGGGCGACACTCCAATGCCATTAAGTTAGTGTGAATTTGGTTCGAGCGTGGACGCTCGAACCAGCGTAAAACGCTGGCGCAGGTTCTTACTGGGGGCGCAATCGCCAACCTGTGCCGAAAATGGAAATCAGTCTCCGACCGGGTCACGCTGACTGAAGACGAATCTCCTTAACTTAATGGCATTGGGCGGCACTCCGCTTGTGCATCAACATCCAAAAGTAGCTTTACATCTTTCACACTCTCCAAACAAATATTACAAACCAAAAAAATACAATGAAAAAGACTTTATTCTCACTCACACTTTTACTCGCTTTCTTTTCTTCATTTGCCCAAAAAATTGAGAGTCCTGCTGAATACAATAACTATATTGTGGAACAGCAAGGCAAACTCATGCAGAAAGTAGTCGATTATATTGTCCAAACTGTTCATAACGACAATTTTGAAGAGGTTGAGAATAGAAGGCTACAGGTTTTGGGGCAAATTGAAGTGGCAATCAATAAGTTGGAGTCTTTAGAGAAATTCAGCGAAAATGACAATATGAAAGAGGAAGCCTTGGCAGTTTTCAAACTCTACAAGAAATCATACTCCGAGGATTTTAGCGAAATCAACCTGCTGAAAAAAGAACGAGAAGGTTCTTTTGAAGATATGGAACGCTATTTCCAAGCCCAAGACAAAGCAGAAAAAGCCATTTATGAAGCTTCCGACAGGTTGCACGAAGCCCAAAGAGCCTTTGCCGAAACCCACAAAATGATTATTGAGGAAGCAGAGAAAGACGAAACCATGACAATTATTGCCAATGTAAACAAGTACGGAAGAGATGTTTTCCTGGAATATTTCAAAGTTTCCAAACTCAACGGAGCTTGCCTAGATGCGCTGAATGAGCAAGATGCCACTATTTTGGAAGAAAGCAGATTGGCACTTCTGAAAGGAACGGAAGAAGCCTACTCCAACCTAAAAAATATTGTTGCCTACAAAGGCGATGAAGATTATAAAAACAAGGCGATGGCGTATGTTGCCTACAACAAGCTGTTTGCCACGAAAGATTTGGCGACTTTGGTTAATATTTTAGGCAACAATGAACGCACCGATGCGGATGTGGACAATTTCAATAAAATAATTGCGCAATACAACCAAGATGCCACCGATTTGCTGGAGCAATTCAACAATGCCAACATCAGATTGATGCGCACTCACATTCCGAAAACTACGGTTCAGGTTGGGAAGAAAGGGTAAAAGAATTTGCAGATTTGCAAATGTGTAAATTTGCAGACGCTCTTTCCCAAGACTTACGCAAATCAACGACATTTCTGCGTTTTTAAGAGGTTGGCGTGAGGCACGACAACAAAAAATACTTTCTGATGCGTGTACGCATCATTTTTATAAAACGCGTAAGTCCTCTTACCATAAAAATCCAAGCTTTTTCCTAATTCCCAAGAATAATTCTCTTGGGAATTTGTGGTTTCTGCGAACTTAGGCAAAAACAGCTAACTTTGCGTTCTTCTATTCCTTCAATTCGCTAATCTGCATGAAACCCGTAATTTATAGCTTTCCGAAAACCCAGAATGCCTCTTTCAGCGTGCAGAGCGATGTAGATTTGTCCCACTTCTACGATGTATTGCATTACCACCCAGAAGATTTGCAGATTACGTTAATCATAGAAAGTTTCGGAACCCGATTTATTGGAGACAGCATTGACCGATTCAAAGCAGGAGATATTGTGCTGATGGGAGCCAATTTGCCACATGTTTTCAGGAACGACAAGGTTTTCTACAAAGGATTTGAGGATTTGAAAGCAGGTTTTGTTTCGCTTTATTTCAACGAGAAATCTTTTGGGAATGAGTTTTTCAGCTTGCCAGAAATGCGGAATATCAATCAGTTGCTCCGAATGGCGAGCCGTGGGATTTTGGTTTTGGGGGAAACCAGAAAAATCGTGGGCGAGAAGATGAAGAAAGTAGCGGGTTTGGAGAATAGTTTCGACCGCTTGCTTACATTCCTCTCCATTCTGCACGATATTTCCACATCTAATGAATGGGAATATATCTCCAAATTGAGTTTTTCCACTCCGCTGAAAGAAACCGAATCGAAGAAAATAAATGATGTTTTTGACCATATCATGAACAATTTCTCTGGGGCAATCACTTTAGAGCAAGTCGCTTCTGTGGCGAATATGACTCCAACCGCTTTCAGCCGCTATTTCCGACAAAGAACACAAAAAACGTTCTCCAACTTTCTGAGCGAAGTCAGGATTGGGCACGCTTGCAAACTTTTGCTAGATGAAAAACTGAACGTAACGGAAATCTGCTACGAATGTGGTTATAATAATATTTCCAATTTCAACAGGCAGTTCAAGTCAATTACCAAATTCACTCCTTCCGACTATCTGAAGCAATATAAGAATTCGAGTATTGACCAACTATAAAATTAATGAAGAATTGAGAATGAATGATTAAAATGATTTCGTAACCATGAAGGTGGATTTCAGTACCATTCCAACTCATTTGCAAATTCTCACATTTACGAATTCCTGAACTTATTTCACATATTTTGACAGATACTCCTTCCTCCTTCTTCTTTCTTCCTTCCTCTTTCTTCTTTCTTCTTTCTTCTTTCTTTCAAATTTGAATTATGTTCCGCACCTCCCCCACTCCAAAGCCGAAATTCCGCTCCTCAATCCGAAAGTATTGGGGGAAAAAGTATTTTGTGGCGAAAAGGTGGTGGAAATGGCAAAAGCATAAAAAAAGCTTTTCAAGTACCAAAAATACTAATTTGTTAAAACATTTAGTGTTCAAACATGAATCTACTTTGCTCCGAAAATTGAAAAATGTAGATATGTGGTTGCAACATAATAAAATTACGAACCTCCAACTGGCAATTGACAGGCTGGATGGAATTATAATCCAACCGAACGAGACTTTTTCATTTTGGTATTTGGTGGGAAATCCTACGAAAAGAAGAGGTTTTAAAACTGGAATGGTGTTGGAAAATGGGAAAGTGAAAGAAGGAACTGGAGGCGGATTATGCCAGCTGGGGAATTTGCTTTTCTGGATGACGCTTCATTCGCCACTTACTATTTCCGAACGTTGGAGACACAGTTTTGACGTATTCCCCGATGTGAACAGGAAAGTGCCTTTCGGTTGTGGAGCCACACTTTCGTACAATTACATCGACTTCCAACTAAAAAATGAAACCCAGAATGCTTTTCAGTTCAAGCTCTGGCTTTCTGACTCCAAACTACACGGGGAATTGCTTTCGGAATTTGAGTCAATTCATTCCTATGAAGTTTACGAAGCCGAACACAGAATGCAACAAGAGGTTTGGGGAGGCTACACTCGCCACAATATAATTTACAGAAAAGTGTTAGAAAAGAAACACAAAACATTGATTTCAGACGAGCCAATTGTTGAGAATCATGCCATTATGATGTACAGCCCACTTTTGGAAAAGTAGCTATTCAATCCTTGCCTACTGGCTCAAACGTAAAGGCTCTAACCTTCGACATAAATAGCGTTACATGATTCATGTTGCCATTTCATTAACTATCATTTATAAATTCGCAAAGCTTTCCTACGTTTTTGCGATAATTGAACTTTTCTAAGCTATTTTTAGACTTTCATGTCAATCAAAATCTTATTCTGATTGATATGACTGAATTCATAATCATTGAGAATGCCTTATCTAATTTTCCTTCATAAGGTAAGTAGGCTTTGTTTCTATGCTTTTGCATTATTTTCAATAGGCTACTTACACGCCAATCCACAATCGGAAACATTCAGTTTCTATGAGGTTGGGAACTCTATGGAAATTCCTTTGAGCAAATTGGAAGTGATGATAGATTCGGAAAACAAGCTTTCGGCACTTGACATACTCGAACTTTCTGAAACTACTCAATTTTTAAAACTAGATGAGAGTATTCTCCCAAATGGAAATACTACTTATTGGTTACGAATAACTATCTCCAACAAAACTGATAGAGACAGGGATTGGCTTGCCTGCCCAGGCAAATTTTTCGTGAAGGAACTCTACGATTGGGACAGCCTAGAGTTTAGGAGTTGAGTCTTACAAATCCAATGGGCGAATGGTAGCTTACGGCAAGAAAGATTTCAAGGGGTTTTCTAATTTCGACCAGCCCATTGAACTTTTCACTCCAAAAAACAAGACCAAAACCTATCTTTTCAAACTATATTCACCTACAGATTTCTACCTGAAACGTTCGCCTTGGCTTGTTTTGCACGAGCCTACAAATTATAGAGTCGAACGCTATTTCAGCAACGTGATTGGTGCCTTCGTAGTGGGCGGATTGACCTTAATTGCCATTTACCATCTGCTCCTTTTCATATATGTTCGGGAGAAAGTGTATTTGTCTTTCATAGGATTACTTACATCTAGTGCATTGTTTTTCGCTTATTATCATGGGTTTACCATCGAATTTCTGTGGGGAAACTATCCACTTTTCGACTCCTATTCTTTCCTGTTTATTTTGGCTGGATTGGGTATTTTCTGGCTTAGGTTCTCAAAGCATTTCCTAGCAAAAGACAAAGGGAAAAAAGCAGGAAGTATCATGGTAACTATTCTGCAAATTCTTCATTTAATTCCTCCAGCCTGTGCTATTTACGATTTGGTTGCTCCTACGCCAGCCTTACATTTACTCACCCAGGTAAATAACTTCCAGATTGCCCTCATTTTATTCACGCAATTATTCATTTTTGGAGTGGCAGTAGTTGGCGTTTTTCGGAAAACACAAGAAGCCTTATCTTTTTTCCTTGCCAACTCAGCCGCACTTTTGGGTGGAGTTTTATTGGCACTTCAGTTTTTCAGGGTCATTCCGCATCAAAAGTGGATTGTTTATGCACCAGAAATCGGCTTTCTGTTCATGTCCGTAATTTTCTCGTATGGAGTGGGCAAAAAGATTGTGCTGATGCGTAGTGAAATCGCAGAAAAACAACTCCGCACAGAAAGGCTGGAACGTGAAAAAGAACAGGAAAAGCAAAAAATCATTGAGCAGAAAAATAGAGAACTCGAACAGAAAGTGATGGAGCGCACCACGCAGGTTGTCCACCAAAAAGAGGAAATTGCCACACAAAGAGACTCCATTGAAGCCCAAAATGACCAACTCAAATTACTGAACGAAGAGAAGAATAATCTGATAAATATTGTGGCTCATGACCTGAAAAGCCCTCTGAATCAGATAAACGGAATTATGTATGTGTTTAAGGCAACCATGCCCGACATGAATGAAGACCAAAGTTCTTTGGTAAATATGGTTTCCGATGCCACCACTCGTCTCAGCCAAATGATTACCAATTTGCTAGATATAAATGCAATTGAGTCGGGGCAGCTGAATATCAACCTGAAAAGAACGAATATCGCCACCGTTGCTGAAAGGCTAAAACCCCAATTTGCGGATAGAGCCAACAAGAAAAGTATAAAAATACACGAAGATTTCAATCAAGATTTGTTCGTCTCTGCCGATGAATCTTATTTAAGTCAAGTATTCGAGAATTTAATCTCCAATGCCATCAAATTCTCTCCGCAATTCAGAAACATCTATTTATCTGTGAAGCAGACCGAAGGCTCCATAATTTTTTCGGTAAAAGATGAAGGACAAGGATTGAAGGAGAAAGACCATGAAAAGATGTTTGGCAAGTTCCAAAAACTATCTGCACAGCCTACCGATGGCGAACACTCAACAGGTTTGGGACTTTCTATCGTGAAACGTTTTGTGGAAGCCATGAACGGAAAGGTATGGGCAGAAAACAATCCGAAAGTCGGAGTCAGCTTTTATGTAAGTTTCCCCGTTTTTGTTGATGATTGATGTTAGGCAGACTTGATTTCCAACTATCTGCTCTGGCTTTTCAAGATTGTTGTTGGTAAAGCGCAGCAGTTAGATGGTTAGATGGCTAGATTGTTAGATGGTTAGATGGTTAGATGGCTAGATGGTTAGATGGTTAGATTGTCAGATGGTTAGATTGTCAGATGGTTAGATGGTTATAGATAAATGCCTTGACTTTGCATACCGTAATGCGGTTTTCCCTAACCGCAACTATTCAGGAGCATTATTCCATAAGAAAAGTATGCAAAGTTAAATCAGTTATCTATAGATTGTCAGATGGTTAGATGGTTAGATGGTTAGTATAGAAAAGCTTGAAATAGGTAAAGGCAATTCATTTCTACGGGCAGAAACGAATTCTTGTACCGAAAGTAAAAAAAATTCATTCGCCAATTCCACCAAATCAGAATCAGGATTCCCAGGATTTGAGGATATTCAGGATTACTTCTTTGCTTTTTAACCTCCCTTTTTCTTTCTTCTTTCCTCTTTCCTCTTTCCTCTTTCCTCTTTCTTCCTTTCTTCTTTCTTCTTTCTTCCTTCTTCTTTCTTCCTTCCTCTTTCTTCTTTCTTCCTTCCTCTTTCCTCTTTCTTCCTTCCTCTTTCCTCTTTCTTCTTTCTTCTTTCTTCTTTCCTCTTTCCTCTTTCCTCTTTCCTCTTTCTTCCTTCCTCTTCCTTCCTCTTTCTTCCTTCCTCTTTCTTCTTTCTTCCTTCCTCTTTCCTCTTTCCTCTTTCTTCCTTACCAAATCGCCAATTCCTCTCCCTGAATCATTCTAAATTACACTTCCACAAACTTTCCCATTAGCGAACTTTCGTTTATAATTAGTTTCCTGTTAACTTTACGTCAAACAAGGCCTGGAAAAATCCTTGTTCTATAGTTGGCTATTCGATTATGTAATTTCCATCAACAAATCCTAGCCAAATACTATTATAATACTAAAAGCAAGAAAAGGAACAATAAAGAGTATATTATGATACTTACTGTATTTTCCTCTAAGGAACGAGAAATAAATAAAATACTTTTTTATTGCAGTTTATTTTTGAGGCTAGTCAAGCGGTCCGCTGGGACAAAAATTGCAGTCATAGCATCGCTATGGCGAGATTTTTACACCCGCAATGGAATTGGAAGAATAGACCAAAAAGAAACAAAAGAAAAAGAACATTTATTTAATTCCGCTAAAAATTAGAAACGAAATTTTCACCCTTAACCCAACGAATTCATGGTTTTCGATTTGGATATGATTAAGCAGGTTTACAGCAAAATGCCAACGCGCATTGAAGCCGCCCGAAAGCAATTGGGCAGACCTCTCACGCTTACAGAAAAAATTCTTTACTCTCACCTTCATGCCGATACCAAGCTGGAGACTTTCAAAAGAGGGAAATCTTATGTCGATTTCGCCCCCGATAGAGTCGCCATGCAAGATGCAACTGCCCAAATGGCGTTGTTGCAATTCGTGCAGGCTGGCAAACCGAAAGTCGAAGTGCCGTCCACAGTTCATGCCGATCACTTGATTTTGGCAAAAGTGGGCGCAACCAAAGATTTGCAAAATTCCATCAATCAAAACAACGAGGTTTTCAACTTTCTGGAATCAGTTTCCAACAAGTACGGAATCGGATTTTGGAAACCAGGTGCAGGAATTATTCATCAGGTTGTTTTGGAGAATTATGCTTTCCCGGGCGGAATGATGATTGGAACTGACTCGCACACCGTAAATGCTGGCGGTTTGGGAATGGTTGCGATTGGAGTTGGCGGAGCAGATGCCGTTGACGTGATGGCAGGAATGCCTTGGGAACTGAAATTCCCGAAAATGATTGGCGTAAAACTGACTGGAAAGCTCAATGGCTGGACTGCTGCGAAAGATGTAATCTTAAAAGTGGCGGGAATCCTGACCGTGAAAGGCGGAACCGATGCAATTGTAGAATACTTTGGAGACGGAGCAACTTCTATGTCTTGTACAGGAAAAGGCACAATCTGTAACATGGGAGCAGAAATTGGCGCAACTACTTCTACTTTTGGTTACGATGAATCCATGTCTCGCTATTTGAAAGCGACTGGCAGAGCAGAAGTTGCCGAGTTGGCAGACGGAATTGCAGCACACTTAACAGGAGACAAAGAAGTGTATGCCGAGCCTGAAAAATATTTCGACCAAGTAATCGAAATTGATTTGAATACGCTTAGAGCCTTATTTGAACGGCCCTTTCACTCCAGACAGAGCCACTCCAATTTCTGAATTGGCAAAAGAAGCCGAGAAAAATGGCTGGCCAACAGACGTAAAATACGGTTTGATTGGTTCTTGTACCAATTCATCTTACGAAGATATTTCCCGTGCCGCTTCTATTGCTCAACAAGCTTTGGATAAAGGAATCAAAGTGAAATCTGACTTTACGGTAACTCCAGGTTCGGAATTGGTTCGCTACACGATTGAGCGAGATGGTTTCATCAAGACTTTCGAGGGAATTGGCGCTTCTGTATTTGCAAATGCTTGCGGACCGTGTATTGGTCAGTGGGACAGAGCAGGTGCAGACAAGCACGAGAAAAATACGATTATCCACTCATTCAACCGTAACTTCTCGAAACGTGCCGATGGAAACCCAAACACGCACGCTTTTGTAGGTTCGCCCGAATTGGTAACGGCAATCGCTATTTCTGGAGTTTTAGGTTTCAACCCATTGACCGATACTTTGACGAACGACAAAGGCGAGCAAGTGAAATTGGATGAGCCAACAGGACACGAATTGCCACCAAAAGGCTTCGATGTAGAAGATGCGGGTTATCAAGCTCCAGCCGAAGATGGTTCAGGCGTGGAAATCGTAGTTTCTCCCACTTCTGACCGTCTCCAACTGCTCGACCCTTTCAAACCTTGGAACGGAAAAGAATTGGAAGGCATGAAATTGCTCATTAAAGCAAAAGGAAAGTGTACGACTGACCATATTTCCATGGCGGGACCTTGGTTGCGCTACCGTGGGCATTTGGACAATATTTCCAACAACATGCTGATTGGTGCAGTCAATTATTTCGGTGAGAAAACCAACTGGGTAAAAAACCAGCTTACTGGCGAGTTCGGAGAAGTTCCTTCGGTGCAGAGAGCCTACAAAGCGGCTGGAGTTAACACAATTGTGGTCGGAGACGAGAATTATGGAGAAGGTTCTTCTCGTGAACATGCGGCCATGGAGCCTCGCCATTTGGGAGTGATGATTGTTTTGGTGCGTTCATTCGCCCGAATTCATGAAACCAACCTGAAAAAGCAGGGAATGCTTGGTTTGACATTCGCCAACCCAGCAGATTACGACAAAATCCAAGAAGATGACACTTTCGACACAACTGATTTGGCAAACTTCTCAGCCGACAAGCAATTGACGCTGAAAGTAACCCATAAAGATGGTTCTGTTGACACAATCAAGTGTAACCACACTTACAACGAAGGTCAAATCGCATGGTTCAGAGAAGGTTCTGCCTTGAATTTGATTAAGAAGCAGAATCAGTAATTGTCTTTTCTGTAAGCGAAGACGCTTACAAATCGGCAAAAGTTCAAGCCTAGAAGCTTGAACTAGAACTAAAAATGCTTCATGTTCTCGGAACATGAAGCATTTTTTTATGTATTGCTGTACTACGGCTCTTTGAGTCGTCAGGTTATAGAAGTTCTTTTGTTTGGATTTTTCAAGTCGGCAAGTGATTTACGGCTACGATACTCTTTTACTCAGCCAAGTCTCATTCTCTAGTCAATTCCGCCAATTTTGGGGCAACCTAAATGAACTAATCAACCTCAATTTATACTTGCTAAGTTTTTAGAACTTAGCAAGTCTTTTTCGTAAGCCCCAAAATTAAATGTGGTTTTAGTTCAAATTAGAAAAATGTTGGCATACAAAACTCAACTAAGTAGTCTAGTGCATCAATTCCTAAGTTCGTGATTGTATTTTGTGTTTCTTTTTTCCTTCTACTGCATTAAAATTCTGGTAGTGATAAACTGGTAAGGCTAACAAAATAAAAACCATAGCGCAAGCGTCCGCTTGTGCCGAATTATTCATAGAGTAGCCTTACCTCTTTCACACTACCAAAATTCTTAGCCGTATATGATTATGGCTATGGCGAAATGCCGAACCATCGGAGTGCCGAACCATCGGAGTGCCGAACCATCGGAGTGCCGAACCATCGGAGTGCCGAACCATTCAAATTTTGCTTTGTAGAAGAAAAAAATATTCCAAAAAATACCAACCAGAACTTAGAACTCAATGCACTAGTTTAAATACTTTCCGCAGCAGTTCCCGCTTTAGATTTTCAGCACAAAAAAATTGCTTTTTAATAAAAAAATACGATTATATAGTGTTTTTAATGATGTTTTCCGTGTTAATCTGTGTGCGAAGCCCGTGTATTCTGAAAGAATCCGTGCTCCAATCACGCTAGAATGTCAAAATTAAAGACCAAAGCCTAGAAATATAAAGATTAAGCCTGATTTAATTCTAAAGCGGGAACTGCTGTACTTTCCTATTTTGAGTTCTTAACTTTCTCATTCAAAGTCAGATACAGAAATAGTAAATAGCACAATGTGCTTAATTATTTTCAAATATATTATCAACGGGTTTGGTAATACGATAGGAATTCATAATTTGTCTGGCATAACTGCATATTATTTTCTAACAAATCTATAAAAGCATGAAAACATATCTTATTGGCACATTCATTCTATTGAGCTTCGGAATATCTTTTGGGCAACATGCGGGAAATCTCAATTACCAGAAAAGGGTTAAAATTCCCGAAAGTACCATTGAGGTTGGTCAGCCTTCAGACAACTTTATCAATATTAGTGTAAAAGGCTTAGCAAATGTGAAAGCAGATAGTTACGTAGCTATTTTCAGTATTACCCAAAAAGGCAAAACCACCGAAGAAGTTAATAAGTTGCTTGACGGACGAATTGAGCAAGCATTGAGCGTTGCAAAAGGGAAGCCAAACGTGGAAACTTATGTAGATATGATTTCCTTTGTGCCAACTTATGAGTTTGATGTGGAGAAAAAAGTTTTTAGCAAGCGAACTTACAATGAGGTCCCGACAGGCTTTGAGCTTCAGAAGAATATTCATATAAAATACTCCAACCCTGATTTGCTCAACCAACTGATTGCTTCCTGCGCTAGTGCGGAAATTTACGATTTGGTAAGGGTAGATTATTTCTCTGACAAGCTTGGCGAGGTAAAAGAGAGCCTATGGTTCAAGCTCAAAAATTGTTAGAAAAGAAAATCAAAACCTATGAATTTATGATTTCCGAAAAGCTTGATTCTGCAGATAGGCAATTGGTAGATGGTTTTCAAGTGAGTTTGCCAGTAGAGTCGTATCAAGCCTACCAAGCGCACCAGAGTTCTTCGCTGTCTCCAAACAATTCTAGCAAGGTAACTCGAACCGATAAATCTACCACGCTCTATTACAAACCAATTGTAGATAAGGAGTTTGATTTTGTAATCAATCCAGCAATTCTCGAACCTGTTATACAAGTGGCTTACCAAGTAAGAGTGAGAATTATAAGGGTTGCGAAACCGAGACCTACGCAAATACTCATTAAAAATGAGTATATTTTAGTTACACCAGATGGGAGTTTGAAAAAACTTGATTTAGAATGGTAATGAATCTTAGGAACAGATTCCTTACAACCAAATCCAAACTAAATCACACAAAATCAGTTGTTTTGATAGAATTGATTTTTAATCAAAACCCACAAAAACTATGTTCGGATTATTCAAAAAGAAATCGAAAGCAGACCAATTGAAGAGATAAGCACAAGAAATTATTAGAAGAAGCCTACAAGCTTTCCACTTCTGACCGAAAAGCAAGCGATTTGAAAACTGCGGAAGCCAACGAAGTAATGTTGGAGTTGGAGGCACTTGAAAAAGAGGGGAAGTAAACTCCAACAAATTGACAGTTCTTTTTCACATTCAATTTTTTATAGAGAATGAAAGTTTTAATCACAGGCGGAACGGGTTTGATTGGCACAAGAATGACCGATTTACTACTCGACAAAGGGTATGAAGTTGCCTATTTGAGTCGAAGTAAAAAGCAAGGCGGAAAAGTTCAATATTACCAATGGGATTCCGAGAAGCAATTCATTGAGGAGGGGGCAATTGAAACTGCCGACTACATTATCCACTTAGCTGGAGCTGGAGTTGCGGATGAACGGTGGACTCCAAGCAGGAAAGAAGATGCTGATGGAAAGCCGAACGCATACAACCGAATTGCTTTATCAAAAACTTTCGGAGCTAAAACATAATGTGAAAGCACTTGTTTCTAGCCACGGCAATCGGTATTTATGGAGATTCTGGCGAAAAACTTGTTGATGAGAACTCTCCATACGCAGATGATTTTCTTGCCCAAATTTGCAAAGCTTGGGAAGATAAGGCAGATAAAATAAAAGAGTTGGGAATTCGCACTCCAAAAGTAAGAGTAGGAGTGGTTTTGAGCGAAAAGGGCGGAGCATTGAAAGAGATTGCCAAACCCATCAAACTCTATGCGGGTGCGCCACTCGGTTCTGGCAAACAGCTCATGTCATGGATTCATATTGACGATATTGCCAATCTTTTCATTCATGCCATGGAAAATGAAAATATGGATGAGGTGTATAATGGAGTCGCTCCAAACCCGATTACCAACGAGCAACTGACCAAAATCACTGCCGAGGTATTAGACAAGCCTTTGATTCTGCCCAATGTCCCAGAGTTTGCCCTCAAACTCATGCTTGGGGAAATGGCAGAAGTGGTTTTGATGGGAAGCAATGTTTCCTCCGAGAAAACACAATCTACAGGATTTGAATATAAATTCACGAATGCAAAAAAAGCAGTTGAAGATTTGATGGGTTAAAGAATTTGCAGATTTAGCATAAGAAAAAGCCAAGCATTTTAGAAATGCTTGGCTTTTTACTTTTATAACTTGAACTTTGGATTTCACGACCAACCACTCTTTTACTCTTCTCCGCCCACAATTTTCAACAGTTCATCTAGTTTTGGGGAAAGAATGATTTCCACCCTTCGGTTTTTGGCTTTGTTCTCTTTCGTGTCATTTTCTACCAAAGGATTGAATTCGCCACGACCTGCGGGAGTTACTCGCTGTGCGCTCACTGCATAATCTTCGGTCAAAATTCTGACGATGGAAGTGGCACGAATCACACTCAAATCCCAGTTGTCTTTGAAAACAGCTGTTTTGATTGGCACATTGTCGGTATGTCCTTCAATCATCACGTCAATTTCCGTATTTTTGTTGAGGACTTCTGCCACCTTACCAAGTGCCTCTATTCCTTCTTTCCCAACTTTGGCACTTCCTGAAGTGAAAAGTAATTTTTCGGATAGGGAAACATAGATTTTACCATTCTTCTTTACCACACTTAAATCTTCTGGATTAAAACCAGTCAGAGATTTGTTTACTTTATCGAGCAAAGATTGCAAAGCCGCTTCTTTTTTGGCGATGGCATTTCTTAAATCTACCACGGTTTTTTCTCTTTCCGCCAAGGCCTTTTCTTTCGCTGCCAATTCTATTTCCTTCTCGTTTAATTGCTTACGAAGCTCTTCCGTAGTTGTATTGGCATTTTTCTTGGTGTTTTCTAGGCGTGTCTCGGTTTCTTTCAATTCAGTTTTGAGCGAGGCAATGTCTTTTTCAATGTCAGATTTCTCTTTTCTGAGATTCTCCAATTCTGACGTCAACTTTTTGTTTTCTGAGTTGAGTTCCTGATTTAGCTTTCTGGAGTCTGCCAAAGCAACATTGGCTTTGTTTTTAGCGGTCTGCTCTGCTAAAAACAACTTTTTGGAAACGCAACTTGTCAGTAAAAATGCGAATAGTAGGGCAAAGGTTATTTTGAAAAAATGTTTCATTGTTTATGTTGAGATAGATGAATTTGGAGACTTATTCGGATTTCGATAAGTTTATTAGAGATTATGAACACAACTTTATTATGACAACCGCAGACTGGCGGGTCTAGCGACACCGCCAGCTACCAAATATCTTCTATTCATAAACTCTATTGAGAATCATACGCAAAGCTGTTTGAATGGTTATTCAATAATTCATAAATCAGTTGAAGAACTTTATTTTGAAGGAGATTTGAATAAAATTCTTTTTGGGAGAAATAATTTCAGCTTTCTTTTGGAAAAAATAAAAAACTTACCGAATTTTGCAAACCAAATGGCGAGGTAGCTCAGTTGGTTAGAGCACAGGATTCATAACCCTGAGGTCACGAGTTCAACTCTCGTTCTCGCTACAAGTTAAAAAACTCCTTTCAAGATTTCTTGAAAGGAGTTTTTTGTTTTTCAAACTTTTGAATATTATCCCACAATTACATCCCAAGAGAAACTGGCTACTTTGGCAATTACATAAATGAGTCCGATGAAAAGTAGAATCAATAAAAGTGCAATTCCGATTAGTGTGCCTATTCCACTGCCACTGTAAACTCCTGTGGTCTGATGCGCTTTGAGTAATTTGAGATTTCGAGTGTTTGCTTTTTGCCCGAAGTCGAGCAAATCGCCAATAAAAGGAATTGAGCCAAGTAGGGAATCGAAAATTACATTTCCAACCATTTTTATTGCCAATTGCCCGCTCACGCCATTCCGAACCATGCTCAGAATCATGAATGCGGAAACCAGAAAAGAAGTTCCATCTCCAATCCCGGGAATTAAGCCAATAATCGGGTCAAGCCCGAAACGAATATTTGTGCCAGGAATGTGGAATTTGTCATCCATCCAATGGCTGACACTTTCGACCCATTTGAGTTCTTGCGGAAGAGGTGTTTCTTGGCTTTCGGTCTGCATTCTTCTTTTGCTCATGGGTCAAACGGTGGTTATGTGGTCTATTCTTTTTTATTTGGGAGAATGTCTTTCCCGTCTTTCAATCTTATTCTGATGCTTTTTATTCTTTTCTGATTGACAGAAGTGATGATGAACACAAATTTTTTGTAGGAAATTCGCTCTCCAGAATTGGGGAGTTTCCCGAAAAGTTCCAACATCAAACCTCCCAAAGATTCTGCCTCTCCTTTCACTTCATCGAAAAAGTAATTCGGGATTCCCAAAATCTTAGCTCAAATCGTTCAATGAGGTTTTGGCATCGAAAACATAAGCTTTATCATCCAATTTTTTGTAATTCACTTCGTCATTATCGAACTCATCGTTGATTTCCCCAACAATTTCCTCAATAATATCTTCCATGCTAATCAAGCCCAGAAGTACCACCATATTCATCTGCCACAATGGCAATATGAACCCTTTTGGCTTGGAAGTCTTTGAATAAGGTCATCAATTTTCTTGTTTTCAGGAACCATGAAAATATCTCTCCTAATCAATTTTTGCCAATCGAAATGCTCATCTTTGCTCAATGTGGGCGAGTCAAATCTTTCACATAAATGATTCCCTCAATCTTATCAATGGTTTCATTATATATAGGAATCCGTGAGTAGCCACATTTGTTGACTTTATCCATCAATTGATGAAAATCTGTGCTAATATCGAAGGCGGTAATGTCAATTCTGGAGCGCATGATTTGCTTCACGGTTTTCGTGCCGAAGTTCACAATACTCTTCAAAATCTCTTTTTCTTCACTCGAGGTTTCCTTTCCCGTAGTCATTTCCACGGCAGTTCCCAACTCCATTACAGAGGCACTGTATTTTTTCTTGTTTTTCTTTTGGAGTTTTTTCTCCAGCAATATCTCCGAACTGAGTGAGCAACCACGAGAATGGATTGAGCACTTTTGAGGAAATAAACAACAAACCAGAAGTCAGTCGAGCGAAAGTTAAGTTTCTTTGATTGGCAAATACTTTCGGGAGAATTTCCCCGAAAAAATACGATCACAGCAGTTACTCCAAACACGATGAATCATACTGTCCTGATGTCACTATTTTTCCCCATCATTTGCCAAAGTATATAAGTGGTAATAGTTACAATTGCCTACATTCACTAAATTATTGACAATCAATATGGTAGCCAAAACAAGCTTTGGGTCTTTGTGGAGTTGGAGAATGCGGAGGTCAGTGGCCTTTCCGTTTCGCTTGCATTCTTCTAATTGCTCATTGGAGAGTGAGAAAAATGCGACTTCCGAGCCAGAAATCATAGCAGAAAGCACAAGCAAAATCAGTGTAATCAAAGTGAGCCAAAGCACTTCCGAAATAGAGAAGGCATTCAGAAAAAGTAAAGATGAAAAGTAATCTTCCAAGATTTTTGTTATTGGTGGAAAATATATTGTATGCAAGTCTGAAATGAATTTGAATAGTGCAGAATTGAATTACTAACGGAATTAACTATGCTACAAAGTTAAGCAAACAAAAGCACCTTTAAGAAAAACTTAAAGGTGCAGAAAAAGTTATTTTGTATTTTCATTTTAGAATGGCAAATCGTCAATATCATTTCCGTCATCAGATGAGGCTGTACTAATGGGTCTGGCTCGCTCACTTTCGGGCTAGAACTGTTTTGTTGCATGTTTCCGCCATTGTTATTTCCGCCATTGTCTTGTTGGTCTCTGTTATTCGTTCCTTTGGCATCAGAGTCATGGTAGTTACACGAATTCGCATTTTCTTTCGGTTGTTTCCTTGCTCATCTTGCCACACACTTGATTTGACTTTTCCTTCTATGTAGAGCAAATCTCCTTGCTTCACATATTGTTCTGCTATTTTCGCAACACCTTCCCAAAGTTCCAAATCGTGCCATTCAGTATTGTCCACTCTTTGTCCTTCTTTATTTTTGTAGCTTTCCGTAGTCGCCAAAGAAAAATTAGCTACTACTGAGCCACTTTCCAAATATTTTACTTCTGGGTCTTGTCCTACTCTTCCCAAAAGAATTACTTTATTTACGCCTGCCATTTTACGGTATATTTTGGTTAAAAAGTATTTGACTTTCAGCAACTTAACTAGGTAAGTTCACTTACTAAAGTACAAAAAAACTACTGTTCTCACAAGTAATTTCAGATTGAAAAATTATATCTATTGAATCAGATAACCTAATTTTTTTGGCGTAAAAAAACAAATAAGCAATTGAGTGCCTTGAGAAATTAAAAAGGAGGTGATAGCAAAGAAAACTGTCTCATAACTTCACTTGTATGCCATTTTTACCGACAATTTATATGATGTTCGAGTGCTTTACTGCTTCTCAAAAATCATTTTCAAAGCTTTCCAAAGTCGGCCTTTTTTGTGGCGAGTCGTGTCTCCGAGCAAAACTCGTAACCTGTGGGAATAGAGAAACTTGATAGACTCGTGGAGTTTGATTTCATATTCTGCCAATTCCAACTCCAAACCGATGGTTTTCATTTCTACCTCGAAAGCAATTACCTGTTTCGGATTGAGTATTTCCACCAAATTTTCCCAAGAAACTTCATTTTGGTTATGCAGATTGACTAAAGCAAATTCGTTTGGAGTGTGCCGAACGGCCGCCATTATTTTCAGCAGGAAATCGTATTCCCTGCTTTTCAGCAAATCTTCCAATGGCTCATTTACCAAAATGAGTGTTTGACTTTTATTCTCTCCAAAGAACTCGAAAGGAGGTTTTGCGTTTTCCTCAACTGCCTGCAATTCTTCCTCATCGCTACTCTCCACAGCCACTCTGTCTGTAATAAATAGTTCATCGGCAAGCAGGAAATGTAGGGAATCGAAGTTTTGCATGAGTTTGTAGAATTTAACTTAATTTCTGACCTTCTGACAATCTGGAGATTGTCAGCTACTGTCTTAATGAACTTTCCTATTTCACTTTCTTACCATTTCACTATCTGTTCAGACCAATCTATCCTTGATATTCTTCGTAAATACAAAATGCCTTATCTTCAAATCTACTATCAGCATAGAATTCAAAATCCGTGGTCTTTGACAAACCAGATTTATATTTAGAATTTGGCTCAAACAGTTTCATTTGGTCTAATTCATCGTTTGAATGAGTTTTACTAGATTTGAAATTACCCATTTGTTCCAACCCTCTGAAAAACCTTTTGAACACGTTTCTTATCGCTTCCGAACTATTATCAACGCCAATCCATTTTCTTTTTAGTTGTCCTGCGACACCTAAAGTAGTACCCGAACCTGCAAAACAATCTAAAACATAATCACCTTCGTTTGAGGATGCGTTTATAATTCGTTCGAGTAAATTTGGGTTTTTCTCTGTGGGATATCCTGTTATTTTAATATTTTGGTTTACTGAATCTTGCACATCAGTCCAAATATCTTGTACCGCAACTCCTTTGTTTTCATCGAACCAAACTTTTCTTCTCGGATTTCCCGTTGCTGACCAATAAATGTCTCCATTTTCATCAAAAACATCCAATTTGCTTGGTAAATACTGCCAATGCTTCCCTTTTGGGGGCATCATTCCTTTCCACATCTTTCCTGTCTCCCCATTCCTAACGCCAGGTGCGTGGATAGGCACTTTCTTGAATCTTCTCCCCGTACTTTCATCTATACAAGGATATTCTTTTTTTATCTTTTCTTCTGTCCAAGCCAATGTAGCTCTGTTCCAAACATAATTTTCAGATTTTGAATAGAATAATAAGTAGTCAGAGATATTTCCGTAGGTGTTTTTTGTGTAGTTTTTATTACTACACTTCTTTCTGGATATAAAACCTTTGAAATTCTTTGCCCCAAAAACCTCATCCATTATTAATTTGATTTCAAAAGCCATGTTGTTGTCCAAATGAACATAAATAGAACCGTCATCTGATAGAAGTTCCCGAAGAAGAATCAGCCTTTTTCTGATAAACTCTATAAAATGACTGCCAATCAAATCATCCTTGTAAGAACTTTTTTGATTTCTTGATTGGAATACGCTGTTTGTTCCATAAGGTGGATCTATGTAAACTAACTTAATTTTATTTTTTAATTTTCTCTCATGGATTAAATGTTTTAGAACATCTAAATTATCTCCATTGAATAGGAAATTGTCATCTCCATTTCCAAATATTTTGTTGTATTTTTGTTTTGGAAGCTCCTTTATAAGTTCAGATGCATGTAATTTGCCGTCATATTTAAGTTCATAACCAGATGAACCCTCAAAATTTTCATCAGTTATAATAGTCGTTTCTTCCTGCCAATTTTTCTTTGTGATTCCAGTTGCCATAGTTTTAAGATTTCAGCCATTCGTAGGTCAATCTGTCCATAATCATTCTCAATGTAACGACCAAAATGTCATCTGAATGGTCTTCGATATAACTATAGTCGTTCCACATAGAACCGAGAAGTAAACCGGGGCCATCATTAACGAAAATGATTTTAGTTCTCAGGTCTTTTGCTAATGCGTAAGCTAAAAGTTCGTTGGATGCATTTCGGTAGCCTCCCGTTCGGTCATCTTCTTGCGAGCCACCTCTGTCTCCGTCATATCTCGCAAATCCAATCGCCAAAATATCATTTCCCTCTTTTATCATAAAATCAACTGGTCTATCTGTTTTTGGATAATCCTCAAATATATCTCCCAATCTGATGTCCCTTCCTGCTCTTTCTGGACCAGTTATCTCAAGTTCTGGGAATTTGCTTCTCAAAAGCTCAAACATTCTTTCCGTCAAATCATATCCCTTTTGACCTCTACTTTTGTACTCCCACAAAAGTGCACAAAGTGCTTCATCTGGCATTGGTCTTGAAAGAAAAACTCTTTGGACTTCAACAATCGACCTGAAATCTTTTCCAAACTGCTCGCAAACCCATTTTGCTTTCGATTTCTTTTTGAGCATTTCAACCGATGTATTCGGACTAACGTATTTTCTAAATATTCGGCAAAGTTGAATTCTCATCCAAGGTTGCTTAGTATCTGCAATTTGAATAAACAGCCTTGATGAACTTTCAGATTTTTTGAGAAGTTGACTAAACAATTCCAGGACAGGGTGATAAAGATTACAAGCATCAACCAAAATATCAGGATAAAATTCTCCAGAACCAAGAGTTATCCAATTTGCGCCATCTTCTTTAAAATCACTAAATTTTTTCATTCCAGACCCAACTTTATTATTTCACTTTCTTACCATTTCACTATCTGCTCAAACCAATCTATCCTTAATATTCTTTGGCATAAGTTCGGCTGACGGAAAGTTGTTTGCCATTTTGCATAGTTGCCATTAAACCGCCTTTGAAATGCTTTTCCACTTCTTTCAGAATAGCGGAAATTAATAATGTTGGAGCGATGGATTCTGACGAAGAAGCTGGGAATTGAGTTGTTCCAGCCAAGAAGTAAGCGTTTTGGAACTGACATATTCATCTTATTTTGTGTGCAGAACCGTGTAATCTCCAGAAGCTTCCAAATACATGATTTCCGCCACGGGCAGATTGAGCATTTTGTTGGATTTCTGCACAATTACATGGCTTGGGTAAATCTTTGGATTGGCACTTTTTACCGTGTCCAAGTAAAGCTCCAAAATCATTTTATTTTTTTCAATTTGCTCCAAAGCTCTATTTACGGCTTGTCTGAATCTGTCTTGGTCAATTGGTTTCAGCAAATAATCGATGGCGTGTTGCTCAAAAGCCTTCAAAGCATATTGGTCGAAGGCGGTGCAGAAAATTACCACAGGTTTGTGGGCAATCATTTCCAATACTTCAAATCCGTTGAAATCGGGCATTTGCACATCCAAAAAAATCAAATCTGGTTTGTGTTTGTTGATTTCCACCACCGCTTCTTTGCCTTTGGCACATTGCCCTAAAACCTCCAAATCGTCGAATGTCTTCCAGGAACTCGGCAATGAGGTTGCGAGCCAGTTTTTCGTCGTCAATTATGAGGCAGGTTTTTGTCATGGCTGGATTTTATCAAAAACAGTCTTTTACTTGTCGTAGTAACTTGGCGGACTTGGAAGTCCGAAGTACAGCGTTTGGAACAGTATTTCGATTTGATGAGCATTCAAAAAATTATCGTGGTCTATTAGTGATTATGAACACAATTGTATCATAACACCCGCAGACTGGCGGGTCTGCCGACACCGCCAGCTACTCAAATTTCTTCTGTTCATAAACTTCATTATGTAAATATTCAATTGGCGAATTGAAAAGTTAGAAAACTATATTTTCTTTTACTCTTAAAATCGAACATTTCCAGTCCATAGCACAGACTATTCACTTGTGGTTTTAGCTTGGCGGACTTGGAAGTCCGAAGTACAGTGCTTTGGAACAGCATTTTGATTTGAAAAGCGTTGAAACAAATTATCGTAGTCTATTGTAATGATAAAATTATGAAAAATCTAATCGTTTGAATCGTTTTCGGTAGGCTTTGAGTGTAACCAAAACTCGGTCAATTCGGGCATCTTGCTTCGATTTGATTTCTATTTTTGCCATATCGGTTTCAATCATTTCGCCCACTTCGGGGAAATCCTCATTTTCAGCATAGAATGTAGCCGCCAAGTGTTTCGTAATCTCCATCGGGAATTTCCCAACCGTATTTCTCATTGAGGAAATCTACTTCGTGGCGGGCAGAGAGCATATATCTTTCATCATCCATTTTTTTGAAAAACCAATCGTCTTCATCGTGTTCGTCTTCAATTTCCCCAAAAATCTCCTCCACAATATCTTCAATGGTTACAATTCCTGAAGTGCCACCAAATTCATCTACGACCAAAGCAATACTCTTATGTTCGGAAATGAGCTTAATCATTAAGTCATTTGCCAACATGGTTTCTGGCACAATCATGATTTCATTCAGAATATCTTTGATGATTTTCGGCTTTTTGAACAAGTCCAAATGATGGCAATAGCCTAACAATATTATCAATGGTTTCCTCATAAATCAGAATTTTGGAGTGTCCAGAAGTGATGAAAATAATCGATAAATCATCAATTGAATTATCCAAAGGAATTGACTCAATCTCCTTTCGCGGAATCATGCACTCCCGCACTTTCGTGGTTTTGAACTCCAACGCATTGCTGAAAATTTCGGTGTCAATATGGCTTTCCTCATCTTCCTGCGGCACTGACTGTATTGATGTATTGGCTCAAATCTGTTAAGCCGAAAACAGGTCGGTCTTCTTTATACTCCATTCGTAAACCTTTGGTAATCATCACTTTAGAAAGTTTTACAATGAGCCAAGAAAGCGGATAGGAAACAATATAGATGATATTCATTGGCAATGCTGCAAAGATAGCAATCCAAAGGATTGAGCATGGAAATGCTTTTGGGCAGAAATTCGGCAGTTCCTAAAACTACAATTGTGGCAATTACTGTTTGAATGAGCAATGCACCCAAACTCACTACATTTTCGTTCACGGTATAATTCCTAAGCCAATTCTTCAATCGGTTCAACCAACAAATTGGCCGCCACACTTCCGAAAATTACCAAAGCAATGGTGTTTCCTAGCAAAGTAGTTGCCAAAAAGTAGGAAGAGTTATGGGAAAATTTCGAGAGGATTTTCCCAACCATTGTTCCTTTACGTTGCTGAATGGCAATATGTAGCTTATTGGCAGACACAAAAGCGATTTCCACAGCAGAAAAAAATGCCGAAAAGGCAAGTGTGCCAAACAATATAATTAACTGACCACTCATTTCGGCAAAGAGGGTTTTAATTAAGAAAAAAGGACAGAGTCGGGTTCTGGCAAGAGTGGTTTCATACATTTTAAAGCATCTTGCGCTATTTCATCAGTTGCAGTAATCGTTTCCAATTAGTCAAATGATGAAATAGCTTTGTGCAAACAGCTTTTGAATTAGTAAATTGAATTTTGAATAGGCTCACAAAGATAATTCAAACTCAATTTACAGTTTTTTTGGGGAAATTAGAAATAAACGAAGCATAAAATGCTACTACAAAAGTAAAATTTTATGCTACAAAAAATTATGCTACGGGAGATTTCTCTCCATTTTCAGCACTTTTCAACAAGTTCTTTCTTTTGAGAATGGTATCTACAAACTTTATGTCATTCTCATTCTTGAAAATCTCGAAAGGTAAGTAGATAAATTGCGCCAAAGAAAGCGAGAAATAATAATGGTCTTTCGCCTTTCCTTGCCAGACTGGATTTGATTCCAAGTACTGGCATTCCTTGTTTTGCGTTCAGTTTAATCAGGATATGTTGCGTGCTGATTTCATAATTCACTTTCTCGAACAAGGAATTTATACTGTTCCATCTGCGTGATTCCCGTAAACTGAATTACCCAGAACACAATCCACAAAACTAGTGAGTGTAATGGCAATTCCCAAACACCAGCCAAAAGCTTGCGGAAAAGGAATTGAAATAAGCATAATTGCCACGGGAATCAAGAAATGCCCACCAGAATTTGAGCAAAACACCTTTCAGTGCCATCCAAACATAGGTTTTGGTATCTAGCTGAAACTTCTTGGTTTTTGCCGTTCGTACACCTCTCGATTCTGCTTGCGCCTGTTGTTGCTGTTGTCTTTGTAAGTGGTTCATTTTATGAGTATCAAGTAGTTAGTATCAGGTATGAGAAAAAAAACTTTTTACTAGCGTTTACTTGACTTATTTATAATTTAATTTTATTCTAGACCAAAGACTTTGGACTATTCCACGACTGCTTTCAAACTAATATCCATGCTTTTGATGGAGTGAGTGAGTGCGCCAACGGAAATGAAATCGACTCCACATGTCAGCCACTTGCTTTATAGTTTCTTTGGTTATTCCGCCAGAAGCCTCGGTTTCGCATTGTCCATCAATAATGCCAACGGCTTCTGTCATCATTTCGTAAGACATATTGTCTAAGCATGATTACATCTACATTTCCAACTGCCAAAGCTTCTCGCACTTCTTCCAGATTTCGGGTTTCCACTTCAATTCGCAAATCTTTGCCCGTTTCTTTTAAATATTTTACGGTAGATTTTACTGCATTGGTAATGCTTCCTGCATAATCCACATGATTGTCTTTCAGCATAATCATATCGAACAAACCGTAACGATGGTTTTTCCCTCCGCCAATCAAAACTGCCCATTTCTCTAACATTCGGAAGTTGGGAGTTGTTTTTCTGGTGTCGAGCACTTTGGTTTTTGTGCCTTTTAAAAGGGAGGCAATTTCGTTCGTGTAAGTGGCAATTCCGCTCATTCTCTGCATGCAGTTCAGCACCAAACGTTCTGCTGTCAGAATGGATTGTGCTTTTCCAGAAACGTATAATCCAATATCTCCAAACTTGACCGAATCGCCATCTTTCACGAGCAAATCGACTTTCAGCTCCGAATCAATATGGTGGAAAATGATTTCCGCCAATTCAATCCCCGCAATAATTCCCTCGCCTTTGATAATGAGTTGCGCTTTACTTTGCGCATTTGCTGGCACAGAAGCCAAGGTCGAGTGGTCTCCATCGCCTACATCTTCTCGGAGAGCCGAGTCAATAAAATCGGCAATTGCCTGTTTTGTTAGATATTTTGCTTTCACAGCGCAAAAATAGGGAATTTGTATTAGAGAGATTCGGGTTTGGTTGGATTTTTATAAACAGTTAACCCAAAAAATAAAGGCTCTTAAAGCTGACCTCTATAAGTTGAGTGCAATTAATAAAATTAGAAAGACAAATCATTATGCTGATTAAATTTTTGAATATCGTTTACGCCCATATCAATAGCTCTGTTTTTTTGCCTATCCATTGTATAAATGATACCCTTTAATTTAGTAAGATGATGCTGATAGCTAGCATCTAAATCACTTACATTTTCTATGTAAAACATGCCATTGGTATTAGAACCAATTAAACCTTCTCGTTTAAGTGGCAATAAGACATTTTTGTCTAGTACATAGCTCTTCAAATCTTTACCGTAATTGCTAGCAATGTGGTTCAATATATTACTTTTAGTCTTCAGGTTCTGAACACCAGATGCGTTTTTTTTCAGATAGTCTAGAACATAAGTTTGTATTGAATATCGATTATCTACTAATGTAGCATTGACTTTCCCAGTTCCTTTTGCCATTACTACTATATTGTCTTTTTCATCATCGTCTACTTTCTCATAGATTTCCCCATAATATGACTTTACAAAGTCTTTTTCATCTGATACGTTTATTACGCAACCATTATTAAATACTATTTTCATAATTCCTTCCCAAGGATTTAGCTTAGTATTTGGATGCATCAATTTATAAGTCAACCAATTCTCAAAACCATTAGCGGTGTCTTTAATGAAAGGTAATACATCCGCCTTGTCGGAAAAGGGAGATAATGATGTTTTCAATCTGTTCTTTAGAATTTTTCTAGTATCATATACAAAATCATCATCAACGTTTTCAGGTATTTCGTTTTCTATAATAGCCGAATTCTCTAATACATATTGTTCAAAAGAGTGATAAACTCTTTCGTCTAGATTTTCAATCTCGAATGTTCCAGTATCCTTAATGATGATTAATCCAAGCGCTACAATGCTATTAAGATGTTCATAAAAAAAACTTTTATAGAGATTCTTAGTCGTGTTTTTTTTGTCAGATAGTCTTAGATTATCGATACTTTTGCGAAATCCAGCAAGATTTTCAGTATTTAGTTCTGTGTAATTCATATCGAAATAACATTTTTATCTATGAAAATTACAGTTTCTTTATTAGGTATTGTCGGTAGGTTTAAATCGCTCTGATAAAAAACGTACTTTGGATAATCAATCGATGGATCTATATCTCTGATAAAAGTTGAGATGTCTATTTTATCATCCTCTGTCAACATGTACTCATCAATTACCCGTTTAATATTTTGAGGTTTCGCATAAGCATTCTTTTCATTGCCTATAACAATTATCTCTCCTTTTGTATTAAGAACTCTTATTGCTTCTGACAAGAATAAGAAGGCATCTTCCTCATCCCGAAAGCCAAAACCATAAGGGTTACATAGGATTATTTTATCAAACCTATTGTTTCCAAAAGGAAGACTAATGGCACTACAAGTAAAGTCTAAACAGTATCTTTGACAATTATCTTTATATTTTTTATCTATATCAGTAGTGTAGCATTTTGAAAAATATGTTTTCCCAAAACATCCACATCCAGCGCCTAATTCAATGTTTAATATGTTCTTGTCGTCATTCTGAATCATATTCTGTTCAATAATCCACTCCATACCTTGTCTGACAATAATAATTTGATTGATTAACTCATTATTAGTTTTTGTGAAAATACGAGAAATTTCACAAAAAAAATTCTGAAAGTATCATAAAGCGAACTTATTCTTTCTCAAAAAACTAAATTGATTATTATTTAGATTCAATCTTCAAATTGGAAAACTTAAGAAATAGGTTTAATTTCCTCAACTGAAACAGCTTCTTTTCTCTCCTCTTTTTTCTTGGTTGGATTTTGCCAAGTGCCAGGCGGACTGAAAAGCACTTTCATTGCATCTTTCGGGTTGCGGACTTTCAGCAAATCTTTCCCAATATCTACAAACTCATGGAAAACTAGGCGGATGGGATTGATGGAGTTGATTGGTGTGGTAATTCCGTAGTTTGCTTTTTCTACTTCGGGCTCAAAAGTGCCGAACATTCTATCCCAAATAATGAGCGATGAGCCGAAATTCTTATCTATATATTGCTCATTGGTTCCGTGATGCACTCTGTGGTGCGAAGGAGTTACGAAAATGAACTCGAACCATTTTGGCATTTTATCAATGGTTTCGGTGTGAATCCAGAATTGATATAATACGCCAATTTGGTGACAAACGAAGAAAACAACAGGGTGAAATCCGGCCAAGGCAATGGGCAAAAAGAAAACCAGTTTCAGTTGTTGCACCCAAGAAAGCCGAAAGGAAACTGCAAAATTATAATCTTCAGAAGAGTGATGCGTAACGTGAGTCGCCCACCAAAAACGTTGCCTGTGCGCTACTCTATGCGCCAAATAGCGGCAAAAATCCAAGGCGATGTAGCAGAGAATGAAAGACCACCAAGTTATTGGAAAGTAGAATGGCGTGAGATTGAAACAAAACAGAATGATGGTAAAAACTAGCACTTGGCTCAATGCAGTAAAAACAAGATTCCCCGCTCCAATCCCTACAGAAGGCCAAAAAGTACGACCTTTGTAGGTTCTTCTATTCTTTCGTTGCTCCAATATATACTCCAACAGAACCAACGAAAGCATCACTGGAATTGCCCACACAATAATTGGCGGGAGATTGAGAGAAGCTAAATCTTCAATGCTGAAATAGGGTTTGTTTTCGGAAAACATAAGTTCAAAGATATGAATAAAATAGTAAATGATTCTTAATGCCAAGACTCGCTCGAATCATAAAGGTTCAATCTTAAACTTATAATTCTCAAAACTTTCATATTGGGTTCTTTTTCAGAAAACGTAGGAGTGGATTTTTTGTTAAAACAAAATCAAACTGGTGTACTCAAATTCTATAATATGAGTAAGTGGTAAAGGTTATTGGGCGCATCTCAAAATGTCGTACACTAAAAAAAGCATACGCTGGCAGAGGTTGAAAACCCTGCCAGACGTTAGGTTTATCAGCAATCTGCCATTCATTATTCTCATTTGAAAAGCACATTTTAATTTATTGCGACAAAATGAGATGCGCCCAGGTTATTTGACATTTTGATTTGGATACAACTTTCTGAATGCCAAATGTTTACCTTACTTTCTTACTATATTTCTATTTTTTACTTGTAGTTAGTCCTATCAATCATTGTTCTTGTTCATCAAAAACCACATTTCTGTAAATTTCCGACAAATCTAATTCAACTTGGAGGGAATTGAGCATGATTTTCCCATTCATATCGCTTTGCATCCTAAGCAACCAAAAATCGGATTCCGTTCTCGTGAAAATCTCAATCATAGGTTTGTGCTGGGAAATCAACACATATTCTTGCAGGGAATCTAAGGTTTGGTAAGCATGGAATTTCTCGCCACGGTCAAACTTTTCTGTGCTTTCTGAAAGCACTTCTATAATTACGGTTGGGTTGGTTTCGGCAATGGAATCATCAATTTTCGTATCGCCACAAACCACCGTGCAATCTGGGTGGTAGTAGCTGTTTTTGCTCTGTACCGCAATGGTCAAATCGCTATTGTATATTGTGCAATTCTTATTTTGCAATTTTCTATCAATAAAAGCACCTACGCTAAAAGCAATTCTGCTATGTCTTTTTGTTCCGCTAGGCATTGCCACAATTTCTCCGTTGTGGAATTCATACTTCTCCTCAGAATTTCTTTCCAACTCAAAGTATTCTTCTTCAATATTTCTTAGTTCCTCTACCATTCTCGTTTCTGTTGTTTAGCCTCTAAGTTACAGAGAATAGACTGAATTCGGAATTCTTCAAAAGTCTTAAAACATCAATCTCCAACCCGAAAGCCCATGAGCAGAATGTCATCTACTTGGTTTTCTTTTCCTGCTTCCATCCAGTTTTGCAAATCTTTTTCTAGCTTAATCTGCTGTGCTGCCATCGGGATTTGATGGATTTCGGAAAGCGTATTTCTCAACCTTTTGAGTGTGAATTTGCGGTTGTCTGCTCCGCCAAATTGGTCTTGAAAACCATCGGAAAGTAGGTAGAAAGTGGTTGGAGTGGAAATATCTATTTCATGTTTTGTAAAAGTTCTCTCGCCAGATTGCTTTTTTGATTTCCCGCCAATTGATTTCCGATCACCTTTTATAATGGTAAGTTCTCCATTCTGGAAGTAGATAATTGGGTTTTGCGCTCCTGCAAATTGCATTTTTTTGTTCTCCTCGTCCACTACGCAAATGGCAATGTCCATTCCGTCTTTGTTTTCCCCAGTTTCCTGCTTTAGCAATCCAATAATCCCCAAATGCAACCTTTCCAAGATTTTATTGGCCTCTGTTGTGTTTTCCAAGTTGATAATTTCCGTGAGTTGCTCGGTGCCAATCATGCTCATGAGTGCGCCAGGCACGCCATGCCCCGTGCAATCGACTGCGGCAATCACTTTTCTGCCATCTTCGAGTTTCTGAAACCAGTAGAAATCGCCACTGACCACATCTCTTGGTTTCAGGAGGATGAAACCATCTTGGAAATGCTTGATTACCTCTTCGCTCGCTGGCAAAAGCGTTTGCTTAATACGTTTGGCGTATTGCAGACTACTCATGATATTTTTATTCTTCTTCTGGATTTCCTTGTTTTTGATTTCGATATTATTCCGTTGTGCTGTGATTTCCTCTCGCTGTTCATTGATTTCTTCATTGGACAGGCTCAGGAGTTTATTTTTCCCTCTCAGTTTCGTAAGGAAAAATACCAAACCAACGACTACCAAACCCATCAATCCGACAAAAATATTTCGGTAAAATCGTTTTTCCTCCAGTTCCTCAATGACTTCCGATTGGAGTTTGAGTTGGGTTTCGTGTTGTTCTATTTCATATTGAGAGCGGAGATTTGCCAACTTCTCTGCATTTTCAGAATTGAAAATAGAATCTTTCTGTGCATTGTATTTTTTGTAGAATTCAAGCGACTCTGAATTCTTTCCTTGCGCCTCCAAAGTGGCAGAAAGTGCCAAATAGGCTTCCTGAATCCAGTTTTTTGCTTTCAATTCCTGTGCATATCTTAATCCTTCCCGAGCATTAGTTTCTGCCAAGTTGTTATTTCCCAGCTCATTGTGGATTCGGGAGGCAACTACTGAATACTCCGCCAAAGAGGTTTTGGCGTTTACTTTCCTGAAATTTGGCAAGGCAGTTTGCACATAGTCCAACGCCTTTCTGAACTCGCCCTTTTTCTCGTAAACCTGCGCAAGAATTCCGTTGGCAAAGCCAATATCTCCAAACTGATTCAGCTTTTCGGCAATCTCCAAAGCTTCCATTTCATAAGCCAAAGCTTTTTCCAATTCGCCTGTTTTGAGGTAAATCTCTCCAGAGTTGATGAGTAGTTTGGCAGCTTGCCCTTCTTGCTTCAAATTCCTGAAAATCTGAATAGCTTCCTCGAAACTCTGTAATGCCAACTCATAGTTTGATTGCCGATAATGAATTCCACCAGCCAAGTTCAACCCTCTCCCCAAAGAAACTTTGTTACCAATCTGTTCAGAAATTCGGTTGGATTTTATGAGATTGGAAAGTGCAGTAGGGTAGTTGCTTTTTAGAAAGTATCCTACTCCAATATTGTAATAGGCAGATGCTTCTATGGTTTTAATATTGTTTCTGTCAGCTATTTTCAATGCTTTTTCTCCAAATTCAATAGTCTTTTCAGGATTAGAGCCAAAATAGGTAACTGCCACTCTGTTGTAATGATATGCCTTTATAGAATCATTTTGAGAGGTTTCGGCAATATTGAGTAAGCTATCAAGCTTAGCGTTTTTTTGTGGAAAAGCCACAAAGGGAAGAAGGAGAAATAGCAGAAAACTAAATCCTCTGATATTTTTGAGTTTTGTATAGTACATCTGTTAGAAGTATAGCCCATTGAAGTCATCACTAAAATAATGTTTTTTTTCTGACTTCTATGAAATCAATTTTATTGATTCATATTTCAATAGCAAATATTACATTTGTGAAATGTCATATTTGTTAACCTCAACTACTACTCATGTTAATTGTAGAAGATACATTTGTCGATGAAGATATTATCAAAAGCTATTTTGTTTGCGACTTAAATGCCTGCAAAGGAGCTTGTTGCGCAAACCCAGACAGCAAATCTGGCGCACCAGTTACACCCGATGAAGAAAAAAAAATAGCTAATAACTATGAATTTATCGCTCCTTTTCTTTCGGATGAATCAGTGGCTTATTTATCGAAAAATGAATTTGCAGAGAATGGGCACACTCATCTTCATGAGAACAAAGAATGTGTATATGCAGTAAGGAATGAACTAGGGCAAATCAATTGCGGAATAGAGAAGGCTTATGAGACTGGAAAAAGCGACTTTAAAAAACCTCTATTTTGCCATCTAGCACCAATCAGAGTTTTGGACTATGAAGTAGAAGGGCATGTTTTCGAGGCATTGGTTTACAAACATTTTGAAATGTGCAACCCTGCCTGCGAACTTGGTTCCAAGATTCAAATACCTCTCTACAAATTTTTAAAAGAGGCTTTGGAGAGGAAATTTGGAACAGAATGGTATTTGGAATTGGAAAAAACGGTAGCGTCCTATGAAGAAAATAAGTAATCTGCTCAGCCGATTTCCCGCAATCAGACAATTAGGAATGGAATGTGGCAGTACAGCTATTGCCATTATCTGTAAATATTATGGAGCACCTAATCTACAAATTCCCTTGGCACATCATATTGCCATGGGACAAGATGGGATAAATCTCCAAAAAATTATTGAGGTGTTTGGAGATTTAGGATTCGAAGCAGAAGCCTACCAACTCACCTACGATGACCTTGAACTGATGGAGTTGCCATTCATAGTTCATTATAATATCAATCATTTTATTGTAGTATATGAAATGGGAGATACTTATGTAAAGGCATCTGACCCAGACAAGGGATTGGTACGTATGAAAAAAACGGAATTTATAGACAAGTGGGGAAAGGTTGCTGTGAATGTGATTCCGAGAGAGGACGCTTTGGAAACCAAATTAGCTAATCAGCTTACAGAACTGGCTTCTGAAGCAAAATTCCCATTTCATCGCTTTTTTCAAGAAGCATTTGTCAAAAGTAAAAACAAGACTTTTAAAAGCGGTTTTTTATGATTTTCTTATAATCACTTTAGAAATTCTTGCTGTTTTTGTAATTGCTTACCTTGTAGATAAGCTTATTGATGAAGGCTTTAATGACTCTCTTTGGATCAAAACAACCTACGCAACCTTGTTATTATGTTTTTACTACCTTTTAAACTATAAAAAAGAGCAATATCTGAATAATGTTCAGACCAATTTCAGTAAAGACTTTTTTGTAGAACTTTTCGAGAAATTCATCTATGCGAAGCAAAAATTCTTTGATTCTCACAAGAATGAAGATTTAATTTTCCGTTTTAATGAGACAATGGGAACTCAAGTTCTTTTTGGTAAACAGACATTGCAATGGTTAATCAATAGCGTATTTATTGTTCCATTATTGATAGCAATTTTAATTCAGAGTCTGTTTATAGGTTTCATTTTCATAGCGTTCCTAAGCCTGTTATTTGTGATGTATTTCTATCAGGCTCCTCATCTGAAAGTACTGCAAAGCAAAGTAAATGCTTCTAATGCGAATAGCTATTCTAAAATTTTAGATTCGCTTTTGGGCATGAATGAGATTAAATTACTGGGATTAGAAGAACATCAGACCGCCTCTTGGAGAGCAAGCTTTCATACTAAGTTAAAGGAAAGTAATAAGCAGCATGATAAGTATATCCAGTTAAGTACTCTATCTGAATTTGTTGAGAAAGTAGGGTTCATTTGTGCTTTTTTTTTACTCCTGTTCAACACACATTCTGATGAAATAAGTATCGGAGGCGGAATATCTATGTTTGGGCTTTTATATCTAGGGCAACGAAGCCTAAAAAGCTTGGTCAACCTCTTCTTGCTTTACCCACAGGTTACTGGGTTGCTGACAGGACTGAACGATATTTTATCTCAAACGCCAGAGAATCATTATAAGAAAAGTGAATTGCCTTCTAAGCCTTCAATTTCAATAGGCAACTTATTTTTTAGGTATAATGACAATCAGAATGATGTATTAAAAGGGATTGATCTTGACATCTCATTCGGGCAGAAAGTTGGGATTGTAGGCAGAAATGGTTGTGGTAAATCTACCCTTGCTAAATTGTTAGTAGGGCTTTATCTAGATTACGATGGAACTATAAAATACGGAAATCAAGACTTGAAGGAGTTAGATTTAACGACTCTACGGAAGAATGTTTTCTTTTTCTCACCAAAGCCCTTGATTCTCAACACCTCTATTGAACAAAACCTAAGAATTATCAATCCAACTGCTTCGGAAGATGAGCTTTGGGAAGCAATTGAGTTGGCAGATTTTAAAGAATTCGTAGAGTCCAATTATTATGGCATCAATCAAAGGATTGGAAGTGGAGGTATTATGCTATCAAAGGGACAGGAACTGAAATTAGAATTTGCCAGACTGTTTTTAAGAAATCCGGAAATGATAATCTTGGATGAAGCAAGTAGTGCTTTAGATGTGAAGTCAGAATCAATTATTATGGAAAATGTGTTTAATTATTTTTCTAAGCAAACCATAATATCTATTGCGCACAGGCTCCACACTATTAAAAATATGGATTCGATTTATGTATTAGATGATGGAGTAATTGCTGAGAGTGGGAGCCATCAAGAACTTCTTAAAAAAGATGGAATTTATAGAGCGATGGTCTCGAATTACATATAAAAAGAGGCACAGGATTTCATAATCCTGTGCCTCTAAATCATTTCTTTCTTGAATTTATCACCCTCCTTTTCCTCTTCCAAGAAACTCTATCAAAGTAAATCCACCTTTGATAGTTTTTAATTCTTTTTCAGCAAGTTTGAGTGCTTTCAACTTAGCTGACACCTGCTTTTTTTCGATTGACTTTTTCATTGTAAAATGGTTATTTTGGAATAAAAAATTTAATATGCGCTATTATAATAATAAAAAATGAGGACAGGAAATAAAGGATGTAAAAAAAATAAAAGTTCAACTTGAAAATCATCAGATTATATTCCCTCTTCCATTTTTTCTACTCTCTCAATCCATACACCTTCTCTCCCGCTTCAATCGGCACTTCCAAATAGTTTTCCTTTCGGTGGGATTGGGCAAATATAGTAGCTGTTATAAGCGCAATAAGGATTATACGCCATGTTGAAATCGATGATGCAAGAGGTTTTCCCAGGCGTAACATCCACATATCTTCCGCCTCCGTAGGTAGCTTTCGCCAGAAGTTTTGTCTTTGAAAAAGAGATAAAGAGTTGGCACATTCTGCTTATCGAAGGGTTTCAATAAAATGACTTCGTGTTCTTTGCCTTCCAATTGGAAATTCTGCTTTCCCGAAGCGGATGTATTTTTGTGGCTCTCCACCTTCCGTGGTCGGGATTTCCACCACTTCATTTTCTTCCAATCGCTCATAGTCTGCTTGGATTCGGTAGTAAGGATTTACTGCGAAGTAATTTAGGCTATCGAACTCTGCCCTATTCTCCTTATCGAATGGGGAATCAGTCTCATTATTTTTGAATCGGTCGTTTTTCTTTCCTCTGAATTCGGTCAAATCTTCCAAATAATCGGTATCAATCTGTTCGGAACTCAACGAGTAGAACATGATGAGAACGACTACGACAATTACGCCAATGAACATGAATTTGTTGGATTTCATTTATGATTTTGGATTTACGAATTACGATGTACAATTATTTATACTTAATACGCAGTGAAAAGCGATTTTGAGTCGCAAAATAAATGATTCTACGACAACCAAAAGGTTATCGGCACAGGCAAAACCTCGAACTGATTCTACATTGTATGAAACCATGGAATGATTTTATAGCATAAACGTAGAATGAGAAATATTGCTTTCTTAAAAAATCGTACCTCGTAAATCGTAATTCCCTCAATACTTTTTGTTGATTTTAATGGTTTGCCCATAAATGATCGGGATGTTGAAACCTCTTTTCTTGTCAATTCCCCGCACCCGGACATGACCACGGAAGTTGAGTTTCAGTTTCCCATCTGAGAAAACTGACAGTGCCGTGGAAAGCAAACTCTCACCCATTTTGCTTGGGTCGAAAGTGATGCTGAAAGGCACAGTAAAGTCTGCGAAACCATCTACTCTCGTGCTAACATTCTGAATGAATTCCCCCAGTTCATTTCCGTTGGAAAGCATTTTGACGTCAATCTCATCCAACTCCAATTTATTCTTGTTCGGATTGTTCAAAACCATATTTCCATTTACAGTAACTCTCCGCAGAGAAGATTCGGCCACCTCCAAACCGTCAATCGACTGGAAAGTAGGTGCTTTCAGCGAAGTGCAAGAACTGAAAACGATGATGAGTAAGAAGAATAATAAAGTGTTTTTCATAGTGGTTTTCTAAAAATGATGTAGCACTTATGTGACCACGCTGGAAGTATTGAATAAAGTCACCGTTGGGACTCATTTCATTATCAAAGTTCATACTCAACGGGACGACATAGTCTTGAGCGTAGTACGTAATGTTGCTACTCACACACGAAAAACAAAGACACGCTAGTTCTAATTCATTTTCAAATCTGCAAATTTTCACATTTACATATTTTTCTTTACAACTGCTCCAATCTGATTTTTGCTTTGGTAACTACCGCAGGCGTCTTTTGCTTTCTCAATAATGGATTTCAGAGTGGCTTTTGCTTGGAATTTATCTCCTAAATCCACGAAGTTTTCTGCGAGTAACAAATAAGCCGTGTAAACCCATTCTGGATAGTTCTCGAACTTTTTCTGGACGTTTATGAAAGCCTGATTGCTCAAATCGTACATTTTTTGTTCTCTGTAAGCCTTTCCGAGCAAATATTGTGCTTCTGCTCCTTCCTTTCCGTTGGAAACTTGAGTGGTGAAATTGAGTTGGGAGACAGCATCTGTATATCTTTTCTGTGCCAACAGTGCTTTTCCTTTATACAAATAGGCTTGGTTTTTATAGCGAGTCATATTTTCGTTGATAATCTGATTCGCATAAATATTGACCGCTTCATAATCATCAATTCCGAAATAAGACTGCATTAAACCCAGAATGGCAAAACTCTCGTAGGTTTTATTTGGAGCAAGCCTTTTCACTACAAGGTAATCTGTTACTGCATCGGAATATAAACCTAATTCCAACTCCAAATCTGCGGCACTTTTCATGGCTCGCAACTTGGAAGTTCCTTCCACTTTTTTGTAATACACAATTGCCTGTTTCGGGCTTCCACTATATTCATAGCTCTGTCCTAGTTTCAAATTCGCATCGTTTGTTAGTTGGGAAGAGGGGTATTTCTTTAGGAAATCGAGTAAAGTTTGCGTGGCGAGTTCATAATCTCCATCATTGAAAGCCTTGGAAGCCGCTCCAAATTCTGTCTCCAAACCTACCGAACTTTCTGGGTTGGCGAGTGAGAATTTCCTTCTGTATTCTGCCAAGTTCATAACCTGATAGCCATTGTCATTGATTTCCTGCAAAGAACGAATCGCACTTTCTGCGCCCAGAGCTGGTGGGGTAATTATCTATGCACAAATTTATAATCCTGAACAGCCGATGGGCTATTCTCCAACCTAGATTGTAGGTCAAACCTCGTTTGGCATACACATCGGCAATTTGCGGATGGTTGGGGAATTGCTGGATGAATTTCCCATACCATTTTACCGCTTCGTCTCGCCTTCCTGCCTCAAAATTGAGTTCTGCCTTCTCAAAATATACTCTGTCGAGATTTTTGGAAGCTGGAAATTGGAGTAGAATAAAATCCAGCGTTTGGTTGGCGGCATTCAATTGCCCGCTTCCCAATTCTGCCAATGCTTTTTGATAATATACATAATCCAAATTCTCTGTATTCGCACGAATTGCTCCATTGTATACATTGATGGCTTGCTCGTAATTTTTGGTTACATAATAGCAATCTGCCAAACGCACCAAAGCATCTATTTTTTTGGTTCGGTCATTATTTCCAGGTCTTTCAATATAGGATTTGAAAGAATTCAGCGCATCGGCATATTTCTGCTGATTGTACTGCACATAACCCAATCCGTACAAAGCAGAAGTATAAATATCATATTTCGATTGCACTTGCTTGTAATAAGCTGAAGCTTCTTCATATTTATTTCCGATGGCGTAAGCCTCTGCAATCCAGTAACTTGCCTTGCTTTTGAGCGAATCAGAAACAGGATAGCGCTGCGATTTTTTCAAGTTATCAACTGCGGTTCGGAAGTTCCCATCATTGAAATCCAACGCTCCTTTGTTGTAGGCAATCTGCTGATAAACCTGTTGTTCTCTCACAGATTTATTCACTTTCTTATCCAACTTTTCCAATGCTTGTTCATAGTTGCCGAGGTTGAAAAGTGCCACACCCGAATAGCCACTCAACTCATCTAAATATTTCCCATTCGGAAAACGTTCTTGGTAGAAAGTCGCTCCTTCTTCCACTTCCGAAAAATTCTCAGAATCATAATTCACTTTCGTATAATAATATGCTCCCAATTCCTGCAACTCCTTATCGAAAGTCAACCTACGGACTTTGTTGAAGGCAACATCTGCCAATTCAGGTTTTTTCAGACTCAAATAAGTGATTCCGATATGATAAGCCGCCATTTGCGCCAATTCATCTTCGCCATCGGCTGCTTTGCTCAGGTTTTTGATGGCATCGTCTCGCTCATTGATTCTCAAATCTGACATTCCCAAACGGTAATAAACTCCACGCTCCACTTCCTCACCGCTTTTTACATATTCGCCAAAATACTTCTCTGCTTTCACAAAATCATTCTCTCGGAAATAGATTTCTCCAGCCAATAAACTCAAATTCGGATTCATTTTTCTGCCAGAGCCTTCATATTCCAACACCATTCCCTTCACTACATCGTATTTTTGCTGTCTGTAAAAAATGATTGGCAAAATCCCATCGACTTCATCTCTGAATTGCGGGTCGGTGGCAGCACGTTGGAAATCTGCCACGGCAGTTTCCATATCGCCATCTTTATATGCCAATTGGGCAGCATAATAGCTCGCCAAAGAAACATATTCGTGCAAACCTGTTTTCACTTTATTGAAAAGTGGCTTGGCTCGAGTGTAATTTTTTTGGAAATAGTAGGAATAAGCCAATTTGTAAGTCGCCTCAATGTCTCTGCTTGTGGTTGGAGTCGGCACTACGGTTTTTTGCAAATATTCCGTTGCTTTTTTGAAATTCTGTTGCTCGAAATAGTAATTCCCCAAATCGAAATAGGCACTATTAGAGGCAGGATGCACAGGATGCTCCGTAATGAAGTCGGAAATCATCTTCTCGGCACTAGCTTGCTTTGAGAAAAAGCGCGCAAACCGCCACATAATATTGTGAGTAAACTTGTTTGTCTTCCGAGTCGCCTTCAATGCCTATATTCGTTGAATTTGCGTTGAGCCGCTCCGTACTTTTTCTTGTCGAAAAGCTCTAAGGCATCTCTATAAATGCTCAAATCTTTCGTATCCAGAAAAGTGTTTTGCGCCATCAGATTTGCCTGAGCAAAAAGCAAAACGAGCAAAAGTGAAAAAATCTGTTTCATAGTATTTGGTAATGAGTAGTGAGTAATTCGTAGTGAGTTTGCCTAGTTTTTCTGCTTTTGTCCATCACAATTTCCTCTCATTCAAGGAAAAGCAATTTCAACTCACACAAAACTACAAATTTGGAATAATGTCAATTTAGGAAATCAAATTACAAGTAAAAAATAGAAAAATAGTAAGATGGTAAATTAAAAATTTGATAGTCAGAAAGTGGGATTTAAATCAGAACATCAAACTATTTCTTCTGACTACTCAATAGAAAATTCTTTGCCAACTCAACGAATAAACCAATTTTTTACGGAAAACTCAACAGGATTTATGATTTACGAGGTTTGGATTGCGATTTGGAGTTTGTTTTCGTGCATAAAAACATCGACTATTCATAACTAGGAGTATAATTTAAAACTCTAATTTCTAGCACATTTTGATGATACAAAACTGCTAATCTGTTAGATTTCAAAGAATCAATAGAAACATGAGCAATTTTACCATCATTGAGTTGTATTCCTAAGCTATGTTTTAGCTTTTCTAAAGCGAAACAGTGATAATCTGCAAAACCTAGCCTGAAGTCAGTATGAATATTTGGAGAAGAACAGGTTTCATTTCCCACATAAATATTGATTGTATCATTATCGAAATTTGTTTCGTAGAATATATATAAACTATCGGAAGAAATGCACTTGTTGTTTCTAGGACTATACTTTCCAAACAAATTGTAATCAATTTCCACTTCGTATAAGTTGGTCGGCTTTTTTTCACAACTAAGTATGAATAATATCACTATGAAACAGATTGCTTCCTTCACTTTCGATTCCTGTTTATAATATGAGTTGCTACGGTTTGTAGTATTTTCACTAATGTTACGCAGTAAACGGTTTTAATTCTAAAATGGCTATTCAATAGCTATTTCATTTCCGTAGAACAGGGTTTGCAATCGCACGGGCGACCCCGCCCTGTTCTACGGAAATGAACTTGTCAGATGCGATTTTTAATAGTTGCGTAACATGAGATTTTCATATGTTTTAGTTGTGCTGATTCTAGAAGTTCCTACCGAGATTTGGTTCGTCTGGAGCTGAAAAAAATTATTCTTCAAATCCTGAAATCCTTTCCCAAACATCCCATTAGGTTATTTCCCTTCCCAAAACTCCCAAAATCTTCCTAGCCATCCCATTTTCTTGATTGGTTGGATTGAGTAGAGTTGATTTGTCTAAACGAATCTGAAACTCGCTTTTAGTTGAAACCCGAATAATGGGATTAAACCTTTGTTTTTTAGATAGTTAGCCGTGTTATTTTTAGAGTAGTCAAAAATTAAGATTTGCTATATTGTACTTTTTTTAGATTTAATCAAAAATTTTATGACAATAATTTAACGAAATTCATAGAATCAAAATACTGATTACCAAATACTTAAATCATTTTTAATTCTTCATTCTTCATTTTTAATTTCCCCAATCCATAATTGTACTTATCAAATACATAACTCATAATTGGGGTTTGAAAGGTTTTCAGACGCTTTTTCAGTAGAATACTCGTTATTTCTGAATCCAAAAAAACTAATAGAACCTTCCATTCTTACACTTTACTTTTTTGCTATTTTTCAACTTTTCACTTGTACTTATGCCAACTGCCATCAAAATCATCTTGTTCATTCATGTTTTGGCGGGAGCAATTTCCCTCATTACGGGAATGGTTGCGTTCCTCACTCAAAAAGGCGGAACGAATCATCGAAAAGTGGGGAGAATTTATTCCTACGCCATGACGGTTGTTTTCGTTACGGCAATTATTGTTTCGGCTTATAAATTCATTCCCTTTTTGTTTATGATTGCCTTTTTGAGTTATTACAGTGTTTTCGCTGGAGTGAGGATTCTGAAACTCAAAAAACTCAACGAAGGGCAATCTCCAAAATGGTACGATTGGTTTGCCGCCATCTTGAATTTGGTTGTGAATCTAATTTTTATTGTTTGGGGAATTTACGAGACTGTAGTGAACAAAAACATAGGGTTTGCTTATTTGGCAATTGGTTTCGGAATTGGCGGAGCTTTGATTTCCCGCACCAATCTCATTCCGTTTATCACTCCACCCAAACACAAAATGCACTGGTGGACTTCGCACATGGGAAACATTTTTGGTGGATATATTGCCACAATGACTGCTTTCTCCGCAACTGTTTATCCTATGGTTTTCAACTCCAACTCAATTATTGCCTGGATTTGGCCTTCGCTGATTGGTGTTCCGATTTCAATTATCTGGCGGAAACGCTATGAGCGGAAGTTTAAGAAAATAAAAAGTTAGAAGAAGGAGGAAGGAGGAAAGAAGAAGGACATAAGTTTACGGTAGATATTATCACGATTGATTTTGTACAACTAGTTCGTCATTATCTAAATTTCTACTATTATATTATTTGCTAGGTTCAAGCGCAAACGTCTGGGAAGCCCCGCTTGAACCAGCATAAAACGCTGTCGCAGGTTCTTGAATGCAAGCCCAGTTGAATGCAAGCCCAGTTGAATGCAAGCCCAGTCTGAACCTGTGCCGAACAATGGAAATCAGTCTCTAGCCGGGTCACGTTGACTGGGGCGCATCGGTCGGGTCACACTGACTGAAGTTTGTATAATAGTAGAAACTTAGGAGTTGATGCACTAGTGCATTGAGTTCTAAGTTCTGGTTGGTATTTTTTGGAATATTTTTTTCTTCTACAAAGCAAAATTTGAATGGTTCGGCAATCCGATGGTTCGACATTTCGATGGTTCGACATTTCGACATAGCCTAGCCACGGCTAAGAATTTTAATGCAGTAGAAGGAAACAAGAAACATAAAATACGAATGCGAACTTAGGAGTTGATGCACTAGACTACTTAGTTCTACTTTAAGATTCTAGCCAAAATTGTATTTTAAGTATGATTTTGGGCTGGTTATCCTAAACATACATCTGAAGATGGATGCAATTGAATAGCTTTCTGAATGCTGATTCAATTGCCAATAGCTTCAGCTAGTGGTAAGCGAGTTTTATATTTTAAGAGTCGTAAAGTAGAATTAGTTGGGCATGGAAAGAAATATAGTTGTACCCTTATTTTTGGTGCTGTCAATTTCCAAAATACCATCGTGTTGTAGCACTACATGAGAAACAATGGAAAGCCCGACCCCTTTGTGCGGAGGCTTTTTAGTTGTGTAAAACGGCTCTGTAGCTCGCCCTTTTACCTTGTCGCTCATTCCCTTTCCTGTGTCTTTGACCGAAACAGCCCAACGTTTTCCCATTGGCCAAAGTTTCACGACAATTTTCCCATCGCCTGATTCTAGCGCATTTTTGATGAGGTGTGAAAGAGAACTGGCAAAAGCACTTTGAGCTACGGAAGCTTCGGTCAGATTCTCATCTACCTTCAATTCTATTCTGGCTTGCTGTTTTGGAGTAAGCAATCCGATTTGCTCTCGTGCAATTTCGGCAACGTTGGTGGGAATGAGATTTACAGGAGAAATCTGTTCCGTAAATAACGTAAGCAAGTGCAGCAATTCATCTACTTGGCTGATTCCCTTCTCGGTATCTCCAATAATTCCTTTTCGGTCATCTAGAGATTCATCGAAATCCATTTCCTGCTCCATCGCTCTTATTTCTTCTAATTTCCCCTGCCTCTCGCCTTCCTCTTTTAGCTTATGGAGCTTTCGGTATTCGCTCAACACTTCTGAAACTTCTTGCTCTCCGTCAATGATTGCGTTTACGCCCGCAAAAACAAAGTTGAGCGGATTGCTCAATTGCTCTACCGTGCCTCGCATCAGTCTGGCAGAAGAATTGGTTTTCTCTACCTGAACAAGATGGTTCTGCATATTTATGAGCCTAGCATTGGACATCTCCAAATCAATACTCGTTTTCTGCTCTGCACTAACTGCCTCTTGCAGTTGTGAGTTCAAAGTTGCCAATTGCTCGTTCTTCTGCTCCATTTGTTGGTTGACAGTCTCTAAATCTGCCTGTTTGTCAATCAAATCAGCTCTGTAGCCGTCAATCTCATCTGTAATGAGCTTCATCATAATGAAAAGAACGATGAGGGAAGGAAAATAAGAAACCACCATGACTATTGCGGGCGCATTGGGGACATACAATTGCTCATAATACTGAAAAGCCAAGCAACAAATCAGTAATAAGAACGAAGTTATGAAAGCCTCTTTCCTATTTTCAATGAAATAATATACCCAAACAATTGTTGGGAAAAAACCGTAGGAATTGCCTACATTAACATTAAAAAAATGAGTAAACAACAAACTGCTTACTACTGGTATTCCTAAAGTAATATAGATTGTCATTCTATACCTCTTATTGATTAAAAGTAGATAGGCAACTATGTATGAAGCAACTTTTGCAAATTGAAATAATGAAGCCTCAGTTCGGCCAGCGAAAAACGCATTTAATCCTAGTAAGATGTACACAATTGTGGCAACGAATAATAGAATTCGCAAGACTCTAATTTTTCTAGAGTGCATGACCAAAACATGTTTGCCTAATGTCACTTCATTTTCCATATTTTTTCTACATTTCTTGGCGATAATGCTTATTTCAAACGTTGGAATTTTAGCAACTACCCCAATTATGAGTTACGTATTTGATAAGTACAATTGTGGATTGGAGAAATTAAGAATGAAGAATGAAGAATTAAAAATGATTTAAGCACATGGTAATCAATGCTTTAATATTATTAAATTTAGTCGAATTATTTCCATAAGGTTTTTGATTAAATCTAAAAATAGTGCAATACATGAAATCTCAATTTTTGAATCCTCAAAAAACAATGAGATTAAGTTGTTGATAATCAAATGTTTAAACCCATTATTCAGGTCAACTATAATGTTTGAAACAAGTTGTTCGGAACAGTTGAGAAATGGGTAGTGCGAAAGAGGTAAGGATACTCTATGGATAATTCGGCACAAGCGGTTTGCCGCCCAGCGGACGCTCAATGCTGTTAAGTTAGTGTGAATTTGGTTCGAGCGTTGACGCTCGAACCAGCGTAAAACGCTGGCGCAGGTTCTCTGAACCTGTGCCGAAAATGGAAATCAGTCTCTGACTGAAGACGAAACTCCTTAACTTAACAGCATTGAGCGGACACTTGCGCTATGTTTTTTATTTTGTTAGCCTTACCAGTTTATCACTACCGAGAAATGAAGTCAATTGAAATAACATATCTCATTCTATTTAAGATTTGCAATCTCGGCTTCACAACTCAACTGATTTTACAATCCAAACCTACAATTGCTTCAACAGAGCCGTCATGCTCACTCGTTCGCCAATCCAAGCGTTTAGTTCGGAAATTGGCATACGAACTTGCTCAGTTGTGTCTCGCTCACGAACAGTTACCGTGTCGTCTTCCATAGTTTGGTAATCTACCGCTACGCAGAAAGGTGTTCCAATCAAATCTTGACGAGTATAGCGTTCTACCGATTGCTGCTTGCTCTTCGTAAATCGTTTTGAAATCGAATTTCAGCAAGTTGAAAATCTCTTTTCCTTTTTCTGCCAATCCATCTTTCTTCACCAATGGTAAAACTGCCACTTTCACTGGCGCAATGGCTGGTGGGAATTTGAGGAAAATACGAGTTTTCGTTTTCTCGCCTTCGGTTACTTCCAACTCGGTGTAAGCCTGAGAAAGCATTGCCAAGAACAATCTATCTGCTCCAATTGAGGTTTCTACCACGTAAGGAACATAGTTCTTGTTGATTTCTGGGTCAAAAAACTGCTGTTTCTTTTTGGAATACTCTTGATGTTGCGTCAAATCGAAATCTCCACGAGAGTGAATTCCCTCAATTTCTTTGAAACCAAATGGGAATTCAAATTCAATATCAGAAGCGTCATTTGCATAGTGCGCCAATTTCTCATGGTCGTGGAATCTCAACTTTTCAGAAGCCGTTCCCAAAACTTTGTGCCATTTCATTCTGGCTTCTTTCCAGCTTTCGTAATGTTCTTCTTCCGTTCCAGGGCGAACGAAAAATTGCATTTCCATTTGCTCAAATTCCCGCATTCGGAAAATGAATTGACGAGCTACAATCTCGTTTCTGAAAGCCTTACCAATTTGGGCAATTCCGAAAGGCACTTTCTGGCGAGCAGTTTTCTGTACGTTCAAAAAGTTCACGAAAATTCCCTGAGCGGTTTCTGGTCGGAGATAGATTGTGTTGGAATCATCTGCCACAGAACCTAATTGCGTAGAGAACATGAGGTTGAACTGACGAACGTCTGTCCAGTTTCCTGTTTTGGAAGTTTCGCATACAATCTCCTCATCTTCAATGAGTTGCTTCACGCCAGCCAAATCTTCTGCAGTCAGTAATTCCCCCATTTTTTTGAGAAGTGCATCGGCTTTTTCTTGTTCTCCCGCTTTTTCGTAAGTGGCGGCTTTCTCCTCAATCAACACATCGGCACGATAACGCTTCTGCGAATCTTTGTTGTCAATCATCGGGTCGCTGAAACCATCTACGTGTCCAGAAGCTTTCCAGATTTTTGGGTGCATGAAAATGGAGGAATCAATTCCCACAATGTTTTCGTGCATTTGCGTCATGCTTTTCCACCAAAATTCTTTGAGGTTATTTTTCAGCTCCACTCCATTCGAGCCATAATCGTAAACGGCTTGCAAGCCATCGTAAATTTCAGAAGATTGGAAAACGAAGCCATATTCTTTGGCGTGCGCCACTATTTTTTGGAACAATTTGTTCTCGTGCTGTTCAGGTTTATTCTTTGCCATTTCTTAGTATCAAGTATCATGTAGTTAGTAGCAAGAATGCCACAAATTACTTTTGTTAAATTCTAATTTCAGTTGCGAAAGTAATGATTGTTGGGGGAAATGGGAATAGTGGGCAGGAGTTTAGTGAGCAGTAAACAGTTATCAGAATTTTCAACCTGCTGTAGCTTGCAGAGAAATTTGTTGAGATTGATATATAATAGAGATTTAACTACTCAATTGGCGAATTGGTGGATTAGCGAGTTGGCGAATTAAAAAATTGGAGCGATTCTAGCCTACAAAACAGCATATTATCTTATTTTTCCTATTTTCATACATATTATACTCTCTCTTACTCAAGTTCTTTTATTGTACTATTCAAAGAATATTTGGCTAATTTGAGTACTTATTTAAATTATTTCTACTATAAAACACTAATTAACTTTAAAAGTTACATCTAAATTTTTAATGCAATTTAAGTAGGTGTACTTAAATAACTTCCTATTTTGAATGGTGGCAAGTAAGTAGCGTCAAAAACAACAACAAACCATAGCGCAAGCGTCCGCTTGTGCCTTTGATAACCAAGAATAGGGTTACACACTTGATGTCCTTATAATAGGAAAATATTTAGCGAACACTACTTATAACACATTGGAAATCAATAATTTAAACAACCTAAGTAGTTACATAGAGATTATGATTACAATTTTATTATAGCAACCGCAGACTGGCGGGTCTAGCGACACCGCTAGCTACTCAAATATCTTCTATTCACAAACTCTAATATCAACAGCAATCCCAATAAAAATAAGCTTTGGAAAAATCTTTTCCTATTAGATGTTCTTTGCTTATGAAAATATGCCCGACTCCGCTGTCTCCAAACATAATATGTTCATCAACATCTATCTGCAAAATCTGAAAATCTTCTCTTTGATTGGAATCATAATCTCTTGGGTCAGATTGAGTAAAAGTTGCATATCCGCCTAGTTTGTGTCCAGAAGCATCAAAATATTCCTCAAATTCTTCTTCCTGATTTTCACTTAAACCTTCAGCAAAATCCCAGTAAGGTTTTCCATCGAAAAGAAACTCAAACTGCGTGTCTTCTGAACTACCATTCTCTACCTCTTTCTCAAAAGAAAGCTGGTGGATTTTATAGATAGGGAGTTCATCGTAATACTTTTCATTCAAAAAAGAAAAATCTTCTTTCGGGTGTTTTTCCAATTCTTCTTTGGAGTGATAAATAATTTGCCAATCATCGTCATACCAGCCTTTTGCTGAAAAGAAAAGCTGAAGAATTCCATCTGTTGGAAAATTTTCTAGGGTTGGAATTTGCTCAAAATTCAGTTGGGCAATCATTACCATAGGCTTTCCGTCTCTGCCTTTTGGGTAGTTTCTGTTTTGTGGGAAAAATGGCTTGCCCAAAAATTTGCTATCCTTCAAGTCCAAACTATCATCAAGGGGATTTTCCTCTCTCGGATTTGCATTTATTTTGACGAATTCTCTTTCGTATTCCTTTAAATTAAACTCGAACTCTTTTAGAAAATCTGGAATCATCGGTAAATGTGAGTATGTAGTTTTCTATAATTTCAGTTGCGAAAGTAATGATTGTTGGGGAAAGTTTGATGAGTTGATACAGAGATTTGAAAATATGCTGATGGGAGTATTATGCCTGAAAGTTTTTTTGTTCTATAGAACATCTTTTTTTCTTACAATTCGTTTACATTTGTTTTACTATTGAAATTATTCACTCAAAACCCTTATTTTAGATGAAAAAGTATTTTAATTTTTTGACTTGTTGCCTGTTTGCGTCAGTATTTCTGATTGGTTGCCAGGGAAATCCTGCGGAGTCGGAAGATCACAAGCAAATGGTGGAAGACCACGAGAAAATGGAAACCGAGCATGCAGAAATGGAAAAAGCGCACGATGACATGGAAAAAATGCACGAGCAAATGATTGCCGACCACGAAGCCCTTGCCAGTTCAAAAGAAATGGCAGAAGGAGAAGAAGTGATGTCAGATTCTGCTCATAATGCTATGGAAACTGAACATGCAACCATAATTGCCAAGCATCAGCAAATGGTGGAGGAACACAACGAAATCCTCAAAAAGCACCAAGAAATGGTTGACAAGCACTCGGCTGGAACAATTGGCATGGAGGAAATGAAAGCACAGCACGAAGAGTTGCAAGCCGAGCATGAACGCATGAAATCAGAGCATGAGCAAGTTGCCGAAGAACACGCAAAGTTGAAATCTGACCACGAGCAAATGATGGCAGACCATAATAATGAGGAGGAAGTAGAAATGTAATTGAGAATTTCTCTTGTCTAAAAAAAAACGGTAGTGTGAAAGAGGTAAGGCTACTCTATGGATAATTCGGCACAAGCGGAAGCTCAATGCCATTAAGTTAAGGAAATTCGTATTCAGTCAGCGTGACCCGACCGATGCGCCCCAGTCAACGTGACCCGGTCAAAGACTGATTTCCATTTTCGGCACAGGTTGGCGATTGCGCCCCCAGTAAGAACCTGCGCCAGCGTGTCACGCTGGTTCAAGCGTCCACGCTTGAACCCAAAAGTGCAATCTTTACACTAACTTAACGGCATTGAGCGGACGCTTGCGCTATGGTTTTTATTTTGTTAGCCTTACCAGTTTATCACTACCAAAAAAGCATTTGGATTGAGTTCCAAATGCTTTTTTAATTAGGTAAATACAAAACAGGAAGTCGGATGGCTGATGCCATAGCAAAACAGTAAATTACGTATTGATAATCAGTAACTTACAAAATATAAGATGTTACGATAATTTCGTCTGATTACTTATATCGTTTTAAGTCGCCTAATTTCTCATCATGGATTGTTGGTCTCGCTTGGTTCTACTTTAAGACTCTGAAAATATAAAACCCGTTTACCACTAGCTGAAGCTAGTGGCAATTGAATCAGTACTTAGAAAGCTATTCAATTGCATCCATCCTCAGATGGATGTTTAGGATAATGACCCCAAAATCATACTTAAAATACAAGTTTGGTTAGAGTCTTAAAGCATACTACATGACAATTCTTGAAAGCCACTATTTTACCACACCCCACCCCTGCCCTAAAAGGGGAAGGGGCGTAAATCCCCCTCCTTTTGGAGAGGTTAGGGGAGGTAGAAAAGCTGAAATTTAAGCTATTGAGAAAAATTGTCATGTAGCATGGTCTTAAAGTATAAAACCCGCTTACCACCAGCTGAAGCTAGTGGCAATTGAATCAGTACTCATAAAGCTATTCAATTGTATCTATCTTCAGATGGATGTTTAGGATAATGACCCCAAAATCATACTTAAAATACAAGTTTGGTTAGAGTCTTAAAGCATACTACATGACAATTCTTGAAAGCCACTGTTTTACCACACCCCACCCCTGCCCTAAAAGGGGAAGGAGCTAAATCCCCCTCCTTTTGGAGGGGTTAGGGGAGGTAGAAAAGCTGAAATTTAAGCTATTGAGAAAAATTGTCATGTAGCATGGTCTTAAAGTATAAAACCCGCTTACCACTAGCTGAAGCTAGTGGCAATTGAATCAGTACTCAGAAAGCTATTCAATTGCATCCATCTTCAGATGGATGTTTAGGATAATGACCCCAAAATCATACTTAAAATACAAGTTTGGTTAGAGTTTTAAAGTAGAATTAGGAACGGGAAATAAATAACATACTACTTTTTCAGCGGGACTGCCCCTTGTTTCTTTTTGGTTCGGGACACGCTGTTTATTCTTCCAATTCCATTGGAGCAATCCCATTGGGGCAATCCCATTGCGGCAATCCCATTGCGAGTATAAAAATGTCCCATAGTGTCGGACTGGCGCACCATCGGACTGGCGCACCAGTGCTATGCTACATTTTTTTGCCTATTCAGAGTGGTAAGTAGGTAGCAAGGTTTGTTCCTGTGCTTTATCATTCGGATATTCAATCCAAAAAAAAGAAAGTTGGGTGTTTTGAAACATGTAAGGCTATGGAGTTCAAAAGTACAAGCGTGGACGCTTGTACTAGAGGTTCGAGCATTACTACTTTAACACTACCGAAAATTGTTGCCATTTAGAGAAACCATGCGCAATTTACACGGCAAAAACATTTAACCAATCTTGCTGTTAGGCAAAGGGAAATAACATAGAAACAGAAATCAATCAGGATTATAGCTTTCATGGAAATTAAACAGCGAGTTTCGGAGATATTAAAAGGATTGGGAGAAGGGATTTATGAAAAGGAAGAGGTAATTGGATTGGGTTTGTTGGCTTCGGTGGCGAGCGAAAGTCTTTTCCTTTTGGGCCCTCCAGGAGTTGCCAAAAGCTTGATTGCCAGACGTTTGAAATACGCTTTCAAAGATGGAAAATCCTTTGAATATTTGATGAGCAAGTTCAGTACGCCCGATGAGATTTTCGGACCGGTCTCAATCAAAAAACTAAAAGATGAAGACAAATACCAACGCCTGACCGAACGATATATGCCTGGCGCAAATGTTGTTTTTTTGGATGAAATCTGGAAAGCCGGGACCATCCATCCAAAATGCTTTGCTCACAATCATCAATGAGAAGATTTTCCGAAATGGCGAGGCAGATGAGGAGGTGGATATCAAGCTGATTGTTTCCGCCTCCAACGAACTTCCTTCTCGTGGCGAAGGATTGGAAGCACTTTGGGATAGATTTCTGCTCCGATTTGAGCTTACGGAAATCAAGGAAAAAGGCAATTTCCTCAATATGATTACCAATACAGAAGATATTTATAAGGATTCGGTCTCCGAAAATGCTAAAATCAGCAATGAAGAATTGGAGAATTGGGAAAGCAAAATCCAACAAATTGAATTGCCAAAAGAAGTTGTGAACACCGTTCAGGTTATCAAACACAGGTTGGATGAATACGATGCGACTTCCGACACACCATTTAGCGTGTATGATAGAAGGTGGAAAAAGTTGGTCAATCTCCTGCGAACTTCTGCCTTTTTGAACGATAGAAAAGAGGTGGATTTAATGGATTGCTTCCTTTCGGTGCATTGCCTTTGGAGTTCCCCACTCCACATTGATGCTTTGCGGGAAATTGTGGCGGAAACGATTCGGAAACATGGCTATTCAGTTGCGCTGAACCTGACAAACTTGAAGCTGGAAATCAACCAATTTGAGCAGGAAGTGCGTGAGGAGACGGAAATACCGAACACAATTACTATTGAAGAACCGTATTTGATTGACAAGAAATTCTACGATGTTCTGCTCATCAGCAATGTGATGGATGGGAAATATATTAAGGCAAGCGAGTTTGAACGTCTCCAAATGGATGAGGAAAGTACAATTGGCTTATATGACGATAATTTTAAGCTGACTTACAAAATGAGGGCGCAGAAGCACAAAGAGGAAAATATGCTTCAGATTACCCATAATTCGCAAGCCATGACTTTCCAACTGAAAACGGAAAAGCGTGAAAAAACCGAATACCTGACTAAAAAACCGCATCCAATCGTGATGAAATATTGGAAAGAGCATTTCGAGTATTTGTATAAATATGTGAAAGACCTTCAAAGCCAACTCAACGAAGACCGCCCACAGCAACTAGAGGACATGAAAACCAACTTATTCGTGCCAGCACATTTATCGAAAATTGTGGAGGCAAATATGGTTGATTCCATCAATGATTTGAATTCTCTGCAATTGAGGTTAGAGAAGATTGAGCATTTTTATAAACGATTTGAGGATTGAGGATTACTCCGCTTTTTCCTCAGGCTTTACATCTGCTACATATTGCTCAACCACCATTTTGAGTATGGAAAGTGGCACAGGACCACAACCCAAAATAGTTTGGTGGAAAGATTTCAGATTGAAGCGATTTCCTAGCTCCTGCTTTGGAATATTCTCGCAACTCAACGATAGATTTATAACCTTCCCAATAGGCAAATGCCTTACCAGGTTCAACAGTTACTCTATCTACAAAAGCTTCTGCTTCAAAGTTGGGTAAGCCCGTAGTTTTTACAATCATTTCTACAGCATCCGTTCTTTCATACCGTTGAACATGCACGTAATGATCGGTCATGGCAAGGGTTGCTAATAGCAATTCGTAGTATTGCCTGCCCAATTCATGATAAATGTCTTCATAATATCCATTTTCCTTCAGAAAGCGTTGAGCATAAAAAGACCAGCCGTTTACATAGGCATCGAACTCCAATGCTCTTCGGAATGTGGGAAGTTCTGAAAGATGGTGCTGTACCGTTTTTATGAAATGCTCGCCAGGCGTTACGTTGAAATGCACGATTGCAGGAATCATAAACTTGGCAATATGTCCGAGTGTATCTGTATTTACGAAAAGCTTTGCGGTTCTGTATTCATCTAAACTGGAAGGATAATAGAAAAAGCGAGAGGAGTAAGGCGTTCGGTGTGTTACCATTTCCCTTATTTCTAGGGAATTAGCTACGCTCACATCAAAAAGCCGACTCATTTCTTTATTATTCTTTTGGATTTCGACTCTTATGTCTTCCAAGAAATTGATTTTGCCTTCCGTAGTGCTGTCATTGTAATGAAACTCTGGTTTGTACGCCAAATCTTCCATAATAAATTCGATGGAGTCGGTTGATTCGTAGCCTAATGAATCGAAAATTGTTCGGAGAGAAACTTCCTTTTCTGCCATTTCCTGCATCAGTTCATAAGCCAAATCATCGGGAGAAACCATCTCGGTAAAATGTCTGGAGAGATGATAACGAAGCAAATCTTTGTAGTAAATATCTCCCATCTCAAGTTGCCAGACTCCCGAAGATTGTACCGAGCGGTCTTTTGCTCTTTTCAGCTGTTGCAACAAATATTCGTAGGCAGGCACAACATCATCTTCCACCAGTTTTTTCACTTCATAAAAGAATTCATTTCTTGCTTGCGGAGATAGATTCTGCACACTATTCACTTTCCGATGGAAATCTTTGATAATCAGATTTTCTTCAAGGTCTGCATTGATGAAATCCTGAATTTGGATAATGACTTTATCAATAATATGGGCAGGCGGAATAGTGTGGTACTCGAACTTGCTTATCGTTTGAGTGATTTTTTCGGGAGCGTACCTTAATCTTTGTAGGTAGTTTTCAGCATCTGCCAAGTTTTTAATTTCATGCGTGTTTAGCATGAAATCAATGAAGGAAATATGCACGCCATCCAAGTGATTGATTGGATAGTTGTAGAACATAATCTGCTCGTACTGTTGCATATACACGCTCATTTCCCAATAGAAATCTAGCGTTTTGGTGGAGACTTTCTGGGCTGGAGTTTGCTTGGAATATTTATAGCTTTTGAGCATATCCCAGTTTTTGATGAGCGCATCCATATCGCCAGATAGTTTTTCTGTAGAAATAGAATTTAGCTTTCGAGCATAGTCATTGAAAGAATATTTTTCGTATATATGATGCTTGGTCATCATTTCTGGGCGAGCCAAGCCGTACTCGAAAAACATTCGCTCATAAAATAAATCCACCGAGAATGGCTTGAACCAAATAAGGTTTACAAACCAGCCAATTACTAAAGTCAGCAAAAGCAGAAATATGTTTTTGGTAAATTTCCCTCTATTGAATTTCCTTTTGAGCATCTTTTTAGTGAACAGTAAGCAGTTATCAGTTTCAGAAGAGAAAATATGGTTCTTTGAATAATTCCGTGATTTATTTAGAATTGATGGCTTTTAGAACTTCAAGTCAGATTTCTCCAGCGTAAACACTTACGGGCGCATCTCATTTTGTCGCAATAAATTAAAATGCACTTTTTAAATGAAATAATAGAGCATTATGAATGCCCGATTTCTAATAAACCCAACGTCTGGCAGGGTTTTCAACCTCTGCCAGCGTATGTTTTTTTAGTGTGCGATATTTTGAGATGCGCCCACACTTACTTTGGGAAGCCTTGCCTGAAGTTTTTTTCATGTTTTTTATCAGCAAATCAACACATTACTGCATCAACAAATCAGCCAATCAATAATCATTCTCCGTCCACTTCTTGTCTTCCTTATCATCAACGCTGTCTTTCGGAAGTAATTTTGGTTCTTCGCTTTCAATTTCTATTGTTTTCGGATTGGATTCTTCCAAAACCTCCGCATGTATCTCCACTATTTCAGGTTCATCGGCATTTTCTTCGTTAATTTGCTGGAGTTTTTCCTCAATGACTTCTGCGAGAACTTCATCTTTCATTTCCTCAGATTTCGGAATATGCGTTTTCTTTTTCTTGTCTTCGTAAAGTCCTTCTTTGCTTGGCTTGGCTTTAATCAATCCGACCATCATCACTACGTTGGTAATAATGATTGCGAGCAACAGAATCCCCTCATTGAACTCGGCAATTACCCAATCTTGCCCGAAAGTTTCTACAATAGAGTAAAAAAGCAACACGGTAATTAAGCCACGAGGCGCAACTGCCGAGGCGGGAAAGACGTTCTTCTTGTCAAAAACCACAAAGTACAAATATCTCGTCCCGAAAATCACTGCAATTACTGTAGCTCCAATCAGCCAAACCATTGGTTCGTACAATTGGCTAATGGAAATGGACATTCCGAAAAGGATGAAGAAAAAGGTTCTGACAATGAAAGACGCCTCGAGCGTGATGAGTTTCAGCTGACCCAATTGCTCCTCAAAAGTGTCTTCAATCAGCAGTTTACTCAATTTCCCACGGAAGAAAATATGCTTGTTGTTAATCATCAATCCGAACGCCAGCACAAAAATGAGTGAAGAAAGGTGGAAAAGTTTCCCCACTCCATAAAGCAGTAATAAAACAGCAATTGGTAAAAACAGCTTAACTTGGCCCGAGAAACGTTGCAACAGAACGGTAATTGCATAACCCAAAAGTATGGCAATTATCAAAGTAACTCCCAAATTAGAGAAAATATGAATGGTCAAGGATTTTCCTTCGTCCATTTTCAGCGCATCTGCCAAAAAGTAGAAAACCATGATTCCCATAATATCTGACAAGGCAGATTCAAAAATGAGGAACTCCTTTTCATGCTCACTCAAACTCGAAACACTCGGAATGATGATGGCACTACTCATAATTGCCAAAGGAATGGCATAAATCAAGGCTTGTAGAAATGGCACTTCAAAGAAGAACATGAACAGCAAACCGATTCCAAAAGCGATTACGATGAGCAGAATAAGTGCGGCAAAAAAGGCAGAAGTCAATAGCTTCCCTTTGCTTTTCTCCAGCTTCAAATCCAAGGCGGCTTCTAGCACAATCATAATTAAGCCGACATTTCCCAAAAGTGCCAAAATTGGGCGGGCTTTCATGGCATTGATGTCAATAAATTGGCTGATGACAAAACCCGTAAGAATGAGCATCAGCACAGAGGGAATGCTGGTTTTGCTAGAAAGTTTGTTGAATCCGTAAGAAGCGATGATGATTAGCGCAATGCCAATTACCAGTTCATATACTGTGAAATTTCCCATTTATATCTTGTTTAATTGTTGGTCTTGGTTCGCAAACAATGCGTTTCGTTGTTGTTCAGTCCAAAAATACACTTTCCCACAAGAAATCCCCAAAAGAGAATCAGGATTCGCAGGATTTTCAGGATAAGGTAGGATTTTGGTTTTCGTGAGTCTGCTTTCATTAGATATTATCACGATTGATTTATTAAGAGAGATCTTAGAGTTCAAGTTGGTGGTCTCGCAAGCTAAGACCAACAACGGCTTGTGATTTTTTTAAGCTATACGAAATCAATCGTGATAAAGTCTATTCTGCAAATCTCCAACTCACAAAATCGCCAATTCGCCAATTCCCAAAAGAGAATCAGGATTCGTAGGATTTTCAGGATAAGGTAGGATTTGGGACTCTCTAATATCTTCTTTTCAGGAAATGTCTGAATAAAGTTTGTGCCAATTCATTGGTCGGATTTTGCTTAGCGAAGTGTTTGTAAGCAAAATACGCATCAATAAACAATCCTCTTGCTTCAAAATAAATAGCGTGAGCGAGGAGGTTTTCTTTGTCTAACTCTAGAAAGACTTTCTGTGATTTCTTCTCTAGCTTGATTTTCGTAGAGCTTTACAATCATCATTTGAAGAGAGGCTTTTTGTTCCTCGTTCCTCATTTGTAAAAAATATGAAAAGCCAAGGTTGGTTTTTGTCATAGACTTCAAACCTAAGGTTGAAAAAGCAACTTCGTCTCCATCCGATGCGATACTAAGTAGTTCATTATCATTAAAGTCTGTTAGAACTAAGATGTTTTCTTTCAGTTTAAAAGCGTCTTTATTGTATTTCCAACTTACAAAACAAGAATCTCCGTAAAGAGATAGTTTTTTGCTTCCCGGAAACGGATTTAAGTAACCTAGAGAATAACTATGACTTACCGCAAAATATCTGCGTTTTGATTTTTTGAGCGTTTTCCCAAATTCAAAAAGTCTCTCTGCTTCCTCCAAACTCCCAACTGCATTCCCCAACCTACTTTCTAGTTCATCAGAATTCAATTTACCTTCTCCAACCAATTCAATGATTCTCCCAGAACGATGGAGAAAAATTAAAGTATCGTTTTCTGCTAACTCCAAACCTTTTTTCTGTGGGAGAAAACTCATGAAATAATTATCATATTGCTTTTCTCCGCTATGGCTCAAAATGAGGAAGCCCGATTCTTGTGAGAATAGATTTGGAATTCCGAGCAAGAAAAATAGAATTAGCTTTGGGAGTTTCATAGGTTTAGGAGTTGGTGGAATCCAAAAATAACTATTTGAGAGACTTGACACAAACAATTCCAGTTCTATCCCAACCATCGGCAGGGTTTACAACTACACAACTACTGCCGAGGTTTTTCCTTCCATTCGCTAATTCCCAAAAGAGAATCAGGATTCGCAGGATTTTCAGGATAAGGTAGGATTTTGGTTTTCGTGAGTCTGCTTTCCATTTAAAATTCGCCAACTCACAAAATCGCCAATTCGCCAATTCCCAAAAGAGAATCAGGATTTGAGGATTAAAGAATAAGCAAGATTTTGGTTTTGTAAATCTGTTTTCATTCTGCAATTCGCCAACTCACAAAATCGCCAATTCGCCAATTCCCAAAAGAGAATCAGGATTCGTAGGAATTGCACGAGTTTGAACAAAATCTCTACCCCAAAAATCCTTTCAGAAACAGCACAGAATTGAAGTCCGCATTTTCCCCAGCTTTGCTCAATTCAGTTTTGAGTTGCTCCAAAATAGCATCGGTAGATTCTTTGGAAGCGGATTTTGTGGAGAGCTTTTGCATGAAATTCTCCAGCACCAAATTGGCAATTTCCAACCTTGCAAAAATCCAGTAAGCCGTTCCAGTTTCACTCTCTTTAAACATGAATGAGAATAAAGAACTGATGGCGTAATTCAGAATCGTTTCCCTCTTTCCGTTTTCGTCTTCCACAAAATCCAACAACTGCTGGCGAAGTGCCACGGCTTTGACAGATTGTGTGAGAAGCAATTGAACAGAATCTACATGTAATCTTTTGGTTGCAGGAACGGTTTCCAAAGCCTGAAAAGTTTGTTGGAGTGTGAGGGAAAGTATGGTTTTGTCTCCCACCAAGTCTGTCACCCACAGTGGGTTTTCCACTACTTGATTGAGCAGGTTTCCAGTTAAATCTAAAGTCTGTTGGAGACTGAAATTGGGTTTCCATTTGCCTGATTCAGCTTTTGCAGAAAGCGAAGTCAGAATATTTTGTGAAGCAATTACCAATAAATTCTTGGCATTCGAATCTTCCACGTCCCAAAGTTGAGGGAGATTGAGAGCGGTTTTCGCCAAAGTAATTTGTAAGAGCGAAGGCAATAAATTCGGTTGGCTCAAACCTGATTCCGCCACGGCAGAAGTCAAGTCAGAGACCAGTTTTTGGAGTGGTTCTGAACTCGTGAATAATTCGGGATATTCTGCTGAAACTTCTAAGCTAGCTTGTACAATATTCTCCAAAATTGCGCCTTTGAAAACCGCTCGGAGCGAGTCGGATTCGGCAACGGAATTCAGTAAAGCAGTTCCCGTGTTGGCAATCAGCTGATGTTCCGCCTCACTCACTCCAAAAAAGTTACTGGTTGGAGAAAACACCATCAAACTTGCATTGTACGCCAAGCTTTTCATTAGGCTGGAGCTGAAATCTTTCAATTTTTCCACCTCATTATCGCTGGCTTTCGCATCAATCCGACCAATTAAAGCCTGTGCCAATTGGCTGGAAGTTACCGAAAGCAAAGCTTGGAAGTGAGTATCATCTACCAATTCGGGAACGGCTTGTTGCGCCACAGTAATTGCCGAAGTCATGAAAGAAGGTGCAATTTGCTTGAAAAGTGCGGTCTTCACACCATTTTCAAAGCTCACTCCATCCAAAGAGTTGATGAAACCTGCCATCAGCTGATTTTCAATATCTCCAAACTCTAATTTTAAAGTTTGGTCAATGAGCGAAACTGTGATGGGCTGTTGGGCAATTTGCGTGAGCAATCGCTCCAAAGAGCCTTCCAAAACCTCCGATTTGAGATTTGCCACACCTGTTTTATACGCCAACTTGTCGCCATACAAATAGCCAAATGCACCATCGAGGAAATAACTCAACGCCTGTTGCTCTCGCCCATGGGCATCCACAGGCAGTTTTTTGAGCAAAAACTGGTTGATTGCCACGGCTTTCACATTGATTTGCACCAAAGATTGAAACGACTCGGCACTTAGCCTTTTTTCTTTGGGAATGGCTTGGAGCGAAACAAAAGTTACGTTCAAAACTTCTGTCAGGATTGGATTATCGTTGACTTTGCTCGTGACCCAAGTCGGGTTTTGCACCACTTCATCTAACAAAGTATCAATCAGATTTTTCGTTTGGAGATTGCTGAATTGCAAATGCCATTTTCCCTCGGCTGGCTTTTGAGCGAGGGAATTCAGAATTTGTTGCGAGGCAGTTACGAGTAAATGTTCTGGATTCTCCGCATCGAAATTGAATAAGGCATGAATGTTTTGCGCAGATTTCTCTAGCACTAATCGGGAAAGTTCGGGAATCAAATCCTTCTTTTTGAAATCGCTTTCCAAAACCGCAGTTGCCAAATCTCCCACAATATTTTTCACGAAATCCTGCTGACTGACGAGTTCGGGATATTGCCCAATTGTTCCCAAAGCAGTTTGCATCATCGCATCTAAACTCTTGGTAGTGAACACTTTGGCGAAATCCACTTTTCCTTCGCCACTATCGAGCAGAATATCCATCATTGCCAAACCTGTAGATTTCAACAATTCAGATTTGGCTTCTCTTTTCGGTAAAGAAACCGCTGTTTTCGGCAAAAACGGTTTCTCCTGCATTTTGGATTACACTTCGGAACATCCATTGTCCCCATTGCTGAATATTGGCAGATTCTTCTTCGGTTTGCAAGCCTTCCAATCTCCCCGAAATATCTTCGACAAAACCTTGCGTGGCAGTTTGAATGAAATCTTGCACTTTCAAATCGTGGCTGATTTCTGGGGCAAGCCGATTGACGGTTTCTATGGCGGTTGTGAAAATGGCGGGCGCAACTTGCTTGAAAAGAGCCTCTTTCACATTGCCCGAAGTGAAATTTACCGAATCCAGCGAAGTCAATATTTTTTTGAGCGATTGCCCCGTAGCGGAATTTTCGTTGAGCGCACTCGGCACTTGCACGAAATAATCTACAGAAATCTCCACCAAACTGCCCGCCACCAATCGCAAACCCGAAACGGGCGCATCTTCCTCATTCGCCCATTGCCGAAATCGCAGAAGCGAAGTCAAACTTTCGCCCTGCACCAAAGCGGTGGAATCTTGGTTTTCCCTCGAAAAACCCAATTCAAAAAAATCTCTGTAGGATTTTGTTTCTGCTTCATCCAAATTGCTATTTTCCTGTTTGTCATAAAGTGCTTTCAACTTCGGGTTCTCTTTCAGCATTTGCGGATAAGCCGTGAAAAAGTCGGTAATCTGGAAATTATCCACCGTCATATCTACATTGGGCAAGGGCAAAGTCAGTTTCTGCGATTGCAAATTGTTGACAAAAGATTGCCTCACATTATTCCCGAGCTTAATGGCGGAAGTGATGGCAAAAAGTACGACTTCGGCAGAGGTGTTGGCAATCATTTTAGTAGTGGGTGGTTAGTATTGAGTAGTGAGTATCGAGTAGTGAGTAGTAAGTATCAATTGGACTGGCATTCAAGTAATAAGACAAAAGTGAGTAGATAAAGTTCTAGTTTTGATACTTGCTAAAAAGTATTTTATGTGCTTGTGCGTTCCTTAGAACTGACAAAAATTGAGTCTTCAGACTCGAGAAAACATAAATACATATTGGAATTTGCAGAGAAATCGGGAGATATAAAAAATTATATCAGATTTCTTACTTTTGCCATTCGCAAAATCAATTACCAAACACACAATCCAATTCGCAGTAAACCAAGCGAGAAGACCTAAAATTGATTGGCAAGTGATTTGGCTTCGCCAATCCTTAAATCCCCAACAACTTTTTCTTGGATTCTGTGGCGAAACTCTTCCCAATGGGCAACTCACTGTCTCCAAGCAACACTAAATTTCCTTGGATGGCCTGCACTTTTTCAATGTTCACAATGTATGATTTATGGATTTGTTCAAATTGTTGGGTGGGCAGTTCATCGTTTACCTCCTTAATGGTTTTCCGAGTAAGTTGTACTTTTCCGCTATCCAAATAGAATTTTAGGTAGTTGCCCCAAGATTGGATATATAGAATCTCCGAATAAAATATTTTATGGCTGATTTTGTTGTCTTTCGCAACAATAAAATCTTGAGAAGGAACTACTGGATGGGAGGAGTTATCTTTATTTGGGTCGAATTGACTTTCAAGGGAAAGTTGCCTTTTCAATTTTTCCATCGCCCTAATGAACCTAGCGAGGCGGATGGGTTTGTGCAGGTAATCCAACACTTGCTCGTAGTCGAAGCTCTGCAAAGCAAACTCTGTGTAGGCAGTCGTGAAAATTACCTTCGGGCAGTTTTTCCTTAAGGCTTCCACGAGCTCTAACCCTGTTAGGTCGGGCATTTGGATGTCTAGCAGTAAGGCATCTACTGGTTTCTTATCTAGGAAATTGATTGTGGAGATCGCATCGTAGCAGTTCCCTACAATTTCAATGTAGTCGATGTTTTCTGCATAGCGCTCAATTACTTTATGAGCAAGTGGTTCGTCATCTACAATGAGTAGCTTTATTTTATTCATAAATCAATCGTTAGTTCAACTAAAAATTCAGAAGGATTATGGGTAATTTTAAGTTGGTGTTTCTTAGGATAGAGCAGTTGCAGTCTTTTCTTCGTATTGCTGATGCCAATCTGGGTGTTTGCGGTTTTCTTGTCTTGAATCACAGAGTTCTCTACTGAAAAAGAAAGCTGTTTCTGATGGCAGAACAACTTGATGTGAAGAAAGCATTTCCTCTGAGGATGCACGCCATACTTGAAGGCATTTTCTACAAAAGGAAGTAACAACAAAGGAGCAATAGAAAGGTTTGGAGGAGGTTTTTGCATGGAAACCTGCAAGTCGCAATTGTCAGTCAGGCGTAGCTTCTCCAATTCTATGTAAGACTCAAGTAGTTGGATTTCTTGACTAAATGGCACCTTCTTCAGTTTCGAGAATTGGAGGTGGTAGCGCATTACATCGGCCAGTTCCAAAATCATTTCTGAGCCAATAGTTGGGTCAATCTGATTGATGGCATAAATATTATTGAGGTTGTTGAAAAGGAAATGTGGGTTGAGTTGTGTCTTCAGTCCGTTGAGTTCCATTTCGGAAGTTCTTACCTTCAGCTCATTGAACTGGTATTGATTGCTGACACCCTGCTTAAAATAATGGAGCAGATTACTCAGCAAGATAAGGAAAACGATTTCTGGGTAATCAATTCCGTAGAGTTCTTTATTTCCAGAAAAAAATAGGGTAACGAGCAGATTATCAAGATAATAGAGAGCAAACACAAACACGGTAATGGAAACAAAATACTTCCAGTAGCTTCCTTTTACAAAAAAACGCTTTTTCAAGTACAGGTTGAGGTAAACAATTGTCATTAGCTCGGCAATACCATGTGCCACTAGCTGTATTTTCGATGTGGTGGACAAGTCGTCAAATTCTGGAACAAGTCTCAATAAGAAAGAAATCGCACCAGTTACCACAAGCCAAATTACGATATGGTACACCCATCTTTTTTGTAACCAGTCGAGTAATTTCATAAGTAAAAGAGATTAAATAAATGAATCCATAATGGCACAGTTAGTTTTCTTGTCAAGATTGCGTAAAAATCGGAGTGCCGAACCTTCAGCATAATGTCTTATGGTTATGGTTCGGCATTCCGATGGTTCGACAATTCGATGGTTCGGCATTCCGATTTTTAGGTGTTTTTGACGAGTAAAATAGCAAGTCAAATTGGGTTGGTTATTTTCTATTACTAAGGAACGCAAATTAAATAAAGTGCTACTTTTTCTCTCGCTTCTTTTTGGTCTATTCTTCCAATTCCATTGCGGGTGTAAAAATCTCGCCATAGCGGTGCTATGACTGCAATTTTTGTCCCAGCGGGAACCGCTAGACTAGCCTCAAAAATAAGCTTCAATAAAATAGTAGTTTATTTATTTCCCGTTCCTAAAGCAAAAATAGACTACATAATGTAAATCTCATTTTTTTTGTGATGAAATGCCTATTGGTGGATTTTCGGTCGATTCATCCCAGTTTGATGTCCTTTCAGCACAAAAATTTGGGGAAATATTTGAAGATAAGCAAACTTTGAAAAGCTAAATGCTAAATGTGCTTCAACATCTGCATAGGTTCGTTACACATTTTCAAATTCATCAAAACATTATCTAATGAAAATCCTAGTAAATAAACTCCTGCTTATCATAATAATGGGTTTCTCTAATATCAGCAATGCCCAAATTATAACTGGCGTGCTATTGGATAGCGTCACTTCCGAACCCATTCCGTTTGTTACCATTGGGGTAGAAGGAACTTCTTTCGGCACCATCTCCAACGAGGAAGGGAAGTTCTCGTTTGGAATTGGCAAGGCAACCTCAATCGTAATCTCACACCTCAACTACGGGAAGCACACTATTAAGATAGACCAATCCAAGCAAACCCAAACCATCAGACTCCAACCGCTGGAAGTTTCGTTGGATGAGGTCATCATTACCGATAAGCCTATTTCTGACATTTTGCTGCAAGCGATTGACAAGTCGCACGACAAGCTGACCACGCCTGTTTATCTGAATACTTACTATCGGGAGTTCGTGAAAACCAACGAGAAATACACCAAATTCTCTGACGGTGCTAATTACTTACCAAGTAGAGAAAAAAGGCAAAAGTAAGCTGAAGTCGAAGGTTTGGGTTACCGATTCGAGAGCGGTGGAGTTGTACGATGAATCCGAAGAGGAAATTGATTGGGATTTGGTTTCTCCGCTAGATTTAAGAGAAGCAGTAACGCCTTCCTTGGGTAAAATTACAGATAATTTCTTGTCCTCGGCAAACAAAGAAAAGTATGATTTTGAACTAAAAAGCAGGAATGTCTCTGAGGGAGTCAAATGGATGCTCGTCTATATCACACCAAAAGCCGAAGTGGAAGAACAGTTGTACGAAGCCGTGTTTGCTATCGACTTTGAGACGGGCTTACTAATGGAAGTAAACTATGGGCTTGCCGATTCACACAAAAAATTTAAAAAAGAGTTGAACTTCCTCATTGTAAAAGCAAACCTTCTCGAAAAAAAACGCAAACTGCTGTTCAGCCATTCGGGTTTGCAATATAACCTTTCTTACTATTTAGAAGATATAACATTGAGGATGTGGAACAAAAAGACGCTGGACGAGACCTTCAGGTTCACAAGCGATTTGTTGGTCACGGACATCACATCAGGCGATGACCTCAAAAAAGAATACTTATACAGCAACAAATCTTTGTATAAGCGAGAAGCAACCACCAAATCTCAATTTTGGCTTAACTCAAACGCTATTGCTCTTTCGAAAGAACAGCAGGAGATTGTTGAGAACTTAAATAAACAGTAAGAGTATGTTTGGATTGATTTTTTGGGAATTTTACGAGATTTTCAAAATGGCTTTAGGCATTTCCCACATAGCCAAAGCTATGTGGGGAGAAAATAACGAAGAAAGTATTTTTGAAAAGCCGTAGAAACCAAAAATAAGTCGATTCAAACATACTCTAAAACAACTTCCAAAAAGTTTGCTTTACGCACAATCAACAGAAAACCATGAAATCCAAACTCTTCATTCTGTGCCTGTTTTCATTCTATTTGGCAACCGCACAATCCAAACAATTTTCAGGTAAAATTTTAGATAAGAACACTCAACAGTCTATCCCCTTCGCCCATATTAACTTGATTTCGGAGTCTGGAACTGGCTACATCAGTGATTTGGAAGGCAACTTCTCCTTTAAAGCATTACCCGACTTAGCCGGCACTTTGCTTGTCCGCATTTCCTGCATTGGTTATGTCTCTCAAACAATTCGACTGACGGGAAGGAATCAGACTGTCTTTCTTTCCGAAAGTGCTACTGCACTGAAGGGTTTAGTCATTACTGGACTTGATGAGGCTTAGGAGTTACTCAAACAAGTAATCGCTCATATTCCGAAGAACTATCCGACCGAACAAGAAAAACTCTACGGCACTTCTACGGAGGAAACTTTCAAAGACAGTCTTTACCAGCAACCTTACTACAAAGCAGTAGCTGATGTGGAAGTAGATAAATTCAGTTACGAAAAAGGAAATAAATTTGGAAATGTAACCGTGTCTGACGGAAAGAAAATGGTCTATGAGGATTTGAAAGAAATAAGAATTATAGCGGGTCTCCACAATGTACACCGGTTCGATTTTGTGATGCGTAGAACAGCTCCATTCAAAGATAGTAAAGTAGAGAAATATGCACTTTCCATTTTGGATACCGTCCAGTTCGATACAGTTGCCTTGGTCAGACTTCAGTTTGAGGGTGGAGGTTACGAAGGTACGCTCTACATCAACTCTGAGAATTTTGCCGTACATCGTGGAGACTACCAAACCACCAAGAGTTATTCGGAAAAAGGTTTTTCGGCAGGAAACCGCATCTTCCTCAAATTTACTACGGAATATAGCCAGTTCGAAGGGAAGTATCGTTTGCGTTATATTCATTACCAGACTGCATTCGATCAGTCGCCACGCATCTACCTCTCAAACAGGTTTTCAATCAACTATTTTTCTGCGAATAATACCACTATTGCCTATGCAGACCAAGCAGCTTTTACAGAGCAGTTGCTAAAGAAAGTACCGTATGCCACGCTATCTGATTCATCACGAATTGCAGATACGTTGAATAATTCATCAGAAATAGAGAAATCGAAAGTAGTTGAATTGTTGAAATTCCTGCTAACTCCCAGAACAATGCTCGGTGGACAGTTAATTTTTCTGCAAAGGAACGAGTATCAGGCAATACTTTCAGAAGGAGGGCTTTCCGAAACCTTCAGCAGGGCAGAGGCAGGCCAACGGATTTTTGCCGTATCCACGATGTTGAATTATAGAATAAACAATGCGTTGGGAGTCAATTTTGAATGGGTAGCCAGGAGTCCCAAATACAGCCAGCTGGGTTTGGGATTGGAGTGGAATCGCCCTCTGACAAAGAATAGTCGCTTAAAAGGTTTTGTCTCCACCCAAATCGGGCATAGGAAAATCCGGGAGGAGTTAGGGGAAATCCAGCTGGCTACTGACACTAAATTGGCGGGCGAGAATTTTGAAGCAGGCGCATTAGGAATCTATAGTGAACAAAGAGGGTGGTTCCTTTCCCCAAGTATTGGATTGAGGTACAGATTGAGTGGTTTAATTTCCTTGCAAGCCAAAGTGCAGACTTACTTCGGATTGGATAACGAAACAGGCATCCATTTACGGGAAGGAAACGTGAGAAGCAATCGGTTCAAAGATGAGCGGGTTTACGAAAGTAACCCAAGTTTTTTAGTCAGTCCAGCCGATGATTTGTTTGAAGATTATATCTCTGTCTCCTTTGGAATTGGATTTGGGTTTTAACGTTTCGTGTTTGCCATAAAGTCCGTGAATCATGCGCTAATTAGTATAGAAATAAAGGGTAGTGTGAAAGAGGTAAGGCTACTCTATGGATAATTCGGCACAAGCGGAATGCCGTCCAGCGGACGCTCAATGCTGTCAACTTAAGAAAAACAGAATTGTAAAATCATATTTTTTGCTCCACCTTATCAATATGCTATATTCAAACTCGTAAAAAAACGCTCAAATCTGACGACTCGAAGGCGAGTCCCATCGGGAGAGTCGTGGTACAAATTCAAACTGTACAGCGACTCTCCCGATGGGACTCGCCCCCGAGTCGCTGATTTAATACGAAAAATCACTAACTTAATGGCATTGAGCGGACGCTTGCGCTATGGTTTTTATTTTGTTAGCCTTACCAGTTTATCACTACCTATCCTTTTTCTTAAACGGGAATTTATCTTTCAGCTTATCAATTGGGTTCACGGTTTTGGTAGAATCTGTTTTCACTTTTGTGGAATCTCCGCCTGTGAGCAATCCGCCCAATTTGTCTTTTAAGGCATCTTTTCCTTTCTCCTTGAGTTTGGTGGCAATCACTGTTTTTACCTCTTCGCCTTGCGATTTGTCCAATCCGACCGAAGGGCTGTTGTAAGAACCGCCAATGTTCAGGTTCAGCGGAATGGTCTGCTCGCCAGTCAATTGCTGGTATTGTTGCGCCCAGCTCATGCTCAACTTGTCGAGTGGCAAATCAATTTTCATGGTGTAATCCATTGAGCCGTCCAGACCTGCCGCACCGCCAACCGTGGCTTTATAATCGGAAACGCTGAAATCGAAAGGCTTGATGTTTACTTTTCCGTCCTTAATAGTCGTGTTCAAAACAATATCTTTCAATTGTTTGGATTCATTGAGTTTATTTACACCTGTGAATTGGGCAATTTTACTGAAAAGTGGTACGCCATTCATTGTGGCATCCATCACTTTCACATCTCCTCCTCCGCTCAATGTGCTGAGAATTGGCATGAAATCCTGACCCAAAACTCCCGATATTTTGAAATCTGTGCCAAAAACACCATCCAAGTTTTGAGCAATTGGAGCGAGTGCTTTCATAGAAACAATATTTTTGTACGCTTCCTGAATTTTCATTGACTGAATATTCAATCCCATATCGAATTTAGGCTTTTGCAAATCGGTTGGGTCATAAGAGCCGTTTGCTGTGATGTTTCCACCCAACATTCCGAAATTCACGCCTGTCAAATCCACAATTCCGTTCTTGATTCTCACGTTTCCTTTCAAATTACTCAAAGTGAAATTCTCGTAAACCACCGTACTTGCATTGGCGTTCATATTGAAATCAATGTCTTTCGGAACGGAGATTGCCCCGTATTCTTCCGTGTTCCCGCCAGTTGAGCCAGGCGCATCGGCAGTCGGATTTCCAGATTCGTCAACCATCCATTCGTTCACGTTAAACTTCTGCGAATTCACGGTCATTGTGCCACGCAAAGGCTCGGATGCTTTCATCATATAAGCCAAATAGTTGCTCAAACTTCCTTGCACTTTCACATCGCTCGTGCCGACTGTTCCCACGTAATCCTGAATTTTAATTTCTTGTGGAGTGAAAGTCATTCGGGCATTTTTGATGGTAATTCCTTGTGGCAAATCTGTACTTTTATACATGATGTTGGAGACAGAAACACTTCCGCTGGTCGGTAATTGGTCATATTGTTCCGCTTCAATTGCCTTCATATTGCCTTTTGTCTGGATTTCGGCATCAATTTTCCCTGCCAAACTCATTCCTTCCAAATCCACAATTTTCTCTACGGCCGCCAAATCGAACTTGCCTTTCATGTCGAAATCATAGGTCGGATTGTCCAAATTATAAAGCGTTCCTTTGGCGGAAAGTGGCTCGTTGTTCATCATCAGACTGGCATCGGAAATGGTCATTCTGAAATCTGCCATTTTACCAGTTTCATTCTTGGCATTGGCAATCACTTGCAAATTCTCCACAGGATACGGATACGCCAAAGATTTGATGTAGCCATTCTCCAGCTTCATGTTCGCATCAATTTTAGGGATGGAGTTTTTGGCTTCGCTATACAAACCATTTGCTTTCAAATCCAAGGAGAAAAGCCCTTTCATTTCCAAGCTATCGACAGGGAAAACCTGCATCATTTCCGCCAAGTTGACTTTGCCTTTCACATCGGCATTTACCATCATTTCCTCCAAGCCTTTTATTTTCACTTTCCCACTGATTGGGTTATTGCCCAAATTGAGTGAGAATTGGGGAATGTCAACCGCCAAGTTGTTCATGTCGCCATCTTTCCCATCAATGCTCATATTTATCTGCACATCTTTCACGGCACTTGGCAAGTCAGGATATTTGAAATAGCCATCTTTCACGGTCAAATCCACTGCAAAACCTGGGATTTGCGTAGCAGTCAATTCGCCTTTAGCCATTCCGTTGAATTTCAATTCGCCTTTTGCTTCCAACTGCTCAAAATCTTGTAGGAACATGGCTGGAATCAGCGATAACAAACTTTTGAAGGAACTTTCTTCGCTGGCAAATGTCAAATCCATTCGGGTATTTTGGAGACTGTCTCCAAATAACTGCACAAAACCATCGGTCTTGAGCAGAAAATCGTTCAATTTGACTTTTCCCTCCTTGAAAGTGTATTTATTTTCCGTCATGTCAATTCCCAAAAGGACATCGGCATCTACTTTAGTTTTATTCAAATAGCCGACTCCAGCGAAAATTACCGAAGTTTGCTCTACCTGAGTTTTAGTTTCCAAGTCGAATTGAGTAGCGGTAATATCGCCAGAACCTGTGTGATTCATTTGAACCAATGTCATGGTCATGGGCAAAGTTTGGTCTTCATAAATGAGGTTTCCATCTTCAATTTCCCAATTATCTATTGATAATGCGAAGTCGGTTGTTGCTGTATCGGCCGCAACGGTTGCGGTGGAATCCACCAAATAAATATCGAAGTTGGCTTTTCCGTTTTCCAAAATCTTCACAAATACATTCGGTTTTTTTACCTTGATTCCAGCCACTTCAATATTGTCTCCAAACAAAACACTTTTTAGGTTTGCCTCTACGTTCACTTGCTCGGCAGCCACTAAAGTATCTCCTTCAAAATCTCCTTTCCCAATGATTTTCAAATCTCCGACCTGAATAGTTAGGCTGGGGAAATTGCTAAAAAGAGAAAGAGAAAACTTGTCTGGATTGAGTGAAACGGTGGCATCGAGCTGTTTGTTGAGTTGCTTTTGAACGGCAGCCAGAATATCGTCTTTAAAAAATGTGGGAATTGCCCAGGCGGAAACGACCAAAAGTGCCAGTATGACTCCAAAAATTATTGCGACCTTTTTCATAGAGAATTAGTATTTGAAGATGTACGAGTTACGATGTACGATTTTGAATGATAATTTGTTGATAGTTCTTATTCAAAAAGCGTGTTTATCTAAAAACTGACAGACCTTAGGAAGGTTTTGATTTAGCAGTTATCAGCTTGATTTATTAGGCGAAATTGCACAATTTAACAGCCAACTTGATTTGGTTTTGATTGCATAAAGCCAAGTAACTGGGCTTTTAATAGTTTTTAACTCACAAACTGCTTTTTAGGAAATAGAAAAACTATTTGAGCGTGTATTTTTGTGGTTGACATTTGAGATAATTCGTTCGACCACTCGGAGGGTTTTCAACCACTCTGAGGGATTCACTTTCGCTTTTATGTTATATTTGAAGAATAGATATTCGTTCTAGGAAAACTCTAATGCTCAAAAATACTTTGGACTAATGACTTAAGACTTTGTACTACATTAAATTATGGAAGAAAACATAGATAACAACAACTCTCAGGCAGAAGAAACTACACAAAATCCAGATTTCGTATCTGAACTCCATACCAAAATAAAGCAGGTGGAGTCAGAAGTTGGGAAAATTGTAGTTGGGCAAAGCTACATGGTCAACCGATTGCTGATTGGATTATTTACCAATGGGCACGTGCTGATGGAAGGCGTTCCTGGTTTGGCAAAAACGCTGACAATCAACACTTTGGCAGATGTTTTGCAATCCGATTTCCAAAGAATTCAGTTCACACCAGACCTTCTGCCAGCCGATTTGATTGGAACCATGATTTACAATCAGCGAGAAGGGCAATTTGAAGTGAAAAAAGGGCCAATTTTCTCCAACTTAGTGCTTGCCGATGAGATAAATAGAGCTCCAGCCAAAGTTCAGTCGGCACTTTTGGAGGCAATGCAAGAGAAACAAGTAACCATTGGCGAGACCACTTTCAAACTCGACAAGCCTTTTTTGGTGCTTGCCACGCAAAACCCTGTGGAGCAAGAAGGAACTTATCCGCTCCCAGAAGCGCAGGTTGACAGATTCATGTTGAAAATCTTTGTGGATTATCCCGACAAGGCTTCGGAGTTGGAAATTATGCGTAGAATGTCAAACATGGCTTTCAACCCAACTGTGAAGCAGGTGCTGACCAAGAAAGATATTTTCGCCATCAGAGATGCTATCAATGCAGTTACAATCTCCGAATCGTTAGAGAAATATATTATCGAACTGATTTTCGCCACCCGAAGACCTGATGAATATGGTTTGCGAGAGGAAGGGGAATATATTCAGTTTGGCGTTTCCCCAAGGGCAAGTATCAATTTGCACAGAGCGGCCAAGGCAATCGCCTTTTTCGATGGCAGAGATTATGTTTTGCCAGAAGACATTAAAGAGGTTGCCTACGATATTCTGAACCATCGTTTAATTCTCAACTACGAAGCAGAAGCGGATGGAGTGAGCACGGGGCAGATTATTGAATCGATTTTGAGAAAGATTGAGATTGCGAAGCATTAGGAATAGTTTGACTTGATTGGAAGACTGACGCAAGCATACATGGGCTTCGCATCACGGAATTACACGGAAAAAGGGGAACGAAGATTTTATTCTTTGTCCCCTTTTTCTTAAAATCATTTAAGACTCATGCAGAACACTATTTTACCAAAAGCTCATTCGGATTCATTACTGGGAGGATGAAATTTCTCAAAGCAGTTCCTTGAAATCGGGTTAACAGCACGCCTCGGGAAGTAGAATAAGTGATTGAACTAAGTGCATTTCCCAAATCGGCATTTACGTTCATCTTCTCAACTCCCGCTCCGTCAGATTCTCTGCTGACCAATTTTTCTAGATTATCTACTCCGAAAATGAATACAAAATGAAACAAACCTGAAGCCTTAGATTCATTTTTTCCTTCGCTATCAGTAGAAATCTCTACTTTGAAGTCAGTTTTTGCCATTTTATTTTCCAAATCGAAACCTATATCAAATCCGACTTGGAAATTATGGCTTTCCACCTGGGACTCATCAAATTCAAATGGACTTTCAATTTGCCCCTTGATGATTTTGAAGTCTCGGATAAGAATTTTCTCGGGAATTAACATGACTAACTTGCTTTTTTGGTTCTGTAAACTTGCAAATTACTGCTTCTCTTAGCAATTGACGGGACAAAATATCCATCAACCTTTTCACTCTTAAAAGTAGTAGGTATTGAGAATGAATGTCTGGCACTTTCTGTCTGCACGAAGTTGTCTTTTTTGGGAACTTCCATCAAGGCAACATCAAGTACTTGCTCCAACTTACTGATGGTTTGCAAAGTAAGATTCTCACCACCCTTCACAATTTTATTGATTTGCTGTGGAGAGACTCCCATTTGCTTTGCCAACTCTTTTTGGCTCATTTTTTTTGCTTTCAGCGTCATTAAAACCCGAATAGAAACTTTTCGAGACTTCCTTAGCCAATATTTGTTTTCAATGCTCCATTTGGCATTCTCCAAGGCAGGAGAAGCGTCTTCGGAAACAAGTGCCAAAAATTTTTCTTTGTTGAATTTCATATTGCTATAAGTCTTCTGGGTAAAGAACTGATTTGTCTCTCAAAAAATCTTCAACTAGAGATAATTTGTCTAGTTCCGCCATGAGCAAACTATCTTCTTGCATGGTGGCTGTCAACTTGATTCCGCCTCCTGTAATCACATAAAAGTTAGCATCTAATCTAATAGCGTAGAGTCGTAGCCATTGTTTGCCTGGCGAAAGTCTTGCTTTGCTCTTTTGGTAGGGCTGTAATTCGTACACATGATTATAAAGAGGTTGGAAAATGAATTGCAGGTTTTCATTGTACTCATTTGTGGCGCATTCTTGCAACCAAAGCTGAAGTTCCTCCAATTCATAAAGAGTTTGTTCAATAGCCTCTTCTATTGATTTTATCTCGAAAAAGGGTAGTTTTTCTAGGTTAGCTTCGAAATAATTTTGCAAATATTCAATATCCCCCGTACGTTCTACAAAGGCTGTGTAAGCATCTTTGCCGCCTTCTTCTTCCTGAATACTATACAGTCCTTCGCCATCTTCATTCGCAATTATACTTACAATGTTCATATATATCAACTTATAGGTTGATTAAAAGGTTTCAATACTAGTATATATTCACTTTTAAGCTAAAAAACAGCATCTGAATCAGGTGTATTTGCTATGAATGTAAAACACTTTCACTAATTCACATTTTTCATTTTGATTATTTTTTTCATGATGGAAGATATAAAAAGATAGTCATAACGGAAAGACTCTTGCTTATATTCCCTAATTCTTGCTAAATCAAATAAACCCTAATTTTTTTTCCAAAAACACAAATTCAACTTGAAAAAACGAATCCTATACATTTCCCTAGTGCATTGAGTTCTAAGTTTGTGTCTGTATTTTTTGGAATATTATTTTCTTCTGCAAAGCAAAATTTGCAGGCATAGCCATAGCTACGGCTAAGAATTTTAATGCAGTAGAAGGAAATAAGAAACAAAAATAGCAACACGAACTTAGGATTTGATGCACTAGTTCTGATAGCCATTATTTGCTCATTGGCTTTCTTCGGAGTGCACAAAATTGCGCCTTATGCAATTATAAAACCATACAGAACGCACGAAGCAACCACTCCAAAGGAGTTTGGATTGTCGGGAGATGCCGATGGAGTAAGCACGGGACAGATTATTGAATCGATTTTGAGAAAGATTGAGATTGCGAAGCATTAGGAATAGTTTGACTTGATTGGAAGACTGACGCAAGCGTACACGGGCGCAGGCGCATCACGGAATTACACGGAAAAAGGGAACGAAGATTTTATTCTTTGTTCCCTTTTTTCAATCATCGCATCAACCAATCCTCAAATCAGCACATCCAACCTACCTCACATAAACCTGATAGCTGTAAGTAATCACTTTCTCCTCGCCAGCTTTCAAATCCATTTCCCAGCAAACTTGGGTCGATTTATTGACTGAGCCGCTCAAATTCACTCGTTCTTCGGCTTCCCACTTTTGGCTAGATTTTTTGACCTCGCCATTGATGTAGCGTTTCACATTAAGATTGATGGCTTTCTGCTTATAGTTTTTGATTTTCACTTGTCCTTCCACCTGAATCAAATCGTAGCTATAATTTCTCCACTTGATTGCTTTCGATACTCGGTTTGTTTCCTTTTCGGCATGTTTCACATTCACGTCTGGGGCTTCGGTCAATTTCACAAAAGACGTTCCCGAAACTGGCGTGTAGGAAAGTAAATCTTGGCTAATAGGCTTCATTATTCCCTTTTCGGTGCGAACCACCATGGCAGAACCTGTTGTCCAAGGAGATTTAGCTTCGTTTTTCAGCTTAATGGAATGGAAAACAGTATTGCTTTTGTCTTCGGTGAAACTGTAAGCTTTTTGGTAGGCACTCGCACTCGTTCCATTAGAGGAAATGTTGCTTTCGTAAATATGCTCGATATCCACTTTCGTTTTCAGAATGTCATAATAAGCTCTTCCGCCTTTTTTGAGGCTAATTCCGTTGATTGTGTAGTAGAAAAGTCTTCTACTGCGGAAATTCCCACACCTGATTCTGTTTCCTCATCGTCAAAATCTCCAAAACCACCATTTCCCCAAGCATCATTTCCACCATAATTCACTCGTTGAGTACTGATTGAATTTGCAAAGTTGTTGAGATAACCGTTGTTGCGTCTGCCACTTCTGATTCCAGCATCGCCCAAAAAATCAACCAAAGAAGCTAGTTTCTTAGCATATTTGAAATTGGGAACTCCTACTACGAAGTTCACAGAAGTATTCACAATATCTTCCGCATCGTTCGTAACTTCCGCTCGGAGATGTCAATTCCGCTTTATCGTCAGAAGTCATGTTGATGAGGTAGTTTGGCAACCAACCCAATCCATTCTGCAAATACATCATGTCCAAGGGTTGTTCGGCCACGGAATTGGAAAAATCAAGCTCAATAATAGGTTGTACTTTTGTGAAGTAAATTGCAAATTGGGTTTTTCATTGAAGGAAATACTTTTCACTTGTTCCGACTTTAAGGAAATCCAATTTTCCTTGTCCTCGAATTAAACTAGCCTTGTTTTCATCAAAATAATGCTTTTCGAGTTCCCATCCAATTTGGAAACACTTACCAATTCACCTGAAATGGAAGTATCATTCGGGTTGCCTGACACTTGCAAAGTAAGCTTGTTTGCCTTCGTTGGCAACTAACATTTCCGTAATTGAATTGGCATCGAGTTTGATTTTCAACCGTATCCTGGAAAGCTTTTCACGCTTTTTAGTACAGATGAACCAAACCAGTATGTTCCGAACAAGGCTTTTGGGAAAGTTTTCAGTCATTCGGTAAATACTTTTTTCAGTTTTTACTTTTCCAGATTTTATATAAAAAGCCGAACCATTTTTGAAAATCGAGATGCTTTCTGTTTTCAGGTCGGCTGTCCGAGGGGATTGGGCAGAAATGGAAATTGAGAAGGCAAAAGCAAGTAGAGTTAAATAGTGTTAGCTTTTTCATTGAGTAAGTTGGATTGAGTTCAAAACATATTCATTTTACAATATAATGCGAATTTGTGGGGAAATCCATAAGTACAAGTACAAAATAGAAAGATAGCATACTACTAGACAGAGTTAAAAAACTGGCGGTGTACGACAGTTCAACAAGTCAGTGGAAACAATTCTGTTTAGCCTGCACAATGTCAGGTCTTGCAGACACTGCGAACATGGCTGAAGTGCCAAGATTGATTCATGTCCGTGTATACGAAAGATAGTCGAATAGCACGTGAAAAAATTGTCTGAATCAGGATTTTGAGGATTAGATGATTTACAGGATTAGCTTTTCGCATTAAATTGGAATGTGTGACTCAAAACAGAATACAGAGAAGCTTCTCTTCCTTCTTCCTTCTTCCTTCTTCTTTCTTCTTTCTTCTTCTCTTCGCTTCAATCTTCACTTTTCAATTCGCCAACTCGCCAATTCAATCAACTCCCAATCCGTTCGGGAAAGTGAAAGCTCTTGTCAACTTCCTGTCTTTCAATCGTATTTTTCTTGATGAGTGCCAAGCTTTTTGCTCTGCTATCTCGGTAGTTGGATTGGAAAACGCTGAAAATATTATTGAAGTATTTCTGAAAAGTTACCAATTTGCTTGTCCAGTTGGAGTTCGGGGATTTCCAGAACGTCAGCAATTTCATCGCCCATTAGAAAATCGCATGAAGCTTTCGTGGTAGCCTTTCGGGAAAGGAACTGGCGGGTCTGCGGAGAAGCCATTCAATAAAGATTGAGTCAGCAATTTCCCTTCTTCCGAAGGTCGGATGTTGCGTTCGGCAATGGCTTTTTCGAGCAAATAGGCTTCGTTTCCCGATTTTGGAACCAGTTTTTCATCCACTCCAAGCATATAGCTAATCACATTCCACAAATGCAGGAAAGCTTCTGAATCTTTGGCGGAAATTCGCTTGCCAATCTTCCGCATTCCCCGAAGTGTGATGAGCGAGAAAGCCAGATTTGTTCCCGCCAAATCTTCCTGATTAGCAGGCAATTCCGTTGGCTTCCGAATCCCAAGTACCCGTTTTCTGCACATGGTAGCGAATGGCGGCATGAATCAACCTCACTTTTTGGATGCTCCGAATGGCAAAACCTTCGGAAGTCAAATGCGCCAACCTCGGAAACATCGAACACGAATTGCCCAGTTTCTGTGAGTCTTTTCAGCGTGTCTTTCTGAATTCGCTCCGACATCCATAAAACTTTTGCACCATCGGCAGCCGCATAACAATAAGGTAGGGAATAGTAGCCGAGCATAGCCATGACTTCCTGCGCATTTGCCTCGAAAAACTTTGCGCCACGCTCCATCTGTTTCAGGTTTGCCCAAGTTGGCAACTCGGCACTTTCTCGGAAATATTCGTGGACATAATCGGGCAATTCTTCGGGAATTGGCTCATCGTTGCGCATGGAAAGTGACATGAGCTGGCGGATTTTGCCACTATTTTCTTTGTCGGCATAAATTTGGGCAATGAGCTTGTCTGCCAAATCATCGCCAACTTGCCTGTATGCTTGGAGTTGGTTTTGGGAAATCATGTTTTTCTGTGTTTTTGTAGCTTCCTAACACATAAAGTGGGTTTGTGTTTCCGAAAGGATTTGTATGGATTGAAAATTTAACAAGCCTACTTACTGAAAATCTCAAAAAAGCTTATGAGATTAGCCTTTGCAATTCATCTATTTTTCTATAATTTATATGAAATTGAAAAATCCGAACACTTTTTTTTGCACGCCATTGAAAATCCGAAATACAATGAAAACCAACTACTTTCAGTCTTTTGCCTTAATTTCTGCTTTTTTGTTGCTATTTGTTATCCAAGCAAACGCTCAAAATATTTATGATTTTGAAGCTGGATTTGGAAGAAATGTGAAGCAAACCTATTGCAAAATTGCCGAGGTGGAAGGAAACCACTTGGCAAGGCTTTTCCAAGATGGCTCGTCCATAGAATTTGATTTCGAGAATGTTTCGGAGATTTCTTTTCGGTATTCTGCCAAGAAGGTTGGAGACAATTTCTCGCTCATTTTGGAAACAAGAATGGAAAGCGGAAAATCCTGGAGAGACTTTCCACAATTATAGCGAAAGATGAGGACTTTAGAATTGACATCCTGCTTCTTCCTAAAACTCATGCGGTGAATGAGGTTTTGGGGAAACGCTATTTTAGGCTTCGATTGGTTTACCCCGAAAGTGGCGGAAATGGAGAGGCCTACATTGATGACATTGCCAGCAAAGAAATAAGCGGAGCAAGAATGCGGGAAATGCAGGAAAGAATGCGCACCGAAAATGTGATTGATGAAGTCCAGAAAACGCTACTTTCCGAAGAGAAGAACAAGTGTGAGGATATTGCTGGGCAGTACAGCAGAATCCAGAAAAGTTATCTTTCAAATTTTGAGAAGTTGGTGAAGTTGAATTACCGCTCCAATGTGGTGGTTTTGGTTGGCAAGTTGACCGAATACTCCAACTCCCGCTCGCAAATGGGAAATCCTGTGGTTTACAGCGAGTTTACCGAAACAATTGCCAATATCCGAGCAGAAGGAGATGCGCTGACCGACACGATTGTAGGTGGATATGTCTCGCAACTTACCAATAATATAGCCACGAGGGCTTCAATCAGCGGTTCGGGAAAGCAAAGTGGATTTGGAAAAGTGGTGAATGTGCTGAAAGAAGTCGGCAATCTGATTTCTGTTGGCAGAGTGGATAACGTAATCAACAGCGTGAAATCTATTGTAGGAACGCTGTTCAGCAGGCAAGCTTTGGAGGCAAAATATCCTATCAGAGAATTTGTAGAAGAAAAAAAAGATAGGTGGATTTTACAGAAAAACGAGCAGAATGAAAAGAAAGTGAACATGCTCTTTAAGCGTGGAATGGAGAATTTATACAAACTAGACAGGCTGGTGGCAATCTCCAAAGAGGAAAACTCCATTTATTTGGAAGAATCTAGGGAATTGATTGGTTTGGCAGAACAGGCAAGTGATTATTCCGCTGACCTGAATCGTTTCATAATCTCCTACTTTGAGACGATTAACATAGTAATTGACGACCGAATTATTGATGAGGAATTGACCAAAGTAGATGACAAAACCCATGCAGAATACCAAGGAAAAATAAACGACTATTTCAGAAGCATTACCCCAAATTGCGCTAAAAGCATGACCAGCGTAAAAACTTATGAAACTGATGTGCTTATTTTGGAAAAACTCCGAGAGAACAACAAAAAAGTGGAGCAGTTCTACAATGAATACCGCACAATTTCCACCAACCTCAAAAACCATTTCAACTTGGTAAAAGCAAAGTTGGGTGGAGACGATAAAATCAAAACTAAAGCCAGAACCAACCCTTACGACCCTACCAAAGAAGCTAAATCTTATGCGAAATATGAGGAGTTGAGAAAGTCTTCTTTAAGCCAACTCCAAGAGATTATTACTTTGCTGGGAACGGTTTTCCCTGAAGAGAGATAAGTATTTTCAACTCAATTCCTCCCTTTCTTCTTTTTTCGGCTAAAAACTTACTACTTTGTAACTCTGTGTGAATGAGAAACATCACATTACTAACAAACGCAAATGGACGAGCAGGTCATAAAACTCTGTACTGATGGAAATAGACAGGCGCAAGCGCAGGTTTATGAGTTTTATGCGCCTAAAATGTTTACCATTTGCCTACGTTATGCTCCAGATAGAGCCACGGCAGAAGATATTTTGCAAGATAGTTTTATGAAGGTTTTTGCTAAAATTGGCTCCTTCAAAGGAGATGGTGCATTGGGCGCCTGGATTCGGAGAGTGGTTATCAACACGGCATTAGAGCATTTGAGGAGAATACAAATTCATAGTAAAAGGTATGTGGATTTAGATATTTGCTACGATATTTCCGTAGAGGAAGATATTTTGAGCCAAATTACTTTCTCGGAAGTGATGAACGCCATCAAAAAAATACCCGTTGGCTATCGGGAAGTGCTGAATCTTTATGCCATTGACGGCTACACACATAGGGAAATAAGCAAAATGTTAGATATTTCCGAAGGGAACTCCAAGCAAAGAGTCAGAAGAGCCAGAAATATGCTCAAAGAAATTATTTCAGAAAAATCTAATTCAGAAGGTTCAAAATTGAATGAAACAGCGGCTTAACGATAGCAACTTAGATAGGCAACTGAAAAGAAAGATGGCCGAGGCTGAATCTATGCCTCCTGCTTTTGGAGAGTTATTTCCTGCCCAACCACGAAATTTCCGCTTCTTAAAATCTAGCAATATTTTCGCTCTGTCATTCTTAATAATGAGCGTGGCCATTTCTCTCTCCAACCAAAATGGATTTTCAACAGAAATATTTGTTTCCAATTCAACCATTCTTGCAGAAATTCAAAACAATAGCGTTAACAATGATTACGAATATAACGAAGAATATACGTTTTCAGATGCTAAAAAACCTGCCAAACGTTGGGATTATAATGAATTACCACTCATAAATTTCCATGAATTCTCTCCAACCTACAAAGCTGAAGCAGTTAGTTTCGATAAGGAAATCTTGAAATTAGATGTTTCTCAGGAAAATGACACGCCAAAAATGTTGGCTAAGGAAAACAGCCAATTGGCAATCAGTAAATCAAAAAAGCCATTTGCTGAAAGCATATTTCCTAAAAATGGAGAAAATGAAAAGAACCTATTTTCGCAAGAAATTTCTGCCCAGCTAATCGAAAACAAAGAAAAAAGTCAATTGCCGACTCTTGCTAGCCTTTCTGCTAGGCGAGAATTGGTGGCGAATAATTTGGAGAAATTGGTTGTTCCCGATATTGAATACAATTTCATAAAATCCAAACAAAAAAAGACAGGGAAACGGAACTGGAGAAACAACTTGTTTGTGGGCGTTACTTCATCGGTAGAAAATACGTGGATATTAAATCAAAATACGTATGACGAATTCGATGGCTACGAGTTTGCCTATAAGGTTGATTGGGGTTATCAATATGGTTTTCGAGTGGGTTATAATCCGGAAAGAGGAGTGGGATTTGAACTGGGCTATGTTCCGAAATCTACCAAAGGGCAACGCTACGAAGATATAATTCATCTGAAAAACACGAAAAGGGAAGTGGATTTGGAATACGCCAAAATCCCTTTCAAGCTCAAATGGAGGCATCCACTTTCCCAAAACAATCGTATTTCGCTGAATTGGGAATTGGGCGGAGCTTACAGCATTTTGCATACAGCTTACCAAAATAACAATGGCAAAGTTGGCGAAATAACTGACCGATTTAGAAAGTATGTTTGGCAAGCAAATACGGGAATCATGGCAGATTTTGATTTGAACGAGCGAGTGTTTATTTCCGCTGGCTTGCAGGGAAGCATTAGCCAAGATATTAACGCTCCGAAATGGCAGGCAAATGACAATTATGGCAAATCGCATACATTCACTTGGGGTTTGCAGTTGGGAATCAGCAGAAGGCTGTGATTATTTCTACCAAAAGTGTGAATCAAGAAATCTAATCAAGCGAATTTCCGTTCCTAACAATCTTGCTTACATTTGCGCCAGCAAAAAATCCTTAGTTTGAAGCAAGCAATCCTTTTCATATTCTTTTTGGTTTCCAATTTGTGCATTGTGGCGCAATCGCTCAATCTGGTTGAAAGCCTAGATGACCAATGGATTGTGTACGATGACGAGCTGGGAAATTACGTTCCGTATCTGCCGAATTACCACGGAGATGTGGCAAAAAAACATTTGTTGCTAAGTGTGGAGCAATGGAAAGATTTCTACCTCAATATAGAAGCCTCGGAAGGTACACTCATTTTTGTGAACAACACGCTATTCCAAAAAGTGGAGGAAGGCAAAATCAACATTCCTCTGAAAGACCTTTCAGCAGACACCTCCGTTTTGCTGACCGTTTTTAAACAGCCATTTTTATCTGCGGAATTGAAAGCAAGCATTCTGCAATACGAGGAACTCGTTCCTGGATTTGAGGGAGCGCAGAAGGCAATTGAAAGACGTGCCGAGAAATCACTTTCAGACAGAAATACCTACACAATTCTTACCATGATTATGCTGGCAGGAATGGCTTTGCTTTCCCAATCTTCAATTCCCATTCTGAATTCATCTGGATTATCGAGCTATGTTAGCTATTTCTTCAAGCGAAAAGCACCAGAAACAAGGGTAAATGCCTTGGCATTTTTGACTTTTATTACCTTTTATGGATTAGGATTTTCCTACTATTATATCATCATCACAAGTTTACGAGACAGCAATTCGGGACTTCAGGAGTATCTTATTTTCCCCAACTCAATATTAGGTTCTTTTCTCTCGCTGTTTTTGCTGATGAGTTTGTTTCTGATTGCCCGTTTTATTTTCATGTTGCTTATGAGCGTTCTGTATGATTTCAGGAAAGCCACGACCATTCATATTCAGGAGTTTATGAATATCTATCAAATCTATTTGGTCTTTTTAGTGGTTTTGGGTGGAATCTTACATTTCTCTGTTCTGTCAAATCCATCACTTATTTATAAAATTGCCCTTGCATTCGTGATTTTCACAAGCATTTTGAATGTTGTTTTAGTGAGTTACAGAATAAATAAGGCATTTCCTTTCAAGAAAGTATATTTATTTTCGTACCTTTGCGCCACCGAAATTCTACCTACATTATTCTTAATCAACTTTTTGATAGAAAATTAGTGAGAAACAAGTAGGAAACAACTTGCAACAGTTTCTTATTTATTTCTTACCTGTTCCTAAGTCTGAATTAGTTGTTACATAATTAAACTCCATTCTCACTTTTTGGAGTCAGTAGCAATCAGAAAGAAGTTAAACTCAGAGGCGTTATGACAGCGAATAAAATTCCTAAAAACCGAATCAAACCTGTTAAATCTATTTTGGTTTCCCAGCCAAAACCTTCCAACCCGAATTCTCCTTACTTTACCTTGGCAGAAAAATACGGATTGAAAGTAGATTTCATTCCTTTCATTGAAGTCGCTCCCGTAGATTTGAGTGAGTTCAGGAAACAAAAAGTGAAGATTTTAGATAACACCGCAGTTATTTTTACGAGCAGAAATGCCATTGACCATTTCTTTCGCATCTGTAAAGGCATGAAAGTAGAAGTTCCTGCAGATATGAAATATTTCTGTATTTCGGAGCAGACCGCTAATTATTTGCAGAAATATATTGTCATCAGAAAGCGGAAAATCTTCTGTGGCACAAGAACTGCCAAAGATTTGCTCGAAATCATTAAGAAATATCCAAAAGAGAAGTTCCTCTATCCTTGCTCAGACATTCGCAAAGGCGACATTCCCGATTTCATGGATGAGAACGATTTCAGCTTTACCGAAGCAGTTCTCTACAAAACCGTAGCCAGCGATTTATCTCATTTAGATGACGTAACCTACGATATTATCGCCTTTTTCAGTCCTTCGGGAATCAATTCGCTTTACGTAAATTTCCCGAATTTCATGCAGAACACGACTCGTTTGGCAGCTTTTGGACCAACCACAGCTTAAGCCGTTTTAGACAAAGACTTGTTTTTAGATATTCAAGCCCCTATGCCAAATGCGCCATCTATGACGGGCGCAATTGAGATGTATGTGAAAGAAGCAAACAAATTGAAAAAATAATAGATGGTTAGTAAAAGATTATAAATGATTTTTACTTAGCGTTTCCAAAAATGGTTCTTGTTTTTCAAAACAAGAACCATTTTTTGTGTTAGCTTACTTTGCCACAATGACATCTAAATTTCTCTTCCTAGAGGAATAATTTATCTTTTTATTGCCCAATTGAATTCCACGTTCGATTTTCTGCAAATCAAACTCTAAAGTTCTTCAAGGAAGAAGAACCTACGGACAATAAATTGGAGATTATCTAGGCATCAAATCCTCCAATGGCAATCAGTACCGCTCTATCCATCTATCCATCTATCCATCTATCCATCTATCCATCTATTTTATTCGTTAGCGCAAGCAAGGTTTCATAATAACCTTTTTTTATCATTTTAGATTTTAGCCAAGCATAAAAACTCACCGCTTGCAAATCTTCCTCCTCGAATGGCAGAAACTCTAAGGGAATTATCTACTTTTTCTATGAAGTCGGGCTTGCTTACCAAATTTGGGTCTTTGAAAAGCAGTTTTATGAGCTGAATGAATTGCCTGACGTTCTGATAATTTGGTTGGGCAAAAATAGCTACATAGTTCCTTTCTATAGTTCTTAACTTGTTGATTGCCAAATCGTAATCTCCAAAATCATAGTAGAAAATCATTTCGGACATACTCTTTTTGATAACCCAATCTCGCCCCATTTTCTTCTCGTAATATTGGTCAGAGCGGTTGAGTTCACGCAAGTAACCAGATGCCTTCTCATATTTTTCTTGTTGGAAATAATAGAATCCTAAGTTGATAGTTAGCTCAATTTCCTCTTTGTCTGAAAGCTTGTACTTATTCTCTCTCTTCATCTGCTCCAAAACTGCCGTGGCTTTTTCCAATTGGTTGGAGAACACCAAATTGGCTGCCAAAAGTAAGCAATATTTTGGGTAGAATATATCGAAATAAGCTTTTTTCCCCTCAGAAAGGTTTTCAAAAAGCAAATCCAAATACTGAATTGATTCCTCAAACCGTTTGCTTCGGTAAAGCACATGGCTTACCATGTAAAGCAAATTCAGTTTATAGTAAAGGTTGGATTGGGAAAAACCATGTTGCTGTTCAAATTGCTCATATTGGCTGAGTAGAAATGGCGCAAAAGCATGGTAATCTTTCTTTACCAAAGCGGCACTTCTGGCAATGGACATGAGGTTGAAAAACAAACGAGGCCTTTTGCTGACTGCTTCCGAAAGTCCGTAGCCCTCCAACACTTTCCGAATAATTTTCTCGAAATCTATATTTCCGCCCGTCAGCTTCACTAAACTGAGCGATTGTTGAATCAGGCTGTTGGCAACATTTGCCCGTTCGTCCTCATCTGCCAAACGTTTGTTTTCTTCCCATTTCACTACAGTCAGTTGCAAAGCTTCGTCAGGATTGTGTGTAGTATATTCTATCTGGAGATTATAAATTGTGTTCAATAAATGAAATTGCTCGCTTTCTTGCGCTTGTTTTTCTCCCTTTTTCAAGAATTGCCACGCCAATTTGTGCCTTCCTTTCCCCAATAAATACTGCGACATGGAAATCATTCCCATCACAGAAGAAGCTGGCCGAAGTGTCTTCGTCCATTCTTTTCAGCACAATGAAATCCAACAAATGACGCATGAGCCGTTTCCGCAACGCATGGTAGGCAACCGTATTCGCTTTTTCCGGATAGAGCTTCCCAACAATCTCTTTCGCTTTATAGTCTTTTTTCTGTTGCAGGATTTCAAAAAGCTCAAAATCCTTCCGATTCTTAGACTTTTTCTGCCTGCGGATAAACACGGCAAATTCTCGCCTATCTTCCGCAGAAAATGTTTCTATGATTGTTTTTAGGTTGTCCAAGGGAAGAAAATTTAGGTTTTATGGTTGAGAGAAATATGATTTTCAATTTATGGATCAAGGAGGAAACAACAAAGAAAAGTATTTTTTGAAACCATCCTTTCGCTTATTCCATTTTCTTTTCTCTCTTTTAAGAATAAAAATAAGCAAAACCGCCACTTATCAGTTTCAAATCCGTATGATGTGAAAAAATGTTGTTGTCAATCAGAATCGCTTTATTTTTGATATAAATGGTAATACATCATTGACATACATTTATGCACGGTATGAAATCTTGAAAGTTGGCAATGCAACTATTTTCTTGATACACGATACTTAAATCTTGCTACTTACCAATTGAACCATGAAAAAAATACTATTTATATTATTCGCCTTTTCTTCATTTCCCTCTTTCTCGCAGGTTGATTTGCCCAGTTTGGACAGCGTGAAAATGTTGCTGACCACGCCATCCATAGAAATGGCTTTGACCTATGGCGTGAACGAAATGTACAACAACAATTTTGCCGTGGCGGAAAGTCAATTTAATTGGCTGAAAAAGAATTATCCGACTCATCCGATGCCTAATTTCTTGCTGGGATTGAGCAACTGGTGGAAAATGATGCCCGACACAGACAACACAAAATACGATTTCATTTTCTTGACTTACATGGATTCTGCCATTTATTATGCGGAAAAAATGCAGAAGCAAGACAAATCGAACGTAGAAGCCGCCTTTTTTCTTTCTGCCGCTTATGGCTTTAAAGGAAGATTGTATTCGGAGCGGAAAAAATGGAAAAAAGCGGCAGTCGCTGGGAAACGCTCACTCAGATATTTGGAAGATTGCCATGAAAAAGATTACCTTAGCCCAGAACTCTTGTTTGGAGACGGACTTTACAATTACTATTCCGTTTGGATTCCTGATAATTACCCAGCTTTGAAACCATTACTGGTTTTTTTCCGAAAAGGAGACCAGAAAAAGGGAATTGAACAGTTGGAGGAAGTTACCAAAGAAGGCTTTTATACTCGTGTGGAAGCGCAGTTATTTCTGATGCGGATTTATAGCTTGGAGGAAAACCAAAATCAGAAAGCCTTCAATATCTCACAATATTTGAACAAGACCTTTCCGAACAATCCTTATTTCCACAGATATTATGCGAGAATGCTTTACTCCACGGGCAAGCATTCGGAAATGAAAGAAGTTTCTGAGCAGATTCTGGAGCGGATTGAAAACAAATGGCTTGGCTACGAAGCAATTAGCGGAAGGTATGCTTCTTACTATTTGGCTTACTATTACGATGCTCCTCAAAAAGACAGAACCAAAGCTTACGATTATTACAAAAAAGTAATTGATTTTGCCGAAGAGTCCGAAGATATTGAATCTGGTTATTATCATTCTGCCCTTTTTAAACTCGCTCAAAATGCAGAATCCCAGAAAGAGTATAAACTCGCCATGGATTATTATGATAAGATATTAGACAATTCCAGCAAGAAGAAAACGGCTTACAAAAAAGCCAAGGAGTTTAAGAAGAAATATAGAAAGAATAAATGGGGGAAATGATAAAAAGATGTGGAAATGCGAGAATTTGTAGATGTGGAAATGAAGAAAACCCAACTCAAAAATTACTCGCAAAAGCTCTATATTTCAGCAAGGCAACGAAAACCACTCCGCCAATGGCATTCCCCAATGTGGCGACTATTTGGAAACTAAAATAATCTACGAAAGTGATGTCAGCATCGGAAATGAATCCTGCAAAAACCTCAATACTCCCGACAATGCTATGATGCAAGCCGCCAATTCCGATGAGTGTGGTAATCAGATAAATTATTAGAATTCGACTGATGGTTTCCTGCGAGGAAGTGACCAGCCAAGAAAGCAAACCCATGAGCCAACCCGCCAAAACGGCACTTCCGAAAATGACAAATGGTTTCGGGTTGGAGACATGATGAGCGATTTCCCGTACACTTTCCAACTCAATCACTCCCATGGCCGTGCCAATCCAAAGAATTAGGCAGGCAATGGCATAACCTCCCAAAAGATTTCCTAATAGTACAATTCCCCAAATTTTCAGCAACTCCAACACGCCCCTTTTCCCATTAAGAACTGGCAAAGTGAGCAAGGAGGTTTGCTCTGTGAAAAGAATAGATTTACCCAAAACCACTAATATGAATCCGATGGGATATGCAAAAGCAGTCATCAAATACATTGACTTGCTATTCATTTCCCCAATAAAATGCGTGTGCAGAATGGCAATTAGGAAGAAACTGAATCCAACCTCTAAGCCTGCTGAAAGGGAACTGATGAACACACTACTTCCGCTAGTTCCGTACATCGCCTCGCCTTCTTCGAGCTGTTCACGCATGATTTGCTCTTTCGACTTTGGGCCACTGCTGAAGCCTTCTACTTTCAACGCTTTGTCTTCGGGTTTCTTTTTAAGCCACATAATCGGTTGGTTTTGATGAAGGTTCCAAGGAACGGAAATTAAATAAATGCGTGTTTTGTCGCAGATTATTTTTGAGGCTAGTCTAGGCAAAAAACACAGTCATAGCAACGCTATGACGAGTATTTATAATGAAGTACAGCGTGTCCCGGACCAAAAAGAAGCAAGAGAATTTTAATAAGTTATTTTTTACTTGTTCCTTATCACAACAGCTATAAGAAATTTGGCCTTTTTACATCTTTTGGTAGCTTGCCAAACTTCTTTAGCTCCTCATACATGTATATTATCACCTTGTTTAAATGTTGCATAGCACCTGAAACCTGGTGGTCTCCGAGTTTATTTATCTTATAAAGAGATTCGATATGCAAAAAAGCTTTGTGGAACTCTTTTTTGGCCATAGCCAGCTGGGATAACATTATTTGTAAAGAGAAGAACTCGGAGATATGGAATTCTATTCTATCAGGATAAAATTGCTTGAGTGAACTTTTGCCATCCAGTACACTTTCAGCCTCTTCTAATTTTCTTTTTTTCAACAAAAGCGATACCAGCGATGTGTATCCAAATAAGTAGTCAGGAAATTTCTCGACAGTAAGTTTGGCATATTTCATGGCCATTGCTTCATCTCTATTTCTTTCGTAAGCAACAGTTATGAAATTATAAAACGGTTTGTAATTAGGAAATTTTTTAAGCTCTTTTTTAATCCTGCTTATGGCAACATGGGGAATCCCATACAAACATAAATGGTGCAACTCTTCAAAATCTGGGTGAACAAAATTGTCTTTGCCAGTGCTAATGGGTTCATCTGTGATTTTATACTGCTCATAATCAGATGGACTTAGGTTTTCCAGAGTAGGAATCTCCACCCGTTCTATGTTATCAAGGTAGGCCTGATAGATTTTAAGTTCGTTGTTGCTTAGTATTTCCTCTAAACTTTTGCTGATGAAATCATCATCGGTATTAGCCATATAATCTGAAAAATAATAGACCCTGAAATTTCCTTCGCCCAATGTTTTCTTCATGGTGGCTATTTCTTTGCTCCCATTTTCATTTTCATCTAGAATCAAGGTATGAATTCCGTTATCCCCTACGGGTATATCTTCATACTCAATCTCATCTTCGTCATCTATCAGGTGCTTTACCAGCGCAAAATCTTTGTGAGGCGCAAACCCAGCCTCTGCGGCCCAATCCAAGGCTTCGTAAATCATATTATATGCCGTATTGGCACTTATCTCTGTAAGCGGAAAAGGGTTAAAATCATACAACTCCTCAAACTCATGAAGAGGCATGTTGAATTTATAAAAAGTATCTTTTATGCCTAAGCAGTAAAAATCTATGAGAAAAATGGCTACTGTGATGTTTCCTGAAGTGTGTTGCCTAGCAATGTAGATGCTCGCTTTTCCTATTTCTTCCCAATCCGAGGTGATAGCACATCTATAGATAGGCAATTTCTTGCCCATTCCGGACCTGATGTATGCCTGAGGAGATTTAGGTGTATTTTTATGAGCCGATGATTTGATTGATTTTTTCTTGAGTTTTTTCATAAGTGCCAAGGACTATTGTACGAATTGTGAACTGATACGATTTAAAACAATTGGCTATCAGGTTTGAGTTTGCCAAGAAGCCATAAAATTAAGCAATTCACTTAATTGCCACAATATAAAATGGTATTTTCATCAAAAGCAGGATTCAAGAAACTCATGCGTGTTATTTTTGTTTAGGTTGTAAAGATTACATTTGGTTCCTTAGTTTTGTGATGCTGTAAATTAGAATTTCTTTTTAGAATGCTTCAATCAATCCGTAAAAAACTCCAGTCGCCTTATCCCGCCAACTTTCATTGGAAGAACGGTTTAAGAATGGCGCTACTTTTCGGATTTTTCATTGCGTTTTTCCTCTGGTATTTCCGCCCCTATGATTTCAACAATCCCTCAAAAGTAGGTTTGATTTCTTGCTGTTTCGGTCTGATTACGTTTTTCTGTGTTGTTTTCAACTCTATTCTTCTACCAAAATTGCTTCCGAAAATTTACGATGAAGAGAGTTGGACAATTGGTAGGGAAATAACCGCAATTGTTTACAATACGGCTTTTGTCGGATTGTTCAACGGTTTCTTTGTGCTGTATCTGTCAGCCTTGCCTTCTGGGAATTGGCTACAGATTTTGTGGGATTTACAGATAGCCACTTTTTCGGTCGGAGCATTGCCAATCATTGTCTCCACACTCTACAAACAGAATGTTTTGTTGCGGAGGAATTTGAAGAGGGCGAACTCCATCAGTAAGAAAATACAGAATTCACAATCAGAAAACAAGAGGTTGGATTCAGAAAAGGAAGTCGGAGAAATGATTTCCATACTAGCAGAAAATGGGAGTTTGGAGTTGGAGATAGCAAGCAGAAACCTGCAATTCGTAAAATCGGAAGGAAACTATTTGGAAGTGCATTTTTCGGGAAATGGAGAACCCAAAAGGCAAGTGGTTCGGAACACGCTGAAAAGCATGGAGGTTTTGGTATCCAACCAAAAGCAGTTTTTCCGTTGCCACAGAAGCTATTTGGTAAATCTGGATTTGGTTTCCTCCATTTCGGGCAATGCCAGAGGTTATGAACTTTCCATCAAACAATCCAGCCAAATTGTGCCTGTCTCCAGAGGAAAAATTGAGGAGTTGAAGGAAAGGGTTTGAAAAAGAAAACGGGCTTCGTTTGTTTCCAAACGGGATTCTGGAACATCTTTTTCTTAGACTTCCAACAAAAGTCTTATTTTTGGAGAACTTATTAAAAACCGAATCATCATAAAACTGAAAAACAATGGAATTCAATAACAATTATGTAATCATAATGGCTGGCGGAATTGGAAGTAGATTCTGGCCTTTCAGTCGAACTAACCATCCTAAACAGTTTCAAGATATTTTGGGAACTGGCAAAACCCTGATTCAGCAAACGGCAGAAAGGTTTGCCGAAATTTGCCCAAAGGAAAATATCTATGTAGTTACCAACGAAAGCTACTACGATTTAGTGAAGGAGCAACTTCCTTTTATGGAAAATGACCAAATTTTGCAAGAGCCAGTAATGCGAAATACAGCCCCGTGCATTGCTTACGCCACCTATAAAATTGCCTCCAAAAACCCAAAGGCAAACATGATTGTAGCTCCAGCCGACCATATTATTACCAAAGAGGAAGAGTTTGTGAGAGTAGTGAAGTCTGCCATGGCGGTAACTGCCAAAGAAAATATTTTGGTAACACTCGGCATCAAGCCAAGTCGCCCAGACACAGGTTATGGCTACATTCAGTATATTGAAGGTCAGAAAAAAGGCAGTTTACTCAAAATAAAAACCTTCACAGAGAAACCGGATTTAGCCTTGGCAAAAAGCTTCATAGAAAGCGGAGATTTCGTTTGGAATGCAGGAATTTTCATCTGGAATGCAGTAGCAATCAAAGAGAAATTTACTAAATATTTACCAGATATTGGCGAGGCTTTCAATGACCTTTCAGATGTATATTATACCGAGAAGGAAGGCAAGAAAATGAAGGAAGCCTATTTCCAATGCCGAAATATCTCCATTGATTACGGAATCATGGAGCAAGCCACTAAAGCTTATGTGCTTCCAGCAAATTTCGGCTGGTCAGATTTAGGCACATGGAATTCGCTATTCGCCATCTCTGAAAAAGATGAAGATAATAATGTATTGCACGGAAATATTATGACTTATGACACAAAAAACTGCGTAATTAAAACGCCAGAAGGAAGGCTTGTTGTAGTTCAAGGTTTGGAAAACTACATTATTGCCGAGAAAGACAATGTTTTGCTAATCTGCGAAAAAGACCAAGAGCAGAAAATAAAGCAGTTTGTGGCAGATGTAAAAGATAAGAAAGGAACGGAATTTTGTTAGGGAAGTAATGTAAAGTCGTTGCAATGCAACGACTCTTAAAAAAACAACGCTGATACTAAAGCTGATAAAGCTATGATTGAATACATAGAAATAAAGAACTTCAAAAGCATTGAGAACCTGAGAATTTCAGGTTTGAAACGTGTGAATTTAATTTCTGGCAGAAACAACACAGGGAAATCTAGTGTGTTGGAGGCTTTGGTTTTGTATGGTTATGGAGTTGATATTGGAGGGATTTCCAGAATTGTGGAAAACAGGCTTGAGAAAAAAAACAAAAAAACTTTTGAAGACATTTCGATACTACTGAACAGAAATTCCGAGTTGTTTGAGACATTCTCTGTTGAAACTGATTTTTTAAGAATCGTATATGGCTTTCATCCAAATGAAACTACTTCATCTCAAAAATCAAAAAAACACTCTCCACAGGGAGTTGAAAACAAAAAATACATAAAAAAGAACGGCATTGGATTTTCTTCATATCTCTATGGCAAGTCTGAAGATATTGAAGATAGCTTGGTTTTAGAAAACCAAGAAGATATCAATAATGCTATTGAAAGCAAATGGAACAATAGAGATATATTTGTGGAATGGGTGGATACATTCCGTTCAAAAGATGAAGAACTAGCTCTTATTTACGATAAAATCACTCTAACCGATTTAGAAAACTCCGTAGTTGAAGGTTTGCAAATTATCGAACCCGACATAGAAAGGCTTGCTTTTGTTTCAGGTAAAACTGGAGAAGGTCGTCATGCAGTTGTGAAAATGAAAGATAATGGAATTTATCCGCTGAGTGAAATGGGCGATGGTATCAACAGAATCCTTCACATTATACTTTCTTTGGTGAATGCAGAAAATGGGTTTTTGCTGATTGATGAAATAGAAAATGGATTGCATTATTCAGCATTGGAACAATTATGGAAAGTGATTTTTGTACTCTCTGAAAAGTTAAATGTGCAAGTTTTTGCCACTACTCATAGTGTTGACTGCATCCAATCTTTTGCGCTTCACCCTGATGAAGAAAATAAAAACTATTTCAGATTGGATAAAATCAATGGGGAGATTACCGTAGAGGATTATTCTTCAGAAGAATTGAAAATTGCTGTTCAGAACGATATTGAAACACGAGCATGATGAATGGCAAGCAACATTTATTGGTAGAAGGCAAAGGAGATGAACACGTCATGTATGCACTTTGCCAGAGGTTCGATTTGGCGAAAAGCTTTGATGTGAAATCCCCAGATGGAATAGATAATTTGTTTAAGCAACTTCCTGTTGTCTTGAAAAACAAACCCAAAACGGTCGGAATCGTAATTGATGCAGACCAAAATATAGAAAAGCGTTGGGAGAGTTTGAAAAGGTTACTTTCGCCATTGGGCTATGAATTCCCTAAAAGCCCAACAGAATCAGGGACAATTCTAAGAAGCCCAAACAAAACAACTATCGGGGTTTGGATTATGCCAAACAATAGGCTGAGTGGAATGCTAGAAGACTTTATGAAATACTTGATTCCAGAAAGACGACAAGCTATTGCCAAAAGCGGAATCAATTTTAAAAGAACTCGAAAAGGAAGGGATTGAAGGATACAAATCCATTCATCATTCAAAAGCACTGATTCACACTTGGCTTGCTTGGCAAGAAAACCCAGGAACTCCTTTTGGATTGGCAATTACAAAAAAGTATTTTTCTACTGATGAAGAAAACTGCAACATATTCATCAATTGGCTTAACGATTTGTTCAATCCAATTTGAAGACAATACGATAACTTATTAACTCAAATCACGAATTCGCTGATTTCCACTTGCTTTCTCACCTCTTGACCACTACTTTAGTAACATTTGTAGATAAAATAGTTGCAATCGTATTTGATAAAACTAATTTGGTAGTGATAAACTGGTAAGGCTAACAAAATAAAAACCATAGCGCAAGCGTCCGCTTGTGACGAGTTATCCATAGAGTAACCTTACCTCTTTCACACTACCGCTCATTTATCTGCTCACTCCACAAAAGCTAAGCACTTTGTGCTATTTACTAGCGAGGGTCGCACCCTTTTATAATTTCCTATAAGTGAGATTGTTAAGAGCTCAAAACAGGAAAGTATTCAAGCTAGTGCATTGAGTTCTAAGTTATGGTTGGTATTTTTTGGAATATTTTTTTCTTCTACAAAGCAAAATCTGAATGGTTCGGCAATCCGATGGTTCGACATTTCGACATAGCCTAGCTACGGCTAAGAAATTTAATGCAGTAGAAGGAAAAAAGATACATAAAATACAATCACGAACTTAGGAATTGATGCACTAGACTATTTACAAGCAGGAAACATGAAAATCGAAGAAGAAATAAAGCAAAAGAAGTTCGACAACGAATATCAGAAAGCCACTTTGAATATTATTTTCACGGCAAGTTGGCTTTCTAGCGAGATTCATGGCGTGCTGAAACCTTTCGGACTTTCCCAAGAGCAGTTCAATGTATTGCGGATTTTGCGAGGGCAAAATCCTAACCCTTGCTCGCTCGGCACAATTACCGAACGCATGATTGACAAAATGTCCAACGCAACTCGTTTGGTGGAAAAACTTCGTAAAAACGACTTAGTTTCAAGGGAGATATGCCCAACCAATCGCAGAAAGGTAGATATTTGTATTACCGAAGAAGGCTTGAAACTCCTAGAGCAAATTGACCCTGCATTGCTGAAAAAATTTGAGGAAATTCAACGAGTGGAAGATAAAGATTTGGAGGTTTTGAATGCGATGCTCGACACTATGCGAGGGTAAATAGATGATTGATTGATTAGATAATTTGCTGATGCGATGATTTTAAAGAAACGAAATTCTAATTCAGAGAATTTTTGATTGACAAGATGGCGAATCGAAGTCTCCTAACTTCAATTTCTGTATTTTCAAGTTCTTTACCTTTATAAGTAACAACCTAAATAATGGGTTTAAAAATTTGATTATCAGCAGGTTAACTGTGTTTTTTTTAGTATAGTCAAAAATTAAGATTTAATGTATTGCACTATTTTTAGATTTAATTAAAAACTGTATGTCAATATTTTGACTAAATAAAACAATATTAAGTTGCTGATTAGCAATTACTTAATTCATTTTTAATTTTTAATTCTTAATTCTTAATTTCCCCAATCAATAATTGTACTTATCAAATATATAACTCATAATTGGGGTTAACAGTAAAATAATAACCTGCACATCTCTCTTGTTTCTTTTTGGTCCGGAACACGCTGTCTATTCTTCGTTAAAAATCTCGCCATAGTGTCGGACTGGCGTTCCGGTGCTATGACTGCGATTTTTGCTCGGGGCACGTTGCCTAGACTAGCCTCAAAAATAAACTGCGATAGATGCACACTTTATTTTTTCGTTGTTACTAAGAGTATGTTTGGATTGACTTTTTGGGAATTTTACGAGATTTTCAGAACAGGCTTTCTAGGCATTTTTGAGATGTATAGTCAAAGCTATGTGGGGAGAAAATAACGAAGAAAGCATTTTTGAAAAGGCGTAGAAACCAAAATCAAGTCGATTCAAACATACTCTAAGTTACCTAAATAATGGGTTTAAAAATCTGATTACCAGCAGATCAACTGTATTTTTTTTAAGTATAGTCAAAAATTAAGATTTAATGTATTGCACTATTTTTAGACTTAATTAAAAACTGTATGTCAATATTTTGACTAAATAAAATAATACTAAGTTGTTGATTAACAATTACTTAATTCATTTTTAATTCTTCATTCTTAATGGCCAGGCCACCCTGTCTTCATTTCCCCAATCAATAATTGTACTTATCAAATACATAACTCATAATTGGGGTAAGTTATTGCAGTCTGGACTCTCCAATTTTCCCAACTCTAAAAATCCCCAAAATTCCCGATACTGATTTAACTTCATTATCTTTGCAGATTCAAAAAGAAACTTTTTTGCTTTCCAACGCTTTATAGCTTGGAAATTCAATCACAAAACATACATGAAAAAGAGATTTTGCCATTTTTGCGGTGCTGGAGAAAAAGAAGTTGAATTTTTAATTGCGGGCGTTCATGCCGATATCTGCAATGGTTGCGTTGACCAAGCGCATGCCATTATGGCAAAAGAGCGTGGGGAAGACCAAAAACCATTGCCTGCTTTGAGCCTGAAGAGTCCGATTGTGATTAAACAGCATTTGGACGAATATATTATTGGACAGACAAAAGCCAAAAAAGTGCTTTCCGTAGCGGTTTACAATCATTACAAACGTCTGATGCAGAAAGTGAAAGACGATGTGGTGGTGGAAAAATCCAATATTGTGATGGTTGGCGAAACGGGAACTGGAAAAACTTTATTGGCAAAAACACTCGCCAAAGTCCTCCAAGTTCCATTTTGCATTGCTGATGCCACCGTAATTACTGAAGCAGGTTATGTGGGCGAAGATGTGGAAACCATCTTGACCAGATTGCTCCAAGCGGCAGATTACAATGTGGCTGCAGCCGAAAGAGGAATTGTTTACGTGGATGAAATGGACAAAATTGCTCGGAAATCTGACAATCCATCCATTACGAGAGATGTGAGTGGCGAAGGTGTGCAACAGGCAATGCTGAAACTCTTGGAAGGAACGATTGTAAATGTGCCACCACAAGGCGGAAGGAAACATCCTGAGCAGAAAATGGTGGCAATCAACACCGAAAATATCTTATTTATTTGCGGTGGAGCTTTTGATGGAATCTCCAGAATCATAGCAAAACGACTAAACACCAAGCCATTAGGTTTTGTGAACGATAAAAACCAAGGCGTTGAGTTGAACGAAGAAAACTTGTTGCAATACGTAACTTCCCAAGACTTGAAATCATTTGGGTTGATTCCCGAACTCATCGGACGTTTGCCAGTTGTGGCTCATCTGAATCCGCTCGATAGAGAAGCATTGAGGGAGATTCTGACGAGACCAAAAAATGCGCTTGTCAAACAATATCAACGCCTCTTCGAAATGGAAGGAATTGAGTTGAACTTTACCGAATCTGCACTTCCAATATATTGTAGATAAAGCAATTGAGTTCAAGTTGGGAGCGAGAGGTTTGCGTTCTATCTGCGAATCAATTATGCTCGAAACAATGTTCGATATCTCAATCCAAAAAGCTGAGGGCGTGAAGGAAATCATTGTAGATGAAAACTTCGCCCATCGCCATTTCGAGCTTTCTGGCGAAGCATTTAGGTTAAAGGCAGCGTAAGAAAAGTCTGAAGTCTTTAGTAATAAGTCTTTAGTACAAAGTCAGAAGATAGGATTATTAAAATTGCTTACGTAGAGTCTATAAATAGAAGAAAAAAATAGCTGCTTTCAAAAAATACCAACCAGAACTGAGAACTCAATGCACTAGTGCATTAAAATTGACCGAATTACCTACGTTTGTTGGATTCTAAAAACAATGCTTCAAATAATTCTGTTTGAAATCATATACTTTTTTCAAAAATCACAAATTCCAACTTTGGACTTAAGACATTGGACTTTGTACTAAACATAAAATTATGGACTTTACAAAAATGATGGGGCAAATGAAAGACATGCAAGCCCGCTTGAAGGAAAGCATGGACAAAGCCCAAGAAAATTTGGTAAATATCACAACTACTTCCGAAGCAGGTGGTGGAGTGGTAAAGGCACAAATGAACGGAAAGCGTGAGTTGATTGGCTTGAGTATTGACCCAGATTTGCTGAAAGCCGAAAACAAGAAAATGGTGCAGGATTTAGTGATTTCCGCTGTGAACATGGCACTTGAAAATATTGAACCAAAAATCAAAGAGGAAATGCAGAAATCTACCGAGGGAATTGTTCCGAACATTCCTGGAATGAATATGGGGTTTTAAGATAAATGTACGAATTTGGATGTACGATGTACGATTTGCATTAGGTATTTAATCTGAATTCATATTGTACATTTGAGCATATAGAAAAACAACCTTTTGTCATCCAAGATTTGTCATGGAAATAGAACTTATTAAAGGAGACATTACCAAAATAAAAGCAGATGTAATTGTCAATGCGGCAAATACATCTTTGCTAGGTGGCGGTGGAGTAGATGGAGCAATTCACAGAGCGGGAGGAAAACAGATTTTAGAAGAATGCGTTGCAATCAGAAATAAGCAAGGAGGTTGCAAAGTGGGAGAAGCTGTAATTACCAATGCAGGAAATCTCAATGCGAAAAAGGTAATTCATACGGTCGGCCCAAATTGGAATGACGGAAAATCCATGGAAGAGGAGAAACTAAAAAACTGTTATTCAAATGTTTTAAGGTTAGCAGAAGAAAATAACCTTTCAGTAATTGCCATTCCCAATATAAGCACAGGAATTTACAGGTTTCCTAAAAAGCTTGCGTCAAAAATCGCTATTTCTGCTGTAAAAGGGCATCAAAGTACAAGTGTCTCAAAAGTGATTTTTGTCTGTTTTGATGAAGAAAACTTTCAACTATACAAACAAAAGATAGAAACAAGCTAATTTATAGTTAACTAAGTTAGAGAATGCAAGTAACAAAAGCTACTTGCATTTTTGCTTTTCCGAAAACAACTCATTCTTAATTTTTAATTCTTCATTCTCAATTGATGACTCTAGACCGCACCAAAGCACCCGAAGCAAAACCAGTAACGCATTTCAAGCTGAAACCTGCGCAGAATTTCATGCTCGACAATGGGATTCCCGTTTGCGTGGTAAGTGGCGGAAGTCAGCCGATTGCCAATTTGCAACTGGTTTTCAATGCGGGGAAATGGCACGAGTCGCACGAAGGACAATCTTACTTTACAGGAAAAATGCTGGGAGAAGGAACGGAAAGCTTCTCGAACCACGAAATCAGCCAAGTATTTGAGCAACATGGCGTGTTTTGGGCAGTAAGTGCGCATTCCGATTGGTTGGAAATGAACTTCTATAGCCTAAACAAGCAACTCAAAAATGTGATGCCCATTATTCAGGAAATGCTCACAAAAGCGACCTTCCCCAAAAAGGAGTTGGAGCAATTAAAAAACACTGCCATTCAAGACAAAAAAGTGGATTTGGAGAAGTCCAGTTATGTGGCAAGCATGAAATTTAAGGAAATGCTTTTCGGCAAAACGCATCCTTATGGTTATGCTTTGACTACCGAAAGCATAAAAAACACAAAAGTAGATGCGTTGTTGGAGTTTTATAAAAATGCAATCCAAAGAAACGGTTTCCAAATATTTTTGGCAGGAGAAATCAACGATTCCCATATTCAGGAATTGAATAACTCCATCGGGAAAATTGATTTTGGAGGTTTCAAAGCGGAAAGTCCACAATATGACATTCCCGAGACCAAAGTGGGAATCCACCACATCAACTGGGACGATGCTTTACAATCTGCCTTACGGATTGGAAGAACTATTTTCGTGAAAAGCCACGAAGAGCAAGTTCCTTTCAGCGTAATGAACACGATTTTGGGCGGTTATTTCGGCTCAAGATTGATGCAAAATATTCGGGAAGAAAAAGGCCTGACTTACGGAATTTACTCCTCGGTTGCATTCATGAAAAATACGGGGATTTGGTTTGTCTCCGCAGATGTTATCAAAGACAAAAAGGAATTGGCTTTGAAGGAAATTTATGCGGAAATCGGCAGAATGCGAACAGAGTTGGTTTCTGAAAAGGAGCTGGAGCTAGTGAAGAATTACCTGTGTGGGAACTTCGTAAAATCCATCAATTCCCCAATTCCCATTCTAAATTGCCACAAAACAATCATCCAACATAATCTCCCCGCAGATTATTACGATAATTACATTCAGAATGTAAGAGCGGTTACTGCCGAGCAAGTGCAGGAAATGGCGAAAAAATATTTGGCAGAAGGGATGTTGGAAGTCGTGGTTGGGTAATTTGATTTGAAGTTTGTTTACGAAAAACAGCTAATTACTTACGTGAAACAGGCTTCAAAGCAAATGCGCAACATAAGAAAAGGTTTGTTCACTTGAACTTTTTGTTACGAATCAGCCTGTTTCTGCCCATTTTCCACAGAATCGAAAACCACATTCCTATAAATCTCCGAAAGTTTGATTTCCATATCTACAGAGTTTAACGTAATGCTTGCTTCCATTCCTTTTGCATCTCGCAATAGCCAGAAGCCAAATTCATTTTTGGAGAAAATCTCAATGAGTGGTTTGTGCTGGGAAATAAGAATATATTCTTCGAGTGATTCGATATTTCGGTAAGCCTCAAACTTTTCGCCACGGTCATAACTTTCCGTGCTTTTAGAGAGAACTTCTACGATTATTTTTGGGCTTGTTTCTACTAACTCATCATTTACCTCAACATCCCCACAAACGACTGTGCAGTCTGGATAGTAAAAACTATTTTTTTTTAAGACAGATACTTTCAATTCGCTAGAAAAAACTTCGCAACCTTTTCCTAAAAAAGAATTAGTGAATGATGCGTTTATGCTAGAAATAATTCTACTGTGCCGTCTTGTTCCGTCAGGCATAGCCACAATATAGCCATTGTGATACTCGTATTTTTCCTTGCTGATTTCCTCTAAATCAAAGTATTCCGATGCGGTATAATATAGCTTTTCTGCTACGCTCATAATTCATGGTTTAAATATCCCCTTTACTAAGTTAATAAATAGAGATTATGAACACAATTTTATTATAGAAGTCATAGACTGGCAGGTCTGAAGACACTGCCAGCTATTCAAATTTTATCTATTCATAAGCTCTAATATTCTCGAAATAAAACTCAGCTCAGATTCTTTGAATTTCAACTAATCAATCTTCTCCCTACTGATTTTTTCCAAGGGAATTACCTCAAATTTTTCGTTTACAATATCATTTATCATGTCAATCATGTTGTTGATTACTTTCAAATCCATTTCGGTTTCCACATATTTATGGCATATTTTCACAATACTTTCGGTGTATTCCAACAAGGTTTTTTTGTCTTTTTTGGTGTGTTTATCTGCATAAAGCATATTTTTCAAACTCTCCAACACGTTTAGCATTACTTTCATATCTGTTTTACCGTATTCTTGAATTGGAGTGAGATTTTCGTAAAGCAGTTGGTCAAGTGTAATCTCCTTAAAATACAGTCGGATTGTACCTTCCGAATCTTTTTGGAAAAACTCCTCATTCATCTTCATTTTTTTGATGAAAAGTACCGACAGCACATCTATTGATTTTATGGCCGTGGCAGGGTCGTTGATTCCCGGGCTGAGTGCTTTCACAGCAATTTCGCAGATTTGCTTGAAGCCGAAAGCATAGTGGTCAGTAATATGTTCTTCGGGATAGAAAATGAAGCATTTCGCCAAATCCTTCTCAATTTCCTCATTCACTTCTCCAAGAACCCTCAAATAAGGATATCCTTCCACAAAAAAGAAACCATTGGGTTTGGAGATAGCTATAATCAGATTGTTTTCTTTGCAGATTTTCAGCAGTTTCCCCGTCTGAACCTTTTTGAAGTAGCCAGAAGTGCGAACGTAGAGCGTTTGCCAGTCTTCCGTATAAATTTCCACTCGCTCATTGGTCGAGAATTCTTCCATCTTTTTAATGGTCTGCTTGTAGATTTTATTCAACACATTATCCACTTGGATAGAACTGCTAATTGAGTCGATGAAAAAGATGAACATTGCCAAACAAAGCAATCCGAAAGTTGTAGCGAAGAAAATTCCTATTTTCGGAATTTGATATTCTGCATTGGGGTTTTGGATATTGATAATCAACACAAGACAGTAAACAATCGTACCGATATAAAATCCTAAGACCGTTTGGTGCGATTTCTCTCCAATCAAACCGGGAATTACTCTGGGAGAAAGCGAGGAAGATGCACTATTCAGAACCACCATTACCATAGAGAAGCTGAAGACCATCAGCGAGAAAATGCTCCCGACCAAAGTCCCCAAAATCAACCTGCCATCTTCTACGTTGTTGATTAACAGAAAGGAAGCCATCTCTTTCAACTCGTAAAGTCCTTCCAAATACTCTACGTACATGATAATCAATGCGAAGAAGAAAAATCCAACCGAAATGAGTGCCGGATAAAAGGCTATTGAAGCAGTAACAAAAAGGAAAACTCTATAGATGAAGTTTTTCATGGAGTCAGTTAAGTTTGTAAGGCTAAAACCAGTTTAGTTATGAATAGTTATGTATTGGCTTCCGAATTTATTCGCATTTGTACCCACAACAGTTCATTATTCTTACTTTTGCGAATAAGTAGAATCTTATCAAATTTAATTTATGTTTGGAAACAATTTAGCTTAGGCAATACTTTCTAAGGAACGGGAATTAAATAAGGTGCTATTTTATTGCAGTTTATTTTTGAGGTCGGGTCGGGCCACGTTGGCCACGCTGGCTAGTTTAGCCGTTCCCGGCCGGGACAAAAATTGTAGCCGTAGTGGAACTAGCATAGCACTAGAACGCCAGTCCGATGGAACGCCAGTCCGATGGAACGTCAGTCCGATGGAACGCCAGTCCGACACTATGGCGAAATTTTTAACGACAAATAGACAGCGTGTCCCAGACCAAAAATAAGCAATAGAAAATGTGCATTTATTTATTTTCCGTTCCTAAAATAGTATTCTGGATTTTTAGGCAGATTGTGATTGAATTTGCTCAGAATAAGTACAAAATAGAAAGTCGGATGGTTGATGTCATAGCAAATTACGCATTGAAAATCAGCACCTTATAAAACATAAGTAGTTACGATAATTTTGTTTGATTACTTAGCTTTGTTGAAATTGTAACTTTTTTTTGGAGAATGGAAGAAATCGTAAACAGCATCGCCACTTGGATTTTCAGCAAGCGGATGAACCAGATTGAACAATTCATGCTCAAACCGCATGAAACTCAGGAAACTGTTTTCAAAAAGTTGTTGGAGACAGCAAAACCCACCGAATGGGGAAAAAAATATGGCTATGGGCAAATCAAAAACCATGAGCAGTTTAAGCAACAAGTCCCAATTTCCACTTACGAAGATTTATTCCCCTACATTGAGCGCACCATGAAAGGCGAGCAGAATTTGCTTTGGCCTACGGAAATAAAATGGTTTTCCAAATCTTCTGGCACCACCAACGCCCGAAGCAAATTCATTCCCATGTCTAAAGAATCCATTGACGATTGCCACCTGAAAGGCGGAAAAGACATGGTTTCAGTTTATGTAAATCAGTTCCCCGAAACCAAATTTACCACAGGCAAAAACCTGGGAATTGGTGGGAGTTACCAAGTCAGCGAGCAGAATCCGCACATGTATTACGGAGATATTTCGGCAGTGCTGATGAAGCATTTGCCATTTTGGGCTGGCTTCAAACGTGCGCCCGAATTGGATATTGCCCTCATGAGCCAATGGGAAGAGAAAATTGAGAAAATGGCTCGTGCTACCATGAAAGAGAACATCACAACCATCGCAGGTGTGCCGACCTGGACAATCGTTTTGCTAGAGCGGATTTTGGAACTGACAGGCAAGAAAAATATCAAAGAGGTTTGGCCCAATTTAGAGCTTTTCACACATGGCGCAGTAGCTTTTGGTCCTTATCAAGAAACCTTCGATAAGCTGATTGACCCAAATGGAATGCACTACATGGAAATCTACAATGCCTCGGAAGGATTTTTTGGCATGCAAGACCAAAAGCACAGCAAAGACATGTTGCTGATGCTGGATTATGGCATTTTCTATGAGTTCGTTCCCATGAGCGAATGGGGAAAAGATAACCCGAAAACAATTGGTTTGGATGAAGTAGAACTTGATACAAATTATGCACTCATTATTTCCACCAATGGCGGTTTGTGGCGTTATGCCATTGGAGACACAATTAAGTTTACCTCTAAATTCCCTTACAGAATTAAGATTTCGGGCAGAACCAAGCACTTCATCAATGCTTTTGGCGAGGAAGTAATTATTGAGAATGCCGAAGCAGGAATTGCCAAAGCTTGCGAAACAACAGGTGCGCAAATCATCAACTTCACGGCCGCTCCCATCTACTTGGAAGCTGGCAAAAAAGGCGGACACGAGTGGATTATCGAATTCCAAAAAGACCCTGACAGCTTAGAAAGATTCACAGAAGCGCTGGACAAAACCATTCGGGAAATTAACTCTGACTACGATGCCAAACGGGAAAAAGACATTGCCCTGATTGCTCCAACGGTTCACCATGCACCAAAAGGCACTTTCCATAATTGGATGAAGAAAAGAGGTAAATTGGGCGGACAAAACAAAGTCCCTCGCTTGGCGAATAACCGAGATTTTGTGGAAGATATTTTGGAGATGATTGGGTAGTATCAGGTAGCGAGAATCAAGTATCAAGAAAAATATATTTAGATTTTAAAATTCAACCAATTTCTCATGTTTCCCTTATCAAAAAAACTGATTCTTGCTTCAAAATCTCCCCGTAGGCAACAGCTTTTGGCCGATTTAGGTTTTGAGTTTGAGGTGCGATTGAAAGAAGTGGATGAAATTTTTCCCGACCACATTCCCTTGGAAGACGTTGCCGAATATTTGGCAAAACTCAAAGCAGAGGCCTTCTCTCCCACCCTAGAAGCAGATGAATGTTGCATTACGGCAGATACAGTTGTGCTATCGGAAGGACGAATTTTCGGAAAGGCATTAGATGTAGCCGAAGCCACGGAAATGTTGCAACTGCTTTCTGGCAAAACCCACAGAGTAATTACAGGCGTGTGTTTGATAACCCCAGCCGAGTCGCACAGCTTTAGTGTAAGCACAAAAGTTCATTTCCGAACTTTGGAAGATTCCGAAATTGCCTATTACATAGAGCAGTTCCAGCCATTCGACAAAGCGGGAGCTTACGGAATTCAGGAATGGATTGGCATGGTGGGAATCGAAAAAATTGAAGGTTCCTACTTCAATGTAGTCGGTTTGCCTACTGAAAAGTTGTTTTTGGAATTGAAAAATTTTCTAGATTAGATTTAGACGAGAGCCCAAATAACCCAACAGCTAATCAGGGCAACCTCCTCAAAAAAAGGATTCTATCTCGGATTTTATAAAAAAAATAGCCGTTGTTGGTCTTAGGCATATTAAAGAAATAAACTAAACATTTCTCTTGTTTCTTTTTGGTCCGGGGCACGCTGTCTATTCTTCCAGTTCCACTGCGGGTGTAAAAATATTAGCCATAGTGTCGGACTGGCGTTCCATCGGACTGGCGACCCAGTGCTATGCCTAATATTTTTGTCCCGGCTGGGAACAGCTAAACTAGCTAGCGTAGCCCGACCTCAAAAATAAATCGCAATAAATGTCCATTTTATTTCTTTGATATGCCTTAGCAATAGATATCGCAAGTTTTGGTTTAGCTTGATAAATTTTAGTATAAAAAGAACGTGCAAAAATAAATAAATTGCGAGACCAACAACTAATTGTCATTGAATAATGATTCAATTAGATTTCAACGGATAAAAAGTGCTTAAATTAGATGTGGTTGCCCCCTAACAGCTAACCTGAATAATGGGTTTAAAAATCTGATTATCAGCAGGTTAACTGTATTTTTTTAAGTATAGTCAAAAATTAAGATTTAATGTATTGCACTATTTTTAGACTTAATTAAAAACTGTATGTCAATATTTTTACTAAATAAAGCAATACTAAGCTGTTGATTAACAGTTACTTAATTCATTTTTAATTCTTCATTCTTCATTCTTCATTCTTAATTCTTCATTTCCCCAATCAATAATTGTACTTATCAAATACATAACTCATAATTGGGGTAGCTAATAATACTTCCCATCCACCAAATAGCTTTTCACATAATCCTCCACGCCATTTTCCAAGGAACGAAATTCTTTGTCGTAGCCGATTTTGCGTAGTTTGCTCATGTTGGCTTCTGTGAAATATTGGTATTTATCTCGAATATCTTCGGGAGTGTCAATGAAAGGAAATACTTTCAGGCTTGCCCATAGCTTTGAAAGTGGCACGAGTCAAATCTAGGAAAGTGCGAGCATTTCCAGTTCCTAAATTATAAATTCCCGAATTTTTTCGATGATTCATCAAAAAGAAAATCACTTCCACCACATCTTTCACATATATAAAATCCCGCTTTTGCTCTCCATCTTTGAATTCAGGATTATGAGAGCGGAATAGTTTCATCGCTTCCGTTTTGCCAATTTGATTGAACGCATGGAAAATTACGGAAGCCATTCTGCTTTTGTGATATTCATTCGGACCATAAACGTTGAAAAATTTCAATCCGATCCAGAAAAAAGGCTTTTCTTCTTGTTCCAAAGCCCATTTGTCAAAAATGTTCTTCGATTCTCCGTAAGGGTTTAGCGGTTGGAGTTTGGAAATTGTTTCCTCGGAATCGTCATAGCCAAATTCGCCCAAACCGTAAGTGGCTGCTGAAGACGCATAAATCAAAGGAATATGATAGGCGCAACAGGCTTTCCAAATCTGCTTGGAGTAATCCACATTGAGTTCCTCCAAAAGTTCCCAATCAAATTCGGCAGTATCTGTTCTCGCTCCAATGTGGAAAATGAATTCCACCTCCTTATTGTTTCGCTCCAACCAAGTGAAAAACATTTTTCTATCTACAAACTCTTGTATTTTCTTTCCTTCGAGGTTTTTCTGCTTTTGCTCGTTCCGAAATCATCTACGGCAACAATATAATTGAAACCGCTTTGGTTGAGCCTGCTGATAAGGCAACTGCCAATGAAGCCAGCTGCACCCGTAACTATCATCATAATTTAGAAAATTTTTCTGTTTGGATTTTGCATCTCAAAATCATTTCTCTTTCTTCTATCCTTTTTATCATCAAAAGTCCATCTGCGAAAAACAGCATTTCCAAAACGTAGCTTCTGTCATCTACTTTTACTAAAATGGATTCCCCTTTCTCCTTCCAACTCCCAAGTCCCTTTGGCTTCGGTGGGAATATCTGTCGGCCCTGGGAAAACCTCCCAGAAGTTTCCTTCATTGTCTAACCTGAAACCATATCTGCCACGAGCAGGCGGGAATTTGGCGGTGGAAACTTGATATGCTTTTGCTTCATCAGTATCTTTTTCGTACAAATTCAACCAAGTTTCGCCATAAGCATGTTCCATCAAATCAACCGCCTCCTCGGTGGAATTATCCACCATTTCCATTTTAGAATCGTTGTCGGATTTCATGTCTTCGGCAGTTTCTTTCTTGCACTTATTTGCCAAAAGTGGCAAAACTAAAAAGAGTATAAATGCTATTTTGGTAATTTTCATAGTATTTGTTTATAATCTTATTTTCTCAAGCAGTCTTTTTAATATAATTTCAAAGGCAAATAGAGTTTAATCTCTCTATATTTCAATATGAATTGCGCAGAGATTCTCTTAAATCTCATGTCTCATATCTTACATCTAATTTCTAATCTCTCTCAAAAATGGCTTCCATCAATTCTTCAAAGCCAAGTGCCTCCGTGTAGAGTCTATCAGAATAAATACTCGCCATAAATTTGAGGTAACTCGGTTTGTTGTCAATCAAAACCTGCTCAACCATAATGTTTCCAAACCGTTGGTTAAACAATTCATTGGTATTTTCTGCATTGATAATTGGCTTCAAATAATATCTTTCCTTTGTTTCCACATATTTATCTTTGTCGAACAGGCTTCGGTCGGCAGTTGACGAGTTTGTAGCCAAGGTTGAGCGTTTTATCTTTCAGCAAATCGAACAGATGCTGAAACTGCCTTTCTCCAATCGCATTCTGATAAGTTAGCGCAAATCCATTCGCAGCGGGCATTTGCAATAAATGAACTTGCCATTCCGAGGGCTGTTTGGATTTTTTGAGTTCGTAAGCCTGATAAGTTTTCCCCAGCAGAATTTTATAATCGCCTTTATTCTGCCAAGCGAAATAGGTTTTCCGCTCATTCTCGCTCCTTTCAATTGGCTCAGTAACAAGCGGTTGGTTGGAGTTGGTGGAACTCTTATTAAAAAGTTGGTCGTATATTTTATCGAAGAAAGACAAGTGGATTTTTGTGATTTTGGTTCTCTGTAAAAGTAAGCAGTAGAATAATATGAACGAAAAGTGAGTTTTGAAAAACTTGCAAATTCTTTGAAAATCGAATATTGGCTTACAATCTATATCAAGCTGATTTCGTAAATATCTGCTCAAAAATATATGTATTCAGTATACGTAAGTAGTCAGGCGAAATTATTGCAACATCTTATCTTTTTTAAGATGCTGATTATCAATACGTGATTTACTATGGCATCGGTCATCCGACTTTCTATTAGAGTTTATGAATAGAAGAAATAAATTCCCTCGGAGTGGTAAGGTTCTATAATAAATTAGTGTTCATAATCTCTATTTCGTACTTGACTTAGTCAGTCTTTTTTATTATCTCAACCCTCCTTTCTCTAGCCATCAAAATTTCCACTATTCAATAACTCTAAAATCTCTTTATGAATTTGAGCGTTTGTGGATGCCACAATCACTTCGCCTTTTTTGCATTCGTAAAATTTCCCTCCTTTGAGATTGGTAACTAAACCTCCTGCGCTTTCCACCAAGTGGATTCCCGCACCCAGATCCCACATCTGAGAGTCTTTTGTACCTTTCGAAATGCAAACATGGTGAATTCCCTCCGCCACACGGGCGAAAGCGTAGGCAATTGAACCTCCTTGACTTATCAATTTCGAGAATTTATCTTCTGTCCACCAATCATAAAGTTGCTTGACGAACGGGCTGTAAACTGAGGCAATATGAAAATTGACCAAAGAAAGTGAAAGATTTTTTACCATTCTTCTTGGCAAAGGATATTCGTTCATCACAGGCTTTTTCCCCTCGCAGGCCGAATAAAGTTCGCCAGTATATATATTATACACAACACTCACTTTCGGAACTCCTTTTTGGAAAAGGCTCAGAATGAGTGAGCAAGTTTTCTCTCCATTCAAGTAACTCCAAGTGCCATCAATTGGGTCGCAATACCAAACTAAATCTGCTTCTGGATTGACCGAATCGAACTCTTCTCCCACGAAACCACATTCAGGAAACTTGGGAATAATGACTTCCCGAATAGTTTGCTCCACCAATTTGTCTGCTTCAGTTACAGGGCTTTTGTCTGGCTTCAGTTCAAAACCGTCTAAAGTATGCGCCTGCAATACTTTATGTCCTGCTTTTACAGCTTGCATGCCAACTCTAAGATATTTTTCCCAATCCATTATTGTACTTTTCTGATTCTACCAATAGCAAACTCCAACCAAACAGGTTTTGTGAGTTAAAGCTAGGAAATATTCGCAACAATTTCTGTATTTGAGAAGGAAAGCCGATAAATCCAATCCTAAAAAAAGTAGGAAAAATAAAAGTTGATTACTCTAAGTTGCTGATAATCAGCAATAATTTGTTTGTTCATAACTTTAATAGCCCAACGTTCTATATCGAATTTCGGTATAATTGTATATACGAAACGGCAAAACAAGCCCCGCAAAACACTAACAAACTTCTACCCAAACTTATAAAACTATGACTGTCTTAATCGCACTGATTATTATTCTTAGCCTTTCGCTCCTCAAATTATTAGCTACAATCCATAAAATGGATTCGGTTACGGAAATCACACATCAAACCAATGAATCAGAACAATTCAAAAATTTCCACGCTTGTGGAGATTTGAATTTGAGACAATAGCTTTTCCAATCACACACGCAACAGACCGAAGTCGTAAATCTGGGGTCTAAAGCAATTATCAATCAACGAAATACTTACTAACAACTCATTTCAAACTCCCCAGTCAGGATTTCACACTTCCCGACTGGGAATTATCAAAATCCAAAACCATGAAATTCGCAAACGAATATATTAAGGTAGGCATCATCGGAATTGCCATTAACTCGGCAATAAATGTATTTGTCTATTTGGCAAAAGGTGTTGAGTTTGGAGATTTCTTCCCGTGCTATCTTATTTGGATTTGTTTTCTGCTGATTGGTTTGGCAGAGAAATTTGGGGGAATGAGCGTTTTGACGGAAAACCAAGCTTTATCATTAAATCAAATTACCGTTCCACACAAACAAATTAAATCGTAATTCGTACCTCTAAAATCGTAACTATTCCCTATTATTGTTAGAAACAAACCTCATAACCATGTTAGAATTTCTGGAAGCCTCACTTTTGCCCGTCAACCTGCCCTACACCATTCTGATGTTGGTAGTTCTGATTTATTGGGTTTCCGTAATTCTAGGCGTGTTGGATTTCGATTTCCTCGATTTCGATGTGGATGTTGACGTGGATTTGGACGTAGATGCCGACATGGATGTTGACGCAGGCGGAGGATTTGGATTCTCGCAAGTGCTTTATTTCTTCAACATTGGCTCGTTGCCCTTCATGATTATCCTGAGTTTCTTGGCTTTTTTCATGTGGTCGGCTTCGGTTTTGGCAAATCATTATGTCGGAAACAGTTCTTGGCTCATTGCCTTAGGCTTATTTGTGCCGATTCTAATAGGAAGTTTGTTCCTAACCAAATTCGCCACAATTCCCTTCGTGAAAATGTTTGCCGCCATGGAGCGAGATACAGATATTGAAGTTATTGGCAAAGAATGCGTCCTGATGGAAAGTGCCGATTCAGTTCATTTGGCGCACGGAAAAGTTGTGACAGGAAGCGGATTGGTGCAAATGATAAATGTCAGAACCATTGATGAAGGAAAAACAATTCCCAAAGGAAGCACAGCAATTATTGTGGAGTATGATGAGAAAAGGAAATGTTATTTAATTACGGAAGGAGCTAATTAGTATCAAGTATTTAGGAGCAAGTAGCAAGATAGAGAAACCCTTACGCCCTTGTTGGTCTTAGCACTTGACATCATACAGGTTTGGTAAAATTTGGAGTTAGCGAAACAGAATAAAAGAACAGTAATCGTAAAATTGCGAGACCAACAAGCATTATGGAAATTAAGGTTGTTGGTCTCGCTCAGGAAAGTGGTTTTACAACAAACAATTTTTCAGAAATAAAAGAGTGCTAGGAATCTGAAAGCTTTATGAACGGCTAAGCCTCCTTCTAACAACGGCTTTTGGAGAAGAAGAATTCAGGTGTGGATTTAGCAATTCCGAAAATCACTTTAATTGAACAAAAATAATGTAGATTTGAATGCAGAATTAAGTGCAAGAAATAAAAACAAAATCTATAAATAAAAACAAAATCTAATCATCATTTAAATTAAACTATACAAACTATGCTAGAAGGATTTGGAGGAATATTAGCTATTGCTATAGCAATACTGCTTGTCGGTATAATAGTGTTCATAGCAAGAACCTATAAAAAAGTGCCCCAGGGAATGGCTCTGGTCAGGAACGGAGTTGGCGGAACGAAAGTGATTTTCGATGGAGGTTTTGTGCTTCCCGTCATTCATCAGTATGAAATGATGGATGTTTCGGTTCGGAGTATTGAAATCCAAAGGGAAGGGAAAAATGGACTGATTTGTAAAGACAATTTACGGGCGGACATTAAAGTGGCCTTTTTCGTTCGGGTAAATCCGAATGATGTGGCGGAAGTTGCCCAATCAATCGGCTGTTCCCGTGCTTCCGATGAACAATTGCTGGAGACTTTGTTTGAAGCCAAATTCTCGGAAGGATTGAAAACAGTCGGAAAGCAGTTCGATTTTGTGGAACTTTATACTTCTCGGGAGCAACTCAATACTCGGGTTCGTCATGCCATTGGCACAAACCTGAATGGCTATGTTTTGGAGGATATGGCAATTGATTATCTGGAGCAAACGCCACTCGAATTTTTGGATGCAGACAATATCCTTGATTCGGAAGGTATCAAGAAAATTACCAGCTTGACCGCCAACCAGAAAGTACAATCCAACTTGATTCGCAACGATGAAATCAAGCAAATCAAACAGCAGGATGTCGAGCGTTTAGAGGCAGTTTACGAGTTGGAAAGACAACAAGCTGAGGCAGAAGCCAAGCAAAAAAGGGAGATTTCCATCGTCCAATCTCGTGAAGAAGCAGAGGCTGAAAAAGTTACTCAAGAAGAAAGACTGAAAGGAGAGCGAGCAAGAATTACTGCCGATGAAGAAATAGGGATTGCCGAGGAGAACAAAACCCGTCAGATAATTGTAGCGCAGAAAAGCCGTGAGACAACCGATGCGGTAGAGACTGAAAAAGTAGAAAGAGAAAGGGCGTTGGAAATCAATGAGCGAGAAAGAGTGGTGGAGTTGGCAAGAATCTCGAAAGAGAAAGCCGTTGAAGAAGAGCGTAGAAACATTCAGGATGTGATTCGGGAGCGAGTGGAAGTGGAGCGTGCAGTAGTGGAAGAGGAAGAGAAAATTAAGGATACGAAAGCATTCTCAGCAGTAGAAAGAGAGAAAACGGTAGCTATCAAACTCGCTGAAAAAGATGCGGAAGAGTCATTAGTAAAAGAACTGAAAGCAGCCGAAGCGGCAAAAGATGCGGCTAAATTCAAAGCCGAGCAGAGTGTAATCCAAGCGGAGGCGGAAATGAAATCTTCTGAAAGCTTAGGAATTGCCAAGAAAACGATGGCAGATGCAAATGCTGCGGAAATTGCTGCACAAGGTTTGGCAGAAGCACAAGTTTTGGAAGCATTGGCAGAAGCTGAAGCCAAAAAGGGAGAAGCGGAAGCAACTGTAATTGAAGCAAAAGCCGAAGCAGAAGCGAAAGGAATTGAGATGCGTGGCGATGCACAATCTAAATCTAACGAGAAAATTGGTTTGGTAGATGCGGATTTGATAATCAAAAAAGGTTTGGCAGAAGCCGATGTAAGAGAGCGGAGCATGTTGGCAGAAGCCGTGGGAATGACTGCCCAAGCCGATGCACAAGAGAAATACGGCTTGGCAGAAGCAAAAGTGATGGAGAAAAAGGCGTTGGTGGAAGCTGGACGAATCCGAGCGGAAGCACTCGCTATGAAAGAGGCAAGCGAAGCCACTACGGAAATGGAGAAATTCCGACTGAACTTGTCGGCTCGCAAAGAAATAGAACTCTCGCAAATCAGCGTGCAGAAAGATTTGGCAGAAGCACAGGCGAAAGTCTTGGCAGAAGCTCTCAAATCAGCAAACATCGACATTATTGGTGGCGAAACCATGATTTTCGAGAATATCATGAATGCAGTTGCCAAAGGCAAAACGATTGATGGTTACGTGAAAGGAAGTACAGTGCTTTCAGATTTGAAAGATAATTTGCTTGGAGACGGCTCTGAGCCATTGGCTGAAAAAATCGCTGGCTTTATTAAGCAATTCGGTTTAACAACTGAAGATGTGAAAAACCTCACAGTTGCCAACTTGCTCATAAAACTCTCTGACCAAGCAGACGACAAGCAGAAAAGCATGCTCGGAAGCCTGATGGAAACCGTAAAATCTGCGGGAATTGGCGGAGTGAAGGTTGATAAGTTTTTATAAAAAACAGTAGTGAGTAATGAGTAGTTGGTATTGAGATTAACAAGAAAAGGCAAAGCTGAAGTGCTTTGCCTTTTCTTGTTATATACACGAAGTGAAATGGTTTTGAGATTTATCTTGATTTAAATTCAATTGCCAATTGCTTTAGCCCGCAATGGAATTGAGTGGTTTTTGAGAAATAAGAATCCCAAAATCAACTTCATCTGAATATAGAAATGAAAGTTAAGGAACTTTCAACAGACACAATTGAGGTTCAGAAACCTCGACTAGTGCATCAAATCCTAAGTTCGTGTTGCTATTTTTGTTTCTTATTTCCTTCTACTGCATTAAAATTCTTAGCCGTAGCTATGGCTATGTCGGAATGTCGAACCACTTAAATTTTGCTTTGCAGAAGAAAATAATATTCCAAAAAATTACAGACACTAACTTAGAACTCAATGCACTAGCATTTTTCTTTCCTACAATAAGCCAACATCCACGAACCTGTTGGGAAACTTGGCAAATGGATTTCCTTGGTTTGCACATTCAACTTTCCAAATACACTCTCCAGAATACTTTTACGATTGGCTACTTCATCTTTCTCCATCCAAACTGAACCGAGCGGAATGGTGGCAATTCCGTTTGGAGCTAGTTTTTCACGAATCAAATTTGCCAACGCTAAAGTCATTTCACTTTTCTCAATTTGAGTAGAGTCAATGGAATCCAAAATGATTAAGTCAATGGAATTCGATTCCAAATTTCTAAGTAATTCGTAGCCATTTTCGTACTGAATATCAACCTTCGAGTTGCTCAATCCAACCGAAACTTTTGGAAAAAACTGTATGGAGATTTCTACTACTTTCGAGTCAATTTCAGCAAGAATAATCTGCTCGACCGAATCAAATTTCAATAATTCTCGCACAGTTCCGCCATCTCCACCGCCAATTACCAAAGCAGTTTTTACAGTCGGATTTTGCTCTAAGGGCGGGAATTACCAAGTTCTCATGCAGAATATGTTCATCGGCATCGGTTACGGCAATCGTGCCATCCAACACGAGCATTCTGCCAAAAGTCTTGGTTTCCAAAACCTGAATTTTCTGAAACTCGCTTTCTCCATCGAACAGCAAATTGCCTTCGTGCTTTACGGAGAGGGCAATTTCCCCCGCTCGTTCGGTAAACCAAAGCTCTCTAGAGATTTTTCGCCTATGTTTTTTGATGGTTTCAGATTCAGCAAAGTGTGCTGGTTGGATTTTATTTATTTCAGTTGATGAGTTGGCTTCCAACATCTGAGTTTGCCCACGCTTCATTTCGATTGCGGAAATGTGAGAGGCTTTGAGAGCAGTTTTTAGATATTCAAGTGCTTCCCAAGGGTTCACGGTTTCCCCGCAAGTGAAAATATCTACTGAGGCAAATCCATATTCTGGCCAAGTATGAATTGCCAAATGGCTTTCTTGAATGACCACCACGCCAGAAACCCCAATTGGCGCAAAATGATGGAAAGTGGAGTTCAGAACCGTAGCATTTGCTTTCTGGGCAGAATCCACCATGGCATTCTCCAAAAAAGTTACTTCATTCAGCAACTTTTCTGAGCATCCGTAGATTTCCGCCAGAACATGTCTGCCCAAAGATTGATTTTCCATAGTTATTAAAATAGAAAACCACGACTCATTCAGAATGAATCGTGGTTTTTGAATCTCTTAAATATAAGTTTCTAGAAGAAGAAACCTGCTTCAATCGCAAAGAAATGGAGTTTCAAATCTACTGCATCAGCATCTGATACATCAGTAAGTCCTCTATTGTAAGAAAGCCCTAAAGTAACCGTGCCAAAATCGAATTCTTTTTCTCCTGCCACTCCAAATTTCATAGTGCTCCCAATAGAATTATAGGCATCTTTCGCATCCACATTATCGTCATTTGTTTTGCTTCTGGCAGAAACATATAAATCTAGCGTGGGTCCAACAAAGCCACTTATGAATAATCCATCGCTGATTTCGTTGGTACGCAAAGAAACTCCGATAGGAATTTCGACAGCAGAAAGAACTCCTTTTCCACCATCATCTTTGTCGCCAAAGGCTTTCGTAGTAAGTGCAATCCCAGTTTGGATTCCGTAATTCTCGCTGAACCCTTGTCTAGAGGTTTATGGCAATTCGAGTGCCGACTCCGTTTTCTCCATCTGACTTTCTGCCACCAACCTCGCCAACAGCAGAATTGAAAGTAGGACCGAAACTAACACCTACTCTTGTACCTTCTTGTGCAAAAAGTTCTTGTCCGAAAGTGAAAAACAAGGCAACTAATAGTAATTTTTTCATCTTAGATTTCTTTAGTAATTATAATGTACAAATTTTTAACTCAACAATTATCTTAAATTAGGTTCTGCAAACTTATAGCTATCAAACCTATTTCTTAACGAAAGGTTGCATAATTTGCAATTTAGACATGAAAAAAGGGAGCAAGCTGCTCCCTTAAATTCTTTTTAAGCTAAGTTCTATCTTCTAAAACCTAAAACAGCTGCACCACAATAACTTTTCGAGTCTTTGAAAGTGAAAGTAAGGTAATAAATACCAGTTGCCCTACATTTATAGGTTACTTCTTCGTAGAATTTGTTGTTGTAGTAAGTACTTGCTTTTCTATTTCTTTTGGAATCGTAAAGTGTTCCGATGATGCCAACAGCTGCGCCATCTTTACTTTGCACTTGCAATTGGTAGTTTGTGTCTTTACTTAAAACACAAGTGTATTCAATTTTCTTTCGTGCGCCATTCTTTCCGTCAATCCTGTAACTCTTCACGAAGGTGTAGCCACCTTGAAGTTTTTGGAGACATTTGTTGTTATAAAGTTCTGCATTACATTGAGCAGAAGCACTTTCAGTCGACAATAGGGCGAATGCTGCCATCAAACACCCGATAATAAATAATTTTTTCATAAGCTTTTTTGTAATCTATTATCTTTAAAAAGGGATATTTAAGTTATTGGAAAGCACGGATGCAAAGTATAATTTTCATAGGAAATATCCTAATGAGACTATTATTTTTGCAATTCTATGCTATAAATTATTATTGAATAATGTTACTTCTGATGTCTTTCAGAATATTTGTAATTTTAGTTACTTGTGCCGAAGATAATTTTCACTGTACTAGTTTCATCACTTACGAATTCAATCGTTCCGTCAGGGTTTTCTATTACTTTCATATCACCACTACCAGATGTCGTAATTTCCACATCGTCATAAATGTCTTGGAGTTTCTCCATAGAGTTAAGCAACTCAGGAACTTGTGGCTTGCTACTATAAATATCTAGCAAAAGCATCAATCTCTCTAATACAAACTTCTGCTCAGCAATTTTCTCTTTCAAAACAGACTGAATATCTGATCTTCCAGAGCTTTTGCTGTAAATCAAGGTAGTCAAATGAGTGGACTCAATCCAACCGCCAGTCAAGAGCAATGCACTAATTACATCTCTATTCTGCTCGTGCAAATGATTGTTTATTTTTTCAAAATTACGAGTTGTTGATTGAATCAATTCATCTAAGTTATCTTTTTCAGCTAATGCTTTCAAGGTAGAATACTCAAAAAACTGGTCGATTGCCAAGCCTTCAGCCAAATCTTGCACAGCATCTAAGTAATGGATTGCATCTTGCGTTTTCCCGTAGATATTTGAAAAACCTAGATTTGTTGAGTAAATCCCCAAGTTCAAGGCTTTCTTATAATTTGTAGTGTATTTGTCGGAGTTATTGTAATCATTCAGCATACTCCTGTCATAAGTAACTCCAGACTCTTTCATGAGCATGGTCATTTCAATTGGACTTGGAATAGATTGGATAATCTGCTCAATCAAATCGGCATCGGCCGGATTGATTTTGTTAGCTCCTTTTGCCAACACCATGCCACTTGTACCTAGCAAGGTGAAAATGGCAATTACTCCTACATATAGCTTTCTCATAGTGATTTGTCGAAAAGTTTAATACTGATTTTCTTTCAATGTTTTTAACGCAGTTGCTTGCTCAATGTTATTCCAAAACTGTGCAATTTATACAATAGTGGAGTTTTTTAACGTAGCATTAACTTAACAGGTACAGTGTTAAAATATCATTTGTTTTCATCTACAATTTCAACGAAGTTTTAACCAAAAACTTATATCAATCTATTCCTTATCAAAAATAAACTCAAATAACACTGAAAAATATAGATGAAGCAGAGGAGACAAAAACCCCTCTGCTTCTTTTAAAAAATTATTCTATAATTCTATCTCTAATGGAATTGACCAGACTGGTAATCTGTTTGATATGCTCTTCGGTAATATTAATTTCACTAATGCTCTTATCTATGAAAATAAGTTCTCCGTTTTTCTCCACCATTTCTGGCTCCACAAATTTAGTTTCGATTTCTATATTGTCATATACTTTTTGCAATTCACGCAAATCATCAATCAATTCGGGGAATCCAGGCTTATTTCTGTAAACGTCCAGTACAAGTAAAATCTGACCCAAAACAATTTTCTGCTCACCAATCTTATCTTTCAGTGCACTATTAGGCTTCTTATTATAAACCAAAGTAGTTAGATAAGTAGCCTCAACCCAGCCTCCTGTCAATAAAAGAATACTTAGACTCTCTCTCTTCTGCTCTCTCAGGTGGAAGTTGATTTTCTCGAAATTCTGAGTGGTTGTCAGAATAAGTGAATCTAAATTATCAGCACTTTCGGCTAATCTTTTTAGTGTTTTATAATCGAAAAATTGCTCAATTGCCAACCCTTTGCCAAAGTTTGTACGGAGTTCAAATAACTAATAGCATCCTGATTCTTTGCCATAAATATTCGCATAACCCAAATCTGTACCATAAATCCCTAAATTTACGGCTTTTTTGAAATTTGTAGCATATTGCGAGACATTATCATCGTCATTCATTTCATCTCTATTATAGATCGCCCCGCCTTCCTGAATAAGCGTGGTAATTTCTAAAGGAGAAGGAATTGACTGAATAATGTCATTGATGATTTCATCCGACATCACAATTGGGACTTCTGCCTCTTCCTCGCCACCATCTTTGCCATCTCCGTCAACCTTTTCGCCCCCATTTCCAGCGCAACTAGTTAAAATGAAGATAAATACAATTACCAATATGCTTAGATAGCTTTTTCTCATGATATTTTTTTAAAAAGAATTGAGTACCTCTGTACTGTTTTATTTCTATAAACCTTTCATTGCCAGCAAATTAGAACTAGCGACAATCATTTTTCTTACTCTGAATCTGCTTATTACTACTATTCTTTGTTGAAAATAATAATTTCAAACAGAAAAATGACAATAGAGATATGAATAATTCCATTGCCAATGTAATTGATACACGCAAAATAAGGAAAATTGTTTGACTATAAAAGAATGGGACGAAGATGAATGCCACATTATTCTTTGTTTACAATTTAAGGTTAATTTATTTGTGGTCGAAATCAAAAAAACTCGCCATTTCAGGCGAGTTTTTTTGATTTCTCATTATCAAGTGTAATGTATGCTGTCTAATCTTTATCTCCACCCAAATTGCTGAGGAAGTTTATTATGTTTTTGAGCCATTCAAAATATAAGGCAACATATAAAAGCAGCGTCATTGTCCAAATTAGCAATACATTGAACCAGAAAGTATCAATGAGTTTGCCTAAAAAGAACTTTTTTGGTGCATAAAAATGCGCTCTATAATTCAGTAAATTACCTTTCGATAATGGAATTTGCAAGCCTGGGTCTGTTACTTGAATCAACATTCCTCTGTCCATAACAAACTTGTCGACCGAAGATTCATTTTGCATCACATCGTTTAGTTGCTCACTAAAATACTGATCTTTATATTCTGATAGGCTTACATCTTTAGGCAATTCTTTTTGGATAACCATTCGGATTGAATCCATAGAGTCGGAAGCCTTAATTAATTGAGCGGTATAAGCCTTTTTTACCTCTGCCAAAGCCTCCCTCAATTCATCAGCTTTCTTTTCATTGAAGGTTTTAGGATTGAAATACTCCTCCCATTTCCCTTCAAACCTCGGAGCTAAAAATTTATCGGTCGCAAAAGCATGTTGCAAAACTGGCATAGACAACTGGAGATTCGCAATGGCGGTTGAATCATTCCCTTCATTGGAATCCTTCAAATCATTGGATGCCAATTGTGACATGCCAATTAAGCTTTCCAATTCTGGTCGCCAATAAATATTCTTATATTTTGCCTCACTTTCCAATACTGCAAATGGGAAAATATCTTCGTAGAATGGATTTCCCTTGTATTGTTCCACTGTCAGAGCTTCATAGGACCATCGGGATGCCATAATATCGGCAATCAAAGGAACAGTACCTCGCTCACTTACAGACTGGTTCAATTTATCGAACTTGAAGATTGCGCCACTCAAAATCATTTGCGGAATCAGCAACAGCGGAATGATAATGTAAACGGTTACTGCTGAATTGAAAGCAGAGGAGATATTCAATCCGAGTACATTGGCATGGCAGGAGACCGTAAACAAAACGCCCCAATACATCATGTTTACGCCTTTGATTTCCAAAATAAAATTTCCAATCAGCACCAAAGTTAAGGTCTGGATTGCAGATAAACTGAAGAGTATCAACAACTTGGAAACTAAATATCCACTTCTACTCAAATTGAGGAAAGATTCCCTCTTTTTAATTTTCTTATCTCGAATAATTTCCTCCGCACTTACCGTCAAACCCATGAAAAGTGCCACGATAATACATATTAGTATGTAGGCAGGAATGTTCTCATTGTGTCGGTAAATGTATTCGCCATCATTGATGCTTTTGTAGCGAATCACTAATGAAAGCAACAAAGCCAAAAACGGAGCCTCCAAAAGGTTGATAAGCATATATTGCTTATTGCTTACTTTGGAAAGGAAATCTCGGATAGTAAATATCTTGGTTTGGCTGAACCAAGAAGGGATTTTCAAAGTCTGAGGTGGCGCTTCGCTCACGTGGGGAATGCGATCTACCTGAATATTTTTCTTATAAAGTTCATGCCATTCTGTAGGCTGAACTTTTCTTTTGCTCGTGAATTCTCCGTATTCATTTACAACCCTTGCTTCAATGATATTGAAAACCTGCTCAGGATTCACATTACCACAAGTTTGGCACTGACCTTGGTCGCTACCAACCTGACTTGCTGCCGTTTTGAAATAAATAACTGCTTCGACTGGATTTCCGTAAAAAATAGGATAACCGCCTGTATCCATCATAAACATCTTGTCGAACATCTTATAGATGTCGGAAGAAGGCTGGTGGATAACCACAAATATAAGTTTGCCTTTGAGGGAAAGTTCCTTCAGAAGGTCAATTACGTTTTCAGAATCTCTTGAGGAAAGTCCGGAAGTTGGTTCATCTACGAACATTACAGCAGGTTCTCGAATAAGTTCGAGCGCAATATTCAGACGCTTTCTTTGCCCTCCACTAATTTTTTTGTTGAGGACATTTCCAACCACCAAATGTTTGATATGCAAAAGGCCTAGGCTTTCCAGAACAGAATCTACCTTTTTGCCAATTTCTTCGTTCGTTAAATCTTTGAAGCAAAGTTTAGCATTGTAGTAAAGATTTTGGTAAACGGTTAGCTCCTCAATCAGCAAATCATCTTGCGCCACATAACCGATTACACCTTCAATCTCTTCTTTCTCCTTCGCATCGTGAATATTGTAGCCATTGATTTTGACTGTTCCAGAGTATGGAGTTTCCAATCCGGCCAACACATTCAGCAAAGTTGTTTTTCCTGCTCCACTTGCGCCCATAATTCCGAGCAAGTTTCCTGGCCCTTCGGAAATGGTTACTTCTCTTAATCCAACATGCCCGTTCGGGAAACGGAACTCAATATCCTCTGCAAGGAAAGATAGGTTTTTGACTTGCGTGTCGCTATTGAAAGTACTTACTAAATCGGAGTAGTAAAGAGGTTCTCCTTTTGGAGTTTTAATTACACTACCTGGCGCAAATTGTTGAATTCCGCCCTTCACTTGCCTTCCATTCAGGAAGATTTCGTCTTTTCCGTTGTATTTGCAGAAATACTGACCCACACTATTCACTCGAACGAAAATAATTTCCCCATCCAAATCTCCTGAGTTGATGAATTGGGTTTTGCTACCTTCTGCAGGCATAGATTCATCAAAAACAAGATAATCTTCATGGTCGAGATTATCTGAAGGTAGGCTCAACAATGAACTTTTCAATTTCCTTATATTCTCCCTTTTCGATATTGAAAACCTCGGCTACAGTAGCTATAATCTCCATCCTTTGTTCTGTGAAAGAACGGTCAGACTCTAGCATCTCCAGCAACTTCACTAATACAATTACCTTCTGTTGCTGATTAAGAACCTTATTGATTTTCCTACACAGGGAAAGCACCTTTACGGAACTTACCATACTTACCAAGCCACTTTTCCTTTTTTTAGGGGTGCTAGCTTCATCGTAAAGTGCGGTATATTCAGCAACCGTTTTGTTGTCCAACTCTTGTTTAAAGAATCGGATTACAAAATTTCTTTCAGCATCTGTTGCCCCTCCGTCCTGCATGGAAATAATTCCAAACAGTTTGGTCATGGCTACTAGTATATCTTCACTCATAGGTTAGTTAGCTACTAAATTTCTTAAAGGTTCGGAAAGCATATTACTTCACTAGCTTTGAACGATAGGAGAGCGGATTTATTTTCTATTCAAAACCCTTGGGAACGGAAAACAAATAAGACGCTACTTTTTCTCTCGCTTCTTAGGATTTACTCAAGTTGGCAATTTCTCTCCGTTTTGGAAAGGTTTGGCATGAAACACGCCAATTAAGAACTACTCTTTGATGCGCAACTATTGCATATTTTGATTAAACCAAGACGTATCCTAATTCTTATAAACAAGAAAGGACTGTACCCAAAAAAAATGATTTGGATACAGCCTTTTGTGAATTTACTTGTTGCAAAAATTGGGAGTAACCGAAATCAATATTTTGCTTCTTAGTAGGTTTTGAATTCAAATTCAACATCTTCTACTAAGTCGTCAAATTCTTCGCCAGCCTCTTCCATGTCTTCATCATCTTCGTGGAAGTACCAAATTACTTTTGCGCCATCAATATCTTCTAGCTTTGTCAATACATCCAAGATTTTTTTGGAAGATGCCGTGTTGAAATACTCCAACTTGAACATGAATTCTGTTTCATCGTTCAAATCTTCCGTATATTCATCTAGCCAATCCAAAATTGGTCTATAAAACTCCTCTGCATCTTCAGGAAGTGACCTGCCCGAGATTTCAAAAGTGTTGTTTGATTTGTCCAATACTACTTTTGGAGTATCTTCTGTTGATTCTAAGTTAAGTACGTTCATCTTGTATTGTTATATAGTTCTTGGAATAGTAGCTTTAAATGAGAAAAATGTAAGCGTATCATCAATCGGTTCGAAGTCGAAAATCAACTTTCTGCCAGATTTACGAGCCATATCTACAAAGCCCAATCCAGCTCCACCTTTTACGGGGTCAATTTTACCGTTTTTGATTATATCTTTATAAAGTTGTTTCAGTTCATCCAGATTCATGCTATTGATTCGCTCCAACTTATTGCCCATTTCTTGGACTTGGTCGTTGGCAATGGCGTTTCCGGAAGTTACGTAATATTCTTTTTCATGCTTGCCAATCATAAAGACTGCATTGTTTCTCACATTTCTTTCAGGCTCAAAATTGTCGGCATGTCTCACAATATTTTGGAGGCATTCCATCATGACATTGAAAACCTTACGTTTTACTTTTCCTTCTTCGTTATAAGAATCCATGTTTCGCTCTGCCATAGCCAAAACTGATTTGGTTACGTCTTGGGTAAATTCCCCTTCGTAAATCAAAATCAGCTCTTTCTTGAGCATGGTTCTGTGCAAATCATAGATAAATTTCATAGATAGTGAGCTTTTTGGCTTTAATCGAATTTGTGTAATGAATGCTATTTACTAAGCAAATGAAGCAATTTTGAGACTACTCCACAACAGAAGCAATAGTTGATTACTCTAAAATTTCGTGTTAAGATATGATATTTTTGAAATAGTAGCAATTTGAATAACAATTTTATTCAAATTTATAGTATTTGTAACTTACTGAGCGATTTCCAAAACAAGAATGTTTGCGCTATTATCTCATTTTGCGCAATACGAAAACAGTTTTGGTTGGATTTCATATTGCCCATTGATGAGAAGAAATCAGCATTATAGAAAACCCCAAGATGAATAATGAGAGTCAACCCAGACCATTGCATGCCGCCAATTTTGGGGAATTGCTTCCCAATGAATTCCTTTCGCAATAAATCCAACCATTTTAAATATTGGCCCAAATTCTATTTAACCCGAATAATGAGTTTAAAAAATTGATTATCAGTAGGTTAACTATAATTTTTTTAGTGTGGTCAAAAATTAAGATTTAATATATTGCACTATTTTTTGATTTAATTAAAAACCGTATGTCAATAGTTTGGCTAAATAAAATAACATAATTTACTGATTAACAATTACTTAAGTCATTTTTAATTCTTCATTCTTAATGGCCAGGCCACCCTGTCTTAATTTCCCCAATCAATAATTGTACTTATCAAATACACAACTCATAATTGGGGTATTTAGGTTTCCCCAAAATTAAATGCGGATGAGGCAGTTGCTGTACTCGCAACCTAAAATCCAATTCCAATCAACAGCACATCATCGGTTTGTTTCTGCTCGCCTTTCCATTTGCTGAACACATCGGAAATTAGTGCGTGGAAATCTTGCATAGATTCAAATTCTTGGGAGTTTACCAATTCCCTGAATTTGCGCAATCCGTATTTCTTGTTTTCCACTCCGCCAAATTGGTCGGTCAATCCATCGGAGAAAAAGAAAATCTGGTCTCCCTCTTCCAAACTGATATAATGTGTGGTAAAATCTGTTCGGATTTTGTAATCCACTCCGCCAATCGGAAATCTATTTCCTTTGATTTGCGTGAGTCCTTTCTCTTTTGAAAAGTGCAGAAGTGGGCGATGCGCTCCCGAATATTCCATCTCCATTTTCTTCAGATTGATATGGCACAGTGCAATGTCCATTCCGTCTCTTGTTTGGATTGATTTGTCGCCATTTCCTTGTCGCAAAGTTCTTTTTACGCCTTCGTGCAATAAATCGAGAATTTCGCCCACGCTCGATGCCTGATTTGTGCTCAGAATATCGTTCAGCAAGAAATAGCCAATCAGGGAAATAAGTGCGCCAGGAACTCCGTGTCCCGTACAATCGACTGCGGCCACGTAAATTTCGTCTCCTTTTTTGAAATACCAAGGGAAATCGCCACTAACCACATCTCTTGGTCTGTAGAAGATGAATGAGTCTTTTAAATCTTTCTGGATTAACTCATAACTCGGCAGAATGGCACTTTGAATTCTGTTGGCATAATTGATACTTTCCGTGATTTTCCTATTCGTAGTGCGGATTTCTCGTTCAATTTGCTTGCTTTCGGTAATGTCATGCACCACAAACAGCACAGATTCCACTTCCTTATCCTCATTGAATTCGGGAATGGCGTTAAGCAACATAATTCTGTCTCCAACCACCGAAGGGAAATCCATTTCCAAGTCTATTTTGGATTTCGTTTCGAGGATTTCCTCAAAAGTTTCTGTCCAAGTTTTGGTTATGCTCGGGTGGAGCTTGGCATCATAAAGCGTTCTCGATAAAAAATATTCCTGCTTTCTGCCCGTCCAATCCTTAATGACTGGATTGACGTAGAAGAATTTCCCTTCGCTGTTCATTCGCATAATCAAATCTGGCGAATTCTCTGAAAGGGCCTGCATCTGACTTCGCATCCGCTGTTCGGTCTCTGCCCTTCTGCGTTCGGTAATATCTCGTGTGTTTACCAATATTCCGCCAATTGCAGGGTCAGAAAGGAGGTTGGTAGCTCTGGATTCCACCCAAATTGCCTCTCCATTTTTCTTGTAGTAAGCATATTGAGTCGTAACACCTTTATTAGGTTCTCTCAAAACTTCCTCAAACATATTTTCATAAGTGGGAACGCTGTCAGGATGCACGTGGTCAACCTGCAGCCTCAATCAATTCTTCTTGCAAGTAGCCCAAAATAGATTCTACCGATGGACTCACATATCGAACTTTGCCATTTTTCTCGTGGATTGTGATTACTTCCGAAGCATTTTCGAGCAATAATTGCAGTCTTTTTTGCGAGTTGTTGACTTCGGCAATCTGGTTTTCTAGCTGGAGGTTGGTGCGCTTCAATTGCTCTTGCGTCATTTCCATTTCCTCCGCATTTTGTCGCAGAATCTCTTGCTGATATTGCAGTTCCTCGCCAAGTTGCTGGGAATCTTGAAGCATCAGCTCTGTGCGTTCATTTACCTTGATGTTGAAAATAGTTCGGGCAATAATAATACTGATTTCCTCCACAAATTTGATTTCCGTATTTGTAAATCGCTCAAAACCAGCAAACTCCAACACGCCATAAACTTGTTCGTTGTTTGTGATGAGTGGCACAAAAAGCAAGGATTTAGGCTTTCTGTCTCCAAGCAGGCCAGAGGAAATGGTCATATAATCATCTGGAATCTCCAAACGTAGAATAGTATCTTTTTCAATGGCGCATTGCCCCACCAAGCCTTCTGCCAACTTGAATTCCTTCTGTAAATATTTTTTCTTTTGATAAGCGTAACTGGATTTCATGACCAGCCTGCTGATTTTGTCTTCCTCGTTCTCTTCTAAAGTGTAGAAAGCACCTTGAACTGCCCCGATTTTCTCAATCACAAACTCCAATACATCGCTTCCCAAATCTTCCAAGTTATTTCTGAATCGGAGAATTTGCGAGATTTCGGCAATGCCAGATACAATCCAATTCCGTGCTTTGTCTTTCGTTTCGGCTTCCTGAATGCTATCTCGCATGGAAAGGAGCGCATTCCCGAGCGTGTCTTGCTTACTCATGGGCGTGAACTCGGCATCGTAGTTCCCGTCTCCAATCTGCTTGGAAAAGTTGGCGGTTCGTTGCAATGAAGAAACCAAATCTTTTACTGCCGAAGCCATTTCGCCAATCTCATCATTGCTGTCTCCAATCACATTTTCGGGCAAAATACCTTGGGCAACCATTTTTAATCGCTCCTTAATAATGGTGATTGGGTTGGTAATGAGTGTGAGAATAAAATAGGAGGCAAAGGCGGAAACAAACAAAATGATAATTCCAAAAATGACAAACTGCTTTTTTAGTTCATATAAGTTGGCATACACTTCCTCTAAAGGAACGTAAACGGTCATTCCCCATTTTGGCGTGGGTAAATGTTGCCAATAGGCCAGCACTTCATTTTTTTCCTTAGAGTAATCTGTATCAAAAATATAGTCGGCTTCTTTGGCCAAAACCGCATTTTGAAGTCCTCGCATTGCCAAGCCGTTTGTGGTATGCTTGATGAGTTCTGCATCATTTGCGCCCTTTATCGGAGTGATTGCCTGAAAACCAATGGCAGAGGTTGGTTGAGCCAAAATTATTTCTCCTGTTTCCCCCAATCCTGTGCTATCCAAAACGATTGGTAAAATATTTTCTGAAATATCGTATCTGAAAATCAAAGTCGCTTTATGCTCAGTTCCAACCACAATTGCCCGAGCAAGGTGCAGGTAAATTCTACTTTGTGACTTAAAAAGATTCCCGTAAACCACGCTTTTCTGGTTGTAGGCAATGGAATCTTTCAAATTGATGAAAACACTGGAATAATTCTCATTGAGTGGCAAGCCAATGCTCAATCCGTCTTGGTCTTTGAGATTGTAAATGGATTTCTCGGAGAGGTTCGTAATCAGTACATCATCATAATTATAAGTCTCTTTCTTGGCAAGAAAAAGTGTGTCTAAGGAATTTCCAATACTATCGAAAATTGGGTAGGAAATGGTTGGGTCGTAGAATTCGAGCGCACTCACAGCTTGTAGCAAAATAGGATTTTCCGCCACCTGATTGATGTGCCGTTCCAAGTCTTGAAACATATTCTCAATCTGATTCGCCTTAAGGGAACTGACCAGCTCCAAACTCGAAGTATATCTATCTCGAATGAGTTCCTTGCTTTGGTTATAAGACAAATAGCTGATGGCGACTACCGATAGCAGAATAACTATCAGTAACCGAAGGGTTATTTTCCGACTTATTTTGACGTTCTTAAACATCTGTTTGCTCTATCTCTCTAAATTATTGACTCGAAATAGTAAATTCACTAAAACACGTTTAGTTCATCCTACATGCTTTTCCCGATCAGTTTACTAATCTTTTTCAAATGTTGGTAATCGACTTCCGATATTTTCTCCAAAAAAGCGAGTTCCATTACGCCCATTACTTCTTTATCTTTCAAAAGAGGTAGAATGGCCAAATAATTCGGGGAAGATTCTCCCAACCCAGAAAAAACCTCGACATAGCCTTTGGGAATGGAATTGAAGAGTTTTCCTGTGCCTGTTTTTGCGACCTGACCAGCCAAGCCTTCTCCAAACTCATAACTCAAAGTCTCGCTGTCGGAAACAATAAAGGCATAACCTGCAATCAATTCTATTTTCCTGATTTCCTGATTTCTCCTGACCTGATAAATTGCTCCAGCACCTACATTCAGCTTGCTGGCAATCTGGCTCAATAAATTTTCAAGGCTCTCTTTGGAGATAGTTATTGATTCTGGGTTTAAATTCAAATCATTCAGCAAGCCCGCTAGTTTCCCATTATCTTTTTCAGATGATTGCATTTGGTTTGAATCGTAATCTTCCTCCTGTCTTTCTATATAAACAATTGCTTCGGCAGAAGTTCGATAACTACTCGCCAAAAGCAAAAACATCAATGACACTCCAACTATCAGGGTCAAACCGAATGCTTTGTAAGTTGGCGTTGCCAAGTCCTGGGCAATTTTGAGCTTTTCACTCTCTTTACCTTTTACTTCTCTTATCAACTCTTTCCTTATTGCCTTCAGCAGGTCTTTATCGTTCAGGTTTTTCCCTCTTTTATCTTTATTGTCCAAAACGAGCATTCGTATTTCACGAACTCTGGCATCTTTCTCTTGTCTGAGATTTTCTGCAATTGAAATCGGGAGCTGGTAGAGTTCATAGCCTGCATACCCAGCCAAGCCTATAAATAGGAAGGTAAGTAATATTCCCCAATTTCTGGTGCTTTTCTTCATTCTCTATATATGAGTATTTAGTAGTGAGTATCAGGTATCAAGATTATCTCTAAATAATCGTGTTTATGAATACAAGAAAGAATAAACGCTGGCGGAGGTGTCAATGGCGACTCCCAACAGACTCTGCCGAGGGTCGGACTCCAGATGTTGGTCTCATAACAAATTACTGTTCACAATCTCCAACCGTATTCTTCACAAAAAATTAAATTCCTATTTAGGTATATGACGATTTTGAAGTTTACAAAATGAATTTGCTTCCCTCCAAAGTTAGAGTATGTTTGAATCGACTTAATTTTTGGTTTCTACGGCTTTTCAAAAATACCTGCTTCGTTGTTTTCTCCCCGAATAGCTTTGTGTTTTGAAAATCTCGTAAGATTCCCAAAAAATCAATCCAAATATACTCTTAGGAATGAGGATTAAATAAATGCGTGTTTTGTCTCAGTTTATTTTTGAGGTCGGGTCGAGCCAGATTGGCTACGCTAGCTAGTCAAGGCAAAATTTGCAGTCATAGCACCGCTATGCGAGATTTTTAACGAAGAATAGACAGCGTGTCCCGAACCAAAAAGAAACAAGGGGCAGTCCCACTGAGAAAACAGCATCTTATTTATTTTCCATTCCTTAAGCATTTTGCATTTTGTAAGATTCCCCCAATTCGATTAGGAAATCTATAATTCCATCTGCAGTCAATACAAAATCAATTTCTGTGGCATTCAAGGCAGAATTTGGCATGGTGTTAATCATGCTGTCTTCTGGGTCTTGCACAACGGTTAATCCATTATGTTTTTTTACGTGCATCATTCCTTCCGCTCCATCTTTATTTGCGCCAGAAAGCAGAATCCCAACCAACTTGTCTCTATAAGCATAGGCAGCCGAGGAAAGTAGAATATCTATAGAAGGCCTAGAATTATTGACCAATCCTTCGGAAGATAGAAAGAATGCGTTGCCCAGTTCTAGACCTAAATGATAATTGGCTGGAGCTAAATAAACATTCCCCTTTTTTACTGGCTGCTTGTCGAATGGCTCGGAAATCGGCTTCGTACTTTTAATCGAGAGAGCTTCCACAAAGCCATGTTTTACGTGTTTCAAGCGATGGAGACACAGGAAAATTGGCAAGGGGAAATCTTCGGGAAGTTTGGCCAGCAAATTGGTAATTGGCTGAAAACTTCCCGCAGAGCCTCCAATGGCTATTGCTCGATATTTTGGACTAAGGTTATATTTACCCATTTTTGGGCTAGTTCTTGGTTATGTAAGTAGAATGACACAAGTATCATGTATCAAGAAAGAAAATACTGATATTTAGCATTTTACATAGTTTGAAGCTAATAATTTCCCAATCAGCTTCGTATTCTTTGCAAGCTTACCAATGTCAGATAATAATGGGCAACCTTCCCATTAAATAGTATAAAATGCTTGTTGCAGAATAAGGTTGGATTGAGCGATTTCCATTCCCGTTTGGAGCGGAAACCACCATGTTTAATCCTTTATTTTCTTATAGATTTTCTCCTCATTGTTCACTACAATAAACTTGTTGGCAATGTCGCACCAAATCAAAGATTCTTTGGAACCAATTGCCAAATAGCCATATTTGAAAAGGCTTTCGTGGAGTTTGTAGAGGACGGTATTCTGCAAAGTCTGATTGAAATAAATCATCACGTTTCGGCAAAGCACCAAATCGAACTTTGAGAAACCTTCGCCCAGCACCAAATCATGCTTGCGGAACCTGACTTCACGCAGGAGTTTTGGGTCAATCGTTGCCAAATTGTCTTTGACAGTAAAATAGTCCCAAATGCTAGATTTCCCCTCTGCTCTCATATAGTTTTGAGAGTTGAGTTCCATATTCTTGGCATTTATCTGTCCACTTTTGGCTCTGCTGATAATTGCCGTATCAATATCGGTGGCGGTAATTCTTGCTTTGTCTAGCAAACCCATTTCCGAAAGTAATATACTCAGCGAATAAACCTCTTCGCCCGAAGAACAGCCAGCGTGCCATATATTGATTTTATCGTGATTCAACATCACATTTGGCAAAATATGGTCTCTCAACGCCACCCAGAAACTTGGATCTCTGAACATTTCAGTTACGTTCACTGTAATTTCCGACACGAATTCCTCAAAGAAGGAAGGCGTTCTTTCCAGTTTTTCTATCAGCGCACTTACCGATTTGAATTTATACAGTTCAATAATACGTTTAATTCGCCTTCGGAAAGAAGACATTGCATATTCTCTGAAATCGTAATCGAACTTCTCTTTCACAAAAGCAGTCAATCTACGCAGTTCGGCTATTTCTATTTCTTGAACATCCATGTTCATTTATTATTCAGGTTGAGAGAAAGCAAAAATGGAAATTTCCACAATTCTTGCTTGAGATTTTGTGGATTATTCACACATTGCCCACAATCTACAATTATATATATATTTTCCGAACAAATGAAACATTGTCGTTTGAAAATTGAGAATTAGGAAATAAGACTTAAAGTACTGATAGTCATATATTTACCTAAAAAATCGGGTAGTATGTAAGATGTAAGGCTACTTTTGGATATTTCGATACAAGCGAACGCTTGCGCTATGATTTTCTATTTGTTAGCCTTACCATTTTATCACTACCAAAAAGTGATTCAGTTGTCAATTTAGGGAAAACATTGTGTTATTCTAATAAACCTTCGGCTGTTTGTTTTGCAAGCTAGGAAGCTTTGACTAGCGAATGGAATACATAATAGTTCTTTGTTGAACCAGTAAGGAATTAACTAAGTAGTGTTCGCTAAATATTTTCCTATTATAAGGACATCAAGTGTGTAACCCTATTCTTGGTTATCAAAGGCACAAGCGGACGCTTGCGCTATAGTTTTTTGTTGTTTTTGACGCTACTTACTTGCCACCATTCAAAATAGGAAATTATTTAAGTACACCTACTTAATAATAGAATACTGACAAGTAATAAAAAACACAAATTGGACTCAATTCTTAGGAATATGTTTGAATCGACTTATTTTTGGATAATATTTTGAATTGTAAACATTACATCGCTTTGAGAGACTTTTTTTTTAGGATTGCCATCAGCATAATTCTGAAAGATACGTTATGTATAATCCGTATTGAGAGTATTATACTTTTCTGTTCTGCTATTTTCTAACTTTACTATCTGGCCTCAATCGTCTTCAATTTCAAATAAAAAGTTCTGATAAGCATTTTTTAGTTCCCTTAGCGTAAAATCATTCTCTTGCTTTTTTGCGAGTTCAATTCCTGCCAAATAAGTTTTTTTTGCCAAATCATCTTTCTGCAAGTCGAAATAGAGTTGTGCGAGCTGATAGTAGGTTGGCAAATAATCTGAATGTTTGATAAGTAGCGTTTCAAAATACGCTTTTGCTTTCTGAACATCTGTTTTCTGATATTCTGTAGCTATCGCATAAAGTAGAAAAGCATCTTCTGGCTCTTCCAACAGGAATTTCTGTAACTGCTCTAGTCTCGTGTTCATGGTTGGATTTAGTTATTCATAGCTTATGGCTCACGCAGAACCTGCCGATATTTGCCAAAATAGCACATTTGCGAGTCTGAAAACAGACACAGTCAAACGCATTTTATCTTAATTTTGCGTGGACTTTATCCTTATCAAAATTAAAAAATATTATATTCAAATGGCAAATTACATATCATAGCTTAGATTTGGTACTTTTGCAGAATCATTAAAGAAAAGTGATAGCAGTTGGATTTCAAATTCCCTAGTTTTTGAAAAGTTCTGGACTCTACTGTCTCCAACCAAAAAGCAAGTTTGAGAAAGAATAAGTACAAGTACAAAATAGAAAGTTGGATGGCCGATGCCATATTAAAATAGAAAGTTGAATATTACCCCAATTATGCGTTATGTATTTGATAAGTACAATTATGGATTGAGGAAATTAAAACAGGGTGGCCTGGCCATTAAAAATGAAGAATTAAGAATGATTTAAGTATTTGGTAATCAGTATTTTGATTTTATGAGTTCCGTTAAATTATTGTCATATAATTTTTGATTAAATCTAAAAAAAGTACAATATAGCAAATCTTAATTTTTGACTACTCTAAAATAACACGGTTAAATATCTGAAAAACAAAGTTTTAAACTCATTATTCGGGTATATTGATAATCAAGATGTCATGCTAAATATAATTACAAGCTAATTCCGTCCACTTACTTACGAGGAAGGTTTTATTTGATAGTAAGTAATAGTTGTTAAAATACTGAAAATCAATATTTTAAATGCACTTACAGAGAAATAAACATACTACTGGACATTTCCATAAATCAAGACCTCTACAGAGGTGTCGATGGCGACAGCATCGGCTGTCCGATTCCAAAAAACCCTGCCGAAGGGCGATTTAATCCGAACCACGATGGCCGTTCAATGTCTGGCCGGGCCACGCTGGCGAGACCTGCGGATTCCGCCAGCGATTCACTCATGTCCAGTAGTATGAGAAATAAATAATATCAATTAAATAGTTCTTGGTAAGTGCTTAGACTGAATTAATCAATACTTATATTTCACATAACTAATTGATTTTGAGATTTTAACTTGCCATTTTACTATCTTTCTATTTTGAACTTACTTATTCTGATTATCAACTAATAAAAAAAAGAATTGGCAAGTTTTGCCTAATTATAATTAGATGAGAATACTCGTTTTATCACAAGTTTATTGGCCAGATACGGTAGCGGTGGCGCAACATTTAGCTGACTTGTGCGGTAAGCTTGCCAAAGATGGACACGATGTAGAAGTGTGGACAAGTCAATATCACTACGAAAATGTGAACATCAAGTATCCGATTTCAGAAATGAACGAAGGAGTGAAGATTAGACGCTTGAAGAACACGGGTTTTGGCAAAAAAAGTGTTTGGAGGCGATTGGTTGATTTCTTTACATTCAATTTCCTCATTGGTTTCAACCTGCTTTTCCTCAAATCTGGCAAGTTCGATGTAGTTCTCGGGTTAACCTCGCCCCCACTCTTGTCTTTTTTGGCGGCTTATTTCGCCAAAGTCAAAAAGTACAAGTTCTGTTACTGGACAATGGATTTGCAACCAGAACTTTCCATCCAATCAGGGCTGATTAAGCGAGAGTCTATGATTGCCAAAGTGCTCACTTTTTTGGGAGATTACACTTTCAAAAAAGCAGACAAAATTATTGCCCTCGATAAATACATGAAAAATTATAGCGTCAGCCGAGGAGCGGAAGCCAACAAAGTTTCGGTAATTCCCGTTTGGCCAGTGATGGCGCAGGTTTATGAAGGCGAAAGAAGGGCAAATCCTTTCAGAAAAGAACAAGGTTTTGGAGATAAAATCGTAATAATGTATTCCGGAAACCACTCTTTCGTCCACCCGATTGACACAGTTTTGAAGGTCGCCAAAGATTTGGAGCAAGACAGCCGTTTCCTGTTCGTGTTCATTGGCGGAGGTGTGCGTAAAGAAGATGTAACCAAATTCAAGAAAAAATACTGTTTGGAGAATATTATCCAACTTCCTTATCAGCCAAGGGAAAATATTCATAATTCGCTCGGCTCGTCTGATTACCAAATAGTGATTTTGGGCGATGGACAAGTGGGTTTCACGCATCCAAACAAGGTTTATGGAGCGATGTTTATTGGCAAACCCATTCTATATGTGGGGCCAACGCCAAGCCACGTTACCGATATTTTGGAGAAAACAGATGGAAACATTGCCGTTCCGCACGGTTCAGCCGACCGAGTCAGAGAGGAATTACTGAAATCAGCCGAAAATGTTGCTTCCTTGGAGTCAGTTGGTAAAAAGAATAGAGAACTGGCAAACCAAAATTTCCACCCAAAAGTTTTGCTGGAGAAAATGACGAAATCACTAGAAGGCATAATTCAGATAGTAAATTAGTAAAATGGCAAGATAGAAAAGTTATAGAACAGCAACATTGCGATAAGTATTCTGACTAATTCTACTTTAGGACTCTTAAAAGTATAATTCCATTCTCCATTAGCTGAAGCTAGTGGAGAATGGAATCAAAACTATAGATGTCGAGTTTGCCATTCAATTGCATCCATTTGAAGATGGATGTTTGTTTTCGCAACTTCAATAGCTTATATAAAGTAAGTTGAGGAACGGTTAACTTAATTCAAAATGAATTGATATGGGAAATCACAAAGCAGGTTCGACTGAACTAAAGGTGGATTTGGTGGCAGGTTTTGCATCGTTCAAATTTCTTCCTCCTCCGTTTTCTGTCGGGCATAACAACCTGAATCCCAAGCTTATTCTGAAAGAAAATGGACTAGAGTTTCGTGGCGCATTCTTCACAAATCATAAAAAGTACGGAGACATTGAAAAAGTAGATTGCTCAGTTTCAAGTATTGGTCTGTTTGGAAAGAATATGATTCGGCTTTCTTTCACTGATACTATTTTCACATTCTCTGGAAATATAAGAACACTGGAAGGATTGAAAGAAGTGCTGGCTTTTTTGGATGGCAAAGGTTGCTTGCTTTCGGAAAAGGCGAAAAATCTTTTAGAAAACTAATTTGAATCTTCCAAGCTGTTATAATACTCTACTACCAAAGCCATATCAACTCTGTTTTCCACCCGAAGTCGATTGGTTTTTATATATCGTTTTACTTTCTCGAAGTGGTTGGAGAATGATAATTCTATCATGTCTTTTGGCGACTCGAAACCTTCAATTCTGGCATCGCTTCCCATTAGGAAATAATTCTCTTCCTGTTGCAAAGTTGTGTAGGCAGGACTAGAACCCATCCAAAAAGGGTCATAATAGTAACGGGTTTCCTGCACTATTTCCTCACGAGTCAGCAAATTCTTTTTTCCTTCCACCAAAAGTTCAAAAAAGTAATTCCGCTTATAATTATTTTCAAAAGCATACGGTAGAGAGAAAAAATAGCGTGTTCTAGCTGTCAGCGCATCTGTAAACTAAGCTGATTCCACTTGGTTCGGGTTGAGCGAAAGAACTTGACTACCTGTGTTGAGCAAAATGACATCGGACTCCAAATTATATTTTAGCTTTCCTTTCAAGGTTTCTCCCTCCCGCAAATCTACCACTCCTTCATGCCACATTTCGGAAGAAAACCGCTGTGAATAAGCCGAAAACATAATAATATTCAGCAAAAATGTGAGTTGAAGTATTTTTTTCATGGCTATGCTTTTGATTGGATTCTACCTTATTATACATCAATACAGTCAAAATGGTTTTCCATTTTAGCTTTCTTATGAACACTTTCTGTAAATGTTAATTATCATTTCATCAAATTTCTACTCTCTCAGAAAAACGCTAGATTTGCCCTAACCTTACCAATAAACAACGACATAAATGGACAAAATATTAGTGATTGGCGCTTGCGGGCAACTCGGCTCAGAGCTTACCTATTCTTTAAGAACTATTTTTGGAGAGCAGAATGTAGTGGCTTCCGACCTTTTCCAACCAAAAAATGAGCTTGCCGAAGGACTTTTTGAGCAGTTGGATGTAACAGATGGGAAAAGATTGGATGAAATAGTTCGGAAACATAAAATTACCCAAATCTATCATTTGGCGGCCATTCTTTCTGCCAAGGGCGAGCAGAACCCACTTTGGGCTTGGCAAATTAATATGGATGGCTTACTGAACGTGTTGGAAATTGCCAAAGCTCAGAAAATGGATAAGGTCTATTGGCCGAGTTCCATTGCTGCTTTCGGGCAAAGCACCCCAAAATCGAACACCCCACAAACCACGGTAATGGAACCAAGTACGGTTTACGGAATCAGTAAGTTGACGGGCGAACTTTGGTGCCAATATTATTTCGATAAATACGGGTTAGATACGAGGAGTCTGCGTTATCCAGGCTTGATTGGCTACAAATCTTTGCCAGGAGGTGGAACTACGGATTATGCGGTGGACATTTACCACAAGGCACTTGAAGGCGAGAAATTTGAGTGTTTCCTCTCCGAAAATACTTATTTGCCCATGATGTATATGCCCGATGCGCTGAAGGCAACCATAGATATTATGCAAGCAGAAGCGAGTGAAATCCAACTGCATACCTCTTACAATGTGTCTGGAATGAGTTTTTCGCCAAAGGAAATGGCAGATTCAATCCGAAAGGAGATTCCAAATTTTGAGATAAGCTACCAGCCAGATTTCCGTCAAGCCATTGCCAACAGCTGGCCAAGCAGTTTGGATGATTCAAAGGCGAGAACTGATTGGGGTTGGCAACCGAAATTTGACCTCGAAGCGATGACGAAAGATATGCTAGAGAACTTGAGGACAATGAAGGCGATTTCGGCTTAAAGTAAATGGAAACAGTAAATAGAAATGCTAGGCAAATAAGTTTGCCTAGCATTTCGCTATCATTATAGGTAGTTGTCTAATCTATTATTTCTTAATTAGCATAGACTGCCAATTTCTTTTGCAATATTTTCCTTGCCGTGTGGATTCTGTTTTTCACAGTTCCGATTGGCACATTGAATTCCTCTGCAATTTCTCTGTACTTGAATCCTTTCACATACATTTGGAAATAGTTCCTTGCATCTTCATCAACACAATCCATTCCTTTGTTGATATCATCCATTATTGCATTTCCAACTCCGTCATTTTCGGCAGTTTTCGTATTGAGGTGGTAAAGGTTTTCAGTTGTATCGCAAGTAGTTTTTCTTCTCTTCTTTTTTTGGTAAGCAGAAAAAAATGTATTCCTCAAAATTGTATGCAACCAAGCGTTCAAACTCGTTCCTTCCTGAAACTTAGATTTGTTGGAGATTGCCTTCAATAAGGTCTCTTGCACCAAATCGTTTGCATCCTGAATGTCTTGAGTCAGTTTCAAGGCGTGAGGCATCAATTTAGTTGTCTTAGTTACGATTTCGGAGTTGAAGCTTAAATTTCCCATTTTCTTAGATGTTTGAGGTAAAGGACTATAAATATTTTTATAAAATTTCTTTTTTGATTCTCGACCGTATTTCCCAATTGCCGAGCATGATTACAGTAAGCCAAAAAGAATACCCCAAAACACCATATTGATTTATTTAACTGATAATCAGTATTTTACATAAAATATCTACTATGCCAAAAAACAAAAAAGCCTTCGGATTCCGAAAGAGGTTTCGGTATCCGAAGGCTAGCGCATCAACTCCTAAGTTTCTACTGTTATACAAGCTTCAGTCAGCGTGACCCAATCAAAGACTGATTTCCATTGTTCGGCACAGGTTGGCGATTGCGCCCCCAGAAAAAACCTGCGCCAGCGTTTTACGCTGGTTCGAGCGTCCACGCTCGAACCAAATTCACACTAACTTAATGGCATTGAGCGGACGCTTGCGCTATGGGTAGTTACCCAAATTAATGATTGAACTATTTTTAATTCTTAATCTCTCAATCTACAATTGTATTTATCAAACATATAACTCATAATTGGGATTGATACTAACAAATTTACTCCTGCACTCTATATTTCAATTGCATTCCGTGAAGGAAATTCCTCAAAAATTGGTCTTTGCAAGGGCGAAATTGGCTTTGAGTAGGCTTTCGGAAAAAAGCACTCAATTCATGTTTTCCAACCTGAATGCCTGTGAGGCTCATGATATCCAACATATCTTCCGATTTCAGATTGAGGGCAATTTTCAATTTCTTCAAAATCAAGTTATTGTCAGTCTTGCTTTCGGCTTTCGGAGTTTCCTTTCCTTCTTGCTTTCCCCTTTTGTCAATAATCAACCCGTTCAGGAAAGAACTTAATTCTTTGTCTCGCAACTGAACGAGTTCTGGGTCATCATCTTTTTTGAGCCATTGGCTTACTCGCGCTCGGTCGGCTTCCAAATCTCCCAATCCAAATAGCTGAATCATTTTTGAATCGCTGAAATCGAAAGCGTAACGGACTCTGCGCAAAACATCATTATTATTCATGGTAAAGGAGGGTTTTTTCTGTATTTAATGGGAACGCTGTGTTTCAAAAGTAAAATTCTGAGTTTTGGTTTTCACTTTCTTTGGTTCTTTTCAAAGTTATCAAGAATGTGTGCAAATTTTCAAAAGTGGGCGAAAATAGAAGAATCTGGGTGTATGACAAATTCGCATAAAACTTCAGAAATGCCTTATATTAAGTTGTAGAGATTAAAATTGCCATACAATATTGATAATCAATATCATATGGCAAATATATTTTGCAAAAGCCTTATATTTGTTTCGATTAAAAAAACATTTACTCGGTTTTCGTAAAATACACTGCAATGATAAAAAAAACTTTAGGCAAAAGATAGTTTCCCTGACGAAGAAATACCTGGAAAACGACTATTTCGATATTTCCAAACAGCTAGATTCAGTATTTTCGGCATCTGATATTTCAAAGTTCGAGGAGTCCGACCTGGATTTTTTCGAGAAAATGAATGCTCTGCTGTTCCTGGGTCAATTGGTGGGACTGCCCACGCTGAAAAGTATTCTGACCAAGTTCGGCATTGCCAGCAACAGGTTGCAGAAAAACTACACGAAGCTATACAAGAAGCTGACTGTAAGCAAGTTGCGTATTATTTTCGAGTTCATATTTGAACAGCAGGCAGTCGGCATTTTGAGGGAAATGGCTCTGAAAGACTCTTCCATCTGGTCGAAAAAAAGAGTGACTGCCGTTCTGGATGACAGTATTTTCCGCCAATGGCTTTCTGGGTCGGCAAGGGACGGGGCGCATTATGGCAAGTTCTTCAGCGGGCAATACCACTGCTCGGTCTTCGGCTTCAAAGTAGTGTGTTTTGGACTCTATATTGACGGTATTTTCTACCCCCTGTTTTTTGATTTCGTCAAGAAGAAAACAGGGGAGCAGGGCAATCAGGCGATTGAGGTGGCAAAAAAGCTGGTCTCCCGCTGGGGCAGGCTCAAGGGCAGACTTGCCAGGGAAGGCGTCATGTTGCCGAACATCCATTTCAGCTGCGACAATGGATACAATGACGTCTCGCTGAGCGGGCATTGCGAGAGGCAGGAAAATGGGCTGGTCTATATCAGCGTGCCGAGGAGAAACAATATTTTTACCATCGATGAAAAAAGAGGGAGCCTGACTGAATTCATCGATTCGGAATTTATGACGGAGGAACTGGCACATCGGCAGAACGAGAGACACTTGAAAGAAGAGAGTAAAACGCCCTTCTGCCTACGGAAAAAGGCGTTTTACCACAGCCAGCAAAGGTATGTGACCCTGCTGTTTTTCAGGCTGAATGGCTCGGGGAGGGTAAGCGTCATCTATTCGCCAAGCGAAACGATCTTTGCAAAGACGCTGCGCAGGCATTGGTTCAGCCGAACCTACATAGAGCAGTTTTTCAAGACCCTCAAGCATGTGCTGAGAATTACCGAGGCCAGAACGAAAGACAGGCACGAGCTGGAATTCAAGATTCTGCGATTCGCCTTCATGGCTGTGGAGGCACAAAGGATAGTCAAGTTCCTGAGAAGGAAATTCAGTGCATTCAAAGGAAAAGGTTTCATCGCCCTGCAGAGAATACTCTGTTTTGAACAGGAAATAATAGACCTTTTGCAAAGCAAAACACATGTAAAATACTGAAAATCAAACCCTTATAAAGGAGTTAAACTCTACAAATTAAGGCAAAGAAAACGGCTATGACTCTGAGAAAAGAAGATTTTTTAGCACTAATTGGTTGTTGGTCTCGCAGTAAATATTTTTATGTACGTTTTTTTTGATTTATTATTCTTGCTCTAAATATAATGCTGAAGGATTTTATTGCTAATTCTACCATGCTACATGATAATTTTTCTCAATAGCTTAAATTTCAGCCTTTCTACCTCCCCTAACCCCTCCAAAAGGAGGGGATTTAGCTCCTTCCCCTTTTAGGGCAGGGGTGGGGTAAAATATTGGCTCTCAAAAATTGTCATGTAGTATGTAATTCTACTCGACATTTCCCACCCTTTTTTTTAGAGAAATTGTATTTTTTAGATACAATTTTATTGGCGGATTGAGAACTCGGCAGTGTGCTGTCGATGGCGACCCCCGTTTGCACCTGCCGAAGGTCGGACCCGAAGGTCGGGACCCGATGTTCGGGAATTGTTGAAAAGCTTTTGGGTTCGTTGTTTTCTCGCTTACTAGACTGGCGGGAGCGAAAATGCACACCGCCAGCTAGTCGCTTTGCGAAATGAGTTTCAGTAGTTCAGGATATTCGGAAAAAGCACTTAGTATTTGAATAGTTATGTTTTTTAGCAATTAAGTGTAATTACACAATAAATACCAAAAGTCAATTTTAAGGGTGGGAAATGTCGGTTCTACTTTAAGACTCTGAAAATACAGAACTCGTTTACCACTAGCTGAAGCTAGTGCATCAACTCCTAAGTTCGCATTCGTATTTTATGTTTCTTGTTTCCTTCTACTGCATTAAAATTCTTAGCCGTAGCTATGGCTATGTCGAAATGTCGAACCATCGGATTGCCGAACCATTCAGATTTTGCTTTGTAGAAGAAAACAATATTCCAAAAAATACTGAAAGGAACTTAGAATTCAATGCACTAGTGGCAATTGAATCAGCACTCAGAAAGCTTATTCATTGCATCCACCTTCAGATAGATATTTAGAATAACAACCCAAAAATGACACTTGAAATGCGATTCCGGCTAGAGTCTTAAAGTAGAACTAAACTAGCCTCAAAAATAAACTGAGGCAAAACACACATTTATTTAATTCCCATTCCTTAGTATGATTATTGCCTATTTGTAATTTTAAAATTGCACCAAGCAAAGATATTGTTTAGAATATTCTAAGAATTGACGGTTGAATTAGGCTAAATACGCTTCATAATGTTTTTTTCCAATTTTTGCTTTTCTATTTTACTATTTCGCTAACTTACTATCCGAACTGGGTTTGGGAAGAATCAAACAACATATTTACCTAATTACCGCAATCATTTTCATTATGTTGATGATTGGGCTTAGGCAGTTTTTTTTTAGTGAAACAAACGTTAGCTCTTACGTTGAGCAAATCAAGGAAAATCTGAAAATAGTCTCTGAAGATGCTGACAATGACATTTTCTATGTAAAAAAGAAACTGAAAGAAGCGAATACAATTCATTTTGGCGATTTTTTGGAGGAAAATAAATATCCAATCTTCATTTTCAAGAATAAGAAATTGGTCTATTGGTCAGACCATACTTATTACCTGAACTATTACGATTTAATTGGTTATTATGATGAACGTAGCATAGAAACGAAGCGAGGGATATTCATTGCGAAAAAATCTATGATTATGCTCGATAATCAAGATTATGAAATCGTGGCGCTCATTCCCATCAGAAGAAGATATCAGGTTGACAATGAGTTTCTTAGGCCTACATTAAATCCCGATATTTTCCCTGGACAAAGAGTGCGAGTTAGCACCAGCAAGGGAAACCTGATTGACATTTACAACAACTACAAAACTTACCTTTTCTCGGTAACTTTCCCTGAAGATTTCAGCTACCATTCCGAGCAAAGATGGATTATGGTGGTTCTGATGGGAATTGTAGTCTTACTTTTATTGCTGCAATTACAGAAATACTTGCAAAAACTTTTGCGAAAAGGGCAAACACTCCGAGCCACGCTTTTACTTGCATTCGGTTTGGTTTCCGTTCGGGCAATTATGCTCTACTACCAAATTCCGTATGATTATTTGGAGTACGAACTATTTGAGCCTCAAGTATTTGCATCATCTCTGATGAATCCTTCTTTGGGAGATTTATTCATCAATTCGCTTTGCATTCTGGTCATCATTTTGTTTTTCTATGCGAATTACCCGAAAATAATTCGCTACAAAAAAATCCTTTCCTTTCCGAATTGGGCAAAAGCATTGATTTCGGTAACTGCGGTGGTGCTTTCCTATTTCGTGGTTTTCGGGATTTACCAAGTGCTGAAAACAATTTACGATAACTCACTGATTTCCTTGGACATTACGCAGGGAATTGCCTTTCCTGTTATCAAAATCGCCTGTCTTTTGGTGTTTGTCTGTTTGGCAATTGGCTACTTTTTCACAGCACACATTTTCGCTAAACTGCTCATTAAGCTATCAAATAACTCTTACGATTTGCCAATACGCTTCGTAATGGGCAGTTTGGTTTTTTACCTGATTTCTTTATTGTTCGGATTTGAAAACATCACGCTTTTCAATGTAAATGCCATCTATATTCTCTTCGTTTCCTTTTTGGATTTACCAATTTCGCTGAAACGTTCAGATTACAGCACTTATATTTATCTTTTCGTTTGTGCCGTAGTAGTCTCTACGGTTGGAGCATATTCTATCTACAAATTTGAGGAGGAAAGAACCATTGGCAACAAATACAAATATGCCAATACGCTACTGATTGAAAATGACTTATTGGGAGAATATTACTTAAATGAAATGACCAAAAAGGCTCAAAAAGATGTTTCCATCCAAAATAAATTCAAAGATGGCTCCACAGCCTCCATCGAATGGATGGAACAGAAAATACGGAGAATGTACTTTAATCGCTACTTCGACAAATACAACATCAATATTTTATTTTTCGATAAAGACCAAAAACCCTACAACTCCAGAAGGTATTATAATATAGAATTTGCTTCAAAAAACAGGGCGCAATACAGAACTGAATACGAAAATATTTACTTCATCAACGATTTGACAGGAGGAACGAAAAGTTACGAAGTCTTCATTCCCATCTCAAAAGATTTCAACAGATTGGGTTTCATTCTGATGAAATTAGATCTTCGGAAAGTCATCCCGAATAGCATCCACCCTAACTTTTTTGTGGATAAAAAGTACCAAGTCTCCGATGAAGCGAGCAATTACAGTTATGGAATTTACTCCAAAAATAGTCTGCTTTTCAGTTCGGGCGAGTTTGCTTATGGCAATAATCTGCTGAAAGAGTTTGAACACAACATGGGTTTTCTGAAAGATGAAGTGGAGACAGAAGGTTTTCATCATTTACGAGTCGCAAATGACAATGACCAACAGATTGTGATTTCCTCTCCAATTTACCCAAACAATCAAATCCTTACTAATTTCTCCTTTTTATTTCTACTTCTCGTCTTTGTGCTTCTGCTGATAATTTCCGGATATAATTTCTGGGTCAGGCAGAACAAAGCCACTTCGCAAGCCAAAAAATTGAATTTCAATACAAAAATTCAGCTTTATTTGAACTTCGCCTTCTTTGTGCCACTCATTGTCGTCAGTATAATTGTGGTAAGCATTCTGAATTCTTCCAATATTCAAGAAACCAAAACCTACTATTTGGAGAAAGCAGAAAGTATTGCCAATGACCTCATGAGTCATGTGCAAGAGTTTTACAATGGTTCCTTAGAAAAATCCCAACTCCAAAACTACATTTCCGAAATTGCCAATATTACGCAATCAGACATTAACCTATTCGATAAAAACGGGCAGTTGATTGTTCCTAGCCAAAATTATATCTATGAAAATGAACTGATGAACAGCGTGGTCAACCCTCATGCCTATGCGCAACTTATTGAGGAGAACCAAAGCAAAGCCATGTTCGATGAGTCAATAGGAATGCTCAATTTCAACTCTGCTTATGTGAGTGTGAAATCATTGGAAAATGGAGAGGTTTTGGGGATTGTGGGCATTCCCTTTTTTGGTTCAAAACAAAGATATGAGAAGCAAGTAATTGATGTACTTTCCAAAATCATGCAAGCGTTTGCCTTTATTCTGATAGGCTTGCTTGCCATTTCCTATTTCTCTGCCCGAACTTTGACCGCTCCACTAAGGCTGATTCGCCAAAAAATCCGAAAGGTAAGTTTTCAGGAGAACAATGAGCCGTTAGATTATGTTTCTGACGATGAAATTGGCCTTTTAGTGAGTGAGTACAATAAAATGCTAGTGAAGTTGGAAGAAAGTAAGCGAGCGCTTTCCAAAAAGGAGAAGGAGTCGGCTTGGCGGGAAATGGCGAAACAAGTGGCACATGAAATCAAAAATCCGCTCACGCCCATGAAGCTCAACATACAACAATTGGAAAGGCTTTTGGGAGACGGAGAAGAACGAACAGGGCGGACGATTCGGACACTTCTGAATCAGATTGACACGCTGAGTGAAATCGCCACTTCCTTCTCCAACTTTGCCGAAATGCCCACTCCGAAAGAAGAGATTTTTGATGTGGCAACTACGCTAAGGCAAGTAGTTCACCTGCACGATAATCCTAAGAAAGTAAAGCTGATTTCCGAAATTACCAATTCCGAAGTGCTTATTTTGGGCGATAAACAATTGCTCGGAAGAGTTTTCAACAATCTGATTATCAATGGAATACAATCTATTCCGACCGAAAAAGACCCTGAAATAGACGTAAAGCTAAAGCAGAAGAAAGAAACAGTAATTATTAGTATCCGAGATAATGGCTCGGGCATTCCCGAAGATATTCAGACAAGGGTTTTTGTGCCAAACTTTACCACAAAAACAAGCGGTTCGGGCATTGGATTGGCAATCTCCAAACGAGCCATTGAACACTTGGGCGGAAAAATTTGGTTCGACACAGAGATTGACAAAGGCACTACTTTTTATGTGGAAATGCCACTTTTGAATTGAGAATTATTGCAATTTAAGAATGTGTAAATTTGGGAATAGAAAATCATTTTGAGATATGGTTGTCTGACATTTTTTGTGGAGTAGCCTTCAAGCGAGGACGCTTGAAGGAGAAGAGCGCATTTTCTGCGCCAAAAGCGCAGAAAATGCGTATTGGTTTTTACTGTTTACTAAACACCACAAAATTTGTCAGACAACCTGAAATATCACATGAATATCGTTTTAAATAAAAATCCATGAAAATCGGTTTGTTTTTTGGTTCGTTCAATCCAATTCATATTGGACATTTAATTATTGCCAACACCATGGCGGAACGAGGAGACATTGACCAAGTCTGGTTTGTGGTTTCCCCACAAAATCCATTCAAAAAGCGGTCAAATTTGCTTCACGAATTTGACCGATTGCACATGGTTCGGTTGGCAATTGCCGACAATCCGAAACTGAACGCTACCGATGTGGAGTTTAATATGCCTAAACCAAGCTACACGATTGACACTTTGGCATATATCTCCGAAAAATTTCCACAGCACAAATTTCGGGTAATTATTGGGCAAGATAATTTGAAGAGCTTCCATAAATGGAAAAACCATGAAGCTCTGATAGAGAATCATGGTTTTTTGGTTTATCCACGACCAGGTTCTTTCGAAACCGATTGGGATGACCACCCGAATATACAAATGATAAATGCACCTCAGGTAGATATTTCTGCCACCTTCATCAGGAAATCTATTGAGTCGAATCTGTCAATCAAATACTTGGTGGCAGATGAAGTGCTGGATTATATTCAAGCAAAGAAGCTTTATGAAGGCTGATTTGGAAAATAACAATCTAGCATTAGCCTAATTCGACTAACTTTTGGTATCTCCAGATTTCAGCATTTCCGTGTTTTCCTTGGAGAGAGAGCCTTTCTCAAACGTGATTTTCACGCCTCTGTCCACTTCCAGTTCTACCGTGTGTTCGGAAATGGAAATCACTTTGCCGTGCATTCCTCCCATAGTAACTACGGTATGCCCTTTTTTCAGACTATTTAAAAAGGTCTCCTGCTCTTTTTTCCTTTTTTTGTTTGGCAAAACCATAAAGAAGTAGAAGACGAGAATCATTCCGCCAATCATCACTATTTGGGGAATTGCTGAGGCACTTATTTGAAGTAAAATTGATGTAAACATTTTATTTATTATTTGACTTAGTTAAAAAAAAAGGCAAAGAAAGGAATTTTCCCTTCCTTGCCTTTTCTGAAATGATTTTTTTGAGAAAATAAGTAGTTAGACAGAATTAATTGAATAACAATAAAATGCATAAACTACTATCTATTGTCTTAAGTCTAATATCTTATGTCTTATTATTTACTTCTAGTTTTTGCTCAATGGACCTTCTTTGCTGGCAGGTTTCACATTGGTCAGAATGGACACTTTGTCTTGCCCACCCTGTACGTTGGCGGAGATTGTAACCACTTTGGTTTGGTTGCCAGACTTTCCTGTGCTGTTGAATTTCACTTGCAACTCGCCCATTTTGCCTGGCGCAACTGGTTCTTTCGTGTAACTTGGCGTTGTGCAACCACAAGCAACTTGCGTGTTGGTAATTACCAAAGGAACTGCACCAACATTCTTGAACTTGAAAGTATGCTCTACAACATCTCCAGCATTAATATCTCCAAACTGGAGCTCTGTTTCTTGGAATTCGAATTTCGCCAACTTGCTTGGGTCAGTCTCCTCTATTTTTTCTTCTACTACTGTTTTCATGGTCGTGCGCCTGCGTGTTCATCTACATCGTTTCTCTAGGAGATGCCGTGGCAACTGTGGATTTCTGAAGTTTCCACAAGCTCGTTGTTTTGTTCCTGTTTGCCACAAGCAACTGCAAACACAACTAAAATTGCCAAAAGAATTTGATTGATTTTCATGTTTTTATTGTTTTGAGAAATAATTAAATGAAATTTCTTGGTTTGGATTGCAAAAGTAATAAAACTTACTTTGTTACAAAGCCAAAAACCTTTGAGCTTACACAAAAGTTCGGTAAAAGAACAAAATGCGTAAGCTCAAAGGCTTATTTAACTCCTTTTAGCAATAGTCAGCGACTATGCTTCTTTCTTGTGCAGTATTAGAATCTCCTTTCTTGATTTTGCCTTGTAGCTCTTGTTCCCAATGGTCAATGCTTGCCATCAATTTCTCTGCTTGGCTGATTGTGTCTTGCTTTAACTTCTCGCCCATTTCTTTGGCATAGCTAGTGGCATTTTCTTTTCCTTCCACTAAATCATCAGTCATTTTCTGTAATTTAGCTTTGTAGTCTTTCAACTGGTAAGCCAATTTATCTCTTGTGTCTTGCCCTTTTTCTGGCGCATATAAGATGCCCACCAAAGTACCTACTGAAATGCCTGCCAAAAAGGCGAAGAATGAATTTCCGCTGTTGTTGCTCATTTTATTTAAGTTTTATATGTCAAAAAATAATCAGGATTCTTAAGATTCATTGATTCGCAAGATTTTGCTTGTACAAAAACCTTGTACCCTTTCCTTCAATTGCAAACTCCTTTCCCTAAAAAAATGTTCTGAAAAGTCAATTAAATATATTTTTTAAATAGTTTTTGTCTTTCTTTCGATCTTTATATGTCCAATCTATGCTATTCTATCTGAACTCATAGAAAATGGGTTGACCATAAAATGATTTACTTATTATCAATCAAGCCTCTGCCACTTTTCCTTACTAAACCTTCTTCTTGCATGTCTTTGGCAATTGCATCGAGAATACCGTTCATAAATTGCCAACTTTTTGGCGTGGAGTATATTTTTGAAATCTCCATAAACTCATTGATTGTTACCTTGACAGGAATGCTTGGGAAATTGGTCATTTCGCTCAAAGCCATTTTAATCAAGATTTTATCTACTGTGGCAATTCGGTCATTTGCCCATTTTTTTTCTTTCGAGGCAATCCTCCTCTCCCATTCTACATCTTCGGTAATGGTTTTTTTGAATAAGGTTTCAAAGAATTCTTTATCGTCTTCCCAGTTTTTGGAAAGTGTGAATAATTCTATCTCTCCATCTTCATCATCAATCCCCTTTACGGTTTTGAGCAACATATTTCTAATAACAGGCCTATTTTCTATCCAATTTAAGTCATTTTCCTCCAAAAAAGACAGAAGCAAGTCATTTTTGAACATAAATTCCCTGAAAATGAAAAGCATAAGTTCTTTATCTCCTTCCAAATCATTGGAGATGGACTTTAATAAATCTAGGAATTTCTCATTACTTCTGAGCATTTTAGACCAATCAATAATTTGCTCCAACTCCCAAAAGAATTTCTCTTCTTTTACCTCTTCCGAATCTCGCAACCTTGCAAGTAATTCGCTGTCATAGAATCTGGAGAAATCTACTGCGGGCTTTTCGCCAGTTTTCTTCTGCTTTTTTTCCTGAACATCTTTAATGTAATCTGCCAATGCGCCTGCCAACCGAATCAATCTCAAATATTTATTGAAAAGATGCTCCGTTTCGGAAATCATTTTTCGTTGGACAGAATGGAAGTCGTCTCGTTCCTTTCGCTGATAGCTATATATGGTATCCCAAGCGATTTGTTCGGCAATTGCCCCTTCCTCATCTTTCAGCACATCGCCTCTTTTCCCTTTCTGGTAGTGTGCTCTGTAAAGGACAACTGCTTTTTTCTGTTGCTCATCCAATCGTTCTTTATGTTCCCTTCCGTGTATCATGAGCGCATCTTTTATTTGGGAATCAATGTCTGTCAGACCCAAATAATAGTTCGATTCTTGCGCTTTGTTGAAAGCATAGACATTTTGCATTGCCTTAATTCTCAGTATTCTTCTATTCAGCATATCTATGATGGAACTGTAAACCAGCCACTTTTCGCTAGTTTTCTTAAAGTGTAAATGTATTTCTGGTAGTCACAAACAAGTAAGGCTCGAACGCTGGTGCAATCAGGGCTTCCCAAGCGTCCGAACTTGCACCTTTTACTGGAAATAGCCTTACGTATTTCACACTACACTGTCTTTTCGTCTCTCTCCAAAACCCTTTTTTTTGAAAAGACACGCAAAGTTAATGGTTTGTTTACGGTTTTTTGGTTTTTGCATAGAATTATAGGAAAGAAAAAAACCTACGAAAAATATTCGCAGGCTTTCCATAACATGAGATAAGCGTTCTTCTTAACTAAAATTCTTGCTTATAAAACACATCACTTCATTCACTTTCGCAAACTGTTTGGTGCGTTTAGTTCAGACTTGGCAAATGCCAAATCAATGCTTTACATTACCACATAAATACGAGTGTCTCCTTCTGCCAACAGCAATTGAGCTCCTTTTGGCAATAACTCCAAATTGATTGGAGAATTTGATTCATTTTGAGCGTGAAGTAATTTCCCACTCAAATTGTACACTTCCAATTTCGGGAAGTCGCTTTCTATCTTCACATCAGCCACGGGCTTCACATAAGTATCTTGGTAGAAAGTTTCTATTTCCTGAAAAAATGCTTTTTCCTCTTGAGAGAATACTTTGGCAGATTTTTTTGTGGCTACCGAAGTAGTGTCTTTACCCGTTGCATTCACAGTCAAACTGCTTACTGCCAAAAGGGCAATTAAAAAATATTTTACGATGCTGGATTTCATTCTTGTAGATTTCATAATTCTAAGATATTTTCAATTTGTATGACTCTAATCAATTTCTGAATGGTAAAGTTCAAGATACGTGCCAATAAATTGTAACTTACTGATTGTCAATCTTATAAATTAAAAAAAGATATTTCATATATTTAGTATATTGTTCGGAAATGAACAGATTAAACATAAAACCGAACACTTCCAAAATTGTATTATTCCAATATTTTATATGTTTGCAAACAGAATAAAGTAGCAACACTTTTTAAAATGTTGTTTAAAACACTTTAGAAGGCTTTGTATTCAGAAAACTGTGAATATCAACTCGAAATTTATATTGCCAATCTAACATAGCGCAGACATTCATCCGTAGGTTCTTCTGCCCAAAAGAACTACAAAGCCACAACGCACAATGGTTTATTTGAACATCCGCTCGACCACTCAAAGGACTTTCAGCCACTCCGAGGAACTCATCCGCCATTATTTCGCATTTTCCAACAACATCGTTTTTTGCAAATGTCTTGAGTTATGGGAATATTATATTGTCTATAATCCTTTGTCTTTTGTGCAAAAAAAATAGGCTACATTTGCCCACATGAATCAACTGGTTGGCGAGGTAAAAGCACTTTTGGCAAAAGAATTCCTGTTGGAGTGGAGACAGCGATACGCTTTGAGCGGTCTGTTGCTCTATGTAATCAGCACGGTTTTTATTTGCTATTTGAGTTTCAATTTGAAGCGTGGCGCCATCAACCCGATTACTTGGAACACACTTTTCTGGATTATTCTGCTTTTCACTTCTGTGAACGGAATTGCCAAAGGATTCACACAGGAGCGAGCAGGAAGGTTTTACTTCTACTACACGCTGGCAAGCCCAGAATCCATTATTATTTCCAAAATAATTTACCATGCCGTTCTCATGTTGGGAGTCTCACTCACGGCACTCTTGGTGTACGTTTTCGTAATGGGAAACCCAGTTCAAGATTGGGAACTCTTCTTAGTGGCTGTTCTGTTAGGCGCAATCGGATTTTCCACCACATTGACAATGATTTCCGCCATAGCTTCCAAAGCTCAAAATAGTGGGACTCTGATGGCAGTTCTTGGCTTCCCTGTAATTCTGCCCATGTTGCTTATGCTCATGAAAGTTTCTAAAAATGCTTTAGATGGATTAGCTCGAAGTGCCAGCACAGAAGAATTACTGACCATTTTGGCAATCAACCTGATTGTAGTTTCCATTTCCTACTTATTATTTCCCTATTTATGGAGGAGTTAAATAAGGTGGTTCAATCGTTAATTTGGTGAAAGTGTTGTATCATTCTAATAAACCTTAGGTTGTTTGTTTTGCAAGCTAGGAAGCTTTGACTAGCGAATGGAATACATAGTAACCCGAATAATGGGTTTAAACCTTTGTTTTTCAGATACTTAACCGTATTTAGATAAATGCCTTGACTTTGCATACCGTAATGCGGTTTTCCCTAACCGCAACTATTCAGGAGCATTATTCCATAAGAAAAGTATGCAAAGTTAAATCAGTTATCTATTATTTTTAGAGTAGTCAAAAATTAAGATTTGCTATATTGTACTTTTTTTAGATTTAATCAAAAATTATATGACAATAATTTAACGGAACTCATAAAATCAAAATACTGATTACCAAATACTTAAATCATTCTTAATTCTTCATTTTTAATTTTTAATTTTTAATTTCCCCAATCCATAATTGTACTTATCAAATACATAACTCATAATTGGGGTTAGTAGTTCTTTATTGAACCAGTAAGGAATTGACTAATGATAGAATACTGACAAGTAATAAAAAACACAAATTGCACTCAATACCCAAATTAACGATTGAACCAATAAGGTAATAGATTGTAGATGTCAGACAAAATAGAGATACACTCACCTTTAAAATCCAGACCTAAACTCTCAAAAACAAAAAATCCTTTCTCCGAAATGGGAAAAAGGATTAAGTCATGTAAGAATATATTGTATTTTATCTGATAATCAGCTTTTTAATACTGCTTTTGTGTCCGTCAATAGCCAATCTATAAAAGTAAATTCCTTTCTTTAAATTACCAACCGCCAACTCTTTCCGAGTGGATTGCTTATCTAATGTCATGGTAGAAACAACTTCGCCAATGACATTAAAAACCTCTAATTCAGCAGTAGCATTATCATCAGAGAGCTTGTAAGAAAAAGTAACGTAGCTAGAAGCTGGGTTTGGGTAAGCATCGAACAAAGTTGCTCCATTCAACGAAATTGGCTCTGAACTGCCAGCAGGCTTGGCAAATGATTTTTGTGACATGCCCAAAAAGAGACAAGCAACCAAAAAAGTAAGTAGTAAAAAATGTTTCATATCGGTAGTCGTTCTTGCAATAGAAAAAAATTAAGTTATTTGGATTTCTGACTTGTTTGTTTGTGTAATTGTTCAAACGGCAAAATGGTACAATTTGTTCTTGCTTTAAACAAAGGTAAAGGTAATTTCCATTGAAAAAATACAATTTTTACGAAAGGCAATTCATTTTCTGTTAAAAAGAGTTGGATAAATAAGTTGAATTCATATTTCAATAACATAAGTACAAAATAGAAAGTCGGAAGTCCGACAGCAGTTCCCGCTTTAGATTATCTTGCTACAAAACTAAACATTTTCTGACATGGAAGAGCTTTCTCCAAACGATTTGATATGCACGGTGCAGGATGCCTTTTGCCGGGTATCCGACCCCAGGAGGAGCAACTCCTCGATCCCTCTGGTCGATGCCCTGATGTCGACCTTTGCGATGTTCAGCCTGAAGTACCCCTCGATGCTCCAGCTCGAACAGCGTTCCCACACCGAATCCTGCAATATAATGGAGGTCTATGGGGTCGGGCGAATCCCGAGCGACACCCAGATGCGTGCAATTTTGGACAGGATACCACCCGATGCCTTGACGGATGCCTTCTCCGGCCTCCTGCATACGCTTCCCGACCTCTCGGAGAGGTACAGCTTCAGGATGGGCAAAGGCAATGGGGCGCCCCGCTACCACATAGTCAGCGTGGACGGGGTGGAATTCTTCTCCTCCACCTCGGTCTGCTGCCCGGGCTGCATCGAGAAGAGGCATGGCAATGGCACTGCGAGCCACCACCACCAGATGCTGTGCGCAGTCCTGGTCCATCCCGACAAGCAGACGGTACTCCCTGTCGCCTCCGAGCCGATTTCCTGTCGGGACGGCCAGCAGAAGAATGACTGCGAGCTGAATGCGGCCAAGAGGCTGCTTGACGGCTTCCCGGCCCTTCCATCGGCAGAAAGCTGCCTGTTCGTTGAGGATGCGCTCTACGCCAACGGGCCACACCTCAGGAAGATACTCGGGCGTGGCAGCCACTTCATCTGCCGCATCAAGCCTGACGGCAATCCCTCGCTGTTCAGGATGCTGGACGGGTATGCGCGCGTGAAGAAATGCACCGTCAGGCAGGAACGGCATACCTTCCAATTCCATTTCCTGAACAATGTCCCCCTGAATGCCACCCACCCCGACATAAGGGTGAATCTGATGCGGGTCTGCCAGACCGACCGCAGGACGGGCAGGAAGACGACCTTCGCATGGGCCAGCGACCTTGTCATAAAGAAATCCAACCTGATGGCATTCATGCAGGCGGGGCGTTCCCGCTGGAAGATAGAGAACGAGACCTTCAACACGCTGAAGAATCAAGGCTATGCCCTCGGCCACAGCTACGGACACGGCAAGGAGTTCCTGGCCAACACATTGGCTACGGTAATGCTGCTTTCATTCCTGACCGACCAGATACAGCAGGAGGCCAGTACCGTCTTTCAGGCAGTACTGGCGGCAGTCGGGTCGAGAATCAGGCTCTGGGAGCAGATGCGGGGAGCGTTATTCTATATGAAATGCCAAAATTATAAACATATATTGCTGATAATTGCTCAAAACCATAGAATAAAGCTTGAATAAATCTAAAGCGGGAACTGCTGGAAGTCCGATGCCATAGTAAATTATGTATTGACAATCAGCATCTTTCAAAAGATAAGATGTTACGATAATTTCGTCTAACTACTTAGTTCTACTTTAAGATTCTAGCCAAAATCGTATTTTAAGTATGATTTTGGGGTTGTTATCCTAAACTTTCTGAATGCTAATTCAATTGCCACTAGCTTCAGCTAGTGGTGGACGAGTTCTATGTTTTCAGAGTCTTAAAGTAGAATTAGGGTTTAACAAAAAACTCCAACCCAAAATAATAGGCTGGAGTTTCTGAATTTAGATTTTCTGCTATTTCCCTAGAAGTTAGGAGAAAGTAGATATTTCGAGTAGAACTCATCAATTGCTTTCACAGCTTCATCAGGCGTGTCGGCAATGGTAATGAGTTTCAAATCGTCTGGACTGATATTTTTTTCAGTCAAAATAGTGTCTTCAATCCAAGACATCAATCCGCTCCAAAAGCTTTTCCCGACCAAAACGATGGGGAACTTCCCGATTTTCTTAGTCTGAATCAAAGTAATTGCCTCGAAAAGCTCATCCAAAGTACCCATTCCGCCAGGCATTACAATAAAGCCTTGCGAGTATTTCACAAACATCACTTTCCGCACAAAAAAGTAGTTGAAGTTGATGAGTTTGTCGCTATCAATATACTTGTTATTAAACTGCTCGAAAGGCAAATCAATATTTAAACCGACAGATTTTCCGCCTTCGGAATGCGCTCCCTTATTCCCAGCTTCCATAATTCCTGGCCCTCCGCCAGTAACTACGCCATAACCATGGCGAACCAATTTAGCGGCAATTTCCTCCGCCATTTTATAGTACTTATTGTCTGATGGAGTTCTTGCCGAGCCGAAAATGGAAACACAAGGACCAATTTTCCCCAATTTGTCGTAGCCTTCTACAAACTCGGAAACCACTTTCAAAATTGACCAAGAATCGTTCGACTTTATCTCGTTCCAATCTCTTTCCTGAAATGCCTTTCTTATTTTCTGCTCCTCAGGGTTGACTATATTTTTCTTCTTGTCTTTTTTTTTCTTGCTTTTGTCCTTCTTCATATCAAAAAAATGTTAGTTATCTAAGTAAAATGCCTTTACCTTTTTTGGCAAAAAGCCTACTAAGTTAGTCGATTTTTATCACTAACCGAAATCAGCGATAAGAACACTTTTTTTTGGTCTGTTTCTAGACTGGGAACGGAAAATGGTAGTGTGAAAGTGGTAAGGCTACTCTATGGATAATTCGGCACAAGCGGAGTGCTGCCCAGCGGACGCTCAATGCTGTTAAGTTAGTGTGAATTTGGTTCGAGCGTGGACGCTCGAACCAGCGTAAAACGCTGGCGCAGGTTCTCTGAACCTGTGCCGAAAATGGAAATCAGTCTCTGACTGAATACGAATTTCCTTAACTTAATTTGTAGAGTTTAACTCCTTTATAAGGGTTTGATTCTCAGTATTTTACATGTATTTTGCTTTGCAAAAGGTCTATTATTTCCTGTTCAAAACAGAGTATTCTCTGCAGGGCAATGAAGCCTTTTCCTTTGAATGCACTGAATTTCCTTCTCAGGAACTTGACTATCCTTTGTGCCTCCACGGCCATGAAGGCGAATCGCAGAATCTTGAATTCCAGCTCGTGCCTGTCTTTCGTTCTGGCCTCGGTGATTCTCAGCACATGCTTGAGGGTCTTGAAAAACTGCTCTATGTAGGTTCGGCTGAACCAATGCCTGCGCAGCGTCTTTGCAAAGATCGTTTCGCTTGGCGAATAGATGACGCTTACCCTCCCCGAGCCATTCAGCCTGAAAAACAGCAGGGTCACATACCTTTGCTGGCTGTGGTAAAACGCCTTTTTCCGTAGGCAGAAGGGCGTTTTACTCTCTTCTTTCAAGTGTCTCTCGTTCTGCCGATGTGCCAGTTCCTCCGTCATAAATTCCGAATCGATGAATTCAGTCAGGCTCCCTCTTTTTTCATCGATGATAAAAATATTGTTTCTCCTCGGCACGCTGATATAGACCAGCCCATTTTCCTGCCTCTCGCAATGCTCGCTCAGCGAGACGTCATTGTAGCCATTGTCGCAGCTGAAATGGATGTTCGGCAACATGACGCCTTCCCTGGCAAGTCTGCCCTTGAGCCTGCCCCAGCGGGAGACCAGCTTTTTTGCCACCTCAATCGCCTGACTGCCCTGCTCCCCTGTTTTCTTCTTGACGAAATCAAAAAACAGGGGGTAGAAAATACCGTCAATATAGAGTCCAAAACACACTACTTTGAAGCCGAAGACCGAGCAGTGGTATTGCCCGCTGAAGAACTTGCCATAATGCGCCCCGTCCCTTGCCGACCCAGAAAGCCATTGGCGGAAAATACTGTCATCCAGAACGGCAGTCACTCTTTTTTTCGACCAGATGGAAGAGTCTTTCAGAGCCATTTCCCTCAAAATGCCGACTGCCTGCTGTTCAAATATGAACTCGAAAATAATACGCAACTTGCTTACAGTCAGATTCTTGTATAGCTTCGTGTAGTTTTTCTGCAACCTGTTGCTGGCAATGCCGAACTTGGTCAGAATACTTTTCAGCGTGGGCAGTCCCACCAATTGACCCAGAAACAGCAGAGCATTCATTTTCTCGAAAAAATCCAGGTCGGACTCCTCGAACTTTGAAATATCAGATGCCGAAAATACTGAATCTAGCTGTTTGGAAATATCGAAATAGTCGTTTTCCAGGTATTTCTTCGTCAGGGAAACTATCTTTTGCCTAAAGTTTTTTTTATCATTGCAGTGTATTTTACGAAAACCGAGTAAATGTTTTTTTAATCGAAACAAATATAAGGCTTTTGCAAAATATATTTGCCATATGATATTGATTATCAATATTGTATGGCAATTTTAATCTCTACAACTTAATGGCATTGAGCGGACGCTCGCGCTATGGTTTTTATTTTGTTAGCCTTACCAGTTTATCACTACCCGGAAAATAAATAAGATGCTGTTTTCTCAGTGGGACTGCCCCAGTAGGACTGCCCCTTGCTTCTTTTTGGTCCGGGACATGCTGTCTATTCTTCCAATTCCATTGGGACAATCCCATTGCGGCAATTCCATTGTGGCAATTCCATTGTGGGTATAAAAAATGTGCCGTAGTGTCGGATTGGCGTTCCATCGGACTGGCGCACCATCGGACTGGCGCACCAGTGCTATGCCATATTTTTTAGTCCCGGCCGGGAACGGCTAAACTAGCTAACGTAGCCAGCGTGGCCAGCGTGGCCCGACCCGACCTCAAAAATAAACTACGATAAAACACGCATTTATTTAATCCCCATTCCCTGGCGAGTATAAATACAAAAGACATCCCCAGCTATTCGGTTTTTTTTTCTGTTCGTAAACTCTAATTACGAAACTCTCCTATTCTCAATAATTCATTCCTCAACCCTCGCCCCTTCCGAACTTACCAAACTCACTCCAAACCAACCAACTGCTTTTTGGGCAACCGTTGCGTTCGGATTGAGATTCTGAATGTTTGTTGGCACATTTGCCAATGGTGTGGCGAACAATCCACCATTGTTTATTTGCTCCGATAATTGTGAGAAAAACTCATAAGTTTCCACATCAATTGAATGGAGTTCTACAAAAAGTGAATCGCCCAAATCATACGGAGCTTCATCCACGTCTTCATCTATTTCTGGATTGATGCTTCTCCTAATAGGGAAAATAAATACAAGCAAACTATCACTTCCTCTGCCATTTGGGTTAAAAACACCATCGGCAGAAATGGAGATTTCCCCAGGATTATTCAGCCAAAAACTCTTGCCTGTGGAAGCATCGAATTTCCAAGTCCTGATTCTGTAGAAGTCAGGAACAGTACCTAGTCCACCAATATCTGTAGCATTCAATTCAGCATAGTATCCTGCATTCTGCCCGAGTTCTTCCTCTTCAAATTTATAGGTAATTTTATCAATCGGCACGTTTCTTTTCGCCAAGAGAACGCCTCGTAATCTTGACCATTGAAAGAAATCGACAGTTTGTATCTGTCTCCAAGCGTAATCAATGGCATTTCCGCCAAATTCTCGAAAGTGTAATTTCCGTCATTGTTAGAGTCGGTAAAAGCGAATTCTTCATTCGTAGTTTCATTCCTCATCACTACGGTTGCTCCATTGGCAGATGGATTGAATGAGTTCTCGAAATACTGTTGCGAAGTAGTCAGCCGAACAGTTTGCGTTTGGATTTGGTCGGTAATAAAAGCATCTACCGTGAGTTGAGGAATTGCTTCTCCTAAATTCACATCAACTGGGTCTTCGCAGGAAGAGAAAATGATTGATGTTAGTAAAATCAGTATGCAACTAGAAAGCCTAGAGGCTTTCTTGGATTGTTGGGGTTCAAGTCTGGAGACTTGAACCAGTTGGCTCGTTTTGTTTTTTATATTTCTCATTTTGATTGAATTCTGTATTTGAAGCCTTATCGTTTTTAACTTTCTGACAACCAAGAGGTTGTCAGCTACAGTTTTTTTGTCTTGATACTTGATACTAACATCTTGTTACTTTTTCAAAACTTGAAATTATAGGAAACTGATGGAATTACACTTCCGAAAATTGCCAAGCGAGTGGCTTGCGTGGTGGGCGCAGTTCCCACAGGCTTTCGGGTATCGTCTAATTGCTCAAAGTAAATTGAGAATGGGTTTCTTCTGTTATACACATTATAGATGGAGAAAACCCAGTAATCTTCCTTCTTTTTGCCTTCTTTCTTCTTTCCTTGCAAGTTGTACGGATAAATCGAGTCGGTGGTAGGCGGGAATTCTCACATTGTTTCTTCTGTTTTCAGGATTGTGGGGAACAATCACTCCAGCCACTTCGTAGCGAGTGGTTGGGAAATTGGCAGGAGTACCGGAAACCAAGGCAAAGTTGGTAGAGAAACTCCATCTTTCGTGATGTCGTAGAAAAGCACCGCATTGAAATTATGGGTTTGGTCAAATCTGGCCGCATACCATTCGTTGTTGTTGATTCCGTTTACTCTTCGCTCTGTTCTGGCAAGCGTATAACTTAGCCAACCGTTGAATTTGCCACGAGTTTTCTTCACGAAAAACTCCGCACCATAAGCTCGTCCCGTCTCCCGAAAGCAAATCGCCTTCAAGCAATTCGTTCAGCAACAAATCTGCGCCATCCACATAATCAATATGGTTTTGAATGTCTTTGTAATAAACCTCCACCGAAGTTTCGTACATATTGTCTTTGAAGTTTTTGAAAACTCCCAAGAGCAATTTGGTCGGCAAGTCTGAGGTTCAATGTTGTTGGTACTCGGAGTCCAAACATCTAACGGAGTGGAAGCGGTTGTGTTGGAAATCAAGTGAATATATTGCGCCATTCGGTTATAACTCGCCTTAATGGAAACCGTGGGGGCAATCTCGTATTTGATGGCAAAGCCGTGGCTCAAAATTATTGTAGGTTTGGATTGATTCCCAACTGCCGTACGAAACTGAATCGACAAGTGGTCTGGTTTCTCCAACGTTCTCAGGTTCGCCAAATTCGTAAGCCTTTCCGTCTCCCACATAGTTGAAAAAAGACCAACGCAAGCCATATTGCAAGGATAATTTCGGACTTAAAGTCTCTTCGTTTCCTGCATAAACGGCAAATTCCAATCGCTCTTTTGCTTGGAACGGAAACATCGAAAATCTGATTTAGACTTATTCCAGTTGCATTTCCTGGCTCAAAATCGTACACTGTGGCTTGTCCTCCGAAAGTAATAATGTTTTTTGGATTGAGATAATAAGTCAAATCCTCTTTCAAAGAATAGGTAGTAATGGCAGAAGTCCAATCAAAGCGATCTGTATCGTCTTCTCCAAAACCCAATTCGTAGTTATAATCGCTGAAATAAGCGGTGGTGTTCGAGAAAAGTCTATCATTAAATAAGTGATTCCAGCGCAGAGTTCCCGTGCCATTTCCCCAGTTTGAGAGGAAGCCAATGTTCGTTGCATCGAAACACATCTCGCCCAAAATAGCCAGAAAGGAAAACTTGATTCTTATCATCGAAGCGGTAATTTACTTTGGCGGACAAATCGTAGAAGTAGAATTTACTTCCGTCCAAATCATCGTTGCAGAAATGGTTTTGCCAAAATATCTGCATAAGAACGCCTTCCTGCCACCACGAAATGAGCCTTTTCCTTTATTGATTGGATTGCTCAAAGTCAATCGGCTGAAAATTGCGCCAATTCCTCCTTCGGCAGAGAAATTCTTGGTATTTCCTTCTTTCATGCGCACATCGAGAATGGAAGAAAGCCTTCCGCCATATTGAGCGGGAATTCCGCCTTTAATCAGTTTCACATCTTTCACAGCATCAGGGTTGAAAACAGAGAAAAATCCAAACAAATGCGAGGAGTTGAAAACTGGTGCTTCATCTAGCAAAACCAAGTTCTGCCCCACTCCACCGCCACGCACATTAAAACCTGTTGCGCCCTCACCCACGGTGGAAACGCCTGGCAAAAGTTGAATGCTCCGAATCACATCAACCTCACCCAAAAGCGCAGGCATTTTCTTGATGGTGGTAATATCTACCTTGTTGACACTCATTTCAATGCTTTTCACATTTTCATCTTCGTCTCGGTCTCCGCTAATGACTACTTCTTCCAGTTCGCCCACATCAAAACCCAATTCCACATCAATTTTTTGGTTGGCACTTGAGCGTGATTTTCTTTTCGACTTCCTTGTAGCCGACATACCTATATAATAAGGTGTAATTCTCCTTCGGGAAGTGAAAGTGAGTAAAATCCATAGACATTTGTGGTTGCGCCCATGTTCAGTTCTTTGGCATAAATCGTTGCGCCAATGAGTGGTTTCGCCATCTTTGGCATCTTTCACATAGCCGTTGATTGTATATTTCTCTTGCGCAAAAGTGAGTTGGGAAATTCCGAGTAGGAAAAGGAATAGAAGATTGATTCTTGCCAAAGTATAGCTTGGCAAAGTTGATTTATTCATTCTGATTTTGGTTTTTCGTAAATTGATTCGGCAAAGGTTGGGTTTGTTTGCTTGCAAGACAAACCGCTGGTGTAAGTTGACAGAATTATAACATTGGTTTTGGATTATTCTGCTGTAAACTGGCAGGAAGAATTATTGTTGGTACAAAGGTGGGGATTTGTAGGGAAAAGGTTGTATAGGCATAAACTCGCACAACCAAAGTATCTAAACTTCAACTGTGCGAGTCTTTCAACTTGTTCTTGTACAAACAGCCTAAAAATTATATCCAAAATGCAATCCAGGCTCGCCATAAAATACTTTCGGCCATTTGTCATTCAATACTCTGAATGACTCAGGCATTTTGGTCTGATAAGGGCGATGTGTAATGGCAAGACCTGGCTCAATAAAAAATCGGTCTTTGAAAGGCTTGATGTGATAACCCAATCGATAAGTATTGAAGATTTGGAATCCATCGTCTATTTTCTTGCCTTCTTCATTTACAAAAGACTGCCAAGCATTCATTACGTGTACGCCTGTGTATAAACCTTTCCACCAAAATCGTTGATAGGCGAGCGCAATGCCATATTCCCTAATATATCCTGGAAATTCTTCTTCGGGAGCTTCGTAAGAATCGCCATAGGGAATGCCCAATGACCACGCATATTTCCAAGTTTTAAACTCCAGTGAAACCACATCTCTGTCTGTAAGCCGATAGCCGAGGTTCAGCTGAACAAAATCAGGTTTGTTTTCAGGCAGAAAATTCCCCAACATGGCAAATGTGCTTCCAACAAAGCATTTTTTGTATTCAATACTATCTTGTTTGTAGTATTGTGCGCTCAATTTTACGGAGTTTGTGAGCATTAGGGCAAAAGCAAGTGTCAAAATCAAATTTCGCATATCGTTTGTTTTTAAATTAAAATGATAGGCAAATTTGGCTTGGTTGGAGTGTTAAACTCGTTCACTTAAGGTAATTAATAAGCCAACCCTATATTTTTTTCTCCAAAATTCTGCCTCTCAATCGACTTAACGATTGAGGAGTGATTCCCAAATAGCTGGCAAGTTGGTGTTGTGGAACTCGTTGCATTAAATCGGGCTTTTTCTCTAACAATTGAAGGTAGCGTTGTTCAGGTGATGAGTTTTTGAAATCATCAAAAGAAGCTTTAGTTTTTGCCAGTAATTCTTCGGAAAGAAGTCGGCAAAGAGTTTCAAGCCGTGGGAATTTTGCAAAGGCAAGTGCTTCCATTTCAGGTGTGGAAACAGTAATGATTGAATCTTCTACGCAGGAAATGTAATAAGTAGATGTTGTTTCTGTGGCAACACATTCTGGTGTTTCGCCTTCCAACTCCGTATAAAAAGAGGTGGTTTTCTCGTCTCCGTCAATTACATAATACTTTCTCAAACAGCCTTTCAGCACAAAATAGCCTTCTTTTGAACGCTCTCCAGCTTCTAGAAGTATTGTCCCTTTTTTTACTTGCTTGAAAATGTCTAAATCAATAATTACCTGCTTTTCCTCTTCTTTCAGGGGCATGTAGTTGGAAATAAATTCAAAAAGTGTGTTTTCCATAGTTCTTGTTTTAACCTTTATAAAGTTTGTCCTATATTTATTTGCGCTGTAAACCCTTATCTCGAAATGCCTGTAAACCGAAATTCAAGTTTATTATTTCTCTTTTTTCTGCTAATTGTGTTCTGTTTTTCTTCCTGTGCCTCAGAGTCCGATAAGAATACAGATGCAATCAATGATTTCATCCATTCAATTAACAAATATGATGTTTCTGTGATTGAAAATTATATTGGAGCAGAGAAAATGCCATTATTTCGGCAACTGTATTCTTACACAGATAAAAGGAGGCTGGTTTTCGATTCAGTTTTTGTAGAAGGAAATACGGCTTACGCTATAGATTTCAATTCAGATACGCTCACTATCCTATTTGAAAGAAATGAGGGTGACTTTGAGATATTTCTCAACAAAAATAGCATGTTGTCTTATTTTGGAGACAAAATTAGCGAGAGTGAATATTTCCCAATCGTTTCTTATTATCTGAATTTGGACGATACAGCAAATTCAAACTATTTCTACCAACTTCAACTGATGAAAAGTAATAAAGCAAAAAGAAACGAAAATCCCAGAAATGGAGTGTATAGAAGTCAAAAGTCAGTTTATTTTCTCGAAATTGAAGCAATGCTTGGCAATTCAAACGCCTGTTATATTTTAAATCAGATTTATCCTGAAGTTCTACAGCAATAAACGAGATTTGTTTTACCAAGAGCCAAAATACTCACGTGACGAATGTGTTGAGTGTTTTGAAAAACGCTATAACATAGAGCATTGTAAAGAAACATGTTTGAAATACCCTTCAAGTCGAGGATTCAATAAGATAGCAAAATTCTATGAAGAGCATTTAATAGAAGATAGTGCCGTTTTTTGGAAAGCTAAAGCAGATGAACTCAAATTGAGAGAAGAGCAAAAAGAAGTAAAAGAAAATCAACCTGCTTATTGTGTAGATGGTTTCCCAAAATTCCACCTCATAAGTGAGTGAATTCGAAAAATCGGTTTCCACGTTTTCCAATTTGGTTTCCGAAATTTAGCTTTCCAAAAGAATCACATTTAATCAATTCATAACACAACTCTCAATAATCATGAACTCAACAGGAAACACATACAAAACAAGTGGTTGGGCATTGGTAGGATTATCAGCAGTTTCTTTACCGATAGCACTTCACAGTCTTTTCAATGGGTTTATGTTCGAGCTTGTACCCATTTTTTTGCTCTTGGCAGTAATTCCTGCATTATTTGGAAGATGGCTCATTCGACTGTGGAAGAAGAATGCAAAAGGCAATGTGATTTCAAAAAATGAGAAGATTGCCCTGCGAGTTGCCCAACAATCTGGCGGGAAAATCACCGCTACGGATTTGGCTGCAAATACGAACATTACAGAAGCCCAAAGTTTCCTAGAAAAAATGCACGAAGCAGATTTGGTGGAGATTTACCAGACAGAAAATGACGTTGTTTTGTATAAATTCCCAGAAATTCTTACTGATAAAGAGAGAGGCGAATCCCAAAGATTGGTGTAATGAAATAATTTTAGAGAATTCTATCTTATAACTGATGTTACGCAAAGGTTCATTTTTAACCCGAAATCGCACATCGGGGGCCGACCCTCGGCAGGTTCAAAAGAATACTGCCGAATACATTTCTGCGTAACATGAGTCATAAATCAATAAACTTCTCAATCCAGATAACCCAACTTCCAAACCATGAAAACGCTATTCCCAATCTTTTTTCTCCTACTTTTCTTCTCTTGCCAATCTCAATCTGCCCAAGATATTTTGCGGGTGGAGTCAAAATCTCCGAATGGCGATTTGAAAATTGGTTTTTCCGTGGAGCGAGACGGAAAACCGAGTTATTGGGTAAGTTTCAAAAATGAATTGGTCATTGATACTTCGTTTCTAGGTTTTGAGTTCAAAGGTTTGCCGAGTTTGGAGTCAGGATTGGAAATTACCGAATCCAACGAAAGCAATTTTGACCAAACTTGGGAACAACCTTGGGGCGAGCAACGGGAAATCAGAAATAATTATACCGAATTGCAAATCAAAATGCAGGAGAAAAATTCTCCAAACAGGCAAATCAATGTTGTTCTCAAAATTTATAACGATGGTTTGGGTTTCCGTTACGAAATGCCCGAGCAAAACGGATTGGATTCGGTAATAATTTTAGCGGAGAACACCCAATTCAAACTCACGGGAGACCATACTGCATGGTGGACTCCCGCAGATTATGACTGCTACGAGCATCTGTACACCAAATCTAGCATCAGCCAGATTGATGCGCAAAAAAACAGAAACCATCAGAATTTGGCGGCAACCACCATTCCGAATGTCCACGCCACCAGCACACCGCTGACCATGAAAACCGAGCAAGGCTTGCACATCAGCATTCATGAGGCAAACCTGACCAACTATTCGGGAATGACTTTGGCGGTTGGAGACGATAAACGAACACTTTCCAGCGAATTGGTTCCCTCGGCAGATGGCTCGAAAGCGAAACTCAAACTGCCATTCAAAACTCCATGGCGAACCATTCAAATTGCAGAATCGGCTGGAGATTTAATCACTTCCTACCTGATTCTGAACCTGAACGAGCCGAATAAATTAGAAGATGTTGCTTGGATTCAGCCCATGAAATATATGGGAATTTGGTGGGGAATGCACTTGGGAAGAGACACTTGGCACCAAGGCCCGAATCATGGAGCAACTACGGAAAGAGCGAAGGAATACATTGATTTCGCCTCTGAACATGATATAAAAGGGCTTTTGGTAGAAGGCTGGAACACGGGTTGGGAAGTTTGGCTCGACCAAGAAAAGAAAGAGAAAGCCTTCGATTTTACCACGCCTTATCCCGATTTCGATATTCGGGAAGTGGTGCGTTACGGGAATGAAAAAGGCGTGGGCTTGATTGGACACCACGAAACTTCGGCAGCCGTTACACAATACGAAAGCAGAATGGACTCGGCTTACGCATTCTATAATGAGTTGGGAATCAGCGGAGTGAAAACAGGTTACGTGGGTAAAATTTTCCCTCGGGGCGAGTATCATCACGGGCAGTTTATGGTCAATCATTATAGAAAAACTGTAGAGAAAACCGCTCAATACAAAATCATGCTCGACATTCACGAACCCATAAAGCCTACGGGAATCCGTAGAACTTACCCCAATATGATGACTCGTGAAGGCGTTCGTGGGCAAGAATTCAATGCGTGGGGCGGAGGAAATCCTGCTGAACATCTTTCTGTCATTCCCTTTACCAGAATGTTGGCAGGTCCTGTGGATTATACGCCAGGCATTTTCAATATCAAGTTCGATGAGTTCAATAAAGACCAGCGAGTGATGACTACTTTGGCGCACCAACTTGCTTTGTATGTGGTTATTTACAGTCCGCTCCAAATGGCAGCCGATTTGCCAGAACATTACGAAAAACAGCCCGCTTTCCAATTTATAGATGATGTGGCGGTGGATTGGGAAACCACCAAAGTCCTGAACGGGGAAATTGGCGAGTTCATCACAGTTGCCCGACAAGAGAGAGGTTCAGAGAATTGGTTTTTGGGCGCAATCACAAACAATGAAGCTCGCACACAGGAAATCAGTCTCAATTTCCTCGCAAAAGGGAAAACCTACGAAGCCACAATCTACGCAGATGGAAAAAATGCCGATTGGGAGAAAAATCCAACCGAAATCACAATCTCCAAAGAAAAAGTGAGTTCCGACTCCAAACTAAGTTTGAAATTGGCATCGGGCGGTGGTGTAGCAGTGAGTTTGAAGGTGGTGGAATAATTCTTTCTTATTTCGAAAACGAAAACTCAAATTATAGGTTTCTGAATCCTAATTCTATTCTTGCTATCAATTCGGCAATTCGGGTGGAGTCATTTTATTGGGTCGGGTGGAGATTGCCCCAAGAAATGCGGTAATGGCTTTCCTGTCTTCATCGGTTAAGCCCAATTTTTTGAGCAGAGGAGACTTTTCTGTGAGTAGCGGATTTCCAACTACGTTTTTGGGTACGACTTGTGGCATTCCTTCGTTGTACATTCCCAAAATCTCATGGATTTCGGCAAAACTTCCGTGGTGCATCCACGGGCCTGTGTACATGACGTCTCGCAAAGAAGGCGTTCGGAATTTACCCACATCTGCCGTGTCGCCAGTTACGTTGAACAAACCCAAATCTTCGCCAGGTCTGCCAACCAAACCTTGCCCAATATTGTGGAATTTATTGTCGGAGAAAAGTGGGGAATTATGGCAGTTGATGCAACGGGCTTTCGTTCGGAACAAATGCAGACCTGTGATTTCCTCATCGCTCAAAATCTCATATTTCCCTTGCACAAATCGGTCGAATCTGCTTTTTCGGCTCACAATGGAACGCTCAAAAGTGGCAATGGCTTTTTGGATATTATCAATCGTAATCTCCTCATTTCCAAACACTTCTCTGAATTGGGTTTTGTAGCCTTCAATTTGGTTGAGTCTTTTTACTGCATTTGTCAGATCCATGTTCATTTCATCGGTGGCGGAGATGGGAACCGTGCTTTGATGCTCCAAACTTGGCGCTCTTCCATCCCAAAAAAGTTGGTGGACGTAAGCGGTGTTGAGAATGCTCATGGTGTTTCGTTTTCCCCTTTGTCGGTTATGCCCAAATGCGTTGCTTTTCCCATCTGCCCAACCGAGTTCCGAATCGTGGCAGGAAGCACAGGCAATCTGGCCCGAAGCAGAGAGCCGTGGGTCGAAAAATAGTTGTCTGCCAAGCATTTTCTTTTTTGCAGAGTAAGGATTTTCTTCAGGATACTTCACTTTCGGCAAAACTCCCAAATCACGAAATCCAACCGTATCATCTACCGTGGGAGTTGGCCAAAGAGAAACGGCTTGGCTGTACAATTCTCTCAAAGATTTTTCCATCACCGAATCTGTTTTGTCAGTTTGTTTGGATTTCATTTGCTGACAAGCAACGGTAATTAGCAGAATCAGGAAGGATATAATTGTGATATGTTTTTTCATAGAAGTTTTTCGTGTTTTTCAATCCACAAAAATAGAAAAGCCATGGAACAAAACTGTTCCATGGCTTAAGAAAATATTGGGAATCTGTTTTACTTCTAGTTTGGATTAGGATTCAAATTTAGCTTGGTCTTCGTTCGGTATTAAACTCGAACCTTCTTATTCTCACGCCATTATTGATGCTGGTTTCATCGAAAGTGATGGTCATGTTTATCAAACCAGTTGATTCATCGTAAGTTCCTTCTCCGCTGACTTCTACAAAAAAGAATGTGTGGATTTCGTCATCGTCCGTCCCGTCAATTCCGTCTGCATCATCTCTGCGATAAACCTTGATTGACTGTTTCTCTATTACTGCTTTCCCACTTGTGGCGTTTATTCCATTGGGAATCAAGCGAATCAAATCCAAATCTCTCAATCCGGCCGAACCAGAAGAAACATTTTCATCAACCGTTCCAGGATTTCCTTCGGCAGACTCCTTTCCGTACAAGTCATTCATATTCAAAATATTGGTTGACCTTGTTGAATCAGAAGTTGCCCCGTTCCACAGATTAGACGCAAAACCAATGTTGTTTGGCTTATTCGCATCATAATAAGTAAAGGCAAACGATTCATCGAATACCGTTCCTGTGGTGGGGTCGGTATTTTTTCTTCCTACAGAAGGTATCATAACATCAGAATAAGTATTGTAGGCGTAAATTCTAGCAAAATCCTCATCTAATGCAAAAATTCTCGTATTTGCCACAGGGTTGATAACAGTAATTGAATTTGTCGGATTCGCTCCCACTTTCACGCCTTCTTGTGATTCTAAAGTTACCTCAATAGTTTCCGAAAAATCATTTGACTGATTATCGGTATCCAAAACCACGATTTCTATATCTGCACTTCGCTCTCCATTGGGAATGGTTACTTTTCCGTTGCCCAAATCTGTGAAGTTTGTGCCAGCAACGCCAGTTCCTGCCAAAGAATAACTCAACTCCAAATCTCCTTGGTAAGGAAAGTTGGTTGTAACCTTAAAACGAACAGTATCTTGATTGTACTCGTTGGTCGTCATAATGGTTTCCTCAAAAGAAACCGAGAAATTCTCTCCATCGTCATCTAGCAAGTTGATTGTGATTGATGGGGTTTCTGGCAAAGTAAAGTTCGGCACATTTGGGTCGGAAAGCGTAACCACAATCGTTCTTGGCGAAGTTTCTACCGTGTTGTTGTCAATTGGGTCGATTGTGATGCTTGCCGAGGTTTGCCCTTGTGCCAAGCTGATGGATTTGTCAGAAATTGCCTCGTAATCTGTTCCTTCAATGGCAGTTCCACCCAAATTATAGGAAACAGTAATGTCTTGCGGAACGGCTACCGAAGAAGTTACCGTAATGGTCAGCGGACTGCTGGCATTCTCCATCAAATCTGTAGAGGTGGAACTCAAAGTGCTTGTGATAACTGGTACTGGCTCGTCATCATCGCAAGCCGTAAATGTGAAAGCAAAAAGGCTTAACAGTAGGAAAATTTTAACTTGATTTTTCATGGGTTTTGTTATTTATTAATTAGTGAAAATTGAATTTAAGCACGTTGTGCTATTTATTATTGTAATGCTGAACAACGGAATCTTACTCTTTTGTATTTACCTCTCAATGAGATTGTCAAGAAATAACAATTAAAATCTATGGTTCTCTGACAACTCATGTGGTTGGACTTTCTTCTTTCCTCCTTGTCGTTGGCGACCTCCGCTCTTTCCTCTTTCTTCTTTCCTCTTTCCTCTTTCTTCTTTCTTCCTTGTCGATGGCGACTCCCACTCCTTCTTCTTTCTTCTTTCTTCTTTCCTCTTTCCTCTTTCCTCCTTCCTCCTTGTCGTTGGCGACCCCCGCTCTTTCCTCCTTCCTCTTTCCTCCTTCCTCTTTCCTCTTTCTTCTTTCCTCTTTCTTCTTTCTTCTTTCCTCTTTCTTCTTTCTTCTTTCCTCTTTCTTCTAACAGCAATTATCTATGTCTCAATATCCATCATTTTGCTCCAATTTCTTATTAGAATCCCTTGCCTTTTGCGGAATGGGGAGAATGAATTTGTCGTTCGGGTAATTCTGATTGCAATTGCTGATGCTTTCGTTACAATCGGTTCGGGAAACACCTTTTTTGCTTCTGTTCAAATCGAACAATAAATGACCTTCCAATGCCAATTCCCGCCTTCTTTCCAACAAAATTTCATCTACCAATTCCTCCCCAGTCAAAATGATATTCGGGGCAGTTGGGTTGGCACGTTGCCGAATGAGGTTCAGGTCTTTTTGTGCGAGTTCGTTTCTGCCCAACTTGGCAAAAGCTTCGGCACGAGTGAGGTAAACTTCCGATAACCTGATGATTGAAATATCGTTTGGTGTGGAAGAACGAAATGGATATTTGGTGGATAGAAAATTGGAATCCAGATTCTGTACGAAATTTCTAAGTCGAATGTCATTTGGTTCAAAAAGAGTCAGTAAATCTTGCGTGGCACTCAAACTGGGTATGTTTGCACCGACTCCAACCACAGCAGAAACCTGTGGCGAGCTTGATTGGAACTGCGCCAATTCCATTCTGAAAAGATGCTCAACAGATTTTGGGTCGTTACTCCAAATAGATAAATATTCTGCACGATTTGCCAACTCAATCACTTTGCTGTCAATTACCGAAGTTGCCAAAGTGGTGGCTTTGCTCCATTCCCCTTGGTATAAATACAATCTCGCCAAAAGTGCCTGTGCCGATTGCTTGCTGAAAAAAGCGTCATCATTGAAATTAGAAAGCAATTCGATGGCTCGCTCTAAATCCTTCTCAACCAACTCGTAACTTTCCGCCACGGAACTCCTCGCCTTTTGGTCTTCTAGAAATGGCGAGGATTCTTGCAAAACAATTCCCTTGTGCGAAGCATCGGAAGTGAAATTGTAAGGCTGGGCATAAAGCCGAAGCAAATCGAAATGGAACAAGGCTCGCAAAGCCAACGCCTGCCCCAAAACTTGGTCTTGCCTTTTTTTTGAACTGCCATCTGCGAGTTTGGGAACTGCACCTATAATATTATTGGCATTAAGTAAACCCAAATAGGTTTCCACATAGATATTATAAAAGTTCAAAAATATATCTGCCGACTGTACGAAATCATACATAGGAAGATATTCTTCTGAATCGGAAGAAGGCGATTTGTTGCCAATCTTCAAGTTCCCGCCAGTTACATCGGCATAAAGTGTCATGTACTCACCATAATAATCTGCGAAACTTAGAATATCATAAGTGCCATTTACCGCCAACTCCAAACTCTCAATGTCATCCAAGGCATCCGCTTTGGAAATTTCATCAAAAGGGTCTCTGTCCAAGAAATCTCCACAGGAAATCAGGCAGATTGCCAACATGAAAACGGGTATATGGATTTTATATTTGTCCATTTGATGTGTTCTACTCTTTTTTGTTTATATGTCATTTAATGGCTTTGAACCCCTGAAAAGTGAGGTTTCAATTTCTGCGGAACAGAAAACTTTGGATAATCACTTTTAATTCTTCATTCATAAAGCTTAGTTCCCTTCCTAAATTCCCACTTTCAAGCCTGCGCTGATAGTTCTGGCTTCGGGAAATTCGTATCTGTATTGAGCAATTCCATTTCTGTTTTCTCGTTGTTCTGTAAAATAGAAATAGCCTACGTTGCTGACCTGTGCGAAAATATTCATAGAAGTCAGTTTGAGTCTTTGGAGCTTGTTTCTTGGCACGGAATAGGAAACGGAGATGTTTTCTACTTTCAGGTAATCATTGTCATATACAAATCTTGAATTTACCCTTGAATTGGTCGCTTCCACATCTAACAATAATTTCGGGATTGTGGTAATGTCTCCAGGATTTTGCCAACGGTCGAGCAGATTTTTGCCCTGATTGTTGAAAAACTGCCTGCCATCTTGCTCATAGAAGGAATTGACGACAATCTGCGAACCAAAGGAAAAGGAGGTCAATAGGGAAAAGCTGAATTGCCCTACCTGCAAAGTATGATTCATTCCGCCAAATAAATTTGGATTTCTGCTTCCCAATGGAATCATGTTTTCTCTAGCTACCGCAATGCTGTTCGTCAAAGTTCCGTCAACAGCTAAAAATTGTGGGTCTCCATTTTCGGGGTTCACGCCTACATATTTGATCCCGTAGATTGTACGAACATCCTCTCCCAAAGCAAGCCCGATTCCAGCAGAACTGGCGGTGACGTTTGAATCTCGGATTTTAATTCTTCTGACAATATTTTTATTAGATGCCAAATTGAAGGTAAAAGTCCAGTTGATTTTTTCTTTGAGGATTGGAGTGGCACTCACGCTGATTTCTATACCAGAATTTCGCATATCGGCCGCATTCAACCTTGCCGAAGTGAAGCCATTTTCGTTTGGAACTGAAACGCTTGTAATTGCATCAATAATGTCGTTTTGGTAATAAGTGGCAGTCATTCTGAATCTGTTTTGCCACAAGCCCAACTCTGCACTAATATCTGTTTTGTAGTTTTTCTCCCAAGTCAGTTGCGGGTTTTCAGGCGTGAAAACTCCAATTCCCAACTGCCCAGCGTAGCCATAATTCGAGCCGATTCTGTATAACCCACGAGAGGCGAACGAGCCAATTCTAGAGTTGCCCGTACTGCCGAAACTTGCCCGCAGTTTCAGAAGGCTAATTTTGGAGTTTCCTGCCAAAAACGGTTCTTTATGCAAAAGCCAACCTGCTCCAACCGAGGCAAAAACGCCTTTACTCACGTCTCCCCCAAAAATGCTGGAAATGTCCGTTCGGGTGTTGATGTTGAACAAATATTTCTCTTTCCACTCCAAGTTCGCATTTCCGAAATAAGAGACCGTGGCGTTCTCCAACCTCGAAGAACTTCCGCCACGAGTCAGCGCACCATCGAGTTCCCGCAAGTCATCATAGGGGAAGTTTGCTCCGCTGGTTCGGACAATTTTGGTGGTTTGCTCAGTGGCCTCTGCTCCTGCCAACAGAGTGAGATTCAAATTGCCTCCAATCTGGCTTCCCCAATTGGCTCGGAGGTTGGAAACCCATTGGAAATTGTTTCTATCCAACAGATTCAATGCGCCATTATTATTGAAGCCAGTCGCATTTTTGTTCGACCTATAAAACCGACTATTGTTCTGATAAGTATCCAACCCAATCAATCCGGCCAAAGTGAGATTGGGAATGGGCTGATAGGAAACCGTGATGTTGCCGTTGGCAGAAGAAGCCTGATTATTATTCTCGTTTTGCGCCAAAACCGCCAATGGATTGGGCAAGTCCTCAAATCTGCCCACGTTGTTGAAACTGCCATCGGCATTGTAGGGCGAGAGGTTCGGTGGAGCATTTATTGCGCCAAACTCTGCCAGAATATCTCTTCTGCTCAAATTATACGTGAAGCTGTAACTGATTGTCAATGAACTGTCTAGCTTCATATCTACATTGATTCTTGAACCCAATCGCTCCAGTTGGTTGCCTACAGAAATTGCCTCTTGGTTCAAGTAATTGAGCGAAAGTCGAGCACTCGTGTTTTTCCCACCGCCAGAAAGACTCAAATTTGCTTGGTGGAATTGAGCAGTTTGCAAACTAATGTTTGCCCAATCTACCTCAATATCTGTCGGGCCAGCTTTTTCAATGGCTTCCGCTTCGGTAAATCCGCTATTGAGCAAAGTTTCCCGATAGAGCATCACATATTCCTGCGTGTTCAGCAACTCCACCTGATTGATTGCCGAAGCCACGCCCGTAGTATATTTCAAATCTATCGCTACTTTCCCCTTTTGCCCTCGCTTTGTGGTAATCAGCACTACGCCATTTGCCGCATTTGCTCCGTAAATTGCCGTGGCAGAGGCGTCTTTTAGCACAGTAATGCTCTCAATGTCATCTGGATTGAACTGGGCGAGCGGATTGAATTTGCGCTCGAAAGCGGTAGTTCCCGAACTGGAGGAATTTGAAGAAGTAATATCATAAATCGGCACGCCATCAATCACATAAAGTGGCTCGCTAGAAGTTGTGAGCCTTTGCGTAGTTCCCACCAAAGAACCTTGCCCCCGAATTCGGATTTCTGGCAAAACTCCCAACTCGCCTCCGCCCACATTCTCTACGGTCAATCCTGCAATCTGACCTGAAAGCATTTTGTCAAAACTCTCAATGGGTCGGTCGGTCTGGAGTTGTTTGCCAGAGATTTGCTGAGCACTTCCGACTAGTTTCGTTCGGTCTTTTTTGATGTTGTAACCTGTGATTATCAAATCGTCTAGCGCAGTTACATCTTCTTCTAGTTGTATGTTTAAACTTTTACTGTCGGATTGAGTAACCGAAAGTTCTTGGGTTTTGTAGCCAATGAACGAAAACCGCAAAGTGGCTTTTTGTGTAGGAATTTGAAGCTTGAATTTCCCATCCAAATCGGAAGTAGTTCCTAATTGCGTGCCTTTTATCAGAATAGTTACGCCAATTAGTGGCTTTTGATTCTCGTCATACACCGTTCCTTCTGCCACAAAAGAAGTTTGCGCTTTCAGTTGGAAACCGATTAGAACAAGAATTATGGATAGAAGTATTCTCATATTGGCAACTCATTATTTCCCAAAACCAATTCTGATTTGGTTCTAGTTTGTTGTTGGAGATTGCAAATATAAAACTTATTAAGACTTAATCTAAATAAGAGGCTGAAAAGGTTTGCAGAAAAGTGTTCTCCGACATTTTTTTTTGCTCGAATCCCTTAGATTCCACAAAAACCCATTTCCATTTCCCATACAAATTTCCGAAATTTAGTCTGCAAAAAACTAAATTAATTTCTATATGAGATTCACTTTCCCATTATTGTTGATTCTGATTTTCGGTTTAAATTATCTGCAAGCGCAAAATCCAACCATTCCGAAAAAAGAAAACCGAGTAGATGCCAATGGCTTGAGACAAGGCGAATGGGCGGTTTGGTTCGATAAGGATTTTAAACCGACAGATAAATTGGAATTTGTGCAATTCTATCGGCTCATTTCCTACAAAGACGATAAGCCAATAGGCGAGGTAAGAGACTTCTATAGTTCAGGGCAATTGCAGTGGGAAGGGAAATTGCTTGCCGATAAACCTTCCGACCAATATGAAGGCGAGGCGATTTGGTACAGAAAAGATGGCTCAATAAAGTCAAGGAACTTTTACGATGAAGGAGCTTTGGTAAGCTTCATAGAATATGATTCGGATGGGGAAATTGCTCGGCAAGGGAAAGACAAACCTTATTTTATTGACCTCAGCAAGGCAGATGCCCGATTTGCCCGAGAAGATTGCCTTGGCGCACTCCAACTGTATGAAAAGTGCTATCCGAAATTTGCTGAAATGCTTGGAAATCAAAAGGCTTGGGAGGCAAAGTCAATCGGGAATATGGCAGTTTGCTTCGGAAAATTAGGAAAGACAGACAAAGCGGAAGAGTTTCGGATGCGTAGCCAAGTCCTGACTGAAAAACTAAGCAATGAAGCGGGAAATACATTTGCTACAATCAACGGCTATTATCACGGAAATCAAGCAAAAAAGGCGGTTGAAATGACCAAACTTATGATTGATTACTATGAAAAATCGCTCATAAATGACAATGACCTTGAAGGATTGGCTTCCCTGTATTGGATGTTGGGAACTTGCCAAACTGGACTTGCCAATTTTGCCGAGGCGAGCCAATCTATGAGAAAGGCAAAGAGTTTTCAGGCTGAGTCCAAACTGGGCAAAAACAATAGGGACTACCTCAAATATTCTTACGAATTGGCAACTATGCTTTCCGATTTGAAAGAATATGAACAGGCAGCAAAAGTTTTGGCGGAGATTCTGGAAATTGTAAACGAGCATTTCGGAGGGAAAAACTTCTTGAAATACAACACTTACGCAAACGCATTGGCTAGCACTTGCAATGAGTTGGGGAAACACCAACAGGCATTGGAAATTCAGACAGGAGTGCTTGCACGAGCTGATTCCACTTCGGAAATCTATCCCGTTTACTGCAACAATATGGCTTTGATTCATGAAAAATTGAATAACTACGCAGAGAATGAACACTATTTGCTCAAGGCGTTAGAGCAGGAAAATACGCTTTCCACAGGGCATTATAAATCTGTGCTTTGGTCTAATTTGGCAATGTTCTATGCTCGAACTTTCAGATGGGAAAATGCGAAAGATTTCTGCAGATAATTCCATAGAGGTTGCCAACACGGTGTATCTCAAAAAAGACCCTTACTATTTAGATATTGTCGAGAACATTGCTGGGATTTACACCAAGCTTGGCTTGTACGAAGAGGCTGAAAAACTATTACTCTTTTCTTACAAAACTCGTGCAGAATTGGGCGAAACCAGCCAGCTCAATTTCATGCGAACTACTGCCGAACTCGCCAAAATTTATCACTACACGGGAGATTATACCAAGTCGGAATTGCTCTATGAAGATTTGGGAAATTCCGTTGCTTCGATTTATGGTAAGGAATCGGTCAATTATGTGGGAATTTCCAACGATCTCGCCAATCTTTATTCAGATTTAGGAAGGTATGAAGAGGCGGAAAAGGTTTTCAGAAATGGAATTCGACTTTTAGAAAAATCGGAAGAAAATGAAAAGACAGACAGGCTGATTACGCTTTACAGCAACTTGGCAACCAATTATATTCTCCAAGAAAAGCCAGAGGAAGCAGAAAACACCTGCTACATTGCCTAAAATTGTCCGAGAAACAGTCTGGAACGAAAACCACACAATATGCTTCACTCTCCAACAACGCCTCTAGCATGTACGCACGTTTGGGAAATTATGAAAAAGCAAAGTATTTTGGAGAGTTTTCGGCTGGATTGAGCAAAGAGCTAGATGGCATAAATAGTCCCTCTTATTTCACTGCCAAAAGCAATTTGGCGCACAGCTATTTGTTGGCAGGAAAGCTGGAAGAAAGCAAAAAAATATTGATTGAAGTCAGGGAAAAACAGCTTGAATTATTGGGAAATGAAAATCCTGACTTTCTCAAAACCACTACTTCCTTAGCAGATATTTATGATGCGCTTGGCAATAAATACCTTGCCGAAAGCTATTACAGAATGGTCAACAACACCACGCTGAAACAAATTGAGTCCTCTCTTACCTACTCCTCCGAAAAGGAGCGAATGCACTATTACCAAACCATTCGCCATCGGTTCGACAGCTATTATCAATTTAGCTTGGAAATGCAAAAACAAAAGCCAAAAGTGATGGCAACCGTATTCGATTATGCGATTAACACCAAAGGCTTGCTTTACAACAGCTCGCAAAAAATGCAGAGTCAAATTTTAACGAGCGGAGACAGTAGTTTGCGATTTGATTACGAGAATTGGAAGCTGAAAAAAGCCAGTTTGGCAAAGGCTTACGGTTTGCCATTGGAAAAGCGCAAAAAAATGGGGTTGGATTTAGCAAAAATGGAAGCTGAAATCAATCAGCTTGAAAAAAAACTCTCCCAAAAATCAGCCGAATTTACTCGGAATGAGGAGCAAGGCAAACTTTACACTTGGAAAGATGCACAGAGCAAACTCCAACCGAAAGAAGCTTTAGTGGAGATTTTGAGAATAAAAACAGGAGCGGATTCGGTAACATATCTTGCCCTAATTGTGAAAAAAAATACAAAAAACTACCCAGAAGCAGTCATCTTGCAAAATGGCGTAGAGCTTGAAGGCAAAGGTTTGAAGTATTACCAAACCACCATCAAATACAAGGTCCTGAATGAATTGAGTTATGAGGCTTATTGGAAACCGATTGCCGAAAAATTGGCAGGAATTGAGAAAGTCTATTTTGCTGCGGATGGAGTGTATCACAAAATAAGTTTGGCGAGTCTGCAAAATCCGCAAACCAACCAGTATTTGTTGGATGAAATGGAAATCCATTTGCTGACAAACACCAAAGATTTGTTGCTTCCCAGAAGAGAGCGGAAACCCGACAGAAAAATTGAACTTTTCGGAAATCCAAACTACTCTAGCGAAAAATCTGAAAAAAATGATGCGGAATTGCCAGACAAATTGCTGAAATCACTTATTGAATCAGACACAGCGCAACGTTTCATGAATGGCGGAAGCATTGCCCCTTTGCCAGGCACAAAAATAGAAGTGGAAAAGATTTCCGCAATCGCCAGCAAGTCAGATTTCTCGAACAATATTTATACTTCGGAGAAAGCCACGGAAGCGGAAGTCAAGCAAGTCCAAAACCCGAAAGTCCTACATGTTGCCACGCACGGCTATTTTTTGGAAGATGCGAAAACGGCAAACTTCAGAATCGGAAATGATGATGGGCGTGGAGAAATCAAGCGAATTGGAAAATCCACTTCTGCGAGCAGGCTTGCTGTTTGCCAATGCCGAAAATGCTATTAGACAAGGCGGAGACGGAATCCTCACGGCAAAAGAAGCCATGAATTTGAGTCTCGAAGAAACGGAATTGGTCGTGCTTTCTGCCTGCGAAACAGGTTTGGGCGCAATCAAAAATGGCGAAGGAGTGTACGGTTTGCAACGAGCCTTCCAAAGTGCAGGCGCACAATCAATCCTCATGTCATTATGGACCGTTTCCGATAAGGCAACCGAAGAACTGATGGTCAGCTTTTACGAAAACTGGTTGCAGAAAAAGCAAGATAAACGAACCGCTTTCCGAAATGCACAATTGAGTCTGAGAGAGAAATATCCTGAGCCTTTCTTTTGGAGTGCGTTTGTTTTGGTTGGAGAGTGAAAGGATTGATAGTTTGAGAATTTATTTCCCGATTTTCCAAATCGCTACTTTTCACTTCTATTTCCTTAGATTTGGGAACAAAACATTCCAAAATCAATGAAAAAGCCTTCTAATCAAGATTTCTACAATCAAATATCATCGCTTCTTCAAGAAGCGAGAAATAAGACGGTTCGTGCTGTAAATCAGACCATGGTGCTGACTTACTTCGAGATAGGGAAAAAGATTGTGGAAGAAGAACAAGCAGGAAAAGAACGGGCTGAATATGGGAAGGAAATCATCAAAAAGCTCTCTTTATTCCTGACAAAGAAGTTCGGCAGGGGATTTTCAGAAAGAAATATTGAGCAAATGCGTCAATTCTACAAAGTGTTTACAAAACCGCAAACACCGTCTGCGGAATTCAAATTGAGTTGGTCGCATTACCTAAAACTCATGCGGATTGATGATGTAAATGAGCGGAGATTTTACGAGATTGAAGCTACAAAAAGCAATTGGAGTGTGAGGGAATTACAAAGGCAATTTGATTCAGCATTATATATGAGATTATCGTTGAGCCGGAATAAGCAGGAAGTGGAGTTGCTTTCAGAAAAAGGTTTAGTGCTTGAAAATCCAAAAGATGCTATCAAAGACCCTTATATTCTTGAGTTTATTGGACTTTCTGAAAAAGCTTCGTATTCCGAAAGCCAACTTGAGGAACAACTGATTAATGAGTTGGAGCATTTTTTACTTGAATTGGGGAATGGTTTCACATTTGTTGCAAGGCAAAAGCGTATTTCCTTCGATGAAAAGCATTTCCGAATTGACTTGGTTTTCTACAATCGAATTTTGAAATCCTTCGTACTGATTGACCTGAAAATTGGGGAATTGAAACATCAAGACCTTGGGCAAATGCAGATGTATGTCAACTATTATGACAGGGAAGTTCGGCTAGAAGACGAGAACAAAACAATTGGGCTCATCCTTTGCCGAGACAAAAGCGAAGCCGTAGTGAAATATACTTTGCCAGAAAAAAACGAGCAAATTTTTGCCAGTAAGTACAAAACCGTGTTGCCAAGCAAAGAAGAGTTGGTTCGGATTTTGGAAACCAAAAGATAATAAATTGGAAAAAGTTGTTGAAATTTTACTTGCCAGAAAAATTCATTTCCACCAAGCAAAATCTCAACAATCAAACTTACCCAATCCGTTGCAAAGCCAAACTATAAGCCTTCTCATAAAAGCTCGTCAATGTTTTCCAGCCAAATTCCACAGAAGCCTTTTTGCACGGTTTCTCTGCGCAATTCGTTCCCTGCGGTCTTGCATCACGAAGTTGAAGAGGGAATTTGCGACTCGGGAGAGTCGCTGTACAGTTTGAATTCGTACCACGACTCTCCCGATGGGACTCGCCTTCGAGTCGTTAAGTATGAGCGTTTTTTTTACGAGTTTGAATATAACACATGGATAAGGTGGAGCAAAAAATATAATCTTACAATTCTGTTTTTCTTAAGTTGATAGCATTGAGCATCCGCTTGTGCCGAAATATCCAAAAGTAGCCTTACATCTTGCACACTACCAATGATTTTATGTTGAATCGTGCAAAATTTTCTTGAAACGCAGAAAAACTATTACTCCTTTCTCTCCAATGCGCCTAAATCTGGTTTTGAGTCACGAGACATTCCTTGTAAATCAAATAAGTAATTAAGTTGCAAACCTACATTTTGGGCCGGACTGAGTGTGTCGAGTGAGAAGTCGGATTCTCTAGGCTCAACAAAAAGCGGGTCGATATTGATTAGATTTCCATTGATGTTCAAGGCAGAAAGCTGTGTTTTGAATAGGTTGTTCTGGAAATCGAAAACTGCCAATGAACTGGAAACTGGTTCTGGCAGTTCAAGTTCTTCTTCCAAATTCCCCCAAACAATGTTGTTTGCCATGCGCACATTCAGGTCTCCTTCAATGAGCCTTTCGCCTGTTGCCTCTTCTAAAAGCACAAAATTCCCTAGGACAATTTGCGGATTTTCACGAAAAAAATTGAAGGAATAGCTGGCAAAAGTATTGTGTTCAAAAGTATAATTTCCGCCAGCCACGCAGAAAACCGTTCGCTCAATACAGTTGGAGATTCGAGAGTTTTCCATGGTTAAATCTGCTCGGAAGCAGGCAACTCCAGCGAAAGCCATATTTTCAATAATGGTTTGTCGAACTGTAATTTCCGCACGTTTGGCTGGGTCATCAGAGGGGTCTGCAAAAATGCCGAAAGTGCCATTTCTGATTTTTGCTCCTTCAATTAAATTCCCTCGGCTGTTTCCCGTGAAAACAATTCCGCCCCATTGCCCCAAAGCTTGGTCGAAAGGCGGGTCGAGTCTGGCACTTTGGAAAGTTACTATGCTATCGGGTTTGCCCAAAACCTCCAATTTGCCATCTACCAAAAAGTTTGACGCCAGGATTGAGATATATTTTCGTTCCTTCCAAAACAGTCAGCGAGCAGGCAGAATCCACCAAAACATTGTTGAAGATGACGTAAGGTTTTGTGGAATTCCATGTTGTGTTGCATTCAATCACGGAATCTCGCAAGAAATTGGCATCTTGTCCCCAAGCAATGAGTTTCACATCTTGAAGATTTCCGTTGGTTCGGAAAACAATAGAATCTCGCACCACAAAAGGCATATTCTGGTTCATTGGGTCAATTTTTACCTTTACCAAAACTAGCAAGCTATCTTCTCCTAAAAGCCTTACTTTTTCCAGTTCGGAGCTTTCCCTTCCGTTTATGATGAGAGAATAAGGAGAGTTTGCTGAATTTCCCAATCCAACCCGCTCAATCTCTACTGCATTTTTATTCGGATTATATACTTTGAAGCGTTTGGTTATGCTCCCAATACTTGTGAAAACCGTATCGAAAAAAACTGTATCCGTAGAAAATGTAAGGTTTGCGGAACTGTCAGTAATTAGTTTTTCTTCTGTCAACTCGCAGGAAAATACAATTGTGGCAATTGCTAAGAAAGAAAGAAATCGGGTAAGTGTAGCAGGAAAAAGGTTCATAGAAAAGTGAAATAATTGAATCTCAAAGTTAACCAAGATTTGAGGAAATCTATAAATTTCATTTCAGGTTACACTTTCTGTAACTACTCAATTGGCGAATTGGTGAATTAGCGAGTTGGCGAATTAAAAAATTTGAGCGATTCCAGCCTATAAAACTGTATATTGTGTTATTTTTCTTATTTTCATACACATTGCACTATTTCTTACTCAGGTTCTTTTATTGTACTATTCAAAGATTATTTGGCTAATTTGAGTGCCTATTCAAATTATTTTGACTATAAAAATACTAATTCAATTTAAAAGTTACATTTAAATTCTTCGTGCAATTATACTACATTGTAAATCAATAACTTAAACAACCTAAGTAGTTACCACTTTCTTATAAAGAATAAATTTTGCGTGGGACACGCAAAAGAGTTTTTATAAGAAAGCATTTTTGAAAAGACGTAGAAACCAAAAACAAGTCGATTCAAACATACTCTAAGGTTATTTTCGAGTAGTTCGGAGCAAGCATACTTGGCAAGCGTAAACGTTCTAATTGCCAAAAAATCCTAACCTATTTATAAACAGATTAGGATTTTTGGTAGTGCTTCTCTTCGTGTTTATGAACAAATTTGAGATGAACCCTGTCAGGATTTGAATAAAAACCAATCTATGGACTGAAGTGAAGGTGCCTAACATTATTCAAATAAGGAGAAAGCTCTATAAGTCTCAATCCTGACAGGGTTTTACCATTATTACCAAAATAGCTCTGCCAGATTTTCTATGTTTTGAATTAGTCGTGTTTAGATTTTCACTCCAACCACTGTAATATCATCTCTTTGTGGCGTGTCTCCCATGTGCTTGTAGAGAATGGATGCGAGTGCCTCTTTTTGCTCATTCAAGTCCATATTGGAATTCTCTTGAAGTGTATGCTTGAATTTCATTGAACCCAATTTCCTGTTATCGATGTTGTTTTGGTCGGGCAAACCATCGGAACTTAGGTAAAGCATACTTCCGCTTTCCAAAATAACAGTTTCGTTGGTAAACGGACGGTATTTTTTCATCACTCCGCCAATTCCTTTGTTTGTTCCTTTAATTTCTCGCAAGACATCGGTGTCTTTCTCCATGTAATACAACGGACGTTTTGCGCCTGTATAAGTAATTTTGGATTTTCCTTCCCCTTCTGCCTCAATCAAGCAAAGGCAAACATCCATTCCATCGTCATTGGCACTTTCCCTTTGTCGGAGTTCGTTCACTACGCTTGAATGCAAAAATTCCAAAATTTCCGCAGGAGCGTAAACATCGCTTCTAGAGATAATATCATTGAGAAGCGTAGAGCCAATCATACTCATAAACGCACCTGGCACTCCGTGGCCCGTACAATCAACTACTGCCACATAAGTTTTGTCTTTTCTCTCCTCAATAGGAACATGAGACGGGAGTTTGTCGGCAGGAATGTGCATGAACCAGAAGAAATCTCCAGAAACAATATCTTTCGGATAATAAAGCACAAAATGCTCTTTCAGTACCTTATCCATTTTCGCCTTGCTTGGCAGAATGGCCTTCTGAATAGTTTGAGCGTAACGAATACTGTCGGTAATGTGCTTATTTTTGTCCTTGATAATATCGTAAGCTTGCGCATTGTCCAAGGCAATGGAAATATAAGAAGCCAACGTTTGGAGAATAGTCAAATCCTTATTGGAATAAGCATGTTGTTTGTTGCTTTGGACTGTAATTACCCCAATTGGTCGTTTTTCAGTTGCCAGAGGAATGTAAACTGCTGATTTCATGATTCCCTTCGTCCGCATTTCCGGTCTCCAATCTACATAATCTTTGTAGTCCTCGGCAAAATCGCCAATCATAATCTGCCTTCTTCTATTGAACGCCCAAACTGGCAAGCTGTTTTCGTCAGAAAGTAAATCGTAGTGATAAGGCATGGTTTCCCCATCTTCAATTGCGCCACGGAAATCTATGATTTGGGCATCTTCTTTATAAATACCCAATCCGAGTGAGGAGGTGGGCATTAGTGAGCCTACATAGTCGTAAACCGTTTTCGTTACTGCTTCAATATCTAGTGAAGCGGTAATTTTCTGCCCAATCAAACTAATCAGCTTAATGTCTTTATAAGCTCGTTCGAGTTCTACTGCTTGCTCGGTAATTTGCTTGTTCTGCTCTTCAATCTGCTGGTTTTTCGTGCTTAATTCTTCATTTGTGCTTGCAAGGTTTTTGTTGGATTTGGTTTTTTGTGCCAACACAACACCAATAATTGCAATCAGAACAACAAACAAACCTAAACCTATAATATAGAATAGTCTTTCACTCTTCAGCTTCTCACTTTCCAAGTCCTTCACTTGTTGGCTCAATTCCATCTTGCCAATTTCCTCCTCTTTTTCTTTCAATTCTTTCGCTTGGATTTCTCTTTTCTTACTTTCCAATTCTCTTTCCTGCTCTAAGAGTTGCAATTCCCTTGCACGAGATTCAGTCGCCAATCTTGCTTGGTCAAGCAAAAGTTGTTGCACCTGACGGGCTTTCTCTAACTCTTTCTGCTCAAGTTTGGCTACCTCCAATTCCTTGTTTCTCAATTCAATATCTTTACTTTTCTCATTGAGGGCAAGTTCTTTTACTTTCTTGTCTGCTTCGAGTTGTTTCTTTTCAAGTTCCAGAGACTTCATTTCTTGTTCTAGCAACTTGTTTTTCAATTGTTGCTCCTCTTTTTCTACCAAAAGTTGTTGTTGCTTAATTTGCTCTTGCTTTACTCTCTCCAACTCAATTATATCATCTTTGACAGCCGCATATCTTTGGAAGTAGTCGAGTGCCTTTCTGTTGTTTTTCTGTTTCTGATAAATTTCAGACATTCGTTTGTAGCTTTTCGCAAGCGTCTCCTTATCATCTTCTTGACTAGACAGGTCTATGGCTTTTTGCGTATAAAGTACTGCATTCTGATAATCTTCGAGACCGTAATAAATTGTAGTGATGTAATTGGCAGTTCTCGCCATTTCCTTCACATCTCGTTCCTTTTCCAAAATCCCCATCGCACCTCTAAAGTACTTTAATGCGCTTTGGTAATCTCTCATGGTCTGATAAATCACACCCATGTTCCGCATAATTACCACATTGTCTTTTTCATCCTTATCCAACGTTTTGTTCAATTCCAAGGCTTGTTTGAACGATTGCAAGGCTTGTGAATTTTGGTCAAGCTTCTTGTAGATTGAACCTATATTATTGTAGTAAGTGGACATTCCGAGTGAATCGCCCAATGCTTTTTTAATGTCTAAAATCTCCAAATTATATCTCAATGCAGATTCATAATCGTTGAATTGCGTATAAATGTTGGCGATATTCCTAAGCGCAGATACGGCAGTACTATTATTGCCAATCTTATTCGCCAACCCCAATTGCTTTTGGTATTCTTTCAGAGCCTGCTCTAAATCTCCCGATCTATAAAAAGACAAAGCTTTGTAATTCAAGTTGTTAATCATTTGCTCAGTATCTCCGAGTTCTTTGTGGAGTTCATAAGCATTGTCGAAAAACTCTTCTGATTTGCCGAAAACATTCCAATCTTGGTAAAGGAAACCCATTTCCACATTTACATTTGCCATCAGTCTTTTGCTTCCTAAAGAGGTGGCTTGTTCAAGTGCTTGATTATAATTATCAAGGGCATCGGCAAATTTTTTCTCTGCCTTATAAGCTTTCCCAATTACCAAGTAGCTGTCCATCTGAGATTGCTTGTTCTTCAATTTCTCAGCTATTCTCAAAGCCCGAGTAGCATAAGAAATGGCAGAATCGTTTTTGGTCAGATTGATATTTGCAAGCGCAATTTGATTCAGGTAAACCACTTTCAGACTATCATTGTCTGTAGATTGGAGTTTGCGGAGCAAAAGCGTTAGGTTATCCTGCCCTCCACTTTCTGAAATGGAGAAGAAACAGACAAATCCGATGGCGAATAATGTCAGGAAGGATACGAGTTTTCTTAGGATAGCCATATTAAGAATGCTATATTTGTTTAGATGCTAAACGCTAACATTTCAGTAAACAATCTTTTTAAAATCAAATTTTCGATGGAAATAGTCATATTTTGGATAAATATAGGCTTATTTGGGTTATCTGCAAAGGATTTGCTTACGTAAAACACAAATCTGACAGAAAATCAGGTTTTATAAAATATTTGCAGGACTAAATTCTAATGATGAGGCTAGTTTTAGTGACTACCGAAGTACTCTATTTGTAGAATCACAACCAATCTAATTTATTCTTATTTTAGAGGTTGCTTTCTCTCAAAGTCCTTCCTTTGATTGATTTTGCATTTAGATTTGGACTTTATATTCATCTGACGCAATAGACTCAATTACAAAATATATAATTATGGCAAAATACAGATTCCGAATAGGAGCAATTCTTCCAAAGTTACCGAAGATGAAAGCACCTAGATTGCTCAACCGCTCGGTAACGCCTGTTTCTGAAGGTGGAGAGCCGAATCAGCGGAAAATTCCCGTACAGATATTCAAGAAAGACCCATTTGGGAACGTGATTATCTTGAAAAGAATGTTGGTAAGTGCACTGGCGATGTTCACTTATGGCAAGTTCAACCTAATCAATAAACTCCACATTGAAGGAACTGAATTTTTGGAAGAATTACCACAGAAAAACGTGCTTTTCATCTCCAACCACCAAACCTACTATGCAGATGTGATGGCTCTGTACCACATCTTTTGCAGTGTGAAATGGCATTTCCGAAACAGCATTCGACTGCCACTCTACCTGCTCATGCCCAAAGCCAATTTATTTTATGTGGCGGCCGAAGAAACCATGAAAAATAGTGGCTTTTTCCCGAAAATACTTTCTTACACAGGCGCAGTAACGGTAAAGCGTTCATGGAGACAACAAGGAAAGGATGTGGCGAGAGGAGCAGATAGAAATGCGCCAGAAAAAATAAAAAAAGCATTGGAATATGGCTGGGTCGTTACTTTTCCGCAAGGCACAACCAGCCCGTATGCGCCAGTCAGAAAAGGAGCCGCACACCTTATTAAGGAATACAATCCAATTGTGATTCCCGTTCATATTGATGGTTTCCGAAGGGCATTTGACAAAAAAGGATTGCGCTTCAAAAAACGTGGAGTGAACTTGAAAATCAAATTTCATGCGCCATTGGAGTATTCGGAATCTGATACTTTGGAGGAATTGACAAAAAGAATCACAGCCGCAATTGGACAGGAGGAAGTAGTAGAAAAAGAAAGCGAGAGCAAAGAGGAAGGAGGAAAGAAGAAAGAAGAAAAAAACTTGGATGGGAGAATGTGATGATTTGCTAATCGGCATACAAGCGATATCTTGATACATGATACAAACTACTTGATACTAAGTTCAATGACTAACAATTGGCAAAAACGCATACAGCAACTCCAGCAGAAGAAATTCAGGAAACAAGAACGCTTATTTGTGGTGGAAGGCGCAAAAAGTGTGGTGGAATTACTGAATTCTGACCTTGAAACAGAAGTTGTTTTTGGGACGAGCGAGTTTTTTATGGAGAATTCCCAATATGCCAAATCCGCAAAAACGCAGGAAGCCAGTGCAAGCCTACTCGCAAAAGTGGGAAGTTTCAAATCGAACGATGGGGCTTTGGCGGTGGTCAGAATCCCAAGAAATTATGAAATCCAACCAAAAAACAACTTTGTTTTGGCTTTGGATGAAGTGCGAGACCCAGGGAATTTAGGCACAATTTTGCGCATAGCCGATTGGTATGGTTTTGCTGGAGTGGCTTGCTCCGAGTCTTGCGCAGATGTTTACAATCCGAAAGTGATTTCCTCCTCAATGGGTTCTTTTACTCGAACAAAAGTTTTTTATTGCAATCTCCAACAGTATTTAGCTGGATTGGATGAAAAAACAGCCATTTACGGTGCATTCATGAATGGAAACAATGTGCATGAAACAGCTTTTGGAAAAGAAGGTGTAATTGTTCTCGGAAATGAATCGAACGGAATTTCCGATGAAATCAGTAAATTGGTAAACGCTAGAATCACAATTCCCAAATTCGGAGGAGCAGAATCGCTGAATGTGGCAATGGCTGGGGCAATTATTGCAGATAATATGAGGAGGAACTCAATTAAAAATTAAAAATGTAGCATTAAGAATTGACATTTTTCTTCTTTATAAGATAAGCAAAGCAACTTACGCTCGGCTTAGCCGAGTGGCGCAAGGTAGTGGCATCTTGCCACACATAAGAAAATCATAATTATGAAGCAATCCCAAATCATCTTGTTCATTCTCGGAGCGTTTTTCCTGAATAATCTGGCAGTTTCCCAAGAGAAAATCGACCCGAAGTTTTCTGCCGATAAATCGACCATTTCCCAAGGTGGCGAAAGTTTCTCGGTGGATTATGTGGATTCCACCACGCTGAAATTCATGCATACGGTTGTGAACAACAAGGCAGATTTAATCAATAACTCTGGCGTGGAGGCTTTCAGGGCGAGGAATTATGCGCTGGCAATTCGGGAATTCAAAAATGCCATTTTGGTTCGCCCCAATTTTATGGAAGCGAAACTGAATTTGGCATCCGCTTATATTGCTCAGGAATCTTATGATAAAGCGTTGGAAGTTTACAACATCATGCAAATGGAAAACCAAAGCCCTGCGGAGGTTTGGGTCATGAAAGGGCAAGTAGAGTTGGCAAGAGGAAACTTCAAAGAGGCGATTTCCGACTTCAATAAAGCCACTGAAATTGATGAATCCGACCCGAAAACGCTCCACGCCATCGGAAACGCCTATCTCCAGACCGATGATATGGAAAATGCCATTGCCAAATACTCCAAGGCGATTGAAATGGAGGAGGTTTCCGTTTTCTACACCGACCGAGCTTCGGCTTATCTTAAACAGAAAGAATACCGAAAGGCAATTTCCGATTACGATAAAGCCATTTCTTTAGATAAAACAAATGCCAGAGCCTTTACCAACCGAGGAAAAGCCCATTTTGAACTCCAAGAATATAAAAATGCTCTTGCCGATTTTGACAAGGCGATAGAATTGGATGGAAACTACATTTTGGCTTTCATCAACCGAGCGGCCACAAAGAATTTTATGAAAGATTTCGGTGGAGCGATGGAAGATTGCAACCTCGCACTCAAAATCGACTCCAAATATCCACTCGCCTTGCTGAATCGGGGAATTGTGAAATCCAGACTGGGCGACTCCACGGGAGCTTGCACCGATTGGAAACGGGCAAAAACTTATGGAAGCAACGAGGCAGATGAATATTTGGGGAAGTTTTGTAAATAAGAGGAAAGAAGAAAGAGGAAGGAAGAAAGAGGAAGGAGTGGGAGTCGCCATCGACAAGGAAGAAAGAGGAAAGAGGAAAGAGGAAGGAGTGGGAGTCGCCATCGACAAGGAGGAAGGAAGGAAGAAAGATTTATGTAGGTTGCTCTTCCCAGAGCGACTTTAAAAAAAAGCAAATAATATGAAACTCAATCAAACTCAATCATACAAATACTTTTTTCTTTCTCTTTTGGTTGGATTGAGTGGATTGTGTGCTGTTGAAAGCTTTTCTCAATCTGTGGAGTTCAGCAAGAAAACCATTCCTGATAAGGCAACTTTCAAAAAAGCCAAAGAAGCACTTTCGGAAGGAGATAATTATTATGGAGACGATTATTTGGCAAATTTCGATTCGGCTTTGAAATACTTTCAGATTGCCCAACAAATCAATCCGAACAATGCGGAATTGAACATGAAGATTGGCAGGAGTTTTCTGGATTTGCCTTCTGGCGCAACTCATTTGCAAGCTTTGCCCTATTTCCAAAAAGCATTGGAACTCGACCCACAGATTGAGCCAATCATCTACTTTTACACGGGAAAAGCCTACCATTACAACTCCGAATGGACAAAGGCGATTGTTGAATACATGAAATTTGTAGATCAACTCGACCCAGAAAGAAATGCCGATGAAATTGCCCGAGTCAACAAGAAAATTCGGGAATGCAGAAACGGAAAAGAACTCTCCGAATCGCCCATTGATGCCAAGTTCGAGAACATGGGAAGTTGGATGAACTCCGCTTACCGAGAACACAGTCCAATCATTGCCTCCAACGAATCGGTTATGTTTTTCACTGCCCGAAAACCAAACACTACGGGCGGAGAAAAAGATATGGACGCACTTTACTTTGAAGACATTTACGTGACTTACAACCGAGCTGGCGGATGGTCTGCACCAAGAAATGTAGGCGCACCAATCAATACTTTTGAACACGATGCCACCGTGAGTTTATCGGCAGATGGTTTGCAGATGATTATTATGCGAGAAGGCGATTTGTACCTTTCAGAATTCAAATCGGCACAATGGACTGAGCCGAAGCCCTTCCCAAGCACAATAAATGGAGATGATACCGAAGAGACTTCTGCCAGCTTTGCAGATGATGGCAATACGCTTTATTTCGTAACCGACCGCTCGCCTTCCATTGGCGGAAGAGACATTTGGGTCAGCAAAAAAGATGCGCTGGGCAATTGGGGAGTTGCCGAGAATATGGGTGGAAACATCAATACAAAGTACGATGAGAATGGCGTTTTCATGCATCCAGATGGCTCAACCCTATTTTTCAGTTCCGAAGGGCACAATTCTATTGGCGGAACTGATATTTTCAAATCCATTTACACAGAAAACGGCTGGTCTGCCCCAACCAATTTAGGCATTCCGCTCAACACACCTTACGATGAGCAATGTATTGTGGTTTCTGCCGACTACCGAAATGGCTATTACTCCAGCAAAGGTAAAGACACTTTTGGAGACCATGATATTTACAAAGTCGTTTTCAATGATGTGGACGAACCGCTAATTATGGCAGTAGATTACACGCCAACCTCACTTTTCAGCGCAGGAGTGAAAAAGGTGGAAGTGGAAGGAGATACAGATTATGCCTTGTTGATGGGCTCTGTGAAGGATTTCGATGATAAATCTCCACTCGATGCCAGAATAATTATCAAAAACAGAAGAGACAATAGTATTGTGAAGGAGATTCCCAACAACCCTAGCACAGGAAAGTTCTTGGTGGCTTTGCCGTTAGACAATAGTTATGAAGTAACTGTTCGGGTAAAAGGCTACCTATATTTTTCGGAGGATTATGTTGGGTTCGGGAGAGATGACAAAGAAGTTTATAGCTTGAATGCGAAAATCAAGAGAATCATTGAAAACCAGACACTTGTACTGGAAAAGGTATTCTTCAAACAGGCAAGCTCCGAAATGATTGGCACTTCTTACGATGAACTAGATAAGCTTGTGCAAGTTTTGAGGGAAAACCCAGGAATTGAGATTGAAATCAGCGGACACACTGATAATATTGGCAACCCTGCTAAACTCATTCGCCTCTCTCGCCAAAGAATGGAAGCTGTCAGGACTTATTTATCGAACCGTGGAATCAGTAAAAGCAGATTGGAAGGAAAAGGATATGGCGGAATGCACCCAATTGCAGATAACTCCGACCCCGAAAAGCGGGCTTTAAATAGACGGGTGGAGTTCAAGGTATTGAAGGTGAAGTAAAAGAAAAGGCTACAATGATTGCAGCCTTTTCTTTTACTTTCAAAAAATTAATTATTTTGACTTAAAGCCTGTAAAGCTTTCTGAAACTACAGTCAAAGAGATAGTACTATCATTAGTTTCGATTAAAAGCACATCAGTAAGTTTGCTTGTCAACCAAGCAGTGCCATTTGTAGTGCTCTTAGAAGTGATATTTACACTAACATCACTTGACAAAGCGGTAGAAGAACCAAAGTTTTTTATCTCTAAGCTATTTGAACTTGAAGAAGTTACTTCAACAGTATCAGAACCAGTAGCAGAAATGTATTGTCCTGTAACTTCTGGAGAATAGTTTGGAGTTTCAGCATCGTCATCATCACAAGCTGTGAAAGAGATAGCCAAAATAGCCAAGGCAAACATTGAGAATAATTTTGTAATTTTCATCTTTGAAAATAGTTAAATAAATGATAGAAATTAAATTGAGTTGCGAAGGTATGAATTTAATTTTAATAAATAACGATTTTGCTAAAATTTAGGCAACTTAGAAAGAGTCTTAATAAAAGGGAGGGTTATATTCTTCTCTCTCCAGCAAAACCTTTGGAAGGAATAGAGATATTCATAATTGCCCCAGAGTCTCTTAATTGATAGAAAAACGCATCCTCTTTTTGGGAGTCAATCCATTGAATTTGGAGGTCGTTGAAAACTTTGTCGGTAATCTGCAATTCGATTGCCGAATCCAGAAAGCTGGAAAATTCTACATTGGAGATAACAACCCGATTCTCTTCAGCGGATAAGACTGAAACTCGCACGAGATTTCTGCCATTGAAATATTCCCCAGCCAAACCATCAATCAAAATAGGCTTTTCCCTATCCGATTTGCAGGAAGTAAAACATAAAACTGCAAAGGCTACGGAAATTCCAACAAGAAAAGTTTTGTATGTTGGTTTGGGAATCATTTTATTGAGTAAGTAGCAAGATACAAGTATCATGTATCAAGAATGGGTTCACAATGAATGGATTTCCAGCTACTTGAGTGGATTTATATTTTATTCGGTTCACTCATTTTCAAATTCTCAGTTTACTTTCTTGCTATTTTTCTATTTCCCACTTGTTTTTATTTCATCTACTGAATCCACCACATCTTCTGTAACGTGTGTGATACCTTCCCCTTTCTTTCTGGCAATGAAAATGCTGATTAGGAAACTCAATCCGCCAATTAAGATAACGGCCAAAGACTGAACGCTGTGCATGAGAAAGGCAAAGTTCTTGGAGATTCCTTCATCCAAACCGTAGGCAATTAGCGTGGCGGTAATAAACAAATGGTAAGTTCCCACTCCGCCAGGCGATGGAATTGCCATGCCGATTCCACCCATAATCAAAACCGTGAATCCTGCCATCAGCGAGAGGTCAGAAGTGGCGGGAAGAGACAGAAATAACACGTAACTCATCAAATAATACATAACCCAAATATTTATTGTGTGGACTATGAATAGAATCTGCTGTTTCCTAGAGAGCTTCCTGACACTCAAAAGTCCATCTTTCATTCCCAAAGCGAAATCTTTGAGTTTCACAAAAATCGGGAGTTTCTCCAACCAGTTTCGCAATAAGTACAATCCAACCAAACCAAAAACGCCCACCAAAGCAAATGCGCCCAAAAGATAAAGCTTCTGGCTCATGGCATCGGAATTATCGGCAAATTGGGAGATGACAAAATCGCCAATTCTTTCAAACTCCACCAAGAACACAACAAAGGTTAGAGTCAGTAGAATAATCAAATCCAAGGCTCTTTCTGCCAAAACAGCTCCGAAAGAAACATTCACAGGCACTTTTTCCGTTTTGTAGAGCAACCCGCAACGCATCACTTCGCCAAGCCGTGGCACGAACAAATTGGCGAAATAGCCAAACATAACCGCCAAAAAAGCCGTGAAACTCCGTGCTTCATAGCCAAGTGGGCGCAAGGCAATTACCCAGCGGTTGGCTCGACTCCAATGGCTGAAAAGTGCCGTTCCTATGGAAATAGCTATCCAAAATGGACTTGCTTCTTTAATATCATCAAAGATTTTCCCCATGTCTTCTCCTTATAGAGTTGCCAGAATAAAAATCCGGCCACAGAAAGGGAAATAACATATTTCAGTATGGAAAAAAGTGTTTTTTTACTCAACAGTGGTGGATTTAGTCTAAGGAACAAAGCTTTGAGAACGCAAATGTTGGCTTTATGCTTAATTTTTAATTCTTCATTTTTAATTTCTCTTCTACTCTTCTTTGGTAAAATATAGTTTGTAGAAATTCATATTCCTTTCCTCATCAAAGCCTTTTTCAATATATTCTCGCTTGCCATGAATGTAAACATGGAAAGTTCTTATCTAGTTTCAGAATACTTTTGAAAATTTTCTTGTTAGATTTCACAGCAGGCTTGGAGATTTCAAACTCATCGTAAGTCTCAATCTGGTTGTCGGCAACGTATTGCTCCTTATATTCTTTGAAAGCCTCCACCACTTCTGGGTGTCCGCCCATCACTTCTTCTTGGAAAGTGTCGACTGCAAAGGTCTCTGAAGTGTCGAAGTATTTTGCGGAGTTTTTGAGCATTTCAATCTGCTCGACTCGCTCCACATTATGTTCCGAATTGAAAACATCATCCACAAAACCTTTACAGATAGTTCATGTAGTTTTTCGTATGGAAAAAACTGTCTTCTCGTGGAGTGAGACGCAGGAAATTCTCTTTCCAAAAAACGGCTTCTTCGCCTTTGTTTGTTTTGTCAACCATTGCCACACGGTAGCCACTTTCCTTTTCCACATCGAAAATCAGGCAACCCTTGTCCAACTTCTTAATGTTGATTCCCGACTCGTAATCCACCTGAAAATTATCTGATTTCTGATATACTTTCAGGAACGTATCTTTAGTTTCCGATTTGAAAATCCCGATGGCATCGCAGAAATCCTCTCCAAGCTTACAGTTTTGGAAATATGCCAAATACATTTCCCCAGTTTTGATATTCGGGTGATTGGTGCGTTGGTAAAGCAACTTTGCCATATTGACCGATTGCTGGTAGAAATCGTTCGGATTCTCAAAAATCTTAGAGGCGATGGCGAAAACTTCATTACTTTCCACATTGGTCTCGTGGTCGAAATGATACATGGCTTCCTGCTTGAATGAGGAAAGGAAATACTGCATCAGCAAATCTTCCACCACTTCATCGTGAATGATGGACTCGTTGAGCGAGATTTTCAATTCTTCTTCTTGCAAAGGGTTGCCAATGCCATGAATGGCGATTCGGTCGAGGGAAACTTCGGAGAAACTGAACATATATATAGATGTACGATTTTTTGAATTACGAGCTACGATTTTGCTTTGCCCAAATTTCTACTGCCTAGTTGAGATAGTTCTCAATGTTTGGCAAAATGAAATACGGTTGGCAAAAATAGGGAATTTGATTGGAGAAGATGAGAAACACTAAATAAATTCAGACTCGTGTTACGCAGAAATATACTTGCAATAATCTTTTGAACCTGCCGATTGGTTGGCTCCTAATGTTCGATTTCGGGTTAAAAGCAACCCTTTGCGCAACATCAGTTCAGGTAATTAAACAATTCTGCATATTATTAGCAAATAAATATGTAAAAATAAACATTTCCCTTGTCTAGCATGAAAACAATTGCTAAATTTGTTGACATAGAAATGTTGTGTAAATCCTTGATTCACACATAGTTTAATTTATTACCCGCCAAAAATATGATTCACTTAGGAAAAAACCTTCGGTATTTGCGAGAAAAAAATGGTAAAATTAGCCAAGGAAAATTGGCAGAAGCATTGGGCATTACCCGAAGTGCAGTCAGTTCTTATGAAGATGGACGAGCCGAACCTAAACTGATGGTTTTAACAGCCATGGCGGATTTTTTCAACGTAACTGTTGACCAGCTTTTGAATTTGGAATTGGTAAAAATGGAAGATGAAGCCATTGCCCACAAAATGGAAGTCCAGAAATATGCTTCCGCTTCCAATCTCCGCATCCTTTCAATTACAGTGGATGACGAAGGGAAAGAAAATGTGGAATTTGTCCCAGAAAAAGCGGCTGCAGGTTATACTACGGGCTATGCCGATGAGGAATATTTATCTGATTTACAGAAATACAAATTGCCATTCCTTCCAAATGGCAAAACTTACCGAGCCTTTGAAGTAACAGGAGATTCCATGTTGCCAATCTTGCCAAACACAATCGTAATTGGCGAATACATTGATGATTTCAATGATGTGAAAGAAGGCAGAATCTGCATTGTGGTTACAAAAGATGGTGTGGTTTTGAAGAAAGTATATAAGAAAATAAAGGAGCGAAATGCACTTTGCTTAAAATCATCCAACATAATTTACGAACCTTACGAAGTCCCTGTAGAGGAAGTGAGCGAGATTTGGGGGCTTTGCCGCTTACATCAGCCGTCAAGTGCCAGAAGAAACAATCAATCAGGGAGATTTGAGAGGCGCATTTGACAGATTGGAAGCCAAAGTGATGGAGATAGAATCGAAAATGAATTAATTATCAATCTGACATTTGAAGTTTTTAGTTTGAAGTGGCAAGTCGCAAGGTTATGCTAGAAAGATCTAAGCAGTTTAATTAGAGTTTATGAATATAAGAAATTCAAGTAGCTAGCGGTGGTTGTGCGCAACCCCAGCTTAAATCTGCAAGTTCCATAATAAAATAGTATCCATAATCTCTATTATACAATAGATTTCTCCGCTAATTCAATGAAAAAAGCCATCAGCGAAGCTGATGGCTTTTTTTTATTCTCAATCCCTTTTTTCCCTCAACTTCTTGATTCCGTAACCTGCTCCTGCTGCCAAAAGCAGACCCACTCCGCCATCAATAGGGATTGGATTGGGCGGTGGCGGTGGCGCAAATGGAACTGGGTCGTTTTTCTTTGCTGAGTAGTCGGGCACATTGGCATTGTAATTTTTCGAGTCTTGTGCATTCACGAAGTTTGCGCAAAAAACGAATAATAATAAAATGAATATTGATTTCATATCTGTTTTTGGGTTGGAGGAATGTAGGGACGTTGCACGCAACGTCCTTACGATGGGTTTTTTTTGGTGTGTAGAGACAGCACATGAGCTGTCTCCATTATTATAGGTTCTGAAATAAATCGACTGGAGTCAATTCTACATTTCTACTCCAAATAAACCTTTTTGGTAAGCACACCATTCGCATTCTCCACTTTCACAATAAAAATTCCAGTTTCATTCAAACCCAAATTTATTTGTTCTTTGCTTTGGTTGGATTCTAATAAAAGTAATCTTCCCTGCAAATCGTAAACGGCAATTTGTGCGGTGGCGGATTTTGCATCTGCAAAGTTGATTTGGATATTGCTTGCTGAAGAGAAAATCGAAATGCCCGAATCTGCCAACTCATCAGAGATTGAAGTGATTTTCTCGCCAATGAAGCGCAAGGTAAAGCGTTCGTTATGCTCGCCTACTTCTAACTCTACGGTTGGGCTTTCTTTTCTCAAATCAGTCTCAATTCCTGTTTGGGAATCGTAGAGGTAGATTTCTTGCTTGTCCATATTGGTTAAACCATCTAGCTCGAAGGTGAATTTGCCCGCTTTCTTGGCATCAATCCCTAATTCTACGACTTTTCCTTCTTCAAAGGTTGGTAAACCCTGAATAGCGAGTTTTTCTGATGCCACGCCTTTCTTGAAATCGGCAATTGGCATGTAGAAGGAGAGTGTTTTGCTTTCACTCCGCTTTCTGCCATCGTAAATATCTGATTTCTCATCTGCATCTTCTCCGAAAGCCACTAGAATTTGATTGCTTGCGCCACTTTCATGCTGTGCGGAAATCCAGACTCTTTCTAAGTCCTTCTTTTTGTAGAAAATGCCATCTACTACTCTGTGAGAGTTTGAGAAAGTAATGTTTCCATTAACCAAAGCTTCTACGAAGAACCCTTGCCCTACGGCAACAGTTGGCAAAGCAGAAGTTGTTCCTCCTGCGCCAGCGGCAATTCCTGCGGGAGTAAGTGTGGCATAATCTGAACTGGAAGCTCCAAAATCAGAACCATCTGAATCCCACAAATAAGCTGTATTGACAATTTCAGTGGAGTTGTCAGTATAGAAACTCGCAAAATCCAGCCCAGAAGGGTAAGGGTTGCCCACCAACACATAATCGTCATCATCTGCTCCGCCCGTTCCTGTAATAGAAACGGCTTGGGTAATATCTCCCGAATTAAAGCCTGTAGTACTTGTGAAGGTTCGGGTAATTGTGGCATTGTTTCCTGTGCCTACTGCGGTAAAGCCTTGTCCTGCACCTAAAATACTAGCTGTATTCAACCTGCCCAATCCTGAATACTTGCATCGAAGGTGTAGAAGTTCTTACCCGTACCGCCAAACACATCGCTTGCCGTCTCGCCAATCACTGGGCTGGAGAAATAGTTATAGACCGCATGGTCATTGTCTGCCAAACGATTTACAGTATAAACACCCGCACCAGAGTTGCTTGGGGTTGAATTGGTTTGGATGAATGCACCGCCATTTTCTACTATGATTGAACCGTTGTTGATTAAATCCCCGCTTATCTCCACGGACTCGCCCGAATTGATGGTAACAGTTCTGCCCGAGTTGATGGTCAGGTTGCCCGCCCCGAATGCACCGTCTGCAGTCAGGTCATAGTCATCGTCAATGGTAGCATTTACGCCCACGGAGGGAACGCTGGGATTCCATGCGCCAGCAGTCCAAGTGGCATTGCATAATTTGCCCGCATCCGTAATTGTCCAATTGTAAGTATTGGTAAGCGTATTTCTTGCCGTCTCCCCGTTGCAGTAGTTCAACCCGCTTGCGCCCAGGCTGATACCCGTGGGGATTTTCGTCTCGCTCGCATCCAGCGTGGCCCAGCCGTTCAGCGTGGCATCGTAGTTGGCCGTGGAGAGTCCGCTGTTATCCAGCATAAATCGCATATTGGTCACGCTGGAGATGTCCCAAGCTCCCAAACTTTGGTTGAAGGAGGTGGCACGGGAGAACATGGCAACCATATTGGTCACGTTCGGGAAGCTCCAGCCACTCACGTCCCCGTTGAAGGAGGTGGCTTGGTAGAACATTTCGCGCATACTGGTCACGTTCGGGAAGCTCCAGTTGCTCACGTTCCCGTTGAAGGAGGTGGCACCGGAGAACATAGCTAACATATTGGTCACGTTCGGGAAGCTCCAGCCACTCACGTCCCCGTTGAAGGAGGTGGCACCGAAGAACATAAAGCCCATATTAGACTTGTCCGTCTTTATTTTTAGTGTCTATGATGCGATTTTGTAGTTCCAAAGTCCGGCACATACACCAAGGATTCTATTCTTCATATCGTTTGATTTCATTCTGCATTTGTTTTTCAGAATCCGAAAAATCTTCATCCTTCCTATTGCATGCTCCACGTGTATTCGTTGCCTACCCACTTCCTTGTTCCACTCTTTCTGCTCATCGGTCAGTTCGGGATTTGGGTTGTTTTTCGATTTGCGAGGCTTCTTGGTGCCTATAATAAGTTTCTTAATTTCAAATTCCTTGGCAATCCCTATAAATCCAAGATCGACAATCACCTTGTATTTGCTGAACCATTTCTTCTCCGGTGGGAACTCTTTTTTCAGTACTGCAAAGTCCACATTGCTCCCATCATAGAGTCTGCTCACATAATGAATCCATGTGCTTCTGTCGGAGAGGACCATCGCAATATCGGTATGTGCCTTTCGTTTGCCCGCTGAACTTAACCTTCTGGCTATCATAGCCTTTCGGACGCTCACACCCCATTTCCGTCCCATCGAAAAGAAGTTCGTCTGCCTCTCCGAGATGGGATTCAAACTCCTCGACTGTTTCGAAGGAACGTCTGGGCATTACCCTTTTTTTTCCAGTGCCTCCTCCATTATCGAAAAGAAGGTATTGAAGTTTGACTGCACCGAGGAACTCGCCATTCCGAAGGCAACCCCGAGCGAACCCCAGACCAGACCATTTTTCAGATGGAAAAGGACAAGGAAAATCCCATCGCCCACGGTCTTGATTTTTGCATCCTCGACAACATCCTCGACCAGGTATTCCTCGTAGGTCTTTCCCTGCCTTGAAAGATAGACCTGCTCACAGTCCAGGACTAATTCCATGAACTTCTCCTTACTGTAACCAGTTGCATCCTTGAATTGACGCTTGCTACCTATTAATCTATAATCCATCTCTTTTTAGGACAAATATACATAAATTACTGATAATCAAAGTCGGACAAGTCTATTGGTCACGTTCGGGAAGCTCCAGTTGCTCACGTCCCCATTGAAGGAGGTGGCATTAGCGAACATAGCGTACATATTGGTCACGTTTGTTAGGTCAGGCGCATCCGTGGCGGTAGAGTTGAGGTTGGAACAGCCGTCGAATGCCCTCTCCATACTGCCCCAAGCAATACTGCCCCACTGGTCTATGGAGGTGATCTCGTCCTTGTTGCCAAACGCTCTGTTCATGTAGAAGTGCGGGAAGTTGCCCGTAATCTCCACGGTGTATTCCGTGTTTGCCGTCAGCCCGAAATGGTAAGGTTACCTGACCGGTTGGTGAAGGTCCGGGAGTTGTTGCCCGTGCCCTTCTCGCTGATGGTTACGTTGTAGTTGTACGTCCCGCTTGCGCTTTTGGTCGGAATCACAATCTGCGCATCGGTGGGGCGCCATGTGGTGGTGAAGGCCTGCGAGAAGGCCATTTCGCTAGTAAGCAGTAACAGCACCAGCAGTAGGAAATTTTTAATTTGCTTTTGCATTTTTTTTCAGTTTGGGTTAATAGTCAATAACAGAATCAAGCTTGATAGGCATAGCGCCTGCCCAAGGGAATGCTAAAAATGGGGATAGATTTTTGTAGTAATTTTCTTTTTTCATGAGTGAGTGTTTTATGAAACGGAGTAGGTCAGGAGATTGCATTTTGCTTCCCAAGGACGTTACTCCTGATTTTTTTTTCGTAAAAATAAACCAAGAGCAACAATAAAGCAAAAAAACGCTCTGAACGTGTGTGAATGTTTTTAAAAAAACCGAATTGTTATTATTGGTGATTATCATGGATGGTTTACTATGATATTTTGTCTTTTTTACTTGACGACTCGAAGGCGATAGCATCGGCTACCGGGCCCATCAGAGGGTCGTGGTACAGTTGATTTTCAAGATTATTTTACCTATACAATTATAAGTGCTTGGACAGAATTAGCTTATAACTTGGGTCAACATAATGTTCTGAAAGTCAGGGTTTGAACGTTATCTTTCTACATGATACTTTTGTCTTGTTACTTACTTCGTAATTAAATAGTGCGAATCAGGAGTTCAATCTGCTCTTGAACGCAGTTTTTCTATCTGCCGTAAAATGGAATTTACAAAGAATGACATTCTAACCTGTGTGATAGACGTTCAACCATTTGCAGGGTCTGCGACCACTCCGAGGGATTTACTTAATTGCCGCCTGTTTGCTCCAAAACAAAAAATTCCCAATTTCCCACAAACTCTTTAACTTTGCTGGCTAAGAAAGTACAGCGACTCTCTAGTCGCTATTTTGCAACGAACGACTCGGAGAGTCGTGGTACGAAACTATCAATGAAAGAACTAGACAAAACATATAATCCCGCAACGGTAGAAGACAAATGGTATAGCTATTGGCTAGAAAATAAGCTGTTTGCCTCCAAGCCCAATCCAGAAAAAGAGCCTTATACCATTGTGATTCCCCCACCGAACGTCACGGGGATTTTGCACATGGGGCACATGCTTAACAATACGATTCAGGATGTTCTGATTCGGAGGGCGAGAATGCAAGGGAAAGAAGCTTGCTGGGTTCCTGGGACTGACCATGCTTCTATTGCCACAGAAGCGAAAGTGGTGAATATGCTCAAAGAACAGGGAATTGATAAGGAGGAGATTGGCAGAGAGAAATTCTTGGAGCATGCTTGGGAATGGAAGGAGAAATATGGCGGAATTATTCTGGAACAACTCAAAAAACTCGGGGCGAGTTGCGATTGGGATAGAACTCGTTTTACCATGGAGGAGGAAATGAACAAGGCGGTAAACAAAATTTTTGTCGATTTGTATGACAAAGGCTATATCTACCGAGATTACCGAATGGGCAATTGGGACCCCGAAGGAAAAACCGCTTTGGCAGATGATGAAGTAATTCATAAGGAAGGCACAGCACATTTATATTATGTGAAGTATGCGATTGAAGGTTCGGAGGAGTTTGTAACCATCGCCACGACTCGCCCAGAGACGATTATGGCAGATACGGCAATTTGCGTAAATCCTGAAGATTCCCGTTTCCAGCATTTGGTTGGGAAAAAGGCGATTGTTCCTTTGGTAAATCGTTCAATTCCGATTATTGCCGATGATTATGTAGATGTGGAGTTCGGAACAGGTTGCTTGAAAGTAACTCCAGCCCACGATATAAACGATTACGAAATTGGCAAAAGACATAATTTACCTGTGATTGATTTGCTGACTGCCGATGGAAAACTGAACGAAAAAGCGCAGTTTTTTATAGGAGAAGACCGAGCCATTGCCCGAAAGAAAGTCGCCAAGAAATTGGATGAAATGGGATTGATGGTAAAAACGGAGCAAATTACGCACAGCGTGGGCTATTCTAAGCGGACAAATGCCGTGGTTGAGCCTCGCCTTTCCATGCAATGGTATGTGAAAATGGAGGAGTTGACCAAGCCTGCTTTGGACAATGTGATGAATGACACCATCAAATTCTTCCCAGAGAAATTCAAGAATACCTATAAGCATTGGATGGAGAATGTGCGGGATTGGTGTATTTCCCGACAGCTTTGGTGGGGACATAGAATCCCGATTTGGTATTTGCCAAATGGCGAGTTCGTGTCTGGAGAAACGGTTGACCAAGCCTTGGAAAGAGCGCAGAAAATTGACGCAAGCATTACAATCGGCCAACTCCAACAAGATGAAGACGTTTTGGATACTTGGTTTTCTTCTGGATTGTGGCCCATCTCCGTTTTCGATGGTTTGTCGAACCCTGGAAATGCAGATATTGAATATTACTATCCAACCAATGTGTTGGTAACAGCTCCCGAAATCTTATTTTTCTGGGTAGCCAGAATGGTCATGTATGGCTACGAATACATGGGCGAAAAACCTTTCTCCGATGTGTATTTGACGGGAATTGTAAGAGATAAACAACGCAGGAAAATGTCTAAATCTTTGGGCAACTCTCCCGATGCGCTGAAATTGATTGAGAAATATGGCGCAGATGGAATCCGAACAGGAATGCTATTCTCGTCTCCAGCAGGAAACGATTTATTGTTCGATGAGAAATTATGCCAGCAAGGGAGCGGATTCAGCAATAAAATCTGGAATGCGTTCCGATTGGTAACGAGTTTGGAAATTGATGAGAAACTAGATGGCTCTGCCAATCAGATTGCCATTGACTGGTTCGAGTCGAGATTCAATCAGGCTTTTGCGGAGATTGAGAACAACTATGAGAAATATCGTTTGTCCGATTCTCTGGTTTCCATCTACAAGCTCATTTGGAACGACTTCTGTTCTTGGTATTTGGAAATGGTCAAGCCTGTTTATGGCGAACCCATTGACCAAGCAACTTATGATGCTACGATTGTGATTTTCGACAAACTCATGCGTTTCCTCCATCCGTTCATGCCATTTATTACCGAAGAATTGTGGCAAATGATGGCAACCCGCAATCTTGCAAATGGAGAATCAATCTGCGTGGCTGAATATCCTACGGGTGGAGATTTCGACAAGGAGTTGTTGGAGAACACGGAAACCATGTTCGACATTATTTCCCAAATCAGAAACACACGCCAAGCCAAGCAAATCAGCCCGAAAACTGCTTTGGAGTTGTCTATCAAAACAGATAATCAAGCCTTATTCGCTCCTTATGAAGCATTGATTCAGAAGTTGGCGAATATTTCGGCAATCATTTATACACAAGAGAAACCAGAAGGCTCGGTAAGTTTCGTGCAACAAGCTCACGAATGTTTCCTCCCAATTGCGGGCGAGGTTGACACCGAGAAAGAGAAGGCGGAAATGGAAAAGGAACTCAAGCGCATGAAAGGTTTCTTGGTTGGAGTGACCAAAAAACTTTCCAATGAGCGATTCGTAGCCAATGCACCTGAGCCGGTTTTGGAAAAAGAACGTCAGAAACAGGCTGATGCGGAGAGTAAGATTAAGGTGTTGGAGGAGAGTTTAGGATTGTAGTTTATTCTGCGTGAGACACGCAGAAAGGGTTCTTGAATATGAAATTAGTTTTATTATTTTCTTAGGTGCGTGTCTCACGCACCTTTTTGTTTGAACTGTTTTGTAATAGCAGGTTATTTTGTATTTTCAATGAATTTCTAACTATGCAAAAATGTATGAATTAAAAGTTGTTGAAAATGCTGTAGAGAGGTTAGATAAGTTCTTGAAGAATTTACTTTCTATTATAGACACATTAGGAAAGATTTGGAATAAACTCAACGGAACTAATAAGAGAAGAAAAAAGCCTAAAAACAGAACTGTTTTTGGCAAATTGTTTCTATGGCTTTTCATTAAAATTATATTCCCTGTTTTAATATATTTGGTTGTTTATACAGCTTTCTCTTTTATTATAATTTGGAGAATTGGAGATAGCTATCATCAATATGAGTATGAATGGCAAAACAATCTTCTGCATTATGATGACTTTTTTTATCTGATGTGCTTAGGTAGTTGTTTCTCGGTTTTTTTTCATCTCACTTATAGATTGAGGAACTTTGGCAGTCGAAATTTACATATTCGTTATAGTTTCTTGCTCATTTTATTTTCTGTAATTACATCTTATTACCTAACCTTTTTTGTGGGATTAAAATCTACAGAATGGTTCTTCCCTGACACGTGGTGGTATCAAGAAGAAGGTTTCAAGAAATTCTGGATATTTACCTATATCACTCCTTCTACTTTTTCTATTCCATTTTTGGCAATATTAGTCCAGATTCAGGCATATCTACTTTTATGTATAAACAAAAAGAAATATAAATTCATAAACTCTAACTCATTAGAATTTAGAGTAAAAACTATTTCTGGCTCATCTTTTAACAGAACAAATTTCAACGAATACAAAAGAATTGTTATACAGAAAGATGATAAACTTTACAGGAAAGTAGACGGAAGAAATATGTATAGTGAGAAGGCAATAAAACAAATAAGTGCCTACTTGAAAAAGTCGGTCATTACTAAATAAGAACCTTTGCGTGAGACACGCAAAGAAGAAATGAAGTAAATATTAATCCCACTTTCCTTCCTCAATGCATGTCTCACGCACCGCCACTCTAAAATCTATCCATATAATGCGTAATAAATCCAAAATCATCCTTTTCACACTCATAAAATCGAGCTGATGACCAATAATAATTCTCAGGTCTATCAGCTAAATTCCAATGGCTTTGGAGCGGGTTGAGATGCAAATAGTCTAATTTCTGTACACAAACCTCTCTACTTTCTACTCTGATGGGGAGTGAATGTTTCTGCCAGAAGTTATGCTTCTTGTTTGGCTCATTGACTTCGAATTTCTCCAGCACTTTCGAGTGGTTCATTTCCAAATCTTTCAGGAATTGATGTGCTGTGAACTTTAAGAAACTAGCATAGGCAAGTTCTTTTTGCTTGCTCGGAAGCATTTCCCAAATCAAATGAATATGGTTTGGCATAATTACGAAGCCATAGACGGCAATTCTCTTATTCTCTACCAAATACTTCAAGCTATCTACTACTATTTGCTTGTATTTATCAGGTTTCAGCAAATGTTTCCAATTTAGAATAGTGGCTGTGAAAAAGTAAGGTTGTTCAAGGAGTAGTGTTGTGTAATTTGACATACTTTAAATTTATGACTTTGCGTGAGACATGCAAAGAGGAATATGGAATAGATTATTACTGATGTTACGCAAAAAAAATTCTTGATTCAAAAACAGCCTTCACGTGAGCTGCAATCACTTCCGTAGGATAGGGTTTGCAAACCCTATCCTACGGAAGTGGCTCAGAGACATTTTTTTGATGATGTGCGTAACATCAGTTATTATTTTCTTAGGTGCGTGTCTCACGCATCTTTTTCTATCTACAAACTGAATTGCTATATTTACGTGAAACAAAAGGCACAAAAATGCCAATCAAATCATTATCAATAGAAGAACTTTCGATTTTCCCAGAAGAAGTCAAAAGACAATTGGTAGATTATGCGGAGTTTTTGCTTCAGAAGTATGTTTCCGAACAAGTAAAACTCAGCCCTCAACTCAAGAACCTTTTGGAAGAGTGTAGCAGTGAGTACCAAACAGAATTAGGGAATCTTCATGATTCACAAGACGTAGAAGATAAATTACTCGAAAAATATAGAAACAATGTATGAGGTTGTGCTTAAATAGATAAACTTAAATACTTTCCTATTTGCTTAGGTTCAATCGTTAATCTGGGTGTTGAGTACAATTTTGTTTTTTGCTTGTGGCGCAAGCGTGGACGCTTGGGAAGCCCCGCTTGCACCAGCCAAAAGACTGGCGCAGGTTTTTTCTGGGGGCGCAATCGCCAATCTGTGCCGAACAATGGAAATCATTCTTTGACCGGGTCACGCTGACCGAGTCACGTTGACCGGGTCACGCTGATTGAATTTTATAGAGTAACGGTTCTTGAAATGGAATTATGAGAATAATACAACGCTTTACCCGAATTAGCGACTGAACCTTTGCTTTTTTATAAGTATCTCATTATCATTTAGTTGGACTTGCGACTTGAGAGCAAGTCCGATAAAGACTTTGTACTACTTAATACATTTGAGGAAACAGAATGTTATTGCAAAAAAACTGAGGCTAATTTGTGAAGAATTCATTTAGCTTTTGTTCCAAAATGGCAATCAATTCTTTCTGATAATATTTGAATCTATCAGGGATTCCCAAAACCTTCACTTTCTTCTCGTGCTTTTCTTTGGTGTGGGAATTTATGAGTGTTTTGTGTTTCTTTTCCATCACGAAAACAATATCTGCCCATTCCACCAATTCTTCTGTAAGTGGATTTGTGCCTTCTCTATTGCACATTTTCAAATTTGTTCCCGCAGAATCGAAATTATAATTATCATAAATGGCAGAAAAATAATCCTCCGCAGTTTTGGAGCGTTGCTTGTTGGCAGAGCAAACGAATAGAATATTTTTGAGGTTGTTCATATTCTTAGGAACGGAAATTAAATAAAGTGCTACTTTTTATCTCGCTTCTTTTTGACCTATTCTTCGTTAAAAAAGTTTGCCATAGCGGTGCTATGCCAAACTTTTTTGCCTAGACTAGCTCTAAAAATAAACTTCAATAAAATAGTAGTTTATTTATTTCCCGTTCCTTAGCCTTTTTCAAATTCACATTTTCCCTTCAAATTCCACACCGCTCTCTCAAAACCTTTTCTAAATCTTCTGGCGAATCAGCCCCAACGCTTTTGTGTGGCGTGATTCACACCTTGATAGAATAGCCATTTTCCAGTGAGCAAATCTCGCTCTAATAACAATCTATTTTTTTCTGGATTCATATTTCTTGTTCTCATAGATTTTCACACCTTTTTCTTTCAGTTTCCTCACAATTTCCTGCAAATGTTCATCGGCTTTCGAGTCTTTTTCTATTAGCGTCAGTCCTGTGAGTTCCACTAATTCTAGCTTTGAAAGTTGGAGCAATTTATTGGAAACTCTCGATAGCGGATTGTAAGACAGCGTAAGTTCCACCAAATTCTGGAAACCATAAATCCATTCTGGCAATTGAGTAAATTGGTTGTTGTGGAGATGGAGAACTTTCAATTCTCTCAATCCTTCCAAGTTGGGCAGATAAGTCAGGTTGTTGTCGTGGAAATAAATTCGCTCTAGCTTTGTGAGTTTACTCATGGTTTCTGGCAGTTCGGAAAGTTTGTTGAATGAAGCATATAAGCTTTCTAAATCTTTCAGGTTTCCAATTTCCGCAGGGATTTCTTTGATGTTATTGTAGTAAAAATCTAGGTAGGTAATGCTTTTTGCCTCAAAAATCTCTTTTGGGAGTTCGCTGATTTCGTTTTTGTAAAGCATCAGATTCAATAAACTATCCATTTGCCCAATGCTTTTTGGCAAAGTGGAAATTTTATTCTAGGGACATACAGTTTTTTAAGCGACTGGAGATTGCCAATGTTCTCGGGCAAACTTTCCAAACCACATTTCTGAAGCGTAAGAAATTCTAGTTTCCCAAATCCTTTCTTGAATGTTTTTTCATTTAGTGAAATTTCATTCCCACTCATATTCACATCCTCCAAATTTTTCAACTTTCTGAGAATTCGGAAATCGTCAATCTGATTGTCATTCAGCTTGATTTTTCTCAGGCTTTTCAGCTTCTTTATCTTTTTGGGGATTTCAGTCAAATCATTTCCACTCAAATCCAAATACTCAATTGATTTATTCTTTTTAAACCTGATTTGGTCAGATTTCAATTTGTTGCCAGACAAATCCAAATGCTTCAAAAACCGAAGTTTCGTAAGTCTTTTATCGACAGAAGTAAGTTGGTTTTTTTGCAACTCCAACCTTTCGAGTTTGGAAAGCGCAAACACTTTTTCGGGAACTTGCTTTAATGCGCCACTTGCCAAAACCATTTTGTCAATATCTAAAGGCACTTCGGGTAGTTGTTCCAAATACTGAATTCCTCTTAGCGAATCTTGCTTCAACATCATTGCCTTGAAAGTTTTCATCTGCGCTATCGCCTTCAGTTTCTGGATTTCCTTATCGTCTTGAGCAGATGCAGTAAAGCAAAGAGAGAGGGCCAAAAGTAGTAAGATTGTTTTTTTCATTGCGATTGAAAGTAAATTGATTGAAATAAGACTGGTACATTCTGCTCGTCCTCTAATTAGACTTTGCACTAAAGACTCACGACTTTGGACTATTCACTATTCCTTGTAAATAAACACCTCCGAAGTGCCATCTGCCTTAATATATCCACGATACATTCCCGCAGTATTGAACTCGAATGTGAAATTCCCATCTCGGTCAAGGGCAATCACGCCACCATCTCCACCCATTTTAACCAATGTTTTTTGGACAACCTGTTTGGCGGCTTTCTTCACAGAATATTTTTTGTATTGCATTAGTGCGGAAATATCGTGCGCCACCATTGCCCGAATAAAATACTCGCCATGTCCTGTGGAGGAAACCGCACAAGTTTCGTTATTGGCATAAGTTCCTGCGCCAATGATTGGGGAGTCGCCAATTCTGCCATACATTTTGTTGGTCATTCCGCCTGTGGAAGTGGCGGCCGCCAAATTCCCGAATTCATCTAAAGCCAACGCCCCAACCGTTCCGAATTTATAATCCGTTTTTTTGTAAAAATCTTCCCATATATCAATTGAGCCACTTCCTTTGTCATTCTCTTCTTCCATTTCCTTCATTTTCTCCTTCGCCTTTTTGAGTGCTTCCATGCGTTTTTCTGTGTAGAAATAGCTTGGCTCAACTGTTTCTATCCCTTGCGATTGGGCAAATTTCTCTGCGCCTTCTCGTGCCATCATTACGTGTGGAGAGCGTTCCATCACAGCCAGAGCCGCCTCAATCGGATTTTTGATATTGGTAACTCCAGCCACTGCACCTGCATTCAAATCGTAACCTCGCATAATGGAAGCATCCATTTCATTTTTGCCTTCATTGGTAAAAACTGCTCCTTTGCCCGCATTGAAAAGTGGCGAGTCTTCCATAATTTTGATGGTTGCCACCACCGCTTCCGTGCTTGTTCCTCCAGCAGTCAAAATTTTATAGCCTGCTTGGAGTGCTTCCTTCATTTTGTCTTGATATTGCTTTTCAAGCTCAGAAGTCATGTTTTCCTTCAAAATCGTTCCAGCTCCGCCATGAATTACCAACGTAACTTTCTGTTTGGAGACTTGTGCAAACCCAATTTGTAGCGTAAACAAAACCAGTATTATTCCGAGTAGCTTTTTCATAATGCGTTTGGAGTGAGTTTTTCAGTAGAATTTAATTTTGTGAAGATATAAATATCCGTTAACAATTCTAAGAGACGGGGAATAATCGCAATCGTCTTCTCCATAAAGGAATTGGCGAGTTTGTGATTTAGCGAGTTGGCGAATTGAAAAAAAGATTGAATCAGAATTTACGGGATTTTCAGAATGAAAAATGATTTTGCTGGAGAACTTTTGCGTGGTTTGTATCATGAAATCAAGCTACGTGGAAACCGAAAAGGAAATCCTGCCTTATCCCAAAATCCTGCGAATCCTGATTCAGACAATAAAGGAATTGGCGAGTTTGTGATTTAGCGAGTTGGCGAATTGAAAAAAAGATTGAATCAGAATTTACGGGATTTTCAGAATGAAAAATGATTTTGCTGGAGAGCTTTTGCGTGGTTTGTATCATGAAATCAAGCTATATGGAAATCGAAAAAAGTAATCCTGCCTTATCTTACAATCCTGCGAATCCTGATTCAGACAATAAAGGAATTGGCGAATTTGTGATTTAGTGAGTTGGCGAATTGAAAATTTATAAATGATTGCTTGGCGTGAGACACGCCAAGAAGAAACAAGTCATTCTTAATTCTTCATGGCCAGGGTCACCCTGTTTTAATTTTTAATTCCCTTTTGGGATTTCCACATAAAAAATACTTCCTTTCCCGAGTTCGCTGGTTGCGCCAACGCTTCCGTTCATTTTTTGGGCGAGTTCTTGGCAAAGCACCAAGCCCAAACCTGTTCCTTTTTCGGGCGAGTTGCCAATTTTAGTGATGTCTTCCTCAATTCGGAAGAGCTTTTTTAGGTCGGATTTGGCAATGCCAATTCCATTGTCTGCCACTTCAATTCGTGTATTTTCTTGGTTGGAGTGAGCAAAAACCTTGATTTCCCCATTTTGCGGAGTGAATTTGATGGCGTTGCTGATGAAGTTTCTCAGAATGGTTCGGAGCATACTTGGGTTGGCAAAAACGGAATCGGTTTCTGATAATTCGTGCGAGAGGGAAATATTTTTCTCGTTCGCATTGGCAGAAAGCAAAGCAAAATTGGCTTCTACTACTTGTGGGATTTTGAGATTTTCGGGTTGATAAGGCAATTGGTTGATTTGCGAGATTGACCAACTCAGCAGGTTTTGAAGCAAACCATACAATTGATTCGCAGAACTCTCCAAACTCTTTAGGAAATACTCAATTTCCTCTTTGCTGATTTCCATCAGGTTCTCTGAAAGTGAACTGGTAATGGTTCTGAAAGCAGAAAGCGGATTTTTCAAATCGTGGGCAATGATTGCGAAAAGTTTATCTTTCGTGGCGTTCAAGGTTTCCAATTCCTTGTTTTTGGAAGCCAAAAGTTGCGAAGTTCTCAATTTGAGCTGATATTGTTTCCAAAGCACAAAAGCCAAAATGGCTACCAACCCTAAAATTGCCAACAGCGAATAACTCCAAACTCGTTGTTTCTGAATATTGAGTTCCTGAATTTCGTTGGATTTTGTGAGTAATTCTATTTGTTGGTTTTTCTGCTCGGCTTCGTATTTGGTCTTCATTTCTGCCAGAGTCTGCTGATTTTTTTCCTTGTTGAGCGAATCTTGCAAACTGGCGTATTCGGAAATAATCGGGAAAGCATTCTGCAAATCGCCAACTTTTTGGTAAGTCTCGCCCAAAGTTTTCAGAATGCTGACTTGCTGATTCGTGTAATTTTGCGCTTTGGCAATTCGCAAAGCATCTTTCAGGTACACAATCGCTTGTCTGTATTTTTTCTGCTTCGCCAAGTTGTTCCCCAAATTCTCCGAATTGATGGCTTCCCCTTCCAAATCGTCAATTTCCCGACTGATTTGCAAGGCTTTTTCATGGAATTCCTGTGCTTTCAAATAGTCTTTCTGTCCATCGTAAATAATTCCTGCCGTGGTGTAATTGATAGATAAACCAAATGAATTCCCGACTTCTTTGTTTATTTCAATAGCTTGATTTAATGCTTCCAATGCTTTTTCGGGTTCGCCCAATTCATCGTACAAGTTTCCCAAACTGTTCAGTGTGGAAGCTTGCCTGCGAACATCTCCAATTTTCTTTTTCAGCGCCAAACTCCGCTCAAAGTACGGTAAAGCTTCTTTTCCCTGTCCAGCGTACCACAAATAATTCCCCAAGTTGCTTAGGATTTTTGCTTGGCCGTTTTCGTCTCCGAGTTGCTCATGAATTTCCAAACCTTGCAATCCGAACTTGAAAGCTTTTTCCTGATTTCCTTGCCTAGAAGCTACGTTGCCAAGGTTGGAGTAAGCCGAGGCAATTCTGGTGGAGTCGTTGAATTCGAGTGCATAATCCAAAGCCTGTTTGGCATAATTCTCCGAATCGTCATATTTCCCGGTCAGCAAATAGAAGCGTTGCAGAGAAGATGTGGCGTTCATCAATCCAAAAGGAAACTTCTCTTTTTTGGAAAGTGCCAAGCTCTTCTCGGCAAAATCAATCCCACTTTTTATATCAATTCGGAAACTCCAATTCGCTAAATCCAACAAAATTCTTGCTTTGGAAGTGTCAGATTTCGCTTGCGCAAGAAGCACGTGCAAACTGTCAATCTCAGCTTGATTTTGTGCCTGAACAGGGTTTTGGAGGAGTGAAATCCAACCGAAAAAAAACAGAAAGGCAATTTTGGTGCGCAAAAAATGAGAGGGAGAATTCATAGAAGTGAAGTTGGTTGGAGCGAGTTGAGTTTTGGACACCAGATGATTTATGATGATGTTTTCAGTAGGTTTCTCTTCCAAGAGGAACTTTTTAATATTCATCTTGACAGAAATTCAAATGTAAATACATATCTAAGTTCCCAGATTGGAGTCTAAGCATGATAATTTATCTGTTCTTCTAGGAAGAAGAAACTACAGGCAAAATTTTGGCAATCATCATTCTACTGCCAATTCTCATGACAACTTTAGGAATGGATTTTCATCTAATGCCTCCAATCTTACAAAATCAAGTTAACAAATATTCCCAAATTGAGCAACTAAGTAATTTTACGTAGCGGAATTTACGCTGTTTTTCGGATTGACTCCCCGTTTACATTCATTGATATTTGTATCACAGACTTCGAAAAATACTATTCTCAACAAAAATTCTTATCGATTCACTAAACTCAAATTACAATGAAGGCAAACATTCTGAAAATCGCTTTTCTACTACTCATCTCACTCACTTTTCAATCTTGCGATGATGACGAAGCCCCCACAATGCTGACTGCCAGTAACTTCTCGGCAGATATTGCTGAAAACTCCGCCAAAGGCACTTCGCTTGGCACGGTAAACGCTTCTGCGAATCAAGGCGATTTGGTTTACAGCATTGTTTCCCAAAATGTTTCGGGAGCGGTGGAAATCAACTCGACTTCTGGGGAATTGGCAATTGCCGATGCTTCTGCCTTCGACTTTGAAACCAACACTTCTGTTTCTGGAAAAATCAAGTTGAAAGTGGAAGATGTGGAGAAGGAAATCAACTTCACAATCAACATAAACGATGTGTTGGAAGATTCCATTCTTGCCAATTTGACGAGTTCAAAAACTGCGTATGAAAATGCAAATGACGGAGATTGGATTGCGATTGATTCAGCTGAATATTCAAATTTGGAGCGGAATATAGAGAGTTTGAACTACGGAGGACTGAACGATAGTCAATTTATAAATAAAGGAGTAAATGGCATCTCTGATCAGGATTTGTTTGTAACGCTTACTGGCTCCGAAATACTGCCCATGCCAGCAAACAGCTATGTGTTTGCCTTCAAATATGTGAGAAACAGGAGTTTTCAGTCGGTAAATGCTCAAATAAAGATTTCCGAAAAGGATTCTATTAGCGGATTCTCCAACTTGGGAACTGTTTTGCCAACTGCCGAAGGAAGCGTTACAAGTACACATTACTTCGTATTGAAAAGGAATCAAAAGAAAGCAACCAAACGTTCTTTCATAGGGATTCATACCACAAACAATACATTGAGCTTCGCTAGGATTTCTGATGACATTCGTATAAACTATAATTTTGGAGATGCTTCTACGAGTACAGCAACGGCTAGTAGTGTAGGTGATGCACTTTTCCAAGCTTTGAGCACTACGAAAAAGCAATGGTAAAAATTACTCTAATCAGTAAAATAGTGTAACTTTTTTGCGTGTGCCAAGCCCCTTTCAATCCATCTGTATCAATCTCAAAATGAGAAATTGCTAGTGCTGTTCAGTTGTTGGCAGTAATCGAATCTGTCAGATTTTAAGGAACAAGTAAACAATAACTTGTTCCTTAGTCTGAGAAATTTAGGCAATTGCCTAAAAAACCAAGCCTTTGTTGGTCTTAGCATTTATTTCGGCAAGGCTTCATTTTGATTTTTTGGAACTAAATCTTGATAGAACCGAGCATATTAAAACAGCTTGAGAGACCAGCAAAATAACGCATATAAAAAATCTAATTATTCACTTACCAAAACCCCATACATCATGTTGAATGAAAACAGAATAGGTTCTCTCGCTACTCAACTAAATGCCGACATCAACTTGCCAATTTTAGGCGAAAAATCGGAACTCAAACTCCTGAAAGAGTTCGTAAGAAAAGCAGATGTTGCCTTTCGGAGCGAGTTGGATGCCGAAGTTTATGGCTACATCAACAACCCAGATGAGGGAATTCCCGAAGAGCGAGTAGGCGAAGTCAGAAACCAAATGTTGAGTGCCTTGGAGAAAAAGGTTCAAATTCCTATGCTAAAAGGAGTTTTGAAGGAATCTCTCTACTCCATGTTTGCCGACAAAATGGTAAATGCAGTTCAGGTTGGGAACACGATTGATGCATAATCTTCACAAAATCCATCGGGGAAATTTCTCTGGTGGATTTTCCAAACCCCAGCGTTATGAGAAAGCTCCTCCTCTTTTTAGTTGGCATTTCCATAAGTCAATTCACTTTCGCACAATCCGAGACGGAATACGAAATCTCTACTGACCGCCCAAGTGTTAGTTATTCGGCAAATGTGTTGCCGAGGGGCATTTTTCAATCGGAAATTGGCTTTGTATTTACCAAAATAAACCAATCAAACTCTTCCTTTCAGCTCCCAAATATTTCCCTCCGCTATGGAATTCTGAACAGGGTTGAGTTGAGAATCATGGCAGATTATGCACTCACAGAAACAGAATCAAATAGCTCCAAAAGCAAGGGAAATGGCTTTTTGCCTCTGCAAATTGGCACAAAAATCAACTTTTTGGAGAATAAAGCTTGGTTGCCGAGCATTTCAGTTTTGGGGCAAATGGCTTTTCCAAAATTGGCTTCCGAAAAGTTTCAGCAAGAAAAAGCAAGTGGTTTTGCCAAATTGCTTTTTGAAAACGATTTGGGAAAAGACTTCTCGATTTTTTATAATGCAGGAGTTGATTTCGCAGACTCCAACAATAATTTTTCCTATTCGGGCGGAGTGGGCAAATCGGTTGGGAAAACGAGTTTTTTCACAGAACTGTTCGGTTCAATTCCAGAAGAAGGAGAAAACCAACTGGGAATTGATGGCGGGATTTCCTACTCTGCCAATCAAAAAACACAACTTGATTGCGCCTTTGGTGTTGGACTGAATGAAAACAGCCCAAATTGGTTCGGCACAATTGGTTTTTCTTTTTGGTTGGATTGAGAAATTGGCTATTTGTTTTCTATAATTGATTCACTCAACAACTCCAATCTTATGGGCAAAGGTTTAGATTCCAATAGATTGGCGATTGTTTTACATTCTTCAAAAGTGAAGTTTCCGCTGATGTCGCAGTTTCCTCCCATAATTCGCTGTTGCACGGCAGGAGCGGAAATGAATTTATCGTCAATAAACATGGCAAGTTGCCCGCCAATATTATCTTTCGTCATTTCCGACCAAATTCTTGCCTCGCTCTTGTTGAGCTTAAAGTTGACAATTGAACGGGAATTGTAATAAGCATTCGCTTCTACAATGTTGCGAAATTGTTTTGCCTTGCTCCCATCCAAAACAGTCAGTTTCCATTGCCTAAAAAATTTAGTTGGTTTCTGCCAAACGCATCTAGCACTTTTGGGAAGTAAGCTAAGAATTCCATCGCTCTTTAATTCTTTCATGATAGAAGCGGTATCGTGACCTTGGCTTAAATAAAGACCATAATCAGATGCATCCAATATGGGTTTACTCAAATAGTCTTCCATATTTCTTCCTTTTCTAGCTTTCAAGGTATCTACGAATGTTTGGATTTCACTGTCTCCAACCTTGAAAACAGGAATAATTTTTAATTCTCCTTTTCTCAGCAACAATTCCCGAACATTTTCTAAATCTCCATCTGAATTTACCTCCACCACAATATGAGAACTGTTCTTGACAGGCGCAACTACTGAATTTCCAAAACCTGCTCTTTCCAACCTCACTTTGAGTGTTTCAATCACTTGAGATTTGATGGCGGTTTCATGCTCCGCCAAATTCGTTTCGAGCACGAATCGGACTGATGGTTTTTGAGCACAGGAAAAGAAGCTGAGGGAAATACAGAGTAGGAGAAATGTGAAATTGATTTTTTGCATATTTTCGTTTTATTATGAAGCAAATGAAGTTAAAATCCTTCCTAAACACTAGCTGAAGCTAGCGGCAATTGAATGTATAGAAAACCTTTTCATATCTGAATTCAATTGCAATCATCTTCAGATGGTTGAACGCAAGCTAAAATTGAAATTCACCTCTGACAACTGTTTACTGATAACTGCTCACTGATTTTCTGTTATCTTTGCGCTCGAAATCAGAAAGAAACCAATAAAAACTAAATACAAATATGGAGAAAATTGCAGTAATTGGCGCAGGAACAATGGGAAACGGAATTGCTCACGTTTTTGCCCAAACAGGCTACCAAGTAAATTTGGTAGATGTTTCGCAACCTGCGTTGGACAAAGCCTTGGCAACCATCGCCAAAAATATGGATAGGCAAATCAGCAAAGGAAGATTGGAGGAATCTCAAAAAGAAAGTGCTTTAAACAATATCAAAACATTCACAGATTCTGCCACAGCCTTTGCCGATAGAGATTTAATTGTAGAAGCGGCTACAGAAAATATTGACCTAAAACTCAAAATATTTGCCGACATAGACAAAAAAGCTCCTGAAGGCGCAATTTTGGCAACCAATACCTCTTCTATTTCCATCACGAAAATTGCCAGCGTAACGAGTCGCCCAGAGAAAGTGATTGGAATGCACTTCATGAATCCCGTTCCCGTCATGAAATTGGTGGAAATTATCCGTGGTTTTTCCACTTCGGATGAAGTCACGGAGCAAGTGATGGAAATGTCTAAGAAATTGGGCAAAACACCTACGGAAGTAAACGATTATCCTGGTTTCATTGCCAATCGAATTCTGATGCCCATGATTAACGAGGCAATCTATTCACTTTACGAAGGCGTGGCAGGAGTTGAGGAAATTGATACGGTCATGAAACTCGGCATGGCGCACCCAATGGGACCTTTGCAATTGGCAGATTTCATTGGATTGGACGTTTGCCTTTCTATCATGAATGTGCTTTACGATGGTTTCGGGAATCCAAAATACGCACCTTGTCCGCTATTGGTAAACATGGTTACTGCTGGGCACAAAGGCGTTAAATCTGGCAACGGATTCTACAATTGGGGACACGGAACAAAGGATTTGATTGTGGCAGATAATTTTAAGAAGTAAGCCTCTCAAAATATGAATTTTACAGAAAGCTCATTCCGTTTGGAGTGAGTTTTTTTTGTTCCTATCTAATTCTACTTTAAGACTCTTAAAATATAAAACCCGCTTACCACTAGCTGAAGCTAGTGGCAATTGAATCAGCATTCAGAAAGCTATTCAATTGCATCCATCTTCAGATGGATGTTTAGGATAACCAGTCCGAAATCATACTTAATAAAATTTTGGCTAGAGTCTTAAAGTAGAATTAAGAACTGGGAGGAAACAAGAGTTTCCGAATTTCTAATAAACCATACTGAAGGAGAGTTTGAAAACTTATCGGAATTAGGTTATTCCATTCATAGGAATATCGGTTTAGAGCGCATAGCACTTTTTGAAGCGGACGCTCAATGCTGTCAATTTGAGGAAAATATATGTTTCATTTCATATCAAAAAAAAGTGTGATTTGAAAATATCAGTTCTGTAGGACGTAGCTCTAGCTGCGTCCAAATCACAAACGGAAAGTGCTGAAAACGCTTTTTAATACTAAGTTGGTGGCATTGAGCGGACGCTTAACGAATGACAAGTCCGAGCGGATGCTCAATGCTGTTAAGTTAAGGAGATTCGTCTTCAGTCGGAGACTGATTTCCATTTTCGGCACAGGTTCAGAGAACCTGCGCCAGCGTTTTACGCTGGTTCGAGCGTCCACGCTCGAACCAAATTCACACTAACTTAAAGGCATTGAGCGGATGCTCGAACTATTTGGGCGACCTATCCCGATATACCTATCCATTTATAAGGATTTGAAATAAGCTGAGCTAGAATCCATACGAAAGGAAATTCTACCAACTATCTGAATAATTGTTGGGGTTTGAAACAGACTGATTTAGTTTGTTTCAAACCCCAATTGATGAAATCCTCCAAATCCTGCCTTATCTTTGCCCACATGAAAATTGGCATTATTTCCGACACGCACAGTTACATTGATGAGCGAATTTGCGAACACCTCCAAAATTGCGATGAGATTTGGCATGCTGGAGACATTGGCTCGCTAGAAGTTACCGATAATTTGGAATCCATTTCCACACTCCGAGCAGTTTATGGTAATATTGACGGAGGAGAGATTCGCCAGACTTTCCCAGAAAATCAGGTTTTTGAATGCGAAGGAAAGAAGGTTTGGATGACACATATTGGCAGTTTCCCACCGAATTACAACAAGAATGTAAAAATCCAACTGAACCGAATCCGACCCGATATTTTTGTGTGCGGACATTCCCATATTCTTCGGGTGATTTCCGACCCAAATAGACGCTTACTCCACATTAACCCGGGCGCGGCAGGAAAACACGGTTTCCACAAAATAAGAACGTTGGTTCGCTTCGATATTGAAAATGGCAAAATTGACAACATGGAAGTGGTGGAATTGGGGAAAAGAGGAAAAATAGAAAATGAAGAATCAAGTACAAGTACAAAATAGTAATACAGTAAAATGGCAAAGTAAAAAACGAAGGGCGCATCTCAAAATGTCGCACACTAAAAAAGCATACGCTGGCAGAGGTTGAAAACCCTGCCAGACGTTGGGTTTATTAGAAATCTAGCATTCATAAAAAGTGCATTTTAATTTATTGCGACAAAATGAGATGCGCCCAAAACGAACAGTCAGGTTTTCATGAAAAACATAGATGTATATTAGCTGTGTCTCCATATTAACGAATGGGTCATTGGAAAATCCTTTAAAATTCTTGGCTCAAAACCAGAGATTCCCACGTAAATTTTTAAAAAAAGAGATTATGAAAACAATTGGCAATAACGAAAAACATTCTTCTTTCTTAATTTTCAATTCATAATTTCTTCTCAACTCGCAAACTAAAAAATATGAATTCCCGAAATCACTTATTCTTTCTTCTTGTCATTTTTTTGGCAAACTGCTCGACTCCCAACTATACGAAAACAGCCAATACTGAGAAATCCTCAATCGGGATTTCCAAAGATATGCAGGCAGATGCCGAAGCGGTTGCCACCATTTTGCCCTACAAAGCCCAGCTCGATGCGGAAATGAACGAGGTAATTGCCGAAGCTTCCATGGATTTGATAAAACCATTCGATGGGAAAGAATCTACTTTGGGGAATTTCTCCACCAATTTGATTTTAGTGGAAGCGAGGAAATTTTTCCCCGCAGATTTCTCCGTTCTGACCATTGGCGGATTGCGAGTTTCCCTAGACAAAGGAGACATCACGCTCCGAAAAGTATATGAACTCATGCCTTTCGATAATGAACTGGTGGTTTTGGGCGTGAAAGGAGATATTGCCGAGAAACTGATTATGCGATTGGTGGAAACAAACAACACCTCTTTGGCTGGAGTGGAAGCGAAATTTGAAGGCGAAAAGCTAACTTCCGCCACAATCAATGGCGAGCCTTTCGATAAAAACAAGACTTATTGGCTTGCCACAACCGATTATTTGGCCAATGGTGGAGATTACATGGATTTCCTGAAAGAAGCCACCGAGACAAAAAGCACGGGAATCAAAATAAGAGATTCCATGATTCAGCATTTCAGAGACTTGACCAAAGCGGGCAAAAAAGCAAGTGCCGAGACTGGGAAGTTGTATGAGTTTGAATGAGATTTGTTGATTTGGAAATGTGGAAATTTGAGAATGAAATGGTTTGATTCTCAAATGCAAAACATTGCCGAAACCCTCCAATTCCCCAAACTTATTTGAATCCGACTTGTTCCCCACTATATTTGTCGGCTTTGGCAAAAGACCAGCAAACTATTTGAAGCAATCTACCATAAAAAAAGCTTGCTAACTCGTTTTCAGCTTCAGACTTTGGACTAATAACCTTAGACTTTTAGCTTAACCACTCGGACATACATAATACATGAATATTACATTTTGGGGAGCAGCGCAACAGGTAACAGGAAGCATGTTTTTATTGGAAATTCCCGAACTCGACTATCGGATTCTGATAGATTGCGGTTTGAATATGGAAACTCCCGTGGAGGAAAGACCTAAGCCACTTTACCGAGGAGCACATTTCCCTTTCGATGCCAGCACGTTGAACACAGTTTTGCTCACTCACGCACACCTCGACCATTCTGGAAATATTCCCAACCTTTTCCGAGACGGCTACGAAGGGCAAGTGCTTTGTACGACTCCAACCTTGCAATTGGCAGAAATCCTTTTGAAAGATTCTGCCCGACTGAATTCCCGAAAACTCAATAAGTTCAAGAGAAGAGGTTCAAAAGGCTTCAAGCAGAAAAAGCCCAATCGCCCCACCATGTTCAGCATGGGCGATTTATATGTGGAGAAAGATGCAGAACAGGCTTTGGAGCGTTTCGTTCCAATCGGTTTTCAGAAAGAATTCCACCTGACGAATGAGATTTCCATCACGCTTATTCCAACAGGGCATTTGTTGGGAGCCGCCAATATTTTGGTAAAAGTGCAAGGCAAAACAGTTCTTTTTTCTGGAGATATTGGTCGGGAAAATTATCCGCTTCTCCCAGACCCATCCACTCCACCCAAAGCTGATTATGTGATTTGCGAAACGACTTACGGCAACCGTCTCCACCAATCCACCGAAAACACAGAAGAGGAATTGGCGAAAGTGATTCAGGAAACTTGTGTAGATATTCCTGGCAGATTGATTATTCCCGCTTTCAGTATTGGCAGAACGCAGGCGGTGCTTTATTCGATGAATAAAATCAGCAAAACGAAAGGCTTGCCACCAATCAAAATTTATTCAGACAGTCCGATGGCCTTCAATAGCAATCGGGTTTATGAGAAAAATGCGCATTATCTCAATCCAGAAGCCAAGGCTTTTAAAGAGACAGAAGGGCGATTGTTCGATTTCGAGAATTTGGTTTACATCGAAAATAACAAGGCGAGTATGGCAATTTCCGACCATTCGGAAGCGTGCATCATCATTTCCTCTTCGGGCATGATGGAAGGTGGCAGAATTCAGCACCATATTCAGAATAATATCGAAAACCCTTATTGCACCATTTTCTTGGTCGGATACAGCTCGGACGGAACGCTGGGGCGCAGAATTATGGATGGAGAAAAACACATTACAGTCGGGCAACACGAATATAATGTGGCGGCAACCGTAAAACAGACCGATGCTTTCAGCGGACACGGAGATAAAAATGATTTACTCCGATTTGTCCAAGCACAAAATCCGAACGAAGTAAAAAAAGTATTCTTAGTTCATGGGGAAAAATCCTCTATGATAAGTTTCCGAGAAGATTTGAAAGAGTTAGGCTTCAATAATGTGGAAATCCCAGCCGTTGGGCAGACTTTTGAGTTGGATTGAAGTTGACAACCATCTGAAGATGGTCGCAATTGAATTGGAGTTTGATATTTTTATCCTTTGAATCAGAATGTCTGCAACCCTATTCAATTGCCACTAGCTTCAGCTAGGGGTTTGCCAACAAGCGACCATCTGAAGATGGTCGCAATTGAATGGGCATTTGCCAATTCAATTGTTACAAACAGAATGTCTGGGTTCGATTCATAAAACATCCATCTGAAGATGGTCGCAATCGAATTGGAGTTCGGTATTTTTATCCTTTGAATCAGAATTTTTGCAACCCTATTCAATTGCCACTAGCTTCAGCTAGGGGCAATTAACTTCAAAATGAAAATACTCCAAGGAAATCTTATAAAACTGGCAGAACAGGGCAAATTTGAAGTAATCATTCATGGTTGCAATTGCTTCTGCACAATGGGAGCAGGAATTGCCAAACAAATCAAGCTCTGCTTTCCCAAAGCCTATGAGGTCGATTTGAAAACGGCAAAAGGAGAGAAAAGCAAATTGGGAAAAATAAGTTGGGCAGAAATTGAAACTCCGTACGGGGAATTGATTGTAGTAAATGCCTATACACAATTTGATTGGAGAGGGAAAGGCAACAAAGCTGACTATGAAGCAATCCGACAAGCTTTTAGGAAGGTAAAAGAGTTGTTTACTGGTAAATCAATTGGCTATCCTGCAATTGGTGCAGGTTTGGCAGGAGGAGATTGGAATATCATTTCCAAAATCATAGATGAAGAATTACAGGGCGAAAACCATACATTTGTGAAATTCAATCAGTAGTTTTATAGTAAAGTTTACTTGGCGAGAAAAGTTGCAAACCTTGCCTAAAATTGGATTTTGAACCCTGAATTAATAGTGAATTGCCATTTTCAATCTCTATTATGCCGTAATTATCGGATTCTTAGAACAAAAGAATAAAATGGTTTTCCAATTGCCCAATTCGCTATTTCGCCAATTCAGCAATTCGCCAACTAAATACTTGCAAAATCTGCATCATCTTTGCAAATAGAAATGAACAGCAATTGAACCAACAAAATACTGACCAAGATGAAAGATTTCGATTATAAACAAGAAGAGCAAGAGAAAGACGGCAAGCGAAATGGAACGATTTTTACCGTTCTCTTTCATGCTTTGGTCTTACTATTCCTCATTTTTACCATGGCGTGGACTCCGCCAGACCCACCGATTCCCGAATACGGAATTGAAGTGAATTTCGGAATGACGGGAACTGAAGGCTCGAAAGATATTCAAAATAAAACTGACCCGAACGACTCCGACAGCTTCGAGAAGGCAAAGCCCAACCCGAATCCTACTGAAAGAACCTGTGGTAGATGAACCTGACCCGATTCCAAAACCAACTCCAAAAGAAGTTGTGAAAGAGGTAGTGAAAGACCCAATCAAGGAACTCACTCCCGTAACGGAAAGTGCCGATAAAGGAGTTGAGGCAGTAAAGAAGGAAGAGATAAAGAAAGAAAAGCCGAAACCAGTAGAAAAGCCAAAAGGCTCAACTGCCGACAATACGGGGAAAGCCGACAAAGACATTGCCAACAACGAAGGTAAAAAAGAGGAAGGAGTTGGAGACCGAGGAGACGAAAAAGGCTCGCTCGATGCCGATGCACTTCTAGGTGGAGGAAGTGGCGGTGGAGCTACCTTGAATCTTGATGGTTGGAAATGGACTGAAACTCCCACCAAAAAAGACAATTCTTCGGAAACGGGAAGAGTGATGATTAAATTCAAGATTGACCGAGATGGCTTGGTAATTTCCGCCACGGTAGCCAGCCGAACAGTTTCATCAACCACCGCAGAATTCTACCGAAATTATGTGGAATCGGAATTGATGTTCATCCCGAAAGATGAAGGCAGAGTTCCCAATTTTACAATCGGCTCTATCACTTTTGTGATTACAAATAATTAGAGAGCCAGATTTGCAGATGGTTAGATTGTCAGGAAGGAATTAAACGAAGTATAAAAACTCGTTTGATTCCTTCTTTTATTTTGGATTTCAAGTATTGAACCTTTCTCATAAACCTTTCAAAGTTGTGCCAATTTTTTAATTCGCCAACTCAATATTTCGCCAACTTACCAACTTGTTAGTCCATGACAACTTGTTACAAACCTTAACCCAACCATGACACTGGCAGATTGGAGTATGATTAACATTGTATTATCAAAAATATAAATGTCTAATTTATCTCCCATCGCTATGAAACTCATGAAATCCAGCTTTAGCCTATTGCTTTGTACCTTCTTCCTATTCTCTTTCAGCTATGTGAAGAACGAATAATGGAGAGGATTCTCACTCCACTCCTAGCCTTTCTGGTTACGCTTTCAATTTCGATTGCGAGCAAGGAAATGGACTGACTGCCACTTATTTTTCCGATACGAGACTGCTCCAAAAAGTAACTACCGCAGTGGAAACAGGAATTGATTTAAAACTTTTCATGCGGAGTCCGAAAGCGGGAATTGATGGCGATAGGTTCTCAATTCGCTGGCAAGGCGGAATTTATGCGCCAGAAACTGGGGAATACACTTTCAAGCTCCGAGTAGATGATGGCGCAAGGGTTTGGATTGATGACCAATTGCTTTTAGACAAATGGGGATTGAACGAAGCAACTGATTTCAGCTTCAAAGTGCGAATGAATGCAGGAACATGCACGCCATCAGAGTAGATTATGTGCAGTTCATGTATAATGATGCGGTGGCACAATTGACTTGGAAAACCCCAAACCAATCGGAAACGAAAATCCCCACCAAATATTTGTACACTTGCCCACCAGCCGACTGCTTTGTCAATCCAGAAGATGCCAATTATTTTGAGAGCAAATGCAATGAGCCTGAAACCGAGGAATTGACAGGAACTCCATTCAGCAAGAATTGCCGAGAAGGAAATGGGCTGACGGCAGAATATTTCTCCGACTCCAAACTCCGAAAAAGTAAACTCAAAACCATAGAAACCTCCATAAATTTCCGATTCAATCACCAAAACCCAAAACCGAATATTCATGGAGATGAGTTTTCGATTCGCTATACGGGCGGTTTGCTGACCGAAGAAACTGGGGAATATACATTCTATTTCACGGTAGATGATGGCGCAAGAATATGGATTGACGACAAATTGGTACTGAACGAATGGGATTTGCATGAGGAAACGCAATTTCAGTTTACTGCCAACACAGAAGCCAACCGAATGCACAAAGTCCGCATAGAATATGTGCAATTTATGTACGAAGATGCAGTTGCCAAATTTGAGTGGAAAACTCCGAGTGGAATCCGTTCTGTTGTGCCTATGCGAAACCTTTATCCTGTGGAGAATGTGAATTGCAATGAGGAAATTGCCAAAATGGCTAATCCCGAAAAATTCCCCAAGAAAAACAAATCGAAGCTCATCAAAGGCGTAATTGCCGGAATTTTACTAGTGATTCTGACTTCTCTGCAATTGAGCAAAGGCAAGGGAAATGGCGAAAGGTAAAAAAAATTGTACTACTTAAGGAATGAAAATTAAACAAGCTTCTGATTTGTCTCAGTTTATTTTTGAGGCTAGCCTAGTGCATTGAGTTCTAAGTTTGTGTCTGTATTTTTTGGAATATTATTTTCTTCTGCAAAGCAAAAATTGCAGTGGTTCGACATTTCGACATAGCCATAGCTACGGCTAAGAATTTTAATGCAGTAGAAGGAAATAAGAAACAAAAATAGCAACACGAACTTAGGATTTAATGCACTAGGCATTTTCTCCCCACATAGCCAAAGCTATGTGAGGGGAAAATAACGAAGAAAGCATTTTTGAAAAGCCGTAGAAACCAAGATTCAAACATACTCTAATTCATAATTGCGGTTATAGAGCGCATCTCGGTCGCACATAAAAACATATACTGGCAGAGGTGTCGATGGTGGCTTCCAACAGACCTTGCCAAGGCGTATATTAAATTAGTGTTCATAATCTCTAATAAGAATTAGGATAAAACAGCCTTTGACAAAGCCTGTTAACATCAAAAAATAGCACAAAAGCAATAATTTCTTGTGTTGTCCAACCTCAAACGCATTCACGTCAACTACTTACTTTAAAAACAATATCTTTAGGTGTGGGGCAAGTGAAGCTTGCTTCTGGTTTTTCAGCTGTATTAGGAAATGTATTCTTTCTGAGTTTACTAGCCTATATTTTTTCATCTAATGATTTTGATTATGCACTTAGAATTAGGGAATTCAGACAAGAAAGTCAAGCTGTGCAGACGAGGATTTGCACATCTCAAGAAAAACAATTTACATGAAGGGTGGCGTTTGCACTCCGCTGGTTATGCTGTACTTCAATTTATGCAGTTTGGGAAAATCAAGACCTATTATTTGCATAAATACTTGGCAGAAAACTTTATTGAAATGCCAAAAAGTGGCAAGAAGCTTTTCGTGAAAGTGAAAAATGGCAAAAAGTTAGACTGCCAGCTCGCCAATTTAGAATGGACAACCATGACAAAATTGAGACGTTCGCAATCTGCAACAGTCGGCTTTAGAGGAGTCTCCAAAGACGGACAAAGATTTCGAGCAGTACTCTATGATGCTGGGGAAAGAATTTATTTAGGCGTTTTCAGTTCTGAACTTGAAGCCGCCAAAGCCTACGATGAAGAATCGTACAATAGATTTGGGATTACAAATAGTCTTAATTTCAAAGAAGAATATTTGAACGAACGTAAGAAAACTGCTGGACTGATATAGTCCTGAATCTATCAATTCTTGCCATTCGTTGAGCCTAAATGCGGTTGCAATGTTCAACTTGGAAAGCATTTGCAATTTTATATGCGACTATTGGCAGATTCTGTATTTCGTTTTATTCCCCCTTGCTCGCAGTAAATTTACTTCCCCAGCAAATTCGGCTATTTTCGCTAACAATTCCCATTTTCTAACATGCACTCTATTGCATATATTTGTTGTAGAGCCAAATTGTATCGAATCGTAAAATTTGCATTTGCGAATTGAGCACAAGTTTTACTTTTTTGGCTGAAATTGAGTAATAAATCCGAAAGCAAAAGAACATGAAGTATTTTGACTCCGCCTTTCAAGCCAATATTCAGGAAACCATTGCCGAACTAGAGAATCAATCTCTGGCAGAAATTGTGGTGGTTGCCAAACCTCGTTCGGGCAAATATAGTAGCACGCCCGTTTGGTGGGGAGTAATTTTCAGCTTTATCGCTTTCACGTTCATGACTTTCACGCACTTGGTGGTAGGTTATGATGTGTTCTACTCGGCAACTGTCCTCGCTTTTTTTGTGGGAATGATTCTGCCATTGGCAATGAAACCTTTAATGATTCTGTTTATTTCCAAATCCAAACAGAACAGGCAGGTGGAGATTATGGCTCGGGCTTTATTCCAGAAAGCGGGAATCAGGCATACGCAAGACGAGATTGGCGTGCTTTTCTACATTTCCGCTCTCGAAAAACAAGTTTTCATTCTCCCCGACCGTGGTGCAGAAACCGAAATCCCGGCAGAAGAATGGGAAAAGATGCAACTTAATTTCGATGCCATTTTCGATGCGGTCAATCCAGCGAAACAATTTGTCTCAGAACTCCAGAAGGCAATCCCAACCTTTGCTTCTTACATTCCTCCTGTGGAGAATGACATTAACGAGTTGCCAGATGATTTGGAGGTTTATTTGTAGTTCATAGATTCATTGAAAGCTGTTCTGACCATTTTCTGTCGTCAATATCTTGATTTATTTTTGCAGGTTGCAGTTTTTTAAATAAGTTGTTTTTCAATTCAGCTTTTTCTGTCAGCAGTTCGGTCAAAGCATTTGAAATGTGCCACATTAAAACTGGTGGAACTGCATTTCCGATGGCTTTGTATTGCCTGTTGTCAGAAACAGAATTTAGGATGAAATTTTCTGGAAAAGATTGAATATTCGATGCCTCTCTTGGAGTGAACCTTCTGTATCTGCCATGTATTTTAAGTACTGGGTCAGTACTGTTCAAGCTTACTTTAGCTAAGTGAGAACTGATTGTATTGCAGGGCTGTTCCAAGTCCTGATTCCGACCTTTATTCATCTTTTCTCGTACTCGCATCATCCCTTGAACAGCTCTTTCACTGAAAAACCACTTTTCTTCACTATTTGCCTTCAAATCAATCACTTCTTTCAACTTGACTTTTGAACCATTCAGAGTGGTTGGGTAAGGGAACTTGAAGCGAACAAAATCGTCATGATTTTTGAAACCCATTATGAAAACACGTTCTCTTTTTTGTGGAATGCCGTATTCCGAAGCATTGAATAATTTATATTTTACATAATAACCTGCTTTCTCAAATTCCTTCACAATCATAGGAAACGCTTGTTTCTTATTTGCAGAAAGCAATCCTTTCACGTTCTCGGCAATGAAGAATCTTGGTTGTTTTTCCTTTAAAACATTTACCATTTCGAAAAAAAGCTTACCACGCTCATCTTTGAAGCCGAGCCTAGGAGGATTCTGTGCACTTATAGAAAATGATTGACAAGGAAAACCACCTAATAAAACCTCATGTTCAGGAAGTGTTTTGATTTGTAAATCTCTTACGTCTTTGGTTTCGCATTTATGTTTGAAATTGCTATTATATATTTTTGTAGCATATGGGTCATTATCAGCCGCATAAACCACTTCAAATGGCAATGGATTATAGCTTTTATTTAAGAATTCAAATCCTCCTTGAATTCCTAAATCCATACCACCACAGCCACTAAATAGTGATACTACCTTTAGTTTTGTATTTCTAATAATGTTTGCCATTTGCCCGCTTTTTGTGAAAATTCGACAACTAAATTCTTGTCAACTTTCAAATTCCCTTGTTTATATTGATTCACTGGATTCTGAATAATGAACAGCCTTTTTCCATTTTCATTTGCAACTAAATAATAAATAAAATAATTATTTCCAATTGTATCTGCCGTATCCCATTCATTTGGTGTTAGTTTAAATCTATTATTTTTCAAAGCCTTACGGGATTTTGTTGTTTTGACTTCAATATATCTTTTTCTTTTTTCGATTTCAACGCTCTGAATATCATATCCAACTCCTAATGGAGTAGGTATTTTGTTTATTAAGTGTTGACGTTTAGTTTCTTTTGTCCTTAAGTATTCGTGTGCAAGGATTAAACTTTCTCCATAATCTCCAATGATTTTTGTCGGAACTGCTCTATCTCCTTTAATACGGGAATAATATTCTTGAATAATGCTAGAAATACTTTCCGATTCAGATGCACTTAAGGATGGGGTAAATGCTTCTATATTATCGAAACTATTGACATAAGAGAACCAATCTTGTTCTAAATTAGCTATTTCAGGATTAGTGATTTCCTCTTTGTTATAGAATTTTTCATAACCAGAATACCAAGTAGAATTACTTAAATGATAGTTAATTGTGTCTTTGTTTTCATCATTTAGATAGTAATAATACCCAGTTCCTTTATCGTTTAGTAAGTTAGCTAAGACCATATAATCTAAAATATCCCCAGCATATCTGTGCAAATCTCCTTTTGATGGGTATTTACCTGTTTTTGGATTCTTTAATTGCTCATATTTATGATTGTATGATATTTTTTCAGTCCTATGTTTGATTATCATTTTAGCAACTTCCTTTGGATGTTTCCCATCTCTAGTTACTCGTAAGTCAAAATACGCACATTGTGTTAATTCTTCTGCTGTAAAACTAAATGGTTTGCCTAATAGTTTTTCGCCCTCGATCAACAATTGTAGAATAAATCCACAAGGTTTAAACCTTACTTTAGCCTCAATTTGTTTAATTACATTTTGAGATTTTATATGTCCTCCGGGATATTGAAATGTATATAAAAAATAGTTGAAAAATTCATCCAAATATTGATTATTTGATAACCTTATAGCGCTTACACTTGGTTTTGCTAATCCGTTATTCTCTTGAATGAATGCGAATAATGTAGAGATTTCAGTTCTCCAATTGTCTATGGTTTTTTGAGTTGATGAAGCGTTCTTCTTAAATCCAAATAGGACTTGGTTTAAGTTTTCTCTGAACTCGTTTTTTGGCGATGTTTCCATTTCAGAAATAGAAGTCGATACATACAAAAGAACTTCCTCAACATCATTTTTAAAACGAGGTCTTACGTGATGAAGTCTAAAAAAGTATTCATCGGGTATTTGATATACTGAAACCTTACTCATAAATACATCTTTATAGATTCTGCTAGAACTTCAGCTAATATAGGAGGCACAGCATTCCCAACCTGCTTATACTGGCTTGTTTTGTTACTTTGAAATATAAAATCATCAGGAAAGGACTGAATTCTCGCACTTTCTCTTACTGTAGGAACTCTGTTGAACTTATAGTGGAAATGATGTCTGTGTCCCGTATCAATTGTAAAACTCGGTTTTTGGCTGTTCAGTCTAGTCCAAGCAATATTGACCCTTCTAGTATTTCGCAATTCTTCGGGCAAACTTTTATAATTTCCCCCATCGGGAACCATAGAAATTATATCAACAGTTTTTTCCTTATGGTTCGTGATTTCGTGGTTGTAAATCCCATCTGAGTTTTTCCTGATTTCTTTTTGATACTCCGATGTGTGTTTTTTGACATACTTCGTTCCGTTTGCTACCGAGTTTTCTGGCAAGTCAGAGATTGCCTCTTCTGAGACAATGCGTTTTTCAATTGTTGGAGTTGGAAACTCAAACTCTTGGTTGCCCTTGATTCCAACAAAAAACGCCCTCTTTCTATTTTGCGGAACACCATAATCCGAAGCTAATAAAATTTTGTAGACTACATTATAACCCAGTTTCTCAAAATCTTTGATTATTGCATCTTTCACAATGCCATTTCCCATAGATATGATATTGGGAACATTTTCCATCAGAAAGACTTTTGGCTTATAAAATTCAACAAATGATACAAAAGATTTATATAGATGATTTCTTTCATCATCTAAAATCCTTTTCCCTGCAATTGAAAAGCCTTGGCAAGGTGGTCCGCCAATAATTACATCGGCTTTCAATACTTTTGTTTTTTTGCTTATTGTTTTTGGCGTTTCTTTGAATAAATCTGCCACAATTCCAACAGGGTTTTCATGGTTGTGATTGAATGTAGAAATAGCATCTTTCCAGCTATCAACTCCCAATACAATATCATAGTCAGCCTGACTAAAACCGTAGGAAAGTCCTCCGCAACCACAAAAAAGATCAATAACTGTATATTTTTTTGTCATTCTAAATTTCTTATATCTAAAATCTAATCTCTTCTCTCCAACACCTTAAAAGCAATTCCCCTGCCTTGCCCTTGCATAATGGCGAGGTTTATCCAGGCGAGGGCGAACTGCTCCAGAAGTTGCACTTTGTCGTCTCCACCAAAATCGTAGCAATTGGCAAAACCTAAATCTAGGGCAAGCTGTTTGGCTGTTGCCTTGCCTTTTTCGCTGTTTCCAGCCATGAACATATCAATCCCAACTCCCTCGTAAATAGGATTTAGCATATTTTCAAAACCTGTGGAGTTGAAACATTTCACAATGGATTTCGCATTTGTCCACGCCTTGAGCGCATCGAAAGTGTTGGCAAAAGGTTCTGGCTTTTTGCCGATGGAGTTCATGGCATCAATCAAGATTTTCTCGGAAACACCGCCCATAGATTCGGCAATTTCCTTGGTGGCTTGCGGAACTGCGGCCAACAAAATGACTTCTGCCTTCTGTGCCGCTTCTCGCACGGAATAAATACTGATATTTTCGTGGAAATCTGCCAATTCCTTCACTTTCTCGTCTTCCAAATCCCGCACTCCAAGCAAAATTTTATGCCCAGCTTTTGCCCAACCTTTCGTGAGCGAACCGCCCACATTCCCCGTTCCTATAATTGCTATTTTCATTGTAAAAGAGATATGAGATTTTAGATAATAGATGTTAGACTGTCTCCGAATCGAATTGACTATGATTTGTTCCCGACCAATTTCGGAAAATCCACATCAAGCCTAAAGTAATTGCCAAAGATGCCAAAGCCAATAGAATAGGAACAGATTCTGTGTCATCCAAACTAACGGAACTCAATTCTTTTTGATTCAGATAAACCAACATTAGTGTGAAACCATTGTTGAGCGCATGAGCAAGCATGGGGAAAACGAGTTTGCCCGACCAAAGATAAAGATAGCCGAACAATGCGCCCAAAACCATTCGGGGCAAAAAGCCATAAAATTGCATGTGGAGTGCGCTGAAAAGAATGGCGGAAACCCAAATGGCAGCGTGTGGATTTTTGAAAATCGCTCGGAAATAGTTCTGCAATATTCCTCTGAAAAGGAATTCCTCGCCAATTCCTGGCAAAATGGCAATCACTAAGAATGCCAAGAGGAAATAGCCGAACGAATCAAATTGGATGATGTATTCGATTAACGCTTTGGAAGAATCCTCCATGTTTCTTAAAGTCTGCTCAAATGCCGACCAACTTTCGGGGAATTCCATGGCTTCGTTGATTCCCACCAAATAGCCACTCAATGGGAAATAGAAAAGTACAATTACTACCGTGAGCAACAAAGCTGAGGTTTTTGGCGAACCTGAAAAATCTAAAATTCCTTTTTGGAGATTGAGCTTATCGGCAGTTTTGAGGAAAACATAAGGAGCAAGCAGAAACAAAGAAAAAGCGGCAGCAAACTGCATACAGAGTAATCCTGTTTTGGAGATTCCCGCTAAATTTCCGCTGGCAATTTGTGTAATCTCCATCCCGAAAGCGAGGGCAATAAGTCCTGAAAAGAATTGCCCAACGAACAACCCGCCCAAAACGAATGCAAAAAGTATGAGTAAACCAATCCAAGGAGAAGGTCTGTTTTTCTGATAATCCATAAAATCTATTTTCTGTTTTTTTCCAACTCGCAAAATTAGTGAAAGAGTTTAAATAAAATGCGCCATAAAGGCGTAGTTATTTTGGTGGTTCGGCATTCCGATTGCCAAGATTGCGTAAAAATTTCAGCATAGTGGAATTACGGTTAAATTTTTAGGTGATTCTGGCAGGCAAAAGAACAAGCCAACTGGGGTACTTTATTTAATTTCTTTCACTTAGTATTTCTCGGTGGATTTGGAAGAGTTATTTGTTTGTGCAGGATGACTTTAAATTTCCTGCGAAGTCGGAAGGATTGATAGGAAAAACGTAGTTTTGGTCAAATCAGCGTGTCAATTCAGCCAGAAATAAATGAAATCCTTACCATTACTCCTGTTCTTTGCAATTCTTTATTCAAGCCTCAATGCCCAACAAAGCAGGTTTGGAATCAAAGGCGGATTGAATTTGACCACGTTCAACGGGAAATATGCCAACCAAACAAGTATAAATTCAGGTTTCCATTTTGGCATTTATACAGATGTAGAGGTTGGAAATCGTTTCGTCATTCAGCCAGAATTGCAGTTTTCAACTCAAGGTGCGGGATTTGAGAAGGACGGAGATTTTGATATTGAACTCCATTACCTGAATATTCCCCTCATTTTCAAAATTTACCCAACAGAGAGATTGAGCCTTCATTTTGGTCCTCAATTCGATATTTTGCTTTCCTCAAAAGTGAAATTCAGCGGAGCGGAACTCAACAATGAAGAAGTTTTTGAGCCATCTGACACGGGAATAGCCTCGGGCTTGGGCTATGAGTTGGAGAAAGTCAATTTCGGAATTCGCTACATAGCAGGATTGACAGAAGTCATTTTTATGGAAGAGAAACTGGGCTTCCCTACCGATGAATCTACCAAATTAAGAAATCAGAACCTTCAATTCTACGTAGGATTTTCGTTTTAAGCATACAGATTTCGTACCTACGGAGCGAGGGAAATAATAATCGGTAGTGATAAACTGGTAAGGCTAATAAAATAAAAACCATAGCGCAAGCGTCCGCTCAATGCCATTAAGTAGTGTGAATTTGGTTCGAGCGTGGACGCTCGAACCAGCGTAAAACGCTGGCGCAGGTTCTTTCTGGGGGCGCAATCGCCAACCTGTGCCGAAAATGGAAATCAGTCTCTGGCCGGGTCATGCTGACTGAAGACGAAACTCCTTAACTTAATGGCATTGAGCGTCAGCTGGGCGGCACTCCGCTGGAGTCATTGCTTTGGCTACTATTGAATTGAATAAGCTTTTGATTGATTCCCAGTTCATTGAAATAATCAATGGAATTATCACAAATAACACTTTCAAATCAGTTCATTTACGCATTTTCTAATTATCACATTTACAAATTAGCAAATCTTTCTTTTCCTTTTCTGTAAAATTCGTTAACATACAATTGGATTTATTCAAAAAACAATCAACTACATGAAATCTCTATTTTTCGTTCTCTTTTTATTCGCTTTCGGAGTTATCCAAACCAAAGCGCAAGGCAATTCCCGAAATTACATCAGCCATAAAATGATGGATGACTGGCTTTCTGTAGAGGTAACGGACGGCTCGTATCAGTTCCGAGCCATGAACTCCAAAATCATAGAAACGCACTTTATTCCAAAGGGCGAGGAGTTTCAGGGTGAATCTCATGCGGTGGTTCTTCAGCCAGAAGATGTGAAATCCAAACTCACAGAGAAAGATGGCACAATCAGGTTCGAGACAGACGGGATTGCCGTTGAAATCCAGCAGAAACCTTTTAAAATTAGCTACGATTACCAATCTGAACCGCTCATTTCCGAAAAGGCGGGATACATCAAAACAGATAGTTTGGAGAAAATCCAATTCAACCTGACCGATTCTGAAGTTTTATTTGGCGGAGGAGCGAGGGCTTTGGGTATGAACAGAAGAGGACATCGGTTGGAGTTATACAATAAAGCGCATTATGGTTACGAAGAACGCTCGGAACTGATGAATTTCACTTTGCCAATCGTCATTTCCTCTAAAATCTACGCCATCCATTTCGACAATGCTCCGATTGGTTTTTTGGATTTGGACAGTAAAAAAGACAATACTTTGCAATACGAAACCATTAGTGGGCGCAAAGTTTACCAAGTAATTGCAGGAGACGATTGGGAGGATTTGATTGACCAATACACCACGCTCACGGGCAAACAACCGCTTCCGCCACGCTGGGTTTTCGGAAATTTCGCCAGCCGATTTGGCTATCATTCCGAGAAGGAAGCCAGAAATGTTGTGGAGGAATTTCAGAAATCGGAAATTCCACTCGAAGCCATCATTTTGGACATTTACTGGTTCGGAAAAGACATTAAAGGGCACATGGGAAACTTAGAATTTCTGACAGATTCTTTCCCAACTCCCAAGAAAATGATTGATGATTTCGATGCAGAAGGCGTGAAAACAATCTTAATTACCGAACCTTTCGTACTGACAACCTCCAAAAAATGGGACGAGGCCGTGGAAAAAGGCGTTTTGGGGAAAGATTCGGTGGGAAATCCGTTCAAATATGATTTCTATTTCGGAAACACGGGGCTGATTGATATTTACGACAAACGAGGAAAAGAATGGTTTTGGGACATCTACAAAGAATATACCAACCTTGGAGTAGCAGGTTGGTGGGGCGATTTGGGCGAACCTGAAGTGCATCCATCGGAGTTGCTACACGCCACGGGAACTGCCGATGAAGTCCACAATATTTACGGACACAATTGGGCGGAATTGGTTTACGAAGGATTCCGAAAGGATTTCCCCAATCAGCGAGTTTTCAACCTGATGCGAGCGGGCTATTCTGGTTCGCAACGTTTCGGAATGATTCCCTGGTCGGGCGATGTGAACAGAAGTTGGGGAGGTTTGAAATCTCAACCCGAAATTGCCCTGCAAATGGGAATGCAAGGTTTGGGCTGACATGCACTTAGATTTGGGCGGTTTTGCAGGTGGCGAAAAACCTGATTCCGTACTTTACACTCGTTGGTTGCAATATGGCGTTTTCCAACCCATTTTCAGACCTCACGCACAAGAAAATATTCCTGCCGAACCCATTTTCTGGGATGAGAAAACGAAAGCGCTGGCGAAAAAATCCATCGAATTTCGTTATAGCTTGTTGCCTTATAATTACAATCTGGCTTTTGAGAACAACCAAAAAGGCTTGCCATTCATGCGTCCGCTTTTCTTTGAGGAAATGGACAATCCTGAACTTCTAAAAGTGGCGGACACTTATTTTTGGGGCAATAACTTAATTGTTTCCCCAGTTTTGGAAGCCGGATTGAAAGAAAAAACAATTTATTTACCCAAAAACAATGCGTGGTTCAATTTCCATACGGGAGAAAAATATGAAGGAGGGAAATCTTATACAATCCAACTAGAAGAAGACAGAATTCCCGTTTTTGCCCGTGCAGGTTCATTCATTCCAACGGCAGAACCCGTACAGAATATCACGAAAGAATATTCTACCAATATGCTTACCGTTCATTATTTCCACGATATGTTCGTAACCGAAGTTGAGTACGAAATGTACGATGATGATGGAATAACTCCAAACGCTTTTGAAAAGGGAGAGTTTGAAATTGTGGAATTCGAGGCAAAGTACAAAAGTGGAAAGTTGGAACTGGAAGTTGAATCGGAAATGGGCGAAAATTACAGCCTCCTCGAAAGTAGAATTGTGAAATTTGTAATTCATGGTTTGGAGAAAGAACCTTATAAAATGAAGAAAAAAGGACAGAATCCTAAAATCGAAATCGTGGAAGAACTCTGGAATCCCGAATCCAAAACCTTAGAAATCTGGCTGGAGTTGGAAGCTGGAAAGGAAAGTTCTGTGAAAATTTGGCCTTAGATGAGATTTCAGAGGAAAGAGGAAAGAGGAAGGAAGAAGGAAGAAGGAAAAAAGCGGGTAAGCAGGTGGACATATTTGCCTTACATCTATTTCTATTCTACCCGAATAATGGGTTTAAACCTTTGTTTTTCAGATACTTAACCGTGTTGTTTTTAGAGTAGTCAAAAATTAAGATTTGCTATATTGTACTTTTTTTAGATTTAATCAAAAATTATATGACAATAATTTAACGGAACTCATAAAATCAAAATACTGATTACCAAATACTTAAATCATTCTTAATTCTTCATTTTTAATTTTTAATTTCCCCAATCCATAATTGTACTTATCAAATACATAACTCATAATTGGGGTATTCTGTACTTGTGTTTTATGCTAGAAACTAAAGTTTGTGAACAAAAAACAGCTGAATAGCTGGCGGTGTCGGCAGACCCGCCAGTCTGCGATTTTCATAATGAATTAGTGTTCATAAACTCTGCTATGCTCTGAATTTAAATCCGTAGCCGATTGAGTTTTCCAAAGCATTACATTTTCCTCTTTCTTCTTTCCTCCTTCCTCCTTCCTCCCTCTTCTTATTATCAGATTACCGAATCAAACCACCAAATTCTGTAAATTTCTCCTATCTTTGTCGTTTACATTTCTTTACAAAATGTTTGAAGAATTCTTTACCAAAGATTTTTACGGAAACACTATCGGAAACTGGCTTTTGGCAGGTTTCATCATCGTTGGCTCATTGGCCTTGGGAAGGGCGGTTTATTGGCTTTTCAAAAACGTGCTGAAACGCTGGACAAAGAAAACTGCTAGCAAGTTCGATGATATTCTGATTGACCAATTTGAAGGGCCACTGGTTTTTGCCATCATCATTTTCGGCATTTGGCAGGCACTTTATTCTGTACTTCACTTCGAGCCGAGCGTTCATTTATGGATTGGGCGTGTCTATTACATTCTTATCATCTTTAATATCGCTTGGGTTATCAACCGCCTTTTTGATTCGTTTGTGGAGGAATATGTTGTGCCGATTACCGAAAAAACCGATTCTGATTTAGACGACCAATTGTTGCCCGTCATCAGGCGTGGAATCAAAATTATTGTGTGGGTTTTGGCGTTCATTATTGCCATGAACAATGCGGGCTACGATGTGGCGGCACTTTTGGCAGGATTGGGCATTGGAGGGCTGGCTTTCGCTCTCGCTGCACAAGATACAGTTTCCAATCTGTTTGGAGGTTTCAACATCTTTGCCGATCGCCCATTCCGTGTCAAAGACCGAATCAAATTTGGCGACTACGAAGGTTGGGTGCAGGAGATTGGATTGAGAAGTACAAGAATCTACACGCTTGAAGGCAGGATTGTAACCATTCCCAACTCCAAATTGGCAAATAGTCCATCGGTAAACGTCAGTTCGGAACAGGCCAGAAGGGTAATTTCCAAAATTGGCTTGAACTACCATATCCAACCCGAAAAACTGCAAGAAGCGGTGGATATTCTGAATCAATTGGGTGCGGATTTGGTGGAATCCAACAAGATAGAAAAGCGGTTTTATGTAGCTTTCAATAACTTCGGAGACTATTCTTTGGAGTTGATTTTCCTCTACTTCATTAAAAAAGGAAACCGAAGTTTGCCCACAAAGTCGGAAATCAATCTGGAGCTTTTTAAACGACTTGCCAATGCAGAAATCAAACTTTCTGCGCCTATTAAAGGATTTTACGGCAATGAGAAGCAAGATTTGGGATTTGAATTGGGAATGGAGAATGAGTAGTCAGTTTTCTACATTACATTTTATCCTTTGAAATCCACCAATTGAAACCATATTTTCTCAAATTCTGATTACTTTCGCCACCAAAGGCATTCCATAACATATATATAAGCATTAAGACTCATGAAAAAATACCCATTCACAGAGAAAAAAGATACTCGTTCTGGTTTTGGAGACGGTTTAACCGAGTTGGGCAAAACCAACCCAAATGTAGTGGCACTTTGTGCTGACCTAACTGGCTCACTCAAAATGGGAGATTTCAAAGCGCAATTCCCCGACCGATTTTATCAAGTGGGAATTGCCGAAGCAAACATGATGGGAATTGCCGCAGGAATGGCAACTGGTGGAAAAATCCCCTTCACAGGAACTTTCGCCAACTTTTCCACAGGAAGAGTGTATGACCAAATTCGCCAGTCAATTGCTTATTCAGAGAAAAATGTGAAAATATGCGCTTCCCACGCAGGTTTGACTTTGGGAGAAGATGGCGCAACTCACCAAATCCTTGAAGATTTGGGAATGATGAAAATGTTGCCCCATATGACGGTAATCAACCCTTGCGATTACAATCAGACCAAACAGGCAACCATTGCCATTGCCGACCATGAAGGACCAGTTTATTTACGTTTCGGCAGACCAAAAATGCCTGTTTTCATGCCAACCGACCAAGAGTTTGTCATCGGGAAGGCAATTATGCTCAATGAGGGAACAGACGTAACTATCTTGGCAACTGGACACCTAGTTTGGGAAGCAATTTTGGCTGGAGAAGCATTAGAGAAAATGGGAATCAGTGCGGAGATCATCAATATCCACACAATCAAACCCTTAGATGAGGAGGCAATTCTGAAATCTGCTCGCAAAACTGGCGCAGTCGTAACTGCTGAAGAGCATCAGATTTTGGGTGGATTGGGTGAAAGCGTTGCTGGAGTATTAGGCAGACAGCTTCCCACTCCAATCGAAATCATTGCCGTAAACGATAGCTTTGGCGAAAGTGGAACTCCTGACGAACTTTTGGCAAAATATGGTTTGAAAGATTCAAACATCGTAGAAGCCGTGCAGAAAGTATTGAAAAGAAAGGGTTGATTTGGGGATTGTACTTTCAAGGACAACCTCTATGGATTGGGAAAGAAATTGGGTTGAGGTAGAATGATTCATTCTACCTCAACCCAATTTATCATGACGATAGTTTGAACAGCATTAAGTAAGTGTAAAGATTTAATTGACAATATTAGATATTATCACGATTGACTTTGTATAACCAAGTTTGCCGTTTTGAGTGTGTACGGAAACTCATTCTACAGCGTTTATTCGTACCTCGACTCTCTGAGTCGAGCTGAAAAACGAGTATAATAAACCAATCGTGATAAGGTCTATTAGATTCTTGTAAAAATCTGATTTCCAGTAAATTACTTTGCTATAGATAACTGATTTAACTTTGCATACTTTCCTTATGGAATAATGCTCCTGAATAGTTGCGGTTAGGGAAAACCGCACTACGGTATGCAAAGTCAAGGCATTTATCTATATTTTACTATCTTTCTATTTTTTACTTGTACTTATACAATATTCAGCACCTGTTCTTTTATTTTCTCCAATTCCTCTTTCATTCCCACTACCAATTTCTGAATTTCCCCATCGTTGGCTTTTGAGCCGATAGTGTTGATTTCCCTGCCAATTTCTTGGGCAATGAAACCGAGCTTTTTCCCGTTGGAGTCAGCCGAGTGGAGCGTTTCGATGAAATACTCCAAATGATTTTTCAGCCTTACCTTTTCTTCACTGATGTCTAGCTTTTCGATATAATAAACCAACTCTTGCTCAAATCGGTTGGCATCGAAATTCTCGTGATTCACAAAATCTTCTACCTGTTTGTGCAGTTTTTGGCGAATGTGAGCGAGTCTTTTCTGGGTCTCTTTCCGCAGTTTTTTCCAGCAGGTTGCCAATTTGGGAAATATAGCCCTCAAACTCTTTGCTCAATGCTTTTCCTTCCTGCAAGCGGAATTCATCGCAAGCATCAATGGCTTGGGCAATCACTTTGCGCACTTCCTTCCAAATTTCCTCCAACGCATCTTCGTCTGCACTTTGCGTGTAGGCATCGGGCATGAGCATAACCAATCGGAAAATGTCGGCATCATTGGCATTCAGCGCATCGGCAGTTTCTTTCAGGATTTGGTAATTGTTCATCACCACTTCTTTATTCACTTTCAGCTCGGAAACCGATTGGTTGCTGGCGTAACTGAAAGACATGACCACTTTGCCACGAATCAGTTTCTCGCTCAACATTTTTTTTACTTCAATCTCCTTGCTAGAGAATATGGAAGGCAAACGGGCAATTGTATCTAAAAACTTGGAATTCAAAGTCTTGATTTCAATACTCAAATTCATTTTATCTGTCTCGATTCGGGAAGCTCCGAACCCTGTCATTGATTTAATCATCTATATTTTCTAGTTGGATTTGGTTGCTTTCGGCTCGGATTTCGCTCCTGCCAAGTTATATTTGGAAGTTAAGCGAAAATAGAGAAAGGAGAAAAGAATAGAGAGAAAAGATGAGATTTGACGTCTATTATTCCAACTCAATCTGTCTATATCTCGACTCCAACAACTCCTGGTAAGCAACTTTCATTTCTTCTGACAAGAAAGATTGCTGAATCCAATCAATTGCTTTTGGCTTGTTCTTTAGCATTCTTTTGAAAACTCCAACCATTTGTTTCTCAGTAAGTTCAAGCGATTTGCCTAGTTGCTCGAAATGGGTTCGCTTTAATTTCCTCTTTTTCCCTGAAAGCGTTAGTGCCAATTCCTCTGTATCTTTAGGGTTGACGATGGCTACATTCAACAAATCATAAGCGGGAGAAAGAACCCAACCAGACTGGCTTTCAATCATAGAGAAATTTTTGAGGTGCATATCGTTATTTCCCGTTAAGAAAGAGAAAACAGCAAGTTCAAAATAAAGCACTTTATCTAGCAAAGGACTGCTGGAATAATTTCCCAAAGCCTTTCCCACTTTTTCCATCGAGCTTCTGTATTTGTCGAATGCCTCTGTGATTTGGAACATATCGAGTATGTGGATTTTCTCATTCTGCGCTGTTCTGTCTATCCGTTTTGTAATGTAACACAACTCGCCAGATGCCAAACGAATCAGAGAAGATGGAACGGTTCTGATTCCGAAAGAGTTGGCAATTCGCAGGGTCAAATGCTCATTTGCAGGCATTTCGGCAAAATGAGCAGATGGAGGCTTGAAAATATAAAGTCCTTTGAGTGCGCCAATTGCTGTCAATCGGTTTCCCAATCCTTCCCCAGTATCTTTGTTCAGAGACATTGAAAGCTTGGTTTGAACGCCCGTTACAGCAATGCTTCTTTCTATTACTTTTTTAGCCAAATCCGCCATTTGACTGAGAGAATAGTCAATGGTAGGAGATTTCGAACTTCCGAAGAATTCTAAAGAACATTTCTTATGAAACTCATTCGGCTTTTCTATCGGATTGTAGCAGTATAGACATTTATTACTCATGCTCGCTCAATATTTGTTCTATTCCTACCGCTCCAATACAGTCTTTGCAACACGCCAGCAGTAAACCCATTCGGTCATTTTGGTTGATTTTCCAAATTTCTGAAGCAATCTCCAACAGCCAGCCTTCGGGAATCAATCCTTCAAAAAACGGAAAAAGTCTTTTGTCTTTGTAAGCAGTAGGGCTGACTGGCATGGTAAACGTAAGGAAACTGTTGGGAAAATTTTCCACATATTGGGAATCGTATTGGAAAACATATTCCCCTTCGTTTGTTTCCGTTAAAATGCCCGCCAAATGATTTTTGTAAAACACTTTCCCTTTTCTCATGAATTCAAATCTTTACTATTGATTGGAGCGAGCTCATGCCCAAACATACGAAGTACCAAATTGACTTTTTCCATGCTGAGATTGGTTTTGCCTTGTTCAATTTTCCGTAATACGGTCAGCGCCACTCCAGTACGTTCTGCAAACTCTTCTTGCGTTAGGCTCGCTTCCTTTTCTACGCCTCTTGACAAATTCGGCTAAGTTTTTCATTATATGCAATTAGATATAAAAAGCATATTTCAAGTAAATTTATATGTAAAAACGTATAAAAGCCAATAAAAGTTGATTTTTATATTCAAAAGCATATAATTTACAGAAAGTTACCTCTCCACCAAATACAAAACACAGGCTTTCAGCCTTTCGTTTTCCATCATCAGATGATGGTCAAATTCCTCGATTTTGCACATTCCAATCTTTTCCGTCGACAGAAATTGATGAATTGTTTGCTTTTGGAGCAATTGCATGTATTTGGTTCAATCCTAATTTGTTGAATGCAAAATCCAAACATCTTTTTGCGCCTTCGGTGGCAAATCCGTTTCCCCAGGCCGAAGGTTTGAGTCGCCAGCCAATGTCTGTCATTTTGCCAAATGGAGAAAGTTCCTTTTCCATTAACCCAATGAAACCGATGAATTCCTTCGTTTCCAAAATCTCCACCGCAAAGTAGCAATAGCCAGTTTGCTCAAAAGCAGTTTGCATTCTTTCTATCAACTGGCCAGATTCGGTTGGAGTGAGTGTTTTTGGGAAATATTGCATCACTTCCTGACTCGCATTCATTTGTTGGAATGGTTTCAAGTCGGCTTTCTCCCAATTTCGGAAACCAAGTCTTTCGGATTGGAATAGGTAAAGCATTTTGGTTGGATTAAGTAGGAATCTGGCTTTAGAATGAAATGGTCAATATTCCAATATTTTATCAAAATCCACAAAAAAAGCCAAAGAAGTTTCCTTCTTTGGCTGATTTTCTTTTGCAAAAGCTATTAAACTAAATCAAGTAATACTTAAAATATGTAGAACAATTTGATTTGCTATTTTACTTTCTTTCTATTTTACACTTGGACTTATTCGTCTTCTTCGTGGAAATTCAATGTGTCAATAATCTGTTTTCCATTGAAATCCTTTACCATAATATAGACCAGAAATGCGCCTCCATTATAAGTGTATTTCCCAATTCCGTAAAGCAAACCTTCTGGCGATTTGTTCGTGTGGTCATACTCAAATTTTACAACAGGATATTTTTTGAAGAAATCCTTCAGCACAAATTCTGCCTGAGTTTGGCTGTAAGCTTTTATTTCCCCATCGAAGTTCAAATCTACTTTCTCGTTGAAAAATCCAACCAAGCCTTTCGGGTCAGAATTTTGAATCGCTTTTTGTGCTTGAATGAGTATTTCTGGCAGTTTTGTTTGTGCTTTCACAGTAAAACTTGCCATGAAAACAAATAGAAATATTAATATTTTAGTAGAAATTTTCATAGTTTCTCGTATTGGTTTCCCTCAAATGCTCCAAAACAATGCCAACTATTGAAAAGGATAAGGGGCGTTAACATACGATTTACACAATAGTTGCGTTTTAGAATATTGGGCAGATAAATGATGAACTCATCAAGTTCGAGCCAGCGAAAATGCTGGCAGAGGTTGGAAACCTTGCCAGACGTTCCTGCCTAGTAAAAGAGTTTATAGTCTCTAATTAAGTTCATAGGATTGAAATTATGCTACAATATTGC
>CAVSOI010000013.1:0-164747 GCA_963729615.1 uncultured Cytophagales bacterium
TTTTTATGGAGATTGTGGGTTTGGAGAACGTGGAGGAAATTGATGCAAGCCAAATCAAGACTACGCCTGAGCAGTTGGAACTTTACGGAAAAGTTCGCACAATTGCTCCAGAGCGAATTGTGTTGGAGCTGAAAGAGAAGATAATGCGTGGCGAGGGAATCCGCAATGAGTTGAAGGCACTTTGGAAAACCTATCGCCCGCTCAAACATGGAAAGACGGAACGAGGAAGGAAACGAAAAGTGGAGAAAGAATATTTAGTGGGCGCAGAAGAGGCGAGTCAATTCAACCTTCCGTTCAGTTTGGCGGAACAGGAAATAAATTTTGCCATTCAGGATGATTCTTTTACTGAACTGAAATTGGATTCGGAGAAGCGGAGGAAATATTTGACCTCTCCGCAGGAGGTGCTTCATGCCAACATCGCCAATGCGCTCCGCTCCCCTACTTGGTTTGAATATACGCTTAGGCAAACCTTCGTGGCTCGGCATCAGGTTTTTAAGGGGATTATCCCTGGGAAATTGGCTGGCGAAAGATTGACCGAGCAAGGGAATAAGATTGATGTAGTGGGTTTTGTGCGCCCAAGAAACGAACAGGAGGAAGATGATTCACAAATGAAGGATGCTGTGAAATCCAAGCTAGAGAAACCTTTAATTTTTGGAGCGAGCATTCGGACGAACTTGGCAAGCTTTGAATCGAATATTGCCCCGCTAGAGAATGCAGAATTTTGCCATTACTATTATATTGCCATTCCCCTGAAAAATGATTTCGTGGATTTGGCATTGAAGAAAGTACCAAGAAGTATTGGGATTTTGGGCATCAACGAAGATGTGGAAAATACCAAACACAGAACTAAAATTGTCAGGCGAGCCAGATTGCATGATGTTGCTTGCGAACGGAAAGCCAAGTTGATGACCGAATTGCTTTTGGTGGGCTTGGGTTGGTAAATTCGATTTGAGAATGTGTGAATTTGAGAATGTGTAAATGGAAAAAAGAGGGTTTTTACGGGTAAAAAAATGATTGGATATATCGGATTGCCACCAGCTGAAGCAAGTGGCAATTGAATTCCCTTGGACTATCCAATTCGAGTGCAACCATCCTCAGATTGCCACCAGCTGAAGCAAGTGGCAATTGAATTCCCTTGGATTATCCAATTCGAGTGCAACCATCCTCAGATTGCCACCAGCTGAAGCAAGTGGCAATTGAATTCCCTTGGATTATCCAATTCGAGTGCAACCCTCTTCAGATTGCCACCAGCTGAAGCAAGTGGTAATTGAATTCCCTTGGATTATCCAATTCGAGTGCAACTCTCTTCAGATTGGCCACCAGCTGAAGCAAGTGGCAATTGAATTCCCTTGAACCATCCAATTCGAGTGCAACCCTCTTCATAGGTTATTAAAAATCCTTCTATCGAAAATTCGAGGAAGGATTAATTATTTTTCAGAATTATTGGTTTCTAGTGAGTAACCTTTGGCTCTAGTTCTTTGGCTTGCTCAACAAATCGGCTTGACTTTGCTCAGCACCTGGCACTACACGAACTAATTTTTTAGCTTTTCATTTACTTCCACCAATTTGGCATGAAGGTTTTCCGGCATTTCTGGTGCGCAATTCCTTTACAGTGTCTACACCTGCCTTTTTCAATAACTCGGCAAATTGAGTGGCAACTCCTTTAATGCGAGTCAAATCTGCCATATTAACCCAATCCAAGATTTTCCCTTCATCAATTCCGTGTCGGCAGCGATTTTCTTTCTTCCGCTTTTAGAAGCACCATGTTCCAGAAGAGCTTCTACGGTCTTTATATTGCAGTCAGTCAATTTTTTTGCGTAACTATCGCCAATACCTTCTATTCTTCTATGATTTTCAAAGCCAATTTGATTTTTGGATTTTAAGTAAAAATTTTTTTACTTCAGAAGTTACTAAATCGTAACTCCAACCGAATAATAGAGTGTTTTTATGAAAATTCCGAATTGAATAGGAATTATTTGCAAATTGTTGTGAGTGAGGGTCAATCAAACAGCAAATTAATAGAGCTTATGAACAGAAGAAATAAATGGTTGTCTGACAATTTTTGCGGAGTAGCCTTCAAGCGAGGACGCTTGAAGGAGAAGAGCGCATTTTCTGCGCTTTTAGCGCAGAAAATGCGTATTAGTTTTTACTGTTTACTAAACACCACAAAATTTGTAGACAATCAAATAAATTCCCTCGGAGTGGTGTCGATGGCGACTCCCAGAAAACCCTTCCGAGGTCTTGATTTTTGGAAATGTCCAGTAGTATGATTTCCACATTTTCAAATTCTCTAATTCGGACATTCTCTAACCCTTGTAAAACATCCACTTCGCCATTTCCTTGTAGCTTGCTTTTTTGCCATACATCAGAATTCCTACTCGGTAAATTTTTGCGCCCAGCCAAGTGCAACCTATGAATGAGAATATCAAAATGGTCATAGATAAAAGCAACTCCCAAGAGAAAGCCGACAAATGGGAGACGAATCATCATGACTACTGGGGAAGTAAGTGGAAAGAGCGATGCCCAAAACGCCAATGAACCATTCGGATTGGTAATGATAATTCCCGACAAGGCGATGGAAAGCACCAATGGCATAGTGAGGGGCAACATAAATTGTTGTGTGTCGGTTTCGCTATCAACCGCTGCGCCAATTGCTCCGAAAAGGGAAGCGTACATTAAATATCCGAATAGGAAATAAAAAAAGAAACTGGAAATAATGAGTGGGAAGTTGATTCCCTCAAATGCTTCCAAGGCTTTTAAAGCTTCTGGTGGAATTTCTTGACTTCCAGAATTGGGAAGGCTCTGCTCCTACTCCACCGCTTTGTTGAATTTCTGCTAATTGGTCAAGTCCGAAAATAGTACTAAAAACAAGTGAAATTACCGAACCCAAAACTACCCAAATCACAATTTGTGTCAATCCAACCCCAGCGATGCCAATGATTTTTCCCATCATGAGCTGAAAAGGCTTTACGGAAGAGATGACAACCTCAATGATTCGATTGGTTTTTTCCTCAATCACGCCACGCATAACTTGCACTCCGTACAGAAAAATGAACATATAAATAATCAGACCGGCCACTATGCCAATAATACTGGTTACTCCTGCATTGCTCGATTTCTCCACGCCATCTTTATCGACCACTTTAGTGTTGAGTGAGATGCGGACTTTGGCATTTTTTAGAATATTTGGGTCAACGCCTGTTTTGCGCAATCGCATTTGCTCAATTTCCTTTTCAATATTCTTTCGGATGTAGGATTCGGAGCTTGCCGATAAATTCTTCTTGACATACACCTTAAATCCTTTTGGGTTATCTAACTCAAAATCAGGCAGATAAAGTATGGCATCGTAATCTGAACTATTCAATTGGGAAATTGCCAAATCTAGTGGCAACTCTCCATTTGGAGTTTGTAGAAAAGTAATATTTTTATCGTCTTCTAACTGATTCCCGATTTGCTCACTTTTATCAATCACCAAAACCGTTTTCTCCTCTCCGCCAGAAGCGACTGTTGACCAAATTACCACGCCATAAAACGCCACAATCAACAATGGCCCTAAAATGGACATGATAATAAATGATTTTTTACGAACTCTCGTCAAATATTCACGGGAAATGATAAGCCAAATTTTTTGCATAGGTTGTATAGATAGTTAGATGGGCAGATGATTAGATTGTTAGAAAAACACTCCACTAATTCAGTAGTTTAGAGTATGTTTGAATCGACTAGTTTTTGGTTTCTACGGCTTATAAAGAATGCTTTCTTCCATGCTACATGACAATTTTTCTCAATAGCTTAAATTTCAGCTTTACTACCTCCCCTAACCCCTCCAAAAGGAGGGGGATTTAGTTCCTTCCCCTTTTAGGGCAGGGTAGGCATTTTAGAAACACATAGCCAAAGCCTGTTTTGAAAATCTCGTATAATTCCCAAAAAATCAATCCAAACATACTCTTATTGGAGTGGGAAATTAGTGAGATATCGTGCCATTCCAAAATATATTGCCAAACAAAAAGTCCTTCCATTCTGTAAAGCAAAATACGGTAGTGTGAAAGAGGTAAGGCTACTCTATGGATAATTCGGCACAAGCGGACGCTCAATGTTGTCAACTTAAGAAAAACAGAATTGTAAAATCATATTTTTTGCTCCACCTTATCAATATGCTATATTCAAACTCGTAAAAAAGCGCTCAAATTTGACGACTCGAAGGCGAGTCCCATCGGGAGAGTCATGGCACGAATTCAAACTGTACAGCGACTCTCCCGAGTCGCTGATTTAATATAAAAAATCACTAAGTTGACAGCATTGAGCGGACGCTTGCGCTATGGTTTTTATTTTGTTAGCCTTACCAGTTTATCACTACCCAGAGTAGCAACTTGCACATTTCTTAGAAATAAGTTACCTATGCCTATTTCGGGATTTTTTACGCTGACCATGTAGTGCATCTGACAATCTAACTGTTGCGCTTTGCCAGCAAAATCTTGAAACAGCGAAAGTAAGGAGATAAACTTAAATACGTTCCTATTTGATTTTTTGTAAGTATTTCACTATCGGTTGTTTGAACTGCTTTGGACTTGCGACTTGAACGCAAGTCCGATAAAGACTTTGTACTACTTAGCTAGTTGAAAATCAAGTCTGCGTAACATCAGTAATCAATTACGTTTTACAAATTAAGTCCAAACAATTTTCCCGCATTTTCATCAGTTATTTTCCCGACTTCTTCTACTGAAATTTTTTTGAGTTCGGCAACTCTTTTTGCGATGATGGGAATGTAAGATGGCTCATTTCGTTTTCCACGGAAGGGTTTTGGAGCGAGATAGGGCGAATCGGTTTCAAGTACCAAGTGTTTCAAATCTACATGAGGCAAAACCTTATCCAACCCACCTTTCTTGAAAGTGGCGACTCCGCCAATTCCCAAATGAAACCCGAGTTCGATGATTCGCTCGGCATCTGTCAAGTCTCCCGTGAAGCAATGGACAATTCCGAATAGCTTTTCATTTTCCAATTCCTCCAACAGTTCAATGGTTTCCTGCATCGAATCTCTGGTGTGGATAATGAGCGGTTTGCCAAACTCCATCGCCCATTTTGCCTGAATTCGGAAGGCTTCTTTCTGTTGCTCAAAAAAGGTTTTATCCCAATATAAATCCAAGCCCATTTCGCCAACGGCAATGAAATCTCGCTTTTTCCACCAATTCTCAATTACTTTCAAATCCTCCTCGAAAGTGTCTTTCACATAGCAAGGGTGCAAACCCATCATGCTGTAACATTGGTTCGGATAGTTTTTCTCCAACTCCAACATCGGCTCAATCGACTCCAAATCAATATTGGGCATCAATATTTTGCTCACTCCAGACTCAAAAGTCTTGGCAAGCATGGCGTCTCGGTCTTCGGAAAATTTTTCTGAGTAAATATGTGCGTGTGTATCAATCATTATAATGTATTTCTAACATGGAACTTCCAATTTTCGGCAAAGCTATGGGTTTGTTTTGGAAATTGAATTTTATGGGTAATAAACTAGTGCATCAAATCCTAAGTTCGTGTTGCTATTTTTGTTTCTTATTTCCTTCTACTGCATTAAAATTCTTAGCCGTAGCTATGGCTATGCCGAAATGTCGAACCATCGGATTGCCGAACCATCGAAATGTCGAACCATCAGATTTTGCTTTGCAGAAGAAAATAATATTCCAAAAAATACAGAAACTAACTTAGAACTCAATGCACTAGCTGAAATCTGACAATAAAAGTGCTGGGCATTTTCACGGCAATGATTTGCTTTTGGAGTTCATGAAGCCAAAGTCGGAATTTCAGAGAAAAATAGCTCTTCTGTCATTTAAGAAAAATGACTAACTTTAGGTAATCAAACAGCAAAGCCATGGAGAACTTCTCGGATTTGGATCTATCGAAAACCTACACTTATTTAGATTATTTTGGTTGGAGATTCAGCGAACGGGTAGAATTGCTGAAAGGCAAAGTGTTCAAGAAACCCTCCACCTTTTCTGTTCAACAAATTTTAGTGGGAGAATTTCATGGTCGATTGTGGGAATCATTGAAAGGAAATCCTTGCCGACTTTTCTAGCTCCATTCGATGTAAAGCTTCTCGAAAATGAAGATACAGTTGTTCAACCAGACCTTTGTATTGTTTGCGACTCGAACAAAATCAAAAAAAGAGGCTGTTTCGGTGCGCCAGATTTTGTGATTGAGATTCACTCGCCAGGAAATACGCCACAGCAAGTTCAAGAAAAATTTCAACAGTATGAAAAGGCAAAAGTCAGAAAATTATGGATTGTCTATCCGATTGACCGAATCGTACATGCCTACACTTTGAATGGCGAAGGGAAATTCATTGGAAAACTTCCTTTTACTTCCAATCAAACCGTTTCCCTTGATATTCCCCCTCAAGTCTCCATCAATCTCGACCATGTGTTTTCTAGGATTGACGGAATGGGCGAAGAGGATGTTTGGTAGCGTGTAAAAAAAGTAGCTTTGGGAAGAGTGACCTACAAACGAAATTATTTTTTCCATTTGCACATCTGCAAATTTCCACATTTGCAAATCCCCTACTCCACTTTCCAAATCCATTCTCCACTCGGTTTCAAATAACCAATCTTTCCTTGGTATTCCAAGCGGTAAATGTCCTTGTCGGAGGCTAGAAATGTTTCAAATTTGGGTTCGGCAATAAATTCCCCTTGTGGAATTGGCGATTCCATACTGCTCATTTTTTTTCACTTTCAAGAAGTTTTCGGAGTTGACAGAAAGCACTTCATCGTAAGTGGTTTCGCCCAAAATGTTTCCATTCAGGTCAATTGCTTTCCAAATTCCATCTTCCACCAAAGTCCATTTTACATCTTTCAAAGTTCCGAAAGGCGTTTTGCGCTTGGCGAGTTTTCCGTTGGTGGCAATGTAAGCTGTCCTTATCCGCTCGGCTGAATGGAACTTCCGATTTTATTCCGTTCATTTCTCTGGTCAGCATCCATTTCTCGCCACGCTTTACGAAAGCGATATTTCCATTGAATGGACTCACTTCATCGTATTTCGTGAAATAAGCGGGCGTTCCATCGGGTTTGATGTGGAATTGCCCCGTGTTGGATTGGGCAATCGCTCGGTCAGATTGGAAACCGCCAATTACCTTTCCGCTCATTCCATAAACGCCCAATTGCTTGCCCGTTTTGTCAATAATCGTATTGTCATCCACAACTGCTTTCCCATCGGAAAAAGGAAGCATTGTGCGGTATTTGTGGGGAATTACCAACTTTCCAGATTTATCTACAAATCCCCAACGCCCTTTCAAAACTCCCGCCATTCCATCGGAAAAATCGGTGGCTTGGCTGAAAACAGGTTCAATTATTTCCTTTCCGTTCGTGTCTAAATAACCGAATTTCCGTTTGCTTCGGTCTTTATCATCTTCTTGGAAATACGCCAATCCTTCCGAGAACAAGCCAATTTCACGGTATTTTGGCTTCACAATTACGTTTCCTTCCGAGTCGGCAATTCCCTTGCAATTTATCGTCTTCAATTATCGCATAACCATTCGCATCAAAATCGGTCAGGTATTTATACTTATCATATTTTCTTTCCTTCATTTTTTTGGTTGGAGTCAGTGGCAAGTTCCGTTTTCACGACTTTCCCATCTTGTGAGAAATAGTAATAAGTCGGGTTGATTTTTCTGACTAAAAGTAGCTTTCTGTCAGAACCGTCCAAATAGCGAATTCCATCGTACTCCAAAGGCAAAACCAATTTATTTTCTCGGTCAATGAGTCCGAATTTATTGCCTTTTTTCACAATGGCAGTTCCATTCTCGAAAAAGCTGATGTTATCGTAAACAAAAGATATTTTGGTTTCTCCTTTATAGTTGATGAAACCAAATTTCCCATTGTCCGAAGCTCTTGCCCAAACCATTGTGTCTGCCAAACTCGCCTCAAAATTCTCTACCGAAGAGAATGCAGGATTCAGAACCTGATTTCCTCTGTGGTCGATGTAACCAAATTTCCCATCGGCATTGACAATTTTCGCCAAGCCATTTTCTGCCATGTAAGCCTTTTCAAAACCTTGAATTCCCGCATATTTCGGGGCAACCACTTCTTCGCCTTTCGAGTTGAGAAATCCAACAAAATCATCTTTAACAACTTGCGCCAAACCTTTGCCAGCCTGATAAACCGAATCGAAATGGATGATGTAGCTGTATTTTGGCTCAACAATAAACTTGCCTTTCAAATCTACATAACCAATGTATTTATATCTGCGTTTGGGAACTCCAGCAATATTTTCCACAATCAATTCTCTACCAACTTGCGCAGTTCCCGCATTCTTGAAAGAATCCATCCAATCTACATTTATGGTTGGTTGGATTATGATGTTCCCCTTGCTATCAATCAATCCGAACTTTCCATTTTTTCGCACAATCGCCTGATTTTCAGAATTGAACTCGCCAATAATATCATACTCAAAAGGTAAAATCTGCTTTCCTTTCAAATCGAACAAACCCCATTTCCCAGTTCTCCCCTTTCCCTGTTTGATTCGCACCACGCCATCGCTCGGATGCGCCACGCCATCTTGCTCGAAAGCCACAACTGCTTTTCCAGCTTTGTCCATCACTCCGAACTTGCCGTTTTTTCGCCCGACTGCATAACCATCTTTGAACTCGCTCACAATGTCGTACTCCAACGGAATCACTACTTCGCCTTTCGTGTCAATGAACCCGAAGCGATTGCCCAATTTGTAACGAAGCCAAACCATCTACGAAATTGCCGATATTGGTAATTTCCTGTCCGCTGATTTGCGTTTTCAACTCGCCAGTTTTGCTGACCAAAGCATCCCAAAGCGTGTCAATGGAAATTCTCGCCCAATCGGATTGTGCGAAATCCGTCAGCACCAAATCTTTGGCAACTTGGCGGAAAAGCACTTTCGTAGTCGCATCATCTACTAAGAAAACCTCTGTGGTGTCCAATTTTTCGTTGTTGTGCAAGGCCAAAGACAAGCCCAATTCCTCATCTTGGCTGACCATGTAAAACTCTTCCCGAAGGATTTTCTGCCCATACGGATTGACCAATTTGTAGCTCAACACTTCTTTCTCCCAGCGTGGCTTGTTCAGTTCGGGCTTTTCGCCCAATAACTTGCTCGTCTCCGCACGCAAATCTTTCGCTTTTGTCAAATCGAAATCTGTCTGATTATTAAAACTTTGCTTGCTCGCCAACTTCCCATCGGCATCGACTTTTACCACATCAATCGACTTCAATTTGTAAGCAGTTGCCGAAAGCATTTCCACCTCCACCTTGTCATATTCGGTTGGCAACAGCAGGTTTCCATTGAAATCCATCACGCCAAACTTGCCATTTTGCTCTACGGTTGCCAAAACAGCATTCTGTTTCAACTCTCCAATTCGGTCGAAAATTGCCGAGTGAATCACTTTGCCTTCTGCATCGGAAATCCCGAATTTATCTTTAAATCTGACCTTGAAAACATTTCCGAAACGGCTCAATATAATCGTATTCGTGTTCAATAATCATTCCCCCGGCCGCACTCGTCAAACCCACTTTTGCCCCTTTCCAAACCGCCACTTCGCCAGTCGGGAAAACTTGTGCTTGGTCGAATTCCGCTGCCACCAAAATATCTCCATGTTGGTCAATCACGCCCGTTTTTCCATTATCTCGGAAATACGCCCAAAGCTGCATCGGCTTTCCTTCCTGATACACCTTGTCGAAATTCCCCACAAATTCGTAGGTCGGCTCAATCACAACTTCTCCTTTCTCGTTGATTGCGCCCCATTTCCCGTCTTTTTTGATTGGCAAAAGCAGTTTGCGAAAAAGATTGATGGGCAAATAGTATGATTCCCAAAAATAATTTGATAGTTGACTTCATGAATTTTAGATTTACGAATTACGAGGTACGATTTGTGAGGTGCGATTTTATTGCTTAAAACAAGTCCGTTTTAAAAACGTGCTAAAAACCATGGTTAACTTTGGCTTTTATAAAATAATGTTCTGCCAACTCTACATTTAACCCCAATTATGAGTTATGTATTTGATAAGTACAATTATGGATTGGGGAAATTAAAAATTAAAAATGAAGAATTAAGAATGATTTAAGTATTTGGTAATCAGTATTTTGATTTTATGAGTTCCGTTAAATTATTGTCATATAATTTTTGATTAAATCTAAAAAAAAGTACAATATAGCAAATCTTAATTTTTGACTACTCTAAAAATAACACGGTTAAGTATCTGAAAAACAAAGGTTTAAACCCATTATTCGGGTATTTATAGTTTTCTTGAAATCTAGGAAAATCCAAATCAATCTCAAAAATCATTGAGATTGCAAAAAGTTCGCCATAAAAGGAAATCATTTTAGATGAGACAAATCTTTTGTTTTCGGTTGGATTTCACAACTCGGTAACTGATGAGAGAGTAGGTTTGGCCATGGAAACTCCGAAGCTGATTTTCGAGGTCAACATAGCTTCAACGTGTTTCGCCAATTTTGGGAATGCCGAGAATCCGTCAGTTTCACACTCCAACCAAAGCAATTGCTGACTCCAACCAAAAAACCGTTTACATAACCATTCCCAAAATGTGATGCGAGGGAGCTTTGAATCTCTTAAATTGAATCAAGCACATTATGCTATTTACTAGCGGAGGGCATTCTACTGGACATCTTAAAATAGGTTCGAGCGTGGACGCTCGAACCAGCTAAGAGATTGTTAAGCACGTTGTGCTATTTACTATTTTTGTACTTTCCTATAAATGAGATTGTTAAGAACTCAAAACAGGAAAGTATTTAAGCTAGGCTACTTAAGAACTCAAAATAGGAAAGTGTTTAAGCTAGACTACTTAAAAAATGTGATGCCTCTCAAAATGTTACTCGCTTCTTAGCGAGTGGCGTAAGGTGTCGGCTTCTAGCCGATTGTTCATAATTTATCACGAAATGCGACTCCAACATCGGCTAGGCTTGTGCGAGAAAGGAATCTCGCACTACTGAAAAACCGATATTTTCGGCAAACTCCAACCTAATCAATATTTTACGCTTCTGACATAGGTTATTCGATAGGAAATTTTAAATTAGCAGACTAACTTGAATTCGCTTTGTCAAATAAAAAGGTTCAGCGATTAAACCAACTTACAAAAGCCAATTTTCAACACCTACAAATGTCAGAAGTCAACTGGGAATATATTATTAACACCATAAAATCAGACAAATGCGTCTTGATTCTCGGACCAGAAGTAGCCGTAAACCATGAGGGAATTCCGCTCCATAGTGCTTTAGAAAAACATTTGGGCGTGCAAGACAATGACGATATTTTGTATTTCAATACCGATGAGTTCTTGCTTTTCCGTGATGAAACGGCAAAGTTGCCGACTTACATGAACATTCAGAATTTCTACGATTCTACTGAACCCTCTGAGATTTACCATAAAATTGCCCAAATCCCTTTTCATTTAATCATTTCCCTATCTCCAGATTTATTGCTCAAAAAAGTGTTGGAGCAGAATCAGATTCCGCATGAGTTTGATTATTATAGGAAATACGAGAATCCGAAAAAGTTGGAAAAACCCACGAAAGAAAAACCGTTGCTCTACAACCTTTTCGGAAGTGTGGAAGATGATGAATCCATGATTTTCACTTATGACGATATGTTTGAATTCCTGTTCGCTGTTGCAGGGAATTATCAACTCCCGCAAGAGTTGAAAAATGAACTCAAAACAGCCAAGAATTTCGTGCTACTCGGGTTCAAGTTCGAGAAATGGTATGTGAAATTGATTCTCCGACTTTTCAACTTGCACTCTGGCAAATTCCTTCGCTACGCATCAAAAAGCATCAACGAAATCCAGCCAGATACCAAAGAACTTTATGAAAGCCATTTCCGCATCAATTTTGTGGAAAACAATCTAAATGATTTCACAGAGAAGATATTTGAAATTTGCAAAGCAGAAGGAATGTTGCGGGAGTTGGGAAATGCCGACGGAGAGTTGAATTTCATGGAATCAATTCGAAAACACATAAAAAATGATGAGTTAGACATTGCCTTTCAGAAGTTGGGCGATTTCTTGGACGATTTGCAAGAAGAGGAACTCGCCAACGATTTGACTTTGCTTTCGAGCAGTTTCCGAAGGCTCAAACGCAGAATCGGCAAAAAAACAATTTCCGATGATAATGCGGAAACCAAAATGAATCAAATTGTGAATGCTTTACTGGAAATTACCGAGGAATGCAAGAGTTTGCAGAATGACTTTTAGAGGAGGAAAGAAGAAGGAAGAAAGAGGAAAGAGGAAAGAGGAAAGAAGAAGGAAAATCATTCGGCTGACCATCGGAAAGGTCTGAAAAAGACCGTTTCCGAGGAATCATGAAAATTCTAAAACTCTTGATTATTTTCTTAATTCGCCAATTCGCCATTTAACCAATTCGCCAATTCGCAATTTTAGATTCCAAAATCTCAATACTAATTACTCACTACCCAATACTCAAACATGCCACTCCAAAAGAAATATCGTTATCCTGGTTCCAAGCCTTTTGTGGAGGCGGAAAAAGAGTTGTTTTTCGGCAGGGAAGAGGATGTCCGAAGGTTGACGGAAATGATTCGGGTAGAGAGTTTGGTGGTGCTTTATGGGCGTTCTGGATTGGGGAAATCTTCGCTTCTGAATGCTGGCGTGATTCCCGCACTCAACAAAACAGGCGATTTTGATGTCTGCACCATCCGATTCGGAAGCTACCAAAGGGAAGCCGAAGAATATATGCCTCCCATTACCAAAACTTTGCGCTCCATCCGAATTGATAGAAGCAAAGAGAGTTTTTTACGGAAAATAAAGAAAGACACGCATTCCATTTGGCAAAGCCTGAAAGGAATTCAGATTGCCGAGAAAACCGACAAAGAGTTTGTGCTGATTTTCGACCAATTCGAGGAGCTTTTCACTTACCCTGACAAAGACATCCTGGAGTTTCAAGGAGAAATTGGCTTCGGTACTTAGCGAGAAAATCCCCCACGAATTCAGGCAGGAATTGAAAAAGAAGATGGCGGACAATCCAGAAATCCTCTCGAAAGAGGAAATGGAATTACTCTACAAACCGCTGAAAGTCAAAATATTACTGGCAATCCGCTCCGACAAAATGAGCTTGCTGAATCGGCTGAATCAGCACATTCCCACCATCCTGCAAAAGGTTTATGAACTTCGTCCACTCAAAAGAGAACAAGCAGAAGACGCCATTCTGAACCCTGCGGAAATCCCGAACGATTACCAAGAATTTGAGTCGCCTTGTTTTGAATATGAGGATGAATCTCTGGATAAAATTCTCAATTACCTCACTCGGAACAACGAAAAAGACGTTGAGCCTTTCCAACTCCAAACGGTTTGCCAATATGTGGAAGAACACATTGTGATTGAGAAGCACGATGTCATCATTTCCCCCGAAGATTTGGGAGATATGGAGGACATTTATCAGAATTATTACGATAATCAGATTCGGAAAATTGACAGTCCAGTTGACAGACAATTGGCCAGAAGGCTGATTGAGGAAGACATGATTTTTGATGAGGAAGAGCGGAGATTGAGCATTTACGAAGGGCAGATTTTCAGTAAAGGCGTGAATCGGGAATTGCTCGAAAAACTGACCGACACGCACTTAATCCGAGCAGAACCAAGTCCTGAAGGAGGTTTCTCCTACGAAATTAGCCACGACACACTCGTTCCGCCAATTTTGAAATCCAAAAAACAACGGGTTGAGCAGGAGGAGGAAGAAACTGAAAGAGAAGAAAATAGAAAAGAGAAAAGGAAAAAGAGAGCCATGATTTTCTCTTTCATTTTCTTGATTTTAGGCTTGATTGGATTGGGTGCTTGGATTTTTTATACATTTAAATGGGCGGAGAAAAAGCAAGAATTAGTTAGAGCAAATAAGCAACTCACAAAAACTGTAGATGAACTCGAAGCTAAAAATGCAGAGTACGATAGGCTTGAAAGGAACTACAAGCAAATCGCCAGCAACAAACAGATAGATTTCCAAACCAAAATTGACACTTTACAAAACAGACTCGACAGAACTACAGATGAGAATTTCGCTTTTTTAGATTCTTTAAGTGCGCTCAACAAAATTTATATTTCTCAAAAAATGAGGTTAGGAGAATTGGCAGATGTCGATAGAAAAATCAATAGTTTAAAAGGACAAATAAGAGCCGATAGATTTGACCATTATAAGGAAGTGAGAGATTTGAACGCAAAGTTCGCAAAGCAACTTGAACTTATGCAAAGAGATAGTTACTACAAACAGTTGAAAAACGGCTCTTTCACAGACTATAAAAAATATGAAGAATCGTTAAAGAAGATGTCTGAAAAGGCAATACCCTGATTTTTGGAAAGAAGATTGCATTGCCCTGTTGGAATTGGCGATTTGCTGAATTGGCGAATTGGCGAATTAGGAAAAAATGAAGAATTGAGAATTAAGAAAGAAGAATGGGCATTGTGAAAGAGGTAAGGCTACTCTATGGATTTTATTTTGTTAGCCTTACCAGTTTATCACTACCGAAGAATGTACTGGCTTTTGAGGTTGTGATTCTTTTTTTGAAATCCTGACATATCCTGAAAATCCTGCGAATTCTGGTTTTTGGAGTGGGAATTGGTGAATTGGCGAATTTAAAAGCAGGACTTCACTATTAGCTCTAAATTCCTCCGTTCAAACACTCGGAGAGTCCTTTGGACTACTCCGAGGGATTCACTTTATTTTTTGTCATGTACTAATTCTACTTTAAGACAAAATATGGAACTCGTTTACCACTAGCTGAAGCTAGTGGCAATTGAATCAGCATTCAGAAAGCTATTCAATTGTATCCATCTTCAGATGGATGTTTAGGATAACAAAACCCAAAATCATACTTAAAATATAATTTTGGCTAGAGTGTTAAAGTAGAACCAAGACAAATTCTATAAATCAAATCAAAACTTAAAAAATGCGTTTCAACTTTCTTTTACGTTCTGTTCTATTCTTATTCGTCACTTCCCTCCTACTCGTTTCTTGCTCGGAAGATAAACGGGAAATTCCTGATGTTTCCCACATTCAGGCGAACTTAAAAGTGAATCGGTTGGATTTGGAAATGGAAAGTTTTGAGAGCAAGCAAGATGTAGTTGAATTCCTCAATAGATATCCAAAGTTTTCGGAGACATATTTAGACAGAGGTAAAATGCCCGAAACTGTTTTAGTCGATTCCCTATTTTCGTTCTCTCAATATGAGTTCAACGATACGCTTTTCATGGACACGAAAAGAGTTTTTGGCGATTTTTCAGCTATTAAAAATGAGTTTGAAAACGCCTTCCAATTCGTGAAATATTATTATCCGAACGAACAACTGCCCGAACTTTATACGGTTATTACAGGATTTGCCAACTTCCAATTTGGTAAAGATGTCTTCTTGAATGAAGATATGATTGTGCTTTCCTTAGAATATTTCGCTGGGGAAACTGCTAGTTATCGCCCAGCAGCAAGCCAAGTTCCCGATTACATTCTGAGCAGATATGACAAAGCACACCTTGTTCCCATGATTATGAGTTTCTACTCTGGCAAATTCAATAAATCGGAATTCACGGACAGAACGCTTTTGGCAGACATGATTTACTTTGGCAAAATGCACTATTTCACAAAACAGATTATGCCAAATACTGCCGACAGTTTAATCATTGGCTACTCTGGGCAGGAAATGGCGAATGTAGATTTCAACCAGAAGAATATTTATGCACATTTTGTGGAGAAAGGACTTTTCTTTGAGAACTCCGAGCGAATCAAAAACAAATATGTAGGCGAGCGACCCAAAACTACGGAAATTGCCGATGAATGCCCACCAAGAGTTGGGCGTTGGCTAGGCTGGGAAATCGTAAAAAGCTATATGGAGCAAAATCCAAACGTAACTTTACCGCAGTTGATGGCGAACAAAAATGCGCAGGAGATTTTTCAGCAGTCGAAGTATAAGCCGAGGAAGAAATAGTCCTAAGTCCAAAGTATTTAGTACAAAGCGAAATAAAAACCACCAGCTGAAGCTAGTGGCAATTGAATTATGGATAATTTTTCTGACATTCATATTCAATTGCAACCATCTTTAGATGGTTGCAAAAGCTGGATTCGCATCAAAACTTTCTGAGCAGATAAATCCAACATGCTTTTCAAAACCAACAGCTGAAGCTAGTGGCAATTCAATTGTGGATGAATTTTCTTGAGATTCATATTCAATTGCAACCATATTCAGATAGTTGTAAAAGCTGGATTCGCACCAAAACTTTATGTGCAGATAAATCCAACATGCTTTTCAAAACCACCAGCTGAAGCTAGTGGCAATTCAATTGTGGATGAATTTTCTTGAGATTCATATTCAATTGCAACCATATTCAGATGGTTGTAAAAGCTGGATTCGCACCAAAACTTTATGTGCAGATAAATCCAACATGCTTTTCAAAACCACCAGCTGAAGCTAGTGGCAATTGAATTGTGGATGAATTTTCTTGACATTCATATTCAATTGCAAGCATCTTATTAAGATGGTTGTAAAAGCTGGATTCGCACCAAAACTTTATGTGCAGATAAATCCAACATGCTTTTCAAAACCAACAGCTGAAGCTAGTGGCAATTCAATTGTGGATGAAATTTTTCTTGACATTCATCCACAATTGCAACCATATTCAGATGGTTGTAAAAGCTGGATTCGCACCAAAACTTTATGTGGAGATAAACCCAACATGCTTTTCAAAACCACCAGCTGAAGCTAGTGGCAATTGATTGTGATGAATTTTCTTGACATTCATATTCAATTGCAAGCATCTTCAGATGGTTGCAAAAGCTGGATTCGCACCAAAACTTTCTGAGAAGATAAATCCAATATGCTTTTCAAAACCACCAGCTGAAGCTAGTGGCAATTGATTGTGATGAATTTTTCTGACATTCATATTCAGTTGCAAACATCTTTAGATGGTTGCAAAAGCTGGATTCGCTTTTTTACTTCGGACTAAAGACTTACGACTTTGGACTCCATTTTTCCACTGCATCAAACACTTTCTGTGGAGATAAATCCAACATGCAGTGCCTTTCTCGCTTGCAGGAATTGCCGTAGAAACATTCGCAACCAGAATCTGGCTCAACAATTACGCCACGGTTGAACATTTCAAATTCGTGCTTATTAAAAATATTGTTGAAAAGCACCAATGGCTTTTTCAGTGCCATGGCAATGTGCATCATCATAGAAACTGCCGAAACAATGGTGTCCATTTGGTTGGCAATGGCAATGAATTCTTTCAGCGGATGAACACCAGGATAGTAGCAGCCCGTGTTTTTTGCGTAAATCTGATTCTGTGCATCTTCGGCTGGACCACCGAGAACTACGGGGAAATAACCTGCTTTTTGGAGTTGGGAAATTAGTTCTTCCCAGCTTTCGGTTTGCCAGAATCTGGTTGGCCAACGGTCTCCAGCCCCAGTGTTCAATCCAATTACTTTCTTTCCTTTCGCTTTGTCAGAGATGATTTCGCTCCACTTTTTGGTCGAATTCCAAGTTCACATCCATCAAATATTGCTCGCCTTGGAACTCGAAATGGCAGATTTCAAAAATCTCTTCCAAATAGCTTTTTGTGTTGGCAATGGAAAGGCTATCGAAAAAGCCCAGTTAATAATTTATGGGTTGCCTTTTCCGTGGCAGGCTGAATGTGTCCTTTTCCCCAAGTAAAACCGAATTTCTCTTTGGATTCCACTTGTTGCAACAACATGCAGGCTTCGGGTTCTTTATCAAGATTCAGGGCAATGTCAAATTCGGAATCTTTGCAGTACAAAAACTGAGGTTTCATCCCACTTATAAATCTGTTGGATTTTGTCTTTCGGGAGAATATCGGGCGTAAGCGTTACCCAAGTGATATGGCAATCGGGATAAAGTTTGTTGAATTTGGTAATGAGTGGCGTGGTTCTGATTACGTCTCCCATTGCTCCTAGTTTGATAATCAGAATCTTTTTGGAGATTTTTTTATAGCTAGTAGCAACTTGGGCAAAGCTCTCCACTCACTTTGTTGGGCTTGCAGGGAATGTGTCCTCTGAAAAATAGGCAGTCGTATTTTACTTCTGAAAGTTGCATGAATCAATGTTTATGGAAGTTGCTTGTATTTACAACAAGTATTTTGTCGAATTTTACTTCTGCAAATTTGCATAAAATATGCTTATCACTACAAACAAAAAATAGAAAGATAGCAAGCAGTTTCTACTTTAGACTTAATTTTCATATTTCCGTGATTTTATTATCTAATATTTACACTAAGTAGTTGTTGTTAAATGTTTTCCTGTTTCAAGTCTTTAGATTGTCTGACAATCAATTACTTATGCAACTTTGGACTGACGACTTAAGACTACTGGACATGGCAGAAAATAGGACCAAAAACCTGTCAGGTTTAATTGGGATTAGACCTTGAAAATTGAGTTTTATCTTTTTAAAACCTGACAGGTTTACGCAGATGTCCAGTAGTATGTGACGACTTAAGACTTTGTACTACTTAATTTGTTATGGAAGTCATAGACTCGCAAGTCTAAACTGGGGTTGCACGCAACCATCGCCAGCTGTTCAGTTTTTTTCTGTTCATAAACGCTGTTATCTAGTGTTTATACTCATACTGCTATACATTTTGAAAAATCGAGACCTCGGTAGCGATGGCGAATCCCAGAAAACCCTGCCGAAGGTCGGTTTAGAACCGCTCAACGTCTGGCAGGGTTTACAACCTCTGCCAGCGATTCACTTTTTGTACGTTATTAAGAATAATCTGATAATCAATACTTTATATTTTTTCTTGCTACATGATACTTATGTCTTGCTACTTACTTACTCTTCCAAACATCAAACTTGGCAATTCTTTCCATTCTTGAATTCGCTAATTCAGCAAATTGCCAGTTCAATTCTCCTATTTCATTTCCACCATGGTAACTCCCGAGCCGCCACGGTCTGCGTGTCCGTCTTTGTACGATTGGATTTCGGGGAATTGGCGGAGTTGATTGCGCACGACCTCTCGCAATGCGCCCGTTCCCTTTCCGTGGACAATTTCCAAATTTCGCTGATTGAACATAATGGCATTGTCAACAAAATCATCTACAATGGCAAGAACCTCTTCTGCTCGCTTGCCACGCAAATCTAACTTCGGACTGAAATTCATCAGCTTTTCACTTACATTTACGCCTTTCGATAATCGGTGCTTTGTTAATTTCTTTGGCTTTTCGCTTACTGATTTTCTCCAGCCTTTTCAGCTTAATGTTCGACTTTAGCTGACCAATGGAAACCAACGCATCTTTCTGACCAATCTCCAAAACTTCACCCGTGGTTTCCTGCCCTTTTACTTTCACAAAATCGCCAACGGAAATATCTCCGCCAATGACCTTATATTTCATTTCCTCTTCCTCGGTAATCTTGCTCAAATCTACCGCTTCGGGTTGCAATTCCTTTTTGAAAGCTTCGATTTCATGCTTTACCTGCTTGGTAATAATCTTGTCGGCATTGTGCGTTTTCACGGATTTAATTGCCATTTCGATTTTTCGATTGGCTTGTTCCATCAGTTTTGCCGCTTCTGCTTTGGCTTCGTTGAGGATTTTTTTCTTGTTTTCCTCGAAATAATCTTTCTTCTCGGTATAATCCGAAAGTGTGTTCTCCAACTTCTGCTGTTGCTTTTCCAGTTGGAAGTTACGGTCTTCCAACTCTTTTTTCTCCATTTCCAGTTGGCTCAAAAGGCGTTCTATGTTGATTTCCTTTTTGCCGACTTTATTTCTCGCTCGATTGATTATTTCTTGTGGCAAACCAATTTTTTGGGCAATCTCCAACGCAAAAGAACTGCCAGGCTGTCCAATTTCCAATTCATAAAGTGGTTGGAGATTATCCACATCGTAGCGCATCGCCCCGTTGATTAAGCCATGCGTTCGGTCGGCAAAAAACTTCAAGATTCGCATAATGCGTGGTAATCACTGCCAAACGCTTTTTTATGATTGATTTGCTCGAGAATGGATTCGGCAATGGCCGCACCTAGTTTCGGTTCCGTTCCCGTGCCGAATTCGTCAATCAAACACAAACTGAATTTATTCGCTCCCTCCAAGAAATTCTTCATATTGGTCAGATGCGAACTGTACGTGCTCAAATCGTTCTCAATGGATTGTTCATCGCCAATATCAATGAACATATTCTTGAAAATCCCGACTTTGGAAGCCTCTGCCACAGGAACTGGCAAACCGCATTGAAACATATATTGCAACAAAGCCACGGTTTTCAGGGCAATGGATTTCCCTCCTGCATTTGGGCCGGAAATTACCAAAATCCTGTTTGTCCTTTTCGAGCAGAATGGTTTGAGGAATTACCTTTTTCCCTTGTTCCTTATGCGCCAAAAACAATAGTGGATGCGTGGCATAATACCATTCTGCCATTGGTTCGTTCACAATCTCAGGCTTTATGCCATCAATTTTATTGGCGAAACGAGCTTTGGCACGAATGAAATCCATCATGCCCAAAAAGAAGTTTGCCTTCTTCAAACTCTCAATGTGCGGACGGATTTTGTCAGTCAGTCTGGAAAGAATTCGGACGATTTCCTGTTGCTCATCAAGTTGCAACTCACGCACTTCATTGTTCATATCCAGCACTTCTTGTGGTTCCAAATAAACCGTTTGCCCAGTTGCCGATGCGTCATGCACGAAACCTTTGATTGCCCGTTTGTATTCTGCCGCCACGGGAATTACCAATCTGCCGTCTCTGATTGTATGCGAAGCATCATCTTTGGTGTAACCTGCCTTTTTGAAACTCTTCAGAAGCGTGTCGAGTTTACTTCTCAAACCTTGTTCCCGATTCTGCATTTGCTTGCGAATTCGAGCCAATTCGGGCGAGGCATTATTGCGGATTTTCCCACGTTCGTCCACCACCAAATCAATTTCACGAATTAGGTTTAGGTCAAAATCCACACTTTCTGCCAGTTCATTCAATTGCGGATAAGCCGATTTCCGTTCTTCATCGGCAAAGAATTTCAGTACATCGCCAATGGTAATGAAGGATAGTTTGAGGTCGTGCGCTTCGTCCTCCAAAAGAAATGCGCCAATAATTCTGATTTTGCGCAGAATTGGCTCTACATCAACATAACCTCCCTGTGGGAAACCATCTGCCTGAATGAGAATCTGTTGAAATTCAGCAGTTTGCGCATTGAGTTTATCAATTGTATCTAATTTGAAAGAAAATCGGATTTTATCTACAAAAGACGCTCCGAAAGCACCGCTACACTCGGCTTTGATGAGCTCCCTCACTTTATCGAATCCAATTTTTTCTTCTATATTATTAGGGTAAAGCATTATTTTCAGTAATCAGTTGACAGTAAACAGTTTCAAAACTGCATTTTATAACAAGAGTTTTCTTATTCCTGCAAAAGTAATGGGTTTGCTTTACTTAGAGTATGTTTGAATCGACTTATTTTTAGTTTCTATTGTTTTTCAAAAATTACTTTTTTGTTATTTTTCTCCCTAAATTATTTTTGAAAAATCACTAGTGCATTGAGTTCTAAGTTCTGGTTGGTATTTTTTGGAATATTTTTTTCTTCTACAAAGCAAAATTTTCAGTGGTTCGACATTTCGACATAGCCTAGCTACGGCTAAGAATTTTAATGCAGTAGAAGGAAAAAAGATACATAAAATACAATCACGAACTTAGGAATTGATGCACTAGGGAACGGAATAACAAAGTGCAAAAGGTTAGAATCGAAGAAATAAAAAGCCTTCAGGATTGGAGTTTATGAACAGAAAAAACTGAATAGCTGGCGATGGTTGTGTGCAACCCCAGCTTAGACTCGCAGTCTATGATTTCCATAACAAATTAGTGTTCATAATCTCTAACTTTAATACTCTCCTATTTGCTTTTTTGTAAGTATTTCATTATCAGTTATTTGAACTGCTTTGGACTTGCGACTTGAGCGCAAGTCCGATAAAGACTTTGTACTACTTAAACGAACTCTTTAACTCAAAAAAAAACCTCCACCCAAAACTAATTGGATGGAGGTTTTTGACTGTAGAATCTCAGACTAATTGAAACTGTATTTATTGTCGGCAATCAATTTGTCTGCCACTCTTCTTCTGGCTTCTTTCAAGTTGAAAGGCTCCACTTTGCTGAATCGTTTCAAGCCCATGAGCATTACTTTCAATTCGTCTCCGCTGGCGAAACTGTAAAGTGCTTCTTTGGCAGATTCGGAAATGATATTGACCGCTCGGTGCATGTAAATTCTGGTCATGTCAATTTGGAGTGCGTTGGCTTCCTCTCCAGTTTGCCCAATCAGCTTTTCAGTTTTCAAAAGTGCCGACTCGAACAAGTAAATCTGAATCAGCATATCTGCCAAGTTCATCAAAATCTCCTGCTCTTCTCCCAATTTCTTCATCAGTTTTTGAGCCGCTCCACCAGAAACCATCAAGCCAATTTTCTTGAAGTTTTTGAGACACTTTCTTCTCCTCTCCCAAAATTTCGCTCGTTCCGTTCATGCCAAAATCTGGCACGGAAGTCAATTCTTTCTGAACCGCCATGGCTGGAGTCATCATGTCGAGTTTTCCTTTGAAAGCTTTTTTCAACATCATATCTACCGTGAGCATTCGGTTGATTTCGTTCGTTCCCTCAAAAATTCGGTTAATTCTGGAGTTTCTGTATAATCTCGCCATCGGTGCTTCTTCGGAAAATCCCATTCCACCAAAAATCTGAACGCCTTCATCTACGCAAAAATCCTGAATTTCAGAACCTCCAACCTTCAAAATCGCACACTCAATGGCATATTCTTCTACCGATTTGTATTTGGCAACGTGTTTCTCCATTCCGCCCTCAATCATTTCCTCGCAAGTCACATCTATATTATGTCCCAGTTCGGTAGCAGGCGGCTTCCAAAGCATAAGTACGAGTTGCCATTTCGCCCAATTTGTGCTTGATTGCGCCAAATTTGGCAATTTCCGTCCCGAATTGTTTGCGCTGATTGGCATAATCTACTGCCAAATCGAAAGCGGCTTTACTTGCTCCAATGGCACTGATTCCCAACTTGATTCTTCCTGTGTTGAGCACGTTCAAGGCAATTTTGAAACCTTTGTTTCTCTCGCCAAGCAAATTTTCAACTGGGCACTTTTACATCGTTCAAGAAATACTTGGCGAGTGGAAGAACCTTTGATTCCCATTTTCTTCTCTTCCGCTCCCATCGTGATTCCGCCAAATTTATCTTCTACAATGAAAGCAGAAAGATTGGCATCGTCTTCAATTTTGGCAAAAACAATGAAAATGTTGGATATTCCCGCATTGGTAATCCACATTTTCTGTCCGTTCAGGATATAATGTTTGCCATCTTCGGTCAGTTCTGCTTTGGTTTTTGCGGAGTTTGCATCTGAGCCAGAAGTGGGTTCAGTCAGGCAATAACACGTTTTCCATTCTGCTGTGAGCAATTTCGGAAGGTATTTGTCTTTCTGCGCTTCGTTTCCGTAGAACAAGATTGGCGCAATCCCGATGCTGGTTTGCACGCCAACTGCCAAAGTGAAGGATTCTGCTTTCCCAACTTCTTCGCCCACAAAAAGCGTAGTGTTGAAAGGCACATCAAAACCTCCGTAAGATTCGGGAACGCCCAATCCGAGCAAACCCAAATCGGCTGCTTTTTTCAACAGACTATTTACTAAACTCAAATCTTTGGCTTCATCAATTTCCTCAATTTTGGGCAAAACCTCCATCTGCACAAAATCCCGCACCGATTCCCGAATCATTTGCGCTTCTTCTGGGAAATCGGAAGTGATGTAAATGTCCTGCGCTTGGCTGTCTTTAATTAAAAATTCGCCTCCTTTTAAAACTTTCTCTTTTACAATTGTTTCCATTTTAGTATTGGGTAATGTGTATTTAGTAGTGAGTAAAATGTTACTGTATTCTTATTTCAAGATTTTCTAGTAAAACTTTCTGACAACCATTCCATGGTAACCATAGAAGTTGTCAGCTACTATAAAACCAACTCTCTTCTTCTTTCTTCCTTCCTCTTTCTTCCTTCTTCCTTCTTTCTTCCTCATCTTTCATCTTTCTGAAAAATCAATTTCCAACTCATTTATCTTCAATTTTCCGCCTTGCGCCATTGGCTTGGTCGAATACTTTCGGATAATGTTCCTGCATGGTTTTGATGAATAAATCAATTGGAATATCATCGAACTGTCCATAATCTGCCAAATATTCCATGAATTGCGATTCACCATTTGCGTTGTATTCTTGGAAAAGGCAATCAGTTTCCCCATCGAACTCCAAAGGAGCGACTCCAAGAATTTCGCAAAGTCCTTTATTGAAGGCTGGAGTAGCTTTTACCCATTTCCCATTCAGGAAAAACTCTGAATAGCCGTGGAAAGCCAACACATTCGTTCCAATGATTTCTTCTAAACGAGCCGTTCCGATATGGTTTTTTACCGTACCAAAACCCAAGCGACTTGGCACGCCAACCGCTCTGCCCAATGCGGCCAACAAGCAAGCTTTATCTACACAATGTGCCGATTTTTTGTGCAAAACATCAGTGGCCTTCATCTTGTAAGTAATGCTGTACGGATTGTACCTGAAAGCATCTCTGACATAGTAAAATAGCTTAATTGCTTTTTCCTTGTCGGAATCGGATTCATTCACAAGGCTTTTGGCCAGTTTTTGAATACTCTTTTCATCGCTATTAATGAAGCGAGTTGCGTTGAGGTAATTGGTGGTTTGCAGTTCTTTCATTTTTCATAATTAGGCAATTAAGCCTATTTTGTTTTCCAAATATAGTAAAGGAAACCGAAAGTGTTATGCGTGCAGAGTATTTTTGACCAAGATTTTTTGGATTTACTTGATTTACCTTGATTAGATTTATGAATTTTATGGTGAAAACATATTTCAATGTAGAGACAACGCATGCGCTGTCTAAAATCAGGAAATAACTAGTGCATCAATTCCTAAGTTCGTGATTACCCCAATTATGAGTTATGTATTTGATAAGTACAATTATGGATTGGGGAAATTAAAAATGAAGAATTAAGAATTAAGAATGATTTAAGTATTTGGTAATCAGTATTTTGATTTTATGAATTCCGTTAAATTATTGTCATATAATTTTTGATTAAATCTAAAAAAAGCACAATATAGCAAATCTTAATTTTTGACTACTCTAAAAATAACACGGTTAAGTATCTGAAACACAAAGGTTTAAACCCATTATTCGGGTTGATTGTATTTTATGTATCTTTTTTCCTTCTACTGCATTAAAATTCTTAGCCGTAGCTAGGCTATGTCGGATTGCCGAACCATCGAAATGCCGAACCATCGGAATGCCGAACCATTCAGATTTTGCTTTGCAGAAGAAAATAATATTCCAAAAAATTACAGACACTAACTTAGAACTCAATGCACTAGATTCCAGTAATGCCAAACTTAAAATCTTATACCATGAAATTTTCCCACGGCAAAAATTCCGATTTCTTCACAGGCTTGAAACTCGAAATCCAACAGTATTTTGAGGAAAATAAAACCGACCCGATTTGCCGATTATAGCATTTGGCTGAAGCTGTTATGGTTTTCTGGGACTTACGGATTGTGCTATTTTGGAGTTTATTATTTCCAATCTGAACCAATTTTCGCCCAACTTTGCGCAATTCTAATGGGCTTTGCGGAGTGATGTTGGTTTTCAATGTGGTGCATGACGCTTCACACAATGCCATAGCGAAATCCAAAAAAGCAAATCAATGGCTTTGTTATTTGGGCGATTTGGTGGGAATCAATACTTATATTTGGGATATTCGACACAACATTCAGCATCATTCTTTTACCAATATTTTGGGTGGAGATTTAATTATTGAGAACATTCCACTCATTCGGCTTGACTCCTGCTGCCAAATGGCATGGCTTTCATAAGTGGCAGATTTTTTACGCCCCAATTCTCTACTCGCTTTATTCGCTATACTGGACTTTGGGGATTGATTTCAAGCTGTTTTTCAAGAAGGAAATTTGCAATATGCGTAACATCTCGCACTCCAAAAAGCAATGGACAATTCTGTGGGGATTCAAAACTTTCTACGTTTTATATATGCTCGTTTTCCCAATCTGTTCACGAGTTTTGCTTGGCATCAGGTCTTAGTTGGATTTCTCATCATGCACTGTTGTTCGGGAATTTTGCTGTCTTTCGTAGCAGTTTTGGGGCATTTCGTTCCGCAAACCTCTTTTCCCAAAACCCAATGCGGAGAATAAAATCGAGAATAGTTGGAGTGAGCATCAGTTGGAGGCAACGATTGACTTCTCGCCAAAATCCAAACTCATCAACTGGATTACGCGAGGACTGAACACACATGTGGCACATCACTTGTTCCCAGAAATTTGCCATTGCCATTACTATGAAATCACGCAGATTATTGAAAATTACTGTTTGGAGAATAATTATCCATACAAAAAAGAGACATTGGGAGTTGCGCTGAAATCTCACTTTCGGTATTTGAAGATTTTGGGGAAGAATAATTAGATTTCGGATACTTGAATTTGCAGATATTTGTATCATAACCACCGCCAATACTGAACCTCAAAAACACATAACCTAATGAAAAACTACCTTCCGCTCTGTTCTCTTCAATTTGCATCAGAGCTTTCTGACACACCGAAAATACAATGTGTTTTGGGAAATGAATTTGCTTCACTTATTACTCTATGGCTTTTTGTTCAATGCAGTCGTTTTTGCTTTTAGTTCTATTTCCCAAGTGTTCTCAATGAACGATACTGGTTTTTCCGTATTCCTTCCCTTGTTGGGTTGTTGATTTGGGTTTGGAGTACTTACCAAAACCGATTAGAAATTGGCACTTCCCAACTGTCAGGTTTTAGGCTAGAGCAAGATTCGCAATCTATTTTTTTGGAATTGCGTTTTCGTTTCTGCCTTTGGAGTTCTATAATTCTAGTTGGTCTCCTATGAACTTACCCATGAAAATATCAATGGTTCTTTTCGGAAGCTGTTTGCTTTCAATCTTACTCAACTTGGCGAAGATTGCTCCTGTGATAAATTTGATTAAAGCAGTTATTACTTCCATTCCCATAGTTGGAAATGCAAACAATTCAAACCTGAATGATTTGGATTGTTTGCATTTCTATAACTTGTCTGAAGTCAATTTTACAGCTTACATTTTTCGCAGAAAGACATCATTACTAATCGACTCCAAATACAATCTGCTCCCACCATTTTTTAGTTTACCGCAAAGTTTGTAGCCCACAATCGGGTTTTGCTTGAAATTTTCAAAGTCAATTTCCAAATCGGAATACACCTCGCCAGAAATGGATTTGAGGGAAATATCGGCTCCAGAACTCTCTTTCCAGTCCATATCTATGAAACCGCTCAGCGATTTTGCATAAATATCAGGACTTTGCAGGTTTCTGATTTCAATGTTTCCACTCCAAGAATTGGCAATAATTTTGGTGTTTTGAGGCACAAAAACTTCATAGACAATATCGGTCTGCACATAAAAATCGTTATTGTTTCCTTTGTAGTAATAGTTGTTGTGTGAGTTGCCATCTTTGGAAATCCGAACCCAGTTTTTCTGCAACAATGAGTCGTCTAGTTTGGAGTAAAGTTTCAGTTTGCCATTTTCACGTTCGCTTTTCAGTTCGAGTGCCTCGTTTTGGGAATCGCCATTGATTGAAACCGTCACTTTTACACCAACTCCCGACTTGTTCCAAGAAGTGATTTTGATATGTTCCGCATACTTGAAATCCAAACTGAGTGTTTCGCTTTTGGATAGGGAATAATTTTCCTCTATAATTTTTTGTGCAGGCAAAGCGATGCCAGCCACTGCAAAAAGCAGTAGTAGAAATAGCGTTTTCATAGGGTTTTGATTTTAGTTAATTAATTTGACTGTAGAGACTTGAAATCGTACCACTTACATTTCTCATTTCACCGACCCAATAAACTCCATTCACATAACCATCGGAAAGGTCTGAAAAAGACCATTTCCTAGGACATAAGTACAAGTACAAAATAGAAAGTCGAATGGTCAACAGCAGTTCCCACATTAGATTTTTAGTTTGAAAGAAATGCTTTTAAATAAGAAATAACGAATAAAAATTGATTTATTGTTAGCGTTTTCCGTGTTAATTCGTGTGTAAAGCCCGTCTGGGTCGGCAATCCGATATTCCGTAGGAATCAGTCTGGGTTGGCTTCCAATTCCAATCACGAAAGGACGTCAAAATTAGCAACCAAAACCTTGGAATCATCAATTTTGAACCTGAATAATTCTAAAGCGGGAACTGCTGGGGTTAAATTAGAATCTTCGTCCTTTTTTCCTTCTTCTTTCCTCCTTCCTCTCCCTACTTCGCCTTCCTCAAATACACGTTTCCACTAATTGCTTTTAAACGAATTTCCGTTCCTCCTCCATTTATCTTCCCAACTGTCTGACCTCGGTTATGTCCAAAAAAGTCCCCGAATCGGTTATGATTTTCGCAATTTTTGCAGTCATCATCTTTGTGAGAGTCATGGGATTTGGAATTGGAACTATCCGAAACCAAATCGAAATCGGTATAAACCTCACCGCTTATGGAACTCATAATCATATTGGCTTTCACGTTTTTCGGAAGTGTAATATCCACAAAACCACTCGTAGAGGAAATGGAGTTGGGTTTGTCAGTCAATTTAGAGTAAACCACTTCAATATCTCCGCTAGTTGTATGGGCAATGACTGGCCCAGTAATGTTCTTAATTCGGATATTACTGTTTTTCGATTTGATTTCGATTTCATTTTCCAAGCCTTCCAATCTGAAATCTCCACCACGCCAAACTACTTGTTCAATTACCAGAGCGACTCCTTTCGGCATTTTAATAATATAATCGGTATCTTTTTTGGAAGAAGCCACGGAAACGTACAAGACTCCGCCATCTTCTTTATTGATGGAAAGTCCAATTCCCGTGTTATCGACATTAGTATTATAAACTGGTTTCAGTCCTTCAGCACGTTTTGGAGGTTTTTCAAAATCTTTCGTTTCAATACTCAGTTTCACCGCCACTCGTTGCCTGAATATCCAACTCATTTCCTGCCACTACGAAGTGTACCTTCTTGATTCCCGCCAATTTCTGTGTGAAAGTCTGGGCAAAACTGATTTGAGCCAATAGGCACAATGTGAATAAAATCGGTAATTTTTTCATGATTTTAAATTTAAAAATGAATGATTGTAAAATTAATTTGACACTTTTTCTTCAATTTGCGATTTGGTAAATTAGTGATTTGGCGAATTGAAAATTATAAGCTTCAATTTGCTAATGCGATAGTTGCTCCACTTTTAATTGAATCATTCAAATTGTAGAAGTATGATTCATTGCCACGATTCTTCTGTTTTTTTGTTTTTTCAACTCGCCATTTCGTCAACTCACCAATTCGCTAAATAAGTTTTTCTACTGCTTCTCCTGCTTTCATTTTCACGATTTCCAGTAAATCTTCTTGTTCCATCAGCGATTGGAAAATCCCTAAAGCCTCTTCCGTTTCTAACTCCGACAACATATCAATTAGCAGAATTTGTATGTCAGGTTCATCTTGTAAGCGAAGGGAATGCACCATTGCCATTTCCACGTTTTCCGAGGATTTTGCGAAACGATACAGGGCTTCCACAGCCGCCATTCTGACATTCAAACTTCCATCGTAATTCATGGTCTCAATAAGTGCATTAATCAACTGTTTGTCAGCATTTTCCACTTCATAACTTTGATTTACTGCCTGAATTCTTCCACTTGCCGAAGATTGTTTGAGCATGGAAAGCATCATCAGATTTTTGGTGGTTGCCATTTCCTTTTTGAGTTGGGCAATTTCCGCATCTCTGATATTTCCGACTTCAATCTGCTTATCTACCAAATAACCTGTGGCGAAAATCGCAATTGCGGCCGCTACTTGCATCCACCATTTCAACTCAAAACGTTTCGCCTTTTGGTTGGAGATAGTGAACGTTCTGTCCTGTTCAGTTTCCAAAAGCTGAAAGAAATTTTCGGAAACCGCTTTCGGCAATTCCACTTCGCACGAGCTGAAACCTTCTAACACCGTTCGGAATTCGTCCAGTTTTTTGTGTAGTTCCGCATCTTTTTCGAGTTGCCTTTCCAACTCCATTCGCTCCGAAATGGAAAGTCCGCCTTCCAAGTACAGAAGCAATTTGTCATCTATGTTTTTCGGATTGATTCGTTCCATTTTTTTAAATTTTATACGATAGTTGAAAACTATCGGCTACAAGTAATATTTTTATTTAATCTTCGGCTACAATCAAGTTATTTATTCGCTCATTCTCTCTTTCCAAATCAACTCATCAACAAATTACCGCATCAGCACATCAACTCTGTTCCACCATGAAATAAAGTGTCCGCAGTTTTTTGATTGCTCGGTAAACTTTCACTTTCACATTGGCAACAGAGCAGTCGAGTGTTTCGGCAATTTCCTCGTATTTCAATTGCTGATATTTGCTCAAAACCAGAATTTCTCGTTGTTCGGCATCCAACCTTAACATGGCTTGCTCTAAATGTTTCTCTTGTATAGTTTGCTCATCGTCAGTAGATTGTGAACACAACTCCACCTGAATGCTATCAATATCTGTGAATTGGGAAAACCGTTTCTGCTCTTTTGTGTAGTAATCGTTCTTCACATTTCTGGCGATTTGGAAAATCCAAGATTTGAAAGTTTTACCATACCGAAACGACTTCCTGTACTTCAGCACTCGCTCAAAAACAGTTTGGGTCATGTCTTGGCTCAAATCTCGGTCGTAGGTCAAGCGCACAAAAAAATTGTATAAATGCTTGCTGTATCGCTCGAATAGCACCGTTGCCTGTGCCAAATTGCCTCTGCTTACGTCCAACATGACTTGCTCATCTGTCATTTTTCAGCTTGATTAGATTCTTAGTGTATGTTTGGATTGATTTTTTTGGGAATTTTACAAGATTTTCAAAAATGCCTAGAAAGCATTTTTGAAAATCCGTAGAAACCAAAAACAAGTCGATTCAAACACACTTTTAGTAGTTGATTTTAGGTTGCTTTTGATTTGGATACTTAGGGTTTTGGGAATGGTTACAACTTTCTCAATAAAATTTTAAGGAAATGTGAAACTGGCATGTTGGAAATTAAAAAAGCCATTCTATGTCAAATTACGATAGTTCGTAAAACATAGAATGGCTAAATTAAATTGAAAATAGAAACGAAAATAGAAAAGTTGTCGGCTATGAGTATGATTTAAGTTATTTTTTGGTTCAATCGTTAATTTGGGTACAACGTTGTATTATTCCAAGTTTTTCCTTTTATGCAAAATTGGGTTGGCAAATACCAAGTAAAGTCAGGCACTTATGCCACGCAACAAAACAATTCCTGAACCAAAAAAAGACCTCTATCTAATCTCCTTAGGGTAGGGTTTGCAAACCCTACCCTAAGGAGATGGCTTTACAGACAATATTTTCGATTGGTGCGTAGCATGAATTAGGCACAAATGTCTCTCGTTGTAGAGACAGGACATGCTTTGTCTCTACGTTGAATGTAAGAGCAACGACCTACTTTTTCTCATAAGCAGTCTATTCAAATTACTTTCAAAAATAAAAATCGACTCAATGTCAAAATTAACGATTGAACCAAAAAAAACACATTTAAAATACTGATAATCAAACTCTTAACCCATTATTCGGTTTGTTTAGAGATAAGAATCAATCATTTCGTGAGTCCTATGAGAATTTCATGATAATAACCTGAATAGCATAATCATTGTACCTACTACTCAAACAAAGCAGACAAATTTCCAGTGAAACTTCCTGTCATTGCCACACTTGCATTGCCAGATTCTTGCATAGTCAAATCGAAAGTAAAGGTTTTTTCGCCTCCTTCAGAAGAAACATTCATTGAACCAGTTAAATAGTCGTATTTCTTCGAGAATGTTTTGTTTTTATAATCATAATCTGTGTAGAATGCGCCTTTAACTGTGCTGAAAGCGTTTTCGTAACCTGCTCTAGGCTCAAAATTATACCTTCCATCGGGAATTGAGGTTTTGCTAGATGAGCGAACTTAAGGTAAAAAAACCTGCCTTTTCCAGAAAAATCCCCTGCTGTTCCTGAATTGTTTTTAAAGGAAATTCCGTCTGTAGAACAAGTTCAAGTCAACCTCGTAAGCGTCTTCGATGTTCGGACCTGCCGTAAATTTTGTGATGTACCCTTTGTCAAGTTGGAAATCCATTCCGTCCAGACTTACCACATTTTTAGTTTGTGCGCCAGAAGAATTGTCGTCATCAGGATTCACTTCATCCTCTTCGCAAGAAAAAAGTAGTGTGGAGAATGCCAATAAAAACAGGAATAAGAGATTTGATTTCTTCATTTGTTCTGTAGTTTTAGTGAGTGAATAATAGGCAAGTTCTTCAGTAAGATTTTTGTTGACATGAGTCAGATTGTAGATTCGTGAATCTACAACAGTATTCTACACCAGTTTTTTTGCCTTTTTACTTCAACAAAACTATGGGTGGAGGTTTGAAACATCAATTTTCAAAGAGAAACAATTCGGACTTTTTAGGGGTAAAATCAGGAGATTTCTTGATAATTTTGGATTGAGAGCATCGAAATATGTTTGAGGAATGGGAATTTAAAAAAGCAATTCTATGTCAATTTACGATGGTTCGTAAAACATAAAATGGCTAAATCCGATTGGAAATAGAAAAGAAAATCATACTACTATACAAAAGCAAAAATGTGCCTGTCAGAACCTTAGTTCTCACAGGTCTGGGATTCTCAAATCCGATGCGACCCGTAGCGGGTGCTATCAGCTCCAAGGAAAATGAAAAATGTATAGTAGTATGAACGAAAATATAAATCTTGTTGTCTACGAGTAAGACTCAAATTGCTTTACTCCGAGTCTTACTCCTGAAATAATTTATTTCGCCCGAATTCTCACTAATTCAATTTCGTTGCTTTCGGTTACATTTACCCAGCCAATATCTCCGTTTGGGTAGCTGACAAACTCGCTTACTATCGTATTGAAATTATTGTAGGAGTTTTTATACTTCTCCCACTTGAATTCCTTCAGCATATTTCTTCTGGGAAACTGCGCATTAAGCACAAATGGTTTGGTTAAAAAATTCCCGTTCTCGTCAATTACGGCTGCCATAAATTTATCATTCGCATTCTGTTGGTTGGAGTTCACTAAGGTCAGCGCTGTCCAAGTTGCCAAATAGTTCTGACCATATTTGATTAAATAAGAGCTGTTTTCATCTACTCCAGCCGTGTTCGTAAGCCATTTCACGGAATGCTTGCCGTCTTTTCCAATTTTCAGGAAGCCTACATCGTAAGAGTTTTTACCTTGGTTGGTAATGAAAGTGGCTACAATTCCATTGTCAGATGGGCAGAGTCCGCCCAAACCCAACGGTACGAAATTCTCGCCAATCGCACCATCTACGGGGAAAGCATCTTTTTGGATGTATCCGTAAACTTCAGATTCCGCAATACTCAGATTTGCCAAAACCCTTTTGGGCGAAATTCCCCTTGGGTAAGCATCGCCTTTGGCAAGCGTATGGAAATAGTTTCCATCGAAGGTTAGCCGTTGCTCAAAACTGTGGCTCGTTCCCCAACTCCAGCCTTCAGTATTCACGTACTTGCTTCCAATTTGGCTTGGTCTATCCTCCATCAATTTGCCGTTTTTGTCCACAAAAGAGAAAAAATCTCCTTGGTGCACCACGCCATCGTCCCACTTTCGGGAAATGCCAAAGTAAACGGCATATTCATTTCCAGAAAAACCAATTTGCGGAGTTGCCCAATCGCTTGCCGAACGGTTTCCCTCCCTATCGAAGTTGTAATCTCCAATCAATTTATTTTCAAAGACTTTTCTGCCCTCATCGGTATATTTGGAAATATAAATCCACTTCATTTTTTTCTCTCCTACTTTTTTCATTGCCAATACTGCAAATCCATCATCGTCTCCTGTGATGGCATATACCGTAAAATCTTGGTTGAGAATTGGGATTGTTCTGATTTTTTGGTCTTGGGAATTCGTTACGATTACATACTTGTTGTTGGCTTGGTCAGACCAAGAAACGTAAGCTCCGCCCTTTTTCCTGCTCGCCATCAGGACTCCATAAGCCGAGTAAGATGAGTTTTTTCGGAAATGAGACTTTCCATCCAAATCCAACATCGTTTTCTTTAATTTTTGGTTGATTGGAGAGTTATCCACCACAACTTTTTGCTCGTAATCCACAACAGATATGCTGGAAGTAGTGCCAAACCGATTTCCGACAAGTAGCCGAACCTCATTCTTACCCAATTCTAGTTGGATTGTTCTGCTGATGGAGAATTCACAATTTCCCAAATCAGAGATATTGTTCTGGTAGGGAAGCAATTTATTGTTTAGGTAAATCTTATATTCCGTCAGCCTATCGCAAGACGTTACAGAAGCCGACAATTGGAAACTCTTTTTCAGGCTTGTTGCTCCTTTGCTCCAGCTTATTTCAGGTTTTTCTTTGTTTGGATTGTTTGGATTGTTTGGATTGTCCAAATCATTCCCATTTCCACCGTCATTGTTGTCTTCATCGCCTTTGCCGTCTTCCAAATCCATTCTCAATAGAGCGTATGCTTTGGAAGCTGAAACCGCTTTGCTCACGAAGAACCAATCTTTCAAATAGCCTTTGAACACATTTCCATTGCCATAATTCGTAGTGGAAATATCTGTGACCATACCGCAAATGCCAAAATCCATAAGGTGGGAAATCTCCAGAATCTTTTTGCCATTCTGGTAAAGTTCTGCTTTTTGGGCATTTTGATTGAAGTTGAAAAAGACCTTTTGCCATTGGTTCACAATCACTTTCCCGGCAGATTTCCTTCTGACATCTCCATTGTTCAACTGCATTTCCAGATAGCCATCTTGGGTTACGTGCAGGTTCACGAACCGGCCGCATCTGCCTACGGAAACCACATTTTTGCCCGCAGGATATTTTGGCAATTCCTCAATTTTGAACTCCACCCCAATACTGAAGTCGGCCAAATTGAACCCGCTTGGATTTGCCGTAATGATAGTTTCGTCCGCTCCTCCATAAATCCCTTCCAGATAAGCGCCTTCCTCTGTCATTTGGAGATGGTTGAATTCAGTTCTTCCCCAATCTTCTTCGTGCATGTTTTGAGAGAAAGTCAGATGGCTCAGAATTCGGGCTTGTTGGGAGTAGGAAAAGTGGGAAACGACCACAAAAAGGAGAGTAATGGTAAGGATTCTCATTAGACAAAGCTTTTGCTGTTAGAAGTTTATTTCCTATAAACCTACCAAATTATATTCAGTATTTTTTTGGATTCTATAACAATCTCCAACCTTTGAGCATTCGTTAATATATCATTAGGATATTTGAAGGTGGATTGGGAACAAAATTTGCGATTTTAGCAGTTGGAACTATCCACTTTGAACAATTAAGTAGATAAACTTGAATACTTTCCTATTTACTTTTTTGTAAGTACTTCATTATCAGTTATTTGAACTGATTTGGACTTGCGACTTGAGCGCAAGTCCGATAAAGACTTTGAACAATTACCACAACACGACTACATGAAAAATATATTTAGACTAGCAATTTTTATCATCGGATTGATGCAGTTTGCATTGAGTGCAGTTGCACAAAATTCCATAGTTACCTCAGAAGATGAAAAAGTAACGGTAAGTTACTCAATCAGTAATAAAACCTTGCCTAACGAGTCAATTGCCGATACCATTTTGATTCATGTAGATGGCAAATTAGATTTGCAATTCACGGAATTAGGCACAGACCGACTTCTGAAAACCTATGAATTGAACAAGAAATCGCTCAATGAAATGAAATCGGATGGAGAACCTTACTGCAATCTGGTTCCCAATTGCGACAAAATCTTCCGCCTTCCTTTCATTAAAGCCATTCATTATTTGGGTCAGGAAAAGTATGCGTTGATTGGCTATTTGCGAGCAAAATCTCCTGTTACAATCATCCGACATATTTGGATTCTGGATGTTTCCGGAAACCCTAAAATTGACCAGAGAATTGCCTTTTTCGGGCAAAACGCAGATTATATAGCATTTGGATATAACCTATTGGAAAACGAACTTTTCATTCTCCAACACCTTCCGAAAGCAAACAAAGTGCAAGAAAACGGAATTTTCCTGGTTGGAAACAACTCTGTTCTCTCCAACTCTGAAATTTCCACCGTTCCTTTCAGCAAAAGCGACTTCATGCTTTTCATGGAGAAATCGAAGATGCAAAATAACAAGGATATTGGTTTTGGAATCTACTCTATCCCGAGTGGCGAAATTTACAGTAAATTGCCCAAAATTACGGAAACCGACATGCCCATGTATCGGGTTTCATTGAATTGATGCCATTTGCACTTCTCATACAGAGATATAAACGCAAATTTGCTTTTTGGGAAAAAACATTTGTTCACCCCAATTATGAGTTATGTATTTGATAAGTACAATTATGGATTGGGGAAATTAAAAATGAAGAATTAAAAATGAAGAATTAAGAATTAAGAATGATTTAAGTATTTGGTAATCAGTATTTTGATTTTGTGAGTTCCGTTAAATTATTGTCATATAATTTTTGATCAAATCTAAAAAAAGTACAATATAGCAAATCTTAATTTTTGACTACTCTAAAAATATAGATAAATGCCTTGACTTTGCATACCGTAATGCGGTTTTCCCTAACCGCAACTATTCAGGAGCATTATTCCATAAGAAAAGTATGCAAAGTTAAATCAGTTATCTATAACACGGTTAAGTATCTGAAAAACAAAGGTTTAAACCCATTATTCGGGTTGTTCGTAAAATTTATAATTTCTTTCAGAATTCCACTTCCGAACGAGACTTTGTAGTTTTGTTCCATTAAGGCTTTGTACTAAAGGCTTACGACTAAAGATTATCCTCTATGCCACAAAAACCTGATGCTATTCTCAAAGCTTTGAACGAAGGAAAGTATTCTCCACTTTATTTCCTGCATGGCGATGAAGCTTTCTATATTGACCAAATCAGCGATTTTATTGAAGAAAAAGGGCTTTCAGATGCAGAAAAGGGCTTTAATCTGCACGTAATGTATGGCAAGGAGGTTACGATACAGTATATTTTGGAGAATGCCAGACGTTTCCCGATGATGGCGCAAAGGCAAGTGATTATTGTAAAGGAAGCGCAGGAAATTGCCGACTTGAAACAGAAGGCAGGACAAGAAAAACTCAAAAAATACGCAGAGCAACCCGTTCCTTCCACCGTGCTGGTTTTTGGGCATAAACACAAAAAATTGGATGCCCGAAGTGCCATGTCCAAAGCGTTGGACAAGTTTGCAATTATGGTGGAATCCAAGAAAATATACGATAATCAGTTGCCCGACTGGATTAAAAGCTACTGCCAGAAAAAGGGAACGAAAATCCACCCAAAAGCCACTCAGATGTTGGCAGATTATATTGGAAACGATTTGAGCCGACTCTCCAACGAAATTGATAAACTGCTGATTTCTCATGAAAAAGGAAAGGAAATCACTCAGGAAATCGTAACCAAGCAAGTGGGAATCAGCAAGGAATTCAACGTATTTGAATTGCAGTCTGCTTTGGCGACCAAAAATGTGGTAAAAGCGAATCAAATCATCAACTACTTCCAGAGCAACATTAAAAACAATCCGATTATCCCGATGATTTCATTGCTTTTCGGTTTTTTCACGAAGGTTCTGATGGCGCATCAGCACAAAGGAAAAAGCCAAAATGAATTGGCAAGTATGCTGAAAGTCCATCCGTTTTTCATGAAAGAATATCTGACTGCCACTCGAAATTACAATTTGGGAAAAACGGTTCAAGCTATTGAAAATTTACACCAAGCAGATTTGAAATCGAAAGGAGTGAATAGTACGATTTCGGAAGGGGAATTGATGAAAGAATTGGTTTTCAAGCTGTTGCATTAGATGTATTGATAGTCTGGTAGTGTGAACGAGCTGTAAATACTTCGGCACAAACGGAGACTCCAATGCTGTTAACTTAAGTAAAATATATGTTTAATTTTATATCAAAAATAAGTGTGAATTGAAAATTTCAGTTCTGTAGGACGTACTCTAACTACGTTTAATCACAAGCAAAAAGTGTTGAAAATACTTCTCAACATTAAGTTGACAGCATTGAGCGGATGCTTGCGCCAGGATTATTGTTGCTTGAGCATTAACATTTAGAGCTATATAGTCTTGCACCTTTAACGCATCAGTTTTCATAAATGGAAAACTATCTTTGCACCAAAAATAGTTTTCCATTAGACTTTATCACGATTGATTTCGTATAGCTTAAAAAAATCACAAGCCGTTGTTGGTCTTAGCTTGCGAGACCAACAACTTGAACTCTAAAATCTCTCTTAATAAATCAATCGTGATAATATCTATTTACTTTACCAAATGATGCAATTATTCTACGATTTGGGAATTTGGCTTTATGGAATTGCCATTTGGCTGGGCGCTCCATTCAACGACAAAGCCAAACTATTTCGGAAAGGCAGAAAAGGTTTTTTTGAAGGTTTGGAGGAGTCATTTTCTAATAATCAGCAAAAAACTGCCTGGTTTCATTGTGCCTCTTTAGGTGAGTTTGAACAAGGCAGACCTGTTATTGAAGCATTCCGAAAAGAATTCCCCCACTTCAAAATACTGCTTACTTTCTTCTCGCCAAGTGGTTATGAAGTCCGAAAAAAATATGCTGGTGCAGATTGGATTTTCTATTTGCCTTTAGATACGGCAGGAAATGCCGAAAAATTCGTGGAGATTGTAAATCCAACAGTTGCTTTCTTTGTAAAATACGAATTTTGGCATCATTACATTTCCAAGCTTTACAAACGCAATATTCCGATTATTTCATTTTCAAGCATTTTTAGAGAGAAGCAGGTTTTCTTCAAACCTCATGGGGAATTCAATAGGAACATTCTCAGGAAAATCACTCATTTTTTCGTCCAAACTGAAAAATCCAAGCAACTGCTCTCTTCAATCGAAATTTTTCAATCTACCAAGACTGGAGATACTCGATTTGACAGAGTGAAACAAATTAGTGAACATAGAAAGTCGATTCCTATTGTAGAAAAATTTGCGAGCAACTCCCCCACCCTAATTTTGGGAAGCATTTGGAAAGCTGATTTGGAAGTGATTTCCCCAATTCTAAATCAATTTCCTCAAAAACTGAAAATCATCATCGCTCCACACGAAATTGATGAAGCAAACATAAATATGATTGAAAGTTACTTCTCAAAAAAGACTATTTCCCGATTTTCAAATGCTGAAATATCAACCATCAAGCATTCTGATTTGTTGATTATTGACAATATTGGCATGCTTTCCTCCCTTTATTATTATGGAGATTTCGCTTTTATTGGTGGAGCTTATGGCGCAGGCTTGCACAATACTTTAGAAGCCTGTGTATTTGGTTTGCCCTTACTTTTTGGAGATAAAAACTATCTGAAATTTCAGGAAGCAGTTGATTTAGTCGAGCGAGAAGGAGCTTTCCCAATTAGCAATACAGCGCATTTCAAGACTGTTTTTATTGAAATATATCAAAGTCAAACTTTCCAACAGGAAATTAAGAAAAGGAATTTGGAGTTCATTGAAGAGAATTTGGGAGCAACTGAACAGATTCTGGATTACTGTAAAAAGTTATTGAAAGAGTAGTAAGTAGCAAGACATAAGTATTAAGTATCAAGAAAAGGTTCAATCGCTACTTTGGGGATTGAGTGCAATTTGTGATTTTTATTCCTTGTCAGTATTCTATCATTAAGCACGTTGTGCTATTTACTAGCGAGGGTCATACTACTGGACATGAATCAATCTTAGCACTTGGCCGGGCCACGTTGGCAGTGTCTGCAAGACCTGCTAATGTGCAGGCTAGAAAACGTTCTAAGACTGGCGGGAACTACGTACACCGCCAGCTTTTCACTCATGTCCAGTAGTATGAGTGAGGGTCGCACCCTTTTATAATTTCCTATAAATGAGATTGTTAAGAACTCAAAATAGGAAAGTATTCAAACTAGTGCATCAATTCCTAAGTTCGTGATTGTATTTTATGTATCTTTTTTCCTTCTACTGCATTAAAATTCTTAGCCGTAGCTAGGCTATGCCTGCAAATTTTGCTTTGTAGAAGAAAAAAATATTCCAAAAAATACCAACCAGAACTTAGAACTCAATGCACTAGACTACTTAACTATTGGTCTAAGAAGAACCCATTTTATCTCATTGGCTAGTCAAAGCTTCCTAGCTTTGACTTTACTCTGTGGCAAGCTTCCTAGCTTGCAAATCAAACCACTCCGAGGGAATTTGTTTGTTCTACCAAACATACTAATTTCTTTGCTAAATAAAATAACAATTGCTCAATTCCGTAAATAGTTTATGTTTTGCGAAAATAGCTTTGGGAGGAAATCAATTTTAAACCTCTAATCTCAAAGCGATGGAATTTTCTCAATATCAACTTAATTATGTGGCTCATGGCGTTTTCGATTTACTGGAAAATGAGCTAGAATTATCACTCAACTTGGCAGATGTGCTTACCATACTTTCTTACCAAAGAGATTTTTACGAGCAACTTGCTCTTACCGAAAAAGGCAGGACAAATCTCCAGCTCCTGCAATTCATCAGAATAAATGCAAATTTGGATGGACAAAGCTATTCGAGCGAACAAATTAAGGAAGTGCTGAGAGCAGAAGAAAGAATTCTGTTGGAAATGGAGTTTGTGGATGAATACGATTAAATAGCCAAAGTCCCAAGCTAGAAAACTTAAAATGGTTTCCGTTTACTGAACGGAAACCATTTTTTTGTATCGTCATATCGGATTTGGACTTCTGAAAAAATTGTGATTAAAGTGGTCTCAAAGCTGACATTCCTCCATCTACTCCTAAAACTTGCCCTGTAATCCAGCTGGCATCTTCTGACAGCAGAAATTTGGCGGCACTCGCCATATCATTAGTTGTCCCGACTCTGCCTATCGGATGCCTTTTGGCGGAGGCTTCTTGTTTCTCATCTGATGAAAGGAGTTTGCCTGCCAATGGCGTATCTGTCAAAGATGGAGCGATTACATTTACGCAAACTTGGTTGCCTGCCAACTCAGCTGCCAAAGATTTTGCCAACCCTTCCAATGCGCCTTTTGCCGCAGAAATACTTGCATGGAAATACATTCCCGAGTTAACAGCTACTGTGCTGAACAGTACAACTTGTGCGCCTTTGGCTTTCTTTAGATTATTCAAAACAGCATTGATAACTTTGAATGCCCCTACTACATTCACTTCAAAATCATTTCTTAAATCGCTGTCTTTCAGTCTATTGAATGGTTTCAAGTTGATTGTTCCTGGGCAGTAAACCAAGCCATGAATTTCTTCTGGGAGTTCTTTCAACTCCTCACCACTCATATCGGTAACATCCAAACTAAAATGAGATTTCACATTCAAACCCTCAGGTTTGTTTCGAGAAGCGGAGTATAAATTTGCACCAGATTCAATGAGTTTATTCGCTAAATCATGCCCAATACCCGAACTCGCTCCTACAATTAGTATGTTTTTACCTTCAAAATTTGCCATTATATTTTATGATTTATGTTGTCAGTCCTATCAATTTTTTGATTAATGATATTGTTCATTTTTTGCGCTATGTTTTTCATCTTCATTTACTCAAAATATACCTTAAGAAATGTAATCAATGTTTCAGTAATTATTGTACCGTTTGGGTCTCCATATTGAAATCCAGCAAAGAAATGTTGCAAGTCAAAAGGCAAACTAAAAAAGGCATATAGCTACTTTCGGATATTGAGGTACTTAGCGAATGCTTACGCCAAGCCTTTTATTTTGCCAAAAATTTGTCAATAATCGGCTTATCACTACCAAAAACAAAGGACTAGGAGAATATTCTCCTAGTCCTTTGTTTTTAAAATCTATTCAATCTACGCTTTCTTTCTTCTCAAAACCTCGTCAATCAAGCCATATTCTTTGGCTTCATCTGCGCTTAACCAGTAATCTCGGTCTCCATCTTCTTCAATTTTCTCAATGGTTTGCCCAGAATGCTCTGCCAAAATCCCAATTAAGTCTTGCTTGGTTTTCAGAATTTCCCTTGCGGTAATCTCAATATCAGAAGCCTGACCTTGTGCGCCACCCAATGGTTGGTGAATCATCACTTTGGCGTGTGGCAAGGCAGAACGCTTTCCTTTCGTTCGCCAGCAGTCAACAAAACAGCTCCCATAGAAGCGGCCATTCCCGTGCAAATTGTCGCCACTTCTGGATTGATAAATTGCATGGTATCATAAATTCCCAATCCTGCATAGACAGAACCTCCTGGGCTGTTTACGTACATCATAATGTCTTTGCTGGAATCTACCGAAGTCAAAAACAATAGCTGGGCAACCACCACGTTGGCCACGTAATCATCAATTGCAGTTCCCAAAAATAAGATTCTGTCCATCATCATTCGAGAAAAAACGTCCATTGAGGCAACGTTCATTCTTCTTTCTTCCAAAATATAAGGAGTCATTGAAGACTCTAAATAATGTGAAGTGTGCATGCTGCTCAAACCTTGGTCTTTTGCAGCGAACTTCATAAATTCTTTTCCGTAATCCATTTTGTATAGTATTGAGTAGTGAGTATTCGAGTATCAAGACAATAAACGGCTATTTACAAGACACTCACTTTTCGATTAAAATCTAAATTATAAATCGCTCTAAGAGTGAGAGATTTAAGTTTGAATGAGTAAAATTCAGACATTCAGAATAATGAAATCGTACTTCTAAATACAGTTTTACAAAATAGTAAATTATGTTACTGACAACCAGTATCTTACGTAAAGACTAAGATGTTACGATGATTTTGTCTGACTTCGTACATCTACAATCTATTCCATAATTCCATCTACAATTCCGTATTCTACAGATTCCTCTGCGCTCATCCAGTAATCTCTATTGAAATCCTTCATGATTTTCTCGAAGGTTTGCCCGCAATTTTCTGCTAAGATTCTTGCGCTCAATTCTTTGGTTTTGATAATTTCCCTTGCTTGGATTTCGATGTTGGAAGCCTGTCCTCTTGCTCCGCCACTTGGTTGGTGAATCATTACTCGGGCATTTGGGTAAATGAACCTCCTGCCTTTTTCTCCGACCGAAAGCATGATTGAACCCATTGAAGCGGCATAACCTGTGCATATTGTGGAAACTGGACTTTTCAAGCTTTTCACAATGTCATACATTGTGAAACCCGATGTAACGTAACCACCAGGGCTATTGATGTACAATTTGATTTCCTCGTTGGAAATTGAATCCAAATACATCAATCGGTCAATTACATGTTTTGCGGAGTCGTCATCTACTTGTCCCCAAAGGAAAATTTTGCGCTCTTCGAGAATTTTCGAGTCTATTTGGTCTTGTAATGTCTGTTTATCTGTCATTTTTTATATCAATTTTAGATTGGTCGTATGTTTAACAATAAAAAATCTATTTGGTTCGGTTGACATTCCCGCTGACAAAAAGCAGAATGAGCTTTTCAAGTTTAGCCGATTTCAACTATTTAGGCAATTACTTTGCTAAATAAAGTGTCAAGCCAAATTGGCATAGTGTGAGGAAAGTTCCAAATAATTGAGACAATTTGTATCAGGTTTTTTGGAACTATTTTAAGACATTAGAACTAAGGAACGAGTTAATAATAACTTGTAACATTATCGCAGTTTATTTTTGAGGTCGGGCCACGTTGGTTAGTCAAGCTGTTCCCAGCTGGGAACTGGAAGAATAGACAGCGTGTCCCGGACCAAAAAGAAGGAAGGGGCAGTCCTAGAATTTTAATAAGTTATTTTTTACTTGTTCCTAAATATGTCTTATGGCAATTTTGCGGATAATCACTAAATCTTAAAAACTCTCAATCCACCAGAAATCTCGCCATTACAGGTCTGTGGTCGGAGACTTGATATTCATAACTAGAAAGGCATTGGTCAACTCTCAAAGTCTCCACCGTTTTGAGTTTGCCAAAAAGTTCATTGGTAACCAAAATATGGTCGAGTTGGCTTAGATAAGTTTGGGTTGCTGTGGAATGGATAGCTGAAATTTGCCGAGCTTCCTTCTTCCACGCAAGTTGTGGCGAAATGGAAATCGTCTGGGTCATTCACAAAGTTGGCAAAAGCGTCTCCACCCGAAAACTTCTCTTTGATTTCGTCATTGAAATCTCCTAAAATAATGACTGAAGCATTTGGCAAATTGGTGTCAATGTATGATTTTAACTTGGCACTTGCTTTTTTACGTCTTTCCTTGCCTTCGTCTCTCGCTTTCAGGTGGATGTTGATGAGTGTGAATTGCTTGCCCGATTTGTGCGTAACGGTAGTCATGACAGGTTGGCGAGGGAAAGCATCTCTATCTTCAGAATACAGTAACTCCAATGTGCTGATATTGGTAATTTCACTCTTTTTGTAAATATAACCAAGTTCTATGCTTCCGTGAACGTTGCCAAAACTCCATCGTAGCCAAATGGGCGAATTTTGGTCAGCAATGTGTTGAAACTTGAAACCGAGCCAATTTCCTGCACGGCAATGACATCTGCGTACAAATTCTTGATAATATTTTCCACATGATTGATTGTGGTCGTACCAGCCACGGGGAAATTTTCAATGTTCCAAGTAACCACATCGAACGTGTTTTCATCCATTACCGAAAAGCAGTTTTGGTAAGTCAGAAGAAATTGTGTGAGAAGCGTCCGTTCCTGCAGGCAAACTATCCTGATTGCAGTAATCGCCATATCCGCTTTCAGTGCCTCCAGTCGAACCAGCATCTCCTCCTGCTTCATCGTCTCCCCCTTCATCTCACATCATCTCCGCTATCATCATCTGAACCGCCACCACTATTGTCTCCACTTCCCCTGAATTCCCATTTGTACTTGTACTGGCGGTGTGTTGGGGCAATTTCCTCTTGGCAAGAAGTGAATGCGAACAATCCAACAAAAAGTCCAACCAGAAGGGAATATCAATAATTTATTATTCATAACGTTTTCATATTTATTTTTGTACTGCAAAGGTAGTACAAAAAGATATAAGATTTTAGAGGTTAGACTTTAGAAAAAAAACAAAATTAGTAGTAATCCGAACAACTACACGAGACTGCACCTGAAGAACCAAACTGAATAAGAAATATCATTTCGAGTTTAATGATTTTTAATTGCCCTGAATTTGTCATAACTATGAGATTAAAATTAAATTCGTTCTTCTAATATTCAACTGAGGAAAGCAAAATTGAGAAAGAAAGAGGACTGGAAATCAATTAGAATCTTGACAAACAGTCCATTCTTTCTTCTTTTCTCTTTCTTCTTTCTTCTAATTTTTTCCTATGAAAGCCACAGCCGAAAAACCAAGTTTACTCAGCCGATTTCAATATTACATTCGCTTCGTTCCCATCAATTGGAACTTGGTGGTGTTGGGCGTTGCCATATTTCTCGGCTATTGGTTCATTACCGAAAACTACCAACAACCAGATTCCACCTTTGAGCTTTACCTAAAATTGTTTGGTTGGATTGTGCTAGTTTTTGCTGGGTTGGTGTTTTCCATCGGCATACTTTCCGCCCTGTTCTGTTGGATTTATTACCTCGCCAATCGGAATAGGAAAGCAGGATTGCTGAAAGTGAACATTGACCAAAATGTGAAGCGAGCGGGTTATGTGGGCGTTTCCTTCGATTTGCCCAATATTTTGATTCCCTTTTTAGGATTTGCCAAAGCAAGATTGATTTTCGAGGACAAACAGCAGAGTGAGGAAATTTCTTTGCGAGCCAACAGCTGGCTTCATTGGTTTGGTGCGAAGAAAGCGGAGAAGAAAATCTATTTGCCCCACCGACAGATTTACGAAATTGAATCCGTCCTGCTCACTTTCCGAGATATTTTCCAACTCTTTTCCTTGCCACTTTTGGTGCAGAAGAAAAGTTCCTTCTTTGTGCAACCCAAAAATCAGGACGATGAGGAAATGGAAATCCCGCCAAGCAAATCGGAGGAAATGACCCAGCGAATCAAGAAACTCAAACGAGTGGATGGCGATTTGCTGAACTACAAAAACTTTGAGTCGGGCGATGATGTACGGAGAATTGTGTGGAAGATTTATGCAAAAAATAGGGAATTGGTGGTGCGAATGCCGGAAACCATTAACCCGTTCGCCTCGCATATTTATTTCTACGGAAGTTTCTATAAAGAATTCTCCACACCTTCCGATAATTATAGCCGATTACTGCTCGATGCTTACAAAGACGGCATGTACCATTTATATAAGCTGATGGAAAAAGGCGATTTGAAAGTCTCTTTCCACTCCGACCAACCACTTGCCGACTCCATCCAATCTGACCAAGGCGACTCGGTCATGCGTTCAATCGTTCACGCCAATTGGCAAACCACGCTCTCGCCACAAAAAATGACACTCAACAATCCGAACATGGTTTTGTGTGTCTCCTCCTTGGTAAATGCTGAGGAAGTTGCCGATTTACTAGAAAGGAAATCGCTCAACATCGTGTATGTAAAATGCTCGGAAGTACTGGAAAGCACTTCACTTTTCCGCTTCTCCGACCTATTCTTCAAATCTAACCAAAGTTTCAGCGAGAAAATGAAGTTGGCGACTTGGAAATTCTCTTCGCACAGAAGGAAGATTAGAAAGAATGAAAAGGCGTTGGAGAGATTGTTGGAGGTGGAAGTGGAGGTTTAATTTTAAGAGGAATGAAGAATTATGAATTAAGAATTGAGAATTAAAAATGAGTTTTGATATTCAAAATTAAGGTTCAATCGTTAATTTGCTAAAAGTATTGTATTATTCCAAGAGATTTATTTTATGTAGAGTTGCCACAAAAGGTTAATTCTAAGTGCGTTTTTTGTAGGTTCTTCTTCCAAGAAGAACAGAAGAATCGCCAAAAGTGCAACACAGCACAGTAAATTCAGATAAAAGCAACATGTTCGTGCTGTCTTGTATTCCTCTGGGAAGAGGAATCTACAGAGTGAATAGCAAGAAGACAGATAGTCATTAAATTGTACTCAATACCTAGATTAACGATTGAGCCAAAACTAAAAGCATTCCTCGGAAATGGTCTTTTTCAGACCTTTCCGATGGATAAATGGCATGTTAATCGATATTCAACGTAGAGACAGGGCATGCCCTGTCTCTACAATACAAAATAAAGAAACCAAGAAAAATTGACCAAATCAACCAACCAAATGGACGGAAAAAGTCTTACGCCTGAACAAGAGAAATTAGATGCCTTGAAGAAAGTTTTGCCCGAAGTATTTGCCGAGGGAAAGGTAGATTGGAAGAAAGAAGAATTGATTGCATACGACAATGCTTCAATTGCCGAACAGGATGTCAGAGGAAAAATGAAATTCGTGGTGGATAAAAGAAATACTGAAATTGTTGTCAAATGCCACAATAAGGGAATGAAAATAAATGATATTTCGGAAATTACCGAGTTGCCCTCCGATGAGGTTGAAGCAATTGTAAAGGAATATGAGAGAAAAAAAAAAGCAGGCAGAAAATAAATGACCGAATAAAATAGAACATCTCTTCCTCAAAATCCACTAACCCAAAATGCTCTACATCAAATTCAAAATCCCAAACCAAGAAGCATTTACTGATTTCCAAAAGCTATATCTACACATGGTGGAAGTGAGAAAGCCAGGCTTTGAGTTTGATGATGAAACTGACAAAATAGATTGGGCAAATATCACCGAAGCCGAAATGGATGCACTTTTCGATGAGGATTTGCAACAGGTAAAGAGATACAACGCATTTTTCCCAGACTATGCCAATTCGTTTTTAGAACGATATTTGGAGTTTGACAATGAAAAAGCAGGGGCGTTGGGCTTGCTCAATAAAGCTTCTATCATGAATTATTTGGAACAAAGTTTCGAGGTGGATATGGATAAGCTTGAAAAACTCAATGAGGATTTCGGGATTGTAGAATTCTCAACGGGAAATTACCCATTCGGAGGCTTGGAACGTTTCTTCATGGTGTTGAAGGCTTTCAAGCTGATTCCCATAGAATGTTTCAATGGCTTCACTATCTACGAATTTGATTGGATAAACGATTTTGACTACAAGGCAATTGAGTTTCCCGAGAGAACAAAAGAATACCTAAACTTGAAATCCAACTAAAAATGGGAAAGTACAAAGACAAACCTTGGTATGTAAAATCCAGCAAAGAACTGATTGAAAAGTATGGAGATATTCCTCCGCCTTGGATTTATGCGCCAAGTTTCCACCCTTATAGCATGGGTTGGCGAATGGGCGGTGGGGAATCGCATATAATGATTTTGGGGGAATGGCTTTCACAGCAGAATCTGGATTTTGAACAACGTGTAGCTTATTTGCTTAAATATCCTGCGCCTGCCAGATGGTATCAGTGGATTATCCATTTCCTCTGGAAAGATGTAGATTCTTATGAATTTGAAGATGATGAGTACGCGCCTTATTTTGAAAAACTCGAAAAGTTGGGTTTCAAGAATACAGCAGATTTTTTTACAGACTTTGATAGAGAGGATTTAGATTAAACGAGATTCAAAAAGCTATTTAACTTTATTCAGAAAACAAGCCCAGCATGAACTCCAACCAAATCAAAATCCAACAAAAATGGAAAGAAGGATTTCTGCCGGGTTTCGATTGCATTGCTTTTGGAAATGGTGATTTCATAATCGGGAATGCTTACGGCACTTACAATCCGAACAATGGAGAGAATAAGCAATATTGGTCTCCATTATGCGACACCACGCTAGACAAAATCACAAAATATGATGAAGATATTTGGACGGAAGTAGATGTTTTTCACGGAGCATTTGAATACGAAAATCAGAAGTTCGTGTTTGGAGATGGTGGCATGGGAAACGAAGGCTATATCGCCTCCACCACATTGGATGGAGAATTGAACTGGTCTATCTTCTTCACTTTCTCCAACCCGATTTGCAAGGCAGAAATTATTGCTGGTCAGCTGATTTGCCATGGCGATTCGGGAATCAGAATCAGCATTCAGTTGAGTGATTTGACTAAGATAAAGGTAGATTTGAGCGGGATGTAAATAGAAAGTTAGAAATCTAACTAAAACAAAAAACTCCTAACACAAACAAAGTTGCATTAGGAGTTTGAAAATTCTATTTCTGCTTTCTAAACTTACTTGTTTTTAGCAAATTCAGTAATTGTTCTGTCAATAATATCGCAACATTCATGCAACTGCTCTTCCGTAATTACCAATGGAGGAGCGAAACGAATGATGTTTCCGTGAGTTGGTTTGGCGATAAGGCCATTTTCTTTCAGAGCCACGCAAATATCCCAAGCGGTAGAACTGTCTTCCGTATCGTTGATTACGATGGCGTTCAGCAAACCTCGCCCACGCACCAAACTTACCAAATCACATTTTTTGACCAAGGCATTCATTCTATCTCGGAAAATGATTCCCATATCGTAGGCGTTCTCCGTCATTTTCTCGTCTCTCAAAACTTGCAATGCCTTCATAGCTACTTTGCAAGCCAAAGGGTTTCCACCAAAAGTGGAACCATGCTCGCCAGGTTTTACAGTCAGCATAATTTCATCTCTCGCCAATACTGCCGAAACGGGGAGCACTCCACCCGAAAGTGCCTTGCCCAAAACCAAAATATCTGGCTTGACTCCGTCATAATCGGAAGCCAACAATTTGCCTGTTCTGCCAACGCCAGTTTGCACTTCATCGGCAATAAGTAATACGTTTTTCGCTCGGCACATTTCGTAAACTTTTTTCAAGTAACCTTCCTGCGGAACAACCACTCCAGCTTCTCCCTGAATAGGTTCTACCATGAAACCTGCCACATTTGGGTCTTCCAAAGCCTTCGCCAAAGCATCTAAGTCGTTGTAGTCAACCAACTCAAAACCAGTCATATAAGGCCCGTAGTTTTTATAACTTGTTGGGTCTGTAGAAGTCGAGATTGCCGCCAAAGTCCTTCCCCAGAAGTTTCCGTTGGCAAAGATTATTTTGGCTTTGTTCGCTTCAATTCCTTTCACTTCGTAAGCCCATTTCCTGCAAAGTTTCACAGCAGTTTCTCCAGCTTCCACGCCAGAGTTCATTGGCAAAACTCGGTCGTAGCCAAAGAATTCGGTAATGAATTTGGCGTATTCCCCCAAAACATCATTGTAGAAAGCTCTCGAAGTAAGCGTGATTTGGTTTGCCTGAGAAACCAAGGCTTCCGTAATTCCATCGTGGCAATGCCCTTGATTTACTGCGGAATAGGCAGACAGGAAATCGAAGTATTCCTTACCTTCCACATCCCACACTTTTACGCCTTTTCCTTTCGCTAAAACTACTGGCAACGGATGGTAGTTATGCGCATTGTATTTGTCTTCTAACTCAATGTACTCCGCTGAACTCATTTTAGTGTCTTGCATCATCTTTTCTAAATTTCAATGTGAAAAATTAGGAAAGGCTCTCTCGGTTCATCTTTCCCTCGAATAGGCACAAAAGTATCATTTTAGCGCAATTTCGCAACCGTTTGAGAGGGTAGAAAGCAAGTTTTTTCTCCGAAATGGGAATAGGCTGAATAGGCGTGGTTTTTTGGATTGATAAATTTTGTTAGTTGGCGATTTGGCGGAATAGTGAATTTGCGAATTAAGAAATTTCTTCAGGTTGATAAACTCAATGCTGTCAACTTAATTTGTGATTTGACGCAGCAAGAGCTACGTCCTACAGAGTTGAAAATTTCTGATTACACCTTTTAATACATATTCAAACATGTGTACTTCTTAGGTTGACGGCATTGAGGAGGACACTTCCACCAATAACGAGTCTGACAGTGATACTGTGGGCAGCAACTCAAACTATTCGGGCGACTTGGTAAGATTTATCTGAAAATGCTTTTTCTTTGTATGACAAAAAAAGAGATATACTCAATAAGATTGAGCATTAAAATACTATACATTTTTGGTTCTCTGACAAATTTTGTGGAAATCGAAATTATTTGATTGAAGAATCTGATTTCTAGCCAATCAAATGTGGTTTTCCTTGTTGCGTGTCTTACGGGGACGCCTAGTCGCAACATCTTGGTTCATATAAATTGTCAGACAACCACATTTTTTATCAATCAACACATTACCCAATCAACGAATCGGTAGTGTGAAAGAGGTAAGGCTACTCTATGGATAATTCGGCACAAGCGGACGCTCAATGCCGTTAAGTTAGTGCGAATTTGGTTCGAGCGTGGACGCTTGAATCAGCCGTAAGGCTGGCGCAGGTTCTCGAAGGCGAGTCCCATCCGAACCTGTGCCGAAAAATGGAAATCAGTCTCTGACTGAAGTTTTAGTTGCTTAAGTTGACGGCATTGAGCGGACGCTTGCGCTATGGTTTTTATTTTGTTAGCCTTATCAGTTTATCACTACCAACGAATCAACACCTCATTTCTCCTCCTCAAACAACTCCTTGTACCAGCCGAGTGTGCATTGCAAGCCTTGTTTCAAATCAAATTTCGGGTCGTAGTCGAGTAGCTCTTTTGCCTTGTCAATGTTCGCAAAGCTGTCCTGAATGTCTCCTTCCCTAGGTGGGCGATGGGAAGCCGTGATGTCAGTTTTCAGCAAATCGTTCAGCACTTCAACCAAATCCAACAAGGAAACCCTTGAGTGCGTTCCCACATTCAAAACATGATTCACTGCCAGCGGATGATTGGAAAATACAGATTTGATGTTTGCCTGAACTACATTTTCCACAAAGGTAAAATCCCTAGTTTGCGAGCCGTCTCCATTTAAAATAGGTTGCTTTCCTTGAATCATGGCTTTGGCGAATAATGGAATTACCGCTGCGTAAGCTCCATAAGGGTCTTGCCTTGGGCCAAATACATTGAAATAGCGCAACCCAACCAACTCCAACCCGTAGCAAAGATGGAAAACGTGTGCATAAAGCTCATTGGTCATTTTGCTGACTGCATACGGGGAAATTGGATTTCCCGTATTTTCTTCCACTTTCGGCAACTGCTGGCTATCTCCATAAACGGAAGAGGAAGAAGCGTAAACCATTCGTTTTACGCCTTTTGCCTTAGCGGCTTCCAACATATTCAAGAATCCTGTTGCGTTGGAATGGTGCGTTCGGAGTGGGAATTCGATGCTTCTGGGAACCGAGCCAATGGCGGCTTGATGCAACACATAATCAATTCCCTCGCAAGCTTTCAAGCAGGCAGATAAATCGGTAATGTCTCCTTCTATGAATTCATAATTATCGAATTTCTTGAAAGGTTGAATGTTTCTACTTCTCGAACCGTTGCTCAGATTGTCAAGCACTCTGACATGTTTCGCTCCGAATTTCAATAAGTATTCAACAATGTTGGAGCCAATGAAACCGCCTCCGCCAGTAACCAAAAAGGATATTTCGCTTAATTCTTCCGGATGGTATTTAATTTCGTACATATTTCTTATTTCTTTTCAACTCAAATGTAATCTTGAGTTTGTGGAATTTTTAAATTTTATTGGTAATGCTATTGAGGTTGTTGATAAGTAGAGAATTATATTGGTCGCAAAGACATGCCAAGTTTCACTCAATTACATCTTTAAAGCTTTTGTGAGCTCGATTCTCTAATTAGATATTGACTTGGTATGTCTAGATTACTCGTCAAAACTAGTGCATTGAGTTCTAAGTCTGTGTCTGTATTTTTTGGAATATTATTTTCTTCTGCAAAGCAAAATTTGAATGGTTCGGCAATCCGATGGTTCGGCAATCCGATGGTTCGACATTTCGACATGGCCATAGCTACGGCTAAGAATTTTAATGCAGTAGGAAATAAGAAACAAAAATAGCAACACGAACTTAGGATTTGATGGGGCGCATCTCAAAATGTCGCAATAAATTAAAATCTACTTTTCAAAATGAAAAATAGGTATATCGGGATAGGTCGCCTAAATAGTTCGAGCATCCGCTCGGACTTGTCATTCGTTGAAGCGTCCGCTTCAAAAAGTGCTGTGCGCTATAAACCGATATTCCTAATGAAAAATAAGAGATTATGAACGGTAATTTATAATAAATACAACGTCTGGTGTCTGACCTCGGCAGGGTCTGCGACCTCTGCCAGCGTATGTTTTTTCAATGTGCGACAAAATGAGATGCGCCCATTTGATGCACTAGAATAATACTATCATTTTTTCTAATTCGCCAACTCACTATTTTGCAAATTCGGTAATTAAATATTTGCGCAAATATGTGAAAAATTTATGTTTAATAGAATAGAGATTATGAGCATAACTTTATTATGGAACTCGCAGACTGGCGAGTCTATCGACACCGACAGCTACTTAAATCTCTTGGATTCATAAACTTTAATCCAAATTGTACTTTTCATAGAATCACTATACACCTCAAAAAGCTTTTGGATTTCAACTGTCCAACCACTCGCAGGGTCTTAGACCACTCCGAGGGATTCACTCTCTAGTTTGGGTTTCATAGGATATGTGGTTGATTGATTGGAAGCGCAATAACTGCTTCTGCACCGTGTTCTTTCAGATTGCGGACTGACATAAATCCTCGGTGCTTTGTAATAATTTTCATACTGATTGATAATCCCAATCCCGTTCCTTTACCCACTTCTTTGGTAGTGAAAAATGGGTCGTAAATTTTATGAGCGATGCTTTTTGGGATTCCCCTGCCAGTATCTTTTATGGAAATTACCACAAAGGGTTCTTTGGCAATTTTATCTGTTTGGAAATCGTATAATTTTGCTTCTTCCGATAAGTTTTCAGCTAAATGGGTAGAGATAGTGATTTTGCCTTCTTCTTCTATGGCTTGGATTGAGTTGCTCAAAATATTCATCAGCACTTGATTGATTTCCCCTCCGAAACCATCTACGGTGGGAATATTGCCATAATTCCTGACAATCTCAATCTGGTCTTTGTATTGATGGTTTAGCAACATCAAGGTAGATTCAATGTTTTTGTGCAATTCTATGGGCTGAGGCTCAATGCCATCCTGATGAGAGAAAACCTTTAATCCATTCACAATATTTGTTGTGCGAATAGCTCCAATCATAATATTTTCTGTGAGTTGGTCAATTCCCTCCAGCAATTCCTCATAATCCAGTTCAGCCTTCAGTTCCTCAATTTCCACTAACTGAACCGAGACATTCTCAGCAGAAAGCTTATTGTAAGTTGCAATTATATCTTTGAAATCTTCTAAAACACTCCTCAAACCAATAATGCCAGAGTTGATGTAATTTATAGGATTATTTATTTCATGGGCAATTCCCGCAGTCAATTGCCCAAGCGATGCCAATTTTTCGGATTGTACAAGTTGACTTTGCGTGTTCTTCAGCTTATTTAGCGCATAATTCATATCTACATTTTTCCTATTCAATTCCTCCTGCTGAGTAATCAATTCCTCATTCTGTGAGCGGATTTCTTCTTGGTGCAAACTTAGGGCTTGGGTTTGATAACGAGTTTTTTCCAAGAGTTCCTGCAAAGACTGATTCATGGCATCCATTTCTTGATTGCTTTCTTCCAAATAGTTGGATTGTGCAAGCAGTTGGTCATTCATGGCTTGCAACTCTTCAGATTTCAGAATAATTTGCTCTTTCTGGCTTTGGAGTAATTCGTAGGATTTCCTATTTCTAATTACACTTTTGTATAGAAACCATATCACACAGACGAGCGAAACAGTCAATAACAATAATATATATATGAATAACTGAGGATTCATTTAAGTGAGATAGTTGTTTGGCAAGTTGTATTTTGGGAATCTTTGGATATCCACAAAAATAAAGGTAGAATAATTATCTCCAAAAGCCAATAATCTGACAACGAGAACTATTTTTGCAACATTGAAGTTTTTTCTGAAACTTTAGAACTATTGAATGAATAGAGTTTCTGTTCAATGATTGGTAGTGTGAAAGAGGTAAGGCTACTTTATGGATAATTCGGCCAGCACAAGCGGACGCTCAATGCCATTAAGTTAAGGAAATTCGTATTCAGTCAGCATGACCCGACCGATGCGCCCCAGTCAAAGACTGATTTCCATTTTCGGCACAGGTTCGCGATTGCGCCCCCAGAAAGAACCTGCGCCAGCGTTTTACGCTGGTTCGAGCGTCCACGCTCGAACCAAATTCACACTAACTTAACGGATTGAGCGGACGCTGGCGGTGTTTGTTGTGTACAACCCCAGCTTAGACCCGCCAGTCTGCGAGTTACATAACAAATTAGTGTTCATAATAGAAATTATAAACACTAATTTGTTATGAGCCTTATCCCTCGGAGGGTCTATGACCACTCCGAGGGAATTTATTTCTTCTGTTCATAAACTCTAATCTCTAATTCTACTTTAAGACTCTGAAAATATGGAACTCGTTTACCACTAGCTGAAACTAGTGGCAATTGAATCAGTACTCAGAAAGCTATTCAATTGCATCCATCTTCAGATGGATGTTTAGGATAATGACCCCAAAATCATACTTAAAATATACGTTTGGTTAGAGTCTTAAAGTAGAACTAATATATTAAAATTTTGACTTATGGCACGTGTTGTAATCGGTCTTTCTGGTGGAGTAGATTCCAGTGTGGCCGCACATTTATTGGTAGAACAAGGGCATGAAGTCATTGGGCTTTTTATGCGAAATTGGGTAGATGATTCAGTAATTATCAGCGAAGAGTGCCCTTGGGTGGAAGATAGCAACGATGCCATGGCGGTTGCCGAGAAACTGGGAATCCCGTTTCAGGTAATTGATTTGAGCCAGCAATACAAGGAGCGGATTGTAGATTACATGTTTGCCGAGTACAAAAGTGGCAGAACTCCCAACCCCGATGTACTTTGTAACCGTGAAGTCAAATTCGATATTTTTTTGGATGCCGCCATGCAATTAGGGGCGGACTTTGTGGCAACAGGCCATTATTGCCGAAAAGACAGTTTCGAGAAAGGCGGCAAAACCATTCACAGGCTTTTGGCGGGAAAAGACCCGAACAAAGACCAAAGCTATTTTCTCTGCCAACTCAACCAAGCGCAACTTGCCAAGGCAATGTTTCCGATTGGAGAGTTGCTCAAGCCAGAAGTGCGAGAAATTGCCAAGGAATTGGATTTGGTAACTGCCGAGAAAAAAGATTCCCAAGGATTGTGTTTCATTGGGAAAGTGAGACTACCCGAATTCCTGCAACAACAATTAGAACCCAAAACAGGAGAGATTGTGGAAATCGCCAACTCGCATCCGAACTTCCACACAGCTTTCAATAACTCAATCCAACCAAACCCAACCGACCAAGATTTGGCAGAAATGAGCAAGCCTTATGAAATGCAGAAATCAGATGGGAAAGTGGTTGGAGAACACCACGGAGCGCATTATTTTACCATCGGCCAGCGAAAAGGTCTGAACGTGGGCGGAACTCCCGAACCGCTTTTCATCATTGGGACGGATGTGGATGCGAACATTGTTTTCACAGGGCAAGGCAAAAAGCACAAAGGATTATACCGACAAGGGTTGTTTGTGGAGAAAACCGATATTCATTTTGTTCGGGAAGATTTGGCACTCCAGCCAAACGAAGAAGCGAAATATCAAGTTAGGATTCGGTATAGGCAAGATTTGGAAGAAGCCACTTTGTATATGAGAGAAAATAGGCTTTTCGTAATTTTTGAGCAACCGCAAAAGGCAATTGCCTCTGGTCAGTTTGTGGCTTGGTACAATGGCGAGGAATTGGTCGGTTCTGGGGTAATTGGATAACCAAAAACTATTCTGAAATAAGTTGCTTTTAGCACTTTCCGAAAGTAGCTTTATAGTATTTACAGGCAAAACCACAAATACTATGAAAATCTCGAATCAAGGTTTGTTTCTGACCACCGCTTTAGCTATTGTTTCCATTTTTGGATTGAATTATTGGGTTTACAATGTGGATTTTATCGCTCCAGAAGATAAAGATTCTGAAATAGGTTGGTTTTGTGGAACTTCTGATTACAATTACGGTGCAGTAAATGTTTCCGAACTTACAATAGAAGACCAAGAACTCTACTCAATTGGCGAAGGAATATTCAACGCAAACTGTACGCAATGTCATTCCGTTCATCAGAAAATTGTAGGGCCAGCATTAAAAAATTCTTGGCAAAACTGGGCGAACGACTCGGAATTGATGCAGTTCATCAAATATCCTCAAAGAACAATTGACTCTGGTAATAGCGAACACGCAGTTGCACTATACAAAGAGTATAAGCAATATATGCCCAACCACGAATTTCTTACTCACGAAGAATTGAAAGGTTTGATTGCCTATATAAAAGGGCAGTCTGGTTACACTCCAATAGTGGCTCTTTCAGATATTCCTTAGCATTCTGCCTTTCAGCTACTGAAAAATCAATTTCATCAGAAATCTGTTGATGCAAAATAGGAATGTTGTATCTTTTTGGAGGATTTCGACTTATTTCCATTGAAATGATTTTCAAATAGATTTTTGTTTTATGGAAATCCAACCAAAGGAACATCAAACTAGCAAACACTTCAAAATTATACTCGTCATGAAATTAGCAAGCAAACTCGTTCCCAATTTCCTCAAAAAACTCGACCACCATTTGTTGCTGAATTATCGGCTAGTTTGGGAAACCCGATTCCACTATGTTCTGTTCTATGGGCTTTCTGCCTTACTTGGTGCAAGCATTTTGGGTTATATTTACCCAATGAGTCTGACTTCATCGCTCCCAAATCAGTATGTGATTGCAGGAATTGTGGCAGTTCCATCAGGGATTTTATTGCTTTACTGGATTTATACGCAAATGCAATATTCCATTGAGCAGAATTTCGGGAAGCGGTTCAACGGATTGGCTTTGGCAAGGTTCGGAATTTATACAGCCACGTTTTTCCTATTTGCCTTGCCGTCTTTACAAATAGGCAGAATTCTGGATAATAGAATAGCAGATTTGGTAGATGAAAGGGAATGGCACGCAGATTTGTTGTCGCTGAATATGGGGAATCCGTACTTCGTCAATGACTCTTACGATTATAGTTATGGCGATTCGTACAAATCTTACGGAAGTGGCTACGATGATATTTATAAGTATTTGGAATGTGCTGAAGCGGAAACGAAGGATTCTTACTGCTCTTACGGATTCGAATATTTCGGGCATGATTACGCACAAGACACCAAGACACTCTACAAGCCAAACATAGAATCCTTTTTTTTAAATGGGAAAGACAATGAACATATCAGAATTATTAGCGCATTCAAAGAGACTTTCAACAAATATGGTGGAGATTTAGAGGCGAATTCTGAAGTGATACTTACTGCATTCAAAGCCAAGGAGCAAATCAATTTAGGAGTGAACAACAACAAGTCATTCGTGAAATCCCAATTGGATAGTATCAAAGAAGCGCATAGGAAATTTGCCCCAGCAGATTATTCTACTCTTTCACGCTTATCTGTTTTATTAGCGCTAGGTTTCTCTTTACTCCTCTTTAATTTCAAAAGTGTTTCCCTAAAAGATTTCATTCTTTCCATTGTCAGTATTATTGGTGTAGGGTTGGCTTCTGGCATTGCTGTTGGTCTTTATGCTGGAGTGTTTGGTAGCGGAGGAGACGAAAGTTTCTTTTCTTTTTTGTCTTTTGCAATTGTTGCTTTTACCGTGTTCAAAGTACACAGGATTTCTACTACTACTACTTACTCTAGGTTTCTGACTATTTGCACCATTGCACTTAGCTTTTTTGCACCATTTTCCATCATTTGGCTTGTGTGCCGTTTCAGATATGCTGGATATAGTTAAAATAAAGTCTTCTCATCCTGATGAAGTCTTTATAATGAATCTGATTTTAGGAGGAGCATTCTTTTACTTTACTGTGGCAATGCCTTGGTTGCGAAAGAAATTCTTGCGTTTGCAGTCTCTTCCAAGAGGATGAGACAAGTGCGAAATGGGAAACAGTAATATGGCAAAGTAGAAAATTAGTCAAAACTTTATATCGATTGCAGGTTGAGTAGTACAAAGTCTTTAGTCGTTAGTCCAAAAGTAAGATAAGCAACTCTAAATCAGCTACTTGTATTTTTGTAAATAGGAAAGTATTCAACAACAATTACTTACTGCATATTTTCTGTTTTAGTACAATAAATTCAATGCGTTTTTACCATCGGAAAGGTCTTACGAACCATTTCCGAGGACACACTTTTTGCCTATTTTATGAGATGCTCAATAAGATTTAAATTAACTTTTCTATAAAAGTCAGAATATCTTCCAGTCCTTTTCTGTGTTCAGATGAGGTTATGAAATATTCGGGCATTTCTTCCCAGGTCTCTAGCATAATAGTTTTGTACTTATTGATTTTGCGCTCCAATTCCCCCTTTTTGCGAGATTTATCAGACTTAGTGAACACAATTACAAAGGGAATCTCATTTTGCCCCAGCCATTCCATAAAATCAGTATCGTTTTTCTGTGGCTCGTGTCGGGAATCAATCAGCACGAAAACCCCTTTCAGATTCTCACGGTGCTTGATATAGTCATGAATCATGACTTCAAATTTCTCTCTCTCTGCTTTCCCTATTTGTGCATAGCCGTAGCCTGGCAAATCCACCAAATACCAGTTATCGTTAATCATGAAATGGTTGATTAGCCGAGTTTTTCCTGGCTTGCCCGATGTTTTCGCAAGTGCCTTTCTGTTGGTAAGCGCATTTATTAATGAGGATTTCCCTACATTGGAACGCCCGATAAACACAAATTCTGGAGTATTCGATTCTGGGCATTGCCTGAAATCAGTATTACTCATCACAAATTCTGCTTTTTTTATTTGCATATTTTTTGATTCAGTTAAAACTACTCTGAGTTCTATTATTGCTATTGACAAAACAGGGGAAATTCCATTCCTTTCAGAATATCAAATGACAGGCTCATTGAGAATTTCATTTTTCCCGTTCAAATAGCCAGATTCATCAATGTAATCCTCATAAAAAATCTCTGGAGCAAAGATGACAATTGTCAGAAACATGACCATCATTACTGATGTTATAGTCAAGGAAGATTGCATCCAAGGCTCAAAAAAAGCAGTTGTGCAAAATGAGAAAAATGCGGGAATTGCTATTCTATTTACACTACTTGCCTTCATGAATAAGCGAACAATTCCTATCAAGAACAAACCTAACCCTATCAATCCTGTATTAAGCCAAATCCCCAGAAACGAGTTATGCACGCCTCCTTGGTGATTTAGTTTTTCCAATTCAGAAGCATGAATTTTGAATATGTACTCATCATAAACCCAACCTTTCCCGAACAGCATATTTTTTTGTATCTCCTCCCAAGCAAATGTCCAACCATAAATCCGTCCTCCCGCCATGTCTAAGCTATCTAATCTCATGTACTCCCCAAAGCCTAATGTTTGGACTATGGGTGCAATATTTTCAAGTATCAACCCGTAAGACAAACCAACAAACGTAAAAAGGAACAGACTTGAAATCCATTTGAGGCGTAAAAACCAAATAAGAAAAAAGACGATGAACCCTAATAAGCAACCTCTAGAACCACAAAGGAAAAGGTTAATGAAAATTAGGACATACATAACAATGTATAAACGATTTTCAACAATCTCTTCTCCAGCTGACATCATTTTTTTGATAGTCATTACGAAAATCATTGACATTAAGCAGAACAAACCCATTTCATTCGGGTTTCCGAATAGCCCTTTATATCTGCTCACTCTCAAAACAGCCGAAGGATTTATTACATACAGAAACAATCCGCCTGCAAAAACAGCAAATAGCAGAAGAAATAGCAATTGAACAAAATCTTTTTTATTGTGTTGCACAACACTCAAAAATAGCGGAGGAATGCAAATATAAAGCAGTATGAACGAAATGTTTTTTTGCAAGGAAACAATAATTGTGGGGCTTAAGAGCAAAATAGGCAGAGAAAAAACAAAGAACAAGCCTAGCTTTCTATAAAAAACATCTACTGCAATCACTTTATGCAAATTGTTGACTAACATAAGTACGCAGGTTGCCAACATATAGACATTTCTGGCAACTTTGGCAAACGGAAAAGTACTGCCAGCGGCAAAAACCGACAATATAAATAAGCCGAAAAACACTAATAAAAACTCATTCCTATTCCAAAAATATATTAATGCAATAAGTGAAGCTCCAATGCCCACAATAGTACCGCCAAGCTTTCCAATAATCAGCCAGGCTAAAAAAATGAAAATCGTATTTTTATGATTTTTATATAATTCTATCATTTAATGAGTTTTTCTGCCAAAGTGTTGTTTTGCCTCTCAATGACATTATCCCAAATAAAATCATTTTTTACTTTTTGAAACGAAGCATTTTGCATTTCCGCAAGTGCTTGTTCAGAAATAAATAGTGCTTGCTTCAATGCTGTTTCTATGTCAACCAAACTGTTGGGAGAGATGAGCCATCCATTTACCTCTGAAACTTGCTCTGAAACTGCTCCAACATTTGTGGCTATTATTGCTTGTTTGCTAGCCATAGCTTCTAAAATAACGGTAGGCATTCCTTCCGAATGTGAGGGAGATATGAATATATCAGTTTGAGCGAAAATATCTTTTATATCATCTTCTGACCTGATGAGTCCATGATAGATGATTCTTTCATGATTGATTTTTTTTTCTACGGGAATATTTCCCACAAAGTGAAATTCCATACTTTTATGGCTATCAATCATCTTAGATAACACTTCGGAAAGCTCTTCAATTCCTTTTCTTCTCTCATATCTGCCTACGAACAAAAATCTTCTGTTATCTGAAGGTGTCTGTTTCAACGATTTTTTACTTGTGTCTAACCATTCCTTCTCTATTCCAATTGAAATCTCAGCTATTTTATCTGGATTCACTATTTTTTCTAACAGACCAGTAAGTTTCCCACCGAGCGAGATAGTGACATCGGCTAGCTTTAAGTTTATGAGAGTAGGGCGTTTCAAGAGCAAATGTTCTAATCTTACTCTGAGGTTTGGGGGTCTCTGAAACATTTCCAAACCATGAAAATTCACGACTATGGGAGGGAAAATATTTGTTTTCTTGTAATTCAGACTTGCCCAACCTGAGAAGCCTTGAACATATAAATAATCGGGGAGATTTTTATCTAAAATTGCTTGAAGTACTTTTTCAGAATACAAATAATTCCTATAAATATAATGTCCAGGTAGCTGGAACTTTGTGTTAGGAAATGTAATGAAAATAGGATGAATAAATTCCATGAGCTCAACTGGGAAACAATCTAATCCTTGTGATTCCCTACCATCTAATGTTGTATGATATAAATCTACGTGTATTCCAGATTTTGCCAAATACTTTGTCAAATAATAGGAGTGCTTCTGCATTCCACCGATTTCGTAAGGATATATTCCATCTGTCAGTAAAGCTATTCTCATTAGATTTCTTTGTTTTTATACCCAATCAACACCTTTTCTCAGCCATTTCAAAGTCTCCGCTTCTTTCGTATTTGGCAAAGGCTGTTGATTGTAAACCCAATTTGCTTGTGGCGGAAGGCTCATTAAAATAGATTCAGTCCTTCCATCGGTATCCAAACCGAATTTTGTGCCTTTGTCCCAAACCAAATTGAACTCCACGTATCTTCCTCTGCGGATTTTTTGCCATTCGGTTTCTTGCTCTCCGTAATGTTTTTCGGAATTACGTGCCATCAATTCCGTATAAATCGGGGCAAAAGCCTTGCCGACTTCTTTTGTGAAATCGAATACTTGTTCAAGGCTTGTGGACTCTGTTTTGGAGAGTCTATCGTAGAAAATCCCACCAATTCCACGGGTTTCCTTTCTGTGTTTGAGGTAGAAATAATCATCTGCCCAATTCTTGAATTTTGGGTAATAGGTTGGATTATGCTTGTCGCAAACTTGTTTGAGTTGCTGATGAAACCATTTTGAATCATCTGCATTTACGTAATGAGGTGTGAGGTCAATTCCCCCGCCAAACCAGCAAGTACCATTGCTCATCTCAAAATAACGAGTGTTCATGTGGATGATGGGAACCATCGGGCTTTTTGGGTGCAAAACAATGGAAATCCCCGTAGCGAAGAAATCTGCGCTCTCCAAACCAAGTGCATTTAAAATTTTTTCTGGAGTTTTACCATAAACTGCCGAAAAATTCACTCCGCCTTTTTCAATGATGTTGCCGTTTTCTATTACACGGGCTTTTCCGCCACCTCCGCCTTCTCTATCCCAAGCATCTTGTTTGAATTTGCCCTTGCCGTCAGCTTGCTCCAATGTTTCACAAATGGAAAGTTGCAACTCTCGAAACCAGTTTTGTGTCGCTTGTTTGTAATCTTTAGTCAAGGCTATTACTCTTTTTGTAGTTCTGTGAACTCTGTAAATCAATAATTTATGTTTTGTCTCTTTCCGTATGGAAAATTCTTAGGCTTCGACAGTATAAAAAAGACCTTACATAAACTGCAAATTTGGGAAAACTTTTCTTCTTTCCTCTTTCTTCCTTCCTCTTTTCTCAAATCCTTTCAAAAACTACTTTAAGGAGTCAGCACCTTCAGCTTCATCCAACTTTCTAATTTTAATTCCTGCAAAACCGAAAATCATGGTCATAATTGGACTAATCATATTGAAGAAGCAATACATAAAATACTCTCCTGTGGCAACTCCTAAAACGGTAGATTGGAAAGCACCACAAGTGTTCCATGGAATTAACACGGAAGTGACCGTTCCTGCATCTTCCAAGGTTCTGCTCAGATTTTCTGGTGCGAGATTCCGCTCTCGGAAAGTGTCGGCATACATGCGGCCAGGCACCACAATCGCTAAATATTGGTCGGAAGCCGTCAGATTGAAAACCACGCAAGTAGTGGTTGTGGCGGCAATGAGCGAACCTGTAGATTTTGCCAATTTCACAATCGAACTGCTAATTCGCCTCAACATTCCCGAGGAATCCATCACGCCACCAAAAATCATGGCGCAGATAATGAGCCAGATTGTGCTGAGCATTCCGCCCATTCCCTTTCCTTTCAGTAAACCTTCGCTGTCAATATTCTCATTACCAGTTTTGACATCAATTTCTTCATAAAGGCTTTTCATGATGGGAACATAGCTGGCATAAGCCGATTTTTCTTCCACAAAAAAATTGATTTCTTCTTGGGTCGGATTAAGCTTATCCATTTTTTCAAAAGCAATTCTAGCAATTGTGCCATCCTTTTTCGCAAGGTTATCTAACAGTTCTCCTTGAAACAGAATGGCGAATAATGCGCCAATCAGCGTGCCAATAAAAAGCGCAGGGAGCGCAGGAATTTTCTTGGCAATGAGAAATCCGACCAAAACTGGTGCCACAAATAGCCAAGGAGTAATATTGAAAGTTCCTCCGATTGCCAACAAAGCCGCATCTACCGATTCTGTACTTGTCGTAGAGGAATCCAATGAAAAACCTATGAGAAGGAAAATGATGAGTGTAATCACAAAGCTCGGAACGGTGGTGTAAGCCATGTATTTAATGTGCGTGAACAAATCAGTGCCCGCCATGGCGGGCGCAAGGTTCGTGGTGTCCGAAAGTGGAGACATTTTATCTCCAAAATATGCGCCAGAAATAATTGCTCCTGCACTCATGGCACTGCTGATTCCCAACTCGTTTCCAACTCCTAAAAGTGCTGCCCCAACCGTAGCAATTGTTGTCCAAGAACTTCCTGTTGCTACGGAAACTACTGCACAAATTATACAAGAGGCAATTAAAAAGTAGGAAGGAGAGAGAATTTGCAATCCATAATAAACCATGGCAGGCACAATTCCGCTCAACACCCAAGTTCCGACCAATGCGCCAATAATTAAGAGAATAAAAATGGCTGGCATGGCAGTTTGCACGCTATTTACCATTCCATCCTGAATTTTGTCCCAAGTCATGCCTATTCTGTAAGCCACTAATGAGGCAACTGCGGCCGCCAACAACAAAGAGACCTGATTTGCTCCTGAAATGCTGTCATTATCAAACACTTCGAGTACATTAAAGCTTAAAAAGAAAATGAGGAAAACAATTGGAATGAGCGATTCGAGAAGGGTCGGTTTACGAATGGATTTCATGCTTTGGTAGTCAGTTTTGATTCAGGATTTTGTTGAAAATAAATTGGGTATAAGCTCACTCATTTCCAAAAGATTGTGAAAATAGTTATAAAGGTTGGAAAAAGAAAAAGGAGATATGTCTGAATTGACACACCTCCTTTCGAATAACTAATATGTAGAATAAACTCCAAACTAAATCAATCGTATTTTAGCTTTGGACTTACGACTAAAGACTCTTATTTGTCCCAGTTGAAATCTGCTTTCAGTCCAGAATAGGAAGTAAGCTCCACTTCTACTGCTCCGATGAAAAGACCTGCTTTGATTTTGACAGGCACTTTATTTTCATCATCGGAAACCCAGAACTCTATCGCATCTTCTCCTTCAAACATTTCGTTTTCTGGCATGATTGGGCGGAGTTTAAAAGCTTTTATTTTTCCAACTTTAGTTTTCACGGTTTCCCTTCCTAAGAACTCCACATCCAAATCGAAGTTTTCATCTTCAAAAAAACCATTTAACTTAATTTTGTCTCCCTCTTTCATAGAGTTGAAGTCCAAGGTTCTCAAATAATAGTAGCCACTTACCAAGTCTTGTGCATATTGCGGAACGGAGAACGATTTATCAGAATCTTTGCCCTTTTTGGTTTGCTTCACTCTAGCTTTCCTTGACTTTTGGTCGAAATAAGTAGTTTCGGTCAGCGTATATTTATTCTCGGAAATATTTCTGTAAAACTCATGGGGAATTACTGCAGAAGTATCAATATAAGAACGCCATTTGTCCTTCACTTTCACGCCCAAAGCAAACATTCCTACTGTCCAGCCGTCAACATCTACCTTATAACATGGTCTGCCTTGTCGGTAATAAATGCTGTTGTCCATTTTTACAGTAGCTCTTCCTGCATTCAAGAAGCCATAATGCGCCAAGTAAGTCAGTTTTTCGCCTCTCGAAAATGCGCCAGTATCATGGACTGTTCTATATTCGTTCTTTTGTATGAAAGACATACAGAATAAGGTAATCCCGAGTAGTAGAAAGTATTTCTTTGCCATAGTTGTATTGTTTAGTATTGAATTGTCATAGGTTACAAAATCGGTTCATGAGAAAAATATGTATCTCAACGAGTTATTGAATCCAAAAATTGTGCGGTAATTAAGAAAAAAATTGGTCTTAACTAAACTTTGGATTGCCCTTCACAGCGCATTCACACAAAAATATAGCTTTTTTCTCTAAAAGAAGAAAGATTAGCCTTCTCTTGCTTTACGTATTCTGAAATGATTTGTTGATTTTTTTGCTGGAAGATTATAACTTGTCATAAATCGTAACTCAGGGGTTTTGACGTAAACATGAGCACGTCTCAAAATGTCGCAGTAAACCGAAAACAGCTAGGGTAACCGCATCAAAAAAAGCGGTTTTTATCTTAAATCACACCAAAACAATGACGTTAAACTGCCGTTGTTGGAAGATGGCTTCCCCGTCTTAGCAACAGCATCCATCAGTTTCATATTTAGAATAGGCATGATAAATTGAAATAAACGTAGGTAAAAAAGTCTAATTGCGAGACCAACAACCACTATTAAAAAAATAATGACCAATTAAGCTGATTTATGGATTAAAAATGCTCAAATTAGATGCGGTTGCCCTGGAAAACAGTTGTATTTGTCCAACTCACATGATAATTTTTGAAGCAGATTCTCAATTAACCCGAATAATGGTTTAAACGTTTTTTTTTCAGATAGTTAACCGTATTATTTTTAGAGTAGTCAAAAATTAAGATTTCATGTATTGTATTATTTTTAGATTTAATTAAAAAATGTATGTCAATATTTTGACTAAATAAAATAATAATAAGTTACTGATTAACAATTACTTAATTCATTTTTAATTCTTCATTCTTCATGGCCAGGCCACCCTGTCTTAATTTCCCCAATCAATAATTGTACTTATCACAATACATAACACATAATTGGGGGTAAATTGACATTCAATTTCACTCATCCATTCCCAATTCAGCGAAATCCAACCAGAACATGGAACTTACCAAAGACATTTACCGCACATCACTTTCGTTACTTACCGATTTGTACCAAGTAACTATGGCCTATGGCTATTGGAAATCTGGGAACAACGGAAAAAGAAGCCGTTTTCAATCTCTATTTCCGAAAAAACCCGTTTCAAGGTGGTTACACTGTTGCCTGCGGATTGGAGTATGTGGTCGATTTCTTGAAGAATTTGAGTTTTGACAAAGACGAATTGGCTTATTTGAGTTCGCTAAAAGGAAATGATGGAAAAGCACTTTTCGAGCAGGGTTTTCTTGATTATTTGGCAGACATGAAATTTGAGTGCGACATTGATGCTGTCCCAGAAGGCACGGTGGTTTTCCCAAATGAGCCACTTTTGCGAGTGAAAGGGCCACTTTTTCAATGTCAGCTCATTGAAACGCCATTGCTGACCATGCTGAATTTCCAAACGCTGATTGCCACTAAGGCAGCCAGATTGTGCCAAGCCGCAGACCAAGATGAAGTGTTGGAATTCGGAATGAGACGGGCGCAGGGAATTGATGGTGCATTGGCCGCCAGCCGAGCCGCATACATTGGTGGCTGCTCGGCTACTTCAAACGTTTTGGCGGGCAAGCTTTTCGGAATTCCCGTGAAAGGCACGCACGCACATAGTTGGATTATGTCTTTCGATACGGAAATGGAGGCGTTTGAAACTTATGCGGAAGCCATGCCGAACAACGCTATTTTTTTGGTAGATACTTACGATACGATTGAAGGTGTGAAGAAAGCCGTGCAAGTCGGCAAGAAACTCCGTGAAAAAGGCTACGAAATGGCAGGAATCAGACTGGATTCGGGCGATTTGGCTTATCTGAGCATCGAAGCTCGTAAAATAATGGACGAAGCTGGATTTCCAAAAGCCAAGATTGTGGCAAGCAATGACCTAAATGAGCATATTATTACCAGTTTGAAAAATGAGCAAGGAGCAAAAATCGACATTTGGGGAGTGGGCACAAAACTCGCCACCGCTTTCGACCAACCTGCTTTGGGTGGAGTTTACAAACTTTCTGCCATTGAAAACGACAATAAAGAATGGGATTATAAAGTGAAGCTTTCCGAGCAAGCCGTAAAAGTCTCCAATCCTGGCATTCTCCAAACCAGAAGATACTATTACGAAAACGGCTCTACCTTGGCAGATATGATTTTCGATGAAAACAACACGCCAACAGAAGAAGCCACCATTATTGACCCACTCGACAATACCAGAAGAAAAAAAGTAAACCAAACGGTTGTGAACTATAAAGATTTGCTCGTTCCTATATTCAGGAGAGGAAATTTAGTTTATGGGTTGCCAACTATTGAGGAAATGCGCAAAATGAGAGAAAAGGAGTTGGAGACTTTCCACCCGAGTATTAAACGTTTGAGTTTCCCTCATGCTTACCCAGTCGGGTTGGAGCATAAATTGTACGAAATCAAGAATGACCTGATTATGAAATTGAGAGGGAATTGACATTTTGAGAGTATGTTTAATTATACTTGCAGAATATGTTAAAAAACCTCTGATGAAAATATTCAAGCTGACTATTATAGGTCTCCTCTTGGCTTTTGGAATTGAAAATTCCAAGGCACAGGACGGAGATTTTTTCTTGCTCCATTTCCAACCAAATGTTAACAATGTAGATTTCCAAAATTATGATATTGCACAGGACGGAAATGGGTTGATTTGCTTTGCCAACAGGAAAGGCGTACTGAAATTCGATGGGCAAAGTTGGGAACTCATTCCAACGCCATCTTCTGCTGTTTCGCTCACTTACGACTCGCAACATGGGAAGCTCTATGTAGGTTGCAGAAATGGATTTGGCTATATCTCTGCCGATGAAAATGGATTGGAAACCTACAAATCGCTTTCTGGCAAGCAAGACTTTTTCGGAGACATTTCTCATGTGGAAGTAGTAGGAAATTGGGCTTATTTCCTTTCGGAAAGCACAGCTATTTGAGTATTCTGCCGCAGAGCAAAAGATTACACGTACATTCTCATCTACTACGGAACAGCATTTTTTCAATGTCTTTCTTCCACGCCAGAGAGGCTTATTTATTTACCGAAGAGCAAGAGCTATTTAAAATCACAGGAAAAGGACTTGAAAAACAAGCTTTGAATGGATTGAAAAAGAGTTCTACGCTCATGTTCTCAAAACCGCTAGATGTTAGAAGAAGTGTTTTGGGAACTGCGGAAGGTAGAAATATATGTGTGGAAAGACGATAATCTCATTGCTATAGAATTACAAGAAAAAGCGTATCTCAAAAATCATAATTTAATCAGTAGTGAGATTTTGAATGATTCTACAATGATTCTCTCTACACTTAGTGGAGGAATTGTTTCGGTGAACTGGCGAACAGGCAAGACTATCGGAATCATTGATTATGATAGTGGCTTGCCAGACAATGAGGTGTTTTCACTTTTCAAAGACAATAATGAAAATATCTGGATTACGCATGAATATGGAATCACGCTACTGGAATTCAATATTCCGATGAAGGTTTATTCTAACTATTTGGGACTAAATGGAAACATCACAAGTGTCATTGAACATGACGATAGACTTTATGTAGGCACAAGCACAGGACTGTTTTATTTGGATGAAGCCACTTCTTTGGTTGAGGTGCAAAGACTTATTAAAGAAGAACAGAGCAACAATCTGCCAACCCTAGACTGAAAAATAATAAACAATAACACCACCATTCAACCCAACTGAGGAAAGTCTGAAAGGACTGAAAAAGCAGAGAAGAGAAGATGAAGAAAAAAGAAAAGTGGTTGGTTGAAGAAGGCTTTTTAAGAAGAAAAATAAGAAGAAGAAGAACAAGAAAAATGATGATGATGAGGAAGAGGAGGAAGACGAAGAGGAAGAGGTAGATGCTACAAAAAATGCAGAATCTATTGTAGATGATGGTACGAAGACCGAGGAGGAGGAAAAAGTCATATCAGCAATTATAAAAACGCCCAAAAAGACCCGAAACTACTATAAAAGTTTCTTTGAAAGAAAGTAGTTTAGGTTATCATATTTATAAAAGAGTAGAAGGAATAGATGGGAAATGTTTGCAGCTGATTCTCTTTGGTAAAAAACTTTTAGTTGCATCTAATTCTGGAGTATTTGAAGTAAAAGAAGACAAGGCAAAACCTATCTTTCGAGAACCCATACGATATTTGCACTTTTCTGAAAAACATAAAAATATATTCATGAGCACTTACGACAATAGAGTGGTGCTTATGAGTTTTGAGAAGGGTGAAATGGAATAAGTTATCTTATTTCCAAGAATTTAGAGATGAAATCAGTGCTTTTTCAGAAGATGGCAAAGGTAATCTTTGGATGACAGGGACTAATTACATTTACAAAGTATTGCTTGATAATAAAGGGTTGCCCGTTCAGGCTTCTCCGTTTGAAATCTCCAATCCGTTCAATGATGTGATTCAAACGATTAACCTGAACGGTAAACCTTATTTTCTGCTTTCGTCAGGAGCGTTCTACTATGACGCTACCTTAGATGGAATTATGTTTGATTCGGCAATCACTAAAGAATTGGGCGAAAATCTACGTGTTTTGCATAATCTGAACCTGGCAAGGTCTGGATAATGATGGATAGGGATTGGATGATGCTTTCTGAACATGAAACCATGAAAATAGATTCCCACAAATCGTTAAATTACTTGAGACTGGCAGGGGATTTATCGGGGATTTTCGTAGATAAATCCAGAAATAAAATATGGGCAATCAGCAAAAATAATGAGCTTTTCCAGATAGGACTTAACAGTTATTCAAAAAGCAAACAAAGGATATGATGTTTTCTGAAAGCATATAAAAAGTGCTAACGAAAAATACTTTAAGCTAGGGGATTTTCAGGTAGAAAGAGGGAGCGATGATTTGCATTTCTATTTTACAACTCCAGCCTATTTCGAGAGCGATGGAGTAACGTACCAATATAAGCTGGAAGGACATGATAAAGATTGGTCGAATTGGACAAGCAAAAATGATGTTTCATACCTTTCTTTGCCGGCAGGGAAATACAAATTGCAAGTGAGAGGCAAAAGTGCTTCTGGGAAATTGTCTGAAATTAAACCTGTTGCTTTTGAGGTCGTTCCTCCTTATTGGGAAAGACCTTGGTTTTATGGCTGCGGAAGTGTTGTTTTTTGCCACACTGTTGTTCCTTTCTTATCGGTTGAATAGTTCAAACAAAGCGAGCAAAACTACCCAAATTATCAGTCAGATACTTACTGTATTTACTCTGATTCTGATTGTGGAATTCATACAAGTTACCATAGAATCTAAAGTGATTATGAAAAGCACGCCAGTTACCAACTTTCTGGTTCAGGCAGGAATTGCACTTTGCGTGTTTCCACTAGAACGGCTATTGGCATATTTCATTCGGCAGGAACATAAAAGGAAAAGCAAGAAGAAAATAGAGGAAATCAAGAACGCATAAGAAAGTAGCAAGATAGAAGTATCAAGTATCAAGAAAAGGTCTGATTGTTAACTTGGGGAGTATTGACTGATTTCCAATTGAGCAACTCATGTTTCGCAGTAAACATATTCTGACTTCAAAACAGCTTCTCACAGTTTTTTCCGTAGAGTAGGGTTTGCAAACCCTACTCTACGGAAATAGGCTTAACAGACATGATTTCTGATAATTGCGTAGCATAAGTAAGTAATATAGATAAATGCCTTGACTTTGCATACCGTAATGCGGTTTTCCCTAACCGCAACTATTCAGAAGCATTATTCCATAAGGAAAGTATGCAAAGTTAAATCAGTTATCTATAGACTTGTCCGACTCTGAAAATCAATAAGTTGTGAAAATATGCTTTCATTGCACACTAAAAAAGGTCAATCTCATCATGAGATTGACCTTTTTTAGTGCTACAAATTCTATAAAGCCACTTGAGAAAGGAATTTTATTCGCATCAATCTCAATTCGTCTTCCGAGTATTCATCATCGCCTAGTTCATCTAAGGCTTCTGAAATACTGTCAGATTCTGCTTCCATGAAGTATTCGAATACTTCTTCTTGCCTATCGTCATCCATTATTTGGTCAACATAATAATCCAAGTTGAGTTTAGTTCCCGAAAAGCAAATATGTTCAATCTCCTCAATCAGAGCATCGAAGGAAATGTTTTTAGCTTCGGCAATTTCATCTAGGTTTATTTGCCTATCAATCTGTTGGATAATGAATATTTTGGTTTTCGAGCGATTTCCCGTAGATTTTACCATGACCTCGGCCGCAGGGGAAATGTCATTATCTTCTACATATTGCGCAATAAACTTAATGAAAGGTCTTCCAAACTTGGCTACTTTTCCTTTTCCAACCCCATTTATCTGTAATAATTCCTCTTCGTTGGTCGGGTAAATGGTTGCCATTTCCATTAAAGAAGGGTCTTGGAAAATCACATAAGGAGGAAGATTTTTCTTGTCGGCTTCTTTCTTCCTCAATCTTTTCAGGGATTCAAAAAGGACTTTATCGTGAGATTCTCCAATTTGGATTTCGTGATCCACTTCATCGTTTAGACTTGCATTGAAATGAGAGAAGTCATTGTCTTTTGTCATGCTGACAGAGTGCGGTTCTGACAAATAGGCTTTCCCTTTTTCTGTGAGTTTGATGAGCATGATGTTTTCCACATCTTTCACCAGATAGCCCAAAATCATTCCCTGCCGAATAATTGATTCCCAATATTGAGCAGACTCTTCCGAGCCTTTTCCGTAACTCTCTAATTTATCGTGCGAGTAACTCGTGATGTACTCATCCTCCTCGCCACGAATAATGCTGATGGCATGATCCATATTGAATTTCCCGTCAATATCCCGAATGATTTTCAGCACATGAGTAAGTTGTTCTTCTGCTTCAAATCGTTCTCGCTTACTTTTTGTATTGTCGCACAAATGGTAATCTTCCTCTAAATACTCGCCAAAATAATGTAGTAACTGACGATGGCGACACACGGAAGAGCGAGCATAATAAGCCATTTCACGCAATAAATGTCTGGCATTTTCCCTCTCGGTAACGTTCTTGTCTTTATTGAACTTCTCGAGCTTGTCTAAATCTTTCGTGCTGAAAAACATCAGGCAATGTGAGTTCAAGCCGTCTCTTCCTGCCCTGCCCGTTTCTTGGTAATAGCCTTCGATAGATTTTGGCGCATCGTAATGAATTACGAATCGCACATCTGGCTTGTCAATTCCCATTCCGAATGCAATGGTTGCCACAATCACATCTGTGTTTTCGTTCAAGAAAGCATCTTGGTTGGCAATCCGAACGGAAGAATCCATTCCGGCATGATAGGGCAAAGCTCGAATGTCATTCACTTGGAGCAAATGGGCGATTTCTTCTACCCGCTTTCTGCTGAGGCAATAGATAATTCCTGATTTCCCTTTCTGTGCTTTTACGAATTTAGTCAGTTGCTTTTTAGTTTCGCTGGGGTCTTCTTGTTTAGGCCAAACTTCGTAGAATAAATTTCTTCGGTGAAAGGAAGACATAAATATGTCTGCCTCTTCCATTTGCAAGTTTTTCTGAATGTCCAGCCGTACTTTTGGCGTTGCTGTGGCAGTAAGCGCAATCACGGGCAAGTTGCCCAGACTTTCGATGATGGATTTTATTTTCCGATATTCTGGGCGGAAATCATGTCCCCATTCCGAAATACAATGCGCTTCGTCAATTGCCACAAAAGAAAGTTTTGCCTTATTGAGAAATAGTACATTTTCTTCTTTGGTCAGCGATTCGGGCGCAACATATAGCAGTTTGGTGTCTCCAGCAATCACGCCTGCCTTTACCCGTTTGGCTTCTGTTTTGGAGAGTGTGGAGTTCAGAAACTCCGCATCTACACCCAAAGCCTGTAGCTGATCTACTTGATTTTTCATTAGCGCAATGAGCGGAGAAATCACGATTGCCGTCCCTTCCTGCATAATTGCGGGAAGTTGGTAGCAAAGAGATTTCCCTGCGCCAGTCGGCATAATCACAAAGGTGTCGTGTTTCGCCAAAAGGTTATTGATGATTTCTTCTTGCCCACCCCGAAATTGCCCATAACCAAATACTTCTTTCAATTTCTCTCTCGGAGAAGCTGTTGTGGCTTGTGCTGTTGCCCCCATATCTGTCAAAAATTAGTTTAATTGTAGTAAGTACAAATGAAAAATAGAAAGTCGGATGGCCGATGCCATAGTAGAATAGTAAAGTAACTTTCTAAATATCAACTCTTTACAAGAAAATGATATTGTCAATTAAATCTTTACACCTACATATTTAGTGAACGAGTTCTATGTTTTCAGAGTCTTAAAGTAGAATCAGTGTTATCTTAAAACTCAAAAGAAACCAAAAACAAATTTGTTTCACGCTATTTTCTTAGCATTTAGCGAATATCCCGAAGTTAAGATTCGGAAATGTCTTATGGTAATGAATGTAATATAATTACATAAATCAGCAGATTGATTGAATAATCTGTTTCCTAATTTAAAGAATAAAATTCAAAGAGATTAAGGTTGGAGATAAAATTTGGGAAATAGGTAGAGGAAATGCTGTCTTGCGCTAATCCTTTTGGGGAATTCAAGGAAATGGGCGAACTAATGAATAGTTGCCCGAAGTCGGAATCTACCAATTGCGTAACATCAGTTGTTAATCGACTCTCCATAAAACCAGTCAGAAATCATTTTCATTCATCCAGAAGAATTCAATCAGGCAAAAAACCAAAAATCGGCAATCGGCTTTTTATCCCATAAAGCGAGCTGTGCTTCTATTTCCTTCTTTCCTGTTGGAGATGCCACTACGATAATGATTTGCGGATTTTCTATCTTTTCGATATCTTCAAAATGCTCCATGATTACACCATAAATATCTTTTCCGATTTTTCGCTCATTGTCGCAAACCCAATGGAATGTGTCGTCATAAGATTGCAGTAGTTTCGCCATATCTTTCCCATTTCTCCCTGCTCCCCATAAAACCAATGGGCGAGTTAGGTCTCTATCCAACTCGTAGAAAAAGCGTAGTTTCAGGTCGAAGTATCGGTTGTCTTTGTATTCTTCCCAAGTGCGGGAAATCCTGTTAGAGCGGTCTCGCCAATGATGCAAAACCTTATCAATCCCAACAATATTTAATCCTGCCTTGTAAAATCGGAAACAGAGGTCGTAATCTTCTGGGTAAACAATTGGGTCGAATGCGCCTACTGCATCCAAATCATCTTTGTGCAAAATCCAAGAATGTGAGGGAATGACACATTCCTTGTAGATTTCCTGATAATGTGTACTCGTTCGGGCAACTTCATTCAGCCATTCTTCATATTTCAGGAATCCATCGCCCACATTGCCTTCCTCTACAAAATGCTTCGTTCCCCCAGCAATCACAGTTCCTTTCCCATGCTTATTCCATTCATCTACTAACGCTTGGATTTTGTAATCGGGCATTTTATCATCAGAATCCATCCTGTTAATCAACTCGCCCTTGGTTTGTGCATAGCCAACTTGCAAGGTCGGAATCAGCCTTGGTTTGTCGCTATCGAAAACCCTGACCCTAGCATCTTTCTCCGCATATTCCCGTAAAATTTTCGGACTTTCATCAGAAGAATGGTCGTTTACGGCAATCAGTTCCCAATTCTGATAGGTTTGCGCCAGAATGGAATCCAAACAATCGTGCAAATAAGGCGCAGTATCTTTCACTGCCATAATGATTGTTACAAGTGGCTGATGGGTCATATTTAAGTCTGAACTAAGTAACCCCAATTATGAGTTATGTATTTGATAAGTACAATTATTGATTGGGGAAATTAAGAATGAAGACAGGGTGGCCTGGCCATGAAGAATTAAAAATGAATTAAGTAATTGTTAATCAGTAACTTATTATTATTTTATTTAGTCAAAATATTGACATACTTTTTTTAATTAAATCTAAAAATAATACAATACATGAAATCTCAAATTTTGACTAACCTAAAAATAATACAGTTAATCTACTGACAGTCAGATGTTTAAACCCATTATTCGGGTAAGTAGTACAAAGTCTTTATCGGACTTGCGCTCAAGTCGCAAGTCCAAAGCAGTTCAAATAACTGATAATGAAATACTTACAAAAAAAAGCAAATAGCTTGCCCTTCATTTCACTTCCAAACTAACCATTTTTTCCATCAAATTTTCCATGGTTGGAGTGAGCGAGCTGTACTTTCCTGAATAATTATTGATGAGAATGGCGAAAGTATATTTTTTGCCATCCTGATTTTCCACAAAGCCCGCATAGCAACGCACTCTTTTCATGGAGCCTGATTTTGCGTGGATTTTGCCAGTCGCCACCGAATTTCGGCACATGCTTCGTAGCGTTCCCGACTGCCCACTTACCGCCAAAGATTGGTAGAATTGCGTGAAAAATGGCTCTTTGGAAATGACTTGCAAGAATCTCTCCGCATTGCTTTGCGCGTTATTCCGTTGAATCGGGAAAGTCCGCTTCCATCTTCCATAAAAAAGCCATTTGCGTCAATTCCCTTTGCCTCCCAATATTCTTTGACCGCCTCTGCGCCCGCGGTGGAGCTTCCTTCCTCTTTCTGTTTTGCGCCAATCATTTTCAGCATCGCTTCCGCATAAATATTGATGGATTTTGTGTTTGTCTGCTTTACAATTTCAGAAAGTTTCTCAGATTTTTCTGTGTGGATTATCGGTTCTGTTTTCACTATTATTTTGGTTGGATTTCACAAAATTTGTCTTTGCATCGAGTGAAGAAATTCCTACTTTCTCCAACGCATTTTTCAGCCAACTGGCACATTGCAAAGGTGGATTGGGCAATGCGCCTTTGATGGCAAACTCACTTCTGCCTGCAGGAATTGAACCTCGCAAAGTTCGATTGTAGGTAAATGGCGCACCAAAAATATAACCTTGGTCGCCAGAGCTTGCCGAACCCGTTTCCATTTCGTTGGAGAATGTGATTTCGGGAATTTCTGGTTCTGTTCTCAGAACAGTTGCCAATTTCCCTACCGCATTTGGCTTGAAATAAAGCTTATAAAAGTTCTCGTTAATGTTCAGTCCGCAAGCTCCTGAACCATAATAATTCCCCATGTCTTCCCAAATCCACGTATCGGGGATGAGTTGAGAGTCGAAAATACTCGCATCTCCCACAATGTTTCCTTCAATTTTACTGATTCCTGCTTGCTTCACAATCCCAGCCCATTTTGAAGAGTAAAGTCAGCGCATTTTCACTTCCCAAAGTTGGGTCTCCACCTCCAACAATTACCAAATCGCCTTTTAAAATACCATTTTCAATTTTTCCTGTATAAGCCAATTGAGTTTCAAACTGGAAATCAGTTCCCAAAATCTCCAAAGCCGAAGCCGTGGTAATCACTTTCATGACAGAAGCGGGCGCCAAGCTGTTTTCCGATTGGAATTCGCTGATTGTCTTTCCTGCATCATCCATCAGAACAAAACCCACATTGGCAGATTTGAGTGAAGTTTGCTTGGGCAAATCATTTATGAATTTGTTGAATTCTGAAATGGAAACTTTGGCAATTTCCTTAGGTTTCTCCTCCGATTTTTGTGGAGTGCAAACCATTAAGCTCAATAAAACACAAGTGAGATAGCCGAAGAAAATAGATTTTTTTGGAAACATGGGTGCAAGTATAAAATAGAAAAATAGTGAAGTGGCAAAGTGAAAAATGGTGGATTTCAACACTTTACTCAAAGTCTAAATTAGATACAATTTTCTGACAATCAATAATTGCAAAAACAAAATAATGCCATTATTGAGCGGTAAGGAACGGAAATTAAATAAATGCGCTTTTTCTCGTGTTTCTTTTTGGTCTGGGACACGCTGTCTATTCTTTCAGTTCCACTGCGGGTGTAAATAATGTGCCGTAGTGTCGGACTGGCGCACCATCGGACTGGCGCACCATCGGACTGGCGCACCAGTGCTATGCCATATTTTTTAGTCCCCGACCAGCGTGGTCTGACCAGCGTGGCCCGACCAGACGTTGAACGGCTATCGTGGCTCGGATTAAAATCGACCTTCGGCAGGGTTTTCTGGGAGTTGCCACCTGCAATATATACAATCTCAAATTTTGACCAACCTAAAAATAATACGGTTAATATACTGATAATCAGTTGTTTAAACCCATCATTCGGGTTGAATATATACTACTGGACATGGGTCAATTTTAGCACTTGGCAGTGTCTGAAAGACCTGCCAATGTGCAGGCTAGAAACCGTTCTAAGACTGGCGGGAACTGCGGACTTTGCCAGCGATTCACTTATGTCCAGTAGTATGGGTTGAATACATACTACTGGACATCTGCGTAAACCTGTCAGGTTTTAAAAAGATAAAACTCAATTTTCAAGGTCTGATCCCAATTAAACCTGACAAGTTTTTGGTTCTATTTTCTGCCATGTCCAGTAGTATGGGTTGAATAGATGAATGCCATTGAGCGTTCTTTTCAGGAATTTGAAGAGCAGTTCAATCTGCCATTGATAGGCGTCAACATGATGACTTGTAGGCTTGTCAAATCGAACCTGTTTGTACATAGCACCAACGACTTTAGTGCAATAGCGTTGGCTAACAATAAAGACTTTGGAATACTTAATTATGCATACAATAGCTTCTCACTAAAATCACTATTATTGCAAAGCTCAAACCGTTGATAAAAAGTTAGCTGTTTGTGTGAGAAGAAGTGACCGTCAAAAGATTTTGATTATATGAAACAATACTTAGAAATAGCACCTCAAGTGCAAGAAGCTTTAGATAGTGGGCAAGCCGTGGTTGCCTTGGAATCCACCATTATTTCTCACGGAATGCCTTATCCGCAGAATATTGAAACTGCTAAGCGTGTTTCCCAAATCATTAGAGAGAGTGGCGCAGTTTCAGCGACAATTGCCATCATAAATGGAAAAATAAAAGTAGGCTTGGATGAAACTGACTTAGATGTTTTGGGCAGAGGAATGAATGTGGCGAAAGTAAGCCGAAGAGATTTGCCCTATATCATTTCCCAAGGCAAAAATGGGGCAACTACCGTGGCTTCAACCATGATTATTGCCGCCTTGGCAGGAATTCGAGTTTTTGTTACTGGCGGAATTGGCGGAGTGCATCGTGGTGGGGAAAACTCGTTAGATATTTCTGCAGATTTAATGGAATTGGCGCAAACAAATGTTGCCGTTGTCTGCGCAGGAGTAAAATCAATCTTGGATATTGGCAAAACCTTGGAATATTTGGAAACCCACGGAGTTCCCGTAATCGGCTATAAGTCCGATGATTTCCCAGCCTTCTACACCAGAAAGAGTGGTTTCAAACCAGATTTCCGAATTGACTCTCCACAAGAACTTGCCAAGTTGACCAAAGCCAAATGGGATTTAGACTTGAAAGGTGGCTTGGTAATCGGCAATCCAATTCCCAAAAAATTTGCGATGGATGAAGAAGTGATTGGCAATGCCATTTCCGATGCTTTGGCAGAAGCAGACAGCAAAAATATCAACGGAAAGGAAGTAACACCATTCTTATTGAGCAAAATAAAAGAAATTACCAAAGGAAAGAGTTTGGAATCGAACATTGAGCTAGTTTACCACAACGCCAAAGTTGGCTCGGAAATAGCCGTTGCCCTCGAAAAACTTTACCATGCAGATTTGCTGAGCGATGTATCTCCGAGTGTGGGAGAAGCGCAAGGGGGGAATTGAAAGAATTAAGACTGCTTGGGAAAGGTTAGTAAGTAGAGGTTGCGAACACAAATTTATTATAGAAACCATAGATTTGGCAGGTCTCCAGTCTGGGTTTAAGCTGGGGTTTCACACAACCACTGCCAGCTATTCAAATTTCATCTGACTACTTACAAGTGTCCACGCTTGTACTTTTGAACTCCATAGCCTTACATGTTCACGGCATCCTAATTAAAGCTAATTATTTAATTTCCGTTCCTAATTCTACTTTAAGAGTAAATACTCAGTTGGCGAATTGGTGGATTGGCGAGTTGGCGAATTAAAAAATTGAGCGATTCCAGCCTATAAAACAGCATATTGTATTATTTTCCCTATTTTCATACACATTGTACTATTTCCTACTCAGGTTCTTTTATTGTGCTATTCAAAGATTGTTTGGCTAATTTGAGTACTTATTCAAATTATTTTGACTATAAAAATGCTAATTCAATTTAAAAGTTACATTTAAATTCTTCGTGCAATTTATAATACATTGAAAATCAATAACTTAAACAACCTGAGTAGTTACCTTTAAGACTCTAATTTTTTATTTGGATTGTGCTTGTTCTACTCATTTTACCATCGGGAAGGTCTGGAAAAAAGACCATTTCCGAGGAACACTTTCGTTTTTTGTGCAGTAATTGGTGTTTTTTTGAACTTGTGCAGTCATAACGAATACGATTTTCCCAGAGTCTTAAAATAGAACTAACTCGAATAATGGGTTTAAACATCTGACTGTCAGCAGATTAACTGTATTATTTTTAGGTTAGTCAAAATTTGAGATTTCATGTATTGTATTATTTTTAGATTTAATTAAAAAATGTATGTCAATATTTTGACTAAATAAAATAATAATAAGTTACTGATTAACAATTACTTAATTCATTCTTCATTCTTCATTCTTCATGGCCAGGCCACCCTGTCTTAATTTCCCCAATCAATAATTGTACTTATCAAATACATAACTCATAATTGGGGTAACTAAGAGTATTCTTTGTTTTTTTTTGAACTCGCCAATTCACTATTTCTCCAATTGACAATTAGTGAACTTTATCCATTTCGTCCCAAGCCAAGGCACTTGCGCCCAAAACTGCGGTGTTGCTTCCTTTCATGCTAGAGATGACTACATTTGTTTTGTTTCTCAAATGAATTGGCAAACCTTGATTGAGGTATTTCAAAGTGGGAATGAGCAGTAAATCGCCTGCTGCAGTTGGCCCTCCGAACAGAATTATTCGTTCTGGGTTACAAAGTAAAATTGTGTTTACCAAAGCCGTTCCCAAATATTTCCCTGTCATTTCGCAGGTTTCCAAGGCAATTCTATCTCCTTTCAAAGCTTCTTCGGTTACAATTTTGGAAGTCAACTCCTCGAAATTCAGCTTTCTCATTCTACTGGCGTGAATTCTATTTGCCATCAAATCGAAAGCAGTTTTCACGATTCCCGTGGCGGAAACGTAGGTTTCGAGCGAGCCTTTTCGGTTGGTCGTGTGGTCTCTGCCGTTTGGGTCAATCGTAATATGGCCGAGTTCTCCCGCAAAACCATCGTGTCCGTAAACCAAATTTCCATCCATCACAATGCCGCTTCCCAAACCTGTTCCTAAAGTAACCACCACAAAATCTTTTACGCCTTTTGCCGCCCCGAATTTCATTTCCCCAATGGCAGCCGCATTGGCATCGTTCGTAATCCAAACGGGCAATTGCAAACGCTCTTTCACAATTGCCGCCAACGGAATGCAATCTCCCCAATGCAAATTAGGTGCTTTCTCAATTTGCCCAGAATAGTAATTCGCGTTTGGCGCACCAATTCCCACGCTCAAAACTTCCACTTCCTGCTCAATAGTTTCTCTGATTTTGGAGATTTCCTTCATCAAATGTGCAATGAAAACGGAAATATCTTCGTTGGCATGAGTTGGCATGGCAGAACTCTCCAAGCAGTTTCCTTCAGAATCTACCAAACCGAGTTTGGTGTTTGTGCCTCCAATATCTATTCCTAAAGTTACGGGTATTGCCATTTTTTTTGTTGGATTGAGTTGATGCGACTAATATAAGGAATCGCTAGAAACTCGCAACTGGCAACGGTTGTGTTGGAGGAAAATAAAGGAAAAATTAAGAATGAAGAATTAAGAATTGGAGAAAGGAAAAGGAAAACCTATTTTTGCAATTTGAAAAAATTAGTACAAGAAAAACCAAAACATAAGTGTTTATTGTCTACAGATCCTAAAGTTCAAGCCTCTGGGTTTGAATTTTTCAATTTACTCGAGAATCTTAATATGTAAATTATAGAACGAGTTTTTAGCTCAAACAGCAGATTATGAATCCTAAAATGATGCAAGAAGCTATAAATATGGCTTTAGAAGGAATGAGAAGCGGAAAAGGCGGTCCTTTTGGTGCTGTGATTGTGAAAAATGGGGAAATTGTGGGAAGAGGTTGCAATATGGTAACATCCACCAACGACCCAACTGCCCATGCCGAGGTAACTGCCATCAGAGATGCCTGCAAAAACTTGGGTTCTTTCCAATTGGAAGATTGTGAAATTTACACTTCTTGCGAGCCTTGCCCCATGTGTTTGGGCGCAATTTATTGGGCAAGACCCAAAAATATTTACTTCGCTTGCAGCAAAAAAGATGCGGCAGAAATTGGTTTTGACGATGCTTTCATCTACGAGGAAATCGAAAGACCTCACGACAAAAGAAGCATCTCCACCGAGCAATTCCTAAGAGACGAAGCCATTAAGGTTTTTCAGGAATGGGACAAGAAACAAGATAGAACAGATTATTGACAAATAATGACGAAAGAGGCAAAATAGCAGAATAGTAAAGTCTAAGAAAGTGCAAGAATCGATTGCAATTTTCAAATCGTAATTCGTACATCTAAAATCGTACATCGTACCTCAAAAATGAAATCATTCCTCCAAAGAATCACATTCAATCTTTCCTATTTACTCGCTTGGCTTGCCTATTTTTTTATGGCGAGGTTGCTTTTTTTGGCTTACTATTTCGATAAAACAAGTGAGTTGGATTTCGGGACAATTTTCTTGATTCCCCTTTACGGATTGAAGTTGGATTTGTCTTTCAGTGCCTACATTTCCGCCTTGCCATTTCTGCTCATCGCTTTTTCAATATGGATTCCGAAAGGCTTTTTGAAATCATTTTTAAAAGTCTTTTCTGGCTTTGTCATTTTCCTGATGACTTTTCTTTTCCTGTTCGATTTGGCATTATATGGCGTTTGGGGCGTTCGGCTAGATTCCACTCCGCTCATGTATTTGAACACGCCAAAAGAAATGTTTTCCTCCATCACAACTGGCACTTTGATTTTGGCAATTTCCTTATGGATTTTTCTATCAATTCTGTCTATTTGGCTTTTCAACAAGCTGATAAACAGTCGGATTGACTTGGAAAACTGACAAGAAAATTTGGCAAATCCTTCCACTTTTGTTAATGGCAGGAACTTTGGTTTTGGCAATGCGAGGAGGTTTGCAAACCATTCCCATCAACCAAAGTAACGTCTATTTTTCTGATAATATGTATGCCAATCATGCAGCAGTAAACTATGCTTGGAACTTCTCCAAATCGCTTGGCTACAAGGAATATGACATGAAAAATCCATACATTTTGTTGGATTCCGCAGAAGCCACCGAAGTTTTTCAATCCAACATGCAAGCTTTGAAAACAGGTTTGCCCGACTCAATCCAAGTTTTCAATACTAAAAATCCAAACGTAATTCTTATTATTTGGGAAAGCCTAACCGCCAAACTGGTTGACCCAATCGGGGGCGAGAAAGGAGTAACTCCAAACCTAAACAGATTTGCGAAAGAGGGAATTTCGTTCTCGAATTTCTACGCTAATGGAGATAGAAGCGACAAAGGCTTAGTGGCAATTTTGAGTGGTTATCCTTCACAAACCGACAAAAGCATTATCAAAAGTCCGAACAAAACCCGCACTTTGCCAATGCTCACGCAAGAAATGGCAAATTTAGGCTACGAAAATTCCTATTTCCACGGAGGAGACTTGAATTTTGGCAATATGAATACTTATTTGCGAAATGGAAAAATCAATCATTTTGTGGAAGGAAGCGATTTCGACAAGAAAGATTGGAACTCGAAATGGGGCGCACACGACCATGTGGTTTTAGACAGATTGCTGAAAGACACGCCCAATGGCTCAACCAATTTTTTCAAAACCATTTTCACACTCAGCAGCCACGAGCCTTACGAATTCCCCGCTAATTATAAATTCGGGAAAGACACGGACGAAGACCTTTTCCGAAGTGCGCACCATTATACAGATGAATCTATCGGGAAATTCATTGCCGAGGCGAAAAACATGGATTGGTGGGAAAATACGGTCGTAATTATAATCGCAGACCACGGGCATTCACTCCCGAAACACGAAGGCGCATTCAATTCTCCAAAGAAATTTCAAATCCCGATGGTTTGGCTCGGTGGAGCTTTGGCGATGCGAGACACTATAATTCCCACGATTTCCTCACAGAGCGATTTGCCTTTCACTTTGCTGGATTTGGTTGGAGGAGACAATTCTAAGTTCGTCTGGAGCAAGAATCTGTTCAATCAATCGCCCAATAATTATGCGCACTACATATTCAACAAAGGCTTCGGAATCGTAACTAATTCTGGCACTTATGTTTATGATTACGTGAGCAACAAACCAATTATGGAAGAGGGAAATCCGACCGAAAAGGACATAGAATTAGGCAAGGCAATTGGGCAAAAAGCCTATCAAGATTTTTTGGAGCGGAAATGATTAATCGAAAGTCTGGTAGTGTGAAAGATGTAAGGCTACTTTTGGATATTCTGGCATCAGCAGAGTGCCGCCCAGCGGACGCTAAATGCTGTCAAACCCAAGAAACATATATGTATAATTTTACACCAAAAATAAGCGTGAATTGACAATTTCAGTTCTGTAGCACGTAGTTCTAGCTACGTCCAATCACAAACGGAAAGTATTGAAAACGCTTTTCAACGCTAAGTTGACGGCATTGAGCGGACACTTGTGCCATAGTTTTTTGTTTTGTTTGTATCAAGCTTACCTTTACCCAAAGTATTTAGTACGAAGCTTTTTTTGATGTGATAGACACGAAGCAATCAAATCACAAAACCAAACCTCAGTCCGCCCCATTTTGCGGAGTTTCCTGATTCAAATTCTTTGCTGATGGCACTTCTCGAATACTCGAAGTACAGTTTTTTGGTTTTCAGAATCAAACCGTAGTTGAGTTGTGAGGCAAACCGCTCCACATTTTCAGAGTCGATTGTGTAAGGACTGCTCTTATTGAAAACTCCACCTTGCAAAGTAACATCGAAGGCAATGGCACTTACACAAGGTTGTGCGTATAGATAAATCTGGATTTTACTTTTCTTCGGACTCGATGAAAGTGGGGAATTCACAATCCCGAACATGGCATTTGTGCCAATAGAAGCTTGTGTGAAAAGCGTCCCGATTTGGGCGGAAGAATTGAGTTGTAGATTGAAGATATTTCCAAGCCGTAAAAGCTGCTTTTCAAAATCGAGCCGGTAATTCAGCATAACATCATTTCTGATTTGATTTCGCCATCCTCTTGGTATTTCGCTTTCAATTATTTTATGAATGCCTGTCTGCATTTCATCTCCAAAAGCCACTTTCCCAATCATTCCCAAACTCAAAGATTGCGAAACTCGGAAATTTCTGGATGTGTCGGTGGCAATCGCAAAACTTTTCAAATACAATGCCGAGGCAAACGGTCGGTCGCCAAATTGAATTTCTCTGTTTCCGTAATCATTTGGCGTGAAACCAATGTGTTCCCAACTGATTCCATATTTGTAATCAGCATTTTCTAGCTTGAAAAACAAATGGTTGATTGGATTTTTCTGAAAAAATGGCAACACCAACTCCAAATTATACCCTTGTGTATAGTTCTCATCAGCCTTGTTGGCAAACACATCATTCTCATAATTTATTCTGAAATAGCGGTTGCTTTCAATATCTCGGAAGGAAACGGTGTTGTCAATCTTCTGACCAATTGCCACGATTGGCAACAACAAAGCAATTGAAATTAGAATTAAGATTTGTCGCATGAATTAAGGTTTTGAGAATTTTGAGAAAAGAATGATTCAAGAGCAGAGAAATTTGGTACTGGATTTTTAATTTATGGTGCGTAGTTTTACCTTATGGAAATGGACTTCGATAAGTTCAGCGCGTTTCAATACTGCAACAATCCAGATTGCAAGCATCATAGATAGGAAACGGGAATCCTTGCAAAACCATTTCCACTTCCTTGGTGGAAAGTCGCAATGGTGCTTTCCGAAATGACAATAAAAGACTGACCCGTAAGACCAAATGCCATTCGAAGAGAATAGATGCACATGATGCTCATGTCATTCTGCTGAAAGCAGTCTATAATCTCACGAAAGACAATGACAGATTCAGGATTTTAATCAATCCAGATGCCAAGCTCTTTGAGGTCAAATACGAAAAAGTCTCTCCTGCCATGAAAGAAGGACTTGTCAACCAAATTTACGCACTAGAAGACCTTTTGATGGTAAAATCTTTGATGTTTGCCATAAATTAAGCGTTCAGTACCGAAATTTTCATTTTGCTATTTTGTACTTGTAAGTAATTTAGCTTAAATACTTTCCTATTTTGAATTCTTAACAATCTCATTTAGAGTTGAATAGATATTATCACGATTGATTTATTAAGAGAGATTTTAGAGTTCAAATTGTTGGTCTCGCAAGCTAAGACCAACAACGGCTTTGTGATTTTTTAAAGCCATACGAAATCAATCGTGATAAAGTCTAATACAAAAACAGTAAGTAGCACAACGTGCTAACTTATTCCAGTTTCCCCAAAATCTCAAACTGCCTCTCCAGCCTTTCTCCATTTTCATCTACCAAAACCAACTTGTGTTTTCCTTCTGTCGGGTTGAGTGCGAGTTGGTGGAACTCTTTGGTTTCGCCCATGAACTGCTCGTCTAAATGCCAATAGATTTTCGTATTTTCAGCTCGGTGCGCCACTTCAAAAACCACACTACTCAATGTGCCATCCAAATTAGTGGGAACGTAAATTTTAGTGGCAAATTTCGGATAGACTAACTCCATTGTTTGCAATTTTTTCTCTATCAAACTCTCCAAACAATCGGGTCGGTAAGGTGGGAGGAGTTCATAATTCGGGTTCTTGTTTTTGTAATACGCTTCTTGTGAAGGTGGGAGAATGAAATAAGGAACTTTTAGCATATCCGAAGGATTTTCACAATCGGAATGGACTTGGAATTCGGCAGATTTGTCTAGGAAAACGGTTTTATGATACGGGCAAGGTTTGGTTCTCAATCCTTCCAATTGTACCCAAGCAGAATCTACCATTGGGCAAATTTCCGAAGCTCGGTAGCCACTCGTTCGGCAAACCGAAACTTCTCGCATTTCATCATAAGGCATTTCAAACCATTCTGTTTGCCTTGGAAGCGTATTGAAAATATCGAACAGAACTGGAGCGGCCGCAGTTACTCCCGTCAAACCTTGCCTGCCTTCTCCACTTGCATTTCCTACCCAAACGGCTACCACATATTTTGGCGTGCAACCAATTGCCCACGCATCCCGAAATCCGAAACTTGTTCCTGTTTTCCAAGCTACTCTGTTGGAAGACAGGAAGTTACGCCAATAACCTTCTTCTCCAGGGCGCACCACTTCCAACATAGATTTGAACGTGTGCCAAGTGGCAGAAGCGGAAATAGCAGTTCTGTCTTGGAGTTTATCGTAATCTTTTCTTTCTAGTGTAGGGTTGGATTTTGCTAATAGGTAGTTGATTGGGCGAAAGTTTTCTGGTTCATATTTCCCATTGTATTTTTGGAAATTCCCCAAGCTTCTTGCCATGCTAGCATAGACTCCAGCCAAATCTGCCAAGCTCACTTCTGCCCCACCCAAAATCAGCGACAAACCGTAATGTTGTGGCCCATTTGTCAAAGTGGTAATTCCCGCCTTCTTCAAAAAATCGTGAAATCGGGGAACTCCATGCCGACTAAGCATATTGCACAAATGGCACATTCAGCGAGCGGGAAAGTGCCTCCGAGGCAGGAAGTGTTCCATCGTATTCCAAATCATAATTTTTCGGGGAATAACCTCCAAAAGAAGAAGGCACATCGGAAACGAGCATATTCGGGAGCAAGTCGCCAGTTTGCAACATGTTGGCATAAAGCAAGGGTTTGATAATACTTCCCGTGCTTCTGGGCGCATTGGTAACATCTACCGCACCATGTTCTTCGTCCGATTCGGTGGGCATATTTCCCACATAAGCAAGCACATCTCCCGTGGAAACTTCAATTACCAAAGCCCCACCATTGTAAATTCCATTCTGCCGAAGGTGCGCATATTGTCGAGCCATCACCGCATTCACTCGCTTTTGCGTATCGGAATTGATGGTAGTTTTCACGACCGATTTTTCTTTGCCTTCTTTTTCTGTGCCCATTTTTGTTGCTGTTGGATTCTATCCGTCAGATGTGGGGAGAGATTCGGCAAAGGCATTGGGCGAGCGGGCAATTTCTCTAGCTTTGCCAAGTAAGCCGAAGTGGAATCTAGCAAATTGAGTTCCGCCAATTTATCAATCAATTTGTCTCTTTTCTGCTTGAGTGCGTAGCGGTTTCTTCCTGGGTGAATCAGGGCAGGCGCATTGGGCAAAACCGCCAAAGTTGCCGACTCCGACCAAGAAAGTTCTTTCGGGTTTCTCCCATAATATTTCCAAGCGGCTGCATCCAAGCCAACCACATTTCCGCCAAAAGGTGCATTGGAAGCATAAAGTGCCATGATTTCTGGTTTGGAATGGCGGAATTCCAATCGAGTGGCGAGAATCACTTCTATGAATTTCTCGAAAACCGTTCTGGATTTCCCTTTTCGGGCAAGGCGAATGGTTTGCATGGTAAGCGTGCTTCCGCCACTGACAACCGAGCCACTTTTTAGGTTCAAATACAAAGCCCGAAGCATGGCGAGTGGATCCACGCCAATATGGTTTTCAAATCGCTTGTCTTCAAAAGCTTTGATTGCCTGCTGGAATTTCTCGGGAACAGAATCGTTTTTTGGGAAATCGCCATTGCCCATCGGCAGCAATTCTTGCACCCAAAAGCTCTCCATTTCTATCTTCTAAGGCGGTGGAAACTGGGTCGGAGAAAAGCGGATTGGGCAAACAGAAATAATACCAAATTGCCAAGCCCAATCCGACCAAAGCAAATTTGTATTTGTGCTTTTTGAGCGTTTGGATTGAGTTTTTGAAAAGTCTTTTAATCATTTCGGGGAATTGACGAAGTTCATTGTGGATTTGATGCGAAACTTAATCCTTATCCATATTTGAAAGTGTGAAGATAAAACAAGATTAAATTGTATTGATTTTGAATCTGAATATTTTTACCATAAATAAGCTTCTTTTGACAAAGCCTTCTATCAAATTGTCATTATAACAGAATTGAATTCACATTTTTGATTAATACAACCAAATGAAAAACAAAATTACCATAGCAGAACCTTGCACGGAATCTTGGGAGAAAATGGCTCAGACTGGAAAGACGGATTGTGCTTTCTGCCAATCTTGCCAAAAGGAAGTGATTGACTTTACCCAAAAATCGGATAGGGAAATCATCAGAATCATGAACAGCCAGAAGAATGTTTGTGGCAAATTCACGCAAAATCAGCTTGATAAAACCTACCAAACTTCTGAGAACTTTGCTATTCCCTACAAATGGGCAATGGCAAGTCTTTTTTCTGGATTGATATTCATTCAGCCTGCTTTCTCGCAAAACAAGAACGAGGAAAGTCGTACAATTAAAGTGGTTTCAGAATTTGCTCCATCAGAATCGAAAAGCAAAATCCAACCAGAAATTGATGGGAAAGACTCTACGAATACGAGAACAGTAAGTGGAGTTGTGAGAGATGATACTGGAGAGGTTATGCCTGGAGCAACTATTACAATTAAAGGAACAGAAAAAAAAGTTGTATCAAATATTGATGGGAAATATTCCATAGAAGGAGTTGAAAACCAAACTATTTTAATTTACAGCTTTGTAGGAACAGAAGCGAAAGAGATTGTAATTGGAAATCAAATTACAATTGATGTGGTGTTACAATCCAATGTTTGGTTAGGCGAAATCTACTACTCTCCTAAACCTCTTTCTCCTCGTTGGTTTTGGTACAAAGTCAAAAACTTCCCCAGATGGATTACCAGCCCATTTCGGAAGAAGTAAAAGTAATTGGTGTCATGAAATCCAAACACAAGAATAGCAAAGAAGGCTTGCATGAAAAATCATGCAAGCCTTCTTAATAAACTGAGTTTTTTAGTCCATGACAAAAAAATGAGCGAATCCCTCGGAGTGGTCTGCAAGACCCTGCGAGTGGCTGAACGAATGTTCCCGAGGCACTAAATTGAAAATTGTCATGTAATTAGACTGAGTTTACCAATTTACTTTGTGTCCAAAGCTTGGTCAATCAATAATTTCACATGAGCTTTATGCGCTTTCGTAGCCACATCTCCGCTATTGTTTGAGGCGATTTTTCTGTTTTGTTGCAAATAATATAGTGCCATAGATTTTGCCTGATAAGGATAGCGGTCTGCATTTTTCCCTCCAATCATATCAATCAAACCTTTTGTGTACTCCAACTGCAAATTCTGGCGGAATGAGTTCACGTTCCCATATTTATCTACATCGAAAACGGCTTTGTTCAAATCTGCCATGAAGTCGGAGATTGAATACTCGTTTCCGTACAGTTCAGAATCGACTATTCTATTTAGAGTATTCGGGTGGATGATGTGAGAAAGTGCGTCTCTTTGCATTCCCCAAACCATATCGTGGATTTTGAAATCCTCTCCGAAACCGAAGAAGTTGAAGCCTCTTCTCTGAATTTGCAAGTAACCATACAATTCGTTCGGTACATCAAAAGCATTCGGAGCGAACAAATATTTGCTCAAAGTTTCCATCGCTTTTTTCTGCGTGGCTAATGGTACGGGCGTAAATGGCTTAGTTGCGCCAACCTGACCTTGGAAAGCCCTGTCCACATAAACGCCACCAATATAACGAGAAGTTACTCGATTGGCGATTTGATATTGCCCTCTCAAAATATTGAAACCCGTCCTCAACTCTTGGTAAGTATCATCTTCCTTGTAATATTTCTGTTGCAAGGTTTTTACCATATTCAACACCAAATCCATTCTGTCGATAGAATAAGCGATGGCATCGTTGGTCAAATCATCTACCATTACTCTTGGGTCAATGGCTTTGCCTGGAGAGCGCATATCGTCCGCATCATTTCCGAAGGGAAGCGTTTCATCAGCAGAACGAGCGGCAATTTTGTCTAATTCGGCATCGGAAACGTCAGGTTTGTAGCCATATTCAATTACCCAATCATCGTAAGGCCCAACATTTACCGAATAGTAATGTCCTTGCTTTTCACGGTCTTTCGCCACATTTATTACTGTATAATCCATTACAGAAGCCGTCAATCCTGTTTTCACGGTTTTTTCTGTGTCATTTATTTCTTCTGGAGAATACAATTGGCTGGCTTTCATGTTGTGCATCAAACCCAACGTGTGCCCAACTTCGTGCATAACCAATTCCTTGATTGATTGCTCGGTCATTCCTTTGAGTTCCAAATCGCTGTCTTTCCCGCCAAATCCTTTAATTACTGACCTGCCGAACAAGTTGCTGGAATGTAGGTGGTCTCCAAAAGAGCAATACTTTGCACCATTTCTAGTCAATGCCTCGGCAATTTCTTTTTCCATATCAGAAAGTTCATGCTCGGTGTTTGCTACACCTTCAAACAGTTTGGTATATTTTACTCTGTTAGTGAAATACACATATTCCAACATAATATCTGCGCCTAAAATCTCGCCCGTTCTTGGGTTGGTAAAACTTGGGCCATAACCACCAAACGGAGGATATGGGGAAGCTGTCCAACGCAAAACATTGTATCTGATGTCTCCAGCATCCCAATCTGCGCTGTCTGGCTGTATTTTCACAACCATTGCATCGTCAAATCCAGCCTTGGCAAAAGATTTGTTCCAAGCCAAAACTCCTTGCGTAATTGCATCTCTGAATTCAACTGGAGTGGTATTTTCAATCCACCAAACGATTGGCTTGACTGGTTTTGAAAGTGGTTTGTTAGGTTCTGCTTTTACCAAATTCCAACGGTTAATCATGTCTTTGTAAGGAGCGGCATCGGTAGAGGTCATGTCTGTTACGTAGTTTATGAAGTAACCTAACCTTGGGTCGTCTTTTCTTGGCTCAAAATCACTTTTAGGCATTTCCAAGAAGCTGTGTTGCACTTTAATGCTCACATATCTGGCATCGGTAATATCCTCTCCGCCACCGTTTCTTGGCGAAGGATTGTCATACACATACTCCACAGAAACGTCTGTATTCTCTGGGTAACTCCTGAATGCCAAGTACTTAGTTTTCTCTCTGCTCAATCCGCCCAAAGAAAAAGCAAGCGGATTGCGAGAAGAGTATTTCAATTGCGTCAGTATTTCTTTCAAAAACAAATCATCGGCTTTGATTAGGTAACTTGTTTCCGAAGAGTCCATTGCCACAATTTTTCCGCTCAGCATAGTTGCTTCACTAATGTTGGCATTGGCAGATTTGCTCAAGGCGTTGTCTGGATTGAAATAAAAGCTTGTGTTGGATTTCACAAATTCCAACTTGTCGAAGTATTTCTTGATTTTGAATATGTCATTGTTGAGATAAGCACCTCTGAAACTGCCTGCGAATACAGAACCATCTTGTATGTGACTGAAATAGATGAACTCTTTTTCGAGTTGGTCTTTCGACACTTCCATGTAGGTTGAGCCATCGGTCGTGTCTTGGTAAATCGTGAATAAACCTTTGAAAGCCTTGCTTCCTTTGGTCATATCTTCAATTGTTTTGTCCTTTTTCTTCGGAGTCTCCTTTTTGATTGGGGTTTCTTTCTTCTCTTCTTCTTTTCCTTTTTTGCCTTTCTTTCCTTTTTGGGCAGTAGCGGAGAATGTGAAGCAACACATAAATAATGTTGCCAACAATAATGTGGAAATTTTATTCATAAGAATATTATCTGGCGTTTAAGTACGTTGTACTGTTTATTACTTTTATAACCTACTGAAAATCAAAATGATGAGCAATTTATAGAATCAAGTTGCCAATTATTTGTCTCTTCAATTAAATTCAGTTCGTTAAAATTGGTAATTTTTCTCAAAATTCACACCATTTACTAGATAAATGGTTGAAATTAAGAGGGGAAAGGGGAAGATGATAGGTTAATGTGATGATTGGTTGATTTGAGGATGAAGTATTTTTGTTTCCTGTTCTTCCAGAACGAGTTTTGCGGAAACCGTTCTGGAAGAATTGAATTTTAACCGACATTTCTTACCCTAATTTTTCAAATCCTATATGGTTCAATCGTTAAGAGCATGTTTGAATCGACTTGTTTTTGGCTTCTACGGCTTTTCAAAATGGAGAGTTTCATTACTTTCCTACGAAATGAACAAAATTTAGCTTATTTGTCCAATTGTCAGACACCTTAAAAGTGTCTGACAATTTTGCATAAAATGAATCTCAATCCATAAATAACTTTCTGATAATCAGATAATTAAGTATCATATACAAAAATATGATATGTATTTTAAATGTGGGGGAATGTCGGTTATTATTTACAATAAAAGCATAAACGCTGTAGTGCTACTACAGTTGTTGATGAGCTAAAACTATTTGGGCGCAAGTCCGATAAGGATTTGGACTACTTATATCAATTTTCCCGAAACCAATTCTTCAACCATTTGTTAAACTATCGAAATCCAAAAATGAATTCACTTTAAACAATCCAATAAACATGAACAATTTCGATTTTCAAAATCCAACCAAAATATTATTTGGTAAAGGGAAAATAGCCAATATCTCCAAAGAAATTCCGCAAGGCGCAAAGGTTTTGGTACTTTATGGCGGAGGAAGTATCAAGAAAAATGGCATTTATGAGCAAGTAATGGATGCTTTGTCAGATTTCAAAGTGGAAGAGTTTGGGGGAATTCCCGCCAATCCAGAATATGAAGTATTGATGGAAGCCTTGAAAGTTATCAAGGAGAAAAATATTGACTTCCTTTTGGCAGTTGGTGGAGGTTCAGTGATTGATGGAGTGAAATTCCTTTCTGCAGCTGTAAATTACAAGGATGGCGAGCCTTGGGAGATTCTGACCAAGCACATCAGAACAAACGAGGGTTTCCCGTTCGGAACAGTTTTGACTTTGCCAGCTACTGGCTCGGAAATGAACTCTGGCGCAGTAGTCACTCGGAAAGGAAACCAAGGAAAAATTGGCGATGGGTGGAGCGGGATTGTTCCCAATTTTCTCTGTGCTTGACCCAAGCGTGGTGTCCTCTGTGCCACAAAGACAAATTGCCAATGGCTTAACCGATGCCTTCACGCACGTTTTGGAGCAATATATGACTTACCCAATCGGAGCTTTGTTGCAAGACCGATTTGCTGAAAGCATTATGCAAACTTTGGTGGAAGTTGCGCCAAAAATCATGGCTGACCCTTCTGACTACAAAGCGGCTAGCAATTTCATGTGGAGTTGCACGATGGCATTGAATGGATTGATTCAGAAAGGAGTCCCTACCGATTGGGCAATTCACATGATGGGACACGAATTGACTGCTCTCTTTGGAATTGACCACGCAAGAACTTTGGCAATCATCACAGAAAGCCATTATGAATATAACTTTGAGACTAAGAAAGAAAAGTTAGCGCAATATGCAGAGAGAGTTTGGAATGTTACCGAAGGCACTTTAGAGGAAAAGGCCAAAGCGGGAATCAAGAAAACAACTGAATTCTTCCACTCGTTGGAAATCGAAACCAAGCTTTCTGATTACACAAAAGACTATAAAGGAACTGCGCAGGAAATTGCCAAAAGATTCAATGAAAGAGGCATGACCAAATTGGGCGAACACAAATCGCTCACGCCAGCCGATGCAGAGAAAATTGTGGAAATGGCTTATTGATAGTCTTAAGTCGTTTGTCCGAAGTCTTTAGTATTGCCACTTGCTTCAGCTAGTGGCAATTGAGTTTACAATATATTATTCAAAATTATAATACTGAAAATCAACACCTTATAAATAAATCCAAAAAAATTTGTAATCTTCAGGCAACCGATTAGCAACCAATCGGCATCTTATAGTTGAAACCGCAAGGAAAGTAAGTTATTGAAACCTAAAAAAACTGACTAATAATAAATTAAGTGTTCGGATTCAAGAAAAAATATAGCGAACAGGAATTGGTGGAGAAGTGCCAAGCAGGAAAGCAGAAATGCCCAGCAGGAACTTTATAGCCAACATTCAGACAAGATGCTCGCCATTTGTCTGCGCTATGTTGGCGAGTTTGAGGCGGAAGATGTGTTGGTAAATGGTTTTATGAAAGTGTTCGAGAAAATCAATCAGTTTAGTGGAGAAGGAAGTTTGGAGGGTTGGATTCGCAGAATTATGGTAAACGAATCGCTGATGCACTTGCGGAAAAATAAGAACATGCAATTCTCATCAGATTTGGAGTCGGCAGAAAGGGAAATGAGCGGAGATTTGGCGGATGCGCCACTAGAAGCTGAAGAATTACTCCAAATGGTTCAATCGCTCCCCGATGGATACAGAATGGTTTTCAACTTATATGCCATTGAAGGTTTTTCGCACAAGGAAATTGCCAAGAAGCTGGCGATTTCGGAAGGAACTTCAAAATCTCAATTGAGCAAAGCACGGGGAATGTTGCGGAGAATGCTCGAACAGAATGATGAAATGACTCACAAAAATATGCTCATGCGCTAATTAAGCACGCTGTGCTATTTACTTAGTTAGCCCATTTATTGGAAAAAATGAACGACCAGAAATTAGATAAAATATTCGCCAACAAGCTCGCAAAGCATAAGGTAAAGCCTTCTGCCGATGCGTGGAAGCGAATTGACAATCAGCTCGGAGGGAAAAATGATAAGCCTGTTGTTTGGTGGCAATTGATGCTGTTAGGTTTTTTATTTATCAGCCTGAGTGTGGGAGCTTACACAATTTACGATAAACATAATGTTGGAAATGTTGGCTTGGTGGATTCAAACAATACAATAGGAATTGAACTACAAGACTTTGAAATCCAGATAGTTGAAGCTTTACACTTAAATAATAATATAGGCATAAATTCGGAAGAAAGTAAGAGTGTTGATAATCAAAAGAATAATTTAAAAGAGATATTCCAAACTACAGATTTGGACGGAGATATGACTGCCAAAAATACAGTTTCAAAAAACACTGATGGAAGTGGAAGAAAGAGAATTACTCAATCAAACAAGAAAAAAGTAAAATCCAACCGAAAAGAAGAAGATGGGAATTCTGATAAATCTGACAAGAAAAATAATTTGGAAGAGTTGGAGATAGATGAAAAAGCAGTTCCCCTTCCTGAACATAATACTTCACTTTACAATGCTGAAGAAAATATGCTGACTCTTAAAAGCAAAAAGGTAAGTTTGGAAATCGAACCAATCAAAAACAAGTCAGCTACGAAAGACAGCGTGAAGCAGAAAAGGATAAAAGTGGAAATTACGATTCCACAAAGCAAGCAAGACAAAAACAACCGAAAAGGTGGCGAGCAGGAAACGCAAGGGTTTGCCATCCACTTTAAATCAGTACTGAAAAATGTACTGTCAAATTAGTCAAAAGTAGTAAGTCCAAAGTCTTTAGTGAAAGTAAAATTCAGAAAATAGCTTTTCTGATGGGTGAATTGAGACTGCCTAATTTGAAAGCCAAACGGAATTTACATATAGAAAATAAGTGTCAAATTAATTTATACCAACAATTCTAAATTTTAAAATCATGAAAACAGTAGCAAAAATTGCAATTTTATTAGCGGTCATTTTCGGGATGAATTTTACCGCTTCGGCAGACGATTTCGATAAAAAAGCCAAAGGCGATTCAATTGTCATCAACTTTGGGAAAGGTGGCAGAATGGTTTTGGTAGTGAAAGATGCCAGCGATTTGGAGGAACTCAAAGCCATTGATTTCGACAGGCTGATAACCGAAATGTCGGCTTACATAGATTCTGCCAAAAAATCGGAAAGTGGTGTGGTGATTGTCCGCACAGAACGTGGCGAGTTCAAAATTTACACAGAAGATATGGAAGAAGAGGATGACGATATTATGATTGTAGAAATAGATAACGGAATTTACATTGGGAAAGCAAGCGGAAGAGAAGGATGGGAAGAAAAACGCAAACAAAGGCGCACACAGAGCCTAACAGACATTTACATTGGCTTGAACGGCTACTTGGAAGATGGCGAAACGCCTTCTGGCGTAGATTACGAATTGCGCCCGCTGGGTTCAAGGTATTTTGAAATTGATTTCAAATATGAAACAAAACTGGGCAAGAAAAAAACAGGCGATGGTTTGTATATAAATTATGGATTGGGTTTTTCTTGGTACAACTTCATGCTAGAAGGCAACAAAAGATTTCAGGAAGTGAATGACAAAATCATTTTTGAAGAAGTGATTGGCAGAAATGGAGACAACTTTCAGTTAGACAAAACCAAGTTGACTGCTTCTTACGTTACCATTCCGCTAATGATGATGTTCAAGAAAGACAAGTTCCGTTTCGGATTCGGTGGCTACGCAGCTTACCGATTGGGAAGCCACACGAAAGTAAAGTTCAAAGACGAAGACAATGATTGGACGAAAGACAAAGATTACGGCAACTTCAATTTGACTAACTTCCGATATGGTTTACAAACTGAAATTGGCGTGAAAGGATTGACTCTCTTCGGAAAGTATGATTTGAATAGCCTTTTCACAAATAACAGCGGAATGCCAGAGCTGAACGCTTTTGCTTTCGGAATCAGATTGTAGAAGTTCAATATGACAAACTCCTCTTTGCAATGAGTTGCAAAGAGGAGTTTTTTTATGCCTGCCAAGAACCTTGCTTCATGAGACATTCTACCATCGGAAAGGCTAAAACCATTTCCGAGGTATTCGCAAACCACCTCAGGAATGGTCGCCAGACCTTCCTGATGGTAAATAACAATTTAGTCTTAAATTTGAGGACTGACAGCAAATGTAATCAGCAAACCCAAATGAAAAACTTTCAAATCATATCATTTTACCTTCTCAGTTTTGCCTTAATCGGTTGTTCCTCTTCAACTCCTGAAACCAAAATACCTTTGAAAAACTATTATACCGATTGCTCAATAATGGAACAGGTTACTTGGCAATACGATTTTTATGAAATCATAGCCGTTTGGGGCAAACCAACTGATACTTTGCATTTCGGCAAGAAACCGCCAAAAATGACGAGAAACTTTGGGTCAGACGATTATTGGCACAACATCGCTTTTGCTTGGTCAGATACGAGCAAGGTAAAAGTAGAAGGGAAACTGACAATCAAACTCGTATTCGATGCAGAGATTGACAGCTTCGGAAATTATAGTGCCGTGAAAGGAAAACATGCTTCCTACGCAAACTGCTATCCTTTGAATGAATCTGCATACTGATGAGAGATGAGATTTGATAATTGCGCAAATTCTTTCTAAAATCAATAGCGCTTATGAACAGAAGAAATAAATTCCCTCGGAGTGGTGTTGGTGGCGACTCCCAGCAAGACCCTGCGAGTGGTAAGGTTTCATAATCAATTAGTGTTCATAAACTCTAATCTAAGCAGTCTAGTTGAAATACTTTCCTATTCCATTTTAAAGTCAGGTACAAAAATAGTAAATAGCACAACGTGCTTATCTCCTCCAAAATGTAAAAAGCTTTCCAATTCTTGAAAACATACGTTTCTCGAACGCCCAAAAAAATTGGAATTGCCCTAAAAGTGTTCCGTAGAATAAGAGTAAGACTTGATAGATAGGCAATGTGATAAATATCACAGAAAAAAATTTCTGCCAACCGTTTAGTGCATTTGCATCAATATTGAAAAGTGCATAAATCGGTTTCTTCACATATAAAGAAGAAAATCCCGTAAGTGCAAAAACGATGAGGATTACCAAAACCTGCCAACCATTTTTCACTCCCCAACGAGTTCTGAGTTTTTCTATCCAAGACATAATGAAGTATCAAGTAGTTAGTAGCAAGTAGCAAGAGAAATGAATTTCTGAACATGCTTACTCTTATTTCGAACAAAGGCAAAAGTAACCAAAATCGGGCGTATCTCATTTTGTCGCAATAAATTAAAATGCACTTTTTATGAATACTAGATTTCTAATAAACCCAACGTCTGGGGTCCGACCCTCGGCAGGGTTTTCAACCTCTGCCAGCGTATGCTTTTTTAGTGTGCGACATTTTGAGATGCGCCACCAAAATCTTAGAGTATGTTTGGAATGTTTTGATTGTGTTTTTGATATAGATAAATGTCTTGACTTTGCATACCGTAGTGCGGTTTTCCCTAACCGCAACTATTCAGGAGCATTATTCCATAAGGAAAGTATGCAAAGTTAAATCAGTTATCTATAATATTTTAAAAAATTGATATTCAGGTATTTAATTATTTTTATTGTGAATGTTTTTCGGTTTTGTGTCATCCCGACCTTGGGAGGGAACTATCTCAAAGTTGTTAAAGATAGTTTTTTCGCAAGCTCAAAATGACATTTCCAATAAAATCTAATTTCAATTGATAGTTTTTCAAGGTTTTGGAATCCAATTATCAAATTTGAAATTTCAGCTGTTTCTCTTTCCAAACATACTCTTACTGCACAAGTAACAATGTCAAATTTTGAATTCGCCAACTCACTATTTCGCCAATTCACCAACAGAGTAGTTCCCTACATAATACTAAATTGCCAGCTTTTTGGAAACCTCTTCCGACAAAGCATCTTTATGGAGCATAATTGAAATTGCCTTCATGCGGAAATAATTCGCAGACATATACAAGTAGCCTTTATAATCGCTGATTTCCCCCCAAGAGTTCTTGACAATGTAGTATTTTGTGCCATCTTGGTCGTGGGCAATTCCCGTGATGTGCATCAAATGGTCATCTGTAGTGGCAAAACTTTCAAAACCTTCTTGTCGGCTTAGTTGAGTAACTGCCAACTCATTTTGCGGACTCTTGAAAGACTTCTCTTTGTCAAATTTCTCTGGGAGAATTGCCAAACCTTCTTTTGCCGAGAAACCATCTTCACTTACATCTGTGTCTAAACTGATTGTATAACCAGCTTTGAGTGCATTATCTAAAATACTCTCCATTTCGTTTAAAGGAACATTATAGAAAGAGCCGTTCGAGAAATTGTCTGGCACTTCCAAAATGAAGGAAGAATAGAAAGGGTGGTGCGAGAAAGAGGAAATGGAAATATAATTACTCGCTTCCAAGCCAAGTTCATCGGCATAAGTTTTCGGAGTGAACGATTGATTATTTTGAGTAAATTGCGTAGGAGTGCTTCCCAAATAAGTATCCAAAACGCAGTTGAAAGCCGTTTTCCATTTTCCGCTCACACTTTGTTGCGCCACCAAGCCATTGAGCATTCCCTTCAAAACCGCCTCCATTTCCGTATGGTCATGCGCCACTTCCGCCTTGCTTCTGCCCATATAAACCGATTCTGGCACAATGCCATGCTTGGAAACCGCATTTATCAAATCGTGAGAAAGGCTTCCTTGGCTGAAATTCGCTTTCCCTTGTCGCAACACATAATTGTAGGCTTTGTCTTCATAAACTTTCCTGACCACAAACATTTCCGACAAATCATACTCGCCCTTTCCCATCCGCATCAATTCCGACTCCAAGAAAGACGTGGTCGAGAAACTCCAACAAGTGCCAGTGCGTTGTTGGTTTTTTACTTCTGTGGCATTTGGCCTGAAATTTTTTCTTGAATTTATACTGTGCAAATAGATGTGATTGAATCAAAAGAGTGCATAACGGCGAATCCGATGAGACGCAATGAGTTTTTCGTTTTCATATTTCGTAGTTTGTATTTTTCTTCTATTTAATAGAACAATACAAAGATAATGGATATTTCTTATTATTCGGTTCATCCCAAGTTTTTATACACGAAATGTCTATTTCGGGTGGATTTCACGAATCGTAAAGTGATGAGTGGCTACTTGCCGTTGTTGGAAGGTGGCTTCCCCGTCTTAGAGTATGTTTGAAAAGAAAAACGGTTGAAATTTCAAATTTGATAATTGGATTCCAAAACCTTGAAAAACTAGCAATGAAGTTGGATTTTATTGAAACTGTCATTTCGGGTACTGAACACACAAGGTATGCTGATGATTTTTTGCATATAAAAGCCCTGTTTCTGACTAAAAAAATAGAGCTTTTTTCCAATTGGAAATCAAAATTCTAGCCAACATACTTTACATTTTCAGTACCTCATTTCGAGTTTACGAGAAAACTATTTTTTTGTACCTAAAAGATAGTTCCTTCGCAAGCTCAGGATGACACGAAATTGCCAAATATTCACAAAAAACAAAGTTTTAAGACATTGATTTTCAGACACTTGAAATGTTGTTAATAATACTGCCAAAACATTCCAAACATACTCTTAGCAATAAATATCATAAGTTTTTGTACTTAACATTACAGTTTTTTTTAAAATAAACGTGCGTTCATAAATAATTTGCGAGACCAACAACTGCTTTTCTTTTGTTAAGTAACGATTTTATTTAGATTTTTTTGGGCAAAAAAGGCTTAAATTAGATGCGGCTGCCCTGGTTTTTATACACGAAACATCAATTTCGGGTGGATTTCACGAATCGTAAAGTGATGAGTGGCTACAGAACGTTTTCATTACTTGCGAGTTTTTGGCTCAATTCAGTTCCGCAAATTTTGGGGGAAAATCTTCGTGATTAAGGAAATTATTCGTAGAATGCGGGGTTATGGCGATTTAGAAAGCGAGATTTCGGCAAGCCCCAAAATTATATGCGGTGGAGAATCCAAGCTCAATCACGCCATCCAAACCTGCCATTTCCCAACAATCGCAAAATCCAACCGAAATCAAACCTAAATCTATTATGTTTGTTGTCTGAACGATTGATACAAAAACAGATTAGCCAAACCCACGAATGAGCGAAGAAATCACGCCTCCAGAAAACGAGAAATACGTAGAACCCAACGTAACCAATAGCCAATTCTCTATCCGATTGCCCTTACTGCTCTCACTTGCATTCGCAATAGGATTACTTTTGGGCGCAACGGTTTTCAGCGATAAACTGCCATCTTTCAATAACACGATATCCAAAAATGCTGGGAAATTCAGAGACATCATTTCCTACATCGACCGCTATTATGTGGACTCCACCAACATAGACGAGCTGACCGAAACGGGAATCGAAGCCATGATTGCCAAACTCGACCCGCACACCGCCTATGTTCCAGCAAAAGATTCGGAGCTGGTAAATTCCTCTTTAGAAGGCGAGTTTGTCGGAGTCGGAATTGAATACAACGTGTTTAATGACACCGTAAATGTGGTCAATACAATTAGTGGCGGACCTTCCGACAAAGCAGGGATTTTGGGCGGAGACAAAATAGTGATGGTAAATGATGACACCATTGCAGGAATAAAAATTACCAATCGAGAAGTGGTAGATAGATTGAGAGGAAAAGAAGGCACGAAAGTGGAGATTGCTGTAAAGCGAGAGGGAATTAAGAAACTACTAACTTTCACGGTGGAGCGAGATAAAATCACGACCAGTTCTGTGGACATTGCCTACATGCTGAACCAAGAAGTAGGCTACTTGAAAGTAAACCGGTTCGGGGCAAAAACCTACGATGAATTTGCCGATTCACTCAAGAAACTGAATGGATTGGGAATGAAAAAACTCATCTTAGACTTGCGAGACAATGGCGGTGGCTACCTCGACAAAGCCATAAAAATTGCCGATGCTTTTCTGAAAAAAGGCAAGCTGATTGTTTACACCGAAGGCAAAGAACCTTCTTTCGATGAGCGAGCCGAAGCAACAAGTACGGGCGAGTTTGAGAATGGAGATTTAGTAGTTTTAATCAACGAATACAGCGCATCGGCTTCGGAAATCGTATCTGGCGCCTTGCAAGACAATGACCGAGCGACCATTGTTGGGCGAAGAAGTTACGGCAAAGGCTTGGTGCAACGCCCAATTCCCTTGAGCGATGGTTCAAATCTGCGACTGACTATTTCTCGTTATTACACGCCTAGCGGAAGGTCAATCCAAAAGCCTTACGATGAAAACCTAGATTATGGCGGAGACATTACCGAACGATACAACAACGGGGAAATGTTCTCGGCAGACAGCATTCAATTCGATGAATCCCTGAAATACAAAACCACTTCGGGCAGAACGGTTTACGGTGGAGGTGGAATCACGCCAGATTATTTTGTGCCAATAGACACGAGCTATTACAATGATTTCTACAAAGCAATCATTGCCAAAAACCTGCTTCGTTCTTTTGCCTTGCGCTATGCAACTCGAAACAAAAGTGAGTTGGAAAGTGGCGGATTGGAGCGGTTTAAAACCCGATTTGAGTTTACAGGAAATGTAGAGAAGCAATTTTTGGAGAATTTGAAAGAAGTCGGAATCGGTTTGAACAAATTGGAATATGCGCAATCCAAAAGCCAAATAGCCTCGGAAATCAAGTCTTTCATTGCCCGAAATATTTGGCAAGATGCTGGCTTTTTCCCCGTGTTGCATCAGTCGGACAAAACGCTGTTGAAAGCGATGGAATTGATTGAGAAAAAGTAAATCAAAAGGGCAATTCGGCAAATCTGAATCGTCCTTTTTTGTTTCCAATAGTGAATATTGACAAAGTTTTCGCACAAGAAGCTGGCAGTGTTGTTGGTGGCAACTCCCAGCAGACCCTGCCAGACGTTTATTATAATCTCAATTATTTCATTTGAAGAGTAGGTTTTAATTTACTGCGACATTTTGAGATGCGCCCATAGGCAAACTACTTACAAACAAATACACTGCACAATCTGCCAAACTCGCATTCGATTGCGAAAATGAAGCCTTTCCAATCCGTATTCAAACTCATAATTTTTGCTTATCTTGAAAATTCATTTGAGACTTTAAAATCAACAAGCATAAAATCAAAAAATTACCTTATGAATAACTTCTTTAATAAAACAAAAATTATAGCAACAGTTGGGCCCGCTTCCAACACAAAAGAGAAACTCCACGAACTCATTGTAGCTGGAGTGGATGTTTTCAGGCTGAATTTCTCGCACGGAACGCATGAGCAACATGCCGAAGTAATCAAACACATAAAAGAACTCAATCAGGCGTTCAACTATAATGTGAGTATTCTGCAAGATTTGCAAGGTCCAAAAATTCGTTTGGGAGATATGGAAAATGGCGGTTTTGACTTGAATGAAGGAGACGAATTACGAATCACTACAGAAAATGTACTCGGCAAGCCTGGCAAAGTAAGCTGTTCCTATACTTCACTCACAAAAGATGTAAAGGCTGGAGACATGATTATGATGGATGATGGAAAACTCCAAGTCCGAGTTTTCAAAGTGGAGCCTCACGAAGTGCATACGGAAGTGATTTATGGCGGATTCATCAAACCCAGAAAAGGCATGAACTTGCCCGACACAGATATTTCCGAACCTTCGTTGACTAAAAAAGACAAGCGAGATTTAGAATTCGGATTGAAATCTGGCGTGGATTGGGTAGCAATTTCCTTTGTCAGAACGCCTGGCGATGTGATTGATTTGAGAAATATAATCAACGAGCATGGCTATCCTGATGTGAAAATCATCTCTAAAATCGAGCGGCCCGAAGCCATCAAAAACATTGATGAAATCATTGAGCAGACAGATGCTGTGATGGTTGCCCGTGGCGATTTAGGTGTGGAGATTTTGATGGAAGACGTTCCTGTGGAGCAGAAAAGAATTATCAAAAAATCGAACATTGCCGCCAAGCCAGTCATTGTTGCCACGCAAATGATGGAAAGCATGATTGAAAACCCACGCCCAACCCGTGCCGAAGCCAACGATGTGGCAAATGCCGTGATGGATGGAGCAGATGCAGTAATGTTGAGTGGAGAAACTGCTGCAGGAAAATATCCTGTGGAAGTAATTCAGTCGATGACCAGAATTATTCGTGCCATTGAGCAGAACGTAAATTCCATCTACAACAAATTTTGGAAGCCAGACCCAACAGACCAAGATTTCGGGAGCATTACCATCGTAAATAGTGCCTGCCGAATTGCCAAGGTTTCAAACGCCAAAGCAATTATCGGGATGACTTCTTCAGGCTTTACCGCTTTCGGGCTTTCTCGTTGCCGTTCTGAGGCGAATGTGTTTATTTTCACAGCAAACAAGAAATTACTCTCTCAACTCAATTTGGTTTGGGGCGTTCGTGGATTTTACTATAATAAGTTCGATTCTACTGACAAAACTTTTGCCGATATTGAAGAAATTTTGGTACGAGAAGGTCATTTGAGAAAAGGAGATGTTTTCATCAACACGGCAAGTATGCCAATTGGCGCAAAAAAACGAACCAATGTCGTGAAATTTAATATCGTAAACTAGAGTTCAGAAAACAGTTATCAGTAAACAGTTATCAGTGAACAGTTATCAGTAAACAGTTTCAGAAGAGGGCAAGTCTTACGGCTTGCCCTCTTCTGTATATTCGACTTTAGTCGAATCAGTTTATGAAAAATTGCACTAAAATATTAAAAATCAATTATTTACAAAATTCAGCTTGACGATAAAACTCTCAATGTTATTTTCCATCTATCCATCTAACCATCTGACCATCTAACAATCTAACAATCTAAATTCCCCAACTCTCAGGCTCTTCATTCACAACTCCAGTTCTCTCGAATCTGAACTTCTGCAAAGCAATGTAAGCTTCTTTCCTTGCCCGATTTGCGCCACCAATTGGACGGTGTTCTGGCAGGCAATGCCAAGGTGTGAAAGCCAAGTTCTGACCGAATTGCCTTTGCTGTTCCGTGTTGAAATCTTGCTTGAAAATTCGGATAGTCGCCAATTTTATGAAAGGCGAATTCCATTCTCTGGTTGGGTCTTCGATTGGCATTTTTTTGGCATTAGTTTGGAACTGCACCATGAAATCGAAATAGACGTCTTTTTTGGAAAGGGTTTCTTCCATTCGCTCACGCAAGAAATTGTCGCTCGGTTTTTTTGGCAAGTTACTTTTTCGGTTGGATTGGGGAATTGCGCTGTATTTTACCGCTTGCTTATCTGAACCAAAACGATAAGGTGTGGTACTCCAAAACTGCGCTTCCAACAAATTGCCGAACTTCTTCAAAGATTTTACAGAACGATAAAGCGTTCCCCAATTCCAAGGATTGAGGGCGTAGGGAATCATTTTCCAAAAGCCTCCGAGCAAAGCAGAAATCCCTTTCTGGAATGATTTTACGGTGTCCGTTTGCAAAATCGGATGCGTAATGAGCAGGAAATCATGGGATTTGGCATTCTTCTCATTTTCCAACAGTTTTTCGCCTTCCACTTCCATGACTTTGATTGCCATTCCACGCAAGTCCTTTTTCTTATCAGCTTGTGGTTTTCGCTTGGCGTTGGAAATCCGAACCCAAGCAGGAAAGGTTTTTGGAGTTTTGAACAATCCAACCCGCAAATTTTCTGGCAAATTGGTTTCTATAATGAACTCCGCCTTTACCAAACCCACAATTTTCGGATGGAAAGCCCGCTTTGTTTCTTTGGGGTTTTTATAGTTTTTCTCCAGCAGTTTTTTCAAATCATTGATGATGATTTCCGTATAAACCGCCTCGTTTTCGGGAATGGATTCTTCGCCAATTGCCAAATTTTGGTTTGCCATGGTTGCCAGTTGTTTATGTTTGTCTAACTCACAGGTATATTACAAAAAAATCCCTCAAATTTCAATAAAACTTTAAGAGAATTGCTAACGGATAAAACTCTGGGGGTAGTGATAAACTGGTAAGGCTAACAAAATAAAAACCATAGCGCAAGCGTCCGCTCAATGCTGTTAAGTTAAGGAGATTCGTCTTCAGTCAGCGTGACCCGGCCGGAGACTGATTTCCATTTTCGGCACAGGTTCTGACTGGGGGCGCAATCGCCAACCTGCGCCAGCGTGTCACGCTGGTTTAAGCGGGCTTCCCAAGCGCCTACCTTGAACACTCGTATAGCAAATTCTATAATAGTAGAAATTTCAATAATGATGCACTAGCCTGCACATTGGCAGGTCTTTCAGACACTGCCAAGTGCTAAAATTGATTCATGTCCAGTAGTATGTGAAAATGTAAAGTATGTTGGCTAAAATTTTGATTTCCAATTGGAAAAAAACTCTATTTTTTTAGTCAGAAAGAGGGCTTTTATATGCAAAAATCATCAGCATACCTTGCGTGTTCAGTACCCTTAATTGAGTTTTGTTTTTAATTTCTTTGCATATATAGATGGACTCATTCCGTACTTCTGCTTAAAAACTTTCGAGAAATAACTTTTGCTACTCAATCCGATGGCATAAACGATTTCGGAGATATTCATTTTTGAGTTCTTCATCAGACTGACTGCTTTTTCCAAACGTTTTTCTTGAATAAATGAATTTACTGTGGTAAGCTGAATTTCCTTGAATAAATTTTGCAATTTTTTCTCGCTCATTCCAAACTCCATTTCCAGAGATTCTACAGTAAGTGGCTGACTCATGTTATTGGAAATGAAATCCGATATTTTCTGGAACTTATCAATATCAGCTCTTCTCAGTAAAGAAGCCTCTCCACCTTGTTCAGAATCATCATGGTATTGAGACCACTGGTTAACAAGGATTTCATAGCTTTTTGCCTCGTAAAACAAACTATCTAAAACTGGAAAGCGATTGAATTTTTTGACTTCCTGAATGATGTTTGAAATCTCTAGGCTGTAATTTCCTTCATGGTAAAAAGTATTTTTCGCATCAATATCTCTGAGCAAATTCACGATATCGTCTTGTTGATTTTGTGTAAGGCAACTTACTTTTGTAAGGAAACTCTTACGGTCAATCTCTATGCTGCAAATCTTTATTGATTCGTTTCCCTGAAAATGGAGTACATGCCCATTGTGCCTTGAACTGGCAACAATTATATTTCTATATTGCTCAATCTTGTGTTTCAAATCCTCGTTCGAAAACTGATGCTCGAAGCTTTTTCCGTAGCAATGGAGAAATTTCACTGGATGCACTTGCTCAAAAGAAAAATCAATGGATGTGGCTTCTTTGAATTTACATTCATAGTTCAGCATACCAAATCCATCGCCAAACTCTATTCCTTCGATAGTTCCTCTACCAAATGCCTCAGGAATTCTTACAGTATATAGATTGCAAGACTCAGTATAAGTGGTATTCAATTCATCTGCTATGTTTATAACTACATCTTTTAATGGTAACGATTTTACTTTTATAAGATTCATTTTGGTCTGTCTAAATTTGCACATACGAATCTATACCCTATCACCATAAGTTTACTCTTTAACATCTTATGTGTTAGTTATTGTTTTGTTTGGACTAAAAAGCTTAGTCGTAATACTTAACAACCAAGTGCCGTTTTGGATTAGTAAAGAAAGTTTTTTGAAACCTGACAACTAACCAATATGCTCATTTTTACTATCACTCTCTTAGGAACAACAATGTTTCTAACAATCATTCAGTTTTCATTGCAATTTTTTTTCACGTGCAAAAAAAGAGAAATAAGTTTAATGTATGAAAATGAAACCAAAAATTTTATTTCCATACATATTCCCACTTGTGCAGAGCCTTCTACACTTGTTATCAAAACTATTCAATCTATCGTTTCCCAAAATTACAAGAAGTATGAAATAATTGTGTTAGACAACAATCATCAGAATGAAACGCTTTGGAAGCCCGTTGAAAAATATTGCAGTGAGTTTGGAGAACAAGTAAAGTTTGTTCATTTAGATTCAATTGATGGCTACAAGGCAGGCGCATTGAATATGTGCCGAGGAATGACCCACAAGAATGCAAATTATATTCTTACTGTTGATGCGGATTACAAGCTAGAACCCAACGCTTTGCAAACAATTAATGAACAGTTGAACAAGTTTCCTAAAAAGTCGCTGTTGCAATTCCCTCAAGCCTATAGAAATGCAAGTTCCGATTCGGTGGCACAAGAGTTCGCACATTATTTTGATACTGTTTTGGGCAATTCATTGAACAAAAATAATAGTTTGGGAACAGGCACTTTGAGTGCTATAAAAATTGAATCTTTGGATGACATCAATGGATGGGAATCAAAAACCATTACCGAAGACGCAGAATTGGGAGTCAGATTCCACCAGAAGAACCATGAAACTTTATTCATCAACAAAAAAGTAGGGAAAGGACTTTTGCCCGATTCCATGAAAGAACTATTGAAACAGAGGGAAAGATGGGTTTTCGGCAATGCGCAAGTACTTGTTTGTTTGTTGAAAGGAAAATATAATTCATTCCGAATATCCCATTTCTCCCAACTCACAAACTGGCTCAATTTTCTGGCGATTCCGATATTCGTTCATCTCTTCGCATTTATTTCCCAATCATTAGGATACAAAGTTCCGGCTACTGTTTGGAGTTTGGTTTATGTCAATTACTATTTATTTTTGGTCTCCAAACTGCTTATTTTCTGCAAGCAAACGAAATCCTTATCCGATGGTTTCAAGACACTTTTGGTTCACCTCAACTATTTAGAAATGAGTGCAATCTCATGGTTGCCAATTCTGGTAGGAGTGAAAAAGCCTTTCCGAAGAACATCCAAAGTAAGGCAGGAGTCAAAATTGAACGACTTTCCAAAACAGTTTCTAATGTTGCTTACGGCTACTTTCCTATTGAGTTTTACTTTGCCAAATGTTCTTATATTTTTAAATATAGTTCTATTTGCTTTAATGTTTGTCTCTAAAGTTCATCTTTATTTTGCGCTAAATAATTCAATAATATCTAACTCCTCAAAGCAATTGATTACGGAAAAGACGATTGCGAAATAGGGAAAAGATATCTCATAAAACCACAAAACTACCACTATGAAAATCGCCATTATTGCCCACTCACTCTATCCGATTTCAGAACCGTTTTCCGGAGGGTTGGAAATGATTACTCATTTGCTCACTCGGAAACTTTCTGCCTTGGGGCATGAGATTGATCTCTACGCACATGAAGATTCGGAAGGAAATTTCAACCTAAAGCCATTCAAAAGCATAGAAACTTTCAGGAAAGAAACTACCGAAGAAGAAGCAAGCCATTTGGGTTTTAGTTACGATGAAATGTATCAAACCCATATTTACAACGAAGCCATGCAACAGGTTATGTGCGGAAATTATGATTTGATACACAACCATTCCATGCACTCAATCCCAATCATTCAGGGAGAGTTTTTTGGAGAGAAATTCATGACCACTTTTCACACACCTGCTTTTGCACATTTGCAATTTGGCTTGAAATCAATTCCAAAACCAGCCAAACAAAAATTTACAGTTATCAGCAAAAAGCAAGGCAAACTTTGGGGCGAATTTGTAGATAAATTCGAGGTAGTTTACAACGGAGTAGAAGTTAAAGATTGGGTTGCCAACGTAGAGGAAACTGCCGAACATTTTTTCTGGATGGGAAGAATATGTCCTGAAAAAGCACCTCATCTGGCAATTGAAGCCTGCCTAAAAGCAGACAAAAAACTCATTTTGGCTGGGCCGAAGAGCAACAAGCCATATTTTGAGGAATCAGTAAAACCTTATTTGGCCAATCCGAACATTGAATATTTAGGACACTTGAAACAGCACGAAATCAGCGAAGTTTTGAGAAACTGCAAAGCCATGCTTTTTACCAGTCTGTGGGATGAGCCTTATGGTTTGACCATTGCCGAATCTTTGGCTTGTGGCACGCCCGTAGTTTCATTCGATGTAGGAGCCTCCCCAGAAATATTATGCGAAAAATCGGGAATATTGGTAAAATTGGGTTCTTCTGACAGCTTGGCTACTGCATTGGGCGAAATAGGAAAAATCAGCAGAAGAGACTGCCGAGAGCGAGCGGAGACTTTTTGTTCCTCGGAAGCGATGGTTAAAAATTACGAGAATTTGTACTACTCAATGATAAATCCTAAATCTTTAGTTTATGTGTAATATCGCCTATTATGCGCATTCGCATGGTTCTGGCCATTGCAATTATGCTTCGCTTTTGGCGGAGGAAATCCCAGAGAGTTGCACAATCATGACAAGCGTAAAAACAGAATTCAACGCTCATTTGCAGTCTGTTTTACTCCCTCCCGAAGATCCTTTTGGAACAGAATTGAAGCACAAAACTTTGGAAACCCCAAAATTTCTCCATTATAATCCGCTGAACAACAAAGAGATAGTGAAGAGGAGTTCCTTAATTCTGAAGACTATTCTCGAAAAGAAAATTGAGTTGGTAATCGTGGATGTAAGCGTGGAAATTGCCACACTTTGCCGAGTTTCCTCTGTGCCTTATGCCTACGTTCGGCTCATGGGGAATCGGAATGATTTGGCGCATACAGAAGCTTTTCGTGGTGCGACTTTCCTGATAGCCTATTTCCCAGAATGGATGGAAAGCCCAGAAGTGCCTAATTGGGTCAAGAACAAGACTCTATACATGGGTTTCGTTTCTAAACCTAGCAAGACAGATGTTTCAAAGGAGAACTTTTTACAAGAGTTAAATTTTACTGATTCAAAACCAATATTGTCCGTTATCAAAGGTTTTGGCGGGAGTGATGACATAGACGAGAAATTGCCTGAAATCAGGCAGATGTTTCCACATCACTTCATCATTTCCGTTGGTCCAATCTCCAACGAATACCTCGGCTTTGTAGATGTAAACAGGGGTTTGGTCAGTAATGTCAATCCGTTTTTAGCGCATAGCGACTTAGTTATTGGGGCTTGCGGAAGCAATTTGGTTGCAGAAATACTGCACTTTGACACTCCATTCATTGCCATTCCCTCCGAAAGACCTTTCGATGAACAGAAGCAATTGGCAGAAAGTTTGGAGAGGATGAGACTCGCCAAAACGTATCAGCCTGATTTGAAGATTGAAGAAATTCCCAAAAGAGACGATGGAATTAAATCATTGGTAGAGCAAAACAGCCTTGAAAAATTCGCCAAATTATGTGAATCCTCTAAGGATATTCACGAATTATTCAAACTTCTTTGTTCCCATCAGCTAATTTGTTTGGAGACCAAAAAGAGGAAAACAGTTGAAAGTGAACTTGACTTAGAAGTAAACCCTACTTATGAGTTATGTATTTGATAAGTACAATTATGGATTGGGGAAATTAAAAATTAAAAATGAAGAATTAAGAATTAAGAATGATTTAAGTATTTGGTAATCAGTATTTTGATTTTATGAGTTCCGTTAAATTATTGTCATACAATTTTTGATTAAATCTAAAAAAAGTACAATATGGCAAATCTTAATTTTTGACTACTCTACATACTACTCTAAAAACAACACGGTTAACTATCTGAAAAACAAAGGTTTAAACCCATTATTCGGGTAAGTAAATTATTAATCTTGCCTAAGAATCCTATTTTCTAAATAGTTATTTTTTGTAAAGCATTTGCCACTCCATAGTTCCCATTCCCATCCCTATCCTTACATTGTATCGGTACTTCGTTTTAGAAGTACCGATTTTTTCTACCAACTTATTTTTTTGTTTTCTACGTTTACGCAAATGGCGCATTTTCAGAAACTGCTTCTTCAATCATTTTCTGAGTAGGTTTTGCTCTAATTTCGATTTCTTCAGTCTGAGACTTGTTCCAATCAATCAGTTCTTTATCGGCAAACATTTCCAGCCAATTGTCCATTGCCCAAATGCCCCATTTTTTGTGGAAAATATTGCAATTTCTCACAATTGGATCTAGATGATGATAAGGTGGAGTGGAAACAGCATGTTGTTGGTGAAAAATGTAGGCTTTTACTAGATGAAAATCAATTTGTTGTTTCTCGGCTTTGAATGCGAAATCAGTGTCTTCTGCTCCGTAACCCAAATATTCTTCACTAAATCCGCCAATTTCCTCAAAGGTTTTCCTCCTGATTGAGAAACATAAACTCCAGAATAACGAATAAGCAGGAGATTTTTCGATTTCTGAATGCATTACAGGTCTGCCAGGATGGAGAATGCTGTTTTCGGTCAGGAACTTTTCATCAAAATTGCCAGCAATTTTTTTGGTCATATATTTTGGATTTCCCATTAGCAAACCTTCATGATTTTGAAGTTTCCTACTCATAATTTCCAAATAATTGGTAGAGGGAATGCAGTCCACATCTAAAAAATGTAGTACATCAAATTTTGCGGAATTCGCACCCAAGTTCCTCGCTTTGGCAATAGGAAGCATATTGTTATTCTCTACTTCGAGTCTAACAACCCTAACCGGAAAAGAATAATTTTTAGGCAAATCCAATACTTCATCCATCGAAACTATTACTACTTCATCAGGTTTCAAATTGCCTTTTTCCACTCCTGCCAAGAGGTTGAGCAGGTTCTGTTTTCTATTTTTTGCAGTTGTAATTAGGCTGGATTTAGACATAGGAATTTGTTGAGTTCAAATTAAAAAACCATGTTGTGAATTGATTGTTTTGATGATGAAGCTATAAGCGCAATCCAGCAAAAATTCTAGCCTAATGTGTTAAATAAATAATCAATAAGTACAAGTAAAAAAATAGAAAGATAGTAGAACAGTAAAGTGATTGGTAATGGTAAACTGGTAAGGCTAACAAAATAAAAAACATAGCGCAAGCGTCCGCTCAATGCCATTAAGTTAAGGAGTTTCGTCTTCAGTCAGCGTGGCCCGGCCAGAGACTGATTTCCATTTTAGGCACAGGTTCTGACTGGGGGCGCAATCGCCAACCTGCGCCAGCGTTTTACACTGGTTCGAGCGTCCACGCTCGAACCAAATTCACACTAACTTAACGGCATTGAGCGTCTGCTGGGCGGCACTCCGCTGGGCGGCACTCCGCTGGGCGGCACTCCGCTTGTGCCGAATTATCCATAGAGTAGCCTTACCTCTTTCACACTACCAAGCTATTTTCTGAGTATCAGCCCTTTGCGAGAAAGTGATATTGTCAACTAAATCTTGACACCTGCTTCTACCCGACATTTCCTACCCTTAAAATTGACTTTTGGTATTTATTGTGTAATTACACTTAATTGCTAAAAAACATAACTATTCAAATACGAAGTGCTTTTTCCGAATATCCTGAACTACTGAAACTCATTTCGCAAAGCGACTAGCTGGCGGTGTGCATTTTCGCTCCCGCCAGTCTAGTAAGCGAGAAAACAACGAACCCAAAAGCTTTTCAACAATTCCCGAACATCGGGATCCGACCTTCGGGGTCCGACCTTCGGCAGGTGCAAACGGGGGTCGCCATCGACAGGACACTGCCGAGTTCTCAATCCGCCAATAAAATTGTATCTAAAAAATAGGTACTGAAAATGCAAAGTATGTTGCTTAGCTTTGTATCATGGACAGAGAACGATTTGAAAAATATAAATCCCTGCAATATTGTACAAATGCAGATTGCAAGCATTTCAATGAGATAGGTGCAGGCAATATCTGTACTGGTTCCAGCCGGAAGAATCAGGTGTACTGCAATAATTGCAAAAGTCGGTGGGTGGTTACCAAAGACACCTTTTTCTTCGGCCTGCGCAGTGATATATCTGTGATAGTAAGTGTACTGAAAGAGCTCTCTGAGGGCAAAAGCCGTAGGGCAGTCGCAAGGACGACCGGTGTCTGCATGAAAACACAGAACAGGTGGATAGGGCTTGCCGCTGAACACATTGAGCTGATCAGTCATCATTTAGAGGAAGGCCTTCATCTGGACAGAGTCCAAATAGATGAATTCTGGAGTTTTATTTCAAAAAAAAGAGCGCCTTACAGCAGAGGAGAAATCTGAAAACCCAGAAACGGTGGGCGACAGGTGGACTTTTGCGGCTGTTCTGCCAGAAAGCAGCTATCTCCATGTGGTTCATAGCGGTCAGCGAAATCAAGAGGAGGCAACTGCCTTCGTTGAGCAAATCAGAGAGCACAGTGATGGCTCGGCACCTTTTTTGAAAGTGATGGCTGGTTTTATGAGGAGGTTTTGACGGACGTGTACAGTACACTTCAAGAAGTTCCCTATAAGGGCCGGGGGCGCAGGCCATTGCCTATAAAGGTAGCAGACCAATCGTTAAAATATGCACAAGTCGTCAAAGAGCGCAAGAATGGCAAAATAACTAGGATATCGACCCGCATCGTATTGGGCGATGAGTTGGAGATTCTTGAGATTTTGGATAGAAGCGAGCGTTGCAATACCATTTCCACCTCTTTTGTGGAAAGCCGAAATGGTGCTTTTCGCAAAGACAATAAGCGTCTGGCACGTAAGACCAAGTGCCACTCCAAGAAAGTCGAGCCACACGATGCCCATGTGATTTTCCTGAAAGGGGTATATAATTTGACGAAAGAGAATGAAAAATTTAAAATTCTTGTCAACCCTGAGGCAAAACTATTTGAAACGAAGTACAAAAAGGTTTCTCCTGCCATGAAACAAGGATTGGTTACTCGAATTTACTCTTTAGAAGAACTATTAATGATGAAGCCCTTGATGTTTAGCATACTTTAAATGCGCAGTACCAAAAAATACAATTTCTCTAAAAAAGGGTGGGAAATGTCGGTTCTACTTTAAGATTTTAGAATTAAATCAATTTACATGGAAAATTAAGAGTGTCTATCCGAGTGTAAATAGATATAAATAAGGCATTTTTCGTACTGCGTTCTTCCAGAGCGCATTTATCAAGAGCGTTCTAGAAGAACGCAGTACAAATTATATAAACTAGTGCATTTAGTTCTAAGTTCTGGTTGGTATTTTTTGAAATATTTTTTTCTTCTACAAATCAAAATTTGCAGGCATAGCCTAGCTACGGCTAAGAATTTTAATGCAGTAGAAGGAAAAAAGATACATAAAATACAATCACAAACTTAGGAATTGATGCACTAGTGCATTGAGTTCTAAGTTTGCGCCTGTATTTTTTGGAATATTATTTTCTTCTGCAAAGCAAAATTTGAATGGTTCGGCAATCCGGTGGTTCGGCAATCCGATGGTTCGGCAATCCGATGGTTCGACATTTCGACATAGCCTAGCTACGGCTAAGAATTTTAATGCAGTAGAAGTAAAAAAGATACATAAAATACAATCACGAACTTAGGAATTGATGCACTAGTTCCGCTAACATATAAGTTCTGGTTAAGAGTCTTAAAGTAGAACTAAGCAACACTCCAAATGAAAGTCACTCTCTGAAAAGTGAGAATGTTGCGTAATATGAGTTAATTATCCGAATCAAAACATAATACTTGTGCGAGTTTCTAGCTTTTCGGTTAACTTTGCCGAAATTTAATTTTATTACTGAAAGGTTTCTTTTTGCTGATTTTGCAAAAAAAGCAATCCAAACACAGAAATTTACGCATGGCAAAACCTTATTTAGTAGGAATTACGGGAGGAAGTGGCTCGGGTAAAACGTTCATTCTCAATCAGTTGGTTCAGGAGTTTGGCGACCACGAGATTTGCATGGTTTCCCAAGACAACTACTACCTCGACCGCTCACTCCAACCAAAAGATGAAAATGGAATCGAGAATTTCGATTTGCCTAAGTCAGTAAACCTAGATGAATTTGCCAGCGATTTGGCAAAGTTGAAAAGTGGCGAGGAAGTCCGTAGGAAAGAGTACACTTTCAACAATAAGGCAAAAGAACCCGAAATGATTGTTTGGAAGCCTCGCCCAATTATTATCGTGGAAGGGCTTTTCATTCTCTCACACGATAAAGTCCGTTCCATGCTCGATTTGAAAGTTTATATTGATGTGAAGGATTACATCAAGCTGAAAAGGAGAATTATGCGAGACCAAATTGAGCGAGGTTATGATTTAGAAGATGTACTTTATCGCTACGAAAAACATGTGATGCCTACCTACGAGAAGTATATTAAATCGCATAAAAATGATGCAGATTTGATTCTCAACAATCACAGAAAAGATAGTGCAACCAAAGCCTTGGAGGTTTTAAAAGGTTTTTTGAAGTCGAAGATAGCTTTGAGTAGCAAGTAATCAGTTGGCGAATTGGTGGATTAGCGAGTTGGCGAATTAAAAAATTGAGCGATTCCAGCCTATAAAACAGCATATTGTATTACTTTTCCTATTTTCATACACATTGTACTATTTCTTACTCAGGTTCTTGTATTGTACTATTTAAAGAACATTTGGCTAATTAGAATACTTATTCAAATTATGGTAGTGATAAATTGGTAAGGCTAACAAAATATAAAACCATAGCGCAAGCGTCCGCTGGGCGGCACTCCGCTTGTGCCGAATTATCCATAGAGTAGCCTTACTTCTTGCACACTACCCAGATTATTTCGACTATAAAAATACTAATTCAGTTTAAAAGTTACATTTAAATTCTTCGTTCAATTTATAATACATTGAAAATCAACAACTTAAACAACCTGAGTAGTTACAAGTTTATCTACTTAATCTGATTTTAGTACAGTTACACAGTTGATATTATAAAAGAATTTCGTCTTAGAAAAAGTAAACAAAGTATAATGGCAGATAAATTCGCAGTAATCGGTTTGGGGCAGTTTGGCTTTGCAGTGGCTCGGCAGTTGGCAGAAAAAGGTGCTGAGGTGCTGGCAATTGACAAGGATTTGAATCGGGTGGAAATCGTGAAAGATGATGTGGCTTATTCGGTTGCACTAGATGCAACTGATAGAAAAGCATTGCTCTCTCAGAATTTGTCTGACATGGATGCCGTTTTGGTGGCAATTGGGGAGAACATTGAAGGTTTGCTTCTGACTGTAGTTCTACTTTTGGAAATGAAGGTCAAAAGACTGATTGCCAGAGCAATGAGTGCGCAACAAAGACTGATACTTGAAAAGTTGGGCGTGCAAGAAATCCTTTCTCCAGAAGATGAAGTGGGCTATATGGTGGCAGAAATGCTTATCAATCCACAAGTAAAATCTTTTATGAAACTGCCCGATGAATATGAGATTGTGGAGATAAAAGTTCCAAAAAAGGTAGCGAAAAAAACGGTAGGCGAAATCGAATTGGAAGAAAATTACGACTTGCAACTTATTGCAATCAAACGGTATTATGAAGAATACATTGATGGCAAGCAAACCATGATTCAGCATTTGGTCAGAAATTTCAATGACGACACTATCATTCACTCCACCGACATGCTGATTATTTTGGGTTTACATAGCGGAATAGCGAAATTTACAGAAATAAATAGTTGAAACAAGTATCAAGTAATAGTGATTATTGACAAAGTTTTTGCATCGGAAGTTGGCAGTATTGTTGGTGGCAATTCCCAGTAGAAACCTGCCAATCTTCAAATTCCACAAGCATTTTTTGTCAATAATCACTAATGCATCAACCCCTAAATATCTACCATGTATACAAAATTCAGTCAGCGTGACCCGGCCAATGCACCCTGTTTTAATTTAGCCAATCCACAATTGTACTTATCAAATACATAACTCACAATTGGGGTTACTATTATCTTGATACCTGATACCCGATACTTTCTACTTGAGACTAAACAATGTATTACAAGCAATTTTTCAGAAAACATATATTACAAGAATCAATGGGACAACAATCTCTAGTTTGTGTGGATGGCGTGGTAGGCGCAGGGAAAACTACTTTGGGCGAAATTCTTTGCAATGAATTGGGCATGGAATTTTTCCGTGAACCTGTAGATAATAATCCGCTTTTGGAGAAATTCTACCATAACCAAGAACGGTACAGTTTCCCAATGCAAATTTATTTCTTGAATAAGCGTTTCAAAATGCTGAAGAAAGCGAGGCAATTGGGCGATTGCGTAATGGACAGAAGTATTTATGGCGATGTCATTTTTGCCAAGTTGTTAGAAATGCAAGGCAAAATGTCCACTGAAGAGTTTGAATTATATGAAGAGTTGTTGGGAAATATGTTGGAGCACGTGCAACGCCCTAAACTGATGGTTTATTTGCAAGTGAATGTAGATACTGCCATCAGCAGAATCAAAGGAAGAGGAAGAGATTACGAGCAAGCCGTTCCGAGAGAGTACTGGGAGTTGTTGAATCAAGAATATGAAAACTATTTCCAAAGCTATAATTTTTCAGATTTACTCGTGGTTGATGTAAACGAAGTTGATGTAAGAATAGCAGGAGAAGAGCAAAGACGAGTTATTGACTTGATTGCCAATAAATTAGAAGCAGTTGGAGTTTAAATAATATTCTGATTTCAGAAACAGTACAACTTGCGAAAGTTGTACTGTTTCTTGTTTTAGTTTACTGTCAGACCAATTTGATATTTATAGATTCAACCATATTTAGGAACGAGTTAATAATAACTTATTAAAATTCTCTTGCTTCTTTTTGGTCTATTCTTCCAGTTCCCAGCCGGGACAAAATAATGTGCCATAGCGGTGCTATGCCACATTATTTTGTCCCGGCTGGGAACAGCTTGACTAACCTCAAAAATAAACTGCGATAATGTTACAAGTTATTATTAACTTGTTCCTAAGTAGAAGTGAATTTTGGTTGACTTTTCAGTAAACATGAATAAGAAACGAGATAAAAAGTAGCACTTTATTTAATAGATATTATTACGATTGGTTTATTAAAGTAAATTTTGGAGTCAGCTTGTTGGTCTCGCTACGCTAAGACCAACAAGGGCTTCTATACAAAACCAATCGTAATAAAGTCTAATTTCCGTTCCTAAGTGAATTCTATCTATGCACTTCATTGACTTTTTAAGTAAATTGCTTGCTGAATTTCACTCCAAACAGCTAAGAAAATGATAATAAACAGACTAAAAGATATACTCAAAGCGAACATCAACTCTAAATTAGAAGAGTTGAAAGGAAGCGATTTTGATGAGTGGAAGAATTTCTTTGACAAAGATGAGCATGACTCCGACTTCTATAAGGAAGAAAATTTTGAAGAGGAGTTCAAGTCTTGGGAACGGGAAAACACGAGTTACACAAATACAAATTCCAACCAAATCAATAAAGAGAATGAATATTATGCAGATTTAGAGCTAAAACGAGGAGCGACTTTCAAGGAAATCAAGGCTTCATACAGAAGGCTGATAAAAATGTATCATCCAGATTTGTTTCAGCACGATGAGAAAAAGAAGAAAATTGCCGATGAGGTAACACTCAAAATAAATGAGGCTTATGATTATTTTGATAAGCAGTTCAATAAGAGAAACTAGTGCATTGAATTCTAAGTTCCTTTCAGTATTTTTTGGAATATTGTTTTCTTCTACAAAGCAAAATTTGAATGGTTCGGCAATCGGATGGTTCGACATTTCGACATAGCCATAGCTATGGTTAAGAATTTTAATGCAGTAGAGGGAAATAAGAAAGATAAAATACGAATGTGAACTTAGGAGTTGATAATCACTAGGTTAGTTTGAGATTTCAGAATCAGGTAACATATTTCAGTTTTTTATTCAGGTATCTACTTTACACTCGGATAGACACCCCATTTTCCATTTGAATGTATTTAACTCTAAAGTCTTAAAGTAGAACTAAGTTCAAAAACAGAAAATAAAGCTTTTTATAAATGATACAATACCACCAACTCCTCCAAGCATATTCTTGAAGAAGGAAACCAGAAAGGAGACAGAACGGGAACAGGAACTTTAAGTGTTTTCGGCTACCAGATGCGATTGATTTGCAAAAGGGATTTCCTATGGCAACTACCAAAAAACTCCATTTACGTTCCATTATTCACGAACTTCTATGGTTTATTGCTGGAGATACCAACATCGAATACCTCAAAGAGAACAAAGTCCGCATTTGGGATGAATGGGCAGATGAAAATGGGGAACTCGGTCCGGTTTATGGCAAACAATGGCGGTCTTGGCAAACTCCGAGTGGGGAAACTATTGACCAGCTGAAGCAAGTAATTGAGCAAATCAAGAATAATCCGAACTCCAGAAGAATGATTGTGAGTGCGTGGAATGTAGCGGATATTGGCACAATGGCTTTGCCTCCTTGCCATGCACTTTTTCAATTTTACGTGGCCGATGGCAAACTTTCCTGCCAACTTTACCAGCGCAGTGCCGATGTCTTTTTGGGAGTTCCTTTCAACATTGCCTCTTACGCTTTGCTCACTCAGATGATTGCCCAAGTTTGCCAACTCGAAGCGGGGGATTTGTTCACACTTTAGGAGATGCACATTTGTACTCCAACCATTTGGAGCAGGCAGAATTGCAACTCAGCAGAGATGTTCGCCCACTCCCGACCATGAAAATCAATGCAACAGTAAAATCAATTTTCGATTTCAAATTTGAGGATTTTGAGTTGCTTGGCTATGAGCCACATCCGCATATTAAAGCGGCAGTTGCTGTTTGAGGAACTCAATTGGTCTTGAACCGACATTTCCCATCCTTAAGATTGATTTTTATATTTATTGTGTGTTTGCATTTAATTCTACTTTAAGACTCTCAAAATATAGAACCCGCTACCACTAGCTGAAGCTAGTGGCAATTGAATCAGCATTCAGAAAGCTATTCAATTGCATCCATCTTCAGATGGATGTTTAGGATAACCAGCCCAAAAATGATACTTGAAATGCGATTCTGGCTAGAGTCTTAAAGTAGAATTAAGAACGGGAATTAAATAAACTACTTTTATATTGCAGTTTATTTTTGAGGTCAGGCCACGCTGGCTAGTCTAGCCGTTCCCGGCCGGGACTGAAATTGTAGCCGTAGTGGAACTAGCATAGCACTGGTGCGCCAGTCCGATGGTGCGCCAGTCCGATGGTGCGCCAGTCCGATGGTGCGCCAGTCCGATGGAACGCCAGTCCGACACTATGGCGAGATTTTTATACCCGTAATGGGATTGCCCCAATGGAATTGGAAGAATAGACAGCGTGTCCCGAACCAAAAAGAAACAAAAGAAAAAGTAGCACTTTAATTGATTCCCGTTCCTTAATTGTTAAAAAATAGAATTATTCAAGTACGAAATGTTTTGTTTGCTAAATATTCCGCACTACTGAAGCTCATTTCGCAAAGCGACTAGCTTGAGTTGATTTCGATTTCAAAATATCCTCGGATTTGACAGACGTGCGTTTTCCAGCAATAAGAAATCGCTAAAAATTGATTTTTAAGGCTTTTAGACTTAATCTTGCAAACAAATGATCTGCAAGCATCTTATTTTCAAAAGATTTGCGGACATTGACAACGTTACCAATAACTTTAAAACACCAACTACATGAAAAAAGTAACCATAGCAAAAGGCGATGGAATTGGGCCAGAAATTATGGATGCGACTCTTCGTATCTTAAATGCTGCAAAAGCTCCGATAGAATGGGATGAAATTGAGATTGGAGAGAAGGTTTACCTGTCTGGAAACACAAGTGGAATTACCGAGGAAGGCTTGGAAAAGTATCAGAGAAAACAAGGTTTTTCTGAAAGCTCCAATTACAACTCCTCAAGGAGGAGGTTACAAAAGTTTGAACGTAACGATGCGAAAATCTGGATTGTTTGCCAATATTCGTCCTTGCAAAAGTTTTGCTCCTTTATTGACGACAAAACACCCGAATATGGATGTGGTAATTGTGAGGGAAAATGAGGAGGATTTATATGCGGGTATTGAGCATCAGCAGACGGATGAAGTAGTTCAGTGCTTGAAACTAATCACTCGACCAGGGTGTGAGAAGATTGTTCGTTACGCTTTTGAATATGCAAAGATTTACGGCAGAAAGAAAGTGAGTTGTTTTGTGAAAGACAATATCATGAAGCATACTGATGGACTTTTCCACGAGGTTTTCAAAGAAATTGCTCAAGAGTATCCAGAGATTGAATCTGACGGATGGATTATTGATATTGCAACTGCTCGTTTGGCAGACACTCCAGAAATGTTCGATGTCATTGTTACTTCCAATCTTTACGGAGATATTGTTTCCGATGTGGCAGCGCAAATTTCTGGTTCAGTAGGTTTGGCTGGTTCGGCAAATATTGGCAGTCAAGTTTCTATGTTCGAGGCAATTCATGGCTCTGCACCTCCTATTGCAGGTAAGAATATTGCCAATCCATCGGGGATTCTACGTGCGGCTCTGATGATGTTGAATCATTTGGGAATGCAGGAGATTTCTGAAAAAATCAAGGATGCTTGGTCTTGCACGATTGAAGAGGGAATTCACACAGAAGATATTTATGAGGAAGGCGAAAGTAGCCAAAAAGTAGGAACTAAGGAGTTTGCGGATGCGGTGATTGAAAGACTTGGTAAAAAACCTAAGAAACTTCCTGTCACAAACTATGCTACGAATGATAGCATTACCATGCCTGAATACAAGAGAAGACCAAAGTCTGATAAAGTATTTCAGGGAGTAGATGTTTTTGTGGATTGGACTGGGAAAAACCCAGATGAATTGGCGGTTTCCCTTCAAAAACTGAACGATAACTTGAAACTAACCATGATTACCAACCGTGGCGTAAAAGTTTGGCCCGATGGTTTTTCAGAAACTTTTTGCACCGACCATTGGCGTTGCCGTTACGAAGCCAAAGATGGCAAATCGGCCGATAAGAATGCAATCCAAAAGATTTTAGCAGATGCGCCCAATCATAATATTGACGTAATCAAAACTGAAAACCTTTACACGTTTGACGGAAAAAGAGGTTATTCTCTTGGACAAGGTCAGTAATTTTTTAGAACTTACTATTTTATAAAAAGCGGAAGAATCGACAATCGGTTCTTCCGCTTTTGTTTTCTGGCTAAAAAATATGCAACTTGATAATCCAAAAGAAGAAACTAACCGCCATCAATGCCAAAACAATTTGAAAAATTACTAGAAGGCAATAGAAACTGGATTAAGAATGTCAGTAAGTTTGAGCCAGGATTGTTTGATGACATGGCAGAAGGTCAAAGTCCACCCTATTTGTGGATTGGCTGTGCCGACAGCAGAGTACCAGCCGAAGAAATTACCAGTTCTCTTCCAGGGTCTATTTTTGTGCAGAGAAACATTGCCAATGTGGTAGTGCATACAGATTACAACTTGTTGAGTGTTGTAAATTATGCCGTAAAAGCACTAAAAGTACAACACATCATCATTTGTGGGCATTATGGTTGCGGAGGAGTGAAAGCGGCCATGAGCAACACTTCTTTTGGCTTGCTAGACAATTGGCTCACACATATCAAAGATGTTTACCGAGACCATAACGAAGAATTAACCGCCTTGGAAGACGAAAACGACCGCTGGAAAAGATTTGTGGAATTGAATGTAGAAGAGCAAGTCAGGAACATGTCTCGCCTATCTTTCATACAGGAAGAGTGGACTAACGGAGAGTTCCCCTACATTCATGGCTGGGTTTTTAATGTGGAGAATGGGGAAATCATTGATTTGAAAACTAGCGTAAACTCCACAGATGAGTTAGATGATTTTTATAAATTTGACTTTGAGAAGTAAGTAAAGGTACAAAATATGGTAGTGTGAAAGGGGTAAGGCTACTCTATGGATAATTCGGTACAAGCGGAATGCCGCCCAGCGAAGTGCCACCCAGCGGACGCTCAATGCCGTTAAGTTAAGGAGATTCGTCTTCAGTCAGCGTGACCCGGCCGGAGACTGATTTCCATTTTCGGCACAGGTTGGCGATTGCGCCCCCAGAAAGAACCTGCGCCAGCGTTTTACGCTGGTTCGAGCGTCCACGCTCGAACTAATTCACATTAACTTAACGGCATTGAGCGGACGCTTGCGCTATGGTTTTTATTTTGTTAGCCTTACCAGTTTATCACTACCCAAAAAATAAAGTCGGATGGTCGATGCCATAGTAAAGAAGTAAGTAGTACAAAGTCTTTATCGGACTTGCGCTTAAGTCGCAAGTCCAAAGCAGTTTAAATAACTGATAATGAAATACTTACAAACAATCAAATAGGAAAGTATTTAAGTTTATCTACTTAAAGTAAAAGTTTGAAAACCAATATTTTACACTAAATATAAATACAGATTATATACTACTGGACATGAGTCAAAAAGTGAATCCCTCGGAGTGCCGTCCACCATGGAATGGCTGATAAGACCCTGCGAGTAGTTGAATGGCCATCGTGGCTCGGCCAGCGTGGCTCGGATTAAAATCGACCTTCAGCAGGGTTTTCTGGGATTAGACAGCCGTTGCTGTCGCCATCGACAACTCTGCCGAGGTCTCGATTTTTTGAAATGTCTGGCATTATAAGAACTTTCCTAATTCGCCATTTCGCCAATTTAGCAAATCGCCAATTAAAGTAATCATACCTTATCCTCTTGCCGAGTAATCCTAAACACATTTTCGATTCCTCTCAAATTGATGAGTAAATTTTCCAATTCATCTTTATCATGCACAGAAAGGGCAATTCTTCCTTTAAAGATGCCATTTTCGGCACTAATATTTATGGTCTGAATATTTACCTTCATTTGTCTGGAAATGACGAGTGTAACATCGTTGACTAATCCCATTCTGTCAATTCCCTCAATCAGCAAATCTACCTCAAACTCTTCTTTGTGTTTGGATTTAGATGAGTTCCAGCGAGTTTTTATCACTCTATGTCCGTAATTTGCCAGCATAGAAGGCGCATTCGGGCAAGTAGTTCGGTGGATTTTTATTCCCTTGCCAATCGTTGTGAATCCGAATACTGGGTCGCCAGGAATTGGCGTGCAACATTTTGCAAAGCTGTGTTCCATGCTCATATCCTCACCAATAATCAGTTCATCATCTTCTGGGTGTACTTTCTTGATTTCCTTCTTGAATTCAGAAGCATTTTCAGGTCTTGCTTTCTTGGTTTCCTCCGAGTCTTTCAAGTGGTCTTTGAAACGCTTGATTTCCGTGTGGTCGAAAATACCAGAACCCACATCGAAATAGAAATCAGTTTCAGTTTTGAAATTGAAATAATGGGCAATTTTAATGGCTGTTTGGTCATTGAAAGGGATTTTCATGTGCTTGAACTTCCGCTGCACAGTTTCCTTCCCCAAACTCGCCACTCTCTTATGGTCTTCTTTGAGGTATTCTTTTATCTTGGTTTTTGCCCGAGAAGTAACCACGAATTTCAACCAGCCATCGTTTGCTTTTGGCGTTTTGGAAGTGATGATTTCCACCTGATCGCCATTGCTGATTTGGTGGCTTAACGGAACGAGCTTGCCATTGACTTTTGCTGCCATACATCTCGCCCCAACTTCAGTATGAATATCAAAAGCAAAATCCAACACAGAAGCGCCAACAGGCAACTTTTTCAAATCTCCTTTTGGGGTGAAAGCATACACCTCATCCTGATAGAGTTCTCCTTTGAAATCTTCTAAAAACTCGGAGGCGTTGATTTCCTTTTTCTCCAGCAATTCTCGAATCTTCGCCACCCAACTGTCCAGGCCTACTTCTGCGTCGTGCTTTTTGCCTTTGCCCACTTTTCTTGCGCCTTTTTCTTTGTACTTCCAGTGAGCTGCATATCCTTTTTCGGCAATCTCATCCATTCTCTGTGTACGAACTTGCACTTCTACCCAACTTCCTGTGGGTCCCATTACGGTAATGTGGAGCGATTCGTAGCCGTTATCTCTTGGCACGCTAATCCAGTCTCTCAAACGTTTTGTGTTGGAAGTATAATGGTCGGTAATGGCAGAAAACACCGACCAACAAGCATATTTCTCTGCTTTTAAATCTTGGAAATCATTTTTCAGAATAATTCGGATGGCAAAATAGTCATAGACTTGCTCGAAGGGAATTTCCTGCTTCTGCATTTTTTGGTAAATTGAGTAAATCGACTTTGCCCTCATCTTGATTTCGTAATCCAGATTTATTTTGTCCAAATCCATTTTCAACGGGACGGTTGAACATTCGGAAAAACCGATTCCGTTCTGGCTTGCTCTCTTCAATACTTTTTTTGATTGAGAAATAGGATTCTGGGTCAGAATAGCGCAGACCCAAATCCTCCAACTCCGATTTGATGTTGTAAAGTCCGAGCCTGTGAGCCAAAGGCGCATAAATATAGGTCGTCTCCGAGCGAATTTTCATCTGCTTGTCTCTCGGCTGGCTCTCCAAGGTGCGCATATTGTGGAGTCGGTCGGCAATTTTGATGAGAACTACCCGAATGTCTTTCGAAATCGTCAGCAACATTTTTCGGAAATTCTCTGCCTGCAAAGAAGTATTCATCTTGGCAGTAGCCGACATTTTGGTCAATCCATCAATGATATTTGCAACGGTAGTTCCAAATTTGTCTTCAATATCTTTTAAAGTATATTCGGTGTCTTCCACCACATCGTGCAAAAAAGCGGAAATGATTGAAGTGGTATCCAACCCAATTTCTTCGGTAACAATCATGGCAACCTGCACAGGATGGTAAATGTAAGGCTCGCCAGATTTACGCCTTTGCTCTCGATGGGCGTGAGCGGCAAACATAAAGGCTTTTTTGATGCGTTTGGAATCGCCTTCTTTCATCACAGGTTTTGCCTTGCGGAGCAAACGCCTGTACATTCTCAGTAGTTCTGCATTTTCCCTTTCCTCATCAATCTGCATGCCTGTTTGCTGTTGCGCCAACTTCACCTCTTCCATTTCGTTCTTCGTGTTTTCTGTTAGTATCACGCTGATTTTCTTTTTTGTAAATTCCCATTTTCTGGAGATGGAAAAACAGGTTCTGTCCCCTTACATAAATTTATCAGAAAGATTTTTCCTTTGCAATCTTTATTTGAGTTCTTTTTACTGGTTGTAATATTTTGGAAGCAATGTCAAGAAATATCCTCTTGTGCAATCCAATTACAATCACAAAAAACCCTTGCTTCTTAGAGAAAGAAGCAAGGCTTTTTAGAATCAAATTGTTATGTTTCTATTCAAATAATTTGTCGTCAAGTCCTTTATTGACTTCTACTTTTTTCACTTCGAGTTTCATTTCTCCCATTGGAGACTCGATTGTCATTGCGTAAGGGAACATGATGCCATCCACTTCTTTGTATTCGCTGAACTTTTGAGTGCCAGCTTCCGCAGATGTTTGCTCAACCAAAAAGCCAGATTCAACATCGTATAGGTTCGTGGTTTTCACTCCACCTGGAGCAACAACTTCTAATTGATATGCTTTTTTGCCATCAATCATCTTGCTTCCTACCAACTTGAGCGTGTAGCCATTTTTAGCGTAATCCAATTCAGGGTGCATGATTCCTTGGTGTTTCATTTTCTCAAATTGCTCACCAACTACTTCTTGCTCGCCCGTGGCACTTTTCATAATCACTCTGTCTGGAGTGAAAATTTGCTTTTGCATCACGTTTCCATTCATCTTTTGGATAATGACTTTCATATCTGGTGCTTTTTCAGCCAATACCGTAGTCATACTTCCCATAGGAGTGCTAAGTTCCATTTCAGAGTAAATGTCAGTAGATTTTTTCAATTTTAGCTCTTCCACCTCTTGCCTCCAAATAGTTTTCAATTACTTTTTCGGCAGTCAATCCGGCAGGTACTTTATTGGCATTTGGGTCTTCTTTTATTTCCTCTCCGTAAATGTCATAGATCGTTACTTTCTCCGAATTTCGCCATTTTCTCTTTCAATTCAGAAGTAGAACCAACGATTTGAATGTAAGCCTGCTCTGGTCGAATGTACTTTTTCGCCATCATCTGAATGTCTTCTTGCGTGATGGCTGCCACTTTCTGCAAGTAGGTCTCATAATAATCGGAAGGCAAGTTGTAGCGAGCAATGTTCAGGGCAAATCCTGCCACAGTTTGTGGGCTTTCCAAAGAACGGGCAAAGCTACCAGTCATTTTATTTTTAGTCAATTGCAATACTTCAGCATCAACTTTCTGATTTCTGATTGTATCCATTTCAGCCAAAAATTCAACTACTGCGCTATCCGTAACCTCATTTCTTACTTTGCAGAAGCAGTGAAGTATCCTACTATTTCATCAGAAGAGAAACGAGAATAAGCACCATAAGTCCAACCTTTGTCTTCACGAATGTTTTGCATCAAGTAAGCGTTGAAACCGCCTCCGCCAAGAATCATATTCATCATGCTTGCTTTAATGGCATCATCGCTACCAGGCTTCAGGATTCACTGGATAGCTAATATTGATTACAGATTGAACCGCACCAACTTTATCGACCAAGGCAACTTCAGATTTTTCAGGACCAACAGGCATGTCATATTCGTGAGAAGGAACAGTTCCTTTTTTCCACTCTCCAAAATATTTCTTAGCTAGTTTTTTGGCATCTTTATATTTGATGTCTCCAAGAATCACTAAATAAGCTTTGTTTGGCTTATAGTAAGTGTTGTAGTAACCTTTAATTTGGTCGAGCGTAATGTTTTCGACTCGTTTTTTCTGTTACCAATTCTCCGTAAGGATGGTCTTTTCCGTAAACCAGTACATCGGACACATTACCAGAAATAGCATCTGGATCAGTTTTGCTGTGAAGCCAATCCAGAAATCATTTCTTTTTTCGCTTTTTCCAATTCCTCCGCTGGGAAGGTTGGATTTACAAGTACGTCAGACATTACTTCCAAAAGCGTATTTTGGTGTTTTGTCAGTGATGAACCGAACATTCCGCCAGAAGAAGTGAAAAATGAAGCACCAATGAAATCAACAGTTTCGTTGATTTGGTCTTTCGTGCGGTTTTTAGTTCCTTTTTTCATCAAATCGCCTGCCATGGAAACGTAGCCTGCAGCTCTCGCCTTCTTTGATTGGGTCAATATCCAAACTCAATTGCACGGAAATTCTAGGAATTGTATTGTTCTCGACCACAAAGACTTTCAGGCCATTATCCAACTCGAAAGATTTGTATTCGCCAATATTGATTTTAGGAGCTGGCCCAGGTGCTGGTGCCTTGCTTCTGTCTAGTGTTTGGGCAGTTGCCGAAGCAAACGCAAAAACTAGCGTGAATATAAATAAGCTTATTTTTTTCATTTTTTTTTAGTATTAAGTAGTAGGTATCAAGTAGCAAGACGGAAAAAATAGGATATTAGATATAGTCATTAAAAAGCCTATTTTATTCGCTCTTGGTGTGGTATTTCCTACTGTTGGGATGTAACTTGAAAATTGAAAACAAAATCTACTCAAATTCAAAGACGATTGTAAGAATTGATTTCAAAAAATCAAATCGTTTTGGACTTTGGACTATTGTCTTACGACTAATTAGTTTTCTTCTGCGTTTGGGTCTTGTGATTTTGGCAAATAATAAAGTACAACTCGATTATCTTTTGCCAAATATTTGTTGGCAACTCGTTTAATGTCTTCACGAGTTGACTTTCATGTATCTTTCGATTTCCGTGTTAATCAAGTTGGCATCGCCATAGTACATGTAGTAGTTTGCCAAGCTTTCGGCAATTCCTGCCATTCTTGAGTTTCCACTTACGAAATTGTTTTCAATCTGATTTTTCAACTTTTGGAATTCTTTTTCAGAAATCAATTCGTTCTTCACTTTTTCGTATTCAGCATCCATTGCTTCTTCCAAATCAGCTGCAGTCAACTCCCATATTAGTAATTCCGAATGCCAATGCAACTCCAGGATCTTCCAAATTGAGAGGGAACGTACCCACAAATAGTGCTTTTTGTTGCTCATCTTTCACAGATTTGTTCAATCTAGAACTTTCTCCTGTAGAGAGTAATTGAGCCAACATGTCCATTGCGTAGTAATCATCTGTTCCTTGTTCGGGAATTCTATATGCCTGAATCACGGCAGGAAGTTGAATATTGTCATAAACCGTATCTCTCACTTCTCCACCCAAAGCAGGTTCGATAATAGTAGGTCTTGGAATTTCTTTAGTGCCTTTTTTAATGTCACCAAAATATTTTTCTACTAATTTTTTTGTGTCATCAATGTCCAAATCTCCGGCAATTGAAAGTACGGCATTGTTTGGCACATAGAAAGTTTTATAGAAGTCTATGAATTCTTGGTCTTTGGCAGCATTCAAGTGATCCATAGAACCAATAATTGGCCATTGGTAAGGATGTTCCTTATACATACGCTTCATGGTTTCTTCTAGGATTGAACCATAAGGTCTGTTATCAACTCTTTGTCTTCTTTCTTCTTTCACTACTTCTCTTTGAGTCTCAATTCCGACTTTCTCTACTTTAGCGTGCATCAATCTTTCTGACTCTAACCACAAACCCAATTCTAATTGGTTCGAAGGCATTATTTCGTAATAGTAGGTTCTGTCACAAGACGTGTTCGCATTCAAAGTACCACCTGCTTTCTCTACATATTGATCAAATTCACCTCTTTTGATGTTTTCAGAGCCTTCAAATAGCAAGTGTTCAAAAAAGTGAGCAAGTCCAGTTCTTTCTGGATTCTCATTTTTAGAACCTACATGATACATGATGCTTACTGCCACAATTGGGGTTGTAGTATTTCTGTGCAGAATTACGTGCAAGCCATTTGGCAAGTCATATTCTACGAATTCTACTTTTTTCTGTGCTTGTGTGGCAAAACCCACTAAACAGCACATCCATAAAAGGAAGATTTTTTTCATTGTATTATTTTTTTGAATTGTTTGTGTTCCAATAAGGAACAGGTTAGGAACTTGTGTAGTTCTTGAATGTTTGGTTTTCTTCATAAAACCGTTCAAAATTACTTCGCAAATATACTGAAGGAGAATTTCTATCAAAGTTTATGTTTATTAAAGAATCAAAATTAGTTGGCATTTTGGTCGGAGAAGCCATACAAGGTTTACACACAAGGTTTATACATAGTTCGGGAATGCAGAAACTCTCCCCGAAGATGAATCGAGGAGAGTTTTTAGTGATAGTTTCAATCGAAGGTCGATTATTTTTTCATGGCTTTCAAATCGAATTTGATGCCCATGTCATCAGCAATGACTTTGTCGGCTACCAAGTTCTCGAAACTTAGATGAACTTGGAGAGTTGTATTCAATGTTCCATTTAGTTCTGTCAATGTCAAAGTCAGAAGCAATTGCGATTCCACCTTCCATTTCAGATACTTTAGCCATGAATTCAATAGGCTTGAGTAACTCCTTTCAAAGTCAAATCTCCCATTATTTTGTGAGTTGCGTTTTCGTCGCCTTCCAATTTTTCAGAACCAGTTACTTTGAACATTGCTGTAGGAAATTGCTCCAGCATCAAAGAAATCAGCACGTTTTCAAGTGTCCTTCCAAATTGTCTTTTTCTTCTCCTTCCAAATCAGTAACCGTTAATGAAGTCATATTTACGTGTGAAATTACCATCCGTAATTTTGCCATCAGCAATAGTAAACTGTCCTCCAGAGATTTTCAAAGTTCCAGTGTCGTGAGCCAGCAGGCTTGCTTCCTTCCCACATCAATTGGCTATCTCCGGCTAATTCGTAAGTTCCGTTAATAGAAGCCATTTCGTTTTCAGTCAGGTCGTCTCCTTCTGTCTCAATTTCTTCGTTTTCTTTAGATCCACATGCAACAAGAACGATTGCCAAAAAGAAGGCAAAAAAGATGTTTAATTTTTTCATTTTGATTGAATTAGGGTATTAAAATTAATATTTTTACATAACCAACAACAATTAGCGTTTGTTTTAGTTGCGCAAAAGTACATAATTATTTGTATCTACAAACTTATATTCGCCACTTGTCAAAAAAATATAATAAGTATTCCTTAGCATTGCTATATTTATATCTCTTGCCTATTTTGCGAAGGCAGATTTAGAAACCGCAAGACAACATTCTCAAATTTAAAATTAAACATGGCAATCAAATTCAATTCCGATAAAGAAGCCGCAGATGCGCTGGCTATTGCATATCAAAATCTAACCAAAGAAATAGGAAACGTAATTGTTGGGCAAGAAGAAGTGGTGAAATTGGTTTTGACATCAATTTTTTGCCAAGGTCATTGCCTTTTGGTTGGAGTTCCTGGACTCGCCAAAACTTTGCTTATTCAAACGGTTTCTTCTGTGTTGGATTTGAACTTCAACCGAATCCAGTTTACTCCAGATTTAATGCCATCAGATATTTTGGGAGCGGAAACGATGGATAAAGACCGAAACTTCAAATTCATCAAAGGGCCAATTTTCGCCAATATTATTTTGGCAGATGAAATCAACCGAACGCCACCAAAAACGCAAGCCGCTTTGTTGGAAGCCATGCAAGAGCGTTCAGTAACCACGGCAGGGCAGCAATTCAAGTTGGATGAGCCATTTTTTGTGTTGGCAACCCAAAACCCAATTGAGCAGGAAGGAACTTACCCGTTACCAGAAGCGCAACTCGACCGTTTCATGTTCAACATTTACTTGGATTACCCAAGTTATGAAGCTGAAGTTCAGATTGTGAAAAGCACGACATCAGATGTGAAACCAATAGCAGAAAAAATTATGTCTGCAGAGGAAATTATTTATTTCCAACATTTAGTGAAAAGAGTTCCTATTGCAGACAATGTGGTAGAATATGCGGTTGGATTGGTCAATAAAACTCGCCCAGGCAGAAAAGGTGCAGCCGAAGATGCCAACCTGTATTTGGATTGGGGCGCAGGACCAAGAGCTTCGCAGAACTTGGTTTTGGCAGCCAAATGCAACGCACTCCTGAACGGGAAATATTCCCCAGATATTGAAGATATACAGCAAGTTGCCATTCCTATTCTTCGCCACAGGGTTGTTCGCAACTTCAAGGCAGAAGCAGAAGGTATTGGGATTGAGGAACTTGTGGGCAGGTTGCTGTAAAAATTGCCGTTGAAGAAAAAGTCAACTTTTCGATTTGTTTCGGGAGGTTGGCTTACGTATTTCACACTAAGTACAAGTAAAAAATAGAAAAATAGTAGAATAGTAAAGTAACCAACTGAAAATAAGACTCTTACAAGAAATAAATGGTTCAATCGTTAATTTGGGTAAAGCGTTGTATTATTCTAATAAACCTTCGGTTGTTTGTTTTGCAAGCTAGTGCATTGAGTTCTAAGTTTGTGTCTGTATTTTTTTGGAATATTATTTTCTTCTGCAAAGCAAAATTTGAAGGTTCGGCAATCCGATGGTTCGGCAATCCGATGGTTCGACATTTCGACATAGCCATAGCTACGGCTAATAATTTTAATGCAGTAGAAGGAAATAAGAAACAAAAATAGCAACACGAACTTAGGATTTGATGCACTAGGAAGCTTGCCACAGAGTAAAGTCAAAGCTAGGAAGCTTTGACTAGCGAATGGAATATATATATATACCCGAATAATGGGTTTGAACATCTGATTATCAGTACATTAACTGTATTATTTTTAGGTTAGTCAAAATTTAATATTTCATGTATTGCATTATTTTTAGATTTAATCAAAAACTATATGGAAATAATTAGACTAAATGCAACAATATCAAAGTGCTGATTATCATAAACCTAAATCATTTTTAATTCTTCATGGCCAGGCCACCCTGTCTTAATTCTTAATTTCCCCAATCCATAATTGTACTTATCAAATACATAATTCATAATTGGGGTTATATAGTAGTACTTTATTGAACCAGTAAGGAATTGACTAATGATAGAATACTTACAAATAATAAAAAACACAAATTGCACTCAACACCTAAATTAACGATTGAACCACATAATTTACTATTTTGCTATGGCATCGGCCATCCGACTTTCTATTTTGCACTTGCTCTTATTTAACCTAAATACTTGATACTCAAACCTCAAAAATGAAATACTCCGTAGAACTCGCTTCCGATTCCCCACAGGCTTGGGTAGATACTGTTTTGGCAGATTTTGATTCCTTCCTGCAAGATCATGCTGACTGCGAACGCAAGGCTTCGGCAATGGCAATGAACATGGTTGCTCGCTATTCCGACCGTTTGGAAATCATTCCTGAACTGATTGAAACTGCCTTGGAGGAATTGGAACATTTTCGAGATGTGTACGGAATCATGCAGAAAAGAGGCGTGGAATTGCCGAAAGTGATGGAGAAAGACCCTTACATTGCCCAACTTATGAAAGAAGCCAAAGGTGGAGATGCAAACTCCAGATTCTCTGACTCATTTACTGCTCGGTTCAGTAATTGAATGCCGAGGTTGCGAACGATTCCGCCTTGTCAGCGAGCAGTTGGAGGATGCCGAATTGAGCAGATTCTACAAAATACTTTGGGCGGTAGAAGCCAAACATGGGAATATTTATGTGGAAATGGCACTCAATTATTTCGATAAAGATTTGGTTTACGGAAGGCTGGATGAACTGATGCAGAAAGAGGCGAGAAATTGTGGCAAATCTTCCATTGCGTGCCGCATTGCATTAGAAACAAGAGATTATATTTTAGATATAAGAAACAAGAGTGTTTCAGCGAGTCAAGGTTTCCGAACCTTGATTTCATCTGCTAGGAGTTTTCAAGCTTCTAGCAGATGCTCATACTACTGGACATCTGCGTAAACCTGTTAGGTTTTAAAAAGATAAAACTCAATTTTCAAGGTCTAATCCCAATTAAACCTGACAGGTTTTTGGTCCTATTTTCTGCCATGTCCAGTAGTATGTAGCAGATGCTTTAAAACAGAGAAGTGAAAATCAGGAAATCCCAATTCGCAAATGGCTTTATTTGGAGAACAAAAGGTTAGACATGAGTAAGTAGCAACAATCTAAATTTGCAAATTATTCGTTAAACCAACCTAAAATTAGCAGTTCCCAAACATGGAATTGCTAATTTTCTCGTTTAGATAAGCAATTCCCAACAGAAATACAAATTATGAAATCTATATTCTTATCAATTTCCTTTTGTTTATTCTCCTTCTTCTTAATTGCCCAAAATGGCTATCGAAATTGAGGTGGAAATCAAAGACTCCAACGCAAAGGAAATTTATTTGGCTTATCACATGGGAAGCAAGCAATTTCTGAAAGATACTGCACAAATTGAAAATGGGAAATTCATTTTCAAAGGAGATGAGACATTGGAAGGCGGAATTTATTTGGTGGCAGTTCCACCTAAAAACACTTATTTTGAGTTGCTGATTGATGAAAGATGACCAACATTTCCAAGTCAAAACGGATACTGCAAACCTAAGTGGAAATGTGAAAGTTACAGGCTCTCCGAATAATGAGAAATTCTATGATTATATTGACTTTCTCGGCAAACAGCGAATCAAAGCCTCTGAAATTCAGCAGGAAATGCAAAATGCTGATTTGGACGATGAGAAAATGGAGAGTTTAGAAGAGGATTTGAAACAGCTGAATCGAAAAAGTAAAGAAATACCAAACTGATTTGATTTACGAAAAGGGGGGAAATGCCTTTGTCTCCAGAATGATAAAGGCAAATCAGGAAGTGGAAATTCCCGAACCGCCAATGAACGAAGATGGCTCAATTGACTCTACCTTCCGATACAAATATTACAAAGCGCATTATTTCGATAATTTACCTTTGAATGATAGGCGATTTTTGAGAACTCCACTTTTGGAGCGAAAAATTGATTCTTACCTGAAGAAAATGGTTTCTCCCCTACCCGATTCTGTCATTAAAGAAACTGACTATTTGCTTTCTTTGGCAAAAGACGAAAAAATATATCAATACTTGTTATCCAAATTGCTGAACGATTATGCGGCTTCAAAAATAATGGGTTACGATGCAGTTTATGTGCATTTGGCAACCAATTATTACGGAAAAGGCAAAGCAGATTGGGTAGATGAAGAGCAACTATTGAAAATCGTAGATAATGCAAAAAAACTAGAACCACTTCTGATTGGAAAAAAAGCTCCGAACTTGATTCTGAACACATTAGAAGGAAAATCTGTCAATTTATATAATTTGCCTAGCAAGTTTACTGCTGTTTATTTTTGGGATCCAGATTGTGGAAATTGCAGTAAAATGAGTGTAGCTTTGGTAGAATGTTTACAAAGACTACAAAGACAAAGGCTTCGAGATTTACGGAATCTGCAACAAGACTTATGAGGAATTGGAAAAGTGCAAAGAGAAGGAAAGTGAGAAAAACTTGACATGGATTAATACTGCCAGATCCTTATGGACAAGGCTTGGCGCATAGTAAATACTACATTCGAGCGAATCCGACTATATTTTTGCTAGATGAAAACAAAGTAATTCGCTACAAACGTATTGATGCAGAGCAATTAAGAGATATTTTGGAAAGGGAATTGGATGGGAAAAAAGAGTAATACTACAAATAAAATCATGTCTAAGATTAAAATCCTTTGCAAAAACTGGTTGCTAAGAAGAATATACATGATGAAGGATAGCGGAGAAATAATTGATATAAACCAAGCACCTTCCTTATTAGAAATCATGGATGACTTCACCTTTAGCACAAAAATGGAATCCAAAGGTTTTGTATCTAATGGTATCTGGCAAGTTGATGATTCATTGAAATTTTTGAGTTTAACTGGCGTTTTCTTAAACAATAAAAAGATAGAGAATCCCATTACTCATAGGAATGAAATTATACTTTTGACGAATAAAGAACTCTATTATACTTACGAGGATTCGTTTACAGAAACTACACTTTTTCTTGAATATGTAAATGTGAACTCAAAAATAGAAAACACACAACTATGAAAGAAGAACAGAAAAAGAAGATTGGCAGGAAACTGAGTTTGGTTTTGCGCCATCAACCACAAATTATCGGAATTACTCTTGACGAACCAAGGCTGGACAGAAGTAAGCATTTTACTGGAAAAATTTAGCAAAGAATTTGGGAAGTTGGATTTGACAGAGTTGCAGGAAATTGTGGAAACAAATCCAAAAAAACGATATGCTTTTAGTGAAGATGGCAAAAGAATTAGAGCAAGCCAAGGTCATTCTGTGGAAGTGGAATTAGGTTATGAAGCACAAACTCCGCCTGAATTTCTTTATCATGGAACTGCCACAAGAAATTTAGACTCCATTAAAAAAGAAGGTTTGCAGAAGAGAAACCGACATCATGTCCATCTTTCCCTTGATGAGGAAACTGCTTTAAATGTGGGAAAAAGACATGGAAAACCAATTGTTCTCCCAATCAAATCGAGGAGAAATGCAGAAAATGGGAATTCATTTTTTCATTTCGGAAAATGGGGTTTGGCTAACTGATTCTATTGAGCCTAGTTTATTGATTTTGAGAATGCGACAATAAAGTTAATTAAAGGGAAAGGGAATTTTGCTAGCGTAAAGTAAATATTTTACGACAACCTATAGGTTGTCGACTACGGGCAAAACGCCAAACTGATTTTCATCAGTTACAAGTGTAACCAGAAAGTCTTGTCTAATGAAGTCTTTTTTGAAGATTGAATAGCTGAAATTGATGCCTTGCTAATCATTCTATTCTCCGTACCAACACGACCGCATTCAATTTTGGGGATTGGTAAAAAAAGACTTGTCAAGCTTCAAGGCTTAACAAGTCTAAAAAAGCTGCCTTTTTCCATTTAGTTTCCCCAAAATTGGCGGAACATACTCAAAGTAAAAAGCTTGGCAAATTGAGAAGGTGTTCAAGCACTTCATCAATTCGACAATGAGTGAAATCCAACCAGAACTTTTCCTTTAAAAAACACGAGATTCCTACTTTGGCTTTAGCCTCACAAATGGCACAATTACTTCTTCCAAAGACAGTCCGCCATGTTGGAAAGTGTCTTTATAGTATTTCACGTAATGGTTGTAATTGTTCGGATAGGCGAAAAAGTAATCTTCTGTGGCGAAAACATAGGAAGTGGAAATGTTGGGTTTCGGGAGGAATAAGCGTTCGGGCTTCATGACTTCATAGACATATTTGTTCTCGTAGCCAAGTTTTTTGCCTTGTTTGTAACGCAAATTAGTATTCGTATTTCTGTCTCCAACAATTTTATAAGGACGTTTTGTGCGGATTGTGCCGTGGTCGGTCGTGAGAATCACATTGATTTTCTTTTCTGCGAAATATTTGAGCGTCTCAATGAGTGGAGAATGCAGAAACCACGATTTTGTGATGGAACGATAAGCGGCCTCATCGTGCGCCAATTCCCGAATCATGGCAGTGTCGGTGCGAGCGTGGGAAAGCATATCCACGAAATTATAGACAATCACGTTCAGTTTATTGTGTAGCAAATTCCCAATGGAGTCGAGCAAATCTCTGCCTTGGTCTGGAGTGAATGATTTTGTGATAACTCATTTTACCATCGTCAAAACCATTGCTCTTGAACTGCTTTTCGAGCAATTCTTGTTCGGAATTATTCTTCCCGCCTTCCTCATCGTCTCCGACCCAAAGGTTAGGAAAACGCCTTTCAATTTCCGAAGGCATCATTCCCGAAAAAATGGCGTTTCGGGCAAAAGCCGTGGTGGTTGGTAAGATTGAGTAATAAGGCGAGTCCTCCTCTACCGTGAAATACTCGGAAATAATGGGCGAAAGAATGCGCCATTGGTCGAGTCGGAGGTTGTCAATCAGGATGAAAAATGTGGTGTCGGCTTCTTCCAAATGTGGGAAAACCTTCTTTTTCATGAGTTGATGCGAAAGCACAGGCTTATCAACTTTTGGGTCGTTGAGCCAAGATTCATAGTTGGATTTGATGAATTTGGCAAACTCAACGTTCGCCTCGGTCTGTTGCATATCCAAAACTTCGGACATGCTTTTGCCTTCGGTTTCATTGATTTCCACTTCCCAATAAGCGAGTTTTCTGTAAACATCTACCCAATCTTGATGGCTCAAATCATCGGAAAAAGCCATGCTGATATTTCGGAAATCTTGCTGATAACTATGATTCGTTTTCTCTGTTACCAATCTTTTTTGGTCGAGAATTTTCTTCACAGAAAGCAGAATCTGGCTCGGATTGATTGGTTTGATAAGGTAGTCGGCAATTCGTTGCCCAATTGCTTCCTCCATAATAAATTCCTCCTCACTTTTGGTAATCATGACCACTGGCACATTCGGATGGATGTTTTTGATTTGCGAAAGTGTTTCCAAACCTGTCATTCCCGGCATATTTTCATCTAGGAAAATGACATCAAAATCTGTTTCTTCGCACTTCTCCAAAGCATCTGCCCCGCTATTCACGGGCGTGATGTCGTAGCCTTTATTGGTGAGAAACAGTATATGTGGTTTGAGTAAGTCGATTTCATCGTCTGCCCAAAGTATGGTAGGTCTCGTTTGCATAGTTTGTTTAGAGAAAAGAGGAAGGAAAAATGAGAAAGGAAACTGATTCAATCCTAATTCTGGTAATTTCCGAAAAATGATAACTGTTTTCTGAATTCAATTATACTGATAAATTCAATCAAAATGATGGATGTTTGTTCAAACGGTGTGTGAAAATTTGGTAAACTATTTTGAATATGACATTTCGTAGCACTTACGTACTACGCTAGAGATATTCCGTCCCGTTGGGACTTTAAAAAGGGATGTTGATTTCTTTCCTGATAAACTTACAAAGTTAAAAACTAAAATTCAACTTTGTTTTTCAAAGTGGTTTGCAAAGTACAAATATTAGTATTTACTTTGCTCAATCTTGCTACATGATACTTAAATCTTGATACTAAAAAAATGGCAGTCTCCACCAAAGAACAACTCGAAGCTTTATCCGACATTCGTTCCATGATGGAGCAATCTTCCCGATTTATTTCCCTGAGCGGACTTTCGGGAATTTTTGCGGGAATTACTGCTTTAGTTGGAGCGGGTTTGGCTTATTTGCGAATCAATAATTTATTTTCCATTTCTTCGGAGAAGGAAGAGTTCTGAAATTTGGATTGGCAAAATATGAGGCTTCTGGAGATATTATGACAGATTTGATGCTAATTGCCTTGGCAACTTTGGTAATTGCCATTTCTTTTGGAATTTTCTTCACGACAAGAAATGCCAGAAAGAAAAACCAGAAAATTTGGGATTCCCTCACTAAAAGGCTGATTGCCAACTTGTTCATTCCCTTGGCAACGGGCGGAGTTTTCTGTTTGATTCTGATGTACCGTGGTTATGTGGGAATCATCGCATCTTCTACTTTGATATTTTACGGAGTGGCACTAATCAATGCAAGTAAATACACTTTGAAAGACATTTGGTATTTAGGTATTTGCCAAATCGTACTAGGATTGCTCGCTGCAATGTATGTAGGTTACGGATTGCTATTTTGGTCAATTGGTTTTGGCATATTGCATATCGCCTACGGAACATATATGTACGTTAAATATGAATCTGATTGAGAGATTGAGGGATTTACGAATTACGATGTACGATTTCTGAATTGCGCTTCATCTTAAAATTCTTGAATCATGATTTATAGGATTCGTTCATTTAAAATAAAACTAAAATGAGTCACCAATATTTTTTTGCTTAAAAAAGTTAAAATACGCAGGTTCTAACTCAAAGAAAATCTAGCCAATCTATTGAAAATCAGACTTCAAATCGTAATTCGTACATCGTAATTCAACAAAAACTTTTGAAAAACATCATTTCCAATCTGAATAAAGCCTTTGAAAATCGGGTACGATTAGGAGCCATGTCGCTCTTGATGGTAAATGATTGGGTGGAATTCATTACGCTGAAAGAAACCTTGGGCGTAACTGATGGAAATTTATCGAGCCACTTGGCAGGTTTGGAAAAGATGGAATATCTTGGAAATTCAGAAGCAATTTGTGGGAAAGAAGCCTAAAACAACTTACCGAGCCACTTTAAAAGGAAGGGAAGCCTTCAAAGAACATTTAAATGCGTTGGAGAAATTGTTGAAAGGAGGGTAGGGAATTTACGATTTTTTGAAGTACGATTTACGATTGTCATTCCGACCTTGGGAGGAAACTATTTACAAAAAAATGGCTTTTCTGTAAATCTGAAACTACTCTATCCGACTATTTTTTATTTTGAAATATGAAAAGGTTTACTGTGCCTGTCAGAACCTTAAGTTCTGACAACTCTTCGATTGGGCTTGCATTCAAGTCCTCAGATTCGATGCAACTCGGCTTCGAGGAAAAGTTGTAAATATTACTGAAAAACTAATGAGATTTTGTCATGGCATCGGCCATCCGACCTAAGCTTGCGAAGGAACTATTTATACAAAAAAGCGATAGATTTTTCGTAAATCGGTAGCCGATGCTATCAAAATGACAACCAAGAAACCTACATTTAAAATCGTAAGTTTCTGATAATCAATTATTAAATTTTGTAATGTACTCAGAAAATGAATAATGAAATTGCAAGAATCATAATAGTTCTACTTGGTGGGATTTGGGGAATTTATCAAGCTTATTCCTCACATTTTGAATCGTCTTTTTTTGATTTATTTGAGTTGATATTATCCATAATTATAATTTTACCAATTTGGCTTTGGGCATTTTATAAGCATTCGGAGCCAGAAAGTATTGAGCAAAAGAAGCAGAATAGAACTGCAATTTTAGTTGGTGGATTATCATTGATAGTAATGGTTTCCATTTATTCATACACTAGTTATCAATTTAATAAGCCTACTTTAATCAAAGTTTTCTACGATGGAGATTTCAATGGAACTTCTATTGATTTCAAAACTGATGGTACATTTATTACTGATGATTTTGCTGTGTTTGTAAATACTTATTCTTATGGAGAATATTCAATTAAAGGAAACGAACTTATAATAAAGAGAATAGAACATAAATCAATATTGAAATCAGATTTCCTACAAATCAAGAAATTAGGGCTTGGAATGAACGATAGTATCAGAAATACAAAGTATTTGTTTCAAACAAATAAAACAGGATTGGACATTAAAAATGCAACAAAATTTAGACTAGTAACTGACAACAGATAAAAATCTAAAAACTCTATTTTTTTATTCAATCACTTTGAAATTCAAAGCACTTTATGAAAAACTTAAAAATCTATCTTTCCCTATTCGGTGGACTCGTTTTCAATCTCATTTTCTGGGGCGAAAGCCTTGGATTGAACGGGTTGCTGTTCACTCTTTTTCTATTCGGAGGTCTTTTTGGGCTGAACGGAAAAGAAGTTACATTCTCCAAATATACTTGGCTGACTGCTGGGGGAATGCTCACATTTGCCTTACTGATGATTTGGCATAATTCCTTTCCGAGTAAATTGGGCTGGATTGTTTCGGGAATTTTATTGGTGGGATTTTCCCAAGAAGAAAGTTTCAAAAGTATTCTCTACGCACTTTCTTCAAGTCTGCGGAAGTTTTTCGCAACTGGAAAGTCATTTTACCAACAGATTAATTTCTCGGATAATCAAAGACAAGATTTGAAAGTTGCCATTCGCTATCTCAAACTTTTTGTGCTTCCTGTTTTGGTTGCCATTGTGTTCTTCGTCATTTTCCGAATTGCCAATCCTGTTTTTGCGGAGCTGACCGATTCCGTGTTTTTATGGCTAGGAGAAAGTATCGAGTGGTTTTTCCAGTTGCTGTCTCCAGGCAGATTAGTTTTGATGGTTTTTGGGACATACATTTCCGCTTGGTTCATTCTTCGGAAGAGAAGCGAGAAACTGGCTCTGAAAGAGGTTTCCATTTCCGAAGTAGTCCAACGAAAACGAACTCCAAAAGCAGGAGAATCCCTATTTGAATTTTCTCCAATTGCACTTAAAAACGAGAATGCCACAGGCGCAATATTAATGACAATGGTTGCTTTGATGGCAACTGCTGTCAACCTGATTGATATTTCCACACTTTGGTTCAACTTTGAAATTGAAGAGGGAATGAATCTTTCCCAATTGGTTCATGAAGGAACTTATATGCTGATTATCAGTATTTTACTTTCCATGGGAATCATGCTTTATTATTTCCGTGGCAATCAGAATTTCTATCAGAAAAACGAAAGATTGAAATGGTTGGCCTATATCTGGATTGTGCAAAATGCCATTATGGTAATTTCTGTCTCCATCCGAAACTACCATTACATTCATCATTTTGGCTTGGCTTACAAGCGAATTGGCGTACTGCTATTTTTGGGTTTGACCCTTTTTGGTTTGGCAACGCTCACGCTCAAAATCAAACACAAAAAGTCTGCATTTTACCTAATCCGCACAAATAGCTGGTCAATTTATGCGCTCCTGTTCGCCCTCGCCATTCCCAATTGGGACGGATTGATTGTGCAGCACAACTCATCACATCAGTACGAAGAAAATATAGATGTGCCTTTCTTGATTTCGCTTTCAGATAAAACCTTGCCAGTACTTGTGGAAAAAAGATTTTTTCTTGCAAACGCCTACGGAAAGCAGTCATGGCGAAGTTCAACCCCACTCGGTATGCGTGAGCGGATTATGAAAAAATCAAGAAGTTTCCTCACAGAACAGCAAGATAAAACTTGGCTTTCTTGGAATTATGCAGACTGGAAAACTGAAGAATTTTTGAGAGCGGAAGGAATTACGGCTTATGAAAAAGAAAGGAATAAGGAGTAAAGAAGAAAGAAAGAAAGAAAGAAAGAAAGAAAGAAAGAAAGAATGTAAGTAGTCAGACGAAATTATCGTAACGTCTTATCTTTTGTAAGACGCTGATTGCCAATACGTAATTTACTATGACATCGGCCATCCGACTTTCTATTTTGTACTTGTACTTATTCGGACTGGATTTGACCATTTATTTTCTCTAAAACAATCATCTAACCATCTATCCATCTGACAATCTAACCCTCTAATCCTCTAACAATCTAACCCATGAAAACATCTGCACAATGGCTTGCTCATTTCCAACAAAATCTACTTAAAAAAAGAGTTGATTGGAGTGTGAAGCCGACAATCAATCTCAAAAAACACAATGCCTTGATTGACTCCATGAAAGCTTGGCAATTGGGCGAGACTTCTGAGGGTTTGAATCTGTTGGCAACAGCTAAAAAATATGCAAAAAGCCGAAATGACCCTGAATATGTAAATGCCATTCGCTTATTCATTCGGGAAGAGCAAAAGCATGGAAAAAATTTGGGGAAATACCTCGACCTGATTGGCGAAAAACGCAAAACTTCCGATTGGGGAGATTCCCTTTTCCGTTGGGCTCGGCACTTGAATCAGAACATGGAAATCTGGACAATTACCGTAATTATTACCGAACAATTTGCCCAAACCTATTACAGCGCACTTCATAAAAGCATTGATTGTGAGTTACTTACCCAAATCTGCAAAGATATTCTGAAAGATGAAGCGCACCATGTCAAATTCCAGCTAGAAAGATTGCAGGAGATTTTGAGCCATAGAAGCAAGTGGCAAATTCAAGTCTCGCTCAAGCTTTATCAGTTCATATTTCTGACAATCACACATACAATTTGGCTTGCCCATTCCGTAGTTTTCAAAGCTTCGGGAATGACTTACGGAAGCTATTTCCAACGTGCGAGTCAGAAGTTCAAATTTGTGGAGAATAAACTGAAATTACTCATTACAGATTCACAAAATCAACTAGAAACAGCCTTTCCAATCACACAATAAATAAGCCTATATTTCTAACTATTCAATCATCAAATTTTCTAGCAATTTATCCATCTGACTATGAAATCTACTTTCCACAAACTCCAGCAAAACAAAAATCTGCAATTGACTTTTCCACTTTTGTTGGCTTCTGCCCTTTGCTTCTTGCTTATTTCCGCCCGAATGTTCCGAACAGAAAGCTTCCGATATATTTTCCTGATTTGGAACTTATTTCTCGCCTGGATGCCATTATTATTTGCCGTTCTGCTCCATTCCAAAATTCCACCAAAAGGCTTTTTGGGAATGCCGAATGCTATTATTTCATTTAGCCAAAAAGTAGTTTTTGTCGGATTGCTTTGCGGTTGGCTGGTTTTCTTTCCCAATTCGCCATACATTATTTCCGATTTGATTCATCTCTCGAATCAAAACTCAGCTGAATTAGTCTGGTTCGATGCCGTGCTGATTTTCTGTTTTGCCTTCACAGGTTTGCAGGTAGGCTTGCTTTCCCTCTACTTGGTGGAGCGGGCAATCAGCAAAGGTTTTGGCAAAATCCACTCATTCATTTTCACTTACGGAAGCGTATTCCTGACAGGATTCGGCATTTATATGGGCAGAAATCTCCGCTTCAACAGCTGGGAAATCCTCACAAATCCGTTTGGCTTATTGGTTGGAGTTTTCAGAAACCTAAACTATCAAGCATTCCATACAACCTTGCTTTATTCGACTGTGGTTTTAGTGCTTTACCTAGTTTTCAAAAGCTTTGTAGGTTGGCGCAATCATTTTCAGCAAGAGGAAATCGGTTTTTGGAGATAAATAGAAAGAGATACGAATTCAGATGTACGATTCGAAATCTACCGTGCTTGTCAGTTCCTTAGAACTGACAAAAATCAAGTCCTCAGACTTTGAGGAAACTGTAAAATTCTGGAATAACAAGTGCTATTTCAAGCTTTATGAACTCAACTACTCAAATCAAAATGAAAGATTATTTTAAGAGTATGTTTGGATTGATTTTTTGGGAATTTTATGAGATTTTCAAAACAGGCTTTCTAGGCATTTTAGAAACACATAGTCAAAGCTATGTGGGGAGGAAATAACGAATAAAGCATTTTTGAAAAGCCGTAGAAACCAAAAATAAGTCGGTAGTGTGAAAGAGGTAAGGCTACTTTTGGATATTTCGGCACAAGCGGACGCTTGCGCTATGGTTTTTATTCTGTTAACCTTACCAGTTTATCACTACCAACAAGTCGATTCAAACATACTCTAAGACATGGTGGAAACCAATTGCAGGTTATTTTTATAGTTTTATAATTTTTGGAAGTTGTTTCGGCAATAGTTGAAAAGATTTCCTGTGGATTGAGGTAACTCCAAACTCTGCAATGGCAGTTCTGTGTTTCTTGGTCGGATAACCCACATTGGTTTCCCAACCATATTCTGGGTGCTTCTTTGCCCATTCCCGCATCAAATTATCTCGGTAAACCTTGGCCAGAACGGAAGCGGCTGCAATGGGCATATATTTCCCATCTCCTTTTATCACGCACTCAAAAGGTGTTTTCTTGTATGGCTGGAAACGATTTCCATCTACCAAAAGTAATTCGGGTGTGGTTTCCAGCAAATCTAATGCTTGGTGCATTGCCAGAAAGGAAGCATTCAGAATGTTGATTTTATCAATCTCCAAATGGGAAACTTCTGAAACGGCAAAGGAAATAGCGTTTTCTCGAATATCTTTATCCAATAAAATCCTGTTTTTCTCAGTCATCATTTTGGAGTCATTCAGAATTGGGCTATTGTAGTCTTTCGGCAAAATAACTGCAGCTGCCACTACAGGCCCAGCCAAACAGCCTCGCCCAACTTCGTCTAAACCTGCTTCAATGAGCGTTTTATGGAAAAATGGTAGCATTTTGTAATTGGAGATTTATTGTTTTCCTATAAAGGAAGAGACAAACTACAACGGGCAAAGCAATAATTTTATTGAAATGAAAAAGACAATAAGTAGATTGACAGAATTGGCTTGTAAATAGTCAGGCAAAATCATCATAATCCTTGTCTTTTGTAAGATACTGATTATCAATACACGATTTACTATTTTACTTTCTTTCTATTTTGCACTTACTCCAAATTATTTTGGAACAGATGATTTATATAAGGAACGAGTTAATAATAACTTGTAACATTGATGACACCAATAATTTTGATTTTTACTAGAGGCTGATTTCAGTAACTTATTGATTTTCAGAATAGGACAAGTCTAATATGAAATCTATTTCAAGAGTTTGTTTAATTCTTCTACACTCAATTCGGTTACTTGAGAAATTATTTTTAGCGGAGTGTTCAGCTCATAAAGCTTTTTGGCAGTATCAATTTTATTTTGTTCATTGGCTTTTCTTGTTGCTATTTCAGTAGCTTCTTCTGTTGCTATTTCTACAGCTTTTTCCACGGCTTTTTCTACGGCTTTTTTTACAGCAAAATCCATTTTCGCTCTGTCATCTTCCTCTCTCATAAAAACATAATCGTAGGCTTCCAATTCTTTTTTCGTCCATGTATGCCTGTTGGCTTCCTCGTAGGCATATTTAAGCCCAGCATCATCTACGTTTTCAGGTATTACGTTGAGGCCTTCCGCATTTTTGATGAAAAAAATCCATTTATCAGTAAGTGTTTCTAGTTCATTCATTTTTTTGTTGAACTTAGGTAATTCTATAAAGTTGAATTCCACATCTTTCAGTACTGTTTCGTGTGTTTCCACATCTTGGATTTGGTTTCTGCTAATGTAATGCGGGTTTTCTGTGAATGGAAAATCAAGAATTCCTATAAATATAACTGGATTCAGTTTTCTATAGAAATCTCCACGTTCAATTTGGTCGCTGTATGATTTGGCGAAATAGTAGAGAACTCGCTTTGCAAATCCGTCAACCTCACCGAGTTGCATTTCCACAATGTAGCTTCTGCCACTTTGGTCGGTGGCTTTTATATCTACAATCGTAACTTTGCCACCTCTCAACTTAGGCAATTGATAAGGATTCAGAATCTTGACAGAAGCAATTCGCTGGTCGCCTTCAAATGCGAGAATGGCGTTCAGGAAGGAGATTAAACTATCTTTCCTGTTCTCATTTCCAAAAATTTTTCGGAAAGCAACATCATTTTTTATATCTGCAAAATTCATTGTGTTATAGTTTTCTTTATGTAAAAATACAGATATTTTATCAATTGATATAATTGGATTTCATGGCTTGTCAACTATTGAGTGGAGTTCAGACTTATTCCAAATCTCGCCAATTGAGTATCAGCTTAATCAAGCCAAATCCGACCAGAATAAGTAGGAAAAGTGCAGGGAAACCGCCTAAGTTGGAAATCATTTTGATTCCATCAATTCCCGCAAAGGAAATCATAATCCAAGAAATTGCACCAATCAGAATTCCCCAAACGGCTTTGAGAAGCCACGGGGCTTCTTGGTTTTCTTGTGAAATTCCTTTCATACTCATTGCCGACATGGCAGAAGTGTTGGAGTCGGCTGCGGTAACGTAGGAAATGAAAATTATGAGCAGAATGAATAACAGTCATAACTCCCGTGAATGGCAAGTATTCCAAAATCTTGATACATAATAGATTCTGCACCGTTTTCGATAAGCATTTGATAGAGAATTCCATCGTTCTGATTGTCTATGGAAATGGTTATTCCGCTGAAAATAACCATCCAAATTCCACCAAAAAGAGAGGGAAGCAATAGATTGAAATGGATGAAATCACGAACGGTGTAGCCGAGTGAAATTCTGCCTAGAAATAGTGCGGTAACTGGAGTCCAAGCCAGCCAATTTGCCCAGTAGAATACTGTCCAACTCTGAATCCAACCGTCATCTAAATCGGAATCCAAGCCCAAGGAGCGAGGGAGAAAGTTCTTGGCGAAATCCAAAAAACCAGTTCCTCCAATTTTGAGCATTTCCCACGTTGGGCCAGCTAGGAAAACGAAGATGGCTAAGGCAAAAAACAATCGAATATTCAGTGAAGAGAGCAACTTGATTCCCTTTCTGCAAACCTGTGGAGGCGGAAATGATGAACGCCAGAACAATGAAAAATCCAACCAAACCATAAAGCAGGGAACTTGATTCCAAGGCCAAAAACTTGCTCAATCCACCCGAAATAGAGAGAATTCCTGCGCCTAAAGAAGCTGCCATTCCTGCCACCAAGGCAAACAGGCAAATCGAATCAGTGATTTTTCCTGCCAATCCGTAAGATTTCTCTTTCAGGAGCGGATAAAGCAAGGTCGAAACCGTAAATGGCTGTTTCAAATTGTAAAAACACAAGGCGAAAACCAAGCCCGCAATTGTGTAAATTCCGTAAGGCGTGAGCGTCCAGTGCATGAATAATGTGGACATAGAAAATGTACTTTTATCTCCAATAGCTTCGGGCGAACTGTGCAGATGAAACACAGGTTCGGCAACTCCCCAAAATAAAATTCCCGTGGCAATTGTGGTGCAAAGCGTAATGGAAAACCATTGCCATTTATTCAAAATCGGCTTGGCAGCTTTTCCTCCAATTCTGATTTTTGCCAATGGAGAAAAATAGGCAATTGCCAGAAAAATCAGGAAAGAGAAAGTTCCCCAAGAAAACAACCAATCGAAATGTTGCAGAATCCAATTGTTGGTGGATTTAGTGGCAGCTCAAAAATGAGTCTGGAAGTGAGAATGCTTGCAAAGGCGGAAACAAGTAACAGAAGAAAAGGAGGTAGAAAAACTGATTTTCTTAATTTATTCATTTTGGCTATTTATTTGAGTGAGCTTCTTTAATGCTCGTGTGAATTTATCGTGTCTTTTGGTTGCAATAACAGGGCAACTTTAACCATTTCTTAATCCGATAGAAGATGTCGGTGTGTTTAAGATATTTACATTTGCGCTTTCCAAAAATACAAAAGTAAATAGTCTGACCTAAATAGCTTCTTGTTTGAGTTTTTAACGGTTTTGTTTGGGAGTAAATTAAAAGCAGCAAAAAGCACGATGTGCTCAATTTAGAAGGGTTCTCCATGAAGGGAAAAGCGGTTGAAATAGTTAAAAATTTTTTGGTCGTCATTTTGATTCTGTCATTATTCCTGTTCTCATTGGAAACAATGGGCGGGAGTTTCAAATTGTTGGGGAAGGAGACTGTGAAATCTATTTTGGCAGCGACTTCCAATCCGTTTGTGGGCTTTTCATTGGATTGTTCGCAACGGCAATTCTGCAAAGTAGTTCTACAATTACTTCAATGTTGGTGGCTTTGGTTGCAACGGAAGCACTTACTTTAGAAGCGGCAATCCCGATTGTGATGGGCGCAAATATTGGCACAACCGTAACGAGTAGCATGGTTGCCTTAGGTCATATTTCCGACAAGAGCGAATTCCGAAAAGCATTTGCCGCTTCAATTCTGCACGATTTCTTCAATATTTTCACGGTTCTTCTGCTTTTTCCATTGCAACTTTTCACTGGTTTCCTTTCTGAAACTTCACATGTGGCAGGTTCTTGGATTGCCGAGCAGGAAATGAAAAGTCAGCTGTTCAATACAATCACCAATAATCTATTTCCTATCAAATGGCTTTCGAATTCTCTGCTTGCTCAGGTTGGAGAATTCCCTTGGTTGGCATTGGTTATTTCCATTGTTTTGCTTTTTATCTCGCTGAAATTTTTCGCCAATTTCATCAACAAAATTTTGATTGGAACTTACAAAAAGCGGATGAATCAGATATTCTTCGGGAGCCCACATCAAGTCTTTGGCTTGGGGAACTGTGATTACGGGTGGAGTGCAATCAAGTTCCGTAACTTCCTCATTGATAGTGCCTTTAGTTGCCAAAGGTAAAATTACTTTGGATAATGCTTTCTGTTTTCTGATGGGTGCAAATTTGGGAACAACCGTAACTGCGTTGATTGCGGCTTTCTCTAAATCGGAAGCGGCAATTAGTTTGAGTGTGGCGCATGTGTTTCATCAATCTGATTGGAATTTGATATCTTCTTCCCCATTCCCGCAATCCGCAAAATCCCTCTGAATTTAGCCAGAAGAATGGGTGTGGCAACCACAAAAACGAGGGCAATTGGTTTTGCTTATTTAATTGTCATCTTCTTTATCATTCCGTTTCTGCTGATTTTCTTTAATAGATGAGTGCAAATAGCAAAGTATAAAGTAGCAAGAAAGTGAAGTGATATACGTGTTTTACTCAAAACAAATTAGGAATGTAGATTTATCTATCCTCAAAGAGAGGGCGTTTGGGCATTCCAATAGCTTTGAGAGAAATTTTACGGATATTTGGCGTTCGTTAAATTCTAGCTTCATATATGATTTCCCAACAGAGTTCCAATCCCTATTTTCCATTAGCCATTTTGCTTAGTTTTTTCCTGATGTCAGGTTGCCAATCTGCTCCAGAAGAAACTGAAATCAACTTTAAAACTCCTTCCAGAATTTCGGGAATGAAACCAATGATTTTGATTCCCAAAGGAAGTTCTCAACTGGGAAGCAAAGAAGGCTTTGAAGACGAAATACCAGTTCGGCAAATTTCCATGCCAGCGTTCTACATGGACGAAATGCCAGTTACTTATGTAGATTTCAAAAAGTATGTGGCAGAAGGTGGAGACAAGTCTGCTTATTGGAAATACGATACTTATAATCAAGATTTACAGCCAGTTACGGGTTTGAATTGGTATCATGCTATTGATTATTGCAATTGGAGAAGCGCCAAAGAAGGCTTGCAACCAGCCTACGAAAAAGTGGAAGGCTATGATGTTTGGAATCATCCAAGCTGGAAGCGAAATCCGAAAGCAAATGGCTACGACTTCCTACCGAAGCGGAATTTGAATATGCAGCAAGAGGAGGATTGACCAAAAAAGAATATCCTTGGGGAAATGATTTTGATGATAGTTTTGCCAATTACGACAACGAACAAGGCGTAATGATTGGCGATTGGTGGCGATTGGCAGATGTAAATGAGGGAAAGCAAAATCCATTCGGATTATACAATATGAGTGGGAATATTTGGCATTGGTGCGACAATTGGTACGGCAACTACAATGCGCAAGACACGCTGAATCCGCAAGGAGCGAAATCGGGAAGAAGCAAGGCGCTTGCGGGGTGGTTCTTGGGGAAGTATCAGCCCAGAATATTTGCGGGTTTCTGCCAGAAGTTATTCCTCGCCAAGCAATTATAATTATGAAATGGGCTTTCGATGTGTCAGAAGTATTTTTGCTGATGTTGATTCGATTTCCAAAATCCAGTCTGTCAGCCATAATTTTTACCGAAAAGTAGGGCAAATTCCCCCACCAGAAATATTTGTGTGGGATTTCAGCAGTCGGGAATTCACCAATCGACTTACGCAATTCATTGCTGACAATTACCCGAACTCTATCTATTTCCAATTACAAATAGACGAGCAACCTGTCATTACTCCCGCAGAAATTGTGAGAGACATTATGGAAGTTGCCGAAGAGTTCAAGGTAAATCCACTTTTCTTGACCAGCATTATGATTTCCGAAAGTGGGTTCGGAAGTTGCTCATTCCCAAGGTGGTACAATAACCCAATGGCTTATCATTGGCAAAATAGGCTGATGCCCGTGGGTTTGCCTTCTTACCAAGACCGACCGAACAAGCAGAATAGAAAATACAAAACACTCAAAGATGCTTACCGAGCTTTTTGCTGGGGAATTCGCAGACCATGGTATTTCAAAGCCGCTCACGAAAATCTATATGCTTTCCACAGAGTTTACGTTGGCTACGAAGCCGAAGAATGGATGCTTACAATGTCCAGAGTTTACAGGCAAGTGGCAGAACTTCAGATTTGAGCCAAATTTCCCTGAAAAAGATTGTGGAAGAGTTTGTTTATACGGATTGGAAGTATTGATTTGAATCGTCCATAGTTAACATGAAAACGTAGAGCCAAGGCATGCCTTGGCTCAATCACAAACTATTGAACAAGATTCTTGCTCTAAGCCTATTTCCCCTTCACAAACCAATGTCCCACAAAAAATGCAATGGCCGAAACAATAATTCCAAAGAAATTGGCATCCAATTCATAAGGCAATTTCGTATTGAGTAATATTAAAACCAGTGTGGTGCTTCCGCCTGAAATCATGGCAATCATGGCGGCAATGGGCGAAGGTTTGTGCATCGAGAGCATTCCGATTACGGGAATGAGCAATCCAGAAACCATAAAAGCATAGGAATAAAGCATCAATTCCAGCACATTTTGCATCACGGTTGCCAGCAGAATGGCGAAAAATCCAATCACAAAAGTAATGATTTGGGAAAGGCGGATATTGTCTCCGCTATCTTTCCAGCGTTTGGTTGACCCAAGAATATCGGTAATGAAATTGCCAGAAGCCGCCATCAGACAACTATCTGCGGTGGACATGATTGCCGAGAAATAAGCGGACATCATCAAGCCCATCAAGCCAATTGGCAGAATGCTTCTCAGGAAAAGTGGCAATCCCAACTCCGCATCCATTTCGCCAGACGAAGCGAAACCTAGTTCGGAAAACATGCCTTGCTCGAAATCCGATTCGGGCAAAAAAACCGAGAATCACGCCCATAAACGCCATGACTGGCCACTCGAAAAAACCAGCAATTTTCCAAGCCTTTTTTGCCGTAGCTTCATCTTTGCAGGCATAAATTCGCTGGTAAAGTGTCATTCCCACAAACCAAATCGGGATAATTGTAATCGCCCAATTGAACAGTTGTATGCCAGAAACATTGGTCAGCGACATGAAATCTGCTGGCAAACTTGGCTCAATTCCTTCCCAACCGCCCAATTTGTAGAAACCCATGGGAATGCCAATGAAAATCAAACCTGACATCAGAATAATCCACTGAACGGTATCTGTGTAAATTACGGCTTTTATTCCGCCAATTACTGTGTAAACCACCGCAATCACGCCCATCAGCAAAACGGCTTCCTGAATTCCGATAGACGGAAACGTGGCAGAAGCCAATTTCGCACCCGCCAAAATCTGCGAACTTGTGAAGCCAACGTAGCCAATCAGCGAGATGATTCCAGCCACTAAAGCCACTTTTTTATTGTAATAGAACGCCAAAGCCTCAGGGAAACTCAAAAACTTGTACTTTTTGGCAAGCGGATAGACTTTGGGAATCAGCAAAACGGCACTCAACCACGCCCCCAAAAGTCCCGTGAACAACATCCAACTTCCTGAAATCCCCATCACAAAGCCCAAACCGCCCAATCCGACCGAGAAACCACCGCCCACATCTGTGGCAACCACGGAAAGCCCCACATGCCCTGCCGAGAGATTTCTGACCTCCCAACATAGTAGTCGTCTTTCGATTTGTTTTTGTTCATAAAGAAAACGCCCACTCCCAACATCGCCAATAAATAGATGATGAAAATAGATAAATCAATCCAATGAATGTCCATAACTCGTTTCAGTATTTAAAAATTTTTGCCAGCATTTGGCATTTCTGCACATATTAAACTTATGTTTCAGAATTCCAAATTTGAATCCGATGAATTGGGTAACCTGATTCAATTTCGTGATTTTTCGAAAAATTCAGCTTCCGAACTCATTGCTTCAATTTCTTTTGGGAGGATTTCGATTCTGTCAATTGATGAGAAGAAAGATAGCTACATGAGTTCCAAGCTGTTCACTTCGAGTCTATTCCGCCAATTTTGGGGAAATATTCTGGGGAATAATATCGGATTTCCAAATTTACCGAAACTTAAATATGCTAGTTTTCATAATCCCCAAAATTGAATGCGGTGGAGAAACCTCTTTTTATTGGGCGCATCTCAAAATGTCACACCAAAAAAAACATACGCTGGCAGAGGTTGAAAACCCTGCCGAGGGTCGGACCCAGACGTTGGGTTGATTAGAAATCTAGCATTCATAATGCTCCATCATTTCACTTAAAAAGTGCATTTTGATTTATTACGACAAAATGAGATGCGACTGATTTTTATTTCAGCCAAGCAACTGTTTTCGGGTTTTTATGTGCAAAGCTCCGATTGATTCTATTTCGCTAACAAACAAACTTTCTCTATATTTGAATTTTGAATCCAATAAGTTGAGCCACTTTTTCATCGGTAAATAAATATGTCAGCCCAAATCATTTCCATAGTCAATCAGAAAGGAGGAACAGGAAAAACAACCACTACTGTGAATTTGGGTTGCGCTTTGGGCAAACTAGGCTCAAAAGTGATGATTGTGGATTTCGATTCCCAAGCAAGCCTGACTTACTATTTGGGAATCAATCACTTACCGAAAGGAAGTATTGCCGATGTAGTTTTCGGAGAGAAAGACTTGAAAGAGATTTTAGTCAAAAAAGAAGGCGTAACCATCGTACCCGCCAACATGGATTTGGCAGATGCCGAACTTTCTTTGGCGAAATACGAAGCCAGAGCCGAAGTCCTCAAAAGAATGCTCAACCAAGTGCGAGACGAATACGATTACATTCTCATTGATTGTGGCCCTTCGCTTTCCGTACTGACACTCAATGCCCTAAATGCCTCCGATGGCGTAATTATTCCGTTGGAGTTGGAGGTTTTGGCAATGCAGGGTTTGCAGTTAATCAATAAAACAATCCAGCGAGTCAGAAAGTCCTTCAATCCTGATATTAAAATTTTAGGAATTTTACTCTTGAAGGTGGATTTAGCAAAGAAAATCACGCAAGAAGTTTACCAAATGCTTATCAATAGCTATTCAGAGCATATTTTCAAAGCACATATTGAGTTGGACACAAGAGCGATTGAAGCACCTTCTTTTGGACAGAGCATTATCAGTTATGCGCCAGAATCAATGGCTTCCATCGGTTATTTAGATTTGGCAATGGAATTGATGAGCGGAAAAGTGGGGAAGTAGATAAGAATATGTTTGAAACGAAACTTAGCTAAGATTGCAAATTTCGCAATTAGGTGACGAAAGAATGAAAATAAGAGAATCAGGTGTAATTTTTTTTGTGTTTTGTCATGTCGAGCTTGCGAGACAACTATCTCACAAGACGATAAGATAGTTCCCTCCTAAAGTCGGGTCGGATGGCCGATGCCATGACAAAAAACGCATCTTTTTTTTTGAACACCTACTTTAATTAATTGATTTTCAATTCGTTGATTATTTCGTAATAATTCAGTAAAATCATTTCAAACATACTCTAAGCAAATAAGCAAAATAAAAAAGAGACAATCAGCGAAAACTAACTATCTGTAGGTTTATTATAAATGCAGAATTTGCGGTAGTGTTCGACTATGGTATGGAAACTAAAAATGTGAATTTGGATTTACAAAATCTTGCTTTATGTTCTAAATAAAGACTTCAATTCGTTTACTTAAGTCCGAAAAACCCCTTCCATACTTTAATCGAGCACTACCGAATTTGCAATTGCATTCCATTCTTAGAGTATGTTTGGAATGTTTTGATTGTGTTTTTGATATAGATAACTGATTTAACTTTGCATACTTTCCTTATGGAATAATGCTCCTGAATAGTTGCGGTTAGGGAAAACCGCACTACGGTATGCAAAGTCAAGGCATTTATCTATAATATTTTAAAAAATTGATATTCAGGTATTTAATTATTTTTATTGTGAATGTTTTTCGGTTTTGTGTCATCCCGACCTTGGGAGGGAACTATCTCAAAATTGTTAAAGATAGTTTTTTCGCAAGCTCAAAATGACATTTCCAATAAAATCTAATTTCAATTGATAGTTTTTCAAGGTTTTGGAATCCAATTATCAAATTTGAAATTTCAACTGTTTCTCTTTCCAAACATACTCTTAACAACACTTATTTATTTACCGTTCTTCTAGAACGGTTTTTTTTAAAAATCGCTCTGGAAGAGCGAAGTACATAAAGAAAAAATCTGCATTCTGACGTAAATCTCCTACATGGGCGCATCTCAAAATGTCGCACACTAAAAAAGCGTACGCTGGCAGAGGTTGAAAACCCTGCCAGACGTTGGGTTTATTAGAAATCTAGCATTCATAAAAAGTACATTTTAATTTATTGCGACAAAATGAGATGCGCCCTCCTACATGTTTTGGGTTTTTCCTAAATTTCTGATAAGCAAGCAGAAAACATATTCATTAAAATTAGAGGTTTTGATAAATCCGCCAATCTACGACTCGAAGCACATCGGCAGGTGCTATCCCACACTACCAAGTGATTCTGCGTAAGTCCTCTTTCTAACTTTACTTTCTTGCTATCTTTCTATTTTACACTTGTACCTATTCTTCAATCTTCACACCTTTCCAAAAAGCCACTTTGCCTTCAATATTTTTGGCAGCTTCTTTTGCAGATGCGTAATACCAAGCAGCATCAGGATTGGTTTTCCCATCAACCTCAATTGAGTAGTAAGAGGCTGTTCCTTTCCAAGGACAGAAAGAATTAGTTTTCGAGTCTTTGAAGAACTCTTTTTTGATGGAATCTGCTGGGAAATACTTATTTCCTTCAATCGTAACTGTATCGTTACTTTCGGCAATGACTTGATTGTTCCAAATGGCTTTCATACTATAAACTGTTTTGATTTCAAATTCGACTATCAATCGAAAAGATTATTTGACTGATTTCTCACTTAACAATGGGAATTGCATTTTGGTTTGCAAAGCACAAGTACAAAATAGTAAAATAGGACTTGCGCAAAACTGTAGCTCGAAGCTCCAACCTCGAACTCAAAGTCGGAACTGGAGTTCCGACCTACAGAAAAAGCACGAATGTAAATGAGAAAGCGGAATTACAAATTGTGTAATTCCGCTTTCTCATTCAACCAAATTAAATTCAGATTGTCTTATTTCATTCTATCCAATACTTTTTTTGGCTGAATGAACTTTCCTGTTTTGGCAGTATCTTTCGTGTCTGCACCAGTTTCCTTCAAAATCTTGTAGGCCTCTTCTGTGGTCAACTTTGGGTTAATGGATTTCATAATTCCCAAAAGCCCTGCTACATAAGGAGTTGCCATGGAAGTCCCGTTTAGGCTTGCGTATTTGTTGTTCGGGAAAGTAGAATAGATATTCACACCAGGAGCGGCAATTCCCATATCCAAACTGCTGATATAATTTGAGAAACTCGCTCTTTTCAAGCTATTATCTACGGCAGAAACTGTGATTACACCTTTACAAACTGCGGGAACATGCTTGTTTGCATCTTCATTGTCATTTCCTGCGGCAACTACCACAATCGCTCCCGATTTTTGAGCATATTTAATTGCCTCTTCATAAGCTTTGTGCCTTCTGCCAAAACTTGGCCCGCCCAAAGACATAGAGATTACATCCGCTCCTCGGTCTGCTGCTTTAATAATTCCATTTATAATTCCCTTCTGAGAACCGATTCCTTGGTCGCTCAAAACTTTGATACTTGTGATTTCCACAAAATCTCCATTTAATGCCAAAGAGGCAATTCCTTTTCCGTTGTTGGAGACTGCTCCAGCAATTCCTGCACAATGCGTTCCGTGTCCTTGCTTGTCGGAATCGTATCTTTTGTCGGTAGATTTATAATTGTCTTTCAAATCTTCGTGGTCAGAGTCAATTCCAGTATCCAAAATGGCAACTCTCGCTTTCTTTTTAGGCTTCACATCTCCATTTCTGAGCATTTTGTAAAATCCAGCTACATCCATTTGTTGGAAACCCCAGAGTTGCCCAACACTTGGGTCATTGATTCCATAATCAATGCTTCCTTTTTTAGCTTCGACATCTTGCGTTTCGGTTGGGTCGAGCTTGATAATTTCATTTTCATCTATAAAATCAATGGCATTGGTTGCATTCAATGCCTCAATGATATCGTCAAGTTTATCGGCATATTCTCCAGGAACATTCACTGTGTAGAATTCGTCCAAATCGGAGTAGGAATCATATTCCAAGTCGGGGAATGCTCGCTCAATTTCCAAATCATAATCAGCCAAATCGGCTTTTATTTTGTCTAATTGCCTATCGTTTCTGATATCGAACATCAATTCGGCATCGGGGTCAAGGTTCTCATTAAATACGAAGGTCGATTTCAAAACTCCCATGTAGAAGAAGTTGATTCCGGCCAACAAACCAATGATAAGCGTGAGAAGCACTTTCGGTTTGTTGAGAAGGGAATTGGTAATAATTACTGCCAAAGCCAAAACTCCGAAATCTCTCGGAACAATCATTGCTTTGTAGAGTAAACTGCCATCGGTAAAGAAAACGGTTGGCAAATAGAGTACAGCCGAACCGAGAAAAACCATTTTTGCAAAGGCAGTTTTGGATTTCTTATGGTCAAGCATATACCAAATCATTGCCGAGGCAATCATCGTAAGATAAATGTACGGATAAGCAGTTGCTAACATATTGTTTGTTGTTTTGAGAGTGAGTTGTATGGATGTTAATTCTAATTGACTATTTATTTAATCGTAATTTGAGTGTGTAAAGTTCTGTTTTTCAGTATAATTATGATTTTGCGAACTAAACTCTATTATTTCAATGGTTTTTCCCCACATAAAAATCGAAACTGCATTTTCAACTTCTTTGGCCTCAACTTTGACTTCTAGATTCTCTTTTTGCAATTCTTTGGGCATCGAAGTGGGTTTCCACTTCTTCGCCATCATCCCCAACAATTCCCCAAAATCCTGTTCCTACTTCCTGATACTTTACCTTTCCTCTAATTGTTAATGTTGCCATGTTTGTATAAATTCAGATGCGAACATCTATGAAACTGCATAAATTTGCTTTCAAAAATGCAGAAAAGCAATCAGAATAAAGAAAAAAACAGCATAAACTTGGTCTCTAATTTTATGAGTGCAAATTCAGCCTTATGAATGGGGCGATAATTTTATTCGCAATAAGATTATTGCAAACAAATTCCCTTAAAAAGAATACAGCTTTTCACTAACTTTGTCAAGACAAGTAAAATCGACAAGACAATAGATGAAAAAATATTTAGACAAACTCACTCCTTTCCATTGGTTCATTATTAAGGCTGGCGCATTGTACGCAATCTGGCTTTTCGTATATCATACCTGGGGTTTGGGAGAAGGTGGATTCGATGATAAATTTACCTTGATGACTGGCAGAGTGGCGGCTTGGGCAATGGGGCTTTTCGGTTACGAAGCAAGTTCTGAAGCGCAAAGTGCTTGGGCTATGTTGCAGATTAATGGGCAAAACACGGTTGCCATCGGGAATCCTTGCAACGGATTGGTAATCATGGCTTTATATGCCGGATTTATTATTGCCTATCCTGGGAAAATCAAAATCAAAACTATTTTCATTGTGTTGGGAATTGGAATTATATTCTTCATGAATATGTTGAGAATTGTTGCCTTAACCTTCAATTGGATGTATGCCAGAAGTTCGTTCGACTTCAACCACAACTATACTTTTACGTTCTTCGTCTATGCGGTAGTTTTTGTGATGTGGATGATTTGGGCAAATAAGTTTTCGACTTTAAAACTCCAATCGAAAGATTAAATCTCACTTGATTTCAAAAAACGATTTCCATTTCCCCGCTACTATTATGTTCATTTCCGATAAACTGAGAAGCTTTCTTCTTGTTGCTTTAGTCGTTGTTCTTTTCACAAATTGGTATTTCTATTTAGACACATATTATACTTTTCAAGATTTTAACGGAGATTTGATTGGTGCGTTAAAGCCAATTCTGCCTCAATCTGTTGCCAACAACGAAAAACTGGTCGGAGAAATCATTCCTAAGGGAATTAGCTACGTAATGCTGACTGCACTAAATATTTGCCTTTCGCTTACCATCATTTTCGTCTATTTCAGAGACAAAAAAATCACGTTGCAAGGAGCCAAGATGATGGGAATTTATTTCTGCGTGGCATTTTTCGCCATGAACCTGTTTTATTTTCTTGGCTATCACGATTATTTTATGAGTGCCAGATACGCACTCAATCTATTGGCGACTCCTCTTGTTGAATGCTCAATGATTCCCATTCTGAAATTAGCCAATGCAGAGCAGTTTATCAAACAAGAATAAACAAAAAGTGGCTCTTGGTAAATAATACATAACCCGACTTCTCAATCCTCACAACTTCGCTCAAAACTTACGCAAGAAAGAAAGAATGGTAATTAGGCACTTGTAGTAAAAAAAGAATATATAGTTCTGACGTACTCAGCAACTTAACAACTATAAACTTATTCCATGTCAAAACTCGTAATGCTTCTTAGAAGGGCAAAACAAAGAATATCGAAACATATAGATAAATATATTGCATCTCATGAGAAATCTGAGAACAGAATCATGGCAAGTAAATTTGCTAATTTTAGCTGTCATAACAGAATGACTATAAATTTACTGGCAGAGTTTTATGGGGAGAAAGCCCAAAACTACCAAAAGGATTATCAGAAGAACTTGAAAGAATCACATTCCAAAACGCTTTTATCGAACAACGATTTAGGTATTTATTTACTTGATGACAGTTATCGGCTTTTAGAATTCAACAATCGTTTTCGTTATTGGTTTAAAGCTATTTATGGCATTGAACCAGTGGTTGGAACAAGTATTTTTGAGACGCTAGAATGGACTTTGGTAGAAGATGTCAAGAAATGGAGAAGCAGATATGAACGAAGTAATTGTTTTAGGCAAAAAAAGGAAATTCGTTGAAGTTTTCAAATCGGATGGGAAACATTACAACTCTTCAGTATCATTATTTCCTGTTATTGAAGATGGGAAAACCACACAAATAGCTGTATTTGTCAAGAATGTGAATGTGGAAATTGCCGATGAACGAGATGCTTATCCACTCGGAAATGATTTTCAGCAGTTAGTAGAAAAGTCAGATGTTGCTTTCTGGATTTGGAACGATGGACGCATTGTTTATGTAAATAGTGCCTACGAAGAAATTACCAAATCTCCTCGTTCAGAATTTTACAAAAATCCCTGAATCAGTACTTAAACTTGTGCATCCTGACGATATATGCTCACCTTTTGGACAGTATGACATCTTACAGTTACTTGAAAGACAGAACTTTAAAGGAAGAATTCAGAGTAAGACAACCCGATGGTAGCTTTCGTTGGGTTATGGCAAGAACATTCCCGATGACTTCGGAGGGGAACTCCAAAAAAATTCTAGGAATTGCAGAGGATATTTCTGAAATCAAAGAAAAGGAATTTGCACAAGAAGCACTTTCTGCAAAACTCACGGGAATTCTCGAAAGCACTTCAGATATGGTTTTCGCCATAGATAAGCTTTATAAATTCACATCATTCAATCAGAAGTTCTTCAATTATGTGCAACAATATTACGGTGTGAGTATCGAAATTGGACAATATTCTCTCGAAGCTCTTCGCTCTGAAGATGAATTTGAGCAAGTGAAGTTCGATTTTGATAGAGCATTGCTCGATGAGAGTTTCTGTGTCGAATATCAAATTTTGAGGAAAATTATTTTTGCCGATATATCATTCCATCCAATAAAAAGTAATATGGGAGAGGTTTTGGGAGTTTCGGTTTTTATCAGAGATATTACTGAAAAGAAATTGAACGATGCGAAAATGAAACGCAATCAGCAATTGCTCACTCAATCAATCGGAATATTAACGAGGCAATCTTCCGAAGTACTGCGAAAGACGGATTAGTTTATATAAATAAAGGATTTATCAAAATGTTCGGCTACAAAGACAAAGCCGAAATACTATCCATTGACCCAAATGAACTTTATGCTAACAAAGCGCAAAGAGAACGCCTAGTGAACCTGATTTCCGTAAAGAAAGTGCTTGAAAATGAGGAAATTATATTCAAAAAAAAGAATGGAACCGAATTTGTTGCACTTGTAAATAGCATACTAAGCAAAGATGATGAAGGAAATATATATTTCGATGGAGCAGTCAGAGATATTACTCCATTAAAAATTTCTCAACTTGAGTTGGAACAAACAAATGCCAAGCTCACGAAAATAAATCAACAGCTGGACCGATTTGTCTATACCGCTTCACATGATTTGAAAGCTCCTTTGGCCTCCATTTCTGGACTTATCAATATTTATAAACAAGAAGAAAACGCTGAGCTACGAGAACAATATGTAGATTTGATGGAGAAAAGCGTACATAAACTTGAAGGTTTCATCAAAGAAATTGTAGATTATTCAAGAGATGAGCGCACTGAATTAAATTTGCAAAATTTTGACTTTGAGGAGTTTGCCAACGAAATTTTTGAGAATCTTTCTTTCCTCAATATTGCCACAGACGTAGATAAACGTTTGGAGATTGTGGGAAAACATAAGCGATTGGTTTCTGATAAAAACCGATTGGAAGCAATTATCAAGAATCTGATTTCCAATGCTATCAACTATTCAGATGCCACGAAGGAAATTTCCTATGTGGCACTTTCTACTTCCATTTCCAATTCTGAAGCTATCATAAAAATTTCTGACAATGGAATTGGGATTGCAGAAGAAAATTTACCTAAGATTTTCGATATGTTTTTCCGTGAATCTTCGGGTGGAGATGGCTCTGGTCTTGGCTTGTTCATTGTAGCAGAAGCGGTAAAAAAGATTGGAGGGAAAATCACAGTACAATCGAAGCATAGAGAAGGAACGACTTTTGAAATCAAAATCCCTAATTATTTGACGTAAGTAACCCCAATTATGAGTTATGTATTTGATAAGTACAATTATGGATTGGGAAAATTAAAACAGGGTGGCCTGGCCATTAAAAATGAAGAATTAAGAATAATTTAAGTATTTGGTAATCAGTATTTTGATTTTATGAGTTCCGTTAAATTATTGTCTTATAATTTTTGATTAAATCTAAAAAAAGTACAATATAGCAAATCTTAATTTTTGACTACTCTAAAAATAACACGGTAAAGTATCTGAAAAACAAAGGTTTAAACCCATTATTCGGGTAAGTACAGCAGTTCCCGCTTTAGATTTTTATAAAATATATATTCACTTTTAACGAATGTAAAATACTTACAAAGACGTTTTCCGTGTTAATCTGTGCAAGAAGTCAGTGTATTTCGTAGAAATCAGTCTGGGTCGGCACACCGATTCCAATCATACTAAAATGTTAATTTAATAGAATCAACGTTCGATATTTTGATTAAAAGACATTGAAATTTCTAAAGCGGGAACTGCTGGGGTAAGTAAGTTCATGTTATGCAATAAATAAATTTTGGCTTCAAAATAGCCACTCATAAGTTCTACCTTTTCCTTAGGATAGGATTTTGCAAACCCTGCAAGTATGTCAAGTCAAAGCGTTTGCCTACATTTTGTACTTGAAAAAAATCCTCCCTAAATTCCCAACTCAATCAAAATCCAAACCCCATGTTTAGAATCAGTTCTTTATTTCTGACTTTCAGCTTCTGCTTGTTGGCGTATTCCTCCAACTCACAAACCATTTCCGAAACCACCAAGGAAATGACCAAGATGGAAGGCTTTTTCGATTTCTATTACAGCGAGAAAACAGATAAAATCTTGTTGGAGATTGAGAATTTGGATACTGAATTTCTGTATGTCAACGGCTTGGCAGCTGGAGTTGGGTCGAACGATATTGGCTTGGATAGAAACCAAATGGGCGATAACAGAGTCGTGAAATTTGTGCGTAGAGGAAGTAAAATTATGTTACTCCAACCCAATTATAACTACCGAGCCATCAGCGATAACGCAGACGAACGCAATTCTGTAACCGATGCTTTTGCCCAATCCATTTTGTGGGGTTTCAAAATCGAAGTAGAGGAAAATGGCAAAATCCTGATTGATTTATCTGAATTCTTGATGCAAGATGCGCATGGCGTTTCGGAAACCTTGCAACAAAACAAACAAGGCTCGTATTCCATAGACAAAACTCGTTCTGCCATCTATTTGGAACGCACCAAAAGCTTCCCGAAAAACTCGGAGTTTGAGGCAATGCTTACCTTTACAGGAAAAGCAACGGATTGGAAAATCAAGAGTGTAACTCCGACAGCATCAAGCATTACCGTTCGCCAACATCATTCTTTTGTGGAGTTGCCCGATAGCAATTTTAAACCCAGAAAATTTGACCCACGAGCAGGTTATTTCAGTCTTTCATATTTTGATTATGCCACTCCAATTGGCGAGAACTTAGAGAAGCAATTTATTTACCGACATCGCTTGGAGAAGAAAAATCCAACCAAAAAAGTGAGCGAAGCCGTTGCGCCAATCATCTATTATTTGGATAGAGGAACGCCCGAACCCATTCGCTCGGCTTTGATTGAAGGCGCAGGTTGGTGGAATCAGGCGTTTGAATCGGCTGGTTACAAAAATGCGTTTCAAGTGAAATTATTGCCCGAAGGCGCAGACCCGATGGATGTTCGTTACAATATGATAAATTGGGTGCATCGCC
>CAVSOI010000014.1:0-163523 GCA_963729615.1 uncultured Cytophagales bacterium
ATATTTTGTTGTGGTTTCTTTTTTTGCTTTGTTCTGATAATACAACATACTCCTATTTTACTTTGTTCAAGAAAATTGATTATTTGCAAATATTTGCTTTCCAAACTCTTGTTTTACAGACAAAAACAAGGCTCATCGGAAAAATACGATGAGCCTTGTTTTCTTTGAATTAGGCAGTAGATTCATTAACAATTCATTTCTTTGCAGGGGTCGTGTCCCCAATTTTTCAAGCTATATCTCCAATCTGATTCTTTTATATCGGAACTTGGCTTTTGGGCATTATGTCTTTTTATGTAACCAACTACTTTGTTCATGTGGTCGAAATCAGCATCTGTCAACTCTTCTTTTTTCTTATTCTTGATTTTGATAATTTTCTTGCCACTTTTATGCCCAATCGCTTCTCCATCTCCGCTGTCTTGACCCACATCTTTGGATTTTTCGGTAGCAAGCCATTTTTCCAGTTCACTTGGAGTCATGTTTACCAAATCGTAGAATTCGCTATAAATTTCGTCTTGTGATTTTGCCATTTTTTTGATGTTTTGTTGGGAATTTTAACTTTGGCAAAATGCGTTTTGTTTAATAGTGAATATTGACAAAGTTTTTGTATGGGAAGTTGGCTGTGTTGTTGGTGGCAACTCCCAGAAGAACCTGCCAATCTTCAAATTTCATAATCAATTCTTGTCAATAAACTCTAATAGTATGTTTGGATTGATTTTTTTGGGAATTATACGAGACTTTCAAAACAGGCTTTCTAGGCATCTTTGAAAAGCCATAGAAAACAAAAATAAGTCGATTCAAACATACGCTAAGTAAAAGATTATGTTTGGATACTCTACCCGACTGTTTTTGTGGGCGCATCTCATTTTGTCGCACATTGAAAAAACATACGCTGGCAGAGGTCGCAGACCCTGCCGAGGGTCGGACACCAGACGTTGGATTTATTATAAATTACCATTCATAATCTCTTATTTTTCATTAGGAATATCGGTTTAGAGCGCACAGCACTTTTTGAAGCGGACGCTTCAACGAATGACAAGTCCGAGCGGATGCTCGAACTATTTAGGCGACCTATCCCGATACACCTATTTTTCATTTTGAAAAGTAGATTTTAATTTATTGCGACATTTTGAGATGCGCCCGTTTTTGTAAAATTATGATTATCAAATACTTAATAAGTGTTACAAAGTTTTTAATCGGGTAGTGTGAAAGAGGTAAGGCTACTCTATGGATAATTCGGCACAAGCGGAGTGCCGCCCAGCGGACGCTCAATGCTGTCAACTTAGTGCAAATTTGGTTCAAGCGTGAACGCTCGAACCAGCCGAAAGGCTGGCGCAGGTTCTCGTGTGCGAGTCCAATCCGAACTTGTGCCTAAAAATGGAAATCAGTCTCTGACTGAAGTTTTAGTTGCTTAAGTTGACAGCATTGAGCGGACGCTTGCGCTATGGTTTTTATTTTGTTAGCCTTACCAGTTTATCAATACCTTTAATCGCAATTACAGATCAATTCAAATAACTGATAATGAAATACTTACAAAAAATCAAATAGGAAAGTATTTAAGTTTATCTACTTATTTGCTATTCAAGATTTCTTATGGGATTGAAAGACGATGTGGTTTTTTAATTTGTCAACTCACAATTTCGCTAATTCAGCAATTCGCCAACTGAATAGTTACGTATGAGGAATCTGTCTAAACTAGACCTTATACGGAGATTACAAAGAATTTACTTTTACATTTGGTAAATGGTTTCGTTTATCTAAATTCGCACAATTCGGTTTGGCAAATTCAAATCTCGTTTCACATCATTGAAATTCTATTTCTAATGTATTGATTTATAGCTTATTGACATAAAATTTACTACTGTAATTTTTTAATCCATTTAATACCATGTCGGACGAAAAAAAATCTAATTTAAGATATTCCAAAAGTGAGTTAGCAGAATTTGACGAACTCTTGAATCAAAAACTTGATAGATCACGGAGTGAGCTAGAGCATTTGCTGAAATCAATAAAAAGGTCTGAAGGTGGAGGAGACGATAACCACAACAGAATAAGAACTTTAGAGGATGGTGCAGATGTTTTGGAGAAAGAGCAACTCAACCAGTTGGCTTCTAGGACACAAAAATACATACAGCAATTAGAAGCTGCCTTGGTAAGAATCAAGAACGGTACTTATGGGATTTGCGTAGATACTGGCAAGCTGATTTCCAAAGAGAGACTCAAGGCAGTACCGCACACGCAACACTCTATCGAAGCCAAACTCAACAAGATATAGTCAATTTTTGAGCAACTCGAACTAAGGAACAAGTAAAAAATAACTTATTAAAATTCTCAGGGACTGCCCCTTCCTTCTTTTTGGTCCGGGACACGCTGTCTATTCTTCCAGTTCCACTGCGGGTGTAAATAATGTGCCATAGTGTCGGACTGGCGCTCCATCGGACTGGCGCTCCATCGGACTGGCGCACCAGTGCTATGCCACATTATTTTGTCCCGGCTGGGAACAGCTTGACTAACCAGCATGGTCCGACCTCAAAAATAAACTGCGATAATGTTACAAGTTATTATTAACTCGTTCCTAAACAGTTTTGAACAGCAAAAGCTCCCGATGGTATTCCCATCGGGAGCTTTTGCCTTTTCGGAAAGCGAGTGGAACGTTTTTAGAGATACAAATGAATGCGAAGATTTAGTAACGATTGTGAATCAATTGTGCTACAAAAGAAAAGATGCTTCATATTCGCAGGAAATAATTCTTCAATTTACTAAATAACTATTTGATGAAACGACATCTTACAAATATCTCATTGACACTTTTGCTCGTGTCCGCAAATTATTTACTGACCGCTCAAGACGGACTTCCTTCAAAACCAGAAGATGGCAAATGCTACGCCAAATGCCTAACTCAGGAAGAGTGGAAAGAAGAGACTGTAAAAGTCTTGAAAAAACCAGCGTATAAGACTTTGAAGGTAATACCTGCCGAGTACAAAATGGTAGAAGAAAAAATTGTAATAAAGCCAGCCTCCAAAAAATTCATTTACGTTCCTGCAAAATACAAAACGGCTTACGATACGATTACAATTGAAGAAGGTTACAATAAGTTGGCAATTAAGCCAGCTAAATTTGGGGCAGAATTGGAGCAAGTAGAAGTGAAGCCCACTATTGGCAAATGGATTATGGGAGAGCGTGACCCCAATTGCGAAGGCGTGAATCCTGACGATTGCAGAATCATGCACTACAGAAAATACCCCGCTCAAATCGACTACGTTCCAGTAGAAAAGTTGACAACTCCAGAAGCTACCGACAAAACGCCAATCAAAGCGAAATTCAAGGTAATTAAGAAAGAGGTAATGGTTGAACCTGCAAAAACCGTGGAAGAAATCATTCCTGAAGAAACCATGGTTGTCAAAACCCAAGTGCTTGTAAAAGACGAAACTACTGTAGAGGAAGAAGTCGCTGCTGTTTATGCTGACGTGAAGAAGCAGATTTTGGTAAAACAAGGCGGATTGACCGTATGGAAAGAAGTAGAGTGCGATGTTGAACCAATGGGAGAAGTTCTTCCTGTTTTCTACAAAGTCGGAAGTGCAGAACTTACTGGGAATTCCAAGGAGATTATAGACGAGAAATTGTATAAATTCCTGACCGACCAACCAGATGTAAGAGTAGAGCTTTCTTCTCATACAGATTCTAGAGGAAGCAATGCAAACAACAAATCGCTATCGCAAAGAAGAGCCGAATCAGTTGTGAACTATCTGATTAGCAAAGGAGTGAACAGAAACCGAATGGTTGCCAAAGGATACGGAGAAACCAAATTGGTGAACAAATGTGCAGACGGAGTTACTTGTAGTGAGGGCGACCACGCTTTGAACAGAAGAACAGAGTTCAAGATAATTGACTAACTCAATTTTTAGTTCTGTACTTTCGCCTACTGATTTAGGAGAAGCCAAAATCCCCGAATGAAAAATTTCATTCGGGGATTTTGGCTTTTTCTGTGTTTCATCAAATTTACCCTATTACTTCCAACAAATAAAAATCTCGCTTTCCTTTCTGGACTAGTAGAAATTTATCGTGAATTAAATCGAAGTTAACTTCCGATTTTGGGTCAGACACTTTGATTTTGTTAATGCTCAAACCTCCACCTTTAATCATTCTCATGGCTTCTCCTTTAGAGTTGAATATTGCATTATCCGTTCCGTTGGAAACCAAACTGGAGACATCATCAATCTCAGAAAAATCGGACTTCGATATGGTTGCCAAAGTGAGTTGGCCAGATATTCCTTTCCAAGTTGGCAAATCAATGCTCTTCAAATCCTCAAAACTCGCTTTTTTGTCAAAAAGAATTCGAGAAGCCTCTACCGCCTTATCATAAGCTTCTTTGCCGTGCACTCTTACTGTAATGTCTTCTGCCATTGCCTTTTGGAGTACTCTCAAATGCGGAGCTTCAGCATGTTGATTCTCCATTTCCTCAATTTCCCCTTTGCTGAAAAGTGTAAAAACTCGAATCAGGTTTGGTGCATCGTCATCCGAACAGTTGAGCCAAAATTGGTAGAACTCGTATGGCGAAGTCATTTCTGAATCCAACCAAATATTTCCCTTCTCAGATTTCCCGAATTTCGTTCCATCCGATTTAGTTACCAAAGGGCAGGTTAGTGCAAAAGCGTCTCCACCGCCCATCCTTCGGATGAGTTCCGTTCCTGTGGTAATATTTCCCCATTGGTCAGAACCGCCCATTTGCAGTTTTATTTGGTGGTTCTTGTTGAGGTGGAAGAAGTCATAACCTTGCAACATTTGGTAAGAGAATTCAGTGAAGGAAAGCCCCGTCTCCAACCGCTTTTTTACCGAATCTTTTGCCATCATATAGTTTACGGTAATGTGTTTGCCCACATCCCGAAGGAAATCCAGGAAGTTGAACTCCTTGAACCAATCGTAATTATTGAGGATTTCCGCAGAATTATCTCCACAATCAAAATCCAAAAACTTCTCTAATTGCTTCTTAATTCCTGCCTGATTTTTGTTTAAGGTTTCTTCATCAAGTAGATTTCTCTCCTCAGATTTGCCAGAAGGGTCTCCAACCATACCCGTTGCCCCACCCACCAAGGCAACAGGCTTGTGCCCAGACATTTGCAGATGTTTCAGCAACATAATGGTAGCCAAATTCCCAATATGAAGAGACTCCGCAGTTGGGTCGTAGCCAATATACCCGACTGTCATCTCCTTATGAAGTTGCGCTTCTATCTCGGGAGTGGTCTGATGAATCATTCCCCGCCATTCTAATTCGGCTATTAAATCTTTCATTTTATGCTGTTTTTCTGGTTGGATTCAAATGCAAAAGACGATAGAAGTCAAGTTCCATCGTCTTTCGAGTGCGAATATAGTAAAAATGTCAATTTCCCAATAACACAATCCTCGGAGTCGTAACCTGATTGCTAAGGTTGAAGGAACGGTCTGCAATTTGCACGTCAAATTCTAATGTATCGCCTACCTCCAAAGGCGTTTCTAAAGGAATGCTAATGGTCTGAATGAGTGTTCCTGCGATTGCCGAGCTACTGCCATCTGTTGAAAGCCTGCCAAAGGTTGCGTCATAAGACACAGTATCGAGAAATACTACCAAGACTCTCTCGTTATTCTTTATTTTGTAGAGGTCAATAAAATAATTGTTATGAAATTCATTGATGACACTATCTCCATCAATAAAAACTTTGGGCGCGAATTTAGTTCCCTGGACTTGGTCTTCTGAATTGAGTCCCAAATCTCCATCTCCATCCTGAAATTCAAGAGAAATTGCAACCAAGTTATCTCCTGTAGCAACTGACCCAGACCCAGGTGGTGGCGGCAAATATTCATTGGTAATACTCGTAATTCTTATGATAGGTTCATTAGGAAAGTCTTCGGGTTCATTGTAGCAACTCATCACTGAAAGTGCAATGAAACAATAAAATATGATGCGTATATTTCTCATGCTTTCTATTTACTAAATCGAAGTTAATATAAGTTTCAAATTAAAGTTGGATATTTAAGATTGCTATACTTGCAACTCAACACGAAATCTATGGCTAAGTTCTATAAAAATTTTCAAGAAAAGTTATTTACCGACTTCATTTTCGAAGAGTTGGCTTTGGAAGCTTTTCATTATCAGTCGCAACACAATCCGATTTACAAGTCTTATTTACATTATCTCAAAATCCAGCCAAAAGGAGTAACGCAAATAAGCCAAATTCCGTTCCTGCCCATAGAATTTTTCAAAACGCAACGAGTGCTGTGCGAAGGAATTGAGCCAGAGGTGGTTTTCAGAAGTAGCGGAACGACTGGGGCAACTACTAGCCAACATTTCGTGCAAGACTTATCTTTCTACCATCGGCTTTCCACACATCTTTTTGAGTTGGAGTATGGGGCAATCGAAAACTGGAATATTCTCGCCTTGCTTCCTTCTTATTTGGAACGTTCAGATGCTTCTTTGGTTTACATGATAGACAACTTCATAAAGCTCTCGGGCAACCATTCTGGTTTTTATTTGTATAATCAAGAAGAACTAGTGCGGAAATTGAGCGAGCTAACCAAATCAAAAAATCAGATTATGCTGATTGGCGTTACTTTTGCTCTAATGGATTTGTTGGAGAAGCATGATTTAGATTTATCGGGTTGTGTTCTGACAGAAACAGGAGGAATGAAGGGAAGAAGGAAGGAAATTGTAAGGGCAGAACTTCATGAGATTTTCCGAAAGGGTTTCAATGTAAATGAGGTTCATTCGGAATACGGAATGACCGAGTTACTTTCCCAATCTTATTCTGATGGAAATGGAAGTTTCAAAGAATCTAAGACCATGAGGATTTTGCTCAGGGAAATGAACGACCCAATGCGAAAAATCAATGGAATAGGCAGAACTGGAGGAGTCAATGTAATAGATTTAGGCAATATTCACTCTTGTTGCTTCATTGAAACAAAAGATATAGGTCGTTTTGCAGACAATAGCAGTTTTGAGATTCTAGGCAGATTCGACAATTCCGAAATCAGAGGATGCAACATGATGATTTAGTATTTTTCTATTTTTAGACTGAAACTTACCTATTTGTTACATTAAAAAATTATCTTATTGTATAATTAAATAGGAGAATAATACAATTTTATGACAGAAAGTTTATCAATTACCTTGATTCTTGTACAGATTTGAAAAAATAATTGAATATATATCTTATATTTGTAATACCAATTGCTAACCCCAAAATCAGAGTATCATGAAAATTAAAATAGCTGTTTTAGCCCTAATGCTTTTTGGCTTTTCTTCTTGCGTATATAAAACTTGTCCTACTTACGCCAAAAAAGAGGTAAAGAAGGTAGAAGTTGAAAAGAAAAGTGAAGCACAAGAAAATATGTAGAAACATACTACTGCATTTCTCTTCGAGAAAAAAAGCAAGCAACTATATTTTTTAGTTGCTTGCTTTTTTCATTGACAACACGGTAGTGTGAAAGTAATGCTACTCTATGGATGATTCGGCACAAGCGGATGCTCAATGCCATTAAGTTAGTGTAAAGATTGCACTTTTGGGTTCAAGCGTGGACGCTTGAACCAGCGTAAAACGCTGGCGCAGGTTCTCAGAACCTGTGCCGAAAATGGAAATCAGTCTCCGACTGAAGTCAAATCTCCTTAACTTAACGGCATTGAGCGGATGCTCAATGCTGTCAACTTAATGTTGAAAAGCGTTTTCAACACTTTCCGTTTGTGATTAGACCCAGCTAGAGCTACGTCCTACAGAACTGATATTTTCAAATCACGCTTTTTCTTTGATATGAAATTAAACATATAAGTACAAGTACAAAATAGAAAGTCGGATGGTCGACAGCAGTTCCCGCTTTAGATTCTCAGCACGAAAAAGTTGCTTTCCAATAAAAATTAACGAGTATAAAGTATTTTTATTTATGTTTTCCGTGTCAATCTGTGTGCGAAGTCCGTGTATTCTGAAAGAATCCGTGTTCCAATCACGCTAGAACGTCAAAATTGAAGAGTAAAAGCCTAGAAATATAAAAAATGAGCCTAATTCAATTCCAAAGCGGGAACTGCTGGATGGTCGATGCCGTAGTAGATTGCGTATTGACAATCAGCACCTTACAAAAGGCAAGATGTTATGACAATTTCGTCTGACTACTTACATTCCTTAATTTGACAGCATTGAGCGGATGCTTGCGCCATGGTTTAGAGTATGTTTGAATCGACTTGTTTTTGGTTTCTACGGCTTTTCAAAAATACCTAGTGCATCAATTCCTAAGTTCGTGATTGTATTTTATGTATCTTTTTTCCTTCTACTGCATTAACGTTCTTAGCCGTAGCTATGGATATGTCGAAATGTCGAACCATCGGATTGCCGAACCATTCAGATTTTGCCTTGCAGAAGAAAATAATATTCCAAAAAATACAGACACAAACTTAGAACTCAATGCACTAGAAAGCCTGTTTTGAACATCTTATAAAATTCCCAAAAAATCAATCCAAACATACTCTTATTGTTTCTTTAGCATTAGAGATTATGAACACTAATTTGTTATGTAAGGCATACTGGCAGGTCTAAAGATACCGCCAGCTACTTATTATTTTTGGTTGTCTGACATTTTTGTGGAGTAGCCTTCAAGCGAGGACGCTTGAAGGAAAAGAGCGCATTTTCTGCGCTTTTAGCGCAGAAAATGCGTATTATTTTTTACTATTTACTAAACACCACAAAATTTGTCAGACAACCTTTTTTTTCTATTCATAAACTCTAATACCTATTTAGAACTACTGAGAACATAAGTTAATGAGTGTTAGTTTAGTTATTTACTTATGAAAGAGAAGTTTAATAATTTTAGATGTTAGATTTTTGAGATATTGAATATATATATATATATATATATGAAAACGACTTTATACGATAATAAATATTACAGAATTGAGATAAACAAGGAGAAAAACTACATGGTTTTGAAACCTATTGGTTTTTGGCGTTCTCCAGAAGTGGTTCCAGATTATTTGAAGCAGATTGTGGACACACTCAAGTTTAAGCTAGACTTAAAATTCTCAGTAATTCTCGATATAACTGATATGCTCACTCACCCGAAAGAGGTTCAGGAGCAGATACATTTGGAAGGAATAAAGCAGGTTGCACAACTGCGACCATTGATAATGCTTACGGTGTTGCCAAAAGATGATATATCTACTATGCAGGCAAAATTTATGGCAAGAACATTAGGTAGGGAAATCAAGGGCTTCGAAACTGTTGCAGAAGCAGAATCATTTTTGGAAGAATATAAAAAGAAAAAAGGTGTGTAGATACAGTTTGTATCTACACACCTTTTTCGTTTTATCGACTTTCTTTCTTTATTCAAAAACCACCAAAACCTGATTTTTCTCTACATTTTTCCCTTCTTCTGCTTTGATGGATTTTATGATTCCATCGCTTGGAGATTTCAGAATATTCTCCATTTTCATAGCTTCCAAAATCAAGAGTTTATCTCCTTTCTTCACTTCTTCGCCTCGTTTGGCAATGATTTGCAATACTAAGCCTGGCATTGGTGCTTTGAGTTCATTTATTTTCTGAACCGTAGCGTTTGCCATTCCCATTTTTTCCAAGAGTAAGTCGAATCTATCCTTTGCTTCCAAATCGAAAATTTGCTCGTTTACCTTGATTTTGAAGGTTTTAGCTTCAAAATCTGCCTCAACCAACTCCGCTCGGTAAGATTTATGGTTTCGGATGATGTGGAACTTCCCCTCAGCAATTTGTGAGAAATCCCAATCAAATGGCTCTCCATTTACGGAAATTCCTTTGTCGGATGACTCCAACGAAAACTCTTTATTTTTGGCTTTAACTTTTATCATATTCGTAAGTACAAGTAAGAAATAGCAAGAAAATAAATTAAGTTATTGAAAGTCAGAATATTACATTAAAATCAAAATGTTAAATAATTCCTTCCACCTACTTAGTTCTACTTTGAGACTCTTAAAATATAGAACTCGACACCACTAGCTGAAGCTAGTGCATCAATTCCTAAGTTTGTGTTGCTATTTTTGTTTCTTATTTCCTTCTACTGCATTAAAATTCTTAGCCGTAGCTAGGCTATGTCGAAATGTCGAACCACTGAAAATTTTGCTTTGCAGAAGAAAACAATATTCCAAAAATACAGACACAAACTTAGAACTCAATGCACTAGAAGTTTGGTTTTTCTTTTGCCCCAAAATTATTTCGCTTTACGCACATTTATTTTGAAGTCGCGAATGATGATGGCAAGATAGGAATAAAGGACTTTCCTATGAAACAACTTAGTGAGAAATTCTATCCTAAGATGTATAAGCCTGTGCAAAGTCAACCATTTCTTCAATCAATGGCTTCACAAGTTGCCCTTTCTCTGTGAGGGAATATTCTACTCTTGGGGGAACTTCCCCAAAATTTTTTCTGTGGACAAGGTTGCTGTCAACCATTAGCTTCAATTCTTGAATGAGCATTTTCTCGCTGATATCGGGAATGAGCGATTTCAATTTGCTCAATCTCAACGGTTCGCTGTAAAGCTGTCTTAAAATTAAGAGTTTCCACTTTCCTCCTACCAACTCCAAAGTAGTTCGGATTGGGCAACGGGCGGTTACGTATATCTTGTCATTTTCCATACACACAAAAAGGTTAGTACCTGACTATTAGTTAGCTAATGCGAATGTAGTTAATTTCGTATATAATTTTAAATCTTAACTTATTGAGCGATGAAAAAAATAGCATTATTTGGTGCATCAGGGCAGAGTGGCAAAGAGTTTTTAGAATTGGCTCTCGCCAGCAATTACCAAATCAAGGCATTGGTAAGAACTCCTGAAAAATTGAGTTCCTATAAAAATAAAAATCTGGAAATCATTCAAGGCGATGTGCTCAATTCAGAAGATGTACACGCTACAATTAAAGGTAGTGATTTGGTGGTAAGTCTGTTCGGGCATGTGAAAGGTTCGCCAGAATGGTTGCAAACCAACGGCACTAAAAACATAGTAAATGCCATGAAACAGAAAAATATTAGCAAAATCATCTCTCTTTCGGGCGGTGGACTTCCTTATCCTGAAAAAGATGAACCTAAATTTATGGACAAAGTCATCAGGACGATTATGAAAATTGCCGTTCCTAAAGTGCTGAACGATGCGGTTGAACACCATAAAGTATTGGCAGAAAGTGGATTGGATTGGATGATTGTCCGTGGACCGAGACTGACCAACGATGAGAAAAAAGGAGAATATAGAATTGGCTGGGTGGGCGTAAATTCAGGCACGAAAATAGCCAGAGCAGATTTGGCAGATTTCATTTTGAAGCAAGTCGAGAGTGATGCGTTTGTTGGGGAAATGCCATTTGTGAGTTATTGATGGGGCAGTGTTCCGACAGCTAGGAGTTATCGGCTATTACTATCAAATCAACAGCTTTGAAGTATAAACTAAATTTAGTTATGTAAAAATGTGACTACTCGGAGAGTCGTGGTAAAAATGTGACTACTCGGAGAGTCGTGGTACAAATCAGAACTGTACCACGACTCTCCGAGTAGTGACGTATATTGTTTTCTTCGAGTGTAGAATATTGGAGATTATGAACACTAATTTATTATAGAGCCTTACCACTCGGAGGGTCTATGACCACTCCGAGGGAATTTATTTCTTCTATTCAAAATTCTATTGAGTAGCATTGAAAGTGCAGTCCACCGCATAAAATTTGGGGCTTACCGAAAACAAGGTTTCCAAATTTTGATGGAACATTCAAAGAACGCATCATTTTTTGCGAACCACTAAATCTATCACATACCATCTACCCAAAGAATCTGTTTTTGCTTCTATTTTCACTTTTGCATCGCCTTTTTTGCCATAGACTTTCACACCTGAGTATTTTGCATAGTTCCCAACTCCATCAGGAAAAGTAGTTGTTTTGAAACCCATCGCAAAGGTGCTAATCTCTTCTACTTCTCCTGTAATAGATTTTACTTCCTCATTCTGACTTATGAATTCTGTAACAAAAGGATAAGAAACACTATTGGTAATCATATGACGTGATAAAATCATAATTCCAAAACCAAAAAAAATGCAGAGTGAGAAAAAGCCGAGAATAATTTTAAGTCCTAGATTCATCTTGATATACTATTTGAATGATAATAGAATGCGTTAAAATAGCATTTCGCTATCGTGATTGGAACACCGCATTAAATTTGGGGTTTTACCAAAAATAAGCTTTCCAGATTCTTGAGGGAACTCAAATCTCGAACTGAATTATTAAACTCCAAAATATTGCCCCGAATTTGGCGGAACTCTTACTCTTGTGATAAACTCTCCATTTCAGAAAAGCTCTATTTCCTCTCATCAATTCACGACTTGAAAAATCCAACCAAAGAAATGCGCATCAGATTTCTTTGATGCGCTTCTCTCAGAATCATTCATTTGATGAACTGTTTTTAGATTGAGGATTCAACCCCTCTTTACCATCGGGAAGAATTTTCAGTCCATTAGAGATTATGAACACAATTTTATTATAGAAGTCATAGACTGGCAGGTCTGAAGACACTGCCAGCTATTCAAATTTTATCTATTCATAAGCTCTAATCACGAGGACTCATCAAGATTTCAAACAGATTTCCCAATTGCTTGCTCAATGTCTCCCCAAATATCGTTGATGTGTTCCAAGCCGACTGAAATTCTGACCATTCCCTCGCCAATTCCAACTTCGGCACGTTCTTCGGGCTTGAGTTTGGAGTGCGTGGTGCTGGCCGGGTGCGTGGCAATGGAGCGGGAATCGCCCAAGTTGGCGGTTAGGCGAATCATTTCGAGGGAATCGAGGAAGCGTTTTCCTTGTTCCAAACCGCCTTTCAGGTCGAAAGCCACCAAGCCACCGCCAGAACTCATCTGCTTTTTCGCCAACTCATATTGCGGGTGCGAAGGCAAATGTGGGTATTTCACTTGGGCAATGGCATCGTTTTTCTCCAGATTCTGAGCGACTTGCATGGCGTTGGAAGCATGTTTCTCCATACGGATTGAAAGTGTTTCTAACGATTTGGAAAGCACCCAAGCGTTGAATGGCGAAAGTGCCGGCCCAGTATGGCGAGCAAATGCTTTGACTTCGGCAATCGTCTGCTTACTTCCCAAAATCAGTCCGCCCATTGCCCTGCCTTGCCCGTCCATATATTTGGTGGCGGAGTGAATGACTACATCTGCGCCAAATTTGGCAGGTTGCTGAATCAGCGGAGTGGCAAAGCAATTATCGACCACGTAAATGAGTGAGTTCTTTTTGCATAAATCTCCAACGGCTTGCATATCTACCAAATCCAAAGCAGGGTTTGTGGGCGTTTCCATATAAACCATTTTTGTGTTTGGCCGGATTGCGCTCTGCCAACTTTCCACTTCATCGTGGCGCACATAAGTAGTTGTGATTCCGAATTTGGGTAGGATTTCGGTAAATAATTTATGGGTCGAGCCAAAAATGCTTCGGCTGGAAATGATGTGGTCTCCAGCCTGAAGTAATGAACCAAAAGTTGTGAATAATGCCGCCATTCCCGAAGCGGTTGCCCAGCCCGTTTCCGTTCCTTCCAAAAAGGCGACTTTCTCAATCAGCTCATCTACATTTGGGTTGGAATAACGGCTGTAAATATAGCCGTCTTGCTCATCGGCAAACATTGCCCGCATTTCCTCGGCATTCTCGAACACATAACTCGAGGTCATGTAAATTGGGTTGGCGTGTTCATTATAGCCACTTCGCTCGGCTTGCTTGCGGATGAGGTAAGTTTCTTTTTCCATAGTTTTAGTATCGGGTAGCGAGTAGCAAGTAGCAAGAATGAGTTAGCTGCAATTTACAATCCAGCTAACTTGCTTAAACTTCTGTTACTCCGTATCTTAGTAAATAAGTTTTGGATTAACAATAAACAAAAATCGGTAACTATTACCAGTTTCGTTTGTTATATTTTATCTAAAATCTGTTTTCTGATGACTTTTGATACAAAGTAGGCGATTTTTCAACTCAAACTTCTCAAAGCTTTTAAATTCGCCAGTTCACAAAACCACCAATCCGCCAATTCCCTTAAATGCTAGATGAACACAAAGATAGCCTCCGCCACAAGAGCGACTCCAAGCTAGATGCTTCTGACAGGAAGCGGTTGGAGAAGTTGCGTGCGGAAATGGAACGTGTGAGGCAAGAATTGGAAGCATTCAGGAAAACGACCAACGTCAAAGACGAAGATTACGCCAAACTCCGAGACGATATGGAGTATGAACTGATGTTGCGTTCTGGCGGATTCGTGCAGGAAGAAGATGGGTTTGTGGTAAAAAGAATCTACCCAAGTTTGGAGGAGATTTTTTATGAGCGTCCGCCAGTAATTCAAGATACCAATTCAATTAATTGGAAAACGATTAACAATAAGATATATATAAAGGAGTTTTTTGAGGATGATGAAAAACTCCAGCTTGAGTTGGACAAAATGAAACTCAACGAACCTGCAGGAAATACTTCGACAGGTTTTGGCAAGAAAATCAAGGTGGAAATTCCCAAAGAATTTAAGCAAGATTTCGAGAATTTCATTGGCGAGAACTTGACTTTGAAAATTGGTGTTTTCAGCATTCTGCTTGCCTTGATATTAGGCTACAATCTACTCATTAGTGATGGTTACATTCCGCAAGAAGCCAGAATTGTAGTCGGCTGTTTTTTAGGAGTCGGCTTCTTTGGACTTTCCTACTATTTATATCTCAAAAAAGTCTCCATTGTTACGATTTTGGTACTTTCAGGCATATTTATTCTGTATTATACGGTTTATCTCGCCATTCACGATTACCACATTTTCACGCCAATTCAAGCCTTTGCCTGCGCCATTACCATCACGGGTTTTGCCGTATTCTTCTCCCTTTGGTACGACCAAAGAAACCTTTCGATATTTGCCATTTTCGGAGGCTATTTCACGCCTTATCTGGCAAACACAGGGGGCGGACACTACCTCTCTTTCCTAATCTATATTCTGATTCTCAACTTGGGAATGCTGACTATTTCCTATCTCAAAAATTGGCGGAAAGTCCACACAATTTCATTTGTCTCCACCGTATTTTTCCTCATTTATTGGACTTCGGATATTGATAAAGCAGACAGTAGTGCGGTGTTGGGAATGTTCGGTTTCATCATCATTTTCCACATTCTGTTTTTCATGCTTACTGTGCTTTTCGATTTGAAAGAAGGCATTGATTTTCAGCAATATGATTTCTATTTGAGTTTGGGGAATACGGTGCTTCTTCTAGTTGGCGGCATCTATCTTTTGTGGCAACTTCCCTCGGTAGAAAATACGGAAATTGGCTGGTTTCTGATGGGAATTAGTGCCTTCAAACTCTTCTACGTATTTCTGCTTTCCAGACACAAAAATGCCGACCAAGATTTGCTCGATTTACAGATTGGAACGGTCATTTTATTGGGAAATATTGCTATTTATTTGGTGTTGAAAAAGAACATTTACATCAATACATTTTATGCGTTGGAGTCGGTTGCCTTGCTCTGGTTGGGAACGAAAATGAGACGGGAAGTCATCAAAACTGGTTCGGCCGCACTCATGCTTTTCGCCATTGCCAGCATGGGTTACGCTTGGCACTTGACCTATAATGTCTATCCAGAAAAATATCCGAACGAGACGATTTACCCAATTTTCAACGGAGGTTTCTGGGCAGGATTGGTCAATTTCTCTACCATCGTTTACACGCTCAAATTCCTTTACGAAGAGTATAAAGATGACGAGGAAATTGCTTATTTGCCAAAAAGCACTTACTCAAGCATCCTCACAACCGTTCTGTTGCTGATTGTGTATTTGACTTGCCTGTTCGATTTGCTTTTCCACACCAAAGAAATTGTGGGCGGTTCAGATTACCGATTCATGGTGCTTGCCATTTATCACATGGCCTATATTCTCCTCATTCGTTTTGTGGTTGAGAAAGCCCGAGTCGAAAAACTCAAATTATTTGTTGGCACAACCATGGCTTTGGCGGTCATCCTATTTTTACCAATTGGCTACTATGCCACTTCCGATTTGCGAGATGGTTTTGTAAACGGAATCCTGCCATTCTATCCATATTTCGTGCATTATTTGCCCGTTGGCATCAGCGGAATTATGATTTACTATCTGTTGGTAGAAGCCATAAAATCTGAAGGTTATTTGTCTTCAAAATACGAATATGCAGTACTGTTGGCTTGTGTGGCGTTTGTTTCGCATGCTACCATGGAGTTCGAGCATTTGTTCGTATTGCTTTCTACCAGTATTGGGGCGGAGATTGAGGAAGTGGTTTCCACATTCCGAGTAACCAGTTTCACAGTACTTTGGACCATGCTTTCCTTCACGCTCATGTACTTCGGGATGCAATGGAAAATCAAGGAAATCCGTAAAATCTCCTTGTTCCTATTTGGGTTTACCATCTTCAAATTCTTCATTTGGGATTTTTGGGAAATGGGCGCAGCCGGGAAAATCATCTCTTTCTTAGTCATTGGCGCATTGCTCATTCTCGTTTCCCAAATGTATCGCCAGCAACTCAAACTCCTCATTGAGAAAGGCGAGTTGGTTTTTGACCGAGACGATGCCATTACCCCAGAAAAAGCGGCCGCAATCGCCAAAATCCGCAAGCAAATGAAAGATGAAGGTGCTACGGAAGTTGAAATCTCCGATGGCGAGGAAACTGGAGAGGAACATTTTGATGAAGGTTTGGAGGAATCAGATGGTTAGATGGTTAGATTGTCAGATTGTCAGATTGTCAGATGGCTAGATTGTCAGATGGCTAGAAATTGGAATTAAAATTCCCTAGCTGACAGTCTTCAAGCTTCGAGAAATGTAAAAAGTTACTTTTGGTTGGATTTTGCTAATTGCCAATCGATGAGGGGAAATTCAATCCAGACATTAATTGATTCAAACATGCAATTGCTACTCACTCTGCACAAACTCGTTGAAACGCTCCCAATCCTTCTTTTTGTATTGGAAATACATCAAATCATGCGTGGTTCGGTAGATTTTTTCTAATGAAGCTGGGTCAACCTGTTTGCACCAAACGGAGGTGGATTCCAGAATTACATCGCCCATCTGACCAACATCAGGTTTCCAACGTAACTTCTCCTTTGCCAAAGTCGGGAGCAGGTAGCCATTTATTAGTGTATAGTTAGCTTCAAAGGCAAACTGTGAAGTCTGCATATTTCCTCCTTTGAAATCAATTACTTCTTTGTAGTTTACTGGCAAGAAAGTTTCTGCATTGATTGATAGCACACCTTCCGAATCATAATACCTAAAAGTTGGATTTTTCTTTTGGTTGGATTGAAACGAAATCTCAATCATGTTCAGGCTATCGACAAAGTTCATCTCGAAATTTACCCTCTTCAAAAGTTTACTCATTTTTAATTTGTACAAACTTACCCAATGCGAATAAAATAAATCCATTTCTGTAACAGACATAAAAGGGAAAGACATGTTCATCTTAAATTTATCGAACTTCTTTTTATCCAACTCTTTTCGGGCAAGAATATCTATTTCAGGAAAATCGCTCCTTTGGTGTTCATTAAGATATTGAACAATTGTTTCATAGTCCAAGGTATCTTCTTCATCGTAAATCTGATGCGAGCTATGATAGTAATTCAGCACGGGAACTTGTTGGGTTTCCGACATTGCCTTCCGCATTTTCAGTAAATAAGTAACTGGAGTTTCCCCTTCCGAGTTGATTTCCACCGCCTTCATCATGGCAGTATTTGGCTTGAGCGCAACTCTTATCTCTTTTCCTGTCAGGCTGGATTTTTCCAATTGGGTTTCCTTCTTCTCGTAGCCAAGGCTATGCACTATACACTCGAACTTATCCGAATCTCCCAAATATTTTACCACCGCCACACCATATTCATTGGCGGTAATTCCCTCTTTGATGGCGGGGAAATACAAATGGGCGAATGGAACAGGCTCTTGCGTTTCGGAATCCACAAAAACAAACCGATAGCTTTTCTTCACTTCTACCAATTGCAGGGGTTTTTCCATGGGAACGATTGGCGTAACATTCTCTTGAATGACCAAATAATTATACACTTCAGCCCAATCAGCCAAAATCGGCTTCTCCCCGAAAATGACCGAAAGTTTCTTTCCCACCGAGTCAGACTTTATAATCTGCGGATAGTTGGAGTAACTTGATTCGAGTGATTCTTTGTATTCCGCAAGTTTTGTAGCGTTTCCATCTTGCAATGCTTTGTGGCTTCCGTTTCTGCTGGAAAATAGAATTCTACAGATTTCACTATCGGAATATTTCAAATGACTTCCCATAGAAATAAAGCCTTTTGTTACCTCATGTTGTATGTCATTCAAGTTTCCCAAATGCGCCCCAGCACCCAAGCCAATTATGGTTGGATTTTGCAGATAGTCATCCCAGAATAGGAAATTCTGTGCCATGGTGCTATCTCGGAAATTAGCATTTTCAGGTTGGAAGGTTTCTTTAGTCAGCGGTTCAATAATTCTGGCGATTTCATTTGCCCAAACAAGGCTTTGCAACAAATGCTTTTCCAACTTCCTAATTTCTTTTTTGAGTAAACTTTGCAGAAAAATATTCAACTCATTCTCTAACTTTTCTCCGCCTTCCAGCGCATTCAAAATTTGAGTGAGCTGGTTTTTGCTTTTGTAATCCAACTCAAATTGACTGACAATAAATCGGATATCTTCCTCCAACAATCCAATCACTTGTGGGTCGAAACCATAATGTAGAATTCTACGATTTTTGTTGAATTCCATTAAGGGAGCGAATTCCTTGGATTCTGCGTAAATGAAAGAGAGTGTGGAAATGTCGCTATTTCGCGATTTCTTATGGGCGATATAGCTTGGGTAAAAACTGCTTTCACTCAAAACTACAAGTGCCGAATCAGCTTGTAAACGAGTTATTGCATAGTCGTTGATGACCGAATATTCCTGAGAGATTCCGTGGATGGTTTCTCCCAAAAGTACAATTCTATTATTTTCTGAAATGGCAATCAATTTTTCTGCTAATCTGCTTTGCCGAGCTTCAGTTTCGGTAGCAATGCAAATTAAAGCAAGCAAAAATACTGCGTACCGCTGAGCAAGGTTGGTTTTCAAGGTTGGATTCATCTTTTCGGAAGGTTATTTTGTTGATGAATCAAAAGTAGAAAACAACTTCTGGAGTGAAAAACCAAAATCGGCAGGTTACTTTTGGAGTCGGTGGAATGAAAAGTGCTTGAAATCAATCCTACTTTTACAACGCAAAATGTCCGATATCTTTAAGATGTCGGACATTTGATTTAGTTTTTCTTAGGTGGCATCGCCACTGCATTTCCATCCCGAATTGCCATGTAGTGCGAGGACATGATTTCCACTTCCGACTCATTGAAAACATCTTGGATGTGGCTGTGGAGTTCGGAGTAGATTCGGGGCATTTTGTGGCTTTCGTGCGTGAAGCAGTTCAGTTCGTAAGCCACGTACCAATCGTCTAAGCTTTTTTGGAGAACGAATGGTTCGGGTTCAGCTTCTACGAGTTGTGTTCTTCTGGCGGCTTCAATCATGAGTTTATGGACTTGCACCCAAGGCACATCATAGCCAATGGTAATTGTGGTGTGCAGAATAATTCCCTCGGCAGAAGCCAGTGTGGTATAATTCACAATTCCGTTTCCTAGCAAAGAAGCGTTTGGAATGGTAATTTCCTCATTTTTCAGCGTTTTGACTTTGGTTACCAACAGGTTTCGGCTGATAATGTCTCCAGTTACGTCATTTATTTTTACTCTATCGCCCATTTTGAAAGGACGCATATAGGTCAGAATCACACCAGAAATCACGTTGCTAATCGCTCCAGCCGAACCCAAAGAAAGTAGCAGACCAATGAAAACGGAAACGCCCTGAAAGGCATCGGAACCTGCGCCTGGCAAATAGGGGAACAGAATTACCAAAGTGAAAATGATAATCAGCGCACGAAAAAGGTTGAAGGTCGGCAATGCCCAATCGGCATAAAATCCTTCGAACTTGATTTGCTCGCTTTTCACTTGGGAAGCGAAATTCTTCAATCCGCCCAAAGCATAACGCACTACGGAAATAATGACGATGATGAAAAGCAGATTGGGCAGAAACCCGCCAAAACTGTGAAAAATAAAACGCAATGGACTTAGAACATACTCCAACAATTTTTCGCCAAAACCTCTGGTATAGGAAATTTGGCTGAACATGAAAGGCAAATAAAGATAGATGAAAATGGCGATGACGGAAATTCGCAATCCACGCAAAATCACTAAAAGAATGCTTAGTTGAGTAGTTGGGGAAATGAGGCTGAACAGTTTCGAGAATTTTTTCTGCCCGTAAACTCTCTTCTGCAAGTCCTTTAAATTCCTGCGGAAGTAATCGAACACTTTATTCACTCCACGGAATATGAGGTAGAAACCCAGAATGGTAAGTAGGAAAAAAGCAATGTCTTTGAGCAGATTCCCGATGGAAACATTATTGTAGTCGGCAATGAGCGCACTTTTTATGATTTCCAAATGCTCATTTGCTACTTGCTCTACGGTTTTACTTTCTAGCAACGCATCGTTTTCGGTAACGGTAGCAATAATCTGCTCTTTATAAACCAAATCGGCACTGTTGGAATAGGTCAAAACCTGCAAACTGTCAAATTCCGAGAGTTGTAATTTTGCCAATTTCTTGATGTTCTCACGAACGAGATTCGCCCGTTTCATAGCGGAAAAGGCACCAATTTTTTGCTGGATATAAAATAAGGTGTCATTCTCGAAAACGACTGGTGCAGGACTTTCCCTCGTAGGCTTCCGAACCGAAAGGCTGTCTTGCGCTTGAGTCAATTGTGGCGTTATGCACAATCCAACCAAAAAAAAGAGGAATAAGAATTTGGGCATTTTGTGAATTGAAATAGATTTCCACAAATGAAGCGATTATTTACGAAACGGAAAATAATTCAATCTAAAAGAAAAATCCCCCACAATAAATTGCGGGGGATTTTAGGTTAACTGTCAATTGGAAAATTAGCAGTTCTTATTTGTGTTATTTCTCAATTCAGAATCTACTTTTTCTACCTCTACTTTTGTCTCTCTCACAGTATCGTGAATTCTTTCTGTTTCTACTTCTACGTCTTTGTCAAGGCTAACCTCTTCTACGACCTTAGCAGATTTTTTTACCACAGCTTCCTCATGAGATTCCCTCATTTCGATTGAACCTTCTTTGAAAGTATTGAAGTCAGCTTCTGTTGCTACTCTATTCACAGGCTTACGTTTTACGTAAACTCTTTCTTCTTTCAATCGGATAGAGTCTTCTACTGGTTTTTCAATGATTCTGCTTTTCAATTTCACATGACCATCGGTAACTTCCTTTTTGCCTACGTGCATTTCCTCTTCAATCACTTCTACTGTGTCAGAAGATTTTAATTTTGAATTCTTGCTTTTGGCATTTACGTTTCCAGCATTACCAGCATTATAAATCTTGGAATCACATTCTTTCACGTTCAATGCGCCAACATTGTCCAAAACTCTATTTGCATTTTCGGCTTCTGCCATGCTTTTAGTATGTACAGTTACCAAATGAGATCTTGCGCCCATTCTTCTGTAACTATGCTTTTCATCGTCATCGTCTCCGAACAACCAATCCCAAAAGCTATCACTCTTGTCCTCATTTTCGAAGTCGTAATCATGACCATCATAATCTCCTTCTGCTCTGTATGGAGACACGTCAATGATTCCGTTATTGAAGCCTGCTTTTGCAAGTTCTTTTACTGCTTTGTCTGTCTGTTCTTGTGTTTCGAATAATCCTACTACTGTATAAGCCATAGTTTTTAGTTTTTGTGGTTTGGTTAAAAATTTATTGAACTATTTGGGAATGTGTCTTACTTATGCTTTCATAATTGATTACATACCTATTCCACTTACCCTATTATCTTAATCTAACGATTCTCTTTTTATATAAATCTTCTCTTCTTTTACTGTTTCAGCAACTGTTTCACTAGTTTTGGATATTTTCTTAGTAATGTGAATTTCTTCCACCAAAACCAATTGCTTGTATGTAACAATTTGCTCTTTCACTACTGGAATAATTGTCACTCCATTCTCAGTTTTTATTTGAGGAATTCTGTCAATATTTTCGTTTTTTTCTATTCTGTTTATCGCTACAATTTCCCCAGTCAATTCAACATCTAAAGAAACCTGCTTTTCAGAAACTTTTTTTTCTACAGTAACTTTTCCAGTCTCAACTTTTTTCTTCCCTACAACCAATTCTTCTTTTATGACGGGAACTACCTTTTTTTCGGAAACAATTTTCGTGTTGTCCTTATTTCCGTTTTTCATTCTGTTCAATTTTAGTTTGTCCGATTGTATGTAAAGACTACTCTTAACCAGTTTATTTTGTTCAAGCATTAGTAGGATTATTCCAATAAACTTTAATTTCTGCTAAAATTTGATTGGGATGGAATTTGCTAATTTTGAGTCTGAAAGAGATTCATTTTACATCTTTTTGAATTGTTTATTAGTGAGTTACCCTATTTTGACTCTTTTCCCTAAATCTTTGACTCATGCAGGAAATATAACTTTTTCTATATTTTGTTTTTTTTTGAGTTTGGCAATTCCATAATAGAATTGGACTTGTTCATTAGATATTATTGACAGAAATTTATTATATAACCTAAAGACTGGCAGGTATTCCATTCTGGGTCTAAGCTGGGGTTGCACACAACTACTGCCAGCTATTCAAATTTCATCTGTTCATAAACTCTACTATTCTGTTTTAAGAATAGCAAAAATAAATTGCCCTACATTATAATTTGTCTAGTTCTCAATCTCTTAGGAGTATTGTGAAAGAAGTAAAACTACTCTATGGATAATTCGGCACAAGCGGACGCTTGCGCTATGGTTTTTATTTTGTTAGCCTTACCAGTTTACCACTACCCTCTTGGGAACGGAAAATAAATAAATAGTTTATTTATTTATTTTCCGTTCCTTGCTTACTTCGCTATTATGTCCGCAATAAAAAAAATAATCCTTTTCGGTCCTGAATCCACAGGGAAAACAACCATGAGTTTGGAGTTGGCAAAACATTTCCGAACCATTGCCAGCCCAGAGTTTGCCAGACATTTTGTGGACATTAAAAAGGCAAATACGGAAGCTGAATCTTTAGAAGATATTATTGAGTGGAAAGATGTAGAAGCGATTGCCATCGGGCAAATCCACCAGGAAAATTTGCTGGAGGAATTCGCCAATAAAATCCTCTTCTGCGACACGAATCTGGTCACCACACATATATACTCAAAACTCTATTTCGGGAAATCATTAGAATGGATGGATTCTGCTGTTGAAAAACAAGCTTATGATTTCTATATCCTGCTTACGGTTGATGTGCCTTGGGTTGCCGATTTCCAAAGAGATGAATCGTTAAACAGAACAGAATTATTCAATACTTTCAAAGCGGAACTCGACAAAAGAAACGCAAACTACAAAACTATTTCGGGAGATAATTACAAAGACAGATTGCGACAAGCAATTGAAATTGTAGAGGATTTTCTGAAAAACGACTCTAGCAACCTAACCATCTAGCAATCTATTTCGTCAGCTCCCAAAATAAATCATCGACTGCATGGCTTGGCGGAATTTCCAATTTTTTCGCCCCAATGGAAATCATTCTGGCTTGGTCCAAGTTCCCATCCGCTTTCAGTTGCCGAATCAAATCAAATCTTGCTTCCATGTTGTACGGATTGAGTTCCACCGTTCTCTCCAAAAATGGAACAGCTTCTTTTGGCTTTCCTTGCGCTTGCAGAATTTTAGCTTCGGAATAGGCTATTTCCGATTTTTTAAAGTTGGAGTTTAGCGAAGAAATTTTCTGTAATTCCAGCAATTCCTGCGCAGTTTCCATTTTCTCAGTAAATGCCAAAACCCGAATTTGCCTGAAAACATCTTCACTGAATCTGTTTACCTCCACCTCTAAATTCAAATTCCCAAAAATCTGTTTTGCTTTTTCCTCTTCATGGAGAATCAGCCAGTTTTCTGCAACCTGAATCTGCAAAAGTTGTTTTTCTTTTGTTTGGTTGGATTTTGCAAATCGCAAGCCTTCTTCCAAAGTCTCAATTGCCAATTTCGGCTTTTGATTGGCAGTCAGCACCTCCGCATATTTTTGGCGGAAATCTACATTTGTTGGGTATTTCGCAACTAATCGGCTTAATTCCTTCAATGGTTTTTCCGTTTCTCCCATTTTTCCTCTTTGCCAATTGGAATAGGCAATTGCTTCATTTTCAGCGTTTTCAAGAGATGAAATGAAATCAAAATCAGCAATTGCTCTTGCATATTTTTCCGATAAATTTACCGCTTCTGACACAAGGGAATTTTCATTGTAGAAATTCAACAACGTAAAGTAATTGTCCATTTTCAATTGCCAATCAGTTTCCAGTTCAAAGGCTTTCAATAAATCTCTTTCTATCAATTTCAAGGCAACTTTTTCTTCTAAAATGCCATTTTCCAATTGTTTCAAAGTCAACTCGGAACGCAGTAAATATACAGGTGCATCATCCCGGTATTCGCTAATGAAATTTTCAAGCGTGCTATTCAAATCCATCTCTAAGCGAATTAAACCCAAATGGGCAGGCAAATAAAAAATACTTTTATCAATTGCTTTCAAATACAATTCACGTATTTCTTCTGGCTGTGCAATATTCTTTTTGCCATCAATCCAAGCATCCTCGCCATTTAGCAACAAATTAGCTTTCATTGTATAAGTCTGCGCCCAATTATCTTCTAGTGCACTTTCATCTCCATCCATAAATGCTTCCGATTTTTTGACCAAACTATCTACAAAAGCATACATTTCAGGGTTTTTCTGCTTCAAATCTTTTGCCGTATTCATAGATTTATGATTTTGCGGATGAATTCGTTTTTCAGAGAAATAAGCCGTGTAAGCTTGTGCAAAATATTCGGCTTCGTTGTTGGCAGAATAATAGTCGATGGTTTTTCCATCTCGCATCGCTTCAAAATACAGCTGGCGGATTCTGCGAGTTTCCGAATCGGTCAGCACCGTGAAATGGAACAGATGCGCAAATTCGTGTAGCGTTACGTTCCGCTCAAAATGTGCGCCACGCTCCACATATTCAATTCCCGTGGCACCACTTCCCACTCCACGAATATCCATCCATTGCCTGTTGTCGAACACCACGCCCGTTTTGAACCACGGGTTGTGCATAGCAGTCGCCAAATCTACATGAAGCGGGGGAATCACAAACTGCCGCTCCAAAGAATCTAACATAGGCAAATAAGCCTTGGAGGAAAACAATTGCGACCAAACCATTTTCTCCACCCGACTGCTCGGATATTGCGCCATGTCTGGGAATACGTTTCGGAAAACCGATTTCCATTTATCAGGAATGGAAACTTTGGAAAGTTCTTCCTCAATTTCCTCATTATCAGATAAATAGCTGAATTGTTTCTTTTTGATAACTGCTGCAATTCCATTGTGCGCTCCCCCAAAATTCGGACTGATTTGTAAGGTTTCCTGAAAATAGTGGAGTGAACTATCTAAATTCATCTGATTCATTTCCGATAAATTGTAGAAATGCGAAGCCAAAAAAAGAGTTGGAAACCTAGATTTCGGATATTCCTTTCGGATTCTGTGTCCGAAACCAAAACCCTCGTCAAATTCTCTTTTTGCCATCAGCGAATCCATGGTTTGCAAAAATCCCAACGCTTTGTCATCACTCTCATGCACATAATCTGCATATTCCAAATGCGTGTGACCGTTTCCCCAATGCCAATGCGTGAGGTAATGTAACGGATTGATTTCTAGTGCAATTGCCCACTGCTTTGCCATGTTTTTCAGTTGGGAAGCGTCTCTGGTTCGCCAAATTGCGTAACCGTACCAAAATCGGGCATCGGCAGAAAACGGATTGCGCTCCAAACTCTGTTTCAGAAGCACTCTCGCCAAATCAATCTGCCTTTTCCACAGGCAAACCTCGGCTTCCAACAAATAGCCAAAATGCAATTCAGGGTTTTCCTGTTGGATTTCGCTGGCGATTTCTGATGCTGTGGAATAATCCTTTTCGAGTAGGGCAATTTTCCCTTTCCAAAATAACGCCTCACTCCTACCCTCTTCGCCTTCCAAAACTGCCTTCAACCGCTTTTTTGCCGAATACAAATTCCAACTCTGAATCTCCAACCTGACATGAAGCAATTGAGATTTTGCTTTTACTTCGGGCGTTAAAGTCAGATAAACCAATGTATCGTAAGAATTCAGCCATTCTTCTGCTTGTTTATATTCATGGTTCAAATAGGCAAACTCCGCCCACAACCACCTACTTTTTGTGTGGTAACTGTGCGACTCTATGGAATCTTTGGCAATTTCCCATAGTCCTAAATCCATCATCCGCTCAATTTGCTCTACCCAATCTTGGTTGGGAGACATCACGATTTCCTCCCTCATCAATTGCAGTTCAGATACGGCTTCAAAAGTATTGTCTGGAAAAATCTTGCTAGATTGCCCAAGCAAATTAGTATAAAAGAAAAGCAAGCAAGCAATGGCAATTTGTTTTTTCATTGGAGGTGGAGTGTTTTACTTTGTGAATAAGGCGAGGAATAGAAGCTTGACAATTAGCGAATATACTAGAAAGCGAAAAACCAATCAATTTAGGCATTTCCACAATCCACCAATTGAGTTATATTTGTAATAACTCAAATAATCTTAGATTCCATGAAAAAAACATTTACACTCTTCTCTTTTTTGCTCTATTCGTTTTCCACACTGCTTACTCACAAACTAAAGTAAGGGAAATTGCCCCACATGATACCACCTCCACAATAGTAATTTCGGGAAAAGTATTGAATCTAGAGACAAATGAGCCTTTGAGTGTTCGGTTGTTTACCTATGATTTGACTGACAATCATCAAGTGAATTCCACCATTTCCGATCCGCATACTGGCGAGTTCCACTTGACAGTTCATGTTGGGCAACATTACGGATTGGGAGCGCATACTACGGGTTATTTGCCTATTTTTGAAGAATTTCATTTGGTAGAAGCCATTGATGACAAAGAAATTGAGCGAAACTTTCTACATGGCTCCTTTGGTAAAAAACGAAGTCGTTCCTCTCACAAATGTGCATTTCCTGAAAGATGGCAAAAAACTCAAACCAATGTCATCCATGGCTTTAGATGAGCTGGCAGAAGTGATGAGAAAACACCCGACTATGGAAATAGAAATCAAGGCTTTGGAGCATTTCGGCAAAGCGGGTTATACTGAAAAACATGCTTTGAGGTCTGGAAAATCCATCGTAAAATATCTCCACAAGAAGGGAATTGACAAAGACCGATTGAACTACAGCGCAGTTTCCGATACAGAATTACACTTGCCTAGCGATTTGCAAGAAGTTTTTGAAGTGGAATTGATGATTAAGTTGTAGAGATTAAAATTGCCATACAATATTGATAATCAATATCATATGGCAAATATATTTTGCAAAAGCCTTATATTTGTTTCGATTAAAAAAACATTTACTCGGTTTTCGTAAAATATACTGCAATGATAAAAAAAACTTTAGGCAAAAGATAGTTTCCCTGACGAAGAAATACCTGGAAAACGACTATTTCGATATTTCCAAACAGCTAGATTCAGTATTTTCGGCATCTGATATTTCAAAGTTCGAGGAGTCCGACCTGGATTTTTTCGAGAAAATGAATGCTCTGCTGTTCCTGGGTCAATTGGTGGGACTGCCCACGCTGAAAAGTATTCTGACCAAGTTCGGCATTGCCAGCAACAGGTTGCAGAAAAACTACACGAAGCTATACAAGAAGCTGACTGTAAGCAAGTTGCGTATTATTTTCGAGTTCATATTTGAACAGCAGGCAGTCGGCATTTTGAGGGAAATGGCTCTGAAAGACTCTTCCATCTGGTCGAAAAAAAGAGTGACTGCCGTTCTGGATGACAGTATTTTCCGCCAATGGCTTTCTGGGTCGGCAAGGGACGGGGCGCATTATGGCAAGTTCTTCAGCGGGCAATACCACTGCTCGGTCTTCGGCTTCAAAGTAGTGTGTTTTGGACTCTATATTGACGGTATTTTCTACCCCCTGTTTTTTGATTTCGTCAAGAAGAAAACAGGGGAGCAGGGCAGTCAGGCGATTGAGGTGGCAAAAAAGCTGGTCTCCCGCTGGGGCAGGCTCAAGGGCAGACTTGCCAGGGAAGGCGTCATGTTGCCGAACATCCATTTCAGCTGCGACAATGGATACAATGACGTCTCGCTGAGCGAGCATTGCGAGAGGCAGGAAAATGGGCTGGTCTATATCAGCGTGCCGAGGAGAAACAATATTTTTATCATCGATGAAAAAAGAGGGAGCCTGACTGAATTCATCGATTCGGAATTTATGACGGAGGAACTGGCACATCGGCAGAACGAGAGACACTTGAAAGAAGAGAGCAAAACGCCCTTCTGCCTACGGAAAAAGGCGTTTTACCACAGCCAGCAAAGGTATGTGACCCTGCTGTTTTTCAGGCTGAATGGCTCGGGGAGGGTAAGCGTCATCTATTCGCCAAGCGAAACGATCTTTGCAAAGACGCTGCGCAGGCATTGGTTCAGCCGAACCTACATAGAGCAGTTTTTCAAGACCCTCAAGCATGTGCTGAGAATCACCGAGGCCAGAACGAAAGACAGGCACGAGCTGGAATTCAAGATTCTGCGATTCGCCTTCATGGCCGTGGAGGCACAAAGGATAGTCAAGTTCCTGAGAAGGAAATTCAGTGCATTCAAAGGAAAAGGCTTCATTGCCCTGCAGAGAATACTCTGTTTTGAACAGGAAATAATAGACCTTTTGCAAAGCAAAATACATGTAAAATACTGAGAATCAAACCCTTATAAAGGAGTTAAACTCTACAAATTAAGGAGTACAAGGAATAGTTGTTGCATCTTAGATGCAATTCTTTTGTTCGGTGCGCATTGAAAATGCGACCGAGCAGAATATAAGGAGTAATCAAAAAAGCAACTTCAAATCGCATTCGGATTTTCCTCAATTGGCAGTGAAATATGCAAATGGTCTGCCGTACCCACATGCCGAAGTGTGTGGAAACCCATGAGTCTGAAATAGGATTTCAACAACCAGTTCCTAAATTCACTTCGATTATTTGTGCGCAAATCAATAGCATGAACGTAGCCATCTGTTTGCCGATAATGCAACGAGTTCTTCAATGTTTTCAAACCCATCGATTTGTAGTCTTCCGTGGTTCGGGACATATCGGTTATGAGCATACTTTGGTCTGCCAAAACGATTGTTCCCACGCTGACTCTCAAAATTGGGTGGAGTGAGCTGAATTCATTCTTGACCGCTTCTGTTTTTGCATTGGATTTGGAAAGGAAAAAAAGTGTATAAGTACAGTAACTCAACAGCAAAATTGTGGCAATCCAGACTTTGATTTTTAGGCTCTTCTTGCTGATGGATTTCCTCCCGAAAATGCTTACATAAATCCACAGGAAATAGATAAGCAAGACCAAAAGCGTGAGTAAAAAGGCTAGGGAAAGCGAAAAATAAGGATAGAACCAGTAGTTTGTATGAAAGAAAACCGAAGCACGAACCAGTACAATAAATGGCAAAGCAATTAGTATAATTAGCTTCAATAGTTGTAAAAGTATATTTGACAATGAAGGTCGTTGCTTTTCTTTTTTTCCATTTCTGGTTTGATTGCAGCAATTTCGGTTTAAGGAATACAAATCAAATAACGTACTAATTTTTATTTATCAGTTACAACTGTATATTTGACTTTAGTCGAATCTGAAAATGAATCTAAGAAAAAGAGACGTAGCATCGCCACGTCTCTTCAAATGAAACTGTTTACTGAAGCTGTCTTCTATTCTAATATGCTTTCGCAAACAAAACTCGTTTCCTAGAAGGTTTTCCAGAATACATGCAAACACCTTCCTCCGCTTCCGAATCAAACGGAATGCAACGAATGGTTGCTTTTGTTTCCTGTTGGATTTTTTCCTCAGTTTCTGATGTTCCGTCCCAGTGGGCGAGAATAAATCCGCCTTTTCCTTCCAAAACTTCTTTGAATTCCTCGTACGAATCTACTTTGGTAGTGTTTTCTTTTCGGAAGTTGAATGCTTTTTGGTAAATGTTCTCTTGGATTTCATCTAACAGCGTTGGAATGAAATCTTGTACAGAGTCCAGTTCTTTAGAAACTTTCTCTCCCGTATCTCTTCGGGCAACTTCTACCGTTCCGTTCTCCAAATCTCTTGCTCCAATTGCCAATCTAACAGGCACGCCTTTCAATTCCCACTCGGCAAATTTAAACCCTGGGCGAAGCGATTCTCTATCGTCAAATTTCACGCTGTAGCCTTTGTCTTGAAGCGATTTTTTGATGAATTCTGCCTTTGCCCGAACGGCCTCCAATTGTTCTTCATTTTTGAAAATAGGAACAATTACTGCATGAATTGGAGCTAATTTTGGAGGAAGCACCAGTCCATTGTCATCGGAATGTGCCATGATGAGTGCGCCCATCAATCGGGTGCTGACTCCCCAAGAAGTTCCCCAAACATATTGCTCTTTATTGTCTTTGGTGGCAAATTTTACATCGAATGCTTTAGAGAAATTCTGTCCCAAAAAGTGCGAAGTTCCTGCCTGCAAAGCTTTTCCGTCTTGCATCAACGCTTCAATGCAAAGTGTATCTTCAGCTCCTGCAAATCGTTCAGATTCTGTTTTTCTGCCTTGCACAACAGGCATTGCCATATATGTTTCGGCAAATTCTGCATAAACTTTCAGCATTTGGTCGGTTTCGGCAATTGCTTCTTTCTTGGTGGAGTGAGCGGTGTGTCCTTCTTGCCACAAAAATTCCGCAGTTCTTAGAAATACACGAGTTCGCATTTCCCAACGCACTACATTTGCCCATTGGTTAATCAGCAATGGCAAATCTCGGTAAGACTGAATCCAGTTTTTGTAAGTACTCCAAATAATTGCCTCACTCGTTGGTCGGACAATCAGCTCTTCCTCCAACTTCGCCTCTGGGTCAACAATTAGTTTTGAAGAGTCATTTGGGTCGGTTTTGAGTCGGTAATGTGTAACTACTGCACACTCTTTGGCAAAGCCTTCAGCATTTTTCTCTTCTGCCTCAAAAAGACTTTTGGGCACAAAAAGTGGAAAATACGCATTGCTATGCCCAGTTTCTTTGAACATTTTGTCCAACTGCTGTTGCATTTTTTCCCAAATAGCAAAACCATAGGGTTTGATTACCATGCAACCACGCACTGCAGAATTCTCCGCCAAATCCGCTTTTTTGACCAGTTCGTTATACCATTGCGAGTAATCCTCGCTCATTGTAGTTAATCCTTTTGCCATTTTTTCTTTAGTATCAAGTAGTTCGTATCAAGTATCAAGAGAAAAATTTGACGAAATGATACTGTATTAAAATTGTTGTTTGCTAACAACCTTTTTCAATTTAAAGTCCCAACGGGACGGCATATATTTAGCGTAGTACGTAAGTGCTACGAAATCCCATTAATGTAAACCACAAAGCTAACAAGTCTGATGCACATAAACATATTCTTTTCCATCCCAAAAAAAAGTTCCTCCACCGACTTCCGACATAGCAACCTCAAATGAATTGCCTTTTGGGAAATAGGTTTTTGAATTTTCTGGATTATCCACATCCGAAGAAACTAATTTCCCTTCTCTGCTAACTCTCCAAATATCTGCATAAGCCAAATCATCTGAAAAATCTTTTGTTATTGGAATTCCTGCGCCAATAATATGAATTGAAAAGTCTTTTCTGTGGACGATTGCAAATCCTTTTTTGCCAGATGAGTTTTCTGAAATGGGAAAAACAACGTCTATCAATCCATCGGCATCAAAATCTCCCTCCAAATACAAAGGGTTCATCCGATTATCGAATGAATAATTGTTGCTAAAAAACAGCTTTTCATCCATCACGTTTTCAGAGAAAAGCCAGTTGGGCAATCGCTCATAAACATAGAAAGTTTCCTGTAATGCTTTTCCGATTGAGTCTTCTTCGGTAGGATTTAGTGTTTGAAGATAAACCGTATCAATTCTTGTTTCTACGATTGTAATTGTGTCAGTCTTACTGTTTCTTCCGTAAATTTTGCTTCATTGGAGTTGCAGGAAAGCAGAAAGAATAAATGTAAAAAAATCAGGTTTCTCATATTAGAAAAGAGCTAAATTAAAAATGTCATCCTGACTTTAGGAAGGAGCTCTCTCTTATTTTAAAAGATAGATTCTTCGTAAACTCAGAATGACAAATTATATAACATTAAGCAAAATAATCAGCTTTTTATCTCAATATTAACTACTTGACATTTGATACTTTTTAAACATCTACATTCGCATACTTCGCATTTTTCTCAATGAATTCACGTCTTGGGGGAACTTCATCGCCCATGAGCATAGAGAATAAATGGTCAGCTTCCACGGCAGATTCTATATCTACACGCTTTAAGCTTCTGTTTTCTGGGTTCATAGTGGTTGTCCAAAGTTGCTCTGGGTTCATTTCACCCAAACCTTTGTATCGCTGAACGGAAGCATTATCTCCCAACTCGAATAAAGTCTGCTCTCTTTGTTGCTCAGTCCAAGCATACACCTCTTTTTTCCCTTTTTTGATTAAGTAGAAAGGTGGTTGGGCAATGTATAAATAACCTTGCTCAATCAACGGTTTCATATAGCGGAAGAACAAAGTCAGAATCAAAGTTCTAATGTGGCTACCATCAATATCCGCATCCGTCATGATTACGATTTTGTGGTAACGTAATTTACTTAGATTCAAAGCCTTGGAATCTTCTTCAGTTCCGAAGCTCAAACCCAAAGCCATGATGATATTCTTGATTTCATCGTTGTCGTAGATTCTGTGTTCCTGTGCTTTTTCCACATTCAGAATTTTACCTCTCAAAGGCAAAATTGCTTGAAATTCCCTATCTCTTCCTTGCTTGGCAGAACCACCCGCAGAATCTCCCTCCACCAAGTAAATTTCACATTTGGAAGGGTCTTTTTCAGAACAATCGGAAAGCTTTCCTGGCAAGCCACTTCCGCTCAAAACGTTCTTTCTCTGCACCATTTCCCTTGCCTTTCTGGCTGCATGGCGAGCTTGTGCTGCCAAAACAACTTTCTGAACAATGGTTCTCGCATCTTTCGGATTCTCCTCCAAATAATTGTGGAGAATTTCCGCCATGGTGCTGTCCACGGCACTTGCCACATCGGAGTTGCCCAATTTGGTTTTTGTCTGCCCTTCAAATTGTGGTTCAGCGACTTTTACAGAAATAACCGCAGTCAATCCCTCACGGAAATCGTCTCCAGAAATATCTACTTTCACTTTGTCTAGCAAACCAGATTTGTCGGCATAACTTTTCAGAGTACGAGTCAAAGCCCTTCTGAAACCTGTGATATGTGTTCCGCCTTCGTAGGTATTAATGTTGTTTACGTAGGAAAATACATTTTCCGAGAAGGAAGTATTGTAAACCAATGCTACCTGAACAGGCACGCCATCTTTCTCTCCCTCCATAAAAATAGGTTCGGGGATTAGGTTTTGGCGAGATAGCATCCAAATAGGCAACAAATTCTTTCAATCCACCTTCCGAGTGGAAAGTTTCGCCCAATTGATTTCCCTCCTCGTCAGTTCCTCGGTGGTCAACCATTACGATGGTGATTCCCGCATTCAGGAAAGACAATTCACGCAATCTGTTGGCAACTGTTTCGTATTTGAATTCAACAATTGCAAAAATACTATCGTCAGGGTAGAATCGAACCGTGGTTCCTGTAATATCGCTGTCTCCAACCTCTTTTACAGGATATTGCGGGATTCCGATTTTGTACTCTTGTTGAAATTTTTTACCTTCTCTATGAACCGTAACTTTCAAATCTTTGGAAAGTGCATTCACACAAGAAACGCCCACACCGTGCAATCCACCAGAAACCTTATAAGTGTCTTTATCGAATTTTCCGCCTGCATGAAGAACAGTCATCACGACTTCTAACGCAGATCTTCCTTCTTTTTCGTGTATTCCAGTTGGGATTCCACGTCCATTATCAGTTACTTGAATGGAGTTGTCTTCCATAATTTCCACCGTGATTGTGTCGCAATAGCCAGCCATTGCCTCATCAATCGAGTTATCTACAACTTCCCAAATTAGGTGGTGCAAACCTTTGATTCCGATGTCTCCAATGTACATCGCAGGTCTTTTTCTTACCGCCTCTAAGCCTTCTAATACCTGAATATTTCCTGCCGAGTAATTTCCTTTGTTCACTTCTTCGTTTTCAGCCATTTGTTTTGTCTGGATTTAGCTTATGTAAGTATTTGATTGTCAATGGTTTGATTCTGAGTATTTTCAATCGCAACCCAATCACCATCTTTGTTCTCTTTTTTGACTACTTTGTTAAAATGTAATAGAGTGCAAAAATAGTGAAATTTATTGGTTTTCGGAAGTTTTTCAGGAAGTTGGAGTCGCTAAGAATTTGGCTGGATTTTTAGGCTTGTTCTCTTTGTGGGAACTGCCTTATTTACTCGGTTGGATTGGACAAAATTAAAAGGCTTTCAGAAATCTGAACAGCCTTTCCCAAATTTTCCATCAACATAGAAAAGTAATCACTCATTTTCCAATTCCCACATCAACTAATTACCGAAATCAAATCGACACATCAATTCCCACTTTCCAATTCCGCTAAAATCGCTTCTTCAATTTCCCAACTGAATCGTACAAGTTGCTTATAAGAATCAATCACAAAATATTTCTCTTGGAATTTGTCTTTGATATAAGGCGTGCGAATGACTTCCAATGCGCTGTAAGGGACTCTTTCGGGTATTTCTCCCAAAGAATAAACCGATTCCCCGCTCGAAGAGAGAATTCCTGCCCCGTAGATTTGGAGTTTTTCCGCTTCTTGGATTAAGCCAAACTCCACTGTAAACCAATAAATTCGGGAAACCAACTCCACCACCCATTCATTGTCAATATGTTTGAGGGCGATTTCACTCAATCCAGTCAAGAAATTGCAGAAATTCTGATTGGTGAGTAACGGAACATGTCCGAAAACATCGTGGAACATATCGGGTTCTTCCAAATAATCTAACTGTGTGGCTTTTCTGAACCATGTGGAAGCTGGGAATTTCTTGTCTTTGAGAAGTTCGAAAAACAGTTTGTTGTCAATCAATCCAGGCACGGCAACCAAATTCCAACCCGTAATTTTCTCGAGTAGCTGGTTGGTTGCTCCGAATTCGGGAATGGTATCTGCGGAAAACTCAATTGCTTTCACTCCATCCAAAAAAGCGGGAGACGCTAGTCCTGGCAATTGTTCCATTTGGCGTTCGAAAAGTGTTTTCCAAACCCAAAAATCTTCTTCTTTGTATTTGCTGTAATCTTGTGTCATAATAAATTAAGAGTTTGTGAATTGGCGAGTTGGCGAATTATGAATAAAACACTGTTATTCGCTTTGTGCCTATTTGTATCGGAGCATTTATGTTTGGATTGTTCACATTTCCAACTCGCTTTTCATTTTTCCTTCAATTTCTTTGCGCAATTTCTCAGAACCACCAACAAGTGGCAAGCGCACATGAGATTGGCAGATTCCTTGAATTTCCAAAGCCAACTTCACTCCTGCGGGGTTTCCCTCGGCAAAAAGCAATTGATTGATTTCCAAAAGTGAATGGCTGATTTCATTGGCTTTCGCAAAGTTTCCGTTGAGCGCATGGTTCACGTAGCTGGCAAACTGCTCGGGAAAAGCATTGGCAATCACAGAAATCACACCAGAACCTCCCAAAGAAATCATCGGGATTGTCAATAAGTCATCGCCAGAAATGAGTAGGAAATCTTTTTGAGCTTGTTTTCTGATAGTAGCACATTGCACTAAATCTCCAGAGGCTTCTTTGGTGGCAATTATATTTTGATGGTTCGACAGGCGAATCGTGGTTTCCGCATCCATTTTTGAACCCGTTCGTGGCGGAACATTATAGAGAATCACAGGAACTGGCGAATGGTCTGCTACTGCTTTATAATGCTGTAAAATCCCTTCCTGAGTTGGCTTACTGTAATAAGGAGAAACTGAAAGAATAGCATCAACTCCTTCAAAATCAGTCTGTTGGATTTCACTTACCAAAGCTTGTGTGTTGTTTCCACCCATCCCAAACACAATTGGAAGTTGATTGGGATTATTGTTTTGGACAAATTTCAGAATTTCCTTTCTTTCCGAAGCAGAAAGTGTTGGAGACTCGGCAGTTGTACCATTCACTACCAAATAGTCTAAGTGTGGGGAAACGTGTTCTAATAGTTTTTCAAATCCATCGAAGTCAACATTCCCTTCCGAATTGAATGGAGTAATTAGGGCTACTCCTACGCCATGAAATTTATTTTTTGAGCTCATCTTTCTATATATGTTGCTTTTTCAATGCAGTATTGATGTTGAGCGAAAATACGTATTTGTGCGGAAAAGCCTTCATTTTTTAGTTAGCGGTTTGTCATATTGTATTGTTTTGCGATTTCAGCACTTATTTTTTGATAAATGGCATAAATATGATGAGTTCAAATTAACCGACTTCTGCTTGATGGTATTTTTGGTGATGATATTTTTTTGTCTCTCAATCTCCACCTCAACCAAATCGTAAAGCATCACATTATTTTTTCTTATCCTCTTCTTTCACATCCGTCCATGCAGGGTTGTAAGTGAATTTAGAGATAAAGAAGACATGCCTGTTCTGTTCATTGTCCACTTTGTTCCGTATTCTTTTCACTCCAGAAACCAAAAAATTCCCAGCATACCATTTCATTACTCCGCCATGGTCGAAATCATCAATCACATCAGATTCAAGAAGTGAGGGAGTATCTGCTACCGCATTATCTTCCAGAAATTTACTTTTCTCTGATGTTTTGAAAAAATACTCTTCGCTATCATATTGAAAAAAAGCGAGTGAATCACTTTGTACATGTACTTTTGCCAGCTCAATTGGGAATTCAGATTCTGTGTCGTCAAAAGTATAGCTGTTGTCCCAAAGCAATTTCCCATCTGTATCAAAACCAAGTGCAATGGCATGAACATAGTCAAATTCATTGGGAAAAGGTTTGTTGTCCCACCACGGGTCAACGGCAAATGCACTTGGCAAATAGGAATAATAACCCAAACCTCGCACATATCTTCTCAGCGAGGGGTCTAAGTTTGAGCCATAAAACTGATTATTCTGCATCATTTGATTTCTGCTGAAATCGGATTGTGCATTGTAAGATTCTGCCATGAAAATGATATTGCCGTCTGCAATTTCCAAGTCGTGAACAAACAGCTTATAGCCAAAACGTTTTCGCTTTCCTTCTTTCAGCTGTTTTTCCACCTTCCTGAATGTATTTTTCTCTCCGCTTCTCAGGCAAATAATTGAAGAAATTGTTCAAGTAGCCAAAATCATAGAATCGATTTTCGCCCAATTTCCCATTTTTCAGTTCCAAACTATAAATTCCTTGTGCCAAAGATTCATTCTTTAAACCATAAGAACCAAAAAGCAAAAGCGTTCCATCATCTTTCAAATAAGGTCGGAACGTCAGTAAATTGTAGTCTTTTGTGAGCGGTACTTCTCGATTGAGTAAAATATTTCCTTCAAAATCGTACCAATTAGCGTAGAACGATTCACCATCAATAGCAGCGTTTTTTCTCCATTAGAACCAATAATCGCTTCATCCTTTAGTGTCAATTACAACATCTATCAGCTCGGCTTTCAGTTGGTTGATAGATGGCAGTACAATCGGTTTATTGTCTTCGCTATATCTTTTCAAAATTACAGCAGGCAAATCTTTAATAGTTCCTCCGAGCAAAAGAGTTTCGTTGCTTGCCTTGAAATGGGTTACAATAAAGTCATCGAGATCTGTAAAGGCAATCTGACTAATGATGCCATCCTTCAGGCTCAATTTCATAATGCTGTAGTCGAAATCTTTTTCCTGAATAAGAATATACACAAAACCCATATCATAATAGTGATTGAGAATTTTAGAGGAATATTTAATTAGGTAAGCTTGCTCCCAAGATTTTTTCAGTTCGGTATCAAAAAAGGCAAAAATCAGTTGCCTTCTGTTGTCTGGTTCGCTTTTCTGGCTTTCCAATACGCACAACACTCCTAAAGAATCAGTATCTATTATCAGATAATCAGAACCAATCTTCTTGTCAATTTCCAGTTCGATATGCGCAGTTTGCCTGACTTGCGCATGGGCAAACCCAGTATAACATGAAGATTAGGAAAGTAAGTAGTTGTATGGATTTCATATCTATGTGGAAATGACTTCTGTAAATCGAATTTTTTTTAGCACAACATCAGTTAATATAACGAAATACTCGGAAAAAGTAGAGTGAAATGTCTAAAAAAACAAAAATTCTTCGGATTGAAAACTAAAAAATTAGCTGAAAGTTTCCCAGATTTCTCTAATCAGCCTGTCTTTTTGCTTATCCAAAGTTTCATGTTCCCCTTTTCTGGAAAGCTTCTTCAAATTCGCTGTTTCCACCTTTATCAGCCGAATATAATTTGCTATCGACTCCTTTTCTCAATAACTCTGTTTCGAGGAAAGAAACCAATTTTCTTGCAATTGAACGATTCGATAAGGTATTTCTTTAATCCTTTTTTTATCCTCTCTGCATCAATCTCACTTATTGCTTTTTTGAGTTCCTGAAAAGCAATTTTGGCAAATTCTGCTTCCGATAAGTTCAATGCATTATGGCTTTTCTGAATAGTCCAATCTGCCAAGTTTTCGGTTGGAGACAGTGGCAGGTGGAGCTTCCACGGAAAAGTTTCCTTTATGTTATTTTCCATTCCTTCCCAAGATAAATCTCGGTACAATGCCTTTTTATCTACCGTACCTTTCTCGCTTTTTATGAAATCAATTGCTTCTTCAAAAGCCTGTTGGAGTGGGATTTGGTTGGCTATTCCCGAATACAAACGTTCTGCAAATTTGGTTGCCACCTCATCGTTGATAGATTCCGAAGTCGCTACTGTGGCAATTCCCGCCTCTGAAAGTATATGCGCATGTTCTTCCGTGGCGCAACCATTGAGAACAATCGCCTTTAGCCCATTTCTCTGCTGTTTTTTCAAGAAACCCATCAAGCCATCTCCATAAGCCGAAGCATTTCCCCCTTCTTCCGACTCCAACAGCAACTGGAAACTGCTGGCATGTCCGCCATAATGGAACACACAAATTCGCCCACGGTAATTCTCATTCTGAAAAGTATTGAAAATTTCTTTCAGCGTCACATTCGGTAAATGTTCTACTTGGCAAATGTCATTATCTTTTAGCTTTTGGAGTTCGCCTCGAATGAGCCTTTGTTCTTTTGCCAAGTTTCGTAAATAAGCAGATTCCTCCTCTTTTTCATTGGCGAAGGCAAGCAGAATAATGGGTAGTTTCTTTTGCATTAGGAGTTGTTAATCGGGTGGTTAGTTTAAGTACTTTCCTATTTTGAGTCTGACTTACTTTTTAAGGTCGCTACCGAACTAATAATTAGCACAACGTGCTTAATATGTTATTTATAGCCACAAATCTTATGGCAAGTTCATGATTTCCAAGTCCAAGATAAGCCTGTTTTGAGCAACTTGTTTTATATCCAAAAAATCTGAAACTTACTATTACTGTCACTAAATTTTGAAAATTTACGCAACGCTCGGCTTAAGTGAATCCTTTCAGTCATAAAAAGTATTTATTTTGAAACATATCTTGGTACTAAATGGTAATTTTGTTAGTTAAACGTATCATCAGATATATTGCTATGTCTGGTAATAGAATAGAGTTTATGAACAAGAAGGATTTAAGAGTCTGACGGTATCGTTAGACCGACAGTCACAATTTGCTTAAAAAATTGTGTTCATAATTACTAATAGTAAAACTGCACGAATTCGACAGAACTTGGACAATAACGAGAGACACCACGAACCAGATGCACTGACAAGTGGAGACAAGAAGTTTGGAAACAGAAGAATAGGAAGAAGTCCGCTGATGAAGGTCTGGAGTACTATTTTCAATGTTTTCAAGGTTTTGTTCGGCATTATTTTGCTGGCGTTCATTTTGTTGCAAATTCCTAAAGTTCAGTCATTTATAGCTCAAAAGCTGGCAACCACTTTTTCCGAAAAACTAGGTTTCGATATCTCCATCGAAGGTGTGCAGATTCAATGGTTCGATGAGGCAAAATTTTATACGGTTCAGGTAGAAGACAAGCAAGGCGAAAGCATGATTGATGCCGATGTCCTGAAACTGGATTTCAGCGTATTTTCCCTCATTCAAGGTGGCGATTTCTATTTAGATGATGCCATCATATCTAATACTCAGATTCATCTGATTAAACGAGATTCCCTTAATTTTACGCAATTTGTAAAGGCAATCAATGCTTTGGCAAAGCCGAAAGACACTACAATTGTCAAGAAAACTCCTTATTTCCACATCAATAATGCTATCCTCGATAACGTCAGGTTTAGCTATCATTCAGTATTTGCCGACAGCATGGAGGCAAATATGTTTGATTTCAACCATTTTGACGTGAAGAACATTTCTGGTGTCTTTGATAATTTCAGGATTGCGAAAGACACTACTGAATTTGAACTCAGGAATTTGCAAGGCAGGGAAATGGGCAGTGGCCTGACAATCAAACGTTTCACTACAGATTTCATGTTTTGCAACACGAAGATTGTACTAGATGATTTGGAACTGAAATTCAACAATAGTATTGTCAAAGACTCTTTGGCGTTCTCATTCTCCTCTACAAGTGCATTCAGCGATTTTATTCATAAAGTCAACATTTCAGCTCATTTGGAGAACTCTGTCATTTATACTGATGACTTGACAGCTTTCGCTCCAGCTTTAAAAATTTATGACGATAAATATACCATCTCGGGAGACTTGAAAGGAACGGTCAGCAACTTACTCCTAAAGAACGTAGATGCTTATTTTGGAAGAAACAGCCGTTTGCAGGGCAAAATGGCATTCATAGGATTCCCCGATATTCCATCTACACTCATGGATTTTAAGCTCAAGCAATCCCGAGCGAATGGGAGAGATTTGACGAAATACATTCCCAAATTCAACTGAAATCCTCCCTCTTTTTGGCAACATCAACTTCAATGCAGATTTCTATGGACTCATTTCTGACTTTGTAGCCAAAGGTTCTTTCAACTCCGAACTAGGCAGTTTTAAGACTGATATCAACCTGAAAACCGAGAAAGAAATTTACAACGGAAAATTCTCGACCAAAGAATTCAACCTAGGGAAACTGATTGGAGACACGAAAACCATTCAGAAAGTAACGATGGAAGGAAGCGTGAAAGGGAAAGGCTTTTCAATTGACAAGGCAGATTTCAATCTAGATGCAGAATCTAGCTCTTTTCGGATTCTTGGGTTACGATTATAAGGACATTGTAGTAGATGGTAATTTCCAGAAAGAACTTTTTGTGGGAGACGTTGCCATTGACGATGAGAACTTGAAGTTGATTGTAGAAGGCGAAGTAAATTTCAGAGACAGCAGTTTCAATTTCATAGCAAAATTGGATACAGTAAGTTTTGAGAAAACGAACTTTATGCCAAAGTCAGGCTATGCAAAAACTTTCAGTCGAAGCCAATTTCAAAGGGCTTAGAACCAGAAACAGTTACTGGGGAAATTATGTTGAACAATACCGAAATCCTTTACGACAATACTGATTTGTCAGTTGAATACTTCGACATTATTTCATCACGTTATGGAACGAACGGAAGAAAACTTACCGTGAAGTCTGATATGCTGGATTTGATTGCCGAGGGCGAATTTCGCTACAATCAAATTATTCAGGATGCAGAGAGATTCATCAAGGAAATTGAACTTGGAGTCAGTGCCAACGACTCACTGAAATCCGTCTATTTTCTTTCAGAAGCTTATGAGGAAGTGAAAAATGGAGAGCCGTATAGCATGACTTTCGATGTGAATGCGAAAGAAATAAATAAGTTAATCAGACTTTTCAATAAGGAACTGTACATTTCTCCTGGCGCAAATCTGAACGGAGAAGTTGCGGTTGGAGACGTAAATAAACTGGTCTTGAATGCCCATTCAGACACTATTTATTACGGAAAATACGAAACCTACCAAGACTCACTCAAATTCAGTATCTCCAGAGGAATAGATAATGCGGATTTTGAAATGGATTTGCTACTCACTTCCAGCGCACAAGATTGGGACGGATTTGCCACAGAAAACCTATTTTTATCGGCAGAAAGCAAGAACAAAGGATTTACTTTTACCAACAATATCACGCATTCGCAATCTGGCGATGAAGTGCAAGTGCAAGGAGATGTTCTTTTGCAAGAGAACGATGTAGTGGTGGATTTGGCAGATACAAAATTCCAATTCTTCGATGAATATTGGCAGAATACGGGAAGGAGTATAGTCGAAATCAAGAGAGATTTGAGTACAATCCATTTCGACAATTTCCAATTTACCAACAAAAAACAAAAAGTCAGAATTGATGGAAATCTATCTAAAAACGCTACTGACAGCCTAAATGTGCTTATAAAAGATGTGAAACTGAGTGTTTTAGAGCCATACATCGGTTTCCCAATTTCAGGAAGAGCCAATATAGATGCACAAGTTTCTGATGTTTTCAATAACATCAAGTTGGAAAGCGATATCAAAATAGATTCCATATTTTTCGCAGGTTACGAACTCGGCACGCTCACGGGAAGTTCTGGCTGGAATAATGAGGAGCAGAAACTCAACATAAAATCCACATTGAGAAGGCAAGGGTTTGATATTCTGAGTCTTGGCGGGAAATACTTGCCTTCCGAAGAAGACCCGAAAAAGAAGATAAACCTCACGGCAAATCTAAATGGAATGTCGCTCAAAATACTTGAACCATTGTTCAAAGGCATTTTCAACGGAATTGAAGGAACGGCAATCGGTTTGCTCAAAATAAAAGGCTCGCCAGATGCGCTTGATGTGCGAGGAAGTGCCTACATCTACAATGGCATGATTAACTTGACGGTACTGAATTCCCCATTCTATTTCAAAGATGTCATTCGTTTTGAGGAAGGATTCATTGGAATGAAGAACTTGGAAGTAAGAGACAAAAACGGAAATAAAGGCGTAATTGATGGCGGTATTTACCATGTAGGCTTCAAGAATTTCGTATTCCAAATGGAAGGGAAATTGAATAATTTCATGGCTTTCGATTTGCCTTATTCCAAAAATGCGGTTTATTACGGAACAGGCATTGCAAGCGGAACAGTAAGTATTTTCGGGCCTCCTGCTGGTTTGGATATTTCTGTAAATGCCAAAACTGAGAAAGGCACGAAAATTTATATTCCACTAGATGGCTCGGCAAGTGTGGCAGAAACTACCGACTTCATTAAGTTTGTGAATCCGAAAGACTCGCTCAATCAAGAGGAGGAAGAAGAAGTCAACACTTCGGGAATCAAGATGGATTTGAACATCGAAATCACGCCCGATGCTTATGCGGAAATCATTTTCGACCGTAAATCTGGCGATATTATTCGGGGAAGTGGGCAAGGAAAACTCAAAATGCTGATTGATTTACAAGGAGATTTCACGATGTTCGGAGACGTGGAGATTCTGAATGGAGGTTACAATTTCACACTCTTGAACGTGGTAAACAAGGAGTTTGGGGTTTTGCCCAACTCCCATATCACTTGGTCGGGAGACCCACTTGATGCCAGAATGGATATAACGGCAACTTATACCCAAAAAGCTTCTCTTGCGCCTATTCTTCAAAGTTTGGGAGATAGTAGCTTGTTGTCTTCTCCAGAAATAAGGCGAGGCTATCCGATTCAGGTTTTGCTCAACCTTTTTGGACCAATTATGACTCCAACCATTACTTTCGATATTAAATTCAAAGACTATCCGAGCAATGTTTTGGTGCAAGGCGTTGCCCATTTCCCTAGAAAGTTATATTGCACAATTCCAGCAACGTCTACAAAGGGATGAGCAGGAATTGAATAGGCAGGTTTTCAGTTTGATTGTGCTGAAACGGCTTTCGCCAGAGAACACATTTAGCGGAATAGGGCAATCTGCAGGAAGTAGCGTGAGCGAATTACTCTCCAACCAACTCAGTTATTGGGTTTCCCAAGTAGATGAAAACCTTGAGATAGATTTCGATATCAACGGGCTGGATTCAGAATCATTGAATACTTTCCAGCTTCGACTTTCCTACACTTTCTTAGACGGAAGATTGCGGGTTTCCCGTGAAGGCGGATTTACCAACACCCAAAATGAAACCGATCCATCGAGTTTGGTAGGCGACTGGACTATTGAGTATTTGCTGACCAGAGATGGAAAATTGCGGATGAAAATGTACACAAGGCAAAACGTGAACACACTCAGTCTGCAGCAAGGAAGTACCACCACAGGGGCAAGTTTGCTGAGAACCGTTACTTTCAATAGTTTCAAAGAATTGCTCCCAGGCTTTTTGAAAGACAGAGAAGAAGAAAAACGGAGACAGAAAGAACGGCAAGATAGAATTGAAAGGGCAAAAGCTACCGCCAGCGAGGAGGAAAAGCCACTATTGGAAGAAGAAAAAGTGGAGCCAATTAAAGACGAGTAATCACTCCTAAACTCAACTCATAAATGCCTCTCAATTGGGTTTCCCTTTTGGAGTTTGCTACGGAGGATTTATCGGAGATTCCCAAAACCTGCAAACCTCCTCCAATTTGCAATCGAGCAGAAAAAGTATTTGTCAGTTTCAGTTCATAACCAAGCCTGTAAAAATACCCAATCGCCAATGCTCCGTTTTTTCTTGTTTGGATTGGGCAACTGAAAGCTGGCTTACGAATAGCAAAAAGATGAGTAGTTTCATGGTCGGATTGGAAATATCAAACTCCAGATAAACAAAAATGGTATTTTACGAGAAATGAATTCTCTTAAAATACCATTTTCGATTCTGAATTATAAAAATCTAATAACTAATCTTCGTTTTCGCTACGCTTTCAATTCTGTCCATTGCAATTTGCATGGCAACTTCCTGCGTGTTTTTTCCAGTTTCAAAAGACTTATTGATGATATTCAAAGTTTGGTCATAAACCGAAGACAAATGGTCTTCTGTCCAAGCCGTACTTGCGCCAATTACCTCGGCATACACGTTGATGACTCCGCCACTATTTACCAAAAAATCTGGTGCATAAATGATTCCTTTTTTTAGGCAAGCATCTCCATGAATCTTCTCCAGTTGGAGTTGGTTGTTGGAACAGCCACAGATAATAGCACATTTCAAACGCTCCAAAGTATTGTCATTGATGGTTGCTCCCAAGGCACAGGGCGCATAAATATCCACATCCAAATCATAAATCTCGTCCAATCCGACAATTTTCACATTATGAGATTTGGAAATGGCTTTCAATTTATCTTCATAAATATCTGTGGCGAAAATCTCCGCTCCTTCTTTTTTCAAATAGTCAATCAAGTAAGTAGAAACATGCCCAACGCCTTGTACGGAAACTTTTTTACCTTCTAAACTATCGCTTCCGTAGGCTTTATTTGCAGCCGCTTTCATTCCCATATAAGTGCTGTAAGCTGTCCACGGAGAAGGGTCGCCCAATCCTCCACGGCTTTTTGGCATTCCAGAAACGTGCTTTGTGGTGGCAGAAATGTGTTCCATGTCTTTGGCGGTCATTCCCACATCTTCGGCAGTAATATATTTGCCGTTCAAATTCTCCACAAACTTGCCGAATGCTCTTAGCAAAGCTTCTGTTTTGTGCTTGCGGGCATCGCCAATAATCACGGCTTTTCCACCTCCCAAGTTCAAGCCAGCAATCGAATTCTTGAAAGTCATTCCACGGGAAAGTCGCAAAACATCTTTCAGCGCATCGGCTTCGTTCTGATATTGCCACATTCTTGTACCTCCCAAAGAAGGCCCGAGTGTGGTGTTGTGAACGCCAATTATGGCTTTCAGACCTGTGGCTTCATCGTGGCAGAACACAATTTGCTCATGTCCCATTTTCTCTACCTGCTCGAAAACGCCTAAGTTTTGAGTGGCATTATTGGTTTTGGTAGCTACCATAATACGAGTGTTAATTTTATGTTTAAGTAGTTGTTTATTGGATGTCGCAAAAGTAAGAAATTGATTCTGAAAATGAGACATTAGAATTTAGATATTAGATGTAAGAGCCACAAAAATGATTGCTTGATTATTCAATTTGAGTTTTTGTGATTTGATATATTTGCTTGACTCCAGCGGAGTCGAATCTTGGTAGATTTATAGAGGTCGATAGCTTTATCGCTCCGTAGGTGCGAAACCTCTGATTTGGAAAGTTATGTTTTTGGGGGGGTGTACGTCTAAATGCAGAAAAGAGTCTTTTCGTATAATGCTTGCCTGTGGATATAAGGCACAAGTGGACACTTGCGCTATATTTAGCTTGTTTGATTTTTTGAAAACTGCATTTAGACGTACACCTTTTTTGGGTTATCAGTTTTTTTAGGGAGGGAAAATGTTATTTTTTTTCTCACTTTTTCTTAGATTATGCTCCGCTGGAGCGGAAATTTCCCATTTTCTGTTCTCTACCAAGATTGGACTCCGATGGAGCCAATTTTATTGTAAACTTGCAAATGAATCTCTATTAGAAAAGAATTTTCTTGATATGAAAACCCCTGTTTGGCCTTAAAAAAATGGGTTCTCTGACAAATTTTGTGGAAGTCGAAATCACTCGATTAAAGAGCCTGATTTCTAGCCAATCAAATATGGTTTTCTTCGTTGCTTGTCTCACGGGGACGCCCAATGCCATTAAGTTAAGGAAATTCGTATTCAGTCAGCGTGACCCGGTCAGAGACTGATTTCCATTTTAGGCACAGGTTGGCGATTGCGCCCCCAGTAAGAACCTGAGCCAGCGTTTTACGCTGGTTCGAGCGTCCACGCTCGAACCAAATTCACACTAACTTAACGGCATTGCGGGGACGCCTAGTCGCAACGCCTTGAATCACATAAATTGTCAGACAACCAAAAAATGACAATAAAAAAAGCTCCATTTCCTGAAATGTTATATCAGAAAATGGAGCTTTAAAAGCTATTGCTATTTTACTATCTTTCTATTCTCTCACTTGGGCTTATTTGAAAGCAGAAATTCCCGTAATCTCATGTCCGAGAATGAGCAAATGAATATCGTGCGTTCCTTCGTAGGTGATGACAGATTCTAAGTTCATCATGTGGCGCATAATTGGGAAATCGTTCGTGATTCCCATTCCACCCAAGATTTGACGAGCTTCTCTGGCAATTTTCAGGGCGAAATCCACATTGTTTCTTTTGGCTAAGGAAATTTGAGCGGTTGTGGCTTTGCCCTCATTCTTCAAAGTCCCCAATCTCCAAACCAGCAATTGCGCTTTAGTGATTTCCGAAAGCATTTCTGCCAATTTCTTCTGAATCAGTTGGAAAGAGGCAATCGGCTTATCGAACTGAATTCGCTCCATCGCATATTGGCGAGCGGTATCGTAGCAATCCATGGCAGCACCCAATGCGCCCCAAGCAATTCCGTATCTGGCAGAATCCAAACACATTAATGGTGCGCCCAAACCAGTTTTATTCGGAAGTACATTTTCTTTCGGGATTTTCACATTGTCGAAAACCAATTCGCCCGTGATACTTGCTCTCAAAGACCATTTTCCGTGTGTGGTTGGCGTGGAGAAGCCTTCCATTCCTCGTTCCACAATCAGTCCATGGATTCTTCCTGCTTCATTTTTCGCCCAAACCACGGCAATATCTGCCAATGGGGAATTTGAAATCCACATTTTTGCTCCGTTTAATAAATAATGGTCGCCCATATCTTTGAAGTTTGTGAGCATGCCACTTGGGTTGGAGCCGTGGTTGGGTTCTGTGAGACCGAAACAACCCAACATTTCGCCAGAAGCTAATTTTGGCAAATATTTCTTGCGTTGCTCTTCAGTTCCGAATTTATAAATCGGATACATTACGAGTGAGCTTTGCACGGAAGTTGTCGAGCGCATTCCAGAATCGCCACGTTCAATTTCCTGCATAATGATTCCGTAGGCAATCTCATCCATACCGCCTCCGCCATATTCTGCGGGAATGTTCGGCCCGAGTGCGCCTAATTCTCCCATTCTCGGCAAAAGATGTTTTGGGAAATAGTTTTTCTCACAGCAATCTTCAATGATTGGGCAAATTTCCTGCTTCACGAATTCCCGTACCGAACTGCGAATCATCAGATGCTCTTCGGTCAGCAAATCGTCTATGGCATACAAGTCTGGGGAAACGTAATCTCTGACTGCCTTTCTCTCCAACTTAATTTCTTGTTGTTCTTTTTCTAGTGTTAGTTCCATGTTGTTCAAAGTAAGTAATGAATCTGTCCGTCTCACAGGTTAAGGATTTGCGGAACGGAATTGTTGCAAAAATACTGTTTTGGAATGGAAAGCGAATGATGATTGCCATTATTTTGATACGGAAAACCCAATCGAAGCTTACTTCCTCAAAATCGAACTTGCATTCGGCCCTTCGCAAAACAGTAAATCCAAAATGCTCAGATTGGGAATGAATTCCTCGCCAAAAACTTGCCGATAGCTTTCAAAATGGATTTTGGTTTCAGAATTTGGCTGGATTGTATTTCTCAAATCGCTTATTCCCAATTCCGAATCCACTACTCCGAAAGAGTTCGTTAAATGAATTTCCTTTTTCGTTTGGAGCAATTCCAAGCAAGTTTTGAATAGTTTCAGGTTGAGTTGGAACAGGCTGGATTCTGGTTCAAAAATCACTTTCTTGAACTCATCTGAATAATACTCAAAGAACGGAGCGTGTGCATAAGCCGATTGAATGGCTCGCCAATGTTTGTTTTGCCATTTTTGGGAGTCGTCAATCTGCATTTCCTGAATCAGAACTTTCACGCCTTTCCGATGCACAACAGGAACGGTCAATCTATCTACTTTATTTGCTGCAAGAATATAGCATCTATTTCGGAGCGATTGCTTCAAATAGTTTTCATGCGCCTCAATCCAAACCACTTCCGAATCAATGATTTGAGTGAAGTATTGAATATTGGGCAAATAATGTAATTCCAATAAAATGGGTTTGGAGTTCATTGCTTTCGTTTCTTTTGTGCAAAGTATATGTACAGCGTTCTTCCAGGGCGATTTTCGGCAAATCCGTTCTAGAACGGAGTACAATATTAGCGTAAAAACTGAAAAAACAACTTTGTATGCAACCCATTTACGGAACATCGAAAATAATAGCTGTCAAACTTATTTCCGTAGGATAGGGTTTGCAAACCCTATCCTACGGAAATGGTATAGCTTGTAAGAAGTTGTTTTGAAGCCAAAATTATTTGGTGCGTAACATGAGTATATAATACGAAAAACTCCACACCTAACTAAAGGCATGGAGTTGTCGAATCTTCGATTTCCGCATTCAATTAGTTTTCCAACTTCGCATCAAGCGTAACTTCCGCCTTAAATAGTTTGGAAACTGGGCAAACTTCCTTCGCTTTCTTGGCGATTTCCATAAACTTGTCTTTGGAAATTTTGTCCACTTTGCCAGTCAAATCCAAATGAACTTTAGTGATTTCCCCATCGGCAAAGCTCACTTTTGCTTCCGTATCTAAGCTAGTGGCTGTAAATCCTTCTTCCACCAAAAGGAAACTCAATTGCATTGTGAAGCAACCCGCATGAGCTGCGCCCAATAATTCTTCAGGATTTGTGCCTTTTGCCTCTTCAAATCGAGTCTTGAAATGGTAGCTTGATTTGTTCAAAACCCCACTTTCCGTAGATATATTTCCTTTCCCGTCTTTTCCTCCGCCTTCCCAATGTGCTTCTGCTTTTCTTGTGAATTTCATAGTTCTAAGTTTTTTCTGATTGAATTAGATATTATTTATGTTGATATAATCTTTGAAAGCCTGAAAATGTTCTTCTGGGAAGAAGAACCTACAGAAACTCATTACTTATTTTATGCAAAATTTGAAGATGTTTATAATCAGAAAGGCTTCTCGTTGTCGAGAAGCCTTTCATTCCGACAAATCAAAATCTGTCAATTACGAGCAAGCGGTTTTGAATAACGCTAAGTACTCAATACTCAATACTCATCACTACTAAACTCTATTTCTCCTCCAAAAATGGATAACGGTAATCGGTCGGAGCCACGAAAGTTTCCTTGATTGTTCTTGGGGAAACCCAACGAAGTAAGTTCAAGATAGAACCCGCTTTGTCGTTCGTGCCAGAAGCTCTTGCGCCACCGAAAGGCTGTTGCCCAACGACTGCGCCAGTTGGTTTATCGTTGATATAAAAATTGCCAGCCGCATTTCTCAACTTGTGAGAAGCCAATTCAACTGCATATCTGTCCTGGGCGAAAATTGAACCTGTCAAAGCATATTCCGAAGTGGAATCTACCAAATAAAGTGCTTCCTCAAATTGCTCTGCATTGTAAACGAAAATGGTCAAAACTGGGCCGAAAAGTTCGTCCACCATTGTTTTGTACTGATTATCCTCTACTCTCAAAACAGTAGGCTCAATGAAATAGCCTTTTGAACCATCGTAGTTTCCACCAGCAACCACTTCTACCAAATCATCTTTTTTGGCATCGTCAATATACTTCGTGATTTTGCTGAACGAACGCTCATCAATCACAGCCGTAACGAAGTTTGTGAAATCTTCTGGAGAACCCATTTTGATGGTTTTCAAATCTTCAATCATGTACTCTTTCACTTCTTCCCACAAGTTGGAAGGAATGTAGGCACGAGAAGCCGCAGAACATTTCTGACCTTGGAATTCGAAAGAACCAAGCACCAAAGCAGTCGCCAAAGTCTTCGCATCCGCAGATTTGTGAGCAATCACAAAATCCTTTCCGCCAGTTTCCCCAACAATTCTTGGGAAAGTTCTGTAGTTGGCAATATTGTCTCCAATCGTTCTCCATAAGTTACGGAAAACACCAGTGCTTCCTGTAAAGTGTAATCCAGCGAAATCTTTATGCTTGAAAATCACATCGCCAGCCACTGGGCCATCTACCAAAATCATATTGATAACGCCATCAGGAACGCCTGCTTCTCTGAAAACCTCCATCAAAACCTGCGCAGAATACACCTGCGAGTAGGCAGGTTTCCAAACCACCGTGTTTCCCATCATGGCAGGAGCGGCCGCCAAATTGCCCGCAATTGCCGTGAAATTGAACGGAGTGATTGCAAACACAAAACCTTCGAGCGGTCTTTGCTCCAATCTGTTCCAAACGCCTGGGCCAGAAATGGGTTGCTCTTTATAAATCTGCGTCATAAACTCCACGTTGAAACGCAAGAAGTCGATGAGTTCGCAAGAAGCGTCAATCTCAGCCTGAAAAGCAGTTTTGGATTGTGCCAGCATCGTGGCCGCATTGATTCTCGCACGGTATTTCCCTGCAATCAAATCTGCCGCTTTCAAGAAAATGCTTGCTCGCTGTTCCCAACCTATATTTTCCCAAGCCTCTTTTGCGCCCAAAGCCGCCTTAATTGCTTGCTCCACATGAGACTTGTCGCCCTCGTGGAAATGACCTAAAACGTTTTGGTGGTCATGTGGCGAACTCATAGGAATTTTCTTTCCCGTTCTCACTTCTTCCGCACCTATGTACATCGGCACGTCCATCTGCTCACTTTTCATTTCTGCCACCGCTTTTTTCAAAGCCAGTTTCTCTGACGAGTTGGGTGCGTAACTTAAAACTGGCTCATTTATAGCCTTCGGAACATTGAAAAATCCTTTTACCATCGTGTTTTTATTAGTATTGAGTAAAGTTATTTAGATTGGTTTTTACGCCATTACTGGTCTCGACTGCAAAACTAAGATTTTTAGGGAGAAAAGGGAATTTGAAATAGGTTGGATTTTGCTAATCGGCCAATCTTACGAGGAAGGGGAAATTATTGCTCTGATTCAGTTGTTCAGGCTTAGTTCCGCTGGGCGCACCCCGCCAATTTTGGGCAAGTTTGGCTTTGTACTTGCCATTGCGCCTATCTGAATTGCGCTTCAACTTCTCGGCTTAGGAACACTCTTGCTCTTGCCTATGACCGCACATATCTCTTTTCTGGAGAAACTCTGCTCAAACATGGCTTGTATAGTATATCTTTACTCTGCGGTAGTATGACTCATATCTTGCTACTTTTAAGATAGGGAATTTATCCATTCGGGAGGAGACGCTTTGGCACTTTCTCTTGAAAAAACATATCCTATATACCCGAATAATGGGTTTAAACCTTTGTTTTTCAGATAGTTAATCGTGTTATTTTTAGAGTAGTCAAAAATTAAGATTTGCTATATTGTACTTTTTTTAGATTTAATCAAAAATTATATGACAATAATTTAACGGAACTCACAAAATCAAAATACTGATTACCAAATACTTAAATCATTCTTAATTCTTCATTTTTAATGGCCAGGCCACCCTGTTTTAATTTCCCCAATCCATAATTGTACTTATCAAATACATAACTCATAATTGGGGTTATATAGACCTTATCAGAAAAGTTGGGTAGTGTGAAAGATGTAAGGCTACTTTTGGATATTTCGGCACAAGCGAATGTCGCCCAGCGGACGCTCAATGCCGTTAAGTTAGTGTGAATTTGGTTCGAGCGTGGACGCTCGAACCAGCGTAAAACGCTGGCGCAGGTTCTACTGGGGGCGCAATCGCCAACCTGTGCCGAACAATGGAAATCAGTCTTTGTCCGGGTCACGCTGACCGGACCACGTTGACTGGAGCGCATCGGTCGGGTCACGCTGACTGAAGACGAACCTCCTTAACTTAATGGCATTACGGGGACGTCTGCGTTATGGATTTTATTTCGTTAGCCTTACCAGTTTACCACTACCAAAAAATGCACTTATTACTTGAATGTAACAAGTAAGTAGTTGATGGTAAATACTTTCCGATTTCAAAATCTGTACTTGACTGAAATTCAGATGCTTATACTACTTTGGACTGGCGACTTGAGCGCAAGTCCGATAAAGACTTTCGACTACTTAAAACCCGAGCATATATGAAAACCGTACTTAATTTTTTTGTTAGTGTAGTCGTTTTGGCCCTAATAGCCTTTGGCTTGCTCAGTTTTTTCCAATTGCCCACGGGCGAATTGATTGATTGGATTGTGGGTTTCGCCTCCTTTCTTTGGTTGATTGTGATTGTTACCGTTCCGTGGAATGCACATTTCAAAGCTAAAGAAGTGTTGGACGATGCGGAAATTTCCAAAAGAAAAGACATTTTGGTTGTTGATGAGACTTTGAATTTCGCTAAGAAAATTGCGAAAAGGTCTTTGATTGTTGCCATTTCCCTACACATTGCCTCGGCAGTTGCCCTTTATCTGATTGCCTATTTCAATATTAGTGAAGTGGGCGCTTTTGCCGCATTGGCGGCTTTGTTACTCACTTTCCTCAGACCTTCCGTCCGATTTTATGAATATTTGAATCAGAAATTGGGAAATATCAAACAAGAATTTCGCTACCCGAGAGAAGATTTGCACGAAACACTCCGTAAAGTGGAAGATTTGAAATTCAGATTGGAGAGCATAGAAAATGATTTGAGCATGGAAGAAAATGTAGATTCTTGGAAAAAACGAGTGAATGCCGACTTAATTCTTCTGCATCAGGAAAGTGAAAAACAAGAAACCAAACTAAGCAATTTGAAAGAAGAAACCAGTTTGGAGTTTGCAAAAGTAAGAGCTGAACAGGCAGAAAAATTTGCCAAGGTAACTGCCGATAGCAAAGTGCTGGATGCTGTGAGGGAGATTGGGAATTTTGTGAAGCAGTTGAGATGAGAATAGTCCAAATTCATTCGGCTTTAATCTAAAGAAAGGTAACTTTTTTGCGTGTGTTGCGAGCAAGTCTAATCGCAAAATTTACTTTTATAAAAAAGTCCTGCTAATAAGCCTTATCACGATTGATTGTTTCCGTAAACGAACATTGCTTTTTGCACCAGTGCGGGATGTGAATCCCGCACTACTAAGTACAAGTACAAGTACAAAATAGAAAGTCGGATGGCCGATGCCATAGCAAATTAAAAATTCGCCAACTCACAAAATCGCCAATTAAGACTTATCAATTCCCAACATGATACAGTTTCTTGAAAACCTGAATGTTATCTGAAAAAACTTGGCTTTCGTTCTCCAAACCGTCTTTAAATTTGAAATATACTGTTCTCCAGCCTTCTCCTGTTTCCAGTTCCCATTCTTTTTCTTTGAAATATGGCTCCCAACTCGCTCCAGAAAAATCGGGCGAATTGGAAATCATCATGTAATCTGCTCCGAAAACTTTTGATTGGAGAATGACTTTCTTGCCCATTTTAACGGCAGAAATATTATCATCAATCATAACAGAGCGAACAATTGGTGCTTCGGTGTCAATGAAAATGCTATCTGTAAATACTTTTGAAGGATTCCCCGCTTCGTCTATTAACTGCATGTAAATGACCTTGTTGCCATCCAATCCACCAAACTCCCAAACCATATTGTTGACTGGTGCGCCCCAAATTCCCCTATCGAAAATAGGGGAATCGCTCACTCGCATTTTTTCGGCATCTCCCGTTTCTATTTGCAAAAGTGTATTCATTTCATTAGTCATAGGCTCATCTCTATTGATTGCAATACGCCCAGCTGGTGCGGTTCTGTCGAGCAAAACCTGATCGGTAAATACTTCAGTTTCATTGTCAGCGTCATCTGCAAATTTTGTGTAAACTGTCTTTTCCCCGTCAGCATCCGGAAGTTGCCAAAGTCTATGCTGTTTGAGTCGTTCCCAAACTCCATCAGAAAAATCGGGCGAGTTGCTTATCATCATCTTAGATGCTTCAATCGCTTTGGTCTCCAGCTTCACAATCCGCAATAAACTTGTGCAGTAATCCTCCACAATCCGCATACTTCCAAGCCTTGGAGGCTTTCTGTCCAACTCCACCGAAGTACGAATCGGCTTGGAAATATTCCCGGTTATGTCTTTGTATTGCACATATAGATATTTGATTCCGTCTTCTCCTCCAAATTTCCAGTCGAATTCTTCCTGATAGGGAATCCACGAAGTTTTCGGCAAATCGAAGGCGGCTTGTGCCACTCTCATTTCCGTTGCATCGTTGCTGAACAGTTTCAACTTTGCCCCTTCGGCATTCACAAACCCTAAATCTGTGGCAGAAGAAACTGATACTTTGTTATCATTTGGCGCAGTTCTATCAATAAAAATTGTTTCTGTAACTGGAGCGGAGACATTGCCAGACTCGTCTCTGAATCGAACCCAAACCGTGACTTCTCCTTTTCGCATTCCAATGTTATGCACAAAACTCAAATCAGAATAACTGTCCCAAGTCCAATGCTTGCTACTGAATTCGGGGGAGTTGCTGGTTTGCATCATGGCTGCTCCATCCGAAGAAACCGAAATGAAAATCAAACTCGGGTTGATTGATTGCCCCGCCCTTGTGGTACTCAAATATATTTTGTTGTTGATTGGCGGAATTCTGTCTTGAATAATGAAACCGGAAATCATGTTTGAAACTGTTCCCGTGTGGCTTCGGAACTTAATGTAGACTCTTTCTCGTTCCATCTTCATTGGGCAATTGCCATTTTTTCTGAGACTGGTATATTCCTCCCAAACTCCACCCGAAAAATCTTCATTGTTGCTAATCATCATTTCCGAAGCATACTGAGCGTGTATGTCCAAATCTACCATTCGGTCTTGGGCAGTGCTGATAATCTGCTCTTTTATTGATTTCCAAGTGCATATCCAATGGTGCAATTTCCACCAGAACGCTATCAATATTGGCTCGGAAATATTGCCAGTTTCATCTCTGAATCGAGCATATACTTGCCGAAATCCGTCCGCCGTCTCTTACGGCAATTGTGTTTGGGTAGAAATCGTAATTCTCCCAAGTAGAACCTTTAAAATCTGGTGTGGTGGAAATCTCCATATATTGGGCATCCTGCGCTTTCACTTGCACCGAAAGCAAATTACTGAAAGTGGATTTTTCGCCATTATTTACAATCGAGGACATATCGTAAGGTCCTTTTCTATCTACTATAATATCATCTGAAACGGGGTCGGAGATCGTACCTGTTTCACTTCGGTATTTCACATAGATTGTCCTCATGCCGTCTCCTTCATCGAGCGTCCAGTTTTACTTTGGTTTCGTAGGGTATGCCAATCTGCCCTGCGGAATTCTTTATGATTGCTGATGAGCATTTCGCTGGCATTCTGGGCATATAATGTAAGCGTTACTTCTCCTGTCGGGTGGATTGTGTAGTTTGCATTTTCATCAATAATAATTTCGCAATTTACAGGAACGGCTTCATAAATAATTGACGATGAGATAGTTTCAGAAATATTTACCTGCTTCATCTCTGAAATGGGCATACACTTTTCGGTCTCCACGAATATTGTCGAATGCGGTAATGAATGGCGCATCTGAATAGGTAACCCAGTTAGACGACTTGAACTTTGGCACTAAACTGACCTGCATTTGCGTAGCTCCTTCTGCTTTCACTCTTACGGTTACATGCGCGTCTCTAGTCCGTTCTTCATTATTGTTTATGGAAATGGAAATAGGTTTTGGAGCTTCCCTATCCAAAAGAATTTGGGCAGAAGCAGGTTTTGTAATGTTCTGTGCCGAATCTTGATATTCAATGAACAGCCTTCTCATCCCATCTTCGCCTTTCAGTTCCCATTTTTTGGATGTATTGTATTTTTCCCACTCCACGCCCTCAAAATCAGCGGTTTCACTCAATCGCATGAAGCTTGCACCTCTGGCAAAAATAGATAAATCTACCATCGGATTATTAGTAATAGACATTTGCTCATTGATATAAAATTTCACATCTACTGGAATGTGCGTATCTACAATCAGTTTTTTGACCATGGTTTTCGTCTCATTTCCCGCCATATCCCGAAACTTCACATATACGAAATACTTTCCATCCGCTCCCCCCAGGGGCAATTGCCAGCCCCCATAATAGTCTTGAAAAGCAGACCATTTCGACTCATAAAAGGTCTCAGTATTGCTAATTTTGACAAATTCCGCATCTCCTTGCACAAACTCCAAATTAACAGTCTTGTTTTTATTATTCGTGTATCTCAATTCCCCATTCGCATCTACAATTCCCGTGTCAGAAGTGATGATGAATGAGCATCCTGTTGGCGCTTTTGTATCGAGAATAATCGCATCGGAGGCAACCTCCGACTCATTGCCCACCGCATCTTTGAACTTCACAAACACGTTCTTTTCCCCGTCTCCAGCCGACACATTCCAGACAATGGTGGAGTCATATAAAAGCCAACGCTCATTTGAAAAATCCGCATCGGGGCTCAACTTCATGTATGTGGCATTTTTTGCAGAAATTTTCAACGGATTTTCATGTAAGCGATTTGTTATTGAGGCATCATTGAATTTCACGTAAGGCTTAGTTGGCGGTGCTGTATCTAGGAAAATACTAGCCACCTGATGTTCCGAAATTTTTCCATCGGCAGTCTTGAAACGTGCGGAAACTGTTCTTGTGCCGTCTTCATTTTGCATAATCCATGTAATATCTTCTTGGAATGGTTGCCAATTTGCCTCATCGATAGCGAGTTCGTTGGCAATTTTCATTTCCACCGCTCCGCCATAGAAAAGCTGTAATTTCACTGTGGTGGAGTTGGTCGCCTTTGTTCCATCATTGATATTGATTGCCCTCTGCGCCCAAAGATTTGGAAATAATACGAAAAAATAAAATAGGAGTGTGAGAATATATTTCATCATACTGCTACTGTATAAATGTGCAAAAAGTGAAACGCTCGCAGAGTCCGCAGGTCTTGCCAAATGTTGAACGTGGTCGAAACCAACCTTCGGCAGAGTTTTCAACTGCTGCCGAGGTCTTGTCTTTCCAAAATGTATAGTCGGCTGATATTTCATATTATTTTGATAGCTGTTTCTGAATTCATTATATCAAATATTAGACTTTCAAAAGCCATTCCGAATTCTAATGGAGAGAAAAGTTAGCTGAATTGGCTTGCCAAATTTTCGGATTCACAACAAAGATACGGAAGATTTTTTTCAGGGTATTGAACTCATAGATTACAAAAAGCCATAAAAAAGCGAAAGCCTCGGACTAAGTCCGAGGCTTTCGCTTTCTTCAAATTTCTATTCTGACTACAATCCGTCAATAAATTTTTTGACGCTATCTTTGGTTTCGCCAGTTCTTTTCTGGATTTTACCCAACACTTCATCTTCTTTACCTTCTGCGTAATCTAAATCATCGTCAGTAAGTTTTCCCCATTTTTGTTTCAACTTACCTTTTGCTTCGTTCCAGTTTCCTTTCACTTTGTCTGAAAATGCGCTCATAGTTTCTGTGTTTAAAGTTTAAAATAATCATTTAAGTTTGATATATAAATCCGTTGGCATTAGCATTTGTTCAAAGAATTTGGAATTAAAGAAAATATTTCTATAAATTCTCAAATAAACAGCTTCATAAATAGTCAATCCAATATAGAATTAGTAGAATTTTTTTAGTAATTCACTTCAATTTAATATATTTTCATATTGAAGAAAATAAAATCCCTTCACTCACGAATAGAGAAAATAACCAACTTCATTTACTAGCGCATATAAAACTGTATGAAAAACTACCTTCCCATACTTTTCGCCTGCTTGTTTTGCCAGTCACTTTTTGCCCAACAAAAAATCAATTTCTATGATGATTTCAGTAGAAATGACAATGGTTGGTCGGAAGAATCCAACGAAAAAATTGCCACGAAAATAACAGGCGGACACTATGAACTTTACCATAAACGCGCTTCTGGAGGCTATTGCTTCTACGATGATTATTTCATGGACTCAAAATCAGACTTCTACTTTGAGGCAAAAATGACACAAACTCTTGGCGAGAATAATCATGCTTTTGGATTGATTTGGGGCGGAAAAGATGCCAGCAATTGCTATAACTTCATGATTTCCTCAAACGGTTATTACAAGGTGGGCGAGTGGAAGGAGGGAAAATTCATAAGTTTGACGGAATGGGTAAAAGTAACCACCAACAACCCAATGTTTCAATATAATGTATTGGCAGTTGAGCGAAAGGGAAATAAGCTGCATTTTACCATAAATGGCACAGAAGTTCACAATAGGGCAGACATGCCACTAAAAGGTTTCAAGTTTGGATTCAATATAAAAGCGGCCATGAAAGTAAAGGTTGATTATATGAAGTTAGACTATTCTGGGGAAACCATTAGTCTGGTTGAAAACGCAAAGAATGGTTATGTGAAGGTAAATTTGGGCAAAAATATCAACTCCGGTAGCACAGAGAAAGCTCCCAAAATATCTCACGATGGCGAAATCCTTTATTACACAAGGGCAAAACATCCTGAAAATGATGGCGAGAAAGATGATGCCTGGGTGGCAAAAGCAACTCCAAATGAAACTTGGTATAAGGCAGAATCTATGGGGAAACCAATAAACAATAAAGGAAACAATTTTGTGATTTCCAGCTCGCCAGACAATAACACACTTTTTGTGGGAAACACCTACAATGCAGATGGAACCGAAGATGGAAGTGGGGTTTCCGTAACCAACAGAACTCGCACAGGTTGGGAAGTGCCGAAAAAAGTAGTCATTGAGGATTACTATAATGATAATAAATATGTAAATGTCTGTTTTGCACCAAGCAAAACCGTAATGATTTTGGCAATTGAGCGCAAAGATTCTGAGGGAGAACAAGATTTGTACTACTCCAAAATCAAAAATGATGGCACTTGGACTGCCCCAAAAACGATGGGAAGTGTACTCAATACTTTGGCTGGAGATTTCTCTCCATTTCTGGCGGCAGATAATCGAACACTTTACTTTGCTTCTTCTGGGCATCCTGGCTATGGGAGTGCCGATATTTTCGTCTCCAAAAGAATTGGCAATGGTTGGGACAATTGGACTGCTCCGCAAAATCTCGGTCCAGAAATTAATACCAGTAAATGGGATGCTTATTTTACCGTTCCCGCAAGTGGGAAATATGCTTATTTGGTATCGTCTGAGAATTCATTGGGCAAAACCGATGTTTTTAGAATCAAGCTGAGAGATGATGAATTGACCGAAATTACTGAGCCTTCCCGAGACGAGATGATTGTAAATAACAACGAAGAAGAAGAAATTGAGAAGGAAATTGAGGAAATAGCAGTTGTAGAGTATGATAAAAACCTAAAACCAGAAGATGACATTACCTTCGTGCCAGACCCTGTGGTAATTGTTTATGGAAGAGTTTTGGATGCGGAGAGCAAAAATCCTTTAGAGGCTTCTCTGATTTATGAGACCCTTTTGGGAGAAGGAAACGATGGCATTGCTACATCAAACCCTGCAACTGGAGAATACAAGATTATTTTGCCTTATGGAAACCATTATGGATTTACTGCCAAAGCCACCAACCACATTTCTGCCTCTGCCAACGTGGATATTGAAGGCGAAGGGAAATATATTGAAATTGAGAAAAACTTCTATCTCACTCCACTCGAAGTTGGCAAGCCTGTGAGAATAAACAATGTGTTTTTCGCCAGAAGCAAACCACAATTGCTTGAGAAATCTTACCCAGAATTGGATAGATTGGTCAAGTTCATGCAGGAAAACAAAGACATTGAAATCCGCATTGAAGGACACACTGATGGAATTGGAAACCCCGTGGAACTCATGAAACTTTCTTGGGACAGAGTGGCAGCCGTGAAACAATACCTCTATACTAAAGGAATTTCCGAAAAAAGAATTGACGGAAAAGGCTACGGACGTTCCAAACCCATTGCACCAAACAACACAGAAAATAATAGAAGAAAAAATAGGCGAGTGGAGTTTGTGATCACGAAATTGTAGATAAGATGAACTTGCTGGAGATTGGGAAGAAAGAGGAAGGAAGAAGGAGCGGGGGTCGCCAACGACAAGGAAGAAAGAGGAAGGAGGAAAGAAGAAGGAGGAAATGAGGAGCCGACATTTCCCAGCCTTAAAATTGATTTTTGATATTTATTTTGTATTTGCATCTAATCGCTAAAAAATATAATTATTCAAATACGAGGCGTTTTGTTTGCCAAATATCCCGAACTACTGAAACTCATTTCGCAAAGCGACTAGCTGGCGGTGTGCATTTTCGCTCCCGCCAGTCTAGGAAGCGAGAAAACAACGAACTCTAAAGCTTTTCAACAATTCCCGAACATCGGGGCAAGGGCCGACTTTCGGCAGGTGCAGACGGGGGTCGCCATCGACAGCATACTGCCGAGTTCTCAATCCGAATATAAAAAATATAGTAACTATTTACCACTCTTAATTTGCTGATTGTCAATGGATTGAAAATTTGATTTTTCTAGAATTCCTTGAAATTCTCTATTTTTAAAATAGTCAGTTTTGAATTTTACAATTTCATCTTATTTTTTTTATGAAATTTGTAAAAATAGCATCGATTTTGATTACAAAATTTCATTAGTCACAAAAAATAGTGGTAAATAATTACAAAATATAAATAAGGAGATAAACTTAAATACTTTCCTATTTGCTTTTTTGTAAGTATTTCATTGTCAGTTATTTGAACTGCTTTGGATTTGCGACTTGAACGCAAGTCCGATTGAACGCAAGTCCGATTGAACGCAAGTCCGATAAAGACTTTGTACTACTTGGTACAATTTAATATCAATAAAATTATATCTAATAAAAAATCAAATTTCTCTAAAAAGGGTGGGAAATGTCGGGAGGAGGGCTTGAGGCGTTTCAGTTCTTCGCCAAATCATTGCCAAAGGTTTTGATTTTCAACTCAATTTTAACCGCAGGCAAAAAACAATAGAACCCATTTCGACCGAAGTTGAAATGGGTTCTATTTATTGAATCTTTATATTCAGGATTCAAGTGAGCGGAAGGTTAATAATGCTCTTTGGCATATAGACCCTGCTTGTAGCTCTCTTTGATTCTTCTTTTTCTATTGGCTACAGAAGGCTTCACATAGTGAGTTCTGCCACGCAATTGACGCAATACTTTCGTTTGCTCGAATTTCTTCTTGAATCTCTTCAAAGCCTTATCGATAGACTCGTTGTCTTTTACTTTAATTACTAGCATCGTTCTTTATCACCTCCTTTCTTGCGAACTATTTAGTTGAACTTTCTTGAATTAGTGTGCAAAGATAGGCATACTTTCAGAAAGGAAAACTATTTGGGTAAACTATTTGCCATAAATCAGTCAATTTTCTCATAAATCAATCCTGGTCCATCGCACATTTGCCAAGTTCCCATCAATTTATTCCCTTCCACTCTCAAAGTTTCTATATGCTCCTCTACACAATTCCCAATCAACACATTCTTAGAAGGGTAAGTCAACTCCAAATATTTCCCATCTGCTAAATCCAAATAAGAATACGTTCCTTCCGCTTGCAAAGCTTCGCCATTTTGCTTTCTGAATTTGGAAAATGTGCTATCCGAATTAAGCAAATAATATTCTTGCCAACTCATTTCCGCTCCTGTTCGGGTGGAGTTTGCCATTTGCCCGCTCATTTCTACCAATTCCCATTTTTCAGACTCCAACTCCTTCTCATTGGTGGATTTTGTGGAGCAGGAAACTAGGAATAGGAAAGATAAAACTCCGATTATTTTTAAGAAATTTTTCATTTGGATTAGGTCAGTTTTCTTGTCTCAAAACTTACCAGAGATGTGAATTGTTGAATCATAAGTACAAGTAAAAAATAGAAAAACAGCAAATTATCTTATTGAAAATCAGCTAATTATGATAAAATCATATTGTTAATTAAATCTTCATACTTAACCCGAATAATGGGTTTAGAGTTTTGATTATCAGTAGGTTAACTATGTTTATTTTAGGATGGTCAAATTTGAGATTTGATATGTTGCACTATTTTTAGATTTAATTAAAAAATATATGGCAATAATTTGACTGAATATAATAATAATAAGTTACTGATTAACAATTACTTAAATAATTTTTAATTCTTCATTCTTCATTATTAATTTCCCCAATCAATAATTGTACTTATCAAATACATAACTCATAATTGGGGTATTTACTTATTTCAATTTCCACTTGCAATCAGTTAAAAGCGAAATGATAAGAATTGATTTCCTAAATGCTCTTCACAAAATCCGTAAACACCTTTTTATGACGTTCAAGATCCATCTTGGCAGAAAGTGCCACACGGGCAATGTAATCCTTATCGCCTTCTTGGGTTGTTCCCTGTGTAGAAGTTGCGGGAATTGTCCAGTAACAGCCTTTCAACTGCCCGTAGCTTACACAATATTTGCTTTCATTGGGGATTTTCGTAATCATTAAATTGATTAACCTATGATTGAGTTCCCGCTTGTAAGTCTCTTTTTCTTCGGTAGTAGTTGCCTTTTGTAGGCAAGTCCAATGAAAATACGGAGGGCGTAAATCCTTGTGCAGCCAACTCTTCTGAAACGAAAGTTGATTTTTGCTTCAGGCAATTTCTCGTGGATGAAGTTTACAAATTCACGAGTATTCTGATAAGCATCTCCAATTCGTTGATTCATGGAAGGCAGTTGTTTTGCCAATATTTCCATTTGGAAATCGGTTGCTTCATTGTCGCAAAGTATCAAGTGTTTTTCTATCTTTTCCATCAAAGCATCCACTTTCGCATTTCCCACGCAATAGCCTGCATTACATTGCCCGCCACTCGGGAATTTTGAGCCACTTGCATAGGAAATCGTTCGGACTGTGGATAGTATTTTACCTTCTGCTAAGAATCGGAAATTCGGGCAAAAAGTTTGGTCCAGATAAAAACTGGGTCGATGGCAGTTGCTCCATTTGCAGTTTTACGAACCTTACTTAACGCTTCTTTTAAATCTTCGAGATTCGGGACTTCCACTCTCGGGTTGGTCGGGATTTCGGCAATGATGTACGGAACAGCGTCTTCCTTTGCGACTTTATCCAAAACAGTACGAATGCTTTGCACCATGTCGTTGTCTCCATCGACTGGCAAATCTACCACTTCTACATTTTCGATAGATTCTGCCACTCGTCTTGCTTGGTCATTCGTTCCGCCATAACAATTTGGGGGAACGAGAAATTTGATGGCTTTTCCAGCATAGTTCTCCAATGCGAAATCCACCAAACCCATCATAATCGCATACTGAACTGACAATCCACTAGAACCTACGAGCGGTTTTGATGTTGTGCCAGTCACTTTTTTGATGGAATCTGAAACTGATATTTTGTTTTTCTCCACATCACTATTTACATCAAAATTCAGAGTATGGGAGGAGATTGTTCTGTCAGCAAATACAAAGCAGAAAGGCAATCGGCTGGAGTCATAGCAACGGTTTCCCTTCTACGGACATGCTGGATATCAGGAATGTAGCTATCATTCTGCGTTCCGTTTACCAATAAAACACTCCCAATTTCAACATGGAGATTCACGAAAAAGTCTATTTTTGGATTGAGAGAAGTGGCGGAAATTTCATGTTGCTGCGAGATTAGCATCGTGCTTCCGTCAGACTTTTCAAGTTTATCAAGTTCTTCTATCTTTCCAATCTGCTCAACTTAAACTTGTAACCATAAACATTCTCAATAATTTCAACATTGAAGAAATCGGGCAATTTGCCATTATAAAGAATTTGAGTGTTTTTGTTCTCAAGCAAGTTCGTTCTCAAAACCGCCAAAACAGGGGTCATTTGAGATGAGAAACTGATTACATTTTCTGGATTTAGCTTATTCAGATTGGCAATTGCCCATTCCAAAATGCAAGAGAGTGGATGCCCCAATCGAATATAATCATAAGCAGTAGGCAACTCGCTCAAAGCTGATTTCTCAGAGTTGTTATTCTGAAACAAAACTTCAAATTGCGCTAAAAATTCTGTTTTCGCCTTCTCTTCGTTATAAATATCTAGCCTATGCGTGGTTAACCCTAACCAGTCAGATGGCATGTTTTTCAGTACTTCTTTTATATAATTCTCTATTTTATTGTCTTGCATAATTTTGGACTTCAGGTAAGTTCGGCAAGATACAGTAATTTGTTTTTCGAGAAAAAAGTTCGGAGTAGGATTGTTGTAACTTATGGAACGACAAAACAATAACTTTCCTATTTCTCTTGTTTCTTTTCGGTCTATCCTTCGTTGAAAATCTCGCCATAGCGGTGTTATGACTACGATTTTCGCCTCTTCTAGTCTCAAAAATAAACCGCAATAAAAAGTAACTTTATTCTTTTATCGTTCCTATGGCTTTCTCAATCGGAACTTTCAGTAACCCACCATCTCTAATCAACACAATTCAATCACTTTATTTCCCGCCACCCCAAATATTTTACATTCTTTTTCAAACTTATATTTTGCCGAACTTGTGAATTTCCCAAAGGCAGGAAGCAAACCCGCTTTTTCCCCGAAATAAAAGCAAGCCAACTTCATGCGTTCTCCGTTTTTGCCTTTCAAACTAACTGCTGGGTGCAAATGTCCGCTCAAATTATATTGTTCTGGTTGGATTTTGCTGATTCCAATCGGTTCGTGTGTAAATATGAATGGATGCTCTACCAAGCTTTCATCGTAAACCATGACTGATTTTGGTAAAAATGGCTTGGCGTGCAAATCGTGGTTTCCCATTACCAACTCGAACGAGACCTTAGGAAATTGCCCAATCCAAAGTTCAAAAATATCCCATTCCGAATTGCGTTGGCTATGAAATAAGTCGCCTAAAAACAGAACTCTTCTAGCCTTGTGTTCGGAAATCAAATTCGCCAACTTGTTCAAATCCTCTAAAATGAGTTGTTTGGGAATGGGAATTCCCGCTTTTCGGAAGTGCATTACTTTGCCCAAATGTACATCTGCCACAATTAACATATTATTGTTGCGCCACAGAAGGCATTTTTCGGGCAAAAGGCATACTTGTTGTTCTTTTATCTCGTATATAATGTAGTTGTCTGTCATTTTTTGGTAGAAGTAAGTCTGCAAAAATAGAAGCAATGCAAACGTAAATCTTCATTTACATGAATTTTATCACAACAAATCTTTTTTTTATCGAAAAAGCGAGATTTTTGAACTCCGAAACTAGTAAAATTTAGATTTCTTACGTTTCAATAATCAATAACACTTCACATCAAAATCAAAACAGAAGTTTCCCCATTCTACTCAACTAATCTGTAAACTAGAGACCAATTCAGAAATATGAACAAGCCATATATGAAGAAAATATATCCTATACTGACTTTCATGCTCATCAGTTTTATCAGTTTCCCTTCTTATGGAAATGGGAAAACAAAACTGAAAGCTGTGAAAGCGCAAATTTGAAAAAGTGATTGGCGGGAAAAGCTACGATGCGGCCTCCAGAGCAGTCATGCTGAAAGATGGCAGTTTTCTAGTGGCAGGCAGAAGTTCTTCTTACGGAAGCAGTTCAGATGGTTTGCTCGTTAAGCTTAGTTCAGCTGGCGAAGAAATTTGGCAAAAAACTTATGGAGACGATGAATCGGAGCAAATTTCTGATGTAATCGAAACCAAAGATGGCAATTACCTAATCGTAGGACATTCCGACTCCTACAACTTTGCGCCAGACATGAACGATATGTGGGCAGTAAAAATAAAGCCTAACGGAGACGAAATCTGGAACATCGTCATAGAATCGGAAGAGACAATTGACGAAGCAAAATCCGTTGTGGAAACCGCAGATGGCAGTTTTGTAATGGTGGGAACCAGAATTACTACCGAAGAAGATGCTACCAGTAGCGTAATGGTTGTCAAGATTGATTCAGAAGGAGAAATGGTTTGGGAAAAGTACTTTGGTGGAGAGGGAAACGAGCAAGGCACAGACATAGTTGCGGCCCTGCTGGTGGTTTTACAATCATCGGAAATACAGAATCTTACGGAGAAGGAAAATGGGACATTTGGGTTTTCCATATAGACAATGAAGGAAATAAGAAATGGAATTTTGCTTATGGAGGCAAAAACAATGAAATGAGCAACAGAATAATCAACACTTCTGATGGAGGCTACTTTCTAAGTGGCTATTCTTATTCTTTTGCCGAAGGAAGCCTAGATGCTTGGGTCGTGAAAATTGATGGGCAGGGAACGCAGCAATGGGCCAAGAATTTTGGTGGATTGAGTACAGATGAAGCATTCGGAATTGTGGAAACGAGCAGACGGAAGCTTTATTTTAGGTGGATATACAGAGGTTTACGAGCCAGACGAAGATTTCGTGAATATCAGCAAAGAAGGACACAATATGTTTTTTGTAAAATTAAAAGCGAATGGAGAAAAAGTTTGGGAACGTTCTTTAGGTGGCAAAGGCAACCAAAAAAGCTTTGACTTGATTGCCACCAAAGATGGCGGTTTTCTTTCCGTAGGAACAACAGACAGCAACCCGCAGAATGGAATAGATGCTTTTATTGTGACACTTTCGTCAGAAGGGTCTATAGATAAAGATAAAATTCATGGTTCAATCGTTAATTTCGATAAAGTGTTGTATTATTCTAATAAACCTTCGGTTGTTTGTTTTGCAAGCTAGTGCATCAACTCCTAAGTTTCGGCAAACCCGAATAAATTGCACCAATACTCAAATTAACGATTGAACCAAATTCTTTATTAAGTAGATAAACTTAAATAATTTCCTAATTTTTTTTAAGTATTTGATTATCAGTTATTTGAACTGTTTTGGACTTGCGACTTGAACGCAAGTCCGATTGAACGCAAGTCCGATTGAACCAGGATAAAGACTTGTATACTTAAGGCTTAGTATCTGATGATATTTAAGCCTTTATTTTGTGTTTATTTAAATCTAAAAACTTAGATTTATTTTAGATTCAAATACAACATATTTGATTTCGTAAATTCGATTTTGGCATTTTTGGGATGCTATTGTAAAGAATTCAGTATATTTTTGCTCAACTCCCAAAACTAGCACCAACTAACTATACTATTTGAATGATTTCTCCAAAACTCATACTTACACTTTATTTAGGGTTTTTATCCTGCTTCTGCTTGGGTCAGGGTTTCGATAGAGACTCTCAAATGATTTTGGCGGAGAATCTCTACAATGAAAAAAACTACAAATCTGCACTTGATATTTATTTGGGTATGGAAAGCCAGTCAATGGGCTTGCCTTATTTGAAATATAGGATTGGACTTTGCTATTATCATTCTCTCGAAAAAAGTACGCGCATTAGAATACCTCGAAACAGCCCTGAAACATAGAGACGAAACCGTTCCGCCAGAAGTTTATTATTATTTGGGGCGACTACATCATCTGAACTATTCATTTGACAAGGCAATTGATTTGTTTGATCAAGTACAAAAAAGACAAGGAAAATCAGAATCTTATTTTCTTGGATACTGACCGACTCATCCAAATGTGCAAAAACGGCAAGCAAATCACTACTATGGAAGTGAAAGACTTGGAAGTCAGCATTGCCAAACCTCCGCTCAACAGTTCCTATAATGATTATGCACCACTAATTCGCCCAAATGGAGGCGCTTTATTCATTAGCTCCAACCGACCTACCGAAAGTGTGGATTTGGTTTTCCCCGAGTACAAGATATTCTACCCGAAAAGCTTGGGAACTCTATCCAGAAGAGGTATTTGTTTCCTACCCTCGTGGAATTTATTGGGACACGCCATTTCCTCAAGGTTTGGATGGTAAAAAAGTCATTCCACTTTCGTTGAGAGACGGAGGTTCTGAAATGCTTGTTTTTATTGGAGACAGAGAATGGAAAGGGAGATTTGTATATTTCTGAATACAAAGGTTCTCGCTGGGTAAATTTGAAAAAATTGGATAAAAGCATAAATGCAAAGTATCAGGAGATTAAAGGAGCCTGTTTTGCCGAGAATGGGAAAGCCATTTATTTCTCCAGCAACCGAGAAGGCGGAATGGGCGGATTCGATTTGTTCGTTTCCAGAGAATCTGAAAATGGGAGAAGTTGGAAAAATCCTGAAAATTTGGGAGGCACAATTAATACAAAGAACGATGAGGTAACGCCTTTTATGTATCCAGACGAAAGTTCTTTCTATTTCAGCTCCGATGGGCATAATTCTATGGGCGGATTTGATGTTTTCCGCTCCACCATTACAGGAGAATATGCTTGGGGAAAGCCTGAAAACTTAGGCTACCCTGTCAACAGCACGGCAGATGACTTGTTTTTTGTGCAACAGACCAATAAAAAACACTCGTTCCTCTCCTCTAACCGAGTGAAAAACGCCTCTGTAGGGAATCTTGATATCATCACGGTTTTCAAACCAGATAGAATCAACCCACTTTCTATGCTGAAAGGGAAAATAATTGTCAGAAGCAACGGAGAGGCTATTCCCGTTAAGTTGAGAGTTACGGAGAAAGCCAATGGAAATCAAATCAGCCATGTGTATAATCCAACTTTGGAGACGGGAGACTATTTCGTAATTCTAGCTCCGAGAAAAGTATATAATGTGGTGATTGAGGCGCAAGGTGGCTACAATTATGAAATGGAGATTTCCATTCCCGAAGACACATATACCTTTGATTTGAACAAAGAAATTGAAATACAATCAGTCAATCTTTTTGGAGACAATGTGGGCGAACAAGCCTTGATGAAGGCAGATACTTCTTACATGACTTCGATAGGAGATTTAGGCGAAAGCAGAGATTTGAAATATGATGCACTCATTCTTTTTATGGAACGTGCCGTGGATGCGCAAGAAAGAGAACGGTTTGCTTCTTTAGACGAATTGGATTCAGATCTTTTAGACCCAAAATCGGCAAAAGACCCTTATTACACTCCATTGATTGATAGAATGGCAGATATTTTTGAGCGAGGCGATTTTGCAAGCTTGAAAGATGTTGGGAAACCGATTGTGAAAAACGACCTTCGCTTTTTCGGGAAGATAATTGGCAAACAGCAAATAGTTGGCAATTATTCCATCAATTATCCGACAGACTCGGTGGCAGTTCCCAGCATTTTGGAACGTGATTTCAATCAGTTGGCAGAACTACTTGCCAAGGACAAAACCTTGAATATGGAAATTACTTATACTGAAACTAGCTCGAACCTCAACAATAAAAGGGCAGAAAATATTTATGGATATATGACCAACAAAAACAGAATAATATCCGGCCAAATCAACCAGAAATCAAATTCCGATTCAGAAATGGAAGAAGGCGTTTTTTTAAAGATTTATATAGAGAAAAACTGACATATAAGTAAGTAGCAAGACATATGTATCAAGAAAAAATATAAAGTATTGATTATGAGATTTTTTATGATTTTGAACTTAATGCTAATTCTGTCCACTTACTTACTTGAACAGAACTAATGTAACAATTCAATATTGATTAAGACTTTCATAATCAGTAACTTATGCGCATTCTTGATGCACGATAATTTTGTCTGACTACTTACTTAGCTTTAGCAATTCACTCAACTAACTAACTCAAAATTGAATTTTTACACAAAAAACATATACAAACTTTTCAGCTTGACCTTGCTTTTTGTTGGCTTTTTGTCCACGAATGCAAAGGCTCAGTATGGGGATTACGAAATAAAAGCGGGAACAGTATATACTTTCATGAGGTATGTAACTTGGAGCGATGATGCTTTTGACAGAAGGTCCAATAAAATAATCTTAGCAATCTATGGTTCTGACCCGTTCGGGAGTGTGATTGATAATATTTGCAGAGGACGAACTATAAAAGGAAGATATATAGAGATTAAGCGTCCTAAGGAATTGAAAGATTTGAAGGGAGCTCATGTGGTTTTTATAAGTCGCTCCGAAAGAAACAATGTGTGTAGAGTTTTGGATTATATCAAGGATTTCAAAAGAGCATCGGTTTTGACAATTGGAGACAATATTGAGGGTTTTTGTGAAAAAGGTGGAATGGTAAAGCTGAATGGAAGCGGAAATTACTATTTTAGTCTCAACTGGAATGAAATGAGCAATTACGGTCCTGTTCCCGATACTCGTTTACTTGAAATTGCCGAGAAACTAATCAATACCGACCAAGATAGATGCCAATAAATAAATTGGAGAATTAGTGATTTGGCGAAATGGCGAGTTAGCAAATTGAAAAACCATGCTGTTTTTAATCTCAAAATCAAACATATCCAACCTGCAAAATAGATTATTCTATTATTTTTCCTGTTTTCATACTCGTTGCACTATTTCCTTCTCGGGTTTTAATTGTACTAGTCAAAGATTATTTGGATGAATTCGGTAATTGCCAAAATTATTCTAACCATAAAAATAGTATTTAAAGCAAAAAATTACATTTCAGATTTTTTACTCTTTGTAAGGTGTTTAAAATCAATACTTTAGACCATATAAGTAGTTACCTTATTTATAATTTTTACTTTACTTTCTTACTATTTTTCTATTTTGTACCTGTATTTAGATGCCAATAAAGCAAAACATAAGAAACGCTTCCATCAAGCAGAAAATCATTTACATTACCGTATTTGTAAGTACAATTGCGGTAATTTCTTCTTTGGCAATTTTCTTAGTTTTTGATTTCTATAATTTCAAGGAGAAAACATTAGAAGATGCCGAGCAGATTGCCAAAGTGATTGGGAATAATAGTGTAGTATCCGTTGGACTCAATTTGAAAGCTCCCACCAAAACGGATTTATACCGAGTACTCATTACTGAAAATCAGGTAGAATACGGAGCCTTTTTTGATAGGAATGATAAGTTGTTTGTAGATTATGACCAGAGTTTGGTTACCGATTCCATGCGGAACAATTTGGATTATATTTCTCAAATCATCTCTCGCAGACCAGCCATGCTGAAGAGTTCCTTCGCTCCCGAATACATGGAATCTGAACGGATTTTCGATATTAGTGAGAACAATTTAGAGGTTTACGTTCCCATTTTCCAAGAAAACGAAAAAGTAGCCACCGTTTATCTCAAAACAAACTTAGAAGCATTTTACAAACGATACATTCAATTTTCTTGGGTTATCTTAGGAATCATACTTTTCGCTCTATTCGTTTCCTATCTTATTTCCCTCGGTCTGCAAAAACTGATTTCAAAGCCCATTTTGGATTTAGCAAAAACCACTCGCTTGGTTTCCAACAAGAAAGATTATTCTATTCGGGTAGATGGTGTGGCAAGAAAAGATGAAATAGGCACTTTGGCAAATGGCTTCAATGAAATGCTGGCTCAAATTGAACAACAGAATGAGGCTTTGGTTCATGCGAAGGAACAGGCAGAATCATCTTCAAAAGCCAAGGAACAGTTTTTGGCAAATATGAGCCATGAAATCCGAACGCCAATGAATGGCATGATGGGAATGGCAGATTTATTGGTAGATTCAGATTTGGATAAAGAACAGCGCAAATGGCTGAATGTCATTTTAGCCAACTCGCAAAACTTGCGAGTCATCATTGACGATATTCTGGATTTCAGTAAAATTGAAGCTGGGAAACTGGAGTTGGAAGAAGGAGTAATTGATATCAGTCAGCAGATTGACACCATAAAAGCGAACTTGGAAATGCGAGCCAAGGAGAAAAACATTGAAATCCAAACAGAAATTGATGGTAACATTCCGAAGTATTTTATTGGAGATGCCGTTCGCTTCAATCAGGTGCTAAATAACTTCACAAGCAATGCTATTAAGTTCACACATATTGGCAGAATCATAATTGGCGGAAAGCTTTTGGAGGAAAATTCCAAAAGAGTAAAACTACGTTTTTGGGTGGAAGATACAGGAATTGGCATTCCGAGAAATAAGTTTGACGATATTTTCAAAGAATTCACTCAGGCGACCAGCTCTACCACAAGGAAATTTGGCGGAAGTGGCTTGGGTTTATCAATCTCCAAAAAACTTGTGGAAATGCAAGATGGACGTGTTTTCCTAGAAAGTACGCCAGGAATTGGAAGTACTTTTTCTTTCGAGATTTGGTTTAAGAAACATGAGAAACAGCAAATTACTTCCGAAAACACTTCTCAATTTACCACGCCAACCGAAAGAGATGGCAAGAGAAGAAATATTCTGTTGGCAGAAGACAACGATGTAAATCAAATGTTGGTGGAAACGCTTCTGGGCAAATGGAATTACAATGTAGAGGTTGCTGAGAATGGGCAAATCGCCTTCGATATGCTGAAATCCAAAAGCTATTCTCTCATTCTCATGGATGTTCACATGCCCGAACTGGATGGCTACGAAACAACCAGAAAAATTAGAAGCGAGTTTGATTCCCCAAAAAAAGACATTCCCATTATTGCCATGACCGCCTCGGCACTTAAAGGAGAAGCTGAAAAATGCCTAGAAGCAGGCATGGATGATTATATCTCCAAACCGTTCGACAAGCACTTGCTTTACGAGAAAATTGTGAGGTTTACAGAGTGAGCGATTTGTTCCCAAAAAAGTGTGTTGTAACCTTAGAAATGGGGATTAAATAAATGCGTGTTTTGTCGCAGTTTATTTTTGAGGTCGGGCTACGTTGCCGACATTTCCCACCCTAATTTTTCAAATTCAGTATTTAAACAGAAATAGGATTGTGCTTGTTCTACTCATTTTACCACCGGAAAGGTCTGAAAAAAAAGACCATTTCCGAGGAACACTTCCGTTTTTTGTGCAGTAATTGATGTATTTTTCAGCTTAAGCAATCAAAATGAATACGATTTTCCCAGAGTCTTAAAGTAGAATTAATATCTAATATATAAAAACAAAAAAGGTTCTAGAGAAAATCTCCAAACCTTTCTATCGCTCAAAACTATTATGAAAAAACTTATCTATAAAGATTCATTACAATAGTGCAATTCAAAATTGCACTTTTCAAACCCTAAATCACTCGTTACACTTACCCTGCTTTGTTTGAGAGTGCAAATGTACGAACTAATTTAGAATTACAAACATTTACACTAGAAATTATTATTATAAAAATTTATATGTTTTATTTTCTTGCTATAAAACTAGTAGACAGAGTGTAGTGTAAAGAACGTGGATTAAATAAATGCGTGTTTTGTCGCAGTTTATTTTTGAGTCGCCAGTCCGATGAAACGCCAGTCCGACACTACGGCAGTCCGACACTACGGCAGATTTTTTAGTCCTGCAATGGGCTACGGTTTATACATAAGTTTTTGTTCGTAATCTCATGGTGTTCTTCTAGTAGCCGACAACCTCTAGGTTTTCGGAATGAGCTAAAAAGCCGTAATTCTGTGGTTGCAAGTTAGGAAACTTGCAACCACAGAATCGAAATCAGGAAATTTCGATTAGCTACAATCACTTATTTGTGCGTTATTATTGTTTTAAGGCGTTAAATTAAAAGATATGTATAATCCGTAGCCCAATGGGATTGCCCCAATGGGATTGCCCCAATGGAATTGGAAGAATAGACAGCGTGTCCCGAACCAAAAAGAAGCAAGGGGCAGTCCTACTGAGAAAGAGCATCTTATTTAATTTCCGTTCCTAATTCTACTTTAATACTCTAGCCAAAACTGTATTTTAAGTATGATTTTGGGGTTATTATCCTAAACATCCATCTCAAGATGGATGCAATTGAATAGCTTTCTGAATGCTGATTCAATTGCCACTAGCTTCAGCTAGTGGTAAGCGGGTTCTACATTTTGAGAGTCTTAAAGTAGAACTAAGAAAGAGCGCATTTATTTATTTTCCGTTCTTTAGGGGTTGGCACACCAGATTTGGAAAATAAAAAAAGAGGTACGATTTATGAAAAATCGCACCTCGTAATTCGTAATTCGTAATTCAAAAAATCTTTTTCTATTTCCAAACGATATTCTCACTAATCAGCTCTGCTCTTGGGTAGAATCCATCTACGAATTCCACAGGCATTTCTTGGGCGAGAATAAAATATCTGCCATTTATATCTCTGACTTCCGTGGTAAAAACCTCTTTGTCTTCATCTGCGAGATAGTAAATTTTTTCCTCTTCCGTTTCATTTCTTCTCATGTTTCCTCTTTCACGAACCAAATCTTTGGCAATTCCTCTCGCATCATTTTCACTCAATCCAACGGGAAGGGAAATGATTTTGAGCTTTGCAGGCCCAGAAGCGAAAATGATGATCTCATTGCCTCCAATTTTTTCTTGGCTTGCCTTATATCTTGCAGGAGCATAAACATGGAAAGGCATTGGGAAATTCGTTCCGCTTTCGTAGAGATTCACGGTAATTTCCTCTTCCATTCCCTCAATGGAAATTTTTGCTTTCTTCGTTTTCGGTAAATCAGAATTCCTTGTTTGCTTTTTGTCGCAACTAAGTTTTCTTTGGCATCTACATCTATAGAAGCAATATTGTTTGTGGCAGAAGAATTTGCCTCTTCATTCGTAGAAGCGCAAGCATAGAAAGTGCCTAAAATCACAGCACAAAGCACAACTTCTTTAAAAACTTTCATATAATATTTCTTTACTTAAAAATGTTGGGACTATTGGATTTTTATTTTCTCCATATCCGCCATAATATACCTTCGACTTATTCAATTTGTTCAGACAGATTTGTCCATTTTGTCTAAAATCGTGCAAAAGTAACGCGAAAGGATTGAAACACAAATCATAGGCACAACAAAAAAATCTCCATTCCCAATTAAATGAGAATGGAGATTTTTAAATCTATTACCTAACATGAAGATTTACGCTTCAATATGGTTATTCAAAGCGTCTTCCAATTTTGCTTGTGGCATTCCGCCAATCATTTTCTCGGTCAATTCGCCCTTGTTGAAAACCATGAAAGTAGGAATACTCCTGATTCCGAATTTGCCTGCAGTTTCTCTATTGGCATCTACATCAATTTTCACCACTTTCACTTTCTCGCCCATTTTCTCTGCCACAGCATCTACCACGGGAGCCATTGCCACACATGGACCACACCAAGTTGCCCAAAAATCTACCAAAACTGGTACGTCTGAATCCAAAACCTCAGTCTGAAAATCTGCGTCTGTTACTATTTTTGCTTTGCTCATTGTATTGAAATTTAAAAAATGAATTCTTTTATTGATTTGTAATATGTTTGGATTGATTTTTTGGGAATTTTACGAGATTTTCGAAGAAGACTTTCTAAGCATTTGGAGACACATATCCAAAGCTATTTGGAGAGAAAATAACGAAGAAAGCATTTTTGAAAAGCTGTAGAAACCAAAAATAAGTTGATTCAAACATACTCTTAAAATTACAAATTTAATTGCAATCTGAATACTAAATAACTTTGGCTTCTAAAAAGTTCATTCCACTCGGCTATAAAGCGATAGAAAATAACTATCAATGAAATAATAATGTTGCCTATGAAATTGTAGCAAATAATCCAGTTATCAATTCTAAGCTGAAACCAAGATAATGAATTTCATAACCTCTACTTAACTCTTTTTTTTGTAAACTTGTGATTAGTAACATTTTGGCAATTATACTATACGATGGATACTTCTACAATTGGCAGATATGTGCCAAATCCTCTCAAGGTAAGGCAGTTTAAAGAGAGCATTTGGGCTCGATTAGACCAAAGTATGCTGTTCTTCTTGGCAGGATACTTCTTGTTCGGGGTAATTATATGGTTCATTCATGATACCGAAAGTGGGCAATTGCCATTCACAGTAGGATTTCTGAATGTGCTAATTTATGGCTCTTATTATCTGCTGAAAAATAAATTGAATCGTAGGTATTTGGTTGGATTGAATTTATGCGCCTTCTGCATCCAATTCATCATTCAGATGGACGGAGCTTTGTATATGCACATAGGCTTTTTGATTTCCCTCATTCTCTTATCGACTTATGGAATTTGGCGGATACTTGTGCCATTTTTTGTCGTTATGGCAATTTATTACATCATCGGCATTGTTCAGACATATTATGGAGTCGATTGGGGAGAATACTTCATAAATATTCCTAGTTTGTATGAATGAAGAAACTTTTCTTTTGGGATTGTTTCTGCTGGTTTTCCAGGTTATGATAACTTATTATCTGGCAAGATTTATAAATATCTTTATACAATAAAGCTGCAAAAAGAGCAATTTATTTAGAAGACCAGCTTAATATTGAGAATAACATTACCCTCGCTCAACAGGTGGCAGAAGGAGATTTCAATGGAGATTATGAATTGAAAGACAATGACTCTATGGGCGAGGCTTTGCTAGAAATGAGGAAAAGTCTGAAAGAAGCCTCTGAAAGAGATAAGAAAGAATAAATGGATTAGTGATGGAATTGCACATATCAGCGATATACTTCTCAATAGCGCAGATGAAAGCGAGATTTGCCACAATGTTTTGAGGGAAATAACAAAATATGTGGAGTTGGAGCATGGCGGTATTTTTACGCTCAATAATTCAGATTTGGACAATCCATTCCTCGAACTTCGCTCTTTCTATGCTTTTGACAAATGAGCATTTTGTAAAAAATAAAGTTGAGATTGGCGAAACTTTGATTGGTGAAGCGGCTGCCAGAAAAAAAACAATCCACCTGACAGATGTTCCCAATTCTTACGTTAATATAGTGTCAGGTCTGGGAGAGTCAACTCCCAAAAGCATTCTGATAAAGCCTTTGTTGGTGAAAGACCAATTATTGGGAGTTCTTGAAGTGGCTTCCTTACATGAGATTGCTCCGTATAAGTTGGAGTTTTTAGACAAGGTAACGGCTAATATATCTGTCAGTTTGCTCTCTGCAAGGGCGGCTTCGCAAACTGCAAAACTCTTGCAAGACACGCAGATTTATAATATCCAAATGAAGGCGCAAGAAGATGCCATGCGTTCAAACATGGGCGCACTTTCCCAAACGCAAGAAGAACTTTCCGAGCAAGTAAATGCCAGAAAAAAAGCACAGGATGCGCTTACTTCCAAAATGAGCGTAGTCAATAAAATGTCTGTGGTAATGGAGATTGACGACAGTCATCAAATTCTATCAGTCAATGATTTATTTACTCACCTGTTTGGGTTTACCAAAGAAGAAATTGTGGGAGGGGATTTCAATATTATTGTGCCTGAAAGTTGATACAGAAAACTCTGTCAAGGAACTTATGTGGGAATCTCTGGAGAAAGAAGGTGCATTTATTGGAGTTGTGAAATTACAGACGAAAAAGGGGAAATCTATATGGATTGAGCTTGCCACTTCTCGCATTATAGAGGAAGACATAGATTCAAAAAAGTATATGTGTATCGGATTCGATGTATCGGAACTCATACTGAAGGAACAGAGAATTGAATCGCTTTTGCACCAAGCGAGAATTGAGGAATGAAATGCTGAATCAGAAAGAGGAAAGCATGCACAATTCCCTTCAAACTTTGGAAATTGCGGAGGGCGAGCTTTCAGAGCAGATTCAGCAAAGCACCCGAACCAAAGACTTTTATGATTTAGTGCTTTCGTTTGTGAAAGGAGTAGTTTACAGAAGTATATATATAAACGGAAGTTGGGAAATTGACTTTATCAGCACGGGCGTTTACGAACTTTCCGGCTATTCCCCAAGAGATTTTGTCCGAGCCAATAAACTCAAATTCCAATCTTTGGTGCATCCTGACGATGTGGCAAAACTCCACAAGGATTTAGAATCGCAATCTGATAATTTCTCGGTTACTTACAGAATTATTGACAAGAACGGAACAGTAAAGACAATCCAAGAAAAAGGAAAACATATTTATGACAATTACCTGAATACAAAAACTGTCATTGGATTTTTATATGATATTACCCAGTTAGATTGATGTAATAGTTTGAATCCTCAAACACGTAATTCCCAAGAAAATACATATTTCTTGGGAATTACGTGTTTTATTATTTAAAATAAATGAATTTCAGAACATAAAATAGCACTTTCAGAACATTTATTTTTATAAAACTACGCTATTGCGTAAATTTGCCCATGTACTAATAGTGATTAAAAGAGATGTTTTAATCACTATCTACAACTAGCAAAAACTAACTAAAGATTGTTTTGGAATACTAAGTTCTGAAACAATCAACACTTGCAAAAATCTAAATCTAATTCATTATGCGAATCTCTTCCTCAATAGCGAGAATTGTCATTCAGTCTTTACTGATTTTAACAGTTTCGATTCTAATGACTTCCAGTATTTCCTATGAGAAAAAAATATTGGAAAAAAACAGAAAGTGGAGTGACTGGAAACATACTGATTGTTATCGGTATCTGAAATACAGGATTAAAAAAATGCCAAGTGGAGCAGAATGGGCAATTGAATTCAACAATCAATACCGCAAAAAAGTCCAATGCGATGTGAAAATCATTAATGGAAGAGGGCATGACACACTAAATTTAGAAGCAACAAATACTATTATTCATCACGGATATTACACCGATGACGAGTCTATTGAGTTCAAATTAGAAAATGTTGTTTTCGGCAAAGAAAAAGCTTCTCTTCCTTGCGATTCGAAATGATAGAAACAACGTAAAATAAAAGCCATCAGTTTTAACCTGAAGTTTCAATTACAACTGATTATGCCAATTGGAGATTTCCAATTTGGTGTATTACAAAAGAGTCATTGCAGAATATTCTGCAATGACTCTCATTTTTATTTTCTTGGTAAACAAGCTATTTTCCGCTATCAATTTGCAGAACAGCCATGAAAGCTTCTTGTGGAATTTCCACATTGCCGACTTGGCGCATTCTTTTCTTTCCCTTTTTCTGTTTGTCCAACAATTTCCGCTTTCTGGAAATATCTCCACCATAACATTTGGCAATTACGTTTTTCCTCAAAGCCTTTACGGTTTCTCTGGAAATTATCTTTTGCCCGATTGCCGCCTGAATGGCAATCTCAAACTGCTGTCTTGGCAATAACTCCTTCAATTTCTCACAAATTTTCTTGCCCCAATCATAAGCCTTGTCTCGGTGAACAATGGCAGAAAGTGCATCCACAGGGTCTCCATTGAGCATAATATCCAACTTCACTAACTTGGAAGGCTTGAATCCAATCAGTTCATAATCCAAAGAGGCATAACCTCTCGAAATGGTTTTCAGCTTGTCGAAGAAGTCAAAAACGATTTCTGCCAATGGCAACTCAAATCGCAATTCCACTCGGTCGGCAGTCAAATAAACTTGGTCTTTTATCATCCCCCGTTTGTCCATGCAAAGGGAGATTACCGTACCTACAAAGTCTGCTTTTGTAATGATGTTTGCCAAAATAAACGGCTCTTCAATTCGGTCAATCGTGTTTGGATCGGGCATTTCCGATGGCGCACTCACATATTGCCTATTCCCTTTTTTATCATAGGCATGGTATTGCACCGATGGAACTGTTGTGATGACAGTCATGTCGAATTCCCGCTCCAAACGTTCCTGCACAATCTCCATGTGAAGCATTCCCAAGAAACCGCAACGGAATCCGAACCCCAATGCGGCAGAAGTTTCTGGTTCCCAAACCAAAGCGGCATCATTCAGTTGGAGTTTTTCCATCGAAGATCTCAATTCCTCGAAATCAGTAGTTTCCACAGGGTAAATTCCTGCATAAACCATTGGCTTCACATCTTCAAAACCCTTGATGGCAATATTTGATGGATTGTCGATGTGGGTAATCGTATCGCCTACTTTCACTTCTTTGGCAACTTTGATTCCCGAAATCAGGTAACCCACGTTTCCTGCGGAGATTTCTTTTTTTGCCTCCTGTTCTAATTTCAGCACGCCAATTTCATCGGCATGGTAAGTTTTGTTGGTAGCAATGAACTTCACGGCATCGCCCTTTTTGATTGAGCCGTTCATCACTCGGAAATAAACCTCCACTCCTCTATAAGAGTTGTAAACCGAATCAAAAATAAGTGCTTGGAGTGGAGCGTTAGGGTCGCCTTTTGGGGCAGGAACTCTACCCACAATTGCCTCCAAAATATCTTGGATTCCAATTCCTTCTTTGGCAGAAGCCAACACAATATCTTCTTTATTGCAACCAATCAAATCAATGATTTCATCGGAAACCACTTCGACATTGGCACTTGGCAAATCAATTTTGTTCAGCACGGGAATGATTTCCAAACCGTGGTCTATTGCCAAATATAGGTTGGAGATTGTTTGCGCCTCTACTCCTTGAGCGGCATCTACAATCAGCAAAGCACCTTCGCAGGCGGCAATGGAACGGGAAACTTCGTAAGAGAAATCTACGTGCCCAGGGGTGTCAATCAGATTGAGTGTATATTCCTGCCCATCCAAAGCCTTATAATCCATCTGGATTGCATGGCTTTTGATAGTGATGCCACGCTCACGCTCCAAATCCATGTTGTCCAACAGCTGGTTTTGCATATCTCGGTTAGAAACTGTTTGAGTAGTTTCCAACATTCGGTCTGCCAAAGTGCTTTTACCGTGGTCAATATGGGCAATTATGCAAAAATTTCTTATGTTCTTCATGCAGTTCTTAGTATCAAGTAGTGGTAGTGATAAACTGGTAAGGCTAACAAAATAAAATCCATAGCGCAAGCGTCCGCTTGTGCCGAATTATCCATAGAGTAGCCTTACCTCTTTCACACTACCCAAGTAGTAAGTATCTTGTAGCAAGACATCAAATTAGAACAGATTCTGCTCTAAACCTCTTCTGTAATCATAAATTAAAATGCAAAGACAAGTAGTACTTTTTTACCTACTTTACAAAACAAGACAATGTGCAAAGATAAGGTTTGGAAGGGAATTAAAAATTATTTTTTTACGGCTGATTTTTTTGGATTTGGAGTTTAGAAGATTGCTTGGTTGGATAGGGAAATGGCAAATTTTTGTGATTTTTTCAATGCGCCAAGATGGCTCAAAAGCATCCATCAGAACACAAAAAAAATGTTTTAGTCCAACGCTTTTCGTTTGTGATTGGACGTAGCAAGAGCTACATCCTACAGAGTTGAGATTTTCAAATTACACTTTTTTTGATATGAAATTAAACATTTATATTTTTTGAGTTGACAGCATTGAGCGTCCGCTCGGACTTGTCGTTCGTTGAAGCGTCCGCTCAATGCCATTAAGTTAGTGTTGAGAAGTATTTTCAACACTTTTTGTTTGTGATTGGACGCAGCAAGAGCTACGTCCTACAGAGTTGAGATTTTCAAATTACACTTTTTTTGATATGAAATTAAACGTATATTCTTTAAGTTGACAGCATTGAGCATCCGCTTCAAAATTTGCTGTGCGCTCTAAGTCAATATACCTAAAATGGAATATTTTTGCCTTCAAAGTTATAGATTGCGTCAAAAACACTCATTCCAACTATGCTGAAACCGTTATTACATTTTCTACTAACCTCTTTTCTATTCATATTCCTGACTCTTCTCACGCAGATTGGTGGAGTGGTTTTTATATTGACTAAAATAATTTCCGCAAATTGGAGATTGGTAGAAGTTTCAAAGTGGCGGAAAGTTGGATTGTTTTTCAGTTTATATTTTCTGTCAACTTTTCTGCTTGTTCCGCCCATTGCCAAACATTTCGGGAGAGTTCCTTTACCTATTTGGAGTGGGCAAATTAAGCCAACCAATTTATTGACTTGTTTGCTGAACAGGCATTATGTTCGCCCAAAACTAAAAGTTACTTGTGAGGAAATCGCCAGTAAACTCCAACAGAAATACCCTTATTCAGAACTACGCTATTTAGATGCGAATTTCCCTTTCCAAGACGGTTTTCCACTGCTTCCACATTTGAGCCATAATGATGGCAAAAAGCTAGATTTATCGTTTTTCTATTTGGAGAAAGATGGAACTCAAACCAATTCCAAGCCTTCTGTTTCTGGTTATGGCGTATTGGAAAAGCCACAAAAAGGGGAATACAATACTGCTACTCACTGTAAACAGAAAGGTTATTGGCAATATAGTTATCCGCAATGGCTAACTTTTGGGATAATAAATCAGCTGGATTTTGATGTGGAAAGGACAAAATACTTGACTAAAGCTTTTGCCACGCATACGAATATTGGCAAAGTATTCATTGAACCGCATTTGAAAGCAAGGTTAGGATTGGGGTTTTACTCCAAAATTCGCTTTCATGGTTGCCAAGCTGTAAGGCACGATGACCATATTCATGTGCAACTTTAGGAATTGGTGCACTCGTTGCCTTGGTAATTGTAGTTAAATACAAAAAAGAATCAGTTGCTCAAAAAGTATTCTGGCTGATTTCTCTTGTATTATTCATGCTACTTGGCTAGCGTTTTTATTTCTCTTGGAGAAAACGTATAGAAACAGAAGACTAGTGTTTGGCGGAAAGGTTTTCTTTAGCAAAAAAAATCGTGTCTATTTAACTAAAAAGTAGGTCGCTTTACTCAGCCATGTTAGAAATAGAAAATAAAGAGTCGGTAAAATTACCCAAACGAAATATGGATAGAGAATGTAATCAAGCATAATAGCACTATGGTCAATCATTCCGGAAATAGGCTCAATCCAATTTGAAATATTCGTAAAAAACTGATTTCCTACAATAGACAATGTTTCCCAAGCGGTAGTTGAAAAGTCTGTAAAAAAAATCAGTTGCCCATCATCATCATAATGAACACAGAGCAAAAAACAACGTTTGATAAGCAAACGGAATAAAAATATATGAAAATTCAATCTCATGAGGATAATCTGAAGAGAATTTATAAAATAGCTCTTGACTAAATAGAAAATACAGATTCCATGCAATCCAAATAATTGCAATTTTCAAACGAGTTTGTGTTTTTTCTTTCCCAATTTCCATTCAAACGCTATCTAATATGATTTTTTCATGAAAACCAAGAATTTCGTTTTCAGTGATTTGAGAGACGGTGCGTGAGACACGCACCGAAGAGGATACACTTTTTTGGCGTGTCTCACGCCAAAAAAATTATGAAGAAGCCCTCTCTATTTAATCTCTAAACTTATTGACCAAATAAATTCCACCCAAAATGAAAGCCATTCCCACATAATGCCATACAAATATTTTTTCGCCATCGAGCAAACCCCAAGCAATTGCCACAATCGGAATCAGATAAGTAACGGAAGTGGCGAAAACTGCCGAAGTCATTTGAATGAGTTTGTTGAAGAAAATTAGGGCAATGGCAGTTCCCACAATCCCCAAAATTGCCATGTAACCCAAAGATTGCCAAGCCAATTCTTGGGTTTGGAGTCGGTCGAGGAAATCGGTTGCGAAAAGATAAATGAGCGCAAATGGGCCAATTATCGCCATCGCCATTGCCGTGATTTCAATTGGGCGAAGGTTTTGCAGTTTGGATTTCAGGATATTGGCACTCAGCGCATAGCAAACAGAGGCTAAAACCACCAAAAGCGCATAGTAATTCATCTGCCCCAAATCGTCCATCTGCTCCCAATAAAACTCAACCCAATTGTGCCTACAAAACCTAAAAGCAAACCTGCCAATTGCCCAGCTTTCATCTCTCCACCGAAAACCAAGACGCCTACAATGAAAGTAAAAAGCGGAGTCAATCCATTCAAAACTCCTGTGATGGAACTTCCCAAGCCAGTTTCTGCTTTTGCGAACAAGAAAGCGGGAATGAGATTTCCGAACAAGCCAATCAGGGCAATTGCTCCCAGTTTCTCTTTCGGGATTTTGCTTGAAAACCTTAATTGCCCACGGAATCATGAACAGAAATGAAAATACAATCCGCAGAGAACCCACTTGTCCTGCGGAAAAGGAATCTAAACCTCTTTTGATAAGAATAAAGGAACTTCCCCAAACCAAAGCAAGTAAAATGAGAATGAGGAATGGGAAATGTTTTTGATTAGACATTTTCGGATTTGTAAGATTTTGGAAATCGGAAAATACCTCTTTTGAACTTTTGAAATCCAACAAATTAGCATTTCCCAATAAGAAGGGCGAAGTTAGGGAATCTTGGATTAGCGAATTAGAAAGTGGTGTAAATTTCTTCTGATTTTCTCTAAATCCAATCCTTTGAAATAATTTTCCACATCGCCAATTCCCGTAATTGCCATTGAAATCCATTCTTCTTTTACCTCTCCATCGCTCAACAAATATTCTTGTTTAATGGCCGATTTATCAACTCCCAAAACCAGTAGAATTGAAGCAATTACAATTCCCGTTCGGTCTTTCCCCGATAGGCAGTGAACCAGAACGGGAAATTTCAAATCTGGGTTTTCAAAAGTCTGGAGAATTTGATTGAGCCATCTTTTTACTTCGTTCTGACTCGTATCGTATTTCTCTACCTTGTTTGACATTGGAAAATGATGATAGTCAACTTCTAAACCACTAAAATCGAGCTCTGTTTCTCAAGTTGAAAATAGATTTTGCATTTCCAATTTCCGACAAGTCATTCACGTAATCTATGCTTCCTCCTCTCTGCAAAATTCCTTCTCTGAATTTAGTAGTTTCGGTAATCAGATTAAGAAATTCGCCTACATCTCGGAAATTCACGCAACCATCTGTGTAATCAAGTCCCATTTTTTTAAAATTCAAACTTGACGTGAGACACGCCAAGAGAAAAATCTTCAATGTGTGTCTCACGCATTGCTTAATTTGAAAATCATATTTCCTTTACACCAAGTAACAAACAACCTCAGTAGTACAGCTGTTTTTCATTTTCAAATTTGCATATCTTCACATTCACAAATTATTTTTCAATCTTTTTATACGAAGTAATCACGCCTTTTATCAATGCCGAGCTAAAACCACGATGTTCCATTTCGTTCAATCCAGCAATGGTACAACCTTTTGGAGTTGTTACTTTATCTATCTCATATTCAGGATGTTGCCCTTTTTTGAGTAATAAATCAGAAGCTCCTTTCACGGTTTGGGAAGCAATGAGTTGGGCAATTTCTGCACCGAATCCAATCTCGATTCCACCTTGCGAAGCGGCACGAACAAAGCGTAATGCGTAGGCAATTCCGCAAGCACCCAAAACGGTGGCGGCTTCCATTAGTTCTTCTTCAATTACTACGGCTTTTCCCAATTGCTCAAAAAGTTCAATAATTTGGTTGGATTGAGTTACTGTGGCATTTTTAGTGGAAATGCAAGTCATCGACTCCCGAATGGCAATTGCCGTGTTTGGCATAGCTCGGAAAAGTACACATTTACTCACTCCAACCACTTCTGTCATTTCTGCTAAAGTCAAACCCGTAACCACGGAAACCAGAATTTGCTTCTCAGAAAGCGATGGCAAAATCTCCACCAAAACGTATTTTGCCTGATAAGGCTTGACAGCTAAGATTACAATTTCAGCATTTCTGCAAGCTTCCGCATTATCGCTCGACAATCGGATTCCTAATTCACCCAAGTGTGAAATTTTCTCAATCTTCCTGCGAGTTACCAATAGGTTTTCAGCAGGAACGAACTGACTTTCAGCAATTCCCTCGACAATGGCAACACCCAAATTTCCGCCTCCAATAATTGTGATTTTCATGTTTTTAGTGTTGAGTGAAATGGTGAGCATTCGTTGTGCTATTTATTATTTTTGTAATTATCTGTAAATGAGATTCTTAAGAACCCAAAACAGGAAAGTATTTAGCTAGACTACTTATGTTTTAATAACCATCTGAAGATGATTGCAATTGAATCTTTTTATCAAATACTTGACAATATTAGATTCTCTAAGAGCCTACTCTCCAGTAAATTACTTTGCCATTTTACAATCCTGATTCAATTGCCTCTACTTGAACTAGTGGCAATGTTAAGATAAGAATAAACAAGCTTATTTTCTTGACACATGTTACCAACCATCTAATGGTTGCAATTGAATTGTCAAATTCTTCATTCTATTCCTTTACTCTAATGAACATCCATCTGAAGATGGATGCGCTTTCAGAATCCTGATTCAATTGCCACTAGCTTCAGCTAGAGGCAATGTTGAGATAAGAATAAACAAGCTTATTTTCTTGATACCAAAAGAAGGAGTTCCGCATTCTAAAATACGGAACTCCTTCTATTTTCTCTAATTGAGTTTTATTTGTCGTCCATTTCTGAAACTGTTTACTGATAACTGTTTACTGATATCTGTTTTACGCAATTGCGAAGTCTTTTTTGGAATCAGGGAATTTCACTTTTCCACTCGAATTTGCTTTAATGGATTTTGCTTTTCCGAAAACAACCACTTCCACATCTTCGCTCGAATCATTCTGGATTTTCACTTCTGTTTTGCTCACTTTCACACGAATCAACGCCCCACGGAATTTGATGGTAAACGTGTAAGCATTCCATTGGGTGGGAATCATTGGTTGGAGTTCTATTTTTCCATCTTTCACACGAAATCCACCGAAGCCTTTCACTACCGACATCCACGTTCCTGCCATGCTGGTAATGTGCAAACCATCTTCCGAGTCGCTGTTCAAATCGTCCAAATCCAATCGGGAAGTTTGGATATACATTTCGTAAGCTTTTTTCTCCATTCCTAATTTGGCTGCTAAAATGGAGTGAACGCAAGGCGAGATAGTGAAGATTCATGTACCGTTCTCGGCTCGTAGAATTTGAAATTTCTCTCTAAAGTTTCATTGTCGAAATTATCTTCAAAGAAATACATTCCCTGCAAAACATCTGCTTGCTTTATGAAACAAGAACGCAAAATCCTATCCCAAGACCAATTATGAACCAATGGCAAGTGTTTGGATTCCAAGTCTTTAACCATGATTTGTTCTTTGTCAAGATAGTTATCTTGTTGCAAGAATATCCCCAAATCTGTATCTTCTGGATAATACATATTCTCGCTGATATGCTTCCATTTCTCTGCCTCGCCACGGTCGTCAAACTGGATTTTCTGCATCAATTTTTTATACGAATCAAACGATTTGTCTTTCACATATTTGATGCTTTCCAAGGTATAGTTCATTACCCAAGCGGCAATGGTATTGGTGTACCAATTGTTGTTGACGTTGTTTTCGTATTCGTTCGGACCTGTTACGCCCAAAATCACGTATTTCTTTCTTCTTTTCAGAATAATTTACTCGTTGTGCCCAAAATCTGGAAATGGCAATCAGTACTTCCAAGCCATATTCTACCAAATATTCCTTGTCATCTGTGTAGCGAATGTAGTCGAAAATGGCGTAGGCAATCGCTCCATTCCTGTGGATTTCCTCAAAAGTGATTTCCCATTCGTTATGGCATTCTTCTCCGTTGATGGTTACCATTGGGTATAAAGCCGCTCCATCGGAAAATCCTAATTTCTCAGCATTTTCAATTGCTTTTTGGAGATGGTTGTAGCGGTAAATCAACAGGTTTCTTGCCACTTCGGGCGAAGACGTGCTGAGGTAGAATGGAATGCAATAAGCTTCTGTGTCCCAATAAGTTACACCACCATACTTCTCGCCAGTAAATCCTTTTGGACCAATATTCAATCGAGTATCTTCGCCAGTATAAGTTTGGTTGAGTTGGAAAATATTGAATCTGATTCCCTGCTGTGCGGAAACATCGCCTTCAATTTCAATGTCCGAATCAATCCATTTTTGTTCCCAAGCCTTTGTTTGCTCTTCCAGCAATTGGTCGAATCCTTTTTTCTTGGCTTCTTTCACTACTTTTCTGAGTGGTTTTTACTAAATCTTTCTTGTTATGATTTAGTGAAGAGGTGATTCCCACATATTTATAAATCACAATTTCCTCGCCTTTCTTAGATTCAGCTTTGATGCTTTGCGAAACGAATTTCTCTCTGTTATAAGGATTTGCCTCGCTGTTTTGCTGTTTTGCCGTTCACTTCCAACTCAAACTTGCATTCCCGCACAAACGTGAAAGTCGGTTTTCTTGGTAGAAGCGGTTACGTGCGCCCATTTTTCAGTCGCATCTTTGTTGACTTCTTCCCAAAACTTTTCCTGATAGTTTGAATCTTCATTCTCCACATCAAAATCCAGATAAGGCGAAAACGTAAATTGCCCATCGAAATTGAGTGGTTTGATTCTATAACGGATTGCGCCAATTTCATCATTCACAATACTGCAGAAACGCTTTACATTTACTTCCACTTCATTTCCATTCTTTAATTTGGCAACGAAACTACGTTCCAAATAACCTTCTTTCATGTGGAGAATTCTCTTGAAATCCTTGATTTCACATTCTGCCAAATCCAATGCCTCGCCATAAACCCAAATATTTATTCCAATCCAATTTACCGCATTCAGCACTTTGGCAAAGTATTCTGGGTAGCCATTTTTCCACCAGCCCACTTTGGTTTTGTCAGGATAATACACGCCCGCCACATAAGTTCCCTGCAATGAATCGCCAGAATATTGCTCCTCAAAATTCCCTCTCAAACCCATTCTCCCGTTCCCGAGACTGAACACACTTTCGGAAATTCTATTCAATTCAGGATTGAATTTATCTTCAATTACTTTCCAATTATCTTTTACCAAGTAGTTTTTCATTTTCTGTAAGTATCGAGTAATAAGTATCAGGTATCAAAATTTGATGCCTTATTTTTTCAATTCAGTCAACAGACTTCTTCGAGTATATTATTTTTTCAGTACCTCGACTCTTTCGAATTGAGAAAGCCAAGAAGCTGATTGCTTAGACGTGTTTAATTGAGCTTTGAAACTTGTTGGTCTCGCTACGCTAAGACCAACAAGGGCAATGTTTTTCCAGTACCTCGGCTCTCCCGAGTTGAGAAAGCTAACAAGATTAATGATGTTATTAGGAGCGAAGCTGTTTCTTTCTCATCATCGACATCAACAAATCATCGAATTAGCACATCAAAAAATCAAACATTCGCAAACTTGCTGTTCAAATCTGCCAAACTCGTTTCTGCCAATGAGCTGATTACGAAATCTGCTTCGGGTAAATTTTCTGACTCTCCAACTCCCACATTCATCATTCTGCCAGCTTTGGCCGCCTGAATTCCTTTTGGCGCATCTTCAAAAACAACGCAATTTTCAGGACTGACTCCAACCGCTTCTGCACCCATCAAAAACACTTGCGGATGTGGCTTGCTTTCGGTCGTTTTCGTTCCGTCAATTATGGCATCAAAAAGATGGGTAATGTTGAGTTTCTTGAGGATTTTCTGTGAATTTTTGCTGGCAGAACCCAGCGCAGTTTTGATATTATGCGCTCGGAGTTCTATCAATAATTCCACAGAACCAGGCAGAATTTCATCAGCGGGCATTTCGTTGATGTAGGCAACGTACCAATCATTCTTTTTGCTTGCCCAATCCTTTTTCTCTTGGTCGGAGAGAGTTTTATTTCCCAAGCCTAAGAATAATATCCAGCGATTCCATTCTGCCAACGCCTTTGAGTTGCTCGTTGTCTTCTTCCGTGAAATCGAAGCCGAGTTCGTTTGCCAATCTGCGCCAAGCCAAAAAATGGTATTTTGCCGTATCTACAATTACGCCATCTAAATCGAATATGCAGGCTTTTATCATGCTAATTTTTATGCTGGTTGGAGTGAGCAATACGCTCATTTTTGGTTAAGTCAATTTATAAACAATGAATAAGGAAAGCATTCATCATCTAAGAATTGTGGTTTGAATTTCGGGAAATTTAGGCAGAAATGATTGGAGTTAGACTTTTAGTTAGCCGAAATCGTTTGCAAGGGTGAGGAAAGTAATATCAATCACATGATAGGCAGTATGAGTTTTTTCCATGGCTTCGTTAAGCATCCAAATTTATTTGATAACTTCCCAGTAAGGGTTTTGCTCTTATTGAAGGCCTTTTTTGTCTTAGTTATACTTTAAGACTATGGGAAAATCGTATTCATTTTGATTGCTTAAGCTGAAAAGCACATCAATTACTGCACAAAAAACGAAAGTGTTCCTCGGAAATGGTCTTTTTTCCAGACCTTTCCGATGGTAAAATGAGTAGAACAAGCACAATCCAAATAAAAAAAAATTAGAGTCTTAAAGTATGCTACATGACAATTTTCTCAATAGCTTAAATCTCAGCTTTTCTACCTCCCCTAACCCCTCCAAAAGGAGGGGGATTTAGCTCCTTCCCCTTTTAGGGCAGGGATGGGGTGTGGTAAAATAGTGGCTTTCAAAAATTGTCATGTAGTATAGTCTTAAAGTAGAATTAGTTGCATACTTCAAAAACATGTTTCCTTTTCCATTAGAATCTTATCTGAAATATCACTGAACCAACTGATTAATCTATGCTAAAAAATATTCCAAAAATATGGCAGAATGCCTATGGAATTATCTGCCTTTGGTATTTTGTGAATGTGTTTGTGAGTTCATTCACGACCTACTATTTGTTCAATCCTAGAGAAGAGGAATTTCTGCACGCAGTTGCTGTGTTCACTTTCTACGCTTTCTATATTCTTATTGCCTGGATTTGGTCGAATTTCATGTTTGGCAGGAGCATAACTCTTCAGGTAATTGGGCAATTTCTCGGCTTGCTGTTCGGATTTTTAGGAGTGAGTTACCTATTTTTTGAATTGAGTATTTTTTTCGATAACCGAACAGCCGATGATTTCCAAACTTACATAATCCATAGTTTCAGCGGAACGGAAATTTCTGGCAAGATGGATGCTTTTCGCATTTTCAACGAATATGCTGCCATTATTTTCATTGCTTATGTCATTAAATATTCCCAATATTTGAGCAAGCGAGAAAGAGAAAAAGCACAATTGCAGGTCAAAAACAAAGATATGCAGTTGACTTTGCTGAAATCCCAAATCAACCCGCACTTCCTTTTCAACACGCTCAACTCAATTAGCATGTTGGTAAGTGTAAGCAAAGAGAAGGCTCGGAAAGTGATTTCCCAACTCTCAAACATCATTCGCTACACCTTAGAAACTGGCGAGGAGAATCTCGTTCCGCTCACGCAGGAATTAAAGTTTATTGATGATTATCTGAACATTCAACTCGTGCGTTTTGAAGGACATTTTGAGGTAATCAAGGAAATTGACGAAACCTGCTTAGGAATGGATATTCCGCCAATGATTCTCCAACCCATGATAGAAAACTCTATAAAATACGGAGTTGGGCAGTTGGAGGGAAACGGGAAAATATGGATTCGGATTCAGTCAGAACGGAAAAGAATACGATTTGAGGTCAGTGATAATGGTTTGGGAATAAACGCCAAACAGAAAGTAATGAGCGGACAAAACTCTACAGGAATTGGCATGAAAAATACAAACGCTCGCTTACAGAATATTTATGGGGAAAGTTCCAAATTGGAAGTTGATGCGAATGAGAATGGGTATTCTGTAGTATTTTACATTCCGAAATCAATCTAAAACACACAAAACTTACCGTAGTAGCATTGAGTGGCGCTTATGACAAAATATCCGAAAGTAGCCTTACGTCTTTCACACTAACAGAATTTGAAGCACAAAAAAAACTGCATTCAATCTTCTGATTGAATGCAGTTTTTTAAGCCAACTCATAAATAACCCATATTCTTATTTCAGTCAAGTAAGGTCTTATTCACAAGACACATTACTATGAAAACCAACTATTGACTATTTGCCTGCCTTTGGACTAAAGACTTCGGCTACTTACTATTCTTTAGCTGATATCCACTTCCAAAAAGTATTTGTCTCCTTCTCTTTTATCCAAGATATCAATCTCGTGCACATCAGAACCTTTCACTTTCCAAACCTCCTTCTTTTGTTCAAGAATAGCTGGCAAACCATGCTTGTGATTGAAATAAAGCATGAAATCTTCTTCCATTGCTTCATATTCTACTAAATCTGCTACATGGACAATCATTTTGATGGCACTCAACTTTCCTTCATCGTTGAATATATAATGTATCAAAGCATCATCTCTCTCATTCATTTGGAGTTTATATTTGAGCAGGTTGTCAGTTTCCTCTTCCAAAGTCGCCAGAGGGATTTCTCCGTCAGACCCCTCAAACGAAAACATTTTTGTCTGTTGCTCGGCAGATTTCACATCTTCTTTGGAGGCATACATATCCACACCTCTCATTACGCCATCGTAACTTGTGGTAAGCTTTTGAAATACTTGATCAAAGTTATGGTAGCCGTGCTCCTCTCTTATTTTGGAAGCTTCTTCTTCCTTTTTCATTAATTCTTCTTTGTCCGTATTGTCTGTATTCTCTACATTTTCAGTAGATTTATTACAGGCAAACAGGCTGAATGCGAAAGCGCACATTATGATTTTGGAATACAAATGTTTCATGAGAATAGTTTATTTTAAGGAATTAAATTGAATTACCACAAAATTATGCGAAATAAGGAAACTAGCTAATCTGTAGTGGATAAGTTTTGGCAAAATCTCACATAAAGTATAATTTGCAGTCTCCAAATAAAAATATTTGAAGTTTTTTTTGACCTTTACCATGAATTTAGCTGTATTTTTTCATTTCCATCTGCTAAATTCTTTTGGATTGAGTAAATTGCTTCTTATTAAGAGTATGTTTGAATTGATATAATTTTAGTTTCTACAGCTTTCCAAAAATGCTTTCTTCGTTATTTTCTCCCCACGTAGCTTTAGCTATGTGTTTTTAAAATGCCTAGAAAGCCTGTTTTGAAAATCTCGTAAAATTCCCAAAAAATCAATCCAAACATACTCTAAGTAACAATGAAAAAATAAAGTGTGTATCTATCGCAGTTTATTTTTGAGGCTAGTCTAGGCAACGTGCCCCGAGCAAAAATCGCAGTCATAGTACTGGAGCACCAGTCCGACACTATGGCGAGATTTTTATCCTGCAATGGGATTGCCCCAATGAAATTGGAAGAATAGACAGCGTGTCCCGAACCAAAAAGAAACAAGGGGTAGTCCCACTGGGGCAGTCCTACTGGGGCAGTCCCACTGAGAAAACAGCATCTTATTTATTTTCCGTTCCTAAGAAACTATTTACAAAATAATAAACAACTTCAAGGATTTCAAATCCTACTTAAACATAAACAAAGCACATGAGACACACAATATTTTGGTTGCTCGTATTCGGAATTGCCACTTTCCTTTTTGCCTGTGTCGATGTGGAAGATGTGATTGACCCACGTTTTCAGTTTGTGACTAACTCCGAGAATGGGAGTGTTCGAGAAAGTTATTCTTACGGAGACTCAATCAGCTTTGAAGTTACTTTTACTGACAATAGCTCAATTGTAAAGTCCGAAGTTGCCATAAGCAAGGTTGGTTCAGCCATTACTGACACAATCAATACTTGGGGAATTTATATTACTGAAGATGATTCACTTTCAGGAAGCCGGTTTGTTCGGAGAACAGTAAGAAAAAAAATCCCAACACTTTTCAATGGGAATTTTTTGGAAACAGGACGCTATTTCCTATACCTTTCCGTAGAAGACGTTGGTGGAAGTCTAATTACTTTTTCCGATACTTTTAATATCACAAATGACCAATCTGCTCCAGAAATAACGATTGATGAATTAGGTCTGTCGAGAGATGAAGATGACAATTATCAGGCATGTGCTGGTTTTGTAGTACCCATCGATGGTTATATCAAAGACAATACTCAAATAGAGTCTTTGCAATACAGATTCACTAGAGAAGGTAATTCTGCGCAATTTTCGAGTTCAAGGCTTTTCACACTCAATACAACCATTCCCGTAGAAAACGATTCTTTGTACTTAGCAAATATATTTGGGAACTTCGGTGTAATTGTTCCGAGAAGTATATCAGGAGTCAATGTGCAGTCAGAAACATTATTGCTTACAGTAATCGCTACTGACAATTTCGGCAACAAGTCCACATCGACTCCTATTCCCATTGTAGTTAATTGCGATACAGAAATTCCTACCATCCAAGTTCTGAAAACCACTCCTACTTTAAATCAAGAATTGAATTTTAATATACCCGTTGAAGGAAGCTTCTCAATTGATGAAATCCGATTTGCAGACGTTTCTGGATTGAATTCTATAAATATTGAATTAGTAGGTTCAGATCCTAATCCAATTCAATCAGAGACCATTGTGTTAGAACCCGACATAACCGAAATTGACTTTACAGACGACCCACGCTTTACAGTAAATAGTGGTGAAGGAATATTCGACAACATTGGCGATATTTTCACTTTGATAATTACCGCTACTGATTCGGAAGACCCAGCCAATGTGGCAACCACAAGAATAACTTTGAATACGGTTGAAGATGCAAGCCCGACCATAGAAGTGGTTGATTTACTCATCAACCCTAATGACCAGACAATTGATACTACATTTATTAACGTAACTGACGGAGCAGCCTTCAACGCAACCAATGTCATTGAGCGTGCGGAAGCTATAGATGTTGTGAGTTATTTAATAGCCTCTGGGAAAATTCAGGATGATATTGGGATTGGTTCTATTGAGTTTACTTGGACTAGACCAGATGAGTCCATAAGCTTTACAACTACACTCGAAGACACTCCTATTGTTGTGCAACTAAATGATTTAATTCTAGTGAACTCCTTCACTTTTCCAATTGGAATGAATGGAGATTATGTACTCAAGATAAAAATTACCGACACAAAAGAAAATACTACCGAAGTATCGTACACAATCCGAATAAACTAGCAAATGGAAAGTCCGCACAAAGAAATGCCGATTTTTAAAAAGGCGATGGAGATTGCCGAAATCACTCATGCGCTGATGGAAAGCATTGAGGAGGAAGATGACAAGTTCCATATTCGTGAGCAAATGCTGGCAAATGCCTATGTGTTGGGTGCAAAAATCGCTGGTGCAGAAGGAGCTGACATCTATAAAATCCGAATGGAAAATGCAGTATTGATTAAATTGGCTGCCTGCGAACTCCAAGCGCAAACCTCACTTTGCCGAGCAGAGAAACTATCGGAAAACGATTATATTCAGCTGTTGAGAGACGAGATAGAGAATTTTAGAAAACTCTTTGTGGATTGGGTAGATTCCTTTGACTCCACAGACAATTTTGATGATGGTTGGGGAATTTTTTAATCTTGATTTGATGAGAACTAGAAATGCAGAAAGCCGTGTGAATTAATTCACACGGCTTTCTTAATTTTTCAAAAGGCGATATTTATTTGGTAATGATAAACTGGTAAGGCTAAAAAAAACATAGCGTAAGCATCTGCTGGGCGTCACTCCGCGCCCGCGCTTGTGCCGAATTATTCATAGAGTAGTCTTACCTCTTTCGCACTACCTTTTACTTCTCTCTCACAAATTCCAGTTCAACTTTTCCATCAGAAAGAACTAATTCGCCATCAGAAGGGAATTGAATGTTCATGGTTTTTCCAGCGATTGCCTGATTGAATTTGGTTTCCAGTTCCATTGTTTCGGCACATGCCATTTTTGTAGCGGCCAAATCGCCAAAAACGAGTCCATTTTCCGAGAAGGTAACCTCTCCAAAAATCCGATTGCAACCTCCGAATCCGTTCACTCTATTTTCCGCCAAATTGAAATTAAGGCTAGGAGGTTTCTCCATGTTTTCCAACTCTTCTCCATCGAAGTTTTTCAAAATCCAAGTTCCATTTAAGCGATAAACCGCTTTGTAATTCCCACAGCCATTTGCATTTTTATAACTGATTTCGTTGGAGTTCAATGCTACGTTCACTTTATGCTGAAACTCATCTCCCGACATGCTATCTTGGCACTTCTCGTTGAGAATCTCTACTTTCAATTCTCCGTTTTTGGATTCGTAGGAAATGCCTTTTTCATTCTCCAACTGAACTGGGTCAGCAATGGGAAATACCAAAGAATCACCTTCCATCGTTTTGAAAACCATATTTTTGTTGAAATCAATCTCCAAAGACCAAAAAGGCTCATTCCCTGTTGCCTTGAAACCAACTCCGCCTACTTTTTTAGGGTAAATAGGATTGAGCGAGAAATTCTCAGGCTTTTCGCCCTTTCGGAATATGTACATTTCATTCAAATCCTTGATGGACTTTCCTTCCATATTTACCATTTCGATTTCAGAATCGCTGTTGATTTTGAAATGATTCATTTCCTCCACACCATCGGAAAGCACCAAAATGCCATTTTCAAATTTATAAGTTCCCGAAGTTTTTATGGGTCTAATTATTTCTGGCCTTCCACCCTTGTTATACAATTCTGTTCTTTTGTAAGTATTATCCTTATTCAGAATCAACTCGGTATTAATTCCCACACAACTTGCGCAGGGCGTAATTCCATAATAAGTTCCCTCAATCGAAGAAACTGGTTTGGTGGAAGTACAGTTTTGGAGAAAAAGTCCCAATCCGAAGCAAAATAAAAATAGAGTCAGCTTATTCATCTGATAGTTGTTTAAATTAATGAAGCAAAAAATTAGAGAATCCTTACAAACAAATATCCTCTTCTATAAATTCGATAACTTTTCAACTCAACAATTGTTGAGAAACGATTTTTATTCAAATGAAAATTGAACTTGCTATCTTTCTATTTTACCAAATTACTATTTGAAACTATTCCCACTCAATAGTAGCGGGCGGTTTGGAGCTGATGTCATAAACCACTCGGTTCACGCCCTTTACCTGATTGATGATTTTCGTGCTGATTTCCGCCAAGAATTCATACGGCAAATGGCACCAATCTGCGGTCATGCCATCGGTGCTGGTTACTGCACGAAGGGCAACCACATTCTCATAAGTTCGCTCATCGCCCATCACTCCAACCGACTGAACGGGCAAAAGCATGGAACCTGCTTGCCAAACGTCATCGTATAAATTATTGTCTTTCAGTCCTTTAATGAAAATATGATCTACTTCCTGCAAAGTTTTTACTTTCTCGGCAGTTACGTCTCCCAAAATCCTAATTCCCAAACCCGGACCAGGGAAAGGATGTCTGCCCAAAATATTCGGGTCAATTCCCAAGGTTTTCCCGACCAATCTCACTTCATCTTTAAAAAGCGTGTTGAGTGGTTCAACCACTTTCAATTTCATGAAATCGGGCAAACCGCCCACATTATGGTGCGATTTTATAGTGGCAGAAGGGCCTTTTACGGAGACTGATTCAATCACATCTGGGTAAATTGTGCCTTGTCCCAGCCATTTGGTATTTTCTATTTTGTGGGATTCCGCATCAAAAACATCAATGAATACTTTCCCAATTGCCTTTCTCTTGCCTTCTGGGTCAGAAATTCCTTCAAGTTCCTTGTAAAATAAATCCTTGGCATCCACTCCTTTCACATTCAAGCCCAATGTGTTTGTAAGACTCCAAAACCTCTTCGTATTCGTGCTTTCTGAGCAAGCCATTATCTACGAAAATGCAGTAGAGATTTTTGCCAATTGCCTTGTCAATCAAAACGGCTGCCACGCTCGAATCCACTCCGCCCGAAAGTCCCATCACCACTTTGTCGTCTCCAAGTTTGGCTTTCAGTTCGGCAACTGTGCTATCCACAAAAGCATCTGGAGTCCAATCTTGGGCGCATTGGCAGATATGAACCACAAAATTGCTCAAAATCTGCTTTCCCTTCGGTGGAGTGAGTTACTTCTGGGTGGAACTGCAAACCGTAAGTCTGCTCATTTTTCAGTTGGAATGCGGCAACAGGAATATCTTTGGTGTGAGCAATCATCTCAAAATTAGTCGGGCAACTGTTTTATCGAATCTCCATGAGACATCCAAACTTGGGAATCCACCGAAACACCTTTCATCAAGTCAGAATCGTGATTAACCGAACTCAAATTGGCTCTTCCGTATTCTCTTGACTCCGAGCGAGCCACTTTTCCGCCAGAAACATGAGCGGTGAGTTGCGCACCATAGCAAATTCCCAACAAAGGCAATTTTCCTCTGATTCCATCCAAACTGAACTGCGGAGCATCTTTTTCCAACACAGAATGTGGGCTTCCCGAAAGAATGACTCCTTTTACGTCTCCATCAATTTCAGGCGGATTGTTATAAGGGTGGATTTCACAGTAAACGTTGAATTCCCGAACTCTGCGGGCAATCAGTTGGGTATATTGCGACCCAAAATCGAGGATGAGGATTTTTTCTGCCATGCGCAAAAGTAAGCGGAGTTTTGCAAATTCCAATAGGTAAGGTTTGTTTTCGTGAAGTGTAACTTTTCCTTGAGTTTCCGTAGGTATGATTGGATTATGCTTCAATTTCCATTCACGTGGTTTTTACTTTCTTAAATGCAGAACATTCCCTAATTTCAAAGGTTTTAAATCCACACTCAAAAGAATTTTTGAAAAATGAAACATAAAAGGAAAAAGTCGCTGATTGTATTGGGAAGTATTGTGGTCTTGTTGGTACTAATTCACTTGCTATTGCCGATTTTCGCCAAAAAGTACATCAATAAAGTGCTTGTCTGAACTATGCAGAATACACGGGTTCTGTTCAGAAAGTAGGCATCAATCTTTTTCGTGGAGCTTACACACTTGTACGATTTGGTAATTGTAAAGACGAGATAGCGAGTTTCCAGAACCATTCGTTTCACTGCCACAAACGGATATTTCAATCGAGTGGAAGTCCTTCTTAAAGGCTCAATTGTTGGGGAAATGGATTTCTATGAACCAAAATTGAATTTTATTGGAAAATCCACCATCGGGAGAAACCCAATTGGGGGAAGAGGTTGATTGGACTGAACCATTGAAGGAAATTATGGCTTTTGAAATCAACCGAATGGCGATTCACGATGGAGAAATCCATTATTTGGAATATGGCTCAAAACCTGAAATAGATTTGTTTTTGGATAGCGTAGAGATGGAGTTGAAGAATATTTCCAATGTGGAAGATAAAGAAAATCCACTTCCTTCTCCTTTCAAGGGCAGAGCAACTTCAATCGGAAACGGCAGAATGGATATTACCGCCAATTTGAATATACTGAAGCAAACGCCTGATTTCGATTTTTCTATGAATTACGAAGGTGCAGATGTAGTTGCTTTCAACGATTTCACGAAAACTTATGCAAAAATAGATTTGGAGCGAGGAGATATTTCCATTTTTTCGGAAATGGCGGCCAAGGATGGAAATCTAACGGGATACGTAAAACCCATTGTCAACAACATAAAAGTGATAGATTTCTCGGAAGACAAGCACAATCCAATCGGCTTAATTTGGGAAGGTGTTGTGGGAATTGTACTGGAAGTGTTTGAGAATCAAGGGAAAGACCAGTTCGCTACTAAAGTGCCGTTAAAAGGAAAATTAGATGAACCAGGCGTGTCGGTATTGCCAAGTGTTTTCAATATTTTCAAAAATGCTTTTTTCGGAGCATTCAAAAAGGAAACTGATGGTTCTGTAGATTTTGGAGATGCAGGAGCAGATGGCAAAAAGAAGAAAAAAGATAAGGAAAAAGAATACGATGAAGATGATAGCAGGGCGAAGAAAATAATTAAGAAGATATTTTAACCTTTCTACAGGAGCAGAAAATGCAGATTATAAAAAAATCTGCATTTTCTTTTGATTTTATTTGGAACGTTCGTTCTAAATCACTTCTTTTGTATCAGAACGTTCGTTCTAAATAAAATTTTCAACAGTAAAAAAGGAAAAAAGTTATGGGAAAATTAGAGAACAAAGTAGCCGTAATAACAGGTGGAAATAGCGGAATTGGTTTGGCAACTGCCAAACTATTCAAAGAAGAAGGCGCAACTGTCATCATCACGGGAAGGTCGGCAGATAAAGTTGCCGAAGCTTCTAAAGAGTTAGGAGTGAAAGGTTTGGTTGCCGACCAAGCCAGATCTGTCTGCATTAGATAATTTGGTTGCCGATGTGAAAAGTGAGTTTGGCAAAGTGGATATTCTCTTCATCAATGCAGGGGTTTTCTTCGGTGCGCCAATCGGGCAAATTTCCGAAGAGGTTTTTGATAGCATCATGAACATCAACTTCAAAGGAGCAGTTTTTACACTGGAGAAATTCTTGCCGATTTTGAACGATGGCGCATCGGTTATCAATTTATCATCAATCAATGCTTACACGGGAATGTCGAACACGGCAATTTACGGAGCGAGCAAAGCAGCCATGAATTCTTATACAAGAACTGCGGCAACTGAACTCGCACCAAGAAAAATTCGTGTGAATGCGGTAAATCCCGGGCCAGTAAGCACGCCAATTTTCGGTAAAACGGGAATGCCAGAAGAGCAATTGAATGGTTTTGCTAAAGTAATGCAAGAGAAAGATTCCATTGAAGCGATTTGGCGAGGCGGAAGAAATTGCCAAACTCGTGGCTTTCATCGCTTCCGATGATGCACTTTATATTACGGGTGGAGAATACAACATTGATGGAGGGTCAAACATCAATTCATTTGTTGGATAAATACAAGTGAAAAATAGCAAAATAGTAAGATAGCATGTTTGATAATCAGGGTAGCATGAAACATATAATGCTAGACCAACGACAAATCATAGCGCAAGCGTCCGCTCAATGCCATTAAGTTAAGGAGTTTCGTCTTCAGTCAGAGACTGATTTCCATTTTCGGCACAGGTTCTGAGAACCTGCGCCAGCGTTTTACGCTGGTTCGAGCGTCCACGCTCGAACCAAATTCACACTAACTTAACGGCATTGAGCGTCCGCTCAATGCTGTCAACTTAAGGAAAATATATGTTTAATTTTATACCAAAAATAGGTGTAATTTGAAAGTTTCAGTTCTGTAGGACGTAGCTCTAGCTGCGTCCAATCACAAACAAAAATATAAAATAGTTTATTCCACTTACTTAAACTTGATTTATCTTGCCGTTCAAAATCAAATCTTCCTAAGCTTCATTGCTTTGGAAGATTTGATTATTTTTGCTTCCTAAGAAATAGCACATTTTTTTTGGGTAGTGATAAACTGGTAGTGTTCGACTATGGTATGGAAGCTAAAAATATGGATTTAGATTTGCAAAATCCTGCTTTACATCTCAAATAAGGATTCCGATTCATCTAATAAGTCCGAAAAACACCTTTCATACTTTAACCGAATACTGCCGATAAACTAGTAAGGCTAACAAAATAAAAAACATAGCGCAAGCGTCCGCTCAATGCTGTCAACTTAAGGAATATATATGTTTAATTTCATGTCAAAAAAAGTGTAACTTGAAAATATCAGTTCTGTAGGACGTAGCTCTAGCTGCGTCTAATTAAAAACGGAAAGTGTTGAAAACGCTTTTCAACACTAAGTTGACGGCATTGAGCGTTCCCTTGTGCCGAATTATCCATAGAGTAGCCTTACCTCTTTCATACTGCCTTTTTTTGATTCGCCAATTCACAAATTCATCAACTCGCCAATTTCTTCAATCATGCCCAGAACAAAGCAATTCGACAAAGAACAAGTGCTGGAGAAAGCCATGGAACTCTTTTGGAGGAAAGGTTTCCATGCCACTTCCATACAGGATTTGGTAAGCTTCTTGGGAATCAGCCGAGCGAGTATGTACGATACTTTTGGAGGCAAACAGGATTTATTTTTGGAATCCTTGGCAAAATACAGAAGCAAAAATGAAGTCCGAATGGGCAAATTATTGGAAAGGGAAATTCCCGCAAAAGAATTCTTAGAATTATTTCTCCAAAATGCCATTGACGAAAGCATGGATGATGAACATCAGAAAGGCTGTTTCTATGTGAATTGTGCAGTTGAATTAGCTTCGCAAGATGAAGTGATTGCCAAATTGGTGCAAGAAAACTTAAAAAGAAACGAGCAACTTTTCACTCAACTCATTCAGAAAGGGCAGGAAAAAGGCGAAATTTCCACCGCCAAAAATCCACTTGCACTCGGCAGATTTTTCTTCTCCACTCTGAGCGGATTGAAAGTATTGGCAAAAACTACCAAAGATGTTTCAGTTTTGTTGGATGTGAAAAAAGTGGCGTTGTCTGTATTAGATTGAAGCAAGTGGTTTTTTTTGGCAGGTGCAGACGGGGGTCGCCATCGACAGCACACTGCCGAGTTCTCAATCCAAAGAAAAATATATAGATAGTACAATTGAATATGAATAAAATCATATTCAATGAAAAACATTTCTCTAAATTAAGGATGGGAAATGTCGGGAGTAAACTTCGGGAATGTTCTGATTTTTGGCAAAAAATTGAATTTCAAAATTCATCTGAAATCCAAACAAGCCTTTCCGTTTCCAGAAAGGCTTGTTTGTTAGAAATGATAAGTAACGTTATTGCCTTATCAGCTTTTTCACTGCTCTTTGTTGTCCTCTGATGATTTGAATGAAGTACATTCCTTGGTTCAGGTCGGAAATATTGAGACTCACATTTTCATTTCCACTTCGGTAAGCAACCGATTTATTCCGAATCTGCTTTCCTGCCAAATCAGTCAAGATTATTTGAAAATTGCCTTTGAGCTCATTCTCCAACCTGATGAAAACTTCGTTTCCATTATTTGGATTGGGGAAAAGCGAGATGGAATTAGAAATATCATCGAAATCCGTTCCCTGAACTTTATCTACTGGCAACACATCTACCAAAGTGTTTTTGGTAATGTTGGTCAGAATTGGCGAGTTGAAATCGAAATAGATATGTGCTTGATTATTAACTACCGTGTTGTCTGCCAAACCTGATTTCGGTTTGATTCGGAAATGGATAAAGCCGTGAGATTCAGGCTCGTTGCTCACAGAATCCGCCAAGTTGATGTCATCGAAATAGAAGGCAAGCGCACGGTCTTGCACTTCGACTTGCGTGCGCATTTCATGGCTGGCAGAAATGACCTCGAAACTATTCAAATCAAATTCTTGCTGAATCGTATCCCGAATAACAATATTGATGGCAGAAGCATTTCCTACATTCTGAAACCTGATTCTGTATTCAATCGGATTCGCCTTCAAGGTATAATGCTCATCCAAAATGCCAAAAGGAGTGGCGGTTTTATCGTTTGGATCGTAAGCGCAGAGAATCTCTGAAGAGAGCGTATCAGTTGCGTTAAAGACTATTGAACCGTTGTCAATCGCTTCCACTAAATGCAGGAACATCACAGAATCGCCTGTACTTTCTTCGCCAGGCATTTCAAATTGCAACCTGATTTGCTTTCGCTCGCTTGGTTGGAGATTGGAGAAATCCCAAACCAAGGTATCTCCGCTCATTGTGGCAGTTTGCGAACTGCTTACAAAAGTGGCTTTCTCATCAGGAAGCAATTTTAGTTTCCCGTCTGCGCTGAGTGTACCTTTATTCTGGTAAGTAAGCCAGAACGGAACGGTAAATCCACAACGGGTTGGGCTAGAAGTAAGCGAGCTTTCGAGTTCGTAGAAAGCGTTGGTCAATTCTAATCCGAAAGAGTAGGAAGAATTCCCATTGTCAGCTGGAAATGACAAATCATAAGAAGCTGGTTCTGAGGTCTGTGCCCAGTTCTCGTCAGAAACAACCTTCAATTCATAATCTCCATCAGGAACTGTGAATCTGAAACCTCCATTGGAGTTCGTAAGTGTGAAACAGCTGTCTGGCAAAAGCATCACTTTTTGATTTCTCAATCCCAATTCGCCTGAATCCTGTGTGCCGTTTGCGTTTGTGTCATTAAAAACAAGACCTGAAAAAGTGTTTGCACCTTCTTCATAAATCGTAATGAATTGGTTGGAGGCAATATTTGTTAGTTTCTGAACTGCACCAGATGGCCAGTAAACAATGATGGAATCTACTTTTGAGGTTTGATTTAAACCGAAATGAAGTTGAGGTGCATTCTGTCCCCATTGGCTATCTGTGGTTGTTAATTGTCTAAATTGTAAAACACCACTAGCTTTCACAATAACCCTCGCTCCAAATCCAAATGAATTTGAGGCAACTCCATTTAAAGAAATATTAATAAAATTATTGCCAGAATGACTGTTTTCTAGTAACAAATCATCTTCATCACCAGTGCCAATAAATAAATCAACATAGCCATCTTTATTGATATCAGCTACTGAAACAGAAAGTCCATTAATTCTTCCCTCAACAGCGTATTCATCTTCAAGTAATGTAAATGTATCGTCTCCATTATTTAAATAGAAAAGGTTTCTCTCAGTATCTCCGAAGCTAAGACTTCCCAAGTAAAAGCCAACTTGTATCAAATCTAACAAGCCGTCATTATTGATGTCTTCCCAAATTATTGATTCTGCATAACTAAAATCTGCTATACCAGTGTTATCTACAATTTCGAAAGTTCCGTCTCCTTTGTTTTTGTAGAGTCTATTTAAGCCAAGGTCACTGAAGCCTATTGTATTATATGAGTAATTGGAGCAGAAAATATCAGGATAGCCATCATTATTGAAATCACCCCATGCGACTTCTGCAGGGTCATCCTTGGGGAGAATTCCTATATCTGTTAAGGCATCAAATCCTCCACTACCATCATTCCTATACATAACATAACCTTGATATGGCACACTTGGGTTTTCAAATCCATTTGGACTAATTAGAAATAAATCCATATCACCATCAACATCATAGTCTATCCATCTGTGATTTCCGCTTACAAATTCGTTATTGTCCACAGGCAGAAATTCGTATGCAAGATTGAATGAATCTTGGGTGTTGTTCTTATATAATAAGGGGACTTAGCCATTTCCAGTACTAGAATAGAACAAATCTAGATAGCCATCATTATCGTAATCAATCCAACTTGAACGTTCATGAAGCATTGAATTGTCTTCTGCCCAAGGGGTTTCTACTGAAAATGTCAAATCTCTATTATTCTTCAATATAGCATTACTCCCTGCAATTTGAGAAACCAAGGATTGCTCAGGATAGAAATCATTGTTAATATCTCCCCAAGCAATTCCTATTTCTGATATTATAGAGCCATCAGGCTTTTCAGGAAATGTTTTTTCAAATTCTCCATTTCCATTATTTATAAAATAGAGAGGCGAAATAATGGGAGATAGTAAATTGTAAATATATGAATATAACCACCTTGTTTTATAAAAATCTAAGTCACCATCATTGTCTAAGTCCACAAAAGCAGAATAATAAATCTCTCCAGAATCCTTTTCCAAAATTTGATTGTCTGTTTCGATTGTAAAATATGTATCATTATCATCGAAAATGATTGAAGTAGTGTCACTGTAGTTGGAAGTTTCTGTATCATTGAATGATTGTATTAAATACTTGTATTCTGTATTGGTAGTTACATTATCATCAATAAATGTCATATTCCTACCATCAGGATATTCTAGATTAGCATTATTCCTCCCTTTTATAACAGAAATCAAGGAAAAAGATGCGTTGTTTACAGACTTTAAAATATTGAAGCTATCGTTAGGAGAGCGAGAGAGATCGTCCCACTGTAGAATGACAGATTTGTTAGAAAACCTAGATACTAAGACTAACTCAGGCTTTTTGATTCCACTCAGTATGCTAACCTCGAAATCAACTGTCATTCCTTTGTCATAATTCCCGCATGGTAAAATATCATCTAAATCGCTTGATTCAATGCATACCACTCTTACTGCAAGATTATAGCTCGGAGTTGGTACTCTGTCAAAAGAAATATTTGCTTCAAGAACAGAGTCTTTGTTGTCTAATAAGGCAGATGTATAAATATTTTCTGTAACTGAAAATATCCCATCACTATTAATATCTGCATAAACCTTTAACCCTCTATCTGCGTTTGTTTCTGCATCACAGTTCGATAGGTTAAATTTCATGTACAAAGGAGCATCTGGAACAGTAGTAGGTGTATCAAAACTATTATAGGAATAATAGCTGCAAGAATCACTTGTGTTTATTGGAGGTGTTCTAAATCCTGCAAAAGAGATTTGTTCAATTTTCAGTCCTGAATTATCATTAGGTCTCGACTCACAATACTCCTGCCCTAAAACCTCCCGCTTCCAAGAAGCATCAAACCAATAATTGTGTAAAGTAATTTCTGTTTCATAAGTTATATTTTAGTGAAGTCGCAAAGTTAGGCAAATACGTTAACTTCTGCCGAATAGAAAGCCTAATTTTATTACATATAAACTGTAAAATAAGATGCTCCAACCTTAAATTTTTTTGTGGAGAATCTCAAAATAGTAGCTTTGCGTAGAACTCCCAACCCAAAACCCCCAACCCAATGCCTTTCAAACCAACCCTCAAACACGCTCAAAAACTCGATTCAAAAGATGAGTTGAGCCATTTCCGAAAGCGATTCCACATTCCCAAACACGAAGGGCAAGAAGCGGTTTACTTGTGCGGCAATTCACTCGGACTTGCAACCGAAAACTGCCAAAAATGCCATTGGCAGAGGAGCTGAAAGATTGGGCAAAATTTGGCGTGGAAGGACATTTCCGAGGCAAAAACCCTTGGCTCTATTACCACAAATTCCTGAAAGAATCGGCAGCGGAAATCATAGGCGCAAAACCTGTGGAGACGGTAATTATGAACTCGCTTACGGTAAATTTACATTTGATGATGGTTTCCTTTTATCAGCCTACCAAGAAGCGTTTCAAAATCATCATGGAAGCCGATGCGTTCCCTTCCGACCATTACGCAATGGCTTCTCAGGCGGAATTTCATGGTTTCGAGGCGGAAAAAGCAGTCGTTCAGCTCTATCCGAGAAAAGGAGAAATGGCTTTGAGAACGGAAGATATTTTGGCGAAAATTGAGGAAGAAGGAGATGAATTAGCTTTGGTTATGTTGGGTGGAGTAAATTACTATACAGGTCAGTTTTTTGAACTCGAAAAGATTACCGAAAAAGCGCATTCGGTTGGTGCTTTCTGCGGGTTCGATTTGGCTCATGCAGTAGGAAATGTGAAATTGGAACTCCACAAATGGAATGTGGATTTTGCGGTTTGGTGTACTTATAAATACCTCAACTCTGGCCCAGGAGGTTCTTCAGGAGTTTTTGTACATGAAACTCACGCCAAAAACAAAAAACTCCCACGCTTTGCAGGTTGGTGGGGACACAATGAAGAGGAACGATTTCTGATGGACAAGAAGTTCAAACCCATGGTTGGAGCGGATGGTTGGCAGTTGAGCAATGCGCAGATTTTGCCCATGGCAGTCCACAAAGCTTCGCTAGAGATTTTTGCCGAAGCGGGAATGGATAATTTGCTGGCGAAAAGCAAAAAACTTACTGGTTATCTGGAGTTTTTGGTTGGAGAACTCAATAACGAACAAGGCAAGCTGACACATCAAAATCATCACGCCCGAAAGTCGAGGTTGCCAACTTTCATTGGTTTTCAGCAAGCACGGCAAAAAAATCCACAAGAAAATTTCCAAAAAAGGAGTTGTTGCCGATTGGCGAGAACCTGACGTAATCCGAGTTGCTCCCGTTCCGCTTTACAATAGTTTTGAAGATGTTTTCAGATTCTATGAATTGCTGAAAGAGACGATTGGAAAGTTGTAAATTTGCGAATTTGAAAATGAGGAAATTTGGTCGGACCACGTTGGTCGAGCCACGTTGCGGTGTTGACAAATCCGCCAACAACTTGAAGCACATCGGCAGGTGCTATCACATACTGCCGAGTGATTCTGCGTAAGTCCTATTTAATTTTTGAGGATGGTACGATTTTTCCAAATCACACAGGCGCAAGAACTATAGAAGCCGTTTGTAATCACATTTTCGACCTGCTTTCAAGCGAAATCACAAATCTTTTTAAACACAATCAAATGCTCCAAATTTTTATTCAGCCTTCAAAAATTAGTTCTTCGGATTGGGAAATAGCCTATTGCAAAATCAAGTCAATCACAGAAAATTTCCCCACCAAACTGCTCCGAATAGAATCGTACAATGGCTACCAAAGAGAATTGGATAAGAAGCATTTCGATTTGATTGTGGAGGAGAACACTCCGAACGAACATATTTCTATTTGGGGCGATTGGGTAAGTTTTACTGGAAATCAAACCGTTAAATTCTATAAAAATTGGCATAAACAGCTTGAGTCGAAGTCTTATGCGAAAGAAGTTGACAGCACGAAACACATCAGTTGGTTTCCAAACATTCCCTATAAAAACGATGGAGACATTCCCAATGCCAACGGGGTGTTGCCATTTGGCTCCCCGATAATTGAGCCAGAAGGCGCACATTATAAGTCAGCGTTAATTGCCATCGGAATCATGTTGGAGAATGCGTTTCCGAATAGCGTATTTTTGACTTTTCTTCGAGATGCGGATACAGAAGAAATGGAAGCCGTGATGAATTGGTTGGAAAATCATTTTGATGAAAGCTTTGCCAAGCCTCTCTATTTTGATAAGATAAAGTTGCTCCAAATCCTGAAAGAAAATTACGAGAGTGATAAGGAACTCGTTTGCAGATTGGCTCATTTGTATAGAAAAGAGCATAAAAGTAACATTATTTTCGCCATTGAACACATTGGCTATCAGCCGACATTTGATTTATACGCAGAGATTTTGGCAGATACAGGATTTGGGACTTTCGGGTTTTCAGATATTCTGAATCCGTGGATTGCTTCTACCGAAAGCTTAGAAAATACATTGGATTTTGTAACCGCCTCCAAAAATTATTTGCTTAAAAACCTTAGTGAGAAAAATCAAGTCGAAAAAGCGAAGAAATACGACTTCGGCTATATTTTGAAGATGCTTCTCAGCAATTATATTTTGTGGACGCCTCTACAAAGAGAGGAACTTGCCGTTTTCTATACCAACAAAGCCGAATTGGAAGGTGCGGAAACCGACTTGTTTGGAGCGATAAACAGAATGATGGGTTTGCGAGTGGATATTTGCCCAATCTATTCCACCAGAGACGAACTTTTTGAAACCTTTATGTTTTACGACCCCAAAAATGGCGAGAAATACAAGCAAATTATTGACGATTGGATTCTCAAAAATTCGGATAAATATGCTGAACTGAAAACGCAACTAGAAGAAACACTCTCCAAACAAGAAAATCCAACCTACTTAGAAAATGAAGACGAGAACCCGAAAGAGGAAGAATCATTAGACAAATTCTTAGAGAAATTCCAATCTCATGAGAAATATTTCATAAAACAAGCTTTGAGTTCAAATCCTACTTTTCCTGAAACGAAAAAAGCGGTTGAAGCATTCAAAAAAAGAGTAGTGAAGGGAATAGAAAATTACCCAGAAAGAGAATACCTCAATTTGGTCAGAAGCCTTCCGAAAGAAATAAATATTGATTTCATAAGAAAGAGAATCAAGGAGATTGGCTACTGTGTGAATCCTGAATTCGAGGAGTGGCTTGAGGAAATTGAAGAGGAATCCGAAATATTCTTCCATTTACATTTCGCATTGGCACTAAAACTATACAAAAGACCTGAACATTATGTCAGATTCAGACTGCTGTGGAACAAAGACTATTGGCAAAGTTGGAATGATTGAGTTTTTTCTAGCTAATAATCCAAATATTTCCCACGAACTTTTTCAATCGGATTTGGGTTGAAAACGTAAATTTGAGAATGAGAGAATGCGGGAATGATTTCTAAATTGCTATTCTTAAATCCATTCTTCTTTTTTAATTCATAATTCATAATTTTTCCCTGATGACTAAAAATCTCATTTCCCAATCAATCCAGACAATCCTTCCAAAAGCCTATTCCTATTCAGAATACAGAAACCTAATTGATGGGTTACTCGCCAAAAACAAAACCACAGGAGATAATCACAGCGAAGAATATTTGCACTATTCCAACCTGAATGTGCAACGCATGAGCCGTTTGGATAGAACTACGAAACTTGACCAAGTTCTGGTGGAAAAAATCAAAAAGGTTTCCGAAAAGCAAACTTGGCTCATTCTCACAGAAGCTTGGTGTGGCGATGCGGCCCAGAACATTCCCATCATTCAGAAAATGGCAGAGTTGAATCAGAATATCGAAGTGAAACTGATTTTGAGAGACGAGAACTTGGAAATTATGGATGCTTATTTGACCAACGGAGGGCGCTCCATTCCCAAACTCATCGCCTTCAATTCGGAAACCCACGAAGAACTTTTCACTTGGGGACCTCGCCCACAGAATGCGCAATCGCTCTACATGGATTTCAAAAACAACCCAAATGGCAGAACTTATGCAGACTTCTCCATCGAAATGCAGAAATGGTATGCCAAAGACAGAACCAAAAGTTTGCAAGGCGAGTTTTTTGAGTTGCTAAAATGAGATGATGTGTTGATGTGTTGATGTGTTGATGTGTTGATGCGGTAATTTGTTGATTGTACGTAAATGTAGTGCGAGATTCCTTTCTCGCACCTTTTTATTTCATTTGGAGTCAAAATCATTCCCATTTTTTCCTTCTTCTTTCTTCCTTCTTCTTTCCTCCTACATTAAGTTTGCACTTTCCCAGACAAAGCAAGCTACCTCCTTGAAATCCAACCTCATAAAATCCAACCAACTCAACCGCTTTTTCAATGGCTGGACGGTTGGTTTTTTCGTGATTTTCGCTCTATTGGTTTTCCCAATTGGTTACATTGTTTGGCATCTTTTTGAGCCGAGTTCGGAGAGTTGGAAACACATTTCCGAGAATCTGCTTTTGGGTTACACCATCAATTCGCTGATTCTCATTTTAGGGGTTGGATTTCTCTCCGCCCTTTTCGGAATTCCCACAGCTTGGCTCGTCAGCACTACGGAATTTCCATTCAGAAAGCAGTTTGAATGGGCTTTGATGATGCCTTTGGCAATTCCCACATACATCATTGCCTTCGTTTATGCCGATATGTTCAGCTACACAGGCACTTTTCAGAAAGCCTACCAAGCCATTTTTGCCTCATCCATTCCGTTTGAAATCATGAGCAAAGGCGGAGTGATTTTGGTCATGAGTTCCGTGCTTTTCCCCTATGTCTATATGATGGCTCGGACTTCGTTTGGCTCGCAATCTCAAACGCTGATTGAAGCTTCGAGATTGTTGGGGAAATCCAATTTCGTTACCTTTTTCCGAGTCGCCTTGCCTTTGGCTCGCCCCGCTATTTTCGGTGCATTGTTCTTGATTATGATGGATGTGCTGAACGAATATGGCGCAGTAAAATACTACGGAATTTCCACTTTCACTACAGGCATTTTCAAGGCTTGGCTTTCGATGGGAGACACGAGTTCGGCAATTCGTTTATCTGCTTGCTTACTGGTTTTCGTGCTGATTTTGATTCTGCTAGAAAGGTGGCAAAGAGGGAAAATCAGCTTTGCGGAGAGTTCAAAATCCAAAAAACCCATTCGGAGAGAGAAATTGAAAGGATTTTGGGCATTTTCAGCTTTTTTTGTTTGCCTTGTTCCCTTGGCAATTGGCTTCCTAATTCCCATTACCCAAATGCTTTTTTGGTGTGTGGAGACAGCTACAAAAGTGGTTGATGCTCGCTTTCTTGGTTGGATTTTGAATTCCTTGACTCTGGGAATTGTGACTGCGATTGTGGCAATTATTGTTTCCATCATTTTAGTTTATTCTGTCCGAATCAGCAAATCTGCTTGGATGCAGAAACTTTCCAAAATTGCCGTTTTGGGCTATGCCATTCCTGGAGCAATTATCGCAGTTGGGATTCTCGCCTCCTTCACTCGGCTCGATAAGCAACTGATAAATTGGTGGGCAACGGTCTCCAACCAGAAAATAGGCTTAATTCTGACAGGAACGATTGTGGCATTGGTTTTTGCTTATACCATTCGCTTTTTGGCAGTTTCTTTCAATTCCATCGAGGCCAGTTTCGAGAAAGTGGCGGGAAATCTGGATGAAGCCTCCCGAACTTTGGGAGCGGGAACTTGGCGCACCCTTTTCCGAGTCAATCTCCCAATCCTGAAACCCACGCTTTTTAGTGCAGGACTCATGGTTTTCGTGGAAGTAATGAAAGAATTGCCTTTGACACTCATTCTCCGCCCATTCAACTTCGACACACTTTCCACCAAAGCCTACGAAATGGCTTCCGATGAACTCATTCGGGAAGCTTCCTCCGCTTCATTATTGATTGTGTTGATTGGAATGATTCCCGTGGTTTTGGTGGTTTGGTTTCAGAAGAGGTAAGGAATTTGTGTATTTCAAGAATGTGGGAATCAGAAAAGAGCAGTTTGTTTGTTTGTCTGTTTGTCTGTTTGTAAAAGAGATTAAATCTAGCGACACTTTTTAAAATAAATTAAGAAGATTTTGGAGTTCGTATTCCAAAAACCGTATCTTTATGATTGAATCAAGAAATATCGCAATCGTATTTAATTTGAAATCTCACTGAAATGAAAAAACTGCTATCCATCTTTTGGTTAATTCCACTCTTAATTAGTCAAAATGCCTTCTCGCAAGACTTGAACTTAGTTTGGGAACTTGACCCAAGTATCAATGCTGAACTTCCTCCATCGGTACAGTTTTTCAGAACCAATACGCCAATTGATGGCAATGAATTGAATGCTCAGTATTTAATTATGGATTTGGCTGACCAGAATATAAAGCTGAAAGCGGTTTATGGGGACGGCACAAACCGAACTCCTCTGGGTTTTGTCAACCAAGAAGAAAATAAAGTTTATGGCGCAATCAACGCAGGTTTTTTCGGAGGAACGAGTTCTTTCAGTTTGGTTTTGGAGAACGGACAAGTGCTTGCTCCAAATATCAAAGCACTGACTCGCCAGTTTAACGGAAACAGCACAACTTATTTCCCCACTCGTGGCGCATTCGGAATTTCCGCAGACCGCACGCCAGATGTTGCTTGGATTTATAATGTTGGAAGCGATAACACGACTTACAGTTACCCAACTCCAAGCCCGAATGCACTCGGAACAGCCCCTCAACCCACTCCAACCGCTACTTTTCCTGCGGGAGGTTCAATTTGGGATGTGGCAACCGCAGTCGGTGGCTCGCCAGTTTTATTGGAAGCAGGGGAAATTATGATTACCGATACCGAAGAGTTGATTAGTGTCGAAAATGATAGTAGAGCACCCCGAACCGCAGTTGGCTACACCGCTGATGGCAAAGTGATTATGCTCGTGGTAGATGGCAGACAGCCAGGATTGAGCTTGGGCGTTTCGTTGACAGAATTGGCACAAATGCTGAAAGAATTGGGCGTAGTAGAAGCCTTGAATTTAGATGGAGGAAGTTCTTCTGCCATGGTGGCGAACAATCAAATTGCTAGCAATCCAAGCGGTTCAAACGGAATGATTGCTACGCCTTCTGCCCTATTATTGATGCAGAATGAGCGAATTTTCGATACGGAAAACACAGATAGATATGCAGAAGTTGGCGGTCCTTGGGCAGAATCTGCCACCGCTGGCTTTTACGGAACTTCTAAAGCAAGGTTTGCACCTGTTGGAGACGGAAGCAGGTATGCCGTTTACAATCTCCAACCTCTTTCGCCTGCCAAATACGAAGTGGGCGCATGGTGGGTTCCTTCGAGCAATCGCTCCAAAGAAACACCTTACATCATTGCCAGAGACGGTTTTGAAAACGATACGATTCGAGTGGATCAATCTACCACAACTTTTGCCAACAGATTCAATAGTTTAGGCACTTTCGATTTAGGACCGAACGATTCAGTTTTGATTTCCAACTTGGCAGGACAAGGAGATTTGGTAACTGCCGATGCGATTCGACTCCGAAAAGTGGGCGAAAGCGAGCCAATAATTACTCTTTCCGATGGAAACAGCGGAGACCATTTGAGAGGTTCCACCTTGGCTTTCGACATTCTTTTGCAATCTCCCAACTCGGGAATCACGCTAGAAAATTTAAAAGTTTCCGTGGTTGGAGACAATGATATCCGAACGGAAATCTCTAACGAAAACTTGGGAAGTGTAACTCAACTCAACAAAACTGATTTCAGTTATTTATTGAATAGAGCAGATTCGCAATTGACTTTCGAGTTTGAATTGACCGATAGCAGAGGAAGAATTTACACAGAAACTTACGTGGCTTCGCTCAAATCTTTCGAGGTTTCGCTCACGCCAGATGTCAGGGAAATTGAAGTGAACACCAGAGACACCTTGGATTTGGTGGTTTCCGCCAATTTGCCCGCAAGCACAACTACTACTTTGGCAACGCTCAAAGTCTTCAAATCGGTCAATGGAGGTGCGGAATCGCAAGTGGGAAACACAATTGCTTTGAGTGGAACGACTGCTTCGGTAAATTACGAATATGTGATAACTGATAGAGCAAATCAGTCAGTTTCCTTACGATTTGAGGTGGAAACGGCCGACAATGAAATCTCTGACAGAATCCTAATTCTCAATCCAACCGCCAAAAAAGGGAACGTAAGAATTGCTGTCATCAGTGATTTGAACGGAAGTTTTGGCTCGGTTACTTACGAAGAAAGAATTACGCAACTCATTGCCCGAATGCCCGAAATTGACCCAGATTTCGTGATTTGCGGTGGAGATATGATTGCAGGGCAATCTGCCTCGCTCACTCCCCAACAAGTAGATGCTATGTGGGCAGGATTTGATGCCAACATTGCCGAGCCTTTGCGCAATGCCAACATTCCGTTTGCCTTTACCATGGGAAACCACGATGCAAACCTCCCCGTAGATATTGAAGCGACAGAACGCTACTGGAATGTGCCCGAAAATTTCCCGGGCTATTTCCCAATTGACACCACAAATTATCCGCTTTACCAATCATTTCTAGAAAAGGAGGATGGAGATATTTTCATGGTGGCTTGGAATGCGTCTGATGCCAATATTTCTGAAGACGAACTGACTTGGTTGAGAAATCAGCTCGAAAGCGATGTGGCGAGAAACGCTTCTTACCGCTTCATTATTGGGCATTTGCCCTTGTATGCCGTGGCAAGTGAGCGGAACGGAGCAGGGAACGTACTCAACAATGCAAATGAATTACGTTTGTTAATGGAAGAACTGGATGTGCATACTTATTTCAGCGGACACCATCACGCTTACTATCCTGCAAAAAGGGGAAATGTGGATTTACTGAACGCAGGTGCAGTCGGACCAGGCGCAAGAGTGCTGATTGGTTCGGATTTGCCCGCTACCAATACTTTCACTTTGGTAGATTTATTTTTGGAGGAAGACACCTTAATATACAATACATTCAAAATGCCAGTTTCGCTTCCCGAAAAGTTGGATTTATTAGAGGAGCAGACTTTACCAGAAATTATTGAGGGTTTCAACGGGTTTGTGATTCGCAGAGATGTGAACACGAGCGAAAATGGAACAGGCAACTTCTCTAAATTCCATTTGCAAAATCCAACCGAAACCGAAGCTACAGGAACGGCAATGGCCACGAGATTGGCTGACGGAAGCGTGAGGATTTCAGGAACTTTCAGCGATTTGTCGAGCAATATTATTGCAGATGACACTGGGATTGGGCTTTATGAAAGCGCACATAACAATACGGGAAATTTAGCTTTCAACATTTCCGTAACGAGTGCAGACAGGCAGAATGGCACTTTTGAGCAGATTATTGAGCTTGACGAAAGGCAAATAGATTTGTTCGCAGTCGGGAATTTCTACTTGCTCATCAAGACAGAGAATTTCCCGAACGGAGAAGTGAGAACTTCAGATTTATTCGGTGGGAAATCAAGCTCCTTCCGTTCCCGAAATCACTACGCAAACGGGAACAGACTCGATTCTGATTCGGGACAACATTGGCGTTTTCCCTGTGGAGTGGACAAAATATACCGATTCGGAAACCAATCCTGTTACTTATATTTATCAGCTTTCTTTGGCTAATGATTTTTCCGATTTGCTGATTTCCGAAAATACTGGCAGAACTCCATTCTACAAATTAGCTACCGAAGGCACTTTGGTTGGATTTCTCAAAGACGAAGTTGCAGATGCAGTTGGAGGAACTTTCTACCACCGAGTGATTGCTAGCGATGGAAGCAATTTGACTTACAGCGAACTGGATTCTTTCAAAGTGAAAATTACGACTGAACCCAATGTTGGGCCAATTCAGATTCTCGCTCCCGATTATAAATTCAATTCAAATTACAATGTGTTCGCTTCCGCCTCGAACGGACACGGAATTACGGTGGACAGGAATAACCGAATTTGGTTCGCCCCGTTTGCTTCCACAGGATTGAGAGTAACCAACACGGACGGCTCGCCTTATCGCCCAACTTCTGACTCAATCACAATTGCAGATGTGAATGGATTTCCAACCATCACAAACTTACTATTCAATGGCGAATCCGTTTCAATCGGAAGTGTGCGTGGAATGGGATTGGATGAGGAAGGCTTCATTTTGCTCGTCAACAATTCAAGAATTTACCGACTCAACCCAGAAACTGGCGATGCCGTGGCAAGATGGATTGGTCCAACGAGTTTGACCAACGCAACCGTAGATGAAAATGGACGGGTTTTCGTGGCTTCCGTGGTAGGAAATCAGCAGTTTATTTTGGAGCGTGATGGAAGTAGTTATTCAGTTGTTGTTGGTGGAGATAGCGGTTTTGAACTCCCAAATAGAGAATTGGCGAGAAGTTCTGCTATTTCAAAAGATGGCAACTGGATTGTGATTCCTGCCAATAGTGGCGAAAATATTCATGTATATAAAAGCGAAAATGGAGTGGATTTTACACCTTATGAGGTAGTTGAAACTGGCGCATTGAGCGGAACAAATTCAATTGTAAATTCAGATGAAGATGCAGGTTTCTATTATTTGACCAACAGAACTACCAACCCAGCCACTCTGATTTACCGAGATTTTACGAATGAAATATCTTGGCAACTTCCCTTGGAAGAAATCAGTTCTACTGACCAAAGAGGAATTGCCTTTACCGAAGACAGAAGCAGATTCTACACCATCAGTTCTGCAAATGGTGGAGTGCTCAATTTCAATTTGGATTCCGAAGCTCCAGACTTTGCAAACGCCACGAGTTATTCGGTAGATGAAGCGGTAGTTCGAGAAGGAGACGGAACACCTAGTTTAGAGGGAGATTTCGTGCGAGTTTCGGGCGTAATCAACAGCCAAAATTTCAGTATTTCCGGTCTGGATTTCTCATTTGAGGCGAATGACAAGGGAATGTTGGTTTACAAAGCGCAGAACCTAAGCAATTTCAATCCACAGAAAGGAGATTCCATTGCCGTTTTCGGAACGATTCGCCAAAGTTTGGAGTTGGTTCAGATTGTAGCAGATTCCATTGAAATTGTGCAAGCCAATGCAAGAGAAGTGGAAACCAGAACAGTTTCCGATTTCTCGGAGGATTTTGAGGCTTTGCCAATCCGACTAGAAAATTTGAAGTTGACTGGAGATTGGGGAACAGAAGAAAGCTATTTCGGTTTCGCCACAAGTGCAGAGAAAAACGGAACGAGTTTCCCGATTTTCGTAGATGAGCAATCGCCAGTTTTCAATTTGGAAGCTCCAGATTCACTACTCGAAATCAGCGGAATTTTGCGAAAAACGATGATTGCAAACACTCCAACCTTTACGCTTTTCGCAACCGAATTAGAGAAAGCCGAGCCAGTAATCAATCCGCCAACTGGTTTAGCGGAGGAATTGGCAGGCAAACTCTCTTTATTTCCAAATCCAGTTTCAGTAGAATCGGGCTACAACCTCCAACTTTCCTCTCCGCTTTTTGCCGAGCAATTGCCTAAATTAAAATTGGTTGATTTGGCAGGAAAGGAAGTTTCCATCGCTCCAGTTTTCTCTGAGAATGGCAAAGTGGAAATTCCGATGGCGCAGTTGGAAAGCGGTTTGTATTTGTTGCAGATTGAGTGGAAAGGAATTGTGATTACGAAGAAGGTTTTGAAGTAAATATTTTATGATTCTAGTGCATCAAATCCTAAGTTCGTGTTGTTATTTTTGTTTCTTATTTCCTTCTACTGCATTAAAATTCTTAGCCGTAGCTATGGCTATGTCGAAATGTCGAACCATCGAAATGTCGAACCATCGGATTGCCGAACCATTCAGATTTTGCTTTGCAGAAGAAAATAATATTCCAAAAAATTACAGACACTAACTTAGAACTCAATGCACTAGTCGAATGGTCGTTTCCATTCCGTTCTCAAATAATTCTAATAATAAACCCCATCGGCTTAGTTGCTGATAGGGTTTATTATTTACCCCAATGATGAGTTATGTATTTGATAAATTTACTGTAACCCGACTATTTTTATAATTTATTGATTATCAGTCGTTTATCACTCGATGTTTAAGGCTTCTTATGGGATTGATGCCGATGCCATTGCAAACCTCGACTAGCAAAACGGTCGGGTACAGTATGATAAAGTACAACTATTGATTGGAGAAATTAAAACAGGTGGCCTGGCCACTCAAAATGATTTAAGTAATTGTTAGAGGCTAATAGCTACTCAAGTTCAAATCGTCTGTATAGGTCAAATCCACTCGCTTTTTCATTTTCTTCTGAATGACTTTAAAATGATGAAGGTCTTCGGTAGTAAGAATGGAAATTGCTTTCCCAGTCATTTCAGCCCTGCCTGTTCGCCCAATTCGGTGAATGTAGTCTTTTGGAGAGCGAGGAAGTTCGTAATTGATTACGCAAGGCAAACCCTGAATGTCAATTCCCCTGCCGAGTAAATCTGTGGCAACCAAAACCGCCAATTTTCCATTTTTGAACTTGGTCAACGCATCGGTTCTTGCACCTTGGCTCTTTTTGCTGTGGATTGCCATGCAGTCGAATCCATTTTTCTTCAGTTTGTCCACCACTGCATCTGCCCGAAAAGTGGAAGAGACAAATACTAATACTTGCTCAAAATTATTCTCCTTAATAATATAGCGCAAAAGTGGGCCTTTTTTCTCTTCTTCAATCAAATAAGCGATTTGCTCAATCAGCTCAATATCAGCAGTTTCGGTTTCCTCTACATTGATTACGAGTGGATTTCTCAGCAGTACTTTATTGATATTCTTCACTTCCTTATTCAAAGTGGCAGAGAACAATAAATTCTGGCGATTTTGTGGAAGCAAAGCAAAAATCTGATTCATTTCCTCTTCAAAACCCAAGTTCAGCATTTTATCTGCTTCATCTAACACCAAGGTTTCAATCTCGGAAATACTGACCGCTTTCGATTCTACCAACTCCAACAAACGCCCTGGAGTTGCCACCAACACATTTACTCCAAACATTGCCTTCATTTGCGGATTGATGGAAACTCCGCCATAAACCGCCAAAGTCCGTACGTCTCCGCCCGATTCTGAACTGAACTGATAGAAAACATCTTTTACCTGAACCGCCAATTCACGAGTGGGAACTACCACCAAAACATCTACGCTTCTGTCTTTTTCCGCATCTCTCCTGCCTAGCAAGTTTGCCAAAATGGGCAACACATAACTTGCCGTTTTCCCAGAGCCTGTTTTGGCTATTCCCAAGACATCTTTTTTGGAAAGAATGGCGGGAATTGCCTTTTCCTGAATTGGATAAGGCTTAGTGAAATCTTGTTTTAGGAGTTTCTGAACAAGTGATTGAGGCAGTCCGAGGGAAGCAAATGACATAGAAAAATTCGATTACGTTTGGATTTCGGCAAATGTACGAAGCTTTTGAAGGAAGGGCACTATGGTAATTCCGAAAAATAGGGCAATTAGAGAAGTCCAAGATAGAAAGATAGCAAAATAGTGAATTATGTATTGATAATCAGTACCTTCAGAAAATAAGATGTTACGATAATTCTGTCTGACTACTCACTCACTCTTATTGAGTATATTCAATTGAAAATAGAAGGGAATTTTGCTAAAGCAAAATAAATATTTTACGACAACCGGGAGGTTATCGGCTACAGGTAAAAATCCCAAACCAATTGCCATTGAGTATAATTACCTGTAAGTCTATATACAGATTGGAATAGAATAGGAAATAGCGAGGAAACTAAATCAAAACTTGAGAAAAGAAACGTAGATTTGAGCCTAGAAATAAATCTTCGTATTCGGCAATGCGTTTTCCAAGTCTCTCATTTGGGCATGAGTAAAGGAGTTTCCAGCCAAAACTAGCTTTTTGAGGTGTTTCATTTGCTTCAACTCTTGCGGAAAGGAATTAAGTTCATTGAAAGAAAAATCCAGTTCTTCTAAGCTTTTCAGCTTTGCAATCTCGGCAGGAATACTTTTCAGGTTATTTTGTCGCATATACAATTTCTTCAATTTACTCAATCCGAAAATAGAACTTGGCAAGAAAGAAATTTGATTTTTCGTAAAGTTCAATTCAGTCAACGTAAGGTGTTTTGCTAAAATCTCCAGCAATGCTTTTGAGTTTATTGCTACTCATATCCAAATGAATGAGATATTTGTAATTCAGAATTTCAGCAGGAAGGGAAGTAAAATTGTTGTCGAACAAGTTGAGGTAAACCATGAACTCCAACTTAGAAGAACCTACTGGCATTTTGGTAAGAGTTTTTGAGCTGAAATCTGCACAGAAAACCAAATCTGGGTCAGCTTGTATGGTATTTAGAGAATGACATTGGACTTTGCTTTTCTCTTTCAGCATGTCAATAGCACTGTCCGTTCCGTATTCTATGGCAGAAATCAAATCGTAGCATAAATCGGTGCTGAAAAAACCAGCTTGCTACTCCTAAAAGATACTTCGATTTTGCTCTTTGAAAATAGGCATCTCCAAATGAACGCTTTATGCTGATGGCATTGGTAAATTCGCCAATTGCTTGGACATAATGCTTGTCTTTCAGACTCTCCATTCCCAATTCGTAATGATTCATTGCCTCATCTCCAATAAAAGAGAAAAGGGAGAATATCAATGCAATAAGAAATGCCGAACGTTTGAATATGTTGTTTGTCATGACTTATAGTTTTTGGAGAAGGATAAATCTTAGAATGCTTTTGTTGTATCTAAACAAAATTATACGACTTTTATGTTGTATATGCCAATTTCGGCTATCTATCATTTGTGCAGTTTAAGACAAAAATCACACTTTAAAGGCTATGTTTAGAAAAAATTGACATTGTTGAGTTAGTAAGATTGTAACGGGATTAGAAAAGAGTAATATTTGTTCTTACTTAAAGGCTTGATTTTTAATAGCTTGAATATATTACTAAACTTCTTCTGTTTTATTAGTTTGAAAAACATATATTAACAGTCTTATGTAAGTTCTTAGTAAGAGTATGATTATATAAATGCTGGTAATGGATTCTATTTTCTATTTGTGGTTCTTTTCGCAGTACTCTGAAACACAACACTTTGACTGTTTACATTTATAAACGATTAGAATGCCAATGAAGTTGTGAAGGATTTTTATTGTTTTATGAATTTCTTCATAGCATTTTTGTTTCCCCGCAATATTTACAATTTCAGTACATGACATTTTTTATTGAACTTTCTGAGGATGTCCATTCAACCACTCGGAGAGTCTTATAGACTACTCCGAGGGATTCACTTTTGATTTTTGTCGTGTACTGAGATTTACAATAGAGATTACGAACATAATTTTATTATATAAGTAGTGTTCGCTAAATATTTTCCTATTATAAGGACATCTTGGTTATCAAAGGCACAAGCGGACGCTTGCGCTATGGTTTTTTTGTTGTTTTTGACGCTACTTACTTGCCACGTTCAAAATAGGAAATTATTTAAGTACACCTACTTAACTCGCATACTGTTGCCAAAACATTCCAAATACTCTACGTAAGATTGGATTTTGCTGTCCTTTTATAATCCATTGTGATACAAAACAATAATGTCGTCTCCTTATTGTTCTTCAAAAAAGGTTTTATAACTTCCCACCAACATCAAAATCATCATAAGCACGCTATGCTATTTATTATCGGGAGTCATACTACTGGACATGAGTGAAAAGCTGGCGGTGTACGTAGTTCCCGCCAGTCTTAGAACGGTTTCTAGCCTGCACATTGGCAGGTCTTGCAGACACTGCCAACGTGGCCCGACCAAGTGCTAAGATTGATTCATGTCCAGTAGTATTATCGGGAGTCGCACTCTTCTGCATCTGACTTTAAATGAGATAGTTAAGAACTGAAAACAGGAAAGTATTTAAACTAGACTACTTACGAAAGCAACTCAATGCCCAATCCAACACTATTCAACGACCAAAATATTTCTTCTGTAGCAGTTGTCATTCTCAATTATAATGGAAGGAATTTCCTAGAACAATTCCTTCCTTCTGTGGTCGAGTTCAGCGGAAATGCAGAGATTATTGTGGCAGATAATGCCTCGACAGATGGTTCATTAGACTTCCTGAGAACTAATTATTCGCAGATTCGGCTGATTGAGATGAAGGAAAATCGTTGGTTTTGCGGTGGTTATAATTTGGCTCTCAGCCAGGTGGAAGCTGAATATTATGTGTTGCTCAACTCAGATGTCGAAGTTACGCCCAATTGGATTCCCCCAGTTTTGAACCTGATGGCTTCGGACGAAAAAATTGTGGCTTGCCATCCTAAAATCAAGCTATTTGCAGATAAAACCAAGTTTGAGCACGCTGGCGGAGCTGGTGGAATGATTGATTTCCTTGGCTATCCTTTTTGCAGGGGCAGAATTTTTGAGGAATTGGAAACCGATTCTGGGCAATATGACAATAGCATTCCCGTGTTTTGGGCAACAGGAGCCTGTATGTTCGTGAAAGCCAAAACCTACCATGATTTCGGTGGATTAGATGAAATCTACTTCGCCCACATGGAGGAAATTGATTTCTGCTGGAGAGTGAAAAATGCAGGCTTTCAGGTTTGGTATTGCGGAGAAAGTGAGGTTTTTCATGTTGGAGGTGGCACAATGCCCAAAACCAATCCGAGGAAAACCTACCTTAATTTCCGAAATTCTCTGATGTTGCTTTTCAAAAATTTGCCCGGTTTGCAATTACCCTTCATCATTTTCGCAAGAATGGTTTTGGATGGAGTTTCTGCATTCATGTTCCTGATGAAAGGAGAAGTTGGGAATTTCAAAGCCGTTTTCCAAGCGCATATTCACTTCTACCAACGAGTTCCGAAACTCTTGAAACGCAGGAAACTTGCCCAATCCAACCTGAAAACACACCAACATAAAGAACGCATGAATTTAAGCATTGTGTGGAAACACTTTGTACAAGGCGTGAAGTATTTCAAGGATTTGTAAGAAACACCATGGAAGCAGTTCCTGCTTTAGAAATTTCAATTTCTTTTAACCAAAACATTGAACATCAATTCTATTAAGGAACGGGAAATAAATAAACTACTATTTTATTGAAGTTTGTTTTTAGAGCTAGTCTAGGCAAAAAAGTTTGGCATAGCACCGCTATGGCAAACTTTTTTAACGAAGAATAGGTCAAAAAGAAACGAGATAAAAAGTAGCACTTTATTTAATTTCTGTTCCTAAGTTAACCTTTCGCCATGATTGGAACACGGATTTCTACGAAATACACTGACTTCGTACACAGATTAACACGGAGAACCTATCTATAAATCTTTTTTTTGCGTTAAAAGCAACTGTATTTTTGATATAAATCTAAAGCGGGAACTGCTGTGCATTGAGAAGAAATACAATTCAATAGCAACAAAAAAGAATCATCAAATGCCGTAATACAACAAAATGAAAGTAATACAAACTACGCTATAAATCAGCAATAGTGGAGAACCTACTCGGAAGAAATCTTTGTTGGTGTAACCTCCTGGGCCGTAAACCATCCAATTGGTTTGGTAGCCAACTGGCGTGATGAAGGCGGCAGAAGCGGCAAAACAAATTGCCACATATAAAGGTGTTCCACTCTCCAAACCCAACTGTTGCGTGAGTGCAAAAGCTACGGGGAACATGATGGATATTGCCGCCACATTGGTTACAAAGGATGTCAGAGCAACTGTGAGAATGAACATTCCGATTAGAATGGCAGTTTTGCCAATCGGTAGCAGTAAATCTACGAATCCGGTGGCGACCAAATCGGCTGCGCCTGTGTTAATCAAGGCTTTGCCAATTGCCAAGGCGGAAACGAGTAACACAATCAAATCTATATCTACGGTTTTCTTTATTTCCTTGAAATCGAAAAGTCGTAATGCCAAAACTGCCATTAGCATATATAGCAATGCAGTAAATAAAGTAATTGTCTGGAAAACTCCCATCAAAATAATTGCTCCTAAAATCCCCAAGAACCAATTGATGTTTGTAGAAGTGGAGTGAGTGGATTTCTCTAACCTTGAAAGCACGTAGAAATCTGTGATGGAATCCATATTTTTGAGGAAAGACGCATCAACAGAAAGCAATAACAAATCTCCGTGAGCCAGTTTCATCTGTCCCATTTTACCCGTCAGCTTCTCTCCATTTCGGTAAATGGCAATCACTTTCGCACCATAATTTTTCTGGAAAAACTCCTCGGAAGCGGGTTTTCCTGCTAGTTGCGAATTCGATGGAATTACTGCTTCCAAAACCTCTGAATTGTCTCCACCATCGTGGTTTGGAAGTCTCAAACCGTAAGCTTCATTGCTTGCCAGTTCAATAATTGCATCGGGTTTTCCTATAAATAGCAATGTGTCGTGTGCTACAATATCTTCTTTTGGAGAAGGAATAATTACCTTCCCGTCCCGAATCAACTCAATTAAATATGCTCCTTTCAGGCTCATCAAACCAGAATCTCCAATACTTTTCCCTACGAATTTGGATTGGGCGGTTACGTAAGTTTCGACTGTATATTCTGGTGCTTTCTCTTTGAAATCGTCAAAGGCTTCTCTGTTCTCGGGGAGGAGTTTATAGCCAATTGTGTAGAGATAGGCGATTCCTGTTACGGTTACTAAAATCCCCAAATAGAAGAAGTCTGTGAACTCCAAAACGGGCAATCCTTTTTCTACCAAGAAACCGTTAAGCACCAAGTTGGTAGATGTCCCCAAAACAGTAATCATGCCTCCCAAAATGGTGGCGTAGGAAAGTGGCATCAGTAATTTTGAAGGATGGATTCCGAATTTCTTACTCCAATTGTAAACATAAGGAGTCATGAAAGCCACAACAGGCGTATTGTTCATAAATGCAGAAAGTACGGCTACATAAGCGCACATTCTAAGCAAAAACGCTTTCCCGTTTCGTGCTTTCCGAAAAACCCTATCGAAAAAGGCTTCGATGTTGAAGTTTTTGCGAATGGCCGCAGTAATGACAATCAGCAAAACGATGGTGGCAATTTGCTGGTTAGAGAAACCTAGTAGCCAATCGCTCGGAGAGAGAATTCCTGTAAAAACAAAAACAGTCACTGCCAACATAAATACAATTGCCGGGCGGATTTCTTTCAGAAGCCCGATGACCAAAAGTAGCATGACGGCAAGCACAATCCACTTCCGCATGTCGTCAGTGATTGTTTCATTGAGTTGGGTAATCCAAATATTGATATCCACGGTTAGTGCTTTAAACCAATCTCCAAACCTGAAGAAAGCTTTCCTAAAACTTTTAATGATTGAAATTACAATCATACTAATTAAAACATAACGCACCCAAATGCTCGCTTTTGGGTGGTTTACCAAATGCTTACTAGTAAACCAAGTGCCTAAAACCTGCCCCAAAGCCAGCAAAATTGCATAACTCCACAACACGTGTCCATTCCATACGAAAATACAAAAAACAGGAACAGTATAAAGGAAAATGATAAGCATTTTAACAACGTTTCCCCTAATAATCGTATAGTTAGCTCCTCGCATAAGTGCCACCAAAATAACAATCCCGATTCCTGCCTGCACAAAACCGCCATAAAAACCAATGGCAAAGAACAAAGCGGTATTTACCCATTTGTTCATTTTCTTGGTCTGCGAGCCAATCTTTCGTTTCTTTTTAGGATTGAACAGAACCAGAAACAAAACGCCAGTCATCAGGAAACCAACCACCAATTCCAATTGTTCTTTGTCAATATCTACGGCAAGCAATGCGCCCAAAACCGCTCCGATGAGCGAGGGAATCAAAAACCGAATACTCTCTTTGATGTTGAGCAGTCCTTTCTTCTGAAATGTCCGTACTCCTTCCCCGTTCTGAACCAGAATTCCCAGTCGGTTCGTTCCGTTTGCCACGTTGGCATCCAAGCCGAAAAACAATAACATGGAGAGCGTGAAAATAGAAGCTCCGCCTGCTAAGGTATTGACAATTCCGGCCAAAAAGCCAGTGCCTAACATAAGCAAATAAGAGAGAATTTCTATGAGCATAGAAAAGAGATATTCCTATTTTGGAGTTGGAGAAAATTTGAATTTGCAATTAAGCGATTGATTGCCGATTTAGGAAATAAAGTTGCGCTGATTTGGGTTTGTTTGGATTTGGAAATGAACTGCTTATGAAAATTTTTGCATTTTATTCTCCAACAATGTCATTTATTGAGAGTTAAGTACAAGTAAAAAATAGAAATCGGATGGCCAATGCCATAGTAAGAAAGTAAGGTAAGTAAGTAGTCGGACGGAATTATCGTAACATCTTATCTATTGTAAGATGCTGATTGTCGATACGTAATTTACTATTTTGCCATCTTTCTATTTTGTACTTACCCGAATAATGGGTTTAAACCTTTGTTTTTCAGATAGTTAACCGTGTTATTTTTAGAGTAGTCAAAAATTAAGATTTGCTATATTGTACTTTTTTTAGATTTAATCAAAAATTATATGACAATAATTTAACGGAACTCATAAAATCAAAATACTGATTACCAAATACTTAAATCATTCTTAATTCTTCATTTTTAATTCTTAATTCTTAATTTCCCCAATCCATAATTGTACTTATCAAATACATAACTCATAATTGGGGTTACTTGTACTTATTTGGTAGTCAGAAATTTATATAAAAATCAAAATGTCAAATAATTCCTTTTACCTGCTTATAATTTGAATCGAACTTAATTATTCGTAACAATCTAATTCAAAACCAATTGATAGTAAAACACACAAATGAAGGCTGGGAAATTATTTTTCAATATGCACACGGGCTTTTGGCTGGGCAAATTGCCAGCCAGCTTCGGCATGATTTGCGCCCAAAATTATGGGTGGAAACCGTTACGGCAATTGTGGAACATGATGACAATCAACTAGATTTTGACGAGAAATCTTACCTGACAGATGTTGGGACTCCGCTTCATTTCACAGAAGATGAATCTGATGCGGATAAGACTTTGGAGCAAGCCAAGAGAGTTGTTGAAAGTGCGAGATACAAATCTGGCTGGATTGCCCTATTGATTTCTATGCACTTAGACAATCTTTATTCGGAAATGGCTAAAGAACATACTGAATTCAAATCTTTTTTGGATGAGCAACACAAATGGCGGAAGGAACTAAGAAAGCGGTACAAAATCAACGAAAAACAAGCAAAAACCTATTACCAAATTCTGCTTTTCTGCGATCGCTGTTCACTCATTCTCTGTCAGGAGCAAATTCCTTCTTTGGGCAGAACTTTGGAAATCAATCAGACAATTGAAGGCAAAACGTATTTCATAAAAGCGAACGAGCAAAATTCCCTAACAATTGAGCCTTGGTGTTTCCAAGATGATTCTTTCACGGTTTCGGTGGAGGTACGCAAAATCCAACAAGTGAAATTTGAATCCAATAAGGAGTTTGAGAAAGCTTTGAGAAATTGCCCCTTGGAGTTGAAAGAATGGAAGTTTATGAAAGGGAATTAGTCCGAAGTCTTTTGTTGTAAGTCATCAGTAGAACAACAGAATAAGTCTCTGAACTTATCCAAAGGCATCTTCAAAATGCTCAATCGCATATTTCCTGCCAGTTTTTAGAACGGAAACCACATCGAACCGAATATTGATGTCCGTATTATTTTCGTACATATAATTTTCCGCTGCAGAGAGAATCAGCTTTTCTTTTTTGGTGTTGACCGCTTCTTCGGGGTTTCCGAAACCGACTCCACTTCTGGCTTTCACTTCTACGAAAATGAGCAGTTTTTCGGATTGGGCAATAATATCTACCTCGGCTCGCTTGTAGCGGTAATTCCTTGCTTTGATTTCAAATCCTTGTTTTTCCAAAAACTGGCAAGCCAAGTCTTCTCCTTTTTGCCCTAGTTCATTCATGGAAATCAGTTATCAGTTATCAGTTATCAGAATCTGCCTAAGGAAAATTATATAAGCGGCACTTCTCGAATTAGTTTGGAAATCACAGACATTCGACCACTCGCAGGGTCAGACCACTCCGAAGGACTCATTCGCATTTTACAAACCTTTTTTCTTCGCCTCATTCCAATACGCATCCATTTCTGCCAAATCCATTTCCCCGAATTTCTTCCCATCTTTTTCAGATTCTGTTTCGAGGAAACCGAAACGCCTGATGAATTTTCGATTGGTTTTCTCTAAAGCAGTTTCAGGATTTATTTTCATGAATCTTGCGTAGTTGATAAGCGAGAAAAGCACATCGCCAAGTTCATCTTCGGCTTTTTCCATGTCAATTTCCTCATTGGGAATCCCGTGGAACTCAGCTTTCAACTCATTCATTTCCTCTTCTACCTTCTCCCAAACATCGTCTTTTTCATCCCAATCGAAACCGACTCCGGCCGCCTTTTCCTGCATTCTGTAGGCTTTCAGAAGTGCGGGCAGAGATTGGGGAACTCCACTCAAAACGCCTTTCTTTTTTTGAGGCTTCCCTTCTTGCTCTTTCAGTTTGAGCATTTCCCAGTTGCGTTTTACTTCTGCCTCGCCCTCCACCCTCACATCTCCGTAAATATGCGGATGGCGGGAAATCAGCTTTTCGCAAACTCCATTGATGACATCTGCCACATCGAAGCTATTCTGCTCATGACCGATTTTTGAGTAGAAAACGATGTGCAACATCAAATCGCCCAATTCTTTTTTGACTTCTTCTAAATCGCCATTGAGAATTGCATCGGAAAGTTCGTAGGTTTCCTCAATGGTCAAATGTCGGAGTGTTTCCAAGGTCTGCTTTTTGTCCCAAGGGCATTGCTCCCGCAGTTCATTCATTATTTTGAGCAATCTCTGAAAAGCAGTAGCGTATTTTGGGTCTTGTGGATTGAGCATGGGAATTTGAAAATGTGGGAATTAGAAAATGGGAAATATGTGAGTCAATGTCTTTTCATTTGCAAATTTACACATTCTCAAATTTGCAAATCTATCTCACTCCTTCAACTTCTTATAAAATCCAAAAATCATTGACTTGATAGCTTTTGCCTTGCCCTTTTCTGGATACTGCTTCCACTTTTCATAAGGCATTTCTTCTTGTTTGACTTCTCCGTTCGGCAATTTGAACTTTAGCCAATAGCGTTGTTTTTTCTCTCCTTGCCTGAAATTGTTTCCCGTAAAACTTTTTGGAGTTTCTGGCCAATTAGCGTTTTTCATAATCCCTTTTGCTTGGATTGGGCTGATTTCCTTCCACCTATATATATTGTACTGATATTTGGTTTGGTAAACTGGGTCTTTCCTATAAATCGGCTCTTGGTAACTCTCCTCTCTGTTCTCGTAGATGGGTTCGTTGCAATATACATCTTCAAAATAGCCATTTCCCATATTTTTTTGTCCGCAAACCACTTTTCGAGTTCCTGTCTGAATCTGAACAGTTCTTGTTCTCTGCTCATGCCCAACCAAAACCTCATTGTAATGGTGAATGGCTTGGTAGGATTTCACGAGTTTCGCACCTTGTGGCAATTTCCAATCCTCTTCTGCAACCAACTTATTCTCTTCCATTTGCACAGTCCGTTCCCAACCGTGTTCCAAAATCTGCACTTCAATTTCCTTATCGAAAGAAGCCAGAATGGAAAGTGTAACTACTCCAAGAACGATGAAGCCAATAATTTTAAGCAATTTTTTACTACTTCCCGATGATTTTTTTGGAGGTTTTGGTAAAGCAGATTTGGCATCATTCTTTTTCTGGTCGTAATATTCAATCTTCTCATCAATCACTTTGTCGCCATTCGCTACCGATTTGGCATTTCCACAAGAGGAGCATTGGGTTTGCCAAGCCTTGTTGTGTCCGCTACAATAGGTGCAAATCCAGTCTGCGCCAGCCTTTGCTTCCGAGAGCATTTTCTCATCGGAAACCACCATCGCATCGTCCGAAAGATAGAACTCCACATTTTCAGGACGTGGCGAAGCACAATTTGGGCATTGTGTCAAAGGCCCACGAACTCCCGTTGTGCCACACACGTTACAATCCCATTTTCCTTCTCTGATTGCCATAGTTTGTTGATTTACGAAGTACGATTTTGGATTATTTTTGGAACAAGGAAGAAGGAGAAAAGACTAAAACGAATATGGTAATTAGAAATTTTTGCACAAGAAATTTACCTCAAAATGAAAACAAAAAGCTCAATTCGGCTTATTTATTTCTTTCCCAAGAAAATGAATCAAGGTTATCTGGATTTCAAGACAAACAAAAGTTTACCAAGCGTAAATTGCCATCACTTTTGTCGAATCTATTCCGCTCTTTGTCGATGGCAACCCCTCTTTTCTCTTTGTCGAAGGCGACCCCCGTCTTTCCTCTTTCCTCTAAAATCTAATGTCTTACATTTAGAATCTCATGGAGCCAAACGCTCAATTTTCCAATCACCATTTTTCTTCTGCCCAAAAACCAACCTATCGTGAAGCCTGCTAGAGCGACCTTGCCAAAACTCCACTCGGTTGGGAATTAAAACATAACCGCCCCAGTTTTCGGGTTTGGGGATTTCGCTTTCCGATTTATATTTCCGTTCCAATTCTTCCTTGCGCTTCTCCAAGAATTCTCTGTTCGGAATTACAGCACTCTGCGGGGAAACTTCCGCACCAATCTGACTGCCTTTTGGTCGGCTATGGAAATAATTGATGGAAGCTTCTTCACTAATTTTCTGCACTTTGCCTTCTACCCGAACCTGCCTTTGCAAATCTGCCCAAAAGAAAGTAAGTGAGGCGAATGGATTTTCTGCCAATTCCTTTCCTTTTTGGCTCTCATAATTTGTGTAAAACACGAAACCATTCTCCAAACCTTTCAGCAACACGATTCTCGCAGAAGGCTTCCCTCCTGCCCCAACCGTGGAGAGTGTCATGGCATTTGGCTCAATCAATTCGGCATTCAGAACCTCTTCCATCCACTTTTCAAATTGCTGGATTGGGTTATTGGCAACTTCAGATTCTTCTAAAGAAGCCATTTTATAATCGTCTCTAATATCTGCTAAATTCACTATTTGGTTGGATTTTGTGGCTGTGGGTTTGTTTGTAAGTCAACCTTCGAGTTGTATTTCTTGTTTTCAATTGGAATTAATTATGACTATATCTTACCCCAATTATGAGTTATGTATTTGGTAATTACAATTATTGATTGGGGAAATCAAAACAAGGTGGCCTAGCCATTAAGTTGAGAGATTAAAATTGCCATATGATATTGATAATCAATATCATATGGCAAATATATTTTGCAAAAGCCTTATATTTGTTTCGACCAAAAAAACACTTACTCGGTTTTCGTAAAATATACTGCAATGATAAAAAAAACTTTAGGCAAAAGATAGTTTCCCTAACGAAGAAATTCCTGAAAAACGATTATTTCGATATTTCCAGACAGCTGGATTTGGTATTTTCGGCATCTGACATTTCAGAGTTTGAGGAGTCCGACTTGGCTCTTTTCGAGAAAATGAATGCTTTGCTGTTTCTGGGTCAATTGGTGGGCTTGCCAACGCTGAAAAGTATCCTGACCAAGTTCGGCATTCAAAGGAAAAGGCTTTATCGCTATGTAGAGAACACTCTGTTTTGAACAGGAGATAATTGACCTTTTGCAAAACAAAATACATGTAAGATACTGAAAATCAAATACTTGTTAGGGAAGTGAACTTTACAACTTAATAATTTATTTTAAAAAGTCTTTGAACTTTTGTTTTATTCAGCTACCTTCATTCCTGAAATGAAAAAACTGTGCTTGTACATATTGAGTTTTCTGATTTGCCTGTCTGTGAGTACTTGTGTAGCACAATCTCCTGACAAGGCCAAAAGTCGGGAAAACAACACTAACTTGCTAATTATTGGCGGTGGAGCAGGTGGGATTTCCGCTGGATTACAAGCTTCTCGGTCAGGCGTGGAAACTTTGATTATTGAGCCAACTCCTTGGCTGGGTGGCATGCTTACTTCGGCTGGAGTTTCTGCCATTGATGGAAACCACAAATTAGCAGGCGGAATTTGGAAGGAATTTCGGGACAGCCTATATATAAGGTATGGCGGAGCGAAAGCAGTTGAAACGGGCTGGGTCAGCAATACTTTATTCGAGCCATCGGTTGGGAATCAGATTTTCCAAAATATGGCGGAGAAGGAAAAGAATTTACAGCTTTCTTTCCAAACTGAATTTGTCTCCATCGAAAGGAAAGAGAATACTTGGAAAGTTGCCATTAAGGAAATCCAAACAGGAAAACTCATTACTTACGAAGCAAAGTTCGTAATTGATGCCACAGAACTGGGCGATGTCATGGCTTTCCTAAAAATCCCACACGATATTGGAATGGAAGCTGCGGAAACAACTGGAGAGATTCACGGACCGAAAGAAGCGAATGATATTATTCAGGATTTGACTTACACGGCAATTCTGAAAGATTACGGCAAGCCAGTTTCCATGGAAAAGCCAATGGGTTACGATGCTTCCGTTTTTGAATGTGCTTGCAAAAATGAAGGAACGGAAAAACCTTCTGCCAACTGCATTCAGATGTTGGATTACGCCAAGTTGCCCAACGGCAAATACCTCATCAATTGGCCAAATTGTGGGAATGATTTTTATGCGAATTTGCTCAATTCCGATGAAGCTACAAGAGCCGAAACCCTGAAAAAAGCAAAGAACTTCACACTCCAATTTGTCTATTATATTAAAACTGAATTGGGATTTGAAAATTTGGCTTTGGCAACAGAACGAATTCCCCACCAAAGATAATTTGCCATTGATTCCGTACCACAGAGAATCGAGAAGATTGGAAGGATTGGCGAGGTTGAAATCCTACCATTTGGAAAAGCCCTTCGGCCAAAACGAGAAATACTACAGAACGGGAATTGCGGTGGGAGATTACCCAATTGACCACCATCATACCAAAAATGCGGATGCTCCCGAAATTGAGTTCATCAAAATCAAAGTACCATCTTACAATATTCCAATTGGTGCATTGATTCCCAAACAGGGAACACCTAATTTTCTGGTTGCCGAAAAATCCATCAGCGTCAGCAATATTGTGAACGGCACGACTCGTTTGCAACCCGCAGTTCTGGGAATTGGGCAAGCTTCTGGAGCTTTGGCTTCTTATTGCATCAAAAATAACATCACTCCATCAAAAGCAAATATTCGGGCGGTTCAAGAAGATTTACTGAAATCGAAAGCATATTTATTGCCTTATATTGATGTGAATCCAGCCGACAAAGACTTTGAGACAATTCAGAAAATTGGCGCAACAGGAATTATGAAAGGCGTTGGAATTCCCTACAAATGGGCAAATCAAACTTGGTTCTATCCAGAAAAAACCATTTCCGAATTCGATTTGGTTAGCGGATTGAACGAGTTTTATCCGAATATTTTAGAAACACAAGGAAGTGGTGCAGATGTGAGTTTGGAGTTTTTGGTTAAACGGATTCAAAAAATTTCAAAATATGCCAAACCAGATTCAGCTAGTGTTATAGATAACAATAGAGCCTCAACAGTTCATGATATGAAATCTCTAACGAGACGAGAAGTTGCTCGAATTATTGAAAAGCATTTGAATCCATTTTCTGTAGAAATTGATTTTGATGGAGGGAAAAAGGAAGAAAGAGGAAGGAAGAAAGAGGAAAGATAATGAGTTTTTTCCGTGAGAATCTGTGATTTTTTCCGTGTACACGAAGTGTCCGTATTTCAATCAAAATCCACAAACACTCCAAGTATCTAATCAAATTGTTGACATTCTCAAATCGTACACATTTGCTCATTTACAAATTAAACTATTGAATTTAGCCACCATAGATATTGTCATCATTCTAGCTTACGTAGTTGGAATTATCTTTTTGGGATTTTACATCTCCCGAAAGGCATCTGCCAACTTGCAATCCTACTTTTTGGGCGGGAATAAGTTGAAATGGTACTATTTGGGATTGAGCAATGCCTCGGGCATGTTCGATATTTCTGGCACCATGTGGACGGTTACAATTCTATTCGTTTACGGTCTGAAAAGTGCCTGGATTCCGTGGCTTTGGCCCGTTTGGAATCAGGTTTTTATTTTCGTTTATCTCGCTATTTGGTTGCGTAGATCAGGCGTGATGACGGGCGCAGAGTGGATTACTTTCCGTTTTGGAGACGGCAAAAGCGCCAAACTATCGCACATTATTGTGGTCATTTTTGCGGTAATCAGCGTGGTCGGTTTCATCGCCTATTTCTTCGAAGGAATTGGGAAATATTGCACCGCAATTCTCCCTTGGGATTTGGCGTTTAGTTTGGGAGAAAATACCGTTTCCTCTGAAAGCAGTTACGCACTCATCATCTGTTCGCTAACCACATTATATACAGTAAAAGGCGGAATGTACAGCGTGGTTGCTACGGAAGTGATGCAGTTTTTCATCATGACAATCTCCTGTTTCGTGGTCGGCTACATTGCCTACACCACGGTTTCTGCCGAGCAAATCAACGCAGTGATTCCCGAAGGCTGGAAGGATTTGAGCTTCGGCTGGACAATGGATTTGGATTGGTCGAATTCCGAACTTCCGAGCATTACAGATAAAATGGACAAGGATGGATTTGAATGGTTCGGAATCCTGTTTATGCTCATGCTTTTCAAGGGGATTTTCGCTTCCATCGCAGGGCCAGTGCCAAGCTATGACATGCAACGAGTGCTTTCTGCACGTAAACCTTCGGAAGCGGCTAAGATGAGTTTTACCACGATTTGGGTTATGTATATTCCTCGTTATCTGATGATTGCAGGCTTTGCTGTTCTGGCATTGGTTTTCCTCACTCCAGAACTCAAAGCGATGGGTGCTAACGTGGATTTCGAGAAAATTCTCCCTTTGGCAATCAACAAATTCGTTCCTGCTGGATTTAAAGGCTTGTTGCTCGCTGGTTTTTTGGCCGCTTTCATGGGAACATTTTCCGCTTTTGTCAACTCCGCACCTGCCTACATTGTCAACGATATTTACAAGAAATACATCAATCCGAACGCATCGGACAAGAAATATATTCGTCTCAGCATCATTTCCTCTTTGGTTTTGGTTGGATTGGGCATCACATTCGGCTTTTTCATTTCCTCGCTAAATGCACTCACACTTTGGCTGACTTCCGCACTTTATGGTGGTTACATTGCCGCCAATGTTCTGAAATGGACTTGGTGGAGATTCACAGGTTATGGCTATTTCTACGGAATGCTTTTCGGGCTGGTTGCTTCCACCATTAAGCTCTTCATCTATCCTGAAATCGTGGATATTTATATGTTCCCACTGATTCTACTTTTCTCCACAATTGGCTGTTTAGTAGGCACTTACCTAAAACCTTTGGAGAACCGAGAAGCGGTAAAAGAATTCTACAAGAAAACTAGACCGTGGGGATTTTGGGGACCAATTAAAAGAGAAGTGATGGCAGAAGATCCGAGCTTCGTTCCCAATCAAGATGGCAAAAGAGACACCGTAAATATTTTGGTCGGAATCGTTTGGCAATTCTCCCAAGTAGTTATTCCCATCTATTTCATGATTCGGGAAAACTACGAAGCCATGGTTTGGGTCATCATCCTAGTCGCCACCACCTGGATTCTCAAAAAGAACTGGTGGAACAAATTGCACGAAGCAGATGAGAAGGAATTGGCGGATTAGTGATTTTGCGAATTGGCGAATTTAAAAAAATGTGTTGATGTGTTGATGTGTTGATGTGTTGATGTGATGATGTGGGAATGTGAGAATGTGAGAATTTTGCCTTTGTTGGTCTTAGCAACCGAAAGTCATAAGGGATAGAAAATGAATAGAGGAAACAAAGAATAAATCCAAAATTTGATAACAAGCTTAGTAGCGAGACCAACAAATACATAAAAAAGAATTGACAAATCGGATAAATATGCTGATGCGATGATTGGTTGATGTGTTGATGTGTTGATGTGTTGATGTGTTGATGTGGAAATTAGAAAATTAAAGAAAAATGAGTCCCTCCGAGTGGTCGAATGGAAATGTGAAAATGAAAAACCGAAATCCTGAAAATCCCATAATCCTCTGAATCCTGATTCTGACGAAGGAATTGGCGGATTGACAACTCAAAAAATCACAAATCACAAATCGTACATCGTACATCGTACATCGTAAATCAAAAATCGTAATTCAAAAATCTTGATACCTGATACTAACTACTTGATACTCAATGAAGATAACTGGCACTTTCATAGATGAAATCTCCCACGACATTCCCCACCAAAATTGGGGTCGGAAAGAGTGGGAACAGGATTTCCAACACATGAAAACCATCGGAATTGACACAGTGATTTTGATTCGGTCGGGTTACAGGAAGTTCATCACTTATCCGAGTGCGTATTTGCAAAAAGCCTACAATTGTTACAATCCACCCGTAGATTTGGTAAAACAATTTTTGGAGTTGTCAGACAAGTACGGAATGACCTTCTATTTCGGGCTTTACGATAGCGGAGAGCAATGGGACACAGGAAATATGGAAGGGGAAATTGACTCCAACCGCTATGTAATTGATGAGGTTTGGAAGAAATATGGACATTATAAAAGTTTTGGAGGTTGGTATTTGAGCATGGAAATCAGCCGAAGAACTGCGGGAGCAATTCGGGCAATTAGCGAACTAGGGAAACAATGCAAAAATGTGAGTGGCGGTTTGCCAACCTTCATTTCTCCATGGATTGACGGCAAAAAATCAGTCATGGCGTCTTCGAGTGAGCTAACTAAAATTGAAAGCATTTCTTTAAAGCAACATGAAGACGAATGGAGCGAAATTTTCGAGGGAATTCAAGGTGCAGTCGATGCGGTGGCTTTTCAGGACGGACACATTGATTACGACCAATTGGAAGATTTCTTTGGAGTGAATAAAGCATTGGCAGATAAATTTGGCTTTGAATCTTGGACAAATGCCGAGAGTTTCGACCGAGATATGCCAATCAAGTTCCTCCCAATCAAGTTTGAGAAACTTCGATTGAAATTGGAAGCGGCCAGAAAAGCAAGCTACGACAAGGCAATTACTTTCGAGTTCTCGCATTTTATGAGTCCGCAATCGAGCTATTTGCAGGCAGGACACTTATACAATAGATACAAAGAATATTTAGAGAGTTTCAAAATTTGAATTTCTCTACGAAAGGCAATCAGAATGGGCAGTTTAACTAACAGAGAAGAGTTGAGCAATTGATTTTGCTTGATTCTTCTCCTTTCAAGATTAAAACTGAATACTTTAGGAATAAAAGAATTTGGGTAGTGTTAAAGATGTAAGGTTGCTTTTAGATATTTCGGCACAAGCGGACGCTTGCGCTATGAGTTTTTATTTTGTTAGCCTTACAAGTTTGACTCTACCAGAATTGGTAGTCCCATTTAGTTCTTGGCAATTAAACCTGTCAGGATTTGAATTAGTCTTTTGTTGGACTGACATTTCCAATAACATAAGTGATTTTATTTAGCAAAGAATCCTGACAGTTTTCAGGACTAAAAAAATCATCAATGCCATAAGAAATATACCAAAAGAATAAGAAAAGTTTACTAACGAACCAAAGCATGAAATCTTTTCACGAACAATATAAGTCAGAACTTTTCGAGAATGTGATTCCCTTTTGGATGAAACATTCTAAAGACAACCTTTACGGAGGCTATTTTTCCTGTTTGGATAGAGCAGGCGAAGTTTTTGACACCGATAAATTTGTTTGGTTGCAAGCCAGAGAAGTTTGGCTTTTCGCCAAGATGGCTTCCGAAGAACCAAGCCATTCTGACAGCAAAAAATGGTTGGAGATGGCAAAACACGGAACCAATTTCCTAGAAAAATACGGGCGGGATTCCGAAGGGAACTGGTATTTCTCGCTCAATCGAAAAGGGCAACCGCTCATTCAGCCGTACAATATTTTTTCCGACTGTTTCGCCACCATGGCATTTGCGGCACTTTACAAGGCAGATTCACAGCAGAAATATGCGGAAATTGCCCAATCCACTTTCTCCAACATTCTGAAAAGGCGGGAAAATCCGAAAGGCAAATATTCTAAGGCTTACGCAGGAACGAGAGATTTGAAGAATTTCAGCCTGCCCATGATTCTCTGCAACTTGGCTTTGGAAATGGAGCATTTGCTAGACAAAGAACTGGTCAGCAATCTGATAGATGAAGTCATTCACGAAGTGATGGATGAATTCTACGACCAAGATTCAGGTTTGATTTTGGAGAATATCTCTCCCGATGGCTCATTCTCCAACTCGTTTGAAGGCAGGCTCATCAACCCAGGACATGCCATTGAAGCTATGTGGTTCATTATGGATTTGGCGGAGAGAAAAGGAGACAAAGAACTGATAAACAAAGCGTTGGAAATTGCTCTCAACAGCTTGGAGTTTGGTTGGGACAAGCAATTCGGTGGAGTTTTCTACTTTTTAGACATCAAAGGACATCCAACTCAGCAACTCGAATGGAATCAAAAACTCTGGTGGGTGCATTTAGAATCTTTGGTTTGCATGGCAAAAGCCTACGCACTTACCGAAGATGAAAGAGCCTTGAACTGGTTCGAGAAACTGCACGACTATTCTTGGCAACATTTCCGAGATTCGGAACACCCAGAATGGTTTGGCTATTTAGACCGGCAAGGCGAAGTATTGCTTCCACTCAAAGGCGGAAAGTGGAAAGGGTGTTTCCACGTTCCCCGAGCGTTGCATCAAATCGCAAACACTTGGGAGAAGATTGAAGCAAAGAAGAATTCGATGGAGAGAAAAAAAGTCTCCGCTTAGAAATCAAGCCTATGGCAAAAGAGAATTCAATACTGCATACAAACATCAGTCAGCTTTTCTTGCTACCTGATACTCACTACTCAATACTATAAAAAATGGCTCGATTAAATTTACTAGAAGAAACCAGATACGAAAAAATGCCTGTTTCCGTGTACAAAAATGCGGAAATAGCCTCGGTTCAGGTAGCGCACAGGATTGCCGAACTCATAAAATCCAAACAAGCCAAAGGAGAAAATACTGTTTTAGGCTTGGCAACGGGCGCAACTCCAGTACCGATGTACAAGGAATTGATTCGCTTGCACAAAGAAGAAGGCTTGAAGTTTCGAGAATGTAATTACCTTCAATTTGGATGAATATTATCCTATGCAACCCAACTCTCCGCAGAGTTACGTGCAATTCATGAATGAAAATCTGTTCGACCATATCAATATTCCTCGCCAAAATGTGCATGTGCCAGATGGAACATTAGACAAAGACGAAGTGGAAAAATATTGCCTCAATTATGAGCGCAAAATTGAAAAAGCAGGCGGGTTGGATTTTCAGGTTTTGGGAATTGGGCGGACAGGACACATCGGTTTCAACGAACCAGGTTCAGCTCCAAATTCAGGAACTCGGTTGGTAACTCTCGATGATTTGACTCGAAGAGATGCTTCTTGGGATTTTGGTGGGAAAGAAAACGTGCCAGTAAAGGCAATTACCATGGGAATTGGCACAATTTTCCGAGCAAGGGAAATCGTGATGATGGCTTGGAATGCGAAAAAAGCTTCCATCGTGAAAAAAGCCGTGGAAGGGGAAATCTCCAGCGAAGTGCCTGCCACTTATTTGCAACTCTCTGATCATGTGGAGGTAATCTTAGATAAAGACGCTGCTTCTGAACTGACCCGATTTGATAAACCTTGGTTGGTAAAAGACTGCCAATGGGATAATTCCCTCATCAAAAAAGCTGTGATTTGGCTTTCGCAGTTGGTTGACAAACCCATTCTCCGACTGACCGAAGAAGATTATAACGCCAATGGAATGGCGCAACTCATCACTCAAAAAGGGGCAGCTTACGATATCAACATCCACATTTTCAACAAACTCCAGCATACCATTACAGGTTGGCCAGGCGGGAAACCGAATGCAGATGACTCGCAACGCCCAGAACGTGCCAAACCTGCCAGAAAGCGAGTCCTCATTTTCTCGCCACACCCAGACGATGACGTGATTTCTATGGGAGGCACTTTCATTCGCTTGGTTGATCAAGGACACGATGTGCACGTAGCTTACCAAACCTCAGGAAACACAGCCGTTTGGGATGACGATGTGTTGAGATATATGGAATTTGCCATTGATTTGGCAAAAAACACGGGTGGAGATTCCGAAAAATTACTCAAAGTTTACGAAAGAATGCGAATTTTCATCCAATCCAAACAACCGAATCAGATTGATTTACCGGAAATTAGAGATGTAAAAGCATACATCAGAAAAAGTGAAGCCATTGCTGGAGCGAGATATGCAGGCCTGAAAGATGAGAACATTAATTTCATGAGTTTGCCATTTTACGAAACGGGCAAAAAGAAGAAAAATGGAGTTACTGCCAAAGATGTGGAAATCACGAAAGAATTATTGCAACGCATTAAACCACATCAAATTTATACGGCCGGAGATTTTGCAGATCCGCACGGAACACACGTTGTCTGCTTCAATATTGTGCTAGAAGCTTTGAAACAACTTCGGAAGGAAGAAAAATGGGCGAAAGATTGCTGGATGTGGCTCTACCGTGGCGCATGGCACGAGTTTGAGACGCACGAAATTGAAATGGCAGTTCCACTCTCTCCAAAAGAAGTCATCAAGAAGAGAAATGCTATTTTCAAACATCAATCTCAAAAGACACACCTGTTTTCCCAGGGGATGATGAGCGAGAGTTTTGGGTAAGAGCAGAACACAGAAATAAGGAAACTGCCAGAAATTACGATGAGCTAGGATTGGCAAATTACGAAGCTATTGAAGCTTTTGTAAGATGGAAATTTGAGGAATGACACAGTTCATACTCAATACAACTAAAATAGTTAGTAATTTTTTTTAAAAAGTATTTGCGCTTTTGAATCTATAATGCTACCTTAACTTTTACAAATTGTGAATTGTACTTGAACGAATGAATATGAACAATTCTTACCCTATAAGAAAGTATAGATTCTGCTATTTATTAATAGGAATCATATTTATACTGAATTTAAGCACTCCGCTGGTTGCGCAAGATTTTATGGTTACAGGAAAGGTAACAGAGGCCTCTACGGGACTCGGCTTCCTGGAGTCAATATTATTATAAAAGGAACGGCAACTGGCACGACCACAGATATAGAAGGCATCTATTCGTTAAAGGTCGGCTTTAAAGATGCCACACTTGTTTATTCCTCTATTGGCTATGTAAATCAGGAAATCAAACTAGGTGGCAGAAGTATCGTCAATGTCAAAATGGATGATGCCATTAGTGTCTTGGATGAAGTAGTTGTTGTTGCTCTAGGGATTGAGAAAGACAAAAAATCTTTGGGTTATGCTTCTCAAAATGTGAGTGGCGAAGATTTGGCTGTAGCTAGAGAATCCAACGTAATCAACTCATTGTCAGGCAGGTTGGCTGGAGTTCAAATTAACCAAGGCGGCACAGGCCCTGCGGGAACTTCAAAGGTTGTCATTCGAGGTTTCTCCTCAATTTCTGGGAGCAACACTCCTTTATATGTGATTGACGGTGTGCCAATGGTCAATCCGCAAGGTGGAGGTAGCCAGTTTGGAGGTTTGGATTACGGAGACGGAATCTCAAACATCAACCCGAATGACATTGAATCCATCAACGTATTGAAAGGAGCGAGTGGAACAGCTCTTTACGGTTCTCGTGGGCAGAATGGCGTGATTATGATTACGACCAAGAAAGGTAAATCCAGAAAAGGAATTGGCATTGATTTTAATACAAACTTTGTACTTGAGGAAGCGTTTATCTTCCCAGAGTTCCAAAATAAGTTTGGTAGAGGCACGAATGGAAATTATCCATTCACATCTAATGGAACAATCAACAATACAGTTCTAAATAGTTGGGGACCTCGTGCTTTGGGGCAAACTACCACGCCAAACGGACAAACAATTGTCAATTGGACGGGCGAACCAACCGCTTACTCCACGCAACCTGGCAATGTTGAAGATTTTTTCAGAACAGGAAGCACATGGACAAACTCCTTGGGTTTGAACATGGGAAATGAAAAATTGCAAGCAAGACTTTCATTGACGCATCTGACCAATCAGGGAATCATGCCAAATTCCGATATGCAACGATATAGCGTTAATCTCAACTTGGATGCGAAAATTAGCAATATGATTAGCTTCGACATGAAAGCGAATTATATCAGGCAAGATGTTTTCAATCGCCCAAACTTAGCTTTGAGTCCAGACAACCCGATGAATAGTTTGATTCAGATGCCTAGAAACATTAGGCTGTCAGATTTGGAAAATCCTAGGGATATAAACGGCCAGCCTAGGCTCTATACAAATGGAGCAGTTACCACTTGGCAAAATCCTTATTGGGCAACCAATCTAAATACGAACGAAGATAATAGAGACAGATTCATTGGTTATGCCAAACTGAATCTGAAATTTACAGATTGGCTCAAAGGTCACATACGAACTGGAATAGACAAATACAAAGATGAAAGACAGTGGAGAGCGGCTTCCAATACTATATATAATGTATTGGGAGATAGAGGAACTTACAGAGAAAGTGAGGTAATAAACGAGGAAATCAACACAGACATTTTGCTGACTGCTTACAGAGATCTTGATGACAGAATTAGTGTTTCAGGAAATTTGGGAGCAAACTGGCGAAGAGAGAAGCTGAAAACAGATGGACAAAGGTTGATTGGATTGAGAAGTACAGATGACTTCTCGTTTCCAAATCCGACTTGATTCTACTGTGTTGTTGGATTTACCAGGCGAGAACTATCAAAAAAGTACATTCTGTTTATGGAAATGTCGAGTTTTCTTACGATGATTATCTTTTTGTTGAACTTTCAGCTAGAAACGATTGGTCATCTACTTTGCCTAGTAATAATTGGTCTTTTTTCTATCCTGGTGTTTCAACCAGTTTTGTTTTTACCGAAGCATTTGAAATCGAAGGCACTAAATTCACTAACGGTAAAATTACGAGCTTCTTATGCAGAAGTTGGAAATGATACACGCCCAGGATAGCTCGAGCAAGCATTTATTGTCAGTCCTTCATTGACACTACTAATGACTGCCTATTGCTCAGATTGCCTCGACAAGAGCATTGATAGATTTGAAGACCAGAAAGGACTAAAACATGGGAAGTAGGTTTTGATTTAGGTTTCTTCTCCAATAGAATCACTACAACGTTCACTTATTACACTGCCGGAACGGAAAACCAGATTCTGACAAATACGCCTGTTTCCAAACCTTCAGGCTTCAGAAACTTCGTTCAAAATGCAGGATTGGTACAGAACAGAGGGATTGAAGTTACGCTAAGCTTAGTGCCTTACCAGAAAAACAATGTGAGTTACGAGACCTTCTTTAATTTCTCTACGCAACCGCTCCGAAGTGAAGGAATTAGCTCCAGGAGTAGAGTCTTACCCAATTGGGGCAGGTATTTATGATCAATTCGGTATGGGAATTTTTGCAGAAGTTGGTGGAGATTTTGGAGATATTTATGCCAATAAAGCTTACGAAAGAGACGAAAACGGCAACAGAATAATTGGGAGTAAATGGACTTGCCAGTAGCCGCTGATGGAATTCGAAAAAGTGGGCAATTTCCAAGCTGATTTTTTATTAGGTTGGGGACATAGATTCAATTACAAGAACTTCACATTTTCTGCATTGATTGATATGCGACAAGGCGGAGATATATTCTCTTTCTCCAATGCTGTTGCCGCATTTAATGGAAATGCCAAATTTACCAGAGATGACCGTTTGCAGTGGTATGCAGGAGCGGGCGGATATGTTGCGGAAGGAGTTACCATTGACGGAACTCCAAACACAGTAGAACTTGACCCACAAGTCTATTGGCAAACCGTTGGAGGAAGAAGCGATTGATTTGCAGAGGAGTTTATTTACGATGCAAGTTTCATAAAAATGAGAGAAATCACTTTAGGATATAGTCTTCCTGAAAAAGTTTTTTGAAAATAACTTTGTAAGAAATATTCGCAATTTCCCTGGTGGGAAGGAATTTATTTTTCATAAAGAGAGAACACGCCAGGCTTTGACCCAGAGGCAACCTTCAACTCTGGAAACGACCAAGGTATTGAAGCATTTGCCTTCCCAAGCACAAGAAGCTTCGGATTCAACCTTAACATTTCAATATAATGATGGCTAGAATACTACATATTAAGAAATATGCGTTGATTTTGCTTTGCTCAATCATTATGGGAGCTTGCACTTCCGACTTTGAGGAAATCAATGTAAATGTAAATGCGCAAACTGCCGAGGAAATCAACGAAGACTATCTTGTTTACTCGTGCATTGCTATACGGAGCATTGAGATATACTGAATATCAACGTTCGCAGCATCTTTATGCACATCATTACATTCAGTATTATTCAGTCTCGTACCCTGATTTTCCACAGGAAGATATATCACTCGAAATGATTGGCTAACAGCTTACTGGACAGAAGCTTACGCAGATTTCGGAATGCAGTGCCAGCAAGTAATCAATATTACGGAGGGGAAACCAGAAAAAAGTAGCGAGAATGCCATTGCCAGAATTTGGAAAGTATTCATCATGCACAGAATCACAGATTTTTGGGGCGATGTTCCTTACTTTGAGGCTTTTCAAGGCAATGCTTTGCCAGCCTATACTCCACAGGAAGAAATTTATGCAGATATGTTGAAAGGAGTTGGATGAGGCTGGCAACGGCTTTAGAAACTCCTTCTGCCGAAAATTTTGGAGCAAGTGATATCATATACAATGGCGATGTGAAGCAAGTGGATTAAACTTGCTAATTCACTACGACTACGCTTGGCAATGAGATTGAGCGAGGTAGATCCGACTATTGCACAGCAAATTGTAAGTGAAATCCTTACGGAAGACAATTTGATTTCAGAGAATTCAGAATCTGCCACTTTGAGATATGGCCCAAACAAAGGAAATAATCTTGAGAATATTCAGCCAATGAGCGTGCTAAAAGGATCTTTATAGCAGAATATCGAGTGAGTAATACATTAGTTGATATTTTGAAAGATAATAATGACCCAAGGTTGGTTTATATGTAGGAAAAGTAGAGACACAACTAATGCAAGTGATTATATTGGATTAAGAAATGGACTGAACGTGGAGGCAGTTAGGATTGTTAATATTGAGTAAGTATTACTCAAAGAATCGGAAGTTGTTTCCAGTTCCTATTCTCCAACAGGCCTGATGATTTACCCAGAAATAATGTTTTTGAAAGCTGAGGCCGCTTACGTGGTTGGAGTGGTGGAAATGCCGAAGCGTTGTATGAACGAGGCATGAAAGCTTCCGTCGAACTATTGGGATGAATGTTAGGACAGATTTAGTAGCAAGAATGCCGAAAGAAGAATCTGATAGGCCTTCCACAAATCGTCATTACAGATGCTGACATTAGACAATTACTTAGACGAAGCTGACATAGAGTATGACGCTTCAAAGGGCATTGGAATTGATTATCACTCAAAAATGGTTGGCACTCATCAATCAAGGTTTTGAGTCTTATGCGGAATACAGGCGAACGGGATTCCCAGTCCTTAATTCGATTCCTAATACTTTATTCGATAGTGAGACAACGGGTCAGCAGTTCCGGTAGGGTAAGATACCCAGCAGAGGAGCAGACCCTGAACAGGGCAAATTACAATGAGGCAGTTCTATCGCAAGGCGCAGATTTGCCAACTACCAAAATATGGTGGGATGTAACAAATTAATTCATCCAGTAAATAAAATCCAATAACAATTTGTCAAAACTAAAGTTAGCTTTGTCATATAATTATAATCCTTTTTTTTCAACATTTAATTTTTAAAGTATGAATTTCAAAAACAATTTAAAATCATTTGCCATGCTCGTTGCTTTGGCATTGGCAAGTTTTACCTTCACAGCATGTAGTGATGATGATGATCCAGCAGTATTAAGTAATGATGCTACAGTATCTGCATTTGCTTTTGATGGAGGAACAGTTACAGTTACAGGAACAAATATAAATGTAACTGTACCTTTCAATACTGATGTAACTAGCGTTGCACCTACGTTCACACTTCCTGCTGGAGCAACTGCTTCGCCAGCATCTGGAGTGGTACAAGATTTTTCTTCTCCTGTTACTTATACAGTTACAGCAGCAGATGGAACTGTAGTTACTTACACGGTTACGGTTACAGTAGCTGGAGCAACCATTACGGTAACTCCTGTTTGGGAAGAGACTCTTAGAAACAACAGTAGTGCTAGTGGAGAAGACTTGCCAGGTTATTTTGGCGGAAATACAAACAGAGATGTAGCTGCTTTTGGTGATTATGTATATGTTCACGCCAACAATGACAAAATAATTGTTTTGAACACTAGTAATGGTTCAGCCACAGGCGATACTCTCTAGGAGTAGGCGGTGGAAACCTCAACTTAGTTGGTGTTGAGGTAGATGACGCTGGAAATATTGTAGGTTCAAACGCAAGTGTAGGTGGTGGTAATTTGAGAGTATATGATTGGGCAGATAAGAATGCAAAGGCTAATTCAAATCTGTTATTTAATGGTGCTTTCGCTCCAGGAAGAGTTGGAGACAATATTGAAGTGGTAGGAGACGTTGATGGAACTGCAACAGTTTTTGTGCCTTCTACAAGCACTGACAATAGATTGCTTAAGTTCTCTATCTCAGGTGGTGTGGCTAACACAACTCCTACAGCTATAATTTACACAGGCAATACTGTTGGAGTTGGAGCTGACGTGTCCAGTATAGATGGAACGGCAGGTTCAGACTTATTGGGTGCTAGGTTTACTAACCCAAGCAACATTGTCAGACTTACTCAAACTGGTACGATTACCGATTCTTTGAAAAAAGCAAACATTACAAATAAAGACATATTTGATGCGCTGTCTGTGAAGGCATTTACAGTAAATGGAAAGAAAATGTTTGCTGCAGCAGCAGCTAATTTTAATGGTACTACAAACGGATCTAAAGTAGGGACTTTATTCATAGTAGATTATACTGAAGGGCTTGGAAATGTTACTGATGCAAACATAAAACAAGTATTATTTACTCCAGATTCTCCATTGCAAGCAAATGAAAATGCAACTGGTGGTGTAGATGTAATTGTTGATGGGAATGAGGCAACAATATATGCCTTGCTTTCTAATATGGGCATCGGAGCTTACAAAGTAACTGTAGAATAGTGATAGGATACAAAATACTATTTTAGAGCACTCAGCCAAATATAAAAAGGAGACTATTAGAAATAGTAGTCTCCTTTTTTTAAAAAAAAAATAGGGTCTTTGATAATTTTTGCCAGATGACTTAAAATCCAAATTCGAATGTGTCTTTAATAAGTCTATTCCATGATTTATAAAGTTAAAAAATACGTTTTGGCAAAATATGTCAAAGAACCAAAAAATTGAGTAAATAAACTCAAAAAAATATATCAGCCATCACGGCTATTCGTACCAATTACCCAAAAACATTCTGATATGCGCTCAGTAATCAAATCATCACTAGCTATAATTTTAGCATCCTTCTTATTATTTGCTTGCGATGAAGCAGACAACTTCAACGAAGGTCCTTTCTTTAGCAAGCGTACAGATATACTATCATTCAACCTAAACGATATTTCTGAATTAGGAGGTTCTCCTATTCAAGCAACCATCAACAAAAAAGACTCTCTTATAACTGCAACAGTTCCATTCGGTACAGACACTACTGCACTCACTCCAACAATTACAATTTCTCCAAAAGCAACTGTTTCCCCTGCTTCTGGCATAACAAACACATTTGCAGACACTGCCATTTATACTGTGGTTGCCGAAGATGGAACTTTTCAAGAATGGAGAGTAGTGATTCGCCAAGCATCACAGGGAGCGGTTTCAAAACTCATCTTGAGTGATCCGGTATGGAATTTTTCCCAATCGGGAACTGGAGTCCCTTCATTTTTCACAGAGAATGGAGAGCGTGGATTGGCTTATGGAAATAATCATCTTTATTTTACCAAGAACAACGACAAAATTCAGATTATAGATGCAGCCGATGGCTCAACTGTTGGGGAGCTAAACGATACTGGAATAACTGGAGGAAGCCCGAAAATTGCGGATGTGGAAATAAGCGAGGATGGTTCTATCCTTGCATGCAACAGCGTAGAATGGACAAGCGATGGTGGTGGCCCCGCTACGGAGTTTAAAATTTACAGATGGGAAAACGAGGCAAGTACCCCAACCGTATTTCTGACTTATTCAAATACTCAATACAGAATGGGAGACAGCTTTTCCGTCATTGGAGATGTCACTAAAAATGCTGTTATTCTTACTACTTACGGCAGAAAGTTTCTGAATCCTGAAGGAAGAGGAAATCTAGTTTTCAGATGGAATGTAACTGATGGCGTGGTAGATTCTGCCCCTACACTTGTAAATATTGGAGGTTTGCCTTCCTTAACCAAATTTGGCTCAAGACCTCACGCACAATTGCTAGATGTTAACAGCGATTCTTATTATGTAAATGCAAATGATATTGAATTTACCAAAACAGACTTAAGTGGAAATTTTGAGGCACGACTTCCCAATAGTGATAGAGGGCTTTTCAATGGGTTTACTTCTTACTTCGAGATTTTCAATTTAGATGGTAAAACAATATTGGTTACTGCATTCCCAAGAAGTTCTTCTGAAAGCCGTATGATTATAATTGACATTACAAACGGAATTGATAGAGTTACTACTGATAATGTGATAATAACACAGGATTTTGTAACTGGTGCTGAAATTGCCAACGTGAATGCTTCTGGAGCTGTTGCGGTAAATAAAATCAATAATAATAAAGTGGAGATTTATTGCCTCATTACCAATCAAGCACTCGTGAAATACGAACTGAATGCAGAACTGTAATTTTTCGCACACATTCAATCCCTTTCTTTGACTATGATTTCTTTGAAATACTATCTTTTAGTTGGCTTACTGCTCGTTTTTATTAGTTGCAACAATCAAAATATAAAAACTGATGAGGAAATTGAAACCATTGAGGTAGAAAAAGAAAAACAATCGGAAGCTATTCGAGGAGTTTGGTTGACAAATGTGGCAAGCAAAGCACTTTTTTCAAGAGAAAATATTACGAAGGCAGTAGAAAAATGTGATGAACTCGGGTTCAATACCATTTTTGTAGTAACATGGAATGCAGGTTACACAATCTACCCAAGTACAGTTGCGGAACAGGCTACGGGAAAGAAAATCCACCCAGATTTTGAAGGAAGAGACCCTTTGCAAGAATTGATTGAGGAAGCTAAAAAGAAAGACATCAAAATATTTGCTTGGTTTGAATATGGCTTTGCCAGTTCTTACAAAGATGATACGGGAGGCAACCTAATTGAGAGGAATCCACATTGGGCTTCTAAAGATTCAAACGGAAAGATTACCGAAAAAAATGGGTTTCAATGGCTTAATCCGTTCCACCACAAAGTGCAAGGATTCATCAAGAATCTATTATTGGAAGCCACCAAAAATTATGATTTAGCAGGAATTCAAGGAGACGATAGATTGCCCGCCTTGCCATCGAATGGTGGGTACAGCATTTATACAGATAGCTTATACAAATCGGAACATGGCGGACAAGCGCCACCGAAATACGAAAAAGATTACGATTGGATTAAATGGCGTTCAGCTAAATTGACTGCTTTCCTAAAAGATTTGGTAGAAAGCCTAAAAGCTGAGAAACCAGATTTAATTGTATCAATGGCACCCAGTATTTACCCTTGGAGCGAAGAGAACTATTTGCAAGATTGGCCCGCTTGGCTACGAATGGGTTTGGTGGATTTGGTAATCCCCCAAGTTTACCGCTATGATATTGAGAAATATAAAAGGGAAATGGATAAAATTTATTCCGAGCAAATTTCCGAGCATGATAAAACCAAAGTTATTCCTGGAGTTTTACTCCAAGTAGATGATTACAACCCGAACGAACAGTTTCTTTCAGAAATGGTAGATTATAACAGAAGCAAGGGAATAGAAGGCGAAGTATATTTTTTCTATGAAGGCATTTCCAAATATGAATCTTTTTTCAAAAAAAGCTATTTGCCAGTTGTTTCTTTTCCACAGTTGAAATGAAAGCATAAAAGCACTACAAAAAAACAAGAACATGAAAATCCAACATCTTAAAATATTCGTTTTATTTTTCCTTTCGGCAACTTTCCTTTTCAGTTGCGATGAAGAAGAAACAGTATTTGATAATCCAATTCCTGCCGAGCGAGAAATCAAATCCTTCAAGTTTGAAGCATTTTTGCCATTGAGCGAGGGAATGATAAAAAATGATTCTGGGATTATCAGAATCCAGGTTCCTGCAAATACGAACAAAACAAATCTCACTCCAACCATAGAAATAACCGAAGGCACAACCATTGAACCTGCTAGCGGAGTTGCCCAGAACTTTTCTAAGTTTGTCATTTATACCGTAACAGCTAGTTCGGGCGAAATCAGCAAATACACAGTAATTGTAGAAGATGAAAAAAGCAACGATGCCACTTTGAGAACCGCTTACTCGCCCACCTTATTCAGAACTGCAACTATCAACGAAAGTACGAGTGAAATCATATTTGATGCGGGCTTCGGTTCAGATGTCTCGGCCGTAAAGGTTAGGTTTACCGGCAGAGAAGGCGAATCCACTTTTTCCCCACTATCAGATGCTACTTTTGACCTGACCGCAAACCCAAAAGTTACTGTAACTGCGCCAAATGGAATTGCCACCAAAGAATATACAATCAAAGCCAACATTCTTCCGCAAGAAACGGGCATTCGTGGGGTCTGGATTACGAATGTTGATAGTGACGTCTTAACATCAAAAGCCAAAATTGAGGAAGCCGTAGCACGTTGTAAAGAACTGAATTTCAATGCGATATTTATGGTAACGTATAACAAGGCATATACCATGTATCCGAGCCAAACTATGGATGACTTATTTGATAGACGAATTGATCCGACTTATGTAGGAAGAAACCCTTTAGAAGAAATGATTGAAGCGGCTCATGCTGAAAACATCAAGGTTTTTGCTTGGTTTGAGTACGGATTTGCCGCCTTCAACGGAAGTCCTGGTCCAATTCTCAATAAATTCCCAGAATGGGCAGCCATAAATGTAGATGGAGATCAGTAGTGAAAAATGGTTTCCATTGGCTAAACAGTTTGCTTCCTGCCACGCAAGACTTCATGATGGATTTAGTTTTGGAAGTTGTCAGAAACTATCCGAATATTGATGGCGTGCAAGGAGACGATAGATTGCCAGCCATGCCTTCGGAAGGAGGTTATGACACTTACACAAAAGCTGAATATGCCGCTGAAAATGGCGGAGCGCAACCTCCTACCGACCAATATGATGCAGGTTGGCTAAAATGGAGAGGCGATAGATTGAATGTTTTTGCAGAAGCATTGTATGACAGCGTGAAAGCTATCAATTCAAATTGCCTTGTTGCCATGTCTCCAAGTCCATTGGACTTTGGCTTCAGAGAATATTTGCAGGATTATGACACTTGGGTAAAAGATGGCTATGCAGACATTGTAAGTCCGCAACTCTATAGAAGAGACGACCAAGGAATTGGCACATACAGAGGTTTGTTATCTGACCAAATCGGTAGAGTGGGAACAAGTAATAAAGATAAATTCTATCCTGGCATTCTTACATTTTTGGGGAGTTATGCACCAAATGACCAATTCTATGCTGACATGATTTTCTCGAATCGAGCCAATGGAATCACTGGAGAAGTCCACTTTTTCTATAACTCATTAGAAAACCCTGATAGTGAAGATGTCTTAAAAGCTGTTTACCCTGGCGAAGCAATATTCCCCACTTTTTAGAAGAATCACAATAGCGTTAAAAATTAAACTAACAGACCTGTCAAAAAAATAAAATTTTGGCGGGTCTTTTTTGAAAAAAATTGCCAAATGGTTCTGAAAACAAACAATAGTTGGATTCTGATGTTGCTTGCCCTTCTGCTATCCTGCAAACAGGAGCAAGTCCTGACTGAAAAACAAAAGTCCATGGTCAGAAATCCTACCGAATTAGTCGATGTTTTTCTAGGAACTGATGGACATGGACACACCTATCCAGGTGCAACTCGACCTTTCGGAATGGTGCAATTAAGCCCAGATAACGGCACGGAGGGCTGGGATTGGTGTTCGGGCTATCATCATTCTGACTCCACCATCGCAGGTTTCAGCCACACGCACCTGAGCGGAACGGGAATTGGCGACCGATGCGATATTTCCTTCATGCCATTTTCCCAAAATAGTGGTAAAGCCACTTTCAGCCACAATAACGAAAATGCTTCGGTTGGATTTTACCAAGTGAAACTGGAGAATGGAATCCAAGTAGATTTGACTGCTTCGGAGCGGGTTGGATTTCACAACTATCAATTTCCTGAAAACTCCGAACGAAATGTGAAAATTGATTTGGGTTTTGCCATCAATTGGGACAAACCTACAGAATCTCGCTTGGAAATGCTGAATGATTCTACTGTTGTTGGAGTCAGAAAATCGAAGGGTTGGGCAAAGCAACATTGGGTTTATTTTGGAGCAGTTTTCTCCGAACCAATCGCCAGCCATATTTTTGAAAACGATACTTTGGGGAATGCAAGCGATTCAAATTTAGCAATTGGCACGAAAGTACTTGGCAAGTTCAGTTTTGCAGAATCTAACCAACCACTTCTAGTGAAAGTGGGAATTTCCTCCGCTTCTTCCGAGAACGCTTTGCAGAACATTGCCGAGGAAATTCCACATTGGGATTTTGAGCAAGTTGCCGATGAAGCGAAATCTGAATGGGAAACTACGCTCTCCAAGATAGAAGCAAATCTGGTTTCTCCAGAAACGGACACGATTTTCTACTCTGCGCTGTATCATGCGCAACTCTCTCCAAATCTTTTCTCCGACTCGAATGGCGAGTATAAATCGCTCAAACACGAAACTGCCAAAGCAACTGGGCACAATCGCTATACCGTATTTTCACTTTGGGACACTTTTCGGGCAACCCATCCGCTGTTCAGCATTCTCCAACCAGAAAAAAACCACGAATTTCTGAAATCTATGGTTGGATTTTATGAAGAATCAGGGTTATTGCCAGTTTGGGCTTTGGATGGAAACGAAACCAACACCATGACAGGCTACCATGCAGTTCCCGTATTGGCAGATGCAATTTTGAAAGAAACGGTCAACCAAGCCGAATCGGAAAAAATGTATGAAGCCATGCTCGCAAGTGCCTCACAAAACATTCGGGGAACGGACTTCTACCGAGAATTCGGCTACATTCCTGCCGATAAAGATGGTTGGTCAGTTACCAAAACTTTAGAATATGCTTTCGATGATTGGTGCATTGCCCAAGTAGCAAAAAAACTAGGCAAACAAGCTGACTACGAGGAATTTACCAAAAGAGCAAACTACTACAAAAATCTTTTCGATTCGGAAACGGGTTTCATGCGAGCCAAAAATAGTGATGGGAAATTTACAGATGGCTTTGACCCATTCCACTCCGAACATGGTTTCGATGGAATGTACATTGAGGGAACAGCTTGGCAACACACATGGTTTGTACCTCACGATGTAGCGGGAATGATTCAGCTTTATGGTTCAAAAGAAGCTTTTACCAAAAAACTAGACGATACTTTTTCCGCTTCCTCAGAAATTACTGGCGAAAACGCTTCGGTAGATATTACAGGTTTGATTGGGCAATATGCACACGGAAACGAGCCTTCTCATCATGTGGCTTACTTGTATAATTACGCTGGCGAAGCTTGGAAAACGCAAGAGAAAGTCCGCCAAATTATGACCGAGCTTTACACAAGTGGAGTTGATGGTTTGGTAGGAAATGATGATTGCGGACAGATGTCTGCTTGGTATGTTTTCAGCGCATTGGGTTTCTATCCAGTCAATCCAGCCGATGGAAATTACGTGATTGGAAGTCCGCTTGTGAAGCATGCAAAAGTGAAAGTTTCCGACTCCAAAACCTTCGAGATTATGGCCGAAAATAATAGTCTAGAAAACAAATATGTGCAAAGCGTTTCCCTCAACGGAAAAGAATTGACCCGAAGCTATATTACTCACAAAGAATTGATGGATGGTGGCAAATTGGAATTTACAATGGGAATCAACCCAATAAACAATTGTGGATATCGGAGAAGCGTTTCCACCTTCAGATGAATGAATGTGGGAATTGGAGAATGTGGAATGTAATTTTCGCCAACCATCGAAAGGGACCCTGTCAGGTTTGAGATTTACTAAATTGTGCTCAATCAATGCTTCCTTACCGTTGATTCGAATCTAGTTTCAAGTCCCCAGACTAGAAACGGAATTGGACGAAGCTTCTAGTAAACTCAGTAATTGCAAATGACTCGATTTTATTTTTCCATTTCATCATTCGCAAATTTCTACACATTTCCACATCATCACATTACCAAATCAATCTCATCAACACATCAGCCAACAAAAATGTCTCAAAAAAAACATACTTCCTCTTTCGCTTTGCTGACTTCGCTTTTCTTCATGTGGGGATTTCTCACGTGTATGAACGATATTCTGATTCCGCATTTGAAAGGAGTTTTTGATTTGCAATATTGGCAGGCAATGTTGGTGCAGTTTGCTTTTTTCGGAGCTTATTTCATCGGTTCGGTTATTTATTTCCTCATTTCTCTCAAATCTGGCGATCCAATTAACCGAATTGGCTACAAAAACGGAATTATTTTAGGTCTGATTATTTCCGCACTCGGCTGTTTTTTATTCTATCCAGCTTCCTCTTTAGTGAGTTATCCGCTGTTTTTAGGTGCATTGTTCATTCTCGGTTTGGGCTTTACCATGTTGCAGATTGCCGCCAATCCGTATGTTTCCATTCTCGGCCCAGAATCTTCCGCATCGTCCGATTGAATTTGAGCCAAGCATTTAATTCTTTGGGAACAACCATTGCGCCTTTGATTGGTGGTTACTGATTTTCCAATTCTTTTTCGATGAGAACACTTCGGGCGCAGAATCTGTGCAAGTTCCCTATCTGATTTTCGGTTCGGTATTTCTGCTGTTAGCTTTGGTTGTGAAGCAAGCCAATTTGCCACTTTTCAAAAATGAGGAAGAAGTTGATTTAGAGTCGGGAAGTGCTTTGAAATTCCCCCATTTGGTTTTAGGAATCGTGGCAATTTTCGCTTATGTGGGTGGAGAAGTCAGCATCGGGAGTTTCATTATCAGCTTCGTGGGTTTAGAGGAAATTGCAGGATTGGAAGAAGCAAAAGCCTCCAACTATTTGGCATTCTACTGGGGCGGAGCAATGATTGGAAGATTCCTCGGAGCAATTTCATTGAGTGAAATCCAACCGCAAAGAAAAACAATTCTGATGATTGCCACTTCCATTCTCACTTTTCTGGCACTTTACGGAATGACTTACGGGAAAGCCTATTTGGCAGAAGAAGAGTTTGGAGTAAGCCTCATTGATTTATTGCCCTACGTTGGCTTTCTGTTCCTGAACCTAATTGCCTTTTTCATTGGCAAATCTTTGGCGGGCAGAACTTTGGGTATTTTCTCACTTGTTTGTATTTTCCTCATCGCCACCGCCATTTTCCTGACTGGCGAAATTGCCATGTGGGCATTGCTGAGCATCGGGCTTTTCAACAGCATTATGTGGCCGAATATTTTCACATTGGCAATCAAAGGTTTGGGCAAACATACTAGCCAAGGCTCATCACTTTTGGTTATGGCAATTCTCGGTGGCGCACTCATTCCCGTTGCACAAGGCTTCCTTGCCGATTATATTGGCGTTCAGAATTCCTTTATAGTTCCGCTAATTTGTTACGTTTATATTATGTACTATGGTTTTGTGGGGAGTAAACATTTGGAAGGCAGAAAGAAAATTGACAGTTGAGGAGTGAAAATATAAACAGCTATTTTATGCTTTGACTTCATATTTTGTACTCCTGAAAAGTTTGGTAAGCACGTTGTGCTATTTATTATTTTTGTATTTGTCTGTAAATGAGTTTTTTTAAGAACTCAAAACAGGAAAGTATTTATTACGCTGGAAATCAAACCTATAAAAATCCGCAATGAACCTTTTACCCAAAATATTCCCTTACAAAACGCTATTATAAAAACCAAACTCAGCAAAGGAAAAGTGTTTGGAGTTTTACGAAATGAGAAGGCTTTTCCAAGAATATGGCAACAAGCACCCTCTCAAAATTGATTTGTCTGGAAACAATCAATTCACAATTTGAGAACAATTCCCTTCGGGTGGAAAAGGCTTGACAAAACTCGTGGGGGAATTGAAAAACCTGGGAAAAAGGAACTGAAATCACGGTAAAAATCGCACCCAACTTCTTGGTAAAAACAATCTCCAACCTCTGGAAATATTTTATCAGTTTGGCAATTGCCCTCGCCATTGTTACCCTCCTAGCCGGATTTTTCTACGCCAAAGACCGGTTGACTTCCTTTGGCTTATCCTTCTTTCTGGCGTTTTTGTATATGTGTTGGCAATGACGACTCGCAAAGTGTTGGAAAGGCAAATCGAAAGACTGGGAAGAGTTTTGGAAACTCTCATTCAGCCAGAGAGTGTGGAAATTTTGGCGTGAGAATCTGTTTTATAGCACGACTTTCTCCAATAGTATATAAGTACAAACTAAAAAGACTCAATAAGTTTTCATAATGCTGATGAGCAACTATTTTTGCGCAAAATTATATCAGAAAATCAATATTTATGAAAAAGTTATTTCAGCTTACCGCAGTTTTGTTATTCTCAATCCAACCACTATTTGCACAAGAGAAAATCGGATTTTATTACGATGCCGATGGCATGCCGATTCATGGTTCAGATGAGAATAACAAAACTGCGGTAAGCTGAAATAACTTTTTCATAAATATTGATTTTCTGATATAATTTTGCGCAAAAATAGTTGCTCATTAGCATTATAAAACTTATTGAGTCTTTTTAGTTTGTACTTATATACTATTGGAGAAAGTCGTGCTATAAAACACTCAAAATTTCCACACTCTCTTCGGCTAGAATGAGAGTTTCCAAAACTCTTCCCAGTCTTTTGATTTGCCTTTCCAATACTTTCGAGTCGTCAGAGCCAGCACGTGATAAATACGCCAGAAGAAGATAATCCAAAGGAAAGACAGGAACTCTTTGGCGTAGAAAAATCCGGCTAGGAGGGTAACAATGGCGAGGGCAATTGCCAAACTGATAAAATATTTCCAGAGGTTGGAGGAGATTGTTTTTACCAAGAAGTTGGGTGCGATTTTTACCGTGATTTCAGTTCCTTTTTCCAAGGTTTTCAATTCCCCCACAGTTTTGTCAAGCCTTTTCCACCCCGAAGGGAATTGTCTCGAATTCGTATTGATTGTTTCCAGACAAATCAATTTTGAGAGGGTGCTTGTTCATATTCTTGTAAAATAGCCTTCTCATTTCGTAAAACTCCAAACACTTTTCCTTTGCTTAGATTTTGGTTTTGTATAATAGCGTTTTGTAAGGGAATGTTTTGGGTAAAAGGTTCATTGCGGATTTTTATAGGTCCAGCGTAATAAATACTTTCCTGTTTTGAGTTCTTAAAAAAACTCATTTACAGACAAATACAAAAATAATAAATAGCACAACGTACTTACCAAACTTTTCAGGAGTACAAAATGTGAAGTCAAAGCATAAAATAGCTGTTTATATTTTACACCCTTCAACCGTCAATTTTCTTTCTGACTTCCAAATTTTACTTCCCACAAAACCATAGTACATAATATAGACATAGCAAATTAGTGGCACGAAAAACGAATTCTGAACGCCAATACTATCGGCCAAATAGCCTTGCAATACGGGAACGAGTGCGCCACCCAAATTGCCATGACCAAAAGCGAAGAGCCTTGGCTGGTATGTTTCCCAAGCCTTTGATTGCCAGCGTGAAAATATTTGGCCACATAATGCTATTGAAAAGTCCGATGCTCAATAACGCCCACATGGCAATCTCTCCTGTGAGGAAAATGGCGGTGGCAAGCAGGAAAATACAGACAAGCGAGAAAATTCCTAAAGTTCTGCCTGCCAAAGATTTTCCAATGAAAAAGGCAATCAGGTTCAAGAATAGAAAGCCAATGTATGGCAACAAATCCATCAAGCTCACTCCAAACTCCTCTTCTGCTAAAATGGCTTTTCCGTAAGTCATTCCATAAAGTGCTAAAAAAGTAAGTACAGAAGTAGCGAGCATCAATATATTTTTGCGCTGTGGTTGGATTTCACTCAGGGAAATTGCTCCAAGAAATCGCCCAATCATTGCTCCCCAATAGAATGCCAAATAATTCGAGGCTTTTGCTTCTTCCAAACCTGCAATTTCTCTAAGCCTACAAAGCTGATAATGAAACTTCCGATGCTGACTTCTCCACCTACGTAAGCAAAAATCGCTACGATTCCCAACACCAAATGAGAATACTGCAAGGCACTTCCAGATTTCAAATCCACCTCTTCCTCGTTTTTGAAAAGTGGTAAATTTGCTTGCTTTACAACTAAAGCCAAAAGCAAAAAAACTGAACCAAAAATCAGGTAGGGGACTTGCACAGATTCTGCGCCAGAAGTATTCTCGTCAAAAAAGAATTGGAAAATGAGATAACCGCCAATCAGAGGCGCAATGGTTGTCCCCCGAGTGAGTTGAAGGCTTGGCTCAAATTCAATCGAGACGAGGCGGAAGATTCTGGGCCGAGAATGGAAACATAGATTGGCGGCAATCTGCAACATGGTAAAGCCTAAACCAAGAATAAACAATGCACCTAAAAACAGCGGATAGCTCACTAAAGAAGCTGAATAATAGAAAACAGCCGAGTGCGGAAATAATCAAGCCTAAAATGATTCCGTTTTTGTAGCCAATTCGGTTAATTGGTGGCCAATTTTAGGGAAATGAGGAAATAAATAACCGAACCGATGAAATAAGCTCCGAAAAAAGCAAACTGCACCAACATTGCCTGCCAATATTGCAAATCAAAAACTCCTTTAAATGCGGAATCAGAATATCGTTCATACACGTGAGAAATCCCCACATGAAGAAAAGCGAAGTCAGCAAAGCGAAAGAGGAAGTATGTTTTTTTTGAGCCATTTTTTCTGATGTGTTGATGAGTTGATTTGGTAATGTGTTGATTTGCAGATGTGTGGATTTGCGAATATGAAGATGGGAAAATAAAAATGAGTGATTTTCTGTTTCTAGTTTCAAACTTCGCCCAATCTGTTTCTAGTTTGGAAACTAGAAACAGATTGAATCAATGCTAAGAAGCATTGATTAGCACGATTTTAAACCCTGACAGGGTTTTTCATATTTACAAATTTCCACATTTTCAAATTACTTTTTCATCGAAGGTGGAAACGCTTCTTGGCGGAGCCATCCGCAGTTTTTTATTGGGTTGATTTCCCATTTTGAATTCCAGTTTTCCACCGCTCATCAACTCTTTGTGTGTAATGTAGCTTCGGGTCAATTCTTTTCCGTTGAGGGAAACGCTTTGCACATATTTGTTTTGCAAACTATTGTTTTCTGCCACAATCTCGAAGGTTTTAGAATCGGAAACTTTCACTTTTGCATACTTCACAAGCGGACTCCAATTACGTAATTTCCATCGGCTGGATTGACTGGATAGAAACCCAATGCGCTGAAAACGTACCAAGCGGACATTTGTCCGCAATCGTCATTCCCTACCAAACCATAAACTCCACTTGTGTAAAGCTGCGTCATCATTTGGCGGACTTTCTCTTGCGTTTTCCAAGCTTCGCCAGCGTAATTATACAAGTAAGCCACATGATGAGAAGGCTCGTTTCCGTGTGCGTATTGCCCAATCGAACCCGTAATATCTACCGAAGCGTTTTCGCCAGTAATTTGAAAGGAAAAAGTATCGTCTAGTTTTTTGGTAAAAGCTTCTTTTGAACCATAAAGCTCAATCATTCCCATCATGAGGTACAAACCATGTGTGTTGCCAAGCTGTTCCCTCAATGTACAACCCATCGAAACCATGTTCGGAGTGGACAAAGCCATCTGTAAATTTCCCATCACTATTTTTGGCTCGCATGAAACCCGTTTCAAATCGAAAAGATTTTTGTAGTAGTTTGCTCTTTTTGGTAAATTCCTCGTAGTCAGCTTGTTTGCCTAGTTTTTTGCTACTTGGGCAATGCGCCGATAAATCGAAATATATCTAAAGTTTTGGTAACTGACCAACCATCTTTATCGGCAGGAATGTAGCCGAATTCTCGGTAAAAATCAGTTCCCCCCGAATGTTTTGTGAGGCACTTGCGAGCATCACTTCATCCATTTTTTCCGATTCGGCTTGGTTGACCCGTCAAAATTGCATCTGCCAATACGGGAACTGCATGGTGGCTCCTGTCATGGTGTTGGTTTCGTTTCCATCCAAACACCAAACTGGCAATAACCCTGATTCTTCATAAAATCCAACCATAGATTTCAGAAATTCGTGGTTTTTTTCTGGTTCAATGCTGAACAGCGGATGGGTTGCCCGAAAAGTGTCCCAAAGTGAAAATACGGTATAGCGATTGTGCCCCAGTTGCTTTGGCAGTTTGTTGAGCGATTTATCTCGCCATTCAAGTCGGAGAAAAGATTTGGAGAGAGTTGCGCATGATACAGCGCAGAGTAGAAAATCGTGTCCGTTTCTGGAGAAACCAGATTTGCTTCTCTGTTAGAAAACGTAGTTTCCCATTCAGATTTAGCATTTGGCAACTTGCTCAAAATCCCAATGTGCAAAATTCCTCGGCAATGTTCTGCAAAGCATTCTGGGAAAAAGTCGAAGAGGAAATTCCCACTTTCACTAGAAGTGGTTCGTTGGGTCTCCAAAAGTGAACTTGCCAAGACCACTTTCGTGCCGATTGCTAAATTTGCATCGCTTGAATTCCCCAAAGTATCATTCTCAAAAATATGGCTGGCGATTGGCTCGGAGAAAATTGCTCCGAAATAAACCCAATGTTGCTTTGCCCAACCCTTCGATTTTCTGACTCCAACAATGGTAGAATCATTGAGTATTTCCAAGCGAGATTCCGTAGGTTTATCCCAATTGATGGCAAAACCCAAATCAATTTTCACGTTTCTTTTGGAGTTTTCTGGGAACTGATATTTGTGAAATCCAACCCGTTCAGAAGCAGTCAATTCCACTCGAATTTCATTATCCAACTTCACTTCATAAAATCCAACCGAAGCATTTTCATTCTGATGGCTGAAAGTAGCTTTCCCATCATTTTCGGAAAATGGCATGAAGGAAATATCGCATCGGTCACCAATTCCCGTTCCACTCAAATGCGTATGGCTGAAACCCGCAATAGTAGAATCGGAATGATGATACCCCGAACACCAATCCCAACCTTCCGTTCCATTATCTGGACTTAATTGCACCATTCCAAACGGGCGAGTTGCCCCAGGGTAAGTATGTCCGTGTCCGTCAGTTCCGAGGAAAATGTTTACTAATTCGGGTAGGATTTCTGACCATGGACTTTTGTTTTTCAGTCAGGACTTGCTCCTGTTTGCAGGATAGCAGAAGGGCAAGCAACATCAGAATCCAACTATTGTTTGTTTTAGGAACCATTCGGGTATTTTTTTGAAAAAACCACCAAAATTTTCTGTTTTAAAATGCAGTTTTCTGTAGTTTAATTTTTAACGCTATTGTGATTCTTCTAAGAGTGGGGAATGTACTTCGCAGGGTAAACAGCTTTTAACATCTTCACTATCAGGGTTTTCTAATGAGTTATAGAAAAAGTCAACTCTCCAGTGATTCCATTGGCTCGATTCGAGAAAATCATGTCACATAATTGGTCATTTGGTGCATAACTCCCCAAAATCCTAAGATGCAGGGATAAGAATTTATCTTTATTACTTGTTCCCACTCTACCGATTTGGTCAGATAACAAACCTCTGTATGTGCCAAGAATACCTTGGTCGTCTCTTCTATAGAGTTGCGGACTTACAATGTCTGCATAGCCATCTTTTACCCAAGTGTCATAATCCTGCAAATATTCTCTGAAGCCAAAGTCCAATGGACTTGGAGACATGGGCGACAAGGCAATTTGAATTGATAGCTTTCACGCTGTCATACAATGCTTCTGCAAACCATTCAATCTATCGCCTCCATTTTAGCACCTGCATCATATTGGTCGGTAGGAGGTTGCGCTCCGCCATTTTCAGCGGCATATTAGCTTTTGTGTAAGTGTCATAACCTCCTTCCGAAGGCATGCTCGGCCATAGTCGGTCTCCTTGCACGCCATCAATATTCGGATAGTTTCTGACAGACTTCAAAAACTAAATCCATCATGAAGTCTTGCGTGGCAGGAAGCAAACTGTTTAGCCAATGGAAACCATTTTTCACTACTGGATTCTCCATCTACATTTATGACCCATTCTGGGAATTTACTTAAATTGGGCAGGGAGACTCCGTTGAAGGCGGCAAATCGTACTCAAACCAAGCAAAAACCTTGATTTCAGCATTAGCCGCTTCAATCATTTCTTCTAAAGGATTACTTTTTCTTCCTACCATAAGTCAAGAATGAATTCGTCTATCCGAATAAGTCATCCATAGTTTGGCTCGGATACATGGTATATGCCTTGTTATACGTTACCATAAATATCGCATTGAAATTCAGTTCTTTACAACGTGCTACGGCTTCCTAAAATTTGCAAGCTGATGTTAAGACGTCACACATTTGAGTTAATCCAGACCCCACCAAATACCCCGTTTCTTGCGGAAGAATGTTGGCTTTGATTGTCGTATTTCTTGGTGGCGATTCCATTTGGCGCAGTTCAGTAACTTGGTTTGCGGTCAGGTCAAAAGTAGCATCGATTATAGTGGGGAAAAAGTGGATTCGCCTTTACTGCCAATTGGTATGACCTTTACGGCGAATCTGAACCGAAGCTTAGGCAGTAAATATGATTTCACTCGTACTTTCGTTGATAGTTGCAGTTACATCAGGTGGGCGAGTAAGCGGCCTCAAAGTGGCATCGTTGCTTTTTTCATCTTCTACAATTATTGTGTATTTATGATTTCGCCCGAACTAGCTTGTTACGGTATAAATGACAAACTTAAAAATTATGGGCCACCATTAGCAGGTTCAATGGTTGTGCCTTCGGTTATTTCTATGGTTGGAGTGAGATTTGTTTTGTTCGTATTCCACCTCAATTCGATAATGCAGAATAATTTTTATCATTCCCTCGCTCAATGGCAAAAATGCTTCAAACTTGAAGGATTTGATTTCTCAGCTCGCAGGAATTGGATTATCAAATACTGTTTCTTTCTTCATCGCAACTGAAAGGAAAGTTGCCGAAAGGAAAAATAAAACGAATATTTTAAGATGTTGGATTTTCATGTTCTTTTTTGTAGTGCTTTTATGCTTTCATTTCAACTGTGGAAAAGAAAACAACTGGCAAATAGCTTTTTTTGAAAAAAGATTCATATTTGGAAATGCCTTCATAGAAATATACTTCACCTTCTATTCCCTTGCTTCTGTTATAACATACCATTTCTGAAAGAAACTGTTGGTTCGGTTGTGTGAATAAACAGGAATAACTTTGGTTTTATCATGCTCGGAAATTTGCTCGGAGGTGATTTTTTATCCATTTCCCCTTTATATTTAGATATCATAGCGGTAAACTTGGGGGATTACCCAAATCCACCAAACCCAT
>CAVSOI010000015.1:0-69054 GCA_963729615.1 uncultured Cytophagales bacterium
AAAACCTAACTGTAAAGAAACTATCTACCCAAATCTAATGAAGACAAAAGAAAGAATACTTTGGAAAGCCCTAGATTTATTTAATGAAAAAGGAGTCGATTCTGTTTCGAGCAAGCAAATTAGCGATGAAATGGGAATCAGCTACGGAAATTTGTGCTATCACTATCCAAGAAAGGATGATATTGTGATGCAACTTTATGTAAAGTTTCAACAAGAACTGGATAATCAGTTCCTTGAAATCCAACAACAAGGTTTTGAGCTTGAAATGATGCTTGAGAGTTTGCGAAAAATGTTGGAAATGTTCTATAAGTATAAATTTATTTCTCTAGGCTTCACAAGTATTGTGCGTAGGTTTCCGAGGATTAGGAAAAGTGCCTTGGAGAATTTCGAAAAACGTAAATTAGTTATGCGGCAAGTTGTCGATTTCCTGATTGCCAAAGGACTTGCCAAATTCGAGCGCATAGAAGGGCATTATGACAATATTATTCATTTGACCCAAATTATGTTGCACTCATGGATTTCCGACTCCGAGACTTTTTATGATGGCGAGCAGGAGGAAAAAGTGGATTATTATTTGGAAATTTTCTATAGTTTCATGCGTCCTCACCTTACTTCTTCTGGCGTAGAGGCTTTTGAGAAATATTACAATTACGGAGAAAAAAGATTGCCATCAGGCGGTTTATGATAGTTTTTGTTAAACTTTTAGCTGGTTTACTCCGATTGCCAAAACAATTGCGAAACTTTTCGTTTAGTCATTTGTTAGTGAATATCGAAAGGCCTTGAAGAGCCGTTCATATAAATTGAAAACTAAAATTGCGAATAAAAAAATCTAATTTGTATTTTCGCATGTTGATAAAAGAAATTGTTTTCTCGACCGAACAAAAACTATAATAATGAATCAGATACAAGAGCAACCAAAAGTGCACAAACCAAAAGTTGGTGCAGGGCAAATGCAACCTGCATTGTTCAAAAACCCTATTTTGGAAAAGCTTTCCAGAACGCATATTTCCATTCCGTTGGCAATTTTTGCCATCATTTCGTCAGGAGTTGCTTACTATGGTATTGCCGAAGTGGGCTTGTCGGTAAGCAGAGTGGCTATATTTTATGTAATCGGCTTCTTCTCTTTCACTTTGATTGAATATTTGGCGCATCGTTTCGTGTATCACATGGAGCCTGACAAGCAATGGAAACAGGAGTTGACCTACAAATTCCACGGAGTGCATCATGACTACCCGAAAGACAAAACCCGTTTGGCTTTGCCTCCAATTGTGAGCATCGTTTTGGCTTCTGCTCTTTTCGGAATTTTCTATTTAGTAATGGGAGTGAATGCGTTCGGTTTCTTACCAGGATTGTTGACTGGTTATGCCGCTTATTTGGGCGTTCATTATATGGTTCATGCCTACCGCCCGCCAAATAACGCATTCAAGGCACTTTGGGTAAACCACGGAGTTCATCATTACAAACATTCAGATAAAGCTTTTGGAGTTTCCTCTCCTTTGTGGGATTATGTTTTCAGAACGATGCCTCCGAATGTGAAATGATAAAAGACAGGCAAAAGATATAAAGAAGAAGGCATTCAAATCTAAGATTTGAATGCCTTCTTTTTTTGAATACAGCAAAGCCAAAAGTTGGTTTTCAAGTTTTATTGTCGTCTAAAAAAAACTCGTCTCAGAGAGACGAGGTACGGAAATAGTAAAATGGCAAAGTAGTTCAAGCTACTTTGCCATTTTTTACTTTACTTTCTTGCTGTTTTTTTTAATACGATTTCCCAATCGCCACAAAATCTTCGGCTTTCAAAGACGCTCCTCCAATCAATCCGCCATCTACATCTTCCTGGGCGAAAAGTTCTTTTGCGTTGGAAGGCTTGCAACTTCCTCCGTATTGGATTGTAGTATTTTGTGCCACCTCATCATCGTATTTATCGGCAATGGTTTGGCGAATGAATGCGTGGATTTCCTGTGCTTGCTCGCTAGAAGCTGTTTTTCCTGTGCCAATTGCCCAAACGGGTTCGTAGGCAATAACCACATTCGCAAATTGCTCGGCAGAAAGGTGGAAAAGGCTTTCCTCCAATTGCTCCAAAACTACAGTTTCTTGTTGGTTGGATTCTCTTTGTTCCAAAACCTCGCCACAGCAGAAAATTACTTTCAGGTCGTTCGCCAAAGCTAAATCTACTTTCTGAGCTAATTCTTCGTGCGTTTCTTGGAAATATTCTCTTCTTTCCGAATGGCCCAAAACCACATAATCCACTCCGTAAGATTTGAGCATGGAAGCGGAAATTTCCCCAGTAAACGCACCTTTCTCTTCTTTACTGCAATTCTGCGATGCCAAAGCCAAATTTTTACTTCCTTTGATTTTCTCTTTCACCATCGGAATATGAACATAAGACGGACAAAAAACCAACTCCACGCCTTCGGGAAGGTCTTTTGATAATTTCACTACGCCATCAACCAAGCTTTGCGCTTCCGTTTTGTCGAGATTCATTTTCCAATTTCCTGCTACTATTTTTTTTCTCATTACTTATTGATTTAAGATTTAAGATTTACGAGGTACGAATTACGATTTAAGAGTCATGTTTGATTTCTCAATTATAGCCATAGTTCTATATTGCTTTCGATATTTTGTCGAGATTCATTTTTTGGTTTCCTGTCAAGTTTTTTTCTAAATCGTACATCGTACCTCTCAATTCGTACATGTTCTCTCAATACCTGATACTCTCTACTTGATACTTTGTATCAAAACTACTGCATGAGCCGAGACGCCTTCTTCTCTGCCCACAAAGCCTAGTTTTTCGGTGGTGGTGGCTTTCACAGAAACATCATCTTCGTCAATTCCCATGCACATTCGCCAAGCATTTTTTCATTTCGGAAATATAGGGTAAAAGTTTGGGTTCTTGGAGACAAACGGTTGCATCAATATTTCCTACCTTGTATCCTTTTTTGGCAATGATTTCAATCACTTCCTTTAAAAGGATTTTGCTGTCAATTCCCTTGAACTTTGGGTCTTTGTCGGAGAAGTGGAAACCAATATCTCGGAGATTTGCCGCACCCAAAAGTGCATCGCAAATGACATGAATCAGCACATCGGCATCGGAATGCCCAACTGCGCCATGCGTGTGTTCCACCTTGATTCCACCCAACCAAAACTCTTCGCCTTTTGCCAATTGGTGTACGTCATAGCCTTGTCCTACTCTTATTTTCATCTTTTGTAATTTGTGGTTTTGCTATTTGTCATTCTGAGCTTGCGAAGAAACTATTTTAGAAATTGCACAACCAAATTTGAAGTTGGTAATGAAATTCGAATATTATCTATTCTTCTCTTCTTATTTTCCTTATTCTATTACTAATTTTTTTGAAGATTTCAATGCCATTTTGAACTTGTTCTTCAAGTTCATTATATCTACCATCCCAATCATGCAAGTTACCTGTCTCTAATTTTACCATTTGGTGGAGAGCTACATTTCTTGTGACTCTCCAAGTATCTAAATCATTTACAGTGACTTGTTTTATTTCGCTATCTAGTTGACTCGATTTCTTTGCAAAATCAATCAATGTACCTAGATTTTTAAATCCTATACTCTTATTCTCAGAATCACTCAAGGCGCTTTCTAATCTATCTGCAATCAAGCTCTCTAAAATTGCAATTGCTTCTAGGTAATAACCTTCTTTTTGAGATTGCAATACTCTACCAATGGCATTCTTTATTAGTTCATATCTTGCCTTTCCAACTGCATCTTTGAAGGATTCCCGTGTTGCTCTAATTTTACTCATCCTTTTCCATTTTTAAGATTTCTGATTTTAAATAGTTTCTTCGCAGGCTCAGAATGATAGAAAACCAAAGTGATTCAAATAGAATCAAATTTACGTTTTTTAACAATCATCACATCAGTAAATTACCGAATCAACACATTATCATTTCTTATTAAACTGACTCAACTTGATTTCCGTCAGTTTTTGTTTTGTGTTCAATGCGAAATCGCTACGCTGAATCCAATCGTAGTAATTGGGTTCTTTGGCGAGAACTTCTAACACGGGTTTGTTTTTGTGCTTTCCGAAGTTGAAACAGGCAACTCCTTCTTTATTATAAACCATTCTGCCCGCTAAATCTACTAGGTTAGAAACAGTGAGTTTGTGCAAAGCATCCATGTCATTGACAATTGGAGTGACTTTTTTTCCGTCTCTATCTTTGATTTCCACGCCTACGTATCGGGCAACTTGCGCATCTAACACATCGAAAGTTGCCAAGGTGTCGGCTTCTGCGGAGTGTGCGTTTTCCATTTCTTTTCCGCAATAGAATTTAACGGCTGCCGTCAAAGTTCTTGGTTCCATCAAGTAGAAAAGTCTTTGCGCATCAATTAGTTTGCGGTTGCTGATGTCGAAATTGATTCCCACTCTCAAGAATTCTTCTACCAAAACAGGAACGTCAAATCTAAGGATATTGTAACCTGCCAAATCTGCTCCTTTCAAGAATTCGGCAATTTCTTTCGCCAAGTCTTTAAAAGTAGGTGCATCTTTCACATCGGCATCGGAAATTCCATGGATTTTGGTGGTTTCGGCAGGAATGGGAATGGTTGGATTCACCTTTTTTGTCTTGATGATTTTCTCGCCACTTGGCATCACTTTCACAATGGAAATCTCCACAATTCGGTCTGTTACGGTGTTGATTCCCGTGGTTTCCAAATCGAAGAAGGCAAGCGGATTACGCAATTTCAAATTCATATTTCTGCTGTTTGCTGGGTTTTACTCAATCCAACCAAAAAAGAAAGCTGATTGGCGAGCCGAGCAAATCTAAGATTCTTTGGGCAATTAGTGAAATGGAAGTTTGAGGAATTCCCAAAAACAAAAAATCCACCGGAAAATGAATTCCGATGGATTGGGTCAGCGCTAAATAGTTGAAATCTATTGCCCCGAATTTTCTTGGACTTTCCTGTATTTCAGCACAATTTGCTCGCTATTATCTCCAACAGTATCAGATATTTGCAATATTTCTATGATGGAATACGAATCGGAATCTCGAAGTTTGGCAATTAAAATATCTGATGGTTTCAGATTAACAATTGAGTCTGAGACTACCGAAGTGCTGTCGAAAAGCAGAAAGAGTTGCTCCTCAAAAGCTTGGTCGAACGCAATTTTGTCGGTTCTCATAAACTTGGTCGGAGTGAGTGATTTGATTCCTGCATTCCAGTTGCCAAAACTAGAATTCATCCAAATATCTGCTTTGGCGGAGTCGGTGGCAAAATCATTCTTGGTCAAATCCCAAGCAAAATTAGTAGTGTCGGAATGGTAATGCGTGAGAATGATTTCATTAGAAACATAGTCGAGAGAAGTGGAAAGTACTTTGATTTCCACTTCTGCATTTCCGAATCCGCCAGTTTCATCGGTTGCCAAAAAGGAGATGAATTTGGAAGTTCCCGCCTCGGATTTGAAGGTTTCAAAATCCAAAGTGATTGTTCTATTCTTCACATTTTCGATTGGAATGACTCGTTTCGATTGCCCATTCTCGAAAACCTCCAAAGTGCTGAGCGTTTCTGGCGAGGAGAGGTTGACAGTAAGTTGGAAGCTCTCTTCCGGCTTCTTCGATAGGAGATTCCCTTCCTGAATTTGCACGGAAATCTGCGAGAAACGACCAAAGCTATCGTCATCACTTGCGCAACTTGTAAATACCAATCCACACAAAATCAACAGTAATTTTATTTTCATCTATCTATGTTCATTTACTCAATTCAGTTTTTGTAAAATCTAAACCAAGTATTTATTTTTTCTTTCTTTATAGACAGTTTGAACGACTCAAATGCCATTTTAATAGGAAATTATTCGACTTGTTTTGTCAAAAATGCGTAAATATTTGATGGAAATGTTGCCACTTTGCCATAATGTTCGGAAATTCTGACTTATTTGGAATGATAGCGTAAGTATTTGATAGTATTATTATGTCAAATTAATTCTGGAGAGTTGGATTTTACAGAGCAATTTTTCTGAAGGAAAAAGTCCAACTTCTTCTCACCAAATTAAAGCTTAAAACTATGGGTTATTTAGAAGAAAAGGCCGACAAAGTAATCAATACGCACGTGCTAGTTTCCATGGGAGCGGGCGCAATTCCAATTCCATTTTTAGATGTTGCAGCCGTTTCAGCTATCCAATTGGACTTAATCAGGGAGCTTTCCTATATTTATGATGTGGAGTTTTCCGATAGCGTAAGTAAGAATCTCATATCTGCTTTGGCAGGAGGCACGTTGGCAAAAATTGGCGCAAGTTTGATTAAAACCATTCCGGGAATCGGCACTTTATTGGGCGGAGCTTCCATGGTTGCCTTGTCTGGAGCTTCTACTTACGCCATTGGTCAAGTGTTTGTAAAACATTTGAAACAAGGCGGAATCCTTTCAAACTTTGATTTTGAGTGGGCAAAAAACATGTATCGAGAAGAATTTGAAAAGGGTAAGAAATATGCCGAGAAAGTGAAAAAAGAACCCGTTCCCAAGCCAGAAGTAAAAAAAGAGCAGGAAACCCTCAACGATGTTTTCTCCAAAATTGAAAAACTCAGCGATTTGCGAGACAGCGGAATTTTGACAGAAGAGGAGTTTCAGGAAAAGAAGAAGAAATTGTTGGAGTTGATTTGATTTTCAAATTGATAGATTGTTAGAGGATTAGATGGTTAGCAAAAAAAGCTTCGAGATTTTAAATCTCGAAGCTTTTTCATTTTCAAATCTACAAATTCTCACATTTACTAATTTACTCTAATCTCTCTCCCTAAAAGGAACCTCTACACTTCCTTGCCCAATTGTTACGGAACTTCCGCCATAAATAGTGATGTCTGCTTTAATGAAATCAGACTCATTTGCCTTGTAAATATTGTCCACATATTTTTGCGGATTGCGGTCAATGTACGGAAACCAAGTGCTGTGAATCTGAATCATGATTTTGTGTCCTGCTTTGAAAGTGTGCAGGATGTCTTGCAAGGGAAAATCCACTTTGGTAGGTTGGTTTGGCACAAAAGCCGCAGGAGTTACAAAGCTGTTTCTGAATCTCCCACGGAAAGTTTCCGCTCTCACCAATTGCTGATAACCAGCCATTTGCACGTGTTTTGGCGTGGCGACAGTCGCTTTTGCCGAATCGGAATAGACATCAATCAGTTTGACTACAAAATCTGCATCGGTAGAGGAAATGGAAGCGAAAAGTTTTGCCATAATCTCTCCAGCGAAAGTTACATCTTCGGTCAGCACATCTGAAGTGAAGGTGAGCACATCGGGTCGGAAAGAGGCGTGGCGTTGGTCGTCTGTCATGTAGGCTCGTGGCGTAAATGTAACAGGCGTGATTTCCGAGCGGTGCGGAACAGGCTTGTTCGGGTCGCTGGTATAAGTGAATTTATCTTCTTTGTTTCCCATTTTATTGATGAGCAGTTTTCCGTTTTTGGCAAATCCTAAACTTATTGGTTTCACTTCTTTGGTTGGCCATTCTGCAAATTTCCGCCATTCTTTTTTGCCCGTATCGAATAGGTAAGCTTCGGGCAATTTAGGTTTTCCGTCTCCTTTCAAATGTTGCGTGAAGAACTCAAACTCAATTTCCTTCTGAAAGAATGTGGAAATGCTGTCTCCAAAATAAATATGATTTACACTTTGCGTGCCTCGCTCTCTCGCCCAATCTCCATGACTCCACGGTCCCATTACAAGTGAGTTTTTAGCGGTTGGATTGTGCTTCTCCACCGTTTTGTAAATATTCAGCGGACCATATAAATCCTCGGCATCAAACCAGCCACCAACGGTCAAAACTGCATGGTCAATTCCTTTCAAATGCGGGAGAATGCTTCTTTTCTGCCAAAATTCATCATAATTCGGGTGTTCCGTTACTTGTCTCCAAAAGAAATTGTCTGGATAAATAGCTGTGGTAATATTTTTCAGTGGTCCCAAATTTAGGTTATAAGTATAGCCATCGTTCATGTTTCCCGCTTCTCGCAAAGCTTTCCATTCGTGGTTGTACCAAGAAGTATCGGTTGGGCCAGCTTGTTGCACGCCAAAAACTGGGTAAGCCATCAAATAGCCTTGCGTGAGTGCGCCCATGTGGTGGAAATCATCGAAATAGAAATCGGCAATTGGGGCTTGCGGAGACGATGCCACCAAAGCCGGGTGCGCTTCTGGTAAAGCGGCCGCAGTATAAAACCCAGGGTAGGAAATTCCCCATTGCCCAACTTTATTGTTATGGTTTTCCACGTTTTTCAACAACCATTCAATCGTATCAAAAGTGTCGGAGCTTTCATCAATGTCTTTTTTGTTTTTCGGGTCATTTCCAGCAACGTGCGGACGCATATTATCGAACTTCCCTTCCGACATCCATCTGCCTCGCACATCTTGGTAAACGAAAATGTAGCCATCTCTCATCAGAAAAGAAGAGGGTCCCATTCTGGTTTTCATTTCCTCGCCATAAGGTCGCACACTATAACAGGTGCGTTGCAACATTATCGGATACTTTTTGGATTGGTCTTTTGGTGAGTAAACCGCAGTAAACAGATTCGTGCCATCTCGCATCGGAATTTTGTATTCCTTCTTCGTGTAGTTTTGGGCAATATAAACCGAGTCGTTTACGGCTGGATTTAAGCTTTTGTCAATCTTTTGCGCTTGTGTTTGGCAACTAAAGATGATAATTGCCAGAAAAGATAGTAGAATTAGTCTCATGTCTGTCTCATTTACGGTTTCAGATGCCAAATCGGCATCAATCAAATATGCGTAAATGTAACTATTGAGCGGAAAGGTTTCAAAATAAAAGTGATAGGAGGTTTTCTGGGTGTACGTCAGAGCAGGTTTCTTTCTTTTATGTACTTCGCTCTTCCAGAGCGACCTCAACAAAACTGTTCTTCCAAAACGGTATACAAGTTTCATTTATTGGAAAAAATGAAGTGTAATTACAAATCTGCATTTAGACGTACATCTGGTTTTCTTTATACAAAAATCATGACCAAAATCCCACTCAGCATAAACCATTTGCAGAAACTGCTTAAATGTTTGTAATCTCGCTTTCTGTCTGCCCAATAGAGTTTATTAACAAAATAGCCAATCGGGAGGAGTGAGAAAACGAAGTAATAAGTCAGCGCAGGAGTTTTTATGTGTGCCAGCATACTTATTGTACAAATTGCAAATACAACCAGCAACACATAAATGAACGATTTCGACTTGCGAATTCCCCAAACGATTGGGAGGGTTTGACAGTTGAAGTGCATATCGCCCCGCAAATCTTCCATGTCCTTTATGATTTCCCGAATTACGGAGATGAAAAAGGCAAAAATGGCAAACGTGTGAATCAACTCATTTTGCTCTCCATAGTAAGCGTTCACACCTTCCACCGCCATTACGGTGAGTAAAGCCACGCTTACATTGCCTACAAAAGGCAAGCGTTTGAGTTGGTTGGAGTAAAACCATAGCCAAACCGAAGCCACAATACAACCTGCCAAAACCCACCAGCCCAAATAAAATCCGATGGCAATTCCCATCCCGTTGAGAATCAGGTGCAACAACATGGCAGTTCTGCGTTTGAGCGTTTTACCGATGACCACTTTTTCAGGCTTGTTGATTGTGTCAATCTTTATATCATAATAATCGTTGATGATATAACCTGCCGCACCAATTGCAACGGTTGCCACACTCAATAACAGCAAGCCTGTATCTTGGATATTTATGAGCCACTCAGAATTTTTGCCAATGAGGAAAAGGCGCACTAAATATTGCGTAACTACCATCATAAACAGGTTTTTGAAGCGGATTAGCTCCAGAAACTCTGGCAGAGTGATGGTGTTTTTAGCAATTGGAATGTGATTCATCTTAGCTCAATTCTAACCTCATGGCAGTATCGCAACGGGCGCAAATATGCGGATTTTCGTATTTCTCAAAACCAAAGTTACGATACAAATTGATGGCTTCTTTCAACACTCCATCAGTTTCTAGCAGAATTGTGGAATAATTCAGTTTTTTGGCAATGGAAATGGATTGTTCCATCATATACTTTCCCAACCCTTTTCCCCGAGCTGATTTCAAAAGGTACATTTTCTGTAACTCACATTCTTTCTCATTCAATTCCGCCAAAGCCATTGTGCCAACCAGCTCATTTGCCGAGTCCCGAACAATCCAGAAAACACTTCTTGAACCTTTCGGGTAATTTGCTTCTACATTGTTCAAATCAGCATCTGGTCCGGCAGTTTCATCAACGGGCAATCCGTATTCCCTCAAAACCCCAAAAATCAGTTCTTTGATTTGAGGGATTTTTGCGTTGACCGCTTGTTGGAAATGGTAGTTCTTGAAGTCGGGAATTTGGTTGGAGTTCATTTTGACTTGCTTTTTGATTTTGTTTTGAAATAGGTTTACACAAAAATTACTGTAACCGCTGTTGGTTCAATCGTTAATTTGGGGATTGAGTGCAATCAGTATTTTTTGTTACTTTCAGTATTCTATCATTAACTATTGGGTAGTGTGAAAGAGGTAAGGCTACTCTATGGATAATTCGGCACAAGCGGAGTGCCGCCCAGCGAAGTGCCGCCCAGCGGACGCTCAATGCCGTTAAGTTAGTGTAAAGATTGCACTTTTGGGTTCAAGCGTGGACGCTTGAACCAGCGTAAAACGCTGGCGCAGGTTCTTTCTGGGGGCGCAATCGCCAACCTGTGCCGAAAATGGAAATCAGTCTCCGGCCGGGTCACGCTGACTGAAGACGAATCTCCTTAACTTAACAGCATTGAGCGGACGCTTGCGCTATGGTTTTTATTTTGTTAGCCTTACCAGTTTATCACTACCAAAAAGAACTCATTATATCTCATTGGCTAGTCAAATTCTTGGCTAGTCAAAGCTTCCTAGCTTTGACTTCACTCTGTGGCAAGCTTCCTAGCTTGCAAAACAAACAATCGAAGGTTTATTAGAATGACACAAAGCTTTATCTAAATTAACAATTGAACCTGATATATTTCATTATACTCGTTTTTCAACTCGACTCAGAGAGTCGAGGTACGAATTTATATTGTAGAGCGGGTTTCCGTACTCGCTCAAAACGATAAACTGAACACTGCAAAGTCAATCGTAATAATATTAAATAGATAATCAAAAGGTGTAACTACTCAGGTCGTTTAAGTTGTTGATTTTCAATGTATTATAAATTTCACGAAGAATTTAAGTGTAACTTTTAAATTGAATTAGTATTTTTATAGTCGAAATAATTTGAATAAGTACTCAAATTAGCCAAATAATCTTTGAATAGTACAATAAAAAAACCTAAGCAAGAAATAGTACAATGTATATGAAAATAGGAAAAATAATACAATATGCTGTTTTATAGGCTGGAATCGCTCAATTTTTTAATTCGCCAACTCGCTAATCCACCAATTCGCCAACTTAGTAATTACGTCAAAAGTTCCTAAATTAGCGTTTCATCCATTCTAAACTTATTGATTTCCAACTCTAAAAATCCAACCAAGCAGAAAATCTTGCTCGCCTCGGTTCTCAAATCGGTAGATGATGTGAGAATGCAAGACAAGTTCGCCTTTTCCCTCATTCCCAATTACGAAATTCATTTGGTTGGATTGGGCAAAGCAGATTTTCCTGAAAAAACAACTATAAATAATGGAGAAATCCACAACTATCCGCTTTTCGACTTTGGCAGAACTGAAAATAAACGTTGGAAAGCGTCTTTTCAATTATGGGAACTTCTGAAAAAAATCCAGCCAGATTTACTGATTATTCATGCAGTAGAGTTGCTTCCCATAGCTTTGCTTTACAAATGGCAATTCGGTAAAAAGCTGATTTACGATGTGCAAGAGAACTACACTCGGAACATTTGGTATCAGAAAAACTACAAATCTTGGCAAAAGCCATTTCTGGTTTTCGGGATTTCACTGATTGAAAGACTAAGTAGGGCAGGAGTGAGCCATTACATTTTAGCAGAGAAATGTTATCAGCAAGAACTCAATTTCCTTCCAAAAAATAGGGTTTCCGTGTTGGAGAACAAATTTTTGGCTACTTATGGAGAAATAAAATCTAACCAAGACAGCAATAACTCAATCCAACCAAAAACAAAAAAGGCAATTCATTTCGCCTACACAGGCACAATCTCCGAAGTTTATGGAGTTAAAGAAGCGGTCGGGTTAATGAAAAAGCTTCGAGAAAGCGGATTGGAAATACAATTCTCTATCATTGGGAAAGTAGTAAACAAAGATTTGAAAATTTGGCTCGAAAACGAATTTCAAAGTTCGGATTGGGTAGAATTGGAAATCAGCTTGTCTCCAATTCCACATCAGGAAATTAGGCAAGTTTTGGCAAACACAAATTTTGCTTTGCTTCCCTATCAGCCCAATAAAAGCACAGAAAACTGCATTCCAACGAAGTTATATGAATGTTTGGCATTGCAAATTCCGATGCTTGTGCAAGAAAATAAGACTTGGAAAACTTTCTGTAAGCCCTACAACCCAGCCATTTTCATTGATTTTGCGAATCCAAATATCAGTTTCCTCAAAAATGAAATCCAACAGAAAACTTTTTTTGGAGATGGTAAAATTGAGGAGGCTTTTTGGGATGGAAAAGAGTTGAAGGAGTTAGTTGATAATCATTTGCGGAAAGAGAAGTGAGGAAAGAGGAAAGAGGAAAGAAGAAGGAGGAAAGAAGAAAGAAAGATGAAAGGGTATTTTACTCTGCTAACCGAGGTTTACAATGGGATTGGTAGCCGATGCTATCGCCTTCGAGCCTTGATTCTCTCTGCTGAAAGTTTCCAAACTTTCATTGTAAAATTCACAACATTTCCTTTAAACCCACCGATTGCCTATTTTCGCTTTCCGAAAAATCCGTTGCTAAAGTAGCTTTGGACTTTGGACCAAAATCTTGAGACTATTTTACTCTGCTAACCGAGGTTTACAATGGGATTGGCGATGCTATCGCCTTCGAGCCTTGATTCTCTCTGCTGAAAGTTTCCAAACTTTCATTGTAAAATTCACAACATTTCCTTTAAACCCCCCGATTGCCTATTTTCACTTTCCGAAAAATCCGTTGCTAAAATAGCTTTGGACTTTGGACTAAAATCTTGAGACTATTTTACTCTGCTCATCGAGGTTTGCAATGGGATCGGTAGCCGATGCTATCGCCTTCGAGCCTTGATTCTCTTTGCTGAAAGTTTCCAAACTTTCATTGTAAAATTCACAACATTTCCTTTAAACCCACCGATTGCCTATTTTCGCTTTCCGAAAAATCCGTTGCTAAAATAGCTTTGGACTTTGGACTAAAATCTTGAGACTGTTCTGAGAATGCAAAACATTAAATCTACCGATATTTTTATAGTTGGAGCTGGACCTGGCGGAGTAACTGCTTCTATGTGGCTTTCCAAACACGAAATTCCTCATACAATTATTGATAAAGCCAGTTTTCCGAGAGATAAAATCTGCGGAGATGCTATCAGCGGAAAGGTTTATTCTATTCTCAAACAGATTGAACCCGAGATTTGGTCGCAATTGGGAGAGCAGAAAAACGAGGCAATTGGTACTTTCGGAGTGAGTTTTTCTGCGCCAAACGGGAAAGATTTGAACATTTATTTCTCTGGTGCTAACAAGGAACTCACGCACCATTCCCCACTTCGGGACATTGCCCCAGGTTTTGTGATGAAGCGGTTGGATTTCGACAATTTCCTGTTCAAAAAACTCAATCCAACTTATGCTACAATTAAGGAAGGCGTTGGATTGAAAAGCATGGAAAGGAATGATGAAGGCGAAATCCAACTCATTTTAGACAATTCTGAAGAAGTGATTACGCCAAAAATTGTAATCGGGGCAGATGGCGAACGTTCTTTGGTCAATAAAACGCTGACGCAACACAGAAATCAAGACAAGCATTTTGCAGCAGCCGTTCGTGCTTATTACACGAATGTTTCTGGCATGAAAGAAGGGAATCTGATTGAGTTGCATTACATAAATGAAGCCGTTCCCGGCTATTTGTGGGTTTTCCCATTGCCCAACGGAGGTTGCAATGTGGGAATGGGAATGCTTTCCTCGAAAATAAAAGAGGGCAAGCGAAACCTCAGAAAGGAACTTGACCAAATTCTGAAAACGCATCCTAAATTCAAGGATAGATTTAAAAATGCTGAACTGGATGGGAAAATTCAGGGTTGGGGTTTGCCTCTCGGCTCAAAAAAACGTGTGATTTCTGGCGATGGCTACATGCTTACTGGCGATGCAGCCTCACTCATTGACCCGCTTACTGGCGAGGGAATCGGAAACGCAATCATCAGTGGGAAATATGCGGCAGTTTATGCGATGGAAGCTTTGGAGGCGAATGATTTCTCTGCCAAATTCTTCAAGCGTTACGATAAAATGATTTACTATAAGTTGTGGAACGAACTGAAAATTAGTCATGGTCTGCAACTTTTGGCAACTAAAAAGTGGCTTATCAACCTGCTTTTCCGAAAAGCAACAGGAAATGAAGAATTGAAGAGAACAATATCCATGATGTTTGCCGATGTAGATATGCGCAAGAAGCTATGGAGTCCGCTTTTCTATTTGAGAATTCTGTTTGGATAGCGTTGGGTCTGAAATAAAAGAAGTGACTCTGGCTTTAATTAAGTAGTCAGACAAAATAATCTTAATAACCCCAATTATGAGTTATGTATTTGATAAGTACAATTGTGGATTGGGGAAATTAAGAATTAAAAATGAAGAATTAAGAATGATTTAAGTATTTGGTAATCAGTATTTTGATTTTATGAGTTCCGTTAAATTATTGTCATATAATTTTTGATTAAATCTAAAAAAAGTACAATATAGCAAATCTTAATTTTTGACTACTCTAAAAATAACACGGTTAACTATCTGAAAAACAAAGGTTTAAACCCATTATTCGGGTTAATAAGTAGTACAAAGTCTTTATCGGACTTGCGTTCAGGTCGCAAGTCCAAAGCAGTTCAAATAGCTGATAATGAAATACTTACAAAAAATAAATAGGTATATTGGTTTAGATATTCCACTGCCATTGTTTGGTCTTAGCTCTTGGTTGTTTCAACAAGCAATCATTGAAAAAGAGCTTTAACTAAGATTCTAAGGCAATAAAGGCGCTAAAGCGAGACCAACAATTCATGGTAAAAAAAATAGGCGACTTAAACCGATATACCTAAAAATAAATTAGGAAAGTATTTAAGTTTATCGGTTGTCTGACAAATTTTGTGGTGTTTAGTAAACAGTAAAAAACAATACGCATTTTATGCGCTAAAAGCGCAGAAAATGCGCCCTTCTCCTTCAAGCGTCCTCGCTTGAAGGCTACTCCACAAAAATTGTCAGACAACCAGTTTATCTACTTATCTTCTGTAAGATGTTGATTGTCGATACGTAATTTTCTATGGCATCGGCCATCCGACTTTCTATTTTGTAGTTGTACTTACTGTATTATTCCAATAAACCTTCGGTTGTTTGTTTTGCAAGCTAGGAAGCTTGCCACAGAGTAAATTCAAAGCTAGGAAGATTTTACTAGCCAAGGATTTGACTAGCCAATGAAATAGAATGAGTTCTTCTTAGACTAATAACCCGAATAATGGGTTTAAAATATTGATTATCATCCAGTTAACTGTAATTTTTTTAGAAAAAACAGAAATTGAAATTTGTTGAATTGCATTTTTATTAGATTTTTAAATAAAAATTTAGCGAAATATCTAAAATACAATACGCTGATTATCAATCATTTGAAGTATTCTTAATTCTTAATTTTTCATTCTTCATTTCCCCAATCCATAATTGTACTTATCAAATACATATCTCATAATTTGGGTTAATAGTTAATGACAATCGGCTCAATGCCTAACAAGTCTTAATGTAAGCCTTTGGTCAGGCTTTGATTGCGTACCTTTAAGAAAAATCAAACCAAATATTATTGAATGCACTCTCAATACAAATATATAATTCTATTCTTATTTGCATCTTTTGTCCATAATGCCTTTTCTCAATCCGAAGGCTTCACTTACAATGGCAAAAAAGTTTCGGTGGAAGACTACCTGAAAATTGCCAAGGAAAAGGAAGCTGGGGGCGATATGAAGGAGGCAAGTAGATTTGTGAATGAGGTGGCTACACTTTATTGGAAAAAAGAAGATTACGGGAAGGCGTTGGATTATTACGAACAGTCGGTCAAACTCAATGAATCTATCAATAATCAACACGGAATTATTGGGATTTATGGGAATATGGCAATGATTTATGCCGACAAAAAAGACTATGAGCACTCGCTAGAACTCTTCGAGAAAACGCTCGCCTACAAACGAAAGGGAAATGACAAATACAATTTATCTTCCGTGCTTATCAATACTTCAGTAGTGCTAAACAATTTGGGACAACACGATAAGGCTGCGAAATATTTGGAGGAAGCCTTGCAACTTTCCAAAGAGCTAAATGATTTGAACCAAATGCGGAGCGTTTACGGAATGCTTGCCGAAACCTACGAAAAAGCCAGAAAACCTGATTTAATGCTCAAATACTTTGAACTCTACCGAACTTTCCACGAGAAAGTGCAGAGAGACAAAGAGAGTGTTTTGAAGGAAAGTGTAGAAAAATCCCGTTTGAGAGCGCAACAGGTAGAATTAGAAAAGTTGCGTTCGGAGTTGGAACTCAAAAATAGGATTTTGGAAAAGGACAAGACTTTAGTTGTCTATGATTCGATGAACAAGCGAGCTACGCAAGAAAATACCTTACAAGAAGGAATCATACGAAATCTTACTGAAACACAAAAAGCACAAGTGGCAGCACATGAAGTGAGGATTGCCGAAGAGAAAGCCAAGCAACACGAGCAAAAAATCATCAACCGATTTCTGATTGGAGGCTCTATTTTACTGTTGTTGGTTGGATTGGTTTTTTACAGAAACTCCAGAATCAGAAAGAAAATAAATAATAGACTGAAGGAAAGCAACAGGCAGATTTCCACAGCCAACCAGATTGTAAACGACCAAAAAGCAGAATTGGAAATGGTTTTTTCCGATTTGCAACACAAAAATGAGAACATTACCAAAAGCATTGCCTATGCCGAACGTATTCAGCAAGCGATGCTCAAAAGTGGCGATATGCTTGCAAGTTACATTCCCGAATCTTTCATTCTGTTCCGCCCGAAAGATGTAGTAAGTGGCGATTTTTATTGGGCAAGCGAACAGAAAGGAAAAATAATTGTGGCAGCGGTAGATTGTACAGGGCATGGCGTTCCTGGCGCATTCATGAGCATGATTGGCGCAAACTTACTTAATCAGATTGTAGAGAGCGAAGGCGAAACTTCCCCTGAAAATATTTTGCTCAAACTCCACCAAGGAGTCAATAAATCGCTCCACCAAGAAGATACGGAAAACAGTGATGGCATGGATGCTTCTATTGTTTCCATTGACAAAGCCAACAAGACCATGGAGTTTGCAGGGGCGAACAATCCGCTGATATATTTCCAGAATGGAGAAGTCAAGCAGATAAAAGGGACAAAACATGGAATTGGCGGAACGGCATTAAAAAAGGGCAGGGAAGTCAAATTTGAAAAGCATGTTATTTCCATTGACCAGCCAACCGATTTCTACCTTTTCACAGATGGCTATCAAGACCAATTCGGTGGAGAAGAAGATAAGAAGTTCTCAATCAAAAGAATGCGAGGGCTTCTTACTGAAATCCATCAGAAAAAATCAGTATTGCAACGAGAAATCCTAGGCAAAACCATTGCCGATTGGATGCGTGGAACCAGCAAGCAAATTGATGACATTCTGGTAATTGGCGGGAAGATTGGTTGATGAGTTGATTTGCTGATGACGTAATGTGGGAATGTATTTTTGGTGTTGGAAAAAATTGACCTCAACAGATGTCATTTCTTCATTGAACTTTCCGAAGATTCCCGTTCAGCCACTCGGAGAGTCTTATAAGTAGTACAAAGTCTTTATCGGACTTGCGCTCAAGTCGCAAGTTCAAAGCAGTTCAAATAACTGATAATGAATTATTTACAAAAAAAGCAAAATAGGAAAGTATTGAAGTTTATCTACTTAGACTACTCCGAGGGATTCACTTTTAATTTTTGTCATGATTTGAAAAAGTCATGTGCTTGTCTATTACTCGAACTTGAGCAAATTCCAATTTAGTTTTCCGAGCCATAAAGAATTACAATAATGAATAAGCTTACTCACTACCAAATACTCACTACTCATTACCTTTCTATGAACAGATATATACTTACACTTTTCTTCATCGTGCTTTTCGGAAGCCTTTCAGCACAGGAAACGAAAACGCATGAGAAAACTTTCTACATTGATTCGGCAAAGAAATACTATCAGCAAGCCGAATTGCCAATTTACATGTTCATTTCCCATTCCAAAACAGGAACTCCAACTGCGCTCAATCCCGAAACAGCAGATGGGAAATCGGGCGAATGGAAGGAGATTATTTTGGATGGACACGGAAAGCACTATTTGAAACATAGTGAAGATGGCAGAACGGAAGATAAATATGCCATTTATGCCGATGCAATTGCTCCTAAATCATCCATCAGATTTGAGTCTGCTCCAAAGTTCGTGAAAGCTGGAGTTTCCTATTATGGAAAAGGGCTGCACCATTCCACTCTCCACCAAAGATGAAATGTCTGGAGTGAAACAGCTGTATCATTCGCTCAATCAAGCCAGTTTTTCTGACTATTCTGCCACAATGAACGCCAACCAAGAAGGCGAACAGGAATACAAATTCTATGCGGTTGACAATGTGGGCAATGCGGAAACTCCAAAATCATTCAAGTTCACAGTAGATTTGACTGCGCCAACTACTTTCCATAACGTGGTAGGAATTTCAGAAGACAAAATCATCTCTACCAACACAAAGCTTTATTTAACTGGCGAAGACAAAATTTCGGGAATCTCCAAAACCTATTATCATTTCGATGACGAGCCTGACAAAATCTACAAAGGTGGCATCATTCCCTTCACTTATTTGGCGGATGGAGAACACACATTATATTACCATTCTGCAGACAATGTTTCCAACGAGGAAGTCATTCAAGCTTTCTCTTTCTATCTCGATAAAACTGCTCCAATCATGTCTTCCGATGTGTTGGGAGACAAGTTTATTGTAAACGACCAAGTCTATTTCTCAGGCAGAACCAAGTTGAAACTGACTGCAGTTGACAATAAATCTGGCGTGAAAGAAGTGCTGTATTCTGTGGACGGAAGCGAATTCAAAAACTATGACGAGCCTTTTTACTTGCCAAGCGAGGCGGGAACGCACGTAATCCGATACTATGCTTTAGACAATGCAAGCAACGAAGGCGCAGGAAAAGCCAACGTAAAATATGACGAATTCAAACATAGCGTCAACAAGGTTTATGTGGATTTGACAGGTCCGACTATGAGCCATAGCTACACAGGCTCAACTTTCAATAAAGGAGATACTGTTTATCTCGGTCCAAAAACCAAGTTGCAGTTAAAAGCTTACGACCCAGAATCTGGGTTGCAATTTATTTCCTACAGCATTGATGGCGCAACAGAAGAGACCACTTACGATACTCCATTCAATATTACTTCTTCGGGAACTCACACCATCAAATATTTTGGCTATGACAATGTGAACAACCGAAATGTGGGCGAAGTCAGCGTGGTGGTGGATGTGGATGGCCCGGAAATCGAAAATATATTTAGTGTTTCCCCGATTGACAATAAGAACGGAACGGACGTGTATCCTTCTTATGTTTCCATATTCTTAGCCGCTAAAGATGAATTGACTGGTGCAGACTACATTTCCTACACACTCAACAAAGACCGAGAAATCCCTTACGGAAAAGCCATTTCAGGATTCAAAAAGAATAGGAATTACACTATCAAAGTGCGCTCTTTAGATAAATTGGGCAATGAAACCATTCAGGAGTTCAGCTTCAGGACTGGGAAATACTAAAAAGAGTACAAAGTATTTAGTCTAAAGTCTAAAGAAAAACAGGTCAGAGAATCGTAATTCTCTGACCTGTTTTTTGCATAGTAGTGCGAGATTCCCTTCTCGCACAGTCACAAAAAAGCCATTCCACACTAAATTTCAATAGTGTGGAATGGCTTTTTTGTAAAATCTATCGCCTTATAATTTGGCAAATTCCAAGATGGAATCAATGCACTTTTGGCTGGGTTCTAAAGTCAATTTATCGAGTTGCTCTTTCATATTGAGCATTTCATTGAACTCATTCAAAAGGTCTTCTTTTTGGAAAACAGTAGGCACGAATGCTTCTTTCTCTGTTTCTGACATCTCTTTGTAGAGATATTTGACCATTAGATTATTAGGACAAGATGGATTGGGCATAAGATTTATCGCTTTGTGTCATTTGCTTACGCAGGTTAATGAGAGCGTAGCGCATTCTGCCCAAAGCCGTGTTGATACTCACTCCAGTAGCCTCCGCAATTTCTTGGAAGCTCATCTGCATATAATGACGCATCTTTAACACCTCTTTTTGAGCTTCGGGCAAAGTCTCGATTAAGTCCCTTAGTTTTCTGTACGTTTCCTGCTTGATTTGCACAACTTCGTAAGGTTCTTCGGCAAACTCCAATGTGTTGAACACACTATCGCCATCTTCCATAATCACGACTGGGTATCTTTTCTTCTTGCGGAAATGGTCGATTGCCATGTTATGGGCAATTCTCGAAATCCAGGGGAGAAATTTACCTTCCTCGTTGTAGCGACCCGCCTTAATCGTACGGATTGCCTTAATGAAAGTCTCTTGCAAAAGGTCTTCGGCAGTGTAATGGTCTTTCACAATCAAGAATATTGTTGTGAAGATTTTGCTTTTATGTCTTTCAACCAATTGCTCAAAAGCGTTGTTGTTGCCTTCGTTTTTGTACTGTGAGATTAACTCGCAATCACTGACTTTGTACTTCTTTCTCATTGTAGTAGTTTGTTAACGTAAGTTGGTGTTGAAGATTGTCGGTAGAAGCCAAGCCAAGTTTCAAAGCGATGTACTGTTTTTTTGGTTTGGCAACCATTCTGTTTCCTCTCAAAAAGCTATCTGTTTGGAAACCAACATTTTGCATATTCTTGCTTAGGTAATTGCAAATTTGAAGCCAAGCAAGAAAAAAGGCACTTTCCTTCGTCTAATAATGAAATAGATTCACCGAAGGAAATAAACTGTTCGCCTAAAACCCCAAAATTTAGCTCAATCGAAGGCAATTTCTTCGGGTACATTTCGCTGATTTCGGCCCAGTTCCAAGAATTTTGGTCGATAAGGCAAACGCTGGGAAGTCTCCAATTGCAGGGCAATTCATAGCAATTTGCCTACAGTTTGTATCGCAATAAATATGTAAGGTTTGAAAAGGTGGGAAGTGGAATGGATTCTTGTCAGCTTGCCTTTGGCTGGAGTCAGTAGTTTGTTGGGTAAAACCAGTCATCATAAAAATCTAGTCGGTAGCTTCTGCTCCGACTTCCCTAAGCTAATTACACCCCGTTGCACTAGCTTCCAGTGCATTCTTCAAATCCAAGTCGAAAGTAATGGTGTAGGGGAATGGCGAAGAACCTTGGCAGTTGAATCGTGTTTTGTCCATTTTCAAAGGAGAGAAAAAGCTGTTCGACTGAAGAGTGATTCCCTGATTGGAATAAGACAAACCTGTTGCCTGCACAGTATTCGCATTTCCATTAGATAATACGGCTTTTACATAAGTTCCTGCCAATGGATTTCCATTTGTTGGGTCAATTCTTGCTAAAATCACTACTTTAGCTCCCCCACCTTGCCCATAGCTCGAAAGCCAGCCATTTGAGGTAAATTGAGTGTAATTTGTGCCAGCTTGCGTTCCAGTTGCTGTAAATACAACATGCAACATTTTTTTGTTTGGGTCATAAATCAATCCTCGGCCTGTTCCGTCATCGCCAGTATTTTCATAATCCGTTCTCGCCCAAGTGAGCGAACCATTATCGAACCTCATCAGAATAGGGTCTTGGTTGTTGGCAGTTACCTGCCTATAACCAATGGCAAAATAAGTGATGCTATCCGAGGTAACTACTGCCGCATCTGTCGCAAGCACTTGACTCAATGTGCTGTTTGTAGCCAATTGCGCAGAAGATGTTTTTACCAATGATACAATTTCAGCAACAACAGGTTCGTCTTTTTTAGGAAGGGAAGATTCATCTTCATCATCACAGCTTTGGAAAGCCAAACACAATACACAGATAAACACACCTATTTTTTTCATAGCCAATACTGTTTTTCAAAAAAAATGTAGGAATGTAGCGTTGCTACATTCCTACAAATATCAAATCTTATTTTCGGATTGCAAAAAACTGTTCCTTTCTGAAATAGCTAGATTATGAACACTAATTTATTATAGAGCCTTACCACTCGGAGGGTCTATGACCACTCCGAGGGAATTTATTTCTTCTATTCATAAACTCTAACGATACAATTTTAAAATGATAAAAATTAAAAACGGAACTCAGGGATTTTCTAGGGCGAGGCATTTGCTTTGTAGAAGAAAAAAATATTCCAAAAAATACAGACACAAACTTAGAATTCAATGCACTAGATAGATAAATAAAGATTATGGAACAGATAATAGTGAATGTGCCATCCGAACAGATTGCTCTTGTAAGGCAATTTCTTGCCATTCTCGGACTGAAAGAAGAGAATGGCGAGACGTGAGAAAAAGTATCCCCGGAACTTAGGGCGGAGCTTGAGGAAGCCATACGCCAAGTGAGGGACGGCAAGACAATGAGCATGGAGGAATTCAAAGAGCGCACCACATCATGGTTCAATTAGTGTTCTCGGATAATTTTGTGGAAGTACTTTCCGAGTAGGTCGATGGCATCAGGCAATACCGCTCGGAAAAGAATGCTAGGAAATTCTACGATTCCGTACATGAAGCGGCCGCCAATACTCAGCCGAGCAGCCCAGAATGGGAAGGCTCTCGAATGTCGATGGAGTACGCTCCATAGGAATCGAATTCGACTTCAGGATATACTACATGATTGAGAAGGATGATGTGATACTCCTAACAGTCCGCTCCATGCGTTCAGACCCCCAAAGACAATCCATTCGATTAAAAAAAATGAAAACAAAAAAAACTCTCGAACTGCTCAAAAGCAAAACTTATCGCCCAAAGCATCCGAGATGCAAAACCTAGGTTACGGTGCGCATTGGAAATGCGACCGAGCGGGATGCAAGCGTTCACGTTTGCACCACAAGCAAAAATCAAAATTGTACTCAATACCCAAATTAACGATTGAACCAAAATGGAAAAGGTCGTAGAAACGCTACGCTAAACCTACAACCAAGTAATTTTCAGTTCTAACCAAAATCCAATAACGCAACTGACTAATAATCAAATCAATCCCAATGTTGGGACAGGATTTTCGGAAATCCACTCGGAATGGGCAACGCTCAATTCTCAAAAGCTACTATTCCGCCAAATTGAAAAACATCCAAGTTCTACACAAAACGAGGTACGATTTACAGTTTGTAAATCGTACCTCGTAATTCGTAAATCCAAAAATCTACAAACCATTCCTTTTCATAAACTCACTAAATGCAGTCTGATTCGTTGCAGAGTTATCCATTCCCAAAACTTCGTTCCAAACGGAAAGCGCATTGGCAATTAAGCCTTTGGATTCGTAGAATTTGGCGAGCCTTGCTTTGTCGGAAGCTGTTTTGGCAAGCAATAGAGTTCCCGCTTCTCCTGTCAGCGTAGAAGCTTCCTTATCGTTGAGCATGGCAAGTACCATTTCCTCCGATTTGTATTTTCCATCCTTCGACTCAATCTGGTACATCAGCGCATTTCCCATTACATTTTGGAATTGCACTTCATCCAAATCCAAATCGAGCATATTTCCCGTAACTTCTTTCTTGGCGAGTTCTGTTTGCATCAAATCTTTTACGGTAACTACATAGTCAGACTTGTCAGAAAGTCCATTCTTGGTATTTCCCCTCCAAATAATTGTGGCTTTCGTATGGAAAGCAGGATGCTTTTTGCCGAAAAGTGGCATAATTGGCTCGTCTCCAATCTCAATTTTTGAAACATCTCTGGAGACCGAACCATTGTCATTTCCGCCACCGAATCCACCAGAAGAAATTCCTTTCGGCATCGGGATTGCCTGTTTTACAGTTACGAAATCTCCGTTGCTATCTCGCTTGGTTGGGTCAACGGCAATGAAAGAAGTGTAATTTGTGAGGAGATTATATTTTAAGCCTAAATCAGTAATATCTTGAATCGTTTTTACCGAGATTTTTAAGGCTTGGTAATCTCCCATGGTCTTAATCTTGTTTCTCGCCCATAAATATTTAATTCCTTGATTGGATTGAGTGGACGCAACATTGCCAACATTAATTGTCTGTGAGTAGTTTTTTCCACCTCCAGTCAACCTGCCAATGAGATATTTCCACTTGGTTTGCCTTTGTATTTCCCGAAAATTACCACAGGTCTTTCCGCCATCACATCGGGGAAGCTCAAAGGTTCCACATCATAAGTTTGGAAAGTCCCGTAATCCACCTTAATATTTGTCAGCACTGGGCCAGAAATATAATTCCTGAATTTTTCGGCTTTGGCAATCGCATCTTTCTCATCGGTAACCACCAACGGTTCGCCCAATCCAGCCCGAGCCATACCTTCAATCAAAAATCGGTTCACGCTTGAGCCAATTCCTACGGCAAAAAGGTTGGCATTATTCAAATTATTGCGAATCAAGTCGAAGGCTTCTTGTTCAATCGTAATATAGCCATCCGTTACCACCACAAAACTCCTCGAAAAGCCTTTCGTTTGTTTGAATTCCAATGCTTGTTTCAGCGCATTCAATACATTTGTACTTCCTCCGCCTTTGATTTCATCAATCAAACTCATGGCGGCTTGAATGTTATTTTTGTTCACAGGCAAAGATTCCTCAGAAAGCACGCTATTTCCAGACTCGAAAAGCATGACATTGAATCTGTCTTCTGAACGGAGCGTGTTCAGTAACTTGTTCATTAATACTTTGGTGGTCTCCAACGGATAACCATTCATTGAGCCTGAAACATCGAGCATGAAAACGTATTCCCTTGGTGGCATTTTAGAATTGTCAACCTCTTTTGGAGGCTGAACAGTTGCCAAAAAGAAGTTTTCGTCCTTTCCTTCATAAAGTAAAATGCCTGATTGGATTTCGCTTCCTGCCAATTGGTAATTGACAATGTAGTCTCTGTTTCCGCTGTTTTTCTCGTTCGGATTGAGTTTAATGACAGATTTGTCCTTGCCTGAATTATTTATATTTACCTTATGCGTGTTGCACTCGACTTTCTTGATTGGCATTCCCGCATTAATGGTCGTGTTGATGGCATAATCATAGGTCAGCGAACCGCCTTTCAAGTAAGCATTGTTTGCCCAAGCTTCAGAATAAAGCGCATCGGAAGTGAACTCCTCGGCATATCTTGGACCAACCACGGTCGGATAGACAAACTCGTATTCTCCATCGGTTGGCACGAGCAATTCCGTGTAATGCAAATCCACCTTTATTTTATCGCCAGGCTTAATGTTTCCCACACTCATCTGAAAAACATTCGGTCTTTTTTGTTCTAATAAAGAAGCTGTTTTGCCTTCTTTTTTTGCCAGTTCGTAAGTCTCACGAGCCTTTGATTTCTCGGCAATTTTAGCCGAGATTTTTCTGTCTCCCACCGACATTTCCATGCCATAGACTGCGGCATTCGTAGAGGCTGGGAAAACATAAATGGCTTCCAAAGTCTGCGAGCCTGTGTTCTCGAATTCTTGGGAAACCACCACATCGGCAATTACGCCTGCAATATTTATGTTTACTTCGTTTCTTTTGAGTGGCATTTCGTCCACTTTTTTCATGTTGCTTTTTACCACAAAATAGGGCGATTTGGAAACATCTTGCGCCATTGCCGAAAAGCCGAATAGAATTAGGCAAAGCAGGGCGGAGATTTTATGGAATTGCCTACTGGCAGAAGTGTTTTTCTCGGAATGTTTGGGATTCATTTTGTTTGGAGTGCTAGATAAAGATTTGTTGAAGTAACGAGAAGTGATTGGTTTAATTCATCAAGTAAAGATGTAAGTTTTGTTACGTAAGTGAACTGCAAAGGTTTTGCTTGTTTGACAATCCATTTAAAATGATTGAATACAAAGATATGGAATGTTAATAAATATTTACGGTCAACGGTGGATATAATTTATATTGTGTGATTTTTTAGCAAAAAAAGAAGATTACTGATTTTTTTTCAGTGAGATGGGAAATGATTGAAGTTTTTCTGACTAAAACGCTTATTTTTGTATCGTTTTAGTGTGAATAATATAAATAGAAGAAATTTCCTCTATCAATAGAGTTTATGAATAGAAGAAATTTGAGTGGCTGGCGGTGGTTGTGTGCAACCCCAGCCCAGACCCGCCAGTCTGCGGATGCCATAACACAATTCTGTTCGTAATCTCTAATATACGAAAAAATAGTCATTCCAATATTCGTTTAACCTAAGAGTATGTTTGAATCGACTTATTTTTGGTTTTTACGGCTTTTCAAAAACGCTTTCTTCGTTATTTTCTCCCCATATAGCTTTGGCTATGTGTCTCTAAAATGCCTAGAAAGCCCATTTTGAAAATCTCGTAAAATTCCCAAAAAATCAATCCAAACATACTCTAAGAAATTTAATATCTGCCATGAAAATAAAATTACAACTACTGCTTTTGTGTTCTTTTCTGACCGCCCAATTGTTTGCTCAAGTTACGGCTCCAAGCAATCTGACTGCTACGTATGATAACGTAGATAATTTCGGCAACATCGGGCATTATGTTGAGCTGAGATGGGACAATAATGAGGAATCTGATGGGAACTACCTAATCGAGCGTTCTCAAAATAACCAATCAAATTTCCAAATGATTGCCTCAGAGCCAAGCAGTTTCACGCTTGACCAAACCTACTTCGATGGCGAGCTTGGTTCAGAAATTGAGCCTGGTACTTATTTCTATAGAGTTCGGAAAGAAGATAATTCTTCTGGAGTGTCTGAATATTCTGATTATTCCAATGTGGTAGAAGTCCAAACCATCGCCAATCTCATTAGCTTCAATATTGATACAATCAATTTTGAAGGGCAGGATACTCCAGATGAGAGATTGGTTTTAAATATAAATTATGCAACCGCTCCAGATGGAAGCTTTTATGATGTGGAAGGAATCATAGTCGAGAAATCTATCAACAACACGAATAATTTCGTTGAAATTCATGATGAAGAGATTGATTTAGCATCTATGATTAATACATTCGATGACTATTCATTCTTAGAATCAAACACTACTTATTATTATAGAATTGGCAGTTATTATCGCTCAAACGGAATTGATACGCTCATCTATGGGGAAACAAAGTCGATTTTTTATTCTGATGGCGGAAAACCTTCTGAACTCGAAGCCACACTTCTGCCAAATAAAGAGGTATCGCTCACTTGGAAAGACAATTCAGACAACGAAACTCAATTTATTATTGAGAGAAGATATTTCACAAATGGCGTTGAGCAAGAGGTCTTTAGAGACTCTGTTGGTTCAAACATAGAAAGCTATTTAGACAACGGAAATTTGGTTCACGGAATTATATACGAATACAAAGTTTATGCAGACACTCCTGATGGGTTAATGGAATCAGTATTTTCAACTTCTGTAAAAGTACAACAGACTCCACTTGCCGACCCTACAAATTTGGTGGCAGTGGCTACCTCACATTCCCAAATTGATTTGACCTGGGAAGACAACTCTGATAATGAAGAATACTTTTTGTTGATAAGAGCAAGAGGTTTGTCAAGTACAGATTATGATATAGTCGATAGTATTCCTGCCAACACAACTTCTTATAGTGATGTCGGATTGTCCCAAAATAGTAATTACAAATATTATCTTTCAGCCAGAGCAGATAGTTCGGCTTCTAGCGTAGCGCTTATGCCACCGCCAAAACAGAAATTCTTGTTCCCGTAAATGCGCCTTCCAATTTGATTGCCACGGCAAATTCTGATTCTGAAATTCAGCTTTCTTGGGACGATAACTCAGACAACGAAATAGGATTTGTGATAGAATACTCCATTGGAAACAACTTTAGCTTTACTGCACTTGACACAACAAATGCCAACATAAGTTCTTACACAAGCAGTAATTTACCATCAAACACAGTTTATTATTACCGAGTCAGAGCCATTAGTGCTAGTGTGGTTTCTAACTATTCAAATGTTTCTCAAGCTATTGTGCTAGGAGAGGCAAACACGCCACAAAACCTCATTGCCAACTACTCAGTCGGGAACGGAGGGTTTGGCGAAATCCATAATGTGAATTTAGCTTGGCAGGATTCACAAAAAGTCGATTCCGATAAATATCTAATAGAACGCTCAGTAGTAAACAGTTCGAGCTTTACTCAAATATTTGAGGAATTTGCCACTACCTTTTCTGGCTCAACAATTTCCTATACCGATGGAAACGATTTCAACGAAATTTTAAGTGGAGGAATTTATTTCTACAGAGTTCGGAAAGTGAATGCAATTTTAGATACAAGTGCCTATTCAAATATCGTAAGAGTACGGATAAGTCCTTTTTTGAATGCTTACGATGTTGATTCCGTCTATCTTGTAGAAAATGCTATGGGAGAACAGCAAATTCGAGTAGAACACGCTGGCGACATGTCTGAAGGCACAAAGGAGGCGATGAGTATTTTGATAGAACGCTCAAAGGGAAACGAGAGCAATTATATGCCCTTATTTTCATTTGATTTGGCAAGTTTCCAAGCAGGTGTTCTATTGGAGTTTCTCGACACGGAATTACTTGAAGAAGATACGTATTTCTACCGATTCGGAAGCACTTATAACTCCACAGGGGTTGACACAACTGTTTATGGAGAGGCGAAGTCAATAGTTTACCAACTAGAAAAAAATAATTCTCCTGACAATCTTGCTGTAATAGTTGATTCAGTAGAAATTATACAACTCAGTTGGCGAGACAATTCTGATTCAGAAGAACGATTTGTGATTTTGCGCTTAGTTGGCGAAGTGGCTTCCATGTACGATTCAATAGGATTTGTAGGTCAGAACTTCACTAATTTCACAGATTCTGACACAGCACAACTATTTGCTGGCGAAACCTATTGGTATAAAGTAGAGGCAATAACGCCCGATGGAGATTTTACTTCTGAGAGTGTCTCCATCTCTAAGCCCGACAATTCGGTAAGCATTTCCGCACCGTCTAACCTAGAAGCAGTTGCTACTTCTCCTAGAACAATTAGTTTGTCTTGGAAAGATGAATCCAACAACGAGACAGGCTTTTTCATAGAACGTTCTGCTGAAGACACCTTGAATTTTATGCAAATAGGTTTCGTATTCGGAGACCCACACGGATTCGGTTCTGAATTCACTTATGAAGACTCCGTAGTGAATCCAAATACTCTTTACTATTACAGGGCGAAAGCTCACAACTCCCTTGTAGCGTCTGCTTACTCCAACTATGCTTCTGCCATCACTCCAGAAGCAAGCGATTTGGAAACTCCAAGCAACTTTACCGCAGAATTTTTGGATGAATCTGGCTTCGCACAAATCAGCCTTTTGTGGGATTATGTTGATAGAGCTAGCATCAATGGGTTCTTAGTGGAAAGATCAGAGAATGGAACAGACTTTACTCAAATTGCAGAAGTTCCAGCCAGCAACTTTGGGCATGGAGATTCAGATATTCAATTCTATGCACAATATTCCTACCGAGTTCGTGCTTTCAGCGCAACCGATACCTCTGAATATACGGAGACCTTACTTGTTAATACGCCACACAAAATTGAAAAACCGACCTCTATTTCTGCCCAATACAATGAATTTTTCTCCGAACATAACATACAAATTCGATGGGATGATTTTGATTCCTATACCGTAAGCGGCTATGTTATTGAAGTATCGGAAGGGAATCCAGATAATTTTGAAGTACTTATAGATAGCGTCCCAACTTTCGGAGGAACTGGAGGAGATATTTACGATTCTCCTACTCCTATTGACGAAAGAACGCTCAAGCCGTTCACTACTTATTATTACAGAGTCAAAGGCTTCTTCTCTCCAGAGCAAGACACAACAGAATATTCAGACATCGCTTCCGCAACCACTGGATTGAAATTAGAAAAGCCTGTATTATCTATTTTTTCAACTACAGATCCTTTTTCTGGAATTAGTGTCCAACTGACTACCTTTTCTCTCTATCCAGATGATTCAGAAGGATTGCTGTATGAAAGATCAGTAGGGAATGCTGAAAATTTCAAGCTGATTACTGATCAAGACCCCTATTATATTGATGAAAATTTAAGCAACAACCAAATCTATTTCTACCGAGCAGGCGCATACTACCGTTCAAACGGTATGGATTCGGTAGTTTACAGCGATATAGAACATGAAATTTTTGGAGACACAAGCCTTTTACCTTCTCCATCCGATTTTGAAGCCATTGTAGATATTACCGAAGGAGTGAAAGTTTCTTGGGGGGATTATTCAGACAAGGAAACTGGTTTTGTGTTGGAGAGAGCCGAATTGATAACTTTTGGAGACACCACAGACTATATTTTGTTAGGAAACTTAGCTGAAAACACAGAAAGCTTTGTGGATTCAGAAGTAAGTTACTTTAAGGAATATATTTATAGAATCAAAGCCGTAAACTCAACTGAACAGTCTGAATACGCAATGACCAATATTCCTATTTTCGATGATTTGGGAGTGGAGAGACCGAATAATTTGGTTGTATCTGCAAAAGGAAATACAACACTTTCTTTAAGCTGGGATTATTCAGGTTCAAAAATTGACAATACGGTTGGATTTCGCATCAGAAGGTCAGAAGTTAATAACTCCAACTATGAGACAATTACCACTTTGCAGGGAATCCTCACGACCAATTTTAAAGATAGTCTGCTCCAAGAAGGCACGAAATATTATTACACAGTTTCCGCATTCAACGCATTCGACACACTTACTTCAAACTTTGTGAGCGACACGACTTTGGTAGATTCTTATCCATTCGGTGGAGTTGTTTTCCACGATTTGAATGAAGATGGAATGCAGGAAAGTGGAGAATACGGATTGGAAAATCAGAAAGTGGTTCTCTTGCCAGACAATTGCTTCACTTTTACCGATGCCAACGGAAGATTCGATTTTGCCACCAGAACAGGAAATTATACCGCTAAAGTTGTGCCTGTGGGAGATTGGGAATTCAGCACAGATTCCATGATTTCCATTTCCTTGCCAATGGACACTTCCAGCACGCTGAATTTCGGTTTGTACAGCGAAACGCAAGTGCAGGAAATCAGCACAAGCCTGACTTCGGCAACCACTCGCTGTTTTTGGGAAGTGCCTTACTGGCTGACTTACAAAAATGAGGGAACAGTTGTTGCTTCTGGAGAAATCAAGTTCGTGCCAGACAATTTACTCGGCTTCATCTCCGCAATTCCCACTCCAACCGAAACCAGAGGAGACACTTTAATTTGGAGTTATGTAGATTTGAAACCAAATGCCGTAAAGCAAATCAACCTGAAAATGCAAATGCCAGGCGTGGAAGCATTAGGAGACACATTGAATTCAACTGTAACTGCAAATGTCATGGAAAACAGTTCGATTGCCTTCTCGGAAACTTCCGAAACCAAGCAAACCATCCGTTGCGCCTACGACCCGAACGACAAACAAGTTTTCCCAATTGGCGTTCAGGATGAGAAATATACCTTGATGTCGGAGACGTTAGAGTACTTAATCAGATTCCAAAATACGGGAAATGATACGGCTTTCAACGTGGTAATCACAGATACTTTGGCGAGCGATTTGGATTTGAATAGCTTCCAAGTACTGGACAAAAGCCACGATTTGGTAACTGTGGTTGAACCGAATGGCGCAGTTGCTTTCCGTTTCAACGATATTTTATTGGCAGATAGCGTAATAGATGAACCAAATAGTCATGGATTTGTGAAATTCCGAATTAAGCCGAAAGTGGGTTTGGCAGATGCGAGAATAATTGAGAATACAGCTTTCATCTATTTCGATTTCAATCCTGCCATTGTTACGAATACAACTTTGAACACCTTGGTTTACTCACTTCCTGTGGCAAGACCCACGGCACTTTCCGTAGCTCCGAAATCCATTTCCGAAATCAGCTTAGTCTGGTCAGACAATTCAGATAATGAAACTGGTTTTGCCATTGAGCGTTCTGAAAATGACAATAGCAATTTCACACAAATTGCTACGGTTGGAGTGAATGTTACTCAGTTTGTGGATAGCAACTTAGCTGGAAATACAACTTATTTCTACCGAGTCCGCCCACTAGACAACATGCTTTTCACAAACTTTTCCGATGCGAAAACGAATAATGTAGAAGCGAAATTCAGTACAACAGGCTCAATCTGCCAAAATGAAGCAGTTTCCTTCTCCGACAACTCCACCATTTTCGATGGCGAAATTGCCAACTACGAATGGGATTTAGATAACGATGGCACAATTGAACTCGTTGGGAAAAATAAAGCGAACATCGAAGTCACATTCCCATTCTCAGGAAGAATTACAGTTTGGCTACGAATTACCGATTCGCAGGGAGAGCAGTCAACCGTTTTGCAAAACATCGAAATCAACGAGAAACCAACGGCTACAATTTCGCAAAATGAGTTTGAATTGACCGCGAATGAAGGCAATTCCTACCAATGGTATTTGAATAGATTTACAATTACCGAAAAATTGCTGGGAACAACACAGACAATTACTGCAACGGAACTCGGATTATATACCGTTGAAGTTTTCAATGAAAGTGGTTGTTCCAGATTTGCCGAGGGATTGTTTATTGACCGAATCAATGCTAAGGAGAAAATGGATATTTCCAATACGCTTTCTGTTTTCCCGAATCCGAACAGCGGAAATTCCGTGCAGATTGAAATGGAAAATAGCTTGACTGGAAATGTGGAAATAATAGTTTTGGATATGCTTGGCAGAAAAATCAATTCTGTACAATCCAACAAAACAGGCGATGTATTCAGTTATAGAATTGATGTGCAGAATTTGCCGAAAGGAATGTACCAAGTGGTTCTTTTTGTAGGAGAGAACAAGGCGATTAAGAAGTTGGTCAGGCAATAAGAACAAGTAGAAAAATAGTAGGATAGTAAAATGGTAAAGTTTTATTGATAATCAATTATTTACCAGAATTAGACATTCCATGTTTGAATTTAGCCAACTGAAAAGCTGTTTTCTGAAAGCTGATTGCGCTATTTAATCTGAAACATGGAATGTCTCCTTTTTTTGTTGCCAATAGTAAGCAGTTCGTAAGCCTATTTTGAGAAATCTGTTTTTTGATGTGAAGTTTAGTTAGAAAATCAGTAAAATTGAAGTATGCAATGCAGCATGATAAACTATTTAACTAACTGACTTATGAAATTCCTTCTTTGTCATGTTTCACAACGTTGTTGACCAGAGTTGATTAAATCGTCTTGTAAATTTATGACATTGTTTTTGAATTCATCGGGAGTCATCCTAAATATTTCGGGTTTTCTACCTCCCCTAACCCATCCAAAAGGAGGGGGATTTAGCTCCTTCCCTTTTAGGGCAGGGATTGTGGTAAAATAGTGGCTTTCAAAAATTGTCATGTAGTATGGTTTTCTGATATAATTTCAAGAATTCTATCAGATTTTCACTTAAAATAAGCATTTTAATAGTATTCTCACTCATCTAAAACCATGAGAAGGAAGATTACCAACATAGACTAAAGTAGCAGTACCAAAAAAAGGAAGGAAGAAAGAAGAAAGAAGAAAGAGTCGTTCAACAATTCTTTCCTCTTTCTTCCTTCCTCCTTCTTCTCAACTTGGTTGTAAACAATAACTATTTTATAAAAGTCATTTAAAACCCGACTCCAATAAACTCTTTCTCTCCTTGTTTATTATAACCTTCAATGAGCACACCATCATTTATTGTGGCGAGCCTTTTTTGAAGTTGCTCTGGAGAAGTAACTAATTCCCGATCTATTTTTGTGATGATGAAGCCTTCGGTAATTCCCGCACTTTTGAGTTTGCCATCAGTCAATTTGCTGACTTTCACGCCTCCGTCAATTCCATATTTGTATTTCTCATCGGAATTGATTGCCGAGAAATCAGCTCCGAGTTTGGGAATGTTGATTGATTTGGAGTCGGAAACTGCTACTGCATCATAATCTCTTGCGCCTTGCAATTCCACTTTGGCAGATTTCACGTTTCCATCTCTTTTATATTCCACAGCTACATTATCGCCTGGTCGTTTTCTGCCAACCTGTTCTTGCAAAGCGGCTACAGAATTCACTTTTACGCCTTCCACAGAAATAATAATATCGCCAGCTTGCAGACCTGCCTCTCTTGCCCCACCCTCGGGCGACACATCGGCAATGTAAACTCCTTTCACATTTTTCAGACCTTTATCTTCAGCAAATTTAGAATCAATGTCTTGGATTCTTACGCCCATCAAAGCTCTGCGGACTTCGCCATATTTAGCTAAATCGTCCATCACTTTTTTTGCCAAATCTACAGGCACGGCAAATGAATATCCAGCAAAAGAACCTGTATTTGAGGCAATTGCGGTGTTGATTCCAATCAATTTACCGTTTAAATCTACCAAAGCTCCTCCGCTGTTCCCAGGATTCACTGCAGCATCGGTCTGAATGAAAGATTCGATGGACATGCCACTTTTTCCTCTCAAAATATTGATGCTCCTGCCTTTGGCACTCACAATTCCCGCAGTAACTGTCGAGGTCAAATCGAATGGATTTCCAACTGCCAAAACCCATTGCCCAATCTTCACTTTATCTGAGTTTCCGTAAGCTACGAAAGGCAAATTTTTCTCTTTGATTTTGAGTAATCCTAAATCTGTAGATGGATCAGTTCCGACCACTTCTGCCTCGTAAGTTCGCTTGTCGTTCAAAACCACTTCCACTTTTGTAGCATTTTCTATTACATGATTGTTGGTGGCAATGTAGCCGTCTTCGGTAATGATTACGCCCGAGCCAGAAGCCATTTTCTGCATTCCCTCTCTTGGCTCAATGCGCTCTCCGTATCGTTCTCCAAAAAAATCTTTGAGCATATCTTCCATAGAGTTTCTGCCATAGTTGGAGGCATTTCCTTCGTAGTAAGTTTTGATATGCACCACGCCTGGAGTTACCAATTCGGCTGCTTTTACGAAGTTTAAGCCATCGGGAACTACATAATCGTCATTTTTTGGGTCTTTATAGTATTTGGAGAGATGTACGTTCTGGCTTTCCTCCAAGGTTTTCTGTGCTTCTGGCTCATTCGGATTCAGGAAATGAAATCCGCCAAGGGCAATTGCTCCACCCAAGATGGCTGCCAAAAGCATACTTAATAAACTGTTTTTTGCTTTCATATTAGTAGGATGTATTTGGTTTGTGATAATCTGTTTATGTTTCGGGATTATGAAACTAACAAAAAAGAAGGCAATTCTGTTGGGTGAACCTAATTTTAACTATGAATTAGCAGAGAAATCTCAGATTTAACACTCTTTGAAATCCAACCTGACAATATTGGAAATAAGTCTAATATACTATGCCAAATTGTCATTGAGAAAGCTGACTTACTTTTTTTTAAGTGTTGACTTACTTCTCATCAATTGACAATTTATGAAATCCAACAAAAGGCATTTTCAGACTGAACAATGCTTTAAATACGGCAATCATAAGCAAGCTTCACTTGAACCTTTTGCCACGAATAGTATTATTATGTGACAATTGGGTGGAGAGTTCATTTATACTGTATCTTTTTGAAAATCTGTGGTTATGGGAATTAAAAATAAATAAATGCGTTCTTTCTTGTGTTTGCATTTCCGAACTCAAATCTGAAACATGTAATTCTTTGTTCAAAACAGTATAAATTTTAGCGGTTGGAGTTCATAATGTCTTGATTTAAAACAATTTCGTTCTGTTAAATCTTGCGTAAGCTCATAAGATTAGCTAAATTTCTAGCTTAGAGAAGTGAAAGCTTATCTTAAATAAGTCCAAAATGTAAATTTTATTGGCAAATCCTTCACATTTTAAAAAAACTTGTGTTGTTTTGGGGACTTGAAGAAAACTAGAGAGGTGGCCGAGTGGTCGAAGGCGCACGCTTGGAAAGCGTGTGTACCCCAAAAGGGTACCGAGGGTTCGAATCCCTTCCTCTCTACTGCATACCTTTTAAAAGCGATTCTTCTAACATAAATCATCTGAAAATTTAATCAATTAGCTATGAAAAAATCATTTGCGCTACTAGCAATGGGTGCGCTTACCTTCGGAATGAACACAGCGGCAATGGCACAAGATGCTACAGTTGCTGTTGACCAGCCAATGACACAAATTATCAAAGAGAAATTTATTCAAGGTGATTGGGTATTTATGTCTCCAGTATTGATTTGTTTGATTCTAGGCTTGGCAATTGCCATCGAAAGAATCATTTCTTTGAACTTGGCGGCCACAAACACTACAAAATTAGTAAGAAGTGTAGAAGATGCTTTGGTAGATGGCGGGCCAGACGCTGCTTTGGAAGTAACAAAAGCGACTAGCGGACCTGTTGCCTCTATCTTTACTCAAGGTTTAATGAGATACTCAGAAGGTATTGACATGGTTGAGAAATCAATTATTTCTTACGGTTCTGTTGAAATGGGTAAATTAGAGAAAGGCTTAGTTTGGATATCGTTATTTATCTCTTTGGCTCCGATGTTGGGTTTCATGGGTACGGTAATTGGTATGATTGGTGCTTTCGATGCGATTGAAGCAGCAGGAGACATTTCTCCTTCTTTGGTTGCGGGAGGTATTAAAGTAGCACTTTTGACTACAGTTGCTGGTCTTATTGTAGCGATTATCCTACAAATTTTTTACAATTACTGTGTATCTAAAGTAGATTCATTGGTAAACCAAATGGAAGATGCTTCTATTGCTTTGATAGACGTATTGGTAAGACACAATTTGGGTAGAGGAGGCGTAACAAGAGGAAACACAACAGTCATTACTGAATAATAAATTATGAAGGATAAACTAGGTTTAATCATCAAAATTGCCCTTGTGGCGTTATTTGTAATATTCGCCCTCATGGGCATAGGAATGAGTGGAGAGGAGTTCATGTCTGAAAACATGATTACTCTAGGATTCATCTACTTGGCAATAGCGACTTTCGGAGCTGTTTTCTTAGATTTGATTCTTACACTCGTAAAAGAGCCAAAGAAATTGGTAAAGCCATTGTTGGCGTTGGTAGCTGTTGTCATACTTTTTGGAATTGGCTATGCCATAACAGATGGTGGAGACTACACTTACATTTCAGGAGGCAATAAAATAGTGATTGATAGTGAAGTAACTACTTTTGTGGGTGCTGCACTAACTACTACATATATATTGTCTGGAATTGCAATTTTGAGCATTCTCTTTGGCGAAGTATCTAAAATCTTCAAATAAAATCTTATGTTAAACAAGAAAAAAGGAAACAGACCTTCTGCGGAAGTGAATACAGGCTCGATGGCAGATATTGCCTTCTTGTTGTTGATTTTCTTCTTGGTTACCACAACAATTGCCTCTGATAAAGGTATTCCTGTTATGCTTCCACCAAAAGTGGAGCAAGAAACCGATGTGAAAGTGAAGGAAAGAAACGTATTCAACGTTTTAATTAACTCCAACGACATGTTATTGGTTGAGGAAGAACCAATGGATTTGAAAGGGCTTAAAAAGGCCGCTAAAAAATTCATTACCAACAGAGGTCAAGACCCTAAGTCTTCTGAAAGTCCGAACAAAGCAGTTATTTCTTTGAAAACTGACCGTGGAACGAGCTACGAAATTTATATTCGAGTTCGGGACATTTTGCAAGAGACTTATACAGAGTTGAGAGCCGAACATATTGGCGTAACTCCTGAGGACTTTATGAAAATTGCCGCAGACAGAAAAGAACCTGCAAACGCTGAAAAATATGATAAAGCAAAGGATGAATATCCTATCATGATTTCAGATGCAGAACCTTCTGATGGGGGTGGTAACTAAATTGATAGGTTACAAATTATAAATACTATGGCTAAATTCGGAAAGAAAACTAAGACCAGTCAGGAAATTCCAACTTCTGCTTTGCCAGATATTATTTTCATGCTCCTATTCTTTTTCATGGTAACAACCGTGATGCGTGAAGTAACTCTTATGGTAAAGAATGCGTTGCCAACAGCATCGCAAATTCAAAAGTTAGAAAATAAATCTTTAGTGAAGTACATCTACATTGGAGAACCGAAAGAGACTGATAAGTTCGGGGAAGCACCAAGAATTCAATTGAATGATGCTTTGGCAGTGGCTGACGACATTCCCGAATTTATTGTGGAGCAAAGAGCAACTCTTGACGAAGCTGAACAAGACAAGATGACCATTTCCCTTAAAGTTGATAGGGATGCTAAAATGGGAATCGTGAGTGATGTGAGGCAACAATTGAGGGAAGCAAATGCTTTGAAACTGAACTACTCCAGTATTCCATCCAAAATCTCGGAATAAACTGATAAGTAGGATATAAAAATTAAGAAAGGTCAATTGATGAAAGTCAATTGACCTTTCTTATATTAGGAACAGGAAATAAATAAGATGCTACTTTATCGGTGGGACTGCCCCAGTAGGACTGCCCCATGCTTCTTTTTGGTCCGGGACACGCTGTCTATTCTTCCAATTCCATTGGGGCAATCCCATTGGGCTACGGTTTATACATAAGTTTTTGTTCGTAATCTCATGGCGTTCTTCTAGTAGCCGACAACCTCTAGATTGTCGGAATGAGCTAAAAAGTCGTAATTCAATGGTTGCAAGTTAGGAAACTTGCAACCATTGAATCGAAATTAGGAAATTTCGATTAGCTATAATCACTTATTTATGCGTTATTATTTTTTTAAGGCGTTAAATTAAAAGATATGTATAATCCGTAGCCCATTGGGGCAATCCCATTGCGGGTATAAAAAAATTTGCCGTTCCATCGGACTGGCGCCCCATCGGACTGGCGCCCCAGTGCTATGCCAAACTTTTTAGTCCCGGCCGGGAACGGCTAAACTAGCCAGCGTGACCAACGTGGCCAGCGTGGCTCGGCTCGGCTCGACCCGAGACCCGACCTCAAAAATAAATTGAGACAAAACACGCATTTATTTAATCCCCGTTCCATAGTAGAGGATAAGAAAGACAATAAACTATGTTGTAATTTTCCTAATTTCGCCCAAACTATTTCCAATTACTCATTACCACTTTCCCTCAAAATGGAAAAAACAAGACAGCAATTCAAGCAAATCATTGATAAATGCCAATCGCTTTTCGAGAAAAAGACGAAGGATTATGGCACGGCTTGGCGAATTTTAAGGCTTCCATCCATTACCGACCAAATATACATTAAGGCACAGCGCATTCGCTCCATTCAAGAGAAAGGCGAGCAGAAAATTGCCGATGGAATTGAGGGAGAATTCATAGGAATTATCAACTATTGCGTGATGGCGCTGATTCAAATTGAATACGCAAAAGATGAACGCATGGAGTTGCCCACCGAAGAGACCGTTCAGGCTTACCATAAACATATTGAGGAAACTGTAAACCTCATGCTCAACAAAAACCACGATTATGGCGAGGCTTGGCGCAATATGCGGGTGCCAAGCATGACAGATATTATCCTGATGAAACTCCTGCGAGTGAAACAGATTGAAGATAATCAAGGGGAAACTTTGGTTTCCGAAGGTGTGGAGGCGAATTACCAAGACATGATAAATTATGCGATTTTCTGCCTGATTTTGATGGGTAAAAAAGAATAGTGAACGGGAATACAATCTAACTCTAACATGTTGCAATCAAATCCATTACCTTGCCGATTTTGAAAATCCTATAAGGCATATCAAAGAAATAAAATGGACAATTTATTGCGGTTTATTTTTGAGGTCGGGCTACGCTAGCTAGTTTAGCTGTTCCCAGCCGGGACAAAAATATTAGGCATAGCACTGGAACGCCAGTCCGACACACTATGGCTAATATTTTTACACCCGCAGTGGAACTGGAAGAATAGACAGCGTGTCCCGGACCAAAAAGAAACAAGAGAAATGTTTAGTTTATTTCTTTAATATGCCTAAGACAAAAAATCCTACTCGTCTGGGTTCTTAAACCTACGGACGATGTGAGAATGCGAGATAAATCCACTTTTTCTCGTTTCCACATTCACACATTGGTAGTGATAAACTGGTAAGGCTAACAAAATAAAAACCATAGCGCAAGCGTCCGCTCAATGCCGTCAACTTAGTGTTGAAAAGCGTTTTCAACACTTTTGGTTTGTGATTGGACGCAGCTAGAGCTACGTCCTACAGAACTGAAACTTTCAAATTACACCTATTTTTGGTGTAAAATCAAACATATATTTTCCTTAAGTTAACAGCATTGAGCGTCCGCTGGGCGGCACTCCGCTGGGTGGCACTCCGCTTGTGCCGAATTATCCATAGAGTAGCTTTGCCTCTTTCACACATCTACACATTATCCCCGATTCAATCCATACATTTTGCCTGGCATACATTTTACCAAGCCAGCAAACTCCAAACTCAACAGAATTGAAGCAAGCGCACCAATGGGGATTTGTGTTTTATAGCTGATTCGGTCAATTTGGTCATTGCCTTTCAAGAGAATATCTATCACTTTCTGTTCGTTCTCATCTTCCGATTGAAAGCGCAACGTGTTTGCCTTCGGTTGGTCGGATTCTGCTAAATCCCAATTCATGAGTTTTTCAACATCTTTTGCAGAAGTTATTAAATGGGCTTTGTGTCGTTTAATCAAGTTATGGCAACCCTCAGAAGTCGGGCTGTAAACTTCCCCAGGAAAAGCGCAGACTTCTCGGTCGTAGGAGTTGCCCAGTTCTGCTGTAATCAATGCGCCTCCTTTTTCTTGGCTTCCACAATAATCACTACATCTGCCATTCCTGCAATGATTCTATTTCGCTTTGGGAATTTTGGTGCATCGGGCTTTGTGCCGAATCGGTTTTCGGAAATGAGCGCACCATTTTCGAGCATTTTGTGAGCAGTATTTTTATGTGCAAACGGATAAACCAAATCCAGCCCGTTTGCCATGACTCCTACTGTGGGAATATCCAATTCCAAACATTTTCTGTGGGCGCAAATGTCTATGCCGTAAGCCAACCCGCTGATAATCATTAGACTAGAATGTGCCGACAGGTTTTTGACAAGCTGTTGTGTGAGGTCAATTCCGTAAGGGGTTGCTTCACGAGTGCCGACAATGGCAACTACTTTGTCTGGATTGAGATTGGTTTCGCCTTTTCTGTAAATGACCAAAGGCGCATCTACCACATGCCTCAATCTTTGCGGATAGGCTTTGTCGTTGAAAGTGAGAATTTCAATGTTATTTTTGAGTGCTTTCTCAATCTCATTTTCCGCTTCTTTGATAAATTGATTGCCTCGGATAGAATTTGCCAATACTTCGCCAATATTGGGGATTTTGAGGAGTTTGCCTTTTGGCATGGTAAAAACTCGCTCCGCAGAACCGCAATAACTGACCAAGTGCTTCGCAAGTACGTTGCCCACACCGGGAATAAGTTCAAGTGCAATGTAAAATGGCGTTTCTTTATGCAAGGGTGCAGATTGTTAAGATTCAAAAGTTTTGAGAAGAAAACGTAAATATAGTTTTTCTTATTCGTAAAAAACAAAGAAGCCAAACTTGCGGAAGTTTGGCTTCTTTATTTTTTGTCTATTTAATTCCTATTACGTAGCTATCGGAAATCATATCTGCTAAATCTTTTTCCTTAGGATAGGGTTTGCAAACCCTATCCTAAGGAAAAGTTAGGAACAGCTATTTTGAAGCCAAAATTTATTTCGTAATATGAGTATTTAATTAGAATCAACTATCAAGCAAATTGCTGAAATGTGTGTTGATTACTTCCACTACGTGTTCTTCTGTGAGCGGTTTGTGCATGAATTTCTTTATTCCGCTTATTGCCTGTGCTTTCTCCAAATCGGAAGGATTTACTGAGGTAGTCAGCATGACTACGGTAATGTTTCCTTTCTGAAAATCTTCTATATTCTTGTATTCCTCCAAAAATTCCCAGCCATTCATGCCAGGCATGTTGATGTCCAAAAAAATCAAATCTGGTTGTGGATACTGCCCATCAGATTGCGTAGTAAGATACTCTAATGCTCTTTCTCCGCTTGTTACTGTAATTATTTCCTCGGTGCATTCCAATTCTTCAATAACCATTCTATTGAGAAAGTTGGTGGGTTCATCATCATCCACCAGCAAGATTCTTTTAAGCTTATTTTTCATCGTAGTAATTTTTTTGCAAGCGTGAAGTAGAACGAGCTTCCAGTTTCCCGTTCCGATTCTACCCAAATTTTACCTTCATGTCGCTCAACCACTTTTTTGCAATGTGCCAAGCCTATTCCTGTTCCTTCGTATTCTTGTTTGCCGTGCAGTCTTTTGAAGATAGAAAAAATCTTAGTCAAATATTTTTCGTCTATTCCAATTCCGTTATCGCTGATGCAAAACTGCCAATATTTTTCGAGTTCCTTAGCTTCTATTTTTATTTTGCAGGGCAATTCTTCTTGTCTGAATTTAAGGGCATTGCTAATCAGATTCTGAAAAAGCAATCTCAAATCGGTACAAAATCCGTTTATGACGGGCAAATCATCAACTTCAATCGTAGCTGTTGCCAACTCAATAGATGCACTCAAATCAGATATGACTTCTTCTATCAACACTTGTGTATCAACCTCTTTCGACTCTTGCAACTCCAATCCAATTTTAGAGAAATCCATTAAATCTTTAACCAGCATTGTCATTCTGCTAACCGATTGGATAATGAAGTTGACACCTTTTTTGCCTTGAGTGTCTAGTTTATCCTCGTATTTGTTTCGTAGCCATTCCACCATGGATTTGATGGTTGTTAATGGTTCTTGCAAATCGTGAGAGGCAATATATGTGATTTGCTCCATCTCCCGAGCATTTTCTTCCACCTCTTTGATTTTAATTTTTAATCTGCTTTCAGCCTCTAATTGTTTGGTAATATTGGAGAAGACCACTCCAACGAAATTTCCATCTACCGGATAGGCTTGAATGTTAAAGAATGATTTTTCTACTTTTTCATCTCCATATTCTACCATACCCAAATCCACGATATCATTGCTTTTCATCATTGCTTTTCAAAGCTTGGAAATACAAGGTTGGTACGGCCGTATTTACAAGGTCTGGAAATGATTCATTCAGAGACATTCCAATATATGGCTTCATGTTAACGCCCGTTTGCCTTTCGCACGATTCGTTGGCTACCCTGAAAGTAAAAGAGCCTAAATCGTTCTCATCCATCAACTCAAATAGCTGAAAAGCGAGTGGAGAATTTTCCACCGCAAGAGCGTAAGTTTCTAAAGAGACAATTTTTTTTTCAGGAGTCATTTGTTTCGTAGGCCTTATTTTAAATTAGTCATCATAAATAGTCCAAAGCCTTTAGTAGTCAGTCCAAAGTTGGATAAGGTTTTGATTTTCAGGAATAGGAAAGTGTTTATCTCAACCTGCTTATTAGATAAATACAATTATGACTATAGATTTGTTTAATAAACGTAAGGATTCTACAAAAGAAGTTTATTTTATTGCATTTATAGCATATTTCAGCGTTGAGGTATTCTTTTTCAAAAAAAGCAGTTGGATTTTACTATTTAAAACTCTGTAAGATGTTGGCAGTTTCTATATTGAAATTGTTAGATTTGTACTATTTATCTTCCAAAAAAATGTGGCTCAATTTGCTATTTGTTTTGCAAGAGTAAAATAGAAAGAACTCCCAACTCCTTCTTCTGACTCTACCCAAATTTTGCCTTGATGCCTTTCCACTACTTTTTTGCTGTGAGCCAAGCCAATTCCTGTTCCAACATATTCATTCTTCGGGTGCAATCTCTTGAACATAGAAAAAATCTTTTCCCAAAATTTCTCATCTATCCCAATCCCGTTATCTATAATGCAAAACTGCCAATAGTTTTCCTTATCCTCAACCTCTACAATTATTTTGGTTGGAGTGTCAGGATTTCGGAACTTGATGGAATTACTGAGCAAATTTTGGAACAACAATCGTAAATCAGTTCGGAAGCCGTTCACAATAGGTAAATCTCCCAATTCAAATACAGCTTTTGCCTGATTTATAGAAGCACTTAAGTTAGTAATTACTTCTTCTACCAGGATTTGTGTATTCACTTCTTCCACAGCTTGCACCTCCTGGCCAATTCTTGAGAAATCCATCAAATCTTTGATGAGGAGCTTCATTCTGCCAACCGATTGTATCACAAATTCCACTCCCCGACTTCCTTGGTCGTCCAGTTCTCCTTCGTACCTATTGCGTAACCACTCCACCATAGATTTGATGGTGGTCAACGGTTCCTGCAAATCGTGAGAAGCAATATATGTGATTTGCTCCATCTCTTTGGCATTCTCTTCCACCTCTTTTATTTTTTTTCTCAACTGGGTTTCTGCTTGAATTTGAGCCGTAATATTGTTGAAAATAATGCCTATATAATTCTTGTGGATATGATAGACTTGGACTTTATAAAATCCTAATTTGACTTTACTATCCCCATATTCTACCACGCCAACATCTAAAGTGGTTTTTTCGTCTAAGGCTCTTTTATACAATAAAAGGGAAGGCATATTTTTGGTAACCACATCGGGCATAGATTCCCACAATGAAGTGTCCACAAACTGCTTCATGTCAACTCCAGTTTGCAATTCGCACGCTTTGTTGGTTGCCCTGAAAGTGAATGTGCCAAGGTCATCGGAATCCATCAGCTCCAACATCTGAAAACCAACAGGGGCACTTTCCATCATAAGTGCATGAACATCTGCGGAGAGGGGATTTTTGTTATTCATATTATTTCACTCAGTTACGCAAAGATTCGTTTTTGTTAAATCTCGTCATCAATCATCAGAAGATGGTTGCAAATGATGGATTATGATGTATCGTTGAATTTATAATTTTGTATTTGTACTTGTTCGATTTACAAAATCGAATTGAGTGATTTTACTTTGAGAATCTGATTCTACTTTAACACTCTAGTGCATCAACTCCTAAGTTCGTGTTGTTATTTTTGTTTCTTATTTCCTGCTACTGCATTAAAATTCTTAGCCGTAGCTATGGCTATGTCGAAATGTCAAACCATCGGATTGCCGAACCATCGGATTGCCGAACCATTCAAATTTTGCTTTGTAGAAGAAAACAATATTCCAAAATAGGAATATCGGGATAGGTCGCCCAAATAGTTCGAGCGTCCGCTCAATGCTGTCAACTTAAAGAAAATAGATGTTTGATTTTATACCAAAAATAAGTGTGAATTGGCAATTTCAGTTCTGTAGGACGTAGCTCTAGCTGCGTCCAATCACATAAGAAAAGTGTTTAAAAGGCTTTTCAACTTAGTGATTTTTGATTGGCACTTACGTACCAAGTTAAGGATTTGCTGTCCCGTTGGGACTCTCATGTAAGTCCCAACGGGACGAAAAATCTTTAGGGTAGGACGTAAGTCCTATTTCAGTTTCCTTAGGAACTCCAATAAAATAACTTACCGATTTCTTTTGTTTATTTTTGGTCCGGGACAGGCTGTCTATCCTTCCAATTCCATTGGGGCAATCCCATTGGGGCAATCCCATTGGGGCAATCCCATTGCGGGTATAAAAATATTAGCCGTAGTGTCGGACTGGCGACCCATCGGACTGGCGTTCCATCGGACTGGCGACCCAGTGCTATGCCTAATATTTTGTTCCCGGCCGGGAACGGCTAGGCTAGCTAACGTAGCCAATGTGGCTCGACCCAACCCGACCTCAAAATAAGCTGCAACAAATCCAGAACCTTATTTTATTGGCGTTCCTTAGTGCCAAAAACATTCGATGTCGGACAATTCCCCAAAGATTGGCGGCACACGATTAGCTTAGTTGACTTCAATTATTCAGTTGGGAATAAGTAAAAATTATCAATTCCTTCTCATCAATAGGCAATTCATAAAATCCAAAAAAAAGTTTTCATACTGCGTAACATGAGTTACAAGTAGTTAATGGTAAATACTTTCCGAATTCAAAATCTGTATTTGACTGAAATTCAGATGCTTATACTACTTTGGACTGACGACTAAAGACTTTCGACTACTTAAGTCTCCGCATACTCAAATTACTCTCTCCACGCCTTCCGAGGTAAAATATTTCTCAATAATATTATGGATGTGCTTAGTTTCCAAAGGCTTGTCTATGAATTCATTTACATATACCAAAGCATCCATTTTTTCCTTATCAGATTTGTTGAGAGCCACAGAAAGCATGACCACAATCACTTTCCCTTTTTGAGATTTATCCAGCCGTTCGTATTCCTCCAGAAACTCCCAGCCGTCCATAACTGGCATGTTTATATCCAAGAAAATAATTTCTGGCCTGGGGAAATCTCCGTGAGATGCTTTGGTCAGGTAATCCAGCGCCTTTTTCCCATTGGTGGTAACGACAGTCTCTTTGGCACAACCTGCTTCTTCCACCACCATACTATTTAGGAAATTGGAAGGATTATCGTCATCAATTATCAAAACTCTACTCAACAAATTCTTCATTTCTCATGCTTTTGATATTGTGAAATAAAAAGTACTTCCTTCTCCGAAAGTGGATTCTACCCAAAGTGTTCCTCCGTGCATTTCCACCACTTTTTTGCAATGTGCCAAACCGATTCCCGTTCCGCTATACTCTTCTTTGGTATTTAATCTTTGGAAGATTTGGAAAACCTTCGCCATTCCTTCCTTGGTAATTCCAATGCCATTGTCAGACACAGAGAATAGCCAAAATTCTGGTTTATTTTCCGCCTTTATTGAAATAATGGGCTGGTTTCCCTTCTTTTGGAATTTGATGGCGTTGCTGATGAGATTCTGAAACAGCAACCTGAAGTTCAGTCTCCATCCCCAGCAAAGCAGGCATTTCTCCGACCTTGAGTAGGACCGAATTTTCTTCGAGAGAAGAAGACATGTCACTTTTCACATTATCAAGTATTTGGGAAAGGTTTACACGCTCTGTACGAGTATTTTCCTGCCCAATCTTGGAATAACTCATAATATCTTTGATGAGTGTTTTCATTCTTGCCGTGGCATCCAATATAAACTTGAATCCTTTCTGTCCTTTTTCGTCAAGCTTATCATTATAACTTTTATATAGCCAGTCCGACATGGAGGAAATGGTACTGAGCGGTTCTTGCAAATCGTGGGAGGCGATGTAGGTAATTTGCTCAATCCCATCCATTTTAGATTTCAGTTCCTGCTCGGCATGAACTTGCCTATCTACATTGTAGAACATAACTCCTACGTGGTTCTCTCCAATAGGAAAAGCTTTTAAGTCAAACCAGCTTTTCGAAATTTTATCGTCTCCATATTCAAGGACACCAACATCAATTGATTTTTTAGTTATCAGGACTTGCCTGTATTTCTCGGGCAAATCTGACTCCAATATACCGGGCAAGGCTTCCCTGTAAGTTTTGCCGATCATTTTTTGCATTTCTGCTCCTGTCTGTTCATCGGCAGCTTTGTTGGCGGCTATGAAAGTGAAGCTTCCCAAATCCTCAAAGTCTCTCAATTCAATAATGTTTATGCCTATCGGTATGCTGTCAATAGTCATTTTGAATAGTTCGACAGAATTGAGTTTTTTAAGGTCAATGCTCTTCATAGAAAGGGGAATTAGAAAGGGGAAAAGAGTTAGAATAGGATTAAACCCAGCAAAAACTAGATTTTACAAATACAAAAATAATAAAGAAAAATTAAATTTTTGATTTTATGAACTAAATCTTTAACTCAAAAAAAATGGCTATGAAAAACAAAGCCCCAATCGTTTCCGATTGGGGCTGTTACATTGATAACCTTACCTTAGTCTATCAATTCTTTAGAGAGTGCCGAGAAAGAAGCCTTCCCGAAACTGCTGTATCAACTTTAAAACTCAAACATTTCTTCAAATAGTAAATTGGCAGAATAGTAAAATAGCAAGTTTGGATTTTCAAAATTCTGAATGCATTTTGCGTTTAGGTTTTTCTCTAAAAATCTCTTTTGAACAACGATAAATCCAGGTAAACCAGCATTACATCTTCGCATCAACAAAATAGAATCAGGATTCTCAGGATTTTGGGATGGACAGGATTAAAAAAACATTCTCAAATCTTCGCATTACTAGTTTCCTCAATCATCAAATCAACACATCATCGCATTCCTTGCCCATTCTCACATTCCCAAATTTTTTTCCATTACCACATCCCCCAACCATCATTTCTTGACTTTCGGAATCCAAGCTGAGGTAACTGTTACCAGAATGGGTTGCACATTTGCTTCATCAAAAACTTCTACTTCGATTTCCAACTCGCCCTTTTCATTGTCTTGGATGAATTGGATTTGCTCGTTGGTCAGTTTTGCGGAAGCTCGCATATTTCCCGTGGAGCGTTTCACAAAATCGGCATGGATTGTTTTTACCAGCGGGATTCTGCCAGAAGGCATATTCATGGCAGTCAACATCACAGAAACTGATTCTGCTAATACAATCATTGCCCCAGCATGAATTTGTTTCAAGTGATTTCCCACTTTCCGTTGGTTTTTCACACTCGCAATCCACTCATTTTTCTCCGTTTTCTCAAATTTGACTCCTGTAGTTGCCACATAAGGCACGGTTTTTTTCAGCGCAAAATCCTTCGCCCAACTCTGCATGAAAGTAGGAAGCTTTTCGATTTTTTGCGAATACGCTGACGATTGGATTCATTTGGGAATTGGCGAATTTGTGAAATAATGAATTGGCGAATTAGAAAGAAGACATCAAAGTAAGGAACGGGAAATAAATAAACTACTATTTTATTGAAGTTTATTTTTAGAGCTAGTCTAGCCGTTCCCGGCCGGGACTAAAAAGTTTAGCATAGTACTGGTGCGCCAGTCCGATGGAACGCCAGTCCGACACTATGGCAAACTTTTTTATACCCGCAATGGGATTGCCCCAATGGAATTGGAAGAATAGACAGCGTGTCCCGAATTAAAAAGAAACGAGATAAAAAGTAGCACTTTATTTAATTTCCGTTCCTAAGGAACTATAAAATTGGATTCTTTTCCCTTTTCAAATGGTTCAAGAATCCAACTATTTTATCTCACTACTTGATACTCAATACTCACTACTTTTTTTACATAAAATCGTAGCAATATTTGTTTTCGGCAATCATTTGGTCAGCAATTTCTCTTCTCAAGGGCAACTACATTTATCATTTCAGAAAGTTTTGTGAATCGCTTCAATCCCATCAGCATCACTTTTTGCTCATCTCCAGAAGTGAAAGAAACGATGGCTTCTTTTCCGCTGTTGTTCACAATATCCATGGCTTTGTACAGATACAATTTTGCCATGTTGGCTTGTTGTTTTGTTGCTTCGTCTCCTTTGATGCTCGCTAACTTCTCGGCACGCAAAATGGCAGATTCCGCCACGTAGATTTCAATTACCATGTCGGCAACGCTCATCAAAATTTCTTGTTGGTCGTTCAGTTTCGGGCCGAAAGTTTCAGCCGCTTTCCCTGCAATCATCAAAAGTGCCTTCTTCATTTTCTTCAAAGCATCTTTCTCATTGGCAAAAGGCACGGAAGCATCAATGCTCTCGAAGGAAGGAACGCCAGTCAATTCTTTTCCGACTTCGGTTGCTGGTCCCATCACATCCAATTCGCCTTTGAAAGCTCTTTTCAAAATCATTCCAACCAAAAGCATTCGGTTTATTTCGTTCGTTCCCTCATAGATTTTACAGATTCGGGCATCACGGTAAGCACGAGCCATAGGCGCATCTTCCGAAAATCCCATTCCGCCATAAATCTGAACGCCTTCGTCAACAGTATAATGCAAAACTTCGGAACCGTGCACTTTCGTAATCGCACATTCAATGGCGAATTGCTCAACTCCTTTCAATTTCGCTTCTTCTTCCTGCATTCCACTTGCCATCAAATCGGCAATTTTATCGTCAATGTCTTGCCCAGCTCTGTAGTTGGCAGATTCGGATGCCCAAGTACGAGTGGCCATTTCTGCCAACTTATGCTTGATTGCCCCGAAATTGGCAATTGAAGTTCCGAATTGCTTTCTTTCGTTGGCGTAATTTGTTGACCAAGTCGCCACTTCCTTACATGCTCCTAGAGCGGAAGCAGAAAGTTTGATTCTACCAATGTTCAAGATGTTTACGGCAATCTTGAATCCATTTCCACGGTCGGAAAGCATATTCTCCACAGGTACTTTGCAATCGTTGAAGAAGACTTGGCGAGTGGAAGAGCCTTTAATTCCCAATTTCTCCTCCTCATCGTTCATGGTAATTCCACCGAAAGTTCTCTCTACAATGAAAGCGGTGTGGTTTTTATCATCTTCGATTTTGGCAAAAACGATGAATAAATCTGCGAACCCTCCATTGGTTATCCACATTTTTTGTCCTGTGATTTCGTAATGCTTTCCATTACCAGACAAAACGGCTTTTGTTTTTCCAGAATTGGCATCAGAACCAGCGTCTGGCTCGGTCAAGCAATAAGCAGCTTGCCATTTTCCGCTTCCTAATAGTGGCAAATATTTCTCTTTCTGCGCTTCCGTTCCGTAATATTGGATTGGCAAAGTGCCAATTCCTGTGTGCGCTCCGTAAGCTGTGGAGAAAGAACCGCCCGCTCCTACAACATCTGCCAAAATCATGGAAGTGTTGAAATTCATTCCCAAACCTTCGTATTTCTCAGGAACTGTTACGCTCAAAAGCCCGAGTTCGCCCGCTTTCTCCAAAAGGCTTTGCATCAAGCCTTCTTCTCTTTTCTCAATCCTGTCCACATTTGGGAAAACCTCCTGCTCTAAGAAATCACGGCAAGCTTGTGCCATCATTCTTTGCTCTTCGCCAAACTCTTCTGGAACGAAGATTTCGTGCGCTTCTGTTTCTCTTACTATAAATTCTCCGCCTTTGATGGCTCTTTTTTCTGCTACTGCTTCCATAATTATATTGTTTTGATGTGGTAATTTATATCTCTCAATTATTCTGTATCCCAAATCAGAAACCGTTTGCAGGTTCTTTGGGCAACGTATATCATCTAACTGAAAATAGCCAAAAGTGTTATGCGTGCATACTACTTTTGGCAAATATATAGGAAATTTGTTATGCGTGCATACTAAATCAGGAAAATTTGAGTGCTTTTTGAGTATAAAAAGCACATGAATTATTTGGATTTATTTTAAAGATTTGCTTCTCACTAAGGTTGAAATTCTTTTCTTAAAGCAAAAACGCCTACTCAAATGAGCAGACGCAAAGATTTGTGGTTTTTACAAGTCAGTTTGTTAGTTTTTTATTAAGGAACGAGTTAATATAGATATGAGATTTGAGTTTGCATACTTTCCTTATGGAATAATGCTCCTGAATAGTTGCGGTTAGGGAAAACCGCACTACGGTATGCAAAGTCAAGGCATTTATCTATAGACTTGTTCGTTCTTGATTATCAGTATTTTACGATTTTTTGTCATCGTCAGGCGACCCTGTTTGAGCTTGCGAAAAAACTATCTCAGATACTTGATTTCAGATGTGTAGAATATTTTTCGTGGATAGTTCCCTCCTAAAGTCGGGATGACACTAATAATTTTGATTTTTACTAGAGGCTAATTTCAGTAACTTATTGATTTTCAGAGTCGGACAAGTCTAATAATAACTTGTAACATTATCACAGTTTATTTTTGAGGTTAGTCAAGCTGTTCCCAGCCGGGACAAAATAATGTGGCATAGCACCGCTATGGCACATTATTTACACCCGCAGTGGAACTGGAAGAATAGACAGCGTGTCCCGGACCAAAAAGAAGGAAGGGGCAGTCCCACTGAGAATTTTAATAAGTTATTTTTTACTTGTTCCTAAGCGTGATTTTTCTACGGTTGGATTTTATGATTAGTTAGACCAAACATTGGATTCGTATTCCAACAAGTCCATTTCGTATTGTTGGGATTTTGCCAAGCTGAGTTTCAAGTCTCCATTATAAATGTCTTCGATGAAAGCGTCTTTCGGGTTGGCGTATTTTGTGATTCGTGCCGTTCCCAAAGCCAACTCGAAGGCATCTGCCAAGTTTCGGTTTTCAATCGTGTTTTTTCTGTTGAACCAAATCGCCTGCGGATTGTCAACAAACACGTTTTCCACCAATTCTTTGTAAGAGAAAGTCGCCAAGGGCTTGTCAATTCCCGCTGGGTAATATTCGCCAGGAATTACCAATGTGATGGTTTCGATTTCTTGGTACATTCTTGAACGCTTCTTGTCGAACACCTTATGTCCTTTGATTTCGAGAATAGGGATTTGCTTGGCGAAAAACTCGTCTGCACCAATGGAAGAGAATTCGGCAATTTCAGCATATTCTTTCGTATCAACTTTATCCCACTGACCTATTTCCGAGCCTGAATCCCAATCAATTACTTCTTTGTCCCAAATTCCGCCTCCAATTTCTGTGCTTTCCTTGCCATCATTCATTTTTAGATTCTCCAAAAACTGGGTTAAAGCCATTCTTGCGTTCAAACTATCATTCTCAAACGGGCGGAGAACTCCAGCTTTCACGGCTTCAATAATCACTTTTGTAATTTCGTTCTCGCTGGCAAAAAATGGCTCATTTTGCTTTTCTCTCAAATCCATTCGCCACCAAAGCGTGTTCTGGTACATTTTATCTGAATTGTGAATTGGGCGGAGGGCTTTGTAGTCGTATTCTTCAGAGCCAATTTCTTGGGCAAATGTTGCGGTAGATAGAAATACGAACATTCCTATGATTGACAAATAACTTTTCATGATTTCTGTATTTTATTTCTTGAAATATTTTTCGGTTCAGTTTAATTCGTTTAAGGAAATCTTCTTGTAAGCGTCCTTTCAAGCTGTTTTTCCTTTCGGTTTGTGCAGTTACGATGTAGAATGAAATTAATTCCACAACATTTTTCTGGAAACTTTCAAAAAAAAGTCAAAAAGTTTTTCAAAAAGTTGGAGAAATCTAAAAAGAGTGCCACTTTTGCAATCCCGAAACACAAATCGGGAACTATGCACGACTGATTGCTTAATTTAGAGAGATGGCAGAGTGGTCGAATGCACTGGTCTTGAAAACCAGCGTACCGCGAGGTACCGGGGGTTCGAATCCCTCTCTCTCTGCTAAGAAGCCTTGGAAGCAATTCCAAGGCTTTTTTTATTGTTATAGAATCAAGATTGTACCAGTTCCGACAACCTAGAGGTTGTCGGCTACATTTTAAGTATGCGACCAAGCCCACAGAATATAAAAAGCCTGAAAATACCATTTCATCAGTAAGGGAGTTTTCAAATCTGGATTTTTATAAATGTAAATTTTGATTGGCAAGGCAAGAATCAGAAAAGCAATAATTCCCCAACTTGCCCAAACTCTGGTTTCGGGAAATAGTAGAAGAATTGCCAAAGCAAACTCCACCAGCCCACCCAAATAATTGAGCAGTTCAGGAAACGGAAGTTGTGGCGGAATGAGTTTAAGGAAGAAATTCGGCTTTAGGAAATGACTTAGACTGAAGGCAAAGTAAAAAGTTGCCATTAAATATAAACTGATGTCAGATAGCAGATTAGAAAAATAGGCAAGTAGCAAAGTAGTGTGTTTTGTGTGATTTGCTAATCAGAATAGTTTTTCAGACGTGTTCAATCAGTCTTGTAACTTGTTGGAATCGCTACGCTAAGACCAAACAAGGGCAGTTTTAATACTCGGAACAGTTGAATAGGAAACAGACTTTTTGCTGGTTTTGCTCTGTACTAAAGACTAATATCTTCGGACTGTTTCAATCTATAAGGCATGAAACCCTCCAAATTCTGCCCATATTTGTGCATTTCCCGAATAATGGTGGAGCTGATGTGCGCATATCTTGCCGAGGTAATCAAGAAAACCGTCTCCAAATCTGGGTAAATCTGCTTGTTGGCTTCGGCAATGCTGTTTTCGTATTCGAAATCCGTGGTGTTTCTCAATCCACGCAAAATGAAATTAGCATCATGTTTTTTGGCAAAAGCAATGGTCAAGCCTTCGTAAGGTTCTACCTTTATGTTGGAGTAGGCAGAAAAAGTCTCTTTGATACTTCGTGCTGTTTCCTCTACAGAAAAATAGCGTTGCTTTTTGGAATTATGCCCGATTCCGATTACCAATTCGTCAAAAATTTGGCTTCCACGAATGGCAATGTCTTCGTGTCCTTTTGTGAATGGGTCGAATGAACCTGGGAAAATGGCAATACGCTTTTTCATGATTTTTCTGTTGGAGTTCCTTACAAATATGCTTGATTTATGACGTAGTGCAAAATTAGCAACATGTGTTTATTATCTTTGGGGAAATTGCATGTTTGGTTCGGCCAAACATACTTGTACCACAAACAGCAGTTGATTTGTAAACTGATTGACTTGTAAATCTACTTTTCTGACCTCATGCTTGTTCAATACCATACGCCCCAATTTCTGTCTCCAACCAAATTAGACCGCTTTTTGGCGGGCGGATGGTTCAGGAATTGCCACTTGCTGTTTCGCTCCAAGCTGATTTGCATTGAACGGGAAATATTCTCGATTGTGAATATTCGCTTGCCTTTGAAAGACTATACTTTCCCCAAACGGATGCGCAAAATATACAATCGGGGAAATGCCAGATTCCGTTTCGAGATTGGGAATATGAGTTTGGATGCCGAAAAGGAAAGGCTTTTTGAGCAACATAAACACCGCTTCAAAGGTTTCTTGTTCGATTCTTTGGAGCAATTTTTCTCGGAGGATTTGATGGGTCAGCAGGTTTTTGACACCAAAGAAATCAGAATTTACGATGGCGAAAAACTGATTGCCTACAGCTTTTTTGATGAAGGAAAATTCAGTCTCGCCAGCCTTTTGGGCGTTTTCGATGCCGAATATGCCAAATACAGCTTAGGAACTTACTCTATGTTGTTGGAGATTGCACATTCGATTGACAAGGGGAAAAAGTTTTATTATCCAGGTTATGTACTAGACAAGCCCTCTGTGTTTGACTACAAACTCAAATTGGGCAATATGGATTATTACGATTGGAAAATGGCTCGCTGGGAAGATAGTTTCTCGGTTGCCATGAAGGAGAATCCTGCCAATATAATCCAGCAAAAACTAGATGAAATGTCAAGCTTGCTGAAAGTGGCGAAAGTTCCCCATCGGCAAATGCTCTACCCAATCTTCTCGTTAGGATACCTTTCTGGCTTCGAGGATTTTGTGAAATCTCCTGCCTTTCTGCTGACTGGCAATATGGATAATCCGCAATTCATGACCATTGTAGAGTATAATATGGAGGAAGGAGTTTACACCTTCAGCAAAGTGGAAGCGCACAAGGAAATGGGCGAACTGGCAGAAATGCGCACTACCGAAGAATTCAGCGACTCCAAAGTCTATGCAATCAAGCCGTTAAGTTATATGCGAACAATTGGCAGAGCAGAAAATCCACAAGAATTAGTTGCCAATTCAGTAGCAAAGCTGAACTTGAAGAGTTGACCTAATTAGTTCAAACTCCTTTCAAAGCTGTTTCCCCACAGTCCCTCCGCTTAACTAATGTTAGATTGAGTGTGTAAATCTCATGTTGCTTTATTCCTTAAAACTCATTAACTTATTGGTATGAAATTCGGAGTCCATCTTTAACCGAGTTGCAAAGGAAATCCATTCGATTGAATTCGTTCGTCTCTTGCAATTCACAATCTATTGAAATTATGAGAATGAAAACGATTTGGATATTGTTGCCTATGCTTTTCTTGTTTGGATTCTCCAAAAAGAAACCTGTTTCCAAGGCAGACTTGCAAGGCACTTGGATTCTGCAATCCGAAAAAGTATCGGGAACAACCACTTCCACAAAAAAGACGCTTACCAAAAAACTCATCTCCGACCAGCATTTTGTATGGACAAAATATGATGAAGAAGGCATGTTGATTGCTCTTGCAGGAGGAACTTATATGCTGGAAGATGGCGATATTTACACCGAGAAAATAGAATATGCTTTCCCAAAAGGCTCAACAATTCTGGGCGCAAGCATTCCCTTCGATTGCCAAATTGCCGATAAGTCTTGGACACATTCCGGCTTCATTCAGCACCGAGAAGCCAACCTCGAAACTGGCGAACAGGAAATTACCCGAACCGAACGACTGACTGAAGTCTGGAAGAAAATTGATTGAGCGAATAGTCAGAAGTCGTAAACCAGTACAATTTGCGTTCAATCGGACTTGCGTTCAATCGGACTTGCGTTCAAGTGTAGAGTAGCTTCTACTTTGCTATTTTACTATATTTCTATTTTGCACTTACTCTCACTTCTCAAAACAATAAAATTATGAACATATCAAAAAATATATTCATCGGTTGCCTTTGCTTTTTACTTTTCGGCTTTCAGAGCAAAAAAGATACTAATCCGAATTTGGAGGGGACTTGGCGATTAATCTCCTACAAATATGGTTTGGAAAAACAATTCTCCGATGTCTTGCCATTCGTAGAATACAGAAAAACAGTTACCAAAACTCACTTCACTTGGGTTTCTTACGGAGAAAGTGGAAACGATGTGATTGGCGCAGGTGGCGGAACTTACACCATAAAAGATGGAAAATATCTGGAGACCTCCGACTTTTTCTATCCAATGGCAAAGGAACTCATCGGCACTTCCACAAGCTTCGACTTTGAACTGACAGGCAACAAATGGAAAATTTCAGGAACTGTAAAAGCAGTAAATCTCGACCCAAAAACAGGAAAACATGACAAGGTGGAGGAAATTCGGTTGGAAGAAGTTTGGGAGAGGATTTAGTGGAAGTAGGGAAAAAGAACTTTAAGCAAATTAGTCCGTTTCAAAGTTTTTCAAATTTGGTAAAAACAGCTTAATACTTATTTATGAATCCCACAAAGTCATTATGTTCTTCCCAAATCCATTTATTACTTTCCCAAAATAGGAAAGCTTGCTCTTTGCTATTTTGCGGACTCCCCACTGAAGATTATCTCTTTGCTTAGAAGTCAAAAAATGTCGTTTCTTCTTGAACTCTTTATGTATAAATGGCAATCTGACTTTTGCGTCTTCAATTAAGGCAACTGCTTCTTTTTCGTTACCTATTGAATAATTGGCAAAGATAGAACCATATACGAATTCAGGAGAGTCCTCCCCAGCGTGGTTTTTCTCCAACTCGAAGAAACGAAAGATTTTTTTTGCTCTTAACAAAGAACTGGCTAAAAGATATCTAACCCCTTGATTATCAGTTGGATTGTAAAATATCACATCTTCAAATACATCAATTGCTTTAGCAATCATATTATTATTGAGCATTTCAATTCCATAAGTAGTAAAAACTCTCAAGAAAGGTCGATTTTCAAGAACTATCCAAGGTATTCTGTCTCTACCAATCATAAAACTCGATGGTATCGCCTCTTTAGCTAAAAAGTAAGCTCTAGTAATAAGAGATATACCTTCTATCCAATCGCCTTGTTCCAATTTCAATAATCCCAAATGAAGGTAAGAATCTAAATCTGAATGAGGACATATTTTAATTAAATCGCGGAAATAAACTTCAGCTAAATACGCATTCGTATTTTGTATTCTATCTGCTTCATAAAACTTTTGGCGATTTTTAAAATATTCCTCTGGATAAAATAATTCCCAAATATTTTCGTGAGTATTTCTTATTTCTATATTCATTTCAGGTAACTACTCAGGTTGTCAGATTATTAAAAGTAAAATAAATTCCTTAAACTTGGGTAATGAATGACAAAGCACGGATAGCAGAATTAGAAGCCCAAGTAGCCTCATTGGAGGCTAAAGTTGCGTTGCTTCTGGCAGAGCTATCCAAGCGGAAGTTGTCAAAAGACAGTAGCAACAGTCATAATCCGCCAAGCCAGGATAAATACAAGAATAAAGCTCGTCAGAGTTTGCGTAAAAAGAGTATGCGCAAATCGGGAGGACAGCCCGGGCATAAGGGTCATACGCTTGAAATGGTATCGGAGCCGACCCATGACCATGAGCTGAGAAGTGCCTACTGCCAGGGCTGCGGCACTGATTTGGTTGACCAAAAGCATCATTTGGTATCCAGGCGGCAGGTGGTCGATATCCCCCCAATAGTCCCGGTCTACACCCAGTATAGCCAATATGGATGTCATTGCCCTACTTGCAACCATCATCAGAAAACCCCCTACCCAGAGGGCGTGAACGCTCCAATCCAGTATGGAACAGGCATTGAGGCACTTGTGAGTTACCTGAATGTGTTCCAGTACATTCCCTACAAGCGTATGAAATTATTCTTCCGCGATGTGCTGGGCCTGGATTTGAGCCAGGGAAGTATTGAGAATATACTCACGCGTTCTGCCCAGAAGATGGACTTTGTCTATCAGGAAATCAAGAACCAAATCGAGCAGGCTGATTCTGTGGGTTCTGACGAGACGGGGGCCAAGGTGGATGGGGAGAAATGGTGGATCTGGGTGTGGCAGAATGTGCAGAATACGTTTTTGAATGCCTCCGAAAGCAGGGGCAGCAAGGCAGTGGATGAGGTTTTCCCTGAGGGACTGCCCAACGCCATCCTCGGCTCGGACCGCTGGCCGGCACAGCTGAAGATGGTCTCGCAGGGCAATCAGCTATGTCTGGCCCACCTATTGCGTGACCTGATCTGGATTGAGCAAAGCGAAAAAAGTGATTGGGCAACCCAGTTCATTGCGGCCCTCCGAGAAGGAATAGGCCTGAATAAAAAAGCAACCATCAGGCAGGAAGCCTACCAGATTGACGCCCCCGAGGCGCTGGGGCTGGAGAATAAGCTGAATCAATTATTGGCCTGCACCATTCTGAAGGAGGAAAGCCCCGAGGCATACAAATTTCAGCGATCCATGATTAAAAACAGAAACAGCCTACTTACCTTCCTGTATCACTTGAATGTACCTCCGGACAATAATGGCTCGGAGAGGGCAATCAGGAATTTAAAGGTAAAACAGAAAGTGTTCGGGGCAATTCAAAACCGGGCAACAACGCTTTTGTGTAATCAGATCGGTAGTCGATACCCTCGTAAAACGAGGACTTGACCTCATGGCTGTCATCAAGCAAATACTCAATGGAAATCAGTACCAATACTATTGAGTCCTAGCTCAATTTTAATCGCCATTTGACAACCTGAGTAGTTACCATTTCAGAATTAAGTCTAAAATCTTGATAATATTCAAAACTTGGGCGCATCTCATTTTGTCGTTTTGTTGTTGGTCTCGTTTGGAATAGTGAAAACTTACTGAGTTCAAGTTCTGTTTTTCCCTAAATTCAACACTTTTGACCTGATTGAGAACTAAGACCAACAATGGCAGTTGAGTAGCGCGACATTTTGAGATGCGCCCCAAAACTTTGCTATCCTACTATTTTCCCATTTTTTACTTATAACTATTCATATCTCAACGACTCAATCGGGTCAAGTTTGGCGGCTTTCGAGGCAGGATAGTAGCCTGAAATCACTCCAACCAACACGCAAATAGTGAATCCCATGAAAACCCAAAGCCAAGGAACCAAGAAATTACCGTCTCCAATGGCAAGTGCCACCGCATTTCCGAGGGCTATTCCTATGAAAATGCCTACGAAACCGCCCATTAGGCAAATGACAATCGCCTCCAGCAAAAACTGCTGACGAATTTTGGAAGGAGTTGCGCCCAATGCTTTTCGGACTCCAATTTCACGAGTTCTTTCCGTTACGGAAACCATCATGATATTCATCAGTCCAATGGCCGCACCAAGCAAAGTGATGAACCCAATCAAACCGCCACCTGCTTTTAGGTAGCCAGAAATCTCATCTAAAGAATCTGCCACCGTTTCACTTCGGGAGAGTTCGAAAGAATTGGGCTTGCCGAGTTCGTCTCTGCGGATTTGGCGCATAATTCCCGTTGCCTCGCTCATGGCAGACTCAAATTTTGAAGGGTCGTCAATCTTGGTGGTAACTTTATAAGTTGGCGTATAACCTTGCGAATTCCGATACGAGTTCTCGATAGGCACAATCAGCGAGCGGTCAGTTCCACCTCCACCCAAACCTCCGCTGGGTTCAAGGACGCCAATTACTGTATATTTCTGATTCATAAACCCAATTTGCTCGTTAATTGGGTCTTCGTTTTCCTCAAAAAGGAATTTTGCCAATTCGCTGCCAATTACCACCACGTTCATCCCATTCATCAACTCCACGATAGAAAAATTCCTTCCAGCTTCCAAATCCAATGAATTATTGCCCAAATAATATTGGTCTCCACCAATCATTTGAGAGTTCGGGTTCGTCTTTTTTGAAAGGCGTTTCACTTCTACCGAGCCACTTACCGAAGCACTAATACTCACTTCGGTTGCCATTTTGAATCTCTTTTTGAAACTGACCGCCTGTTTATATTCAATCGGATTTTTCTGTGGCGCTCTCCTTCCGCCACGCCTTCTTTCTCGTTGCAAATCCATCACATCGAAACTGTTTCCGCCCAAATCTGCCAAGCCAGAGGTAATGTTGGATTTGATGGCATCAATTGCCGTGAGAATCCCCACCAAAGACATGATGCCGATGGCAATAATTGAGGCAGTCAGGACTGTGCGCAGAAGATTGCTCTTTACGGAGCTGAATGCTTCTTTTATACTTTCAGTAAAATTCATTTTGACTAATTTTTCTAATTCTTTACATAAATATAGCTAGATTTTGGATTCGGCAACCTTAATGTGCCAAGCAGTCATTTTTTTTACTCGAAAGGTAAACTTTCCATAAAATCAAACCTTTGCGCTTGCTAAGGAACGGAAATTAAATAAAGTGCTACTTTTTCTCAGTGGGACTGCTCCTCGCTTCTTTTTGGTCCGGGACACGCTATCTATTCTTCCAATTCCATTGGAGCAATCCTATTGCGGGTATAAAAAAGTTTGCCATAGTGTCGGACTGGCGTTCCACCGGACTGGCGCACCAGTGCTATTCCAAATTTTTTAGTCCCGGCCGGGAACGGCTAGACTAGCTCTAAAAATAAACTTCAATAAAATAGTAGTTTATTTATTTCCCCGTTCCTGAGACAGAAAAAATGAGGTTGGATTTATGATTGTTTTTGATTTCGTTTTAGACTATCTATTTCCCATAAAACTTGAAACTCTCGCATATTATCTGCAATTTTAGATAATGTGTATGAACACTTTTACAAATATTTACACTTGCTTCAAATTTCCTTCCTTAACCTAACCAACTCCTGATTATGATTAGCAAAATGCCTATTATTGATTTGCATTGCGATTTATTGAGTTATCTGACCGAAATTGAAGAAGCAGACATTGACAATGTCCAAGATATTGGTTGTTCTCTGCCATTCCTGAAGGCTGGAAATGTCAAAATGCAAGTGTTGGCAATTTATTCGGGAACCGAACACGGAAGTGCCGACTATGCCATGGCGCAAGTTCCTGCCTACGAAACGCTTATCAAACAGAAGCCATTCATGCCTTCCACAAGTTTCCAAACTGCCCAATGGCTGATGGATTCACAAGCAATTGGGGTAATTATGGCGATTGAAAATGCCTCGGGATTGGCAGAAGAAGACGAGCCGCTTCAGAAAGCATTCGAGCGGATTGACTATATTCTCGACCACGCTGGCAAACTCCTGTACATTAGCCTGACGCACCATTGGGAAAACCGATTTGGCGGAGGGAATTATACTGAAGTCGGGCTGAAACCTGATGGCGAAAAGTTGCTGGAGTTCATTGCCGGAAAGCAAATTGCCGTTGACTTATCGCACAGTTCCGATGCTTTGGGGTTTGGAATTTTGGATTACATCACAAAAAATAACTTGGATATTCCCGTGCTGGCGAGCCACTCCAATTTCCGAACAAAATGGAATCATGTCAGAAATTTGACTGATGAAATGGCACAGGAGATTATCAGAAGAAAAGGAGTCATCGGAATCAATTTCCTAAGAGAATATGTGGATAGGGAAAACCCGAATACTTTGCTCGACCACGTGATTTATGGATTAGAGAACGGAGCGCAAGATGCACTTTGCTTCGGAGCAGATTATTTTTATGTTCATTCCATCAAAGACCCGAAAAGAATTCCCTTATTTTTCAGGCAACACGAAAATGCTACTGCTTACCATCCTGTTTTAGAGCAATTGAGAGAGAGAGGCGTAAGTACGGAGCATTTGAATGCAATCAGTCATAAAAATGCGCTCAACTTTTTTGAAAGACTTTGGGGGCATGGTTGATTTTCCAGATTCCGTTCTGCATCAGACTTAATAAGGAACGGAAATTAAATAAAGTGCTACTTTTTATGGTAGTGATAAACTGGTAAGGAAAGAGTTAACAAATAAACTTCAATAAAATAGTAGTTTATTTGTTTCCCGTTCCTAAGCTTGCTTTCAGACGATGGGCGCATCTCAAAATGTCGCACACCAAAAAAGCATACGCTGGCAGAGGTTGAAAACCCTGCCAGACGTTGGGTTTATTAGAAATCTAGCATTCATAAAAAGTGCATTTTAATTTATTGCGACAAAATGAGATGCGCCCCAGACGATTGACTTTGCAGACTTTTCATCATACTGCCAAAGCATAAAAATAACTCTATAGATTATATTTTTGCCACAATAAAAAACCCCAAATGTAACTACTCAGGTTGTCAAATGGCGATTAAAATTGAGCTAGGACTCAATAGTATTGGTACTGATTTCCATTGAGTATTTGCTTGATGACAGCCATGAGGTCAAGTCCTCGTTTTACGAGGGTATCGACTACCGATCTGATTACACAAAAGCGTTGTTGCCCGGTTTTGAATTGCCCCGAACACTTTCTGTTTTACCTTTAAATTCCTGATTGCCCTCTCCGAGCCATTATTGTCCGGAGGTACATTCAAGTGATACAGGAAGGTAAGTAGGCTGTTTCTGTTTTTAATCATGGATCGCTGAAATTTGTATGCCTCGGGGCTTTCCTCCTTCAGAATGGTGCAGGCCAATAATTGATTCAGCTTATTCTCCAGCCCCAGCGCCTCGGGGGCGTCAATCTGGTAGGCTTCCTGCCTGATGGTTGCTTTTTTATTCAGGCCTATTCCTTCTCGGAGGGCCGCAATGAACTGGGTTGCCCAATCACTTTTTTCGCTTTGCTCAATCCAGATCAGGTCACGCAATAGGTGGGCCAGACATAGCTGATTGCCCTGCGAGACCATCTTCAGCTGTGCCGGCCAGCGGTCCGAGCCGAGGATGGCGTTGGGCAGTCCCTCAGGGAAAACCTCATCCACTGCCTTGCTGCCCCTGCTTTCGGAGGCATTCAAAAACGTATTCTGCACATTCTGCCACACCCAGATCCACCATTTCTCCCCATCCACCTTGGCCCCCGTCTCGTCAGAACCCACAGAATCAGCCTGCTCGATTTGGTTCTTGATTTCCTGATAGACAAAGTCCATCTTCTGGGCAGAACGCGTGAGTATATTCTCAATACTTCCCTGGCTCAAATCCAGGCCCAGCACATCGCGGAAGAATAATTTCATACGCTTGTAGGGAATGTACTGGAACACATTCAGGTAACTCACAAGTGCCTCAATGCCTGTTCCATACTGGATTGGAGCGTTCACGCCCTCTGGGTAGGGGGTTTTCTGATGATGGTTGCAAGTAGGGCAATGACATCCATATTGGCTATACTGGGTGTAGACCGGGACTATTGGGGGGATATCGACCACCTGCCGCCTGGATACCAAATGATGCTTTTGGTCAACCAAATCAGTGCCGCAGCCCTGGCAGTAGGCACTTCTAGCTCATGGTCATGGGTCGGCTCCGATACCATTTCAAGCGTATGACCCTTATGCCCGGGCTGTCCTCCCGATTTGCGCATACTCTTTTTACGCAAACTCTGACGAGCTTTATTCTTGTATTTATCCTGGCTTGGCGGATTATGACTGTTGCTACTGTCTTTTGACAACTTCCGCTTGGATAGCTCTGCCAGAAGCAACGCAACTTTAGCCTCCAATGAGGCTACTTGGGCTTCTAATTCTGCTATCCGTGCTTTGTCATTCATTACCCAAGTTTAAGGAATTTATTTTACTTTTAATAATCTGACAACCTAAGTAGTTACCCCCAAATAATTATTTGCTTTTGCAAAAATCTCTAAATAATCCATACGAGAACGTGCTTATATGTTAAAAAGGAGGTTTTGAAACAAAAAAAGTCAATTTTACTAAACCTTATTGTCTTACAGTTCATTACAGACTTAGATTTGTTAGTAAATTTTAAGTAATGAGAGTAAGGATAGTTTTTAAACTGAAGAATAAGGGTGCGGTGCTTCCATTCCATCATCAAGAGTTGATTCGTTCGCTTTTGGATATGGTAATTGGCAATGAATACGATTTGGAAAAAACTCCCTTCAACTATTCGGGATTGAAAGGTCAGACTAAGGTTGGAAGAGACGGGTTACATTATTTTTCTAGACTGGTTACATTGGTCTTTACTAGTTCTAACGAGCAATTTATTAAATGCGTGATTGATAAGTTTTTCAACTTGGGCTATTTTTACTTGGGAAATCTCCAGCTTGAACCACATTTGGTAGAAAAGGAGATGTCAGTAGCACCAAATGATTACCATTGCAAGTATCTATGTATTTCCCCAATCGTAATTTCAATCTCTACTAGTCAACTTCAGAACAAGCTGTTCTCTCCACCCGAATCAAAAGAGTTTTCGGCAAGACTCAAACAATCTACCATGAACAGAATGGCAGAAAATGACTATGACTTCGGAGATGAAAATGTCGATTTTTCAGTAAGCCCAGATGTTGGGTATATTGAAAGACTGACCGAAAGAGGGAAAAAGTTTGCTAGAATCTACACACTGAACCATCAAGGAAAACCATTGGAAATAAGAGGTTATACTTTCCCTTTTGAATTGAATGCCAACAAAGAAGTGCATAGTTTCATCCTTAAAAATGGGTTGGGGGAGTTGACCCAATTTGGATTTGGCATGTTAGACGTAACCAACAGCAGAGATATTCCCCGAGAAATCATTCATCAGAAATCAAATTTCGACTCATTCAGCGAAATTTGATTCGTTCCAGCTCCTGTCTAAACTGCTCACTCTATACTCGTATTTCAATCCTTCCGAATCAAATAATTTCCGTTCAGAGTCGCCAATTATTTTGAATAATTGCGCTGAATCTTCTGGGTTGAACTCTCCACCTTTCGGATAGCGGTAAATGGCGTAATATTTTGCTCTTTTACCATCAGCCGATTTTTTTGGCTTCTTCCACCTAATAGTCGCTCCATTTGGGCGGTAATTAACTTCTACATTTCTCGGAGAAAGTGGTGGAATGGCATCTTTCCACAACATTTTAGGCACAAGTGCAGGGCTTTGATAAATGCTGTCCTGCAATTTCGCTTCCATTCCGCCATAATTATCGAGCAAGAATTTGGATCGGAAAAGAATGCTTCCGTGCGCCAATGGCGATGCTTCTCGCACTGCATTTAATTGGTTTGGAATTTCATTCAAATCGTACCAAGCAGAGTCGTAATTATTTTGGATTTTGTAAAGCGCATGTCCAATATATAAATGCTTTCCAAAGCTATTTTCAGTCCACCAAGGTAATAAAACGCCAAAAGAAGCTGGTTTGAAATCCATTGACCAATAGAGTTGTGGTGCGGAATAATCTATCCAATCCTTCTCCAGCCATTTTCGGGTATCGGCATAAATGGAGTCGTAAGAGGGAATTCCCGCACGAGTCTCCGAACCCAATTCATCGTCCGCCTTATTTCGCCAAACTCCAAACGGACTGACTCCAAACTTCACGTAAGGTTTTTCATTGTTGATATTTACTTGGAGTGTTTGGATGAAATTATCAATATTTGCCCTGCGCCAATTTCCCTTGTCTTTGAAGTATGAGCCATATTTTTTGAAAGCTTCCTCATCGTTGAAAGGCAATCCTTTTACAGGATACGGATAGAAATAATCATCGAAATGTACGCCATCAATATCGTATCTTTTCACAACATCCGTTACCAGTTTAATGATGTATTTCCTCGCCTCGGGAATTCCAGGATTGATGTAAGTGCCTTTATGGTAATCCACCATCCACTCTGGGTGGAGTTTGGAAATGTGCTTTTTGGAGATATTGTCTTTCTTTTTGTTGGCAATTGCCCGAAACGGATTGAACCAAGCGTGTACTTCCATTCCTCGTGCGTGCGCTTCTTTCAGAATGAATTTCAGAGGGTCGTACCAAGGTTTTTTCCCCTGCTCGCCCATCAACCACTCTGACCAAGGCTCGTATTTGCTTCTGTAAAAAGCATCTGAAGAAGGGCGAACTTGCAGGAAAATAGCATTTATTCCCGTTTTCTGATGTTCATCTAACATGGCAATCAGAGATTCTTTCTGGGTTTTTTTGTCTAAATCCTTCTTCGCTGGCCAATCTATATTGTAGATACTCGAAATCCAAACGCCCCGCATTTCCCTTTTTGGGGATTGGTTTTCCTGCGAAAATGCTGATTGAATGCCGAATAATAAGAAAATGAGGAATAGCGTATTTTTCACTTTGTTTGGTTTTGTGGAGTTCCAAATATGGTTGGATTTCGCAACATTCGAAAATGATGGAGTGAATAAATGTGTGATTTTGGAGGTATGATTTACGATTTAAAAAATTAAGACAGATTCTATAACAATTTAGGTAAATTCAACCCTCTGTTTTCCATACGCAAGGTGCGATTAGGGAAAATTGCACTACAGAATTTGATTGATGAAACTCTTCTTGGGGTACATCTCATTTTGTCGCAACGGATTTAAAATTCACTTTTCGAATGAAATAACAGAGCATCATGGATGCCAAATGTCTAAGAGTATGTTTGAAATGATTTTACTAAATTGTCAAGAAATAATCAATACATTGAAAATCAGTTAATTAAAGTAGGTGTTTTAAAGGAAAAGACACATTTTTTTTGTCATCCCGACTTTAGGAGGGAACTATCTTATCGTCTTATGAGATAGTTGTCTCGCAAGCTCGAAGGCGAGTCCCATCGACATGACAGAATACAAAAAATCATACCTGATTCTCTTATCTTCAGTCTTTCATTACCTAATTGCCAACTTTGCAATCCTAGCTAAGTTTTGTTTCAAACATACTCTAATAAACCAAACGTCTGGCAGGGTTTTCAACCTCTGCCAGCGTATGTTTTTTAATGTGCGACATTTTGAGATGCGCCCCCCTTCTTGATACTTGCTACTCATATCTTGCTACTTACAAAAGAATCTGCCACCAGAAAACGAGCGTGATTCCCGATGCCAATAAGCCGAATCCAACCAAAAAATTTGAGAGTTTCGGATTGAGATTGTACTGCGTGGCAATGATGGAAGCTGTTACCATTGAAGGCATTGCGGCTTCAAGTACGGAAACCTTTCCGATTAAATTCCCTTCCGAAAGAAAGAAATTCGCTAAAAGTAATATCAGAAATGGAGCTAAAAGCAATTTGAATCCCAATCCGACCAGCACATTCTTCCAATTTACTCCAGCAAAATTGAAAGAGATTTGCAACCCTACCGAAACCATTGCCAAAGGCGTGAGCGTGTTGCCCAACTGCTTGAATGACTCTTGAAGCGATTCAGGGAAATCCAAACTTAGAAATGAGAAAGGCAAAGCAATCAAAAAAGCGATGAATGGCGGGAATCTAAGTACATTCCAGGCAATTTCTTTCCAGTCTCCAGTTTTTGACGAGAACCTCATGGCAATCAGAACTCCCCAAACGGATACGGACAGAAAACCGCCTTGCCCAACCATAATGGCGACCTCCAAACCCGAATCGCCATAAATCGCCTCCACCACAGGATAGCCTACGAAAGAAATATTCCCCATTCCTGCTACCAAAATCAACGCACCCAAAGTCTGTTTGGAGAATTTCAAAATCGGTTGGATTGAGAGAAAGAAAACCCATGAAAAACCCAAAACTAAGATTGGCATCAAGAACGGAAAAGCCATTTCCAAACTCCAACTCAGCTTGGGAATGTAATAAAGCGTAATGGCTGGCAATGAAAGGTAGATGATGAAAATATTCAGCGTTTTGGCATTTCCACTCGTGAGAACCTTGTATTTATTAAGTAGAATCCCTCCGAATAACGAAATCAGAATCAGTAAAATATTTGACATGAAATCAAGTGAAAAATAGTAATACAGTAAGATAGGAAAGTAAAACACTCAACGCAAAACAGAGCAGGTCATTTCGCAGGAATGAGTGTAAAATAATCCTACATTCAGACTTATGTCAAAGTGGATTTTTGCAAGATACTATTTTCCAAAAAATGGTTTAATTCTATTGGCTATATTTGCCAAGAGTAGTGATAAACTGGTAAGGCTAACAAAAAAAATATAGCGCAAGCGTCCGCTCAATGCTGTTAAGTTAAGGAGATTCGTCTTCAGTCGGAGACTGATTTCCATTTTCGGCACAGGTTCAGAGAACCTGCGCCAGCGTTTTACGCTGGTTCGAGCGTCCACGCTTGAACCAAATTCACACTAACTTAATGGCATTGAGCGTCCGCTGGGTGGCACTTCGCTGGGCGGCATTCCGCTTGTGCCGAATTATCCATAGAGTAGCCTTACCTCTTTCACACTACCTTGCTAAGAATAGAAAAAGAAAATCGCTATTGACTTTTTTTCAATTCGCCAATTCACAACTTCACTAATTCGCCAATTCAATTTATGCCTTTATACATCGTTCCTACGCCAATTGGCAACTTAGAAGACATCACGCTCCGAGCCATCCGAATTTTGAAAGAAGCCGACCTGATTCTTGCAGAGGACACTCGCAAATCGGGCATTCTGCTCAAGCATTTGGAAATTAAAAAGCCGATGAACAGCCACCATGCGCACAATGAACACAAAACCGTGGAGCGAGTGGTGGAACAATTGAAGGAAGGAAAAAAGATTGCATTGATTTCCGATGCGGGAACTCCTGCCATTTCTGACCCAGGTTTTCTGTTGGCAAGGGCTTGTGTAGAGCAAAATTTGGAAATGGAATGTTTGCCTGGCGCAACTGCTTTTGTTCCTGCTTTGGTAAAATCTGGCTTACCCGCAGACAGATTTACGTTTGAAGGATTCCTCCCACATAAAAAGGGAAGACAAACCCGCTTGAAAGAACTCGCAGAAGAAACTCGCACCATGGTTTTCTACGAATCTCCGCACAGATTGGTAAAATCCCTCAACCAATTTGCAGAATATTTTGGAGAGGATAGATA
>CAVSOI010000016.1:0-85809 GCA_963729615.1 uncultured Cytophagales bacterium
GGCAAGACAGCGAACTTACTTTTCTGAAGCCTTCCGACAGTAGTTTCCAGAAGAAAATTGAGATTGAAATTGCCGATGAAGATTGGGAACGTTCGCAAGGCTTGATGTACCGAACCAAAATGGGCGAAAACCAAGGAATGCTATTTATTTTCGATGAGGAGGAAATTCAGAGTTTTTGGATGAAAAACACGAATATTTCCTTGGATATAATGTATGTGAACTCCAACAAGGAAATTGTTTCCATACAGAAATACGCCACTCCTTTTTCTGACGAGTCGCTTCCTTCTGATGGCGATGCACAATATGTGGTGGAAGTAAATGCAGGTTTTTCTGACACTTACGAACTCAAAAAAGGAGATAAAATCAGCTTCTGATACTTTTTTGTGAAAATATGCATTAGCAATTTTTTGACTCAATAATAGAGATTGCGAACAGAAAAAAATTGAGTAGCTGGTGGGGTCGCCAGACCCGCCAGTCTGCGGTTGCCACAACACAATCACATCCATCATTTATAATAGAACAACTCTCCAAACATGAAATTAGATATTCTGGCTTTTGCCGCACATCCCGATGATATTGAATTGAGTTGTGCTGGCACCCTCATCAGACATATTGAAGCAGGAAAAAAAGTGGGGATTTTAGATTTCACGCAAGGGGAATTGGGCACGAGGGGAACTCCTGAATTGAAATAGAACACTCCAACCTAAATATAGATAACTGATTTAACTTTGCATACTTTTCTTATGGAATAATGCTCCTGAATAGTTGCGGTTAGGGAAAACCGCATTACGGTATGCAAAGTCAAGGCATTTATCTATATAGATAACTGATTTAACTTTGCATACTTTCCTGATGGAATAATGCTCCTGAATAGTTGCGGTTAGGGAAAACCGCACTACGGTATGCAAAGTCAAGGCATTTATCTATATTTTTATAATAGTCTGACTATCAGTAGATTATAAGTTAATACCCAATTTTTTCATGTAATTGACGGCTGATGTTATTCTTAATTTGCTTAGATTTGAGAAGTTAAGAAATGTAGTTGTCTGACAAATTTTGTGGTGTTTGGCAAACAGTAAAAACCAATACGCATTTTCTGCGCTGAAAGCGCAGAAAATGCGCTCTTCTCCTTCAAGCGTCCTCGATTGAAGGCTATTCCAAAAAAAAATTCAGACAACCAGAAACTTTTATCAGATTAAATCAAGGTTTTGACACCTCTACTAGCACGATGATTTTCTGAAAAAGAATTTCTCACTACAAAATCGAATTGAAATGACCATTTTGAATCGGCTTTATTCATTTGCCAGCAAATTCCCTCAAAAAGCCATTTATTCTGAATTGGATGATTCTATTGAAATTGTTCGAGAGATAACTTATGCTGATTTTTTGGAACAAGTGAGGATTTCTGCACAATCCATTCGGCAAAAAGTAAATTCAAGCCATGCAATCATTCTGCTTCCGCAAGGAATAAATTTCAACATCGCTTTTTTTGGCTGTTTGCTTGCAGGGAAAATAGCTGTTCCGCTTCCCACTCCAACCAGAAATAAAGGAACGGAAACACTAAAAAGCATACTTTCAGATACTGAAACCAAAAGTATTATTTCCGACAAAAACACTTTTGGAAAAATCTCCAAGCAATTTAAAAACGATGCGATTCTGGAGATGAATTGGTGTTTGATAGATGATTTTGAAGCGCATGGCTTGTCGGACTTCCCACTTCCGAATTTAGCGGATATTGCTTTTCTGCAATATACTTCTGGCTCAACAGGCAAGCCAAAAGGCGTGATGGTTTCGCATGGAAATATCATGGCGAACTCTGAAATGATTCAAAATACTTTTCAGACCAATTCTGAAAGTGTTTCCCTAACTTGGTTGCCGAATTTCCACGATATGGGCTTGATTGATGGCGTAATCCAGCCCATTTACGGAGGTTTCCGAAACCTGATTATGAAGCCGATGGATTTTGTGACTCAACCCGCCAACTGGATTAGGGCTTTGAGTTCATACAAAGTAACTTATAGCGGAGGACCGAATTTTGCTTTCGACCACTGCACTGAAAGAGTCAGGTTTGATGAGTCGGAAACAATAGATTTATCAACTTTGAATTGCCTTTACAATGGTGCAGAACCCATTCGGGCAACTACTTTGCAGAAATTCCATCGGAAATTTGAGCGGTTTGGGCTGAGAAAATCGCAGTTGCTGACTTGCTACGGAATGGCAGAAGCCACTTTGGCAGTTTCAACCTCGAAATTGGGAAAGGAAACTACTATTTTGAAAGCAAGCGCACAGCAATTGAAAATGGGAAAATTTATTTCCGCTGAATTATCCGAAACTTCTACTGATTTAGTAAGTTGCGGATTCCCGAAAAATGGATTGAAAGTAATGATTGTAGAACCCGAAACTTGTATTGAGTTAGGGGGAAATGAAGTAGGCGAAATTTGGGTAAAAGGAGAAAGTATTGCAAAAGAAGGCTACTGGAAAAAAATGGAACAGTCGCAAGCAGTATTCAACGCAAAAGAAAGCAGAACTGAAGAAAACGGCTATTTAAGAACAGGAGATTTGGGTTTCATTCACGAAGGCGAAATTTATATTACGGGCAGAATGAAAGATGTAATCATTTTGAAAGGATTGAATTACTATGCGCATGATTTGGAGCAAACCGCTGAAAATAGTTGCGGAGATTTCGGGAAGAATTCTTCGGCCGCATTTTCGGTAGAGAAAAACGATGAGGAGAAAGTAGTTATTGTGCAAGAAATTCGCAGAAGAGACATCAATGAGCCTAATTTGAATGTATTTGTCAGGAAGATAGCTCAATCCATATTTTCCAAGCATCAAGTTCCCGTTCATGATGTAGTTTTAATTTCCCCTAAATCTTTGCCAAAAACCACCAGCGGAAAAATCCGAAGAACTGTTTGCAAACAAAATTACCTGAATGGAGAATTGAAAGAACTTGCCCGATTCAGAAATGAAACTTAGGTACGGGAATTAAATAAATGCGTGTTTTATCGTAGTTTATTTTTGAGACTAGTTTAGGCAAAAAAATGTAGCATAGCACTGGAACGCCAGTCCGACACTATGGGACATTTTTTTAACGAAGAATAGACCAACGGGTCCGGACCAAAAATAAACAAGAGAAAGTAGTATGTTATTTATTTCCCGTTCCTTAGCTCCCGAAGCCAAGTGCATCGAACTATTTCAACTATATTATTTAAGAATAACTCAATGAAAAACCCAGACAAAAAAACGATTCAAAATTGGCTCATAGAGCGCATTTCTCAAATCACTAACACCAAAGCTAGTGAAATCGATCCCGAAGAACCTTTTGTAAACTACCGAATAGATTCCATTTTAGTAGTTACAATGGCTTCAGACCTAGAAAAGCTAAGCTCCTACCCATTAGACCCTACAGTTTTTTGGGAATATGAAAATATTTCAGAATTGGCAGAATGGCTGGCAGGAGAGCTTGAAAACAGTTCGGAAGTATGAAAAACCATGTTTTCCATAGAAAATATTTAGGAAATCATTATCAGGCTTTTGCCGATTTCAGAACTGCGGAGAAGCAATTGGTCAAAACTCCTTTCGGAGATTATGTGAGTTTGGATTATGAAAACTCCAAACACATTTTGCAGTCGAAAGATTTTGAGACGGTAGATATTTATCGAAAATTACTAGATAAATCCATTCCCTCGGTCAACACGAAAGCAATTGCAGAAGCAGTAAAATACTGGGCACTTTTTCTGATTCCAGACAGCCAACATTTGGAGGTCAAACAAGTATTGGTTCGAGTGTGGAGTCAGATAGATTGGAATAGGATTGTTTCCGAAGAAATTGCCAATGCCATCAATTCTTTGAAGCAAGAAGGGAATTCCTTCGAGGCGATTTCAAACTTTGCCAAACCAATTCCCACAAGAATCATTGGGAAAGCTTTGGGCATTCCTCCCTCAGATTTGAAAATATTGATAGAGTGGAGCGAGGCATTGACCACGATTTTTGAGCCTTTGCCCCGTTTGGAAGCCTACGAGAAAATGGGGAAAGTAGCCACCAATTTCCTGAATTATATTTGCGATTTGATTTGCAGTCAAGATAAGGATTCATTGGTTCAAAAACTTCGGTTTGAGTTTGAAAAGGGCAGTATTCAACTTACTGAAAAAGAATTGGCTTCTATCATCATTCTTTTGTTTGTGGCAGGTCAGGAAACTACAGTAAATCTGATTGGGAATGGACTTAGGCTTTTGCTGGAAAACGAAGAAAGAAAAAAGCTTTTTGAAGAGTCCCCGAGTCAGTTTATAGAGGAGGTGCTAAGGTACTCCACACCAGTGCATTATGTAGGAAGAGTTGCGCTGAAAGATGTAACACTTGGAGAGTTGCTTTTGCCAAAAGGTTCACAAGTATTTGTAGGTTTGGGAAGTGCCAATAGAGATGAGTCAGCATTTGAGAATGCACAAGAATTTGCTTGCCCAATGAAAAGGCAGAAACACTTGGCTTTCGGACATGGCGCACACTTTTGCTTAGGAGCGCAGTTGGCAAAAAAGCAGACGGTAGAGGCTTTCAAAGCAATATTATCGGAGTTCCCAAAATTGAAAATCAGCGATAGAAAATTGCCATTGAGTTACAACCGCAACTTTATATTGTTTGGGCTGGAAGAACTTTGGCTCAGTAAACAATGAATCTAAGCACGTTGTGCTGTCTTTACGTTGAATCATGTCAAGTTAACTCATTGCCTAACATGCGTTTACGAATATTATATGGAAACCTAAACATCAAGATTGCACCCAATCCCGAAATTAACGATTGAACCCCAAAAAACAGCCAACAAATTGAAACCGAATTATTTACCAGTCTGGAATCCGTATAAGAAAGGTTATCAGCAAAATCCAATCCCTTTCTTAGAAGGAATTCGTAAAAAAAATCCATTGCATAAGGGTTTGCACGGTCATTGGATGGCTTTCAGATACGATGATGTGAAATCAATACTGGTTTCAGATAAATTCCGAACGGTAGATATTATCCATCGAATTAAAGACAAGGAAAGCTACTTGGCGGAAGGAGAATCATTCAATTCTTTAATAGAAACGCTTGATAAGTGGTTGCTTTTTCTCAATCCACCCGACCATTTGCAAGTCAGGAAACAAATTTCTAACTATTGGAATGGCTACAAGTTGGGCGATTTCATTGAAAGCGAAATAGATTCTTTGTTCAGGGAAATAGAAAATGCTTCCGAAATTGATTTTATCGAAGGGTTTGCCGAGCGAATTCCCATAAAGGTTATGTGCCAGATTTTGGGTTTGCCACCCGAAGATTTCCCGCAACTTAGGAAATGGTCTTCCGTATTATCTCGAATTTCTGAGCCTTTCTCGGACTTGAAAAAACTAGGCTTACTTGAAAAAAGTGCCTACGAATTCAACAGCTATCTTAAAAATCACCTTAATCAAAAAAGAGGAAAACAGCAGGCTGATTTGATGACACAACTTCTTAGTGCAGAAGAAAACGGGCAAAAAGTTTTTACCGACAAAGATATTCTTTCCATCTGTCAACTTTTGTTTTTTGCGGGAGTGGAGACGAGCATTTATTTCATAGGGCAAATGATGTATTGCTTGGTAAGCAATCCTGAATCTTACAATTGGCTTTTGCAAAATCCTAATGCCATTTCCAGTTCCACAGAAGAATTGCTCCGATACACAAACCCGTTGCAGTTTACTGTTAGGCAAGTCTTGGAAAATTCGGAAATAGACGGAAAACAAATCAAAAAAGATGAGTGGATTTATGCTTGTTTGGCAAGTGCAAATTTTGACGATACTCATTTTGAAAACCCAACCCAACTCCAATTAGATAGAAAGCCAAATCGTCATATTGCTTTCGGCTACAGTATGCACCATTGTTTAGGAGCGAAACTGGCAAGAGACGAAGGGAATCTGTTCTTGAAAGCACTCACAAAAGCTCAATTTAACTTTGAGTTGGCAAACCCAATCACTTGGGAAGACAGCGTGATGATGCGTGGAATCAAAAAACTTCCACTCAAAATCGTGCTGAAATAAGGCATATCAAAGAAATAAAATGGATATTTATTGCGGTTTGTTTTTGAGACTAGTTTAGGCAAAAATATTAGGCATAGCACTGGAACGCCAGTCCGACACTATGGCTAATATTTTTAACGAAGAATAGACAGCGTGTCCCGGACCAAAAAGAAACAAGAGAAATGTTTAGTTTATTTCTTTAATATGCCTAAATAGTCTAGCCTAAATAATTTCTTATTTTGAGTTCTTAACACTCTCATTTATAGCAAATTATAAAAGAATACGACCCTTCGTTAGTAAATAGCATAACGTGTTTAATTATGCAATTCGGTTCTTTTGAGTACCTTCTTTTTTTGGTTTTCGTTACAATTATCTACTTCCAAATTCCTAAAAAAATAAGTTGGATTTGGTTGTTGCTGGTCAGCTATTTCTTTTATTCCCTATTCGGGTTTTCCTACCTCGTTATTCTAATTACTGTTACGGTCACAAGTTATTTGGGCGGAAGGGAAATTGCCAAATGCCAAAACAAAAGGACTAGAAAAAAACTGCTTTGGCTATTTATTACGCTTACCTTATTGCCCTTGCTTGGGTTGAAATATTACAACTTTTTCAACCAAATTGTATCGGACGGATTGAGCATTTTTGAAATGAAAAATCCGCTTAAATTCCATGGATTATTGTTGCCGTTGGGGATTTCTTTCTTCACATTCCAGTCGTTAAGTTATCTTTTGGATATTTACAAGGGCTATTTGAAGCCAAAAAAGCACTTTGGGAAATATGCTGTTTTCGTGTCTTTTTTTCCGCAGCTACTTGCCAGACCCATTGAGCGAGCAAAAAAATTGCTTCCGCAAATTGAAGAAAGAGACCCGTTTAGCTACCAGAATGCAGTTTGGGGATTGAGACTCATTTTGTGGGGAATGTTCAAGAAAATGGTTGTTTCTAGCCGACTCCAAAACTATGTAGATATTGTTTTTGAGCAACCCGAAAGCCATTCGGGATTTACCATTTGGCTCGCTTGCGCATTTTTCACTTTACAGGTTTTCACAGATTTTTCTGCCTATTCCGATATTGCCATTGGCTCGGCAAGAATGCTGGGTTTTAAACTCTCCAAAAATTTTGACGATAGAGTTTATGCCGCCAATTCCCGCACAAATTACTGGAGAGGTTGGCATATTTCGCTTACCACTTGGTTTCGAGATTATGTGTTTTTCCCCATGAGTGCCAAGGTAAAACACAAATGGCGAATGTTCGCAAACCTGCTTTTTATCTATTTGCTCATTGGTTTGTGGCACGGAGCCAGTTGGGGATTCGTAATTTGGGGATTGCTCAACGGGGTTTTGGTAGTAGCAGAACAAAGCACGAAAACACTCAGATTTCGATTTTTCGATTGGTTGGGAATTACCAATTATCCAAAAATATTCAATACGTTGGCAACCATTACTTCATTTGGAATCGGAACTTTGATTGGACTTTGGTTTCGGGCAAAAGATTTGGCAACCGCTTGGAGTATGTTCGGGAATATTTTCGATGAGACCAGAAATCTGATTGCAATTGGCTCATTTCCATTTCTTTTTTTGATTTCCATTCTTTTGTTTATGGATTTGGTGCATGTTTGGGCAAAAGGAAAACCCATTCCAGAAGCCATTGGCAAGCTCAATCCTATTTTCAGATGGGCATTCTACTTTGTAATAGCCGAACTGATTTTTAATTTTGGATTTCTCAAATCGGAAGGTTTTTTCTACTTCCAGTTCTAAGTTTCAACCATGAAAAAGACTATTTAGCAAGCTGTTCTTTTTCGGATTTCTCCTCATTGCCATCAGGGTTGCGATGCAGTTTTTGCTTGGCGCAAGTGTAGATGACTTTTCAGCCAACCTGCCCAAGCTCAACCACATTGCTCAACACGATTACAACACGCTTTTTGTCGGAAACAGCAGGACAGAACACGGAATAAACCCTGTCTTGTTCGATTCCCTTTTGCGGTCTGAAAATATAAAATCATTCAATTTGGCAATGGGCGGATTTTTTATGCCCGACACAGAAAAGCTGGTCAAATCGGCATTGGAAAACAGCAAATCGAAGATAGAGTATATCTTTTTGGAGCTTTCAACTCCAAGCCAATTGCACCACGTCCAGTTCAGCCCCGACTACGAAAAAGAAGATTATAACTTTGCCTTAAATTTGCTTTCTAGGGATTTCTTTAAATTTATATCTGATGGAATTTCTACCCAATCCGTTTTGTTGCAAATGAGTGCCAGACACATCAAATCGCTCCGTTCGAATATGGAGAGTGATTTTTACTCAATCCAAAAAGGCTATTCACCTTTGGCAAAGCCAGAATTAGAAATTGATATTGCTTACAATTCAGGAGTTCATTTAGGATTACTGAAAAAATATGACTTGCAGAGGGAAGGGTTGACACAATCCTACTTCAAAAGGATTCAAAATCTCATTCTATATTCAAAGAAAAGAGGGTCAAAGCTGATTGTGTTTCTCCCGTATAAATTGAGCGAAAACGAAGCCGATATTTTAGTAGGAGTTTTCAATAAATTGGACAGTTCCCATAAACTCTCTCCAAGCAACCAGCTTAAATTTTCGAGTTTATTCCAAAAAGGAAACTTCGCTGACGGAATTCATTTATCAGAACAAGGTTCGAATAAATATACCGAAGTATTTGCAGAAGAATTCATTGACTATTTGAAAATGTAAAATTATGAAAATCAGAACTTTATACTGTAATTTAAGCCAAAGACATACTACTGGACATTTTTTGATTAAACACTCGGCAGTGTCTGTAAGACCTGCCAATGTGCAGGCTAGAAACCGTTTTAAGACTGGCGGGAACTGTCTGGGGTTGCATCCAACTACACCGCCAGCTTTTCACACATGTCCAGTAGTATGAGAAAAATCAGATATTGAAATTTATTGAATTGCATTTTTATTAGACTTTTAAATAAAAATTTGGCAAAATATTTAAAATACAATATGCTGATTATCAAGTATTTGAACCATTATTAATTTCCCCAATCCATAATTGTACTTATCAAATACATAACTCATAATTGGGGTATCTTACAATAGATAAGATGTTACGGTAATTTCGTCTGGCTACTTAAGCTCTCTAGAAACTCTTCTTTCTTAGTTCATAATTCTCCATTTTTTACCCATTCTTCAGTTTATCTTTCATTTCCTTCAAGCTCATTTCCGCCTTTGCTTTGGCAGCTTCTTCATTCATTTTTTTGAGTTCCAAGGCTTTTTTAGCTTCTGCATCTGCCTCATCGGTTCTGGCTTTCATGCGTTGCAACATATCTTCCGTAGGCTCGCCACTTTTACCCGAGAATGTTTCCATTTCTTTCTCCCAATCAGAAACGGAGTTCTTGAATTGCTCAAACTGCGTGGCAAAATCTTGTTGCGAATAGTTTTTTGGAGAGTTTAGCTTTTGGTGCGCTTGGGCAATAATTTCTCCAGCCTGTTCCTGTGTCATTTCCCCACGAGCGACTTTTGCCATTGCTTCATCAAAAATGGCTTGGTAATCTTTTTTCAGGTCAGATTCAGCGGTTTGCTCACTGGTTTTCGGGAAATATTCTTGCAACGCTTCCTTCACGGTTTCCTTTATGAGTTGTTTGAGTTCTTCTTTATTCAAATCCATTTGTTCGGTTTTTGGTTGGAGAATCTAAAGTAAGGAATTTTGGGTGGGAATGGAAGTGGTTGGAGGTTTTGATTTTGGTGTTAACCCCAATTATGAGTTGTGTATTTGATAAGTACAATTATGGATTGGGGAAATTAAAACAGGGTGGCCTGGCCATGAAGAATTAAGAATTAAAAATGATTTAAGTATTTGGTAATCAGCTCTCAAATTTTGACTACCCTAGAAATATAGATAACTGATTTAACTTTGCATACTTTTCTTATGGAATAATGCTCCTGAATAGTTGCGGTTAGGGAAAACCGCATTACGGTATGCAAAGTCAAGGCATTTATCTATAGCACAGCTAACTTTCTAAAAATCAAATCTTTAAACCCATTATTCGGGTTGTTACGAAATTAGACACTTATTTGCATGAGAAATCTATCAACAACATCATCCAAACAAGCCATGCCAATCTCAAACACGCCAAAGCCACCGTACTACGCAGTGATTTTCACTTCTATAAAATTGACTATTGCAGAAGGCTATGCAGAAATGGCAGACAGAATGGTGGAACTTGCCCAAGAGCAACAAGGCTTCTTGGGAATGGAAACTGCCAATGGCAATATCGGAATTACCGTTTCCTACTGGGAAAGCCTTGAAGCCATTAAGAGCTGGAAAGCAAATTCCGAGCATCTTTTTGCTCAGCAGAAAGGAAGGGCAGACTGGTACAAAGCTTACAAAGCTAGAATTTGCAAAGTAGAAAGAGATTATGACTTCGAGAAATAATAAGCTGTTTAGATTGCGTTATCTAACATGCTAAAAAATCAAAAGATGACTTTAAACGTTTTTATTTGAAATCTTAAAATCATCAATCTTAAATTCAACTACGGGTTTTGCCAAAGATTCTTTAATTTGCTATTTCGCAATCCAGTATCTTCAATCCTTCTTATTTTTCTCCTAAAACTCTCAACGCTTCCGTAGCTTGGAAATTGAAATCGAACAAAGCCTGATTTTCCCAAGATGAGCCATTTGTGGCAGTATCTCCTTTCGAAGCCACATATTCTGCGCCCCAATAGCAGAAGCCGATGGCTTTTTCAGATGATGTGGAGATTTCTTTTATTTTTCGGAGGAATTTCGCCTGACCAGTTTCTGTGGCGGGGAAACCACTTATCAGCTGGTTTTCCAATCCGACTACATTGTTCGTATAGTCGTTCCATCCGAGTGTGAAGGGATAAGCCGTTTCGGCAATAATCACGGGTTTATCGTGCTCGTTACCTAAATTTTGAATGGTATTTTCTAGCTTTTGCAAATCTTTTCCATGGTGAATTGGATAGTAGGAAAGTCCGATAATATCATAATCCAATGATTTCACTCTGCCGAAAAACCAATCGCTATTGTCAATTCCCGCAAAATGCAACATAATTTTCGCTTGGCTGGATTCCGCCCTAACCGCCTTGATGGCCGAGGTTGCCAACCTATCGAAATCCTCGTTCAGCCTGCCTTTCCCCCAAAGGAAACCATCGTTGATTTCGTTGCCAATCTGAATATATTCAGGTCGGATTTCACGAACAATTTTGCTTGTGTAATCCGAAATTTCCTTTTCCAATTCGCTCAAACTCAATCCGACCCAAGCCGAAGGGATTTTCTGTGCGCCAGGGTCTGCCCAAGTGTCAGAATAATGAACGGTCAGCCAAACTTTCAATCCTTGCTTTTTAATTTTGCTGGAGAATGCTTTCACTTCTTCAAACCCAGAAAATTTGTTTTTCGGGTCTTTCCAAAGCCTGAGTCGAACGGTGTTGCAACCTGCTGTTTTGGCAATCTCCAAAATGTCTTTTTCTTCTCCTTTGGAGTTCTTAAAGTCGATTTCCTGTTCAAGTTCTGGGGCGAAAGACAAATCCAACCCAATAATTTTATTGCTTTCTGCTTCTTGTGGAGAAGGCGAGTTTTCCTCACTTCCGCAGGAGAAGAGTAGCATGAGCAAAAAGAAAAGCGAGTGTTTTGTGTTTTTCATTTCGTGGAAATCGGGAATAATTTCTGCAAAATCATTAACTTTTACCGAAACAAAAAGTTAATGAATAAGTTTTTCAATCTCCACAAATCCAATAGTGATTTTGACAAAGTTTTTGTATCGGAAGTTGGTAGTATTGTTGGTAGCAACTCCCACAAGAACCTGCCAATCTTCAAATTCCATAAGTATTTTTTTTGTCAATAATCACTAATATTAACAAATTATTCCTATGCACGAGTTACCACCAGAGTTAGTGTATGTTTCTGACAATTCTCCAGGATTTTCTCGCAAAAAGTGGGGAAAAGGATTTCGCTATTACGATAAGAAGAACAAACCGCTCAAATCTAAAGTGGCCCTCAAAAGAATTGATGCCATGAAAATTCCGCCAATGTGGGAAAATGTCTGGATTTGTTCTTTGAAGAACGGTCATTTGCAATCTACAGGAAGAGATTTGAAAAATAGAAAGCAATATTTGTATCATGAATTATGGAGCAAATACTCCAACCAAACCAAGTTCGATTTCCTGATTCAAGTTTGGCGAATCGCTCCCGCAAATACGTGAAGCTGTCCAAAAGGATTTGAGGAAAAGAGAATGGGACAAAGATAAAGTAGTGGCGCTGGCAGTGAGATTGATGGATGAAGGTTTTTTGCGAATTGGAAACGAACAATACAAGAATTCTAACGAGACTTTCGGGTTGACTACTTTGAGGAGGAAACACTTAGATTTGGAGGGAGATAAAATCAAACTCAAATACAAGGCGAAAAGTGGGAAAATTCGGAAAGTGAAGATTAAAGATAAGAAACTGAAAAAACTGCTGACACAATGTTCGGAATTGCCAGGATATGAGGTTTTCAGATACAAAACCAAGAATGGCTACGAGGCCATAGATTCGGCCGATGTGAACGAATATTTGAGAAAGGTTTCGGGCAAAGCTATTTCCGCCAAAAATTTCCGAACTTGGGGCGGAACTGTGCTCTCTCTGAAAATGGCATGTAAGGCGCAGGCAGTTTGTGCAGAAAATCCTAGGAAAAAACTGGAGCCGACACTCATTAAATTGATTTCCAAAAAGTTGGGGAACACAAAAGCGGTTTGCAGGCAATATTATGTGCATCCTGAAATCTTAAAGTTCAGTTTGGAAAGTTGCCCATTGCCAGATGAATTGCAATCTAATGAAGAAGGCAAAAATTATCTCACTCCAGCAGAAGAGAAAGTTTTGGAATTGTTGAAAAAGTAGAACTGAAAGGGATGATTTACTAATTTTTCTCCTCTATCTTTCTATTTTGCATCTATGTATTCAAAAAGAAAAATTAGCATTATCATTCCTACGCTGAACGAGGAGTTTTTCATAGCCAAACTCATTCCTCATCTCCAACAAAATGACATAAATAATTTGGTGCAGGAAATTATTTTGGTAGATGCGGAAGCAAAGATAGAACTTGCGAAATAGCCGAGAAATTAGGTGCAAAAATTATCTCACTCACACAAAAAAGGGCGGGCAGTCCAAATGAATTTGGGAGTGAAACATGCTAAATCAGCGGTTGTTCATTTCATCCATGCAGATGCTTTTCCTCCCAAAAATTTTTCTGAATCTGTACTTCACGAATTGGAGTTTTGCGATGCGGGCTGTTTTCGGTCTTTGTTCGACACAGATGATTGGTTTTTGCGCACAAATTCTTGGTTTACCAGATTCAGCGGTACTTTTTTCAGAGGCGGAGGGCAAACACTTTTTATGGAGCGAGATTTATTTCGTAAATTAGGTGGATACGATGAATCCATAGACTTGATGGAAGAGTACGAGTTGATTCAAAGAATTAAGAAAATCGGTTCTTTCAACGTGATTCAGCAAGATGTTTTGGTCTCGGCAAGAGATTACGACAAGCACGGACACTGGAAACTCCAAGCAAAATATGGATTGATTTATGCTTTCTTCTTCTCTGGATGCTCTCAAAAAACAATGAAAAAAGTCTATAAGTGGCTAATGAATAAATAGCTTTTTTACGCTAATTATTGGGTTTTTAGCAATCTAGCGATCTAATTAAAACACTTTACGGCCAGCAAATTAAAAATGATAAATAAAACCGTTATAATTAAGTTATCATAAACATCAGTCAAGGGCGCAATCGCCAACCTGCGCCAGCGTTGATTGGTGCAATCGTCCTCGCTTGCACCAGCGTTCGAGCATTATCTGTCAATAATTACCAAATGGAAGGATGGCTTTCAAAGCTAGATAATGTTAAGTTTTTGTGATAATTTGTAAAAGAATGTCATATTATTTTCGACAAATGCAACCATTCACAATTTATTTGCATCTTTGATAAGAACCATGTTCTACGGACTTCAAAATGCCCATCTCCTAGATTTCCTATTATGAAACTCAACTACCAAAAAATATTATCGTTATTTATTGTTTTTTGTGCCTGTTCTTCGGTGTGCTTTTCCCAAAAAAAATCTGTAAAAACTACGATTTGCAAAAAATGGGTTTTCACGAAATATAAAATAATGGGCGTGGAGTATGATTTGACGAAGGAGGAAAAACCCGACATTCTCAATCTTTACGATGATGATACTTTTGAGGCAGTAGAGGAAGGCAGGGCAATGAAAGGGAAATGGAAATATGTGGCAGAAGAAAATATGATTGTGCTGACCAATATTGAAGAGGAAGTAGTGAAAATGATGAAAATAGAAAAAGTGAAAGATAAGGAAATGGTTTGCAGTATCGTTACCGATTGGCAATATGACATGACCGTTTTTATGACCACAGACCCTGAACTCCCTTAATTGACAGAGAATTTGCCTAGACAGACAAATCCAAGAAGCTCCAAGTAATAACTTCCTCAAATTTGGCAAGTATTCAGTTTTCTCAATTGTTCTCATCGGCTTTCTCATTCCCGATGAATCCCCAATTATTCCCGTTGAAAATGCGTACTCCAAGCATCTTGGAATCATGCTACATTTTGGCACGAACCCTGGGGAATTCTGACAACTCATAAAGGAATTGATATATTCTCTCCAGCCGAAACGCCTGTGATTTCCCCTACAAATGGTTTAGTTATTTGGAGTGGTAAACTCCGAGATGGTGGAAATGTGGTTTACCTGCTCGGTGCGAAATGGAAAATCCATTACTTCGCTCATTTGAAAACAGTGCCAAAGTCTAAATTTGGATTGATTGGAAAAGGCGACTTGATTGGGTTGGTAGGGAATTCGGGAAATGCCAAAAATCGACCTGCTCATCTTCATTACTCCATTTTTTCTGTTTTTCCACATTTCTGGCTGATTGATGATAGCACGCAAGGCTGGAAAAAAATGTTTTATTTGAATCCGAGCGAGTATTTGCTGGAGTAAGTTTGAGGTTAGGGAATTGAAAATCTAGGGCAACCGCATCAAAAAAAAGATTCTATTTCGGATTTTACAAAAAAATGGCCGTTGTTGGTCTTAGCGATAAGTATCGCAAGTCTTGGATTGGGCTGAAAATTTAAGCATAAAAAGAACGTGAAAAAAGAAATAAGTTGTGAGACCAACAGTTAAGGAACGGAATTTAGATAAAGTGCTACTTTTTATCTCGCTTCTTTTTGACCTATTCTTCGTTAAAAAAGTTTGCCGTAGCGGAGCTATGCCAAACTTTTATGCCTAGACTAGCTCTAAAAATAAACTTCAATAAAATAGTAGTTTATTTATTTCCCGTTCCTAATTGTCATTGAATAACGATTTTAATTAGGTTTCTACGGATAAAAAGTGCTTAAATTTAGATGCGGTTGCCCTGTTGAAAATCTGCAACTATTTTACACTATCAAAAAAAGTCTTATCATTGCAATTCTAAAATGGAAGCTTAGCTCAGTTGGTTTAGAGCATCGCCTTGACAGGGCGGGGGTCATCAGTTCGAATCTGATAGTTTCCACTTAAAAGAGTCGGTAGATTTTTGTCCAAAGTCCAAAAAATTTATTGGTTGGAGAGAATCTGTAGGTTCTTTTTCCTAGAAGAACATACCTTTGTAAAAAAGAAGAACATTTCAATTTTGGTTAACAACGTTGTGAAACATGACAAGCGTAAAACGCTGGCGCAGGTTCTTAAGAACCGTGGCGAAAATGGAAATCAGGCTCCGACTGAAGTCAAATCTCCTTAACTTAACGGCATTGAGCGTCCGCAGGCGGATCCGCTTGTGCCGAATTATCCCTAGAGTAGCCCAACCCCTTTAGTCACCATAAGACTTGTCAGGCAACCAATTTTATCTTACATCGTTCTCACAAATTCAAATCCTTGCTCCGAATCCAACAACGGAATTTTTACGGTAAATCGCTCATCATTATACATGATTTCCACTTTTTGGTCAGTCAGGAAAGCATAACGGCTTTCTATATTATCTAGGCCAATTCCAGAAGAAAATCCGACCCTTTGTTTAGATTGCAAGTTGTTGGAAACCAGTATTTTATGATTTTCCAATTTGATATTTATTTGTAGTGGCTTTCTCTTGTCTTTATGTTGTGCTTAATGGCATTTTCCACCAACATTTGCAAAGTCATGGGCGCAATGAATTTCTTTTTGCTCTTTTTCGGAATGTCAATATTGAACTGAATACTTTCGCCAAATCTGGTGGTTAGTAGGGAAATGTAATCTTCCAAGCAACGAATTTCCTCGCTTAAGTTTTACCATTTCCCGTTCTTGGTTCTCCAAAACATACCTGTAAACCCTTGCCAACCTTCTTACAAATAAAGCGGCCGAATCCTGATTTTGATAAACCAAAGAAGAAAGCGTATTTAGGCTATTGAACAGGAAATGTGGGTTTACCTGCGCTTTCAAAGTTGCCAGTTGGAACTCAATACTTTCCTTTTTGAATCGCTCCACCTCGCCCAAGGAAACTCGCCATAAGTTGAGCGAGAAAATCCCAAAATCCACCAACTCCACAATCAGCAAAAGCACAATTACCACAATATTGATGATGACTTGTTCCTGAAAAATAATTTTGCTGTCAGGCAAAATGACTTTTATGAAAGCGAGTCGAATCACGTTATTCACAAAAAGCATATACAGCAATATTTGTGATTGCTTGCACACCAAAATCGCCTTTTTTGACTGGCTTCCCAAGGAACAACATTGTCTAAATAGCGGTTGATTGCCCTAATTCCTTCAATAATGATGAAAGCAAAGACCAATTGTATAGATGTAATTTGGCAGATTTTCCCACGAAAAAAGCGGATAATCCTCTTCCCGGAGCGCATAAACCAAATCAATCAACAGTCGGGCAATCAACCCCAAAAGCACATTGCTTCCCCATCTCCACCAACCAATTAAATTTCGGTTGAGAGTTTGCTTGATTTTTCTGTTTGCCTGTTTCGATTTCAGCTCGGCTTCGTTGCTTTTTCTGCTTTTCATTTTGGTTGGATTGGGAAACTCCTATTTCAAAAATAGTGAAATGAGTTTTGCTAATGCAATGCAAACGAAAGGCAACATACTAGAAAATCGCAAAGTGAATCCCTCGGAGTGCTCTGCAAGACTTTGCGAGTGATTGAATGATTGGGTTTTACAAGATTGGACTTTCAAGAATTGCCTTGTTGACTCCAACAGTAAAATACGGTAAATCTCCGAATCCTGTGAATTAGATGATAACTTTGCAACCAAAGTCCAAAAAATAGCCAAAAATGAAATTACAGCAGAGAATTAACGCTTTCAACCAACTCCACCAAAGAACTTAAAAACTTGGATGAAGCCACACTCGACCATTGGAAAAGATTGGCAGAATCTGGAAATTCTTGGTTCAAACCTGCCGACACGCAATTGGCAATTGATGGATTGATAAGCTATCTCGAACCAAATTCGTTTGCCGAATGGATTTCAGAATATGACATTTCCGACTCCATCGAACCGAAGAAAATTGGTGCTAATCATGGCGGGGAATATTCCCTTGGTTGGAGTTCATGACTTCATTTGCGTGTTGGCGAGTGGGCATATTCTGCACGCAAAACCAAGTTCGCAAGATACTGCTTTGATTAAGAAAGTAGCCGAATTGTTGATTGAAATCGAACCTGAATTCTCCAACCAAATTCAATTTGTGGAGCGAATGAATGATGTGAATGCGCTTATTGCCACGGGTTCAGACAACTCTGCCCGCTATTTTGAATATTATTTTAGAGACAAACCAAAAATTATTCGTAAAAACAGAACTTCCGTAGCTGTTTTGAATGGAACGGAAAGTAGGGAGGATTTGAAAGAATTGGAAACGATATTTTTGCCTATTATGGTTTGGGTTGCAGAAATGTTTCCAAAGTTTTTGTGCCACAAAAATCACGATTTCATTCCATTACTTTCTGCGCTAGAAGAGAAGGGAAATGAAATTGCGGAAAACCATAAATACAATAATAATTACGATTACAATAAATCCATTTATTTGGTAAATAGAGTAAAACACCTTGGACAATGGGAGTTTATTGCTGACAGAAAGCGAGCAACTGGTTTCTCCAATTTCTGTACTTTATTATGAAGAATACGAATCTGAAGAGCAACTCCAAATGAGATTAAAGACATTGGAAGACAAAATCCAATGCGTAGTTTCCCACAATGGAAGATTATCCGAATAGTTTGCCGTTTGGGCAAGCGCAATTCCCAAAAATGACAGATTATGCCGATGGAGTTGACACAATGAGTTTTCTGTTGGAAATGTAGAAAAATAGTAGATTTTACTGGTTCTTCGGGAGATACACTTTTGTTCAAATCGAAGAAGCCAAAACTCTCTCTGTAAGAAGTAAATAGTTGGGAAGTATAGCCATTGTAATAATCTGCCATGGCAGTCATCATTTTCGATTTTATTTTGAGGTTGCTCTCAAAAACTTCTACAATATTCAGTCGGGGAATCACATAAATTTGTGCTGATTCGGTTACACAAACTGCGTGGTAGATTCTGTGCTTATCGGGCAATAAGGAATTGTCTCCAAAAAAACTGGCAGTTTTTACTTTCATCAGTTCCTCAAACTGGTCTTCTATATCAATATTGAGGGAAATAATTCCTTTTTTCACAATATATAATGCTTGGCTTGGATCGCCTCTGAAAAATACGACTTCATTCTTTCCATAATTTCTCAAGTGCATAAACGGCAAAAATTCCGACATTTCTTTGTCAGTCAGTTCGCTGAAGAGTTCATTTTTCCTTAAAAACCTAAAAATGGCTCTTTCTTGCGGAGAATATGTTTTTTTGAAAAGGCTTATCAATGTATAGTTGTTGAAGGTTTTGCATTTGAAACAATGTGGTAAATCTAAGTTCTAGATTTCAAATTAAAACGAGTATCAGATTGTTTATACATGAAGGACTTTCATACGAGCAAACTGTGGTAATACATTTTCAACTTAAGGTTTTGACTTCATTTTTCAAATCGGAAATGAGTGTGTTTTGGTCTCGCAATCTACGAATCAGAATCCTTACAATTCCCCGAACTACTTCGATTCTGTCTGCCATGATTTCGTAGAAAACATCTTGGTTGAGTTGGAGCAAAAAAGTGTCTTCCACAGCAGTTACGCTGGCAGACCGAGGTTCTGGGATCGAGCAGTGAAAGTTCCCCGAAAAAATCTCTGTCGCTCAAGTGGGCAAATATGCTTTCTCCATCGTGCACTTTCACTTTCCCGCTGAAAATCACGTACATACAATCTCCTTCCGTTCCTTTTTCAAATACGGTTTCCCCTTCTTTCAAATCCACTTCTTCTAAAATCGAAGCAATTTCTGTGAGAATTTCCTCCGAAGTATCTTTGAAAATACTGACTGTTTTCAGCAGTAAAACTTTCTCTATCTGAAAGAGTTTATGCTTGTTTTCCGAGTCGATTTGCACTTTTACTTTTTGCATGATTTCCTGCTCATTGTTTAGGAGAGTATTTCAGAATTTGAGAGAATTTTTCTGGATTGTTTTGATGAAAAGCTACTGATGCTGTTTCTGATAGCAACGGATGTTTGTCTTTCATATAATGAAGCAACGCATTTTCGCAAACCAACTGTGGGTGTTTTCTTCAAGCGAATTGATTGCCACAGCTTTCGTCCAAACGTTGATGAATTGGCATTCTGGAGACACTAAATCTGCCAAAAGTTGCTCGCCATTTTTCCGTTCTTTTGGGAAATAGACGAGTAACTTATCTACTTTTTGCTTATCGGGAATGTCTTCTAAAAGTGGGAATATTTTCCGTTTCAAATCAGATGGCAATAATACATCTAGCATTTCAATGGCATTTGCCTTTTTCTCTCTTTCATCTAAAAATAAATTTGCTTTTACCTGTTGGATTTTATGAAATACAAATGAAAGCAGTAGCAATATTCTATTCAGATTTTGTTGCATTTCTTGGTACAAAGCATCTACCAAAAGCGGATTTTCTTCATTTTCTGTGAAAGTTTGGAGACAGAAGCAATAAGTAAGTCGCTTCCTCTAACTCTCTGTTAATGAATCCGATAAGTCTAGGATTTTCTGCAATAGTTGCTTTGTATTTTGTGCTATCTAATGAAATGAGAATTTGGTTACGTATTTCTGGCTGGGCAATTGAAAGTTTCGTTTTGAGTGTGCTACTCGCTTCTTTTCCGCCAATTCTTCCACTTACGTAAGCGACTCTGCGGAGTTTTTTCAAGTCATCTTTATTCTCCATAAAAGCCATTTCCAAGAATGGCAAAGCAGGTTTGCCTAGCTTAATAATGGAGCGACCAGCAGATTCAAACACACGAGGTTTTGCCAATTGCGCCACCATTGCCTGTGCCAAACGCATATTCTTGATTTTCCCTGCCGCATCCAAAGCCGCTTTCACTACTTCCTCAGAAGAATCATTCAGCAAAGTCATCAGCGGTTGGTAAAAATTCCGAATTCCGACTTCTCCCACAACAAATGCAGCAAATTTTCGGTCTCGTTCCACAGGCGAACTTACGAGGGAAATCAGTTTTTCCCCTGCGGAAATGATTCCACTAATTCCCCCATTCCGAATCAAGCCAATCATGGCACCAGTTTGCAGAAACTCGTTTGAATCGTTCAAATAGGGTGATATTTCCTCCACAAAATCTTGCGAGGCAATGGCGGTATAAGCATTGATTGCCTTGGCTTTGAGCCGAGAACTGGAAGCTGGGCTGGCAATTACTGAGCGAACCACAGACTCAAAACGTTGGAGTTTATTGATTTCAATCAATTTCAGAACCTCAAAGCGGACTTCTTCCGAAGAGTGTTGGAGCAACTTTGGCAGTTCTTTTTTTAGCGAAGAATGCTCAAATTTGACCAAGAAATTGAGCGCATACAACACCTCTCCAATGTGCTGACTTTTCAGCTTTTCGAGCAAGACTTCGATGGAGTTTGCATCTTGCAACTCTACTTCAATCCCTTCTAAAGTCCTGCTTTTCAAGCTCTATGAAGCATATTCTGGTATTCTGGCTGGATTTTTTTGACAACCAAGAATTGTAGCCTACCAACACAATGGTAAGCAGAAGCACGAATAAAACAAGCGGTTCTGCTTTGGAGAAATTGCCAATGAAATTGATTCCAATCAACGTAAATCCTGCTACTGCATAAGAGAGATTTTCTACAATTCCGACCGCATTGTATTTCTCAAATCTGATTTTTTTATCGAGTGGCTGAAATAGGGTAAAGAAAGTTGGGTCGGTCAGAGAACTTTTGGTAATGTTGGTATAAAGCATCATAAAGCCAATTACCCATAAGTGGATTTCCCCGAAAAACAGTTCGCTCAAAAAGAACAAAGCAGTCAGAATGAGCAATCCGAACGGAAGGAAATTCAATGAAACTTTCAACCCATATTTGTTGATGATTCTCCCAGAAAAGAAAGTTTTGGCAACAAAAACTATTGCTTGCCCCAATGCAAAGAAAATTCCGAAGAAATAGGCAAGGTTTTCTTGGTCGGAGAAGGCAGTTTCCACTTCTTTCAGGAAAGCATATTCCACAAAAACGCTGATTCCCACGACACAGAACATGAAAATACCGAGATAAAGCACGTAGCGAGTCCCAAAAAAATCGGCAATGAATTTCTGAATGGTAGTTTTTCTGGATTTCTTGATTTTGGTAACTCCTCTGCGAACTACCAAATCCAGCCTATCTTTATGTTTCTTTTTGATTGCCTTGAAAAGAAAGACAGAAATTGCCAAGAATATTGCCGAGCCAATCAGCATATCTTCTATGGAAATTGCGCTGAAAGTAATCAGTACTGGAGCAATCAAAACACCAATTATTTTGGCAGGGATTTCGGCAGAACCTAACAATCCGAAAAGTCTTTTGCTTTGGCGCACATCAAAAATCATGGCGTTCACTTTGCCAAATTCCGAGTTTGCCGTCAGCGAAGCAACTCGTTCCCAGACAATTAGCGTGAAAAGCAACCAATCTGCATTTTTACCAAAACCGAGAACAACCCTGAAAACCAACATGGAAACAGTCAGCCCGACCAAAATTGCCATAATGATTTTGCCAACTGTCCAAATTTGTTCTAGGCGTTCATAGAGAAACTCTAAAAGGAACATTAAAAAGGCAGTTGCCACAAACACGTAGGGCAAAGTTTTAATATCTACCTGACTGAGATAGAGTACATTAGCGGTTGAAAAGAGCAGTGCCAAACCTACATTCTGAAAGAAAGAAAATAACAGGATTTTGGAAACAGTGTCTCCTTCGCTTTTGCGAATATTGAATAGGATGTATAATTGCTCCTGAATTTTCATTGAAGGGTTAGGATGCTGGATTTATCGGTCACTGTTGAAAGTTGCGGGAAATTTGAAATGAATTTGTGCTTTGTTTTTTTGGGCGCATCCCAAAATATCGCAGTTGATTGAATGATTGTGTTTGTTCAAAACAGATGGTAAGTAGTACAAAGTCTTTAGTCGTCAGTCCAAAGCGACATATATAATTGACAATCAAATGTTTGTGTTTTTACAAATAGGAAAATATTTAACAACGAATACTTAACTTACATTCAGGGCGCATCTCAAAATGTCGCACACTAAAAAAGCATACGCTGGCAGAGGTTGAAAACCCTGCCAGACGTTGGGTTTATTAGAAATCTAGCATTCATAAAAAGTGCATTTTAATTTATTGCGACAAAATGAGATGCGCCCTACATTCAAGTATTAAATGCAACTTTTCTGATGATGTGTATATAGATATATTTTTTCAAGAGAAAGCACCAAAGTGTCCTCCTCAACCGAATAGATAAAATCTCTTATCTTGTGTCCTCCTCCAAAAGTAGCAAGATATGGGTTGTCTGACAAGTTTTGTGGTGTTTGTAAACAGTAAAAACCAATATTGATTTTCTGTGCTAAAAGCGTAGAAAACGAACTCTTTTCTTTCAAGCCTCCTCACTTGAAGGCTACTCCACAAAAAATGTCAGACAACCACACTCTACCAACTGACTGACATTGCGCAAAACCTCAATTTATCCGACAAGTCAGATGGGAACAACATTAATAGGAATAGATTTGCTCGTTTTTAGTTCTATTTCTTTTGAAATCATGAAAATTCTCCGAATTAGTATTACAAAAGCCTATTCAATTGCATCCATCTTCAGATGGATGTTCATCAAAGACAAAGAATTAGAATAAAGAATCCCTTGACAAATTCAATTGCAACCATCTTCAGATGGTTGGTAGTAAGCGAAAAAACTTACTCTTTTGAATCCAAATTTGCAGACTGCGTAATGTGAGTTACTAATCTGCGCAATAGTCTCTGTACAATCTGAATTGTTAATTGTAAGTATGAAATCCTTACACTTTCTTCCTTTTTCCTTTCTCCAAGCATTTATGTAAACTCTACCCACTAACTTTGTCTCCAAACAAAGCCAACTTCATGCGTCTAATCAATCGTCCTGTTCTCTGTAATTATTATCTCACTTACCGTTGCAATGCCAAATGTGGTTTCTGCGATATTTGGGAACGACCTTCTCCATATATTACTATGGAGAATGCCGAGAAAAACATGGATGATTTGAAGCGTTTGGGCGTGAATGTAATTGATTTCACAGGAGGCGAGCCACTTTTGCACGGCAACTAGACAAACTCTTGCGGATGGCAAAGCAGAAAGGATTTATTACAACCGTGACCACAAATGGGTTGCTTTATCCGAAATATGCCGAGAAGTTCAAAGGTTTGATTGATATGCTTGCACTTCTCTTTAGATTCCCCAATCAAAGAGGAACATGACGAGTCGAGAGGAGTGAAATGCTTCGATGCCGTGATGCGCTCCATTGAAGTTGCCAAAAAACTAGGCGAAAGACCTGATATTATTTTCACAGTTTTGGAGCATAATGTCCACCAAATTGGGCAAGTTTTGGAAGAGATTTGTTTGCCAAACAACTTGATTCTCATTCTCAACCCCGTTTTCGAATACAATGAATTGGCGAAGGAACATGGCTTGTCTGCTAGTTCGCTCAAAGAATTGGAGAATTGGGGAAAAAAGAAAAATGTCTATCTCAATCAGGCATTCATCACACTCCGACAAGATGGTGGAAACAAGATTGAAGACCCGATTTGTAAAGCGGCAAGCAGTACAATCGTGATTTCCCCAGAAAACAAGTTGGTTATGCCATGCTATCATTTAGGATTGAAAGAGTTGCCAATCGAAGACAAACTCTACGAACTTTATCGCTCCCGACACGTGCAGGATTTAGTGAAAATGGAGGGGAAATATAAGGAATGCGAAGGCTGCGTCATCAATTGCTACATGCAACCATCATTTGCGGTGGAAATCAACAAATATTTTTGGAAAGCTTTGCCAAGTACCATGAAGTACAATTTAATGAAAGGAACTTGGAAGCAATTGCTTTGGAAAAAGAAGAATTATGATTTGGTGGAATGATGATTTGGGGAATTACGATGTGCGATTTTGAGTATTTCGTAAGTTCTTCTTCACAAAAGAACTTTCGTAACTACTCAGTTGGCGAATTGGCGAATTGGTGGATTAGCGAGTTGGCGAATTAAAAAATTGAGAGATTATAGCCTAGAAACAGCATATTTTCTTATTTTCATACACATTGTACTATTTCTTAATCAGGTTCTTTTATTGTACTATTCAAAGAATATTTGGTTGATTTGAATACTTATTCAAACTATTTCGACTATAAAAATACTAATTCAATTTAAAAGTTACATTTAAATTCTTCGTGCAATTTGTACCACATTGAAAATCAACAATTTTAACAACCTAAGTAGTTTCGAGCTTTGGCTATGTGTTTCTAAAATGCTTAGAAAGCCTGTTTTGAAAATCTCGTAAAATTCCCAAAAAATCAATCCAAACATATTGTAAGACTAACCATGGTTTTAGAGTTCTTATTAAACTTCGACAGCCAGTTATCTGATTTGCTATTTTGCTATTTTTTACTTGTATTGCTTTCCCTATCTTCGCACCGAAAACAGACCTAAATCTACACCAAGATGTCGAAGAAAAAACAGAAAAATTGCCAAGACTCGTTTGTAACCATGACCGAAATGGTTTTGCCGAACGATACAAATACACTCAACAATATGATGGGTGGGCGATTGATGCACCTGATGGATATTGCTTCTGCCATTTCCGCACAGAAAGCACTCCAACCGGATTGTGGTAACGGCTTCTGCTGATAATATTTCCTTCACGCACCCGATTGCCTTGGGCGATGTGGTAACCATTCAGTCTTTCGTTACTCGTGCCTTTACATCTTCTATGGAAGTTTATGTGAAAGTGATGGCAGAAAATATTCCTAGCGGAACAAAATTCGTAACCAACGAGGCGTTTTTCACTTTCGTGGCGGTTGACCAATCGGGAAACCCAATTAATGTACCAAGTTGCGAGCCTGAAACCGAGAAGGAAAAAGAACTTTACGATGGCGCTTTGAGAAGAAGGCAACTCCGCCTTGTGCTTGCCAAAAGAATTAAGCCAGAAGATGCCACCGAATTGAAATCTCTATTTTTCGGAGAGAAGAAGTAATGTGTGATTTGTATGCGAATTTGTTGATACGTTGATGTTTGTAGATTTGACTTTAGTCGAATCATAATTTTAAAATAAAAAACATGGCGCATACTCCTCTATACTGCCCTGTACTGCGTTCTTCCAGAAAGCTCTTGATAAAAGCGTTTTGGAAGAACGCAGTACAAAAAAATTCGTAAATGCAGAATTACAATTCCATCCTTACTACTTATTCAAGTTAATGATGACGTATATTTATATTCCATTTTCGCCTACAAATCAGACAGTTATGAACCGATTCTATCCGACAATATTAAATTGACTGACTACTTACCAATTATCAAGCAAACAAGACTCTTGTCTCAATACCTGATACTCACTACTCACTACTAAAAAATGAACCTTTCCCCACTTACCGCAATTTCCCCAGTTGATGGACGATACAGAAGCAAAACTGAATCTTTAGATGCTTATTTCTCTGAATTTGCCTTAATAAAATACCGAGTTCGGGTGGAGATTGAATATTTCATTGCTTTGTGCGAATTGCCTTTGCCTCAATTAAAGAATTTCGACCAGTCGAAATTTACTTCACTTCGAGAAATTTACGAAGGGTTTTCTTTGGAGGATGCCGAAAAAGTGAAGGAATTTGAGAAGGTTACCAACCACGATGTGAAGTCGGTGGAATACTTTATCAAAGAGGAGTTTGAGCGGTTGGAGATTGCCGAATTCTCAGAATTTGTGCATTTCGGGTTGACTTCGCAAGACATTAATAATACGGCAATTCCCTTGGCTTTCAAAGAGGCTTGCGAGTCGATTGTACTGAATTCGATTAGTGAAATCCAACAAGAATTAGAGCGATTTGCTGAAAAATGGGCGGAAATTCCCATGTTGGCTTTCACGCATGGGCAACCTGCTTCTCCCACAAAATTGGGGAAGGAAATTAAGGTGTTTGCTTACCGAATTGCCGAGCAACTGCGGAGTGATGGGCAAATTGAATTCCCTGCAAAATTTGGCGGTGCAACTGGCAATTTCAATGCGCATGTAGTGGCCTATCCTGATTTTGATTGGGTAGATTTTGGGAATCATTTCGTGAACAATACTTTCGGATTGCACAGAAGCCAATTTACGACTTAGGTTGAGAATTATGACCAATTGGCAAGAATTTTCGATGGTTTGAAGCGAGTAAACACTATTCTGATTGATTTCAGCCGAGATGTTTGGCAATATATTTCTATGGGATATTTCAAGCAGAAAATCAAAAAGGGCGAGGTGGGCTCTTCTGCCATGCCACATAAAGTGAACCCAATTGATTTCGAGAATGCCGAGGGAAATTTGGGAATTGCCAATGCACTTTTCGAGCATCTTTCTGCCAAACTCCCGATTTCCCGACTCCAAAGAGACTTGACGGATTCAACTGTTTTGAGAAATATTGGCGTTCCGTTGGCGCATCAGGTAATTGCTTTCCAATCCATCTTGAAAGGACTTTCTAAATTGGAGTTGAATCAGGCAAGGTTAGACGAGGATTTGGATAAAAACTGGGCAGTTGTTGCCGAGGCAATCCAAACAATTCTGCGCAGGGAAGGCTACCCAAAACCTTACGAAGCCTTGCGAGATTTGACCAGAACAAATGAGGAAATCAATGAAAAAAGCATCAAAGCATTTATTGAAACTTTGAATGTCAATGAAGAAATCAAATCTGAACTGAGAAAAATTACTCCATTCAATTATGTGGGAAGGTAAATGCAGTTATCAGTAAACAGTTAACAGTATCAGGAGTAATATAAAGTAGTTTAGTGCATCAAATCAATGCACCAGGCACTTAATCAAAATCTCTTTTGATTTTCGATTGGTTTTCGACCTACTCAATTTCAACTGTTCTGTGTTGTTCTTACTTTCAATTTACATATTTACACATCTTCAAATTTGCACATTAGCAACAACTTATGGATTCAAGATTACAGAAACAGTTCGACCAGTTCCAAGCCACTTTGCAAAGCCTTTTGAGTGAGTTAGACGGAAGGACAGATGAGGAACTCAATCAGCAACCCAAAGAAGGAAAATGGTCTGCAATTCAGGGAATGTACCATTCTATGTTTGTGGAGAAATCTTCGTTGGGTTATATTAAGCATAAACTATCTAAATTAGGCGAGGTGGAATATGAGAAATCTGGCGTGGTGGAAATGGCAAAAAGCATTGCCCTAATCGGTTTTCTACGCTCTCCGCTTAAAGCCAAAGCGCCAAAAGTGGTGGAAGAAGTACCTGATTTCTTGCCTTATGATGACGTAAAAGCAGAATGGTTAGAAGTGAGAAAAGAAATGGAGCAGGTTTTTGAGACATTCCCGAAAGAAGCACTAAACCTGAATATCTACAAACATCCGCTCACGGGTGGAATGAGTATTTTCCAAGCGGTTAACTTTTTGCAAGCGCATTATGATAGGCATCACAAACAGATTTTACAAGCAGTCGGGAAATAGGTTTAGAACACAAAAGGATTTATTTGAAGCGGACTTTTCAATAAATTCCCGAGTCTGAAGCGGAAACTCGAATTATCAATTACTGAAACAGAAAAAACTGAATAGTTGGCGATGTCTTTTAAGAATGGGGATTAAATAAATGCGTGTTTTGTCTCAGTTTATTTTTGAGGCTATTCAAGGCAAAAATATTAGGCATAGTATCGCTACGGATAATATTTTTAACGAAGAACAGACCAAAAAGAAACAAATATAATGGAGTAATTTATTTGATTTATTTCAATAAATGTTATGGCTGAGCGAACAAAAGAAATACAAACTCGATTCAAGAAGTCTTGAAAAGAAACCTTGATATTCCTCAAAGAGCTAATAAATACTGGAGACTTTGATAAACTTAATCCTCTAATAAATTTTGTTTCAGAATTTGAAAACAAAGAAGAGTGGAGATACTTTAGACTTGGGACTTGGGACATCCATGCACACTTTACTATTTTCAAGGTCTATAGATTTTGGACTACGAACAGACCAAAAATACGTATCAATAGAAACTATAGATATTGACAAATATGAAATCAAATTGAAAGACGGGATAAAAACTTATAGAACATACAGGATTTCAGATTTGAATGATGTTCAGTTGCATAAACTACTTCAAATATTGAAGAAAACTTTAGTAGATTAACCAAAAACCTTAAATTAATAAACATAAAAAATGAATTACAGAATAGAAAAAGATTCAATTGGAGATGTAAAAGTCCCAGCTGACAAATATTGGGGAGCGCAAACACAGCGTTCCGTAGAAAATTTTGAGATTGGTGGAGACAATATGAAAATGCCTATCGAGATTGTGAAGGCATTTGCAGTTTTAAAAAAAGCGGCTGCTTTGACCAATGCAGAATTGGGCGCACTCGATAAAGATAAGGCAGAAATAATTGCCAAAGTTTGCGATGAAGTTTCGGCAGGAAAGCACGATGACCAATTTCCGTTGGTGGTTTGGCAAACTGGTTCTGGCACGCAGAGCAACATGAACAACAATGAAGTCATTGCCAACCGAGCGCACGTTTTACTTGGTGGGAAATTGACAGATTCGGAGAAAAAAATCCACCCGAATGATGATGTGAACAAATCGCAATCATCGAACGATACTTTCCCGACTGCGATGCACATTGCCACTTACCAATATTTGGTTTCTGAAATGATTCCTAAGGTAAAAGGCTTGCGAGATACTTTGAAGCAGAAATCTGATAAGTTCAAAAATGTAGTGAAAATTGGCAGAACGCATTTTATGGATGCAACTCCACTTACTTTGGGAATGGAATTCAGTGCCTACGTTTCTCAACTTGACCATGGACTGAAGGCTTTGGAAAACACATTCGACCATTTGAGCGAATTGGCTTTGGGCGGAACAGCAGTCGGAACTGGATTGAACACACCAACTGGTTATTCTAAATTGGTTGCCAAAAAAATTGCCGAATTGACAGATTTGCCTTTCATTACTGCACCGAATAAATTCGAGGCACTTTCTGCACACGATGCCATGGTTTCCGTTTCTGGAGCTTTGCGCCAATTGGCTGTGAGTTTAATGAAAATTGGGAACGACATCAGGATGCTTTCTTCTGGGCCAAGATGTGGAATTGGGGAAATCAACATTCCTTCCAACGAGCCAGGCTCTTCAATTATGCCTGGGAAAGTGAACCCAACTCAGTGTGAGGCATTGACCATGGTTTGCGCTCAGGTAATGGGATTGGATATGGCGGTTTCGATTGGAGGTTCAAACGGACATTTCCAACTGAATGTTTTCAAACCGATGATGGCTTATAATGTGCTGACTTCTGCCAGATTGATTGGTGATGCGTGTGAATCGTTCAACAAACATTGTGCTACTGGAATTGAGCCTAACCAAGAAAATATTAAAGAGAACTTAGAAAATTCTTTAATGTTGGTTACTGCTCTGAATACAAAAATTGGCTACGATAATGCTGCCAAAATTGCCAAGAAAGCACACAAAGAAGGCACAACTCTAAGAAAAGCTGCCATAGATTTGGGCTTGCTCACTTCCGAGCAGTTTGACGAATGGGTAAGACCAGAGAAAATGATTGGGAGTTTGGAGGAATAATTTTATTTGACTGCATGATAAAAATAAAAGAGAGCCATTCGGAGTGTTGCAGACTCTTCGAGTTGTCGAACGGAAGTGCTTGGACAAAATCAATTCATAATTAAAACCCTTCAATGGGTTAGATAATTGTCTGAAAATCAGTATTGTAATAATCCAAACTCTTGAAAGGTTAAATGTGCGCACTTAATTAGTTCTACTTTAAGACTCTTAAGATACAGAACCCGCTTACTAGCTGAAGCTAGTGGCAATTGAATCAGCATTCAGAAAGCTATTCAATTGCATCCATCTTCAGATGGATGTTTAAGATAACCAATCCGATTCAAACATACTCTAAAGCAAAAGGCTGGATTTACGGAGATTTCCGTGAATCCAGCCTTTTGATTGGAATAGTTTCATTTCAAAATTTATTGACAAAGATGAGAATATGAATATACATTTCTATATTGCGGTATATGTATAACCAATATGACTAAATCTCTACAATATATTACCATTTTAGTCCTGTCTTGCCTTTGCTTGGCATTCACAGAACTCAAAGCAAACGGAGAGAAAGAACGTTTGCTAGATTCTCTTTCGCACACAACTCAAGACATAAAAAAGTTGAAAATTCTTACCCAACTTTCAGAGTTGTATAAAGAGGCTGGAGTCAGAGACAGTTCATTTTTATTTGCCAACAGAGCCTTAGATATTTCCAGAACTCTCCACGATACAATTCAAATGTATAGTCTTGAAAAACTTGCAAGATTGCATTTGAGCTACTTCGAGGTAGATAGTGCTGTTTCTCTAATTGAAACGCTTATATACTTAGCGGATAAGTCGGAGTATTATCAGAGAGAAATCAATGGTTATAATTTTATTGGAATGGCATACTATTCCATTTCTGAATTTGAAAAGTCTTTGGAAGCTTAAGCATAAGGCACTCAAAATCATCAAAATTATTGGAGATGTAGAGTCAGAAATGAAGTTGTTGAGCAATATTGGTGTGAATTACGATGAAATGGGCAACTATGCTTTGGCTTTAGATTACTATTTCAAATCATTGAAAAAAGCGGAGGAAGCTAACGACTCCAGCAGTATTGCCTATGCAGAGTTGAATATTGGCACAGTCCACTTCCAACTCAATGACGTAAATAAAGCCTATCAATCCAACCAGAAAGCTTTGAATCAGTTTAAGCTGCTGAAAGACTTGGATGGGCAGAGTATCAGTCTGGGTAATTTGGCTGAATATGCGTTTGACTTAGGAAATTATGACTCCGCAGAATATTATTCCAAAGAGACATTGGCAGTGGCTCAAAGCATTGATGATGCTATCGGAATAAGTATTGCCTACACTTTACTTGGGAAATTGAAAATTCATTATGACTCTATAGATGTTGGGATAGGATATTACAACAAGGCACTTGAAGTTTCCAAACTCATAGATGATGTACAGGGCATTTCACAAATCATGTCTCTCATTTCAACAGCTTATTATAAAAAGGGAAATCATAAAAGAGCGACTGAATATGGGCTAGAAGCTCTTAAAATAGCAGAGTCTATTGAAGCACTAGATGACATGAAGACCGCACACCATACCTTGTATAGCTCGTACAAAAAAATGGGCAAATCAGATAAGTCGTTATACCACTATGAAAAATACACAGCAATAAAAGACTCTCTTTTTAGTGAGTCCAATACTGCTAAAATGACTAACCTTGCTTCTTCATACGAATTAGACAAGAAGCTCAATCAAATCTCTTTACTTGAAAAGGACAAAAAACTTGCCTCGGCTGAAGCTGAAAAACAAAATGTTCTATTGAACAGCTTAATAATTGGTGGAAGTTTATTGATTTTGGCTGTTTTCTTGTTGTTCAGAAACAACTATAACAAAACAAAGGCAAACAAGATTCTGGCAGACAAAAATTTGGAGATTGAACGCAAAAATAACAGAATAAACTCAAGCTTAAAGTACGCAGAAAGAATCCAGACAGCAATTCTGCCTTTCCACAATAAACTTTCTTCTTTTTTCTCAGACCATTTCATTCTTTACAAACCTAAAGATGTAGTGAGTGGCGATTTTTATTACTTCCAAAAAATAGGGAGCAAAGCTGTGTTGATAGTGGCAGATTGCACAGGACATGGCATTCCTGGCGCATTTATGAGCATGATTGGTAGTTCGCTCCTAAACCAGATTATATTAGAGCAAGGGGAGATTTCCCCCGACAGAATATTGGAGCAGATGCACCAAGGCGTAGTTACGGTTTTGCACCAAGGCGGTCATGATTTGAAAGACGGGATGGAAATGGCTGTTTGCGTAATTGACAAAGGCAATTCCAGCATTTCGTTTGCGGGTGCAAAAAGACCGTTTATTATGGTTTCCGATGGAGAACTGCAAGAAATAAAAGGACAAAAGAGAGCCATTGGAGAGCAATCAAGAAGAACCAGCAAACAGTTTGAGAATCATCATATAAATATAAAACCTGACTCCAAAATCTATTTGCTTACAGATGGATTGCAAGACCAATTTGGAGGTTCGGAGAATAAGAAGTTCATGATGAAACGTATTAGGGCTTTGCTTCTTGAAAACCATGGCTTGCCAATGGCTACGCAATCAGAGACATTTCACAATACGCTTGCTGATTGGGTGCAAACTGGCAAGGAAGAACAAGTGGATGACATTCTGCTATTCGGAGCGAAAATTTAAGCTTTGGGCGGAACTGCCGTGGGAACTGGATTGAACACGCCAACGGGTTATTCTAATTCGGTTGCCAAAAAAATGCCAAATCGACAGATTTGTCTTTTAAAATTGCTCCAAACAATTTTGAGGCACTCTCTGCACACGATGCAATGGTTTCCGTTTGTGGAGCTTTGAAGCAACTGGCAGTAAGCCTAATAGAAATTGGTAACAACATCAGATTGCTTTCTTCCAGCCCAAGATGTGGAATTGGGGAAATCAGCATTCCTTTCAACAAGTCAGGTTCTTCTATTATACCCCAATTATGAGTTATATATTTGATAAGTACAATTTTTGATTGGGGAAATTAAGAATGAAGAATGAAGAATTAAAAATGAATTAAGTAATTGCTAATCAGCAACTTATTATTGTTTTGTTTAGTCAAAATATTGACATACAATTTTTAATTAAATCTAAAAATAGTGCAATACATTAAATCTTAATTTTTGACTATACTAAAAAAATACAGTTAACCTGCTGATAATCAAATTTTTAAACCCATTATTTAGGTATTATGTATGCGAAAGTGAACCCGACTCAGTATACGGATTTTTTAGGATTTGAAAAGTAAAATAATTCACACTTCGCCTGTTGAATTAATATAATCCAATCAACAAATACACTTTCCTATTGATGTAGATTTGTAAAATAGCCAAAAATTCGGCAATATTGGATATATGAAATCTGTTTTGGTAATTTCCAACAAAAAATACAATTTCATATTCAACCAAAGAAATAACCCAACCAATCTGAAATGAACGTATCTTATAATTTAGAAGGCAAAGTTGCCATAGTAACGGGCGCAAGTAAAGGAATTGGCGAGGCAATTGCCGAAAGTCTGGCAGAAGCTGGCGCAAAAGTAGTTGTCAGTAGTAGAAAGCAAGATCAAGTAGATGAAGTGGCGAAACGCTTGACTGACAATGGCGGGGAGGCAGTCGGAATTGCCGCCAATGTCGGAAGCACGGAAGAGGTCGAAAACCTGATGGAAAAAACCATTTCCCATTTTGGCGGAGTAGATATTTTGATAAATAATGCCGCAACAAATCCTGTTTTTGGGCCTGTTACCGATACAGATTTAAGCGCATTCGACAAAATTATGGATGTGAATGTGAAAGGCCCGTTTTATTTGAGCCAACTCGCTTTCAAATCTATGAAAAGCAGAGGAGGCGGAAGTATTGTGAACATCAGCAGTGTAGAAGGATTGAATCCTGGTTTCGGTTTGGGAGTTTATAGTGTCAGCAAATCTGCGCTGATTATGCTTACCAAAGTGATGGCAAAAGAATGGGGCGAGTTACAATATCCGAGCAAATGCTATTTGCCCAGGATTGATTAAAACCAAATTCAGCGAAGCACTTTGGAACAATGACAAAACCATGGATATGGTTATGAGAAAACAGCCAATCAAACGAATTGGACAAGTAGAAGATTTGGTCGGATTGACCTTGTTGCTTTCTTCTGATGCAGGTTCTTACTCTACAGGAGGCGTATTTACCGTAGATGGCGGATTAACGATTTAGGAATTGGCGAATTGGTGAGTTAGTGAATTGGCGATTAGAAAAATTAAAATTTGAGAACAGAATAGTCGGTAAATTACTTTATTGTATCGCTATTTTATTTTGCACTTATTATGGAAAAAACGAGAGTATTATTGGTGGAGGATGACGAAAGTCTCGGCTTTGTGGTAAAAGACAATTTGGAGTTCCACGGTTTTTATGTGGATTTGCAAAAAGATGGCTTGGCGGCAAAAGAAGCCTTCCTGAAAAATGAATATGACATTTGCGTATTCGATGTGATGTTGCCGAAAATGGATGGTTTCACCTTGGCAACACAAGTGCGGGAAACCAATAAATCCATCCCCATCATTTTCCTCACGGCAAAATCTATGAAAGAAGACCGAATCAAAGGCTTCAAAGTGGGTGGAGACGATTACTTAACCAAGCCTTTCAGTGTAGAAGAACTGATTTTGAGAATGGAAGTTTTTCTCAGAAGAGTCAACACTACGCCAGAAGAAGCGCGAGGAAGAGCAGAGCGAATTCGAATTGGGGAAATATTTCTTCGATTACCGAAATCTCCAACTCAAACTGGAAGGTGAGGAAACCAGAGATTTGACCCAAAGAGAAGGTGATTTGCTGAAAATCTTGATTCTCAGCAAAAACAACCTTGTTCCACGTGAGGAAATCCTCATCAACCTTTGGGGAGAAGATGATTATTTCAAAGGCAGAAGCATGGATGTTTTCATTTCCAGACTTCGGAAATATTTGAAAGATGACGAAAGCATCAATCTCAAAAACGTGCATGGAGTAGGTTTCCGATTGGAGATGGAAAGTTGATTCGAGAATGTGTAGATTTGTAGATTTGAAAATGAATGGCTTTGTAGTGCGATTTTCCCTAATCGCACAGAGGCGTAAGGATTCGGCTGAATCCCTACGCCTTTTTGTTTCAACAAATATAAATTCCAAACATTCCTCATTAAATTCGCCAATTCAACTACGAATTAATTCCCATGTCTGAGAAATTGCCATTCATTAGCTTAGAAGATTACAACTATAATTTACCTTCCGACAGAATTGCCGACTATCCGCTTCCACGGGGAACGGCAAAGCTGATTCATTACAAGAATGGGGAAATTTCGCACAAGCAGTTTTCGGATATTACCAATTTGCTTTCTGAAAAGCATCAGTTGGTTTACAATAACACCAAAGTTTTGCCCGCACGCCTTTTCTTCTTTCGGGAAACTGGGGCGAAAATTGAGCTATTTTTGCTCACTCCAATCTCGCCAACCAAAGAAGTTACCAAAGCCATGTTGGTAAAAGGCGAATGTGTTTGGGAATGCGCCATTGGCAACTCCAAAAAGTGGAAAAATGACATTTTGAAGAAAAGAGTTGGAGATTGAAGGAAAGAAAGTGACTGTTTCTGCTGAATTGCTGGATAGAGCAAACGCTTGGTCAAGTTCAGTTGGGACAACGAGGAAGTCAATTTTGTGGATTTGGTAGAGGCAATCGGGAAGACTCCGCTCCCACCCTACATCAAACGAGAAGCAGATGAAGCTGACAAAGACACGTATCAAACGGTTTATTCCAAGCAAGAAGGTGCAGTGGCGGCTCCAACTGCAGGTTTGCATTTTTCAGAAGAAATACTAGAAGAAATTCAATCCAAAAATATTGATATTCAAGAAGTTACGCTTCATGTTGGAGCGGGAACCTTCAAGCCTGTTACCGAAGAAAATGCGCTGGAACATGCCATGCACCAAGAGCAAATCGAAATCAGTAAATCCACCATTGAAGCTTTAATTAGCGAGCGGGAAATCGTGGCAGTGGGTACAACTTCTATGCGAACTTTGGAAAGTTTGTATTGGTTTGGCGTAAAGCTATTGGAGAATAAACAGGCGAGTTTCCATATAGAAAAGCTATTCCCCTATCAGTTTGAAAACCAAGAACTCCCAACAAAAAACGAGTCTTTGGTGGCAATTTTAGAGTATTTGAAATCAGAAAAGTTAGAAAAGCTTTTCGGAACTACGGAAATTTATATTTTCCCAAGTTATGAATTTAGAATGTGCAGAGGTTTGATTACCAATTTCCACATGCCAAAAAGCACCTTACTATTGCTAGTTTCTGCATTTATTGGGCAAGATTGGCTCAAAATTTACCATGAAGCCATGGAGAATGAGTATCGATTTTTGAGTTATGGAGATTCTAGTTTTTTGGAGTTGTAATCGGTCAACTCTGTCAGGGTTTAGAACCCTGACAGAGTTATTGGGAATTAGAAATACTCTCCAAAAACTCCAACAAACTTTCCATTTCCTCATCGGTAATGGCTGGGAAGTTGGCGATTCGGAAAGTGTTTTCTTTCCATTTACCGTAGCCATTTCCTAACAAAAAGCCATTTTCTTTGGCTAGTTTTTTAATTTCCTGAATTCTATCTAGGCTCTCCTTTGATGGCAATTACCGTGTTTGAGCGAAGCCTTGGAACTAGCACTAAATCTTTCAGTTTCATTCGCTCCAACCGCTTTCTGGTTTTGAAAGCTCGCTCTTTTAATTTCTCGCTAACGGTTTGGATTGGCTCAACTGATTGCAAGACACGATTCAGCAGAAATATGTTCAGCACATTTGGCGTGTAAGTCGTTTGCCAAACCTGCATTTTCTCGTGCATGAAGGCAATGCTGTTATAATGCTGATTATGATTGAGTTGCAGTGCTTTCTCTATTGCTTTGGGCGAACAAATCATCACCGCCATTCCCGCAGGCAAGCCAAAGCATTTCTGCACGGAAGCATACCAAATATCTGCATTTTTCCATTTCAATTCTTCGCCCGCCATCGAGGAAGTGGCATCTACACATATGATGGATTTTGGGAAACGAGTTTTTACTTTCCCAATCAATCTGTTGCTGACTTTTGAACCGTTGGAAGTTTCGTTTTGAGTCAAGCAAACTACTCCAGTTTGCTGAGGAGCATTCAGAGAATTCAATCCGAGCATTCTATGGATTGAGAATTCGTGCCCCGTAGCATTTGGCATCAATTTTTTCCTGTATTCTAACCATTTTTCTCCGAAAGCACCATTGTAAATATGATAACTGAACTCGCTAATAAAAGACTGTCCAATAATTTCCCAACATTCTGTTGCCGAAGAGGTAAAAAACACCGTGAAGTTGCTTGGCACATTCAACTTCTCTTTCATCAACTCGATTGTCTCCTTTGAAAGTGCCACAAATTCAGGACTTCTATGGTTGGCACTTAAAATGCCTGAATCAAATGCTTCTTGCATGAATTCAGCAACTTTCGGGTAAACTTTGGACGGTCCTGGATAGAAAGAAATCATTGGTAAATTGGTAAACTAAGGTTTGCATCTTTCGGGCAAAGATAGGAAGTTGATCGGAACTCGGCAAGGTTCTTCTGAATTTGGAGTCAAGGAAAATAATTCATCGAAAAGTAGGCACTCAATAAAATATTTGGACAAAACTCATCGTAATAAATTCGACATCTCTTATGAAATTGTTAACGTAAGGAGATTCACAAACCGCCATTCATTTTGAATGGCGGTTTTTTTTTGTACAGCTAAAAAAAACCGCAAGCAAAAAGCTTGCGGTTGAAACCCAACTATTATTTTGAGCGATGGTTAGTACAGCATCTTTATTTGCTGATTATTTTTTAGACCAAACAGAATAAGATTTTGGTGGCACTTGGATTTTCACCCAACCATTTCCTTGAACCCAAGGTTGCCATCCTGAATTTCCTGTGAAATCCTTGATTTGCTGTCCGCCCCAGTTGGTTTGAACCCATCTTTCTTGCCAGTTATTGCTATTGTTGATGTAAACTACCAACCCTGGGTTTCCATTTCTTCTAGCTACATATTCATCATTGTCTGCATGAAGAACCGTAGTTGAGCCAGTTGCTTTTTGGTTATGAATCCAAATCAGATTGTTCATTTTTCCTTTATCTAACCACTCTTCGTAATCTCTGTAGAAAATACATGGGAAACCTTCGTGAGTTAAGATATAAGCATAAGCCAACAACTTGTTGTAGATAATGTCTGTATCGTGATTCGCAACAAAAGTTACCGCTTTGGAAGGGTCTCTTTTCAAAAGCATATCTCCAGTCAATTTCGTCAAATCGTTGCCATCAAAAGCATCTTCCATTTTGTAATAACAAGCGAAATCGAAAGCAGAAGACCTTCTTCCTGTTGCATTTACCCAGTTTTGCAAGTTCCCTGCATTTCCGTCCCACAATTCGCCCACTGCAAAACCGCCAGTCCAATCAACCCAATCTTTCACAACCCAAGCACCAAAACCTTTCACGAAATCAAATCTCCAACCATCAAATCCAATCGTGTTTTTGTAGTATTTCGCCACACCATCATTTCTTTTCCAAAGCCAATCTTGCACATATCCTTTATCGTGGTCAAGGTCAGGAAATCCACCGAAGAAACCTTCATCGCTATTTGATGTCAAGTTTGGGTGGAAATCGTTGTAAGTACGCTTGAATTTGCCAGAAGCAATCCCTGTGAAGTTTGTCTAAGTGTAGTTATTCGCGTAAGGATTATATTCTGACTGCCCTCCTGAATTATGATTAAGCACAATATCAGCATATACCTGAATTCCTTTTGAGTGTGCTTTATTGATTAGACTAGTCAATTCGTTTTTAGAACCGAATCTTGTTTCGGTAGCCATCCATTTTGGTTATAATTACCCAAATCGAAATAATCTGTCGGGTCATAGCCCATAGAAAAGCCGCCTGCTTGTGCCTTAGATACGGGTGGCAACCAAATTGAACCCACTCCAGCCGATTCCCAAGCGTTGATTTTACCCTTTACAGTATTCCACCAGTTTCCTCCGCCTGGAACATCCCAGTAGAAAGCCTGCATCATGACCGTTCCGCCAGGACCGCCCGCTCCCAATTCTTCAACCACAGCTTCTTGCTCTGGTACAATTTCTTCTGAGTTGTCGGAACATCCGAAAACCAATAGTGCCATTGCAAGCACTTTCCAATTAAGTAGTTTGTTGTACATTTTCATATTTGTTTTGAATGATAGAAAGATTATCACTTTTGCAATCGAACCCGCAATCGCTTTCGATTACGATACAATGATAGCTTTACATTCTAAAATATGCGCTTCACTTTATAGATTGGTCGATTATTTCAGTGCATTTGTCGATTCAATCTATAAAAAGAAACATATATAACTTTGAAAATCAGACACTTAATTAAATCACTTATTTTCAGTATTTTTTTGATGTAAAGTAAGATTCTAGAGAAAACAAGCCATTTTTCACACTAAGAATAATGAAATAATTTACCCCGAAATCGAAAGGCAATCAAGAAAATTGTACTTTTCCAAGAAGAAAAGCATTGGGTTGAAAGTAATTTGAAATCCAACCCGAATGCTTCAAAAAATTGAGCGTTACATTGTTTAAGCAATCGACCTCTTTGAAAAATGTCGGATATTTAAGTAAAACTATTTACGAGACGTTGGTAGTGGTAAACTGGTAAGGCAAACGAAATAAAATGCTATAGCGCAAGCGTCCGCTCGCTGCCGAATTATCCATGGAGTACGCTGTTACTCTTTCACACTACCACAGTAGTTTATTTATTTCCCGTTCTTACTCAATCATTCCATCTTTTTTCATTCTTTTCACGACAGTTTTGGCAAAGTCATCAGTAAACCTCTTCAAATCTGTAGGATTGTAAGTTTTAGTTTGGATTGACCAAATCAGTTTATCTTTTTTTACATCAAACAAATCAGCTTCCAAGTAATATATTCTATCATCGGAGAAATCATCTGCATAGATTCTTGGTCGGTAATTTGAATAGAAACTCCAGAAGTTCTCCATATTGCTATGCACTTTTGAAGGCGTGTATTTTGTTGAAGAGTTCGGGCTGTAATCCTTCTCCATTTCTACATCAAAGTGGAAACCAGCAAGATTACCTCGCTTTTAGTTTCGTTTACCTTTTCGAATATGTCTTTCTTGCTCTTCTTGGAATCTTTAGCGTACATTTCTGGAAACACGAAATAGCTTTTTGTAGAAACCACAGATTGCTCCATAAAATGCTCGGATAAACTAGTTTGGATTTTCTTTGAAATGAGCTCATCAGACATCATGGTTGCCAAAAATACATTATGATAAGCTAGTCAAAACTTTTTCTTCGGGACTTTTCCAGCTTCCCAAAATGCCTACATGTGGAGTACAAGAAATGAGAGCGAGAAAGAATAATGAAATGCTTAAAAAGGGTAAAAGCTGTTTGTTCATATCGGAGTTTGTGTTATTAAGAGTATTTTTGAATCGACTTGTTTTTGGTTTTTACGGCTTTTCGAAAATGCCTAGTGCATTGAGTTCTAAGTTCTGGTTGGTATTTTTTGGAATATTTTTTTCTTCTACAAAGCAAAATTTGCAGGCATAGCCTAGCTACGGCTAAGAATTTTAATGCAGTAGAAGGAAAAAAGACACATAAAATACAATCACGAACTTAGGAATTTATGCACTAGAAAGCCTATTTTGAAAATATCGTAAAATTCCTAAAAAATCAATCCAAACATATTCTAAGTGAATATCAATGTCTAAATCTAATAAAAGTTAGGTTGTTTTGTTTTATTTAAAATCAGATTGAAGAAATGAATGCAATATTACTTCAAAATAAGTAACTCATGTTACGCAACATTCATGTTTTTCAGAGAGTGCCTTTCATTTGGAGTGTCGCTCAATATTTGCCATGAAAAGTTCGATGCACTAGATTGTCAAATGGTTAGTCTTTTTGCTTTCAGTTGCGTGAATTCTCCACTATCCGTAAAAATCAGTTTTTGTGCCTATTTCGAGTTTTTCTACGCTAGCCATCTGACCATCTAACTGTGGCAATTTACCAATAATAACAAGCCTGAACCAGCAAAAGCAGATAGTTGGAAATCAAATCTGCGTAGCATGATTAAGTAATTGTAAATGATATTTTTATAGAGTAAGTGTAGAGATTTGATTAACAATATGATTTTGTCATAATTGGCTGATTTTCAATAATATACTTTACTATTCTACTATTTTTTCAATTTTTACTTGTACCTAATCCAATTGTCTGAGACTATATTCAGAATAAATACAACGCAAGTGTGTTCTTTTTTTATTCTGAATGCAATCGTTTGAGATTTTTTCATTAAATTTGTTACAGATTTAATTACTATTACTACAGGTTTTGTTGTTTCTGAACACCTTTAACCTTATCCTTAGTCTTGTTATGAAAATGAAAAACTAGTTCAGAACTCAACAGAATGAAAATTTTAAAGACATTGCCGAAGTAATCGGCAATGTCTTTTTTATTTCAGCATCTGAATTATGGCTTCTGGTTTACAGTTTACAGAATTGAAATCCAACCCAGGATTGAAAGGTAAAATACAACTTCGCTGACTTGCTGAGTTGTTCCCAAACAATCTCCCGTATAGCCTCCAATGTGTTTTTGAAAATAGAAAGCAAGATAAATCTTTGACAGATAAGCAATTACAAAAGCCACGGCAAAGGCAATTGTCAGATGATTTTCAACCAAAATGGCGAGCAATACAAAAATGAAGCTATAAGATATTTCAGCTTTAGAGAGCCGACTGGAAGTAATTGGTTTGGATTTGCTCTTATCCAAATCCTGCACATATTCGTGCGTTTCAATGAAAGTGGAAGCAATAAATCTGCTCGAAACATGAGCGCAAACTAAAGCAGGAAGAAAAACAGAAAGTGATTCCGACAAATAAAATAGACAACAAAACTTCAATCCGAGAATCAGAATCATTCCAATTGTACCGTAAGCACCCACTCGGCTATCTTTCATGATTGTCAGAATCTGTGCTTTGCTCCATCCGCCACCGAAGGAATCGCAAACATCGGCAAAACCATCTTCGTGAAATGCGCCAGTCGCTAAAATGGTGGAAATCATGGAAAGCAGAATTGCCACGCCAACTGGCAAAAATAGTTGTGTCAGATAGAATACGATTGCGCCAATTGCGCCAATTATCCAACCAACCAATGGGAAATATTTTCGGGAGCGATTCAGATTCTCATTTGTATAACTTACCCATTTCGGGCAAGGAATGCGTGAGTAGAACATCAGCGCATTGAAAAAGTAATGGATTTCTTTTTTGAGCATTTGGTTTGGAAATTATTCGACATTTCCATTGCCGCAGATTCTTCACAAAGATTTTGGCAATGTTTCGAGCATCGTCAATTCCCCTATGATGCGTTCCTTCCAATGGAATTTGTTCCATTTTGAGTGCATCTGGCATTCCCACTGGTTTGGGAAGCTGTTTAATTTTAGCGAATTGATGTTTTATGCTGATGTGGTTTTTGAGCCAAGCAGTTTCCAAACCATGAATCTGACAATCGAGTTTGAACTGTTTTTTGTCGTAAAATCCCCAACTGCACAGAAAATAGGGTTCATTCAGCCCAATCCAACTGTGGAAATCTTTAGCACTTCGGGAAATTACTTGCAGAATCTATTTCCGATTGGGGAATAGTGGTCAGTTCCATGCAGAAATCTGACAGAGTCGGATTGAGTTTGGGCTTCACAAATCTGCTAAATTCGCTGATGGTTTTACCATTTTCATCAATTTTCAACGCACCGATTTCAATAATCTCATTAGGCTTTCCGTTGTTCCTGTCTTTCCAGCAAGTTGCTTCTAAGTCTAGAATGATGTAGTTCATTTGTTTAATCAAAAGTTTCATCAAAAGCCTTTGTTGCCTTTAGAATCAAGTTTCACAGAGTTCATATAAAAATCCAAGTCTATGGTCTCAAACGTATCGGTGGATTTGTGGTAATGCTGGTGGTCTTCTACACCGAAATAAATATAAGGGATTTCGGCTTTGTGAAATGCCGCATGGTCAGAAGAACTAGTCCAATCTTGTGTTTTGGAGATAGACTGTGGTTGGTCGTGTCCGTAGAGAATGGAAATGTTTGGATTCTCCTCATCTGCTTTTTTCAAGACAGGAAGTAAACTTGGATAGTGATTTGTACCACTTGCATAAATTTCCCCTTTCGAGTTTTGGCTAATCATGTCCATATTGAGCATGAATTTTACACTAGATAAATCTACGGGAAACTTTTTCACAATTTGGTAAGAACCTTGCAAACCCACTTCTTCGGCATCAAACGAGATAAAAATAAGGGAATGTTTTGGAGGATTCTGGCTGAAATACTTGGCAATCCCCAACAATCCACCTACTCCAGAAGCATTGTCGTCTGCGCCATTGAAAATTTTGCCATCGTGCATTCCTACATGGTCATAATGCGCACCTAACACCAAATAGCTCTCTGGCAACTCCGTTCCTTTTATAAATCCTACTAAATTCTTCCCTTCAAATTCACCACTTTTAGTTTTAAAATTGAAACTATGCTCATAGCTATCTCCAAACTTTTCTAAACCAATTTTCTCGAACTGATTATTTATATATGACTTTGTGAGTTCATAGCCTTTTGTGCCATATTGCCTTCCTTCATATTCATCGGAAGAAAGTGTTTTGAGCGTTTGCACAACCAATGCAGAATCGAAAAGCAACCCCCTTTTTTCGTTATTGGCTACGGTTGGATTTTTTGGAATTGAATCTTTTGAGATGTCAGATGAATTTCCGCTTTTGCAAGCAAAAAAGAAGGTTGAAATGAGGAAAATTAAGAACTTATTCATGATTGCTAGATAAATAGACTATTGTAAAAACCAAAAACAAACACATCAAAAAAAATGGCATAAATCCCTAAGAGTAGGCTGTTCAGAATTATAATTTTTCTTCGTACACTTTTTAGTCATTTATTGATTTCAAACAATGGCTAAAAACAATCTGAAAAATGAATGTATTACAGACTTTTTAGAAGTATTTTTTACCGAATAAATTCAATATTTTTATTCACAACTATCTGAAATACAAATATTTAGTATTTATATAAGTAATTTTCAAAATCTTTTTCAATTCTGCAAATCCAAGTTTAATGAACTTGTTTTTTTGAGGGAAAAAAGCGACAAAAACTGAGGGAAAAATAAAGCGGATTCCGAACAGCCTACCCTAAGAGATTACGCCAAATGCAATTACGGACGCAATCAAATCAAATCAAAAAGACTATTGAAGCCCAAAGCCTGATGAGTCGTAAAGCCTTCTGCATACTTCACTCCAACCGATTGCCCCCAACTTCTTGCTCTGGAAGTTACAAACTGCATAAATTCTGGGGTGGAAATAAACGTTTGGTCTCCCAAACTGCCACTTTCTTTTACATGGAACTGGCTTTCAAAAGCTTGGATGGATTCTGTTTTCTTCTCCCATTGGTCGGTTACATCTACTACAAAATCAGGCTCAATATAGGTGGATTGAATGTAATGGAATACTTTCTTGGGTCTCCAAGCTTCTTGCACCTCTCCATCCAATTCGGTGGGAATTTTCTTTAAACCACTCAAAAAGCAAGCGTCCACACTTAATTGTGCGGCTCTTCCGTGGTCAGGATGTCGGTCTTTTATAGCATTGGCAAAGACAATTTCTGGCTGAAACTTCCTGATATATTTGATGAGTTCCAACTGGTGTTCCAAATCGTTTTTGAAAAATCCATCGGCAAAACCTAAATTGATTCTGGCAGAAAGTCCCATTATTTCTCCTGAATTCTCGGCTTCTGTCAATCTCAATTCGGGAGTTCCCCTCGTGCCTAATTCTCCTTGCGTAAAATCCACAATTCCCACCTTTTTTCCCGCTTCAATGTGTCTGATGAGCGTGCCAGAACAACTCAATTCAATATCATCTGGGTGAGCAGCGAATGCCAAAATGTCTAACTTCATGTTGAGAGTTGTTCATCAAATTATGGACGTGTTGTGTATGTGGCAACCGCAGACTGGGGGTCTGCTACTTCGCGTACAAGTTCCTTATGCAAAAGCAATTTGTCAAAAATTGTTGGCATACTTTCACAACAGTACTAGAATTTAATTTTATCTCCCGCTTTTAGTCCCGTAAGTGTCCGAAAAGCCAGCATTTACTTCCACCACATATTGCGCATCGCCTTCCGAGGGAAGCGATTCGTCAGAAAAAGGAATGGCATATTTCTGAATGGAGACAATTTCCTTATTGGAATTTACGTACATAATATCCAAGCGAGATATTGGTATTCCTCATCCAGAAACTCTGGATTTCTTCTTCATCGAAAATAAATAGCATTCCTTGGTTTTCGCCCATTTTGGTTCGGTACATCAAACCCTGCGAACGTTCCCAGTCTTCATCTGCAATTTCAATATCAATCTTCTGTTGGAAACTACTATCGGAAGGCTTCAGAAAAGTAAGTTCACCGTCTTTCCTGAATTTTGGTTCAGTTTTCATTTTGTCACCACCATTGTTATTGTCTTTTGGCAAGAAAGTTACCAAATAACCAATTCCGAAAACTGCTAGTAGAATAATGGCAACAATGTCCAGGTTTTTTCATTTTGTATCTTCAATTATAACTTTGAAACTAATTTCCCTGCAAAAGTAACCGAAAATGTGAGTTCTCTAAAGAGGTGTAGGTTTAAGAGTATGTTTGGATTGGTTTTTTGGGAATTTTACGAGATTTTCAAAACAGGCTTTCTAGGCATTTTGGAAACACATAGCCAAAGCTATGGGGGAAGGAAATAAGAAAGAAAGCATTTTTGAAAAGCCGTAGAAACCAAAATAAGTCGATTCAAACATACTCTAAATGAAGTGTTTCCACTCATCTTGGCTTTCTAACTCAGAAATGAAATTTACAATTTTATCCAGTTTATTAAAATTTCCCGTATCAGTTAATTCTTTCAAGAATTCCTTAGTTTCTTCCCAAGAGTTCTTAAATCGAGTTTGTATTTCTATTGTTCTATCATTCATGCGAAAATCCATAACACATATCTGAAAAGTCATTTAGCGAATCTGCCAATAAACAAAATCCAAAATCTCCATTATCTGCATGATAAATTTTTCTATCATTAAGTCCTCCAACTGCTATAAAAACTTGCCCTCCAGCAAGGGTGTTAAATAAAGGAAATAGCTTTTCAGACCCTACATAACTAGCCTCAATCTTAAAATGCTCTTGAAATTCTGCTACATAATTTCTGTATTGCCAATTCTCTAAAATCGTTTCAAAAGATTCAACACTTATAAGCCCATCATCTGATTCCCAACCATCCTCATAAGTAAGTTTGAAAAAGCAATCTTTGTTTCCAAACTTTATAGTAGCTCCTCCATTCTGAGTTAGAAAATCCTTAATTTCAGCTGACAATACAAAGCCTGTTTTCTCCTCAATTTCCGAGATGTTTTCTATTGTAAATGGTTGAGGGTTTTCAAATCTTATTTCATTTTTCATCATTTTCAAATTGGCACATTCCCACATTATCAAACCTACTTCCTAATCACAGCCCCCAACTCTCTTTCAAACTGTTGCATCAATTTGCCTATTGTTTTGTCAATTGTCTTATCGTTCAAGGTTTTGTTGGCATCTTGGAGAATGAAACTCAAAGCGTAGGATTTTTTGTCGGCACCAATGCTTTCGCCCTCAAACACGCTAAATATATTCACAGATTGGAGTAGTTTGCGTTCTGTTCTGAAAGCCAATTGTTTCACTTGCTCGAATGAAACAGATTTATCTAATACTAAAGACAAATCTCTTCGCACTTCTGGAAATTTGGAAATCTCTTGGAAAACTACCTTTGGCTTGCCTTTCTTCACGAAATACGCCCAGTCAATCTCCGCATAGAAAACCTCCTGTTTCACATCTGCCAATTTGCAGAGGCTTGGTTTCAACATGCCGAGTTGGGCAATTACTTTTTTGTTCTGCTCATATTGGATTCCGTATTGAAAAGCAGAATTTTCTACTTCAGCAGTTTGGAAATCGTTGATTCCCAATTTTTGAAGGGTCAACTGCACTAATTTTGACAGCGAATGGAAATCGGCTTTTTCGGTGGGGGAAATCCAGCTTTCTGCCTGTTTGCTTCCAGTTACGAAAACAGAAAGCTTTTCTTTTTCATCATATTTATTTTTGGCGGCAACTAATTCCTCTCCTTCTTGTTTCGGGAGTTTGTGGTAAGTCTTGCCGAACTCATAAATCTTCACATCTTTCTGTTTGCGATTCACGTTGTGGGCAATCACTTCCAAGCCAGAGAAAATCATGCTTTGTCGCATAACAGTTAATTCAGAAGAAAGCGGATTCAGCATTTCCACATTTCCCTCGGCAGAAAACTCGCTCAAAGATGCTGCAAATTCAGGCTTTGTGAGCGAATTGGCGAAAATTTCATAAGCACCATTTCCAGAAAGCAACTCGCTTACTTCTGATTTCAGGTTTTCTCGGTCAATTTTGGGGAAGTTTGCCAAAGAATCTGCCCCCAAATTCTCGCTCAGTTCAATATCGTTGAAACCGTAGATTCGGAGAATATCTTCAATCACATCTGCCTCTCGCTGTACATCTACTCTATAAGGTGGAATGGAAAGTTTCAAACCTACGTCAGAATCTTTCAAAATCTCCATTTCCAAACCTTGCAAAATCTGCTTAATTCGGTTGCGGTCAATTTTTTTACCAATCAGCCTATCTACGTTTTTGTAGGCAACTTCCACCTCAAAATTCTTGATTGGAGTCGGGTAAATATCAACCAATTCCGAAGAGATTTCTCCACCCGCAATTTCTTTGATGAGCAATGCAGCGACTTTCAAAGCATCCACCGTGATATTTGGGTCAGTTCCACGTTCATATCTGAAAGCTGCATCGGTTTTCAAACTGTGATTCATTGAGGTTTTTCGCACCGACATGGGCGAGAAATAGGCACTCTCCAAGAAAATATTGGTGGTCGATTCACTCACTCCAGACGAAATGCCACCAAAAACTCCTGCAATACACATGGGTTTTTCTGCATTGCAAATCATCAAATCCGTAGCGTTCAATTCCCTTTCCACACCATCTAAAGTGGTAAATTTCGTTCCCGCAGGAAGCGTTTTCACAATCACTTTGTTGCCCGCAATTTTGTCGGCATCGAAAGCATGGAGTGGTTGGCCCAATCCGTGCAGTACATAATTTGTAATATCCACCACATTGTTAATTGGCGCCAATCCGACAGATTTGAGCCTTTCCTGCAACCATTCGGGCGAATCTTCCACTGTGATTCCAGAAATAGTTACGCCAGAGTAACGTGGGCAAGCTACGGAATCCTCCACTTTTACTGAAATAGGAAGGCTTTTATTGTCAACAGTAAATTTGCTCGTGTTGGGGAATTTGATTGGCGAATCTAACAGAACCGTTAAATCACGAGCCGTTCCGAAATGGGAAGCGGCATCGGCACGGTTTGGAGTCAAGCCAATTTCGAAAACCGAATCGGGTTGCAAATCGAAATATTCGGCCGCAGGAGTTCCATTCTCGAAATCGGTGTTCAAAACCAGGATTCCGTCATGCCCTTTTCCCAATCCAATCTCATCTTCGGCACAAATCATTCCCATGGAAACTTCTCCACGAATTTTCGCCTTCTTGATTTTGAATGGCTCGCCAGCATTCGGGTAAAGCATCGCTCCAACCGTAGCAACCACCACTTTTTGCCCTTTCGCCACGTTTGGCGCACCGCACACAATCGTGCTTGGTTCCGCCTCGCCAATATCTACCTTTGTAATTCGCAACGAATCTGCGTTCGGGTGCGATTCGCATTCCAACACCTCGCCAATTACCAAACCTTCCAGTCCGCCCGCAATCTTTTCGTATTTGCCAATTCCTTCCACCTCCAAACCGCCCATGGTAAGAATGTGTGAAAGTTCTTCGGGCGTTTTATCAATATCTATGTATTCTTTGAGCCAATCAAGGGAAATTTTCATCTGTAAACTTAGTAGTGAGTAATGGGTATTGAGTAATGAGAAAGGGAAATTCAATGAAATCTCCAGTCTTAAATCAGTCAGCAAAGTTAGCAGTATTTGGGAAAGGCAACAATGTTTTGTGAGGTAAAGCAGGGCAGATTTTCAGCAAAGCTATTCTTTCAGTTTTTCTTTTTGGTTGGATTTCGCTTCTGCCATCATTGATGAAGATGTTCATTCTTTCTCACAAATGGACAATCTGTGAAATCCAACAAAAAATATTTTCAGATTAGACTTTATCACGATTGATTTCGTATTGCTTAAAAAAATTACAAAGCCGTTGTTGGTCTTAGCTTGCGAGACCAACAATTTGAACTCTAAAATCTCTCTTAGGAACGAGTTAATAAATCAATCGTGATGATATCTATTAGAGATTATGTACATAAATTTATTATAGATTATGAACATGATTTTATTATGGAACTCGCAGACTGGCGGGTTTATCGACACCGCCAGCTACTTAAATCTCTTGGATTCATAAACTCTATTATAGAAGCCATAGACTGGCAGGTCTTCCAGTCTGGTTCTAAGCTGGGATTGCACACAACCTCTGCCAGCTATTCAAATTTTAACTGTTCATAAACTCTATTACACAATATCAGTTTTCCCAGCCCAACAGAATCGGCCATTTCATTCTTCGCTGATTGAATTTTTTCTACCTTTGTGGAGTTGGGAATATATTGACGATTTCCGCACCTTAAACTGATAAATAATTAGCAACTGAAAAATGAAATATTACAACTCCATCATCGAAACGATTGGCGACACGCCACTTGTGAAACTCAATAAAGTAACGGAAGGAATTGAAGCGACTATTTTGGCGAAAGTCGAATATTTCAATCCTGGGAACTCCATGAAAGACCGAATGGCTCTGAAAATGGTGGAGGATGCCGAAAAAGATGGTCGCCTCATGCCTGGAGGGACAATTATTGAAGGAACTTCTGGAAACACGGGAATGGGATTGGCTTTGGCGGCCGTTTCCAAAGGCTACCGTTGCATCTTTACCATGGCAGACAAGCAATCTCAGGAGAAAATTGACATTTTGAGAGCGGTTGGCGCAGAAGTAATTGTTTGCCCAACCAATGTGGCTTCCGATGACCCTCGTTCCTATTATTCGGTTGCCCAAAAACTGAATAATGATATTCCAAATTCGTTCTACCCGAACCAATACGATAATCCTTCCAATTCTATTGCGCATTACGAAAGCACTGGGCCAGAAATTTGGGAGCAGACCGAAGGCAAAATCACACATTATGCGGCTGGAGTGGGAACTGGCGGGTCTATGTGCGGAGTTTCCAAATTCTTGAAAGAAAAAAATCCCAATGTTTTCACTGTCGGGATTGATACTTACGGTTCTGTTTTCAAGAAATATAAAGAGACTGGAGAGTTTGACGAAAACGAAATCTATCCGTATTTAACGGAGGGAATTGGCGAAGATATTCTGCCGAAAAATGTTGATTTCAGCCTGATAGATACTTTCATAAAAGTAACCGACAAAGATGGCGCAATCATGACCCGAAGGTTGGCTCGTGAAGAAGGTTTATTCATTGGTTGGTCTTGTGGCTCGGCTGTTTTTGGTGCATTGGAATACGCCAGAAAGCACCTCACAAAAGATGATGTGATGGTAATTATTCTCCCCGACCACGGAACTCGCTACTTGGGCAAAGTTTACAATGATAACTGGATGAAAGACCATGGTTTTGTGGAAGAAAGGGAGTTCAGTACCGCCAAAGACATTGTGAAGCACAGAAACGGAAGCAGCAATTTGATTCTGATTGACCCAGAAATGAAAGTTTCCGAAGCCATTCAGATGATGAGCCAGAAAGGGATTTCCCAAATTCCCGTAGGCAAGGGAAACCATATTGAAGGTAGTTTGACCGACTCCAAAATATTGGCAAAACTGTTGGAAACGCCTGAAATCAAAAACCAGCCAGTTCGGGAAATCATGGATAAGCCTTTCCCTTTCGTGGCAGAAGACAGCACGCTAGATGTACTTTCTTCTATGCTCAATCATGATAACCGTGCTTTGATGATTCGGGACGAGAAACAAAATGCACACATTATCACTAAACATGATTTGTTGGTGGCAATGACAAATTAAGCACGTTGTGCTATTTATTATTAAATTAAAATTTATGAAAGTCTGATTCCATATCAATTTGATTTTGGTACTTACCAAGACTGCTTTATTCCTGAAATCAAAAAAGCCTAGTGTGAGATTTTCTCACGCTAGTGCATTGAGTTCTAAGTTCTGGTTGGTATTTTTTGGAATATTTTTTTCTTCTACAAAGCAAAATTTGCAGGCATAGCCTAGCTACGGCTAAGAATTTTAATGCAGTAGAAGGAAAAAAGAAACATAAAATACAATCACGAACTTAGGAATTGATGCACTAGGCTTTTTTGGTTATTGGCGTTTTTATAAGTTAGAATCACAGATGAACTTCCACAGGTCTGAATTTCTTGTTGTCAGATGCTTTCAAATACTTGTTGATTAACTTTTTGCAATCTTCTTTGGTAAGTCGCAAGCCCAACTGAAAAGCATAGTTTTTTATTCTTTGGTTAGATGATTCGCAATTATCTAATCTTTTCAGAACTCGATTCAATAAAACCTCTTCGGCTACTGAGGCCCGTTCGAGGTTTTTTGCGCAATACCAAGCCACACCTTCCTTTACGTATTTTTTATGTATCAAGGAATAATGTGCTTCCATTTCTGGATTTGAGAAGATTATCTTCCAAAAGCTTCTAGGCTTTTCGGTAAATGTCTCCTCCAATGTGGCAAAGGCAATCTCGAAATGCCTGTGGTTAAACTTGTCAGATAATTTCTGACAATGAATAATGTAGTCAATATTTATCAAGTCTGTTTTCATGTGCGTAGAATTTAGTTTCCTTGCTTATTTAAACGCAAACTAGACTTGAAAGGACTGGCATTACAAATAAGTAAAATATTTAAGGCATTGATAAGCAAATGGTTATAGTTAAATCTGCTTGTGCATCCTAATAATATTAGGATGTAATCATTCTGAATTTCTTGTATTTGGGTACTTCTGCAACCAAGTTCTTGCCACCGAGGGTAAGAAAAAAGCCAAAATTACCCTCCGAGTGTTCTTTTTAGACCCTCGGAGTGGTAAGGATTCATCGTTCAACCCGAAAGCATTCTCACAATCCGTTTCCCACTAGCTGAAGTTAGTGGGAATTGAATCAGGATTCCATGTTGATTCCATGTTGGGTTTTTCATTCGGTTGCACCCTCCGAGTGGTCTTTTTAGACCCTTGGAGTGGTCATCGTTCAATCCGAAAACATTCTCACAATCCGTTTCCCACTAGCTGAAGCTAGTGGGAATTGAATCAGGATTCCATATTGATTCCATGTTGGTTCCATGTTGATTCAGGTGTTGGGTTTGTCATTCCATTCGGTTGCACCCTCCGAGTGTTCTTTTTAGACCCTCGGAGTGGTAGGAACTCATCGTTCAATCCGAAAATATTCTCACAATCCGTTTCCCACTAGCTGAAGCTAGTGGCAATTGAATCAGGATTCCATGTTGATTCAACGGTTTTCCCCTTCCTCCAAACAAAAAATCCTTTTTAAAAATCCCACCAATCAAGAGAATCCCATAAATTAGGGTTCTCCTTTTGTTTAATCCTGTAAATCCTGATTCAACCTTTTTTGCCTTTACTCAGCGTAAATTCGTTCAACTAGAGGGCAACTAACGAATTTTAATTAACAAAAAACCTCAAAATGTCCGAATCCTTCATGCAAATGTCCGAATCCTTAGTTTACGATTGTTTAACTTTGTAGTCATCTTATTGTAAATCAGACGGTGTTTGATTTTACTTATTTAAGACTTCAACTTTATATAATAACCTCACAGATTTTACATACTAATTAAATAGCATGAATTTACCTTCTACTTTCTGCAATCTTACCAAAAGCACCTTTGCATTACTTATTGGCAAAGCGTTCCTATTATTTCTTCTCTTTGTGTCTTCAATAGATGCACAAGCACAAGCTCCAAACCTGAAATTCCCTGAAACCAATGGAGAAGTCGGGGCAATTGCAGTTGATGCTTCTGACAATATTTATATTGGAGGAGTATTTACAGCTGTTGGCGGAGTAACAAGAAACAATTTAGCCAAAATCCTTCCAAACGGAACAGTAGATGCTAGTTGGGCTCCAAGTGTAAATGGCTATGTTAGTGTGCTTGTTCTATCGGGCACAGATATATTTATTGGGGGTGATTTTACTGAAGTCAACGGTTCGGCTCGCACTCGCCTTGCTAAAATTGGTTCCAATGGCTTATTAGATAATACTTGGACTCCTAGCGTAGGTGGGAGACCAAGCGACATGATTGTTTCAGGAGGTTTTGTCTATATATGTGGGAATTTCTCAACCGTCAATTCCGTATCCCGTTTCAGCCTTGCAAGAGTTAATTCTAATAATGGAACTTTAGACGACCTTTGGGATCCAAGTCCTAGTAATCAAGTTGAGGCACTTGCCACACTAGGTACAGATATTTATGTAGGAGGCTTTTTCAATACAATTGGCGGAGCATCCCGCAATAGATTAGCTAGATTCAATTCGACAGGTTCTCTAGCGGCATGGAGCCCTGATGTAGATGGTGTGGTAGTACGCACTATTGCTACATCTGGCTCAGACATATACGTAGGAGGAAATTTTACTGAAATAAATGGTGTACTTAGAAGCAGAATCGCCAAAATAAACACAAGTGGCGTAGTAGATCCTTTGTGGAATCCTAATGCCAATAATTCTGTTCAAAATATTGCAATATCAGGTTCAGATATTTTTGTGTCTGGGAACTTTGGTGCTATTGGTGGCCAAAGTCATAGTGTTTTAGCTAAATTAAGGGCAGACGGAACAGCTTACGAACTGTGGGCTCCTAGTCCGAATACATCTGGAATTAACGACCTTGAAGTGTTTAAGAATAATGTTTATGTTGGCGGTAGTTATTCATCTATTGGTGGTTCGGCCCAATCCAACTTTGCTGTGTTGCCCACCACAGTTCCTTTCGTAACCACTTGGCGAGCTAATGGAGGTTCTATTAGAATTCCTACAACAGGATCAGGCTACAATTATTCTGTTTTCGTTCGTAATTTGGATAATCCTGGAACTAATGAGCCGGCCGATATCAACATAACATTTGATACTGATTTAGTATTCACAACTTTGGAAGCTGGCTCACGATATGAGGTGTCTATCACAGGCAGTTTTCCCAGAATGGCGTGTGGAAGAACGACTACTGCTGATGCTGAAAAACTTCTCAGCGTAGAGGAGTGGGGAGATGTGGAATGGGGTAATATGAGCGAAATGTTTGAAGGCTGTTCTAACTTACGATTTGCCTCTGGAGTGGGAGTTCCAAAAATGACTATGGTCGAGGATATGTCCTTTATGTTTAAAGATGCTACTAATTTTGATGAGGACATAGAAAATTGGGATGTAAGTGGCGTAAGAGACATGATAGCAATATTTGAGGGTGCTATCAGTTTTAACGAAAATCTTAACGATTGGGATGTAAGTAGTGTTACAGAAATGAATCGTATGTTCAATGGGGCAACTAGTTTCAGTCGGGCATTGGACGAATGGGATATTAGTAGTGTTTCAAGCATGGTTGATATGCTTAATGATACGGATCTCTCAGTAAATGAATTCAACCTGACTTTACAGGGTTGGAGTACACTCAATATGCCTCCTGAATCTACCATTCCAGCAAGCATTACTCTCGGAGCAGAAGGATTGTCTTATACCGACCAAAATGCCTACAATGTACTGACAAACACCTATAGCTGGGTAATCAATGGAGCAGGTACAATTCGCTATGTAAACACAAACGTATCGGGAGGGACAAATGACGGCTCTTCTTGGGCAAACGCTTATTCAGATTTGCAAGGCGCTTTGGCAGTCGCAACCTCTGGGGACGAAATTTGGGTGGCAGAAGGCACTTATTATCCGACTACAACTGCCAACAGAGGCATCTCCTTTGACCTGAAAGATGGCGTAGCACTTTATGGCGGATTTGAGGGTACGGAAACCTTGCGAGAAGATAGAGACTGGGCAGGCAACCCTACTATTTTGAGTGGAGATATTGATGGCAATGATATGTTATCTGGGACTTTCCCCTCGCTCACATTTACTGGGTTCGAGAACAACTCCCACAACATATTAACGATAGAATTGTCAACTGATGCTCAAAATATTGTCGTAGATGGTTTTACGATACAGAATGGAAATTGCGATGGTGCTAATTTCCCCGAAAATACTGGAGCAGCTATACTAATATCACCAACTGGGAGTAGTAATCTGATTGAAGCAAAAATCCAAAATTGTATTTTCAAACAAAATACAGGAGGTGGAAGTGCTTTCGAGATAAGTTCAAATGATGGTGAGGTTTCTAATATAGATATTGAAAATTGCCTATTTTTCAACAACCAGTCAAGTTCTACTCCCGCAGTTTCAGTATCGGGAATTTCTAAAACCGCAAGTGATTTGGTTAAAATAATTGGCTGCACGTTTTCTAGGAATAAATCTACAAATACTTTTTCTAGCCCAGGTGCTGTGTCTATATCTGTAAATAGTAGTACAGGAGCAATAGGGGAATTATTTGTACGCAACTCAATTTTTTGGGGAAACGAAGGCGGAAATCCAGATCCAGCTGTAGATTTAATGGTCTTTCAGCCAAGTGCTGAGCTAGATATTGACTTCTCTCTGATTAACTCAACTCTTATTAGATATCCAGATGGTGCTATCCCCGGAAATTCTATAATCGGCACAAACAACATAAACTCCGACCCTGAATTCGGAGATGGCAACAACGAAGATTTTCGCCTGAAATTAGGCTCTCCAGCTATTGATGAAGGAAACAATGGCTCTGCAACTCTCAATAAAGACTTGGCAAATACCCCAAGGCAGGTTGGCGGAGTGGTAAACATGGGGGCTTATGAAGAATTGGCTATTCCTGCTCTCATCGTAACGCTTGCCACACTCGCTCCAAATGTTGGCAACATCAAACAAGGCTCAACAGGAAACCTAGTTTACGCACTCTCAATTTCTGCTTCTGAACCAATAAATCTGACAGGTTTGGATTTGGTAACATCAGGAAATTACAACAGTTCTGATATCACCTCATTTCAGCTGGTTTATTCTCCAGACCCAGCATTAGGAGGAGATACAGATTTGGGTACAGTTAGCCCATCTGCTGGCTCTGGGGAAACGCTTAGTTTTTCAGCATTTGGAGTTCCCGTTCCTGTCAATCCAACAACTGGCTACCTTTTCCTTTTGGCCGATGTTCCGTCAGGGGCAACCGTAGGGAGAAACCTTATCATTGATGCGCCCGACTTTGATATGGACTTTGCCTTTAGCATTCCCAGTACAGGCACGGGCAGTTCCCTAACCGCCTCCAACACAATCTACATCGCCCCAGCTTTAGGAGAAGAACAGCCACTTGGCAACAACGGGCTTTATTTTGATGGGGTAGATGACTTTGTGAATGTGCCTGATGTGGGAGTAGGAAGTTCATTGGATTTGACGAATCAGATTACGTTGATGGGATGGGTTAAGAAAGAAAATCTAAATGGTACTGGAGACAATTATCGAATAATCAGTAAAGGATTTAGTGGGCAAGGCTATGGTATGGCAGTTAATGGCAACGGTCAATTTTTATTTACAATCTATGAACAAGCAGATGTTTTTGCTCCTGGAGTAGTTGTAGAGAAGAATAAATGGGTGCATTTGGCGATATCATATAATAGTGGAGTTGCAGATGGTTTGAACATGTATGCAAATGGTGCTTTAGTGCATACAGTCACCAGCTCATCGGTCGCATTAGATAATGCGTTGCCACTTTACATTGGTCAACTTGACCCCAACAACCAAATGTGGGATGGTCAAATAGACGAAGTCAAAATCTTCAACACCGCCCGAACTCAAGCACAAATTCAAGCAGATATGTACAGCAGCACGCCCAATGGCGCAGTAGGTTTTTGGGATTTCAATGATGATTTGGTAAATAATGACCCCATAACCGCTAATGAGCCTGTCAATCCAACCGACCATACTGGCACACTCACAAACGGACCACTTTGGTCGTATCGAGTAACCAATGACTCAGATATGGGCGCTGGCTCACTTCGGCAAGCAATTGCTGGTGCAGATTTAGATTCGGACAAAGATTACATAGATTTTAGCATTCCAGGAACGGGGGTTCAAAACATCAAACCTGCCACAACATTTCCACTCATCAACAATCCTATAATTATTGATGGCTATTCCCAGCAAGGCTCATCAGTCAATACTGCGGATATGGATAGTCCTGTAAACTCGGTTATCAATATAGAAATTGACGGCTCGGGAGCTACTTCTGCTAATTCAATACTCAATTTGGGTGGCAATGATTCAGAAGTGTACGGGTTGGCACTATACGGACTAGCGACAGGCTCAGGCATTGAAGTCGATATTGCCTCAAATGTTCACATATTTGGCAACTTCCTTGGAACGGATGCCTCTGGAACTAGGAAGGACGTAATGAATAGAAACAGTATTTATTTGGATGGTGCTGATAACTGTATTGTTGGTGGGTTGGCTTCCTCAGAACGTAATATTATAGCAGGAATCGCTAATGGTATCTTTATTTTTGGAGGTGCCAATGGGAACGCATTAGGAAACGAAATTCATGGTAACTTCATTGGAGCGGATAAAACGGGTTCTGCTTCTTTGTTTGGCACTACAACCTCGGGCAATGGAATTGCAATAAATGGGAGTACCAACACAGTTCAGAATAGCACCATTGGAGGTACTACACTCAATGAAGAGAATCTTATTTTTGGAAATGCAGGAACTGGTGTGAGTATTATTGGCGCACCTGCCACGGGAAACAGAATACTAAGAAACAGAATTTTTGGAAATAGCGGTCTCGGAATTGATTTGGGTACGGCTGGAGTTACAGAAAATGACCTGACTCCAACTTTTGATGCAGATTTAGGGCCCAACAATCTCCAAAACTTCCCTGAAATAACCACCGCTACTTTAGATGCTGGCAATGTGGAGATTGAGTTCCGTGTGCCTTCAGTTAGTCTAAATTCAGCCTTTCCAATCTCGGTAAGTTTTTATAAGTCCGATGGAAATAGACAAGGCGAAGTGTTCTTAGGAACTACTTCCGTGTCAAATGAGTCTGCTGTATCCTACAATTATACTGGAGTGCTACTTTCCTTAGGAGATGAAATTACCGCCATCGCAACAGACAACAACGGAAACTCCTCCGAGTTCTCCGCAGAAGTAGCCGTGGTGGCAATAGATGCCATATTCTACTCAAAGTCCTCAGGCATTTTTGATGTTTCTGGGAATTGGAGTTCAACAACGGACGGAACAGGTCCAGAACCAGTTGCCATACAATTCACTGATGGACTGACTGATTTCGTGATTCAAAACACGCATTCAATCACAACAACTTCTGGTGCAATCGCCACCGATAATCTTACTATAGAATCTGGCGGCAGTTTGGATTTTGGAGATTCCGATTTCACAATCAATGGAGATTTGGTGGTTGACGGAAACTTGCTGAACACTTCTATTCTAAACAATGACATAAGTGTTAGCGGAGATTTCACAGTTGATGGCAATTATACTGGAAGTTCCACTACTGCAACGCTAATTATCGGGGGCAGCATTACAAACAATGGAGTTTTCGATAGCAATGCCAAGATAATCATGGATGGAACAAGCTTGCAAACCATTTTAGCAAGCGCAAACATTGCCAATCTGACAAGCAATTTGACCGTTACCAATAATACGCAACTAAATGGAGGTACTATAAATGTTGGAATTACCGAAAACGGCTCGCATACAATCAATGCAATTCTAACCAATAATGCCGATTTAATCTTCGGTTTGGCAGATATAGAAGGAAGCGGTTCGTTGGTAAATGGCACAAGTGCAGATTTAACCTTGCAAGGAGTTGACTTTGACCCAACTCTGACCGCAACCGCAAACAATAACACAGTATTTTACAATAGGATTGGGGAAGTTCAAAACATGATATCCACTTCTTATCATAATCTGAGCATGTCATTCGGTGAAACAACTGTCCCTGCTGTTGCCAACAAGATAATGAATGGCAACATCAATGTATTGGGCGACTTAGATTTGCTCGGAGGGACTCATCTAAATCCTGAAGCCCATCGCATTACCGTTGCAGGAGCAACTACGGTCGGAGCATTTTCAGTTTTCAATGACTACAATTCAGGCGAAGTAAATACTTTTACTGGTCTAGTAACTATCAATGCTGACGGAGAATTCACTTCCATCGCATCCAGCCATGTTTTCACGAGTGGAATTACAAACAATGGCACTTTCAATCTGAACACAACTGCCACAATCAGTGGAGACTTGACTCCAAATACCGATATGGTTTTTGGAGGGGATGTTATTTTCGGAGGAGATTTGGAATTTATAGCAACCTTAGGAACTAGCGGAAATCTTTCGTTCAATGCAGATGCAAGTGTGAATACTGGTAGAATCGTAACGAATAACATGACAGGCGTAAGAGAAACTTTGGTCGAAGGCGATTTGCACGCTAGACCCAATGCGGTTTTCAATAATGGAATAGATGCGAATCTTAGATTAAATGGCGGATTGACTTCTTCTATTTCTAGTGGTAACCCACCTGGGATGTTTAATTTTACCTCTAATGGCAATACAGTCATTTTTGGGGACAACCAATCTGTTTTCGGAAATTTTTATAATGTAGAGATTGACGGAAACAACACACAAAGCAATAATAGTTCTACCATTACTGTAAACGGAGATTTTACCATAAATGCAGGAAAATCCTACCAGAGTGGAAGTAACTCGATATTGAACGTAGTAGGAAATTTTGTGAACAACGGAACGTTCAATGACGCAAGCAATTTTGGCACAGTAGTTTTCAGTGGAACGGCTTCCCAACAAATAACCATGGCAAACGGAAGTTTCCATGGTTTTGAACTGGCTAATTCCGATGGCGCAGAATTGCAGGGCAACATCAGAATTGAAGGCGATTTTGCCCTTGATAATGGCATTCTCGATTTGAATGGAAACACACTTTCTTTTTCCGAGACTGGCGATAATGTGAGTATTTCAAGCAATGCTTCTCGAATGATTCTGATGGATAATTCGTCTTCTTCCGTCATCAAAGAATTTCCCGGCTCATCAACAGCCACAAGCTTTCTGTTTCCGATTGGCACAGCGGTTGTAGCGAACGAATACTCTCCTTTTCTAGCCAGTTTGACCAGTTACACACCATCGGGAATTCCTCAAATTGAGGTTTCACTAGAAGCCACCGAAGCAGATGATGTCGCCACATCAGGGCAATCTATTGAAAGGCATTGGACGATTAACTCCGAAAATATGTCGGCAATCAATGGCACGCTTACCTTCAATTATGTAGCTGGCGACAATTCTGGTTTAACAGACTTAGTTGGTGCAAAATATGATGGAACGAACTGGCTGATGGAAGGAATTGTAGATGAAGGAACTAGTACAATCTCTTTTGATTACACTTCCACTCCTCAAACTAATCTGGACGGAGTTTACACCGCTGGCAAAACAGAAGCTTTCGGAACTACGCCACCAGTAGCTTCTGATTACAGCCCAACTCCCGTAATTGACGAAGACAACAATTTCAGCAATTTCGACAACAACAATTTTGGATTTACTGATGCTGACAATGATGATTTTGACGGAATCAGAATTACCTTGTTGCCAACTAATGGAACATTGAGTTTTGGTTCGACTCCAACACAAATAACTACTACGGAAATAGTACTCTCCTTAGCACAAATCAATACATTGGTTTACGAACCAAATAACAATTTCTTCGGGGCAGACAATTTTGAGTTCAGCGTATTTGACAACACAAGACTTGAAAGCAGTAATGAAGCAACATTCAACATCACGATAAATGCCGTAAACGATGAGCCAACCATCACAAATCAATCGGTACTTTCCACCAATGAAGACACGCCATTAACGATATTACTCAACGATTTGACAGTAAGCGACCCAGACAATAATTATCCTGCAGATTTCACGCTCACGGTAAATTCTGGTGCAGGCTATTCGGTTTCGGGCAACATAATCACACCAGATTTGAACTTCAACGGAACGCTCACAATTCCCGTTTTTGTGAATGATGGGACGGCAAACAGTCCGACTTTCGATTTGACTGTAACCGTAATTCCCGTAAACGATGAGCCAACCATCACGAGTCAATCGGTACTTTCCACCAATGAAGACACGCCATTAGCGATATCACTCAACGATTTGACAGTAAGCGACCCAGACAATAATTATCCTGCAGATTTCACGCTCACGGTAAATTCTGGTGTAGGCTATTCGGTTTTGGGCAACACAATCACACCAGATTTGAACTTCAACGGAACACTCACAGTTCCCGTTTTTGTGAATGATGGGACGGCAAACAGTCCGACTTTCAATTTGACTGTAATCGTAAATGCCGTAAACGATGAGCCAATCATCACGAGTCAATCGGTACTTTCCACCAATGAAGACACGCCACTAACGATATCACTCAACGATTTGACAGTAAGCGACCCAGACAATAATTATCCTGCAGATTTCACGCTCACGGTAAATTTTGGTGCAGGCTATTCGGTTTCGGGCAATACAATCACACCAGATTTGAACTTCAACGGAACGCTCACAGTTCCCGTTTTTGTAAATGATGGGACGGCAAACAGTCCGATTTTCAATTTGACTGTAATCGTAATTCCCGTAAACGATTTGCCTGAAATCGAAGATTTATCCATTACAGGAATTTTGGAACTCGGGCAACAACTCGCTGGGGAATACGAGTTTTCCGATGTGGAAGATGGCGACTTTGCCAATGGGGCAGAAGCAAGCTCTCTCTACCAATGGTTCAGAAGTGATGATGGAATAGTTGGAGGAGATGAATTGATTTCCGGAGCGACAAGCAGAACTTATACACTTGGTGCAACCGATGCTGGCAAATATTTGGTGCTACAAGTCACGGCAGTAGATAAGGAAGACGGCACAGGGAATATTTTGACAGCAATCACTTCCGAGCCTTTCAATACTGTACTCGAACCAGATTTGGGCGCACTCCAAGCCATTAGAGATACGGCAAACAGTAACGGAGCGAATATTCCGTGGGGAACGGGAACTATCTCTGCAACGGACGCCTTGAATTTTGCGGAAGTAACCGTGGTTGCAGGAAGAGTAACTTCAATAGATTTGAGGAATTTTCAAATCTCCAATTTGGCAGAGAATGCTTTTGGAAGTTTGAACTCATTGGTTTCGGTAGATGTAAGAAACAACAGGCTTCAATTTTCAGAATTGATTGCCACGAAAAATGAACTCGCTCCAAGTGCCACATTTTTGGTTTCTCCACAAGCAAAAGTAGGCGCAGATACTGCCATTGCAGAAATGATTGGGAGAGACATCGTGTTGCTGGCAAAAACCACGCATCCTGACGATATTGTGAACTGGTTTAAAAACGGAAACCCTTTAGGTTCAGGAAACAACTTGAATTTCAGCAATCTGGCAATCGATAATTCCGGAACTTACACTTATCAAGTTTCAAACCCTAATTTGACAGATTTGACTTTGCAGAGCAATCGGATTGAACTATCCATATTGCCAATGCTTCACCCAACCGATGCGAGAATCATCCGTAAGTTTTTCAGTACATCTGACGGAAACAATTGGAACAGCTCCAACAACTGGCTAACCAATGAGTTCGAGGGCAATTGGCAAGGAATCATACTTGGTTCAGACCCAACGAGCGTAGGTTTCAGCAGAGTTGTCTCCATAGATTTGAGCAGTAATAACTTGACTGGGGCAATCCCCGACAGTCTGTTTCTGCTTCCTCAATTGTCTAGTTTGGATTTATTCAACAATCAGCTGAGTGGCAAAATTCCGAACTCAATAGGCTCGGCAACAAACTTGGCCTATTTGGATTTGGATAAAAACAAACTTGCTGGGGCAATCCCGACCGAGATTGGAAACTTGACAAAGTTGACAACCTTATGGCTGGCGAGAAACCAGTTCAACAATATTCCCGAATCAATTGGGAATCTGGTTCAACTTAAGAATCTCTTTTTACAGAACAATCTCATAAATAAAATCCCTTCGAGACTCTCATTGCTTACTGCATTAGAAATACTGGATTTGGGCAACAACTCCCTCACTACAGCCAATGATTTTGCAGGATTGACCAAACTGAAAAAGCTTCAGGCTGAACGGAAACAAAATCACTCGGTTTGCATCAACAAACGGGATTTTGAATTTGGTAGCGTTGGAACAGCTTGATTTGAGTAATAATGAATTAGATACTTTGCCAATTATCATCAGGGCAAATCATCCTAACCTGAATCAGTTGAGTGTTTATAACAATCGCTTGGATTTTGGAGATTTGATAAGAATGGTTCATCCAAATGAGTTTGGCATAAACCAAGAGAGTTTCACTTATGCACCACAAAAAAGGCAGTTGCCAGACCAAGAATACCTAGTTGTTGGTGGAGAGTCTCAAACAATCACAACTGGAGTGGAAAGAGGCGTTGATTATAGTTGGTTCAGAGATGACATACTTTTAGTTAACAATAGGTCGGCTACTTACTCCATTGACTTTATGAACGAGTCAGATGAGGGCGTTTACAGAGCGGAAGTGAGAAATAGCAACGTTCCTAATCTTGTTGTAACTAGTATTCTCACAAACATATTGTTTGAGTGTGCCGGAAACTTATTTCCCAACCTGAAAATCTCTACCAATTTCCAAACAAAATTCTGTGAAAATGAAGCTATTTTTGCCGAAATCACGCTTGATGAAGCTATTGGTAGCAATTCAATCCAATGGAGACGAAACGGAGACGATATTCTAGGAGAAAATAGAGCAACGCTGACAATTGCCAGAAGTGGAACTTATACTGTGTTCGCAACTGATGAAAACGGATGTTCCTCAGTCTCCAACCCAATCGTAATTTCAATCGCTCCCGCTCCGCAAGTAGTTACTCAGCAAATGGATGCATCTACCTTACGAGCCACCGTACTTTCTGGCGAAACTGGGGGTACATTCCAATGGCTCAGAAATGGTTCGGAAATTGAAGATGCCAATCAGGCTACTTTCGTAGTTCCTGAACCAGCCAATTACCAAGTACGATTTACTGCGCAAAATGGCTGTAGCGATGTTTCCGAACAGGAATTTGTAACTAATTTGGCAGATGAACTATTGAGCAACAGCACGAGAATCTATCCGAACCCTACGAAAGGCATTTTCAGTTTGGAGTTCAATATTCCGTTGTCAGGAGCAGTAGGCTACAAAATCTATAATTCCGTAGGTGTGCTTGTGAAAGAATACAGCTCAAAAGGAAAACAAGTAGTGGAAATGGATTTAATCAACCAGCCTACGGGAATTTACTACGTGGAAATCCGCTCCGAAGGCGCAACCGCCACCAAAAGAATCAGTAAGAATTAAATTGAAAATCACAATGCAAAAATTTAGAAAGTCCCTCGGAGTAGTCAATCGGACTCTCCGAGTAGTTGAACGGCAAACTCATAGATGAATATTGCTATCACAATAGATATTGTCACGATTGATTTTGTAGTGCGGGTCGGATGGTCGATGCCATTCACATCCCGCACAGACGTAAAAGCGGTATGAGTTTTTTAAAAAACCAATCTTGATAACATCTAATATAGGAGATTTTCATGTAAAGCATTTTTCTGTAGCTGGTAAGCTCTTGCTTGCCAGAATTGCCTATTCAAACAGAAATTCTACATTCAATAGACTTTATTACGATTGGTTTTGTATAGAAGCCCTCGTTGGTCTTAGCGTAGCGAGATGGCCAGGTCACCCTGCAACAAGCTAACTCCAAAACTTACTTTAATAAACCAATCGTAATAATATCTAATCTCAAAGAAATAAAATTTGAGACTAGTGCATTGAGTTCTAAGTTTGTGTCTGTATTTTTTGGAATATTATTTTCTTCTGCAAAGCAAAATTTGAATGGTTCGGCAATCCGATGGTTCGGCAATCCGATGGTTCGGCAATCCGATGGTTTGGCAATCCGATGGTTCGACATTTCGACATAGCCATAGCTACGGCTAAGAATTTTAATGCAGTAGAAGGAAATAAGAAACAAAAATAGCAACACGAACTTAGGATTTGATGCACTAGTTTTGAAATGAAAATCCTTAGGTAGTGATAAACTGCTAAGGCTAACAAAATAAAAACCATAGCGCAAGCATCCGCTCAATGCTGTCAACTTAAGCAACTAAAACTTCAGTCAGCGTGACCCGGTCAGAGACTGATTTCCATTTTTAGGCACAGGTTCGGATTGGACTCGCACACGAGAACCTGCGCCAGCCTTTCGGCTGGTTCAAGCGTCCACGCTTGAACCAAATTTGCACTAAGTTGACAGCATTGAGCATCCGCTGGGCGGCACTTCGCTGGGCGGCACTCCGCTTGTGCCGAATTATCCATAGAGTAGCCTTGCCTCTTTCACACTACCAATCCTTAGATTGATTTTCATTTCAAATAGAATTTAGAGTTAACTAAACTTGCACTTACCAAACTTTATGAGAACAGATTTAAAAATAGCGAAGAACGTTTTAGTATTTATGTGTGCTGTTTTGGTAATTTACCTACTTTCCCTATTGTCTTTTTTATTGATTCCGCTCGCTTTGGCACTTTTCATGTCCATGCTTGCCCAGCCAGCTTTGGCTTGGTTCGAGCAGAAAAAAGTTCCTTATTTAATAAGTGTTTTGGCAATCAGCATTCCCTCGCTAGGCGCATTGGGGCTTTCAGGATTGTTGATTTATAAAACTGCTCGCAATCTATATGATGAAAAAGACGTGTTGCTTGCCCAAATTGAAGTTAAAATTGCTAAAATGCTAGATTGGGTAAATCATACCGTTGGGTTAAATATTACAGAGCAAGATATTACCAATCAGATTGAGCCACTTTTCTCGGTAGATTGGCTGATTGACTCATCGTCATCAGTAGCAAATGCCTTGGGCGATTTCACAGGATTGCTGTTCATGACAATCCTCTATTTCCTTGTTCTTTTGGGTGGAATCTCCAAATACGAAAACTATTTGAGTTATGTAGAAGACGGCTCTGCTAAAGGAAATTTGGTGGCAAGTTTTGAAGGCGTGAAAAATTCAGTAGTTACCTATACGAAAGTGAAAATACTTATCAGTTTGGCAACAGGATTTGGCTATTCTATTATTTGTTGGGTATTCGGGGTTGAATTTGCCCTGTTTTGGGGCTTTTTAGCATTTATCTTAAATTTCATTCCCACCTTTGGTTCAATAATCGCAACCGTTCCGCCACTATTTTTGGGATTGGTGCAAATAGATTCTCCATCGGAGCTGGGTATTATGCTGGTTTGCCTTCTTGTGGTGCAAATTTTCATGGGCAACGTAGTCGAACCTAAACTGATGGGCGAAAAACTATCGCTCAACACAGTAACCGTTCTGGTCGGATTGGTTTTTTGGGGCTACGTTTGGGGAATTACGGGGATGATTCTTTCCATGCCTTTGCTCGTTCTTACCAAAATAATCCTCTCGCAAGTAGATGGCGCACAAATGTTTGTGAAACTCATGGGAAGCACGCCAGTCGCCTCAACAATAGGCAAGGATTTAGACGAAACTCACTAATCTAATTTGGAATCAACCATCCAAAGGTGGTTGATTCCAAATTTCCCCAGGAAACTCTCTCTTCTCTCAATCGCCCTTAAATTCAGGGTAGTGATAAACTGGTAAGGCTAATAAAATAAAAACCATAGCGCAAGCGTCCGCTGGGCGGCAATCCGCTTGTGCCGAATTATCCATAGAGTAGCCTTGCCTCTTTCACACTACCATATTCAGTTTGCTTTCCCATTCAATTGCCACTGGATTCAGCTAATGGCTACTGAACCCCACAAATCCAATCTAGGTTAAAACTTGTTAGCCTTTTACCAATTCATTCAATTAAGTAATAGATTTGTTGCTGTCGGATTTTGCATAACTCAACTTTCCAAAATCTGATTTTCTAAATGGGACTTCCTAGTAGAATAGATTTTGAACAAAAAAAATGAGTAACTGGCAGTATCGATAGACCTGCCAGTCTGCGGTTGATATAATAAAATTCTGTTTATAACATCTGGCATTTCAAACAAATTCTGAAAAAAAAACTACCAAATGATTCTTCGAGCCGAAAATCTGATTAAAAAGTATGGAAAGCGAACCGTTGTAAAAGGCGTTTCCGTAGAAGTCAACCAAGGGGAAATCGTTGGGTTGCTCGGTCCGAATGGAGCAGGGAAAACCACCACTTTCTACATGGTAGTTGGTTTGGTAAAACCAAATAAAGGAACCGTCTATTTAAACGACAAAGACATTACCAGTCTCGCCATGTACAAAAGAGCAAAACTAGGCGTAGGTTATTTGGCACAAGAAGCATCGGTTTTCCGCACATTAACTGTAGAAGAAAATATTCTCGCTCCACTCCAACTAACCAAAATGTCAAAAAAAGACCAGTTGGATAAGGTAGAAGAACTTTTGGAAGAATTCAGCTTGACCCATGTTCGCAAAAATAAGGGAATGGTGCTTTCTGGCGGAGAGCGAAGGAGAACGGAAATTGCCCGAGCCTTGGCGGTTGACCCAAAATTTGTTTTGCTAGATGAGCCGTTCGCTGGCGTTGACCCAATTGCCGTAGAGGAAATCCAAACCATTGTTGCCAAGTTGAAACAGAAAAATATTGGCATTCTCATCACAGACCACAATGTGAATGAAACCCTCAGCATTACCGACCGAGCTTATTTGCTATTTGAGGGAAACATTCTCAAAACAGGCTCGGCAGAAGAATTGGCAAGCGATGAAGAAGTTAGGCGAGTTTATTTAGGTAAGCACTTTGAGTTGAAGAGGAAGATATAAACAAGTAGTCCGAAGTCGCAAGTCTTTATCCAAAGAAACGCCAAAGATTTACTCCGCAGAACCAGTACATTGAATTCTAAGGAACGGGGAATAAATAAACTACTAGTGCATTGAGTTCTAAGTTTGTGTCTGTATTTTTTGGAATATTATTTTCTTCTGCAAAGCAAAATTTGAATGGTTCGGCAATCCGATGGTTCGGCAATCCGATGGTTCGACATTTCGACATAGCCTAGCTACGGCTAAGAATTTTAATGCAGTAGAAGGGAAAAAGATACATAAAATACAATCACGAACTTAGGAATTGATGCACTAGAGGCTGATTACAGTAACTTATTGATTTTCAGAGTCGGACAAGTCTACTATTTTATTGAAGTTTATTTTTAGAGTTAGTCTAGGCGTTCCCCGCTGGGACTAAAAAGTTTGGCATAGCACTGGTGCGCCAGTCCGATGGAACGCCAGTCTGATGGAACTCCAGTCCGACACTTTGGCAAACTTTTTTATACCCGCAATGGGATTGCCCCAATGGGATTGCCCCAATGGAATTGGAAGAATGGACAGCGTGTTCCGGACCAAAAAGAAGCGAGGGGCAGTCCTACTGAGAAAAAGTAGCACTTTACTTAATTTCCGTTTCTTAAATCAAAAATGATTGAATTATAATCTTTTCAGTTAATAAAAATTTTCTTTGGAATAATAAGTTTATTTTTTTAGGTTTACGTATATGTAACGTTAAAACATCCTATAAATAATAGGATTCGGATTTAAGCAACTGTTAGATGTCTGAAAACCTGATTCAAACTAACTCAAAATCAAAAAAGCATATTGTTTTTCTGCACGCTACCTGTTCTTCTGCAGAGGTTTTTGAGCCGACCAAGCCATTTCTCAACCCTAGCTACAACTTGGTAAGTTTCAATTTCGAAGGACATGGGAATTTCAAAAACGCTGATGGAATTTATTCGGTCGAAAAGCTGAAAACGCAAACGCTCCGAATAGTTAATTCTTTGCGAGGAGAGAAATTGGTTATTGGCAATTCGTTAGGCGGAATCATTGCCCTTGAAGTTGCCAAAGAAATTACCGACTTGAAAGGCTTGATTTTGGTTGGCATTGCCCCATTCCGAAAGCCTACCAATTTTGGGGAGGCACTTTTACCTTACGAAGGCGCAGAATTGTTTAGCCAAGCAAACCCCGACCGAGATTCAGTTCGGAAGGTATTTGATAAGGTAACTTTTGATAAGAACTATGCTTCTCTGGGAATGAGGGGTTTTGAGGAAAATGATGCCGTTTTTCGGGAAGAATTCGGAAAGGATTTTGTGAAGCCAAACACCTTTGCCGACCAAGTGGAAACTCTAAAAAGCCTAAAAACGAAAAAAGTGATTCTTCTCGGCACACACGATATTGTAGTGAATGCTAAATATGTGGAGAATCTGAAACATGAAATTCCCGATTTGGAAACAATCACGATTTCCAACTGCGGGCATTTCCCTACCTTGGAGAAACCGAAAGAATTCTCTAAACATTTAGAGAAAATTGCACAGGAAGCTTTTAGGAATGGGGATTGAATAAATGCGTGTTTTATCGTAGTTTATTTTTGAGGTCGGGTAGGGTCGGGCCACGCTGGCTACGTTTGATTGACTTGGCACATAATTCAACATATAGACAGCTCATGTGATGCCCTGTCTCTACAATGTCAAATAGCTTTACATAAGAAGAAAAACTCGGGATAATATAGCACTTTCTCCAAATCAATTTTTTAGCTTTAATTCTCAATCATGAAACTTACTGAACGAGAACATATCAACCTGAATGAAAGCTACGCTTACGAAGTGTTAAGTTTGGCAAAAAATGAGAGAAAGAAATTTCTTGATATAAGCGACTACCTTCCTTTTTCCATCCACGAGAGTGAAATATTCAGTCTGAACCATATCTATCAGAACAGAAAACTTCGGAACGCATTTGAAGAACACGAAAGCAACCTGTCTCAAAACAGCTTTGAATTGTTTAAACAAATAAGCGACCCAAATATTTTTACCTTGGCGATAGAGAAAATTGAAAAATTCAAAATCGAGAATGACAGAAAATCAATTTGTACCTATTTTCAGAGGTTGCCATTCGGACGGGAAACGAAATGGGTTCTGACTCACAAATCTTTTTGCGAAACAGATACTTTCATGACCCTGGCACAACCTCTAAATAATTTGGGGAGCGTGGGAGTTCTATTGAGAGATATTTTAGGCGAAACCTGCATTAGTAGAAATGGTTGGGAGTTATTTAAAACCTTGACAAAACGAGAAAAGGAAGTCATGCAATTGCTTGCCCAAGGCATGACAAGCCGAGAAATCTCCGACCAACTTTCCATCTCCAAATTCACGGTCGATACGCATCGGAAGCATTTGTTTCAGAAGTTGGAAGTGAAAAATTATGCAGAACTCATTAAGATTTCGCAAGGTTTTCAGTTGTTGGATTTGGAGGGGAAGCCTTATTTGTAGCAACTGCCAGAGATTTGCTACGTTTCTGAAACTTAGAAAGTCTGAAAAATAAATAATAAAACAGCAACTAATGACCCAATCCAACCAACACCTTATTTTCTTACACGGAAATTCCTCATCGGCAGATTCATTTGAAGCCGTGAAAAAATTGATAACCGATTTGCCTTGCCAAATTCACTGTTTGGAGTTTGCTGGGCATGGTAAAACAGAAGGCTTGAAACAGTACAGCTATCGGCAACTTTTTGAAGATATGTTGAAAGAAATCAGCCAGATTGATGGAGAAAAATTACTCGTAGGACATTCTTTGGGCGGACATGTGTCGATTGAAATTGCCGAAAAAGTGATTGATTTGAAAGGCCTGCTGATTTTTGGAACGCCTCCAATTGCCAATCCTCCAAACATTTCAGAAGCATTTTTGCCTTACGATAAAATGATGCTTTTTGCTACTCCAAACCCCAACAAAACAGAAGTGGATGCGCTGTTCAAAGACATTTTGAACGATTCCGCTTCGGCAGATTTGGCAAAGCAAGCCTACTTACAAACCGACCCGAAATTCAGGGAAGGTTTGGCGAGAGATTTGACGAGTGGCAAGAATCCTTTCCAAGATGAAGCAACGATTTTCGGGCGATTGCCAATCAAGAAATACGTAATCAACGGAATGAAAGACCCAATGATAAATTTTAGCTACCTCCAACAACTGCAACGCAAAGCAGAAACTGGTTTTGAGCTTATTGAAATGACAGAGAGCGGGCATTATCCACAGCTTGAAAACCCCAAAATCTTTGCTGAATATTTAAGAAGGATTGCAACGGAGGTTTTCAATAACAAATTGTAGTAACGTAACATTATTACACTTCTACTGGTCGAAGATTCCAAAGTTCAACCCAATCTGCAATTAGTTTTCAACTAAAAACTAAAAACCTATGAAACGCCAACACCTGACCGAAGTCGAGCAAACTAGTCAAAACGAACAGTATGCCTACCGACTATTGCGCATGAGCCAAAAAGACAAGGCTAGGTTTATGGAAATAGCAGATTACTTGCCTTTCATCATTCATGGAATCAAACTAGTGCATTGAGTTCTAAGTTTGTGTCTGTATTTTTTGGAATATTATTTTCTTCTGCAAAGCAAAATTTGCAGGCATAGCCACTGGCATCAGCTGGTGTTTTCCCAATTGCACTTGCGGAAAAGCAATTCCGTGCTACAAAGAATAGGTAATTCCTTGAATGAAGTTTCCCTCAAATAATTCTGGGTTGGAAATTCAATTGCCACTGGCATCAGCTAGTGGTTTCCCAATTGCTCTTGCGGAAAAGCAATTCCGTGCTACAAAGAATAGGTAATTCCTTGAATGGAGTTTCCCTCAAATAATTCTGGGTTGGAAATTCAATTGCCACTGGCTTCAGCTGGTGTTTTCCCAATTGCACTTGCGGAAAAGCAATTTCGTGCTACAAAGAATAGGTAATTCCTTGAATGAAGTTTCCCTCAAATAATTATAGGCTGGAAATTCAATTGCCACTGGCATCAGCTGGTGTTTTCCCAATTGCACTTGCGGAAAAGCAATTTTGTGCTACAAAGAATAGGTAATTCCTTGAATGAAGTTTCCCTCAAATAATTCTGGGTTGGAAATTCAATTGCCACTGGCTTCAGCTAGTGGTTTCCCAATTGCACTTGCGGAAAAGCAATTCCGTGCTACAAAGAATGGGTGTTTCCTTGAATGGAGTTTCCCTCAAATAATTCTAGGTTGGGAATCCAATTGCCACTAGCTTCAGCTAGTGGTTTCCCAATTGCTCTTGCGGAAAAGCAATTCCGTGCTACAAAGAATAGGTAATTCCTTGAATGGAGTTTCCCTCAAGTAATTCTGGGTTGAGAATCCAATTGCCACTGGCTTCAGCTAGTGGTTTCCCAATTGCACTTGCGGAAAAGCAATTCCGTGCTACAAAGAATAGGTCTTTCCTTTGATGGAGTTTCCCTCAAATAATTCTGGATTGGAAATTCAATTGCCACTGGCTTAAGCTAGTGGTTTCCTTGGGCTGGGAATCCAATTGCCACTGGCTTCAGCTGGTGGTTTCCCAATTGCACTTGCGGAAAGGCAATTCCGTGCTACAAAGAATAGGTCTTTCCTTGAATGGAGTTTCCCTCAAATAATTCTGGGTTGAGAATCCAATTGCCACTGGCTTCAGCTAGTGGTTTCCCTGGGCTGGGAATTCAATTGCCACTAGCTTCAGCTAGTGGTTTCCCAATTGCACTTGCGGAAAAGCAATTCCATGCTACAAAGAATAGGTGTTTCCTTGAATGGAGTTTCCCTCAAATAATTCTGGGTTGAAAATTCAATTGCCACTAGCTTCAGCTAGTGGTTTGCAATCATCAAATTTAAAACAACCAATTTTTCAGTCAAATATACCTACATGTTGGTATTGCGCCTTAATTCTGAAAGCCTCACTTTTGTAGTACAACAAAGCAATAACTTACATCTAAGATTTAAGAGTTGTCCGTTTTATATAAAGTGGGCAACTCTTTATCAGGACGAAAAAAGAGTTTGCTATTCGTGGCACACAAATTCATCATACAACTATGTTGTTATTATTTCTACTGATTAAGATTCACCGAAAACCTTCAAACCATGAAGCAAAGCACTAATGTGGCAAAACGGAAAAGAAGTTTGTCCAAATTGAAACAGGAAGCTGAACGTTTCAATGAGCTTTCAGTAAGTTTCTGCCCCAATCGTCAGAGTATTTTGCTCAACCAACTATCAGAGATTGAAATCAGAATTATAGGTTACTTCAAGCAAGGCTATGACCCTGAAATGATAGCAGAAGAGTTGGGAATGTCTATGAGCGATTTGAACACGTATAAAAATAGCATTTGCAAACAGTTGGGAGGCAACAAAATATGACACTCCAAAAGTGCAAGTAGTCATACAAAATTACTGCAACATCTTGTCTTTCATAAGATATTGATTGTCAATACATAATTTACCATTTTACTATGGCATCGGTCATCCGACTTTCTATTTTACCCAAATAATGGATTTAAACATTTAATTATCAGCAACTTAATTGCATTATTTTTGAGGAGGCAAAATTGAGATTTCATATATCGCACTATTTTTATATTTAATCAAAAACTTTATGGAAATAATTAGACTAAATTTAATAGTGTTAAGGTATTGATTATCATGTGCTTAAACCATTTTTAATTCTCAATTCAGCAGTTCCCGCTTTAGATTTTTATAGAATATATATTCACTTTTAACGAATGTAAAATACTTATAAAGACGTTCTCCGTGTTAATCTGTGCAAGAAGTCAGTGTATTTCGTAGAAATCAGTCTGGGTCGGCACACCGATTCCAATCATACTAAAATGTTAATTTAATAGAATTAACGTTCGATATTTTGGTTAAAAGACATTGAAATTTCTAAAGCGGGAACTGTTGTTCTTAATTTCCCCAATCCACAATTGTACTTACTAAATACATAACTCATAATTGGGGTATTTTGTACTTACCCGAATAATGGGTTTGAACATCTGATTATCAGTACATTAACTGTATTATTTTTAGGTTAGTCAAAATTTAATATTTCATGTATTGCATTATTTTTAGATTTAATCAAAAACTATATGGAAGTAATTAGACTAAATGCAACAATATCAAAGTGCTGATTATCACAAACTTAAATCATTCTTAATTCTTAATTTTTAATTCTTAATTTCCCCAATCCACAATTGTACTTATCAAATACATAACTCATAATTGGGGTATTTTGTACTTGTACTTAATCAGCTTAAACTTTAACAATTTACCAACTCCCAATTCCCTCTCGAAATTTGAGAGGGAATTTTTGTTTTTGTGGTTTTAGTTTTGCCTTATGAAAATGGACTTCGATAAGTTCAAGCTGTTGCAATACTGCGACAATCCAGATTGCAAGTATCGTGTCCAGATAGATGAGTTTTAGAGTCTTAAATAGTCAGACAGAATTATCGCAACATCTTGTCTTTTGTAACATACTGATTGTCAATACACAATTTACTATGGCATCGTCCATCCAGCAGTTCCCGCTTTAGATTTTTAGCACAAAAAAGTTGCTTTTTAACAACATACAATGCGTGTAAAGTGTTTTTTTACGTTTTCCATGTTAACCTGTGTACGAAGTCAGTATATTTTGTAGGAATCAGCATGAGTTGGCACACCGATTCCAATCATACTAAAACGCCAACTTAATAGAATTAACGTTCGATATCTTGGTTATAAGAAATTGAAATTTCTAAAGTGGGAATGCTGTTGTTCTAGTGCATTGAGTTCTAAGTTCTGGTTGGTATTTTTTGGAATATTTTTTTCTTCTACAAAGCAAAATTTTCAGTGGTTCGACATTTCGACATAGCCTAGCTACGGCTAAGAATTTTAATGCAGTAGAAGGAAAAAAGATACATAAAATACAATCACGAACTTAGGAATTGATGCACTAGTGCATTTCTGCGTAATATGAGTTACTTGGGAGAAGGAAATTCACTATTTTACCTCTTTGCTATTTTTCTATTTTGCATTTATTGCCTGTTCCAAATCAGCCAATAAATCTTCAATATCCTCAATTCCCACGCTCAATCTGATGAGCGATTCTTTCAAGCCAATTTTTTCCCGTTCCTCTTTGGGAATGCTCGCATGAGTCATGCTTGCAGGGTGTCCTGCCAAAGATTCGACTCCGCCCAGAGATTCTGCCAGCGTGAAAAGCTTGAATTTATTAAGGATAGCAACTGCATCTTCCTTCCTGTTCCCATTCAATGTAAAGGAAACCATTCCTCCGAAATCCTTCATCTGCTTTTTGGCAATTTCGTGGCTTGGGTTTTCTGGCAAGCCCGGATAATTCACTTTTTCTACTTTGGAATTAGCCTGTAAAGCCTTCACAATTGCCTGTGCATTTTCGCAATGCCGTTGCATCCGAATATGGAGTGTTTTGATTCCCCTCAAAACCAAAAAGCAATCTTGCGGACCGGGAATTGCTCCGCAAGCATTCTGAATGAAGGCAATTTCCTTTGCCAATTCCTCATCATTCATAATCAACGCACCCATAACCGTATCTGAATGCCCGCCCAAATATTTTGTAACGGAATGAAGTACGACATCCGCACCCAAATCGAGTGGATTTTGCAGATATGGCGTGGCAAAAGTATTATCGACCGTCAAAAGTAAGTTATTCTGTTTAGCAACTTTGGCAAAAGCCTCAATGTCAATAATGTTCATCAGCGGATTGGTGGGCGTTTCCACCCAAATCATTTTAGTATTCTCATTGATATATTCGCCAATTCCCTCAGTCGAATCCATGGGAATAAAATGGAATTTGATTCCATATTTGGCAAAAACCTTCGTGAAAATTCGGTAAGTCCCGCCATACAAATCATTGGTCACAATTACCTCATCATCAGGGTTCAACAATTTGAGAACCGCATCAGTCGCTCCCATTCCAGACGAGAAGCAGAAACCATGTTTGCCATTCTCCAAAGCCGCCAAATTTTTCTGCAAAGTAGTTCTGGTCGGGTTGTGCGTTCTGGCATATTCGTATGCTTGATGCGCCCCGAAAGAAGCCTGCGCAAACGTACTCGTCTGGTAAATCGGAGTCATAATTGCTCCCGTGCTTGGGTCTGGCTCAATTCCCGCATGAATTACCTTCGTCCCGAATTTCATATTTTCTACTTGTTAGGTTTCAGGCTTCAATGTAATTCAAAACAGCGTGAAAGGCAAAATATCAGATTTAGCTAATTTTTTGCTCGGGCAAATCCCTTCCGAACACGTCCGATTATAGAAAGCTTTCTTCGGTTGGATTTTGCAAGTTGCGGGTTGATTTACGGCTTCGCTTCTCCTTCGTGACTGTAAGTTTTTGGCACTAGTAAGTTCCGCCAATTTCGGGGCAGTATTTTTCGAGGTTAAGAATACTTTTGGAAAGTGGTTTAGTTTTGGGTATTTGGAGAGCTGAATTTTGTTAAACCCCTAAATTGAATGCGGTGGAGAATTAATTAACCCGAATAATGGGTTTGAACATCTGATTATCAGTACATTAACTGTATTATTTTTAGGTTAGTCAAAATTTAATATTTCATGTATTGCATTATTTTTAGATTTATTCAAAAACTATATGGAAATAATTAGACTAAATGCAACAATATCAAAGTGCTGATTATCATAAACTTGAATCATTTTTAATTCTTCATGGCCAGGCCACCCTGTCTTCATTCTTAATTTCCCCAATCCATAATTGTACTTATCAAATACATAACTCATAATTGGGGTTATTCATAATGCGTGGCATGAGTTATTTATAACTAACGAGAATTTAAGATTCCTGAAATCCAAATATTGATTCTCATGCTTTTCAGCATTTTATTTAGATAAATCGAACTAAAATTGCACATTATTTAATTTTTATAGGCACTTTGGGTTCTCATGAGAAGTCGCTGTTTAAATTTTTTAAAAAATTCTAGACTTTCAACTCAGGAGAATGCGAACCAAAAGCGCCAACCACTATGCAGGATAAAGATTTGATAATAAAGTTAGTTGTTTTAGCCATTTACGTAGGAATTTTATTTCTCATCGGAATTCTCGCTTCTAGGCGGATTAAAAGCATGAGCGATTACTATGTTGGAGGCAAAAAAATGGGATTTTGGGCAGTAGCATTTTCTGCCCGAGCAACGGGGGAATCTGGCTGGCTTCTAATCGGACTGACAGGAATGGGCGCAATTGCAGGTTATTCTGCCTATTGGGTTGTTTTGGGAGAACTGCTAGGAGTGTTTATTTCGTGGCAATTCATGGCAAAATTGTTCAAAAAACGTTCCGACAAATATGGAGCAATCACAATACCGGATTATCTGCAAAGTCATTTCAAATCATCTACAAATACGCTTAGAATTCTATCGGCCTCCACATTGGTGGTTTTTGTGGTTATTTATGTGGCATCGCAAATAGATGTAACGGGCATTGCATTCGAGTCAATGCTGAATATCGACTATCGGATTGGTGCGCTGATTGGCTTTTTCATTGTGCTTGCCTACATTTTTGTCGGTGGATTTGTTGCCGCTGTTTGGTCAGATATGTTCCAAGGAATTCTAATGTTTTTCGGATTGGTCTTGCTTCCAATAGTTGTGTGGTTTTCCATGGATCAAGGTACTGGAGTTACAGACGGGTTAAACGCAATTGACCCAAAACTCACGCAAATAATGGGAAGAAGCGATGATGGATTGATGAATTTATTTACGATTCTCGGTTTTTCAATGATTGGATTAGGTTTTTTGGGTTCTCCTCAAGTATATGTTCGCTTTATGTCTATTGAGAGTGAGAGAGAAATTGACAAAGGGAAATTTGTTGCTTTGCTTTTCACTTTTTTGACCGATGCGGCCGCAGTTACGATTGGTATTCTTGCCCGAATCTACTTCACTAAAGAAGGGCAAGACCCTGAAGCCGTTTTAGGGAATGGTGGGGAAGATGTTTTAAGTATAGTTACCAATGAGTTTCTGCCTACTATTTTGGTTGCAATTTTCATTGCCATTGTACTCTCGGCAATTATGTCAACCATAGATTCTCTTCTGATTTTGGCATCTAGCGCAATTACTCGCGATTTTTATCAGAAAATATTCAGACCTGATTTGAAAGATGAAGATTTGACAAAATTCTCAAGAATGGTTACGCTTGCCATGGCAGCAATAGCACTTGGCATTGCCATACTTTTATATAATCTATATCCTGATAGGCAAATTTTCTGGATTATGATTTTCGGTTGGTCGGGAATTGCCGCCACTTTCTGCCCAGTAATCATTCTATCTCTCTTTTGGAAAGGCTATTCTGAAAAAGGAGCAATCGCTTCTATGATTACAGGTTTCACATCAGTAATATTCTTCAAATTTGTAGTATCAAATATCGAAGGAATAGGAGCTTACTTTAAGGAGTTGGATGTGCTTGCGCCTTCTTTTCTCCTGGCAATGATTGTAGGATTTATCGTTTCGAAAATATTTCCTACCTAAGTGAGATTGAGAATACTAGTGCATCAATCCCTAAGTTTCTACTATTATACAAGCTTCAGTCAGCGTGCCCCGAGTCAGAAGACTGATTTCATTGTTCGACACAGGTTCAGACTGGGCTTGCATTCAAGAACCTGCGCCAGCGTGTCACGCTGGTTCAAGTGGGGCTTCCCAAGCGTCCACGCTTGAACCTCGTATAGCAAATTCTATAATAGTAGAAATTTCAATAATGATGCACTAGATGTTATACTTATTGAAATGTAAGTAGTCAGACAAAATTATCGTAACATCTTGTCTTTCATAAGATGCTGATTATCTATACGTAATTCACTATTTTGCTATGGCATCGGCCATCCGACTTTCTATTTTGTACTTGTACTTATTAGGACTTACCGAAAGAGGTAACTACTCAGACTATTTAAGTTACTGATTTTCAGTATTTTATAAATTTCACGAAGAATTTAAAAGTAAATTTTAAATTGAATTAGTATTTTGGTAGTGATAAACTGGTAAGGCTAACAGAATAAAAACCATAGCGCAAGCGTCCGCTCAATGCCATTAAGTTAGTGTGAATTTGGTTCGAGCGTGGACGCTCGAACCAGCGTAAAACGCTGGCGCAGGTTCTCAGAACCTGTGCCGAAAATGGAAATCAGTCTCTGACTGAATACGAATTTCCTTAACTTAACGGCATTGAGCGTCCGCTTGTGCCGAATTATCCATAGAGTAGCCTTACCTCTTTCACACTACCCTACATTCTTCATTTCCCCAATCCATAATTGTATTTATCAAATACATAAATCGTAATTGGGGTTAATTATCAGTTTGCAATCAGTTTACTTCTCCTCGCCTTCCAAATTTCTGTAAGAAATCAAATTCACGAATAATCTGTATGCGCCAGGAACTCCAGCCGGCAATTGCCTGAACCACGAATAACCCGTGTAAATGAAACTTCCTTTTCCGTAATTTGACACGAACAATCCGCCATTTTTGGCATCTTCGTTTGGGTCATGAGCAGAGAGAATGGCAGACATATTTTTCGTCCCATTCATTGGGGAAATACAAGCCTCGCTCTTGCACCCAATCGGCAAAATCTGCTTGGGTAATCTTATTTGGCGTGTTCAGCACAGGGTTTTCCGAATCCAAAATAGTAATTTCCGCTTCTTCCACAGTAACTCTATCTCTCGAAATTTTCAACGGATAAGGCCCCAAATCATCAGTAACCAATCCTCGGGAAGTGTTGTATTGCACAATATAATTCCCACCATTCTCCACATATTGCATCAAAATAGGTTGGTGAAATTTCATTCGCTCATTGGTATTGTAAGCTCTGTACGCCTGCAATAATTGCATCGTATTTTTTGAGGTTTTCCGCAGTTGATATCCGTATCTTCCAAAATATCTACCTGATAACCAATCTGTTGCAAGGCTTCGGGAATCGCATCGCCTGCACCTTGCAAATAGCCAATTCGCTTGCCTACTTTCTCAATCTCCAACCGAACTACTTTGGCTTTTGATTCGGGAAATATTGTTTGAATTGGCAAATGAGCATATTCCAAAGAAGTCAGTCCTAAATTGAAAACCTCATTGCCTATTTTTGCGTTGATTCCAATTTCCCCAACCGATTGATTTTCTGGCGGGAAAATTTTGAAGGGAACAACCGCTTCTTCTCCCTTATCTTCCAAATTGAAAGCAATGGATTCTGGTTCAGATTCCCAGCCATCGGGCAAATCCAGGGAAAGTTCGCCAAAAACTTCGTTGGTGTGAGATTTCAATAAAACCTTCACAGTTTTAGGCTCATTGTTGGCGAAAAGCAAAACTGATTGGTCGAGATTGGCGGTAATTTTCGGGGCAATTACCAAAGGGCGGTATTTCTCGCCATCCACAGGGCTTGTCCATTTGTACAGGGAAGGAGTAATTGCTTCGATTTCAATTCCCGAAATTTGGAAAATTGCCCTCACAGGAAGCGAAAAATCATTTTCTGGTTTCCCAATCTGCAAATTGTCATTTACCGCAAACATTCCTTTCGTGCCTTCTGTCTCCAACCAATAAGGCTGGGAAATTTTGGCAGTTTGCGGGAATCACATAAGCCAATTTTGTTTCAATGAGTCGGTTGTTTTTCAATGTAGAATCTAGTCGGATTTCATTGCCGTTCCCAATTCTGATACTTTTTAAAACCATCGGAATTTCCGTTCTGTTGATGGCGCTGATTTCCAATTTCACGCTATCTCCTTTGGCTACATAATAGTTGTCTGTGTTGGCTTCCCACCAAATTCCTGCACATTGCAAAATGATTTGCTCAATCTCCGTAGTTTTGATTTTTACCCAGTTCGATTGAGGCAATTTCCGCAAGTCTTTCACTACCTCTACCAAAGCATCAATGCTTTTTTGTGGATTGTCAACTTGGAAATTCTGCTCAATTTTTGCCAGCTTCTCCGCTATTTTTTCTCCACCTTTCACTCGTTTCCAAGTCAAATCTACCTTCTGGAAAAGCTGATTATTGGTTGGAACTATCTCCCAATAAATGCTGGAAATATTCGATGGTTTCCCCACGTTGCCGACTCGAACCAAAACCCTGACTTTTGTGCATACTTCTGCTTTTAGAAGCAATTTCGTTGTAAGATTCCCCCAAAAGTGGATTGTATTCCCCAATATTCAATTGCATATAATCATCTGGATTGAATTTGTCTTCTCCACGGAAAAACCAGGAAGACGTGTTCCAAACCAATCTTTTTGCTTGCCAAATTTCTACGTATTCCAATTGTTCAGGAAACATTTCTGGGTTTGCGGCCGCCACAAAAGCCTCTTGGGCAATGAGTGTAGAAGTGGTATGATGTCCATGAGTTTCCCCCGCTCTATCGGGCGAGAAGCGGGTTACAATCACATCGGGTCGGAACTTGCGAATTACCCAAACTGCATCGGAAAGCACTTGCTCTTTATCCCAAATAGTGAGCGTTTCGTCTGGGTGTTTGGAGTAGCCAAAATCGTTTGCTCTGGAGAAAAACTGTTGCCCACCATCGGTTCTCCGGGCCGCCAAAAGTTCTTGGGTTCGAGTGATTCCCAACAATTCCCGCACATCTTTCCCAATCAAATTCTGACCGCCATCTCCACGAGTCAAAGATAAATAACCTGTTTCCAAACCCATTCCCTTGGCCGCATAAGTGATGAATCTCGTGTTTTCATCGTCTGGGTGAGCCGCCATATAAAGCACAGTCCCTAAAACTTGTGTTTTTTTAAGGGCATTTTTGATTTCCCCCACGTGCCAGCTTTTCATGGGTTCGGCTTGGGCAAAAAGTAGGTTGGTAGCTAAGTATTGAGAGGAGAAGTAAGTTTGTTTTTTCATTGTTGGATTTGATGATGGTTGATGTGGTAATTTGTTGATTTACGAAGTACGATGTACAATTGAAAAAAATGAAATCATTCAAACGTGAACTTCCAGCCTCAAGCAACTGAAACCAATCGAGTGTTTTAATTTTTCAGTATCCACAAGTCTGAGGACTTGCGAAATGTCAGAACTTAAGGTTCTGACAAGCACACAATTTGGAATTTGCAGATGTAAGGCATATCAAAGAAATAAAATGGACATTTATTGCGGTTTATTTTTGAGGTCGGTGCTACGCTAGCTAGTTTGGGCAAAAACATTAGGCATAGCACTGGGTCGCCAGTCCGATGGAACGCCAGTCCGACACTATGGCTAATATTTTTAAGGAAGAATAGACAGCGTGTCCCGGACCAAAAAGAAACAAGAGAAATGTTTAGTTTAGTTTATTTCTTTAATATGCCTAAGTAGTCGGCTAAATTATTGTAACATCTTATTTGGTTCAATCGTTGATTTCGGGATTGAGTGCAATTTGTATTTTTTGTTACTTTTCAATATTCTATCATTGGTAGTGATAAACTGGTAAGGCTAAAAAAATAAAAACCATAGCGCAAGCGTCCGCTGGGCGGCACTCCGCTGGGCGGCACTCCGCTTGTGCCGAATTATCCATAGTGTAGCCTTACCTCTTTCACATTACCCTATCATTAACTATTGGTCTAAAAAGAACTCATTTTATCTCATTCGCTAGTCAAAGCTTCCTAGCTTTGATTTTACTCTGTGGCAAGCTTCTTAGCTTGCAACAGAACAACCGAGTTTTTATTAGAATAATACAAAACCTTCCCCAAATTAGTGAACATCTTATTTTTCATAAGATACTGATTGTCAACACATAATTTACTATTTTTCTGTTTTGTACTTGTACTTATTCAATTGTAGAGCCAAGGCATGCCTTGGCTTTGTGCCAGTCGAGATTTTCATATTTTAGTAATCCTATTATTAGTTGCAGAACGATTGGGCAAAATTCAGTTTGCCAAATAATCCTTCAAGGGTTTTAAACCTTTGAAGGATTAAGTTTAAAAAAGGGTTTCCATAGCGCAAACCATAGAAACCCTTTCTTTTCAATTTGTAAATTTATAGAATAGACATTCCATGTTTACTTATCTGCTGAAGTATTGAGACTTCACTTTCGATGGTTAGAAACATGGAAAGTCTTTTGCCATAAGTTTATTTCCATTCTTTGATTGCTTTGGCAATCGCATCTTTGAAGTTTCCGTAGAAGTTTTGGCTACTTGTAGCATCTCCTAATTTTTTTGCTTCCATAGCCATGGCCAATGCTTCCTTTTTGTTGCCCATCTTGGCTTGGATTTGCGCCATTACCCACGTGTTGTAAAAGTGCTTATTGATAGATAATGAAGCCTCAGTCAGGCTTTTAGCCGTTGGCATGCTCATTTGGTTGTTCATGTAATATTCGGCAGTATTTGCCATTGCATACCAATCGAAATAGCTTTCCATGCTTTGTTTCGCAATATCAGCCGTGGCAGGAGTTACGCTGAAAGAGACCAATTTCTCGTTCCAGTGCAAAGAGACTGTTCCTGCTGTGTTGTCTTCGTTTGAGGTAATGTAATACGCTAGTCTTTCTGCCTTGAAAGGAGCTTTTTTAGCTTCCGTCTCAAACATGATTATACCTTCTGTTTCTTTAATTTTTGCTTCGTCTTCACTGTAATCGTAAACACTTTTTCCTGATGGATCGAGATATACAGACCACTTTCCGCTTTCTTTTGGAGTCATGAAAAGTGAGTAAGAACCTGCTTTCACTTTTTTTCCGTGTACTTCCAAATCATCTTCAAAAGTAATTTTTGTAGGAGAGTTTGCACCTGCTCTCCATATCTTATCGAATGGAAGTAATGTACCGAAAACATCTCTCCCTTTTACGCCAGGAGCGGAATAATCTACAGTAATTTTAGTCACTCCAATTGTGGCAGATGTAGAAGCTGCTGGACTTGGAACAGGTTTTCTCATTTGAGAAAAGGCATTTGCTCCGAAAAGCATTAAAGTAGCGATGATGAAAGAAGTGATATTACTTTTCATTTCAGAAATATAATTTAGAATGTTGAAAAAATAATTTCCGTTTGTTTTACGGAAAAGCCAAAGGTAGTTTTATTGTTGGTTTTGTGATGTTATGCAAGTGTTAATTTTAACCATGATTGTCTTGATTTGCCAAGATTTAAAAAGAAAAAACTCCACACAAGCTATTTTGCTTATGTGGAGTTGAATACTATTCAATTCTCTGGAAACCAGCATTTCGTTCAGCTTTGGATTTTAGACTCAATACTTTGGACTATTTTCTCTAACTCTTCACTTCATCTTTCAGCACTCTCCTCAAAATCTTTCCAACATTTGATTTTGGCAATTCCTCACGGAATTCGATGTGTCTGGGTACTTTGTAGCCAGCCAAATTCTCTTTGCAATAGGCTTTGATGGTAGAAGCTTCCAAATTTGGGTCTTTTTTCACGATGAAGATTTTTACTGCTTCGGTAGATTTGTCATCGGGAACACCGATTGCCGCCACTTCCAAAACGCCTTCGTGCGAGGCAACCACATCTTCCACTTCATTCGGATAAACATTGAATCCAGAAACTAGAATCATGTCTTTTTTTCTATCCACAATTTTGAAGAATCCATCTTCGTCCATCACGCCAATATCTCCTGTTCGAAAGTAATCTCCAAAAAATGTATTCTTGGTGTCTCTCATCTCTGTTCCAATAGCCTTTCATCACTTGCGGGCCTTTCGCACAAATTTCTCCACGCTCTCCCATTGGCACATCGTTGCCATCATCATCCATGATTTTCAGCTCGGTGTTCGGCATCGGAACGCCAATCGTTCCAATCCGCTCCGTTCCGTCAATTGGGTTGCAAGAAAGTACGGGGCTTGTCTCACTCAATCCGTAGCCTTCTGCCAATGGCGAACCAGTTACTTTCTGCCATTTGTCGGCAATTGCTTTCTGAACTGCCATTCCTCCACCCACACACATTTTCAAACTGCTAAAATCGACTTCGTTGAATCCTGGCGTATTCAACAAGCCATTGAAAAGCGTATTTACTCCTGTGAAAACTGAGAATTTATATTTTTTCAGTTCATTTACAAAGCCAGGCATATCTCTGGGGTTGGGAACGAGAATGCTCTGAGCTCCTACTTTTAGCATGAGCAAACAGTTCACGCCCAAGGCAAAAATATGATAGAGGGGCAAGTGCGGTAATCACAATTTCTTTTCCGACTTCCAATTTCGGATTCATCCATTGCTCTACCTGTAAAGTATGGGCAATTACATTGCTATTCAATAAGGTTGCGCCTTTGGATACGCCAGTTGTTCCTCCCGTATATTGAAGCAGGGCAATATCGTCAGGCTTGATTTCTGGTTTGGTATATTTGGCACTCGCTCCAATGCTCAACGCTTGTTTGAAAGTGGTTGCATTTGGTAGATTGTAGGCGGGTACCATTTTCTTCACATTTTTAACCACAAAATTGGTAATGAAGCCTTTGAAAAAGCCGAATAAATCGCCAATTTCCGTTACAATTACATGCTTAATCTTCGTTTTCGGAAGCACTTCTTCTACTTTAGAAGCAAAGTTTGCCAAAACTACCACAGCATCTGCCCCAGCATCGTTAAATTGATGCGTCATTTCCCGATTCGTGTAAAGTGGGTTCGTGTTCACAATCACCAAACCTGCTCGTATAGCTCCAAACATAATGGCTGGATATTGCAAAACGTTCGGCATTTGCAGGGCAATTCTGTCTCCTTTTTTCATGCCAATACTTTGCAAATACGCAGCAAAGTTTCTCGAAATTTTATCTACTTCTTTATACGTAATCGTTTTGTCCATGCAAGTGAATTAGTAATACACTAAACGGTTAAGGTATGTAACATAAA
>CAVSOI010000017.1:0-277887 GCA_963729615.1 uncultured Cytophagales bacterium
TGGTTTTTCTACGCCAATCATTTCCAGAATGGTTGGAGCTAAATCACCCAGTTTTCCATCTTTCAATTTCGGGTGGAAATCATTGTCAACCAAAATGCACGGAACTAAATTAGTGGTGTGCGCTGTGTTTGGCGTTCCGTCAGGGTTGACCATCATGTCGGAATTTCCGTGGTCGGCAATTACGATGGTGGAATAGCCATTTGCCAAAGCTACTTCAATTACGTTTTTGGCGCAAGTGTCCACCGTTTCGCAAGCTTTTACGGCCGCCTCGAAAACGCCCGTGTGCCCAACCATATCAGGGTTGGCGAAATTCAGGCAAATGAAGTCGGCAGATTTTGCTTCGAGTTCGGGAATGATTTTGTTCTGAATATCAATGGCACTCATTTCGGGTTTCAAATCGTAAGTCGCCACTTTCGGAGACGGACACATCAGGCGAGTTTCTCCCTCGAAAGGTTCTTCTTCTCCGCCAGAAAAGAAAAATGTTACGTGTGGATATTTCTCCGTCTCGGCAATTCGGATTTGCTTTTTGCCATTTCGAGCCAACACTTCTCCCAAGGTATTTTTCAAGTTGTCATTCTCGAAAAGCACATTCACTTTCTCGAAAGTCTCATCATAAGTCGTCATGGTGTAATATTCCAAATCCAACTTTTTCATATTATATTCGGGAAAGTCCTGTTGCGTCAGCACTTCGGTAATTTCCCTGCCACGGTCAGTTCGGAAATTGAAACACAAAACTACATCGCCTTTTTCAATTTTCGCCAATGGCTCTCCCACAGAATCCGTGCAAATAATCGGTTTTACAAATTCATCGGTTACATTTTCATTGTAAGATTGTTGCAAAGCTTCCGTGGCAGATTGAGTCTTTTCCCCAACTCCATTTACCATCGCATCGTAAGCCAATTTCACTCGTTCCCAACGCTTGTCTCTGTCCATGGCGAAATATCTGCCCACCACGGAAGCAATTTTCCCAGTGCTTTGCTTCATGGCATTTTCCAACTCGGTCAAATAATCCAACCCGCCTTTTGGGTCAGTATCTCGCCCATCGGTAAACGCATGGACAAACACATTCTCTACGCCTTTTTCGTTAGCAACTTCCAGCAAACCCTTCAAATGATTGATGTGGGAATGCACGCCTCCATCGGAAACCAAACCCATAAAGTGTACTTTCTTTTGGTTGGATTTTGCATAATCCAGTGCCTGATTCAACACTTTGTTTTGAGCAATCGTTTTCTCTTCTATCGCTTTGTTGATTCTTACCAACATCTGATAAACCACTCTTCCTGCACCAATATTCATGTGTCCGACTTCTGAATTCCCCATTTGCCCAATTGGCAATCCAACCGCCAAACCCGAAGCTTCGAGCCTGCTGTGGGAATATTTGCCGTAAAGTGAATCTACGAAAGGTGTGTTGGCGGCATCAATGGCAGAAACAGATTTGTCGGTGGCAATTCCCCAGCCATCAAGTATCATTAAAAGGACTTTCTTGTTCATTTTTCTAGCGGTAAGTTCTTGTTGAGTTTCAAGTTTCCGCAAATATAATGTTTTGTGGAAACTTGACATTGGAAGGATTGCAGAATAATTCTAAACTCAGAAAATGTGATTTGATTCAAATAAATGTACTTTTGCGTTATAATCATTTAATTGACACATGAAATCTCTACTGTTACTACTTGCTCTAGTTTCTTATTCATTCTTTTGTCCTGCACAAAACTCTAAAGTGTATGATAGGCTTGCCAAGAAAAAAAACTTCAAAAAAGGCTTCATTACGCTTTTGGATTCTACTGAATTAGAAGGATTGATAAACGCTACTTTGTCTAGAAATAATCCAAAGTATCTTGGAGTAGAACTTGTTAACATTGAGGGAGAGCGCAAGATTTATTATGCGTCAGAGTTGCTAGGCTACAAATATGAGGGCGATGAATTTGCTTCTACAGGTAGGAGCTTTTGCAAATTAATTTCTTCTGGTAACAAGGTAAACCTGTATGAAACCTCGAAACGATTAGATAATTTCGGATCACGAATAACCCAAGACATATCTCAGAACATATTATATGCTAAAAATATTGAGTTTGAAAAGACGAGAAGTTCAAAGCAATCATTGTATTCTTTTGCACCTACTTCTACCACTTATTATGTCAGAAAAATTGGGGAGACGTTTGCGGTTCCTGCTTATCAGAACAAAACATTCCACGAAGAATTTTCAGAATACTTTTCTGATTGCCCTGAATTGAGTTCTTACATTCTGAACAAAGAGTTTCTTGCAAAAGATATGGTTGGAGTTGTAAAGAAATACAATGATTTCTGCGATGAAAAATAATGAACGATTTTTATGTTGCCTGTGTGAAAGTAAATCTACTCTCTCCGAAAACCATTGCTTAAAATCTGCCCACAAGTTTGAGTACATTTGAAATCCAAATAAACAACTCAAACTAGCTAGATAAATTATGTCAGTTACCGCAGCTATCACAGCCGTTCATGGGTACGTTCCCGACTATGTTCTGACCAATCAGGAATTGGCAACCATGGTAGATACTTCCGATGAATGGATTACCACTCGGACAGGAATTAAGGAGCGAAGAATTCTGAAAGGAGAAGCCCAAGGCACTTCCGTTATGGCAACAGAAGCGGTTCGTGGATTGTGCGAAAAGCGAGGGATTTCTCCCAATGAGATTGACGTGGTCATTTGCGCCACCATTACGCCCGATATGTTTTTCCCGAATTGTGCCAATATGGTTTGCGAGAATTTAGGAATTAAAAATGCTTTGGGCTTCGATTTGTTGGCGGCTTGCACAGGATTTCTCTACGCATTGGAAACGGGCAATAACTTCATCAAATCTGGCAACTATAAAAAAGTGGTGGTAATTGGCGCAGATAAAATGTCAACCATTACCGATTACCAACAGCGAACAAGTTGCATTTTGTTTGGAGATGGTGCGGGATGTGCTTTGTTAGAACCCAATGAAGAAGGACTGGGCGTACAAGATTCCCTGCTCCGAAACGATGGGCAAAGTCTGGAATCGCTCAACATTAAAGCGGGCGGTTCGACTTATCCGATTACCGAGCAAACTTTGGAGAATAGAGAACAATATTTCCATCAGGATGGGAAAGCAGTTTTCCGCTATGCAGTTACCAGAATGGCAGATGCCACGGCAGAAGTTATGGAGCGAAATAATTTGGTTGGAGATGACATTGCCTACCTTGTTCCGCATCAGGCGAACCGAAGAATTATTGAGGCAACTGCCAAAAGAATGGGAATTGGCATGGAAAAAGTAACCATGAATATCCAAAAATACGGAAACACCACGGGCGCAACCGTGCCACTTTGCTTATGGGAATGGGAAAATCAATTCAAGAAAGGAGACAACCTGATGCTTTCCGCTTTCGGTGGAGGTTTCACTTGGGGTTCTGTTTATTTGAAATGGGCTTATTAGGGAATTTGCGATTTGGCGAATCGGAAAATCTTTTTTCATCTAGCTTCTCATGTCTAATATCCAATATTGCACTTTTCCAAGAACGATTTGCCCAATTTCCCTATCTCAATCCAACCGAATGAGTTTTTCGGTTAATTATTTGAATTTCCCTGTAAAAATCTTTACTTTTCAGATGGAATGGCGAATTTTTGCCTGCGAAAACTGAATCCATCAACTTTAAATAGTACAATAATGGGACTTTGGGATAAATTGAAGAATGAGTTTATAGATATAATTGAGTGGAAGGACAGCTCGAACGATACCATCGTTTGGCGTTTCCCTCGCCACCAAGACGAAATTAAGCAAGGCGCAAAGCTGACTGTTCGTGAAGGGCAAGTGGCGGTTTTTGTGAACAACGGGCAAATTGCCGATGTCTATCAGCCAGGAATGCACACGCTCGAAACGAGCAATATGCCAATTCTTTCCACCATTATGGGTTGGAAATATGGTTTCAACAGTCCTTTCAAGGCGGAGGTTTACTTCGTGAATACCAAGAATTTTACCGACCAAAAATGGGGAACGAAAAATCCCATCATGATGCGTGATGCGGAATTCGGTCCTGTGCGATTGCGTGCTTTCGGTACTTATGTATTCAAAGTAAATGATGCGGCTACCTTTATGCGTGAGATTGTGGGAACGGATGGAGATTTCAGCACAGATGAAATTACAAACCAACTCCGAAATATGATTATCTCCCGCTTTACCGATGCGTTGGGAGAAAGCAAAATCCCTGTACTGGATTTGGCTGCAAATTATGATGAATTGGGCGATTTCATCCGCACTAAAATTGACCCAGAGTTTTCTGAATACGGAATTACGATTACGAAATATTTGGTCGAGAATATTTCCCTTCCACCAGAAGTCGAAAAGATGCTCGACAAAAGAACAAGCATGGGAGTTTTGGGGAACTTGAACCAATATGCGCAATTCCAGGCAGCAAATGCCATGGAGAAAGCGGCAGAAAATCCTGGCGGTGGAGGCGAAGGAATGAGCATGGGAATGGGAATGGCAATGGGAAATCAGATGGGAAACATGTTCAATCAGCAACAAAACACCAACCCAAACCAAAATAACCAACAAGGAAATTCGGGCGGTGCGCCACCACCACTTCCGCAAGGTTCTGTCTTACTTCGTGGCAAAAGATGGGCAACAAACTGGCCCATTCAATACCAATGAATTGGGTGGCATGTCAAAAGATGGAAGTTTCAGCAAAGAATCTCTTGTTTGGAAACAGGGAATGGACGGCTGGAAAAAGGCGAGTGAAATAGACGAACTTTCCAAAGTATTCGGAGCAACTCCTCCGCCACTTCCACCACCGATGTAGAAAACTTCAATATCAATTCGTAACTTCAACAAACTACTAGAAAGCCATGCAATGAGAATTGTATGGCTTTTTTTTCGTACATTAAAACAAAACTGTGCAGATGAATTTCAAAGCATTAAAAAGGAAATTGGAGGAGATATTTAGTGAGCATAGATTCATAGATAGTATAAAATCTAAAAAAGCACATGTCTCAAAAGTTTTCTTGGAGGAATGTAGTAATGGAACAGTCATTTCAGTTTCCTTTCCAGGCTACAAAGCATGCATCAAAAATAATGGGAATATTGTCTATGACTACAGAATTGACATTTCCAAAGACGGAATCAACACCTCGTTATCTCATGCCAATATCATAATAGATATATACAACAAAATAGTGCATGGCGGTATGTCTGCCAGTCAGGGCGCATCTCAAAATTTCGCACACTAAAAAAGCATACGCTGGCAGAGGTTGAAAACCCTGCCAGACGTTGGGTTTATTAGAAATCTAGCATTCATAAAAAGTGCATTTTAATTTATTGCGACAAAATGAGATGCGCCCGCCAGTTCTCTCCAAGAAATTCTTATTGATTTATTAAAAGAAGGAGAAGGAACTATACAAGAGATTGAAAAAAAACTCACATACAGCAGCTGTTTGCTACCCGAAGACTTGAAAGAAAAAGTTCATAATTTACACAAAAGAAACGATAAGATTTACAATAAAGAAGGCAGTTGGAGTATAGAAGTTCGCAACATTACAAAAACTTGCTCGGAGGAAAATCTTTGTTGATAATAGACGAGGCTCAGAAAATCCCAAACATTGGCAATATTTTAAAATTGATGGTCGATACAATTGAGGGCATCAAAATATTGGCTTCTGGTTCATCTGCCTTCGATTTAGAGAAATTCACAGGAGAACCTTTGACGGGTAGGAAAATGACTTTCAACCTTTTTGCGCTATCGGAAGAAGAGTTTGGCCAGACTGAACTATTTTTCAGAAGAATGCTAATTTGAGGAACAGATTAGTTTATGGCAACTACCCCGAACTGATACATATTCCAGACTTGAATCAGAAGAAAATTTACCTAGACGAGTTAATCAATTCCTACCTACTGAAAGATATACTCGAATTTGACCTGATAAGGAATTCAGATAAAATCCTTCAATTACTTCGCCTAATTGCTTTCCAAGTTGGGAGTGAAGTAAGTTATAATGAACTCGGGAAGCAATTGGGAACGAGCAAGAACACGGTAGAAAGGTATTTGGACTTGCTAAGTAAAGTGTTCATTATACATTCCGTTGGTGCGTGGAGCAGAAATTTGAGAAAGGAGATTGTAAAAGGAAGACGTTGGTACTTTTACGATAATGGAATAAGAAATGCGCTAATAGGAAACATGAATAGCATTGAAAACAGAAATGACATTGGCAGTTTGTGGGAGAATTATATTATCAGCGAAAGAATAAAACACCAAAAATATATGAATATGTTGGTCTATAATTATTTCTGGAGAACTTACGACCATCAAGAAATAGACTGGATTGAAGATAGAGGTGGGGAAATCCACACTTATGAATTTAAATGGAATCCAAAAAAGGGCGCTAGAATCCCAAAGATTTTTAGTGAAACTTATCCAAACTCAGATTTCCAAGTCATCAACAGCGAGAACTATCTGGATTGGCTGAAATGAGATTTAGTGGGTGTATAACAAATTCGCGTAAAACTTCAGAAATACCTCATACTAACTCAAAGAAAACGGCTAAGAATCTAAGAAAAGAAGATTTTTTGGCACTAATTGGTTGTTGGTCTCGCAGTAAATGTTTTTATATACGTTTTTTTGCTTTATTGTTTTTTTTCTAAATATAATACTGAAGGATTTTATTTCTAAGACCAACAACGGCAAGATTTCCAAGTCATCAACAGCGAGAACTATCTGGATTGGCTGAAATGAGATTCAGTTTATTATTTTGAAGCGGTTCCAATTTTTGAAAACTCCAATAAAATTCGCTAATTTGAATCAAGGATGATTTTCCACTAACAAAACAACTTCAACTAAACTAACTGAACATGTCAGCAGAATTCGACAATGAAATTGCCTGCAAAGAATGCGGAGCGAACCTCAAATTTAAGCCAGGCAGTTTGAGCCTTGCCTGTGGCTATTGTGGCAAGGAAAATGAAATCGCCTCTGAAGGAAACCGCCATGCCAGCGGAAGTGCAGGAAAATGATTTGCAACATGCGCTCAATCACTTCGAGGAAGAAGAAACGATGGAAGTGCAGGTGGCAAAATGCAACACTTGCGGAGCGGAAGCCACGGTAGATGCACACGTGAGTTCCAGTAGTTGCCCTTTCTGCGATACACCTCTGATTGTGTCAGAAAACTCTTCTAAGAAAATCCACAAGCCAAAATATTTGCTTCCTTTTGGGATTGAGGAGAAGAAAGCGATTGAGAACTTCGATGCTTGGCTGAAAAAGCTTTGGTGGGCACCGAGTCAGCTGAAAAGCTATGCTTCGGCAGATAAAATGGATGGAGTTTATATTCCTTTCTGGACTTACGATTCCGATACGGCAACAAAATACGAAGGAGAAAGAGGAGACAATTACGAAGCAATTTCCACTAATTCGGAAGGAGAAACTGTAACGAAAACCGAGACTAAATGGTCGAATGTGAACGGAAGAGTTCGTGAGTTTTTTGACGATGTGCTGATTCCCGCTTCTGCTTCGCTGAAAAAGAACAAGCTGAAATCTTTGGAACCTTGGGATTTGGACAAACTCGTATATTTTGACAACAAATACCTGTCAGGATTTCAAACTGAAAGCTATCAGGTTTCCCTGAAAGATGGTTATGAGGAAGCGAAAAAGGAAATGGAGAAAAAAATCCGTGCCAAAATTGAAAAAGACATTGGCGGAGATGACCAACGAATTGAGCATCTCGACACGCAATATTTCGACTCTAAATTCAAGCATATTCTTTTGCCCATCTGGATTAGTGCTTACCAGTATGATGACAAAATATATCAGTTCATGGTAAATGCCAGAACGGGCGAAGTGCAGGGCGAAAGACCTTACAGCAAGGGGAAAATCATTTCCGCCATTGCTTTTTGGGCTTTATTAATTGGAGCATTGATTTATTATTTTGCTAACAAATAATCGAATTGTACGGGTGCACGTCTAAATGCAGATTTGTAATTACACGTCATTTTTCCAATAAATGAAACTTGTACACCGTTCTTCGGGGAAGCCAACTTCCAGAACGGTTTTGTCGAGGTCGCTCTGGTAGAGCGAAGTACATAAAAGAATGGGTAGTGATAAACTGGTAAGGCTAACAAAATAGAAACCATAGCGCAAGTGTCCACTCAATGCCGTTAAGTTAAGGAGATTTGACTTCAGTCAGCGTGACCCGGTCGGAGACTGATTTCCATTTTCGGCACAGGTTGGCGATTGCGCCCCCAGTAAGAACCTGCGCCAGCGTTTTACGCTGGTTCAAGCGTCCACGCTTGAACCCAAAAGTGCAATCTTTACACTAACTTAATAGCATTGAGCGTCCGCTGGGCGACACTCCGCTGGGCGACACTCCGCTTGTGCCGAATTCCATAGAGTAGCCTTACCTCCTTCACACTACCAAAGAATGAAACCTGCATTCTGACGTACACGCAATTGTACACACATTAAAGGCTTGCTAAACGTGAAATTTAGCAAGCCTTTTCCATCTGTATAATCTTTTCCTGTAAATTCCTGTTTGAGAAGATTCGGATTTTGCCTATCATTGTTGTAACGAATTAATTTGTGCGGAAAAAGTGTCCCGCCAACCAACTATAACAACTAGAATTATGATTAAGGCAATTATCATTGACGATGAACGACTCGCTAGAAGGGAATTGACGAGTTTGCTCAAAAAGCATGACGATATAGATATTATAGCTGAAGCCAGAAATGCAGACGAAGCGATGGAATTGATTCAGGAGAAATCTCCCGATTTGTTGTTTCTCGATATTCAGATGCCAGAAAAAACTGGTTTCGATTTGTTGGAAATGTTGGATATTGTGCCAAAAGTGATTTTCACAACTGCTTACGATGAATTTGCTTTGCAGGCTTTTGAGGCAAATGCGTTGGATTATTTGCTCAAACCAATTGAGCCAAAAAGATTGGAGGAGGCAATTAGCAAAGTGCGTGACCAACTAAAACGAGATGTGGAACGTGCTGAGGAGGAGAAAGTTCCTACCAAAATTCATACAGAACAGGTTTTTGTAAAGGATGGAGATAAGTGTTGGTTCGTCAATTTGAAGGAAATCAGACTGATGGAATCGGATGGGAATTACGTGAAAGTTTATTTCAACAAAAATCGTCCGCTGATTCATCGTTCATTGAATGCTTTGGAAGAGAAATTGGACAGCAAAATGTTTTTCCGAGCGAGCAGGAAATACATCATCAATCTGACTTGGATTGATAAAATTGAGCCATGGTTCAACGGAGGTTTAATGGTTACGCTCAAAGAAGGCGAGCAAGTGGAGATTTCCAGAAGGCAAGCTGCCAAATTTAAAGAAAGATTGAGCTTGTAAGAATAGTTTGAAGTGTGAGTCCAAAGTCAATCAGGGCAACCAAATAGTTGTTGGTCTCGCAACTAATTCGTTTATGCACGTTTATTTGACATTAAAACTGTCAGGCTAAAACCAAAACTTATGATAACCATTGCTAAGACCAACAACGGCAAGGGGAATAGTCCAAAGTCGTTAGTCCGAAGTCTATAGTTTGGAAAGGAAACAAACTGATGTCTCCAAAAGATATTGAGGCAATAGAAAAAATTGGATAATCACTCTTTTGTATTGTTAAAAGCGAATGTCTTTTTTCCATGCTACATGACAATTTTTCGCAATAGCTTAAATTTCAGCTTTTTTAGCCTCCCCTAACCCCTCCAAAAGGAGGGGATTTAGCTCCTTCCCATTTTAGGGCAGGGATGGGGTGTGGTAAAATAGTGGCTTTCAAAAATTGTCATGTAGTATGGTCTTTTTTCTCAAAAAGCCTCTTCTTGAATTCCTCAATCTCCTTATTCAATCCGACCAAATCGGATTCTGGAATTCGGGAAGTGTTTTCAATTCGCTCAATTCTACTGAAAAGCGATTTGATTTTTTTCTCTTCCACGCCAGATTTTGCGCTGAATTGGCTAATGGCAACTTGGCTGAACTTTTCGGGCAAGGGAATTCCCTTTATCCTCAAATATTCTTTGAAAAAAGTGATTTTCTTTCTCGCCAAACCTGTGTGGTCTTCTTGTTGGAAATAGAGTTTCCCAATCGTTTCAGTAAACTCCAAACTATGGTTTTCGGGAGCTTTCACAATGGGAATAATTCGTTGTTTCCGCTTCATGTTGAATAGAATGAAAGCTAAAATTGTGGCGATTGCCGTAAACCAAGCCCATTTCAAAGGTGGGTTTGCCAGCACAAATCGCAAAGGAGTTTTCGGCCCGTTCCTGCCAACTTTGTAATATTCATCCCAAAGCAAAGGCTTTTTTGGCAAGTAAGAAAGTGCCGAGGAAACGTATTTATGGTTGTCTTCCAACAGAATATTATAGTTGGTAAAAGCCAAAGGTGTGGAGTGGAGATAGAAATAGCCTTCGCCATGTTTGATTCTGATGAAGTTGGGGAACTCTCCATCATAAACTCCCAAAATTTCCGTATTGGCAGTATCGAATTTGTGAAAAAGTATAATTGATTGTTCCTTGCCTGTAGAAATAATCTGTCTCAATATCTAGGTTCGGATTCGTAAAACTTACCGCTCTGGCTTCCAGTCGATTCCCATTTTCATCTTCTTCTTTCTCAAATACAACTCCACCCGAAAACTCTTGCTCTAACTTGAAAGTATCGGCAAAATCTCCTCCGAATGAATTGGAAGCCACAAAAACTTGATTTCCCATTCCGAACCCAATCCATCAGCACGCTCAATTCCAATTCGGAAGGAGAGAATTTTTCTTGAATGTAGAACAGGGAATTGAAATCGTAGAGCTTGTCAGACTCTTCCAATTCGTAAGCGGTAATGTTGGTGGCTTCCACATTGTTTTCCCCGAAAATCCCTTCCAACTGATTGAAAAGCACATAATTTCCATAAGGAATTTTATCTCCTTTGGCGTAGGTTTTCCGCCAATCCAAAGGCTTTGGGGCAAAAAACTCCGCACAGAAAAGGGCAATGATCGAAATTGCCAAAATGCTAATGTATTTCCAGTCTTTTTTGCTAAACAAGTTTATAGTATTGAGTAGTGAGTATCAGGTAAGTACAAGTACAAAATAGAAAAATAGTAAAATGGCAAAGTAAATAATTGAAAATCAGATTATAGAAAATATAAGTATAAATTAATTTGCTCAATCAATTATTTAGTTAAAAGAAAAATAGCATTTAGAAATGACTGTTTTTATTAAAGAACTTATCAATCAACTTTTTCGATTGATCAAATCTTTTCTCCTTCCTCACTTCTTCAATTCTTAATTCTACATTTTTTTTCAAAGCGTGGGCAATCTTCCGCCATCAACAGGCAAATTGATTCCGTTGATATAACTTGCCGATGGACTTGCCAAAAATGCGACTGCTTTGGCAATTTCGTGCGCATCGGCAAAGCGTTGGGCGGGAATTGTTTGCTTCATCGCCTCGGCTTGCTCTTCTGGAGTTTTGTCGTTTTGCTTGGCAGTTGTCTCAATCAAAGACTGCAATCGGGCAGTTTGCGTGAGTCCAGGCAAAACATTATTGACTGTAATTCCAAATTTGCCCAATTCATTTGCCAGCGTTTTCCCCCAACTGGCAACTGCGCCACGAATGGTGTTGGAAACTCCCAAATTGGGAATTGGTGCTTTTACCGAAGTGGAAATTATATTGATGATTCTCCCATAATTGACCACTTTCATAGTCGGCACCACCGCTTGCACCAAATGCTGATTGCAAATCAAATGCTGTTGGAAAGCTTCTGAAAATTGGTCTGTTTCCGCATCAATCGCCAAACCTGCCGAAGGCCCGCCCGTGTTGTTCACTAAAATATGAATTGTATGATTTTTCTGAATGAACTCTTCCAAAACTGTTTTTACCTGTTCAGGTTCGGAGAAATCTGCCAATAGAATCGTATGTTTTTGTTCTTTGGAAGTATCTAAAAGTTCCAAAACACTTTCCAATCTGGCTTGGTTTCTTGCCAATAAAACTACATTTGCACCCAAGTTGGCTAATTCTATGGCAATTGCTTTCCCAATTCCCTGCGAACTGCCACAGACCACGGCATTTTTGTTGGTTAAATCTAGGTTCATTTGTTTGGTTGATTAGTTGAAATCTTTGTAAGCGCAAAATAATAGATAGTTACTGAATTTTCAACTATTTGTGTGTTTCGGAGTTCTCATCAGAAATAGAGAATATGAATTTGAAGCAGACAGAAATAATTCCCCACCTTCCTACAAATCACGAATTTGTGGAATCCATCCGTAAAGGAAATCGTTCGGTAGCAAGCCAGATTTATCGGCTTTTCCGTAAGTCTTTTATTTCGGTTGGAGTGAGCAATTTTCAGATGGAAGAGGAAAGAACGGTGGAGATATTCCAACAAGCCATTCTGATTTTTTACCGAAATGTGGCGCACGGAAAAACCATCAATTCTGACAGAACCATAGTAGAATATCTGGAAGCAATCGGGAAGAAACTGGTTTGGAAAGAACTTCCTGCAAAGGAAAATGAACTGTCAACCGCTTTTCAGAACGTAGATATTTCCCATTTCGAAATGGATTGGGGTTATCAGGAGTCGGCACAAAAGGAAGCACTCCAAACAAAACTATTTTTGGTTGGAGATAATAGTAGGACTGTTTTTCGTGGATTTTATTACAGAAAATATGTTGACGAGGCAATCAGAGAAAACGCAGGATTGATTGAAAATAAGCAGGTCGAAGAGTTGAAAATCGAAGCTTTAGAATTGATTGGAATTTCATTTTCTTCGGAAGAAATTCGTTTGACGGAAGGTTATTTTGCCAATCAGCTTTCAGAAAGTGAGCAACTCCTTTTCAAAAATAAAGCAATCGAAAGTGCTGGATTTCGTGCCAATTTCGAGCGATTCAGAATGCTTTTGCAATTGGTAGATAAGATGGAGGAAGCGGAAATCCGACATTCCCTCTTATTGGAAGAAGAAGTTTTCTATTCTCACGAAGAGTTTGAGAGAGACCAATTGCAGGAAACTGCGCAGAAAGGCAGATTTAAGCGTATTGCCTCGGTAAAAAATATAAGTATTGCAGCAGGAGTTCTGATTTTTGTCTTTGCCGCAGTATTTCTCCTTGACCGACCGAAATCGTACAACTTGGTAATTTTCGAGCAATACTTTGAACTCCCAAACTGGGAAAATGACTTTGGAGATTCTGAAAATCCGAAATTGGAAAAGTTGAAAATTGCTCGGGAAATGTATGAATCAGGGCAATTTGACAACTCCATAGAAAATATCAACCAATTTTTACTTGGTGCAAACACTCGAACCCAGCACTTTGCAGAAGCAAATTATTATAAAAGCATGATGCTGATTGCACTCGAAAAGGAAAAAGAAGCAATCTCTGAGCTGAAATTGCTCAACGCCAAAATCAGTTCAATTTCCCAACAGCAAATAGATTGGTATTTGGCTTTGTCTTACCTAAAACTCAGCCAAAGAAAAGAAACAAAGTTCCATTTGAAAAAGATAATAGAGAATAGTTTTGGAGAGAAAGAGTTGAAAACGAAAGCGAAGGAAATTTATGAGTTGATTGAGTAAATAAGTAGTAACCTGAATAATGGGTTTAAAAATTTGATTATCAGCAGGTTAACTGTGTTTTTTTTTAGTATAGTCAAAAATTAAGATTTAATGTATTGCACTATTTTTAGATTTAATTAAAAACTGTATGTCAATATTTTGACTAAATAAAACAATATTAAGTTACTGATTAGCAATTACTTAATTCATTTTTAATTCTTCATTCTTCATTTCCCCAATCCATAATTGTACTTATCAAATATATAACTCATAATTGGGGTTAGTACAAAGTCTTTATCGGACTTGCGTTCAAGTCGCAAGTCCAAAGTGGTTCAAATAACTGGTAATGAAATACTTACAAAAAATCAAATAGGAAAGTGTTTAAGTTTATCTACTTATTATTTGTTCTGTAAATTATTTGTTCTGTAAAAACCACATAAACCCAATCAAGGTTTTCGCATCTTTCATTTCTCCATTTTTTACCGAGTCAGAAATCTGCGTTCTGTTCCATTCCAACAGTTGAATATCTTCGTGTTCTTGGGCAAGTCCACCGCCTTCCGAGGTTTTCTGCGAATTGTTGACTTCGCCATAAAATAGATGAATCCTCTCCGAAGTGCCACCAGGAGAGACAAAAAAAGTTTGGATATGTTCCAATTGTTGGCAATCGTAGCCGACTTCTTCCTCAATTTCTCGTTGCATGGCTTTTGTCAAATCCTCTTCAGGCTTTACTGAACCAGCAATCAGTTCCAAAATCCAGCCATCTTCCCCTTTTGCATAGGTCGGATAGCGAAATTGATTGGTAAGTAAAACGCTTTGCTTGTCGGTATTCCACAGGAAAATTGCCACAGAATCGCCACGCTCAAAATTCAATCTCCGCATAGATTTACTCATGGAGCCATCGAATTTCTCGTGTTTGAGCTGAACCTCCTCCACTTTAAAGAAATCGTCAAGCACTTTGCCCTTCTTTTCTATAATAACTTTCTTATTCATTCGGTTTCGGTTGGATTTCGAAATTTCAGGATTTGAGTAATATAAGTGGTCAGACAAAATTATTTTAACATTTTGTCTTTTATAACATGCTGATTGTCAATACATAAAATTTACTGATTTACTATTTTACTATGGCATCGGCCATCCGACTTTCTATTTTGTACTTGTACTTATGTGTGTTTTTTTATGAAATGACAGAAGAGGAAAGAGAAATAAAAGATAAACATGAAATACTGTTTCTTCTTTCTTCTTTTTTCCTTCCTCTTTCTTCCGTAATTTCTTACAGCATAGATTTTTACGTTTGACTTATTGCTATGGAAAACTAAAATTTCCTATCAAAAATCTCTTTCATTATAAACATATCTTTGACTGTTTCTTTGTTATTGAGCATTTTGGCATACTTGCTCATTCTTTTCTTCTTGATTTCAAAATTTCCACCATCTCTTCCATCTTCCAAATCCGCTAAAGTAATTTTGAATTTGTCGTCTCCAAGTTCTTCATAATATTGGTCTAATTCGCTCTTGAATTCGGCTGGAGTGTCTGTTGCGGGAATGAATTCATTATCCATACCAACCTTTTCTTCCCGATCCATTCTTGGGGTTGGCTTCTTCTTTTTTTTCTCTCCAAACTGTTGCAGAAGTTCCTCGAAAGTTACAGGCTCGTATTTCGGGCCTTTGTCTTCCATCATTTCCTCTGCCGCAGGTTTTATTTTCGCCTTGCGTGAGGCAATAGGCGAATTTGGCTGGGTTGGGCCTTGTCTCGGCTTCTTTTTTTGCTTGTTTTTGTTTGCAATAAATTGATAAGCCACCAAACCAATAATTGTGGCTGCTAATTTTATAAATCCTTCTAGTTCCATAATGCTTTAGTCAGTGTTTGGAGATAATTGTCTGCGATTCTGATGAATTTGTCAATTCTCTATCAAATTTACATTATTTTCCGCAAGAAATAAACTCCTTCATTTTATCATTTCTCTTTAGAGTATGTTTGAATCGACTTATTTTCGGTTTCTATAGCATTTTTGAAAATCTCGTAAAATCCCCAAAAAATCAATCCAAACATACTCTTACCTCATACTACATGACAATTTTTGAAAGCCACTATTTTACCACACCCCACCCCTGCCCTAAAAGGGGAAGGAGCTAAATCCCCCTCCTTTTGGAGGGGTTAGGGGAGGTAGAAAAGCTGAAATTTAAACTATTGAGAAAAATTGTCATGTACATACTCTTACCTTTTAAAATATGGTAGTGAGAAACTGGTAACAAAATAAAACCATAGCGCAAGCGTCCGCTCAATGCCATTAAGTTAGTGTAAAGATTGCACTTTTGGGTTCAAGCGTGGACGCTTGAACCAGCGTAAAACGCTGGCGCAGGTTCTCACTGGGGGCGCAATCGCCAACCTGTGCCGAAAATGGAAATCAGTCTCCGGCCGGGTCACGCTGACTGAAGTCAAATCTCCTTAACTTAACGGCATTGAGCGTCCGCTGGGCGGCACTTCGCTGGGCGGGCACTCCGCTTGTGCCGAATTATTCATAGAGTAGCCTTACCTCTTCCACACTACCCGATTTTGAATTCTTTTTGAGAAAGCCCCGAACTGTTTCAATCCAAATAAGAACAATTCTGTTTAAACTTTTTACAGCAAACACTAAACAAAATTTCAAAAACAGTTGTTAGTGTGTTATTCTTAATTTGGATTTTAAAAAGCTAATTTTGCTTGATTCTAAATTTAAGCTAAGAAATGAATTATTTTACAAAATATTTAGTTTCTAATTTGAAGATGCAGACAGCCTAAACCTCGCTACCTGCATTTATTTCGGAGAGTCGGAAATTACATTCTCCACAAACTTTATACAACAAAATACATTGAATTCGGAATTAACCGAACTCATAAGTCACTAGCCATTTTTTTTGAATGGACTTTTACTATGGGTTTTTCTGATTCTGAAACGTGTAAAAAAGCTATGAAAGTATCTGTATTTAGAAAAGAACATTTCAATTCAGCCCACAGGTTGCATAATCCTGAATGGTCAGACGAAAGGAACAAAGAGATTTTCGGGAAATGCAATAATCCGAATTATCATGGTCATAACTACAACCTGACTGTTCAGGTAATTGGAGAAGTTGATCCGCAAACTGGTTATGTAATGGATGTCAAAATCTTGAAAGATTACATTCGTGAGCATATTTTACACCGGTTCGACCATAAAAACTTAAACCTCGATACAGAAGAATTCAAAAATCTCAATCCAACCGCTAGAATATCGCCATCGTGATTTGGAATATTCTGCGAGAAAAAATAGACTCTAAACTAGACTTGAAAATCAGACTATATGAAACAGAACGGAATTTTGTCGAATACCCAGCCTAAAAACGGCACAGATAAATCAATAGACTTAGAAGCAATGATTGACGAAATAGGAAATGAACATGTAGGAACTTCCTACGACACGCCCATGCGTAAAGGTGCTTTTGATGTTTCCGATGAGGAGAAAATTGAAAAAATCTCTGCTCATTTTCGAGAAATCATGGACATTATGGGCTTGGATTTGACAGATGACAGCCTAAGTGGAACTCCCCAGCGAGTTGCAAAGATGTATGTGAAGGAGATTTTTAGTGGATTGAATCCAGAAAATGAACCTCGCTGCCAAACTTTTCGATAATAAATATAAGTACGGAGAAATGTTGGTGGAAAAAGACATCAGTTTTTTCTCTAACTGCGAACACCATTTTGTGCCAATTTTCGGGAAAGCACATATTGCCTATATCTCCAGCGGAAAAGTAATCGGACTTTCCAAGTTGAATAGAATTGTTCGTTATTTCGCCAAAAGACCGCAAGTACAAGAACGTTTGACCGTTCAGGTTGCCGAGGAATTGAAAAAGATGTTGGAGACAGAAGATGTTGCTGTTTTATTCGATGCAAAACACTTGTGTGTTTCCATGCGTGGAGTGGAAGATACGGCAAGTTCTACGGTAACTGCACATTATTCTGGGAAATTCAAGGAAGTGGAAACTAAAAACGAATTTCTGAAATATTTGGAGTTGAATCCGAATTTCTGATTTTAGGAAGAGGAAAGAGGAAAGAGGAAAGAGGAAAGAGGAAGGAGGAAAGAGGAAGGAGGAAAGAGGAAGGAGGAAAGAGGAAAGAGGAAAGAGGAAGGAGGAAAGAACAAAGAACAAAGAGGAAGGATTTAGGAATCCAACTTCTTTGTTCTTTTTTTTATTCGAGAGGTTTCCGTTGATGAACAATAGCATTTTAGCGAAAGCTAAATTTGAAATCTCTTTCTTCCTTCCTCTTTCTTCTTTTTTTCCAAAGCTTCTACAAAATTGCTACTTTTGCGTACTAAGATTGTGGAAATGATACTGCCATAAATTGGGAAGTGAGTACAAAAAATGGTTGAATGTTCTGATTATTGAATTATTGCGTTCTTGATACCAGCTACTTGATACTTGATACTAATGTGACTTTCGGGTTTCACAATCCGACCAATAATCAATTTACTCAAACATAAAATTAAAGATATGCAAACTGCAACACAAGAAAAATGGGTAGATGCCCCAGATTTCCTCCCACTTTTAGGAACTGACCATATAGAATTTTATGTAGGAAATGCCAAACAGTCGGCTTATTATTATCAGGCAGCTTTCGGTTACGATTTGGTGGCTTACGCTGGGCCAGAAACGGGCGTGAGAGATAAGGTTTCTTATGTGCTGAAGCAAGATAAAATCAGATTGGTTCTGACTGCTTCTTTAGATCCAGATTCGGAAATATCCAAACACGTAAATCTGCATAGCGATGGCGTGAAATACTTGTCGCTTTGGGTAGATGATGCCAGAAGTGCCTACAAAGAAACCATGTCCAGAGGAGCGAAATCTGCCATGAAACCAACTGTGTTCTCTGATGAAAATGGAGAAATAGTGGTTTCGGCAATCCACACTTACGGAAATACAATCCACAAATTTGTGGAGCGCAAGAACTATAAAGGTGTGTTTATGCCTGGTTTTGAGCCAAGAGAACCACTTTTCAAGAATAATGGAATCGGATTGAAATTCATTGACCATTGTGTTGGAAATGTGGAATTGGGCGAAATGAACAATTGGGTTAAATTCTACGAGGATGTCATGGGCTTCAAGCTTTTGATGACCTTCGATGATGAAGATATTTCCACCGAATATACGGCTCTGATGTCGAAAGTGGTTTCTAATGGAAATGGCTACGTGAAATTCCCAATCAATGAGCCAGCCGATGGAAAGCGGAAATCTCAGATTGAGGAATATTTGGATTTTTACCGAGGTGCAGGCGTGCAACACATTGCCATTGCCACAGACGATATTATTGATACAGTAAGCAAATTACGTAAACGAGGAGTTGATTTTTTGCGAGTTCCAGACACTTATTACGATGACTTGTTGGATAGGGTAGGGGAGATTCAGGAAGATTTGCAACCACTCCGAGATTTGAATATTTTGGTGGATAGAGATGATGAAGGGTATTTATTGCAGATTTTCACAAAACCCGTAGAAGATAGACCGACTTTATTTTTCGAAATCATTCAGCGAAGAGGCGCACGTTCTTTCGGAAAAGGAAACTTTAAAGCTTTGTTCGAGGCAATTGAAAGAGAGCAGGAATTAAGGGGGAATTTGTAGAGCTGATTTCAAAACATACGACCTGCAAGAGCAAAAGATGTGTCTGTCAGAACCTAAGTTCTGACAGTTCTCGAATCCTAGATTCGAGGAAGATGAAAATTCAGATTGTACACTTTAAAAAATGGGAAGATTCACTGAATCTTCCCATTTTCATTAGAGTTTATCAACAGAAGAAATAAACTCCCTCGGAATGGTCAAAGACCTTCCGAGTGGTAAGGCTTTATAGTAAATTAATGTTCATAATCTCCATTATGCTTTAATGTCAAATATCTTTTCTAAATCTAATACAAATCCTTTGATTTCCGAGCAGATAAGTTTCCCATTTTGGTTCAGTTTCGTAACCAATTCGTAGTTTCCCTCTTTCAGTACGAACTGCTCTATCGTATGTTTTTCAGAATCTACTATCCAATATTCTGCCACTCCATGTGCTTCGTAATCTTTGAACTTGACTCCATAATCATTTTTCTGAGTAGATTTAGATAGGATTTCCACAATTAGGTTTGGAGTCGGGAATAATTTCTGCTCATCAGTAAATTGACTGGCAACTTCCTTTTTGAAGTACACAATATCGGGTTCATAACTATTTCTAGTTAGCTGAATCATCACTTTTTCAGAACCAATCTCTCCAAGGGGATTTTCCATCAGGAAATGATTCATGAAATAGGCAATCCGATTGCTGACTTGCCAATGGCTTCTTCTGACTGGCGAGTGCATCACAATTTCCCCATTGATGAACTCTGCCTTCATATCTTCGTGAACTAAATCATAAAACTTGGTTCGTTTTCCACCTTCCACCTTCAAATATTCCCTAAACTCATCCAATACAAGAACGGAATCAGGGCTGGATTTTAGTTGCTTGAGGAGTTTGTTTTCCGTATTCATAATTCGGCTATAAAGGTAATTGAAATGCACAAATTAAAAATAGTGAAAATTAGCGTAAACTCAAGGTTTTGCCAATGCAACAGAAAGCAAGTAAAGCTTGAGAGGGATTTTAGAGTAGTTCAAGCACAAAAAATCTGGCAGATTTTGATAAGTCTGCGAGTTTTTTTGTGCCTAAAATTCATACCCGAATATGCTTTTGAATACGAAGCTTCACTATTTTCAATTCTAGAATGAGACTTAGAACAAAGAGCCACCTCGCTTCGTTCTTGCTTCATAAGAAAACCATAAATCAAAAAACTAATGAGTAAAAAAACAATTTTAATTACGGGTGCAGGTTCAGGATTGGGCAAAGGAGTCGCTTTAGGACTAGCAAAAAAAGGACACAAAATAATTGCAGGAGTTCACAAGTGGGAACAAAAATCGAGGTTGTTAGAAGATTCTAAAAAAGCAGGTACAGAAGGCAATCTTCAAATCATAAAATTGAATATTTTAGACCCAATGGATTGTGAAAAAGCATGGGAATATGAGGTTGATATTTTGGTAAACAACGCTGGGATTGGGCATTCTGGTCCTGTATCGGAAATGCCTGTAGATTTGATACGTGAAGTCATGGAAACAAATGTATTTTCAACACTAGAATTTGCACAGCCATTCATTGAGAAAATGGTAAAGAGAGGAAAAGGAAAATTGGTATTTGTTTCATCAGTTGCAGGACTCACTACAACTCCATATTTAGGTGCTTACAATGCGTCCAAACACGCACTTGAAGCTATTGTGCAATCTTTGCGAGATGAATTAGTTCCTTTTGGGCTGACAGTTGCTACTATAAACCCCGGTCCTTATGATACAGGATTCAATGATAGAATGTATGACACTTATGCACAATGGTATAACAAAGACACTTACTTTACGCCATTAGAAAACATTGAAGTTGCAGCGAAAAAGATGGCAGAAGGGCAATTTGACCCCAAAGAAATGATTGAAAAAATGATAGAAGTGATACCCCAAGAATCACATGATTTCAGAACAATCTTGCCAAATGATTTTGCAGATATGTGCAAAGAGTATCAGAAAGAACAATACAACATTAAATCTGACTCTGTAGATTCTTCTAAAAAGTAGTTTCTCATTTTCAATTTGTATCTGAAGTGCTGTTTATAATCAGAAATAAAAAAAGTGCCAAGTTTTACGAAGAATTTCTCCGCAAAACTTGGCACTTTTCTGAACAAATAAATCTGTAGAACTTTACTTATACAAAGCTTCTCTCTGTGTTGTAAATTCCTCATTTTCTATGTATTCATCATAAGTGCAGAGTTTATCTAAATGTCCGTTTGGTCCAATTTCTATAACTCTGGTAGCGATGGTTTGCGTGAACATGTGGTCATGCGAAGTGAAAAGCACCGAACCGCTGAAATCTTTCAGAGAGTTGTTCATTGCCGTGATAGATTCCAAATCCAAGTGGTTGGTTGGTTCATCCAAAATCAGTAAGTTGGCTTGTTTCAACATCATTTTGGAAAGCATGCAACGCACTTTTTCGCCTCCAGAAAGTACGCTACATTTCTTCAAAGACTCCTCGCCAGAGAAAAGCATTTTGCCCAAAAATCCACGAATGTAAACCTCATCTTTATCTCCTTCCGAATATTCCCTCAACCAATCAATCAAGGTGTCTTCCGATTGGAAAAAGTGTTCATTTTCGTTTGGTAAATAAGCGTGCGTAATCGTTTGCCCGAAGCTGAATTCCCCTTTATCTGCTTGCTCTTCGCCCATAATTATTTTGAAAAAAGTAGTCAGGGCAATGCTGTTTCTGCTTAAAAAGGCAATTCTATCTCCTTTGTTCACAAAGAAATCCAAATTATTGAAAAGCTGTACGCCATTCAAGGATTTGGTTAAGCCCGTAACTTCTAAAACCTGATTCCCAGCCTCTCGCTCTTGGTCGAAAATAATTCCTGGGTATTTTCTGGAAGAAGGTTGAATATCCTCCACATTAATTTTATCGAGCAATTTCTTACGACTCGTAGCTTGTTTCGATTTGGAAGCATTGGCACTGAATCGAGCCACAAACTCCTGCAATTCCTTCTTTTTATCTTCCGCTTTCTTGTTCAGCGAGCTTCTTTGCGAAAGTGCCAATTGGCTACTCTCATACCAGAAACTATAATTTCCAGTAAACATTTTCACCGCTTTGAAATCAATATCTACAATGTGCGTACAAACTGTATCTAAAAAGTGCCTATCGTGAGAAACTACAATTACGGTATTCTTGAAATCCAACAAGAAATCTTCCAACCAAGCCACCGTTTGCAAATCCAAATCATTGGTAGGCTCATCGAGTACCAAAATATCTGGGTTTCCGAAAAGTGCTTGGGCAAGCAAAACACGTACTTTGTGCGTTCCGCTCAATTCCTTCATTTTTCTTGGGTGGTTGGATTCCGTAATTCCCAATCCGCTCAACAAAGCAGCCGCATCAGATTCCGCATTCCATCCGTCCATTTCCGCAAATTCCGCCTCCAATTCCGAAGCACGAACGCCATCCGCTTCAGAAAAATCTGGTTTCATGTAAATCGCATCTTTCTCCTTCATCACATTCCACATTACGGAATGTCCCATCATCACGGTTTCCAAAACGGTTTCCTCATCAAATTCGTAATGGTTTTGTTTCAAGGAAGCCATTCGCTTGCCTGGCTCAATGGAAATGCTACCAGAATTCGGAGAAATATCTCCAGCAAGAATTTTTAGGAAAGTAGATTTCCCCGCTCCGTTTGCGCCAATTACGCCATAGCAATTGCCAGGCGTAAATTTAATGTCCACATCATCGAAAAGGACTCTTTTGCCATATTGGAGGGAAACGTTTTGTGCTGCAATCATTGTATTTTGGTATTGTATTTTTTTTGAAGCTGCAAAGTTAGCAAAAAGCCACGAATTTTACGAGTGAATTGCAGATTGTTGTGAGGAGAGGAAAATGACTGTAACTTTGGTTGGATTTCGCAACTCCCCAATTGATGAGAAGAAAGAAAGATGCTGAATAATTGGACCTCAATTTCTCAAGTCAGTTCCGCTCATTTTAGGGCAATATTTTCGAGTTTTACTTTGTTTGTTTGATAAGCGAAGTTTCTCGTATTTCAGTTTGTTGGTTTTTGGGAAGCCCCAAAATGAATGCGGTTTTAGTAAAAAGGCATCGGAGATGCGAAACTAGGTTTCGGTACGCAATAGAATTGCGACCGAGCTTAATATGGCTATGCCTGCAAATTTTGCTTTGCAGAAGAAAATAATATTCCAAAAAATACAGACACAAACTTAGCACTCAATGCACTAGTAACCCGAATAATGGGTTTAAACATCTGACTGTCAGTAGATTAACTGTATTATTTTTAGGTTAGTCAAAATTTGAGATTTCATGTATTGTATTATTTTTAGATTTAATTAAAAAATGTATGTCAATATTTTGACTAAATAAAATAATAATAAGTTACTGATTAACAATTACTTAATTCATTTTTAATTCTTCATTCTTCATGGCCAGGCCACCCTGTCTTAATTTCCCCAATCAATAATTGTACTTATCAAATACATAACTCATAATTGGGGTTAGTACTTACTTCTACAACAAAACCTCATACGTAAAATGCGGAAATCCGACTGCTCCGAAACCTTCTTTCCACTCTTGCAAAGTCTGGTTTACGGTTTGAGTTTTCTCCTCGAAGCTTGTTCCCAAACTGAAATATTTGTGGGTTTTGGAGTATTTTATAACCAATTGCGCAATCAAAAAATCCAATGCGCCATAATTTCTACCTTCGGGAGAGTTGATGAGATATTGGGTGTGAACTGCTTTTTTGGAGATAAAAAGTAATGTTCCCGCCAAAATTTTCCCATTTTTTTCCGAAGTGTAGAGTTTGATGTTTTCTGGGAATTTGGAAATGAGCGAAGTGATTTCCGCCAAACTATGAACAGGTTTTGCTTCGTGAATTTGGAATAAATTTTCTGTGAGGATTTCCCAAAACTCTGCCAAGTTGCTTGATGTAGAAATCTCCAACCCTGCCTTTTCTGCTTTCTTGATATTTCTACGTTTTCGGGTTTGGAATTTCTTTGGTTGTTTCAATTCGATGACCGAAGAATTTTTTACTTGGATGGTTTTGGCTTTCAGTCGAAATAGTGAAAAAGCATCTTCATGGGTTGGGGAAAGATGATAATAGGCTGGAATTGGTCTGTAAATTAGCTTCTCGAAAACCCTCTGATTGGAAATATTTCGCCAATTTGTCCCAGCATTCATGGGCGAGTTCCGGCTTGATTCCCTTTCGGAAAATCAAGCCTCCGTAACTCAATCCACCATGGGAGAAAACGGTTTTGCCTACGAAATTGGCTGGGAAAATGGCTACTAATTTCTTTTTACTGATTATCAGCAATGAGCAATCAGAAAAACGTTCTTTATGGTATTCCATAAATTGCCGATTGAAAATGAAGGTGGAATTCTTTGAAAAATCTTCCACCAACTCATTCCAAATATGAGTAAAGATTGGGCTATATTTTGTAATGGAAATTGACAAATGTGTAATGCCTGAATCGGGAAAGTGAATATTTGATAACAGCCGCTTTTGTAGGAACAATTATGCTCTGTTCAATGTATCAACTGATGTTGCGCAAAGAATTATTTCTGTCTCGAAATATTGTTGTGGTAAACTCTAAAGTACATTTCTTTACCACACAAATTATTGAGTAGCTGTCATTAATATTTTTCGACCTGTAGAGATATAACTCTATGACAGCCAGTAATTTATATTACTTTGAATTGATGGCTAAAGACTAAAAACCTTAGACTTTTTATGTAGATAACTCGCCAACCTAATATGAGAACTATTTTTATCCGATTTTTATTTTTCGTTTGCTTCATTATAGTTCTGATTGCGTTTCGGTTTCCTATCAGTTATATCAAGCCGATTACAAAATCGAAAAAACAGATTATAAGACTAATTCGGAAAGAGCAAATTCCAGGCTTGGCAATTGCCGTTTCAGTTGGCGGAAAAACGGTTTGGCAAGAAGGTTTTGGCTATGCAAATAAGGAATTACTGATTCCCGTAAACCCAAATTTCTCGCAATTCCGAATCGCCAGCATTTCCAAACCGCTCACGGCAACGGCTTTGGCAGTCCTCTACGAACAGAATAAGGTTGATTTGGACGAAAAAATCCAGAAATACGTTTCTTATTTCCCTCTTAAGCAATTTCCAATTACCGTAAGGGAAGTCGGTGGGCATTTGGCGGGAATCAGAGATTATGAAGGCAATGAGTTTCTAAATGATAAGAATTACAATTCCGTGCAAGATGGCTTGAGGATTTTTATGTATGACTCTTTGAAATTCAAACCCAAAACTGATTATTTATACTCTAGCTATGGCTTCAATCTGTTGAGTGCCGTTGTGGAAGGAGCGAGTAAAAATGATTTTTTGGATTTCATGCAAAGCAATGTTTTCCGACCACTCCGAATGGAAATGACTTGTGCAGACAGAGCCGATAGCTTGCTGATTCACAGAACGGCATTTTACTCTAAATCAAAAAAGGAAATAAGGATTTCCTCGCCCGTGAACAACAGCTACAAATGGGCTGGAGGTGGTTTCCTCTCAACCACTACGGATTTATTGAAGTTTGGAAACGCCATTTTGGAGAACAAACTGATTCGGAAATCCACATTGAACGAGTTCACAAAACCTCAGAAAAAAGAAAAACGGGAAAAGTACATTTTATGGAGTCGGCTGGCAAAATTGGAAAGACCCGAACGGCTTCAACTGGTTCGGGCATAGTGGCGGTGGAGTTGGGGCAACCACGCAATTTCTGATTCAGCCAGACAAAAAAATAGTGATTGTAATTCTCTCCAATTTGTCTGATGTTGATATGAAAAGGACTTTGAAAGTGGTGGCAGGCAGTTTTACGAAATATAGAGGCAAGACTTAACTTTGCCTAATCGTAGCGGTTTATCTATAACCCCAATTATGAGTTACATATTTGATAAGTACAATTGTGGATTGGGCAAATTAAGACAGGGTGGCCTGGCCATTAAGAATTAAAAATGACTTAGGTATATGATAATCAATGATTTAATATTATTAAATTTAGTCAAATTATTTCCATATAGTTTTTGATGGGCGCATCTCAAAATGTCGCACACTAAAAAAGCATACGCTGGCAGAGGTTGAAAACCCTGCCAGACGTTGGGTTTATTAGAAATCTAGCATTCATAAAAAGTGCATTTTAATTTATTGCGACAAAATGAGATGCGCCCTTTTTGATTAAATCTAAAAATAATGCAATACATGAAATCTCAATTTTTGATTCCTCAAAAAATAATGCGATTAAGTTGTTGACAATCAGATGTTTAAACCCATTATTCGGGTCTATAGTGAATAGCACAAAGTGCTTATATTTTGTGTTAAAGCAAAAACAGTTTTCCATCAACGCATTACCAAATCAACACATCGACAATCTTCCTATTGCATCAATTCCTAAGTTCGTGATTGTATTTTATGTTACTTTTTTCCTTCTACTGCATTAAAATTCTTAGCCGTAGCTAGGCTATGTCGAAATGTCGAACCATCGGATTGCCGAACCATCGGATTGCCGAACCATCGGATTGCCGAACCATTCAGATTTTGCTTTGTAGAAGAAAAAAATATTCCAAAAAATACCAACCAGAACTTAGAACTCAATGCACTATTCAATTCTAAAAACAGGATAAATCCGATAGCTCGGCTCAGAGAATTCGCTATTCTCATAAATATAATACAACTGCCATTTCGGACTTTTACTGAAAGTTTCGTCCTCCTCCATTTTCGCATCAAACTTGGCTTTCAGTTCTGGGCTATTGGCGAGAATTTCCTTCGCTTTATCCTCAAAAACATAAGGCGAATAATGTTCTTTGCGCTGGAGAATTCCATCAAAGAAATTCCAGTTGAAATAAGAGTCAACAGCTTGCGGTTCAAGGGTTTCTACAATGAATCTCACTCGCAATTGGTCGGTGGGAATGATACAATCTCCACGGTGGAACTTGATTTGCTTAGCGACTTTTTCGACTTTTACATTGCTGTGTAAATAATGCGACTCGTAAGGTTCGGAAACTGTTTCAAAGTCCAAAATTTTATATGCCATCACATCTATCAAACTATCTTCATTCAACTTTTCCATGCGCACTTCATTGTTTTTCAGAAGTGTAATCACTCGCTCCCAGCCTTGGGGAATTACGTAGAATTTTGGTTTCTGCACCACCGTTTTCGGTTTGAAACTTCCTGCCCAAGCCACTTTTTTGCTGAATGGCTTATCTCGATTGTAAAACGAACGTTTTCCGTTGGTTACTTCCGAGTCCAAAATTTCGGGTTCATAACCGTTGAAATTGATGGAATCGACTCGGGAAGAATCCAATTCCCAAGTCAAGGCAAAATCGTTTTGTCCCATATTTTGTGCCGTTGCCAAATTCCTGGCTTTCTTTATTTCCTCATGGTTGGAGTTGGCATAATCCAGCATAATGTCCAAAAATTTATAAGTTGCATCTACTCGTTTGTTGAATGGTTTGAGCATGTGCGTTTCCGTCATGAAACTAAGCGTGTTGAACAGCGAAGCATAACCTGTAGAATAGCGTGGATTATCCAGAAATTGCGACCAGCCTTTGTCGGGAGTCGTTCCCCAAACGTTTACGTAAGGGGTCATTTCCTCGCCAGCATCTTTCATGTTTTTTTGCAAAGTAGGAATCATGTCTTTGCGGAGGAAATCGCCCAAAGCCTTGCCAATTTTATCTTCTTGCGTGGCGAGATAGGTCAAATTATATTGATAATCTGCTCCGTTGCTCACGTGCGTATCCACAAAAATATCGGGTTGCCAATTTTGGAAAATCCGAGCGAAAGTCTGTGCATTTTTTGAATCGGATTTGATGAAATCTCTATTCAAATCTAGGTTCTGCGCATTCCCACGGAATCCATAAGAGTTCGGTCCGGCTTGGTTCGCTCTCGTGGTAGAATTCCGATTCATCGCTCCACCCGCATTGTAAAAGGGAATGGAAACCAAAATCACATTTCCCATCTTGCTTTTCAAACTGTCCGAAAAAAGTAAATCTCTAAATAATTTCAGCGTTGCATCAATCCCGTCAGGCTCGCCAGGATGAATGCCATTGTTGATAAAGTAAACGATTTTGTTATTATCGTGAGATTTTTTTGCATCGAACACTCTATCGGGCGAAAGTATTGCCAATTTCAATGGCTCGCCTACATCGGTCAAGCCATAATTGAACACTTTCAACTCCTCGAAACCTCGGTCGAGCCGAGCAAGAAAGTCCAATCCACTTTCGTAAGTTTCCGTCTCCAACCCTTCCGATTTCTCGAAAACTGTTTCAAAATCTGCCTTATTTGGCGGAACAACCGACTCGCAGGAGACGAAGAAAATTGTTAATAAAAATAAATGAATTAATTTAGTGTATGTTTTCATAGAGAAATGGAGGCGAGTTCAGCTTTGTAAATGAGTTTCTGCAGTACTTTGTTGATGTGAAGATATGAAAATTTCTGATTCCCGAATTGCTTAGCTTTCGGATTCTTCCGATTGTACTTTGGGTAGAGGTCGGAATAAGTCGGAAGTTTATCTTTGACACAAACTAAAAGGTGGAAATCATTTTCGAGTAGGCAATATGCATAAGTATCTACCACGGAAACGAAATATTTTGCATACTTCCCCAAGAAATCCTTATAATCTTCCGTTCGCCTGAAAATATCTGTCCCATCAATTACCGATTGCAAATGTGATAAACTTTATCAGCTTTGGGAATCGCAGACAGTTGCAGTTGGCTTAGTATGTTCCAGGAGCTATATTTACAATGAACCCCAATTATGAGTTGTGTATTTGATAAGTACAATTATTGATTGGGGAAATTAAGAATTAAGAATTAAGAATGAAGAATTAAAAATGACTTAAGTAATTGTTAATCAGTAAATTATGTTATTTTATTTAGCCAAACTATTGACATACGGTTTTTAATTAAATCAAAAAATAGTGCAATACATTAAATCTTAATTTTTGACCACACTAAAAAAATTATAGTTAACCTACTGATAATCAATTTTTTAAACTCATTATTCGGGTAATGAGAAAGCCATTGGCAAGATTACATCCTACCAATGGCTTTATTCTCAGAAATAGATGATAATACTTCTTCCCTTACTTTATCAATATTCTTTTAGTAATTGGAGAATGCCCTTCTGCATAAATTGACAGAATATAAATTCCCCGATTCAAGTTTGAAACATCGAGAGAAAGCGCATTCTTATCGGAGTTTTCAATTGCCCCAGCATATACTTTCTGCCCAGACAAATTCGTTAGGATTGCTCTCATAGTGTTTCCTTCATAATTTTCCAAAGCAACTGTCAGTCGGTCTCTCACAGGATTCGGATAAATCGATACGGTCAAATCTAATTTCTGTTTTAGCGAAGTCTCAATAGGTTTAGTTGTGTTTTTCGTCTCCGAATTAGTTCTGTTGGTGTTTTCAGTAGCGAAACAGCTATTCTTGTAAATTCCATTGTTAGAGGAAACCGTTCCCCAGAGTTCTCCGTTGCTGTCGGCAGTAATGTTTGTCAATACGCCACTGTAACTTTCCCAAAGTCCGTTCCCCTTATAGAGGTGTGGAATTCCCGTGTTCAATTCCAATGCCCAAACCGCATTTGAATTCTCGGAAACAGTAATGTCCGAAGCCCTGAAACTTCCTATTTTATCAGACCATTCTCCGTTGGTGGATTGATACACGAAGTTATCTTCTCCTACAACCCATGCTTCTCCATTTGCCGAAGCATCTACACGAATTGCCTTTATTCTACGCACTTCGTCCCATCTTTCGTTGCTATTTAGCTTGTACACTCTATTATTTCTTTTAACCACGTAAATATGATTACCAGAAATCCCAATATCCTCTGCTCTATCTCGCATTCTATCCCAACCTTGATTATTGATATTTCGGTAAATCCGTCCGTTCGTAGCTACTGCCCACGGGTGTCCTCCTTCCTGAACGTCTATTCTCTCCGCATCTATTCCGCCCATTTTTACCCAACCATTGTTTACTCTTCTGTGTACTTCCTCGGTCGTGCCAATCACATAAACCTCACCATCTCCAGCTCCAATATCTCCACCCAAACCCGAAGTTTGTTGCCAACCGCAATTGTCAGTTTTGGCAAAAAGGCTTGCGGATTTCCCTCTCGCCAAATAATTGCTGTATGGCGTAACGGTTAAATTCCGACTGCTTGCATTCGCATTCCACCGAACCTGAACTGTATTGCTAGAAGGATTTCTGCTCACAAAAACGCCACCTTCAATCTCCCAGTCGTAGTAACTTGCCTGATTGTTGGAAGCAGTATAAGTTTGAGAAGTGCATCCTGAACATACTGCAGGATTTCCCTGAATAATGGTTGGATTGGGTTTCAGAAAGTTTTCGTAGAAATACCTCGCCCCATTGGAAGCAATGTCTGGATATAATTCATCTCCATCGAAATGAACCTGATGTCCACGATTTGTGTAAGGATAAAATTTGTGTGGTGCATTTACACTATTTGCCCTAATGTCCATTTGATTTCCTCCGCTTACCACGGTAATTTCAACGCCTGGAATCCAACTGAGGAAGGTAAAAGGCTCGCCAGTATCAAATAAAACAATGTTGTCATCGGAGCTGTGAAAGTAAAGTCCTGGAATATCATCAGGGTCTTCAATGTCTCCCAGTGAACCCAAAGCACCAGAAAGCCCCATGAAACCATTGGGTTTCCCATCGAACGATTTATTGTCGCCAATTCCATCGAGCGTACCTAAATCGTCTCTGCCAAAATATTCTCGTGTGGAGGCTGGTCTCTCAGATTCCTTATCGAGATAAGCCACATGGTAAGCCAAAAATCCGCCCGCACTATGTCCTGAAATATAGATTTGATTTGGGTCGATTTTGTAGTTCGAAGCATTTTTCCTGAAAAAACGTACAGCAGACCGTCCGTCTTGCATGGCTCGGTAAACGGCTCGTTTCGCCAATTCCTCATCGCCAATGTGCATGCCCAAACGGTAATCTATGGTGGCAGTTACAAATCCTCTTCTGGCAAAAGATTCGCAAAGTTTAATCATACTTTTCTCGTCTCGCTCTCCAGTAACAAAACCTCCTCCAAAGGCAAAAATAATGACAGGACGCTGTGTCAAATCATCGTTCTCAGGTTCGTAAATATCCATTTTGAGCGTAACCTGCTTGTTTCCGTACGTGTTCTCGTTGGCGAACTTGAATCCGAATAGATTCGTCACTTGCACCGTAGGAATATTTGTGCTGAATACTAAGTTTTTCGTTACTTTTAAATCTTGAGTGATTTCATCAATGTAACGATTTGGCAATTCTTGGGCTCTCACAAGCAGTGTGCTTAGTAACCCTAAGATTAGAAGTATATTTTTTTTCATAATAGGAAATGAGTTAATTTATGTTGGTTGTAAATTGGTAAAGCTATTTCTAGCTAAAAATGATAAGGCAAACAAAATAAAAACCATAGCGCAAGCGTCCGCTTGTGCCGAATTATCCATAGAGTAACCTTACCTCTTTCACACTACCGCCATTTCTCGCTAAAAATGATAAGTCAGGACTTTCATTACATAAAATCCCTAACTTATTTAATGCTTTTAGATAGCTTGTTCACTTCTTCTTGGAACTTCGGGTTTTCATGATACCTCTTTTCGAGCTTTTGGTAAGTGGCATATTTCATGTTTTCGGTACTCATGAATTTAGCAAGCTTCTGTTCATGCACATTCTGGTCTTGTAGCATGAGGAGTTTGAGTTTTGCCAACTGTTCCGTTTCCTTTTTGGTCAGTGCAATCTTTTCTCCCTTCGCACGAGCTTGGAAAATTTCTGTCAATCGGGACTCGGAAATCTTCAGTGCTTTCACATTTCTCTGCATGGAAGTAGCCACATCGAAAGGATGGTCCAGCACATATTTGTGGATTCGGGTAAACTTTTGTTGCTCCTCCTCGGAAGGTTTTGCCTTCTCGGTCGATTGGGCATTTGCCAAAAACGAACCTGCCATTAACAGACAGGCAAATAGAAATTTCATTTCCATGGGGTCAATTCATTTAGTGATGAGAATTTTATTTAACTGGAGTCCAAGCTAAATGAATTGCCATAAAACAAAAAATTGGAGTTGCGCTGATTCCACAAAAAATACTATTTTTGTAGATATAGCACATCCATGGTATTTGCAATCATTTGAAAATCAAACGTTTGCGCTATCCGATGAAATTTGAGTTTTCGAGTAAAAATTGTTGAACTTTTGTGCGTGGGAACTGAATAAGTGAGCGAATTGGGGAACTCCAACAAACTTTTTTCGTTTGGATTTTGCTGATTGTATTCTGGGTGGAGGTAGGTAATGATTTTCCTTTGACTCGCATAAAATTTGAGCAAACAATATGCGTAAGTATCAACTACGGAAACGCAATATTTTGCATATTCCTCTAAGAAATCTTTGTAGTCTTTCGTTCGCCTGAAAATATTTGTTCCATCAATAACTTTGGTTGTAAATGTGGTAAAGTCTGTTGGCTTCTAGGGGAATTACATGAGATTTTAGGATTTTATGAGTTGGTTTTAGCGAACTAGCTGGAAGAGTCGGTTACGACCTTCCAGACTAGGGAGAGAGTTGTTTTCGATTTGTTGGCTTATTTTTCTAAATCGAACTTTGGCTGGAGCTAGCGCAAAGTTCTTCAACTTAAAGATTGGTACAAATATTTTTTGTACTCTATAAATTCCGAATCTTTAGGATTTATAGTTAGAACATAATTTATCTTTCCAATCAAGTGCTTTACATAGTTAGACTTTTCTTGATTAGTTTTCTTCATATGACTTTCAAGACCAAATTTTTTAATATAAAACATCGTGTTTCTTATAGCATTCCTTTGGCTTTTGGGAACTTGCGTTTTCTCATTTACTATAATACCAGATATAAATTGTGGTTGACTTTGAGTCATCAATTTTGTTTTGTTTACGTTAATCTCTAAGCCTACTTTTAATAACTCTTCTGATATTAGATTAGTCAATTCCTGTTGCTTTATTATTTTTCCAGAAAAGGCTAAATCATCTGCATACCTAGTGTACTTTAACTTATTTGACTGACAGTATTTAGATAGTTCATTGTCAAAACTCAACAAATATATATTTGATATAAATGGACTTGTTGATGCTCCCTGTGGAAGCTTATTATCTGAGAAAACAGAGTTTTGTGAAGAGATTAGACAGACTTGCAGAGTAGCCAATATTGAGAAATATTTGTTCTACAAACTCAAATTTGATGCTCGCAAAAAAATCTTTAATATCTAATGTAAACACACACAATTCTTTGGTGTGATACCTAACATGGTCTTTAACACTACGTTTAGGAACATATCCTTTGCAGTACTTACTAACTTTATGTTTGTATAGAATATTCAATAGTATCCAATTCTGAATTTCTTTGAGACTTGGCAAAGGTTCAGATATAGTTCTATGAGTTTTGTCTTTTTTTTTAATATTAAATTCTCTGTAGAAGTATTTAGTATGAGCAACTGCCCTCTTGACATATGATTTATTGTAGCCAACTAAAGAACAGAAATGGGAAGTATTATATATTATTGGAAAATTCTTAGAGAGGATAGGCTCGGCATATTTTAAACATTTGGCAATGTTATCTTCCGAAAAACCATTATCTAGTGCTTTTTTTCTAAACTGGCTACTATACTTTATAAAATTGTTATTCATAGTACTTGTGGGTTCCTTTTGAACGAGGAGTTACCCAGAACTCCTTGTTCGGAATAAAGTAGCTTTTGAAATTTAAATATTTGAGAATTTTCAGAGAAAATACGAGAATTTTAAATTTCAAAAGCTACTTAAGCTTGAAACCATGTTCTCAATCAAGGATAAGTGACATCACCATCCGAGTTCAATTATCAAAACTGTAGATTATCTTGATTAGGTAAAAATATAAAATCCTTTTCTAATTTTGGTATTTTACTTTGCTCTTCTTTATCAATCCATTTTTTTTTATCTGTTTTTTTAAATTTCTTTGCTAATATTTGAAGTTTGATGTGCCCATCTTCAGATATTAAAACATCATCTTCTTTGTAGGATACATAACCTTTCCCAATTGCAATCTTTGTAAATACTGCAATTTCCTCATAAGACATTCCTTCCCTTATAAGTTGCTTGACATCTCCATTACGTTCAATTAGGTTTAAAAGTATATACAGCTTGTGTTCATCCATATTAGTATCTCGAAAAAGGAGCTTTATATTCTATTGTTCGTTTCTTAAAATCCATCCAAAATATGGGGAAGGTATTATTGGGAGTTCTTTTCATGGTTACTAGAGCCTCGGATTTACCATATCCAAGTCTGTATTTTTTAACTTTAGGAATTATACTCTCAATATCCTTCATGACTTCAAGTTTTCTAACTAATTCTTCACCTTCATAAGAATTAGATATTCCTTTTTTGCTAATTTCTTTAAAAACTCCTCTTATATCATTTTTATCTAAATTTTGTTTGGCTTCTTCCAAAATCATTATTGACATGATAACAAATTCATCTTGTACTGATGTTCTGTTACGAATCTCATCAATAGTAGAATTCAATGTATCTCCAGTACCAATAAAGTCATCCACCAAAAGCAGGTTCTTGTTCTCTACAATTTGAGTAGATACAGAACCTATTTCTTCGTAATCATTCAGTAGTACAAATTCTATGTTTCTATATTCAGGAATAGACGCTTTCAAAGAGTCTATTATCAACATAACAAAATCACCACTCTTATCATTTCTGTCTCTATCCTCATATTTCTTAATAGGAAAAATATAAATAGTGTGAACATCGAGCATGAATTTGTTATACAATTCCACAAGTAGCCCTCTTAGATGAGTGCTATATTCGTTATAACTAATCCAGTAATATTTACCTGTTAAGTCTAAAACTAAATCTGTTTGCTCATCATTCAAGCACTCTAAAAGATGACCAAATCTCTCTAAATGCTCTTTATAACCATCAATATCAATCCATTTCTTTTCTACAAAAATTTCATTCAGTTTTAATACATCCTTAGTCCGTACTTTCTTCTTCCTCATAGCTTTTAGTCCTACTACAAAACTTTGACAGGAGCTAGCACGATCTGCCAAGTTTTGGATTTTTTTCAAACCTCTCTAAACCACCACATTCACCATCCTTTTCATCACCACAATCACTTTCTTCGGCTTCTTCCCATCCAACCATTTTTGTACTTCTTCCGAAGCCAAAGCCTGAGTTTCAATGTCGGCTTTGGGCAAATCGGCTGGGAAGTTCAAGATAATTGCAATGTAATACATGTATTATATTGCAATTTCGTATATTTGTCGGCAAGTCGGCAGTGCCGACAAAGCTAGGAAGTTTTCACATCATCATAACCCGCTTCATGTGGTGGTTGCCAGTATTGGCACGGGGATGTGGAAATTTCCTGTTTTATTTCAAAATCCTCCGCTAATTCTAAGGAAAACGGGGATTCTCCGTGTATATTTTCATTCCCCTAGAATCGTATAAATCTACAACCTTACTGCATTTGCTGGAGACAGACTTGAAAAACCTGTACTCATTTTTGACGATGTATCTTTGAACTGCCCACAAGATGTAATCAATTATGCTCATTTCTGGGAACTCCCTACTAGATACGATATTGAATTTGCACCCTTCAAGTTTGGATGTCTCTTTTTCCACAGATTTTTCAATTGCTGTTATAAACTTAGGCATTGTGGTTTTCTGCCTTTCAGCCAGATAAAGCGAATCGGTTGGTTTTATCTGATTCTTAAGAAGCCTATTCAGAACATCAAAGTAAAATTCGGAATCATTAGAATTATGCTTGTTAGTGAATACATCGAGTTTCTTTCTTGCAATCACGATTTGAACATCAATACCATCAAGCACTCTTATGAGCTCAAAAAACTTTGCCCTAATTTCTGGATGGTCGTCTTTTGCGTGCAGAAACCATCTTGTATTCTTGTTTAGAGAAGGAATTGAGTTGTAAAGTTCATCTGCAATAATCGAGTTCTGGAAATTCTCAACTTGCTTTCTGATTACTCTTCTATTCTCCATCCTCACGAATCCAATTCCCAAAACTGGTTGATATCCAGAAGGACCAACCAGTAATTTCTTTCTTTTGCCAAAAAATTTAGAGTCTCCAAACTCATCTATAAAGAGATAACTCACAAGTACATTTATCTTAATTGAAAAGCAATTCATTTATAATCTTCCTTTCAAACCTCTCTAAACCACCAAATTCACCATCCTTTTCATCACAACAATCACTTTCTTCGGACTCTTCCCATCCAACCACTTTTGCACTTCTTCCGAAGCTAAAGCCTGAATTTCAATGTCAGATTTGGGCAAATCGGCAGGAGAGGAAATGTTTTTCTAGTTTTATCATTTACAAGATGAAAGCAACCAAAATCCAAGTCTAAATTTAGCAGTATCCATACTTAAAGTATCAGTAACGATTATGTCATTATTGTTTCTATACTTTCTGTATAAATCAAATTTAAACCTACCATCAATGATATATTCAAAAGAAAGATTATTACTCTCTTCGTTTCGATAAGGATGTTTTTCCACATTATCTATAATTAAGAATCTTGTTTCATCAGAATCGCTATAATAATCACGTACAGAATTATCATTGTCAGTATCTATGAATTCTAATTTAATATCATAGGTGGCTACGGCAGAACTTAGATTAGTGCATTCCAAAAAAGACGTTCCTCCTTCACACAACTTCTGACTTCCCAAATTTTCAAACATTTTTGAGGCATATACAGAGTCTTCTCCACAGTCATATTCCCAAATGTCAATATCTCCACTTGGAGCAAAAGCCAAGCCTATAGAAAGAGTTAGGTTTCTTTGCCAATCCTTGAACTCGATATATTTCTTTTTTCTGTGAATTCTTCCTCCAACATAGTAACCTGTACTCCCTGTATTTAAGTAGTTGAAGTTTGGGTTAGAGCTATATGTATCTCCAGCCGTAGCTTCAAAATTATACTCTTGGTCATTTAAAGTCATATTTACAAAGAAACTAGTTGTATCTCTGATAGTTATTTCTTTGCTTGGAATCATTTGCATGCTCTCCTTTTCAGAGCATGCAAAGAATAAGCTCAAGCCAATCAATGTGAATAAAAAATTCGATAGTCTCATGTTTTGTATTTTATTTATAGAATTGTTTGATGTTTCAAACCACCAAATTTACCATCCTTTTCATCACCACAATCACTTTCTTCGGAGACTTTCCATCCAACCACTTCTGCACTTCTTCCGAAGCTAAAGCCTGATTTTCAATGTCAGCTTTCGCCAAATCTGCTGGGAAGGACATTTTGTGGCGGACTTTTCCGTTAATGGCGATTGGGTATTCGAAGGAGTCTTCTACCAAATAGCTTTCGTCTAGTTTTGGGAAGGTTTGATTGATGACACTTCCTTCATAGTTTGCCTTTTGCCACAATTCCTCGGCAATGTGCGGAGCGAATGGAGCGATGAGAATGAGCAAATCTTTCAGCACATCTTCCTTATAAGATTTCAAGGCAGTCAGCTCATTTACGCACTCCATGAAGGCACTCACGCAGGTGTTGAAAGAGAGTTTTTCCACATCTTCGGAGATTTTCTTGATGGTTTTGTGGAGTACTTTTAGGTGCGATTTCGGAGCGGGCAAATTGCAGATGAAGAATTCGCCTGTTTTGGTTTGATGATACAAATTCCAAAACTTACGGAGGAATTTCGCCACGCCCGTGATTCCATCGGTGTTCCAAGGTTTGGAGTCTTCCAATGGGCCGAGGAACATTTCGTAGAGGCGCATTGTGTCCGCTCCATATTTCCCAACCACATCGTTCGGGTTCACTACATTATACCAGCGTTTCGACATTTTCTCGACTTGACTTCCGCAAAGGAATTTTCCATCTTCCAACACAAATTCGCAATCCTTGTATTCTGGTCGCCATCTTTTGAAGGCTTCAATATCTAGCACATCGGCTTGTACAATATTTACATCTACATGCAATTCAATCGTGTCGAAATCATTTCTCAGTCCGTAGGAAACAAATTTGTCTTCTGTTTTGAGTTTGTAAACCAAGCTCGACCTTCCCTGAATCATTCCCTGATTTACCAATTTCTTGAAAGGCTCTTCGTGTCCGACCAAGCCTTTGTCGAATAGGAATAAGTTCCAGAATCGGGAGTAGAATAAATGTCCTGTGGCGTGCTCTGTGCCACCAATGTACAAATCGACCTGATTCCAATAGTTGACCGCTTTTTCGCTGACCAATTTCTCGGCATTTTTCGAATCCATATAGCGAAGGAAGTACCAACTCGAACCTGCCCAACCTGGCATGGTGGTGGTTTCGTAATTATATTTCCCTTTGTATTTCCAATTTTCGGCACGAGCCAAAGGTGGTTCGCCCGATTCGGTGGGCAAATATTTATCTACTTCGGGCAACTCCAACGGCAAATCCGCTTCGTCAATCAAGCGTGGAATTCCTTCCTCATCGTAATAAACGGGAATTGGTTCGCCCCAATAGCGTTGCCTTCCGAAAGCCGCATCTCGCATTCGGAAATTGGTTTTGGGAACTCCAACTCCTAACTCTTCTGCTTTTTCAATCGCTTTTCTGACTGCTTCTCCATTTCCTTCGCCTTTCAATTTCTCGCCCATCAATCCATTTAAAAATCCAGAATTGATGAGTTTTCCATCTTTGATTTCGGTTGGATTTTCCAACTCTTCCGTACCTGCAATCACTCGCACAATGGGCAAGTTGAAATGCGTGGCGAATCTATAATCTCTATCATCGGCTGCGGGAACGCCCATGACCACGCCAGTTCCATATCCAGCCAACACATAATCTCCAATCCAAAGTGGTAATTTCTGGTCATTTAACGGATTGATAACATAGTTTCCTGTGAAAACGCCAGAAATAGTTTTCACATCGGCCAATCTATCTCGCTCCGAGCGGTTTTTAGAAGTCTCAATATAAGCCTGAACTTCCGCTTTTTTGTTTTGGGTGGAGAGTGCCAAGGCGAGTTCATGTTCAGGTGCGAGGGTTACATAAGTGACTCCGAAAATTGTATCGGGGCGAGTGGTGAAAGCAGTCAAAACCACCTCAGAATCCACCACTTTGAAATCCAACTCGCAACCGATTGACTTCCCAATCCAGTTTTCCTGCATCAATTTCATGGAGTCCGACCAATCCAAATTTTGTTGGTTTCGGAGGAGACGGTCGGCATAAGCGGTGATTCGCATCATCCATTGTGGCATGAGTTTTCGCTCCACAGGATGTCCGCCACGTTCAGAAAAGCCATCTTTCACCTCATCGTTCGCCAACACAGTTCCCAAAGCGGGACACCAATTTACCATCATATTAGAAAGGTAAGTCAAGCGATATCCGAGCAAAATATCTGATTTCTGCTTCTCGGAAAATCCTTTCCAATCGGAAGCAGAAAATGCTTGGATATTCTCATCGCAATCGGCTTCAATTCCTTCATTACCGTGTTCTTCAAAATGGGAAACGAGTTCGGAAATGGGTTGCGCCTTATCCGTTTTCTTATCGTACCAAGAATCGAAAAGCTGTTGGAAAATCCACTGCGTCCATTTGTAATATTCGGGTTTGGAAGTCCAAATCTCCCGACTCCAATCGTAGGAAAAGCCCAAAATACCCATTTGCTGTTTGTAAGTAGCAATGTTCTTTTTGGTGGATTCGGCAGGATGCTGACCTGTTTCAATGGCATATTGCTCGGCCGGCAAACCAAACGCATCAAAACCCATTGGGTGCAACACGTTGAACCCTTTCAGGCGTTTGTACCTCGAATAAATATCGGAAGCGATGTAGCCAAGCGGATGCCCCACGTGCAAACCTGCGCCCGAAGGATAGGGAAACATGTCCAAAACATAGTATTTCGGCTTGTTTTCGTCAATTTCCACTTTATAAATTCCCTGCTCCTGCCATTTCTCCTGCCACTTTTTCTCAATTTCCTGCGGATTGTATTCCATTTTTATAAGTCTTAAGTCGTTGGTCTTTAGTCCAAAGTATTTTGAAGGCGTAAAGATAGGGGTTTGTGGGGAATTTGGGAGAAGTTGGGTAGATTTGAAATAGGAGTTTCATATATTAGTAATTTACTATTTAGTTAATCTTTATATTTGTGCTTCAACGAACTGAATTTTAAGAACATGGCAATCATGAATACTAGACTATATCAAGACGATGAGGAAATTGAAAAGGTAGAAGAAGATGAGAATTTTGTAGATAATAAAGTATTTGATCCAAGAAAGGTAGATATTTCGATTGAACAGCAAAATATTGATTTTCTTTTGCAAAAAATCGAGTACAATATGGAGGACCTAGAACTAGAAAATGAGTTGGAGGAAGGATTAATAGGCTCTTATTCTGGCGTGATTGATTTAAACACAGAGTTTCAACGTTCTAAAGATTTGTGGACTGATGTTGCTATGAGCCGGCTAATTGAATCTGTATTGATTCGTTTTCCTCTTCCTGCCTTCTATTTCGATACCACCAATCGTAAAAAGTGGCAGGTGGTTGATGGACTCCAAAGACTTTCAACGTTTCGGAAATTCATTATTGATGACGAACTCAAACTGAAAGGCTTGGAGTTTTTAGACAAAGAAAAATATGAAGGGAAGAAATTTAGTCAACTTCCTATTGGTTTACAAAGGGCTATAAAAGGTACGCAAGTAGTTCTTTATTTGATAAGACCAGGCACGCCAAAGGAGGTAAAATATCGTCTTTTTGAGAGAATAAACACGGGTGGTTTAAAGCTGAATTATCAAGAAATAAGACATGCGATTAATCAGGGAATACCAGCTAACTATGTAAAAAAAATGGCTGAGTTACATTCTTTTACAAAAATAGTCAAAATATCTGCAAGGAGAATGCAGGACAGGGAAGCTTGTTTGAGATTTCTTGCTTTTAGATTCATGAAATATACTTCCTACCAAGAGCCAATGTATGGTTTCTTAAACGAGGCTATGGAAAAAATAGCTGATAAAGACAAAAAAGAGCTTGAACAAATTTTCACAGAATTTGACCTTGCCATGAAAACCTCCTACAAATTATTTGGGAAGAAGGGTTTTAGTAGAAATATTTTCGATAGTGAAGTGAATAATAAGAAAGTGCGTTATCCAATCAATAAAGCACTATTTGAAGCATGGACTACTTCGCTATCATTACTTAATGAAGATGAGCAAGTTGATTTAGTGAATAAAAAAGAAATCCTACTCGAAAAATACAAGAAAGCTATTTATGTTAAAGGAAGTGGAACTAATACAAAACCTTTAGTAAAAGCAGTAACAGCCTCAACTACCAATAATTCCGCAGTAAAAACTCGATTTGAAATAATTGAGAATATGATATCAGAAACTTTAAATAAATGATTACTCACATAAATGTTAAGAACTTCAAGTCTTTTCTTGAAGCAAATTTTGAAATTTCTAATCTTAATCTTTTCACGGGAGTGAATGGCGTGGGTAAGTCCACACTTATTCAAGTCTTACTTTTACTCCATCAATCCTATCTTAGAAAGGGTTCACAATACGCAGGAGAATTGTTTCTGAACGGAGAACTAATTTCTCTAGGAACAGGAAATGATGTACGTGCACAATCGGCTGATGCCTCTGGTATTCTGCTAGAAGTTTTGGCAGAAGAATATGAAGTTTCTCTTAACTATTTGGTTGAACCTGCTAGTGGAATTAAAGAAAATAAGTTTATCAACGATGATGATACAGACTTATTAATTCCAAACAAAGACCATACTTTCCCCGAAGTAGCAGACAAACACTCATTATTTAATAATAATTTTGTTTATCTAAGTGCTGACCGAATAATTCCAAACACTTCGTATTCTATGGGTAGCTTCGATGAAGTTTATAAACAAAGAAACTTTGGAAATAAAGGAGAGTTTGCTCTACAATACTTGGATAGAGTTTCTAACTACTCTACTGAGTCTATTATTATTCCACCTCATAAATCTGCGGAAGATGACAGTATTAGATATAACGTTACCGCTTGGATGGGAGAAATTAGTCCTGGAGTAAATATTGAATTTAATCTATTCGAGAATATAGGCAAGATGGGTTTATCTTATAATTTTGATGATGTTGCGGGACCTGTTCGGAACTTTAAGCCAACAAATGTAGGATTCGGTTTAACTTATGTTCTACCTGTGGTAATTTCATTGCTTACTGCTAAGAAAGGAGATATAATCATAATTGAAAATCCTGAAGCACATTTGCACCCTAGAGGACAATCAAGAATGGGAAAGTTGATTTCGGAGGTGGCAAATGCAGGAGTTCAAGTATTTGTTGAAACTCACAGCGACCATTTGCTAAATGGCATTCGTGTAAATACTAAGAATGGGGAAAAAATAGATGCCAGTAAAGTAAAAATATACTATTTCGATAGAAGTGATGAAAATTATAAGCAATATCATGCAACTAAAGCTATCCAACTCACACTTGACCAAAACGGTAGAATAGATAAATGGCCTGATGGATTCTTTGATGAATGGGACAACATGTTGGATGAACTAATGTAAACAAACCTTATGCAATATATATTCAACGACCTTTCTCTCAAATATGGAAATATCAACAGCTTAATCAAATCTAAAATAGATGCGATTGAAGCAGTCAGTAATTTCGTACATACATGTAAGAAAGCGGAAGAAGTCGGATTCAAGGAATTGAGGATTCAAGCGGGTTCAATCAAAGAATACTTTCTTTACGAAGATTATTCAATAGGAGCATGGCTGAAAGACAAACAGGTTGAGAGAGAGATTAAGACTACATTTCGCTCTTTAGCAGTCAATTCTCCAGTTATTCAACCAAAGGAAGTTGAGATAGATTCAAGATTCAAAATATCAGACTTCTACGTTGAGGTTGATTCTACAGAAAAAGCATATTCTCTTGGAGTTGGAAGTGTTTTTTTTGAAACTGGCACACTTTCCATCAGTTTTCTATCAAATGAGTTTTGGCGAAAATCCAAAATTCAGCTTATCCAGTTTTTGGAGGATGAAAGCTTAAACGATGTTGTAGAGAGTGAAATAGAAGTTTTTCATGCTTCTCTTCCAGAACATATTGAGGAAAACAGGGATGAACTTGAAGATATAGTTAGGATAAATACTGATTTTACTGGTTGGGTTCCTGCAAAGGATTTCTTTCCCAAACTCGAATCTCCAAAAAGAGAAGAAGAAAAATGGAAGAAGTTTATTGCAAAAAGAGATAGCTTGAGTAATAGAGACCGTATGGCATTTATAGAATTTGAAGGAACTAAAGTTGCTGAAAGAAATGGCTATCAGCTTGATTCTTTCACAACTAAAATAAACAGAAGCAAGGATAGTAAAAGAAAAGTGTTCAGTTTTGGGTTACAAAAAGGGAAAATTTATCTTTCGATAGATTTTGAAACTGGAGGGTTCGAAGTTTGTAACTACAAGGGAGAGCACTTGGGCGAGTACAGGTTTAGTGGTATTAAAGAAAAAGAAGCAGATTCAAGTCACGATATCGAGATAAAGAAGGGTTGAATAAAAGTTTCATAAACCTCTGTATTTGAACTTGTTTATCAAAATACCAAATTCTAAACTCCAAAAAATGCCAGACCTCACTTCTCGCTCAATCATGCAAAAACTGCTTTTCAGTATTTTTGCCGAAAATTCTGCCCTTCTGCTGGACTTCCTAAACTCCCAATTGGCTAATTTCTATCCAAATCCACTTACCGAAATCGACTATGTGAGCAAGTTGAGCGATTGGGTACTGAACACACAAGGTATGCTGATGATTTTTGCATTTAAAAGCCCTGTTTCTGACTAAAAAAATAGAGCTTTTTTCCAATTGGAAATCAAAATTCCAGCCAACATACTTTACATTTTCAGTACCAGCGATTGCCTATATTTGAAAAAGGGAACTATCACAGAATTTGTTTTTGCGGAGGCAGTTAATTCAGAAAGTAAAAAAGTTCATTTGGAGATTTCCATGTTATATATGCACTTGGGAATTGACCGAATTGATTGCGTCCCGGCCGATACGCTGATTTTGAGAAGCAAGGAAGATGAGAATGTCGACTTTGTAAATTTGAATTTTTCTGATTGTTACACTTTGCTGTGCTACTAAAAAGTCATTGTAAATGCTTACTTTTTGGTTACGAAATCAAAAACAGCAGATACAATGACAACCAAAGATAGTAAAAGCCGAACAATTGTACTTCCAATTGCGAGTGGTATTTATGAGAGATTCATGCTTGAGAGCAAATTTGCACACGAAACCATAAAGGAACTGTATGAAAGCCACATGGATTTATTTCCCGCAGAGATGTTGTCTGGCTATAAACTGAATGGCAGAACACGCCTTTCAAAAAAAATAGAAGGGTTTCAAATGCGGAAAATCATGGTAGCCGGTACCAATTACCAGATTCGCCCGTCCTATATACTTCCATATTGTAGAGAGCAGGTGGATTTGGTATCGAAGGGACTATTTTTATTGAAATTCGGAGTTCCCTTCTGGGCATTGGCTTTCGTGTTTGGCTACAATGCAACTTGGTGGTACCGAATGTTCATCTCTTTAGAAAGGCATGATATAGTTGGCACCACAATCTATGATGCCAAAGATCTGCCTGAACACATTATAGCGGACGAAAACCACATAAAAGTAAGAGGGACAAAAAAGTATGTGGCAACAACGGTAGGGGCAAATTGCTTTTTGGGAATGTCGGTATGCGATAATGCAAGCGAACAGGGTCTGAGAGATGGATACAACACATTCAAGCAGGAGAGCCAAAGCCTGAAAGCAGGCTATGAACCGATCAGTGTCAATACCGATGGCTGGGCAGCGACCCAGAAAGCATGGCAATCCCTGTTTGCTTCAATTCAGGTGGTGGAATGTTTCCTGCATGCTTTCCTAAAAGTCCGGGACAGGGCGACCAGAAAGATGGAATCCTTTTTCAGTATGGCAGGCGACAAGATATGGAATATCTATGGATCCAGCACGAAGAGAGAGATGGCCCAACGAATTAGGAGGCTAAAGGAATGGGCAAGTGAATGTATCATCGATTGCCCAATGAAGGCGAATATTTTGAAACTCTGCGCCAAAAAAGATAAATGGATGAGGCATATTGACAACCCAGATGCGCATAGAACATCCAATATGCTGGATCGCCTGATGAGGGCAATGAAAAAACATAAGGTGAATTCCCAGATGTTTCATTCAACAACAGAAGCAACGACTAAAAATTTCAGGGCATTTGCATTGATTTATAACTTCACGCCTTCCTGTCCCTCGGTCTGGAAAAAGAAGCCCGTGTTGAAAAGTCCTGCCGAAAGACTAAACAAAAGAAAATATGCAGACGACTGGCTTGAAAATCTATTGCTCTCAGCTAAAAAACATCAATTTAGACAGCACAGCAAAGTGTAACAATCAGGAATTTTTCAGTTGGATTTAGTATTTCCGAGGAAACGGAGAAGGAAATTCGGTTGGAGAGCGAACTCAAAACCTTGGTTATTTTTTGAAATGGATAAATCTGCCTTTGTTCACTAAAAATGACCTGTTGGAGAATGAAAAATGCGAGTGGATTTATTTACTCAGGAATTATGCGAAATCCAATAAAAAACTGGTCAACACAAATTGTGCTAACCAGTTTACTTAAACTAAAGTAACAAGTCATTTTCTGATTTCTTGATATAAAATGTAATATCATTCTCAGAGGACTACATCACACCGTCTCTAATCTCGAATTCATCGAGGAAAGGCGTGGCATTATCCCTGCCAGTGATGTGATTCCAGTACTTGTACTTATTATCAGTATTTTTCCCCATCATCTGCTTGATTCGCCAATCAGGGGTTTTGGCAGATGCCGCATCTTTTCCTGTATAGCTGAAAGATTGCCAAGGTGCGCTTCGGTAAATCTCCCTAGGTGCAGGAAACCAATAAGAGTATAGATATTGTCGTACTGGAACCGTGTGTTTGCTCAATGGATTGAACGTGAAGTCCATGCCATAGTGAATGAATGCAGCCTGCTGTGCGGCTCTTCTCGAAGTACCATCTTGGCCAGCAACACTAGTTCGGAAGTATTCAATAGCCATGTTGTAGTTGTTGTACATAGTCTCTGCCACAATTCCCCCAAAATCTTTGGTGTCTCTTGCACCATAAGGCAAAGTGCCATACTGATCCTTGTAGAACAGGTAATTGCTAGACCAGTAAGGATCAATCAGGGTAACTCTTTTTGGCATTCTGCTTGCCGCATGTCCTCTGCTTCTCAATTCCATCAGACCAGCCATGGCTAAGTTTCCGCCAAGCGAATTGCCAATCAGATGGATTCTACCACCATTGTATTGAGAACCGAAAGCTTTGCGATATTCTTCTGCAAAAAGATCAGCCATTGTTTTTCCGTGCTGTTTATAGTCTATGAACTTTCCTTTCAGATTTTTCCAGCGCATTCCTACTTTTGCAGTAGGGCTGTAGATTTTGTACTCCACATTATCTGGCGGAATGAACCCATCATCGGCAAATTGAACCCAATGGAAGATTGCCACATTGTAGCCTGCGTCTTTCCACTGATTTTGTGTATGTACATTCAGCCCATCCTCGGTAAGTTGCAATCCTTCACGGCTGTGGTTTTTCACGCCACCCATCTGGAAACCGTGCACGTAAATCACAGTAGGCTTTGAAGGATTGTAGAATCGGTTGTTCTGGCCAGGCACGTATTTTTGACAACCGACAGCATCCCAGCCTCCTTCAGTTCCTGGTTCTTTGTCATAGAAGTAAATTCCATAATCCAGCTTGTTCCAGTAATAAATCTGAACTGATTGCGATTCTTGATCCCATTCTACTCTTGCGCCTGCATACTCTGACACAAAACGAACGGGTACCATTGTTCTTCCGTTTACAATACGAGGAGCTTTAGGCAACATAATGGTGTTTCCGTTTACGATAGCACTTCTCTGGCCAATAGTGAGGAAGATGCTCGTGCCGTCTTTTGAGAGAGTTACCATCTGTATCTGACCATTCCAACCAACTTGCCACTCCAACGCTTCGAAAATTGCACTAGCCGAAACCATTACAGTTCCACCATCATTGTAAGCACCTTGGTAGGGTTGTGGTGCCGTGTAGGAAAGAGGTTCTCCGTTGATTAAGACTCTTGCGGCACTCGTTCCGCTAGGGCGTTCATTGATTGAACTACTGTTCTTACTCTTTTTACTTATACTTTCCTGCTCAACTGGTTCGATTTCGTTCTCATCGCAACTGGTAAAGGCGAACGCTGTTGACAAGATAATCAGCATGCCTATTAGTCTTTTTTTCATAATGGATGAATTTAGTTAAAGGATATTCCTTCTGTTTTGATTTGATGCAAACGTAAGTTCTGTTTATTAATACTAATAATTTCACATGCACGGTTTGTACAATCCGCCTTTGTTGATTTAACAATTGTATATTTGAGACAATTGCCGAATCAATAAGTGCTTGAAAGTCAAATACTTGTGACTAAATAGCTTTATTCATCAGCACAGGAGCGTGAATTTTGCATTTTAAGGTTCATGTCTATAAAATTCCAATTTCGCCAAGAAAACAGTAGCATTCCCGATAGAATTGCAGAGCTATCTGGTACTTTTTGAACGCTGAAAGACCTGTTCGTAAATAATTCATATAAACAATATTTGTATATACAATTATTGTTTGGTAATATTGTGCCGAACAATAATTTACTAATCAAAAACATTAAGAATATGAATTATTTAGCAAAAGCAAAAGAGTTGCAGAACATGGTTTTGGGTGGTCAGTTGATGGATGCTTTCGAGAAGTTCTACCATGAAGATGTTGTGATGATTGAAGCAACTGGAGATAAAAGGGAAGGAAAAAGTACCAATCGGAAATATGAGGAAGATTTCCTGAACAGCATCAAGGAATTCCACAACGCAGGTTTGGTTTCCATACAATCTAACGAAGAAGCAAAAACAACTAGTGCCGAAATTTGGATGGATGTAAGCTTCAAAGATGGAAACAGAGTGAAATTAGAGCAAGTTGCTGTGCAGAGTTGGGAAGGAGACCAAATTGTAAAGGAACGATTTTATTACAACGCATAAGGTCAGTTCCCTCATTTGCTGTGTTTATGAAAGTGCTTGGTTGGATTCAAAACCTGGGAGTGATAAACTGGTAAGGCTAACAAAATAAAAACCATAGCGCAAGCGTCCGCACAATGCCGTTAAGTTAGTGTGAATTGGTTCGAGCGTGGACGCTCGAACCAGCGTAAAACGCTGGCGCAGGTTCTTTCTGAGGGCGCAATCGCCAACCTGTACCGAAAATGGAAATCAGTCTCTGGCCGGGTCACGTTGACTGGGGCGCATCGGTCGGGTCACGCTGACTGAAGACGAATCTCCTTAACTTAATGGCATTAAGCGTCCGCTTGTGCCGAATTATCCATAGGTAGCCTTGCCTCTTTCACACTACCCAAAATCTAATCAAGCACTTTTCTGCTCGCAAATTTATGCTGATGGAGTGCCAAAATAAACTTGTTTAGGAACGAGTTAATAATAACTTGTAACATTATCGCAGTTTATTTTTGAGGTCGGACCACGTTGGTTAGTCAAGCTGTTCCCAGCCGGGACAAAATAATGTGGCATAGCACTGGTGCGCCAGTCCGATGGAACGCCAGTCCGACACTATGGCACATTATTTACACCCGCAGTGGAACTGGAAGAATAGACAGCGTGTCCCGGACCAAAAAGAAGGAAGGGGCAGTCCCACTGAGAATTTTAATAAGTTATTTTTTACTTGTTCCTAAAATGTCAAGCACTATTGAAATAGGTTCTTGGGGTTGAGATTACAGGAAACAAGGTTTTATTGAACAGAGATTAAGAACATTAATTTATTTGTATGCCCAAAGTCTGTCAAGGGCTTGTTGGGAGTTGCCATAAACACCTCCGCCAGCACATGCTTTTCATACTGGGGTCAACTAGGATTTTAAGGAAATCAGCAAGTTCTGAAGCTCAAGCCAACCATCGGGAAAGTCAGTAACCATTCCCGAGGTCTCATTTCCTTGAAATCCGAGAAGAGCCTTATACTGTTCATCTCTAATTTCGAATCAAGTAGTCTGGCTTAGGTACGGGGATTGAATAAGTGCGTGTTTTGTCTTAGTTTATTTTTGAGGCTAGTTTAGTTCTACTTTAAGACTCTAGCCAAAACCATCTTTTAAGTATGATTTTGGTGTTGTTATCCTAAACTTTCTGAATGCCAATTCAATTGCCACTAGCTTCAGCTAGTGGTAAACGAGTTCTATATTTTCAGAGTCTTAAAGTAGAATTAGGCAAAAAAATGTGGCATAGCACTGGAACGCCAGTCCGATGGGTCGCCAGTCCGATGGAACGCCAGTCAGACACTACGGCAGATTTTTTTAACGAAGAATAGACAGCGTGTCCCGGGCCAAAAAGAAGCAAGGGGCAGTCCTACTGAGAAAGTAGCATCTTATTTAATTTCCGTTCCTTAGATATTTTCCTGTTTTTGGTTCTTAACAATCTCATTTATAGCTAAATACAAAAGGGGTGCATCTCATTTTGTCGTGCATAGAAAAAATGTTTTTAGGAAGGTTGATACAAGCCACCCGAATAGTTCGAGCGTGCGCTCGGACTTGTCATAAAATGAAGCGTCCGCTTCAAGAATTACCACATTTATTGAACAGATAGAGCCATTTTTAATTTACAGCGACAAAATGAGATGCGCCCATACAAAAGGGTGCGACCCTCCGCCAATAAATAGCACAAAGTGGTTACTTAATGTTGGCTATAGCATTCAAGCCAACTTGCATTCAATTTTGGGGAATGGAACTGGAATTGAGTTTTGTGTTGCGGATATTTGGGTTTGGCGGAAAAATCTTCCATAGGGCGAGCAAATCCCCGAAATTGGCGACAGCAATTGGCTTGGTAAATGCCCATTATCTGTTGAAGGGTTTATGGAAAAGCCGATTTCTTCTCATCAACGAACGACCTGCGAAATCCAACAAAAATATTTTATATGAGAGCGTATGAAGATGGATTTTGTGGCGAAAATTGAAGATTGATAGGTCTGGAGATAAACTGCCAGCTATTTAAAATTGATTTTCCAAAATGATGGGGCGTTGCTTTCTGCGTTCTATGCTTCTGCGGTGGAAATCGAAGTTGTGGTAAAGGCTGATGCGTGGAATGTGCCTGAACTCATACTTGTAGGGACTTCCTTTTTGGCGGTAGGTCCACATGTAGCCTGCCTGAACTTGCACGTTTTCGTTGATGATGTAGCCCAAACCTGTGAAACAGCGGAAATCTTCAAAGTGATTATAGACGATACTTTTGCCTGCCTGAATGAATATTTCGGCATAGTTGGAGGCGAAAAGGGTTTTGGGCATGAGTTTATGATGATTGAGTGGATAGTAACTTGTTAGCTTATAACGGAATCTGTAAGTCAATTCAAACGGACTTCCCTTTTCGTAGTCTCTGCGCCAACGTTGCTCGGTTCGGAAAGTGTGATACAATTTGAGACGCTCGAATGGCTGAACCAACAAGAATTGTTGCCAGAGCCGATATTGTGGCACAACTGGGTCGATATTCGGCAATTCGCTGTCAGATTTTGGTGCCCAATAGAACGGAGTTACAATTCCGCCAGTTATTTCAAACTGCTTGTTCACTAAATAAGTCAGGCCAAATCGGAGGTAGATTTGAGCCATATCATTCACGAAATTGTTGCGCCTCCGCAAATGATATTCTCCGTAGTAAAAAAGGCGGTTAGAGAGCCTATATTTTGTGTAAGTTCCCAACCACAAGCCAGTTGTGTTTTCAATTTCCTTTCTCTCAGGAATGCTGTTTTGTGCCTTCAACTCGGTTGACAAGCAAAAAATTGCTAGAAAACAGATGACTAGGCGAGATAAAATGTGGTACAACATAAATAATCGTTCAGTTCGATTTGTTGGTCTTGACATGACAAAATGTGGAAGCAATCTTTCAGTATTCAAGTCTGGAAACCTATTGGTAATCAGTAGTTTACTCTCTCGATACATGATACTCACATCTTGCTACTTTTTTTTGAGTATGTTTGAATCGACTTAATTTTTGGTTTCTACGGCTTTTCAAAATTGCTTTCTCCGTTATTTCCTCTCCACGTAGCTTTGGCTGTGTATTTCTAAAATGCCTTAAAAGGCTATTCTGAAAATCTCGTGAAATTCCCAAAAAATCAATCCAAACATACTTTTATTTCAGAAACTTGTTGATAATTTCTAACTGTTCATCTGGAGAATCCATGTTCTTCAGTTTTCGCTCCAAAGGCTTGGTGTTTTTGTCCCGGAGTTGATTGAGCCTTTCAAGCAACGCATCGGCAGTTTGAAGGTTTTTTAGCATCTCTTTAGGTTCAGTTGAACTTTGCGCCTTGCTAAAAAGTGAAGGCATTATTTGCTCAATTGCCGTTTCGTAAAGTGTTTTCTGAACTCTGAAAGGAACTCGATCGCTGAAAGTGAACGGGTCGAATTTGTACTCTGTATATATGGTATCAATTTTTGGGAGATTGGCATCCAGTTCGAGAACTGTGCCGTGAATTTCTTTGAGGTAGTTCAGTTCGGCATTGAGCGAGTCGCTGAGCGTTTTTTGGCGAGCAGGACTTTTGTAGGAAGCCAAGAATTGGTTCATCTGTTTAGAAAACCCCTCTTGGAGAAAAGCAGTTTCCGCACTTTCAAGAATTGATTTCAAACTTTTGGCACGAATGCTAGGAGTGGATTTATAGATAGAATCCAAACTGCGCTTTTGTTGGACAATGATGGCTTCGAGCGCAATGATTTCCTCCTGAATTTCCAAGTTATTCACTCGTTTATCGAATGCTTGATTCAGCGAGTCGGCTAGTTGCAACCGCTGTTCAAAATTCTCTGCAATGTAGTGCAGAAAGCCGAAATGACTTTTCCGATTTTCGTCTTTCTTTGGCTTGGCATTTCTGTAAATCACTAAATCCGTTTCCGTGGCGAATTTCAAAGTATCTGCTCCCAACAAATTCTGTGCATAATCCACAATCACGCCTTCCCGATGGTAAAATTCGGTCTCATTGCTTTCAATCAAATGAATCCACGGAGTGGTATATTCCAAAACAGCTTCCTGCACATCTGTCCAGGCTTTAATCCATTGCAGCACCGAATCTTGTCCATAAGCATGGAATGTGAGATTTTTTTCCTTTAGCTTTTGAAGGCGTTCCTTCAGGGAATAATTGTAGGCAATCCAATCTTCCGAAGCCCTTTTCTCATCGGCTCTTAGCGGATAGAATCCTCGGTTAGTGCCAACAATCAAGCCTTTTAGTGCTAGTATTTCTGCATGGTAATAGGAGAAATTATTCAGAAAGTCTTGGAGTATTTTGTTCCCATTTTTCTGGGAAGTTACCCAATCTGAATTTCTCGGGTAACCATCGTTGAAAGAAAGACTTAGCGGTCGGTTAACCAGTTCTCCCTTATAGGAATTCTCGCCCTTGGCAAAGGCTTTCAAGGTTTTGCTCAACGGGAAACTCAATTTCACAAGCGTATCTTTTGCAATAGTTTTAGTCAGTTCCAACAATATTCCTTTTCTGTAACTGCGCTTTTCGTTCACTAAAGCTCCATTTCCCTTGTTTGGATACAAAAACTGCCAAGTTCCCTCCATCAATCCCTTTTGTGCCTCGCCCGAAATGTAGATGAGCGTGTCGCCAGTTTCAGCGTCTTTTTGCAGAAATTGGAGCGTTCCGTTTGCCTGACCTTCGTAGAAAACAATCTTCCCTAGCTTTGGCTGGTTGACTACTTTCTTCCCTTCGTAATTGGCAAGCTGATATTGCCAATTTCCTTCGGGGAATCCGTCCTGATAGCCTCCGCTTACCTCGCTACGCTGGCTGGCCACTTCGTAATTCGCATTTCCGTAATCTGCATTGATTATTTTTACTTGGTGAGAGTGTTTCAAGTATTCCCACAAACCTACTTTTCTTCCTTCTTTGAAATTGCCATTCCATTGGTGCTGGTTGAAAATGTTTTGGCAAGAACTATCTCTTTCTGGTTGGCTGAATTGAAATTCCCCGTCTTTGATTGGATGGTCTTTCTTATCTAAATAGTAGCTGAACTTTGCTTTGCCTTTCAAATCTGGCAAAGCCTGATAAACACTATCGAAAGTAAGGTTCAGATGTTGTCTGCCGAAAGCACTCTCAAAATTCAGAGTTAAACAGCCAACTAGTAGCAGTAGGGAAACTGTGAGGTTTCTTTTGAAAAATGAAGAAGAACTCATTAAAATGGGATTCTGAATATGGGAATTGATAATGAATGCAAAAGTAGAGTTTTTTTTGAGAACTGTGTTTTACGAAGGATTTTTTTCTATGAAGACCAATAATGGGTTTAGAAATTTGATAATCAGTAGGTTAACTGTATTATTTCTAGGACGGTCAAAATTTGAGCTTTGATATATTGAACTATTTTTAGATTTAATTAAAGACTGTATGTCAATATTTTGATGATTCTTAAAGTTCAATCGTTAATTTGGGGAGAGCGTTGTATTATTCTAATAAACCTTTCGGTTGTTTGTTTTGCAAGCTAGGGAGCTTGCCACAGAGTAAAGTCAAAGCTAGGAAGCTTTGACTAGCAAATGGAAGTAGTTCTCTATTGAACCAGTAAGGAATTAACTAATAGAGTTTATGAATCCAAGAGATTTAAGTAGCTGGCGGTGTCGATAGACCCGCCAGTCTGCGAGTTCTATAATAAAATCATGTTCATAATCTCTAATGATAGAATACTGACGAGTAATAAAAAAACACAAATTGGACTCAAATCCCCAAATTAACGATTGAACCTCTAACATAAGTAGTCAGACAAAATTATCGTAACATCTTGTTTTTCATAAGATAATGATTATCAATGCATAATTTACTATTTTGCTATGGCATCGACCATTCGACTTTCTAATTTTGTACTTGTACTTACTCATGAATATCATAAAGCCAACTCTTCGGTAGGATTCCAAAAGACTTTAGAGAAATTTAGGATTTTATCATTCTCCACCTGAATTCCTTCGGCCTCCAGCAACTCCTGCATTTTTGTAGGGGTTTCAAAATGATGTTTTCCAGTAAGCAATCCATTTTTGTTTACTACTCGGTGTGCAGGAACATTGGGTTCAGAGACGGCACTATTCATTGCCCATCCAACCATTCTCGCTTTTCCACCTGTTCCCAAATACTTGGCAATAGCTCCATAAGCAGTAACCCTTCCCTTCGGAATCAGGCAGACAACGTCATAAACATCTTGGAAAAAATTGTTTTCTTCTGGCATTGCTCTTTTTTTATTCTAAACTAAACTAATTCTACTTTAAGACTCTGGCCAAAATTGTATTTTAAGTATGATTTTGGGCTGGTTATCCAAACATCCATCTGAAGATGGATGCAATTGAATAGCTTTCTGAATGCTGATTCAATTGCCACTAGCTTCAGCTAGTGGTAAGCGTGTTTTATATTTTAAGAGTCTTAAAGTAGAACTAAGAAACGAGATAAAAAGTAGCACTTTATTTAATTTCCGTTTCTGATCTAAAGCGAGTTCGAAATCGAAGTGGTATTCTGATACGATATATTGAAAGTTACACAACCACTATCCCAAATTATCACAATCAGTTCCACTCTTTGTTTACCTCACTAAATAATAAATCTACAAAAAGCATAAAATTCATACAAAGCCTTTGCAATAGACAAAATAGAATATTTACTTTGGACATTATATGTGGAATATGTGTTTGGAACTATAACTATATATAAGGATTGCTTTCACAGCATATTACAATAGCGGTGGCTACATGCTTCGAGAATCTCATTGATTCGGAAAAGAAGAAATGTAAGTTTCATTACTCAATAAATACATAATATTATATCTTATTTATAATCAGCTACTTATACCTTTATCTTGCAAAGAATTTATAAGTTTTATTAGCTAATTCAAATTTAGGCATTCTTTTTGGATTCATTTTTGTAATTCAATTACGAGTTAAATTCTGTGAAACACTGAACCAATAACACCCAGTTTTTCACAAACCAATTGTCAGACGAACTACGAAAGAAAACAGATAAACGCAAATCTTAGAAATATCATGGTTAGATTAAGTCTATCAAAATCCCTTCTCTACATTGCCGTTTTAGGAGCAATAAGCTTGCAAAGTTGCAATAAAATATTTGGAGGCGGAGGTTTTAGCGAAACAGGAGAAGTAGGAGAGCTTACAGGCGTACTCGAAAGAGACGGTTGGCAGCAAACAATTCCTTATGGAATGACTCTCGTGCCATCAGGAACGTTCCACATGGGGCAAGCAGATGAAGATATTACTTCTTCTAAAATCAACATGAACAAGCAAATCACGATTGGTGGCTTCTACATGGATGAAACTGAAATTACCAACAATGAGTATCGTCAGTTCATGAATGCTTATTTGGGAGATGGTTCTGATGGAGGCATTTCAGATACCAGCTCTATATGGGATGCAAATCGTGTAATGGAGGAACTATATCCTGACACAGCAGTTTGGATGAGTGATTTCGCACACCACATGGGAGATCCAATGACTCAGTATTATTATATGCACCCAGCATTTGATGATTATCCTGTTGTAGGAATCACTTGGACTGCTTCAAAAGAATTTTGTAAGTGGAGGACAGACCACATGAACGCTTTCCGTAGAGACGAAGGGTTATTCGATTTGCCCAACTTCCGTTTAGCTTCCGAGGCAGAATGGGAATATGCAGCAAGAGGTGGAAGAGATATGGCTAAATACCCTTGGGGCGGTCCTTATATGAGAAATTCAAAAGGCTGTGCTTTGGCGAACTTCAAGCCAGGAAGGGGTAATTATTACGATGATGGTTTCCAATATACTTCTCCAGCAGGATCTTATTTTGCAAACGACTTCGGATTATATGATATGTCAGGAAATGTAGCTGAATGGTGTGAAGACGCTTACCATCCAGCAAGTTATCCAATCGTTTGGGATTTGAACCCAACATACTTTGACGAAAACGAACCAAGGAAATTAATTAGAGGTGGCTCTTGGAAAGATATTGCTTTCTACAACGAAACAGGAACAAGAAGCTACGAGTATCAAGATACTTCTCGTTCATTTATCGGTTTCAGATGTGTAATGACTTACCTAGGTCGTTCTTCTGGATACGAATTCTAAAAACATTTGGTAGAGATTTCTCTACCAAATTTTACCCGCAGACTTCCACGTTTGCAACCTATGGAAATATTTTACATCTTAGTTCAAAGGATTTGTTCACAATTGGAAAAAAATACATATAATTGTGAAATCGAATAATCCTAAGTTTTAAGAACCTATCTTAAACTTATTTAACCTAACTAAAAGCAATTCGAAAGATGAGTAGAACAGAAACTAAACTCGAATGGTTTTACCGAGTAGTAATTCCTAAAGCAACATCAGTTGGTGCAGCCGTTGTTGTTGTTGGTGCATTATTTAAAATTGAGCACTTACCAGGTGCTGGTGTTATGCTTGCCGTTGGTCTATTGACTGAGGCAGCAATTTTCATGATGGGTCTATTCCAACCATCTCCACCACCAGAAGCTCATTACGAGTGGGAAAAAGTTTATCCTGAATTGGCAGATCCAAATGCTAAAGCAGTAAAAAGAGAGCAAAAAAACCTTCCTCAAAGAGATGATAAAACTGCTATTGCTTTAGCAGCAATGGAATCTCAACTTGCAGCAGCAGTGAAGCCTGATATGTTGAAAAACTTCGGTGCAGGAATGGAGAGCTTGACAAAAACTGTTGGTCAAATCAAAGATGTAACAAACACAACTGTTGCTTCTGAGGCTTACACTAAGAGTTTGACTACGGCTACTAAGTCAATGGGAGACTTGAATAGTGCCTATTCCAAAACTTTAGGCGCAATGTCAGAAATGGCAAATGCTACTAAAGATGCAAAGGAATATCATTCTCAAGTTCAAGTGATTACTAAAAACTTGGGCGCATTGAATGCTGTTTACGAAATGGAGTTGAAAGATGCGAATAGCCATCTGAAAGCTATGAACAAATTCTATACAAACTTGACTACTGCTATGGAATCTATGTCAGATGCAAGCAAAGAGTCTCAAGTGTTCAAAGATCAAATGAAGTCGTTGACTACTAACTTGACTTAGTTGAATAAAGTATATGGTAACATGTTGTCTGCTATGAAAGGTTAATTGACCTTACTACTTATTTAATGTTTAACACAAAAAATTAAGAAACATGGCAGGAGGAGCAAATGAAACCCCAAGACAACGGATGATAGGTATGATGTACCTTGTCCTTACCGCACTACTTGCACTTCAAGTAAGTAATGCAGTATTAGATAAATTTATATTTATTGATCAAGCACTACAACAATCTACTAAAGTGACTTCTAATACCAATCAAAATATTTTTGATGGTATTACTACAGCAGTTACAGAGGGAGGAAGTAGGGCTAAAGATGTGGCTGTTTTAGATAAAGCCAAAACAGTACGTGAGCGAACCAACGAAATTATGCATGAGTTGGAAGACGTAAGAGTACAACTACGAGAGAAAACTGGTGGAGTTGATCCCGAAACTAATCGTCTGAAAGGCGAGAAAGATTATGATAAGCTGATGCTTTACATGATTGGTGATGTATCTACAGGGACTAAAGGTCGAGGATACGATTTAGCAGATAAGTTAAATGCTTATGTTGACGAATTGAACCAACTGACAGATGACTCTGTAGGTATTGATAGAATTGCTAAACCAGCTTCTGAGCAGGAATTATTTAAGAATGATCCTGATCAAAAGAAGAAAGATTGGGTACAACTTAACTTTGATCATACTCCTACTGTTGCTGCTATGGCAATTATTAGTGAGTTTGAACAAGAAGTAGCTCAAAGACAAGGCACAGCCATGGAATACTTGGCTAAAAAAGTTGGTGCAGATATTCCTAAATTTGATAAAATAATTGCAGTTGCTACTGCTGAATCAAACGTAGTTGCTGCTGGCACGAAGTATAATGCTCAACTATTTTTGGCGGCATCTTCTACTACAGTAATACCTAAAATGTCTGTTACTGCTCCTGGTGGAGTAAAAATGAACAGCGAAGGTATTGGAACTATTGAATTTACAGCTCAAGGTGGAAACTATGATAGTCAGGGCAACTCAAAACGTACTTGGACTGGTTCAATCGGTTTGAGATTACCAACTGGTGATACTAGTTTTTCTGTGAAACAGGAATATACGGTGGTAAAACCAGTTATTCAGATTCGTTCTGCTTCAGTTTCGGCATTGTATTTGAATTGTGGTAATGAGTTGCAAGTAGATGTACCTGCGTTAGGAACAATTTATGATCCATCTTTTTCTGCTGATGGTGCGGAAACTATCAAAGGAGCTAAGAAAGGCTTAGTAACAGTAGTTCCCAACAGAGCAACAGTTAATTTGACGGTATCTAGTAATGGAGCTACAATTGGCACTGAGAAGTTCAAAGTACGTAAAGTACCCAAGCCGGAAATTATTCCTTATAGCGGAAACAGGCCAATAAACTTAAAACAGGGCGCACCAGCTTTATCTCTAAGAAGTCTTGATATGAAGGCGATACCAGAAGCTGATTTTGCAGCATTTCTGCCTAAAGATGCAAGATACAGAGTCAGTAAGTATGTTGTTACTTTAGCTAGAGGTAAAAGAGCAGTTCAAACTATGAATGTAAGTGGTCCTACTGCAAACATTTCTAGTTTAATTCAAAAGGCAAACCCAGGAGGTTCAGACAGATTAGTAATTGAAATCAAAGAAGTTCAGAGAATGAATTTCAAGAATAGAACAGAAACAATTGGCGGAATGTCAAGTAATATTTATACAATACCACTTAACTAAATTATCATTATGAGAAGGATTTCCCTGATGAGTTTTGCTCTCATGTTTTTCGGAATATCATTTATCCCTGATGCTTCAGCACAGGAAATAGATGATAGTGGGTACAATTACAATTCTGTAAGACCCATTAGAAGAGCAGACATCATGTACCTGAAAACTCTTTGGAGAAGAATGGACTTGAGAGAGAAGCAAAACGAGCCTTTTTTCGCAGCTTAGAACGAAATAAGTAAAATAGTTATCGATGCAGTAAAGGCAGGGGTTCTTCGACCATTCATGAATGACTCTTTAACTACTCGGATGTCATTGAGCCAATTCCTAGAAAATCTTAAAATGCCTGGAGGAGACGAAGGTCTTTCCAAGGAAGATATTGAGATGGGCTTTGGAGCTGGTGGAGATGACGCTTGGGGTGGTGGCGGAGGCGGTGGCTGGGGCGACTCAGGCGGTGGCGATGGTGGTGGCTGGGGCGACTCAGGAGGTGGTGATGGATTTGGTGGAGGTGATGGTGGCGGTGGAGATGCTGGAACAACTGTAGCTGCTGTAGGTGCTGATGAGTTTTTTGCAAAGCAAATTCCTATTCTTGAAATTAAAGAGGACTTGATTTTTGATAGAAAGCGTTCAAGAATGTACCACGATATCCAAGCAATTACTTTAGTTATTCCTGGAGAATATTATCCAGCAGGCATTGATAAAGCGTTGGCTACTTTTTCTTATAAAGAATTAGTTGAAAATGTTTTCATTGATAACCCGCAAGCCATTTGGTTTAATCCTAAAAACACCATAGAAAACCGTAATTTAGCTGATGCTTTCGATTTGAGACTGTTCGATGCAAGAATTGTTAAGTATACCAATCCTAAAGATAACATGATTGAGGATATTTATAACTTAGATTTGAAATTGAGTCTTGGTAAATCACAGCAATACGAACATGATATATTAGAATATGAATCGAATTTGTGGTCTAATTAAGATATTTGATATTACAGAAAAAAGGTCTCTGATTTTATAATCAGAGACCTTTTTCTTATGCGTTTATAGTAGTTGATATTGATATTTAGATATCCCACTATCATTGTTTGGTCCTAGCTCTTGGTTATTTCAATGAGTAATAATTGAAAAAGAGCTTCAACTAAGATTCTAAACCAATAAAGGCTTCAAATCGAGAGGGATAGTCCCGACTTTAACTATTCTATTATCTCAGATTATTTTTGAGGTCGGGTTACGTTAGCTAGTGCATCATTATTGAAATTTCTACTATTATAGAATTTGCTATATGAGGTTCAAGCGTGGACGCTTGGGAAGCCCCGCTTGAACCAGCGTGACACGCTGGCGCAGGTTCTTGAATGCAAGCCCAGTCTGAACCTGTGCCGAAAATGGAAATCAGTCTCCGACTGAAGACGAATCTCCTCAACTTAACGGCATTGAGCGTCCGCTTGTGTCGAAATATCCAAAAGTAGCCTTCCCTCTTACCCACAATGGAATTAGAAGAATAGACAGCGTGTCCCAAACCAAAAAGAATCGGGTATACGTCTAAATGCAGATTTGTAATTACATTTCATTTTTTCCAATAAATGAAACTTGTATACCGTCTTCCAGAATGGTTTTATGTACTTCGCTTTGGAAGAGCGAAGTACATAAAAGAAAGAAACAAATATGGTTCAATCGTTAATTTGGGTAAAGCGTTGTATTATTCTGATAATTCCATTTCAAGAACAGTTACTCTATAAAATTCAGTCAGAGACTGATTTCCATTGTTCGGCACAGGTTGGCGATTGCGCCCCCAGAAAGAACCTGCGCCAGCGTTTCCGCTGGTGCAAGCGTGCACACTTGTACCACAAGCAAAAACCAAAATTGTACTCCATACCCAAATTAACGATTGAACCACAAATACAATGGAGTAAGTTATTTATTTCCCGTTCCTAAACTAAAAATATAGATTTAAGTACTTGTACAAGTACAAAATAGAAAGTTGGAAGGCCGATGCCATAGCAAAATAGTAAATTACATAATGATAATCAGCATCTTACAAAAGATAAGATGTTTCGATAGTTTCGTCTGATTTCTTAGATTTACAAAATCTTACTTCATATCTCAAATAAGGACTTCAATTTTTTTAATAAGTCCGAAAAACACCTTTCATACTCTAACCGAACACTATCGAAAAAGGCTTAGCTTCGAAGTCTCATTTTAGCAAAATAACAGATACATGAATCCAAAAAATCATTTATTTCTGTTTTTTATTCTCTTGTTCACGTCTTGTTCCTATGCTCAAAAATCGCAGACGGAGTTTGACGCAATGTTGCACAGACTTCTTTCCCATTCTGTGAAAGAAGTGAAACCTGCTGATGTTTCAGTAAAAAGTCATGTGGTTTATTTAGACGCCCGAGAAAAAGAAGAGTATGAAACCAGCCATATCAAAAATGCTATTTGGATTGGATTCAATGATTTTGATGAAAGGAGTTTAGCGAAAATATCCAAATCGAAACCAATTGTGGTTTACTGCTCGGTTGGCTATAGAAGTGAGAAAATAACCGAGAAAATGGAAAAGCTTGGATTTGAAGATGTATCGAACCTCTACGGAGGGATTTTCAGCTGGAAGGATGCGGGATTTAAGGTGGTTGACTCTGAAGGGAAGTACACAGAAAAAGTTCACACCTATAATAAAAAGTGGAGTCAATGGCTGAAGCACGGAGAGAAAGTTTATTAAATCATAAAGTTTAAACACAAAAACGAGAATTCAATTTTCAATTCTGAAAAGTGAATTCTCGTTTTTACTTTACGTATTCAATTTTAACTTGCAGACACCGCTTCAACACCAGCCAATTCGCTGTAAATATTGAAATAAGAATCCATGTAAGCGTCATTTTTCTCAATCATGTTGACTTTCTCTTTTGGTAAATCAGAGAATAAACCATTGATTTTCGTTTCCACATCCTGACCTGCGTTCGTTACCAAATCGGCATATTGTGCGCCAATTTTCATGAAGCTATTGAAGTTGCCACCTTCCAAAGAAGAAAGCATAGAATCTTCAGTGTCGCTCATTCTCACTTTCTCAGACAAATCTGCTACATCGAAAGTATGGTCGAACTGTGTATTGTAAACTGTGAAAATACACTTAGCATCTTTGAACATTGGGTCGTTCTTGTAAGTGGTTTTTAAGTAAAGTGGAATAAAGCTTGTAATCCAGTCGTTGCAATGAACAATATCTGGCGCCCAACCTAATTTCTTTACTGTTTCAATCACGCCCTTACAGAAGAATACTGACCGTTCGTCATTATCTGCATGGAATTTTTTCTGCTTATCAGAGAAAACTGATTTCCTGTGGAAATAGTCTTCATTGTCAATGAAATAGACTTGTAATTTAGCATTCGGAATAGAAGCGACCTTGATTGTCAAAGGCTTTTCCTCATCGCCAACCGTAATGTTGATTCCAGACAAACGAACTACTTCGTGGAGTCTGTTTTTTCTTTCGTTGATTACACCAAATCTTGGAACCAGAATCCTGATTTCCATGCCTCTTTCTTGCATTGACTGAGGAAGTTTTCTGACATAGTCAGCCACTTCGGAAGTTTTCAAGAAAGGGTTTATTTCGCTAGATACGTAGAGGATTTTCAATTTTGACATATGCCTATACTTTTGTTTGATTATAGATGCAAAAGTACGCAAATTTTGCCATTTCCTCAACTATTTTACTTAATATGGGCAAAGTTTTCAATTCTACACTTGTAAAGTCCCATAAAACTCCACATCTTCCCAGCCATTTTTTTAGTTTAAAAACCACATTCAAAACAGCAAACGTACAGAGGTGCTTTGCTTATTGAACCAACTCGTTCAACTACTATTTTCTGTAGGCAGATTCATAGAAATTGCAATTTTACATTGACATTGAAGGGTACTGTTTGTATTTAACTATTTGTAAATTAGCACCTTAAGTAGTCTAGTGCATTAAATCCTAAGTTCGTGTTGCTATTTTTGTTTCTTATTTCCTTCTACTGCATTAAAATTCTTAGCCGTAGCTATGGCTATGTCGAAATGTCGAACCATCGGATTGCCGAACCATCGGATTGCCGAACCATTCAGATTTTGCTTTGTAGAAGAAAATAATATTCCAAAAAATACAGACACAAACTTAGAACTCAATGCACTAGCTTAAATATTTTCCTGTTTTTGGTTCTTCACAATCTCATTTAGGGCTGAATACAAAAACAGTAAATAGCACAACGTGCTTAATAAGTTTCTGAGAAAACCAATCGTCTATTTATTGAGTTATAAAACTAAAATGGATTCACTATTTTTCTTGAGAGTATTTCCAACTAAGTGAATACATTCAGAATCCTGATTTTCAATTCCCGACTTATGGAAAAATCCAAATTAGAACCTTACACACTTGTTTGCTTATATCTCAACACACTCAACAATGAGGAAATGAAGGAATTGAAGGCAATTTCAGAAAAATACTGTGATATTCGCTACGATGCTGCGGTCATAAACTCGCTAGAAAAGCAAAATCTGATTCAATGGGATTGGAGAACAATGGAAATCCAACTGAAGGAAGAAGGCACAAATTTGGCAAAAGCATTGATAAAGGAGATTTCCGAAAGATAGATTTCCAAGTTATGTATCTTTTGAATGCGATAGATGTTATGAAGTCAGAAGGAAAAAGAAATTGAGAATTAAAAATTAAAAAAGGGTAGTGATAAACTGGTAAGGCTGACAAATAAAAAAACATAGCGCAAGCGTCCGCTTGTGCCGAAATATCCAAAAGTAGCCTTACATCTTGCTCACTACTAAACAAAGGAGAATGGATTAAAATCAACTTCTTTAATAAAAGGAATTAAAAAGGCTTTTTTCTTATGGTCAATTGAATTCTGTAAAGTGATTTCTTGTAAAAATTGATGATCAGCATATTCTAAATCGTACTTCTTAATTTGTACATACATTTAAACCACATGGAAATTTTCAATAAAATCACACTACTTTTTGCTTGTTCGCTTCTCATTTTTGCCTGTTCCCAAAGAGACAGAGATAAAATAGGGAAAGATCTCAGCTTACTCCCTCCTGCACAAGGTGGAAAAGGCGAAGTGCTAATTATTATGGACTCCACCAAATGGAACGATACTTTGGGAGTTGCCGTGAGGAAAGTTTTCCACGAAATTGTACCTGCCTTGCCACAGGCTGAACCTATGTTCGACATCACTTCAGTAACTGCAAGCTTGTTCCGTGGGCTTTTGAAGCAACATCGGAATATAATCGTGGTTACCACTTTCGACTCCAACACCAACGAAGCGAAATATTTACAGGCGAATTTTACCGAAGAAAGTAAAAAGAAAATATTTGCCGACAGCAGCTCTTATTTGCTAATTAAGGAAAACGAATATGCAAAAGGGCAAACTATTATGCACCTTTTTGCCAAAACGGAAGCAGGTATGATTAGCAAACTCCAACAGCACAAAACTGAAATTCAGAATTTTTTCAACCTGAAAGAGGAAAAGGCAATTGAGGAAAGGCTTTTCAATGTATTGGATAAAGATTTGATGAAGCTTTTTGAGGCGCATAATGTCAAAATAAAATTGCCATTGGGTTATAGGTTTGCGCAGGACACAACCAACTTTCTGTGGGTTCGCTACCCAGAACTCAAGTTTGACAAGAATATATTTATGGCTTACAAGCCTTATACTTCCGAGTCGCAGTTTGAGACGGAGAACATTATTGCTTGGAGAGATTCGATTGCCAAAGAACACCTTTATGGCAACCCTGACAACCCGAATTCATTTGTAAGAACCGAAGATTTGGAGCCAGTCATTCCCACAGAAGTAACTTTTGATGGGAAATATGCCAAGCAGATTCGTGGCAGATGGAAAACCAACAATATTTCTATGGGAGGTTCTTTCATCAGCTATACTTTTGCCGATGAAGCCACGGGGCAACTCTACTATTTAGAGGCTTTTCTTTATGCGCCTGGTCAGAAAAAAAGAGAATATATGAGAGAATTGACTTCCACCTTAAAATCTGCTGAGGTAGATTGATTTTTTTGATTTACGGAATACGAATGTTCGATCGTTGCCGTACGATTTTTCTCGATTATATCTAATTCTCCAAAAAATGAAATGGTTGGATTTCAAGATTATATTTCTCTTGATTATTTTGGCAATTATAGGTTATGGATTGTTTTATTTCCTACCTATGAAAGGCAGAATAAAACTCATTGAAAACAGCCATTTTTTGATAAAAGGACAATTGACTTCTTCTGAAGTCAAAACAGAAATTTCACAAACTAAGGTAGGAAGCAGAATAAAGCCAGTTGGTGTAGATTTGGTATATTCTTATCAGTTTGAGAACCAGAAAGTTGAACGAAGAGAGTTTATAAACTGGGAAAGGCTGGCTGATTCAGAAAAGAATATTCTCCGAAGTAGCAAAAATTCTTTCTGCCTTAATATCGCCTTTGATTCTACTAATTTCCAGCATGGAAATGCTTTTATTGTAGATTGTAATCCAAACTAATTCAGCTATTTCAAATCGTACGGCAAGGGCTGACCGTAATTCCAAAATCGTACCTCCCAAATCGTACCTCCCAAATCGTACCTCCCAAATCGTACCTCCCAAATCATGCCCGCCAACAGAAACGCCCTCATCCGCTACCGAACTATTGACAGTTGCCTTTGCAACCGATTCAGGAAATGGACTTTGGATGATTTGATTGAAGCCTGCTCCGAAGCACTTTATGAATTTGAGGGAATTGAAAAGGGAATCAGCAAACGCACAATTCAGCTAGATATTCAGTTTATGCGGAGCGATAAGTTGGGTTACAATGCGCCAATCATTGTAAAAGAAAAGAAATTCTACACGTACGAAGACGAGAATTACAGCATTATCAACTCTCCACTCACTCAAAATGACCTAGGCAGACTTTCGGAGGTGGTGGAAATCTTGCGTCAATTCAAAGGTTTTTCCCATTTCCAAGATTTAGGGGGAATGGTGCAAAAGCTGGAGGACAAAGTGTTCTCTGCCAAAAACCACACGGCTTCCATTATTGATTTCGAGAAGAATGAGGGATTGAAAGGCTTGGGGCATTTGGAGAAACTCTACCAAGCCATTCAGAAGAAACAGGCTTTGGAAATCAGCTACCAATCTTTCAAAGCAAAAACTCCGAACACCATTACTTTCCATCCTTACCATCTGAAAGAATATCGGAATAGATGGTTCTTGCTTGGCAAAAAACCAAATGACAGATTCGTTCAAACCTTGGCTTTAGATAGAATGCTGGAAATCAGTGTTTCCAAAGTAGCATATATGGAGTCAGAAAGTTTTGAGTTGAGTAAGTTGTATGAAAATGTGATTGGAGTTACCGTGAATGAAGGGAAAAGACCAAATGCAATCCGACTATTTTTCTAGCCTACCATGCGCCTTATGTTCTTACCAAACCAATTCATCATTCCCAGAAAGTGGTGGAAGAAACAGAATTTGGCGTGGAAATTTCCCTCAAAGTCCAAATCAACTTCGAACTAGAGAGGGAGATTTTAGGCTTCGGAGATGGCGTGAGAGTTCTTTTCCCAAGTTCCCTCAAACATAGAATCCTCAAAAAGCTAGAGAATGCCAAGTTGAATTATGATAGAGAGATTTGATGCGGTAATTTGTTGATGTGTTGATGTGATGATGCTTGCATTTGTTGCAGACTGACGGGTCTGAAAAAGACACCGCCAGCTACTTTTTCAAATCCCTATTGCCCTTTATTCTGCATTTCTTCGCTGACATGTTTTGCCAATCTTTGGCAGAGGTTTTTCATTTCCTGAGCCATAACTGAATCGTTTGTGGCAGATTCGACCGTGTTTGCCATGCTTCCTATTGTGTCAATGAAAAAGCGTTTCATTTCATGAACAGGCATATCTTTCGCCCACAAGTTAATGCTCATGGTTTCTTGCTTCTCCTGATTCCAAAGCATTAAGTTGAATGCCTTGGTTTCCTCCAAACCTGTGGAAGGGCTGTCTTGTGCGTGCCAGAATAATTTTTCAGGCACATTCTTATCGTCAAGTTCTACTTTCAATCGTATTTCTGAAGTTCTCATTAGTGTATTTTTTCAAAATAAAATGGCTTGGAAACATATTTCCTAGCATAAACTTACCTATATGGACAATTCTTATGCAAAAATCCATTTTTCTAGCTTGAATACACAATTTAAGGCAACAAAAAACCTCGCTATCCTTAAATAGCGAGATTTTTACAATCAATGAATGATTTCAATTGAAGTTTTTAATACCATCAACTTATTTTCTAATTGTACCAAATTTGAAGCGCAAAAATCCTGAAGCGAATGAAAGCGTACTTCCTTCAGAGTTAGAGAGATAAGTCGCAATATCCCTAGTGGCAACCCCCGCTTCGTAAAATCCTTTTTTGGCAATATAAGTGATGCCAAGTGGAATATTGATTTTCCCACCATTGTTTCCACCAATATTCACTCCCGAAGAAAGTCTGAATACTTTGCTGAATCGGAAATCTCCGCCAATGGCATAGAGTGGTTCTTCTAAGTTTCCTGCTACATTGTTAAGCGGAATCACCACATCAAAACCTAAATGCAATGTTCTCAAATATTCGTAACTCGCTCCAAATCTGGCATTTGAAGGCAATTCAGTCTTTCTTATGGGTTGTGGAGTCCATTCAATAGGCGAGTTATCTCCTCCAATGGCAAATCCACTTTCTTGGCTACCAATAAAATTGTAGTTACTCAATCCAAACCCTCCAAACTGCTCAATCAAATTTTGTCCTCCAACTGAATAAGTGCTATCGCCAGAAGTGATACTGCCTATATTGTTTACAGAGGCGCCTATATACAAGTTTCGCTTTATCACAAAAGTTGCCCCGACATCAAATCCTCGCCCTTTGGCAACTCCAGAAGGGAATAGAAAGTCTCCGAAATTTGCCCCATCTTGGACTTGAAACTGCTCAAAATCAATTAACCCACTTGCTACGGATAAATAGTTCTCATCAAAAAGCACACTATCTGCCGATTCGGAAATATCTAAATCCACTACCATCAAACCTCGTATCTCTCTGTATCCAACTCCAGCATAAACAGACAAATTGTAGGAATCATAGATTCTTCCTCCAATGCTAATGTTATATTCCCGAAGCCAAGAAGCTGATATTCTGCTGTTTTTCAACACATCTTTTGAGGGAGCCGGTCCGGCATTGGGCAAACTATCGGTGTCAAAAAAACCAAGCACTACTGCTGACTGTTCTTCTTCTGAAAGAGGCGATACTGAGCCTGAAAAGTTAGGATGTCGAGGGTTTCCTGTGATAGAACCATCGGAAAGTTGCAAAAAAGGAAAGTAGCTGGAAGTTTGAACCCAAAAAGGCAAGTTCAGAAGCATCTCTACCTAAACGAGTATATAGCTGAACTCGATCTCTCACACTCACTGCCACACCAATGTTATTAGGAAGATGGACGCTAAACCCGAAAAGCATGGCATCCAAGTTGATTCCGATGGATTTATCTGCAAATCTATCAACTGCATTTTCTTTTTCCTGAAAGTTGAGATTCGTAGTCTCTGTTTTGAAAAACGAGTTGAAAAGCTCGTCTCTAGTGAGAGGTTCTGCGGTAATAGTTGAACTGAACTCTCCAAAACCAACCGTAATCAGCGGGTCTCGGAAACTTTTGACAAAACCCAAATTTGCAGGATTTATTCCTATCGTTTGGTAATCGGTTACAAATGTAGTGGCAACGCCTCCTCTACCTGTGGCAGAAAAAGCACTCGACTCCATTTGGGAGTAACCCGATTCTGTGCAAAATGTAATTATTAGTAGAAGCAGTAGGATTCGTCTCATAGTTGACTTGGGACAGACGATTAGATTTAGTTTATTCTTGTAAACTTACCAATATTGGCGTAATAATGAAAAGTATTTTCATGTAAGTTGCTTTCATCAAAGTAAGAATTTGAAAAGATGTGGAAATTCTGTGTTTCCAAAGCATAAGCAATCACACATAATTTATTATATTAGCTATTATTTGTATGCGTGCATACAATTTTTAATCAATAAGAAATTACTATGACAAAGATAAAAGGAAAAACTGTGCTGATTACTGGCGGAGCAGGCGGAATCGGTAAATTGATGGGGCAGAGTTGCTTAAAGGAAGGCGCTTCAAAGCTAATTATTTGGGATATAAATAAAGAAGGGCTTTTGGAGACAACCAAAGAGTTCAGGGCAAAAGGATACGAAATTCATGCTTATCAGGTAGATGTTTCCGATTCCAAAGACATTGAAAGTGCCGCCTATACTATTTTGGAGGATATTGGTTTTGTGGATATTCTTATCAATAATGCAGGTATTGTTGTAGGATCAGATTTTGCAGAACATACCCATGAGCAAATAGATAAGACCATGGATATAAATGTGGGTGGAGTAATGCATACTGCTTTGGAATTTCTGCCAACCATGTTGTTGCACAAAAAAGGACATATTGTGAATATTGCTTCAGCTTCTAGCTTTTTGCCAAACCCACGAATGTCAGTTTATGCGGCAAGTAAATGGGCGGTTTTGGGTTGGTCGGAGTCATTGAGATTGGAAATGGAACGAGGTAAAACTGGGGTCAAAGTTACAACTGTTACTCCGAGCTATATCAATACAGGAATGTTTGATGGCGTGAAAGCCCCGATGCTAACTCCATTATTGGAGCCTTCGGAAATTACCAAAGAAGTGATTTCCGCCATCAAGAATGATAAAATATTGGTGCGTGCGCCATTTATGGTAAACATTACGCCCGTTCTTCGTGGAGTGCTTCCCACCAGAATTTTCGATTTTGTGGCAGATATGTTTGGGGTTTACAACTCAATGGATACTTTCCATGGACATGAAAAACCGAAGTCGATTCCAGCAAGGAAGAATAATTTAGCTGTGGGGGTGGTGGAGAAAACGAAGAAAGCGGAAATCAAAGTATAAATCACACCAACAACAACAGAAAAGGGTCGATACTTTGAAGTATCGACCCTTTCACTTTTCTAAAAAAAATCTATTTGTATTTGGCTCTTTTCTTGCTTTTCTTCAAGTATGATTTGTAGTTGAATCCAGAAAGATTTCCGTTTCCTTTTTTGCCAAGCGTATATTTCAATTTCAATCCGAAAGTAAGATAACCATCATTTACTGGAGACTTGCCATTAGGGTTGCTAAGAGAATTCGGTTCATATTTAGGATTGATACTATCAATTAAATCAGAAGATGTATGCTTATAAAGCATCTCTCCTCCCAAAGAGAAAAAGCTACTGAAATAATATTCAATACCACCTCCAACTACCATCATTGAGGCAATTTTAGCATAATTTTGAGATTGCGTGTCTAGTAGCAGGATTATCTCTTAACAAATCTTCAGTTTCCCCGTCTTTAGGCACAAAATAAGTAGCTCCTACACCAATTAAACCATAGCCATTGAAACTTGCCTGACCTTGATCTATTCTGGCTTGAGGGAGAATGTTATGCACCAACGCCAAATAGCCATCTAACCCGAAAGTTTTAAGCGACTTAAAAGAAACGTCATCCCAAACTCTTTCTGCTGGTTCTGAATATAATTGATATACTGTGCCTTCACCCCTAATACTTATATAGTTAGTGAGTCTATATTGTAGTCCCGCATTCAATTGAAATGCATTGCCAGGAGTTGCAAAACCTAGATTGTAACTGCCTTCACCTCCCTCATTTCCAATATCGCCTAATAGGTATGTTGAACCTACTCCACCTATAATGGAGAGATTACTTCCACCATAACCAGAGTATCCTTCAAAGTAGCCTTGTGCCGAGATTTCATAAGAGCAACTTAGGAATGCAAGCAGGAGGAATCCGAAGAAGCTGTTCTTCAAGTTGGCTGTATATTTAAACATAGTAAGTCTCGTTTCTGAAGTTAATAATTAGTTTGGTTTCTAGTAATACAAATAGAATGCCATGAAGGACAATTTATTGCACAATCAGATTAACAAAATTTTGCAACTATAAATAGGGAGCAAAAATGCTTATCCTTTTCAAGAAATCATAATTTAGAGAAGTTTTTATAAATTATCTTTTCCGAAAGCTTATTGGCTGGCGCAAAACTTTTTGCATTTTTTTTGGCGTAATCCATGTAACTGGGCCATTTCCACCAAAAAACGCCTTTGCACCATTCTTTATTTTCGGGCAAATTTTCAAAAACTGCTTTATAGCACATTGCCTGCGCTTCTTCATTGTAGTTTGCACCGTTTGGCTCGGCATGAGGTTGCTTCCAAGGTTCTTCGATGCTCCGAAACCCTATTTCTGTAAAAACAACTGGCTTGTTGTAAGTGAATAATTTAGTTTCAAGCATTTCCATGGTCTTTGCAAATGCCTCGTTCAGTTCTGGTTGGGTTGGATTGGGCAGTTTGCTCAATGGATAATAGCAATTGACTCCAATGTAATCGAATGCCGACCAAATTTTGGTTTTCTCTACTTCCTCGCCCCAATTGGCAGCATAAGTCAATTTGCCCGTATATATTTTTCGGGTGGAGTGTGCCAGATTCATCCATTCGTTGGGGTTTGGCAATTGTGGCTTTGGCAAACTCCACCCCAATACAAAACATATCTATTTCGTGGATTTCGGCAAGCATCGCATAATGGCGAATCCAGCGATTATAATAATCAAAAAATAACTTCCAGTCTGCTTCCGACTCCATTTTAACATCGCCAGGCCAACTTCCCCTTCCGAACCAGATTTGTGGTTTCAGCAAAACATGCATTCCCAATTTCTTGGCTTCAAAAGTAGCATGCACCACACTTTCATCTGTTTCTCCGCCTGCCCACTGGAGAATCGGAGAAATTTCGGCTTGTTAGGGTCGCTCATAGAGGTGTAGGGTACAATGGCAATGGCATTCGTGCCAATGGTTTCGAGCCGAGCCAAAGATTTTGAAGCCTCTTCCGAAGCATAGCCATCGTAAATTTGGTAGCCTTCGTGGGCAAAATTGAAGCCTTTGAAATAGTCGGGAATTTTCGGACTTATTCTCTTGGATGAGTCAGCTTCGGGAACAATTTTTTTAGAGAAGAACTCCTCCCAGCTCTTTTGCAAATTATTTATTTCGGTTGGATTAGGTTTCCAACTCGCATATTTATTCAAAAAAGCTTCCTTTCCCCATTCCTCCAGCAGGAAATCTACAAAAGTCGCTGCCATGCAATCAAACACCAATCGGGATTCCTTTTCAAAGTACTCATTATCAGTCAGTTCGGAGACAGGAACTAAATTGCCTGATTGGTACAATCGGTTTGCCCAGAACTCATGTCCGAATTTCTGCCATTTGCTGGCAAACCGAACCGATATGCCTGTTTCTAACAGATTCAGCTTGGGTTTTCCGAGTAATTGTCTGAAAACAAGCTTATTTTCTGCTTGCAAATTATTGCCTTCATATTCTCCATTCACAATGGCATTGATTTCCAAATTATCGAAATCTACATTATTATGAGTGATGTCATTGATTAGCAAGCCTTTTATTTCTGCTGTGGCGTAAGCATGATAGTTTATTTTCGATGTGAACTCTTTCCCAACAAATCCTTCAATTTCAGAAACGGTGCGCTCTGCCATTGGCAAGGTTTCACTTGCATATTTGGACTTTACCTCTCCATGCTTAATAAGTCTGAAATGAGTGGTTTCTTCAAGTAATTCAGCCTGTTTTGTAAAATCCCAATGTGCTTTTGAATCAATTTCCCAAATAGGTTGGCTATTCATCACAAACTGCCCGAGCATGGCTTTTTTGCCTTTGCTGTAAACCTGATAGCCCCAACTATTTCTCATGATTCCTCTCCAATTTTCGCCATAAATCCCGTAAATGGCATTGAGCAATTCCTCGTCAGAATTCCCAACTATCATAGAAATCGGCATTTTCGGATTGCGTGGATTAGGGTAAACTCCAACCATAAAAAAATCGGAAGGATTGTGGAAGTTAGTTTTACTGAACTGAAAACCTTGATTGGTAATCTCAAATGGCGTTTTTGAAGTGAATTCCGTAATAAGCGGGTTGGATTTTGTTGTTCCAATCAGGCAAACTAAAGAACTATCTAACTCAGAATTGGAGACTTTGCTAAAAGGCTTGGCAATCAATTTCACTCGATTGCCCAAACTAGATTGTAGTTGCTCGGCAAGCTGTTCGTATTTCGGAATGAGTTCAGGAAAGGCATCGCCATATATAAGTAGCACTTCCTTTTTCCTCCATGCGGAGGAAAAAAAAGATTGGGGAATGAATTCTACTTCATCAGCAACACTATTTGTAGAGTCCTTGCCTGTTGCTCTATTGAGACTTTTGGATTGCTCATTTTTGCAGGAGAAAAGAATGGAGAGAGAGATTGCGAATAATACCAGAAATCGCCTAAGTAGAAGCATATTTAACAATTCTGCAAACTCTTTGAAGTCTTGACTTAGATTCATTGGGCATAAAAATTTCGATGTACTGCTTTCTCATTTGCTCCAACGCTTCTATTCTTTATAGATTATGAACACTAATTAGATATTATCACGATTGATTTATTAAGAGAGATTTTAGAGTTCAAGTTGTTGGTCTCGCAAGCTAAGACCAACAACGGCTTTGTGATTTTTTTTAGCCATACGAAATCAATCGTGATAAAGTCTATTTATTATAGAGCCTTACCACTCGGAGGGTCTACGACCACTCCGAGGGAATTTATTTCTTCTGTTCATAAACTCTATTCTAATGGAGTTTTTGTGAGCCAGTAAGCTAAGTTGGTTTGGGGTTCTTCTCCCAATTTATATTTCCTGACGACCTTTTCCATAGAGTAAATATACTGATTTGATGACATATTCAAGAATTAGGGCGCATCTCATTTTGTCGCACATTGAAAAAACATACGCTGGCAGAGGTCGCAGACCCTGCCGAGGGTCGGACCCAGACGTTGGATTTAGGCATATCAAAGAAATAAAATGGACATTTATTGCGGTTTGTTTTTGAGGCTAGTTTAGGCAAAAATATTAGGCATAGCATCGCTATGGCTAATATTTTTAACGAAGAATAGACCAAAAAGAAACAAGAGAAATGTTTACTTTATTTCTTTAATATGCCTTATTATAATTTACCATTCATAATCTCTTATTTTTCATTAGGAATATCGGTTTAGAGCGCACAGCACTTTTTGAAGCGGACGCTCAATGCCGTCAACTTAGTGTTGAAAAGCGTTTTCAACACTTTTGGTTTGTGATTGGACGCAGCTAGAGCTACGTCCTACAGAACTGAAACTTTCAAATTACACCTATTTTTGGTATAAAATCAAACATATATTTTCCTTAAGTTGACAGCATTGAGCGGACGCTTCAACGAATGACAAGTCCGAGCGGATGCTCGAACTATTTAGGCGACCTATCCCGATATACCTATTTTTCATTTTGAAAAGTAGATTTTAATTTATTGCGACATTTTGAGATGCGCCCAAGAATTATTGAGCTAAGCCAGTATAATTCCTATAAACAAGGGTTTTATATGCTAATGCCGACATTTCCCACCCTTAAAATTGACTTTTGGTATTTATTTGTATTTGCACTTAATTGCTAAAAAATATAACTATTCAAATACGAAGTGTTTTTTTTCGAATACCCTGAACTAGTGAAACTCATTTCGCAAAGCGACTAGCTGGCGGTGTGCATTTTCGCTCCCGCCAGTTTAGAAAGCGAGAAAACCACAAACCCAAAAGCTTTTCAACGATTCCCGAACATCGAGGGCCGACCTTCGAGGTTCGGCCTTCGGAGGTGCAGACGTGGGTCGTCATCGACAACATACTGCCGAGTTCTCAATCCGCCAATGAAATTGCATCTAAAAAAATGCAATTGTTCTAAAAAAGGGTGGGAAATGTCGGCTAATGGCATTGTCATTAGCAAATTTACACATTTTCAAATCTGCAAATTGGAATTTATTTCACTTCAAAATCAAAATACTTATCTTCCTCAATAAATCCTTCCAATCGGTCTCCAATTTCCACTTTTCCGACTCCGGCAGGCGTTCCTGTAAAAATCAAATCGCCTTTTTTGAGCGTAATGAACTGGGAAATGTAATGAATGATAAATTCGAAATTGTAGAGCATTAAGCTCGTATCTCCTTTTTGTACCAAATTCCCGTTCTTTTTCAGACTGAATTTAATGCTGTTCAAATCGGGGAAATCAGTTTTAGGCACAAATTTCGAGATGGGCGCAGAACCATCGAATCCTTTTGCCAAAGCCCAAGGCAATCCTTTTTCTTTGGCTTTCGATTGCATATCCCGAGCTGTGAAATCTATTCCCAAGCCAATTTCCTCATAATATTTGTGAGCAAATTTCTCGGCAATTCCCTTTCCTACTCTACTGATTTTCAGCACAATTTCCACTTCATGATGAATATCCGTAGAGTATTCAGGATGGTAGAAATCGGCATTATTTCTAAGTAAAGCAGAATCTGGCTTTGTAAAAATGACAGGTTCGCTCGGTTGCTCATTATTAAGTTCGGCTATGTGGGCAACGTAATTCCGCCCGATGCAAATAATTTTTCATGGTTTTGGAGTAGTGTGTAATGAGTATTGAGAAAAAAGTTGATGTTGGGAGAGACAAACCTAACAAAACCCCCGAACTTTGGACTCACGACTTCGGACTTGAGACTGATTCTAAAACCTCAATCGTAAAACTCCATAAAAATTTCTCGGTGCTTGAACGAAGTAGGCGGATTCGAGGTTTCCCAAAGCATCCGCTCCAATATAGCCATTTGTGAAATAGGTTTCATCAAGCACATTGTTCACGAAAATAGTGAATTGGTGCTTCTTGGCGAAATTGATTGTGGTTCGGAAATCGAATAGGAAATAGCTGGGAGTGATAAATCTACCATCGTCATTGCTATCCAAAAAAGATTCGCTGACATATCGCCCATCCAATCCAAATTCAAACAGTTGGAGTTTGTATTTGAGCGAGTTGTTGATGGTCCATTTTGGAGTGAGCAGAGGCGTTACATTTCGGTAGGTTTGCCCGTCAATTTCCGAAGTATATTCTTTGATTTGTGCTTTCACGAAGGCAGAATTATGCAAGAAAGTGAGTTTTTCGGTAATTTCCCAAGCCAAATCCAACTCCAAGCCTCTTCGGTAGCTTTCTGCCACATTCTTGCGGAGTGGCAAGCCAAACTGATTAAGTGCGCCAATCGGGGCGATTTCGTTTCGGAATTCCATGAAGAAGGCATTCAGGTTTGCCGAGAGTTCAGTGCATTCCCATTTCAAGCCCAATTCCAAATCTGTAACGGTTTCAGGTTTTACGGCTTCCAAACTGCCAATTTCGGAAATATTGGAATTGTCTAAATTATCATAAGCTCCAAAAATATCGGTTCTTGTCGGCTCTCGGCTCGTTCTGCCAATGGAAACGTAGCTTTGCAAATTCTTGGTCATTTGAAATCCAACCCCTGCTTTTGGGTTGAAAAACTGCCAACTTGCTTTTTCAACTTCTATTCCCGCATTTTGGTCGGGCTCATAATCGAATTCGGCAAGTTTTCCTTGCAAATCAACAAAGAAATTGAACTGGTTGATTTCATATTGGAATTTGACAAAAGCACTTGCTTCCCGTTTGATTCCATTATTAGAATAAACTGCTTGACTCGTATTGGGTTTGATGCTGTAGAAATGATTTCGCTTGAAAGTATTGGCATTCGCACCTCCGTAGAACTTGAAATTGTTTTTGGAATAGACTACAGTGCTTTGCAATCCGAACAAGTCAGATTTCAGAGCCAAATTTTCCAGTGCATAAGTTACCGAATCCACAGGATAACCGATGTCGTAATTTCCATCTATGTGAATGTAGTAGAAGGAATTTGTAATTGCCCAGTTGGAATTGAACTCGTGCGTATATTGCAACTGCGCAAAATCTTGTCGGAAATCATCGTTCTCATCTTCTGTGAGGTAATTAGTTTTCGGGTCGATTTCAATGTCGGAAATCTGAGTAGCCAAATATGCCAATTCGCTCTGCATTCTGCCCGAAAAAGCGGTCAATTTCACAATATTTTTGTCTCCAAAATAACCTCCGCTCATAAAAACAGAGTTGGATTCATTTCCCGAGTGATTTCTGTATCCGTCTGAACCTGAGAGCGATGCACGGGCATAAAAAGCGAATTTGCTCGGAAGCAAGCCTGTTTTCGTCTCCGCACTCACTCGGTAGGATTGGAATGAGCCATAACCTGCTTGCAACTCGGCACTCGGCTTTTCATCTTCCAAATCCACCGACTCAAAATTGATGGAACCTGCGTAGGAAGCCGTTCCGAAAGTGCTCGTTCCCACGCCTCGTTGCACCTGAACCGATTGAATGGAATTGGCAAAATCTGTAAAGTTGGAGAAGTAAATTCCTTGGTCTTCGGGTTCGGAAAGCGGAACGCCATTCAGCGTTACGTTAATTCGAGTTTGGTCAATTCCCCGCAAACGCAAATAGGTGTAGCCCGAGTAATTTCCGCCATCGGCACTCACATTCACGCTTGGCATTCGGCTGAGAAGCATTGGCATTTCCTGCCCGAAATAAATCTCCTCAATCTGCGCTTTCTGCCAAGTTTTCTGCGTGATTGGCACTTTTTCGCCCATTCGGATAGATTCTATGACGAGTTCGTCTAAATTATAAGCATTTGGGTTCGGTTGGATTTTTATAATCCCTAAATCTGGATTGGAAGCATCAACTCTTTTTTCTATTGGACTTCCTCCGTAATTAAAAACTAAAACAACAGGCTCATTTCCTTCAATCTTCAAAGAAAACTTCCCATCAATATCTGTAATTGTTTGGTTGGTCGTTCCTTTTTGGAAAATGGTTACGCCAGGCAGAGATTCTCCCAAGTCATCTTGAACTTCGCCAGTAACCGTGAAATTGAATAGAGAAATGAAGCCGAATAGGAAGTTGAGCATGGAAGAGGAGAGAAATTAAAAATTAAAAAATGAGAATGCTTTTGCCTTTCAATTCCAAACTCGTCAGAATCAGAATTTGCAGAATTAAAGGATAAAACAGGATTTGATTTTTAGAATGTTTCCTGCTTAACTATTATGTTGAGAGATTCTCTAAAAATTTATTTCCTTAGAACAGGGTTTGCAAACCCTGTTCTAAGGAAATAAATTGCTTCATATTCAACTGCACCCATTATTAGATGCAGGTTTCATCAACACATCATCGAATCAACAAATCCTCACATCAAAAATTCGCCAATTCCCTTTTGTCTGAATCAGGATTCTAGGATTGGAGGATGAGCAGGATTTTGCTATTTTATGATTGGATGCTTGAGAGTATGTTTGAATGGTTTTATATGAATTTTTAGATAAATAGCAAAGTATTGAAAATCAATTACTTAAAGCTGTATTTTGCGTAAATAATTGGCGATTTTTTGTCATCCCGACCTTGGGAGGGAACTATCTTAAAATCTTCAAAGATAGTTTTTTCGCAAGCTCAAAATGACAATTTCAATAAAATCCAACTTCATTGCTAGTTTTTCAAGATTTCGGAATCCAATTATCAAATTTGAAATTCCAACCGTTTTTCTTTCCAAACATGCTCTGAAAGTATTTCCCTTTACTCTTTATTTCTAAAAATTGCTTATTACTTTAAATTAGATTTCCATTCCCCGAAAAGAAAAATCCTCTTCAATCCTGAAAATCTTGTGAATCCTGATTCAAATTCCCTTCCCTCATCAACACATTGCCAAATCAACACATCAACACATCTTTTTCTCATTCGCCAATTCCTCTATCCCAAATGCTTAAACTTTCTCCAATTATCTACTGTTTCGGGAATTTTGGCTTCTAATCTGATTGGGATTTTCTTGATTGGATGCTCGAAAGTAAGTTTTCTGGCGTGGAGGTAAATCATGTTTCCAGCTTTTTCCGTGCTTCCATACTTCAAATCGCCTTTGATTGGACAACCAATTTTTGCGAGTTGCACCCGAATTTGATGCGGTCTTCCAGTAGTTGGTTTCACTTCCAATAAGTTATCTTTTCCAATCACTCCAAGCAAACTATAATGTAAATGCGCATTTTGAGCGTTTTTCTTGGAAGAATTATGTGCTTTCACATTGTTTTTGATTCTGTCTTTCTCAATCCAATGGTATAAATCGCCTTCTTCCGTTTCTGGTTTTTCGGTAACTACTGCCCAATAAGTTTTCTCAATTTCCCTAGTTTCAAAAAGCTTGGTCATACGCTCCAAACCCTTTGAGGTTCGAGCCAAAACGACTACGCCACTCACGGGGCGATCAATCCTGTGAACTAATCCGCAGAAAACATTTCCTTTTTTGTCGTATTTTTTGCGAATGTAATCTCGCACCAACTCCACCAAAGGTTCATCTCCCGTGCTGTCTCCCTGCACCAAAATACCTGCGTCTTTATTGACGGCAATGATGTGGTTGTCTTCGTATATTACTTGAAAGCCTTTTGTCATTTGAATTACGAATTACAATCGGTCGGCCTATGCCGTACGATTTTTTGATTTAATTTAAGGCAAAGGAACATGGTTTGGTTGGATTATTCAAGCAACAAGTCCAACGATAGCTAAAAATGATTGATGTGGGAAATCAATGCACCATAAATCGCCCATCAACCAATCAATCAATTCTGCAAACGTAATATCTACATTTCTTTGAATGTAAAACTGCCCTTTGCTATCTTGCAACTCTTTTTGGAAAAGGCATAATGACTTCTTTCAGTTATTAATATTCATTCGGGCAAATTCCGAAAACGTAATGCCTTTACAATCCATTCAAAAGTTTTCAATAAAGAAATTTATTTTCAGATAAGATGAAAGTTACTCAATATATAGAAGAAGCAAAAAGCACATTATTTTCCTTTGAAATTTTGCCTCCTTTGAAAGGTCAGAGCATCAACTCCCTTTTCTCTGCTATTGACCCGCTCATGGAGTTTAAGCCGTCTTTTATAGATGTTACTTATCATAGAGAAGAGTTTGTTTACAAGAATCGAGAAAACGGACTTTTAGAGAAAAAAACGACCCGAAAAAGACCAGGAACTGTGGGAATTTGTGCGGCAATCATGAATCGCTATCATGTAGATGCCGTTCCGCACCTGATTTGCGGAGGTTTCACGAAGGAGGAAACTGAAAATGCACTTATTGATTTAAGCTTTTTGGGCGTGGAGAATGTACTCGTTCTCCGTGGCGATTCTATGAAAAACGAACAACGGTTTGTCCCCGAAGAAGGCGGACATGCTTTTGCTTCTGATTTGTTGAAGCAGGTGGTTGACATAAACAAAGGATGCTATTTGGAGGAGGAATTGCAAAACTCAACCAGCACCGATTTTTGTATTGGAGTGGCTGCTTATCCTGAAAAGCATTTTGAGGCGCCAAATCTCAACAATGATTTGAAGTATTTGAAAATGAAGGTGGAAATGGGTGCAGAATATATTGTGACCCAAATGTTTTTTGATAATTCAAAATTCTTCGAGTTTGTAGATAAATGCAAGGAAAACGGAATCAATGTACCCATCATTCCTGGTTTGAAGCCAATTACAACCAAAAAACAGCTCACAATCCTACCCAGTATTTTCCACATAGACATGCCCGATGATTTGGTGGATGCAGTGGACAAATGCAAAAACAACGAAGAAGTGAGGCAAGTGGGCGTGGAGTGGGGAATTCAACAATCCAAGGAATTGGTAGAGCGTGGCGTGCCATGTTTGCACTATTACTCGATGGGGAAATCTATGTCGGTTCAGAAAATTGCCGAAGCAGTATTTTAGTCAGCACAAGCCCAAATGGCACTTAATAGCTTTAAAAATAATTGCTCATTAGCCATAAATCTTAGCGAAAATCATACTTCCGAAAGAAAAATATGAACATTTTTGCTTTACGTAAAAGCGTTCGTGTTTTTACGTAAGTCTTATGAGTAGATAGAGCCAGTGCTAGATTACAAATATTTGTAAAGTATACTGTTTAGCGTATTAGTCCAGTAGTACCTTTTTTCTGAATGTTTTATACTGCAAGTCTGCTTTTTTGTTACACTGTTCACAACAGAGCAAATTGAAAAGGCGTTTGAAACTTCTCATATTCGATAGTTCAATGTAATCTAATACAACTATCGAAATGAAAATACACTACCTCCTTTTTCTTTTATTACCGTTCCTGCATTCAATAGCTTACTCTCAAACTTCCATTTCAGGTAAAGTGGTAGATTCGGATGGAGTTCCACTTATTGGGGCGAATGTCAGAATTACAAAAACCACGAAAGGCGCAGTTACCGACTTGGTTGGAGAATATAAATTTAAGCTCGACACAGGAAGTTTCACAATCGTGGCTTCCTACATTGGATATTCCTCTAAAAAGAGACAAGTTCAGATTACTGACAAACCACTTGTGGCAGATTTCATGCTTTCCGAAGACCAACTCGGACTAGATGAAGTGATTGTAACAGGAGTTTTCAATCAGAAATCCAAATTGGAATCAAGCGTGGCAATTACCACAATCCGACCAGATATGATTCGGCAAAGATTACCCAGAGGAACAGGCGATTTGCTGAATGCCGTGCCAGGAACTTATGTAGATAATGCGGGCGGAGAAGTCGGAAACCGAGTCTATGCCCGTGGAATGGCTTCTGGAACGAGTGATAACACAGGCTTTCGATATGTTTCTTTGCAAGAAGATGGCTTGCCAATTATGAGTTCTCTAGTCCAGTTTGCCACTGCCGATATGTTTTCTCGGGTAGATGTGAATGTGGGCAGATTTGAGGCAATTCGTGGAGGAAGTTCGGTAGTTACCGCTCCGAATGCGCCTGGCGGAGTGTACAATTTCATTTCCAAAGAAGGCGGAGACAAATTTGGTGGAACTGCCATTCTGAAAGCGGGAATCAACGGGAAGAGACAATTTATACAGCCGATTCGATTTGGGTTTGGGCGGACCAATCTCCAATTCAGGCATCAATTATTACGTGGGTGGATTTTACAGATTCGATGAGGGAGCGAGGGAAATTCCCATTTAACGCCAACGTGGGCGGACAAATTAAAGGAAATCTGACGAAAACGCACTCCACAGGAAAAATCAAACTCTACGGAAAATATTTAGACGATAGAGTTACGCAATATCGCCCAATTCCCTTTTCCGATTTGGAAAATCTGACCACTTACTCCAACGAACTCGGCACTTTCGACCCGAATTATAGTTCCACTTTTCCCTCACTCAACACGCAAATTCCCGACTATTCTTTTGGAAAACCCAAAGGAGCTACCAGAGATTTCAATTCTGATGACGGAATTGACATTCTCACAAAATCTGTCGGTTTGGAGATTACGCAAGATTTAGGCGAGTGGACAATTGTGAACAATGCAAAATATACCAGAGCCGACCAACGCTATTTGCAATATGTGGCAAATGTGGTTGCACCAATTGACTTTGCTTTGATTGGATTGGGTTATACCTCGACAGAGTTTCAGTCGCAAGTAAATTCAAATTTTATGATGCAAAAACGGGCGAATTACTGCTCCACGCTGGCGAAGCGGGAATAAGGAATCTGGGAGAAAATTTATTTGCTACTTTCACGTTAGACATGAACAATGAAATTTCCGATTTCATGAATCAGTTTACCGTCTCCAGAAAAAGCGGGAATCATTCACTTTCTTTCGGTGGATTTTTCTCTACTTCAACGTTGAAAGCCACTTGGCACGGAGATGTTTTGCTCGGCACACTCGAACCAAATTCTAGGCTTTTGAGAGTGAACCCGTGCCCTTGAAGTTGCGCCAAATGACATTTAGATTTTCAGGTTACTGATTCTGCTGGTGTGGCTTCTTACAATTTTGTAACGTCTACTTGGCTTTGAGGGAACTTCAAAAACCTATTCAGCTTTTGCCAATGATGTTTGGCAAGCCACACAGAAGTTGTCTTTAGATTTTGGAGTTCGCTACGATGCCATTGTGCAAGATGGATTCAAAAGAGGTTGGGAGACGAGGAAACGGAGACGGAAACCCACTTACTGGCTATGATTTCGGCGTAAAAACACATAATGATTCCATTTTCTCTTATAACGAAATTTATCACACACTTTCCTTTTCGGTTGGAGCGAATTATTTGATTGATGATTCGAAAGCCATTTTTGCCAGAATCTCCAAAGGAAACAAAGCACCAGACCACGAGTGGTACATTAGCAACTTCGAGAATAATGTACCAATTGGTAGAGGAACAGTAGAAAAAATCTACCAAGCAGAAGTTGGCTACAAAATCAGAAAGCCGAAATATTCACTTTTCGCCACTGCATTCTACAGTTTTTGGATGACATTACCTATCAAGCATTTGTTACGGGAAGAATCCCACATTTTTCACTCCACCCACTTTCAACGAATCGAGAACGATTGGGTTGGAGATTGAAGCGGTGGCAAGTCCTGTCAAGAATTTGGATTTACGCCTGGTGGCAACGATTCAAGATGCACAGTTTAGTGAATTTTTCCTTTACAATTCAAACGGAACTTCGCCAAATCGTTCGAAGATGCAGGAACAATGCACGCAACCTCTTTGCCAATTGGCAATATGAAGAAAATTTGGCAGTGAAAGCTCAGCAAACCAAATGGAATAATTCGGATGATTATTATGAGGATTTGAGTGGCAAAGAAGGTCAACGAAATTCCATCTGTAATCACAGATTTAACTGCTTCCTACAGAATCAAGAACTTCTTGGTTTTTGCCAATTGGAGATATACGGGCAACGTATTGGTACAACAAAAGAAATATTTTAAAAATGCCAGATTACAGCGTTTTCAATGGCGGATTGGCGTATAATTTCACTTCAAAACTCAATTTGGCGGTAAATGTAAACAATTTGTTCAATGCAATTGGAGCGACCCGAACCGAAGGCTTAGCGAAATTGGATGGAAATAAAGAGTTTTTTACAAAAGAGGATTTCGAGAGCCACAAAGAAAATTCCAATGGACTTCCCGGTCTGCAAGGGACATTTTGGGCAGTTCCAATTCTCCCAAGAATGCTTACGGCTTCGGTTACTTACGACTTTTAATGCTTGGAAAAGCTAGAATTTTAGAAAAAGACTTCCAGCTTTGGAGGTCTTTTTTTGGTTTCCGTTCTTTTAGACTGTTACGAAATATCTAACTTTGTTGCTCAATCTTTCTTTATAAACAATTGACATGAAAAAACACGTACAATTACTCATCATCTGCATTTTGGTTTTACCTAATGTTGCTTTTAGCCAAGAGGAATTTACAATTGACACTCAAACCAAGAAAGTCTCTGGTATTTATACACTGAACGATAAATCAGGCAATATGCTCGTTTATTACCAAAGCAATATTGCTCCTTACAACTTCTTCAAATCCTTAGATACAGCAGGCAATTTGGTTGGAAATTGGATTGTTGCTACAGATTATCCATTTTCTTTCTTTGCTACGAATGAAAAGAATGGAAAATTTACCTATTTCTCACTGAGAGAAGAGGGAAATCGCCTGTACGTGGACAAATTTGAGACAGACATTAGAGGAAATAAAAGAGAATTTATAGAGGGGATTTTATCGTTCGAAAGCAAAGGAATGAGCATTATTTCAGCTGGAGTTTTAGGCGAAAAACCATTTTTATTACTGTCAGATAAAAAGGAGAAAAAGGTGTTTCTGCATTATGTGGAAGATGGCGAAGAGCCAGAACTGAGTTTTGAGTTTGAAACCAAACAAATTGCCCAATACATCCGAAAAATGGGAATTGTCTCACTTACTGATAAAGACGAAACCTTACTGACTCCAGAACATGTAAATAATACTTGTAAGTTATACCATGAAGAAGACAAGCTGATTTTCACTTTAGATTACCACTCGACCATGCTCGATTCTACGACTACCTTTTTTGAATCGGTGGATTTGAAGAATGGAGAAAAGGAAATCTGGAAAAATGGAATTGAAACGGGCAACCGTTCTAGGGTAAGCACTTTTTTATACGAAGGCATTCTTTATCGGTATTGGGGCAAAAACGGGAACTTGGTTTTTACTTCACATTTGCCTAAAAATCCTGCTACTATCAACAGATATGAGGTAAAACTAGAGCAGGATATTTCCAATCTTTCCCCAGAAAAAGTAAGGGTTTTGTCTGAAGGCCGAGGTGCTTCTTACAAAAGGCTCAATGTACTCGAACCCAAAACCAGAGTATTGCTAAGAGGAACAGTACTTCTTGTCCAGCGTTCGGAAGAAGGAAACCTAGATTTTTATGCAGGATCACAGGCGATAGAACAAAACAATTCAGCAATTGTCTATTCGGCAATTGCTTTCGGAGCGATAGGTGCGCTTACTGCAATGGCAATTACAGGTACCTCATCTAAAGACGCAAGCATTACTCATTATATTCATTTTACGTTGTCCGATAAATTTGAACCTCTCAAAACAAAATCTACCTTAACTACTCGGGTTCATCGTAAATTGGCTGAAATCATGCGAGATGGGAAGAAAACAAGAAAGCTCATTTTCTCAAGAAGGTGTTCAGTGGCAAATCAGCCTTACTTGCTGTGGATGCAGAAAAAGGACACAACCTTGTATTTTGAGCCAGTTGAAGATTAATTTCTTTGGAGAAAGACCTTCGGCTTCCCCAACTGTCCTTTAAAGTTTGATTCTGCAAGTTATTAAATCCGAATAAAATTAGGAAAAATACTTTTGATTGGATTCACCTAATTGCAAACCAGTTAGTTACGCCAAGTGTGCTATGCTTTTGTTTGGTTGGATTGAGTGAATTTAAGATATTTGAGGAAAGCATAAAAGAATGATATGGAAAATCCCCCAAATAAATCTTTGATAATTCAAGAGAACCTGATTATAACTCTACCTTCTAAATCTCAGAAGAAAAGAAGAAATTTTTATTTGATTTTTTTAATCCTCTACTTAATTGCAGGAGCAGTTGCCATATTGGCGATGAATGAAAGGGCGGGAAGATGGCTATTTCTACTATTATGCGGGCTTCCTTTTTTACTAAACATATTTTATCCACTAAAAAGAGGCAAACAAAGCTTGGAAGTGAAAAATGGTGTGATAAAAAGAAAGCCTAGCTATTTATTCAGAAAGCGTTCATTTGAAATCTCAAAAATAAATCAAGTTGCAATTTCAAATTGGGATATAGAAACAGGGTTCACTGTCTATATTAACTATGATTCAGAGGGATTCCGCTATAATATGATTGAGTCATTCAATGAAGAAGATGCAGAGAAGGTTAAGAGTTGGGTGGAAGGGAAGTTGAACCAAATAGAACAATAAATATGGAATCAATATCAAATTTATTTTTGAAAATAGCTCGCTTTTTCGACCCTAACTTGTTTTCTGGTTTTATTTTGAGAGAATCGGACATGAGTGAATATGAAAAAGAAAAGAAAAGGTTTTGGGAGTCAGAGTTTATTAGGAGCGAAAGCCTGCACCATCCAAGAATCTCTTCAATTGAAGAAGGAATTGTACATTTATTCGCTCGTCTTAAGTTAGACTACAATAAGTCAAATAATTTAGAAGAAGGGTTTATCAAGAAAGAAGAAAATGGGGATTTAATTTTGAGAGATGATAACGGAAATCCACTTCTTACAATCACAAAAGAGTTTTTAGACAAGCATCAAGAAGGATTTTGTGATACATTCATGTTTGCTCATGATGGATATTGGCGTAAACACTACACGGAAAGAGGGTTATCTGCGCAGTATATAGAAGAAAATTTCAGCAAGGCGAAAGGGTTGTATGAAAGAGCAGTTGAGTTTGGAGGCTCGTTCGCAAAAGGGAAATTAGAAGAATTAGAAAACATAGACAAAGTATAATTGAGGTTATTTTGGAGATAATAATGGAGATTCTCGTTTATGGGCTTTTAGTAAATATCGGTGTGGGAATCAGAAAGCTATTCTTCTTCAATAAATCTACTGATGAACTTTTCAAGCAAAGTGGTTGGAATATTCTTGTGGGAGTCACCTTTATAGTTGGCATTGTCATTTTGATTGTTCAAATTGTGTAGAAGAAAAAGTCCCAACGGGACGGGGACGCCTAGTTGACAAATCCTTAGCATTGTACATAAGTGCAATGCTAACGAAAATCATACAATCCAAACCATGACCGAAAAACCACCAAATCCCTTCAACCCATCTCTTTTCTGGGATATAAAAATCAGCGAAATAGATTGGGAGGAAAATGCTAAATTCGTCATCAATCGGATTTTGATGCGTGGAGGTTTGGAAGATTGGTACGCATTGAAAGAAATGTACGGATTGGAGAAAATAAAAGAAGCAAGCCTATCCGCAAGATATTTAGATAAATATACACTTAGCTTTTGTAGTGTGTATTTCAACGTTCCCAAAGAAAAATTCAGATGCTACGATACGAAACAGTCTATCCAAAAACATTGGAATTATTAGTTCAACTCATGAAAGCTCCTGAAGTTAAACAATTTCCATTTGGTTGGGGGAACAGCACTTTCCTTACAACTTGGGCACAGAATTTCAGTAGATTTAGATTTATTTTCAAATCTGGAATTTTCTGAAAATGTACTGGTAGAAAAATTAGAATCTATTGCTGATGTGAAAATCTTCCAAAAAGCAAAAAACACACTCAACATTGAAGCAAATGGAGTGAAAGTAGATTTGATAAGATATAATTACCCGACTCTCGAACCAATAAAAGTGGTCGATAACATTAGGTTGCTGAATATCCAAGATATTGCCTGTATGAAATTGGATAGAGGAGCGAAAAAAGACTTTTTTGATTTATATTTCATTTTGAAATCATATTCTTTGACTGAAATATTGAAGTTTCATCGAAAAAAATTTAATAGGATTGAACAGTTTCATATTGTAAAAAGCTTGACCTATTTTGCCGATGCCGAAGAAGAGCCAAATCCAATTATGATTGAAAAAATCAGTTGGAAAGAAGTAAAAGAATATATTTCTGAATCAGTATTGGAAATCTAATACATTCCAAAGTGTTCGGTTTTTGATTTTTATAAGTTCAAATCCGAATAAACATAAAAAGAAAACCAAAATCTCACTACTCAATACTAACTACCCAATACTCACAAATGGCAGAACAAACAACACAACCACAAAGCGAACAACTCGAAGGCGGAACGTACGAAATTATTCGTAAGCGATTGGAAGGGCATGGACGGGAATTGCAAACTCGCTTGCAGAAGCTAAACCAAGCTCGAAAGGAAGTTTTCAGCAGTATTGAGACCAAACTCATTTCCACCGAGCGAATTGCCACCGAGCATAATTGTGTGCCTCGAGATATGATTGCCATTGGCAAAAACTTCCTGTTTGGCTACAATGTGCACATTGGCTTGAAATCGGAAATTGACGTTTCCGATGTGTTCAACGCCTACAAATTCGATGACTCCAACCATACTTTTAGCGAGTTGGGTTTGGAAGTAATTGCCAACCAAAGTTTCGAGAACGACTTCAAGCAACTTTACAAATATTATAAGGAAACCAAGTTCGTCAAGTTTGCCATGATGGGTCCGCACCTGCACATGGTTTTCCGAATTGGGAAGAACATTGCCGACATCAAGACTTTCAAATGGTTGGTGGAAGGAGCAAGTTTAACGTATATAGATAATCGTTCCGACCATGAATACAAGTTCCCGACTCAGCATGAATTTGAGTGGAAACGAACGCACCGAGATTTGCACCGAAAAGGCGAGCATCCGCACATTTCCATTCTCGACCGAGTTTTTGTGGAGACAGTGGGCGGAGATTTGACTATCAAAGTGGAAGACAACACCACATCTGGGCAGGGAATTTATTCTGAAGATGTAGAACATAAGGGGCAATCGCTCGATGATGCCGAGATTTTCTATGCCGATTTGGGAAATATCATTCTGCTCAGAATCAAGCCTTATCAAGAAAAAAAGCATCGCTATTTGGCTTTCAACGAGAAACTGAAAGAAGTGAAGCGGATTGATTCCATTGCCGATAGTTGTGTGTTATTGCCCGATAACCATGGAATTATGTTCTCCAACGGATATTATTTGGATTCGGGCGAGCTGAAAATCTTCGAGAATAACTTGAGTGATATGCTGTTCGAGAAGAAAGTGCAATCGCCCAATGGAGAAGATTTCCTGTACGTTTTCTACAATCAAGAGGATGGAGATTATGTTTTGCTTTCTTATAATCTGATTGACCAACGGGTAGATAATCCTGTGCTTTGTAACGGTTATTCATTCTTTCACAATGGCGAGTTGGTCTATTTCAAAACCGATACAGAACCCAAGAAAACCCACGCCATTCAACTGTGGCAAACGCCTTATGTGCATCCCGATTTCCAACCCGATATCAGTTCCGGCAATTATTTGTTCAAGGTCGGGAACAAAGATATTGTTCGTGGAATGTCTGAATCGCAGGAAGTAGTGAATCTCACACAGCGAGAAAATGTATATGCGAGTTTGTATTTCGAGTTGGTAAAGCGAGCTTCCAACGTGATTGACAGCTATTATTGGTTGCCCGATTCGCAGGCATTCAACTTAGCAGAGACTTTGGCAGAAATCCGAGATGCTTCCAACTCCGCCATTGAGGAGTTTGAGAAAGTAACGAGAGTTCGGAAAAATACCAAAGACCAAATCGAGAAAGTGGCGCAAGATGCCACGGCTCTGATGCGGGAAATCGACCGAAAAGTATTTAAAGATGTCGATGAATTCGTCTATTATTTGGCGAAACTCAGAACTGCTCGTGGCGAAGTGATTTCCTTAAAAGAACTCCGCTACACAGATTTAGCTTTGATTGAGAAATTCGAGAAAGAACTGGCTGAAAAAGCTGAGAAACTCTCGCAAAAATGTGTGGAATTCCTACTCCGAGAAGATTCCCTCGCACCCTATCAGCACAAAGTAGAACAGCAAGAAGAGGCGATTAAAGCAGTCTCCAAAGTTTCCGAAGCCGACCAAACTGCCGAAGATATTGACCAACTCGGAAGCGATTTGGAATTGCTGATTGACATTGTCAGCAACTTGAAAATTGAAGATAGCACGCAAACCACGCAGATTATCGACAATATTTCCAACATTTATTCTTACCTCAACAATGTAAAAGCCAAACTCCGAGCCAAGCGGAAAGAGCTTTTGGGAACAGAAGCCGTGGCGGAATTCAACGCCCAACTCAAACTCATTAACCAAGCAGTTGTGAACTATTTAGATGTTTCCGACTCGCCCCAAAAGTGTGAGGAATATTTGACCAAACTCATGGTTCAGCTAGAAGAATTGGAAGGAAAGTTCGTGGATTTTGACGAATTCACGGTGGAGTTGGCAGAGAAGCGAGATGAAATTTACAATGCGTTCGAGAGCCGAAAATTGGCTTTGGTGGAGTCGAGGAATAAGCGAGCCACTTCGCTGATGAGTGCAGGAGAACGGATTTTGAAAGGAATTCAGAACCGAATCAAAAACCTCAAATCTGTCAGCGAAATCAACGGTTATTTTGCGGGAGATTTAATGGTAGATAAGGTGCGGGACATCATCGACAACCTGACCGAAATGGAAGATTCCGTGAAGGCAGATGATGTGCAAAGTCAGCTGAAAACCATTCGGGAAGATGCCATTCGCCAACTCAAAGACCGCCAAGAGTTATTTGTTGCGGGCGAGAATGTGATTAAAATGGGGAAACATCATTTCTCTGTCAATACGCAGGAATTGGATTTGAGCATGGTGTTGCGAAATGGGGAAATGTTCTACCATTTATCGGGAACAAATTTCTTCGAGAAAGTCAAAAATCCAGATTTCCTAGCTACTAAAGATGTGTGGAATCAGAGTTTGGTTTCCGAAAACAAGCAAGTGTATCGGGCGGAGTTTTTGGCTTACCAAATCCTGCAAGAACTCAATCAGCAAGGAATTGAAATTGTCCAAACAAAAGCAGAAGATGCCGAAGAGAACGATAAAATTGTGGCAATGGACGAATTGCTCGGTTATGTCCGCAAGTTTTCCGCACCTCGCTACCACGAAGGTTATGTGAAAGGAGTTCACGACCAAGATGCGTACTTGATTCTCAAAGAGTTGTTGGATTTGAAATCGCACATCGGACTTTTGCGCTACACCGCCAATTCCCGTGCGCTTGCTTCCGTTTTCTGGAATGTTTTTCTGGATGAGAAACTGAAAGAAGTTTTCACGCACAGAATCCAAGGTTTGGGAATCATTTTACAGGTTTTCCCCGACACCAAAGAATTTGGCGAGTTGATAAGAAGCTTGCAAAAGGAAATCAAGGTTTTCACAGAAACTACAGAACTTTTCTCGTTGGAGTTTGCCGAGGAAGCTGGGGAGTTTTTATTCCATCAGGTTGTGCAATCACCCAATCCAACCAAAAATAAATTGGCTGGTAAAGACGTTGCAATGCAACGTCTCCACAAAAACGATAAATCAATCCAAACCCACGGTTTCGTCATCAGTTCCGAAGCCAACGAAATCTACAAATCTTTCACACAGGAATTAGAGAAAAAACGAGTTAAAAAGGCTTTTGAAGATTCTGTGAAGAAACTGGAAAACAATCAGTTAGACCAATACGAACTCATTCGGAATTGGGTAAGAGCTTTCGTGGGGATTCTCCAAGAAAATACTGAAACGCAGGGCGCAGATTTGCAAGAATACATTAACGAAGTGGCATCACTTATTTTCTGCCATAATTACGAAGTTACTAACGTAATTTCCGTCTCCACCAAGAAAATGGTAGAAGGTTTGGCGGGAGAACACAGTTTGGTAGAAGGTGGAAATTACCAATTGAACTATAATCACTTCATCCAAAAACTGCAACATTACGAGGCGGTTGAATTGCCAAAATACGAACAATATGTGGAGCTGAAAAAGCTGTTGGTGCAGGAATTCAAGCACGATTTGCGTTTAGAAGAATTCAAGCCGAGAGTGCTTTCTTCCTTCGTGCGAAACAAGCTGATTGATGAGGTTTATTTGCCAATGATTGGCGATAATTTGGCGAAGCAAATTGGTGTGGTCGGAGAAAACAAACGAACCGATTTAATGGGAATGTTGCTCCTCATTTCCCCTCCAGGTTATGGCAAAACCACGCTGATGGAATACATTTCCAGCCGATTGGGCTTGATTTTTATGAAAATAAACGGGCCAGCCATCGGACATCATGTTACTTCGCTCGACCCAAGTGAGGCTCCGAATGCAAGTGCCAGAGAGGAAATGGAGAAGCTCAATCTTGCTTTCGAAATGGGCGATAATGTGATGATTTACTTGGATGATATTCAGCATTGTAATCCTGAATTTCTCCAAAAATTCATCTCACTTTGTGACGGACAGCGAAAAATTGAAGGCATTTACAAAGGGGTGAGCAAAACTTACGATTTGCGAGGCAAGAAAGTCTGCGTGGTCATGGCAGGAAACCCCTACACCGAGTCGGGCGACAAATTCCAAATCCCCGACATGCTCGCCAACCGTGCCGACACCTACAACTTGGGCGATATTTTGGGAGATACAGCTGAGGCTTTCGAGATGAGTTATATCGAAAACTCACTCACGAGCAATCCAATTTTGGGCAAGCTCGCCACCAAACCCAAGAAAGATATACATACACTTATTCGTTTGGCGAAAACTGATGCAAAAGAAGGTATCGAATTCGAGAGCAATATTTCGGGCGAGGAACTAAACGAATACGTATCGGTGCTGAAAAAAATGCTCAAAATTCAGGATACGATTCTGAAAGTGAACATGCAATACATCGCCTCGGCCGCCCAGCAAGACGACTACCGAACCGAGCCTGCTTTCAAGCTCCAAGGTTCCTACCGAAACATGAACAAGCTAGCCGAAAAGGTCATGCCCATCATGAACGAGTCGGAATTGCAAACGCTCATCCTCTCACATTACGAAGGCGAATCGCAAACCCTCACCACGGGTGCAGAAGCCAACATGCTGAAATTCAAGGAGATGACCAAAATCCTCTCCGCAGAAGAAGCCGACCGCTGGGAAGAAATCAAAAAAGTATTCCAGAAAAACCAGAAAATGCGTGGCCTAGGCGATGGCAACCAAATCGGGCAAGTCATTTCGCAGATGAACAACTTTACCGATGGTTTGGAGGCGATTAAGGAGGTTTTGAGGGATGGGTTGAAGTAAGGCAAGTTAGGTGGTATGTGCAAGTTAGGAAACTTGCAACAGATTGGGTCAAGGCTAAGAAGCCTTGACCAGCGAAAATCAAAGTTTTTCGTTGCAATCTTTGATTGCGCTGGTCGAGGTTTCCAAACCTCGACCCGTTCTGAGTAAAGTCGGTAGCCGATGCTATTCCTAACTTTAAGCTTTTTTTGGCTGGAGTGAGCAACTCGACAAGTGATTTACGGCTACGAACCTTTTCCGAAAAACCCAAGCTAATCGCCCCAGTAAAAGTTCCGCCAATTTTGCAAACCCATTCCAATTTGAGAGTTGGTTTTCCCTAATTGAGTTGGTTGGAAATTGAAAGCCTTTGGCAGTTTAGAGTTTGCAAAATGTGATTGCGGTTTAGATATGAATTCAATTATTCCTAATTCACATCTGTGTGGGGGTATAAAAGTCTTTTTGACAGTTAGATATTTTTTTGTAAAAAAAACGTTACATAAGTCAATTAGTCCTCTCTTTTTCTTGCAATTATTTCTTTTACGATTCTTAAATAGTCTTGTCTAGCATCTGCCTTGTTTTTAGTCATATTGGATTTGTGAATTCTACGATATGCTAGAATATTATCATGAATTGTATATTTCACGTTTTTATCCTGTGCTCTGCCAAACCACTCTATGAAGTCTCCATATTTGTAAGATTCATTAAAATTACCTATTTTTTTGAAAGATTCTTCTTTAATCAGCATAGCAATAGAAGAAAACCCCTTCATGATAGCTTTGTCTTTTGAAATTGATAATTGAGTATCCAATAAGTTTATTTTTGGACATACGAACTGCTTTACATGGCAAAACACAATCTCTAAATTTGAATCTTCCTCGAACATTTTCATCTGAAGAGATAATTTATTAGAATTCCACAAATCATCTGCATCTAAAGAGGCTATGTATTCTCCTTTCGCTAATTCAAAACCTGAATTCATAGCAGAAGAAACACCATTGTTTTTTTGATAATAATATTGTACATCATATTTCTTTAAGATTTCCGCAGTATTATCTGTAGAACCATCATCTACTACTATTATTTCTATGTTAGGGTAATCTTGATTTTGAATGGATTCCAACGCTTCTTCCAAATATAATTCCGTATTATAGGTGGGTATTATTACGCTAATTAGTGGATTTTTGGAGGTCATGAATTTATGATTATTGGTCAGCTTTTCTCTTGAGTGATTTTTTAAGCAGAGCTATCATTGCTTCGTTTGCAGATTTTACATTTGAATGTGATGACATGTTTTTTTCATGCCTACGGTAATAGCCAACAACTTTATCAATATAGGCAGTTTTAAAATCGCTATCTTTCAATCTCATATGCCAATCTATATCGTAATGCGCACTTAGGTTTTCGTCTATTTTTCCTACTTCTCTAAAAAGTTCTTTTCTATATAATCCTGCAAGAAAAGACATAGCGTATTCTTTTGGTAAAAATTCTGTTTTTCCATCTCTTATAAAAAAACGTTGAATATTTCCCATACTTGCCATCACATGATTATCCTTTAGCATTGGGGTAAGGAGAACTGATAATTTACTTTTAGCCCAAAGGTCATCGGCATCTACAAAAGTAATAAAGTCCCCTCTTGCTTCAGATATTCCGAAGTTAAGTGCGCTTACCTGACCTGCATTTTGCTGATATTTATATTTAATACTATCTAAGTAAGGTTCGACAACCTTTATAGTATTGTCCGTTGAACCGTCATCTACTAAAATAACTTCCAAAGAATATCCTGTCTGAGACAAAACACTATTAAGAGTTTCCTCTATATATTTTTCTGCATTATAGGCAGGAATTATGACACTTATTAAGTCCTTCATATACGATACTAAAAAGCAAAAATGCGTGGCAAATAGCTAAAAGTGTGAGCCTCTTCAAAGAGCAATAGCTGTTTGCATATATTTTTCAGACAGCTATTGCTAAAATCCATGGGGGCAATCGTAGGTCAACCACCAGGCTCATCCATAAGCAGTACACCTTGCATATCTGTGAATACATCTACTGTTGGAGTTCTATATTCGCTCATTGATCTCAGTTTGATAGCCTGTGGAGGAATCAGTTTTTCGTTTGCCACTAACACTTTCTCCTCAAGGAGTTGACTCAGGAAGCAACCTAAGTCGTTACATATTTTCTGCTCTGTAGGAAATCTCTCAGACAGTAGCGAAGAGGCTTCCTCTAATGAGCATGACTGCGCAAGTAACTGGAAGAAGGTATTTCCGACATCCTGTATACTGTAATACTTGCCGTTCTCCATATTCACAACGACTGTTTCATTGTCTGTCTGGTCAGCAATAACTGTTGGGGAATTGACTTTGTATCTGGTCATATCATAATTGATTTAAGTAAGATTTAATATACATAGTTGGAAAATTAAAAACAAATTTTAGCTAGAATAATTAATGCTAAACTACTCATAGCTTTTTCCCTACAACCTTTTCACGTTCAAAACCTCCACTCAATTCTCCCACAAGCGCAGGTCAAACATCTTGCTTTTTTTGAAAGTCGGATGACTTTGGCGATTATGAATCACAAGAACCTAATCTCCAACAAACCTTTCTTCCCCGCATAATCTCTTGCGCTAGATTCATCTGGCTCACTCATAAATCCAGCTTCCACAAGGTTAAAATGTAGATAATCCAACCTCTGGCGAGCCATTTTCGCATTGGAGAGTTCTAGTAAAGCAAGTTTGGAAACTTGCCAACAGATTGGGTTGAGGTTTGGAAACCTCGACCAGCACAATCAAAGATTGTGTATTCATCGAAGATGAATGCTCTTCAAGGCTTCCAAGCCTTGAAGCAATCTGCGTAAAGTTTCCTAACTTTACTTTCATGGGATTCAGAAACAGAATAGAAGAAGGCAAAATGTACTTCCTCACGCTCACAGTCGTAGATTGGGTCGATGTCTTCACTCGCCCAAACCACAAACTCACAATTGTAGAAGCGTTGAAATTCTGTCAGGAAAGAAAAGGTTTGGAGTTATATGCTTGGGTGCTGATGTCTAATCATTTGCACTTGATTGCTTCGGCAAAAGACGGACTCAAACTACCCAATATTCTGCGAGACTTCAAGCAATTCACCGCCAAAAAAATCCTGAAAGCAATTGAAGAAGAGCCTGAGAGCAGACGGCAATGGATGTTACACCGTTTCGCTTATCATGCCAAATTTCGAGCTACGCATACGTATTACAAATTCTGGAAAGATGGCAACGAACCAAAGGAAATATTCTCCCACGATTTCATGATGCAGAAATTGGAATACATCCACCAGAATCCTGTGGTGGCAATGCTCGTTCACGAACCCGAAGACTACGTGTTCAGCTCTGCGGTGAATTATTCAGACAAAGCACATTTGGCTTTATTGGAGGTCGAGGGTTTTTAAAGACGGAGTGAGTAACTCGACTACCGACTTCTTGCAGATTGGGTCAAGACTTGGAAGTTGTGAAGAACGGCATAAAAGCCAAGACTTTCCAAATTTGAAAATTTTGCGGGTAAATATTTCTGTTGGTAGAATTTCGTTCGGTTTAGGATTGCGAAACCTACAAATTAGATTTTAAAAATGCCTAAGTAAATGAATTTCAAAATCACAGAGCAATACCTCAAATCCAAATCTTCGGATGAAAGTAAGTGTGAAGACAAAATTTTTATCTCCGAAAATTTTGTGGCGGTAATAGATGGTGCAACGAGCAAATCTCGACTTGAATTTGAGTCTAAATCAACAGGGCAGGTGGCTGGTGAAATCATTATGAAGGCTTTATCTCTACTTCCTTACGATGCCAACGCACAGAATGCAATAAAATCACTCACTAGTTCGGCATTTGATTTTTACAAGAAACACAACTTGGTAGAACGCATGAAATCCAACCCAGTTGATAGACTTTCTGCATCGGTTGCTATTTTTAGTGCTTTTAGAAAAGAGGTTTGGATGGTTGGAGATTGCCAAGTTATGAACAATGGCGCAGTACATACAAACGAGAAGAAGGTAGATGTTTTATTATCTGAAATTAGGTCTATTTGTATTAAAGCAAGCATCTATGAAGGAAATACGATTGAAAGCATACTGAAAAATGATATTGGAAGGGAAGCCATTATGTCATTACTAACTCGGCAGAGCTTTTTCCAAAATCAAAATTTTGATCATACTTATTCCTATGCTGTTATTGATGGCTTCCCACCAGATAGCTCAGAAATAAAAATTATACAAGAAATCGGTAGCGAGTTGATTCTGGCGAGTGATGGTTATCCCAGATTATTTAGCACTTTAAAGGAATCGGAAAAGTATTTACAATCTATTATTGAAAATGATCCGCTCTGTTTCCATCTGCATAAATCCACGAAAGGCTTACAGAAAAACCAAGTTTCCTTTGATGATAGAGCCTTTATTAGGATTGAAGTTTTCTGATTGTTACGTTTTGCTGTGCTGTCTAAATGGAGGATTGAATAATGGTAATTTAAACTAGACTGCCTATTGTATGAACAACAACTCATTCCTCCATCGGCAAAAGCCTAGAATCTTCCAGAGCGGCAGTTCTATGCCCTGCGGTTTTGAGATATTTCTTGTCTCGGACGAATTCCATGAATTTTGCCAAGCTTTGGTGGCGGACAACCAAAACCATACCCCATTTTTCTGTGGTTGGACCAATCAGGAAATGATTGATTTTCCCTCGAAATAAAACCTCAGCACCGTATTTCTCCAAAATCGGGGTCATTATCGGTTATTCTCCGTTCCTACAAATCTATCTGTACTAAAACAATCCGTTCCACCTTTCCAGATTTAGATTTCAGTTGGCAAACCCGTTTTCATGACCATATTATTCGAGATGAACAGGCACACGAACGAATCGCCAACTACATTCGAGAGAATCCGCAAAGATGGAAGGAAGATAAATACTTCACACAGTAGAGACGTAGCAATGCTACGTCTCTACAATGCTGATTCTATTTTTTTGGTTGGAGTTCGCAACTCGACAAGTGGTTTACGGCTACGAACCTTTTTCAAAACCCTCAAGTCTTTCGGCCTAGAAAGGTTTCCGCCATTGGGCGCCAGGCCAATTTTGCAAATTCACTTCAATTTGAAAGCTGATTTTCTGTAATTAAATTGGTTGGAAATTGTAGGCTTTTGGTTGTTTGGAGTTTGCAAAATGTGATTGCGGTTTTTATTCAACGTTTCTGTATATTTATGAAAAATTTATAGAACCCCCAAGATTAGAAATTATCAAAATAAAGATGAGTAGAAAACTAACAAATATAGCCCCAACTGGCGCAAGTGTTAGCGTAGCGCACTTGTGTCTGAAAATCCGCCAAGTCTTCAGACTTGGGTTCTACAAATGTTACGATTTTCCCGTCAAGTCTGAAGACTTGAATTAAGTTTAGTCACAAGTCTCGCTACGCTTGAAAGACTTGCGCCAGTTGGAGAGTTGGTTTGTTATAATTGAGTTGGTTGGAAATTGAAAGCTTTTGGTGGTTTAGAGTTTGCAAAATGTGATTGCGGTGGAGTTTATTATTCTTTGCTATCTTGTATATTATTTTTGGAAATCTAAAGTTGGCATAAGCATTATCGCAACATACTTTTGGCTAAAAATTTATCAAACCTGGTTCCGTTCACAAGGTTTAAATCAGAATACTAAAAAGTAATACTATGTATCCAGTAACATTAGGATTTGACGAAGCTATATCTCGTATTGAGAAATTAAGAGATAACGAGTTTTATGGAGAAAGTCTATTAACCGCAGTATTTACAGCTGAGAAATCACTAAGAAGAACTCTAAAATTTCTTGTCATATCAGCTGGGTTTAAGAATAAATCTGCTGACAAAATAATAAGTAAATGTAATGGCTTACAAGCATTAAAAGATGCGTGGACTCTGTATGAGCCAAATGAGCAAATCTTAACAAAAGTTCTTGGAGACCAAAACTGGTACTCTTTAAAAAAGGCTTCTGAAGTTAGAAATAAATTAATACACGGAGAAAGAGTCTATTCTGATGAAGAATACTCAGAACATTTGCACAAATTGCTTCCTGCGTTAGCCTCAATAATTGAAAAATTGGAAACAACATATAACTTTTCTGGGTGGAGTAAAATGCCAACGAGAAAGAAATCTAAATTACACACAGACTCAAAAATAAAGAAATAGATATGCTGTTTAAGTATTGTATTACCTCAAAATTGGTACAAGTGTTATGATAATTCCCTTGTATCACGTTGTGATAAAAAGTTAGTATATTAAACTAATGTAAACTCGTTGATTGTGGAAGATATAGTAGATGAAATAGTCAGTAAAATTGTAGCAAACCCAAAAACTTCGATAACTATTGTAATTTCTACAATAGGATTGTTTTTTGGTATTAGGAAATACTTTATATCCAAAAAGAAGCTGAATATGGATATAACAGAATTTGAGGATAGAAATAAAGGCTTTAGTTTATACCTATTGAATTTTTATAGAATTGTTTATACTGATGCAAAGTATCTGATATTTCAAATTAAGATAACTAATCACTCAAATTCTAAAAATTCTTATGGTGCAACTCTGAATATAAATTATTATGATAAACATAGAAATGTAAACGAGGTAACCCTTAAACATCAGCCAGAGCTTTTCAAAGAGGTAAAACAGGAGATAAGTGAATTAGATAGCTTTATTAGGCTTGAAGAGAGGTCAATTAAACAGGGCTGTTTGATTTTTAAATTGCCTGAACACTTGAATTATTCAAGAGTAAAAAAATATTCTGTTTTTATATCAGACACAGCAAATAATAAATTATATATAGAAACATACATATCTAAAGACATATTATATGAAGATTAGACGCTTTGCATCAAATACATATGAAATACAAGAAGAGGGTTTAATGTCTTTACCAGAAATCGGAGAAGCTAGACTTATTCCAGTACTTGTTGTTAATTCAAAGTATAGTAACAAGCTCAAGGAACTAATCCATATTCATCAAACTACACCTCCTGGCGATGCTGTCTCTTATTGGAGTAGACCAACATCATCTCTATTTTTCAGAGCAGAGTCTTGGTATCTTCACATAGAATTTAGTCTGCCTATGAAATATGAGTTTCAAGTAAAATTCAACTTATATGAAAATTACTCCTTAATTGATGCTGTAATGATGTCACAAGCTGTTCATCTTAGTTATGGGAATAAAGGAGATAAGATTTCGAAGATAGATAATGAGAAGATTTTAGTAGAAATACCAGAAGACGAAGCTACCCTCAAGCTATGGAATAAAAGACTAGATAGTGTGTTAAAAAAGAAATTTAACAAATTAGGATATCCAAAAGATATAATAGGTAAAGAGGTTGTAAACCACAAAAAGGAGATGAGAGACTTTCTTTTAATGAATATGAATAGTGATGAGTAACTTTCTAGTTCAATCCCAAACTGGTCGTAAGTTTTCCCTACAACCTTTTCACGTTCAAAACCTCCGCTCGATTCTGCCAAAAGCACAAATCAAACATCTTGCATTTTTTGAAAGTCGGATGAATTTGGCGATTAGAAATCACAAAAACTTAATCTCCAACAAACCTTTCTTCCCTGCATAATCTCTTGCGCTAGATTCATCTGGCTCACTCGTAAACCCAGCTTCTACAGGGTTAAAATGCAGATGATCCAACTTCTGCCGAGCCATTTCCGCATTGGAGGGTTCTATGGGTCTGTTATCATCCAAAATTTAGCGAGTCAGAATCAAACTCTTGAAGCTTGGAGATAGTTGGTTTCTGTTTCTTCTCATCAATTGACGCAGTTGCGAAATCCAACCGAATTCTTTGCTTCAGAAATCTATTCTTGGTAAAAAACCATTAAACTTTTTCTGCAACGCTGAATCTTGTTATCTTTGCAACTTTGTTTTGAGAATCAGTCTTGGGGCAAGTCTAAACGCATTATAAAAAGTAGAGGCTCGGTTGAGCCAAATAGAAAGTTTATGGATAAAAATCAAGCAACGGGATTGATTCTGCTGTCTGCCATGCTGTTGGTCTATCTGACCTTCTTTGCGCCAGAACCAGTAGAAATTCCCACAGATGAAGAAGTCGCAACGGACTCAATCCGAAAGAAAGAGGATGTTGAGAAGCAATTCAAGGAAGATGTAGTTCTCTCTGATTCTGCAAACACGGCAAAGTTCGGCTTTTTTGGAGCTGGGAAAACGGGAACTGCGCAGGAAATTGTGTTGGAGAACGAGTTATTGAAAGTTACTTTGAACTCGCAAGGCGGAACGGTAAAAGAGGTCTTGCTGAAAAACTACGTAACCTACGAGAAAGAGCCTTTGATTTTGATAGACGAAGCAAGTTCCGAAATCAAAGAGACCATCAATACTTCCAACGGGCTTTTCGATTTGAATGCGCTTTATTATCAAGCCAAAAAAACTGGAAACAGCGTGACTTTCACAATTGCCGATGGGGCAGGAGGAGAGTTGGAGCGAGTTTATTCTCTACCAGAGAATAGCTATGTGCTTGATTATAAAATCAATACGAGCGGTTTGGATAATGTGATTCGTCAGGAGCCAATTAAATTCAACTGGATTGACAGAATGAAAATCCAAGAGAAGGAACTCTCTACGAGTCGGCAGAAAACTACGGTCAATTTTTATACGACAGAAGGCGATTTCGATTATGTGAGTGAAGCAGCCGTGGAAAGAACGGAGGAAATTCCCGAAGCTCCCGTGCGCTGGGCTTCCATGAAACAGAAGTTTTTCAATGCTTCGATTATTACCGATGCGCAGTTCAACAGCTTCAAAGCCTATACTGAAGAGCCTGCCAATGAGTCGAAAGCATTTGTGGAGACGGGCGAAATTGACATGGAAATTCCGCTTTCCAATCTGAACTCGGAAACGGCCAATATGCGTTTCTATTTCGGCCCGAACGATTACGATATTTGTAAAACGGTTACGGAGGAGTTTGAGGAGAATGTTTCGATGGGTTGGGTTATTTTCCGCCCAATCAACATTTACGTAATTATGCCGATGTTCAATTTCTTCGCTGGTTTTATTGACAGCTACGGAATTGTGATTCTGATTATCGTGTTCATCATCAAATTTGCCGTTTTCCCACTGACTTACAAGTCGTATATCGGGATGGCAAAAATGAAGGTTTTGAAACCCGAAGTGGACGAAATCAAAGAGCAATATAAAGACGAACCACAGAAAGCGCAACAAGAGCAAATGAAGCTGATGGGCAAGTTTGGAGTCAGCCCGGCAAGTGGTTGTGTGCCTATGTTGGCGCAAACTCCAATTTGGTTGGCAATGTTCAACTTCTTCCCAAATGCAATTCAGTTGAGGCAAGAGTCTTTCCTTTGGGCAGAGGATTTATCGACTTACGATTCGATTATGACTTTGCCATTTGCTATTCCGTTCTATGGTGATCACGTCAGTTTATTTACTCTACTGATGACTTTGGTTACGTTGGTAAATACTTACTATAACAACCAAATGAACCCGCAAATGGCATCGCAACCTGGGCCAATGAAATATATGGGTTACATTATGCCATTCATGTTCCTGTTCTTCTTGAACTCTTTTGCAGCAGGTCTGACTTATTATTACTTCGTTTCAACAACTATTTCTGTTTCCCAACAGATAATCAGCAAGAAGTTCTTGATTAACGAGGAGGCAATTCGGGCAAAATTGATGGCAAACAAAGAGAAGCGAGCGAAAAAAGGTGGAGGTTTTCAAGAACGAATTATGAACCGACTCCAAAATATGAAGGAAGATGCTGATAATGCGAAATCCGACCAGAAAGCTAGGCAACAAGCTGTCTTGAAAAATGGTAAAATAAAGAAGAAACCGAAGAAATTGTAATTGAATTATGAAAAAGAAACACACATTACTTGTGTTTCTTTTTCTGTTTTTGGGCTGTGCTATATCTTGTTGATGGGCAAGCCCTTAAGAAAATAACTAAATTAAATGGGTGGTGTGAAAGAGGTAAGGCTACTCTATGGATAATTCGGCACAAGCGGAGTGCCGCCCAGCGGACGCTTGCGCTATGGTTTTTATTTTGTTAGCCTTACCAGTTTATCACTACCTTTAAATGAACAACCCATGCAATCTTCTTTTTATGTGGAGTTAAATTTTGTAACCGACATTTCCCACCCTTTTTTTAGAGAAATTGTATTTTTTAGATACAATTTTATTGGCGGATTGAGAACTCGGCAGTGTGCTGTCGATGGCGACCCCCGTCTGCACCTGCCGAAGGTCGGACCCCGAAGGTCGGACCCCGAAGGTCGAGCACCGAAGGTCGGACACCGATGTTCGGGAATTGTTGAAAAGCTTTTGGGTTCGTTGTTTTCTCGCTTACTAGACTGGCGGGAGCGAAAATGCACACCGCCAGCTAGTCGCTTTGCGAAATGAGTTTCAGTAGTTCAGGATATTCGGAAAAACACTTCGTATTTGAATAGTTATATTTTTTAGCAATTAAGTGTAATTACACAATAAATACCAAAAGTCAATTTTAAGGGTGGGAAATGTCGGTTGTAAGCATAATCTTATTTTTTTCAAAAAAACGAGACTAAATCGTAAGTAAATCAACAATTGCTAGATGTTATGTTTCACAACATTGCCGATCCTAAAAAAACTCCCGCATATTTCATTGTATGCTACAGCATTAGGTATGAACAAGGTTTTTTTACTACTTGGCAAATCTAATTAGTTTTCTAACTAATTTTGGCTTGTTACTAAGGAATGGGGATTAAATAAATGCGTGTTTTGTCTCAGTTTATTTTTGAGGTCGGGTCGGGCCATGTTGGCGGTCTCTTCATACTTTTCCTGCGTGAACGCCCAAAACAAGGACTATAAGACAATCAAACTAGCTAATAAATGGAATTGACAGGTAAAAAAGTCTTGGTAACAGGAGCGGAAGGTTTTATAGGAAGCCATTTGGTGGAAAGATTACTTGAAGAAGGTGCGCAGGTAAAGGCTTTTGTATTATACAACTCATTTAACTATTGGGGTTGGCTAGAAAACCTTCCTGCTGATAAGCTGAAGAGTATAGAAATATTTACAGGAGATGTGCGTGACCCGAATGGTGTAAAAACTGCCATGAAAGGTTGCAATATAGTGTTTCATTTGGCAGCACTCATTGCCATTCCTTATAGTTATCACTCTCCAGACTCTTACGTTGATACGAATATTAAGGGAACGCTTAATGTATTGCAAGCTGCTAGAGATTTGGAACTTGAGAAAGTGTTGGTAACATCAACCTCAGAAGTATATGGGACAGCGCAATATATCCCGATAGATGAAAAGCACCCTAAGCAAGGGCAATCTCCTTATTCAGCTACTAAAATTGGAGCAGATCACATTGCCGAGTCATTTTACAGAAGCTTTGATTTGCCTGTAACAATTGTGAGGCCTTTTAACACTTATGGCCCTAGGCAATCTGCGAGAGCGGTAATTCCCACAATTATTACTCAACTCTTAGATGGCGATTCCGAAATTAAACTAGGAGATTTGACGCCAACAAGAGATTTACTTTATGTAAAAGATACAGCAAATGGTTTTGTTGAAATTGCCAAATCTGACAGCTTGATGGGCGAAGAGGTAAATATTGCTACCAATTCTGAAATCAGCATCAAAGAACTGGCGGAAACTATTATTGGTCTTATTAACCCAAAGGCGGAAATAGTGATAGACCCAACTCGTATTAGACCATCTAAAAGTGAGGTTTTCAGATTGTATGGTTCAAATGAGAAAATCAAGGCCATGACTTCTTGGAATCCTTCTTATACATTTGGCGAAGGAATTGAAGCAACGATTGAATGGTTTAGTAAAAAGGAGAATTTGAAACAATATAAATCTGGAATTTACAATGTATAATAAATCGTTTTCGTTGAGTCTGTTGTACTATACAGAAAACTAAAATTGAGTAACAAGTATAGAAATATAGGTATATCAGCTTAGAGCGTACAGCACTTTTTGAAGCGGACGCTTCCTCGAAATCACAAGTCCGAGCGGACACTCGAACTATTTAGGCAGTTTATACCGACTTACCTACCCCAATTATGAGTTATGTATTTGATAAGTACAATTATGGATTGGGTTAAATTAAAAATGAAGAATGAAGAATTAAAAATGATTTAAGTGTTTGGTAATCAGTATTTTGATTCTATGAGTTCCGTTAAATTATTGTCATATAATTTTTGATTAAATCTAAAAAAAGTACAATATAGCAAACCTTAATTTTTGACTACTCTAAAAATAACACGGTTAACTATCTGAAAAACAAAGGTTTAAACCCATTGTTCGGGTTACCTATAAAAACGTAAACTGATTCCCACTCCAAGCAAAGCCAAAAGCAATGAATCATCAGCACTTTGTGTCATTCGTAAGAGAAGCCTATCTCACACCAGAGAATTTTATTCCTTTGCATGAGCCTCGGTTTGTGGGGAAAGAGAAAGAGTACCTTAACGATGCGATTGACTCTACATTTGTTTCTTCTGTGGGAGCTTATGTAAATCGGTTTGAGGAAATGATGGTGGAAATTACGGGGGCGAAGTATGCGGTTGCGACTGTAAACGGGACTTCTGCTCTCCACATTGCCTTACTTTTGGCAGATGTTAAACCGAATGATGAAGTAATTGCCCAGCCTCTTACGTTTGTGGCTACTGCAAATGCCATAAGCTATGCGGGCGCAAACCCTATTTTTGTAGATGTCGATAAAGACACCATGGGACTGTCTCCTGATGCTTTGGAAGCATTTCTGAAGCAGAATTGCAACATTGAAAAAGGAGTTTGCAGAAATAACTCAACAGGAAAGATAATTAAAGCGTGTGTTCCCATGCACACTTTTGGTTTTCCGTTGCGCATAAAAAGAGTGGCTGAAATCTGCAAAGAATGGGCAATAACTCTTGTGGAAGATGCTGCGGAGTCTTTAGGGAGTTATGCGGACAAAGTACATACAGGTACTTTCGGGGAAATTGGCATTTTTAGCTTCAACGGAAACAAAGTAGTTACCTGCGGAGGTGGCGGAGCAATTGTTACTGGCAATGAAGAATTGGCAAAAAAAGCAAAACACCTCACAACAACCGCAAAAGTTCCTCATAAGTGGGAATACAATCATGATATGATTGGCTATAATTATAGGATGCCCAACTTAAATGCGGCATTGGCTTGTGCGCAACTGGAAATGCTTCCTGATTTTGTGGCAAGAAAAAGAAAATTAGCAGAAGGCTATGCTCGATTTTTCAAAAATGAGAATATCGATTTTGTTACAGAAAGAGAAGGAACAACTGCAAACTATTGGCTGAACGCCATTATTCTGCAAAACAGAACTGAAAGAGACCGCTTTTTGGAGTTCACTAATGGCGAGAAAGTGATGACTCGTCCAATTTGGCAATTGATGAATGAGCTAACCATGTTCAAACAATGTCAGAAGGGTGATTTGGATAATGCAACTTGGTTGGCAGATAGGGTTGTAAATATCCCGAGTAGTGTGATTCTACATTAGCAATTATTCTCAATCTTTGCTTGAAATTTGCCATTCGAATAGGGCAACCGCATCAAAAAAAGCGGTTTTTATCTTAAATCACACCAAAACAATGACGTTAAACTGCCGTTGTTGGAAGATGGCTTCCCCGTCTTAGCAATAATATCCACCAGTTTCATATTTAGAATAGGCATGATAATTTGAAATAAACGTAGGTAAAAAAGTCTAATTGCGAGACCAACAACCACTATTAAAAAAATAACGACCAATTAAGCTGATTTATGGATTAAAAATGCTCAAATTAGATGCGGTTGCCCTGCCATTCGAATGCTTTCAGGGCTAAGAGTATGTTTGAATCGACTTAATTTTGGTTTCTACGGCTTTTCAAAAACGCTTTCTTCGTTATTTTCTCCCCACATAGCTTTGGCTATGTGTTTCTAAAATGCACTAGAAAGCCTGTTTTGAAAATCTCGTATAATTCCCAAAAAATCAATCCAAACATACTCTAAAAGCTCATCAAGAATATGAAAAACCGAAAGACTGTTATTGTAGGAGCAAGTGGCTTTGGGCGTGAAGTCCTTACCTGCCTGATTGATGTGTACAAAAATCAAGGAATTGTAATCTCCAAGCAAGATATTTGCTTTCTCGAAACGGAAGAATTTTGGGAGGAGACAAAAATAATTCATGGATTTGATGTGATTACAGAAAATGATTTCAAACCAGAGGAATCTGAAGTGTTAGTGGCAATTGGAGATGGGAAACTGAGAAAGAAAATCGTAGAAAACCTACCTGAAAACACCAAATTTGGCATACTCATTCACCCAGCGGCAACAATTTCGGAATGGGTTGAACTAGGCGAGGGAAGTATTGTAACTGCTGGAGTTGTTCTCACTACTGATATAAAAATAGGAAAGCATGCGCACCTGAATCTCACTTCTACCGTGGGGCACGATTGCCAAATTGGCGACTATTTCACAACTGCTCCAGGTACAAACATCAGTGGAATTTGCACCATAGGAGATAATGTGTATTTTGGCACAAATTCATCTGTCAGGCAAGGAATTAGTATTTGCCAAGATGTGGTGATTGGAATGGGCGGAGTAGTAGTGAAAAACATTACAGAATCGGGGATTTATGTCGGAAATCCTGCAACCAAGTTAGAGACGAATAAGAAATGAGACGAACCATAATTATTGCAGAAGCAGGTGTAAACCATAACGGAAGCTTGGATTTAGCAAAGCAGATGATTGATATTGCTGCCGAAGCAGGAGCCGATTTCGTGAAATTCCAGACTTTCAAAACCGAATTGTGTATTTCCAAGGAAGCCCCCAAAGCAATGTACCAAACTGAGAATACCGGAAAACAGGAAACGCAGTTTGAAATGGTAAAAAAACTGGAGCTGGATGAACACACTCACAATATTTTAAATGCTTATTGCCAAGAGAAAAACATTGGATTCTTATCGACTGCTTTTGACCTAGAAAGTGCCGATTTGCTTGAGAAATACAATCTCCCATTCTACAAAATTCCTTCTGGGGAAATAACCAATTTGCCCTACATGAGAAAAACAGGCTCTTTCGGGAAGCCTATTGTGCTTTCCACAGGAATGGCAAATATGGGAGAGGTGGAACGAGCAATAAATGTTTTATGTGAAGCAGGTGTGGAAAGAAACGAAATTACAGTATTGCATTGCAACACAGAATATCCGACTCCGATGGGCGATGTGAACCTCAAAGCAATGCTTACCATGAAAGAGGCTTTGAAAATAGCGGTAGGTTATTCGGACCACACAATGGGAATAGAAGTGCCAATTGCGGCAGTAGCTTTGGGTGCGAAAGTGATTGAGAAGCATTTCACGCTCGACAGAAACATGGACGGTCCTGACCATAAAGCCTCTTTAGAGCCTGAAGAACTTAGAAATATGGTAAAATCCATACGAAATATAGAATTGGCTATATCTGGAAATGGACTCAAAAAACCATCTCCATCCGAAGAAAAAAACATAAATATTGCCAGAAAGAGCTTGTTTTTCAATAAGACATTGAAAGCGGGTTATACTTTGAAATTGAGTGATTTCTCTACCTTGCGTCCTGCAAGTGGAATTTCACCTATGCAAATTGATGATTTGGTTGGCAGAACATTGGCTACTGATGTAAAAGACGGTCAGATGGTTGCTTGGAAATTGATTGTATGAAAAAAATTGCCTTACTCACAAGTTCCAGAGCGGACTACAGCATTTACCTTCCACTTCTCAAAGAATTGAAATCTCAAGGCGAAATTGGTTTTGATATCATTGCTTTTGGATCTCATGGCTCGCCCTATCATGGGGAAACTGTCAAGGTGATTGAGAAAGATGGTTTCAAAGTAAAATCTTGTGTGGAGTCAATGGTAATTGGAGATTCCCCAGAAGCAGTGGCGACCTCAATTGGCTTGACAACCATGAAATTTGCTTAGATTTGGAGGGGCGAAAAGTATGATTTGATTGTTTGTTTGGGAGATAGATATGAGATGTTCGCAGCAGTTTCAGCAAGCGTTCCTTTCAGAATTCCTGTGGCGCATATTCACGGTGGCGAAACCACTTTAGGAGCGATAGACAATATCTACAGGCATACGCTCACTCACATTAGCAAACTGCATTTTACTTCTACCGAAAAGTATAAACGGAAAGTGATTTCGCTTTTGGGAGACTCCGAACATGTTTATAATGTAGGAGCAATGAGCATAGATAACCTAATGGAAATCGAGTTGATGTCTCCAACAGCTTTTCTGGATAAATTTGGAATTGACCTTTCCCAAAAAAGTATTCTGATTACGCTCCACCCAGAAACTGTGGCTTACGATAAGAATGAGATTTATGTTCGGGAGTTAATAAAAGCCCTAAAGCAATTGGCAGAAAGCTACCAACTCATTATTACCATGCCAAACTTAGACACTTTGGGCAGTATGATTAGGCAAGAGTTGAACGCATTTATTTCCGCTTCCGAAGGTAAAGCTATTGGAGTCGAATCTTTCGGAACTTTGGGTTATTTGAGTTGCATGAAACATTGTGCTTTCTTGCTCGGAAACACTTCGAGCGGTTTTGTGGAGGCTTCATTTTTCCCGAAATATGTAATCAACCTCGGAGAAAGGCAATCGGGCAGAATCAGAACTCCCAATATATTGGATTGTGTTATTGAGGAAACGGAGATTATGAAAGCCGTTGCCAAAATAGAGAGGTCTGAAGCAATTAGAGAAAATTGAGACTTACGGAACAGGTCAAACCGCCAAAAAAATCCATAAAATCATCAAGCAATTTTTATATGAAGCTGACTGAGTTAACTTAGCTAGTGCATTGAGTTCTAAGTTCTGGTTGGTATTTTTTGGAATATTTTTTTCTTCTACAAAGCAAAATCTGAATGGTTCGGCAATCCGATGGTTCGGCAATCCGATGGTTCGGCAATCCGATGGTTCGGCAATCCGATGGTTCGACATTTCGACATAGCCTAGCTACGGCTAAGAATTTTAATGCAGTAGAAGGAAAAAAGATACATAAAATACAATCACGAACTTAGGAATTGATGCACTAGAGAAAGTTTAGGTTTTTTTGGACTCAAGTACAAACTATGCAGATTGAAAAATTTTCTATCCAACAAAATGCTCCCATCAGAGAGGCATTCGAGAAAATAAGCAATATTCCCACCGTCAGAACACTCTTTGTTTTAGAAGGCACTCAATTAGTGGGCTCGCTTACCGATGGAGACATAAGACGAGGGTTTTCCAAAGGCTTGGATTTGGAAGCTCTTTGCAAGGAATTTATGAACAAGCAATTCACTTGGCTGAATGAAAATGCAATTTCTACATCGGTAATTGCAGAAAGTAAGCGAAAGGGAATTCAGGTTTTGCCAGTGCTTGATAAGGCTGGGCGTATTGTGAAGCTGATAGATGCAAATAATTATAGAGAAAATTTGCCTGTCGATGCCGTAATCATGGCGGGAGGTCAAGGGAAACGCCTTCGGCCACTTACATTAGATACGCCAAAACCGCTACTCAAAGTAGGAGGAAAGCCAATTATAGAATATAATATTGATAGACTGCGGAATTTCGGGGTCGAGAATCTATTCATCACAGTACGATATTTGGGCAATCAAATCAAAAAGTATTTTGGAGATGGCTCTTCCAAAGAAATGAATATTGGATACGTGGAAGAAGATGAACCGCTCGGGACGATTGCCTCATTGGCAAGTATTTCCACCTTCTCGCAAGAGCATATTTTGGTTATGAATTCTGATATTCTGACTGATTTAGATTTTGGGGAATTCTACAAACATTTCATCAATAGTGGAGCGGAAATGGCAGTTGCCTCCATCCCTTACAGAGTTACGCTTCCTTATGGGGTTTTGGAGTCGGAAGGCAATTTTCTTACGGGTTTGCAAGAAAAACCAACTTATACTTATTACTCCAACGCAGGAATTTACCTTCTCAAAAAAAGTGTGGTAGAAACCATTCCGAAAGGCACTTTTTACGATGCCACCGATTTGATTGAGCAACTCATTGCCGATGGAAAAAAAGTTTTCAATTACCCTATCTTGACTTATTGGCTAGATATTGGCAAGCATGAGGATTTTGAAAAAGCACAATTGGATATCAAACACTTAAGCTTATAAACCTGATAGCGGCTTATGAAACAACTTAGGAAATTATTTATTATTCCCGCCAGAAAAGGTTCTAAGGGGATTCCGAACAAGAATACGAAAATATTGGGAGGCAAGCCACTCGTGCAACATAGCATGGAATATGCCCAAAAAATGGCTCAGTCAGATGATGTGATTTGCGTAACTACCGATGACGATAAGGTAATTGAGGTTGCCAAATCTATAGGCGTGAATGTTGATTTTAAACGTCCAGATTATTTAGCAGAAGATACTTCGGGAATGTATGAAGTGCTGATTCATGCTTTGAACTATTACACTTCTTTGGGTAAGAGTTTCGATGCAATTGTACTTTTGCAACCAACCTCTCCATTTCGGCTAACTCAGCACCTTTCGGAAATGGTGGAAAATTATGCCGCTCAAATTGAGAATGAATTGGATATGCTCGTTTCAGTTACCGTTACTGACTCCAACCCCTATTATGTACTTTTTGAGGAGAATAAAAATGGCTGGTTGGAGAAATCCAAAAAAAGTGAATTTGCAAGAAGACAAGACTGCCCCGAAGTGTACCAATTCAATGGTTCTATCTACCTAATCAACCCCGAAAGTTTGAGGAAAAATCCAATCCAAAATTTTCAGAAAGTGGCAAAATACCAAATGGATAAGGTATATGCCTTGGATTTGGATAATTTGCAAGATTGGGAATTTGCAGAGTTTCTTCTGGAGAAAGGCAAAATAACTTTATGAGCAACGGGCTATCAAAAATAAGCAGAACTGCTTTTGAGAAGTATTTCAAGAACACCTCTTGGATGTTGCTAGATAAGTTCTTCCGAATGGGACTCACGCTGGTCGTGGGAATTTATGTAACAAACCATTTGGGCTTAGAACAAGCCGGCACTTTTGGGAATGTGGTTGCCTACATAGGTATTTTTGGCATTTTGCCCACATTGGGCATTTACAATATCCTGCTCAGAGACCTGTCTGCCAATCCGAAAGAGAAAGGAAGAATACTAGGAACTGCGTTTATGATGCAACTTTCTGTGGCAGTTTTTGCCATTCTGCTCATCACAGTAAGCGTATTTCTGCTGAATCATGAAGATAGCTGGCTAATAATTGTTGCAAGTGGCACTTTCGTTTTCTTGCCATTCAGGCTGATTGATTTCTATTTCCAATCTGAAGTGAAGGCAAAATATGCCACAGTTGCTCAAATTATTGCCTTTGGTATTGTTTCAGGGCTTAAAATCGTTTTCATTTTTAAAGATTATGCAGTAGATGCTTTTGTATTCCTTTTGGTAATTGAAGCTTTCCTCACAGGAATATTTTTGCTCTTTGCCTATTTGATTTACCGCCAAGAAGGCAAAAGTTGGAGCTTCAATAAAACAGTGGCTGCCACCTTTCTGAAGCAATCGTGGTTTCACTTGTTGGCAAGTGCCATGGCTGTCATTTACCTCAAAATAGACCAAGTGATGATTGTGGAAATGATTGGTAAAGAAGCAAATGGGATTTACAGCACCGCAGTCAGGTTCAGCGAGGTGTTTTATATAGTTCCTGCCATTATTGCCAATTCTGTTCTGCCAGCCATTGTGCAAGCAAAACAAAAAGACGAAGGGTTATATCGAGAAAGAATGCAACAGCTTATGAATCTTTTGGGAATGGGTGCATTATCAATCGCTATCCTATCTCAGTTTGTAAGTGAACCTTTCATACACTTAGTTTTCAAGGAAGAGTTTTGGCCAGCTTCAGAAGTGTTGGTTTGGCATATTTGGGCAGCGCTCTTCATTTTTGTTGGAGTGGGAGCAGAACGCTATTTGCTCATAGAGAATATGCACTCATTCTTTTTGTACAAAGGAATTGTCGGAATGGTAAGCAATGTGTTGCTGAATTTTTGGCTAATTCCTCAATTCGGAATTATGGGAGCAGTTTATGCTACGCTTGTTTCGTACTGTTTGGCAAGTTATCTGATACTTCTTTTCACTAAAGCTACTCGAGGAATATTTATCATGCAGACCAAAGCCTTACTATTTCCCGTTTTTTGGATTACTGAAAAGCTTTCAAAAAAATAGCCTGTTTGTTTTGATAATTACAAATAGTTTTTTGATTTCATCCAATCCATAAAAAGAGTTTTATTGAATGGCAAGAAGAATTTTTCATGTTCTTTCGGAGCTATAATTGGCTGGCTCATGGCCACTTTGAAACTTGAGTAATTATCAATTAAGAAAATATTCTCGTGGCTGAATAATTCTTCAATCAACTCATAACCAGATGCTTTTAAAATCAAGCATTTTCCTCCTGCATCCAATATTTCAAAAGCTACGGTAGATTGTACTAGCAATGCAGTTGTGCACTTCGCCACCAATTTGGAAGTAGGAATTTCATTGCTGATGATAGATACATTTTCAAAATTCTCGTACTTTTTGGCAATCAGCTCTTTGTCGGAAAACTGGTCGGGGTGGAGTTTGTATATGATTTCATTCTCCAGACCTTTTTTTAAGATTTGCAATAAGAAATCAGACAAATCTACATGCCCAATCAGCCCGTCAATCACAAGAATTGAACTGTTTTTACCACTTCCAACGCTTGGTTGGGTGTTTTGAGATACTTCGGAATTCCCAATTGGCACATAATCTCCAATAATAGGAAAGTTAACTTGGCTGTACCAATACTCAGAATAAGTAAGGAAATGTGTAGGTGTGTAAACACTTCTGACATCTTCAAATCCTCTCGGATAGGAGTAGAAAAGATGCTCTAGCTGGATTCTACCATGTTGCATCTCTATGGAGTCGATGCCCAAATCTGCACAGGCTTTTACACATCCTTTCATCCCATATTGACCATAAAAAACCGCTTTGGGTTTTACAAGTTTAAAGATGAACCCAAGTGTGCTAGATAGCAGTCCGAACTCATTCAATACGGAGTTATAGTATTCACCCTTTTCCAAATCTTCTGGAATAGAAAATTGATTGGATAAAATATGAATTAACTTTCGGAAGTTGTAGCGCTTTTTTTTTGGAGTCAATGAACGAAAAATTCCTAATAGAAATGGGAACGCAAAAAAGCGTTTCTCGCCTAAATAGTTTTTGGAAATTCCATCTTTATGTAGCTCAATCACAAAAGACTCAGAGCCAACACAATCTAAAATTTCTCTAAAATTTCTGTCATAATAGGAATTGGATGCTTGGTCGAAATACCTAGAGTTAATGATGAAAACGTATTTATACTTCTTAAATAGTATCTTGAAAGTGCTTTCTACTAAATTAGTGGCAACCTTAAGGTAATAAATAACTGGCTTTTTTGTCTTTTTTGTATCTGTTTTAGCATAGAAACTATTTCCAAACAGCAGTTTCCCAAAAACAAAATACCTTACCACATCCCAAACGAAAACTTCTTCTTTTTTAAGTTTAAAAAGCCTCTCTTTCTGCTCAAGTTCAAAAAAAGAATCTATTACCCGTTTGTTTCCTCCCATTAGTTAGCTTTTTTGGATTTATAATGATGAATCATTCTCTTATAAACTCATCCACCAATTTCTGCGCTTCTTCCACAGCTTCTTCCAAGTTGTCATTTACCAATTCCTTATCAAATTGGTTGGAGAATGTGAGTTCGTACGCCGCTCGGTCTAGCCTTTTCTTGATGTGTTCCTCCGATTCTGTATTGCGTGTCCGAAGTCGGTCTTCCAAAACATGCAATCCTTTCAATTTGATAAAAACTCCCAGCGATTCTGTGGGGAAACGCTTTTTCAACCTCAGACCGCCTTTCACGTCAATATCCACTAAAACGTGTTTTTTTCATGGCCCAAATTCGGTCAATTTCCGCCTTTAGCGTGCCGTAGAACAAGCCTTTGTAAACCTCCTCGTATTCGGCAAATTTGGTTTGAGCCACTTTGTGGAGGAAGTCCTTGGCAGTCAGGAAATAGTAATCTACTCCATGCACTTCTTTTCCACGAGGTTTTCGGGTAGTGGCTGAAATAGAGAAAGACAAATTGTCGTTCTGTTCTAAAAGCCTACGCACAATTGTTGTCTTCCCCGAACCAGACGGAGCCGTGAAAAATATAATTTTACCTTCGAATGGTTTGGAATCGTCCATGAAGTGGGTTTATGGAAGTGGAAATTGGAATAAGTGGCAAAGTTACACCAAGATTGAGAAGATTGGGCGGATTTGCCACGAAGATTTTCAGATTACTCCGAAACATGAGACATTCAAAGTTTAGGTATAGTAACACAACATCATCATTTATGAACCTTTTATAATAATATTTGCTTTATTTGTAACTATGTTAGTTATATTAGTAATGAACATTAAGTAAAAGAAATTATGAATCGTACACCTAATTACAGAAAGAATTTCTTCACTAATAGAATCACATCATTTGAAGAGGTATCTCCAAATGAACTTGTTAAGATGATGGAATCCGAGGAGAAGAAGTCTATAAAAGAGATTAGAATAAGTACGCCAAATTTAGGAGACAAGAAGAATCCTTTTGGCAAATTAGAAATTCGTATTTCCAAGCCTACATTAAACATATAGCATTTTGACAAACAGAAGTAAAGGTAATGTCCCGAAAACTGCTAGCCGACCTGTTGACACTGAAATTATAAGCAGTTTTTTAGAGAATCAGAAACAACAAATCGCTAATGATTCAAAAAGACTTGAACTAGAAAAACATGATTTAAATAAGGGTTATGAACATGCAAAGTTAATGATAGAAGCTCAGGCAGCTAATCTTAAGTCTGAAAGAACAGAGAAAAAGCATAATTCAATAATCAATTATTTATTTATACTCATTTTAGTATTACTTGTATTTTCCTTGGTAATATATGCTTTACATAACGACAAGGACACTATTGCCGTTGAAATTTTGAAAATAGTTGTTACTGCAGCCATTTCTGGAATGGGTGGTTATTTCGCTGGTAAAAATAAAGCCAATAAAACTTCAAACGAAAATCCTAAGTAATTATCTACTTAGGATTTTTTGTCGTTTACTACAAAAAACTATAAATAAATAGGCAGATTGTGAATGTTTCGATGTCCGACTCAGAAAAAATAGAGCAAGTAATTTCAAACTTTCATGCTTGAAAACAAGTGAGAAAGAACCTGCATTTTCTGTTTTCCATTCTTCATTCTTCATTCTTAATTCTCTTTCTTCTTTCCTCTTTCCTCTTTCTTCCAACCAACCACCAAAAGCAAAATCCAACCACAGAAAAACACTCTTTCTCCTTCTTCTTTCCTCTTTCTTCTTTCTTCCTCTTTCCGCCCAATCAAACAAAACCTGCAAAACCATTGCTTTCTCCACCCAACAGTTTCGGTTGGATTCTGCTAGTTTGGATTCCTCTACGTTTCGGATTCTCAGCATAAAACCCAGCTTCCCGAATTGGAAAAGTGCAATTAGGTTTGAGTATTCACTAACTGATAATTTATTCAATTTCTGGTTGGATTCTGCCGAACTGAATTTATCAGATTCGAGCGAAGTTTTCCAATTCCCCGACTCTATTTCGGTTTGTTATCGAGTTTTCCCGATTGATTTTTCCAAAACTTACTCCAACCGAGACATCAATAAATACTATGAAGAACGAGGGAAACCCATTGATGGAAACTCCAAAAAAGGCAATTTGAAACCTGTTCAAGAAGAAGAACTATTTGCGCTGAAAGGAATCGGAACAGACGAGGAAATTCAAAAAACAGGAAGCCTGACTCGTGGCGTAACTTTCGGCTCGGGAAATGCGCAAGATGTTTCGGTAACTTCTGCGCTCAATCTTCAATTGGAAGGGAAGCTGACCAAAGATTTGGAACTGACCGCCACCATTTCCGACCAGAACATTCCATTTCAGCCTGAGGGAAACACACAGCAAATTCAGGATTTTGACAGAATTCTGATTGAACTCCGCCATAAATACGGTTTGCTTTCTGCGGGCGATGTAGTTTTCCAAAACGATTCGAGTTCTTATTTCTTGAAATATTACAAAAATGTGCAAGGCGCACAACTCCAAATAAATTACGCTTCTGACGACTCCACCAAACGCTTTTCGGATTGGGAAATCAGTTCCAAAATTGGGATTTCGGCTGCCAAAGGGCAATTCAATTCCGACACGGTGGCTTCCATCGAAGGCGTGCAAGGCCCGTACCGATTGCGAGGTGGAAATGGCGAGCGATTCATCGTGATTTTGGCAGGTTCGGAACGGGTTTACTTGGATGGGCAACTTTTGCAACGTGGTTTCGATTTCGATTACACAATTGATTACAATACTTCTGAAGTTACTTTCACAAACCGAATTATCATTACTCGTTTCTCCAGAATTCGGGTCGATTTTGAATATGCCACGCAAAATTACGGTCGCTCCATCTTGCAAACTGCACAATCTTTCCGCTACAAAAAGTTTGAATCCACTTTCCAGTTCTATCGGGAACAGGACAATAAAAATGCGCCATTATTGGCAAATTTGAGCGACTCCGACCGCTTCATTCTCTCCACTTCGGGCGATGATTTATTGCAAGCCGTAGCAAATTCTGCCAAGGAAATTGAGCAATTCGACCCAAACCAAGTGCTTTACACAGAGAAAGATACTTTATTGGGTGGAGTGAGTTACACAATTTTGGTGCGTGCAAATTCGGAAGTCAATCCGTTGTTTTCCGTTGTTTTCAGTGAGGTCGGATTCGGGAATGGCGATTACATTTTGGGAAATCCAACCGCCAACGGAAGGGAATATGTTTGGATTGCGCCAGTCGGAGGAGTTTCGCAGGGAAGTTTTGCGCCCGTTCGGCAATTGCCCGCTCCAAACAAAAGGCAGTTGCTCACTTGGGCAAACCGATTGCAAATCTCCAAAACCGAAGAAATTTTCACGGAAATCGGAGTCTCCAATCAAGATGTAAACCTATTTTCGGAATTAGGAAATAATGATAATTCTGGAACTGCTTTCAAAGTCGGTTACAGCAATAAAGGTGGGAAAGTGAAGCTGTTGCCAAAATACAAACTCGAAAGTTTTGTCACTTTCGAGCAGGTTGCCAACACTTTTCGCCCAATTGACCGATTCCGTTCGGTGGATTTTGACCGAGATTGGGCAATTGAAAGCGACTCGCTGGCAACCGACCGAATTGCCCAAGCAGGTTTCCGACTCCAAAACAAGAAGCGTGAATATTTCAGCTACCAACTCGCCTACCGAAACCGAACCAATCAGGCAGAAGGATTTCAGCAACGAGCAGGACTTTTGCAAAACCTCGGAAAATTCCGAATCGTTTCCAATTTCTTCTGGCTCGATTCCGACCGAGATTCGACTAAAGCGAGTTGGACTCGATTTTTGGGAGATGTGAGTTGGCAAGGGAAAAACTTCGTGCCAGGCTACCAATTCAGCACAGATAAAAATACGATTGTCTCCAACCAAACCGAAGCGGTTTTGCGCACATTTATGAACTTCGAGCAACATCAAGCCTACGTGCAAAGCTCCGATTCATTGCTAGAAAATCGTGGTTTGCGATTCCGTACCGACTTCGCACTCCGCACCGATTTTTTGCCCCAACAAGGCGAATTGAAAGAATTTACCAAAGCGCAAACACTCAATTTCAATCTCGAAAAAACGGATGACAAGCAAAATCTGAACGTATTATTGACTTACCGACAACTCGAAAATTTACTTGATTCGGGAAACTCCAAATTTGAGGAAACCGTGATGGGGCGAGTCGATTGGCGAAGGAGTTTTTTGGACAATAATGTGAAGCAGGATTTGAGTTGGGCAACCGCTTCGGGCAGAGAATTGAGGCGAGAATTCTTTTTCCTGCCCGTAGATGTGGGTTTGGGAACGCACACTTGGCGAGACGACAATGGCGATGGCGAGCAAGATTTGAACGAGTTTTACCTCGCCATTAACCCAGAAGAACGCACTTTCGCCAAATTTTTTCGCCCGACCGATGAATATGTGTTGGCATTCAGCACTACGTTGAATTACCGATTGAGTTGGCAAACTCCAAACACTTGGCGCAAAGCGAAAGGAGCGAAAAAGTTATTGAACAAATTCTCTGGAAATGTGGCTTTGTTGGTAAGCAGAAAAACCACAGATAGCTCGCCAGCAAATAGATTGTTGCCATTTTTAGGGAATGTGGCGGAAAGTGATTTGCTGTCGAGTCAAATCAACTGGCTGAATACGGTTTTCTTCAACAGAAAGAATCCGAAATTTGGAGCGGAATGGAAATGGCGAATCTCCGAAAATCGGCAACTGCTCACTTCGGGTTTTCAAGAAAACAGAACTACTTCCCAAACCATCAATTTCCGTAGGAATTGGAGTAAAAAATTAAGCTCCCAATTAGAATTGGAACAGAGCAGGAGAGAGTTGGCTTCGGATGTGTTGGACAACCAGAACTATTTGGTGGAAACCTTCTCCATCGCTCCCGAATTCACTTTCCAACCCAAGCCAAGTATGCGTTTTTCGGTAGCCTACTCGCTCAAAAACAAAGACAATATTTTGCAAAATGCCACGGAAACCGCCCAACTCCACGAATTCGCACTAAAAACTCGTTTCTCCAAGCAAATAAAAAGCGTCATCCTCGCCTCCATCCGCTACATCAGCATCGACTTTGAGGGGAATGCCAATTCACCCGTTGGCTACGAAATGTTGGAAGCTTTGAGCATTGGTCAAAACTGGCGTTGGGAAATCAATTGGTCGCAACGCTTGGCAAATGGCCTGCAAATTGGTATTACTTACAATGGTAGAAAACCGCCAGAATTGCCTGCGATTCATATTGGGAGTGTGCAGGCAACGGCTTTGTTTTAGGTTGAATGAGTGCGAAATTTCAAGTGAAGTTGGATTTTACAAGCCGATAGTTGATTTACGCTTTCTGAAACTCCACACAAATCGGAAGTAATCCCTCGCATTTCAATTGGCTGAACACACCCGCCAATTTTAAAAGCCTTGAACGAGAGTTAGGAAACCAGTTCAACAACAAAACCTGACTTTCTATTGTAACCATCATGCCATTTACTGGCTTTCAAAATTGAATGCGGTTTTGCCTTATGAGTTAAAGGTTTAGAAACGGTTGGAATGGGTATAGATAAGCATGCTTTCTTTTGATTTATCACGTGGAAAGACTAGATTTGGATATAAGAGGTGTATGGGTAATTGTTACGTAGTATACACTAGTTGTATGCAATTATTAATTAATACTAGAATTCATGGAGTCCACTCAAGAATCATCAAACGTATGTATGCATATTGAATGTGAAAATGAAAAGCTTCAGGGAGGATGGTCATATTGTAGTTTACATAATGAAGGGGCTGCGTTAGGTATTGGTAATACATACGACCAGTATCAAATTATAGAGGCAGACTTTATAGATTTCATAAAAGTAGTGCCTATTGATGAAGAAAGTCATCTTGATGTACACTCACCCGTCCTAAGAGACATAATTATTAGAAGCTGTGTGCAGATAGAAATATTTTTCAAGGAATGGTCTAAGTATAAGTGTTCAGAAGAATCAGACATCTCATTATATAGAAAGTATCACGAAACTGATAGAAGAAGCGGGCAATTGAAGAGGGAGCGAAATTGGAACTTTGGAGATTATTTTTATTTCAAAGACTATATTCTTTCATGTCCTGAAATATATGTCAGACCTATGAATGCCTCCATAGAGCCATTTTCAACTTGGGATTCTGTTAGAGAACAACCATTTTGGTGGAAATCTTATAATGCAATAAAACACAACGGATTGTCTTCTAAAACTGAAGCAAACTTAAGAAATGCAGTTTACTCACTTGCTGCGCTATTTAAACTACATTGTGTGAATAAATACTCTAGAGATTTTTTAGATAGTTATAGAAATACTTCGATAAGTTCATTTGTTTCACAGGTAAAGATAAAGTTTCATCCTATTAGTTCTCCTATTGATACTAAACGATATTTATTTAGAGAAGACTCAATTCGGAGGAATAAAGAAGTTGAGATATTAACAGTAAATAAAAAATAAACTGTCTACAACAAAGTGTGATTGCCGTAACTTGCGACTGCTTCGTCAGGGCATTTAGCCAGAACGTTGTAGGTAATTAAGATGAGGAGATTATTAGAAAACTTGAACCCTGCTCCTCTAGATTATAAATCCCGCCTAGTATGGTGATAATACTACCCTTGAAATGAAGCGAAAGTCTATGACAAGTATGGGTATCAAATTCAAGTATTAAATCTATTACTTCTTGAAAATCAAGTTATTGCAGATTTTCAAAGGTATATCCGATAGATTTTAGATAAACGAACGCAAAAAAGTAATTGGAAAAACTTATGTTTTTTTTGGAATACAAGCTCTAAAGGAGTTAAATGGCAATAAGGCTTAAATGTAGAGAATAATGAGTGAGTTAATCAGGGAACATTTGATTGAAAGTAAAAAGCAATTAGAAAATCTTGCGAACCAGATAATGCTAAATGATGATGATTTAGAAATAGATAATAGGTTATTTGCTATGTTAAGCCAAAAAGCTGAAAATGTGATTATATCAGAACATTTGATTGATTTAGCTAATGAAAGAGTTGAAGATTTAGAAGTTTATATTAGTGATGAATCTACAATAGAGGCGTATCAAAAAAAGTTAATTGACTTTCTAAGAAAATTAGTGAAAGCAAAGCTGTAAACCATCTACTCCACTGCTCGTAGTTCTAGCGCAACGTTCATGCGATATAATTATATGGAAGAGCGTCCGGTCTTTACTGGTTGTTTTACCCAATAGCTGTTCTTTTTCCGCACCTAAATTTGCTATTATTCATTTATAGAACAGCAAAAAGCCACAGGATATGCCTACAGAGAGGATTTATTACTTCACAAAAAACTATGTTATGAAAAATCACTTAATTAGATTTTGCGCTTTATTGATATTTGTCTTATCAATATCATGTCAGTCTGATACAGAATCGGATGGAAACACCTTTTTTGAGGTGTCAAAATTACAGGGTAGATATAAAGTCGATCTTGTGCCTCTAATTTCAGAGTCATTGGATAAGAAGGATATGGGTGACGGTAAAAGATTAGGCTTAGGAATCGGAATGGCAATGTTGTCAGGGATAAATATTGAAGTTTCTTTTTATGATAAAAATGAGGGCATGATATATATGGATGGGAGTATGATGAATTTCATACAAGGGCTTAAAGATAAGCCAATGGAGCAGATGAAAGAATTTAATTATAAGCTAGAACAAGATTCATTAGTTTATATAAAATATAAGGATGAAGAAAAATATAAAAGAATTGGAGTCATAAGAACATATGGTTCCAATTACGATTACATTAAACTTGTGGCAATGGATAGTGCAGGAAATACTAAGCAAACAGGCATTAACCTAAAAAAGCTATCTGATTAAAAATACCTTCATCTACTCTTATGTTTTTTCCTACGACCTTTTCATATTTAGAGCGTCCGCTCGATTCTGCCACAAGCACAGGTCAAGCATCTTGCGTTTTCTGAAACTCGGATGAATTTGGCGATTAAAGTCGGAGCGGAAACCCAATGCTGTCAACTTAAGGAAGAAAGGATTTCGTAATCATATTACTTGTCCTAATTTTTGAAAGAAAAAGCTCATACGTGACGACTCGGGAGAGTCGTGGTACGAATTCAAACTGTACAGCGACTCTCCCGAGTCGCTAAGTTGACAGCATTGAGCGGAGGCTACCGACTAGATTGTTTCACCTCCAACTAGCGCAAGTGTTGAGCGAAGCGCACTTGTGTCTAAACATTTTTCCAAGTATTCAGACCTGAGGTCAATTATTGGAATTAGCATTTTTTGATTTCAAGCTGTCAAGTCTGAAACCCGTCATGGAATGATTGAAGTGGATTTAGGTGCAAATCACACTTCGTTTAAGACTTGCACGAGTCGTTGCACAAAAATAATCCTGCAGATTCCCCCACTAAACCTCCATAAGCTCCTCTCCGCATTCAATTTTGGGGTTTACCGAAGATGGATTGGCTTAGTTTTGAGGTTTTTGGGAAGTTTAAAGACGAACTTAACAGCGAAAGAATTGCCCCGAAATTGGACAAGTAGCAGGTACAACCCATGAAGTGAGCATAGGTTTGCGAATAGGTACTTTCGATAAGAAAAGAGCGAGGAGGGGAATTCCTAATTTGTATGAGTAGCATGCTCATACTACCTTATGTTACCCAAAGGTTCGGTTTTTAAGTCTCGTCATCAACCCTTTGAAAATGGTTACAAATGATGCATTATGGATGTATTGTTAGATTTGCCGTTTTGTACTTGTTCAATTCCAAAAATAGAATTGAGTGATGCTACCTTGAGAATTTAAGCAAGTTTTTCATTCAATTGCCACTAGCTTCAGCTAGTGGAGAGTATGGCTTATATTTCTAAAGTCTTAAAGTGGACCTAAACAAAAAACCTCAAATCTTCTTCACAACTTTTCCACGCTTTCCGATTTTCACTTCCTCGCCCAAATATACTTTTCGGAGGTTTTGGATGGAGCGATTCCACTTTTTTTGCAGGAATGCAGGTTCGGGATAGTTGGAGGCAGGCTCAATTTCCAACTCTTTTGCCAGCCAAGGTGCATGGTAAATCGGTTGCGGAAGTTTGCTAAGTTCGGGCAACCAATTGAGGACATATTCTCCTAATTGGTCGTATTTTAACGATTGGTGGATTGGATTTGTGTAGTAGATTTCCGTGGCTTGCGTGTTCCAGTTTAGCCAATTACTGCACACATCATAGTCGAGGAGTTGGGTTTCGAACCAGCTTGCTCCCCAACGCCAATCAATTTCGTAGTCTCTTGTCAGGAAACTCGCGCAGTTCACTCGCCCACGGTTCGACATGAAGCCTGTTTCGTTGAGTTCCCGAATATGTGCATCTATAAAGGGAATTCCCGTATTGCCAAATCGCCAGCGGTCGAAGAGTTCTACATCGTATTTCCAGTTGGTTTCACGCTTTTTGATTCCGCCCTCGGCAAAAATTAGGTTGCCGAAGCGGAGGGTTTGGAACTTGAACAAATCTCGCCAAACCACTTCGAAAATCAACCACCAAGTGCCCTTGTTTCGCTTGACTTCCGCCTCAAACAGTTTTACAGTTTCATGGATTTTCCTTGGCGAAAGGCAGCCCAACGCCATCCAAGGAGAGAATTTGCTGCTGTAATCCATTCCCAAAGAGCGGTTTCGGGTCCACTTGTAGTTTTTGAGCAACTCGCTTTCAAAAGTATAGTATTGGAGACGCTCCAAGCCAGCAGTTTCCCCACCTTGGTAGATTTTTTGGTTCTCGGTAATCTCCTCTGCTTTGAAATCCAGTTCTTTTGGAGTGGGAATTTCGCCCCAATTTCCCAAGTTTGGCGTTTCAATTTTGTTTGGAGTGGGAAAAGTGGCACGGATTTCCGTTTCCTTGCTTACTTTGATTCGGAAGGTTTTGGAGACGAGCGGAATTTCGTGTGGCTCGTAGGGAATGTCATCCAAATGATAGAGCGTTTTTCCCCAAACCAATTCGAGTTCGCAATTCAAAGATTTTGTATTGATGGTTCGCAGACTTTCCGCTACTTTCTGCTCCACCGTAGTTTCTTCGGAAGCAATTTCCTTTTGAGCGTAGATTTTGTTTGCGCCAAACTCTTGGGCGAGTTCGGGAAGAACTTCTTCTGGCTTGCCAAATTTGATGAGCAGATTTCCACCAATTTCTTTTAGACTTTTTCGCAAATCTTCCAAGCTTTCTTTCAGAAAATGATAGCGATTGATTCCAGATTTACGCATTTCCACACCTTCATAGATTTGGAGCATTTGGAAGTTGCGTGGGTCGAAAATGAAAACTGGCAAAGCCTGTTCGTTTTCCTCAATCGCTCTAGTCAGCGTTTCATTGTCGTGAAGTCGGAGGTCGTTTCTGAGCCAGTAGATTGCGGTGGATTTCATGGTTGATTTTGGTTATTTCGGTTTTGTTCAACAACACAACTCGGAAGTGGGTGGATTGGGTTTTGAAGATTAACATAAAAAGACCTGCCAAGTCTCGGAGACTTGGCAGGTCTAAAGGTTCAGTTTTTTATTGGAATTGTTTTGACTACTTGTATTTCAATTCATTGTGAAAATATCCCCACTCGGTCGCATTTCCAATGCGCACCGTAATCAAGCTTTGCATCTCTGATGCGCTTTCATCGGAAAAACCGCATTCAATTTTGGACAAAAATTAGTTGAACTCAATCAGTTCTCAAATTCAAACGCCACCCAATGATTTCTACGAATTGCCAGTTGCCCAAAATTGGCGGAACTGAATAGTGCCAGAAACTCTCAATTTTTGAAAAGCTTCCGAAGCCACTCACCAATTGGGAATCTGTGAAATCCAACCAACCTTTTTTTCTTAAAAAGAAGTTCTTCAAGGTTTTAAAAACCTTGAAGAACTTAGCTTATTCGTATTCTAGCTATTCTGACAACCTAGAGGTTATCAGTTACAAAATCCGAAAAAATCAATCGCCCAACATTCTATTATTGAACAGCAGATAACCTACATTCAGAAATACGCCAAATTTGTAGTTTTCGTCAGTATAGTAGTTGAGCGAACCGCTGATTGGGCCGAATGGCGTGTGATAAACCAAGGCTGCCGTGGCGGCAAATTCTGGATTGCTGAATGCGTCTGCGAGTTTGGCTTCTTGGTTTGCGCCTTCTATGATTTTGCGGTAAGGGAGAAATCCGTAGCCTTCCATGCGGAACTCAAAATTATTTCCGCTAATGGGAATGATGGTTTTCAGGCCTGCGGCCGCATAATTGTAGGCTCGGAAATCTTCTAGGAAAAGTGTTTTGCTGTCGAGCAAAGGATAGAATGCAGGTGCGTTGATCAGCGAGCCTTTGTAGTTGGAGAAGCGTGGCATATTGGTCATGGAGGCTTCCAAGGAGGTTCCGTACTTGATTTTCTGGCCGAAATATTGGTCATATCTGGCTCTTAGCTGAATCCAACTTCTTTGGTGTTCTTGGTTTTGGAGTTGGGAGGTTGAACCTACAACCAAAGATTCTGTTCCTGAAACGTATTTAATGCTAAGTCTCACTTGGTCTCCGTTCGAGGCAAAGGATTTTTTGTCGAGCGTGCTTCGGAAGTAGCTGACTTCGGAAACCCAGACTCTTAGTTTGGTTTCGTCCAGCTCATCGGAAACGCTGAATTCGTCATCGCTGAAGTACAAATCTTTGTCGTTCGCATAGCCAAATCGGACTAAAATAGTGTTTCGTCTCCCCAAATTAGTGCCGATGCCAATGCCTGCAAACCGATCGACTCTATCTACCACTTCTGCCTCAGTATTGTTGAAAACCAATTCGCTAGTGTTGGAATATTCCCAACTGTTGAAGGTAACATCGCCTTCGATGAAAAACGGATTGTAGGTCGGGAAAACAATTCGGGTTTGCCCACGGACAGAAGTGTAGAACCTGCCAGAAAAAGCATTAAGATTGAAATCGTAGAAGAGTTTATCGAGAAAGCTGTATTTCAATCCAACAAAACCTGCACTCACACTCCGGGAAGATAGATTTCCGCCTAATTCTACGGTTATTTTCTGCCCTGCATCCACATCTAGGTTGAATGAATAGAAGCCAAGCGTGTCGTAAGAAATGGTTGGCAAAGCTCCTTTGAAAAACGGTTCTGAAAGCAGTCTGTAATAGCCTTCTCGGAGTTCGGAAACACTGATTTCCCCACTTTTGCTGTTTTTGCGGGAGGCAAGCAATTTTCTGACGTGGCTACTTTGCGCATCATTCAATCCCGTTATATTTATTTTCCCAAAATGTGCTTGTTCAAAATCGGTAAGCTTTGCCAGGTTGGATGAGCGAGTTTCCGTAAGCGTATCGGGAATACTAATTTTGATGCTGTCAAGTTGTTCTAAAGTAGCTTCGTAACCACTTTTTATGGCTTCGTTTGCCATTTCGAAATCGCCCGAGCCAATGTTGAGACTGTCTAATTTGGGTTCTATATATATGTCTCCTTTTTTGAGTGGAGTGAGGTCGGCATTGTCCATGAAAAGGAATTTCATGGAGTTTTTAATGAGCTTCTTTGCCTCATCGCCTGTCGGATATTCGTCAAAATCGCTAGAGGAAACGTTCACGCCAATAATTATGTCGGGTTTGAACTCTTTGCGCATCACGTCTGCGGGAAAATTATTGAGCAAACCGCCATCGTATAAATACCTGCCATTGACTGGAATTGGCCCGAAAACCAAAGGAACTGCCATGGTTGCCCGAGCGGCTTCTCCTAAATCTCCCGATTTTGAGAATTACTTGTTCCTGCGTAAAAATATCGGCTGCGACACATCGGAATGGAATGGGCAACTTATCGAAATCGTAATTTGCCTTTTTACTTGGTATATAAAGATATTGTGCCAAGGCAAAATTTAATGGTGCATCGTTGATGAATTGTGGCTGAAAGGAAGTCGAAAAGCCAGAATCAATCCCTACTTGAAAAGATACGAAAGAACCGTTTTCTTGCTCTTTCGGAGAGATAAATCGGTGTTCTGTCCCCAATTTGCCCGAAGCCCATTCTTGGAACTCATCGGAAGTAACGATTTTCTCCAACTCTTCGGCATTGAAACCTGCGGCATAAAATGCACCCACAATTCCGCCCATGGAAGTTCCCACAATGTAATCTATGGGAATATGGTTGGCTTCCAGTACTTTCAGAACGCCAACGTGCGCCAAGCCTTTTGCTCCGCCACCGCTTAAAACCAAGCCTACTTTCGGTCTTTTTTGAGCGTGGGAAGTTGAAAAAAGGAATAAAGTGAATAAAAAGAGTAAGTGTTTTTTCATGCTATTTTATTGAGGTCAAGCTTGGGTTTCCGATAGGTTGTTCATCTACATTTACTTGATTCTGAATTTTAGATATTGCCAAAAGTAATTATATTGGAATCAAAATCAGTATTTTCGGTTTGGAGCTTGGAGAATTTGGATGAAAGACGTTAGACATTAGATTTTAGAGAAAATATGATTGAGCGAAAACATTTCCGTAGAATCGGGTTTGCAAACCCGACTTGCTATTCAAGGCTTCTTAGCCTTGAATCAATATTTGCAAGTTTCCTAACTTGCTAAAAATAAGAAAGTTAGGAAACTTTCGGCAGATGGAGTCGAAGTTAAGAAACTTCAACTAGCAAAATTAACACGGAAAAATGTAGATAAACGCAACTCAGTCTCACATCTCAACCAAAACCTCCCGAAAGCGGTAATTATGTTTTACACATTTTCCAGCTTCTTACTTATTACGCTTGCTTTCCTCTCGGAATCTTCCTTTTTGTGGATTTCCGAGAAGGGAAAGCCAAGCAGTCAGTTCAGATTTTATTTAGTTGGATTTTTCGTGTTGGTCGGATTTTCATTTTGGACTTTGCAGAGCTATTTCTATCCTTCCGAGGCAATTGCCAAAAACACAGATTTCCACATTGTGGAGCATCAGGGTTATGAGTTTCAAGATTCTGTTTTGCTCATCGGCAATTCAAAACCAAAAGAGGTTATTTGGAGTCAGCATTCGGGCGAGTTTTCTGTCAATTCGGTGGGAGACAGTTTCGAAATCAGTTCGGTGGGAATTCATTCTCCGATTTATATCTCGAAATCCAACCAGAAAAAGGAGCAAGAAAAGCGATATGGATTTGTCGAATCGAGCAAATTATGGCATTCCGTTCAAAGAAAGTATTGAGTTAAAAACGCCTGATTCTAGTGTTTATCTTAGACTTTCAATCCAGAAAAATCAATCGGAAACAAGCGATTTATACTTTGCAAACACAGGTTGATGGCGTTCAGAACACGAGCCGATTCCAGTTCGCTGATTTATATGTATTACGACGTGGCGAATATTCTCTCGAAAACGAACGAACTGAAAGGTTTTGCCAAAATGTGGGAAAATTGTTACTTACTGCGTGAAGAACGTGGTTCGCCCAATGTGAAAAGTTAGACCGAACTGAATTCTCTGAAGATTACCATTTGTTACTTTCGGAAGCGTTGCTGTCGAAATGACTCAATCAGCTTCCGAACCGATGGGCAGGTCGATTTCAAATTACTCCAAACCTCAACAGTTTTTGCCATTACTGTTTCCAACCAAAGCAGTTTGTTTGTTGGATTGGGTAAAAAACAAACGCCAATTTTCAGGTTGGAAAATTCCGAATTTGGTTCAACTGGCAGAATTACTTTTGTTGAATCCAGAAAATATAGAGTCAAAGGCAAGCGGTTGGAGTTGGGCGAAAAAGCAATTTTCAGTTTTTCGTCTCAACCTGACACAATTTCCACCGATGGTTTGGCAGGTGAATCTGGTCGATGGAGTTTATTATTTCGGCTCGCTTGCTCGACCCAAAAAATCTGAACCACATCAACGCCGAAGTGGAATATAAGGTAAATGCTTCGGATGAGAAATTGGATTTCCGACTGACAGACCATAATTCTATCGGAGAAATCGAACCAAATGGTACTTTCTACCAAGGAAAGGTTTTCCGTTTGGAAACTAAAAACGGGCAATCAGAACTTGCTTGGCAAATGAGATTTGTGGACAGAAGAGATGAGAATAAACTCAAAACGCATTATATTTATCTGTTTCTGGCAAGCGTTCTACTGCTGATTGTTTTCCGCTACACGAGCTCTTTACCAAGCGAATAATTTATCTCGAATTGAGCTGTCCATGTATGTTTTGCTCTACGCTTTCTTGCTGATTCGGGTCTATTTGCAATGGCGGATTTCCACTTTCTACCCAATTTCCAATATTGATATTAAGCAATACAATGCCATTACCAACTCGGAAACCCACTTTTTGTGGACTGTCGGGTTCACTTATGGTTTCTTCTTCATTTGGTTTCTGAAACTGAAAATTTGGCAAACGAACAGCAATTTCAAAACGAGATTGGCGGAATCCATTCGGACGTTGCACATTCCATTTCTGCTGTTTTTGGGTGGAGCGGTTTTCTCATTTGCCCATTTGGGAATCACATTTTTCGAGCGCATTTCCAATCTTTTCATTCCCGTGGTGCTTTTCTACGCCATCGACTCGGCACTCATTCAATTCAATTCCCAATCGGATGGTTGGCTTTATCTGTCAATCCGAAAAAAGATAAAGCAAACAGTGGCAAGAACTCCTTTTAGTGCTGTTTCCACACCAAGTATTCTGAAAAATATTCCCTATTTGCGGGCTGGCTCGTTTGGAATTACCTTTTTGGTTATTCTGATGAACGATGCGGGTTATGCCATCATGTTTTTGCTATATGCTCTCATCCACTTTGTGTTGTTGGGAATTGCGCTGAAACAATATCCTAATTTATTGCCGAATTCTCGCAGCAGAATCGTTGCTTTTTCAATTGCCACGCTAATTTTTGTGGTGGGAGTTTTCCACCAAGCCAAGCTCATTATTTTCGGAATAGAGAATATTCCAATTCTGACTTGGGCATTGCTGATTGTTTGGTTGGCAACGGGAATTTTCTGGCAAATCCGCTTCGGGGGTTTCATTCTGGATTTTGCCCAATCGAAATGGATGAAGAAAATCAAGTTCCTGAATTTAGGTATTTTCTTGTTTGGAGCATTCATCATTCTGACTTTTGCTTTTTCCAAAACACCTCAGAAACTTTCCAAGAAATATAGTTACATAAAATATCGGGCTGGAGTTCTCCAATCGGAAAGCTCTAGAGTTTGATTTTGAGTAAGCCATTCAAATCCGAAGCCTTTCAAAGTATTTTGCAATCTGCACATAATCAGTGGCTTATCAACTATTTTGTTTCCAACTCGCACAGTAATTCTAACGAAATAGATTTGGAAGAGCAATACATGAAACTCCAACCGCATTTCAGCCAAGGAGCTTCGCACATTACCCAAACCAGCGATTTGGTCGTTCCTCGCTACCTCATTTCTGAACATTCCGAGTGGCTCGTGTTGGAGTTGATTGCTTGTTTCGGAATGCTTTGCCTGATTTTTTTCGGAAGCATTCAAACCCAATTCAAACTCGCCAAAACCCAAGCAGGCGAAACCCATTTCAGCCTATTGGGCATTCCAGTTCTGCTGTTTACCACGGCACTTTTCGTATGGATGACTTCCACCAACCGATTCACTTTTTTCGGTCAGGACTTTCCCATTGATTTCCGTGGCGAGCAAAATCACGCTTCTGCTTACTTTCGGTTTGTTTTTGCTGTTGCTTTTACTCTATAAACCCGAAAACGAACGGCAAGAAAAGTTGCTTTTCACAGGCATCTCCAACCAAATTGAATCTCGAGATCAATTCCTCTATCTTTCGGTTGGATTTTGCCTATGTCTGGTCATTTTCCAAAACAAATCGAAAGGTTTCCACGAAAGCTATTTCAATTTGGAGAAAGTGATTTCCGAAACCAGTGAAGCAGTCGGGAAAGCTGAATGAAATTTCATTCTATTGCAGCAAAACTATCAAACTAATGAGCAAGACAGTTTGCAAATTCAGTCCGGAAATCGAGCAAGTAGATTCACTTTTACACAAATTCCATCAACTCAATCAGCAGGGAATTGCCAAAACAAACCAACTCCAAACAGCACATTTATTTGTCAAAACCGCTTACAACAATTATTTCCTCAACGAGCAAGCCAATAAACTCGATGAAAACGAACTGATTCACTTGCGCAAAGTGGGAGATTATTATTTGTTCGCCACGAATCGGAAATACTTCTTTATGGAGTCGCCACGTGATTAGGGTTTGTAGATGTGGAAATTTGTAAATGTGAGAATTTGTAAATGGTAAAACGAACGCCAATTGACTCTAGCGGAGTCCAATCTTGGTAGAAATCCAGACAAATATTAACCTTATCGCTCCGTAGGTGCGAAATTTTTTGCCGTTGTTGGTCTTAGCAATAAAATCCATCAGCATTGCATTTAAAACAAAATTTGTAAACTAAAAAAACGTATTTAAAAGTGGAATTTGCGAGACCAACAACCAACTATTGAACAGATAACGACTAATTGAGTTCAGGTCAGTCATGGGTTGAAATTACTCAAATTAGATGCGGTTGCCCTGACTTTGAAATCAAACCCTCAAAGATTGTTTTTCAGATTACGTTCCTTTGGAGCGAGTTTATGTTGATATTTTATAATATACCCATATTTCACTCTTCTGGAGTGGAACTGTATCAATTCTATTGAAAGCAGAAGTTTTGTGAACTAATTCAATTGCAACCATCTTCAGATGGTTGTTTGAAAGTAAAGTTTAAATTTGCAAATCTTCAAATCTCCACATTTGCAAATCAAAATGAACTACCTCATTATCGGACAAGGAATTGCAGGAACGAACTTGGCTTTCACGCTTTTGGAGCGGGGAAATTCCGTGCTGATTGCCGATAAGTCAAAAGAGTTCTCTTCCTCGAAAGTGGCAGCGGGCTTTTCAACCCGATTACTGGGCGGAAAATGTCCAAAACTTGGCTGGCAGATTCACTGTTTCCCTACTTGCACGATTTCTACCCAAAATTGGAGGAAAAACTAGGTGCCAAATTCTTCCACGCAAAACCCATTTACGTTCCGTTCGATTCGGTGGAGAAGCAAAACAATTGGCTGGGTGCAAGTGCCGACTCTAAATACGAAGGTTTCATTGGCGAGTTTGTTGGAGACAGATACAACTCGCTCCTCAAAAACCATTTTGGGGGAATGACTTTGGCGCAATCGGGCTTTGTAGATACGCAAGCCTATCTTTCCGCTTCCGCCCAGTTTTTCAAAAGCCAAAATATGCTTTTGGAGACAGAAGTAATCGCTTCTGACTTGAAATTGAAATCTACTGAAAACTCAACAAGCAGTTCTGTAGAATGGAAAGGAGAAAAATTCGATAAAGTCATTTTCTGCGATGGTCCACAAAATGCGGAAAATCTTTATTTCGATTTTTTGGATTATAGAAGAGTAAAAGGGGAAATTATGCTGATTGAATTGGAAACTTCAGCATCTTTCGAGCATATTATCAACCGAGGTTGTTGGCTGATTCCCGCAGGAGAAAATCGCTATAAAGTGGGTTCAACTTATGATTTCTCCCAATTAGATTCCACTCCAACCGAAAAAGGGAGACAGCAGATTGAAGAAAAACTCCAAGATTTGATTTCTGTTCCCTACAAAATCCTTGACCATTATGCGGGAATCAGACCTGCCACCTACGATAGGCGACCATTCATTGGTCTCCACCCAAAACACTCGCAAATTGGGCTTTTCAACGGAATGGGTTCAAAAGGAGTTTCCCTCTCGCCATTTCTGGCAAATCATTTTGTGGATTTTTTAGAAAATGGCTAAGATTTGATGGAAGAAGTGAGGTTGAATAGGAAAGCAGAGCGGATTGAGCGGAAGAGGTTGGGAAGAAAGAGGATGAGATGAGTTGGTAATTTGTTTATAAGTTGATGGGCGAGATTTGTAAATTTGAGAATATGTAACTGAAAAAAAGCTGGATTCGATGATGTGATGATTGAAAAACTTTTGACTATTATATATATAGGTGTCGAGCCACTCACGGCTGAACGACTTGCGAAATCCAACAAGAAAATGCTTTTGTAAAAACAAAGAAGTTTTAAGTCTCGACATGAGGGCAATAGTATTGGCTACCAATCCCACCAGAGAGTCAAAGTGCAGTAAAACGTCAGCCACATTTATCAGTAGGTTAAAACCTCTAGGTTGTAAAAAAAAGCGAATGCTAAAGCGAAAACCACTCCACAAAACAAATTCCTCCGCTATTTGCCAATCAAACATATTCTCTTTACCTTTGCAACCTCGAATTTTTGCGTAAAATAATTATTTAATCAAAACATTGTAATGCCAACTATACAACAGTTAGTAAGAAAAGGCAGGGCAAAGCAGACTACAAAATCCAAGTCTCCGGCTTTGGATGCTTGTCCTCAGAGAAGGGGGGTTTGTACAAGAGTGTACACAACTACCCCTAAGAAACCAAACTCGGCCATGAGAAAAGTGGCAAGGGTGCGATTGACCAACGGAAAAGAGGTAAATGCCTACATTCCCGGTGAAGGACACAACTTGCAAGAGCACTCAATTGTGCTTATTCGTGGCGGTAGAGTAAAAGATTTGCCTGGTGTGAGATATCACATCGTTCGTGGCGCATTGGATACTGCGGGTGTGAATAACAGAACCCAAAGACGTTCTAAATACGGTACGAAAAGACCTAAGGCAGCTAAGAAATAGTATTGAGTAGTGAGTAGTAAGTATTGAGATAGCAAAATTGCTTGTTCAAGCTACAACTCTGAATTGAAATACTAACAAAACATTATAAACAAGTTTAATAATTAGAAGAAATGAGAAAGGCGAAACCAAAAAAGCGATACGTATTGCCAGATCCTAAATTCAAGGATACGATGGTAACTAAGTTCGTGAACAATTTGATGCTTGACGGCAAAAAGAGCCTTGCTTATAGTATCTTTTATGGTGCATTAGAAATCATAGAGGAGAAGCTAGGTAAGACCCAAGAAGGTGTAAATGGATTGGATGTTTTCAAAAAAGCACTCAACAACATTTGCCCAGGAGTAGAAGTAAAGAGTAGGCGAGTGGGTGGTGCGACCTTCCAAGTCCCTATGGAGGTTCGTGCAGAAAGAAAATTGTCATTGGGTATGAAATGGCTGATTAAATACGCAAGAGCTAGAAACGAGAAAACAATGACAGAAAGATTGGCAGCCGAAGTAATGGCGGGTGCTAAAGGGGAAGGTTCAGCAGTAAAGAAAAAAGACGATACGCATAGAATGGCAGAAGCCAACAAAGCATTTTCACATTTTAGATTCTAAGACGAAGTGGCAATTAACAATTTAAAACTCCAGAGGAACATCGGTATCATGGCTCACATTGATGCTGGTAAAACAACGACTACGGAACGTATCCTGTATTACACAGGTATGACGCACAAAATCGGAGAGGTTCACGATGGCGCAGCTACAATGGACTGGATGGAGCAGGAGCAGGAAAGAGGGATTACCATCACTTCTGCGGCAACTACTACCAACTGGAACTATCCTACGGAGCAGGGTTTGCCTATCGATACTACTGATTTATACAAAATCAATATCATTGATACTCCCGGACACGTTGACTTTACTGTAGAAGTGGAGCGTTCTTTACGTGTTCTGGATGGTGCTGTTGCTTTATTCTGTGCAGTTTCTGGCGTTGAGCCACAATCTGAAACAGTTTGGAGGCAGGCTGACAAATACAAAGTGCCAAGAATCTGTTTTGTGAACAAAATGGATAGAGCAGGTGCTGATTTCTACAATGCGGTAAGAGACATTAGAGAAATGTTAGGCGCCAATGCTGTGCCTTTGCAAGTGCCAATAGGTGCGGAAGAAGGGTTCAAAGGCGTGGTTGATTTGGTGACCAACGAGGCAATCATCTGGAATGACGAGGATCAAGGAATGACTTACAAAGTTGTGCCAATTCCTGAAGATATGAAAGCTGATGTATTGAAGTGGAGAACTGAATTGATTGAAAATGTTGCTTTGTATGACGAGGAGCTTTTCATGAAATTTGATGAGGATCCTGATTCAATTACAAAAGATGAAATGATGGCTGCGGTTCGTGCTGCGGTTATTGATATGTCAATGTTCCCTGTACTTTGTGGTTCTGCCTTCAAAAACAAAGGTGTCCAGGCGGTTTTGGATGCAGTTTGTTCTTATTTACCTGCTCCATCAGATTTACCTCCTGTGAAAGGTATGAATCCTGATACTGGCGAAGAAGAAACAAGAAGCGCAGATCCTAAAGATCATTTTGCCGCTTTGGCTTTCAAAATTGCAACTGACCCATTCGTAGGTCGTTTGTGTTTCATGAGAGCTTATTCTGGTACTTTGGAAGCAGGTTCTTATATCACAAACATGAGAACTGGCAAGAAAGAGCGTATCTCTCGTTTAATGCAAATGCTTTCTAACAAGCAAAATCCAATTTCTCAGGTTGAGGCGGGAGATATTTGTGCGGGTGTTGGATTTAAAGACATCAAAACCGGTGATACTTTGGTAGCTGAAGGACATCCGATTGTATTGGAGGAGATGACTTTCCCTGAGCCTGTAATTGGTTACGCTATTGAGCCTAAAACGAAAGCAGATGCCGACAAATTAGGAACTGGTTTATCTAAATTGTTGGAAGAAGATCCTACTTTGACAGTGAAGACTGACCAAGAAACTGGGCAGACTGTATTGAGAGGAATGGGAGAACTTCACTTGGAAATCATTATTGACCGATTGAAGCGTGAATTCAAGGTCGAAATTAACCAAGGTGCTCCCCAAGTGGCTTATAAAGAAGCAATCACTGCTTCTGTTGAGCATAAAGAGGTTTACAAGAAGCAATCAGGTGGTAAAGGTAAATTTGCCGATATCCAGTTCGAATTGATGCCAGCAGATGAGGGCAAGCAAGGGTTGGAATTCATTGACGAGATTAAAGGTGGTGTCATTCCTAAAGAATTCATTCCTGCGATTCAAAAAGGATTTACTGAGTCTTTGAGAAACGGACCTTTGGCTGGTTTCCCAATCGATGGTATGAAAGTTCGTTTGTTCTATGGCTCTTTCCACGATGTGGATTCTGATTCGTTGTCATTTGAATTGGCAGCCAAAATCGGATTCAAAGCAGCTGCTAAGAAAGCGAAGCCAGTATTGCTTGAGCCTATTATGGCTGTAGATATTGTTACGCCAGACGAGTACACTGGTTCTGTAATTGGTGATTTGAACAAAAGACGTGGTTTGCCAAAAGGACAAGACATGAAAGGAACGGCAACCATCGTGAAAGCAGATGTGCCATTATCTTCTTTGTTCGGTTATGTTACTGACTTGAGAACAATTACTTCTGGTAGAGCTTCTGCTTCTTTGACATTCTCTCATTATGCGCCTGTTCCTAAGAACATTGCCGATGAGGTAATTGCGGAGACACAAGGAAAATAATTGTAGAACAAGTAGTTGATTCAACTATTGACTTTCTATATTTGCATACAAATTCAAAAAGGGGAGGGATTCTCTCTCCCCCATTTTCTTAACTATTGGCAGACGGCCAATCAATTGATACTATGAATCAGAAAATCAGAATTAAACTTAAGTCTTACGACCACAATTTGGTAGATAAATCTGCTGAGAAGATTGTAAGAGCAGTAAAGACAAGCGGTGCGATTGTTAGCGGACCAATTCCTTTGCCAACAAAAAAAGAGAAGTTCACAGTATTGAAATCTCCTCACGTAAACAAAAAATCTCGTGAGCAATTCCAATTGTGTACTTACAAAAGATTAGTAGATATCTACTCTTCTTCTCCTAAAACAGTAGATGCCCTTATGAAATTAGAGCTTCCTAGTGGTGTGGATGTAGAAATCAAAGTTTGATATGCTACGATGATATTATTGAAAAAGCCTTTCCATTTATTTGGGAAGGCTTTTTTGTTTTAAATTTCCGGTAGTGATAAACTGGTAAGGCTAACAAAATAAAAACCATAGCGCAAGCGTCCGCTCAATGCCATTAAGTTAGTGTAAAGATTGCACTTTTGGGTTCAAGCGTGGACGCTTGAACCAGCGTAAAACGCTGGCGCAGGTTCTTACTGGGGGCGCAATCGCCAACCTGTGCCGAAAATGGAAATCAGTCTCCGACTGAAGTCAAATCTCCTTAACTTAACGGCATTGAGCGTCCGCTGGGCGGCACTCCGCTTGTGCCGAATTATCCATAGAGTAGCCTTACCTCTTTCATACTACCAAATTTCCAAACCAAATCCGTCAATCCAAGTTTCCTATTCATGAACAATGAACTAAAAAACGTACTCGGCACGCCACTCCAAGCCTGCTGTTTTCAACCCAAAACTGGCTATTTCCGAGATGGCTTTTGCCGAACCATTCAGGAAGATACGGGTTCACACGTAATTTGTGCTGTAATGACCGAGGAGTTTTTGAAATACACAAAATCCAGAGGAAACGATTTATCTACGCCAAAACCTGAATGGGATTTCCCAGGCTTGAAATTGGGCGACAAATGGTGCTTGTGCGCTTTGCGTTGGGTGGAAGCAGAAAAGGCAGACAAAGCTCCGAAAGTAGTTTTGGAAGCTTGTCATGAAAAAGCTTTGCAATACGTGAGTTTGGAGTTGCTGAAAAAGTATGCTGAAGATTCTGAAGGGGATGTGCAATAAATAAAAAACAGCCAACTCTTCCGAGTCGGCTGTTTCTGATAACTGTTTACTGAAATCTGATAACTGACTTAGTATCCTCCACGTAACTTGTACGTTTGGCTTACCTTGTCAATTGCTACAATGTAGGCGGCAATTCTGAGGGAAACATCGTATTTAATGGAAGTTTCGTACACTTTTCCGAAAGCATTCTTTCATAATCCTATCACTTCTTCGGCTGACACGTTCCGCAGTCCATTTGTAGCCAAGCCTGTTTTGCACCCACTCGAAGTAGGAAACAGTAACTCCACCCGCATTTGCCAAAATATCTGGAACAACTGTTACATCATTCTCCACCAAAATTTTATCGGCTTTTGAAGCAGTTGGGCCATTCGCACCTTCCACAATCAATCTTGCTTTTATTTTTGTGCGTTGGATTCTGTGATTACATCTTCAATGGCTGCAGGAACAAGAATATCAACTTTAGCTTCCAAAAGTTCATCGTTGGTAATCAATTCTGCTCCTTTGTAGCCTTCCAAAGAGCGATGCTTGTTTCTGTAAGCCACAGCATCTTCCAAATCAATTCCCGATTCGTTGAAGAAATGCACCCGTATGGTCAGAAATCGCCTTGACAGTTACTCCACGGCTTTGCAATAAACGAGCGCTGCGTGGCTTCCCACATTTCCGAAACCTTGCACGACACAGCTAGATTTCACAGGACTCATTTTCATGCGTTCCATGGCAGACATGGCAGAAACCATTACGCCACGACCAGTTGCTTCCACCCTTCCGAGCGAACCTCCCAACACCAAAGGCTTTCCAGTAACGACCGCATTTACGGTTTTTCCTTGTGCTTTGGAATATTCATCCATCAACCAAGCCATTACTTCTGGGTCTGTTCCCATATCTGGAGCGGGAATATCTTGTTCAGGACCGAAAACATCGTAAAGAGCAACCGTATAAGCACGAGTCAATCGTTCCAATTCTCCTTTAGACATTTCCCAAGGCGAGCATTTGATTCCTCCTTTTGCACCACCGTAGGGAATATCCACCACGGCACATTTCCAGGTCATCCATGCGGCCAAGGCTTTCACTTCATCCAAATGAACGCCAGGATCGTAGCGAATGCCGCCTTTAGATGGACCAAGTGTGTTGGAGTGAATGACTCGATAGCCTTCAAACACTTTTTTGTGTCCATCATCCATCGTGATTGGTAAACTCACAATGACTTGCTTGGTCGGACTTTTCAGAATCTCGTAAGTCTCATCATCCAAACCGAGTTTTTGAGCAGCAATGCTGAATCTCTCCATCATTGACTCAAACGGATTTTCTTTGTCTTTAATTGGGGCGGGTTCTATGTACGCCATAATTTGAGTTGTTTATTGGTAATAAGTGCAAAAATAGTTTTGTTCTTCGAAACAGTTCCTACTATTCTGGAACTATATGTGAAAATTCAGAAATATTCTCGCCTTATCCAAGGAAAATTTGCGAATTTTAGCAATTACTGAATACGCATGGCTCATCAGACAAACTTGATTCCCTGTCAAATACTCCGATATCCTATTATGGCATCAACCATACGACTTTCTGTTTTTTACTTGCATTTATCCAGCATCTACCGTCAGGGCTTCAATATCCCAACCAGCCAATTTTGCGCCTGCTTTTTAGCGACTTTCTAGGGAATTCATGATTTGTTGTTTCGGATTGTTCTGTTACAAAGAAGAAATCTGTAATCTCATTAGTCAAAAGCCTATTGATTTCCTCTGCATACTTCGTCTCTACTCCTCAATCCTTTCCTCAAGAGCGAGAGGAATCCAATTTCTGTTGTCTGTAAGTGCAGTTGCAAATGTGGAATTTACACCGCCAGTACGATAAGCAATTCGGGCATGAATTCGTCTTTCAGCAGTTTTTCTAGGAGTAACGTGATTATCAGGTACTGCACATTTAAAGTATGCTAAACATCAAGGGCTTCATCATTAATAGTTCTTCTAAAGAGTAAATTCGAGTAACCAATCCTTGTTTCATGGCAGGAGAAACCTTTTTGTACTTCGTTTCAAATAGTTTTGCCTCAGGGTTGACAAGAATTTTAAATTTTTCATTCTCTTTCGTCAAATTATATACCCCTTTCAGGAAAATCACATGGGCATCGTGTGGCTCGACTTTCTTGGAGTGGCACTTGGTCTTACGTGCCAGGCGCTTATTGTCTTTGCGAAAAGCACCATTTCGGCTTTCCACAAAAGAGGTGGAAATGGTATTGCAACGCTCGCTTCTATCCAAAATCTCAAGAATCTCCAACTCATCGCCCAATACGATGCGGGTCGATATCCTAGTTATTTTGCCATTCTTGCGCTCTTTGACGACTTGTGCATATTGTAACGATTGGTCTGCTACCTTTATAGGCAATGGCCTGCGCCCCCGGCCCTTATAGGGAACTTCTTGAAGTGTACTGTACACGTCCGTCAAAACCTCCTCATAAAACCAGCCATCACTTTCAAAAAAGGGTGCCGAGCCATCACTGTGCTCTCTGATTTGCTCAACGAAGGCAGTTGCCTCCTCTTGATTTCGCTGACCGCTATGAACCACATGGAGATAGCTGCTTTCTGGCAGAACAGCCGCAAAAGTCCACCTGTCGCCCACCGTTTCTGGGTTTTCAGATTTCTCCTCTGCTGTAAGGCGCTCTTTTTTTTGAAATAAAACTCCAGAATTCATCTATTTGGACTCTGTCCAGATGAAGGCCTTCCTCTAAATGATGACTGATCAGCTCAATGTGTTCAGCGGCAAGCCCTATCCACCTGTTCTGTGTTTTCATGCATACACCGGTCGTCCTTGCGACTGCCCTACGGCTTTTGCCCTCAGAGAGCTCTTTCAGTACACTTACTATCACAGATATATCACTGCGCAGGCCGAAGAAAAAGGTGTCTTTGGTAACCACCCACCGACTTTTGCAATTATTGCAGTACACCTGATTCTTCCGGCTGGAACCAGTACAGATATTGCCTGCACCTATCTCATTGAAATGCTTGCAATCTGCATTTGTACAATATTGCAGGGATTTATATTTTTCAAATCGTTCTCTGTCCATGATACAAAGCTAAGCAACATACTTTGCATTTTCAGTACCTGATTTCAGCCTTTTAGGTATTTGGGCTGGCAATCGGTACATTCAGAAAATAATCAGGCTCTAGCTCGAACTGCTCAAAAAACACATCTGCCATCTTCTTGTCATAATCCTGAACTCTGTGGGCAATTCGAATGTCAAAGTAATTCTCAAAAGCTGTTTTATTTACTTTTTTGAACTGGGTCACTTTTATGAAATTTGGGCGGATGCCAATTATTATTAGGATTTTTTGCATTTTACGGACTTGATGATTTTAGACACTCACTGATGTAACGCCCTCTTCTCTGCTTTTTCTCATTTTGAAATACAAAATAAGCTGATATGCCTGTCAGAACCGTTCCACGGTGGCCATCAGTTCTGACAGTTCTCGGATTCTCAAATCCGAGAAAGATTATGTACATGTTAGTATTAAGAACATCTTATTTCTAGAGTCTTGAAGTAGAATTAGTAAAAAGCATTATATTATTGCTAATATTAAGAGATTGACTCCTTCATTTAAGTAGTTTATCTAACTAGTTACTGCGAGTATTATTTTTAATTGCATGGTTATAGTATTCAAGTAACATCTCATTATGTCTATTATATTCGAACTTCTCAAGTATCTTTTCTCTATTATTCTTCAGCTTATTCCATCGAACAATCTCATGCATTTGTTCAGCATATAAATCCACTTGTTTTTCCTCACACAAAAGACCATTTACCCCATGTTCTACCAATTCATGAATTCCAGCATGATAAGTAGATAAAATGGGCAACTCCATAGCCATTGCTTCCATGATTGCAGTTGGTATCCCTTCTTTATCGCCATTTTCAGCAGTAATACTATGATGCACAAAAACATTTGCATAATTTAGGTACATCTTAGCCTCCTCTCTATTGAGGTAGCCCAAAAATTTTACTTGGTTAAATATATTTAGCTTAATACACATGTCTTTTACTTTATCCATTCCGCTTCCTGACCCACCTATTAATAACTTAAATCTGGCTTTATCATTTCTTTGAGATAAAAACCTAGCAAAAGCCTCAAGTGTATATTGATGTCCTTTTTTTGATGCAAAGGAAGATATTTGCAAAAATGAAAAATCTGAATTTTCTTCTTTTATCTCATTCCGTTTGAAAAATGATGTGTCTGTTCCACAATGTATTTTCTTGTTTCGTGGTGTGATTCCAACCCCATGCGCTAGCATTACATCTTTCATGTTATTTGAAACATATATAATCCATACATTTTGTTTTGTCAAGATTTCATTGATTTTGTTGATATAACTTTTGTGTTTCAGCATTTGAGATGCTCCATACCCGTGGAAATGTATGATTATTGGTAGATTTCCTTTATAATTCTCTATAAAGTCGATACTCTCATACGCAAAATGACAATGAATTACGTCAGGCTTGTATTGCTGCATGATTGAACCTATCCTCTTTTTCAAATAAGGATTATAAGCATTAATAATAATATCTTTTTTCCATAAAGCCCATTGAACCCTCCTTAAAAATCCATTGGGTTTGTAATCGATAATTTCCACATCATCGTGTGGGAAATTTTCCGGGCTCTCATATGAATGTGTTACATATTTGAGATGATTCTCTATTGACAGAAATCTTACTTCATTGTATATGAAAGTAGTTGTTTTTTGGCCAAAGCCATGGGAATACATTAAAATCTTCATAGAACTATACAGTTAACCAATCTTCTAGAATAATATATGGATGTGTAAACTCATACGTATTTGCCCATTTTTTGGGAGCAATTACCGTTTTCTCTGGGTTTACTCCCAACCATGACGCCCACCAAGCAAAAGTGCTATTGGAGATTACATGATATTTACAGAGGGCAAGTAGATGAATGAATGTAAGGCTTCCTCCAAAAACATCATAGAACATCAATACTTTTATTTTTTTACTCATGGAATAATTTATTTGTTGCTAATAAAGCTACTTTTAATAAACTTTGAGGGGTATATATTTAATTTTTGGGGGGGGCTTGATTGTTTTAAATACGGATAGTGTCTCAATTTCGGCATAAAATCGCTTTTAGAAACATCTTGCGTCCGACAACAGTTCCACTGTGGCCATAGAGTTTATCGGCTACTTGTGGTACGCAATGAAATTATCGGCACATGAAATTTTTATTATAAATAAATGATTTTCAATTATATATAATATCTATTAAAAACAATTGTTTACCAACAAAAATTTATGTATCCTTCAGAATTGATAAATAACAATGTCATTATCTTAAATTAGTGTACTTATTTTTTTATGATACACTTGAGATAAAATTTAGCCTTTTGAAATATACTGATATTGCATAGGAAATCTTTTTGAGCTGAATTAAATATCTGCATGGTACTAATGCCATGATGAGAACTAAAGTAACAGGCTAAAAACCATCGTTCACTCAAGTCATCTTTGAATTCTTTTAGATTTAATTTTGGTTGGTTCTCAACTGTATCTAGTATTTTTTTAAAAAGTCCTTTTAAGGCATGAAGCTGACTGATATTTAGATTGAATTTATACATATAGACTTGCTTATACGCTTTTCTCTCTTCTTCTGAAAAATTAATATTCAAATCCTTTAAATAATTTTCTCCAACAATCACTGATTTCAACACTTGTTCTTCATTATCTTCTTCAGTTATTTGATTGCCGTGAATGTTGTAAATTATTAAAGCTTCACCAATATTATATGCTTTTGAATGTTTAATTACTTGCCTGATAATATCATAATCTTCTACAGAATCAAAATTTTTGCTATAACTAATTGAATAATTATCTAGAATTTTATTTTTGATAATCATAGACGAATGGACAATTGAAGAGCCCCATAATAACCTCACTCGTATCTTTTCATCTGTGGTAGGATATTTCCAAACCTCCTCTTTTCCGGTGCTGTACTTTCTTAAAGCCCAAGAGCCACAAATTCCGTACTCATGGTTTTCATTAAAGAAAATGATTTGCTTTTCTAATTTTGTTGGCAACCAGACATCATCAGAATCAAGTATTGCTATATAGTCACCTGAAGCTTCCTTAAGGTATTTATTGCGAGTAAAAACCACTCCTTTATTTATCTCATTTCTGAACAGTTTAATTCTTTGGTCAGAAAAAGATTCTACTATGGATATTGAACTATCAGTTGAGCCATCGTCAACGACAATAATTTCAAAGTTCTGATACGTCTGTTGCAGAACACTTTCAATGGCATTCTTAATAAACTTTTCTCTGTTGTAAACTGGAATGCAAACAGAAACTAAGGGTAATTTACTCATGTATGAAAGATTTAGTCAACTTGAAGATTATTCTTGACATATTATATCCAAAAAAACTCCAAAGCCATAAGAAATAATGATTTCTGTCTAAATACTTTTTATATTGAGGCATAAATTCTTTAATAACTTCTTTTATTCGCTTGTCTGGAATATTTTTCATAGACCAGTAGCAGAAGGTAAGCAGTGTATTGATGGTATAAAGGTCTTTTTCTTCTTTTGAAATTTCGGCCTTTTGATTCACAAGTATAGGGAGAGAGCTTTTCCATTTACGCGCCAATACTATAGACTCATTGCTCCATTGTTTATTAGGGCTTCCTTTAGATAGGTGTTCTATAACAATATCATGAACCACTGCCACTTTATAGCCTTTATTCTGTACTTGGAGACAGGTGTCAATATCGTATCCATGAAATCCTGAAAAGGTGTCCTCATCAAATTCGATTAGGCTAAATAGAGGGCAGGGTATAGCAAAAAATAGCCCGTCAATGGCCGCTACCTCACTATATTCACTTTGCTGTGGATTACTCTTATGGTGAACAATGTTTTGCTGCTTGTTAAGAGGGGTATTTTCTTCCCACCTGTGGATATTATCCCCTACTTCCCAATGTTGGATTAGATTGAGGAAGTGTTGGTTAAATGGATGTCCGTTCCACCAAGGAGCGGGGGCTGCTGGTAAGGCAGTCCCGCCTATAGTTCCAATTAAGCCAATATCTGGGTTTCGTTTAAAATGAGCATCAAGTTTCGGCCCCCAGTCCTGTGTATGAAAAAGAATATCCTCATGGGCAAAGCAAAGTATCTCTCCTTTACTTTGCTTTGCCCCCAGATTATAGGCCTGAAATATGTTATACTGGTTTTTGGAATTGTCAATCACTACAAATTCAAATGCGACACCTATCGTTGAGGCTACATTTTCTTTGAATTGCTTAAGTAACTTGGGGGAGCGGTGGCAGATTATGATGCTGATCATTTGAAATTCTCAATTATGTCTAAAATATCTTTGGATTTTGTTTCCAAACCATGTTCTTTTAATACTTTGTTTCTTGCATGAAGCCCCATTTCTAGCCTTTTTTGTGGGTTTTCTTTAAGGAAATTAATCCCTTCTACTAATTTCGGAATATTTAGATAAGGAATGGTAAGACCACAATCATTGGCAACAAACTCAGGCATGCCCCCAGCTTTTTCAAAACAAATTACAGGTGTTTTGAAGAGAGCCGCTTCCATGCCAACAATACCAAAAGGTTCTTCTCTTGAAGCCAGTACAAACACATCGAATAAGGAGAAATAATTAAGGGGTTCTTTTTGTACCCCAACGAATAATATTTTGTCTGCCAATCCTGATTTTTCAATGTCATACCGTAATTGAGCTTCCTCTTTTTCTTTAAAACCACCAACCCATATAAAATAAGTATTCTGATGGTTGGGCAAACTACAGGTAGCAATGGCTGTTTGAACAAACAAGTCATATCCTTTCCGCCATAAGCCCCCCCCTGAAGCCCCAACTATAAATGCATTTTCAGGAATGCCCAGATTATCTTTTAAATTCGTAGCCACTTCTTTGGAGGGAAGTGAATCAGGAATATCTACATACTCATGTACAACAGACATTTTATTGTTTTCAATATTGTGCCTTAAATTGAGGTTTTCTTTTACTGAGAAGCTGTCTGCAATGAATGTTGTTGTTAGACTGTCTAATTTTTTTATAAGTTGCTCACCACCATAATGCTCAATAGTTGTTTCTAACTCCCGAACGTGTGTAATCACCGGAATGTTAAGTGGCTTTAGGAATGTAAGCACATCGGTATTTACAATGGTATTGGAATAAATCACATCAAAGTTTTCTTTTTTAAGCTCTTTTAAACACTTACTGTGGACACTTAAAAGTTTTTGTTTATACCAGCCAATTCGGTTTAAAAAACGTTTTGATATTGTTGGGTAATGGTTGTACCATTTAGGATAAAATATATGTGTTTCAATTATGGCCTTGAAGTCTGTTTCTAATACACCCCCAACCCGCAAAATCAATATCCCTTGGTGTTCTGTATTTTGATGTAACCATTGTATAAAATTACGCAACAAAATGGGCGCACCTGAGCGGGAGGCATCGTGGGATATAAAGAGGATTTTCACGTTTTTTTTATTATGTTGTTCTTCAATGTGCTTAAAACTTCAATATAAAATGACTTTGGCTGCCATGGTTTGTATATGACAATATGAAGTAGTAGTCTTAAAGCTGTTTTATTATTTTTAACCCATAAGTTTCGAAACAATTGTTCTTTAATATATAGCATGGGGTCATTTTGGTAGGGAATTTTCAGTTTATTTTCAAGTTTTTTTAAGTCTTCTAAGTTTCCTTTTTGTAAATAGACTTGTCCGACTCTGGTAATCAATAAGTTATAAGATTGTGCTTTTGTTGAAAAATCAAAATTATTGGTGTCATCGCCAGGCGACCCTGCCCAACTTTTGCTGGGGTCGCACACGACAGGGAACTATTGAATAAATGCACTTTGGAGTCTCGGAATCAGTCTTTTCTAGATAGTTTTTTCGCAAGCTCAAACAGGGTCGCCTGGCGATGACAAAAACACGTAAAGTACTGATAATCAAAGCAGGACAAGTCTAATAATCAGCTCCCTGTTCCCTTCGTTGTTTTATTAAAAAAGTAACTATCTTCCCAATATTTACTGCCTCTAAACTTTTGTAATTTAGAGTAATCCCTTGTGGGTTTTGTGTATAAAGATATAAATGTTCAGGGAGGTTAATTATCTTGAAAGTATCCAATAAATAATAGGCCCAGTACACATCTTCCCCTCCTTTTCGATTAAAAAACTCATGATATTTACCTGCTTTCTCACATATCTCTTTCTTTAGCATAAAAGAAGAGGTTACACATGATTTAATAGGCTTAGATTCATTGCAGACTAAACGCACTATTGCCAATTTGATATGATTTTTATAAAAGATTGAAAATCGATACTTTTAAGTTTTACCTTTTTCTTTTGTCTTGAAACGAAAGAACCAAAAGTTCAAGATTGTGGAGAAAAAGCACTAATAATCAATATATTATAATCTTTCTGACATATTGTCTTTAGTGGGTTTAGTCTGGATTCATTGCTTTTGGCAACAAAAATGGCTTTTTTTATAATACGTTTAATCTGGCAATATCTCTGATTCCATTTAGGAATGGGGAATAAACTTTTTTATTAGGAGTAGACATTTGAATTCTTAAAAATTTTATATTATTTCTGAAAGATTGCTTTTATTTTTTTTAAAGTTTTGACCATAAAATGGTTTCTTATTGCTTTTAATTCGCGCCTCATTTTATCAAAAGTAGCGTAATCCTCATAAAAAAACTGAAATTCCTTCCTAAAAATTTCCTTTTTTTCTTGTTCATAAAGCGATCTGTTTGTTGCAGAAATTCCATCGTGATTATAAACGCATAAAAATGTTTCTACTTTCTTTAGAGTTGCGTTTCCATAAACTATTGCTGTTGTGAGTATTTTAATATCAGATGCTAGTTTATAAGATTCATCATACCATCCAAAGGTGTTAAAAAAACACCTTTTAAATAAAATGGACTGATGACAAATCATATCATGCATGAAAAAGTCGAAGCTTAACTCTGAGGTTTTTGGGAATATTTTAGGAATGATTTCTGGCCCTTTTTTTTTCGAAAAATAACAATTTGAATATATTACATCATCATTGAAATTATGTTTAAATAAATCTTTTAATGAACCTTCAACCAACCAATCCCCACTATTCAAAAATAAACAATACTCACCTTTAGCCACCTCTATCCCTTTATTCATGGCATTATAAATCCCTTTATCGGGCTCTGAAACCCAATAATCAAAATGAGTTTGTTGTTCTTTTATATAATCGGCACTACCATCAGTACTTCCCCCGTCAATAACAATGTATTCAAAATCTTGATAGCTTTGATGAACAACCGATTCTACGGTCTTGATCAATCCTTCTTTATTATTGAAGTTGATGGTAATGATAGAGAGCGTGGGCAATTGCATAAATTAAAATTTATTCCTAAGTATTTGAGTATAGATATATACCGATTTGCTAGGCGTGTTAGGGAGTATTTTGTACTTACCTCTTCCGCAATATCTTTTAGATTGAAGTTTTTGGTGGTTCTATCTAAAAAACGCTTTTCGCCAGTTGTTCGTAACTGGACTCCCCAATGAAAAGGATATAAGTAGTACAAGGTCTTTAGTCGTCAGTCCAAAGTAATCTACTTTACTGATTATCAAATATCCAAATTTTTGCAAATAGAAAATTATTTAACCGCAACTACTTATATTATACTCATCTACTTCCAGTATCTAAATTACATATTTTTATTTTCATAATTCCTATCTTAATTCAAATTTCTATTTTTTTGATGAAGGATATTTTAAAACCTCTAAACTGTCTTTATATCCTAACAAGGTATTAAAATTTACAACAAACGGTATTTAAAAAAATACCTGAATAAGTTCATTCTTCTTTATGAAAGTACTTGATTTTGTCAAAAATCTCCAAGAGTTTTTCTAAATATTGAGTACAATTCGTTGATTTTTTTAATGCCTATTATCTATTGAACTCTTGGAGAGTTACTCCTGCAAGTAAAATCATAAAGAGCCAAAAATCTCTTAATTTCTTTTTTTCCTGATTAGTCAGCTCATACTTGGCTATGATTGATTCGGCTTCTTTGTGGCAATTATCATCCAGTCTGTCAAGTGTCTTTTGATTGCTAGAGTACTTTCCGCTTTCATTCCATAAATCTCTATGCCAGAATGCCTCTTCTTGCTGGATATACTTATACTATAACAAATAGTATTTATGTCTATTACAGCTCTCTAATCCGTCAATAAATATAGTTTTCCCTTTCCATCAATATTAAACTAGCACCTCCAAGCCATTTTATAGTTTTGTATTTACGCATGAAATCAATAGCAAGCCAAGGAGAGTTTGCCACCAACGAGTCTCGGAATTAATCCAAGTCATAACTTCTTCCGTACTCCTTTCAAAACTTTTCTGAATAGCATAGTACATGCCATTATTGGGTTTGCTCTCCCAGTGGCAAATCCACGGTTCGTACTTTTGATATATTCTAGATTAGGATATATTTGACCTATTACTAACAGAATAATCTACTCAATGTACTTGCCTTGGTTATAGCTTGGAGTTACTACTTTGACTTTTGGTCACTTGAGATTTGAGTCGTAACTAGCTCCAGAGCTTTCTTCTGACCATGAGAACCTTCGGCCTGTATTTATGGAGTAGGAATATCTTGGATTAGTCTTATCATGAGCATGCTAGATTTATTTTTGAGTATGCTTGAGTGCTTCCTCAAAAGAAACTTTAGGAAATATATTCAGTTTACCTCCGACAGTTGCATCGAATATTTTTCTACCATTCTTTTCAAACTCATATTTCGCCATGCGGTAGGACAGTTCTGATCCTTCTAAATTTGGCAAGCTCCATTTCTGATTTTTGAAATACCTAGAGTCAAAATGAAATTTATCATCCCCTTCCATCTTTTCGATTGAATGTGGTTTACCTGTCGATGAGAAGAAATTGTGATCAACACCAATTAAAAAAACATTCTGAAATCCCATGTAATAAGCAATCTGCATGGCCACGAAGGTAACGTTATTCCCTTCAGAGCAACCCTTAAATAGGTCGTCATGAAAAAACCAAGGAGCATCACGAGTTTTAAGACTGTAAATGTGATTTTTGGGAGACAAAAATTTTGAGAAAGGTTCGTTACCTATGAAGCAAGGGCAACCGAAGCCTTCCTCTATGTGTTGCTTGCTTTGCTCGACAACTATATGATCCACAGATACATAATAGTCTAACTCAAGAGGCATTCTGTCGAAGAGGTAATATATTTTATTCAATCCGAATTTGAACTTTCCATCAAGTTGTGTGAGATTCATTTTATTCAGCGAAGGGCCGTTCCCAATAATAAAACAACTTTTTCCCTTGTGTATATCCTTAAATTTACACAAAGGATAATGCTCCATGAAACTCATTTGGTAGAACAGATGAGAATGAATACCCCTGAATCTATTTATAATAATCTCGTTACCCTGTTCTATAGCTTTATAGTATTCGTTAATTGCATCTCTATACTGCCTATTCTTACGTATTTGCAAATAATGTCCTGCTATATATCGGAGGATCCTAAGTTCTTTCAGTAAGTTCATATTGTTTTTTTAGTATTACGGAAAAGAAGAATTTCCTAGAACATGGCAACATCAATCTCTAAGAAATGCGTGTGTGTAAAACTGTTTATATCACGTTATTACACGGTTCATAATTGTATATTTTCAAAGCATTCTTTGCGGCCTTTACCCTTATCTCCCGATAGGCTGCTTGTGAATAGTAAGCTGTGTGAGGGTTGATGATTAACCTGCCAGATAGCCACTCTTCGGAGCTCCTCCAAGCATCTATTAAACCATTAGGTTGAGGAGGCTCAACAGCTAGTACATCTGTGGCGAGGCTATGGATTTTATTACTCTCCAATGCTTTGCAGAGTAAATCTAGGCTACTAAACAAACCGCCTCTAGCTGTATTTACAATCGAAGCACCTTTTTTCATGTTTAAAATAAATTTTTCATTTACCATGCCTTCAGTCTCTTTAGTTAGAGGGACGTGGATAGAAACGATGTCTGATTTATTCAATAATTCTTTCAACGATTCAACCCGCTTTGTATTGAGCATTTTTTCATGACCACTCTCTTTATACGGATCGTAGAATATAGTTTTAAATTGTAGAGCATTGCATTTTCGGATAACACTGCCACCAATTCTGCCTGCGCCTATTATTCCTATAACAGTATCACTACTTCTCTTTATAGAAGTATCCACATTCTCCTGCCATATGTTGTAGTATTTTTTTGATTTCTCATTATAGTTGTAAATGCCTCTAGCGATATTGAGTATCATAGCAATAGCAGTATCTGCCACCTCATCAGTACCATAATCTGGATTGTTGCAACAAATAATTCCTTTTGATTTCAAAAAGGGTATATCCAAGGTATCATAGCCTACGCCATAACGTTGGACACCACGCAATTTGGGAAGATTTTTAATGTAATTTTCATCAATATGCTCGTGCCAGACTAATAAAACTTCCGTATTGGTATCCACATTCGTTCCCACCAAATCGCCAAGAATTTCCTTTTCTTCTTGAGGCGAGTCGAAATAATCTGTTATGGCTATTTTAGACATTTGAATTTCTAGATTTTAATATTTCTTCAACAATTAATATATCCTTATGCTCATCCACGGCCCAACTATCACCAATTAAATCTACACAATAAACAGGCTCACCAACTTCTAAGAACCTAATAATTTCATTATCTTCTATTTTCTCAACAACCGCATTATCAAAATTATCAAAATATATTTCCAGAGCCTTGCGATTGAATGCGTATACCCAAATTGCCCTTTCCGCCCCCATGTATTTCCCTTTGTTATTCACAGGGATACCTGCCCTTGAGGAATAAAGCAATTTGCCATCTAAGGCACATACAACCTTGGCTTTTGAATAATCATAGAAATCCTCCTCTGCTGCTTTGGTCTTACCGAAAACAGTCCTGTCAGGATGATTTCGGTTATATTCCAAGATAGTGGAAATATCATCCGTATTTACAATAGGCTCATCACCCTGAACATTGATGTAAGCATCTGCCTCTAACTGGTCACTAACTAATTTAATCCTGTCAATTGCGGTCTTGGCTGGGCCTGTATTAATACAGTTTATACCATATTCATGGCAGAATTGCTCTATTATTGTATCTTCAGTGGCAATATAGACATACTCTTTATCAATTACCTAGTGCATCTTTCCCAAACATGCAAAATCATTGGCTTACCAAGAATCTCAATCAAAGGCTTGCCAGGCAACCTAGTGCCACTCATTCTGGCAGGAATTACTATTACTTGTTTCATTTTGAGTCTATTGTACTATGTTAAGCGATTATTCACAGTTAAATGGCATCCTCATTGTTTAAATAAGCTGGTACCTAAAAGTCACTTTTTACATTATTGACTAGCTTCCCTAAATATTCAATTTCTAACTCGACTAATTCTCCGCCCTTCACAATGCTATTTTCAGCATTGGCAGGAGTACCTGTAAGAATAATATCTCCGGGAAATAGGGTAAAAAACTTAGATACAAAACTTACTGCCTCAAAGTCATTTAGTATTCTGTTAGATGTATTGCTATTCTGGGTCAAACCACCATTTATACGACTGGTCATTGCCAATCCAGATGTTTCAATATCAGCAGTAATCACATAGTTTATGGGGCAGAAAGTATCCAATCCTTTCGATCTTGCCAAGTGGTGATCCCGTCCCTCTACATTCTGCATGGTCACATCATTTGCAACTGTGTAGCCCAGAATGTGGCTAGCGGCTTCATCAGGAGACACATTACGGCATTCTTTTTTAATCACAATAGCAAGTTCTACCTCAATCCAAGTCTTTACATTTTCTTTCAGGATGATACTATCATTATTCCCTATAACAGCAGATGGTGCCTTGAAAAAGATAATAGGTTCGGGATAAGAGTCTTTCGGGCCCACCAAATCTTTATAGTTATGCCCTAGCGCAATCACTTTTGTGGGATAAAAAGGCTGGATGATTTCAGCATCATCCGCAAGAATAATAGCCCCGTCAAGCAGAAGAGTTTCGTCAAAAATACTATTTTGGAGTTTTTTGATTACTTCCCCTTCCAATATGCCGTAAGCATCCTCTCCTTCAAATGAATATTTTATAAACTTCTTCATAGCAATACTCTTTCCACAAGGTTAAAAACACGTGAAGTATAACCCCACTCGTTATCATACCAAAGTACAAATTTCAGCATTTTGCCTTTGTTTAGGAATAGCCATCTTTCGTCTATTACAGCCGCATTTTCATTCGCCAAATAATCTATTGAAACCAAAGACCTTCCATCTAATACTAATACGTCCTCATAGCGAGCCACATACTCATTTATAGCAGCTTTTACGTCTTCAATACTGGTCTTTTCTTTCAGTAGAAATACGCCATCCGCAGCAGAAACAATTGAGGTAGGCGTCCTGAATGAACTAGCGTGAATTTTATCAGACACATTTGGAATCACCATATCCAGTGCACTACAAAGCGATGTTTCCTTAGGAATCAGACTTGAAATACTATTCCTGCCGAGTGCATAGTCTTTCCAGGTATGCCCAGGGCTTGAAACAGACCTTAGTGTACCGTCTACCAAATTTTGATATGACAACCATGGGTGGAGCGTTGTCACCTCACCTAATTCTACTCCAAAATTATCTTCTATTAGTTTATAGAATGGAGCTACAGCGTTGGCATCGCAAATGCTACTGCTTACCACATGATGCTTGTCAATTTCATAAAGGCTTTCATTTACTCCCTGCATAAAAGTGAAGTCAATACCGCTCTTAGGCGAGTGCGTAACAATCACTTTCTTCACCTCACTACCCTCTACTAGCTTGCGGGCTTCTACCACATTCTGGAAAACGCCAGAAGAATCTATCACTACCTCTGCTCCATGCTCTGCCCACTTAACATCAGATATTTTCGGCTCGGAAAATACTGGTATTTCATGGTCATTTATTAAGAGTTTACCATTAGCCACAACAACTTTGTCATCTCTCAATTTACCATAGGTTGAATCATACTTCAGCAAGTAAGCCAAATTATCAAGATCACTATCAATATCATTAATAGCTACTATCTCGTACTTCTGATGCCTCAGATTGATTCTTGTCAGTACTCTGCCTATTCTGCCAAAACCATTTATTCCTATTTTTATCATCACAAAAGTTCTTTGAAATTATTGATTACTTTAGTTTGTTCTTTATCAGAAAAAAAATGTTTCCATGTTTCAAACTGAGTATATTGGCTTACAAATACGAAGTCGTAGTTGAAATACTCGGCCACTTCAAAATCCAACTTACTATCTCCAAAATAGAGACAAGGATGTTCTACATCTAAATTTTTAATATTATCATATTTGGAGACAGGGCCGCCCTTCACCGCATCAAAATATCCGATGACTCCTTTTCCTTCTAGTAAGCCAATCACCTCACTTTCAGTACCTCCAGACACTACAAACTTCTTCTGTCCCTTCATGCTGCCATGCTCCATTAACTGAAGGAATCCTTCGGTAAGTTTTATTGAGTCCAAAATAGCCTCTTCCAAAATTCCATTATATGAATCTAAAATGGCACCTGCAGTTATATCAACTTTTATATAATCGAATATTTTTTTTTCACGGGGCACGCCATTATTAGCTGTAAAAAAGGCGGTAAATTCCTTAGCAGTATCTTTATCGGTGTGCATAAGAGTTGCTTTGTATATGCTCTGCCCCTTGAACTCATTTGAGTCTACAATGACTCCATCGAAATCAAAAATGATTGTCTTGTATTTTAGTAAATCCATTTGGTTGTCTGACAATTTTTGTGATTCAATTCGTTGCGTGAGACACGCAACGAGGAAAACTATATTTGATTGGCTAGAAATCGGGTTCTTTAATCGAATAATTTCGACCTCCACAAAATTTGTCAGAGAACCATCCATTTTACTTAATTTTATTGCAATCATACGCTAGATTACTAATAATGACACCGCCTCTTTTGGAGGCAAAGCTTTTAAAGATAACATCATGATTATCCTCTAATATATCAAAAGCCAATTTATCTTCAGGACGATCAATATAGCCACCATTAGGTTTACTAGTATGAATATCAAGTTGATAAGATCCAGATTTTAGGATATTAGGTATTTTCAGCACGGCTCTGTATTTACCTAATTTTCTATTGCTCATCAGCTCATAGTTTCTATCTGTATCAAAAAATCGGAATAGTAAATCATCATTTCTAGATAAATCTATACCTAGAGACACTCCGGAAATCTCCTCTTTGACTTCGTAAACCACCTCTACTTCAATCTCTTCAAACAAAGAGTAAGAGGTCTTTTCGCTCATTAGCCTGACTTGGCAGATCTGAACGCTCATACTATCATTTTCCTTATAACTGATTGAAGGAAGGCTGGCTTGTACTGCATCAGAATTGAGGTTAAGGTAGTATTGTATGACTTCGGCTGTCTTCCCATCATTTATTTTTTCACCATTCATCAGCAACATAGCTTTGCTACACAAACGAGTAACAGAACTCATATTATGACTCACAAACAACACAGTTCTCCCCCCTTCTTTACTTACATCTTGCATTTTGCCAATCGCTTTCTTCTGAAATTCAGCATCCCCTACCGCTAATACTTCATCTACAATCAAAATTTCAGGTTCAAGGAAAGCTGCCACCGCAAAACCAAGCCTCACCATCATTCCAGATGAATACCTTTTCACTGGCGTATCCACATATTTGGCACAGCCAGAAAAATCAACAATTTCATCAAATTTAGAGCGTATTTCTTGTTTGGTCATACCAAGAATAGCCCCATTAAGAAATATATTCTCTCTTCCAGTCAACTCTGGGTAAAAACCTGTACCTACTTCTAGCAAAGAGGCTATTCGCCCTCTTGCCTTTACAGTACCTGATGTTGGAGAGGTTATTTGAGAGAGCAGTTTTAGTAAGGTAGATTTTCCTGCGCCATTCTTACCAATGATTCCCAGCACCTCTCCTTTTTTCACTTCAAAAGAAATATCTTTCAAGGCCCAGGCATATTGGCTGTCGTCCGCAACTGAACGGTCATTCGAACTTCCTATTTTTGCATAGGGATCTTCCTTTCCACGGACTTTATGCCACCACCTATTTAAATCATGGGAAATAGTTCCTGTGCCTACCTCTCCCAACTTATATAGCTTAGATAAATTTTCTACTTTGATTGCTACGTCTGACATGGTTATCGTTTGTCTTGATACTTGATACTTGTGTCCTGCTACTCCCTATCAAACTGTATCCATAAAACTCTTTTCTACTTTATTAAAGGTTACGATTCCCAATAACAAGAGAACGATTGTTGACACAGAACAATACAACAACAGGTTCAAATCTGCCACTCCATTGCCAAGCAATCCGTATCTAAAAAACTCTATAATGGCAGTCATCGGGTTTGCTTTGATCAGCCATTCGAATTTAGAGCCCTCAACCAGAGACAGTGGATAGACTACTGGGGAGGCGTACATGGCCAACTGTACTCCAAACTGCATCAAAAAACGCAAATCTCGGTATTTGGTAGTCAAAGACGATATCAAAACCCCGAAACCCAAACCCAAAGCCGCCATCAGAAGAATCAATAAAGGGAGCAGTAGAAAATAAGAATTGATTGAAATTTGCATATCCCTGAAAACTACAAAATAGGCAAATACAAAAGCGAGAAGCATCAGCTGAACGCCTAGTTTCAGGAGTGATGAAATGACTATTGACAAGGGTACAACCAACCTAGGAAAATACACTTTTCCGAATATATTTGCATTGGCGGAAAAGGTCTCCGATGTTTTCGTTAAGCATTCTGCAAAATAGCTCCACATGACTACTCCCGACATATAGAAAAGAACTTGTGGAATGCCATCTGTAGAAAGATTTGCCACTCTTCCAAAGATTACCGTGAACATGAGTGTGGTAATGATTGGCTGAATGATGAACCAGGTAGGGCCGAGTATAGTCTGTTTGTATTGAGCGACAAAATCTCTCCTTACAAACATGACCAGCAAATCTTTATACCTCCAAACCTCTTTAAAATTTAAAGTAAATAAAGAATGGCTTGGTTCTATAATTATATCCCAATCATCTGAAGTTTTGTCAGCCAAGGTATTGTCTTATTTATAGTTTGTAAAATCCATTTCATGATTCTTTGCAAAATGGAAATATTGTCTTTCCTCTACTCACATTCAAAGACTTCTTACAGCAGGAATGCTTATGCTCGAATAGATTTTTGCAAAGCTAAAGGAAATATCCAAGCAGACAAATGTTTTCCTAGATTGATTTATAGTCAAAAATCCAACACACAATTTTATCAAAACAATATCACTCCCAAACCACCTCAAAACCACTCTCCCCATCAATAACCACAGTAGAGCGAGTGGCATGTTTCAGGCGTTTCAGCTTGATTCTTCCATTTGAAATTCTGACAGTCTGTTCTCTCCAAACGTACTTTTCGCTCTTTTTGTGGAATACCAAGGCCGTTTTTTGCAGACTCTGATTGGGGACTGTCAAAAGCACGAACTCATCATTTTTTGCTTCTACCAATTCAATGTCCGACTTTACAATTTTGCCGTTGAGCAAATTGATTGCCTTGGTAGATTTCGGGATTCCCTGCCCAATGAAGTTATTTCCATAAGGATAGAGATGTCCCGACTCCTCAATAATCTGCTTGATTTCCCTATTGGTGGCGGTTGGTTTTTTCTGCATCAAACAGGCGGCAAAACCAGTAATCACAGGGGCGGAAAACGAAGTTCCGTCAGAGGAATAGCAGGAAATATTGGGTTTGAGGTAAGGAAGTGAAGTTGGTCCGATACTGCTGTAAGAAGCCCGATTTCCCGAATGCGTGGTCGCGCCCACGGAAATCACGCCTTCGGCATCGGCTGGGGCGGAGACGATGCGCCATTCTGGGTCAAGTCCCTCATTGCCAGCGGAAACCACCAAAAGAATGCCTTTTTCGTTCGTGGCAATTTGTGCGGCACGGGAAATCATAGTTGTTTTCCCATCCATGTCGCTGGGCAAATAATTTTCGGCCGGATTGTCGAAGCCAAGCGCATAGCCCAGAGAAGTATTGATGATGCGAGTTCCCAGGCTGTCCATCCATTCCATGGCGGCAATCCAATAATCTTCTTCGCCACGGAACTCGTTGTTGCCGTCATCGGTGCGGGCCAAGTAGAAATTCGCCTCTGTGGCAAAGCCAAACTGCTTGGAATTGCTCAATCGCTTGCCCGCAATCATCTCCAAAACCCTTGAGCCGTGCGAGTCGGCATTGGTAAATGAATTGTTGAAAAGCCCTTCGTCATCGCCATGCACGAAGTCTTTTTTTGCCAGAATATTCCCATCTGCCATCAGCCTGGAAAGGCTTTTGCGCTTGTGGCTTCCATAAAAACCAGCATCTATCACGCCAATCGTGATTCCCTTTCCCGTGAGATTGTCCACCTCAAATGCGCCTGGCTCCATCTGAGAAATGGCGGTGGAGTAATTGGTCTCTCCCGTATTTTCGAGAACAACTTGGGCGGTTTTGGAATATCGTTCAATCAGTACAATCTTCTGCACAAAGTTCTGTTGCCCAAGCCAAGAAATCTGATTTCCAGTCAAATTTGCAGAAACCGCATTCAGCCATTTGGATTTTACGATTGGAGAAATATCTTCCGTTCGGATTTTTTGCAGGTAACTTTCATTTATTGGAATATCCGAGTATTGGGAAAGGGAGATATTCAGAAGCGTTCTGTTTTTGATGGATTCTGGACTCAAATTAGTTCTGTAATCATAATCTGTAGTGTCTTTGTCCGAAAACAGAATCCAATATTTTGCATCTTGGGCAAGCAATGGATGCTGAACGGTTAATAAGAAAAGAGAAAATGTGAGGTATTTCCAAATCAATTGACTCATGAATTTCGGTAATTTCTGGTGTAATTGTAAACGGCATCAACCGTTCGTTTCGGAAAGGTAATGAATGGATTGCTCAATCTCGCTTTTTGTGTGATGTATGGCAGAGTTTTGATTTGTTTTGTGAAGAAGAAGCTCAAAAACCCTTTCAGAATTTCAAACTCAATCTAAGGAACGGAAATTAAATAAAGTGCTACTTTTTATCTCGTTTCTTTTTGACCTATTCTTCGTTAAAAAAGTTTGGCATAGCGGTGCTATGCCAAACTTTTTTGCCTAGACTAGCTCTAAAAATAAACTTCAATAAAATAGTAGTTTATTTATTTCCCGTTCCTAAAGCGTGAAATTCTATCAAGCAATTATTTTTGCATGATTCAACAAAACCTCGGAAACAGCTGCAGACCTTTCCGATGGTCAAATTCAATGTTCATCCAAAAGCAATTCCCCAGCCATTTCCATCAGAACTATTTTTACCCGCTCATCCATCACATTTCCACTCGAAAACTTTTGGTTGATTTCGATTTCAATTCCCAAATAATTCTTCGGAAACTGCTTTCTCAGATGAGTAGTAAATCCATCGGCTTTGCCCAAGTACGGATAGTTAAATCTGACCAAATTTTTTTCATCTGCTTTATTGACAATTTCCTTCATTTTTTCGCAAATCGCTCGCTCCTTTTTCCTTCTGGAGTCGAACAACAAACCAATATCGCAGTTCCTTGTTTCCCCATCGAAAACTGGCGTGAAAGAATGAATCGAAAGATGCAAAACAGTTTCCCTATTTTCAATCAGCTTTCCTATTTCGTTTTCGACTTCATTTCTGTAATCAGAATAATAGCCTGCAATTAAGTTTTCCTTTTCTTGCTTCGTGAGTTTTTTGCTGATTTCGGAGAATAAGTTTTTATGGTGTTTCGAGCGATTTAGTTCGATTAGCAATCGGCTCGTTTCGCTAAACTTAGCATAAAAAGCAAGCGGTTGGAGTGCATGGAAAGCATCAAATGCGCCCAAATCGTAACCTCGGTGAGTTTCCAAAATCTCGGATTTTCCTTCAAAATAATGCTGGAAATCTGGTGGGATTTGGTTTCCGCCATGCTCGCAAGTGAGGATTAGTTTCATTGGTTTATGATTGTCATTTTGTTGGTCTCGCAGTTCTTGAAACCTTCAAATCTTTATACTTCTAACATGAATTTTCTAACTACAGAATCTGTCTCTATCAATTGCTAAGACCAACAAAGGCGAGTCTCGCAGATTTTAGATGCTCCAAACTGTCTGGTTTTTTTGAACAGTTTATGGAATTGTACGCTTATTTTCTTCAATTGCTAAGACCAACAAAGGCGTAAGTTTCATTGGTTTGGCATAATTGGTTTGTTGGTCTTGCAGATTTTAAATGCTCAAAACTGTTTGGTTTTTTTGGGAAACACTTTCTCCATTGTAGGCTGATTGCGTTTAAATGCTAAGACCAACAAAGGCGAGTTTCATCGGTTTATGATTGTCATTTTGTTGGTCTCGCAGGTTTTAATGCTCCAAACTGTTTGGTTTTTTTGAACAGTTTATGGAATTGTACGCTTATTTTCTTTAAGTGCTAAGACCAGCAAAGGCGTAGGTTTTCTGTAGGTTCTTCTTCCCAGAAGAACTTTTTAATGAAACTGACATAATATACGAAGGGCGCATCTCGAATTGTCGTTTGGTATTGGTAAACAGCTGAATCAATTGCCACTAGCTTCAGCTAGTGGTTTTCATGGCGACAAAGTGAGAAGCACCCTGCACGAAATTTAACAAATATTCTATCTTTATTCCTCTTGAGAATGGGACTTGCAAGGCAACTGCATAAAACTCAGACCGATTAAATTTCTACTTATTGGTCTAGCAACTCATTATACAATCATCGCTTATTTAATTTCAGGCTATTTTTTATATAATTTTGAACTTGAACTCCAACCCTCGGGAAGGTTGAAGTTAACCATTCCCGAGGTTTATCTAAATCGAGAATAGCAGACAAGACAAACCTTGTTGAGTCAAAACAAGAATCTTGATACATGATACTCAATACTTGATACTAGTTTCTAAACAACTTATTCTCCACCAAACATTCTCCCAATTTCCTATAAACAGCTTCAATGTTCCCGGCCGACTCATCCTCTCCAATCGCTTTCAGAATTCTGCTGGAAAGCGTTCCTTGGGTCAAAATCGTTTCTAGTGGCTTGTGGTGTTTCGGGTGGATTTTGGATTTCGTGAGTTCATAAAGCGACTGCCAAATCTGTTGCATGGTTGCGGAATCTTCCAATCCGAACAAAGCCAAGTATTCAGGATTGGAAACTTTAGCATTCTCTCCACCCGAAATTGCATCGTCCAGTAATTTGGCAAGTGGCTCAGTTTCAAATTCCTTCTGATGACCAACCGTAGCTAAATCCTCCGAAACCAGTAGCTTTAAACTTTCGATAATGAGCGAGCAAATGGCAATATCTGCTTTCGGGCATTCCTGAATATCCACCAACCTAATTTCGATTGCATTTCGGTCGAATCGGGCAATTGCGCCACGGGAATTCAGGAAATGATGGTCGAGAATTTTCTCGGTATCATGTGGCGTAATCGCTTTTTTGATTGGCTCGAAAATGGTTGAGTGATAATCTGCCTTGGTAAAAACTGCTTCGGGAATGACCAAACCCGTCATTTCGGGAATTTCCTTTTGGTTGGATTTATAGAAATTGAGTCGGGAATCTTTGAAGCCGGTTTTCTTGCCATCCAAAATGGGTGAACTGGCACAAAGTGCGGGAATCAATGGCAAAATTACCCGAATGGCGACATGGAGTTTCCCAAATTCCTCATCATCGTAAAATGGCAAGTTGATGTGTGTGCTTTGCACATTGCTCCAGCCGTGTCCGTTGCAGTTGAAAATTCGATTGTAAAGTGCATAAACTTCGCTATAACTATGTTTCCAAAGTTCAGTGTCAGTCTGCGGATTCATCAGCGGATGCGAAGCGGTTGGCAATAGTTGCGCTCCAAACTCTTTGAGCAAAGCATTAATTTCCAATACATTCTGATGGAAAAGTTCTGGTAAACTATCTAAATCAGCAGTTGGTCCTTCGGTTTTTAATTCCACCACATGCGCCACCAATTCGTTGCTCCAACCAATTTCGCCATTGTCAATGTCAGACGTGAGTGAACCGTTTTTCTTGGTCAGCAACTTGTCCACCATGGGCGAGACTTTGAAACTCTTCTTTTGGATGAGCATATACTCCAGCTCAATTCCGTAAACTTCAAATAGATGATATTTTTTAGGCATTTAATTGGGGAGATAAAATTCAATCAGTATTGGCGATTATGAGCGCAACGTTTGTTGGGAGTCGCCATCGACACCTCTGCGAACTTATGTCTTTTTAGTATGCGACAAAATGAGATGCGCTCTTTTACATAAAAACTGATTTTCAGTATTTTACTTTACTATATTACTATATTACTATTTTGTACTTGAACCTACTCGTTTTTTGAGTGCAGAAAGTATTTCGTTATAAATCAAATCGCCATAATGTGCATCTTCCACGCCCGCATCTATGTTCGGGTTGTCGTTGATTTCTATAACCATTGGTTTCTCATTTACCACTTTGATGTCGATTCCATAAAGTCCGCTTCCCATCAATTTGGCAGATTTTATTGCCATCTGAATCACTTTTTTCGGAACTTTTTCAATCGGCAAGCAGTCTGCATTTCCCAACTGGTCATCTCCTTTGGCATCCCAATTGTAGATTTGCCAATGTCCATCTGCCATATAATAACGGCAAGCGTAAAAGGCTTTTCCATCCAAAATTCCAATTCGCCAATCGTAATCCGAAGGGCAAAATTCTTGGGCAATTATCAAATCAGAAGTTTTGAGCATTTCGGTAATCAGCTCTTCATATTCCTTTTTGGTTTTCGCTTTTTTCACTCCAAAAGAAAAAGTAGAATCTGGAGATTTCAACACGCAAGGCAAGCCAATATATTCCAATACTTGGTTTTTATTGTTCTTGTGGATGATACGGGTTTTTGGCGTGTCGATATTTGCATTTTCCAATGCTTCTGCCATGAAAACCTTATTGCAACATTTCAGAATCGCATCGGGGTAATCCACAATGGCAATTCCATCTTGAAGTGCTTTTCGGGCAAAAGTGTAGGCTTCATTGTTCACTTCGGTGCTTTGCCGAATGAAAAGTGCATCGTAGGAATTGAGTTTGGAGATGTCTTTCGGCCCGACTATTTCTGCATAAATGTGCATCTTCTCTGCCAAATCTATGAATTTCTTCAAGGCTTTTTCATTGCTTGGTGGCGCAGGGTCGTTTGGATTTACCAAAATTGCCAAGTCGAAATCGTATTGCGTAGCTTTTGGTTTATCGTAACGTTTTTTGGCGAAATATTCATTGGCTGCTTCATACATCAAATCCAAATGGTCGGCAGGAATTTCCGAAGTCGAAATGGTTTTGATGCTCTGGATATGCCATTTCGTGGTAAAATTGAATTTCACTCGCAAAAGTGGGGCTTGGAAATGTCTGAAAAATAGGCTACTCAATTCGTTATATTTCTTCGCCACATTCTGCCCAAAATAAACGCTCAAAGTGAACTCTTGAGTTTTGACCTTTTTCAAACTTTTCTGAATGTCTTCATCGAAATCCTCGGAAACGATTCGTATCAATTTCATGGCTTTCAAATCCACAATATTGCTGGTGGTGGGCAAAGGCAAATGCCCTCTCGCCTCTGCCAAAAGCGAAACGTAGTAGCCTTTCGATTGGTAGGAATAATCTTTGCAAAGATTGAAAATCCTCGCTTTTTCCTCCAAAGCGTAGGCTGGATTGGTCAGATAATCTTGTGAGGAAATCACTTTTACATTCTCAGTACTGAAACTCCATTTTTCAGGGTAATCGACTACAATATATTTATTCATTTTCTAATTTGAAACTGGTGTAAAATCAAGTCAAATGTAAGCAGATTTATGATTTACGAGGTACGAATTACGATTTAGTTTTTTAGGTTTGGAGTAAGAACAGGAAACTAAATCTGTTGTTCATTTTAGCTACAGCGGAAATTTTAGAATGATTTCAATTATCAACTAATGTTACGCAGAAAAGCATTATGCAGTATTCTTTTGGAGTTTATCAGTTGCATAAAGAGTGAAAAGCTATATGTTAAATGAGCAAGCAACCCCGAAGGAATGTAGTTGCCGTGGGAAATCCTTGCAGAGTGATTCGGGAAATTGATGGGAATGACAAATTGAAATATCGGAAAGATATGAATTTGGAGTGATTGAATCATATTTTGAAAAGTGTTTCACTCGATAACTTCAATTAAATTAGTAACCCGAATAATGGGTTTAAAAATTTGATTGTCAGCAGGTTAACTGTGTTTTTTTAGTATAGTCAAAAATTAAGATTTAATACATTTCACTATTTTTAGATTTGATTAAAAAATGTATGTCAATATTTTGACTAAATCAAATAACAATAAATTGCTGATTAACAATTACTTAATTCATTTTTAATTTCCCCAATCAATAATTGTACTTATCAAATACATAACTCATAATTGGGGTTTAGCAGAAAATGGTGCGTCATTGAAATTAGAGTTTCCGAAAATGAATATCCAAGTCTCGCAAGTCTCAACTCCACCAGCGTTGGATATTCATTTCTTCAATACACAAACTCACAAATCCACTAATTCGCCAGTTGCTTTTACCAACGAATCAGCGCACTTGCCCAAGTGAAGCCACTACCGAAAGCGGCTAGGCAAACTAAATCGCCTTCTTTGATTTTACCTTCTTCCAACGCTTCTCCTAAAGCCAAGGGAATGGAAGCAGCAGTAGTATTTCCGTATTTCTGAATGTTATTATGAACTTTATCATCTGACAAACCCATTCTCTTCTGCACAAATTGGGAAATTCTCAAATTGGCTTGGTGTGGAATGAGCATATCAATATCTGTAGAGGAAAGGTTGTTTTCTTCCAAAGCTTCATTTATTACTTCTGGGAAGCGAGTTACGGCATTTTTGAATACAAATTGCCCATCCATTTGAGGCCAAAAACCGCCTCCTGGCTCAATCATAGCTGGTTCGAAGCGTTTTTTCTTCCCTGAACCTGGGTCAGGAACTGCCAAAACTTCGGCAAACTTTCCTTCACTATGTAAATGTGTAGAGAGAATTCCCTTTCCTTTTTCTTCGGTTGGTTGCAGAATGACTGCGCCCGCTCCATCGCCAAAAATCACAGAAACGTGTCTGCCCGCATCGTTGAATTCCAAACCTGTGGAATGCACTTCGGAACCAACCATGAGGATGTTTTTATACATTCCCGTTTTTATGAACTGGTCGGCAACGGAAAGTCCGTAAATGAAACCAGAACATTGGTTTCTAATATCTAAAGCTCCAACAGTTTCACAACCTAATTCCCTTTGCAATAAAACCCCGGAACCTGGGAAATAGTAGTCTGGAGAAAGTGTAGCGAAAATGATTAAATCAATATCTTTTGCGGTAATTCCCGCTTTTTCCATGGCAATTCGGGAAGCTTTTGCCGCCATAATGTAGTTTTTGTCCTCATCTACATCGGCATATCTTCGCTCTTTAATTCCCGTCCTTTCCTGAATCCATTCGTCATTTGTGGTCATCAGTTTCGATAAATCATCGTTGGTAACTACGTTTGGTGGCACGTAAGTCCCCAATCCTGCTATTTTGGTGTTTTTCATTCTTTGTGTTGTTGGTTGTTTTTGATTTTAAAGTGTTGCAAATAAATTAAAATATTATCAGGATTCATAAGATTTGCAGAATGCGCAGGATTTTAGGGGCATTTTGTCCGTATAAATTTAATTGAAATCGTTATTCAATGACAGCTGTTGGTCTCGCAATTTGTTTGTTTTTTTACGTTTTTCTATACTGAAATCTATCAAACCAAAACCCAAACTTGTGATATCTATCGCTAAGACCAACAACGGCTAAATTTCCATGAGAAATTGAAGTAAGCATAGATTAGTGGTATTCTATAATCTTTTTGAAATTTATAAAAAAGTAGAATCAGGATTCGTAGGATTTGAGGATTTTCAAGATTTTGTCTTGCGAGATTTGCTGGATTTTAGAATGAATTGCAAACTGAATACTTGTCCATTTGCCAATTCGCCAATTCAAAAAAATCTGTAACCTCTTCGAATCCGCTCTGTTTCCCTGCTCAAATAAAATCAGGATTCTTAGGATTCAGGTTTTAACTTACCGTTTTAAGCAATAGAGATTAAATATTTTCCTATTTCAACTATTCTAATTGTCTGACAATCTGTTATTTATATAACTTTGGACTGACGACTAATGACTTTGGACTACTTACTATGGCATCAGCCATCCGACTTTCTATTTTGTACTTGAACTTAGCATCTCCCCTCTAAAATCTTATCTCTCAGCACTTAACGCTACTTAACTTAGTTTACCAACCACTTAACCATTGTGCTTTCAACAGCCAATTAGCTTTGTATCATCAGCAACATCAAATAGCTGATGATACTTTTTTATTCACTCAAATTAAAAACAAAAGTTATGTTGAAATTCACGAAAAAGTTGATTCTTGGAATGTTCATATTGGGAATATTTTCCACTACACAAGCTCAAGAGAAAAAGACTGAAACCAAAAACGACAATCATATCAAGATTATGATGTTGGGAAAGGATGGAAAATCTCATTCCATTGACGAGAAATTTGAAGGGGAATTGCCCGCAAATGTCCAAAAGAAATTGGAAGAATTGCAAGCCAAGCTCAAGGCAGAAGGCAAAGATTTCAGCTGGAGTTTTGAAGATGGGAAATTCAGCGTTTCAAGTGAAAATAAAATTGAGTTAGTAAAACCCAATTCGTCTGGTACAAACAAAAGAGTGATTACCATTCACAGCACGGGAGAGTCAGATGTGTTTTCAGAAGAATTTGATGGGGAAATGTCGGAAGAGCTGAAGGAGAAAATTGAGGAATTGAAAGCAAAAGGGATTTTGTTGGATTTGGACAACCTTACAAAATCTATGAGAATTACTACAACTGGAGACTCTGATTCATCGAAATCCACAAGAGTAAAAACATTTGTGATTGATGGAGACAATGCGAAAATAGAGGAATTCGCAGGCGGAAATTTCTCTTTCAATATTGATGAAGAGATTGAAAGTGCAGATGGGGAAATCAAGAAAAACGTAAAGTTTTTCGTTTTCAGAACTGTCAATATTATAGATGTTCAAGAAGATGATACTGATATTCCAGCCAACTTGAGAACGAAAAACGAACCGAGTTTGGAGACAAGCCTTACAGGTTTGACTTTCTACCCAAATCCAAGCAACGGCACTTTCAACCTCCGTTTCAGCTTGGAAAATGAAGGAAATGCCGACATCAATATCTATGATTTGTCTGGGAAATCTGTTTACTCGAAAAGCATAAGTAGCCTTTCTGGATTGTACGAGCAGAAAATAGATTTGGGACAGCAAGCCAAAGGAATATATATTCTGAAAGTAAGCCAAGAAGGGAAATCCATTGCCAAAAAATTAGTGATTGAGTAATCTCCAACCACAATTGCTACGAAATGCCACTTCTCTAAATAGGGAAGTGGCATTTTTCATATCCAAATGCGGACAGAAAGCGTTAACATTGGTAGAAACCAATAAACTAAAATGTCTCATAATCACGACCATTCCCACCACGACCACAACCATTCTCATGGCGGACATTCCCACGGGCATCATCATCATCATCATGGTTCGGGAAATATAAAAGTTGCCTTCTTCCTGAATTTGTTTTTCACAATCATTGAGATTATAGGAGGTTTTTTCACGAATAGCGTGGCGATTCTTTCCGATGCCTTGCACGATTTTGGCGATACGCTTTCACTCGGTTTGGCTTGGTATTTCCAAAATTATTCGCAAAAAGGAAGAGACGAGAAATTTTCTTACGGCTACAAAAGGTTCTCGCTTTTGGGTGCAATCATCAACTCCGTGGTGCTTTTTGTCGGGTCAATTTTCATTGTTTCCGAGGCAATTCCAAGGCTTTTCAATCCGGAAGCGGTTTTGGCAAAGGAAATGATTTGGATTGCCATTCTGGGCGTAATCATAAACGGAGCGGCAGTTTTGAAACTAAAAAAAGGCAATTCCCTGAATGAGCGAGCGGTCAGGCTGCATTTACTAGAAGATGTTTTAGGATGGATTGCCGTGCTGATTGGCAGTATTCTCATGTATTTTTTCGGTTGGATTTGGCTGGATTCCGTACTTTCGCTTGCCATTGCAGTTTTCATTTTGGTAAACGCCTACAAAGGAATTGCCATGAGCCTGAAAGTAGTGATGCAGGGAATTCCATCGGATGTCTCCACAGAAAAAATAAAAATGGAATTGGAAAAAATGGCTGGAGTCGATAGCATTCATGATTTACACGTTTGGACAATGGACGGGGAATATGCCGTAGCTACTCTGCACATTGTTTGCTCAGAAGAACTCTCGAATCAACGAACTCCAAACAATGAAAAACCGAGCGAGAGATATTTTGAAACAGCAACATATCAATCACTCCACCATAGAAATTCATACGAAAGAATATGATTGTGCGCTAGAAGATTGTTAACTTACCTAAACAAGAGCCTAAAAGTAATGTTTGCCTAATCTTAACACTTCCACAATCCGTTTTTTTAAATAGCTTTGAGAAATCAATCGATTTTATTGGGGAAAACTGATTCTTAACTTATGCCAAAATACTACACTATATTAGTAGTTGACGATGAAAGAGCTAATTTGATGGTTCTGATGGAACTTCTTGCCAATATGGGCGAGAATTACCGCATCATTTCTGCTCCAAATGGAAAAATAGCTTGTGAATTGGCGTTAAGCAAGCAACCCGATGCGATTGTGATGGATTGGGAAATGCCAGAAATGAACGGAATTGAAGCACTCAAAAAGCTGAAACTGAACCCAGAAACATCTGACATTCCCGTAATTATGGCTACGGCAGTAAGGACTGATACGGCAAACGTAATCGAAGCACTCGAAGCGGGAGCAAGTGATTACGTCCGAAAGCCCATTGAAACGCTGGAATTGCAAGCAAGAGTAAAATCGGCTTTGAAACTTTCAACTTCCCTCAAAGTAATCAAGGAGCAAAATAAAGAGCTTTCCAATACACTCCAGCAATTGCAGAGTTCACATCTGCAGCTCACTCAATCCGAGAAAATGGCGACTGTGGGAACACTTACCGCAGGAATTGCCCACGAAATCAATAATCCTGTCAATTTTATTCAGAATGGCGTGGAGTCGGTTTCAATCATTCTGAAAGATATATTTGATTTATTGGATAAATACGACACGCTACTCGCCAAAGAAAACTTGTCGGAATCGTTTCTCTCCGAAATCAAAGATTTCAAAGGGGAAATAGAGTATGAGGAAATCAAAAAAGATGGAGAAGAAATTGTTTCCCACCTGAAAGATGGTGCCAACAGGACTTCGGAAATTGCCCTACTGCTCAAAAACTACTCTCGGAAAGATGCCTCAGAAATGGTTGGCACAAATGTGCACGATGGAATTGATGCTACTTTGGTGCTTCTGAAACATCATTTGAAAGGAAGAATCAATATTGTGCGTGAATTTGATAATAAAATCCCGCCTCTCTACTGTTTCCCAAATCAAATGAATCAGATTTTCATGAACTTGATTCACAATGCAATCCAAGCCATTGAAAACGAAGGGGAAATCAAGATAAAGACTTCGCACGATTCAAAAATGCTGTTTGTGGAGGTCAGCGATTCGGGTACTGGCATGAGCGAGGAAGTGCAAAGCAAGATATTTGAGCCGTTTTTCACTACAAAAGACATCAACAAAGGAACGGGATTGGGAATGTCAATCACAAAAGATATTATTGATAAACATAAGGGAATTGTAGAAATCAAAAGTGCAGTAGGAAGTGGCACAACTTTCACACTGTCATTCCCAATTAGAAAAGAGAAGGAAGAGCTGGATTAGATTCTCAGTTTAAGGCCATGCCCGAATACAGAATTGGATTCGGTAAGTTATTTTATTGGAGTTCCTTATTTTGTTTTGGACGCAATATCTGCAACAATTCCCACAGGATGGTGGCGAGAATTTTCAATGAACCATTTGCTGGTTTGCATTCCCCCGCAAACCACGCCCGCCAAATAAATATGTGGCATACTCGACTCGTGCGTGCATTCATCGTATTCAGGCACTTTATCGTTCTGCTCGTCCCACTCAATGCCGATGGATTTTAGGAATTTGAAGTCGGGCAAATAGCCAGTCATAGCCAAAACGTGTTCATTTTCTACGGTAATTTCTCCTTCTGGAGTTTTAATAACCACTTCATTATCAGTAATTTCCATCACTTCCGAATTGAAATAAGCTTTGATACTTCCTTCCTTGATTCGGTTTTCAATATCAGGCTTTACCCAATACTTGACTCGCTTGCTGATTTCACTCTCCCGAATTACCAAAGTTACTTCTGCGCCTTTTCGGTAGGTTTCCAAAGCTGCATCAATGGCGGAGTTTGCGCCTCCAACCACCAACACTTTTCGGTCGGCATATAAATGTGGGTCATCGTAATAGTGTTTGACTTTTGGCAAATCCTCGCCAGGCACATTCATCAATCTTGGCACATCGAAAAAGCCCGTTGCAATAATGATTGAGTGAGTTTGATAAGCCGTTTTGGAAGTCAGAACCTCGTAAGCCACCTCAGAAATGGCATGGACGGATTCCACTCGTTCGTATAGATTGGTTTGGAGTTTCCAAGTAGAGTTGACTCTTCGGTAATACTCCAAGGCTTCTTGCCGAGTGGGTTTCGGATTGTGGGAAATGAATGGCACTTCGCCAATCTCCAACAGTTCGGAAGTGGAGAAAAAAGTCATATTGGCTGGATAATTATAAAGCGAGTTGACCAAGCAACCTTTTTCTATAATCACATAATTCAATCCTGCCTTTTTGGCTTCAATTCCGCAAGCCAAGCCAATTGGACCCGCACCAATAATGAGAACGTCAAGCATATTTTAGTATCTAGTAGTGAGTAGCAGGTATCAAGATAATAGAACCTGTGCATGTCAAGTTCTAAAACTTGACATTTGCCGAGTCCTCAGACTCGGGGAAAAGTAATTGTTAATTGTTTACCTAATGCAAACAGACTTCAATTATTATATAAGTATTTGATAATCAAAATAATGTAAAAAAATACTTTTTGTCGGTAGTGGTAAACTGGTAAGGCTAACAAAATAAGAACCATAGCGCAAGCGTCCGCTTGTGCCGTTAAGTTAAGGAGATTTGACTTCAGTCGGAGACTGATTTCCATTTTCGGCACAGGTTCAGAGAACCTGCGCCAGCGTTTTACGCCAGACTAAACGCACTATGTAAATTTATTATATTTGCTTTTAAAAAGTCATGTTTAAAGGTTTGAATGGGCATTTATCAGAAATCAAAGATTTTCGCAGACGTAATGAAAACTTTCAACATGAACTCTTGGACATCTTGATGCTGAGCATTTGTGCTGTTTTCAGCGGGGCAGAGGATTTTGTGGAGATCGAGCTTTACGGGAAGCAAAAAAAGTCTTTTCTTGAGGGCTTCATCCCTCTTGACAATGGAATCCCCTCCCATGATACCATTCGCAGGGTATTTCTCCATCTAGACCCCGAGGTCTTCAATGCAAAATTCATGGCTTGGGTACAGGAATGCCTGAAAAAATTAAACCTCGAATACCGTCACATCAGCATTGATGGCAAGACATTGCGGGGCAGCAAATCAGGTATCCATCTGGTCAGTGCAGTAGCCAGCGAGCTCGGCATCAGCCTGGGACAGGTAAAGACCGATGAGAAGAGCAATGAAATCACTGCAATTCCCGAGTTGCTGGACCTTCTTCTGCTGAAGGGCTGTATAGTCTCCATCGATGCACTGGGTTGCCAGCGTGATATTGCCAAAAAAATTGTAGATGCCGAAGCCGATTATTTCCTTGCCCTCAAAGGAAACCAGCCCTGCCTGCGCAAGGAGGTCGAAGAGCAGTTCTCGCATACCTACAGGGATGAGCCACACCGAGAGTCCCTATGGACGGCCTCCCACAACGGGGTCGTGAACTATCAGGTTGCGGTCTGCAACCGGATTGACCTGATAGGCGAGGCTGACAAATGGAAAGGGCTTGCTTCTCTCATACGGGTGGAGACCTCCACCGAGAAAGGGCGAGAAACCCGTTATTATATCAGCAGTATAAAGAATCTGTCCCAAAAGCAGGCGATGGGACTGGCTCAAAACCACTGGAGTATCGAGAACCGCCTGCACTGGCAGCTCGATGTGACCATGAGAGAGGACGAGAAACGGCATCGAACCAAGTTTGCACCCGAAAACCTTTCCCTGCTCAGAAAGCTGTTCTTGAATATGGCTTATGCCAGAAATGAGAAAATCAGCAAAAAGAAACTACTCAAGAAAATGGCTTGGGATGACGATTTTGCAAGAACGATATTCGATGACTTATTCCAAAATATATAGTGCGTTTAGTCTGCGTTTTACGCTGGTTCGAGCGTCCACGCTCGAACCAAATTCACACTAACTTAACAGCATTGAGCGTCCGCTTGTGCCGAATTATCCATAGAGTAGCCTTACCTCTTTCAAACTACCTTTTTGTCTTTTCGGATTTGAGAATCCGAAAAATGTCAGTTCTTAGGAACAGACAAGCACGCAAGTATCTTTTTTACTCATCAAACATCACGCACTCTAATAAACTAACCTTTGAACAACAAGTAAAAAAACTGCAACTTTGTTCCCAATCAGCAAGATTTAAAATCAACTCCCGATTTGAAAAATAGTTGCCTTTGTTGGTCTTAGCGTAGCGAGACCAACAAATTAAAATACACGTTTGACTAGCTTTTACCACTCGAAAAATCAATTCCCAACTTGAAAAATCCAACTAGAAACTACGTGGCAGTTCGCCTTTCTGCCATGGGCGATGTGGCACTTTGCGTTCCTGTGGTGCAAGCGTTCTGCACGCAGAATGAAAATGTGCATTTATATTTCATCACTCGGAAAGCCTTCCAGCCACTTTTCCACGGAATTCCCAACTTGAGTTTCATCACGCCAGATTTGTACGGGAAGCACAAAGGCATTTTTGGAATCCATCGACTTTTTAGGGAAATAAAATCAGAACTTGGCGAAGTAGAAGCCTATTTAGATTTGCACGATGTGTTGCGCTCAAAGGTTTTGGGTGGATTTTTTGGATTGCTCAGTCGTGCCCAGACCTTCAAGATTGACAAAGGGCGGAAGGAGAAAAAGGCGTTGACTCGGAAGGGAAATAAGATTTTCAAACCGCTCAGAACTTCTGTGGAAAGATATTCAGATGTATTCTTCAAAGCAGGATTCAAGTTGGATTTGGCAAAATTCCAGCCTTTGCAATTGCCTTCGACCGAGAAAATCAATGAGCTGAAACTCAATCCAGCCAAAAAGAAAATAGGAATTGCCCCGTTTGCCCAACACAAAGGAAAGGCTTATCCGATTGAGAAAATGGAAGTGGTCATCTCCGACTTGCTCGAAAAAAATTGGCAGGTTTTCATTTTCGGAGGTGGGAAATCGGAAGCGGAATCTGCGGAGGAAATTGTGGAGCGAAACCCAGAAGTAACCTCTTTGATTGGGAAATTTTCTATGCTGGAAGAACTGAATCTCATTTCCCAAATGGATTGCATGCTCACCATGGATTCCTCAAACATGCACTTGGCGAGATTAGTGGGAACGAAAGTGTATTCCATTTGGGGTGCCACGCATCCTTTTGCAGGTTTCACGCCATTCGGGCAGAATGATTCGGAAACATTTATTCAAATTCCGCATGAGAAATTGCCTTGCCGACCTTGCTCAGTTTTCGGCAGCAAGCCTTGCCACCGTGGCGATTACGCTTGCTTGAATTGGATTGAACCGAAAACGGTCTTCGACCGAATTAAGAATTAGCTTTATGCTAGTGCATTGAGTTCTAAGTTTGCATTCGTATTTTATATTTCTTGTTCATTGCTTCCTTTTACTTTATTAGAATTCTTAGCAGTAGTAATGGCTATGTCGAAGTGTCGAACCATCGGATTGCCGAACCATCGAAGTGTCGAACCATCGGATTGCCGAACCATTCAAATTTTGCTTTGCAGAAGAAAATAATATTCCAAAAAATACTGAAAAGAACTTAGAATTCAATGCACCAGATTGTCAGTCTTTTTGCTTTCAGTTGCGTGAATTTTCCACTAACCCGTAATAATTAGTTTTCTATGCTTGCTTCGAGTTGTTCTACGCTGACCATCTAGCCATCTGACAATCTAACAATCTGACAATCTAACTGTGGCAATTTATCAATTACAAGCCTGAACCAGAGAAAGTAAATAGTTGGAAATCAAGTCTGCGTAACATCAGTCAATAATTCTCAAACCGCAAACCGTTGTTTGCCAATCCAACGAAATAATAGGAAATTCACGCAATCATTTTCATTTGAGGATTCCTCTATGCAAATTCGCAAAGGAAACATAATCTTACCAAATTAGTTACTTACCAAAAGTTTTCAACTTTAAAAATCCAAACGAATGAGTTTTATTCAGAATATCCACGCAAGGCAAATTTTAGATTCTAGGGGAAACCCAACTGTTGAGGTAGAAGTAACTACCGAAGAGGGAATTGTAGGAAGGGCGGCAGTTCCATCGGGCGCATCTACGGGAAAGCACGAGGCGGTAGAATTGAGAGATAACGAGGATGCTTATATGGGAAAAGGCGTTTCTCAGGCAATCAAAAATGTAAACGGAACCATTGCCGAAGAATTGGAAGGCTATTCCATTTTTGAGCAAAACCTGATTGACAAAATCATGATTGACATGGATGGCACTCCAAACAAATCGAAATTGGGTGCAAATGCCATTTTGGGAGTTTCCTTGGCAACTGCAAAAGCGGCCGCTTCTTCATTGGGCTTGCCACTTTTCCGCTACGTGGGCGGAGTGAATGCCAACACTTTGCCTGTGCCAATGATGAACATCATCAATGGTGGAAGCCACGCAGACAATTCCATCGACTTTCAGGAGTTTATGATTATGCCAACGAAATTCGATACCTTCAGCAGGTCTTTGCAGGCTGGAGTGGAGGTTTTCCATCACTTGAAAAAAGTATTGCACTCCAAAGGAATGTCAACCAACGTAGGAGATGAAGGTGGATTTGCACCAAACCTAGGCTCAAATGACGAAGCAGTTGAAGTGATTTTGAAAGCAATTGAGCAAGCGGGTTACAAGCCTGGCGAAGATATTCAGATTGCCCTAGACGTGGCAAGTTCCGAATTCTATTTGGAAGACGAAGGTGTTTATCACTTGCACAAATCTTCTGGCAAGAAATTGAGCCCAACGGAAATGGCAGATTACTTGTCGGAAATGGCTGGGAAATATCCAATTATCTCCATCGAAGACGGAATGTACGAAGACGATTGGGAAGGGTGGAAATATTTGACGCACAAAATTGGCGAATCCGTTCAGTTGGTTGGAGACGATTTATTTGTAACCAATGTAGAGCGTTTGCAGAAGGGAATTGACATGGATGTTGCCAATTCAATTCTTATTAAAGTAAACCAAATTGGTACTTTGACAGAAACTATCAACGCCATTAATTTGGCTCGTGCGAACAGCTACCGCTCGGTAATGTCACATCGTTCTGGAGAAACTGAAGATTCTACCATTGCCGATTTAGCGGTTGCTTTGAACACAGGGCAAATCAAAACTGGTTCTCTTTCCCGTTCAGACCGAATGGCGAAGTACAACCAATTGCTAAGAATTGAGGAATTGTTGGGCGAAACAGCTGTTTTCCCAGGAGAAACGTTCTAATTAGTCTTTAGTCGTAAGTACAAAGTACAAAGTACAAAGTACAAAGTACAAAGAAAAAGTGCAATAAATTAAAATCCATTTTCCAACCTCGGTTGGAGAATGGATTTTTTCCGTAGCTGACAACCTCTAGGTTGTCAGAAGATTGCCTGATTTAAACTCTTCTACTAATATCAGATTTCAGGCTCAATTGGCAAACTAATTACAAACTCCGTTCCTTTCCCGAGTTCTGAAATTACCAAAATATCTCCGCCATGTTCGGCAATAATTCCGTGGGAGATTGAGAGACCTAACCCTGTTCCTTTGCCTACTTCTTTGGTCGTGAAAAACGGGTCGAATATTTTGTTTTTGACATTTTCGGGAATTCCCCCGCCAGAATCTTTGATGGAAATTTCTACCGATTCTTCCACTTTTTTTGAGGAAATCTGGATAGTTCCTTTTCCTTCAATGGCTTGGATTGCATTGGAAATCAGATTCATAAAGACCTGATTGATTTTTCCTGCTTGGCAAATTACGATTGGTAGATGCTCGTCATAATCCCTAATCACTTCAATCCTGTCTTTATATTTGTTGCGCAGAATAGTTAAAGTGGATTCTAAGCAATCGTGCAAATTGGTAGGAACTGCTTCCGACTCATCTGCTCGGGAGAAAGTCCGCAAGCTTTTTACAATTTCAATAGTTCTTTCCGCCCCGTGCCGAATATCTTTCAGCGTTTGATCCACATCCTTCTGTATTTCCTCGTATTCTAATTCCGACTTCAGTTCTTTTACTTCTAACAATATATTTTGGATAGAAGCCGGGTTCTGCACCAAATCCAGCTCGTCATATTTTTCGATGATGAGTTTCAAATCTTGCCAAATGACACTCAATACTTCTGTTCCGCCATATACAAAATTGATTGGATTGTTTATTTCGTGCGCTACGCCAGCCACCAACTGACCCAAACTTGCCATCTTTTCAGCCTGAATGAGTTGGATTTGTGCTTTTTTCAAGTTTTCTAGTGTAAACTCCAGCTGTTCTTTACTTTTTGTTTCGTTGAAAAGAGCCATTTCTAGGCTGGATTTCGTGAATTCCAACTTTACATTGGCATTCGTAAGGTCTTCTGAATTGGCAAGAAGTTCTGCGGTATTGGCTACCAACTCTTCATTGATGCTTTCTAAATCGTCATTTTGTTCTTTGATTTTCAGAGTACGTTTTTCAACTTGACTTTCTAGGCCTTGGTTAATTCCGCTTAGTTCTAATGTAAGTTTTTCAGATTGATTATAAGCAATTGCCGACTTTGTAGAGAGCACAAAAGCTTGTGAGAAAAAGAATACGAAGATGGCTAACGGAGTTGCATGAATTGTGTCAATAATATTTGAAGCATTTGCCAAATCATTGATAACCGCCAAAAATATGACTGCAAAGCCGATAGAATAAGGGATTGCGCTTTTCCTTTTTCTACGAATTGCCAGAAAAACTCCCAATCCGATATAGCACAACTCTAAAATGAGCATAAATTTGTACGGAATAATTAGGTGGGAATGAAAAATTGCAGGTGTAAAAATGTTGGTCAACGACAGCAAAATAGAAAAAACAAATACAGAATAAATGATTCTTTTGTCGAATTCCTTTGGGTAAATGGTAATGCTGAACATGCCTCCTGTAGCAATGAGCATGTAAAAGGGGATGTGTTCAAAAGCAAGTTGGGTTGCCCAGTTCACATTTGGGAACACTTCGGCAATAAGCATTTCCCCCGTTGCCATCAATCGCATAATTGTGAGTACACTCAACAAGAAAAAGTAGAATGCTGATTTATCTTTCCTCCTCAACAGGAAAATCCCTAAATGGTACAAGCCAATTATTGAAATAGCTCCGACCAGAAAAACATCGTAAAATAGGTTTCTTACTTTGTCATTTTTCAAGGTGTCTTTCTCTCCAATTTCTGGCGAGTTCCACAATCCTCCTTTTCTATAACGGAAATTCGAGACGTGAAAAACCATGCTGAATTGGTCTGACTGAATGAGGACTTCAAAAATCTCTGAGGTAAAAGTTGGCTCGGAAGCTTCTTCATTTCCCTACTTTCCCCACTTCTGCAATGAATTCCCCATTCACAAACAGCTTATAGGCAGTAGATTCATCGGGGACTTTAATGCTTATTTTGTCATGATATTTCCCAAGTTTCACAACCGCTCGGTAAGAAGCGAACCCTTGGCCTGAAATGGGTTTGCCATCTTGCCGATAGTCATTCCACACACTAGGAAGGATAACTTTCGCTACTTTTGATTGATTGGCTTCAAAGTCAGAATCTAACCAAAACGCTCCAAATCGGAAATCCCATTCTCCCGAAAGCTTATAAATTTCCCCATTCTCAAAATCAATTCCGCTCAAATCGAGCCTACTTTCTTCGCCCGATTGCGCAAAGGAAATATGGAAACTAGCCACAAGTAGAAAAAATAGAATTGAGCGAGTCAAGTTCTTGAATTAAAATTAAGTACAAGTAAAAAATAGAAAAACAACAAAATAGTAAATTATGTATTGACAATCAGTATTTTACGAAGGATAAAATGTTGAGATAATTTTGTCTGACAACTTAAAAGAGATTAAATAAATGATTCCATAATGACACAGTTAAGTAGTACAAAGTCTTTATCGGACTTGCGTTCAATCGGACTTGCGTTCAATCGGACTTGCGTTCAATCGGACTTGCGTTCAATCGGACTTGCGTTCAAGTCGCAAGTCCAAAGCAGTTCAAATAACTGATAATGAAACACTTACAAAAAAGCAAATAGGAAAGTATTTGAGTTTATCTACTTATACTCTTAGTTGAACGTCAATTTTTATATCTCATCTCTATAAAATGTGTATCGGAAAAAACTCGTCCGCCAGAGAACAGTAAACCAATATCGTAGGTGGCTTCTCCAAGCGTAATTTCCTCCATGTCTTTTGTGAAAATCTTATAGACTTTCCTTCGGTTTTCTTCCAGTTCTGTAATATCGTAAATAATATAGTTGTATTTTTCTGGATGGTGTTCGGGCATCATTACATAATCAATTCGGTAAACCACATAATGGGAGACAGGCTGATAGCGCACTTCTAGTTCTTCGTTTGTCAGAATCAGGCTTTCAGAACCGTTGAATTTGAAACTTGGCAAATCCGTGAATTCCTCAAAGACTTCTACCCATAAATCTTCTGTGGTGCTGGCAAGGTTGGAGTTTCTGTTTTTCGTGTTTTTTTGAGTTTCCATGTTACGGAGTTTTAGGAGTTTCGATTTTGTGTCAATTTATCATAAAGAACACACTCCTCAAAATAACCTTTCAGCAAAAATGGCAGTTGTAATCAGGTGATGCTCGCATACTGGTTTGAGCGTCCACACATGATTCTTTCAATATGAATAGCATGACATATTTCGCACTAAAACGAGTAGAAAAACAGAAGAATTGTAAATTATCTCATTGAAAATCAGCTTATTAAGATAAAATCATGTTGTTAATTTGGGAAAGTGTTGCGATTGTTTGTTTTGCAAGCTAGGAAGCTTTGACTAGCGAATGGAATATATAGTAGTTCTTTATTGAACCAGTAACGAATTAACTAATGATAGAACACTGGCAAGTAATAAAAAACACACATTGGACTCAATCCCCAAATTAATGATTGAACCACCTCTCTACTATCTTTTATATTTTGGGTAGTGATAAACTGGTAAGGCTAACAAAATAAAAACCATAGCGCAAGCGTCCGCTCAATGCTGTTAAGTTAAGGAGATTCGTATTCAGTCAGCGTGACCCGACCGATGCGCCCCAGTCAAAGACTGTTTTCCATTTTCGGCACAGGTTGGCGATTGCGCCCCCAGTAAGAACCTGCGCCAGCGTTTTACGCTGGTTCGAGCGTCCACGCTCGAACCAAATTCACACTAACTTAACGGCATTGAGCGTCCGCTGGGTGGCACTCCGCTTGTGCCGAATTATCCATAGAGTAGCCTTACCTCTTTCACACTACCATATTTTGTACTTGTACTTATTGCCCAAATAAAAAAAGGAGTTCTAACAGAAGAACTCCTTTCTCAATAATTAAATTAATGTGTTCTATCTATATTGAACGCTATTGTAATGTGCTCTTTTCTTTTTCCCTGCACGAGTTTTACATTCAGGTTTAGAACAAGAAGAGAGGCAAAGTCCTCCGAAAAATAAAATGGCGAGAGTAATGGCTTTGAATTTCATGGTTCGATTACTTTAAGTGAAAGCCTTTGTTTGCAATAAGGCTTATATGAAGTATTTTCCCAAAAATAGCATACAATTGTCTATTCACACGAATCAATGCCAAACATTAACAATCAAATACAATTGGATTGTACGGAATTGGAAAGGAAAATCAAATTTTGCTTTCATAAAGCAGACAAAAAAATGGCAATTGCACAATTTTTTCATCCTAAAGTATAATTTTCTCGTATAAAAATAAGGAACGGGAAATCAATAAACTACTATTTTATTGAAGTTTATTTTTAGAGCTAGTCTAGCGGTTCCCCGCTGGGACAAAAAAGTTTGGCATAGCACTGGTGCGCCAGTCCGATGGTGCGCCAGTCCGACACTATGGCAAACTTTTTTATACCCGCAATGGAATTGCCGCAATGGGATTGCCCCAATGGAATTGGAAGAATAGACAGCTTGTCCCGAATCAAAAAGAAACAAGATAAAAAGTAGCACTTTATTAGATATTATCACGATTGATTTATTAAGAGAGATTTTAGAGTTCAAGTTGTTGGTCTCGCAAGCGAAGACCAACAACGGCTTTGTGATTTTTTTAAGCCATACGAAATCAATCGTGATAAAGTCTATTTAATTTCCGTTCCTGACACATAACTTCCAACAAATTCGTTTTTGGATGATGTGAAAGACAAGGTGCTGGTTTTGAAAACGCTCAAAAAAACTCGTTAAGCTAACAAATGGTCAATTATATTAAACTTTTATTGTTTTGTTTCTTGCTGTTTTACACGGGCAAGATTCAGGCACAGTCAGATTTGCATGCAATTCATGGGCAGGTAATAGATGAACAAGGAATTCCGATTTCTGGAGTAAAAGTAGTTGTGAATGAAAAGGCGGTTGCTTTCTCTAATTCAAAAGGTGGATTCAGCGTGAACGTAACTCAGAAGATAAACCAAGTTGAAGCCTCAAAGTCGGGCTACAACGGAGATTCAGGTCAGAAAATGTGGTGGATTGAGTCGGGCGATTCTGATTTCATTTTTGTTAGATTACATAAAACTCCTTCATTTTATGGCAAAATTACCAATGAAAAAGGAGTGGCACTTTCCAAGCTCTCCGTAAAGCTTTCAGGAGATATTTCTTTTGGAACCGTGAGTACAGATGCTCGTGGAGAGTTCCGTCTGGAATTACCGGCAGATATGAAAGTCTCCAACGAAACAGTTTTCATTATAGGAGGCAAGAAAGTTCCTTCCGAAAACATTTCACTCCAATCAGATTTTGTGGCAATTGTAATTCCCGAAGTTTCGGAAAAAATGGAGGAATCCAATCCATCATCCGATGATGCGAACAAGAACAATCAAATAAATAAGGAAGATGATTCTGATGTAACCGTCTCCAAAAAAGTAATAAAAGAAAACAAGAAAGGAAACTACAATGTCTTATTGATGGATGAAACCGAGTTTCCTCTCGCCTTTTTGGAAATTACTATCGGGAAGAAAAAGTATAAATCCAACGCAGAAGGGCAATTCAGCTACCAGTCGAACGAATTCTCTCCAGCAGAATTTCAGGTAGAATCTAGCTACATGATTTCCCAAATTGACTTTGAAAGGTTAAATAGAAAAGTATATGTGCAGATTCGGGAAACTAAAACCACGGAAATGGATTCTCTGCTGACAGAAGATGAAATTACGGAAGGATATGTTTCTGAGATGGATCAAATCATAAAAGGTCTGCAACAAGAAAAAATGGTGCTGACTGCCAAGGCAATTGCACTCAGAAGGCAAATTGCCCGTTTGGCAGAACGTTTGGGCAGAGAAAATAATATATCTCCCAAAAGAAAAGAAGAATTGAGCAGAGAATTATTGAAACTAGAAGACACGCTAGAAGAGAACGATATTGCCTATCGGGAAGCGCAAGAAAATACTAGAGATGCCTTGACTCGCCTGAAAGAAATGTTGCAATTATCGGAAGAAGAAAAAGACGAGATTTCTGCCAAAGCAAGAAAAGAGCGTATTATTCTGATGCTTATGATTTTGGCAGTAGCTACAATTGCTACGGTATTTTACATTTTGGGCAAACGAATCAGAAAGCAGAGGAATGAGTTGGAGTTGGTAAAAGGCGAGTTGGAAAATAAAGTAGAAGAAGTCAACAGCAAGAACGACCGAATTTTGGCACAGACCGATAAGTTGAAATCTCTCAATCACTCTATCTCGGCACAGAATCAGAAAATGACTGACAGCATTCAGTATGCAAAAACCATTCAGCAAGCAGTTTTGCCAACCTTTGCCGAAATGGGCAAATCGCTCAAAGAGTATTTTGTGATTTATAAGCCCAAAGATATTGTATCTGGAGATTTTTATTGGTTTTCTCAGGTAGAAACTGATTCGGGCAAATCCAAATTGCTTTTGGCGGCCATTGATTGCACGGGACATGGCGTGCCAGGCGGTTTTATGTCTATGATTGGGAACACGCTTCTGAACGAAATCATCAATAAAAAGAAAATTTACGGCACGTCAGAAATACTGAATGAATTGAATAAAGGTGTAAAAGAAGCTCTCAAGCAGAACGAACGCCTAAACTCCGACAGTATGGACGTTTGCCTTTGTGCCTTAGAAAACCTGCCAAACAATCGGGTGGAAATTACTTTTAGTGGCGCAAAAAGACCACTTTTTTATGTGAAGCCTACCACTAAAGAAGTAGGATATCTGAAAGGAGATATGCAAATAATTGGTGGTTCAAAACTTACGCACCGCCCATTCGGAAGCCAAAAAGTCATGTTGGAAAAAGGAGATATTATCTACCTGACTTCCGATGGTTTGAGTTCGCAAGGAACGAACAAGATTGGTAAAATTGGCACTTCCAAAATCAAGCAACTGCTGGCAGAGAACGCTAGTTTGCCACTTGCTGCACAAAAGTCAAAATTGGAGAATTTGCTCAATCAATATAAAGTAAAAGAAGCCCAGAGAGATGATATTCTGGTTTTTGCAGTAAAAGTATAAAAAGTCCAAAATAGTAAATAGCGCAATAGAGATTATGAACATAATTTTATTATGGAACTCGCAGACTGGCGGGTCTATCGACACCGCCAGCTACTTAAATCTCTTGGATTCATAAACTCTAATATATTATTATAAAATTTCTGATTATTACACTTTGCTGTGCTACTAAAAAGTCATTAAAAAGTGCTTTTATTTGTCGTAGAAGCCAAAAAAATGGTACTGAATACTCAAGGTATGCTGATGGTTTTTGACTATAAAAGCCCTGTTTCTGACTAAAAAAATAGTGCTTTTTTCCAATTGGAAATCAAAATTTTAGCCAACATACTTTACATTTTCAGTACCGATTTTTATGAATTGGGAATTATTCCAATCCGAAACACTCGGAAAGTCAGTTGAGATGTTTCCAAATGAAAGATTACGGAATTCCCTATTCCTATTCGCCAGTAATTGCCACGAATGAAGAATTGATTGCAGGGAAATCAGGAAGCTTATCAGGAAATTTCTTTCTGCCACCAAAAAAGGTTATCTCTACGCCAAAAACAATCCGAAAGAAGCAATTGAGATTTTGAGGAAGTTGCTTCCCGAAAAGGATAAAAATACCAATCTCCAAAAAGCACTTCAAGCTTCTGTTGAGAGTTTTGGAAGCGAAGAAAATTGGGGCAGAATGAATCCAGAAAAAGTAAAGAATTTTATGGATTGGATTTATGAAAACGGATTGGAAACGCAGAAATTGAAAGTGAAGGAAATCATTAGTAATGAGTTGTTGTAACTTATATTACGAAATCAATGAAAATCAAATCCGACATTTCCCACCTTTAAAATACACTATTTATTTTTTGTATATAACACTTAATTATTTGATTACCAGAAGGTTATTCATAGATTGAGGTTTTTTTACATACTACTGGACATCTCCAAAAATCAAGACCTCGGCAGAGGTTGAAAACCCTGCCGAAGGTTGTTTTAACTCGTTCAACGTCTGGCAGGACCTGCGGACTCTGCCAGCGATTCACTCATGTCCAGTAGTAGTAGTATAGATTTTTTATACAAAGTTGTCAGACACCTTTAAAGTGTCCGACAACTGGACAATTAAGCTGGATTTTGTCCATTTTGTGCTAAAGTCTAATATTCTGATTTTCGATTTTCTACTTTACCATCTTGCTATTTTTCTATTCTGTACTTTAATTTATTCCCTCGAAAGCAAAGGAAAAAATCGTGAAACCACAATTGCCATAAAAAACTGCCAATAGTTTTCTTGCGAGAACAAATAAACTGACAGGGCAACTAATACAATCCAAAACAATAATTGAACTGCTAAATATTTGGGTGGAGATTGCAATTGCCGACCTCTGTTCGTTCTTCTGATTCCCCGCCAAATCAGGATAACTCCAACCAAAAGCAACAGCGAAAATAAAAGCCAGAATAGAGTTGGAATTTCGAGTTTAGGCTTAGAGTATGTTTGAGCTTGTGAGATTTTGGTAACACAAGCAAGGTTGTATAAAATCCCAATCTGACCTACTAAAGGAGCATGTTCCGAATCTGACAAGTAGTTCGGCAATTAGTTGATTTCCGTTCAACAAAGGATAGCTGAGCAAAATCATTTCCGTACTTATCGGATAAGCCAAGTCGTATCTGCCATTTTTTCTGCTTGCTCCACAGCCAAAAACACTTGCTGTGAAACCGTGTTTTGCCAAAACGGGCCCCGCATCTACATCCCAAAACCATTGCTGATTTTCTTCGGCTGGAGTTCCTTTCGGGTATTCCCTGAAGCCAATGGCAGTCCAGTTTTCCAGCCAATAATATTCCTCGAATTTCTTCATCCAAGTTTCGGCAACTCCCTCCCACAAATTAGGTGCGGAGTGAAGAAGCAATGCGGTGGAACTTCCCCGAGCCAAACTAGGTGTGGAATTGAAACTCAATATTGCCTGTGAAGTATGATAAGGCGGTAAATCTGTGAACGAATCGGTATTTTTGAGGAAATCCTCTTTTGGCTCTTTCATAGACCGAATCTCGCTCTACTCCAAAAATGACATCTGCTTGTTTGATAGAGGAAAGTGCCAACAGCATATCGCCAGGGTAAATTTCTTCTGGGAAATCGTGTAGAAGTCCAAATTCGGAAGCATCAATTTCTGCCAAAAGGCTGTTCGATTGCTTTTTGAGCAATTCTAAATGTTTCTTTTTTCCTGTGAGTTCATAATGCGTGGCAATTCCCCCAATCAGCATGGTTCTGTAATAGACATTTTCCTTGTTGAGGTAATCATCGCCCCATTGCATTTCGGTAAAGTTGCCGTGGTTTTTGTCAGTAATAATTCTGATTGCCGATTCAATAGGCGACTTGGCGTAATAGCTGGGAAGCCCCTCTTTTGGAGTGTTTGTTTTTTTGAGTTCCTGCTCAATCTGCCAACTCGCTTGCAAATACCAATAAGCACTGAAAGAGAGGCCATTCATTGCTAATTACATCATATTGATTGGTTTGTAAAGCTAGTTTTTGTTGGAGACGACTAGTTGCCCATTTTTCAAATTTCGGACTGATATTTTTATGCGTATTGTAGGCGAATTGGGGAATTCCATTCTCTTCAAACGCATTGTCCATCACATAATAGAGCGAAATGAATGCGGGCGACAGGAAAAAGTAAAACCCTATCAGCGTGGCTAATAGGGCATTTACGGTAATCATGAATTTGGCAGTCTTCAAAATTGCATCAATGGTTATATGAGAAGTTTACTTTGCTGTTCTGTTTCTATTATCGTGCGATGCGTGAGACACGCATCGAAGGGAATTTATTCTTGGTGGCGGTCTACGCCACATTTTCAAAGCAACCGACAATCCAAATATGAAACATGTTCCTATTATTCGGTTTCCTCAAAAGTTAAGGAAACTGAATTTATACAATATCTCAAACCTGTAGGTTTTGGCCCGTCTTCGAAAATATGTCCCAAATGTCCTTCGCATCGGGCGCAATGAACTTCTCTGCGAATCATTCCGTAGCTTGTGTCACGGTTTTCTTCTACATAATTTTCTTCGATTGGTTCCCAAAAGCTTGGCCAGCCTGTGCCTGATTTGAATTTTGTATCAGACTTGAAAAGTGCCAGTCCGCAACCTCCACAATGGTAAGTTCCTTCTTTTTTGTTGTCCCAATAAGTGCCAGAAAAAGCTCTTTCAGTTCCTTCTTTCCTCAACACTTCAAAGGCTTGGCCGGAGAGTGTTGCCTTCCAAAAGTCTGGAGTTTTCTCAATCTTCTCCACTTTTTCGGGAAAAGCTTCCAAGTTGGATAAATCCGTATCGTCTGCTTTTTTAGTTTCCAGTGTGGCTTTCATATCCACCGCTTTGTGTCTTTCTGGGCGCAGGAAGAGAAATGCAATTCCCATGAAGAAAAGTAAGGCAAAATGATAAGATTATTTCTGATTATTGATTTCATAATTTATTTGTTTTGATATTACTATTAACCCCAATTATGAGTTATGTATTTGATAAGTACAATCATGGATTGGGGAAATTAAGAATGATTTAAGTATTTGGTAATCAGTATTTTGATTTTAGGAGTTCCGTTAAATTATTGTCATATAATTTTGAGGTAAATCTATAAAAAGTACAATATAGCAACTCTTAATTTTTGACTACTCTACATACTACTGGACATCTCCAAAAATTAAGACCTGGCAGAGGTGTCGATGGCGACCCCCGAAAAACCCTGCGAAGGTTGTTTTAACTCGTTCAACGTCTGGCAGGACCTGCGACTCTGCCAGCGATTCACTCATGTCCAGTAGTATGACTACTCTAAAAATAACACGGTTAACTATCTGAATAACAAAGGTTTAAACCCATTATTCGGGTTGTTAAGTACAAGTAGAAAATAGAAAATCGGATGCCACAGCATACTACTGGACATGGCAGAAAATAAGAACCAAAAACTGTCAGGTTTAATTGGGATTAGACCTTGAAAATTGAGTTTTATCTTTTTAAAACCTGATAGGTTTACGCAGATGTCCAGTAGTATGATACCACAGTAAGAAAGTAAATTAAGTTATTGAAATTCAGAGTGTTACATTTAAATCGAATGTTAAACAATTCCTTCCACCTACTTATAACAGCTGGATTTGGAATGAGTTTGTCAGATTGTTTTAGAAAATTGTTAAAAATACGGTAAAAAATGGCGAGCCGCCAATACCTTACGCCACTCGGCAAATCCTCAAATCAAACAATCTCATTGTTTGTCAACTCCAAAATGGTAATTTCTGGTGGCATTCCAATTCTGCCAGGATAGCCCAAATAGCCGAAACCACGGTTTACGTATAAATATTGGTTGTCTTCTTTATACAATCCTGCCCATTGCTCATATCTATATTTCACGGGACTCCATTTGATTGAGCCAATCTCCACACCGAATTGCATTCCGTGCGTGTGCCCAGAAAGTGTGAGGTCAATGTCTTTGTATTCTGGTCGGATTTTGGCTCGCCAGTGGCTTGGGTCATGCGAAAGGAGGATTTTGACAGGTTTGTCTTCCGTTCCTTGGTAGGCTTTTTCAATGTCGCCATGTTTGGCAAAACCGCCTGCTCCCCAGTTTTCCACTCCTAAAAGAGCAATTTGGCTTCCTGCTCGCTCCAAAGTTACGTTTTCATTCAGGAGGAGTTTCCAGCCGATTTCCTTGTGTGTGTTTTTCAGCTTAATCAGGTTTTCAGCTTTCTGTTCTGGAGTTTCCCAACGGTAATAATCTCCGTAATCGTGATTTCCGAGAATGGAATAAACGCCCATGGGTGCGGTAATTTTTCCGAATACATCTTTATAATTATCCATTTCCACGGCTCGGTTGTTTACTAAATCTCCTGTGAAGAAAACTAAGTCGGGCTTTTGGTCGAGCAACATTTTGAACGCCTCGCTCCACCGCAGTTTTGTTATGGAAACTGCCAGAATGAATATCGGAAATCTGGGCAATTTTCAATCCTTCAAAACCATCGGGCAAGTTCGGCATATATACTTTTTTGCGAATGACTCGGTAGTTGTGAGCTCCAACCACAATACCATAAATCATGGCGAGAAACGGGAAAGTGGTAAAAAACAAAGTAAGTTTCGCCAAGAAAGCAGAGCGAGATATTTTGTTTCCTGTTGAGATGGGTTCTTCTCGGAATTGCTCAACAATCAGTCGAATCAATCGAACCAAATCATCTACGAAAACAATGACTACACCAAATGTTTTGGCAATATATGTCATTATAACAGCTAAAATAATTGCTCTTCTTAAACCGTCTCCAACCAAATCAGGATTCACGAAATTATAGACGAACATTCCCGAAATCAGCAAAATGCTAATGAGCCAATAAGCTGCATGCGAGATTTTCCTGTTTTGCGGAGTCCAATCTTGCGTGAGCGTTTTCACGGCTTGGAAAAGATATAAATCTATGAGCAACAGCACGACTGCTACTATGGGAATAATAATGACCTTATTCATTTTTGGATGTAATGATTTGAAATGGCGAATTCTGAAAAGAGCAACTAAAAACAAACCTTCTTTCGGTGCTTATGTTAGGAGTTTTTGATGGAAAAGCGAAAATTTCCTCTACAGACGGTTTTGTTCTGTTCAAACGAATTAGTTTGTTAGGAACGGGGAATAAATAAATGCGTGTTTTTTCGCAGTTTATTTTTGAGGCTAGTTTAGGCAAAAAAGTTTGGCATAGCACCGCTACGGCAAACTTTTTTAACGAAGAATAGCCCAAAAAGAAACAAGAGAAAGTCGCATCTTATTTAATTTCCGTTCCTTAGCTTCGCCATGAACGAGTAAAACGGCTCGAAAGTTCAGAAATTTGTCCTATGAATACATATATACTACTGATTGCTTTTTGGGTAATTTATGGAATTTCCCACAGCGTTTTAGCCTCTAACTGGGCAAAAAGTAAGCTCGATTTTGTCCAAAAATACTATCGAATCATTTATTCCGCTCTGTCTTTGGTTGCACTTGTCGGGATTTTGCTGTGGTTAGCTTTTCAGCCGAAAGTCTGGCTTTGGGAAATCACTTCTCTGACGAAAGGAATCGGCTTGATTCTCGCCACTTTCGGGCTTTTGATTATGAGAAGGGTAATCGGGCAAATTTCCGTAAGCGAATTCGTAGGCTTGAAACCCGAAACTCCCGTTCCCGATTTAATTGTGAAAGGCTCTTTTGAATATGTCCGCCACCCGATTTACACGGGAACAATCTTGCTGATTTGGGGCTATTTCATTTTCTCTCCCAACGATTTGAATTTGATTTCCGCAGTTTGCATTACCATTTATACCTTGATCGGAATCCAGATTGAGGAAAAAAAGTTGTTGGAGAATTTCGGGAAACCTTATGCAGATTATAAAGCCAAAACCCCGATGCTCATTCCCAAGAAGTTCAAGTTTTTCAATTTGTTGAAGAAATAGGGATGCGTTGATTTGGAGATGAGTTGAAATCAGTTGAGCCATCAGTTCGTATGCCAGCATTTTTAAGTTTCTCGGGTAAAAATCACTCTATGAAAGTTGAGAGATTATGTAGCTATTCAGGTTGCTTAAATTACTGACTTTTCGGAAATACAAGCAATATATGCGCCTAATCACGATTTCCTTACAGACTAAGAGATACTTTGTATTTATCTTTATGTGGAGAAAGTGAATAATGAAGAAGCTAAATAAAATAGAAAGATGGCAAAAAAGCGGTTGGAGCGCACAAAAAAGAAAACCCTTTGTCATTTTGGAACCCTTCGGATTTGACAGAATTGGAAGGTTGTACCATTATGCTAGTGCATTGAGTTCTAGTTCTGGTTGGTATTTTTTGAAATATTTTTTTCTTCTACAAAGCAAAATCTGAATGGTTTGGCAATCCGATGGTTCGACATTTCGACATAGCCTAGCTACGGCTAAGAATTTTAATGCAGTAGAAGGAAAAAAGATACATAAAATACAATCACGAACTTAGGAATTGATGCACTAGACTACAAAAAAAGGAAATTTGTGGGAAGCACCAAAGAAGGAAAGTGCATAAACAAATGGAATGGAGCGGTCTATCAATGCCATTAAGTTAAGGAAATTCGTATTCAGTCAGAGACTGATTTCCATTTTAGGCACAGGTTGGCGATTGCGCCCCCAGTAAGAACCTGCGCCAGCGTTTTACGCTGGTTCGAGCGTCCACGCTCGAACCAAATTCACACTAACTTAACGGCATTGAGCGGCCGCTTGTGCCGAATTATCCATAGAGTAGCTTTACCTCTTCAACACTACCAATAACCCCAATTATGAGTTATGTATTTGATAAGTACAATTGTGGATTGGGGAAATTAAGAATTAAAAATGATTTAATAGTTTGATAATCAATAATTTGTACTTACTATATTTCGTCAAATTATTGTCATATAGTTTTTGATTAAATCTAGGAAAAGTGCAATGTAGTAAATCTCAAATATTGATTACTCTAAAAATAATACAGTTAACTTGCTAAAAATCAAATTTTCAAACCCATTATTCGGGTCAATAACATACTGCTGGACATCTCCAAAAATCAAGACCTCGGCAGCGGTTGAAAACCCTGCCGAAGGTCGATTTTTAATCCGTTCAACGTCTGGCAGGACCTGCGGACTCTGCCAGCGATTCACTCATGTCCAGTAGTATGGGTCAATAATACTATCAATTTTTTTCTATTTTCAATTGAGTAACTCCACCGCATTCAAATTTGTGGAGGCAAGAAGGGAATGAATTTGATGAGAAAACCGAAGCCATGCAAATAGTGTATAGCTTCGGTTTTTTTGTCAGCTCCGCAGATTTGGCGGAATATACTCTTGCGTGGAATTCTGGTGGCAGAAGAAAGAGGGCTTTCTTCTGATAAATTGAGAACTTGTAAAGTCCAAGTATGTTCTGTGTTTGAGCCTTCATTCAGATTGCTTTTTGGGGTTCAGCAACTTTTTGAGGCGGTTTTTTGCAGGGACTTCGAGCCAAACAAAGCTGAAATGGCTTGCAATGAGAGAAATGAAAAATACGAGTAAAGAAATGGCGATTTCATTAGAAATGGTCAGAAACTTGAAATTGATAATATTGAAATATTTCAGCACCAAATAGTGGAATAGGTAAAATCCGAAACTTAAATTCCCTAAATGCAGGAATGTTTTTCCCGATAGGAACTTTGAGATTCTACCTCGTTGAAAGGCGAATGAATATAAGAGGAAGCACATCGGAATCCAGTAGTAGAATGAATACCTCGCTACAATTGGCACTTGCTCATGCAAGCAAAAAAAGACCGAAAACAAAATGATTGAGGAAAACTCTAGCCAGTTTGGGTTGATTTTCAAATTTTCATTCTGAATTTTTGAATAGGCGTTGTAGGTAATAATTCCGAGGATGAAATCAAAAATTCGTGTCAGCGGATTGATATAGAATAATTGATGGGAAAGTTCTGCTGGTACTAGATATGCCAAAACAGGTATAATAGCTAGAAAAATAAGATTCGGGTAGCGAGTGAAATCGCTTGATTTGCCAATTAGCGTAATTAAGAAAGGGAACAGTAGATAGAAGAAAACCTCGTCTGAAAGACTCCAGACAGGTGCATTGAAAGAAAAATAGTAAGATGGAATAGGCACGAAGCTATGTGTGAGCGACAGATTTGTGATGGCTTGGAGCATCCAAGTGGTTTTATTTTGGGCAAAAAGCCCTAATGTCAATGGAATTGCCAACAGGAAGGTAAATAGATGAAGCGGAACTACTTTGGCAAACCGGGCAATGTAAAAAGACTTTTTCGAGTGGTTTTTCTCAGAGAAACGGTGCTGATAAGTATGTGTGAGTATGAATCCGCTGAGGATAAAGAAAAAACTTACTCCTATGAAGCCTTCTTTGAAAACAGAATTGTAGAGGAATTTTAACGATTCCGAATTACTATTGCCCAAAAAACTCAAATGGGAAACGAACACCATCAGGGCAAAGAAAAATCTGAAAGAAGTGAGTGGCTTTAGTATCATTCAAGAATGCTACCCCAATTATGAGTTATGTATTTGATAAGTACAATTATGGATTGGGGAAATTAAGAATTAAAAATGAAGAATTAAGAATAATTTAAGTATTTGGTAATCAGTATTTTGATTTTATGAGTTCCGTTAAATTATTGTCATATAATTTTTGATTAAATCTAAAAAAAAGTACAATATAGCAAATCTTAATTTTTGACTACTCTAAAAATAACATGGTTAAGTATCTGAAAAACAAAGGTTTAAACCCATTATTCAAGAATGCTGTGTTTCTAATACGGAAAGTGAAAGCTCCTAAGGAACGAGTTAATAATAACTTGTAACATTATCGCAGTTTATTTTTGAGGTCGGACCACGTTGGTTAGTCAAGCTGTTCCCAGCCGGGTGTAAATAATGTGGCATAGCACTGGTGCGCCAGTCCGATGGGTCGCCAGTCCGACACTATGCACATTATTTACACCCGTAGTGGAACTGGAAGAATAGACAGCGTGTCCCGGACCAAAAAGAAGCAAGAGTTTAATAAGTTATTTTTTACTTGTTCCTAATTCTACTTTAGGACTCTTGACTAGAACCTATATGTAAGCGGATTTAGTTTAAATAATTTGTACTGCGTTCTTCCAGAACGCATCTATCAAGAGCGTTCTGGAAGAACGCAGTACAAAAAACACCTTATTTGTATCTACTTTACACTCGGATAGACACACATTTTCCATTTGAATGTATTTAATTCTAGAGTCTTAAAGTAGAACTAAGTAAACAATTTATCGGATAAGAAAGTGAATTTTAAGCAGGAAACTACAACTCAATCCCCAAAATTGTAATGTCATCCCTTTGCTCCACATCGCCAGCATGTAGGTCGAGTATTTTCTCCAAAACCTCTTTCTGCTTTTCGAGTGCGTATTTAGAGTTGGATTCTAGCATTTCCATGAATAAAGTAGAACCCAATTTCTTGAGCCCAGAGTTGGATTGATCCACGTAGCCATCGGTGGAGAGGTAGAGTTGCGTGCCTGAGCGGAATTGGAAAGTTTGGGTTTCGAATTCTTTATCTTTTTTCCGTAGGAAACCTCCAATTTCTTTGTTGTCTTCCTTTTGAGGTTTGGAGTGTGTCGTTTTTCTCTATGTAATAAAGTGGGCGTTTTCGCTCCAGCAAACTCGACTGTGAAAGTGCCATCTAGGTTTTTGGAAATCACGCAAAGGCAAACATCCATGCCATCGTCATTGTCGGTTTCCTCTTGCTTCAAACCCATTCTGATTCCAATATGAAGCATTTCCAACATCATGGCAGGTTCGTGAATTTTCTTTTCGCTCACAATATCATCTAACAAAGACGAGCCAATCATGCTCATGAATGCGCCAGGAACGCCATGACCTGTGCAATCTGCCACGGCAATAAAGGTTTTTTCTTCGGTTTGATTGAGCCAGTAGAAATCTCCAGAAACAATATCTTTCGGTCGGAAAAGCAGGAAATGGTTGGAGAAAGCATCTTTCAGTTGTGATTCTGTAGGCAAAATGGCGTTCTGAATTGTTTGTGCATAGCGAATGGAATCTGTGATTTTATCGTTTTTCTCTTTCAGTTCCTCATTGCTTTCGTTGAGTTTTTCGGTGCGCTCTTCTACTTTCTGCTCCAAGTTTTCGTAGAGCAATGCGTTGTCTAAAGAAATGGCAATTTGTGCGCTCAACAAATCCATGATTTCCAACCTATCGCTTGTGAAAGCATTGGTTATCAGATTGTTCTCCATATAAATAATCCCTGTCATATCGCCATGGTTCATGACTGGGAAGCAGAAAACTGATTTTGGAGAAGTTCTCTTTATGTAAGAATCGAAGGAATAAGTGCTGTCAACCGAAGCATTTTCCAACACTACAGGTTTCTTGGTTCTCGCCACATAATGCACCAAACTCGAAGGCACTCCGTCCGATTCGGAAACGCTTACATCCACTGCCATTCCTGTTGCCCTTCAGGATGTACTTCTGCCCAAATTTTGAGAAATTCCCCTTCGTGCCGAATGAAAACTGCTCGTTCTGCGCCCGCATTTTCAATGGTTATTTGAAGCATTTTCTCCAACATTTTCTCCAAATTTACTTCTTCGGAAATAGCATGGGAAGCCTTGATGAGCGTGCCGAAATCCAACATGCTCGTTCCACGAGAACCCGTAGTGCAGATGTGGAAGACATTGTTGTGTCAAACCTGCGAGTGGTTTGCATAGTAGTTCATTCCGTCTCGCAAATCAATCATATCTACTTTGGTGGTTTGCAAATCGGGTGTTTCATCAGGAAGTAGAAATTCGTAATATTTCTCTTTCAATTGTTCCATTTTGGCTTCTGCGCCCCATTTCTTGTAGGCCAAAAATGCTTTTTTGAAAAACATGGAGGCAATCATTTCATTATCACGTCTCAACCAGAATTTTGCCAAATTCTTCCAATCCAACCGCTACATCATTCGCATAACCTTCTTTTTCTGCTAGCTTAATTCCTTTCGTGAACAATCTTTCTGTTTCAGAAAACTTGCCTTCTACCTCGCAAATCGAAGCCTCAATTAGGCAAACTCTGTGCGTGTAGTTCATCGGAGCATGTTTCTCCAAACCCTTCATTACTTTCAAACGCAATTTTGCCTGTTTCAAATCTACTTTCTCGTCCGCAGAATGCCCATCTAAAATCAATTTTGTCCTCGCCATTCCATCTATAAAAGTGAGAAAATGGAAATCCGATTGTGCCAATCACGTGTGGATTCATAGTCAAAAGCTATTTTTCTGAATTCATCAAAATAATGATATTCATCAAAAATATAGGCAGCATAAAATTTCACAAAATAAGTGGAGGCAATAGCAGATCCTTCTTTGTTTTCAAAAAAGCCTGGCAGTTGTTCGGGTTCGTTGAAATAAGTTCCGACCAACCTTGAATAATCTTTGCAAGGTTCTGTCAAATTTTCAACAAATTGAGTTTGCACCATAATTACATGCAACGGATCAATTTGCTTGACTTGCATGGCAGAATGCAGGAATTTTTTGGAGATTTCCAACAGAGGTTTGAGCGGTTTTCCTGTGTAAATCGAAAGTAGGGAAACCTCCAAAGCGGAATGCAAACTGTACTCAAAATCTCCCAACTCCAATCCTTTTCTGTACGCATCGTTCAATGCGCCAATTCCACTTGCCGCATGTTCTACCCAGGGGCGAATAATGGCGTGGAACATCATTCCATTCCGAGCAGCAAATTTTTTGGCATTCCGCTTCTCCATCAACTTCATTCCCAATTTCCCGAAGAAATAACCTCTTTCGTATTTTTTGAGAATGGCAGTGTAAATGAGTGCCAACGACTCGTAAGCCGCACAAGTGCTGTACGCATTTCCGTGTTTTAGTGACAAGGGAAATCTGCTTGATGATGAAAAGCGCATAAAGGTTTTTATCCGTAAAATAAGTCGCCATGGCACTGGCAGAAAGGATTCTGACAACCGCACGGAACTTTTTGTCTTCCATTTTCGGCAGATTGAGCAACTCTTCAGAAGTTTTGCCTTTGAGTTTCAATTCCAGTCCTCCGAGTGCAAAAATCAAATTGATTTTGCTTGGATTTTTAGGAAACTTCACTCCTAAAAGTGCCATCACTTTTTTGGCGGATTCTACCGCTTTTGCCATTTCGAAACTGGTAATATAAGCTTGAATTTTCACTTCATACGCTTTTACCTTGTCGAGCGGTGTCTTTGGTGTGCGTGAGAATTAAGCCAATGAGTCTTTCCATTTCGTCTCTATTTCCCGCCAAATAAGAAACTTCTGCCGCTTCTATATAAGTATGCCAAGCGACTGAATAATTTCTCTCCCAACAATTTGAGCCGAGCAAATCCAAGCTATTTTGCAGATATTCGAAGGAAGAATCGTAAGCCGTAGCATTTTTCGCTTTCTCGCCCGCAATCCGATTAAGTTCGGCAATCTGAATTCTCTCCGCTTCTTCCCGAACATATTCGATTCCAGCATTGAAATGATTGATTACCTCAAAAATTCGATCTTTCCGCTCTTCTTCTGGAATGTTTTCTAAAATCAGTTTGCCTACCTTATAATGTACTCGCTTTTTTTCCGCTTCTGGAATGAGCTGATAAGCCGCCTGTTGCACTCTATCATGTAGAAATTGGAACTCACATTTTACCAAAATCTGGTCGGCTTCTTCTAGGGCGGGAATGATTTTATAATTGTCATCCAACGGAACAATCAAACCTTCTTCTACGGCTTTCCAAATCGTGTTGAAAGTCTCTACTTGCGCTCTTACATAAATATGCGAAAGTGTCTGCAAATCGAATTTATCTCCAATACAAGATGCCAGTTGGAGTGCATCTCTGGTATTTCCTGGCAGTTTTTCAATTTTCCCCGCCATTAACTCCACCACATTATTGGTAATATTTTTCTTCTGGATTTGGTCGAGTTCCCAAGTCCATTTGTGCAGATGGAAATCGAATTTCAGCAATTCCTCCTCAAAGAGTGATTTTAAAAATTGATTTACGAAAAAAGCATTTCCTTGTGTTTTTCTGTAAACCAAATCTGCCAATTCCTTAGTTTCTTCTTTGGTGGTTCGTAAAGTTTCGGAAACCAAAGATTCCACATGTTCAGAATCCAAATTATCTAAATGCAGATACATTGATTTTGGCTTTGCTCTTCAGCACTTCATCAAACATGAAACTCAGCGGATGCGTGCTGTCCACCTCATTGTCTCGGTATGCGCCAACAATCAGCAAATGTTGGTTGTTGGAGTCAGAAATTAGCAGTCGGATTGAGTTGAGCGTGGCAACATCTGCCCATTGCAAATCATCTATGAACAAGCACCAAAGGATGTTCTTTTTTGGCAAGTGCCTGAATAAACCTGCGGAAAACGTAATTGAAACGATTGGCAGATTCCAACGCACTCAATTCTTCTTTCGGAGGTTGTGCGCCAATAATCAGACGTAGGTTTGGAATGACATCAATCAGATATGTTGCCATTTTCTCCAACCGCATTCAATATTTTACTTTTCCATTTGGCAATTTTATTCGGTGGCTCGGTCAGAATCTGCTCCACAAAATCGTTGAAAGCCTGAATGAATGCAGAATAAGGAATATTACGCTGATATTGGTCATGTTTTCCTCGAATAAAATAACCTCGCCTTTCGGTAATTGGTCGGTGGACTTCGTTAATCAAAGATGATTTTCCGACTCCTGCATAGCCTTTTACCAACATCAATTCCACATTTCCTTCGCTCACTCGCTCAAAAGCATGAAGTAAAGTTTCCATTTCGATTTCGCAACCATAGAGTTTTTCTGGAATTTGGAGTTTTTCGGAATAGTCTTTTTGCCCAATCTCAAAAAGCTCAATTTCCCCTTTCAGTTCAATCTCATCTAAACAGCGTTGCAAATCCATTTTCAAGCCATAAGCAGATTGGTAGCGGTCAGAAGCACTTTTCTCCAATAATTGCATCACAATTTCGGAAATCATCACAGGAATATTTGGGGCGACTTCACAAACTGCCAAAGGTTTTCGGGCAATGTGGCAATGCACCAATTCCATAGAATCCCGACTTTCAAAAGGCACTCTTCCAGTTAGCAATTCGTAAAAGGTAATTCCCAAAGAATACAAATCAGTTCGGTAATCGACAATCCGATTCATTCTGCCCGTTTGCTCGGGGGAAATATAAGCGAGTGTGCCTTCCAACACATCGGGGCTTTTCATGTTCTGTTCCTTCAAATCGAAACGAGAGGAAATGCCAAAATCAATGATTTTTACAGAACGTTGCTCCTCGTTGAACAGAATATTATTTCCGTTCAAATCTTTATGGATAATATGATTTTGATGTATTTCGGAAAGCATTTGTGTCGCCTCAATGGCAATGTGCAAAAACGTCTTGATTGATGGGCGATTGTCTTTTCCAAAAACCAGTTTCAATGGTTTTCCATCCACATATTCCATCAGAATTGCGGGGCGGTTTTCCAACGTTTCTTTGCTATAATATTTTGGAACTCCCTTAATCTCCAAATCCTTGGCAATTTCGTATTCGTTGTAGAAATTGGCAATCCGATTGGGCGAGGCAGTTTCATCCTTCAAAACCTTGACAACCAGCTGATTGCCATTTGTCAAATCTTCTTGAAAGTAAAGTAGCGAACTACTCCCATCATGGAATAATTGCAATGAAGAGGTGTTAATCATAGTAGTTGGTTGCGATACAATGACTTAAAGTATGTTTGAATCGACTTATTTTGGTTTCTACGGCTTGTCAAAAATGCTTTCTTCGTTATTTTTTCCCCACATAGCTTTGGCTATTTGTTTCTAAAATACCTAGAAAGACTGTTTTGAAAATTTCGTAAAATTCCCAAAAATTCAATCCAAACATACTCTTAGAAATCAGTTGTAGTTTCAGTTTCACGTTGCCAAATGAACTTCAGTTTTCAGTTTCAACCGATTGAAACCGTAACTCAAACTCATTCAGTTGATTAAATTACGAATTTTTATTTAGATTACTTCATTGTATGTGAGTTTTACAACGAGTGCGAATTTTTTAATTCAGAATTTCCTTGGAAAAAGCAAAAAACCGCTGTTTCCAAGTTGGATTGGAAACAGCGGTTTTCTATCGGAGACGAAAGCTATCAAACTCCCCTACCTTTGAGTTCACTTTTCAGTCCAGCAATATAGTTTTTAAATTCTTGGTATTTCGGTAGGGTTGGATTTTTATCCAGATTGCTTTCTGCGTCATCCAAGCTTCTTTTGGGCTTTCTCAAACTGACCCAACTGCAAAAGCAAACGGAAAACATGGAGTTGGGAAATAATCACTCCTTCAATATGATTTGCTTCCACATCCCAATTGATGGCTTCTTGATATCCTGCCAAGCAACCCACCCAGTTTTGCTGTTGCTTGTAAGCTTCTGCCAACTGCCGAAAAGCCTTCCCTAAAAACTGTTTTTGCTCCGACTTGATGAAAACACTCAATCGCTTCCATCGTTTTTTCAATCGACTTGGTTCAGTTCCTGTTTTTGGAGATGGATTTGCCCAACTTTTGCAAGTTCCATTCCTTTTTTAAAAGATTCCATTCTGTTAGAAGTGAGTATTGGGTAGTTAGTATTGAGACTTTTTCCGTGTTATTCCGTGAAGGCGTAGCCCCGTGATGCACGAAGTGTCCGTGTTCCAATTCAAATAAGCACATCAAATTTTCTCTCCCAAAATCTCATGTCCCATTTTGTCTCTTTTGGTTTCCAAATAATGCTGGTTGTGCTTGTTTGGAGCGATTTCTATGGGAACTCGTTCGGTAATTTCCAAACCGTAGCCAATTAAACCCGCACGTTTTTTAGGATTGTTGGAGAGCAATCTCATTTTGGAAACTCCCAAGTCCCGCAGAATCTGCGCCCCAATTCCATAATCTCGTTGATCCATTGTGAAACCTAATTTCAAGTTGGCTTCTACTGTATCCAAACCACTTTCTTGCAATTTGTAGGCTCGGAGTTTGTTGATTAAGCCAATTCCACGCCCTTCTTGGTTCATATAAAGTACAATTCCTTTGCCCTTCTTGCTCCACGGCTTGCATGGCGGCTTGGAGTTGTGGCCCACAATCGCAACGGCAAGAACCGAAAATGTCTCCCGTTACGCAACTAGAATGAACTCGCACCAAAACAGGCTCTTCTGGAGTCCATTTCCCTTTAATTAAAGCCAAATGCGTTTGGTTGGTGGCCTTCTCGTTGAAGGCAATCAAATCGAAATCTCCAAAATCAGTAGGCATTTCCACGCCAATCACTCGCTCAATTAGGCTGTCATTTTTGAGTCGGTATTCAATTAAATCGGCAATGGAAACCAATTTCATATCGAATTTCTTGGCAACTTTTACCAAATCTGGCAAACTCGCCATTGTGCCATCTTCATTCAGGATTTCAATCAGTGAGCCAACGGGTTGCAAGCCAGCCAATCGGGCAAAATCGGAAGCGGCTTCGGTGTGTCCCGCCCTTCTCAAAACTCCACCATCCATCGCCACCAACGGGTTGATGTGTCCTGGTCTGCCCAATTCTTCGGGTTGCGTGTTCGGGTTGGCAAGCGCATTCAGAGTTTTGGCTCGGTCGGAAGCGGAAATTCCCGTAGTGCAACCATTGTCCCAATAAATCTACCGTAACGGTAAAAGCAGTCTTGTTCGGGTCAGTATTTTTTCCAACCATCATTCCCAATTCCAATTCCTTGGCACGTTGGTCTGGCAAGGCACAACATAAATAGCCACCCGCTTCTTTCCGCATGAAATTCACGATTTCTGGCGTAATATGCTCGGCCGCACAAATAAAATCGCCCTCATTTTCACGGTCTTCATCATCTACCACAATGATTATTTTACCTCTTTTTATATCATCAATTGCATCCTGAATGCTATCCAATTTTATCTTTTCCATGGTAAAGTGAGTTATAATTTGGTTGGATTTCCTAAAAACCCAACTAGTTTTGTTCACTTGAAATTCCTAAGTTTCCGAACATCAAATTTTGCCGAAAGGTTTGCGAATGCAAATTTAGGGAAAATTAGTGAGAGGCGTGGATTTTCTGCGTTGATAGCTATTTGTGGATTGAGTATCTTTGTGAAACGTACTGTTTGGATTTTATGATTTACGAAGTACGATTTCAGATTTGAAAAATACGATATGTATATAGATAAAGTCAACATAGAAAACATTCGCTCCATTGAGAAATTGGAGATGCAATTTGAGGAGGGAAACCACGCAGGTTGGCATGTAATTATTGGTGATAATGGCTCGGGGAAATCTACGCTGGTGAAGTGTTTGGCTTTAGCTTTGGTTTGTTCAAGAGACCTAGAAAACATAAATATAGGTGCACTAAAACTTAATTGAGAAAAATGGCTGAAACATTGCTTTGAAAAGGGAGAAATCAAGATGGATATGTATGGAACATTTGAGCCAATTAATGGGAGTATGAAAGAGTTGTCACAAGAATTAGGTAAGCTGTTGGATGCAATGGAGGATGAATTTTTAAATAATCTGGTACAACTAAAAGAAAACATATTTTATTAGTGATGTTCCTCCTACTAGTGGTGTTTTACTAAGAAAGAGTAATGATAAAGTTGTCAGACGGTTCACATGGGAGACTGATATTGAACAACGGAGAAGATTTATAATGAATCAATATTTTCATCTGCTTTTGGTCCATTTAGAAGGTTTTCAGGAGGAAATCCAGATACATCAAGAACTCTTCAAGACTCATCCAAACTTGCTCGTCATCTATCTATCTTCAAAGAGGATGTAGATTTAAGCGAGTCTTTAGATTGGCTTAAAAATATAAAATACAAGCAACTCGAAGAATTAGAAAGTGATTCAGACTAAAACATGCAGACTTGCTCAGAAAGTATTTATAGTTTCTTTAACCAAGGAGGTTTACTTCCTTCCGAAACCAAACTAGAAAAAGTCAATTCCGATGGAATTTGGTTTAAAGATGCGAGTGGATGTACGATTGAAATCAATGACTTGAGTGATGGCTATCGTTCTATTTTGAGTTTGACTTTGGAGCTGATTCGTCAGTTGGTAGATGTTTTTGGAAGCACAGAAGTTTTTGAAACCGAAGAAAACGGCTCAATCCACATTAAATGCGAAGGAATTGTGCTGATTGATGAGGTAGATGCGCATTTCCACCCGACTTGGCAAGTGAGAATTGGCGAGTGGTTTTTGAAGTATTTCCCCAAATTTCAATTCATTGTCACCACACACAGTCCGCTAATTTGCCGAGCCGCCAAAAATGGTTCTATCTGGCAAATGCCCGAACCAGGTTCAGATGAGCAATTCAGAAAGTTGGAAGGATTGGAATATAAGCGTTTGGTTTATGGGAATATACTGGATGCGTATGGAACGGAAGCTTTTGGGGAAAGTACGATTGTTCGTTCCCAAGAATCTGAAGAGTTAAAAGATTTGCTCGGAGAGTTGAACATCAAGGCCGCTTTTGGAGACATTACCGAAGAAGAAAATGAAAAACGAATGGAACTTTCCAAAATCCTATCAACCGATGATCCAACTCACTAAAAAACAACTTTCTGACGATACAAAAGCCCACCTCAGCCAAATCCAACTAGAAATTAACTCAATGGCTGATTTTGCTTTGCAGGTTGAAAAGGCGCAAAAGACTTGGAAATCGAAAGGGAATGGAAGTGGGAAACAGGCTTTTGGGGAGGTGAAATCCACACTAGAGAAAATGTGCGTTTCTACGGAAATCTGCAATTATTGCGAGCAGAATGAGGCTTCTGATATAGAACACATCGCCCCAAAATCTTTCTTCCCGAATCATGCTTTTGTGTGGGAGAATTATTTGCTGGCTTGCAAAAATTGCAACAGCAGGCTACAAGCTCGACCATTGTCATGTACTCGACCAAAATGGTTTGAGCCATAAAAGCAAACGAGGAATAGAACCAACGCACAAAACGCACTGCTTCATCAATCCGAGAAAGGAAGACCCGAATCATTTCCTGATTTTTAATTCGCTTACCTCCAAATTCATTCTCAATCACCAACTCACTCAATCAGAAAAGGAGAAAGCAAAATCCACCCTCGAAATTCTGAAGTTGAACGAACGACCTGCTTTGGTTGAAGCAAGGAAGAGTTCAGCAAAATATTTTTACCGAACACTCAAAGAGTTGGTTGAGATTCTGAATGCCAAAGATTTGGACAGAGCTAAAAGCTATTTTGAATCCATACGATAAAATTATGGACAAAAAATTATCGCTTTTGGAAACTAAAGAAGAGTTGAAAGTAATTTTTAAAAAAGAGATTCAAACCCATCAGCATCCGTCAGTTTGGTACGCAATCAAAAAGGTTGACTCCAAAATGAGTCTGAAATGGAAGGCTTTGTTTGACCAAGTTCCCGAAGCTTTGAATTGGTAAGTTTCAGAGTAAAAGAAAATAATTGAGAGAAGCCTGACAATTTGATTATTAAACCCAACCCTTGGCAGGATTTGCAACCGCTGCCAAGGTCTAAATTCTTGGTTTTATAATTTAGACTGCTGATTGCAATTGCTCTGAGTAGAAGCGCACTCATCAAATCGTACCTCGTAATTCAAAAATCACAAAATCCACATGTACTTAATATTCGATACAGAAACCACAGGATTACCCAAGAACTTCAATGCGCCAGTCGATGATTTGGACAATTGGCCGAGGGTGGTGCAGATTGCTTGGCAACTCCACGATGCGAAGGGGAAATTGCTGGAAGCCAAAAACCATATTGTGAAACCCGATGGATTCGTGATTCCCTTTAACTCGGAGAAGATTCACGGAATTTCCACACAGCGAGCTTTGGATGAGGGAAAGGATTTGAAACTCGTTTTGGATGAGTTTGAAAGTGCCATCGAACGCTCCGAAGTATTGATTGGGCACAACATTATTGGGTTCGATTTAATGGTGGTTGGAGCGGAACATTTGCGGGTCGGATTGGAAAGTCGGATGTTCGAGAAGGACACGACTGACACCATGAAAGACACGGTGGATTTTGTGGCTTTGCCAGGCGGAAGAGGTGGAGGTTTCAAATATCCTTCGCTGACCAATCTCCACAAGAAACTTTTTGGAGAAGGTTTTGGCGATGCGCACGATGCGGCTTACGATGTGTCGGCAAATGCCCGCTGTTTCTTCGGCTTATTGCAACAAGAAGTGGTGGAAACCCGTGGGGAAATTGCGCCTTCGGAGGTGGTTTATGAAGCTCCAAAACTTGAAAGTGCCAATTTTGCCAAAGCAGCAGGCAGAAGCAAAAGCCAAGCGAGATAAAGAAAAGCAAGCTAGAAAACCGAAGCGAAATCTGCCTTTTGCGCATTTGCACGTGCATTCTGAATTTTCCATTCTGCAAAGTGTGGCACCCATCAAAAAGATTTTGGCAAAAGCACGTGAACTGAAAATGCCAGCCGTGGCAATTACCGATTTGGGAAATCTCCACGGTGCATTCAAAGCGGTGGATGGACAAGGAGACGATTTGAAAGTGATTATTGGTTGCGAATTATACGTGGCGGAAGAACGGCAAAAAGCATAAGTTTACCAAAGACAAACCCGACCAAGTTTATCAGCAGGTTTTGTTGGCGAAAAATCAAGAAGGCTATCATAACTTGTGCAAAATCAGTTCTTTAGGTTATATTGAAGGATACTACAATGGAATGCCTAGAGCGGGAAAAGACCTGATTGAGAAATACTCCAAACACCTAATTGCCACCACGGGAAACCTCTACGGAGAAGTCCCAAAAATCATTCTCGACCGAGGAGAAGTGGAAGCCGAAGAAGCTTTCAAATGGTGGGTTGATACTTTTCAGGATGATTTTTATGTGGAATTGACTCGACATGGATTGCCCGAAGAAGACCGAGTGAATCAAATTTTGATGGAGTTTGCCGATAAATATAAGGTGAAGCCAATCGCCACGAACGATGTCTATTTCATGACGCAAAAGACAAGCAAGCGCACGATGTTTTGCTCTGCGTGAAAGATGGAAACGTGATTGCCGATGATGCGGCACATGATTCTTACAAAAAATACAGAAGGCAACGTTATTCTCTCTCCAACGACAAATATTATTTTAAATCGCAAGAGGAAATGAACGAGTTGTTTTATGACATTCCCGAAGCGATTGAAAACACGATGGAGATTGTCAATAAATGTCAGCCAATTAAATTGAGGCGAGATATTTTATTGCCGACTTATCCGCTTCCTGAGCCGTTTACCGATGAGAATGAATTCCTGAAGCACCTTTCTTTTGAAGGCGCAAAAAAACGATACGAAACGCCACTTTCCAAAGAAGTAACTGACCGAATTGATTTTGAATTGAAGGTAATCAAGGACATGGGTTTCCCGGGTTATTTCTTGATTGTGCAGGATTTCATTAACGTGGCGAAAGATATTGGTGTGAGTGTTGGGCCAGGTCGGGGTTCTGCGGCAGGTTCGGCAGTTGCTTTCTCGATTGGAATTACCAACATCGACCCAATTAAGTATGACTTGCTATTTGAACGTTTCCTCAATCCAGAAAGGATTTCGATGCCCGATATTGATATTGATTTCGATGATGAAGGACGGGCAGATGCCATTCAATATGTGATTGACAAATATGGGAAAAACCAAGTGGCGCAGATTATCACTTATGGCACAATGGCTGCCAAAATGTCTATCAAAGATGTGGGCAGAGCCTTGGAATTGCCACTTTCCGAGTCAAATGCGTTGGCGAATTTAGTTCCAAGCACTCCGGGAACTACACTCCAAAAAGCCTTTGACGAAGTGCCAGATTTGGTAACAATCAGCAAGCGAAACGATTTGCAGGGCGAAACCATGCGACTCGCCAAAACCTTGGAAGGTTCGGTGCGGGGAACGGGAATTCATGCGGCTGGAGTAATTATTGCGCCTGACGATTTGCTGAATTACATTCCCGTTTGCACCTCGAAAGATGCAGATTTGTTCGTAACGCAATTCGATGGAAAAGTAATTGAAGATGCGGGAATGCTCAAGATGGATTTTTTGGGATTGAAAACCTTGACGTGATAAAAGGAGCAGATTAACCGAATCCAGAAAAACCATGGAGTTGTCATTGATATTGATGAGATTCCGTTCGATGATTCCAAAACTTTGGAACTTTATCAGAAAGGGGAAACGGTTGGAACATTCCAATTTGAGTCTCCTGGAATGCAGAAATATTTGAAGGAATTGAAGCCTTCCAATATTGAAGATTTGATTGCCATGAACGCACTCTACCGACCTGGTCCACTCCAATTTATCCCGAACTTTATCAATCGGAAACACGGGAAAGAGGAAGTGGAATATCCGCATGAATTGCTCGAACCAATCCTGAAAAACACTTACGGAATTATGGTTTATCAGGAGCAGATTATGCAAGCTGCACAGATTATGGCGGGCTATTCTTTGGGTGGAGCCGATTTGCTCAGGCGAGCGATGGGTAAGAAGAAAATTGAGGAGATGGAACGCCAAAAGGGAATTTTTGTGGAAGGTGCCGCCAAGCATCATAACATTCCCGCCAAAAAAGCCGAATCAACTTTCGCCATTATGGAGAAGTTTGCGGCCTATGGTTTCAACCGTTCTCACTCGGCCGCTTACTCGGTGGTTGCCTACCAAACTGCTTACCTCAAAGCCAATTATCCTGCGGAGTACATGGCTTCGGTCATGAGCAACTCCATGGGGCAGATTGAGAAAATCACTTTCTTTTTGGAGGAATGTAAGCGAATGGGATTGAAGGTTCTTGGACCTTCCGTCAATGAATCGAGCCGATTTTTCGATGTGAATGACAAGGGCGAAATCCGTTTCGGAATGGGCGCAATCAAGGGAACGGGCGAGGCAGCCGTAGATTCCATTATTCAGGAGCGAGAAGAAAATGGGGCGTACAAAAATATTTGGGATTTCGTGGAGCGAGTGAATTTGCGAACTGTGAATAAGAAAACCCTCGAAAGTTTAGCTTATGGTGGTGCTTTCGATGAATTGGGCAACGAAAATGAACGCATGCACCGAGCGCAGTTTTTCCATATTCCCGATGGGGAAAGTTCTTCGGGGATTGAGAAAGTCATTAAATATGGAGCGCACACGCAAGCCGAAAAGCAATCTGCCCAAGTCTCCATTTTTGGTGGAAGTGGCGGACTGGAAACTCCAAAACCTTCGCTTGACAATTGCGAACCTTGGCCAAATTTGGAGAAACTCAAATTTGAAAAGGAAGTGATTGGATTCTACCTCACAGGTCATCCACTCGACCCTTACAAACTAGAAATCAGACACTTGTGCAAGCCTTTCCGAGATGTGGAAATCTACCAAAACAAAGAGATTGCCGTGGGCGGAATTATTGGAGATGTTTCTATCAGACAATCCAAAAAGGGAAATCAGTTTGCGCTGTTTGCCTTAGAAGATTTTGAAGGCTCGCTCCGATTGGCTTTGTTCGGAGATACATTTATGCGTTTCCAGCACTTAATCACGGAAGGTACTTCGGTGTTCATCAAAGGCAAAGTGAAGGAACGCTACAACAGTCCTGGGCAATGGGAACTTTCGCCCCATTTCATCAGCCTTTTGTCAGAAGTTCGGGAAAAGGAAGTGAAAAAAATCATTCTCACAATGGATTTGGAGGATTTGAGCCAACATACCGTTACAGAACTCCACAATTTGGTGCAGAAAAACGAAGGTGCTTGCGAACTCCAACTCAAAATTCAGTACAAAGACAAAACTGAGCAAAAACAGCAGATGAGACTTGTAAGCAAGACTTTCCGAATTGACCCGAACTCGGAGGTCATTGATTATTTGGGAATGATGAATGAGGTGGAGGTTGGGGTTGGGTAGAGAATGAACATATTAAAACACAATTGTCAACTATAAAAAGCTATCTTAATATGAAGTATGCTGTAATAAATGGAAAGAAAAAACAAAAAGCTCAACATACAGGACAGAGAGGAATTTGCGAATTGTGCGGTGGTAAGGTAATGAGCAAATGTGGGGAAATTATGCCAAATCATTGGGTTCACATACACAATCCTGACTGCGACTCATGGGATAGAGAAATGACTCCTTGGCATTTAGATTGGCAGAACAAATTTCCTGACGATTGGCAAGAAGTTATTGTGGAGAATATTTATGGAAAACATAGAGCAGATATTCAAACTGAATATGGACTTGTCATAGAATTTCAAAATTCCTCTATATCTAAGAACACAATTTATACAAGGGAGAACTTCTACAAAAAGATGATTTGGGTTATTAACGCTGTCGATTTTGATAATAATCTTATTCTTAGAAGTGTGGTCAAGATTGCTCTCAAGAATATAGAGAACATATCAAACATAAAAAAGAAAAAGGCAGAAGAGAAGTACTGGGAGCAGTTAGAGTTTTTTGATAAAATCGTCACAGATACAAAAACTAATCTAAACAAATCACTAACCGAAGTTGAAACTCTAAAACAAAAACTTAACGAAAAGTATGTCTATATAGACAAGGTTTACAATTTAGATTGGGGTGATATTGAACAAATAGATATGCGACTTGAGAGACCTTATCATATACGCTACTCAAATAAGGTCAGTTTCTTAATCCAAAAAATTGCTTAGTGTAGGAATCTCCGTGCTACTTATGCCGCCATTTCGAGGTTAATACGATTGACTTTGAGGATTGCTAATGCGCTTGAGCCTGTACGAGACCAAGCCATCCCCTTTTTCTTTTGCCTATGTGCTACTACGGTATCATTGGCTTTTTCGCATCTTCCGCTTCCAATCGTTTTATTGGCGTCCTTTCGGAGTCCGTAATTTATGATTTCACCTTCATGCTTTTCCAAATAGGTCCTTAATTCTCTTCTCTTGGCTTCATTCCTCACCCTAGGCATATTATCTATATAAATCAGAGACTCTGCCACATTGCCGGTCCATAGCAACGACTTCAAATCATTGATGAACAATAGCTTATCGTCTTTATTGCAGGCTATCATCGACATCAGGGTCTTCACCTTCAACTGCAGGTGGTACCAATCCAGAATAATGCGGACAGACATTCCAAATATGGCTTGCAGCAATAGCCTGATGGTCTTTGCGCCATCCACTATGGCTACCACAGGCAGTGGCTTGCTACAATCATGATGCTTACAGACCGTGTCAATAATCGCACTCTTAGTGCTGTAAATCGTTTCGCCTGCTTTATTCGCGCCAGAAGTGGCATAATGGTAACTGTCCTCTTTGCCCCCCACCAATATTACTGTGGTATCGAGCCGTTTGGGGTCTTTATCGCTCCGCTCTACTATTTTATGCGGTTTTTGTGCCTTTACCCCTACATCGTCCACCATCAGGATGACCTCTTTGCTGGATTCCTCGTAAATGGCGATATCCGCTTCAACCTCTATCGTTTCTACGGCAGTCTGGCTGTCGGCTACCCAAGAGCGACTTATGCCTTCCGCTTTCCTTTCTATGTATGACTGCACCCCAGAGGCGGTAAGCACATCCGAGCCTGTTAGCTGGGCCAGCAATCTGCTCATTTTCTCATAGCTCAACTCTTCAACCCATTCCTCTATGAAAGCACCCAATTTAGCACTGTACTGCCCATTGGCTAAACTTGAAGCCAATGACAGATAACTCGAGGCACTGCCGTCTGCCAGGACATAGCGCTGGTTCTTGACTTTATATGACCCATTCAGGCTGTAAACCGTGACTGTGTCACTCCCGTTCTTCTTCCTGATTTTTTTCCCCTTTGAACCCCGATTTGTGGTGCTCAACTAACTGCTCCGACAACAATGGGAGAATACCCTCCTGTATGGAACGAACCTCCTCTTCCACATTGCCTATAATGTCCAGGCTGACCGATTCGCTAATCTCACGGGTAATTTCAATCAATTCTCCGTTGGTCTTTTTTATGCTTACTGTAACTTCCATAGTCTTTTTTGAGAGGTTGTCTAAAATGAATCTCAATATAACTAATTTTAATCCAGCACGGAGATTCCTACACTAAGAAAAATTGCGGAAATAGAAAGCAAACTAAAGGGAATAAACAACGAAAAGATGACGACAGAGAGCAGGTTGAGATATTTCGAGGGGTTATCTGAATATGAATTTCAAGACACGAAATATAAAATAGTGGAATATGATAAACTCTCATCTGACTTATTCGAAAGATGCATATTTATTGACAAAAAGTCTTTGGATACGCTTTTTCCTAAAGTAGGCATGTTTAAGGGAAGAGTTGATTTCAACACATATAAATTTAAGTTGTAGAGTTTAACTCCTTTATAAGGGTTTGATTTTCAGTATTTTACATGTGTTTTGCTTTGCAAAAGGTCTATTATTTCCTGTTCAAAACAGAGTATTCTCTGCAGGGCGATGAAGCCTTTTCCTTTGAATGCACTGAATTTCCTTCTCAGGAACTTGACTATCCTTTGTGCCTCCACGGCCATGAAGGCGAATCGCAGAATCTTGAATTCCAGCTCGTGCCTGTCTTTCGTTCTGGCCTCGGTGATTCTTCAGCACATGCTTGAGGGTCTTGAAAAACTGCTCTATGTAGGTTCGGCTGAACCAATGCCTGCGCAGCGTCTTTGCAAAGATCGTTTCGCTTGGCGAATAGATGACGCTTACCCTCCCCGAGCCATTCAGCCTGAAAAACAGCAGGGTCACATACCTTTGCTGGCTGTGGTAAAACGCCTTTTTCCGTAGGCAGAAGGGTGTTTTACTCTCTTCTTTCAAGTGTCTCTCGTTCTGCCGATGTGCCAGTTCCTCCGTCATAAATTCCGAATCGATGAATTCAGTCAGGCTTCCTCTTTTTTCATCGATGATAAAAATATTGTTTCTCCTCGGCACGCTGATATAGACCAGCCCATTTTCCTGCCTCTCGCAATGCTCGCTCAGCGAGACGCCATTGTATCCATTGTCGCAGCTGAAATGGATGTTCGGCAACATGACGCCTTCCCTGGCAAGTCTGCCCTTGAGCCTGCCCCAGCGGGAGACCAGCTTTTTTGCCACCTCAATCGCCTGATTGCCCTGCTCCCCTGTTTTCTTCTTGACGAAATCAAAAAACAGGGGGTAGAAAATACCGTCAATATAGAGTCCAAAACAGACTACTTTGAAGCCGAAGACCGAGCAGTGGTATTGCCCGCTGAAGAACTTGCCATAATGCGCCCCGTCCCTTGCCGACCCAGAAAGCCATTGGCGGAAAATACTGTCATCCAGAACGGCAGTCACTCTTTTTTTCGACCAGATGGAAGAGTCTTTCAGAGCCATTTCCCTCAAAATGCCGACTGCCTGCTGTTCAAATATGAACTCGAAAACAATACGCAACTTGCTTACAGTCAGCTTCTTGTATAGCTTCGTGTAGTTTTTCTGCAACCTGTTGCTGGCAATGCCGAACTTGGTCAGAATACTTTTCAGCGTGGGCAGTCCCACCAATTGACCCAGGAACAGCAGAGCATTCATTTTCTCGAAGAGAGCCAGGTCGGACTCCTCGAACTTTGAAATATCAGATGCCGAAAATACTGAATCTAGCTGTTTGGAAATATCGAAATAGTCGTTTTTCAGGTATTTCTTCGTCAGGGAAACTATCTTTTGCCTAAAGTTTTTTTTATCATTGCAGTGTATTTTACGAAAACCGAGTAAATGTTTTTTTAATCGAAACAAATATAAGGCTTTTGCAAAATATATTTGCCATATGATATTGATTATCAATATTGTATGGCAATTTTAATCTCTACAATTTAAGCAAGAAAACTTCCTATTTGCTATAAACCTGAATGGTAATATACAAAATGAAAACAAAAGCTTTTGGAGATTAAAAAAAATGAAGAGGATTCTGTATTTCAAAAAGCTGACTTTAAGTTGAATGTTAAAAGGTTATTCATCAAATCAATAAGAAAAGAATGTCATGTGCTGAATCGGGAAATCTCACAAAAAGTAGAGCAGGTATCAGAAAATGAAGATTCTTGGAATCAAGCTCTACAAAAAAAGAGTGAATATAAAAGTGAAATGGATATTGACATAAATTCTTTAAATAGTGACTTAGAGGACGAGCAGTATAGATTGAGGGGCGATGCTATGAGAAAGAATAAAGGGTTATATGAATTTTATTGGAAACGTAGAAGAAAAAGCTGGAATGAATCGGAGTGTCCTATGTATTTTGATACTGGCAAAGGTTATCTGCTAGAAATAATTTCAGAAAACAAAATTCATAAAATTGAAGTGGATGATTTTGTCAAAAAAGTCTATGAGGGAACTCTGGGACACTACCGATATGAATAAAGCTATAAATCTCGACTCGGGAGAGTCGAGGTACTAAAAGAAATACAGTACAGCGACTCTCCCGAGTCGCTTGAGTATGAACGATAAAACTATGAAAAGCAAAACTTTCTATCGAAGAAATCTACCGCACATCAATCCGATAGAGGGGACGTATTTTGTTACTTTCTGTCTTGCCGATACTATCTCGCAACCAGAAATTAGGCAACTGATTCAGAAGCATGAAATGAATCTGAATCAGTTGAGAAGAAATCCCAAAGTAAGCTCCAACCAAATTGATTTGGAGAACAGGAAGTATTTCAAGAAACTTGATGAGGCGATTCATGTTGCGAAGGGAAAACACTATCTGAAAGATGATAGAATTAGCCAAGCGGTTGCCGAAGCTCTCCATTTTTGGCAGGAGAAAAAAATAGACTTGATGTCTTATTGTATCATGAGCAATCATGTGCATATTGTACTTCGGCTTTTGGAGCATGAACCAGAAGTGTTTCTGAGAGATGTTTTAGAATCAATCAAGAAATTTTCTGCCAAAAAGGCTAATCATATATTGAGAAGGAAAGGTCAATTCTGGCAGCATGAAAGTTTCGACCGTTTGGTTCGTGACCGAGAAGAACTCCACCGCATCATCAGCTATGTTTTGGATAATCCAACCAAAGCAAGACTTTGCGAGAATCGGGAAGATTGGAAGTGGAATTATGTGAAGGCGGAGTATAATGAGTTTATGTAGGTTCGCTACGGTGCAGGAACTCAATCTCAAAACGTACAATTTGCTATGATACTTGATACTCCGAAGGAAATACTCGATAAACAGAGAGAGATTATACACTCCAAAACTGGTAGGGAGCGAGCGATGATGGGAGCAAAGATGATTGATGATAACTATCAGTTAGTTCATAATATTATTAAACGGCAAAATCCACAAGCGAGCAAGCAGGAGCTGATTGCTTTGTTATTTGAGCGGTATTACGGTAAAGAATTTGACAAAGTGGCCAAAGAAGAGATAATAAAAGGAATTATTGAATTTGAACCAAATCAAAACTAATCCGCAAATGGAAGGCGAACGAAAGAAACTCACACCATACGATATTATTACATTTGGGAAATATGAAGGAAGTTTACTTAAAAATATATACCGTTTTGACCCCGAATATTTAAGTTGGTGCATCAGCAATGTAACTGATTTTATAATCGACATTCCCCAATTTGAGAATTTGCCGAAGCCAACATCAATAAAGCACAACTTTCACGATATTTGCTTTAGCTATGCGGAAAAAACAAGGGAAGCCTCTAGCGCAAACGAAATAGCTGCTATAGCAGAGAACTTAAGAGATAATCCTTTTCTGAAAGTTTGTGGGGAGGGTTTAGACCGTAGTTTTGATTATACTAAAAATGCTACAACAATGATTAGTGGCACTCACTTCTATCTTGCTGTAGACATTAATGATGACTTGCTTAACCCAATGCACCCAGCTAAAGACTTTCCGATATCCTATTTCATGAATCATTCACTTTATTATGAGGCAGTTGCGCTTATGGAAGAAACTGATTTCAGTTTTACAGAAGAAGAGAAGAAAAAGTGTGGATTTGAGGAGTAGTTAAATGTTTAGTTTCGTTTGTTGAATTTGAAATCAAAAACCTAGTAAATCTCGACTCGGGAGAGTCGAGGTACAAAAAAACACAGTACAGCGACTCTCCTGAGTCGCCAAGGCAGAACGATAAAATTATGAAAAACAAAACTTTCTATCGAAGAAATCTCCCACACATCAATCCGATAGAGGGAACATATTTTGTAACTTTTTGTCTTGCAGATACTATTTCCCAACCAGAAATCAAGCAACTGATTCAAGCTTTTACGAAGTAGAGAGCAACTTCACAGAATCATCAGCTACCTATTAGACAATCCAATCAAAATAAGACTTTGTAAAAGTGGAATTATGTGAAGGAAGAGTATAGCGAGTTTATGTAAAGTTGCCAAATCTCGACTCGGGATGCGACTCGCCTTATAAGAGTCGAGGTGTTAGAGTATGTTTAAATCGACTTGATTTTTGGTTTCTACGGCTTTTCAAAATGCTTTCTTCGTTATTTTTTTCCCATATAGCTTTGGCTATGTGTTTCTAAAATGTCCAGAAAGCCTGTTTTGAAAATCTCGTGAAATTCCCAAAAAATCAATCCAAACATACTCTAAGGAATCGGCTACTAATATTATTTTCAAGTCGCCCACACACGACAAAACAAACGTTCGAGTCAAAATCAACCTCAAAACCTTCATTCCCTCCTTTTTTATAATCATGGCGAGTCAAGAAAATCAATTTTAACCATGGTCAAATTTGCCGTATCAATCAATTCAACTATTTTTGGGAAATTGAATATGAATAACAAAATCCAACTTTAGAACAAATAAAATTAGCAATAATGATTACATTAGATGAATACGATTTCAAAGGAAAAAGTGCATTGGTTCGTGTGGATTTCAATGTGCCACTCAACGATAAGTTTGAAATTACCGATGACACTCGACTGAAAGCGGCCATTCCCACCATCAAGAAAATCATGAACGATGGCGGTTCTGTGGTGCTAATGTCTCATTTGGGCAGACCGAAGGGCAAACCTGAAGACAAATATTCCCTCAAACACATTGTTCCCTATCTTTCAAAGGCATTGGAAACGGGCGTTATTTTCGCTGACGATTGCCTTGGTTTCGATGCTTTTGCCATTAGCGAAGTATTGGGAGCGGGCGAAGTGATGCTGTTGGAGAATCTCCGATTCTACCAAGAGGAGACGAAGAGGAAACAAGCAATTTGCCGAAGATTTATCGAAACATGGCGATGTGTATGTGAACGATGCTTTCGGAACGGCTCACAGAGCGCACGCTTCTACTTCGATAATTGCCCAATATTTCGATGACAGAATTTGTGGCTACGTGATGGAGGCCGAATTGAAAATGCGGAGAAAATTCTCAACGATGCCCAAAGACCTTTCACGGCAATTATGGGCGGAGCGAAAATCTCCGACAAAATCATGATTATTGAGCAACTGCTCGACAAGGTAGATAATTTACTGATTGGTGGGGCAATGGCTTATACCTTCTTCAAGGCGCAAGGAGGAAATGTCGGGAAATCTTTAGTGGAGGAAGAGAAGCTCGATTTAGCCAAAGAACTTTTGGAGAAAGCCGATGCCAAAGGCGTGAATTTGATGTTGCCACAAGACTCGGTAATTGCCGATGATTTCAGCAACGATGCCAACATCAAGACTTGCGATAATATGGATATTCCCGAAGGCTGGATGGGCTTGGATATTGGAGTCTGATGCGAGCCAGCTTTTCAGCGCAATCATTGAAAGCTCCAAAACAGTTCTTTGGAATGGCCCAATGGGAGTTTTTGAGATGTCAAACTTCGCAAAAGGTACAATTGCCGTTGCCGAAGCCGTTGTGAAGGCCACGGAAAAAGGCGCATTTTCACTCATTGGCGGTGGAGATTCCGCTTCCGCAGTCAATAATTTGGGTTACGGAGACAAGGTTTCCTACGTTTCTACTGGCGGTGGCGCATTGTTGGAGTATATGGAAGGCAAAACTTTGCCAGGTGTGAAAGCTTTGCAAGATGAAGACGATGAGGAATTTACGCAGGAGGAATTTGAAAGCTAGAGTTTGAAGAGTTATTGATAAATTAGACTTGCCGAGTTTTAGGGACTTGGCAAGTTTTTTTATTAGCTTTTATCTACAATGTCTCTAGCTTCTTTATCCAATTGTTGAATCTTGGAGATTTTTCTCTAATTCTTTGCATTCCAATAGCTTCGGCAAGAATATCTCCATAGACAACTTTACTGTAGCCATTGATAATTCTACTCAGCCTTTTTGAAGGAGCTGTTTCTTTTTTATTGTTGATTAGTTCAGGATTTTCATAGTCAGAGAATGTTTGCTCCAGTTCATCAATTCCAACTAGGTCATCTGGCGGAATTTGTTCATGAATTATATTGATATCATTGAATAAAAGTCCTTCAAACTCGTGTAGCTGTATGTAAGGGATGAACCTATGATGGAACTTGTCGGTAATATCTTTTTGCATACCGTTTTCTAAAGAATCCATCTTTTCGTTTGCATCAGGTATTTGTTCAGATTTCTCCCAATCTGGAAATCCGAATTTTGAATAAAGTCCATAATAGTCTATAAGCGTAGTTACCACAGCAGAAGTATCTGTTTTCAAATGGATTTCTATTTGCTTTTTCAATATTTCCCATCTCACAATCCCTCCATTAGAATGCTTAACCAAAGGAGTTTGGATTGAAATACCTTTACCTATAAGGTAAGGTTGTAAAGTTCTTTGACAAAACACTTGCTCTGTTGGTCCTTCACAGATGATAATTATTCTTTTCATCTTTAGTTGAAATTAGGTTGACCTAAACTAATGATATTTCTTTTCCATAAGTCATCTATCGTATAATCATCCAACCAGTTTTCTAATGATTGGGAACTTAATCTTTCAAAAACACTTTCTCCATTCACTTGATCTACTGCAATAATATCTTCAGGATCGAAATGGCTAATTAAATCGGTGGATTGGGTTGCTAAAATTACCTGACAATCTTTTGAAGCGGCAGATTTTATCAATCCAGCCAATTTAGCAATCGCAGAAGGATGTAAACCCAACTCTGGTTCGTCTATAATTATGGTTTCAGGTAGGTTTGGCTGCATAAATAGAACGGTTAGTGCAATGAATCTGATTGTTCCATCAGATAAATCATTTACACCGTAAACAGATGGAGAGTGTTTACTTTGCCACCTTAATTTGATATTTCCACTAGCTTCTGGCTTTAAAAAGAAATCAGAGAAGTAAGGGGCAATTGTTTGAACAGTTTTAACTATTAGGTTGTAAACAATCCTATTCTCACTCTGTATGTTGAAGAGGAAAGCACTTAAATTGCTTCCTTTCTCATAAAGAAAGAACTTATCGTTTTCAATGTTAGATTCTTTATTGAATGGAGAACTTTCTCCTGTATCATGGAAATGGTATTTTGCCAGAGATTCTAAATATCCTCTGATATATTTCGCCCTTGGAATATCTTTAAATTTCAGTTTTGATTCATTCCTATAAGAGGTAATGTCAATAGGATTGGGATAATGAGGATTTTCATACCACATGCCTTCTTCAACGAAAATAAAAGCCCGATTCTCCTTTCTTCAAAGTAAAAGAATAACCATTTGTGTTTTTGAAAGAAAGTTTTGTGTTAATTTCCTCTGTAACTTTATCTCCTTTATGCAGGAAAGTATCTATTCCTTTTAGAGCCACATACTCCCTGAGAGTTCTATTATATGCTTGTTTCAGAAAATCAAAAAATGAGAGAAAATTAGACTTGCCGCTTCCATTTGCCCCTATGAGTATGTTAATAGGGAGGAGAGGGAGGTTCAATTGTTTAATAGATTTATAACCTTCTATTTTTATATTTTCCATTTGATTTATTTTCGCTCAAACTATTACAAAGTTAGTGATGCTTTGCATAAAAAACAGCCACTTCCTAAGTATCTATTTGAAACATGGCTTTAAACCCATCGGAATGAAGTAATTATTGTCATAATCAATTATCGGTTTAAAGTAATAGATATTATCACGATTGATTTTGCATAGCTTAGCTTGTCGTTTTGAGTGGGTCGATGGCTACTCCGTAGAAAACCCGCTCTACATTTATTTAACCGTACCTCGACTCTCTGATGAGACTTGCCTTCAAGTCGAGCTGAGAAATCAGTATAGTAAACCAATCGTGATAAAGTCTAATGGATTTCACTATTTTTGCTTCAAAATGTATAACTACAACCTCTAATAATCTAACATAAATGAAACTCCAAAACGCTCCTTATCCTCTTTTCCCTACTCGCTTTTGCATCTTGCAACAGCAAGGAGAATGCGCCAGATAAGGAAGTAACCCAACTCATCCAAAAATCGGAAGAGATTAGAAGTGGAAAGGTTGAAGACAAGCAGGTTGAAGAAATAGCGAAGAAAAACGTAAATCTGATTTAAAATCCTTCAAATTTTGCGACAAAACAGCTTACGTAACTAAATCTACAAAAGCAGAATTTGAAGCACTTCCAGCACCAAAAGTATTTTCTGACAATGAAAAAATGAATTTGAAAGCTGACTCCAAACAGGTTTCAAGAATTGGAGATTCGCTTATTTTCAAGTTGGGAAACGGGAAGAAAGCTTATTTGGTAAATGATGATTCTGATGACGACAATAAGTTTGCTAAGTATAAATACTACGGCAAAATGAGGGATTTAGACTATTTTGTATTGCAAGTATTCTACTACGAAGGAAGTAGCCATCTAATTATTGACTCTGCATTCAGGAGATACAATTTTATTCTGTCTGGGTTTCCAGTTATGTCTCCAAACAAGAAAAATATTATTTCTGGAAGTTGTGATTTGGAAGCGCAATATATTTTCAATGGAATCAAGATTTACAATGCCAACTATCCAAAGGAATGAAATCTGTTCAATCCGACTTGACAAATTGGGGTTAGAAGAAATCCGATGGATTGATAATTACTCAATCATCACGAAAGCATCTATTTTCGATGAAAACGAAGAAAATTCGTTCAGAACCGAATACCTAAAAGTGGAATGGAAATAAATCAGTAATTTTGGAACTCTGAAAATCCAACCATTTAACAATCCAAAAATAAATGAAATACCAAAACCTCCTCATGCTTTTTTCCCTACTCGCTTTTGCATCTTGCAACAGTACGGAAAAGGAAAAAACCGAAACCGAAACCCACTGTAAAAAAAGATACGATTGTGGCAGACAAACACTCATTCGCCAAACCGCAAGAAGCCGTCATGACCCATTTCGATTGGGATGCGGTGGTGGATTTCAACACCAAAACCATTTCGGGAACGGCAACTTTGAAACTCAAAAAAGCTAAAGATGCCGAGTTGCTTTTTGTCGATACCAAAGAATTGGACATTCAGAAAGTAACTGACAATGAGGGCAATCCACTCGAATTCAAAGTGCATCCGCCTACCAAATATATGGGTTCGGCTTTGGAGATTGTGCTGAAACCAACTACGGAATCGGTGGCAATCCAATACGTAACCAGCCCAACTGCAGGAGCATTGCAATGGCTGATTCCCTCGCAAACGGCTGGCAAAAAAGACCCGTTTTTGTTCACGCAATCGCAGGCAATTCTCGCTCGCTCATGGATTCCCTGCCAAGATAGTCCAGGAATTCGGTTCACTTACAATGCAAAAGTGCAAGTGCCGAGCAACTTGTTGGCTTTGATGAGTGCGGGAAATCCACAGGCAAAAAATACGAGTGGAGAATATAATTTCGAGATGAAACAGCCTATTCCAGCCTATTTGTTGGCTTTGGCGGTTGGAGATGTTGAGTTCCGAGGAATTGGCGCAAGGTCTGGGCGTTTATGCTGAACCAAGCGTAATCGAAAAAGCAGTCAATGAATTTGCCGATTTGGAAGGCATGATTTCCGCAGCCGAAGAGTTGTATGGAGAATACAAATGGGAGCGATATGATTTAATTGTTCTCCCACCAAGTTTCCCTTTTGGAGGCATGGAAAATCCACGTTTGACTTTCGCCACGCCAACTATTTTGGCTGGAGATCGCTCATTGGTGGCTTTGGTGGCGCATGAATTGGCTCATTCTTGGTCGGGAAATCTTGTAACCAACGCCACTTGGGATGATTTTTGGCTCAACGAAGGCTTCACGGTTTATTTCGAGAACCGAATTATGGAGAAAGTCTATGGCGAATCCATTGCCGATATGTTGGCACTCATTTCCTACCAAGATTTGCAAAGCACAGTTGCAGACATGAAAGCTGGGAATAATTACGAAGACACCAAACTCAAACTAGATTTAGCTGGGCGAGACCCAGATGAAGGCGTAACTTCCATTGCCTACGACAAAGGATTTTACTTGCTGAAATTGATTGAGCAAACAGTCGGAAGAGAGAAATTGGATAGTTTCTTGAAAAACTATTTCCAAACCAATGCTTTCAAAACCATGACTACCGAGCAGTTTTTGAAATACATTGACGAGAATTTATTGAGCAAAGTAGAAGGTGCGAAAGAGAAAATCAGAATGGAAGAGTGGATTTACCAAACAGGTATTCCCGATAATATTCCAATCATAAAATCTGACCGATTTACTAAAGTAGAAGCCGAAGTGAAGAAATTTGCTGATGGTGCAAAACCCAAAGAACTCAATACAGAAAATTGGGTGTACCAAGAATGGGCGCATTTCCTCCGCAATTTGCCAAATGAGTTAGACAAAAAGCAGATGAAAGCGTTGGATAAGGAATTTGGATTCTCCAAAACGGGAAATAGCGAAGTGAAATTCCAATGGTTGCTTCACGTAATCCGCAACGAATACAAACCAACCTACAAAGAATTGGAAGAGTTTCTAATGACAGTCGGAAGGCGAAAATTCATTGCCCCACTTTACAAAGAAATGATGGCAAATGAAGCCACGCAGGAAATGGCGAAGGAAATTTACCCGAAAGCCAGACCAAATTACCATTCCGTAACTTATAATACGGTGGATGGAATTGTGAAGTAAATCAGAAACAGCTAATTTTTACCAAAAAAGCCTCTCCAGATGTAGAAATCTGGAGAGGCTTTTTGGCAATTTCTAGTCTGAGTATTTTCAAGTATTACCTCAAAAAACAACTCTCACAATCGCCAAATCATCTTGCGCAGTTTGGTTGTGCTGTTCGTAAAGTTGCTGGATTTTACTTGTCAAAATATTTTTCTTGTTTTCTAAGTCGTTTACTAAAAGCTCTTTGGTTACATCAATCGGACAAGCTTGGAGTTGCTTATCGAAGAATGAATCAATTCCATCAGTGCTGATGGCGAGGTTTTTTGGAGATTGGATTTTGAAGTAGGGCAGTTTATCGAAGAATAAAGCGAAATCTGTTTTCAGATGGTAAGCCAAATAATTTGGCATATTTTGCTGTTCAATTCGGTGAATTTCATTGTCAATCACAATAGTGCCGTCTCCAACCGAAACAACGTATGCAAAGTCTTTTTTGAAATCATAAACAAGCAAAATTATTGTTGAAACCAATTCTTCTGTTGAAATATTGAATTCATCTTTCAAAGTTTGCAAATCCTCCGCAACACCATGCAATAAGTCTCGCAATAAATTAGAAGCCGTAATCTCTTCATCCTCTTCTTGCCAAGTCATTGCATTATATTGGAAGATGGTATTTCTGAAAGATTTGGCAATAAAAGTAGAAGCAAAGTGCGTTTCTTTCCCACCCGAGCAACCGTCCATTACTGCTGCAACTAAAAATTGCCCATCTAAATCTTCCTGAACCATCAAGAAATCTTCGCAGAAAACTGGATGTGCTTCGCCTTTTTGGAGTTGTGTGTAGATTTTCATCTTAGATAGTTGTTTAGTTTTGAAAATTTCCAGAAATATCTGTCTTTCAAGCTTCGACAGAATATTGTTTCTCCACAGTTTTTCTTGCTTCACTTCCTACTTTTGTTCTCAAGTCAGCATCCTCAATCAGTTGGCAAAGCGGTTTCAACCATTCATTTTGGAGTTTGCCAAAAAACCATTTTCTCCATGCTGAATAATTTCGGTATTCACTCCAACAGGAGACATAATTGTTGGGAATTTCCAAAGCCATGTATTGCAAGCCTTGAAACCACATTTTCCCTTCGCCCATTTTCATCATTCGGGAGGGCATTAGCTCCAATATCGAAGGCAAGTAAATCTTCAATTTCCGTCTCCTTTTTCCAAGTCTGAAAAACCATTGATTTCAAATCAAAGTCAGGAGATTCATTGGAGATTACTCGAAGTTCAAAACCATATTTTGTCTCTATTTTCTGCAGAAGGGGAATGATTTCAGCAATGTATTTTGCAGTTTCACGTTCCAGTCCAGCCAATTATTGGCTTTTGGCTAGGTCGTGTTTTTTTACTTTATTATGGTAGTTTTTTGTGTCAATCGTGGTGGGCACAATGATTACGTTCGGATTGAATTGCCTTGCAAAATCTGCCAAATATCGATTTCCAGCAGAAATTTTGTAAGCCCATTTCATGGTTTTCATCACTTTCCCATAATTTTTCAGCTTGTGGAAAGAGGCTTATGAGTCGAAAAATTTTGCAACCAAATCGCATCGTCAAAATCGTAGATGATTTTCTTATTGCACATTTTGGCTATAATCCATTCAAAAATAGGTGGGCCGATTTGCGAGCTTCTCTAAAAAAAATACATAATCATACTTGTTTACAGTAAATGAATAGCCAAAATCGTTTTAAAAAACCTACCAGTAAACCCCAAGCTTCGCTATAAATTTGTTTGGTTTACACAGTATCTCTCCACCTGTCCATATCAATAAAGGAGAAAATGTCATAAGAATCTTCATTCTGCTCAAGAAAATGCAAGATATTGTCAAATCTAAATCTTTGGCCAGGAGCTGTTCTATGAGGGTATGGAGTGATAAAGCAAATCCATTTTTTTTTATTCCTATCAAACTTTTAGGAAGAAGTTTTCTGCCGATCGACTGCCAGTAAGGTTGCTCACTGGAAAATACGAGATCAACAAAACCTGCGTTTTCCATCATTTTACTGATTTCAAATTTGCAAACCGTTTTTCCAAAGGCGTTCGAGAACGATCAGCGAACGTTACGCATGATGGCGAAATTCTTGTTTTCATAATAAGGAAAAGGCAATTTATTATAGATTTTTGTTCCTCCCATATATTTCACGATACGAGCAATGTTACCAATGGAAGATAGACAAACAAAGCAATCAAATCACAAACAAACATTTTCAATGTTTGTGGCAACTTAGAAACAAGCCACCTAATGGAGTTAGATGCCCTGAACAATAATTTGTATAAAAAACCTCTGCTATCCAGACTGTAGTATAAATACAATAGAAAATGACCGTTCGGCTTTATTTTCTCAAATATTTTTTTTACTCCTTCAGAAGTATCTGGAATATGATGTAAAACTCCCAAGCACATTGCAAAATCAAAGGAATTATCTTCGAATGGAATGTTGGAGACGCTAGCATGTGTGAACCTGATGTTTCCTTTATCTTTATTGTAATTGACTGCACTTACCAAGGCCATACTTGGGTCGATTGCCTCTAAAAATTCCACTCTATCTGAAATAAATCTAAACCATCTGCCAGTGCCACAACCTATATCAAGTGCTATTGTATTTTTGTCAATATGATTTTTGCCAACAATATCGAAATACTCATCTCCCGAACTCTGTATGTCCTCTTGTTCAAACTTATCAAACTTGCTCCATTCATCACCAAAAGACTTGACTGTTTTCTTGTCCAAATTGGTCTCATCGGTCTTGATAAATGACGAGATAACTTGCCCGTGTATATTCAATTCACCAACTTCAGATTGATTGTATGATAGCATATTTTCTTAAATTAGTTGTTGATTTATATTATTTTTAACCAGAGAAATCTTCTTTAGGAACGGGGAATAAATAAATGCGTGTTTTTGTCTCAGTTTATTTTTGAGGCCAGTTTAGGCAAAAAAGTTTGGCATAGCACCGCTACGGCAAATTTTTTTAACGAAGAATAGCCCAAAAAGAAGCAAGGGGCAGTCCCACTAAGAAAGTAGCATCTTATTTAATTTCCGTTCCTTAAATATATTCCCTTTGTTTTTTTAACAAAAAGTTGATGGCTGAAAATATGTTTTCGATTATAGATTTCGTAATAGTTGCCAAGTTTTTACTTCCTACTCACTCCAAATTGGAGGAAGTTTCTCTGTGATTTCTATATTCTTGAATTTCTGACTGCCTTTGATTCCTGTTTTCTTTGCCCATTCAGACATTTTGCCAATTCCCTCTTCCAAACTAACCATGCTTTCCAAATCAATATTGAAAGCTTTCATCACTTTCGAATGGTCAGAATAAGCGTGCATTACTTCGTTTCTGGCTTCTGTATGACGAATTTCGCTATCGGAATTGAATGCTTTTTTCACAGTGGTTGCCAACTCATTTACTGTGAAAGGCTTTTCTGCACCAATGTTAAACACTTGATTGTAGGCTTCTTTCACATTCACAGCGTTGGCAATATATGGAGAAACATCGCTGATATAGCTGAATGCTCTTGATTGCTCGCCATCTCCAAAAATAGTCATGGATTTTCCCTGCATGATTTGGTTCATGAAAATCCCGACCACATTTCGGTACATATCTCCCAAATTCTGATATTCGCCATATACATTGTGCGGACGCATTACCACATAATCCAATCCAAACATTTCGTGTGTAACTTTCAATTCTTGCTCAACTGCGAGTTTGGCAATTCCATAAGGATCTTCTGGCTCAGGAATCATATCTTCACGAAGAGGAACTTGTCCTGCGCCATAAACGGCAATGGAAGAAGTGAACACGAAGCATTTGATTTTGTGCTTCACCGATTCGTTTATCAAATTCACACTTCCAATCAGATTATTTGTGTAATTGAATCGTTTGATAAAATGGCTTAAACCTTCTGCTGCATAAGCGGCCAAGTGATACACATAATCGAATTTATGTTCTGTGAAAAGCTTGTCGAGTAGTTCAACATCTAAAATAGAGCCTTCCACAAAAGTGGCTTTTTCATTCACATTTTCTTTGAAACCTCCACTCAAATCATCTAAAACTATTACTTCATGTCCTAGTTTGAGTAAGTCATTGGTTACATGCGCTCCAATAAATCCTGCGCCTCCTGTTACTAAAGATTTTGCCATTTTATAATTAGTATTAAGTATTGAGTATCAAGTAGTGAGACTTAAAGTTTAATTCGATTTTCGAGGTTTGATTTGCGCAGAATCGCCATCTAGCTAGATGAATTAACGTTAATAGTTTGATGGCTATCAACAAATAAATAGTATTGCCAATTTTTGAAGCACTTTTTACCTCTAAAAAGCTCTATTCAAAACCATTTCGGAAACACTCTCGCCAATTGCCAAAGAAGAGGTTGCGGCTGGAGACGGTGCATTGCAGACATTTACCACGAATTCGTTTTCCAAAATCTTGAAATCGTCCAATAAACCTCCTGTTCTGTCGCAAGCTTGCGCTCGAACTCCTGCGCCTCCTGGCACTAAATCATCTTCCCTAATTTCGGGAATGAGCTTTTGGAGTGCTTTTGTAAAGGCAGATTTTGAATAGGAACGATAAAATTCCCCCAAACCTGTTTTCCAATATTTCATCGCCACTTTCTGGAAACCTCCCCAACGGATTGACTCGAAAAACTCATCGAAATCGAAATCAGTTTTTTTGTAGCCTTCTCGTTGATAAGCCAAAACTGCATTTGGTCCAGCTTCTACCCCACCCTCAATCATTCTTGTGAAGTGAACTCCCAAGAAAGGGAAATTTGGGTCTGGAACTGGATAAATCAAATTTTTGACCAAATAGGCTTTCTCAGGTTTCAATTCGTAATATTCTCCACGGAACGGAATGATTTTCAAATCCACATCGTCCATTGTCATTTTGGCGAGTTTGTCGGAATATAAACCGCCACAATTGATGACTAAATCGGTTTTGTAAGTGTCGTTTTCTGAGTAACAACAGTCGTAGGCTTTCCAGTTCTGATGTCCATTACCTTCTCGCCCAACACAATCTCTCCACCCAATTCCTTAATTTTCTCGGCATATTTCAGCGAGACTTTGGTGTAATTGATAATTCCCGTTTGGGGAACGAACAAACCATCAATTCCGTTTACGTGCGGTTCATATTCTTTGATTTCCGCTACGGAAAGTCGTTTCACATTCTCCAAACCGTTTGCTTTTCCTCGCTCCTCAATCATATTCAGGGTTTGGATTTCGCTTTGGTCGGTTGCTACAATCACTTTCCCGCACAAATCATATTCCACGCCTTCCTTATCGCAAAACTCCAACAATCTGTTGTAGCCAGAAATGCAATTCGTTGCCTTCAAACTGCCAGGTTTGTAGTAAATTCCAGAGTGAATTACTCCACTATTATTGCCAGTTTGGTGTTTGGCAAGCCTGTCTTCCTTCTCAATCAGTAAAATTTTGAGCTTCGGATTTTTCTCCAACAACCGCAATGCACTCGCCAGCCCCACAATTCCACCTCCAACCACCACTACATTATATTTCATATTTTGAATTACTTCTTTTGGAGTGCAAAAATGGGAATTTTTTGATGTCAATTACTGGACTTGTCAGACACCTTTGAGGTGTCTGATAAGTTTAAAACTTATTTACAATTTACTACAATTAAAAGCTAAATTTACAAAAATAATAACCTAACAATCTATGCCTGAATTTTTACGAACCAATGTACCCTGACAATATTTATCATGTTATTGACCATGCCAATGGATTTGAAAATGTGTATGTAAACTCTGGAAATTACACTTACTTTCTGGAGAAATATATTCAATATATCTATCCAATTGCCAAAACCTATGCCTATTGTCTGATGCCAAATCAATTTGATTGCTAACTGTATGATTACGATTATGCACTAAATTTATGGGAAATGTATGAAGTAAATAGGAGAGTCAGATGCGAAAAAGTATTTGGAAAGCATGAAGTCAATTTCATTGCTCCAGATTCAATTTTGCAGAAATAAGTTTCCTAGAAAGAATTTCAAAAAGGCATTAGATATTTACGAGCAGATTTTGTCGAGGGAAAATAATAATCCCGAAGCAATGCTTTGAAATGGCAATAGCTTCCACAACCAACTAGGCAATGAAAGTAAATCATTCGAATTGTATATACCAGTGTTGGGTTTAGCCAAAAAACACACCTCCAAAAGCCTATTTTTTTGTTTTTATCATTGGGTACGAAAGATTTAAAAAGAGATTTGTTATCTCAAATATTGGTTCCATCAAGGAGAAAAGTCAATTTAAAAGCTGTATAAAATTGCTTCTCAATTCAGACGAAATGAGAAATACTTCTATTCGTGGAGGTAATTTTCTAGGAAAAGACAATTTAGAAGAAGCGAAAGAACAGTTTAGACAATTATTGGAACTAGAACTAAAATCGGGTTTAGTTCATTTTATGTTTAGGTTTGATTGCTCAAAAACAGAATCAAATCCGAGAAGCTAATCAACATTTCTCCAAAGCAGAAAATTTAGGCTATGAAAAAGCAAGAGAGTTTCTTAATCACAACTCTGAAGCAAAATTCTATAATTCGCTATGCAGTTTTGTGAACTAACATAATGGGCATTCTAAAATTGCAAATTCACTTCTCTAACAATCTAGCCATCTATCAATTCAACCATCTAAAATGAACCCATTCCTTAAACAAACTGCCAAGCACCTTTACGAAAAACACGGACGGCAAATCAGCGAAATCGAAGTGGTTTTGCCTACTCGGAGGGCTTGTGTGTATTTCAGGCATTATTTGGCGGAGGTGGCGAATGAGACTATTCTCGCTCCCGACATTATGGCGATGGACGATTACATCAAGCGAATGGCGGAGGTGGAGTGGCTGGATGAAGTGAGTCTGCTGTTTGAATTGTACAGAAGCTATCGGGTTTTCGATAAATCGCCAGAGGGAAATTTGGAGCAGTTTGCGCCTTTGGGAATGGCGATGTTGCAAGATTTCAGCATGATTGACAAAAACATCAATCCGAAACAGAGCCGAGCATTTTTTGAATATTTGGATGAACTAAAAGCCATTGAGCGTTGGGCAAAGGAAACTTTGGGCGAGATTGAGGCGAAGGAAGGCGGTTCCATGAAAAATTTCTTTTCGTTTTGGAAACATTTGGAAGGCACTTTCTTCCATTTCCGAAATAAACTCCTCCGAAAAAATCAGGCTTATAGCGGTTTGGCTTACCGACAAGTGATGGAGAATTTGGAGGAATATTTGGAGCGAGAAGAAGTGAAACAAGTGGCTTTCATTGGATTCAACCAAATGAGTCGGGCGGAGGAGAATATTTTGGAGAAGCTGATTAAAGTCGGAAAAGCGGAAACTTATTGGGATGCAGATAAATATTACCTCAACAATCCGCAACATGAAGCGGGAGATTTCATTCGGAAATACGCCAAAATGTGGCTTCCGAAACCATTAGATTTTGTTCGGGCGGATTTTAAGAAAAAAAGTCGGGAAGTAAATATTGTGAAGGTGGGAAATGCGGTGGCGCAAGCAAAAGTGGCGGGAGACCAATTATGGAAAATCCTGCAAGAAGTGAAAAAGTCGGATGCTGATTTCTCCAACCTGAAAAAATCGGTCAACCACACGGCAATTCTCTTGCCCGATGAATCCATGCTTTTGCCCGTTTTGCATTCCCTTCCACTCGACCAAGTGAAAAAAGAATTGGGTTTGGATTTAGGTTCGCTCATTAATATTACCATGGGTTTGAGCATTTACAACTCGCCACTTTTCAGGTTGATTGAGGCGATTTTCAGGTTGCAGGAGAATGTGAGCAAGGCGAAGTTGGAGGACATACAAGTCCAAAGTCCAAAGTCTGAAGTCACGAAGTGAGGAAGAAAGAAGGAAGAGTGGGAGTCGCCATCGACAAGAAGAAGGAGAACAAAAAGTCCAAAGTCCAAAGTCCAAAGTCCAAAGTGAGAAGGAGGAAGTTCAAAACGAGGAAGAAAGAAGAAAGAGTGGGAGTCGCCATCGACAAGAGGAAGGAGAACAAAAAGTCCAAAGTCTAAAGTCCAAAGTCCAAAGTGAGAAGGAGGAGGAAGAAAAAAATGAGGAAGACTGGCGCAGGTTCTCAGAACCTGTGCCGACTATGGAAAATCAGTCTCTGACTGAAAAACCAAGCCGATACGATTTGGTAGAACAGGTTTATTACAAGGATTTATTACGGGTTTTGCAACATCCGCTGATTCAGGCGTATCATTCGGAGGTGGAATTAGCTTGATTTACAGGAGTTTATAAACCAAATCCAAAAGGAGAATCAGATTTATGTGCCGTTGGCGCAATTGCGTGGGCGTGGGGAATTGTATGATTTGCTGTTCACACTTTGGGAAGGAAATGTGGAGAATGCGATTCAGTATTTTTACGAATTGGTGGGTTTGCTTTCCAAAATTCCCGAGGAACGGACAGATAATTTTCAACTTGAATTCCTGTTCCAATTCTATGTGTTGTTGCAGAAATTGGAGACTTCACTTTATAATCAAGATGATTCGGACTGAGGTGGTTTTGAGCTTGGCGGAATTGAAGAAAATTGCCAAAGCCAATCAGCTCGCTTTGTTTCCCGAATCCGAGCAAAGAAAAAGAAAGCGTAGAAGAAATCGGAACTGAAAAATCCAACCAAAATCAAGGAAGAAGAAACTAGAGCGAAAAACCAGAAGAAAAAGCCACGAAAAATTCAGGTGGGAATCCGAACTTTCAAGCAGTTTTTGTTCGAGACATTACGGAAAAGTTCCGTGCCTTTCACGGGCGAGCCGTTGAGCCCAATCCAAATAATGGGAATGTTGGAAGAGCAGGGCGTTGGATTTTGAAAACATCATTTTGCTGTCTTGCAATGAAGGCACAATTCCGCCTGGAAAGTTGTTGGATTCGATTCTTCCGTTCGATTTGCGAAGGCAATATGACTTGCCGACTCACAAGGAAAGTGATAGTTCTGTGGCGTATGTTTTCTATCGTATGTTTCAGGAAGCGAGCAAGTTATGGCTGATTTATACCGATGTTTCGGGTTCGCTCTCCAACAAAGAGAAAAGCCGTTTTCTGTTGCAGGTAGAAGAGGAATTTACGAAAGAAAATGGTTTTGAGAATACGGAAATCAACCATTTCCAACTCAACATGGATTTGCCCAATAAGCAGGAACATAAGCACGATGTGGAGAAAGATGACTACGTTTTGGGGCGAACGAAAGCGCAATTGGGAAAAGGCGTGAGTCCTTCGGGCGTGAATTCGTATATCAAAAGTCCGTTGGAGTTTTTTCAGCGTTCTATTATGAAATTGCGTGAGGCAGATTTGGTGGAGGAAGACATGGCTCGGAACACGTTCGGAACGTTGGTGCATGAGACTTTGGACAAGCTTTTCAACGATGATTTGGGGCGGATTGTGAGCGAACAAGATTTGGTGGAAATTATTGACAACCCCAAAAAAGTGCAAGACACGATGGAGGAAGTGATTGCCGAAAACTTTGGGGGAATTGTAACCGACCGAGGCAAGAATTACCTACTCAAAAAAGTGGCAGAACGACTTGATTGGCTCTTTCTTGGAAATTCAGAAGGAAACGGAAGCGGGTTATTATCTGATTGACCAAGAAAATTACATGGGTCATTCCTTTGAGGTGGAATTGAAAAATGGCGAGAAAATTCCGTTCAGGATTTCGGGGAAAGCAGACCGGATTGATAGAATTGAAGAGCAACATGGGAAATACCAAATCCGTGTGGTGGATTATAAAACGGGCGGATTTCATGCGACAGATTTGAGGGCAAAAACTTGGCAGGAATTGTTGACAGAACCCAAAAAGGGGAAAATTGTACAGTTACTGGTTTACAAATACTTGCTCATTAAAACCCTGCAAAAGAATGAACTCCCCAAGCTCCCCAAAGATTTTGATTGGAGAAAGGCGGAAATCAAATCGGGTTTCTTCTTTTTCAAAGCCCTCAATAGCGGTTTTATTGAATATAAATTGGAAGACGAAACTGAACTCGGCTTGGAAGCTTTCTGCAATTATGTAGAAAACTTCCTCTCGGAATGGGTGCGAGATGTGATGGATTCGGAGCAGGCTTTTACGATGGAAGTGAGTGAGTGGCGAGGGTTGGAGGTGGAGGTTTAGGATAACGGTTTGTATGAGAATAGTAGCCGATCCTTTATGACTACTTTTCGGATAACAATATGCTTTTTTTAAAATGAAAAACGGTTCGAGTTTAAACTCAAGCCGCTATTGCTTATACACCATGTTATGCTTTGTATTATTCAAATTCAACATAAAACACAGCCTTCAACTTTAACCTTGTAGTTCGATGTATTATTAAAGGCATCTTCTTTAGTTCTTCTAATACCTTCCTTAAGCGTTTTTCTTTTCTATTGCTAATGTCTCCTATAAATTTCAGTTCTTCTATACGTCCACGATTATCTGATTCAATTCTAAAATACAGTTTATGGTTATTCCTTCTTTTCTCCGATTTAGACAGATGAATGCTGCTTAAAATGGCTCCAGAAAAAACCCTTCTATAAGAGTGTGTCAGGTCTGGAATACGGATACTAATGTGATAAGAAAAGATTACCTCTTTAGCTTCATCATCTTCTGCGGTAAGTGTATCTCTTATAGAATCATCAACTGTGTCTTGCAAATCAAATTGACTATATACGTTTGAATCTAAGTATTGAACTATCGTTGAATCTAAATGGTAATCGGGAACTTGATAAAAATATTCTATGGCTTTATCATATTTTCCATAAAAATCTTCATCCGCTATATTGTTTAAGAAAACAATGAAGCTTGTATCAAAAGAATCCGAAACAAAAATCAAATCTTTATCAGGGTCAACAGCTTCAATAAGTATAGGATCATTATAGGTATAACCATGCTGAAATAATCCATCCTCACCCTGTAAAACGCTTAAACAATAGAAACCTTCTTCATTGTAAAATCTAAATTCCCGGTAAAGACCATCATCATTATGATAATATTTTTCGTAATTAAATACCTGTGCCAGAACTCTATTATCGTTAGTATATATAATACTATCTGCTAATTGTGATGTCTGTCCATGTATGGTGTAACTCAATAAGTTTGTAAGAAATAATAGAACGGTTTTAAATTTCATAATTATAGATTATCACTACTTGATTAGCGATTGTAGAGCATAGCGGTTTGGCTATACACATTTCAGTATTAGAAAACGCTCCACTTTCAGCCTACCGATATGTTTGCTAATGTTCATTTACTTTCAATTAAGCGTCAAAACTCGCACTACATATAGTTTTTGTTGTAAAGCGTTTATTTCTCTAACCATTTTATCCATTTATCCAGTATGGTTTTGTCAGATAACATTGTCTTTTTTCTATAATCATAGAATGGTTCAAATTGCCAATCTTCTGTTCCAACACAGCCTAATTGAGTCCATTTATTTATGAAGTCAATAAAGTTACCTCCTAGTATTTGTCCGTGAAAGCCATCTCCTTCGTGACTTAAATAAACCACTTGATTTCCTTTCTCAGTTTTATCCCCAAATGCAATAACATCACCATTTGGCACATGCAAGAATGGTATTTTATTATGCCAAATTTTGTCACAATCGTCTTCTAGATTAGAAAAACATTCTGTTATCCATCCCTGAATGTTTTTGTAATCTTCTCTTAGAAAATCAAAGTCCCATAGGTAACCACGTCCACCCCCACAGAAAATTTGACGAAATTCTCCTTCGGTTTCTTCTCCTTCTATTTGCCAATCCATTAAAATACCAGAGGAATACTTTGTTAACACTTCTTTGAAATCGGCTGGGTATTCCAGATTCAACTCTTTTTCAAGTATTTCAAATGCGTTTTCTGAAACCGGTTTCTTTATTGTCAATTCAGAATAATCCCAATTTCTTTTCTGTGCAATGCTTAGAATCCATTCAATTCTTTCTATCCAATTATCCCAAATTCCCTTATTCATTGTCGTTTTCGTAATGCTTTTCGACTATTTTGTATAAGATTAATTGCGTGATTTATCAACTAACTCTGCAAATACAAACCGAATAGAAAATCTGCGAGGATTTTCGTAAGTAGGCTAGAGCTAGCAATGAATTATACACATTGTTGGCATTAGTTTTTTTTCTCAAATCCACTTTTCGTTAATTCCCATATTACTTTTGACTTTTCGTCAGTATAAAAGCCTATATCTTCGTCAAACTCGTATTGATTGTAAGATAAGATTTTTGTTTCTGTAGAGTATTTCATTTCTATTTTTCCAGTTCTACCTGTTCCAACATCAATTTCATCCTTATTTCCGAAAATAGATTCACATTTAACAAGAGTGTTATCAGAAATTTTAAACACTCTTGCAATTTGGTAAATGTGGTTACCACAATGACCACCATATCCAATAATCAAGTAATGTGGTTGGTTATTAATTTCAATCCTTTTCAAGCTAACTACGTATAAATCTTCATCATAGTCTGCTCTATGTAAATTTTCATCATAATCTGGACTAAATTCTTCTAAGTTAATATATTTAATTTCATTCGATTTTGTTCTAAATTGAGCAAATGTGGTTGATGTCCATCGACAACCATTATTCCTTTCGTCCCAACAGTATAATCTAAGTAAATTGTCAGAGCTTTGTTTTATAGTAATTTGCTTTGATAAACTATCGTAAGGATTAGTGAAGCTAGATGCATCTTTAAGTTCAGCTTTAAATCTTTCCTTGAGAAAAGGAAGAATATGGTTAGCAAGTTCTAAATCAGCCGATTTAAATACTTTAAATGTTAAAGTCAATATTCGGTCAGAATAATTCTCGCTAGTTTGACCCATTATTAAATTAAATCCTAAAATAAATATGAAAAATAAAATTGTTTTTTTCATCGTAGCTCCTAAATTACTGCCAACTTGTCGATATACGTAACTATTACGTATATATCTCTTATACCCAAATCTAGCTTTTCCATCTGATAAATCAAATAAAGTGTGTTTTATTGGTTAAAATACTTGTTCTAACCGTGTATATACGTTTACTAAATGTATATACACGGTTAACTTATAAGGTATATCCGCAATTCAATTTTGAAAGCCAGTAAACTACCTGATTTCCACAATAGAAAATCAGCTTTGTGAGTGAGGAGGTTTCCCAAATCTCGTTCAAGGCTTTTAAAATTGGCGGGGCGCACCTTGCGGGTTTGACTGGAGAGTTGAACTTGGAAGTTCGGTAGAGTTTCCCTAGCCGTAAATCAATTGGCGACTTTAAAACTCCAACCTAAACTTTTTTAAAAATCCCTTTCGGAATGGATGCGAGATGTGATGGATTTGGAGCAGGCTTTTACGATGGAAGTGAGTGAGTGGCGAGGCTCTGGCTTCGGGAAAAAATAAGGGCTATACCAACCACATTGAGAGATTCAACAACACGGTTAGGCAGAGATTCGGCAGGCATTGCCTTTTTCCAAGAAACTGGAAAACCATATCGGGGCTATAAAGTACTTCATTTGTCACTATAACCAGACAGGCACTAAAATAGCACTACCGTGGAGTTAACTCTAAGGTTCTTTTTGATTGTTCGGGCCACAATCATATTTTGGGGTTTATGTGAAAAAGACCTGCCAAGTCTGCGAAGGTCGCCCCCGAAAGACTTGGCAGGTCTAAAATTAAGTTTATTGATATTTATAAAACTGCCCCAAAATTGACGGGGCGCACCTAGCGGAATTGACTTGTGCCAAAAGCGTTCAATTCTTGATGGAGTTCCGAAGCCACTAACCAGCAAACGAACTGCGAACTCCAACCGAAAAAAGGAAATCTGATTCTGAGATTTACGCAAAAAATGTATTCCTCAATACAGAAACCACTTTTGTGAAAGTCTGCAATTTGTACCTCGTTCTTCCAGAACGAGCTTGGCAGGTTTGTTTTGGAAGAATAAGGCATAGAAAACTCAAAATTTGATTTCCCAAATCCAAACAAAAACTGCAAAAAAGCATTGTATAAATGGTCGGATTTTAAAATAAAATCTTGATACCTGATACTTGTATCTTGATACTGAAACTATGAGCGAGAAGCAGAAAATAGCCATTTTTTGGCACAGAAGAGATTTGAGATTGCACGACAATGCGGGCTTGTACCATGCGCTGAAAGGCGATTTGCCCGTGTTGCCACTATTCATTTTCGATAAGGAAATTCTGGATAAACTGGAGGACAAGCAAGACAGGCGAGTGGAATATATTCGGGATGAAATTGGCAGGTTGCACACGGAACTTTCGGAGCAGGGAAGTTCCGTTCTGGTAAAATATGACAAGCCAATTGATGCGTGGAAAGCTGTTTTGGAGGAGTATGAGGTCGGAGCGGTTTACACCAACAGGGATTACGAGTCGTATGCCAAGGAGCGAGACGAAGAGATTGGAGATTTGCTTGAGAAGCATGAAATTGGGTTTCACGATTACAAAGACCAATGTATTTTCGAGCGAGAGGAAGTATTGAATGGAAAGGGTGAACCTTACGGGGTTTTTACTCCGTACAGCAGAAAATGGCTAGAGAAACTGAACATCAAAAAGTCTGATTTTTACGTGAGAAGCTACCCAAACGAGAAGTATTTCGGCAGCTTTTTGCCTTGCCCGAAACTGGCTTTACCTTCTTTGGAGGATATGGGATTCGAGGCAGTCGGCAAGGATTTCCCCGACAAGGAAGTGGAGGATTCTATGCTGGAGAATTATGCTGAAAGGCGAGATTTCCCCGCCAAGCCTGGGACTTCCCGCATTGCCATGCACTTGCGATTTGGCACGGTCAGCATTCGGGAAATGGCTCGCAAAGGGTTGGATATGAGCGAGATATGGCTGAAAGAATTAATTTGGAGGGATTTCTACATGATGGTGTTGGATTTTAATCCGCAGGTGGTTGACGAAGCTTACAAGCCAAAATACGACAACATAAAATGGCGGAATAATGAAGCGGAATTCGAGAAATGGTGCGAAGGCAAAACGGGCTACCCAATGGTTGATGCGGGAATGAGACAGCTCAACAAAACAGGTTATATGCACAACCGAGTCCGAATGGTGGTGGCGAGTTTCCTAACCAAACATCTGCTGATTGATTGGCGATGGGGAGAAGCTTATTTCGCTAAAAAACTGTTGGATTATGAGCTTTCCTCGAACAATGGAGGTTGGCAATGGGCGGCAGGTTCTGGTTGCGATGCGGCTCCGTATTTCCGAGTTTTCAACCCAGCATCTCAGCTCAAAAAGTTTGATAAGGAATTGAAATATGTTCGCAAATGGGTTCCCGAGTTTCAGGATGTTGGTTACGTGCCGATGGTTGAGCATAAAATGGCTCGGCAGAGGGCATTGGATAGGTACAAGGAAGGATTGGATGGGAATTAGTTTATAGAAATTGAATCTCTAGAATTAACAAGTTTAATAAACAAACTCATAGTTCAATCAGTTTTCCAGTTGTATTTATATTCATTCACAACCACAAAAAACAAAAACTATGTTGACAAGAAATAAATTATCCGTAATTCTATTGGGTTTGGTGTTTCTATTTTCTGCTTGTGCCAGCACTCAAACCGTTTCCGATGGCACGGCAGGAGACGAAACCGTTCCTGTTGATGCAAGAGTTACCAACAAATTCACACAAGACGAAGGCGGAGATTTAAGCTATTATGTGGTACTTTACTATTTTGCCGAACCTAGCGTGAGCGATTCAGACAAAAACACCAATGGCGAAAATCAATCACTCGGAGAGGTTTTAGAAGATATTGGCGAGGGAATCAAAAATACTGGAAAAGAACTCGGCAGAACCGATGATTTGACTTCTACCCAAGTAAAAGTGGACAAAAAGATGTACGACAAAATGAAAATAGGAAGCGATGTTGCCATTTCCTATTCCACAAGTAATAAGAAGAATGTGAGTTTCAGATAAATAGTCTCAAGTCCTTAGTCTTTAGTACAAAGTAGCAGAGCGATTAGCTGAAATTATGTTCAGAGACTTTACTAAAAAAAGCCATCAATGATTTAGGCATATCAAAGAAATAAAATGGACATTTATTGCGGTTTATTTTTGAGGCTAGTTTAGGCAAAAATATTAGGCATAGCATCGCTATGGCTAATATTTTTAACGAAGAATAGACCAAAAAGAAACAAGAGATATGTTTAGTTTATTTCTTTAATATGCCTTAGTTCTTTGATGGCTTTTTCACAAAAGAATTCTTCGACATAATAATTCAATCTTAGAGCTTCAATTAGGGCAGAGTTCAAATTTCTCTACATTCTATTAACATCTAAATCCCAAATTCGCCAACTCACTATTTCGCCAATTTACCGACTGATTATTACAAATTCTCAATTTCCGCCACTACAAAAGTGCTTCCGCCAATAAAGATAAAGTCGTTTTCGGTGGCGTTGGATTTAGCTAGTTCGATGGCTTGGTTTACCGATTCGCAACTTGTGCCACTCAATCCAACCAAATTTGCTTTTTGTTGGAGTTTGTCGGCTTCAAAACCTCTTGGTACATCGGGTTTGCAGAAATAATACTTGGCGTTTTTCGGAAGCATTGCCAATATTTTGCCATGTTCTTTGTCGGAAACCATTCCCCAAACAATGTGCAATTGCTCGAATCGGTATTGGGCAAGTTGCGCCAAAATAGTCTGAACACCATCTTCATTATGCCCGACATCGCAGAAAGTGGGTGGATTTTCAGCGAGTTTTTGCCATCTTCCTTTCAGACCAGTTTGCTCAGTAACTACTTCCACGCCATCTTGAATTGCGTGAAACGAAATCCCCAATTCCAAACAAACCGCCACCGCTCCAACCAAATTTGCTTGCTGATGGTTTCCCTTCAGGCTAATTGGCAAATCGGGGATGAGTCTGCGTTTCCCTCGGAAAAGTGTGTTGTTGAACCATTTATATTTCAAGGAAGCGAAAGTAATTGGCGCATTCATTTCGGTTGCTTTCTTTTTGAAAACCGCTTCAACTTCTGGCTGAAGTTGGCTGATGACAACTGGTGTGTTTTGCTTAATAATTCCCGCTTTTTCAAAGGCAATTTCTGGCAAAGTATCGCCCAACATCGCTTGGTGGTCGAGTCCGATATTGGTAATCAAACAAATTTCTGGCTGAATGATATTGGTAGAATCCAGCCTTCCGCCCAATCCGACTTCGATTACCGCATAATCCACTTTCTGGTTGGCAAAATAATCGAATGCCATCGCCACGGTCATTTCAAAAAATGAAGGTTGGAGTTCGGAGATGAAAGTTTGGTGCTTTTCCACGAATTCAATTACTTCTGCTTGCCCAATTGGTGCGCCATTAATTCGGATTCGCTCATTGAAATCTTTGAGGTGCGGTGAAGTATAAAGCCCAGTTTTGAAACCTGCAGACTGCAAAATACTGGCAATGGTGTGCGAGGAACTCCCTTTTCCGTTCGTTCCCGCCACATGAATGCTCTTGAATTTGGATTGCGGATTTCCCAAATGCGCACAGAAAGCCACAATATTATCCAAACTCTTTTTAAACGCACTTTCCCCAACCCGCTGAAACATGGGCAACTGGGAAAACAGAAAATCAAGCGTTTCTTGGTAGGTCAATTTGGGTGGGTTCTTGAGAGTTTAGAGTTGATGTTTTGTAGCTTTTTAGGTTTTGTTGGTCTCGCAGTTTTTCAAGTATCACACTCCATCAGAACTTACTTTGCTTGACAATCGCATTTATCTTGTCTGAAATCAATTGCTAAGACCAACAAAGGCAAGCTTTCGATTAGGTTTTGTTGGTCTCGCAGTTTTTCAAGTATTCTGTTCCATCAGAGTTTATTTGGCTTGGCATTTCGTATTTATCTTATTTGAAATCAATTGCTAAGACCAACAAAGGCAAGCTTTCGATTAGGTTTTGTTGGTCTCGCAGTTTTTCAAGTATCCTGTTCCATCAGAACTTATTTAGCTTGGCATTTCGTATTTATCTTATTTAAATTCAATTGCTAAGACCAACAAAGGCAAGAACTTTCGATTAGGGTGTGTTGGTCTCACAATTTTTCAAGTATCACACTCCATCAGAACTTATTTTGCTTGACAATCGCATCTATCTTATTTGAATTCAATTGCTAAGACCAACAAAGGCAAGTCAATAACTGTGGCAGGTTCATTCTTAATTATCTTACATTCAAGTTGTATTGCTAATAACTTTTTTCGAGTCTGAGGACTCGCATTCTGTCAGAACTTAGGTTCTGACAGGCACACATTATTTTATCTTCCCATTCGCAAATCTTCAAATCTGCACATTAACACATTTTCCAATTCCCACATTATTTCTAATTCTTTACAATCTTTTTCACAAAATCCATTAAATGCTCAATCAGTTTATCAATGCTGTCAGAAGGTTTGTGCTGGAGCATGATTTCGTAGAGTTCTTCTTTGCCTTCTTCGTGTTTCCCCAATCTGCATTTTGCTCGGCTATTTGTGAGAATGTAATCAAAAACATCCATCGAATCTCGGCTGATGCAGAAAAGGTAATCGAATTCTTTCTTGGCAAATTCATGCACACTTTCCGACTTGATTTCGCCTAGCAGGGAAATGTCTTTCTGCGTGAAGAACTCGTATTTGAAATCATACGGATTGTTATGGTCTCGGTCGAAAAAGGTCAATGATTCCACTTTTTTTCCGTCCTTCTCCAAACAATGCACAAAGTTGTTGATGTAGTCGTGTTTGTCTTCATCGGTAATTTTGAAAAGTACGCCCACGTATTTCGCATCTGCATAGTTCAATGTTCTATGCTTCGTTTGGTTTTTAGACCTTCGGGTTCGGAAATTCAGCAGTTTTTGTTTGATGGAATCCATTATGTCGTACTTGATATGTAGAAGTTGAAGCAAAGGAACGGAAATTAAATAAAGTGCTACTTTTTATCTCGCTTCTTTTTGGTCCGGGACACGCTGTCTATTCTTCGTTAAAAAAGTTTGCCATAGCGGTGCTATGCCAAACTTTTTTGCCTAGACTAGCTCTAAAAATAAACTTCAATAAAATAGTAGTTTATTTATTTCCCGTTCCAAAGGTAATTATTTAGGTTTTACGCTCAACCAAAATAATAGGTTTGTTCTCTACTCTCAAAAACTGAACGGATGATTTAGCTTTTTTTGGTAACAGCTCCAATGCTTTTCAATCCAATCCATTCGTGTTCAATGTTTCTCATGAGCAGCGCATTATCGAATTTCACAGAGCCTTTTGGGAAAATACTTTCATCTTCAAAGAAACTAGATTCCACATGATTGACTTCCAACAGTGATACTTCCCAAGTGTAGGCTCTCAATTCCAATCCTTCAAAATCATCTTTATCTGGCGAATATCCTACGAAGCCTTCTTCAAAAAATTTGGAGGCACATTCAGGGTTTTCAAATACACTTTCCTCATTCCAAACAGTAATTTCCTTTGCTTGGATTGATAAAGATGTATTGTCATCACTTACGAAACTGACTTTGTAATTTCCATTGCTTTCATTTATTGTAAAATCTGCTAAATGATGAATTCCTGGGAATATCGTTCCTCCAGCGAGTGCATTTAACTTGGAAGAAGTATCTCTTCTCGGAACATAAACGCCTTCTTTTTGCTCCCCATTTTCAGTCCACTCAACTGCAATTCTGTGCGCTCCATTCTCTGACGATATTCCAATTTGCTTGGGAAAACCTTTCGGTCTGACCTCTTTCAGTCGGATTAGGCAAATTCCTGCAATTCCCTTTCCATTTACCAATTTGGGTTTGAAAGGTTTGGGTAAATAATTCTCCAGCACTTCTTTGTCAACTTGGTAATTGATTAAAATCCGTTTGTCAATTTTTCCCCTCATGCGTGGTATTTTCATCTTATAGATTATTTCGTTATTTAAAACTATGCTACATGACAATTTTTCTCAATAGCTTAAATTTCAGCTTTTCTACCTCCCCTAACCCCTCCAAAAGGAAGGGGATTTAGCTCCTTCCCCTTTTAGGGCAGGGGTGGGGTGTGGTAAAATATTGGCTTTCAAAAATTGTCATGTAAGTAGGTGTACTTAAATAATTTCCTATTTTGAATGGTGGCAAGTAAGTAGCGTAAAAAAAACAACAAACCATAGCGCAAGCGTCCGCTTGTGCCTTTGATAACCAAGAATAGGGTTACACACTTGATGTCCTTATAATAGGAAAATATTTAGCGAACACTACTTAGTATGATTTAAAACTCTAATCTACGGAAAATGAAAGCGGTTTATTTCATGTTTTCAAATTAAAATTGAACGCTTCTTTACTCATTAAAATACAAATCTGAATACAATTCAGATTGCGTGTTCGTTTCAGCCGTTGGATTTCGGAAAACCACAATTCTGCCAGTTTCTAAGTTGATGTGCCATAAGGTCAATTCTTTCTTCATATTTACTCCTTCCATTGCGCCAGAAATAACCACTTCATTGTTGTTAATCCAGTAACCGTCATCGAAATGGCAAGGCGTTCCGCAAAAGAGTAGGCGTTTGGCAACTCCATTTTCTTCATCGAAAAGCAATACTTGCGAATCTGGGCTTCCGCCAACTATTTCCAGTTTCCCGTCCTTTTTCTCCTTCAACTCATTCTGATAGCTGTAGAAATCGAGTGCTTTTTCTTTGTTTGGTGAATACACCATGAATTTGCCGAAACTTGCAGGCTTCTCAATTTCAATTACCATAAAGTCTCCTTGTTCAATCGTATCGGTCGGTAAGAAATTGGAGACGGAAAAATCTGGATGTGTTTTTTGTTGGTATCTGAACCATTTCGCCAATCTCTGTGGCGCATCGGTAAAGTCAACGACTCTGGTTTCGTCTTTTTCAACCCTTTTTTTTTCGGCAATCGACAATTCGTCAGAATCCAACTTGGTTCTTTTTTCTTTGGTATTCTGGCAAGAGAAGCCAATGGCAATTGTGAGCAAAATTAACAAGTTGTTTTTCATGTTTTTGTTGTTTGGATTTGAATGAAGTTTCACTTTTAGAGTACAATCCATAAGAAAGCCAAAAACTCAAAAATTGTTATTTATTCAACTCCTTTCCTCCAATCATTTCTATTTTTCGGCAACCTTCCTATATTTGCGCCCTCGTTTGGAGGTATGTTTAAATTTAACTGAGATATATAGTGAAAAATTTAGCGTTGTTATTTAGTATTGGAGCATTGTTGCTTTCTGGTTTCCTGTTCTACAAAAGTATGTCGAACGATGGTGGAATGACTGCCAGCGTGCCAGCCAATGGAATGGTTGCCTTCGTAGATATGGATTCTTTGGAGCAGAACTACAAGTACTTCTTAGATTTGAAGGCCGATTTGCAAAAGAGGGAACAGCAGATTTCCAATACCTTGCAAAAAGAAGCGGTAACTTTGGGTGCCGATGAGGAAAGTTTCGTGAGTCAGGCGAAGGCTGGAATCTACTCCAACAATCAAATGAAGCAAAAGCAACAAGAGTTGATGGAGCGAAAGCAGAAGTTGCAACAAGACCAATACACTTATGAAAATGGCTTGGTTTCTTATTCTCAGGAGAAACAAAAGGATTTGTACGATAAAATATCTACATTCTTGAAAGAATACAATAAAGAGAAAGGCTACAGCTACATTATGCAACACAAAGAATATGGCGGCATGTTATTGTTGACAGACCCAGCGCACAATATTACTGCCGAAGTGTTGAAAGGCCTGAATGCCAAATACGAATCGGAAAACAAAGAAGAAGAAGTGAAGTAAGAATTAGTACGAAGTCCTGTATCGTTAGTCCAAAGTAAAATATGATGGCAACTTGATACAATAAATGAACAAGTATTTGGGAGTCAGAAAGTATTTATACTCAATCCAATCATACCTTAAGTACTTCTGAAATTGCTAAAAACTAGCTAAAACCTCTGTCGGAATGAATTCTGACAGAGGTTTTGTTAGTTTTGCCTGGGATTTATCTTTTGGTAGTGGTAAACTGGTAAGGCTAATAAAATAAAAAAACATAGCGCAAGCGTCCGCTCAATGCTGTCAACTTAAAGAATATATGTTTGATTTCATATCAAAAAAAGTGTAATTTGAAAATCTCAACTCTGTAGGACGTGCTCTAGCTGCGTCCAATCACAAACAAAAAGTGTTGAAAATACTTCTCAACACTAAGTTGACGGCATTGAGCCTCCACTTGTGCCGAAGTAGCCTAGGAACGGGAAATAAATAAACTTCAATAAAATAGTAGTTACCCCAATTATGAGTTATATATTTGATAAGTACAATTGTTGATTGGGGAAATTAAGACAGGGTGGCCTGGCCATGAAGAATGAAGAATTAAAAATGAATTAAGTAATTGCTAATCAGTAACTTAATATTGTTTTATTTAGTCAAAATATTGACATACAGTTTTTAATTAAATCTAAAAATAGTGCAATACATTAAATCTTAATTTTTGACTATACTAAAAAAAATACAATTAACCTGCTGATAATCAAACTTTTAAACCCATTATTCAGGTTAGTTTATTTATTTCCCGTTCCCTAACATCTTTCACACTACCTGTTTTTTAACAAAGAACCATGAAAAAAAATATATTTATTCCTATTTTCTTTTGCGCTAATTGCCTGTGGAAACAGCGAGCAGGCCAATACAGAAACAACTACCGAGGTAGAAGTAGAAATAGAGGCCGATGTAGATAAATCTGATATTTCGGTTGGAAACTATGCGCCTGATTTCCGTCTCCAGAAACTGAACAGTTCCGAGAAAATCAGTTTGGTGGATTTGAAAGGAAAGTACGTTCTTATAGATTTTTGGGCTTCTTGGTGTGGCCCTTGCCGAATGGAGAATCCAAATGTGAAAAGAGTATATGAGAAATTTAGCAAAGATGAATTTGAAATCATAAGCGTTTCGATAGACCAAAATGAGGAGGCGTGGAAAAGAGCAGTAGAAATAGACGATTTGCCTTGGATAAATGTACTCGACAAAGAAATGGCAACTGCCGACAGATATGGAGTGAATGCTATTCCATTTACAGTTTTGGTAGATAAAGATGGTAAGATTCTCGCTACTAATTTGAGAGGAGAAATGTTGGAAATTACTTTGGATAAGATTTTTGGGGTTTGAAATATTTGTTGATGTTTTGTTTCATGCTACATGACAATTTTTCTCAATAGCTTAAATTTCAGCTTTTCTACCTCCCCTAACCCCTCCAAAAGGAGGGGGATTTAGCTCCTTCCCCTTTTAGGGCAGGGGTGGGGGTGTGGTAAAATAGTGGCTTTCAAAAATTGTCATGTAGTATGGTTTTGTTTAACAAATACCTGATAATGAATAACAATATTCAATAAATCCTTCAAAAATTCATATTTCATCTTTATATAATTCTAAAGCCCTTGTGAAGTCATTGCCATTTTATTAGATTGCTAATTAGAAAGAATAGCTACTGAGACGATTCAGTAGCTTTTAGTCTAATTCAGAATGGGAAATTGGATTCCACGAACTTCGCTTACTATTACTTTACTTTTGCTTTGCTCAAATTTGCTTTTGAGCCAAAACATCCACTTCAACCGATTGGGAATTGAGGAGGGACTTTCTCATAATACGGTTTTCAGTATTTTACAAGATAGCAAAGGAGAAATGCTGATTGGGACCGAAAATGGCTTCAACAAGTTCAACGGCTATGATTTCAGCACTTTCTATGCCGACCCCGCAGATAGTTTAGCCATCTCTAATGACAATACGAGCAGTTTTGCCGAAGACAAAGATGGCTACGTCTGGATTGCCACCTGGGGCGGTGGACTCAACCGATTTGACCCGCACACCGAACACTTTCTCCATTTCACTCACGAAGAAGGAAATCCTAATTCCTTGCCCGATAATCGTGTCCAAGCGGTTCATTACGATTCGCAGCGCAAAGGTATTTGGGTTGGAATGTTCAGTGGTGGATTGAGTTTTTTGGATTTGGTAAACTATAAATTTACTCATTACCAAGTAGATACGATTTCTAACAGAGTTTGGGGAATTACCAAAGCAGACATTCAGCATTTATGGATTGCTACTGAAAATGGCTTGCAGAAATTCAATCCAACGGAAAATACTTTTGAAAGATTTTTGCTAGAGCCGAATCCAGCCAATTCTAGCAATAAAATCCGAACGGTTTTCAGAACCTCGGACGGAACTGTGTTTGTAGGCTCTCAAGATGGTTTATTCTGGCTCAACGAACCCAAAGATGAGTTCGTAAGAATAAAAGAGCAAGAAAAATGGAACAGCGATTCCAATAAGGCAATCAATTCCTTTTATGAATATCCGCAAGGGATTCTATGGATTGGCACACAACGGAATGGACTTATTAGATTCAATATCCAAACAGAAAAATTTACTCAATTCAACCACAATCCAACTGATTACTCAAGCATTTCGGGCAACGACATTCGGCATATTTTTGTAGATGCTTCAGGTGTTTTTTGGGTAGGAGTGAGGCGTGGCGGGATTTCTACCTTCAACCTCCAATCACAAAAATTCCACCATGTAAAGTACGAGCCAGAATCTGAAAAATCGCTGTCAGACAAGCAAGTAATGTCAATCATAGAAGACAGTAAAGAAAACGTTTGGGTAGGAACTCTGCTCGGAGGGTTGAATAAAATTGACAAAGAAGGGAAAGTAACTGTGTTTTCGGACAACCAAGATGAAAACCAACTCAACCACCCCGAAGTGAGGACTGTTATTGAGGCAAAGAACGGAAAAATTTGGATTGGCACAGAGAACGGACTGCACGTTTACAATCCTGAAACGAAAAAAATCAAGCTATTTTTGAGCGATGCAAAAAAGGCGAACACGCTGAGTGATAATAGAATTCATGCAATCTACCAAGACAAATCTGGGGATATTTGGGTGGGAACAAAAAATGATGGAATCAATTTGTTTGTGGCAGAAACTCAAAGTTTCAAACGCTTTCCGAATGAAATTGAATTGCCTTATGCGAATACAATAAACCAAATCACGAGTGCCGGGCCAGGCATGTTATGGGTGGGCACAGAAGCTGGACTTTTTAAATTTTTTGAGCAAACTAAAACGTTCAAATATATACAAAGTGCCAGCAAACATGCTGTCCACGCTATTTTGGCAGACGGAAATTTCATTTGGCTAGGAACGCCTCATGGTTTAGTGAAATACCATGAAGGAAAAAATCAGGTAAAAGAATACACCATCAGAAGTGGTTTGCCAATTAACCAAGTGGAAAGTTTACTGGCAGACTCGGAAGGAATGATTTGGATTGCCACCACCAAAGGACTTTCCAGATTTGACCCAGAATCGGAGGTTTTCAGGAATTATGATAAGGATGATGGCTTGCAGAGCAATATTTTCAATGCTAGGGCGGCATTCAAATCGGCAAGTGGAGTGCTGTATTTCGGAGGAGTGAATGGTTACAATACTTTCCACCCCAGCTATTTAAATGACAACTCCCACAAGCCAATTGTGCTGATTACCGACATTAAGAAAATGGGTAATTCTATGGTTTTTGATAAGCCTGTAGATGAGATTAAAGAGATAAACCTGTCTTATAAAGATAATGTTTTTACCATCGAATTTGCTTCTTTGGATTATACCATGCCCAAGAAAAACCAGTATGCGTATATGCTTTCTGGTTTGGATGAAAATTGGATTATGGCAGGAAATAATCGGTCGGTTACATACAGCAATTTGCCAGCGGGAGATTATGTTTTCAAAGTAAAAGGCAGTAATAACGATGGCGTTTGGAATGAGGAAGGAGTTTCTATTGGAATAAACATTCATCCGCCATTTTGGAAGACTTGGTGGTTTTATTCCTTGGCAATATTTGTGATTTTTGGTGGAAGTTTGCTATTCGTTGTTTTGAGAATCAGGAATTTGAAACAGGCGAAGAGGAATTTGCAGTCGGAGGTTGCTTCTAGGACAATAGAGTTGAGCAATGAAAGAGATAATTTGAAAAAAGCCAATGTCAGAGTTACCATTCATTTAGAAGAGATTGAGGCGCAAAGAGATGAAATTGAAGCGCAAAGAGATGATATTATCCAAAAAAATAGGACTTTGGAGAAAGCGGTTGACGAAATTCAATGGCAGAATAGAGAAATAAAAGAGCAGAAATCTCAGATTGAATTGAAAAGTAAAGATTTGGAGAATGCCCAATCTTTAATTCAAAACCAAAATAAACAATTGAAATCCTCCAACCATATTTTGGAGGAAAAGGTAAGCCAGCGCACCAAAGAGTTGAAGTTTGCTTATCAGGATTTGTTGCGAGCGCACAAACAGCTCGACCATTTTACTTACCGCTCTGCACACGATTTGAAAGGCCCAATTGCCCGACTTCTCGGACTTTGCTACATTGGGAAAATGGAAGTAAAGGAGGAAAAAGCCATCGAATATTTTTCTCGGTTGGAGATTTCCGCAATCGAAATGAGCAATTTGCTCAATCGCCTAATGCAAACTCATGAGGTTAAAACTAAGCAAATCCAAGCGGAAACAATCCACATCCAATCTGTGATTTTCTCCGTTTGGGAGCGACTTTCTCTGAGCGAAAATCATAAATTGAAGTTGAATATGGAACTGGGCAATTCCCAGATTTCTACCGATGCGCAATTGTTTGAAGTTATGCTATTCAATCTGTTGGAGAATACTATCCACTTTTCGCTTCCAGAAGAGAAAGATGCTTGGGTAAAAGTGTTGATTTCTGAAACCGAATTGGGGCAAATCGCCATTTCCATTTCCGATAATGGAAGAGGAATTCCTATTGAAGTCTCCAACAAAGTTTTTGAAATGTTTGTGGTGGGAACGCAAGATGGCAAAGGAGACGGAATCGGATTATACGAAGCTCAAGTCATTGCCGAAAGACTCAAAGGGAGAATCTGGCTTAAAAACTCCGAAAAAGGATTGACCGAATTTGAAGTGATTTTGCCAAGTAGTTACGGAGAGCGGTAATGGAAAGAAATGAAAAAATCCTTTCCCAAAATCAGTTGGAAAAGGATTTTCATGTTCAAATGCTACCTGATTATTTAATCGTAATCGACTTTCTCCCAGCCGAATAAACTCCATCGGAAGAGCCTCCAGCACTTGTTTTTTCTGCAACATTGGCAGTGAAATCTACTCTATAAAGTTCCACATCTACTGAACCTGTTCCTGTGTTTTCCAATCTGTTTTGCGGTAGAGTTACCACGGTTGCTCCATTGCTGGCTTGTATGAAAATGTTTAGCAAATTCCCAATCCAGAAACGAACATCTTCGCCAGCTTTAACTGCCGAGCCTTCCCAAGCTAAATCGTAACTGGCACTTTTGTCAATTTCCGTGAAGTTGGCGGGGTAGTCGATTGAGTCGGGAATGGTTACTATGTTCACAAAAGTCTTTCCTTCTGTGTCAGTCCAGCTGAATTCGCCTGAATCTACTTTGCCTGTAAATTCCGTTTTGTAAACTGTTCTGCCCAATTCCGAAGCCTGAATAAGTGGAACATCATTGCACATTACGGCACTTCCGCTTGTTAAAGTCAATGATGTTCCTGCCAAATCTCCGAATGAGAACCTTGCTTCTGCGGTGGTTTTGTTGGTGCTTTCATCAAAGCTGAATCGGAAAAATGAATAGATTCTGTCTTGGTCAACATCTTCTGAATCTTCGCTACAACTTGAAACGAGTAGAATTCCTGAGCAGACAATCAAGAAAGCAAAAAACGATAAGAACTTCTTCATGGGATTTGGATTTTGGAAAAAATAGAAGATTTTAGAGTATGTTTGGATTGATTTTTCGGGAATTTTACGAGATTTTCAAAACAGTCTTTCTAGTGCATTGAGTTCTAAGTTAGTGTCTGTATTTTTTGGAATATTATTTTCTTCTGCAAAGCAAAATCCGATGGTTCGGCAATCCGATGGTTCGGCAATCCGATGGTTCGGCAATCCGATGGTTCGACATTTCGACATAGCCATAGCTACGGCTAAGAATTTTAATGCAGTAGAAGGAAATAAGAAACAAAAATAGCAACACGAACTTAGGATTTGATGCACTAGGTAAGCTGTCAACAAATTTAGCAATCCTATTTTTCGTTTTCTTTGATAAATGTCAAAATCGTTCTGAAATCATTTTTCTGCCCGAATTCTACTGAGTGTTTCTTGTGAAATATTCAGATAAGAAGCGATTTGACCTAGATTGGCTCTTTTTAGGAGTTGGGGTTTTTCTTGAATGAGTTTTTCGTAGCGAGCTTTCACAGGAGTGATTCTCCAGAAATCTGTAGCGATTGCCAAATCCAAAAAGTACTTCTCTACAAAAAGTCTTCCTATGGCATTGAATTCTGGGTAGGTTGCGTATAAATGTTGGAGTTTATGATAAGACAATGAATACAAAAGACTGTCTTCTAGAATTGAGATATATTCTGTGCTGGGCTTTCTAGAGAGGAAGGAAACCATGTGAGTAACCAAGTCGTTCTCTGCCCAGAAATAGGTTATATCTTTTTTTCCATCCACATATCTGAATTGATGTGCGAAGCCAGAAATTAGGAAGTAGATATGGTTGCATTGCTCACCAGCTTTCAAAAGTTCCTCTCCTTTGCTTGCTTCTTTTCTGATTAAAGCATTTTTGATTTCCAATTTTGCTTCTTCGCTTATCGGGGAAACTGCTGAGAGGAATGCTACAATTAAATCTGGTTCGCTCATAATTTTATGTCTGTGCATAAAAAAACAAAACCCTTTTCAATATCTCATGAAAAGGGTTTCTCAAAATTTTAAAAAAGGATTTTTATTTCACTCTCGCTTCAATCTGAGCAACGGCTTCTGCGGCATATTCTTTCAATCTGGCGATTTCTTTTTCAGAAAAGTTTCTTTTTTCGTCTCCAATTACACAGAAGTTGCCAATCGTATAGCCTTTGCTAGTTATCATTGGTACGCCAGCATAACATCTAATTCCATCAATTTTTACCAATGGATTGTCCTTCACTTTGTTGTGCTCTTCAGCATTTTCCACTACAAAAGGTTTCTCTGTTTCCACAGAAGTAGCGCAGAAAGACCATTCAACGGGAGTTCCATTTGTTTCGTCTAACCAACCTTCAAGCCCATGAGAAGCCGCAAAAACCTGGGCATCGTCCAAAACGATTGAAACCAAGCCAATGGGGAGATTGAATTCAGCAGAAGCTTTTTTCACATAATCGTTCAAAATCTCATCTACTTTGTCTTCATGCAATCCCAATCTGGCAATCTCTTCAATCCTTCCTTTATCTTTTAATTTAGTATTTTCCATTCTTATTTGATATTTTTGATTCTGCTCAAGATTCTGTAAGATGTTGCTCTAATGCTCAATGAGCGACCCAAAACGCCCAAAGTCCCTTCTTTCTTAGACATATTAGTGAAGACTTTCGAGAGTTCATCAATGTTATTGGAATCTGGCTTTACCTCAGATTCTTTACAGATTTCTAGCCATACTGTCTCGGCTTTTTCCTTTCCGAAAATCCCATCAATTGACGTAATAGCCATTTGCTTATTGGGCATGTTCAGGTCATAGCCTTCAACAGTATATGTGTTGTTTACTTCTGCCATAGTAATTTATTGAAATATATTTTGTAATTCTAATTGTCTCAAACAAGATGTGAAGTTATACTCATATACGTTTCGTTTGAAACCCTCCGAAGTTAACCTTTTAAATATTGCCCAACAAGGAATTTGTGTCTTGTTAGCATTTGTTGAGAATCTGGCAGGTTGATTTCAATCTTCAATCAAATTGCCAACTGTTTGCGAGTCATCAATAGTTGCTTTCCGTATGGAGATAGAATTTGCCATACATTTAAGGGTAGTGATAAACTGGTAAGGCTAACAAAATAAAAACCATAGCGCAAGCGTCCGCTCAATGCCATTAAGTTAGTGTAAAGATTGCACTTTTGGGTTCGAGCGTGGACGCTCGAACCAGCGTGGCACGCTGGCGCAGGTTCTCTGAACCTGTGCCGAAAATGGAAATCAGTCTCCGACTGAAGACGAATCTCCTTAACTTAACGGCATTGAGCGTCCGCTGGGCGGCACTTCGCTGGGCGGCACTCCGCTTGTGCCGAATTATCCATAGAGTAGCCTTACCTCTTTCGCTACTCACTTTAGTAAATAAACTCTCCGAACTCACTTTTAATAGTCAGTTTTTTGGATGTAGCACTTTCCACTCTCCCCACAATCTGCGCTTCTACTCCGAATGATTGGGAAATTTCGATGATAGCTTTTGCCGATTCCTCATCAGCATAAAGCTCCATTCTATGTCCCATATTAAAAACCTTATACATTTCTTTCCAATCCGTTTCGCTTTCTGCTTGAATGAGTTTGAAAAGTGGTGGGCATTTGAATAAATTGTCTTTAATAATATGTAAGCCTTCCACAAAATGGAGGATTTTGGTTTGTGCGCCACCACTGCAATGCACCATTCCGTTTATTTTTGGGCGCATCTGTTTCAGAATTTCCTTGATAATTGGTGCATAGGTTCTGGTTGGAGACAACACTAATTTCCCTGCATCTAAAGGCAAGTTGGCAACTGCATCCGTCAATTTTTTATTCCCAGAATAAACTAAATTGTAGGGAACGGAAGGGTCGAAGCTTTCAGGATATTTCTCGGCAATGTATTTGGCAAAAACATCGTGTCGGGCAGAAGTCAAGCCGTTGCTTCCCATTCCACCATTATATTCCGTTTCGTAATTTGCTTGCCCAAAAGATGCCAAACCTACAATTACATCTCCTTCCTTAATTCTATCATTACTGATTACATCGGCACGTTTCATTCTAGCAGTAACGGTGCTGTCCACAATAATTGTGCGCACCAAATCGCCTACATCGGCAGTTTCTCCGCCCGTGCTGTAAATCTCCATGCCGTTTTCTCGGAGCATTTGCAACACTTCTTCCGTGCCACTAATCAAGGCGGAAATCACTTCGCCAGGAATCAGATTTTTGTTTCTGCCAATGGTAGAAGAAAGTAGAATTGTGCCTTCCGTTGCACCTACGCAAAGCAAATCATCTGTGTTCATTACAATCGCATCTTGGGCAATGCCTTTCCAAACCGATAAATCGCCTGTTTCTTTCCAATATAAATAAGCGAGTGAAGATTTTGTGCCTGCGCCATCTGCGTGCATAATGTTGCAAAAGTCAGAATCGCCAGCCAAAAAATCGGGAATAATTTTACAGAAAGCCTGAGGAAACAAGCCTTTGTCAATATCTTTAATTGCCTCGTGAATGTCTTCTTTGGATGCAGAAACACCTCTCTGGCTATATCTATCTTGCATTTTAATTTGGTTGGAGTGGGAAGTTGTGCAAATATGAAGAAGTTTGGCAAGATTTCATATTTGAATTAAGCTGGAGTTGATTGCAGTATATCTTTACTTTGACAATTTCTCAAATAAACGATGAACTTATTAACCCCAATTATGAGTTATATATTTGATAAGTACAATTATGGATTGGGGAAATTAAAAATTAAGAATTAAGAATTAAGAATTAAGAATGGTTTAAGTATTTGGTAATCAGTATTTTGATTTTATGAGTTCCGTTAAATTATTGTCATATAATTTTTGATTAAATCTAAAAAAAGTACAATATAGCAAATCTTAATTTTTGACTACTCTAAAAATATAGATAAATGCCTTGACTTTGCATACCGTAATGCGGTTTTCCCTAACCGCAACTATTCAGGAGCATTATTCCATAAGAAAAGTATGCAAAGTTAAATCAGTTATCTATAACACGGTTAAGTATCTGAAAAACAAAGGTTTAAACCCATTATTCGGGTTATTAGATATTATTACGATTGGTTTATTAAAGTAAGTTTTGGAGTCAGCTTGTTGGTCTCGCTACGCTAAGACCAACAAGGGCTTCTATACAAAACCAATTGTAATAAAGTCTATTATAATGAGTTTTTTGACTTGATAAAATCAAAAAATCAATGTGAAAATAGAATCAGAAAGAAGAGACCCAATAGACTTAGTCTATTGGGTCTCTTCTTTCTGATTTCAGAAAACTCAACTACTCCATTGAATTGATTTTTTCAGCAACTGCTTTTGCTTTGTCATCCATTTCCAAAGTTCTGTAAATCTGCAACATTCTTTGCATGACAGCCATGTCATCTGGTTTCACTTTATTCGCAGCCTCTAAGTAAGGAAGTGCTTTTTCTAAAATAGAATCGTACTTGTCTCCCAGTTCTTCTCCTTTTTCAGCATCTGTGAAGTTTCCTCTGTTGTCTAGCAAAGCATCCATTTCTTTGAAAACCTCTTTTGCTTGGTCAAGGTATATTACCGCATGGTTTAGGTTAGCATCATAATAAGCAGGGTCAATCTTCAATGCTTTTCCATAATATTTGATTGCTTCAGCATCATTGTTTTTCTCGTCATACAAAGCTCCCAAAGTAAATAACAAAGACTTATTCTTAGGATTGGCTTCCGAGTTTTTCTTTAATTGGGCAATTGCTTCATCTGTTTTTTCAAGCAAAATGTAGGCTGTTACTTGTCTTTGTTGCAAATCTGATTTCAATGTGTCATCTACATTTTTCAAACCCAAATCTACGTAATCCATCATTTTTTGGTAAAACGGCATTGCTTTTTTCTTGGCCTCGGCAACAGCTTCTTCTGTATCTTCAGCTCCATCCATAATCTCTCTTCCTTTTTGATATTGGTCGAAACTCAATATCAAGTAAGGATCTGGCTTTGCATAGTTTAAGGAAATCAATTTGTCTCCATTTCTGTAAATAGCATTCCATGTCTTCTTCTTGTCGAGCAGTCGCAAAAGCATAAACCATTGCCAAAGTATCGGTTGGCATTACCATGTACGATTTTTCAAACATTTTCATAGCAGCAGCATAATCCTCACTTTCATTGTATAAATCAGCTCCTTTTTGGAAATAATGGTTCCTCAAAGCTCTCTACCATACCTGGCTTAATCATTCCAGTAGTGAAATCAACGCCTTGAGATTCAAAAACCTTTTCGTAATCTGAGCCTTTGCCTCCACTCATTTCCTTTACCTTATCAAAAACCATCAGGGTAGATTTGATTGGATCTTCCAATAGTTGCTTGGTCTTCTGCTTTATCAGACATGGCAATTGCCGAATAAATCTCTGCTTGTGTTACATAAACAGAAGTTTTTGGCTTCTTCTTGAATTTCTCACTTTCTAAGTAAGTATCAATATACAATTTGGCATTTGCCAAATCGCCTTTGTCTAAAAATGCTTTCGCTTTATTCTCCGAAGCTTTAATATCTTGTGCAAAAGCACCCATACAAGCCATCAGAATCACTGCTAGTGTTAATGTTAACTTTTTCATCATTCTATCTAATTTAGTTGTGGCTATCTCATGTTATGTCAAGCCTTGTTATTGATTTATTAAAAATGTAAAGATTCTGTAATTATAAACATATAAATTCCAAAATATATAATGCAAGTAACAGCTTGTGCATTCGTTAACAACTATGGAAACTATTTGTTTAAGATTACAAAAAATTGGAGCAAGTAGATTATAGCTTGCTCCATTATCTTATATTAACTAATCTTTATCCTCATCATTTTGTTCTTCTTCTGTGTCAATTTCTCCTTCATCAGTTCTTATAATTATTTCATCGGCAGGAAGTTGGTTTTCCACAATTTGCTCCACAACTTCTTCTCCAAGCACCTCTTCAATTTCTTCCAATCCTTCAATTTTTGCTACCGAGGAAATTTCATCGTTTGCACTCAGTTTAATCAGTCGGACTCCTTGCGTTGCCCTTCCCATTACTCTTAACTGTGAAATTGCCATTCGTATTGTAACACCAGACTTGTTAATTATCATTAATTCATCTAAATCTGTTACGTTTTTAATCGCTGCCAATTCGCCAGTTTTCTCTGTTACCTTCATGGCTTTCACACCTTTTCCACCACGTTTTGTGATTCGGTAATCTTCTACCTCAGAGCGTTTTCCGTAGCCTTTTTCGGAAACAACCAACAAATTAGTTTCTCGGTCTTCGATACAAACCATTCCAATCACTTCATCTTCATCGGAAGCCAAACGGATGCCACGAACTCCAGTAGCCGTTCTGCCCATTGCCCGAACATCTGACTCATGGAATCGACAAGCCTTGCCCGAACGAGCTGCAATGATGATGTCATTGTTGCCATTGGTCAATTTCACATCTAGCAATTCATCGCCTTCGTTGATGTTGATGGCGTTGATTCCATTCTGTCTTGGACGAGAATAAGCTTCCAAAGAAGTTTTCTTCACAAGTCCTCTTTTGGTGGACATTACCAAGAAATTGTTATTGATGTAATCCTCATCTTTCAGCGTAATCACATTGATGACTGCCATTACCTTATCGTCTTGATCAATGGAAATCATGTTCGGGAGTGGTCTTCCCTTAGATGTTTTGCCGCCTTCGGGAACTTGGTAAACCTTCATCCAGAATACTTTCCCTTGCTGTGTGAAAATGAGCAGGTAATTGTGCGAAGAAGCAATAAACAAGTGTTCTGTGAAATCATCTTGCTTGGTGCTGACTCCTCTCGCTCCAACTCCACCACGGTTTTGCATTTTATATTCCTTGAGTGGAGTTCGCTTAATGTAGCCGTGATGAGAAATTGTCAACACCATTTCCTCATTCGGAATCATGTCTTCAATCATCAAATCATCGGCATTTACCACAATTTGCGAACGTCTGTCATCTCCGTATTTCTCTTTGATTTCAATGAGTTCGTCTTTGATAATCTGCATTCTCAAACCTTCGTCAGCCAAAATTTGCTTGAAATACTCAATCTGCTTCATCAACTCGTCAAATTCTGCTTGGAGTTTGTCTCTTTCGAGTCCTGTCAAGCGTTGCAACCTCATGTTTAGGATTGCGGTGGATTGTGCTTCCGAGAACTCAAAAGTTTCCATCAAGCCTGCACGAGCCGTGTCTGGGTCTTTCGAGCCACGAATAATGGCAATCACTTCATCCAAATGGTCGAGTGCTTTCAGCAAGCCTTCCAAAATATGCGCTCTTTTCTCGGCTTCTGCTAAATCGTATTCAGTTCTGCGAATAACTACTTCGTGCCTGTGCTCTACGAAATGATGAATCAAATCTTTCAGATTCAACACTTCTGGTCTGCCTTTTACGAGCGCAATATTGTTTACGCTGAAAGATGATTGCAAAGGCGTGTGTTTGAAAAGATTGTTCAAAACCACTTCTGCCACCGCATCGCGTCTTCAATTCGTAAACTACACGGATTCCGTTTCTGTCAGATTCATCTCGAAGTTCGGAAATTCCCTCAATTTTCTTGTCGTTGATGAGTGCCGCAGTTTTCTCAATCATCGAAGCCTTATTTACCATAAATGGCACTTCCGTGACCACAATCCGAACTCTTCCGTTCTTCATGTCCTCGAAATTGGCAACTCCACGCATCACCACTCGCCCTCTTCCTGTCTCCAACGCCTTCACTACGCCATCCATTCCGTAGATAATTCCACCAGTTGGGAAATCGGGCCTTTCACGTGCTCCATCAAATCTTTGACGGTAAGCTCTCTGTTGTCGATGTAGGCAACTGTTGCATCCACCACTTCTCTCAGGTTATGCGGAGCCATGTTTGTTGCCATTCCAACCGCAATGCCCGAAGCTCCGTTTACCAAAAGGTTCGGGATTTTTGCAGGAAGCACGGAAGGCTCTTCCAAAGAATCGTCAAAATTACTTTGGAAATTGACCGTATTTTTCTTGATATCGCTCAGCATTTCGCCAGCCAATTCTTTGAGGCGAGCTTCGGTATATCGCATGGCTGCGGGCGAATCGCCATCAATTGAGCCAAAGTTTCCTTGCCCATCTACCAAAGGCATTCGGAGCGACCAATTCTGCGCCATCCGAACCATAGCATCATAAACTGCGGTGTCTCCGTGCGGATGGTATTTGCCCAGAACCTCTCCCACAATCCTTGCAGATTTTTTTGGAGCTCGGTTATGGACAAGTCCCAAATCGGACATGCCGAAAAGGATTCTTCTGTGAACGGGTTTCAGGCCGTCTCGTACATCGGGCAATGCCCTGGAAATGATTACCGACATTGAATAATCAATGTAGGCACCACGCATTTCATCTTCAATGTAAATCGGGATGATATTTTCTCCTTCTGCCATAATTTAGTATCAAGTAATAAGTATCAAGTAGCAAGACTAAACTGCTGTAAGGTCTTCGACCTTCAACTACTGAAAATTGAATTGTTATTTTTAGCATTTGCTTCACAATTTCCTGAAAAACAAAAAAGACAACGTAAGCCATTGATTATAAATGGTTTAGCGTAGTCTTTTATATTAAATTCCAGTCGAAATTCAGAAGCAATTATTTTTGATTTCAAATATGTTGCAATTTAGGTAAAAATATTGATAAAAAGTAGTTTTAAATGGTTGGATTGGGAGGTTTTGAATTGCTTATATAAATTACTCAATCCAACAGGAAAACAAAATTTATTATGATTGAATTATCGCATCAAATACATCTTGCCATATCCTTTCTTGAACAGGTTGTCTCCACTTGTTTCCCTTCTTTCTAACTCTGCTCCGTTGTATTTTGTAATTACTCGATAGAGGTAAACTCCGTTGGCAAGTTGGTCGCCATATTCATCTTTCCCGTCCCAAGCATATTCTGTGATATTGTCTCCCACACGGATTGAGCCGATTTCATCTTGCAGAGATTTCCCGAACTACTCTGCCCGTTACGGTCATAATCTGAATTTTCATTTGGTCGGGAATATTTCCGCCTGTGAGCGTGAAAACAAATCCGACAGAAGAAGAAAATGGATTTGGATATGGATAAAAGTGAGTAATGGATGATTTGGTAATTACCTCAAACTGGATTTCATAAGGCTGAACTCCCGACTTATTTCCTGTGGCATCTTGCAATTGGAATCTGCAAGGTATAAACTCCATCCTGCAAACCTTCTGGTTTGAAATCGAGCTGAAAACTATTGGTAGATTGTTCTACCCAAGAAATCTGGACTGCTCCCCAAATCTACCTGATTGAAAACTTCGGAATTGGCCTCTGAAAGGAAAACCTCCACATTTGAAGTATCGCTTAAGGACATAAATTCATTTTCGTCTTTGCCAGTAATGCTGATCGTTGGATTGGCGGACACAATCTCTCCGTTCATAATATGCATCCCGTCAAAAAGCACATCTAGCAACTGGATGCGTGCTGTCTTTGGCAATTTCAAAACTGTAGATTCACTATATTATTCGAGTAATCTTGTTCGGGTTGGATTTTCGGATTCACATAAGCCGTCATTGAACCTTTGCCTGCCAAACCAATCGTACTGAAAGTTTTGGTAAATACCAGCGAATCTGACGAAGCTAGAGTCTGGAGTGTATCAAAAGAAGTAACTACTGAATTGTCATCTTTCCTAATTCTGTACTCCACAATCAGCTTTTTAGTTGAAGCTTTCGGAACTAATGTTTCTGAAATTGAAATCAAAACTCAGATTTTCTCCTTCTTGCAATTTTATTCTCTCCGTTTTCCTTTTGTTTGCTATTTACGGAAAGCACACCTTCTGGCAATGGTTGGTAGAGGACTTGCCACATATCTAATTGTGGTAAAGAATCAGGGACAGGATTACTTATACTGGCCAACAGCCTCAAGTTGGGATAAGTCAAGTGATTTATGTTGGAAATATCTACCGTTCTTGATAGTTGTAAATTCTCTCTTATCACAACCTCATTTCCTGAATTATTGACTCCAATTAAATCTAATTTTACAAAATCATTGGGGGAAGACGAGGAGAATTCGTTCACTACAGTTCACCACCTACTTGATGGCCCAATCAATGTCGATTTTACTTGAGCCACTCCGCTAATTGACAACCCTAAATCAATGCTCAGTATTTGTTCTGCCAAAGGAATATCAGAGTTTCTATCAGCCTGAAATACTTTTGCTTCAAAACCCGCCTGATTTCTGCCAATCGCTACAAATGGCTCTCCAGGAGCAATATTCATAAATAGAAGCCCTGTCAAAGCCCAACTGTTTGAGATAGGGCAAAGATGCTGGGTTTATTTGATCGAAACTGTTTATTGAATTACTTACCAAGATTAGGTAGTCTCCTTCTTCCATCATTCGCTCAACAAATCTCGGAACAAGCTTACGGTTATTCTAAGTAAATTAATTAGAGGCCATCATCAAGTTCTTATTGACTCCACACACAAAATTCAGGGATATTGGAAAATAGGGTTTCGCACTTTCCCCGTAATTCCATCAACGACAAGCATTACTAAACGTACTATCATTACAAAGCGTTCATCTCCTCGCCAATCAAGTCATTCTCCATTCAGAAATATAGAAAGGTTACTCGCTAACATGGTGCCACCCTGTTGTATTCACGTTCAAATCAAACCTTCGTTATCAAACTCCCACTTTCTTGTTTCTTGATTGTCTTAATATTTGTTGTTAGATATTTTTCTTAAATTGCGGGAAATGGCTTTGAGACCAACCTTCCGAACCGTCTTTTACATATAAAAACGAACTTTCCGACCATTCATCTACATCATTAGCAGTTGGCTCTGCAAACTTGACTCTCCAATAATAAACGATGCTGTCTGTTGGAGTTATCGGAAATTAAATTCGGATTCCATTCAGGAAGAATATTCGAGAACACTTGCTTCTGTTGCAAAAATGGACTGTTGAATTTGTCGGTTGTGTCAATCTGAAAAGTGTATAGTCTATCCTCTGATAATTTATTGATGTTTTGTGCAATCAACCTAACTGGTTGCTGATTCACAATACTGAATTCCGTAGGATTCAGAGCAACTACTGCACTATTGGAAAATAGAGTAATCAATAAAACCAGTATTCGTATTTTCGTGCACCTCTGGTATTTCATTATTGAAATCTACCAGTTACCTCAAATCTATTCAGCCCAATCCCTTTTTCCTTATCAGCTTCCGTATTTCTTACTGTGAAATAAACGGTTTCTTCATAATAAATAGGGTCGAAATATTGTAAATCGTATAATTTCTCCTCTCCATTCCCGAAAGTTCTCTTCACTCCAATAGAGAATCTGTCTCCATTTACAGCACCATAAGTTTTTAATATCTACTGAAATCCGAAATGAGTCTGAAGAAGCTGTAAGCAATGAGCCTGCCGACAATACATCGAGACTTTCGCTTGTGATGGCGTACTCTGCTTTGCTTGAGCCAAATAAATCTACCGCAGGGTCTCCTTGCAAGGCAAACTGTTGCACATGGGTTCTGGCAAGATTGTTATCGCCAAATCTATCCATCATTTTTTCTTGGGTTACCCGAAGTCCTGTGCCAAATGGTTTTCCTATCAATAGGCTATCCATATATACTTGTCTGAAAAGCTCATCATTGTATATTTTCAGTGTGTATTCATAGCCCCAATCGGTATGAGCGGCAAATAAAATGCTTCCTTTATCTTTGGTAAGAGTCCAATCTTCTGACTGTGTGTATTGTGTAGTGAATATATCTCCAGCATCGCACCCATTTACCCAAATGACAGGATATTTCCCTTCATTATTATAGCCAAGGGACGGATTGCTCACATTCCCGATGTCAATATCTAGTGTGCCACTTGAAGTGTGTCCAAAATAGTTAATCATCCCAATTCCTCTGTTCACATTAGAAACAATGTCCAAATACTCAACAGGGAAACTTGTAGTTTTTGATATTCTTTCCGTTCTAGCACCTAAATGCTTTATTTTTGTCAGGCTTGCCAAATAATCAGAGATGTCCAGCCATTCTGATTCTTTCTACTTCGCTTTGTCCGCCACTCAAAAAAAGCAGGTTTTTCCTATCAAAATTATCGAAGCTATATTGACTATGTAGCATTGCTTTTTCCAAGTAATTTTCTACTTGTTGGGAGTTTTTGCTTGCTATCCTGCCTGTGGAGATGGCAGGAACATAAGGGTGCTTCCCATCCAGACCTTGCGTGATTGCATTGTCGGCACAAGGTGCGCCATAGCAAGGGAGCAGATTTTGGGCATCCCAATTCAAACTGGCTGGTTTTTTCCTTTCGTAATTATAGGTAACGTCTAATGCTTTGCCAATCAGAAAAAGGAATTCAGGCTTCACACTTCCTCTTTCCAGCATATATTCTGAAAAACGTCTCAAAACTAAAGGTGTGATTTCGCCATATCCGAATTCATTGTATAATTCCTCAATGCTTTTGGAAAGCACATTGTAGCCGCCTCCTTGGGCAGAGTTTCGGAAGTCTGCATAGGCCTGAACTGGGTTTGCATAATTCTCGCTTGCCCGAGCCATGAGCGGGCTGTAAACCAAAAGGTAATTTTTCCCCATAATCATCGACTCATTGCCAAACTGAATAGATTTTAGTGAGTCAATTGACTTTATCTCGGCAGTCAGTAATAACTTATTTGAGTTATTTGAAGTAGGTATGATTGCATTCATCTTACCTGACAAACTCTCTGTCCCAATAATCCTCACATCATTCTTATTTGTCAGGTCAAAAAGCCTTCCATTGGTTGGAGGGTTTTCAATCAGTAATCTTGATTTTGACGGCAGATCGGTGGGCAGAGTAAATAACTTTGTACCATTTTCAGCATCTGTTTTTTGAGGATAGCGAAGTTTGTAGAAAGAAATAGAAACTGCCTCGCTACCAATATTTGGCTCTGTTTCTAACATAGAGACCTGAAAAACAAAGTTACCAGTAGAATTCGGCAAATCGGAACTAGCCAATGTGGTTGAGAAATCATGGTTGCTGTAGTCTCGGAAATCTACAGAACCTACATTTCGAAGATTGCTAGAGCTGTTTCCTGCCAAAATGTTTCCTGTTCTACGTCCTTTGTAGCGAGCATTGAGTCGCAAACTTAGCGTTGTTTCTGCGCCTGCTATATTTAGTTTATTCTTCACGGGAATTCCATCGAAAGTTCTAGCCATATTACTAGGTCCTGTAAACCAAAGACCTGACGAAAAACCCTTTGCAGAACTGAATTCGGAGTACTTCGAAGCCGACCTTCTTTTGTTGAAAGGAATTGCCTCGGGAAAATAAGCGCCAGGTGCAAACTCATCAGAAAAATGCTTCAAATATTCCTCAATATGATATGCCAAAGGAATGAGAGAAGTATTGCTTTCAAAAAATTCCTCCATTCTTTTGCCTTCCGTGCCGTCAGATGAAAAAGTGAGAAAGTAAGCAGTTTGATCGCTGTACAAATTGTAATAAGGATTTGTTTGATCCAATTGGTTGGGATACATGAAAGCATCTAGCGTTCCATCATTCCTTTGTCCATAAAATTCTATGTAATCTCCCGAATCGAAACTGCCATCTGCTTCGCCTTCAATTCGGATGGCTCGCTCTTGACCTCTGAACCACAGTTGTATGGCTTTTGGGTTGATGGAAGCTACTGGGAAACCTGCATTTTCAAGTTGAGAATAGGAAACCCGATAGATTCCATCTTCATGCACCCAAATTTTGTAGTAAGATTTATTATAATCAATCCACTCATTACCGTAAGGCTGTGCTTTCGAGGCAAAGCTCAAACAGATAAATAGTATAGGAATAAGGATTTTTATGTATTTCATTGGTGTAATTTTATGGTATTTCTTCAACGTTCCTAATTCTACTTTAAAACTCTAAATTTCAGTTTGTCTAAACTGTGCTTTTTCCATTGGCTTGATGACCATCGGAAAGGTCTGAAGAATACCATTTCCGAGGTAGTTGCATACGGACAATCATGGCTTTAACATCTAAATAAGCACTCAACACAGGAAGTATTTGGGCAAGGTTAGTTAAAGTATTGATTTTAAAATTTATTATTTTGCTATGGCATCGGCCATCCGAATTTCTATATTTTGTACTTGCATTTATTTTTTCTTTCCATCCAAACTTACTTTCAAAGAGAAAACATTGGAATAGAGCGATTCGGATTGGTCGCCAATGTCGGTCAGAGCATAATCAATGGTAAAATTGCCAAGCTTTAAGCCGATTCCAAAATTTGGTTGGAATGAGGTGGAGGTTGAGCCATCGAAGTCTTTGATTTCCTGAAAATTGCCCACTCCACCACGCAAGAAAACCGTTTCTTTGTAATCCAATTCAATGCCACCGTAAGGGTCAATTGAAGCGAATTCTGTACTGATGACTGTATTTCGCTCTCCATCAAAGGTCAAATCTGCTCCGATGCTTGCCAGAATGCCAAAATTCTCCTTGATTCTCTCTCCATAACCCACTCCTAAAAGCAAACGTGGCAAGGTAATTTCGGTGGATTCCACAGGAATTACGTTGCCTGTCTGGGCAAACACATCTTGGAAACTTTCCGTGTTGAAAGTCCAAACGTTGAAAGTGCCTGTAATGTCTCTGGCGTTTGCCCCAAATTGCCATTTTCCTTTCTGGTACTGCAAGCCCAAATCCAACCCAAAACCCCAAGCATTGGCAAAATCGCCCACATTTCTGTGAATTACCTTGAAATTTGCCCCAACACTCAAATTCTCAATCTTCGGAATTTTTGTGGCGTAGGAAATGATGAAAGCGTAATCTGCCGAGGAAAAAGAACGGACATTATCGTAGTTCAATGCGCCATCGGAATCGAACAGGAAACGTGTGTCTGGAATGTCATCAACTCCGAACCGAATGAGGGAAAGCCCCAATTTGCTTTTTTCATCAATGGAAGTGGCAAAACCAGCATAGTCGTAATTGGCAATTCCTGCAAAGTAGGAAGCGTGCATCAATCCAAACTCATAGTTCTTCTCCAATCGGGTCAGACCCGCAGGATTCCAATAACCCGAAGTCACATCGTTTACAACGGCCACTTGCGAGTTCGACATTCCCAAAGCCCGTGCGCCCACGCCAATTGCCAAAAATTCATTGCTATATTTTGGTGCATTCTGAGCAATGGAATTAAAAGCCGACAAGAGTAAAATAAAGGATAGGAAAGTATATTTTTTTGTCATGAGAATAGCGTATAATCTAGTTGTAATTATTGCCAAGTGGGAATAGTGGAAATCCTCTATTGTTACGAAGCAAGTTGTAAGATTGTTTGGTCAACTTGGTTCAAAAACAGCTTTCAAATGTTTTTAATTCCAAATAGAATTCTTAAAAGAGTTAAAAAGGCGTAAGTAACTACTCAGGTTGTCAAATGGCGATTAAAATTGAGCTAGGACTCAATAGTATTGGTACTGATTTCCATTGAGTATTTGCTTGATGACAGCCATGAGGTCAAGTCCTCGTTTTACGAGGGTATCGACTACCGATCTGATTACACAAAAGCGTTGTTGCCCGGTTTTGAATTGCCCGAACACTTTCTGTTTTACCTTTAAATTCCTGATTGCCCTCTCCGAGCCATTATTGTCCGGAGGTACATTCAAGTGATACAGGAAGGTAAGTAGGCTGTTTCTGTTTTTAATCATTGATCGCTGAAATTTGTATGCCTCGGGGCTTTCCTCCTTCAAAATGGTGCAGGCCAATAATTGATTCAGCTTATTCTCCAGCCCCAGCGCCTCGGGGGCGTCAATCTGGTAGGCTTCCTGCCTGATGGTTGCTTTTTTATTCAGGCCTATTCCTTCTCGGAGGGCCGCAATGAACTGGGTTGCCCAATCACTTTTTTCGCTTTGCTCAATCCAGATCAGGTCACGCAATAGGTGGGCCAGACATAGCTGATTGCCCTGCGAGACCATCTTCAGCTGTGCCGGCCAGCGGTCCGAGCCGAGGATGGCGTTGGGCAGTCCCTCAGGGAAAACCTCATCCACTGCCTTGCTGCCCCTGCTTTCGGAGGCATTCAAAAACGTATTCTGCACATTCTGCCACACCCAGATCCACCATTTCTCCCCATCCACCTTGGCCCCCGTCTCGTCAGAACCCACAGAATCAGCCTGCTCGATTTGGTTCTTGATTTCCTGATAGACAAAGTCCATCTTCTGGGCAGAACGCGTGAGTATATTCTCAATACTTCCCTGGCTCAAATCCAGGCCCAGCACATCGCGGAAGAATAATTTCATACGCTTGTAGGGAATGTACTGGAACACATTCAGGTAACTCACAAGTGCCTCAATGCCTGTCCCATACTGAATCGGGGCGTTCACGCCCTCTGGGTAGGGGGTTTTCTGATGATGGTTGCAAGTAGGGCAATGACATCCATATTGGCTATACTGGGTGTAGACCGGGACTATTGGGGGGATATCGACCACCTGCCGCCTGGATACCAAATGATGTTTTTGGTCAACCAAATCAGTGCCGCAGCCCTGGCAGTAGGCACTTCTCAGCTCATGGTCATGGGTCGGCTCCGATACCATTTCAAGCGTATGACCCTTATGCCCGGGCTGTCCTCCCGATTTGCGCATACTCTTTTTACGCAAACTCTGACGAGCTTTATTCTTGTATTTATCCTGGCTTGGCGGATTATGGCTGTTGCTACTGTCTTTTGACAACTTCCGCTTGGATAGCTCTGCCAGAAGCAACGCAACTTTAGCCTCCAATGAGGCTACTTGGGCTTCTAATTCTGCTATCCGTGCTTTGTCATTCATTACCCAAGTTTAAGAAATTTATTTTACTTTTAATAATCTGACAACCTGAGTAGTTACAGGCGTAACTATTTACCACTATTTTTTATGACAATCGAATTACAGTAATCAAAACAGATGCTTTATTTTCATTTTTCGTAAAAAATCAGACTGAAATTACAAATATTGAAATTGGTTTTTTGAAAAGTAGAAAATTCTGAGGGATTTCAATAATTTCAAATTTATAATTAATTGATAATCAGATAATTAATGGTGGTAAATAGTTACAAAAAGGCAATAAATAATCTGGCTGGAGGTGTTAAGGAACAAGTAAACAATAACTTGTTAAAATTCTCTTGCTTCTTTTTGGTCTATTCTTCCAGTTCCACTGCGGGTGTAAATAATGCGCCATAGCGGTGCTATGCCACATTATTTTGCCTTGACTAGACTCAAAAATAAACTGCGATAATATTACAAGTTATTATTAACTCATTCCTAATTCTACTTTAAGACTCTAGCCAAAATTGTATTTTAAGTATGATTTTGGGCTGGTTATCCTAAACATCCATCTGAAGATGGATGCAATTGAATAGCTTTCTGAATGCTGATTCAATTGCCACTAGCTTCAGCTAGTGGTAAGCGGGTTTTATATTTTAAGATTCTTAAAGTAGAACTAAGTAGTTGTTGTTAAATGTTTTCCTGTTCCAAATCTTTCGATTGTCTGACAATCAATTACTTATACAACTTTGGACTGACGACTTAAGACTTTGTACTACTTATAAACAAGGAAACCCTCTCAGAAAAACTGAAAGGGCATATAATTTTGAATTTCTATCTATTGATAAAATCCGGCTTTGAAATTAGGCAAAGTTTGTCGAATTTCCCAAGGAGGAAATGGCATCGAAAAGCTGAGATTGGTAAATAGGTTTGCTCAAGCAGGAGTTCACGCCCATCAATTTAAATTCTCTATTTTCAACTTGGTAAGAATAATCGGAAATACCAATTATCGGAATTTCCCTGCCCAATTCCTGCTCTTTGGAATGAATTTGTTTGGCAAGTTTGTTTTGGTCGGAGCCAATCAGGTTCGCATTCAGCAAAATAGCCGAAAAGTCAGTTTCCGAAAGTTTCTTGAATATTGATTGAGAGGTTTTGGCAATTTCCACTTCCCAACCGTTTCTCTCTAAAAGTGAGCGGATGTAGGCAATGTCAATTGCCTCTCGCTCTGCCAGTAAAATTTTCCCTTTGTTGCCCATTAATTTCTTTGTTGGAGTCGCTAAATCTGTAGTTGTCTTCTGTAGTTATTCTGGTTGCATTCTAAACAACGCATTTACACTTGTTTAGGTTTCATAATTACGAATATTTTTTGATGATGCTAAACCTAACCATTCTTTTCATTTTTTACGAAAAAAATGCACAAAGATTTCATTGAAATAGCGTGTTTTCGGCATAATCCTAGCATTTTTCGATACAACTGTTTTTAAAACAGACAAAGAGCCAACGGCTTTCCGTTGGCTCTTTGTTAAAATATTGTGGCATTTGAATGATTTACCGTTGCAATATCACTTTTTTTGTATGGTTTTTCTCTTCGTACACAAATCGGACAAAGTAAATTCCTGAAGGATAGGCACTCAAATCTACTTTTTCAGATTTATCTTTTGACTCGTGTCGAATCAGGATTTTCCCTGTCAAATCTGTTACAAAGAACTCTTTAATTTTCTTTGCCATTTCAACTTTGAAAACTCCGCTTGTTGGGTTCGGGAAACAACTCCATTTCATTTCTCCTTTCACTTTTTCCATTCAATTTTCTGCAATCTAACCGCATTCAGTATAGCCAGCAGTGCAACTCCTACATCTGCAAAAACGGCTTCCCACATTGTGGCAAGTCCGCCTGCACCTAAAATGAGAACTATAATTTTCACTCCAAAAGCCAAAGCAATGTTTTGCCAAACAATATGTCTGGTTGAGCGTGCAATTTTTATGGCAAGAGCGATTTTTGAAGGTTGGTCGTTCTGGATTATGATATCTGCTGTCTCTATGGCAACATCGCTTCCCAAACCTCCCATTGCAATTCCTACATCGCTTGCGGCTAAAACAGGCGCATCGTTTATTCCATCGCCTATAAAGGCAACGTTGGTGTCCGATTGTGCTTTCAGGTTTTCTACTTCTTTCAACTTGTCTTCTGGAAGTAAACCGCCTTTTGCCCAATCAATACCCAATTCATTGGCAACTTTTTGAGTGATAGAATCTTTGTCGCCCGAGAGCATAATGATTTTAGAAATGCCTGATTTGCGGATTTCTTCAATGGCTTGATGGGCATCTTCTTTCAGTTCATCTGCTATGGTTATATATCCTGCAAATTTGCCATTTATACCTACCATTACAATAGATTCTACAATGACATCTGTTTCTGAAGGGACATTGATAGAATTTGAAATCATCAATTTGTTGTTTCCTACCAATACGGTTTTTCCATTGACTGTGCCTTTGAGTCCTTTTCCAGCAATTTCTGTAACATCCGTAGCATTGTAATCTTCACCTTCGGCTTTATATTCCATTATGGCTTTGGCAATAGGATGTGTGGATTGCTCTTCCATTGCCATTAGATATTTCATAAAATCCGTTTTCGTAAAATCCGAAGCATTCACCACTTCTTTTATTTTAAATACACCTTTCGTTACCGTTCCCGTCTTATCCATCACAACCGTATTTATTTTGGTCATTGTGTCAAGAAAAGAAGCTCCCTTAAATAGAATCCCATTGCGAGATGCTGCGCCCAGTCCACCGAAATAGCCCAGTGGAATGGAAATCACAAGCGCACAAGGGCAAGAGATTACAAGGAAAATCAAAGCTCGGTACAGCCAATCCTTGAATACATAATCATCAATAAAAATATATGGGAGAAATGTGAGACCTACGGCCAGAAAAACTACGATAGGCGTATAAATACGTGCAAATTTTCTAATGAATAGTTCTGTTTTGGACTTTCGCGCGGTGGCATTCTGAACCATGTCTAATATTCTGGCAATCGAGCTATCCTTGAATTTTTTTGTGGTCTCGATTTCCACAACACCATCAAGGTTTATACTTCCAGCAAATACTGGCGCCATGTTTTGTATGGTATCTGGCTTACTCTCTCCAGTCAGAGCCGCGGTATTAAATGAGCCTTTTTCGGAAAGTAAAACTCCATCGAGCGGAACTTTTTCCCCTACACGCACTTGGATTTTTTCACCTATTTCAACAGATTCGGGCGAAACGGAAACATAATCATTGCTTCGGTAAACCAATGCCTCGTTGGGTCTGACATCTAATAATGCTTTTATATTTCCTTTTGCTTGGTTTACTGCTGCTTGTTGAAACAACTCACCCACGGCATAGAAAAGCATCACAGCTACCCCTTCTGGATATTCGCCAATGGCAAATGCGCCCAATGTTGCAATAGACATCAACAAAAACTCGGTAAAGAAATCGCCTTTTCTTATACTATTCCAACCTTCTTTCAAAACGGGGAAACCTACTGGTATATAAGCGACTATATACCAGATAACACGCACCCAATTTCTGAAAAATTCAGCATTGAAATAATCAATTGCAATCCCTACTATCAGCATTATGAAACTGAATATTGCTGGCAGATAGGTTTTCAATTTTCCTACACTTTCTGGACTGCTATGATTATGCCCATCATCATTCGTGTGTTCGCCAGAATGTTCTTTGGTATCGATATCTCGTGAAATTCCTTGTCTATTTTTCATTTTGATTTATTTGTATCATGGTTATCTTAATTTTTTCTATAATGTAAAAAAATAAGGAATGCAATGGAAGTGCATTTATTCCCTACTACATTTCCTACAAACACCCGTTACCACAAGATTCACATCTTCAGCGATATAGCCTTGCGGAAGATTGAGATGAGGTATCTTGTGTTCTGTAAGGCAAACTGTATCGGCACATGCTTTACAGTGGAAATGAAGATGTAAATCTTTGTCAATCTCGCAATTGCACCCTAGTTCACATAGTGCATATTTTGAGACACCTGTGCCATCGTCAATTTGATGGACAATTCCGTTTTCCTCAAAAGTTTTTAAGGTTCTGTATAGGGTAGTTCGTTCAGCCTTTTCAAAAGCCATTTCTAAATCTGTCAAAGACACAGCTACATTTTGTTGCGCCATATATTTATATACAAGGATGCGCATTGCTGTCGGACGCACCTGATAATCTTCTAGTGTTTTTTCTATATTAATCATAGCTTGTTCTTAATGACCATGTCCACCACCCTCTTCTTCACTATTTTTAGCTTTTGCTAACAACGTGAAAGCATCTTTGAGAACAATGTCCATTTGTTCTATTTTCAATGATTTGTCTTTAAAGGAGAATGCCACAAAACCATCCTCTTCATTCCCTTTCTCAATTTCAATCATTTCAAAATCGCTCATATTTTTGCCATCTTCCATTCGATTTCCCAGAGATTGAAATAGGTAGTGTTTCCCTTGAAACCGAACGATTGCTTCTTCTGGCAAGGCGTACTGCTCTTGCGTATCTACTTCGATTTTAGCATTTACAAACATTCCTGGCAAAAGCTCCTTACCTTCCGTTTTCAAATGGCCATGAATGGTAACTGACCTGTTTTGCCGAACACTATTGCCTATAAGAAACACCTCTGCTTCCATCCATTCTTCTGGAGCATTTGCCAGTCTGAAACGAATGCGTTGCCCAATACGAATCAATGGAATGTCATCTTCGTAAACACTGAGTTCCACATGCAAATCTGAGGCATCTGTTATATCCATTAGCACATCTTGGCCACCAAAATATTTGCCTGTGTTTACATAAACCTCTCGCACAACACCATTAATGGGAGAATAGATATTTACAACTGAGGAAATACTTCCATTTTTTACCGAATTAGGATTTATTCCTATCAGTCTTAGCTTGCTTTCTAAAGCACTTACATTTGCTTGATTATTGAGGTACAGATTCTTTGCCTTCTCAAATATTTTTGTAGAAGTCGCATTTTCATCGCTGAGAGATTTTTGACGTTCAAAGTCTGACTTCAAATAATCATTGTTTGCCAACGCTTCTAAGTAACTTTGTTGCAACTCAATAAAAGTCAGGTTCTCGACCTTTGCTATAATCTGCCCTTTTTTGAGTTTGCTTCCAGGGAGCATTTCTGTGTATTTCAAAAATCCTCCATAAGGAATTGTTACCGAAATATTGCCTTGAGGCGGAACATCTATCATTCCGTTTACCGTAATTTCATTGCCAATTTTCTTTTTTTCTGCTTTCCCAATTTTTATAGAAGTAAGTGCCATTTGCTCGTCAGAAAGTTCTATAATATTCTCATTTTCCGTTGTATGGCTCTCCTCAACAATGCTTGTTTCATTCTTACAGCCCATGAGTAAGATGAAAAGTGTCACTAAACTGATTTTATATGTAAGTTCCATTTTAAATGCCTTTTATGATTTGCTCAATATTGATGAGTGTTTGATTGTACTGATTGAGAAACTCCAGATAGTTGGTCTGGATGGAAAGTGCCCGATTGAGACCTTGGATGTACTCTATGTAGCCTATTTCGCCTTCTTTAAAGCCCAGTTGAGATTGCTTCAACAACAACTCTGATTGTGGCAAGCCACTTCCACGGTAATATTCTAAGTTTTTCAAGTCCTTTTCCAGCATTGCCAATAAAGATTGAAGTTGCATTTTCGTAAGATTTTCAACCGCCTTCAACTGCGCTTCGGTTTCCTGCTTATGAATATTTGCCACTTCAATTCTAGCCGTATGTGGCTTCGTCCAGATAGGAATACTCAATCCTACTTGTACGCCCGTAAATCTATCTCTTGAATCAAACACAGTTGGCAATCCGCCAGCAGTCTGACCATTCCCAATTAATGACTGATTGAAATATCCTAAAGTGATGTTGGGCAGTATTTTTGCCGAGGCCACCTTTTGCTCATTCTCTGCAACTTCAATGAGTTGATTATAATAAGCTATGGCGGGATTGGCACTTACGTTTGCGGAGTCATTTCCGCCAGCCTCAAAGTAAGGCTTCATCTCTAAGTCTGAAACCTCAATATCAACCAGAGATTCCACATTCAGAAGATTTCGTAATTGGAACTGCTGTTCTCTGATAGATGCCTGATTTTCTTGTAGCATTATCTTCACATCGGCAAGTTCAGCATTTGCGGTTGCTCGTTCCAAAGCGTTGCTCTCTCCCTTTTCAAATCTCAAATTCGCCACATAAGAAAATCTGGAGTAGATGCTATCTTGTCGTAATAAAATCCTGTGCTTGTTTTTCAAATACCAAAGTTCATAATAGGTGGATTTTACACGTGAAATGATGTCGTTTTTAATGACCTCTTGCTTCAATTCGCTTGAGGTAATCCTTGATTTCGCCAATTCGCTTTGCCGTGTATAAACTGTTGGAAAATCAAAGGTCTGGCTGATACTGAATCGTGTATCATTATTTGCTATGCTATTGGTTTGCCCGTATTCAAGCCCGAATTCCGTTTTGGGTAAATCGAAGCTAGTTCCCTTCAGGGCTTTTGCTTGTTCGGTTTGGAGTTGGGTAACTTTAATGTTAGGATTATTATCTAAAGCAACCTGAATTACCTGATTTATATTTTGATATACAATTGGCTTATTCTGCGCTTCCGCACTACATATACTTCCAAAGAGACCAATCAGAAGAAGCGTTGCCATTTTATTTGATTTCATATTCAGCTTTTTTTCAGAGTAGTAATAAAGAATTGGTAGCACCACCAGTGTCAAGAAAGTGGCAGTAATAAGTCCACCAATCACTACTGTAGCCAATGGGCGTTGTACCTCTGCTCCAGAAGTTTGCGAGATTGCCATAGGCAAAAAACCGAGAGAAGCCACCGATGCAGTCATAATTACAGGACGTAGGCGTGTTTTTGCACCTTCGTATATACGTTCAAAAATATCTGTAACTCCATCGTCTTTAAGGCTATTGAATTCAGCAATCAAGACAATGCCATTTAATACTGCCACACCGAATAAGGCTATAAAACCAACTCCTGCGGAAATACTAAAAGGCAGGTCTCGTATCCAAAGTGCGAAAACGCCACCAATTGCCGAAAGTGGAATAGCAGTAAAAATCAAAAAGCCTTGTTTGAGTGAGCCAAAGGTAAAATACAGCAATACGAATATGAGAAGCAATGCGAGTGGCACTGCAACGGCAAGTCGTTCTTTTGCCTTTACCAAATTCTCAAATTGCCCACCATAGCTTACCGTATAGCCAGGCTCCAGTTTGACTTGATTATCAATTTTTGCGCTAACTTCACTCACTACACTTTCCACATCACGATTACGCACATTAAATGCTACGATTATGCGCCTTTGGGTATCCTCTCGTTGGATTTGATAAGGACCATCTTTGATAGAAACAGTCGCCAATTGCTGCAATGGTATTTGCTCTCCGTTGCGCCCATTGATGTATAGATTCTGAACATCGCTCAAACCAGAGCGGTTGCTACTACTCAATCGGACTACAAGTTCAAATCTTTTTTCGCCCTCATAAACAATCCCAGTAGAAGCTCCTGCAAAAGCGGATTGGACAGCCATATTGACTGACTTTATGGATAATCCGTACTTTGCCAACTGATTGCGTTTGTAGTCAATGACAATTTGTGGAACGCCCGTAACTTCTTCCACATATAAATCAACCGCCCCATCTACTGAATTTGCAATACTTCCTATTTGATTGGCATAATCGGAAAGTTGCTCCAAATCCTCTCCGTAAATTTTGATTGCCACATCTTGGCGCACACCCGTCATCAGCTCATTAAAGCGCATCTGGATAGGTTGCTGGAAACCGAAAGTTACTCCTGGAATAACCTCCAATGCCTCAGCCATTTTGTTAGCCAGTTCTTCACGGCTAGAAGCAGATTCCCACTCCGATTTGTCTTTTAGGATAATCATTAAATCGGCTGCTTCCACAGGCATAGGGTCTGTTGGTATTTCTCCAGACCCTATTTTGGAAACCACTTGTTCCACTTCAGGAAAATTAGCCAGCAGTATTTTCTCTGCTTGTGTAGTTGCCTTAATAGTATTAGAAAGGGAACTCCCTGTAATCACTCTCGTTTCTACCGCAAAATCTCCTTCCTCTAATGTTGGAATGAATTCTCCGCCTAAATTACGGAATACAAAAAAAGCAATGACAAAAAGCACAATAGTTGCCCCCAAAAGTAAAACTCTTGTGTGCATCGCCCATTTTATGATTGGCTCATAAAGCCAATAGAAAAACTCCATGATTTTGTCTGAAATGTTTTTCTTATGACCGCCTTTTTTGCTCAAAATTAAAGCAGACATCATTGGAACATAGGTAAGTGATAGTAAGAATGCACCAAGAATAGCGAAACTTACCGTTTGTGCCATTGGCCCAAACATTTTACCTTCAGTTCCTACCAAAGCGAGAATCGGCAAATAGACAATGAGGATAATAATCTCGCCAAAGGCAGCGGAGTTTCTAATCTTACTGGCAGATTGATAAACTTCCTCATCCATTTCGTTTTGAGTAAGCTTTCTTGAGAGTTTTAAAGCCCCTAAATGGAAAAGCGTTGCTTCAACTATAATCACTGCGCCATCTACAATGAGTCCGAAATCAATAGCGCCCAAACTCATCAAATTGGCTGAAACCCCAAAAATGTGCATCATGCTGAATGCGAAAAGTAGAGCCAAAGGAATTACAGATGCTGTTATCAGTCCCGCCCGCCAGTTGCCAAGTAAAAGCAACAGTATGAAAATTACGATTAAAGCACCTTCAACAAGGTTTGTTGTAACAGTACCTATCGCATTATCTACCAATTTTGTACGGTCTAGGAATGGCTCGATGACAACGCCTTCTGGCAATGTTTTGCTTATAGTCGCTATCTTGTCTTTTACATCCTCAATCACTCTTGCAGAATTTGCTCCTTTGAGCATCATAACAATTGCGCTGACCACCTCTCCGTTTCCATTTCGTGTAGTCGCTCCATAACGTATTGCTTTTCCTATTTTGACTTCTGCCACATCAGTTATGAGAATAGGGTTTCCCGTATTGGTTTGCTTGACCAAAATATTCTCGATGTCTTGGATAGAATTGACCAAACCTTCACTCCGTATGAATAGAGCCTTGTCATTCTTTTCAATATATGCGCCACCAGTATTCTGATTGTTTGCCTGAAGGGCATCAAATATTTCTGAAATAGAAATATTCATCGTATTGAGTCGCTCAGGTCTGATTGCTATTTCATATTGTTTGAGATAGCCTCCAAAACTGCTCACATCAGCCACGCCAGGTGTTCCCAGCAATTGCCTGCGTATAATCCAATCTTGAATAGTACGCAATTCGGTGGCAGAATATTGACCCTCATAACCTGATTTTGTGGTGATGACATACTGATAAATCTCTCCAAGCCCAGTTGTTAATGGTGCTATTCCAGGTTTCCCTATTCCTTCTGGAATTTGAGATTGTGCTTCGGCAAGTCGCTCGTTGACCTGCTGTCTTGCCCAATATACATCTACATCCTCCTCGAAAACAATGGTAACAACCGAAAGACCAAATCTGGAAAAAGACCTTATTTCTTCAATCTGCGGAATGGTTGCCATTGTTATTTCAATGGGGAAAGTAATGAGACGTTCTACTTCCTGAGCTGCTAATGTGGGCGAGTTGGTAATGACTTGCACTTGATTATTAGTAATATCGGGAACGGCATCCACAGGCAATTGCCTAAGAGAATATAGCCCCAGAATAATCAAGGCAAGGATTAGTAGTCCAATAACCAACTTATGGGTTATGGAGTACCTAATAATTTTATTAAGCATAAAAATTAAAATAATTCAGTTGAATAAATTACGCTTTTGCGCAAGTTTAAAAGTGCGAGTCATAAGAGACTCACACATAATTAGGATATAGAATTATCCTCGTAAAACTGAATTATACCCGTGGGGGCTGAAAGAGAGATTCCAGATATCTGGAATTAAATTGAAAAGAATAATTAGCGTATTGCTTTTTTTGCTTGAAAATAAAAGCTTTGAAAGTTACTCCACTCGAAGTTGTTATGAAAACAGAAGGATGGCAACATTGATGATGTGAATGTACTGGAGTTTTGTCCTCATGAGGACCATCATGGTGCGCATTACTATGCTCTTGGTTACTGAAAAATTCTTCTGTTACATAATCATAAAAAGAATCCCCACCATATTCTTTGTGGATTTGATAATGCGAAATGAAATTAGAAGCTTTTTCGAGCTGTTCGCATAAGTCCATATTTGGCGATATTCCTTGAGCTAGGAACAAAAAAGCGATTGATATGGATGTGATTACTTTCATTTATAAAACAAAGATAATGAAAATACGGTGCAATCAGAGTGCAAAAGAATTGTAAACCCTATTTCTAGTGTTCTGTCAAGATAATAATGTCGGGTAATTATAAGCTAAAGCAACTTGAAAATCAGAAGATTATGAATATATTTACCCGTCAATTAACATTTGACAAAACACTAGGATAAAAATACTTTTCATATTCTCAGTTTTACTGTTATTGAGCATGGACGTTTAGGGAGACCCAGTTTCTACTAGAAGTTCGAGCATTATCAACTTAACGCCCCTTCAATTTTGCTGTTTTTCAGAAAAGGAAATTATTTCCATTTTTTGAAAGCTACTGCATAGGCTACTAAAGGATATTTTATGACTCTAAATCAAATATTTTAAAATCCCATTCAAGATTTATTCTAGTTTTAAAACAGACAAAGAACCAACGGCTTTCCGTTGGTTCTTTGTTAATTGTCTGAATAGTTGAAAGATTACCTTCGCAATACTACTTTTTTTGTATGATTTTTCTCTTCGTACACAAATCGAACAAAGTAAATTCCCGAAGGATAAGCACTCAAATCTACTTTTTCAGATTTATCTTTTGGCTCGTGCCGAATAAGGATTTTCCCTGTCAAATCTGTTACGAAGAACTCTTTAATTTTCTTTGCCATTTCAACTTTGAAAACTCCGCTTGTTGGATTCGGGAAACAACTCCATTTCATTTCTCCTTTCACTTTTTCGACTTCCTCTTTCTCATCTTCTTCCTCTTTTTTTGTTGACAAAACAGTTTCATCTTTTGGCTTTTCAGTTTCGCAAGATTCCACTTTCGTGTAAGCGAAAATCAATCTTAAAAGCAAGTCGTTCAGCAACTCTACTTTATATTCATCGGTCGTTGGTTTAATGTGTTTTCCGCCAATTCCGCTATCATCTGTCAAGAAAACGTACGTTCCGTTGGTTGCCAAAGCCATGCAACGCATTAAATATTCGGTCGATTTATCAATTCCGCTTGCTGCCACGGGAATGATTCTGATTCCCTTTTTGGCCGCCTCTTTCATCAAGCCTTTGATTCTTCTGATTTTCTCATCATTATGGTGCGGAGGCGCATCCAATACCAAAAACAGCAATCTTGCATCTGCTTTTTTGCTCCATTGCAATTGGTTGATTGCCACATCCAAGCCGTCATCTACCGCTTCGGGGAAATCGCCACCGCCATCTGCCGACTGCTTTTGTATAAAATCTGTGGTTTGGTTGGAGTTGGTGGAAAACTCTGATTTCACGGTCAAATAGCTATCGGTTTCATCTCGGTAGAACACACTCGCCAAGTTCAATTCCGACTTCGGCAAAGAGTCTTTCACAGCTTGGATTACATTGCTCAACTCTGCTTGCAAGTAGCGAATCTCATCGCCCATCGAGCCTGTGGCATCTACCACAAAGGCAATATCTATCTTGTTGGATTTTTCACATTCGGCATCGACCGTCAGTAAATTTACTCCATTATGAAAGGTGTTTGGAGATTTTACTTTCTCCATTTTTCCAGCAATTTCCGTTCTTATTTCTCCAACCGAAACCATTTTCGAACTATCTTCAAAAATCCCACTCCACAATTCTGCTTTGCCCGTGTTGTCGGTGCGAGTTTGCCAAATGACTTTTCCTTTTGTGTCGAGCAATTCAATGGGTGAGTCAATTACTGGGAAACCAGATTCTGTCACCAGTTGAACCATGTACCTGCCAAGCGGATTGATTTGCCAATGTTCTTGCCAGGTTTTCAAATCGTTCTTGGCAATTTTCTCCCACAAATTCCATTTACTGAAATCATGCAATTCGCCCGCAGTCAGCATACCCGATTTGGCAGAAGTCTCTCCACTGGAAACTATTTTCGTATCAGATTTACTGGACGTCTTTGCAATATGCTTTGACTTTCCCATTGAGGAAATTCCACGAGCTTTTATTGAATATCCTGCACTTTTTTTAGACCTCGAAACTCCACTATATCCCGTAACTACCACTTCCTCCAAAGCATGGCTTTCTTCAAGCGTTACATCAATCACAGTTCTGTTTCCCACAGTTTCTTCTTTGCTCATAAATCCAACATAAGTAAACACCAAAATGCCTTCCGAACTTTCCACCGTCAATGAATATTTGCCATCAATATCCGAAGTTGTTCCCTTGGTTGTGCCTTTTATAGTAATGGTTACTCCTGGGAGTGGCTCGCCAGAATCAGCTCTTACCATTCCAGTCACAGTTCTCTGGGAAAAAGATAAATGGGAAATGAGCAAAAAAAGCAAAATGAGTAATCTGACTTTCATAATTTCTAGGTTTTGTAAATAAATCTTTTGTTTGTGATGTGATTCCGTAGCACAATCCACACGGAAAGTTTCGGAATTGCAGATTTATGACAAACGGTAAATAGATGCTGACAAATTAAAAATAACATATTTGGAAGGCGACCAATTAAAATGGAGCGATTCAAAATCAGTTTCTTAGAGCAAATCTTCCTTTTGGAGATTATGAATTTTAACTATCTAAAATCAACATTATCCTGATTTAAACTTCTGCAATTTGGATTTCATGCGCTAACTTTGAATTTGCAATCAAATAATTGTGAATCACAAAACTGGTTAATTCAGTCTCATTAGCAAATTTCGTTTACGCAGGCATGAAAGTCTCACCAAAAAAACCTTTTCAACTTGTATATTCCCTCTTCGAGCATCAATACTTAGGCTATTTGTTCGAGTCTTTTGTGGTGGAAAAGAATGAAGATGGCACGCTCACTTTTCGCTACCAAAACATTTCCTCACTCAACGCAAAGGAATTCGATTCTGGCTTGGATAATACTGATTATGAGCTAATTGAGTGGATGGATTCGATGCAGCAAGATGTTGTCATTCAAAAGTTTCACAATAAAAAACTTCCTCCATCGCAGTACTCCAAATTCTTTCTTTCTGTGTACGATAAAGAGAAAGGAGACGAGGTTTTGCAAGAAACAATTGGGAATTATTTAGAAGCTCGGAGGTCAAAAATCCTGTCGAAAATGATGGGAAAACACCTCTACGAAATGGCAAATGATGGCACTCCAACAGGTAAAAAAATTGAGGTGCAAGACGAAAAAGGAACGATACTTTTCCATTTCCGCAGAAACGAAGAAAACACACACTATTTCCCCACGCTGAAACACAAGGGAGAGAAGTTGGAGTTCAAATACAAGAAGCGGGATTATTGTCTGCAACTCGCCCGCTTGGCTGATGGTAGATGGCAAGCTCTACA
>CAVSOI010000018.1:0-51128 GCA_963729615.1 uncultured Cytophagales bacterium
ATCTACTCCTTTGTAAATATCACCAGACCATAATCGCGTTACGCTCATCAGAACTTTCGCTCCCGTCAAACCATAACGTTCTAATAAATCCGCTGGTTTGGCTCCAGGGAGTAAAGCGATCGCCATCGACAGCGCAAGGCATAATTTGGATTTTACCAGTATCTAAACCATTGGCAGTACTAGCAATTTCACGAGTATAGCGGCTGACAGTCCAAATTTGTGAAGCTTTTTGGAGATTAGTTTTGGTCAGCACAGGTAAAGGCTGCCAAACCTCTTTACCATGAGTAATTACGGTATAAGGAATTCCTAAAGGTTGGCACAACGTACCAACTAAGGGTGCTAAGTAAGCATGACCGCAAAATACACGATCGGGACGTTCTTCAATTAAACGCTTCAGTAAAGCTAAAGCCATCTTCATCCGTGCTATTTGAGAAGACTTAGCTTTAAAATAATGGAATTGTAATCGTTCCGATTCAAAAGGATTTGTACAACCTTTTTCATCTCGTAATAAAAAGACTTCTCCTTTTATCGGTTCTGACAATGTGTTATAAGCTTGAAACACATCTTTTACATAAGATTGAATTCCACCTTCGCGAGAAAAAACTTCTAAAAAAACGAAAATGTGATTGAGTCTTTTATTCTCTTTAGTGTTAGTCAAGTTTAAGTAAGTGTTTTTATCTGATGGCGTCATTAACATTTTTTATATTCTCCTTCTTAGCGCTGGGATTGATAACGATTCATTATTCGATCGCAGTAACACTAAATAAGATTGTTTAATAACTTTATCTTAGTAATATGACAGCGAACATGATAACTACATTCATATACAAGTATTTTGAGACGATGCTGTTTTAACGATTGTGCCTTTACTCCTTTTACTTTTACTATTTTCTAGATTAAAAAGTGCTATAAAAGTTATAATCCGCCCTAGAGCCGGACAGCACAAGGTGAAAGACAAGCCTCTCGTTACTTTTGGAGTCTCGCTTGCTGTCAAATCTTAACAAAGTGATTACTGTAATTCTAATGCTGTGTATACGGTATTTGTAAAATTATTTTATACTTTTATTTATTATTTAAAGTCATTGTAAATTTTGCTTGAATTTTAGTCAAAATAACTAAACAAAATTATTTAATATTTCATATAAAATCATTTTTTAATTCCATTTTTAAAGTAAGTAATCTGTCAGATTGCTTCAATCATTTTCTATTTCTAGATACTCGCGGTTCTCTCACCTGTAAGTAGTTATGGTTCCTTATTGCTTACGCGAACAGGAACCTTCACCAGATTCCGAACTATTTCCCTTCTATTTTCCTTCTACGCCGGTGAAGCAAAAATAATATTACACCGATTGAGCTAACTAATACTTCAATATCGCATACACAGCCAATTACCCATTCCCTACTTTCTCTGAGAATTCATTCTTAAATTATTGTTGGCTAAAAATACGGTTATCAAAGCACAATTACATCGATTCTTGGCAAAATCGAACACTCGTCTTACTATTTTTTGAACAGACGCAAAATTTTACAAACATCATTAGTCTCGATTAATTTTCATGCGTACCATACTTGACGATGAGCAAACAATTTCTGCCATCCGTATCGCGTTCGTAAACGACTTCATCAGCCAATCGTCTTAATAAAAACCACCCATACCCCCCTACTTGTAAAGTACCGGGTTCTGGTTCGGCTATTGCATCTGGATTAAATGGCTTACCGTAATCCCAGATTTTTATTTCCAGTTTGTCATTCCACAGCAATACATCAATATCAATGTTTGTTTCTGGTGGTAAAGATTGATGTGCATGACGAACGGCATTTGTAAAGCCTTCAGCTAATGCTAGATTAAGTCGATACTGTTGACTTTCGAGCCAACTAAGGCCGGACAAATTACGCAGACAGAATTTTTCAAACCATTGTTGTACCTGGTTTAGAAGCTTAAGTTCGCTCTTAACCGTCAGATGGTTTTGCTCCACAATTGCTAGCATTGACCTTGACTTAAATATTAATAGATTAACTTTACTTACATCTTTTATAGTTTATAAAGCTCAGATTTAAAAATCTGATTTGCTCTTCTTAATTTAAAAAATCCCAAATATACTTTAAATTCACCTTTGGGTGCTTCATGCGCTTGAATACGTATCCAAGTTCACAAGCACTATCTATGTAAATTATTTTACCACGTTACTATATCTCTTTAAGTATGATATTACGATTTTAAGACAATGCTGTTTATTCTCAGTTGTTTTCTGTTGATATTTTTGTTGTCATAAGTTGGGGGAACTTAGTCAAGCATTAGAAGTAAGGTTTTCGATGTTTGATTCAACAACGAATCTCTATAGCCGTAATTGTGATGCGGCATTAAATAATCGTACAAAAGGGTTGAGGATAATACGGAGTAGGAAGTAGGCGAAAAAGACGATTTTAGAGGTAAATAATCCTTGCTATACATATATTACGCGCTTTGCCCTAATATTTCAGCATCCTAATTGAGTCTATAACCAAAATTATTTCAAAGTATTATATTTGACAAAAATATTTATACCGATTCTCAGCTATTAATTTCTAAAATTTGGTAAGCATATAAATTTTGAAACAATTAACGCCTGTTAGAGTTTCTCGCGAGTACCTATTAATAAGCACTCAATACGAGAAACCCCACAGGCGCTAAAACAGCGAACGCAAACAGCCGATTTAGAAGAGTCCTAAAGTAAGAGACTTATCTAAAGGCAAAGTTGCGCCGATGCCCAAATAGATTGTTACCAAAGTTCCGAACAGGAATACAGCGGTAGCTACGGGACGACGGAAAGGGTTTTGGAACTTGTTAACGTTCTCAATGAAAGGAACAAGAATCAGCCCCAGAGGTACGGCAGCCATTGCCAATACTCCCAAAAGCTTGTTAGGAAGCGAACGCAAAATTTGGAAAACTGGGTACAAATACCACTCAGGCAAGATTTCCAAAGGTGTTGCAAAAGGATTCGCTGGTTCTCCTGTCATCGCAGGATTTAGCACTGCTAGAGCCACGATACAAGCAAAGGAACCCATAATTACAACTGGGAAAACGTAGAGCAAGTCATTAGGCCAAGCAGGTTCACCGTAGTAGTTGTGACCCATGCCTTTAGCTAATTTGGCTCTCAATTGTGGATCGCTTAGATCCGGTTTCTTTAATGTTGCCATTTTTTTTAGGTACTCTTCTATCTAAGTTGAGTATTGTGAATTTCGGTTAAACCGTCGGCTAATAGGCAGTGATAAAGGAATTTACACCCTTTAAAACTGAAGATACAAATATTTGCTTTCGGCGGTCTATTATTACACCAATTTTAAAACAAATAACCGATCGTTTGCAGTTTTGCAGATCGCATATTGTACCTGTTTTAGCCTCGTTATAATTTCGAGCAAATCATTCATATTTTGCTCGAAATTATAAAGGACCGCTTATACCTTGCTTGCGAATCATCAAGAAATGCGCCAGCATAAATACTGCAATCAACCAAGGCAGTACAAAGGTATGAGCGCTGTAGTAGCGAGTCAGGTAGCTGTCCTACGCTAGAACCGCCACGCAACATATCAGAAATTAAAACTCCAACTACGGGAATCGCTTCTGGTACACCGCTAACGATCTTCACAGCCCAGTAACCGATCTGGTCCCAAGGTAAAGAGTAGCCAGTTACACCGAAAGATACGGTAATTACAGCTAGAACAACACCTGTTACCCAAGTCAATTCACGGGGCTTCCGAAACCACCAGTTAAATAAACCCGGAAGGTGTGCAAAATCATCATTAACACCATCATGCTGGCAGACCAGCGATGAACGGAACGAATGAACCAACCGAAGCTGACTTCGTTCATGATGTACTCTACTGAAGAATAAGCTTCAGCAACGGTTGGCTTGTAGTAAAAAGTCATTGCAAATCCAGTTGCGAACTGGATTAAAAAGCAAGTCAGAGTAATTCCACCCAAGCAGTAGAAAATATTTACGTGGGGAGGAACATACTTGCTTGTAACGTCATCTGCAAGCGCTTGAACTTCTAAGCGCTCATCAAACCAGTCAATTACGTTGGTCATACAACCCAGATTCCTAGATAAAGATTGCGGTTGATAATTATCTCAGTAATTAGCTTCAGAAAGCCAATCGAGATTTTGAACGAACCGTTGAGAAAGTGAATTTACTTTTATCTACATTATGCCTGCAAACGATCGAAGAGATTTCCTCAAAAAACTGGGAGTTGCCAGCATCGCCAGTACAGGATTTCTTGGTTGCACTCCTCATGAGTCCAAATCTGTTGTCTCCCTGAAACTCATTAAGCCCGAAAGCCTTGAAGAAAGGAGATACTGTGGCATTTATTTGCCCAGCGGGAACAAATTACGACAAATCTGTGATAGAAAATGTAGAAAAACAAGCAGATAAACTAGGCTTCAATGCTTATTTCGGAAAAAGCGTTTACACGCAATACGGCTATTTTTCTGGTACAGATGAATTTCGTGCCAACGAAGTGAATGAAACTTTCAGAAATGATAAAATAGACGGAATCATTTCCATGCGTGGCGGTTGGGGATGCGCCAGATTGCTAGACAAAATCGACTATCAACTCATCGCTCAAAATCCAAAAGTATTTTCAGGATTCAGCGATATAACCTCGTTACTGACAGCGATTTACAAAGAAACAGGACTCGTTACATTTCATGGCTTAATGGGCTATTCTTCTTGGGACAGATTCTCTATTGAGAATTTTGAGAAAGTTGCCGTGAAAGGAGAAAAAGTATTTATGGGAAAATCTACCTCCCGATGAGGTTGAACATTATTATACAATCACTAGCGGAAAAGCCAAAGGGAGATTATCGCCACCAACCTAACTGTGCTTACCAGCATTATAGGGAGCGATTATTTGCCTGATTGGTCAGATAAGATTCTTTTCGTAGAAGAAATTGCCGAAGAACCTTATAGGGTTGACAGAATGCTTACCCAACTAAAACTGGCTGGAGTTTTGGATAGCATAAAAGGTTTTGTGTTCGGAAAATGCCGAAAATGCGAAGCGGAAACTCCTGAAAGGGCATTGACATTGGAGCAGGTTTTGGAAAATAACCTCAAACCATTGAATATTCCCACTTATTACGGGGCAATGTTTGGGCATATTACCGAGAAGTTTACTTTGCCAATTGGCTTAGAAGCAGAAATTGATGCCGATGCAGGAACAATTCAGCTTTTGGAAAGTGCTGTAGTGGTCTAAGTAGCAAAACACAAATAAAAGGTAGCAAGAAAAAAGATAAATAAATGATTATCAGATTTTTGCGTAATTTCAAAGGCTAAAACAAGATTTTCAGGAACTTTACCCACTTGCTGATGAAAAGTCTGCTTTGGTAGAAACTACATCTTTCCCTAAAATCGTAGTTGAAACATTCAGATATAAGGCTAATTTTATCCACTTACTTAGTCATCAGAATAATCCTTGCCAAAATTCAAGTTTTCTCTCTCATTGCCGAAATCGAAAATTCTCCGTTGCAGTATTTAATTTTTGAAAAGTCTATTTCTCCGTTTTGAAGGTTTGATTTCCCATCGGCAAAATCTTTCTATTTATCTTTGCAAATCAAAGCTAGATTAAAGCCTGCAAATGTATAGATTGAATGTTTTCTAGTTTTATGACATCAGTTTGTTGCTATTTATGAAATTCCTAGAGCGCATAAAAATCCCGATTCTCTTTATTCTCCTATTTTGGGCAATAGAAATTTTGGAGATTTTTCTACAGAAAGATTTCCACGAACTAGGCGTTTACCCAAGAAGCATTTATGGCTTGGCAGGAATTTTCTTCATGCCATTTCTTCATGGCGGAATTCCCCATTTGTTCTCCAACACGCCCTCTTTCCTGCTTCTGTGCGGAAGTTTATTCTATTTTTATCCAAAAATCGCCAAACCCGTGCTTTTCCAAAGCTATTTACTCACGGGAATTGGTATTTGGCTTTTTGCTCGGGGCGGAGAGTTCAATGGTTTAGGCTATGTCAAAATTTACCATATCGGAGCAAGTGGATTGATTTACGCCTTTGCAGGTTTTCTATTCTTTAACGGAGCATTCAGGAAAGACTCCAAATCTTTGGGGATTTCACTTTCCGTAGCCGTGCTGTATTTCGGAATGTGGCAAGGTTTAATCCCAAATCAGCCAGGTATTTCTTGGGAATCTCACCTGATTGGTGCAATAGTCGGCAGTTTCCTAGCCTATCGATTCAAGTCTGTAAACGTAACAGAAAAAGTAAATCTTGCCAATTTGGAGACAGAAACTCCAATCCCTTCAGAAGGAATTCAGCCTTTGGAGAATGACTATTTTAGGTACGAGTACAAGGAAAATCATACTACTAGAGATTATGAACACTAATGGAAAAAGAAAGAATTCCCCATTTTTCTAATTCGCTAAATCACTAAATCAGCCGTTCGCCAATTGAACCGCTAGGATGAGTAGCCAAAGTTTTTCTTTCCAAAACTTCCAAATCCAAATTTTATTTTTACATTTACCGACCAGTAGTCGGAAATAAACTTATATTCATTAAATGGGAGTTCAGGAGCGAAGACAGAGAGAGAAAGCCAAACGCAACAATCAGATTGTGGATGCGGCCGAGCAAGTGATTTTTTCGAAAGGCATTCACAAAGCAACCATGGATGACATTGCCAAGCAAGCGGAATTGGGAAAGGGAACACTTTACGGTTATTATAAAAGCAAGGCGGAAATTTTGTTGTCAATCAATGAGCGAGCATCTAGGAAATTGGCAGAATTGTTTGCCCAAGCCAATCGAGAAAATGACGAAGGGAGGAAGAAAGTCCGTGCCATTGGTCAGGCTTATATTCAGTTTGCCCATAATTTCCCCGGTTATTACCAATTCATCACGCTTTTTGAGGCAGGAAATGTGGAAATTGATGCCGAAGAAGTTGCTAAAAACAATTACCGAGTCAACTGCGAATTGGTTGGAGCGATAAAAGCAGGAATTGAAGATGGCTCAATCCGAAAAGATGTAAACCCAGAAGCAGTTGCCAAATGCCTTTGGGCAATGAGCACAGGAGTTATTCAGCTGATGCAAGTGAAAGGCGAGATTTTGGAGAAAAACCACGGATTGAAAGAAGATGAGATGTTCAAACATTTTTTCAAAATTGTAGAAGGCGGGATTTCAATATGATATAGATTTTTGTAGTGCGATTTTCCCTAATCGCACATACGTGAAACGAAAACAGTATGAAAAAATTGATAAATATAGCTTCTTACCTTTTCCCTAGCCTAATGGTAAACCTTGCTTATAAAAAGCTGACCAATCCGCAAGTGCACAACTTGCGTGAAGCATGAATCGGCAATTCTGGAAAGGGCAGACAAGCAATTATTTCCATTCAAAAGTTTTGAAATCCAAACTTACAAATGGGGAAATGGAGCAAAGGAAGTCATGCTAATTCATGGTTGGGGAGGTCAGGCAGGGAATTTTTCTGATTTAATTGAGAAATTATTGGCGAACAATTATACAGTACTTGCCTTCGATGGTCCTTCGCACGGTTTCAGTAGCCGAGGGAAAACCAGCTTGTTTGAGTTCACAGAATTGGTTGGCGTACTGATTAGGAAATGGAATGTCGAAAAATTGATTAGCCATTCTTTCGGAGGAGTTGCCACCACTTATTCCTTGGCTCAAAATCCAGACCTGAAAATAAGCAAATATGTATTACTGACCACTCCAAACAGTTTTGCCGAACGGATTGATGACATATCAAAAAGAGTGGGAATTACCCAAAATGTGCAAAAAAAACTCATCGAAAAAGTAGAAAGCGAGATAGAAATCAAAGTAGCAGACCTAAACGTAAGTGATTTTGTGAAAATAGCCAGCGTGGAAAAAGCACTCATTCTGCACGACAAAGCAGATACGGTAATTGATATTTCCCAATCCAGAGCCGTTCATGAAAACTGGGCAAATTGCGAGCTGGAAGAGCTAGAAGGAACAGGACATTTCAGGATTTTGAGGACTGAAAAAGTGTTGGATAGAGTAATTGGGTTTTTGGATTGAAATAAGAACGCTCTGGAAGAGCGTGGTACAGTTATAATTGTACAGCGCACTTCTAGTGCGCTTTTGAATTATACAAAATAAAAATTATGTTCAGATACAAAACCGAGTACAGAAGAAGGTTGCCACATTTCCATCCACTCGGAGGCGTATTTTTTGTTACTTATTGCCTGAAAGAAGCCGTTTCCCAACCAGAATTCATTCAGTTGCAGACTGCATTTGAAGGAGAGAAAGAAAAATTGAAAGGAAAGCCTGAATTGTTAGACATCGCACATAGAAGGTATTTTGGAAAATTGGATAATGCGTTGCATAAAATGAAACATATAAAGCATTTGGCGGATACTAGATTAGCAGAAGAAGTAAAAAAATCACTTCATTTTTGGGATGAAAAGCAGATAGATTTAATAAGTTATTGCATCATGAGCAACCATGTTCATGTGGTTTTGAGAATTTTTTCTAAAGAAGAAACTGAAATGGAATGGACACTTACCGATTGGTTGCGTTCCGTAAAACAGTTTAGTTCACGAGAGTGCAATAAGCTAATCGGAAGAATAAATAAAAAATTCTGGCAACAAGAATCCTATGACCGAATTCCAAGAACAAGAGGAGAACTTTATAGAATTATAGCTTACACATTAGACAATCCAATCAAAGCAGGACTTTGTGAGAATAGAGCAGATTGGAAATGGAGTTATATCAAGGAGGAATACAATGAATTTATATAGAATTTTTTCACGCACTAGAAGTGCGTGGTACATTTCCTTTTATAGTTTAATAATCTCAAAATGTACAGCGCACTTCTAGTGCGCTATAAAAAAAGAATATCATGGAAAAATCTTATTTCCTTTTTTTTACCCATAATCCCGACCGACAGTCGAAAAAAATCTATCAGTTCTGTATTTTACTGGTTGGATTGTTCTCATCGGTGACTTTGAATGCGCAATCTAGCATTTTACAAAATTATGTTCAGGTTGGATTGGATAGCAATCTGGCTTTGCGAAGCGAATCGCTCAATATAGAAAAGCAGTTGGAGATTCTGGCTCAGTCAAAGGCTTTGTTCCGACCGAATGTGAGTTTTAATGCCAGCTATACTTTGGCAGGAGGCGGAAGAACAATTGATTTGCCTTTGGGAGATTTATTCAATCCGACTTATACTGCGTTAAATCAGCTGACGGGAACAAATAATTTCCCGCAAATTGCCAATCAATCTGAGCAGTTTTTGCCCAACAACTTTCACGAGACCAAATTCCGTGTAATCCAACCGCTTTTCAATTCGGATATTTATTATGGCTACAAGGCAAACGAAGAATTGATTTCCGTACAGAAAGCCAAGAAAAAAGTCTATGAGCAGGAGTTGACCAAACTCATAAAACAAGCTTATTTCCAATATCTCCAAACTGAAAAAGTGATTTCCATTTATGCCGAAACACAGAAACTGTTGGCTGAAATCCTTCGGGTAAACAACAGCTTGGTTTCCAACGACAAAGCCACTCGGGAAATCATTTACGGGGCGGAATACGAAATCAGCAAAGTGGAGCAGGAAATAATTAGGATTGAAAACAATCGAAAAGTGGCAAAATCCTATTTCAACTTTCTGCTGAATAGAAATTTGGAGACAAAAATTGAAGCAGATGAGCAGCTGATGGCAAAATTTTCGCTGGCAAATGCAGATTTAGCGAAATCCGAAGCCGATGCTTTAAAGCAAAGAGCCGAATTTGAGCAACTCCAAGCCGCCATGAATGCCCAATCCAACCTAATTGAAATGAAAGACAAGCAGAAATTACCGACCGTTTCGCTGGTGGGAGATTTAGGCTACCAAGGTTTCGGCTACGAATTTGACAGCAACCAAGATTTTTGGCTCATGCAAATTTCCCTGAAATGGAATATCTACCAAGGCGGAGGCAGAAAATCCGCCTTGAAACAAGCGAAAATTGAGCAAAGCCTCCTCCAAAATAAATATGAAGAATTGGAAAGCCAGATTGGATTGCAAGTCAGACAAGCATTTTACGATTACCAAACTGCTGTAAAATCCGTCCAAACCGCACAAATCGGTTTGAAAAGTGCCGAACAGAATTACAAAATCAGCGAGCGGAAACACCGAGAAGGCTTGTTGCCCTCATTTCAATTATTAGACACGCAAACAAAACTTACCAACGCCAAACTTTCCCTTACCATCTCCCGATTCGAGGTGCTGATGAAACAAGCCGAATTGGAGCGAGTGGCAGGGAGATGATGTGTTGATTTGCTGATGTGCTGATTTGTTGATACGATGATTGGAAAATTGGAAAATGTGAGAATTTGCAAATGAAAAAAGATGCGACAATTGAAGAATTCGGAAAGTGAATCCCTCGGAGTGGTCGTCAGACCCTCCGAGTGGTTGAGCGAATGCGATTTGAAAATGAACATCCGTATTTAAATACCAATAAAATGAAAAAGCAGAATCCTGAAAATCCTCTAATCCCGTAAATCCTGATTCTGATAGTTTTGAAGGCAAAAAGACAGAAACCTAAAAATAATTTTCGCCCTTGTTGGTCTTAGCAATCAATCCTCAAAAGTTTCAAGGACGGAAAGCAACAACAATTGATATAAAAAAAGCCAACAAAGACTCATGACCTGCGAGACCAACAAGCAGAACTTAATTCCTTCAGATTTTAAAACACCTAATTCAATGAAAAAAACACTCCTCCTCCCGATTCTACTTTTCCTTTTCTCTTGCGGAGACAAAGAAAAACCAGCCGAAACTGAGCAAGAAAAATCGAAGGCAATTCCCGTAAAAGTGGCTACTATTTCTGTCTCCACCGAAGCCTTGCCAATTATCACGAGTGGGAAATTAAGCTCCAAGGCGGAAACTAATCTGAGCTTCAAGATTGGCGGAATCGTGAGCCAAGTTTTTGTGGATGAAGGTCAGCGAGTGCGAAAAGGGCAATTGCTCGCTAAATTGGAGCAAGCGGAAATCAGCAATCGGGTGTTGCAGGCAAAAAGCGGGTTGGAGAAACTGGAACGAGACTTGGCAAGAGTCAAGAATCTGTACAAAGATTCGGTGGCGACTTTAGAGCAAGTTCAAAATTCCGAAACGGCTTTGGAAGTTGCAAAATCCGACTTGGAAATTGCCCAATTCAATCAAAAATACTCCGCCATTTATGCATCTAGCAATGGGAAAATTCTGAAAAGATATGCCGAAAGACAGGAATTAGTTGGCGCAGGAACGCCTATTCTCACTTTGGCATCTACTTCCTCGGCACAAGTTATGCGGATTGGATTGGCGGATAGAGATTTGGTCAGATTGAAAATTGGCGATAAGGCGGAAATCCATTTCGATGCGTATCCGAACGTGGTTTTCCAAGCCAAAGTCTCCGAATTGGCAGAAATTGCCGACCCAAGAACAGGAACTTTCGAGGTGGAACTTGAATTAAAATCCAACCAAAAACCGCTGAAAAGTGGCTTTGTAGGAAAGGCGCATATTTTCCCATCCGAAAAAACTGAATACTACAAAATCCCGATGGATGCTTTGGTAGAAGCAACAAATGAGGAGGCATTCATATTCGTCCCTTCGGCAGATGGAAAGTCGGCAGTCAAGAAATCAATCCAACCAGAAACCATTGGAGCAACTTTTTTTACCGTTTCTGCTGATGAAAAGCTGAAGCTAGAAAAGGTAATTACTGACGGAAATATGTATTTGCTGGAAGGAAGTGAAATTGAAATTAGGGAACAGTAAACAGAAATCAGTTATCAGTTATCGAAAAACGCAGTTCGAGATTGTAGGTTCTTCTTCCCAGAAGAACTTTTGAAATCAAAATCAATCAACCTAAATCCAAAATCGTAATTCGTAAATCCCTAAATCATGCAACTCCCCAAAATAGCCATTTCCAATTATCAGTTTGTGCTGATTTTGGTGTTCCTTTTTGTGCTGACAGGCACTATTTCTTTCTTCACTATGCCAAGGTCGGAAGACCCTGACACCAACTTCCCAATTTATACGGTTTTGGTGGTTTATCCAGGCACGAGTCCGCAAGATATGGAGAAGTTGGTAGTAGATGTCATTGAAGATGAACTTGCTGAAATTGAGGACATTACCAAAGTCAGAACTACCATTCAGGAAGGAATCGCTTTCATGCGGATTGATGCTGAATTCGGCATTGACATAGACGATAAATATGATGAAATTGCGGTGGCAATCGGCAATATCCAATCAGAATTACCCGAGCAAATTTTCCTTTTGGAGACTAAAAAAGTAACTCCGCTCGATGTCACTATTTTCCAATTGGCTTTTGTCTCCGAATCTGTTCCGTACCAAAAAATGGTGGAAGAAGCAGAACGGTTGGAGAAACAACTCAAAAAGGTAAATGGAGTTAGAACGGTGGAAATTGAGGCTTATCCTGAAGCGCAGATTAAAGTTTCTTTGGATTTCCAGAAAATGGCTGAACAGAATATCCCGCTCAAGCAAGTTTTGGGAATTTTGCAGGGCAACAACACCACCATTCCGGGCGGAACGATTTCGGCTGGCAACAAATATTTCAACATCCAAACCAATGGAGGTTACAAAACTTTGGGCGAAATTCAAAATACTGTAATCAATGGTTATAATGATAAATTAGTTTATCTGAAAGACATTGCCGAAGTGAAATTCGATTATGAAGATGACCGATTTATTGGCAGATTCAATGGAAAACGAGCTTTGTATTTGTCTGTCACTCAAAAAAGTGGGAAAAATATTTTGGCAGTTGCAGAGAAAATTACCGAGAAAATCGAGCATTTCAAAACTACCACCATTGCCGGAATGAACGTTGAATATGCCTTTTTGCAAGCTCCAGCCGTAGAAGCCAGAATTAACGATTTTTTTGTGAATTTGCTACAAGGAGTTTTGTTGGTTGGAGCGATTTTGTTCATTTTCCTGAGCGGGCGTTCCTCACTCATTATCATGACCGTAATTCCCACTTCCATCATTATGGCGGTGGCCGCTTTGGATTTTTTGGATTACGGATTGAACCAAATTTCCATTGCAGGATTGGTCATTGCGCTAGGTTTATTGGTAGATAACGGCATTGTGGTCATTGAAAACATCGACCGATTCCTCAAACTCGGTTACTCGCCAAAAGAGGCGGCCGTGGAAGCAACTTCGGAAGTCGGTTGGGCAATTGCCAGCTCCACAGTAACCACTATTTTGTCTTTCTTCCCGTTGATTATGCTCAATAATGGGCCAGGAGAATTCCTTCGTGCGCTTCCCGTTATTGTAATTTGTGCTTTGGTCGCCTCTCTGTTGCTCGCACTCACTTTTACCCCACTTTTAGGTGGAAAATTCATGAAATTCAAGGAGCGGAAAAAGCCAAAACGCATTGACCGATTCATGGATTGGCTGATTTCAAAAGTCTATCGTCCTGTGTTGGATTTCTCACTTCGCTTGCCTTTGGTCATTCTCGGATTGTCAATTTTGGGTTTCGTGGGGAGCATTTTGCTCTTCCCAAAAGTGGGCGTAACTTTCTTTCCAACCGCAGATAAACCGCTAGTTTTGTTGGATATTAAAATGCCCGAAGGCACGAGTTTGAAACGAACCGAAGCAGCAGCAGATTGGGTGGAAAATTTGATTGATACCGTTGATTTGGTAAAAAGTTACACCACCAATATCGGACACGGAAACCCGAGAGTTTACTACAACCGAGTTCCCCAGAATTTCGATAAATCTTACGCCCAGCTCATGATTAACCTCAACAATTGGGAGCAAGATGAATTTTATGAATTTCTGGATTGGCTTCGTAAAAATTGCGATAAGTATGTTGGCGGAAAAATCACGGTAGATGAACTCAAAAATGGACCTCCTTCCGAAGCACCAATCGCCATTCGGGTGTTGGGTCAGGATTTAAAAGTGCTGAAAACTTTGAGTGCCGATGTGGAAAAAATCATTGCCGAAACCAAAGGAACTATCAATGTAGATAACCCGTTTGCCGTCAGCAAAACCGAGCTGAAAGTCAACATCAATAAAGATAAAGCAGGTTTGATTGGATTGCCACTTTCCGATGTTGATTTAACCATTCGAGCCGGATTGACAGGATTGAACATGGGAGAAGTAAATCTCAGCAGTGGCGAGAAATTCGATTTGGTAGTCAGAATGCCCTTCGATGCCGAAACATTCGATGCCGAAACATTCGATGGAAAAAAATCAGATGTGGAGATGAGCATTGACGATTTCGACAAGATTTCTGTAACCACGCAAACTGGTGCGCAAGTTCCACTCAAGCAAATTGCCCAGTTGGAATTTCAGCCAAGTGCCTCCAAAATATTCCACTACAATTATGAGCGAAATATTACCCTTACCGCCAACATTGAGCAAGGCTTGAAATCTGGAGAATTGACAGAGGAAATTATTGAAAAACTCGATAATTACAATTTCCCAGAAGGCTATGGCTATTATGTGGCTGGAGATTATGAAAATCAGCAAGAATCTTTTGGAGATTTGGGCAAAATTCTCGTGGCCGCTTTAGTGATGATTTTTGCGGTTCTGGTATTGCAATTCGGTTCATTCCGTCAGCCTTTTGTCGTTTTCTCTGCGATTCCGTTGGCGTTTGCAGGTTCAATTTTGGCATTGTTCCTCACAGGTTTCTCATTCAGCTTTTTTGCCTTCGTGGGCTTTACCAGTTTGGTCGGGATTGTGGTGAACAACTCAATCATCTTGGTCGATTACACAAACCAACTCATAGCCAAAGGGAAACCACTCGCAGAAGCCATTCGGGAATCTTGCGAAACTCGCTTCACACCAATTATCTTAACCACGCTGACCACCATTTTCGGTCTGCTTCCACTCACGCTTACCAACAGCAACCTCTGGTCTCCACTCGGCTGGACAATTATTGGGGGAATGGTTTCTTCTACTTTGCTCACGCTTCTGATTGTTCCAATTTTGTATAGCTGGTTTACCGATGGGAAAAAGAGATTGGGTGGCGGGGAAGGATAGTTTTAACAAATTTGTCAATACTATGTTTTATACTTTCGGTAACTCTTAACCTTTTGAGGCTCAATCATATTTAATATTTTTCTTCTTATTTCATTCTCATTTTTAACACCTTTGTGTGGTTGGTCTAAAACAAAATCAATAGCAACTTGTAATTCTGAATCTTCGCTTTTCTTCTTTATGTAATCAGGAAAAGAAAGACTAACAGTAGCATATCCTCTAATATCTCTATATTCTAACTTGTATTTGAGCTTGATTGAACCAAATATGAGTTTGTCGTAATATTTACTGCTTTTGAGTAAATGATGTTTCTGTAAACCTTTCCCATTCATCTTTAAACTGTCAATCTCGTCAAGAAATTTTTTCACATCAGCATGACTCTCGACATCTTGGTCTAAATATAAGTCTATGTCAGTTATTGAATTAAATTTCAGGTAAATGCAAAAGTCCGATTTGAAAGAATAGAAAAATCGGATTCTAGATGCATTATTGAAGTCATTAAATCTCACGGATATAAAATCGTCTTTAACTCCTATAATAGACTTACCTCTGAGACTTTTTTTAATTTCGTTTGCTACAATATTATTTACCTCTATTGTTTCTTTAGAAGTAGAATTTTGTTGTATAGACATTTGTATTTCTCCATCTTTTGTTTGCTTTAATATAATAGCACCTTTATGTTCTGTTTTATGATTTTGGAAATCGGTTAATAGATTTTCCCGTTCCACTTTATACTCAAATATGGCTATATTCTCTTTTTCTAGATAAAAATTTGGCTTACCAACGACTTTGTAGTTTGGTTTATAAGTATGTTTCTCGCTAATAATTTTGTTTAAATCTATTTCTGTATCGAATATTTCAGGCAGTTTGAAATCTCTACTACATTTTATAGAGGATGTCCTATGTTTGACACTATTTTCTTTTATTTTTTGCGCTGTACTGAGTATTTCATAATCATGAGGGCTAATTATGCTTTTCATAAGTAAAGGTACAGAATTGTTTTTCTCCACATGTCCTAAAAAAACACCCTTTGCTCTTAATAACTGGTTTATATTTGAAATGGTAATACTAGACTTTACTGAAAGTTGTCTAATTAAATCGCCTTGTGGTAGAATACTTTTTTTCATATTATCTACTTCTAAAATCAGATTGCAGTTTTTTTATAGTAAGATTTTTGCCAAGCTTGTAGTTATTGAATTCTGATAATGCTTCTTTAACAGAGTTCTCATTCTCTAAGTTGTTATAATCTAGATAACTTATTTCAATTCTATTTACAGAGTTTAAGTAGTTGAATGATTTTAAGAAGCTTAGAATCAATAATAGACTTTCTTTACTATAATTGTTATTGATGAAGGCTAGAAGATAGATATTACTTTCTTTTTCGGCTCTCAAAAGTATAACATCACTATAAAGATAGTTTAAAGGAAATATTTTTCCATAAGATTCTGATTGAGTATGATTAGAGTTCAGACTTGAATTATGGTATATATAATCCACATAGCTAGTTCCAAATCGTTCATTCGATATGTGTATGCTTTCATATAAAAAGTTAGCCTTGTTATTATCAAGCAATATTATTTTATCAAATATCAAAGTGTTATCGACTATTATTTTATGCACTTGTGATACTAAATCATAATCTATTGGGTCATCATCTGATAACCAACATAAAATCCCTGTTACTTCTGTTTTTTCTACATCTGAAAATCTTTGATTACAGTCATTTTTTAATTTTGAACTGTTGAAACATTCAATCGTATAAGCCAAGTCTTTCAAATGTGATTTGAACAAGGCATTTGGATTTTTTGGGTATTTTTTAGTGAACTTGGATGAAATAACCCCAATATCTAAAAGATAATCTTCCACAGGGCTATTTAAAGTAACTAAGCCATCAATTCCATGTGTAGTTTTTTCTGACTTGCCAGTTTTATGGTCTTTCCCTTTTGTACACTGTATTGTATTATTTTCAACAAGATTATTGAAACCTAAAATGTCTTCAAACAAGAACTTGACTATAGCTTCACCCTTTTCTCCTACTGATTTTGACCATTCTCCCATAAGAAATATTTTGTAATTATGTACACTTCACTAATATACATGTAATACCTAATTAAACAAACTTTTACTATTAACGCTTTTTTTGGTATAAAAATACAAAACCACAATAAAAACCCTCCTATTCGGAGCATCAAGGTTCGGAAACAAGCACTTTGGGCAGGGAAATTGGGAGGCAAGAGCAAGACCTCGGCAGAGGTTTATTTTCAAACCCTGCCGAAGGTTGAGCGGATTGAATAAGTGTACTTCTTATACAGAGAATAGTTTTCATGAAATTTTTCTAGTTTTGATAGTTTTTGGATATAAACCAACGTCTGGCAGGGTCTATCGACCTCTGCCAGCGTTTCACAATAATATTGTTTAGCTTACTCAAAGATTCAAACTCACAAAATCTACTATGGCAGAAAAAGAAATCCCGCTAGAAGCTGGCAGAGTTTATCATGTTTATAATAGGGGAATTGATGGAACTAACTTGTTCAAAAATCATGGCAACTATCTTCTTTTCTTGAAGCTCTATGCAAAGCATTGCTCAATTGTAGTGGATACTTACGCTTATTGCCTTTTGGGAAACCACTTCCATTTCATGGTTCGTGTCAAAGAACAGCTCCCTACTTTTGGAGATATTTATCCTCAATATAATCTTGAAAAACACAAACCAAAGAGTCTGGAAACTCTGAATCCAAACAAGCAATTTGGACATTTCTTCAATGCTTATGCCCAATCATTTAACCACTCTTTCGCACAAAAGAGAACAGGAGGATTATTGGAAGAGCCATTCGAGAGAATTTTGGTGGAAAATGAATACTACTTCTCCAATTTGATTCATTACATACATGCAAATTCTGAGAAACATGGTTTTGTAAACGATTTCAAAAACTATCCTTACTCATCTTACCACAGCTATCATTCCGAAAAACCTACAGCATTAGCTAGAAATGAAGTGTTAGAATGGTTTGGGAACAAATCTGAGTTCATCAAATTCCACAAGCAAGAAGTTGACGAAAGGCCTATTGAAAAATGGATTATCGAAGTCGACTAAGATAATGAAACCTCGGCAGAGGTTGCAAACCCTGCCGAAGGTTGAATGGAATTGATTAAAAATTTAGATTACTGAAAGAAATAGTTTTTGGAAACATTCTTTCAGTAATCTCATTGCTTCATAAATATAAATCAACGTCTGGCAGGGTCTGAAGACCTCTGCCAGCGTTTCATTTTGTGAAAACAAAAATCCTTATACACAGACTTTCGTTTTAGTTTGTTACTCCGTTTCCTCTTCCACCACCACAGGAATTTCCACTTTTTCAAAAGCGTTCAACACGCTTTCTACGAAGTTTCCCAAGTCTTCTCGGTCGGTTTTGGAATAGCTCAATCTGACGATTACTATATTTCTTGAGGGAATTATCATCACACATTGCTTTTCGAATCCGCTCATATAATAAGCATCTTTCGGAACGCCTTTCCACATTTTCTCTTGGTTGGAGTCGCCAGCATCCATCCAGAAATGCGCTCCGTAGCCTCCACCTGCTGCAGTTGGCGTGGGAGTTGATACATAGTTTGCCCAATCTTTATTGAAGATTTGCTCGCCATTCCAATAGCCTTTTTTCAAGTACAATGCGCCCAATTTCGCCCAATCCCGAGCGGTGGCGTAAGCAAAAGAGGAACCTACAAAAGTCCCCGAAGCATCTGGCTCCATAACCATTGATTTCATGCCCAATTTATAGAATAAGCTATCGTAAGGATAACTCCAATAAGCTTGCTGATTGTCGAATTGATTGCGAATGAGTTGGGAAACCAAGTTGCTCGTTCCGCTTGAATAGCTCCAATAAGTATCTATTGGATACTCCAACTGCTTTCCTTTGGGAATTTGCGCCACAGATTGACTGCTGAAAAGCATTTTGGTGGCATCGGAAGGCAAAAAATATTCCTCGTCAAATTTCAATCCGCTACTCATGCGCAGTAAATGGTCGAGCGTAATGTCTTTTCGTGGGTCGGTGGAGTTTTGCCAATCCTCGAAAAGTGCTTTCTGCTGGAGTGCTAATTTCCCATCTTTTATGAGCATTCCAGCCAAAGTAGCAGTAATACTTTTAGTCATTGACCAACCCAAAAGTGGGGTGTTTTTTCCAAATCCATCTGCATATTTTTCGGCAACCAAAAGGGAATCATAAAGAATTACTACGGCTCGGGTCTGCTTTTTATCTGTTTTTTGGAACTCTGCTACTAATGCTTTCTCCAATCTGTCTCTGTCTAGCTGCACGCCTTGCACAGAATCTTGCACAAAAGAATTAAATGGTTGGAGTGAGTCGATTTTGGAGCGATTGAAGCCACTTGCTTGCGTGTTGAGTTCGGAAATCGTTTTTCCGTTCAGCAAAGTACAGCCCAAATCTTTTCGGTAATAAGCTTTTGCCTCGACCATTCCCAAAAAAGTGGCAGTAACAGATTTCTCCGATTTGTCAACATCTGTGCTGACATACCAATAATCACTCAACTCACTCTCTCGAACAAAATCTGCATTTCTTTCGGCAACAAATACGCATGAGCATAGGTTCTTCGCATTATATGCGGTGGCAACACGCAACAAATGCTTAGCAAAAAACAGCACGAAGCATACTAAAAAAGTGCTTAGAAGAATATAAAAATTCCTCCTATTAATATTTTTCTTTTTCATATCTAGCAAAGAATAACTGAGTCTGTTGGTAAATTTCAATATCAATTTTGAGTTGAGAAACAACTACACAAATTGGATTTTTTAGTAAATTGTATTTTATTTATGCGGTTGCGCACAAAGTTATAACAATGGAAAGCCGAATCAAGCAATTTAAACAGATTAGCAATCTTTTAGCGAATTCCAACACATTCTATGTCAATATCATAGATACGGATGGAAATTATGTATTTGTAAATGAGTTGTTTGAAAAACGTTTTGGACAACCCGACCATAAGCTTGAAGAAACCTCTCTAATGGCCGTGTTGCATCATGATGATGTAGAAAAATGTGCCGTACTTTTCAGGCAAATGCAGGAACACAAAATCCAGATGTCTAACCTGGAACTGAGACTGAAACTGCCCGAAAAATCAGATGTGATTTGGACAAGCTGGGAAATAGCCGTTTTGGAGAATAAGGACAAGGAAGTGGAAGGAATTGTTTGCATTGGTTCGGATATAGTCAGGAAAGATTCTTTGATTAACTCCCGATTGCTTTCTTATTCCAAAAGGATTGATAAAATCCTGAATAGTATTACAGATGGTTTCTTCACGCTTGACAAAGATTGGCGGATTACCAAAGTAAATCAGCTCTTCGAAGAACTTTCTGGAAAATCTAAAACACAGCTATTAGGCAAAACATTTTGGGAGGAATATCCCGAATATTCGTATTTCCTGAACAACCCAGACTACCTGAATGCGATAGAAAGAGATGAAGCATTTCAGTTTGAGATTTTTTCAGGAAGCAGGCAAAAGTGGTTCTCAATAAAAATCTATCCGTCTTCGGAAGGTCTAGCTGTTTTTTTCCAAGATATAACTGAAAACAAAAAACATGTCGAAGAGATTGTCCAAAAGAATAAAATCCTGACAGAAATTGCCAGGCTCCAGTCGCACCAAGTACGCAGACCTGTGGCAACCATGCTCGGATTGGCACAACTCTTCGACAAAAAAGAAATGGGAGAGGAAAATCTTGAATTATTGGATTTATTGGAAAGAACAATTTTGGAATTGGATGAAGTGATTCATAAAATAGTTCATAAGGCAAATTCGGTAATCAAGAAGTCGAAAATGAACCCTGACCGCTAGTTGTAAGTTAATAAGTAGTCCAGAGTCTTTTGGTCGTCAGTCCAAAGTAATGAAAAGTATAAACCAGTGCATCAAATCCTAAGTTCGTGTTGCTATTTTTGTTTCTTATTTCCTTCTACTGCATTAAAATTCTTAGCCGTAGCTATGGCTATGCCTTCTAATTTTGGGTACTGAATACACAAGGTATGCTGATGATTTTTGCCTATAAAAGCCCTGTTTCTGACTAAAAAAATAGAACTTTTTTCCAATTGGAAATCAAAATTTTGGCCAACATACTTTACGTTTTCAGTAACTAATTTTGCTTTGCAGAAAAAAATAATATTCCAAAAAATACAGACACAAACTTAGAACTCAATGCACTAGAAAGACAGTAAGAGGATGTTTGGATTGATTTTTTGGGAATTTTACGAGATTTTCAAAACAGGCTTTCTAGTCATTTTAGAAACACATAGCCAAAGCTATGTAACGAAGAAAGCATTTTTGAAAAGCCGTAGAAATCAAAACTAAGTCGATTCAAACATACTCTAAATCGGATGGCCGACAATTTAATTTTTTTATCCTAAATCTGTATCTCTATAAATAGTTGAAGTAGTCAATAGCAGTTATATATAACAAAACAAAATCAGTGGTAAATTTCCAAATAGATTATTGATTATTTCGAAGCACTTCGTGGATAATTTCCACCCTTGAAACCAACATAGGTAGTCAGACGAAATTATCGTAACATCTTATCTTTTGTAAGATGCTGATTGTCAATGGCAATTTACTATGGCATCGGTCATTTGACTTTCTATTTTGTACTTGTACTTACTCATCTAATTTCGATATAATTTATTCAACAAAATAAACTCAATCATGAAAAATTCACTTAAAGTTGTCATCGGACTCATTGTACTCGCCATCATTGGAGGATTGGTTTTCAAAGCAATTAGTATTGCCATCGGCTTTGCCATTGTTGCGATAATTGGCTATACGGTAATCAGTTTCGTTTATCCGAAAATTATGGAAAAGCCAGGTGCGGAATCTAAAGAACCAATGAGTCCATTAGAAAAATATAAAGACAGGACATAAATACTAAGAGCATATTGTGCTACTTGCCGATTTCGTATTTGTCTCTAATTCTACTTTAAGACTCTGGGAGAGTTGTATTCATTATGAATGCCCAAGCTCAAAAAACCGCCAATTAATGCAAAAAAACCGAAAGCATTCCTCGGAAATGGTCTTTTTTCAGATCTTTCCGATGGTAAGATGTGAGCCGAGTAAGCACAATCAAAACAAAAAAATTTAAGAGTCTTAAAGTAGAACTAAATGAGATTCCTAAGGATTAAAATACCCGAATAATGGGTTTAAACCTTTGTTTTTCAGATACTTAACCGTGTTATTTTTAGAGTAGTCAAAAATTAAGATTTGTTATATTGTACTTTTTTTAGATTTAATCAAAAATTGTATGACAATAATTTAACGGAACTCATAAAATCAAAATACTGATTACCAAATACTTAAACCATTCTTAATTCTTAATTTTTAATTTCCCCAATCCATAATTGTACTTATCAAATATATAACTCATAATTGGGGTAAAATAGGAATATATTTAAGCTAAGTGCTTTTTACTATTCAATGCGAGGGCATATTTCCCAACAATGAACAATTCGTTGCCTTTGCGAGTAATCATGGTAGAATTTGACAAAAACTAGGCAACCAAGTTTATATCCAACAAAACCAAACCCTTCGGAATCTGAAAACTCTTTCGGATTCCGAAGGGTTTTTCAATTGGCACATATAGCAATAAAGTTTATATTGTGTTGGCAATCAAATAGTTATAATTTATTTCCAAAAAAGGTATTCTATTTGGATTAAGAGTAAGCAACAGTATAATTCTTTAAATCTTACTTTTTAATCTTAAAATACAACTAACATGGGAAATATAGCCGAGTTCAACCAAATCGTAATCGACAAAACAGCCAAGTTAATGCCACACGCATTGAAACTTACGCAAGACATTCAGGATGCCAATGATTTAGTTCAAGAGACTTTATTGAAAGCATTATCGAACAGAGACAAATTCAGAGTAGGAACAAGCATGAGTGCTTGGTTACATACTATTTTGAGAAATACATTTTTCTCTGCCTACCAAAAGAAAAAAAGAAGAAAAACGACTTGCGATACTACAGAAAATCTTTACCATCTGAACACCAAAACAGATAGTAATCACGGAGAAGGAAATGCCGTGATGGAGGATATTGAAAGAAGTATGCAAGCTGTTGATGAAGATGCTAGAAATTACTTTGAAATGTACGTAACTGGGTTCAAATACAGAGAAATTGCCGAGCATTATTCTGTGCCTTTGGGAACTGTAAAAAATAGAATTCACACAGCCAGAAAAGTTTTGCAATCCAAATTGGCAGTTTACGGAAACTAGGTTCAAATAGAAAAATCAAAAATAGTAAGATAGTAAATTAGATGTTTGTAGTTTTGCTTTTACAAAGCGATTTGACCGAATACTGTGGAACATTAGATTTCGTACTATCAAAGAAATATTGAATACAATTTAAGATATAGAAAAAGGAGAAGCCATTTTGGTTTCTCCTTTTTGCATTTATTCTGTGCGGATTGATTGTCATAATTCGACTTCAAATATCCTAATTATTTGCAAATCAAATCTCTCGCTCAATCAAATCTGTTTCGGATATTTTTCCGTCCGGAGAAAAATAGACTTTGATGGCTTCCACAAAAGCATCGGCTACTTGCTCCACTCGCTTGGAGGTGGTTAATTCCCCTACTTTCAATTCATCTTTGCCAATTGCCAAAAACTCGTTTTCATTGTCCAAACACAGTGGAACTCCATAGCAAACCGGCCCGTGAATCATTCTCGTGATGGAAAGGTTTCGGGCATAAATTCCTTCTTTTACCATTATCGAGTTCTCATCTAAATATTCAAAATCCAACTTGGACGCAAGAGGAGGTGCGCCCAATTTATAATTGAATTGCAAGGAAAGCAACTCGGCAAATTTGATGGAGTTCTTATAATCTTTCGTAAGCAAAAGTCTCAAAAACTCCATTCGGTCTCTTGGGTTTGCCAACTCGCCAGCCATGAAACTGCCAGGCACATAAACCAATCCATAATTCCCCCGAATTGGCGTGAGCACATCGCCACTACTGCGGAGAAGCCAGTTGGTTTCGTCAATATTGTAGCCAATTGCCAAAGTCAAATCAGGCTTGAATCGGTTGATTCTATCGACTCTCGCTTTCAGTTCCTTGGGTTTGAAATATTGATTATATACATAAAGAGCATCAGCTTTTTGGCGTAAGTAATCAGCTTTTTCTTTCGTGAGGTTTCCTTTCTCGAAATCATCTTTTACCCAAGTTCGGAAATCCTCGTTGAGCCAAGTGAAGAAGGATTTCCCAAATGCTGATTCACTCACTTTCTTGCGGGTCAGCAACACTTCTGCACCTAGTTTTTGGAGTTTGATGGCGGCAATTACCGCAGTTTCAAGATTTATCAATCCTTCATCCAGCAAAATTGTATCGCCTTTGCCGTTGACTATTTTCAGGAGTTTTTGCTCAATTTCTGCCATACGTTTCGAGCCACCGATGTAAACTGGGTCGAGCGCAATCTTTATTCCCTCCAACGGCTGGTCATCGGAGCGGGAGGAAATCGCTTCGGCATCTCTCTCTACAATTGTATTTGTTTTGCTTGGGTCGAAAAACAGATTTTTCTTGTTCTCGTAGATTTCCATAATTTTATCCACGCTCGCCTCCTCCACCAACTGCTCAAAAGTTTCTATTTCGCTATAATAAACCTTGCATTCGGACTTGCCTTTCCGCTTGGCATATTCAGATTCAAACATGGAAACTCCATCGAAATCCATCATGAAATTATCGTAAAGCACCGTGTCTTTTACCAAAATATCTACCCGATGGCTTAATTCGAGCCGTGCTTTGTCTTGGCAGGCAAAAAGTGTGGCAATTGCAGAAAGTAAAACGAGTATAAAAAATGAGCGAATTCGCATATAAATTTGGGTTGGTTTCTATACAAATTTGGTTGGATTTGGTGGAGTTCACAAACCAAATCCTTATTCATTTACCCAAGTTCAAACATCTATTTCCGCTTTTCGCCTCTCAATATGTTCCATTCCCCAATAAGCCATTTGGTCAAGAATCGGACGCAGACTTTTGCCATAATCACTGATTCCATATTCCACTTTCGGGGGAACTTCGGCATACACTTTACGCCAAATCACCTCGTCAGCTTCTAGTTCTCTCAATTGTTGTGTGAGCATTTTCTGAGTGATGTTGGGAATAGCTCTTTTCAACTCTCCAAAACGCAATACGCCACGCTCCATCTGCCAAAGAATGATTGGCTTCCATTTTCCTCCAATTACTGACAAAGTAGCTTGAACGGGACAAAGCAGTATGCAATCAAGTAATTCTGAATTTTTATTTTTCATAACTAACTGATTATCAATATTAGTATATTTTCAGTAACTATACTACTATTTAGTATCTACTTGCGAAAGTAATACCTACTTTTCAACTTGCAAAAGAATTCATTGTAAACGAAAACAAAACAGGCATGAAAATTTTAGTAACAGGCGCAAATGGCACAGTTGGAAGGCAAGTTGTAGCCACTTTGAAAGAGAAAAATATTGATTATTTGGCTGGAGTGAGAGATTTGGAAAAATCGAAGGAAATATTGGGGGCAGACTCCAAACTCATTCATTTTGATTTTGAAGACGAAACCACTTTTGCCAATGCAACCGAAGGCGTAACAGGCGTGTTTTTACTCGCTCCACCACTTACTCCAAATGTAGTTGATTTGGTTTCTTCATTTATAGATTACTTGAAGAAAATCAAATTGACAAATGTAACCTACATGGCCGCTTTCGGGATGGAAGATTTGGAGGAGAAAATTCCCGTTCATGGAGCAATCATCGAAAAATTGCAAGCGAACGATTTTGATTTAACGATTTTGAAACCGAGTTTTTTCTCTCAGAATTTCAAGACCTACGAGTACGAAAATATCACGGAGCGAAATATGACTTTTATGCCTGCTGGAGACGGAAAAGTAGGATTTGTAGATGCCAAAGACATTGCCGAAATGGCAGTGGCAACCCTCACGCAAGATGGACACACGCACAAAAGTTACGTAATTACTGGGCCAGAGCTATTGAGCTACCACGATGCAGCCAAAACGCTCACTAAAGTTTTGGGCAGGGAAATCTCTTACCCAGAACCAAGCCCAGAAACCTTCACTCATGTTTTGAAAGAAGCTGGCGCGCCCGAATTCATAGCGCACTACATGGTTGAAATCTATGGCATGATTCGCAACAACAAAGTGGACAAACTGTCTGACGATGTGGAAAAGGTATTGGGCAGAAAACCGCATTCTCTGGAAGTTGCTCTAAAAAGAGATTGGAGTTGAGTTATATGAGTTCCAAAGCCGAGAACCTATTGAGAAGTTTCAGATAGGCTCTCGGCTCTGAATTAGCTGTTGCGCCATTTAACTCATAATATTTATTCTTGCAAACTACTCCGAACTACACTCTCCACAAGTCCCCAGCACAAGCAACTGGTAATCTGTTGCCTGAAATCCTTTGGGCAACTCAAATTTATCTACGGGAATATGGTGCAAGCAAAAAGTTTGCTCGCAACTTCCACATTTGAAATGGACATGATTATCTTTATGATGATGTGCTTCACATTCTTCTTCGCAAAGCGCATATTTCACAACCGCACCATCGTCAATTACTCTATGAATCAATCCTTTTTCATCGAAGGTTTTGAGTGTTCTATAAATGGTTACTCTATCGAAATCTCCTTGGAAGAGCTGCTCAATCTCCCCATGTGAAAGAGCGACTTTCTTATCCAAAAAAACTTGGAGTAGCGATTTTCTAATGGCAGTATTTCGTAAATCGTGCTTTTTCAGAATTTTTTGGATTTGAGTCATTCCCTTTTTTTTTAGATAAAAACTGTATTTGGCATAGAAAAACAAAATACGAATTTTGATAAATCAGCGCAGAAAGACCAGTTGAATTCTGGAATAGTAATTATTTCAAAAATTTAGTCAGACAAAACCTATGATTTTTATGTAATTTCGACCATATTCACAGAAGGAATACTAATTACATACGCTGATATAAATCCACGCTATTTTATTTTTTATGTTTCATTTGAAATTTTTGAGTACAAACTTCTCAAAATCCATTTTTCTGGTTTTTGCATTGCTTTGTAGTCTCCAAACTTCAATGGCACAAGTCCCCGTAAACTTAACCTCTGAAAAAGATAAATACGATTTATCAGACTATGCTTATGTTTTGGCAGATGAAGAATCTCGCTTTTCAATCAGCGAAATCATTCGCCCAAAATATGCCTTCGACTTCAATAAAGATGACAAATATTTGAATCATGGCTTTTCAGATGCAAGTTACTGGTTTAAATTTAAGGTAAAAAGCGAAGATTTGGATAACCGATGGTTGCTCGAAATCAGCTATCCTGTTCTGGACACAATAGAGTTCTACCATTTGGATTCGGAGGGGATTTGGCAAGTAACCAGAATGGGAGACAAGCAGCCATTCTACGACCGACCCATAGATTATAGGAACTTCTTGATTCCCCTCCATTTTGACGACAATTCAGTACAAGTTTATTACATGCGAGTGCGTTCAAGTAGTGCGGTTCGTGTGCCAATGACTATTGTTTCGGAGAGGACTTCTCAGAAAGACAATTTGGAGGGGGAAATCCTTTATGGAATTTACTTCGGAATCATGTTCGTGATGATTCTCTATAATCTATTCATATTTTCTGCGCTGAATGACATAAACTATTTGTATTATGTATCCTCCATTATATTTTCTGCGTTATTTTTCTCGTCTGTGAGTGGGCATTCATTCCAATATTTATGGTTTGATTCCATTTGGATTGCCAACCGCATCACACCTATTTCAATGGGTGGCTGGGCATTCTCTTCTGCTATATTTGCTCATTCTTTTCTGAATATCAGAAAATACAGCAAAACCCTCAATGTGCTACTTATTGGTATAATGGTAGGAGGAGTTATCATTGTCATTCTGGGCTTATTGACAAGTTATGCTGTTGCCACTCGGTTTGGGGCTGGAGTTTTGGCCATCAATTGTGTTATGATGATTCTGTCTGGCTTCGTTGCTTGGCATAAGGGAAACAGAGCCGCACGTTTTTTCACGATTGCCTGGCTTGCACTTTTGATAGGCGTATTTTTCCTGATTATGATGACAGCTGGCTTTCTTCCTTCGAGTTCCCTTTTTGAGCATTCCCCAAAAATTGGAGCCGTGCTGGAAGTGGTCATCTTATCACTTGCCTTGAGTGATAGATACAGTATATTGAAAAGAGAAAAATCCAAACTTCAGAAACAAGCACTTATTACCCAAAAGGAAACTAATACTATTTTGGAAAGCAAAGTATTAGAGCGCACAAGAGAACTCACATCTAAAGGTCAGGAAATTGAAGCAAAGAACAAGGCACTCCAAAAACAACACAATGAAATAAAGAAACAGAAAGACAAAATCGAGAGCAGTATCCGCTATGCCAAGCGGATTCAGAGCGTCATGTTGCCACCCGATGTAAAGTTCAAGGAAACTCTTCCAGACTCGTTTATTTTATATAAACCTAGAGATATTGTTAGTGGTGATTTCTATTGGCTTGCCGAGGTAGATGACAAAATAATTCTTGCTGGGGTAGATTGTACTGGGCATGGCGTGCCTGGTGCATTTATGTCAATTTTGGGAAGCAATTTGCTGAATGAAATTGTGTTGGCAAGGCAAAATACGAATCCGTCCACTATTCTCGAAGAGATGAACAAAGGGGTGCGAAACACACTCAACCAAGCAGATAGCGATAATCAAGACGGAATGGAAATGGCAATTTGTGTCATTGATTTGGAGAATAGAGAATTAGAATATGCTGGTGCAGGAATGCCACTTGTGTATTTTGAGGGAGGAAAACAGCATATTATCAAAGCAGACAGAAAGGCAATTGGCGGAAAAAACAGAAAAACGGGAATCTCATATACAACGCATTCCATCCCATTTTTTGAACCCATTGAATGCTATATTTTCTCAGATGGATTCAGAGACCAATTTGGAGGTTCTAATTCCCAGAAATTTATGATGAAACGATTCAAGCATCTTTTGGCAGATGTCCATTCCCACCCAATGGAAACTCAACAACAAATAATCTCCAAAACTTTCAATGACTGGATTGGGCAAAATTCCCAGATTGATGATGTTTTATTGATTGGACTTCGAATAGAATGAATGCAAGTAAAAAATAGAAAGATGGCAAGATAGTAACAAGATAGTGCATCAACTCCTAAGTTTGTGTTGTTATTTTTGTTTCTTATTTCCTTCTACTGCATTAAAATTCTTAGCCGTAGCTACGGCTATGTCGAAATGTCGAACCATCGAAATGTCGAACCATCGGATTGCCGAACCATCGGATTGCCGAACCATTCAAATTTTGCTTTGCAGAAGAAAATAATATTCCAAAAAATACAGACATGAACTTAGAACTCAATGCACTAGTCAAGAGTCCTAAAGTAGAACTAAGGAACAAGTAAAAAATAACTTATTAAAATTCTCAGTGGGACTGCCCCTTCCTTCTTTTTGGTTCGGGACACGCTGTCTATTCTTCCAGTTCCACTGCGGGTGTAAATAATGTGCCATAGTGTCGGACTGGCGTTCCATCGGACTGGCGTTCCATCGGACTGGCGCCCCAGTGCTATGCCACATTATTTTGTCCCAGCTGGGAACAGCTTGACTAACCAACGTAATCCGACCTCAAAAATAAACTGCGATAATGTTACTAGTTATTATTAACTAGTTCCTAAGCTTTTTTACAGTATTTCTTGAACCATCTTATTGCCAATAAGTTTAATGTACTCTTATGATTCCACAAGCGATTTTTAATGAGTAGAAAAACAAATTATTCCACTTTTGTCCTAATAGTTCTGATGTTCTTCGGACTGGTTGATGTCTCAAAAGCACAATCAGAAAGTAGAATCATACAATTGGGAGATGATGTTTCGACACTTTCCATTGGAAAAAATCTAAGATATTTTACTGACTCCACGCAAAGCAAATACGATATTTTGGCGGTCAGTGATTCCGCTTTTGATTCCAGATTCGTGCAATCAGATGAATCCAGACTTAATTTTGGTTTTTCAGATAATGCCTATTGGTTAAAGTTCACTTTGAGCAACAATAGTATATATGATGACTGGGAATTGGAAATCAGCTATGCGAGTCTGGATTATGTGGATTTGTACCAACAAGACTACGAAGGAAACTGGCAGTCTGTGAAAATTGGAGATAGAGTTGAAATGAGCAAAAGACCTGTGAAATTCCGCCATTTCATTTTCCCGCTCAATTTGACCCAAAAAGAAACTAAGACTTATTTTGTTCGTGTAAAAACCGAGGGTTCAACTGCTATTCCAATTACTATTAGCCGTTCTGCAGAGGTTTTTCAATCTCAAACTGGCTGGGAACTCTACTACGGAATTTTTTACGGTCTCATGCTGGTAATGATGATTTATAATTTATTTATTTATTCGTCATTGCGAGACTATAATTATCTGCTGTATTCTATTACCATATTTTTTGCTGTTTTATACGTCTCCACACTTCACGGACACACTTTTCAATACCTCTGGGGCGAGTATCCTGCTTTTCAGAATCAAGTACATCTTTTCTCCATTTTCGGTTGGATGATTTCAATCCTGGCGTTTTCAATTTCTTTTCTCAGAATCAGAAAAAGAGCCATTAAGCTATACTATTACTATTTGGCTCTGATTGTCGTGTTTGTTCTCAGTATTCTCGCCATTCCGTTTTCGAGCTATTCAATGCTCATTCGGTTTGGCTCATTCATGGTTTTGATTGTAAGCCTTTCGGTAATTGGAGGTGGACTTCACTTTGCTTCTGAGGGGAAAAAGACGGCTCAATTTTTTGTGATTGCCTGGACAATGTACATGATTGGAAATACCATTATGGCATTGCGAGCAATGGGGATTTTGCCTGATAATAAATTCACGGGTCATGCGCTCGAAATTGGAGCGGCAATGGAAGTCATACTTATATCATTGGCACTTGCAGAACGGTACAAGAAAATCAGACAGCAGAAAAATGTTGCCGAATCTGAAGCAAAGAGACTTTTGGAACAATCCAACAAAGAATTGGAATCTAAAGTGTTTGAGCGAACTAAAGAGTTGGAATTGCAAAAAGAAGAAGTGCTTACCAACAACGAGGAACTGCGCCAGCAACAAGAGGAGGTTTCGGCCCAAAGAGATTACATTGGATTGAAGAATAGGGAGATGTCCAAGCAGAAAGATAAGCTTGAAAAGGCTTATATGAATGTGAAAATTTTGACTGAAATAGGGCAGAAATTAACTTCTTTGTTAGATTTAACCAGTATTGTAGAACAGACTTACGGAAGCGTCAATCGTTTGATGGATGCTTCCGGGTTTGGAATTGGAGTGCTTGATGAGGACAAAAAGAAGATTATGTTCAAGGGATACATGGAAAAAGGAGAGGTTTTGCCAACTCACTTTTCAGAATATAATCCTGAAAGAGACCTTTCTAGTTGGTGCATAGAACGGAATGCGGAAATCCTTATTACAGATGTGTATCAAGACTACGAAAAATATATTCAGACCCAAGATATTCAAAGCATAGAAGGCGATTTGCCACTCTCTCTCATTTACCTTCCGCTCAAAGTGAAAGGCGAAATGCTTGGTGTAATTACCGTCCAGAGTTTCACAAAAGATGCTTATACGCCCGAAGATGTTACGATTTTGAGGAGTTTGGGTTCTTACGTGTCTATTGCAATCAATAATTCTGAAACCTATTATGAAGTAAAAAATACAAGAGATGAGTTAGGTAGCAAAAACCGTAGAATTATGGATAGTTTGCGCTATGCAGAGACGATTCAGCATTCTATTTTGCCTACAAATGAAACAATTAGCAAGTATGTGAACGACCATTTTGTGCTTTTCAGTCCAAAAGATGTTGTTTCTGGAGATTTTTATTGGTTTACCAGAATGGCAGGGAAACTATTTTTTGCCGTAGTAGATTGTACTGGGCATGGCGTTCCCGGAGCTTTCATGTCGCTGATTGGACACGATTTATTGGATACCATTGTAAATCAGCAGAATGTATTGGATCCAGCAGGTATTTTGGAGTTAATGAATATTGGTGTGATTACCACATTTCAACAGGAGAAACAGCTCAATTCAGACGGAATGGATATTTCACTTTGCTCGATTGAGACCTTGGAATCTGGGGAATTCAAAATTACTTATGCGGGAGCAAAACGCCCTCTCTTTTACATAGAGTCAGGCAAATTCAAAAAATTGAAAGGCACTCGCAAATCGGTAGGTGGATTTCAAAAGAAAGACGGGTCAAGTTTTCAAAATGAGGAACTCATCCTAAACAAAGAGGATATTATCTATCTGACCTCAGACGGTTTTGTAGATCAGAACTCGCCCAGCAGAAAGAAATACGGAACAGGAAAACTCAAAAAGCAACTCATTTCCATTTCCTCACTCAATATGGAGAAGCAAAAATCACATTTGCTTGAAGAGTTATCTTTGCATCAGCAAGAAGAACCGCAGCGAGATGATATTACAATCATGGGAATTCGATTATAAGAGTATGTTTGAATCGACTTATTTTTGGTTTCTACGGCTATTCAAAAATGCTTTCTTCGTTATTTCCTCCCCACATAGCTTTGGCTACGTGTTTCTGAAATGCCTAGTGCATCAAATCCTAAGTTCGTGTTGCTATTTTTTGTTTCTTATTTCCTTCTACTGCATTAAAATTCTTAGCCGTAGCTATGGCTATGTCGAAATGTCGAACCACTGAAGATTTTGCTTTGCAGAAGAAAATAATATTCCAAAAAATACAGACACAAACTTAGAACTCAATGCACTAGAAAGTCTGTTTTGAAACCTAAGTCTCAATCCGTAATGCACGTAATGCAAAGAACTTGCAAACGATAGTGGAGTTGCCAACGTAAAACTCCAAAAAAAGCAATAGATTGCAATGCCAAAACCTATGAATTGAAAAGTTCATAGGTTTTGGTATTTTTGTCAACTGTAATGAGCATTGAATGAACTTTCGATTTTGTATAACAAGTTCATTTATAGACAACTACAAAAATAATGAATAGCACAATGTGCTTAATTGGGAACTAATGGAAGATGAATTAAATAAACTCAGGCAAAGAATCGACAATTTAGATGAATCACTTTTGCAAGCTTTGAATGAGCGGATGAATGTAGTGAAGGAGATTGGTAACTTGAAAAAGAAAAGCAACTCCATTATCTATCGTCCTGAACGTGAGAAGTTTATTATAGACAGAATGGAGCGTTTAAGTTCTGGAAGGTTGAATAAAGAAGCAATTGAAGCTATATTTTTGGAGATTTTCGCTGTTAGTAGAAACATAGAACTGCCAGAGAAAATTGCCTATTTGGGACCAGAAGGAAGTTTCAGCCACCAAGCAGCCGAAAGCAGATTCGGGGCAATGAGTGATTATATTCCACTCAATAGTATTACAGGCGTTTTTGAAAGTGTAGAGACCAATCGGGTTCGTTTCGGGGTAATTCCCATAGAGAACAATCAGGCAGGAATTGTCAACGAAACTATTGAGCAACTCTGCCTCCACGAACTCAAAATTGTGGCTGAATTGCCCATGCCTATCCATTTTACACTTGCTTCAAATGAAGAGTCGGTAAGTAAAATCGAACGAATTTACTCCAAAGACATCGCTTTTAAGCAATGTAGGAATTTTTTGAGAGATTATTTTGGAGATAAAGTTACTCTGATTCCAGTAAGTTCGACTTCTATGGCGGCTCAGAAAGCATCAGAAGAGAAGAACACAGCTGCGCTTTGTTCGCCAATTGCCGCCAAGCTTTTCAATTTGCCTAATCTCTTCCAAAATGTAGAAGACAGTCCCAACAACACCACTCGCTTTCTGATTATTGGTAAGGATTTTATGAATCAGAAAAGTGATAATGATAAAACAACTATTCTGGCTAAAATACCCGATAACCCTGGTGCATTGGCGCAATTTTTAGACGAATTCAACCAAGCCCAGGTAAACCTTTGCCGAATTGACAGCCGACCGGCAAAAATTGGTTCAGAGTTCAAGTATTGGTTTCTAATAGAATTTGAAGGATATTATTTGGATGAAAATGTAAAAGAGATTTTTGAGAAATATCCAGAAAACGTAATTCTCATGGGAAGCTATGTCAAGCTTTGCTAGTAACTAAGTAGCAAGATATAAGTATTATGTAAGCACGTTTTGCTATTTAATATTTCTGTATCTGACTTTAAATGAGTTAGTTAAGGAACGGAAATTAAATAAGGTGCTGTTTTATTGCAGTTTGTTTTTGAGGTTGGGTCGAGCCACGTTGGCTTTGACTAGTTCAGGCAAAAATTGTAGTCAAAGCACTGGGGCGCCAGTCCGATGGAACGCCAGTCCGAAACTATGGCGCAATTTTTAACGACAAATAGACAACGTGTCCCGGATCAAAAATAAGCAATAGGAAATGTGCATTTATTTATTTTCCGTTCCTAAGAACTCAAAATAGGAAAGTATTTAAAATAGACTACTTATCAAGAGAACTTAATACATGGAAAAATATAAAAAAGTAGTCTTTTGCCAGTCCATTAAATCTGAATAAAACTATATGAGTTTCAAATCTTGGTTGCACCAACTCGCTAAACCAGCCATTAAGCGGATATTGAAAGATGATTTATTACAAAAGCCTGTTTTAATCAATAGCATTCCCAAATCGGGAACACACCTGTTGAGTAATATGCTTTTTTCTGTTCCTTATTCTAAAATGCGAGGAGACGCCACCGATGCCGATAAGTTTTCAGTTGATTCTGAAAGGTTCGAGTTTGTGAAAAGGCAGTTGACAGATTTTTCAGAAGATACGGTCTTTCTTGGTCATATTCCTTATAGCAAACAGATTGACAACTGGTTGACAGAAAAAAAAATCAAGCAAGTTTTTGTTTTGCGTGACCCAAGAGACGTAGCAGTCTCCATGCACTATTATGTAATGAAATCGAAAGAGAAGCATTACCACTTCCCACTATACAACCAACTCCAGACAAATGAAGAACGGCTTTTGAGAGTAATCGAAGGTTTTGGAGAGGGGAAAATCAGTTACAATGTAAATTCTGAATCAATTCCAAACCTAAAACTCTTTTACGAGGCGTATTTGCCTTGGATTGAATCGCCAAACACGTATGTAGTTAAATTTGAAGACTTAACTAACCCAGTAAAAAAATACAAGGAAGTTCAAGAGTTGCTCAAATTTTTAGAAATCACGCCATCTAATTCAAATATTGACCGTATGATTCAGCGTGGGCAAAACCCAAAGCGTTCTGGCACTTTCCGAAAGGGGAAAACAGATGGTTGGAAAGATGAATTTCAGCCTGAGCACATTGAAGCTTTTGAAAAGGTTTTCGGCAACGACTTGTTGACAAAGCTCGGATATGAGATTTGAAAGAAAAACCCCGACATCTTTGAGAGGTCGGGGTTTTCTGTTTGAAAGATAAATAATGCTAAAGTTTATTGTTCTGCGCCACAATTTCCGCCAAATCCAACACAGCCACTTTATTTTCTTTATTCTTATTCTTCACGCCATCGCTCATCATGGTCATGCAAAATGGGCAAGCTGCGGCAATCACTTCTGCACCAGTTTGCAAGGCTTGCTCAGTTCTTTTGATGTTTACTTCCTTGTCTCCAGGTTCAGCATCTTTGAACATTTGCGCTCCACCCGCTCCACAGCATAAACCTTTAGATTTACACCTTTTCATCTCCACCAAATCAGCATCTAAAGCTTCTAGCACTTGCCTTGGAGCTTCGTAAATATCATTGGCTCTGCCCAAGTAACAAGAATCGTGATAAGTGATTTTCTTTCCTTTGAATTCACCATCTTCTTTCATTTTCACTTTCCCAGAATCAATCAATTGCTGAAGATAAGTAGAATGATGAATTACCTCATAATTCCCGCCCAATTGCGGATATTCATTTTTCATGGTGTTGAAACAATGTGGACAAGCCGTTACGATTTTCTTGATTCCGTAACCATCCAACACCTGAATGTTGGTCATGGCTTGCATTTGGAAGAGGAATTCATTTCCCGCTCTTCTTGCAGGATCTCCCGTGCAAGATTCTTCTGTTCCCAAAATGGCGAATTTCACGCCCACATGGTTTAGGATTTTCACGAAAGACTTAGTCACTCGCTTATATCTATCATCGAATGAACCTGCACAGCCCACCCAAAACAAGATTTCTGGCATTTCGCCTTTGGCAGCATATTCTGCCATTGTTGGTACTTTATTTTCAGACATATTTTCTTATTGTTATTCTTCTAAGCACGTTGTGCTATTTATTAGCGGAGGGTCGCACCCTTCTGTACCTGACTTTAAATGAGTTAGTTAAGAACTCAAAATAGGAAAGTATTTAAGCTAGACTACTTGAATCAAAATATATAACTATATCATGGATTTTTTTTCGTCCATTTTTTCAGCAGTTCTTCAATCTCTCTTGGATTTTGCCTATTGTCTGTAATCGTAATAATTTGAATTTCATTTATTTCAATTCTGTAATAAGTAGGTGTACTTAAATAATTTCCTATTTTGAATGGTGGCAAGTAAATAGCGTCAAAAACAACAAAAAAACATAGCGCAAGCGTCCGCTTGTGTCTTTGACAACTAAGAACAGTGTTGCACCTTTGATGTTCTTATAATAGGAAAATATTTAGCGAACACTACTTAGAATGAATTCTGTTTATTCACAATGCACTCGAATAGGTTTGGAAACTCAGCCGACTCTATACTACTTCTAGGGTGAGTTGCTTCTTTGTTGAATGATTGCTGTAATTTATACAGAAAGGAATTTCTAGTATTTTCAGACCAATTACTTTCCAAATAATCTAATAGTAGTTCTAGCTTTTCACTTGCTAATGGAGATAGCTTTATTTTCATTTTGCTACTTTTTTGAGGAAATCTTCGAGATAAATTCCCTCTCCATTGTCAAGTTGCTCTATTCCTTTCTTTATTTCCATTTTCTCCAACTCGTTTGTCTCCAACCAAAAGTCATCTTTTGACTGTTCAGATACAACGAGATTGAAAATTTTTTCAACCATTTCCTGACTTTCCAAATTTACAATCAACTTAACGAGTTCGAGTTTTGTAGCTTGAATGTCCATAAAATTGGAGGTAAGATTATTTATAAACTATCTATTTGTATAACTAGTGCATCAATTCCTAAGTTCGTGATTGTATTTTATGTATCTTTTTTCCTTCTACTGCATTAAAATTCTTAGCCGTAGCTAGGCTATGCCTGCAAATTTTGCTTTGTAGAAGAAAAAAATATTCCAAAAAATACCAACCAGAACTTAGAACTCAATGCACTAGAATATTGAGTCATTTTTTTTGCGTAAGCCAAGCAAGCCAAAATATCTTCTTCTTCTAGCTTAGGATAATCTTCCAAAATCTCTTGATGCGTACTTCCAGCTAGTAACAAATCGAGAATCATTTCCACCGTATATCGCTTATGCCTGATGGTTGGTTTTCCATGACATATTTCAGGATTTACCGTGATTATTTCTATATAGTTTTCTCGCATTTTGTCTTTTATTCTAGCGGTCAATAAAACTCATACGAATCTCTCCTAGACTCATTGTTTTGCCATTTTTTTGAATCAGCCAAACCCCTCTCTATTTCTTCTATGAAAAGAAGTCTCTCCACTAATTCTTCCAAGACAAAATCTTCAGAAAAATCATTTAACACATTAATAGGTATATCGGTTTGAGTCGCCCAAATTTTTCATCATAAATTGTTGGTCTCGTTAGAAGCTTTTACTGATTTAGAGTCTTAATTTAAGTCTTTTTAAAATTGTCACTCATCGAAGCAACCGATTGCTAAGACCAACAATGGCGAGAAAAATCATTTAATACCATGCTACATGACAATTTTTCTCAATAGCTTAAATTTCAGCTTTTCTACCTCCCCTAACCCCTCCAAAAGGAGGGGGATTTAGCTCCTTCCCCTTTTAGGGCAGGGGTGGGGTATGGTAAAATAGTGGCTTTCAAAAATTGTCATGTAGTATGATTTAATACCTTATTTACTTCTGATTTTTTCATGTTTACTGAAGTTTAGTTCATAATCAATCCGCCATTTCCTTCGCCCATTTGTCTCGGTCGGAGTTGGAGAATGCCCAAGGTGCGCCATTATTCTCTACATTTTGGAACATCATATTCCAAGATTGTGGCGTGTCAGACTCTTCCATGGCAACGTATCTTCTCATTTGCAAGATAATATCGAGCGGGTTGATTTGGATTGGGCAAGCTTCCACGCAAGCATTGCAAGCCGTACAAGCCATCAATTCTTCTTTCAAAATATAGTCTCCGTACAGTTTTTTTCCATCATCTACGAAAACACCTTTGTTGGCATCCAGAATATTTCCGTATTCTTCGGTTCTGTCTCTGGTGTCCATCATTATTTTTCTTGGAGAGAGTAATTTGCCTGTTTGGTTGGCAGGACATTGCTCAGTACAGCGACCACACTCCGTACAAGTGTAAGCGGCCATCAGGTTTCTCCAGCTCAAATCGGTTACTTCCTTCGCCCCGAAACTCGGAATCTCTCCTGCAGCGCCACTTCCATCATCTTCCATTTCGCCCATCATAATTTTCACTTCTTTGGTAACTGAATCCATGTTGTCGATTTCCCCCATTGGTTGGAGTTTGGCGAAATAGACATTGGGGAATGCCAACATAATGTGTAGGTGTTTGGAGTAAGTTACGTAAAGCGCAAATCCCATAATTCCGAAAATATGCGCCCACCATGCGCCTCTTTCCAAAAGAATTAAATTATTTGTTTCAAAACCATCATAAAGCGGAATTAGGAATTGGCTGATGAGAAATTTGCCAACTTGTGGGTAATGGCTGGCTACGTAGGCACTTTCTTCTGCTCGGGTTTGGAGAATGCTATCGGCTGCGTTCATCGTGAATAGGAAGAACATAAGCACAATCTCCCAAATAAGAATGATGTTGGCATCCATTTCTGGCCAACCTTGCATTTCCCTCTTCTTGAAACGCATGACTGGGAAAACGTTTCTTCTCAACCAAAAAACCACACAAACCGCTACGACTCCAAATGCCAAGAACTCAAAAAATCCGATCAGAAATTTATAGGCGACCTGAAATGAACCACCGTTGAGAAATGCGCCAAAAATTCGGTGCTTCCCGAACATTCCATCCAGAATGATTTCCAAAATCTCAATATTTATAAGCAGGAAGCCACCATAGATTACGAGGTGCATTAAGCCTACGAAAGGCTTATCGAACATCTTTTTCTGTCCGAAAGCAATGAAAAGTGTGTTTTTGATTCGTTCTCCTACAGATTCTTTTGCGACTGGCCCAATGGGTTTACCCAACAGAATGTTTCTTCTTAAATATTTGATTCGATTGTAAATCAGCATACCGAAACCCAGCAAACCTGCCAAGAAAACGAGTATTTGAAAAAGTGTGAAACCTGCTTCCATATTATTTTGAGATATAAGATTTTAGATATGAGACACTAGAATTTATGAGTGTTTTCCTGAACGTACTAAACCCAACAGCGAACACGTAATTTAATGAATTAGCGAGACAACAAAAAGCCGAACTTGTTATGCACGCATACATTATGCGAATATACATGATGACCTTGCAAATAATCAATCGTTTGCACCAAGAATTGTTGATTTGGCGAGTGTTGGGAACTCAATTTGGAAAGATTCTAATCTAAGATTTTTTGAAAATCAGTAGTTCAATAGACATTATCACGATTGATGTATTGCACTAGATTTTCGTCTCGACTTGAAGGCAAGTCCCATTGAAGGCAATAGCATCGGCTACCAATCCCATCAGAGAGTCGAGGTACTGTTTAAAATACTGTAGTGTGGGATTCCCATCCCGCTCGTGCGTAGTAATATGCTATAAAAAAACCAATCGTAATAATATCTAATCTGTTTTCTTATATCTAACATCTTTTGTCTCATGCCTCAAAACAATTCACGATTCCCCAAAAAGCACTTTTCTAGTGAAAAACAGCAATAGGCAAAATCCAACCAAGCTTCTGATGAAATGTGCCAAAGGGAAAGTTTCGAGTTGCCAATCGTTCATCAGCAACGGAATAGAAATCAGGTAGGCAATTGCGGAAATCGCTTGAACTGCCAAGTAAGCTTTAATTCGGACTTGTGCCAACAAAACTCCTCCCAAAAGAAATCCACTCAACCGAAAGAAATCTCCCAGAAGCTGGAATCGGAATAAATCGCTGGCAATCACAAATTCGTCTGTGAAAACGATTACCATAATTGAGGTTCTGAGAATATAAACGAATGCCAAACCTGCAATCAGCACCAAAGAAACCATTCCGAAAGTACTTTTCAGGTACTGACTCAACGTCTCTTTTTCTGAAATCAGTTTTGTGATTTGCGGATAGAAAACTGCCATCACGATGGCTGTAAATGCGCCCGAATAATAGGTGGAAATGGTGGCGACCGATTGCCAAAAACCTGTACTTTCCGAACTGAAATAGTAGATGGAATATTCCCGAACGCCAAAACTAACTACTCTTTCAAACAGCAAAAAGAAAATTGCCATAAGCAGGAAACTGCCCAAATCTCGGAAAGAATCTGTGTTCCATTTCAGGCTAATTGGCGCATAATTCTTTCTGATGAGTCGGTAGGTAAATAGAAATGAAAAAACGACTGAACTGCCCAACCCGAGTGGGAAAGCCAAAAGCGAGTAGGAGGGAAGCCATTTCGTGAAAATCACTAACAGGCAGATTGCCAATAAGTTACCTAGCACGCTTAGGATAGCAAGCCTCTGGAAATCTTCTTCAATTTGCCAGAACAACAATAGAAATACGTGAACGAGATACGCAAAAGTGGCTGTCAGGAAAATCGCTCCCCAAACCAAACTGGAAATCCCGAAAGTGAAAAGCGTGAAGAACGACTGATGAAACAGCAACAGGTAAACTCCAACCACGAGAAATGAACCGAAGTTCATCAGAATTGCCATTCCTACATAGCTTCCTTTTTGGCTTGGAGTGAGATTCCGCTTGCTCAACGCCTGAATCGTCCCTTTATGAACGCCTTCCTGCGGAACTGCCAAAGCCAGATTGAACAAATCCATGACGTGGGCGAAAAGCGTAATGCCTGTAGTTCCCAAGAAAATTGCCATGATTTTATTGAAAATCAGGCTACTTCCCAGTTTTATGAAAGTGGAGACAATCAGCCATTTGCTGTTTTGCAGAAATTGCCAAGCGAGTTTTCGTTGAATCAAGAATTAGATTGTTAGATTGATAAATGGTTAGATTGTTAGATAGTTAGCAGGGCAACCGCATCAAAAAAAGAGGTTTTTGCCCTAAATTTTATAGAAATAGCTATGTTAAATTGCCATTGTTGGAAGGTGGCTTCCCCGTCTTAGCAATAAATATCATAAGTTTTTGCACTTAGCATTACAATTTTTTTTTAAAATAAACGTGCGTTCCTAAATAATTTGTGAGACCAACAACTGTTTTTATTAAGTAACGATTTTGTTTAGATTTTCATAGGCAAAAAAAGGCTTAAATTAGATGCGGTTGCCCTGGATAGTTAGACCGTTATAATGGGTTTGTCAATAGAAGAGATTTGAGTGGCTGGCGATGGTTGTGTGCAACTCCAGCTTAGGCTCGCCAGTCTGAGGTTTTTATAATGAAATTGTGTTCTTAATCTCTAATGTTTTGAGTTAAGTTTCAAAGATAGAAATAAAATTTTCAGAGTCTAAGTACAAGTACAAAATAGAAAGTCAGATGGTCGATGCCATAGTAAATTATGTATCGACAATCAGTATCTTATGAAATACAAGATGTTGCAATAGTTTTGTCTGACTACTCTACTTATTTATCTAACAATCTAACAATCTCACAATCCGACCATCTATCCTTCTGTCCCAAATGGCAAAATCAGTACGGGAACTTTGGATTTATTGACAATTTTAGCCGAAACGCTTTCGAATAGCAAGCTATGGAAAAAACTATGTTCGTGATGCCCGACCACAATCAAATCTACATTCAGTTTTTCCGACTCTTCCAATACCATTTCCACTGTTGCGCCTTGAATGAGCAAGCCTTCCGCTTCAATATCGAAACTTTCTAGCTGATTGGCGTAAACCTGCAACTTTTTGTGTTCTTCTCGCAATTCTTCCGCCAAATTATCCCGAATATATTGCGGACCCACATCGTAACCGACAAAATCTGGTTCGGGCGGGGCGACATGAATTAGCCAGACTTTTGCCCCAAAAGCCTTGGCAAGTTTGGCAGATTCGGAAATAAGCACTTGGGTTTCTTTATGGAAGTCTATGCCTACGAGTATGTTTTTCATTTTTTAGGAGTGTGTATTTAGTAATGAGTATTTAGTAGTGAGTATCAAGTATCAAGGCTGATATATGTTACTGCGAATGATTTTTTATAAAACTCCTTATATTACGGGTTAAGCTTTGCGGGTTAAGTGTTTTTTAGAATTTCCTTTTTGCCAATTTTGAAATTATTTAAAACTAAGAGTCTGTTTGGATTGATTTTTTGGGGATTTTACGAGCATTTCAAAACTGGCTTTCTAGGCATTTTTGAAAAACATACGAGTATGTTTTTCATTTTTTGGGAGTGTGTATTTAGTAGTGAGTATCAAGACTGATATATGTTACTGCGAATGATTTTTTTAGCAAACTCCTTATATTATGGGTTAAGCTTTGTGGGTTAAGTTTCTTGGTTGTCTGACAAATTTTGTGGTGTTTAGTAAACAGTAAAAAACAATACGCATTCTCTGACCTAAAAGCGCAGAGAATGCGCTCTTCTCCTTCAAGCGTCCTCGCTTGAAAGCTACTCCACAAAGAATGTCAGACAACCAGTTTCTTTAGAATTTCCTTTTTGCCAATTTTGAAATTATTTAAAACTAAGAGTCTGTTTGTATTGATTTTTTGGGGATTTTACGAGCATTTCAAAACTGGCTTTCTAGGCATTTTAGAAATACATAGCCAAAGCTACGTGGGGAGAAAATAACGAAGAAAGCATTTTTGAAAAGCCGTAGAAACCAAAATTAAGTCGGTTCAAACATACGCTAAGTAATTATGGATTTGAGAATACTCCAAAGCTTTCATAAATTACAGGAAAAATAACCAATATAACCATGAGCGAGACAAATACTGCTGAAAAAATTGTTACTTCTGAAATTGAAAACGGAATTAAAACTATTTCCCTGAACATACCTAAAAAGAAGAATCCACTCAAACCCGAAACCATGGTTTTGCTGTTGGAGGCCATTCGGGAAAGTGCCTCGGATGGAACAAAAGTGATTGTTTTGACTGGAGCGGGCGGGAATTTTAGCTCTGGAGCCATGCTTGACACAAACATGATGCAGGATTTTAATGTAACCGATTATTTGCAGGAAAAAGTGAATCCTGTGATTTTGGCAATTCGAGAAAGCTCGATTCCCTTCATTGCCAAGGTAGAAGGGTTCTGTGTCGGATTGGGTTTCAGCTTGGCAATGGCTTGCGATATGCTCATCTGCTCGGAAGATGCCAAGTTCAATCAGATTTTCACTCGAATCGGGCTTTCTTCTGATGGTGGCGGAAGTTACTTTTTGGCAAGAACAGTGGGCTACCGAAAAGCCTTCGAACTGATTGCCCTAAACCAAGACGTTTCCGCACAACAAGCCTTGGATTGGGGAATTGCCAACCATATTTTTCCATCTGCCCAAATTGAAGAGAAGGTAAATGGACTGGCAGCCAAACTCGCAAATGGCCCTTTGGTAGCTTTGGCGCAGGTAAAATCCAACGTGCGAGTAGGCGAAAATGGCACTTTGGCAGAAGCCCTGGACAACGAAGCACTCAACCAAGCCAAGTGTTTCAAATCTTCCGACTTTGCGGAAGGAGTAACTGCATTTATGCAGAAAAGACCTGCGAAGTTCAAAGGGAAATAGTTGATGGATTGATGTGTTGATTAGAGGAAAGAGCGGGGGTCGCCAACGACAAAGAAGAAAGAGGAAGAAAGAGAAAAGAGGAAAGAAGAAAGAAGAAAGATTGTTTTTTTTCGACTTTTATTTGCGATTTCCAAATTTTAGCTTGTGCCTGTCAGTTCCTCAGAACTTACAGTTATTGAGTCCTTAGACTCAACAAAGCTTAAGTGTTTCTATTTTATAAATACCGAAAATCAGGTACTGAACACACAAGGCATGCTGGTGATTTTTGCATATAAAAGCCCTGTTTCTGACTAAAAAAATAGAGCTTTTTTCCAATTGGAAATCAAAATTTTGGCCAACATACTTTACATTTTCAGTACCCTAATTCGCCAATCCACTAATTGAGCAATTTTCTAAAAGCCACCACCGCATTATGCCCTCCAAAACCGAATGTATTGGAGACAGCTACATTCACTTCTTTTTCTAGGTTGGATTTTGTAACCACGGTTTCTGTGAGCGGAATGGAATCGTCCAGTTCTTCGGTGTTGATGGTTTGGGGAATCAGGTTGTTTTGGATGGAGAAAATACAGGCTAATGCCTCAATCGCTCCAGTTGCACCGAGCAAATGCCCAGTCATAGATTTGGTGGCAGAAACGTGGAAATTCGGTTTCGTTCCGTTCAGAATTTTCTCCAACGCTTTCATTTCGCTCACATCGCCTACGGGAGTGGAGGTAGCGTGTGTGTTGATGTAATCTACTTCTGCCAAGGTCAGATTTGCTTCTTCCAACGCTAAAACCGTAGCTCTTTCCGCTCCTAAACCTTCTGGATGCGAGGCGGTTAAGTGATACGCATCGGCAGTCATTGCGCCACCCACTACTTCGGCATAAATTTTTGCGCCACGGGCTTTTGCATGGCTGTAAGATTCCAATACCAACGCACCTGCGCCCTCTCCCATTACAAAGCCATCTCGGTTTTTATCGTAAGGTTTGGAAGCCGTTTCGGGCGAGTCATTTTGCGTGGACATGGCTTTGAGTGCGCAAAATCCACCGAAAGAAGTTTCGATGAATGGTGCATCGGAACCACCAGCCACAATTGCTTTTGCCTTTCCCCAACGAATGTAGTTGAATGCCTCAATAATTGCCGAAGTGGCACTTGCACAAGCCGAAACCGTGGTAAAATTCACGCCCATGAAATTATTTCGCATGGAAATCACTCCAGAAGCCATATTTACCAAAAATTTGGGCATGAAAAACGGATTGAAATATTTCGGATTCTGTCCGCTTTCCAAATACTCCTTATACTGTTGCTCAAATGTGGGCATTCCGCCTTGTCCAGAACCCCAAATCACGCCAATATCGAAAGGAGAAGTTTGTTCGGAACTGATTCCCGAATCGGCAACGGCTTCATCGGAAGCCACCAAAGCATATTGTGTATATAAATCGCTTTTCTTGATGCTTGCTCTATCCAATTTCTCGGAAGCGACAAAATCTTTCAACTCGCAACCAATTTGCGTTCGGAAAGGCTCGGCATTGAAATGGGTGACTTTTCCTGCTCCACTTGTGCCATTTCTCAATCCTGCCCAAAACTCTGACGCAGTATTTCCTATTGGAGTCAAAGCTCCCATTCCTGTAATTACAACTCTTTCTGGCATTTTTTTGAGTATTGAGTATTGAGTATTGAGTATTGAGTATTGAGTAGTTAGTATCAAGTATCAAGACAGGATAGTCGAAATCAAAACTCTGTTTCCCACTCTGTGTCTTTCAGGTTGGCGGCAAGCACTATTTTCTGCTTGAAAGTCCATGCTTTTATTTTGTAGCCTTTTCTGCTATCGAATAGCCATTTTGTATCTTCAGAGTTCGGTTCGCCCAGTTTAGATTTTGCGATTTCATTCACATCTATGCCATCTTTGAACTCAATAATGTATTCATAAAGTGGCTTGTTCCCGTCTTTGTCAAAGTAATAGGTAACTTCTTTAATGTCTCCCTCGGCAAAAGTCTCCGTGATTTGAGTTCGGAAATCCACTACATCGGAAATATCAATATCTCGGGTGTGGCTTTTGAGGAAGTCTGCCTGAGTCATTCCGATATAAGATTTTTTGATTTTGGAGGTTAGGAATCTTTCTTGCAGGTTTGTGTAGTCTGAATCCGAACTGCTTTTGCTCGATTTACAAGCGGAAAAAGCAAGTGCGAAAAGGAGGAAGAATAGCGTTTTTTGTTTCATGGTTGTTGAGTTTTTTTAGACATTTTTACAGACTCTCTTTCTAGTTTGTTAGTATATTCCAACTAGGAAAATAATTTGGAAAGTTTATTTTTCTGCTTCTTAATTTTTTGCTTGACATAAGCAAACGTGAATCGTTCTTTCCAACTTCCCCAGGGATGGTGGATTCCTATGGAAACTCCATTTTTACGAATTTTTTCGGCACTTTTCTTCCTATTTGGAGAAGGCGCATGGTAAATCATTTTTTCAGGAGTGTGAATTCCACTATAGGTATTTTCTTTGTATATTTTGTTTAAAAAAATAGGGCCTGTCGCACCTACAACTTCAGTATATTCGCTTACCAAAGGAGGATTTTCCTTCAGCGAATTGATTACATCTTTCCAATATGGGTGGTTGGGCACAGAGGCAAATACACAGTTCCCCACTTGGTCTCTATCATCGCCACACGCAAGGCTCATTTCCAAAGGAAGCACTACCTCATGCTCTCCAAAATTGAATGGCTTAAGGAATTCATAATCGAGATCTAAATAAACCCCTCCATATTTGTACATCAGCAAATATCGAATAACATCTGCACGCATGATATTCTTAGAAAAACCCAGAAAGGTTTCTAAAAAATCTGGGAAATGCTCTTCTACAAATTGCTCATTCCCATCATCTGTCCATAACCTATATTCCCAATCTGGATTCAGATCTTGCACTTTTTGAGCGTAGTTTCTCCATTTTTTGGGAACGACATTATTTTTCCAAGTCTGATGAATTATTTTGGGAATCATATTTTTTAAATTAATGATTAGTCATTATTACTAATTTTTAGCGCAAGCTGGTATATCTCAATTTCTACAGCAAAAATCAGAAATAGTGCTAAAATAAACAGTCATCTGAAATATTTATTTCAATCTAATCCTAAAATCTTTCTATAAAGTTGATGGTAGGATTTCGCATTTTCAGTCCAAGAAAATGAATTGCCATGTGCTTTCATTGCTTCAATTCTTTCTTGCTTATTTTCCTTGAAATCCTTCATGCCTTCTTTGAAAACGTTTGCCATATTCTCTGGCTCAAAACTCTCCCAATAATAGGCGTGTTGTTTTCCTACTTCTGGCAAACTGGTTAGGTTGGAGGCGAAAGTTGGTTTTCCACAGCGCATCGCCTCAATTATCGGTATTCCGAAGCCCTCCAATTTGGTGGGAAAAACAAAAGCTCGGCAATTATGGTATAAATAGGCTTTTTCCTCTTCGGAAATCGCTCCAGAAATTACCACACGATTTTCCAAGTTGTTGGATTTCACCCTTTCCAAAATTTTGCTGTGATAAGGCTCTGATTTTGGACCAGCAATTATCAGTTTTAAGTCTGGCAAATATTTCAGCATATCCACCAAAACGTGGAAATTCTTTTTCGCCATCAGTGCGCCAATCGTAAATATAAAATCGCCTTCGGGCAAGAAATCAGGCTTTTGGGCAATTTCGGAGTTGGGAGTTTCCACTCCATTATAGATTACTTTGATTGGAACTGATTCGGGAAATGAAAGATGCTTTCGAACTTCGGATGCTGTAAATTCGGAAATGCAGGTAATTACAGAAGCTCTGTTTACATGTCCTTGAACTTGCCTGAGATACTTTTTTGCCTTCCTAGGAGTTTTCTCTCCCAGAAAGTTTAAATCATGGATAGTTAGAATATTGACATCACTTCCCAATGCCTTGTAGCGAGGTTTCTGATGAGCAATATGGAATAAATCATATCCTTTATCAACTGGAATGAAAGAGTACTTTGTAAGCAGATTGAGCGATTGTTGCCTGATTGTGATGTCTCCAAAATGACTAATATGCTCCTGCTTTTTTGTCAGAAAAGTCCATTCGATTTCCGGGTCATCAATTTTGGATATTTCTCGCCCAAAGTTCATGGCGACTTGTCCCAAACCGCAATTGGGATCTTTTACCATCATTAAATCTATAAGTACCTTTCTTTTCATAGTTTCAATGTTAAATAAATCGTTGAGAAATATCAATAGTTGTATTTATTTCAATCCAAACCCAAGACTTCTCTATAAAGCTGATGATAGACTTTGGCATTTTCAGCCCATGAGAATGAATTTCCATGTGCTTTCATTGATTCAATTCTTTTTTGCTTATTCTCATTGAAATCTTGAATTCCTTTTTTGAATAACTCCGCCATGTATTTTGGCTCAAAATTCTCCCAATAATAAGCGTGCTTACCTCCTACTTCTGGTAGGCTGGTTAGGTTGGAGGCGAAGGTTGGCTTCCCACAGCGCATTGATTCGATTATTGGAAGCCCGAAGCCTTCAAACTTGGTAGGGAAAACAAAGGCGTAGCAATTATGGTATAGGTAGGCTTTCTCTTCTTCTGAAATCGCTCCAGAAATTACTACACGATTTTCAAGATTATTTGCCTTGACTCTATCCAAAATTTTGCTGTGATAAGGCTCTGATTTTGGGCCAGCAATTACCAGTTTTAAGTCTGGCAAATATTTCAGCATATCCACCAAAACGTGGAAATTCTTTTTCGCCATTAGCGCGCCAATGGTAAATATAAATTCGCCTTTGGGCAAGAAATCAGGCTTTTGTGCAATGTTGATATCAGGGGTTTTCACTCCATTATAGATTACTCTGATTGGAATGTCATCGGCAACCACCAAATGCTTCTTAACTTCGGAGGCTGTGAATTCGGAAATGCAGGTAATCATAGAAGCTCTATTTACATGGTTTTGGACTTTCTGTAGATAGTCCTGCCCTTCGCTTTGGTTTTTTTCTTCTAGGAAGTTTAAATCATGGATAGTCAGAATATTACTTCTACTTTTTTTAGCCCCCATTTTAGGAAGTTGCGAGATAATATGATATAAATCGGTGTTTGCATCTACTGAACCTATCCTGTTTTTTGTGAAAATATTAAAGGAACGGCTTTTGAACTTACTGCGGTTGAATCTATCTAATAGATTGTCTTTGTTAGATAGAAATATCCATTCTATATCTGAATCATCTATTTTACAAATCTCATGACCAAAATTAATTGCTACCTGACCAAGTCCACAATTAGGATATTTAAGCACAGTAAAGTCTATTATTACCTTCTTTTTTTTCATCTTCTGTAATAAAATCAGCTTGTTTTCAATACTATTACTCTTTGTACCATCCTTTCGGCAACACAATAGACTCGTTGGTCAGGTGGTTGTCAGCGTCTAGCGGATGAGGAAAAATTGTTGCAGGCGTCTTGCTTCTAATTCTATCATTTCTCAGAAATGATAGTTCAATTACGTCTGGAATAGTCAAATTGTGTCTTTCTTTCGCTCTACTACAATTATTAGGATGAACATGCACGCAAGTATGAGTGAGGTTCAGTTTTTCTAGTGTTGTAGAAATGACCTCTACATACTCAGTATTCCAAAGTTTTTCCAAATTATGGAACTCTACAAGAATTATCCTGCAACGTATCAGTAATCTTTCAGACATATTCATGAAAGTAAAATATTCAAACCCTTCAATATCCATCTGTAACAGTAAATCAGATTTTTTATCCATTAAAACATCATCTACCCAACTATCCATGGTCATATACGAATCATTGGTATAAGGTCCAATAAATTTTTTTGTGAAATGGAAATTCTTGTGATTTTCTGCTGGACCATTTACTGATTTGTCTGCCAAATAGATTTCCATTCCTAAATTTGCACAAGATATTTCAAAAGCTGAACTCGGACCTACCCCTGGAGAGAAGCATGTTTCTATGCCTTCTAAATCATCAGGAACCAAATAGCCTCCATCATAATTCGGCCCTACTCTTATCAACTTTTTATCAGTCTGGTATGGGTGCATTTTTTCTATTACAGAAAGCACTTTGTCTTTTGATGTTGATTTTGTTACGTTAATGCTAAACGGATAAAGCAAACGAGCAATTACTGTTCTCATCTTTCTTATTTATAGTTTGGGAGAAGTAATGATTATTTAATCATAATGCATATTCTGATTGATTCTATAGGCTTGCAATTTATCCACAATGGAAACAAATCACAAAACAATCATTCCAAACCTGTTCATTTCCGAACAATCTGCCATTTTCGTGTATCGCTTCCGAACAAGCCTTAATTCTGTTTTATTCAAGGCAGAATTAAGGATTATGTTTTTATAAAATATTTAACTAATTGATTATCATTTAGTTAAATATAAAAAAATAGCTAGTTTGCATTGCAAAGTACCTTCTTTTGCTTTGTGGTAAGATAATTGGATTTCTCTATTCAAGTGTTTGGCACATGAACGGACAAATGCGCAATCCAACCAAAAAAGCTGAAAGATGAACCTCGAAAATACGCAAATACAAATGAGAAAAGGCATATTAGAATTTTGCATCTTGAGTATAATTTCGAGGGGAACGGTTTACGCCTTAGAGATTCTGAATGAGCTGACTCGGTCGAAAATGGTAGTTGTGGAAGGTACACTTTATCCGCTTCTTACCAGATTAAGAAAAGCAGAATTAGTTGATTACGAATGGGTTGAATCTGAATCTGGCCCTCCGAGGAAATATTATATCCTCACAGAAAAAGGAAAAGAATTTCTGGGCGGATTGAACGAAACTTGGCTGGAACTCAATAACTCCACCAAAAAAATTGTGGCAACTACTAAGAAGCAAGCCTAAAAACCACTATCAACTTCAATCATAAGTAGTCTAGCTTAAATACTTTCCTGTTTTGAGTTCTTAACAACCTCATTTACAGTAAATTACAAAAATAGTAAATAGCACAACGTGCTTAAGTTGAAGATTTGAAAAAGACATTTTGCTGGGAAGGAATTAAGAATTAGGTAGTGTGAAAGATGTAAGGCTACTTTTGGATATTTCGGCACAAGCGGACGCTTGCGTTATGGATTTTGTTTCGTTAGCCTTACCAGTTTACCACTACCAAGAATTAAAAGTGATGAATGATGAATTCGTAAAATCTAGTATCCGAATATTTAAGACCATTATTCGGGCATAGCATTTTTCTCAAATCACACATCGTAATTCGTACATCGTAAATCTACTCACTACTACAATGAACACTTCTACCATGAAGAAAAATATAAGCATCAAC
>CAVSOI010000019.1:0-387227 GCA_963729615.1 uncultured Cytophagales bacterium
TCTCGCCAAACCTTCAATTTAATATAGATTTGAGATTAAAATTCTTCATAATATCGAATCGGTTTTTATGGCAAATGGGCTAAGACCAACAAAGGCAAGTAAATGTTTTGATAGTTTGTTGGTCTCGCCAAACCTCCAATTTAGTATAGATTTAAGATTAAAAATTCTTCACAATATCAAATCGGTTCTAATGGCAAATGGGCTAAGACCAACAAAGGCAAGGTAATTTTATGCACTAGAGTTTGTCGCCTACAAATAATAATGTGGTTTTTGTTTTACATGTTCACTCAATAGTTTTCCAACTTTCAAGTTCTTTTTTGGTTTTGATTGAGATATATCAAATAAATTACCAATCAGTTAAATTGCTGATAATCAGACAATTTGGCGCAAATTCGTCATTCGTTTTTAGAATAAAAGACAGAATGGCTTTTATTCTAAAATTTTCAAATCCAGAATGTGTCAGATTTTCCTATTTGACGTAGAGATAGCACCTGCGCTGTCAAAAAAATGAAGGGTTTTCAAACATCACAGACTCACAGCAATCTTGAGCGAAAAACCTCACACTACATTTTTTTTTCTTTGGTTGGAATTTACCAAGTGATTCCTTGTGAGTGGCTACGGAAATTGGTTTGAATCTCGTTTGGGAATGGCTCAATTCAATTCCGCCATTTTGAGGTTGCCTTTTTGTTTTTGGAGAAACTCTCATGAACCCGCAACTTGTAAAATCCAACCGGAACTTTTTTGAGAGAAAACCACAAAATAAATGCGGTGGAAACTCGCACCCTTATAACAATTCCCCAATCCAACGAATTAAATTAGAAACGATTTACTAAAAACAGAAACCATGGAACAAGTACAACTGCATAGCACAATAGTAAGGATTGAGAAGAAAACTGATGCGCAACATCCAGCCTACTCTCCAAACAGCCAATTTGTGGAGACTTTGAAAGAAGATGATTTGGCACAAGCGATTTGGAAGGCAATCATCAAACCTGTGAGCGTTGAGAAAATGATTAGAGATGTGATGCAACAATTTAATGTATCGGAAACCGATTTGCAACCACATGTTTTTGCTTACCTACACGATTTGCAAAACCAGAATATGATTAAAGTAATCAATACCAACGAAACTGCGGAGCAAACAGAACCGCTAGAGCAAGACAGAGAAAATATTACTTTGAAGGAGTTGTAGATTGGATTGGGGAAGGCATATAAAAGATGGCTATGAACTTAGGTTTGTAGCCATCTTTTTGGCTACAAATGGATTATCATAAAAATTTTTCGTAGGTTTTTCTTCCTAGAAGAACTCTTCTTTGAAAAAGCTATAATATTCAACCTCGTTGAAATTGAAGAAGAATACTTAGTTCTACTTTAACACTCTTGACTAGAACTTATATGTAAGCGGATTTAGTTTAAATAATTTGTACTGCGTTCTTCCAGAACGCATTTATCAAGAGCGTTCTGGAAGAACGTAGTACAAAAAACACCTTATTTATATCTACTTTACACTCGGATAGACACTCCATTTTCCATTTGAATGTATTTAACTCTAGAGTCTTGAAGTAGAATTAGGAACGGGAAATAAATAAACTGCGATAAAACACGCATTTATTTATTTCCCGTTCTTTAATAATCTAAAACTGCGCACTAACTCGTAAACCAAAAACAAAGCTTTGGTTTACGGTTGGGATAATGGTAGGCTCAAATTTGAGGGAAATATCATCTGAAACATCAAAATCTTTCAAATGAGCATCTACGGTAGCATCCATAATTTGTATTCCGTAGAAAAACTTGTAGCGAGAATGATGCTATAATCCCTGTTTCTTCTCGTGTTGTCTCTCACGCTACGCAAGGTTTGTTCGCTGGCATTGGCAAAGCGTGGGTTTACTTCCGTGCTTGGGTCTTCATCGGTTTTGGCAATCAATTCATTTCTGATTTCCGTATATTGATCATGGTTAAATTTAATCCATGCGCCAAAACCAATTGCGCCACCATACACCAAGGGCAACTTCCAATATTTCTTATTATAAGCCTGGCCCAAACCTGGCAAAACGGCCGACATCATGGCAGCTTTCGCTTGATTGCTTATTTTTCGAGTGTCGGTGGCATCTTTATAATCTATCAATACTTTTCCATCTATATTTTGACGCACCAAAGAATCTGACTTCTGTGAAAAAGCCAAATTACTTACTGTCAATAATAATAGTAGTATGGAAAAAAAACACTTCGGCATTTAGGGAAATCTAATTCTTAATTCTTAATTCTTAATTCTTAATTCTTAATTTATTTAATACCCCATCAAATCTAGCAGCCTGTTCAAATCATCTTCTGAGAAAAATGGGATTTCAATTTTCCCTTTTCCTTTATCGTCTGCGTTGATTTTGATTTGCGTGCCAAACTGGGAACTCAATTTCTGCTGCACATCTCTGATAGCAATTTGCGAAGCAGTTTGTGCACTTGGAGTTTCTTTGGTTTCTTTCTTGGTCTGTTTGAGAGTAATATCTTTTACTAATTCCTCTACCTTTCTTACCGAAAGCCCTTCATCCACAATCTTTTTGTAGAGATTGAGTTGCAAAGCCGTATCTTCAATATTTACCAATGTTCTGGCGTGTCCCATTGAGAGTTTTTTCTGCTCCAAACCCTTCACAATTTCGGGTGGGAGTTTCATCAAACGCATATAGTTTGTTACTGTAGAACGCTTCTTCCCTACTCTATCGCCCAAATCTTCTTGGCGCAGTTTGAATTCGTTCATCAGCCTGTGGTAACTTCTCGCCACCTCCATCGGGTTCAAATCCTCCCTTTGAATGTTTTCGATGAGTGCCATTTCCACCATTTGCTGATCGTTGGCAGTTCGCACATAGGCAGGAACGGTTTTCAATCCCGCAATTTTGGAAGCACGGAATCTTCTCTCTCCAGAAATCAGCTGATATTCTTTCTCAGAAAGCTTTCGGACGGTAATTGGCTGAATAATTCCATGTTCTTTGATGGAATCTGCCAACTCGTCTAATGCTTCTGCCTCAAATTCTGTTCTTGGCTGAAAAGGATTTGTTTCTATATAGGAAAGTAGAATTTCGGAAACAGCACTTACCGAGTTTTCGCTTTTTTCTTCTTCGCTATGATTGACCGAATCGGCATCGGAAAGCAACGAAGACAAACCTCTTCCCAATCCTCCCGTTCTTTTTTTCAATACTGGTTTTTTTGACATACTTTTTTGAGTAGCAAGTAATGAGTAGCAAGTAGCAAGAAAAAAATAGGCTGTGAATAGTTGCTATTTCACAGTATAGATAGAACAAGCAATTTGATTGAATTTAAAAAAAGACATGTGTCTTATCCACTTAGCATTTTGAAAGAACACATTTTTTTTCATTTGTCTTATTACTCACTACTTGATACCTGATACTAGTTTAACAAAAATACAAAAACAATCGGCTTCCGAGGAAACCGATTGCGTTTGTTGAATGATTTATTAACGAAGATTAGCTAAGATTTACGACTTTGTAGCCATTCCATTTTTCTCCAAAATCTCATTTGCCAAACCTAAATAGCTAATTGCTCCTTTGCTTTCTGCATCGTAGGCAATTACTGGCAAGCTAAAACTAGGAGCTTCGCTAAGTTTTATATTTCTTGGGATAATGGTTTTGAAAGCCATGTCCTTAAAATGTGTTCTGATTTCTGTTACCACTTGGTTGGAAAGTCTCAAACGCACATCGTACATCGTCATCAAAATCCCCTCTACCAGTAGTTCTGGGTTCAGTCTGGATTGAATGATTTTGATAGTATTGAGCAGTTTTCCCAAACCTTCTAATGCGTAATATTCGCATTGAACGGGAACGAGTACCGAATCTGCCGCAGTAAGTGCATTTACGGTAATCAAGCCCAAGGAAGGTGAGCAGTCAATGATGATGAAATCGTAAGCATCTTTCACGACTTGCAAAGCTTTGCGAAGTCTTTCTTCACGTTTCTCTACATTTATCATTTCAACTTCCGCTCCCACCAAATCAATGTTGGAAGGCACAATGTCCAGATAATCGAAATCAGTTTCCTGAATCAACTCCCGCACATCCATTCCGCCATCGGTCATGCACTGATAAATACTGACATCGTAGTCTTTCGGATTTAAGCCTAGCCCAGAAGTGGCATTCGCCTGTGGGTCGGCATCAATAATAAGTGCATTGTACTCTAAAGCCGCAAAGCTAGAAGCCAAGTTGATAGCCGTTGTTGTCTTTCCTACGCCTCCTTTTTGGTTGGCAATTGCAATAATTTTACCCATTTCAATAGTTTAATTTAACCTCGTAAGTGGTTTGCTTTCAATGAGTTATTGAATTTCATTTGCGAAGTTACAAAATATAGCTTGTTTGTGGTAATATGTCAGCAATTTCTAATGAAATTTCCTGTTTGTTCATCAATTGGCAATTAGTGAAATCCAACATAAACATTCATATTATGAAAACGAGTTGTTTCAACTTTTCAGCAATACTAATTCTCAATTTTACAGATATTGTATCTCAACTGCACTACCTTTGTTATTTTAGAGTTATAATTACAACTTATCCGACTCTGAATTTACTCACTCCAAAAGCACAGGTTTTACAGGAAATCCATCAATGAAATCCACTTTCGTCTATAGAACTCCAATCATTTTTATATTGCTGATTTTCAGCACTTCTACCTTTGCCCAACATTATAATTTCACTCATTATTCCATTGAAGAAGGCTTGTCTCGTTCGGGCGTTTATGACATGATTCAGGACAGCCGAGGTTTTTTGTGGATTGCGACAGAAGGCGGAGGTGCAGATGTTTTCGATGGGCAAAAATTCAAGAATTACAGCACTTCCGAGGGCTTGCCTTCCAACGTGATTCGCTGCCTTTTTGAGGATGAGGCTAGGAACATTTGGCTAGGAACAGAAAACAAAGGCTTGGTCAAATTCGATGGAGATGATTTCACGACTTACGGATTGGATCAAGGTTTGCCTTTCCGTGAAGTGAGAAGTGTTTTGCAAGACAATGAGGGAAATATTTGGGTGGCAACTTTGGGCGGAGGAATTGCAATTCTGAACCCTGTGAGTGAGAAATTCAGCTATTTGAACGAGAAAAATGGCTTGCCAAGCAATAAAGTCCGAACGCTAAGCAAAGACTCGCAAGGCAATATTTGGATTGGCACAGACAAGGGTTTGCTTATGTGCGAACAAGCGAATATTAAAAGTCTGAAAAAGGGAAAATCCTACCCAAAAGAAAGAATTCTTTGCCTATTTGAAGACGGAAATCAGCTATTGTGGATTGGCACAAACTCTGGGGCATTTCGTCTCAATCCAAAAAATGGAGAAAGGAAAAAATACACAATTCCGCAGATGGGTTAATCAATGACCGAGTCAAGGCAATTGCCCAAGACAAAGATGGCTTTATGTGGTTTGGAACGAGGGAAGGTTTGAGCAAATTCGATGGGAAAAACTTTGTGAGCGTAACCGAAAAGCAGGGATTGAGCAATAACCGAATCCGGCAAATTATGATGGATGCTTCTGGCACACTTTGGTTCGGGACTTTCTTTGGCGGAATTGACCATTTTATGGGCGACTCTTTTGTGCATTACACGGAAGATGACGGCTTGATTAGCCATCAGGTTTTTGCAATTGCGCCGCAAACAAGAAGCAACACAATTTGGCTCGGCACTTTTGAAGGGTTTGGAAAAACTCGTTCTCCAACCCAATGGAAAGGTAAAAAGAGTGGAGGTAATGCCTAGAGTGCATAGCGGAATTATAAATGCACTATTAGAACACAAAAACAAATTATGGATTGGCACAGATGAAGGTTTGAAAATATACGATGGAAATTCGGTCAGAATGATTGATGAGAAAGATGGACTTGATTGGGCAGAAAGTTTTCACAATCCACCGAGAAAATGAGCGGGTTTATTGGATTGGAACTAACAAAGGAGTGAGCAGGTTGGAGTTCGATGAGAGAAATCCTAGAAAGTTTGAAATCAAAAATCCACTTTCTGGCAAACCTGTTTTTTCAATTCATCAAGATAAGTCGGGCATGTTTTGGTTTGGTCATTCGGATGGGAATTTTACGTTGATTCGAGATGGTAAAAAAATAGGCTTAAAAATCCCAAATGTTTCCCACAATCTTCTGAAAATGGTTTCAGATAAATTCAACAATACTTGGATTTCCACCGAGGGCGATGGCGTGGTACGAGTGAATGCAATTAAAAGCCTGGCGGACACCATGCGTTTCCAAGCCTACAATACCATTCACGGAATGGCTTCCAATTACATCAACCTGATGACTTTCGACAAGAAGGGAAACCTTTGGCTGGGAAGTGAAAAAGGGTTGGATGAAGTGGTTTTCGATTATGAGCAAAACATCATTCATATTGAGCATTATGCCAAAAAAGAGGGTTTTGTGGGAATTGAAACCAATAAAAATGCAGTTGCCACTGACTCCACAGGAAATGTTTGGTTTGGCACAACCAAGGGAATTACCCGATTCAGCCACCTCGCCCAAGAGAAAAAGCAACCACGAAACGTATATAAATATCACGAGTGTTGGGCTAACTATGCGAGGCACAAATTGGAAATCGGGAGAGGAAGCTAGCTATGTTTCTGGCGTGGAAAAGCGTTTCAATGTTCCCAAAGATTTGGTTTTGCCACCTGATGAAAACAGCTTATTTTTCGAGTTCATTGGCGTTTCACTCAAAATGCCACACAAAGTAGAATACCAATGGATGCTGGAGAATTACGATTACGATTGGAATGCTCCAAGCCAAAAAAACGAAATATTCTACTCCAACTTGCCTGCAGGAAAATACGTTTTCAGAGTCAAATCGAGCAATGCTGATGGGATTTGGAATACCAAACCTGCCGAATTCCCTTTCGAGATTGAAGCTCCGTTTTGGGAAACTTATTGGTTTTATGCTATTTTCATTATTGGTACTTACTTGCTGTTTTATGGATTTTTCAGATTGAGAACTAGGCAATTAGCTGAATCCAAACGAAAACTAGAAGCTTTGGTAAAGGAGAGAACGCAAGAGGTGGAATACAAAAATGTGGCTTTAGAACAGCAGAAAGAGGAAATTATTACCACTTTGGAGCAAGTTCAGATGCAGAAGGAAACAATTGAAAAAGAGCGAGATACTTCTGATAAACTCCTGCTGAACATTCTGCCGAAAGCCACCGCGGAAGAGTTGCGAGAGAAAGGTTATGCCACTCCAAAATTCTATGAGCAGGTAACAATTATGTTTACCGATTTCAAAGGCTTTACCCAAATTGCCGAGAAACTGACTCCAACCGAATTGGTAAAAGAGTTGGAATATTGCTTTTTAGGCTTCGATGAGATTTTGGATAAATATGATTTAGAGAAAATCAAGACGATTGGAGATTCTTATATGTGTGCTGGCGGAGTGCCGATTGCCAACAAAACCAACCCCGAAGACATGGTTCGGGCAGGTTTGGAGATTCAGGAATGGATGCGAAACTGGCAAAAACAGCAAAAAGCAGAAGGCAAACCTTTCTGGGATGTTAGAATTGGAATTCATACTGGCGAAGTGGTTGCTGGAGTGGTCGGCAAGAAAAAATTCGCCTACGATATTTGGGGCGATGCCGTGAACTTGGCTTCGAGAATGGAAAGTTCTGGCGAACCAAACAAGGTCAACATTTCTGGAGCGACTTATGAACTGGTCAAAGATAAATTCGATTGCGAATACCGTGGCGAAATCCAAGCAAAAAATAAAGGTTGCGTGGATATGTATTTTGTCAGGGGAATTGGCGGATTGGCGAGTTCGTGAATTGGCGAATTGAGAAAAGAGGAAAGAAGAAGGAGGAAGGAGGAAGGAAGAAGGAGGAAAGAGGAAAGAGGAAGGAAGAAAGAGGAAGGAAGAAAGAGGAAAGAGGAAGGAGGAAGGAGGAAAGAGGAGGAAAGAGGAGGAAAGAGGAAGGAAGGAAAAAGGAGGAAGGAAGAAAGAGGAAAGAAGAAAGAGGAAGGAATTGCGTTGAGGAAAACCTTCGGAGTGGTCGTTGAGACCCTCCGAGTAGTTGGATTGAAGAAATTGGCGGATTGGCGAGTTGAAAAAAATAGAAAAGTTGTGATTTGAGTTTTAGAGTTCGCTTTTTCAGTTTGCGCCATTGGCAATTATAATTAGCTTTGCTCTTTGAAAATTATACAGTTACGAACAAAAATTCGTACTTCGTAAATCGTACTTCGTAAATAAAATGGCACGCATACTTACAGGCATTCAGAGTTCGGGAAGACCGCATTTGGGAAATTTGCTCGGGGCAATTATCCCGGCAATTGAACTTTCCAAAAATGAGAAGAATGATTCTTTCTTTTTCATTGCAGATTTGCACTCGCTCACAACCATAAAAGATGCCGAAACCAGAATAGAAAATGTTCGGGCAGTAGCGGCCGCTTGGTTGGCTTTCGGTTTCGATACAGATAAAAATGTATTTTATCGTCAATCGAAAATTCCTGAGGTTTGCGAGCTGACTTGGTATTTGAATTGCTTCACGCCTTATCCGATGTTGGCGAACTCTCACTCTTTTAAAGATAAATCTGACAAGCTTTCAGATGTAAATGCGGGTTTGTTCACTTACCCAGTTTTGATGGCGGCCGACATTATATTATATGATGCTGATTTTGTGCCTGTCGGGAAAGACCAAAAGCAACATTTGGAAATCTCCAGAGACATTGCCAGCAATTTCAACAATAATTATGGAGAAACTTTTGTAGTTCCCGAAGCCAAAATTGATGATTCTGTGATGCTTGATTCCTGGAACAGATGGAGAGAAAATGAGCAAGAGCTATGGAAATATCATTGATATTTTCCTTCCTCAAAAGCAGTTGAAAAAACAGGTAATGAGTATTGTTACCGACTCCACACCTTTGGAAGAACCGAAAAATCCTGACACTTGCCATGTTTTTTCGCTCTATTCACTATTGGCTTCCGATGCCCAAATTGCCGAAATGAGAACGAATTACGAAGGTGGAAATTATGGCTATGGTCATGCAAAAAAGGCTTTGTTGGAGTTGATTCTTGAAAAATATTCGGAAGAAAGAACTATTTTCGATTCTTATATGGAAAACCCTGATGAGTTGGAGAAGAAATTGCAGATTGGAGAGGAGAAGGCGAGACAGATTGCGAGAAAAACTTTGGGGAGAGTTAGAGAGAAATTGGGGTATTGAGATAGAAAGGAACATGGAATTAGAAAAAGAAAATCCACTGATTTCTATTGTTAGCCCAGTCTATCGTGCTGAAAAAATTGTGGATGAATTGGTCAGAAGAATTGTAGAATCAGTCTCCACAATTACTGATAATTTTGAAATTATTTTGGTAGAAGATGGAAGTCCAGACAACTCTTGGGAAGCAATTGAGAGAAATTGCCAATTGGACAAAAGAGTAAAAGGAATTAAATTGAGTAGGAATTTTGGGCAACATTCTGCAATTACTGCAGGATTGCAAACAAGTTCTGGAGAATGGATTGTTGTGATGGATTGCGATTTGCAGGACAGACCTGAGGAAATTCCCAGGCTTTATGAGAAGGCATTAGAAGGATTTGATGTGGTGTTTGCTAGTAGGTCTATTCGTATAGATAGTTATGTAAAGAAGAAATTATCATCCATTTTTCATTATATATTCTCCTATCTTGTAGGGGTCAAGAGCGATAGTAGTATTGCGAACTTTGGGATATTCAAAAATCGAGTTGTCCAAGAGTTCAATAAAATGGACGAAAAGACAAGGATTTTTCCTATGATTGTTAAATGGATGGGGTTTCCTCAAACAAAAATAGATGTAATTCATTCAGAAAGACATTCAGGAGATAGTTCATACAATATCAATACCCTTATCAGTCTTGCCTTGAATATCATGCTAGCATATTCAGATAAGCCCCTTAAGTTGGCTGTAAAATTAGGATTTTCAATATCTTTATTGTCATTCATAGTAAGTGTCTTTTATCTTGTTACGTACTGGTTAGGGGAAATAAAAGTAGATGGATATACAAGTCTGATGGTATCAATATGGTTTCTTTCGGGTCTGAATATTATTGTGGTAGGAATTGTAGGTTTGTATGTAGGCAGAACTTTTCAAGGCATCAAAAATAGACCTGTATTTATTGATCAAACACGAATTAATTGCTAGAATTTGAAACATACATCAATGGCTTTTGAATTGAAAAATCAGCGGTTTTATAGGTGTAATTATGCTCATTTCTTATCTAAATTAAGTGTAAAACATTTGAAAAAAGCTACTTTTTAGACAGATCAAAATGACTAAAATTCAAACAAAAAACCATTTTAAGAAATAGTGTAGGGTGTTTATATTAAAAATAGGAATTAGTTTTGATTCAAACTCAACTCAATCATTAATAAATAAAAAAAGTTATGACAGATTTCTCCTATTCAAAAAAAGAAAGCCAAAGGTTTGGTATGAAAATACACAGAGCCTCGCCAGAAAAACTTGACAAAAAGTTAACAAAAAAATACATTTTAGAAAACGATGTAGATGTTCTTATTTTGAGAATACCTAGTTTATCAAAATCTTCCCACCGTGAAATTGAAGATATTGGTTTCAATTACCTGCATGCAGATACGCTAGTTTATTACTCATGTACTCTAGGAAAGTTGGAAGTTCAAAGTATGAGAAATGAATTGGACTTTGAGGTTATAACTCAAGAAAATAGTTCAGATTTAGCAGAGATGATTCCTGTTATTTTTGAAGGCTACCAAAACCACTACTTCTCCAATAAGTATCTTGACAAATCAAAAATACTTGATGGCTATACAGAATGGGCTGAAAACTACATAGCTGCAACTGAAAACAATAAAATTTCTTGGTATGTCAAAAAAGATGGAGAAATCATAGGCTTTGCTACATGCTCTTTTGATGATACTAAGAATACTTGTGAAGGGGTTCTGTATGGAGTCATGCCCTCTCACTCAGGAAAAGGTGTATATTCAGATATAATAAGATTCACTCAAGCATATTTTAAGCAAAATGGATTCTCCAAAATGCTTGTTTCTACCCAAATTCTTAATTACTCTGTACAAAAAGTTTGGATTAGAGAGGGCTTTTTCCTTAGTGATTCATACGAAACATATCATATTAATAGTCTCTTAGATTTTAGTGTGAAAGAAATTGAAAAGAAGGAATTTAGTATTTCAAACTCCGAGATTCAATCATTTGCCGATTTTTCAGGAGATTTCAATAAAATTCATTTTGACAACGAGTATGCTATAGATTCTGGTTTTGAGGGAAGAATTGCACACGGGATGATTGTACAGTCTTTTATTTCAAAATTTTTCGGAACAGAAATTCCTGGAGAAGGAACTATTTTCCTAACTAATAGCAATATATTCAAAGCTCCTATTTACCCAAACCAATCATATTATTTTGAGTTCTCTATTTTGTCTCTCAATAAAAAGAATGGACTGATGGAGATATTGGTAAAAGTCAGAGATAAAAAAACAAATAGTTTATGCCTTCTCTCATATAATAAATTGATTAATAAAAACTACGCATAAATCAAATGTCAATACCTTTCAACAAACCATATCTCACAGGCAAAGAGGCACATTACCTCTACCAAGCCGTGCTTTCTGGCAAAATTTCTGGCAATGGAGATTTTACCAAGAAATGCCATCAGTTTCTTTCAAGAAAAGTACGGATTTCATAAATGCCTACTGACCACTTCTTGCACTGATGCTTTGGAAATGGCAGCTCTTGTTAGTTAATATCAAAGAAGGAGACGAAGTAATCATGCCTTCCTATACTTTCGTAAGTACATCGAATGCTTTTGTATTGAGAGGAGCGAAGATTATTTTTGCTGATAGCTACGAAGACAATCCAAATATTGATGCAGAAAAGATTGAGCAGTTAATCACTCCAAAAACAAAAGCCATCGTAGTCGTGCATTATGCAGGAGTTGCTTGCGATATGGACAGAGTGATGGAGATTGCCAACAAGCATAATTTATTCGTGGTAGAAGATGCCGCACAAGCAGTTGACTCTTATTACAAAGGAAAGCCTTTGGGAGGAATTGGGCATTTAGCGGCTTTCTCTTTCCATGAAACAAAAAATATTATTTCTGGAGAAGGTGGAATGCTAGTAATCAATGATAAGCAATTTGCTGATAGAGCGGAAATTCTGTGGGAAAAAGGCACAAATCGTTCTGCATTTTTCCGAGGAGAAGTCAATAAATATGGCTGGGTAGATGTAGGTTCGTCTTTTCTTCCTGCCGAAATTATTTCCGCATTTTTGTTTGCCCAACTGGAAAATCTCGAAGACATTCAGCAAAAACGTGTAGCCATTTGGGAGAAATACTGGAATGGATTGAAACGCCTTTCTGAAAATGGTACATTGGAACTTCCGAATGTTCCCGATTACGCCACTAATAATTCACACATGTTCTATTTGGTCTGTAAAGACATGGAACAGCGTTCGGCTTTGATAAATCATTTGAGAAGTCAGGAAATTCATGCGGTCTTCCATTATCTCTCACTCCACAAAAGTGAATTCTACCAAGACAAACATGACGGTCGGGAACTGCCCAACTGCGATAGGTTTGCAGATTGCTTAGTAAGACTTCCGCTCTACTATGAACTGACGGAATCAGATACGGACAGAATCATCCAAACAATTACTTCTTTTTTTGAGGAACAAGCTTGATATTTGTTCAAGCAAAAGAAACAAAAAACATGGATGCAGTTCAGAAAATGCTTCATTTGAAGTTGCCCACCGACCCACGTTGGGCAGACATTGCCGAAAAAAACATTGAGGAGATTTTGATTGACCATGCCTATTGCGAGCAGAAGGCCGCTTCTACTTGCATTTCCCTCATTATTCTCTATCCAGAAAAAGAGAAATTGGTGGAGATGCTCACTCCAATTGTTGCTGAGGAATGGAGCCATTTTGAGCGAGTGATGGAGCAGATCAAAAAAGCGTGGCTACAAATTCGGAAAGCACAGAAAAGATGAATATGTGAATGAACTCTAAAAACATATTCGCAGAGGTTTGGGCAGAGATTGGAAACTGATTGATTGGCTCTTAGTCTGTGCCTTGATTGAAGCAAGAAGTTGCGAACGATTCAAATTGCTTTGGAAGAATATTCAAGACGAAGAACTCCAGAAGTTTTATTACGAACTCATGGTTTCCGAAGCAGGACATTATGTGAATTTTATTGAATTGGCTAGGGAATATGAAGACAGAGAAAAAGTGGACAAACGCTGGAAGGAATTACTCAGACATAGAAGCAGACATTATTTCCAAATTAGGATATAGAGAAAATCGGATTCACTAGTGTTTATTGACAGAAAATAGTTATGGAGTTTGAAGATTGGCAGGTTCTGCGAACACTGCCAACTTCCTATACAAAAACTTTGTCAATATTCACTACTAGAATCCGATTTTTTTTGTGGGTCTGGTTTTAACAATCCATCCTATTAATTAGTTTAACTAGCTATCATCCAACAAGAATAAAACGCTAACCTATCGCATAAAAGGAATGAACTTAACAAAGAAGTTGACAGAGTCTTTTCATGATTTTTACGAAAAAGCGAAGAACCAAAAAGTTATATTTGCAACTTGAGTTCAAGCTTCTATCTATTGCCTCTAAGAAAAGACCAAAATTGATTTTAAGTAATTGATAGTCATTTACTTAAAATTTGCTAATACGATATACTCAATCCGAACAACATCTATTAACATATCAATAAAAACACCGAATTTAAGCTGTTTAGCCATGTTATCTTAATACAGATACAAAAAAATACAGAAAATTGATTTTAAACGCTTAAAATGCTCAAACATTCGCATGAATAAAATGATGAATATAGTTATTTAAGTATTTGATAATCAAATTTTTATTATCTATTATTTTAGTTTTCTTAGAGACACTATCTAGGAAAGAACTGTGGTCTCTGTCATTTTATAATCAATGAATCTATGCCATAATATTCTGCAGCACTTTTTTCAACAGTATACATTGGGTCATCCATTATATCAGAAAATTCATGCATAAAAACTTTATACCCCCAAGTTTTAGAAGAATTTATTTTTTTGACTTCAATGACTTTTTTCCCATTTAGTTTTTCTTGCTGGATATAATTATTTCTAATATCCATAGACTTTTTAATATCTAGCCCATATATAAAATTTGAATATAATATATAAGATGCCCCTAATAGCAATAATACAGTTGAGAATTGCGCTAAATATTTAAGCTTCTGAGAAATAAAATTTTTCTTTGTTTTTGTATTCAGACTGCTAAAAATAAAAATCCATAGATAAATAAGAGAAATGAGGAAAAATACTTGAAAGTAAATATAGATGCGACCGCTACTTACACTTTTTTCAAAGAATAAGAATGGGAATGGTGATGCAATAGATGCCATAAAATACTTTAAAGAATATCCTACAAGTTTTTTTTGTCTAAAATCTCCATATACAAAAATAAACAAACTGCATATTGGAGATAAAAAAAAAGCCCATTTACTCATTAGAAATGGAGTAGAATAAATCCTATAAATATTCTCAAATGAAAACGTATAAATAGATAGTGATGGCGGAATGCCACTCCTAATAGAATTACCTGGAGCAAGAGACAAAAACACAATTCCTGGAATAACCAATAACAATCCAATTAATAATTCTCTTTTTTTCTCTTTCTTTGAAAAAAGAAGATCAAACAATATAATGGTTACTGCGCAAATAGATAAATTCTGTGATGTTAACCCTACTAGAATGCACGTGATAAAGAAATATTTGTAGTATTGAGCTTTATTAGTTCCATCTAAAACTAGCGCATCTTGCCTTTTATTATAAAAAAACAGCCATAATACTCCAAAGAAAAAACCTAAGCTATATATTCCACCAACACTCCAATATACCGTCTGGCTAATGTGCGTTTTAAACAGGATTAAATATGAAGATGCTAACAAACCTATTAGGATTACTAGAGTTTCTTTTTTTTTGCAATAGAAAGTAGCAATTATACTAATACTGGAAATAAATGATATGACCCAAAAAAAGGTAATTAATGGAGCATTATTAAAGTATTTAATCAATGCATGTTGAATAAATGCAATGGGAGTCAAAAAACGTCCATCATAATTAAAATATTGGTCATACAAGATAGGTATAATATCATGATTTTTAACTGAAAGAAAAAAAGCAAAATCATCCCACCAAAAAAAAGTTGGTATGCAATTAATTATAAACAATAAAATTATAACGATTGCTAAAATCTGTGACAGCTTTATAAATGCTTTTTTCATCTAAATTATTTTGCTAAGACTCATCTAATATCTTGACTGTCAAAATATTAAAATCTAAATAAGTTTCAAATCAAATACTTTACTTTTAATTATTGCGCAAGATATAACTCTTTACGTTCTATTACAATCAAAATCTGGCAAAAACATTGAGGAGATTTTGATTGACCATGCCTATTGCGAGCAGAAGGCCGCTTCTACTTGCATTTCCCTCATTATTCTCTATCCAGAAAAAGAGAAATTGGTGGAGATGCTCACTCCAATTGTTGCTGAGGAATGGAGTCATTTTGAGCGAGTGATGGAGCAGATAAGGAAGCGTGGCTACAAATTCGGGAAGCACAGAAAAGATGAATACGTAAACGAACTCCAAAAGCATATTAGAAAAGGCTTGGGTAGAGATTGGAAACTGATAGATTGGCTCTTGGTTTGTGCTTTGATTGAAGCAAGAAGTTGCGAACGTTTCAAATTGCTTTGGAAGAACATTCAAGACGAAGAACTCCAGAAATTCTATTACGAACTTATGGTTTCCGAAGCTGGGCATTACGTAAACTTCATTGAGTTGGCGAGGGAATATGAAAAGAGGGAACTGGTTGACAAACGCTGGCAGGAATTACTCGACATAGAAGCAGATATTATATCCAAATTAGGGTACAGAGAAAATCGGATTCATTAGAATCCAGATTTTCTCTGGTTTCCTACAAAACCCACTAACAATATCGTAGCTTATAAAGTTTAATCATCATTCTAACTGAAAATCTGCAATAACAAATGAATATTAAAGAAAAATTGACGGAAGCTTTCTATAGTTTTTATGAAAATATAATTGACCACGCACCTGAAGTAATTATTGGTGTTTTGATATTAATATTTTTCTTCTTCTTAGCAAGAGTGCTTCGAAGCCAAATCCAAACTAGGCTTCCTAAAAAGGTAGATGACCAAATGGTAGTGAATGCCATTGCCAGAACGCTTTATTTATGATTGTGGTAGTATTAGGAATCGTTCTATTTCTGAGGCAATTAGGTTGGGGAGATGTAGCAGGAGGCTTGTTGGCTGGTGCAGGAGTTTCGGCAATTGTGATTGGTTTTGCTTTCAAAGATATTGGCGAGAATTTTTTAGCAGGATTCTTCCTCGCATTCAGCCGTCCGTTTACCATCGGAGATTTGATTCAAGTAGAAGGATTTAAAGGTACGGTTCGTTCCATGCACTTCCGAAGCACACACATTCGCACTTACGATGGAAGAGATATTTACATGCCAAACGGAATGCTGATGAAAAATCCATTGGTAAACTTTACCAGAGACGGCTTATTAAGACACGATTTCCTGATTGGTTTGGATTATGGAGACAACATTCCGAGAGCGATTCAAATTATTATGCAGATTGTGAAATCCTACGAACATTTGGCAGAAGGCCCTGCTCTCGCTCCATTCGTCACCATTGACGAATACTCCACAAGTACCATCAACCTGAGAACTTCTATTGGATTAACCACCACAAGGTAAACATTCCCATTTACGAACTGAAAAACAATTTGATGAATGCCATTGTTACACAACTTGGCAAAGAAGGATTCAGTATGCCAGCAGATATTTTGGAACTTAAAATTTACCAAGAAGGCAAACCAATTCCAGTTTCCGTATTTCAAAATAAGCTGGCTGGAGATAGTTCAATCCGAAAACCAACTAGCATACAAGTTGAATCTTTTCTACAAAACTCCAATCCTATTCCAAAAAACCGTGGCAATTCTGCTGTTGGTTTTTGGGGTAGGATTGTTTTTTCTTGTGGATTTATGCGATCACAAAAAATCCTTTGTTTTTCTTTGCATTTTTATCTTCTTGGGTTCTGTTTATCATTTCACAACTACGCCTTATCTATCGGCTACAAGGAACTTACAAATACTATTCGCCCATGCTTTTGGTCTTTATGCCAAGCAACGAGAAGTACGATATTCACAGCGGAACTTCTTTCGATTATCTTATTTGTGATGTGGGGAACTCCAACAGGAAAGCCTTTCAGAAATAAACTTTTGAGCTATTATTTGGAAGGCTTGCTGAAAATTATTGAGGAAATTGAGTTAGGCGCAATTCCCAAATCTGTTCTTGGTCAGAGGCAGTTCCTACTTTTTCGGAGAGCGAACTGCCAAAAACTTTGGCTTTGAAATCAAGAGAAACCGGGAAAGAAGAAAAATCCAATTTTCTATTCCTCTACTTCGACTTGACGTGGATGTATTCGCTCTCGCAAGGGAAATTGGCATTTCCAAGGTTGAATGAAATCAAAACTGCGGAAATTAGTGGCGAGAACCTTTGCAAACAGAAGAGGAAGTTGCTGAAGATATACCATTATTTGAATCGAAATATTTAGTCTTGCTTAGAGTGAGTTTGGATTGGTTTTTTGGGAATTTTACGAGATTTTCAAAATAGCTTTTCTAGGCATTTTTGAGACGTATAGCCAAAGCTATGTGGGGAAAAATAACGAAGAAAGACCTTTTGAAAAGCCGTAAAACCCAAATAAAGTCGATTCAAACATGCTCTTATCCAAAGAATCATTTCAAGATGGTTCAACCAATTGAATTGTCAGCAAATTTATTTTGACTGAAAATTCAATTGCCACTAGATTTAGCTAGTGCTAGTGGCTTAAATTTGCTTTCAGAACGAATACTCCAACTGGGAAAGTCGGTCTCAACAGATATTATTTCTGCTGTAAGAACATCCATCTGAAGATGGATGCAATTGAATGGTTATCTCGCGCTTGAAACGAAGTTTTGAAATATCCATTCAATTGCCATTAGCTTCAGCTAGTGGCTTATCTTGCTAATTGATACTCACTACTTGATACTAAATTATCACTTCCCACCAATCACAATAAATGTGGGCAAATGGTCGGAATAGCCACCCAAGAAAACTCCACCACCAAATGTGCGAAATGGATAGCCAGCATATTTCCCAGAACTGTTGAAAAGCCATTCCTGATTGAAAACTCGGAAAGAATCATCCATATAGAAAACATCGTCTGTGTTTTTCTCCATTAAGCCTTGGGAAATAATAATCTGATCGAAACAGATTAAAAGCCCCATTGTATTTCAATGACCCATAACCTTGCTTGAAAGATTTATAGCTTGCATTGAATAAATCTCCCTCCTCTAGTTTTTTCTCTTTGCCAATTGCTCGCAATTCCTGTTCAATACTGTGATTGGTTGGGTCATCATTGAAATCTCCTATCAAAATTATTTTTGCTTTCGGGTTGATTTGAAGGATTGAATCCACTGCATTTCTAGCCAGCTTCCCTGCCAAAATCCGCATATCTTCCTTCCCTCCACGCCTCGAAGGCCAATGGTTTACGAAAACGTGTAAAGTATCTTTTCTTTGAAAAAGTCCTTTTACATATAATATGTCCCTTGTTTTGAAAGAAGTATCGGCTGGATTTTGTAATTCCAGTGCTTTTGTGTGGAATGGGATAAATGTTTGTGGCTTGTAGAGCAAACCAACATCTACACCTCTTCTGTCGGGCGACTCAAAATGAATGATTTGGTAGCCGTTTTTCTTCATGTCTTTATGGCTGACCAAATCCTCCAAAACTCTCCTGTTTTCAATCTCCACCAAGCCTAAAATATCAGGAGAGTAACTGCCTGTCATAGCATTGATGACTTTTGCCAAATTAGTCAGTTTGATTTGATACTTGTCTGGAGTCCATTTGTAATCACCTTCTGGCAAGTATTGAGCGTCATCTTTCCCCTCATCATCTTCTGTATCAAACAGATTTTCCACATTGTAAAATCCAACCAGACCTGTAATCTTTTTCTCTCCTTGAGCGAAAGAGTTGAAACTGTTGAGCAAAAAAGCACAGAATAGCACATTTAATAAAATCTTGTTCATTATGAGTTTATTTGAGTTTGCCATTTTTGCAAATGGGAATTTGAGTGTTTCAGGGTAATTGAGTAATGTTACGCAGTTTAAAAATGTTTTCGTTGGATTTCGTAAGCTGTAAATGATGAGAAGAAATCAGTATGTTCGAGAATCCTTATCAGATAGTGAATATGAACCCAGCCAATGGTGAATCGCTTATTTTTGAAGAATTATTTGCCAATGATTTTTTTTGAACTAAAATTGGCATGACTATTTAGGGTAATATATGATGGGTGTTGTAGGCCAGTCTTTCCTTTGACACACCTTTTGACATGATGACTATTACGCCATAGATAGCAATAGGCCCTAAGTCGGCTGTTCTACCTAATGTATCTTTTTTGCTGAAATAGTTGTAGTCTACAGATACACTTTCTATCTCTTCAAGACTCACGCCCATAAGATGAGTACGATTTATTACTACAGCTCCATCAAATAGCATAGGAACTATAACAGGATTTGAAATATGCGGCATACCTGCCTGTCTTCGTGGCACTATGGTTTTTCGTATAGCTTCTGTTACTTCATAGAGGCTATTAGTGGTCTTGTTTTTCTGATTTTGAGAAAAAACAACGTTAGAAATTGACAAAAACAACAACAGTCCAACGAAAGATTTGAAATACCGAATCATAATTTGTTTAATTTTAGTTTTACTAGTAATAAATAATTGAATTCCATTTTTTAGTGATTCCAGTCATTATTATCACTTGAAGCATTATAATCTTGATTTTCCTTATTCTCACCGTTCTGCGCATTTCCATCGAATCAAACTTTAGAATGTCAAACGACTCCCCATTATTACCAACAATCGACTCCGCAAATAAAACGCATTCCGATTCAACAAGTTTGATGCAGGGCAACACTTAACAATTTGTTCAAATTGAACTTCCCCCATCGGGAATTATTTTTTCTACTTTTGCACGGCTAAAAAATTAGCCACTTGAAATAATTATAAACCTTCTAGTTTATGTACAAAAAACTACTATTGCTACTCATGCTCATAATGCCTTCTGTGGCATTTGCCCAAACTGGCGGTGTGAAAGGAAAAATTTTGGAAGCAGGCTCTAATGAGCCAATGATTGGTGTAACCATTGTGGTAGATGGAACTACCAAAGGAACAATTACCGATTTGGATGGGAATTTTACACTTGCCAATCTGAAAGCAGGAGACATCTCCTTGAAAATTACTTACGTAGGCTACGAAGATGTAACCAAGAAAGTAACTATCGAAGCAAATGAAACGCAAGATTTGGGAATCATTTTAATACAATCCACCTCCACGGGAATAGAAGGCGTGGAGATTTTTGCCAGTGTGGTGGTCGATAGAAAAACACCCGTAGCAGTCTCCAAAGTTGGTGCAGTGGTCATAACCGAACAATTGGGCGGTATGGAGTTGCCAGAAATCCTCAATTCTACGCCTGGAGTTTATGCTACTAAAGGAAGTGGTGCCTTCGGAGACGCAAGAATCAACATTAGGGGCTTCGGCCAGGAAGAAACCGTTTTCATGTTGAATGGAGTGCCATTGAACGACATGGAAAATGGCAGAATGTTTTGGTCTAATTTCTCGGGGTTGAGCGAGGTAACTCGAAATATGGAAGTCCAAAGAGGACTGGGAGCTTCTAAGTTGGGAGTGAATTCTGTAGGAGGAACCGTGAACATTATCACAAAACCTGCCGAAAACAAAAGAGGCGGGAAATTAGAAACTGCTTTCGGAAATGGTTCTTGGAATAATAGAGTTAGCTTGACTTTGAACACGGGGAAAATGGAAGGCGGTTGGGCCGCAACTTTCCAAGGCGCAAGAATCACAGGAGACGGATATATTGATGGGGCGTATGTAGATGCGTGGTCTTACTATTTTGCACTTTCCAAAGAAATCAATAAAAAACACTCAATTCTTTTCTCTGCTTTTGGTGCGCCAACTGACCGAGGAAGTGTTTTCACAGCCCCCTCGCTGGAAGAATATGACAGACTGGATAATTACAAGGCAAACTTTGCGACAGGTTATCTGAATGGCGAGTTGTTCAACACGAGGCAGAATAAATCTCACAAACCTCAAATTTCTCTGATGCACTTGTGGGATATTAACGATAAAATGTTTTTAACTACTTCAGCTTATGTTTCTTTCGCCAGAGTATATTCTTCAGGAAATGCAAGCAATTATGCAGCGGAAAATATCCCTAATCAAAACGATGGTCTAATTAATTTGGAAGCAATGCAAACTGCCAATTTAGCCAACGAACAAACGGTTCAAAATCCTTATGGAAATGCATTCAGCGGTTCGATTACTGGCGAGCAGTCTCTCTATTATTTAGATGCAAGTCATAACGACCATAATTGGTATGGAATCATTTCTAACTTGAACTATAAAATTAGTTCTAATACAACCGCAATTTTCGGCTTGGATTTTAGAGACTACACGGGCTTACACTATGAAACTGTCCGAAACTTATATGGAGGCGATTTTGTGTTAGATCAAACTGGGCCGGGAATTGATGCTAATTTGCTCGTTCCGAACAATGTGGCAAGAAAAGGAGATAAAATTGGTTATGATTACGATGGAAACGTGCGTTGGGGTTCTGCATTTGCGCAAATCGAGCACACTTTTTTAGATAAATTTGATGCTTTTGCTTCATTAAACTTATCTAAAACTCAAATGTGGAGATACGGAAACTCTTGGAGTGGACAGAGTGCATTCATTGATAATTCATTCGGAAAATCTGATGTGCGGGTTTTCAATAATTATAACTTCAAATTAGGTTTGAATTATAGGGTTGATGGGAGAAATAGTGTTTACGTTAATGCAGGGAGATTCACAAGAGCGCCTTTCCTAAGGAACTCTTTTGCAGAAGATAGGAACACAAACAACTACTTGGAAGGTCTGAAAAGCGAGACAATCCATTCTGCTGAATTAGGTTATATGTACAGAAGCAGTTCTTTTAGGGTAAAGGCAAATTTGTATTACACCAAATGGGATGATAGAGCCTTCTCTACTTCGTTTCTTGATGAGCAAGGAAACCAGATTTCTTTTGCCATTACAGGGCAAGGGGCGGTTCACAGAGGTTTTGAATTGGAGGGTGCTGTAAATGTGCTTCCTAACCTAGAAATTACGGGAATGCTTTCTTTAGGAGATTGGTTTTGGTCTAACAATGTAGAGTCTATTGTAGCTACTGAAGTGAATGGTGCAACTACGCTCGATACGATTAACGTATTTGCTAAAGATTTGCCAATTGGAGATGTTGCCCAAACCACTGTTTTTCTTGGAGCACACTACAAATTAAAAGATGGTTATGTTGGGGCAAGATTTAATTTCTTCGATGATTTGTATGAATCCTTTAATCCAGAAGAAATAGATACTGAAATAAAAAGAAACAGCTTAGTGCCACTCCCAAGCTATAAAATGGTTGATATCTACGCTGGTTATTATTTCAAAATTGGAGAGAATGATGCGAAAATTAGTGCCAATGTTCATAATTTGCTAGATGAAATATTTGTCAGAAGGCAAAATGTATTCGGGCCGCAGGTGGGTTTCCGAAGAAATTACAATGTGAGTATATCGATGACTTTCTAAGTCAGTCAGGTTAGATGATTATTCATCTATATGGCATACAAACTCATTATAGTCAGATACAGAAATAATAGCACAACGTGCTTAATTTGAAAAGCATATCATTATGAAATTACATAGAAAGATAAATATACTTTTCCTTCTACTAGGCGCAATGGCATTCTCTGCTTGCGATGGAGACGAAGGCGGTCAGTTAGAGCATATTTCAATTGCCATTACAGGCAAATACGGCTCAAGCATAAAAGCAGGTGAGGGAGATTTAGTCAAAATAGCGTTCTCCAAGCCATTGCTTGAAAACTCGTCTGTTTTGATTGGCTACAGAAGTAACATTGCCCAGTATGGAAAGAATTTCATCACTTCTCCACAATCTTTCAGAGAAGGAGAGTTCAGAGTAAATGCCAAAGCGGGCGAGATAGGAGCAGAATTCTCATTCGATACTTTTGAAGATTTAACCTTAGAAGATGGTTTCAATATAGAGTTTTTTATCAAAGGCTATTCAGGAAGTTTATTCTCAATCGCAAGCACTTCGGTTTACAGAGTGGAGGTAAGCCCAGCTCCAACCCCAATTTCTCAATTGAGAGGAATTTACCAAGGAGTGGATATTTCTATTGATGAAAAAACGATTATTGAAGGCGTGGTAGTTTCCACTTTGGATGGAAATACGAATGAGAACAATATTGCCATTCAGGATGAGACAGGGGCAATCATTGTCCGATTTACTTCCGTACATTCTTTCAAGCAAGGAGATTTATTAGAAATCTCTGTGAGAGGAGGATTTATTACAGACTTTAGGGATTTAGTGCAAATAGATGGAGTCAACACAGATGCGGCAACAATTCTTGATTCAATGCAAACTCCAACCGCAAAAGTGGTAAGCATAGAGGATTTGAATACAGATATATTCCAATCTCAATACATCGAACTCCAAAATGTTTCTTTCGTAGATGCAGATGGCTCGGCAACTTTCGTGGGCGGAAACAACTACATATTAACTGACGGAACAAATCAGGTCGCCATACGAATAAATTCGGCAGAAGCTTCTTTGGCTGGAGATTTAATTCCAAGCGGAACAGGAACGGTAAGGGGCGTGGCAGGGATTTTTAGAGGAGTCGTTCAGATATTCCCACAAAATGCGGCCGACATTATTTTTTAATAAATCGACAGTGATAGAAGTAGTCTAGCTCAAAGGATTTCCTGTTTTGGATTTATAATAATCTCATTTATAGTTAGATACAGAAATAACAAATAGCATAACGTGCTTAATCACTCAAATAAACTGAGTCAAAATGAAAAATATTAAATTATACTATCTATTCCTACTCGCTTTTTTGGCGATAGGAATTTCTTCTTGCGATGATGACGAAAGTCTGAATAGTCCAATTCTGGACATTGCCCTCGGCTTTGACAAAACTGAAAGAACGGTTTTGGAGAATGGCGGTTCAACAATCATCAACGTCAACTTTGAAGCACCTGCTTTGCAGTCTGGAACTATTGTGGTAAGTATCCAAAACTTGACGGCTTCTGCTGCGGATTATTCAATTCCTGAGGCGGTAGGCAATCAAATTACTTTTTCCGTTTCGGAAGGAGATTCTGCGGTAGGTTTTACGTTTATACCCCAAGACAATGATGTGGTTGATGGCGATAAAACAATTGAATTTTCACTTTCTGCGGAAAGTGCCAATAAATTGAATGTTGGTGCATTTTTCTTCAAGCAAAAATTGACTATTTCCGATGATGAATCTCCAAAAACGGTAAACTTCGAGGTTGATTCTACTAACATTAAAGAAACTGATACAGAAAGTTTGGAAGTGAAATTGACTTTCAGTGGAATGGTTTCAGAGCCAAGTGTTATCAAAATTTCTCAGACTACAACTAACCTTACTTCTGCTAATTATACGCTCAATCCAGCATCTTCTGTTGGTTTCATTGAGTTAGCAATTCCAGTAGGAGCGACCGAAGCAAGCTTTACAGTTACTCCAATTGATAATGATGAAGTAGGGAATTTAGACCAAAAAATTGTATTTGAAATCGCTTCCGCTACGGATGGTGTGATTATTATTGGAGAGCAAAATACTACAATTGTTAGCATTACGGACGATGAATCCGTGCCTGTTGAGATTTCGATTGCAGATTTGAGAGCATTGTATATGGGAGTCGATGCGACTATTGGAAACTATTTTATAAAAGGAACAATCACATCTAATAATGACAATGTAACTTCAAGAAACACTTTTATCCAGGATGGCACAGCGGGAATCGCATTGAGGTTTGGTAGCGACAATATTCTGAATCTGGGAGACAACGTAGAAATCAACGTCAGAAATGCAATGTTCGAAGATTTTAATGATTTATTGCAAGTTTCGGGCATTCCAATTGAGAATATAATTAGACAGACAGCAGGAACTGCTCCTGCTCCAAGAGTAATTACCCTTGCGCAGCTTAATGAGCCTGATACTTATGAGTCTCAATTAGTAAGAGTGAACGGGGTTTCTTTTGTAGATGCTAATGGAACGATAAATTTTTCAGCAAATGCAAATTTTGTCATCACAAATGGTACTGAAACATCGGCAGTAAGAGTTGATCGAGAAAATACAACTTTCCTTTCAGAAACCATTCCCCAAGGAACTGGCGACATAATCGGGATAGCATCCGTATTCAGAGGTAGTTCACAATTAGTGCCTCGTTTGGTTTCAGACATCTTTACTGACGAAGATGGTGGAGGCGGTGGAGATGATTTCACTCCAATTTCCGATATTAGAGCTTTGTACGATGGAACCAATGCTGTTTCTATTACAGAGAAAACTGAGATAGAAGGAGTTGTGATTTCTGTAGTGGGCAACACAAGCAGTAGAAACATCACTATACAAGATGCTACAGCAGGAATCACTGTTAGATTTGATGCTGCACATGATATTAAGCAGGGAGACATAGTTAAAGTGAATTTGAATGGTGGTGAGATTTCAAATTTCAATACCTTAGTTCAAATTACAGATGTTGCTTTGGCAAACGCAACGGTATTGCAAAGCAATCAATTGCCCGAGCCAACAGTAATTACTCTTGCACAATTAAAAACTGGTAACTTTGAATCTCTAGTATATAAAAATAGAAGGCTTGACATTTGCCGATGCTGGAGGAACTTTTGCAGGAGGAACAAACAACACTGTAAGCAGTAATGGAGTTGAAGTAGTAGTTAGGCTAAACAATAACTTACCAATAGTTGGCGAAACCATTCCTTCTGGAGTTGGTTCTATATCAGGCATAGCTACGGTTTTCGCTGGTATCCCACAGATACTTCCGAATACAATAGCTGATTTTGATTTCTGATTTTTATCGTAAAAAAGGATTCAAAAAAACCTCATTCGATGAAGAATGAGGTTTTTTTGAATCCTTTTCCTAAAGCTTTGTTACGATTTTGGTGTTTAGAAAATCAATTATTTCTATTATCTTTGCACCGATTTTAAGAATCACTTCATTTTTAAAAATAAAATTCAATGGTAGAAGAAAAATTAAACTACAAGGTTAAGGATATCAATTTAGCAGATTGGGGACGTAAAGAAATCAGATTGGCAGAGGCTGAAATGCCAGGATTGATTTCTCTAAGAGAAGAATTCGGAGCAGCTAAGCCTTTGGCAGGAGCAAGAATTGCAGGTTGTTTGCACATGACAATCCAAACTGCGGTTTTGATTGAGACTTTGGTAGAATTAGGAGCAGATGTAACTTGGTCTTCTTGTAACATTTTCTCTACGCAAGATCAGGCGGCTGCAGCAATTGCAGCCACAGGAGTTCCTGTTTTTGCATGGAAAGGAATGACAGAAGAGGAATTTGATTGGTGTATCGAACAGACTTTGCACGCATTCAAAGATGGTAAGCCATTGAATATGATTTTGGATGATGGTGGAGATTTGACTAACATGGTGTTAGATCGTTACCCAGAATTAGCAAAAGACATTAAAGGGATTTCAGAAGAAACTACTACTGGAGTTCATAGATTGTACGAGCGAGTGAAGAAAGGAACGCTTCCAATGCCTGCTATCAACATCAATGATTCAGTAACTAAATCCAAATTTGACAACAAATACGGATGTAGAGAATCTGCGGTAGATGCAATCAGAAGAGCGACTGACATTATGATTGCCGGAAAAGTGGCAGTTGTTGCGGGTTACGGAGATGTTGGGAAAGGAACTGCACAATCTCTTTCTGGAGCAGGAGCAAGGGTAATTGTTACGGAAGTTGACCCTATTTGTGCGTTGCAAGCGGCAATGGACGGATTCCCAGTTTTGAAAATGGAGAATGCTATTCCACAAGCAAGTATCATTGTTACGGCAACTGGAAACAAAGACATTATTCGTCCTGAGCATTTCAAAATAATGAAAGACAAGACGATTCTTTGTAACATCGGACACTTCGATAATGAGATTGACATGGCTTGGTTGATTAAGAACCATGGCGAAAGCAAATATACTGTGAAGCCTCAAGTAGATGTTTACAATGTAGGCGGAAACGAAATCATTGTTTTGGCAGAAGGCAGATTGGTAAACTTGGGTTGTGCAACAGGACATCCTTCTTTTGTAATGTCAAACTCTTTCACCAATCAGACTTTGGCTCAATTGGAGTTATGGGAGAATGGAACTAAATACGAAAACAAAGTTTATATGCTTCCTAAGCATTTAGATGAAAAAGTTGCTTACTTGCACCTTGCAAAAATCGGTGTAGAATTGGAAGAACTTTCTAAAGACCAAGCTGATTATATTGGCGTGGCCGTTGAAGGACCTTACAAGCCAGAATATTATAGATACTAAACAGTCCAAGGTCTTTAGTCGTTAGTCAAAAGCTATACGATAATTTGATTTTGTGATTTTGGGTAACTGTATTCTTTTTAAGTAAGCTGTTTACCTCAAATTGATTGCTTAGAAATAGTAATACAGAAAACTCAATGGAGTAATATCATAAAAAGGTTGGAATCATAGATTCCGACCTTTTTTGCTTTAAATTTGCGCCAACTTATTTGCACCAATTCAAGAATTCCCCAATAATGAAAAACTCTATTCTAAAAACGCTACTGCTCTTTGTGCTTTCCCTCATTTTATTTTCTTTCTCCCCAAAGCAAGACTCGACTTCAACAAATGGAAAGCAGAAAATTACCGAAAGGGACTACAACAATGCTGAAATTGAAATGGCTGATGCTTGGCGAGACAACGGAAAAATTTACGTAGTAGTTGCCACAATCGCTTCTATTGTTGGCGGAATTGTTTTTTACCTGATTATTCTGGATAGAAAAGTTGGGAAGTTGGAAAAGCAGATGGAAGAATAGCTTGTATAAGTAGTCAGACAAAATTATTGAAACATTTTGTATTTCATAAGATGCTGATTAGATATTATCACGATTGATTTATTAAGAGAGATTTTAGAGTCCAAATTGCTGGTCTCGCAAGCTAAGATCAACAACGGCTTTGTGGTTTTTTTAAGCCATACGAAATCAATCGTGATAAAGTCTATTGTCAATACGTAATTTACTATGGAATCGACCATCCGACTTTCTATTTTGTACTTATACTTATATATTTAATTTTATACCAAAAACAAGTTTGAATTGAGAATTTCAGTTCTGTAGGACGTAGCTCTAGCTACGTCCAATCACAAATTTATTGTTGAAAAGGCTTCTCAATAATAAATTTACGGTAGTGGTAAACTGGTAAGGCTAACAAAATAAAAACCATAGCGCAAGCGTCCGCTCAATGCTGTCAACTTAGTGCAAATTTGGTTCAAGCGTGGACGCTCGAACCAGCGTAAAACGCTGGCGCAGGTTGGCGATTGGGCCTCCAGTCAGAACCTGTGCCGAAAATGGAAATCAGTCTCCGGCCGGGTCACGCTGACTGAAGACGAAACTCCTTAACTTAACGGCATTGAGCGTCCGCTGGGCGACACTTCGCTGGGCGGCATTTCGCTGGGCGGCACTCCGCTTGTGCCGAATTATCCATAGAGTAGCCTTACCTCTTTCACACTACCAAATTTACATCATTGAGCGAACACTTACGCCATAATTTATCACTAACCCGAATAATGGGTCTAAACCTTTGTTTTTCAGATAGTTAACCGTATTATTTTTAGAGTAGTCAAAAATTAAGATTTGCTATATTGTACTTTTTTTAGATTTAATCAAAAATTATATGACAATAATTTAACGGAACTCATAAATTCAAAATACTGATTACCAAAGACTTAAATCATTCTTAATTCTTAATTCTTCATGGCCAGGCCACCCTGTTTTAATTTCCTCAATTCATAATTGTACTTATCAAATACATAACTCATAATTGGGGTCACTATGTATAATCGTTGAATTTTCCCCATTCCTAATTGGCAACTTGCCTTCCTTGTTGTTCAATCATCATTCTCAATTTTTTTGGAGATACATGGTAACGCTCTTTAAAAATTTTTGAGAAATAGCTATTACTTGCCAGACCCACTTCATCGGCAATTTGGGAAATATTGGCATCCGAATTGACTAGCATTTCTCTGGCTACTTTCAGGCGTAGGTTTCGGATGAAGCTATTGACCGTAGTTCCGTGGTATATCTTAAAGCCAATCTGCAATTTATTTGGGTTTGTGCCTACCAGATTGGCAATTTCATGTACTGTATTTACCTTCTTTATGTTCCCTTTGATATATTTTGTGGCTTCTTGAATGTTTTTAGTATCAGTTTTCGAGAAAGTAATACTCCGTGTGTTGCTCTTAATCTTTGTTGTACTGCAAAATCTGGTGGGCTAACAGTTCGTAGGATTTTGACTCCAGAAAAATATTCCTTTCTATCCCGTAAATGTTGAAATCTTCAATTTCTTGCATAATGTCTGCAATTCTTAAATTGTATTGCCCAGAATGATAGAAAGAAAATTCCGCCTCATATCATTGAAAACCTCTTTAAGTCCTTTCGATAGCTCTTTGGTTTTTCCTTTGATAGCTTTTCTTGAAAGTTTCTCTATTTAAGCCGAGTATGACTGCATCTATATTCACTCCTTGGTTTTAAATTCCAGCGTATGTCCAATTTCTTTTGTTCCGGCCATGATGATATTCTGGTTCTGCTCAATGGTTTTGAATCCGTTCTCGTTCTGGAATTTGTGTTCAAATTTCCTTTTGCACAATATACAGAAATTCCAAAGGTTGCTTGCCAACGACAGAAAAATCAAAATCTGTAGTCTGGTTCAAAGTAAATTTGTAGGCAATTACCCAAAAACCTTTTTCAATTACGAGCACTCTTACCAATCCTTTTCCTATTTCTGGTGGTAAGTTCAAGTAGTATCTATCGTCCACTACTTTCTAGCTCGGTGCTAAACTGTTTTGACAGCTCCTCAAAAAAAAGATTAGGTGGCGATGATGGGATAGAGAATTTATTAGCCATAAATCAAAAAGTGTTAGAAAATAAATCAGTTTTGTTTAACTAGGAATAAAAATAATGTGTATTTTTGCGCTGTAATAAATCAAATATTAAACAAAACGACTTTTTGATTTGAAAAATACCGTAAGGTCTTCGCTTGATTTTGTGTTTTACAGCTTCGCCCATCCATTATTCAATGAATGGAGTTCGATTCGAAAGAGATAAATTGAGCACGGCAAATGTTCGTCTTAATCGTTTTCGGACTTTAATTTAGTAAAAATAGGCAATATCGCTAAGTTCTTGTGCTATTTTCTGTTGTGATACAGCGTTTTTTTTAACTCAATTGCGATTTTTTATTGGCTGATAAAGTGCAAAGAAGACCTGCGGTATTTTTTATATTCAAGCATCTATTTTATAAATAGATGCTTTTTTTGTTTTCATTCGCAAGAAAAATTCAGACCGCAAACGAGTTTTTGGATTGTTTCCATCGGTCAATTGAGCAATCCAGTCTTTATCGGCATTTAGTACTACTTTCAATACTCCGGAAAATCATAGCAGGTTTCCACAGGTTCGATTTTATGAAAAGTAGAGGCTTGCCAATTGGTACGACTTACTTATATGAGACCCCAATTATGAGTTATGTATTTGATAAGTACAATTATTGATTGGGGAAATTAAGAATGAAGACAGGGTGGCCTGGCCATGAAGAATTAAAAATGAATTAAGTAATTGTTAATCAGTAACTTATTATTATTTTATTTAGTCAAAATATTGACATACATTTTTTAATTAAATCTAAAAATAATACAATACATGAAATCTCAAATTTTGACTAACCTAAAAATAATACAGTTAATCTACTGACAGTCAGATGTTTAAACCCATTATTCGGGTATGAGGTAAAAAAACCTGGAAGGCGAGACAATTGCCGAGCAGGAAATTGTTCTTGATATACCCAACTGAAATTGGTTTGGGAATTTCTTTTCTCTAAAATCAATTGCCACCTGCTTCAGCTGGTGGTCTTTAAGGAAACAAGCTCCCTTTTCAAAATCATTTGAGTATAATAAAACAAATCAGATTTTCCGCCCACTGACAAAGAGAGGGAGCTACCGATTTAAAATGAATAACGGAGACCCAAAGTATGATTTGACATTGGCAGTTTACGATGATAATGACCGAAGCATTTGGGTAGTTTTTGAAAATGGTCGTCTTTCGGCAGGACAGAAATCAATTCCATACGTTTTTCAGCACAGGAGAGGCTCAAGTGCCAAATTCAATATCAAACTTACCGATAAAGATGGAGAAGTTCTGAACGAAAGCTGTATTGCTAATTGCAAATAGATATTATCACGATTGATTTATTAAGAGAGATTTTAGAGTTCAAGTTGTTGGTCTCGCAAGCTAAGACCAACAACGGCTTTGTAATTTTTTTAAGTCATACAAAATCAATCGTGATAAAGTCTAATAAAGTGATTCGGATTTAGCATAGATTTGACTTCACTCGAATCATGTAGCTAAAACCTAGTGCATTGAGTTCTAAGTTCTGGTTGGTATTTTTTGGAATATTTTTTTCTTCTACAAAGCAAAATTTGCAGGCATAGCCATAGCTACGGCTAAGAATTTTAATGCAGTAGAAGGAAAAAAGATACATAAAATACAATCACGAACTTAGGAATTGATGCACTAGGCTTCAAAAATCACTCCTCCAGAACTGTCTCGTCTTGCGCCTGTGGCAGAACTCAAGCAGTTCACTTCTCCACGCCAATGTAAAACGCCCAAAAAAGCAAAGATTAAAGCTTCTTTGAATTGAATTAAGTTTGGGTTTGGGATTAGAACGCCAGAATTTTTGTTGTAAGAATTGATTTGCTCAATCAGGTATTTGTTGAATGCGCCTCCACCCGTAACCAACATTTGGCTGTAAGTATATTTTTTCGCTAGAATCTCGTCTGTTTCTGAAAGCGATTTGGCAATTTGCATTCCCACATGATGGCAAACGGTTGCCAGTTTGTCTTTGATTCGCATATCGTGGTCTTCCAAAATGGGGAAGAATTTGCGAACTACCCATTCCTTCCCTAAAGATTTTGGTGGTTTGGATTGGAAGTAACCCAACGCATTGAGTTCTTCCAAAAGTTCTTGATTTGCCTTTCCGTCCGCAGCAATTTTCCCATCTTCGTCATATTCGGCATCGAGTTGCTTGGCAAGCATGTTCAACGCCATGTTGCAGGGCGCAATGTCAAAAGCCATTCTGCCTTTTTGCGTCTCGAAAGAGATATTGGCAATTCCGCCCAAGTTCAGGCAATATTTATATTCCCCAAAAAGCAAGCGATCTCCAATTGGCACAAGTGGCGCACCTTGTCCGCCCAGAGCCACATCGCACTCACGGAAATTGTTGACCACGGGCAGTTCTGTGATGGCAGAAATAGTTGCTCCATTCCCAATCTGGGCAGTCAATCCAATCAGTGGCTGATGGAAAATGGTGTGTCCGTGGCTGGAAATGAAATCTACCGCCAAGCTTTCCGCTTCTATGAAATTATTGATTTCCTTGCCAATCAGTTCGCCAAATTTCACGTCTGTCAAGGCGAATTCCAAGGCAGATTTGCTGTCGAGTTCACTCAACATGCGGGCAGTTTTCAAATCATAAGGGATAGTTCTCGCCTGTTTGAGCTGGAAACTCCACTTGCCATCGCTTACCTGAAAGTGGCAATAAGCCAAATCCAACCCATCCATAGATGTGCCAGACATGACTCCAATTACTTTATATTCCTGCTTTTTTGACAAATCGAAATTGTTATTTTCTATGAAATACTGAGAAGTGAAATAGAGTTTATGAACAGATGAAATTTGAATAGCTTGCAGTAGTTGTGTGCAACCCCTGCTTAGACCCAGACTGGAAGACCTGCCAGTCTATGGCTTCTATAATAAATTTATGTTCATAATCTCTAATAGATATTTAGGTATATCGGGATAGGTCGCCTAAATAGTTCGAGCATCCGCTCGGACTTGTCATTTGTTGGAGCGTCCGCTTCAAAAAGTGCTGTGCGCTCTAAACCGATATTCCTATAGTATTATTACGATTGGTTTATTAAAGTAAGTTTTGGAGTCAGCTTGTTGCAGGGTGGTCTGGCCATCTCACTACACTAAGACCAACAAGGGCTTCTATACAAAGCCAATCGTAATAAAGTCTAATAGTTGGAACAATATTAAGGATAAATTGCGGGCTTTGGAATTACCATTCGCCAAAATATTCACCAAATAAGTATTTTTGTAAGACATCGCTGAATTTAGAATAATTAGGCGGGTGAAATCGTAGTATTCTAAGTCCGATTTTGAAAATGCGAACTCCATCTACAAACTTCCTCTCACGGCAATCACAAAATTTCTTCCCAATCCATTCAGGCTAGAGCCGAAAGTTCGATAATGCGTGTCGAGAAAATTTTCTACCGCAAATTGTAGTTTTAATTTTTTTGTGCGCTTGCCATTCTACTCGGTAGTTGAACGTTTGCCAATTGGGTGCGCCATCCGAATCCAGAAAGTAATTTTTTCGGTCTGCCGAGTTGTTGGCAAACTCGCTCAAAGGTTTTTCGTGGTTGGATTGGAGTGAAATCTGATGCTTCATTTTTAAATTACGATGTTCATATTCAATAGCTGCCAAACCAAAAAGTGGCGAGATTCCCGCCAAAGGTTCATTTTCTTCCGAGAGATTTTTGCCCTTCACATAAGTCATTCCTGATGAGATTGTGATGTTCAAATCACGAATTAGATAACTGGTTTGGAGTGAGAAGCCGTAAATCTGTGATTCGGAAACGTTGGAGTGGGAGAAGGCAATTAAATCCTGATTTTCGAATTCATCAATCATATTTGTGAGCGAAGAATTGGTTTCCCGCAACTGAATCAAATTGTCAACCCAACTGTGGAAATAGCGAGCGGTCAGGTTCAAGCCATCCCAATTGAAATCTGTGGCAAACTCAAAATTATAGGCTTTTTCTGGTTGGATTTCAAAATTGGAAACCAACAAATGATTGCTTGCGGGCAGAAGCTGAATGCTTGCTAACTCGTACAAATTTGGCGCACGAAAACTCGAATTGAACTTGGTTTGGATATAAACCGAAGCGAAATTGATGAAACCAAGATATTTTTCCGACCTGCAAACCCCAAGTAGGAGCGGAGTAGTTTTGGTTGAACCCTCCAACAAGTATTCTATTCCCATAAATTGGCGGATAAGTCTCTACACTAGAACTTTGTAGTTGAAAGTATGCGTCAAAATCCCAATCTTTCACACCATAACTAAAGCTTGCAACTAGCAAATTATTGAGAACAAAGTTTTCATTGGAAAAACGTGTACGGAAAAGAGTGCTGTCATTTTTCAGAAAGTTCGGATTGTTTGACCCTCCGTTTACTTGGTCGTAGTTGACTTGATTCGAGAGGGAAACATTCAATCCGCTAAAGTTTTTACTCCAAGCCAATTGCCCGCCAACCGAATTGGATTTTTCGGAAAAGCTTTCTCGGACTTCACTACCGAATAATCGGTAATTTTGCCCTTCGGAAAGATTCTGATAGTTTATTTGTGCATCAATTCTGCTATCCCAAATGAAATCTACACCCAATTTGTAGGCAAGCAACATTCTGCTTTGGGTTGGATTTCCAAACTCGGCAAATTTCAAATTGGTATTGGAAAACCTTCCGAGGGAATCTTCCCGAAGCCTTCCGTAATTGCTCAATTCTGAGAATCTTGTGTAATTGAAAATCAGTTCGTGTTTGGATTTACTAGCATCGTAAACCACTTTTTGAGTCAGAAACAGGCTGTTGTAGTCGTTTGGAGATTGCAAAAAAGGTTGTGCGGTTGGAGTGAGCAAATCTGCTCCGTTTACTTGCGAGACTGCTACTTCCCTTTTCCACTTAAAGTCACTAGAAGCGTTTGAATTTTCCCCACTTCGCCAATTTCCGAATCTGCTGAAAGTGATGGCTGTCAGAAACTTCCATTTTTCTTTTCCGTATTTGGCTGAAGCATGAGCGGTTTGCTCATCGTTTGCTGATGAATAGCGCAAGGCATAATCCAACCCAAAACGAGTTGAGTTTGCATCAACTAAACTCAAATACACATTTTCCCCAACGGAACTTTGCCAACGGCTTCCAATGGAAATCTCCGAAAGTTGTTCAGGATGAAAAGCAGTCAATAATTGTGCATTCTGCGGATTCAAAGTAGAATTATTTATTCTGATTCCATCTACATAATAATCTGATTGTTGCGCTTGAAAGCCTTTTTTGGAAACAAATCCTCCGTTGGCTTGCTGAATTGGAGCATAAATCTGGTGAGAGTTTTGAAAGGTTTTGGTAAGCGTTTGTGGATTGGAAGATTTGGTTTCATAAAGAGTTTGGGAGAAATGCTTTGGGAAATAATATGGATTGTAAACTGGGCAATCTATTATAATCCCTTGTTTTAATGTTACATCAATCACAGTTCTATATCCAACAGTTTCTTCCTTTCTTTCAAAACCAACAAAGCTGAAAACTAGAATATTTTCAGAGTTAGGAACTTCAATTGAATATTTCCCATCAATATCTGTAACTGTTCCGTTTGTTGTTCCTTTAATTTGGATTGTTGCCCCAGGAAGTCCCTCGCCAGTATCATCTTCAATTGTTCCTGTAACTGTGATTTGTGCGGTTACGAATTGGCTCAATCCAACCAAAAGGAAAAAAAGTAAGGCTTTTTTCATGCTGTGTGAGTTTAGGTGTGAATAATTGAGACAAGTGCAAGGGATTGATAGACATGCCGAGTTTATGAAATGACGGTATGATTGAAAGCTAAAACCATATTTTTAATTTCTCATTCATAATTTTTAATTAGGTATATCGGTTTAGAACGCATGCCACTTTCGGAAGCAAATGCTTCCTTCACATAGCAAGTCCGAGCGGACGCTCGAACTATTTAGAGCTAAAACCACATTTTTAATTCTTCATTCATAATTTTTAATTTATTTTCCTCTCTTCTGTAACATTTCATTCACTCGGTCGTCTTGCTTTTGAATTTGATTACGAACTATGTTGGAAATCTTCAAAAATAGGGTTTTACCCACAAAAAATAAGCTGTTCCGATTCGCACTGCGGATTTTAGGAAGCCATGAGGAGGCGGAAGATGTGGTGCAGGATGTGATGATTAAAATGTGGGACAAGCGAGCAGATTTACCGAAATACGAAAACATTGAAGCTTGGTGCATGAGATTGACAAAAAACGGTTCGCTCGATAAATTGAAATCGAAACATAGGCAAACACATAGGCAAAATGTAGAGATTGATGTGGCGAGTTTCTCACTCAATCCAGACAAAGAATTAGAGTTGAATGACACAGTTTCGCACATAGAAAAGATGATGAATGAATTACCCGAAAAGCAGAAAATGGTAATGCAGTTGCGAGATATTGAAGGCTATTCTTACCAAGAAATTGCCGATGTAATGGAGATTAGCATGAGCCAAGTGAAAGTAAATCTGTTTCGGGCAAGAGATAAGGTAAGGCAACAACTCACGAAAACAAACAATTATGGAATATGAAAATAAAACATTGAAAATCAGGCAATTGCTTGAAAAATACTGGGCTTGCGAAGCTTCCGAATCTGAAGAGGAAGAATTGAAAAATTACTTCAATGGTAAAGATATTGCCGAAGAATTTCGAGAATTCCAACCTATGTTTCAGTTTTTCAAGCAACAGAAATCTGCCAAGCTAGGTGGAAAGTTTGAGAAACAATTGCTCGGAAAAACTTGAACCGAAAAAGCTGAATGTTCATAAAAATCAATGGTTCAGAAATTTTGCAAAAGTTGCCGCCAGTTTACTGCTGATTCTAACTTGTGCTTATTTTTTTACCAATCCACAAAATCCAACCAAACCTAAAGTAGCCGTTTTGGAAGATACTTATGAAGATCCGAAAGAAGCTTATGAAGCAGTTAGAAAAGCCTTGATGCAAGTTTCGGGAAGTCTGAATGAAGGTGCGGAATATGCGGTTTCCATCAAAAAAATTAACAGAGGAGCGAAAGCGTTGGGAATAGAAGAAGAGAAATTAAAAATGAAGAATTAAGAAAAAAAAAATAACAATTAAGAAACGAGAATGGGTTTAGGATTGTTTTTACAATTTGCCAATTCACGAACTCGCCAATTCACAAATTCTAAGATTATCATGAAAAAACTAACCATTATTTTATTTGCCTTGCTGATTCCCTTCGTGGGCATGGCGCAGGAGGAAGATGCCATCAGCAAGTTTTTGGGGAAATATGTAAATGACGAGGATTTCAGCACGGTGTATATTACCAAACGGATGTTCCGACTCATTGCACAAATTGCCAATGACCCAGATGAAAAAGAGTTTGAGGAAACCATCAATAAGATTGAGAGTTTCTGCATTCTCAGCACCGAAAAGCGGAAAGGCAGAGAACTTTACAAAGAAATCACTGGCAAACTCCCCATGAAAGAATATGAGGAGCTGATGATTATTCGGGAAGGGAAAGATGTGACCAAATTTCTTATTAAGGAAACCAAGCAGGGGAAAATTATCGAGTTGCTGATGCTGTCAGGCTTGGAAAACAAATTTTCCATCCTCAGCATGACTGGGGAAATCAACTTGGAGCAGATTTCCAAACTCTCCAAAAAAATGGAAATTGATGGCTTGGACAAGCTGAAGGGAAAATGATTTGTTGATGTGATAATGAAAAATAATAAAACAGGATTTTTGGATTGGGCAGGATTAGGTTTCCGTTGATTTGAAACTTTTTCAATTCGCCAAATCACAAAATCGCCAATTCTCAATCCTTTTCACTCGCTAGTTCTAAACTTTCCTAACTTACTATTTTGCTATTTTACTACTTGAATCGTGTCAAATTAATTTATAACTACAACCAAAATGCTATGAGAAAATTAACGATAATGTTTGCCTTGATGATTGCCTCCACCTTTGTTTATTCGCAAAGCAAAAGTGTGAAGGCGTTTTACGAATCGCAAAAAGACAAAGACCATGAGGTGTGCGTCACTATTTCGGGCAGTTTCCTGAAATTCCTTTCCAAGTTGGATATTGATGAGGATGATATTGATATGGATTCCAAGGAGTTGCGCAAAGCAGTAGACAAAATCAATGAGTTGATGATTCTGTCTATTGACAAGACAAAAATCAATCGGTCTGTGATTTTAGGTTTGCAGAAAGCTGTGAATAGAGAAGGTTATGAGGATTATCTAATTGTACGGGAAGGAAGCAAACTGACTAAGTTTATGGCGAAGGAAAAAGGAAATAAAATTATCAGTTTGGTATTGGTTGCAGAAGGAGACGAGAATTATACGGTGCTGGAATTCAACGGGGAAATTGACCCAGAAAGCCTTTCTAATATGTCGGACGATTATGACATAAAAGGATTGAATGATATGAAGAAAGTGAAAAAAAGACGATAGATTTTATACGTAAGAAACGAGATAAAAGGTAACACTTTATTTAATTTCCGTTCCTAAGACATTAGAAGAGAAAAAGGTATGACTGCCAAAATTGGAAGTCATACCTTTGTTTTATATTTAGTGCATTGAGTTCTAAGTTTGTGTCTGTATTTTTTGGAATATTATTTTCTTCTGCAAAGCAAAATCTGAATGGTTCGGCAATCCGATGGTTCGGCAATCCGATGGTTCGGCAATCCGATGGTTCGGCAATCCGATGGTTCGGCAATCCGACATAGCCATAGCTACGGCTAAGAATTTTAATGCAGTAGAAGGAAATAAGAAACAAAAATAACAACACAAACTTAGGAATTGATGCACTAGTGTTTACTAGAGTTTATGAACACTAATTTATTATAACAACCGCAGACTGGCGGGTCTGCCGGCACCGCCAGCTACTCAACTATTTTATGTTCATAAACTCTATTCTAGTCAAAAACCACTTCGTATTGGTGTCCTCCGTAATTGTCCATAATTGGGAGAACGGAGGCGGAAAATGACAGCTATGGAATAGGATTTTGAGATAAGGAAGGATTCAATTCACTATTTCACTATCTTGCCAACTTACTACTCTACTATTCCAATTCGCCAAATCACTAATTTACCAAATCACCAATTCCTCCATGTCGAAGCCTTCTGAATTGATGGAAACTGAATTTCCATTCACGCCCACCAAAAGCCAAAAGCAGTTGTTTGAAATGATGGACAAATTTGTTTCGGACAAGAAAACTGCCCGAAACACTTTTGTGCTGAAAGGTTATGCGGGAACGGGAAAAACCTCAATTATCAGCACTTTAGTGAAGGTTTTGCCAAAATTCGATTACAGCTTCGTATTGCTCGCTCCAACAGGAAGAGCGGCCAAAGTGATGTCGGTTTATGCACAGAAGAAGGCTTTCACAATCCACAAAGTCATTTTCAAGGCAAAGGAGGATTCCAAAACTGGGAAAATGAGTTTCAAGCGGATGAATAACACTGCAAAGAACACGATTTATCTGATTGATGAAGCTTCGATGATTAACAATTTCTCGGAATATGGGAACGATAGCCTGCTGAGAAACTTGATTTCCTTTGTGTTTGAGGAGTATTTTTCGGGCAACAAAATCATGTTTATTGGCGATACGGCTCAAGTTGCCTCCCGTTGGGCAATCGGTCAGCCCAGCGTTGGATGGAATTGTTTTGCAACATGAATTTGAGTGCAATGTGATGGAGCATTTATTGGTAGATGTGGTGCGGCAAAAGGAGAAATCGGGCGTGTTGGAGAATGCCACGGCAATCAGAAATCAGATTGCGAGAGAGGAATTCAAACTCAAAATCCAAACGAAAAATTACCCAGATTTTTATAAAATGAACAGCAACCGTTTAGAAGATGGTTTGCGTTATGCCTACGACAAATACGGGATTGAAAACACGTGCATTATTACTCGTTCCAACAAGTCGGCAACGATGTACAATAAATTTATTCGCCAGCAAATTCATTATAGAGAAGAGGAAATTGAGGCGGGAGATTTCCTGATGGTTGTGAAAAACAACTACGATTGGTTGCCACTCGATTCAAAAGCAGGCTTTTTGGCAAATGGCGAATACGTAGAAGTCATGCGGATTCTCGATACCGATGAGGAAGCCTACGGACAGCGATTCGCCACTTTATCGCTACGATTGGTAGATTATCCTGGACATGATTTGTTTGAGGCGAAAGTGTTTTCTAAGCACGCTCCACTCTATTACGCCTGCACTCACGCAAGACGAATATCGGGAGTTGCAAAACAATGCGATGCTTCGTTACGTGGAAGAATCTGCCGATAGAGACGAGCAAATGATGTTGGTCAAAGCTGATGAACATTTGCGGGCTTTGCAAGTAAAATACGCCTACGCACTCACTTGCCACAAATCGCAAGGCGGACAATGGAATGCAGTTTTCATTGATTTGGGCTACATCAACGATAAAATGATGGATGTGGAATTTCTGCGCTGGCTCTACACAGCGATTACTCGAACTACGCACGAGGTTTTTTTGGTTAACTTTCCCGAAGCAGTTTTTTGCGAACTAGATGGTTGGTCTTTTTGCTTTCAGCTGCGTAAATTCTCCACTAACCTTGAAATTATTTTTCTGTGCCTATTTCGAGTTTTTCTGCGTAGCCATCTGGCAATATAACTTCGACAAGTTACCAACGACAAGTCCGAACCAGCAAAAGCAGATGTTTGGAAATCAAATCTGCGTAACATCAGTTGGAAAGTCGGACATTTCCCCAAAATTCTTAAAATCGCTTAGTCATTACACTTCTAGGTTTCAAGGAATTACTGATGATGATTTCAAAATCAACGACTCCTAAAATCAATTCTTCCTCGGTAATTACTTCGACTTTCCACAATCCTCGCTTTACATTATTCTTAAAAGTATAGCCACGAAATCCCGCATTTCTTCCTCCTGTGATTTTGTACTTGATATCTTCCACAATCTGCCATTTTCCAGCCTTTTCGTTATACCATTTCCAACGGTGGGCAATCTTTTTGTTTATATTGGTTGGAGCGAATATCGAAGTGAAAACATACACTTTTTCGCCAGGCTTGAAAATGAATTCCAGCCTGTGCCTTCTCCAAAATATATATTTATCGTTAGTTTCGTAAGTAACCAGATAGTTGTTGTTTTTCCTTTCAACATTATGGGCAACAATACCACTATCTAACGCAAGCGGTACGGGCGGAATAAGTTTGAGAAAGTAAAATGAGTTGATTGTTAAATACATGATAAGTACAATTCCAAGCATCTTTCCGAGGTGGATTTCCACACGAGTGCTTGGACTTATGATATAAATAACGATAATCAATAGCAGAGTCAGGGCAAGACTTGCTAAACCAGAAAAAAGAAAGATTTCGGTATTCATTTCCTTGATGAATACGGGAATCATGAAAGTGAAAAACGTGAAGCTGATGAAAAAATAGACGCTGAACTGTAAATACTTATTGGAAATACGCTTCTTCAAAAATTCGTTCGCAATTAACAATCCAACAAGAATAACAAAAAATGAAATGGTTTTGGATAGGGAAACGCTTCTGGAGAAATAAATGACGTAAGCACTGGAAAGCGCGCCAAAATGAAACTGGATTGCCAAAGGCAAATATTCTTCATATCGACCAACAAATGTGTTTTCCCATTTGCCGTCATCAGCCAAATTATAGAGGTAAAGCATGACTGTCAAAGATGTCATGTGCAGACTCAGCACGGTCAGATCATAGAGCCTGTCAATTCGCCCGAGAGTCAAAGTGTCGAATATGAATCCGCCAATGAAAAAGAATAGAGGAGCGTATTTTTGGTGTCTCCTTATGAATGCTCTAAGCTTACTGTTTCTAAACTTAACCAAAGCTGTGTTCATTTAAATTTCGGGAAAAGTGTGAGATAAACAGCAAAACCAAGTACAAACCCCAATGGCGCAAGTCTTTTAGGACAAGACATCCCCAACTGGTTCAAGTGTTAATACAAGGCACTTGAACCTTATCCGTTAACCATTTAATTCTCTTCCCTCTCCAACCAATTGCCATCTGCTCTAATAATCCCAATTAGCTCATCTACTGCTTTTGAGGAGGGAACAGACCTTTTCACTACTTCCTGACCTCGGTAAAGCGTGATTTTTCCTTTTCCTGAACCAACATAACCATAATCTGCATCTGCCATTTCCCCTGGGCCGTTTACGATGCAACCCATAATTCCAATTTTTACGCCTTTTAAGTGGTCGGTTCTTTGGCGAATCATGGCGGTGGTTTCCTGCAAATCGAATAAAGTTCTTCCGCACGATGGGCAGGAAATGTATTCCGTTTTGGTCATTCGAGTTCTGGCAGCTTGGAGAATTCCGAAAGCCAAGCCATTGTATTCTTTAGCAGTTTGTAATAGCCCAGATTTATCTAAACCTCTTTTTACGAGCTCCATTCCCAACATGGCTCCGTCTCCGAAGCCATCAATTAGCAAACCGCCAATATCTGCCGAAGCATGGAGTTGGAGTGTTTCCGCATCATATTTTGGAAATGCCCTGCGTATAATCACTGGAGTTTCTATTTTGCGTTGGTACAACTGGAAAAAGAATTGACGTAACTCTTGCAAAGCATTTTCAAAATTGGCGGTCAATACTAGGGCGATATCCGAACGAGTTTCCAACTGACTGAATAGCCACTCATCGCAGTCGGACAAGCAAACTCCAACAAAATTCAATTTCTGATGAAACTCTTTGGAATTCCTGAACTCTTGGAGCGAGAAATAGGGAATTGCATTAGTTTTATCAGCTTGTTTTTCCCAGATTTCGGCATCCAAAACCTCTTTCAAGCCATTTGGAAGCATAAACTCCAACTTGTTTTTTCCTGTATAAATATAGTCGCAACCTTGGTCGTTCATTCCCCATTTGTCGAGTTCTGGCAAATAAGAATGCCCAATCGCCTTCAAGTCTTTGGGTTGGATTGAGCTGAAATGGGAGAAATCGGCAATGACACGGGGAACATTTGTTCCTCCCAAATTGGCGACTTCTTGGGTAGTTTTTCGCTCGTAAGTGAATGGGTTTTTAGGTGGAATTTGAGTGAAGAGCTGGCTTTGATTTGCCTCAAGCGTGGACGCTTGATTCTGCGTTCTAGGTTCAAGGCTAGAGTCTTGAACCAGTTTGTGCTTAGATGCTTGAACCAATTCTGTTTCTGTCAGTTGATTTTCGATATCCAATTCTTTGGCATGAATTGGGGAAGTTGGCGGTTTTATGTAAGTTGGAATTTGCTCGACCACGTTTGCCAATGAAGCGTTTTCTATATCGAAAGTTTTGGCCTCGGCTGGCGTGTCTGGAGTTTGGATTGAATTGGACAAACGATTAGTATAACGGTCAATGAGTTTGCGAGCCACAGGTGCTTCGGCTTCGGGTTCTTCGGTAAGGGAAACACGCACGGTGTCGCCCAAACCGTCTTCTAATAGTGCGCCAATTCCCACTGCAGACTTGATTCTGCCATCTTCGCCATCGCCCGCTTCGGTTACGCCCAAGTGTAGCGGATAAGGTTTCAGACCTTCTTCATCGAGTTTTTGAACCAGCAAACGGTAAGCCTGAACCATTACTTGCGTGTTGCTCGCTTTCATGGAAAGCACGATATTGTAGTATTCCAAATCTTCGCAGATTCGGAGAAATTCCAAGGCAGATTCTACCATTCCGATTGGCGTGTCTCCATAACGGCTCAGAATACGGTCGGAAAGTGAGCCGTGGTTTGTGCCAATTCGCATGGCAGTTCCATATTCCTTGCAAATCTCCACCAAAGGCGTGAATTTCTCTCGGATTCGGTCAATTTCCGCTCGGTAAGATTCATCATCGTATTCTATGAAATCGAACTTCTTTTTGTCGGCATAATTCCCAGGATTCACACGCACTTTCTCTACAATTTTTGCTGCCAATTCAGCGGCATTCGGAGTGAAATGAATATCGGCAATCAGCGGAACATCGTAGCCTTTCGCTCGCAAACCTTTCTTTATTTCAGCCAAATTCTGGGCTTCCTTCAAGCTTGGTGCAGTAATTCTCACATACTCGCAACCCGCTTCCACCATTCTTATGGTTTGGTCAATTGAGCCTTGTGTGTCCATAGTGTCAATTGTGGTCATAGATTGTACCCGAATCGGGTTGTCTCCACCCATTTTCACTCCGCCAATATTGACTTCTATGGTTTTTCGCCTTTTATATTCTACAAGACTCGGGCAATATTGGTAAGGATGGATTTGAGTTTCGGAAGACATTTGAGTTATAATTTAGGAAGTTAGGAACGCCAATAAAATAAGGTTCTGATTTGTTGCAGTTTATTTTTGAGGTCGGGTCGAGCCACAAATAAACAAAAGAAATCGATAAGTTATTTTATTGGAGTTCCTAAGTACAAGTAAAAAACAGAAAGTCGGATGGTCGATGCCATAGTAAGAAAGCAAAGTAAGTCATTAAAATTCAGCACGTTACAGTTAAATCGAAATATTAAATAATTCTTTTCACCTACTTACAATCAGTTTTTTGAATGCAAAAATAAGAATGAAGAATTAAAAATGGGGCTTTGCAATAAAAAACTCATTTTTGCACAGATGGTTAGAAAATAAAGTCAATTTTCTGAATCATTTCGCAATTCCTCAAATCCCTAATTCCTGCATCAGTTTTGAAAAATAAGAATCAATATTTTCGGGTTGGATTATTTACCTCTTTATTAGTGGCAACTTGCCTGTTCTGCTTTGCGAATCAGTATGGTTTGGGCTTCACTTCAGATTCTGATTATTATGTGAAAATTGCTAAGCAAATTGGGGAATCTGGTATTTCGGCAGAAGGATTCAACAATAAACCGCCACTTTACCCGCTACTGATTTATGTGGTTGGAGTGAGTGGGATTTGGTGGACGAATTTATTTTTCTTGCTCACGTCACTTTCCATACTTTATAAGTTGAGTTCGGAAATAGGAGCAGAAACACTTCGATTTGGATTTCGCATTCTAATGGCAACTTCTCTTCCAATTTACTGGGTTCATTCCTTTGCTTGGACTGAACCTTTGTTCATTTTTATTCTATTGTCGGCAATCTATTTTTTGTATCGGTATGAGAAAGCGGAACGGGAATCTCTGCTGTTGATTTTATTGTCAGTCATTCTACTTCTGATTCTTCCATTTATCCGATATGCGGGGATTTTTATTGTATTTCCAATTTTTATTTACCTTCTGTTTTCGCTTCCGAACAGAGAGAAAAAAATACTTCTTAAGTTTTTCGTTGATTGGGTTGATATTGATTGCCTTGTGGGTTTGGAAATTTCAGGAAGGGTTTGAGGTGCGTTTGGAAAATACTTTTATCAGGATTTATGTTCGAAAGTCTAGCTTCATACCACACAATCTCCGCTCTTTTTCAGAAGGATTCAGCTTATGGTTTATGCCATTGGGTATTCCAAAATGGATTCGACATTTGTTTGGGGCATTAATTATTGGCTCGTTGTGTTTCCGTTCCCTAAAATTATGCAAAACAAGGCAAAAAAGTATTCTAACTTATTTCACAATCATATTTCTGGTTTATTATTCAGTAGTGCATTGGGTTTTTGCAGTAAGCTATTTTGAAGCAGAAAGATATTTGACTCCATTGTACAGTCTGTTTTTCCTATCTCTTTTCTTGTGGATGGATGAAGAATGGAAGAACCTGAATAGAACTCCGAAAATCATTTTATCCACCGCAATCATTATTTTGCTTTTTTACAATGCAATCCGAACTGGAAAAAATATTGATTTTTGGAATGAGAATAGGAAAGAGATAGAGAACAAGACTTCTTTGTCTGAACAATAAGATTAATGAAAACAAAATTGCTTTTCAAAGATTTTAAAAAGAAAGAATAAACCGAAACCTATGTCAGAAATCAACAATAGTATTCAGCAAAAAATAGATTCAAAGACGAAGCCTTTGGGTTCACTTGGGAAATTGGAAGATATTGCCAAACAAATCGCCATTGCCCAACAATCGCTCAATCCAACCTTAACCAAACCTACTATTTTGGTTTTTGCGGCCGACCACGGAGCAGTGGAAAATAATGGACTTAGTGCTTTTCCACAGGAAGTCACTCGGCAAATGGTGGCGAATTTTGTGCATGGCGGTGCGGCAATCAATGTATTCTGCAAGCACAATAATATTGCACTGAAAGTGATTGATGCTGGTGTAAACTACGATTTCAAAGACGAAGAAAGCGTAGAATTCTGCAACGCCATCATCCATCATAAAATGGGAATGGGAACGAAAGATTTCCTGAAAGAGTCCTGCCATGACGGAGTTGGAAATCGACTCGTGCTTTAGGCATGGGAAAAACTTGATAGATGATTTGGCAGAGGAAGGTTGCAACATTGTGGGTTTTGGCGAAATGGGAATTGGCAACACTTCCTCGGCAAGTTTGCTGATGAGTTATGTTTGCAAATTGCCTATTGAAGAATGTGTGGGAAGAGGAACAGGCTTGAATGACATACAACTCCAGAATAAAATAGATTTACTGAAAAAAGCACAAGCGAGACAAGAAAAACCGACTTCTGCCAAAAAAGCGTTAGAAGTTTTCGGTGGATTTGAGATTGCCCAAATCTGCGGAGCCATGATGGAAGCCTATCATCAAAATATGATTTTCTTGGTCGATGGATTCATTGCCACTTCCGCCTATTTAGTCGCTCAAGGAATTGCATCCAGAAATTGTAAATAATGCTATTTTCTGCCATGTTTCTGACGAAAATGGACATAAAAAGATGTTGGAATACCTCAATGCTGAACCAATCCTAGATCTTGTCTCTCCGACTGGGAGAAGGAACAGCTTGTGCTTTGGCTTACCCAATTATTCAAAATGCCGTTGCCTTTTTCAATGAAATGGCAAGTTTTGAAAGTGCCAATGTGAGTGGGAAAAATTAATGAAGCTAGTATTTATTCTATAGTTAAGTAGTACAAAGTCTTAGTTGCAAGTCCAAAGCAGTTCAAATAACTGATAATGAAATACTTACAAAAAAGCAAATAGGAAAGTATTTAAGTTTATCTACTTAGGTCCAAGAAAATAATAGTAAGTCAGGTGGTAGTTGATGCCATAGTAAAGTAGCAAAAACTTCCTACTTATCCTCAATCCATTTCGGTTTTGCCACTCCGCTTACCAATGGCTCAACGGCTTTTGCCAACACCTGAATGGTTCGTGTCATTTGAGGAATATTGAGCGTTTCAATTTCATCATCAACAGTATGGTAATAAATGTCTGTGTCGATTTTGCAAGTGGAAATAGTGTGGGCAATAATATCTTTTTCCACAAAGCTCGCATTGTCAGAACGGTAGAATAAACCGTATTTCTTGTACGGGTCGAACATGATTTCTCCTCTTGCTTTCATCGAATTTGCATTCAAGCTTGCATTCATAATTTGTTGCAAATCTGATTTCTCGAAACCCGTCATAAATGGTCTGCCCGAGCCAAATTCTGACTGCTTTCCAATCATTTCGATATTGATATTGGCAATGGCTTTCTTTTGGATTGAGTTGCAGAGAGTTTACAAAATATTTTGAACCATACAAGCCCAGTTCTTCTGCGGTAAAAGCCACAAAAACAAGTGTTCTTTCGTTGGATTGAGTGGTTTTGAAGTGTTTTGCCAAGCTGATAATTGCAGAAACTCCAGAAGCATCATCATCTGCTCCGTTGGCAATCGAATCATTTTTAACTGACGGAAAGCATTCCTAAATGGTCATAATGAGCCGAGAAAAACACCATTTCGGCTGGCTTGGATTTTCCCTCCAAAACGGCTACCACATTTTTGAATGTATTGTTTTTTACCTCTTGCCTGAATTCAAGTTCCAATCCGCTCACTTTCTTCTCGTCTGTCAAAATCCAGACAATGGGTTGCTTTTCGGAAGAAGCCACAATTGTCTGGGTTTGCATTCTGTCTTTCAAACTATTGAATTCCTCGGTCAATGTGGAGTTTACCAACACAACGGTTGTGTTTCTTGGTTTCTCTAAGTTTCTCTCCAATTGCTCGCAAATCTCCAAGGCTCGAAAGCGTTTCCACTTCTATGCTTTCAGGATTTTCCCAGTTGATTTCGGCAATTTGTGCTTCCAAAAATATATTTTTTGGATTGATACTGTTCCCGTTCAATTTTGCTTTTGTATGTTGATTGGACACTTCCAATACTTCAAAAGCTTGGAAATAGCTGTCCATTCCTTCATAATAAGTCAAGCCAATTTCTTGGAACTGCTTGGCAATGTAATCTCCGGCCAATTGTTCTCCTTCTGTTCCCGATTTTCTGCCAAGCATATTGTCTGCCGCCAAAGCATTTACCAATTCGCCCACGTATTCTTCCGTAATGGTTGGGAAATCAGCTTCGGGGAAATCGTCAATATCCGTTGAAATATTGGTTCGATTTTCCACGGTTTTCACTTTGCTTTGGCAAGCACTTAAAACTGAAATGGAAAGAATGTAGATGAGTTTAATGCAGTTGTTCATAAGTAGTCTAGCTTGAATATTTTCCTGTTTTGAGTTCTTAACAATCTCATTTATAGGAAATTACAAAAATATAGATAACTGATTTAACTTTGCATACTTTCCTTATGGAATAATGCTCCTGAATAGTTGCGGTTAGGGAAAACCGCACTACGGTATGCAAAGTCAAGGCATTTATCTATAGTAAATAGCACAACGTGCTTAGTTGAAAAATGACGTTCAATACAAAAGAAAAGAGGTTGGAGTTTCAATACTCCAACCTCTTTTTAAAACTAAAGTTCACTTAGAATATTGCATTTCCCATATTCTGGGTCAACATCTATAAATACTTCTTTTTTGGCTTTTGAAAGCCATTCACGTAAGTACTTCATTTTTCTTTTCTCCCAAAGTCGCTCCGTATAGCTTTTGGTAATCTTGCTTTAGATTGGCATAATGTGGCGCACGGTAATTTTTGTAGTAAATAATTCTGGATGCAGGTTCTCCCTCTTCGGTTCTGAAACGCATTGGCTTGGTAATGTTTCCGATCTTCATGGTATCTGTGGTAAAGAAAATCACAGGATCCAATCCTTCTGTGGAAACCCAATAATCTCCCGTAGATGGGTCTGAGAACATTCCACCAGCTCCTTTTGTGTTGCTATCGTCCGTATGTTCCTTCGCCATGTTGGTAAATTCCGCATCGCCAGAAATGATGATTGTACGAATGCTGTCCAGAAAATTGCTCGGCAGATGACAAATCCATCTCGTTGGATTCTGGTCGAATCAAGATATGTCGAGTTCGGAATTTATTTCCTCTTCTGTCCAGCAAATGAATGAAGTGGAATCCAAAATCAGTTTCTATCGGGTCGGAATATTCGCCAATGTCCATGGTAAGTGCCGATTCTTCAAACTCTGGGGCAAATGCACCACGATCTACCCAACCCAATTCTCCTCCATTTCTTTTGCTTCCTGGGTCTTGCGAAAACTCCTTTGCCAATTCGGCAAAATCCTCTCCATTCTGAACTCTCTGCTGAATGGCAACCAGCTTTTCTCTCGCCTTTTTCTTTTCCGATTCGCTCACTTCTGGAAAGCGGATAATCTGTCCTACCTGAATTTCTGCTGGAAGGAATGGAATGCTGTCTTTGGGAATACTATTGAAATATTTTTTCACTTCTGCTGGCGTAACAGTAACTGCAGAAGTGATTTCTTGTTGCACTTTCCGAGTGGTTAGTTGCTCTTTAACTTGTTCACGCAAATCGTCTTTTAGCTGTGGAATGGTTTTTCCGAAAGCCACTACCAGTTTGTCCTCTCCACCCGCTTGGTTGATGAAATACTGCATTCTTCGCTCCAACTCGCCTTCAACCATGACTTCTTCTACCATAATTGAGTCAATCTCGGCTTTTGCCATCATAATTTTATTGATGATCAAACCCTCCAAAATCTCGCATCTTGCATTCGGCCCAGGGTCGCCCATGTCAACAACCATAGATTGGTAGGATTGCTCCAAATCGGAAAGCAACACAATATAATTATCCACACGAGCAATTATTTTGTCTGCTGGCGTGTTGGATTGCGCAAAAAGCGAAGTACAATTGGCAAAAAGTAACATTGCCAATACATAAAATACTCTATTTGAAAATCTCATAATCATCATTTTTTTCGGCTTGGCTTCTAATTTCTTCCTCGTGTTTACTTCTAATTTCCATTTTTCTCTTGTTCAGAATAATGTCTTCTACCTGATTTCTCACAAAATCGAGTGGGGAAACGCCATCTGAAATCTTATAATCCAAAATCCTGATATAATAGGTGTGGGTGGAGTCAGAGGTTTCTAAGAATTTCTGCCTTCTGATAGTCTGCACCTTATTCGGAATTTCAGAAGCAAATGGAGAACTTTCAATCAAATCATCAAAATCTGTCCAAATTGAGTCATTGATTTGATAAGAGTCGGCAGATTCTACCAAAAAGGAACTGATTTCATCCAGTTTCTCCTCTCACATCCGCACTCATCATACGTTTTAAGCTATTCAGCCTACGAGTGTCATTTGGCACTTTTGCGTAAATGGCTCTCACAATATTTTGCCTAAGCTGGAAATTGTCTAAATTGTTGTTGTAGTATTCCTGAATTTGCTCATCTGTTACCACAGAGTCCAAATGGTCAAGAATATATTGCTTTTCATAAGCGTAAACCAATAATTCGTACTTGTAGTCTTCAATCCGTCTGTTGATTTCTGCTCCATCCGATAGCGTTTCCCTTTCAGCAGCTTGCAACATGAGTTGTTTCTGAATCCAGGAATCAATGTATCGGTTTGCCAAAGAAGCACTGTCGTTCTCAGAGGCTCTGTTAGGAATAATTCCCGCCAAATCCTCTCTGTATAAGTACTTCTCTCCTACTCTGGCAACGGCTATTTTATCATCGGAATCATCTTCTTGCCGAAGGTTTTTGAGATAATCACAGCCCGAAACCAAGAAGAATACCATGAAAATGGCCAAAATCTTATTCATAAATTCTATGTGTAATTTGATTGGTTTGATTTGGCAAAGCTAGTCAAACCTCTAATAAAGAGAGCGAATTTTGCAAGGCGGTTGGGATTGAGCAAATTAGTTGGCTTATTTTATGAACTATGTGTTGGTTGGGAATCAATCATAATAAACTCATAATCAATTTTTTATACTTTTGGGAACAAGGTCACAACAACAAATAGCATAACTTTTTTTAACAACGAGAAGTACAATCTACATAATTTATAGGAAGCCAATTTCTTTAAAGCTGAATGGAATTATTTTACCTTCCTTCTCAACCAAAAGCCTACCGAGCTTATCTACTCCTAAGATTTGCCCAATAAAGTGAATGGGGAATTCTCCTCGCAAATCAGCAAATTCATGTTGCTCTTGATACCTATATAATACGGAAAGATATTTTTGCTTCAACTGGTCTAATTTTCCACTACGCAATTCCAAATACCTTTTCTCCAAACAAACTAATAAATCTTGCAAGAGGGAATCTCAAGTCAAACTGCTTTCCATTTAAATTACCTAAAGAAGTCGCTCTAGGCAAATCAAACACTTGCTGGTTGATATTCAGACCAATTCCTACCACGCTATTTTCTAACCTTTGGTTTTTAATGAAATTTTCTATCAGAATTCCGCCTAATTTCATGTCATTGCAATAAATGTCGTTAGGCCATTTCACGGTTGACTCAATCGCTAAATTCCTTTTTAGGAAATCCCAAATTCCTATGGAAATAGCCATATTCAAGTTGAATTGCTCATTTGCCAAAAGAAATGAAGGTTTCAGAATCAGCGAAAATGTCAGGTTCTGATTAGGTTCAGAATGCCAAGAATTCCCTCGTTGCCCCGCCCCAAAGTTTGCTCCGAGGTAATGACAACCATTCCATCCAAGACTTTGCCCTCTGCCACCCAATTGACTGCCAATTGATTGGTGGACTGACAGGATGGCAGAAATTTAAGATTCCTTCCTACAAAAATGGTGTCTTTGGCTGATTTGAACAATGATTTGCTAAGTTTGCTTGATGTTTGACTTAATCTGTTTTTTTAGAGCTGAGCCTGCTTTTGTTCTACTCAATTTCAGAAAGCAAAATTTGCATTTATTGTTGAATAAATCAAAACATCTTTCTTGCCTCAACTCAATTTTCAGAGGCATCCAAATTTCATACTCACAAATCATTTAATCCTGTAATGATAAAAAAGAAAAATATAGAAAACTCATTAGAATTAGCCAACACAATTGTAGAAGGTTTACAAGATAGAAAAGGCGAGTGATATTGTGATGATTGACCTGACTAACTCAAAAAACTCTGTTGCTGACTATTTCGTAATTTGTTCTGGAAACTCTGACACTCAAGTAGATGCATTGGAAAATTCAGTAGATGCTTTCACTAGAAAAAAATTACAAGACCGCCCATGGAGAGTGGAAGGAAAAGAGCAGAAATCTTGGATTTTGATGGATTACGTAAGTGTAGTCGTACATATTTTCTTGAAAGAGAAAAGAGAGTTCTATGGCTTGGAGGAATTTGGGGAGATGGGAAAATAACCGAGTTCGGTAGCTAACACTTGAGTTTCTCCGACATCGCAGGCTTATAGACAAATGACAATAAAACTGAAAACACTAACAATAGTTTTAAAAACTAGTTGTAGAGTTCGAGGCATAAATTACTTTCCTCGTCCTACAATTTAACAGTTCTGATTCAGAACTAAAGTCTTACTTTTGAAGTTCAAACATTCCTACTGCTTTTTCTAGAAAAGGGAAAGAGAAAAAAAATAAAACTAGCATAAAAAAGTGTCTGATGGCAGAAAACCAAAACAAGAAAAACCCGCTTAAAAATAATCCTAAAAACAATTACCAAATCTGGCTATTGGTAGCCATGGTTTTAGTCATTGTCGGATTGATGTATTTCTCGAGAAGCAACTCAATGGCCGAAGCCTCAGAAGGCAGGTTTAAAGATATGATGTCTGCTGGAGATGTTCAGAAAGTGATGGTAATCAACAAGCAACTGGTAGAAGTTACGCTCACTAAAGAAGCTGTTGACAAAGCACCTTATAAAGAAGAATTAACCAAACGAACTCCATTCTCTTTAGCAACTGGCCCCCACTATGTCTTTGAAATCATTTCTTCGGAAGATTTCAAGAAAGACATTGACGCTATAAACGTAAAATTAGTAGAAGAAGGAAAAGATAGGGTAGAAATTGGCGTAGATAATAACAGAGGCAGTTTCATTAGCGAACTATTCAACTGGGGATTTATTCTACTGATGATTTTCGGTTTTTGGTTTTTGATGCGCAGAATGTCAGGTGGCGGAGCTGGTGGACAGATTTTCAATATCGGAAAGTCCAAAGCGGCTCTTTTCGATGCCGAAAACAAGATTAAAACCACTTTCGATGATGTTGCAGGATTGGACGAAGCGAAAGAAGAAGTGGAGGAAGTAGTACAGTTTCTCAAAAACCCATCGAAATATACAAGTTTGGGCGGTAAAATTCCCAAAGGAGTTTTATTGGTAGGTCCTCCCGGAACTGGTAAAACATCTGATGGCAAAAGCGGTTGCTGGTGAAGCTGGCGTTCCATTTTTCAGCCTTTCAGGTTCTGATTTTGTGGAAATGTTTGTAGGAGTTGGCGCAGCGAGAGTAAGAGATTTATTTAAGCAAGCAAAAGAAAAAGCACCTTGTATTATTTTCATTGATGAGATTGATGCAATTGGTCGTTCGAGAGGAAAAGGCGCAATGCCTGGTTCCAATGATGAGCGAGAAAACACGTTGAACTCATTACTTGTGGAAATGGATGGTTTCGCTACGGATGCTGGCGTAATTATTATGGCCGCCACCAACCGACCAGATGTATTAGATAGTGCACTTTTGCGCCCAGGACGTTTTGATAGGCAAATTGGAATTGATAAGCCAGATATTAAAGGCAGAACGAAAATATTCTCTGTCCACTTAGAACCCATTAAAACAGCGGAGGATGTAAAGCCTAAGGAATTGGCTGCAAGAACTCCAGGTTTTGCAGGTGCTGAAATTGCCAATGTTTGTAATGAAGCCGCTCTTATTGCCGCCCGAAAAGAGAAAAAGGCAGTAGATATGAAAGATTTTGAAGCTGCAATTGACCGTGTAATCGGTGGATTGGAGAAGAAAAATAAAATCATTTCCCCTGACGAGAAGAAAATTGTCGCTTACCACGAAGCTGGACATGCTGTAGCAGGTTGGTTTTTGGAGCATACACACCCATTAGTAAAAGTTAGTATTGTTCCTCGTGGAATGGCCGCTTTGGGTTATGCCCAATATTTGCCAAAAGAGCAATTTTTGCACACTACTGAACAAATGCTCGATGAAATTTGCATGGCATTTGGAGGAAGAGCTGCTGAAGAATTGACATTTGGGAGAATTTCCACAGGCGCATTGAGTGATTTGGAAAGAATTACCAAAATGGCTTATAGCATGGTTACTATTTATGGTATGAATAAGGAAATAGGCCATATTTCTTTCTACGACCCTGAAAGGCAGGATTACATGAGCAAGCCTTATTCCGAAGCAACTTCCGAAAAAATTGATATGGAAGTGAAGAAAATGCTTGACTTAATGTATAAAAGAACGCTCGATTTGCTGACAGAAAAGAAAGCAGAAGTCGAAATCTTGGCTCAGGAACTCCTCAAAAAAGAAGTTTTGTTCCAAAAAGACTTGGTTAAACTCATTGGCAAACGCCCTTTCAAAGAGGACAATCCTTACGATGAAGAAGCAAATGAAGCTATTGTAGAAGAGAGTTCTGCAAATGCAGAAATCAATTAAATAAAATATTTCAAATAGAAAAAGCCTGATTCAACTTCTGAATCAGGCTTTTTTAGTTATGGTGAGACTTATCTCAAATAAATACACCTTCAATATTTACGCATTTCTTATGATATTCTTACTTTACATCACTCCACCTCAAACTTTCCATCGCCAATTTTAAAGCCTTCACAGTAAAATTCTACTCGGTGTTTGCCAATGGAATACTCATTACTCTTATTGTAAGTGAAATCTATTTTTTCAGAGTTATTATTGAAAATAAACTCTTCTGATTTTGTATAGAAAACTTGTTTTCCCTTGTATTTGAAAGTACCAGAATTGGCATTGTATAAACATGCTCCACTAGGCTCAATAATACGCATTATTATTTCTTTCTTCCCTTCTTTTGCGAATTGGTTGTCTCCAATTTGAATGCTGATTTTCAGTTTTTCAAGTTTGTTCTGCTTGAAAACATTAGTTTCACTAGACGTCCCATTTTTTGTAATCGTAAAGAAACGAACATTATCTATTGTCAATACAGAAGCCTTACTCATTTGCTCTAACAACTTATCTTTCTCAGATTTCAATTGTATCACTTCATCTGACAGTTCATCTTGTTTTTCAAGTAAATCCAACCTCTCACTTGTCAGTTGCTTGGTTAAATGTTCCATTTCGGAAATCTCTTTGTCTTTCAGAACCAAGAGCCTTTCATACCCGTCTAGCTTACCCTTTATTTGTTCATACCGATTATTTGCCAAATGAATTGACTGCCTAAGCGAATATTTATCTTGTTCAAGTTGATGCTTTATCTCAATCAGCGAATCCACACTTCCCCCCAGCCGTTTTATATGCTCAATCCGCTCATCAAGTTGCGATGAAATAGTGTCCAGTTTGGCATAAGTATTGACTAATTCCATTTGCTTAGTCTCATACTTCTCTTTTGTTACCGACTCACTTCTCCGATTGATGAATAATTGAATCACGTTAAAAGCAACCAATACTAAAATGGTTACTGCCAAAACTATGTTTCTGTTATTCACTATTTTATGTTTCGTACTTTTGTCCATGTAGCAAAATTAGATTTGGGTTAAACTTCCCAAAGTCTCAAATTTAATACATCAATCTTTATTTAGAATGACAGATGTATTAAATTACTGGATATTGCTTTTCTTAGAGTGTAAATAATCAAAAAAATTGTGTTGCGTCTTCTCATTTTCATATTTCTGTGGTGTAATCTATTTACTTTCAGCTCATTTGCTCAACAATATGAGGTAGAAAGGGAATGGTTTGCCCACACGGGCGGAGTTCAAAACATTTATTTCAGCCCAGATGGCAAGCTTTTGGCAAGTGGCGGGAAAAAGGATTTCAAAGTGCGAGTTTGGCAAGTGGAAACAGGTACTTTATTGAAGACTTTTGCAGGGCCAAAAGACGTGATTCACGAAGTAAATTTCAATTCTAATGGACAGCTTTTGGCTTGCGCTAGCAAAGACGGAACTGTTTGGGTTTGGGAAGTGAAATCAGGAAAACTAGTTGGGCAGTACAAAAACCAGCCTGTTTTTGGAGTTGGCAAAAAGGCATTTAAAGCAGTTGCCTTTGCCTGTTTCACCTTGGATAGCAAATACGTCATCTTTGGTGGAGCAAATGGTTTCGTATCGAAAGCCAAGTTGGGCAGAAGTTCGGGAGGCGCATTTTATAGCTCCAAGCGGATTTTTCAGGCAAACACCTATACGCCATCTCAAATAAAAACGATTACCAGTGGCACATTCTCTCCAAACGGGAAAGTCTGTCATGATTACTATAGACAATTTTGTGCAAGTAATTGATTTGCACAAAGAAGAACGCACCAAGTTATTTTATTATCCTTTCGATTATTTGAACGATGTAGTGAGAATCCCGAACAAAAACCAGATTGCTACTTGGAGCTACGATGGCAAAATATCTGTTTGGGATTATAATTCAGAATCTATTATAAAATCAATCAATGCCTCTGAACCCCACAATTATAGTTCACCCAGCTTTTCTTCCGACTCCAAATTCATGGTTTCAGGCGCTTTTGAGACAGTGGCAAGAGTTTGGAAAGGAGATAATAATTTTGTGAATCTTTCAGGGCACAAATCAATTGTAAGAGTAGCTCGATTCAGCCCGATTGAACACCTGATTGCCACAGCAAGCTCCGATGGCTCAATTAAACTGTGGAAACAAAAAGAATTGGAAGCCGTATTTGACACGCCAGTGGTCTTAAATCCAGTTCCGAAATTCCCCAGAAAAACGTGAGGCACTCTACTTTATGGGAGAGGAAATTACGCTCGGGAAAACCATAGAGTTAACAAAAGTGCAATTCGAGCAAAGTTCCTATATACTTACCGAAGGAGGCAAAGAGAGAGTTGATGGAAATTGCCGATTTTTTAAGGAGAAACAAGACCGTGTCTATAGAAATACATGGGCATACAGATGATGCAGGACACCCAATCCAAAACTATAAACTCTCTGAAGACAGGGCGACCACAAGCAGAAATTATTTGCTGGAAGCTGGGAATCCCTCCCAACAGAATTTCTCTCAAAGCATTTGGAGAGTCAAAACCAGCTTTCGACAACTTGAAATCGGAAACCAAGAAATTGAACCGAAGAATTGAAATAAAAATCACTCGAATGTGATTTGGAAATGAGAAATAAACAAACTTCAATAAGATAGTATGATATTTATTGTGTGTTTGCATTTAATTGCTAAAAAATATAATTATTCAAATATGAAATGTTTTGTTTTGCTAAATATCCCGAACTACTGAAGCTCATTTCGCAAAACGACTAGCTGGCGGTGTGCATTTTCGCTCCCGCCAGTCTAGGAAGCGAGAAAACCACAAACCTAAAAGCCTTTCAACAATTCCCGAACATCGGGGTCCGAACATCGGGGTCCGACCTTCGGGGTCCGACCTTCGGGATCCGACCTTCGGCAGGTGCAGACGGGGGCGCCATCGACAGCACACTGCCGAGTTCTCAATCCGAAGAAAAAAATGTAAATGTTACAATTTAATATCAATAAAATTATATTTAATAAAAAATAAAATTTCTCTAAAAAAGGGTAGGAAATGTCGGATTATAATTTTTGTTTAAAATAAACTTACGTGTATAAATAATTTGCGAAACCAAAAACTATTTTTATTAAGGAACGATTTTATTTAGGTTTTTATGGACACAAAAGGCTTAAATTAGATGCGGTTGCCCTACTACATGACAATTTTTGAAAGCCACTATTTTACCCCATCCCTGCCCTAAAAGGGGAAGGAGCTAAATCCCCCTCCTTTTGGAGGGGTTAGGGGAGGTAGAAAAGCTGAAATTTAAGCTATTGAGAAAAATTGTCATGTAGCATAGCGGTTGCCCTTAAAAACAATAGGGCGCATCTCAAAATGTCGCAATAAATTAAAATCTACTTTTCAAAATGAAAAATAGGTATATCGGGATAGGTCGCCTAAATAGTTCGAGCATCCGCTCGGACTTGTCATTCGTTGAAGCGTCCGCTTCAAAAAGTGCTGTGCGCTCTAAACCGATATTCCTAATGAAAAATAAGAGATTATGAACGGTAATTTATAATAAATCCAACGTCTGGGGTCCGACCCTCGGCAGGGTCTGCGACCTCTGCCAGCGTATGTTTTTTCAATGTGCGACAAAATGAGATGCGCCCAAACAATAAACCAGAAGGGCCAGAAAGATATAAATTCTTACCTTCGCACATTATTTAACGAAAACCCCAGATTAAAGTGAAAAAAACTGTCTATTTATTATGTGTTCTTTTGTTCTCTTGCGGATTTGAGGACATCAATTTCGACAATATTGAAGTCGAAGAATGGCGACCCACGTTCGCTGTGCCTATTTTTGACGGAAATATTACTGTGGCAGACATGGTTTCCACAACGGACAGCTCCTTTCTAAGAGCCAGAGAAGATGGACTGTTGGAGTTTGTTTATTCGCAAAGTGTACTTTCTTTTAATGTGGATGAATTGGTGGAAGTTCCTGCAATCACTCCCGACAGGCAGATCTTTTAAGTCTCAATTTCAGGAACAACTCCCGTAGATATTGTTGCTACGGAAACCATTCAAGTCGATTTGGATTTGGACGAAGCCGAACTTTATACAATTGATTTAAAAAGTGGGGATATCAATTTCACCTTCAACTCCACATTTGATTTCGAGTTTTGAAGTTCTTCTGAACAGTTCCCACAGCAAAACTGAATGCGTATCTCTTTAGCAGAGACATTACAATTCCTGCAAATACAAGCAATTTTGAGCAGACAAATCAACCTTGCCGATTACACGCTCGATTGCGAAGATGGAAGTCAGAAACTCTACGCCAAACAAATTCCCAATTCAGTTTACGGTTACCATAAAAGCAGGCTCTACTTTTCAGGCAGGAGATCAATTTGGATGTCGATTCAAGAATTGAGAATATTCAAGCATAAAGTCGTTTACTGCAATCTTACGCAAAGGCAAATCCCACTCCCTGCCGATACTTTGCTGATTACGGCTTACGATAACACATTCGATATTGGCAATTTGAAACTCGACAGCCCAAGCCTTTCGTTCGAAATAATCAACCGATATGGAATTCCTTTCGATTTTGACTTTGCGGGAAATACCCCAGTGGCAGTGGAAACTAAGTCAGAATGAAAGTTTGGAAGTCCAGATTCCAGGATTGCCTACTTTCATTGAAGGATTTTCCAGAAAAAACAATTTTAATATTACCAATTTTTCTGATATTTTCAATCTCCGACCAGACGAAATCAGATACGCATCAGTTGGGCAAGTCAATCCAAATGTGCCTGCGACTATCTCCAACCCTAATATTTTGACTGACACTTCCAATGTGGAAGGAATTGCCACTGTGATTTTGCCATTCATCGGCTCTGGTTCATTGCAGTTTTTCGGAGACACCACTGACGTAGATTTGAGTTTGGATGACGATATTGACGCATTTCTTTCTGCTACAATCAGAATTATAATTACCACGAGTGTACCACTAGATGCCGATGTGCAGTTCTATTTTATGGATGATAATTTCAACGTGATTGACTCAGTTTTGAGTTCGGAAAATACATTTTTTGCTGGTGCTGATGTTGATGGCAAATGGAAAAACAATCAATGAAACTGAAATTATTGTGGAGGAGATTTTGGATGCGCAAGAATTGGAGCGAATTCTGAAAACCACTAAAATGACTTTGATTGGCACATTTTCCACCACAGGAAATGGTAGCGTGAGGATTCATGAAACAGACAATTTCAAAGTGCAAGTTGGTCTGCTTACAAACGTGAAAATATCTATTAATGAAAATCGAGTAGTGTTATTGACAGAAAATAGTTATGGAGTTTGAAGATTGGCAGGTTCTGCGAACACTGCCAACTTCCCGTACAAAAACTTTGTCAATATTCACGATTGGATATTTCTAAAAAAAACATTCCAATTCTGGCAAATCACTACTCCTAAAAGTATTTCAAAGTGAAAAAATATTTACTCATATATCTATTCTTACTTGCAAGCTTTTCAGCAAAATCGCAAGTGGAAAACACGCTGTTCCACATGCCCTCGTTGCCACAATCTGCCCATTACAATCCAGGCAAATTTTTGGATTATGATGTGGCAATTACACTCCCTGGGCTTTCTGGCGGGAACTGTTTTTGCCTCAAATTCTGGCTTCTGCCTTCAACGATGTTTTCAGATTTGAGTCTGACAGAACAGTTTTTCTGCCCGAAGGATTGTCCGATGCGGCCATCAAAAACAATACATTTGCAGTTGGAGCGAGAGCAAATTTGTTTGGAGTGTACATCCGCACCAAAAAAATGGGTTTCAACTTCCGAGTGGAAGAAAACATGGAAGCCAGGTTCTCTTACCCGAAAGACTTGGTAGATTTGATTGTGAAAGGAAACGGACATCCAGATTATTTGGGTAAGACCTTGGAAATCAGCCCGAAAGCATTTGCTATGCACACAAGGGAATTCAGTTTGGGAGTTACAAGGGAAATTAACGAGAAGCTAAATGTGGGGCAACTTTCCGCTTGTTATTCGGATTGGGACACTTCGATGCAGAAGGTGTGAAATTCAATCTCACTACAGAAAACAGAGACAACTATCCGATTACACTTTCTGCTGAAGGGGAAATTCTTTCTTCTGGTTTCACAATTTTGTTAGATAGCGCATTAGACAAGCAAATTGAGAATGAAGACCACGAGAATACCTAACCAATACAGACAACAAAGGTTTCGCCATTGGATTTGGGAGCAACTTACCAACTGAATGAAAAAATACAAATTGAAGCCAGTGTTTGAATTTGGGGAGTATAAAATGGAAAAGTTATGCCAAGAAATATGACATTACCAGCAACGCAAAACCTTATACTTTCACGGGAATTGATATTTTAGATGTTTTCCGAGACAGTGAATCTGGAGAGGAAACCTCTTTGGAAGAAGTGAGCGATTCTTTAGAAGCTGGCACTAAATTATGATGACTATCAAAGATGGAATTGACATTGATTCTTACAGTTCAGGTTTGCCCGTTCAGGTAAATATTGGTGGCAGATATAAACTCAAAGAACGATTATACGTGAATGCGCTGATGAACGGAAGATTTTATGCCGAAGAATTCGTGCCATCATTCTCCGTGGGAGCTACTAAAGATTTGGGTAGAATCATGCCACAATTGCCACGAGTTATAATATTATGAAGAACTCAATCAATAATATTGGGTTTGGATTTTCCTTCAACACACCTTTCCAAATTCATATAGTCAGCGATAATTTGATAACGGCAATGGCTTTTCCCAAAATCCGCACAAAATCTGAATGTTAGATTTGGAATAAATATGGTTTTCGGAAATCATGAGAAGAGGTTGGAGAAGAAGGAGAAAGGAGGGGAGGAAAGAGGAAAGAAAAAAGAAGAAAGTAAGGAGAAAGAGGAAAGAGCGGGGTCGCCAACGACAAGGAAAAAAGAGAAAGGAAGGAAGAGAAAGGAAGAAAGAGAAAGAATAATGAAAAAAAGAGAAGGTGGCAATCAGCCGGATTTGTAAAATCAAGATTTTGACTTTTTTAGAATTCAGAATTTGTCAGTTCTAGAAACTGATAACCACGACATAATATACGTATTGCATACTAAGGAACGAGTTAATAAGTAGTCAGATGATGTTATCGTAACATCTTATCTTTTGTAAGATGCTGATTGTCAATACGTAATTTACTATTTTGCTATAGCATCGGCCATCCGACTTTCTATTTTGTACAGGTTTATTTCACTATTTTTGTATTATGAACCAAATGGATCAACTTGCCTCAGTTTGCGTTCACAGAAAGGGATTTAAGTACGTTGTGGGATGTAGTTGCTATTTATAGGAACGGAAATTAAATAAAGTGTACTTTTATGTTTCTTTTTTCCCTCTACTGCATTAAAATTCTTAGCCGTAGCGATGGCTATGCCAAACTTTGCTTTGTAGACTAGCTCTAAAAACAATACTTCAAAAAAATAGTAGTTTATTTATTTCCCGTTCCATAGGAATTCAATGCCCTGAGAAATGGAAGATTTACGCCATTTTCCGTTCACAGAAAGCTTCGGATATTTTGCCCAATCCAACCAAGAACAAAACGACAAGACGATGATAGAGCAGTTAGAGCGAGTGCGAGAAAGATTTGAGGAAGTTAGCCAGACTTTGGTAAAACCAGAGACGATGACTGATATGACTTTTTACGCAAAAATAAATAAGGAATACAAAGACCTCAAAAAGATTGTAGATATTTATAACGAGTACAAAAACGTGCTAGGAAATATCAAAAATGCCAAAGAAATTTTGGAAACGGAGAAAGACGAAGAATTCCGTGAAATGGCAAAGATGGAGTTGGACGAATTTGTGGATAAACGAGAAGAGATTGAAGAGCAATTGAAGTTCATGCTCATCCCGAAAGACCCAAATGATGGCAGAAACATTATTTTGGAAATTAGAGCGGGAGCTGGTGGAGATGAAGCCGCCATTTTTGCGGGCGATTTATTCAGAATGTATCAGCGATATTTCTCCCACAAAGGCTGGCAAATGTCCGTTTCCGATATTAGTGAAGGAACTTCTGGTGGTTATAGCAAGATTGTGGCTACGGTCAGCGGAGAAGATGTTTTCTCGGAAATGAAATACGAATCGGGCGTGCATCGTGTACAGCGAGTTCCTGCTACGGAAACGCAAGGTAGGGTTCATACTTCGGCTGCTTCGGTGGCAGTTCTCCCAGAAATGGACGAGGTAGATGTGCAACTCAATCCGAGCGATATCCGAATGGACACTTACTGTGCTTCTGGGCCTGGTGGGCAATCTGTCAATACCACTTATTCTGCCGTTCGACTGACTCATAACCCAACTGGCGTGGTGGTTCAGTGCCAAGACCAGAAATCGCAATTGAAAAATAAAGACAAGGCAATGAAGGAATTGCGTGCGAGGATTTACAAAATCGAACTCGACAAACACAACGAAGCCGTTGGTGCAGAACGTAGAACCATGGTAGGAAGTGGAGACCGTTCCGACAAAATCAGAACTTACAACTATCCACAAAGTCGAGTAACCGATCATAGAATTGGACACACGGTTTACAATCTTCCGCAAGTAATGGATGGGCAAGTGGGCGAGTTTATGGAGAAGTTGAGAATGGCAGATTATGCGGAGAAAATGGAAATGGGAGCGAGTTTGGTGTAATTAAACTTTCTCTAAATAAAGATAATTGAAAGCCGATTTGCAAAATGCAAATCGGCTTTTTCGCATTTTTGCAACATAAGTAATCAGACGAAATTATCGTAGCATCTTATCTTTTGTAAGATGCTGATTATCAATACGTGATTTACTACGGCATCGGCCATCCGACTTTCTATTTTGTACTTGTACTTACAGCTACAAGAATAGACAATTGATTTTCAGTTTTTTAATTATCTTATTTTGCTGTTAAAACATTGAGAACTTTATAGAATATTTTTCCTCTATCTTATTTTTGTTAAATTGAATTAAAAATTTTCCATTTTTTATTGTTAGAAATCTATTAGATAAGATTTAACTTGAGTAAAAAACTACAATACATTATTGCTTTCTCGGCATTTGCTGTAATTGGGTTGGTAATTCTTCAAATCAACTGGGTAAACCATGCGGCCAAATTGAGGGAAGACCAGTTCGACCACCGAGTAAACATGGCTCTTTGTAGCGCAATAGATAAGATTTCAGAAGACAATCAAGCCTGCTCTGTGTTGGGTTTGGCAAGAAATGGCTCTAGAAATGAATTCAAAATTACAATTAACCAATTCAAAGCAAATACTTCAGTTGATTCTGTATTAAACCACGAGCTGAAATACTATAAAGTGGATTTGCCTTATGAATATGACGTAGTTTGGTTCAATCACAAAGAGCAAAATACATTTTCAGCATTTTCTTTGATGGGTTTAAACGCCAAACCCTATAAATTCAGCTTATGCAGGATTGAGCAAGCGGCTGGTTTGGAATTATTGGTAAGGTTTCCTGACAAAGGCTACTACATCTACGCACAAATGGGCTTGATGTTATTTTCCTCCATTGTTCTGATTTTGCTAATTGTCATTGCCTTTATCATCACGATTAACACCATTGTCAAGCAGAAGAGAATTCACAATATGACTACGGAGTTCATTACCAACATGACTCACGAATTTAAAACTCCATTAGCCTCAATTGCCTTGGCGAGCAATATGCTTAGAAAAGGAAAAGTATCTGAACTCTCGGAAAAAGGCATCAGATATGCCAACATGATTAGCGAAGAGAACGAACGGTTGAAAGAAAATGTGGAGCAAGTCTTGAATATGGCGAAGTTGGAGAAAGGCGAATTCAAACTGAAATACTCGCAAGCCTCATTGCATGAACTGATTCAGAAAGCCGTGGAGACGATTGGGATGCAAGTGCAAAACAGAGAAGGAAATATTTCTTATCAACTAAAAGCCAGTCGAGTCAGAAGTAGAGGTTGACCAACTCCATATCATCAATGCCATTTCCAATTTACTGGATAATGCCAATAAATATTCCCAAAATTCGCCATCTATTGAAGTCTCCACAAGAAATGAGGCGGAGAAAATCATTATTTCTGTGAGAGACCACGGAATTGGCATGAGCAAAGACAAGCAAAAGTTGGTGTTCAATAAGTTCTACCGAGTTCCCACAGGCAATCTACATGATGTAAAAGGCTTTGGATTGGGATTGGCGTATGTGAAAATGATTGTGGAACGCCACCACGGGAAAGTAAACGTAAATAGCGAATTAGGAAAAGGAAGCTGTTTCGAGATTGAGTTGCCTTTAAGGAAAGTGGCTTAAATAGTCTTTAGCCGTAGGTCTTTAGTCCAAGGTAAGATAAGCAATTCTAAATCAGCTACTCTACCTTGTACATGTTATTTTTTATCAGCCCTATGCCGTGCAGACTAAACGCACTATATATTTTGGAATAAGTCATCGAATATCGTTCTTGCAAAATCGTCATCCCAAGCCATTTTCTTGAGTAGTTTCTTTTTGCTGATTTTCTCATTTCTGGCATAAGCCATATTCAAGAACAACTTTCTGAGCAGGGAAAGGTTTTCGGGTGCAAACTTGGTTCGATGCCGTTTCTCGTCCTCTCTCATGGTCACATCGAGCTGCCAGTGCAGGCGGTTCTCGATACTCCAGTGGTTTTGAGCCAGTCCCATCGCCTGCTTTTGGGACAGATTCTTTATACTGCTGATATAATAACGGGTTTCTCGCCCTTTCTCGGTGGAGGTCTCCACCCGTATGAGAGAAGCAAGCCCTTTCCATTTGTCAGCCTCGCCTATCAGGTCAATGCGGTTGCAGACCGCAACCTGATAGTTCACGACCCCGTTGTGGGAGGCCGTCCATAGGGACTCTCGGTGTGGCTCATCCCTGTAGGTATGCGAGAACTGCTCTTCGACCTCCTTGCGCAGGCAGGGCTGGTTTCCTTTGAGGGCAAGGAAATAATCGGCTTCGGCATCTACAATTTTTTTGGCAATATCACGCTGGCAACCCAGTGCATCGATGGAGACTATACAGCCCTTCAGCAGAAGAAGGTCCAGCAACTCGGGAATTGCAGTGATTTCATTGCTCTTCTCATCGGTCTTTACCTGTCCCAGGCTGATGCCGAGCTCGCTGGCTACTGCACTGACCAGATGGATACCTGATTTGCTGCCCCGCAATGTCTTGCCATCAATGCTGATGTGACGGTATTCGAGGTTTAATTTTTTCAGGCATTCCTGTACCCAAGCCATGAAATTTTGCATTGAAGACCTCGGGGTCTAGATGGAGAAATACCCTGCGAATGGTATCATGGGAGGGGATTCCCTTTTCGAGAGGGATGAAGCCCTGAAGAAAAAGACTTTTTTTGCTTCCCATAAAGCTCGATCTCCACAAAATCCTCTGCCCCGCTGAAAACAGCACAAATGCTCAGCATCAAGATGTCCAAGAGTTCATGTTGAAAGTTTTCATTACGTCTGCGAAAATCTTTGATTTCTGATAAATGCCCATTCAAACCTTTAAACATGACTTTTTAAAAGCAAATATAATAAATTTACATAGTGCGTTTAGTCTGCTATGCCGTGCCTGTCAGTTCCTTAGAACTGACATTTTTCGGATTCTTAAATCCGAAAAAACATAGAATCAGACATATATAAAAATAGTCTGGTAAAGTATAAATCAGCCACTTGTATTCTACAAATAGGAAAGTATTCAACAACAACTACTCAAATAGCCTTTAGTCGAAAGTGAAAAATAAAACTTCACAGAAAATTGCAAAGAAAGTCATCGTTTCGGAATTAGGCATATTAAAGAAATAAACTAAACATTTCTCTTGTTTCTTTTTGGTCCGGGACACGCTGTCTATTCTTCGTTAAAAATATTAGCCATAGTGTCGGACTGGCGTTCCAGTGCTATGCCTAGTATTTTTGTCCCGGCTGGGAACAGCTAAACTAGCTAGCGTAGCACCGACCTCAAAAATAAACCGAAATAAATGTCCATTTTATTTCTTTGATATGCCTTACCCGTTCAAAGATTTTTCGATAATCAGAATAACGACTGTTCCAATGGTAATTGTAAGCATCAAAACGAGGTAATAAAACGCATACGCAATAGTTGCCCGAATCCATCCAGAACCAAAAAAGCGTTTGAGTACGATTATTGAATAGATGATGAACAAAATTGAGAACACACTCATAAAACCAGCACCAAACAAACCATATAATGGAGCTGTAAAAGCTTGAATCAGCAAATTAGTTCCGTCTAAATACAGTAGCATAATGGCACATTCTAGCAGACTGAATTTATATTTTCTGAAAAAAAGATAATGCAGACAAAGCTGAAAAGGGAATGCCAAAAAAGTGAGTGTTTTAAGGTTTTTGGAGAAGGAAGTGAAGAATCTATTAATCCCTTCTTTGCTTTTTTCATCTAGATTGTTAGTTCCGAAGGCTTGCTCAAATAACTCGTCATTACCGATGGAATCCATCACATCAAAAAAAGCAAATGCCAGAAAGGAGATTGTGATTGCCAAAAAATAGTATTGAATTGGGCTAGCATATTTCTTTCTGATTCCGTTCACATAATCTAAAGCAGGTTTTCCAGGCTTGGTAATCATCAGCAAAAAAGTGTGAAAAAGCCCTTTTTCCATTCCGATTACCTTATCTCGGAATTCATCCCAAACCTCTGCCCATTTCAATCTGCCTTCTACTTTTCTTTGCCCGCAATTGGGGCAGAAGTTCTGATTCACTTCGCTTTGGCAGTTTGGGCAAATTGTTGAATCTACCATAATGTTATTTTAAGCAGGTCGAATAGCTATATTTCCATCCCCTCCGAGGGTCTTCGACCACTCGGAGGGATTCTCTCAACCTTCAATTTATAGTTCAAATCTAGTGCATCAAATTCTAAGTTTGTGTTGCTATTTTTGTTTGTTATTTCCTTCTACTGCATTAAAATTCTTAGCCGTAGCTATGGCTATGTCGAAATGTCGAACCATCGGATTGCCGAACCATTCAGATTTTGCTTTGCAGAAGAAAATAATATTCCAAAAAATAGGTAGTGCTCGGTTAAAGTATGGAAGGGGTTTTCGGACTTGATTAAATGAATTGAAGTCCTTATTTGGAACATAAAGCAAGATTTTGTAAATCCAAATTCACATTTTTAGTTTCCATACCATAGTCGAACACTACCAAAAAATACAGACACAAACTTAGAACTCAATGCACTAGTTGTTGAAATAGAAAAGATTGAGTTAAATCGTACTAATTTAATCTGTTTTTTTCCTTACCTTTCGTCTATATTCTCTTGTCCTTGTTTACTCTTTAGCAAGTAATTGAGCTTGCTTCTGCTTTTTCTTTTCCTTTTCCTTTTCCTTTTCCTTTTCCTTATTTCCTTTCACGAAGCATTTTCGGCAACGGGCTTCGTAGCTTTCTTTCTCGCCCAACATCACTTTTTCTTTGGATTGCACCAATCGGAAAGAGTAGGAAGCCATTTCGCCACATTCCATGCAAATTGCGTGGAGTTTGCTGATGTATTCGGCAATACTCATCAGTTGGGGCATCATTCCGAAAGGCTTTCCTTCAAAATCCATGTCTAACCCGCAGACAATTACCCGCTTTCCTTTATTGGCGAGTTTGACGCAGACACTCAGAACTTCTTTGTCCATAAATTGCGCTTCGTCAATGGCAACAACGTGGGCAGTTTTGGAAAGTGCCAAAATCTCCTTGGCTCTTTTTACTGGAGTAGAAACAATTTCGTTGGCGTTATGGGAGACAACCTTTACCTCATCGTAGCGAGTGTCAATGGCAGGTTTGAAGATTCGGACTTCCTGCTTGGCAATCACGGCACGGTTCACTCGCCTAATCAATTCTTCTGTTTTCCCAGAAAACATAGAACCACAAACGACCTCAATCCAGCCTGCTTTTTGCTTATTTCCGACTAACTTAGGTTCTATAAACATCTGAATATCAGGTAATTATTTATTTGAAATTGATTTATTGACCAGTAAAGTTAGCAATAGAAAATGAGCCTTACTAAGCAAGTGTGAAGATTTAATTGATAGTATTATATTCTTGTAAAAAGTTAATTGTCAGTAAAACACTTTACTATCCTGCTATTTTTCTATTTTTTACTTGTATTTATTTGAAATCAAAATAAGGTTCTGGGTAATCCCTCGGACACTTAATGGTTACGAAACGATAGGCAACGGAAACGCCCACATAATAATACATATCTGCTTTATCTTCCACGGCTTGAGGATATTTTGCATCAAAATCTCCAAAAACTCCATCAATTTCATCAGAAAATAATTTCACGCTTCTGAATTCTATTGCCCAATTGAATTTAGGATTGAGCGGAAATTTAATTCCCACTCCAAAGGGAAGTACAACCGAGGTTTTTGTTCCACCACCTCTGTCCAATTCCACATCATCTCCAATATCCGCAGAGTTTCGTCTGAAACCCGCTCCACCAATTCCCGCAAACAAATAAGGGCTGAACTTCGGGTATTTCTTCCTTCCACGGAAATTGAAAAAATTGTATTCCAATAAAACCGCTCCATCTCCACCAAAAGCATTGAAAGCGTATCTGTTCTGCTCATTATTCAAGAACGGGTCGTTTGCATTTTTTGTCTGCCCAGAAATGAAATAACCGCCCACGTTTGCTCGAAGTGCCCAAACTGTGTTTAAGTTATAGCGCAAATAGAGTTCTCCACCGAATCTTGTATTCAGCGGTTTGATTGTGCTGGCAACATCTCCTGTATATTGTGTTGCCCCAATTCCCGCACCCAGCTCAAACTTTTTATAAGTTCCTACAATTTGCGCTTCGGCAACAGAAAAAGTAATTAAGAAAGAGAGTGTTAAAAGTAAATTTCTCATGCTTATTTATGCTTTGGTTGGTCTTGGATTGTATTTTGCAACAACCTAGCCGAACTTGGTCGGCAAATACAGGATTTTCATAAGTATTTAATAACAAACCCCAATTACGAGTTATGTATTTGATAAGTACAATCATTGATTGGGGAAATTAAAAATGAAGAATGAAGAATTAAAAATGAATTAAGTTATTGTTAATCAGTAACTTGTTGTTGTTTTGTTTAGTCAAAATATTGACATACAGTTTTTAATTAAATCTAAAAATAGTGCAATACATTAAGTCTTAATTTTTGACTTGCTAAAAAAATTATATTTAACCTGCTGATAATCAAATTTTTAAACCCATTATTCGGGTCAGTAGATAAAGTGCAGGGAATCGATTTCGATGAAATCTCCCAATCCATCTCGCTTTTCCCAAATCCGAGCAACGGAAACGAAGTTTTCATCAGGTTGGAGCATGATTTGCAGGGCGATTTCCAAATCATACTGACCGATTTGGCAGGAAGGCAGATTCGGAATAAATCGGTTGCTTACCGAAGTGGAAATGAAAATGTGAGTCTCAATATTTCCGACCTGAATCAAGGAATGTACTTCATCCAAATCTTCCGAGCACAACAAAGAGCAGTGAAAAAGCTGATAAGGCAATAGTCGCTTTTATTTGAATGAACTTTAGATTTCACTTTTTGCCAAAAATCAGAACATTCCCTAAGTTTACTCCATTCCAATCTGAAATCAGTAACTCCAACCAAATGAAAAAAATCTCTTCACTTCTTCTCTTACTTTTCCCATTCCTCTCAATCGCCCAAATTCAAACTCCAGCCGAATTTTTGGGCTACGAATTGGGCGAAGAATTCACTTATCATCATAAAATGATTCAGTATTTCCAAGAGGTTGCTGAAAAGTCGGATTTGGTGGAATTCCAGATTTATGGGGAAACTTACGAGCGGAGAGAGTTGGCGGTGGCTTTCGTTTCTTCAGCCGAGAATATCAAAAACCTAGACCAAATCCGTAAGAATAATTTGATTTCCGCTGGATTGGCAGAAGGCGAAATTGTGGGGAAACAGTTGCCCATTATTTGGTTGAGCTACAACGTGCACGGAAACGAAGCGGTGGGTATGGAAACTGCCATGAAAGTAGTTCATTCTCTGGTTTCCGAAACGGATAAATCCAAAAACTGGCTAGAGAATTTAATTATTGCCATTGACCCTTGCGAAAACCCCGATGGGCGAGAACGCTATGCGCAATTCTACAATCAGACGGGAAACCGAACTCCAAATGCAAACATTGATTCTTGGGAACATCACGAAAATTGGCCAAGCGGAAGAGTGAATCATTACTGTTTCGATTTGAACAGAGATTGGCTTTGGCAAACGCAGATTGAAAGCCAGCAACGCACGCAACTCTACCAAAAGTGGATGCCACAAATCCACGTAGATTTGCACGAAATGGGCGTGAATACTTCTTATTTCTTTCCGCCAGCTGGCCGAGCCATTCCATAAGTCCATGACGGATTGGCAACGGGAATTCCACCAGATTGCGGGGAAAAGCCACGCAAAATACTTCGATTTCAACGGTTGGCTGTATTTCACCAAAGGAAAAGTACGATTTGTTCTATCCGAGTTATGGAGACACTTGGCCGACTTTCAATGGCGCAATCGGCTTCACTTATGAGCAAGCGGGTTCTGGGCAAGCGGGCGTGGCGGTCAAGACTGCCGATGGCGATACGCTGACTTTGCGAGCGAATTGCCCACCATTATATCACAAGTATTTCCACTATTGAGGCGAGTTATGAGAATCGGGAAAAGTTGCTTCAAAACTTCAATGAGTATTTCAGAAGTGGCTTAGAAAAACCTGTTGGGAAATTTAAAAATTATGTAATCAAATCCACTCAATCCAACCAAAAAACTATTGAAGGCTTTAGCAGAACTGCTTGATAAACAGCAAATTAGGTTTGGATATGCGAAAAGTGCAAGTAAATCAAAAATGAAAGGATTTTCCTATTTCGAAAATAAAGAAAGTGAGTTTTCCAGTTTCCGAAACCGATTTGGTAATTCCCACCAACCAAGCCAAACACCACTTGATTGATGTGCTTTTCGAGCAAAATCCCGAACTCAGCGACTCGCTCACTTACGATATGACGGCTTGGGCTTTGCCTTACGTGTTCGGATTGGAAACTTTCGGGTCTTCCACGCAAATTGAGCTTTCCGATAAGGAAGTCGAGTTTCCCACTCCAACCAACGAATTGCCCAAATTGGCTTATTACGCCTACTTGGCAACTTGGAACGATGTGGCAGATGTGAAATTCCTCTCCGAAGTTTTGCAGGCAGGAATCAAAGTGAGAATTGCCGAAACGACCTTTCAAAATCGAAGGGAAAGAATTATGAAGCAGGAACGTTGATTTTCACTCGTTTCGGAAACAATCGGCAGTGAAAAATGGATTCGAAAATACCTTGGTGAAAATTGCCAACTCCAACCAAAAACAACTCTTTTCCGCACACAAACAGGAATGGTGGAAAGTGGGAAAGATTTCGGTTCGGGAAGTGTTCAGTTTCTGAAAACTCCAAAACTGGCAATTGTCGGTGGGAGCGGAGTGAGCCAAACCCATTTTGGCGAAACTTGGCATTATTTCGACCAAACCATCCAATTCCCAACCACGGTTTTGAACTACCGATTATCTGAAGCGAGTGGATTTATCAAAATACGATGTGCTGATTTTGCCTTCTGGGAATTACGACAGCTTTCGAAATCGCAACTCGCTGATTTTGTGAACAATGGAGGGAAATTGATTATGCTAGACAATGCAATTAAGCACTTTGAAAGGAAGTTTGCTGACTCGGAAAAAAGAGGAAAAAAATGATGATTCTGATGAACGAAAAACTGCTGAAAATATTCGGAGAGCAAGAACGAAAATCTGTGATGAACAGCGTGGAAGGAAGCATTTACAAGGTCAACTTAGACAAAACGCATCCGTTGGCTTTCGGAATGTCTACCAATTTCTACTTGCCAAAGCGCAATAATCAGCTCTTCAACTACCTCTCCGAAGGCTGGAATGTAGGCTATTATGGAAAAGACAGCTACGTGGCGGGTTTTGTCGGCTCGAAATTGAAACCGAAAATCCCCAATTCATTGGCTTTTGGCGTAGAGAACATGGGCAAGGGCAAAATCATTTACATGCCCGACTCGCCCATTTTCCGTGGCTTCTGGCACAGTGGACTTGTTGATGATGGGAAATGCAGTGTTTTTTGAATGATTCAGTAGTTCGAGATTCCATTCTCGAAAAAGCATTATAGAAACTAAAAACTTTGCTTTGGTTGGATTTTACAAATCGCTAGTTGATTTACGTATCTTGAAACTTTACGTAGGTCGTTAGTCTTCCCCTCGTGTTTCACTTTGCTAATCGTGCTATGCAAGGTGCGCCCCACCAATTTTAAAAGCCTTGAACGAGATTTGGGAAATGATTTTCCTTTCTCGGAGGTTTAGCCAAATAGAAAAATCCAACGAAACTCTACATTCCCTTTTCTCCTTAAAAATGATAGTTTTGCAAGCAATCACAAGACTGAGTTGAAATCATTCTCAATATTCAATACATACTACTCAATACTAAAAATTATGGTAAAAGGGTTTTTCAATGTTCCGAAGGCTGTGAATGAGTCAGTTTTAAATTATGCGCCCAAATCGCCAGAGAAATTAGCTTTGAAAAAAGCGGTGGCGGAAATGAAAAGTGAGCAGGTAGATGTGCCAATGTACGTTGGTGCAGAAGAAGTGAGAACGGGAAAAAAAATCTCCACTGCCGGGAGGGTGGTGAAACTGACTTAATTTAGTAGCCGTTGCCTATGGAAAGGAAATTAAATAAATGTGCTTTTTCTCAGTAGGACTGCCCCAGTAGGACTGGCGTTCCATCGGACTGACGTTCCATCGGACTGACGTTCCATCGGACTGGCGTTCCATCGGACTGGCGTTCCAGTACTATGTTAGTTCCACTACGGTTACAATTTTAGTCCCGGCCGGAAACGGCTTGACTAGATAGCGTGGCCAGCGTGGTCCGACCCGACCCGACCTCAAAAATAAACTTCAATAAAATAGTAGTTTATTCATTCCCCGTTCCTATGCTTTCTGCATTCATATTGAGGTGGGAAATTGAGAGAAAAATGGAGAATAAGTAGTCAGACAAAATTATTGTGACATTTTGTATTTCATAAGATGCTGATTGTCAATGCGTAATTTATTATTTTACTATGGCATCGGCCACCCGATTTCCTATTTTGTACTTGAACTTATCTGTTAAAAATGAAGACTTATTTAAGGCTGATTCAGTTTGTAAAACCCATTACCCCGTTTTTTATCGGGTTCATTGTATTATCAATTCTCCATGCGGTTTTCAGCTTGGCGAATTTTGTAATGATTGAACCTTTGCTGAATGTACTTTTTGAAACAGTAAAGTCAGACGCCACGTTGCTTGCCAAAAACTTAGAAGCTCCTGTTTACACCGATACATATTTGAAGGCACTTGTGCAATTTAAAATGGAGGCCATTGTTGCGGAAACTGGTCGATTCAGAGCGTTGCAGTTTGTGTGTTTGATTGTGATTCTGACAAGTTTCCTATCCAATCTTTTTCGGTATTTGCAAATCAGACTGAAAGAAAGGTTGCGAGCAAAAATGAGTAGGAACACGAGAAGTGCGCTTTTCAACAAGGTGCTTTCTATGAATGTGGGTTACTTTAACGAAAACAGAAAAGGAGATATTATCTCCAAAAACACCAATGATGTTTCCAATGTAGAAAATACGATTACATCAAGTTTGGCAGTTTTTATCAAAGAACCCATTATGATAATTTTCTACTTTGCTGTGCTTTTTTCTATGTCCACAAACTTGACTTTGGTGGCGTTAACGGTTGTTCCCGTTACGGGCGGATTGATTAGTTTGGTCATGAAACGCCTGAAAAAGCAAGCGGTTGGTTTGCAAGAATCTCAAGGGAATTTGCTGACAATGATTGATGAAGCTATTTCAGGAATGCGAGTCATTAAGGCTTTTAGCGGTTTGGGCTATGTGAGAAACAAGTACGAGGCTGAAAACGAGCATTATACGAATTCCCTAAAAACGTTCAGCTATCGAAGAGAACTCGCTTCTCCATTGTCTGAATGGACTGGGATTATGATTGTTTCCGGGATTTTGCTTTACGGTGGTTATCTTATTTTTCAAGGTGGAGAAAATACTTTGGAGGCCGCAGAGTTCATTACCTATCTCGTCATTTTCTCGCAAGTAACTAGACCAATAAAGGCACTTACTAATGAATATAGCAATTTAAAAAGAGGTTTGGCGCTGGAGACCGAGTGTTGGAATTGCTTGACACACCCATTGAAATCGTGGATGCTCCAAATGCCAAAATATTAGAAGGCTTTGAGCAGGAGATTGAGTTTAGCGATGTTTCGTTTTCCTACGATGGCGAAAAAAATGTGTTGAAAAACTTGAATTTCAAGGTAGAAAAAGGAAAAACCATTGCGCTAGTGGGTCAGTCTGGCGGAGGAAAATCTACCATTGCAGATTTAATTCCCCGATTCTACGACTCCACAAAAGGCGAAATCAAGATTGATGGCGTAAATGTGAGAGAGTATAAAATGGAAAGTGTCCATTTACAAATGGGCGTGGTTACGCAAGAATCCATACTTTTCAACGATTCTATATTCAACAACATTGCTTTCGGAAAGCCAGATGCCAAATTGGAAGATGTGATTCTTGCCGCCAAGATTGCCAACGCCCATGACTTTATTATGGCAACCGACAAAGGCTATGAAACTACCATTGGAGACAGAGGCGCAAAACTTTCTGGAGGTCAACGCCAGCGAGTGAGCATTGCCAGGGCCATTTTCAAAAATCCACCTATTCTTATTTTGGATGAAGCCACTTCTGCGCTCGATACGGAATCAGAGAAGTTAGTGCAAGATGCGTTGAACCACTTAATGGAGAACAGAACCTCTATCGTAATTGCCCACCGACTGAGTACAATCCAAAATGCAGATGAGATTATCGTAATCAATGAAGGGGAAATTGCCGAACGTGGCACACACGAGCAACTAAGCGGAAAACAAGATGGGATTTATAAGAAGTTGAACGAAATGCAGGCACTTTAAGTAGTCCAAAGTCTTTAGTCGTCAGTCCGAAGCTAAGTAAAAGAGCAAGGCTAACAAAATAAAAACCATAGCGCAAGCGTCTGCTCAATGCTGTCAACTTAAGGAATCGCCAACCTGCGCCAGTATTATTAAAAAAAGTATGATTTGAAAGTATCAGTTCTGTAGGACGTAGCTCTAGCTACGTCCAATCACAAACGGAAAGTGTTGAAAAGCATTTTCAACACCAAATTGACAACATTAAGCGGACTCCTGCGATATTTTCTTTATTTCGTTAGCCTTGCCAAGTTACCACTGCCAAATAGTTTTTTGTGCTATGTAACACCCACAAAATCATTTCACTAATCTTTTTTGGAATATCAACGTTTAGCACGGTTTGCTGGAAGTCGCCATCAACAACCTCTGCCAACGTAAAAATTGCCTGTTCCAAATTTCATTAAAACCTGAAATTATAAGTGAAAGAAGGCACAATTGTAAACAAGAATAAGTTTTACCGTTTCCGTTCTACTAGGATTTCGCTCATTTTGGCGGAATACGTAGGCGTAAGTATTTTTTCGGGCATAAACGTTGTAGATGGAGAATGAAAAACTGCTTTCGTTGGTGCGCTCCTCGTTCATTTCCCTGAAAACCGTGAGTGCCAAATCTAGGCGGTGGTTCGGGCGGAAGTCGGAAATCATTTCTGCCTGAATAGTAAGGAACAACCAAACCATCTTTCTCATATTTACCTACGGGGAACGAATAGGCGATTCCAGAAGCGTACACAAAATTGGCAGAAAGGCTAATTCGCTCATTGAATTTATAAGTGAAAACGCTCACGAAATTATGTCTCCTATCGAAAGAAGTCGGGTAGGCAATTCCATCATTGATTCCGTCAATTTGCCTTTCGGCTTTGGAAAGCGTGTAGCTGATCCAGCCAGAGAGTTTTCCTTGTGGTTTCCTTAGCAAAAATTCCATTCCGTAAGATGTTCCGACTCCAGCCAAAACTTCTGTTTCCAAATGGTTATTCAGTAGCAAACTCGCCAATGGCTTGAAATCAATCTGATTCTGCATTCGCTTATAGTAGCCTTCCAAAGAAATCTCCAAGGTGTTGTCCAAGAAGTTTCGGAAATAACCCAAGGCAATTTGGTCTCCAATTTGAGGCTTAATATATTGATTCACAGGTGCCCACATATCTACTGGCGAAGGCGTGTTTGTGTTGCTGAGTTGGTTAATATATTGCCTTGTTCTATTGTAAGAGGCTTTTATGGAGCTTTTTGGAGTAATTGTATAGCGCAAAGAGGCTCTTGGCTCAAAACCATTGTAGTTATTATAGAACTTCCCTTTCGGTATTTTCACTGTGTCAATTACATTTTCCAAAGTCCGTTCTGTTTCTTCTGGGTCATAAATAAAAACGTCTGCCTTGCCAATGTTACTAAAACTGGAAAATCGCAAACCTAACTTGGTGCTCAATCGTGGCGAAAGCTCCGTTTCCATGCTTACATAAGCCGCAGTTTCTAAGGCAAAATTTGCATCTAAACTTTGTGGTTCGACTATCGAACGACTGTTTGAGGGAAGGATTTGACCGAAAAAGTAGCGATGATATTCGGTGGAAGCCCCAAAATCGAACTGTGTTTTCGGGTTCAGGAAATAGTTTAAATCCCATTTTGCACCCAAATCGCTCAGGCTGTAATTGATGTTGTAGCCAAACCTGTCAGAAACCAAACTCACTTCTGAATCGGCAGAGAAATTGCTAGCAACCAAAGTCAAGTTTGAAAAAACTCTCGGAGAAACGACTCTTCCCCAACGGAAAGTAGCAGTTTGATTTTCCCATTTCGAGCTGAACAGACTTTGCAAACTCACATTGTCTGCACCAGAATAGACTGACAAAGAAAATTCGTTTTTCTTATTTGGTCTTAGGTTTAGTTTGAAGTTCACATCATGGAAAGAAACCGATGTTTTGGGAGATGTCCGAATCGGGAATGAGCCTGCAGCAACAAGTCAATATAAGTCCGTCTTCCTGCCAAAAGCATAGAGCCTTTTCCCTTGAAAAGCGGTTGTTCGTAGGTCAGTCGGCTTGCTAAATTACCAATTCCACCAGAAATCATTCGTTCCTTTTTGTTGCCTTCCTTGGTTCTCAAATCTATGACAGAAGAAAGTCTTCCGCCATATTTCGAGGGAATGTCTCCTTTGTGCACTTCAATTTCCTTTACTGCTTCTGGGTTGAAAATGGAGAAGAACCCCAAAAAGTGCGATGAATTGTAAATGGGTGCGCCATCAATGAGAATCAAATTTTGGTCGGCACTTCCGCCACGCACAAAAAACCCCGTGTTTCCTTCTCCCCCACTCTGAATTCCTGGGTAAAGCTGGAGCGTTTTGATTGGGTCAGATTCTCCGAAAAAGGGTGGATTTTGCCGAATGATTGCTGGAGAAACGGCAATGGAACTCATTTTCAATCGCTCGATATTCTTCAAGCCATTTTGCTCTTCCCCACTTACGGTAATGGAATCCAACACGATAATCTTTCTCTTTCAAAAATATATTTATAGAAGTGTCCGAACCCAGCTCAATCTCCTGTTCTACCACATCATAACCTACCGAAGTGAGTTACAATTTTGTATTTCCCCTTGGGTAAAGTGAGTGAATAAAAGCCGAATTGATTAGAAGATACGCCACTTTTCAGCGTAGGTTCATACAGGTTTACGCCAAAAATTGCCTCCTCAGATTGGCTGTCCAAAACTCGCCCACTAATGCAGAAAAGTTCGTGTTCCGAAGCTTGGAAACTAATTTTCTTGATGGTAATTTCATTCCCTTTCGCCTCAAAAGTCAGGCGAGTGAAAGCCAATATTTTCTTCAAAACCTCTGCTATGCTTTCTTGATCGAGCTTCTATAGAAACTTTTTTGTCGGCAGGCAAGTAATCGTTACTGTAAATAAAAACCGCTTCACTTGCCTTTTCCATGGCTTGAAAAGCCTCGCTCATAGAGGCTCTTTTGAGTGAAATATCTATTTTCTCACTCAAAATCTGGGCTTGAACAGTTCCGTTGCCTACAAGGCAGAACTGCAAAAACAGTAAGGCAATAGAATTTAAAACAATTCTGTGTGAGATAGTTTCCCATTGTGAGTTGGGCGAGTAATTGAAATCTAGTGTAATATTGAAAGTTGTGAGAGCAAATATAGTTTGTTATTCCAAATGAATGTAATGCTTCTCTCAAACATTTCGTAAATCGAGATTAGTTTCAATGCCAATCCATCAGAACCGAAACTAAAAATACTCTAACCATATGAATGCCATTTCCAGACTACTTGCTCAACACAATTACGTTCGCTTTCGCCATATTTTTCAATTATTGGGCAAATTCTGGCAAAGCCACGGGCAAAACTATTGGGGAAATCAGCGACCAATACGACTCACTTTTCACCCCTGCGCCTTACGCTTTCTCCATTTGGGGATTGATTTATTTGATGCTTTTCTCCTTCATCGCTTTCCAATGGTACGAATGGCTGAGGTTGAAAAAGAAGGATAACCTAGAAAGCTGTGGAATTTGGTTTGCCATCTCCAACATATGCAATGGCTTGTGGAGTTACGTTTGGTTGCAAGAACAGCCTCTGATTTCTGTAGCCATTATGCTTGTGCTTCTTTTCTCGCTCATCAAACTTTCCATCAATTTAAGACTGGAAATTTGGGATGCGCCACTTTCAACTATTGCCTTCGTTTGGTGGCCAATTTGTTTCTATTTAGGTTGGATTATGTTGGCGACTGTTGCGAATATATCTTCTACTTTAGTGAGTCTTGGCTGGACTGGCGAACCACTTTCAGAGCCAATTTGGGCAATTATTATGATTGCCATTGCCACTATTAGTCTATCTTTTCCTCATCAAAACCCGAAATATGCGTGAAGCTTCCCTAGTCGGGATTTGGGGTTTGGTGGGAATTATTGTAAAGCAAAATGGTGTGAATGACTCAATCGTTTATACTTCGGGAATTGCCATTGCCATTCTATTTATCGTCTCGAGCATTCATGCTTATCAAAACAGATATACTTCTCCGATTACGAAATGGAAACGTGGAGAGGTTTGAAAAGAGTTCAAAAAATCGGTTGGATTTTTCAATCATCAATAACTAGTGGATTGAGTTCTAAGTTCTGGTTGGTATTTTTTGGAATATTTTTTTCTTCTACAAAGCAAAATTTGCAGGCATAGCCTAGCTACGGCTAAGAATTTTAATGCAGTAGAAGGAAATAAGAAACAAAAATAACAACACGCACTTAGGATTTGATGCACTAGTGGTGTGAAAGAGGTAAGGCTACTCTATGGACAATTCGGCACAAGCGGAGTATCGCCCAGCGGACGCTCAATGCCGTTAAGTTAAGGAGATTTGACTTCAGTCAGCGTGACCCGGCTGGAGACTGATTTCCATTTTCGGCACAGGTTGGCGATTGCGCCCCCAGAAGAACCTGCGCCAGCGTTTTACGCTGGTTCAAGCGTCCACGCTTGAACCCAAAAGTGCAATCTTTACACTAACTTAATGGCATTGAGCGGACGCTTGCGCTATGTTTTTTATTTTATTAGCCTTCCAGTTTATCACTACCCAATAACTAAGATAGCATTACCGAGAATCTTAATTCGTGTAAGTGAATCTAAAAGCTACATTTTCGGACAGCTTTTGCAGGGATTTTTTCCTTTCTTGTATTTTTTGCAACAATTCTTCTTTTTGCATTCGAAATCTCCCTCTACATACTCCAACTTCAACATTTCCAATAATTCTTTGCTGATTAACTGATGGCCTGATAAGTTCATTTCCCTTATTGATTTGGTAGATAGGCGAATATAGACAAAACTTATTTATATAGACTAAGTCTAAATAAGAATAATCTATTTTTTAACATTTCTACTATTCTTCCGCAATCAAACCATTTTTCAATTCCCCTTTTTGACAATAATCACTATTAGGTAGAATAGACTTGCTAATTACTTTTACACACAAAATCAGTAATTACCCGAATAATGGTTTTAAACCTTTGTTTTTCAGATAGTTAAACGTGTTATTTTTAGAGTAGTCATACTACTGGACATGAGTGAAAAGCTGGCGGTGTACGCAGTTCCCGCCAGTCTTAGAACGGTTTCTAGCCTGCACATTGGCAGGTCTTTCAGATACTGCCAAGTGCTAAAATTGACCCATGTCCAGTAGTATGTAGAGTAGTCAAAAATTAAGATTTGCTATAGTGTACTTTTTTTAGATTTAATCAAAAATTATATGACAATAATTTAAAGGAACTCATAGAATCAAAATACTGATTAACAAACACTTAAGTCATTTTTAATTCTTCATTCTTCATGGCCAGGCCACCCTGTTTTAATTTAACCCAATCCATAATTGTACTTATCAAATACATAACTCATAATTGGGGTAAATTCCAACCTTAATCCTTTCACTATTTTACTCATTTACCATCTTACTATTTGAACTCATTGCTTCCCAAAGGTAACTTTTGAATCTAAAATTGGCCCTACGGAAACAGTAGTGTTAAAAATAGTAGTTTCAAAAACGGTATCTATGTCAATTTTGACTTCAGAAACAAATTCGCTTTCCGTAAACGAAGTAATTGGCAAAGTAGGATTTTGAAGAAAAATAAGCGAATCGTTTGCTTCAAAACGAAGCGAATCACAATTGCTAGAAAAACTCCATTTCCCGCTTCCAGTACTTGGAAATCCATCACAAACATTTGCACCTTCGCTACCAATAAAGTTGCCGTTGACGTTAAAACTAACCGTGTTGTCTTGCAAACAGGTAATATTTTCTGGCGAGCCCAAGGTGGAAAGGATAAGTGGGTCAAAAATATTCACAACACCCAAATTAGGCACATCCACCTCTACTTTCGATAGCTTCCATGTTTGGTTGGAGTTCCCCGTCAAATAGCCTTTCCTAGTCGCACATTCTTCGTTACTGTTTGGATTGGGTTCATCATCGCTTCCGCAAGAAGAAATGAAAGTTGAAATAGCGAGAAGAGCAATTGTAAAATAGAGACTGTATTTCATAATATGTATTTTTGATTTGCTTTTCGATTTAACCCCCAAAGTTAACGAATTTAAATGCAAACTAGCTTTTGAACGGGCTTTAGAGAATGTATGGATTGATTTTTTTGGAATTTTACGAGATTTTTGAAACAGGCTTTCTAGGCATTTTTGAAAAACCGTGGAAACCAAAAATAAGCCTACTCAAACAGGTGGTTATAAACTGGTAAGGTTAACAGAATAAAATCCATAGCGCAAGCGTCCGCTCAATGCCGTTAAGTTAGTGTGAATTTGGTTCGAGCGTGGACGCTCGAACCAGCGTAAAACGCTGGCGCAGGTTCTTGAATGCAAGCCCAGTCTGAACCTGTGCCGAAAATGGAAATCAGTCTCCGGCCGGGTCACGCTGACTGAAGACGAATCTCCTTAACTTAATAGCATTGAGCGTCCGCTGGGCGGCACTTCGCTGGGCGGCACTCCGCTTGTGCCGAATTATCCATAGAGTAGCCTTGCCTCTTTCATACTGCCCTCAAACATATTCTAAAGATTTTAAATCCTAAAAAACCTATAAATCTAACCTTATAAATATCCGAATCCTGTAAATCTTAATATAACTTTGTCGAGTTGTTGGTAACAGGAAATCTCAGACATAGCCATGCGTTCAAATATACTTTTTATAATATTCATTTCAAGTAGCCTTTTCTCCATTTCCGCCAAAGCGCAAGAAGTGCAATGGGCAAGTGCTGTGGTTGCTGTTTCATCTGAAAGAGATACTACGAAAACCAAAGGCAATTTCTATCAAGCTGTTCAAGCCTTGGGCAGACCAAACCGCTTGCCTCAATTCGGAGAAAGTATTTTGGCTTGGTCTCCAGCCAAGGAAAAAAGACGGAGAGACGAGTTTATTGAAGTAAGTTTTGCCAAACCCATGCGAGCAAGGCAAGTGATTGTGGGCGAAAATTTCGGAGCAGGAAGCATCACGCAAATCTACATTTATGGAGAAGGCGGACAGAAAAAACGAGTTTATCACGATAAATTCAACCATCCTGTGAATTGGTGGAGGAAGAGTAATTCATGCGCTTTTCGACCTGACTCCGTTCGATGTGGTTTCTGTAAAAGTAGTTTTGAGCACAATTGATGTAGAAGGCTACAATCAAATTGATTGCATCGGACTCACCGAATCTCCCACGCCTTATCAAATCAAAGTAAATGTTTCCGAGGAACTCATTGTGGATTCGGTTTATGCCATTTCCGCAATCAATTCGCAATTCAACGAAGTCATGCCCATTGTTTCTCCTGATGGATTGCGCTTATATTTCGACCGAAAAAACCACCCCAGAAATACATGGTCAAGAAAACATAACGATGACATTTGGTATTCGGAATGGAATGGAAAGAGTTGGGGTTTCCCAATCCAAATGCCAAAACCGCTCAATAATACGGAACATAACTATGTGTGTTCAGTCACTCCAGACGGAAAATTATTGTTGGGAAATCGCTACACGGGTTCGGGTGGAACTCGCCCTGGCGTTTCCATGAGTTCACACAATGGCAATGAATGGCTTTTTCCAGAGCCTTTGGAAGTGGAAGGCTACTATAACTACAACGTTTTCAGCGAGTTCACTATTTCAGACAATCAGAAAGTGCTGATTCTCTCCATAGAAAGAAAAGATACGTTTGGAGACAAAGACATGTACGTCAGTTTCCGAAAAGAGAATGGCACATGGACTTTGCCAAAAAATATGGGCGCAACCATCAACACGCCCATGCCCGAAGCAACTCCATTTCTGGCTTCCGATAACAAAACTTTATACTTCGCATCTTCTGGCTATTCCAGTTTTGGCTCTAGTGATATTTATGTAACCCGAAGGTTGGATTCTACTTGGTGCAATTGGAGCGAGCCGCTGAATTTGGGCAAGACTTTTAACAACGAAGATTGGAATGGCTATTTCTCGCTAGATGCCAAGGGCGAATGGGCATATTTTGTCTCCGCACAAGATGCCAAAGGAAACAATATGGATATTTATACTGCCAAACTTCCTTCCGATGCGAGGCCCGAACCAGTGGTTTTGGTTTACGGAACGGTTTTCAACGATAAAACAAAACAACCAATTGGGGCAAATGTTTCCTACGAAAGCTTAACAACGGGACAGAATTTAGGTTTTGCCACTTCTGATTCTACCACTGGAGCTTATAAAATCACACTTCCTTATCACGATAAATACGGGATTTATGCCAGTCTCCAAAGGCTTCTTTTCTCTAGACGATTTTCTGGATTTAGATTCGATTACAGAGATTTACACGGAAATTAAGAAGGATTTACACCTCGTTCCCATTGAAATAGGGAAATCTGTTCGTCTGAATAATGTGTTTTTTCAAGCAGAGCAAAGCCACGCTTCTTCCTGAATCTTTCCCCGAACTCGACCGATTGGCAAAACTGATGAAAGAAAGCGAAAGCATGGAAATTACTTTGGAAGGACACACCGATATTGTGGGAAATCCAAAACTCAACCTCAAACTTTCTGAAGAACGAGTGGAAACGGTAAAGGATTATTTGGTCGGCAAAGGTGTTTCTGCAAAGCGAATCAAAGGCAAAAGGCTACGGAAGTAAAAAGCCAATTACCATGAGCCGAGTCGGAAATGACCAAAAAGTGAACAGAAGAGTGGAAGTGAAATTTACGAAGCTTTAGATTTATGAGGTACAATGTACGAGGTACGATTTTTGACCCATAGCAGTCTATTTGTTTAAAAACCCATTTCCGTAGCGTAGTGTTTGCAAACACTACGCTACGGAAATGGGTTTTTTAAGTACTCCTTTGTGGGTATTAAAACTTAACACTTCTAAAACAAACCTTCTGACAACTACAAATTATCAGCTACAAAAATCTAATTTAGGAAATACATTTTCAAATTCTCACATCTACAAATTCTCACATTTTTACTCTTTATCCCAAGTCGTTCCCTTCTCTCTAAAACACAATTCCGCAAAATCTTCCACCATTTTCAAAGTTTCTTCTGGGGCTTCAAACATGCCCATGTGTCCTACATTGGGGAGAATATAAGAAGTGGGTCTTTTGGGAAGTGTGCTTTGTTTTTCGCTGATTTCCAAGGGAATTGCCGAGTCGTCTTCTCCAGCAATCAGCAAAACGGGGCAAGATACATTGGAGAGCGTTTTGGTGTAATCTGGTCTTTCTCGCATGGCAACGAGTGTTCTGGCAATGAATTCAGGCTCTATTTCCTGTGCTTTTTCAACCATTTTCTCAATAGTTGCCAATAGTTTTTCTCTATTGATTTCGGCAAATAAACCTCCAAACAAATTCTTCACAAACTGTTCTGAGCCATGTTCCCGAATGAATTCGATGCTTTTTGTTCGGTTGGCTTTTTTCTCTTCCGTATCGGCAAAGGCACTTGAATGGAATAATCCCAATCCCTTTAGCTTATGAGGATTTTGTGAGGCAAACTCCAACCCAATATAACCACCCAAAGAATGCCCGATGAAAACGAATTGCTGTACTTTGAGGAGATTCAGCGTTTCGGCAATGGAGCGAGCCAAATCGCTCATGCTAGGTTGTTTGAAATTCATTCGGCTTTCTCCAAACCCTGGCAAATCAATCGTGATTACTCTATATTTTTGGGCAAGCGGTTCTACAAATGTCTCCCACATTTCTTTGCTCTCGCAAAAACCGTGAACTAGTAAAACCGTATCTCCCGTTCCTGTAATCGTATATGCGAGTGCCATAATAAATAGTCCAAAGTAGTGAGTCCAAAGTCTGAAGTAAGGCATATTAAAGAAATAAACTAAACATTTCTCTTGTTTCTTTTTGGTCTATTCTTCGTTAAAAATATTAGGCATAGCGATGCTATGCCTAATATTTTTGCCTAAACTAGCCTCAAAAATAAACCGCAATAAATGTCCATTTTATTTCTTTGATATGCCTAACACAAATAAATTGATATTGAGTTCTTTGTAAAAGAGTTGTAAGCTAACTATTTTTTAGACGGAAATCAGTATTTTGATATTATTCAAATTCAAATTAGACTTTATTACGATTGGTTTTGGAGTCAGCTTGTTGGTCTTGGCGTAGCGAGATGGCCAGACCACCCTGCAACAAGCTGACTCCAAAACTTACTTTAATAAACCAATCGTAATAATATCTATTCATTTTCTCAAATTCTCAAATTCTCACATTTCCGTATTTCCACATTTGCAAATCACTCAAGTCAGATATAATTATCCTCAATCCTATCTTTGTTCCCCATACTTTCCTATTTTTGGCGATGGATTTGAAACTGCAAGCTGAACCAAAGCGATTTTGCAGTCAACTATGAGTCAATAACTATGAGTACAACATTGGTGGGCGTTGTGATTGCCCTATATTTTTCTTTCCTTTTCCTAATTGCCTTTTTCACTGCAAGAGGTGCAACTTCAGAAACTTTTTTCACAGCGCAAAAAAGTTCCCCTTGGTACATCGTTGCCTTCGGAATGGTGGGCGCATCGCTTTCTGGAGTAACTTTCATTTCAGTTCCTGGAGCAGTCGGAAACCAATCGTTTGCCTACATGCAAATGGTTTTGGGCTATTTGGTAGGCTATTTCGTAATCGCCAAAGTCCTGCTTCCGCTTTATTATAGATTGAACCTAGTTTCCATTTACGAATATTTAGAACAGCGATTCGGTTTTTGGTCTTACAAAACAGGCGCATTTTTCTTCCTGCTTTCCCGAACTATTGGCGCTGCATTCAGGCTCTTTTTGGTAGCCGTAGTTTTGCATGAATTTCTTTTCGAGCCATTGGGAATTAGCTTTGTATTCACGATTTTGATTACCATTACGCTGATTTGGCTCTACACTTTCCGTGGCGGAATCAAAACGGTGGTTTGGACTGATACTTTGCAGACCTTTTTCATGTTGGCCGCAGTCGGCACAACCATCGTAATCATTTGCCAGGAAATGGACTTGACTTTGGGCGGAATGGCTTCTATGGTTTACGAAAGCGACCTCTCCAACACCTTCTTTTGGGATGGCTCAAAACTCAATTTTTTCAAACAATTTTTCGGTGGAATGTTCATTGCCATTGTCATGACAGGGCTTGACCAAGACATGATGCAGAAAAACCTCACTTGCCGAAACCTGAAAGATGCACAAAAGAACATGTACACTTTCAGTATTGTGCTGATTTTTGTAAACCTGCTGTTCTTGGCAATGGGCGCACTCTTATATATGTACGCTGGGCAACAGGGAATTGAAATTCCTACCGATGCAGAAACAGGCAGATTTTTGGGCGACAGAGTTTACCCAATGATTGCCAATGGGCAACTTGGCAATTTTGCAGGAGTCGTTTTCCTGCTTGGTGTAATTGCGGCCGCCTATTCTAGTGCAGATTCTGCCCTCACATCATTGACCACTTCCTTCTGCATAGACTTTTCTGGATTTCAATAAATCCAAGACGGGAGAAGCCAAGAAACGAACGATAAGAATTCAAGTACATTTGGTGTTTTCAGTAATTTTATTTGCGGTAATTCTTATTTTCAAAGCGTTGAAAAATGATAGTGTAATCAACGAGATTTTCACAGTAGCCACTTATACTTATGGTCCACTTCTAGGATTATATACTTTCGGATTATTTACCAAAATGAAAGTACACGATAGATTTGTCCCCCTGATTTGCGCCATTTCCCCAGTGCTTTCCTTCTTTCTAAATCATTTCTCCAAAGAGTGGTTTAATGGCTATGTGTTTGGTTTTGAGTTGATTATACTCAACGGATTGATTACATTTGTCGGATTATTATTGCTGTATAAGAAAGACAAAAACGTAAGTTTGGCTAAGGCTTAGGAAAATACTCATTTGAAAAAAGGCAAGCTATTTCAACAAAGAAGTAGCTTGCCTTTTTTTGATAAGTATGAATTATAATCTTATTTCCGTAGTCCGATTCATCTGCAAATTTTCATATTTACACATTTTCAAATTACTTTCCCATCTCCACAATCCAACCTTCTTTCGGATTAATTTCCCCAGCAACCAAATCGGTGTAAACCTTGGCAACTTCTTCGGTAGTCTTTGCTGTTTTAATCGTTGTCCAGTTTTTTGCCGACTGCAAGAACGGAAGCCAAACTTCTGCCACTTTGCTTTGGAAACCTTTTGCGCCCCATTCTGCCATGCGTTTTTTTGCATGGGTTGGAGCGAAAAACACGTTTACTTTTTGCGAAATGTGGTCTTTTCCCATCGCCTGTTTGTCCCAATGGGAAACGCCCACCAACGCAAAATAAGCCAAGCTTTCACCAAAATACGTTTGGATTTTTTCGTTCAAGTCTTTATTTCCAGCAAAGTCAACTACCGTAGTTTCAAGGCTGTTTTTGAGATTTTCCAATTCATCATAACTTTTTACTTCTCCGTAAAGTCCCAATCCTTTCACGAATTCTACGTTTGAGTCGGAAGTTACGCCAATCAAGTTAGGAATTTTCCCTGTACGTTTCGACAGGGCAAAAGCAAAGGCAATGGCAGTTTTGCTTGATGCGCTTGTTGCCACAATTTGAGTTGCCCCGAAATAATCATTCTCATATAGGAAATCTTCCAACAAAAAAGAAGTGATGAAAAGTGGCTGAAATAAAGCCTGTAATTCCTCAAAATCTTTTCTGTAACCCAAATCTTTGCTCGTTCGAGTATAGCTATTGTAAACTTCAGGCAACTCAACTCGATGTGCCGAAGTATCTAAAATGCTGAAATCGTTCACTTTCCCTGCCCGAATTACCAACTCCGAAGCGGTTGGGAAATAGCCGTAAATCCGCTCTCCAACCGAGATGCCTTCATGTTTGGATTCCACAATCTCGGCAAAACCCCAAGCGGGAAGCACGCCTTTTTCGTCCTGCCCACTTGGGAAAAATTCCCAATATTTGTACGCTTTCCCCAAAATGGCATAAGTAACATTGTTAGAAGTCAACGCCAATTTATCTATCCGAGCCAAAACCTCTCCTTCCGAAAGTTTAATTTCTTCCTGATTGGATTGAGCTGAAATCTCAGCATTCCGAATGTCATTTTTGTCAATTAGTAAATGCCAACTTTTCTGTGTAGCCATAATTCAATTTGCTTTGAAGGTTAGATTTTGATTGGATTAAATTACCAATGTTATTTGGATTTTGCAGTATAATAAAACAAATCTGTAGTCGTAAACTGCTAAGGCTAACGAAATAAAATCCATAGTGCAAGTGTCTGCTTGTGCCGAAATATCCAAAAGTAGCCTTACATCTTTCACACTAGTGCATTAAGTTCTAAGTTTGTGTCTGTAATTTTTTGGAATATTATTTTCTTCTGCAAAGCAAAATCTGAATGGTTCGGCAATCCGATGGTTCGACATTTCGGCATAGCCATAGCTACGGCTAAGAATTTTAATGCAGTAGAAGGAAATAAGAAACAAAAATAGCAACACGAACTTAGGATTTGATGCACTAGCAATAAATCGTTAGACTTTTCAGGTTTCAAATTCGCCAAATTACTATTTCGCCAACTCGTCAATTACAAAATTGCAAACGCTTGCCTAACAATTTCCACCAAATTTCACTCGCCATTTCAGAGAAATATTGTAATTTCAGGCAGATGAAACTCATTTGATACTGAATATGGAAAAGACAACCAAATCCAAAAAGAAAAAATCGCTCAAAATAGTTCAGAACGACCCATGGCTCGCTCCTTACGAATCAACTATTTTGGCAAGACTAAACCACTTCAAAACGCTCAAGAAATCTATTGAAGAACATTATGGTTCTTTGTCAGATTTTGCTTCTGCTCACGAAAAATTTGGGCTGAATTATGACAGCAAAAAGCAAAAATGGGTTTATCGAGAATGGGCACCAAATGCATCTGCTCTGCATCTGATTGGAGATTTCAACAATTGGAATCGGGAATCTCACTCACTCCAACCAAAAGAAGGAGGAATTTGGGAAATTGAAATTAACGAACCAATTGCGCATAAATCATTTTATAAAGTAATGGTTTCTGCAAGCAACGGACAAACTGACCGCATTCCCGCCTACGCAAACCGAGTGGTGCAGAATGAAGAAACCAAAGAATTTGTGGCGCAGGTTTGGAATACCAGAACAGGAATTTGATTGGAGTGGAGATGATTATTCTCCAAAATCTGCCAAGCATCCGCTGATTTACGAATGCCATGTCGGCATGGCAAACGAAGAGCCTAGATTGGGAACTTACCGAGAATTTGCCGATAACATTCTGCCAAGAATTCACCGAAATGGTTACACGGCAATCCAGATGATGGCAGTTCAGGAACATCCGTATTATGGCTCTTTCGGCTATCATGTGTCTAGTTTTTTTGCGCCATCTTCCCGATTTGGAACTCCAGAAGATTTGAAATATTTGATTAAAAAAGCGCACGGATTGGGAATTGCCGTCATCTTGGATGTTGTGCATTCCCACGCTGTAAAAAATATTTTGGAAGGATTGAATCTTTTCGATGGAACTGATTATCAGTACTTTCATGGAGGCGAGAAAGGCGACCACCCAGACTGGGATTCCAAGGTTTTCAATTATGCCAAGTGGGAAATGCTTGCAATTCTTGCTCTCCAACCTGAAATATTGGCTCGAAGAATTCCACTTCGATGGTTTCCGTTTCGATGGTGTGAGTTCCATGATGTATCATCATCACGGACACGTCAGTTTCGACAATTATGGCAAATATTTCGATGGCGGTGCAGATACTGATGCGCTGGCTTATTTGCAATTAGCCAATACGTTAATTAATCAAACCAAACCCGATGCCATTTCCATTGCCGAAGATGTCAGTGGCTATCCTGGACTTTGCCGTTCAGTAAAAGATGGCGGATTGGGTTTCGATTTCCGCTTGGCAATGGGTTTGCCCGACTTCTGGACAGAAATTTTGGAAACCACACAAGATGAAGATTGGAGCATGGGACAATTATGGGGAGTTCTCAATAACCGAAGGGAAAAGGAGAAAACCATTGCCTACGCAGAGTCGCACGACCAAGGTTTGGTGGGAGACAAAACCATTGCTTTTTGGCTAATGGACAAGGAAATGTACACGGGAATGATGGTTAAAGACCAAAATTTGACGGTTGAAAGAGGAATTGCGCTTACATAAAATGATTCGTTTGATTACAATTGCTTCGGGTGGAGAAGGTTATTTGAACTTTATGGGCAATGAATTTGGGCATCCTGAATGGATTGATTTCCCAAGGGAAGGCAACGATTGGAGTTACCATTATGCCAGAAGGCAATGGAGTTTGGCAGACAACGAAGAATTGAAATACAAGTTTTTGGATAGGTTCGATATTGCCATGATTTCCCTAATCAAAGAACATAAAATCCTCGAAAAAAATGCTTCGGAATTGCTCAATATGGATGAGCAAAATAAAACCTTGATTTTCAAGCGAGGGAAATTGGTTTTCATATTTAATTTCCACCCGACTAATTCAATTCCCGACTACAAATTCCACGCTCCCGACAAAGGAGAATACGAAGTTTTGTTGAATTCCGATGACTCCAAGTTTGGCGGACATGGCAGAATTGATAGTTCGGTTACTTATAAAACTCAAAAGGACAAAACGCTCCAAATGTACATTACTAATAGAACAGCCTTGGTTTTGAAGAGGAAATAGAATTTTGATGTACAAATTACGAGGTATGATTTGACAAATGAATTGTGCCTCGTAATTAAAAAAAATACTAGTCCATCAATTCTCAGACTCTTATTATAAAGGTATTAAATATGAGGTGCAAGTGGGGTTTCCCAAGTCAGAATCTGTGCCGAAAAATGGAAATCAGTCGCTGACTGGGTCATGCTGACTGAAGTTTGTATAACAGTAGAAACTTAGGGACTGATGCACTAGTTCTGACGGTTCTCGGATTCTCAAATCCGAAGAATTCGGAAAATGTATATCAAGTAGTCAGATAAAATCATTTTAACATCTTGTCTTTCATAAGAGGGTAGTGATAAACTGGTAAGGCTAACAAAATAAAAACCATAGCGCAAGCGTCCGCTTGTGCCGAATTATCCATAGAGTAGCTTTACCTCTTTCACACTACCCATAAGAGTATGTTTGGATTGGTTTTTTGGGAATTTTACGAGATTTTCAAAATAGGCTTTCTAGGCATTTTGGAAACACATAGCGTTCCTAAAATTCTGATTGTCAATGATTTATTTACTATGGCATCGGCCTCCGATTTACTATCTTTCTATTTTGTGCGTGGACTTAGTATGTCTAAATCCATATTTTAAGTAGATAAACTTAAATACTACTTAGCTTCCATACTATAGTCGAACACCACAAAAAAAACTCAATCGGATAAAGTCTATTCTTAAAAAAAACTCTTGAGAAGCATAGATCATTGAACCAAAATGCTCAAAAATTGATTGTCTTCATCGTAAGTAAAAGGAACTTCAAATTGATTAAGACCATGAAAAACACAAAAAGCTTTATTCTCACATTTTCTCTTTTGTTCTCTTTCGTAATGTTTGCCTGTAGCAACAATGGTGGGAGTGCCGTAGATAAATCTGTGGCAGATAAATCCAAACAAAAGGAAGAGAAAGAACGCTCGGGTTTATCAAAAGCCTACTTTGCGAGTGGCTGTTTTTGGTGCGTAGAAGCTATTTTTGAAAGTGTGGAAGGAGTTGAGGAGGCTGTTTCTGGTTATGCAGGGGGTAAAGAGCAAAATCCCACTTACCAACAGGTGGGAAGTGGCGCAACAGGACACACGGAAGCTGTGGAGGTTTATTATAATCCTACTGTAATTAGCTACGAAACTTTATTGAAGGTTTTTTATGCTTCACATAACCCGACCACGGTAAATGGGCAAGCTCCTGATTTTGGAGCGCAGTATCGTTCAGCAATTTTCTATATGAATGATGCGGAAAAGGTAATGGCGGAGAATTATAAATCGAAAGTCGCTTTGGAATACGATAAACCGATTGCCACGGAAATCTCCAAACTTACTCATTTTTGGGACGCAGAGGATTACCACCAAGATTTCGAGCGCAAAAATCCGAACCAATCTTACGTAAGGGCGGTTTCCGTACCTCGATTAAACAAGTTCAAGGCAAAGCACCCTGAATTGCTGAAGAAGGATACGCACTAATTCTACTTTAAGATTCTACCCAAAATCGTATTTTAAGTATGATTTTGGGGTTATTGTCCTAAATATCCATTTGAAGATGGATGCAATTGAACATCTTTCTGAGTGCCGATTCATTCACTACTAACCCGAATAATGGGTTTAAATTTTTGTTTATCAGTAGGTTAACTATATTATTTTTAGGATGGTCAAAATTTGAGATTTGAAATATTGTACTATTTTAGATATAATTAAAGAATATATGGCAATGATTTGACTGAATTTAATAACATAAAGATATTGATTGCCAGATATTTAAATGATTCTTAATTCTTAATTCGTAATTTTTAATTTCCCCAATCCATAATTGTACTTATCAAATACATGACCCATAATTGGGGTTACTAGCTGCAGCTAGTAGTGAATGAACTCCATATTTTCAGAGTCTTAAAGTAGAGCTAAGTAACAGTAAAACAATAGGTGCCTTAGTGTAGGAATCTCCGTGCTGGTTATTGAAAGCTATTTCTGCGTGTGGTTTTTTTACTAAAAGGCTGTGTTTATAGCTTTGACAGGCTTTTTGACGGATAAAAAGCAAGATATACTACAAAAATTCAGGTCTAAATTTTATAATACGCTATTTCCGTTCCTAAGGAACGACAAAACAATAACTTTCCTATTTCTCTTGTTTCTTTTCGGTCTATCCAAAATCCCTTACGAAATCATGGATTTGTTCGAGCAACTCTACGACCAAGGAAATACAATTGTAATGGTTACGCACGAAGAGGATATAGCCCAATATGCCCATCGAATTATTCGCCTGAGAGATGGCGTAGTGGAATCTGACACTCAAAATACGAATATTCGTAGAGCTAGAGATGAAATGGGGGAACTTAAATGAACGGGATTAACTCAAAATTATGCAGTTTGAAAGAGAAGAAATGCTTTTCTTTTAAGCACTTCTTCTCTTTTGTCAACTAAGTTTATCCATTTTCAGCAGCGGTTATCATTTCTGAAATGATTGTTTGGATATCATATTCATATTTCCAGTTCGGATAATGTTTCTGGAATTTTCTTACATCGCTGATGTACCAAATATGATCTCCAATTCTAGCATCGTCAGCTATTTTATAGTTCAAAGAATGACCAGAAAGGTTTTTTATCATTCTGATGGCTTCTAGCATAGAAATATTAGAGTGCCTAGAACCACCGATATTATAAACTTCTCCAGATTTTGGAGTCTGATAAAAGTGCCAGAAGGCATTAATTAAATCTTTTGAATGAATGTTATCTCTGACTTGCTTTCCTTTATGTCCAAAAATTGTGTAGTTTTTTTTGTTCACAGCACATTTTATGAGATATGCCAAAAAACCGTGTAATTCAGCTCCAGTATGAGCCGGTCCTGTTAAACAACCACCCCTGAATACTCCTGTTTTCATCCCAAAATATTTCCCATATTCTTGCACGAGTATATCTGCCGCAACTTTACTGGCACCAAATAGGCTATGTTTAGAGTTGTCAATAGACATTTGCTCATCAATTCCATAAGCGAAATATTGATGGCTATTATCGACTTCCCATCGGTTTTCTTTTTCTATAAATGGGAGTAGATTGGGCGTATCTCCATAAACCTTATTTGTACTAGTGAAAATGAAAACCGCTTCCGGAGCATATTGTCTAGTTGCTTCTAACAAATTTAGAGTTCCGTTCGCATTAATTGTAAAATCTGTAAAAGGTTCATTCGCAGCCCAATCATGAGAAGGCTGTGCAGCAGTATGTATCACACATTCTATGTCTGAGGAATATTTATTGAAAATTTCTTCTATACTTTTGTAATCACGTATATCAACACTTCTGTGTATATAGTTTGGCAAAGTGTTTTCAAATATGCTTTTTTTAGATTTAGTACTTGCTTCAGCCCCAAAAAAATAAGAGCGCATATCATTATCAATTCCTACAATCGTGTATCCTTTATCATGAAAAAACTTAACTGCTTCACTTCCAATCAGACCCGTAGAGCCTGATATTATTATAATTTTGGTCATTTCAAATTTGTTTTGCCTAATTACCTAATCTGATAAACTTATATAAGTATTGTTATGGCGTTGATTGAATCAGTGTTCTGATAAATTTAGAATGCACTTTCTTTATTTAAACTTGAGTAGTGTTTCCATTTTTGATTTTACTACTTTTTTATCGAAGAAATTATTAGCAACTATTTGTCCCGTAATGCCGACTTTCTCTCTTAAATCAGCGTTAGTAAGAATACTGTTAACTGATTCAGCTAGTTCTTTTGCATTTATATCTACCGGAACAATAAAGGCACTTTCGTTATTAGTTAAATATTTCAGATTGTCGCCTACAGCTGAGCAAAGTACAGGTCTGCCAGAAGATAGATACTCGCTCAATTTAGTTGAAAGTCCTGTAGAACTCCAAGGGTCATTTTTTCTTATTCCAATTAATAAATCAGCTTTACCGAGATATTCTTTTAATTCTTCAAATTTGACGAAACCGACAAAGTGAATTGTATCTGAAAGGTTTAGCACTTCTACTTTATTTCTTAAATCAACCATATATTGGGTATTCTGTAAGTTGTCTCCCAATAGGTAGAAGTCAAATTCGACATTTTTTTCTTTTAGAACTTTAGCCATATCAATTGTCAACTCAATATTGTCTAAGCCAAAAAAGCTACCCATATACATCAATTTAAGTCTTTTACATGAGTTCTTAGTTTTTGATGTAGTTTTGAATTTATCAACATCAACAATAGTAGGAATAAGATGGATTGGAGTGTTTCCTGTAGTTGCTTTTTCGTATTTATTTTGTAAGTAAGTTGAGATAACTACTATTGCATTTGCCCAGGGAGAAAGCAAATAATCAGCTAAGTACTGGTTTGTCAAAATGATTTTTCTCCTAATACCTTTGCCTCGCATCCTCTCATCTTCGTATGATTGAATTGTTTTTATTCCCAACGATTTTGCGAGTAAAGAGATAGGGAATATGTCGTGAAAAGCAAGTTGGTTAAACCAAATAACATCAATCTTCTTGTTTTTGTGTTCTGTTCTTATCTTCTGAATGATTTTGTAAACACCTTTTATTTTTTGGGTCACAAACCTTACCCCTTTTGGTGCTTCCAAATCAGTAACATATTCAAAACTGAAACCATTGAGATTGCCTCTTTTTTGCATATACTTTTTTGGAGTATTTCCTAAGCTATGCTCAATCAGAATATGAACTTCATGCCCTAATTCCACAAGCGTATTGGCAAGGGATTTGAGTCGAGTGGTATTTCCGCCTCCTTGTGGCAAATCTGCAGTGACAACAAAAAAAATTCTTAAGTTTGGCATCTATTTTACTTTACTACCTTTTAAGGGGCTAAGATAGTGAACTATTTTTCAATTTCATTTTTTAGGGATATTGTAATTAGGACAACTGCATTAAGAAAAAAGAGATTCTTACTTCGGATTATATCAAAATCAACATTTTCTTTCGTGGGGGAATTTGGCTTCATGCCGGAACCCCTTTCCGAATAGACATGCTTTACAAAGGAATGAGACAAATCAGTCATCAATCCATATTTGCAAAAAAAGAACTTTTTAAGGAGCATGGGGTCTTTGATGAATCCAAAAAAGTGGCAATGGATTACGATTGGTTGGTAAGGGTTGCCGAAGAGAAAAGTACTTATATCAATCAACCGCTTTGCAAATTTTATCCTGATGGAGTGAGTGGGCAAAATGTTTGGAGTGGATTATGTGAGGTTTCTGAAAGCTATGAAAGATATAGAGGATTCAGTCTCAAGCAAAAAATCTGGAAGTTCAGAAGCTATCTGCTGTTTTGGCTTACTCAACGCACCTCATTAGGAAAGTGGTGGTTTCAAACCAAAAATTCCAAAAAAACAATTTAAATAACAAGCTAATTGGAGCTAATTGTTTATTTCCTGTTCCTAATTCTACTTTAAGACTCTGAAAATGTGGAACTCGTTTACCACTAACTGAAGCTAGTGGCAATTGAATCGGCACTCAGAAAGCTATTCAATTGCATCCATCTTCAGATGGATGTTTAGGATAACAGCCCCAAAATCATACTTGAAATAAGATTTTGGCTAGTGCATTGAGTTCTAAGTTCTGGTTGGTATTTTTTGGAATATTTTTTTCTTCTACAAAGCAAAATTTGCAGGCATAGCCTAGCTACGGCTAAGAATTTTAATGCAGTAGAAGGAAAAAAGATACATAAAATACAATCACGAACTTAGGAATTGATGCACTAGAGTCTTAAAGTAGAACTAAAGGGGTAGTGATAAACTGGTAACACTAACAAAATAAAAACCATAGCGCAAGCGTCTGCTTGTGCCGAATTATCCATAGAAGTAGCCTTACCTCTTTCACACTACCCCTAAAGAATTTGGAGTGATAGAAAGTATCTATTTGTAATATTCATGTAATTTTTAAAAAAAAAATAAACTAAACAAGTCCTAATAGGCACAACATTTCGGTGCGAATCTCGTCATAAATAAAGGTCATAAAGTATTCTCAAGATATTCGGTACAAAGCAAAACCATATTTAATATGATTTACTGTTATAAAAAAAGTTGTCTTTTTCTAAGTTTGTTATTTACTGTATTTTTATCTACCCAAGTTTCTGCGGTAGATTATTTTTCCCAAGGAAATGGAGATTTCCACGTTCTTGCTACTTGGAACGATGCTTCCGATGGTTCGGGTGTGGCACTTGCAAGCATTAATGTAGGAGATAATTTCTTCATCCAAAACGGAAATGTAATTACAGTTGCAGGTGGAAACCCTGTTTCTGTGAATTCTCTGACCATTACAGATGGTTCTTTGGTCGGAGACGATAACCTCACACTTGGTGGGAATTTGGATGTAACTGCTTCGGGAGCAATCAATATGAACGCCAACACGCTGAATTTGGCAGGAACAATAACCAATGCAGGAACGATTGATTTCTCGAATGCCACTATCCATTACAACGGAGCAGGAGCGCAAACTGCCTTGGCAACAACCTACGGAAATTTAGAGTTTTCAGGAGGCGCAAAATCCTTATTAGGAAATATTACCACAGGAGATTTAACAAATGCCTCTGCTTTCGATGCAGGCACAAATACATTAAACATTTCTGGAGATTACACTTCCACCGGAACAGATAATTTAGCAACTGCTACGATAGATTATAATGGAGCAGGCGCACAATCGGTTTTAGGAACGACTTACGGCACGCTTACGCTTTCAAACGCAGGAACTAAAACCGCCAACGGGAATATCACAGTTGCCAACGTAAATAACTCGGCAACTTTTGCACTTGGTACAAATACATTGGTTGTTTCTGGCGCATTCACAGGGGTTGGAGTTTACAACTTCGCAAATGGAACAGTAGAATACACGGGCGGAGCGCAAGATGTTCTAGCAACAACTTATGGGAATTTAGAGTTTTCGGGAGGCGCAAAATCCTTATTAGGAAATATTACCACAGGAGATTTAACAAATGCCTCTGCTTTCAATGCAGGAGCAAATACAGTAAATATTTCTGGAGATTATACCTCCATAGGAACAGATAATTTAACTGTTGCAACTGTAAACTATAATGGAGTAGGAGCGCAAAACATTCTTTCCTCAACTTACGCAACTCTGAATCTCTCGGGTGGAGGAACAAAAACTGCAAGTGGAAACATTAGCACAACAGATATTTCCAATACGGCAACTTTTGACCTTGGCGCAAATACACTAAACGTGTCTGGCGACTTTACTGGAGCGGGTACAAACACAATGGGAGCGGGAACTGTAAACTATAATGGAGCAGGAAACCAAGTAGTAGCGCAAGGAATTTACGGAACAATCAATCTTTCGGGCGGAGGAACGAAAACCGCAGGAGGAAATATCACAGCAACCACCGCAAATAATGCGGTGGATTTTGCATTGGCAACCAATACATTAAACATTTCTGGTGCTCTGGCTGGAGCAGGGACTTACGATTTTGCCACAGGAACAGTCAATTACACAGGAGCAGGAGCGCAAACACTTCTGGCAACTACTTACGGAAACTTAGGTTTATCGGGTGCAGGCGCAAAGACTTACGCAGGAACAATCTCCACAGGAAATCTGACAAACACAGGCGCAACTTTCAATGCAGGCGCAAATACCTTGAATATATCTGGCAATTACACTTCTTCTGGAACGGATGATTTGTCAACTGCCACGGTAGATTATAATGGGGCAGGAGCGCAAACTGTTTTAGGAACTACTTATAATACACTTACACTTTCAAATGCAAGCACAAAAACTGCGGGTGGAAATATTACGACTACAAATGTGTCGAATGCAGTAAATTTTGCGTTAGGCGCAAATACCCTTGATATTTCTGGCGCATTTAGCGGAGCAGGAACATATAACTTTGCAACAGGAACAGTTCAATATACTGGTGGAGCGCAAAATGTGCTTTCAACCACTTATGCCAATTTGGAGTTCTCCAACGGAGTAAAAACTTTACTTGGAGATATTACTACGGGAAACTTGACCAACACAGGAACGAATTTCGACTTAGGTGGAAACACGCTCAACATTTCAGGTGCTTATTCCTCCACAGGAACGGACATTTTTAACGCTGGTACAGTAAACTACACGGGCATTGGGGCGCAAAATATTTTTCCAGCGCAGTATAGCGACCTTATTTTGTCTGGTGGAGGCACAAAAACGGCTATTTCTGACCTAGATGTCAATGGAAACCTCACAATCAACGATGCTACAACTTTTGCTGACGGAGATTTCACGCACTCAATTGCAGGGAATTGGGAGGAGACAAATGGTGGAGCTCAAAGAACTGGAAACGGAACAATCATTTTTGATGGAGGCGGAACTTCTACTATTAGTGGAGTTACAGAAGTGAGATTCAATGATTTCCAACTGGTTGGAGCAGGGACTATTGCAGAAAACTCTGTTCGATTGAGAATTGATGGGGACGTTCTTGTCAATAACGGAACTTCAATCAACCAAGTAGGTCAGCGAATTGACATGCGTGGAGATATTTGGGAGGAGTTGGGAACTGGAGCAACTACAGGAAATAGTGAAGTTCACTTCCGAAATGGTGGAGGAACAATTGTGAGAGGAGACAGCCCCATTAACTTTAATACGTTTAGATTGATTGGTGGTGGAGATGTTACTTTGGAGCAAAATATACAAGTTGCTAATAATTTAAGAATTGAAAATAATTCAATTCTAAATTTATCAACTTTTACAGCAACAGGAGGAAATAATTTCCAAATGACAGGAAATTCTCTACTTCGAGTGGGTGGAGCGAGTAATTTCCCAACTGGCTACAACAATGCCAACTTTACACAAGGAACTGTAGAATATTACTTCAACGGAGCGCAAGACATTACTGGAACTCCAACCGTAGATTATAACAATATTCAAATTACGGGAACAGGAAACAAAACACTCCAAAGCGATTTGAATGCCAATTTCATAGATTTAGATGCAGGAAATCTCCTAACCAATAATTTCAATGTTGATTCAGACGATGCAATTGACATAGAAACTGGTGCAACTTTCACGGGTGGAAATGGAACAGTAGCTATTACAACAGATTTGCTCAATGGCGGAACATTTACGCAAGGTGCTGGGAATTTGACAATTGCCGATAATTTCATTAACGAAACTGGGGCAACCTTCACAGGCGGAAATGGAACAATTACCGTAACTGACAACTTTACGAACAATGCGAATTTCGACCGTGAAGCTGGAGCAATCACAATCACAACTGGTAATTTCCTAAACTCTGCCACAGGAACTTTCGATGCTGGAACTGGAAACTTAACAGTAACAAATGGTTCTCTTACAAACAATGGAATTTTAGATGTTTCCACAGGAGGAAATGTGGCGGTCTCCAACAATTCATTTGTCAATGGAAATGGAGCGACTTTCACAGGCGGAACTGGAACAGTTGATATTGCAAATAACTTGACTTCGGACGGAACTTTTATTGGAGCAAGTGGAGCAATCGACATCAACGGAAATGTAGTGATTGGAGCAACTGGCTCATTCACAGAAAGTTCTACTACAACAAATGTCGAAGGAAACTTAACAAGCAACGGAACTTTCACTCAAAACGGAGGTACTTTTACGTTTGACGGAGCAGGGAATTCTGTACTGGATGGCGGAACAATCAATTTCAACAATTTGGTAGTTGATAAGGCAACTACTGCTGCAGAGGTTGAAATCAACGATGGAGCAGTAATCGTAAATGCCAATTCAAGTCTAAATATCATTCGAGGAACATTTGACTTCCAAGAATTTGGTGGAAATGGACACAATCTTGGAACGGTTTCAGGAACCGCTGATGCAATTATTGCCTTGGCTGGACCAGAAGGTGGAGCGGCAGTTTTCCCAATGGGAACTACCAATTTGAACAGTTTCGTAACCACAGCAGGGACAACCATTAATTTCAATACAGCAAATAGTTATACGATTCCCAATTCTCCTCCTGGCGCACCTAACTACCAAAATATTATTTTGTCTGGAGGCGGAACGAAAACTGCTACTGGCGCATTCGACATCAACGGAACAATCACAATCAATGATGCAACCACTTTTGCCGATGCTGGATTTACACACACCGTAGCAGGAAACTGGACAGAAACTGACGCTGGAGCAGGATTGACAGGAACTGGAACGGTTCTCTTTGATGGAAACTCTACCGTAAATGCCACCGCAGGAACACTAGATTTCAATAATATCGAAATTGCTACGGGCGTAACGGTAGATGCTGGAGCAAGTGATTTGACACTCATGGGCAACTGGACAGAAAACGGAACTGGAGAATATACGGGAACAGGAACAATCGTGTTCACAGGAGCAACTGGCTCAATCAATGGAACTGCGCCAATCATTTTACCAAACGTAAACGTAGATAATGGCGACCAACTGACTTTGAACCAAAATGTACAAATCCCTGGCGATTTGACGCTTTCTACAAACTCTACTTACGAAACAAATACCTTTACAACTACTGGCGGAAATGACATTAACTTAGGAGTTGATGTGACGGTTCGAGTGGGCGGAGCAGATAACTTTCCATCAGGTTTTAATCCCGTTACTTTCACAAGCGGTTTGGTGGAATATTATGCCAATGGCGCACAAGCTGTGGCAGGAACAGATGAGGTAACTTACTTCAATCTACAATCTACGGGAACAGGAAATAAAACGGCACAAAACAATATTGTAGCCAATTTTATTGATTTGGATGCAGGAACTTTGGTCAGTGATGGAAACAACATTACTGCATCTGGAGATATTGACATTGAGGTTGGAGCAGGTTTGAATGCTTCTTCTGGTGGAAACATTGATTCGGGAGACGATATTCTGAATGATGGAACAATCACTGGCGGAGCAGGAACAATCACTACTGCTGACGATATCAGAAATGATGGTTCTTTCGTTCAAGGCACGGGAAATATTTCGGTTGGAGACGACTTTACAAACGGTGGAGCGGCTACTTTCGATGGTGGTGCGGGAACTACTACTATTGCAGGAGATTTGACCAATAATGGAGACTTTGACCGAGGAGCTGGTGCAATCACAATCACAAACGGAAGTCTGCTGAACGGAGGCACTTTCGATGATGGCACAGGAAGTGGAAATCTAACTGTCTCTACCGGAAATATTACCAATGATGGCACAATGGCTTTCGCAGGAGGAAATATTGCAGTCAATAATGGTTCGTTCACGAACTCCAATGGGGCAACTTTCACGGGTGGAACTGGATTGATTACTGTAGAAGATGCCTTGTTTAACGCAGGAAATTTCACAGGCGGTGCAGGAAATATGACGGTAGATACTGGTGCGTTCACAAACACAACAACGGCAACTTTTATTGGTGGAGTTGGCAATGTAGATATTGCTTTGGGTGTTGCCAATAATGGTGGAGTGATTGATTTGAGTGCAGGTGGAGATTTCTCTGTCTCAGCAAATGACCTGAACAATGGCGTGGCTGGGCAATTCACTTCTGGCACAGGAACAGTTACTGTATCTGGAGATTTAATAAATGATGCGACTGGCGCAGGTTTCTACAATGCCAACACTCCCAACGGAACAACCAATATTGAGGGAAATTTAGATAACAATGGTATTTTCAATGCTTTGGCGAGTGCTACGAATGTGGAGGGAGATTTCTTCAACAGCGGAACATTCAACGGAAATACAGCAGTCATAACTACAGAAAGCAATTTTACGAATGAGGCAGGAGGCACAATTGCGCCAGGAACTTCTACTTTCTCTTTCGCCACAAATGGAGACATTGATTTACAAGATGTGGACGAAGATCCTTCCAAATTCTCGTTCTTCCGATTCCAGATTGACAAAGATGATATTTTTAGTGATGTAAACGTGAGCCAAGGAACGGTAGTAACTGCTAACTCTACTCATTTCATAAATGGTTCATTAGATTTATTCCGAACAAATGTCGGAGCGATTTCTCAAAACCATGATTTGGGAAATGTTACGATTGGCGGTGCTTCCAACAACAATGTGAGATTGAGAATGCAAGCAACTGATGGCACACTTGCCCGATTCCCCGATGGAGATTTTGTTTCTTCATTTATGGGGAATACTGGATTTTTCGAGACAGAAAACTCCGTGGTAGAATACAATGGAGGAGACTATACCTTGCCAACTATTACGACCTGTTACAACCGAATCAATATTATTGAAGGAGGAATAGACACAAACCCTGGAAAAGAATTGTCTGGCAACGTATGTGTAGATGAGTATTTCTTTTTAGGCAGAAGTTCGTGGGGCGCAACCCGACCTGTTACTTTATATACACGAGGATTCGATATTGACGTAACTGGAATTGCCACCGATACAGATGAAGACGTTTTCCTTGAAGAGAGTACTTTGAATCTCGAGAGTGGAAGTACGCTTACTCTTACAAATGGCACTTTCAGTGCAGATAATCAAAGCCGTGTGAACATAGGAGACGCATTGAATCCAGTAACTGGGGCAAATGTGGTTATATTAGGAGCAGACGGAGACGGGGATTATAGGAACAACAATTCTATCTTTAATATATACGGAACGAGCGATTTCCAAATCAATGATGGAGACTTTGTGGGTGGTGGAAATGTAGATGCCTTCAACACCGCAGAGATAGATCTTTTTGATGGGGATTATGATAGAAATGGAAACTCAACCTTCAATGGCAGTTCTAAACTGATTTTAAGAACAGGAAGTTTAGATGAAGGAGACTTTAACGGAACTGGCAATTCGGAAGTGCTTTTCTTGAATACTTTAGCCAATCAGCAGATTAGCTTTGGTGGTAACGACAATTATGATTTCGCCAACTTGACGCTCTCCAAAAATGGCTTCGACCTCAACTTGATTGACGACATCAACGTGAATGGAACAATAGAAATGAACATTTGGGACGATGAGGCAAGAACCATTGCTAACACAGCTGGAGGCAATATTGTATTAAACGAAGAAGATATCCGATTCGGAGCTGATGCAGATATTATTGGTAGGCTGAATCCAACTACTATAGTAAGTTTTCAAGATGGAAATCAAGCAAACGCCATTGCATCATTTAGCGAAGATAGAATGTTTGTGATGGACGGAACTGTGAACACAGGCGCACTTATTTTCGAAGGGGACGATAATATCTCAACAAGTTTTGAGGGGATTTACCCTGTCGGAAGTGTAGATGTAGTTGGCGGAACTGACCTCAATTACAATTATCTTAGAGTAGCAAATCTTGATGCGACTAGAGACGGAATTCTAGTTCCCGAAATTTCCATCAAAGTAATTCCTTACCTTTCTGGGCAAGACGATGTGCTGAACAAGTATTGGGAAATTGTTTCTGACAATATAATTTCCATTACAGATGCAGATTTGACTTTCAAATACTATGCAGATGAAATAAACAGAGTGAGTACCGACCCATTATTGGTAAAAAGAACTGATTTGGGAGTTGAGTTTGATGTTACCACGAGTTCTGTAAATGAAGTCGCAACAACCTTCACTTCTGGTGCTGGAAATACATTTCTGGAAACGGAATGGAGATTGGGAACAGTCATCAATCTACCGCAAACCTACTATTCTTTCAAAGACGGAAATTGGAATACTCCAGAGAATTGGACACAGGATCCTTTTGGCTTGACACAAACTCCAGCAGATTATGCTGATTTGACTGCAAGAGGTTTTGGGCCAGGCTTCGGAGACAATGTTTACATTATCAATGGTAGAAATATTACGCTTGATACGAACGTAGTGAAGCAAATTACACTTCTTGCCATCAATGACGGGGAATTGTTCCTTCCAAACGGAAATGTTGTCCATCAGATTCCAACCATTATTGGGGAAGCAAACGGAAGGCTGAAGTTAAATAATGATGAGGACTTGCCAATTGGAGATTATACAGATTTCGTGGCAGCAGATGGAGGAACTATTGAGTTTGAAAATGTGAATGCTGGAGTATTGACGGTCAACCAAAACAGAACGGGTAATATTTTCAATAATTTGGTGGTTTCAGGCAATGCAGGTAATGTTCGTATTGATGCCAATTACGATATGAATGGCAATTTAATTACCGAAGGAACTGCTGATATAATTATGTCAGGAAGTCTTGATATTTTTGGAGATTTTGTCATTGGTTCAGGCAATACAGTTCGTGCAGACCAAAATGTGTTCAACAGGATTTACGGAAGCTTTACCAATGAAGGTACATTCATTGGCAACAATAAAGCATTCCCCGACTATGCGAATGATGGAGGGAATCAGATAAGGCTATCTTTTGAAGGTACGGAAGATGCTGAAATCAACATTGAAGGCTTAACTACTTTTGATGAATTGAGAATCAGTAAACCCAATGCCGAAGCGGTTGTCAGCGTGAATGTTACGAATGCAGCTAATTTCCGACTCAACCACGATGCTAATGATAACAATGACGAAAATAAAACTATTTTCCTGGTTTCTGGAGTACTCAAACTGAATGCAAATGCTGATATTCCTACGCTTACAGAAGGAGGTAAGGAGTTTTTGGTAAGAGACAATGCCACATTATGGATAAACGGTGCAAACGTTTTTACCACCACACAACTCGGAGTGAGTGAGAATTTTGGTATGCAAATAGAGGGAAAACTTAGGATTACAAGCGGGTCATTGAACTCAAGAAATTCTAGAGGAATTTGGTACAACGAAAATGACGATGCCCAAATAGAAATTGATGGCGGAACGCTTACTTCAAATTCCATTTTCACAGAGAATAATTCTGCAGCAAATGGCAGGTCAAGAGGTGCTTTCATCTTGAGAGGTGGAATTGTGAATTTGAACGGAACGGGAATTGTAGGTGCGGGTCAATTTGATGCAAACGCCACATTAAGTTTGGGTTCTTCTGGAGCGACTTTCGTGATGACTGGCGGTGTAATGAACATCAACGAAACAAGCAACAATGAGTTTATGCTCATCAATTCAGATTTTTCCGATGTTTTTGTAAATGCAGGAACAATCAACATCAATGGCGGAACTGGTGGAATTGCCACCAACGGAAAGCCATTCTATGATTTGAATATAAACAACCCTGCTACCACAGTTAGATTCGACCGAAACACGAATGTGATTCATGATTTAACTATTGGAACGGGAACTACTTTGAATGCGAACGCCTTCAATTTAAACATTCAAGGAGATATAGTCAATTCTGGTATTTATAATACAGTTGGCAATACAACTATCTTCGATTCGGATTACGACAATCAAGAGTCGAGAGGAATTCCTACTTACAATAATTTAAGAATTGACAATACTTATGCTGGTGGCGTAGTTTCCATTTCCGCACTCGGGCCATTGACTGGAGTAACTAACACGGGCAACTTAGAAGTGCTACGTGGAGGTTTCTACACGGGTAAGGAGTTTACAGTAAACGGAAACATTACAAATAATTCTGAGGTTTTCGGACCGCAAAGAGTAAGATTGGCTGGTGGAGTTTCACAGCATCTGATTGGTGGAGACGGAACAGGGATTTTCAGGAGCATTGAGTTGGATGATGCAAATGGAGCGAGATTCACGGCAAATCAATCTTTCGAGAATACGGTTCTAATGACAAATGGAGTGATTGAACTCGGAACTTTCGCCATGAAACTCGGAGCAGTATCGGACTTGGATGATGGCGGAGCAGGTTTCAATAACACGAGAATGGTAACTACCGCAGGAAATGCTTCCGATGGTGGAATCCAGAAAGTATTCAACTCGGCAGGCACATTCCTGTTTCCAGTAGGAACAGCAACGGATTATACACCAGCAAGATTAACGATTTCATCGGCAATCACTTTCGGAACAGTCGGGTTGAGCCAAGTAACTGCTCGCCATCCATTGACGCAAGGCACAAATAATGCTTTGACTTACTATTGGGACGTGAAGCAAACAGGTTTTACAGGAGTAGTTGCTTCCCAAAACTTTACTTATGCACAGTCCGATGTACAAGGAACAGAAGCGGATTATGTTTCTGCCAGATACGATGGAACTTGGGGCACAGGAACTACTGCCAATGTAGATGACGTTAATAATGTCATTTCTTTTTCAGGGACTGATAGCTTAGACGGTGTATTTACAGCAGGAGAACTTCTTGCTTTTCCTGCACCAACTGTTTATTACAGTAGGCAGACTGGAGACTGGACAGATGTGAATTCTTGGTCAACTGTTTCTCATGCAGGAGCAAGTTCAGGAACAATCCCAACTGCTAATGACAAAGTGATTGTTGGCGATGGCGATGTGATTTCCGCCACAGCAGATGGTCATGAGTCTGGCACAATTAACATCGCTTTAGGAAGTAGATTAGATATTGGTGGATTTATCGGACATAATTTCGGAGACTACGAAGGGATTGTTGGCGAAGAGGGCGAGTTGAGAATCTCAATCGACCAAACCATAAACAATGGCACAGCAGTTTTCCCAGGCGGAGATTGGGGAGAATTCTTAGATGCAGATGGTGGAACAGTAGAATATTATGAGCCAAGAGATAACGGAAACTCATCATTGGAACTTCCTGCAAATATCGCTACTTATTACAATCTCAGAATCGATAATAACAGAGATAATGATACCAGAAGAATATTTACAAACACACAGAAGCTAACTATTTATAATGATTTAGTCTTAGAAGATAACACGCCTGTAGATAATGCTTTGGGAGAGTTCAGAGTATTTTGTGATTTAGACATCAGAAATGATTTCAGAATTGAAGGCGGAGCAGAATTTGAAATCCAGAATAATGCTTCCCACGAAATCAGAATTGGAGGCAACTTTGAGATTGTTGATAACCATGGCTTCTTCACTCAAAATGGAAATGAAATACATAATGTTTACATTTCTGGAAATGTCCTCAACAATGGTGCTCTCAACTTGAATGAGAATGATAATCAAATGATTAGAGTTCACTTCATTGGAAACACGAACTCTACTTGGACTGGCGGACTGGCAAATATTACTACGAACGAACGCTCCGAGGTATCTCAATTGATTATTGACTTTGATGATGTTTCCACAAAATTGACAATTTCAGACCCAAAGTTTTTCTTTAATAATAATGACATTGACAGGCCAGGCTTCTCTTTCAGAGAGAGAATGAACCTACGTTTCATCAAAGGAATTGTAGAATTCCAAGAAGTGCGTGCTGGTGGAATTTTCTTGAGAGATAGTTACGAATTGCCACGTGATGGAGAAATTTGGGTAAATGGCCCAACCGTAGAACTCCAAACGAATGGAAACTTTGGCTTGGAAGGGATTTTGAGAATTACCGATGGAATTATGAATGTTGGCAATGGAACAAACGAAAGACTAGAGCCAATTGTAGGTGGAAGAACTCAGTTGATTGTAGAAGGTGGAACTTTAAATGTTGCAGGCCAAGTAAGAAGAACGAATTTCTCTACTTTAGGAGCTTTGAAATACAATCAATCAGGCGGAGTGGTTAACGCAGGTCTGAATGGTTCAAATACAAATGCGAGAGGAGTATTCGAGGTATTGAATCCTGGCAGTAATTTCACAATGAGCGGAGGAGAGTTGAGAGTTGGCAGGTCGAACGGAGATAATGGTTTTCCTTCTATATTCCTACAGCCAGAAACTCATAGTGTAACAGGCGGAACTTTGGTGATAGGAAATGCAACTACACCAGCGGGAAACATAGAACTCAATACTAAAATACCATTATTCAATGTAAGGGTAGATATTGGTGGCAATGCAGGTCATGTGTTGCAGTTGGTAAACAATCCGTTGGTCATCTTGAATGATTTGGATATTCAAGGCAACACGACCTTAGAAGCAAATGGGCAAGACGTGTTCATTGCAGGAGACTACGACAACCAAGGAACTTACGATTTCGGAACAAATACCACTTACTTCAATAACTCTAGCGGAGTAGGAACGCAAGACTTAACTGCTTCAGGAGCAGGGAATCTGAATTTTGCGAATGTGACAGTTGTTTCACAAACTACGGTTCGCCCAATTGGTGCAGACATTACAGTAAATAGAAACTTAGATATTTCTTTAGGAACTCTGCAAGATAATGGACAGAGAATCACGGTCAGGAGAAACATCAACAATACATCAATCCATGCAAGCACAGGCGGTGGGGAAATTCTCGTGCTGAATGATGATTTGCAAAGAATCAACGGAGACGGAACGGGGATTTTCGGGAATTTGAGGTTGGACAATGGAAACAATGTGCTGATGACAGCAAAAGCCAGAATCAACGGAACACTTGGATTTACAAATGGCAACTTATTGCTGAATAAGTTCGAGTTGACATTAGGTCAGACCGCTACAATTTCTGGGGCAAATGCCAGCAAAATGATTGTTACCGATGGAGTTTCAACAGATGGAGGAGTAATTAAGGAGTTTACTGCGGGAGCAATCAATTTCACTTTCCCAGTTGGAGACGGCACCATCTTCACACCTGCGAACTTCCAATCAGCCACTGACCCAACTACGGATGGACAAATCAGGCTGATTCGTGTAGCAACCAAACACCCAGCCACGCAAGACCCTGCGGAAACACAACTGAATTACTATTGGAAAGTGAACTCCACATTTACAGACGGAACGTTCACGCATCAGTACACTTACGACCAGTCTGATGTGCCAGCTACTTTAGATGAAAATAATGCTTTAGCTGTAGTAGGTAGATTCTTCGGAGCATTATGGACGGAAGGACCAACAGACGTGGGAACTTTCAATCCTACAACAAACCTAATTACGGTTGCGCCAGGTGGTTCGCCAGCAAGTTTCCTAAACGGAGACTATACAATGGCTTATGATTTGGAATTTGATGTTGTGCCTCAATACAGAAGCAATGCAATTACTGGAGCTTGGGAAACAGTAGGAGATTGGGAGATATTCAACATGGGAACTTCTACTTGGGAAGCGGCAACGGTTATTCCCCCAAGTGGCGCAATCATCACAATCCAAAATACAAACACGATGGTGGTTTCTAACCCGACCACAATATTGGCAACAAGCGTGGAGATTGAGCCAACTGGTATTCTCGATTTGGGAATCACTGCTGGGCACGATTTTACCACATTGAATGGAACGGGCAAGCTGAAATTGGCTTCTTCCAATTTCCCTGCAGGTGTGATTTCCGACTTCGTAAGTGTGGGAGGCGGAACGGTTGAATACGGACAAGGAATTGGAAACTACACAATGCCAGCGGTTCAGGTTGAATATAATAACTTGATAATTAACTCGAACAGCAACATAGTACGCTTGTCAAGTTCCGATTTGAAAATCAACGGAGATGTTACGATTAATGCAAATGCCATATTGAGCAATGCTACAAACAGAATAGACATTGATATCCAAAACGGAAATTGGACAAACAACGGTTCTTTCATAGCAGGAAATGCTTTGGCAGGGAAAACTCCAACCGTGAAATTTTCTAGTTCCGCTGTAAATCAGACCATTGGAGGAAGCTCAACAACTTCGTTCTTCAATTTGGAGTTTGACAAAAGCCCAACCGACTTAATTACTGATGAAGATGTGATAGTAAACGGAAAGCTACTGCTCACTTCAGGAAGTATTGACATTGCCGATGATTTATTGACAGTAAATGGCTCACTTTCAGGAAGCGGTACAATCAAAGGCTCAAACACAGCCTCATTAGCAGTTGGCGGAACTGTTGGTGGAAGCGCAGGAACCATCAATTTTGCAGTTGGAGCAAATGAACTGGAAGATTTTACACTAAACAGAACAGGAGTAAACGGAGCGGTAACTATCGGTTCGGATGTTACGGTAAGAGATGTTACCACTTTGACCGCTGGCGAACTAGTTTTGGATGGCGGAACAATTACCATTGATGGAACAATTGCCAACAGCGGAACAGGAAGTATTTCTGGAACTTGTGCAGGTGGAGTCATCATAAGCGATTCGGATGGAGACGCTCCTGACTTGATTGGAGAGTTGAGGTTTACACCTGGAAAAGAACAATTAGGTATTTTCACAATGGATAAGCCAAGCGTTGCCACATTAGGCTCTAATCTAACAGTTTGTACAGCACTCACACTGATTCGTGGAGAGTTGCAATTATCAAACAATTCTGCTCACACATTGACTGTGAACGGAACTTATACCCGAACAACAGGAACATTTGCAGGAGATGTGAACTCCAACCTGAAAATTGATAATGGAGCATTGGCAACTGCAGACATAGTTTTTGCTGATAACATGAAAGCAGTTTTAGGTAATTTTACATTGAACAAATCAGTTGCAGGGCCAAGCTTCTCCACAGGAGATGCCACGGACGAATTGCTGATTGCTGGAGTGATGGAATTACAAGGCTCATCTGTGTTTGATATTAGCGGAGATAAAACCTTAGACTTGACAGGTTACACAAATGGCTCTGGTAGTTTACGAGGTTCAACTCAAACTGTCTTAAATATTGGAGGTACAACAAATGATCCTCTGGGAATACTGAACTTCGAACTTGGGAATAGATTTGTTAAGGATTTTACATTAAATAGAACTGGAGGAGCAAATGGAACTGCTACTTTAGGAACAGATTTGCAGGTCGAAGAGGCATTCACAGGCACGCAAGGTGCATTTGAACTAAATGACAATAGATTGACGCTTGCAGGAACGCTCACAAGAACCAGTGGTACATTTACGGGTTCCAATGGTTCGGATATGGTAATCAACGGCACGCCAAACGATTTGGGTGGAGAAATACACTTTACAGTCGGAGGTGCAAACTCTCAGAGATTGAGAGATTTTACCATGGCGAAAGTAGGAACTGCCATTTTAGGAACTGATTTGACAATTAGGAGAAATCTAAATACAACAAATGGACAAACGGTGTTGCCAAGTGGAGCAACCGCAGGGACTAACACACTTACGTTGTTAGGAAACCATGTTCACGGAACAGGAACTCTGACTGGCTCAACAGAATCTCATGTTACAATTCTTGGAACTGGAGATTTGGGCGACCCATTATTCTTCACAACAGGAAGTCAATTTATCCAAGAGTTAATAATTAACAGAACGATTGATGGAATAGTTGAATTAGGAACCGATTTACGAGTAGGGCAAACTCCAGCCACAGATGGAGTTTTGACAATGACGAATGGCGAGTTCGATTTGAATGACCAAACACTCACAATTGCCACTAATCCAACTGAGTATAGCAGAGTCAACGGAACTTTCACAGGTTCTGCCAATTCAAGAATGGTGTTGGATGGAACGGGAGATTTAGGAAGCCGAACCGCTACTGGAACGTTGCATTTCACAGATAATGGAGCAGAAGGTCAGGTACTAAAAGATTTGGTAGTGGCAAGAGGTGGAAATGGAGAGGCTTACTTGGGAACTGACTTGACAATCTATGATGAAACGAGCATGCCAAATCCCGATTTTAGTTTCGCCATCAACGGGAATACGTTCACAATCAACGGAACGCCTACTCCTGCAACAAATGCAGTGGGTAGAATTGGCGGAGACGAAAATTGTGGTGAGACTTCAAGATTTATAATGACAAACGGGCAAGGAGGTTATGCCACTCGTGGCTTGAACACTTGGGGAGTAAGTAGCAATTTCTTCGCAACCATCATTATTGATAATAACCATCCAAGCGATTCAACCGCCACGTTAATTCCAAACTCTACACTAAATGTGTGCGATACCATGAATTTGATTTCTGGAGATTTCGGATTAGGCGGAGAGGCTGGAAATGAAAACTTTATTCAAATAGGAGGGGCTGGCAGAGCAAGCGGAGCTACAGCAAGCAACGCTTACGTATTTACTGATGCGAATAATAGCTTTACAGGCTCAAAATTCTCAAACCTAACATTCAATAACGGAAGAACAGTAGCTGATGATTTGGGCGGAACAAGTGGTAAAGCACTTCATTTTACGCAAGCTGGAGACGGAATGTATATCAAGTCCATTTGGATGCAACGAAGAGATGGAACTAACGATATTGGTTCAATCACACTCGGTAGTTCTCTAATAGTTGGAGACGAGGCATTTATGAATGGGACTTTCCAATTCAATGGTGCAGAATTGATTTTAAATAATCAACTACTGACTTTGAATTTGGAGACAAACGGATTTATGTCTTTTCCGCTTTCCGATGCGAATAATGCTCGTAAAAACTTGTTCAGAGGTTCTCCTGATTCAGAACTAGTCATCAACGGACCTGGTAGGTTAAACAGAGATACAAACGAACCCATTATTTTCCGTTGGTACAATGGCTTGAATACTGGTCAGACAAGCACTACTACCTATCCTGAGATTGTTGGTTATCAAACACTGAAAAGATTGGAAATCAACAGAACAGGAGATACTAATAATGCTGTAGCCTATCTAGGTTCTAATCTGACAATAAGTGAAGATTTAAATTTAGTGAAAGGAGCTTTGGCTCTCTCTAATTACACATCGCACGCCAACGGTAGAATTTTTACCATCAATGGCAGAGTAACCAGACTGGATACCGACCCAACTACTGGCTTCAACATCTATGAAGGCGGTAGAATCAGAGGCGGAGCACAAGCTGAAATGGTAATTGGAGGTTCTGGTTCAGCAGTTAGTTTGTTTATGGATGCATCAACGGGGAATTTCCTAGACAGGAATCTCCGCTCACTCACAATCAACAGAACCTCACACAGAACTTCGTTGCGAAGTAATGTGAGATTAGAAGGGGGAATTCTAGCAATTGCCACAGGCGCAATCCTGGATTTGGAAACTAATTGGACAGATGCTGAACATAACTTAACAAACAAAATATCAGGTATTCATATAGGAGTTCCAATATCGAACTCTGCCGCAAACCAAGGTGCGTTCGCAGGTTCTTATCGTTCTCATATTTGGTTCTTCAATAACATTAATCATAACGATTTACGTTTTGTGATAGGAGAGAATAGACTAAGAAGATTTAGGTTTGAGACTGGATTGGGAAACACTTCTGCAGTTCGCTTGACTAGCGACTTAACAGTCGGGACGCCTATTGGTGACGGAAATGCTGGATTGGGCTTTGCAGATTTGAACGGAAGAATGGATTTCGTTGGAAATGGAAACTTGATTCTGAATGGAAACAGATTGACTTTCAATTCTACTGCAAATAACTTTGTCAGAACTGTAAACGGTAGATTTACAGGCGATTACAATGCAGATTTAATCATCAATGGAACTGGTGCAACTGGCAACTCAATCAATTTTGCCACGGGAGCTGAAAGGTTAGAAATCTTCACGCTCAACAGGACTGCAACAGGTACGGCAACCTTAGGAACTCTATTAGAAGTAGGAGACCCAACAATTGTAGCTGGTGCGCCAGGGAATTTCAACTTGACAAATGGTACGCTAATTATGGCGAATCAGCCTTTGAGAATTGCCAACGATATTGTAATCACAAACGGTAGATTCAGAGGAAGAGACGGAGTGGCAAATACAATCTTAAACATCAGAGGGCGTGGAGATATGACTCCATTGGTTTTTGATACTTCTAACAATGCAAATCACACGGTTGGAGGTTTGCACATCAATCGTTCTTTGAATGATGCAGGAACTTTGATTGACGTTGATTTAGGTTCGGATGTACGAGTCGGAATCAACGGAAGCGGAACTTCTGGCTTGCAACTGACAGATCCAAACGGAGTTTTGTCTTTAGAAGGAAACAAGTTGACCTTGAGAGACCAAATCACAGGAACAGGAAATCTGAGAGGTAGTTTCACATCCGACTTGGCAGTGGAAGGAGCTTATTCTACCAATGCAGGAATATTGAATTTCAAAACAGACAATGTAGAAGATAATTATCTCCAAACTTATTCAATGAATAGAATTGCCACAGGCACACCAGGTTCCGTAACAATGGGAACTAATTTGAATGTTGGTGAACCAAGTGGCTCGGCAAACGAATTTAATGGAGAGTTTGATTTGACAACTGGGCAACTCGTATTAAATGGCTTAGAGTTGACAATTAACTCTAGCTTGAACGAATTTACTCGTGGTGCAAATGGAACATTTACAGGCGATTTCAACGCAGATTTAGTATTCAACGGAGAAGATGATTTTGGGGACGATGTAGCATTTACTGCTGGGGCTAGAAGACTTGAAAACTTCACAATTAACAGAGCTTCATCGGGAACGGTAGAGTTAGGCTCTGATTTGAGTTTGGGTAATCCTGGTTTGACAGTTCCAACAGGTGCTGTGAATTTATTGCAGGGGAACTTAGCAATTGAAGCCAACACGCTTACAATAAATAATGTACACAATAGAACAGTAGTTGGTTTTTTCATAGGAAGCGAAGATTCAAGAATGGTTATTGGCGGAAGGCAAAACTTCCAAGCCATGGCATTTGACACAAGCACCGAAGAAAACCATACACTCAGAAACTTGACAATCACTAGAACCAGAGATTTTGCAAACTCTCCGCTAGATATTGATTTGGAAAGTAACCTGATTGTTGGAGTGAGCGGAGTGGCAGGAAGTGAGCTGGATATTGCACCAAACGCAATATTAAGTATTGAGAATTTCACACTTTCACTCAACGGAGATTTGACAGAAAATGACGGAACTCTGAGAGGTTCGGCAGATTCCAGATTCTCGGTTGGAGGACAAGGTGCGGTAACTGGTACGCTGAAATTAACTGCTGGAGACAGAAGATTGAATGCCTTTAGAATGGATCGTTCTGGAGCAGATGCGAATATCACGATGGGAACAGATGTGAACTTGGAAGGTCCTGTTCCTGGCGCATCGCTGTTTTTGGTAGATGGTCTGATTACCACAACTGATGCAAACCTTGTTACATTGGGTTCATTTGCTACGGTAGATGGTGCAGTAAATACCGATGGCGGAACTTCTGGTGGTTCAGATGCTTCATATATCAATGGACCAATTGCCAAGAATTTTGCAATTGCACCAGGTACTTTCAGATTCCCTGTAGGGAAAAATGGTGTGTTTTTAGAGGCTGGAGTGAAAGGATTGGACAATTTCCCAAATACTTTCAAAGCTGAATATTTCAATCAGAGCTTTGGTAGAATCAGCGGATTTTGGGTAAGAGATTATCCTGAAACTGACCCAAGATTCATTTCCCGTGTGAGTAGTTTGGAATATTGGAATATTGACCAAACTGCCGGAACATCTTCGGCAAATATTCTATTGCATTGGAATGCCGATAGCCAAGTCACTGACCCAAGTTTATTGAAAGTAGGTCATTTCTTCGATGCTGGAGTTGGCGATGGCGAACTTTGGGAAGGCGTAAGCGAAGTAGGGGCAACTTCTGGCGATGCCACGGGAGGGTATCAAATCTCCGCTGGGAAAGCAACTGAATTTAGCCCATTCACTCATGCGACTACAGTTGACCCATTCAATATCAATCCATTACCAATTTCCTTGGCAAGCTTCGATGCCGAATACGTAGAAGGAAAAGGGGTAAGATTATTTTGGAAAACGCTATCCGAAATAAGTAATAAAGGCTTTATTCTGAAAAGAGCAATTGGCGGAAAAGGCGCAATGGAATTCTTGACTGACTACAACGAAAGTGAAGAATTAATTGGTGCAGGGGATTCTAAAGAGCCTTTAGAATATGCTTATTGGGATGAAGAAGCGAATTTGAAAGCAGGAGAGTCTCATTATTACCAACTTTTCCAAGAAGATTTTGACGGGAAAATTACCGCTTTCAGAGTGAGAGTCGTGAATGTAGGCGGTAAACTTGAACTTTACCAAAACTACCCGAACCCTGCGAAAGACGAAACCACTTTGAGTTTCTCATTAGATAAAGAGAGGCAAGTTTCCTTGGCGGTTTACAATCAATTGGGTCAACTAATTGATATAGTGAAAGAAGGTTCATTCCTGCAAGGAACGCACGAAGTGAAGTACAACACTCGCAAACTGGCAACAGGAACTTACATAATCAGACTCGTTTATGGCGAAGGTCAGAAAACCAAAAAAATGCTGATTGTGAAGTAACCATAATCTGAACAGAGAAAAGGGAGTTTGGCAATTGTCAAACTCCCTTTTTTTATAGTTAGATTTTTCGCAATCAGTTTTGTGAACAGAATGGTTTTAGTAGCTGGCAGTATCTTTAGACCTTTCAGTCTGAGAGTTCTATCATAAAATCATGTCCATAATGTAAAATTTGTAGGTTCTTCTTCCCAGAAGAACTTGGCTTCCCAGAACCGTTGAAATATAAATTGTTCCCTTCAGAAACCTCTTGAACAATTAGGCATCATATTGGTAATTTAAGCACATTGTGCTATTTACTATTTTTGTATATTCCTATAAATGAGATTGTTAAGAACTTAGAATAGGAAAGTATTTAAGCTAGACTAAGTGCTTGGGCAGAAATAGCCTTGTCAGCAGTTCCCGCTTTAGAATTAAATGAGGCTTAATCTTTATATTTCTAAGGTTTTGGTCTTTAATTTTGACGTTCTAGCGTGATTGGAACACGGATTCTTTCAGAATACACGGGCTTTGCACACGGATTAACACGGAAAACGTCAATAAAAACACTTTATACTCGTAGTTTTTTATTAAAAAGCAACTTTTTTGTGCTGAAAATCTAAAGCGGGAACTGCTGTAGCCTTGTAATTAATATTTTCAAGTATCTGAAAATCAGTTTGTTATTTTTGTTTTCTTGATACATGATACTTTTGTCTTGTTACTTATTTGGTAGCTGACAACTGAACTAACAATCTATAACTTTGAAACAGAAAATATTGAGTTTTTATAGAAATCTCACGAATTCCACTCCAAAAAAAATTGCTTTTTGGAGTGGGAGTTTCCTGTTTTTGTTTGGAGTGTTCTTGACAATCATTGTCACTTATTATCAAGATGGAATTATCAACGCTTTTGTGAATGAAGTAAATAAGCGACTGCAAGCCGAAGTCCAACCCCGAAAAATAGATGCCACCATTTGGGAAGATTTCCCCAATGTTTCCATCTCCTTCGACCATATTTTAGTCAAAGAAGCGCAGGTAGAGAAACCCGACACTTTGGCTTATTTTGAGACACTTTACTTCACATTCAACTTATGGGAATTACTGGACGGAAATTATAAACTCCAACAGCTTTATGCAGAAAATGGAAAAGTGAATTTGAAGATATTCCAAAATGGGAAAGACAACTTCACTATCTTGAAGCCAACTGAATCGGTTGAAGAAAGCGAAAATTTCAGTTTCAAACTCAACAGATTGAAGTTGAATAAAGTGGATTTTTCTTATGAAGATTTCAAGAATAATGACGCTTACAAAGTCAATATTTCCGAAGCAGTTGCCAAAGTCGAGTTCCAAGCCAATAGCCTTGAAACCGAACTGGACGGCATTTGCCTAATCCGAGAAATCAAGGCTGGGAATATCAATTATTTGAGCAATCAGAATCTTGAAATCTCCATGCCTTTCAGCTATCAGTTCGATAAGGAAATTATTCAGATTGAAGAAGCCGAATTGAAACTGGGCGGTGGAGAATTTGCACTTACTGGCGTTTATGAAGGAATTAACGACTCTCATTTATTTTTGAAAATAGATGGGAAAAACACCAATCTTCAAACCATTTTGGCTTTCTGCCCGCAAAGTGTGAGAACTCAATTGGCTGATTATAAAAGCAATGGCAAAGTATATTTCAATGCAGAAATTGACGGCAAATTGGTAGGAAATCAAATGCCAAGCATTCAGGTCGGATTTGGCTTTTCCAATGTTTCCATTTCCCACTCCAAATACAACCAAAAGATTGATAACTTCTTTGCAAGCGGAAAATTCAGCAACGGAAGATTGCAGAATTTAGCGACTTCCAGCCTAAAACTCGATAGCCTTTCTGGCAATTTGGCGAACAATCCATTTTCAGGGAAAGTGGAAGTCTCCAATCTGGCAGAATCCGAACCTTGCCATAGATTTTAAGGGTAATTTCAAGTTGGCAGATTTACTGGCTTTCTACGCTACACAAAGCATTAGTGCCGCTACTGGAAATCTGAAAATTGATGTGAACTATTTGGGGAAACTTTCCAAAAACTCAATCCAACAAGCAAAAGGGAATTTGGCTATTTCAAATGCCAATTTCAAGTTCAAGAATCATCCTCTAGAATTGGCAATTTCAGACTGCAAATTTCAAGTTTAAGAAAAATCAAATCCAGATTGATACTTTGATTGGGAAAGTAGGGAGTTCAGATTTTTTAATTAGAGGGGAAATCATCAATTGGTTGGAGTTGGGCGAGTCGGAATATGCAGGACTGAACATAAATCTGTTCTCTAATAAATTGATAGTCAAAGATTTATTGAGTGATGAAATCTATGAGACAAAAGAAGATTCCTCCGTTTTTATATCTCCGTACATGAACCTGAAAGCCGATGTAAAAGAATTTATTTACGAAGATTGGACTTTGAAAAAGGCGAAAGGCGAAGTGGCAATTGCCAATTTTGCAGATTATGAATTTAATAACGTGAGTTTCGATTGGTTGCAGGGAAGTTTCGTGCTGAACGGGAGAATGGGCTTGAAGAAAAGCGAGAATGATTTTGCAGGAACAATTGGAATTAGTTCGGTAGATTTGCCCACACTTTTCCGAACTTTCAACGATTTTGGATTAGATGCCATTTCCCACAAGAATTTGGCTGGAACACTCTCCGCAGATATTTCTGCCCAATTTCCACTCAGCAAAAATTGGGATTTTATTTGGGAGCGAGCCGATGCGGTAATTGATGGCGAAGTGCTCAACGGAAAGCTAATCAACTATGAGCCGATGCAACAATTGGCTTTTTTCCTTAAAAACAAAGATTTAGAAAATATCTCCTTTTCTAAATTGACCAACAATTTCCTCATTAAAGCCGACACGCTGATTATCCCGAAAATGGAAATTTCTTCGAGCGCAGGGCAAATTTTCGTGGGCGGAAAACAGCGGATTTCTGGCGAGATGACCTATCATCTGCAGATTCCGATGAGTAATTTCAAAAAGCCAGACAAAGATGAAGCGTTCGGAGCAATTGAAGACGATGGCTTGGGAGGCGGAAATCTGTTTCTACTGCTCACAGGAACGCCCGATAATTTCAAAATTGGCTATGACAAACAGATTGTCGCCCAAAAAATCAAACAAGATTTGAAAGACGAGAAAGAAGAATTCCTCGATTTATTCAAAGAAAAACAGAAGAAAGAACAAGTCGGTTTAAAGAAAGAAGAATTTGATTGATTGCCAAGAACTCCAATTTTGTATGATATTTGCCAATAGATACAAATGAAAAATAGCGAAATAGTAAGACAGAAAAGTATGTAGATGATTCGAGTACATGACAAAAATTGAGTGAAGCCCTCGGAGCACTCCAATACTTTGACTATTCAATCCCCACCAATGAACAACCGGCAATTTTTACCTTCTCATTATTTCAAAATTCTACTTGCATTGTTTGTGGTTGGAGTTCACAATATCTGTGCCCAAGACCCGAATTTTACCCAATTCTACGCATCGCCTACCTTCTTAAATCCTGCTTTCACGGGAACAACCCAACATTACCGCTTCACCTCCATCTACAGGAATCAGTGGCTGAACATTCCCGAATCTTACGAAACCAACTTGTTCGCTTTCGAGTATAATTTGGATTATTACAATAGTGGAATTGGAATTATGCTTGCCAATGACCGAGCGAAGGAATTGGGTTATATGTCAAATACGGTTTTGCTTTCTTATTCGTATAATGCGAGAATTGACAAGGAAAAGTCAATCAGGTTCGGATTGCAAGGCGGTTACGGATTGCGGAATTTCGATTTCAATAATCTCAAATTTGGCGACCAACTTGCCAATGGAGGCGCAACCCAAGAGAATCTGGACGGATTTCAGTCAGGTTTTGCCGATTTCAATTTCGGGGCGGTTTATTATACGCCTTATTTTTGGGCAGGATTGAGTGCCCACCATCTCAATTCGCCAGATTTGAGTGGCACAGTAGCAGGGCAAGACCGACTCCCAACTCGCCTTTCGTTTCACATTGGCGGAAAAATGGCAAAAGTAAGAAGGAAACGGGAGATTTTCAGCCTCCAGCCTGCTTTGGTTATTCAGAAGCAGGGCAAATTCATGTCTGCCGATGCGGGAATGAATTTCACAAATAAGCCTTTGATTTTCGGAGCTTGGTTGCGCTACAATTTTGAGAGCAAGCAAGAATCTGCCAATTTTCTGGTCGGCTACAAAACCAATTATTTCAAATTCGCTTACTCCTACGATTTGACACTCTCCGAACTCAGCGGACAAACGGGCGGTTCCGACGAAATCTCCATTACCATAGAACCCAATAAAGATTACCGTTACAAAGGAAAATCGAAATGGGGAAATCGCTACATAGACTGCCCAGTCGTTTTTTAGCCGAATCATCCTTCCGAATAAAAACATAATTTTATTTTCTGTTGTTCATTGCTAAAGTCGTTTTCTTATTGAAAATCGGCTCATTAAGAGAATGAGATACAATTATAAAATTCAATGGAAAACAAAGAATTCGATGTTTGCATAGTCGGAAGTGGAATGGCAGGTTTGACTTCTGCCTGTTTGTTGGCGAAACAAGGTTTAAAAGTAGGAGTTTTTGAGCAGAATTGGCTAGTTGGCGGTTGCACGAGTTCCTATTGGCGCAAAGGTTTTGTGTTTGAGTCGGGCGCAACTACTCTGGTCGGATTAGATGAAAATATGCCTTTGAAGTATTTGCTAGAAGAAATTGGAGTTGAAATCGACACAATCCAATTGGAACTGCCCATGCAAGTTTGGCTGAAAGACAATACGAAAATCAGTCGCCACCAGAATTTGAATGAATGGATTGAAGAATCAGAAAAAGCATTTGGAGAAAAAAATCAAGTAAGCTTTTGGAGATTTTGCAAGAAAATAAGTGATTTTGTGTGGGAAACCTCACTAAAGCAAACAAGTTTTCCGCCCACCAACCTGCAAGATTTACTGAAATGTGCGAAAAACGCCTCACTCAAACAGTTTAGGTTTGCGGGCTATTCACTGATGTCCATGAAAAAATTGTTGGCAAATTACGGTTTGCTAGAGAATCAGAAATTTGTGGATTTCGTGAATGAGCAATTGCTGATTACTGCGCAAAACACCATTGAAGAAGTAAATGTGTTGTTCGGAGCAACCGCTTTGTGTTATACAAACTATGGCAATCATTACGTAAATGGCGGTTTGATTAACTTAGTGAATCCTTTGGTAGATTTTCTGGAAAAAAAAGGCTCGGAAATCCATTTGCGAACCAGCGTAGAACAGCTGAGTAGGAGTGGAGATGGTTACGAAATCCAGACAAAAAAACAAGGCAGGTTTACTTGTAAATATTTGATTTCCAGCATTCCCATAAATAACACGCTCCAACTTTTCAATGAGCCTAAAGCGCAGAAAAAACAGCACAAAGTATTGGATTCCGAGAAACTGAATAGTGCTTTTCAAATGGGAATTGGTTTCCGCAAAAGCAAACTAGACTTCCCAGCAATCCATCATCAAATCCACTTGAAAGAGAAGTTGCCACAGGTTGGTTCGGATAGTATTTTCCTGAGTTTGAGCCATCCTTCAGACAAATCTCGTGCCGATGAGGAAAATTGCATGGTGGCTTCCATCAGTACGCATGTTCACAATCCGAAAAAAAACATCATTCAAAATAGCGAAGAGGTAGAAAATACAATTGTTTCAAGACTAGAGGAATTGGGTTTTCTTAGGAAAGAAGATATTATTTATCAGCATTCTTCCACACCAAAAAGCTGGCAGAAATGGACAAAGCGAGAATGGGGATTTGTCGGTGGCTATCCGCAATTTATGGAAACGAAACCTTGGCAAATGCTCGATGCTCGGCTCGATAAGCACAAAGCCTATATTTGTGGAGACACTACCTACCCTGGACAGGGGATTCCTGGGGCAACATTGAGCGGAATTATTGCCTTTGAAAAACTAAAAAGCGATTGGCTATAAAATGCCAATCGCTCCATAAATGTCTGAAAAACAAATAGTTATTGTTTAATTACTTGAATGCTTTTCAACTCAAAGTCCTTATCTTTATTTATTTCACAAATCTGATAAGTATAGATAGCAGTTTCATTTGCACCCACAAAAACTATTTCTGCTTGTTTTTTCGTCTGGCTTTCAGAACATGGAAATATTGCGTAGAAACTTACTTTTGCTTCATGCTCATTTGTGTTTTGTATTTTCAAAAGAGTCTTTGTTCTCCCTTCGCCCACTTCTATTTTCGAAACATAAAACTCTATTCCATCTTCGGAAGAAAGCAATTCCCAATTCCTGTCTGTACCTGCAAATACAAATTGAGAAAGTAGAATGAAGAATGCAGTTAAAATAAAGTAAGTCTTTTTCATTTGTTCAATTAGTTTTGAGCTGAATTATAGTTTTATAGTTGATAACTCTATCATTTTTTGTGCAAATCTATGACCAATTTTAATTTTTTTTTGTTCTTTGATGCGTATATTGAGACAATGTAATTTTTGCTTGAACATACGTCTGAAATTGTACTATTCTCAAAAAAAGTCATAAATACGATTCAATAAATTGGCAGATGATATTTCTTTGGTAGTTCATTTCTATCTTTGCGCAAATCCTAAGAAAATTTTCATGAACAAAAGAAATTTATTGATTGCCCTATTTATAAGCGGTTCGGTGATTATTGTAAGCACGATGTTTTATACGTATCAAGTGTTTTACGCCAAAATAATTAACCAGACGGCTAAAAATGACGTGGCATTTTTTATAAAACCTGCGGATAATATTGATGATGTAACCGATAATTTGGTGAACAGCTCACTTTTAGACTCCAGAAGCAAACTTCACTTCCGTTTCGTGTCTAAGTTTTTGGAATACAATGAGAACGTAAAAGCGGGCAGATACATCATTCCCCAAAATATCAGCAATATAGATTTGATTCGCTTATTGCGGTCAGGAGCGCAAACACCAGTAAATATTACGTTTAATAGCGCAAGGCTGAAAAGCGATTTGGCAAAAAAGATTTGCGATAATTTGATGGCAGATGAATCCAAATTCTTAGAGTTACTCAATAACTCAGAATTTGTGAGCGAGTATGGATTTGATACACTCAATATTCAGTCAATGTTTTTGCCTAATACTTACCAAATGTATTGGACAACCGATGAAAAAGCTTTGTTCGACAGAATGAAGCGAGAATATGACGCTTTCTGGAATGAGAAAAGAACGCTCAAAGCAAAGGAAATCAACTTGACTCCGAAAGAGGTTTCTGTTTTAGCCTCAATTGTTCAGGCAGAAACTGCAAAGAATGATGAAAAACAAAGAGTGGCTGGAGTTTATATGAATCGTTTGCAAAAGGGAATGTTGTTGCAGGCAGACCCGACCGTAATTTTTGCCGTTGGAGATTTCACGATAAAGCGAGTGCTGAACAAGCATTTAGAATATGAATCTCCCTATAACACATACAGAAATACAGGTTTGCCTCCAGGCCCAATCAATGTGCCTTCTCCGAATTCAATTAGTGCGGTTTTGAATTACGAAAAGCACGACTACATATTTTTCTGTGCAAGCGAAGATTTCAACGGATACCATAATTTTGCCAAAACTGGGGCGCAACATGCAAGAAATGCAGCCAAATATCGTGCGGCTCTGAATAAAAAGAAGGTTTATAAATAGTAGTATCAAGATACAAGTATCATGTATCAAGAGTATTTGCAATTGATTGGTTTTCAATTGCAGGATTGAATACGGAATTTGATTATGGCTTGATATGCCTTATTGTGTTTCAATTGTTTACTATGCAACTTTAGACTAAAGACTAAAGACATTAGACTCTTATCTATTCCCAATCAGAAAGCGTAGATTTCCTTTTTTCATTCTTCGTTTTCAGATAGGCGATGAGTGGCTCGAAGTGATTTGCCACGGTTTTGGAACTCGGCAAAGATTCCAAATTCTCTTCATAGATTTCTTGCCAAGTAAATACTTTTCCAAAACGCATAATCCTTTGGAAAGTAAGATGTGAGTAATTGTTTTGCATCTTATTCTCCAAATCATAAGCGATGATAGTTCCCAAAAAATTGTCGAATGATTGAAATGGCTGTCTGAAAATGCTTTCCTCCACAGCCATATCGCCAAATTCTAGCGAACTATTTCTGGGTGGGAAATCCCTAGAAATTTCTCCTGCAACTCCCACCACTTATAATTATACTGCTCAAAATCTAGCTCATTTGCATACAATTTGAATTCAAATTGGGAAACCACCCCAGCTTCATACACCATTTGCGGTAAAATCTGCAAGGCTTCCTCCAACAGTTTCTCCATTTCATAATCAATCATGGCAAGGCTATCTAACCGAGTTTTATAGCTTTCCGCAAAAGCATTTGTATTGGCATGTTCTGCAAACTTGGCGAATCCAACTTCTAAGGCTGGGCAGGCGGGTTCTCGCAACAATAAAGGTACATCAGGATTGATGAAATTTTCGGCATAGTGCCATTTCATGGATTCCTGCGCAATTTGTTTATAAGAATTTCCGCTTTTTCTCATTGTTTTATTCAACCTCAAATCATGCTCCCTATCAATATCCAAGAAAATAATTTTGGCATTTTTGTTTTCGTAACTCAAATAGTTGGCTGGGATTGGCGGAAATCTAGTTGTTCAAAATTCTGCTGTATCTGTTTTTGTAGCCAAGTCAGATTATTTTTTCTGATGGTATCTTTCAAAAATTGTGTGTATTTCCCGTAGGCTTTCATAGACCAATCAGCCCCGGAAAATGAATTTACCCAATAGTTCGGAATATTTGAAGGAACAGGTTCTTTATAATGTTCCGCCAGTTCATATCTTATAAACGTGTGGAGTTCTCTGAATACAGGTCTGATTTCGAGTAGGAAATCCCGATTGATTTGCAGAACTTCCTGCGCACTCATCCCATATTCGGCAGAAAGGTAGGTAAAGTAATTTCCATAACCTGCCAATTCCGCCAGTTGGTTTCTGGCTTTTTGGAGTGTTCTCAAATCTTTGGATTTCCCGTTCAGGCTTTCCCTGTTTTTCTCCCACCAAAATTTCTTGACAGATTCTACAGATGAGTTTCGGAAAAGAGAATCGAAAGACTCATAGCTGAAGTAGCTTCTGTTGAATTTGATGAAGTTACTTTTCCTGAAACTAGAATTATTTATACTATTGATTTTCAGACGGTTGTCAAACGATTCTTCCTGATACGGAATGCCAGAATAAATAATTTGGTGGAGTTGTTTTGCTTGGATTGGAAGAAGTTCATTTCTCTTTTTTAAGAAATCGGTAGCTTTAGAATTCCACTTTTTTTCTCCCAAAAACGAATGAAGTTCATTTTGAGCAATAGAGAATTGCAGAGAATCGTATTTCCCAATCTGTTTATTCCAATTTTGGAGTTGGTATTTCTTAGACTTTGTAGCAAACTCGTTTTCATATTCGAGAATGAAGGAATCTGCATCCAACGCAAACGCTGAATTCTCTCGTTGCTTTGGAGAATGGCAAGCCACCAGAAAACCGCAAAATAGAAATAGCCAATTGATTTTTTTCATACTGCAAATCTGCAAATTCGCCACGAATTGGGCAATTGAAAACGGCTTTGCTTTGAGAACTTTAAATGTTCATTAGGTAAAATAACAAGTCAAATGGGTAAGTTAAGGAACGGGGAATAAATAAATAATTTAGGTTCAATCGCGAATTTGGATAAAGCGCTGTATTATTCTGATAATCCCATTTCAAGAACCTGCGCCAGCGTATCACGCTGGTTCGAGCGTCCACGCTCGAACCAAATTCTCACTAACTTAATGGCGCAAGCGTCCGCTTGTGCCGAATTATCCATAAAGTAGCCTTACCTCTCTACTATTTTACTATTTTTCTATTTCGTACTTGTACTTACTTTATCAATTCTGGCAAAAGTTCTTCGGGAATTTTGAAGGCGTCCACCAAATCCACCGCATCTTCCCTGATTTCTGCACAAAGTTTCAGGTGGAGTTCGGAGATTGCCTCGGTTTTTGAGCCAGACATATAATCGTTCTCCAAATACCAACCTTTATGCTTCTCAATTTGCCCAATGGCAAATAATTGGCATAATTTCAGGAGAATTTGCTTTTCATGTTCGCTTCCTACTTTCTCAATTACCAAAAGAAATTGTTCTAACACGATTCGCTCAATATGAGCAAATGCTAAATCAACCAAGCTTTGCTGACATTGGTTGAAGGCATTGAAAGAATCGGTGCTTTTCATAAGCGATTGCAATTTTCTTGCAGTAGTGGTTTGCATCTCTCGCTCTCTCGATTTGAAAGTCTCCAAATGGAAATCTGAATCCAGCAAATGCTCTTCGCTGGTCTTTCGAGTAATGATTGGGTTTTTCTCAAACAAAGTCAATTCTGCCTTTTCTGCCACAAACCGCAACATGCCAATCAGGTTGATGTCCTCGAATTCTTTCTTGAAATCTATGATTAAACTTTTCGCCACCAGTTGCATCAGTACTGTATTGTCTCCTTCAAAAGTGGTGTAAATATCTGTGTCTGCTTTCAAATCTGCCAAGAAATTCTCTGCCAAATAGCCTTTTCCGCCACAGCATTCTCGGCAAATTTGGAGTGTGTCGGTCGTGTTCCAAGTCGAATAAGCTTTCATTCCTGCGGCCAAAGCTTCTACTTCTCTCGCATCTTCCTCGGTTCTTCCCAAGAATCTTTCGGTCAAATATCTTGTGCCAAAATGGACAGCATACGCATTTCCCAAAAGTGGAATCAGTTTTCGCTGATGCGTTTGGTAATCGAGAATTTGGACTTCTTGCATTCCCACAGGGCCGAATTGTCTGCGCCTGTCTCCGTGCCTGATGGCAATGGTCAAGCCTTTTTTTGCTGCCGCCAAACCAGAACGGGAAATCCCCACTCGTCCTCCAACCAAAGTGCCAAGCATGGTAAAAAATCGTTTCCCATCGCTCGGAATCGGGCTTTGAAACAATCCTTCATCATTTACCGAAGCGAATCTATCCAACATATTGAATCTCGGAATCCGAACTTGGTCGAACATTAACCTGCCGTTGTCCACGCCATTCAAGCCCAGTTTATCTCCGCAATCTGTAATGTGAACATTGCCCAGCGAACCTCCACTTTCGTCTCTGATAGGAACTATGAATGCGGAAACGCCAAAATCGACTTCATCAATCATCAATTTTGCGAAAACCGTGGCTTTCTGTCCGTGGACTGCGGCATTTCCAATATATTCTTTCTGTGCGTTTATGGTTGGAGAGTGAATTACGAACTCTTTTGTGTTTCTATCGTAAGTTGCAGTAGTTTCCAAATCCTGCACGTTTGAGCCGTGCCCAGTTTCGGTCATGGCAAAACAGCCGGGAATTTCTAAGTCTCCGATTGCCTTCAAATATTTTTTATGATGTTTCTCCGTTCCGAGCAGATAAACCGAAATTCCCCACAACCCGAACTGCACACCAAACTTGATTACCAGACTCAAATCGTGGTAACTCAAAGTTTCCATTACAGTAAAATAAGCCTCCAAATCTCCGCCTCCACCAAACTCTTTCGGGTAGCCAATCTGTCCTAAACCTTTGTCTGCCAATAATTTAGACCATTCGTAAACCTGTTCTCTATGTTCTTTTTTGTTCGGATATCTCCTCAATCGAAATTGCGGAGTAGCAATAATTTTTTTGACAATCTCCACGGTTTCCTTTTGGTCGCCATCCATAATATCTGACATTTTCTGTATATCGAACGCTTCTTTATACACAGATTTGTTGCCAGAAAAATCTACAAATCGGTTGCCTCCTTCCTCTCCAACAATTCCCAAAGCTTTTTCTATATTGGTTAAAGCCAATCGTATTTTCGCTTCAGTTTTCGGATGGACTTTTTCATCCGTAGTAGTTTCGGCAACCTTCAATCCTAAATCTGCCAAGCATATTTTCTTGTGGAGTTCTATTTTGGAAACTCCCACGCTGAATAATGACCAGCCAATTTTTCATGTCAATTGGCGATGGCAGATTGTTGGGATTGAGCCATTTGGTAGCCCAAGATTTCTCGTCTAAGGTCAGCCAATCTTGCTTTTCTACCTCCTCGGTAATCACTCCAACCTCTTGCTCGGTTAGGATTGAGTCTGCCCAAGCCACATATAATATCGGAAGCAGATTGACTGCATTCCCGTATTTCTGCTGGATAGTTGGATTGGTAGGCATTGATTCGATGGTTTCCATATTCATAGTTTTAGTGAGCTTTCCTAGAAAACTATTTAAGTTGCGGAACTGTTTGGGGCAAGGTGGGATTTCAACAATAAGACTGTACCCCGTTCTTGCAAAATGGTTCTAGAGAATTCGTTCTGGAAGAACAAAGTACATTTTTTTTCTAAATCTATTGGTAGTGCAATTGCGGTTGTTGGTGGACACAAAAATGTTTAATTCAGTCTAAGCATTTAGTCCTTATTCTTTCTTCGAATCGTGAATCGTACTTCTGAAATCGCAAATCCTAGAAATACTCCACAGGATTCGTAACCACTTCGCAAGTCTCAATTTTCAGGTCTCCAAACTCTTTCACTAGAAAGTCTTTCAGCAAATCCTTCGTGAAAATCTCACTTTCATAATGTCCAATATCGGCAATGATAATTTGCCCATCGGCATCGAAAAACTCATGGTATTTGTAATCTGCTGTGATGAAAATAGTTGCCTTTTTGGAAATCGCTTTTCGGAGAAGGAATCCGCCCGCACCACCACAAACTGCCACTTTTTCAATTGGTTTGTCGAGTAACTGCGTGTGTTTGATAACTTTCAATCCCATGGCTTTTTTCAAATGCGACAAGAATTTTTTAGCTTCCATCGGCTTTTTCAATTCCCCAATCATTCCCGAACCCACTTCTTGATTATCATTTTCGAGTAAGTGAATATAATGCGCTACTTCCTCATATAAATGCGCCTCTCGCATGGCGTGCAAAATTCTGCCTTCCAAATAAGCGGGGAAAATCACTTCTACTCTCGTTTCTGGCACGAGTTCGAGTTTACCATATTCCCCAATATGCGGATTTGCCGACTCGTCAGGCTTAAAAGTGCCAACGCCTTCGGTTTGAAAGCTACATTTCGAGTAATTCCCGATATTTCCCGCTCCTGCTTTGCTCAATGCATCGAGTAACTTTTCTTTTCCTTCGGTTGGAGTGAAAACCGTGAGCTTTTTGAGAATTTGGCTTTTTGGCGCAAGTATTTTCGTGTTTTGGAGTCCAATTTTTTCTGAAATTTTTGCATTCACTCCATGTTGCACATTATCTAAATTGGTGTGGATTGCAAAAATGGCTATGTCGTTTTTTATCGCTTTTATTACCGTTCTTTCCACATAATTCTTTCCCGTAATTTTACGCAATCCGCCAAAAACTATCGGATGATGCGCCACAACCAAGTTCATTCCTTTCTGAATTGCTTCATCAATAACCGCTTCGGTACAATCCAACGAAACCAAAATGCCAGTCAATTCCGCATTTCCATCGCCTACAATCAACCCCGAATTGTCGTAGCTTTCTTGGTAAGCTGGTGGCGCAATTTCATTGAGGAAATTGATAATATGATTGACTTTCATTGTTTTGCTGTGGTTGGATTGAGTTTTTTTCTCAGATTCTGAATTATTTTTATTCGAGGCAGATTCCCAAATGGTTTTTCTTGTCATAATAATATTTGTAGTAGAATATGGCTTTGTCAAAGTTCGTTTTTTTTCAGTAGCTGACAAACTCGTGTTCATTAGAAATTGATTGAGTCAGTTGCGGGAATTCCACGATTTAGCTTTTGGAGTTTAATTTCCCAGTACTCAAAAATCAAGTCCTACTTATCCTCTAATTTTATGAATTCTGATTCAGACAAAGGAAGTTGCTAAATTTGTGTTTTTCTGAAATTTTAATGGTTCGTTTCAACCTTCTCGATTTGGGAGAGTCGAGGTACGGAAACAGGTAAGTACCTTTCCCAATTTCAAAGCATTTCAATAATTCAAGTCCATTTTTTTCAATGAAACCCAATCGTACAATTCAAAAAGGCATAGTGTTAAATTTTTCATTTTCCCACATCCGAAAATTCGTTTGTCTGGTCTGACAACCACAAACTCAACCTTGTTTTTTTTGAACCATTCAATTACCATATTTTCTTCTGCTTTCATGTAAGAAATCCAATTATAAGCAGTCTCCGAATCGGATAAATCATAAAGGCTCAAAACTGTGAATTGACTTGAGAGCATGTTGTCCGAAAGAATTGTTTCGCCTTCCGATTTAAGTTTGAATTGTGGAAACAGCGAGCCAACCAAATTGTGTTTTTTGGTTTGGAACATTCCCTCTTTCAAATTTTCTTTTTTCACAATTTCTTGCTGGATTTTTCGCTTTATGAAACTTGAGTTTTTTATAAGTTTCAAAAAGAAATTCCTGATTCTCGCAACAGTAGGATTTGTGGTCTGAATTACTTTCCCCAAAAATACTGCTCCTTCAATTAGATTCAGAACATGCTCATATCTTTCTGATTGATAAGTGTTTAGCAATTTATCGCATCTCTTTTCACTTAAACTCTCTTTCAGAACCATTTCTAATTTCCAAGCCAAATTTTCCGCATCCCGAAATCCAGAACAAAGTCCTTGACCCAAAAATGGAGGCATTTGGTGGGCAGAATCTCCGCACAAAAATACTCGACCAAACCGCCATTGCTCGGCAATCAAAGCATGGAAAGTGTAGTTGGTTTTTCGGATAATTTCGTGGTTGATTTTCAAATCCAACTCCTTTAAAACAGCGTCCGTACTTTCGGATATTTCATCTGCCGAACTTGATTTGTCCATTTCCATCACTTCCCATCTGCGGTGTTTTCCCACTCCAGAAACGTAGGTAATCGGCTGTTTCGGGTTGAGAATTTGCTGGTGGGTTTCGCCCCAATTTTCGTTCGAGATAGTCCAACTGGGTTCTGCCCATTCGCCCACTTCTTTGGCAAGTGCATCTACCACCAGCCACTTTTGATTGAAACCCAAATCCTTTAATTTCCCACCGATTTGTTTTCTAGTGAATGAGTTTCCACCATCGCATCCAATCAAATAGTTGGCTCGGATTTTCTGTTTTTCGGTTGGATTTTGCTCATCGTGAAATTGTGAAGTAAAAGTGGCTTCTACTTGGTTCTCATCTTGTCGGATTGAACTGACTTCTACTCCCAAGTGCATTTCCACATTTGGGAATCGCTCCAAACCTTTGCGGAGAATTGTCTCCATTTTAGGCTGAAAAAACCAGAAATCTGTTGGGAAACCATTGGGTTGTTTTGGATTGGCAGCCTCAATTTGAATGAGCGATTTCCCAATCTCACTCAATAACTCCATTTGCCTGAAAGGTTGAATATGAGGTGAAGTTGCTTCCAACAAACCTGCCGATTGCAAAGTTCTCAGCATTTCATCATCGCCATGAATTGCCCTCGGATGCGGATGAATTTCAATTTCCCGCTCCAAAATACAAACCTGCAAACCTGCTTTCCCCAGCAAATTCCCCAAAATAGCTCCAACAGGACCCAAACCAACAATTAGGCAATCGAACATTTATAATTTGAAAATTAGAAAAATATACTCTTAGAGATTATGAACACGATTTTATTATAGAACTCGCAGACTGGCGGGTTTATCAACACCGCCAGCTACTTAAATCTCTTATATTCATAAACTTCATTATCTCCGTTCATACTTACCGATTGCCAAACAAAAAAAACTTCTATCTTCCTTCCTTCCTTCCTTCCTGTCGTTGGCGACCTCCGCTCTTTCTTCCTTCCTCCTTCCTCTTTCCTCCTTCCTCCTTCCTTCCTGTCGTTGGCGACCTCCGCTCTTTCCTCTTTCTTCCTTCCTCCTTCCTCCTTCCTCCTTGTCGTTGGCGACCTCCGCTCCTTCCTCCTTCCTCCTTCCTCCTTCCTCCTTCTCCTTGTCGTTGGCGACCCCCGCTCTTTCTTCTTAATTTCCCATTCGCCAACTCGCCAAATCACAAACTCGCCAACTCTCTACTTCACAATCACAAGCGGAAAATCATGTCCTCTCGAAAAAGTAAATGGATATTGAGCCGAGCCTTTCAGTTCCATACTTTTGCTTGGCACTTGGTCGTGCAAAAAAGATTTGATTTCAAACAATGTTACTTTTTCATCTTTCGGTGCGCCATCTGCCATGCCAGAAAGAGCTTGGAGTAAGCAATATGTGAACAAGCCGTGTCCCAAATCTTCATATTCTGTGGCATATTGCTCGCTTCCTGCCGAAGCAAGAACATGCACGCCCGAACTTCGGGAAAGTTGGGCAATGGCTTTTTCTCTGGCGGCACCTCTTTGCGCCAATTTTTCTACCGCTCCGCCACTATGGCAAGCATCCATAATTATCATTTGCTTCAAAGCACTTATCTGCTGAAATTTCCCCATCATTTCTTCCTCGGAAATGGCTGTTTTGCTCATTTCTTTTTGCTCTCGCATAAATCTGCGTGGCTTCGTGTGTAATGAAAAAGAAATGGTCATCAATAATGCTTCCGTGTCCAGCGTAGTAGAAAACGAACACATCATTCAGCGTAACTACTTTCGCCAAACTGTCCATCAAATTAACCAAATTTGCCTTGGTCGCTTGCTCATTTCTAAGCCGGAATTGATACGTATTCCGATACATTCCCTCGCTGAATTTTCCGAGAGAATCGGCAAAAGCGTTGGCATCTGCCCCAGCATAATTCAAGTTCAATCGACTGTTTTTGTAGTTGTCTATGCCAATGGAAATCACGTAGCAATCTGCGCCAGGCTTTTTGCTGTTGGAGACAACTGTAGTATTTACCTCAGCAGATTCCACCCCATTTTTACTGCTTGCTCGGCAAGAAAACTCATTTGTGCCACTTATTAGCGGTTGCGAAGTCTTGAAAATCACATAATCAGGCTCTCTGGTATGAATTTTCATGCTTTCCTTTCTCCACATCCAATCTTTTGCCGTTGTGTTTTAGCTGAATTCCGTCCACTTTATCGCCCGAAACTTTAATGAAAACTTCTGCTTCTGTGCCACTTTCATTGGCAATTGCCACAATTTTCACTTCGGGTGGAGTGAGTTTTGCCATCATATTGTTAATGTCTCTTTTGTTATTTACCACTCCAAAAGTCAAGAGGTTGGAGATTGCTTCTGGTTTGTAGAATAAGTTGAAAAATTGGTCGAGCGAGTAGCTTTTCATGCCTTTCACAAAATGCACCATTTTAAATGCTTCGGGCGTGCCGTCAAAAAATCCTTCTGGAGATTTAATCAGCCAGTCGGATTTCGTGATTTGAATGAATTCATATTTCTCCAAGCCTGTGTCCAAATCCCAAACTTTGGTTACTCCATCCAAATCTAGAGAGTATAAAGTTTTGAAATCGGCACTTAAATTCAGTGAGGTTACTTCTGTAGAATGACCAACAAAAGTTTGACTACTTTTTTCAAATCACTGCTCCACAATCTGATAATCCCATCTGTGCCAGCTGTTAAAATTTGGTTGGATTCCGGAAGCCAAGTCTGCGCCAGAATTGCGCCTTTCGGGTGTTGTATTTTATGGAGTTTCAAACCATAGCCAATATGCCAAAGAAATGCTTTCCCATCTTTGCCGGTAGTCATAAAAGTTTCATCGGTAATGCGGATGAATTGAGGTAACAATTCTTTATGCCCAATAAATTTTTTGACCATTGGTTTCGGAAGCAATGTCCCAGAGTTCAAGCGTTTCGTCTAAGAAGCTGATAATCAGGTATTCATCGTTTAAGCGAAAATGCCATTTCGTAGGCAGATTTTTTCTCGAAGTACAATTTATTCAATATTTCTCCCGATTCCACATTCCGACATGAAAATAGTTCCATCCCAAGAGCAACTGGCAAATCGTTTTTTGTCGTGGCTGAAAACCACATCGAAAACAGGCGCTGTTTCTCCTTTATAACCGGAAATCAATTTCCCTGTTTCGCCTTTCCAACGTTTCACATAGTCCATCTCCAGAACCTGTAGATTATTTCGTCTTTCTCTTCGTTATAATCGAAGCAGATAATTCCCTTTTCATGCCCAACCAATTCTAGTGTTGGTCTGCCCGTTTTCAAATCCCACAAAACGCCTTTTGTTCCCATTTTGCCTTTCAGCAAACGCTTGTCTCCAATCAGCAATTGTTCGTTTTTGTACTTGATGTGCTTTGGCGAGATTATGCTGCGCCAATAGTTCGATAAGTCATGCACCAAACCGCCGAATTCGCGCTTGTTCAATGTACCAGAAAACTCTCCAATTTTCTTTTCAGTCTTATAATCCAACCTTAAAATCATACCTGCATTGTTGAAGACAAGAAATTGATTATCAGGCAGTAACAATCCTGCGTTCATTTCCTTTTCCGATGGATTGAGCTGTGAAATCAGCTTCCCGTTCTGCTCGTAAACAAACAGCTGTCTTCGGTTGTGAGCAAAATGGTTTTGCCATCTTCCGAATAATCAATGTCTGATAAATCTTTCACTTTACTTCGGAAATCAATCGCCTTTTCTCCCGTGGAAAGGTCGAAAGATTGCATTCCAGAATGTCTGTTTGCTCGAAGCAGAAAGTTGCTATTTGGCGAGAATTCCACCAAAGTACCGCAACCTCCGCAAGAACCATTTGTCTCCTCAAATTTCCATTTCTCCGACCAATCTTGAATATCATAAACTTGCGCCAAACGATTGTCTTGTCCAATTGCCAACCATTTTCCGTCTGCACTAAAATCCAGGCTTACGCCAAATCCTGTTCCCATGTCGGGGTCGGATTTTATTTCAGCCACAAGTTGATTGTTTTTCCAATCCCAAATTTGGACTTCTTCATTATAACCTCCTACGGCAATCCAGTTACGCTTGGGTGATAAGGCCACAGAAGTAATTTGCTCTTTATCGTTCTTTCGTTTGCCCAAAGCAATTTGCCCGTTTCGGTTTCCCAAACCAAGGCAATTCCATCAGAACCTCCCGAAACCAAATATTTCTCGTCTTTGGAAAATTCAGCGACTGCACCGTATATTCATGTCCCTAGAAAAGTGCGGATTTCATGTCCGCTTTGTAAATCCCACAATTTCAGGTTTTTGTCTCTACTTGCAGAAGCTAAATATTTGCCATCGTTGCTCAAATCCATGGCAACAACTGCTTCGCCATGTCCTTTTTGGATAATGGTTTTGACTTTGTTGGATTGCGCAAATACCAAGTTGGTAATGAGTAGGAGAGAGACGAGAAATGAGGGATTTTAAATGACTTCATTTGAGTTGTTTTTTGTATATTCATTTTCATTCTGAAACGAAGTTACAAAAGTAGACTTACATTTATTAACTCCAACCTAAACATTTAGGGAAATAGGAAGAAAGTAGGTTTTCTGATAGTGTGAAAGCGGTAAGGCTACTCTATGGATATTTCGGCACAAGCGGAGTGTCGCCCAGCGGAGTGTCGCCCAGCGGAGTGCTGCCCAGCGGACGCTCAATGCCATTAAGTTAGTGTGAATTTGGTTCGAGCGTGAACGCTCGAACCAGCGTAAAACGCTGGCGCAGGTTCTTACTGGGGGCGCAATCGCCAACCTGTGCCTAAAATGGAAATCAGTCTCTGACTGAATACGAATTTCCTTAACTTAATGGCATTGAGCGGACGCTTGCGCTATGGGTTTTATTTTGTTAACCTTACCAGTTTATCACTACCCGACATTTCCCACCCTTTTTTTAGAGAAATTGTATTTTTTAGATACAATTTTATTGGCGGATTGAGAACTCGGCAGTATGCTGTCGATGGCGACCCCCGTTTGCACCTGTCGATGGTCGGACCCCGAAGGTCTGGACCCGATGTTCGGATCCCGATGTTCGGGAATTGTTGAAAAGCTTTTGGGTTCGTTGTTTTCTCGCTTACTAGACTGGCGGGAGCGAAAACAATTCCATTGTGGGCGACACCGCCAGCTAGTCGCTTTGCGAAATAAGTTTCAGTAGTTCAGGATACTCGGAAAAAGCACTTAGTATTTACCCGAATAATGGGTTTGAACATCTGATTATCAGTACATTAACTGTATTATTTTTAGGTTAGTCAAAATTTAATATTTCATGTATTGCATTATTTTTAGATATAATCAAAAACTATATGGAAATAATTAGACTAAATGCAACAATATCAAAGTGCTGATTATCATAAACTTAAATCATTTTTAATTTTTAATTCTTAATTCTTAATTCTTAATTTCCCCAATCAACAATTGTAATTATCGAATACGTAACTCATAATTGGGGTATTTTGCTATTTCGCTTGATGTTGCTCTCGCAACAAATCATTTACCGTTTTCACAGGATTGAAAGTAGAGATAGGAACTTCCACGAAAACGGTGTTCCAATCTGCCATGGCTCCGTTCCAAAGTCCTGGTAATTCCTGCGCTTTCAGTTCTTTGCCATCTTTGGATTTCAAGGCTACGAAACCTGTTTTCGGGTCTCGGAATTTCATTAAGTCGAATTTCTTGCCTTGGTAATCTTTCAAACCACAAATCAAATCTACTGGGTTGAAATGGCTTGATTGGTTCATAATTTCCTTCTTGTCGGAATTATCCATATCAATTTGGGCAGATTCCACAATTTGGAGCGAGAGTGAACCATCGGAATTCGTAACCCAAAATGGACCTCCGCCCGGTTCGCCTTCGTTTTTTACCATGCCACAAACCCGAATTGGTCGATTCAGTTTATCTTTCAGGTAATCCAATTTTTCAGCTTTTCCGAGCAAGCTGAAACCTTCGTGTTTTTGGCAAAGCTGATTTTCCAAAAAGTCGGAGATTTCCTCAATCAATTCTTCTGAACCTTCCGATTCCAATTGAGAAAGGTAGTTGAAAATACGAGTTTGGTAATCTAATAAAACGCCAGCCAAGGCTTTTTTATAGAGTGTGGTGTCGGCTTTCAGCTATGTCGGGAACAACATTGTCAATATTCTTAATGAACACAATATCAGCGTCTTGCTCGTTCAAATTAGAAAGCAAAGCTCCGTGTCCGCCCGGTCGGAAAAGGATGGAATTGTCTGGTTCTCGAAAAGGTTTGTTTTCCATATCCACGGCAATTGTGTCGGTAGATTTTTTCTGCTCGGAGAAGGAAATCTCGAATTTCACATCGAACATTTTTTCGTATTCGCTCTGCACTTCTTTCACTTTTTCGGCAAATTTCTCCTGATGTTCTGGCGAAACCGTGAAGTGGAGTTTGGCAACTATTTCCTTTGCCTTTTGCATATTCCGCACCTTCCACCAAATGCTCTTCCAAAGGCGTGCGACTTCCGTATTTATAGGTGTGGAATTTCAATAAGCCTTTCGGCAAATTGCCGTAATCCAAACCTTCTTCGTTGAGCAAATTGGAGAGGATTTTCACGTATTCTTTTTTCAAATGCGCTTCTTCCAACTCGTTTCCATCGCCAAAAGTCTTTTTCAAATCTTCGTAGAAAGCGAAATCATTCAGCTTTTTGAAGAAATTGTAAACCGAGTTGAAATCTGTATCGGAAGTGAATTTCTCGTAGGCTTTTTCCGAGCCATCGTATTTTTTCATGAAGGCAAACAAATGCTTGAACATTCTGCTGGCTGCACCCGAAGCGGGAACGAATTTCAGAATGTCTTTCCCCGAAAGTGATTTCTCGTAGTTGGCAACTGCTTCTTGCAATTTGTCATTCTCCAATCTCAAAATTCCATCTCCCACCGTGGCTGGAGCTTGAATATCGGCAAAGGGAAAGCCTGATTTGAAGTTTTCGAGTTGATTTTCTATTTCGGAAATTTCAATTCCCAATTCTTTGATTTGAGCAAGGTCGGTTTGGCTGAACATGGTTTTAGTCTTTTTTTCGGTTGGATTTTATGAGTTGTCAATTTATGATTTAAACTTATTAGTTTGATAGTTGTTGACGTTTTTTTGGTAAAAATGTTACTAATTCTACTTTAAGACTTTAGAAATAATACGCCCTTGGTACTAATACTTTTCTCATTTTCCTCGGAGTCGAGTCGCATCGGAGCCGAGTCGCATCGGAGTCGATAGCACTGGCTACCAGTCACATCGGATTTGAGAATCCGAAAACTGTCAGAACTGATGGCCGCCATGGAATGGTTCTGACAGGCACGGTATTCAAAATACAACAAAAGTCATGTGAAATTGGGTCTTTAATAACCACTTTTGTTAGAGTCTTAAAGTAGAACTAATACACTTGTCCGATTCTGAAAATCAATAAGTTATGAAAATACACCTTTGTAAGAATGTCAAGTTATTGGTGTCATCGTCAGGCGACCCTGCCCGACTTTTGCTAGAGTCGCAAACGAAAGGGAACTATCCACAAAAAAATGTATTATACGTCTCAAATCGAGTATTTAAGATAGTTTCTTCGCAGGTCGGTAGCCGATGCTATCAGAATGACACAAACCATAATGTACTGATAATCAAAGCAGGACAAGTCTATTATCAAATCCATTCTACCAAGCTTTGGGTGTATAACAAATTCGCATAAAGCTTCAGAAATACCTTATATTAACTCAAAGAAAACGGCTATGAATCGAGAAAAGAAGATTTTTTGGCACTAATTGGTTGTTGGTCTCGCAATAAATATTTCCATGTACGTTTGTTTTGATTTATTATTCTTGTTCTAAATATAATACTGATGGATTTTATTGCTAAGACGGGGAAACCATCTTCCAACAACGGCAACTTAACGTCATTCTTCGACATGAAAACCTCTTTTTTGATGCGGTTGTCCTGCTTAGAATATCATCGAAATTATCGTCAACAAGTAAGCAATATAAGTAAATGGTAAATTTGTTATGCACCCCAAGCTTTCGACCGCATTATTTTTGGGAAATTCTCTGCATAATGGCTCAATTATTCTATGAGTTTCAGTAAAATTGATAAGAGACGAATTTGCATTATAATCTTTCCCAAAAATGGCGGAACTGACTAAGCCTCATCAATTTAATAATAGAAATGGATTTCCCCCTTTCGATAGATTCTCCAAATAGAAAAATCCAACCAAGAAAAATTTATTTTGCACTCATCGGAAATGAGTTTTTCAGTAGTGGATTTGCAACAATCCAAAATCTAATCTTGACAATCCTGCAAATCCTATAAATCCTGATTAAATTTGGGACTTCAAAAACTATAAGCAAGCAATGAACTTCAGATTTCTACTTTTTTTCCTTCTTTTTTCAGTCGGATTTCAAAGCTCTTTTGCTCAAGACAGAGAAAGCTATTTGGTAAAAATGGACTTGACAAAAATTGAAAATGACAGAATAAAAGTACAGCTTTTTCCGCCAAAAGTGTCTTCCGAAATAGTGGAATATGTGATGCCTTCGGTAATTCCCGGTTCTTATTCGCAGAAAGATTATGGGCGATTTATTGATAAATTCAGGGCTTACAACAAAAATGGCAAAAGATTGAGAGTGAAAGAGTTAACTGCAAATATTTTCCAAATTCAGGATGCGCAGGAATTGGATACGGATTGAATATTTTGTGAACGATACTTGGGATGCAAGCACGGCTTCCAACTACATTTTTCAGCCTGGCGGAACGAATATTGACGAGGGGAAAAACGTGGTAATTAACCATCATGGTTTTTACGGTTATTTGGAAGGTTATAAAATGTTGCCTTATCAGTTGGAGATTACGAAACCAAACAGCTTTTTTGGGGCAACTCCACTCCAAAAAATAAGTCCCGAAACGTGGAAAGATGTTTTTACTGCACCAGATTACGTGAAATTGGCAGACAATCCGATTATGTATTCTGAACCGGATACGGCAAGCTTTTTTGGGTGGGGAAAACGAAAGTTACCGTGGCGGTTCACTCGGAAACGGGCGTTGTGAAAGCTAATTCAATTCGGGAAATGTTGCGCCCACTTTCCAAAGGTTTGGAGGAGTTTTTCGAGACGATGCCTGTGGAGGAATATCAGTTTTTGATGTATTTCCCCGACATGAAACCGACCAATCCTGTGATTGGAAATTGGGGATTTGGCGCATTGGAGCATTCGTACTGCTCGTTTTACTTTCCTACCCGAGACTTCGGATATGGAAGATTTGAAAGGATTTGGTGGTAAGCGTGGCTTCACACGAATTCTTGCATATTCTCACTCCGCTGAACATTCACAGTCAGGAAATCAGGAATTTCGATTTCCGAAACCCGAAAATGTCGCAACATCTTTGGCTCTATGAAGGCGTTACGGAATATTTCTCCAACTTGGTGCAACTCAAATCTGGTCTGATGGACAAGGTTTGGTTTATGGATGAAATGCACCAAAAAATTAAGGCAGAAAAGGAGTTTCCGCAGGTTTCATTTACGGAAATGAGCCGTAGAATTATTGAGCCGAAGTACCAAAAATGTACGGAAATGTGTACGATAAAGGCGCAATGATTGGGATGTTACTAGATATTCGGCTGAATGAATTGAGCGATGGAACAATGAGTTTGAGAAGTGTGATGTTAGAACTTTCCAAAAAATATGGCCCTGAAAAAGCCTTTGAAGATTCCCGACTGATTCCCGAAATTGTGGAGATGACTTTCCCAGAAATTTCCGATTTCTTCCACGATTATGTCATTGGAAATCAGCCACTTCCTTACGGAAAGTATTTTGCAAAAATGGGTTGGGATTATTTCCCACAAGCAGAAGTGAACACTTATTCCTACGGAAACTTCCAATTTGCTTTCGACCCAAAAAAGCGATTTTTCTACGTTTTGAAAACTGGAGAGAATGTTTTCGGATGGAAAGCCAACGATGTAATTTTCGCTGTGAATGGAGAACGAATTACGGAATCGAACGCAAATTCTATTTTAGGTAAATTGATTGATGCGAATTTCAACAAAAGCTACACAATGCAGTTCATCAGAAATGGAGAAAACCGAAAAGTAACTGCCAATCCGAAAAATTCTCCTTACCAAGAGAAACACGTAATTCGGGAAGCGAAAAACCCAACTGCGCAACAGATTAAATTACGGATGGATGTTTTGGGCGGAAATGCGCTTTAGGAAAGAATTGGCGATTTGGCGAGTTTGTGAATTGGCGAATTAGGAAATTAGGAAATTAGGAAATGTGTTAATTTGGAAATGTGTTGATGCGATAATTTGGTGATGTGTTGATTAGAAAAACTCAATTCCCCAATTAAATTCAGATTTACACGAAAGAAGAATCTGTGGGTTTCAGAGCAACATATGTAAAACTAAACTTTACAAAACTTTCAATCTGTATGGATAAGGTAGAATTAAATAAAAATGAGTTAAGTATTTTGATGGAAGATTTGCAAGAATGTAACTCATCGTATTTAACCTACCTAAGATATGGAAATCTTATTATCATATTTCTGGGAGCTTGGGGTTTAGCGATACATTACACTTATGGATTAACAGCAAAAGACTACTTTTTTCTGCCTTCTGTAACTTTTGCAATAATTATTTTACTTTACATTTACAAAAAAAACGTGAAGAGGTTTGAAGAAGACATTGAAAATTCTGAAAAGATTTCTGATGAAAGCAAAATTGTCAAAATAAGTAAGCGAAATGGAAAAGTAAAGTTAGAAAATGGTTTCTCAATGGAGAAATTTGAAATCAACTCTTCAATAACAAATAAAACTGTAGAAACTACAATTAAGCTGGATTTGGGAAAGAAGATTAAATATGAGTACTTGCCAAAGTCCAAATTTATTCTCCATTCTAAGATTTGCGAATGACACCATAATTTCCCTAATTTTCAAATTCCCACATTCCCTTTGCTTCTCCTCCTAGACAACTTCGACTCGTTCACCTACAACTTGGTTGACTATTTTGGTCAGGTTGGAGTGGAGTGCCGAGTTTTGAGGAATGATTTGCCACTTTGCTGAAATCACGAAGCATAATTATAAAGCCATTGTGCTTTCCCCAGGCCCAGAATCGCCAGAGAAAGCGGGGAATTTGATGGAGGTTTTGGATTTTTATATTGGGAAGTTGCCAATTCTCGGAATCTGTTTGGGACATCAGGCAATTGGGCAATATTTTGGGGCGAGTTTGGAGAAAGCAACAAAACCGATGCACGGAAAGATTTCCAAAATCAATCTCCAAACGGAAGATTTACTTTTTAAAGACATTCCCAATTCCTTTGAAGTAGTTCGGTATCACTCTTTGGTTTTGAATAATTTAAAGAATGGCTTGCAGTCAATTGCCCAAACCAAACAGGGCGAGATTATGGTAATCGGCATGAGAAATATCCAATTCGGGGAATCCAATACCACCCAGAAGCGGTGCTGACAGAGTTCGGATTGGAAATGATTCGGAACTGGTGCGAAGCCTACAAACTCATTCCGTAGATTACCAAATTGTTAAATCATTGATTTTGAAACCGATTGCAGACCAATTTACCATAGTCGGGTAGCCAAATATTGCAATTTTAATTTGAATATTTATACCTTGCAATCATCAACTAGATTCTAGTTGTAAATAGAAATTCAGGCAATAGATTACAACGATTATTTATTAGTGGAATTGTATTATTCAAAGATAGCCTGATGAATTGTAATTCGTGCCAAATTGGTGCAAGTCTGAAACTTTAAAAAATCAAGATTATGAGTATTAAGAAGAAAACATTGAAAAACAAGCCAGTTTGCAAGGCAACTTTCAAATTGGACAAAAAATTGGCGAACGGAGCAAAAAAAGCATTCGTTGTAGGAGATTTCAACGAGTGGAATCCTAAAGCTGACGAAATGAAAGCGTTGAAAGACGGTAGCTTCACAATCTACAATCGACTTAGAAAGCAACAAAGACTATGCTTTCCGTTACTTATTGGACGGAAAAGACTGGGTAAACGATGAGGAAGCTGACAAATATTCAACTTCTGAATTCGGAGATTCTAAAAACTGCGTGGTAGAAGCTTAAGAAGTTTGAGTATCAAGTATCAAGTATCAAGAAAAGAGTTTTTTTTGATGCTTTGATATTGAATTATGAAAAGTGCCTGTTCATTTGATGAACAGGCACTTTTTTTGTAAAATGCGTTTATGACTTTAATCTAATCCCACGTAATCTTGTAAATCAAGCAAAACCTATTCAACTTTGGATTTACGATTTTGCACCAACAAGATGATTTATAATTTCCTCAAACTAATTATCAAACTCGCCCTACGGATTTTCTATCGGAAATTTGTGGTCAATAACAAGCAAAATGCGCCCTCTGAAGGACCGCTGATTATTGTTGCCAATCACCCAAACACGTTGATGGATCCTTTGGTTATTGCCAGTTTCCTGAAACAGCAAATCTATTTCCTGACAAATGGCTCGGTTTTCAATACGCCATTCAAAAAGAAATTGCTTGGAGTCATCAATATGATTCCGATTTATCGAAAAGAAGACGTGAAAGAAGGCGGGAAGGCCGACAACAAAGCAGTTTTTGAGAAATGCTATGAGTTTTTGGTAAAAGGCGGAACGCTCATCATTTTCCCGGAAGGCTACAGCGTGAACGAGCGGAATTTGAGAAAACTCAAAACGGGAACTGCCCGAATTGCCCTGGGCGCAGAGGCAGAATATGGCTTTGAATTAGGCGTGAAAATCTTGACAATAGGCTTGAATTATTCCGAAGCCCCGAAGTTCCGTAGCGATTTACTTATCAATGTAGCTGAACCAATTGAGGTAAAATCCTACCAGAAAGCTTACGAAGCCAATGAGTTTGAGGCTGTGGAAATGCTGACCGAAGAAATGAAGGAGCGATTGGAAAGCCACATAATCATTAGCCAAACAGATGAAAATGATGAATTGGCAAGGCAGGTTGAGGCGATTTACAAACCAATTTTAAAAGAAGAAGTCGATTTGCCAAAAAAGCAACGAGACTTTGAAATCTCTAAAGAAATTGTGGAAGCTGTGAAGTATTTCTCAGGCCAACAACCCGAAAGAGTAGAGCAATTGCGAACCGATTTGGAGATTTACCAAAACAGTTTGCATCGTCTCCATTTGAAAGATGCCGAGTTCACAAATCAGAATGCTTTCCGTTCCTTATCCGACAATTTGTTCTCTTTTTTCTATCTGCTAATCGGTTTTCCATTCTATCTTTTCGGTCTAATCCACAACTATATTCCCTATATCATTCCCAGCAAAGTTGCCCATAGAATCACGAAGGAAATTGAATATATTGCGCCAATGATGATGGTTATTGGCATTATTACTTTCCCATTATTCTATGGGTTGGAGATTTATGCACTCCAGCATTTTACGAATTTAAATTGGGTTTGGATTCTCGTTTATGGAATTTCCCTACCAATTAGTGGCTTTTTTGTACTCTACTATTGGAGTTTCTTGCGAGATTCGAGAAACATAACCAACTTTTTGGCAATATTCGGGAAGAAAAGAGCCATTGTAGATAGACTTTCGCAAATGAGAGAAAATATTATTCTGGATTTGGAACTCGCCAAAAAGGAATATTTGGATAGAAAAGAGGCGATGGAATAAAAAAATTGTAGATGTGTAAATTTGAGAATAGATATTATTACGATTGGTTTATTAAAGTAAGTTTTGGAGTCAGCTTGTTGCAGGGTGGCCTGGCCATCTCGCTACGCTAAGACCAACAAGGGCTTCTATACAAAACCAATCGTAATAAAGTCTAATGAAATTCAGCTATTGTTTCTGTAGGATGAGGTTCCAGCTTCGTTAAGTTTCTATCCTAAATCAGCATAATTTGCCAACTTCTATAAAACTCCCCATCTTTGCAGGCTAAATTTAGAACAAACTAAGGTTTATGATTACCGTTTATTCGATACAATCCGCTAACTCGGAGAATCATTAAACCGACAACTAAAAATTATGAAAACAAAAAAAGAAATAGTACAAAACTGGTTGCCAAGATATACGGGCGCACCCTTAGAAAGCTTCGGAGAATATATTCTTCTGACTAACTTCATTGATTACGTCCATAAATTTTCTGCTAAATTTGACGCAAAAATCATTGGCATGGATAAACCGATGCAGGTTTGTACGGCAAACAATATTTCCATCATCAATTTCGGAATGGGAAGTGCCATGGCCGCAACTGTAATGGACTTGCTTTCTGCCATTGAGCCGAAAGCAGCTCTTTTCCTCGGGAAATGTGGTGGAATCAAGAAAAAAACGAAGTTGGGCGATTTGATTCTCCCGATTGCCGCCATTCGTGGCGAAGGAACCAGTAGCGATTATTTACCTGTGGAAGTTCCTGCCTTGCCTTCTTTCCGCCTGCATAAAACCGTTTCGCAAGTAATTGTAGAGCATGATTTGAATTACTGGACGGGAACAATTTACACCACCAATCGAAGAGTTTGGGAACACGATAAGAAATTCAAAAAATATTTGAGAGATATTCGTGCAATGGGTGTGGATATGGAAACTGCCACACTTTTCACGGTAGGTTTCATCAATCAGATTCCGAGAGGTGCTTTACTGTTGGTTTCCGACAATCCAATGACTCCACAAGGCGTAAAAACCTCTAAAAGTGATAAGAAGGTTTCCAGCAATTTTGTGCAAAATCACTTGAATATTGGAATTGCTTCACTGCAGAAACTCGCCAATTCGGGAATGTCTGTGAAGCACCTGAGATATGAATAGGGTCAGATAGTAAGATGGTAAAAAAGTGAAATAGAAAAGTAAAAAAGCAAAAAGGGTCAATACTTGGAAAGTATTGACCCTTTTTGCTTGATGGATTTCGCTTTGAATAGTTGAAATTAGTTGCTCGGAAGTCTTTCCTCCTTGTCGTTGGCGACCCCCGCTCCTTCCTCTTTCTTCTTTCCTCAAATCATCGAATCGGTAAAATTATCAAATCCTCAAAATCAACCCTGTTTTACTTTGGCAATCATGTTTTTGATATGCCCGACTGCATCGAACATGCTGTCGTTGACTGCGGCAATTTTGTGGTCTTTGTCTAGCAAATAAGTGATTCGTTTGGGAACTCCAATGAAGGGAATGAGCGATTGGTAGGCTTTGCAAACTTCTCCGCTTTTATCTGAAAGCAAATGGAAAGGCAGTTGGTGTTCTGCACGGAATTTGTCATGCGAGGCAATGCTATCTCGGCTGATTCCGAAAATATCAATCTCCAACCCTCGGAATTCTTCAAAAGCATCTCTGAATTCGCAAGCTTCTTTGGTGCAACCTGGCGTAAAATCTTTCGGGTAGAAATAGACAATGCACGGCTTTCCTGCCAAATCTTTGCTTAATGTAACATCGCTTCCGCTGGTAGATGGAAGTGTAAAATCTGGTGCTTGGCTATCGACTTTTAATGGCATGATTCGAATGGTAAATTGTTAAGGAGGCAAAATAGCAAATTAAAGTTGGTAATTTATTGAGGAGTTTGCTAGTTCGCAAATCCACCGATATAGGTTTTATCTTTTCTGATGGGAAAATTTGCGTTTGGAGTTATGAGAATGGGACTTATATTTGCATCGCTACCAATTGCTAAAATTGGAATGGCCCCGTAGTTCAATGGATAGAATAGGTGTTTCCTAAACATTAGATACAAGTTCGATTCTTGTCGGGGCCACGTTATATCAAAACCCCCTTGCAAATTGAATTTGCGAGGGGGTTTTTGATTATCTTAAGTTTTCATTTTAGAAGTTTACTGAGTATTTCAAGGAAAAACTTCTTCCAGGGCTTAGTTGTGAAAATGGCCTTTCAATAGAACCTGCATTTTTGTAAACTAACTCGTTATCATCGTTCAAAATATTATCTATTCCGAAGCTGACCGAAGATTTCTGCTCTACACCAATAGTTTTGCTAATATTAAAATTTAGACTGTGGAAAGGATTTGTGTAAATGTCTGGTATGAAACCAACTCCACGTATCGTAAGAGTTTGACCTTGAACATTATAAGCCAAACTAGCATTCAAGCCATTTTCTCTGTCTGCATAGTTCAAAAATCCGTTGATAAGGTATGGAGACTGCCCAACCATATCTCTTTTGGTGTCAATCGCTTGCCCTTCACGAGCAGTAAGCAATCTGTCTTCGTATTCTGTTTTTGCTGGAGTCCCTGTGATTGGATCAGGGTCATTGACAGGAGCAGTTCTTCTATCTACCTCTGAATAAACTATTGAGATGTTAGTTCCTACTGAGATTTTAGAGAAGAAATCACCAAAAAAGTCAAGCTTTTTTCTTGCCTCTAATTCTATTCCGTAAACCTTGCTTTGAGGAACGTTTCTCGGCCTTAATTGGTCTGTATTTAAATCATAAGTTGCCAAAATGATATGATTTGTGAAATCCTTGTAGAACAATGAAACAGAAAGCACCTCTTCAGGTCTGAAGAAATATTCCCAACGCAAATCAAAGTTATCTACGTTTGTAGCTTTCAGGTTAATGTTTCCGATGAAAAACAAATCAGAAATAGGATCAGGAATAATGGCAATTGATTTTTCTCTGAAAGAAGGTCTTGCCAAAGTTTTGTTATACGAAGCTCTCAAATTCATGTTTTCTTGAAGCTTGTAAACTAGATTTACCGAAGGCAAAAAGTCTAAATCGTTTAAGGTTTGTTCATCATCAAAAACTTGATTTTGGTTCACGCCTGTGTAGAACATTCCAGCTTTCTCTACTCTCAGACCGAAAATGGTTTTGAATTTACTAGTAATGTCGAGCTCTGTCATGGCATAAGCAGCCAAAATATTGATTCTGCCATCAAACTCATTTTGTATCTGAGAAAAATTCACGAGGTAAGAGCCTGTACCAGTACTAGCTGAGTAAACATTTTCAGGCTTTAAAAACCAATCTGGATCGTTCGGAATTACTGTATTTCCCTCGTATTTTATATCATATTGAAACAAATCAAACTCTCTCGCTTTAGTCAAATAATCTGCTCCGAATCTTATTTTACTTTTCTCTCCAATTGGCAAAGTGAAATCGACTTTTGCATTTAGATTTTTCTCATTCAAATAACGAGAATATCTATTGATTCCTCCACCATTTCTTTCTAAAGAAATATCATCAGGATTTGTAACATCTATCAAAGAATTTCTGAAATCAGGCTCATCTACTTTGGAAACTGTACCAGCTAGTTTCCAGCCTATTTGTAACTTCTGAACTTGATGTTTCCCTATCAATCCAACATTAGTCAGTTGTCTTTGTGTATATCTCAAGACATCATTATCGTGTGTGTATGGCGTATTTAGCGCAGAACTATTTACAATCCTCTGCAAATTCAACTCACTGCCATTCTGAATTCTTAGGAAGTTGACAGAATAACTGCTTTTTTCAGTTTTCATAGAACCTGATAGCAAAGCACTCCATAAAACCTCATCCTCACTTCTTGCGCCCAATAGCCTTTTGTCTCTAATCAAATCGACAATCGCTTTATCGTTATTGATTTCATAAGTCTGGTTAATTGCTGCATCATAATGGTTTTGCTCTCTTCTGTAATTAAGAACTGCATTGTAGCCAAAAGTTACATTGTCTCGGTTAATTTGGTTTCCATGCGCTAACGAAACATTCGTATTCATAAAGCTAGTACCATTTTGTACTGCTAGGTTTGGGTTCACACTTCTTGTAAGTGCTTCCAATCTAGGGTCGTTACTAGTTGGGTCTGGGAATTCAGTGCTTTTGTCAAATCTTAACTCCCTGTCATCACTTCCAAAGCCTAGAAAGTCACTTCCACTTCCTTCTTGAACTAAATAGTCATTATTAAAGTGCATGTCAGGATTGAAACTCAATCCAACCGATACCGAAGTGTATTTTTCTTCTGGAAATGCTTTGGTTTCTATATTTACCAATCCACCAGTAAAATCTCCGCTCAGATTAGGAGAGAAGGTTTTGTAAACCACTACATTTTCAAGAATGGAAGTAGGAAATAAATCAATCTGAACATCGTTTCTGTCAGGATCAAGTCCAGGGATATTCATGCCGTTCAGAGTGGTTTTGGTATATCTATCTCCCAACCCACGCACATAAACATATTTGCCACCTTGTACGGAAACGCCCGTAACCCTTTTCATGGCACTTGAGAGGTTATTGTCGCCTATTGTCTTGAATGCTTGAGAAGAGATTCCATCAATACTATTGATTGATTTCTGCTTCAAAGCAAGCATCGCTGTTTCATTATCTTTCAGACGTTCTGCTTTCACAACAACTGCTTCAAGTTGCTGATTGTCAGTTACCATATCAATGTTTATATTGGTAACCTCTCCGCTTTTGATAACAATATCAGTAACCTCTTTCGTCAGATACGAAACAAAGGAATAGGAGATTGTATAAGTCCCAGGATTTAGCGGAAGAGAATAATTCCCGTCAAAATCTGCTGTAGTGCCATTGGTAGTTCCTTTTACTACTATGGTTGTGCCAAAAAGCTCTTCGCCATTCTCGGCATCTATAATTTTCCCCCTAAGAAAACCCTGCTGTGCAATGGCGAAATTATGAAGCCCAATTGCAATTACAATAAATAGTATTTTTTTGAACATGGCAAAATATGTTTTTTAAAATTTCTGCAAAGCTAGTTCAATCAATCCGATTGAATCTCACTTTTATGCTTACTAAATGTTTAACAAAATGCGTTCTTACAGGCGTTTTGTAACATTTAATTCATCATTAAGAAATGGGCAGGAAATAAATGGGGAATAATAGATTTATACACGATTGAGATTAGTATGTAAATTGTTCTGTAGCAAAAGAATGTCTGGTCATAATAGATTCGTTATTTGTTCTTGTAAAATGTATATTTTGCACAAGAAAAAATTCCTTTTTTTGATAGAGTCAACGATGCTGAAAAGGTATTTAAAGTAGCTTACGCTTCATTTCAATGAAAATTAAGTAGTACAAAGTCTTTAGTCGCAAGTCCAAAGTAGTTCAAATAACTGATAATGAAATACTTACAAAAACTTAAATGGACTTGTCCTGCTTTGATTATCAGTACTTTACGTGTTTTTGTCATCGCCAGGCGACCCTGTTTGAGCTTGCGAAAAAACTATCTAGAAAAGACTGATTCCGAGACTCCAAAGGGCATTTATTCAATAGTTCCCTCCTAAAGTCGGAATGACACCAATAATTTTGATTTTTCAACAAAAGCACAATCTTATAACTTATTGATTACCAGAGTCGGACAAGTCTATTAGGAAAGTATTTAAGTTTATCTACTTAAGATTCTCCGAGTGATTGAAGGAAATGATTTCTAAAAATGTACAGAAGTATAGGTGGAGTTATAAAGGAGTTCAGACTACTGTACAAATTGAAACGCTGTCAGAGTACGCAAATCCTGCCAGACATTGAACAAGCTTCAAGCCAACCTTCGGCAGTGTTTTCAACCACTTCCGAGGTTTCATCATAGTAGTATGAAAGGAGATATGAATGAAGAAGAGTCTTCCCAAATTTGGGAAGACTCTTCTTTTTAAGTAACGGAAATTAAATGAATGCGCTTTTTCTCTTGTTTGTTTATTTATTTATTCCCCGTTCCTAAGCTACAATTGTCTTATTTATTGTATGCTCTAAGTCTGTCGAATTTCACATTTTTGAGAATTAAAGTGCCGTCAATTATGTTTTTGGCAGCATCTTCAACTTCAGTAAAAGATTCAGCATCAATTCCTACAGAAATATCAATTCTTCCGTTGTTGTCAGTAAAATCTTGGAAAACAACATTCTCGATAGTCCCTTGAGCTTTTGACTTCAAATCTGCTCCGAAACCAACTTTTTTGCCAGCGGCTTTTACAGTTCCATTCTTCACGGTAAAAGATGCTTTAGCAGAACCTTCTCTTCCATCAATTTCCAAACCTTTGTCAGATTCGTCAACTCCTAAAACTACCATGAAATTATTAACTGTTCCTTTGTAAGATTGGTCAATATCAATTCCATCATCTCCTTGGTTTACAACTATGATATTAGAAGCATTTACTGAACCTCCAAAAAACTCAACTCCATCATCAAGAGTAGCGTAGATTTCAACAAAGTCGATTGTAGTACCAGAACCTACAGCACCCAAAGTCAAACCATTGATTTCATTGTCAGGAGCGATTTCAACTCCTCCATGTCTTATTGAAACATATTTCAATGTACCAGAAGAATGAGCGTCATCTGACCCACCGTATTTGCCGTCTGCATCATCCGCATTTACACCTTCGATAGTCTGCTCAGTAGCATCTCCTTTGAAAGAACCATTTGCTTTTCCAAGAATTACCAATCCGCCCCATTTGGCTTTGTCTGTAACAGTTAAGTTAGGACTTGCAATTTGTCCTGGCTCTATTTTATCTAAAGTGCTAGTGAAAATAATTGGCTCTGCAGCTGTTCCGTTAGCCATTATTTTACCTTCTCTTGTAATCATCAAAACTGCCGCATTCACTCCTGTGAGTGTGGCATCTCCTTTGATTATTGTTCCTGCCTCAATCGTCAAAGTGGCACTATTCTTAACTTTAACTCTTTTCTTCAAGATATATACCTTATCCTTAGTCCAAGTAGTGTTAGCAGTAATGTCAGCATCAACATCTACTGTAGTAGCTTTTGTCATGTTTTCGGCAGGCGCAGCAGTTGCAGGATTGCCTACATAGCCTGCCTTATCCGCAAATGTCCAGCTGTCCCAAGCATCTGCATTGCTTGCGCCAGTGGCTGAAGAAGAGGATTTTACCTTTGCATCAAGTGCAACTTGCGAAGCGGCAACTACTGCATCTTTCTTCTCTTGTTCGGTTAGAGTTGTTCCGCCAGGAGTTACCTCATCATCATCGCAACCTACCATAAATGTAGTCGCACTTCCGACTGCCAATACCATAAATAATTTTCTAAATACCTTTTTCATCGTTTTTTGTTTTTTTAAATGAGTTTTCGATGTATTTTAATTGATGGCGCAAAGTTGAGGGGAATTTTGCTGTGTTGGCTAATCTTTCCTATTATGAAATCTTTAAGATGGGAGGTGGTATATTTAATACAGATGAATGCTTCTTGATTCAAATTCCAATTATGTCAGATTGGAATTTGTAACTGTTTGTAAATCAGCATGAAGCAATGTGAACTGTATTTTACTTGACTGTAGTTTTCAGTTTCTGGGTTCAGAATTGGGGTTGCATGATTTCAGAAACTCCAATTAAATTGGGCTACTCTGCCTGGGTGGTTTTGTATGATTCTACTTTCATGGTTTCAGTTTACATAGCACTTCATGCTAAATATGTGGTAGTGTGAAAGAGGTAAGTCTGCTCTATGGATAATTCGGCACAAGCGGAGTGCCGCCCAGCGGAGTGCCACCCAGCGGACGCTCAATGCCATTAAGTTAAGGAAATTCGTATTCAGTCAGCGTGACCCAGTCAGAGACTGATTTCCATTTTAGGCACAGGTTGGCGATTGCGCCCCCAGTAAGAACCTGCGCCAGCGTTTTACGCTGGTTCGAGCGTCCACGCTCGAACCAAATTCACACTAACTTAACGGCACAAGCGGACGCTTGCGCTATGGTTTTTATTCTGTTAGCCTTACCAGTTTATCACTACCAAATATATGTTGTCCCGTTCCTAAGGATTAAAAAACTGTCAGAACTGATGGACTCCGCAGAAAAGTTTTGACAGGCACGATTTTACTTTTGTAGTAGTATGACGATGTATATATAGCCAAGCATAAATTTTAGACTCCGTACAACTTAAATTTCCCTCGATTTCCCGCTCCAGCTTCCTTTCATAATGCTTTTTTAACAACTCAAACCATTATAGAGTGGAAGTTTCGCACTTTAATTGTACTTTTAAAAGATGGGAATTCTAATTTTCAGATTTCCACAAACTAATTCCTACATTTTTTGGTAGTATTGATTACAGAATGTAAAATCAAAAACCTTTTATAAGATATGAACAAGAAGAAAAATAATTTTAATTGTTGTGCCTGTGCTACTGATTGGCGCAGTCACGCTTTTTGCTTTCCGCCAAAAGGTGGATCCAATTGCAAAAAACAAATTACTGAGCGAGTTACTTTATTCAAGTCTGAATCAAGCCCACTTCAACATGAAAGAAGTGGATGATGATTTCTCCAAAAGTGCCTTTGACCTCTACTTGAAAGCCGTTGACAACACAAAACGCTTTCTATTGAAAAGCGATGTGGAACAATTGGAAGAGTATGCCGACAAAATGGATGATGAGTTCAAAGCGGGAGACAGCAAAATGCTGAATGCAACGGTGGAGATTCTGAACAAACGAATTCCCCAAGCGCAAACTATTGTGATGGATTTGCTCGATGAACCTTTCGATTTCACAATGGATGAGAAATATCAAATTGACCCAGAAAAGAGAGATTATCCCAAAGGATGAGGCAGAATTGAAAGAATCTTGGAGGAAATTGCTCAAATACCAAGCTTTGATTCGCTACCAAGTTGCTATTCAGACAGAGGAAGCCAAAAAGAAAAAAGCTTCGGAAGATGGAACGGATTTCGCTGAAAAAGGAATTGCCAAAATCGAGGAAGAAGCCAGAGAGCAATTGAAAAAGACATACAATAACACGTTCGATTTCCTAGACAAAATGGACAGAGACGACCGAGCGGCCGAATATTTCAATGCCATGATGAGTGTTGCCGACCCGCACACAGAATATTTCCCACCAGAAGATAAGGAGAATTTCGACATCCGAATGTCAGGGAAATTGGAGGGAATTGGAGCGCAATTGCAACAGGCAGATGGAGTCATTAAAGTTTCCCGAATTGTGCCAGGAAGTGCTTCTTGGAAACAGAAGGAATTGAAAGAAGAAGATATAATTTTGAAAGTTGCCCAAGGCGAAGAAGAGCCAGTAGATGTCAGCGCAATGCCGTTGAAAGATGCTGTTCAGCTCATTCGTGGCGAAAAAGGAACAGAAGTGAGGTTGACCGTGAAAAAGCCTGATGGAGTGATTACCGTAATTCCAATTATCAGAGATGTGGTTATTTTAGAGGAGAACTTTGCCAAATCAGCCATTATTGAAGAGAAGCGGAAAGAAATTCGGCTACATCAAATTGCCAAGTTTCTATGCAGATTTCGCCAAGTCGGGCGGAAGAAATTCTGCGGTGGATGTGAAACTGGAGTTAGAAAAACTGAAAAAGCAAGGTGCAGAAGAAATGATTTTGGATTTGCGTTTCAACGGAGGTGGTTCATTGGGCAGATGCCATTGACATGAGCGGATTGTTTATTGAAGATGGCCCAATTGTGCAAGTAAAAACCAAGATTGCCAAAACACAAGTGTACGAAGATCAAGACTCTAAAGTGGTTTGGAAAGGCGATTTGGTAGTTTTGGTAAACAGATTCAGCGCATCGGCTTCAGAGATTTTAGCGGGTGCTTTGCAAGATTATGAACGAGCTGTGATTGTAGGAACTCCAAGCACTTACGGAAAAGGAACTGTGCAACGGTTTATTGATTTGGACAGGATGTTACAAGGGAATTATGCAGAATACGCACCTTTGGGCTCTTTGAAGTTGACGATTCAGAAATTCTATCGAGTAACAGGAAAATCTACCCAATGGAAAGGGGTTGAATCTGATATAGTTTTGCCAGATGTTTATACGTTTATGGATGGCGAGAAAGATGCCAAATTCGCACTTCCTTGGGATGAAATTGAAAGCGTGAAATTTGACAAATGGAAAAACAACTCAGATATGACAAATTGCAGAAGAAAAGTGAAAAGCGAGTGAGGAAAAGCGAAGTGTTCTCAATGATTGCCGAAAATGGTAAAAGATTGAAAGAGCAAAGAGAGGAAACTGAACTTTCTTTGAACTACGAAACCTATATGAAAGAGCAGGAAAGATTGCAGGCAGAAGCCAAGAAGTTCGATAATATTGGCAAGCCTCACGATGAGTGGAAATTCACTGCCAACAAAATCCAACGTGAAAAATGAAGCAATGGACAAAAACAGAAAAGACTTGAATGATGCTTGGGAAAAGGAAATCAAAAAAGATGAAGTGATTGCCGAAGCCATGAATATTTTGAGAGATATGTAAATAGTCGAAGTCTAGTCTTGAGTCCAAAGCTTTTAGAACGTGATTGAGAGATGAAGTCTAAATAAAAAAAAATCGAGAAAAGCCACATTGTACAATGTGGCTTTTCTGATTGGCAAAAGATTGATTTTAAAACAAATTGCGACAAATAAACTTTAATTTTACAAGAGTCAGTTTACTGCGGATTCAGAAATCTAGTATCTAAAACATATTCTACATATATAATGGAATTCCCCTCCAAATTAGTTGAAAATGCTGTTGAAGAGATTGCCAAACTCCCAGGAATTGGCAAAAAATCTGCTTTGCGATTGGTCATGCACTTGTTGCGTGAAGTCCCAGAAGTTACCGAAGACCTTTCCGAAGCATTGACAAAATTGAGAAGGGAAATAAAATACTGCGTCAAAATGCCATAATATTTCCGATACCGATATTTGCTCCATCTGCGCCAACCCGATCAGAGACAGAACGTTGATTTGCGTAGTTGAAAACCCTTCCGATGTGTTGGCAATTGAAAATACGAGTCAGTTTTCGGGAATCTACCATGTTCTCGGTGGCGTGATTTCCCCCATTGAGGGAATTGGACCTTCCGATATTAAAGTGCAGGAATTGATTGACAGAATCCCTGGCTCGGAAGTGAAGGAAATAATTCTGGCATTGAGTTCAACCATGGAAGCCGACACAACTGCTTTTTATATTACCAAAAAAGTGCGTGATTTTGGAGTCAGAACCAGCTCAATTGCTCGTGGCGTTCCCGTTGGTGGCGAGTTGGAATATACTGATGAGGTTACTTTGGGCAGAAGTATTGTTGGGCGGGTTTCTTATGAGTAGATGGATGTGGTAATTTGTTGATTTTTTACCATTGTTGATTATTGATGCTCATATTTCAATATGGAATGGCTTACTGATTTTTCTGTAGCCGTTCTTCCAAAACGGTTTTAGCTATCCGTTTTGGAGGAACGAGGTACATTTTTTGCCGTTAAACTTTCAAAAATGGGAAATTTGAATTTCCAAATCCAAACAAATTTCCATTTTGGAACTATCAAGCCTCTCTTTCTATTAAATTAGTAACTTTACGATGTTATTTGAGTAGCTTGAGGTTAAATATTGTCTTCATTCGGAGAAACACAAGTTTTTGGAAATCAGCATTTTGTCTGACTTTGGACCCGCGACCTAAGACTTTGGACTACTTATACAGAACAATTAGATTGAAAAAGATGACATCCCAAATATAAAACAGCAAACTTCTTCACCCCAATTGTCACGTTTCTTCTCTTTCTCCTCACATTTCTTTTTCAGGATTTTCCCAAACAGTGCAGTTGGATTCTGCCTTGCGATTGGTCAATGAAAAGTCCTGTGTTGGATATGCTTCTCAACTCGATTTGTCAATTGGGAAAGTAAGTTCCTACCTTAAAAAAGAACTGAACGAATATGGAAAGAACGAAGGCAAGCGAAAGACTTACGTGTATCGGGAATCTAAAGTGGTGGGAATGAATGAATTGGTTACGATTTATTCTCAATTGGAAAAGACATCTAAAGACAACTGCGAACTTTGGCTGGGCATTCTCACAGATGACGGAAAGAGCCATTTGGAAAGCAAGGAGATTCTCTACGATATCATCTCAATATTTATTTGAGCGAGGCGGACGATGCAATTGACGTTGCGCAAAAAGATTATGAAAAATCGTTGAATCAAGGATTCAACCTGACCGAAAAGTTGCAAGACAACATAAATGATAAAAAGAAAACGGAACACGAGCTGAATAAAAACGAGCATGAATTAAATAAAATCCAAAGGCATTTGATTCGTGTGCGTGAGAGAAGCGACCGACTCAAAGCCGCTCTGAATGAAGCCATCTCGAACACTACAAACACCAATTCTATTGAGAAAGCGCAAGAACACTATGACAATATTGCCAAAAATTTGCAGGATTTAGAGAAGGATTTCAGCAAAGGCAACTAGCGATAAGGTAAAATTGGAAGAGGATATAATCAAAAATGAAAAAGATAAACAGGAGTTGGAATTAGATATTTCCAAGAATGCCGAGGAGCAAATTCAACTGAAAGAAGTATTGGATAGGTTGAAGCAGAACCGAGCCGAGATTCATTAGTTTGAGTTGGCGAATTAGCGAATTGAAAACATGGAATTCACTTACCCAAACTCTAACGATTGTATTGAGATTTTTATAATTTTCTTCCAATACTTCTTCCCAAAACCTTGAATGATTTCTTGCTTATTTTACCTTTGCGTAAACCAAGCTCTAAACCATGCCTTCTCTCCTTATAAAGTCTGTTCGAGTTGTCAATTCAGAAAGCGATTTTCATCTGAAAACGGTAGATATTCTGGTGGAATCAGGTAGAATCAGTCAAATTGGAGAGCTTTTAGAAGTTTCCGCAGATAAAGTCATCAACCAGAAAGGGCTTTCCGTTTCGGCAGGTTGGTTCGATTTGCGAGCCAATTTGTGCGAGCCAGGCTTGGAGCATAAAGATACTATTTCCAAACTTTGCCAATCGGCAAGTTTTGGTGGATTCACAGATTTGGCAACCCTGCCCAACACGCAACCCGTCATTCAATCCAAAGAAGCTATTGGATTCATAAAACAGCAAAGCCAACTCCACAGCACAGATTTGCATCCGATTGTGGCTTTTACAAAAGATACTGAAGGCAAACAATTGACCGAAATGCTCGATTTGCATCATTCAGGAGCAATTGCCTTTTCCGATGGCGTGAAACCCCTGCAAAATGAGGGAATCCTGACTTTGGCTTTGCAATATTTGCAAACGGTTGACGGCTTATTGATTGTTTCTCCAGAAATCGAAAGCATTGCTCCAAACGGGCAAATGCACGAAGGCATCCATAGCACTTTACTCGGAATGAAAGGATTGCCTGCTTTGTCAGAAGATTTGGCGATTATCCGAAGTTTGGAGTTGCTGAAGTACACGGATGGGAAAATTCACTTCTCCAATATTTCCACCGCCAGAAGCGTAGATTTGATTCGGGAAGCCAAGAAACAAGGCTTGCGAGTCAGTTGCGATATTTGCGCACACCAAGTCTATTTCACAGATTCTGACCTGATGGCTTTCGACACATTCCGCAAAGTGAAACCGCCTTACCGAACCCAAAAAGACCACGAAGCCATTTGGGGAGGATTGCTTGACAATACGATTGACTGCATTACTTCGAGCCACTCTCCGCACGACCAAGAAAGTAAACAGTTGGAGTTTGATTTGGCAGACTTTGGGATTCTAGGTTTGGAAACTGCATTCGCAACCATCAATTCCAAACGCCCAAAAGATTTCCCGATTGAGAAACTGGTTGAGAAAATCACTATCAACCCTCGCCAAATCCTGAAACTTCCACAACCAAAAATTGCCGTTGGAGAAGTTGCTAAACTCACGCTTTTCGATGAAAACCATCGTTGGGTTTTCTCCAAATCCGATATTAAATCTAAGTCCAAAAACACGCCTTTTGTTGGGGAAATGTTTGTGGGAAAAGCTTTTGGAGTTGTGAATGCGAACAAAGTTGAAGGATTATAATGCGAAAGCTTGCGAATAAAAAGGCTTTGTTTTTTTATTCCTTGAAAGCCTGCTTTGAAAATCTCGTAAAATTTACAGAAAATCAATCCAGACATACTCTGAAAGAAATCATTGAGTGTCAAGAATTATAAGTAGTCTAGTGCATCATTATTGAAATTTCTACTATTATAGAATTTGCTATATGAGGTTCAAGCGTGGACGCTTGAACCAGCGTGACACGCTGGCGCAGGTTCTTTCTGGGGGCGCAATCGCCAATCTGTGCCGAACAATGGAAATCAGTCTCTGACTGAAGCTTGTATAATAGTAGAAACTTAGGGATTGATGCACTAGCTTGAATAAATAGTACAAAGTCTTTATCGGACTTACGTTCAATCGGACTTGCGTTCAATCGGACTTGCGTTCAAGTCGCAAGTCCAAAGCAGTTCAAATAACTGATAATGAAATACTTACAAAAAATCAAATAGGGAAGTATTTAAGTTTATCTACTTACTTTACTGTTACTTAACAATCTCATTTATAGGAAATTATAAAAGGGTGCGACCCTTCGCTAGCAAATAGCAAAACATGCTTATGAGACAACTTCAAGGCACACCAAGAAAATGAAAAAACCCGCAATTACAATCATATAATAAACTGCGTAGCCAACTATATAGGCGAAAAACGACTTAATAATATTTGTCTGATAGAATCGTTTTGTTGCCCAAACTGAATAAATGAGACCCAATAAATAAGCGAAAATCATAAAATCTTCCGAAATCCACTTTACAAATATTAGAATAGGCAAAGACAACAACAAGACGTGACCTTGTGCGTAAAGACTGAAAACTACATGTTCTGCAAAATTCAGCTTCATTTTTGGGAAAAACCATTTATAACTTATGCTTAATGCAATTACCGTAGTGAAAATAAACAAGCGCTGATCTTTGATAATTGTGAGCAAATATGCTAGATTTCCTTGAAATTCAGGATTTACTGCTTCTCCATCAGGCTCTGAAATTCCTTCGTAGAAACTCACTAAGAAACTGTTTTCCAAATTGCCAGAAAGCAGAATATAGAAAACCATTGGTATGACAAAATATGGAATAGGCTTCATGAATGAAGTTCTTCTGCCCATAATATAATCCATGGGCACCTCTTTCGGGTCGGAGAAACAGTTCCCTGAAGGCATAAGCAAAACCGCCTTCATCTACCTCTAAAAACTTGGCAATGGCTTGTTTCATAACTTGCCAAAAAACAAGTCTTTCGATATGGATTTTTTGTCCACATTTTGTGCAGAATTCTTCCGATTGGCTTATTGGCGCAGAGCAATTGAGGCAATTTGTTTTCGTCTCAAACTGTTGGTCGAGATTGGTCATCCTTTTCATTGTTAGGTTAGCCTAAGCAAGATACTAATTCAAGAATAATCTAGTGCATCAATTCCTAAGTTCGTGATTGTATTTTATGTGTCTTTTTTCCTTCTACTGCATTAAAATTCTTAGCCGTAGCTAGGCTATGCCTGCAAATTTTGCTTTGTAGAAGAAAAAAATATTCCAAAAAATACCAACCAGAACTTAGAACTCAATGCACTAGTCTCTAAATGCGACTAATTTTGTGCTGTTATCTATATTTACAGCTTCATAAAAAAAGTATTCATAACAGTTGAAAAGAATCAATTTCTACAAATTCCATTTTTTTCAATCTTCAAATCAACTCATCACATCTTCTCATTCTTCTTTCTTCATTTTTAATTCTCAATCCGTGCAGTTCAAATATTTCAAATTCGCTTTCCTCCTCCTCCTTGCTTCTTGCCGATTTGGCGAGCCTTCAATTACGATTGTGGTGGAGTCAATTCCTCCTTTCAATACTTCCAAAACAGCAATTTATATGGCAGGGAATTTCAATGATTGGAATCCGAAAGACGAAGAATATCGGCTGAATTGGTTGGGCGGAGAGAAATTTGGCATGGAGTTCAAAATCCCCAAAAACTTTACTGACTCGCTCATCGAATACAAATATACTCGTGGCAGTTGGGATAAAGTAGAAGTAAACACAAGACGGAAAAGATATTGCGAATCGGAAACTTCCCAACCTAAAGAAATCAATTACCGCACTCGACAAAATAGAAAGTTGGGACAAGCCAAAAGTAGAATCCACGGCTTTGCCCACAGTAAAAGTTTGGAAAGAAGCGATGGAAATTCCCCAACTCCAGACAACCAGAAGAGTTTGGGTTTGCTTGCCTTCCGATTATGCGGATTCTGATAAGAAATATCCAGTCATTTACCTGCACGATGGGCAGAACCTATTCGATAATTCGGTTGCACCTTATGGCGAGTGGCAAGTAGATGAAACGATGCAGAAATTGGCTCAACAACACAGCTTTTCCGCAATTATTGTAGGAATTGACCACGGAGATTCAGCAAGACTCAACGAGTATTCCCCTTACAAACATCCGAAATATGGTGGCGGAAAAGGCGATGCTTACTTGGATTTTTTGGTGGAGACCTTGAAACCGCAAATTGATGAAGCGTTCCGAACGCTTTCCAATCGGGAAAATACCGCAATTGGCGGAAGTTCCATGGGCGGATTGATTTCCTTTGTTTCCGCTGTGAAGCATAACGAGATTTTCAGCAAGTTCTTGGTTTTCTCGCCTGCTTTTTGGTTCAGCGAGCAGGTTTATGAAGACGCCAAACAGCTTTCAGAAGTAAAATCCACCCGAATGTATTTATTGGTTGGAGAGCAAGAAGGGCAAACCGAAGAAGATTACAAGCAAATGGTTTCGGGATTTCAGCGGATGAAAAATCAGCTTGAAGGAATCTCTACTGTTGAACTCCAAACCAAACAAGTGGCGGATGGAGAACATAACGAGAAATTTTGGCGAAGTGAGTTTGAGGAGGGAATAACTTGGCTGTTTTCCGATAAAATTTCGGAAAATGGAGATTGATGAAAAGTTTTTTTTGACTCAAAATAAGATTTGAAAACCTAAACTGCCCAATTCATACAAATGAATTGCCATTTACACAAAAAATCTACCATTGCTCAAATCTTAAAATCCTAAGTATTAACTTTTACTTAACTGACCGTTCGTCCTAATTCGTTTCCAATCAAAATCTTTTAATTTACTTTTGTGAAGCAACATTTAAGACAATGCTAGATTTCATTCCTTTAATGTTGTCGGGTAACTATTTTTGAAACAAAATATACAGAAAAATGAAAAAAGTATCTTTATTGATGTTGGCATTCATAGCATTTTTTGCCACAAACACTTTTGCACAAGACACAGCTGACGAAGTACTCGCCAGCCATTTTGAAGCCATGGGCGGATTAGAGAAAATGAAGGCAATCAAGAGCCTGAAAATGACAGGGAAAGTGCCCACTCCACAAGGCGATTTCAATTTTATTCAGTACAACAAACAGCCGAATCTGATGAGGACAGAGGTTGATATTCAGGGCAAGCTGATGATTCCACAAGCTTTTGATGGCACTACCGCATGGACAATCAACCCATTTGCAGGAGGCGATAAGGCTCAAAAGCTACCCGAAGAGCAAGCAAAAGAAATGCTTGATCAGGCAACCATGGAAAGTGCGCTGATTGATTATAAAGAGAAAGGACACAAATTAGAGTTAGAAGGGAAAGAGGAAGTAGATGGAGCAGAGGCCTTCAAGCTGAAACTCACTAAATTTGCAGGGAAAGAAAACGAAAAAGTGGAGTACCATTTCATTGATTCAGAAAGTTTTGCACCTATTATGACTAAATCTACAATTTCTACTGGACCACAGAAAGGAATGGTTGTAGAAATGTACATGAGCGAGTACGATGAGGTAAATGGGGTTTACATGCCTTTTTATATGGAAACTCGGATGAATGGACAAGTAGGTCAGAAAATCACAGTTGAGAAAATTGAGGCAAATGTTGACTTGGAAGACAAATTGTTCAACTTCTAGACAATGGTGGAGAGTAAGTTGTATAGATTGACAAATGAAAGGATGACTGCGTTGGCTGAGGAGTGGAAAAGCTTTTCGACCAACGTTTTTTTATTACCTAAACGATGGAAAAATGACTAGAAATTATTTCAGAATGTTTGCAATGACTTGTGCAATGCTTCTCAGCATACAAATTACTGCACAAGACAAAGAATTAGGAGAATCAACTTTTGGCAGTTTGAGAGCCAGACAAATTGGGCCAGCTACCATGAGTGGCAGAGTTTCTACTTTGGATGTAGTGAACAAAACGCCTAAAATTATGTATGTTGGCGCGGCAGGTGGCGGAGTGTGGAAGTCGAATAGTGCAGGTGCTGATTTCCGCTCTGTGTTTGACGATTATCCACAATCTATCGGAAAAATTACGATTGACCAAAAAAGACCTGACACCGTTTGGGTTGGAACTGGAGAAACTTGGGTAAGAAATAGTGTTTCCGTGGGCGAAGGTATTTTCAAAACTACCGATGGTGGAAATACTTGGAAAAATATGGGTTTGGAGAAATCCGAAAGAATTGCCGACATCATTATCCATCCAGAGAACCCAAACACCGTTTTCGTGGCGGCAATGGGAGGGCTTTGGCACGCCAACGAAGAACGTGGAATCTACAAAACGGAAGATGGTGGAGCAACTTGGGATAAGGTGTTCTATATAGATGAGAACACAGGATGCTCTGATTTGGCAATTGACCCGAAAGAGCCAAACACCATGTATGCAACCATGTGGAGTTACAGACGCTACCCTTGGTCTTTCAATTCGGGAATGGTGGGGATTGATGGCTATGAAGGAAAAAGTGGAGTTTTCAAAACTACTGACGGAGGAAAAAACTGGGTAAAAATTCAAGAAGGTTTACCTAAAGGAGCTTTAGGAAGATTGGCAATTGCCGTTGCACCTTCCAATTCAGATGTGCTTTATTTGACGGTTGAAACTAAAGAGAAAAAGAAGAAGGGAATCTACAAATCCACCGATAAGGGAGCGACTTGGGAATTCACAAATGGCGATTTTGGCTCTACGGTTCGTCCGTTCTATTTCTCTAACATCATTGTTGACCCAAAAGACGAGAACAAAGTTTTCAAATGCGGATTGAATCTGACCATTTCCGATGATGGCGCAAAAACCTTCAGAACCGTGGGAAGTGGGGTGCATTCAGATGCGCACGATGTTTGGATTGACCCAAACAATACGAATCATATTATTGTAGGAACCGATGGTGGAGTTTATGAGTCTTACGATGGCGGTTACTTGTTCAAAATGTATATGAATTTGCCAATTTCACAATTCTATCATGTGAGTATCGACAACGATGAGCCTTACAATGTATATGGAGGTTTGCAAGATAATGGTTCTTGGTATGCTCCTTCCCAAAAAGCGGGTGGAATTGGAAACAGTGATTGGCAAAACACGTATGGAGGAGATGGTTTTTACTCGTTCAGACATCCTGAGAAGAAGGATATTATTTTTGCAGAATATCAGGGAGGCAATCTAGTTCGATACAATAGCAAAACAGGAGTCGCCAAAGATATCCGCCCTTACCCAACTGCTGACGAACCAAAATATCGTTGGAATTGGAACTCGCCAATCCATTTGAGTCCGAACAATCCTAACAGAATGTATTTTGGCTCTCAATTTTTGTTCATGTCTGACAATATGGGAGATACTTGGACAAAGATTTCCCCAGATTTGACAACGAATGACCCAGAAAAGCAAAAACAGAATAAATCTGGCGGGATTTCCATAGACAATTCTACTGCCGAAAATAACACGACAATCTATGCAATTGCAGAATCTCCATTGGATCCGAATATGATTTGGGCAGGAACTGACGATGGGAATTTGCAAGTAACAACTGATGGCGGGAAAACGTGGACAAATACGACAAAAAATATTGAAGGATTTGGAGCAGAAAAATGGATTACTTTCATTGAGCCAAGCCACCACGATAAAAATGTAGTCTTATGCCACTTTCGATGCCCACAGAATGGGAGACAAAAAGGCTTATTTGATGAAAACCGACAGACGGTGGAAAGTCTTGGAAAAACATTGCTACTGAGGATGTAGAAGGTTATGCGTTATCAGTCAGAGAGGATTTGGAAAACAAAAACCTGCTATTCTTAGGAACAGAATGGGGATTGTTTATTTCCATAGATGGAGGAGAAAACTGGGCAAGATTCGATAATAATGTGCCGAGAGTAGGAATCCGAGATATGGTAATCCACCCGACTGAAAACGCATTGGTTATGGGAACGCACGGAAGAGGAGTAATTATTTTGGATGATATTACTCCATTAAGGCAACTCACAAATGAAATATTATCGAAGAAATTTCACTTTTTTGATGTTCCGCCAATGAGTTGAAAGACCCAGGAGCTGGCGGAAGCTGGTTTGGTGGAGCAGGAAATTTTGTGGCAGGAAACCCAAATGAAAATGCCAAGATTATCTATTACATGGGCAAACGACATACTTTCGGAAAAATGTTCGTGGAGATTTACGACCCAAAAGGCAACTTCATTAAAACATTGCCCGCAGGCAAAAGTGCTGGAATCAATATGGTGGAAATGCCTACGAATATGCCAAGCGCCAAAAGTGCGCCTACCAATAATAGGATTGCTTTGTTTGGTTCGTTGCTAGGGCCAAATCTTCCGGCTGGAGTTTACAAAGCGAAAGTTGTGAAGGGAAAGACAATTCTACGAAACTACTTTTGAGCTGAAATATCCTGAAAAATCGAGCTATACGTTGGAAGACAGAACAAAGCAATCTGATGCAGTCATGCAATTCTACGGCATGTCTGAGAAAATTGCTTATTACTATGATGTGCTCGACAACTTGGAAACTGAATTGGAGGAACTGAAAGGTAAATCCAAAAAAATAGATAAAACACTCACTCCTTATTTGGAAGAAGTCTCCAAACTGAAAAACAGCATGGTTGCCCTTAGAAGGAGATGGCTATGTGGACGAAGGCGAGGAAATCAGAGAGGAAATTTCCGAACTGAACAGACAAGTTGCCACTTATCCAGGAAAGCCTTCCGATTCGCAAACACAGAGATTAGCCGTTCTGTCTGGAAAGGTCTCGAAAGTGGAAAGTAGTTTCAAAACCTTGACAGGAGAGAAAATGAATGCAATCAATTCATTACTGGAAAAAGCAGAAATGAAAAAACTAGAAATGGAAACAATGGAAACATTTTTGGAGAAGAGCTAAGGAACGGAAAATAAATAGATGTTATCACGGTTGAGTTTGCAGTGCGAGATTCCCTTCTCGCACAGGCGCAGAAATGATAACGAATAGATGAAAAACTAATCGTGATAGTATCTAATAAATGTGCTTTTTCTCTTGTTTCTTTTTGGTCTATTCTTCGTTAAAAAAAATGTGCCGTAGCGGTGCTATGCCACATTTTTTGCCTAAACTAGCCAGCGTGGCCCGACCTCAAAAATAAACTGCGATAAATAAACTATTTATTTATTTATTTATTCCCCGTTCCTAAGCCATATTTCCCTAACAATTTCAACAGAAAAGCCATCGAATCGTATGAGTCGATGGCTTTTCTGTTTCCTTAAATTTTATACTGAAATCTTTAGACTACTCATTCAATATCTGTAGATTTGAACAATGCGAAACACTTGGCTATTTTATTAGTAAAATGAAATAAAAATACTATGAAGAAAATATACTTTTTTTTGCTATTCACTTTTTACGCAATCCAAACTTTTGCGCAACAAGCCGATGTGCCTTTCGAGAAGAATAATTTCCCGAAAGAGCAGAAGAAACAGTTCAAAGAAGCAATGGATGTTTTACGAGGAAGGAGACGGCTACATGGCAGATTTGGCTTATCACAAAGCCATTGACAATTACCAGGTTGCCTATAAATTCAATCCGCATAGTGCAGAATTGAATTTTAAAATGGGAGTTTGCTACTTGCTTTCTCCGCACGATGACAAAACGGAATCATTGCGTTATTTTGCTTATTCTTACGAACTCAACCCAAATCAGAGCAAAGATATTCATTACTATTTGGGGAGAGGAAATCACTTGTTGAAAAGATGGGACAAGGCAATTGAACAGTATGAGGAGTTCATGAAATTACTCAAAAGAAGCCCCAATTTATGATTACTGCTCGGTTTTCAAGCGAATTGAAGAGTGCAAAACAGGCAAAAGAATGTCTAAGGAAAAACCTCTGAGAGTGTTTATAGACAATTTGGGAAGCATTGTAAATTCGACTTACCCAGAATATTGCCCAATTGTTACTGCCGATGAAAACATGATGGTTTTCACAGCAAAACGACCAACTACGGAAGGCGGAGAACAAGGAATGGATTACCATTATTACGAAGATATTTATGTCTCCTACAAAAAAGATGGCGCTTGGACAAAAGCAGTCAACTTGGGAGACCCCGTAAACAATAAATACAACGATGCCACAGTCGGACTTTCACCTGATGGAACAAGAATGCTGATTTTCCGAGAGGGAGATTTGTTTGAATGCGATTTGGAAGGCACAAAATGGTCTTCGCCAAGAGATTTGGGAAAAAATATCAATACTAAAAAGCACAAAGAGGCTTCGGCAAGTTTTTCGTTTGATGGCAAGCAACTCTATTTCACAAGTAACCGACCAGATTTGAGCCGTGGTGGAATGGATATTTTTGTAAGCAATTGGAATGAAGCAGAGCAGGAGTGGGGAAAAGCCAAAAATTTGGGTTTCAACATCAATACAGAATTTGATGAGGAAGGCGTTTTCATTCATCCTGATGGAAAAACCATGTATTTCAGCTCTCGTGGACACGATACAATGGGCGGTTACGATATTTTCAAAAGTGTGTATTCAGAAGAGAAACAAGCTTGGGGAGTTCCAGAAAACCTGGGAATGCCAGTCAACACGCCTGACGATGATATTTTCTTTGTAATCAACGGAAGTGGAAAACGTGCTTATTATTCTTCGGTCAGGAAAGATAATATTGGCGAAGAGGATTTGTACCAAATCATTTTCCTTGGTCCAGAAAAGGAAATGGTTCTGAATACAGAAGACGTGCTGATTGCCAGCAATGGAAACCCAACAACAAATTTGGTGGTGGAGCGAGAAATTGAAATTGTCTCCAACGATTTGACACTTTTCAAAGGAAAAACTTTGGATGAGGAAACTAAGCAACCAGTTGGAGCAAGCATAGAAATTACCGATAATTCTGATGCAACATCTGTGGGGAATTTCACTTCGAATTCCAGCACAGGAAACTTTTTGGTAACGCTTCCCGCAGGAAAAAACTATGGAATTGCCGTGAAAGCATCAGGCTATCTTTTCCATTCCGAAAATTTCGATATTCCCAAGAGCAATGGCTATCAGGAAGTAGAGAAAATCATTTACCTCAAACCGATTAAGGAAGGAAAGAAAATTGTATTGCAGAAACATCTTCTTTGATTTCGATAAGGCAACTTTGAGAAATGAGTCGAAAAAGGAACTGCAAAACATGATGGATTTCTTCAAGCAAAATCCAAACATTAGAATAGAAATTTCTGGATTTACCGACAATATTGGAACAGATTCCTATAATTTGGATTTATCGAAAAGGAGAGCACAATCTGTAGTAGATTACCTTACCAAAAATGGAGTTGCCAAAGCGAGATTGGAAGCAAAAGGCTACGGAGAAACAGAAGCAATTGCCACCAATGAAACAGATGAAGGCAGGCAGAAAAATAGAAGGACGGAGTTTAAAGTGATAAAATAGTCCGAAGTATTTAGTCCGAAGTCGTAAGTTTTATAGAGTTGTAAAACCCCAAATCAATCGTAGAATGATTTGGGGTTTGTTTTCGTTTAATGACTTATGTTAGAGTATGTTTGTATTAGTTTTTTGGGAATTTTACGAGATTATCAAAATAGGTTTTCTAGGCATTTTGGAAACATAAACTATCCTAAACCCATCATTCGGAATCAATAAGATTTAAGAAGAAATGTCCAACTAAAGACCTTGGACTCAAGACTAAAGACTTTTCTCAAAACTCTTCTGTCTCCAACAGCTTCCCATTTTTCCCGTAACTTTTCCAACTGCCAATTGGCACATCTTCCACATAATTTCCTACCGATTGGAGCATTCCGTTCGGATGGTAGTATTTCCATTCGCCCGTTTGTTTGCCTTGGCGGAAATTGCCTTCTACCTGCAAAATACTCTTGTCATTGTAATATTTCCATAAACCATCGGGTAAGCCATTTTCGTAGTAACCAACCGAAGCCAATGCGCCATTTCCGTGGTAACTCATTCGTAAACCATTCCCTTCGTAAATTGAGCCTGCCGAGAGTTTCAAGCCATCTTCAGTGGCATATTCGGAGACTGATTTGAGTTTTCCCGCTTCCCAAGTTTCGGTTTGCGATTTAATTCCGTTGGCGTAAAAATATTCCCATTCGCCAGTTTCGTTGCCCAATTCGTAGCTTCCTTGGCTTTCCAAGCTTCCGTCTGGATTGTAAGTTTTCCATTCTCCAGTTTCCAAACCATTCTCATAACTCCCTGAATTCTGAGAGGTATTTAGCTTTCTTGCCAATTTCGTAGAACTGCCAGTTTCCCGTTCGCTTACCATTCTCGTAGCTTCCCGTGGCAATCAAGTTTCCTTCCTCGTCATATTCTTTCCAAACGCCTGCTCGCTCTCCGTTTTGGTAATTCCCTGTTTCCCAAAGTGTATTGTCAGCGTAGTAAATCTTCCAAGTTCCTTCTGCTAAATCTTCCTCAAAATTCCCTTCCGAAAGTAGTGAGCCATTATCATAATACTCTTTCCAAATTCCTGTTTTTAAGCCATCATCGTAAAAACCTTCCGTTTGGAGTTCTCCGTTTGGGTGGAAGCTTTTCCATAAACTGTCTTCCGCAGAATCCTCGCCTCCATTGTAAAATCCAACCGAGGCAATACTGCCATTTTCGTGGAAAGTCTGATAGACTCCTTCCACAAAACCATTTTTGAAATTCCCACGACTGTCCAATTTCCCGTTTTCGCCAAAAGTTTTGAATTCGCCTTGCGCCACGCCATTTGCATAGTTTTTTTGGAGATAGACTTTGCCATTGGGGAAATATTCGTAGGAATTCCCTTCCAAAACGCCAAACTCATAGTTGGATTTTGCCTCCAGAACGCCTGAACTATCGTGGTAGAAATATCGCTCGCCAGTACCTCTTTTCAAGTTTCCTCCTTGGAGTTCTTTACCATCAATTGTGTAGAAGTTGCCGACTTCTTGCAAAATTCCGTTTTGGTAAAATTCCGTTTCCCGAACTTGCCCATTTGGGTAATATTCCACCCATTTTCCATTGATGGTATCAGATGAGTAAAACCCTGATTCCGCCAACTGCCCTGTTTTGTAGAAAACCTGCCATTTTCCGTTCAGCGAATCGTTCTCGTAAGTGGCTTTGAGCGCAGGTTTCCCATTTTGGAAATACTTGACGTGTTCGCCTTCTAAAGAATCCAAAAGGTAATAAAAAGTGGCTTCCAGTTCGCCAGTCGGGAAATATCTAATGGTTTTCTTGTGGCGCAATCCAGCCACGTAGTTTTGTGAAATCGCCAATTGCCCATTTTCAAAATACTCTTTCCATTCGCCCGTTTCCTTTCCGTTTTGGTAATTCCCTTCCGAGAGCCGAATTCCAGTCTCGTAATTCTCAATCCAAAAGCCTGTTTTTAGTCCTTGTTCATAACTTCCTGAATCTGAAACAATTCCAGCTTCTACCGCAATCCACTCGCCATGCAAAGTATCGTTTACAAACTCGGCTTGGATTGAGAGAGAATCTTCCGAGAAAATCCAGCAACCTTGCTTTTGATTTTCAATAGTTAAGCCAGTTCCGTTTGGTGGAAATTGTGGAGTCCATTGGCAGAAAACTGGTTGGAAACAGAAAGAAACGAAGAATATGAGGATGTGTTTGTAAGGCAATTCAGTAGATTTGAAAAAGCGGTAAGCTTAGTTTTATTCAAAAATGAAAGGATTTTGGCAAAATTCAAACTTGTTCTGACCTATTTTTGTAGAATTGATAAGAAACATGATAAATGGTTTAGACATGCCAAGTTTTTGGTTTATTAAAATGGTATGAGTATTGAAGCCTCTCAAAAGTTAATTTACATAGGCATATCTCATTTCTCTCTACGCAATTCACAATTTTGAGAATCCAACCAACTCCATATAAAACGCTTTCCGCCTTATTTTGCTTGCTTCTCGCATTCACTTTTGCCTTTCCCCAATCCGCAAAAAGAACAATTCGGTTGGATTGGGTGGACTCCAACCCGAATGAGAAGAAATACCAACTTTCCGAGAAACCTACCGATTCGCTTTCAGCCGTAACGCTGACTCGAAAATTAGTTTTGGAAATGCAATCGGACGGATTTCTACTGGCGAGTTTGGATAGTTTTTACTCAAAAAACAGCGGTTGGATTTCACTCCTTTTTGCTGGCGAGCAATTTGAATGGGCGAGTTTGCGAAGGGGAAATCTGGAAGAGGAAATTTTGGCCAAATCTGGCTATCGGGAGCAATTCTATCACGGTAAAACGCTAAAAATAAGTTCTTGGAGAAAGCTAAGCAGTAATATTCTCAAATATTTGGAGAATCATGGCTATCCGTTCTCCATTCTGAAATTAGATTCGATTCGGCAAAATGGCAACGAAATCAGCGTCAGCATTTCCCACCAGAAAGGACCGCTCATTCTTTTTGATTCGCTGATAATCAAAGGAGAAGCCACTATCCGAAAAGATTTCCTGACCAAATACATTGGTTGGGAAACGGGGAAACCATACAGCGAGCAAACTGCCCGAAATGCCATCAAGAAACTGAAATCTTTGGTGTATTTGAAATCTATTTTCGAACCAAAAGTAATTTTCAGGCAAGACAAAGCTTTTTTAAGTTTGGAGTTGCAGTCTGCGAAATCTACTCAAATAGACGGAATTTTAGGTGTTTTACTCAATGAAAACCCGATTTCCCAAGAGCGGAAACCTGTAATCACGGGCAGGGCAGATATTCGCTTGCAGAATCCGTTTGGGCGAGGGAAATTGATTGAGTTGGAATTTCAGCGCATCAAAGTGGCTTCACAACGGTTCGATATTGCCTACACGCACCCGAATTTGCTCAACACCAATTTAGATGTGAAAGTGAACCTGAAATACCTGAAAGAAGATTCGCTCTTCATCAATCTGAACCGAATTTTGGAGTTGACTTACCGAGCGGGGAAATCGGGAAATTTCAGTTTCTTGGCAGATGTTTCCGACAGCCGGCTGACCACTTCTTTCGCCAATAATGCACCTGCCGAACTCCAAAATTACACGGCAAGCGAATTTTCTGCCTACGGAATTGGCTGGGATTGGGAAAATACAGACAATTTCCTACTGCCAAAAAAGGGTTGGAGACTGAAATTGAGATTGAAAGTCGGCAATAAAGATTTGAAACCGAGCCTGACAGCCGATGAACCGAATTATGAAGAAATTTATGGAGATATTGCCCTGAAAAGCACGCAATTTATTTCCGAACTCACGCTTTCCAAATTTTGGCAGACAGGGGAAAACTCTTCATTGCTTACTCGACTCAATTCTGGTAGAGTTTTCAACGAAAACCTATTCCAAAATGACCTTTTCCGAATTGGCGGACTGACGAGTTTGCGAGGCTTCAACGAGAACTTCTTCTTCGTTTCCACCTACTCCATCCTCACTTTGGAGCAACGCTTTTTCCTTTCCGATGAATCTTATTTCTTGCTTTTCTACAACCAAGCTTATTTAGAAAATGAGGTGGAGGATTTTGGTTTTACAGACTTCCCTTTAGGTTTCGGTACGGGTTTTAGTTTCAGAACGCAAGCGGGAATTTTCACTTTTGTCTATTCTCTGGGAGCCTCTGATAATCAGCCGATTGACTTCAGATTGTCGAAGATTCATTTTGGTTTGAAGAGTTTGTTTTAGGGAATAGATGTACGATTTTAGATTGTATTGTATAGATTGTGTTTCTTTTGAGCGGAATATGAAAACCGAACTCAAAAACTTACCTTTGAAAAAAAACAAATTGAATGTTTAATACATTCAATTACCCCAAAAAGAGTCTGACTATTGTTGTATTTTTTATGAGTTATCCATTACCTTTTATATTTTCACTATGACAAAAGTAGAAGCAATAAAGAAGTTACTTGAGGATAACAAAGGCATTGCTAGTTGGAAAATGATTTACAATAATATTGATAAATATTATCCAACTGCTAAAAAATCTAGTGAATGGAAAGCTGGTATAAGAGGTGTATTATATAGAGAAATCAGAAATAATAAGTCTTTCAAGAAAATCGGCTTGGGTCTGTTTGCATTGAGAGAATATGAAGCTGAAAAAAATCCCAAAGCAAAAGATAAAATAAGAATGCATTCTTTTATTGAAGGTATCTGTATAGAACTTGGGAATTTTAAAAATTATGACACTTATACTGCTGACCCCTTAGCTCTTTTCAAAGATAATATAAGCCTAGTTGACATTGTATCTACACAAAACCTTCCAGAGTTTACTTATAAACCTATCGTAGATGAAACTAAAAGAATAGATGTTGTTTGGTTGAATAAAAAGGGACTTAGATTCCCACAAAAAATCTTTGAAATTGTCGATAGTGTAGGAACTTTAACAGGGGCTTTCAATAGAAGCTTACAACTTATAAATTTTAAAACAGAATATTATATAGTAGCTCCTGAAAAGCATAGGAGCAAGTTCCAAAAGCAACTCTCGCTTGAACCTTATAGTTCAATTTCATCGAAGTTCAAGTTCATAGATTATGATTCTATAATAGAACTTTATGAAAACGCATCAAAAGCCAATAAAATCGAAAATAATATTTTTTAGTATGGCTCAACACACAAGCATATTGAAGAACTAAAGATAGTCATTTGAAATCGTTAGTAATTGCACTACAAAATAGATTTTCTTTTGGTATCACATCAATAAAATCTTCTATCAAATTTGTAGAAATTAAAGAGCCAGATTACAAACTACATTCTAACGATTTAGTATTTCATACTGTCAGAAATTTGAGAGGTAAGAAGGAAAGTTTAGAAATTCACTTTAATAAAATTGAGAATAGTATATCTGAAATATTTATTGTCAGGTAAACGTATATACTAGATGCAAAGACGCTATTCGATTCGGAATACTATGAAGGAGAAGTTTTTCCTTCAAATCCAGCTTTAGCAGCTCGAGATAGAATAACAAGAGCACCAAAAGCACTTGGTTTTGTTGATTTACAACCAACTATACAACTTACAGAAGTAGGCAAGCTTTTACTAACTGAAAAGAGACTAGACGAAACATTCACTAGGCAACTTTTAAAGTTCCAACTGCCCTCGCCTTACCATACTCAATCTAAAACAATTGATTTCAGTGTAAAACCTTATCTTGAATTACTGAGGTTAATCAAGGTACTTGGTAGTATTTCAAAAACTGAAATTGCATTATTCTTTTCACAACTAACGAATTACAATGATTTTGAAAAAATAACATTCAAGATTACTGAATTCAAAAAAAAATCGAAACCATACAAAGGAAGTCGAAAGATATATGTAGCCGAATGCTTTGAAAATGAAATACTCAAAATTTTTCAACAGGAGATTCAAGATAAAAATATAAAAACAAGAGAAAGTTCAGATACTTCTTTACAAAAGTTTATAAAAACCAAGAGTTCGAATATGAAAGATTATGCTGATGCATTTGTCAGATATATCAGAGCAACCGAGTTAGTAACTTTTCAAAAAAGAACTCTTAGATTGATTATTTCACCCCAAAAGACAGAAGAAGTAGATTATATATTAAAGGAAACTTCAAAAAGGTACACAGTTTTCTATTTCATATTGAGTTGGTTTTTGCAGTTTGAAGTCATGTTCCCAAGAAAAGGTTCTCCACTCTCTCAAATCTACCAAAAGTAGCAGAAACCGATAGCCCAACTGGAAAATACTTAGAAAATCACCATCCTTTCTGGTTATCTCACCATATAACTTTGAAGTTGATGCCTTGAGTCCTCCCATGACTGCCAAAATATAGGCAAGGCATGTCGCAATCAGCAACCTCTCTAATCTTCTGGGGTCGCTTAGTCCACTTTTTTGGATATGGAATCCCTTTGATTTCTGGTCTCTGAAAAAGGGTTCAATCTTGAAACGTTTCCTGTACAATTGCTTTATTAGGGGAGGACAATTCAGGTTCGTGACCAGGTAAAGAGGTTCCTTATGTCCTTTTCCATGCCAGATGAGAAGGTTGGTGCGAAATTCCTTTTGGGTAAACCCGATGGACTCAAAAAAGCAGTCCCCTCCCGGCTCGACTCCGATATGGTGGGGCTTGAATATTTCCTCTCCCTGCAGAATCCGAACGTTCTTCCCTGTGCGTAGCGCATAATTCCAGCCATTCTCCAGAATGTCGGCCTGCCAGTCGCAACCATCAAACTCCCCGTCCCCCATGATGAATACCTGACAGCCATCGGGAATCAGTTGCCCAAGCATGGAGAGCAGACTTCGGTGTGCATCCTCTGGGAGGTGCCCCTTCTTCGCCTTGTAGACCTGCCATACCACAGGAATCGCCTTTCCCTTGTATACCACGCTGAACATCAGGCACATGCATCCCCTGCCAAGTACCGAGCCGTCTATACTGAATGAGAGTTCTCCGCTCGCTGAGAGTGTCTTTAGTAATGGTTCTATGAAAGGGAGGAAATGGGTCTGGTGGGAGAGGTTCTCATTGAGAAGCAAACGCTTATACTGCTTCACCTTACTGGCATGTTGCTTTCGATCGGAGTTCCCCAATGCCATCTGGGACAACTCGCTCCTGCCGGTTATCAAGATGGAACTTACCATAGAGCTCAGGATATTGAGCCGTTGCAATTCATAGTGGCTTAGGTGGGGATTGCCAAATAACTTTCGCAGACTTTTACTTACCTTTGCATTGATAAATTTCTTATCGTTCATCGCTTAACTTTTTTGGTGGTACACTAAAGTTAAGCGATTTTTTTAGTTTAATAAACCGAACTCATAAAACTGTGTACCCTTCTGAACAACTTTTAAACTTATTTACTTCAATATGAAAAATCTACTTATACATATATTCTTCAGTTTATTTATTTCCTTTAATCTGTTTGCTCAACAAAAAATAGAACGGGTGGAGATTGAAACTAATTTCCGTTCCGAAAGCTATCGGGTTGTGCCGATGGGGCAAAGTGGAGCGGTTTTATTTTCCCAAGGGCGAGCCAATATTCTATCCAACACGACTCCTTATCAGTTTTCTTACTTCGATAAAAACCTGAAAAAAATCTGGGAGCAGGAAATAGAAGTCAGCAATTGGACAGATTTGGAAGGCTACGATGTAGATGGGAAAAGTCTATATCTGCTCTTCCATCGTTTCTCTAGCGATGCTTACGATTTCTACAAAGTCGATACTGAAAAGCAGAAGGTGGAATTGATTTCCATGTATTCTGTGAAGAAATTAGAACTTGACGACTTCATTGTGATGGATGGAAATGCTTTCGTAAGCGGATTATCGAAAAGAACTCCTGTTTTATTACATTTCGATTTGAATGGAAACGACAAATCGAAAGTGAGAATTCTGCCTACTTCTAGCACAAAAAAAGCTGAAATAGAATTTTTGGAAAAAGACACAGTCAACAATTTGGTTACTTTCAATTACACGAACTGGAGAGGCAATGAATCTACCATGGTTTTGCAGTCATTTGAGCCAAACGGAAATATGGCGAGTGAGATTGCCCTGCCTCATAGACAACAATAAGAATTTGCTTTCGGGAAAACAGTCAATTAGCGAAGAAGGAAATGCGGTAATTGTTGGAACTTATGCCAATGGAAATTCCCGACTTTCTGATGGATTGTATATTGCCGAAATGGATGGAACGACACAGAAATACATCAAATATTACAATTTCACTGATTTAGAGAATTTCTTCAATTATCTCCCAAAGAAAAAGAGAGACCGAATTGCCAAGAAAAAAGCGAAGAAGAAAAGCAAAAACAAAGATTTGGATTTGCAATATAGATTGCTCATTCACAATCTGATTTTCCGAGACAATCGGTATATTCTGATGGCAGAGGCTTATTACCCGACTTACCGTTACGTAAATAATAATGGAATTGGTGGTTTGGATTGGAGTTGGCAGGTTTCAGAAACCCTTATGGAAACAGATTCGGAAACAATAATATGCAACAAGTTTTTGATGGATTTCAATATACGCACGCATTTTTGGCAAGTTTCGACAAGCAAGGAAACTTGGAATGGGACAACAGTTTTGAACTGGACGATGTGAAATTGATGCGCTTGAAAGAAGTTGTGAAGCTAAATTTGGAAGAAGAACAAAATCAAATTGCTTTACGCTTTCAAGAGGAAAACTTACTTTCCCAAATAATTGAAGGCGGGAAAATTTCTGTCTCCAAACAAGAGCAACTGATTGAAACTGCTTACGAAACCGATCGAGTTACCAGAAACCTAGACAGCGATTTGGCTTATTGGTTCGACAATTACTTTATTGCTTGGGGTTATCAGCGAATTAAAAACAGCACGGGGGAATCTGAAAAATCGAAACGAAATGTTTTCTTTTTCAATAAAGTGCCTTTTTGAGAAAAGTTAGTGAGTGGCAACATGCAGTTATTGAGAAAATAATTTAGGAACGAGTTAATAATAACTTGTAACATTATCACAGTTTATTTTTGAGGTAAGTCAAGCTGTTCCCAGCCGGGACAAAATAATGTGGCATAGCCCACAAAACCTTCTCGGTAGTGATAAGCTGGTAAGGCTAACAAAATAAAAACCATAGCGCAAGCATCCGCTTGTGCCGAATTATCCATAGAGTAGCCTTACCTCTTTCACACTACCACCTTCTCGATGGTGAAATAAGTTTATTGAAATACTTAAATTCAGACTTGTCTGTATAGACACTACATTTCCCACCCTTAAAATACAAACCATTTATTCTCTGAAACTAATTTAGTTTGTTGATTTTTAGATAACCCGAATAATGGATTTAAAAATTTGATTATCAGCAGGTTAACTGTATTTTTTTTAGTATAGTCAAAAAATTAAGATTTAATGTATTGCACTATTTTGGTACTGCACATTTAAAGTATGCTAAACATCAAGGGCTTCATCAGTAATAGTTCTTCTAAAGAGTAAATTCGAGTAACCAATCCTTGTTTCATGGCAGGAGAAACCTTTTTGTACTTCGTTTCAAATAGTTTTGCCTCAGGGTTGACAAGAATTTTAAATTTTTCATTCTCTTTCGTCAAATTATATACCCCTTTCAGGAAAATCACATGGGCATCGTGTGGCTCGACTTTCTTGGAGTGGCACTTGGTCTTACGTGCCAGACGCTTATTGTCTTTGCGAAAAGCACCATTTCGGCTTTCCACAAAAGAGGTGGAAATGGTATTGCAACGCTCGCTTCTATCCAAAATCTCAAGAATCTCCAACTCATCGCCCAATACGATGCGGGTCGATATCCTAGTTATTTTGCCATTCTTGCGCTCTTTGACGACTTGTGCATATTTTAACGATTGGTCTGCTACCTTTATAGGCAATGGCCTGCGCCCCCGGCCCTTATAGGGAACTTCTTGAAGTGTACTGTACACGTCCGTCAAAACCTCCTCATAAAACCAGCCATCACTTTCAAAAAACGGTGCCGAGCCATCACTGTGCTCTCTGATTTGCTCAACGAAGGCAGTTGCCTCCTCTTGATTTCGCTGACCGCTATGAACCACATGGAGATAGCTGCTTTCTGGCAGAACAGCCGCAAAAGTCCACCTGTCGCCCACCGTTTCTGGGTTTTCAGATTTCTCCTCTGCTGTAAGGCGCTCTTTTTTTTGAAATAAAACTCCAGAATTCATCTATTTGGACTCTGTCCAGATGAAGGCCTTCCTCTAAATGATGACTGATCAGCTCAATGTGTTCAGCGGCAAGCCCTATCCACCTGTTCTGTGTTTTCATGCAGACACCGGTCGTCCTTGCGACTGCCCTACGGCTTTTGCCCTCAGAGAGCTCTTTCAGTACACTTACTATCACAGATATATCACTGCGCAGGCCGAAGAAAAAGGTGTCTTTGGTAACCACCCACCGACTTTTGCAATTATTGCAGTACACCTGATTCTTCCGGCTGGAACCAGTACAGATATTGCCTGCACCTATCTCATTGAAATGCTTGCAATCTGCATTTGTACAATATTGCAGGGATTTATATTTTTCAAATCGTTCTCTGTCCATGATACAAAGCTAAGCAACATACTTTGCATTTTCAGTACCACTATTTTTAGATTTAATTAAAAACTGTATGTCAATATTTTGACTAAACAAAAAAAATACTAAGTGGCTGATTAGCAATTACTTAATTCATTTTTAATTCTTCATTCTTCATGGTCAGGCCACCCTGTCTTCATTTCCCCAATCAACAATTGTACTTATCAAATATACAACTCATAATTGGGGTTATTTGGAACATAAAGCAAGATTTTGTAAATCCAAATTCACATTTTTAGTTTCCATACCATAGTCGAACACTACCATTTATTTCCCGTTCCTAAGTAATTCTACTTTAACACTCTAGCAGTCGAGTACTTGTTTAGATGTTAAAGCCATGATTGTCCGTATGCAACTACCTCGGAAATGGTCTTTTTCAGACCTTTCGGCTGGTCAAACCAATGGAAAAAGCACAGTTTAGACAAACTGTAGTTTAGAGTCTTAAAGTAGAATTAGGAGTTGATGCGCTAAACTTTTTCTGTATAAACGCCATCACGTTCGGTATCAATTGCTCCGCCTTCGTAAGCACAAACGCCCATTCTTGGAGAATTGACGACTTCTAAACGAGCATAATCTTCAAAATCTCCACATTTTTTCTCATGTTTTTTTGCGCATTTCTCACAGAAATACCCTTTTCCTTCCCATAAATGAATAGAGCAAATTGCCGTGGCTGGGTTGGCATCACAAGTTACGCACATTATTTTCAATGGCTCATTTCTTGATAGCAGCACAATTGAGTCAGAAGCTGGCATGTCGTAAGCTTGCTTTACCTCTATTTTTAAGTAAGTAGAATTTCCGTAATCATACTCATAATTCAACTTTTTCCCTTTCCTAAAAACTTTACTTACTTCAAAATCCATAGGCACTTCTTGTGCATTACTTCCGAAATCGAATCCAAAGCCAAAAACATCATCATTATCTTCTTTTGGATGGGAATAATTTCCGTTATAATCTCTGAATGAACTCATGTGGCCACAGCACTCTAGCCAAATGGCTCGGAGAAAATCATCTAATTCTCCAAAATCGGTTTTGCCATCTACCCAAAGGCTTAGAAACATAATGTCTGCTTTCACATTTACAAGATAAGAACTTTTTTTGTTGGAGTTTTCTTTCTCCATTTTTTTCAGGTGCGTATTCAAATGGCGGTTCATGCCCGCTTGTTTGAAAGTATTCTCACAAAACACACAGACTCCTTCTGATGTTAGTTTTTCTTGCATAATCTCTTTTTTGGATTTTAAGATGCTAATGGCTAATTATTTCAAGTTGGAAATCAGATTTTTGACTTCATTTACTTCATTCGCAAATTTACAAATTTACAAATTCTCACATTTCTTCCTCTTCTTCTTCAGCAAAGTCTTTTGGAGTGGGTAGTTCGTTGAGGTGGTTGATTCCGAAGTACTCCAGAAATTGCGGAGCTGTTCCGTAGAGCATGGGTCTTCCTACGCCATCAGATTTCCCACGGATTTCAACCAATTCTTTATCGAGCAATTTCCGAATGGCATAATCGCAATTCACACCACGAATCTGCTCTAGTTCAGGCTTGGTAATTGGTTGGCGATAGGCAATGATGGAAAGCGTTTCCAAGGCAGATTTGGAAAGTCTTTTCTTGGAAGTTTGTTTCAGGAAAACTGCCGATGCTTTCCTGATAGGCAGGCTTAGTCATGAATTGAAAACCGCCACCCGCTTCTATTATCTCAAAAGAAAATTCATCGGATTGGTATTTTTCTGTTAGCTTTTCTATTCTATCCAAAACATCTTGTTCAGGAACTTCTGTCTCAAACATTTCGGAAAGGCAATTCTGCAAAATCTCTAAGTTAATAGGTTTCGGAGCGCAAAAAATAAGGGCTTCTATATGTTTCTGTAGGAAATCCATTTGTATAATTTTCAGCTTCAGGACTTACAATTCTAGACTTCGGCTGTTTACAACTTCAATCCAATCACAGTAACATCGTCTCTTTGGTACTGGTTTCCTTTGAAATCGTAGAATCTCTTTCTTAAGTATAGCTCGCTGATTTTCAAAGCTTTCCGACTTCATTTCGTCAAGCATTTGAATGAATTGCTTCTTGCCAAACTTCTTCCTTTTCATGTTATGCTGGTCAAAAAATCCATCGGTGGAAAGATACAGTATGTCTCCTCTTTGCAGTTGGATTGTTTGGGAAGTAAACTTACGGGAAGTCTCTTTTTGCATTCCCTCCAATCGATTTTTTATCGCCTCGCTCTTCAATCAATTCTCCGTTACTTGTATAGAAAATGCTTGATTTTGCGCCCGAAAAAGTCAATTCCACTTCTCTGTCGTCTTTTCTGTCAATCACGCAAAGGCTCATATCCATGCCATCGTCATTCTTGCCAATTTCCTGTTGGAGTGCTTTTCTGACTCCGCTGTGGAGCATCATCAAAACCAAAGCGGGGTCGGTTACGCCTTTCTGAACCACAATTTCGTTCAGCAATTCATGCCCAACCATAGACATGAATGCGCCAGGAACGCCATGTCCAGTACAATCTACACAGGCAATCAGCACTTTTCCTTTCTGCTCTGCCAACCAGTAGAAATCTCCAGAAACCACATCTTTTGCACGGTAGAATATGAAATACTCTAAAAAGGCTTGACTGAATTTCTCGGAATCAGTCAGAATTGCATCTTGAATGGTTTTTGCATAGCGCAGACTATCAATGATTTGCGTGTTCTTGATTCCCAATTCTTCATTCACTTCCTTCACTTGGCTGTAAGCTTCGGCATGGTCAACTCCAACCGTTACGTATTCTGCAAAACTTTTCAGAATATCGAATTGCGCTTCCGTAAAAGCATTTTTCTGTTCACTTTGCACCAACAAAATCCCAATTACTTTCCCTTTGATGGAAAGCGGAATATAAACGAGGGAATTGGGGATTTCAATATCCATTTCCGACTCGAATTTCTGCTGTGGCATATTGCTCATATTCTGCGTGGTAATCATTCACGAAAACATCTTTGTTGTTCAGTACACTCCACACAATCAGTCGTTTATCTTGGCTAAGAGGAACGTAATAGTCTGGGAAATGCTTGCCATGTTTGTAGTAGCCAATCATTTCTATTTGCTCGGCATCCCAATCTACCGTGCCAATTCCGAAGGCGGTGGAGGTTACAAGTTTGGAGATATTTTCGTAAGCAATTTTGATAATCTCCTTAATATCGAGCGTAGAGTTGATTTTCCTGCCCATTTCCTTCAAGACTTTAATGTCTTTATAAGCTTTGGAAACGGCTAGTCTTTGCTCCTCAATCATTTCCTTTTGAGCGGTAATCTCCTCATTCTGTTGCTCCAATTCTTTATTTTGGATCACAATTTCTCGTTTCTGACTTGTCAGCGTTTGGTTTTTGCTTTCCAACTCCTCTGTTCTTGTTTTCACACGGGTCTCCAATTCACTATTTTGCTGTTGAATTATTTCTCGCTTCTCCTTTTGCTGAGTCAATAATCTGATTTTGCATCAAATTGATTTTGTCTGCCAATGCAGTTGCAAAAAGCAAAACCTGCAGAGTCATTCCAATTTGGAGTGCGTAATAGTCGAATGGATTGGTTTCAATGATTCCCAATCCGAACAAAGCCAGCAGGGAAATTACAACAAGCAAACAGAAATTGGCTGCCAAAAAGAAATAGGCTGGGCGGAAACCCTTGTTTGGCAATTATGCCAGTAGACTGCAAAAACCACAATCATGCTTGCCAACACTTGAACAATTGCCAACCAGTTCAGCCAAATTCTCGAAAATATTCAATAAAATAATTCCGAACTGAAATGCTACACACAATATTCAAAATCATATTCCATTTAGGAAGTTTTGATTTTGTATTCAGAAAATCTCGTGTAAAGAGCAGGTAAAAAATCCAGGCAACACCTAGCAGATGGCGAGTTGCCACCAAATTCCATTTGGGATAATTTCCCCATAAAAACTCGTAAGTTGTTCCATCAATTGTGGCACTTGCCAATGTGTAAAGCCCAAGAAAGAGTATGTAGAAAATATAGCTTTTATCTCGTATGAATATGAAAACCACCAAGTTATACAGAATCATCAGCAGCATGATTCCAGTGTGCAAACCCAAAAAATACTGCGAATTATTGTAGTTTTCCTCTACTCTCTTCGTAATGATAAAGCTTGATTTGGTGCAGTGGTTCGGTGTCTTTTGAATTGGATTTGATAATTGGCGATTGGAGTTTCGCACGGAGGTAGAAAATATGTTCTTCGCCTTTGAATAAGTCAATTTCCAAATAAGGATATCTCCCGATAATGATTTTCCCGAAGTTCGTATGGAGTAAGCATTCCATCTTTCTTAACCGAAAGCCCGCCAAATAATTCTACCTCATCTAAGAAGCCCAATGACAGCAGAAAACGCTCTCTGGCACTTTCATTCGATACTCTGAACCGAAGCCAAACAATAGAATCAATGTTTTCGTAAAGATTATTTATCTCGTTAATTGGGCGGAAACGATTACTTTTCTGCAAAGAAACCTCCTCGTAAGAAAGCGAATTAGTCGGATCTAATAATACTTCGAGATAGTTTTCGAGTCGGTAAGTCTCTTGTTCTTCAGTTAAAACCAGCAATTCGGGAACTGCTTTCGCAGAGCCAAATCCACCCAAAAAAAGCAGGAAAAAGATAATCGTGGAGTGTGAAATATTTTTGAAGTCAGGCATATTTAGGGGAAATTCCTTTGGGTCAACTCTCTTTGGAACAGAAAACAAATAAATGCGCGCTCTATTGTTCCTTTTTAACTTTCAACGAAACGAAGTTAGTTTTAGTTTGTACGAAGTTAAGTAAGTTGCGACAATCTTCGTAAGATTTCTCGGATTTACAAGATTTAAAGACTAAACAAGACATTCCGAACTCATTTGAGAACCAGTTAGGGAAGCTCGCTCTACATTCTCGAAAACAATGCCAGTCCGATGTCTTAACTACTAACTCAATCCTACCATAAAAAAGACAGTTGTCAGATAACCCCAAAGAAACGAAAAAACAATGTGTACGCTTGTTTCAAATCGTTTTCCCTTTCCAAAGTTTTGAGGAATAGCCGAAGAATTGAATAATCAGATCGAACCAACCAGAAAATACCAAAACCCAAAGAGATTTTCCTTCCCAAATTGGTTTCCACTATTTCGGTAGATGAATCTAGACAAAGCCAACCGATGAGAAAAACAACGAATGCCACAAAGAAGGTATGAACGTACATCATTTGCCGATTGATTAGACTGAGAGGCGCAAGGTCATCTTTCCAAAGGAAATAGCGTGGGAAAATGGCGTGAACCAACGCCAAAACAATCAACAGAAAACCAATAAATTTAAGGTGTGTTTCCATGCTTCTGGAGTGTAATTCTGTGTACGAATGGATTGAATTTTGCTTAGAATTAATTTCCAATCCTGCTTTTTGGAAAGCAGTTTTCCAAGTTTTGAGCGAATGGAAATGTAGAAAACCAATGTTGTAGGCAATGAAAATTCGGCAAATTTCGCAGGTGTTCAATCAGAACGATTTTTCCGCTTGGACTTCAGTATTCGCTTGATTTCTTCCAGAAAAACAATTCTTTCTTGTTCCTCTCTGATTTCATGCGCTGAGAAAATTAGGAAAACCAAATCGGCAGTTTCTGACTCCAACAGAAGACGAGAAGTTTGTACAGATTGTGTATTTGGAAATGGCGGATAAGCCTTTCTGGCTCGCTTAATGGATATTTCGGTATGGATTTTCTCATTGTAGAAATCCAGTACAACCAATTCTGAATTTGGAAATTTCTGCTGAATCAAACCACTCGTTTCATCAAATCCTGCATTGATATTGACTATTTTCAAGCTTGCTTTTTTTCTGTCATTTGGTTGGATTTCGCTCATCCAATCGAATTTGTACAATCCAGACAAATCATAGACATAAAGCGAAACCAACAGGGAAATGAACGTAGTGGCGGAGATTGAAAAAAGCAGAAATAATGCTAGAAACTGAAATAATTCATTCAGAAAAGGCAAAGAAAAACCAATTGCCAACAGTGCAATGATTGAAATTGCGTAGAAATGCCAGTTGAATTTGACAATATTGGTAATCCCCTGAAATGGTTTCCTTAGTGTTGTTTCCATTGTTCTTTTCTGCCTTTTTTCCAAGAATAGGGAATATTTTCGACTACAAAAGCATTTGCCAAATTTGCTTCTGAAAATCCGAACGAATTGATAAAGCCAAAATGATAGTTCTTCACTTCAACGGGATTTGGTTTCCAGTTTTGCCGAACACCTTCAATGATTAGAACTCGGCTTTTCTCCGAATCGAAAGTGAAAGTAAATGGAAGCGGACCAGCAAACCTTCTGGCTTCTTTCCAATTGGCAAATGGAGAGTTGGTTGGCAAATCTACTTCTTCTTTCTCTAGGTTTAGGGAAACTTCAAAATCTGATTGCTTGGATTTTATAGTTTTATCTTCCTGATTTACAAACTGTTGAATATCGGTAGTTGTGTAATTGTAATGCGTGAAAATATTCCCCAAGTATTCCATTTTCTTCTTATTGGTTTCCGATTTGAGAATGTATAATCCTCTCAAACTTTTCCCTTCAGGAGTTTTGTATCGGACAAAAATTCGGTAGCCAATCAAGAAAAAATCATTCCCTATAAATGCAGGAAACCCTTTTGGGCGGAGAGATTTAGTCTGCACCATTGCCACGGCAATAAACGCCCATTTGTCCTGAAAAACATCCAATTCGACACAAGGCGGAATCATGCTTTCGAGTTCAGATTTGGGAATGGCAAAAGTAAAAACCAGAGAGCTTTCAAAAAAAGCTTCAACTGCAAAAGGATGGTCTTTCAGAAAATCAAGCATTTCTAGTTTGGTTTGGATTGAGAACAAACTCATTATAATAGACAATTGCTATAAAACCGAGCGCAAACAGAATATTAAATTTTCCCCAAAGCAGTAAATCTGGCACAAGTGTGAACTCCAAAATATTCATTAGCCCAACAATCACGATTTGGGAAATGGCACTCCATCGGTGTTTGAAATTACTGAGAACCCAAATTGCCATCACAATTTCGGAAATTCCAATCAAAATAGTCAATTCTCTAGCATATTCTTCGCCCAAAATATTCGCTACAATTTCCCTATGCCGAGGCACGAAATCCAGCACTTTACAGTAAAGTCCATTTACGAACCAGACAGTTGCAATCAGAAAAGTAAGGATTTTGTGTAGAGACATTTTAAAATCAGGAAATCAATGATTAGAGTTTATGAACACGAATTGATTATAGCAACCGCAGACTGGCGGGTCTGCCGACACCGCCAGCTACTCAACTCTTTTAGGTTCATAAACTTTATTGTATCCCGTTCTTCCAGAATATTTTTGAATTTACTTACAACTCTTTCCATTTCCCCGATTCTGCATATTCTTTAATAATCAGCACCCTTTCTTGAAGAAGTTGAGTCATGTATTTCTCCAAAAACACCCAATCTGCCAGTTTACCTAAAATGCCTAGTGGAGATTTATACTCGAAAATATCTGTCATTAAGGTAACTCCATCGGTTTCCTCAAATAAATGCTCATGTCTGAAAGATTTGAAAGCTCCTTGTTGCATTTCATCTACAAAGGAATTTGGGAAATTGAATTCGGTAATTTTTGAAGTGAGATTTTGCCAAATGCCCAAATGTTTCGCTCGCCAAGTTACGCTTTCATTCAAGCCAATCAGGCCTTTAGTTACTCCAGCAATTGCTTTTTCTCCAGTTTTAGCGGTGGAAATTTCATGCAAATCCATATTTCGGGAAAGGTCGAAAGCCAGTTCTTTTGGAAGCATTGATTTGTGTATGGATTGTTATTTTGGGCATATTGGTTTGCTAGGATATGATAAAAGCAATTAGGAAATTGACAGATAAAATCACAATTGAAATGTAGAACAATGTCAGTTCAATTTTCAACTTAGTCCGAATATTTTCTTCCTTTTCTCTCAAATACAGCGCAAGAATACCGAGTATTATACTGCTAGGAATGAACCAAGTATTGATAGCAAAGAATGTAAAATAATTGTAAGAATAAACTACATCTCCATTGAAGTTTGCAAACAGAATTAATCCTCATAATCCCTAAAAAGCTATAGACAAGTATCAAAATACTAAAGAATAGCCCTATTTTGGTAAGAAATTTAGCGAATTGAAAAGCGAAGGACTTCATGTATTTATCGTTCTAGTATCTTTATTCATACTACTATACGTTTTCCATTTTCCTCGAGCCGATAGCACCCGCTTCGGGTCGCATCGTATTTGAGAATCCCTGGTCTATCAGGACTGAGGTTCTGACAGACAGGGCATTTTTTTTTAGTTTTTTTCTGAAATCCAAAATCTCACGTCTAATATCTTTATCACACAAACAAATATCCTGCTACCCACAATCCAACTTACCAACCAAAGCATATTTAATAAAAATGGAATTTTGTAGTTTTTGACTCTACGAAAATGTTCCCGAATCATGAAAAACGCACTAATTCCCACTCCAACAAAAAGGATGAGTGCACTTGGGTTGGCGAAAAGGTTGTAGAAAACTAGCCAAGGCAAGAAAAGGAAAACTCCAACCGCCAAAATACTTCCCAAATGTCCAATGTAATCCATCCAACTTTTAAAGTTGAGGAAACATTCTAGCAACTATGGCGGTAACAATCCAACCTAAACCCATTGCTGGCAGAAAAGCTCTTACATTGTCAATCAAATCTGCATTTAGATAGTTCTTTGGCGAGTAAAATGGCAGAAAAACTTGCCATAATGATTGTGAGAAATATGAAAAGCAGGCGATAAAATAAGTTGAAATCGGGTTCGCAATTGAAGTTTTTGCCTTGCTCATTGCTTCCGCTAATGACTCTTCGGTTGTAGGAAATCAAGAGAATAGAATTCTTTGGTGAGTTTATACATGGGTTGGAAATTGAGAATTGAAATCAGTTTGGGAAATTTGAGTCCGAGCATATATTTCAGGCTATCCAAACCGTAGATCGTTTCCCCACCGTTGGCATCCATCAAGGGTATTTCATGTCTGGATTTCACTAAATCTAACTTCTGGAAAGTCTCTCGAGTGGCATTTTCAAAAGCGAGTCTTCCGTTTTCATTCAACATTCCTTGTTTTACAAACTCGCCTGTGTACCATTGGCAAAGTGGGCAATGGCTATCGTAAATCATGATTTTTTCAGCTTTGTTTTTCATGGCTTTTGCAGTTTGACTTACCAAAAATAGTAAAGTTATTGTACTTTCAAAAATAAATGAAAGTTATTTATATAAATGATGGGTTCTCCATTAAATTCCACAAAATTGAAATAAAAAAAGCTGTCAATTTTTCAAGAATTGGCAGGTTTCTCTAACAAATTATATTTTCAATCTACTTCCCTGGCAATATTCTCCACACGAGTTACAAAATATTTGGTATCTCCACGCCAGCCAAATTGCACGTGCTTTTCTTCGTAATGCAATTTTACATTTTCTCCAGTTAGGGAAACTTCTTCTAATTTTTCTAGCACATCCTCTTACCTCCATCTACTAGAGAACTGCCCAAGGTTTTTCGTTCATTCCCAAGTTCAATTCACCTTCGTAGGTTTTGAAAATGTAGCCTTTCTTGCTGATTTTCGTTACTTTACCTGCTCTGTAACCGTGCTGTAAGCACCGTAATAAAAGAAGGAGAAAATTCCTCCGCCAATGAGATAAGATTACAACGAAGGAAAGCATACCTATTTTTTTAGCAGAAGCCATAATTTTATTGTTGAGTTAGTTCTAATCGGATTGAAGTGTAAAGTTGCAGGGAAAACCACTCTCTTGCAAATAGATTTAGATAAGTTGGGAAACAAAAAAAGTGGAATCCCAAAGAGATACCACCTTTCCACAAACCAATTAGTAATTCGAACTGCACGAATATACTTACTCGAAGGCTTGTAAGTGAAAAGTGGAATCGGTGAACTGCCAAATAGCTCGGTCAGTTGCGGAAATTTGGTCTATTGTTGAGTTTGGAAACTCAAGCAGACAAGGTTGAGGTTAAGAAACCTCAACCAGCAGATACTTTAGAGAATTATTTGTCAATATGTTGTAAGAATATTAGATAATTAATCAGGCGAATTTATCGTAACATCTTAACTTTTGTAAGATGCTGATTGTCAATACGTATTTTACTGTGGCATCGACCATCCGACTTTCTATTTTGTACTTGTACTTACGCCATTTGAGTTTGCATACTTTTCTGATAGAAACAATGCTTTCGAGTAGGTGCAAGTCGGTGGCGACTTCCGTAGGGGAATCGCATTGCAGTTATATAATAGCAGGATAGAAGAGAAAGCCTCTACCAGAAAACTACTTCTTCCGCACTTTCCCCAAAATCCAAAGCAAAATAATTGCCCCAACTGTGGCGGTTAGTAGGGAGCCTATAAATCCATAGGCTTTGATATTCAACAAACCGAAAGTCCAACCACCCAGAAATGCGCCTACAATTCCGATGAGAATATTTTTTAGGATTCCAAAACCACCGCCTTTCGTAATAATTCCTGCCAACCAACCTGCTAACCCTCCAATTAAGATGAAATAAAGGAAATCCATTTTATTTATGTTTAGTTTCTAAAAAAATCAATGCCCCAAAAATCCGATGAATTTATGAGTTAAGCAAATAGGTTTTGGTAGGATGTCGAAATTGGGAATGAGTGGCTATTAAGAATATGGTAATTACTCAGTTGGCGAATTGGTGGATTAGCGAGTTGGCGAATTAAAAAATTGAGCGATTCCAGCCTATAAAACAGCATATTGTCTTATTTTTCCTATTTTCATACATATTGTACTATTTCTTACTCAGGCTCTTTTATTGTACTATTCAAAGATTATTTAGCTAATTTGAGTACTTGTTCAAATTACTTCGAATGTAAAAACACTAATTCAATTTAAAAGTTACATTTAAATTCTTCGTGCAATTTATAACACATTGAAAATCAATAACTTAAACAACCCGAGTAGTTGCCTCTAAAGAAGTTTTGTAACCGAATTGTAACTACTCAGGTTGTCAAATGGCGATTAAAATTGAGCTAGGACTCAATAGTATTGGTACTGATTTCCATTGAGTATTTGCTTGATGACAGCCATGAGGTCAAGTCCTCGTTTTACGAGGGTATCGACTACCGATCTGATTACACAAAAGCGTTGTTGCCCGGTTTTGAATTGCCCCGAACACTTTCTGTTTTACCTTTAAATTCCTGATTGCCCTCTCCGAGCCATTATTGTCCGGAGGTACATTCAAGTGATACAGGAAGGTAAGTAGGCTGTTTCTGTTTTTAATCATGGATCGCTGAAATTTGTATGCCTCGGGGCTTTCCTCCTTCAGAATGGTGCAGGCCAATAATTGATTCAGCTTATTCTCCAGCCCCAGCGCCTCGGGGGCGTCAATCTGGTAGGCTTCCTGCCTGATGGTTGCTTTTTTATTCAGGCCTATTCCTTCTCGGAGGGCCGCAATGAACTGGGTTGCCCAATCACTTTTTTCGCTCTGCTCAATCCAGATCAGGTCACGCAATAGGTGGGCCAGACATAGCTGATTGCCCTGCGAGACCATCTTCAGCTGTGCCGGCCAGCGGTCCGAGCCGAGGATGGCGTTGGGCAGTCCCTCAGGGAAAACCTCATCCACTGCCTTGCTGCCCCTGCTTTCGGAGGCATTCAAAAACGTATTCTGCACATTCTGCCACACCCAGATCCACCATTTCTCCCCATCCACCTTGGCCCCCGTCTCGTCAGAACCCACAGAATCAGCCTGCTCGATTTGGTTCTTGATTTCCTGATAGACAAAGTCCATCTTCTGGGCAGAACGCGTGAGTATATTCTCAATACTTCCCTGGCTCAAATCCAGGCCCAGCACATCGCGGAAGAATAATTTCATACGCTTGTAGGGAATGTACTGGAACACATTCAGGTAACTCACAAGTGCCTCAATGCCTGTTCCATACTGGATTGGAGCGTTCACGCCCTCTGGGTAGGGGGTTTTCTGATGATGGTTGCAAGTAGGGCAATGACATCCATATTGGCTATACTGGGTGTAGACCGGGACTATTGGGGGGATATCGACCACCTGCAGCCTGGATACCAAATGATGCTTTTGGTCAACCAAATCAGTGCCGCAGCCCTGGCAGTAGGCACTTCTAGCTCATGGTCATGGGTCGGCTCCGATACCATTTCAAGCGTATGACCCTTATGCCCGGGCTGTCCTCCCGATTTGCGCATACTCTTTTTACGCAAACTCTGACGAGCTTTATTCTTGTATTTATCCTGGCTTGGCGGATTATGACTGTTGCTACTGTCTTTTGACAACTTCCGCTTGGATAGCTCTGCCAGAAGCAACGCAACTTTAGCCTCCAATGAGGCTACTTGGGCTTCTAATTCTGCTATCCGTGCTTTGTCATTCATTACCCAAGTTTAAGGAATTTATTTTACTTTTAATAATCTGACAACCTGAGTAGTTACACCGAATTTACAGAAAAAGCCATTGGTTTATCGGCAAACATCGGTTTTGTTTTCGCCCAAGTGGTTTTGAAAAGTTCGGAATGTCTGTAGTCTTCCAGATTTGCTGGATTTTGCCAATGGCTGTGCGTCAAATAAATATTCGGTTGGTCGGCATCTTGCCAAAGTTCCAAATACTCGCAACCTTCAAAAGCCCTGATTTTGGATTTCACTCCATCAAACATTTCTAGGAACTCGGAAACCTTCTCTTTTTGGAAAGTCATTCTTACAATTCGGATGAGCATAATTTAATGTGGGAATTTGAAAATGTGAAAATATATAGATACGGGAAATTAAAACCGACATTTCCCACCCTTAAAATTGACTTTTGATATTTATTGTGTATTTGCACTTACAATACTGTGCAAAGGTTTTGATGTATTTCAAAAGATAGTTAAATAATTGATAATCAAATATTTGTATTCTGTTATGATGTATTCAAAATCCTCATATCTAATTAAATGCGTGTATGCGGCTTTTACCCAACACCTCTTTAAATACTCGTAATGGCTATTTTGCCAGTTTGTGGTAATAAAATCGTTGCACAGTATTGTTAAAAGAAAATCAGGATTTTGAATCCATAACTTCAACTTAAATATCAATTCCTTGTTCTGGTAAAAAGATTTTCCATTCTTCGAGTGTATCTTTGTTTTCTAGGAATAAAAAAGAATCAGTAATATATCTATGCAACCACTCCAGCAACTCAAAAGGCAACTCAAAGGGGAACTGCATTTCGACACCACCATGCGTACGCTCTATGCGACTGATGCGTCTGCTTATCGGGAAATGCCTTTGGCGGTTGCGTTCCCGAAAGATGCGGAGGACATCAAAAAGTTGATTCGTTTTGCTCGCTCCAACAAAACCTCTCTCATTCCGAGAACTGCCGGAACTTCTTTGGCTGGGCAAGTGGTAGGAAAAGGAATTGTGGTAGATGTTTCGAGGACTTTCACTAAAATTTTGGAGGTAAATAGAGCTGAAAGATGGGTGCGAGTGCAACCTGGCGTAGTTCGGGATGAATTGAACAAATATTTGGAAGAGTACGGATTATTCTACGCTCCTGAAACTTCTACCGCCAACCGAGCCATGGTTGGTGGCATGATTGGCAACAATTCTTGTGGCGCAAACTCAATCATTTACGGAAGTGCCAGAGAACATTTGATTGAAGTGCAAGCAATTTTGAGCGATGGTTCAGATGCTGTTTTCAACAATTTAGAGACTGAGCAATTCCGAGAGAAAGTTGATTTGGGCAAGTCGGAAAATGCGAGTTTGGAAAATAAAATTTACGCTAAAATCAACCATATTTTAGCGGATGAATCCAACCAGAAGGAGATAAGGGACTAAGTTCCCAAAACCTTCCATTCCACGCAGAAACACAGGTTATGCGTTAGATATGTTGTTGGAGACTGCGCCATTTACCAAAGGCAAGCCCAACTTTAATATGTGCCAACTCATTGCAGGTTCTGAAGGAACTTTGGCATTTACGACAGAGGCGAAAATACATTTGGATTTACTTCCGCCAGAATATAAATGTCTGGTTTGCGTGCATTTCAATTCGATTGATGAAGCTTTGAGAGCCAATTTGGTGGCACTCAAATTCAAGCCTTACGCAAGTGAATTGATGGATCATTTTATGTTGGAATGCACAAAAACGAATATTGAGCAACAGGAAAACCGCTTTTTTGTGCAAGGAGACCCAGCGGCAGTTTTGGTGGTGGAATTTGCAAATCATCAGAGAGAGGATTTGGAAAAAACGACTATCGCTTTCAAAACTGCGCTGAAAATTGAAGATTTGGGCTATCATTTCCCCGTAGTGAAAGGCGAGGATATTAAGCGAGTTTGGACTTTGAGGAAAGGCGGGGTTGGGTTTGCTTTCCAACATTCCTGGCGATGCAAAACCCGTAGCGGTTATTGAAGATACTGCCGTGGCGGTGGAGGATTTGCCAAATTACATCAGAGATTTCAATGTGATTTTGCAGGAATACGGACTGTTTCTGCGTGCATTACGCTCACGCAGGTACTGGGCGAGTTGCATTTGCGCCCAATCATCGACTTGAAAACTGATGAGGGAAACCGAGATGTTCCGAACCATTGCCGAGGAAATTGCCAAACTCGTAAAAAAATACCAAGGTTCATTGAGTGGAGAACATGGAGACGGGCGTTTGCGTGGCGAGTTTCTACGCTATATGATTGGGCAGAAAAATTACGAATTGGTTCGAGAAGTGAAAACAGTTTTTGATCCGAATGGCATTTTCAACCCGAACAAAATTGTAGATACGCCTTCCATGAACACGAGTTTGCGCTACTCGGCAGGTCAGGAAACGCCCGAATTTAATACGGTTTTGGATTTCAGCAAAGACCACGGCATTTTGCGCTCCGCAGAATTGTGCAATGGGTCTGGCGATTGCCGAAAAACCGAAATCACGGGCGGAACAATGTGTCCGAGCTACATGGCAACTCGCAACGAAAAAGACACCACACGAGCAAGAGCAAATATATCTCAGGGAGTTTCTCACGCACTCCAACAAAACGAATCGCTTCGACCACGAGGAAATTAAGGAAGTGATGGATTTGTGCCTTTCCTGCAAGGCTTGCAAAAAAGAATGCCCTTCCAATGTGGACATGGCGAAAATGAAAGCGGAATTCCAACATCAATATTACAAATCTAACGGAATTCCATTTCGCACAAAAATGATTGCCAATTTCACGCAGACTATTGGCTTGGCTTCCAATGCTCCGAGTATTTACAATTTTTTCGCCAAGAACAAATTCACTTCCAAAATTGTGAAGCAGACTTTGGGTTTTGCTCCCGAACGCTCTTTGCCCCTACTCCACAAACAAACGGTTCGGGCTTGGTATAATCAACATAAGAAAAAGGAAAATAAAACGGCTGGAGAAAGAGGGAAAGTTTACCTTTTCTGCGATGAATTTACTAACCTGAACGACTCTGATGTGGGAATCAAAGCCATTCTGCTACTCGAAAAATTGGGTTATGAAGTGGAACTCCCAACTCATTATGAATCTGGCAGAACTTACCTTTCTAAAGGTTTGCTTACTGAAGCAAAAGATTTAGCAACAAAAAATGTCCAAAAACTGGCTAAATTGGTTTCCGATGAAACGCCAATTATCGGAATTGAACCTTCTGCCATTCTAACCTTAAAAGATGAATATCTGGATTTGGTAGATTCGCACCTGAAACCTGATGCGGAATATTTGGGAAGACACACTTATTGTTTCGATGAGTTCATTGCCAAGGAGATGGATAAAGGAAAAATTAATGGTGGAGTTTTTACTGACAGAGCGCAAGTTATCAAACTCCACGGTCATTGCCACCAAAAGGCACTTTCTTCACTCACTCCAACCAAAAGAATGTTGGAATTGCCCAAGAATTACAAAGTTCATTTAATTCGCTCAGGTTGCTGTGGCATGGCAGGTTCTTTCGGCTACGAAAAAGAACACTACGAAACCTCTATGAAAGTGGGAGAATTAGTACTTTTTCCAGCAGTTCGGAAACAGCCCGAAACCGTGGAAATTGCCGCTCCTGGCACAAGCTGTCGCCACCAAATTATGGACGGAACTGGCAGAAAAGCAAAACATCCTGTAGAAATTCTTTGGGAAGCCCTTGGCAAATAGTAAAAAAGTAAAGTGGCAAAATAGAAAAGTAAGAATTAGCGAATTTATGAGTTTGTGAAATGGCGAATTAGAGAATTAGTATGAAGTCCCAACGGGCTACGGATTATACATATCTTTTAATTTAACGCCTTAAAACAATAATAACGCATAAATAAGTGATTGTAGCTAATCGAAATTTCCTAATTTCGACTCAATGGTTGCAAGTTTCCTAACTTGCAACCACAGAATTACGACTTTTTAGTTCATTCCGACAACCTAGAGGTTGTCGGCTACTAGAAGAACGCCATGAGATTACGAACAAAAACTTATGTATAAACCGTAGCCCAACGGGACGATATATATTTAGCGTACTACTTAAGTGCTACATTTTGTATTGGCTCTTTTCTCTTTATTCCTTTCTCTTTGTTCTCAATTTCCTATTTTACTATTCTGCTATTTTTCACTTTCTTTTTCAAGATGAACCTCAAAAACATTGAACTCCGCCATTTGCGCTATTTCCTAGCTGTTGCCGAGGAATTGAACTTTCGCAAGGCTTCGGAGAATTTATTTATTTCCCAACCTGGGCTGAGCAAGCAGATTGCTAATTTGGAGGGGGAATTGGGTTTCAAATTGTTTGACAGGAACAACCGAAATGTCAAACTGACTTCGGAAGGGGAATATTTGCAGAAAGAAATTAGTTTGATTCTGAAAAACTTGGGAAATACTTTGTCTGATGCCAAATTGATGAGCGAAGGTTTGCAAGGGACAATCCGAATGGGTTATGTGGGTTCTGCCATGCAAAATGTGATTCCCGAACTCTTGCTCAATCTCAAAAACTCACTCCCGAAAATAAGATTTACTTTGAAGGAACGAGACAATTCTGCCCAAGTCCGAGCCTTGAAAAATGGGGAAATAGATTTGGGCTTTGTTAGGTTGAATCAAGTCCCGAAACCGCTAATTCTCAAACCAGTTTTGAACGATACTTTCAGTTTGGTTTTGCCTTCTGAACACACAATTTCCCAATCCAACTTTACCTCAATTGCACAACTGAAAGAAGAATCATTTATTCTCTTCGAGGAAAAATATAGCTCAATCTATTACCAGAATGTGATGAGTATTTTTGAGCAAGCAGAATTTGCGCCAACCATTTCACATTACACAGTCCATGCCAACACCATTTTCCGTTTGGTAGAGAATGGGTTTGGAGTTTCCATTGTCCCGACTTCGCTCAAAAATGGCTACGATATGAATATCCAATTCATAGAACTGCGAGAAATACCACAAAGAGCCATTCTTTCTGCTGTTTGGAATGGGGAAAACAGAAATCCTGCTTTGGCAAAAATATTAGAATGGTTGTGATTTCACAGGTCAACTTCATCTAATTCAAGCCATTTTTACGCATTAAAATCTATATTCATTGATTTCTATTTTCAATTCAATCCGCATCTCATCATTACCAATATATCAAAATCCAAACATACCCTTAAACCTTAATTTCAGCAAAAGTGCTTCTGTGCAAACGAATGTGCCTATAAAAACAGCTTGGAAATTGTTTCTTGCTACTTCTTATGCCATATTACAGAATATTTGTAATTTTGCACAACCTTTACGAATCGGTACAGGGCAACCGCATCAAAAAAAGAGGTTTTTGCCATAAATTTTATAGAAATAGCTATGTTAAATTGCCGTTGTTGGAAGGTGGCTTCCCCGTCTTAGCAATAAATATCACAAGTTTTTGCACTTAGCATTACAAGTTTTTTTTAATAAACGTGCGTTCATAAATAATTTGCGAGACCAACAACTGTTTTTGTTAAGTAACGATTTTGTTTAGATTTTCATAGGCAAAAAAAGGCTTAAATTAGATGCGGTTGCCCTGAATTGGTAAGCTTAAGAGTATGTTTGGATTGATTTTTTGAAAAGCCGTAGAAACCAAAAATAAGTCGATTCAAACATGCTCCAAACTATAATCTTTACCAATTTGCATTGAATGCAGAATTATTTTTTTAGTTTGAATTTATAACTTAAATCTGAATAAGACTATGTCTAAAATTAAAGTAGCCATCAATGGCTTCGGAAGAATTGGGCGATTGACTTTCAAAGCCCTTTTGGAAAAGGAAAATGTAGAAGTGGTTGCCATCAACGATTTGACAGATAACAAAACGTTGGCGCACTTATTAAAATATGATTCCATACACGGAAAATTCGATGGAACAATTTCCTACACAGACGATAAATTCGTAGTGAACGGAAAAGATATCAACGTGTATGCAGAGCGAAATCCAGCAGATTTGCCTTGGAAAAAGCTAGGAGTAGATGTGGTTTTGGAATCTACTGGTATTTTCACTGACAAAGACGGTGCAGGAAAGCATTTAACTGCTGGTGCAAGAAAAGTTGTAATTTCAGCTCCTGCAAAAGGCGAAATCAAAACAGTAGTTTTGGGCGTGAACGAAGGCACAATGACTGGCGATGAAACCATCCTTTCAAATGCTTCTTGCACAACAAACTGCTTGGCCCCAATGGCAAAGGTATTGGACGATAAATTTGGTGTAGAAAAAGGATTTATCACTACGGTTCATGCCTACACTTCTGACCAAAACTTGCAAGATGCCCCTCATAGAGATTTGAGGAGAGCAAGAGCGGCCGCTTATTCAATCATTCCTACTTCTACGGGAGCAGCAAAGGCAGTTGGATTGGTGTTGCCACATTTGGCTGGGAAACTGGATGGTTGCGCCATGCGTGTGCCAGTACCAAACGGTTCTTTGACTGATTTCACAGCTATTTTGAAAAAAGAAGTAACTGTTGAGCAGATAAACCAAGCCATGAAAGAAGCTTCTGAAAGCGGTGCTTTGAAAGGCATTCTACAATATACTGACGAGCCTTTGGTTTCCATCGATATCGTAGGCAACACTCACTCTTGTATTTTCGATTCGGGAATGACTTCTGCTAATGGAACGATGGTAAAAGTAATTGGCTGGTACGACAACGAAGCTGGTTACTCGAACAGAGCAGCTGATTTGATTGTGAAAGTTGGCTAATTTCAAAAAGAAATGAGATTTTAGACAGCAGAATATGGATAATACTAAAAGCAACGCTGGCAGAGGTCTTGATTTTTGGAAATGTCCAGTAGTATGACTGTTTTTCTGCAGGGAAACCGCATTAAAAAAAGAGGTTTTGCCCTAAATTTTATAGAAATAGCTATGTTAAATTGCCGTTGTTGGTCTTAGCAATAAATATCATAAGTTTTTGCACTTAGCGTTACAATTTTTTTTTAAAATACACGTGCGTTCATAAATAATTTGCGAGACCAACAACTTTTTTATTAAGTAACGATTTTGTTTAGATTTACATAGGCAAAAAAAGGCTTAAATTAGATGCGGTTGCCCTGGTTTTTCTGTTTTTTACTTGTTCCTTACCATTTATTAGTGAATATTGGCAAAGTTACTGCATGGGAAGTTGGCTGTGTTGTTGAAGGCAACTCCCAACACAACCTGCCAATCTTCAGATTCCATAATCAATCTTTGTCAATAATCTCTATTATAGGAAGTCCATTTGTGGACTTCCTATATTTATTTATCTTCGTTGATAAAATGTTAAGTCGGAATTCACGTTTGAGAATTAGCGACTGAAAAAGCATAAATTTGCCATAATGGCCTTATGATAGATATTGGTAATCGTTTAAACAAAATTTTATATAATTGGAGAGTAGGCGTGCTTGGTTTGGTAAAGGCAGTTTCCTTTGTCAACATGGTAATTGCGCTTTTCTTTCTCATTTACCGATACGGATTTATTCTTACGGCTTCGGAAATTGCCTGGGTCTATGGGAATTTAGATTACGTATTTATTGTGTTTTCCTGTATCTATCTGGTAAGATGGGTTTTTGCACTCCAAAGGTTTGTTTATTTGAAAAGCACTTGGTTTGAATTCGCCATGGTTGCCTTCATAGTAATACATGGGGTTTCAAATAAGCTTTTCGATTTCAAAATCATACTTTATTACATAGAGTTGTTCTCGGTAGGGAATGCATTTAAGGTATATCAAGATATTCTAAGCATTTACTTAGCCCTGCTTACAGGATTTGAGTTAGTGAAAATCAGCACCAAAATTGCTGATTTGAATTATAAACCTGCCTCCACATTTATCTTTAGCTTCGTCATCCTGATTTTGATTGGCACAGCATTATTGATGCTCCCCGCCATGACTTATGGCTCTCCAGAAATTTCTTACAGAGACAGTATGCCTTTTTTGGAAGCTCTTTTCACTTCGGTTAGTGCTTCTTGCGTAACAGGTTTGGCTGTGGTAGATACTGGTACTTACTTCACTTTCAAAGGGCAGTTGGTCATTATGTTCCTTATTCAGTTTGGGGGGATTGGAATTGTATCTTTCGCTACTTTCTTTGCTACTTTCTTGGCGAAAGGCGTGGGAATCAAACACCAATCTATCATTCAAGACTTTTTGAGTAGCGAATCATTGATTTCCGCAAAATCTTTATTGAGGAGAATCATATTCATTACACTTTCGATTGAATTTATTGGATTCATCTTTATTTTCTTCTCTTGGGATGAAAGTTTGCAGTTCAGAGGATTGGGGCAAAAGTTATTTTTCTCCTTATTCCACTCAATATCAGCGTTTTGCAATGCAGGGTTCAGCTTATTTGAAGGAGGGCTTTATACAGACATGCTTGCTTCTGACTCCCCACTTTTCCCTGGCGATGGCGATGTGATTGTAAAGAAAATGTATTTTTTACACTTTATTGTAGCCGTTCTAATCATTTTAGGGGGAATTGGATTCGGCACAATTGAAGATGTACTCACTCCAAGCAAAATAAAAGACCGCTGGTTGCACCCCTGGAAGGACTTGAAAATTAGTTCTAAAATAGCGATTAAAACTACAGGTTGGCTCATTGCATTAGGGACAATCGGTTTCATGCTGTTAGAATCGCATCAATTGCGAGACAGGACTATTGTGGAAGCACTCAATACCGCATTCTTCCAATCGGTAACATGCCGAACTGCGGGTTTCAACACAATGTCTTTCGGGGGCGGAGCAGATGACATGGCTTTGCAGAATTCTACCATTATTCTCTGTATTTTCTTAATGTTTATCGGAGCTTGTCCAGGCTCGACTGGTGGGGGAATCAAGAGTTCCACATTTTACCTGATTGCCCGCTCCTCTTGGGCAAGCATTAAAGGGCAAGAGAGAATTGAAATATCCAAGAGAACTATTCCCAACGATTTGGTAAGGAAAGCATTTTCCATATTTATGTTTGCCACAACTTATAACATTATTGCAATTTTCTTACTTGCCATTACCGAGTCTGGCAATGAAAATATCACGATTCTGCAAATAGTTTTCGAGCAGGTTTCCGCATTTGCCACCGCAGGACTGAGCATGGGCGTAACTTCTGACTTATCAAGTTTGGGCAAGGTTATCATTATAATCTCCATGTATATTGGGCGAGTGGGAACACTTACACTAGCTTTAGCGTTGAGTAATGCAGTAAGCACCAATTCATACCGCTACCCAGAAGGGCATGTGATGGTTGGTTAAAACATTGTTATCATAAATAGACTTGTCCGTTCTTGATTATCAGTACTTTACGGTTTTATGTCATCGCCAGGCGACCCTGTTTGAACTTGCGAAAAAACTATCTCAAATAGACTTGTCCGACTCTGAAAATCAATAAGTTACTGAAATCAGCCTTTAGTAAAAATCAAAATTATTAGTGTCATCCCGACTTTAGGAGGGAACTATACACGAAAAATATTCTACACATCTAAAATTAAGTATTAGACTTGTCCGACTCTGGTAATCAATAAGTTATAAGATTGTGCTTTTGTTGAAAAATCAAAACAATGTGGCATAGCACTGGTGCGCCAGTCCGATGGAACGCCAGTCCGACACTATGGCACATTATTTTACACCTACAGTGGAACTGGAAGAATAGACAGCGTGTCCCGGACCAAAAAGAAGGAAGGGGCAGTCCCACTGAGAATTTTATTAAGTTATTTTTTACTTGTTCCTTATAACCAATTAACCGAATATGTCGTTTTGATAGTTGCCCGAAGAGACCATCTTTTTTTGAACTATGAAAAACCAAATTTTTTTTGCAAAAAACAGGTTTTTTAAGTTAATGTATGCAATTGTTTCCATCAAACTGTATCTAATTAGTATCTTTGTACGTTCACAATATTGTACGTTTTTTTTGTTCGATGAATAATATTTTAGTTTTGAAAATCCTTTTTACCAATTTCCTCTTATATATGAGAATCCTAACATTACTACTCTTATTCGGAGTTGTTACATCAACTCAAATGTATGCACAAACCGGCCCTGGTGGAGTTGGCACTACGGATGGTACTACAACAAATTTCATGTGGTACAAATTCCATGAGCAAGGCTTGTCAGATAATTCCAACATTAGTACAGTTACTGACTTTTCAGGGAACGGTGTTGATTTGATAAATACTTCTTTATCAGGAACTATTTCGCCTGTTTTCCAAAGCAACGCTCTGAACTCATTAGGTATTGCTCGTTTCAACAACAGCAGGATGGTTCAGTCGGTGGCTTCATTCCCAACTTCGCAAATTACCACCTTCATGGTTTACAATACTACTGTGGATGGTCGGGGTTTTTTATCTTACGATGCCAATGACGGCTCGAACAACGATAATGACTACCTCTTTCTTCCGAGTGGAAGCAACCTTAGGGTATATCTCAACTCAACAGGAGGAGATTTTTGGGATACAGGCGAGGCTGTTGTTAATACAGGATGGTCTATTCTCGGACATACTTGGAGTAACAGCAATCTTGCAGGTGTTGGTAGTTCCATGTTTTTTAATGGGGACAATGTCGCAAACGACCCAGCACACATGGATGGAGCAACGATTGACTTCAATGCGGTAGCCGTTTTTGCCCTTGGAGGCGAACAAGATGGCCCTGATGGAGATACAAGTGGTAGAGGACAAGAATATGATGGTGATATTGCTGAAACTATTGTATTCGGAACAGCCTTAAATCCTGTGCAAAGAACGATTGTGGAAAATTACTTGAGTGCGAAATACGGAATTGCACTTACCGTTGGAGACAGATATGCAGGAGATGGAGGTGCAGAAGGCAACTTCGATTTTGGAGTCATAGGAATTGGACAAGAAGCGAGTGGCACACATACTTCATCTTCCTCAGACGGATTGGCTTTTGCAGAAAATGGGACAACGCTTGACGATGGCGACTACCTTTTTGCAGGACACACGAGTGCTGCCAATACTGCAATCACAACGGACATCACAAAAACTGTAGGTCCAGCTTTGCAAGCCCGATGGAGCAGAGTTTGGTATATGAATTTGACTGACGCAGACAATGGATTGAGACTAGATTTAACTTTAGATGCAAACGATGCTGGCGTAGGTGGTTTGGACATGTCTAGCGCAAATATATCTGACTATGTGTTACTTTACAGAAACGCCAATACAGTCGGGGGCAATTGGACAGCAGTTTCTGCATCAAGCGTTTTCAATGATACAGAGAATACGATTACATTCTCCAATTTGGATATTACAGGAAATGGAACTGGCTATTATGCACTTGGCACATTAAACGCTACTGCAAGCCCATTGGCTTCTACTGCAAAAACTTGGTACTCATTCTCCACAGGAAATTGGAGCAATTCAGCAACATGGACACTCGATCCCTCTACTACTCCTTTGTTTGTAAACCCGATGAACGAAATTCCGAGTGAGAATGACACGGTAATTATAAATAGCGGAAGAACTGTGAGTTTGGATATAGATAATATCATTGTGCAATCAGTAGAAGTAAATGGCACAATTGATTTGTTGGATGCCAACAATACAAATTTCAATGTTATTGAAGGAGGGGGAGTCATCAGAATGGATGGACGTAGTGCAATAGACAACTTCCCTTCTGGCACCGTGGTTGGTTCAGGCAATTTCGCAGACCCTACCGATGGAGGAACACTTGTTGTTTATGGCACAGGAGTTACGCTCAACCAAAATAGGGTTTTCAACAATGTTCGTATTGAAATGAATACTGTTGCTGGTAAAACTACTCTAGGCGCAAACTATACGCTCAATGGCAATCTTAGAATAGTGAGAGGAGATTTCGAGTTCGATGGTAATGCAAACCGAGCCTTTACTGTAAGAGGAGATGTAGCTATTCTAGCCAATGGAAGATTAAATGTAGCTAATGCAAATCTCAGGCATCAGTTTAATCTTTACGGAGATTTCTTGAACGAAGGTTTAGCAAATTTCACAAATCGTACGGGTCCTACTCCGCCTCTTCCTGGAAATGCTTTTTATACAACTGAAGCCTCTACTGGAATTATAGACCTCAATCTGCTTAGTGCCACACAAAACCAAACGGTAGATTGTAACAATACTACTAATTTCTACAGAATTGAAATTGACAAAGGTTCTGATGCTACGTATATAGCTTATATAAGAGCCACTCAGCAATCTTTCTTTAATCTTTTAGGCACCGCCAATGATAATATGGATGGAAATGTTACTGGCGATATTGTTACTTTCAATAACAATGCTTTAGGTTTGGTATCAGGCACGGTAGTCATAGAATCAAATGTAATTATTCCAGTATTACATAGAGGAAATGGAAATTATTGTATTGGCTCAAATGCTAGACTTTGGATTGATGGAGGAACTGTTAGAAAGGTAACTGATGGAAACGGTACAGATGCCATTGTTCCTTATGGAGTGCTTGAGATTTCAGATGGAATTTTACAAGCAACAGGAAATAGTGGAATTACGCTAAGAATTAACGGACTCTTTAAAGTAGATGGAGGAACAACTATAACCAACAACATAAGAACATCTGTCCAAGGAGCTCAAAATGTGGGCGGTTATGTACAAACGGGCGGAACAGTTACTGTAGATGCAGGAATTGCAGGAGCAAATGGAGATTACTATGTGTTTTCGCTTACTTATTCCGGTAATGTATTCAACATGAGTGGTGGCACATTAACTGTGCGAGGTGGCACGGCTTTGACAGGAAATCTTTCTGCCAGCGGTCAACCACATGGAGGGGGGATTTTCATAAATTCAGACCCAGGTAACCAAAATGTAACTGGTGGGACTGTGATTATGGAAAGCAGTCTGAACAGAGCTTTCAAATTGACTTCGAGAAGCCCTTTCTACAATGTGATTATCAGAAACTCTATCAATAATATTACTGCAAAAGTAAATGTAGAAGGAGGTACTTCTGGAGATAATCAAATTGGGGATTTCGTAACTCTTCCTGCCCAGAATTTAATAGTACTCAATGATTTGACAATTGAGACTGGAACGACCAGAACAAGTGGAGTAAACACGTATGGAAGTTATTTAGATTTGTGTCCAAATAATACAGACTGTACAAACTTGACTGTTGGCAGAAATCTGACTATTGGAGATAGCGGAGTATTAGACGTATTTTCTAATGCAGCAAATAATGCTGGTAGCTCTACACTTACTTTTAATACCACCCAAAATGGAGTTCTTTATGTAGGGGATATAACGTCTTATACCCAAGCTCTTACGGACTACAATGCACCAGATGGTAGAAATGCTTATTCTAACTATGAATTGCCCTTCTACAATATGATTATTGACAAATCTGGCTCCACATTGCAATTGCAAGCAAATGGCCCTGTTAATGATGCAAGCGGAAACAGAGTGATTGGAGGAAATAAGAATGTGAGAGCAACTCTTTCAAGATTGATTTTTATTAGAAACCAATTCGCTCTCAGAAGTGGTTCTATATTTAATCAAATTGACCCTAGTAATGCTGGATTGGGTTATTCTATGAGAATTTACGCACCACAAGTTGAAATTGATGGGGATTTGTTTTTGTATGAGCAAGGAGTAAATCCAACAAATGCCTTTGTTGAGTTTGCCGCAGGGAATGGAATCATCAATATCAATTCAACCTCTACTTCTACCATCGGTAACTTTGTGATGGAAGTTGAAGACGACCAAGTAGTGTTAAATAGCGATCTATATGTGAAAAGATTTGGGTATAGGCATGGCTCTGTTTTATTAGGCACTCATAATTTAAAAATTGATGTGCTTGATATCAATCCAGAAGGCAACAACAATGTTAGATTTTTTCAGTTAACAAATGGAGAAAGAGTATTTGGTTTCAACAATGGTGACCAACCCCAATTCTTTGTGACAAGTGGGAATAAATCGGATGGTGGATTGTCGCTAAAATTACCTAGAATTACAAACGTAGATAATGGAAACACTATACTGGTAGCTGCAGATCCTAATTATGATGATGTCAACAACGAATATCAGAATCAAAATCTATTATTCTTTCCAGTAGGTGTCAACGCAAATTCTGCTTTGAGATATACTCCTGCGGTAGCCTATATCGTTAACCCAGGAACTTATACTGGCGATGAATACATAACCGTAAGACCTGTAGATTCTGAACTGAAAACAACTGATTTGACAGTTATTCCTGCTAATGATGGAATACTGAGTTATTATTGGAATGTCTCAAAACAAGGCTTCGGAGTTGGCGAAGAACCCACAGTCTCTTGGCTGTTCCAGTATGATGATACCGATGCAGATATAGGAGCATTAGGAGAGGCTAGTTATGCTCCAGGAAAAGTGCTAGATGGAGGTACTTATACTCGCTCTTATGATGGAATTGCCGAAGCGGTAAAAAATGGAGGAAATGGAGGTCAAAATGGAAATATATTGGGCACAGACCCAAGAAATATCATCATTTTTAATGGGTTGAATAGTGGCACAACTTTGCCTGCGCCTGGTTCAGCTGCCAATGATATTATTGACGGCTTGAATTTGAAAGTGTTTCAAGATGCAGGTGCACCAAACGTGAACAATAACATTGTGAATGGAGGTTGGGGTAATTCTTTCCCTAATGGAGGTTTTTTATTAGAAAATGCAAACTACACTGCTGGTGTGGTAGATAGGTTTATAGGACGTCCTCAGATTTTTTATTCTAGAAACACTTCAAATCAAAATTGGACAAATACAAATGCTTGGTCGTTAACTAGGGATGGAAGTGCAGCAGGTGATTACCCTCAAGAAGGTGATATTGCCATTCTGACCAGAGATAATGGAGGGGCAGGTGATCCTGGCGGTTATGGAGCAGGCGTTTTTACAATAAATAATGCAACAGGGCCAGTAACAATTGCTGAACTGGTTTTTGATGACTCTCTTTCTGCAACAAATACTAACTGGATAAGTGGTTGCCCAAGAGTGATTTTTGATGCAAACGGTGGCTATACAGCTTACAATTCTAATTTTACTAATGTAAGAGTTGCTGACTCTCACATTGGTGGTCCAACTCCAAATGAGTCGCATGGTGCTGTTTTCCAATATAATTTAAACTCGTCATACACTGGGACTTTTCCAAATGGTGATTTTGCTAATTTCAACTCTTATGAAAATGCTCTAGTAATTTATGAATGGGATGGAGGTACGGGAACAACAACTTTGTCTTCTGATGCAACCGAATATCCCATGTTGTGGTTTCAAGGAGGAAACAGTTCAAATAGGATTATTCTATTTCCAGATGTAGATGTTACGGTCAACGGAAGGGCATCTATTAATGGTGACATGTTGGTTCGTCCAAACAACTCAGCTACTTCCAGGACGTTAACTTTTAAAAATGTAGTTAATATTGGAGCAGGTTGCTGTGGTACTGGATATTTCCAATTTGATGGGAACTCTGGTGCGAATCAAACAGTGGTCGTTGAAGGTAACCTAACCTATAATACCAGCAACCCCGGAAGAATAGAATTGATAAACAATTCTGGTACTAATCGCCATAAACTTATAGCTAAAAGCAATATTAGCATCGTAGGTGCTGGCATCTTCAATTTAGGTACAGGAGCCAATTCTGCCATTGAGTTAGAATTACAAGGAGAAAGTAGTAATACCTTTACCAGTACAGCTACCACAACTCCGCAGTTGTACCGTATCATCATGAATAAAGGAACGACTACGACAAATACGTTCTCTTTTAACAATACCTTTAATATTCCTAATGCAACAGCTTCTTTCCAGCCAATCGAAGTACTGAATGGTTTACTTACATTAAATGGAACTTACAATAGTGGTGCTGGTATCTTACTTGCCAATGGTTCTAGTTTTTATTTACCAAATACAAATAATATTCTTGCTTCCTAGGATCAGGCGGATTAGAAATTAGACAAGGAATCACTAGGATATCAGGGAGCAATTCAGGTATTTTTCTTGATGGAACTTTAAGAATCTCTGGCGGAACATTAGATATGACAGATGGTGTAAATGGCAACAACTTCATTGAATATTCTTCCTCAGGTCAGGCTATTTTAGAAGTAAGTGCAGGCTCACTCATTGTAGGTAGCCAAGTACGTAGGAGTAATTTCTCACAAACGGGAATTCTGAAATACAGACAGACTGGCGGAGATGTTTCAATTGGACGAAATAACTTCCCGAAAGTAAACAACCGTGGCGTATTTGAAATATTGAATGCAGGAAGCGAATTCACGCATACGGCAGGAAGCTTCACGATTGAAAAAGACAACGGAAGCACAACGGTAGCTTCATTGTGGTTGGAGCCGGAAATATTCAATTTTGCGCCAGCTACTACAATCACGCTAGGAGCAAATTCAACCCCAACCAATACTAATTTTGGAGTCAGAATTACAGAGTACATCAATAATTTAACGATAGATAATGTGAGTGGTGGAAATCCGAGAGCGACATTATTCACAATTCCACTAAGTTTAGATGGTAAGTTGCTTATATCTAGTGGGTCAACTTTTGATGCCAATGGTAGAAACCTCAATTTTAGAGGTAATAATGTGGCAGCTGGTACTTCGCTATTAGAGAACAATGGCGCTTTCAATGCTAATCAAAACCTGACAACTTTCACAGTTACGGATACAAAGCAAATTACTGGGGCTTCCAACACCGTATTCTATGACTTTACCAACAATGGCAATGGAACTTTAGAGTTGACGACTGATGGCGGAGCAGACAATGATGTGAGGATGCTTTCAGGTATATTTGCCACAGGAACTCAGAGGTTTGTTGTTTTGGGAGACATTTTCCATGATGCCGTACATACGAGTAATGCCCCTGCAAATGTAGGAACAGCTACCGAACATGGAATTATCATGGCGAATACTACTACGAGACAGACGATTCAAAGGACTTCTACGGGGTCGAGTACATTTGGGTCTCTAGTAATCAAGAATGCAAACGATGTTCGTATTCCAGATAATGATTATGAATTCTTCATTTCAGAAAAATTGAGGTTGAATACGGGGAAACTTGACATTGGAGGTAACTTGCTTACATTCCTGACTTCTGCAACAGATATTGAGAATGCAATTGGAGCAACTGCCATAGGTAACTTTAGTGAAAACAATATGATTCAAACCAATAGTTCTATCAAGGACTTTGGTGTCAAAAAGCTCGTATTGAGCGGAGCTGACAGCTACGTGTTCCCAGTGGGGCAGTTGAAATACACTCCAGTACAAATTGATCCTACTACACTCACGAGTGCTTCTGGCTTCTTTTTGGTTCGCCCAGTAAATGACAAGCCTTTGGGAATAGTAGAAGACGATGAATCTGATGGAGGTGTTTGCGGAGATCCAGAAATTGTTGACGAAGACAATGTGTTGAACTATTATTGGATTGTGAAATCGCAAGGCATTACCAATTTCAGTACGGCAAATACTGCTGGCAACGGAATGTCATTTTTCTACGATGATTCCAATTTGCCTACTTTGCCTACACCTCAAGGTTATACAATTGATAATATGGGACCAGCCAAATTACTGACTGCATTCTCTTTTTGGGATAAAGAGCCTATGTTTAATAGTGATTTTGATGAGACAAACAACGAAATCGTGTTCCACTTCTCAAACGAAATTAGCGAAGATGTAACAGGGATTTATACCGCAGGAATTACGCTAGAAAATAATGGTACCGATACACTTTGTGGCGGAGCTATTCCAAGCGATGTTCCATTGTTTATCACAATTGGAGGGGTTACAGAACCAGTAGCAGAAGATGAGTTTGACGAAAGTGTAACGAATGTTACTTGGACAAATTCAGATATTCCAGCAAATGGGCCAAGAGGAGCTGATATTTTAGTAAAAACGGGTTTTACGCTCATACTGGATAATCCTTCTATTGGAGTGAGATTGAGGAAAACTACCTTAGAACCTGGAGCAACTATCCGTATTATGGATACTGAAAATCATAATCTAGGCTTTGTTGAGGGTGAGGGAACAATTGAGCTCATGAGTTCCGGAGACGATGCCAAACTTCCTACTGGAGATTATGAGGAGTTCTTTCCTAGTGTATCTGGAGGAGTGATAGATTGTTCCAAAAGAGGAAGTTTGACTTATTCAGGAGTGGGCAGCTATTCTGTGATGACTGAATTGTCGGCAGTATATAATTTGAATATGCTTCAATCAGGAAATCGAATTTTCCCTAACAATAATTTCTTAGTATGTAATGATTTCACAATCGATGAATCAGGAACTGGATTGAGAGTGGACAACACACAATTCAATAAGGATATGGAAGTGAAAGGAGATATGATTCGATTAGATGGGAAGTTCTTGACTGGGTCTGGAACGGCAAGAATCAGCTTAACTGGAACAGCGCTACAAAGAATAGACGGTTCGTTCATTGAATCAGACTCCACAAGCTTCAATAATTTAGTTTTCAATAATGGAGCTGGTTTTACAGTAGTGAATGCAGGAAATGATGACGTGGAAGTGAGAAGAAGAATTACATTAACGAATGGAGTTGTCAATACTGATGCAAACAATAGTTTTACCCTGAAGTTGAATGGAACTATTTTGGGTGGAAATAATAACACACACATTGATGGACCATTTAGAAGAGTTTTAGGAGACAACAACCAGCCTTACAGAATGCCTTTAGGAGATGATGGTATTTATGGGCAATTGGATATAGTTGATCCGACTGGGTTTGGAAGTTCTGGAACTGGTATTAAGATTTGGGAAGGGGAGTATTACAAAGAAACTCCGCCTAATCCTTATTCTATTGATGTCCCTGTAAGAACCAGTCTGAATGAATTTTGGAGAGTAAATGATGGATTGAATGGGTCTGGAACTCCTCAAGCAAGGATTAGGCTTTATTACAATAGTAGTTCTGATGTGCAAGACCCAACAAATTTGAGAATTGCACATAGTCAAACTTTCGGAGCAGGAGCTATTCCATTCGCATCAATCACTTGGGAAAGCAAAAATCCTGTTGAATTGAATGCTACTCCTTCATATGCTACAGCTCCATCTGTTACATTCAGCCAAAGACTATTTACTTTTGCCACTACAGATATAGTAAATACTCCTTTGCCAGTTACATTGATTTCCTTTGAAGGATTTCAAAACGAAGATGTGGTTGAATTGCAATGGGCAACTGCTGTGGAAATCAACAACAGTCATTTCATTGTTGAGAAACTAGGAGCAAACAATGACTTCTATGAAATTGGAAGAGTAGAGGGTAGCGGAGATTCTAAATCAAGAATCAATTACCAATCTTTCGACACTGAACCGATTGTGGGCTCAAATTACTACCGACTCAAGCAGGTAGATTTTGACGGAAAGTCAACCAATTCAAGAGTTGTTGAAGTGAATTTTGTGAAAAACGGAGAGGTGGTAGAAATTCCAATCAGCATGGAATTGTTCCCGAATCCAGTTGACAGAGGAGAACTCAATATTCGACTCCAAGGATTTGTGAACTCCGAAAAATCACAAGTTCAGATATTCGACTTGATGGGCAGAGAAGTATTCCGCTCCACAATGGAGATTGAAAAACAATTCTCAGCAGAGAAAGCGTTTACTATTCCTACTCTACCAACAGGTATTTATATCGTGAAAGTAGCTGACGGAAAACAATCTTTAGCAAAAAGAATTGTGATTAGATAATTTCAAAATCAATTCATACAGGAAGCAAAAAGAGTGAATCCAATATGGATTCACTCTTTTTTTGTACGATTTAACGAACTCAATGCTGTCAACCTAAGGAATATTCAAAAATATCAGTTCTGTAGCACGTAGCTCTAGCTACGTCCAATCAAAAACGGAAAGTATTGAAAATGCAATTTTTGGGTTCAAGCACGGATGCTTGAACCAGCATGACACACTGGCGCAGGTTCTCCGAACATCGAGGTTCGAAAACAAAAATGCAAATAGTACAATCTAATGTTAATAAATTCTATCTAATAGATATTAGATATTATCACGATTGATTTATTAAGAGAGATTTTAGAGTTCAAATTGTTGGTCTCGCAAGCTAAGACCAACAACGGCTTTGTGATTTTTTTAAGCCATACGAAATCAATCGTGATAAAGTCTATTATTGACAGGAATTTATTGTGTATCCTGAAGACTGGCAGGTTCTGCCGGGATCGGACAGCCGATGCTGTTGCCTTCAACAACACTACCAGCTTCCCTTACGCAAACTTTGTCAATATTCACAAATAGAAAATAAAATTTTTCTAAAAAAGGGTGGGAAATGTCGATGAAGGCCAAGTCTTGCCTATATTCTACTGTGGCATTGGTCATCCGATTTTGTTTTTGACTTACTTATTCAGTTGACTGACAAATTTTGTGGTGTTTAGTAAACAGTAAAACCAATACGCATTTAATGCGTTCTTCTCATTCAAGTGTCCTCGCTTGACGGTTACTCCAAAAAAGTCAAACAACCACTTATTCCCAAATTTCATTCATCAGAATGAATGTGGCGGCTCCAGCCAGATAGCCAATTAATGCTAGCCAGCTGATTTTACGAATGTACCAACCAAAGCCTATTTTCTCCATTCCCATTGCGGCCACTCCCGCAGCAGAACCAATAATCAATGCACTCCCGCCTGTTCCTGCACAATAGGCAATGAATTCCCATAAAACATGGTCTGGCGGATAAACAGCCTAAATCGTACATTCCCATGGAGGCAGCCACAAGCGGAACATTATCTACAATGGCAGAAAGTAAGCCTAGGGAAACTCCAATCGCATAAACATTGCCAAATCGGTCATCTAAAAACATGGCTAAATCTTTCAGTACACCTGTTGCTTGCAAACTGGAGATTGCCACCAAAATTCCGAAAAAGAAAAGGACACTTGGTACATCTACTTTTTGGAGAACTCCCATGACGGAAAGTGGGTCTTTATCTTCGTCATTTTTCCCTTTGTGCATCAATTCAGTAACTAACCACAATATTCCCAACCCGAGCAAAATACCCATGAAAGGCGGAAGATGTGTAACTGATTTAAAAATGGGAACCATCACTAACATGGCAATTCCCAAGACAGAATCGTGATTCGTTCTGCTTTGTAACCACTTTCATATCTGCCTTTTTCATGGAAATCCGCCAGGTTCAAGCAAGTTTTACGCTTCCATCAGCATTTGTAGGTTTGGGTGCTTGAAACTTCCACGCATAAAGGCGGTAATTACCAAAAGTGGAACGAGCATGCAGACAAAACTTGGCAACATCAGTTTCTGAACAATATTTCCTGCCGTAATCTGTCCGCCAATCCAGAGCATAGTCGTTGTAACATCTCCAATAGGAGACCAAGCGCCGCCTGCATTGGCAGAAATCACTACCATACTCACGAAAAAAGATTCTTTTCTGATGGCTTTTTACCAATTTTCGCAACATGGAAATCATTACGATTGTAGTTGCGAGATTGTCTAAGCGCAGCGGAGAGGAAAAATGTCAGAAAGCAAATAATCCAAAGCAAAACCAATTTGTTTGGAGGTAGTTATTCGCTTGGTAATTACTTCAAAACCTTCGTGTGCATCAATCAACTCAACAATAGTCATCGCACCCAAAAGGAAAAAAAGCACTCCCGAAATTTCGCCCATGTAACCTAATAGTTCATGTTCTACTCCGTGAACGGGTTTGCCGCTCATCATAATATAAACCGTCCAGCAAAGTACGCCAACAATAAGTGCGGGAGCGGCTTTATTGACATGAATGTTGTGTTCTAACGCAATGGCAAGGTAGCCAATCACGAAAATGGTAATTATTATGGGAATCATCATAACTTTCTATTGAGCTGATTGATTAATTTTTGCTCTAATCGGCAAGATAAGAAGAATGTGAGAGTACAACAATGGCAGTTTGCGAAGATGTGTGAATTAGCAGATTTTGTCATTCTATTTTCGATGCAGTATCGCCTTTCAGAAAACCGTTCATCAAGCAGAGTTCAACCCATAAATGCAGGTCTTGTTTTTAGAAGTTTCAGGATTATATTTAGGTATTTTTCTTTTTAGAATCATCCTTTTGGTATTTTATGGAATGATTCTAAAAAGAAAAAAATATATTGGTTATCTCAATCACTTGATATTAGAGTTTATGAATCCAAGAGATTTAAGTAGCTGGCGGTGTCGATAGACCCGCCAGTCTGCGAGTTCTATAATAAAATTATGTACATAATCTCTATTCAACACTAAAAAATTTGAGTTTAGGACCATGCTACATGACAATTTTTCTCAATAGCTTAAATTTCAGCTTTTCTACCTCCCCTAACCCCTCCAAAAGGAGGAGGATTTAGTTCCTTCCCTTTTAGGGCAGGGGTGGGGTGTGGTAAAATAGTGGCTTTCAAAAATTGTCATGTAGTATGGTTTATGACTTAAATGTAAGTATAGAAAAAAGCCTACGCTGGCAAAGGTGTCGGTGGCGACTCCCAGAAAACCCTACCAAACGCTGAACCTACAATAGATTTCTGTTCATGATGCCTAAGTAGGTGGGAGGAATTATTTAACATTTCAAATTTAATGTAATAAATATGGTTCAATCGTCAATTTCGGTATTGAGTACAATTTAATGACTATCTGTTTCTTGCTACTCACTCTGTAGATACCTCTTCCCAGAGGAATACAAGACAGCACGAAAATGTTGCTTTTATCTGAATTTATTGTGCTTGGTTGCGCTTTTGGCAATTCTTCTGTTCTTCTCGGAAGAAGAACCTACAAAAAACACATTTAGAATTAACCTTTGTGGCAACTCTTCATAAAACAAGAATATTGGAATAATACAACGTTTTGCCCAAATTAACGATTGAACCATAAATATTATCATGATTGATTTATTAAGAGAGATTTTAGAGTTCAAGTTGTTGGTCTCGCAAGCTAAGACCAACAACGGCTTGTGATTTTTTTAAGCTATACGAAATTAATCGTGATAAAGTCTAATATTCTGACTTTCAATAACTTACTTTACTTTGGCATCAGCCATCCGTCTTTCTATTTTTTTTACTTGTACTTATGCTTGTATAAATTAAAAAAGGCTGATGTTTCCATCAGCCTTTTTCAAAATAAGTTATCTAAATCAAATTATGCAACCTCTTTCTTGAGTGCTTTCAATTGATTCATTGCTCCTTGCACCAAACCAAATTGGTTGTTCAAAGTATCCCACAAATATTTGGGGATGTTCTTTGTATCCATTGTTTCCTTGTAAGTTTCCACAGCAGCTTCTTCGCCAGTAATACTGTCATCAATTACATTGTGGTCATCAGTATCGAAAACATAACTCACATCCATCCATACTCGGTGGAAATAACCTTTTACAGTTCCAGAATCGTCTAATGTAACTCCCAATTTTGGAGCTTCCACTTTTAATTCTTCAATGAATTGTTTTCTTTGTTGAGACAATCTCAAAAATAATGTTTTGATTTCGCTGTCTTTCAAGTTAGTTGAGGCATGTTCGTATCCTTTTGCACCATCTCTCAAAATACTAACTATATTGTCTAATTTACTTTTCAAATCTGCAGTATCCATAATTTTATAATTTTTAGGTTCTAAATATTTCGAGACAAAATTAGATTGAAACGTAGAAATAGAAATTCTATTCAACATTTCTCAATCTCCAATTTTTTCTTTCGTTTCACATGAATAGAACTCGCAGACAGGGAAGATTGTTGAAGAAAATCAAAATTAACAAAATAGAGTTTACCCGAATAATGGGTTTAAAAACTTGATTATCAGTAGGTTAACTATTGTTTTTAGTATAGTCAAAAATTAAGATTTAATGTATTGCACTATTTTTAGATTTGATTAAAAAATGTATGTCAATATTTTGACTAAATAAAATATAGGCATATCGGGATAGGTCGCCTAAATAGTTCGAGCATCCGCTCGGACTTGTCATTTGTTGGAGCGTCCGCTCAATGCCGTTAAGTTAAGGAGATTCGTCTTCAGTCGGAGACTGATTTCCATTTTCGGCACAGGTTCAGAGAAGCTGCGCCAGCGTGTCACGCTGGTTCGAGCGTCCACGCTCGAACCAAATTCACACTAACTTAATGGCATTGAGCGTCCGCTTCAAAAAGTGCTGTGCGCTCTAAACCGATATTCCTAATAAAATAATAATAAGTTGCTGATTAACAATTACTTAATTCATTTTTAATTCTTCATCGGCCAGGCCACCCTGTCTTAATTTCCCAATCAATTATTGTACTTATCAAATACATAACTAATATAATAATTGGGGTACTTACTTTACAAATTCAAGCGGTCAACACTACAGAAAGATTTAGTCTTACCACAGAATTTACCATTTGAGTTCAACTTGTGTTTAACATGAGATATAAAATATTAATGGAACGTTCAGACTGAAATTGCAAACCTATTTCCCAACAATTCCATTACGGGTAAGTTCAACCATACATGTCCCGATAATTTCAGGAAATGTTTTTTTGTTTGTTAAGTAGATAAACTTAAATATTTTCCTATTTTATTTTTTTTAAGTATCTCATTATCAGTTATTTGAACTGATTTGGACTTGCAACTAAATACTTTGTACTACTTAGTTTGAAACATGTAATGCTGACAAAGAGAAAAAAGATAGCGCAAGGGTTCGCCCCAATGCTGTCAACTTTAGTGTTGAAAAGTGTTTTCAATACTTTTCGTTTGTGATTGGACGCAGCTAGAGCTACGTCCTACAGAGTTAAAAATTTCTGATTACACCTGTTTCAATACATATTCAAACATTTATATTTCTTAAGTTGACGACATTGAATTTCTGCTTATGCCTTAGTATCAACGAGTATTCCTACATATTTGGAATTTTTTGAATGACTAATTAAATCACTATGAAACATCTATTTCCTGCTTTTATATTATTCGCTTTCAGTTTCCAAATTGCCCAAGCGCAAGTAAGCCACGAGCCATGGAATGATTTGCTCAAAAAATATGTGAGCGCAGACGGCGAAGTTGATTACAAAGGAATTCAATCGGAGCAAAACAAGTTGGAAGGTTATCTGAAAACTGTCAGCGAAAATCCTCCAACAGAAAAATGGTCGGAAAATCAGAAGTTGGCTTACTGGATAAATGCCTACAATGGATTTGCGGTCAAGTTGATTGTAGATAATTATCCGCTGAAGAGCATTCAGGATTTGCACCCGACAATTAAAATCCCGGGAATCAGTACGGTTTGGAAAAAGGACTTTTTTAAGATTGGCGGAGAAGATTTCTCATTGCACCAGATTGAGCATAAAATTTTGAGAAAGGATTTTGAAGAGCCACGCATTCATTTTGCCATCAATTGTGCTTCGGTTTCCTGCCCAAAATTGAGGAATGAGGCTTATACAGCCGAAAAAGTGCAAGACCAAATGGAAGACCAAGCGAAAGATTTCGTCAACGACGAATCAAAAAACAAGATTTCTGCCAGCAAGATTGAGATTTCCAAAATCTTCAATTGGTTTGAAGGCGATTTTGAGAATGACGGAGATATTATTGATTTCCTGAACAAATACTCTGAAGTCAATATCAGCAAAGATGCTGAAGTAGATTACATGGATTACAATTGGAATTTGAACGAATCCATCAGATAGAAAATAGTGAGATAGGAACGTGGTAATTTTTACAAATGAGCCCTTTCAGTAATCGTTTAATCGTCTTGCAGGATCTAAAGATCGTTCGTCCCGAGGATTCACTGGGAATTGTTTGTCAGCTACGAAATCGCTATCCGCATATATCAATGACAAAAATCTCTGATTACAGGTGCAAATGGATTATTGGGTCAGAAGCTCTGCAAGCTTGTTTCTGGATTTGGAAATTACTTCATTTTTAGCGACTGGAAAAGGCAATAATCGAATGGATTTTCTGCCAGATTCGCATTATATGGAAATGGATTTTACGCAATCTGACCGAATAGAAAATGTATTTAATTCATTCCAACCTGAACTCGTCATTCATTCGGGCGCAATGACACAAGTAGATGATTGTGAGCGAGATAAGTCAAAATCTGATTCGGTAAATGTAGAAGGAACTCGGAATTTGTTGGAGTTCGCCAAAATCCATAATTGCTATTTCCTATACGTTTCCACCGATTTTGTTTTCGATGGTTTGGGAGAAGGAATGTATAAGGAACAGGACGAGCCGAATCCAATCAACTATTATGGGAAAACCAAGTTGCAGGCAGAGAAACTGGTACAAGAAAGTGGTTTGGATTGGGCAATTGCCAGAACGGTCTTGGTTTATGGCGTGGTAGAGGATGGTTCTCGCTCCAACATAATCTTGTGGGCAAAACGGAGTTTGGAAGCTCAAAAGCCAATTCGGGTAGTCTCCGACCAACGGAGAACGCCAACTTTGGCAGAAGATTTAGCTTTTGGTTGCTGGCTGATTGCCAAAAACGAACATAATGGCATTTTCCATATCAGCGGAAAAGATTGGCTCTCCCCATTTCAGATGGCTCAAAAAACGTCAGATTTTTTCAATTTAGATGTCAGCTTGGTATCTCCAACCAATGCCGAAGAGTTTAAGGAACTGGGAACTCGCCCACTCAAAACAGGTTTCAATATAAACAAGGCAAAGAAAATACTCGAATTCCAACCGAGAAGTTTTAAAGAAGGATTAGAAATTTTGAAATCTCAGTTAGAGGAATTGAAACAGTAGATTAGATATTATCACGATTGATTTATTAAGAGATATTTTAGAGTTCAAGTTGTTGGTCTCGCAAGCTAAGACCAACACGGCTTTGTGATTTTTTTAAGCCATACGAAATCAATCGTGATAAAGTCTATTGTTAAATGTCATCCACAACGTTGTGAAACTTTACACTTACTTATTTGGTCGAATAAATAACTCACTACATATTTCATTGGCTAATCAAAGCTTCTTAGCTTTGACTTTACTCTGTGGCAAGCTTCTTAGCTTGCAACAGAACAACCGAGGTTTTATTAGAATAATACAATGCTTTACCCAAATTCGATTGAACAATACAATAAACTAATTTGCTGATTAACAATTACTTAATTCATTTTCAATTCTTCATTCTTCATGGCCAGCCCACCCTGTCTTCATTTCCCCAATCAATAATTGTACTTATCAAATACATAACTCATGATTGGGGTTAATATGTATTCGGTTTTAACAATCTTAGATTCCATTTCCTATCATTGCCTTTGATAGCACTACTCTAAACGATAATATGAATCCTACCTTCGAGAAAATAAAATCCCAATTGAGCAAAGAATTGCCAGGTGTGAATGCACATAAAAGAATGGCGATTCCCAATCGGGAATTGGTTTTCCCTGAAATGAAGCCTAATCCAAGAATTAGTGCGGTGTTGATTCTACTTTTCTGGGAAAATGACATTTTGCACTTTCCCCTGATTCTTCGCCCCACTTACGATGGTGTCCACAGCGCACAAATGGCTTTTCCTGGTGGTGGAATTGAAGAGCAAGACAAAGACTTGATTGATACCGCTTTGAGAGAATCGCAAGAGGAAATTGGCTTTTCCACGAGTAGAACAAATATTTTGGGGCAGTTGAGTGATTTTTATATTCCCCCAAGCCACTCGCTAGTTTCGCCAATTGTGGCTTTTACAGACCAACGCCCAACCTATAACATAGACACTTACGAGGTGGATAGAGTAATTGAAACAAATTTGGAAATTGTACGAAATCCAGAAAACCTTTCTCATAAGCAAATCACTTTGCAGAATGGCTACAAAATGAATGCGCCAGCTTTTATGGTTGGCGGACAAAGCGTTTGGGGCGCAACTGCCATGATTTTGAGCGAGTTTTTGGCAGTTTTGGAAGAAGTGGAAATTTAAGTTAGATTGTTAGATTGTTAGAAATTTGCCGAACTACTTTATGAATGGCAAATTCTTTGTCGAAAAAACCTCAAATAATTACTATCTAACAATTCTTCATCTATTGTCTTTTATCCAGATAGCATTATTTATTTTCATCCTCAAATTACCTCATCAACGAATCAGCACATCATCTAATGCCTCAAAATAAATATGCAATTATAGTAGCGGGCGGAAGTGGCACTCGCATGGAAAGCGAAATTCCCAAGCAGTTTTTGGAAGTGGGCGGAGTTCCCATTCTCATCCGAACGATTTGGCAATTCAAAAAAGCTGATGAATCCATTCAAATTATTTTAGTTTTACCCAAAAGCCAATTTGAGTTTTGGAAAGCCCTCAAAGCCAAGCATGATTTCATTATCTCTTGCCAATTGGTTTCGGGTGGAGACAGTAGGTTTCAGTCTGTGCGGAATGGATTGAATGCTATTGAAAACCCCGAAGGTTTGGTTGCCATTCACGATGGAGTTCGCCCATTTGTTTCGGAGGAAATTATTCGGGAATCTTTCCGAGTTGCCGAAGAGCAAACGAATGCAGTTGTTTCCGTTCCGCTCAAAGACTCTATTCGCTTCGTAGATGACGATGGAGCGAACCAAGCGAAACCAAGAAGCCAATACCGAAGTATCCAAACTCCGCAAACTTTCCAGTTGGATTTACTGAAACAAGCCTTCGAGGTAAAAGAATCCAACCAATTTACCGATGATGCTACAGTTTTTGAACACGCAGGGCATAAAATAAATCTGATTGAAGGAAGCTATAAAAACATTAAAATTACTACGCCAGAAGATTTGTTATTGGGAGAAGGATTTTTGGTTTGAGGATTAGTCAGCCCAGTTTATGATGCTTTTTCTAATATTTTCACTCCAAATGTTTTCATCTTCCATTTCCTGATTATTTACCCATTGATTTTCTAACCAATCTCTGAAGTTTTGCAGGTTCATTAAATTTGTTATTTATTCCAGATTTCAAAAATTCAATGAATTGGTCGATACTTAGAGGAATGATTTCAGTTTTGCCTCCGTATAGCCGAGTATTAAATCTGTTGAGGTTAAAATAATGCGCTAGTGTTCCTTCACTAATTTTTGGAGCAATAAATATGCAGTACATTTCCTTGTTAAGAATTTCTTTAGCTTTCCCAAAATGTCTTGGAACAGATTCGCTCTCCATTTTGTATTGAGTATGTCCTCCAGACATTGTTACTTCTGTGATTATTCCGAAGTCTGAATATTCAGATTCAATATCAGGCTTTTGTTCAGGCGCATAGTTGAGCGGCATTCCATCAATATCCATGACGAAATTTCCATCAACCCTTTCTGCATAGTTGAGCATGACTAATGCTCTCCAAACATTCCATTCAAGAAAAAGAGGAGCATCAGGAACTTCTTTCTTCTTGATTTGTCTAAAAACTTCAAGAATATCAGGGAGTTCTTTATAATCTTTTAATTCACGTTTCTTTTCTTCTATATTTTTTGACTTCACTGAAATCCTCAAAAAATATCTTTGAGCTGTTCAATTGAGGTATTTCTATCAAACTTAGAAAGTCCTAATTTCTCTATTTGATGAACTAAAAGGTCTTTATTGTCAGAAAGTAATTGAACTGAAAACGGATTGAATAAATAATTTTTAAATTCAGATATATCTTCAAAAACCAGAGGCATTCTTTCTGTTTCCTTTTCAGAAGGGTACACAGTTTTATGAGTTCGGTTTATTAAACTAAAAAAATCGCTTAACTTTAGTGTACCACCAAAAAAGTTAAGCGATGAACGATAAGAAATTTATCAATGCAAAGGTAAGTAAAAGTCTGCGAAAGTTATTTGGCAATATCCCCACCTAAGCCACTATGAATTGCAACGGCTCAATATCCTGAGCTCTATGGTAAGTTCCATCTTGATAACCGGCAGGAGCGAGTTGTCCCAGATGGCATTGGGGAACTCCAATCGAAAGCAACATGCCAGTAAGGTGAAGCAGTATAAGCGTTTGCTTCTCAATGAGAACCTCTCCCACCAGACCCATTTCCTCCCTTTCATAGAACCATTACTAAAGACACTCTCAGCGAGCGGAGAACTCTCATTCAGTATAGACGGCTCGGTACTTGGCAGGGGATGCATGTGCCTGATGTTCAGCGTGGTATACAAGGGAAAGGCGATTCCTGTGGTATGGCAGGTCTACAAGGCGAAGAAGGGGCACCTCCCAGAGGATGCACACCGAAGTCTGCTCTCCATGCTTGGGCAACTGATTCCCGATGGCTGTCAGGTATTCATCATGGGGGACGGGGAGTTTAATGGTTGCGACTGGCAGGCCGACATTCTGGAGAATGGCTGGAATTATGCGCTACGCACAGGGAAGAACGTCTGGATTCTGCAGGGAGAGGAAATATTCAAGCCCACCATATCGGAGTCGAGCCGGGAGGGGACTGCTTTTTTGAGTCCATCGGGTTTACCCAAAAGGAATTTCGCACCAACCTTCTCATCTGGCATGGAAAAGGACATAAGGAATCTCTTTATCTGGTCACGAATCTGGATTGTCCTCCCCTAATAAAGCAACTGTACAGGAAACGTTTCAAGATTGAACCCTTTTTCAGAGACCAGAAAAAGGGATTCCATATCCAAAAAAGTGGACTGAGCGACCCCAGAAGATTAGAGAGGTTGCTGATTGCGACATGCCTTGCCTATATTTTGGCAGTCATGGGAGGACTCAAGGCATCAACTTCAAAGTTATATGGTGAGATAACCAGAAAGGATGGTGATTTTCTAAGTATTTTCCAGTTGGGCTATCGGTTTCTGCTACTTTTGGTAGATTTGAGAGAGTGGAGAACCTTTTCTTGGGAACATGACTTCAAACTGCAAAAACCAACTCAATATGAAATAGAAAACTGTGTACCCTTTTGAAAGTTTTTTCCGTTTAATTGTTTCTCTCAAAGGAATGAAAAAATTGTAAATCAAATCTTTAATTCTGCTGAAAAAACAGAAGTTCTGCAAATTGAAATTGACACCAACAATCATATTTGGTTGGAAATGACTTTCGGAGGTTGGGAAATTGAAAATTTGGGAGAGATAAGAAATTAAGGCTTCTTCAAACAAATTCAATAGAGTGGATTTCATATATTCTGATTTCCCGAAGAATATGAACTTCGATGTGCTCAACAAGAAACGTTTAAGGTCTTTGAAAAAGCTATTGCCAAATCTATTTTCCGATTCAACTATCGAGTTTCGACTTATTAAGCAAACCAATTGCTCCACAAAATCGGAAGCCAAAAAACTGCCACACGGAATATTGCTTCATATTGTGAAATCCAACCAAACGGAAGTGGTGGAAGATGAAGAAGGCGTTGATTATAGAGAAGGAATCATTGAAACTTCGACAACTTCAATTGATGTTTCCAAGATGGATGAAAGTATTGAAAGTTCACTCTAATTCCTAGGGGAGCAATGGGAACGGACTCGACTATCATCAAAATTTTTGAGCGAAATGCAGGTTTGCTGAAGGACAGCGTGGTAATTATTACCGACTTGACTTACAGCATGGCTCCGTTCACTTGGCAAATCTTGAATTGGCAGAAGCAGATTCGGCAAAGCAAAAAAGTGCTGGCTCATATCTTTTTCAACGATGGAAATAAAACTCCAGATAGGGAAAAACTGCTAGGAAAAGCGGGTGGCATTTATGTTACGGAAACTGCAGATTTAGATTCTGTCTCCAGATTGATGGCAAAGGTGCAAGAAAATGGAAATGGTGGAGACATTCCAGAAAATGACTTGGAAGTGCTTTTATTTGCCATCGAAAACTACCCAAATGCCAAGGAATATGTGCTGATTGCCGATGCGAAATCTTCCATCAGAGATTTTGAACTGCTCTCGGAAATCAACAAACCAATTCGTGTTTTCTTGGCAAGAACCGACCAAAGTTATGGCTCAATCAATGGGCAATATCTGGATTTGGCTTATCAAACAAACGGCTCGCTTTTCACGGAATATTACGATTTCCCAGATAAAAGAAGTTTGGAAACTCCACAAGAATATTTGAAGCAATTACGAGAGGCTTACAAGAAAGCAAATGGGAAGGGTTGAAAATCTAGGAATCGTGTTACTCACAATCCGAGTTTTTAGATGAGGAACTGTGAACAAATCAAACGGTTGAACTTCTATTTATTGGAAATTGCCATTTCCTACTTAACTTAGGAGAAGATATTTTAGAACAAAATCACAAGAAGAATGTACGAGTTTACCAAAATAGAAAGGATGGAGCCTAACCTACGCCCTTCCAACGAGCGAATCCAGAATTTCAATGAGATTACTGAAGTATTTAGCAAGGAGGAAGCGGGTTCGCAAGCAAGCCGTTGCATTCAATGTGGCAATCCTTATTGTAGTTCAACAGGTTGCCCACTTCACAATAATATTCCCCAGTGGCTTCGGTTTATTGCCGATAAGGATTTGGAGTTGGCATTTCAGATTTCCAACGAAACTTCTCCTTTTCCAGAAATTCTTGGTCGGATTTGCCCACAAGACAGATTATGTGAAGGTGCTTGTACTTTGAACGATGGACATGGAGCAGTTACAATTGGCTCAATTGAGGTTTCCATTACTGAAAAAGGTTTCGAGCAAGGTTTCCGCCCGAAATATGCTGAGAAAATGCTGGGCAAAACGGTTGGAATTATTGGTTCAGGTCCTGCCGGATTGGCTTGTGCCGATTTTCTATTGCGAGCTGGCGTGAAACCTGTGATTTATGAAAAAGCAGATGAAGCGGGCGGATTGCTCACTTACGGAATCCCTAGTTTCAAATTGGAGAAAGCTTCTGTGCAGCGCAGAATCCATATTCTGAAATCTGCTGGAATGGAAATCCAGTTAAATACAGAAATTGGGAAAGATATTTCCTTCGAGGAAATCAGGGAAAAGCACGAGGCCGTTTTCATTGGAATTGGCGCAATGGCTGGGCGAGTTCTGGATAGCGAAACCTATAACACTGACAATATATATATGTCAGTTCCTTTCTTGACCAACATCCAAAAGAAAATAGAGGAAAGAACACATGATAAAAAATACAATGTAAACGGGAAAAAAGTAATCGTAATTGGTGGCGGAGATACGGCAATGGATTGCGTCAGAACTTCGGTTCGGGAAGGAGCGCACCAAATTCAGTGCGTTTATAGAAGAGACGAAATCAATATGCCAGGAAGCAGAAAAGAAGTGAAAGCCGCCAAAGAGGAAGGTGTGGAGTTCATTTTCCAAACCACTCCAAAAAGCTTCGTTTCCGATGAATCGGGAAAAGTAGTCGGAATGAAATTCGTGAAAACCAAACTTTCGGAAGCGGATGAAAGTGGAAGGCAAAAAGTGGAGGAAATTCCCAACTCCGAACATGTTATTGAAGCCGATGTTATGATTTTGGCTTTGGGTTTCAGCAATGAAAAATTGAAATTCTTTACCGAAAACAATATTGAGCTAGAAGAATGGGGCGCAGTAAAAGTGAATGAAGAAGGAGAAACTTCTCTTGAAAAGTGTGTTTGCAGGTGGCGATGCAGTTCGTGGAGCAGATTTGGTCGTAACTGCGGCTTTAGATGGCAGAGAAGTGGCTCTAGAAAATTTTAGAACGGATTTTTGCTGAAGAAGCGGTTTTGATGTGATGATTTGTTGATGTTTTGATGTAGTTGATGTGATGATTTGTTGATGAGCGGATTTAGAAAAAGAATGAAAGAGGAGGAATATTCAGAAGCAGGAAGAAGAACTCTTGGAGAGTTGGGAGAAAGTGGAAAAATACTTTGAGAAAGGGTTTCCAGAAATTCTTCCACTCATACAAGGAGTTGAGAGAAAAGCAATTTGATAGGAAAATATTTGCTTTTCAAGGCATGTACGATTTAATGCTAACAGGCAAAGGTGGTTCGGGATTTTACAAGAACAAAAGCTGTATTGTGCTTTGTTTTACCGATGTTCAAATGCGAAATAAGCAAATCCAGGTATTGAATGAAGTTATAAACAACAAAGATGTTCCAGAAGAAGATAGAAGTTTCTTTGAAGTCTGAATTGCAGAAAATTGGCAAGCCCTATACAACAGCCAAAGTCATGGTTTGCTTGCCATCAAATGATTTTAGTGGAGAAGTAATGTTTATAAATCCACTTGATTCTTGTTCAAAAGAATTGGAAAATACTCTGAATCAGCTAATTGAAAATACTTAGCTAGATTTCCCATTCTGATAAAAATCACAAATATCTGTCAGAATACATTCGTTACACTTCGGGAAACTCCAAGTGCAGACTCTTTGCCCATGTTTGAAAAGCAATTTGTGGTAATTCAGTAAATCATCGGCATTTTTTGGCAACAAATCCAACAGAACCGAATGTGCTTTTGCCTGATTTGTCTTGCTGTTGATAATTCCCACTCTTTGGGAAACTCGATGCACATGTGTGTCAACGGGCATCACAGGTTTTCTGAGTGTGAAAAGTAATAGAAAAGTAGCCGTTTTATGTCCAACTCCTTCGTACTTCATAAGCCAATCCATGGATTCTTCCACGGGCAAATCTTCAAGGAATTGTAAATCGAAATTGCCGAGTTCCTCATAAATCTGACTGAGAATCGTCTTGATTCTCGGGGCTTTCACTTCAGGATAGTTGGAGGTGGAAATCGCTTTGGTCAACTCATCGACTGGCGCATTCATAATTCCCTCCCAAGTTTCAAATTTCTCGAACATCTTCTCAAAAGCTTTCCGTTCATTGGCGTAAGTCGTCCTTTGGGAAAGTACGGTAGCGATGAGTTGGTCCATCGGAGGTTTGCTCGAATAGCAAATCTGCCTGCCAAACTGACTTTCCAATCTGGAAATTGTGAGGTTTATTTTTTCTTCTACTGAACTTGCCGATTGAGATTCCATACTTCTAAAACTCAATCCAAACAAGAAATGTTGAAGCAACTTTGTCTCTACCAGATTAGAGTTTATGAATCCAAGAGATTTAAGTAGCTGGCGGTGTCGATAGAACCGCTAGTGCATCAAATCCTAAGTTCGTGTTGCTATTTTTGTTTCTTATTTCCTTCTACTGCATTAAAATTCTTAGCCGTAGCTATGGCTATGTCGAAATGTCGAACCACTGAAAATTTTGCTTTGCAGAAGAAAATAATATTCCAAAAAATACAGACACAAACTTAGAACTCAATGCACTAGTCTGCGAGTTCCATAATAAAATTATGTTCATAATAGATATTATCACGATTGATTTATTAAGAGAGATTTTAGAGTTCAAATTGTTGGTCTCGCAAGCTAAGACCAACAACGGCTTTGTGATTTTTTTAAGCCATACGAAATCAATCGTGATAAAGTCTAATCTACCCCAATTATGAGTTATGTATTTGATAAGTACAATTATGGATTGGGGAAATTAAGACAGGGTGGCCTGGCCATTAAAAATGAAGAATTAAGAATGATTTAAGTATTTGGTAATCAGTATTTTGATTTTATGAGTTCCGTTAAATTATTGTCATATAATTTTTGATTAAATCTAAAAAAAGTACAATATAGCAAATCTTAATTTTTGACTACTCTAAAAATAACACGGTTAACTATCTGAAAAACAAAGGTTTAAACCCATTATTCGGGAAATCTCTATTAATTGAACATATTGTTAATCCAAATTGGAATTTGCGAAACGCCATTTAATGCCAAATCGAAATCGGCAATGAAAGCGAAAACCACTCCGAACAAAGCCCCATAAATATGCGCATCATGGTTGATGTTGTCTCCGCCCTTTTTAGAAGAATAATGAGAGTAGAGCAAATAGAGAATGGCGAAAATGAATCCTTTGATGGGAATGGCGAAGTAGAGGTAGATATTTGAAACTGGACTGTAAACAATACTGCAAAACAAAATAGCCGAAACTCCACCCGAAGCACCGAGCGAGTTATAATGTGGCAGGTCTTTGTATTTCAGATAAGAGGGAATGTTTGCTACCACAACTCCTGTAATGAACAAAATCACATAAAAAACCTCTCCTAAAGCATATTCCACCACCGTTCCGAAGAAGAAAAGCGTAAGCATATTAAACAGCAAGTGCGTGTAATCTGCATGAATGAAACCCGAAGTAAGCATTCTGTAGAATTCCCCATTATGCGAAACTCTATACGGATTCAGCAATAATTTGTATTTGGTCTGCAGTTTGTTCAACGCCAAATAACTAATAACAGAAATTATGGCGATAGAGATAAGCGTGAATGTGATTTCCATATTAAAAGATGTATGAATTTGGATTTACGAGGTACGATTTGAGAAAAATGAACGCTATTCTAATTGTTTTATGCAAGATAAACTTAAAAGTAAAACGGTAAATGGCATACTACATGACAATTTTTGAAATCCACTATTTTACCACACCCCACCCCTGCCCTAAAAGGGGAAGGAGCTAAATCCCCCTCCTTTTGGAGGGGTTAGGGGAGGTAGAAAAGCTGAAATTTAAGCTATTGAGAAAAATTGTCATGTAGCATGGTAAATGGTTCAAATAAAAAACATGCCAAGTCTCTGAGACTTGGCATGTTTACTACTTGGAACTTGCGACTTGAGCGCAAGTTCGACAAAGACTTTGGACTATTTACTTGCCCAAAGTATCAATGTTATTCAAATCCTCGAAAGCCTTTTTCAGACGAGTTTTGAATGATTTTTCGCCTTCTCTCAACCAAACTCTTGGGTCGTAGTTTTTCTTGTTTGGTTGGTCTTTTCCATCAGGATTGCCAATTTGAGCTTGCAAATAATCTTCTTTTGTTTTGTAATAATCTTTCACGCCATCCCAAAATGCCCACTGCAAATCTGTGTCGATGTTCATTTTTATGACTCCGTAGCCAATGGCTTCTCTGATTTCGGCATTGGTTGAGCCAGAACCTCCATGGAAAACAAATTTGATGGGTTCATGAGATTCAGTTTTGAATTTCTTCTGAACGTACTCTTGCGAGTTTTTCAGTATTTTTGGAGTGAGTTTTACGTTTCCTGGTCTGTAAACTCCATGCACGTTTCCGAAAGCAGCGGCCACCCAGAAATTGTCGCTTACACTTTTCAATTCTTCGTAAGCGTAGGCAACTTCTTCGGGTTGCGTGTAGAGTTTGGAAGCATCAATATCTGTGTTATCCACGCCATCTTCCTCGCCACCCGTTACACCCAATTCAATTTCCAAAGTCATGTCAATTTTTGCCATGCGCTTTAAATATTTCTTGCATATTTCGATGTTTTCTTCCAAAGATTCTTCCGACAAATCAATCATGTGCGAGCTGTAAAGTGGCTTGCCGTGTTGCTTGTAATGTTTTTCGCCAGCTTCTAGCAAACCATCAATCCAAGGTAGGAGTTTTTTGGCGGCATGGTCTGTGTGCAAAATCACGGTTGCTCCGTACAACTCCGCCATTTGGTGAACGTGCATGGCACCAGAAATACCGCCAGCAATTGCCGTGCGTTGGTCTTCGTTGCTCAATCCTTTGCCACCATAAAAAGTAGCTCCGCCATTCGAGAACTGGATGATTACTGGGGAATTCAATTCTGCGGCAGTTTCCAAAACCGCATTTACAGTATTTGTGCCAATTACGTTGACCGCAGGAAGCGCAAATTCGTTCGCTTGTGCGTAATCCAACAATTCTTCTACTTGTTTGCCAGTGAGAACTCCAGCAGGGAATTTTTTAGATGATTTCATGTCTAGATTTAAGATGTTAATTTGAGTTTTCTTCTTTTAGAAGAAGGAGGTAAGAATAAAGAGGAAAGATTTTTTTTCAACTAATACTCTTGTGCCTTCTGGATATGTGAGAATAATGTATAATTCTCCATAGGAACAAAACTAAGAATTTATTCCAAGCTTCACACATTATTAAGGATTTTGGCTTCGGGAGCGATTTCGGAACTCGAAAATGACCTTTAGTAAAGCAGAAAATGGAAGAAGGAGGAAGGAGGAAGGAGGAAAGAGACAGGAAAAATCTAACCAAATCTATTTTAAATTTTTTGTTTGGATTTTTTTAGGCAAATTGGAGTTGGAACTCGGATGCTATATGAGATTTGTTTTTCTAAGTAGCCAAACACAAGTTTGAGACAACAGCACTCACAAGTCAATAGTCTTTCTTCTTTCCTCCTTTTTCTTTCTTCTAAAAAAAATCCTGATTTATGTTCGGCTTCAAATACATCAAGTTCGACTCCATGACTTATGTGATTCAATATAAGAATGGGAAAATTGCCCAAGAAGGGCGTGGGCTTTCATTTTTCTACTTTGCACCCAATTCCTCCATTGTGGCAATCCCGATGGGAAGTAACGATTTCCGATTCATTTTCAACGAATCTACCAATGATTTTCAGCAGATTACGGTGCAAGGGCAAATCACTTACAAAATTGACCAACCCAAGCAATTAGCTGAATTACTGGACTTTACGGTAGATAGAAGTGGAAATTACAAGAAAAATGACATTGAGAAATTGAGCCAACGCCTCATCAATGAAGCGCAAACCCAAGTTTCTGGATTCATCCGAAATCTGGATTTGAAAAGTGCCATCCAAAGTGCCAAGGAAATGGAAAATCGCATTAATGAGGGAATGAGAAACTCCAACGTGGTTAGCATGTTGGGGATTGAGATTATTGGCGTAAATATTTTGGAAGCGAAACCCAACCCAGAAATGTCTCGGGCTTTGGAGGCAACCACTCGGGAGGCTTTGCAACAAGAAGCCGACCAAGCGACTTTCCAACGCAGGAATTTTGCGGTGGAACAAGAACGCAAAATCAAGGAAAGTGAACTCAATACGGAAATTGCCGTGGAAGAGAAGCGAATGCAAATTGCCGAAAAGCAACATCAAGCCAAAACTGCCAAGCAATTAAACGAGCAAAAACTGCGGGAAATGCGCTTGCAAGAAGATGTGAAATTGGAAGAAACTCGCAAAGAATTAGTGGAAATGCAAGCCGAAAACAAGAAAAAACAAGCAGATGCGCAAGGTTATGTGTTGGCAACTACGCTTGCACCTTACAAAGAAATGGATTGGAAAAAAATCATGGCGATTTCCAAAGATGCTAATTCCCCAGGAATGAATATTGCTCTGGCTTTCAGAGAGTTGGCTGAAAATGCTGGCAAAATTGAGAATTTGAATATCTCGCCAGATTTATTGCAGAGCGTGGTGCAACAGCGGAAATAGATAATTATTTGAATTTTCCAATGAACTCTCCAAGGGTTTGAAACCCTTGGAGAGTTTTTTTGAATTCCATATTTTGACTACAACCTATTTCAGAAGTTTTTTCTTTATGTTGGGTTGAGATTTTACCGTTTCTTTGAATTCAATCAATTGTTCGTTATTAAAAATCCTTTTAGGTATTAAATACACTACTTGTGGAGTGTTATATATAAAAATCCAATTCTTCTTTTCTTGCACCTTTTAAATTTTATTCCATGTAAGTTTGCTTTCAAAAGTTTCTCCAGTTACGCTAAAACTGTCAGACTCGAAAACATAAGTCATTGCTTCACTTAATCGCCCATCTGCTGAAAAGCTTTTCTTTATTCTAAAATAAAGTATTGATGGAATTCCAATCAAGATTACAAAAGGCATAATGAATCCAATATAGAATATTTCTTGTCCTTCTTTTGTATTTATAAGACTGTCAATGGCTTGAAACAAGAAAATTATACTCGCTAGTGAAAATACTACAATAGCTATATTTGAATACAGTCTCCTAAACATTTCATTTCTATACTCTATAAATTCTAATTTTGATACAACTTTTACTGACATAATTGGTAAATTTTATTTATGAAATATTTTAATTCATTTCCTTCTGCACAACCACCCGATAAGGAACTGCCAACTCTATTTTTTCTTGCTTGAATCGGTATAGAATCTCTTTGTTCACATCGCAGTGCATCACAAATGCTTTTCCTGAATTTTCTGCCAAAGCATAAGTCATCAAATTGACAAAATATTCCCCGATTGAGGTAGTTCGCACCGTAATCAAGGGAACTCCATTTTCCAAATCCTCTTCGGTTCTGCCATCAATGAAGTTGGAGTGTGCAGTAATGGTTTCCGAAATTATATCAATGGCTCGGTCAATATCGGCATCCAAAGCCAATCTGAATTCGATTCTTCGGTTGATTTTGCCGTCTTTCAAACTGCTATTCAGAATCGTTTCCGAACTGATGACAGAATTGGGAATGACCACTCGCTTGCTTTCGAAGTCCTTAATTACCGTATGCCTAAGCGTGATATCTTCAATCGTTCCTTTGTAATTCCCTCCAACCTCAATCAAATCTCCCACGCGAAATGGCTTGAAAATTACAATAAAAATCCCACCAATAATATTTGAGAAAGCTTGCTGAGAAGCAAAACCGATGATGGCCGCAAAAATTCCCGCTCCAGCAAAAAGAGTTTTTCCTAACGCTCTTAGGCTGGGAGTAAAATAAAAAACCGCCATGGTGGCAATCAGAAAAATAATGAAGCTCGAAGCATTTCTTAAGAAGTTATATTTAGTCGGGTCAACATTGAGTTTTCTGGTATTGATTTTCAAAAAAGAAGCAAGCAAACGTCTCGCTATATAGGCAACCAAAATGGCGATTGCATAAATTGTGATGGCTACAAGAATGGTTTGTGTTTTAGAGTTCATGGTTAAAGTCAAAATTTTGTGCGAAATTACCGACTTTAGAACTCAACCCATTCAGTTTGCAGAAGTATTTACTTTGGTTGGATACTAAAAAAACAAAAACTTTATCTGTGATTCTCAAAGACAAGAATAATTGGTAGTGTGAAAGAGGCAAGGCTACTCTATGGGTAATTCGGCACAAGCGGGGTATCTCCCAACGGACGCTCAATGCCGTTAAGTTAAGGAGATTTGACTTCAGTCAGCGTGACCCGGTCGGAGACTGATTTCCATTTTCGGCACAGGTTGGCGATTGCGCCCACAGTAAGAACCTGCGCCAGCGTTTTACGCTGGTTCAAGCGTCCACGCTTGAACCCAAAAGTGCAATCTTTACACTAACTTAATGGCATTGAACGGACGCTTGCGCTATGGTTTTTATTTTGTTAGCCTTACCAATTTATCACTACCAAAAATATAATGCTATTGACACCAAGTTCAAAAGTTTCCAAATCAGTCAATGTTGTTGACACATTATGATTAACCCGAATAATGGGTTTAAATATCTGATTATCAACAACTTAATCGCATTGTTTTTCGAGGAGTCAAAAATTGAGATTTCATGTATTGCATTATTTTTAGATTTAATCAAAAACCATATGGAAATAATTTGACTAAATTTAATAATATTAAAGCATTGATTATCATATGCCTAAGTCATTTTTAATTTTTAATTCTTCATTCTTAATTTGCCCAATCCACAATTGTACTTATCAAATACATAACTCATAATTGGGGTAATTAAGCTTTGTAAATCTGTAAAACTGTAGCCGACAAACTTCAGTTTGCCGGAGGAAGACGTATTTTTTCATCAACAAATTAACAAATCATCGCATCACATTATGTTTAACGAATCCTACCATCTGGTTTTAATCCTTATTCTTGCCTTTTTCATTGGCTTTGTGATTGCCTGGCAATATTTTGGGCAGGAAACCAAAAAAACCAAGAAGCAAGTCGAAGGGGAATCTGAAAATCTAATTGCTCGGCAAAGGAAGAAAATAGAGGATTTACGAGCAGAGAAAATTGCTTTGGAAGGGAAATTAGCCAAAGAAGTTGACGAAAAGCTGAAAGACGAACGAGATTTTGAAGGCCTGAAATTCCAAGTGAAGAAACTGCAATTCCGAATTGATGAACTCAAAGTACAAGAAGGAACTATGCACAATCAGTTGATGGAAGCCGAGCGATTTCTAGAATTTAACATTGGCTTAGACGAACATAATGCCATAAAAGAAGATTTGGAAAGCCAGATTTCCGAGCAGGAAGCGGAAATTACCGAACTCAAAGAGCAATTGGAAAGCACAGTTTTCAAGCTGACAGTTGCACAGAATAAGTAAGTTTAAGTACAAAATAGGGTAGTGTGGAAGAGGTAAGGCTACTCTATGGATAATTCGGCACAAGCGGACGCTTGCGCTATACGTTATGGTTTTTGTTTTGTTAGATTTACCAGTTTATCACTACCCAAAATAGAAACATAGTAAAGAAGTAAAGTAAAAATGTGGAAGTCAACACCTTGTATAACATATAAGTATTGATTAGTTCGGTCTAAGTACTTATTTGTCTCTTTCCTCTATCTTCTTTCTTGGGCGCATCTCATTTTGTCGCTGTAAATTAAAAATAGCTCTATCTGTTCAATAAATGTGGTAATTCTTGAAGCGGACGCTTCATTTTATGACAAGTCCGAGCACACGCTCGAACTATTCGGGTAGCTTGTATCAACCTTCCTAAAAACATTTTTTCTATGCACGACAAAATGAGATGCACCCTCTATCTTCTTTCCTCTTTCCTCTTTCTTCTTTCTTCTTTCTTCTTTCTTCTTTCTTCTTTCCTCTATCTTCCATCGAATCATTCAAAACTCAATCCACCGATTTCTCGCTCAAATACTTCCAATATCTGCGTGGCACATGCTGAATATGGAGTTTAAGGTTTTTCCGTTCGGTAATATTTGTACTCGTGAAATATTCCTTCCATAATTTTTGGAACTCGAATTCTTTCTCATCAAATATTTCCGTTGAGTTTTTGGTTGGGTTGAGTTGTGGCTCGAAAGTGAGTTCAATGGTTTCCACTTTCTGTAAATCGTAGAAAATGCCATATCTGCGTTTCAAATCGTAAATCAACCACTTTTGGTCTGCATAACGGCTTTCAAAATGCTTGGAAATAACTGGAAGCACATCAAAATCGGGCTCAATATTGGCGAAGTAGATTCCGTCTTTCGTCAATTTGAATCTGACAAAGGCTTCCATTCGGTGCTTTTCCCGACCTACCATTTTGGCGATTTTGGAGATTTCCAATACATCTGAATTCCCAAAATCATTGTCAATAAACTTCTTGCTGGCGAAAGCATAACGCATATATCGAAAAATCAGGTTTTCCACATCGGGCAACTCACTCAAAAAAGCACGATACAAATTGGCACTTCCCGTGTAAGTCGTTTTCTTTTTGATTCCCTGCCAAACTCGGTCTGCTTTCTGCTGATTGGAAACCACTTCAAATGTATCTCCAAACAAAGAATCTTGCCGAGATGAGTTTTTCTGAATGGTCGGATTCTGAATTTTCCGCTCATAAATCTCGAACACACAAGTCAAGAATCCCTCGAAAGAGCCATCGTAAATAAACGTGCGATATAGATTTGGGAGATTGCTGATTGGGAATATGCAAATTTGTAGATGTGTAAATTTGAAAATGTTATTTTATTTGGTTCAATCGTTAATTTGGGTATTGAGTACAATCTAATGACTATCTGCCTTCTTGCTACTCACTCTGTAGATTCCTCTTCCCAGAGGAATACAAGACAGCACGAAAATGTGGCTTTTATCTGAATTTCTTGTGCTTGGTTGCGCTTTTGTAGGTTCTTCTGTTCTTCTCGGAAGAAGAACCTACAAAAAACACACTTAGAATTAACCTTTTGCGGCAACTCTACATAAAACAAGAATATTGGAATAATACAACGTTTTGCCCAAATTAACGATTGAACCTTTTATTTTAGACGCAGGAGATATGCCAAGTTTCCATTTACTGAGTCAAATGACTTCTTGAATGATACGAGGTAAAATCAAGTAAAATGTGTAATATAATTAAATCCAGATTTAGAAATATCTTTATTCGTAACTACTCAGTTGGCGAATTGGTGGATTAGCGAGTTGGCGAATTAAAAAAATTGAGCGATTCCAGCCTATAAAATAGCATATTGTCTTATTTTTCCTATTTTCATACATGTTTTACTATTTCTTACTCAGGTTCTTTTATTGTACTATTCAAAGAATAATTGACTGATTTGAGTGCTTATTCAAATTATTTCGACTACAAAAATACGAATTCAATTTAAAAGTTACATTTAAATTCTTCGTGTAATTTATAACACATTGAAAATCAATAATTTAAATAACCTGAGTAGTTACCTTGATTCTTGCTATTAGTTATACTTTAAGGCTCTAGCTAAAATCTTGTTTTAAGTATGATTTTGAGCTTGTTATCCTAAACATCCATCTGAAGATGGATGCAATTGAATAGCTTTTTGATTGCTGATTCAATTGCCACTAGCTTCAGCTAGTGGCAAATGGGTTCTATATTTTAAAAGTCTTAAAGTAGAACTAAATACTCGATGCCTTTCTAAAAAAGGCTCAATTGCGCACTGTGCATTTGCTGATATTTACTGGCGGATTTTTGTAAAACCATTCCCCGGATTTTCTCTGCAGTCAAATCTCTGCGCTCGAAGGTTTTGGAATTGCAAACCAAGAAATACCTAGCCCGATTCAACGCCACGCCCATTCGCTTCAAATGCTCCCAATTTAGTTTTTGGAACTTTCTGCCTTCCACAATTTTATGGACAGATTTCATTCCCAAACCTGGCACTCTGGCAAGCATTCGTTTGTCTGCCGTGTTTACATCTACGGGGAAATGATGGAGGTTTCGCAATGCCCAGCTGAATTTTGGGTCAATCTCCAAATCCAAATTTGGGTAATCATCATTCACAATTTCATTCACATCGAAACCGTAGAAACGCATCAGCCAATCGGTTTGGTAAAGCCTGTTTTCTCGCAACATGGGAACTGCCGAACCCAAAGCGGGCAAACGGATTATCATTACTGATTGGCACATAGCCTGAATAATAGACTCGTTTCAAGTTGAAGCTTTTGTAGAAGTAATTGGAAATCTGCATGATTTCCTTGTCATTCTCGCCACTTGCCCCCACAATCATTTGCGTACTTTGCCCAGCTGGCGCATATTTCGGTGTGCTCTTGATGATTTTTTTCTCCGCCTGATACTGAATGATTTCGTTTTTGACCTTGTTCATAGGCTTAATGAAATCTGCTCGATTCTTTTCTGGAGCAAGCAACTTCAAACCATATTCAGTTGGGATTTCGATGTTTACGCTCAACCTATCGGCATACAAACCCGCCTCACGCATCAGTTCGTCGGAAGCACCAGGAATGGATTTCAAATGGATGTATCCGTTGAAGTTTTCTTCTAAGCGCAGTTTTTTGGCAACTGCAACAAGTCGTTCCATGGTGTGGTCGGCACTTTTGAAAATCCCTGAACTGAGGAACAATCCTTCAATGTAGTTCCTTCGGTAAAAATTAATGGTCAAATCTACCACTTCCTGCACTTTGAAAGCGGCTCGCTTTATATCGTTACTTTTTCGAGTTACGCAATAGGCGCAATCGAAAATGCAGTGATTGGTCAGTAGAATTTTGAGTAAAGAGACGCACCGTCCGTCTTCGGTATAAGTGTGGCAAATTCCCATTACCGTGGAGTCGCCCAAACCTTGGTCTTTATTGGCTCGGTTGCTTCCGCTCGATGAGCAGGAAACATCATACTTGGCGGCATCGGCCAAAATCTGTAGTTTTTCTTTGGTGCGTTCAAATGACATTTCGAAGTAGTTTTGTGGAGTTGCTGATGGACTTCGACTCGTGAAATCCGACAGGTAAAAATATAAAATAATGCGCAATAAACATCGTATTTAATGCCAAATATTAACTCAAATGATTGAATTGTGAGCATTTTATCTTTTCGCATTGTTTCAGTAGTACAAAATTCCCTTCTTGCAAGGCATAGGAGCGAATGGATACTTTGCAATTTTAATTCTACCAAGTTGTTACCTTGGGGCTTACATTCAAGTCATAAATGCAACCGCTGTTCAGTAGTGATGGAGCTAACATTTGATGTTTTTTCTTTTCAGAATCATCCCCTTTTGGGATTCTTGAGGGTTGATTCTGAAAAGAAAATATCGGTAGTGGCAAACTGGTGAGGCTAACGAAACAAAAAACCATAGCGCAAGCGTCCGCTTGTGCTTTGATAACCAAGAATAGGGTTACACACTTGATGTTCTTATAATAGGAAAATATTTAGCGAGCACTACTTACTTACAAATAAAAAACCTCTTTCAATTACTTGAAAGAGGTTTTTTTTAATGAAATCCAACCGAAAGTTATACTCTTTGTCCTTTCTTGCCTGAAATCGCTTTGAGAGTCTCCTGTAATACGATTTTGAAATTTGGGGAAAGCATGGAAAGCTTTTGCTGTTGCCAAATTGTGATTTTCTTCAAAGAAGAAGCATCCAACTTGTTTCCTGTAATTACCAAACTCAAACCTACATTCGAGAGCATTCCCAAAAAGGAAACCGAAGTTCCGTAAATTCCTCCGATTCCGTAAGAAATCAATAATGAGGAGGAAATGAGAATGCTTGGAAGAATTGGGAAAATTACATTGATGAAAAACCGAAGTGATAAATTTACCCAAACCGATTTTGAAGATTGTCTCAACACGAATGCAACGTACCAATTGGCAACCAAATCGTAGAATTTAACCGCAATTCCCGCTCCCAAACCTGCAAACAGACCCAACTGCACCGAAAGTAGAATATCGGAAGGCTGGAATTCTACTCCGTTAAGGCTCCAATGGCTTGGCAAGTTGGAAATGATAAGTTCTGTAGAGATAACCATCATCAAGATAGCGGAAATAATGCTGATGGAAAGCCAATATTTCTCATTCTTGGGTTTCTCTCCAACAATAATTGCTCCCAAAAAAGTGAGAATCAAACCCGCAATTGCCAAATGCAATGGGAAAAAAATCATTCCATTTCCCGAATTTGGCAAAAAGTCAGATGGGAGAAAAGAGAAGCTAGTTCCCAAGAAAACCGATGACAGAATTACTGCCACAAAGGCTTCTTGCCTATCGTTTTCTATCTGATAAGTTACCTCGAAATCTCTGGTTTTTGGTCCAAAAAGGTTATAAAGAAACACAGAGACTGCCGAGCCAATCAAGAATGAAAGGGAAATATTGGCAATCGAAAGCGCATCCAAAGGCACAATCTGCGAATCTTTCAGCAACCAAGTGAAAGCACATAAGCTGGAGAGCAACAACCCCAAACTTTTATTGGGTTGCGGGGCGAATATAATTCCAACCCATTTGAGGAGAATATTCTTGTGGGCAAATTTCAATACCAAGTTGCCGAACAGCAATGTCAAAAATGCTTGGTAAATCCCAACACCGAAGCTGGGCAAAAAATAATTGTCAAACCCGAAATCTGACTCTTTGTTCAAAAGGAATAAACCAAAAATGCTTACGATTACTAGCACGAGTGGCTTATATAAAAATTTTCCTGAAGGCTTTAGTATAGATAAATTATACTTATTCATTCTAAAATATTTCGTTCAAAAATCGTAGTCAAACTGTGTGATTCTGCTCGCTCTTAAATTTCAAGCGTGCAAAGGTACTGACCAACCAAGGAGAAAGAAGAATTATTAGAAGGAAGGAAGAACGCAAACGGTTGATAAATTAGTTTATGTATCTGATTATCAGTTAGATAAATAGAAGTTAATGTTTTGCCAAATCCTGAAAACCCCCTGAATCCTGATTCAATTCTTTTCGTCAGAATCAGGATTCGCAGGATTGGAAGATTTTACCCATACTACATGACAATTTTTGAAAGCCACTATTTTAACCCCACCCCTGCCCTAAAAGGGGTGGGAGCTAAATCCCCCTCCTTTTGGAGAGGTTAGGGGAGGTAGAAAAGCTGAAGTTTAAGCTATTGAGAAAAATTGTCATGTAGCATGGATTTTACCAACAATTTTACCCTAATCCATCAATCTCTTTCGCCAAATCCCTATCTTTCTGAGTTACTTTATTTCCCTCATCGTGCGTAGTCAGTTCAATCTCCACCTTATTATATACGTTCGACCAATTGGGGTAATGCCCAGCTTTCTCAGCCAAAAAAGCCACTTTGGTCATGAATCCGAAAGCCTCAATGAAATTGTCGAATTCAAAAGTTCTTTTCAGTTTATCGTTTTCTTCTTTCCACATAATTTTTTTGTATTTGGGTTGAAAAATGGGTAGTAGTAAACTGGTAAGGCTAACGAAACAAAATTCATAGCGCAAGCGTCCGCTCAATGCCGTTAAGTTAGTGTGAATTTGGTTCGAGCGTTGACGCTCGAACCAGCGTAAAACGCTGGCGCAGGTTCTTACTGGGGGCGCAATCGCCAACCTGTGCCGAAAATGGAAATCAGTCTCTGACTGAATACGAATTTCCTTAACTTAATGGCATTGAACGTCCGCTGGGCAGCACTCCGCTTGTGCCGAAATATCCAAAAGTAGCCTTACCTCTTGCACACTACCAAAAAATGAAAGGTTTATCTAGAAATAATCTAATTATCAGTTAGGAAGGCGAACAATCTGCCACACTTCTTTTAAACTGCCTACAAATTCCCTAAATTAGAAATCTATTGGGAAATCAACTCAAAGAAAAGTCATTTGTTTTGACTGTTTCAAAATCTTCTAGCTAACTTTCTAACTTCAACTACATGCAACACCTCATCGACCAGATTGCCAACGTCCATTGGCTGTTTTGGATTTTGGTAATTTTTCTGATTGCCGTAATCATTATGTTCATCCAAGACATTACGAACAAGAAATCCACCATTAAGAACAACTTCCCCGTAATCGGCAGATTGCGTTATTTGTTGGAATCCGTTGGCCCAGAACTGCGCCAGTATATTGTCGCCAACAATCGGGATGAGTTGCCTTTCAACCGTGGGCAACGCTCATGGATTTACGCCTCCTCCAAAAGGGAAAATAATTATCAAGGCTTCGGTTCAGACAAGGATTTCAATGACCCAGGACATATATTCATCAATCCTGCCATGATGCCCTACCCAATTAAGCCTGGACACACCAATTTCGATGATCCTTATTTCCTGCCTTGCGCCAAAGTGATGGGCGAGGGGAGAAGGAAACGCCCCTATCGCCCTTATTCTATTCTGAACATTTCCGCCATGAGTTTCGGCTCGCTCTCTGCCAATGCAGTTTCTGCACTCAACATGGGAGCCGATAAAGTAGGTTGCTGGCATAACACAGGCGAAGGAAGTCTCTCGCCTTATCATTCTCATCGTTCCGATGTGGTTTTCCATTTCGGCACTGGCTATTTCGGTTGCCGAGACGACCATGGAGGTTTCAGCATGGAAAAAATGGTGGAAGTCTGCGAGAAAAACCATTTCGTGAGAGCCGTGGAAGTCAAACTTTCGCAAGGCGCAAAACCGGGGAAAGGCGGAGTTTTGCCCGCCAAGAAAATCTCCGAGGAAATTGCCCGAATCCGCCACGTACCCATGGGACAAGATGTGCTGTCTCCAGCCTACCATTCTGCCTTCTCCAACGTATCTGAACTAGTGGATTTTGTGGAAAGCATTGCCGAGAACACAGGTTTGCCCGTAGGAATCAAATCTGCCGTGGGGAAAATGGAAATGTGGGAAGAATTGGCTAAAATAATGTCCGAAACAGGAAAAGGACCCGATTTCATTACCGTAGATGGCGGAGAAGGCGGAACGGTGCGGGCACGTCCATCCTTTGCCGACCACGTGGCTTTGCCCTTCAATTACGGATTTGCGAACGTTTATAAAATATTCCAAAAGTATGACCTCACCGACCGAATTGTGTTTGTGGGAGCTGGCAAACTCGGTTTTCCTGCCAACGGATTAAAGGCAATGGCAATGGGCGTAGATGTCATAAATGTAGCTCGGGAAGCCATGATGGCAATCGGCTGTATTCAGGCGCAGGAATGCCACACCAATTTGTGTCCTGCAGGAGTCGCCACGCAAAACAAGTGGTTGCAATCAGGCTTAGACCCGAAAAACAAAGCTGACAGATTTTACAACTACGTGAAAACGTACAGAAAAGAAATGCTGGAAATCACTCACGCCTGTGGCTACGAGCACCCCGCCCAAATGACCATGGACGATGTGGACGTCAGCATGGGCGACAACAACCAAACCCAGACTTTGAGCGAAGCCTACAAATATTCAAAAACGCCCGTACATTCACTTATGAGCATGGCAGAACTCAAAGAATGCACCCACATGGGCGGATTGAGCAAGGCAAACAAAGCAAAAGCGTAGCACGGTAGGGACGTTGCACGCAACGTCCTTGCCAAACGCAACGTCTCCAGTAAGATGTCCGACAACTCGGAGTTGTCGGACATCTTTGCTTGTCTGATTTCCAGTTGATGGACTTTTCTTCTGATAACTGATAACTGTTTTACTGATTACTGTTACCTGATTTGTTTGGATTTCACAACTCGCCAATTGATTTACGGCTACATTTCTCTTCAGAAAGTCCCAACCAAACTTCACTAGTCAGTTCCGCCCAACTCTGGGGGCTTGTGAGCCAATCGAAAACTGTGGAATTTCAGAAAGCCTTTTGGGGAATTGGAAGCTGGTTTTGGTTTAGAATCCCCAGATTTGGAATGCGGTGGGGATGGTTTTGAAATCACTGGGAAGTAGGGAAATTACACATAACGTACTTACTATGCAAAATCTTGTCATCAAAGTGATGCCTTATGCTTTTCAAAATTTCTAGTAGTTTCTAAATGTCCGACAACTCGAAGTTGTCGGACATCTTTGCTTGTCTGATTTCCAGTTGATGGGCTTTTCTTCTGGTAACTGATAACTGTTTTACTGATTACAGTTCTCTGTTTTGTTTGGATTTTACAACTCGCCAATTGATTTACGGCTACATTTGCCTTTCACCAACCGAAACTCAATCTCCCAACAATCCCATTGCGGGACTATTCCGCCCAAAGCTGGGAAGTAATATAGGTCTATGTTCATTTTGTAGCTGGCAAACACCAGCTTGCCATAATTTCGTACTTAATCTGATTTTTTCAGCAAAATATTAGTTGTGAATTTGTACGTAACCAACTAATTATGCAAATTGGTAGAAACGAAAATAAACTCTACTAATGAAGCCGAAACTGTATTGTTGTAGTTTGATTGCAAATTGGTAGAAACGAAAATAATACGATTTCATTGTCTTTTGATAATGCGTTGTAGTTTGATTGCAAATTGGTAGAAACGAAAATGAGTGATGGCATCGGGATGAATCAGGTTGGTTGTAGTTTGATTGCAAATTGGTAGAAACGAAAATGGGTGGGTTATCATTTTGATTTCCCCCGAGGTTGTAGTTTGATTGCAAATTGGTAGAAACGAAAATTAACCAAGCATTTCGCACACATATTTGTTGGTTGTAGTTTGATTGCAAATTGGTAGAAACGAAAATTTTTTCGTTGAACTCCTCTAATGTTTTCTGTTGTAGTTTGATTGCAAATTGGTAGAAACGAAAATGGGAAGAATGCAGGGATTTCCTGAACTCTGTTGTAGTTTGATTGCAAATTGGTAGAAACGAAAATCAAAACTCATTGCCGATTGGGATTACAGTTGTAGTTTGATTGCAAATTGGTAGAAACGAAAATACATTTTGTAAATTCATTGGAGTAGTATTGTTGTAGTTTGATTGCAAATTGGTAGAAACGAAAATCAATTGAGTCAAAATTACACGGAGCAAATGTTGTAGTTTGATTGCAAATTGGTAGAAACGAAAATTTGTTGAGTGGTCAAAGTGATTGTGGCATTGTTGTAGTTTGATTGCAAATTGGTAGAAACGAAAATTCCACCTTTTCCCTTAATCTCTCTGCAACCGTTGTAGTTTGATTGCAAATTGGTAGAAACGAAAATTCAGTCTGTAGATAAATTTCAAGTTTTCAGTTGTAGTTTGATTGCAAATTGGTAGAAACGAAAATCGTTCCTGTTTTTTCGATTCCGCCTCGTTAGTTGTAGTTTGATTGCAAATTGGTAGAAACGAAAATCTCAAGGTCTAAGCATGCAATAGTGTCTGGTTGTAGTTTGATTGCAAATTGGTAGAAACGAAAATAATTTCGCTCTTGTGAAAAACTTGCGAAGGTTGTAGTTTGATTGCAAATTGGTAGAAACGAAAATGGTTCAATGAAGGGATAGATTTCCTCTTGCAGTTGTAGTTTGATTGCAAATTGGTAGAAACGAAAATAAGTAAAAGAGTTGCCTAACCCTAGTCTGTGTTGCAGTTTGATTGCAAATTGGTAGAAACGAAAATCGTGCCTTGGTGTTGCGCTTCGGCCATGTGTTGTAGTTTGATTGCAAATTGGTAGAAACGAAAATAAAACTCTGAATTTATGAAACCAGTTTTAGTTGTAGTTTGATTGCAAATTGGTAGAAACGAAAATAGTATCTATCGGGATGAAAACCAAGAATCGTTGTAGTTTGATTGCAAATTGGTAGAAACGAAAATTAAGTGTCATTTCTTCAATCAACATATCAGTTGTAGTTTGATTGCAAATTGGTAGAAACGAAAATCATTCCCACAATCACTTTCCTAATATTTCTGTTGTAGTTTGATTGCAAATTGGTAGAAACGAAAATAATAATGTATTTTTCAAAACTCGTATCAGTTGTAGTTTGATTGCAAATTGGTAGAAACGAAAATGGGTTTTGTTGTATCAAACCACATCATTTTGTTGTAGTTTGATTGCAAATTGGTAGAAACGAAAATTTTTCCTGATTCTATTCTATAGTTTTCAATGGTTGTAGTTTGATTGCAAATTGGTAGAAACGAAAATCAATTTGAATTCACACGCACTTTCACGATGTTGTAGTTTGATTGCAAATTGGTAGAAACGAAAATGCAATAAAGTATTGGTAGATGCACCAAAGGTTGTAGTTTGATTGCAAATTGGTAGAAACGAAAATTTTCAGTATTCTATTTACTGATACTTGACCGTTGTAGTTTGATTGCAAATTGGTAGAAACGAAAATAACAGCTATTTGCGTAATTTGAAGTATTATGTTGTAGTTTGATTGCAAATTGGTAGAAACGAAAATATTGAGACATTACTAAACTATCGTGCTCAAGTTGTAGTTTGATTGCAAATTGGTAGAAACGAAAATCACTATCATTTTTGGACAAGAGGGCTGTGGTTGTAGTTTGATTGCAAATTGGTAGAAACGAAAATAGCAAAGTTATTATTGACTTTACCGATTTGGTTGTAGTTTGATTGCAAATTGGTAGAAACGAAAATATGACATTAAATCATACTATCCCACACTAGTTGTAGTTTGATTGCAAATTGGTAGAAACGAAAATTTCTCGAAGTTTTCCATTGTTTTAGTGAGGTTGTAGTTTGATTGCAAATTGGTAGAAACGAAAATGGCAATCCCGAAAGCCGATGCGCTGATTAGTTGTAGTTTGATTGCAAATTGGTAGAAACGAAAATCCTGAGCATTATTTGTACTCTAGCGCAAGTGTTGTAGTTTGATTGCAAATTGGTAGAAACGAAAATTATTTCTAAATTGTTGTGAAGTAGTACTTGGTTGTAGTTTGATTGCAAATTGGTAGAAACGAAAATTTAGCGGTAGTTTTATTAACAAAAGATACAGTTGTAGTTTGATTGCAAATTGGTAGAAACGAAAATTATGTCTCCCCAATCTATCTCTGACCATTGGTTGTAGTTTGATTGCAAATTGGTAGAAACGAAAATCTCTTTGTGCAAAACATCCTTTTCCTTTGATGTTGTAGTTTGATTGCAAATTGGTAGAAACGAAAATCGCATTGCAAATATTGGTGTTGTCTTTTGCGTTGTAGTTTGATTGCAAATTGGTAGAAACGAAAATTATATGATGGGAACGCAAGGATAGTATCAGTTGTAGTTTGATTGCAAATTGGTAGAAACGAAAATTGGCTCAATTTCCACAAACGCATACAATAGGTTGTAGTTTGATTGCAAATTGGTAGAAACGAAAATTGTGCCAAACCAAAAGGCGGAGTTGACCAGTTGTAGTTTGATTGCAAATTGGTAGAAACGAAAATTCATTGTATTCATCATCCCTAGCTTTGGAGTTGTAGTTTGATTGCAAATTGGTAGAAACGAAAATACAGCACAAATGCTTGCAAGCAAAGTATTGGTTGTAGTTTGATTGCAAATTGGTAGAAACGAAAATTTGCTTGCGGAAAGCCAGATGGTTCGTATGTTGTAGTTTGATTGCAAATTGGTAGAAACGAAAATAGTTAACTCCAATTCAAGAAATGAAGTTTAGTTGTAGTTTGATTGCAAATTGGTAGAAACGAAAATTAATAATAACTATGATACTTAGAAGATTAGTTGTAGTTTGATTGCAAATTGGTAGAAACGAAAATAGCTGGTGCTATATCGTTATGATTATCAGTCGATTACAAGAGATTTTCGTTCAAAAAAATCGCCCTTCAAGTAACATAATCGTACTTGTTGGGCGATTTTTTCAATCCTATTTATCTTGTGAATCCTCAGAAAACCTCCAATTGCATAGGAGCAGAAGTCAATGGTTTGCTGGCTTTCCCCCACAGATTGATAGTATCTCCATACTGTTTATCGGTAATTTTCAGAATTGCCACATGACCCTTCGAAGGAATATTCTCCTTTACTCTATTGATGTGTACGTCAGCATTTTGGTAACTTGGGCAATGCCGGATATAGACCGAAAACTGCATCATTCCGAACCCGTCCGAAAGCAGACTGTTTCTGAACTTACTGGCAAGTTTTCTTTCCTTCTTGGTGTTGGTTGGCAAATCGAAAAATACGTAAATCCACATGGTTCTATAGGAGTTTAGTTGAGAGGAATTGACTTTGGGAATTGATGGTTTCATAGTACTATGGGTTTGGAGACCTACCAAGTTTTACCAATATAAGGTGTTGTTTGCTTTGAACCACTAGCTGAAGCTAGTGGCAATTCAATGTGGCAGAAAGTTTTCTAGCCACAAATTTGATTGCGACCATCTTCAGATGGTCGTTTGAAAGAATTGAAGTTTACTCAAAGTAACTTTTGCAGGTCTTATGAAAAATCATTGAATCTTAGCATAAAGCATTTTCTTGCGACTGCCTTCAAAGCATTGCGCCAATTTTGCAGTAGTTGTTTTTACCGCATTCATCAGCGGTCGTTTCTTGGTTTCCATTACCACGTCAATCGTAAGTATTTCAAGCAATTTGTGCCTTTGCGCCTGAGAAAGTTCCCCTGCATCATTTGCCATCAATTCCTCTCTCATTTCCCAAACCATCCAATCCACAAAAGGGCGGTAAGGCTCCATAATGTCATCTGCCAAGCAGTAAGAATTATAGCGGTTTCTGTGGTGGATTCCCAAAGTCGGGAGCAAGCCAGAACCTGCCAAGTTCCTCGCCACGCAAGCCCGAAGAATGGCGTAGCCATAGTTAAGTGCAGGATTGGGCATATCTCCGAAACGCTCTCTGCTGAAATCGTCTCCAAAAAGTGTATTCCAATAAATTTTTGCGCCCCAAGCTTCCTTGTTTTCAGAATCTCCGCTTTTCACTTGCTTCGACAAATGGAAAAGTGGCTCTCCATTTTTTCCCAGAATCTCCAACAACTTGCCCTGATTCCACAATTTTGCTTTAATTACCTGTTGCCAAAGGTTTTTGCGGAGCGGCTCGCTCGAATCAATCTGAAATCTAAACCTTTCAGTCTGGATGTAGTGCGAATCCAAATTGAGAAGCATAGAAGTCGGGTGGTACTTTCCATCGCAGAAAATGACCGATACATTGTTATCGGCAAAACCCTGCATGGCTTGTTGTGTAAAAGTAATTTGCGGATGCTCAAAAACAACACATCCTAAATCTTCTAAAGTGCGTGAGTGTTCCTCGCCAGTTTCTTTGTTGGTCAAAATCAGCTGTTTGAGTTTGTAGCTGATGTGAAATGAGCGAGTTACGGCAATCGTGTTGCGAATCATGGCCGTAGGGTTTAAAGTAAATAATGTTGGTAGTTACGCTTATTTTTGTGGTTTGAATATTTTCGGCAGTCTAACTAATGAGTAAGTGTCAGACTGCCGAATGATTCATAATTAAACAGGGCTTATTTTCCCTAAAATTCCAATATTCACTTTTACAGGAACAAGACTTTCCCATTTACCAAAGCTTTGTATCAAAATCTCTTCGCTGTGATAATCCAATGTAGATGCCAAGTGATGCCTGAATGTCAGCATAATTGTTTTGCCAGACATTGAAATCTTCTGAACCCGATACAAATTGTCAGAGATTTCCTCTTGTGCCTCCCAGTCAACGTGTTTAAGGTTGAATATGAAAAAATCGTTTTGCTGTACAGTGAAAATGAGTTTGCTGTTGTTGGTATAGCTTTCATCTACAATGGGTTCATCTTTTGTTTTTGATTTCACAGCTTCCCAAAAAGTGATTATTTTCGGATAATAATTTCCGTCCTCATCTTGGTAAACAGCCATTAAATGATTGTTTCCAGGCTTTACCCACTGGTTCACATTATCTTTCAGTGGTTGTGCAGTACCCGAAACTTCTTTAATTCTTATTTTCTTGATTGGAATCGGGTTTCCATTGGCATTTGGCATAAATACTTTAGTCACATAATTGCTATTCTTGTCAAATGTGTAAAGCGTTTCCTTAGGTATTTTATCATACTTCTCCAAATCCAAACCTGCCTCAATCAATACTTCCTCCACAAGCTGTTTGGTAGTGCCATCCACAATCTTCTCAACCTGAGATTTCTTATCGAAACTCCAAATCGGTTTTCTGACATGGAAATAATCTACATTTTTCCCTTTTGAATTTGTTCGAGTATATTTTCCGTAAACGGTTTCTTCGTGAAGTTGCCCACGAGCCGCCCAGCCTTTTTGGTTCTTGGTAAGCGTTCTTGCGCTCTGCTTGTGTGAAATCAACATCTGTCTCAAAGCAAAGTCCACATCGTTTCGGAAATTAGGCCAAGGTTTGGGAATTTGTGTTTCGTTGAGAGATTGCCTATTCACTCCTTTTGCATTTAAAGAAGATAATTTTTGGAGATGAGAAGTCTTGGCATTTGCAACCACAATCGCATCCAATGCATGATGCCTGTGGTCTCCTCGGTTCTTGGCTTTTTCGTGTTTCGCCATCGGGTAGAATTTTTCTTTGCGAATTCGGCCTTGTAAGATTTTCCCCTTTTTCGCAAGTTTTTTAATCGTTTCCGCCTTTTTCTTCTCATCGAGGCTCACAGGTTCTACTAATTGTATTTCGTTTTTGTGATTTACTGCCAAAAAATACTCTCCATCGGGCAAATCTTCTGTCTCAATTGATGGATTGAGCAGAGAATTCAATCCCCATTGATGTCGCAACACGCTGGTAACAGTTCCTTGCGTTATTTTCACATTTTTGCAAATGTTCTCCAAATAGCTTTTCGCCTCCTTGGAAAGGTAGCTTGTGTCATTGAATTGTCTGCTGATGAAATCCTCCAACTCTCCATGCTCCTTCGCCATGAATTTCTCTGCTTTTCTGAACGGCAGAACCTTATAAATCCAACTCCTGACTTCCTCCCACTTTTCTCCTCCGCCAAAATGCTGATAAGGTGTTTTGTTTCCTTTGGCAATATTGATTCGAGCCTCACAAAGTGTCTTGTTGCCAAAACTGTTATTGAGCGAGACGCTATAAGGAATGATATGTTCCACCTGAATGTCGCTCCCGAACAAATCGCCAGATTTTATTTCTTTTCCAGTGTAAGGAGATTTTCTGTTGCATTCAATCCAAAGCCTATATTTTTCAATATTGCTTCTGGTTTCCCTGATTTTATTGTCTTGAAGCCATTTTTTTGCCTTATCGTTTTTCTCGGTAAACTCATTTCTGATTTTTATGGCATCTTCTCGGTTTTGTTTTGAGCCTTTCAAATCTCTGGTAAGTTCCACTCTTATTTCATCCATCTGCCCAAACTCTTCCACAATGGTATTTACCACTCTTTTTAACTCAAAAAGCCCTTGTTGCACAATCGGATTTCGCACATTCTCTGGCATGGGTAATTTCTCCACTATTTCCTTCTTAGATTTTTCGCTGTGGTGGTAAAGTTTACCCAAATTCTTTTCAGGAATACCAAATTCAGTAGAGAGCAATTCTTTGATTTGCGGAGTGTTCTTTTCGTCATTGTCGAGAATGGCGGAAACATTATCTTCAATGAAGTTTCTTTTTTCTTCGTCCAACTCATTCCATTTTTTGTCTCCAAACACATTTCTGACTCCGCCCATTGCCACAGCCTCGGCTTCCTGCAAGCCTTTCTGCAAGTAGGGAACAATGTTTTTCATTGCCTTTTTACTCAAATTGGAATAGCCTTCCCTAATCTTGAATTTTTTAAGCAATTCGAGTTCTTTTTCTTTCAGTTCCCATTTGTCCTTCGCAAAGGTCAGCAACTTCTCCACTTTCTCTGAATCGTAAATTACTTTCCAAATCGCTTCTTGCTTTTCAATGGAAAATTTATCCCAATTGACTGCGCCAAATATGGTTCTTAAATGAGGAATGGTACTCAAAGCTTCCACTTTGTCTTTGTCCTTATATTGGTATTTCCCTTCCAGTCCAGATTTGCGCAAGGCATCAGCGATTTTTTTGAAATCGAACTTCTTTTTCTGGCTCAAAAAAACTTTCCTTACAACCTCTCTTCTGTCTGCATCCAATGGAAATCCTTCTACCTTCAAATTATTGATGAAAGCATGCATTCTATAGAGTTCTGCCAAAATAGAACTCTTTGGAGTTTTTGGTTTAGAAGGCTCAAATGTGCATTTCCCCAATAGATGTTTTTGGGACTTCAAAGGCATCTGATAGAACAATCCACTTCTTTTTATTTTCCCATCCTTATCTTTTTTCGGGAAATTAGTCAACTGGGTTTTGAATTCATCCGTAAGAATACTTTCATAAAAAGGCTTTTGTTTCTCCCAAATCAGATTGAATTCCTTGATAAACATGTCTCTTTCCGTATATCTATTCCTAATTCTCTCTTCGTGTGGGTTAATTGAGTTCAAGTAATAGCCAAGCGTATTGTTTCCAATTCCTTCTCTTGTCTCGTTGATTCCTATCTGTGGTACTCTCGAAGTAGATTTTGACACTCTTCGTCCTTCCTTTATGGAATTTGTCTCGCTCGTGTCTCCTGTTTTGCTGTTGGAAAGAAACCCTCTACGTTGAGATAATTGATAGAAAACCCGACCCAGTTCATGTGGAGTCAGTTTTTTTCCTTCAAATGCTTTTGCTCGTAGCGCATAAGGTTCTAATGAAAAAAAGTTTCTCAGTTCATCTTTGAGTCTCACTTCTTGCAACTCTTCTTTTCTGACTTTAGGAAACATTCCTTTTTCCATCAGCAATTTGGCAACGCCCCACTTCTTGTTTTTTCTTCTGCCGAGTTGCCTTCTCGCACTTCTTTTTTCTCTTCTGGTGGAGTTTTTAGAACTTTCCTTTCCAAGCGCACTTCTGTTCACTCCTTCAGGGAAAATTCGTGAACCACAAGCGAGAATCTCATTCGTAATGTCATCTACAATTGCCCAGCCAATTGAATTTGTTCCTAGGTCTAATCCGAGTATCTTCATTTCTGATTTTGTTTTGGTTGAAAATGAGTTTTAACCTTAATTGCTAATAAATACAAATGCTATTATAACTAGCAATAGAAATTAAATATAAGAAATCATAGGAATACACTAACGATTCTGTAAGATTTTCCATAAAATTTGCTTTTTACAGTTTTCTACATTATCATTGTATCAAGAAATCATTCTACCAATTTGCATTTCTTATTACAATAAGGCTATAAGCCGAAGGTAAACTTTGCTCCGCCCTCTTCGAGGATGGAGCTTTTTTATTTAAGAGCCTTGGAAATTGTCTCAACTTTTGGAGATACTCAGAAAAAATATTTCTAAGGTTTTGGTAAGGACGTTGCATGCAACGTCCCTACGATAAACGATGATACTACGTCCCTACGATAAACGATGATACTACGTCCCTACGATAAACGATGATACTACGTCCCTACGATAAACGATGATACTACGTCCCTACGATAAACGATCATACTACGTCCCTACGATAAGCGATGATACTACGTCCTTACGATAAACGATGATACTACGTCCTTACGATAAACGATGATGCAACGTCCTTACGATAAACGATGATACTACGTCCCTTGATAACTCACATAACCTAATCCCTTCACCAATGAACAAAAACCGAAAATCATACAGATTGCAAGGTTGGGATTACCGAAACGGAGGATTATATTTCATTACCATCCTCACGAAAAACAGGGTTCATTATTTTGGGGAAATCAAAAATGAGAAAATGATTCACTCTCCATGTGGTGCAATTGTCAATGTGCTGTGGGCAGAATTGGCACATAGGCACAAGCGTATTTCTTTAGGCGAGTTTGTGGTTATGCCAAACCATATTCACGGAATTATTCAGTTGGATGATGATGATGCAACCGAAAACCACGGTAAGAACGTTGCTGGTAAGGACGTTGCATGCAACGTCCCTACAATGAACATGGATGGCGACACCATCCTCGAAACAAACGCTGATGTAGAAAGCCTTTTCAAAAATCAACAAATGTCAGCAATCTCTCCAAAATCTGGTTCAATATCAACCATCATTCGTTCCTATAAATCAGCCGTTACAAAATATTGCAATCGGTTGGATTTGGAATCGGCTTGGCATGTTCGTTTCCATGACCACATTATCAGAAATGAAAAATCTTTTCATATAATCTCAGAGTACATCATCAATAACCCTAAGAATTGGGAAGATGATAAATTTTACGATTAGGCAAGGATGTTTTGGTAAGGGCGTTTTTGATAAGGGCATTGCGGTAAGGACGTTGCGCGCAACGTCCCTACAGAGCAACAAATGTCAGCAATCTCCCCAAAATCTGGTTCAATATCAACCATCATTCGTTCCTATAAATCAGCCGTTACAAAATATTGCAATCGGTTGGATTTGGAATCGGCTTGGCATGTTCGTTTCCATGACCACATTATCAGAAATGAAAAATCTTTTCATATAATCTCAGAGTACATCATCAATAACGCTAAGAATTGGGAAGATGATAAATTTTACGATTAGGGAAGGATGTTTTTAGTAAGGGCGTTGTTGGTAAGGACGTTGCGTGCAACGTCCCTAAAACTCCAACCTTGCCTTCAGCACGCTTTCCACCTCATCGAAATAAACCTCGAAGCCCATTTTGATGCAAATGCGCTTCATTGCCTTGTTTTCGGGGAGAATGTCTGCCACGAGTGCGCCAATTCCCTCTTTTTTCGCAATGCGAATCAGGAAATCCATCAGGCGAGAACCCATGCCCAAGCCTTGCATTCCGTCAATAACGGACAGGGCAAACTCCGCCTCGGTTTTTTCCGAAGCAGTCGTGTTCAGCTTAATGATTCTGCCCACGGCAAGCAGTTCTTCGGGTTGGGTTTGGCTGAGAACCACTATGGCAATTTCCCGTTCGTAATCCACAAAGCAGATTTTTGCCAACCGCTCGTGGGAAACCCGATAGTTGAAGCTTGCCGAGTAGAAATAACGGAAATACACGCTTTCATCGGAAAGTTTTTTATGGAAATCGACTGCCAAAGGCTCATCGTCTGGGCGAATTGGGCGCACAAAAACGGTGTAATCGTCTTTCAAATCCCAAATTTCCTCATATTCGTAAGGGTAGGGGCGAATTGCCAAATTGGGAATAGATTTGCTTTCCTTCAAGTTATGAAGCGTAATTTTGGCATCCAAAACCACCAAATCGTTAGTAGATAATGCCAAAGGATTTATTTCTACTTGCTTAATCAACGGCTGTTCTGCCACCAAGTGGCTGAACCTTACCAAAAATTGCTCAATCCGCTCCAAAATCTGCTTCTCTATGCCGTAATTCTTTTGCAAGGCTTGGTAGATTTTGGTCTGCTCCATCATTCTGTGCGCCAGCGTAGTATTTAACGTGGGTAAACCAACGGCATAATCTCTGTAAAGCCGAACCACTCTTCCGCTACTTCCGAAGCGAATAGTTGGGCCAAAAAACTCATCGGTATGGGAAGTGGCGGCCAAATCCAAACCAGTATAGCTGTGCATTTTCTGCACTAAAATTCCCCAAATTGCAGATTCCTCTAAGTTGCTGATTGCCTGTTGCTTAATTTCCTCATAAGCTTCTAAAACTTGCCATACCGTTTGAAGTGAAAGTTTTACTGCGCCAATCGTAGAGACTTCTTCAATGGCAGAAGTATTGAGTTTAAGCACTACGGGAAAGCCGATTTTGGTGGCGACTTCCATGGCTTCTTCGGCAGAATGAACGACTTCTGAATGAACAATTGGCAAACCATAAGCAGTCATAATCTTGCTCGTTTCCCATTTGGAGAGCGTTGTTCTGCCTGCAGAATGTATAATCTGCAACTGTTCCTGCGTTTCGAGCCTTGGCGGTCGGTTTTGCAAAAATATTTCTGGCGGTCGGGGCGTTTCGTAGAGTCCTTTAATATTGTAGGCATAGCGCCACATGTAGTTGAAAACTCGCACGGCCGCATCAGGAAACAAGGAAACGGGAATGCCCGCCTTGTTGAGAATATCCCTAGAATTATCGAAGGAAACTCCTCCTAAAATGCTTACAATCAGAGGTTTGGAGGTGATTTTTTTGAATCGGACTAACTTCTGTGCCACTTCTTCGGCAGGGCAATGCAGTTGCGGAGTGATAATTACCAAAACGGCATCATTCTCTTGGTCTCTCATCAACAATTCCGTTACTTCCTCAAAATCTGTCGGGGTAGATTGGTATTGAATATCTAACGGATTGGTAATATTCCATCGGTTAGAAAGCTTCTTCTTTTTGAGTTCTTTTATGCTATTCTCCGATAATTTGGCCAATTCACTGCCACCTTTTATGAGCGTATCGGTTGCCAAAATGCCAGGGCCAGCGGCATTGCTCAAAATCGCCAACTTTCTGCCCTTGGAAATTGGCTGTTTAGAAAGCACGGAAGCCATGAAAAACAACTCCGCAATTCTCTCCACGCCCAACACTCCGCACCTTCGGAAAGCGGCATCCAGAATTTCGTGGTTGCCAGACACCGTATTATTGTGCAAAATGGCGACCGAAGCTCCGGCAGTTGTTCCGCCCGATTTCATGGCAATAATCGGCTTGCTGAAAGCGACTTCACGGGCAGCGGAAATAAACGCCCGAGCATCGCCAATGCTCTCCATATAAATCAGAATTGCCTGAGTCTGGTAATCTTCGCCCAATTCGGTCAGAATATCTGCCCAGCTTACATCGCTCATTGCTCCCAAAGAAATGAATGCGCTGAACCCGATGTTTTCTTTCCTGCTCCAATCCAAAATTGCATTGCAGAGCGCACCACTTTGGCTTACGAAAGCAATATTTCCTGCCTTAATTTCCCCTTCCAAAAAAGAAGCATTCAATCCAATTTGTGGCAAAGCCAAGCCAATGCTGTGTGTTCCCAAAATGCGGATTCCCCACTTTTTGGCAATCTTCAAAAGCTGGTTTTCTATGGCAATTCCTTCCGCACCTATCTCCCAAAAACCTGCCGCAATAATCACAACCGCTTTCACGCCTTTTTTCCCGCAATCCTCCAGAATGCTGGGCAATTTTCCCGATGCCAAAGCCAGAATTGCTAAATCCACCTCTCCACGAACCTGCGAGATTTTGGAAAAGCATTTCAACTCTCCCAACCTGCTGTACTTTGGATTAACAGGATAGATTTCCCCTTTGTAAGAGCCTGAAACCAAGTTTTTAAATAACTGATTCCCAATGCTTTTCCCACGGGAGGAAGCTCCAATCAACGCTACAGAATTTGGCTTAAAGAATGCTTTCATGCAGTTTCAATCTGTATAGTGAGTGTATGTTTTTGAGAAGGAATTCAACAACAGTTAGAGAAAATTCATTGCAATCTTGTCTGAAAGCAGGTCAAATATCTCAAGGCAAATTGTTCTGTTTCAGCCCTGGGCCGATGTCTTGAACGTGAGTCTTCGATAAAGAATTTGGGCTTTTATTGAATTATTTCCGCCATTTTTGAAGCCACTTGCTCTTGCGTAAATGTGCTGTATTCTTTCATTTTTACTATTTGCGATTCCATTTTCTCCTCGGAAATCCCATTTTCCTTCGCATATTCCAACTCCGTCAAAATATCGTTCAGCTCGGGGAAATTGAGGTAGGCAGTACAAGACTTGAATTTATGCGATAACTTTCTGAACTCTTCCCAGTCTTGTCTCTGAAAAGTCTCCTCAATCTGTGGCGGATATTCGTGCAGATTCTTCGCCACAATTTTCAGAAGATTCATGAACGGTTCTTTTTCATTACCCGCAATATCTTGTATATAACTGAAATTCAATGTCTTTGCCATGTTGTTAGTTGGTTTTGTTAAGTAGCTACAAAGTAAACATTCTTTGCCCAACTTGCCATAGTAATTCCAATAAAGTTGCGTACAATTTCAAATCAGATATTTTTGTTGGATTTTTCTCAATCTCAAACCCATCAATCAACCAAGCGATTCGCTCCGAACAGAATTTATCAGGCTTAGCCATTCCGCTGAAATTTTGGAAAGGTTTTGTCATTTTCATAAGCTCTTTTGCTATCCCGTTCTCATCTGCATTTCAATCAGTCTTTTTGAATTCCCATTCCCAAAATTAAGGCGGTGGTTCTCACAAAGTCCCGAATCTAATTCCCAACATTTCCGCAGGTCGAGATTCCCTTCTCGACCCAAAGCAGAACGACCTTTGCTACTATAATAGGACTTATGCAGAGTAGCAGTTTCTCGTTATTTTGAAAGGGTTGGCGTGAGACACGCCAACAAGAAATGTTCTTTGATGCGTGTCTCACGCATCTTTTCCTCAATCTGCATAAGTCCTCTATAAGACGGTTTGTTTGCTGGTTTTCCAGTTTTACATCATCATACTCAGTTGAGGAAATCGAGATATAAAAATAGCCACAAGAAAACTGAAAACCAGTAGGTCTTCCTAGAAATCTTGGAAATCAAGCCCATCTTGAAAATCTTGGTTATCTTTGCAAAAAACCATAGAAAGAGATTAAATGGAAGTTTTAGAAAGAAAAGTGATTGGGCAATTGCCCGTGATGGAAGCATTTTATACTGTTCAGGGCGAAGGTGCTTATTCTGGTCATGCCGCTTATTTCATTCGTTTGGGCGGTTGCGATGTAGGTTGCGTTTGGTGCGATGTGAAAGAATCTTGGGACGTTGATGCGCATCCTAAGCAATCAATTGAGCAAATAGTGACAGAAGCCAACGCATTTCCTGCCAAATTAGCCGTAATTACTGGCGGAGAGCCCTTAATGCACAATTTGGATGAACTCACTAAGGAATTGCATCAAGAAAACTTCATCATAAATATAGAAACTTCTGGAGCGCATCCGCTCTCTGGGGAATTGGATTGGATTTGTCTCTCTCCAAAAAAATTCAAGAAGCCATTGCCAGAATTCTATGCACAGGCCAACGAGTTGAAAATCATCGTTTACAACAAAAGTGATTTCGCTTGGGCAGAATCTTACGCAGAAAAAATGAATGAAGATTGCCGATTGTTCCTCCAGCCAGAGTGGAGTAAACATGCCGAAATGCTTCCACTCATTGTAGAATATGTGAAATCCAACCCGAAATGGCAGATTTCTTTGCAAACGCACAAATTTATGGATATTCCGTAAGCTTTGTTTATTAGACTTGTCCGACTTTGACAATCAATAAGTTATGAGTACTTGCCTCTAGTAAAAGGAAAAATGATTTGTGTCATCGCCAGGCGACCCTGCCCGGCTTTAGGAGGGAACTATCCACTAAAATTACTTTAAATTTCTAAAATCATTCTTTTGGAGATAGATGTTTCGTAAACTCAACATGACAAAACAACATAAAACACTGATAACCAAAGCAGGGCAAGTCTATTCAGAAATACTGAAATCAGCAAAATCCAAACATTTTCATTCAACAGATATTTTAAAAATTGTTATGAATCAGACTTGTCTTTCCACTTAGAAAATTTTATGGTTATCTTTCCGAACAGCAAGGAGTTCAAAATTCAAAATAATTTTCCCAAATATATTTGCTCAATTGAAAGTGTTCCAATCAAAATTATGAACGCTGACAACTCCCACCAACATCAGAAAATTTATGGAATCAAATAAAGTGAATGGCGTGAAGTTCAATCGCCACGATAAACCAGAATTTTTCAAAGTTTTACGAAAAAGAGTCAGTTCCCACCTCAAAGACAACAATATTTCCACAAATGCCAACTCTGAACATGAAGCTGAAAACGGCTTTTATGATTGGGTTGTATTTCATTCCATTTGGCATACTGCTTCTTGGTGGAGTGAGTTCTAGCTGGTTGGCAATTGGGCTTTGGACTTTGATGGGTTTCGGAATGTCGGGAATTGGGACTTCTGTGATGCACGATGCCAACCACGGTTCTTATTCAAAAAATCCGCTTGTAAACAATTTTTTGGGTGCAATTTCCAACTTCAATGGCGTTTACCACAAAAATTGGAAAATCCAGCACAATGTTTTGCACCATTCCTTTACCAACATTGATGGACACGATGAGGATTTGAAAAATGCGGTTTTGCGTTTTTCCCCAAATCAGGAACATAAAGCCAGGTACAAACATCAAGCTTTTTATGCGCCATTTTTCTACGGAATTATGACCTTGTTTTGGGTAGTCAGCAAAGATTTCCAAGACCTGAAAAGATACCGAGACGAGAATTTGCTCGCCACGCAGGGAATGACTTACAAATCTGCCTTTATTGAAGTTTTGCTTCTGAAAATTGGCTACGTGTTGCTCACGCTTGTTTTGCCTATTTTGGTAGTTCCCGTTCCTGTTTGGGTTACTTTGGTCGGATTTTTCATGATGCACTTCATCACAGGTTTGTTGCTTGCACTGATTTTCCAGCCTGCCCACGTCATTGAGGAGACGCAATTCTATGAGCCAGATGAAACCGGAAGTGTAGAAAACAACTGGGCAATCCACCAAATGAAAACTACGTCAAATTTCGCCCATGGCAACAGATTTGCTTTCTTGGTACATTGGCGGATTGAATTACCAAATCGAACATCATTTATTCCCAAATATCTGCCACGTTCACTACCGTAAAATCTCCAAAATAGTGAAGGAAACTGCCCAAGAATATGGCGTTCCCTATTATCAGCACGAAACTTTTACTGATGCACGTGAAAAGTCATTTCTCTTTATTGCACAGATTGGGAACAGGGGAAATCGACAAGCAAATGAATAAGAATGAGCGAGTTGCAGAGATGGTAGCTTAAAATCAAGTGAAATTCAGTTAGGATTTTCGTTTTGGCAATTTTGACAAAATAATAAAGGATGTTTCGATTGATTTTTTGGGAATTTTCGAGATTTTCAAAGTAGGCTATGTCTAGGCAATTTAGAAATACATAGCCAAAGTTATGTGGGGAGGAAATAACGACCTAAAGCATTTTTGAAAAGCCGTAGAAACCAAAAATAAGTCGATTGAAACATATTCTAATCAAGTCATTGGTATTGATAAACTGGTTAGGCTAACAAAAATAAAAACCATAGCGCAAGTGTTCGCTTGTGCCGAATTATCCATAGAGTAGCCTTACCTCTTTCACACTACCCAAGCATTTAGTGCAAGCGTTTACGACTGCACTTGTGTTTATCGTAGCTTTCATTTTTTACACCACCTTTGTCATTTTGCGTTTTCGATTTCAAATCATGATTTGTGAATAATCCCTTACCAACCAATGATTATTCGCTCAAAAATGTATCTTTGGGAGAAATCAAGTAAAATCAATACAAACTCAAACACTTAAATCTGATCATGGAACAAAATCCACTCTTAAATTATAGCGAAGGCGAAAAGTCTGCATATTTAACTCTTTTGGCTTCTGTTGCCACTGCTGACCATGAAAATAGCGAAGGAGAAATGGCCTTCATGCAACAGATGTGTGCGGTTTCTGACATTAGCGAGAAATGTGCAAATGAGGTAACGGCCGCTATGACAAATCCTGCGAGTGTGGATTTTTCTGCTCACATCGCCAACTTGAAAGACAGCGAACTTAAATTCTCCCTGATTGCCGACATCATAAACATGGTAAATGCCGATGGCGATATGGATGCCAATGAAGTGGCTCATGTAAACAAACTGAATCAAGCGCTCGGAATTAGCCAAGAGCAATTTGATGTAATGCGGGAATATGTGGAGAAAGCGAATTCTCAGGCAAAGCAACAAGAAACTACACCAGGCTTAGGTTTTTTAGGTGGAAATGACAGTAATGGATCTTCTTCTGAGGGAGGAATTGGAAGTATGCTCGGCACGGCAGCAGGTTTTTTGGTGCAGTCTGGCTTGCTCAATAAATTTCAACAAAATAATATTCCCACCAATAATTTTCAGCAAGGCTCAACCATGGGAACAATCCTTTCTGGTTTGGCAACTAGCTTCATCCAATCCAAATTTCAGGTGGAAACAGTAACTCGAACTCTGGTGGTGGAATGCTTGGCGGTTTGGTGGGTTCTATGCTTGGGTGGAAATTCTGGTACAAGCTCAATGAATGCTGGTGGAGCTGGCGGGGCAGACTTAGGCTCGCTACTCGGTGGCATGATGGGCGGTTCTAACTCCAACAGCCAAGGTGGACTGGGAAGTATTTTGGGGCAAGTAATGAACCAACAACAAAAAGGTTCTGGCTTGCCAAACTTGGCAGATATTCTCGGGGGAGGAGGGAAGCCCGCGCAAAACTCTGGTATGGGAAGCCTAATTGGTTCTCTTTTGGGCGGTTAGAGTCAGGTTTTTTTGAAAAAGACTCTTCAAAGCAATAGCTTTGAAGAGTCTTTTTTTGTTTGGTAGTGTGAAAGATGTAAGGCTACTTTTGGATACTTCGGCACAAGCGGAGTGCCGCCCAGCGAAGTGCCGCCTAGCGGACGTTTGCGTTATGGATTTTTAGGAATATCGGTTTAGAGCGCACAATACTTTTTGAAGCTGACGCTCCAACAAATGACAAGTCCGAGCGGATGCTCGAACTATTTAGGCGACCTATCCCGATATACCTATGGATTTTATTTCGTTAGCCTTACCAGTTTACCACTGCCTTTTGTTTATCGATAATTCAAAACAGATGTTCAAATTCATACTACATGACAATTTTTGAAAGCCACTATTTTACCACACCCCACCCCTGGCCTAAGAGGGGAAGGAGCTAAATCCCCCTCCTTTTGGAGGGGTTAGGGGAGGTAGAAAAGCTGAAATTTAAACTATTGAGAAAAATTGTCATGTAGCATGGTTCAAATTGCTATTTTGCCATGTAAAAGCTATTCTTGCAGTTGAAAACAATTTCCAATTGGTAGGATTTTGAAACCAACTGAATGGATATATAATTAACTTTATTGGAGTTTAGAAAACTTTGGACTCAGGACTAAATGCTTGAGACTATTTATCATCATCAAATTTAGGTAAAACAATGAATAAAAAGACCATTTTAGGAACAATCGCTTTTCTTGTAATCGCCTATATTCTCACAGCCATATACTTTTCGCCTGTTCTCGATGGGAAATCAATTCAGCAATCGGATGTTGTACAGTTTGAGGGAATGGCAAAGATCAGTAGATTATAGGTCGGCCACTGGCGAGGAGGCACTTTGGAACACCGCCATGTTTTCGGGAATGCCCGATTTTATGGTTGCTACGGGAACTGATTCATCCATTGTGCATTATCCACAAGTTTTCTTACGGAATTTGTTTCCCAGTTCAGTGTCTGCCAGCCAGTTATTGCTTTCCATGCTCTGCTTTTTTGTGCTTTTGACGGGTTTTCAAAGTGAATATCTATTTGTCTACTTTGGGAGCTTTTATTTATGCTTTCAACACCTATAATATTATAAATATAGAAGTCGGACACAATACCAAAGTTTGGGCAATTTCCTACTCTTGCTTGGTTCTGGCAGGAATGCGATTGCTTTTCGAGAAGAAATGGCTTTGGGGAATTCCACTCTTGGCACTTGGCTTGACTTTGCAAATGGTTGCCGGGCACGTTCAAATTACTTACTACTTGCCTTCGTTTGCGTGATTTATGGAATCAGCGAATTGATTTTCGCTAGGCGAAATCGAAGAATTGGGCAAATTTGCCAAAATGATTCCCGATTGCCATTCTGATTGTGTTATTGGAGTTGGCACTCAGGCAATCCAATATCATGACTTCCAAAGAATATACTACTTATTCCATTCGTGGCGAACGGTCTGCTCACTCCAACCGAAGCAGAAAAGAGCAACAAACCAGCCGAAGGATTGAGTAAAGATTACGCTTTCAGTTGGAGTCAGGGAGTTGCGGAAACTTTTACTTTGCTCGTTCCTTATTTTTATGGGGGCGGAAGTGTAGAGAAAATGAGCAAAGGTTCTGAGGCTTACGAAGTGCTTATCTAAGTTTATGGCACCAGCCAGTTTGGAAAATGCGGTTGATGAAAGACCAACTTAAAGTTATTCCTTATTTCGGCAACCAGCCTGTACCGCAGGGCCACTTTATGCAGGGCGCAATTGTTTGCTTTCTTTTTGTGGTTGGATTGTTTGTATTGGATGGGCGTGACAAATATTGGGTTTTGGTTGCCGCAATATTTGTGTGCCATGTTCGCTTGGGGAAGCAATTTCTTCTGCTTTCAACTACTTCCTTTTCGATTATTTGCCAGGATTCAACAAATTCCGTTCTGTTTCCATGGCCTTGAGTATGACATTCATTCTGATGCCATTTCTCGGAATACTCGGTTTGGATAAAATCGTAAAGAACCGTTCTCGATTCCCGACTTAGATAAGAAATTATTGATTGCAGGCGGTATTGTTGGCGGTTTGTGTTTGTTGGTTTGGATTTCGGGAATAAGCGGAGATTTTTCCATGCCGAACGATAAGGTATTTTTGAACAGGATTTTTCGGGACGGATTTCAATAATCCGCAAGCCTCTCAGCAAATGGCAGATGCTTTGGCAGCTGACCGAGCTTCGGCAAGGCAATCAGATGCCATGCGTTCCTTCTTCTTGATTGCCTTGGCATTCGGGGCAATTTTCGCTTATGCAAAAGGCAAACTTTCGCCAAAGATTGCCGTGTTTGTGGTTGGAGTTCTTGCTATCGGAGATTTATGGGCAGTTGACAAACGCTATTTATATAATTCCAAATTCGAGAAAAATGCCATTCAGTCAGGCAATCCAGAAAACACCAGCCGATGAGTTGATTTTGAGAGACAACGACCCGCATTATCGGGTTTACAATGTGCAAGGAGCTTTTCAAGAGGCTTACACTTCTTATTTCCATAAATCTATTGGAGGTTATCATGCCGCCAAATTAAGGAGATACCAAGATTTGGTGGAAATGCAGATGCAACAGGAACAGCAGAAATTGGTGTGCTACCATCCAATCAGGAAATCCAGATTTCTCCAACCTGAACATTTTAAATATGCTGAATGCCAAATACCTCAAATTTGGAAATTCAGAAAGGGAAGTTGTCAGAAATAATGCGGCTTTAGGGAATGCTTGGTTTGTGCAAAATGTGGTAGATGCAAAAAATGCCGATGAGGAAATGGCAAAACTTTCCACCATTAATACGGCAACCACGGCTGTTATAAATACAGAGTGAGTTTGGATTGAGACAAACCTCCTTTGCAGTTGATAGTTCGGCAACCGTAAAATTGACTGGCGAAAACCCTAAAAAAATGGAATACGAAACCAATTCCAGTCAGGATGGCTTGCTGGTTTTCTCGGAAATCTATTACCCAGAAGGCTGGGTCAGTTACAATTGACGGAAAGGAAACTCCAATCATAAGAGCGAATTACGTGTTGAGAGCGATTCAAGTTCCTGCTGGAAATCATAAGATTACCATGACTTTCGACCCAAAATCGTACAGCAATGCTAGCACAATCACTTCAATTAGCGGTTGGCTATTTGGCATATTGGTTTTCGGAATGTTTGGTTTCGCCATTTTCAAATCTGTTACAAGCAAAGATGAGCCAACAGAAGATATTGATAAATTGGAAGGAGTTCAGAAAAGACAAACTCCAAAAGCAACCGTAACAAAAGAAGTTGCCAAACCGAAAACAACTACAAAATCTGTAAAATCCAACCGAAAAAAGAAGAGGTAGATAGTCCAAAGTCTTTAGTCGTGAGTCCAAAGTCAGGAAAAAAACAGTTCTATATCATTGGTATACCAATTCAATTGCATCCATCTTCAGATGGATGGTAATAAGCGAAAAAACTTATAGGTATATCGAGATAGGTCGCCTAAATAGTTCGAGCATCCGCTCGGACTTGTCATTCGTTGAAGCGTCCGCTTCAAAAAGTGCTGTGCGCTCTAAACCGATATTCCTATAACTTATTCCTCTGAATCCAAATTTGCAAACTGCGTAATGTCATTTATAAGATGTTCTTCTAAAAAAGGTCAAGCGAGACCAACAAGCTGACTCCAAAATTTACTTTAATAAACCAATCGCAATAATATCTGTTTTGTGCCAAAGACTTTGGGACTCTCGACTGAAGGCTGATTTACATTCCTTCTTTCACGCCTTCTCGTGGCAACTTCCCACTAGCTGAAGCTAGTGGGAATTGATTTGGTATTCCAAAAGCTTATTCAATTGCATCCATCTTCAGATGGATGGTAATAAGCGAAAAAACTTATTCCTCTGAATCCAAATTTATAAACTGCGTAATGTCATTTATAAGATGTTTTTTAGAAAAGGTCAAGCGAGACTTCAAAATCCAACTTGACCTTTTGTATTCTGTGCCAAAGACTTTTGGACTCTCGACTAAAGGCTGATTTACATTCCTTCTTTCACGCCTTCTCGTGGCAACTACCCCTAGCTGAAGCTAGTGGGAATTGAATTGGTATTTCAAAATCCTATTCAATTGCATCCATCTTCAGATGGATGCTCATCAAAGATAAAAAAGCATTAGAATAAAGAATCACTTGATAAATTCCTGATTGTTACACTTTGCTGTGCTACTAAAAAGCCATTGAAAAGTGCTTTTATTAGTTGTAGATTCAACACTTTCCGTCTGTGATTGGACGTAGCCAGAGCTACGTCCTACAGAACTGATATTTTAAATCACACTTTTTTTGATATGAAATTAAACATACATATTCCTTAAGTTGACGGAATTGAGCTTTTGCCAATGTGAACTTTCAACCGAAAAAGCCTTCGTAATTCCTTAAAATCCTAGTTGAGCCGATTGAATATTATAAAATACTGGAAATCAAAATGTTGTTTGAGTCCTTTTGGGATATTTCAAACAAAGCGGATTATCTTTGGTTAGATAAAGGTTTTCAAAATAGATTTTATGGAAGAGGTAGTTTTAGTCGATAAATTCGACAATCCAGTCGGCACAATGGAGAAAGATAATGGCGCACGAGAAAGGCTTGTTGCATCGTGCTTTTTCCGTTTTCGTGTTCAATTCAAATAACGAATTGCTGATTCATCAGCGAGCGAAAAGTCAAATATCATTCTGGCGGTTTATGGACGAACACCTGTTGCAGTCATCCGAGACCGCACGAAACTGTGGAGGAAGCTGCACACCGAAGATTGCAGGAGGAAATGGGTTTTGATTGCGAAATTTTCAAAGCTTTCGACTTTACTTATTATGCCGAACTGGATAAAGGTTTGACAGAACACGAATTTGACCATGTGTTTCTTTGGCAGATTCGATGGCGAACCAAAATTGAATCCGCTAGAAGTGGAGAATTATAAGTACATGACAATACAAGCGATTAAAGAAGATTTGGCAAGAAATCCGCAAGATTATACGGAATGGTTCAAAATTATTTTGGATCGAGTGGAAAGTGATTTAGGAACGGAAAATAAATAAATGCGCTTTTTCTCTTGTTTCTTTTCGGTCTATTCTTCGTTAAAAATCTCGCCATAGAGGGGCTATGACTGCAATTTTTGCCTTGACTAGCCTCAAAAACAAACTGCGACAAATAAACTATTTATTTATTCCCCGTTCCTTGGTGAATGTTTGATTTACGAATTACGATTTAAAAATGAGTTTTTTTGAAAGATGTTCGGCAAAAATGTAAATTGCCAACTCAATCAATCCAAACTCATTGTCTATGCGTTTCCAACCTTTTGCCAAAAGGCTCTTTATCTCTTTTGCTTTACTCGCATTTTTGTTTTCCTCCAATTTTTCGCTTGCCCAACGAACTTCTTATGAGTTGGGTTTGAATCCTTCAAGTCTGAAATGGAAGCAAATTAAAACCGACAAGGTTCAAGTGATTTTCCCTCATGGATTGGAGTTGAGCGCACAGCGAGTTGCCAATCTGGTTCATTTCCTTTCAGACTCCACCAATATTTCGATTGGCAAAACTTCGGGGCGAGTGAGTATTATTTTGCAGACTCAAACTACCATTCCCAACGGCTTTGTCAGTCTTACGCCTTTCCGCTCGGAGTTTTTCATGACTCCGCCACAATTCAATTTTTCGGGTTCTACCAATTGGGCAGATTTGCTCACAATCCACGAATATAGGCACGTGAAACAGGCTTTGGGTTCTAAAAAAGGAGTCACCAAAGCAGTAAGCTGTACTGTTTGGACAAAATGGCTGGGCATTTATGAAATCCATGGCTTTGCCTCGCTGGTATTCCGAAGGCGATGCGGTGGCGGTGGAAACGGGTTTAACTGCCACGGGAAGAGGCAGAATGCCAGAATTTGATATGGAATATCGAGCTTTGCGATTGGAGGATAGAGAATACAATTATGAGAAAGCAAGTGCAGGTTCGTTAAAAGATTTTGTGCCTTCGCATTATCATTTGGGCTACAATGTAATTACTTACGGAAGGAAAAAATACGGAAAAAGGTTTGGGGAAAGGTGTTGGAAGATGCAGGCAGATACAAAGGGCTTTTCTATCCTTTCTCTCGGAATTTGAAAAAGGAAACTGGATTGCGAACTCCCGAAATCTACCGTGCCACCATGCAAGATTTGGATAGTTTGTACCAAGCAGATTTGGCGAAATTGGAACTCACAGCAGCCAAAAAGTTAAATACAAAACCCAAGAAAAAATTTACGAGTTACAGAAATGCCCATTTTTTGGAGATAGATAAAATTGTAGTTGAAAAGAGCAGTTTCGACCAAATCCGCACGTATTACTTGATGGATTTGGAAGGAAATGAGGAGAAAATGATTTTGCCAGGTCTGAATTTGGATTTGAACAGCACACTTTCCGTGGCAAATGGCAAAATGGCTTGGGCAGAATTGACTTACCATCCTCGTTGGTTTGAGGAGAATTATTCCATCATCCGCACCAATGATGCGAGAAGCGTGGGAACGGAAAATTACTCCACCAAAAAGAATAAAATCACTTCTAAAACAAAGTTGTTTGCCCCAGATTTATCGAGCGATGCAAGGCAAATTGTGGCGGTAAAAGTCCCTGCCGATTTGAGTTATAGTTTAGTGATTTTAGATGCTGAAACTGGTAATGAGATTCGTGAACTTCCCAATCCAGAAAAGTATTTTTTTGCCTTTCCGCAATGGGCGGAGAATGATAAATCCATCATTTCGGTAGTCAGGAATTTGGAGGAATCTGCCTTGGCAAAAATTAACGTGGAAACTGGCAAAACCGAATTGTTGACCGAATGGAGTTATGAGCAAATCACGCAATCCGTTTCCCACTCCAACCCACATTTATTTTGCAGGAAGCCACACGGGAATCAATAATATTTTTGCGTTGGATTTGGCAACCAAAAAGACTTATCAAGTTACTTCCACTAAATTGGGGGCTTACCAACCTTCTGTTTCTGCTGATGGCAAACAGTTGATTTACAGCGAGTTCAGTTCTTTGGGTTACGATTTAATGTTGATGGACGTGAATCAATCTGACTGGAGAGAAATCCAACCGAAAGAAGTTGAAAATTTACTTTCCTATTATAAAGTGTTGGAAGAGCAGGAGGGAGGAAGCATTGTTTCGGATGTGCCGAATGAAGAGTTTGAAGTCAGTAAATTCAATAAAATCAGTGGTCTGGTCAATCTCCACAGTTGGAATCCTGTAGTGAGCGATGCGTTTGACCCCGAAGGTGGAGTGGAATTGGTGGTTCAGAATAAAATCAGCACATTTTCGGCAACGGGGAGCTACGTATATAATGCTTCTGAAAATGTAGGAACTTGGCGTGGAGAAGTTGCTTATGGCGAATTTTTCCCAATTTTGAGAGCGGGTTTTTCGGAAACGCAAGATAGAAGCAAGACTATTTTTTCTACATTTGTGCTGGATGACACTCTACGATATAGAGGTTTTGGAAACAGTTGGGATGAGCAAATTGCTAATTTTGGAGTAACTATTCCTCTAAATCTGACTGCTGGAAATACGATTTCCGATTTGGAATTTCTGGAGATTTTTTGGCTATCAATAGAAGCAATAACTCTGCAACAATTATTACAGATTCCTTTTGCGGGAAGATTTAGTTCTTGGCAAAGCGGAGCAGTTTAATGCACTTTCTTTTCAGCTAGATTATTCTGCTTTTCAAACTACTGCTTTGCAGAATATTCTGCCCAAATTGGGTTTTACATTACGAGCCAACTACAGGACAACTATTGGGAAAATGTGTTCAACCAAAGTAATGTGTTCTCTCTAACGAGCAGATTGTTTTTGCCAGGATTAGCAAAGAATCATTCTCTCCATTTTTCAGCAGGCTTACAAACAGGCGAAAAGAAAGAGGACTTTTATCAGTTTATTAATCGATTTGCTATTTCGAGAGGATATGGACTTGCGATTAATGATGGTATTGCTAGGTTTAGTGCAAATTATACTTTGCCACTTTTTTATCCAGATTTGGCAATTGGTTCTTTTGCATTTCTCAAGCGGATTAAAGCAAATGTATTTTATGATGTTACTCAATATAAATATAATGAGTTTGCAGGCTTTGAGCTGAATGTAGCTCCTAGGATTTTGCTCCGTTCAACTGGAGTGGAATTGACTACGGATTTACGAGCTTTCAGGCTTTTGGAAGTGGATTTAGGCGTTAGATATACGTACAGAATGGATGAGTTTGCCAGAAGCACAAACAATACTCCGCATCTTGTTCGAGTTTTTGTTGATTCAGATTGGAGGTAATTTGTTTTTGAAAAGAATTCAGGATTAATATTGCAAAAAAGATATGAAAGCCTTTGTATTTTCGATTCCTTCCAAATCCGAAAAAATGGCTTACTTTTGGCACTGTTTTCAAAACCATACAAAACACAGTCTGTAGGAAACAATGAAAACATTAGCTTCGAGTTTCATGAATCAAGTATTCGAGTGATTTCCAACCAAAGGAACTAAAAAATAGTAGATTGAAACCACGTCAGAATAATTCTTTATCCTCTCCACTTCAGGGCACAGAAATACAATTTCAAGAACTTGCATTAAAATACCTAAGATATTGGTGGGTTTTCTTGATTACGATAGTTGTGTTCATGTCGGCAGCATACATTTACGTAAAACGCCAGCACAGTATTTATACAGTAAATACGAAAGTACTGCTTGGGCAATATAAAAGATGATGTAGTCCCTTTCCAAGAGATGTTCACGGGAGGATCAAAGTTAAGTGTAAAAAACCAGCTTGACGATGAGATGGAGATTATTGTCTCTTACCAAATGCTGGAAAAGACTGTGGCAAACTTAGACTTTTTTGTTTCTTACTATACAGAAGGAGAGTGGGGCAAAATTATTGAATATTATAATTCATTGCCATTCTTTGTTGAGATTGACTCATCGCGCAGTCAACTCATGGCTAACTACAACCTGAAATTTATTTCAGATACTGAATTCCGACTGGAAATACCTCAAGACTTATACTATGAGTATGATTATATTACAAATAGTTATGGAAAGCTCTTTTGAGGTAAGCCATAATGGCAAGTATAAATATGGAGAATGGATTGAACATCCAAATTTCAAATTCAGACTAGTCAAAAATGGAGACGTTTCCTTTCTCAAAGACTTTAATCGAGTTTTCTTTTCTTTCAATACGGTTGAGAATTTGGCAAATCAGATGAAGGCAAGCACTTCTGTCAAATACCTGAAAGAAGGTTCTTCTATCTTGGTTATTAACTCTACGGGTTCTTTGCCAGAGTAAGAATTCCGTATTTCTAAGGGAACTTCTTAGAGTTTATACTGACAATGTGCTTACTAAAAAAATGGAGGTGGCAGATAATGCACTCAAATATATTGATAAGCAATTGCAGTCTGTCAGAGATTCTTTGGATTTGGCGGAAGGAGCGTTAGAAAGGTTTCAAGTGAATAATAAATCCCTAGATGTGGGTGCTACGGCTAAGAAAGTATTTGGAAAAGTTTCGGAAATAGAATCTGAAGAAAGTGGCAATCAATATGCAACGGAAATATTATGACTACTTGCTTGAATACATTAAAGAAAATCAGAATGCTGAGATCGTAGCACCTTCTTTAGTTGGAGTTGAAGATCCTCGATTGGTAGGGCTTTTACAAAACTTATCGGAATTGAACTCAGAGGTAACTGAAAAATCTCTTTTATTTAATGGAGAAAATAATCCACTTGTCCAACCACTCATTCAAAAATTGGATAAAGTCAAGAAAACAATTATCGAAACAGTAAAAAGTTTGATTGTAACCAATAAATTAGGTTTGAATGATGTCAATAGAAGACTTGCCACACTTGAAACGGAAATAAAACGACTTCCTAAAAACGAGAGAGAATTTATAAATATCAGGCGAAGATTTAATTTGAGTGATGAACTTTACACTTTTCTTTTGCAAAAGAGGGCAGAATCAGGGATTGCAAAAGTTTCTACCACCGCAGGAATTACCATAGTAGAAGAAGCAGGAAGGTCAGGCGCATTGAAAATAGCTCCGAATCCATCCAGAATTTACGCCATTGCTTTTATGGTCGCATTGGGCCTGCCCTTGGTATTTGCCTTTTTTAGAGAGTTATCCCGAACCAAAATTGATACTGTTGAAGAGTTGCAACAAATTACGTCTATACCGCTCATAGGCACAATTTGTGAGAATCCTTACGAAACCAATTTGGCAGTTACCGTAAATCCAAAGTCTATAATATCAGAAATGTTCAGAGGGTTGAGAGTCAATTTATCGTACCTCAAGTCTGAAAAAGATACTAAAGTGATTGCCGTAACTTCATTTATGTCAGGTGAAGGAAAGACATTTTGCTCCATGAATTTAGCGGCAACCTTAGCTTACTCGGGCGTCAAAACACTTTTGATAGGAGCAGATTTAAGAAAGCCCAAGATTTTTAATGACTTCGGTTTGCAGAATGATGTCGGGTTGAGTTCTTACCTCATCGGGGAAACCGATATTGAGCAAAGCATAAAAGCATCTGGATTTGAAAATCTTGATATTATGCTTTCAGGTGCCGTTCCTCCAAACCCTGTTGAGTTGATTGAGAATGAAAAAATGGAGCTTCTCATGAATCAGTTGAAAGAGATTTATGATCATATAATAATTGATACAGCACCTCTTGGATTGGTTTCAGACTTTTTTGCCGTAAAAAAACACTCAGACATCAATCTTTTAGTGGTTCGGCACAGAAAATCTAAGAAAAAAGCATTAGAGTATATTGACAGTTTGTATAAAAACAATACAATTACAGATTTGAACATTATATTCAATGATTTAAGTGCAAAAGGAGTAGGAGGGTACAGTTATGGTTACGGCTACGGCTACGGTTATGGCTATGGTTACGGAAATGGCAATGGATATTTTGATGCAGATAAAAAAGAAGGGATTTGCCAAAAAGTGGTTCAAGAAGATTTTGAAGAGAAGCAAGCGAGAATCAACAAATGTATAAGCTATGAAATATAAACGCTACCAAGATAGGTCATTCAAGTCTATGGATTTCAAAACGGTTTTTGATGCTGTTTTGAAAGAAGCGAATATTTCCCAAAAATTCAGCCATGAGCGTTTAAAACAGAGTTGGGGAGAAGTGATGGGAGAGCCAATTGCCCGAAGAACCACAAAGCTGTTCGTCAAAGACAAAAAGCTATTCATTCAGCTTTCTTCCGCACCACTAAAAAATGAGTTGATTTTGGCAAAACTCAAAGTACTCAATAGAGTACAAGAGTTTTTGGGAGATAAATCTATTGAGGATGTGGTTTTCATTTAGCCAACAGAAAACTAAATCAATTCCCTTTTTTCCACACCTTGCTAGCTTTCAATTCTCCTTGGTGGTAGAGAATTTCCCGATAATCTGAACAGGGGAAAGCCACTAAATCTGCCTGAAAACCAGTTTCAATTTTCCCGATTTTCTCAATTCCCAAAGCATTTCCCGCTCGGAAAGTGATTCCAGCAAAGACTTCTGCCGAACTCAATTTCTCAAAACAGCTTAGGATTGAAGCTTGTGCAATTAAATTTCCTTGGGGTGCACTTCCAGGATTCCAGTCGCTGGCAATGGCAAGCGAGCAACCTGCATCGAGCAATTTTCTGGCTGGCGTAAATGCACAGCCGACTCCCAAAGAAGCACCAGGCAATGCCACGGGAACGACTTGGCTTTTTGCCAAATTGGCAATTTCTCTTTCCTCCGCTCACTTCCAAATGATCTACACTTTTAGCTCCGCAATTGATGGCAACTTGGCTTCCTCCCGTGCTGAATTGGTCGCCATGCACAGTCAAATCGAAACCTTTATGCTTTCAGAATTTTCAAATACCTTTCGCTTTCCGACTCGCTAAAAGCAGAATCTTCAATGAAAATATCGAATCGTTTGCACAGATTTTCCTGCTGAATAATTGGAACAATTTCTTGCAAAACCATATTCAAATATTCTTGCTCTCCGCCTTCAAAATCTTTGGGGACAATGTGTGCGGCAAGGCAAGTGGTAATTGTGTCAATCGCATGTTCGGAGTCTGCTTGCTTGATGGCTCGAAGCATTTTCAATTCCTCCTCCAAATTCAAACCATATCCGCTCTTTACTTCCACAGTGGTAATTCCATTTCGCAAAAGTGTGTCCATGCGAGATTTAGTGATTGCCACCAACTCGGCTTGCGTGGCTTGTCGAGTGTGTTTGACCGTACTCCAAATGCCACCGCCAGCTTTGGCAATTTCCAAATAACTGACTCCGCTATTTCTGGCGGCAAAATCCATGGCTCGGCTTCCTCCAAAACAGATATGTGTGTGCGCATCTATAAATCCTGGCAGAGCAACTGATTCATTTCCAGTTTCTTCCACTTCAATTCCTTCGCTTTTGTATTTTCGGTGGAGTGAGTCGAAAGTGCCAAACTCTACAATTTTTCCGTGTTCAACCACAATTCCACCATCAGAAATAATCTCTAATTGAGAGTCGGAGATTGCTCCACGAATGGGAATATTGCGCATGGTGACAATTTGGGAAAATGGGCCAATCAGGATTTTCATATTTTTAAGATTAATTTGTGAACACAAGTAAGTAGTCCAAAGTCATTAGTCGTCAGTCCAAAGTTATATAAATAACAGATTTTCAGACAACTAGTGCATTGAGTGCTAAGTTTGTGTCTGTGTTTTTTGGAATAGTATTTTCTTCTGCAAAGCAAAATTTTCAGTGGTTCGACATTTCGACATAGCCTAGCTACGGCTAAGAATTTCAATGCAGTAGAAGGAAAAAAGAAACATAAAATACAATCACGAACTTAGGATTTGATGCACTAGAGTAGTTGAAAGGCTCAATCATTAATTTGGGTAAAGCGTTACATTATTCTAAGAACGGTAGTAATAAACTGGTAAGGCTAACAAATATAAAACCTTAGCGCAAGCGTCCGCTCAATGCCGTTAAGTTAGTGTGAATTTGGTTCGAGCGTGAACGCTCGAACCAGCGTAAAACGCTGGCGCAGGTTCTCAGAACCTGTGCCGAAAATGGAAATCAGTCTCTGACTGAATACGAATTTCCTTAACTTAATGGCATTGAGCGTCCGCTGGGCGGCACTTCGCTGTGCGGCACTCCGCTTGTGCCGAATTATCCATAGAGTAGCCTTACCTCTTTCACACTACCATCAAACAAATGAGATTAGTTATTCATAATATTTAAATTATTACCCTTTTCTTTCCTCCACCAAAAAAGAAACACCTTCTTCCAAACTATGGAATGCTTTTATTTGATCTAATTTGAAACCCATTTGTTCGGCAACCTCTAGCATAGTATCTACGGCTAATTTACTACTGAAATTTTTAGCGTTTATGATAGAAACCTTAAGATTGGGAGAGTACATTTTCGGCAACATGGCTCTAACTGCCCAAGCTTTAGATTGTGTACTAACCATTTTTAGCTCTCTGTTATCAAATATAACATTGCTACAGTTTTTTTCTGCCAAAAGATTTAGCATAGTCTCGCATCCGAATATGTAATCAGCGTGGGAAATTTCATCAAAAAAATGAACAATTATGATTTCATTCAATTCATCGTAATTGACTATTACGGAACCTGAATTGCTTCTGAAGAAATCTTTCATGTTTTTAGTTCATTAGTTGTTGTAAAGGAACGGAAATTAAATAAATGCGGTTTTTCTCGTGTCTTTTTGGTTCGGGACACGCTGTCTATTCTTCCAATCCCATTGGGGCAATCCCATTGGGGCAATCCTATTGCGGGATAAAATGTTGGACTGGCGTACCATCGGACTGGCGTACCATCGGACTGGCGTACCAGTGTATGCTAGCTCCACTACGGCTACAAATTTAGTCCCGGTCGGGCTTGACTAGCTAGCGTAGCCAACGTAGCCAGCGTGGCCCGACCCGACCCGACCTCAAAAATAAACTACGATAAACTAGCAATTTATTTATTTCCCGTTCCAAAGAAACCTCATTTGTGCTCGCATCAAAAAAAAATCGAAAAATATTCTGTTTTTTTTTGTAATTTTCTATACTACTGCTACATTTGCCAACCGAAATAGATGGCGGTTATAGCTTAGTCGGTTAGAGCATCGGTTTGTGGTACCGAGGGTCGTGGGTTCGAACCCCACTATCCGCCCGAAAGCTTTCCAAGAAATTGGAAAGCTTTTTTCGTTTTGAATAAAAAAACATCAATTGCGCAATCATTCACTCGCCACCCAAATATCTACTGATTGGTTTATTTTAATCTCTTCCTTTGACAAGGGTTTCTGATTGAGAACTGTCCCATATTCTTTTTGCGAAGAAATCCAATGAATTTTCCTGATTCTCAGATTCAATCCCAGCAAATAAACCTCTGCTTCGTCTAGCGGTTTTCCAATCAATTGGGGCATTTTTAAATCTATTTTGCCGATTCCATTTGCCACAGTAATATCTATCGGCTGATTTTTCTTTGCCACAATGTTGCCTTTCAAATCAGATTCTGACAGCTCTACGCCATCCAAAGAGATGCCAAGTACTTGGTTGCTCATTGCGTGAGAGACATGAGTCACTTTGCCAATTTTGAAACCGAAGCTTTCCAATTGCTGTTGGGCATTGCTCAATGAACTTCCGATTATATTCGGAATGGCAGCAGTTGTGGCTATATTTGCGTTGATCACAAAGTGTATTTTGCGAGAGACCTTCACTTTTGAGTTGGGCAAAGGGAATTGAGTTACAATATGATTTGGTGGGAAATCATTGGAATAAACTGAATCTAAGACTTCGTAAGTCAAATCTCTTCGCACCAATAATTCCGAGGCAGATTTCAAGTCCAACCCCTGAAAATTGGGAACGGTAACGGTCTCTCCAAAATTGGTAATGTAAGGCAAATAGAGTTTGAAGAATAATAGTAGAACTACTGAAAACAGCAATCCAATCGAAAGGATATGAACGGAAAGGCTTTTTTGGCTATCAGAGTTGTATAATTCTAATAATCTGCTTTTTTTACAAGTTGTTATTATCAGGGTTTTCAGTTGGATTGCTGTCATCTTCATCTGAATTATTTGATTCATTTGAGTTCTTTTCATCCTTTTTGGTTAACACTAAGTCTATTGTTTGGCTCGCATTTACAAGATGACCCGATTTCAAATTGCTCCCTCCGAATCCAAATCTTTTGCCGTCAATAATTATAGCTATCAGTCTTTGGTCGGTAGCATTATCTACCCTCATATTTACAGGAGCAGATTCCTCTTTAATTTCGCCAACTTTCAGATTCAGTCTCTTCAATTGCTGTTTTGTATCTCGAAGAGAACTTGTAATTATACTTCGTGGAATTACTACTGTTGGCGATTGTGCGTAATTGACGGTTAAATAGATTTTTCTTTTCTTCTTCACATCCGACCCTGCCGATGGATATTGCCTTACGACTGCCAATGGAGCTAATTCGGAATTATAAGTTGAATCAATAATTTCGTACCTCAGCTTATTGTCGTCCAGTATTTTGGAAGCTTCTACCTCTAGCTTTCCAACAATACTAGGCACTTTCATAGTATCGCCATGGTCTGTTGTGAGTGGCAAATAAACCTGAAAAAATAAGATTATCAGCAACGCCACAATCCCAAAAGCGATGCCCAGATTCAGGAGAAGTGCTTTTTTATTGTCCTCTTTTAAAACTTCTTTGATATCACTCATGTCCGAGACAGTATTATTGATTTGGAATTTCATTTTAAAAAAACAAAATTAAACATATTCTTTCTTATAAACCCCAATTATGAGTTATGTATTTGATAAGTACAATTATGGATTGAGGAAATGAATAATGAAGAATGAAGAATGAAGAATTAAGAATGAATTAAGTAATTGTTAATCAGAAACTTAGTATTATTTTATTTAGTCAAAATACTGACATATAGTTTTTAATTAAATCTGAAAATAGTGCAATACATTAAATCTTGATTTTTGACTATACTAAAAAATACAGTTAATCTGCTGATAATCAAATTTTTAAACTCATTATTCGGGTTATTTACATACTACTGGACATCTCCAAAAATCGAGACCTCGGCAGCGGTTGAAAACCCTGCCGAAGGTCGATTTTAACCCGTTCAACGTCTGGCAGGACCTGCGGACTCTGCCAGTTTTTCACTCATGTCCAGTAGTATGGGTTATTTATAATCTTTTACTAAGCCCTCCAAACTTTCACGATTGGCTTCAAATCGCATAATCAAACCAGAGAAATTCACGAACTGCCTACAATATTGAATCGCTCCCAACCTAAATATCCAATATAATCCGCTACTTTTGCAGACTGATAAGAGAACGGGAAATTGATTTGTCAATCCTCCCACAAAAATTCATCAGAAAAGCTAAATTCCTCCCCAAAATGACTACGGCAAAATATATTTTTGTAACAGGTGGCGTAACTTCTTCGCTTGGTAAAGGCATTATTTCAGCATCTTTAGGCAAATTATTGAAAGCAAGAGGCTATTCGGTAACTATCCAAAAGCTGGATCCATACATAAATGTTGACCCTGGCACAATGAATCCTTACGAGCATGGAGAATGCTACGTAACGGACGATGGTGCTGAGACCGACTTGGATTTAGGTCATTACGAGCGATTTCTGAATATCTCTACTTCGCAAGACAATAACGTGACTACGGGCAGAATTTACAATGATGTCATCAATATGGAGCGTGAGGGCAAATATTTGGGCAAAACCGTTCAGGTTGTTCCGCACATTACCGATGAAATCAAACGCAGGATGTTTCATTTGGGGGAAACTGGCGAATACAACATTGTTATTACCGAAATTGGCGGTTGTGTTGGAGATATTGAATCGCTTCCTTTTGTGGAATCTGTCAGGCAAGCAATTTGGGATTTGCCTGATAATCAATCAGTTGTAATCCACCTGACTTTAATTCCTTATTTGAAAGCGGCTGGAGAACTGAAAACTAAGCCTACGCAACACTCCGTAAAAACCTTGCAAGAAGCAGGCGTTCAGCCAGATATATTGGTTTGCCGAACCGAGCATCCTATTCCGATGGAAATGAGGAAGAAAATTGCGCTATTCTGTAACGTAGGCTTAAATGCAGTGGTAGAGTCAATTGATGCAGAAAGCATTTATGATGTTCCTTTATTGATGAGAAAGGAGCGTTTAGACGATATAGTTTTGGAAAAATTGGGTTTGCCAAATGTTCCAAAACCCAATCTGGATACTTGGAAACAATTCTTGGGCAAATTGAAAAATCCAACCAGAGAAATAACCATTGCTTTAGTGGGCAAATATGTGGAATTGCAGGATGCCTATAAATCAATTGTGGAAGCTTTGACTCATGCGGGCGCAATGAACGAGTGCAAGGTTCGCATTCAATGGGTGCAATCTGAAAACTTAATTAATGCGAATGTTGTAGAAGTGCTTCGGGATGTAGATGGAGTTTTGATTGCCCCAGGGTTTGGCGACAGAGGAATTGAAGGGAAATTGGTTGCCGTGAAATATGCGAGAGAAAATAAGATTCCATTCTTTGGAATTTGCCTTGGTTTGCAATGCGCCATGGTAGAATTTGCCCGAAATGTGCTTGGTTTGGAAGAGGCACATTCCGTTGAAATGCAACCAGATACGCCACATCCTATTGTAGATTTGATGGCAGACCAAAAAGACTTGGTTCAGATGGGCGGAACGATGCGTTTGGGAGCTTATCCGTGCAAAATCAAGCAAAAATCTTTGGCGATGAAAGCTTATGGCAAAGTGAATATCGAAGAAAGGCACAGACACAGATACGAATTCAACAATAAATATTTAGAAGATTTCCACAAAGCAGGAATGGTGGCATCTGGAGTGAACCCTGATACTGAACTGGTGGAAATTATGGAAATCAAAGACCATCCGTTTTTCATTGGCTCGCAATTTCACCCAGAATTGAAAAGCCGTGTGGAAGAGCCTCATCCGCTTTTTGTTGCTTTCGTGGCTGCATCTATCGAGAAACATACGGGAATTCCCGTTTCTGAGGAATAGATAAGTAGTCCGAAGTCTTTAGTCGTCAGTCCGAAGTAGTAACCCCAATTATGAGTTGTGTGTTTGATAAGTACAATTATGGATTGGGGAAATTAAGACAGGGTGGCCTGGCCATTAAGAATTAAAAATGATTTAAATATTTGGTAATCAGTATTTTAAATTTCTATTTTTATTAAATTATTGTCATATAATTTTTGATTAAATCTAAGAAAAGTACAATGTAGCAAATCTCAAATTTTGACTACCCTACATACTACTGGACATCTGCGTAAACCTGTCAGGTTTTTGGTTGTATTTTCTGCCATGTCCAGTAGTAGGTACTGAAAATGTAAAGTATGTTAGCTAGAATTTTGATTTCCAATTGGAAAAAAGCTCTATTTTTTTAGTCAGAAACAGGGCTTTTATATGCAAAAATCATCAGCATACCTTGTGTGTTCAGTACCCAGTAGTATGACTAACCTAGAAATAGCACAGCCAACTTGCTGAAAATAAAATCTTTAAACACGTTATTCGGACTGTTATATAATTTTGGTTATCAGGAACTTTGTAAGTTTCCACATAGGAAAGTATTTAACAGTCACTATTTAAATGTGCGATTTGGAAAAGTATCGGTAACTAGAAGCGAGTCATTTATGATTCGCTTCTTTTGTTTGAACACGAAATCTTATTTGAATTATTTTCTATTGTTCTGATGATTCTTGCAAATCAGTTGACTAAATTATTACAATAAATCCGTAAGTTAGCTTTCAAATCTTAAACTCGAAATCTGTTGGGAAACAAGAAGCCAAAAATACTCATGCTGGGATGGGAATATCCGCCTTTTGTCTCGGGTGGATTGGGAATTGCCACTTACCATTTAGTGAAATCACTTCGGGAATTTGCGGAAGTGGAACTTATTCTGCCTGATTCAGGAAATTCGGCTTCCCCACAAAATTCCGTTGAATTCATAAGTTCTTACAGCAAGTTGGATTGTGATGAACGTGAATTATCTACTGGCAAAAAAGCCAAGTCGAAATCTGATGTACTCAACAAAAAAGCAAACGCGAAAAGTGTTTACGGAAATGATTTGATGGAGTTAGTGCTGGATTTCACTCAAAAAGCTACGGAGAAGGCAAAAACTACGGAGTTCGATATTATTCATGCGCACGATTGGATGACTTTCCCAGCCGCTTTGGAAATTCAGAAGCAATCTAAAAAGCCTCTCGCCATCCATATCCATTCTTTGGAAACTGACCGCTCGGCAAATCCTCATGCTCGGAATTCAATTTATCTAATTGAGGAAGAAGCAATCTGCAAAGCAGATTTGGTAATTCCTGTAAGTGAAATTACCAAGGAAAATATCGAGAAAAACTATACGGAAAATGCAAAGAAAATTGTTGCAATTTACAATGGTGGAGATAATTTTGAGAAGGGAAAAGGAGGAAGGAAGAAAGAGGAAGGAAGAAAGAACGAGGAAGAAAGGCAATTCCAGATCTAAGAAGGAAGAGGAGAGAGGAGAGAGCGAAGTTGAAGCTAAATTCAAGATTGAGAAGGGAGAAGAGAAGAAGGAAGAAAGAGGAAGGAGAAAAGAAAAATACAAAGAAGAATTCGAGGAAAAATACATCGAACGAAAAAGTGTATCAACAGAGTAATGCTCATGTTCCCAAGAAGGAAAAGAGCAAGGGCAAAAGAAGAAAGAGGAAACAGAATGAAAAGAAAAGGAGGTAAAAAAATTCAATGTATTATTCATTGGTAGAATAACCGCTCAAAAAGGAGTGGAGACATTGATTCGCACAGCAAAACGAGTGCTGGAATCTGAACAAAACGTAAAATTTACAGTGGTCGGATTGGGAGATAAATTATCTTATATTATCCAGTTGGCAGAGGAAGCAGAAATTGAGAACTCAATTGATTTCAAAGGGAAAGTTAGCAGAAAAAAACTTCCGAAGTTATTCAAGAAGGCAGATTTACTATTCATGCCTTCGGTTTCCGAACCGTTTGGCTTGGTTGCCACCGAGGCTGCTCAATTTGGATTGCCAATTGTGATGTCCAACCAATCTGGCACCATGGAAATTCTGCCTGGCGTGCTGACTGCCGAATATTGGGACGGGAAAACTTTTGCCAGACACATTTCAATGCTTCTCAAGCACAAAGAACTTCGGAAAGCATTCGGAAAAGCCAATCGAAAAGCGGTAAAAATATATTCGTGGAAAAGAAATTCCGAGAGGTTGATGGAAGAATATGAGAAATTGATGGAAAAGAAGGTAGTGTGAAAGAGGTAAGGCTACTCTATGGATAATTCGGCACAAGCGGAGTGCCGCCCAGCGAAGTGCCGCCCAGCGGACGCTCAATGCAGTTAAGTTAGTGTAAAGATTGCACTTTTGGGTTCAAGCGTGGACGCTTGAACCAGCGTAAAACGCTGGCGCAGGTTCTCGAAGGCGAGTCCCATCCGAACCTGTGCCGAAAATGGAAATCAGTCTCTGGCCGGGTCACGCTGACTGAAGTCAAATCTCCTTAACTTAATGGCGTTGAGCGGACGCTTGCGCTATGGTTTTTATTTTGTTAGCCTTACCAGTTTATCACTACCGAAAAGAAATAGAAGTTTACCGAACAATGCAAAATATAGATTCACAATCTCTTGAATACACTCGCATATTTATCTTCTGAAACTGACTTTCAATTCAAACTCATTGAAGAAATAGATTTCTCCGTTTCCTATCAGAAATAGGGCATTTCAATATGGAGATGGGATTTTTGAAACAATTATTGTAAGAAATAGTGAAATCCAGCACCTAAATTTACACATCAAAAGGTTGAAAAATGGCTTGGCTATTTTAGGCTTTAACGAGTCAGACAAGATAAAGCATGATGAAACTGAAGCCGTTATTTTTGAACTACTCAACAAGAACCAGCAAGAAAATACTGCAAGAATAAAAATTGCAGTTTGGCGAGCCGAAGGAGGTTTATATACGCCTCAAAATCGAGCATTTGAAATGCTTATTTCTGTCTCCGACCACAAAATCCAAACAGAACTAAACTCTATAGAAGTAGATTTTTGCCAGCAAGTTAGAAATAACTATTCCGCCTTTTCTGCTTTCAAAACATTGAGTTCCCTGCCTTATGCAATGGCTGGTTTGGAGCGAAAGAACTCGTGATTTGGATGATATTATTTTGCTTGATTGCAATGGTAATGTTTCCGAATGTTTGGCAAGCAATATTTTTTGGGAGCGAGCTGGGATTTTCTACACTCCATCATTAAAATCTGGTTGCATTGCAGGAATTCGTAGAGAAATCATTACAAAGTTTCTTAGGAGAAAAGGTTTTATTGTGAGACGGAAACTTGGCTAAAAAAGCGGAATTGCTTAAAGCAGACTTTGCTTTCAATGCAAATGTGGCATCCATTCAAATCATCAAAAAAATTGGGGAAATGGAGATTGCCACGAACAAACGGATGGAATCAATTTGTTGAGTGAGCTTTTACAAGGTGTGTGATTTGAAGAGTCAATATATTAAAGCATCACGCTTATATTTCGTTTTTAGAATTCCGAATTTGACTATTCTCAAATTTCCAAATTTCAATCGTTTCCTTTCCAAGTTTTCCTTTATCTTTGCGCAAATTTTTGTCTTGAAATACTAATATAGAGTTTATAATTATGGGTTTAAAATGTGGAATTGTTGGTTTGCCGAACGTTGGGAAATCTACCTTGTTTAATGCTATTTCTAGCGGAACAGCAGAATCGGCCAATTATCCTTTTTGTACAATTGAGCCAAATGTGGGAATTGTAACTGTCCCAGACAGTCAGGTTAGATGTTTTGGAAGGATTAGTAAATCCACAGAGAGTTTTGCCTACGGTCATCGAGTTTGTGGATATTGCGGGTTTGGTAGAAGGCGCAAGCAAAGGAGAAGGATTGGGAAACAAATTTTTGGCAAACATCAGAGAGGTAGATGCCATAATTCATGTGATTCGTTGTTTCAACGATGACAACATCGTTCACGTTGCAGGGCGAGTAAATCCACTTGCAGACAAAGATATTATTGATACTGAACTCCAACTAAAAGACTTGGATTCGGTTGAAAAAAAGCTGTCCAAAAATGCGAAAGTTGCCAAAGCAGGAGATTCTAAAGCCAGAAATTTGGTGGCTGCTTTGCAGAAATTCAAAGACCATTTGGAAGATGGAAGAAACGCAAGAGATTTAGAAGCTACAGATGAAGAGTGGGAAGCCGTTGAAGACCTTTTCTTGCTTACCTCAAAACCTGTAATTTATGTTGCCAACGTAGAAGAATCTGCCATTACAACAGGAAATGAGCATGTTGAGAAACTGAAAAAAGGCGTAGAAAGTGAAGGTGCTTTGGTAATTACCGTTTCCGCATCTATTGAAGCGCAAATTGCCGATATGGAAGATGAGGAAGAAAGAGAGATGTTCTTATCTGAATATAATCTCACGGAGTCTGGATTAGACAAACTCATTCGTACTTCTTACAAGCTACTTGATTTAATTACCTATTTTACGGCTGGAGAGAAAGAAGTGCGAGCTTGGACTATCGAAAAAGGCTGGAAAGCACCTAAGGCGGCAGGAGTGATTCACTTAGATTTTGAGCGTGGTTTCATTCGAGCAGAGGTAATTCATTACGAAGATTTCGAGAAATATAAGTCAGAAAATGCTTGTAAAGAAGCAGGTAAGTTGTCTGTGGAAGGAAAAGATTATGTAGTTGAAGATGGCGATGTAATGCACTTTAGATTTAATGTGTAATTTTACATAAGCATAAATAGGATATTATTCGAAATAAGGTAGTGTGCAAGATGTAAGGTTGCCCTTTGGATTTTCCGGCATAAGCGGACGCTCAATGCTGTCAACTTAGCGCAAAAATTGCATTTTTGGGTTCAAGCGTGGACGCTTGAACCAGTGTAAAATGCTGGCGCAGGTTCTTACTGGGGGCGCAATCGCCAACCTGTGCCGAAAATGGAAATCAGTCTCCGGCCGGGTCACGTTGACTGAAGACGAATCTCCTTAACTTAACAGCATTGAGCGGACGCTTGCGTTATGTTTTTTATTTGTTAGTCTTACCAGTTTATCACTACCCAAAATAAAAAGGAAGGGATTGCAAGGATTATAATCTTTGCAATCCCTTCCTTTTTTATGAAGAGTTTGTGGTAGTCCTAGGTTGAGACAAATACTTTCCTGATCAAAAAAAATAACTTCATGAAAATCAGCACTTTATTCAACTTTGGACTATTCAACTACGCACTCGGAAACCTATTACCAAAATATCATCAGTCTGCTGTTCTCCCTCCATCCACATTTCTATAATTTCTTTGAGCGTGTCTCGCTGTTTTTTCATGGGTTGGTCATGAATTCTTTCCAACAATCTTCGGAAGTTTTTCATCATGAATTTACGGCTTTTCCTTCCTCCAAATTGGTCTTGGTAGCCATCAGAGAAAATATAGAACGTTTTAGGCAATGGCATCTTTTCCACTTCATAATTCCCATTTCCATTTCCTCCTGCTAAAACGGCATTTTCTTCTCTAATCTGCAAAGTGTGCTTTGAGAAAATCCTTTCAGCCTCTCTCTGCATTCCCCCAATTGGCATTTTATCTCCTTTCACAGTATTCAGCATGGCATTTCCGTCATCATCATAACCAATGAAAAGGAGTGGATTTTTCGCTCCGGCAAACTCTAATGTTCCTGCATCTTCGTCAATTACGCAAAGTGCCATGTCCATTCCATCTCTATTCTCTGTTTCTTGTTGGCGAAGTGCAAGGCGTACTCTTTTGTGAAGTTCTGTAAGCACCTCGTCTGGAGATTCTATATGTAAATCGTTTACAATCTCACTCAGTAAGTTATTTCCAATCATACTCATAAATGCCCCAGGAACTCCGTGCCCAGTACAATCTACTGCGGCTATAAATTTCTTGTTTCCTCTTTCCGAGAACCAGAAGAAATCTCCACTCACAATATCTTTTGGCTTGAAAAGCACGAAAGAATCTTCAAAAGCATCTTCAATAGCAGAACGGTGTGGAAGAATTGCGTTCTGAATACGCTTGGCGTAGTTCATACTAGACATAATCTTCTTATTACTCTGCTGTACTTCTGTATTGATAATCTCAATTTTCTCGTAAGCATAAGCATTATCAACCGCAATGGCAGAATATATTGCCAAGTTGCGCAAGAATATTCAAGTGGTATTCTGTGTAAGCATTTTTCTCGTAACTCTGAACTGTGAGGACTCCAATATTCCTATTTTTGGCTCTCAATGGCAAGTAAATGATTGAACTAGGGAAACTCTCCATATTCTGGAGTTTCCATATTCGGAACATATTTCACGTATTCTTCCTGCGCATTGTTGGTAAAAATCTCTTTGTTGTTTTTGAAACACCAAGCAGAAAAATACTTCGTCTCGTCCACATCATGGTAGAAAGTAGGAAGTTCTTCTCCCTTTTTCAATAGAGCCTATAAATGCTATCTTCCCAGAATCTTCTTGGTAAATTCCCACTCCAAAAGCAGTTGCATCCATTAAGCTATTTACATTCTCATAAATTGCTTTAATCAAACTATCCAAAGAAAGCAAACCCGTCAGTTTTTGACCGATTTCAGAAAGCTTTTTAATATTTTCAAATGCCTGTTCAATCTTATCTTTCTGAGAAGCCAACTGCGAAGTTCTCTGTTTTACCTTATCCTCCATTTCTTGATAGAGAATGGCATTTTCGAGGGCAATAGTTGTATAGGTAGCCAAATTTCTTAGAATATTCTCATGATATTCTGTATAAACATATTTCTTAAAGCTTTGCACCGTAATTACACCAAACTTTCCGTTTTTTCCTTTTAGTGGCAAATAGATGATAGATGCAGGTTGCTCTCCAGCAACTGCTGGTTTCAGCATGGGTACGTATTGAGAATAATCTCTTAAGAAGTCTCCAATTCTAATATCTTGCTGATTTTCGTGGCAATATACTGCCAGCCTGTTTGGATCGTCACATTTTATTGAGAATGGGTCTAGCACTTCTCCATTCTCAATGGCACCTCTGAAATCCAATTCGTTTGTATCTTCATTGTAAAGTCCAACCCAGAATACAGAAGCATCCATGAGTTCGTGTACGCTTTGGTACACCGTTGCAACAATATCATTTACAGAAAGTTTTGAGATAATTCCCTGACCAATTTGCCCAAGAAGTTTTACATTTTCGTAGGCTTTTTCAATTTTCTCTGTTTGTGAAGCCAAAGCCAATCCTCTTTGCTCAATCAACTCTTTCTGCTTTTCAGATTCTTCCGAAGCAGATTTCAGTTTCTTGAAGTTGTCTGCATTTTCAAGGGCAATTGCAATGTAGATTGCCAAGGTTCGGAGCATATCGAAATGGTACTCGTCATACGCATTCTTGTCGAAACTCTGAACCGTGATTACGCCAATTTTCTTTCCTTGGTTTACAAGTGGGAAATAGAGAATAGACTCGGGAGACTCTCCAATATTCGGGGCCAATCTTCTTTTAATGTATTTGGAGTAGTCTGTGGTTGTATCATTGATAATAACTTCTTGTTGGTTTTTGAAAGCCCAAACCGACAGTCTGTTGTCATTTTCCAACAAATCTGAACTGTTCGGATAGGTAATTCCCTTTTCTATGAAACCTGGGAAGTCAATCCTATTTTTCTCCTCATTGTAGATACCAATTCCGAAAGCCTCTGCCTTCATCAATGAGTTGACACTATTATAGGTAGTTTCAATAATTTTGGAGATAGACAAATGAGTGGTTACTTCCTGCCCAATTTCACTAAGGAGCTTTATATTTTGGAAAGCCTGTTCCAATTTCTCTTTCTGATTGGCAATTTCCCTATTACTTTTCTGGATTTCCTTATTTCGCTCGTTCAGGATTTTATTGGCTTTCTGTTTGTTTCTGAAATTTCTGTAGAAAAGCAATACCAAAATGAGCAGTCAAAACGCCTCCCACAATACTCATGTAAAGCAGAATTTGTTGCCTGTGGTTTTCAGCCTCTAAAATAGCATCTTGCTTTTTTAGGAGTTCAATTTCTGCTTGCTTCTGCTCTGATGTATAATAGTTCTGAATCTCACCTGATTTCGCTAAATAATCTTCGTACAAAGAGTTTTGGTATTTTAAATCTTTTTCCAAATAAATGTAAGCATTATAGTAATCTCCTTTTTTCTCGTACGCCTGATGCAGATTTTTAACTGCTAGCACTAAAATTTCCTCAAAAGCCTGCGCCTCCATCAATGCACATTTTATAAGACTTTCTGCAAATCTTCAATTGCTTGGCTATATTTCCCCTGACCAAGCTTCAGCCTTCCTCTATCGTTCAAAGCATAGGCAATTAAAAAATCAGATTCCAATTCTGCTGATTTCTCAACCATGATAAATCAATGTAGTATTCTGACGAATCGAATTGTCTGCATCAGGTAATACACATCGCCCAATGTAGCATAGTTATATGCTTTTGTGTTTTCATTGCCGATTTCAGTATTGAGTCTTAGAGATTGGTGGAGGTGGCTGATTGCCTCATCAAACATTTCCATGTTTTTGTAGGCACTCCCAATATTGTTCAGCAAACGTGCATATTCACTTTGGTTACAGGTAGTATCGTTCTTACATATATCAAATGCCATGAGCTGATACTTCAACTCATTGTCATAATCTTGGAGTTGTTCGTAGGCTCTGGCAACTCTTGCAGCCGCAAGTCGTTTTTCCTCTATATTGTTAGTTTGATCAGCCAGTAGCAAACGTTTAATATCATATTCAAGTGCTTCAGCTTTATGCCCGATTGCGCCCATGTTTCTACTCATTTGAGAGTAAATCAGGAAAATCCTGCCTTGCTCTGCCAGACTTCTCGAAGAGTTCTCCAGACAATTTATAAGTTTGGTTCGACTCGGAATATTTCTCCTCAGTACCTAACATTACCGCTTTCCAAAACAGCAATTCTGCTTCTCCGAAAGGATAATCCAGCTTTTTTGCCAAAGCAATGCCTTCATTTACCAGCTTTGTAGCCTCTTCTGGGTTCTCTCTTCTCAATGAAATTACTAACTCTGCATAAGTCAGCACACGATTAGTGTCAGGCTCGGAGTTGGTAAGTGCAGTCATCAGACTATCTACTCTGCTTTGGCGTGCAGTAGTTTGGTAGCTCAATAGGAACAAGCAAACAAATAAAGGGAATGCTATACAAATGTTCTTCATATATACGTAGATTTCGGATTTTGCCGAAAGAATAGGCAAGTAGGAAATGCGGAAACCTGAAACAGATTACTCACTCTGTAAATTAAACAAAGTTTTTTAGATTAAACGAATTTATGATAGGATTATATTGATATTTAAGCAGACAAAATGCCTTTTTTAAACTATTCGAGCATTATTGAGAGTCGCTTGTCTTATTTTGGTAGTGGAAAATGCCATATCGAAACACTCAAATTCTGCTTTGCAAAAGAAAATAATATTCCAAAAAATACAGACACAAACTTAGGACTCAATGCACTGGCTCAACCTCTTTCCTACCTAAACTGATTCACTCTCCCAAACTTTATAGCATTCTCTGCATTCTCTGCACAGGCTTTCACTATGTGAATCAGCATTTCGAAACGTTTATCTTTTGTGAGTCCTTTTTTAAAACGAGCATAAATTTGCTGACAAATTACAGCTACTTTATAAGTACCATACACAAAGTAGAAAACGGCATTTGCTATATCAGCACCTGTTTTTTCGGCATATCTTTCCACAACTTCTTGCCGGTTTAGGTTTCCTTCTAAGCTGGTTAAACTAAAGCTTTTCAAAGCAGATGGAGTGTCTTTTTCTGCCCAATAAGCCAAAGTTGTTCCCAAATCCATCAGTGGGTCGCCAACGGTTGCCATTTCCCAATCCAAAACAGCTTTGATTTCAGAAAAATCGGCCAGATTCAGCACTACATTGTCATATTTGTAGTCGTTGTGGATGAGCGAGGGAGCGTTTTCTTTCGGGAGGTTTGCCAACATCCATTCTTCGGCAATTTTCATTCCTGCAATTCCATCGGTTTCGGCATTTTTATATCTTCGAATCCAGCCTTCTACTTGGCGTTTTACGTAGCCTTCTGGCTTGCCAATTTCTATCAGCCCACTTTTTTCTATGTCAATTTTATGGATTTCCGCCAAATTATCCACAGTTGTTTCGGAAAGCTTTCGCATAACTGGAGAGGTCAATTCAATGCCTTTTGGTGGAGTTTGCCTAAGAATTGTTCCTTTCACACGTTCCATCATGTAGAATTCAGAACCCAATGATGGATTCATCGTTACAGTAAATTAGCGGAGTCGGGACTTTGCTGTAATGTGGTTTGATTGCGCTTATGACACGAAATTCCCGTTCCATATCGTGGGCAGATTTTATGTTTGCTCCGTGAGGTGGTTTTCTTAAAACATATTCCTCGTCTCCAATAGAAACCAAATAAGTGAGGTTGGAGAAGCCTGATGGAAATTGCAGGATTTTCAATTCGCCATTCAGCTCGGGCAATTGATTTTTTAGGTAATTTTCTAGTTTGGATTTATCTAATTCCTCGCCTTGTCGTATTTCTTTGGGTTCGTCAATCATTTGGAAATGGATGTATTGGTTAGAGGAAAGAAATATCGGGTTTGGAGACAAGATTTCCAAACTTTTCCGCATTCAATTTTGGGGCTTTGCTCGAAAATGGCAATTGAATCAGCAAGCTTGGCTTTGGCAATTGGCTTTGGTAGAAATCTGTGATGTTACCCCAAAATTGGCGGAATTGAATTGTGCATAGACATTGGGAGGTTTTAATTGACCTTCCGTAGCCACTCTCTAGCAAACGATTTGTGAAATCCAACTAAAAAATTTCTAAAACCTTGAGTGAAATAGGGGTTTCACTCAAGGTTTTAGGCTAAAACTCGTTGAAGAGCTTTTCATCTACGTTTTCCAGCACATTGATATCGGAAAGTGAATAGTCGCCACGATTCCCCGATAGCTTTATTTTACCGTGAAGTTTATAGTTTTTCCATGGCAGTATAAAACGTGCAGAGTCGGATTTGGCGGTTGGGTAGAATGCCCATTGGCTGACCAAATTGGTTTCCTTATCTACAAAAACTTCGTATTTGTTTTCGGGAGTCTGCCCAACTTCCTCGAAAGTGAGTTGCAAGACATCGGCTTTTTGACCCGTTTGGATGGTGTCTTCCCGAAGGTATTTGAGCGTTACGCCAGAATCTTTCAGCTTGAACGGCATGGCAAGCCAGTATGAATCGTTTATCCAGATACTTTCTGCCTGTTTCACATATTTGGCAATTGAGTCGGGTTGGGTCAGCTGCTCTTCTGCTACCTTCACTTTTCCTGCATGGTTGAAAATATTCACGAGCATAACAGTTTGCTTTGCAGGAATTTCGATACGGACGTTTCCCGTCTTTTTATCCCAAAACAACTTCCTTCTTCCAAAGAAATTCCAGCTAATATAACGGGTTTCGTCCCAGTTTTTGCGACCGCCCATGGCTTCCATCGCTTTGTCGGCAATGAGAATGGCTTGCTCATCGGAGTTGTTGAGGTTGAAACCTTTTGCAGGCGGATTGATTTCGGAAATCACTTCTTTTTCGGTGGCAATTGTCTCTGATTTCTGCTTGCAACCTATCAGTATGAAAACTGTGAAGAGGGCGAAAAACGGGTATTTGTTCATTGGATTTGGTTAGTATGAATCAGCGATTAGAGTACTCTAAGACCGTTTTTATACTTGCTTGTCAGAAATTTACAAAATCTTGATTTTAAGATTTTAAGATTTTTCGGATTTGAGAATCCGAAAATTGTCAGTTCTGAGGAACTGACAAGCACTACATTGTGGGATTAGTTGTTTATAATTTTTCCCTTACCATTCTGCTCTTTCGTATTTGTCTGACAGTTTGAAAGGCAGGGAAAGTGGTTCTTCGGAGATTTTCACTTTACTGAAATCCAAGTTTAGTTTTATTTCTTTTTGTTCGCTGTTGGAGTCTTTGAATGTAAGCTTGGAATTGCTTTCGTTGGCGAAAAGCTTCCCATCTACTTTCTCGAAATCGCTGTAAGAAATATCTAGCTGGTTTCCTTTTTCATCGGAAACCGTGATTTGCGCTAGTTTATTATTTCTTCGAGAAACTCGATTTTCTACATTCAGGGCTTGAATCATTCCCTTCAACACGAAATATTCAGCGGTTTTTGTGGGTTCTGGAGTTTCCGAGCCTTCCCAATAAAGTTCGCCTGTGATGGCAGATTGCAACATTTTGAAATTGAAGGGGAAATTGAGTTTTTCTCGCAATTCATCGAAGCTGTAAGAATAATAGACTTTGTCAATTCGGTTCAGCATCAGGAAGGTATCTTGGGTAATGAGCAATCTTACACCTTCGATATGTGTTTTGGATAACGTCATCCAGATGGCGCTGTCTTTTTTGATTCGGATGTAGCCTGACGCTTTTTGGTCTTTCCCATCTTGCACGAATTCGACTTTTGATTTTATGCTCATATAATCAAAGTCGAAAGTCTCCATCTTCATTTTTTTTGCCAGTTTTTGGTTCGTCAGCACTTGCTCGTTTTTGCAGGCAGAAAATAGGATTACAATTGCAATCAAGAATAAACTTATGTATTTCATTATAAATATTAGTTTGGAGTGAGTAAAGTCAACTATTTCAGAAGCTTTACTTGAAACTAGTGCATCAATTCCTAAGTTCGTGATTGTATTTTATGTATCTTTTTTCCTTCTACTGCATTAAAATTCTTAGCCGTAGCTAGGCTATGCCTGCAAATTTTGCTTTGTAGAAGAAAAAAATATTCCAAAAAATACCAACCAGAACTTAGAACTCAATACACTAGCAATTTTGTTCTGCAAACAAAGCAAATCCTTTCCATTCTATCAATTGCGAACAAGTCCGAATGCACTTTGTTATATTGGGAATTAACCACGAAATTAGCTTTTCTTTTCAGGTTGGATTTATCTGATTGACACAATTGACCCCAATTATGAGATATGTATTTGATAAGTACAATTATGGATTGGGGAAATGAAGAATGAAAAATTAAGAATTAAGAATGCTTCAAATGATTGATAATCAGCGTATTGTATTTTGGATATTTCGCTAAATTTTTATTTAAAAATCTAATAAAAATGCAATTCAACAAATTTCAATTTCTGTTTTTTCTAAAAAAATTACAGTTAACTGGATGATAATCAATATTTTAAACCCATTATTCGGGTAATTGGTAAATTAGCGAAATGGCGAATTGAAGTTGTTTTCAGTATAATAACTCATGCTACGCAACTATCGAAAAGCATCCAGCAGTTTCCCGCTTTAGAATTAAATCAGGCTTAATCTTTATATTTCTAAGGTTTTGGTCTTTAATTTTGACGTTCTAGCGTGATTGGAACACGGATTCTTTCAGAATACACGGGCTTTGCACACGGATTAACACGGAAGACGTCAATAAAAACACTTTATACTCGTAATTTTTTATTAAAAAGCAACTTTTTCGTGCTGAAAATCTAAAGCGGGAACTGCTGAGCTATCTTCAATTTATGATTTCCAAATACGCAAAAACATCTTTCTCAATCTTACTCTTTCTGATTTGGCTTCCTGCAAAAGCTCAATTAGTCAATACTGACAGCCTTTTGCATCTGTTCCAAAATGCTGTATCCAATAAGTTGGCAGATAGCACTTTAGCAAAAACTGCCTATCAAGTCGCCCAAGCTTATGAAAAAGAAGGTTCTTATAATAATGCAATCAAATACTACAAGAAAGCAGGAGAGCGATTCAAACTTACAAACGACTACAAAGGGCAATTCAACTCGCTGAAACGAGAAGGACTTATGTATTGGCGAACCAGCAAACACGAGAAAGCGTTAGAATTATATACTAGAGCGCAGGGTTTAGCGAAATCCAACCAAGATGCTGAAGGGATCGCCTCTTGCCTGAACAATTCTGCTATTATTTATTGGATTCAGAGTAACCATCTGAAAGCAATTCACCTGTTTCAGCAGGCTTTGGAGATTACCAAAGCTACGGGAAACAGAAATAATGAAGCTCGGACAATTGGGAATATTGGCATGATTTACCAAGAGCAGGAAAACTGGGGAAAGGCATTGGATGCTTACCAAGAAGCCCTGACTATTTTGGAAGAGTTGAAAGACCAAGCCGGAATTTCGATTTTCCTGGTAAATGCAGCAACTGTTTATGCCGAATATGGAATGCACGAAAAAGCACTCAGTTACTTTGAGAGAGCTTTGGAAATTCAAAAGATTTTGAATGACAATAAAGTAATCACTCCCTGCCTGAAAGGTATTGGATTGGTGTATTTCAAAATGAAAGAATTTAAAAAATCTGAAAAATATTTACTGGAAGCACTTGAAATAGAGAAAGAGATTGGCAACAAAACTGGTGAAGCACCTGCTTTAAATGGCTTGGCAAGAATAGAATTGCAGAAAAGGAATTACAAAAAAGCCCTTATTTATGCCAATCAATCTTACGATATTTCCACACGCTACAAGCTGATTTCCGAGCAAGCCAAGGCTTACAAATTGCTTTCTGAAATTCATGAAAGTATGGGCAATCAGTCTAAAGCACTTATCTACTTCAAAAAACATATAGTCTTGAAGGATAGTGTACTCAATAGAAAGAAGAACGAGCAGATAGCAAGAATAGAAGCGGAGTTCGATTTCAAAAAGGAAGAAATCAAACAGAAGTCTGAAAATGAAAAGGAAAGACTGGAACTGCAGAGTCAGATAGAAAGCAATCATATTTTCAGAAATGCCATGATTGTCGCATTTTTGGTTGGTGCTGGATTTATCATATTCGGGACGATTGCTTATAAGGGCAAATCGAAAGCGAATGAGCTTCTCAAAAGTAAGAACAGACAAATAAGCGGACAGAATAAACAAATAACCGAACAGAATGAAGCACTAAATTATACAAATATGCAGTTGATTGAGGCTCGGATGGATATGCTGGAAGCCTTGGAGAATGAAAGAGAGGCTTACGAGAATTTGAAACAGGCAGAAAAACAGCTTATTCAAGCAGAAAAAATGGCTTCTTTAGGGCAATTGACTGCGGGAATTTCCCACGAAATAAACAATCCGCTCAATTATATTACGGGTGCCATTCAGGTATTGGAAATGAATGTGCAAGATTTGAAAGGAATTCTGCTTACTTATTTTTCAGATTTTGCAATTGCTGAAACGGAGACTCAAAAGGTTGAACTCACTAAGGTTTTGGAAACGAGAATGAGGGAAATTGAATTGATTACCGACATCGAAACGGTAATTCCTGCCATGAAAGAAGGCTCAAGAAAAATTGGAGAGATAATCAACAGCCTTAAAACCTTCACTTCTGACGGGAAAGAAACTCCTACTTTAGGAAATATTCATGCAGATATTGACTCCACCATTGCTCTTTTGGGCGGAAAGTGGAAGGAGAATATCCAATTCCGAACAAACTACGGCACTAAAATCCCGCAATTCTATGCCTATCATTCGTTACTCAACCAAATGTTGCTCTATTTGCTGACCAATTCCGTAGAGTCGATTCAAGGAAATGGGGAAATTAGAATTGAAACTCGAACCACTTCAAGTCTTGGAAGAAAAGAGGTGGAGATTGTGATTCAGGATACTGGAAACGGGATTCCCCGAGAGATTCAAGACAAGGTTTTCGACCCGTTCTTCAGCTCGAAAGAAGTTGGAAAAGGCGCAGGATTAGGACTTTCTCAAGTCTATAGCATTGTGGAAAAACATGAGGGAAAAGTCAGATTCAATTCCGAAGAGAAAATTGGGACGACTTTCTATATAAACTTGCCTACCGATAGGTTTTTGGCAGACTAAGGAATGGGAATTCTCAGAAAAACACAAAGCTTTTGTCTCATGCAGATTGGAAGAATGATAAATAGACTTATAATAAACCCCAACTTATGAGTTATGTATTTAATAAGTACAATTATGGATTGGGGAAACTAAGAATGAAGACAGGGCGGCCTGGCCATTAAGAATTGAAAATTGTTCAAATATTTGATAATCAGCATATTGCATTTTACATATTTTGCCAAATTTTTATTTAAAAATCCAATTCCACAAATTTCAACTTCTGATTTTTCTAATAATATTACAGTTAACTGAATGATAATCAATATTTTGGTAGTGATAAACTGGTAAGGCTAACAAAATAAAAACCATAGTGCAATCGTCCGCTCAATGCCATTGAGTTAGTGTAAAGATTGCACTTTTGGGTTCAAGCGTGGATGCTTGCACCAGCCAAAAGCTGGCGCAGGTTCTTGATTGCAAGTCCAGTCAGAACCTGTGCCGAACAATGGAAATCAGTCTTTGACCGGGTCACGCTGACTGAAGTTTGAATAATAGAGCTTATTTCTACTTTAAGACTCTAGCCAAAATTTTATTTTAAGTGTGATTTTGGACTGGTTATCCTAAACATCCATCTGAAGACGGATACAATTGAATAGCTTTCTGAATGCTGATTCAATTGCCACTAGCTTCAGCTAGTGGTAAGCGGATTTTATATTTTAAGACTCTAGCCAAAATCGTATTTCAAGTATGATTTTGGGGTTGTTATCCTTAACTTTTTGAATGCTAATTCAATTGCCACTAGCTTCAGCTAGTGGTAAACGAGCTCTATATTTTCAGAGTCTTAAAGTAGAATTAGTAACTCAAACAGAAATCAAATAAATTTTAATCACTTTTTTTAATTTTTAAGAATGAAGAAATTAGTTGCTTTTATCGTGTTTGTTTTTATGTCCATCTGCTTCGTCTCTTGTAATCAAGCAGAGAAACCAGAGGAGACAGTAACGGCTGTTGAAGAGGTTGAAGAAACTCCGGAACCACTTGTTGAGAAAGTGTTATCAAAAGAGGAGCAAGATGCTTTGACTCCAGACCAAGTGGTTGAATCTCTCAAAGTAGGGAACACCCGTTTTACAAATAATGACCTAACTGCAAGAGATCATTCAAAACAAGTCAGAAACAGCACACTTTCACAGTATCCGAAAGCAATAGTTTTGTCTTGCGTAGATAGCAGAGTACCCGTAGAAGATGTATTTGATCGTGGAATTGGCGATTTGTTTGTTGCACGTGTAGCAGGAAATTTTGTAAACGAAGATATTTTGGGAAGTATGGAGTTTGCTTGCAAAGTTTCTGGCTCGAAGCTGATATTAGTGATGGGACACGAGCATTGCGGTGCCGTAAAAGCAGCCGTTGATGATGTGAAATTAGGAAATATCACACCAATGTTGCAAAAAATCAGACCTGCAGTAGAGGCTGTGGAGTACAGCGGAGACAGAACTGCTAAAAATGAAGAATTTGTACGCATGGCTTGCGAGAGTAATGTGAGAAATACGTTAACTCAAATCAGACTCAAAAGTCCTATTCTTAAAGAAATGGAAGACAATGGAGAAATAAAGATAATGGGTGCGGTTTATGATATGGATAATGGGAATGTAGATTGGCTTCAATAGAAAAATTATCCCAAATTTTGGATAAAACAAAATGCGATTTGAGCCATTTCTCAAGTCGCATTTTGCTTTATTTAGGTATCTTTGTGCATAAAGTTTCTGCGTTTTGTCATCCTTGATGAACCGCTATTCTACAGAACAACAATCAATGGAAATATATTACACAAAAATAACTGAGTCGGTCGTAGTCCTAACAATTTATGTCCTTTCGAGGATTATCGTCAAACATGCTCATCAGCAAAAATTTAACAGGAAAATTTATCCAAAAATCAAGAGGAGAAGTCATCAGAAAAGTAATCAATCTGATTCTTTTGACTATCTGCTTATCCTTGATTTCAGTTATCTGGGGAGTTAATCACGCTGATTTAGTGGTTTTTGCAGGTTCAGTTCTTACTGTAATTGGAGTGGCACTATTTGCACAATGGTCAATTCTGTCAAATATCACTTCGAGCATTATCATCTTTTTCAATCACTCCGTCAGATTAGACGACACAATCAGCATAATGGAGGGAAAAGAGTATGAGATTAAAGGAAGAGTAACTGATATTGGATTCTTTTTCGTTACTCTAGAAACAGAAGAAGGCGAGGAAATTACTTTGCCAAATAATATTTTCATTCAAAAAACCATCAAAAAGAAAGTCAATAGTGAGGAAGAATAGAGCCTGTTTTTGAGGTAATGACTTACTCTGTAATCTGTTTGTCAAGCCGATGGTTTTCAAACATTTCCACTGCTGTTTTCAATAAACCCATGTAGCCAATTCCAAATGTAAACAAGCCTATGGAAATGGATTTCAATTGATCAGTTTCGGTAAAGTAAAATCCAAACAAGCCAATGGAAAGGAAAGCGAACATCATGGTTGTCATAATGGCGAGCATAATCTTCCCCTTTTTCGGACTTTGCCAGATTTTTTTTGCCAATTTACTTTGGGTTTTTGTAGCATCTTGCAAAGCCGCAAAGCTGATGGCAATCCCGAACAAATATAAGCATGTTGTTCAGGCTGTTCCAATCAGGCTGTCTTTTTACGATTGAAATCAGAAAAGGAACATAGAAAAAAAGCGAGCCAATCATCAGAGGATATTGCAAATAACTGATGAGGTGGAATATTTTTCTGGTGTCTTTCATTTTGCTTTTTATTTACGTTAGTGTGAAAGATGTACATGCTACTGGACATGGGTCAATATTAGCACTTGGTCGGGCCACGTTGGCAGTGTCTGAAAGACCTGCCAATGTGCAGGCTAGAAACCGTTCTAAGACTGGCGGGAACTGTCTGGGGTTGCATCCAACTACACCGCCAGCTTTTCACTCATGTCCAGTAGTATGAAAGATGTAAGGCCAATTTTGGGTATTTCGGCATCTAGCATACTTCAAATGCTGTCAACTTGAGTAATATATATTTTTAATTTCATATCAAAAAAAGTGTGATTTGAAAATGTCAGTTCTGTAGGATGTAGTTCTAGCTGCGTTTAATCACAAACTGAAAGTGTTGAAAAGGCTTTTCAAACCAAGTTGACGGCATTGAGCGGACACTTGCACCATGTTTTTTTATTAGACTTGTCCGTTCTTGATTATCAGTATTTTACGATTTTTTGTCATCGCCAGGCGACCCTGTTTGAGCTTGCGAAAAAACTATCTCAAATACTTGATTTTAGATGTGTAGAATATTTTTCGTGGATAGTTCCCTCCTAAAGTCGGGATGACACTAATAATTTTGATTTTTACTAGAGGCTAATTTCAGTAACTTATTGATTTTCAGAGTCGGACAAGTCTATAGATAACTGATTTAACTTTGCATACTTTTCTTATGGAATAATGCTCCTGAATAGTTGCGGTTAGGGGAAAACCGCACTACGGTATGCAAAGTCAAGGCATTTATCTATATTAGCTTTATCAGCTTTACCGCTACTACATTCATTTAATCCTCATTCCTAGTGAGAGTTCTCTCATTAAAATCGTTTTACACCTGCAAATTCCATAATGAAATCTGCCCCGAAAGCAGATGAAGGAGTGTGAAATCCAGCCTCCATAGTGATTTCCAACAACTTTTTTGCACTTGCCACAGCAGTTTGCCCCGTGAGCCAGTAAGCTTCGGGAGTTTCCAATCTTACCTCTAATGACTTTCGCCTTTCGCATTGCTCACTTTCGCCCACAAATGGCTTTTTGCATTTTGGTTTGTCTTGCTCATTAGGTCCTTTGATTCTCTTCTCAATCTGATTTTTCAGGAAATTCTGGATTGGAGAGAAAGATAGCAATCCGCCAATTAGGTTGGTAGATTTTATGAAAAGTAGGCTTGGAGTATCTACCGCAGTATAAACGATGATGTTCGGAATTCCCGTACTGTGATAAGCCGTGGAAACATCTCCCCAGGGAATGCTCACGGTTTGGACTTCTTTGTTTCCTAGTTTGATGTTTTGGTTTTGTAACCCGCAGGAACAGATTTTAGCTTGCCGTTTTCCCGAACCATTCCGCCCCGGTCAATATTCTCAATCATGGTCAGAGCCGTGCCACGAGAAAGCTTGCCCACGCCTTTGAAAGCCAATTGCAAATGTGTGGCATCTGGCATTTTGGATTTCAGGTGACTTGCCAAGCAATCGGAAGGGACGACATCGAAGCCAGCACCGGAAATTGCTACAATACCCGCCTTTTTGATTCGCTCATTTTGATTTGCCATCCACTCAAAAACCTCAATTTCTCCAGTAATATCTATGTAATGAGTTTTGGTTTCCAAACAAGCGTTCAGCATGGTTTCCGCTGTTTGGGAATAAGGTCCCGCCACATGAATGACCACTTTCACTTTTTGAAGTGCACTTTTCAATTTCTCGGCTTCGGAAAGCTCAAAAGCCAAATAAGGCAAATGGAATTTTTCGGCTTGCGCTTTCAGCTTCTCTTCGTTTCTTCCTGCCAAAATGGGTTTGAGTCCTTGGTCTGTGGCGCATTGCGTAATCAAATTTCCTGTGTAGCCGTAAGAGCCGTATATTAAAATAGTAGTCATTTTGTTTGAATTGTTTGATAACATAATTGGTTGTCTGACAAATTTTGTGGAGTAGCCTTCAAGCGAGGACACTTGAAGGAGAAGAGCGCATTTTCTGCGCTTTTAGCGCAGAAAATGCGTATTGGTTTTTACTGTTTACTAGACTTTATCACGATTGATTTCGTATGGCTTAAAAAATTACAAAGCCGTTGTTGGTCTTAGCTTGCGAGACCAACAATTTGAACTCTAAAATCTCTCTTAATAAATCAATCGTGATAATATCTACTAAACACCACAAAATTTGTCAGACAACCACATAAGTAGTCTAGCTTAAATATTTTCCTGTTTTGAGTTCTCAACAGGCTCATTTAGAGAGAAGTACAAAAATAATAAATAGCACAACGTGCTTAACTATTGAACAAGCCAAATAGATATGAAGAAAATTATTGCCAAGATAAGAAAAAGAGGAAGTTCAGACAACAAGCGAGTTGCCCACAAATAGCAGAATAGCTGGCTAACAATCACTTGCTTCGGATTGAGGATAAAAAACTTTGGACTACTTAAAGTGTGTTTGAATCGACTTATTTTTGGTTTCTACGGCTTTTCAAAAATGCTTTCCTCGTTATTTTCGGAAAACACAGCTTTGGCTATGTGTTTCGAAAATGCCTAAAAAGTCTGTTTTAAAAATCTCATAAAATTCCCAAAAAATCAATCCAAACATACTCTTAAAATCTGAATTTGTTGTTGAATCTCACTCTTTATGCAACCTTTTTGAAATTTCCCTTTCCTTAACTTATCGTTGGCTTTTTGCCAATGAAGTTGATTGTCAAATTAAAACTGAGAAACACTATGAAAAAGTTAGGTTTATTATCCGTTCTTGTTTTGTTGCTATGTCAAATATCTTTTGCGCAGAAAACTGAAATGCGGGAAGCGGGCAGTTTCTCCGAAGTCAGCATTAGTGGAGGTTACCAAGTGATTATGAAGCAAGGAAGTTCTACCTCCGTCAAGTTGGAAGGAGACGAAGATGATTTGGAGAAAATTGAAGTCATCAATGAATCTGGCAAACTTGATTATCCGAAACAAAAGGAATAAAAAAGGCTGGGGGTGGAATGGCGACAGAATCGGGCGAGTGAATATTGAAATTGTTTATTCCCAATTAGAGGAATTGGTTTCTTCTGGCTCATCGAAAATAAAAGTGGAATCTACCATCAAAACCAACAGTTTCAAATATATGGGAAGTGGTTCTGGAGAAACAGAGATGGAAATTGATGTAGAAAATTTATCTGTTTACCTCACAGGCTCTGGCGATGTAAACATAGATGGAAAAGCCCAAGAATCTAATTATTCGATTACTGGGTCGGGAGATATTTATGCCAGCAACATGAAAACTAATACAGCCGATGCCAAAATTACAGGTTCAGGAAGTATGAAAATCAATGTTTCCGAAAGAATAGAAGCTAGAATCACAGGTTCTGGCTCAATCAGATATAAAGGCGACCCAAGACAGACTGTAAAAATTACAGGTTCTGGTTCGGTAAGGTCAATGAATTAAGATTTGGCTTTTAGTTCAGTTTTCAGAAACAAATCAAGCGAAAATAATTTCTTATTTTTGGATTATTGGGAATAGGGATTTCGAAAGTAGTCGATTCAACTATTCATATAAAAAGGTTGAGTATCGAATCAATTTGATACTCGACCATTAGTGTTTATTGATTCACGATTGTTTTTCAGCCAATCTGTTGCAAATAAGTCAGTAAACTGCCCAATTGTTGTTCTGAAGGACGAATTTTCTTTTTCAAGTTTGAGCTATAAATCTCAAAAGTACAAAGCGTGTGGTCTGCAGTATTGGGAGATGTGAAACTCTCCGTCCTCTTTTTCTGTCAAGTCTTTCGTTGTCGTGTTGGTTCGGGAAGTGTCAATGGTCAATTCCCAAGTCGGAGTGCGTTGTTTGGGAGATTTCTCCCAATTTTCTGTGGTAAATTTTGTCTTTACCACTTCAAAAATACTGGCTTCTGAAATTCTTCTGCGTAGCATAGTTGGTATGGATTTAAAAGATGAAAAAATGTGAGTGTGGCGTTTAGGATTGTTTACATAAATATAGCATTTAATTTTTAAGATTCTACGGATTTTTATTTTTCTTACATGATTTTTTGTTAAAAATAGAAATGTGCAAATAAATATTGGATTTGTACAAAAAAAAAACTGGCACAAATCGACTTTACTTAGTCAACTTGTGCCAATCCAACAAACACCTAAACCTTTAGCCATCTAACAATCTAACCATTTAATCATCTACTTCCTTCTATTCTGCAATTTCCCCCAAGTATCTTTCAAAGGTACAGTTCTGTTGAAAACAGGTTTTCCTTCTTTGGAGTGCACAGAATCTACACAGAAATAGCCTAATCTTTCAAACTGAATATAGTCCGATTCCTTTGCTTCCATCAAGCTAGGCTCAACTTTGGCTTTGGAAATGATTTGTCAAAGATTCTTCGATTGATGAACTCTTTGAAATCCTTTTCTTTGTGTCCGTCAGGGTCTGCATCATTGAATAATCTATCGTACAATCTGACTTCTGCTTCCTCAGATTTGTCGGCATCGACCCAATGCAAAGTGCCTTTTGGTTTCACGCCACTTGTGTCAGAACCACTTTTTGAGTCTGGATAATAAGTGCAGTGAATTTCCTTCAAATTTCCGTTCTCATCGTTCTCGAAACCTTCGCAATGGAGAATATAAGCGAATTTCAACCTTACATTTCTGCCTGGTCCCATTCGGAAGTATTTCTTGGTCGGATTTTCCATGAAATCGTCTCTCTCGATATAGATTTCACGAGAAAATGGCAACATTCTCACACCTAGAGTTTTCATCTTCAGGGTTGTTGATGGCAGGCAAATCCTCTGTTTGCCCTTCAGGATAGTTGGTAATTACCACTTTCACAGGGTCAAGCACAGCCATTCTGCGATGGGCAATTTTATTCAAATGCTCCCGAACGCTGAACTCCAACAAAGCTACATCAATCACATTTTCCCGCTTGGCAATTCCCACTTTATCAGCAAAGTTTCTGATAGATTCTGGCGTGTAGCCTCGCCTTCTCAAACCCGAAATGGTTGGCATTCTTGGGTCATCCCAGCTTTCTACAATTCCATCATTTACCAAAGAGAGCAATTTTCGCTTGCTCATTACGGTATAGCTCAAATTCAGGCGGGCAAACTCAATTTGTTGCGGTCTGTAAGCTCCAACCGTCTCCACAAACCAATTATATAAAGGTCGGTGGACTTCAAACTCCAACGTACAGAGCGAGTGCGTGATTCCCTCAATCGAATCTGAAAGTCCGTGGGCGAAATCATACATTGGGTAAATATTCCACTTGTCGCCAGTTCTGTGGTGTGGAGATTTTTTGACACGGTAAACTGCCGCATCTCTCATGTGCATATTTGGGGAAGACATATCAATTTTGGCTCGCAAAACTGCTTTTCCTTCCTCAATTTCCCCATTTTTCATTTGCTCGAAAAGAGATAAATTCTCTTCGATGCTTCTGTTTCTGTAAGGGCTTTCTTTCCCTGGGCGAGTCGGCACGCCACGATATTCCCTGAATTCTTCTGGAGTGAGTTCGCAAACATAAGCTTTGCCCATTTCAATCAGCTGAACGGCATAACCATACAATTTATCGAAATAGTCGGAAGCGAAATGAGATTCTTCCCACTCAAAACCCAACCACTGAACATCTTTTTTGATAGATTCTACATACTCTTCCTTTTCGTTGGAAGGATTCGTATCGTCAAATCTGAGATTGGTTCTGCCATTGTATTTGTCTGCCACGCCAAAGTTCAGGCAAATTGATTTTGCGTGCCCAATGTGCAAATAGCCATTTGGTTCGGGCGGAAAGCGAGTCTGGACTTTTCCATCGTATTTATTGCTCTCCAAATCTGACTCAATTATTTGCTCAATAAAGTTGAGTGATTTGCCGTTTTCCTTCTCCAAAGTTGTTTCCTTATTCTCCATATTGTTGAGTGCGATTTTGACTCGCAGTAATTGCTATTGTTTCTTTTAAAAGAGAGCAATTAAATACTCAAAATTCTTACAGGTTATTTGTTGTAAAACCAAGTTCTGTCATCCCGACCTTGGGAGAGAACTATTTCTAATAATTTTAAAGTCGGAACGACACAGGAAGTAAATCTTTCGGTAGTGTGAAAGAGGCAAGGCTACTCTATGGATAATTTGGCACAAGCAGGGCTCCCAAGCGGACACTTGCGCTATGGTTTTTATTTTGTTAGCCTTACCAATTTATTACTACCAATCTTTCTATAGTATTTACTCATGTTACGCAACTATCAAGAATTATGTCTGTTGAACCCATTTCCGTAGAGTAGGGTTTGCAAACCCTGCTCTACGGAAATGGAAAAACTTATGCAAAGCTTTTTGTAGTCAGAATATGCTTATTGCGTAACGTGAGTTATTCAGTAATTAATGGCTTCCATAATTTTTGAATCTAAATTCTCCACCCCAAAAACCAAACTGCAAATTTAGATAATGTTCTCGTTCCGAACAAAAGGAATAAGAACCCTTTGATAATATTTTGGAGAATACGGAAACGATGAAAAATCAAGCTAGTGCATTGAGTTCTAAGTTTGTGTCTGTATTTTTTGGAATATTATTTTCTTCTGCAAAGCAAAATCTGAATGGTTCGGCAATCTGAATGGTTCGGCACTCCGATGGTTCGGCAATCCGATGGTTCGACATTTCGACATAGCCATAGCTACGGCAAAGAATTTTAATGCAGTAGAAGGAAATAAGAAACAAAAATAGCAACACGAACTTAGGATTTGATGCACTAGTAGATTTTTTCCAAAAAAACCTTCAACCAAGGCAACCATTTGAAGGCAAGCAACTGTAGGGGAAATGAACCCTTACAAAACATGCTTTTCACATGAGAAGAAATAGTCTAATTTTCAGTACGCTAATTGCGATTTCGTTTGTTTACGGTTGTGCGAGCGACAAGGTTAGAACCTGCCAGTGCGAAACTAGCCAATTTGGTTTACACTCCCAATTCCATCAATTTGAAGTTTGGGGATTTAGGGGAATTTCCACCATTCCGAGTATAGATGGCTGCAAGTCCAATTCGGTTTGAATTGGTCAATTCGCCCAGTCCGGAAATAGCTATTGATGGAAATACGGGAGTTATTTTCTCTACGGCAACTTTGCAGAAGGCTCTTATTCCAGTCTCGGTAAAGGCAATCAATGAAGGTGGAGAAGCAACGTTTCTAGACATTTTCAGCAATCCAGATCAGCAATGCAAACTCCAAACCCAGCAATTTGACTTACAGCGAATCTGCTTTGGTTATTCGCAAACATGAAACGAAAAGTGTTACGGCAACTGCACAAGGAACTCCACCTTTGACTTACGAATTGGTAAATTCATCTTCTCTTCCTGTTGGAGTGAGCATCAATCGCAAGTACGGGGAATATAGCGTTTGCCAAAAATATTGCACACGGAACTTACACTATTTCTGTGAAAGTAAGCAACTCAATAGGAGAGGAGACTTTTACAGATGTGATTTCATTAGAATCCAAAAAAGTGGTTTATAATGGCGTGAGCGGAGTGAAAGAAATTATGAGTGGCGCGGATGTGAAGGTTGCCACGCTGGCAAATACGATAATTACTCAGGCACGAAAACGGGGCAAATGGCATAAAAGGCAGAACAAGTCTTCCTTCTAGCAATTCATTTTCTATGCCACGAGGAAAAACCAATTTGCCACAGGAACAAATAGACCGAATTGCCCAATGGATTGTCGATGGATTGGATGAGAATTAAGTTGGGAGAACGACGAAATGCTCTTGTGATTTTCTTACTTTCCGAGCCTTTTGGACTTGGAAAGTTTTCTCAACTTCTAGTTTCTTGATTGACAAAAATGCCACTTTAAAAAACTCTGAATTCCAAATGAAAAAATCTTTTGTTCTTCTCGCCAGCTTTTCGCTATTTCATCTTGTTTGCATTTGTGCAAATCCAAGACAATAAATCGGTCAAGGAAATGAATGTATATGATTTGTTGCTGAATTTGGGAGATAAACCAGTAAAGCATACACTTTCCAAACCTACGGAAGAGCAAGTTCGGCAAGGAAAAGATATTGTGCTGATTGGGAAAGACAGAGAAAGATGGCAAAACTTCCAAATTTGTAAGTAGAGTTTTATACGTGCACGAGTTGCCACAATATTGCCCAAGAAGACCCAGTTATTACGGATTTCGACCCACAAGCCAGATTGGAATATGTCAGCAAGCAGGGAATTCCCTTTCTGCAAGGTTCCACTTTTTGGGGGATTGTAAACAGGGAAACTTGGTATAACGATGATTACGAAATCAAATATGGCGATTTGGTAAAGCCTGCCCGACATGATTTGACCGAAGCAGTACAACTCTGCGCCCAAGTTTGCTCGCAAGGAAGAAAATTGGAGAAATGGGAATTGGATGCGGTAATGGCTTATTTGTGGAGCTTGCAACTAAAGGTTTCCGATTTGGATTTGCCAGATGAACTGCTTGGGAAGTTAGAAAAAACGAATTCACAGGATACGTTATTGATTGCCGAACTCAAAAAATATTATCCCCTGAAATCTCCAGCCACTTTTGTGGAACTGCCAAAAGATAAGGCGAAAGGCTACGAAGATTTGGTGGGGAATTCTGAAAATGGGAAACTACTCTACGATAATTCCTGTCAGAGTTGCCATAAAGAAGGTGGAGTTTCCCGCCTGATTTTGGATGATTCTAAGTTTACCCTGAACAAGCTGAAACGAAAGATTGACAAGAATTCACATTATTCTTTCTATGAAATCACTCGCCACGGAACGCACCCAATCGAAGGACACAAACCCTATATGCCTCATTTACTTTGGAGCGAATGAACCACCAGCAAGTGGAAGATTTACGGGCTTATGTGGAGGAGTAATTTTTGGATGTACGATTTCAGATGTACGATTTGGAAAAATAAAGCTGTTCAGCTAATCGGACTTTGGTCGATTTGAAAGAAAAATTGGGAGTAAGTCCCTCGGAGTGGTTGAACGGATGTGTTTTAGTAGTTAGCTTGAAATGAAGATGTATAGCGAGTAATTATATCTTTCCATAGTTTTGAGAAAACATCTGCTTCCGCAAAAACCTAATGTCTATTGTCTAATACCTAAGGTCTTTTTTCTCAAACTCTTCCTCACTAAAATTTCACATTTTTCCTTTGTATCATTCGGGAAAGTTTGAGTAATTTCCAATTCCTCTCCATAATGATTTCCGATTCCTTGAATCAGCCCAACGCCCAAACTGCTCATTTTTTGGGAGGATTTATAGAACACCTTCACTTGGAGAATCATCAACTCGTTCTGTTTTTATTTTCGGCAATTGAGCGTTGTCATCCAAAAGCTGAATGATTTGGGGAATGTTGGATTCTGCTGAGGCAATCAAATCAAGCGATTTCCAATTGGGTTGGAGCATGAAACCGTACACTTTCAGTAAGTCGGGAACTAGGAATTCCCCGAACGCCTCCAATAATTTTGCTCTCGGAATCCTAAATTTCTTGCTTGCACCTTGAATGAGCTGTTGCATTTCCAAATCGGGGTAGGTTTCTGTGGGCAAATAAGTTCGCTCACTTAGGCCAACCTGCGCTTTCAAATCGAGCCAAGCGGTTAAATCCTCGGAAATGGAATTGACAAACTTTCGGAATTTTTGAATGACAGAACCGTGCATGAATACAAGTAGAAAAATAGGGAAAAAGTAAAATAGCAAGTCAAATAGTCAATGCTATTGCAATTGACAGACTTGAAGATGAATTTACAGACTAATCTTGTGAAAATCAAACTATTTTAAAATTGTAGAAAGCGAAATCAAAGCATAATTCAGGAAAAAAGAGAAAGGAGTTTGTCGAAATCAGACTAGAAATGATGATTTTAGTCTTTCTTCCTTCTTCCTTTCTCTTTCTTCAATTCGCTAATTCGCTAATTCAGCAATTCGCAAATTCTTTACTTCGCTTCCAACTTCTCAATTGCTGTTCTGAATTCTTTTGGCAACTTCCTCTTTGCCAAGAATAGAAAGTGTCGGCATCAAATCTGGGCCACCACCTTCGCCAGTGGTAGCCAATCTGGAGAGCTTGCATCACTCTGCCCAATCCGACCTCGTTTTTCTCCAGTACAGTTTCCAAAATTGCCTTGGCATTCTCCGCAGAAAAATCGGAAGTGTTTTCTGATTTCCGAAATGTATTGCTCAAAAATAGTGACTGCTTCTTGCGTCCATTTTTTCTTGGCTACTTTGGCATCGTATTCCGTAGGAGCGTGGAAGAAATATTTGGCATTTTCGTATAATTCGTTGGAGAAAGTAACTCGTTCTCGCATCAATTCGGCAATTTGAGTCGCTTTTTCTTTGGGGCAATCAATCTCGTTTTTCTTTAATTCTGCTAGCAACATTTCGCCCAATTCTTCAGGAGATTTGGCTTTCAAATAATGCTGATTGTACCATTTCGATTTTTCTACATCGAACTTTGCGCCAGAGTTGTTCACTCGTTCCATGCTGAAAGTCTTTATCAACTCTTCCATCGAGAAAATCTCACGCTCATCGCCAGGATTCCAGCCCAAAAGAGCCAGAAAGTTGACTAAAGCTTCGGGCAAATAGCCATCTTCTCTAAATCCTGTGGAAATCTCTCCAGTTTCGGGGTCTTTCCACTCCAACGGGAAAACGGAATAACCATGTTTTGCGCCATCTCTTTTGCTCAATTTCCCTTTCCCCGTAGGTTTCAGAATGAGTGGCAAATGGGCAAATTGTGGCATTGAATCTTCCCAGCCCAAAGTTCTGTAAAGCATGACGTGGAGTGGGGCAGAAGGCAACCATTCCTCGCCACGAGTTACGTGCGTTATTTTCATCAAATAATCATCCACCACATTTGCCAAATGGTAAGTAGGCATTCCGTCAGATTTCAATAAAACCTTGTCATCCAAAGTGTGGGAATGAAAACGAACGTGTCCACGAATAGTATCTTTGAATCGGATTTCCTCTTTCTGTGGCATTTTGAATCGAATTACATACGGTTTTCCCGAATCAATCCGCTCTTTCGTTTCTTCTTCGGAAAGCGTGAGCGAGTTAGTCATTGACTTTCTAGTAAGCGCATTATATTGCTGATTCGCCACATTTTGCGCTTTCAGTTTCTCCCGCATCGTCTCCAACTCCTCCGAAGTATCGAAAGCATAATACGCATTTCCGTTGTCCAATAATTTTTGGGCATATTGCGCATACATTCCCTTTCGCTCCGATTGCCGATAAGGTCCAAATTCTCCACCAATCCACGGGTCTTCGTCAGGCACAATTCCCACCCAAGCCAACGCTTCTTTAATGTAATTTTCTGCGCCTTCCACAAAGCGGTTTTGGTCTGTGTCCTCCACCCGAAGAATGAAAGTGCCACCTTGGCTTTTGGCAAAAAGATAGTTGAAAAGTGCCGTTCTCAAACCGCCAATATGCAAAGGGCCAGTTGGGCTTGGCGCAAATCTTACTCTTATATTATCACTCATTTTTTATGATTCTGTTGTTGGATTTTCCAAAAAAATTGGAAGTGCGAAGTTATGGAAATTGAGTGGAATCGCCATAAAAAGAAACTCCAATCTGCAATAATTGCGAAATGGAGTTTATGATTCGAAGAAAGTGTATATTGTGCTACTTTTTACTCAACACATAAAAGGCATGAACAATTCCAGGCAACATGCCTAATATAGTCAGCAGAATGTTTACAAGTAGTTTTGTGCCGATTCCGAAACGGAGCGCAACCGCAATTGGTGGAAGAAATGATTGCCAACAGAATTTCTATAAGACCCATAATTATATTGTTTATTTAAAGTTGAAGATGGCAGAATTGCCTAAATCTCTTACAAAAATAACCTGCGAGAAGGCATATTGTTGATGGAAATTGTTCTTAGGAATAATTTTAAAAACCGATAGTTGATGAGTGCATTCCCAAGTTCCTTCCCAAGTTCCTTAATAGCCGAAAGCCAACTCCTCGCACTTTACTTTGCCAATCGCATGTCGCCAATTTTAAAAGCCTTGATGGAATAATCGTAACCTGTTTCGTAAGCAAAATCAATTTTGAATTACTTAGGTTTGGTTACAAACAGGCTTTCAAAATTGAATGCGAAGGATGTTGTATAGAGGTTAAGGAACGGGAAATAAATAAACTACTATTTTATTGAAGTTTATTTTTAGAGCTAGTCTAGGCAAAAAAGTTTGGCATAGCACCGCTATGGCAAACTTTTTTATACCCGCAATGGAATTGGAAGAATAGGTCAAAAAGAAACGAGATAAAAAGTAGCACTTTATTTAATTTCCGTTCCTAAGCATGTTTTCCCAAAAATACTTTATTACGATTGGTTTTGTATAGAAGCTCTTGTTGGTCTTAGCGTAGCGATACCAACAAGCTGACTCCAAAACCTACTTTAATAAACCAATCGTAATAATATCTAAAGATTTGAAAATTCATTTACTTCTATCCGAAATGCAGTTGAAGTTGAAATCAGAAATAAATAGGAATTCGGAAAAATGTCCGTAAATTTGTCCGTGTACGTAAAAATGTCCGTAAATATGGCTACAATAAACTTTTATTTAGATAAACCTGACAAGAAAGGTTTTGCACCAATTCATCTAAGAATAAATTGCAACGGAAGTCAAATTAAGCTTTCGACAGGTCAGAAGATAGCGCTTAAAAACTTTGATAAGACCAAGCAAAAGGCAATTGGATTTAGTGATGAGTCCCATGAAATCAATCATTATTTAGATTTTCTGAGAGAAAGAGCAGACGAACTTTTACACCATTCAAATAAGAAGACATTTGTTCAAGAAGAGGTCAAAAATATTTTGAACGAACATATAGAAAACTATAAAGAAAGTAATCATGTAAATATTGTGAAAGAACAGGTTTCGCTTTATGGAAAACCTTTCACTTTTGTAGATTTATTTGCTGGCGCTGGAGGTTTTAGCGAAGGTTTTTTGCAAGCGGAACATAACAACAAATTTTTCGATTTCGTTGTTGCCAACGATATCAACGAAAATTGCGAACTGACTCACATTGTTCGCTATAATCATCAACTGGGTTTGGATGCTGAATTTCTGAAACAGGATATTACCGAACCAGACTTCTTGGACAACTTATTAGAAAAAATAGATGGAAAAAAAATAGATGTCGTTTGTGGTGGTCCACCGTGTCAAAGTTTTAGCCTTGCAGGAAAGCGAAAGAAATTCGATAAGAAAGATGATTTGTTTTCCCATTATTTGGAAGTTATTAAGGTGTTGCAACCCAAATACTTTGTGATGGAGAATGTAAAAGGAATTTTGACCAAAGAGGGCGGTAAAATAAAAGAATTGATTATTAAAGAAATAAACTCGATTGTTGACACTAAAGAAATTCCATTATTAAATACATTCATCAAAAAAATACGGACAGAGTCAAATTCATTCCTTTTTGATAGTATAGTAAAACGGGTAGAACTCGAAAAACTTCTTGAAAAAGACAAAGAATATGGAAGGAAAGAGTTTATAGGATTTGTAGAGAATAAATTTAAAAAATTAACTACAATAATTGCAGATTACAAAGATAGTAAAACAAACGAAAACATTAATACAATTCGTCACGGTTTCAATCTTTTGGCACGAACAAAAGAATGGGAGAAATTAAAACGTGATATCATTAAAGAAAAGGATTTTTGCAATATTGATAGTGACGACTTTGCTAATTCTTTTACAGATTTTCTAACTGAGATAAGCTCTGAGAATATCATTTTAAAAATTGAGAATTCATTCAAAGCTTTAAAAGTCCCGATTAATTATAGAAAAGATTGCGAAGATATTCTCACGGCTTTAAAAATTTACACAACCTCTTTTGATGAATCCATTGAGATATTAAAATCTTACTGTAATGAATCACAAAAAAAGGAACTAGAAACTATTTTGGAAAGCATTCGGCTCTATAAAATAGAACAACCATTCATTGCAAATGCTTCAAATTATGGCGTTCCACAAAATAGAGAAAGAGTTCTATTTATTGGTTGCCGAAAAGACCAAAAGTATATTTCCGAAATTCCTGCAACGGTATCGGAAGAAGAAAAAGTAACAGTTTTTGAAGCTTTGTACGATTTGGATTTTATCGGTAATAACCAAGAAGCGCATCACTATGAAGAAATTGACATTTCCGCTCAATATAACGGAACTGCAAAGGAAATGGCTAAACTTCTCAAGAAAAGAAGAATTGATGGTAAACCAATTTCCAAAGGCGGAAAATCATTTGCAGAATGGTCAAAAAAAGGCAGGTTAACAGAACGATTCAAACCTCAGACAAAACCATTTTATGTAAGGAATGCAGAAGGTTTGAAGAACGGAGAGAAATATTTTGACATCCTCAACAATCATAAAACAAGTAATCAAAACGAAACGGTTATTGAAAGACTTGGAGTGATTTTGAAAAATGGCAATTATAAAAAAGCGCAACCAGAACTTGAGAAATTAAATCTTTCTACAAACAAGAGAAATTACAATGTGTTAAAACCAGATGAACAAAGCTCTACAATATTGACAATGCCAGATGACTATATACACTATAATTCGCCACGAGCATTGACTGTTAGAGAAATGGCACGCTTACAGTCATTTGACGACTCGTTTGTATTTCAAGGAAAACGCTCAACAGGTGGGAATAATAGAAAAACGGAAGTGCCACAATACACATTAGTTGGTAATGCTGTGCCTCCATTAATGGCAAAAGCTATAGGAATCGAAATACTTAAAAACATTGATTAATGGAAAAAGGAGATTTCATAGCTATATGTAAAAAAAATAAACCTGATATTATTGTCCAAAAACACATAATAGAAGATGAAACATTTTTTTTCAAAGAAATAATTAAAGGAAAAGAATTTGATTTTAAAAAAGATATTGCAAATATTCTAGATGTTCATATCAGAGATGTCGTAATCGTTGGCTCTGGTAAACTAGGATTTAGTCTCAAGCCAGATAGTTCAGATCCTGGTTTATATTTATTTAAACAATTTGATTACAATCCAGATAAGAAATCAGATTTAGATGTAGGTATTATTTCATCAGATTTATTTGATAAAGAGATGAAAAATTTATACGACCACACGAGACCTCATAATGGCTTATGGGATAAAAGGAGCTCATTTGCAAAATATACTTTGATGGGAAGGATAGCTATTAGATTTTTGCCTACGGGTTTTAAATTGACAAGTGAAGTCAGAAAAGTAGTAGAAAAATACAAAATGGAGTATGGTAGAGAAGTTAATATTGAGATTTATAAATCTTGGCATTACTTCGAGACTTATCATCAAGAAAATATAAAAAGTATACAAGTTAATTTAATAGAATCATGAAATTACCAAGTTCAATACCATCAAATAGTGTAAAATTAATAGATTTATACAACAAAGTTGTTTCAGAGAATCTAATTACAGGTCCAGATTACCAGAGAAAACTAGTTTGGAAAAAGCAACATAAATACGCTTTTATCGAGACTATTTTATTGAATTTCCCTTTTCCTGAAATTTATGTTGCGAGTGCAGAATTAGATTTAGATACCTTGAAGGCTCGCGAAGTAGTTGTGGATGGTCAACAAAGGTTATCGACAATAGTTGATTATATAAATGGAACTAATGACTTCAAAAATCAAAATAGAATTAAGTCTTTTGATGAATTGTCAGAACAGGAAAAGCGTGATTTTTTAAATTATTTAGTTCCTGTAAAAGACCTAAAAGATATTGGGAATGACAATATCATTGAAGTTTTTAAAAGAATAAATAGTACAAACTATTCTTTAAACACGAATGAAATTCTAAATGCACAGTACGGAGGAGGTGAATTTGCAACTTTTTGTAAGATGCTAGCAGATAAGAACTACCAACCAACTCTTATTGAAACGAGTATATTACTAAGTGCTGACAAAAGAGATTTTATCAATACTTTTTTTGAAAAAAATAAAGTATTTTCTGATAATGATATAAAGAGAATGTTTGATTCCCAATATATCATGCTCATTTGCGCTACAATCTTAGAAGGTCAATATTTTGGGAGAAGTTCTAAGATTAATGAGTATTTGGAGAAGTACAATGATGAGTTCCAAATTCACGAAGATATTTTAAGCAAAATATACAATTCTATTAGTCTAATAGATAAATTAGATTTCCCAGAAAAAAGCTATTGGTTCAATAAGGCGAATCTATTCACTTTGATAATTGAAATAATCAAATTCAAAAATCACGTGAATTTGGGTGCTTTCGAAAATAATTTAAATGAGTTAGAGAATAAAGTTGACATATATTTCGCTGGGGACGAAAGCTATTTGAGTTTGATATCTCCTGATGAAACGAAATACTTTGAAGTTGCAAGGCAAGGAAGTCACGAACTAAGTTCTAGGCAACATAGAGGTAATGTGATTCGTAAAATGTTAGAAAATTCTATGGAGAGAGAAGAAACAACTAACTCGGAAATGATTTTGAAAAAACTGAAAGCAAAAAACATTAAGTATGCGGTAATATTACCCACAGCAACTGGATTGTCTAAAAGTATTATGGATGCAACAAAAGGGGTAAGAGAATTCCTTAGAAAGGAAGGGGTCCACGACTATCAAACTCAAGACTTCGGCCCTGATAATAAAATAAAAATACAATCATTTTTTATTGAAGATAATTTATCAGAAACTCCCACAGAAGTTTCACTATATAGGTCAAATGGTCGTGGTGATTATCGTATTTGGTTTTCTGAAGTTGAAGTCATTTGCAGAGGCGTCAGACGAGTTGATTCTAATAAATAATGATGGATTAAAAATATTAAACACTAAGTATGACTATCTGAAATATATTGAGGAATTGTAGATTTAGTAAAGACGAATTTGCTATCACTTGGCATTTAGACAGACAAATTTCACAATTGTTTAAAATCAAACCGAAAGGAATTGAATTACTGTTTCCGCCAAGTGAAAGTTACCTGATTGTTACACTTTGCTGTGCTGTCTAAATTGATGTTTTTTAGCTGAGAGCAATAGATTTTCAAGCCAGTCGTCTGCATATTTTCTTTTGTTTAGTCTTTCGGCAGGACTTTTCAACACGGGCTTCTTTTTCCAGACCGAGGGACAGGAAGGCGTGAAGTTATAAATCAATGCAAATGCCCTGAAATTTTTAGTCGTTGCTTCTGTTGTTGAATGAAACATCTGGGAATTTACCTTATGTTTTTTCATTGCCCTCATCAGGCGATCCAGCATGTTGGATGTTCTATGCGCATCTGGGTTGTCAATATGCCTCATCCATTTATCTTTTTTGGCGCAGAGTTTCAAAATATTCGCCTTCATTGGGCAATCGATGATACATTCACTTGCCCATTCCTTCAGTCTCCTAATTCGTTGGGCCATCTCTCTCTTCGTGCTGGATCCATAGATATTCCATATCTTGTCGCCTGCCATATTGAAAAAGGATTCCATCTTTCTGGTCGCCCTGTCCCGGACTTTTAGGAAAGCATGCAGGAAACATTCCACCACCTGGATTGAAGCAAACAGGGATTGCCATGCTTTCTGGGTCGCTGCCCAGCCATCGGTATTGACACTGATCGGTTCATAGCCTGCTTTCAGGCTTTGGCTCTCCTGCTTGAATGTGTTGTATCCATCTCTCAGACCCTGTTCGCTTGCATTATCGCATACTGACATTCCCAAAAAGCAATTTGCCCCTACCGTTGTTGCCACATACTTTTTTGTCCCTCTTACTTTTATGTGGTTTTCGTCCGCTATAATGTGTTCAGGCAGATCTTTGGCATCATAGATTGTGGTGCCAACTATATCATGCCTTTCTAAAGAGATGAACATTCGGTACCACCAAGTTGCATTGTAGCCAAACACGAAAGCCAATGCCCAGAAGGGAACTCCGAATTTCAATAAAAATAGTCCCTTCGATACCAAATCCACCTGCTCTCTACAATATGGAAGTATATAGGACGGGCGAATCTGGTAATTGGTACCGGCTACCATGATTTTCCGCATTTGAAACCCTTCTATTTTTTTTGAAAGGCGTGTTCTGCCATTCAGTTTATAGCCAGACAACATCTCCGCGGGAAATAAATCCATGTGGCTTTCATACAGTTCCTTTATGGTTTCGTGTGCAAATTTGCTCTCAAGCATGAATCTCTCATAAATACCACTCGCAATTGGAAGTACAATTGTTCGGCTTTTACTATCTTTGGTTGTCATTGTATCTGCTGTTTTTGATTTCGTAACCAAAAAGTAAGCATTTACAATGACTTTTTAGTAGCACAGCAAAGTGTAACAATCAGGAATTTTGATTCACAAGAATTTGCTCAAAGCTGACTTCTTCGGTTATTTCAACTATGGCAGTTTGGAAATCTTGTTTGCTCTCATGTTCAGCCGTTCTTGCAACTATCTCTTTTCGGAGATTGCTGAGAAAATTCAAATCATCAATTTGGGTAATCAAACTGATGATGTCCATTTTTATATCGTTGGAGTTGAGCATGATTGTGGTGGTTTTGTTTGTAGTTCAAATGTAGGGAATTGTGATTGGATTGATTTCTGAGTTTTGAGCATTTTATGAATGCCATTCCGTTTTTATTTCGTCAATATCAGCTTCTCTCCACTCCTCTTTCCATAATTCCCAATACGGAATATCGTTTGAAGATGGAGGTAAACTACATTTATCTACTTGAATAATGGAAGGTAAAACAACTGCTTCGCCAATGAGTAAACCTTCGCCTGCTTGTAAGGAGGGTAATTTATCTGTTAAATTCCCCAACGTATCAGGTAAAAGTCGTTTAACATAATTTTGGTCAATAGGATTTGTTAATCTCATTGCAATAAAGTTATTACATTGAGAAAATATTGTCTCTGATAGTTCAGAAGGTCTCTGACTAGCGAGTAATAAAGTAACTCCATATTTTCGACCTTCTTTAGCAATTCGCTCAATTGAGTTTTTGGATGCTCTGAATTTTATTAAATCACTTTTTGGTACATACTTATGGGCTTCCTCATAGACAAGTAAAAAGGGAGTATCGTTATTTATTTTTTCATCTGGATTTTTTCTCGTTCTGATTTTTTTATAAAAATAACCATATTCGAATATCATTCTTGATATAAGTGAAACAGTAATGCTTAAAACCTCAAATGGAACTCCGCTTAAATCTAGAATAGTAACATTGCTCTTAGAAGTTGATTTTTGACCAATTAGCTGTTTAATTGTATCTTCAAATGTAATTTCCTTGCTTTTTTCTCCAAACAAAAAATCAAATCGTTTATCGTTCAACTTATTCTCTAGACGACTAACAAAATTTGTCAACTTACCATTTAAATTACCTTGTTTAGTAGTTCCAGGTTTTGCCCCAGAAATCATTTCTGTATTTTTTGTTTTTGCAAAGTTCAATACCTCATCTATATCGAAGAAAAGAGGAGAATCGTAATGAACCTTATGTTTATCTAATGGGTCACCTGAAAACTTAGATTTTCTATCTGAGATAACAGCTTCTTTGAAAACATTTCGTTGATTATGGTCATTAGCTTCTGTATCAATAAATAATTCTTCAAGCTCTTCACTAGTAAGTAACCAATAAGGCAAAATCAGTTCATCTGCTCCAATTCCAAGGTTATTAGCATTTGGGAATGCTGATTTATACTCAGAATGGATGTCAAATATTATTATGTGAGAATTATTTAATGAGAAATCTCCATTTTTCCCTTCTACAGCTTGTTGGATTATTTTGGTAACCGTATTTGATTTGCCTGAACCTGTAGAACCAACAACTGCAATATGTTTATTGAAGAACTTATTTCCATTTACTGGAATTCTAATGTTCTTATTAGAAGATAAAGAGGAAAAGATAAATTTCTCTGGCTCTTTTGTCGATTGAGAATATATACTCAAAATTTCACTTTCCTTTGCGGGTTCAACCTTTTTTGGCGGTATTGCAATTGTGTCTCCACCTCTTTGGAATTTATCATCTTTTACTACTCCTAGAGGATTAGCTTCGATAATATACCTACGTTTTGCTACTCCTTCTTCTTGAACTTCAATAAGGAAATTATCAATGATAGCAATCAATGCGATATTATCTGCATCAGATATTCTGATATACGAACCTATTTTCAAGGTTTCGGAAGCTGATTGAATAAAATCATCATCTACAGCAATCTTTACTTTATTAGGATATACAGAGATAATTTCTGCATTGATATTACTTTCTTCTGCCATTATATTATTTCTTTTATGTGATTTATATCGATAATTTGAATTGCCACATCTTTAGTTGTCATATTATTGACTACCAAAGGTTTATCTATAAAATAAAATTGATAAACCTCCTTAGTTCCAGATATTTCTCGCAATGACATATCTACTTCAGTAATATCTTTGAGGATTTTTATCTGAATCTGATTACCTGAAGTTACTGTAGTATTGATAGCTCTAAATTTGAAGTCAGAACCCTCATAAGGATAGCCATCAATGAAATTAAAATCTTCGTTGTATAATTGATTCTTTAGCTCCAACAAATCCACTTCATTTATATTTGGAAAGCAAATATAAGGACAGAAATTATTTGGCTCTCTTTTACTAAGTTTTGAATAACGATTAGATATAATATGTAGAATCTCCTTAACCTCACTCAACACATAATAATTAGACAATTCAACAATAAAAAAACGTTCAAATGACGATTTATTTAAATGTGTAAAATATCTACTTTTTAGTTCTTTATGATATTGTTTTTGACCTTTAAGCTGGAAAAACCACTTATCGAAAAGAACCTTCTTATAATTGATTTTATTCAAAAAATCACGTTTGGAAATCCTTCTTAAATTAAGATTATCTTCAATCGCTATTTTTCTAATTTCGTTCAAAGCATTATTATAATAATGGTATTCAGCTTCAAAATCATCACATGAAAAGCTAGATGACAAAGATGTCTTTATGCCATTTAGTTGTGCTTCATATTCTCTAGCATTTATATCTATCGATAGTAGACCTAAGAAATTTTCTAAATCTAAATCTGAAAGCCCCAAGTCCAAATGATGCTCATGTTTTGCCGAATTACTTTTATATGTTAAAAACTTTTCTTTTAGAAATTTGACTTCCAAAGGCAAAGTGAGCTTATCTTGACCACTTTTATAATGACCGTACAAATGATATTTCATTTTTTTGGCATCTCCAGTTTTGACTTTCTTAAAATGAGTAAGCATCAACCTTATAGGTTTGGCAATTACTGAATGATTGTACTCAGTCTTTGAATAATATTTGCATTGTACTGCCATGCTTTCTCCACTTGAAGATTCAATGTCTATATCTTCTATTCCTTCGACAATAACTTCATCTAAATCATTTGGAAGATTTAATATCTTTTCAATTGTGTAATCAAATTGGTAAAAATATCCTTTAATTGTATCAATTGCGCTTCTATTGCTCATTACTTAAAATAGTTCATAAATGAAAATAACCTTGTAATAGTATATGTAATTATAGTTATTTTCAATTTAGTAAACAACAAATTTAATTCCCCACCCCCAATTTTATGCAATCCAACTTCAACTTGCATCCATTAGGCAAAGACACGAAAAATCCTTACATTCATTGTAATAAAACCGATTGGAACATGAAAAAGCATAAAAACAAATTACTCGCCTTACTTGCCCTCGTGATTGTGGGGACGATGGGATTTTTCCCCAAGCAGATTGCCGATACCTTGACCGAAAACGAAACGATGAAGAAACTCAAACAGAAATTCGATTCTTATGTAGAAAACCACTCTGAAGACCGAGTGTATTTGCATTTCGACAAGCCATTTTACGAACCGGGCGAGTCGATTTGGTTTGAGGCTTATGTGCGAAATGGCGCGGATATGGAGGCTTCCAAGTCGGAGATTGTGCATTTGGAGTTCATTAGTCCGAAAGGGAATACCGAGAAGGAATTGAAGTTAATTGCCAAAAACGGAAAGGCAAGTGGCAATATTCAATTGGGAGAAGACGCAAGTGGCGGAATTTATAAAATCAAAGCCTACACCAAATGGCAGAAGAACGAGAACAATCCAAGCTTTTTCGAGAAAGACATTCAAGTGCAGAAAGTGATTTTGCCGAGATTGAAAATGAAGTTGGATTTTGAGCGGGAAGCCTACAGCGCAGGAGAAGAAGTTTCCGCCAAGTTGAATTTGGAAAGCCTCAACAACGAGGCTCTGAAAAACCACGAGTTCAGTTACGTAGCAAGTTTGCAAGGAAGCGAAATCCTCCGAAAGAAAGGGGAAACAGATGGAGACGGAAAGGCGAAAGTCAAGTTTGATTTGCCAAAATCTTTGAACTCTTCCGATGGTTTACTGAATGTAGTGATTCAATACAACGGACAAACCGAATCCATTTCCAGAGCCATTCCAATTGTACTGAACAATGTAGATTTGGCTTTTTTCCCAGAAGGTGGCGACATGGTGGTTGGTTTGGAAGGCAAAGTCGCTTTTCGTGCCTTGAACGAATTTGGCAAACCTGCCGATGTGAGCGGAGTGATTCGCAACAATGAAGGCAGAACGGTCATGAAGTTCAGTAGCGTGCATCAGGGAATGGGCGCATTCACACTCGAACCTAAAAAGGGCGAGACTTTCACGGCTCATTTCCTCTCCCCAAAAACCAACCAAGTTATCAAACTTCCCGAACCACTTTCGGCTGGTTATGCGCTAAGTGTGTTGGAAATCAATAACTCCAACCTAAAAATAAAAGTACAATCCACTGTGAATGAGGAACTTTCCTTGTTCGGACAAGTGCGTGGGAATTCGGTTTATGCTAATTCCTTCAAGCTGAAAGCAGGCGAAAGTGAGACTTTCACGGTTTCCACCGCAGATTTCCCGATGGGCGTGGCGCAATTCACGCTGTTCGATAGCCGAGGAATTGCCCGAGCGGAAAGATTGGCTTACGCAAACCCAGATAAGCAGTTGAAAATCCAACTGAAAACAAACAAAGACAAGTATTTGCCACGTGAGAAAGTAGAACTCACAATTACCGTAGAAGACGAACGTGGAATCGGAATCCCAGGAAACTTCTCGCTCTCCGTAACGGATGACAAATTGGTTTCCTTTGCCGATGACAAGCAGGGAAATATTCTCTCCAAACTCTTGCTCGAACCCGATTTGAAATCGGCAGTGTACGAGCCAAATTTCTACTTCGATAAGGAAGAAGAGAAGTCGGAATTGGCGATGGATTATTTGATGATGACACAAGGTTGGAGACGATTCACTTGGGAGGAATTGGGTTCGAAAGACATCGAAATTGTGCGCCACCCGAGAGAGCGAGCCATTATTTCTGGGATTGTGTATGACCAAAATAGCAAGCCTTTGAGCGGAGCAACTGTTACGGTTCAGCAAGATAGTATCACGGTAAAAACTGATAAAGATGGCAGATTTTATTTCAAGGAAATTGGATTGTACGAGAACAAAACCATTACCGCTTCCAACGGAGACATGATGAATTCGACTTTCGTTTCTGAATACAATGAGGCGATTAGTTTATATTTAAGACCAAATTATCCTCGCAAAACAATGGCAATAAGAAACAAAGTGGGGAATATTCCCATGCCTGTTCTCGAAGAAATGGCTTTTGACGAAGCGATGGATAACATGGTGGAAGAAATGGAGATGGAGGAAGAGGTGATATTGGAAGATGTTGTAGTAAATGCAATGGGAGTTGCCAACGATAAGAATGCCTTGCAACTCGCTCCAAACAAAGAGTTCAAAGCCGACAACAAGATGGGTTTGGCAATGGAAAAAGAAGCAGAATTAGAGAAAATTGTCATTTTGGATGATAGAATGAAACGAGAAAAGAAAGTAGTTGCTCCCAAAGAACCTACTTATCATAGAGCCAGAAATTTCCCCGAAGTGGTTTATGCTTCCAATCAGAAACCAGCATTCAGAACTGATTTCCGCCAAACGATTTACTGGAATGGAAATGTGGAAGTGGGCAAAAATGGAAAAGCTACGGTTGGATTTTATGCTTCAGATGCCATTACTGCTTTCCGAGCTACTTTGGAAGGCGTTGGGGCTGGAATGGTTGGCAGAGCCGAGCAGGTTTTCTACACGCAATTGCCTTTCAGCATGGATGTGAAAGTGCCGAACGAGGTTACTATGGGAGATTTGGTGCAAATTCCTGTGATGTTGACTAATAATACAAACGAAGTTGTAAACGGAAATTTGGATTTCAATTTACCTGCGGGCTGGAATTTGGCGAATAAATTTGATGGAACAATCTCCATTCCTGCCAAAAAGACGTTGACGGAATTCATCAGTTTCAACATCAAGAATTTCCCAGAAACTGGCGAAATCAAATTCACTTTCAAAGGCGATGATGGCTCGGAAGACGCATTCATCCAACCTGTGAAAATTATACAGAAAGGTTTCCCGGTTGCTATGGCAATGTCGGGCGAGGAAATGGAGAAGCGATACAATTTCTCCATCAAAAACCCTGTGGAAGGAACGATTTTTGCCAAGCTGACGGCTTACCCAACGGCTTTGAGCGATATGCTTTCGGGAATTGAGTCGATTCTGAGAGAGCCACACGGCTGTTTCGAGCAGACTTCTTCCAGCACTTATCCGAACATTATGGTAAAGCAATATTTGCAGGAAAACGATGTGGAAAACTCCACACTCTACGCCAAAGCCGATAAATTGATTGATAAAGGCTATAACAAGCTCGTTACTTTCGAGACTTCCGAGAACGGCTACGAGTGGTTTGGTGGAGCTCCCGGACACGAAGCTTTAACGGCTTACGGACTGATGGAGTTTGCCGACATGAAAAAGGTGTACGGAAAAGTGGATGAGCAAATGATGCAACGCACGGCAAATTGGTTACTCGAAAAGCGAGATGGAAAAGGCGGTTTCGAGAAAAACCCTCGTGCCTTGGACAGTTTCGGTCGGGCAGAGGAGCGAATCACGAATGCGTATATTGTCTATTCGCTTTCGGAAGCGGGTTACACCAAAGAGATTGAGAAGGAACTGAACGCCAGTTACGAGTCGGCAAAATCCAACCAAGACCCTTACGAAATGGGTTTGGTGGCGAATGCACTTTTCAACTTGAACGATGCAAGGGCAACTCCATTCTTGGCGGAATTGAATCAACTCCAACAAAAAGATGGACATTTTGAGGGAACAACGCACTCCATTACTCGCTCCACAGGAAAAGGTTTGAAGGTTGAGACCACTTCACTGGCGGTTTTGGCAAACTTGAAAGCCGAGGAGAAATCGGGTGCCATCATCAATTCTGCTACCAAATTCATCATGGAAAACAGGGCTTCTTACGGTGGATATGGAAACACGCAAAGCACGGTAATGGCATTGAAAGCCTTGACCGAGTTTGCAAAATTCGCCAAGCGCACAGCAGATTCTGGAGATATTGAAGTCCTCATCAACGGCAAAAAAGTAGCCGAACAACATTTTGAAAAAGGGCAACAAGGCGAGATTGAAGCTTTCGGATTGGAAGAGCATTTGAAAGCTGGAAATCACAAAATCGAAATCCGATTCAAGAATACGAAAAAAGCGTTGCCCTATACGGTATCCGTCAATTACAACACATTCCTTCCGCAAACTTCAAAAGATTGCAAGGTTGGATTGAGTACCAAATTGGCTGATGACAAAGCAAGCATGGGCGAAACAGTTCGTTTGACCACGGAACTGAAAAACCTAAGCAAAACCGAAGGACAACCCATGACCATCGCCATTGTCGGAATCCCCGCAGGACTTTCCGCACAGCCTTGGCAGTTGAAGGAGTTGCAGGAAAAGCAAACCTTCGATTACTACGAAGTGATTGGCAACAACGTAGTTTTCTACTACCGACAACTCACTCCAAACCAATCCAAAACCATCAATCTGGATTTGAAAGCGGAAATTCCCGGAAAATATGAGGCAGCCGCCTCCTCGGCTTACCTTTATTACACAGCCGAGCACAAGGCTTGGGTTGCTGGCGAGAAGGTGGAGGTGAGGAAATGATGATGCGATAATGTGTTGATTTGCCGATGTGATAATAAATTCAATCCCCAACATTTTAGGATGTTAGGGATTTTTTTAGCCATTTTTTTTGGTTGGATTTTTAGAGTTGTTTAGTGATGACAGGAAACCAACTTCTTCGAGAATTGAAAGCTGATTCCTTCGAGTGTATTCCGCCAATTTTGGGGAAATATTTTGGTGGCTAATGAAGCTGTTTTATAGTTGTTGGGTTGTGGGGATTTAGGGAACTGAATTTTGGGTAAGCCCCAAAATTAAATGCGGTTCGTTACCTTTAGTCCTGTCAGGTTTTTAAAACCTGACAGGACTTTTTGGTTATCATACGTTTTTGATTAAATTCAATATTCTTCCTTTCAATCCAACCTGCCAAACTATGCCCGATTATTATCCACCACTTCTTCCAAACCAGATATTCCACGTCATCAATCACGCCAATGGGTTCGAGAACATTTTTGCGAATCGGGGGAATTACAAATACTTTCTGCAACAATATGCCAAGTATATTTTTCCAATTGCCAGAACGTATGCCTATTGTTTAATGCCGAATCACTTTCATTTATTGATTAGATTGCGGAGTGAAGAGAAATTGAAAAAGCGATTTATGGAGTTGAAATTATCGGGAAGTAAAATCCTGTCAGGTTTTGAAAACCTGACAGGATTGGGTGATAAAGTTCCAAATGTTATGAGCAAACAATTCAGCAATCTTTTCAACGGTTACACGAAAGCATTTAACAAACAACAGAATAGAAAAGGCTCGTTGTTTATTCCGAGGTTCAAACGAATCCAGTCTCCAACGAAACCTATTTCTTCACTTGCCTACGCTACATCCATCAAAACCCCGTTCGGCATGGGTTTACCAAAGAATTGATGGAGTGGCAACATTCCAGTATTCATTCTTTTGTGGGAAATCGGAAGAGCAAAGTAGAGCGGGAAGAAGTGATTGATTGGTTTGCCAACAACCACAAAGCAGGTTCAAAAGAGTTTTGGCTATTCCACAACAAAGGTTGGGATTCGGATGATTTGGATTTGGAGATTTGAAATTGGGTAGTAACGAAACTCTGTTCAGGGTTTAGAACCCTGACAGAGTTGGTTGAACGAAATTACGATGATTTCAAGATTTCCCTACTCTAACCTCCTCTTCCGAATCCAAATCCACAGAATCAATTAAGTTCTGTAAATCCTTCTTGGGAATATCGCTTACTTCAGATTTATCGTAGATGGTAACCAAGTAAACAGTAGTGGAGTCTTCGTTTTGTTCCACCAAATAGGTAACAACTCGAAAACCTCCTCGTTTTCCACCGCCTTTACTTTTACTGGCTAAGCGTATTTTGTACAAGTCCAGAACCCAAATCAGTTCCTGTTTCAGGATTTTCTAAAAGAGTTTCTACCAATTCGGCAACCTCGCTTTTTAGTGTTCTGAACTTTTTGGCAAGTTTCTTTAAGGTTTTTGTCGAATGGAGGAATTGATTCTATGCTATTCATCTTCGATTTCGTCTAGTAGTTCCTGCAAAGGTCTTCCCTTTTTGTTCCCTTTCTTGATTTCCTTTACGTATTCCAATCCTTCCCTAATATCTTTGAGCACAGGATGTTCCTCTTCTTCTTCCCGAATCGACTCAAGGAATTTGCTCAGGTATTTGAATTGCGTATCGTCCAGCTCGAACTTTTGCTTCTTCTTGCCGTCTTTCAAAATGACTGTTGCCATGGTTTTCTGTGGTTTGGTTTTCAGGCTAAATATCGGCAAATTCCGTGCGAAGTGCAAGTAGGCATTAAAAATTGGGAGAAGCGGAATGATTTTGAAAAGCATAGCAAAGCAGCCAATAAATTGGCTTAGGTTTTTTGTTATGAATGGAGTTTCTTCCTTACTCGAAAAAGCACAACAACCCAATCCAAACTCTAAATTTTCCGTATCTTTATACATTAGAACTTTTGAAAATTGAGAATATGGCACAAATCACAATAGAATTAGATAATAGTTTGGCGGAAAAGCTAGACAGCTTAGTGCGTTTCTTCGGGAGCAAAGACATGATGTTCAGTCAATTTATTGAATACCATCGTAAAAATGCCCAAAGAGAAATAGCCAGAATGCAGATTGACTTAGATGCTTACGAAGCGCAATACGAAATGGATTCGGAAACCTTCTATCAATCTTTTGAGGAAGGCGATTTGGATGATTCCAAAGATTATATGCTTTGGTCGGGTATTTATGAAATGCAGTTAGATAGCAAAAAACGCCTAGCGGAACTGTCATGATACTAGACTACTTTGCACGAATAAAGAGTATAATCAAAAAATATGCTCATATCATTTCCGACTTTTCATCTACTGAAAAAACATACAGCGAAAACAAAGGGTTCATTGATGGCGAAGTTGTTTTCACAGATGAAAGCAAATTAGATTTCGCAGAAGTGAAAGATGCGGAACATGTAGGGAAAGTGAAATATCGTTATCATTATATGGACGAAGAACAAGAACTGATTTTCCGATACGACAACGCAAAACATTACCCGAATTTACCCAATTTCCCACATCATAAACATAGCCAAACTGGAGTAATGGAAAGCCAAGAGCCTGAATTGGATAGCATTCTATCTGAGATTGAAGCTAAAGTGATGAGGGAAAAATAGCTATTAACCATTTTAGACCTTATCACGATTGAGTTTTCTCGAAATTTTATGGGGTTTTTACGCCTGTGCGAGAATTGAATGGCATCGGCCATCCGACTCGCACTACTAAATCAATCGTAATAATATTTATTGAGATAAATTTATAAAAAATGAAAAATACAATCAGCACCCGAATAATGGGTTTAAAAATTTGATTATCAGCAGGTTAACTGTATTTTTTAGTATAGTCAAAAATCAAGATTTAATGTATTGCACTATTTTCAGATTTAATTAAAAACTGTATGTCAGTATTTTGACTAAATAAAACAATACTAAGTTTCTGATTAACAATTACTTAATTCATTCTTAATTCTTCATTCTTAATTCTTCATTTCCTCAATCCATAATTGTACTTATCAAATACATAACTCATAATTGGGGTAATCAGCGAAAGTTCAGCAGAAGTACTAGACATTCTTGAGCAGTTGGAATCAGTCAATGAAATGATTGCCATTTATGGCGATGATGACTTCATGCGTGAACAGTACGAATCAAGAAAAAAGAAAATTACCGAAATGCTATTTGGGAAATTGAAAGATTTCAAAATTGACATTAGAAGTATAGCCGCATGATAAAATACAATCTTTAATAGACCAATATCAACCAATCCCCTAAAATGCAAAATACCTCAAAATCCAACCTATACAACCACGTAGATTTCCTAACGGCAATCAGGCCTTACAGGAATTACGAAAATCTGGCCTCTCTCCAAAAAGCTTCGAATTATATTCAAGAGAAATTGGAAGAATTTGGTTTCCAAACACGCATTCAACAATGGGAAGCCAGAGGAGAAGTTTATGAAAATGTAATTGCCACTTATCAGCCAGAGAAAACTAAGAAATTGATAGTTGGTGCACATTACGATGTTTGTGGAGACCAACCAGGTGCAGATGACAATGCAAGCGCAGTAGCAGGGCTTTTGGAAACGGCTCGACTCGTTGCCCAAAATAAACCAAAGCTAGATTACGGAATTGAGTTTGTTGCCTACTGTCTCGAAGAACCGCCATTCTATGCCACAAAATACATGGGCAGTTATATTCATGCCGAGTCGCTCCGCAATTCTAAAACAGAAGTCTTGGGCATGATTTGCTACGAGATGATTGGCTATTTCTCAGATGAACCCAATTCACAAGATTTCCCTGTTCCAGAATTGTCAGAGCTTTATCCAAATACAGCAAATTTCATTATGGTAGTTGGCATAGATGATTGTAGCGAATTCAACCAGAATGTTTTTCAAAATATGTCGGTAGGTTCAGAAATTGATGTTCAGTTTATTGAGTTCCCCGATAAAGATGGTTTGGCGGGAATGTCAGACCAAAAAAGCTATTGGAAGTTTGGCTACAATGCGCTGATGATTAACGATACCTCTTTCATGCGAAACCCACATTACCACGAAGAATCAGACACCATAGAAACTTTAGATTTCGATAAGATGAAAGCCGTGATTGATGCTTGTTATCAGGCGATTGTGAATGTTGGAGACTGATTATATGTGAGTTTTCCTGTTAAAAAGGAGTGGATTCTGTTGGTTCAGAATCCGCCATTTTAATTTCATTCACTCCGCTATAGACAAAAACTCATTACTTATTAGACTTTATTACGATTGGTTTTGTATGGAAGCCCTTGTTGGTCTTAGCGTAGCGAGACCAACAAGCTGACTCCAAAACTTACTTTAATAAACCAATCGTAATAATATCTATTATGATTCCTTAACCCGAACTAATTGCCAATATCCTAGCTTTAAATGTCTTTGATGGAAAATAACCTAACTAAACGATGAGTTACCTTCGAAACCTATTTATAATTTCCTTATTGCTTTCCATCATTTCAACTTCATTTGCCCAAAGTGCGCAATCCGTACAAATTGACATATTTGGAATAGGGAAAAGTCCTTGGTCTGTATTGAGAGGAAGTTATGAGAAGAGTCTAGGCAAAAAATTCTCTTTTATGCTGAGTGCCGAAAAAGGAATTTATCATTCCATCACTTCCATCGAGAATGGCAGATTTGGTTCTGGCGAGAGCGATTTGAGAGGTTGGGGAATTATGCCACAATTCAGATTCTATTTTAACAACGATACCGAAAATAAATTGACAGGATTGTTTTTCGGAACTCACTTTCGTTACCGAAAAATATATGAAACCTATGAATTCAACGACTTTGATCCTACTACCACTTGGCAAGAGCAAGCAAATGCCTATAATTACGGAGTAAATTTCGGATTTAGAAAAAGAATACTTCAAAGTCCGCTTACTTTTGAAGTATTGTTCGGATTGGGCAAAGCATTTGGTACTTGGGAAAATGAAGCGGAGAGAGAACAAGTAACCGATTTGATAAATGGATTAGATAATAATGGTAATTCTTTAAATGCAGGCAGAATTGAAATAAATTTGGGCTGTACTTTCCCTTATCGTTGGTGATTCATTCTATAAAAATCAATTCTTTCCTGCTGTAAGAAATCAGTGTTTTTTGATTAGATAAAACAGGGTATCCAATCAAGCCATCAAGGCTAAGTTGATAACCATTATTCAGATGTGAAATGTCGCTAAACGAAGTAAAGAGTTTCTTAAAAGGCTTATTTCCTATTGTCATTCTTTTTAAATCGCCTTTTTTTACCTTCTTTCTATTGTTATCAGCTCCAACCATTTCATCTGTCTGTATTTTACGTGTCGCTTTTTTCAAGGTTTGAAATAAATCATCATCAATTAAGTTTGCTTCCGCACCACTATCAATCCCAAATTTTAAAGTCTTACCATTGATATTTGCCTGAATTACAGGTATATGTTTTTTTAATTCAAAAGCCACAATTTCCAGTTGGCTATTCAATAAGATTTTGTTTCTATATTCTTCATAGGTATCAGGGTCTATTAGCGTAATAGTGAGTTTTTTGTAATCAAAAATCACATCATAATCTTTAATAAAATCATATCCTATTAGACCATAAAATTCATATTCGAGTGCTTCTTCCAAATGAGTCAAGTCCATTGTTATAATGTCTTGGTTGTTGAGCTGAATCCCATTAAAATCGAGGGAGCTTACTTTTTCAATATCCATACCCGAAATATTTCCAGCTACTCCCTTTAAAGATGAAATACTTCTTTGAGTAGAATCTTTCATGATATAGTGTGAATTAAGCAATGTCTTTGGCGAACCGCTGTCTAATATAAACTTTCTTTGTATTCCATTTAAGACAACATCTACTGCAATCAACTTATTTGCCATTTCGAACGGAACTTCAATAAGGCTTTTTGAGCTTTTAACAATCTCACTTTTATTTGACATTGTTTTCACTTCTATCTTAAAAAGCTCAAGCCCCTTCAATAAATTGTTTTCATTGAAAGTAAAAGTAGCTTCCTTGATCCCCATTTTTTCGTACTCTATGTCATACTTTAATTCAAGTTCTTTATTAAGCGTGGTTAGTTTGGTTTCTTTATAGGTTTTTACATTGTCATCTAATTGCGAAAGCAGTTGAGATAAAACTCTTTTGGCTATTTCTCCTTTTCGACCAGCCATTGAGAAGTCATCTGCCAGATATTCATTCAAATGTTTTGTTGATTGATTGCCTATTGATTCGATTGTTATCTCGACAATTTTTCTGCATTCATCTATGTTCTGAGCTGAAGCAAATTGGGAAATAAATAACAGTAATGTTAGAAAAAATAAATGTTTCATTGTTTTAAGTTTGGATGTGAATTATCCTGTAAAACAATGAAACATTTAATAGTATGAGGCACTGACTGAGGTTGATTTTAGTACTAGTCCCTTAATTTTCAAGTAGATTCAGCAATTTGGACCTAGAATTGACTCCTAATTTTTTATAGATATTGTTTGTATGGGTTTTTACAGTACTCAAACTGATAGATAATTCATTTGCAATCTCCTTATTGCGTTTTCCTTCATTTATTAAATGGACAATGTTCTTTTCTTGGATTGTTAAGTGGTCAAAGGGGTTGGTTTCATCTTCTATACTTGGCTTTTTAAAAACATCAATTGAAATAATTAAGCCAACAGAAATAAGCAATATCCCTGAAATCAAATAGTAATTAAAGTAATCTGTTTTCTCTTTTGACAGATCAATAATGGTTATGTTGGTACTGTTTTCTTGGAAACTAGAAACTATTTCTTTTTTCTGATTATATCCAATCAAAATCAATCCTATCCCTACTGCTATAAATAAAATGATAATACTTTTCTTCATTTTTTTGGTGTAATTATGTATAACGATTAGTGTATATGTAAGTAGTGGCATCCTACGATACATTGTGTATGGGGAACGGTATTGTTGTGGCCAGTTTCTTTGGATTGAATCCAACCATTTCAATTGCTAGTGCATCAATCCCTAAGTTTCTACTATTATATAAACTTCAGTCAGAGACTGATTTCCATTGTTCGGCACAGGTTCAGACTGGGCTTGCATACAAGAACCTGCGCCAGCGTGTTACGCTGCCATGGATTCTTCCTCTTCAGTATCAATTTCTCGGAGAGTTTTATTTTAGATATTTCTGTCCACCTAAGGAATGGGAAATAAATAAACTACTCTTTATATCGCAGTTTATTTTTGAGCCTAGTCTAGGCAACGTGCCCCGAGCAAAAATTGCAGTCATAGCACTGGAGCGCCAGTCCGATGGAACGCCAGGCGCCAGTCCGACACTATGACGAAATTTTTATACTCGCAATAGTGAACATTGACAAAGTTTTTGTACAGGAAGTTGGCAGTGTTCGCAGAACCTGCCAATCTTCAAACTCCATAACTGTTTTCTGTCAATAAACACTAATAGAATTGGAAGAATAGACCAACGGGTTCCGGACCAAAAAGAAACAAGATAAAAAGTTGCATTTTATTTCTATAATTAGCAGTATGACAATTCTGTTATTTTTTTAAATCACTAATAGTCAAGTGTTTAGACGAACTCTGATAGAGTTATTTCTTGTGTTTAATTCACTCCAAGCATTTACTCACTTCAAGTACTTTCATAGTAAGCTAACAAAGATGTAGAAAAATCAGCATAAATCCCCCATTCAATCCCAAGCAAAAAAAGTGCAATCCACTCAACAAGAATGAATTGCACTTTTTCTAAAAAAAAACACATCAAATTCTACTTCGTCTCCAGCATACTTTCTTCCTCTTCTCCTCCAAAGTAACTTTCTTCAAATTGTCGCTCGGAATTCGGTCAATCAGCAATAAATCTGGGTCAATTCCCGCTTTTGCAGGTTTTTGGTTGACTACAAAAGTGAAACGTGTTCTCTTTCTCAGTAAGCTTCTTCCGTTCTTTGTAAATCAGCTTCCCATCTTTATCCATGAAACCTGCGCTGTAAACGCCAATATCCACCCAATCGTTTAGGGGAATAGCCGTTTCGTTTCCTGTGGAATCGGCTCGGAGTTTTTCGGCTTGCACTTTCAGAGTAACCTCAAAATGTGTGCTGTCAATTTCCTTGTAAGTCGCTTCCAAAGCTCGGTTGTCGTACAAAGTGATATTCTCGAACATATCTGTCAGTAAATATTGGAGCGAATCGGGCGTGGTTTTCTCCAAGTATTACATGAATTGCAAAGTATTTGGGTAAGGCGGTTCTTTGTAAGCGAATTCCTGGGCAAATTGCCTCATCGCTTTATTCACGCTGTCTTCACCCACAAAATCTCGAAGTGCATAAAACAGCACACTTGCCTTGTCGTAGTGAATGATATTGTTGCCCTTCGTTGTAGATAATTGGCAATTCGTTCTCTTTTTCAGTACCACTGAGCTCGCAAATAATCGTTCATTTCGTGCTTCAAGAACTTCTTCATTTTGTCTCTTCCGTAGGTTTTTTCCATGACCATCAAGGCAGAATATTGCGAGAAACTTTCGGAAAGCATGGTTGCGCCTTGCACATTTGCTCCAACGACCTGATGCGCCCACCACTGATGCGCCATTTCGTGCGCCACTACATAAGTCACGAAATCAATGTCATCTTTATCTTCCAAATTGGCAATAAAACCAATGGATTCCGAATAAGGCATTGTGCCTGGGAATGCCTGCGCAAAGGTTCTATAGCGAGGGAATTCGATAATTCTAGCTTGTTTGTGTTTGTAAGGAGTGAAATTTTCAGAGTAATAACTCAAAGAGTTTTGAACGGATTTTACCATTTTATCCACATTGTATTCGTGTGGTTTGTGGTAATAAACTTCCACATCTACCGAATCATTCCACTTGTCTCGCCTTACTTCGTATCTGCCAGAAACAAAAGTGTGGAAATTGAGCGAAGGCGTTTCCAAGTCGTATTTGTAGTATTTCCTGCCATTTTCTTCCCATTCTTTCACGAGCGAACCTGGCGCAATGGCAATTTGGTCGGGCGAAGTGCTGATGGTCGCACTCATTTTTACCCAATCCGAACTGTTGGAGATATAGGAATTGTTGCATGGTTCTCCACAATCAATTCCTGTGAGTTTCGGCATTCTCGACTTTTCGGGCAACTCATTATCCTTTCTGTCTTTCTTGTCTCCCAATTCATATTGTGAGTTGTACCCAATGCTTGGCAAAAACTCAAAATTTGAAATGAATGTCCCATTCTCCACAATCTGCGTAACCGAAGGCTGGTTCTGAATTCCTTTGGGTTCGTAGCTGGATTTTATGGTATAATTCAGCTTTTCATTTGGTTGGAGTGGGGATTTCAGTTTGTAGATTCTGTAGAAATCATTCTCATCTTCAAACTCCAAAGTTGCACCTGCTATTTCAATCTCGTTCTCAAAGTTTGGAGATCATCGTAAAATGGAACTTCTCAATGGCTCGGTCAGATTTATTGACTGCCACAAAATCGGTTTTCGCCTTGAACTTCCGCTCTTCGGGAACTAAATCTATCTCATAGTTGGATCTCTATGATTCTCGGCTGATTGATTCCCTCGTACTTCTTATACGCTTTCTCGTAGGCAACTTGCTGTTCTTCCTGCTCATCGGAAGTAGTTACTTCGTTTAGCACATGAACATTATAGAACAACCAACTTCCCATTCCAATCCAAGCAAAAAACAGAATTGCCAAAGTGAGTTTGAGTTTCCCATCCATTCGGTATTTTGCTAACTCCACCCGCTTTTTGAAGTTTGCTCCTTTGCCACGCACAAAGAAAAGCACACCAATAATGATGATAATTACCGCAAAAATGAGCCAGTAGCTATGAAAAGCAAGCAGAGGTTTCACGAAAGGACCAAATTCATTCATGGCAGAATAGGTGTAACTCGGCACGCCAAACGGGCGAAAAACATTGGAAATGTCCCAAATTCCCCAAATAATTCCATCAGCAACTGAGTAGATGATGAAAATGAAATAGCCGAGGTATTTATTGTTTACCAAAACCTGAATGAAGAAACTCAGTACAATGGTCATGAAAAGTGTGCTTCCATCGTTCAGAATCATGCTTTTGAAATACACATCGAGTTCGTAGGTTTGGTAATCCATCAGGGTTTGCCCAATCACTCCAACCAAAATCAGCATGAATTGGATGAGGAAAATAATTCCCGTCATGGCAACCAGTTTGGAGAGGAACGGAATCCAACTTGGGAAAGGAGAAGCATCGAAAAATTCGTTCATCTTCGCATCTCGCTCTTTCCAAACCATTACACCGCTGTAATAGGCAATAATGGCGAGTGTGAAAATGTACATTCCTCCACGCATAATGTCAATGACCGAGTAAGTAACTGGGAATGTGGTAGTTCCGTAGAGTTGCGTGGCGAAAGATAGGTTGGCAGAAGTGTTGGCAATTCCCAAAATCATAATCACAATGAAAGGCGCACTCCGTACAACTTCTTTCCATTCAATCTGGATTTGGTTGAAAAACTGAGTCAACTGCGCTTTCGTATCGAATTGGGCAACGGCTTTTGGCAAGGCTTTCAACTTCACAAAAACAGGTTTGAAAGCGGGAGAAGTTAGAAGTTTTCCTTGCTTCACTTTTCCGCCTTTTTTACGATTTGCCGAGAAGGAGAAACTCCAATAAGTCAAGCCGAAAACAAGCAAACTCACTCCAATCCAAATGGCTCTGTTTGCCAACAAAACGCCTGAAAAATCAAGCAAACTATTGTTCAGCTCTGCACTTGTCCAATATTTGGTCATGTAACCAACCGTTCGGATTGCGAAATGGATCTGCCAATGAAGCAATTGTCTGATTGTCTAAATCTCGCAATAAAGTACCGCTGACACTATACGCCACAATCAACACTAACGCTCCTACAAAAGAGACAATACTATTTCGGAAAGCAATTGCCAAGCCGAACAAAATTGCGCCAGTAAACAAGACATTGGGTAGAACAATCACGAAAAAACTCTGCAACATCGGGAGGATTTTCCAAGCTCCGACATCTTCAGCATCTACCCAAGGTGTGAGCACTCCAACCAAAGTGCCAATGTAAATTCCTAGAAAAGGCAAGGTGGCAATGACCACAGAACCGAAAAACCTCCCGCCTAAATAGCTGAATTTATTGATTGGTGTGGCAAATAAAATCTGGTCGTATTTATTGCTGAAATCTCGCAAAGCGGCTGTATTCATAAATGCAGTTACGAATAGCAACCCGATGAAACTAAAAATGCCTGCATAACGATAGAAAACAATGGGCGCATTTACGTTTGCATTGCCACTATTTCCTGTACCTATGGAGACCGCATCACTCGCTACATCGCCAAAAACCAATAGTGCGAGAATGAACATAAATATATATACCATCGGCTGGCGCAGTCGGTATTTGAGCTCGAAAAGGAAAAATTCTTTAAACATAGAAATAGTATTGAGTAGTGGGTAGTTAGTATTGAGTATCAAGTATCAAGATTTAATTTTAGATTTTGATACTTAGCTCTGTTAGCTATTTTCGATAAATTTATACGATATTCTGACTCCAGAGGAGTCTAATCTTGGTAGAATTTCGATTGTAAAATCTATTTTCACGCTCCAGAGGAGCGGAATCTAAAAATGACATAAATCGAATTAGTGAATGACAAAAGGATGAGTGAAATTCTACTTCCAAAAAATAGATTTTGCACCTACGGAGCAATAAAAATCGTTGGTTGTTCTTTCTACCAATATTGAACTCCTACGGAGTTACGAATCTTCATTCTTCATTCCTAATTCTTCATTTTTAATTTTTCATTAAATTTGAACCACGCCCGAAACTCTTGAGAAAAATACATCTTCCAAATCTGCATTGACGGGTTCAAAGCCATTTTCAGGATTTTCTGTGCTGAAAACGTGTATAATTGGTTTTCCTCCCACGAGTTTGTTGGAGATAATTTGATATTGGCTTGCATAGGTTTCCATTTCCGATTTCTCAATGGATTTTTGCCAAATCACGCCATCCAATTCGTTCATGGCAGTTTCTGGCTCGCCATGATAGAGCAATGAACCTTGATTGATAATTGCCATTTTGGAGCACAATTCTCGCACATCTTCTACAATATGCGTAGAGAGAATCACGATTACTTGCTCGCCAATTTCTGCCAATAAGTTATAGAAACGATTTCGCTCTCCTGGGTCGAGACCAGCGGTGGGTTCATCTACAATTACCAATTGCGGGTTTCCAATCAAGGCTTGGGCAATTCCGAAACGTTGACGCATTCCGCCCGAGAAACCACCGACTGCCTTCTTCTTAAACTTGTCCAGATTCACTCGCTCCAACAACGCATTTACCAAATCCTTTCGCTCTGTTTTATTCGTAATTCCTTTCAGAATTGCCATGTGATTGAGGAGTTCGTAAGCGGTAATTTTTGGGTAAACTCCAAACTCCTGTGGCAAGTAGCCCAAGACTTTTCGGAGTTCCTGCTTTTGATGCAACACATCAATATCGCCCAATTGAACCGAGCCAGAATCGGGTTCTTGCAAAGTGGCGATTGTTCTCATCAATGAGGACTTTCCCGCTCCATTTGGCCCGAGCAAGCCAAACATGCCTGGTTCAATTGTGAGGGAAATATCATTGATTGCCTTAATTCCGTTCGGATAAGTTTTAGAAAGATTGTTGATTACGAGTTCCATGAATTAGTATTAAGTTGTAGAGATTAAAATTGCCATACAATATTGATAATCAATATCATATGGCAAATATATTTTGCAAAAGCCTTATATTTGTTTCGATTAAAAAAACATTTACTCGGTTTTCGTAAAATACACTGCAATGATAAAAAAAACTTTAGGCAAAAGATAGTTTCCCTGACGAAGAAATACCTGGAAAACGACTATTTCGATATTTCCAAACAGCTAGATTCAGTATTTTCGGCATCTGATATTTCAAAGTTCGAGGAGTCCGACCTGGATTTTTTCGAGAAAATGAATGCTCTGCTGTTCCTGGGTCAATTGGTGGGACTGCCCACGCTGAAAAGTATTCTGACCAAGTTCGGCATTGCCAGCAACAGGTTGCAGAAAAACTACACGAAGCTATACAAGAAGCTGACTGTAAGCAAGTTGCGTATTATTTTCGAGTTCATATTTGAACAGCAGGCAGTCGGCATTTTGAGGGAAATGGCTCTGAAAGACTCTTCCATCTGGTCGAAAAAAAGAGTGACTGCCGTTCTGGATGACAGTATTTTCCGCCAATGGCTTTCTGGGTCGGCAAGGGACGGGGCGCATTATGGCAAGTTCTTCAGCGGGCAATACCACTGCTCGGTCTTCGGCTTCAAAGTAGTGTGTTTTGGACTCTATATTGACGGTATTTTCTACCCCCTGTTTTTTGATTTCGTCAAGAAGAAAACAGGGGAGCAGGGCAATCAGGCGATTGAGGTGGCAAAAAAGCTGGTCTCCCGCTGGGGCAGGCTCAAGGGCAGACTTGCCAGGGAAGGCGTCATGTTGCCGAACATCCATTTCAGCTGCGACAATGGATACAATGACGTCTCGCTGAGCGGGCATTGCGAGAGGCAGGAAAATGGGCTGGTCTATATCAGCGTGCCGAGGAGAAACAATATTTTTACCATCGATGAAAAAAGAGGGAGCCTGACTGAATTCATCGATTCGGAATTTATGACGGAGGAACTGGCACATCGGCAGAACGAGAGACACTTGAAAGAAGAGAGTAAAACGCCCTTCTGCCTACGGAAAAAGGCGTTTTACCACAGCCAGCAAAGGTATGTGACCCTGCTGTTTTTCAGGCTGAATGGCTCGGGGAGGGTAAGCGTCATCTATTCGCCAAGCGAAACGATCTTTGCAAAGACGCTGCGCAGGCATTGGTTCAGCCGAACCTACATAGAGCAGTTTTTCAAGACCCTCAAGCATGTGCTGAGAATTACCGAGGCCAGAACGAAAGACAGGCACGAGCTGGAATTCAAGATTCTGCGATTCGCCTTCATGGCCGTGGAGGCACAAAGGATAGTCAAGTTCCTGAGAAGGAAATTCAGTGCATTCAAAGGAAAAGGCTTCATTGCCCTGCAGAGAATACTCTGTTTTGAACAGGAAATAATAGACCTTTTGCAAAGCAAAACACATGTAAAATACTGAAAATCAAACCCTTATAAAGGAGTTAAACTCTACAAATTAAGTAGTGAGTAATTAGTAATAGAGCTTATGGATAGATAAAATTTGAATAGCTGGCAGTGTCTTCAGACCTGCCAGTCTATGACTTCTATAATAAAATTGTGTTCATAATCTCTAGTGAGTATCAAATTTATCTAAAAATCAAAACGTAGAGAGAAGGCACGCCTTGTCTTTGTGCGCTAAGATGATTCTGTTGAATTTCAAAACCATGATTTGCTTACAATCTATCTGTTTTTCTTCTCCAAAACTGGGAAATGTTTGGATTTAGGTCAAAAAAGGATGTTGAACGGAGGGAATTTGATGATGAAAGTCTTGATTCGGCTTTAATTTCCACACAAAGTCTGTTCATCAGTGAAATGCGGGTTTTCATCATTTAAAATATTGCTTTTGGAATGGACTGCTTAGGTTTGTGTTATTCTAAATTTAAGATTCATGACTATTCAAACCATTTTCCAAGTTGCCAAGAATAATGTGATTGTCCGTAATCTATTCTATTGGTTGGTTACTTTTTTCGTATTCATTGGTTTGGCGCAATCTGGAGAGGATGATAGCTTTTGGGAAATTTCAAAAGGGATTTTTGGTATTTTGATTTACATGGCGATTCCTATTTATATCAATTCATTGGTGTTATTCCAGTTTTTTCGAAAAAAGGAATACCTAAAATACGCCTTGTTATTGATTGGAATGGTTGCCATTTGGGCACTATTCGCTAAATATATATCTGATAATTATGATTATTTTATGAAAGGAAGCTATCGAGTCCATTTTGGCAATACGCTTTTTTTCTTGTTCGTAGCAACTTTGCTTATTCTCACTAGAGATTATTTTGCCAAGCAAGCCCAGCAGAAAACCAATGAACTCAACCATCTGAAAGCACAACTCAATCCGCATTTTCTCTTCAACACACTTAATAATTTGTATGGATTGGCAGTTTTAAAATCTGACAAGTTGCCAGATTTGATGCTGAAACTTTCCAACTTATTGCGCTATAGCCTTTATGAAACCAAAGATGCTTTTGTGGATTTAGTGAAAGAAGTCCAATACATTCAGGATTATGTGGATTTGGAGCGAATTAGGTTAGATGAAGAGGCGGAAATCAGATTGGAAGTGAAAGGCGATTTTTCCGACAGGAAAATTGCACCCATGCTTCTGCTTACTTTTGTAGAGAATGCCTTCAAACATCATGGCAGAACTTTCTCCCAAACTGCTTTCGTCAATATTTTGGTGGAGATGAAAGGAAACACACTAATTTTGGATATTGAAAACTCCAAAGATATTGCCCAAATCCAGCAAGTAGCAACTGTTTCGGGTGGATTTGGATTGAAAGCCACCAAAAAAAGATTGGAGTTGATTTATCCGAAAAATCATCAGCTAGAAACTAGCAGTTCTGAGGAGAAATATTGGATTCGGTTGGAGCTTACAAGTCTATAGTCTTTAGTCCAAAGTCCAAAGCTGTTTTTTGTGTAAACAGACTTCATCTGCCTGACCATCGGAAAGTTCAAGACCATTTCCGAGAACATAGCTTTGCTTTTGTGTTTTAACACGAAATTCAATGCAACTATATTTCCATTCCGAAGTCTCTAATGGTTGAGAATAGAATGCTATTTCCTGCAACCAAAACTCCGACAACATGAATCGCTACTTCATCTTAATTGCCTTTGCTTTCCTATTTTGTTCGTGCGATGAGAAATCGAACCACTCAAATCCGAATATTGTAACTTCAGACATCTACAACTTTTGGGAGGCTTACGGTAAAATTCAGACCACCGAAGACAGCGCACTCCAAATGAAATATTTGAAGGAATTGTTTTTGGATAAGGGAACGGTTGGACTTTCGGGAATTATGCGAGCGAGGAATTATCAGCCAAAAGAGTATTTGAATGCCATCAGGAATTACCCAAACTATTGGGAATCTATTCGGGAAAATACGCTTTCTGCAAACAGCTACGCCAATGAAATCCAAGCCTCAATTGACAAATTCAAAGAGCTTTATCCGTTGCGGAAACCTGCCAAAGTCTATTTTGAGATGGGCGTTTTCCGAACGGGCGGAACTTCCATTGACAGCCTGGTAATTATTGGGGCTGAAATGGCAATGGCAGACAGCTCAGCAAATGTGAGCGAATTGCCTGAATCTTTGGATTATGTGAAAAACTACCTCAAAACGAAATCTGGTTTCGATTTGGCATTTACCAATGTGCATGAGTTCGTACATTCCCAACAAAGCGTGATTGGAGGATATGATTTGCTTTCCCAAAGTGTATTCGAGGGTTTGGCGGAATTTATTGCCGAAATTGCCATGCAAAGGCCTTCTGAACAGACGGCTCTGAAATACGGAAAGGCGAATGAGGAGAAAGTGAAAGCGAGATTTGCCGAGGAAATGTTCTCGCCAAGTTTCCATAATTGGATTTGGAACAACACGGAGAATGTTTTCGGAACAAGAGATTTAGGCTATTTTATGGGTTATGCAATTGTTTCTAAATATTATGAGGAGGCGAAAGACAAAAAACGGGCAATCAAAGAGATGATTGAGTTGGATTACAGCAATCAGGAAGCGGTGGAGAGTTTTGTGGAAAAGACAGGCTACTTTTCAAAATCGCTTTCAGTTTACAAGGAGGATTTCGAGCAAAAGAAACCAACTGTGATTGGATTGGAAGGAATTGAAAATGGTGGAAATTCAGTAAATCCGAACCTCAAACAGTTCACAGTCAGGTTCTCCGAATCAATGGATGTGCGTTTTCGCTCTACGGGTTTTGGCGAGAAAGGAGAAGATTATTTCCCAAAACTGACCAAAATCAGCTTCTCGGAAGACGGAACGGAAGCGATTTACGAAGTGGAACTCGAACCGAACAAAGAATATCAGTTCATCATCAACTCAGGCTACCTGACTCCAAGAGGATTTCCGCTCGTGCCTTATGAAGTGAATTTTAGAACTGGGAAATGATAAATAGTCCAAAGTCTTTAGTCGTAAGTCCAAAGACTAACGAGTTTGGCAACTAGAAATTGAACTCGTCAGAAACTCGTAACTTTTTCACAAAGGATTCGACTTATTTCCTGACAAACTCTAAGTGTTTTCTCTTTCCATTCTTCTTTTTTCATTCTTAAATTTTCATTTAAAAAAAGCTATGCTTTCTTGCCTAATCGTAGATGACGAACCGATTGCCCGCCAAATTGTGGAAAACTATGTCTCCAAATTGCCTTATTTACGGGTGGAGAAATCTTGCAAGAATGCTTTTGAAGCGTTGGCTACTTTGAGCGAAGGGAAAATTGATTTGATGTTTTTGGATATAAATATGCCACAACTTTCGGGAATGAGTTTTCTGAAAACAATTAAGAATCCGCCAAAAGTAATTATTACCACGGCTTATCAAGAATATGCCTTGGAAGGTTTTGAGTTGGCAGTTTCTGACTATCTGCTCAAACCATTTTCCTTGGAGCGATTTATTCAGGCAGTTGAGCGAGTGAATGAGCAACTTTCCAACTCCAACCAAAATACAGAAACGCAAATCAACTCGGAAGCTGAAAAATCCAACCCCGATTTTATTTTCATAAAAACCGACAAGCGAAATGTAAAGGTTGTTGTGGAGGAAATTACTCATTTAGAAGCTTACGGCAACTTTGTGAAGGTTCATCAGAAGAATGGGGAAATGCTTTTGGCTTCCCAAACACTGACTTCTTTCGACAATTCACTTCCAAATTCTGATTTTATGAAAGTCCATAAGTCGTTTTTGGTTGCCGTCAGACACATAGATTATGTGGAGGGAAACCAAATTGCGATTGGTAAAAATATGATTCCCGTTGGCAAAACGCATCGGAAAGAATTGATGGAGCGGATTGGATAGGAGAGAAGAATTAAGAATGAAAAATTGGGAGATTATGTTTCAGCGAGTTGAAAATTCAATTATCATCAAATTTTCAATTCGCCAATTCACTATTTCGCCAATTCGCCAACTGAGTGCTATTGCCCAATCTTATCCTGCGCCTTCAACCAGCGTTCGGGAATTTCCCCTGCATTGGCAGTTTCGTAGTTCATTTCTGCCATGGGGTATTCTGCCCATTTAGAAACAGATTTGTAGTCTTTGAAAACCCGACCAATATCCGTTTGTCTAAGTTGCCTAGTTTCCGATTTGACTCTTGTGAGTTGGTTTTGCAAATGGAAATAATTTGAATCTAAAACATTTATTTTATTGATTGACACACAAATTCGGTAAGAATCACTCCTCGCAATCAATCACATTTTTTCAAAACCTCTTTGGCAACTGCAATCGCCACTTGCTTGCTTTTTGAGTCATCTGCCCCACCCAAATCTATGCCAATTTCAAAGCGAAGTTTTGCGTGTTGCACAATCAGACTTCCACCAGTTGGAGTGGCAGATTTTACAGTTGGTTTGCCCCAAACAGCAATATCTCCCACGTTTTCAACGGCTTGGTAATTCCCAGAGCCTGCCATATTGCTGAAGCCTTTCGACATTTCGAATTGTTTTTGTGTGATTTTCCCATCTTCTAGCTGTTGCTTCAATCGAGCATCCATGTTTTTTTGGAGTTTTTGCTTTTCAGCTTCAGTAAGTGTTTTATAATTTCTCTTGAAATCGGCAATTGGATTTTCAGATTTTGCAAACTCGAACATTCCAAGTTTGATATAATCAGAAACAGGGAAGGTCATATTTCCCATTTTCTGCGTTCTGCCACCGCTATCCCAAGAATAGCTGCACTCGTTCATCATCATCATTTTTTGTCCCGACAATCCTGTTTGGTCTATTTGCTTGCCATTGGCGTATTTCTCTATCATGCTTTGCTTGAGTAGTTCGCAAGGCTCTTGTACAAATTCTGCTAAGCAACTTTCCCCAGTTGATGCTGTGGCAATTTCTCCCTTGGTAATTTCCGACTTGTCTGTGTTCTCTACATTCCCTGACTTTCCTCCGCAAGCTGTGAGGAATACTAAAATGGCTACTGAATAAAATATATTTTTCATGTTTTTGAATAGTTGGTTTTTTAAAATCCATTGTCTTGTGTCTAATATGGGCGCATCTCAAATTGTCGTTTGGTATTGGCAAACAGCTGAATCAATTGCCACTAGCTTTAGCTAGTGGTTTTTCATGGCGATAAAGTGAGATGCACCCTCTAATATCTATTGTCTAAACACTCACTTCAATCGCCTGACCAACTCCACCCGCCTATTTTTCGCTTTCCCCGATTCAGACAAATTGGAAGCCACTGGCGCATAAGGCCCGACTCCCGAACCACTCAATCTATTTGCAGGAATTCCATATTCCGAAGCGAGTGATTTTACAACTGCTTCCGCTCGGTTTTTAGAGAGTGAAAGATTGGTGGAGAGACTTCCCGTATCGTCCGTGTGCCCAACCACGTAAATATTTATACTTGGGTTGGATTTCAGGAATTGGGCAATCTCGGCTAATGTGGCTTTCGATTCAGCTTTGATGGCAGAAGAACCCGTGGCGAAAGTGATTCCGTAAATGGAGATTTTCCCTTCCTTTCGCAACGCATTGCCAATCGCATTCGCATCGGCTTTCACCATGCCCATTTCCATCTCGGCATCGCCAATGAAATCCACGCTTGTGAAATTTTTCTCTTTTTGGTTGGTAGTCATCAGCACAAGTTGCAGTCCGTCTTTCTCGTACCTAGAATAATAGCCTTCGTCAGAGTACAAATCCTTGTAGTGCCCTGATGGAACTTTCAAATTAGCCTCGTTGAGTTTCCCCACGTAAGAATAGAGTAGGCAAGTGGAACGGCACTGATACACTTTTTTGAAGTCGGCATCTTCCAAGGCTTTCTCATAATTTCGGTGGATTTCCAAAAGCGACAAGCCATGAGGTGCTTGGTAAACGATAGAGACAAATTTCCCCTCAATAGTTGCCCAGTCAGATTTGTCATAATCGTAGATTGGATAGGCAACAAAGCGGTTGGTAGAATAACTCGTGATGGTTGAGCCTGAATAGCGAGAAAGTAGCGGATGGTCTGCCGAGCCTTCTACATCTTTTTGGGCGAATGAACCTATGCTGAAAGCCAAGGCAAACAGTAAAACTAATAATTTGATTTTTCTCATTTTCCTGAAATTTGAATAGTTGTTGGAATTTGATTTAGAATAGTTGTGGAAATAACCGCTGGTTTCGCCTTGTTTAGAATTACAAAACCAAGCGATTACCCAACTATTCAATTCTCTATTCCAAAAGTTTGGAGAATGTGAGCAGGCGGAAATAATTTTTTTGAATTTTTTTATTTGTGGTTGGAGAATTAAGGTCGGGTTTCCTAATAAAGTAAGTTGGCGATTGGGGTAAATTACCCTAGATTTGTGAGTAGCTTGAATTCCCCTATTTGAGTTTTTTTTCTGATAAAGCGTTTGGATTGCAAATTTCCACTAGCAGATTTACTTCTCAATTAGTAATTTCCCTTTATGAAAAACAGCTCACTTTTTATTTCACTAATTTATATTCTTGTTTCCCAACTCTGTTTCTCCCAATCCAACCAAGAAATTGCCAAACAGATTGAAAGCTACAGCGAAGGGCGCATTCGGCAAAATCCAACCAAAGCACAAAAGGAATTAGGAAAGTTGTTGGAGAATGAATTGCCCGACTCTGTGAAAGCATTGGGATTCAGCAATTTAGGGATGGCGTTCGGCTATGCGGGAGATTGGGAAACGGCTCGGAAAAATGGCTGGAAAGCATTCCATTTGTACGAAAAGGCTTTTGGAGAAGGCGATAAGCGGACAATTGACGAGTTATATAATGTGGGCTACACACAATACGATTTCGATAGTTTGCTATTTTGCTGGGAAAAATGTGTGGTGCTTTATGAGAAATACCAGCCAGATGCGTATTCCGATTTGGGCTTGGTGCATAACAACTTGGGAACGAATTGCCGAAGTCGTGGTTTGCCACAAAAAACGCTCAAACATTTCCGAAAAGCAGTTTTCCATTGGGAGAAAATGAAGGAGGAAAATCTTGACTATCTGATTACAGGTTACGAGAATTTAGGTGCATATCTCACTACTTCGGAAGGACTTTACTATTTGCAGAAGGCATTGAACTTAAAGCTTGAATCTGGAAAGAATCCGTTCAGAAGCTATATTGAAGTTGCAGGGAAATATAATGAAATGGAGCAATTCCCTTCTGCCTTGGCAAATTACAGGAAGGGAATTAGCCAACTCCAACCGCTTGCCAAAAAGCAAAAACCAAATACGTTTAATTACCAATGGGATTTGGCAATTACCTACGGACATCTGGCGAGTGTTTTCGAGGGTTTGAACCAGTATGATTTGGCAATTTTCTACTACGATTTGGCGTTGGCAGTTCCCACAATCCAGAAATATGATTACAAAAAGTTGCAGTTGGAGGCGGAGAAAGCGAGTGCGCTCTATAAATTGAGTTGGGAAACTGGCGAATCAGATTTGGCGAGAAAGAAAATGGATGTAATTCTAGAAGAAGCCATAGAAAAAAAAGTCAGAACTTTCGGGTTCGTTGCTCATTCTTACGCTAAAATGACGACTAGCAATTTCCAGTTTTTACGATTGAACACAATGTCTTTGCGGTTCAGCCAAAACAAGACGATTGATTATGCTGAGGAAGAGATTTTTACCAAATTTCTAGCCAATTCGCTTCCGCTTTCGCTAAATTCCGCAGTATTGCTTTCTGCAAGAGCGGATGGATTAAAGCAAATTTTGGAGAAAGAAAACAAGGAGAAAAAAGCAAATGAAATAATGGAAATGGCAGTTTTCCATATTGAAGAAGCCCTAAAAATCTTCGAGAAATTGCGGGAATCATCTACAGAATATGTGTTTTTCAAGCGGAAACTGGATGAGACGATTGGCAGATACCAAGCGATTTTGTTTGCCCAATACGAAGTGGACCAAGATGAGAATTTGCTACGAAAAGCTTTTGAGGTTTCCGAAATGGGGAAAATCAACTCAAGCTTTGTTGGGAATGAACAACTTGGAAGCGAAGAATTTTTCTGGCTTGCCCGAAGCTACTTTTGAGCGAGAACAAAGGCTCAAATCGGAAATCAGCCGACTGAAAACCAAGATTTTTGAGGAAGAGCAAAAAGGCTCGGAAACCAATAAGGAAAAAATTGCCAATTGGCACAACCAGATTTTCGATTTCAGCGAAAGTCAGAAAACACTTTCAGCGGAAATTGCACAGAAATATCCTAAATATTCCCAACTTCGGAAAACAGTAAAACCGATTTCGGTAGCGGAAATTCAAGCAGAATTGGAAAAGGGAACTTGTGTTTTGGCTTACTTTTATGATGATGAAAATTTATTCCGTTACTTAATTGAGAAAAACGAATTTTCAGCACAGAGAGTTGATTTGAATACACTGAAATTTGAAGATAGCGAAGGAAATGCACTTGAAGCTTACGTTTCTCGGTTCAGAAGTATGCTTAGAAGTCCACTATCTTCGGTAGATAATTATTTGAGAGTTTCCCACCAACTACTTAATGTATTATTCTACAGGTTGCAGTTTAGGGAGAGCAATAAAATTGTAGTAATACCTGATAAAATGCTTTCCCTAATTCCCTTTGAAGCATTGGCGAAAAACTCTGGAGTTGCAAGTAGTTTTTCGGAGGTTAGTTTTCTTGGCAAATCTCGCACATTCAGCTACGCTTATTCCGCTACTTTATGGCAGAAGCAAAATCGAATTAAAAGTAGAAATCAAGAACACTTTTGGGCTGGATTTGCGCCAAATTATGCTGATTTCAGTCTTTCCAACTCAGATACTTCGGCAGGGAGTTCCTTGGCAGTTTTAGTGCGAGCAAGCTATTTTGACTTACCAGGCGCAAAATCGGAAGTGGCAGAAATTGCCAAACTCACGCAGGGAAAAACCTTTGTGGGAAATGAAGCCACGAAAGCCAACTTCGAGCAGTTTTCGGGCGAGTATCAGATTCTGCATTTGGCAATGCACACTTTGCTAGAAAACCAGAATCCACTTTTCTCCAAACTCATCTTCTCGGAAAGTGCCGACAAATCAGAGACTCCGCAATCGCCTTATCTCACAATTTCTGAACTCTACAACCTCCAAACAAATGCAGATTTGGCAGTTTTGAGTGCATGCAACACAGGTTACGGAAAGGTTTTGCCTGGCGAAGGCATTTTGAGTCTTTCCCAAGCGTTCACAGCTTCGGGTTGCCCAGCCACTATAATGTCTTTGTGGAAAGTCCCCGATTTGGAGACTTCTAAATTGATGGTAGATTTCTACAAAAATCTGGCTGAGGGAAACTCCAAAAGTGAAGCCTTGGCGAAATCCAAACGAAACTATCTGGTAAATCTGGAAAACGACCGATTGGCGCATCCGTACTTTTGGGCAGGTTTCGTAGTTTCGGGAAACACTTCGCCAATTGAGCGAGAAGAAGGCGGTAATTGGTGGATTTGGGTAGTTTTGGGTTTGGTTGGATTGGGAGGTTTTTTGGTTTGGAGGAGGAAAAAATAGTCCAAAACCTCACTCCAATTCCCCCAAAATCTTCTCCGCCCTCTTCCCCCAAACTGAATTTGATGCTTTCAATTTATTTAACTCAATTTTCGCCAGCTCCTTATCTCCAATTTTTAAGAAAGCCAAGCCCAAATACCATTTTCTTTCGAGAGCAAATTGCGTTTCAGAATCGGAAATTTGATTTAGGATTTCGATGGATTTTTCAGCTTGGTCGTTTGCCAAATAGCTGATTGCCAAATAGAAAGACGCATCTTGCCAAACGGTATCTTTCAGAATATCCTCAAACTGGGAAATCGCTTCGGGGAAATTGGTTTTTTCGTAGTTTTCACAAGCTTTTTCGGTTGGAGTGAGTTGAGTTTTACTTCTTATAATTGGTTTGAGCAAGTTTCGGTAAGGCTCAAAATTCTCTTGGAAAATGGCATAATTTGATTTTGGCTAGGAAGAAAATACCAAGTTCCCAAAACCAGTAAAGCTACACAGGCAACCAAAGCCAAAATCCGATTCATTCTCGTGATTTTCGCTTTATCTTGATTTATTCTTGCTTTCTGCTGGGAAATTTCCCGCTCCAATTCCTGCAAAAAAGCTTTCGTTTTTAATTCATTCTGTTCATCAACTACCACTAGAAATTCCCTATGAGATTGAGAGGATTCTCTGAAAGCCTCATCTGTTTTTTCAAGAGTCTTGTATTCTTCCAACTGGATTCCGCTCAGCGTTCCATTGTGGAAACCTTCAATTAATTCTTGCCATTTATTGTGTTTTTCATCATCCATCATTCTAATCTTTTTGGAGTTTTTCGGCAATCAATTTTTTCAAGTATTTCATGCAACGTTTTTTCTGTGTGCGAGCTACACTTTCCGATTTGTAGCCCAACCTTTCCTTGATAATTTCCATAGTGAAACCTCGGTAGTAGAACATCCGAAGAATCTCATCGCAAGGTGAGCCTAATTTTTTCAAGGCCCTTTTTATCAAATTCGTTTGGTTGGAGTTTTCATAATCTCGGAAAATATTGAGTTCAGAAACATTGGGGAAATGCTTTTCCTCAATTTCCACCAAGGGTTTTGAATCTCTTAATTTCCTCAAAATCAGATTTTTGCCAATAGCGAAAAGATAGGTTTTGACAGAACTGCTCAACTCTATCAATTTCCCCTTAGCCACATTTCGGTAGAAAATAATGACCGATTCTTGGAAAATATCTATTGAATCCTCCAACTCCAACCGAAAGTTCTTGGAAGCCCAAGCTAGAAATGGCTCACGGTAATTGGTGTATAATTCGCCAATCACGTGCTCATTGCCTTTCCGAATTTCTTGAATGAGTTTGTTTGCTTGCGAAATGCTTTCCATTATTCAAGAGTTTATTGCGGATTTGGAAGTGATGTGAGCAGGGCGGAACCAGAAAAATATCTCAAGTCTTGCAAGCCAAAATTTCATGGTTTTTTCCAGCAAATCTTTCCAGAACTATCTTCTCTTCTTCCCCCCCTTTTCCATCGAAAATAGTGTTTGGTGCAGCCATCAAATCTTCCATTTCGTCTTCGCTCATTTGCGAGAATGGGTTTCCCTCTTCACCTTCTCCAGCAAATTTAAACCCTTCAGATGGAGGTGGCACTTTCAGAACAGGAACATGTTTAAATACGTCTCCAAGAACTGGAATGCTTTCTGCTTCTTTAAATAAACTTTCCCAAAGTATTTTTCTTAGTGCTGGTTTCATGTCTCTAATATCAGTTTTGGCTAACTCCACTAAAGGTAAAAAACTATTTGAATTATCTCGCTAACACTCGGTCAAATACTACATAGAATTTTAGAATAGTTGCGATTGGCAAAAGCATGATTCCCATTGGCAAAACGCATCGGAAAGAATTGATGGAGCGGATTGGGTAGGAGAGAAGAATTAAAAAAGAAGAATGGGTAGATTGTGTTTCAGCGAGTTGAAAATTCCTGATTGTTACACTTTGCTGTGCTACTAAAAAGTCATTGTAAATGCTTACTTTTTGGTTACGAAATCAAAAACAGCAGATACAATGACAACCAAAGATAGTAAAAGCCGAACAATTGTACTTCCAATTGCGAGTGGTATTTATGAGAGATTCATGCTTGAGAGCAAATTTGCACACGAAACCATAAAGGAACTGTATGAAAGCCACATGGATTTATTTCCCGCAGAGATGTTGTCTGGCTATAAACTGAATGGCAGAACACGCCTTTCAAAAAAAATAGAAGGGTTTCAAATGCGGAAAATCATGGTAGCCGGTACCAATTACCAGATTCGCCCGTCCTATATACTTCCATATTGTAGAGAGCAGGTGGATTTGGTATCGAAGGGACTATTTTTATTGAAATTCGGAGTTCCCTTCTGGGCATTGGCTTTCGTGTTTGGCTACAATGCAACTTGGTGGTACCGAATGTTCATCTCTTTAGAAAGGCATGATATAGTTGGCACCACAATCTATGATGCCAAAGATCTGCCTGAACACATTATAGCGGACGAAAACCACATAAAAGTAAGAGGGACAAAAAAGTATGTGGCAACAACGGTAGGGGCAAATTGCTTTTTGGGAATGTCGGTATGCGATAATGCAAGCGAACAGGGTCTGAGAGATGGATACAACACATTCAAGCAGGAGAGCCAAAGCCTGAAAGCAGGCTATGAACCGATCAGTGTCAATACCGATGGCTGGGCAGCGACCCAGAAAGCATGGCAATCCCTGTTTGCTTCAATCCAGGTGGTGGAATGTTTCCTGCATGCTTTCCTAAAAGTCCGGGGCAGGGCGACCAGAAAGATGGAATCCTTTTTCAGTATGGCAGGCGACAAGATATGGAATATCTATGGATCCAGCACCAAGAGAGAGATGGCCCAACGAATTAGGAGACTGAAGGAATGGGCAAGTGAATGTATCATCGATTGCCCAATGAAGGCGAATATTTTGAAACTCTGCGCCAAAAAAGATAAATGGATGAGGCATATTGACAACCCAGATGCGCATAGAACATCCAACATGCTGGATTGCCTGATGAGGGCAATGAAAAAACATAAGGTGAATTCCCAGATGTTTCATTCAACAACAGAAGCAACGACTAAAAATTTCAGGGCATTTGCATTGGTTTATAACTTCACGCCTTCCTGTCCCTCGGTCTGGAAAAAGAAGCCCGTGTTGAAAAGTCCTGCCGAAAGACTAAACAAAAGAAAATATGCAGACTACTGGCTTGAAAATCTATTGCTCTCAGCTAAAAAACATCAATTTAGACAGCACAGCAAAGTGTAACAATCAGGAAAATTCAATTATCATCAAATTTTCAATTCGCCAATTCACTATTTCGCCAATTCGCCAACTGAGTGCTATTGCCCAATCTTATCCTGCGCCTTCAGCCAGCGTTCGGGAATTTCCCCCGCATTGGCAGTTTCGTAATCGGAATAACTGCACGGAACAATGATTTTCCTGCCGAATTTCCCATTTTCTGCTTTTGAGTCTCCCACTTCGAGCCACCATTTATCGGAGATTTTGCTTTTGTAGAAAACCAAAGTGGTTTCCGAATCCTTCAAAGGTACAAGGTAGCGAATGTGGAAATTGCTTTTGAAGCTGTATTCCTCCTTTCGGTGGCAAAATCCTTCTATGAAATACCAAAGCATGATGGCAACTACCGAAGCCGATTGGTTTTGATTGTCTAACTCTCCAGCATATTCGTAGATTCCGAAAGAAGTCAGTTTCTCGTTCATTCCCGCATACCAACAAACCTGACAAGCTTCCTCGCCAGTCAAACCAAATGGAGACGAGGAATTTCTGAGCGGAAATATCGCTTCTTTTCACTGCCGACAAATCGAAACCAAGCATGTCTGCCATTCTGACTATTGGCTCAATATCCGAAAAATTCTGCCTCATTTCCCCCACACTTCTTGCTTCAAAATTGAGCATTCGGAGCGTTTCCAAAATAGTGGGCTGATTCAAATATCGCTGATAACCCAAGTGTGCATAATCGAACAAGAAGTTAGGATGATGCGAGAAAATTTGGTGCAAATGATATTCGGAAGCGGAATGGGTTTCATCTAGCAAATCAATTTTGGCATCAATGCTGGCAATGGAAATCAGTTTTTCCAAATCTCGGTAAGCCAAAAACTGCCCAAATTCAATTGCGTGGTTGTTGGAGAGAATGATGGGAAGTGTGTTGTGGGAAATCAGCAATTCGCAAACTTCCGCCACTCTCATTTGCGTATCGGAAATGCTTTCTCCCAATCGCAACATGCCCAAATCAATGATTTTGCAATAGCGGGAAAAGGCTTTCAGTTTTGCCAATTCCTCCCGAACCGCATGATGATTGGTTTCCGAGAATTTCTGTTTCTCAATATCTTCGACCAAATCAGAAAATCATTTGTATTTGCTAAATCCACCGAGAAAATGGCAATTTCCGCCTCTTGCCAATTTGGCAAACTATCGTGATGGTAGTCAATTTCCTCAAAAAGAGCTTGCTTGTCGGCAAATTGTTCGAGTTCCTCTTCGGTAAATGGATTGAAAAATAGGCGTAGATTCATTTGGTGTTTTTTGTTTGGAGTTCTAGCAAATATATGTGTTCCTTCGGAATTGAACATTAAAATAACCTTACGAGTAATATTATGGCTTACTTCTATGAATTAAACCAATATCTGATATGAACAATGTATTTCCCAGAACTCAAGTCCCAAATATTCAACTAGAAACTGTTGATGGTGTGCCATTTGATTTACACCATGAAGTAGCACTTTCTAAAAACCTTACGGTTGTGCTTTTCTACAGAGGTTTCCATTGCCCAGTCTGCAAAAAGCAATTGCAAGATTTCAATGAGAACTACTCGAAGTTCTTCGACAAAGGCATGAAAGTGTTTGCAATCTCAGCAGATTGTTTTGAACCAGCCAAGAAGGCGAAAGTGGAGTGGGGGATAGGTGCAATGCCAATCATTTATGATTTCCCACTCAAAAACACCGCAGAATGGGGGTTATATACATCAGAATCAATTAGCGAAAAAGAACCCAAACGATTCGGAGAGCAAGGCTTGTTCATCATAAAACCTGACCGAACTTTATATGGCTCAACTGTTCAGACCATGCCATTCACTCGCCCAACGGCAAAAAATCTATTGAAAGGGCTTGATTTTGCAATAGATAAAAATTATCCGGCCCGTGGGGAATATCAGGAATACGAGCATCAGGCAATTGAACTGATAAAAGACATTTAAATTATAGTGCACTAGTGCATCAAATCCTAAGTTTCTACTATTATACCCCAATTATGTGTTATGTATTTGATAAGTACAATTATTGATTGGGGAAATTAAGACAGGGTGGCCTGGCCATGAAGAATGAAGAATTAAAAATGAATTAAGTAATTGTTAATCAGTAACTTATTATTATTTTATTTAGTCTAATTATTTCCATATAGTTTATGATTAAATCTAAAAATAATGCAATACATTAAATCTTAATTTTTGACTATACTAAAAAAACACAGTTAACCTGCTGATAATCAAATTTTTAAACCCATTATTCAGGTAAACTATAACTACATGGGCGGTATATTGCCTGACATTAGAGTTTATGAACATAAAATAGTTGAGTAGCTGGCGGTGTCGGCAGACCTGCCAGTCCGCGGTTGTTATAAACAAATAGTGTTCATAATCTCTATTAGTGAATATTGACAAAGTTTTCGTATGGGAAGGAAGCTGGCAAGCTTTAATACTTTCCTGTTTTGAGTTCTTAACAATCTCATTTATAGGAAATTACAAAAATAGTATAGGTATATCGGGATAGGTCGCCCAAATAGTTCGAGCATCCACTCGGACTTGTCATTCGTTAAAGCGGACGCTCAATGCTACCAACTTAGTGTTGAAAAGCGTTTTCAGCACTTTCCGTTTGTGATTTGGACGCAGCTAGAGTTACGTCCTACAGAACTGATATTTTCAAATTACCTTTTTTTGATATGAAATGAAACATATATTTTCCTCAAATTGACAGCATTGAGCGTCCGCTTCAAAAAGTGCTATGCGCTCTAAACCGATATTCCTAAATAGTAAATAGCACAACGTGCTTAGTTAAAACTTAATTCCGAAAATGAGAATGTCATCTCGTTGCGCTACTTCGCCTTGGTGTTGATTTAGGTGGTCTTCCAAGATAGTTTTTTGACTTTTCATAGGCAACGGAGCGCATTTTTTGAGTAGGGGAACGAACTGAGGAGTTCCGAACTTTGTTGCCATCCGAACTATTTTGGTCTGTATAGCCATCGGTAAAGAGATAAATACAATCATCCTTTGTTAGGTTAAAGGTCTCGCTTTCAAATTCTTTATTTCGCTTTTGCTTTCCTCCAATACTCAAGTTTGTGCCTTTGACGAGTTCTACTTCTTGGTTGTCTTTTCGGTAGATGGCAAGTGGTCTTTTCGCTCCACAAAATTTCACTGTAGCTTTATCCTCAAATTTATGAATTTGGCAAACAGCCACATCCATTCCGTCTAGATTCTGTACCATCTCTCTGATTCAAGACTTTGTAGATTTCTTGGTGCAATCTTGTCAGAATTCTATCGGGAGAAAATACACGCTCCATTTTCACAATCTTGTCGAGCAAAGTATTTCCTATCAGGCTCATGAAAGCACCAGGCACGCCATGTCCTGTGCAATCTGCTACGATTATGAATTTTTTGTCTTCTAAATAAGCAGTCCAGTAAAAATCTCCACTTACAATGTCTCTGGGTTTGGAAAGTACAAAATGCTCACTTGCGACTTTCCCGATTTTCTCCATTTTGGGTAAAATGGCATTTTGAATTGTGGAAGCATAGTTAATGCTTGCCGTCATGTCTTTTGTTTTTTCTTCTAGCTTTTGGTGCGCTTCTTCTATGGCAATTGTCTGCTCTTTAATTCGTTTGTAGGAGCGGGAAAGTTCCAAGGCAGAGCTGATTCTGGCAAGCAATTCCACTTGGTCAATCGGCTTTCGGATATAATCAACAGCACCTGCAATGAGCGCAATCTTCAAACTTTGGGAGGAGGTATTTCCCGATGCCATCACGATTGGAATATCTCTTGGTGGCTTCGTCCATCTTCAAAAACTGGATGGTGTCAAGTCCGCTCATTACGGGCATTTCCCAATCGGTAATGATTAAGTCAGGTTGCTTTGCCTTGGCAATGTCTATGGCGATTTTACCGTTTGGCGCACTCAATATGTTATAGGACGAATCGGCAACCTTCAAATAAGCTGTCAGCAACTTGATTACGGATGGGTCATCGTCAGCAACGAGAATGGTAATTTGTTCAGATTTTTCTTGTAAGTAGTCTATCAAGGTAAATTGTTGTTAGTTGTAATAGAGAAAAATATATGAATCCAAAGATGCATTGGTTTTCTTGTCAATTTTTTAGGTAATTTTGAGGAGGAAAATAGCAAGTCAAATGGGATTGGTTATTTATACTCTTTTACTTATCGTTGTGTAATGAAAAAATGCAATCAATTTATAGCTGAAAATCAGAGAGGAGTTTTTTGAATAAATCTCATCAGTTTTCTTGTTTTCTTCAATTTGCTTAAAGCCGCTTTGGCTTTGGAGTCAATTCCCGATTTATATTCGTGGTTGTCGTAAGTGAGTGCTTCTTTGAAATAATATTCGGCACTTGCATTGTCTTTGTAAATGTCTCGTTTCAATAACACCAAGTTGAAGGCAAGTGTTTGCTCCAAAATAAAATTTTGATTCTTTATTGGTTAGAGCCAGAGTTTGTTTGTATTGAACAATTGCTTCTTTATATTTATTTTGACCGTGTAGGATGCGTGCTTTTCGGTAATAAAACTCCAATTTGTCTCTCTCATTTGCAAGTTCTTCTACATTCAACTTGCCTCAATAGCTTCCAACGCTTTTTCCAATTCGCCTCCATCGGTATAGAATCGGGCCTTGTGATTGTTTTATTAGGCAGTTTTTCTTCCAAAAACTTTTGGGCATATTCGTCAGGAACAACCAAGGTTTCTCCTTCGGATTTGGCTTTCGCAAAATAGTCCCAAGCACGGCTGTCATCTAAAAACCAATAGCATAGAAATAGTCTGAAATAGGCTGATTTCACATAATTCTGTCCTTTGTAGTTATTTATAAATTCTTTCCCGTGAGAAATGGAAGCATAGTAATCTCCCATTTGCATCGCCAATTCAGAGCTGATATAATCAATGAAATAGAAGTTGTAGTAGGACTTTCCCTTGTGGTGCTTTCTGTAGAATTTGGTAAGCCTCGTTTGCTTTGCCCGCATGTCTTCCAATAATTGCTCCTGAAACAGATGCCAACAAATTGTCTGGATTTTTCCTGATGATGCTTTTCATGGCTAAGAATGCCTTGTCAGATTCGCCCAAAACATAAGATTGCAACCACGACTTTCGTCATTTCCGCCTCAAAAGCAAATGGCGAATCGCTATCAATCACAGATTGTACATCGGCAAAGCCTTGTTCCAAATCTCCTTTCAAACCAATAATGCTTATCAATGACTTCAGTTTTGGAGGAAGTGCCGCCAATAGGACTTTGGCGGCTCCGAGTGTTTTTCGGTGGGGCAAAAAATCGGGGAATTTTTTCTCATTCTTTTTCAGAAGATTATAAGCCGCAGATTCCATTGAAAGCGGCTGCTTCTTGCTTTCCGAACTTCAGTTTCACTACCGCCCATTGCATTTTTATTTCTGCTTTAATGAAGTTATAATAGGCGGATTCCTTGATCGAATTCATCTAATCTGTCTAGTCTATCATCTTCATTGTCAGCCAGTTCTTTAAAAAGGGCTTCATCTTCCGAAATAATCAGTCGGATAATGTCGTGACAGTTTTCAATGTATAAATCCAATCCGTTTTTAGAATTGACAGTCTGGGATTTCTCTAAAATTTGCTTGCCATATTCCATCCGCAAACTCATGATTTCCCGATAGGCTTTCAGGTTCAGCGAGTTGAATTCGTATTGCGCAAAGGCAAAAAATGATGAGAAAGTGGCGATGAGTATAAAAACAGTCTTTTTCAAAAAGTTTAGTATTTAGATGAAATTTTGTGCTTGCCAGAATTATTATTAAGTAGATAAACTTAAATACTCTCCTATTTGATTTTTTGTAAGTATTTCATTATCAGTTATTTGAACTGCTTTGGACTTGCGACTTGAACGCAAGTCCGATTGAACGCAAGTCCGATAAAGACTTTGTACTACTTAGAGGTTGTTAAATACAAATTGATTCTACCTTGAGAATTGAAGCAAGTTGGTCATTCAATTGCCATTAGCTTCAGCTAGCTGTTTTCTGCGTAACATGAGTTCCTATCCATCAAAAATAATAGGATTGAATGTAGTTTATGAACAGAAGTAATAAATTCCCTCGGAGTGGTCGCAGACCCTCCGAGTGGCAAGACTCCATCATAAATTTATGTTCATAATAGATATTATTACGATTGGTTTATTAAAGGACGTTTTGGAGTTCAGCTTGTTGGTCTCGCTTCGCTAAGACCAACAAGGGCTTCCATACAAAACCAATCGTAATAAAGTCTAATCTCTAATGAAAAAGCGATAAGGCTTCCTTTGAACGCAAAATCTCGCAAAACATATAGAACCAAAACAAGAATTGCGCAAATTTAACTCATTGACAATGAAAAATATAAAAGGCTTTGTTAAGAGTATGTTTGGATTGATTTTTTGGAAATTTTACGAGATTTTCAAAACGGGCTCTCTAGTGCATTGAGTTCTAAGTTAGTGTCTGTATTTTTTGGAATATTATTTTCTTCTGCAAAGCAAAATCTGAATGGTTCGGCAATCCGATGGTTCGGCATTTCGACATAGCCATAGCTACGGCTAAGAATTTTAATGCAGTAGAAGGAAATAAGAAACAAAAATAGCAACACGAACTTAGGATTTGATGCACTAGTGCATTTTAGAAACACATAGCCAAAGCAATGTGGGGACAGGGCAACCGCATCTAATTTAAGCCTTTTTTTGCCTACGAAAATCTAAACAAAATCGTTACTTAATAAAAACAGTTGTTGGTCTCGCAAATTATTTATGAACGCACGTTTATTTTAAATAAAAATGTAATGCTAAGTGCAAAAACTTATGATATTTATTGCTAAGACGGGGAAGCCACCTTCCAACAACGGCAATTTAACATAGCTATTTCTATAAAATTTAGGGCAAAAACCTTTTTTTTTGATGCGGTTGCCCTGATTTGGGGAGGAGATAATGAAGAAAGCATTTTTGAAAAGCCGTAGAAACCAAAAATAAGTAGATTCAAACAAACTCTAATAGATACCCGAATAATGGGTTTAAACCTTTGTTATTCAGATAGTTAACCGTGTTATTTTTAGAGTAGTCAACAATTAAGATTTGCTATATTGTACTTTTTATAGATTTAATCAAAAATTATATGACAATAATTTAAAGGAACTCATAAAATCAAAATACTGATTACCAAATACTTAAATCATTTTTAATTCTTCATTTTTAATTCTTCATTTCCCCAATCCATGATTGTACTTATCAAATACATAACTCATAATTGGGGTTAGATTGGATTTTATGAATTAGCAACTGTATTTTGTTAAAAGCCATTTCCAACATCCTGTTATTTTTGCGAAAGGGTAAGGCTTTTGTAATTTGCAAAATCTCGATTGTTTTCAGAGATAGTTCGCCATTTCGCAAATCTACGAATCCACAATCCTACGAAAGATGCCCATTTTTGATTTGAGTCCAGATGATTATTCATTTCCCCCAGTCCACCTGACAGATTCTTCTGGGATTTTGGCAATAGGTGGCGATTTGCATCCCAATCGCATTCTGAACGCTTATTCACACGGTATTTTCCCTTGGTTCAATCCAGACGAACCTATTCTTTGGTGGTCGCCCAATCCTCGTTGCGTTCTATTTCCTACGGAAATCAAGGTTTCTAAAAGCATGAAGCAATTGTTCAGGAGAAATGAATTTCGAGTTACCTACGACCAAGATTTTTTGGGAGTGATTCACGCTTGTAAAGAAATTTACCGGCCAAGCCAGCAAGGAACTTGGATTTCCGAGGAGATTATTGACTCCTACCTCCAACTCCACAAGCAAGGTTTTGTGCATTCGGTAGAGGTTTGGCAAGGAAAAAATCTAGTGGGCGGATTATACGGTGGAAATTTGGGCAAGTGTTTTTTTGGGGAATCCATGTTCTCCAAAGTGAGCAATGCTTCTAAGTTTGGCTTCATTTCCCTCGCCAAGAATTTAGCAAGGCTCAACTATGAAATCATCGATTGCCAAGTACATAATCCACACCTAGAAAGTATGGGAGCGAAAATGATGGAGAGGGAAATGTTTTCGGGTATTGTAAAACAACAGCGTGACATTGAACTAGATGAGAGAAATTGGAATAATGTTTTCGTGAAAGAATTCGAGTTTTAGAAATCGGAGATAAGAGAGGAGGTTAGTGTGAAAGAGGTAAGGCTACTCTATGGATAATTCGGCACAAGCGCACGCTTGCGCTATGGTGCTATGGTTTTTGTTTTGTTAGCCTTACCAGTTTATAACTACCGAGAGAAGAGTACTGGCTTTGGTGTTTTCTGTCATTTTCAATCATTGACAAAGCTACTTTTAACTCTTTTTAATAGCAAAATCACTCCTTAAAGTGCATACATTCAATTGGCAATTCTATTTTTGCTAAGATGGAAAAATTCGATTCAAAACGATTTCTTATGTGTTTCCCAATAAAGCAATTTGTTGGATTCCTATTCGTTAACTTAGGCTGTTTTGCGCTTGTTGCGCAAGATGCAGTTCCTAGAGGTGGATTCCACGAACGAAAAGCAAAATTAGGAGAACCCATAGTTTACTCCTTGGTTTTTCGCCATTCGCCTAATTTAGAAGTCGTATTCCCAGATTCCTCCTATAATTTCGCTCCATTTGAGTTATTGCAGAAAGATTTTTTCCCAACCCAGACAGATAGTTTGGGCAGTTATGACAGCGTAGCCTACACTTTGGCTACTTACGAACTGGACAAAGTTCAATATTTATCGCTCCCAATTCTGCTACCTTCAAAAACTTCGGAGGATTTTGAAAAAGTGTTTTCCGATAAAGATAGCATTCAGCTGGTGGAAATTGTGAAGGTCATTCCAGAAGAGAAGAAAACATTTGAAGATACTTCTTTAGTAAACGTAGAGAAAGAATTTAATTATCCATATCTGCTGATAGGATTGGCAATTTTGCTGACTTTGGCAGTCGTTATATTCCTCTCTTTTGGAGGCAAAGTGCGTGAATACTTTAAGAGAAAAAGGTTGGAGAAAGCGCATCTCAGATTTGTCGCAAGATTTGAGCAATTAGTTTCGGAAAGCCCAAATAGCGAACTGGATAAACCAATTGCCTTATGGAAAAAATATACGGGAGATTTGATGAACATTCCTTTGGAGAGTTATACCACTAAGGAAATCGACAGCTTTGTCAACAATCAACAATTGATAAAAGTGCTTCGAGAAGCTGATAGAGCGATTTATTCTGGGAACTCGGAAATCAACATCAAAAAGGAATTCTCCATTCTCAAAGCATTTACTGCGGAAGAATATGAAAAGAAATTGGAGAAAGAGTTTGGAGAGATAGAAGCGGTTGAGCAGAAAGTGACTCTTGAGAATTCTGAAAACGCTGAAGTCCAGAAAGTTGAAACTCCGAAATACTATGAATCTTTCCCAGCTCGGGAAAAAATGAGAGTTCATGCGCTCTTTTATGCGTTGATTTCTTGTGCTTTCATCATTCCCTTTTTAACCATTAGCTATTTTGTGGAGTACGATTTAATTCCTTATTTAGCTGTTTTCTCAATTCTTATTACCTCAATTTCTTCTTTTTACGCATTCAGAATCTATAAGTATAAATTTCTGAAAGGAGTAGATATAAAAAGAATTTATGTGTTGAATATTGTCGGAAGAGTTTTTGAATATGCAGGAGCAATTTCTGCATTATTTCTCGGAGTTTTAGAAATCCTTTTTGCCGAGCAAGACATTTTATTCGCTCTGATTCTTACTGTGGTGGTAGGCTTAATTGGCTGGTCAGTAGGAAAGTTAGCATCTTGGATTGTATATTTTCTGAATTATAGGAAAATAAGATAGACTCTATTTGTGGTAACTACTCAGTTGGCGAATTGGTGGATTAGCGAGTTGGCGAATTAAAAAATTGAGCGATTCCAGGCTATAAAACAGCATATTGTATTATTTTTCCTATTTTCATACACATTGTACTATTTCTTACTCAGGTTCTATTATTATACTATCCAAAGAATGTTTTGCTAATTTGAGTACTTATTCAAATTATTTCGACTATAAAAATACTAATTCAATAGACTTTATCACGATTGATTTCGTATGGCTTAAAAAAATCACAAAGCCGTTGTTGGTCTTAGCTTGCGAGACCAACAATTTGAACTCTAAAATATCTCTTAATAAATCAATCGTGATAATATCTAATTTAAAAGTTGCATTTAAATTCTTCGTGCAATTTATAATACATTGAAAATCAATAACTTAAACAACCTGAGTAGTTACTATTTGTGAATTAGCAAAAGCACTCAAAATAATATATGGAAGATTGGAACTGGTTCAGCATCAATTGGTTAAATCCAGAAACATTGGGAGGTTTTGAATGGAAACATCCGCTCGTTTTGTGGGCGGGTTTGGTCATTCCCTTCCTTTTCGTTCTTCGGAAGTTGTTTTTTGCCAAGTTCCGCCAAAGGCTTGCCGTTGCTGTGCCACAAGGCGAAGTGAAATCAAGTCCGTTGGTTTGGTTGCGGTTTCTGCCTCCTTTTCTGCTTACCTTAAGTTTCCTGTTTCTGATAGTTGCCTTGGCTCGTCCACAAAAAACAAACGACCAAGTAGAGCAATGGGCAGAAGGCATTGATATTATGTTGGTGTTGGATATTTCCGAATCTATGCGTCTGAAAGATTTTAGGCCCAATAGGATGGAAGCCACCAAGAAAGTGGCTGGAGATTTTATTGCAGGTCGTTTTCAAGACCGAATTGGCTTGGTCATTTTCTCTGGAGATGCACTTTCTTACGCTCCACTCACTACGGATTACGATATGCTTCAAAGCCTGATTGAGTCCATAGATTTCGCCATGATTCCCAAAGGTGGCACGGCAATCGGGAGCGCAATTGCGGTTGGAGTGAACAGAATGACAGAGTCAACTTCAGAATCCAAAGTGATGATTGTACTGAGCGATGGAGAAAATAATGCGGGAAGTATTGACCCAGTTACTTCTGCAAAACTCGCTTACGCTTACGGAATTAAGCTATATAGTATTGGCGTGGGCAAACAAGGAAAGGTGCTTGTTGGGAAAGACATGTTCGGAAACCCACAATATGCCGAAAATAGGCTTGACGAGGCAATGCTCACAGAAATAGCGACTATCGGAAATGGGAAATATTACCAAGCCACCAACCAAGATGCGCTGAGCGATGTGTTCAAACAAATAGATAAGCTAGAAAAAACGGAAATCAAGGAAACACGCTACAAAGATACCAAAGACTATTACTTCCAATATCTGGCTTTCGGAATGTTGTTTTTCCTTCTTTGGCTTGCTACAAAATCCACTTTTTTAGCAAATGCTTTGGAAGATTAATTTCAACTGCGAAGTCAAAAAAGGCAACATATTATACCCGAATAATGGGTTTAAAAATCTGACTATCAGTAGATTAACTGTATTATTTTTAGGTTAGTCATACTACTGGACATGAGTGAAAAGCTGGCGGTGTAGTTGGATGCAACCCCAGACAGTTCCCGCCAGTCTTAGAACGGTTTCTAGCCTGCACATTGCCATGTCTTTCAGACACTGCCAACGTGGCCCGACCAAGTGCTAAAATTGACCCATGTCCAGTAGTATGTAGGTTAGTCAAAATTTGAGATTTCATGTATTGCATTTTTTTAGATTTAATCAAAAACTATATGGAAATAATTAGACTAAATGTGACAATGTTAAAATATTGATTACCAAGTATTTGAGCCATTCTTAATGGCCAGATTGTCCTGTCTTAATTTCCCCAATCCATAATTGTACTTATCAAATACATAACTCATAATTGGGTTAAATACATATAAGTTATGGTTCTATCGTGAATTTGGTTAAAAGATATTACAAAACTAAGATTTGAAGAAATAGCCTTGTGTTTCGAGTTTATTAAAACTCGAAACACAAGCAATAAAACTGTTTCAAGCGGGGCTTCCCAAGCGTCCACGCTTGGGAAGCCCCGCTTGAACCTAATAACTTAAACTTCAAAATCATGAATTGCACTCAATACCCAAATTCACGATTGAACCTAAGTTATATTAGTTACCGCTTTAAGATTTCTTAGGTAATACGAATAGTTTCCTATCTGAAAGAATGTATTTTTGTGAAAATCAAACCTTTATGTGGCTTTGGACTTTCGACTAAAGACTTAGGACTACTTAATACTTCACTAACACTATTTTTTACTATGAAAATTTTCCAAATTCGTTCTCTTCCATTAAAAGATGTAATCACGGAATTAGCAGCAGCTTTTGATACTGAAGTGGAAAATAATTGCGGGGAATATACTGTGCATATTCCTGACAACTTTGGGACTGGATTTGTCAAAGGGATAAATTTTCACTCAGGGTTAGGTTTGGTGGAGTACAATTGCTCGTTTTTTGAAGATTTGGAAATTCAGTTTACCGTAAATGAAGTCCATCCCGCCAAATTTATGTACTGTGCGAAAGGCTCGGTTAATCATAAGTTTCAGGGACAGGTAGAAGTAAGTACAATCAATCAGTATCAGAATATTATTGTGGCAAGTAATCAGCACAATGGTCATATTTTGGTTTTTGAAAAGGGGAAGGAGATTTATTTGAGTAGCTTGGAGATTGACAGAAAACAATTTATGCCCAGAATGGAATGTGGCTTAGATACTCTTTGCAATGAAATTCAAGATGTACTAACCGATTATGAAGGGAAAAGACAATTCCATTATGAAGGTTTCTACAGTCTTTCAATTGCCGATTTAATTGTGGAAGCCACCAATTTCCAGCCTGCAGGTTTCCTACGAACCGCATTTTTGGAAGGTAAAGCCTACGAAATCCTCACTTATCAGCTTCTGCAATATCAAGATGATTTGGAAGAAGACGGAAACCGAATGTTCCTGAGGAAGTCAGAGGTTGAAATCATCAACAAAGCGGCAAGAATGATTCATGAGAATCTTAGCACTTTGGGTACTGTAAAGGAGATTGCCCAAGAGGTTGGCACGAATGTGAATAAACTGCAGGATGGTTTCAAAAGGCTTTACGGCACAACAGTAAATAGTTTCATCCAAAACGAACGCCTATCGAAAGCAAGGGACTTTTTACTTTCCACAGATATGGATGTTTCCGAAATTGTGTATAAAGTCGGGCTTTCTAGCAGAAGCTACTTCTCTAAAATATTCAAGGAAAAATATGGAATTAGCCCAAAAGATTTTAAAATGAGCAACAGAATTGATAAGACAAGCAATACTTTGAAATAGCTTATTTAGCTTACAAATAGTGTAAATCCCTTGTTTCTATTCTAAGAATCAGGGATTTTTTATCTATGCGTAAAATTCAGGTAATTATTAGAATAGAATTAGGCACATGATGCTATTTACTGTTTCTGGCTTCGAATGAGGCTATTGAAAACTGAAAGTAACAAAATATTGAAGCCAAACTATTTCATTTAATCTCATGATATTCTGATTTTTATTTTTCACTTCGCTGTTTTGCTATATAACTATTTTGCACTTGAATTCAATCCCACCAGTTTTTCACTCACTTCCCAAAGTTTTTTGGCAACGGCTTCGTTTTTGGCGGCTTTGCTAGGTTCTTTTTCTTTTTTGCGGACAAAGTATTTGCCATTCATATTTTCCGCTTCGGGCGAACTTGCCAAGTAAACAGAAGTTTCTGCTCCTTTCTCAATGGAAACCATAAATGGTTTTGCCATGGTCATCAAAGCCTGCCAAAATATGCTCGAATTTCCTGCAAAGTTCGAATCCACCACGCCAGGATGAAGTGAATTGGCAGTTATTCCGTCTGTCTCCAACCGCTTGGAAAGTTCCAAAGTAAAAAGAATATTGGCGAGTTTGGAGTTAGCATAAGATTTCACATTTGAGTAGCCATTTTCCAAATTCAGGTTATTGAAATCAATGCTTCCCAGCCTATGTGCCTCCGAAGAAACATTGATAATTCGTGCACTTTCGGCATTCTTCAGCTCTTCCATCAACAGGTTTGTGAGTAGAAAATGACCAAGATGGTTTACGGCAAAGGAAATCTCAATGCCATCTTCCGTTACCTCTCTGCTTTGGGCAATCAATCCAGCATTGTTTACCAAAATATCCAGTTTGGAGTGCTTGCTTTTGAATTCGGTGGCAAACTCCCGCACAGATTTTTGGGAAGCGAAATTCACTAACATGATTTCCACTTCTTCATTTCCGCTCTTTCCAACTATCTCATTTTTAGCGAGTTCTGCCTTGTCTTTGTTTCTGCAGGCCATTACTATTTTTGCTCCTTGGTGTGCCAAGGCAATGGCAGTGGCCTTTCCTATTCCTGAATTTGCACCTGTAATCAGGCATATTTTATCTTTCATATTTTTCGTGTCTAGTTAGTCTTTAACCCATTTGAACAGTAATAGTTGTGTGTCATATAAAGTAAATGATGAAGCATGGACTTTGTAGGTTGGTAAAGTTAGAAGGATGTTTTTATAGGGAAATGTAAAAGTGTAATTCATATCAATATGAAAATTGAATGATTTAAGTTTAGATTTGCTCGAATCCAAAATAACAGTTGATGAAAGAAGGGAAAAAATTCACATTCATAGATTTATTTGCAGGAATTGGCGGTTTTCATTTGGCAATGCACAATTTGGGTGGTGAGTGCGTTTTTGCTTCTGAAATGGATGAATACGCAAGGAAAACGTATCAACATAATTTCGAGAAGTTATCTCCAGAACTTTTCAGTAATGGAATGTTTAATGATGACATCAGAAACGCTAACCCAGAAGATATTCCCGATTTTGATGTGCTTTGTGCAGGTTTCCCATGTCAGCCATTCAGCCAAGCAGGCTACAAAAGAGGTTTTGAAGATAATCATAACTCGGAAAGGGGAAACCTGTTTTTCAATATTGCTGAAATATTGGAAGTGAAAAAACCTAAAGCTTTTTTCTTGGAGAATGTAAGGGGTTTGGTTTCTCATGATGATGGAAAAACCTTTAAAATCATTCGAGAAGTATTGGAAAAAGAGTTGGGTTATTCATTCTATTTTAAGATAGTAAAAGCTTCTGATTACGGCTTGCCACAACTCCGACCAAGAGCTTTCATGGTAGGATTCAGAGATGAGGATTTCATGCAAGGTTTCTCTTTCCCTCCTAACAAACCTCTCAAATTAAATATGAGCGATGTTTGGGAAGGAGTTTGCAGTCGGGAAGTCGGTTTTACGATTCGGGTTGGCGGACGAGGCTCGAATATTGACGACCGAAGAAATTGGGATGCTTATTTGGTTGATGGGCAAGTGAAGCAACTTGGAATAAAACAAGCCAAAAAAATGCAGGGATTTCCTGATGAATACGAATTTCCCGTAAGTAAAACGCAAGGAATTAAGCAATTGGGAAATAGCGTGGCAATTGATGCGGTACAAGAAGTAGGGAGGCAATTATTGAAATACCTAGAAAATCTAAACACGAAGTCAGACATGAAACAAACAAAAAACAAAGGGGAATGGACTGAACTATTGGTTTTTGTGAAGTTACTGGCAGAACAGAAAATACATCTTTCAGACGCTCAACTGAATCAGATGGAAAGCTATTTTGATGTTAAAAAAGTAACGACCAGAAACCTAGACTTGGATTTCTTTATTGTGGATTCTACTACTGTTTTAGCAAAATCAGACGATTCTAGTAATTCAATAGATATAAGTGAAATTCTAAGTTCTGAGAATCTTAGCAATTTAACCAATGTGATTTCAAACGGGAAAGGTGCATTTGCTATTCCTGAATTTGAAATAATTCAAAACAAACTAGGATTTAATGTAATTAAAGGCGGTTCAAGCAATCAGAAATCTGATGTTGTTTTGGATATTGAAAACGCAGAAATTAAAAAAGATAGTGAAGGTTTTGGCATAAAATCTTATTTGGGAAGCAAGCCTACTCTTTTGAATGCTTCTGGCAATACGAATTTTATCTTTGAAGTAAAAAACTTTGATGTCCGAAAAATAGATGAGGTAAACGAAATCAATACAAGGCAAAAGTTAAAAGACAGGCTTCAATATATAGAAGAATTTGGAGGGAAATTAGAATATATTGGAGCGGAGAGAAGTTCTATGGAGTACAATCTCAAAATCTCTGATAGTTCAATGCCTGAAATAGTTGGAGAACTACTTTTGGCATTTTACAAGAAACGAATTTCAAAGATTTCATCTATTGTAGAAGATATTCATGAACAGGGTTCTTTGAATAAACTTGTTAATTATGGAGAGATTGGAGTTCTTGAAATAAAAATCAAAAAATTATTGATTGATATTCTATTGGGATTTTTTGCAGGAAAAAAATGGGATGGAGAATATTTGGCGAATGGAGCAATTGTAATGAAAAAGACTGGAGAAATGGTTGGTTTTCATATAATTGATATGAAAACATTAAAGCAATATCTTTATGAAAATATCAAATTAGACACTCCATCTACTACAAGGCATCGATTCGGGAAATTGTACAAAGAGAAAAATGGAAAGCTCTATTTTAAATTAAATCTTCAAATGAGATTTTAAGCACGTTGTGCTATTTATTTGCGAAGGGACGCACTTTTTTATATGCCTATAAATTAGATTGTTAAGACCTAAAAATAGGAATATATTTAAGCTACTGCTTAAACCAAAAATCCCTCTTCCAAACAATTGAAAGAGGGACTTTTGGTTTAACTTATTCTTATTTCTTCTCCAATCCCTCGCTGATTTTCTCTACCATTTCCTCGGTAATTCCCGTAGAAGAGAATCCGCCATCGTGCAGTAAATTCTGCATAGTAACCATTCTGGTTAAGTCAGAGAAGAGGGAAATCACGTAATCTGCGCAAGATTCTGCCGAGGCGTTTCCTAGTGGAGACATCATTTCTGCATACTCGAAAAAGGCATCGAAACCGCCAATTCCCTTGCCTGCCGTAGTGGCTGTGGGAGATTGCGAAATAGTGTTCACACGCACTTTTTTCAATTTGCCGTAACGCTGTCCGTAGCTTCTGGCAATTGATTCGAGCATGGCTTTTGCCTGTGCCATGTCAGAATAATCTGGGAAAGCACGCTGAGCGGCAATGTAGGAAAGTGCCACAACTGAACCCCATTCGTTAATGGCATCCATTTTCTCGGCAACCTGCAACATTTTGTGGAATGACATGGCAGAAATATCCAAACTCTTATGAAACCAATCGTAGTTCAAATCTCCGTAAGTCCTGTTTTTCCGCACATTCGGACTCATTCCTATTGAGTGCAGGACAAAATCTAGCTTTCCGCCCAATTTCTCCATTGCCTCGGTGTAAAGTTTCTGAATGTCTTCTTCAGAAGTGGCATCTGCGGGAATTACAATGGTGTTGCATTGCTCGGCAAGTTCATTGATTTTCCCCATTCGCAAGGCGATTGGAGCATTTGTCAATACGAATTTCGCACCTTCCTCGTGTGCCTTCAAAGCCACTTTCCAAGCAATTGAACTCTCATCTAATGCACCCGAAATAATTCCAAGTTTTCCTTTTAGCAGATTGTAAGCCATATTTTTAGAGTTTAGTCTGTTCAAATTAAAGAGTCCAAAGATATTAGTCTTTAGTCCAAAGTCAAACTGCAAGTTTCCGCTATTTGACTTTAGAAAAGGTAAAAATAATTTTTTTTGTCGGAAAGCGAAGCTTTGGTAAGGGAGATTAAATAAATGATTCCATAATGATGTAGTTAGTTTTCTTGTCAAGATTGCCAAACCATCGGATTGCCGAACCATCAGTATAGTATATTTATGGTTAAAATATGTGGAAGGAATTATTTGACATCATACTACTGGACATTTCCAAAAATCAAGACCTCGGCAGAGGTGTCTATGGCGACAGCATCGGCTGTTCGGTTCCAGACAACCCTGCCGAAGGTCGATTTAACCCGTTCAACGTCTGGCAGGACCTGCGGACTCTGCCAGCGATTTACTCATGTCAGTAGTATGATAGCAACCCGAATAATGGGTTTAAAAACTGACTATCAGTAGATTAACTGTATTTTCTTTGAGTAGTCAAAATTTATGATTTACTGCATTGCACTTTTTTTATATTTAATCAAAAAGCACATGGTAATAATTTGACGAAATATATTAAAATCAAAGTGTTGATTATCAAATGCTTATATCATTCTTAATTCTTAATGACTAGGTCTCCCTGTCTTCATTTCCCCAATCCACAATTGTACTTATCGAATACGTAACTCATAATTGGGGTTATTACGTAAGTGGAAGGAATTATTTGGCATTTGGACTTGAACGTAAATTTCTGAACTTCAATAACTTACTTTACTATTTTACTATTTTACTATTTTTCACTTGTACTTAAAGCTTTGTAATCTTCATTTCTACTCTCCTATTTTTCATTCTGCTTTCTTCATTGTTATTTGGGGAAATCGGGTTGCTTTCTCCAAAAGCTTTTACATCTACTCGGCTTTCGGCAATGTTTCCATTGGCGCAAATATAGTTTTTCACGGTAATCACTCGCTTGTAAGAAAGGGTCATGTTTTTGTTCGGATTTCCCACATTGTCAGTGTGTCCTTCTAGCAGAACTTCCATTTTGGGGTATTTCTGCATGATGGCGATAATGCGTTTCAGTTCGTTTGAAGAGGCAGGAAGCAAATAGCTTTTTCCTTTTTCAAACTGAATATGCTTGAGATTGAACGATTTGCCTACTACCAATTTTGTTTCATCCACATCAATATCGCTGTCTTCGTCAACTTCCACCGGCTTTGTTACTGTTTTATCTACAAAAACTGTGTCTCTGATAATTCTGTCTCGATAAACAATTTTCTCCACGGGCTTTTCAACAACTTTTTCTACTATTTTCTCCACAAAAACAGTATCAACTCTATCTCTATACACAATTTTTTCTTTGTAAACAATTGTCTCTTCGGTCGGATTGGGTGGAGTCGGAACTACTGGGTCAGGAATTTCATCTTCTGGCTCTTCCACTTTCCAAATTCGGATAGTGCCATCGTAGCTTCCTGTGGCAATCATGTTTTCTACTGGGCTGAATCTGGCGAGTCTTACTTTTCCTGCATGGCCGACCAATCTGGCAATCCGCTGTCCTGTTCTCGTATTCCAAACATTGGCATCATTCCCGGCAACTCCAGTTACCATCAGCGTTCCGTTGTTGTTGAATGCGGCCACGCTATAATCGTTTACGTCTCCGGCCTTGATTCTTTTCAACTTTGTGCCTGAATAATAATCCCAAAATGTTACGTAGCCATCAATGCTCCAGGTGGCAATCTGATTGTTCTTCGGCCCAAAACTACATCATTCAGAAATGCGGAATTTTGAAACTTTCGCAACAAATTCCCACTATAAACACTCACGATTCTGATTTCCCTTTCCACAGAAACAATGACCGCTTGTCCATCTTGTGAGAGTGTTCCGCCCGTAACCCTAGAAGTTGAAGGTGCCATACCTGAACCGAAATTCATGGTGTGAATGGGTTCTGCCTTGTAAGAAAGTCCGTAGCGGTCTTTGCCCAATTGCGCACGCATAATGGCACCACCGTCTCCAGCAAAAAGTATATATTTGCTGTCTTGGGTAAATACCACAAAAGCAGAAAGCCTTGAAGCTCCTCTTCCCAGAATAACTCTGTTATAATAAGTGGCAATCAACGTGCCACTGCTCACTTCCCAAACCCTTACGGAGCCATCTATACAAGCACTGGCAAGCATTTCGCCATCAGAACTGAAAGTAACTTCGTTGATTGTGGTGGTGTGTGCACTTATACTTTTAATGACTTGACCCGTGCCTGAATCCCACAATATGATTTTCCCATATTGCCCGCCACTTGCCAAAATTTTCCCATTCGGGCTGAAACGAATATTCTGAACTTGCCCCAAATGACCTCGCAGGGTTTGAATGGGCGAATAAGTTTGCGAGTGAACTTGAAATGCCACCAGCAACAATCCGAAAAGTAAGCTTATATGTTTCATTGGTTATTGGTTTGAATGATAGATTTCCTAATAAAGAACACTTGAATCCTAAATCAAAATTTTTTTTAATTCAGAAAATCAAGTCTTACTAATGTAATATTTTGAGTTGACACTTGCCAAATTGATGATAAAATCTGAATAGGTTTCTATTTTTATAGATAGTTTAACCAATCGTTTACGTTTTTTCAGTAAATGAGTCATATTAATTCAACTTCGCATGACTGTTTTCGCCCGATAATTTTCTATTATTGCGTAGATAATTTCCCATAAAAACTTCGGGAAGTTTACTTATTCTCTCCCTTAAAACTTCCTGTTTTGAATTGGCAATTTAAAGATACGTATAAAAATAAAGGGCAACGACTGCAATTGGTCAGTCTTCTGCGTTCTAAGGGGATTTCCGATGCCCGAGTGCTTCGTGCCATTGAAACAATTCCGAGACATTTTTTCATTGACAATGCTTTTGAGAGTTTTGCCTATCAAGACAAAGCCTTTGCCATTAGCGAGGGGCAAACTATTTCCCAGCCATTTACGGTTGCCAAGCAAACTGAATTGTTGGAGCTGAAAAAAGGAGACAAAGTGCTGGAAATAGGAACGGGTTCTGGCTACCAAAGTGCGGTTTTGCTGGAGTTAGAAGTAGAATTGTATTCGATAGAATTCAGGCGGAAACTCCATGAAAATGCAAAATTCCTCCTATCTAAATTGGGCTATAAAAATTTCAATCTTACCTGTGGAGACGGCTCTTTGGGACTTCCGCAACATGCACCATTCGACAAGATAATTGTAACTGCTGGCGCACCAACTACGCCTAAAAGCTTGCTAGAACAGCTGAAAGTTGGCGGTAAAATGCTCATTCCCGTTGGAGACAACCGAACCCAAAACATGTTCCGAATCACTAGAATCAGCGAAGACCAAATTGAAAAAGAAAACTTCGGAAACTTCTCCTTCGTTCCCTTGGTTGGCGAACAAGGCTGGGGAAATTGATGTGCTGATGTGCTGATTTGAGGATGTGATGATTTTGGAAATACAAATTTCAAAAGTGAAATCTCCTAATTTGTCAATTCTCTATTTCGCCAAATCAGCAACTCGCCAATTAAGTGTTTATAAGTAAGTGTAAAGATTTAATTGACAGCCATTGATTTATTGTGATAATCTAATTTTCGGTTGATTACTTTACTATTCTGCCATTTTTCTATTTTTCACCTGTATTAATCCTGCTCATCAGGCAAATCTTCTGAATTCTGATTCTTTTTTAGGAATAGGCGGAAATTCTGTTAATCGTGTTAGATTTGCGCAACTGTTTATGTCTCTACCAAATGCAAACTCCAACAAAAATAAATCTGAATTGCTAAGTTATCTGTTCACAATACGAACCAATTGCCTCATAATCGGACAACTATACAACAAAAAGAAAATGATTTTGAACGTCAACCAAATTGATAATTAAAATCACAACTTCTCAAATACTTATATAAGAAATGGAAAACAATCAACAGCAAATTGCTAAAAATATAGTCTCAAAGCTTTTAGAAGTTGGCTCAATCAAGATAAATGCAAATGAACCTTTCACTTGGGCTTCTGGTTGGAAATCGCCAATTTATTGCGACAATCGCCTATCACTTTCTTTCCCAGAAGTGAGGAGTTATATCAAAGAAAATCTGATTGAAAGAATCAAAAAGGAATATCCTCATGCAGAAGGAATTGCGGGAGTTGCCACAGCGGGAATTCCCCAAGGAGCTTTAGTTGCCGATGCCTTAGATTTACCATTCATTTATGTCCGTTCCTCGCCAAAAAGCCACGGTTTGGAAAACATGGTGGAAGGTCAGATTACGCCAGGGCAAAAAATTGTAGTAGTCGAAGATTTGATTTCTACAGGAGGAAGTTCCGTGAAAGCAGCCTTGGCTTTGCGTGAATTGGGTTTCGATGTGCAAGGTTTGGCCGCAATTTTCAGCTATGAATTTGAAGTGGCGAAACAAAATTTCCAGACTGCCAACATTCCATTTTTCACTCTGACAGACTACAGCACTCTGCTAGATGTTTCCATTGAGCAAGGAAAGGTGGAAAACCATAATTTGAATTCACTAAACGAATGGAGAGAAAGACCCGCTGAGTGGGGAAGATTCGGGAATTAGACAGATGTTTAATTTTATATCAAAAAGTTTGATTTGAAAATATCAGTTCTGTAAGATGTAGTTCTAGCTACGTCCAGTTACCAGGGAAATATTTATACTCTTGATGTTGCGCAGAAAGGCACTTGCCAGTATTCTTTTGAAGTTGCCAATGTGCGAGGATTATGAAAATCGAACCTTTGCGTAACATCAGTTAGAATTAGAATACTAAACTCAATCAAATTTCAACCTTGTGCCAATTCCTAGCATAACCATATCGTAGGCAGTAAATTTTTTGTCGGCAATGAACATCGTTGCATACAAATCCTGAATATTTGCCTCTAAATATAAACTCACTTCTTTGATGGTTTTGGATTTCAGTGGTTTGCTGAATTCTGTTTGGAAGAACAGCAAGCCTCTGAATCCTGTTCTGTGCCAATAATAGCCTGATTCGTAAGGCAAATCCGACCCAAAACTGAAGAAATTACTATCAGCAATGTAATTCACTCCCAAGCCCAATCGGAAGGGAATCCATTTGATATTATGCTTTTGGGAAATATTTACTGAATCGAAGAAAGAACGAAATCCTTTGATTGTTCCTGCACTAAGCTGTTTTGAGCCATCGTATTTTGGCGTATAACTATACATGAATTCCAAATTCCAGCGGTCGGTTTTCCCCAAATGATAACCTCCGCCAATTGTGGCTGCACCAATACTCCCAGCATATTGCAGAATTCCGTAATCGGGTAAAATACGAGGTCTGCGTTTTTCTTCATCTTCTGCTTCTTGGGCAAAACTTGATAGGCAACTAAAAACTAGCAGAATCGGAAAAATGGATTTGTAGATATATGTACTTTTCATTTGGGTTTTTTTTTGAAAAAAATAACGTAAAATAACGGGTTTTGAAATATTTTGCCAAAACGCATTTTCTAACTTTATAAATCATGAAATAGACTTATTAAAGACACATTCGAATTTGGATTTTAAGTCGTCTGGCAAAAATTATCGAAAACCCAAATAACGAAACCTAAAACGAAACCTCTTCGGTTTCAATTTTTCCATCTTTGTAGATATGTACCAAATGATAAGTCTTGTCCAAAACATTATTCACTTGTAAGTAATTCATTCCCGAGCCATACAATTCTCCTTCTTTGAGGCTGTGACCATGTCCGTGCATCGAATAAATCACCTTGCCATTGCCTTTGATTAAATCATGGTAACGTTCTGAATTATCGTCTCCAAACTCGCCATGAAAAGGTCCCATGTGTGCGACCATCACAATTTTATCGAAATCGCCAGAAGTCTCTGCTAATTCTGACTCCAAAAAATCAAAATTGGGAGCTTCTCCATCCAAAAAATCAAACTCCAAATGATTGCCATTGAAGAAAATGTATTTCGTACCCCAAGCCTTGAAGCTGAATCTTGTTGAGCCAAACATCACATTGTAGCCCGACAAGCCCGTTCCCAGCGCATCGTGGTTTCCGAAAGCGGCAAAGAATGGCTTTTTCAATCTCCGCAAAGCTTTGCCCATTTTCTCGTATTCAATGCGCAAGCCGTAGTCGGTAATGTCTCCACCGTGGAAAACCAAATCTACCGAGTCGTTTTGGTTGATGTGGTCGATTCCATCCTCGAACTCATCTAAAGCTCTTTGCGAGTCGCTGATAAAGGCAATGGTTACAATTTCTTTGGTTGGACTTTGTGCTATTTCGCCTGTGAGACGAGAAAGTTGCTTGGCGGTCAAGTCCTTTTCCTCGGAATCGAACTTGATGGCGTAAGGATTTGTCTCAAATTTATCGCAAGCTGTGGATAAAATCATCAGACAAAAAGTGATATAAGTAAATAAGATTCGATGCATGAATGTGGCAGAATAAATGGAAATTGATTTGTCTTTGTTTCAGGAAACAACCTTTTATTTGACAAAAAGGTTGAAACTCAATCCAAACTATTTTGATATATTTCCGAGGAGAATACAGAAATCTTGTTTCAGAGCAATTGCAAGCTTATTTTCGCAAAAAAAATTTAAGAAAATGAAAAAAGTCTATCATCTTTCCACCTGCAATACATGTCAGCGAATTATTAAAGAATTAGGGATTGGAGACGAGTTTACTTATCAAGATATTAAAACTGAACAGATTACCGAATCTCAATTAGAGGAAATGAAAGAATTGACGGGAAACTATGAATCACTTTTCAGCCGTGTGGCTCGCAAATACAAAGCTCTGGGATTGAAGGAAATGAATTTGGGAGAGGCGGATTATAAAAAATATATTTTAGAGGAATATACTTTTTTGAAAAGACCCGTATTCATTGTAGATGGAGAAATTTTTGTAGGAAATTCCAAGAAGAACATTGCCAAATTGGCTGAAAAAATCGAAGCATGAGCGAAGAAAATAAATTTGGAAATTCTGTATCGAACAAAGCTGAATCCAGCCGAGCTGATTCCAGCCGAACTGATTCCAGCCGAACTGAATCCAGTCGAACTGATTCCAGCCAGACTGACTCGGAGAAAGATAATGCTAACGGAATCACATCAGGAGCAACGGAACTTTACAAAATCCAACCGCCTGAAGAAAGCGAATCTGCTTTAGCTGAAAAGAACGAGTTAAAACCTCCAAAAATCAATTCGACTCAAAATTTCATCGCCTTTCTCATTTTCGTGGGAATTATTGCCACGCTATTCCTATTCTCAAAAGCGAATTGGGAACGCAAGTTGAAAGTAAGCCAGACAGAAGTGGACAGCTTGCTGAATCATTCCAAAGAACTGGAAGCTCGGATTGAGTTTATGCAAAAAGCGGAATCCAAACGAGTGGAAAGTGTGATTGAGAACAAGTTTGATTCTTTCGATGCGGGGAATTACCGAATTTATGGTCTTTTCAGAGATGCTTCCAAAAAAATGACTCGTGAAGGGCTTTCAAACGATTTCAACGTATATAATGCTGGGGCAATTCAATATAACGAAGTGGTTGGAGAACGTTGGTTTGCCATTCCTGTGCAAGGCGTTCATTTCATGCAAAAAGACGAGACGTTGTCGGAAATTGCCGAGAAATACTACGGGAACGTCAAAGATACTGCAATAATTTCTGCCTTCAATCAAAAAATCGAGCCTTATCGTCATATTTTCATTCCGTTTGGGAATTGATTAACCATTGGGGAAATTTATACTCTACTCCGAATATTTTTATAAGTTATTGATTATCAGTTATCTAAACTTTGCTATTCAAGGCTTTTTACGGGACTCGCCACCGAGCTTTGAATCAATATTGGCAAGTTTCCTAACTTGCTAAAAATAAGAAAGTTAGGAAACTTTCGGCAGATGAAGGCGAGTCCCATCGTAGGCGATAGCATCGGCTACCGGTTCCATTGAAAACCTTGACTAGCAAAAAGGTCAGATAGAGTAGAAAATTTGACAGCCATTTCCGAGTTTTCATAAAAATACTACCAAATTAAACTCTAAAAACACCATGAAAAGTATCATCATCCTAATTCTTGTCCTATTCTCATTTTCCTATGTGCATGGGCAAACATTGGCAGAGAAAATCGCCATAAATGCTTGCGAAAAACTAGATTCGATAGACAATTTTAGTGTACTCGAAGACAGCATTAAATCTAGTGTTGCCAGTGCGCTTGCAAAAGTAATGATGGAAGGAACGCCTGAAGAAAAGAAGCAAATATCTTCTATCGAAGGCATAAGAATAGCTTTGGAAGAAGCTGTGGATGTTCTTCCGAATTACTGCTACAATGTAAGACGCCTCGTGATAGAGAACAAAAAGACAAAGTATTATGGCTTGTCTGACAACTCCAAAGCAAACATAAATTTTGCCCAAGGAAATGAATATCTCAATGCCAATAATCTGAAAAAGGCTGGAAAGGCGTTTAAGTCTGCCATTAAATTGGACGAAGGTTTTGTGTATGCAATCGACCATTTGGCAATCTCCTACCGAAGGCAACAAAACTTTAAATCTGCCATCAAACTCTACCAAGAATCGCTTGAAATATTTCCTGAAGGGAATTTGGCTTTGTTGAATATTGCCGTTTGCTATTCTAGCATCGGAGATTACAGAAAATCTATAGAAAGCTATGAAAAGCTTAAATTCTATTATCCGAAAGACCCCGAAGGCTATTTCGGTTTGGCTAGAATGCAATTTATGGACGCAGATTATGAAAACGGATTGGATAATTTGTTCATCGCACACAGAATCTATGTCGAAACCAATTCCGATTACCAGAAAGACAGCAGTGGTCTCATAAGTCTGTATTCCGAAAGACTGACTGAATTGGGGAAACTAGATTTGATTGAGAAAAAAGCAATGGAAAATAACATCACAATTGGAAAATAGCATTTTGAGTAACTACTCAGTTAGCGAATTGGTGAAATAGCGAGTTGGCGAATTGAAAGTTTGAGTGATTCTGACCTAAAAACAGCTTATTATCTTATTTATCCTGTTTTCATACTCGTTGTACTATGTTCTACTCAGGTACTTTTTTTGTACTATTCAAAGAATATTTGACTGACTTAAGCATTTATTCAGGTTGTTTTGATAAAAAAATACCATTTCAATTGAAAAGTTACATTTTAGATTTTTCTATAATTTGTAATACACTAAAAACCAGCAATTTAAACCACCTGAGTAGTTACCTCTTAGACTGGTTCAATTACTCTTTTATGAATCAGTCTTGACGTTGAACGAGCAAATCACATATCCAGATATTCCCCAAAATATACGTATAAGGCAATTAAAAGCCCAGAGACCAAAAGAGCAATCATTGCCTGTGTTGCTATTGTGCTAGCAACAGGTCTTTGACGAGCCTGAAAAGCATCGGAGATTCTTTCTCTTGCTTTCTCATAATCCTCTGCCGTCTTCACTCTTCGTTTTGCGCCTTCCATGAATTGCGCTCTTTTTTCTTGCTCTTCTTTTTCCTCATCATAATACATGGGTTCGTAACCGAATTGCCTATGTTTTGGGAGCTTGAATAATCCTTTGAATTTCATCATGTCTTTGTTGGTTTTCGTTCGTAAGTACAAATAGAAGTCAAATTAGAAAAATAGTGCAAGCGTTAAGGAACAAGTAAAAAATAACTTATTAAAATTCTTAGTGGGACTGCCCCTTCCTTCTTTTTGGTCCGGGACACGCTGTCTATTCTTCCAGTTCCATGCGGGTGTAAATAATGTGCCATAGTGTCGGACTGGCGACCCATCGGACTGGCGTTCCATCGGACTGGCGACCCATCGGACTGGCGACCCAGTGCTATGCCACATTATTTTGTCCCGGCTGGGAACAGCTTGACTAACCAACGTGGTTCGACCTCAAAAATAAACTGCGATAATGTTACAAGTTATTATTAACTCGTTCCTTAGCAAAATTAAGCATTTGTTTTCATAATGTAATCAGGTGTGAAGGATACGCTTTCTTACTGGCAAAGTTTTCATTTGCTTACGGAAATGCCTAATTTCCCCACCTTATTTCTCTAATAAACTCACTACAAACTGAAAAAATGATTATGAAGACAAAGTTTCTATTATTATCTGCATTTTTATTTCTGGGATTCTCTCACATTCAGGCGCAACACGAACATAAGCCCGAGGCAATTTCCTTGAAAAAGAAGAAAGAAAAAAGTAAAGAAATGCACGAGGAATATCCGAAAGTTGCCGATGCGCAGTTCAAATGCTGTGACAACGATGAGAAAAAACATGCAATTGTAGATGAAGCATGGCATGAACTGTGGCATAATTTCACAGTTTACTACCACGAACAAGGCTTATATTTCGATAAAAAACATCGTGTATATGTTCACTTGCATTTCAGCGAAACTGGACATTTAGATTATTTCGGCTATCATTTCAAGAAAAGGAAAGATGAAAAATCGGAAGAATTTATAAAATTGTTTAAAGAATATGTGAAAACACACGAATTTGGAATCTCCGAAGGCGTGAAATTCTCGCAATGTGGCGAGTTGCACCTTTTGCCACGAGAAGGTGTGAAGGAGGGAATGTAAATCAGATTGATAGATGGTAAAATTGTTAGATAGTTAGAAATACTCAAACTAATAATATCACAGGTATATCGGGATAGGTCGCCCAAGTAGTTCGAGCATCCGCTCGGACTTGTCATTCGTTGAAGCGGACACTCAATGCCACCAACTTAGCGTTGAAAAGCATTTTCAGTACTTTCCGTTTATGATTTGGACGTAGCTAGAGCTACGTCCTACAGAACTGATATTTTCAAATCACACTTTTTTTGATATGAAATGAAACATATATTTTCCTCAAATTGACAGCATTGAGCGTCCGCTTCAAAAAGTGCTATGCGCTCTAAACCGATATTCCTATAGTACCAAATCCAAATAACATTTTCCTATTTTCGCACTTGCAATCGTAAGAAATCTGAATGATGAGTAAAAAATTAGACTACTTAGGAACAAGTAAAAAATAACTCATTAAAATTCTCAGTGGGACTGCCCCTTCCTTCTTTTTGGTCCGGGACACGCTGTCTATTCTTCCAGTTCCACTGCGGGTGTAAATAATGTGCCATAGTGTCGGACTGGCGTTCCATCGGACTGGCGTTCCAGTGCTATGCCCCATTATTTTGTCCCGGCTGGGAACAGCTTGACTAACCAACGTGGTCCGACCTCAAAAATAAACTGCGATAATGTTACAAGCTATTATTAACTCGTTCCTTGGTTGCTCAAATTTCCTCAATTTAAAAAATCCCAATGTCTGATTCGTTACTGACTCCAGTAGTTTGCGATTGCCTCCCAAGCAATTTCCCCATTTGGCATCAACCGCTCTCGTAATTCCTTTTGTTTTGCTTTCGATTCTTTGCCTGCCATACTGCTCACCAACGAATCTACCACGGCATCTTGCCATCTGGTAGAATCAGTTGCCGATTCCCCAGTTGCTGGAGTGGTTGCTGACGCGTAGGTTGAAGAATTTGTTTGTACATTCTGGTTGTACTGAATCAAGATTTGTTCTTCTTCAAAATGGTCGAAACTTCGCTCAATCGCCACATTTGGCCAAAGCAATTTCATTTTCATCTTTTCTGGCTGATACACAGAAGTATAAAGTGTACCGAATCCTTCCGTGAATTTCGTGTTGTACAATGGCGGATGCAAAAAGGCTTTTGCCAATTCCCCAGAACTAACATTTTTTGATTTAAGGTATTTCTTAATAAAATTGTATCGCTTCACAGTCTGATTGAATTGAGCATTTTCTGGCCAATCGACTTTGCCCTGATGGTTTGTGGAAAACGGAGTGTTACTTACCAAAGGCGCTTTGTCAGGAGCTAACATGACTGTTTTGATTTCCCCTTTCTTATCTACCACAGTTACATTGTAAGACATGTGAGAGGGAATGCTCTTCAACATTTTGAGTGCTTTCTTGGTCGTATCGCAAAACTCCAATACATATCTCAAAATGAATGGAATGCCGAAACCATAGCCAACTTCTTTGCGCCCCCCAAAAGTAAGGGACAGACAAAGTCCCGAATCGTTCATGCCATCCACAATTCCAATTAGGCAATCGGAAGTACCAATTACCTTTTTCTCATTCCATTTGCTCAATAGCAGAGTGCCTTCGAGTAAATCTGGGTGGTAATCATAGTTGCGAACCAGCTGAATTTCATCGGCATCAATTACTGCCTGAGCGCAAGCACTGATATAAGCTGGCGGTTGAAAACCAGTCAAGAAACGAGCAATGTCTGTGTCAGCATTGGTCAGTTCGCATAAGTGAACATAAGTTGGCCACATTTTGGGCATATACTTTTTGAGTGCTGCCTGCGAAGTCTCAAGGTCTGGAGTCAGAGCCGTGTTTTTCGATAAAAACCAAACTTTGTAATTTGCCCAATAGGAATCAAATAGGCTTTTCCATTTCGCACCAGCTATTGTTGGTTCGGAAACAGTATTAAATTGTAATTGCATAATTTTCGGATATAAGATTAATATTAGAGTATGTTTGGATTGACATAATTTTCGTTTCTACGGCTTATCAAAAATGCTTTCTTCGTTATTTTCTCCCTACGTAGCTTTGGCTACGTGTTTCTAAAATGCCTAAAAAGCCTGTTTTGAAAATCTCGTAAAATCCCCAAAAAATCAATCCAAAAATATTCTTAAAAACGCCACTAAGTATAATCCTTTATCTATGATATGACTAGAATTTCCGAATGGAGTACAAGTAACTATGCGAGTGCTTGATTGTTCCGAAATTTTGGTTTGTTAAGATTTATTTTTTGTGTAGTTTAGTTATTTCCCAAATCCATTTTCTCCACGAAGCTCCCTAAAACTTCAAGTTCAATTTCTGAAACAAAATGATAGTATTTTCGTTAGTGGCAAACCGACAAGCCCAACGTAATAAAAACATAGCGCAAGCGTCCGCTTGTGCCGAGATACTCAAAAGTAGCCTTACATCTTTCACACTACCGTATTTTCAAATTGCAAATTTTGAGTGCGAATGTGATTTTTGATGGATAAATTTATCTCTTTGCGCAAACTCCTACACCTAGATTTTCAGTTTATACTTAACCCGAATAATGGTATCCCCTCAAAAAAGCAGGGTAAAGTATCCCTATGGGAATAATTTACGCATAGTTATTTAAATGCGAAAACAGATGTTTGAAAAGTTATCCCATATCATAGCAGACTCAATGCCGGACACCTCCTTCAGAGAAGCAGTGGCTCTATTACTGAATGTGATAGAAAACCAGCAGACCCAACTGGAGGGACTGAAGGAGGAAGTCCAAAGACTAAAGGATGAGATATCGAGTCTGAAAGGAGAGCAGGGCAAGCCTGTCTTTCCCACTAAAAGACTGGGCAAGGATATCTCCTCCCCCAAACAGCCAATCTCAAAAAAGAAGGAGGGGCAAGGAGGGAAGAAAGAGAATCTGGAGATAGACAGACGGGTAAAAAGCCCAATAGACAAGAGTATTCTTTCATCTGATGCGGTATTCAAAGGGTACGAGACGCTTACCCAGCAAGACTTGGTATTTAGACGGGAAAACACCGAGTTCGAGATTGAGGTCTGGTATTCCCCTCGGAGGGGAGGGCCTACCGCTCCCAGGCGGGCCAGTTCGGCTATGACCTGAAAGCCTTTGTAGTACTGATGCACCATTATGGCGATCTGAGCCACGGCAAGCTTCTGGGCCTGCTCGAAGGAATGGGGGTGGAAATATCTGCGGGCACGATACAGAATATCCTCACGGAAAACAAGGAGACATGGCTTGGTGAAAAACGGAACATCCTCAGAGCCGGCTTTTCGCAGGGCTATAACCCAGACTGATACGACAGGGGTAAAGGTGGCGGGGGAGAATTGGCACACCCACGTGCTGTGTTCGGACAGTTTTGCGGTTTTCTCCACATTACCGGGCAAAGGGCGCAAGCACCTGCTGGCCGCATTGCAGGGGGAAAGCCAGGCCGGGCTACTGCTGGTCTATAATGAGGCCACCGCCAAGTATCTGGACCATTCCAACATCTCGAAAGCCCACAAAGCCCAATTGGCAACTTTTTTCGGTGGCCGGATGCCTCTGAGCGAATCCGAGTTCAGGGGTGAGGTGGGCAGGCTGATGCCCGACCTGGTCCGTCAGAAGATTAAGTTCCGACTAGATTTGACCTCGGCAAAATTTCTTGGATAGTGACAAATTCGACATGGCAGCGAAGCAATTTGCCATGCCCTTTTGAGGGGATACCATTATTCAGGCTAATCATTTAAACTTTTTTACCATGCTACATGACAATTTTTCTCAATAGCTTGAATTTCAGATTTTCTACCTCCCCTAACCCCTCCAAAAGGAGGGGGATTTAGCTCCTTCCCCTTTTAGGGCAGGGGTGGGGTGTGGTAAAATAGTGGCTTTCAAAAATTGTCATGTGGTATGCTCTTTTACTTATAAATAGACTTTCTTCCTCAAATTCCCAATCGCTCCACACTCAAATTCTTCCCATCAGCAAAGTAGATGAAATAAGCCCTTTCCAGTTCAGAATAGGCAATCGAAATAGGTAAATCAGTCAGAAATGGAATAATTGAAACCTCCGAACCATCTACAAAATAGAGTCGGCAGGTTTTGGTATCTGGGCTGGTGATGGCAATGATTTCTGCATCTAAACCGAAATGGAAATACTGAATGATTTTCGCCTCATCTGTCTCGAACTGCTTGTTGAAAAGTCTTGTCCCTTTTTGGTTGAAAATGGATATTTGCTTCCCTTCTTGTCGGGAAACCAACCATTTCTTTTCGGCTGGATTGAGTGGATTTTCCGACTCATCAAACACCATTCGGAACTTGGTTGTAACTTGCGAGCGTGGGAGGTTTCGAGTTCCAACCACTTTTCCGTTCAAATCTACTCTCAGTAAATTTCCCTTTTGGGTAAGCAAAGTCATAAAACTGTTGGAGCTAGAATCGCCATTTTCTACCGTGAAATCTATTAAATCCTCCGTGAAACTCAATGGAAATCCTGCTTCACTTCTCCCGAATTGGTCAAACACATGCAGAACTCCCGATTTTTGGGCAATTACAAAGAAGAATTCTTCGCCAGCCCAAATGCTTTTCACTTCTGTTGCCAACTCGCCATCTAGCTTTTTAGATTGCCAACCCACGCGAGCTTTTCCGAATTTATTGTAAATACTCACATTCCCAAATTTGTCTCCCACAGCAACTTGGTAACTGCCATTTTGCTTAAAATCAAACAAACTAAATTGGGAAATTGGGCGAGCTGGCGTGTAAATCGGGAAGCCATAAGCCGAACGTCCGAATCTGTCCATCAGGCTAATTTTGTTGCCAATAGCGAATAGGAATTGCCGTTTCCCGTTTCCGAACCAATCTACCTGAAAAACGTCTGAATCAATTGAATTCCCCAATCCGACCGACCAGTTTCGCTTTCCCATCTTGCTAATTAAGTTGGCTCTTTTCCATTTATCGAGCACAAAAACCTGTTTGGAGCTATCTAAATAATTCTCGAAAACATAAGGTTTGGAAGCGGTTGGCGCAGGTATTTCGGTTTGGAAAGCCACAATTGGCATGGCAGAAACGGAATCGTTTTCCGACTCGTAAAAGCTTCCTGTGTTTGGTTGGAGTTGGAAACTGAACGTGTTTTTGTGCAAATCTGATTGGAGATAGAAATACTTCCATTGCTTGAACTGGTTTCGGTTTTTCCAAAGCAATTTTTCCCAATCTTTCTCCACAGAATTTTCTATAAGTAACTGTAAATAAATGGGTTGCATAAACAGCGTGAAATGTTTCTCTTGTTGCCACTGGTCTGCTTCATCTTTTGAGATTTTATTTTTCAGCACATTTCCCTTTCCCAAATTTTCTAGGAAATCAATAATCGCTTCCGAAGAATTCGCCAAAAGCCAATAATCGCCCACTTTGGTATGGTAAGTCTTCTCAAATCCCCCATTACTTTCCATTGCAAAAAGCAATTTTGGGAAGTTCGGGAAGGGAATTACTCCAATAGAATGATGTTTGAAAGCGAGTTTTGATTGAGCGGAATCTTGAAGAAAACTGCTTGATTCTGCCAATTCATCAAGTGTTTCATCAAAATTTTCAGGGTCTGAAACTCCAACTAATACATACCTATATTTGAAGTTGTCTCTAGCAAAATTAGCGTAAGCAAAAGCCAATTCTTCTGCCCAAAAAATCAGTAAAATCAGCTGTCTCCAAACCGAAATTCCCTAAAATATCGTCCGCCTTTTTTCGGTTCTCTCTCTTTCGGTTGGAGTTTCCAAAATGCTTTAGAATCGGAGAAATTCCAGCTAGTGAAATAGGCAATATTGGCAGGAAGTAATTCGGGTAATTCTAGATTTTGTTGTCTTCTGATTTGCCCATTCAGCTCGTTTCTTCTTTGGAACGGTCTTTCCATTTCCAATTAAATCGCTCTCCAAAAAGTCCAATTTTGCCCAACTGCTCCATTTTTCGCTAGCTAGCTGATTGAGTTTTTCGGCAATTTTTGGTTGGAAAACACTTTGTGCCAGTTGGTAAATCTGTCTATGATTCCAGTGGATTTTTACGCCAACTTTATCACTTTTCTTTTGCCTTTCTTTCCTGTGGATTTTATTCCAACTTTTATTTTCGAGAAAAGACCTTTCTGACATCCGAATCGCATCTTCTACCAAATAGCCATGGAAACTGCCAATGAGCCAATTGTCTTTTTCAATGAAACTGAACAGGCGTTTTTCGTTGATTTTGCCAATTTTGGTTTCCCAAATTGGCGTATTTTTATATGTTCGGTTCTCCCATTTCGTTCTCCTAGATTTGGCGAAATCGAACAGCCATTTTTTCTCTTCCCCAATAGGCACGAAAAATAAAAATCCAATTTCAGATTTGGCAACTACATGAGCCGAAACCAAAATACTTTCTTTCTGAAGCAGATTTTTGAGTGGAATAATCTCATTGGAAATGCTGTCGAGTAACTCCAAACTCTCTAATACAGATTCGGAATGAGGCAAACTTTGCAGGGAATTGCCATAATCTGAAGTGTCAATCTGCTCATAAATCGGTTGGATTCCAGTGATTTCCACCACGGCAAAAGCTTCATCGGGAATGAGTCTCCAAACTGAATCATCAGAGAAAATCGTGATAATCAGAAGCAATAAACTGAATCCGACCAAAACAATTGATGCGATTTTAGACCAAATTGGTAAAGCCTGAAACTGATTGGAGAGTTTATTTAGGTAGCTTTTAAGTTGCAATTGCGTAATTTTGATTGTATTGTCGAAGACAGGTTTAGCTCTTGGAGAAACAAATATAATAGGCTTTAGACAAAAAAAGCCTTCCAATTTTCATCGGAAGGCTTGTTAGTTAGTTTAGTTTATTAATGCAAAGAAGTGAGTAATGCTATTCTGTAAAATATTTATTATCGCTGTTTGGGAAATACGAATCATCTTTCGGCATTATGATTGCCATAATTCCATAAATTAGAATAGGAGAGCCTACTCCAAAAATAGTAGCAACCACAAAAATTATTCTTAGTAAAGAGGAGTCAATTCCAAGGTATTTGGCAAGTCCGCCACAAACCCCAACAAGTACTTTATCATTTTCTGACCTAACAAGTTTCTTTTCTTCCATTGTGAATTTTGATTTTGAGTTGTAGTAATTAATTAAACACTTATTTTAATTATACAGCACTTTATTGTAAAAGGTTACGATTTGTTCACGGTTCTAAAAAACCTGCTATCATGTTCTTGAAAAAATGCAATTATTTTTTAGTTATTCTTCAAAAAGCAAAAAAAGTGCGAGCAGGGAAGCTCACACTATTACTAATTTCAGCATCGAAAAATCGGTAATGATAAACTGGTAAGGCTAACAAAATAAAGACCATAGCGCAAGCGTCCGCTTGTGCCGAATTATCCATAGAGTAGCCTTACCTCTTTCACACTACCGAAAAATCTTCGACTAAGTGTTTTTTTTCAATTCTTCCCAAAATACTTTTCTACTTCCTTCGCAACTACTTGCCCAGAAATAAGCGAGGGCGGAACGCCAGGGCCGGGAACGGTCAATTGCCCTGCGAAAAATAAATTATCTACTTTCTTTGAACGAATTTTGGGTTTCATAAAGGCAGTTTGAGTAAGCGTGTTTGCCAAGCCGTAAGCATTTCCTTTGTAAGAATGGTAATCTTTTTTGAAATCATCCATCGCATAACTTCGCTTGAAAAGTACATTTTCACGAATATTTTGCCCAGTGATTCGCTCCAGCCTGTCCATTATCTTATTATAGTATTTCTCACGGGTTTCCTCCGAGTCGGGTAAATCTGGCGCAAGGGGAACTAACAAAAATAAGTTTTCTTTTCCTTCTGGAGCAACACTTGGGTCGGTTTTAGAAGGAAAAGCAGCATAGAAAAGTGGCTTGCTTGGCCATTTCGGGTCTGTGTAAATTTCCTCTGCATGGAGTTCAAAATCCTCATCAAAGAATAAATTATGATGCTCCACGCCTTCCACTTTTTTGTCTAAACCAATGTAGAATAGCAAACTCGATGGAGACATCGTTCGCTTATCCCAATACTTTTCATCGTAATTTCTATCTTGTTTTTTGAGGAGTTTCTGTTCAGTATGCTCATAATCGCTTCCTGCAACCACTAAATCTGCCTCAAATTCGCCTTGTGTGGTAATTACTTTCTGCGCTTTCCCATTCTCCACCACAATTTCTTTTACTTCCTGATTCAGTTCAATTTTTACTCCTTCCGTTTCCGCCACTTTGACCATGGCTTGCACAATTTCATTCATGCCATTCATCGGATACCAAGTTCCCAAAACCAAATCAGCATAATTCATCATGCTATACATGGCGGGCGTGTTTTGCGGGGTCGCACCGAGAAACAATACAGGAAATTCAAGTAGTTTTATGAGCTTGGAGTTAGAAAAATACTTCCGAACGTGCTTACTCATTGATTGGAGCATTTGGAGTCGGAAACTTTCAACTACTAAGCGCACATCGAAATATTCGGTAATAGAATGGCTTGGGCGGAAAACATAATCGCTCATTCCCACCTTATATTTGAATTCTGCCTGAGCCAAAAACTCCCTCAAACCTTTACTGCTTCCAGTTTCCAACTTCTCAAACATCGCTTCCAAATCCGCCATTTCTGCGGGCACGTCTTCAAAATCATCTTTCCCGAAATAAACCCGATAGCCTGGGTCAAGTCGTTTGAGGTCATAAAAATCGGAGACTTTTTTGCCAAACAAAGCAAAATAATCATCAAAAACATCGGGCATCCAATACCAACTCTGGTCCCATATCGAACGTAAAACCCTCTTTTTTCCAGACTCTTGCTCGTCCTCCTGCTTGTTCGTTTTTTTCTAAAATAGTAACGTCATGTCCTTGTTTTCCGAGCAAAGCGGCAGTAGAAAGTCCAGCGAAACCCGAACCAATTACAATTATTTTCTTTTTTGCCATCCGAAGTATAAAAATGAGTTTGTTGAATATCAATTTCGAGTGCAATTTACGAATTCTATAAATTGCAGTTTCCTTAACCTTAGGATACTAAAAAGGTTTGTTTATCTTCAAAAACTGCAATTTCTCAGGCAATTCTAAACCTGTTTACCGAAAATATCTCGCATTCATCGAATAAGAAAGCCAGTTCATCGAAGTAGAGAATCTTGAAAAGCCGTTTTTGCCTACATTTGAATAAGCAAAAGAAATTCTAAGATTTCTATTCATAGATATTAAAGGATTATTTGGTTTAATTGTTAAAGTTGGAGAACTCACTTTTCTTAAAGTGAGTTCTTTTTTTTGGATTTTATTGAACGGAAGTCCTTCCTAAACATCCATCTGAAGATGGATGCAATTGAATAAGCTTTCTAGAGTGCTGATTTAATCAGATTTGTCATAAATTGATGTTCAATGTTTGTGAAAAATAATGCTAGAAAACGATTATCGAAAAGCCACCTTGAAATTTTTTATTTTGTAGGTTCTTCTTCCAAGAAGAACTAGTAGAAGTATAGACATAACCTCTAACAAAAGCGTTCTGGAATAATACATTACAGAGTTCTTGGTTTTTTGCATTCCCAAGTAATTTTAATTTTTCTAGCGATTTTTTTAAGGCAAAGGCAACATTATTACTTTGTATTCCTCTAGGAAGAGGAATCTACAGAATGAAATTACAAGGATTTGATAATCAGTCATCGATTTTTTTATGAAAACTGAATGA
>CAVSOI010000020.1:0-665000 GCA_963729615.1 uncultured Cytophagales bacterium
GCAAAAATTGACACCGTTGGTGCGTAAATTTGAATCCGCTATTTCAGATGCCGATTCCGTTTTGGTGAACGTAAATTCTGTACTGGATACGAAGACCAAAAAAGATTTAAAGGAAGTTATTGGGGGATTAAGCGATTTAATTGCCAGCCTTAATCGCAGCGCGGTTTCCTTGAACAGTGTTTTGGACACTAACCGGGATAAATTGGATAACTCCTTCAAAAATTTTGATGTGCTTACCACTAATTTTGCCAAACTCTCAGATTCCTTAAATGCCGCAGGGCTTGGCCGTACCTTGGCAAGTTTGGAATCAACGATGGCGAGCTTGGACAAGGTGACCCAAAAAATAGAAAATGGTGACGGTACTTTGGGACTTTTGATGACGGATAAAGAACTGTACACCAATTTAAACAACGCGACACTAGAATTGGACCTCCTGTTACAAGACCTACGGCTTAACCCAAAGCGCTATGTTAACGTTTCGGTATTTGGCAAAAAGCAAAAGGAATACACCCTACCGGAAGATGACCCGGCAGAAAATTTAGAAGATTAAATTCATGCAATACCTCCCCAATATTATTTTCTTAGTGCTGCTTGTAGCAGGAATAGGATTTTTGTACGGAATGTTTCCAAGTTAAAACGAAATATTCTATTAGGTAAAGATGTGGCCGTTTCCGACAATAAATCACAGCGTTGGAAAAATATGGCAAAGATTGCCCTAGGGCAGACAAAAATGGTGGTACGGCCAATAGCGGGCTTTTTGCACATCATCGTTTATGTCGGCTTTATTATCATCAATATAGAAGTTCTTGAAATTGTTTTGGATGGAATTTTTGGCACGCATCGACTGTTTTCATTTATTGGACCCATTTATGATTATTTGATCGCTTCCTTTGAGGTTTTGGCCCTGCTGGTAATCATTGCCGTTGTTGCATTTTGGTTACGTAGAAACGTAATCCGTTTAAAGCGATTCTTGAGCCCGGAAATGAAGGGATGGCCAAAGAAAGATGGTAATCTTATTCTGTATATAGAGGTTGTGCTCATGGTCCTTTTCCTTACCATGAATGCCGCCGATTATCAATTACAACAATTGGGAGCGGAGCATTATGTTGCAGCAGGTGCCTTTCCCGTTAGTAGTCTTATCGCACCTCTGTTCGAAAATTTGTCTATCGCAAACCTTATACTTGTCGAGCGTACTGCATGGTGGTTGCACATTGCAGGGATCTTGGCTTTCCTTAATTATTTGTATTATTCCAAGCACCTGCACATCTTACTTGCGTTTCCAAATACCTATTATGGGCGTTTAAAACCCCAAGGGCAGTTTAAGAATTTAGAATCCGTCACCAACGAAGTACGTATGATGATGGATCCGAGTGCCGACCCTTTTGCAGCGCCTGCAGATGATGCGGCAGTACCGGATAAGTTTGGGGCTTCAGACGTTGCCGATTTAAGTTGGGTACAGTTATTGAATGCGTACACCTGCACGGAATGTGGTAGATGTACCAGTGAATGCCCGGCCAACCAGACCGGTAAAAAATTATCGCCCCGTAAAATTATGATGGATACCCGAGACCGTTTGGAAGAAGTAGGAAACATCATGGATAAGAACAACGGGGAGTTCAAGGATGACGGGAAACAACTATTGGACGATTACATAACACGGGAGGAGCTGTGGGCCTGTACCTCCTGTAATGCATGTGTTGAGGCCTGTCCGGTAAGTATAGATCCTTTGTCCATAATCATGGATATGCGACAATATTTGGTCATGGAAAAATCGGCCGCCCCTACAGATTTGAACAATATGATGGGGAACATAGAGAATAACGGGGCACCTTGGCCATTCAACCAAATGGACCGTTTAAATTGGAGTAAAGAATCTTAAAGAATACTATGGCAAGTGAATTAAAAGTGCCTACAATGGCGGAACTTTTTGCGGCAGGGACAACTCCAGAGGTTTTATTTTGGGTGGGTTGTGCCGGTAGTTTTGATGATAGGGCAAAGAAAATAACGAAGGCCTTCGTTAAAATTTTAAATAAAGCCAAGGTTTCCTTTGCGGTTTTGGGTACGGAGGAGAGTTGTACCGGAGACCCGGCCAAACGGGCGGGAAATGAATTTTTGTTTTCAGATGCAGGCGGTAACCAATATTGAGGTGCTAAATGCGTATGCGGTAAAAAAAATTGTAACGGCCTGTCCGCACTGTTTCAATACCCTGAAAAATGAATATCCTGGCTTGGGAGGCGATTATGAGGTGGTGCACCATACCCAGTTTTTAAAACAATTGCTTACAGAAGGTCGCATCACCATGGAAGGTGGTATGTTCAAGGGAAAACGGATTACATTTCATGACCCCTGCTATTTGGGAAGGGCGAATGGCGTTTACGAAGCACCTAGGGATTTGATTCGGAAATTAGATGCCGAATTGGTGGAGATGAAAAGCTGCAAACAACGCGGACTCTGTTGTGGAGCAGGTGGGGCGCAGATGTTCAAGGAACCGGAAAAAGGGGATAAAGACGTAAATATTGAACGTACCGAACAGGCATTGGAAACAATTCCGGAAATTATTGCGGCCGGTTGCCCCTTTTGCAATACCATGATGACCGATGGCGTAAAGAATAAGGATAAGGAAGCTTCAATTGCTGTAATGGATATAGCTGAATTGATTGCATCCGCAGAAGACCTTTAGATAAATCATTTTTTCAATTCGATAAATAAATTAAAGTGCTAGTAGAATTTGATACCTTACCCGAATCGGCGAGATCTGGATCTATCAATCAAGCAGATCTTGTCTGATGACGAATTAACGGAGATACGGCAAGGGTTGGACACCTTTCTTGAAAGCTGGACAGCCCATGGAAATGACTTAAACGCTGGGTACGAAATAAAATATAAACGCTTTATAATTATAGCTTTAGATCAAAATGCCCAAGGTGCAACCGGATGTTCTATAGATGCCTCCGTACATTTTATACAGGGGCTGGAAAAAAAGTATGACATCCTTTTACTGGATAAAATGAACGTCTCCTACAAACAGGGTGCATTTGTTGCGTATAAAAGCCTCGTTGATTTTAAGGCTATGGCCAAACAAAAGGCGATTTCAAAAAATACCATTGTTTTTAACAACCTTGTAGCGAATAAGGGTGAATATTTAGAACATTGGGAGGTTCCTGCTTCTGAAAGTTGGCATGCCCGTTTTTTATAGGAACATTCTTTCAAATACCTTTTATTTATTGGGTTTTATCGGTGAAATGCAATAATTTCATTGCATCGTAGTTATCTCATTACACTTCAAATTATGCGCTTCTATTTCGTTGTTTTTTTAAGTTTAATAGGCTCAATTGTGGCAATGGCGCAAAATCCATTACAAACAAGCGATAGCCTTGCCCAGCAGCAATGGGTAGAAGCGAAATACGGACAGATGAGTCTAGATGAAAAACTGGGGCAACTGTTCATGGTAAGTATCGCATCAGACCAGAGTCAAGCGGCTACAGATCAGTATAAGTCTTATTGCAAAAGAACATTTGGGCGGTGTCATTTTTTCAAAGGGAGGACCGGTAAGGCAGGCCAAATTATCAAATACATTTCAATCCGTTTCCAAAGTTCCATTGTTGATCGGTATGGATGCGGAATGGGGCCTTTCCATGCGCTTGGATTCTACTTATGCCTTTCCTTGGAATATGACCTTAGGAGCGATCCAGGATAGCAGCATCGTTGAGAAAGTGGGGTATCAAATAGGGAAGCATGCCAAAAGGCTAGGGGTCCATATCAATTTTGCGCCAGATTTGGACATTAATACCAACCCGAAGAACCCCATTATTGGAAATCGCTCGTTTGGTGAAAACAGGGATAATGTGGTGCAGAAAGGAATCGCTTTTAGCAAAGGGATGGAACGTGCCGGGGTACTGGCCAACGGCAAACATTTTCCCGGTCATGGGGATACGGCAGTTGATTCGCATCACAACCTCCCGGTCATTCCTTTTTCAAGGGCCCGTTTGGATAGTTTGGAGCTTTATCCTTTTAAAAAGATAATAGCATCTGGGATAAGCAGTATTATGGTGGCCCATTTAGAGGTACCCGCCTTAGAAATCAAGGAAGGGCTGCCATCTTCAATTTCGGAGCAGATCATTTCCGGATTACTCCGTGAAGAATTGGGATTTGAGGGATTGATTTTCACCGATGCGTTGAACATGAAAGGGGTATCGACCCAAGGAAAGGACGGAGTCGTTGAAATGGCGGCATTTATGGCGGGTAACGACATGTTGTTAATGCCCGAGGATGTAGCCAGTGCCAAGCAAAAATTGACCAAAGCCTATGAAAACGGTAAATTGACGGAAAAGCGCTTGGCTTACTCCGTTAAAAAAATATTGATGGCTAAGTATAAGGCAGGTCTAAACAATTATGCTCCTGTCGATCTCTCTAATTTATATGAGGAATTGAACAGTTTGGAAAATGATATTGTCTATGAGGAAGCAATGGAAGCGGCCATAACCATTGTAAAAAATAACCTTGACCTCTTGGCAATCAAAAACCTTGAAAATAAGAAAATAGCCTACGTTAAGTTTGGCGATGCCCCCAATGAAGCTTTTATAAAAGGACTTAAAAATTACGCTGATATTACCGTAGTCAATGCGAACAGCATTGAAGATTTAAAAATTAAGTTGAAACCATTTAATTTGGTAATTATCGGTTTGCATAAAAGTAATGAAAGCCCATGGAAGGGGTATTCATTTTCTAAAAGTGAACTTGTGTGGCTTCAGGAAATAGCGAAGGAACGAACCTCTAACCTAATTTTGTGCGTATTCGCAAAACCCTATGCCTTATCCGATGTTGCTTCTTTTCAAAGTATCGATGCCGTTGTTATGGCGTATCAAAATAGTGCGATTGCGCAGGAAAAAACGGCCGAAGTACTCTTTGGAGCATTGGGAGCAACAGGAAAATTACCGGTTTCCGTCTCGAAGGAGTTTCCCGTTAACACAGGGCTTGAAATCAAATCGTTGAGCAGGCTTGGCTACAGTATTCCGGAGCGCGTAGGTTTAAGCACTGAAGGATTGGGGGCTATAGACGGTCTGGTAAAGGATGGTTTGGATAGTTTGATGTTTCCAGGGGCGCAAATCCTTGTCTCAAGAAAAGGAAAAGTAGTTTATCAAAAAAGCTTTGGTAGGCCTACCTATGGTTCAAGTGAACTAATTACCAATGACCATGTTTATGATCTTGCTTCACTGACAAAAATTTTGGCTACACTCCCCATGGTCATGAAAATGGAGGAAGAGGGTAAAATTGAATTAAACAATACCTTCGAAGATTTAGTACCCAATTATTCCAACACGGAAATAAAGAACGTTACCGTGCTAAAAGCCCTTTCCCATTACGGACGCTTGCCTGCTTGGATCCCGTTTTATATAAACACATTGGATAAGGACAGAAAGCCTTCAGCTGAATTTTATAGGGCTACCCCAACACCAGGTTTTTCCACCAAGGTTTACGACCAACTTTATCTTGCAGATGCCTATCAGGATTCCATTTACAACAGGATTGGAAGACAGGATTTAAAATCGAACCGGTATCGGTATAGCGACGTGCCTTATTATGTTATGAAGAAGGTCATAGAGGAAACTTACGGCCAATCCTTGGATTTTCTTGCGGACAATTTTTTGTACAGCAGGATTGGTGCAAACCATACTGCCTACAACCCCCTTGGGAGGTTCGAACAACAAAAGATTGTACCCACGGAGGAAGATGATTATTATCGATATGGAACGGTACAGGGCTACGTGCATGATATGGGCGCGGCCATGCAAGGTGGTGTGGGCGGGCATGCGGGCCTTTTCAGCAATGCCAACGATATTGCCAAAATCATGCAAATGTATTTGCAGGATGGTTATTATGGAGGGACCAAGTTTTTTGACTCAAGAACGGTGAAGCGGTTTAATACCTGCTACTTCTGCGATCAAAATGTAAGAAGGGGGGTAGGTTTTGATAAGCCTGAATTGGCCCATAGCGGACCAACTTGTGGCTGTGTTTCCAGAAAAAGTTTTGGGCATAGTGGTTTTACGGGCACATACACCTGGGCAGACCCCGAGGAAGAGATTGTATACGTGTTTCTATCCAATAGGACCTACCCGTCCGCATCCAATACATTATTAGTTAAATCTGCGTTAAGGACAAGAATTCAACAAGCCATTTACGACGCAATTCTAAATTAAAAAGTAGTTTTGTAGTAATGAAAATAGCAATAGTATGTTATCCTACCTTTGGTGGAAGTGGTGTGGTGGCCACAGAGTTGGGGATTGCCTTGGCAAATAGGGGACATGAAGTTCATTTCGTAACCTACAAACAACCGGTCCGTTTAGAGCTGTTGAGTAATCGGATATTTTTTCACGAAGTTCATGTACCGGAATACCCACTTTTTCATTACCAACCGTATGAGTTGGCGCTATCCAGCAAATTGGTGGATACGATTAAGCTACATCATATAGATTTACTTCATGTACATTATGCCATTCCCCATGCCTATGCCGGATATATGGCGAAAAAAATGTTGGAGGAGGAAGGTATCTATGTGCCCATGATTACAACCTTGCACGGAACGGATATTACCTTAGTGGGCAAACATCCGTTTTATAAGCCTGCTGTAACTTTTAGTATCAATCAATCAGATGTAGTTACTTCAGTATCAGAAAGTTTAAAAAAGGGGACCTTGGAAATTTTTGATATTAAAGGTGATATTGAGGTCATCCCGAATTTTATTGATACCAGAAAATATAATCATTCCTTTACCGACTGCCAACGCTCCAATATGGCGAATGAAAATGAGCGTATCGTAACACACATCAGCAATTTTAGAAAAGTGAAACGAATACCCGATGTCATTAAGGTATTCAGTAAGATACAGTTAGAGGTACCCGCAAAACTAATCATGGTAGGCGAGGGGCCTGAGAAGGAGGGTGCAGAACGGTTGTGTGAAGAATTGGGCATCGCCAAAAAGGTTATCTTTTTAGGAAACAGCAATGAAATCGATAAAATTCTATGTTTTTCAGATCTCTTTCTGTTACCCTCGGAATCTGAAAGCTTTGGCCTTGCTGCTTTGGAAGCTATGATCAACAAAGTCCCTGTTATTTCGAGTAATGCTGGCGGTATTCCAGAGGTCAATGTGGATGGTGTAAGTGGCTTTTTGAGTGAAGTTGGGGATATAGCGGATATGGCTTCCAAGGCCATCACTATTTTGAAGAACGATGCCGTTCTGGAGCGCTTTAAATTGAACGCATTGGAGGAGGCCCAAAAATTTGATATTCAAAAAGTATTGCCGCTTTATGAGGAAGTCTATGAAAGGGCGTTCAAAAGTCGGTTCAAAAATGCATAAGGCCTTTAGCTTCCTTTTCTTAGTGGTGTTTTTGGTACTTATTTCATGCAAAAGCACGGATATTTTTGCCATTGATTCTAATCAAAATCTGGAAATGGAACGCATTGTTCAGGAAAACTATAGTGGTTTTGAAAAAGAACAATTGTTGGTAATTAAGAGTCAAGAAGAATTACAGTCATTTTACGGCATCGTTAACCGAACCCGGAAGCCGGGTCTGGAGCTTCCATCCATAGATTTCAATGCGCATATGTTGTTAGTTTGGTGTGGTGGAGCTACGAGTCACCCTAATTCAACCTTGGACCTACGCAAGGGAGAGGATTACCTATATGTGCGTAAAATTGACTCAAAAATCGAGGCAAATGAGAAACAACCTATAGTGAGTCCATTTAGTATTTATAAACTTCCTAAAAGCACCCAAAAAATCAAATTTCAATAGATTTTTGTCGGTAATTCCTACACGTTTAACTAACAATCGATTTTTGCTGCCATACAAAGTACTTTTTTGCTAGTACACATAGCTTATTTTAATTTTACAATCTAAACCCCAATTTTACATTTTATGAAAACTGCTAAATACCTTTTTATTTTACTATTTGTTTCATCGGCGAATATCACTCTTGCACAAGAAGATTTAGAAATAACGGCGAAGGATAGTATTGTCCAGAGCTCATGGATTTTTGGTGTTGGTTTCAATGCCGTGGATGATTCTGGAAATGTTTTTGACGGCCTTTTTAATGTGGGTGACGAATGGAATATGGTGCCTTTCCCGTCAAGGGTAAGTATAGGGCGTTATTTCAAGAATGGATTGGGTATCGAGGCCATTGGTTCCTATAATAAGTACCAAGAGGGAAACCTCATTGATGGTACTATCAATCCTTCAGATATTGATTATTTTGGTTTGGATGCCAGGATAACCTATGATTTAAATAAAATAATTGGCCAAACCGGTTGGTTTGATCCCTATGTTGGTATTGGCGCGGGTTATACGGATGCCAATAATTTGGGAAGGGGCACCTATAATGCGGTTGTTGGGTTTAGAACTTGGTTCTCGGACCGTTGGGGCTTAGATTTCAACTCATCGGGTAAATGGGCGATGAGCCAAGGCGATGGGGCAACAAACCATATCCAACACGCTGCTGGGGTTGTCTATCAGTTTGGTATTGAGAAAGGATTATCAAAAAGGGGAGAAGAAAAATTAGAACTCTTGGCTGCTATCGAAAAAGAAAAACAGCGCCAGCAAGATTCAATCAATGAAGTAAATCGCTTGCGAGACGAGGCTTTATTGGCGGAGCGACTCGAAAGGGAAAGAAAGGAAGCTGAATTGGCCGCTGCTGAAAAAGCGAAGTTAGACGCTGAAAATAAAAGAAAGGAAGATATTAGGTCACGTATTGAGCGTTTGGGCTACGTCTATTTCGATTTAAATTCATCCGCATTAGGCAACAAGTCCAAAACAATCCTGGACTCTTTATATCTAATCATGGAGGAAATACCTTCTTTGAATTTAAAAATTACGTCCCACACAGATGCTAGGGGTACTTCAAATTATAATGACTGGCTTTCTAAACGACGGGTCGATAAGACGGAGGAATATCTACTAGCAAAGGGGGTGGCCGATGCTAGATTGGAAACCGAGGCCTTTGGGGAACGAAAGTTGTTGAACGAATGCGATGATACAACCTATTGCACGGAAGAGAAGCATGCTGTTAATAGAAGGTCTGAGTTTATTATTACAGATTTCTAAATAAGAAAAACAATAGTTTACTGAGGAGACTATCTAATAAATACTTTGTTATATAGGCTCCATTAGGTTAAAAGGCTTACCTCCTTTTTAGTTAATAGTAGGTAGACTAGAAAGCTATATTAATCCTACAGTACGTATTCAACTAAGCAAATGGGAAAATTGGGATTATTGGCAAACTATTTTATCCAACTGTAAAAAAGAAAATTTCCGATGTTGATGTGTTACCCATACTGTCTTTTGTTATTATTTTCCAATAATAGGTCTTTCCAGCACTAACCGGAATGCCATTTAATCTACTTTCAATAACATCCGATTGATATAGGGGAGGATCTTCAACTTCTCCAAAAAATACATCATACCCTACAATATCATCATCAAAATCTTCAGCGCGCCAAGACAGATTCACCGTAGTACTGGTTTGGGAAATAGCTGCGCCAGAGCTAGGGGATAAGGCAGTGGCAGGCGAGGGAACGGAAGATTCCAGTTCAGGACCGGCATTATAAAAACTCCAAATCTCGCTTGTGGTATTGGACGTACCGGTAACGTACCATGAATAGGCAACGTTCCGGTTAAGAAGTATAGAAAGTTCAGTAGTATCACTTTCAAATACTTCCATTTGAAAATTGTCATTATTCCTCAGATTAACCGTATAAGGACCATTTTCATTTTCATCGGCCCATTTAAAGACCAATTCACTTTGGGTATCGGAAACGGTTCTACCTTCTTTAATTTCAGTATTATTTTCAGGAAAAAGCAAATTGATCGATAGGGAAAAATCTGTAGTATTCAAGACATCTAAATCAGGACCACAGGAATATAATAAACATAATAGCATTACAATTAGTAGACGGGTCCTCATGTTCAATTCGTTTAATGGCTCTCTTTATCTTCTTATTTTTCGATTTCAAAATTGCAATACGCGAGCGGTAATCAACCTATAGTTCAACTAGAACCCTTTTAGATTCCAATAGTGAACACGCTCCTACACAACACAAAAATAACTATTCTATCCTTAGATGTAGAGCTTTGTATAATGCAATCTTTAAGCTCCCTCGAATGGGACGTGATAAATGAAAAAGGGCCTTCAAAATAAAACTATACGTTGAAAAACAAGAGCGGCCTACTCTAAACAGTAGGCCGCTCCTCTAACAAAAGTTATCAATAAACTACTGTTTTAGTAGTGGAATGATTTGTTTGGAATTTCCAGAAATTAGGGTTAAATAATAAACGCCCTTAATCTGTCTACCTACAGTGGATAGTTCCAAATTAATATCAGTTTTTGATTCTTGGGTTTTAAAATTACCCTGCTCAATCATAACACCTTGTGCATTCGAAACGCTATAATCGAACCTCCCAGAAGTGCCTTCAGGCAAGCGTAAAGATACCCTTCCATCCGCGAGTATAGGATTTGGAAATGCCACCGCGGATTTACTGGTCGTTGAACCTACTGTAAAATTAATGGTGGTTTTCGCCACTAGTTGGCCGCCTCCTCCGCCTCCAACAAATGCTGTTGCAGTTAAGGCATAAGATCCATTTGCAAGATTTACGGCATTATAATTACTTCCGGTATCTCCGAAAGCGGCAAAAGGCGCGAATCCTTCTACCCGCTGTTCTGCAACGGGACCGGAAAGCTCAAAAAGAACACTTCCAGATGCGGAGGGTACATTGGCCCTTATATTGATTCCTTGGCTCCTTGATCCACTTAGATTCATTCCGCTGGTAAGTATACCTAGATCAGTATTTGACTCGGCATCGATTAAATTAAAGCTAATTGAAGAAGGGGATGGGTTGGGTGTTGGTGGTATTGTTCCGGATCCTACTATAATATTTGCCAGGGCAGAACCTGTTGCACCCTCGTTATCCGTTACGATTACCTTAATTGAATAATTACCTGCTACGGTACTTTGAAAAGGATGTGCAGTGTAATTTGTACCATCCGTATCAACTAATTCATTATTAACAAATACTTCATGTTTTGTGACACTACCGTCACTATCATTTGCGGTTATGGCCACAAAAGCAATTTTTCCCACAGGAATTGTTTGTCCTTGTGTGGGTGACAATATCTGTACGGTTGGCGGTACGTTACCGGATGGAGGTGGGGTTGGTGCGCCAACAACTATATTTACGAGAGCCGAATTTGCACTACCATCGTTATCGGTCACTGTCGCCTTAATTTCATAGGTCCCGGTCGCAACGTCATTAATTATGTGTGGTGTATAGGAGGTGCCATCTGTATCGACTAAGGTATTATTTACAAAAATCTGATGTTTTACGATACTACCATCAGAATCAAGTGCCCCGATATTTACAGAAATATTGGAACCTGGCGTAAAACTTTGGCCATTGGTAAGGTTAGTAAAACTTACCGAAGGTGGTAGATTAGTTCCAGGAGGCGTTGGATTTGGTGGTGGTGCGGTACCGTTTGTCGCAGAAATATTGAGGCTAGCGGAAGTGGTCGCTCCATCATCATCGGTTACAACAGCTCTAATCGAATAATTTCCGGGTTGAATACTAGATAATACATGTGGCGTATAGTCAGCCCCATCAGTATCCACTAAACTGTTGTTTACAAAAATCTCGTATTTTACCACACTTCCATCAGGGTCAGCTGCCGAGAGATTTACGGAAACATCAGATTGTGGAGTAAAACTTTGGCCATTGACCAAATTTGTAAAACTCACGGAGGGTGCTTGGTTGGAAGCAGGAGGATTTGGATTTGGATTCGGTGGGGGATTCGGAGAAGTACCTGTACCCACGGTTATATTGCGGCTAGTGGAAGCAGTTTTTCCCCCGTTATCGGTGACGACCGCTCTAATCGTATAAGTTCCGGGTTGTATACCTATTAGTTCATAAGGGGTATAGGAAGCACCGTCTGTATCCACCAAGGAATTATTTACAAAAACTTCATGCTTAACTATTGATCCATCGGAGTCGTTGGCAGCTAAGTTAACACTTAAGGAACTTCCGGCTGTAATAGTTTGTCCAGCCGTAGGATTTGTAATTGCTACCGTTGGTGCCACATTTGTTGAAGGTGTTGGCGGTGTTGGCGGTATTGGCGGCGGCGGGGTAGGGGTGCTACCGGAACAAGATTTGACCGATCTGGACAAACTTTGTGCCTGTGAATCTGAAAAACTACTTTCTTTATAAAGTACCATTCGATCTATCGTATGTCCTTTCGATCTTCCTGAAATTTGAATTTCATAAACACCAGCACTATTAAATGTGGCGTAAATGGCATGCGGATCATTATCACTTGTGCTGGTAGACCAACTCCAATCTATGGTATTTGTGTATGCCTTAAACCAACCGCCAGAAGTAGATCCTTCTGCTACGGGTGATTTTCCTGAGCCCCCAGGAAAAACTGTACTTGAACCCCGCTTGCCGAAAAAGTTAGATGCCTTTATTTTTAACCAAGTATCATTGTGCTCTGTGTTGGGTGCCGCATCAGTGGCGATGATACTTATTTTATTGCGCCAAATAAACTTATAGGTTCCAGATGAATTAATTTTTACTTTGTAAGTTATGGTCGAATTTCCCGGCGTACCGAAGTAATCCGTGCCTCTGTAGGTCAAAGCGGAACTAGCTGAGGCGCCTGAGGGTGATTCCTTTCGCCAACTTCCAGATACTTTCGATTCCATTTCTAAAATCGCAATTCCATTCCGTTCTTCAAAATCAGCACCATCACATTGGCCATAAATTTGTGGTAACCAAAAAATTTGGACCAATAAAAAAATAGTAATTTTCATTCTCATAATACAGTGTTGTTTAGTGGGGTTTATAAAAAATTAAAAAATAGTGCAATAATCTCTTATGTAGGGGAGTAAATAAGAATTTCGTTGCCACGACAAAATACTTCATTAATACGATGAAAGTATTCTTTTAGCCTTTTAACTACCAATAAAAAATAAAAAGATCGACGAAATACATGATTAGAGGCTAAATAGTTGAGCTGCTGATTCTTACTCGAATCATTTTGTAAATAAATTCCTACGAAAACTAGTCATTGTTACCTTAAAAACACAACGGTGTTTGCATCTGGAAATAGTACCAGTTGCTTTGAAAGTGAAGTATTCAAATAAGAAAAATGGCCGAAGTAAATCTATTCTGCTTTTGATACCGGTAAGCAATACGTGTAATTTTACGATAGGGAGTTAGGTAAGTTGAAAATCTGCTGGAAGATTTAAAATATGATGCACCAATAAATTTTTTGAACAAATTGTCCATTTTCATTTCGTTTAAAGAACATGCGCAAGCCCTTTCTGTAACAAGTCTCATTTGCAGAATTATTGGGTAGCGAGATGCAGTCCATTATACCTAGCTTTTGTTTCTAGATTGAATTATGCTTCTACTTTTGTATCTAACTGAAAGTTAATTTTAAATACCAAAAAAGGTACCCGGTTGGGATTGGCCCTTCATCGGCTAGGAGGAGTTGACCATAAAACAGAATAGGGTGGCTTAATAATCCATATTTAAAGCTTTTGGTACTTAGAAGCCTGTAAGGTAAGAGGAATTTTCTTTGAAAATTTTCTTGATACCTAAAGCTGCTGCTATGCTCACTGTGAGGAGGACTATTAAGTGAATGAAAAAAACTAAAACGGGTTGTGAAAACGATTCTATATTAAAATAACCTTTAACCATGTAAAGCAGCCTTAAAACATAACCATGAAGGAAAAATATGGCAAAACTAGTATTTGCCAACATTAATAGGTATTTGTTGTCAATATTTTCAAAACGATGCAACCAAATCATAAGGAAAAGGCAGAGAAAGATTTTTTGCGGTAGAATTGAATCTATTCCATCGAACGAAAAGAAAGATTTGGGACTATTTCCAGCTATCCCTAAATAGGTTTGAAATAGTAGAATACAGAGGAAAGGAATTAAAAATAGGTACTCTTTGGACCTAAAAAGTGAATATATGCGGTTCTTGTTTATCGAGCAGTAAATACCGAATAAATAAGCGGGTGTAAAGTATAATAAAGACTGGATAAATAATAAACTTAGGGGTAACGGTCTCTGAACGATAATAGATACGATGAACGCAATTACCATTATAAGGATTTGAGTTTTATAGTTGATTTTGATAAAGATTGTATGTAGCGGATAACATAGAAACAATAACATGGCAAAGGGAATATACCAGTATGCAACTAGATGGTCCCCACTGATTAAAAAAAGGAAGATCGGATAGAAATATTCATTTAAAGCACCTGTTTTCCCAGGGGGTATAAAGCTCGACCAAAAGTTAGGTTCAAAAAGTATACGGTATGCTATGGGGATAATGGATAATATCAAATAAGGGACGAGCAAACGTACCGTTCGTTTTTTAAAGAAAACATTGGTTTTTCCTTTCAAGTAAAAAACATGGTGAAATAGAAATCCTGAAATAAATACAAAAACAACTGTTCCCCCTGCAGTTAAATTCATTAATAAGCGTTGAATAAAGCCATTAGGGACAATATTTGAAATACTATGGCAGTGGGATCCAACAATTAAAACGATGGCAATTGCCCTTAAAATGGTAATTGATTGTAAGTACATAAACATTATTTTCGAGCCACCGCGCACAAATTTCGGTCGCAATTGATTTCAGCAAAATATGATTTAGCTAAATGTGGAAGTAGCGAGGATACTTTTATTAAACGTATTGAGCAGTAGTCCTTAATAGTTTTATTGCAAAAAAAGCAGTTTGTTTGGCTATTCCATTTCTTCTATTGGATAGAAGTTGTAGGTATGCTTAAAACGATTCCCCATATATCGAGGTCTGTATTTTGAGAGTTTGGAGTAGATACTCTTGAAATGGGTCCATGTAAATAGCTTTGGACTATTAATTAGGGCTTTTATGTTTTGTTGCGACATCAGATGGTTTTCACCATTGGCCATACTGTAAATGGCTCCAGGTTTTGGATAGGGGCGTAGAGCTACATTGTTGTCTAACTTCATGGTCTCATGGTGGTAATAGAGAAAAGGTTCGTGCAGAAAAAGTTGTTCAAAAAGATTTGTTTTAATAATAATGCAGGTTCCACAAGCATTGTTAAAATTAATCCTATTAAGGAATGCCATTTTTTTCCCCTCTCTATAGAAATAACCCTTTTTAAAAAACCAGCCTGGCGTATTGCTTTGTACTTGTGTGTTTACAAATTCACTTATTCCATTGTGAATACAGTCATCAGAATCTACCACCATGCAATAATCGCTTTCAAAATTAGCTAGGGCGAATTCGTATGCGCTCAATATTTTCTTGGCCTTATCCGTTTCCTTGAGTCGCCTATCCGTTTCCCTATCTGCGTTTGTCAATACCGGGGGGGCAAAATCGACTTGAACATAATGTACCTGTTCGTGTTGCAATGGATTGCTTGGAAGTTCATGACAGGCCACAACAATCTGAAAATCACGATTTTTTTGCCCGTTTACGGAGTCTAGACTTCGTTTAACAAGTTTGCTGAATTTCTCCCAATCAGAAGAAAGCTTTTTACTTTTAACGGGTATAAGGAAGCAAATCATAAGTAGCGTATTTAGACAATATCTTAGTATGGTTAATTAGCGTCGAAAACTTTAATTTTTGAAAGTTGGGCTTTACTAAAAGGGTTATTTTGGAAACATTTTTAAAATCCGTAGACCAAAAATAAGGCATAATTGATTGTTGAAAATAGGAATGAAAATAGTCTTATAATTGAACCGGTTGGCAGCAGGTCCTTTTCTTTTTCTAGTAATAGGATAGGCTTCAAGGCTTTTTAATTTTTTAAGTATTTGTTTCAGTTGCTCTATATTTAGAAGCCGAAATTTTAAGGTTCTAATAATCAAGGCCAATACCAAATCCTGTTGACGGCTTTTTACAACTTTTACGGCTTTAGCGTAATAATCATGAAATTCGTCAAGATTATTTATCAGTTGGTGCAGGTGTTCCACGGCATTCACCATACCGTTTATGAACCTTTTGTTGTGAGCAATGTCTTTACTGGTAACTATGGAATTTTCCACTACCACATACCTATGAGCGTCCAATCCAATTTTTGAAATTCTTTGCGCCCCCAAAAAAACCTGGGCCGTGAAAATGGCATCTTCATAGAGTGTTCCTTCAATAAATACTATACCAGTACGCTCCAAGAACTTCTTTTTTACAATAAACCGCCATGCCTCGTTCTTGAAACTATTTTTGGCTACGTATTCTATTCCATCCAGCACCTCTAGGTCCAAATTTCCACTATAACTCAATTTACGATTTACCGGGGAACCTTCATCTACCTGCTTTGTTTCAAATTCCAGTACATCTAGATGATGCTCGGCGGCCAAATTAAGTATTGTTTTCAGTACATTTTCCGCTAGATAGTCGTCTGCATCCAGAAAATAAAGATAGTCGCCCATTGAAGCCTCCATACATCTGTTCCGCGCGGCACTAGGACCTTGATTTTCTTGCCGTATGAACCTAATATTAGCGTTATTGTCCATATACTTTTCAACGATCATGGGACCTGAGTCCTTAGAACCATCATCAACTATAATGATTTCCAAGTCAGCTCTTGAAATATCTTGGTCCAAGATACTTTCCAAGCATCTTTGAATATAATGCTCCTTATTATAAAGGGGAATAAGTATGCTAAGTTTCATTGTATTGTTGATTGGTCGGTACTTTTAAAAACCTGCTTCAAGCAGCACGATTTGAATGGTTTGATAGTTTACAAGGGCAAAGAATTAAGCTTCATGAGTTGCTAAAATTAGGCAATCCTTGATTAGTGTTACTAAAAAACTAGTTTTTCGGCAGGTTTCAAGGTTAAAATACGATGGAAATGTTTAAAGGATGTTAATAAACTTACCTCATTGGCTCTAGTATTTCATTACCTATAGTCATTTTCCTTAAAAGGTACAAGCCATTCCAATATCATGTTAGTTCCCTTTTCATTCGTTACCCGTAATGTGTTTTTGAAATGAATCAATTTTTGATTTATTTCGGTAATGGTTGGTGCATTCAGATAAATTCTGGCGTACACTTGTTTTTCGGTGCCTAGCCAGGCTTCGGGTATCTTGTCCCCCTCTGCAAAACGTTCCAATACAAACACTACGCTTTCATCCTTCTTCAATGCATTCATCCCGGTAATAGCACCTATAGTACCTGCGGTCAACAAAATCCATAGGGTACAGGCAATGCGTCCTTTGAAGCGGTAATCATTTTTCAGCGCAAAATCATCTCCACCCATTATTCCGGTAAAGGCATAGTCGATTAGCATTTGCCTGTGGTCAAATCCATTAATTGCTGCCAAATGAACATTTGGGGCTTCCCCTTGCAATCGGAACCCCGGATCATAGGCATACACCACATTGTCCTCCACGAAAAATTGAATGTTCAGGATACCATTCTTTATTTTCAGGCCTTTGAAAAGTTCGCATAATTGAGGGTGCACATCGCGCACAAAGAGGTCCGTATATTTTGAGGGGTATACCGCGCCAATACAAACAGGACTGGCATCGCCTTGCTTTTTGGTGGTAATTCTATCGGATAGGGCTGATATATAAGGGATACCGTCTTTAAAGGTGTAGTAGGCGGCCATATCATCACAATCCATATATTTTTCGACCAAGACCATCCCTTTTTTCGAAAATTGTAAGGCAGTCTTTACAGATTGGTTGTAATCTTCATCATCCCTACATATTTTCATTCCAACCCCACCTCCACTATCTACTGGTTTGATCATGACCGGATAGTCTAAATCTTTAGGTATAGTGAGACTGGAAGATTTGTCCAAATAGATACCAGGGATATCTTGAATACCATAGATAGCGCAGTATTTTTTGAATCCGTCCTTACTACAAAATGCCTCAACCGCTTCCGTAGTGGCATAGCAATGCATATCCAGTTTCTCGCAAATTTCTTTATAGGGTTTTACAAGAATATCGGCCACCCCTACCAATACGGCATCTACTTTTACATCTTTGGCGAGTTGAACAATTTTATCTACTTCAAAACCATCTATATCATACGATTCGGTAGCATTTTTTTTTGCGGGCGCATCTGGGTTTGGGTCAACTACAATGGTGTGGATACCCATAGACAGGGCCGTATTCACCAATACTGCAGTTTCAGGATTCCCTCCTAAAATTAATAATTTCTTCATGTCGTTTTATTTGTTTTTTCTCACATTCAGGAACTAATTCAAAAAAAAGCACCTAATAGATTCTAAATTTATAATTATTTAAAATAATTATTAGAGATCGGGTGTTTCCCATTACCCTGAAAATTAAAAGTACGTAATGTCCCACATAGTTTTTAGCGTAAAGCAATTGCCATCAAGCAAATTTTCCCAGGGATTGCCTTTCTTTGAAAACTCACTTGAATTTTAATTCGTCATATATTGTTTAGGTATTGACGTGGTTTGTATACCTAAAATCGGTATCAAAGCCCAAACGAATCAAAAGACTGCTTATTGCTTCCCTATCCGTTGTAATGTTGACTACCTTATTACGATCAACACCCATGAGACCTAATTCTTCTTTAATCCAAGCATAGTTTGTGGGATTAATGGTCGCAATAATTAAATGGTCATAATCAGCATCCTGGATCGAAGTGCAGGGCTTTACCTGATTGCCTCCTATTTTAAGTTCATGGAAATCAAAATCTAGCCATTCCGTTATCGTAAATAACCCGTGTTTTGCATTGGTTTTCAGGATGTGCTGGCCAAAGCTCCCAGAGCTGTAGACGACCACTCTGGAGTTGGGTTCTACGCCGGCAAAAGGATTAAAAATAAGGGCCTCGTTATCGTCAAAGATCAAACCACCCGAGCGGACCAAAATTTGTGAATACAAGTAATAGGTAATCTGTTTGTTTAAATTTTCCGTGTCCAAAACCGCTCCAAGTTTTGATTTCAGATAGTGCATCAAAAGCCCTAAACGGTAATACTCCATTTTGGGGTTTTCGATGGATTTTACGATAGAATCATGGCGTTGCCTATAGTAGTATAAGGGAATTCTGCTTATGGTTACTTGTTTTGAGACCGTTAGATAGGCATAGGTAATGGCGGCATCTTCTCCCATGATGATGTCGTTGGGTACGTCGTATAGTATTTTTTCTAAAAGTGTTTTTTTAAAAAGCTTGTTCCAAACATAGGTGGATACCCCATGTTCACAGAAACGGCCGTTATAAATAGCATTTGGTAGGAGCGTGGTTTTAATTTCATGGGCATTGAAGGTCCCTTTCATTTCGGGCTTTATGGTTTCGATCTTGCCATTGAATTCCCTAAAATGACCGGTTACGACCAGATCAGAACTGTTGGTTGCTGCTAATTTGTATAGAATATCCAGATAATATTCATCGACCCAATCATCCCCATCTACGAAGGCAATATAAGGGCCTATGGCAACCTTCAAACCTGCTTTCCTGGCACTTAACAAGCCGCCATTTTTTTTATTGACCACCTTAATCCTAGAATCCATTTTTGCATAGTCATCGCAAATTTTTGGGCAGTTATCCGGGCTACCATCATTGACTAGAATGAGCTCGAAATCCAAAAACGATTGCTGTAATAGGCTATCTATGCACTTGGGTAAATAGCGTTCTATTCCATAAATGGGAACGATTACACTTACTTTTGCTGTATTCAATACTTTTAATTTTTACTTGTTTGCAGCACTTGGGGCGCTACTATACTACTCAATCTATTAATTTCAATTTTTATACCGTAACCTAACAATGGATGGGATCCTAAAACGAAAGAAATCGTTAAAGTAGCCTTTATATATACTCTCCCCCGGTTATTCGTAGTAAGGAACCTGTGGTCATTGACGACGCATCCGAAATAAAATACAGCACAGCAGGCACCGGGTCTGCTGAATTTAACATTCGGCCCATAGGCACAATGGCCGAAGCCTTCGCTTTCAGCGCTTCCTCACTCATTCCCGTTTTTTCCCTAAGTTCAATTTCACCTTCTGTGTTGGTCCACCCCATGACCAAATAATTTGACCGTACGCCGTATTTTGCATAATGATGGGCGATATGATTCGATAAGGTATATAATGCATTTTTGGTCAACGCATAAGGGGCCCTGTCGATCTCCCCATGATCCATGTGGGCGGAGCCAAAGAAAATTATAGAACCTGAATGCTGTGAAACCATTGATTTTAAAACGTGTTTTACCAAGAAAAAGGGAGCTTTTAGGTTCACGTTGAAAACACTGTCATAGGTGGATTCATCGGTCTCTAGAATTGAGGCTACCGGGGTAATACCGGCATAAACTACCAAAGCATCTATTTTTTTGAATCGCTCAAGAGTCTTCAAATAAAAGTTCTCGATTTCCTTTGTGCTATTAAGGTCAAGTTCATGGAAATAGAGGGTATCTGCCGCATGCCGTTTTTCAATGATTTGTTTGCCCTCGCTTGCCCTACGACCACAAAAAGCAACATTGTATCCCTTATCCAAGCAAGAATGTAGTAGTTCTTTTCCAACACCCTTCGTTCCTCCTAATATCATTACGGTTTTCATCAATACAATTTTCTTTGTCAAATAGATAACGTTTCTTGACCAATAAATATTTGATTTATGGGTTGTTTCTTAAAACGGTCATTTGTAAATTCTAGGCTATAGCGCATCCCGAGCTATTTAGATTCTATGATTAAGGCCCTTGGGTTTCACTTCCCATAAAGGTTTCCATTGTGGCATGATTTTCAGCAGAAATGTCTGCTCTTTTTAAAACCTTTTTAAAGGTCATAAAAATAATCTTAACATCCAGGGCAAAGGAAAGGTGTTCCACATACCAAACATCATACTCAAATTTTTTGTCCCAAGAAATTGCATTTCGGCCATTAACTTGTGCCCATCCGGTGATACCGGGCTTAACTTGGTGCCGTTTACGTTGTTCTTTAGAGTACCGTGGTAAATAGGCGATAAGTAAGGGGCGTGGCCCAATCAGGCTCATATCCCCTTTAAGTACGTTCCATAATTGGGGTAGCTCGTCCAAAGAACTTTTTCTAACGAAATTTCCAACTTTGGTGATGCGGTCCCCATCCGGTAAAAGATTGCCGTCTGGACCTTTCTTGTCGTTCATGGACTTGAATTTTACAATCTTAAAAATTTTCTCGTCCTTCCCGGGGCGTAGCTGGTAAAAGAAGGCCTTGCCCTTGTTTGCAAACAGCAATAATAACCAGACGACTATAAATAGGGGGCTTAGAAGCAATAGGATTATAGAAGCAACTAGAATGTCTAAAAGCCGCTTAAAAAACGATGTATACATGTTCCAAAACTAGGTTAACTGCTAAAATACATAATAATTGAAGTTTAAAAAGTGTGATCAGATAAAGCGCATTATTATAGGCTATAATTAAAGCAAAAGATTGAGTAGTGGCAAACAAAAAATAGCGTTTGAAAAAAAGGAGTAATGAGTTGCAGTAGGCTGTAAATAAGTTAAAAAGAATTGGTGCAAACTGTATGAAGTCACCAAGACGGTACAACTGACAACCTACTATAAGTGCCTTTTTATAATATTTATTAGATTTCGGTTTATAATATCTACATCAAATTTTTTTTCAGCTAGGGCTCGACTCGCTTTACCCATGAAATCTATTTGCTCTGGGTAATCTATAAAATAGGTCATGGCATCTATTAGGGGGTCCAGTTCTTTCGGCGGAATTAAAAAACCATTTGTTTTAGATAAAACAGTTTCCTTACACCCGGGCATGTTTGTTGTTATTATGGGCATTCCTATCGACAAGGCTTCAAGAATGGATCGAGGTACACCTTCTCGATAATAGGTAGGTAGTACAAAAACATCGGCATTAGTTAGAAAAGGAACTACATTCGGTTGTGTTTTGTGATATACTATTATACCTTCTTCATGTAATTTTTTCAAGATACCATTGGAAATTCCCGAAGGATCATCATCAGAAGGTGCTCCAACAAGATGAAATTCAGTATTGGGGTACCGTGATTTCAGTATTTTCGCAGCCTCTAAAAAGTGTGCGACTCCTTTTTCCTTTAGAAGCCGTCCAACGATAATAAATACGATGGTATCTGAATCTTTTTTTTGGTGGCTTCGGAATGGAAAACGTTCTAAATTTACCCCAGAGCCATTCACTACGGTAGAAGGCTGTTTTGGTTGAAGAATGTTTTTTTCTAAAAACAATTGTTGGTCGTCTGTATTTTGAAAAACAACCATTTTATTTTTATTTAGGCTGTACCTATAAAGCACTTGGGTAAGTTGTTGTAACATCCTTGCTTTAAGATTTACGCCGCTAAAGGTAAATCCTAGACCTGTTATTAAAGAAATAACAGGGACGCCCAATGTTTTTGCGGCAATTGAGCCATAGATAACAGGTTTTATGGTGTAGGGAAAAACCAAATCAATTTGATTTTCGAGTATAATTTCTTTTAGGTTCCGTATACTCTTTATGTCCTTTATAGGGTTTAGTCCGGTTCGTTGTAAGCTGTAGGTTGCGGTTTTGGCACCTAGAGAATGAAGTTTGTTGCGAGTTTCCTGCTTTTCAAATTCTGGAGCGGCACAAAAGACATTAAAATTGTTTTTAACCAAAGCGGTAATTAAGTCACCTCTAAAATTCACCAATGAATTAGAAACAGAACAAATAATCAAGATACGGGGATTGGGCATAATTTTTAGTTAGATAGTGTTATAATAGTTTCGTAGAAACTAGCTAGCGACCTTTTCTCCAATATTTCCTTAAATTTAGGTGCAAGGTTTTTCGAAGGGCTATTAAGGGCCATTTCTATAGATTCTCTAAGACCCTGGACGTTTTCAGCAGGACAGGTAAAAAGCCCTGGAATTTCCTCAATTCCTCCGGCACAAAGGGTTGCTACTACTTTTGTGTTCTGGGACATCATTTGTAATAATACATTCGGAAAGCCCTCGATTCTAGAGGAGAGTACACACACCTCAGCATTCTTAAAATACGAATATACATTTTGCACGTAGCCTGGCATTAAAACTTTTGATTCTATTCCTAACCCATTTATTTTAGTCTGTAATGGTTCACGATCTTTTCCTTCTCCTAAAATCACTAAATATAAATCTTTATAGCGTTCCTCCATGAAATAAAAGGCATCAATCAGAATATCAAATCCTTTGGCTGGAGCCAAACGTCCGGCAGCTACCAAAAATTTTTTGTCCTTTAATTGAGGTAGAATATTGTGACTATTTTTTAATACATCATCAAAATTAAAAGGATTTGAAATAACTTGTATATTTAACTTTGAAGCCAATCTTGGTATAGCCTTAATAAGTTGTTCCCTCATATAATTTGTCTGGCAGATCACCACACTGGAATTTTTATATCCTAGAAAATAGAAAAAGGTATAAACTTTCAATTTTTTTCCTTTCAGTAAATCGAAAATTGAATTGGATTCGCGTAAAATTACCTTTGCCTTATTGAAAATCCCGAAACGTTTTGCAAGACCTACGGTGCCATTAATTAACGTTTGGGAAGTAAAAGTATAATTAATGGTTCTATACTTTTTAAAGTTTAAAATAAAATGGGGAATGAGGTATAGAATTCCAACAATATATGAAGAAAATGGAAAATAGGTTAAGCTCATTTTATGCTCTTCCGCAGCCCAACCCATACTTTGTTTTTTTGTTAAAATGATAACATTACATTTCCCTCCTTTTGTTTGTGTATGCTGTGCCAAACTTTTTACAATGTGTTCGGAACCTTGAATACTATCAGTTGGGAGGATAAATAGCCATTGGTTTGTAATCTCCTTTTTGATTTGGTTGTTTCTGTGCAATTGAATTAAAGTATAATTATATAAAGATGCCTTAAAAAATCAAAAATCCCTTAAAATTAAGGCAATGTGTTAATTTTAAATTACGAAGATAATACTTAGTAATAGAATGGTGGACTAAGGCAAAAGGAATACAACACAGACATCACTTTCAAAAAATGATATTCTGGCTAAATGAAAATTTTTTACCCCTAAAAAAATGTTATTTAGTCTATATTTGAAAGATATAGCCAGTTTAAAAAATCTATTATTTAGTAAAATGAAAAAAATATTTCAGTTATTAAAAAGAGTACTAAATTTTTGTTTAAATGAATTGGTGCGCTTTAGTAATATTATTAAATCTAACCATGCAAGTAGAAATTTTCTTAGAAATAATCCACAACAAAAATTATCAAAAGAGGAGATAAAGAGTATTCGAGATTATTTTAAACACTATGGAATTAAAAAAATTAGGATAGATTGGCATAGGTTTTATTCGGGGTATTTTAGAAAGTTCTCTGTAAAGTATATTCCAGAGGATATTTTTTTTTCTTACATTGAAAACACCCTAAATGATTCAGAATATTATGTTTTGCAGGATAAGAACCTATTAAAGGATTTATTTCCAAAATTTCGCCAACCAGAAACAATTGTCCAAAATATTAATGGATTTTATAAACTCCAAGGTAAGTGTATTTCTCAAGATGCTGCCATTGATAGTATTCTTAGGTGCAAAAGTGTTATTATAAAGTCTACATTACACTCTTATGGAGGAAAAAGCGTCAAGAAAATTGATATTTTGGGCAATGAAACAACTGTAAATCAGGAATACATAAAAACAATATTTTCAGATTATGGGCAGAATTTTATTGTACAAGAGGTTCTAAATCAAAGCGAGATTATGGGCCAATTGAATCAAAGTTCCTTAAATACGATAAGGGTATGTAGTTATTTAAGAGAATCGGAAGTAGTCATTTTATTTTCAATTGTGCGTTTTGGAACCAGGGGTAGCTTTGTAGATAATTTAACTAATGGGGGATATTATTCTGATATAAATGATAATGGTCTGTTAAGCAAATTTAAATACACTATTAAGGAAGATTGTTTTTATAAAGAGGAAGGCGTTGAAAATTTTATGATTCCCAATTATGACAAAGTAAAATCTATGGTTCGTGCCCTGCACATGGAAATACCTTTTTTTAGAATTATATCGTGGGATATAGCGCTGAACCAAAACAATATGCCTGTTTTAATTGAATACAATGCCTTTGGCCAAACTATTAAATTCCAAGCTACCAATGGACCTTTATTTGGTAGGTATACAGATGAGGTATTAACTATGATTCAAAATAGGAAATAAGGCTGAGGCCGTTTAGCGCAGTTTCTCAAGTGGAAGCTTTAATAATTCTCCAAATTTTTGGTCCCAAATTTGGGGTATGAATCTTTCATTTCCAGATCCCGAATGAAAAGTTATTTCTCCAAAATAAATAGCGGCTTCAATTACATATAAATCAACTCTAGTATAGGTGAAACCCTGAGCTAATTTTTCTGCGACCATCTGCATTTCTTCGTAATTCCTAGGTTTTGGGATTTCTTTTCCATTTTCGTGGGCCCATTTGCAGGGCAAAAGGTTCCAATTAATGTCATAAAGGTTTCGCTTGTGATGGGTATGCCTATCCATATCTACCTGCGTAAACTGTAGTTTGCCATTAAAACAATGCAATTTATAATCTGATGGTATTTCGCCATCTTCATTTATCAATAGTTTCTCTACAATGATTCGAGGCTCTATGTCTTTATATTGAAATTCTCCTTTTCCAAAAATGGAGTAATTGGTATTTAATCTATTCTCTAAATCTTTTCTTATTTGGGCCCAGTTTATGTTATTCTTGTCCCATACAATGATACCGCCACCGCTATCGTTGTTGGTTTTAACAATAAATGGAAAGTCTGGTAGATTAGTTGGGCTTAGTTGGGAAACATCTTTGGTTTGCAATAATAATGGAATTAGATATTTCTTACCTATCTGCTTTTCTACATGTGCACGAACTGCAAATTTATCCGAACATATAGTATGTAAAGGAGTCCGCTCATTAAGTTTTAACCAATTTATTTTTTCATTAAATGTGTTAGGCTGCTTTAAATTTAAAGGATATCCTAAAATTCTTTTAAATCTTTTTTTCAATAAATATTTTTCCGGTATTACCCTATTTCTCAATATTAACAAAGAAGTAATTAGTCTATTGGCAAGTGGGCTACTGAAAAATAATTTTTTTATTAGTTCTCTCATTTAGAAAAATTAAACAATTTGTATTAACAGATGACTACACTTAATAAAATGACGAAACACGTTTTATTTACCATTGGTTTCTTCGAAATAATTTTCACTAAATGATAAAAAAAGATTTTCGTATTGCTCTAAAATTAATTCTTCACGGAATTTGCTCATTACAGTTTGCCGAATAATTCCTGGGTTCCATGATTGGGTTAAGGAAATATTTAATTTTAATAAGAAATCTGCCTTATCCTTTGCCAAATAACCGTTAATACCGTCTACTATAATTTCATTGAGGCCTCCAGGCGCTTCGTAGGCGAGAACTGGTGTACCAACTGCACAGCTTTCCAAAAGTGCATTGGGAAACCCTTCCACATATGACCCACATAAAAATAAATCACTTTCAGCCAAATAATCTTCTACCTTATCAGAATAAGGTATGTGAGAAATATATTTTGTAAGATTAAGATTTTTGGCGTGTTCAAAAATTTTCCTTTTTTCCGGTCCATCACCTAGGATGGTGTAACGAAATGGAGTTTTTAATTGGGTTAAAGCATCTAATATGCGAAGATGCCCCTTTTGTTTATTTAGACGGCCAACAGTAATAAAATGTGTAAGATTATTCTTGTATTTTTTATTCTTTAGTAAGAAGTTTTTTGTTACCGGGTTATTTATGGTAACAATTTTGTTTGCAGGATAGCTAAAATTCGTTATTAAATCATTTTTCATGTCTTTTGATTGGCAAACTATCTTATCCAAAGTTAATGGCCTTAAATCCGGTAAGTGAATTTGTTTTTTCTTGTTTTTTCTTGAATCAAGATTATAGCCCAAAACATAAGTTTCGCGGCCTATAAAAATTGTCTTCTTAAAAAATAGAGCTAAAATTGAAAGGGCGAAGTTGATATGACCAATGGCACCGATAACGATATGAGGTTTTTTCCGTACCAGGTGAATAGCAATACTTGGCAAAGCGTAGCGCACCTGAGATTTATTCAAAAAGGTTATTGGCGTTTCCTCCGAAATAGTATAGGCTTGATCTTGTTCACTACCTGTTATTAATAATGAAGTTTCAAATTTTTTTTTATTGAGGCTAGAGGCAATAAAAGACATTACACGTTCCGCTCCTCCCGCTCGAAGCGAAGGTAAGATAAAAATAATTTTAATTTTTGATGACAATTTTTTTAATTTAATATTGTAGGTGAATTTTTACTTTAGCAAATACAGGCTTATTCAATATTATGCCAAAAAGGCTATTTCTCTTTGATTCTTATTTTCGATTTCGATTTTCAATTGTTTAATTTGACTTTGTATCCACATTGAAATAAAGAGCATATATAAATAGTCAAAATAGTTGTGAGTGGTGGCTAAATAAAGCACAAGGCATATACATATTAGGAATATATGGGGAGCAATAGAAAACAACACAAAGGCATCCTTTAACATAACAATAAACATGCTTATGAAAATCAAAAAAACAAAAACACCTGCTTCGCCCCAGACTCTCAGATAACTATTGTGCACTCCCACATTGGGAACTATTGAGTTTCCACTAAAGGCATTAAAACCATTTCCAAAAAAAGGATGCTCCATTAATGCATCATAATAGAGAGCCCAAGTATCTGTTCTGGAGTCCGACGATAAGTCATTAGTACTTGCATTTTCGCCGGTTAGCACGGCATTTATTTCATTTAATCTATTAGTCTTAACAGGCAAAAATTCACTGGTGAATACCAACCCTATTAAGACAACCAAGCCGTAAATAAAGACTTTAATATTTTTTGGGTTTATTTTTATTGAGAAAAGATTTAAAATTAGCCATATGGCAATGAATGTTCTTGAAAACGTTAATAAACCAAGGAGGGTTATTGATATTTGTCCAATTCTACGCATCTTTTTCTTTTTTAAGCCAAAGGTGAGCGCGTAAGCAGAGGCACAAATAAAACCCGCCTTATTTGGATTTAAAAAAAAACCACTATATCTGCCGGTATCTTCTAATGGATTGTTAAAGAATAATATTTGCAAGAGGATACTAATTGCTCCAATAAATAATAAAATAAACAATTCAATATTTGTAGTTCTTTTGACCAATTCATAACCGCATATTATAAATAGGAAGTACTTAATTACGTACACGAAAAATTCACGATTTTCTGAGGGAAAATATTCTTGACTAGAAAGGCTCGCAAAGATAAAAAAAGTGAAACCTATTAAAATCATCCATTTATTGGTAGAAGTTTTAGGAATTAAGATAAAATAGAGAATCAAAAGTACAAACGTAAGGGTACTCATAATATTGGAAATAAGTCCATTTTGCGTTATGTCCAATATTGCCGAGGGGATGTTTAACATTACTAATCCTAAAACAACATACTTTAATATTTTCATGAATTTTTCTGTAGTTCGTGATTTATAAATTTATCTAGAATTTTATAATTCCGAATGTAAGGGTTCATATTGTTTTTTGTAAAACCTTTTTGTACAAAAAATATGTATAAATTATATACGAAAAGCTGGATAGAACCAAGACAATGGTAGTTGCCAATACTAAACCATATACTCCTAAATATTCAATTAATATAAAGTTTAATATAAGATTCAGTATTAGTTTGCCAAACGAAATCCAGGCCATAGAGACATTTTTATTTATGGCGGTTAGAAACTTAACCATGATGTTAGTACAGATGAAAAATGGCACATAAATAAGGGCTATTTTTTGAATATTTGCTACAACATATGTATCCCCAGCATTAAATTGACCTCGTTCAAATAATATTCGTATGATATCCTCGGATAAAAAAATACCAATGGCAATCAATATTGTAGTTGGAATAAATACTGTCTTCAAAATTTTAAAAAGCTGTTGAAAAGCTTTTATTTGATTTTTGAGTACAGATTCAGAAAAGTGGGGCAATAGTACATTGCCAATCGAAAGCATAAGTATACCTGTGGCAAATGCAGGGATTTTTGTGCCATAGTTTATTGATGATATTGACCCAACGATGAGGCTTGCTGCAAAAAATTGATCAATAAACCCATTCATGCCTACCAATAACCCAGATGTTACTTTAGGTGGATATTGCGCTAACATTGTTCTAATATTTTGATTAATGACAACAGGTCCAAAACTTAGATTTTTGTAATATATTGATACTACTAAAAGATATAGGAAAGTAGCTATACTACCCAAAAGAAGTCCTATGGCCAAAACTAATTCTCCAAAATATTCTTTAAAAAAAAACAAACAAATGATGATTGTAACCGGCATAAAGAAGCCTGAAATGGAAGAGATGAAGAATTTCTTCTTGATATCCAATAACCCCCCTAAAAATGAGGAGTAACCCCATAGTAATATACATGGAAGTACAACATGAAATTGTTTTTTAATTAGTTCATAATAAACCAAATCATGGCCTGGGAAAACAAGTTCTAGAAAAAACTCAGTGAACAAAACTAAAACAAGACTTAGAATAATACTAATAGTTCCAATTCCTAATGCAGTAAAAGACTGGAAGCTAGCAATGCTACGGTTCGTTTTGAGCTCTGCTAAGTAGTTTGGAATAAACAAGCTTTTTAATGCTCCTATGAAAACGTTTTGAATAAAGGATGGTAGTAGTACAGCTATATAATAAGTGTCCAGTAATAAAGATAAACCAAAATTAGAGGCTACCAGGGATTCCTTATAAAATGACACCAATTTAACTCCAACAGTAATTAAGGCAACAACACCAATATTTCTAACCAAACTATTATTGAGAAGTTTAGAAAGTTCACTTTTGAATATTTTTAAAGTTTTATGGAACATGAAGCTTATTGTGAAATATTTTAGTTTATAATTCAAAAGGTAATTACGTTAATTTTATAATCATAATTATTAAATTTTAATGGTCATCTAGAAAGCTTAATGTCTAAACGGTATTTTCTAAAAAGAGTAAATTCTATGAGTTATTGTCCATTGGTATCAGTACTGTTATTAATTTCTCCCATTCATTTACTATTTGTTCCACTCGTAATCCTTCTACTGCTATTATAGCCTTTTCCCCAAAAGATTCCCTTAATTTTTCGGAATCCATTAATTGATTTAGTTTGGTTGAAAACTTCTCGATATCATTAACTGGTACCAGGTAACCATTTTCTTCAGGAATTATAAAGTCCGAAGGTCCAGAAGGACAATCTGTAGAAATACAAGCAAGTCCGAAATGCATAGCTTCAATCAATGCATTCGGAGAACCTTCAAATGTGGAACTGAAAGCAAAAATTTTAGAAGTATTATAAAGCTTTGCAACATCTTTTACATTTCCTAATAAGACTACTTTGCGTTCTAAGCCTAATTGTTTTATCAATTTTTCAATTGATAATCTTTCAGGGCCATCACCCGCAAGAACTAATTTCCAATCTGCATTTAAAGTATTGGCAAAAGCTTTAATTAGTATATGATGTGCTTTACTGCTAATAAGACGGCCAACTGTTAGTATGTTGTTTGACTTAGTTTCGGATTCTTTGCCATTGCTCAATTCTGGTGCGATCGGGTTGGCAATAATAATTATCTTATCAGGGTTGATAATATTCGAAAAAAATGTTTTAATACTCTTATTTTGAATTACGAGATAATTTGCGGATTTGTACGTTATTTTTCGAATTTTTTTCCAAAAAATAGGTAAATTTTGTTTGTTAGGATTTGTCCTTTCACTTATGATTACTGGAATTCCTTGTATTTTTGCGGCTAAAATAGTTAAGATATTAGCGCGTGTCATAAAACTGATTGCAAGATTAGCTTTATAGACTCTAAAAACTCTTTTTATTTTCTTCAATAAAAAAAAGTTAATTTTTAAAGCCTCCCAAACGTTTTGAGTAGGAAGGATTTTATCTTTGCAGTGTATTATAGAAATTCTATTATCTAAAGGGTAAAATGGGGGTATTCCTTCAAAAGTGAGAATGACTATGTTGTAATTTTTAACCATTTCATTGCTTAAAGTACTTAAAACACGTTCAGCACCTCCAGACGATAAACTTGCAATTACAAATATTATAGTTTTTTTTTCACTTTCTTTCATTCAAAGTTTTCTAATTAGTAAATTTTAATTAAACAATACTTATTAAAATCTAGAAAAAAACATCATTAACTATTACGGGCAGCTAAATAGTATAATAAATACCTGATTTTCGATGATTAAATTTAAAGATGAACAAATTTCTAGGATTTAGCCTTAGTTATGTAGTTTAAGATTTAAATCTTCACCTAATTTCAAATCCCAGACTTGCGGTTCAATGGGCCTCATTCCACTATTGTGATAGAAAGTTAATTCTCCAAAATACAACTGTTCTTTAAAAATGTACCAATCCACTCTTAAGTATGGACAGCCATCCACTAATTTTTGCGACAATTCGCACATATTATCCAATAAAAAAGGTTTTTCTAAATCCTTTTCGTTTGGATTAGTAAGTTCACCATTACCTAATACTGAAGACCAACTATAGGGTTCTCGTTCCCAATTTCTATTATACCAGTTCCTATAATGATTATTTGTACCTCTTCCGACATCAACACTGATCATTCGGACTTTGCCGTTGAAACAGTGTACTTTATAATCAGGGGGTAAGGCCTCATTTTCATCACTCAAGAGCTTTTCGACAACTATTCTAGGTTTAATATTTTTATAGGGTAGCTCTCTACCATTCCAATAAAAATTTTGTGCCATGTTTGCCCGTAACTTACTTTGTATTTGCTCCCAATTATGCGGCCCATTCTTATCTCTTAAAATTATTCCGCCAGAACTATCATGATTGGTTTTAATGATACATGGAATATTCGGCAAATTGTCTGGACTAATTTCCTTTGGATTTAGTGTTGTATATAATAGGGGAATTAAATATTGTTCTCCAATGGTTTCAGCAACATAGCTTCTAACAGCATATTTGTCCGCAAACTGAGTCGCTTTTTGGTGAAAGTAATTCAATTTCAACCAATTGATTTTTTCATTCAAGGTATTTGGCTTTTCTAAATTCAACTCTGAACCAAAGACCTTTTTAAACCTTTGTTTAACAAATGACTCACGACTTAGATACTTTTTATGTAAAAAAAATTGATAAATACTGGCTAAAGGCTTAATTATACTAAATCCTACTTTAGTATTTTGATACAAATATTTTATTCTATCCTTCATTATTGCCAATTTCAATTGCTTTTATTATTACAAATATCAATTTTAATTTATCAGCAAAAAGAAAAAGACGTTCAAAAGAACATCTTTTCTATTAAAGGTTAAATAATTTTTATGTTATTGTGTAAGAGAAAATAAATATTCCTCTAGATTGGTGTAGCCGTCACCGTCCCTATCCAGCTTACCATCTAATGAATTGTTTTTATTTAAACCGTATGCTTCTTCCCATTGATCCGAAATCCCATCTTTGTCAGAATCTAAATAAGGAGTGCCGTTAGAAATTACTGGAAATGTGCCATTGTTTTTTCGTATTCCATCGCCATTAATATAATGATTAATAACCTTAGTGTCGATATCATCCCTAACGGGTAAACTAGCTCCAACATGTTCCAATATTTTGTTCTCCAGGGTAGTAGCTGAGGTGGGTGCATAATCTGAAGTTTTGAAAGGCTCATTAAATACATAAGGTTTAAGATTGTCAGGTACTATATCATTAAATACCCCTGCCGGGTAAATTATATCTTCATAATATAAATGTGTGGTCTCAATACTTCCTGTATCGCCATTGTCCGAATTTGGTGCTACAAAACCAATTACTTTTGTAATATTAATATCATCTTGGCTTGTAACCGTATACTTATTTCCAATAACATTCCACTTGGAGCCATGAGAAGCATAAGTAGATCCATGGTTCATTCCATGTACCAAATTATTAATGAACTCAAAACTTAAGCCGTTATGTTGCGGTGTATTGCTATATGCATTTCTTTCAGAATTTAAAGCAAATAAATTATTTAAAATACTTATATTTTCACTTTTCTGCATCAAAAAGCCGTAGTTGGCTTCACTAGTTATAGAGTTTTGCACAGTAATATTTTCAGCGTTAGATATTGCTATATTTTCGTCCTCAGCCCATGAAACTGAACAGTGGTCAATAATTACATCTTTAAGGTTTGAACCCGTATAAGATCTTATTTTGATTCCATCCGCAGTGTATGAGTCATTATTGTCTCCAACCCTTATTCTCAAATATCTAAGGATAACATTGGAAGCTGAAATTCTCAATTCTCCATTTCTAATTAAAATACCACCCCCTGGAGCCGTTTGGCCAGCAATAGTGACATTTCCTGAAGATGAGGGTATTGATAAATAGGATTGTAAATTAATAGTACCTGCTACCTTAAAAACAATGGTTCTAGGCACCTTCATTTGGAGAGCCTCCCGTAGACTACCATTACCACTGTCATTAAGATTTGTAACTTCAACTACAACGCCTCCTCTACCTCCAGTGGCATTTTTACCAAAACCTTCAGCTCCAGGAAATGCCAAAAGCTCTCCCATATCTGAGGTGGAAATGGTTACGGTGGCTACTTCTCGAGAAACTTCATTGGCTGGCGTTGTTACTTCCGTTTCGTAAGTGAAGGTATCTTCTTCTGGCGCTGCAGCTTCTTGTGGGGTTGGCGTAGCGGTAGTCTTGGGTTCGTAGGTTAGGGTATTGTCTTCATTAATTGTGACCGCCCCATTTTTTGGGGTGGAAGTGGAGACAATCGTAACCTGATCATCAGGATTAAAGGTATCGTTGTTTAAAACATCCATTAAAATGGAATTTTGCCCTTGGGCAATAAAAAAGCGATCATCCACTAACAAAGCAATGCTTTGGAGTTCGCTATCTTTGGAAATCACATAATCTGATAAAAGGTCGGCATCCTTGCTACAGGAAAACAAGGAAAAAAGGGCCAGCAAGGCTAGGCTCATTTTTAGTGGGGTTTTGATGGGGTGCATAAGTAGGTATAATTTGTAGGGATTAAAGATTTTCTGCTTTGGTGTACAAGTATAAAAGAATATTTTTTCTAATCGATGAAAGTTCAGTTTTTTTCGATGAACTGCATTTTTTGTTCTAGGGCGTATACTTTTTAACGTCAAATTTTTTGCTTTATTTTTCGATTTAACTTCAATTAAAGAAAATTAGGTATGGGCTAGTTTTTTTTAACCACAACTGCTGTACGTTTAAAGTGGGATGATTGGATGTTATTGATCGACAAACTGCATAGCTTTTTTTTAAAAATCGTTGAACTACAAGTTTTATTAACATCTTATTAGGTTTTTGACCCATGTACTCCAACAAATTAGGGGGAAGAATTATAAACAAGCGGAACGTATTTGGCTTTGTTTTTTTCCAAGTCTATGGATTTCTATAAAAGTGGAGTGGGCCTTAAAAGGAATTAAAAAAAAAGGCCGGAATAAAATTCCAGGCCTAACTTTTCTTTGAGCGGGTACCTATTACAATCTACCATCAACATGGTCTGTCAATATTCCCTTGACGTCATAGACCACTCCATTTTCCTTCAACAACCCTTTAAGGTCCATACTTAGGAACTCCGTATGGGACACTGCCAATACTATTCCATCGTATTTTTGTGTGGGCTTGGTCTTTTGAAGCTCTAAACGATATTCGTGCTGCACCTCCGCAACCGAAGCCCATGGATCATAAACATCTACTTGAGTGCCATAACTTTTTAAATTATGTATAACATCCACGGCTTTGGTATTACGTACATCGGGGCAATTTTCCTTAAACGTAATACCCAGTACCAAAATGGTACTGCCCTTAATACGGATGTCCTTATTTACCATAAGTTTAATTACTTCTGAGGCCACGTATTTTCCCATGGTATCGTTCATACGGCGCCCGGCAAGAATAATCTCTGGATGGTAGCCATATTCCTGTGCTTTTTGCGCTAAATAATAAGGATCAACACCAATACAATGCCCCCCCACCAGACCAGGTTTAAAGGGCAAAAAGTTCCATTTGGTACTTGCGGCTTCAAGCACTTGGTGTGTATCAATGCCCATAAGATTGAAAATCTTTGCCAATTCATTAACGAAGGCAATGTTAATGTCCCGTTGCGAATTTTCAATGACCTTTGCCGCTTCCGCAACTTTGATACTGGGTGCAAGGTGTGTTCCAGCAGTAATAACAGAGGCGTACAAGGCATCTACTTTTTTCCCAACCTCAGGAGTGGAGCCACTGGTCACTTTCAATATTTTTTCTACCGTATGTTCCTTATCGCCCGGGTTTATCCGCTCTGGGGAATAGCCCGCATAAAAATCAGTATTATACGTAAGACCGCTTATCCGTTCCAATACGGGGATACATTCATCTTCCGTAACCCCGGGATAAACGGTAGACTCATAAATTACGGTATCCCCTTTTTTAAGTACGGTCCCTACAGTTTCACTGGCTTTGTACAAGGGGGTTAAAATAGGGCGATTGGTGCGGTCTACCGGGGTAGGTACCGTTACTATAAAGTAATTACAGTCTGCAATTTCTTCTACTTGGTCGGTACAAAAAAGTCCGGTTTCCATCTGTGAAGATTTTTGCAAAACATCCTGTAGTACGTCATCGGCTACCTCTAAAGTACTGTCATGTCCCTTTTGTAATTCTTGGATCCGTGCCGTATTGATGTCAAAACCGATAACAGGATATTTGGTAGCAAATAAGCGGGCTAGGGGCAAACCTACATAGCCCAATCCTATAATGGCAATTTTAATGTTGTTCATTGTACTGTTTTATTTTCTAGAGATAACCCCTAATTCCTTTATTGGTCCCTTCGGCTGCGCTTAGTGACCGGTATTTATATTTTTAACTCCGAACTCCTAACTCCTAACTCGTAACTCCCAACTCCTAAAATGGACCAACTCGGCTACGCTCAGTGCCCAGTTATTTTATTTTTAACGCCTCAAATGCTCCCAATACCAGTTTACCGCTTGTTTCAGACCTGCCTTAATATCAAACTGCGGATCGTAACCTAAAAGTGTTTTTGCCTTTTCAATGGAAGCCAGGGAGTGGGGTACATCCCCCGCCCTTGTTGGCCCATAGCTATTCTCGATATTCGCTATTTCGGAATCATACCTGCCCAAATACCCTTTTAATAGGTGGGTAAGTTCATTCAAATTCGTTCGTTCCCCAACGGCTACGTTATATACGGTGTTCAATGCAGCTTGGTTCTCTGTGACCAACGAAAGCACATTCATTTGAATGACATTGTCGATATAGGTGAAATCACGGGAAAAGCTTCCATCCCCATTTATGACTGGTGATTCGTGTTGCATTAATTGCATCACAAATTTTGGGATAACGGCTGCATAAGCCCCATTGGGATCTTGCTTTCTGCCAAAAACATTAAAGTAGCGAAGCCCTATGGTTTCCATTCCATACGTTTTGCTAAAGACATCGGCATACAGTTCGTTTACATATTTGGTGATGGCGTAAGGGGATAACGGTTTACCAATGATATCCTCAACCTTGGGCATGTTGGTAGAATCTCCATACGTAGAAGAGCTGGCGGCATAGACAAACCGTTTAACTCCTGCATCCCTGGCGGCGACCAGCATATTCAAAAAACCGGAAACATTAACGGCATTACTGGTAATGGGGTCGTTAATGGAGCGTGGAACAGAGCCTAATGCTGCCAGATGCAATATGTAATCGACACCCGCACATGCCTTTTCGCAATCCTCAATATTTCTAATATCCCCTTCTATTAGACTGAATTTTGAATTTTCAACCAAATGATGGATGTTTTTGCGATTCCCCGTTGCAAAATTATCTAGACAGGTTACTTGATTTCCATTTTCTAACAATGCTTCACAAAGGTTGGAACCAATAAAACCGGCGCCGCCGGTAACCAATATGTGAAATGTAGCATTAAGATTATATAAACTCATTCTATTCTTTTACTATTACAAATATGTAACATTATATGTTCTAAACAATAAGGGCTGCCTTTAGCATCCATTTAGGGGCCATAAATAAAATTGAAAATGGAGCAAAGGTGCAGATCTGTTCGGTTATGGTTTCTTGGACAGGTCATAATAGGATTTATACCAAGTGATAAACCGCTGAACACCAATTTTTATGGGCGTATTGGGCTGATAGTTATAATCCCTGATTAAATCATCTACGTTGGCCCAGGTTTTTTCCACATCACCAGGCTGCATGGGCAGCATTTCCTTTTTTGCCGTAGTTCCTAGGCTTTCTTCTATTGCCGTTATGAAATCCATTAGTTTCACGGATTTATTGTTCCCAATATTATATATTTTGTATAAATCAGCTGCCTTAATTTCTTTGGTTATAGGAGTTTCCAATATACGTACCACGCCTTCCGTAATATCATCGATATAGGTAAAATCGCGTTCTAGATTGCCCTTATTAAAAACCTTTATGGGTCTATCATTAACGATGGCATCCGTAAAGAGAAACATGGCCATATCTGGTCTGCCCCAAGGGCCATATACCGTAAAAAACCGCAGCCCCGTGGTCTTAAATCCATAGAGATGGCTATAGGTGTGCGCCATTAGTTCGTTACTTTTTTTTGTTGCGGCGTATAAGCTGATCGGGTGGTCTACAGTATCGGTAATATCAAACGGTACTTTCTCATTAAGCCCATAGATGCTTGAACTACTGGCATAAACCAAATGTTTTATGGTACTGTTTCTACAGCACTCCAAAACATTTAGAAACCCTACCACATTACTGTCTACATAAGCTTCAGGATTCTCCAAACTGTAGCGAACACCGGCTTGTGCGGCTAAATTGCACACGGTGTCAAAAGAATGCTCCTTAAATAGCTTCGGTAGACTTTCACGGTCTTCCAACGCCATCCGGATAAATGAAAAACGGGAATCACTATTGCTTTGTACCAGCGTGTTGAAATTTTTGGCATCGTCCTCTACAATTCCCAATTCCCTTAAACGGGCATACTTTAAATTTACATCATAGTAATCGTTGATATTGTCCAAGCCAACGACGGTATGCCCTTTTTCCAAAAGTGATTTCGCCACAAAAAAACCAATAAATCCTGCTGCCCCGGTTACCAGAATTTTCATGACTGTCCTATTTTATAATATTTAAAGCCAAGATGCTCCATTTGCTTCTTTTCAAGGAGTCTACGACCATCAAAAAGAAAGGCAGGTTTGAGCATTTGCTCATAAATATGCGCCCAATCATAATTTTTAAATTCATCCCACTCTGTTAAGATTGCGATGGCATGGGCATCCAAACTAGCCCCTATGGGATCCTGTGATATGGTAAGGAGTCTTCGGTTTTCTTCCGGTGATCTCGTGCCCAGATAATCCAGATCGGCATATATTTGTTCTGCCTTTACTTTTGGATCATACACCACTATTTCCGCATGTTCATCAAGCAAGGCGTCAGCGACATAGATTGCTGCAGATTCGCGGGTATCATTGGTGTCCTTTTTAAAGGCCCATCCGTAGAAGGCAATCTTTTTTCCGGAAACGGTATTGTACAACGAGGAGATGATATTTTCCGCAAACCTTCTCTTCTGGTAGTCGTTCATAATGATGACCTGTTCCCAATAGTCCGCAACTTCTTGTAGGCCAAAGCTTCGTGAAATATAAACCAGGTTTAAAATATCTTTTTGAAAGCAAGACCCCCCAAATCCTACGGAAGCGTTCAAAAATTTTGGACCTATACGGCTATCGGTCCCTATCGCTTTCGATACCTCTGCAATATTGGCATCGGTGCGCTCGCAGAGCGCTGAAATTGCGTTGATGGAAGAAACCCGTTGCGCCAGAAAGGCATTGGCAACCAATTTGGACAATTCCGAGGACCAAACATTGGTCTGTAAGATACGCTCTTTGGGCAGCCAGTGCTCATAAATAGCACTTAAGGTATTCTTAGCCTCTTTTCCAGAAGACGTATCATCGCCCCCAATCAAGATACGATCCGCCTTTAACAAATCATCAATGGCCGTACCCTCCGCTAAAAATTCTGGATTGGAAAGGATTTCAAAATGTACTTGATTTCCCGTATTGTCCAAGATACTTTTAATAGCACTAGCTGTACGTACCGGAAGGGTGGATTTTTCTACAATAATTTTATCGTCTTTGGCGACTTTGGCAATATTTCGTGCACAAAGTTCTACATATTTTAAATCTGCCGCCTGCCCCTTACCTTTCCCATAGGTCTTGGTAGGCGTATTCACAGAGATGAAGACCATTTGTGCCTCATCGATGGCCTTGTCCACTTCTGTAGAAAAAAAGAGATTTTTGTTGCGATTGGCAGCCACGATTTCTTTCAAGCCCGGCTCGTACACTGGAAGTTTGTCCAAGTCGGCATCATTCCAAGCATCAATGCGTTGTTGATTGATGTCTACCACCGTAACCTTAATCTCTGGGCATTGACTGGCAATTACGGACATGGTTGGTCCACCTACATAACCAGCACCAATACAGCAAATATGGGTTATTTTTTTCATGTTAACTAGTTGTTTTATGCAAAATGTCCCAATTCATAACTTCATTGTGGTGTGAATGGGAGACTTTTTATTTCTTGACTAAATTTTGCGCAAAAGTTGTAAAGATAATTGAATTTCGTGGGGTATTGTCGTTTAACGGTTGGTTAAAATAGTTTTAAGGTAAAACATCCTAAACTGTGTTTTATTGTGTGTTTTACCATAGGGATTTAATCATCATTATTTAGCCAGGGTAAAGCCTTAAACCTCAACAAATAAGTTAATGAATATTTTATAACAAAACCAGTTGGTTGTTTTAAGGACTGGCGTATACTGATGCTCTTGCTTGGAAAATAGTAGTTCAGCACTTTAATTAAAAAGTTTTGAATGTCCAAAACGAGCCTTGAAATAAAATTGTTTCCCTTTCCAGAACGTTTTTGGGCTTTCCGTTGAATAGCTTACTTTGTCTTTATAGTGCAATTCGTGGTGTACCAAACGCAAAAGTGATTTTATGGCTGGTAAAATTTTTAAATTCTTGTTACGGCTTCAAAATTTTGATGGTATTTCGTTCAATCAGGTAGCTTTGATTTCATGTTTTCTTCATTAACGCCTTAGAAAATAAAATAGGGGCATTATTCCATTACTATAGTGCTACAAAAAAGTTGATTCATCCTTTTTTTTGGGAGTTAATAGTATTTTAATCTTAAAAGTGAACGTACCTATGCTATTATAATATCTTTGTTATCGAAAATCTAAACAATCCATATTTTGAAAAAAATTTTGATAACCGGTGGGGCCGGTTTTTTAGGATCTCACCTTTGTGATCGTTTCATAAAAGAAGGGTACCATGTAATTGCCATGGATAATCTCATTACCGGCGATTTAAAAAACATTGAACATTTGTTTCCGTTGGAAAATTTTGAGTTTTACCACCACGACGTTACCAAATTTGTACATGTTGCGGGGCATTTGGATTATATCCTTCATTTTGCCTCGCCTGCAAGCCCGATTGATTATTTGAAAATACCGATCCAAACGCTTAAAGTAGGTGCATTGGGTACCCATAATTTATTGGGTTTGGCCAAGGAAAAGAATGCACGCATATTAATTGCCTCTACTTCTGAAATTTATGGGGATCCCTTAGTCCATCCACAGACGGAAGCCTATTATGGTAATGTAAATACCATTGGGCCACGGGGGGTATATGATGAGGCAAAACGCTTTATGGAATCTATTACCATGGCCTATCATCGTTTTCATGATGTGGAAACCCGTATTGTGCGCATCTTCAATACCTACGGCCCGCGAATGCGTCTAAATGATGGTAGGGTAATACCTGCTTTTATAGGGCAAGCGTTACGTGGAGAAGATCTTACCGTTTTTGGAACAGGGGAACAGACGCGATCATTTTGTTATGTGGATGATGAAGTGGAAGGCATTTACCGCTTATTGCTAAGTGACTATGCCCTGCCGGTGAATATTGGAAATCCCCATGAGATTACCATAAAGGATTTTGCGGAAGAAATTATTAAATTAACGGGTACGGATCAAAAGATTGTTTTTAAGCCATTGCCCCAAGATGACCCCATGCAGCGGCAACCCGATATTTCAAAAGCTCGGGAGATTCTGGGTTGGGAACCTAAGGTGAGCAGGCAGGAGGGTATGGCTAAAACCTACGCCTATTTTAAATCCTTACCGCAAGAGGAATTGTATAAAAGGGATCATAAGGATTTTAGTACATATAATAAGGTATAAGGAACAAAACCTGTAATTGTCTAAAGGATTCATATTGAAAGAGTCCTTGCTGCATTAGTAACTTGGGTAGAACGTCTTATTTTAGGCAATTAACCGATATAATTTTATGTTAAACGAAATAAGGCTAGGTTTTTTAGCGGTACACTAAAGTATATGTACCTTAGTCTAGAATTAAATTATTAAAGTGGTAGACGTACAAGAAAAAATTTGGCTTTCTTCTCCCCATATAGGGGAAATGGAACAAGTGTTTGTGAAGGAAGCATTTGATACCAACTGGGTAGCACCGCTAGGGCCAAATGTAAATGCTTTCGAACACGATATTTCGCATTTTTTGGGGTCAGGGGTGCATGTTGCTGCCCTGAGTTCTGGAACCGCGGCCTTACATCTAGGTCTGCAATTGCTTGATGTAGGTCCAGGTGATGTTGTACTTTGCCAAAGTTTTACCTTTTCTGCCTCCGCCAATCCAATTTGTTACCTTGGCGCCACTCCGCTTTTCGTAGATAGTGAGCATGATACTTGGAATCTTTCGCCTTCCCTATTGGAACAGGCCATTAAACAGAGTATTGAAGCCGGTAAAAAACCAAAGGCTATCGTTGCTGTCCATTTATACGGTATGCCGTATAAAGTTGAGGAGATTAGGGCCATCGCCGATTTTTATACTATCCCTATTTTAGAAGATAGTGCCGAGGCCTTGGGAAGCACCTATAATGAACAAGCTTGCGGTACATTTGGAGACATTGCTATTTTGTCTTTTAATGGAAATAAAATCATTACAACTTCTGGAGGAGGGGCTTTGGTTTCGAAGAATCCCCATCATACAAAAAAGGCTATTTTTCTAGCTACCCAAGCCCGGGATGATGCACCGCACTATCAGCATTCGCACATAGGGTATAACTACCGCATGAGCAATGTACTGGCCGGTGTAGGCAGAGGTCAAATGATGGTTTTGGATGAGCGGGTGCTGGCACGTAGAAGAAACCATGAGGTCTACTTGAAGGAATTGGGAGGTTTATCAGGCGTGCAATTTTTGGAAGAGCCAAGCGGTTGTTTTTCAAATAGATGGTTGAGTTGTATACTGCTACCGTCCTACGAAATGAGGGAAGAAATTCGATTAAAGCTTTTAGAGGAAAATATTGAATCTAGGCCACTTTGGAAGCCCCTTCACTTACAACCCGTTTTTGAAAGATTCCAAAATGTCACGGATGGTACGTCTCAGGATTTATTCAATAGGGGATTATGTTTACCTAGTGGTTCTAACCTTACTCAGGAACATTTGAACCGGGTTATAAATAAAATAAAATATATACTTTAGTTTCATGTTGCAAAAATACTTAACATACAACACACAACGTTATGCCTCAAAATGGCTCGTTCTGTGTATTGATTTATGCACGGTTGCATTTGCATTTGTTTTATCGTATTTAATACGGTTCAACCTTACCTTGGATTTTAAGTTCGAAAACTTGGCTGTACAATTGCCGCTTGTACTCGGGGTCTCGTGTATCGCCTTTTTACTGGTTGGCTCTTACAAAGGAGTCGTTAGACATACGGGGGTACGTGATGTCTACAATATATTTAATGCGATATGCCTTTCCAGTATTTTCATCATTTTCCTTATTCTGGCAAATAGACAATTTCTCTTGTTGGAGTCCTTTACCATACCGCTATCTATCATCATCATCAATAGCTTAATTTCATTCATAGGATTATCGGCTTCAAGATTCGCTTTCAAGTCCATTTATAATCAAATGAATAGTGCGAAAGGATCGTATAAGAATATTTTAATATATGGGGCCGGTGAATCTGGCGTGCTTACCCATAGTGCGATTACCAATAGCACGCAAAGTAATTACAGGGTAGTGGGCTATATTGATCGCGACGCAAAAAAAATAGGAAAACTGATTAATGGGGTTCCTGTCTTTGCAAGAAAACACCTAACAGAATCGTTTATTGAAAAGCATAAGATCAAAGAAATAATCTTTTCGATTCAGAACATCGATTCTAGAAAATTACGTAAAACGGTTGAAGGTTTAGTTGATTACCCCATTGTGGTTAAAATCGTTCCTCCTATTGAAAACTGGATCAATGGAGAATTACAGGTTTCCCAAATAAAACAGGTGCAAATTGAGGACCTATTAGATCGCGCACCCATCAAAATAAAGAATAATAACATTGCCATGGAGGTGATGAACAAAACGATTATTGTAACAGGAGGTGCCGGTTCAATAGGTAGCGAGATTGTTCGTCAGATTTGCAATTATTCCTATGAATCCTTAATCATAATTGATGCTGCGGAATCTGCATTATATGATCTTCAGCAAGAACTAAAACAAAGTGGTTTTCACAACTTTATACCCGTTGTGGGAGATGTGCGCGACAAAAATAGGATGAATCAGATTTTTACGGAATACCGTCCAAACATGGTTTTTCATGCCGCGGCTTATAAACATGTACCCTTAATGGAATACAATGCCTATGAAGCCATAAAAATCAATATCGGGGGGACTAAAACCATAGCGGATTTGTCCTTGATTCATGGCGTGGAAAAATTTGTCTTCGTTTCTACGGATAAGGCAGTAAACCCTACCAATGTAATGGGTGCTACCAAACGTATAGCGGAAATGTATATAAGTTGCATGCAGCAGGAACAGCAAACCAAGTTTATTACGACTCGCTTTGGCAATGTTTTAGGTTCCAATGGATCTGTTATCCCATTGTTTAGAAAACAAATTGAAAAGGGAGGTCCTTTGACCTTGACCCACAAGGATATTACCCGGTATTTCATGACCATACCCGAAGCATCCCAGTTGGTTTTGGAGGCTGGCTCTATGGGAGAAGGTGGGGAAATCTTTATTTTTGATATGGGCGAATCCGTAAAAATATTTGACCTGGCCAAGAATATGATTAAATTATCGGGCCTAAGATATCCCCAAGATATCGATATAAAAATTACCGGATTACGACCTGGGGAAAAATTGTACGAGGAACTTTTAGCCAATGGAGAGAATACAATGCCCACCTATCATCAAAAAATAAAGATAAGCAAGGTAAGGGATTTGGATTATGCAAAAACGCGATCAAAGATTGACGAACTCTGTATCACTAATTTATTCTTTAATGGCAATACAGTTAAACTTATGAAGCAAATTGTCCCTGAATATGTCTCTAAAAATTCCGACTTTTGTAAATTGGATAAGTCAGTTACCAATGGTGATGACCAAAATGAAGTCACCTTAAAAATTGTCCAACCCTAATTTGTATACTCCAAACTTTGATAGCCTTCGATTATGATAAAAAGAATTTTAAATTTGAGATCTTTCCTTTTGCTTGGTGTTGCCACGCTTCTAGTAACGAGTTGCGCCTCCAAAAAAGACATTGTGTATTTTCAGGATGCCGGGAATTATGAAACGATTGTTAGTGATAATACCCAGAATAATGCCTTTAAGGTCAATGATGTTATCGGTATCAATGTTTCAACGCTGGATCCTACCGCAAGTGTTCCTTTTAATTTAATTATGGGCGTTAGGACCGAAGGTAATTTTGGGCAGCCACAACAGTTGGATTATATCGTGGATAAAAATGGAGACATTGATTTTCCGGTTTTAGGGGCCGTAAAAGTGTTAGGTTTGAATCCACAGCAGACCAAGGAATTGTTAAAGGAAAAATTGAAGCCTTACCTTAAGGATCCTATCATAAATATTCGTTTACGTAATTTTAGGGTGACCGTTTTGGGCCAAGTAAACAGACCGGGTACCTATCTCGTTAACGGGGAGCAGATTACTGTTTTAGAGGCCATAGGTTTGGCAGGGGATATCAACATTAAAGGAAAGCGCGATAATGTGCTTTTGGTAAGGGATTTTAACGGCACTAAGGTGTATAAGCGGATAGACTTAACTAGCAAGGACGTGTTGAGTTCTGATGCTTATTACCTAACCCAAAACGACATCGTATATGTTGAGCCCAACCAATCTGCCATTAGTCAATCCACACTGGATAATAGGGCCGGTTTAATCGTTTCAATAGCATCCCTTTTAATTACCACCAGCGTTATTTTAATTACCAGAAGTTAATTATTTTTTTCATTATACGACCCAATTGCACCTTATGAGTATTCCCGAAAAAAAAGAGGAGATAAAAAACATAATTGCTACCTACACCAAACACTGGAAATGGTTTTTGCTCTGTAGTTTTATAGCTCTTATTTTAGCCTATATCAGTTTAAGGTATTCCATTCCTGAATATCAAGTTCAATCTCAAATACAAATTGTACAGGAAAAAAATGCTAGTGAGGGTATGAATGTGTTCCAAGACTTAAATATTCTCGGAGGGTCTTCCAAAAAAGTGGAGGATGAGATTGAAATTTTAGCTTCACGGTCAAATTTTATAGAAGTGGTGAAGGAACTGGACCTCAATGTTCAAATGCTGTCCATTGGAAACGTCATTAATTCTGAAGTATATGGCAATCCACCTGTCAACATTAATTTCATCGCATCCGATTCTATAATTGATACTGCCACTTACGATTTTTTTATTGAATTTACCTCCACTACTACCTTTGGTTTTACCGAAGCGGAAGATGTTCCTGCCAAGGTCTATGCCTATGGAAGTGGTATAGAGACCGCTATTGGGGACATCATCATTACTCCTAAAGTAAATGACGCAAAAGTATTGGTGGGTAGGACTTTAAAAGTCTCTGTCCGCCCCATTGAAACAGTTGCACGTAGTTTGATGCCGGTGGTGAAAATTTCACCTTCTGCTGAATTTTCCAACATACTAAATGTAGCAATGACGAGTGCGCTACCTAGAAAGGCAAGGGATATCATTGATAAATTGATAGAGGTATACAATAGAAATGCCGTAGAGGAAAAGAAACGTGTTGCCGATACGACCTCGGAGTTTATCAATAATCGAATACAATTGATTTCCGGTACACTCACCTCGGTAGATCAAGATGCACAAGAACTTCTTACCGAAAAAGGAATGACAGGCTCCGGGCTTGAGGTAGGTGCTGCGGTACAAGTAAGTGCAGGGAGCAGGCAAAACCTGGAAAATGCGAAGGTACAATTAGAAATGGTAAGTGGTCTTAAAGACTATGTAAGTGGTGAAACCGGGTACAATGAAATGCCCGTGGTAGATGTAGGCAGTGGTGCCTTAAACCAAGCAACCATGCAATATAATAACTTGATTGCCGAACGAAAACGCTTGTTAAAAAGTGCCGATGAACAAAACCCTGTGATTGTAAATCTTGATGAGCAATTGGACGGTCTTAAAAATACGATGCAGTCCAGCTTAAATTCCTTGGAACGCAATGTTGGGATGAATGTAAGCACTTTACAAAACCAATTGGGAAGAATTCAAGGAACGATTTACTCAGCGCCTGAAAATCAAAGGGAATTACGGAATATTACCCGTAAACAAGAAACGACCGAAAGCCTCTATTTATATTTATTGCAAAAAAGGGAAGAATCGCAGATTGCCTTTGCGTCCGCCTCCCCTAAATCAAATATTATCGACAAGGCCTATGTAACCAGCCCCACACCAGTTAAACCAAAAAAGGCCATTACCTATCTAGCCGCCTTCATGTTAGGTATGCTGTTGCCTTTTGGAGTCATTTATATCAAAGATCTCTTGGATACCAAAATTTACAATAAGTATACCTTGGAGTCCCTGGTTAGTGACGTTCCAGTACTGGGAGAGCTCCCTAGCTTGGATAAAAAAAGCAGTAAATTGATTATAAAGGATGACCGCTCCGTTTTGGCCGAGGCACTGCGTATTATTCGTACCAACTTGGATTACCTTATTAAGACCAAGGAAAGGACAGATGGTAAACGAAACAATATCATTTATGTGACCTCCAGTGTGCCAGGTGAAGGAAAAACCTTTACCTCTACCAACCTGGCCATGATTTTGGCGAGTACGCAAAAAAAGGTATTATTAATTGGAGCAGATATTCGAAATCCAAAATTTTATTCCTTTTTTATGGGAGACGATATCGATAAGTTGAAAAGTAAGAAGGGTAATAAGGATGTTGGCCTTACAGAATTCCTATTCGACGAAACATTGAATTATGAAACTATCATCAACCCTATGTTGGTGCACCATAACACTATAGATGTCATCTATTCCGGGAAAATACCACCCAATCCAGCGGAATTGTTAATGAGCAGCCGGGTCAAGGAATTACTTACCGGAGTATCCAAACAATATGATTATGTCATAGTCGATACGGCCCCTCTTATGGTTGTAAGTGACACGTTGTTAATAAGTGAACACGCAGACCACATTATTTACGTTACCCGTGCCGGTATAACTGAAAAAAAAGCGATTGAATTTCCGCTTCAATTACTGAAGGAAGGAAAATTAAAAAATGTTTCCTTTGTTGTGAATGATGTAAGTGAAGGTAATTTAGGATATGGCGGTAAATATGGCTATGGTTATGGGAAGTCCACTAAAAAATGGTGGAAAATTTAAAATTACCCCTTGTTTACCTTTTTCATTACACTGTAAAAGTCACCTCTATTAAGGTCTCTTTTTTAATGTTCACTTTATAGTAGGCGGTCCACTATTTATTGGAGCTAATTATGAAAGGCTGGGGCTTTCTTGATTTTGGCTCGATGGCATGGAATTGATTTAAAAATATATATTTAAACATTTAGTTCCCTACTTAAAACCGGTTTGTTGTTTAAAAAAAAAGGGAGTTGGCTCTGATTCTACAGTTCTGTGGTCTGCTTATTGGGAATTCGTACGCGATTTTATAGGTTATTTAAAAAAAGGCCCTACTTGGTTTTAGGTTGCATTTCAAATTATTATTCATTTTCCTACAATGCTTAGGGAGGCTTTTAAGTTGTACCCAATGTTTAATCGCTGACTATTCCTTATAATTTCTTAAATCCATTGGTTATTAGAATTGTTTTAATAGTTACAACTTCAATTAGACTATTTGGCCCCAACTATCTGGAATACAACTGGGAGTTCGTTCATGCAAATTGTTTGAAAGTATTTGCTTGCTCTTAAAACCAGTGAAACCTTTATTGACTAGCTAAGCTTTGAATTAGTAATCGTTTAAATATCAAAACCTTGTATATTTAGTAAAGCGTTTTGAAAGTGGCCTATGTTGTAGGCTTATCAATACCATGGAGGCTAATTTTATAAAGGTGCCGGTACTTCACCGATAAACGATTCTATTTAAACGAATAATAAGGGTTGAATTTCTAATGGCCTTAACTAAGCTTTATATTTGTAAGTGGTTTAGTCCTTTTTTTACAAACAATATAGTGCCCTACTTAATATTATGAAAATGAATAAAAATTACCCTGCTTTATCAAGAATACTTAGTTTACCACTTTTAACGCTTTTGTTCGGTCTATTAAGTTTTGGGGTATCGGCCCAAATCAATTTTTCACAGAGCACGTTGAATCTGAATGGTTTAACTACAATAAGTGGAGCAACATCAATGGAATTTGGTCCTGATGGTAGGCTGTACGTTTCTGACTATTCGCCCTCAGGTGGAATTAGTGGGGAGATAAAGGCACTAACGGTAGAGCGGAATGGCCCCACGTCTTATTTGGTTACGGCCGTTGAAATTCTTGAGGGTGTTTCTACCATTGCTAACCACAATGACAATGGCACGGATGCACCCGCTTTGAATGGCAGACGGCAAGTAACCGGCCTCACGGTTGGTGGTACAGCGGCGAATCCTATAGTCTATGTGAGCTCTAGCGACGTACGTATTGGTGGGGGTACAGGTACGGGCCAGAAAGATGTTGGATTGGACACGAATTCTGGGGTGATAACGCGCATGACTAAGTCAGGACCAAATGCATGGGAGGTTGTGGACCTAGTTCGCGGGCTTCCACGATCTGAAGAGAACCACGCCACCAACGGGATGGACTTAACCACTGTAAATGGTACCGACTACCTTATTGTATCCTCCGGAGGATTTACGAATGCAGGCGGGCCATCGAATAATTTTGCGCTCATTACGGAATATGCTTTGGCAGGGGCGGTGCTCTCTGTCAACCTTACCCAATTAAATCAGTTGCCGATTCAAAACGATAATGGTCGTAGCTATATCTATGACCTTCCCACCCTTGACGATCCTACCCGGCCCAATGCCAACACAATCAACGATCCGGACAGTGCGGGATATGATGGGGTAGACGTGAACGACCCTTGGGGGGGCAACGATGGCCTCAACCAGGCAAAGCTTGTTCCTGGGAGTCCGGTACAGGTTTTCTCGCCGGGCTACCGGAATTCCTATGACCTCGTGGTGACCGAAAGTGGCTCGCTGTATGTAACGGACAATGGCGCCAACGGCGGCTGGGGCGGCTTTCCGGTAGGCGAGGGCACAGCCAACCCAACCAACGACTACGACCCGATGGAACCAGGTAGTCAGGGACCATCGGGCAATGAACAGATAGATAACAAGGATCACTTGGAACTAGTGACTACGGATGTACAGAACTATGCGCCCGGCAGTTTTTATGGGGGCCACCCCAACCCGGTGCGCGCCAACCCATTAGGTGCAGGACTTTATACAGATAATAGTAGTGCCCTAGGAACTGCGGGAAGCCCGCTTTGGCGTTTTCAGGTATACGACCCAGACGGTTCCACTCCGGGATCTACAACAGACCCTAATGCGGGGCTTCCGGCGGACTGGCCACCAGTACCAATTTCGATGGCAAACCCTGTAGAGGGAGATTGGCGTGGGCCTACCGTTCCAAACCCCGATGGGGAAGACGACAATCCTGTGGTTATTTGGGGAACCAATACCAATGGTATAACGGAATATACGGCTTCTAATTTCGGTAATGCCATGAAGGGTAATCTTCTTGCGACCCATAGTGGAGGCAACGTAAGGCGTGTGCAGCTCAATGCCTCTGGAACCTCGCAACAGTTGACCCAGAATTTCCTTTCTACGGGCGGGGGCTTTTTGCTGGGCATTACCACGAATGGAGATGGTGAGGTTTTTCCTGGTACGGTATGGGTAGGTTCGCTTTCCGGTCCGATTACTGTGTTCGAACCTCAAGATTTTGTTACTTGTATACAGCCTGGTGAGCCTGGTTATGATGCTCTGGCAGATTACGATGGTGACGGGTATACCAACCAAGACGAGGAGGATAATGGTACAGATGCTTGTAACGGTGGCTCCTCGCCAAATGATTTTGACAAGGTGCTGGGTGCGCCGCTCCTGTCTGACCTCAACGATACGGATGATGATGGGGACGGTATCTCTGACGCATTAGATCCAATGCAGCTAGGCGAACCAGGGCTTACAACCAGCCAAGCCTTTGCACTGCCAATATTTAATGACTTGTTCAATGACCAGCAAGGCCTTGGCGGAATCTTCGGCTTAGGCATGACAGGGTTGATGAACAATGGTGACACGGGTGCTAATTGGATCGATTGGCTGGATGATAGGGATCAGGGCCCCAATCCTAACGATGTACTGGGAGGTGCACCAGGTATCATGACCTCGCACATGACTTCGGGTACGGCATTGGGTACACTTAACAATCAAGATAAAGGCTATCAGTATGGGGTACAGGTAGATGCTACCAAAGGCCCTTTCACGGTAATTGGAGGCATGAATGGTTTTTCAGGTCCCCTGCGTCTCTACGGGAATGATGAGGCTGTAGGTGGGGAACTTGGCTTTTTCATTGGCGACGGCACACAGAGCAATTACATAAAGTTTGTGGTGACCGTTGATGGTTTTACAGTACTGCAGGAAATTAATGATGTGCCACAGGCACCGATCAGTTTACCCTTAGCCATAGCCAATCGCCCATCTGCGGGTATCGTTTTCTATTTTTTGGTAGACCCGTCCAATGGTTCGGTCGGCTTCGAGTATGCCGTTGATGGTGGGGCAAGGGTCTTCGTGGGCCAAGTAACGGCACAGGGTGAGGTGCTCAATGCCCTACAGCAGAGTGGTAAGGATTTGATGGTTGGCTTTACCGGCACTTCTGGGACACCAGGGGTGGAATTGGAGGGTTCCTGGGATTTTCTTAATGTTATCGGGAATCAGCCCGTAATAATCGATCAACTTGAAGATTTGACACGATTTGTGAATGCCGTTGACGAAGCATTTGATTTGAATACGTATTTCGCTGATGATCAAGGGACACAAAATCTAACTTACACGGTTCAAACAAATACGAATCCGGCTGTGGGGGCAAACATTAGTACCAATACGCTTACCTTATCCTATCCATCTACTGCAGAAAATACTTCCATAACCATACTTGCAACGGATGCAGATGATAATTTTACTGAACAGACATTCTCAGTATTGGTAACAGATAGCCCTATTGTTTTATATAGGGTCAACGCCGGGGGTCCAGAAATAGCTTCCATTGATGGGGAAATCAACTGGTCTGCCGATACGGTAGCAAATAATTCCCCTTACCTGGTCGTACCAGGAACGAATCAGTCATTTGCTTCATCGATTCAGACCTTAACTCCCCAAGTAAATACGAACACTACGCCCTTGGATATTTTTAATTCCGAACGGTTTGATGATGCGCAAGGAACGCCTAATATGACCTATTCCTTTCCAGTGGCTACTAACGGCAATTATGAGGTGCGAATTTATATGGGCAATAGTTTTGTTGGAACTTCGGACCCCGGGGAACGCATTTTTGATGTAACCTTGGAAAATGAACTATATCCCGCATTGCAACAAATTGACCTTTCCAAAACCTATGGCCACCAAGTAGGCACGGTAATAACCTATGTAGTACCGGTCGATGATGGCAATTTGGATATAGTTTTCAAACATGGTGCCTTTGAAAATCCATTGGTGAATGCTATTGAGATTTTAGATGTTTCCAATACGGATACCCCTATATATCCTTTTATGATTGCAGACCAATTAAGCAATGCCGGACAATCTTTAAACGGTAGCTTAACGGTGCAGGCCATTGGCGGGGATGGTAACTTGACTTATACCGCCGCTGGGCTCCCGAGTGGGCTGTTTATAGACCCCTCCAATGGACAGATTGGAGGTACCATAGATGTTACCGCCGCTGCTGGAAGTCCTTATACAGTAACGGTTACTATTGATGATAGTGATGCCAGTACTACTGATGAGGCGCAACTTAGTTTTCAGTGGACCGTTGTTGAAGCCTTTGCCTATCGTATAAATGCCGGTGGAAGCGCTATTGAGACTACGGGGGATATTGGTCCCCGTTGGGAAAACAATGCCACTTCGGGTGCCCAAAATGAAGGGGTTTATGAAGTGAATACAGGGGTTGTTACTGGATTTACAACGATTGATTTTAATCAAAAGGATAGAAGCATCCCAGCTTACATTAATGAATTTAGCTTCTCTGGGGTATTTGGCAGTGAACGGTATGACCTAGCTGCACAGCCGGAGATGATGTACACCTTACCTGTCGAGAATGGGGAGTATGTTGTTAACTTATATTTTGCCAATGGCTTTACGGGAACCAATGAAGTTGGGGACCGTATTTTCGATATTTTTATTGAAGGCAATTTGGTTGAAGACAATCTGGATCTTATTTCCCGTTTCGGCCACCAGGTCGCAGGAATGCTCTCTTACAGCGTAAATGTTGCGGACGGATCCATGAACATAAGTTTTGGACATGTAATTGAAAATCCTGTACTAAACGGTATTGAAGTGTTTAAAATTGATAGTTCCGATCCGGTTTTATCCTTGACTTCCATCCCCAACCAGACCAACGACTCATTTGATACCGTATCTTTTGGAGCAAACGCGGAAGGAGGTAATCCCAACGAATCAATTAGTTATTACATTTCTGGTCAACCAGCGGGTGTGATTATCGATGCAACGACAGGAGTAATTAGTGGAAGTATTACCGCTCAAGCTTCAACAGGAGGTTCTAATGGTGATGGCATCCATAATGTGACGGTAACGGTATTAAAACCGGGGTCTGCACCAGATAGTCAGGCTTTTACCTGGAATGTAGAGGGGGACGCACAATTTTGGACCGATCTTAATGAAAACCAGAGTTACACGGCTAGGCATGAGAATTCGTTCGTGCAGGCAGGGAACAAGTTCTATTTGATGGGGGGTAGGGAAAATGCCAAGACAATAGACGTATATGATTATGCGTCCAATAGCTGGACTTCCCTAGTCGATTCTGCGCCCTTCGAGTTCAACCATTATCAGGCCACCGAGTACCAAGGACTGATTTGGGTCATTGGAGCTTTTAAGACCAATACGTTTCCGATAGAAGCACCGGCGGATTTTATATGGGCCTTTGACCCCTCAACTAATGAATGGATACAAGGTCCTGAAATACCTTCCGGTAGAAAACGCGGGTCAACGGGGTTGGCAGTGTACAATGATAAGTTCTATATCGTTGGGGGCAACACTATTGGTCATGACGGGGGGTTTGTTAATTGGTTCGATGAGTACGACCCGGCAACTGGTACTTGGACCACTTTGGCCAATGCACCAAGGGCGAGGGACCATTTTTCCGCTGCTGTTATCGGTAATAAGTTGTATGCGTCTGGGGGAAGGCTTTCCGGTGGTTCCGGCGGTGTTTTTAAGCCCACGGTTCCTGAAGTGGACGTTTATGACTTTACCACTTCCACTTGGAGTACGTTGCCTGTAGGGCAAAATATCCCCACACCTAGGGCAGCAGCCTCAGCAGTAAACTTTAATAATAAACTAATTGTTATCGGTGGCGAAGTACAGAATGAATTGGTGTATGGGGTGAATACGGACGATGCACTTAAAATTACAGAGGAATACGACCCAGCCACGGGGACATGGAGCCGTTTGCCGGACCTTAATTTTGAACGCCACGGTACTCAAGCCATCGTTTCGGGCCAAGGTATTTTCACCTTGGCAGGATCGCCAAATCGAGGAGGAGGTAACCAAAAGAACATGGAGGTTTTTGGGAACAATTCTCCCGAGGGAACAGCGCTCTTGGCGAGTGAACTTAGTGCTCCAAGTTCCGTGCTCATTGCCAGTGGAACAAGCGAGACTATCGCCTTGGAGATACTGGGTGGTAATGTGGGCAAATTTATTCGTTCCATTGAATTGGGAGGTCCTGATGCAGCCGATTTTAATATTGCTTCTGGTTCCCTTACCAATGCACTGCTCGGTGCAAACAGCGGCCATACTATTGAGATAGCGCTGAATAATGCTGCGGGGAATAAGAATGCTGTGCTTTCCATTACTTATGGGATTGCGTCCACATTGAATATTGCATTGTCCAACACTTCAGATTCAGGGCTGGTGGTAGCCAATCCAGGAACACAGAACAATAACGAACAAGACGAAGTAGCCCTACAAATAAATGCTGCGGGGGGCACAAGCCTTAGCTATAGCGCAATAGGACTTCCGCCGACATTGAGCATTGACCCAAGTACGGGACTGATAACTGGGACGATATCCGACGGTGGTGTTGGAGCCGGATCATTCCAAGAAGAGAATGGTTTAGTGGTCGTGGAAGCGGAATCTGGAAATACGGCAGGATGGAACAGTACTAATATTAACGGTGCAACAGGTATTATTGCCAATACAAACAGTTTGAATAATCAAAATGGAAGTACCATTCCCTATCAAATCACCATTAGTGAACCTGGTGTATATCGATTCAACTGGCGTAGTTTTTATAGCGGGCCTTCACCGACAGATGAAAATGACAACTGGCTTCGTTTTCCCAACAATGACAACGTTTGGTTCTTTGGACTAAAGGGTGCACCTACTAGTGAGGCAGCAATCATCAGTAATCTACAGGGATCTCAAACCAATATCGTTTTTCCCGGCGGAACGCCAAGACAGACCCCTGCCACCATGCCTGAGGGCGTTAGTAACAACGGTTACTTGAAGGTATATAGATCAGGGGGTACCTCGCAGGTTTACGATTGGCAGGCGAAAACAAGCGATTTTGATCCACACGATATTTATGTTTGGTTTGTGAACCCGGGCACCTATACCATGGAAATTTCGGAAAGGTCCTTGGGACATGCAATTGACAAGTTTGCATTATATAAGGTTGATACCTATGGTGCCTCATATAATGCCAATCAATTGACAAACACTTCTGAATCACCTGTTGGCGGTGTAGGGGCAGGGGCTGCAGATAATAGTCCCTATAATGTGGAGGTAACAGTAAGCACAGGTGATTCTCCGCCGACCACTGAAACCATAACGTTTATCTGGAACATTGGGGAAGTTGGAGACGAAGCTCCTGTAGCTATAGTAAGTGCTACGCCCTTGAATGGAATAGCTCCGTTGGCGGTCTCATTTACGGGTAGCGAGTCTCAAGATGCTATTGCAATTACTTCGTATTCATGGGATTTTGATGATGGTACATCTGCGGTTACAATAGCTAATCCCGTACATACCTTTATGGCTCCAGGTGTTTATAATGTATCGCTAACTGTTGGGAATGCAGCAGGGCTAACAGATACAGCACTAGTAACTATTACGGTAAGTGGAATTGCAATCAACCAGGCCCCAGTGGTCACGGACCCTGGCGAGCAGAACGGAGTCGAGGGCGATGTGGTATCCTTACAGGTAACTGCCACGGACCCGGATGACGATGTTTTGGCCTATTCCGCCACAGGGCTTCCCACAGGTCTTACGATGGATGCCGTTACGGGACTTATCAGCGGAACGATAGAAACAGGCGCTTCGGTAAACAGTCCTTATACGGTAACGGTAACGGTAACGGACAATGGCTCCCCTGTGGAGTCCACAACGGTAATCTTTACATGGAACGTGACCGATGTTAATGTCAACCAGGCCCCAGTGGTCACGGACCCTGGCGAGCAGAACGGAGTCGAGGGCGATGTGGTATCCTTACAGGTAACTGCCACGGACCCGGATGACGATGTTTTGGCCTATTCCGCCACCGGACTTCCCACAGGTCTTACCATGGATGCCGTGACGGGACTTATCAGCGGAACGATAGAAACAGGCGCTTCGGTAAACAGTCCTTATACGGTAACGGTAACGGTAACGGACAATGGCTCCCCTGTGGAGTCCACAACGGTAATCTTCACATGGAACGTGACCGATGTTAATGTCAACTTGGCTCCAGTGGTCACGGACCCTGGCGAGCAGAACGGAGTCGAGGGCGATGTGGTATCCTTACAGGTAACTGCCACGGACCCGGATGACGATGTTTTGGCCTATTCCGCCACCGGACTTCCCACAGGTCTTACCATGGATGCCGTGACGGGACTTATCAGCGGAACGATAGAAACAGGCGCTTCGGTAAACAGTCCTTATACGGTAACGGTAACGGTAACGGACAATGGCTCCCCTGTGGAGTCCACAACGGTAATCTTCACATGGAACGTGACCGATGTTAATGTCAACTTGGCCCCAGTGGTCACGGACCCTGGCGAGCAGAACGGAGTCGAGGGCGATGTGGTATCCTTACAGGTAACTGCCACGGACCCGGATGACGATGTTTTGGCCTATTCCGCCACCGGACTTCCCACAGGTCTTACCATGGATGCCGTGACGGGACTTATCAGCGGAACGATAGAAACAGGCGCTTCGGTAAACAGTCCTTATACGGTAACGGTAACGGTAACGGACAATGGCTCCCCTGTGGAATCGACTTCGGTCACTTTTACATGGATCATAACAGATATGCCGGTTAATCAGTCACCGTTGGCGATTGCCACGGCCGATGTTGATTCAGGTCCATCACCTTTGACTGTTAATTTTACCGGAAGTAATTCTACGGATGACTCAGGTATTGTATCGTATTTATGGGATTTTGGAACAGGGGACGTATCCACATTGGAAAATCCAAACTACACCTTTGAAATTCAGGGTACCTTTGAAGTCACCCTTACGGTTGTAGATGAAGAGGGCATGGAAGATAGTGTAGTTTTGACCATTGAGGTAGATGATAATATTCCATTGGAAAATCCTGATGGGAATTCAATAATTATTGCACCTAATCCTGCAGTAAATTCAACCGAGGTATGGGTAGATTTGATAGATAACTCGGAGGTATTAGGGATGTATATTTATGATTCAAGTGGAAGGCTTGTTCAAAACTATAATCTAATGGGCATTAACAGTAATAACGGCAGTTATAGTGTCAATACTTCTAATTTGCATAATGGGCTTTACTCGGTATATGTGTTCATATCAGGGGAAACTAAACCACTCGTGAGCAAGCTGTTGGTTCAACGCTAAAGCCAATAGTGGATATTGATTTAAATAAAAAATTAATTTTAAAAGCTTAAAAGAACAAAGCAGAACCGATCAATAATTAATTGATCGGTTTTTTATTGGCGTGGTTTAAAATAATTTCTTAACAAATTGATTAGCTTAGTGTTGCTGTGTGTCTCTAGGTGAATATATAAAGTCTGGAATTATGTATTTGTGCTCTAGGGTATTTCCAGCAAATCGGGGTGCGTAAAGTTTTAACAAGCTATATTGCTGATCGGCTTGTAGTTGTATCTCTCGGAAATAGGGCAAAAGGTTAAGTTGTTAAAAGCAAATTAACGCCTGTTCAATGGTCGTATAGAAAATTAACAACGAAGAACGGAACCAAGACCATCCTATAAGCTTAAAGACAAGTGATACTTTTTAGAGACAACCGGCAAGTTTAGGGGTTTAGCCTCATAGGTGAACGAAAATGGACGCTTGAGTTCTCGCCAAGAACTAAATTTCACCGGGAGTGTATGCGCAGGAAAAGTGAGGTGTCTTTCAACGGTGTACAAAGGAGCCTTCGTTAGCTAAATGGCTTATTAGTCAACTCGTTACAATACGCCCCTAAAATAACGAGAACCAACGAAGGATTATGACATACTAGTACCATTCAATAATCACAGGCTCTTTTACCTTTCTATTTCATTTAATAGGTCAGACCAAGTTTAATTCTAAAATAAAATAAGTACTAAAAATTTACGCCGGTAGATTAATGGGCCTTATTTGAAGATTTACGTTTCATCCTAAGTTGATTTTAAGATAAATAGCTCTACTAAATAATTAGTTGAATAGACCTAAGAACCTATACTCCCAGTACCAAAAATTTCTATAGCGGAAATCTTGGGTCTATCAGAAGTTGCTTCGAACATTATATTTAATAGACCATCCGTAACTTCAATATCGTACATTCTTGAACTGGCGGCAGCGGCACCAGTATCTTTAAATATATCGTAACCGGTAAATATCTCCCTTTCTTCCATGGAAATATTAAATACCCTACTACCAACTCCACCTTCAAACCCATCGGGATTATCCACTCCCCAATATATTTCAGCAAAATATAGTTTTACGGTGTAGGAGCCATTACTTAATGGAATTTCATAGGAAAAGGGGCTATCAGGGTTATTATTTTCCGTTACACGTTCGGTCAAATATATTTCATCCATATCAGTCTCGGCAATTTCTGTGACGAATGGATTAGTAAAAGAATCTGTCGGACCTACAAAATATTGGTCGGCTTGAAACATAATATCACCATACGCAATTTCGGGACCGCCGCTATTAATCCTTAAAATGGATGGTCCTAAAGGTTCCATTGATTGACCCACTTCCTCGACCGGGTTTGGTTGAATGCCTTCAAAATTTATTATGTGGGTATCCGTGATTGCAATTCCGTTAACGGTTCCAGAAATGGTGATTGATTCCTCTACATCACTTGAAATACTTGCGGAATAGGTTCCATCACCATTATCTGTCACGGCGGAAATAACTGCTGTACCAGTCGTTGTAAGTACAACATTAGCCCCACCACTCGTAACAAGTGTGCCATCATTATTTGCTAATTGTACAGTAATCGTGGAGGTTACAGTGGAACTACCTTCTACTGGCGCAGTGGCTTCAATGGTTGTATTTGGGTTTGTAGGATCTAAAACTACTTCAGGAATGGGATTGGGTTCAGGCACCTGCTCTACGCCATTATCACTGCTACTACATGCAAGTAGTATTGAAATAAAGGATAAACTAAGCAGTGAAACTAGTAAACCAGTGGTGAGGGCCTTACGTATCATAAATCATATTTTTAAATAATTCCTATTCCGAATAGTGTTTTACTAAAGTAAAATAGAAATCGGTTACATTTTAATTTGAATGAATTTTGTTTTATCTGTATTAGCCAACTTTATTTTAGATTCACTAAAATTTAAATATCCCAAAATCAGGTTTTTTTAGGACGTGTAATACCTTAATGAAAATGAACAATCACTTAAATTAATGGACAATTTTTTTGCCACTATACAGAAAGGTAAAAGAAAAGGCTCGAAGTTCAAAGTTTGTTTAGGTTAATACTTATTTTTTTTAGCTTTCTCTTGGAATGTTTTAGAAATCTTTAGACCAAACTAATTCGTACGGAGCGGCATGCACGGTTAACCAAAACGAAAAACATTTCACATTCTAGAGAAATATTTCAATAGTATTTATTAGAACAGGTTCAATTTTGTCCAGTGCGCTGGTGTTGAGCGTAATTTTCTTAATGGCTTTTAATTGACTTTGATTGTGGACATCAGACGCCAGAAAATCTATTTGCCCTTGATTTAATAATTTGTAGGATGTCTTCTTTACCTCCTTACCATAATAATCTCCAAACGACAATAGATTGGTCTGGAAAAGAAGTCCTTTTTCCTTAAGCTTTTTGTACGCGCCAGGCTTATTATGAAAATACACATAACGCTCAGGATGTGCTAAAATAGGAAAATAGCCTTTTTCCTTTAGTATCTCCAAGGCCGCGTCAAAATTAATGGAAGGTTGTAGGTACGACATTTCAATCAGTATATAATTTCCACTTAAGGGCATTGCCTTTTTCGTTTCGACTAATTTTTCAAAACCGGAATCGATCATATGCTCGGCAGCGGCAGCAATTCTTACTTGATCCATACCCTTAATTTGAAGTTCATTCTTCAGAAGCGAAAGCGAAGAAGCAATGGTTGCCGGGTCGTTTGGATAGTAATTCTCCATAATATGAGGGGTACAAATAAAATTGCGCACGCCAAATTCCCCAAAGCCTTTAATTAATTCTATGGATTCAGTTATAGTTTTGGCACCGTCATCTATACCCGGTAAAATATGATTATGGATGTCGATAAAGCCAGCGAGCTGATCTACTAAAAAGTGTTTCTTGGTAAAAAAACTGAACATGAATGGTTTCTAATTTTAGTTATTTTCCGATGCAGAAATTGGCAAATATATTACCTAAAAGTTCATCGGTGGTGATTTCTCCGGTGATTTCCCCAAAGAAAAATAAAGCGCTTCTAATATCGAGCGATAGTAGGTCTCCGCTGAGTTCATCATCTAGCCCTTGTTGTACTTTTTTAATCTCTGCCAAGGCCTTTAAAAGTGAATCGTAATGCCTACTGTTGGTAACAATAGTCTCATTATTTTTTAATTTGCCGGTCTCTACATAACTCAAGAGTAGTTGCTCCAATTGGTCCACACCTTTGCGCTCCTTCGCAGATACGAAAATAGCATCTTGAAATTGCGCTGTAAATTCTTTGATTTCCTCCGTCTTTAACGTATCCACTTTATTGATTACAGTAACAATCGACTTATCCTTGAATCTTTTCGTAATTTCTTTTAAAGCTTTTTTGGAAGCACTGACTTCTTCCGGGTTTGAGGCAAGTGAAGCTCCGCTCAACAAATAAAGAACGACCTGCGCCTTATCCGTCTTTTCATAGGTCCGTTGAATGCCAAGTCCTTCAATAACGTCTTGGGTCTCTCTTATCCCAGCCGTGTCGATGAAGCGAAAACTGATGCCACCAATTACAATTTCATCTTCAATAGTATCCCTTGTGGTTCCGGCAATATCCGAGACCAGTGCCCGCTCTTCATTCAGCAAAACGTTCAACAGCGTTGATTTACCCACGTTCGGCTCCCCAATGATAGCCACGGGCACACCGGTTTTAATAACATTACCAAGGGAAAATGAATCTATTAAATTTTTTAAAACGTTTTCTAGTTCAGTGAGCAGGCTTCTAAATTCATCCCGATTGGCAAATTCAACATCCTCTTCAGCGAAATCGAGCTCCAATTCAATTAGGGAAGCGAAATTTAAAAGCTGTTGCCGTAATTCCTTGATCTTAGTGCTAAAGCCACCACGCATTTGCTGAATGGCGACCTGGTGATTGGAAGCATTATCACTGGCAATCAAATCCGCAACGGCCTCAGCCTGACTCAAATCCATTTTTCCGTTCAAAAATGCCCTCATTGTAAATTCCCCTGGAGTTGCCATACGACACCCGTTCCTCAGAAAGAGTTGAATTATCTCTTGCTGGATATATAACGATCCATGGCAGGATATTTCGATGACATTTTCCCCGGTGTAGGAGTTCGGATTTTTAAATACCGATACCAACACTTGGTCCAGCGTCACCTGTCCGTCTTTCAACAAACCTAAATGTATGGTATGGGTTTTTTGTTCTACAAGTATTTTACCCGAGACCGATTCAAAATGTCTTGAAGCGATAGTAATGGCATCTGCTCCCGAAAGTCGAATAACCGCTATGGCACCTGCTCCTGACGGAGTGGCGAGGGCAATTATGGTATCTGATGGAATCATGGGACAAAATTAATCAATTAAAAACGGAAGTGGTATGTAATAATTAAATCAAGAACGGCTTGGATAAGCTAATAATAAGCTACATTCACCCCTTTAAAAATTAGTATTACCATGAAGAATATTGTTGTGTATCTGTTACTTGTTACTACGTTTTCGATTGGACATTCCCAAGAAACGCCAACCGACACGACTCAAAATAGTGCCGAGGAGGTAAAAAGGGAGCTGAGGGAAGTACGTAAGAAAGTAGCGGAAGGGGAGGCGGAGGCTAAAAAAGCCAGAAAAGAAGCCGCAGCCAAGAAGAAGAAGGAAAAGTTAAAAAAAGAGTTTAACGCAAAGGCGAAGGCTATAGGCAAGCAGGAAAAGAAAGTAGAAAAGCTACAAAAGCAACTCGAAAAAGGCCAGTTAAAAGGCACTTTAGCTCCTGTTGATATTCAAAAAATTGAAACGAGAATAGCTAAAATTCAATTGGATATTTTGAAGGATCAAGAGCGGTTACAGAAATTAAAACGCAAGATGTAACTTTCAGAAAACTGTAACAAATTAGCTGTTGATGCGTCTTATTTATAGTTATTCATCTAAAATCAATCAAAAAATGGAACTAGTAAATAAAAACATCGCATTACGGGAAGACCGAAACCTATTGGTCGTTACCCATTTATCCCAATATTTAGATTTTGTTACCGGATTTGGGGGTTTAATCGTACCGCTGGTCATCTGGTTGACCACAAAGGACTCCGTATTTGACATGGAAGAACATGGAAAATCTGTTGTCAACTTTCAGCTCTCTTTGATTCTATATGTTATTATTGGGATTCCTGGGATTCTTTTCTTTGGGTTAGGTATCTTATTGTTGATTTTCACAGGAATTTTAGCAGTTGTAATGCCTGCCGTCAATGCAGTAAAAGCAAGCAATGGGGAGTCACCTAGTTACTTTGCTACAATTCGATTTATATCTTAGGATAGTTCAAAAAATTTATAAAAAAAGGGCGACAGTTTTGAATGTCGCCCTTTTTACCTTAAAAAAAAGTTCAAATTTAATTGTTCAGCATAACCGGCATCACCAACATGGTTACATACTCGCCTTCATCCAAGCCATCGACAGGAGTAAGGATACCGGCACGGTTCGGCAGGCTCATTTCCAAAGAAACCTCTTCGGAATTTAAATTATTCAGCATTTCCGTCAAAAATCGTGAGTTAAAACCAATTTGCATATCATCGCCTTGGTAAGCACAGGTTAAACGTTCTTCGGCTTTGTTGGAGTAATCAATATCCTCCGCAGAAATATTCAATTCGGCACCCGCTATTTTTAATCGTATTTGATGGGTAGTTTTATTCGAGAAAATAGAGACCCTTTTTACGGAACTTAAAAATTGGTTTCTGGCTATCGTTAGCTTATTGGGATTTTCTTTAGGAATGACCGCTTCATAATTAGGATATTTTCCATCGATAAGCCTACAAATCAATTCGGTTTCCTCAAAGCTAAACTTGGCGTTACTGTCATTGTATTCTATAAGTACGTCAGACTCGCTACCGGCCAATATGCCCTTTAGAAGCGTCAATGGTTTTTTCGGCATTATAAACTCCGCCACTTGCGTAGCGGTAACATCCGTCCGTTGGTATTTCACCAGTTTATGGGCATCAGTAGCTACAAACGTTAAATTTTCAGGGGAAAATTGAAAAAATACACCGCTCATTACGGGTCGTAAATCATCATTGCCGGCGGCAAAAATTGTTTTGTTGATTGCTGTTGCCAAAATATCCCCTAGAAGGTTCGTTGAACTGGGACTGGTTAATTCTACTGCTTTTGGAAATTCTGCCCCATCCGCATAGGCCAAGGCATATTTACCATGGTTAGAACTAATTTCTACTGTGTTATTATCCTCTACAACAAAAGTTAAGGGTTGCTCCGGAAATGTTTTCAGGGTTTCCAACAATAATCGGGCAGGTACCGCAATAATACCCTCATTATCAGAATCTACCTTAATGACAGAACTCATCGTTGTTTCCAAATCAGAGGCCGAAACAGTGAGTTTGTTCTTTTGCAAATCAAACAGGAAATTATCCAAAATGGGTAAGGTATTACTGTTATTGATTACGCCTCCTAAAATTTGGAGTTGTTTGAGCAAATAGGTACTTGAAACTATAAATTTCATGCTTTTATTTTTATGGGTATACTTCTTAAAATACGATAAGAAATAGTAAGTGCGAATTCTTTCGAATAGCAATTAACGTTGCACGCAAAGATATTTTAATTGACCTTTTTAAGGAAACAAACTTATTAACAGTGTAATTGGTGGAAAACGTAACTATAACTGTTGGTTTTATTGCTTAAAGAGCAAAAATAAAATACAGTTGCGATAGTTATTAACTTTTGAACGAGCTAGTACCATAAAACAATAGTGAAGGCTATGCGTTTACTTTAACCAAGGTAATCTACTGGAAATCGATCATGACCGTATCCCTATAATCCATGCCCAGTAGGGTAGAGGCCCCACCAACCGTATTAAGGTTGCTTTTAAAAATTGCCAATTCAATATAATCCGATGAATTAAATATGGCCAACAGGTCGCCAGCCCCTTTCCGTTGGTTTTTGTCCAACGAATAATCGATAAAATCGTTATAGGCCTTGTGTATTTTTTTTATCCTATGGTTTCTGACCAAAAGCTCAAAATCACGCCCGTTCCTGTATGCCTCGAACAGATTTTTACGAATATTGGTAATGACATTGCCATAATTATCAATGTAGATAACACTTCCAATAATTTTTTTACCGTCCTCCACGATACGCGGCGAAAATTCCCTTAAATCCCGTAACCCTTTAAAGGGTTTACCAACAATTTCTAAGGTTCCACCACGTGCGATATGGCAGGCCACCTGTACGAATACGTTTAAGACAGGGAATGAATTGGCGATTGATTCCGGCAAGTTTATTTCTACTACCTTTTCAGGAGTCATCTCAGAGGTGATCAAGCCTATGACCCCCGTATTGGCACTGATAAAATAGTGACCGTTGATTAACGCCGCAACGTGTTTGTTTTCTGGTGTTTCCTCAGAATCGACGCCAACAATGTGGATGGTCCCCTTAGGAAAGCTCTTGTAAGAGTTCTCCAAAATATAAGCGCATTCCTGGATGTTAAAAGGAATAATGTCATGTGAAATATCAACAATTTTCGCATCGGGTAGCTCACTATAGATAGAGCCTTTCAAGACGGCTACAAAATGATCTTTAAGTCCAAAATCTGTGGTTAGGGTAATGATTGCCATGCAGCAATGTTGATATGTTTTTGATTAGGCAAACTTAAATTTTGTTTAAATTTGGTATACAAAACTAAACAAAAAATCAGCCAAGCGAAATTTATCTTCGCTATCTATAAATCTTTCTAAATCCCACTATTTGAACGAAATTATTCTAGAACTTACCGATATTAGCCCAAGAGAATTCTTTGGACAGCAAAATGAGCATATAGATTTACTGAAGAAGTACTTTCCAAAACTTAAAATTGTTGCTCGGGGCAATAAAATTAAGGTGTATGGGGATGAAGAGCTTCTGGAAGAGTTTGAGAAAAAGTTCGATATGCTCACCCAACATTTTATAAAATACAATAAGCTGGATGAAAACAGTATTGAACGGGTTCTAACGAATTCTGAAAAAGAGGATTACAATTCCTCTGCAAATAGTGGCGAGACCTTGGTGCATGGTGTAAGTGGTAGACTCATTAAGGCCCAGACCGCAAATCAACGGCGTTTGGTGGACGCTTCCAAAAAGAACGATATGGTCTTTGCAGTGGGTCCCGCAGGAACAGGCAAGACGTACACCGGTGTGGCCCTGGCCGTTAAAGCACTAAAGGAAAAACAGGTAAAAAAAATAATATTGACCCGCCCAGCGGTTGAAGCCGGGGAGAACTTAGGATTTTTGCCCGGAGATTTAAAGGAAAAACTGGACCCGTACATGCAACCCTTGTACGATGCATTGCGTGACATGATACCTGCAGAGAAATTGGCACATTATATTGAGAACGGAACCATACAGATAGCACCCATGGCCTTTATGCGGGGTAGGACCTTGGACCATGCGTTCGTTATTCTTGATGAGGCGCAGAACACTACACATGCCCAAATGAAAATGTTCCTTACGCGGATGGGTAAGAACGCCAAGTTTTTGATTACCGGTGATCCAGGCCAAATTGATTTACCCAGACGAACGATATCCGGACTTAAAGAAGCCTTATTGATTCTGCAAAATGTGGAAGGCATAGAGGCTATTTATTTAGATGATAAGGATGTCATTCGCCATAAACTCGTGAAGAAGGTAATTGATGCTTATAAGACCATTGAACACCACAATTAAATCGCTACATGTCTAACAATACCATTTACGAAACCAACTTCAATTTTCCGGGACAGAAAAACGTTTACAAAGGTAAAGTAAGGGCCGTTTACACGTTGGAAAACGATATGCTGGTAATGATTGCAACGGATCGATTGTCTGCTTTTGATGTGGTTATGCCCAAAGGGATACCTTATAAAGGCCAGATACTGAATCAAATTGCAACAAAAATGATGGCGTCTACTGCAGATATCGTACCTAACTGGCTCACTGCGACCCCAGACCCCAATGTTGCGGTGGGTATCGCTTGTGAACCATTTAAGGTGGAAATGGTAATTCGCGGGTATCTATCGGGTCATGCCGCAAGAGAGTACAAAGCCGGAAGACGCATGCTGTGCGGTGTGGAAATGCCCGATGGAATGAAAGAGAACGATAAATTTCCAAAACCAATAATTACACCTGCCACGAAGGCAGCAATGGGAAATCATGACGAGGACATTTCCAAAGAGGCAATTTTAGACCGCGAGATTGTTTCGAACGAAGATTATGAAGTGCTTGAACGGTATACCTACGCCCTTTTTGAAAGGGGATCCCAAATTGCCGATGAACGCGGATTAATTCTGGTAGATACTAAATATGAGTTTGGAAAATCCAAGGAGGGAAAAATTGTTTTGATCGATGAAATTCATACACCAGATTCCTCTAGATATTTTTATAAGGACGGGTACCAGCAGCGGCAGGATCGGAATGAATCCCAAAAGCAACTTTCCAAGGAATTTGTGCGGCAATGGCTAATTGAAAATAATTTTCAGGGATTGGAAGGCCAGACCGTTCCTGAAATGACAGAGGCCTATATTGAAACTGTTTCGGAACGGTATATCGAACTTTATGAGAATATTACGGGAGAATCCTTTGTAAAGGCGGATACCAGTCAGATTCATGAGCGGATAAAAGGGAATGTTCTCAGTTATCTGGAAAGTCTGTGAGTATTATCCGAGTAACTTTTTAAGGGAAAAGTTTTTCTTTTCCTTCAGACGGGATAAAATTTTCAGAAAAGCAACCGCTGTAATATAAGCATCACCAAGCGCTGTATGCCTATCTTTTTTAGATATAGAATATTTTTCGGCAAGTTCATCTAAAGTGTATCGGACTTTGGGCTGTACCAAATAGGATTTAATTAGGGTTTTTCGGTATAGCACACCCGTATCCAATACCGTATTCTTTAGTTTGGGGAGCCCATTTCGCTGTAAGGCCGCGTTCAACATTCCAATATCAAAACCTGCATGATGGGCAACCAAAATCGAATTCCCACAATACTCCAAGAATTTTTTCAACGCTTCACTTTCACGAATACATTCCCGGTGACCATTCCTCAATAGGCCGTGAACCGGAACACTTTCTTTATTGAACTTTTCCTGTTCCAAATAAATATCGAGGACTTCCCGTACCAACATGCTTTCGCCTTTTACTTTTAAGGCGCCAATGGATAGTATACGGTCCTCCTCAAAGCTAAAGCCGGTAGTTTCGGTATCCAAAACTACAAAAACGAGGTTTTTAAAATCTGTCGTTTGCTTTTCCTTGAACAGGTCGGTATAGTCTTTCCAGAACTTTGGATGATTTTCCGGTTTTTTGTTAAAGAGTCCCATCAGCCCAAAATTGCATTCACTTTAAAACGCAAAGCAATGAGTTCCTGTATTTCCTTAATGGCCTTAAAGGTGCGTTTTAATTTCATTTTTTCTTGTTTCGACAATTGCTCGAGTTCAATGAACCTGCCTGAGTCACGATGCAGTAAGCCTTGCTTGGTCCTAAATTTTAATAATGCCTTGGTAGCATACGAGCAGGCCAAATATAGTTCCTGATTGTTGGGCTCCAGTTCCGCCAACTTCTCATACCGCCCCCAAGTATTGCTTATTCCCTTTATGGAGTGCGACAAAATCAAGACCCGGGCAGCGTCTATAAGAGGCCTTAATGCTCTACTCTTCAGATCGAAAAAGTCTTTATGTTGACCATCCTGTTCCACCAAGAATTGTCTAAAGAACCCTGTAGGGGAGGGGCTTTGTAAGGCACCATTGGCCAAGTGGACCAAGAAAATGGGATATTTTTCTACCGTTCTAAAAATATGATCAGACATTTGGTCCAACAAGGTTCCTTCCCCGAATGCCAAGCTGTAATCAAAAAAGATAGAGGACATCAATACTTCGTTGGGTCCGGGATTACCGATCCAATACGAAAGTCTATTTTTCCATTCCTGGAGGCTTAGGCACCACTTAGGATTAGAGGCCATCATATCCGCAGGGCAATACTCATAACCAATTTTATTTAACGCCTTGGTAACTCGTTTTGATAGTTTGAGAAAATAGGTTGTGGTCTTGGGCAGTTGTTCCTCTGGCACATCCTCAAAAACCAGTGCATTGTCTTGGTCGGTATGCAATAATTGCTCACTTCTGCCTTGACTGCCCAATGCAAGCCATGCAAATTTTACAGGCGGTGGGGTTTTCATTTTTGCGATCGAAATTTCCACCACTTGTTTGATGCAGGTATCATTAAGTTCTGAAATAATCTTGGAGGTCAATCCCAAAGGAATGTTTTGCTCTAGGTAATTACTTAAAAGCATCAAGACGCTTTTCCGGAGTTCCTTAATTTTTTTTATGCTGTTGGCACGCTTAATTGCTTTTACCAAAACGGCAGGGTTGTCTCCCAAGGAAACCATTATGTCATGCTTGCTTAGAATACCAATGGCCTTGGTATTGGTGGTTCCATCCTCGGTGATTACCAAATGGCTGATATTGCTTTTCATCATGGCCATTTGGGCTTGGGTAATCGTCAACTTTCTAGGGTAGGTTATTACGGGAGCGGACATAATCGATTTCACGGTAGCCGTTATGGGCTGTTTGCCAGAGATGACCTTGTTTCGTAAATCCTTATCCGTAATGATTCCAAGGGCTATTCCTTTGTCACAAACCAGTACGGAGCCAATCTGCTTTTTGCTCATTAATTCGGCAGCCTTTTGAATGGTAGTTCTTGGTGTGCAGGAAATCAATTTTTTTGAGTAACTGACTAATTGAAGGTCCGGTATCTTAATTTCCTTTTTGGAATCCGCTTCTCCATCCAATCCGTAGAGCTGTCCTTTTTGTGTTTTTGAATAGGGGTTTCTAGTGTTGGATGCAAAACTTTCCATGAGAAATACGGAGACCTCCTCATTGCTCCTGGCAATGGGTCTAAATGTTTCAATAGGAATTCCGTATAAAATGCACTCCTCATGTGCCCGTGCCTCTAGTTTATAATTCTCATTGGCGATAAGTGGTCGTAGTCCGAACACATCTCCCTCATCACAATAGTCGATAACCGTATTGGAATTCGGATTTTGAAGGGTAACGGCACCTTTGTGTACTAAATAAAAATGGGTATGGGGAGGCTCGTCAATTCCAAAAATGATGCTATTCTTTTCCTTATATATGATAAGTACTTGCTCCGCTAATTGATTAAGCGCTGCTTGATCTAAAACATTGAAGGGAGGGAAGTGCCTGATAAAATCTGCAACCCTTTCCGAAATCAGATTTTTCATAAGATAAAAATAGCGGATTTACCTGATAATGGGGATTTAAATGTATTGAGGATTACTTCAACCCAAAATATTTTCAGGAATCCCACTCTGGGGCTAGTCGTGAGATAGTAAATTCTGTTTTTTAAAATGAAATGCACCATAGCTTCTAGAGTAAAAAGCCATCTTTACATTTAAAATTTAACAATCACTAAGAAATACACCCACTGCCAAACCGCCCTCAGAGGTTTCCTTGTATTTGGAGCTCATGTCCTTTGCCGTTTCCCACATGGTCTGCACAACTTTATCCAAGGGAACTTTAGCATCCATTGGGTTGGAGCCTAAGGCAAGTTCTGCGGCATTTATAGCTTTAATGGCTCCCATGGAATTCCGTTCAATGCAAGGAATTTGCACCAAACCGCCAATAGGGTCGCAGGTAAGTCCCAAATGATGTTCCATAGCAATTTCGGCGGCCATTAAAACCTGCTCCGGACTGCCTCCCAACAATTGGGTAAGGGCACCTGCGGCCATTGCAGAGGAAACGCCTATTTCTGCTTGGCAACCACCCATTGCTGCAGAAATGGTAGCTCCTTTTTTAAAGATACTCCCTATTTCCCCGGCCACTAAAAGGAACTGTTTTATATGTTCAAAATTACCGGCATGGTTTTCTATGACCATATAATACATTAACACGGCCGGGATTACTCCGGCGCTACCGTTGGTAGGTGCTGTTACGACCCTGCCCAAGGAAGCATTTACTTCGTTAACACTGAGGGCAAAACAACTTACCCATTGCAATATCTGTCTAAACTTAACTTCGGTCTGGCGCAGTGTCAGTAGCCATTCATCGGGATTGGAGTAGGGAAGTTGCCCTTTCAATTTTTCGTGCATATCGTATGCACGACGCTTTACGGATAGGCCTCCGGGTAAGGTCCCTTGGGTGTGGCATCCAATGTACATGCACTCTAACATTGTATCCCAAATACGTTGTAATTGCTTATCGATTTCCGCTTCATCACGTAAGGTGAGTTCATTCTGCAGTACAATATCCGAAATACTCAGATTTTCCTGCTTGCAGTAAGCGAGTAGTTCTGTCCCTTTTTCAATTGGGAAGGGATAAGAATTGAATATAGCGGTTTTACGCTTTGCATTCTTACGTTCCTCGTTAACAACAAATCCACCCCCGATGGAGTAATAGGTCTTAGTCTTTTTTTTGCCCGACTTCAAAACGGCCCGGAACCGTAACCCGTTCGCATGAAAAGGCAGAAATTTTTTATTGAATTGGATGTGCTCCTCGGAACTAAATTTTATGGAATGGGTACCCTTTAGTTTCAGAACACCATTTTTTTTTATGGTATCGATGATGGGTTGGATAGCTTCTACAGGCGTGTATTCTGGATCGGCACCGGACAATCCTAACATGATCGCCAAATCTGTCGCATGTCCCTTTCCGGTCAAGGACAAGGAACCATATAAATGAACATGGAGCTCTTGTACGTTTTGTAACTCCTCCAATGATTTAAGATAGTCGATAAAACGCTCAGCCGCTCTCCAGGGTCCAAGGGTATGGGAACTTGAAGGGCCAATGCCTATTTTGAGCATATCAAATACACTAATACTTTCTCTATCCAATGTCCATCGATTTAGTTCGCTAAAGGTACAATGTTTCGCAGACCTGCACCTGTTGTTTATGGCATAATTAACTACTAATTTTCTTTAAAAATGACATCCTGTCAGTTTTTTGGGCTTGGCATATTGTTTGTCATTTACTAAGCGATTCAAAAAAATAAGCACTAAAATTTAAAACATATAAAATGAGTAAGATTATTGGAATAGATTTGGGTACTACCAACTCCTGTGTTTCCGTAATGGAAGGTAATGAGCCAGTAGTAATTCCAAATGCAGAAGGAAAAAGAACCACGCCATCCGTTATCGCGTTTGTCGATGGTGGCGAAATTAAAGTTGGAGACCCGGCCAAGAGGCAAGCGGTTACCAACCCTAATAAAACCATTTATTCTATAAAGCGGTTTATGGGGAATAAGTATTCAGAATCGAAAAATGAGGCTGAAAGGGTTCCTTATAAAGTAGTTAAAGGTGATAACGATACCCCGAGGGTTGATGTTGATGGCCGTATGTATTCACCGCAGGAATTATCTGCCATGATTCTTCAGAAAATGAAGAAAACCGCAGAAGACTATTTAGGTCAGGAGGTAACCCGTGCGGTTATTACAGTTCCCGCTTACTTCAATGATGCCCAAAGACAAGCTACCAAAGAAGCTGGAGAGATAGCAGGTTTAACGGTTGAGCGTATTATTAACGAGCCTACCGCTGCATCTTTGGCCTATGGAATGGACAAAAAAGACACAGACCAGAAAATAGTAGTCTTTGACTTTGGTGGAGGTACACATGATGTTTCCATTCTAGAGCTTGGCGACGGTGTATTTGAAGTATTGTCTACGGACGGGGATACGCATTTAGGTGGTGATGATGTTGACCAAAAGATAATTGATTGGTTGGCAACAGAGTTCAAGACTGAAGAGGATATGGACCTTAGAAAGGATGCCATGGCCTTGCAACGTTTGCGTGAGGCTGCTGAAAAGGCGAAGATTGAATTATCTTCCTCTGCCCAGACAGAAATTAACTTACCTTATGTAACGGCAACCGCTTCCGGACCTAAGCACTTGGTGCGGACACTTACAAGATCGAAGTTTGAGCAGTTAATTGCAGATTTGGTAAAGAGGACTATAGAACCTTGCGAAAAAGCATTGAAAGCTGCAGGACTTTCTAAAAGTGATATCGACGAAATTATTTTGGTTGGTGGATCTACGAGAATTCCAGCCGTACAGGAAGCAGTTGAGAAATTTTTTGGAAAGAAACCATCCAAAGGCGTTAACCCGGATGAGGTTGTTGCGATAGGAGCTGCCATTCAAGGGGGTGTATTGACAGGAGATGTAAAGGATGTATTGTTATTGGATGTTACACCGTTATCATTAGGTATCGAGACCATGGGTGGGGTAATGACCAAATTGATCGAGGCCAATACAACGATTCCAACAAAGAAATCACAAGTATTTTCCACGGCTGCAGATAATCAACCTTCGGTAGAGATTCACGTCTTGCAGGGAGAAAGGTCAATGGCCACGGATAATAAGACAATAGGGCGTTTTCACCTAGACGGTATTCCACCCTCAAAAAGGGGAACACCACAGATTGAAGTTACTTTCGATATTGATGCCAATGGTATCATTAAAGTATCGGCAACGGATAAGGCGACCAATAAAACGCAGGACATTAGAATTGAGGCTTCTTCAGGTCTAACCGAAGAAGAAATCAAGAAAATGAAGGCCGAGGCCGAGGCGAATGCCGAATCCGATAAGAAGGCTAAAGAAACTGCGGACAAGTTGAATGAGGCCGATGGAATGATTTTCCAGACCGAAAAGCAATTGGAGGAGTTTGGCGATAAATTATCCGAGGATAAGAAAAAGCCGATCGAAGAGGCTTTGGCAGAATTAAAAACTGCTTACGAAAGCAAGGATATCGCTTTAATTACGCCTGCTTTGGATAAAATCAATGAAGCCTGGAAAGTAGCTTCGGAAGAAATGTACAAAGCACAAGCAGATGCGGCACAACAGCCGGGCGCTGCCCCAGAAGGAGATGCATCCGCAAACGGTGCAGCTTCGGAAGGAGATAACGTGGAAGACGTTGACTTCGAAGAAGTCAAATAATAGAACGTAATCTTACTATAGAAAAGGGACGGTAAAAACCGTCCCTTTTTACTTTTGCAACATATTTTTTTGTGCCTAATTTTTAAAAAGTAATTTTGTCCCATGATGATTAAGAAGAACCTCTTACTGAACCTTATTGTAATGGTCCTAACAATTACGCTGCAGGGCCAGGAAATACAAGTGTTTACCTTGTCGGATTTTGACCTAAGTAATGATGTTAAATTTTGTTTGGTCAGTACAGATTATGGGAAAGAGGAATATGACTTCAATCGAAAAGGATTTCTAACCAAATCAGTAACGAGATACAATGATACGGATTATGATGTGGTCCATTATAAATATAGGCAGGGAGAACTCATAGAAAAAAGAGCGGAGTCTTATCGGGACAATGCTTTTGACCCAAGTACCTCCATTGCCCATTTTTACGAAATAGACTCAACCGATAACTTGATGATTCAAGAGCGCATATTTTCCTACGACAAGGAGTTTTTGGATGAATATGTCTATGCATATGACGAAACCGGGGATCTATCAAGTATTCGAAGGACCAATAACGATGGAACAGATATAACCCAAGTGGAGCATAAGAAATACAAGGGAGAATATACAGTAACCTATTTGTTAAACGGAGTTCCCGTAAAATCTGTTCGTACGTCTACCTTAAAACCCAAAAACAAACCAGAACAGAAAATAGTGTTGACCAAGGAGTACCTTAAGGGCCAAGAAACATATGCCTTTGAGGAAGTTTTTAATCCGGACGGGATGTTACTGGCACAGCAGGAATTTGAATACAACACAGAAAAGAGTAAGTTCGAACCTACCATTAGAACTACTTTTGACTATGATGATAAAGGCATGCTTGTTTCCGAAACCATAAGTTCCAAAAGCGGAACCCGAACGAAAGAATATTTATATCAATACGATAAACCGGAAGGGGGTAATTGGATAAAACAGATCATAACTCCTGATAATACTTACATTACAAGAAAAATCACCTATTATAAGCCAGAAACCAAAACAGCTCAATAACCTTTAAACTTGGTGCCGTTTAGTATATTCCACTCCTCTTTCAAAAGACCATAACAGCACGTATTGCGCTTAAAACCGTCGAGCAAATAGACGTCTTTTCGAAGAATCCCTTCCAAAGTGCAACCCAGTTTTTCAACGGCTTTTCTTGATGTAGTATTCCGTTCATCAATCCTAAATTCAACTTTTTCAAAACCCATAGATCCAAATGCATGTGCTAGCATAAGGTTTTTCATATGATCATTGAGTCCCGTGCCTTGGTACTCCTTACCAATCCAAGTAGAACCAATATGTAATACTTTGTTCCGTTGGCTGATGTTCATATACCTTGTGCTTCCGGCATAGCTATTGCTTTGCTTATCATAGATAATGAACGGTATTCCAGAGCCTCCCTTGTATTGTTGTAGTGCAATCTCAACATATTTCTTTAGGCTAGACGGAGTTTCGATATCCGAAGGCGAGTACGAGACTAAATTTTTTTGGGAAGCAATAGGGAGTAGTTCTTCATAATTGGATAAGCTTAATGCACTTAATTTTACACGCTCGTTTTCCAAAGTAGGTATACTGCTCATTCCATTAGTTTGTTAATTACTTCTTTTTTCACTTCATGTCCTCCGTCAAAGGTAATTTGCTTCACCGTGGAACCAAAAAGTTCTTCAAGTTTAACTTCTTCCGCTGCTAAACGCTCTGGGCTATTGTAAGGATCTTTATCTCCAATTATGGATATGATTTGGGTATTTTTTGACAGATGGGCAAAATTTGACTGCTTTAATTCTTTGGGAATACCACCGGCATAAAGGATTATTTTTTCGCAAGAAAGTTTGGAATGCGCCACATAGCGAAGGGCAATGGATACCCCTTGGGAAAAACCAAGCACCGCTAAATCGACCTCTTTTGGAATCTTTTCAGCCCTTAGTACCGCGTCAATATAATTTTTGAGGTTTTTAATTTCCTGTTCCGTATTTTCCCGGGTCAACCAACTGGCGCCTACATGGGTATACGCCCCGTTCAAGTAATATTTGGAGGGCGCTTGGGGAGCAATAATGTAATTCTCCTTCTGGGGGAGCTTATTGAAGTGTTTTAGAAAAAATTTGCTTAGATACCCAATACCGTGGAAAACAAGCCAGACTGTTTTGGTGTTACCGCTAAGTGTATTTAAGGTTTCATAGGTGTTCGTCGAGGTATAGCTTACTGATTTAATTTCGTTTTCCATGGAGGGTACAGTGCTTTCTAGCTTTTCAATTGGTAATGTAATGCTTAATTTTACAAAAAAAAGATGAACGAATACAAAGAAAAAATCCTTAAAATCTGTAATGAGACTTCCAAAAACACCTTAATGGAAACTTTGGAAATCGAATATATTGATGTAGGAGAGGACTTTTTATATGCAAGAATGCCCGTTACATCTAGAGTACACCAACCAGATGGCGTCCTGCACGGTGGAGCTATGGTGGCCTTGGCGGAAAGCGTAGGCAGCGCGGCATCCTATATATTCTTAGATGGCAGTAAGTATTATGTGCGGGGAATAGAAATTTCTGCCAATCACATAAAAAGTATAAAGGAAGGTTTTGTGTTCGCAAAAGCTATACTACTGCACAAGGGAAGAACAACGCAATTATGGGAAATAAAAATCACAAATGAAGCCGGCGACCTAATTTCGTTATGCAAATTGACCACCATTGCCTTACCCAAATCCTAGAATGTTTGAAGAGCTATTAGATAAGGCATTGCAAAACTTGGAGAAAGGTCTGCCTTTCGTCCTATATAGTAAACCAAATTCTGATCAATTACAAGCGATTTATCAAGCTGATGATAGGCTCAATTATGTAGCTGATTTTACGGAAACCGGATTTGTTTTTGCACCTTTCAATACCATTTCTAAATCTATTTTGATACAATCTAAGGCAGCTTTTACGGCCCATATTGAATATGGGGCATTTGAGTTGAACGATATCCTTGAAAACAATAGCGGTGAAACATCCGAGAAATCCCGGTACAAGGCAATGATTTCAAAAGCCCTGAATGAAATTGGCCAGGGTGACTTGGAAAAAGTGGTGCTTTCAAGAAAAATTGAGGTACCACAAACAGATACACCGCTACAAATATTTCAACGGATCTTAACGAACTATAGGACTGCTTTCCGGTATATATGGTACCATCCCGAGGTTGGGATTTGGGTAGGGGCTACGCCCGAAATACTATTAAAGACTAACGGCCAACAGTTATTTACCATGTCCTTGGCCGGTACACAGAGCAGTCTAGAATTTGAACAAGCCCAGTGGACAGCAAAAGAGTTGCACGAACAACAAGTGGTAACCGATTATATACTTAGGGCTTTACAAACCGTTGCATTATCCGTTAACGAAGAAGAGGTGGAAACCATAAAAGCAGGCAATCTTTGGCACTTACGAACAAAACTGAGCGGTACATTTGCACCCAATGCATTTGGAAAAGTTGTAAAGGCCATTCACCCTACACCCGCAGTATGCGGTATTCCACTAAAAGCCGCAGAACATTTTATTCTGGAAAACGAATCGTATGAGCGTACATTTTATACTGGTTTTCTGGGAGAGTTGAACTTTAAAAACGAGGTATCTAGAAACAAAAACAGACGCAATCAGGAGAATAGTGCCTATAGGAGCCTTTTAAAAACCTCTGAACTCTTCGTAAACCTGCGCTGTATGCAAGTTTTTGATGATAAAGTCCAAATCTACGTTGGGGGCGGAATTACAAAGGATTCCGATCCCGAAAGGGAATGGGAGGAAACGGTTTCCAAAAGTAGTACCATGCGCAGTGTATTGCGTCATAAATAGCATACACAGTTTTGGGTAATAACCGGCATTGGTCGTATTTTTGTTGTGCATGAAATACTCATCGATTCCCACGGTTCAAGCCATTGTAAAACAGTGCCTGGCAAAGGATATTTCCAATATCGTTATTTCCCCAGGTTCTAGGAATGCCCCGTTGACCATAGCTTTTACGGGAAACCCCTATTTTAATTGTTTTAGTATTGTGGATGAGCGCTGTGCTGCTTTTTTTGCCTTGGGGATGGCCCAGCAACTACAAAAACCTGTTGTGGTGGTTTGTACATCCGGAAGTGCACTATTAAATTATTATCCGGCGGTCGCAGAAGCTTTTTATAGTACGATTCCTTTAATGGTCATTTCTGCAGACAGGCCTCCCTATAAAATAGGAATAGGGGATGGGCAGACTATACATCAGCTCAATGTCTTTCAGCACCATATTGGCTACGCGGCAAATTTAAAACAGGATGTAAGCCACGCTACGGAGAAGGTACTTCAATACCAACCGGAATGGATTAATGATAAAACTGTAGAAGAGGTACAGCTAGAGATTCAAAATTTTAATAGTAAGGAACTCAACAAAGCGTACGAAACGGCATTTCATTCCAAATTACCAGTACATATTAACGTTCCTTTGGAAGAGCCCTTGTACGACACAGTCCAAAAATCGTCTATTACGGCTGTTTTTGAACCAATTAACCCAATGAAATTAGAGCGGACACCGTTGGACACCCAACGGGCTATATGGCGGACAGTAAAACGCAAAATGGTGCTTGTAGGGGTGAGTGCACCCAATAGAATTGAACAACAGTTTCTGGAGAATTTGGCCAATGACCCAAGTGTTACGAATGCCGACTTTGTAATTCGTCTTTTTCAGATAAGTCGCCAATTTCTGCAATTGCATTTTGTCATTTGCGCTTAGATTCGAAACATTGATTGGGAAATACAGGGTTGTATTTTTGTACAATGCCAACTCTTCCAGGGCCGAATTGGTTTCAGGATTATTTACTGCAACCACTTTGTTTGATTGGTTGTTTTGCCGCACTCCAATTGGTTCAGTCTCATTTCGCATTTCTGCCAACTCGGCTTTCAATTTGGCAGTTCTCCGAATCGTTCGTTCCGCCACGTTCAAATTGTCGAGCTTTTGGTTGATTCCTGCCAATTCGCTCTTTACTGATTCATCTTTTTTCTGCATCATTATCATCAATTCCATCTGCGCTTTCAGAACTGCCAAGTCTTTCTCCATTTCGGAGTTTGGATTTATATAAGCAACTGAATCAGAAGCGATTGCCAAACTATCTGTTGCAACACTATCTGTTGGCGTTGTAGAAAAATTGCTTACCACTACTGTTTTATTCTTTTCTGTCGGAGTGGTATTGAAATTTTCTTCCTCAGCCAATTCAGATTCTATCTCTGATGTTTCGGCTGTGGAATCGCTCGCTACGGGAACCACGGAAAAACCCGTTATTTCAGTTGTTTTCTTCGGTTTGGATTTAGTGGAATTCTCCATTTCAGTATTAGCCAATCCGTTTTCCGAGGTCAGCGAGTCTGCATTTGAAACTGGCATTTTTGCATCAATAGAAACCGATTTGCCTGTATTTTCATTTGCCAACTCGTTTGCATAAACTTTTTGCGTAATTGAGTCGGGCAAAGGCTCATTGGTAACAATATTCAGCTTGGTTGATTTTTGTTTTCTGTCTTTTTCTACCCAAGAATCAATCAGGTTTTTTACCGAATCGGCTTCATCATCGGCAGTAACGATTTGCAGTTTCGTACTTTTTTTCTTGCCACTTCCATCTTTGAAATTTCCAGTGGAGTCAATAAAAACATAGCCTGTTTGGTTCGTATAAATGTATTCGCCCCAGCTTTCTGGGAAAATCCTTTCCTCCTCTCGTTCTTCCAATTTAAAATCTGACTTTTTGGAAGTATGAATCTCCAGTTTGGTAGATTTTTCTCCTTCAGGCTTGTTCAAGCTAATTCCTAGCTTGGTAGTTCCATTCTCTACTTTCTCTTCTTTTCTGTTGGAGACCACAACTTTTCCACCTGTTTTCGTAGAAGTTTCATCTGGCGAGAAAGTATAGATTTCAGGGGTTTTGAAAGCCTGTCTCTTCCTTCCGAAGCTATAATGCAACCCGATGCTTGTGAAACTATAAATATCATTATCGTTAGAATTACCTCGCTCTCCACCAAAATCAGCAGGATTGTTGGCATATTCTCGGAAAGAACTGGCAAATTCCTGAAACTCAGGTTTGCTTACATCATCTAAATAATCTGTATTGGCAATTTTTGCCGTGTAGCTCAAATTCAATCCGACTCTTGAAGTCAAACGAAATTTGAAGCCCAATGTGGCGGAAGCGTGCCAAATCTGCCTGGCGTAATTGATGGTTTCCGTTTGGAGTTGGTAAAGCGGAGTTTCAAAGTTGCCATCCTGCTCAATTTCATTTGCGCCAACCGTTCCTTCTGGCGCATCTCTTACCGAATTATCTGACCAATAATAGTAGCGGTTTCCGTTGGAGTTCAATAAATCTCCAAAAGTCTTGAATCGTGTAAATCCAACCCCAAAGCCTAGGAATGGAGCAAAAAACGACTTTTCAGAGAATAATTTCCCATTATCGAAATAATAGATATAACTCAAGTTGGCATCTTCAATTTCGGTGCGCACATTCAAAGCTCGCTGGAAAAATTCGGAACTTGGCTCAAAATCTCCATTGAAACCCACTTTTCGGTCATTGGCAATGAACTGTCCTTTTCCAACAGTCAATCTCAAAGCCGAAGCCTTGCCGAAATTGCGCTCCAAACTGGCAGAATAGCTGAGGAAATCCCAATCCTTGTCCACCAAAGCTGAATTTGCGGGGAAAAAATCGGAGTTCAAATCTCCAAAGTAGTTCATTACGCCTGTCTCCAACCCCAAACGCCACTTGTAACGATTCTGCTGGGCAGAAACGAGGGTGGAAAAAAGGAGGAAATATATGAATATGTATTTTTTCATTTTAACAATCTCTGTAAATAATAGTCTTAGAACTCTGTCAGGGTTTGAAACCCTGACAGAGTTTAAAATAGATTCCAATCATCGCATTCCATTCCATGGCGGAACAAATTACCAAATCAACACATCATCTTATTTCGCCAAATCCATCCAAAGATTGATGTCGGCAGTCAAGCTGATAAATGGGCGAACGAACACTCGGTTCTCCAAAGTTACTTAAATTACCACCTACCGTTTTCTTGTCTTCCAACACACTCACTCCTGCATTCAGGCGCACGAATCGGAAAATATTGTAGCCTAAACCTGCGTAAATTGGCTTCCCTACGACTGGGCCAGAGATTTTATTGTCGAATTCATCTTCAAAATTATCCAAATAAATTCCTGCTACAATGGCGGTTCTGCTCCAGAATCTGCTTGTGAAAGCGGCATTTCCCAATGGGAAAACCAAGCCTACTTTCGGTGCTGCGCCATAGCTTAAATTATCAATGTCTCCATCTAAATAAGTGCCACCATAACCGATTTGAACAGTCAGTATGTTTCGAGTTTTCTCTACAGGATAGTTATCAATATTTTTTGTGTCGGCAATGGTTAGCCAATCGGAACTTTCCACAAAAGCAACTTCGAGTTTCAGAATGTCGTTGAGTTCTTGCAAAGCCTTTGTGCGTTGCTGATTGTAGCTCAAAGTATCTTTTCTGCTGAATTTCACATCTTCCAAACGGTCAATCTTGTTCTTTACCAAATCTGAAAAACCTGGAAAAGTGATTCCCGAAGTATTTTTATAGCGAGCCAAAGCCGTATTTACCACCTCGTTATAATCTGCAACAGTTTGAGAAGAGTTTTTTATCAAATCGACCTTTTTGCCTTTTTCAAAAGCTTGGTCGGTATAGGTTTGCAGGAGTTGGTATAATCTTGAACTCACTTGCGCTTGCTCTGTTTCAGTTACTTTTCGGAAGTAATTCAACACGAAATCATATTCATCGCTTCCTCTCAATTTGTAGTTGATTGGCAAGTAGAAAACCTCTGTCATGTTTCCATTATTACGTTTCCATAAACCTGAATAAAGAGGTTCATTTTTCTTAGAATCTTTCCCACGATAAATATCTACGCCAACCGCCATCACTTGCTTGCTGATTGGGCTGGTAAGCGTGAAATATACTTCGGCTGGCAATGGCTGATTTTCATTGAAGTTCTCCTTGGCGTAATCGAAGGAAACGGTTGGCTTTTGCGCCATTGAATTCAATGAAAGGAAAAGGAAAAACGCACTGAAGGCGAGTGATTTTATTAGTTGTTTTTTCATGTTATTTTTAGATTGTACTGAACGATTTAGTGCAAAGGAACGCAAATTAAATAAAGTGCTACTTTTTCTCTCGCTTCTTTTTGGTCCGGGACACGCTGTCTATTCTTCGTTAAAAATCTCGCCATAGTGTCGGACTGGCGTTCCAGTGCTATGACTGCAATTTTTGCCTAGACTAGCCTCAAAAATAAGTTTCAATAAAATAGTAGTTTATTTATTTCCCGTTCCAAAGCACTGGTTTTATTCTTAATTCCACATTAAAAAGAGGAAGCCGAATGTAAACATTTCTTATTACAAATGCTTTTGGAGAACTGTAATCCAAAAGGATTGTTTGCAAATTGCTGATAATCAAAATACTATAAATAATATTATTTATAATAGCAGTTCTTATACTGTTTCTGGAAAATTAAGTTGCGGTTGGAGCGATAATATATTTATTGGGCTTATGTATTTAGCAAAACAGCGCATCAATGCTCCCCTGAAACTTACAGTAAAGAGGACTTTTTATCGGAATATCTTGTGCAAACCAGAAAGATTATCTACTATATTTGCCATTTAGAGTATGTTTGAATTGACTTAATTTTTGTGGTTGTCTGACATTCTTTGTGGAGTAGCCTTCAAGCGAGGGCGCTAACGCATTCTCTGCGCTTTTAGCGCAGAGAATGCGTATTGGTTTTTGCTGTTTACTAAACACTACAAAATTTGTCAGACAACCATTTTTGTTTTCTACGGCTTTTCAAAAATGCTTTCTTCGTTATTTCCTCTCCACACATCTTTGGCTATGTGTTTCTAAAATGCCTAGAAAGCCCGTTTTGAAAATCTCGTAAAATTCCCAAAAAACCAACTCCAAACATGCTCTTAAGTAGTGCAGCTTAAATATTTTCCTATTTTTGGTTCTTAATAGTCTCATTTAGAGTTGAATACAAAAATAGTAAATAGCACAACGTGCTTAAAGTCAAATTTCCCTGATTGTTCATAACATAAACTCCCATGAAATTTCTCAACAAGTTAAAGTGGATTCTCGGAATATCAATGGTGTTTCTTCTAATAATCACAACCAACCTGATTGATAGAAGCAACTTCAATCAGATAAGAAATTCCGTAGTTTCTATCTATGATGACAGGCTGGTGGCAAAAGATTATTTGCTTGAAATGACCAAACTCATTCACGAGAAGGAAATTGCGCTCATTTCAGCTGATTCAAGCTTCTTTTTACAAAAAAACGCTCAAAATAATACGAGTTTGAACAAACTGGTGGACTCCTTTGAGAAAACAAGACTTTCTTATGAGGAAGAAAATACGCTCAAAAACTTAAAAGAAAACATAACAAAGCTAGAACAGATTGAGAAAACAACTCAAAAAGATAGTTTTATCCGAAAAGAGGCGCATTTAGAACAGATTAAGGAAATAAAAGAGGATTTACGCAATCTCTCCAAAATACAGCTCGAAGAAGGAAGGAGACAAATGTCTATCAGTAAAAGGGCGATGGATTCCATTGAATTGTTTACCCAAGTGGAAATCTATTTCCTCATTTTCTTGGCCATTATAGTTCAAATTCTTGTAATGTATAAGCCGAAGGAGTAGAAGTTTTGTAGTAAGCACGTTGTGCTATTTACTAGCGAAGGGTCGCACCCTTTTGTAATTTCCTGTAAATGAGATTGTTAAGAACTCAAAACAGGAAAGTATCATACTACTGGACATGAGCAAAGCCGTGCCTGTCAGAACCTCAGTTCTGACAGTTCTCGGATTCTCAAATCCGATGCGACTCGGCTCCGAGGAAAACTAACGATGTCCAGTAGTATGGGAAAGTATTTAAGCTAGACTACTTAAAAAGTAAGTTGCATTATGAAAGAATTTCTTCAAGAATACCAATCACATATTATATATGCAGTCATGGTCATAGTTGCTGTGATTGTGCTGAGATTTTTCACTCGGTTGCTCTACAAATGGTTGCGCAAACAGGAACAAAAAAAATTCCCTGGGGAAGACTCCAAACCCATCAGGCTGATTGAGCGCATACTCAATATTCTTTGGATTGTATTGGGCATTTTGGCATTGACGTACATTTTTGTGGACGAATCTCACTACGGCACACTTACAAAAAATTTCATACTGCTATCCTCCCTTGGTTTTCTATCGGTTGCCACCATTATTAGTGCCACTTCGGTCGGATTGTGGTTCAAGAAAAGTATCGCTAATAAGATTCGTGAACAAGAAGACCCGACCAGCCTCAAATTCCTCAGATATGTAGCAGTTGTCAGCATTTATTTTTTCGGAATTCTGTTCGGATTGCTTGCCTTCCCGTCTTTTCGTGGAGTGGCACAAACAGCTTTGGGCGGGGCTGGAGTGATTGCATTGATTGCTGGTGTGGCGTCTCAGGAAGCTCTTTCCAATTTGGTTGGCGGACTTTTCATTATCTCCTTTAAGCCTTTCAGAATTGGAGATGTCATTAAAGTAACCGATACGATGGTGGGAACGGTTGCCGATATTACGCTCCGCCACACGGTAATTCGAAATTTCGAGAATAAAATGATTGTGATTCCAAATGCCATCATCAACAAAGAGCGATTGATAAACTATGATTTGGGAGAATCTAAATGCTGTGAACATGTGGAAATAGGCATTTCCTACGATAGCAATGTGGTGCTGGCAAAAAAAATTATGCAGGAGGAATGCGAGAGACATCCATTTATTTATGACAACCGCTCTGAATTGGACATAAAAGATGGGAAACCTTTGGTAAGAACGGCTCTTACCAAAATGAACGATTCTTCGGTGACTATCCGAGCTTGGGCGTGGTGCAGAAATTTTGGGGAATCATTTGCCCTGAAGTGCGATGTTTTTGAAAGCATCAAAAAGAGATTTGAAGATGAGGGAATCGAAATCCCTTTTCCCTACCGCACAATTGTGATGAAGAATATGAGTTCTGGAGAGAAGGTTTTGAACGAGGATTTATCCAAAAAACCTAGTGAGAATCAGGAAGAAGAGGCTTTGTAAACAGAATCATAAGCACATTGCGCTATTTATTGTAGGGAGTCCAGCAGTTCCCGCTTTAGATTTTCAGCACAAAAAAGTTGCTTTTTAATAAAAAACTACGAGTATAAAGTGTTTTTATTGACGTTTTCCGTGTTAATCCGTTTGCGAAGCCCGTGTATTCTGAAAGAATCCGTGTTCCAATCACGCTAGAACGTCAAAATTAAAGACCAAAACCTTAGAAATATAAAGATTAAGCCTGATTTAATTCTAAAGCGGGAACTGCTGTAGGGAGTCGCACTCTTTTGTATCTGACTTTAAATGAGTTAGTTAAGAACTCAAAATAGGAAAGTATTTAAGCTAGACTACTTACTTTGATTAAACTGTTTTTGAACAAACTCTATTTTTAAAATTGCGGAAAAGCTATGCTTTTTTGAGAATCTTCCAATTCAATAAATGAGCGTAGGCGATTAAAAAACCTCCCAAGACAGTCCCGACAATTTCAATCATTTCAAAATCGTGGAAAAGTCTGCCGAAACCAATTCCGACAAAACCAATTGCCATGAATAAAATAGGCTGAATTTTACGGTGTTTATTTCGGTAACTCGGCACGAGGGAAAAAAATGCAATGCAAACGCTAAAGAAAATTACCACTCCTTCAATGGCGTGGCTTGCCAGAAGATGCGAACTTCCGAAAACGGAAAATGTCAGCAATAGCGGAATGGCAATGCAATGGACGGCACAAAGTGTGGAAACCCAAAAACCCACTAAATCTATTTGTATTTTTTTCGTAGAAATCATTCTGAAATATGTTTATGCAACGAGGTTGCAAATATAAGTCAGATTTTGCGAAATATGTTTAGAAATAGGGGAAATCAGCCTAAAAAATCTCCTATAAAGCCAAAATGACATCATAGAAAGGCATGAAATACGTCCCGACTAATTTTTTGCCTATCAACCCCAATTATGAGTTAGGTGTTTGATAAGTACAATTATAGAATGGGGAAATTAAAACAGACCGGCCTTGCCATTAAAATGACTTTAAAAATTGATAATCAATACTTTGAGTTTGATGTATTTTGTCAAATTATTGTCATGTAGTTTTAGATAAGTCTAAAAAAAGTGCAGTATAGTAAATCGTAAATTTTGACTACCTTAAAAATAACACGGTTAACTTGCTGAAAATCAATTTTTTAAACCCATTATTCGGGTTAAGCACATACTACTGGACATGAACTGATTTTAGCACTTGGCAGTGTCTGCAAGACCTGCCAATGTGCAGGCTAGAAACCGTTCTAAGACTGGCGGGAACTACGTACACCGCCAGCTTTTCACTCATGTCCAGTAGTATGGGTTAAGCACATTGTGCTATTTACTATTTCTGTATTTTCCTATAAATGAGATTGTTAAGGACCAAAAACAGGAAATTATTTAAGCTAGTGCATTGAGTTCTAAGTTTGTGTCTGTATTTTTTGGAATATTATTTTCTTCTGCAAAGCAAAATTTGAATGGTTCGGCAATCCGATGGTTCGGCAATCCGATGGTTCGACATTTCGATGGTTCGACACTTCGACATAGCCATAGCTACGGCTAAGAATTTTAATGCAGTAGAAGGAAATAAGAAACAAAAATAACAACACGAACTTAGGATTTGATGCACTAGACTACTTATCATCAATTATTCATTCTTCTTTTTTAATTTTTAATTCTTCATTGAAAATGAATCCTGATTATATTTGCACCGTTCCCAGTAGCAAACAAAAAAATCAATCAGATATGAAATTTGGCGTAGTAGTTTTTCCTGGTTCCAATTGCGATGACGACATGGTTTGGGTAATCGAGAAAGTGATGAAGCAAAAAGCAGTCAAACTTTGGCATAAAGATACTGATTTGCAAGGTTGCGATTTCATTTTCTTGCCTGGTGGATTTTCCTATGGCGATTATTTACGCTCTGGTGCCATTGCCCGATTCTCCCCAATTATGGCTGAATTGGTAAAATTCGCCAATAATGGTGGCTATCTGATGGGAATCTGTAACGGCTTCCAAATCCTGACAGAAGCAGGTCTATTGCCTGGCGCATTACTCAAAAACGTGAGTCAAAAATACACTTGCAAAAATATCCATCTCAAAGTAGCTAGTGCCAATACGATTCTCACAAATGGCTTGGATGCTTCCAAATCCTACAAAATTCCGATTGCTCATGGAGACGGACGCTATTTTGCGCACGAAGACAGCATTAAAGAATTGCAGGAAAATGACCAAATTCTCTTCAAATACGTAGATGCTGAAGGCAACGAATCTGAAGAATCCAACCCGAACGGCTCTTTGCTGAATATTGCAGGAGTTTGCAATAAAAACAGAAATGTTTTTGGTATGATGCCTCACCCCGAACGTGCCGCAGACAAAATGCTGGGTAATTCTGATGGAAAAGCTATTTTTGATTCCATTTTGAAGAACATTTTGAAAGAAGCGTAATTTTGGGGAGGAAGAAAGAGGAAGGAAGAAAGAGGAAAGAGCGGGGGTCGCCAACGACAAAGAGGAAGGAAGAAAGAGGAAAGCGAAAGAAGAAAGAAGAAGGAGGAAAGAAGAAGGAGGAAGGAGGAAAGAGCGGGGGTCGCCAACGATAAAGAGGAAGGAAAAAAGTTGTCTTTTTGGAGCGTGTGAAGACTTTTCTGTTACTCCTCCCAACCGTTTTGCTAATCGTGGTTTACAATGGGATTGGTAGCCGATGCTATCGCCTTCGATGGGACCTGCCTTCGATGGGACTCGCCTTCGATGGGACTCGCCTTCGAGCCTTGATTTTGTCTGATGAAAATTTTTTTAACCTTTCACAAGTCAGGAATAGCATTTGCCAATGACTTGCGATTATGACTTGTAAATTGATAGCGACAGCATAAGGCCTTTTTTCTGTCTCAATACTTGATACTCACTACTCAATACTATCAAAAAAAAATGAAAATAATGAAATTTGGCGGAACCTCCGTGGGTTCTGCGTCTCGCATGAAGCAAGTGGTGGAGTTGGTAAATGACGACTCTAGAAAAATAGTGGTGCTTTCTGCCGTTTCTGGCACAACCAATGCGCTTGAGCAAATTGCTTTTGCCTACAAAGCGCAACAAACGGAATTGGCAGAAGGATTGATTCTCACACTTTTCATGAAGTACGAAAAACTGATTGACGAGCTTTACAAAACCACAGCAGCAAAAAAGAAAGCCTTGGAGTATGTAAAACTCAGGTTTGACGAACTCCGCAAATCTGCCATTCTGAGTAAACAACACAGTTTCCGAATGGAGAAAATCATATTGGCGCAAGGCGAATTGATGTCCACACATTTGGTAACTTTCTTTATGGAGGAAATGGGAGTGGAGGCGAAACTATTGCCCGCACTCGACTTCATGCGCATCAAAGATGGAGAGCCTGACAATGAGTTCATTGAGGAAAATCTGACCAAACAATTGGCTTCTCATCCGAACTCGAATTTGTTCATTACCCAAGGCTACATTTGCCGAAATGAGTCGGGCGAGATTGATAATTTAAGGCGTGGCGGAAGTGATTATTCCGCTTCTTTGATTGGTGCGGCAATCCGAGCCGATGAAATCCAGATTTGGACAGATATTGACGGAATGCACAACAACGACCCACGAGTTGTGAAAGACACGTTTCCCGTACACGAACTCTCTTTTGATGAGGCCGCAGAGTTGGCATATTTCGGAGCGAAAATCCTCCATCCGTCCAGTATTTTGCCCGCCCAGAAAAGAAATGTTCCCGTCCGATTGCTCAATACCATGCAACCCGATGCAGAGGGGACAATCATCAACTCCAATCTTACAGGCACAAAAATCAAGGCAATTGCCGCCAAAGATGGCATTACAGTCATCAAAATCAAATCTTCTCGAATGCTGATGGCGTATGGTTTTTTGAGGCAGGTTTTCCAAGTTTTTGAAGAATACAAAACGCCAATTGACATGATTACCACTTCCGAAGTGGCGGTTTCTGTAACGATTGACCATACTTACTATTTGGAAACAATCCTCAAAAAACTTAGAGATTTTGCTACGGTAGAAGTGGAAAACAAGCAAACCATCATTGCCATTGTCGGACACTTCACAGAAGAAGATAAAGGCATTGCAACTCATATCTTCGATGCGCTCAAAAACATCCCAATCCGCATGATTTCCTCTGGCGGAAGTCGGTTCAACGTTTCCCTAGTCATAAAAGAAGAATATAAAGAGCAAGCATTGAATGTACTAAATGAAGGGCTTTTCAAGAATCATTTGGCGGTGGTTTAAAATAATTAAGAATGTAGAATTAAAAATGGTTGAATTTGGAAATTGGTAAATGTGAGAATGAGCAGATGCGTTTTTTTATAGCTTATCATCAACTATCTGAAGATGGTTTCAATTGAATTTTGATTTCAGGAATCACATTTCATTCTTCTTTTTTAATTCTTAATTTGTTATTTTCCATTTCCACATTCTCTCATTCACAAATTTGCACATTGAAACTATGCCTATTTTAGAAGCCAAAAATATCCACAAAAAATACGGAGAGTTAGAAGTTCTGCGAGGAATCAATCTCCAAATTCAGAAAGGAGAAGTCGTAAGTATTGTGGGCGCTTCTGGTGCGGGGAAGAGTACTTTACTTCACATTTTGGGAACGTTGGATTTGCCCGATGGCGGAGGCTTGACAATTCAGAATATCCCGATTACCAAACTCAACAGAAACCAACTAGCAGAATTCCGAAATAAAACGATTGGTTTCGTTTTCCAATTCCATAATCTTTTGCCAGAATTCACTGCCTTTGAGAATGTTTGCTTGCCTGCCTACATTGGCGGAGCGGAAAAAGCTGAAGCAGAGAAAAAAGCCAACAAGCTTTTCAATTTACTCAACATCTCCCATCGGAAAAATCACAAGCCATCCGAGCTTTCGGGTGGAGAACAGCAACGGGCTTCCGTGGCGAGAGCCTTGATGAACAATCCTTCCATCATTTTTGCCGATGAACCCAGTGGCAACCTCGACTCCAAAAATGCCGATGAACTGCACAATCTTTTCTTCCAACTAAGAGATGAACTTAACCAGACCTTCGTAATCGTAACTCACAACAATGATTTTGCCAATATGGCAGATAGGAAATTGGAAATTAGTGCGGGAAGAGTTGTGGGGGATTTGTTGGTTTGATGTTTTTCGCCTTCTTTTTTCTTCTTCAACTGAAAAAAAGAAAGAGGAAGTGTCTCGCAACGGAAGTTGGCAGGAAACACCCACAGTAGGCGGAACGGAAAAAAGTGCAAGTTGGAGATGCCTTTTCGGCATACTACGGGGCGACCTTCGCCTTGCTTTTTTTTGAGTGAAGTCCAGACGAAAACGGTTTTCTGCACCGCATAACCTGTGAACAAACAAACGGCTTTTCACAAGTAAACCTCACTATCCATTGGCATCAGAGATGCGACTCTTTGTTACGGTGCGCATTGGAAATGCGACCGAGCGGGATGGTAGATGACCTCGCTTCGGTCGTCTTTCACTACTCTGCGTACTTTTCCGTACACCGTCCATTCAATTTGGCTAATCCCTTCGGATTTGTCGGCCACGAGGTTGCCGATGGCATCGTAGGTGTAAATATCGGCATCGTTCTGGTGCTCGGTGGGCAGTTCGTAGCCTCCTGCAATGGTGGCATCATCACTCACTTTGCGGAGTCGGTTGTTTATACGCTTGTCGTCTTGTTCATTATAGCTATAAGTCAAATTATCCATGAGCTCGCCCAGGCCGTTGGTTCTGGTAAGTTCTTCTATGTTGCCGTTGCCGTTGCCATCGCACCTATAACTGGTGGCATATTTTCCACTTCCGCCCCAGCCGTTTTCCAACCGCTCAAATTTCTGTGCGATTTTGATTCGGTTGAGCTGGTCGTACTGGTAGGCAAAACTCACTGTCCACAAACTTTCAACCTTCTCCAGTCTGAAGACTGGAACGAAAAGAAGGCACAAGTCGGGAACTGCGTTCCGAAGACTTGCGCCAGTGGGGGAGGTGGGCGATTGGCGGTATGGGGGACGACCCGCAGGCGAGCTAAGATAGTGGGCAGTGGCTTTTCTTTTTTCTTCAACTGAAAAACAATTCAATTGAAAAAAGAAAAGAGGAACTGCCGCAGGAAACACCCACAGCAGGCGGAACGCAAAAAAGTGCAAGGTGGAGATGCGCTAGCATACTACCTTGCACTTTTTGGAGAGAACGACCTGCGAGGACGGTTTTCTGCACCGCTTTCACTTTACTCCAATTGCCATCACCCTTGTACATCCACTTACCATCGATTGTATTCTCTATAATCACTCCGACACTATAAGTCGCATCTGCCTCTGCTCCAGTTGGGCAACTTTTGCACTTGGGTCCGCCCCGCCAAGAATATCCACCTGAAATATTGGACTGTTTGCATGGTAGACGAAAGGCGACTGCCAAGGATATTCCCCTGCCCGTGGATCGAGCGTGGTCATCCTTGCGATTGCGGAGCTGTAGAAGCATCCGAGATGCGAACCTCTGCTACGGTACGCAATGCAATTGCGACCGAGCTGGCAAAGAAGGCACAAGTCGGGAACTGCGTTCCGAAAACTTGCGCCAGTGGGGGCCCTTTCAGCGGGCAGTTGAGTTCAAAAGCTAAAATAGTTTATATTCTTTATTTTACTAGCGCAAAAGCATGGTCTTATATTATCACTAATAGTTACTTCGGAGAATAGTATTGTATTGTTTGAAGGACTTGTGGAATCATATACAACTAGATAATTATTATTCAATAACTCCTCTTCACTACTTTTTCCGAAATAAGAAGAGACTCCGTCATATGAATGCAAACCCGTTAAAAATGTAAATCTCACAGTGTAGTCACTTTTCTTATAAATTTTTCCACTAGCACATTTTGCGAAATTGATAACACCCTTGTATAAATAATAATTGTACAAGAAAGGAATTCCAACCAACAAAATGAAAGTAATTACAACTAAAGCGTTTTTATGTACCTGCTTGATTCTCATTTAATACTGATTTTCTCCTTGTGGTTTTCTATTGTTCTCTGCTGGCTTTTCTTGCTTGCTATTCTTCTCTGGCTTACCCGTGCTTAGTCCGTATTTGGTTGCCCAAGGATTGCCTTTCCCCCATCCCACGCTTTCAAAGAACCTATCTCGGAACTTTTCGTCCTTCATTAAAGTTTTACCCATTGGTCCAAGACCTTTTAAAAAATCTGAATAGTTTTTGGGTATTCCCATACTAGTACCTGCCCCACCTAGAGATCCTCCTAGCAAATCATAGATAAATTCATCCACTTTTTTGCCTCCTCCGAATACGTGGGTAAACTCTCCATCTTTTGAATCAAAAGAGGCGCCAAGAATATTGCCTGTTTGATCTATAAGAACATTAATGGCAGGATTTTTTGAGTTTACTATGCTTTTCAATTTCGAGAATGGAATTGCAGATAATGCTAAATCGGCTTTGTCTACTCTACTTAGAGTCTTGTCTATAATTTCTCCTAACCCGTTGTTTTCTTCCAATGAAGCTCTATAAAACTGAGTAGATAATTGTGCGGCTAAGTTAAATGCCATGCTTCGACCAGCAGTTTTTACGAAAGTTCCAAATTTAGAAGATGCTCCTTTCAAACCAACAAAACTCAAGACAGTTCCCATTGCTATTAAGTGTGCTTCTGTACTCCTCTCTATTGATGAGCGATACTCTAATGCTGTCTTGTAGTCTTTATTGTCGAGCGCAGCTCTATACTTATTGTACTGATTATTTATCCTATTAGAAAACAAAGCTGCTGATGCTTCTAATCCTTCCAACTCTACTCTGTCGATTACCCTATTCTCGCTGAACGCATACTGGCTATTGTATGGATATTTTGCATAGAGTGGGTCAACCGCAAAAAACCTTCCCAGCTCCATATTAGCCATCCTGTACTTATAATTTACCCACCCCGTTTCTTCATCAATCTCCTGTCCCTGGAACCCGAACCTGTAGCTTTCATCGCTGAATGACCTTTCTTTCATGGAGAGTCCGAAGGGATAGTAGTCGCTCGTGCTTACAATTTGGGGCAGGTAGCCGTCTGCATCTGCTAGTTTGGCATCGGTGATGACTGCCAACACGTTGCCCAAATGGTTGCTGAGTTCATAACTCCTGCTCCCCAGCAAAAGTTCGCCACTCTTCGCTCCTTTCTCGGAGATGAACTCGGTTCCGACAATCAGGTGTTCACTCGGTACATGCCCAGTCGGCTACTGCCGTAGATTGGGTATTCTTTTTTGAAGAAGATGGTATCGTTGCCTCGTTCATTCTTCATGCTCATGGTCTGCATCATGTTGCCACTGGCATCTCTGAAGTAGTGGGTGGTTTTCTCCCCATCTATCTTAGGGGCTTTCACTCGCTTCATTACTCGGTTTCCCGAGGGGTCGTAGTGGTAGATTACCTCGCTTCGGTCGTCTTTCACTACTCTGCGTACTTTTCCGTACACAGTCCATTCAATTTTACTGATTCCCTCGGATTTATCGACCACTAGGTTGCCAATGGCATCGTAGGTGTAAATATCGGCATCGTTCTGATGCTCGGTGGGCAGTTCCTAGCCTCCCTCAATTGTGGCATCATCACTCACTTTGCGCAGTCTATTGTTTATACGCTTGTTGTCTTGTTCATTATAGCTATAAGTCAAATTATCCATCAGCTCGCCCAGACTGTTGGTTCTGGTAAGTTCTTCTATGTTGCCGTTGCCATCGTACCTATAACTGGTGGCATATTTTCCACTTCCGCCCCAGCCGTTTTCCAACCGCTCAAATTTCTGTGCGATTTTAATTCGGTTGAGCTGGTCGTACTAGTAGGCAAAATTCACTGTCCACAAACTTTCAACCTTCTCCAGTCTGAAAACTGGAACGAAAAGAAGGCACAAGTCGGGAACTGCGTTCCGAAGACTTGCGCCAGTGGGGTTTCATAATTCTACAATTTATGTTCTACCAAAGATGTACGTAGTTAAAAAATGCCTAGTCTTAGCGTCCGCTAAGACTCATACTGCATAAATATCTTATGGCAGATTCGAGCGGACGCTCTCAAAAATGAAAAGGTCGTAGGAACGCTACGCTAAACCTACAACCAAGTAATTTTCAGTTCTAACCAAAACCCATGAATGCAACTGGCTGATAATCAGTTAAATCCCAATATTGGGACAGGCTTTTCGGAAATCCACTCGGAATGGGCACCGCCAAACCTGCGAACAAACAACCGAACTATTCAAAAGCAAACCTCACTTCTCACAAACTCACAAGTCAAAATAGACTTGAAGGAAACGAAAGTCCAAGTCCCGCAAAGGCTAAGACTTGAACTAGATTACTCTTAGACCAGTTGGGGACTAATTACAGAAAACATTTATAGAAACTGTATCTTCTGATTTTGTTTCATTTTGTTGTTCAATAGAGACTATGTACGATACTTTTTTAGGGTTTTCTAAAGACAGTGAATCTTGCAGAAAAACTCCAATATCATCGTATTTTACTGGGTAAAGCCTTATATCCTCTCTTATCCCATTTAAATATTCTATCTTCTTCTCTATGCTAATCTTGACATAAGGAGGGTAAACCAGTCTGTACCAAATAAGAGACTTTGAATTACTTTGACATTCAATAGATTCATTTTCTGAATGGCTACCCATAACAAAATATCTCCCTTCATCACTTAAAACATTACCATCTCTGCCATAGCTAACTGCATAAGCCAGTTCATCATGATCATAATACAAATATCTGCTTGGTTTTGTGAAAACTATTTCTGAGGGCTCTACTTTGACTTCCCGTGACTCCGCCATCAATGAGTCAAAGTAAAAAAACTCCTCGCCATGCTTTTGACCGTATTCATAATTTGAGCGTCTTTTTAACAAGCCATTCGCATAAAACTCCAAATATGTACTATCCATGATACCACCTTTTTCATACCATACTGCGGTAACTGTCTTCTCCTCTTCTTTAATAACCCTATACACTTCATCACTTACCCAAACCCGTTCAAGAATAGTGTCTCTTCTTCGATCTTTTTCTATTTTCATTCCGCAAGAAAAAAACAAAAAAACGCATACCAATATTACCGTTTTCTTTTTTTTCATTTCTTTTTCTTTTTTACCACATATTTTACAGCACCGTCTTTTCTAGGATACTCATCCAATGTATCTCCCTTTTTTAGAAAATATGGAGGGAACTCAATATGGGTATCCTTCCTAATAATTTTTCTAGTTCGTTCCCCTACTATAGTTCCTCCATCTTCTTTGTCGTACAGCCCTAAAGACTTTAAAAGCTCATCAATTGCTTTTACCGTTCCATCGGGTTGGAAACCCTTACTGCCTGGGAAGAGTTTGTCGAGTTCTATCGTACCGTCATAATCATCATCCGCATCAGGGTCTCCACCATTTCCACCCTTCATGACTATCCTATACCCCCCTCCGCCTTTTTTGTCTTTAGTAATTGTCGCTATCACGTAGTAGCCAACTTTGTTCTCTTGGTAGTTCTTCGATAATTCGTTGGATGCCTTGAGACCATAGATTACGAGTTCCCCAGTGTCCTGAAACTTGTCCATGTCAAACTTTGTCATGATAGTGTTGGGAATACTCGAACCCGCATACGGGTCAATACCACCCTTCTGGTACTTCTCGAGTAGTGGGGCAGGTACATTCTCCACTCCGCCTCCTGCCCTTCTGGTCGTCAGCCATGTATGGTTGTCCACCCCACCATCCTTTTTTAGTTGCTCAGTATTCTTATTGGAGAAGGGCTTGAAGGCATAGGCTGCCTGTGCAATATTTATGATAATATCACTCTTACCCCCATTATCTATGAGCGTCTTCTGGAAATTCTTACTTGCCCATATACTATGAAAAATCAAAGCCTCCAATCCATCTAAATCAATAGCCGCAATAGGTGTGTTACTTGCAAATTGATAAGTAGTCAACTCTGGGTAGCTAGGAGCAAGTGGGTCAACACTTAGGAATCTACCACATGGCTTGCAGTAAATCCTCATCCCGTAGTCCTGAATCCCGCTTCCAAAATCCCCATCGTCCTCCTTGCCATTGAACCCGAACCTGTACTCCTCGTTGCTGAACGACCTTTCCTTCATATTGAGTCCGAAGGGGTAGTAATCGCTTGTGCTCACAATTTGGGGCAGGTAGCCGTCTGCATCTGCTAGTTTGGCATCGGTGATGACTGCCAATACATTGCGAACAAACTAGCGAACTGCTCAAAGGCAAAACTCACTTCTCACAGGCATCAGAGATGCGGACCTCCGTTACGGTGCGCAATGCAATTGCGACCGAGCGGAGTAATATTAAGGTATAAGAGGAATATCTTCTTTAGTGACTTTAGGCATATTTCGTATATCTGAGATAGGTTTGTCTAGGAGCATTATTCCATGGCCTGGTCTTGTATTATCGTATATGACAACGAATCTCTCGCCCTCTATGCCATGGATTTTTTTTCCGTACACTAACCTATATCCATCATGCTTCTCACCTCTTGCACTATATCTATAATATATTTCATTTCCTTCCTCTCTAGTCACAGTACCAATAGCCACAACCATGTTTTTAGACATAGACTTATATCTTAAAAATGGATATCCTATTAAGAATATAAATGCAAGCACTGTAAATATCTTTGCTATTTTCTCCCTAGTTGAGTTCATTATAAAAATGATTTAATTTTTTGAGAAAAACTTGCTGTCATCTTACTTGTTTTCCAACATCTTTTTAGTCATTACATTTCCAAGCCCTAGCCCACCAATACTAAGATTTTTAACCAATGGCGTCATTAAGCCATGTACAGTAAACGACAATGTGTTACTGATATAATTATTTTTTCCATAGAATATAGGTTTTGATTTGTTGAGACTTCTAACGCTTCCGTAACTAGCTGACCTAAATACCAAATCAATTCCGATATTCAGGTAACCCTTTTCTTTACCTATAATACCTGCAGCGCAAGTCGTGACTACTTCATATATGCTTTATCTCCACATTTTATATACAGCTTTTTATCGTCTTTTTTAGACTCATGTATAATATCCAAGAAATCTAAAAGACCCAAAATCTTCATGTCATGAGAGTTGCGAGTAAGCTGAAAGGCCTCTCCTAAGAACACTCTATTTTCAAATGCAGATTTTGGATACTCCTTAGTAAAAGGCTCTCGATTCTCAATCAAGTCTGCTACATAGCCTTCAATACTTTTCTTCATTTTTTCTTTCTCTTGTTCAGTAAAGACATAATAATCTACAGGTAAATCTAAACCTATACTATTTCCCAACATATACTTATATGTTGGGAAAAGTAGACTACCGTAAGATGTGCCTATGTAAGTTTCGTTTGAGAATATATAACAATACATGAGAGCTTGAAATTATCAGTTCTTACAAGAAAACCAGTATATAAATGTAAACTGGTGCATTAATAAAAATCCACTATAACATGACCATCCCTCAAATCTAGTGAAAAAATCATTGAGTCATAAGGTGAAATCTAGTCTTAGCGTCCGCTAAGTCTCTCACTACATAAATATCACATGGCAGAATCGAGCGGACGCTCTAAAAATGGAAAGGTCGTAGGAACGCTGCGCTAAACCTACAACCAAGTAATTTTTTTAAAGAATCTAGTCGTAGCATCCGCTACGACTCTCCGTACAATCAACAATCTACCACAAATACATCAAATCCACCTTTCCCTTCCCACTCTCAAAAGCAACAGAGGTTCGCATCTCGGATGCTTTACGAAAACTGCCCATTTTTCTTCATCTTGATTGCACTCCAAAATCCTAAAAAAACCATAAATCCAACTCCCCAAAACACAAATGCCCCGTTCTTGCGTTCTATACCTAGAACCGAATAAGAATGATTTTATGAAATACATTTATACACTTACTTTTCTAATTTCCACTTTATACACTTTTGCCCAAAGCCCTACTGAACGGCAAGCCACCGATGCCTTTTTTGGGCGACAATACAATCAAGCAGAAAAAGATTTCAGGCAAATCTTGAAAAATGAGCCGAAGAATGGCGTTGCTTTGCTCGGATTGAGCAAGTCGCTGTTTATGAAGCACGAAGAGATTTTGGCGAAGGAAGCTTTCCGCAACAAATTCAAAGATTTCCAATTTCATTTGGATATGCTGAAAAAGAGTTATGATTCCTCATTGGAGTCTGCCGTGGCGTATAAAACGGCTGATGGAACTCGGCAGAAGGAAATTCGCCAAGCATTTTCCGTTACCGAAGACCACATTGTGAAGCAATTCCCCGAAAGTATTATGAAGGAGGCTTACGTGATTATTACCAATGCGCCTTATCGCAAAAACCTGCTGATGCTTTACCAATCCAACATTTACGATAAATATGCCGATGCCGATACGGTGGAAACTTTGCGGGAAACGCTGATTCAGCAGTGCAAACAGTATTTGGTGGATTATCCGTATTCGCCCTATAAATCGAGAATTGAGCAATATAAATATGAATTGCTGATTGATTACACGCAAATTGAATCGTTGCGTCAGTTTGGAGATAGAACTGGCAGGGTTTATGAGAAATTCTGCGATTTAATTATTGAGCAATATCCAGCCGAGCAACTCGCCCATATTGTTCCGCAATATTATGGAGCAGAATATGGTTGGACGGAAGCCACTTTTTCCACCCATCAACACCATCGGAAATTGAAGGAATTGGCGAGTGCGAATGGGGTTTCCGCAATTGAATTCCTCTGCGAATTGAACCTTCATAATGATGGCGTAAACGAAGACAACCGAGAGTTGTACGACCAATTTATCAAGAAGTTTGCTCCAGCCGATGTGGCCTTTGTTGCCGTGCAGAAAGTAGCTCAACCTTTCTTGGAGAAAGCAGATTGGAGAAGTGCTTTCAATGTATTTGGGCAATATTCCAGCTTATTTCCCGACCAACGAATTACCAAAATCCGTCAAATGTTGCGAGAAGAGATGCCCGACCAAAGGTTGAGAAACTTGGGTAAAGGCGTGAACACTCCAAGAAATGAATATAGCCCAGTTTTGACTTTGGATGGCGAAATGCTCTATTTCACTCGGAAAAATGACAGTTCTGGCGAAGATATTTATTACACCAAAAAGCAAAATGGCGAGTGGCTTTCCGCCCGAAAAATCAGCAACGATGTGAACACTCGTACCCACGAAGTTCCCTTGTCATTCAATCCGACAGGAGACACGATGTTCATTTATGGGAATTACAGCCAATTGCAAGATTTCTACTTTGTGAAATCTACCGAACCGAGACTGGGAAAAGGCGATATTTATTATGCCGTGAAAGGCGGAAAGGATTGGAAGAATCTGGATGTGCTGAAATTCCCCATCAACTCGCCAAATTATGAAACCAGTTTCAGCATGACGGCAGATGGGAAATATGCGCTTTTCGCCACAGACAGAAAAGGAGCAGTTGGAGGTTACAATCCAATCTATCCACCAAAAAAACTTTACTTCCATGGGGCTGGAGAATTCAACTTGGATATTTATGTGAGCGAAAGAACGAAAACTGGTTGGAGCGAACCCATCAATTTGGGAGATATAATCAACACAGAATTTGCCGAGAAGAAACCATTTCTGCATCCAGACGGAGAAACTTTATACTTCGTTTCCGATGGGCATTATGGCTTGGGCGGTTACGATATTTTCATGTCGAAGCGATTGAGCAAAACTGATTGGACGGAATGGAGCGAGCCAGTAAATTTGGGCAAGTGGATTAACAGCCCCGATGATGATGCGTTCCATATCACGAGTTTGGGAACTACGGCTTTGGTGGTTTCCTCGAACAACTCTTTTGGCGGAACGGATATTTACGAGATTGTCGTTCCCGAGAAATTCCGCCCAGAACCCGTGCTGGTCATCAATGGCGAAGTGAAAACTCCAAGCGGAAAAGCCGTCAGCACGAGCATTCATTGGGAGGAAAAAGGCAAACCCAATTCGGGTGGAAATGTCAGGAGCAATCCAGAAAACGGGAAGTACACCATTTCCCTAAAAGGCTCGAAAAAGTTTGTTTATTATGCAGACGATAAGGAAAATTTCGGCTCTTCCGTAGAAGTGGATTTGACAAACTTAAACAAACCCGAAATCACAGATGATAATTTGACAGTCAGTTCCTTCAAAGACGGAGAGGAATATGAGCCATTTGTGATGAAAACGCTCCACTTCGACCATAATTCTGACAGAATCCGCTCGGAATCCTTTTTCGATTTGGAACGCTTGGCAAAAATGCTTCAGCAACATCCAAACAGAAAGCTGAGCATAGAAGGACACACAGATAGCGTAGGTTCAGATTCCGACAACTTGGATTTATCTAAGCGCAGAGCCAATTCTGTGAGGGAATTCCTGATTTCCAAAGGAGTAAGTTCTGGCAAATTGACCTCCGAAGGATTTGGGGAAACCAAGCCCAAAGCCACGAATGCCACAGAATTGGGAAGGCAGTTGAATAGACGAGTGGAGTTTGTGGTAAAGTAGAGGAAGGAGGAAGAAGCGGGGGTCGCCAACGACAAGGAAGAAGGAGGAAGGAGGAAAGAGGAAAGAGGAAAGAGGAAAGATTTGAAGATATATGAGGTGTTTTCTCGCTTTTGTGGGGAATGTAGCTCGGTTTTCCCTAACCGAGTTTTTGTGTTCAGAGGTTGGGAATTTGCTGACCTCAAGCTCAACCTCCAAGAAAAGTGCATTTTACCACCGTGGTCGGGATGAGAATCCAGACCTACAGAATGTTGCGAGATTTACGTAGAACATTTCGTATCTTAGTGAGAACAACAAACTTAAGCAATCAAAATGGGCGTAGCAGAAAAATTACTTTATCCGATTGTGGAATACTTGGAACTAGAAGATAGAAGCCAAGAAAAGCACGAATACCACGATGGTCATATCATTGATATGGCAGGGGGAACTGCGCCTCACAGCAAAATAATTGCTAATGTTCTTACGGAACTTACATTTGGTCTCAAAGGCAAAGTTTGCTCTTCTTATGCTAGCGATTTAAAAATCCTCGCTGAAAAAGTGAATAGCTATTACTACCCTGATGCTTCCGTCATTTGTGGCGAGCTGGAGTTTGATGAGCAAAGAAAAGACATTGTGAAAAATCCTACTTTGATTGTAGAAGTCCTATCGAAAAGCACAGCGTTATTCGACAGGACAGAAAAGTTCTGGAATTACCGAACCATTCCCACCTTCAAAGAATACGTGTTGATTTCCCAAAATAAGCCATTGGTAGAAGTATTTCTCAAGAACAAAGAAAATAAGTGGGTTTTGAGCGATGCCTATGGTTTGGTAGATTCTATTTTTTTAGAATCAATTGGGGTAGATTTGAAGCTAGAAGATGTGTTTGACAAGGTGGATTTTGAAGAATCTGAAAGCGAGCAAGAGAAATAAAAAATTTCGATAACTGTTTTGCAGTGCTATTGTAGTGTTGATGGTCATTTCCCAACCCTTTCAGGATTTGTGGGTTTTGTAACATTATTGAGAATTGTTTGGAAATCAGAGGTTAATAATTGCGTGAATCCTCAAAGGGTTTATTGTCAACAACCTGAGTAGCACTACACCTTTTTTTATCTGTACCTTTCTCAACTTCGTGTATTAGTAAGAATGTAGCTACTTATTATTCTTACTAATACACTATGAAAAAGGTATTTTTACTCGCTCTTTGCTTCGTTGCCCAATATTTTCTTCACGAGTTCAAATCTGATGACTCGGAATCAATCGTACTTCAAGCAAACTTCTTTTCTGCGCCAGATTGTGAAGAAATCAGCTCAGTAGAAAAAGATACTGTTCCCAAAAACATAAATCTCACTCCAACAGGAAACTACAAACAACTCAAACAGCAAATTAGGCTAGTAAGGTCAAAGTTGAAAGCACAATTTCTAATGAAATCCGATTCCAATTCCCAAAACCAGTTTCTTGATAGTATTTCTTCGGAAATCACTCAATCGCTTATCAACCAAATCATCCCTTTTTGGTATGGAACAGCGTGGGATTTCAATGGCTATACAGCTGTTCCCAATCAAGGGGAAATTGCCTGCGGTTACTTTGTTTCCACTACACTCCGAGATATTGGTTTTAATCTAAATCGCTACCATTTTGCGCAGCAAGCAGGATTGAATGCTGCAAAATCCATTCAGAAAAATGAGAAATTACTTGTCATAAGAACTGATAATTTCCAATCACTCCAAAATCAATGCAATCAGAATTTAAAAGATGGGCTTTATTTTGTCGGATTGGATAATCATGTAGGCTATTTATTACTTCAAAATGAAACACTCTATTTCATCCATTCAGATTATATTTCCGATAAAGTAGTTTTTGAGGTTGCTGAAAACTCTATGGCATTCGGTAGCCGAACTTATGTGATTTGCCCAATCACAAATAATCGGGAATTGACGAAAGATTGGATTTTGAATCGGGAGATTCCGATTGTGAGAAACTAAGGAACGGGAAATAAATAAACTACTATTTTATTGAAGTTTTTTTTAGAGCTAGTCTAGCGGTTCCCGCTGGGACAAAAAAGTTTGGCATAGCACCGCTATGGCAAACTTTTTTAACGAAGAATAGGTCAAAAAGAAACGAGATAAAAAGTAGCACTTTATTTAATTTCCGTTCCTAAGGCTACTTTACTGTTCTCTTATAATTTCCGTATCTTAGTCTATACAAATTAAAACTCTTAAAAAGCAAATATGGGCGCAGCAGAAAAATTACTTTATCCGATTGTGGAATACTTGGAATTAGAAGATAGAAGCCAAGAAAAGCACGAATACCACGATGGTCATATCATTGATATGGCAGGGGGAACTGCTCCACATAGCAAAATTTGCAACAATATCTCTTTTGCGCTTACACTCGGCTTGAAAGGAAAAAAATGTTCTTCTTATAATAGCGATTTGAAAATTTTAGCCGAAAAAGTGAACAGCTATTATTACCCTGATGCTTCCGTCATTTGTGGCAAGTTGGAGTTTGATGCGGAAAGAAAGGATATTGTCAAAAACCCAACAGTCGTTGTAGAAGTCCTATCGAAAAGCACAGCGTTATTCGACAGGACAGAAAAGTTCTGGAATTACCGAACCATTCCCACCTTCAAAGAATACGTGCTGATTTCGCAAGATAAACCACTGGTTGAAGTTTTCTATAAAAATGAGGAAAACAAATGGGTTTTGACTGATGCTTATGGCTTGAGCGATTCCATTTTGCTAGAATCTATTGGCGTGGAACTGAAATTGGAAGATGTGTTTGACAAAGTGGATTTTGAAGAGTCTGAAAGCGAGCAACTTTAGAAAAGAATAAGATTTCAAATTCGCCAACTCACAAAATTACCAATTTACCAACTCCTACTTCCTCGCTCCAAAAATGGAACTTCCTACCCGAATCAGCGTGCTTCCCTCTTCAATGGCAATTTTATAATCTCCACTCATGCCCATAGAAAGCTCTGAAAGTTGAATTTTCGGAGCATTATATTTTGATTGGATTCGATTAAAAAGTTGCTTCAATCCCTTGAATTCTTTCCTAATTTGATTTTCATTTTCGGTGTTGGTTGCCATTCCCATTAAGCCGACAATTTTAATATTTTCCATATTGGCAAACGCTTCGGAAGCCAACAAATCCTCCAGTTCCTCTTCTGAAAGTCCGAATTTACTTTCCTCCTCGGCAATGTGCATTTGCAACAAGCAGTTGATGACTCGCTCGTTTTGCTTAGCTCGCTTGTCAATTTCCTTCAAAACTTTCAAACTGTCCACCGAGTGGACCAAGCCGACAAACGGAGCGATGTATTTCACTTTGTTGGTCTGCAAATGCCCGATGAAATGCCAATTTATATCTTTCGGAAGTTCATCGAATTTACTAGACATTTCCTGCGCTTTGTTCTCCCCAAAAATACGTGCGCCCGCATCATAAGCCACTTGAAGCATTTCCACAGGTTTCGTTTTGCTTACTGCCACGAGTCTGCAATTCGTTTCTGACAGTTCGGAATTAAATTCGTTCAGGTTGGATTTTATATCAATCATTCTTATCTATTTTTATTGTTCTTTTTCTCCTAACAAACGAAACTCTTAATCTGTTTTTCAAAATCCAGATTAAGGTAAAATAGGATTATTCCCTAGAAATCGGAAAAAAAATCCCTAATCAAATTTCTAGGAGAAAGGAATCTTAGGAACAGAAATTAAATAAAGTGCTACTTTTTATCTCGTTTCTTTTTGACCTATTCTTCGTTAAAAAAGTTTGCCATAGCGGTGCTATGCCAAACTTTTTTGCCTAGGCTAGCTCTAAAAACAAACTTCAATAAAATAGTAGTTTATTTATTTCCCGTTCCTTAGTATAAATATGTATTTTCGCTAAAAGAATATTTCCCTCTAAAACCTATGCTCGCCAACTTCTGGGAAGTTACAATCCAATATTTACCCTACATGCTCATTCCGCTTATCAATGCGGTGGTGGGTTGGAGTACGAATTGGCTTGCGCTGAAAATGACTTTCTACCCGCTGGATTTTGTCGGAATTCCCCCTTATGGTGGCTGGCAAGGCATTATCCCCTCCAAAGCGAAAGACATGGCAGAAAAATCGGTGGATTTACTGACCGAGAAACTGCTGGACATAGAAGAACTTTTCGAGCGAATTGACCCTGCAAGAATTGCACAGGAAATGCGCACAGAAGTAGAAAGGCTTTCTCGCCAAATAATAAATGAAGCCATGTTGGCACAAGCTCCATTAGCCTGGAAAGTCCTCCCGAAACAAGCTAAACAAGAGGTTTACAAAAGAGCCTACGCCAATTTGCCCAAAATTGTAGAGGAAATGATGGCAGATATCAAAGCAGACATTGAGAACCTGTTCGATGTCAAGAAAATGACAGTAGATATTCTGATTGAAGATAAACAGCTTCTGAACGACATTTTTGAAGAGTGTGGCAAGGAGGAATTCAAGTTCATTGAGAAATCGGGAATCTATTTCGGATTCATGTTCGGATTGATTCAGTCGGTTGTCTGGTATTTTGTGCAAGAAAATGCTTGGTGGAGCGATGTGACTCTGTTTGGCTGGCACGCAGGAAATATGCAGTGGTCAATTCTGATTTTCTTCGGGCTTTTGGTCGGATTGGCTACCAATATGATTGCCCTAAAAATAATTTTCTATCCGCTAGAACCCGTAAATTTAGGATTTTACAAGCTTCAAGGCTTATTTATTAAACGGCAGCAAGAGGTTTCCCTCATCTATTCCCGAATTATTGCCGAGAATATCCTGACCATGCCCCATATTTTCGACACCCTCATTCGAGGTTATCAATCTGACCGACTCACAATAGTGGTCAGAAAGCACATTGATAGGGCGGTAAATGAGGGAATTGGCTCAAATAAAAACTTGGTGGAGTTGATGGCGGGCAAAAACCGAATTCACATTGCCAAGAATATTGCCACCTACCGCTTCATGGAAGAATTGCCCGTCTCCATCCGCCAAGTATTCGATTATGCAGAAAAGGCTTTGAATGTAGAAGTCAGTCTAGGACAAAAAATGCGCTTGCTCTCCGCCAAAGAATTCGAGCGGCTCCTCCACCCAGTTTTTGAAGAAGATGAATGGAAATTGATTTTGGTCGGAGGTTTTTTAGGCGCAATGGCTGGAGCGTTGCAGTTGCTGATGTTTTGATAGTAATGGGTAATGAGTAGTTTGTATTGAGATAAAACCTACAAATCTCAGATTAGTTTTCATTTGAAAACCTTCGTTTTCGGCTTTACCATTTTCTCCTTAAATTCAGAGAACTCCATAATTCTGAAATCTTCGGAGTGGGGAATTAGGTCGAAAAGTGGCATCATTTCGGGTTTGGGTCTGTTGAGTTTGTGGGTTGCCAAGTCCATCAAGCCTCCATAGAGAATTAGCAAGGCAGTTTTCGTTCAGCAAACCAAATGGAGTGTTGGTTGCCAAATCTGTATAGCGGGAATTTGCCAAATGCCAATTCGAATCTGACCAACGGATTTCGTGGGTTTTGTAATATTGTTCCATGCTGAATTTCTAGCGGTCGTCTCCCATTTTATTGATGACAAAATAGGCGATTAGGGCAACCACGCCAATTCCAAGTGCGAGCATTATCATAGTAGAAAAGTTAAATGAAGATTCTATTTCGTTCATTGTTCAAGGTAATCAAATCTTTTTGTAATAAATCCTCACCGATTCATGAGGGTTTGAGAAAGAAGAAAGGAAGAGAAATATTCAATCTTTCCTCCTTCCTCTTTCTTCCTTCTTCCTTCCTCCTTCCTCCTTCCTCCTTCTTCCCTTGTCTTTCCTCTCAATTTACTTCAAATACTTGAAATCATGACCACTCTTTAACTGCACCAATGTTTCGTAAATCAGTTTGATTACATTTTCCACATCGTCTTGGTGAGCAGTTTCAACCGTGGTGTGCATATATTTCAGCGGAAGGGAAATCAAAGCAGAGGCAACTCCACTTCCAGAATAAGCAAACGCATCAGTATCGGTTCCTGTGGCACGGGAAGAAGCCGCTCTTTGGAATGGGATTTTTTTCTTTTTCGCAGTTTCTATAATCATTTCCCGTAAATTATTCTGAACCGCTGGTGCAGTAGTGATTACTGGTCCATTTCCTGCCTTCGTGTCGCCTTGACGTTTTTTATTATACATAGGTGCGGTCGTATCGTGGCAAACATCTGTGATAATTGCCACGTTTGGATTGATGCGATTGGCAATCATTTGCGCACCTCGCAAGCCAATTTCCTCCTGCACAGAATTCACTACATAAAGCGTGAAAGGAAGTTTTGCCTTCTTCTCTTTCAATCTTTTCGCCACTTCGGCAATCATGAATCCGCCCAAACGGTTGTCTAAAGCTCTGCCCGTATAGAATTTATTGTTGAGTTTCATCAATTCATCCTCAAAAGTGATGACACAACCCACATGAACTCCCAATTTTTCAACTTCCTCCTTGGTTTCGCAACCACAATCAATAAAAATATTGTCTAAGGATGGCGCTTCCTCGTTTGTTCCATTTTTGCGGACATGAATGGCGGGCCAACCAAAAATGCCTTTTACCATTCCCTTTTTCGTATGAATATTCACTCGCATAGAGGGCGCAATCTGATGGTCGGAACCTCCATTTCTGATTACGGAGATATAGCCATTTTCGTCAATGTAATTCACAAACCAGGAAATCTCATCGGCATGGCCTTCAATTACTACCTTATATTTCTGCCCAGGATTGATTACGCCAACCGCAGTGCCATAAGTGTCGGTAAAATATTCATCGACATAAGGTTTCAGGTAATCCAACCAAATTTGTTGCCCGCCACTTTCAAAACCTGTTGGCGAAGTATTATTGAGGTATTTGTAAAGGAATTTTTCGCTACTTTTTTTCATGTGTAAATAAATATAAGATATTAGAATTAAGATATTGGATTAGTTTACACTCATACATTTCGGATGATGTGAAATCCAACCAATTAATTTTTGTTGAAATCAATTGAAACAAGTTGAGACTATACTCAATCAAAAACAGAAAGGGAATTTTGCTACGCAAAATAATTGTTTTACGACAACCTTGAGGTTATCGGCTACAGATAAAAATCCCAAACCAATTTCAATTGATTTTAAAACCGTTATTCAATTGCCATTAGCTTCAGCTAGTGGTCAGCAGGGTAAATAAAGAAAAAAGACAAAACAAGATTTAGATAAGCCACAATAACAAAATTCGTTTCCATCTTCTTTATTCCTTCCTCCTTCCTCTAAAAAAATTTTGTTTGGATTTCATAAAATCCAAGAATCGGTACAAACTAAGACAAAAAGTGTTTGGAAACAATAACTCCGAAATTTTGCAATGTGTTTTGTTCGGATTAGGCTTTTGTGATTCCCATTTCAGGAAATAAACACAGAATGTCTGGCGTTCAGATAGAAGTTATTCCCCAACTTATTTATATTTGGGGAACGCAAAAGGAAATTTACATCATTTTTTGTAAGTACAATATCTAAATCTGGCACAAAACGGGCAATTATGGGAATGTTTGAGCATAGTGAAATTGAAACAGTAAGCATTTTGGGTTGTGGCTGGCTGGGAATGGCACTTGCCAAAGATTTGATTGAGAAAGGCTACAAAGTGAAAGGAAGCACAACGAAGCCAGAAAAAGCGGTGGAGATGGAGAAATTGGGAATTACCGCCTTCGAAATACGTATGCTTCCCGAACCAGAAGGCGACCATTTGCATGAGTTCCTAGATTCCGATTTACTGATTATTGCCATTCCCCCAGGAACGAAATCGGGCATGGCGGATAGCTATCATCCTACGCAAATCAAATATTTGGTAGATGACATCGAAAAAAGCACGACCAATAAAGTGATTTACATCAGTTCAACCTCGGTTTACCCAACCAACAATCAAGAAAGCTTCGAAACTGCCCCACTCAACCCGCAGGATGCCACTAACAAGTCGGTTTTATTGGCAGAAGAAGTCTTGCTGAAAAACCCCGTTTTCAAAACCACCGTTCTGCGTTGTGGCGGATTGATGGGCTACGATAGAGTGCCAGGGAAATATTTCGCTGGAGAGAAAAACCTCAAAACTGCCAAAGTTCCCGTGAATTATATTCATAGAGACGATGTAGTTCTCATTGTAGAGGAGATTATAAAACAAGGGAAATGGGGCGAAATCTATAATGTGGCCGCTCCGAAACATCCAACCCGAAAGGAAGTTTACATGGCAAATGCACGAATTTTCGGCTTTGAAATGCCCACTTTCGATGAAACTCATGAAATGCCTTTCAAAACTGTCAACTCTTCTAAATTGATGGGAGATTTGAATTACCGCTTCAAATACCCAAACCCACTGGAGTTCGATTATTCCAAAATCCTTCCTAAAAGTGAGAAGCCAGAAGACCCACATGAAGCGCCTGATTTGTATTAGGTTAGACACAAGTATCAAGTAGTGAGTCGCAAGAGAAGAGGGATATATTGAAGTCTTGGCAAAGACTCAGGTTCTTTTCTGTATATCCTAAAATTGATAAGATTATCTTTGGAATAGTTTGATGGTATTTTTGATAATATCACAAGTGTCTGAAATTAATTATTTAACAGATTTTTTTGTGAATATTTGCTAGTTTCGTGTCATCCCGACCTTGGAGGGAACTCTCTTTTAGGTAACAAGAGATAGTTTTCTCGTAAACTCGAAATGACACTTCTAATACAATCCAATTATCAGATTTTGAATCTCAAGCGTTTTCTTTCCAAACATACTCTAAGCAACCCTTGTCTCTACATTTTTCGTAACAACTACCTCCTAAAACAAATTTCAGCCAAATTTCCCTAAACCTGCTGAAATCAATTTCAAAAACGCCATTTTTGTAAAGCGGATTCCATCAACTTCCGCAACCACCAACTACATAATAATGCTTTGGACTTTGGACTAGAATCTAAAGACTATTTACCTTACCAAAATGACTCTATCATGACACCAAACGAAATCAAGGAGGCACTCTCCAATTGGAAAGTGCTGGTTCGCAACTACCAAACGCCCAACATTAGCAAGGCAACTTGGCAAGTTATCAATACATTCATTCCCTTTTTGGGAATTTGTGTACTGATGTATTTCTCTCTGGATATTTCCTATTGGCTCACGCTCGCTTTGGGAATTGTCAACAGCTTTTTCATGGTCAGGATTTTCATAATTCAGCATGATTGCGGGCATCAATCTTTTTTGCCTTCCGAAACCGCCAATAATATCATTGGCCGAGTTTGTGCCTTTTTCAGCTTCATTCCCTTTCGCTATTGGGCAAAATCGCACAGTTTCCATCATGCGCACAATGCCAAACTGTGGGAACACCAAGAAATTGGAGACATCTGGACAATGACTGTAGATGAATACCGAGCTGCTTCAAAAGGAACTAAACTTTGGTATAGAATTTACCGCTCGCCACTCATTCTTTTTGTCATCGGCCCAGTTTATTATTTGCTCGTTCCAAGTCGTTTGCCATTGATTACCATGAAAGGCTGGACAAAAGAAAGACGTTCAATTTGGAGAACGAATATTTATTTGGTGCTGGTTTATGCCATTTTAGGTTATCTTATTGGTTACGGAATTATGCTCAAAATCTTCGTTCCAATTCTTGTGATGTTCTCTATCATCGCTATTTGGTTCTTCTACATGCAACATCAGCACAACCCGAACTACAAAATGCCAAAAGACAAATGGGATTATTTGATTGCCGCCATCAAAGGAAGCACTTATTATAAACTCCCTAAATTTATGCACTGGCTGACTGGAAACATCGGATTCCACCACATTCATCATTTGAATTCTAAAATCCCGAATTATAATTTGGCAAGATGCCACCACGAAAATCCTATTTTCGATAAGATTGCCGTGAAAATGACTGTCATTGAAAGCTTCAAATGCGCTTTCAACAAGCTTTGGGATGAGGAGAAACAAAAAATGATTTCCTTCCGTGAGTTTTATAGGTTGGAGAAAATGAGGGGATTGGTTTAGAAGATGTGAGATATTGAGACTTTAGAAAAAAGACTATATTTGTAGAGCCGTTGCATTGCAACGGCTCTTTTTGTTTTACGCATAATCCACCGCCATTTTATCTGCTTTCTGCAAAATCTCCTGCACAGTTTCGGCAATTTCTGGTGGCATTTTCAAGTATTCATTCGGATACTGTTCTCTCATTCGGTGCATCAAGGCATACCAAATGGGCATAAACCGCTCTTTAGATTGGAACTCTAAGCCTTTCTCACCTGTGAAATACTCATATAGGAAATCATGTTGCTTTTTGGCAAGTAGGAAAACAAGGTAGAGATGGAAATCATCAGAATATTCTTTTACAAGTTCTTCATTGTAGAGGAAATTCTGCGCTGTTTTAGATGATTCTTGAAATTGGTTATGCCAAAGTTGAATGGTGGCGAGAGTATGGGCAAAATGACTATTTTGGTTTATTTGAACTGCTTTTTCTGCATAATTTAAAGCTAACTTCTTTTCTGCCTGTCTTTCAAAATACCACCATGCTAAACTGTTCAGGGCAGAATCATTTCCTTTCTCAATTGCCATCAAATAATACTCCTCCGCCTTTGCGAAATCCTTCAACTCATTTTTATACAGATTACCCAAATTATTCATGGCAAAATCATTCTCCTTCTCAATTGCCATCAAATAATATTTCTCCGCCTTTGCGAAATCCTTTAAGTTATCTTGATACAGATTGCCCAAATTGTTCATGGCAAAGTCATTCCCTTTCTCAATTGCCATTAAATAGTATTCCTTTGCCTTATCAAAATCCTTCAAGTTAACTTGATAAAGATTACCTAAGCTGTACACGGCAGAATCATTTCCTTTCTCAATTGCCATTAAATAGTATTTCTCCGCCTTTTCGAAATCCTTTAGCTCATTTTTGTACAGCTTGCCCAAGCCGTTCATGGCATTACCATTCCCTTTCTCAATTGCCATTAAGTAGTATTTCTCCGCCCTTTCGAAACTCGTCAAGTCATTTTCATACAGATTGCCCAAGTTGTACATAGCATCATCGTCTCCCTTCTCAATTGCCATTAAGTAGTATTGCTCTGCTTCTTTAAATTTGTTTAGTTGTTCGTATTTAATTCCTAGTATTGCACAGGCAAGTCCTATTCCTAGTTCTTTCTTATCCTTATTCCTTATCTGATGTATAAAAACTAATGCTTTCTCATATTCTTCCCCCTTAATAAGAGGGACTATTTTCTCTGATATTTCTACATCCGACTCTGACAACTCCTTCAACAAACTCTTATCCTTTACCTCCAAATAATTCCTAGTTTTTGAAAATAACTCATGCTGTTGTTCCATTGAAATCAACTTATGATTTCCCAAAGCCTCCGCCATATACAAAGCTCCTTTTGTATGATATTTTCCGCCTTTCAACGCTCTCAATTGCCCTTCAATTCGTTCTTTCAATTCCTCTTCACTAGCGCACCATTCCTCGAAAAAACGAACAAGCCAAAGCATTTTAGTGCGTTGTTTCTTTTTTCCCATTCGCATCAAGTACCAAATGTTGAAAAAGCGTTCTTGGATTCGGTAAAAGTTGTTTTTGTTGTGGGTGCGGACTTTCTCAATCACGCCACTTTCTACTAACTGCTTGAGTTGGGCGGAGATGAGTTTACTTTCTAGGCGAGTGGCTTTGGCGATTTCCTTCGTGCCTACTGCGCTCCACTCCAGCGCAATGGCATGTACAATAGCTTGGTGTTGGGCAGACAACTCGTCCATTTTGTGTTTGTAGAGTGGCGTGAGTCGGTCGAGCACGTTTTCCAAATCTTTGAACGCTCCGCCACTCGCTTCATCGGTAAATATTTCGTAGAGCAGTATAATGGTTCGAGTGATTCCGCCCGTCAGCCTACGCAAAGTCTCCACTCGCCCAGGTTGCTCTCTGACAATCTGCTCAATTTTTTCCTGTTTGTAATGCTTTCCTAGCGCAAGCAATAAGTTTTCTGTCTCCTGTTTGTCCAATCCTTCCAGCCTTTCTACCTTAAAAAACTCATAGAAAGGCTCTTTGTATTCCATAATACTTTGCAGAATAACCGAAGAAGCCACAAAAACCCGGAAATTCGGACTCGTCTGCAACACTTCCCGAAAGCGTTGGATTTGCTTTTTGGGCATATTTTTAATTAAATCCACAAAATTATCTACGAACAGAACCACTTTTTTGCCTGCTTGCTCCAATTGTTTATCCAACAAATCGAACACATATCGTTCGCAATCATCTTCCGAATCGCATTGGTCTCGGAGTTGTTCTATCTTATCTGACAATCCAAAAAATCCACCCTCTTCCTCTTCTAAACCTTCTGCCACGGTTTCCCAGAAGTCTGTCAGCGTTCTCACTCCGTATAATTCCTCGCTAAAAATTACAGGCACGAGCCAAGTATTCAGTTTGGGTTCATTTTTCACGGCATAATACAGCCTTAGCAACAAAGTGGTTTTGCCCATTCCCCGTTGCCCTTCAATTAAGAAATGGGTTTCAGGATATTTCATATCTGCTTCCGAAATGAATTTGAACAGCCTATTGAATATTTTCTTCCGTACAATGAAGCGTTCTATCAATTCCTCCTCGCTCAATTGGCTCGGATTGTAAATATTTGCTACGGTGGTGGTTTGGAGATTCATAATTTTGCGGATTTCAATTAAAAGTTAGCTACATTTTTCTTCCACCACATTTTGAGGACTAAGGAAGTGAAATGGAAGTACATAGAGGCTTTGTTACTGTTAATATATCCGTCAAACTCCAAAGCTTCCAATACCGATTTATAGTTTTCCACCTGATGCTTCTTCGCTAATTCTTCAATATCATCAATCAAGAAATGTCCTTCTTTGGAGATTATATTGAGCAAGTCAACCGCAAACTGATACTGATCAGACTCAAGACTTTTCTCCAATCTATCTCGATAAGGCTCAAAATACTGATTGTTGCGTCTGTGCAGAATTTGCTCAAAAGCCTTATCGGCTTCTTTTTCAGAAATGGTAAACTGTTCCGAATCTTCACAAACATCTATCAATTCTTGGGCAAAAAGTTGTAAGTGAAAGGGAATAAGCCATTCAATTTTGGCAATCAGCAAATCAAGTATTTTCGGATTGGTTTCTACTTTTGCCTCTTCCAATAAAAGCTTCATCAATTCCTTCGCATCTTCTGTATTAAGTGGAGGAATTTCAACGGTGTTCAAATCATTAATTACTGAAAGTGAAGTGATGTCTTTGACCACATTGGGCAAACCAATTGAGCCTGTATAAATAAATCGGATATTATTAGTGAAAGATTGGCGAATAGAGCGGTTGGTTTGCAAAAATCGTTTAGCTTCCTCCTCTCCTTTTTCCTGTCTGATGTTTTCCACAGCTTGCGGAAATTCATCTACCATCAGTACGATTGTTTTTTCTCCTGTTTCAATTTTATTTAGAAAACTCTCGAATACCGCTTGGTAATCCACTTTTGGAGTGTTCAAATCAATCTTATTTCCCAGAATTGCCACTCCTCCAACTCTTGTGCTAATTTCATCAATAATATTTTTTGCCTTATCTACCGATTTCGCAAGCTTACCAATTGCATTACTCTGCAAGAGTTCTTTCAACAGCACTCTGAAATAGTCTTCCGAGCTATCTACAGATTCAACAATCAGATAGATGAACTCATAATTGTCTCTTGGATTTTCCTCCAAATGGTGCATAATAGAGGTTTTGCCCACTCTTCGAGGAGCAGACATAAATAAATGCCCTCCTGCATCCAGTCTTCTATATATTTTTTGAATCAATTTATCACGCCTATAAAATTTATCGCCTCTGCTCGGAACTCCAATAGATGGTTTCATAATTAGTGCTTTTTATTTGACAATAAAATTATTGTCATGCAAATATAGAAGTGATTCTATCAAATCCAAAACTTGGCAATAAAAAAATTGTCAAGTTTTAAGGGTAAGGATTTAATATTGAATATGGATTTTGGGCACAATCATTTATATTCGTTCATCCAAACAATTTCTAAGAACACTTGAAATCAATCTACACCAAAAACCGACTTTACCTTTTACTCTCCATCTGCATTATTGTGCTGATGATGGGCTTTGCCTATTCGCTCTTTTTCGCAATTGGTAAAATCATGCTCGTTGCCATTTTGGCATTGGCTTTGTTGGATTTGGTTTTACTGTTCCGTTTACAGAAAGGGATTTCCGCAGACCGATTTGCGCCCGACAAACTCTCGAACGGAGACGAGAATGACATTATCCTTGAACTCCAAAACCAATATACTTTTCCCATCAATTTAGAGATTGTAGATGAAATTCCCCATCAATTTCAAGTGCGGGATTTCAAGATTGATGCGCAACTCAAAGCGGGAAAATCTCAATCCATCGGCTATAAACTCCGCCCAACCAAACGTGGGGAATATCATTTCGGGATTCTGAATGTGTTTGCCAGCTCCCCAATCGGCTTGTTCTCTCGCAGATTCAAATTTGCCGAAGATGCCAAAGTGCCTGTCTATCCATCGTATCTCCAAATGCGGAAATACGAACTCATGGCAATCTCCAACCGCCTGACGGAAGTGGGAATCAAAAAAATTCGTAAGATTGGGCAAAATATGGAGTTTGACCAAATTAGAGATTATGTGCAAGGAGACGATTTCCGTTCTGTGAATTGGAAAGCAACCGCAAGACGTAATCAGCTGATGGTCAATCAGTTTCAAGATGAAAAATCGCAACAGGTTTATTGCGTGATTGACAAAGGCAGAAGCATGCAAATGCCTTTTGAGGGAATGACTTTGCTAGATTATGCCATTAATGCGAGTTTGGTACTTTCCAATATTGCCATCAGAAAACAAGACAAAGCTGGGTTGATTACTTTTAACAATGGCACAAAAACAATCTTGAAAGCCACCGATAGAAACTCCCAAATGTACTCGATTATGGAAACTCTCTATCGGGAAAAAACGGCTTTTTTGGAGTCAGATTTCGAGAATTTGTATGTGAATGTCAGGCGAAATCTGTCTCAACGCAGTTTGTTGGTGCTTTTCACGAACTTCGAGGCGATGTCTTCCTTAGAAAGGCAATTGAAATATTTGCGAGCCTTGGCAAAAAGTCATTTGTTGGTAGTTGTATTTTTCGAGAATACGGAAACTAAAAGCCTGATTGAGTCAGAAGCCAACTCCACCGAAGAAATTTATGTGCAAACCATTGCTGAGAAGTTCGCCTACGAAAAACGCCAAATCGTTCGGGAATTGCAGAAATATGGAATCTTCTCCATCCTTACTCCTCCACAAGATTTGACGGTGAATACAATCAACAAATATTTGGAACTGAAAGCGAGAGGATTATTGTGATTTGAGAATGGGCGAATGTGGAAATTTGAGAATAGGAAACATCAGTTACTTCCCTTAGGAACGGGAAATAAATAAACTACTATTTTATTGAAGTTTATTTTTAGAGCTAGTCTAGCCGTTCCCAGCCGGGACTAAAAAGTTTGGCATAGCACTGGTGCGCCAGTCCGATGGAACGCCAGTCCGACACTATGGCAAACTTTTTTATACCCGCAATGGAATTGGAAGAATAGACAGCGTGTCCCGGACCAAAAAGAAGCGAGGGGCAGTCCTACTGATAAAAAGTAGCACTTTATTTAATTTCCGTTCCTTAAACAACAAATCCCACAAAATAATCCTATCCATTCTATAATCTTACGAATCCTCATTTAACTTTGTACTATCGACTTACGACTAAAGACTAAACTATGAGTTACGAATTTGAACAAGTAGAAGCCGAGAAACTAGAATTGCGGCAACAACGAGATTTTGGCGAGAAGGTAAACGCCACTTTTGAGTTTTTGAAACTAAACTTTGCGCCTTTCTATCGGGGAATTCTTTTCATTATCTGCCCGATTGCCGTTGTTGCAGGAATTGCATCTAGCTTTATTGCTTTTCAGCCCGCAGACCTTGTAAAAGCAATTATGAACAGCGACATTCAGGAAATCTCAAAACTCCAAGGCGATTTGTACGGAGTAGAATATTTCGTTTCGCTGATTTTAGGATTGCTCGGGTTCATTCTACTGCCCGCTTATGTGTACTCTTACGTGAGGAAATACTTGGAAAACGATACAGATTTTTCAGTAGCAAGCCTTTTCAGTGCCACATTGAGTGAATTTATGAGAACGTTGGGTGCATCAATTGCGCTTATTCTAATAGTTTTCATTTCCTACTTTATTGGCGTATTCGTGACTGTATTGCTCGGACAAATCGCAGGATTCTTAGCATTTTTCGGAGGTTTAGCCTCAGTTTGTTTGGTGTTTTATTTGGGTACAACGTTCTTTTTGGTTTACCCAATTATGCTTGTGGAAAAGCAGAATTTTGGAACAGCACTCAGTAAATCTTTCTATTTGGTAAAGGGCAAATGGTGGTCAACCTTCGGGCTTTTGGTAATAATGATTGTTATATATGTCCTCCTTAGCATCGTTACCAGCATTCCTTTGATGATTGTAACGGGCTTAATGGCAAGCAACTCTCTAAGTGATGCTTCTACAATGACGACTGTGCTCAATATTATTGCCAACATCATCTCTCAAATTGGCGGTTATATGATACTTCCGCTCGTTATGATTGCTATGTGTTTTCAGTACTTTAATCTAACAGAGATGAAAGAAAGCACAGGCTTGCTTTCAAGAATTGAAGGTTTCGGAAGTGGAACACAAGATGAGGAAGAGGAGACTTATTAGTATGAAGTTGGCGAATTGTTGAGTTCTGCATTATGCAATTGTAGCAGTCCTCAACATTTTCAAATCTACAAATTCGCACATTTTCAAATTCTTTCCTCCCAAATTTCCTCATCCAAAATCGCTCGAATTGCCGAAGTCAGTTTGCTCAAATCTGCTGGCTCAATAATATAAGGTGGCATAATATAAATCAATTTCCCAAATGGGCGAATCCAAACGCCTAAATCTACCAAAAGCTGTTGGGCGATTGCCATGTTTACAGGCAATTTGGTTTCCACCACGCCAATTGCGCCTAAAACCCGTGCTTCTGCTACATTTTCATGTTGATTCAGTGGCAACAACTCATGTTTGAGTTGCTTTTCAATCTGTTGGATTTTGCTTTTCCAATCTTGTGAGAGCAGAAGTTTGGTGCTGGCAATTGCCACAGCGCAAGCCAGCGGATTTCCCATGAAAGTTGGTCCGTGCATGAAAACTCCTGCTTCGCCTTGGGAAATTCCTAGAGCTACTTTTTCAGTTGCCAGAGTTGCCGCCAAAGTCATGTATCCGCCAGTCAAAGCCTTTCCCAAACATAAAATGTCTGGATTTATTTGTGCCAAATCAGACGCAAATAATTCTCCTGTTCGCCCGAAACCTGTGGCAATTTCATCGAAAATGAGTAGAATATCATACTGATTGCAAATTTCCCGAACTCTTTTCAGATATTCAGCCGAGTAGAAACGCATTCCGCCAGCGCCTTGCACAATGGGTTCGAGAATGACTGCGGCAATTTCTTTGTGGTTGGATTCTACGAGTTCCTGAAAGGGTTGGAAATCTCCCTCAATCCAACTGTCCCCAAATTTCGTTTCTGGTTTTGGAGCGAAAAAATTGATTGCCAAATTCTGCTTGAAAATATGGTGCATTCCCGTAACTGGGTCGCAAACAGACATGGCATTGAAAGTATCGCCATGATAACCCGAGCGAATTGTCAGAAATTTGCTTTTGGATTTCGCTCCTTGTGAGTGATGATATTGCAAGGCCATTTTCATTGCCACTTCCACGGAAATTGAACCCGAATCGCACAAAAAAACTTTCTGCAAAGGTGCTGGAGTGATTTTTATCAACAACTCACAGAGTTCAATAGCAGGCTCGTGCGTGAATCCTCCAAACATAATATGGGACATTTTTTCGGTTTGTTTCCGAATTGCCTCATTCAAAACAGGGTGGTTGTAGCCATGAATTGCCGTCCACCAACTCGACATGCCATCAATCAACTCACGCCCGTCCGAGAGCGAAATCCGAACACCATTTGCTGACTCCACAGGAAAAACAGGCAACGGATTTTCGGTGGAAGTATAAGGATGCCAAATATGTTTGCGGTCAAATTCGAGTTGGGAAGGGGAAATCATAAAACTGATTTGAGGAGGTGGAAATTTGGGAATGTGCAAATTTGGAAATGAAAACAGAGAACCACAATCAATGACTCATGTTTCACATCATCTATTCATCAGCCTATTGCCGTTGTTGGTCTTAGCAATAAATATCATAAGTTTTTGCACTTAGCATTACATTTTTTTTAAAATAAACGTGCGTTCATAAATAATTTGCGAGACCAACAACTGTTTTTATTAAGTAACGATTTTGTTTAGATTTTCATAGGCAAAAAAAAGGCTTAAATTAGATGCAGTTGCCCTGAGTGGAAATTTGGGAATGTGCAAATTTGGAAATGAAAACAGAGAACCACAATCAATGACTCATGTTTCGCATCATCTATTCATCAGCCTCCAAAGCTTTCCCATTCTCAATTCTCAATTTTTCATTCTTTCTCAAACCTTCCTTTCGAGAAAATCCTGACCTTTGAATCTTGTCCTTTTCGCAATTCCTTCTGTTCTTCTTCTGGGAGAGCGTGGATTTCTTGGCAAGAAGTTGAGCAACAGCCATCGAATTTTTTGGCGCATAACAAAAAAAATCTGGAAGTTTTCCGAAAGAAAAAAAATAATATTAACTCATTTGATATTTTATTTGATATGTTTGCGTCACAAACAAAATACGTTACTATGCGCATACTTTCTGCTATTGCATTTTTTTGTCTAGTTTTTGTATTCTGCGCAGGTAAACTCCTTGGTCAGAACGGTAAATTAGTAGTGCAGACTGGGAATTTGGGTAAAATCCATTTACTGGAATTTAGTGATGATGCAACCTACCTAGCAAGTGTTGGTGAGAAAAGCCAAGTATGTATTTGGAAGATGGATAACAGGAAACAGTATGAAGGTATTTTTACATTTAAAAGTGTAAAGGATGTATGTTTTTTGCCTAAAAGTAATCTGATTGCAATTTTAGGTGATAGTAAAATAGAGATTTGGAATTATGAAGAAGGTAGGCGGGAGAACATCATTCGTACGGATGATGCCAAGGATATAGGGCTATCGCCTAAAGGAAGTCTCCTTGTGCTATCGGATAGATTACAGAAGTGGACTGGGGAAAAACTAGAGGATATTGAAGGATTTAAAAAGATAGATTTTAGCCAAGCTAGTGAGTTTGAGTTCAGCCCTGATGGAAATTACACGGCTTTTAATTTTCCTGATAAGAAAAGGGTTCAAATCTACAGTTCTTCAAACGCTGAATTACTATCTACGGCAAAATCAAAGGTAAATTCGTTTGTATTTTCAGAAGATTCTAAGACTCTCTTCGTGGCTCAAAAAAACGCAACAGTTGTAGCGATAAAACCCGAATTAGGCAACAAAAGAAAGATTCTACTATCAAACCGTATTTCTAATGACTATCTGGACATTGATTTAGGTGCTTCCTTGTCAATTGCGGTCAATAAAAATGGTTTGGTTACTCACTTCTTAAACAAAACTGGTAGAGTTCTCAAAAACATCAAGAATGACAACTTTCCTGCACGTAAAGTGGCAATCAGCAAAAAAGGGGATTTGGTTGCGATAGCTAGTGAGAATGGTTTAATTCGTGTTTGGGACTTCCTGATGTATGAGCATGTTTTCGATTTGAAAGGATTTAGTTCTGGGGTTTCAAGTATAGAGATTGATGAGTTGGGAGACGAACTTTATATTTCTTATTTAGATGGTAATTTAAGAAGATGGAATCTGGTTAAGAATGAATTGAGTACAACACGATACAAACCAAAATTTACGGAACGAATTAGGAATTTTCAATTCACTCCGTATCTCATTGAACGAAACAAAGAGGGCTTAGTAGTCAAATACTTGGTTAAGAAGCCTTCACTACTAGGCAAAAGTGTGAAAAAATCCAAACAACATTTCCTTTGGGATTTAGAAACACTAGCACTGCAGAAAGTATATTCCTCTAAGTTTTTAGGTGATTTGTCTGAACGCGAGATTCAAAATCGTGTTGATGATGCTAGTTCGTTGAAAGAAAAATTGAACCTCCCAGAAAACGTACTTTGCAATGATGATTTGAAACATCCTGAAAGTGGGCATATATTTTTGGCAGGTAATGATGGGGTTATTTATTCCAGCCATCCAGACTCTCTCAATTATAGCATAAAGTTGCTAACTATAGGTAATGGCTTTATGTATCTTACACCAGAAAATTATTATTATGCTTCTAAGTCTGCACTTAGTTCCGTAGGTTATAAACTAGATGGACAACTGTTAAGCTTTGAGCAAAGCGATTTGAAATACAATAGACCTGATATCGTGTTAAGCAATCTGCCTTACCATAGCGAACAAGTCATTTCTACTCTTGAGAAAGCATATTCAAAAAGATTGGAGAAATTAGGATTAAACACAAAACAACTCAACAATCCGAAAAGTCCCCCTACCATAAAAGTTATCAGCAATAAAATTCCTGAGCAATCCTCTGGGGAAACACTTCTAGTTAAGTTCGAGGCTCATAGTTCAGACGGTTCTACGCTAAAAGCACTTCATGTATTGGTAAATGGCGTACCAATGTTTGACGAAGGGGGCTTCGGGATTTCTGGAAAAATGGCAGAACTCGAAGTGGAAGTTCTTTTGTCGGAAGGAGAAAACAAGATTCAGTATTATGCAGTAGATCAAAATGGCTTTTCTTCTGTAAAACCCACAATAGTAACTACTTGCAATAGAGATTACCAGCCTAAACTATTTGTTCTTGGAATTGGCGCTGGAACTTTCATGGAAGGGGAGTTTGATCTGAATTACGCTGCCAAAGATGCTAAAGATATTGTAAGTATATTTGAAAAGAGCAACAAATTTAAAAACCCACAAACATCCTTTCTAGTAGGAGAAGAAGTCAATCGCAACAATGTAGAAAAAGAACTTGACAAGTTGGCCAATGTAGATAGAGACGATTTGGTAATCATTTTCTATGCAGGGCATGGGTTAATAGACAGCAAACTAGACTATTATCTTTCCACGTACGAAACTTCCTTTTCAAGCCCAAACCAAGGGTCTTTTTCTTATGAATGGTTCGAGCAAAAGCTAGACAAAATAAAAAGTCGAAAAAAAGTGGTGATGATTGATGCCTGCCATTCAGGAGAAATAGATAAAAAAGAAATGACCCTTTCCACCAACAAAAACATAGTAAAAGGAACTGTGAAATTCAGGAGTGTCGGGGTAGCTGTAAATAGTGAAAATGCACTTAGCTTTAGTAGTACTCTAGAGTTATCAAAACATTTGTTCGCAGATATGAGGCAGAGTAATGGAAGTGTAGTAATTTCCTCTGCTGGTGGTGGAGAATTTGCCATTGAAGGAGGGAATTGGCAAAATGGTGTATTTACTTATTGCATTCTAAATGGGTTGCGAACAAAGTCTGCCGATTTCAATGGAGACGGTAAAATACAAATCAACGAACTGCAAAGCTATCTTAAGTCAGAAGTCCCAAAGCTGACAAACGGAATGCAGACTCCTACATTCAGATTGGAAAACCTAAATCAAAATTTTGTAATATGGTAAAAGTGTTGTCCATAACCCTAATGATGATACTCTGCACTCATGTGTTTTGCCAGAGAATCAATCTCTCTGCTCACTTTGGCACAAGCATCCTAAGCGAGACAGAATATAACTTTGACGAAAATCAGTCCTTCATTTACCAGTACCCGTACTTTGTTTCCAATCATCCTATATATGGAAATTCATTCAATCAGGTAACTCAGGTGCAGTTTAGTATAGTGGATGAAAACAGCTGGAATCCCCGATTTGGCGCAGGGTTAGATTACAAATCCAAAAACCGATTTGGCTCTTCGGTAAGGATATCTTTCCTGTCCTCTAGATACAAGATATACTATCTTGCCCAAAATATTGTGGATTTTGATTCTGATATAAATAATGGATTCTTGTTTGGAAACGACCTGCTGGGCGATGATGAAGTGGCTGTAACAAAATGGAACGGAGAACTGAATGTATCTCTCAGTTACAAATTTCTTAGGTTAGGTGCAGTAGATGTAAGTCTGATGGGCGGTTATACAAATCGTTTTGCATTGACTAGTTACTATGCTTCAGAAACAAAAAGAAATGGTTTTACAGAAAACGATGAAAACCTTGAACTCTTTCTAAATACAACTGCAATTCAAGAAGAGATATATGATGTGTTCAGAGCGGATAATTTGAACCATTTCTAAGAATTAGGGCTTTCTTTCCGTTACTTTGACTTCAGGTTGAATCTAGCATATCAGCTATCTCTTGCGGAGAATGAGGCAACAGACAGCTATTTCAAAAGACAATCTCTCTTCTTAGCTACTCTTCATTTAGATTTGTTTAGCAAAACTCTGGCAAAAACGAAAAAATGAGAAACAACCTAACTTACATTCAAGTAATATTAGTTTTTTTGACGCTCGTAACTCTTATTTCTTGCGAAGAAGAGCGTTTTGAAGCCTTCGATTTAAAAAATGCAGATTTCACAACACTAATAGACGAGCCTCAAACAATCACTTATTTTTTCGATGATGGGAAGAGGGTTGGAGATGCTTTGTCCTTGCCAGTACTATCAATCAAATCTGACGCAAAAACCTATACACAGGAGCAATTACTAAAACTCAGAATGAATTCACTCTATTTTGGTTTGCCTGACAGCTTAGTGCCATTTTCTTATCTTTTCTCTACAAATTATTCAATACCACTACAAAAAAATGTTTCTTTAGAGATTTATTACAATTATCCTTACGATAATGATGCTAATAATAACTCTATAGAAAGGGATTTTCTCTTATCTAATATTGAAAAACTAAAGCTATACAGATTAACAAGAGATACAGAAGCGGAAAATTATAGTAATCCTCCTAAAACGATAAGTGATGTGCAGTTTTCTCTGGATAAAAACAACAATAGTTTTGTATTTGACACCGACAATCTGAAAGATGAATACCTAATAGCCTATCCGAATACAGAGCGAAGCGATTCTTTATCCATTATATTAGAAGGCGCAGAAACAACTGCTGAGCATAACTTAACTACTAGCGGGTTCGTGGAGATGACCTATGGAGACACGCAATCAGGAGGATATATGCTAAGAAATGAACTCAGGTATAGGCTTTTAACACGTGAAGGAAGTAATCTAGTTCTAAATTCAAACAAATCACACAAAATATACAATTTGGAAATGGTGGTACGCAACCCCTCGCTCGGGTTAGTAAATATCCAAGATATCGGTTTGTCTTTCCAGCTTGAAGCACTGCCAGTAAGAGAGGGCTATGCAGCTGTTACCTCGCTGATACCCGTTTCGCAAACAAATATTGAGATTTTGGAACTAGGAGACATAGGAGAGTCTGTGAGATTGAGGATGTATGGTAAAATTTTCGTTCAATCAGAGCAAAAACTCGCAAATATTGATTTTTCAATCAAATTCATACGATTAAGATGAAACGACTTAACTTTTTATTATTGGTTCTGTTTTTCGGTTGCCAAGAAGATTTCCCGCAAGTAGAGCAAGAGAGAACTCTCGAATTTGAGATAGAGCCAAATGCATTTTCCGACACCTCCTATACGTTGAGGAATGTTTCCTATAGCAGTACAGACAATAATGATTTTTCCGAAGGCAGAATCTTCAGATTGACTAGTAATGGGGAGATGCTATTGGAAATGCCGTTGGAAAACGTGGGAAATCAAATATTTTCTTTACAAGATAGAGTAGTATATGATTTGTCAGGAGAAATAATAGACAGCCAAGGCGAAGTGCTTATTCAGGCATCAAAAGATTTAGATAATCGAATTACTCCCAAGTTTTTTGTGATTCATTCAATAGAGGTACTCAACTCTTCTGTAATAGATAATTACGACTTCAATGTAGTGCAGAACATAACTTCCCTTCAATATGAGGATTCAGACTTTGAGGAATATATTGCTTTAGATTTTTTGCCATACCCGCCTGGCACTCTGCTTTTTACGTATAATCCATCACTCAAAATGCCTGCAAAAGAGCCGAATTCAGATCAATTTAGACAGTACGAGATAAACATTAGATATCCTCGCGCTGCCTTTGGTGTTGTGTTCTCAAGCATCAACGTAAGCAAAAATTTTTATTTGGAGGATTTGGCAGAAGAAAACCCTGCAGATGGCACTGCTAAGGTTTATGAAGTTGAATTTAATGTTTCCAATTCACCAATCAAGATAAGTTATGGCTGGGAATAAATCATTTTTTAAGTTGATATTATTGCTGTTTACAGTTCTAATCTATTCGTGCGAAGAAGAAACTATAGCACCGAATAGAGATACTGTGTTTGCAGGGGAAATGATTTCCTTTCAAAACCCATATTTAGCTGAGGGCAATAGATTTGAGTGGATTTTTGATGATGGCACACCCAATATTGTAGATAGTGAACCTTCGCATATTTTTCGTTTTGCTGGCAATTATATAGTCAGGGTGAGAGTCTGGAATGACAATACGATAAAAGGGATTTTTATCGTAAGCTATGTGAATGTAGTGCCAGTATTTCTGCCAAGCGAAGCCGAGTTAAAAGCAAAAACCTTTAATTCTCTAACTCTACACGAAAATAAAGAGATTGACCTTGAAATTGCCTTTCCTGACTACTATGAAATGCACAATGACATTCTGTTTTCATGGAATATGGGAAATGGCGTAGAAAGACAGACTGATTTGCCTGAAATAAGTGATTTTATTTACCAAGAAAAAGGCATTTACGAAGTTTCTATATCATTCGAGGATTTAATTGGCAATACAGTTACAATCAAAGAACAGCTAGAAATATTAGATGACTCCTCTACGCTTATTTTTTCTTTCAATTCTTTGCCAACCCCACTTGCCAACCCTCAATCTGGTCATTTTATACTTTATTCAGATAATATATTCAGTCTCCAGTTAGATGAACTTTACGTGTTCGATTACCCTGGGCCACTTGCCACTACAACCCCGTTATTTAAAGATGGTAAATTCGTATATGGCAACTCTAGTGATGATATCAATCATTATGATTACAAAACACTTGTAAACCCTAATCTAGCCACGGAAGTAGAAATTAAATATCCTGCTTTTAGAGACAATTCTTCATTACCAAATTATTTTGCAAATCTGATGTATTTAAGGGTGGGGGACAATGGCTTCAATTATGGAACAAGAACGATAAACATTAGACCAGGTTTGGCAACTCATTATGAAATCTCTACGGACACTTATTCTTACTAAACAATGTAAAATGTATCGGACTATACTAATCTTGCTATGTTGCTTAATTTTCGCCAATGCAAAGTCAGAATCCTACTTTGTGATTCATGTGAAAGGAACAATAAAGAAAGCAACCAACAAAGTACTGTTGAAATCAGGTGACGAGATTTCTTCCGAAGAAAAGTTGATATTTTCATCAGTAGATGACAGGGCAGCTGCTATAAGTCCTTCTAAAGGACGCTTTCTAATTATGTTGGACGACAAAGCAAAAAAAACGGAAGATGGTGAGTTCATTTCGATTGTCAAGCGGCTAGTTCTGCCAACATCTGGCAGAATGAGTACTAGAAATGGAAAAATTAAAACGCTGATTGAAGCACAACTTTTTTTTGAAGGAAAGCACTTAATTATAGGTAATAGAGAAGCAATATCTCTATCTGATAGTGAATTTTTATTGGACAAAAACCACTTTTTTTATTTTTCTCATATATATTACGGAGAGCAAGTAAACAAAAAACTAGACTATAGAGCGGACTCCCTTATTTTTTCAAAAGACGACCTGTTATCTTTAGATGGCAAGCTTTTGAATCAACTAGAACTAGTTGAGCCTGAACTTTTCTACTATAATAGCCTTGACGAAACATCTGTAAAAATTGCAGATTTTATTCCTTTTTTTGTAGAGAAAAATCACATTGCTCACGAAGTAGATGTTATCATCAGGCACTCCAAGCCCAATCAGGCTACTAAAAATGTATCTTCTTACCTCGAAGAGTTTTATGGGAAAATATATATGCCAAATTTAGAGAAATGGTTAGCTTCTGATTTCAAGTAAGCTCCCTTATAAATGAGATAAAAGCACAACAATAAATAGATTTCATAAAACAAACCCTTCGATGGTTTTTGGGCGTAAGTTATTCCCAAATAAAATCGGTTTGGAAATTTTATTTGTAGTTGATAACCCCATGGTTGTCGTGAAATATGCATTTTGCGTAAGCAAAATTCCCGTTCTATTTTGAATTGAGTATATTCCATTAACATACTATTTACAAACAACGCAAACCGCATATTGCACTACCAAAAACTAGATTATGCTATCTAATTTATTGGTAAACCAATCTATATTTTCAGCAATCGTCTCTTTCTTATAAAAGCTCCAATTATGCTAATTCCATACAGTTCCGAAGCCAAAAAGAACACATTCAAATGAATATTGTACAAGAAAAACGAAGTAATTGAGACTATTACTAAAATTAAGAAGTAGAACATGAAACCAAAGAAATGTTTCAGCAGAACGCTCTGCAAACCAATCCTGCCTCGAAGCCAGTCTTTAGATTTTTCTTGAGAATAAAATGCCATGAGACTCAACCCATAGAAAATGATGAACAGCAAGACAAACAATTGAAGGCGGACTTCATTGTCTCTATTTAATAATGCCAAATAAGCGTTAACTAAGATTAGTGAGCCAGGGGTTTTACCGTAAATTGTATCATGTATGTCTCTATCCGTAAAATCTCCGATTACTATAATTCTGTCCTCAGTAAACTGCCTTAATACATCTTGATTCATAATTAGCAAATCAGCTATATTCAGTAGTAAATAAGGATTTTTACTCTCGAACAAATCAAATCTTCTTATTCGGAAATTCAAAATAAAATCATTGAGCACTTTTCGATTTCCTAGTTCGTAAAATAGTTTCCCTTCGGTTAAGCCCTCCCCTGTCAAATCCTGATACATAACTAGTGGCAAAGAAGGAACGGAGTCATTTTGCATCATCTCGAATTTCAGAAAACCCTCCCCTTGTTTGATGATTGACTCTTTGTTAGCCGTATAATCCGAAAGTCCTTTGTTGACGTCAAAAACAGGGTGTTCATATTTACCACTTTCCAAATTATAATGATAAGAGACCACTATTCGATTTGATTTGGCAAGTTCTTTATTGAGAATCGAATCATTCGGACTTTTCCCGACAAAGTGAATGTCAGTTAGTAAATACTTATAAGGAATGTTTTCTAAGTTTCTTATAAGCAGAGCTAATTTTTCTCGATTGGTAATTGCTTCGTTTCCAATCGGAAAAATTTCTGTTTCATCAAATTTAGGAACGAGTTCCTTTGAGTAAGCCACATTTACGAACAAAAAATCAGTTTGTAGAGGCTTTTTCTCATAACCCAGACCTATATTTTTAAGTAATGAAGTAAGTCTTATTATCTGATATTCATCTTCCGGAGTAATTGGCAGACTCAGCAACCAAAGGCAAAGGCACATAAGTACTAAAGCATTCATAAAACTTACCACACCTAAGAAAAAGTATTTCGATTTGGAAAACATGACGTTGCGCTAGGTTTGAAGACTTAAAAATAGCTGATTGTTACGTTTTGCTGTGCTGTTTAAATTGCGCCCTATGAGCTGTAAAGCAAGTTTTTGATTGGAATATAAGTTCAGCCCCCTCTTCTTAGTGTTTTTATGGACACATTTACGGTCAAGTATGAATGTTTTTTATAGTTGAAAACATTTTTTCGGCTTCTACAACTAATAAAAGCACTTTTCAATGACTTTTTAGTAGCACAGCAAAGTGTAACAATCAGAAAAATAGTAATAGATTAATTCTTTTATCGCAAAGACTAGGTAAACTACCAATACTTTGACCTCGGCTTGGCTATCATTTTAGGTATCCTCATCCTAGGCAATAATTTTACTACTTAACGAAAGCATTTTCAAATACCATGAAATATACATTAAATAAGTGGACAAAGTTAGCTTGTGATTAGAACATGGTTAATTAATTGGAAATCGGAGAATTTCATATTGCCTTGATACATGATACCTGAATCCTGCTACTTATCAATCTCATAATTGAAGAAGCAAGTCTGCCGATGGTCGAACCAAAGCTTTCCCATTCTCAATTCTCAATCGCTCATTCTTTCTCAAACCTTCCTTTCGAGAAAATCCTGACCTTTGAGTCTTGTCCTTTTCGCAATTCCTTCTGTTCTTCTTCTGGGAGAGCGTGGATTTCTTGGCAAGAAGTTGAGCAACAGCCATCGAATTCTTCTGCGCATTCTTCGCATTGGAGGAAGAGGAGATTGCAGGCTTTGTTATTGCAGTTCGTGTGCGAGTCGAACGGTTTCCCGCATTGGTGGCATTCACTGATGATTTCCTCACTGATTCGTTCGCCCAATCGCTCATCGAACACGAAGTTTTTGCCACGGAATTTATTTTCTAGCCCGTTGGCTTTTGCATCTTTCGCATATTTGATAATTCCACCTTCTAGCTGGAATACGTTCTCGAAACCTTTGTGTTTGTAATAAGCACTGGCTTTCTCGCAACGGATTCCGCCCGTGCAGTACATCACAATATTTTTGTCTTTGTGCGGTTCGAGAATTTCCTCTACAATGGGCAAAGCTTCTCGGAAAGTATCTACATCGGGGCAAATGGCATTCTCGAAATGACCAACTTCGGTTTCGTAGTGGTTGCGCATATCCACAATTACCGTGTTCGGGTCTTCTGCCAGCTTATTGAAAGCCTCGGCAGAAAGGTGCGTGCCTATTTTTGAGGAGTCGAATGTTTCGTCTTCCAATCCATCGGCAACAATTTTCTTTTTTACTTGGATTTTGAGCTTGAAAAATGACTTGCCATCATCTTCAAAGGCAATGTTCAAGCGTACATTCTCTAAGAAAGTGATTTTCCCCAAAGATTCTTGGAAAGAAGTGAAGCTTTCGTTGGGTACGGAAATCTGGGCATTGATTCCCTCTTCGGCAACGTAGATTCTGCCAAAAATGCCTAGTTTTTCCCACTCCAAAAAGAGGAAATCCCTGAATACTTGCGGATTGCCAATTTTGGCATATTGGTAAAAGGAAATCGTCACTCTTGGCTCGGTGCTTTCCGCCAATTGCTGTTTCAATTCCTCCCTATTGATTTTATTGTGAAGTTGCATGCTTCTATTTGATAGTCCAAAGTAGTTAGTCTTTAGTCCGAAGTTCCATAAAGAATGATTTTCAGCATTTTGCAATTCTTTTGAGCAATGGATTATTATTAAAACTATTTGGGGATTTTAGTTATTTAATTTTTAAGACAATCGAACAACTATCTCAAACCGCAAAAATCGGAATTAAAAATGGAGAATTAAAAATTGAAAATTGATTTGCAGTTTATAACGCATCTGTAGAATCCATTTACAACGAAAGAAAGCCTAAATTTGTATAAATCCGAACATTTTTCGCTCGCTTATATGATAATTCAGACAATCGGGCGTTTTCAATCCAAACAATATCGAATTTTGGCATATTTCATTTTCGATTGCGCTTAATTAGCATTTTCTTTGCTATTGAAATTACCAAAAAAATCAGGTTGGATTTTGGGAATATCTGACCAAAATCCGTAGAATTTGATTACCAAAAAGCGTGAGTTGGTAGAGAATGTACCAAGAACAGATAGCCTAAGAATTACTGAAATTAAAGTGTGGCTACCAACTCAAAATTTGCAATCGAGCCAATATTGGCTAATTAAGATTGCTTTAATTATTTATGAACTGCACAAACTCTTAACAAAATGACCAGCACGGACAGCTCCGCAAAAGAATACCCGGAAATCACAGAATACGGTTACATTAAAGACGACAAAGTTTACCTGAAAGCCTATCTCGACCAAGAAAATCGGGAAATTGGCGTGGTAAGAGACAGCGATGAAGCCAGTTTGCAATACTTTGTGGACAGGTTCGAAACTATCAGCAAGAAATTAGACGAGGTTGCCGAGAATATTCAGACTTCGGACAATAAAGGTTCTTACTTGATGAAGTTATTGCACATGAAAAACTCATTTGCAACCTACAATGGATTGGGAGATTTCTCTGCGCTGATTGACAAAATCGACTCTTTGGAGCAAGAAATCAACGAATATATTCTTGAAAACAGGGAGAAAAACCTAAAAATCAAAACGGCTCTTTTTGAAGAGGTGGAGAAAGTAAAGCATGAAACTGAGTGGAAGGAGTCTTCTGAAAAAATGAAGGAACTGAAGCAGAAGTGGATAAAAACGGGAAGTGCCTACAAAGAGCAAGAAGATGAACTTTCTGAGAAATTCAATGCAGCAATCGAGTTTTTCTTTGAGAAGCGTAAAAGCTTCTTTGCCGAGCAAGCAAAAGTAATGAATGACCGTTTGCGCATGTATCGCAACCTGATTTACAAGTTGAAAGACATCAATTCAGACACGAATGCTCAGGCTCATATTCCCGCAATCAAGAAAATTCAGGAGGATTGGAGATTGATTGGGCGAGTGAACAAATTGAAGTTTGGCAAGCTGACCTCCGATTTCAAAAGAGAGATTGAGAAGTTTTTCTATACGCTGAAATTGCAGAAAGCGGCTTCCGAAAAGTCTGGAATCGAACTGAAAAAAGAGCTTTTCAAAGACATTCAGTATATTTTGGATGCGGGTGTTCCGTTTGACATTGACCGTGTGAAGCAAATTCAGGGAAGGTGGAAAATGATTGGGAAGTTGCCAGAAATGGAAGACAGAGAGTACAATTTCAAATTCCGAATTGCTTGTAACGAAATCTTTGAAACGCATTTCTTGGAGAAAACTGCCAAAACGCAATTCCGAGATATTTACAAGAAGCCTTTCGAGGAGCAAATCAAAATTAAAATCTCAATTCTGCAAGATTCCATTGCCAGAGACCGTGCAGATTTGAACGATTTTGATGCCAAAAATGGAATTAGCCCGAATGTAGATCCTCGCTCAATCAGCGATTTCAATGTGCTGAAAACGAGAAATAACTACATCAATAAAATTAAGACAAAGGAAAGAGTGAAGCAGAAATTGGAGGAGAAACTTTCTTTTCTTTATTAAAGGAGATACTAGATTTTAGAAATAAGACGTCAGAAAACGTATAAAGCCAAGTGTTCTTTTTTTAAAATGTAATCAAGTATATAGAACTGAAATTAAGATTCAACCAATCTAATTGCACAGTAATCAGGTTATAACTGCTTCTTGATACATGGTACATGAATCTTGCTACTCATGTTAAAACACACTTCGGATAGCGACCGAAGCACTAGGGTAAATCAGAAACGCTCACAATTGCCACTTCCGACTTAGGAAGTGGCTTTGTTGTTTAAGAGTATATTTGAATCGACTTATTTTTGAAAAGCTCGTAAAATTCCCAAAAAATCAATCCGAACATACTCTAAAGCAGAATAGTTATTACGAAAATTTGGCTTATTTTAGTGCAAGCAAAAAGTGCAGATTACTTTTAAGTTGTAAATAACCTAGAAACAAATGATAACCTCTATAAAATTAAGGAACTTCATGGTTCATGATGAATTGAGCCTAAAAGACATTACGCCTATAAACGTAATTGTAGGGAAGAATGACACAGGAAAAACAGGATTGTTGAAAGTACTTTATTCTACTGTGAAAACATTAGAGATCTACAGCTTAAAAAGTAAAACAACGGAAGTCTCCTTCAAAAAAGAGTTGGCAGACAAACTCACAAATACCTTTATGCCTATAAGAAACGGGCTTGGAGATTTAGTAAAAAAAGGAAGCAGAGAGAAATTTGAGTTGGATATTACGATTACAGGAAATACAGGAAAATACAAGCAAGATATATACTATTCATTTGGAGAAAGGACTGAGAAATCAATCCCTAATTGCAGTGAACATGTAGAAGCATTTTCTGATGAAAATATAAATGCATTATTTATTCCCGCCAAAGAAGTATTGACCGCCTTTTCAGACATTAGAAGCATAAGAGAGATTTTCTATGGAACTGGATTTGATGACACTTATCTTGATTTGATTAAATCTCTCGACCTACCTACTACCAAAGGGCGTGTTGCTTCAGAATTGAGTCAGGTAAATAAAACATTGGAGAATTTGTTTGACGGAAAAATTGAACAGACTGGTCAGAAAGAGAATCCTTTTTCATTCAAAAAGGGAAATCAGCAATTTACTATGCAACAAACTGCCGAAGGGATAAAGAAGATAGGGATTCTAACAACACTAATAAACAATAGGCAGATAGGAAAAGGCACAATTCTATTCATGGATGAGCCAGAAACCGCACTTCATCCAGATGCTATTAGGCAAATGGTGGAAATGTTGGTAGCTATGAGTAAAGCGGGAGTCCAAATTTTCATTGCTTCTCATAGTTACTTCATCATAAAACAGCTTGCTATTTGTGCCAAAAGGGACGATTTAGACATAACCTGTTGGAACTTAGAAAAAGACAACCAATCGTCTGTGAAAAATACATTTCACAATATGAATGATGGAACATTGCCACAAAACACAATAGTTGAGGAGACATTAAAAATGTTCGATGACGAAATCAACCTTGACTTAAACTCCTAAAAATGAAGATAGAAGAAAGTTCAGTAACCCTCAATTTCCCAGACAATAATTACTTTCGATTTGAAGAATGCAAAGGCTATAAAGATATTCAGAACAATTTCAAAGAAATGGATGCCTGTTGGTATGACGAAACAAAAGATGAATTGTATCTCATTGAATTAAAGGATTGGAAAACAGATAAAATCTATGAAGAAAACGATTCTAATATTCCAATTGAAGAAATAATTGACACAAAAACAGGAATATCAAAAAGTAGAGTATTTACCCTTTTCAAAAAGTCGGTTGATTCAGTTTGTATGATTTTATCAGCTATGTTGAATACAGATTACAGCACAGCCATTAGTTCTTGTTTCTCTTTCAAAATTACGAAAGACACAAAAATCAGGTTAATATCTATTATTAATTGGGAGGAAACGGACATTAGTTACATTTCAAATGTGAACACGGCATATAAATCCAAATTCGGTTCTTATGCAAAGCTATTTGGAATAAGAACCTTTATCGTTCTTACAAAAGAGCAAGCAAAAACTCAATTCGATTGGGTAGAATAAAAGAGATTTTCTAACCAAACTCTGGCGGTTCACTCAAATCAATCCACTGCCAACTTTCCGATTTCGCCACAAACTGCCGAACACCTTTCAGTTTTTCTGATTGGAGCATGATAGATTTTGCTTGTGGAGTTTCAAAAACTTGGGGCATGGAGTTCACACTTCCTGCGGGGATTTTGCCTTGTTGGAGTTTTTGGAGAAGTTCCTCCAAATCATGTTTGGAGACTGATTCCGCCAACTTTTTGTTCAATTCCTTTCTGTGAATGACTCTTTGCGGATTAGTTTGGAATTTCCCTTCCCATTCCAAACCTAACACTCCACACAAAACCTGAAACTGCTTATCTGTCCCGACTGCTAAAATGAGCCATTTGCTATCTTTGGTTTTGAAAAGCGTTCCGTAAGGCGCAATATTCGGGTGTTCACTTCCCATTTGCTGGGGAATATGATGAGCATTGAGCCAATTGGTTGCCTGGTTTACCAAAGCGGAAACTGCTGCATCGAATAGGGAAACCGAAACCTCTGTTCCATTCCCAGTTTGCAACCGCTGAATGATTGCCAAAAGCAAGGCTTGTTTGAGTTGATGCGCTGCCAAAACATCTACCAAAGCAACAGGCATTTTGGTTGGAGTGGAATTTGGTTGCCCATTCATGAACATGAAACCTGCTTCTGCCTGAATGATTGCATCATAGCCAACTCGCTTATCTTCCTCGCCATAACCTGTGATTTTCCCATAAATCAATTTTGAATTGAGTCGCTTGAGTGATTTATAATCGACTCCCAACTTTTCTGCATCATTGGGTTTGTAACTGGCAATGACCAAATCTGCGGTTTTCACTAATTCGTATAATTGCTCCTTTTGGTTGGAGTCAGCTAAATCCAGCACCAAACTTTGCTTTCCCCAATTTACCGCAGAAAAATAGGCGGAAACAGAACTTTCAACAGATTCGCTCGGCAACTTCCAACTTCGGGTTACGTCTCCACCTGTTTTCGGGCTTTCAATCTTAATGACTTGCACTCCCAATTCGGCAAAAAACTGCCCGACACTTGGCCCAGCCAATACATTTGCCAGTTCAATTACTTTGAGGTTTTGGAAGAGATTCAATTTGGGAATTGGTAAATGTGAGAATGTGGAAATAGAACTGAATTTCTGTTGTCTATAATTCGACTAAAGTCGAATATACAACTCTAGTAAATTTCCTCTTCATCATTACTTTCTCCTTGTCCGAAATCATCTATTCTGGAAAGGAGACCAATGCTGTCTTTTTCCTCGGTAAGATTGAAGTATTGAAAAGCCAAGGCAATCATATATAGCGGATAGACTGCGTAGTTCCCGATTTGGGCAATCACGTTTGCCAAAATATTGGAAAAGTCTGTAATGGCAGAGGCGTTTTCGAGTGTGTTGCTGGCAATCAGTCCGAGCAATACGAAAAGTGGAATGTTAAATACCAGGCCGATTAGAGAGCAAACCGTATTCATTATGAACAAAAGTCCGAAAGTTGCCCACCAGTTGTCTTTAATCAGATAGAAAGACTTACTAATTGCCGCACCCAAACCTACTCGCTCAAAAATGATGATTGGCAAAACTAACGTAAGCGTAACGAAAAAATACATGATTACGCAAAACATGGCAACTGCGCCAAAAAACACCAGAACCTTTGAGATTTCTGATAAAAGACCAATTAGCAATCCCGTCAATAAGGCAATTCCGCCCACCATGAGTCCAAGAACTAACATAGTTCCTAACACGGGAAAAAAATTAGCTCTCACTTCTGAAAACAAGGCGCTTACAGAATAATCAGTCTCATTGTCTAAATATTTCCGCATGTAGGGGTAAACGAATGCAGGCAAGACAATAAATCCTAAAATACCAAATCCAATAGCCAGAAAATATTCTATGCCAAATATATTATCGGCCATTTCCCTCATGGCTTCGGGGTCATCCATGGCACGAATTAAATTGGCGGGTTGAAAAGCCATCATACTGGCGGCAACTCCAGCCAAAATACCCAATGGAAGTACAATGAACAGAATTCCTCTGTAAAACGGTGCAAAGTTCAGCTTTAGGAACTCAAAACAGGCATTCATTTTCTCGCCAAAATCTCTTTGCTTTCGCAATTCCATTCTTTCGAGTTCTACTTTTTCAAATTCGTAGCTCATGGTTCGTTATTCTGTGATTGACAAATTCTAATTTAAGACTCTAAGGAACGGGGATTAAATTAGTTTACGTTTATAATTTTCGTAATTACATGAAAATCATAATCATCAATCGTAATTCGTACATCTCAAGTCGTACATCCACTTACTTGCTTCCTAAACCATTTCAAATTTCTCGGCAGCCGCTCCTTTGTATGCTTTTCTTGGTTTCAGGTTCAGGGTTTGGAACATTTGCTTGTCGGAATCCACCTCTGGGTTTGGAGTTGTGAGCAATTTGTCTCCTGCGAAAATGGAGTTGGCTCCAGCGAGGAAGCATAATGCCTGCTCTTCTGTGCTCATGGTTACTCGCCCAGCGGAAAGCCTGACCATGGCTTTTGGCATAATTACCCTTGCTGTGGCAATCATCCGCACCATTTCCCAAACGGAAACACGTTCTTGGTCTTCCATAGGAGTTCCTTCAATGGCTACGAGCGCATTTACAGGGACAGATTCTGGGTGTTCTGGCAAAGTTGCCAAGGTGTGGAGCATGTCAATTCTATCTTTATCAGTCTCTCCCAAGCCAATAATTCCGCCTGAGCAAACCGAAATTTTAGCTTTTCTCACATTCTCTAAAGTTTCCAATCGGTCTCCGTATTTTCTGGTGGAGATAATTTCTTCATAATGCTCTTCGCTCGTATCTAGGTTATGATTATAAGCGTACAAACCTGCTTGTTTCAATTTTTCAGCTTGGTCTTTCGTGAGCATTCCCAATGTGCAACAGACTTCCATTTCCATGCTTGCTACGCCTTTTACCATGTCCAAAACCTTATCAAAATCTCTGTTGTCTCTCACTTCTCGCCAAGCGGCTCCCATGCAGAACCTTGTGCTTCCTGCTTCTTTGGCTTCTTGTGCTTGTTGCAAAACGGTGTCAACATCCATCAATTTCTGCACTTCTACATCGGTATGGTAGCGAGCGGCTTGTGGGCAATAGGCGCAATCTTCTGGGCAACCACCCGTTTTTATTGAGAGCAATGTACAAACCTGAACCTCCTGTGCATCGTTGAACTCTCTATGCACGCTTGCACCTTGGTAGATTAAGTCTAAAATTGGGGAATGATATATTTCTGAAATCTCAGCGATAGTCCAGTTATTACGAATATTTGACATGTGTATTTGAGTTTTTTGGTTAAAAAAAGGCTAATTTGTAAACTCAGTTCTGACGACTGAAAGCAATTGTATTAAAGTTTGATGAATCTATTGGCAAAATAAATCAAAAAAGTATAGAAAAGTAGTTCTTTGCGAAATGCCTTGTTTCATTTGCGATATTTTTTCGATATGCAGTTCGTAAGATTACTTAGTGTAGGAATCTCCGTGCTGGTTATTGAAAGCTATTTTTGCGTGTAGTTTTTTTCACTAAAAGGCTGTGTTTACAGCTTTGACAGGCTTTTTGACTGATAAAAAGCAAGATATACTACAAAAATTCAGGTCTAAATTTTATAGCACGCTATTTCCTACACTAAGAAAGATTATGAACACTAATTTACTACGGGAGCAAAGTGTGGCAGGGTTTTCAACCTCTGCCAGCGTATGTTATCTCTTATGTCCATAAACTCTAATAAGTTCCACACTATTTCTTAATGGGTTATTTTTCAGAAAAATGGAATCGCTTTACCGACCTAGGCACTTCTGGGCAATTTGGTTTTTCGGGAAACCGAAGAGTCAGAATGCTGAATGCAACTGCTTTGGCGATACTTATTGTTTGCTCAATATTATCTATTCAAGGGTTTCTGTCAGAAAGATACATCCCGGCAATCATAAATTTGTTTAGGGTGGTTACTAGTGTTATTTTGTTAGCTCTTACGGCAAGAGGGAAATTCAAAATAGCAGTTATTATACTCATTTCCTTTTCTGTGATTTCCACTCTGGCGTTTGTATATCTTGTGCCTTACCAAACAGGAAGTTCGCTGTCATTTTTTGTGGTGTATTCTCTCATTTTCTACTTCCTGAACAGCACCAGAAAAATACTATTCACATTCTCAATTACTTTTTTTATAGGATGTTTTGCATTCTATTACGAGTACAATGTCCTGCCAAACACAATTCCCTTCATTCATGTTCTCTCTTTTAGTGCCATCTCCATCTTGGTTTTTCTGATTTTCAGCTATTATCGGAAAGAAGCAGAGGCTTACAGAGCAAATTTGGAAAATTCTAACAACAAGCTACAAGAGCAACATGCCATTATCTCCCGGCAGAAAGAGGAAATATCCAGCCAAAGTGATGACATTCAAAGCCAGAATAAGGCTTTGAAAAGGGAGCGAAAGAGACTGCGAGATACGCAGGAAATCTCCAAACTGGGCAGTTGGGAGTTCGATTTGGAAACAGGAGAAGCAGATTGGAGTGAGATTGCCTACGATATTATGGGGTTGAAGCCAGAAAACGCTTCGCCTTCGGCACAGGATTATCTTGAATTACTGACTCCAAAAGACCAAGAAGCCATGCTTTTTCATCAGCAACGGCTTATAAAAAGCGGGATTCCCTATGAAATTGAAGTGGCTCATAAAAGACCCGATGGCAGAATGGTTTATCTTTTGCTGAATGCCAACAGGCTTACGGAATATGGCAGAACTACAAAAATTCTGGGAACAATGGTCAATATTACCGAACGTAAGAGAAATGAGGGAAGATTGCAGGTACTCAATGAGAGCAAAGACTGGATTTTAGGAACAGTTGCGCACGATTTACGGAATCCAATCCACAGCATTCAAGGCATGACCGACATTCTGAAACTCCAACTGAAAGGAAAAATTGCCGAGCAAGATGAGCAGGTTTTTGGCATGATGAGCAAATCTTGCAACAGAGCCCTATCGCTCATCAATGAACTCTTGGAAATATCCAAACTAGAAGATGAAAACTTTGAAATGAGAAGGGAAGTTGTAGATTTGAATGAGTTTCTTGGTTTGGAATTGGCTACTTTTTTGGAGGAAATGAAAGCGAAAGATTTGGATTTCGTGTTTGATATTCCCGAAAACGAAACCTTTGTTTTGCTCAATTCGGATAGTTTCCATAGGGTTTTGTCTAACCTGCTGAGCAATGCCATCAAATTCACGCCAAGAAACGGGAGAGTATCTGTCTCCACCCAAAAAGAAAATGGTTTGGTAATTCTTGAAATTGCCGACACGGGAATTGGAATTCCGAAAGAACTGCAAGCCAATTTGTTCGAAAAGTTCTCGGAAGCAAGCCGAGAGGGATTGGAAGGCGAAAAATCGACTGGTTTGGGAATGTCTATTGTGAAGCAAATCATCAAACTACACCAAGGGAAAATAGAATTTGAAAGCAAAGAAGGCAAAGGAACCTCTTTCAAGATTACTTTGCCTTTGGCAGAAAGCCCTTAAACGTACAATCGGATTTTTATCCTTTCAATTCAGTTTCCTCGTATTTTGAAGGGCATTTCATCAGCACTTCGGTTGCTACAAAATCTTTTCCTGCTACTTTGCCAATCACTACTACTTTCTCCGATTTGTAGAAATCTTGCATAGATGCAGGTGGGTTTACGCAAATGACTTTATGCTTTTCATTTTTGTCGTTTGTGAGCGTGAATTCCATGTAGTTTGGGTCAACTTGTGGGTTATACATCACGCCAATTACATCGCCTTGTGCATCTTTGGTCAATTCGCCAATTACGTGGACTTTTGCTTCGTCTCCAGATTGTGCCATTTCGAAGGCTTCATCGAAACTTACATAAGAACTGGCATTTCCTGCGGTGGAAATAATTACGCTGATGCCCACAGCAATGACTACAATGGCAATGATATGTGAAAGTTTCATGATTTTATGGGTTTGCTTTATGCAAAATTACAAACCAAACTGCAATTAGGTTGCTTAGAGGCTGATTAAATTGGTGGAATTCCGTTTATTTTTTTGAAACTTCTTACTTTTGTCTTATGTGGAAATCATTGTTCTGTATAGTAGCAATCGCATTCATGCTCATTGTTTTGGCGACTTACCTCAACGTATTGCCATTTCAGCAAACCACTCAAAAGTATGACAAACTACTTCATTTCCTTTTGTTTGGAGGAGTGAGTTGGCTTGGATTCAGGGCGTTCCCAAAGCAATACAATTTCCAATTGTTATCCATTCCTGCCTTTCCTTTTTGGATGATGCTATTTGCAATTGCAGAAGAATCACTTCAATATCTATATCCACACCGCACTTTCAGCCTGTTAGATTTATTGGCTAATTTTTGCGGAATCTGGGCTTTCTACCTTGCCGATAGGCTAGTTATTTTCATTCTAAAAAAATGGGAAATTCAAAATAATTAAAGAAATTCGGTAGTGATAAACTGGTAAGGCTAACAAAATAAAAACTATAGCGCAAGCGTCCGCTCAATGCCATTAAGTTAGTGTGAATTTGGTTCGAGCGTGGACGCTCGAACCAGCGTAAAACGCTGGCGCAGGTTCTTTCTGGGGGCGCAATCGCCAACCTGTGCCGAAAATGGAAATCAGTCTCCGGCCGGGTCACGCTGACTGAAGACGAATTTCCTTAACTTAACGGCATTGAGCGTCCGCTGGGCGGCACTTCGCTGGGCGGCACTCCGCTTGTGCCGAATTATCCATAGAGTAGTCGCCCTACCTCTTTCACACTACCAGAAATTCAACTAATTTCACGGAAAAATCAAGTATTTCAGATTCAAGACAATCCAAAATAAAATACATAATGGCAGACCTCGCATTCATTCAGCAACTAGAAGAAATCATTCAGCAACGCAAGCAAAATCCTGACGGCAAATCTTACACCTCTTCGCTTTTCGCCAAGGGAATTAACAAAGTAGCTCAAAAAGTTGGCGAAGAAGCCATTGAAGTTGTGATAGAGGCAAAGGATGACAACGAAGAATTATTCTTGAACGAATGTGCAGATTTACTCTATCATTATATAGTTCTGTTGGTGGCAAAAGGCTATTCTTTAGAAGATGTAGTGGCAGTTTTGAAATCCAGACATAAATAGAATCTGGGAATCTCCTAAATTTTGCTAAAACCATAACATGGATTGGACTAATATTTGAGTTATCTTACTTGGCACAGTCCAATCTGGTAGCCCTTTTATTCTCCAAATTCTGCTATTGATGAATCCGATTCGATTTACCTATAAAACTTTCTCCCCATTTTTTCTTCTGCTCTTATTTGTTGGAGTCAGCAACTTGCAAGCCCAAAGGAGGGATTACAACAATATCTCCTATTTCTCAATTTATTATAGTCCTTATGTAGGAGACTTCTACTACACGGGAGGCTATAATTTCCTCACTCGTTATGATGGGGATTTGGGTTCGTTTACTGGGGAAAGCAAAGTGAAGCAAACCTCTAAATTTTTGAGTCTCAATAACATTAATGTTGGAGTTGGCTACCAAATCACGCATTGGACAAGTGTTCGGTTTGATATTCATAGATTCAAATTCAATGTGGAGGAAGAACAACACGACCAAAACATCAACTGCAGAAGGCAGAGCAGACGAAATTCGCTACCAAAGTTTCTCTTCTGGACCAAATTGGGATGTTTCAATCAATTTGATTCACGATTTGACGGCAAAAGGGACGATTGATGCAGGTCAAAAAAAATATTCGCCTTACTTTATTACAGGGCTTGGATTGGTGCAACAGAAAGGGACATTGAACTCCAGCAAAATCAATGCAAGCCGATATACCGAAGCAGTACGAGATGAAAACGTGAAGAAATGGGCAGTAAACGTGCCACTCGGGGCAGGTTTCAAATACTATTTGAAACACAATATTCATGTGGCTTTAGAAGCAAGAGGCGCATTTGTCTTGTCAGACAAACTAGACCATGTAGGAAAGCAGAGGGGGAAATCTGCCTACAAAGATTTCTACATGTTCATAGGAGGGAAAGTCACTTGGCAAAAGAGTTATAAATTCAACTACCAATACTACCGAAAAAAGCATTATCACATAGATAAATCCAAGAAAAGTAAAGAAAAGAAAGAGAAGAACAACTCTACAGAGTCAAGCGATTCCGATGAGTAAGGCATATCAAAGAAATAAAATGGACATTTATTGCGGTTTATTTTTGAGGCTAGTTTAGGCAAAAATATTAGGCATAGCATCGCTATGGCTAATATTTTTAACGAAGAATAGACCAAAAAGAAACAAGAGAAATGTTTAGTTTATTTCTTTAATATGCCTAAACCTTGTCCTTTTCCTGTTTTTCATTCAAATTCATTACAATTTGAATAATAACTAATTTGAAGCCTTTCAAGTATCTTTGTTGCTGAACAAAAGATATACATGAATACTACCAAGAAAACCCAAAAAGGCAATTTTGATTTTTATAGTGCCATGCAGCTAGAGCATTTCAAGGAATTTGCCAACCTGACTGGTTTTGATACGGGAATTGATATTGATATTCTGTTCCCCTACCTCAAAAATGCTGAAACCCTCGTAGAGTTAGGCGCAGGCTATGGAAGAGCCATTCACTTTTTGCTCCAAAGAGGATTTGAAGGGGAAATAATTGCCGTAGAACGCATTGACCGACTCATTCCACATTTACAGCAAAGGTTTCAGAATCAAATAAACCTTTTGCAACAAGATATAACTGAACTGAAACTCCCCGAAAAGGCTGACTTTGTAATGTGGCTTTGGTCAGGGATTTTGGAACTCAACTCTTCGGAGCAACTAAAATCAATTAAGCAGGTTTATAAAAATCTCAAAGAAGGAGGGACTTTCGCCATCGAATCTCCTGATAAAACTGTGAAAGTGGTAGGGAAATTAGCCGAAGACAGAAAAGTGACTTTGGAGACGGATTGGGGTGCGCTTGAAGCATATTTGCCTACTGAATCGGAAATTGAGGAATACTCACAACAGGCAGGATTTACTCATTTTCAGGTAATCCGATACAAATCTACGGTTGGGTTGGAACGGATTTTCTATTTGTTGAAAAAATAAGCCTATTTTCGGGCCACTAAAACGTGGTAGTTGGATACCTTCTCAATTTTGGTTTGCATCACATTGCATTTGTCGAACATTTCTTTCATTTGCTCGGGTGTGAAAAAATGCTTTTTCTCTGGGTTATTATCCTGATGAACTGGAAACTGGACGATGACAAATCGTTTGGTTACTCGGCAAATCTCTGAAATGGCTTTCTCCACATCCTCAATAAACTCCAAAACCTTGAGTGCCGTGGTCACATCGTAATGAGATGCAGGAAACTCTGACAAATCAGTAACATCCATCATTTTCACTTTCAGGCTATTCACTCCGCCATGAATGACAGATTTGATGGAATTTATTCTTGCCTCAGATTTGTCGATGGCAGTAATTGGCAGACTTCGGTATTCGTCTAGAAGTCGCCAAACGAATGCGCCTCTTCCACAGCCTACATCTAGCAAATTGTCTGGGGAGATTCCTCGCAGAACATCCAAAATTTTAGTGGTTTCCGGCAAGGCTTCAATCCGTTGAAAAAAGTTGAGTTTGAGGTTGTTCTGCTCGCCAATCTGAAAAAGTTGTAAATGCTCTTCTTCAGTTAAGTCTTCTAGTATTTTCCCAAAAAGTGCGTGGCTTTGGTATTTTTCTTTTAGGCTTCCCCTTACCATGGCAGAGGAAAACCGCTGATAATAATTGAATGTCTCTTCCATACTTTAAAATGCTAGTTGGTTTTAGGCTTTTATCAAAGTAATAAGTTTTTCTTGCAACTACCAAGTATATTTTCAATTTAAAAGCAATAAAAAACCGATTGAATTATATAACTCAACCAGTCTTTTATTGCTTCATTCAGACTATTTGCTCACTTTGCCACGTACAATATGAACCGTTCCTTTAAAGTCTGAGTTCAAATACTTTACGTGGTAATAGTAAACTCCAGTTGGCAGTTCTGCCGCTTCCCAGCTAAAATCTCTTTGCTCACTCCGGAAAACTTCCTTTCCCCAACGGTTCACAATGGAAATGTTCACAAATGAATCTGCACAATTATCTATGGGCAGGTTTTCTATGAAATAGCTATCCCCTACTCCATCTCCATTTGGAGAGAAAGCATTGGCAAAAGGCGTGAGCGTTCCTCGTTCAATGTCTTTCACAGTCATTTTCACTTTTACAGTATCGAAAGCTTTCAAATCGCAGGTGTTGTTGTCTTCCATTATGAAATTGATTTCGTAAGTTCGGTCGGCTTGGTTCGGATTGAGTGCATTGCAATCTGGAATCCAAGAAAAGGAAGCTTCTAGTTTTTCCCCAGAATTCAGAATGTCAGATTTCTCCTCGAAAACCATCCCGACTTCCTCGAAAGTAAAACCGATTGGGTCGGCACGGAGGAATACACTTTCTGCCAAGTCTGGGTCAGTTCCCTCCAAATCGAACCGCACCAATTCTCCAATTTTTATGTCTGTGTTGCAATAAACATCATCGAGCAACTCAAAAACCACACTATCAGGCGTATCTATAAATTCTAATACTGGCGGTTCGTTTCCGTCTGGTTCAAAAATAAGGAGAAGTTCCAGTTGGATTTTGCCCTCTCCAACCTGAAAGCAATCTCTGGCATCTGTTGCCACAAAATCTATGACAAAAAGTTGAGTGGTGTCTTCGTAAGATAAGCCATCTATATTCTCACATATCGGATTCCAGCTAAAAATACCTTGCGTTTCGGAACTGTCTCCGAGTACTGCATTTGCCGCATCTGCCTGAAAAATCATCCCATCTGCCAATCCCAATGCTTCTAACCTGAATGCATCTCCGCTGTTGTCTCCGTTGATATCAAATGCGTTCACTCGGAAAGAGTACGCATCATTGGCATCAATAATTTGTCTGGAAATCCTGACCGTGTCAAAATAAACCAGCGGATTGTTGGATTTAATATCGAAGCTAGTTTTTCCTGCTACGGAATCTTCAAGCGCAAGGAATTGGGGTGCAATATTGTCATCTGGCGGAGCGTTGAGTGTGATTTGTACGCAAAAACCTTTGGGTGGATTGTCCCTGAACCCGCAACCATAAATATCTGCGACTGCTACTTCAATGTCAAAAACCTTAGATTTGACACCTTCGCCCAAATTATCGCAATCAGGAGTCCAGTTGAAGGTGAAATCAATGGATGAAGAGCTGAAACGTTCAATATTTGTATTAAAGTCTTCTGCTACTAAATCCACCGAACTGCTTTGAGAGAAAACATACACGCTGTCTCCATTTGGGTCAAAACCATTCACATCAAATCTTAAAGTGTCTCCTACTGTCAATTCCGCCTTTACACAGCCATTGGTCAAATCGAAATCTGTCAATACTGCATTGGAAGTTGAGTTTGGAGAAACTGTATAAACTGGGGAATCGTTTGGGGGAACTTCTAAAATGACAATCACTCTGGATGTATCCAAAGCTTGTTGTGGGCAGGCATCGTCTTGCACAATCACATCGAATTTGATTGTGTCGGTAGTATTAGGGCAGGCTGGAATACAGACTTGAAAATTAGCGTTGGATGGGTCGGTAATCAATCCACCCAATCCTTTGAACTCAATACCGGCAATAGGTTCAGTCAGAAAAACAATTTCTTTAACAGTAACGTTCTGTTTTTCGTCTGGATTACTTGGATTAAGTTGTGGATCATCAACTTCCACATCCAAACAAATATCTTCTGTCAAATCGCCTAAAACAATCTTTACAGTAGTTACCTGTAAACTGCCAATATTGGTGGTCGTTCCCCCCGAAATATCTACTGTTGGTGGTGTATTGTCGAAAGGGCATTGTTGCACCAAAACCTGATAATCTCGCCTCATTTCCCCAATTTTCACTCCATTCCTGAACTCTTCAATTTTTACTCCAAAAACATGTATTCCTGCTTGGCTAGGAGTCACTTCTAGTCGCCCTGTTTGGTTTATGCTTAGGGCAGGACTTCCTGGGATTACATTGCCTAAATTGATTCCTGGGGAAAAAATAACAGCAGTTCCTTCTGGGTTTGCAAAAGTTGCTGGTGGACTTGGGGCAACAGCATTATTTAACGTGTCTGAAAGCCCTCCTAAAGGAGTAGTCAAAGAATAAACTAGACTATCTCCATCAGGGTCAACACTTGAGAAATCTGTGTAGAATGGTACGTTCAAACAAGCATAATCTCTTACTGGTTTGTTGAATTCAGGCGTAGAATTTATAATATCCAAACAAGGAAATCTGGTATAAAATAACATTCCTTCTGACCCAGAACCGACTATATTTACTATGCTATTATTACGGCAACATCTATCATAAATAATATAGTAGCCGTTTTGGTCTCCTATATCAATATCGGAAACGGGAACAGTTACCGTATAAACTCTGCTTTCAGTTTCAACAAAAGCATTCTCCACACACTTTTCAGCGGGATTGGTAAAGCTGACAGTTGTAGAGTCTAGCAAAGGCACATTTTGAGACCATATTCGTTCTTTTGAGGTAAATCCATAAACTCCTAAGTTCACGAATGGATCTCTAGCACCAGCATTTCCATTTATCTCATCAAAATACAGATTCAACGTAAAAATCAGATTACTTCCAACTCTTTTTACCTCAATTTCCCCACCAACAATATGGCTTGCTTGTAGGCTTTGCGCTCCTCCAAAAAGAAGCAATGAAAGCAGTAGGATTTGTATCAGTTTTTTCATTTTTTTTACGGTTTCTGTTAGTAAATTTAGAAAAGTGGATTGAGTCAGAGTTTCCAAAGCACCTACTGACAAAAAGCTGGTTGAGTAGTAAAAATAGTAAATTCTTAGTTGCAAACTTTATTCAAAGACAAAAAGCAAATGGGTTTTGCCAAAATTATCGGCTTTTTTGTTAGTCTTTCAGAAAATGATTACAAGAAACAGATTCTGTTCGGGTTTCCAATCCTGACTTTACAACTCTGTAAAATTTGCCAAAGAAACTGCTGAGAATAATATGAATCAATCTGACTTTCCTTCGTCTCCAAACATAAACTTTTGGTTGGAGATTGCTGAAAAGGGTTATTTTGGATTTGTAATGTTGCTTACTTTGGTAGTAAAGCGTTTCCTGCCAACCAGATTTCAATCGTTCTTCAATAAATTTTCGTAAATCTGTCAATTGACCTGACGAGTATCCTTTGAAGCGGTTTCCAAATCCTGCTTCTTGCTGATTTTGCCAATGCGCGAAACCCACAGACTTCGGGTGTTTGAAACGGACATGGTGCAAATGTTCATACTTGCCATTGTCTGCCACATAAATGATCTCAATCCGCAACCTTTCCGATTTTGAAACAGCCTGAATGGTGTGTTTTTCAAATGCGCCTTCCAAGTCTTGTTCGATTCTGAACTTGCTTTCATCGGCAAAATAGCCATCGAAGAATTGGCGGTAGTTTGTGGGCATAAAATATTCTAAAATATTGAGTACAAAGTCGTAAGTACAAAGTCCAAAGTCCAAAGCTAAGATTGTTGAATTCCGAAACCATAAACCCTGCAAGCAACCATCTGAAGATGGTTGCAATTGAATAACAAATTCACCCTTCGATGAAAGCCTGAACTCCGATTCAATTGCCACTAGCTTCAGCTAGTGGGAAACATGAAATCCTGCAAACAAGCATCAAAAAATTGTTGCAACTAAATAACAAATCCACCCTTCGATGAAAGTTCGGAACTCCGATTCAATTGCCACTAGCTTCAGCTAGTGGGAAACCATGAAATCATGCAAACAACCATCTGAAGATGGTTGCAATTGAATAACAAATTCGCCCTTCGATGAAAGTTCGGAACTCCGATTCAATTTCCAATAGCTTCATAATGGAAAACCATGAAACCCTGCAAACAACCATCTGAAAAATAGTTGCAACTAAATAACAAATTCACCCTTCGAGGAAAGTTCGGAACCCCGATTCAATTCCCACTAACTTCAGCTAGTGGGAAACCATAAAGCCCTGCAAACAACCATCTGAAAATAGTTGCAACTAAATAACAATTTACCCTTCTAGGAAAGTTCGGAACTCCAATTCAATTGCCACTAGCTTCAGCTAGTGGGAAATCATAAAATCCTGCAAACAACCATCTGAAAAATAGTTGCAACTAAATAACAAATTCGCCCTTCGAGGAAAGCCTGAATTCCGATTCAATTGCCACTAGCTTCAGCTAGTGGGAACCATAAAGCCCTGCAAACAACCATCTGAAAATGGTTGCAACTAAATAACAAATTTACCCTTCGAGGAAAGCCTGAATTCCGATTCAATTGCCACTAGCTTCAGCTAGTGGAAACCATAAAGCCCTGCAAACAACCATCTGAAAATGGTTGCAACTAAATAACAAATTTACCCTTCGAGGAAAGCCTGAATTCCGATTCAATTGCCAATAGCTTCATAATGGAAAACCATGAAACCCTGCAAGCAACCATCTGAAGATGGTTGCAATTGAATAATAAATTCACCCTTCGAGGAAAGCCTGAACTCCGATTCAATTGCCACTAGCTTCAGTTAGTGGGAAACATGAAATCCTGCAAACAAGCATCAAAAAATGGTTGCAATTGAATAACAAATTCACCCTTCGAGGAAAGCCTGAACTCCGATTCAATTACCACTAGCTTCAGTTAGTGGGAAACATGAAATCCTGCAAACAACCATCTGAAAATGGTTGCAACTAAATAACAAATTTACCCTTCGATGAAAGTTCGGAACTCCAATTCAATTGCCACTAGCTTCAGCTAGCGGGAAACATGAAACCCTGCAAACAACCATCTGAAAATGGTTGCAACTAAATAACAAATTCACCCTTCGAGGAAAGTTCGGAACTCCAATTCAATTGCCACTAGCTTCAGCTAGTGGCAATCCATTATTTACTTTCAAGAAACCGCTCAAAATCTTGTTTGCTAGATGAATACTGCAACAAAACAGCCAATTGAGCGTAATTCTGCGTGTCATTTGTGAAATCGTAGGCGAATTTTGCCATCTCCAACTTGGAGTTTTCAAAATTGAAAAGCTGTAGGATTTCACGGATTTGTGAAGCCATGAAGCACTTTCCTTTGTTCCGCAACAGAGATTTGGCAAGGTTAATTTTGGAGCTATTGAAATTCTGCCTTTCAATTTTACTTTTGATGTTCTCGAACTCCACATTGTCTAGCTGGCAACCATAAGTAGGATTTAGCCCACCTCCACCATTGCCTTTGTTTTGAATGAACTGATGAAAGTCTTGCAGATTATTGCTCGACTGCAACACTTGGCTGGCAGAATGGTAATTCCCCACATCATAAACCGCATCGTAAGCTTGTTTCAGGAAATTCAGTTTGCTTTCTTCTGCGCTGAAAATACTGCTCAGTTTCATCATTTGTGCCGTGGAGAGGCAATGGGAATTGGCAATTTGCAACGAAGCAATCAGTTTGGATTGGTCATTTCGGTTTCCTGCCACTTGCATGGCAAAGTTCATGAAATCAGTTTCTGGTAGTGGTGTTGCGCAAAATTTCACGCCAGCATAATTGAGCGGATTGGGGTAATTGTAACTTGGGAAATTGATTGAACCTCCGTTTCCGCCACCTCCGCCTCCATTGTGTGGAGTCCCTGCCTTTTCCTCTAAAATGAAATCGTGAAGCCTGAAAACGGTGGAGAAATAGGCGAAAGAATCGTACACATCGTAGAACTCATTTTGGTGGATTGTTTTTTTATACGCCAATTTGGCAAACTCCAACCTGTCTAAATCCTCTAAAAATAGTGTGCAAATTTCCTTTACCTAAGCTACGGAAAAGCAATTATTTTGCACAAGTTGTTTCGCCAACTGCAATTTATTTGATTCGGAATTTGCCCGCTCTATTCCTCTCGAAACTCTGCTGAAAGGTGTAGCTCGACATGGCAGTTTGGCAACTTGAGTTATTCTGCGAGAAACATACTCCAATTGCCAAAAAGGACAATAGGCAGTACGATAGTAGTTTTTTTTGCATAACATTTAGAGTATGTTTGAATCGAATTATTTTTGGTTTCTACGGCTTTTCAAAAATGCTTTCTTCGTTACTTTTCCCCCACATAGCTTTGACTATGTGGAGAGAAAATGCCTAGAAAGACTATTTTTAAAATCTCGTAAAATTCCCAAAAAATCAATCCAAACATACTTTTAGTTTCATCAGAGAAATTCACTTTCTTAACAAATGTAAGTTTTTGATTTCGCCTTCCAAAATGAATCAAGTTAACGAAAAGCAAAAACTGCCTGATTCTCCTATCAAAAATGGATTCGGAATTGGATTTTGCAATTCCGAATCCTGAGAGGACTCGATTCTGCTGTGAATTATCTTGAAGTCCTATAACAATACAGTTTCTGATAGGTTGACAACCTGACTGACAGAAATGATTCAATTTCTTACATGTTTAATTCTATGACTCGATTTTCACTATCTGCATTCCTGCTTCTTTTTTGCTGGTCAGAGACTTTGGCGCAAATGCCTAAGCAACTGATTGAACAAGGGGTTTTGGATTTGCGCAGTTGGGATTTCGAGAAACAAGGCAATATAGAGTTGCATGGCGACTGGGAATTCTACTGGAAGCAACTTTACACTTCAAAAGATTTTTCTACCAACACTATCCAACCAAAAGTATTTTATTATGCACCACAGCGCATGTGGAACAATGTTGAGGTAGCAGATACTGCCATTGGTTATGCTGGCTATGCCACTTTGCGAGCAATAATTCTTCTTCCGAGCAGAGCAAAAAATACTGATTTTGGAATCAGATGGAAATCGGTTACTACTTCGGTGGCCATTTTCTGCGATGGCAAAGGCGTGGGCGGAGCAGGAAAGGTGGGGAGAAATGAAGCGGAAGCAATTCCCAGGTTCGACCCAAACTATGCTTTCTTCACTCCAAAATCTGACACTTTGGAAATTGTAGTGCATATCTCTAACTACCACCACAGAAAAGGAGGAATCTGGCACGCTTTCTCAATCGGAAAAGTAGCAGAAATAAAGGAAGCGCAACAGAGAAGTTTACTGAAAGAGGTTTTCTTGGCGGGCTGTATGCTGATTATGGCAATCTATCATTTGGGCTTCTATAGATTGAGGACAGAAGATAAATCGACCTTCTATTTCTCAATGACTTGCTTTTTTCTTTTTCTCAGAATATTCACTACTGGGGAAACTCAATTTACAGAATTCATTTCCACAGATTGGAACTTGCTGACCCGTGCCTATTATTTAGCGCTCATAAACGTGTGTTATTTCTTCATGCGTTTTATGACCTCGCTATTCGATGAAAAAGCATTTCCTGTTATCACAAAAATGTCTAAGTGGTTCACATTCGCTTTTTCAATCTACGTATTGTTCATTCCTATTTACTTTGTAACTTATTCTTTATATGTTTTCTATGCCCTGATTATTTTTGCGGCAATCAACGCTTTTAAGGCAACTATACATGCCTTGAAATCCAAGAAAGACGGTGCTTCTACTTTTGTGCTGGCAACTGCTCTGCTTACGTTTACTGCCATTCATGATATTGTCATAGATGCTACTGAGCTGAAAGGCGAACATTGGATTTATTGGGGAATCCTCAGTTTCATCTTGATTCAGGCTTATGTGTTATCCCTAAGGTTTGCAGGAGCGTTCAAGAAAACAGAGATTTTAGGCAAAAAACTCAAGTTTCTCAACAAGTCTCTTGAAGAAAAAGTGGAGGAGAGAACCATGGAGCTAGAGACTACTAACGAGAGTCTATTGGAATTCAACGAAGTGCTGGCTTCCACGAACACCAAGATGACAGCGAGTATAAATTACGCCAAACGAATTCAACGAGCATTATTAGTTGGCTGGAAACAGGTTAAAAACTCATTTGGCAACTCGTTCGTTTTGTTTCAGCCCAAAGATATTGTGAGTGGAGATTTTTATTGGTTTACCCAACATGGCAACAAGTCTATTTTTGCCATGCTAGATTGTACGGGTCATGGGGTTCCTGGTGCTTTCATGAGTATCATCGGCAATGAACTTCTCAACAAAATTACCAACGAAACCCCTCCAAGAGAATGGGATGCTGCCAAAATACTCAACCGAATGGATGAAGGTGTGCGTAAGAACCTGAATCACGAAAAATCTAACATGCAAGATGGAATGGACATGGCACTCTGTATAGTTGATTCGGAAACCCAAACCATGCAGTTTGCAGGGGCAAAAGTCCCTGTGTTCTATTTTCAGAATGGAGAATCGTTCCTCGTCAAAGGCTGCAAGAAACCTGTTGGCGGAGATGCTTACAAAACTCTCCATTACGAAAGCCATACGATAGATGTCTCCAAACCCACTTTTTTCTATCTTTATTCCGATGGCTATCAAGACCAGTTTGGGGGAAAAGAAGGAAGGAAATTCATGTCTCTAAAATTCAGACAACTTTTAACGGAAATCCACCATGAACCAGCCACCACGCAGAAAAAGATACTTGTAGAGGAAATGAAAAATTGGAAAGGAAAAAATTCCCAGGTAGATGATATTTTGGTAATGGGCGTGGAAGTGGATTTGGCAGATAAATAGCAGAGTTCATTACTGATTTCAGTTCACTTTTGATTTTGTTGAAAGAGGAACAAAAGCTTTACGGAAGTTTGGGTAAAACTTTTGAAGATTTATTGTACAGCAACAGTAAATACGTTCAAAAGAATGGCGAGTATGATGAGGAAATTTTAGGGAATTTGGAGGTCAACTTTACCAGAGCATTTATTTACTTGGCGGACATGAACCTGAAAGGCTACGTTTTGCCTAGTGAATTGGAAAAATACGAATGGTATCATCCTGTACGTGAGGCAGACCTATCGACTGTTTTGGAGTTTGCTATCATGAAAAATGACATCAGAGAAGGCTTGGAGTCGGTACTCCCGAAAAGAAAAGATTATTGGCAACTCGTCAGCTTTTTAGGGAAATATGAGAAAATAAAACAAAATGGTGGTTGGAAATTATTGTCCGATTCTATTATGGGAATTGAGATTGGAGCAATTAGTGATTTGGTATTGGATTTGAAGGAAAGACTGGAAATTACTGAATCCTACCAAACAAATAATGGCAATTTGTATGACGATGAATTAGTAGAAGTCATCAGCAATTACCAAAGAAACAATGGGTTGGAGATTGATGGGGAAATTGGGAAATCTACCTTAAGAGCTTTGAACATTCCCGTAGAAAAAAGAATTGCCCAACTCAAAATCAACATAGAACGCTACAAATGGTTGCCAGAAGAGCGAGGGAGAAGACATATTTGGGTAAATATTCCTGAGTATATGCTTAGAATCTACGAAGATGGCAAAGAAGTGAAAGAACATGTTGTTGTGGTTGGGAGCAAGTCGAACAAAACTCCATTCTTCAGTAGCAGGTTGACAAACTTAGTAATCAATCCTTATTGGAATGTTCCTTACTCAATTGCCAGTAAAGAAATTATTCCCAAACTACAAAATGGAAGTTCTTATCTTACAAAACAAAGGTTTGACGTAATTAACACAACCCAAGTTATTGGCACGGTAGAAGATTCTGCGAAGGGAATTGACTGGACAAATACCAGCGAAGTAAAAAACCAGTTCCGATTCAGGCAAAAACCTGGGCCGGGAAATGCGCTGGGAAGAATCAAATTCAACCTACCAAACGACTGGAGTATTTATTTGCACGATACGCCTTCAAAAAGATATTTCAGCAGAGCCTACCGAGCTGTAAGTCACGGCTGCATTCGAGTCCACGACCCTGTTGGTTTGGCTGCATCGATTATCCGAGATGATTTCAGCTACAATAAAGAGCAAATTGAAGGCAGAATCCGTTCTGGTCAAAATCAACGTTATAACATAGATGAAGAACTACCCATCCATTTGGTTTATATGACTGCCTGGGTAGATGATTCGGGAACGCTCCAGTTCCGTGATGATATTTATGGTAAAGATTCCATGCACGCAAAGGCAATTGGAAGTTTATAAAATCAAATTTATCATAAGAACGCATCAGTTTTGAAATCAGCTGATGCCTTACATTATGAATAAAATCTAAGAACTATGAAAAATTTAGCTTGTTCATTTGCCATGCTACTTTTTACTGCCTGTTCTTCTACTCTAAGCATAGAAAAAACTTATTGGGTAAATAGCAAAAAGGTTGATTGCGTGGGAGTTGCGCCTATGAAATGCTTACAAATCCAGAAGGGTAATTCCATTCAAGCAGGAAAGTGGGAGTATTTATATTCTAACATTGAAGGCTTTGATTTTGAGGAAGGATTTCAATATAAATTGTTGGTAGAAGAAGAGGAAACTCCGAAAGATGAAGTTCCTGCCGATGGTTCATCAATCAAATATACGCTTGTGAAAGTGCTGGAGAAAAACTTAGATAATAAATTCCGATTGCATGACATTTGGGCATTGGAAGCAATTGACGAGGAGGACATTGACATAAATAATGAAAATCTCCCCAATTTGGAAATCAACCTGACCGAAAGCAGAGTAATGGGAAGCGATGGTTGCAACCGATATGTCGGCAAAATTGAGACTGCTGACAGAGAAAGCATACAGTTCGGAAACTTGTCGGGAACTCGTAAAGCTTGCCCAGAAATGGAATTACCCAACTCGTTCAACCAAGCCATGATGCTAGTAGCTTCCTACAAAGTGGAGGATTTGAAACTTTACTTGTATGATGAGGATAAGAAAGAGATTTTGAGGTTTAGGAAAGTGGATTGATGTTGCCTTCAGCAATATTCTTGATACACTTTTCCCGAATCTTCCAAATCTCTTTAAAGCTGAATTGAATTTCATGCTCCAGAATCCAATTTCTCAGATATTGTTGATGGTAATTCACTTTGAACTCGACAACCTGATTGGGTTTTCGATATTGTTTCAAGAAACTTAATATACGTTTATCGGAATAGTTATAGAATTACTGTAATGGAGTAGTTTTTGTGTTGAAAAGTGGACTATAAACGCTTTTTAATTGAAAAATAAGTTTTTATTTTGATAAAAAAGGCACTCGATTGTTGCACTTCTTTTTCTTTTAGAACTTGTCTAAAGTAAATTAGGGCCTTAATGATTCGATTGTCAAGCAGTTGTTAAAATATGATTTAGAGTATGGTTTAGAGATTATAGTGGAAACGGTACAATGAATTACGAGTGCAGGTACTTGGTTAGGTGTGGTGGTGGATTGAACCAGAACGGAACAGAATCTGTGAGGAGCGGAAAAGCTAAATTTAGACCTCATGAAGGAACAAGTGCTTTAGAGACTTACTATTTGAGAGCAGAGTCCAGTACAAGTAATGGCTATACGCATTTGGCAATATCTGGTTGATTTTAATACAGGATGGAATACAATAATTGTTCTTACAGTCTATATCAAAGTAGTTCAAATTTTAGGTTGTCTGACAAATTTTGTGGTATTTAGTAAACAGTAAAACCAATACGCATTTTCTGCGCTTTTAGCGCAGAAAATGCGCTCTTCTCCTTCAAGCGTCCTCGCTTGAAGGCTACTCCACAAAATTGTCAGACAACCATATTTTATAAAGAATATTTTATGAAACAAATATTTTTATTTTTTTGCCTATTGCTCCCATTGTATTCTACAGCCCAATTCAAAAAAATATCTATTTACCTCACTCCACAGATTGGGGGAGAATGGAATTTCTCTAAAATTGAAGATAATCAAGAAGTGCCACCTTACATTAAATCGACTTGGATAGATTTCAATTTGAGATATGGATTAGGTTTAGCGTTTGATTTTGATAGGAGGTTTGCTTTAGAGATTGGTTATGAGTGGGGTTTTGTAGGGTATGGTTTAAAACACAGAAGCCATACAGATTCAGTTTTGTATGAAGGAGGGGGAGGTAGTGTATTTGCAACCACAAACAGGAGGGTGGGCGTTACTCTATCAAAGCCAATTGCATCAGTAAGTATTATTCGCAACAATAAAAATAATTTTCTTTCCAGATTATTGCGAATTAACGAAAAAAAAACCCATTGGGCTTTCTTTGATTTGAATGTATTGGCAGGGTTTACTTATGAATATATACCCCCATTTATTGACGGTCAGTTGGGTATATTCGTGGGAAGCAATGTTGATAAGGTAATTCTCAAAGACGAATACACCGTGCTTAATTCTAACGGTTGGGGCGCAAGAGCAGGCTTGAGTATGCAGTTCTACAATCAGAAAGGATTTAGGGGTTTGCAGTTGGGTATTATCTACCACCAAGGTCTGACAGACAGGATTTCTGCCAATTGGGAGACGAGCATCAACGACACGCCTTATCCAGATTTCAAGACTATTACCAAAGGCAGTATGCTTGCCATTTATGCTTCTTACCCAATCAGATTGTATGATTCAGTAGAGAGAAAAAGGCGAATGGCTCAAAAAGGAGTAAGAAATAATTAATATGCTTTGTTACTACAATAATTTATTAAAACATTAATTTTTCGGTAGTGTTCGACTATGGTATGGAAGCTAAAAATTATGGCTCAAGATTCGAAAAACCTTACTTTAAATTCCACATGGAGACTTCAAGTCATTTAATAAGTCCGAAAACATCTTTCATACTTTAACCGAACACTACCAAATTTTCAGAATCATGTGTATAAAACAATAGCCTACAGGCTTATGAGCTTATTATTATTGCTCATATTGGCTTCTTGCAACCAAAAAGAGGAGTTCAATCCGATTCCAGAAATTAGTGAAGAAGCTAATGTTCATGCTGTTTTCGATTCCAGAGTATCTTACGAAAGTATTTTTGACACCAACAACAAAGTATCTAAAGAACTTTACAGTCCGAAAGGATTCGTGTCTCTAAGAGATGCGTTAGATGATTATTATGGTAATCTAGAATCAAGTTTGGAAATTGAGGAATCAGCAGATTCTGAAACCAAGGCTTTGGCTGTTTCAAAGCTGACAATACTAAAAGATACTATTTATAATGATTATGGGAAACTTGCAGAAGTTCTGAATCAAGACAAAATAGTGGAAATAGGAGACAATCTAATTAAAGTAGATTTGCATACCGAAAAAGTTTATGTGTTAAATTGTAGAGATTAAAATTGCCATACAATATTGATAATCAATATCATATGGCAAATATATTTTGCAAAAGCCTTATATTTGTTTCGATTAAAAAAACATTTACTCGGTTTTCGTAAAATACACTGCAATGATAAAAAAAACTTTAGGCAAAAGATAGTTTCCCTGACGAAGAAATACCTGGAAAACGACTATTTCGATATTTCCAAACAGCTAGATTCAGTATTTTCGGCATCTGATATTTCAAAGTTCGAGGAGTCCGACCTGGATTTTTTCGAGAAAATGAATGCTCTGCTGTTCCTGGGTCAATTGGTGGGACTGCCCACGCTGAAAAGTATTCTGACCAAGTTCGGCATTGCCAGCAACGGGTTGCAGAAAAACTACACGAAGCTATACAAGAAGCTGACTGTAAGCAAGTTGCGTATTATTTTCGAGTTCATATTTGAACAGCAGGCAGTCGGCATTTTGAGGGAAATGGCTCTGAAAGACTCTTCCATCTGGTCGAAAAAAAGAGTGACTGCCGTTCTGGATGACAGTATTTTCCGCCAATGGCTTTCTGGGTCGGCAAGGGACGGGGCGCATTATGGCAAGTTCTTCAGCGGGCAATACCACTGCTCGGTCTTCGGCTTCAAAGTAGTGTGTTTTGGACTCTATATTGACGGTATTTTCTACCCCCTGTTTTTTGATTTCGTCAAGAAGAAAACAGGGGAGCAGGGCAGTCAGGCGATTGAGGTGGCAAAAAAGCTGGTCTCCCGCTGGGGCAGGCTCAAGGGCAGACTTGCCAGGGAAGGCGTCATGTTGCCGAACATCCATTTCAGCTGCGACAATGGCTACAATGACGTCTCGCTGAGCGAGCATTGCGAGAGGCAGGAAAATGGGCTGGTCTATATCAGCGTGCCGAGGAGAAACAATATTTTTATCATCGATGAAAAAAGAGGAGCCTGACTGAATTCATCGATTCGGAATTTATGACGGAGGAACTGGCACATCGGCAGAACGAGAGACACTTGAAAGAAGAGAGCAAAACGCCCTTCTGCCTACGGAAAAAGGCGTTTTACCACAGCCAGCAAAGGTATGTGACCCTGCTGTTTTTCAGGCTGAATGGCTCGGGGAGGGTAAGCGTCATCTATTCGCCAAGCGAAACGATCTTTGCAAAGACGCTGCGCAGGCATTGGTTCAGCCGAACCTACATAGAGCAGTTTTTCAAGACCCTCAAGCATGTGCTGAGAATTACCGAGGCCAGAACGAAAGACAGGCACGAGCTGGAATTCAAGATTCTGCGATTCGCCTTCATGGCCGTGGAGGCACAAAGGATAGTCAAGTTCCTGAGAAGGAAATTCAGTGCATTCAAAGGAAAAGGCTTCATTGCCCTGCAGAGAATACTCTGTTTTGAACAGGAAATAATAGACCTTTTGCAAAGCAAAACACATGTAAAATACTGAAAATCAAACCCTTATAAAGGAGTTAAACTCTACAAGTTAAGCAAAAAATATGAGGAGCAGTACAAAGATTTAGTATTGAACAATACTACGAACAAAAACATTATGGTCTTTAGCACAGAAGACGAGGTACTGGAACTACTCAGCAATGGAGAAAAAGGACAGAAAGCTACTCAATGCAACGCAATTTCAGCACTTAGAAGAAAAAGCGAGGCAGACCCGAAGGCGAGTAGAAGAAAAAAGCTGAAAGCCAAAGTTGCCTACCAATTGGCAGGAATTTATTTTAGTCTTATGTCTGAAGGAAAAACTCAGAAAAGGAGGGCTAGGGTATGGTGGAGAGACTACAGCGGAAGTGGAGTTTTATCTCATAACTACCAATATCTTGTGAGATGCGGAAACTATGTGAGCCGAAGAGGAACTACTACTATTAGTAGTGGGAAATCAAATTTCAGACCTTACGAAGGCTCTAGGCAGTTACAATATTATTCTTTGAGTACAGCATTTAGTACTTCGCATGGAAGTGTGGGTTTGGGAATATAGTTATAAATTAGTGATAAGATGATTGGGCTAACTTGCATTTTTGCGAGTCAGCCAAATTTGCTATTTAAGAAACAATACTTCCCAATACACTTTTCCCTGATTTCCCAAATCTCTTTAAAGCTGAATTGAATTTCATGCTCCAGAATCCAATTTCTTAGGATATTGTTGATGGTAATTCACTTTGAACTCGACAACCTGATTGGGTTGGATTGGGTTTTCTTCTAAAATAGCATCTGCAATCATGCCAAAATCAGCGGAGCTTGTAGTTACATCCTTTCGGTTTCCAGCAATTTTGAGATAACAATGCGCTTCGGGAATGTATTGGATTTTATGGATTGAGAGTTCGTTTCCGATGAGTGGCGTATTGGCTTCCGTCATTTTGTACATTCCCAAAATCAAATCTACACTCTGGATTTTGTTCAAGTTGGCAATGTGTTTCAAAAAGTATGTTTGGAACTGCAGGTACCTTTCTGCTCACTCCAAACTAAAGTGAAATTTTCTCGATTGGCGTTGCGTCCGTAGAGTAAGTTTCCAATGAAACCCAACAGACTTTGCCAGTTTTTGATTCCTGTGAACTTGATTTTTTTGAGGAGTGGGTCGGGGGAGCTCAGGCGAAATAACATTCAGTATATTTTTGTTGTTCGGCAAAGCATGAATTTGCACTTACTCATTAGTTGCCATTACTTTTATTACTTGCGATGTTTGAAATATAGATAGTCGCCTTGCCCTTGCCTATCATTTTTATCAATCCTTCATCAATTAAATATCTTACGTCTTTTTTCATAATGTAAGGCGAGTGCCCTTCCAAACCATTTATTATATCGCTTATTTTTACGGGTTCGTTGCCAACAATGAATGCCAGAACTTCTTGTTGCCGATTGTTGAGATAGCTATTTTTATCTTTGATAGCAAGATAGTTTTCTTCTAGTTTTTGGATTGTCGATTGGAGGGTTGAGAGGAAAAAAAGAATCCACTCTTTGATGTTTTCTGATTTTTTGTAGCGGTTCTTCTGTCCATTCATCAGAGCTTTGTAGTAGTCTTTCTTTCGTTTTTCGATTTCATATTCAATTGATGCGTATTGCACAAAATCGTATTTTGACCTTAAAAGCAACAGGGTCGTCAGCAAACGAGAGAGCCTTCCGTTTCCATCTTGGTACGGGTGGATTGAGAGGAACTCATAAACAAAGGTGGCTATGGTTATCAAAGGATGGATTTCTTCATTTATTATCATCCTGTTTGTCCATTCAATTATATTTTCCATTTCATTTTCTACCAAGTGAACCTCAGTCGTGTTGAAAATCACTTTTTGCTTTCCTCCTGGATAGTTAGCAACTACTTTGTTTGAAAGTGTTTTGTACTGACCCTTGTGTCTGTAATCTTTTGAACTCTTATTGAGTAGTGATTTATGCAAATGATGAATGTTGTTCTTTGAAATAGCTATTGAATCGAATGAGTCCAGAATTGAGTTGAGCGTGCCATAGTAGCCGAATACTTCCTCTTCGTCCCTAGTCTTGAATGAGGTTATGTTGATTGAGCTGACAAAATCGCTTACTTCTTCATTAGACATTTTAGCCCCTTCAATTCTTGTGGAAGAACCGATGCTTTCAATGGTAGCAACTAGTTTAAGCTCTTTCAGATAGTTGGATTGCTTACCTTCAAGCTGGCTCCATTTTCCTTTGAAAGAGTCTATAAAACCAATTAGCTTGATGATTTCTTGGCTTGTCTTAAAATCGAACTGGAGCTTTGATTCCATACAGATTATTCAATTATTATTTGTATTTTATTCAAAAGTAATGATAACTTCGGGTTATTTGTAACTTGTCTGTATTTTATTCATATTTAAAATAAATACAAAGTTTGATGCACTAGTTTAATTAGATTTCTCATAAGCAAATAGTTAACAAATTTGGCAATTCGGAGTTTGATTTAGGTAAATCCAACCAAAATTTTAATGCCCCAAAACCTCCACCCGACCCTTCAAAATTGGCTCGACACCAAAAAATTCAAGTCTTTTCCATTCCAACAAGAATGCAGAAAGGCTTATTTGAACGGAGAAAGTGGCATTTTGAATGCGCCAACGGGAAGTGGGAAAACTTTGGCACTTTGGTTGCCTTGTTTGGAGGAATACTTGCTGGAAAACCCAGATTGGGACAAGCCGAGCAACCGAAAAAATGGCTTGCGGGTTCTGTGGATTACGCCACTCCGAGCCTTGACCAAAGACATTGCCCGCGCCATGCAGGAAGTTTGTGATGAAATCCGACTTCCGTGGCGAATTGCCATGCGCACGGGAGACACCACCACTTCGGAACGGCAAAAGCAACTGCGAAATATGCCCGAATGCTTGCTGACTACGCCCGAAAGTTTACACATGTTGTTAGCTTCTAAAAAGTATAAATCGCTTTTTAAAAATCTCCAAACTGTGGTGGTTGACGAATGGCACGAATTATTAGGCACAAAAAGAGGCGTTCAGGTGGAGTTGGGGATTTCACGACTTCGGACAATCAGAACAGATTTGAAGGTCTGGGGAATCTCCGCTACCATCGGAAACTTAGAGCAGGCTGGCGAAGTGCTAATTCCAACCCAAAAAATTACTTTTGTAAAGGCGAATATCCAAAAGAAAATAAACGTGCAATCCATTATTCCCGATGAAGTGGAGAAATTTCCTTGGGCAGGAAACATGGGAACACGGTTGGTGCATAAGGTTTTGCCAATTATTGAGCAAAGCAAAACCACGCTGATTTTTACCAACACACGGGCAAAAACCGAGATTTGGTACCAGCATTTGCTCAATCATAAGACCAGATTTGGCTGGAGCGATGGCGATGCACCACGGTTCTTTGAGTCGGGAAGTGCGAGATTGGGTGGAGGAAGCTTTGCACGAGGGGATTTTGAAAGTCGTGGTCTGCACTTCAAGTTTGGATTTGGGAGTGGATTTCCGCCCCGTGGAAACCATTATTCAGGTCGGAAGCCCGAAAGGCGTGGCGAGATTTCTGCAACGGGCGGGAAGGAGCGGACACCGACCCGATGCCACGAGCAATGCGTATTTCTTGCCGGCTCACGGTTTAGAATTGCTAGAAGGAGCTTCCATGAGACAAGCGACTCACGAAATTACCCAACTCGGAAATATTCGTTATATGGAATCTCGTGAGCCGATTCAGCGAGCTTTCGATGTGTTGGTGCAGTATTTGGTAACATTGGCGGTTTCGGATGGATTTCGCCCAGCGGAACTCTATGAAGAAATCAAGGCGACTTATTGCTATCGGAATATCACAGAAGAAGAATGGAATTGGTGTTTGGACTACATTGTGGATGGCGGAAATGGTTTGGAAGCCTACGATGAGTACAAAAAAGTGGAGATTGACGAGGAGGGTTTGTATAAAGTGAACTCTCGAAAAACTGCCATGCGCCACCGACTTTCCATGGGAACAATCACGAGCGAACCCGTTGTGAAACTGAAGTTCAAAACAGGAAAATATGTGGGTTCGGTAGAGGAATATTTTATTTCCAAACTCAAAGTGGGCGATGTTTTCTACTTCGCTGGGCAGAATTTGGAGTTTGTGAAACTGAACGGAATGATTGCCACGGTACAGAAATCAAAGAAAAAATCGAGAGTCATTCCCAATTGGCTGGGCGGAAGGCAACCACTTTCTTCGGCACTTTCGGCATTGATTCGGGAGAAAGCTGGAGGAGTGCCAAAAACTCCAACGAAATTGAAATTCTGGCAATCCAACCTATTTTGGAAATGCAACGGAAATGGTCTTGCATTCCCACAAAAAGCCAATTTCTGATTGAAACCGACGGAAAGCGATGAAGGTTTCCATGTGTTTTTCTATCCGTTTCAGGGCAGGTTGGTGCATGAGATTATGGCAATGATTGTCGCTTACCGAATTGCCCAACTCGAACCCATCAGCTTTTCCTTCGCCATGAATGATTATGGTTTCGAGCTTTTCTCCGATGTTCCAATTCCCATCGAATATGCTTTAAGCTTGAACTTGTTCAGTCTGGAAGACATTGATTTCGACATTGAGCAGAGTTTGAACCAGACGGAATTGGCGAAAAGGAAATTCCGCCACATTGCACAAGTTTCAGGACTGATTTTCCAAGGTTTCCCGACAAACCGAAGCGAATGAGCCATTTGCATGCTTCGAGCCAATTGCTTTTTGGGGTTTTCGAAGAATATGACCCAGAAAATTTGCTCATCAAACAGGCTTTTGCCGAAGTCCTTTCCGACCAATTAGAAAAGCCGAGATTGCTCAAAACCTTCGAGCAAATCCAAAGTCAGGAAATCATATTGAGGAAAACACCTCGCCCAACTCCATTTGCCTTCCCAATTCTGGTGGACAGAATGCGAGAGAAAATCAGTTCGGAAACCATTGAGAGCAAAATTGCCAAAATGGTGGTGGAGTTTGAGAGTTTGTGATTTGAAGATTAGGCTGTGACTCTACACGAATATTTGTCAATAGTACGTTCTATCATTTTATCATCCCAGCTTTCTTGCAACCAGCCCCTAATTAATTCTTGTGCAATTTGTGAGGACTTTTTGCTCAATTCAAGGGAAATTACCAATTCGTGGATTCTTTTGTTCTCAAACTCTTTGTTCCTCAGTCCAAGCTCCGACTTCTAAAGAGTCGGTTTCTGGTTCTTCTTGAATGATTCTGATGCTTTTATTCAGATTAGGCAAATAGGCGGAAACAATTGGATTTCCGTCATAGAAATGAACTCCATTCGAGAACTGTTCTTTATAAAAAGGCATGGAAATATTTTCTCCAATTTTAGAAAGCATCCTTTTCCAATAAGCTCGGTTGAGGTTGTAAATCCTTTTGTCGGATAGGAAATTACTGTAAAGATGGTTATTTGTCATTGCTTTCCTCATTTTCGTTCTCTATAAATGCAGTCCCTTTGATTACTTCAACATCTACTCGAATGTCTTTTGTTCCTTTTTTCTTAAATGTTTTGCTGACTTTGGCATCCACTCCGCCATTTCTTCCTGCCTGTTCAATAAATTTTTCTGCCTTTAAAAACTCGGTTATGCGTTCTAGAAGTTGACTTTTCGTGATTTTATTCCTCAGTTTTTGTAAAAGACTAAGTCCTTCGGCAACAGTTGGAGGCTTGCTTTGAGACCAAGATTCAGATTCTTCCAATCCTCCGCCTTGCGCCTGTACCCGACCTCTATGTTTGCTTTCTCCCTTTGCCATCTCGAATCAGAGAATTATAAATGTACGGATTTCTTATCTTATTTAATGTTTTCGTTTAAACGTATTTATTTTATTTAAATAAAGCAAATTCATTCTAGTTTTTCTACCAAAATTCTGGTGGACAGAATGCGAGAGAAAATCAGTTCGGAAACCATTGAGAGCAAAATTGCGAAAATGGTGGTGGAGTTTGAGAGTTTGTGATTAATGCCAAAACTGAACGCCATAAATCTGTACAAAGAGAAAATATGCTTTGCATATTCTTCAAATGAATATATATTTGAGAATAAACAATAGTAAGACAGAGAAATCTCGTTCTCACTACCAATTACTCACTACTTGATACTCTGAATATGTCCACCACGCTGATTCTTAACGCCAAAGCCGTAAACGAAGGTAAAATTTTTGAAACCGATTTGCTCATAAAAAATGGGCGGATTGAGCGGATTGACTCTGATTTGAGCGGACTCCATGCAGACACGATTGTAGATGCGGAAGGAAAAATATTGATGCCAGGTGTGATTGATGACCAAGTGCATTTCCGCCAACCAGGATTGACGCACAAGGCAGAAATTTACACGGAAGCCAAAGCGGCCGTTGCAGGAGGCACAACTACTTTCATGGAAATGCCGAACACCAATCCGCAAACACTCACACAGGAGTTGTTGGAAGAAAAATATCAGATTGGGAAAGAGAAATCGCTCGCCAACTACTCGTTTTTCATGGGCGTTTCCAACGATAATTTGGAGGAGGCTTTGAAAACCAATAAAAGTAAAGTGTGTGGATTGAAGATTTTCATGGGTTCCTCTACAGGAAATATGCTGGTGGATAATGAGAAAACCTTGGAAGCCATATTCAGTAAGGCAGATTTGCTGATTGCCACACATTGCGAAGACGAGGACACCGTTCGGGCAAATGAGAAAATCTATCGGGAAAAATATGGCGAGGAAATGCCGATTCATTATCACCCCGAAATCAGAAATGTAGAAGCTTGTTACAAATCGTCTTCCATGGCAATTGATTTGGCAAAAAAACACAACACTCGCCTCCACATCCTCCACATCAGCACAGCCGAGGAAACAGAACTCTTCACAAACTCAATTCCACTAAAAGAAAAACGAATTACCGCAGAGGCTTGTGTGCATCATTTGTGGTTCAGCAGAGAGGATTACGAAAAATATGGCACGGAAATAAAATGTAATCCTGCCGTGAAGGAAGCTCGCCACCGAGAAGCGATTATGAAAGCCTTGCTCGACAACCGAATCGATATTATCGCCACCGACCACGCACCTCACACAAGAGCGGAAAAGGATAACAATTATTGGAATGCGCCTTCAGGTTTGCCATTGGTGCAACATGGTTTACAAATGATGTTGGAACTCCACAAACAAGGCAAAATCAGTTTGGAGCGAGTGATTGAAAAAATGTGTCATGCGCCAGCCGACTGTTTCCAAATCAAGGAAAGAGGCTTTTTGAGAGAAGGTTATTGGGCAGATTTAGCTATTCTCGACTTGGAAGCGAAGTACAAAATCCAACCAGAAAATACCAATTATAAATGTGCTTGGTCGCCATTTATGGGACAAACTTTCAACTCGGAAGTCGTTTACACTTTCGTTTCAGGGCATTTGGCTTACCATAGAGGAAGATTCTTTGAAGAGAAGAAAGGCGAACGGATTTTGTTTGAGCGAGAATAGAGTTTATGACTTGAATGTAAGAATAAAAAAAATTAAGTAGCTGGCGGTGGTTGTGTGCAACCCCAGCTTAGACCCGCCAGTCTGCGAGTTACATAACAAAATTGGTAGTGATAAACTGGTAATGCTAACAAAATAAAAACCATATTGCGAGCGTCCGCTCAGTGCCATTAAGTTAGTGTGAATTTGGTTCGAGCGTGGACGCTCGAACCAGCGTAAAACGCTGGCGCAGGTTCTTTCTGGGGGCGCAATCGCCAACCTGTGCCGAAAATGGAAATCAGTCTCTGACTGAATACGAATTTCCTTAACTTAATGGCATTGAGCGTCCGCTTGTGCCGAATTATCCATAGAGTAGCCTTACCTCTTTCACACTACCACAAAATTATGTTCATAATCTCTATTAAACACGAATTTTCTTACAGCTTTTCCTTCATCGCTTCTGGGTCCGCCCAAAAAGTAGAATCTGGCGTTACCAAAGCGAATTTATGTAAATCAGTATAAGTATTTAAAATGTTCGGTCTTCTGATTCCTTGCAGAATTTGCACATCATAAATCTCATCTACACTTGCTTGGTAACGTAATTGAGACATTGTTGTGCCTGTAGGAATATGAATCATATCAATTCCCGCCTCGGTTGCCTTATCGGCAATTGCCAATTTGCTGAAAGTAGAGGAGTTTTTTCTGAATTTGGATTTCCCCACAAACAAATAATCGCCAATTCTGCTCATTCCTCTGATAAATCCATCTACTTTGGCGACCGTTTCCTGCTTATAAGTCTCCGGGTTGATTCTGATAATTCTTTCTTCGGCAGACAATGCCAAGTACAATCCATCATCGTACAGACGTGGGGAATGAGGCATTCCCAAGCCTTCTGCAATGATTTTATTCTGCTCAACATCCATCACAATTCCGCCATTGGTAATTGTTTCTCGCCAGCTTCCTGCGGTGTTTCCACTTCCCAAAGCAGTTACATATTTGGGTTGCTTGTTTTTCATTGCCAAGCCGTTCAGATGGCAACGGTCTTCGGCAACATAGTCACTCAAAAAGTACGGTTTCCAAACGGGTTTGAAGCTGAAGTCTGCATCAATTTCGCACAATGCGCCCAATACCGTATTGATTCCCCAGATTTTGTTATTCTCGCCAAAGTGCAAATCGTGCATATCTACCAAACCTGTATAATAGGTGGCTCGTGGCATATAAAGCGCATCATAAACGCCTTTTTTATTTGGGTAAGAATCTGCCAAAGCTTTCGAGTTGATTGTTACGACCACTTCATCTTTGGTGGCAATCGCCATTTTTTGTTGAGATTGGTCAATGGCAATTCCCATCGCTTTTTTAAAAGTACGAGGCAGTTGGATTAAGTTTTCCTCATCTTTTGCGCTTACAAAAACCACCTTGCCAGCCTGATAAGTGCTGAGAACAAGCGTACAGCCCATTTTGTGCAATAGTTCTGGGAAATTAGGAGAATGTGTGCAACTAAATGGAGCAGGAATATTTTCTGACATATTTTGAGAATTCAGTTTCTAAAGATGTTGCCAATATAATAGATTCCAAAAAAGAAATGAATTGTTTCTTACCTGAACTTAGAGAAATTGAGGAAGTCGTTGTACCAAATCCACAAAACTGTATTAAGTAGATAAACTTAAATACTTTCCTATTTGCTTTTTTGCAAGCATTTCATTATCAGTAATTTGAACCACTTTGGACTTTCGACTTGAACGCAAGTCCGATTGAACGCAAGTCCGATTGAACGCAAGTCCGATTGAACGCAAGTCCGATTGAACGCAAGTCCGATAAAGACTTTGTATTACTTATAAAGGTTGGATTGTGGAAATATTCAACATTTGAATTGCATTTCCGATTGATTTCCGCATAAGATTCGCATTTTTGCAATCCGAACAAGAAACAACCAACATAAGAGTTCAAAGTCATGGCGCAAGTGTCCACTTGTGCCAGAAACACAGACCAAACAAGAAACCAAACAAACCATGGGTACTTTTGAAATTATATTCCTCTCCCTCATTCCTGCGGGGATTGTGGCAATTACTGTTTATTATGTGGTCGATGCGTTTTTGGAGCGAGACCAGAAAAGGAGATTGATTAAGTTCAAATCCCAATCTTTGGAAGTTACGCTTCCTTTGCAACTCCAAGCCTACGAAAGATTGTGCTTGTATTTGGAGCGAATTGCTCCGAACCAATTAGTTTTGAGGCTAAATGGAGAAGGGTTGAATGCCGTGCAACTTCAGCACATGATGGTAACGGACATTCGAGAGGAATACAACCATAATGCCACGCAACAAGTCTATGTTTCCGATGAAGCTTGGCAAGCGGTAATTCATGCCAAAGAAGAAATGATTGCCCTAATCAACAATATTGCCGAGACTTTAGAGCAAGATGCGCCCGCTTTGGAACTCGCCAAACACCTCTTCCAAGCTATTTTGAGTGCTGGAGACGATGTAGTTACCAACAAATTGAAAGTTGTAAAAGGTGAAGCGCAGAAGCTGATGATAATTTAGGAGTTAGCGAATTAGCGAGTTGGCGAAATTGTGAATTGGCGAATTGGCGATTTTGTAAAAAAGTTTCTTTTTATAGCGTAGGAACAAGGCTTACATTGTCTTCATGCAATGCAATTCAATAAATTAAAATCAGGGCAACCGCATCTCAAAATGTCTCAGCAAATTGAAAATTACTGTATTTGTTCAACAAACATAGTAATTTTTGAAGCTTACGCTTCAAATAATGGCAAGTCCGACAGTAGCGGACAGGTGCTCAATGCTGTCAACTTAAGGAAAGTATATGTTTAATTCTATCCAAAAAAACAGGTGTGATTTGACAATTTCAGTTCTGTAGGACGTAGCTCTAGTTGCGTCCAATCACAAAAGAAAAGTGTTGAAAAGACTTTTCAACACTAAGGAACGGAAATTAAATAAGATACTATTTTCTCAGTGGGACTGACCCAGTGGGCTACGGTTTATACACATCTTTTTATTTGTTCACATTATGGCTTTTTAGCCTGATTTCCGACAACCAAGAGGTTGTCGGCTACTGGTAGGACGTCAGAAAATGAAAGGAAAAATACTTATGTATAATCCGTAGCGCAGTGGGACTGCCCCTTGCTTCTTTTTGGTCCGGGACACGCTGTCTATTCTTCCAATTCCATTGGGGCAATCCCATTGCGGGTATAAAAAAGTTTGCCGTAGTGTCGGACTGGCGCACCATCGGACTGGCGCACCAGTACTATGCAAAACTTTTTTGCCTAAACTAGTGCATTAAATCCTAAGTTCGTGTTGCTATTTTTGTTTCTTATTTCCTTCTACTGCATTAAAATTCTTAGCCGTAGCTATGGCTATGTCGAAATGTCGAACCACTGAAAATTTTGCTTTGCAGAAGAAAATAATATTCCAAAAAATACAGACACAAACTTAGAACTCAATGCACTAGTCTCAAAAATAAACTAAGACAAAACACGCATTTATTTATTCCCCGTTCCTAATTCTACTTTAAGACTCTAGCCAAAATTGTATTTTGAGTACGATTTTGGAGTTATTATCCTAAATATCCATCTGAAGATGGATGCAATTGAATAGCTTTCTGAGTGCCGATTCAATTGCCACCAGCTTCAGCTAGTGGTAAGCGAGTTCCATATTTCCAGAGTCTTAAAGTAAAACTAAGTTTACAGCATTGAGCGGACACTCGAACTATTTTAGCGAGTTAAATAGATAAACTTAAATATTTGGTAGTGCTCGGTTAAAGTATGGAAGGGGTTTTTCGGACTTAATTAAACGAATTGAAGTCCTTATTTGGAACATAAAGCAAGATTTTGTAAATCCAAATTCACATTTTTAGTTTCCATACCATAGTCGAACACTACCAATTTTTCTAGTACGACAAAATTAGTTGTGTCCCCAATCTGGGTATTGCACATTCTTGGCTTTCAGAATCAAGAAAAATCCAACAAATTCCAAAAATCTTGGACAAAAAAAACAACCTCCAATGCAAAGCAAAGGAGGTTGAATCTCTGATTTATAAACTACTACATTTATTTCACGCTGATTTGCTTCACAAATTTTCTGCTTCCAGATTCCACTTCTACGGTGTAATCGCCAGAAGGCAAGTTCGACAAATCATATTTCGTTACTGTTAAATCATCAGACTTGAAAGTTTTGGAGTAAACTGTTGTTCCAAATGCTTTTCTAGTGATTTTAACATTTACTGCTTCGGCACTTGGCTTATCCAAATGAACCGCCACGATGTTTCCTTTTCTCTGGATTACTTCCACTTTCAGTGGAGCATCTCCGCCCTTGGCAGTAGCTAAATTTACACTACCTAATAACATTACTAATGCGAGCGTTCTCAAAATTGCTTTTTTCATAGTTGTACTTTTTTGTTGTTTGATATTCAATTGATAAGTAAAAGAGGTTCAATAGAAAGCTTACTAGAACTCGTATTTAATTTCTTTTACACTACAAAGAACGGCAAGGCAACCCGCAACGAAAAGCAGATATTGGTAGGCTCGCATACTAATTAGGTAAATTGCAGAATTAGCTAAGTGAACTGTATTTTGTGAATAAAGGATGTGTTGATTTGGTAATTTGTTGATATGAGGATGTGCTGACGAAATGGAGGAAAGGAGAAAGAAGAAGGAAGAAAGAAGAATGCGTTGATTTGGTAATTTGTTGATGTGAGGATGAAAAAAAAGGGAATGAAGAATTGAGAATTAAAAATTAAGAATGTGGGGATTCAGTAATTTGTTGATGTGAGGATGTGAGGATGTGTAGATGAAATAGAAGAAGGAGGAAAGAAGAAGGAAGAAGGAAGAAGGAAGAAAGAGGAAAGAAGAAAGAGGAAGGAAGAAAAGAGGCTTGAAAAAACTGTCATGGTTTTTAATTCACCAATTCACAACTTCGCCAACTCCTTGGAAAGGAAATCATGAATGAGGAATTGAGAATGAAAAGTTTGAAGATTTAAGAGGAAAGAGCATAGAAAAAGGAGAAAAGAGATAGCAATAGAGCTGTTATTTCTTGAAAATCAAGTTGTTACATTTCCTCAAAAAAGATAAATTTTCTGTTTTTATGAAAAGCTAAACGACAAATTTTATACTATTATTAAAAATGCTCTTGGAAGATGGCTTCCCCGAAGAGCGTTGTACAAATTGTACTGCGCTCTTCCAAGAGCGCATATAAAAAGCCAGATTGCCAAATTCAATACAATTGTCTGATAATCAAAAGATAACAACTCTATCGAAACTAAAGGAAGACAATTCCATCACTTTTCTATTTTCCTATCTTACTTTTTTACTATTTGATTCAAATCAACATTCTCGCTACCATGAAGTAAACTGCCAATCCAATCAAATCATTGGCGGTGGTAATAAATGGACCAGAAGCAAGTGCAGGATTAATTCCCAATTTGTCGAGGACGATGGGCGTAATTGTTCCCATGAGCGAAGCCAAGCAAACCACGCTGAAAAGGGCGATGGAAACAATCATTGCCAAACGGATTTCTGTGAAAAGCGCATTGAACCCAAAAACGACTAGGGCAATCACCACTCCATTTACCAGAGCTACCGTAAAAGCCTTGCTCAGTCTTTGGAAAGTGCCACCCACGAAAGAACTCGCATTTGCCAACGCCTGAACCACAATGGTAGAAGAACTGGATTCCCACATTTCCGCCCGTTGCAGTAATGAGTGGAATGAAAAATGCCATGGCAGGAACAAGTTTCAAATCAGTCTCGAAAAAGCCGATGAACTGCGCTCCTAACAATCCACCAATTGTGCCAATGAGCAACCAAGGCAATCTGGCACGGGAAAGCATGAGTACGGAATCGTCTTCCTCAATATTTTCGGAGATACCAGACATGATTTGCTGGTCAATTTCCGCCTGCTCGGTAATGACATCCAACACATCATCAATCGTGATTCGCCCCATCAGCTTGCCCTGCACGTTTACCACGGGAATGGATTCCAAATCATATTTCTGCATGATTTCCGCCACTTCCTCCTCGCTGAAATACGTCTGAACGGTTTCCAGCGTCTTAATCATCATATCTGCCACCAACTTCTCATCGGATGAAAGTAATAATTGCTTGATGGAAAGTCTGCCTTGCAGAATCTGATTGTCGTTCACTACATAAACCGTGAGGATTTTTTCTACATGTTCAGCTTGCCTGCGGATTTCATCAATACATTGTTTTACCGTCCAATTGATGTTCACTCGAATCAGTTCTTTTGCCATCAATCCGCCCGCACAATCCTCTTCGTAGCGCAGAAGCTCCAGAACATCTTTGGCAGTTTGCTTATTGCGCATGTGCCCAATAACCTCCTCCCGAATTTTGATGGGCTGTTCGTTCAGAATATCGGCTCCATCATCGGAATCAGCATAATCCAAGAAAAATGCAATTTCAATCGGGCTGAAAACGCTCAGGAATTTGGCTCTTGTGTCAGATTCTAGGTTGGAGAGAATATCGGTGCAAATCTGAGAGTCGAGCAGACCAAAAATATATTTGCATTCAGTAGTCTCCAGCCTATCTAAAATTTCGGAAATATCAGTTGGGTGCATCTCCGAAAAGCTCTTGAGAATAAAAGCATCGCCCTTATTCTCAAGAGCCATAGAGATTTGCTCCAAAAAGTCTTTTGTAGGTTCAAAAGGCATAAATCCGATAATTGTAGATGGGAGAATTCAGTTTCTGACACTAATTCGCATAGTTAATAGTTAGAGCCAAATAATCCAAAATGGAAAATGATAAGGTTTGCAAATAATTGCATCAAAAGGAATAAGTACGTTTTTGCTTGTGGCTAAACATACATAAATGTTTGAAATTAAGCTTGCTAAAGTATGCGTTGCTCTATTAAGTAGTACAAAGTCTTGGTAGTGTGAAAGAGGTAAGCCTACTCTAGTGCATCAAATCCTAAGTTCGTGTTGTTATTTTTGTTTCTTATTTCCTTCTACTGCATTAAAATTCTTAGCCGTAGCTATGGCTATGTCGGAATGCCGAACCATCGGAATGCCGAACCATCGGAGTGCCGAACCATCGGAGTGCCGAACCATTCAGATTTTGCTTTGCAGAAGAAAATAATATTCCAAAAAATACAGATACAAACTTAGCACTCAATGCACTAGGGATAATTCGGCACAAGCGGAGTGCCGCCCAGCGGAGTGCCACCCAGCGGAGTGCCGCCCAGCGGACGCTCAATGCCGTTAAGTTAAGGAGTTTCGTCTTCAGTCAGCGTGACCCGGCCGGAGACTGATTTCCATTTTCGGTACAGGTTGGCGATTGCGCCCCCAGAAAGAACCTGCGCCAGCGTTTTACGCTGGTTCGAGCGTCCACGCTCGAACCAAATTCACACTAACTTAATGGCATTGAGCGGACGCTTGCGCTATGGTTTTTGTTTTGTTAGCCTTACCAGTTTATCACTACCAAAGTATTTATCGGACTTGCGTTCAATCGGACTTGCGTTCAAGTTGCAAGTCCAAAGCAGTTCAAATAACTGATAATGAAATACTCACAAAATATCAAATAGGAAAGTATTGGGCGCATCTCATTTTGTCGCTGTAAATTAAAAATGGCTCTATCTGTTCAATAAATGTGGTAATTCTTGAAGCGGACGCTTCATTTTATGACAAGTCCGAGCGCACGCTCGAACTATTCGGGTGGCTTGTATCAACCTTCCTAAAAACATTTTTTCTATGCACGACAAAATGAGATGCACCCAAAGTATTTGAGTTTATCTACTTACTTCAGAGTCTTAAAGCAGAATTAAAAAAATGAGAAAATAACAGCTATGCAATCAAATCTATCCCTATCAATTTTATTCTCATTCAGCTTATCGAATAAATTCAAATTTTGCGTAACATCAGTATCTATTTTGAAATGGAAAATTGGAGAACCAAATGCCATAACAATAAATCGGAGTAAGTGTTTGTAAATCAGTAGATTGAACCCGTACCTGAATATCAAACTGCTTCCTCAAAGAAATTAAAATTGGAAAAATGAATTTTGTACGAAAATCAATTCAAGATATCAAAGGAGAAGAGGGGAAATTTGACTTCCGACAACGGATTTTCAATATCTCCACTTTTACTTTTGGATTGTGTTTCTTACTTACTGGTTTTTTTAATTGGTTGCTGGGCGGTTTTGGCAATTTGTTACTTACCTGTTCCGTGCTGTTCGGACTCGTTTATTTTACTGTTTTCTACTTCAGTAGGTTCAAACTAATTTATTTCCCATGGGTTTTTGTGGTATTTACCTTTGCAGTTGGATCTATATTTTGGTTCATAACCAATGGCTGGCGGGGCGCAATGCCCATTGTCATTTCCCTTGCGCTAGTGGTTTGCCTGACAATTGTCCCAAGAAACCAGAATTTATTGACAGCCGTATTTCTGCTTGCCCTAGTCGGATTAGGCATTTTGGAGAGCCTGTTCCCCAATTGGGTAGTCCCTTATCCTTCTGAAAATTCTTATTTTGTAGATGTATGGATTACCATGATTGCCACCATCTTGTTTATTTCATTCGTATTTCAAGGTTTCCTGAAAATTTACTCGGAGGAGCGTGAAAAACTCAAACAGAAAAATTTGGAGTTGAAGGAAGCGCAAGTGCAATTGGTTCAGTCCGAAAAACTGGCTTCCTTAGGGCAACTGACTGCTGGGATTGCCCACGAAATCAACAATCCGCTCAACTTTGTGTCTTCTGGTGTGGCAATTTTGGAAGCAAGCACACTCCAACTGACAGAACTGATAAAAGCTTATGAGGAGTTGGAGAAAAAGCACCCAGCATTTTTCAATGCCAATTCGCAGGAGGCAGAGAGAATCCGCAATCTGAAAATCCAGATGGAACTTCCTGAAACACTTAGTGAAATCCCTCATGTGATTGACGATATTGAAAATGGGGAAAGTAGAATCCGAACCATTGTAGAAGGCTTGCAACACTTTTCCCATTTCGACAACAACACTTTGGTTGCCATTGACTTGAACAAATGTGTCCGAAGGGTTTTGGTGCTTTACGAATCCCGATTGAAAAATAGCCGTCTGAACTGCGATTTCGCACCAAACTTGCCTTATTTCAAAGGTAACATTGGTCAAATTCAGCAGGTAGCCATGAGCCTGCTAGAAAATGCGTCCGATGCCTGCAAAGAAAATTGCACAATTTCAATCTCCACAAAATTGGTTGGAGACAATATTTGCATGCAGATTCAGGACAGTGGAGTAGGAATGAGCGAGGAAACGCTATCAAAAATATTCGACCCATTTTTTACCACAAAACCCATTGGAAAAGGAACGGGTGGGCTTTCCATCAGTTACGGAATCATTCAGCAACACAACGGAAAAATTGAGGCAGAATCAGACTTGGGAGTCGGCTCGGTCTTTACAGTTTTGTTTCCTGCAACATGATTTTGAATTGGATAGATTTGCAAAACCAAGCCTTTTTATTTGGAATTTCCAATCAAATTTTTTAAACTCAATCCCGCAAAAAAAGCGAATGCAAAAACTACTCGGGAATAATTGGACAAAACGGTTGTTCCCATTCCAAAAACACTATTTCAGCATAAAAAATGGATATAATAGATATTGAAGTAAAAAAACGACCAAGTTTAAAATACAAATTCAAAGACCTGAAAGTATATGGCTCCACCGAGTGGCTGGCTGGCGGGAAAAAAAAATACCGAAGGGTTTTCGAGAAGGAGCAGGTTGGCTATTTGTACGTAGAGCTGTCTTGTTTCAATAAGATGTTCGATGAAAACGAATGGAACGCCAAAATCAAGCTGGTCTGCTCCCGATTTCTGGACAATGGAAAAGAGCAACTCTGCGCCATAAACGTGGACAGGCACATTACCAGCGATGAAAACGTGTTTTTCGTGCGGGAAGGTTGGGGACACTCCAAACCAGGGCAGTACTGGAAAGCAGGAAGTTATATTTGGGAAGCTTATGTGGCAGAAGTCGTTCCTGTGGAAGCGGAAATGGCGAACAGTACAGAAAAACCAGAAAAGACCAAGGTAAAAACCCCCACAGAAAAAGTAGATAAAAACAAGGAGAACATTAAGGAGAAAGATTCGGAAGAAGGAAAATCCAACCTAGAAATAGTAGAGGAAAAAACGCTAGATTATACTCTGGCTGGTTCGTTACCATCTACATTGAAGATGCTGGCGCAGTAACTGACGAGGACAATCCTTATTTCGATGTAGATCAAATAAAGCTGTACGAAGGCCCGAGCCAAGGCGTGAAATCGGAAGATAGAGTTTATTTGAACCAATTCAACCTGAAAGACACTCGCTACGTTTGGGTGGAAACCATTCTCGACAATATGTTGGACAGAGATTGGTATGGCGAATTCATGTTCAACTTCTATAACTCCGAAGGGCAACTGAAAGGAGCAACTTCCGAACTCCGACAAATCAAAGGGAAAGAAGATGAATTTACGCTCGTAACAGGTTGGGGTTCAGATACGAAAGGGACTTGGTTCAACGATAGATATACGTTGGAAATTATTTTTGGTGGCAAATTAGTTGCCGTTGTTCCTTTCTATTGTGCCGACAAAAGCACCGAAGGAATGAGCCGAGTTTACATTGGCGATGAACTCTCTTTCGAGCCTCAGGCAGAGGAGAAAGAAGAGGAAAACCCAGCCACTCTCGAAGAATTATTGCAACAACTCAATAGGTTGATTGGCTTAAAAGAAATCAAGAGGCAAGTCCACGATTACCTCGAATATCTCGAATTCCTCAAACTCCGAAAGGAGAAAGGCTTTAAAGAGTCTGACGATATGAAACTTCATTCTGTTTTCAAGGGAAACCCCGGAACAGGAAAAACTACTTTGGCGAGATTGCTAGGGAAAATTTACCACAAAATGGGTTTCCTAAGCAATGGAAAATTGGTAGAAGTTGGGCGTGTGGAGTTAGTGGGGCAATATATTGGGCAAACCGCTCCGAAAGTGCGTGATGCCATTGAACGAGCCAGAGGTGGCGTGCTTTTCATTGACGAAGCTTATTCGCTGGTCAGAAATGAAGATGACGACAAGGATTATGGCAAGGAAGTGATTGAGGTTTTGGTCAAAGAAATGTCGGACGGAAAAGGAGATATTGCCATTTTCGTGGCGGGCTATCCTGCCGAAATGGACGTTTTCCTCAAGGCAAACCCTGGCATGAAATCCAGATTCAATGTGCAGTTCGACTTCCCAGACTATATGCCTGACGAACTGATTAAAATTGCCGATTTATTGGCAGAAAATAAGGAAATGAACTTGACGAAAGGCGCACGGACTTTCCTGAAAAGAGAATTGACCGAGCGTTTCCGAAACCGAGATTCCTCGTTCGGAAATGCCCGAACGGTAGATAATATTGTGGATAAGGCGAAACTGCAAATGGGCTTGCGTGTGATGAAGCAAATCAAAGCCAAATCCATTGAAGATGTGCCAAAACTCATGCTAAAAAATATTCAGCAGAAAGATTTGGATAAGGTTTTTGCCGAGAAGAAAAAGACTTTGCCAAACATTGGCTTAGACGAGAAACTCCTGAAAGAAGCACTCAATGAGTTGAATTCGCTCATTGGGTTGGATGCCGTGAAAAAAGAAATTAACGAGTTGGTTAGCTTGGTAAGGTTCTACCGAGAAACTGGCAGAGAAATTCTTGGGCAAATGTCTCTCCACACCGCTTTCAAAGGAAATCCTGGGACGGGAAAAACCACCGTGGCGAGAATTCTATCCAAAACCTTCAAAGCTTTGGGCGTTTTGGAGCGTGGGCATTTGGTGGAGTGCGACAGGCAAAGTCTTGTGGCAGGATTTATTGGGCAAACTGCCCTGAAAACCAAGGAAATGATTGAGCAAGCCAAAGGTGGCGTGCTTTTCATTGATGAAGCCTACGCCCTTTTCTCGGAAGGCACGAAAAATGATTTCGGCAAGGAAGCGGTGGAAATAATCCTGAAAGAAATGGAAGACAGCCGTGGCGAATTCATTGTGATTGTGGCGGGTTACACTGAGCCCATGGATAACTTCCTAAAAATGAATCCTGGCTTAAAATCCCGTTTCGATAAGGAATTGATTTTTGAGGATTTCTCTAAAGATGAGTTATTTAGCATTGCCGTTTCTGCATTCAAACAAGAAAGCTTGAAACTCAACGAAAAGGCAGCCGAACATATTGAAAAGTATTGCCATCACTTGTACCATAGAAGGGATAAATACTTCGGAAATGCGAGAACTGTGCGCAAAATCGTGCTGAGAGCAGTTAAAAACCAGCACCTCCGCATGGCAAATCTCGACCAAAATAAACGTTCTGACAAAATGTTGAGAACAGTTATTTTGGAAGATGTGAAGGAATTCAACGCAGAAAATCAGGAATTGGGCGGAAAAGCAAATGTTGGATTTAATATTTATTAGAAGGCTTGGGTTGATATGAATTTGAAAGCTAGAGAGAGGGATTTCTCTAGCTTTTTTTGTTTGGATTGCATATTAAACTTCCTGATTGTTACACTTTGCTGTGCTACTAAAAAGTCATTGAAAAGTGCTTTTATTAGTTGTAGAAGCCGAAAATTTTTTTTCAACTATAAAAAACATTCGTACTTGACTGTAAATGTGTTCATAAAAACACTAAGAAGAGGGAGTCTGAACTAATATTCCAACCAAAACCTTGTTTTATAGCTCATAGAACGCAATTTAAACAGCACAGCAAAACGTAACAATCAGAAGATTTGCCAATAGTGGACTTATTGCCGTTCCCATTGGTATTCCAACCAACTTCTTATCTTTATTCAGTTGCTGGTTTTTGTGGATTCTGAACTCGCCATTTTTTTCCGCATTTCGGAACTCTTTTGGAGACGAGACAAAACTGAAAATTCCCTTCAAGTCTTGGCTCAATTCTGTAAATTGTGAGATAAAACCCAATCTTCTTTATGAGTATAAATTTAGAGATGATGAACAAATCTACTTTGTAAGTTTTGCAACTGTCAACTGGATTGATATTTTCACTCGTAGAATTTACAAAGATATTCTTGTAGAGAGTCTTGTCTTTTGCCAAAAAGAAAAGGGGTTGGAGATTTATGCTTGGTGCATTATGAGCAATCATGTTCATTTGATAATTGGAACTAACAAAAGTCCATTAGCAGGAATTATGCGAGACTTAAAGAAATATACTTCTGTGAAAATATTGGAAGCAATAGAAAATAACATTCAGGAAAGCAGAAGAGAGTGGATGCTTTGGATGTTTGAGCGAGCGGGAAAACGAAATGGGAACAATAAGAAATATCAATTTTGGCAACAGAACAACAAGCCGATAGAACTCTCGAATGCGGAAATGGCTCAGCAGAAGTTAGATTACCTGCATTTCAATCCTGTAGAAGCTGGATTTACGAGTGAACCAGAAGAATATTGGTACAGTAGTGCAAGAGATTATTCAGGAAAAAAAGGCTTATTGGAAATCAAGTTTTTGTTGATTTCTCGATTGCTCACAAACTGGCGCAAGTCTTAAGTGAAACGAGACTTGTGACTAAACTTTCTTCAATCATTCCATACGGGTTTCAGACTTGAAGAAAAAAAACGTAATATTTGTACAACCCAAGTCTGAAGACTTGGCAGATTTTCAGACACAAGTGCGCTACGCTAACACTTGCGCCAGTTTGAGATATGGATGCGTTTTATTCTCTATGGTTTTCTATAATAAATTTCTATCTCAAATATAGCAAGCTTCTGCCAAATTTCTTCACAAGTTGAAAAAGCCTTTTGTAAAACATCATTTTGTGTGTAACTTTATTCAAAAGCAAAACCTTTCTAGGGCATGATAGAAATTTCAAAACATGAAGTAATTCCATTACTCTCGGCTCATTACCGTCAGCAATTGACCGAAAGTACATTTATTCTCTACCAGTTTTCCGAGAAATACGGATGTGGATTTGACGAGTTTGAAGGAAAAGTGCAGTCCTCCGAAAAAGAGAGTTTCGAGGAGTGGGATGATTATATTGCCTGAAAAGGCCATCGGAAATCCGCAAAGAGTTTATCTGAAACCATAAAGGAAATAGAAGATGGACTTTTTGAACTTGCTTAAATCGAAAGACTTCGTAGCGGAATGGGAAGTATTGACGCACCGCATTTGGAAGGATGGTTTTTATTACAAAATAAGAGTTCGCTTTTCAGACTCCTCAAATTTCCAAGCCACAGAATACAATAGCGAAACCGAAAGGAATTACTCATTCCATTGGCAGTCCGCAGAGGGAAAACTGATTATTCGTTGGGACAATGCACCACACCACAAACACTTAGAAAACTTTCCATACCATAAACATACTTTAGACCAAATAGAATCCTGTGAAGAAACTACTTTTGAGTCTGCCTTGGAAGAGATTGAGAAAGTGTTGAAAAGTTATTAGAAAGTCCGCACAAATATAATATCTCAACAACTGGCGTAGGACATGGTTACATGACAACAGATAAACTCTAATGAAATGCCCAACAAAATCACCCGTATTCCCGTAGATTCCTCCATGGTTACTGCCTTAGGCTATGACCCAACGGAAGAGTCGCTGTATGTGGAGTTCAGCAATACTGGCTATATTTATGAATACCATGAAGTAGAGCCAGAAATTTTTGAAGAACTGCAAAATGCTAGTTCCATAGGTAGCTATATGCGCAATAACATATTTGATTGCTATGGCTACTCTAATCATAAACGAAAGTTCAGGTGGTAGCAAAATTGGTGTATGTCTTAAGTGAAACGAGACTTACGCCACGCTAGGGCCAGTTGGAGTAATGTCATCTATCTACATTGTATGATTTCAACTCTTCCAATAATGTGTCTATATCTGTAAATGGAATGAGTTTGTTATCGCTTTGGTATCCTCTTAATTTTTTGGCACAAACTTTTGCAGATTCTAGGTCTCCTGTTTCTACAAGAGTTGTGTATAGCTTTACTTTCTCAAAGTATTTTCTTGTCTTTTCATATCCTTCTAAATTTGCGGTTAGTTTGCTCTTCAGACTCTCATAACTGGGATAAATTTTAGTGGAGAACTTTTCAAAATATAACAAAAACCAATATTCTATACAGGGCATTGTTTCAATTACACTAACAATTTCGGAGTGTTTTTTGAGGATTTCTCTTTTTGCTTTTTGATATGCTAGGTTCTTTTGCTCGTTCTCCTTGAATATATCTACATCTATCACACAATAAACCTTATTGTAGCCTTCCTCTGCTCTGTCTTTTGCCTTTCTGAAAATATTTGCAAAATCAGAGTGCTTGGGAAGGTCTGGAGATATTTTGTAAGTGTATCTCTCTACACTCTTCAAGTCATCAAAGTAATGCCATTCCGTTATCCCTTCGCCAATAATGGCGATGGTAAATTTTGTATTTTTTGGTTTTCTCGTTTGTCTAGCCATTGTACGAGTCTAAATATATACTTCCAGTTTCAGGTTTTGCACCAAGTTTTCCAATTCTATAAGCATTGTAAAGCGAAGTGTTTTTATGCAACCCAAAATCACTTGCAGAAAATAGTTCGGTTGCACCTTCATCATTCTTCTCGCAGAACCAAACAGCATCCCTTCTTATAAAATCTTCTTGCAGGATGCTGATATTGTGAGTGGTAAACAATAGCTGGGAATCAGTAGAATTTGCTAAAAATGTTTTAAGAAAATGATTGACTAACTCATAGTGAAGCGAAGATTCCAATTCGTCAATTGGGAGTATTTTACCATTCGTCATAAGAACACTCAAAATACCTCCCAAACCATAATAACGTTGTGTCCCCATAGATTGAGCCTTGAATGGCAATTTAAATTCTCCATTCTTTGTTTTATGTACTAAAGAGATGCTTTTCAACTTTTTTGAATTAAGCTCTTTTAGTTTTTCAGCTCCATCTTCGGAAGTGACCTTTTTCTGAAGAAATTCCATAAAGTCTTCATCTATCTTCCTATCCGTTTCTTCAAAGATTATTTCTGATATGTTGAAGTCTGCTTTTCTTAGTGCTTCCGTTACGAAGCTCTTACATTCTTCTGACTCTGTTATCTTATCACTAGTCCAATTTAATAGTTTTGTCCTAGGGGCAATAATACCCATCAAATTGTTTTTAAACCAATCTAGCACATCCTCTAAATGCTTCATTTTAACATTTGAATTCATATAGACTGATAAAAGAGTAGAGTTTTTGATAGTTCCTCCTTCGAGTATGATTTTATCATTCTTAGACATTTCTGTTTTTTCACTAAAACTAACCTTAGACACACCCTCTTCTTTGCTATAATACCTATCGAACAGTTTAGTTGGTTGGGAAGAAAGGTAAACTTTTAATATTTCCGATACTATATAAGTATGATTGAATTCAAGTTCATAAATATATCGTATAGATTTCACAAAAAAAGAAAGATAAAAAGATGTACTTTCTGTAGATGAGGACTTATCTAGTTTAAAAGGCTCAATACCGATAGCATCAAGCTTATCTTCTTTTCTGGTTAGTATGATTTCAGTCAAATATTTAAGTGCAACCAACAGATTGGTCTTACCAGATGCATTGGCTCCATATACCATACACATCTTTAATAATTTTATTGAAGACGTCATTTCCACACAATATAAGTCTTCAAAAGACTTATCTGATGTAGCTTCAAAACTCAAAACCTGTTCTTCTCTAAAAGAAAGAAAATTACGAACTTTAAACTCGTGAATCATATTTTTTAATTTGATTATTTGTAGATTATTTACAAATAATCAAATTAAAAACTAAAAAACATAATAATATGAAAGAATCAACCCAAATCGATTGTGATGTTTTTTTCATTTTCGGAGTCGATAATCTCTAAATTCTAACTTCTCCACCGCAATCACATTTTGCAAACTCTAAACTGCCAAATTCTTCCAATCTCCCAACCAACTGAATTAGAGAAAATCAACTCTCAAATTGAAATGGGTTTGCAAAATTGGCCCATTGGCGGAAACCTTTCTAGAGCAATTGACTTGGGAGTTTCCAAAAGCTTTCGTAGCCGTAAACCAAGGTACAACTTGCTGACTCCAACCAAAAAAAGCTTGTTTCCAATAGGGCAAAGACTTTTAAAAATCTTCCATTAAAATATAAATCGATCCAATTCGTTTTTCTCTGACGATGAGAAAAGGAACGAAGGCTTGGCTGAGGAATTTGCTTTATTACCCGATGATGGCTTTCTGCTGTTTGGAGATTGCTTTGCGGATTTTGGGTTATGAGAGTTTCCAAAATGAGGATTATTCTGTGAAATCGAGTCCAGAAAATGCGTTTGTGGGAGATTCTGTGTTGGGAATTCGGTTGAATGCGGGAGAATACCGAACGACTGTGAACGATGGGTTGACTTTTGGGGCAACACATTTGGCAATCAAGGTAAATGCCAGAATTAAATGGTACAATATTGATATTATGCCACAACACAAAGAGATTATTGATTCTACTATTGAAGAGTTTTTGGGAAAGCTAGAGAAGAATTAAAATGAGTTCTCGGAAGTGATTGCAAGACCTTTCTTATTGTCGAATTATAATCAAAATTCATATTGCTTTGGACTAACGACTTTGGACTTCAGACTACTTCCTGCTCCTTCGGCAAAGTAATCACAAAAATAGTTCCTTCTCCCACTTTGCTCCTCACTTTCAATTCTCCTCCGTGTGCTTCAATGATTCCGTAGGAAATTGACAAACCTAAACCCGTGCCTTTGCCTACAGGTTTAGTTGTGAAAAATGGGTCGAATATTTTCCGTTGCACTTCTTCCGAAATTCCAACTCCAGAATCTTGAATGCTGACGGAGATAGAATCTTGATAATTTTTCGTACTGATTTTTACTGTTCCCTTCTCTCCCACCGCATCAATTGCATTGGAAATAATGTTCATGAACACTTGGTTCAGCTTGTTCGGAAAACAAACGATTGGAAGCATGCTTTCATCATAATTTTTGATGATTTTGATTCCAAACTTCAATTTGTTGTGAAGTAAAATCAAAGTAGAGTCAATTCCCTGATGAATATCTGCCAACTGTTTTTCGTTTTCTCCTTTTCTGGAGAAATCTCGCAAGCCACGCACAATTTCTGCCGCACGGTCTGCACCAATTTCAATGTCTCCCAACAACTCCAAAATATCTTTTGGGGCAGATTCAAAATCCAACTGCTCTTTTAAAATATTTATGGAGCGCAATTTTTCTCTCATAAACTCTTCCGTAGCATCGGGCGTGAGTGTTTCATATTCCTCCAACACCTCAACAATTTCCTGTGCAATCACTCGCAAGCTTTGCACTCCACCCGAAATAAAGTTGATAGGATTGTTGATTTCGTGCGCCACTCCTGCCACCATTTGCCCAAGGCTAGACATTTTTTCTGCTTGGATTAATTTCTCCTGCGCCTGTTTCAACGCCTCCAAATTCTGCGTTTTCTGCGCCAGCATATCTTCAATCTCGTTGTTTGCGACCAACAACGTTTCATTTGTAGTTGCCAATTCCTCTGCATTCTGCCTCAATTCCTCTTCCGATGCCATCAATGAGTTGTTCGTGGCGTGTAAATCCTGCGTTCTTTCTTTTACCTTAATTTCCAGTTCGGAGTTGACATTTTTCAGCTTTTTAGTCAGTAATTCATTCTGGCTGAATGCGTTTACGAATTGTTTTGACAATACGTAAGCCTTAGAAGAAAGGAGCGCAACAATTCCGAATGGGAGCAATTCTATTACTTCAATAACATAAGCATTATGTAGCAATTCAATTGTAGCAGTTACTAGTATACAAAAATAGCCAATCGAATAAGCAATTGCTCCATTTCTTTTGTTGATGACCGCTCTTGCAAGGCAAATCATCATGGCAATAAAAACCACTAATGTCAGAATTCTAAATGATGGAATTGTGTAGGAATACCATTTTGCTGGAGCTAACAGGCAAAAAACTGTCAATGCCCAACCAATCCAAACTGGTATTTTGAAGAACCAATGAGAAAACTCTTTTGGGAATAGTTTGGAAGTGAAATGTACGCCAAAGGTCATTATCAGGAAAAAGGAGATTACCTCTAAGCGGGAACGCCAAACCCACGGGAATTCTGGGAAAAAATCCATAACAATCATGTTTCCCGCACTAAAAACTCGCAAGGCAATGGCAAAACAAAACAAGGCGAAAAGCAGGGCGTTGGGTGATTCGGGCATCAGATAATAAATTCCCAAATGATATAAGGCGAAAGCAATGGCAATTCCTATGATGAAAAAGGCAACCAAGCCATCCAAATATTTCTGATGCCTGATTTTCGTCTCATCTCCAATTACCACGCTTTCCCACAATCCGCCCGTTCTGTAATGGTAATTGGAAACCTGAACTCGTAGAATAAACTCTTTTTTATCAGTATTGAGCGGAATTATGTGCATTTTTAAACTGGGAATTGCCAAAGCTTCGGAGGTGGCAAGTCGGCCCGATTCCACGTAAAGGTCCTCATCAATAAACACCTTGTAGGCAGAAGATGCTCCCCTCATTTTGAGTGCCAAATTGCGTGGCGGTTCTTTCAGTCGGATTTTTAGCCAATAAGTAGCGTAGCCAAATCCATTGAGCAATTCCCCATTCCAAGTAGTGCTTGTCCACATGCTTGGCACGTAGGCAAACTTGGGTTTCCCCGAATATTCGCTTACTTCTTTATGAGTTAAAAATTTGCCAGCATAAAAACTCCAGTCTCCATCTAAGGAAACTGGCTCTGCTTCTGAAAAATCTACCTCCACCAAATTAGCTACGCCAGATTGGATAACCTGCGCCAAAACCAAGTTGGATAACAATAATAATCCGAGCAGAAACGTGAATTTCTTACATCGAAAAATTACATCATAAGTGGCAAGCAAGTTCATTAAAAATTTGAAAAAGGTTTTTTTATGCAAAATAGTCTCAATACTATCTAAAATATCTCGGTTCGTAAGCTTTTCATTGGTTAATATATATGAAGGAACTTTGCTAAGCAGTCCAAAGTCCTTAGTCCAAAGTCCAATTAGTACTGTAACCCGACCGTTTTGCTAATCGAGGTTTCTAAACCTCGATTTCGTCTGATGAAAGTTTCCTAACTTTCTTGTTTTTAGCAAGTTAGGGAACTTGCCAACATTGATTCAAGGCTAAGAAGCCTTGAATAGCAAAAAAAATAAATATCTGATTATCAGGTATTTGCAAAAACAGTCGGGTAGAGTATCCAATTAGTATACATAATGGATTACTTTTTAAGAAAAGCTGTGCCTGTCAATTTCTTTTCGACAGGCACAGAAAATTTGTTAATCTCTTTTGACTAACGACTAACTTCAATTCCATCCGCCACCCAACGCACGATATACGTTCACAACTGCGTGCATTTGTTGCATTTTGGTTTCAACCAGTTCGAATCTGCTTTCCACGGCATCTCTCTGCGTCATCAGCACTTCCATATAATCGGCTCGGGCAGAGCGGAAAAGTGTGTTGGAGATTTCGATTGACTCGGTCAGTGCCTGAACTTGTGTGGCTTTCAGTTCAAATTTGCTTTGCAGATTATCAATCATCGAAAGCTGGTTGGCAACTTCTATGTAAGCGTTCAAAATCGTTTGTTCGTATTCGTAAACAGCCTGTGTTTGCCTTGCGTTGGCATTGTAATAAGCAGATTTGATTCCATTTCTGTTTACCAATGGCGCAATCAAATCTCCCGTTAAAGAATATAGCAAAGATTCTGGAGTTCGGAGAAGCAAACTCGGATTGAAAGCCTGAAAACCCAAACCTGCGGAAATTCCCAAAGATGGGTAGAAGTTTGCCCTCGCTACCTGAACATCCAATTTGGAAGCTACCAACTCCAATTCTGCCTGCCGAATATCTGGGCGATTTGCCAGCAATTGAGCGGGAGTTCCAAAATGGAGCGTGTCGGGCATCATGCTGTTGAAAGTATTTAGGCTTCTAGTTACAGGTTGCGGAAATCTTCCTACTAAAAAGTTGATTCTATTTTCGGTCTCCACAATGCTTTGTTGGATATCGAACTGGAGGCTTTTGGTGTGCATTACTTCTGCCTCGAATCTGCGAACAGCCAACTCGGTAGCTCGTGCTGCTTGCTTTTGTAACCTCACAATTTCCAAGGCATTACTTTGAATTTCAATGTTTTGCCTTACAATAACCAATTGGCTGTCCAACATCAGCAACTCATAATAGGAGTTGGCGATTTCGGCAATCAAGTTGGTTACCAAAAAGTTTTTGCCATCTACAGAAGACAAATATCTGGTGTAAGCAGATTTTTTGGAGTTGCGTAATCGCTTCCAAATATCCAATTCCCAAGTGGCATAAGCACCAATCATAAAGTCGGGCAATGGGTCTGGAGTTTCCTTTCCAGGTCTGATTTCGGTAGTCGCCTCACTCGAACCTCGACTCGTATATCTGCCAGGCTTATCAAAACCCGCCCCAACTCGGGCATCCACAAAAGGCAAATATTCCCCTTTTCGGGCTTGGACTTCGTTTCTTGCGATGATGATTTCCTGCAAATTGATATTCAGTTCCTGATTGTTGCTCAACGCAGTGTCAATCAGCGAAATCAAATTTTGGTCGTTGAAATATTTTTTCCAACTGATGGTGGCAATATCATCTGAATCGGCCACATTTTGGTAGCTTTCCGGAACAGAAGTATTTGCCTTTTTCTCTGTCAGAACAGGAATGCAAGATTGGAAAGTCAGCCAAATACAAGCCAATCCAACCAACTTGTAAATCCAATGACGACTTTTTGAGGTGCAAGTTTGGATGCTTACACGAGGATAGCTTGTAGGATTTTCTCTCGATTTATTATTTATTTTATGATTCATTTTATGGAATGATTTTAAGCCTGAATAGTTAGTTTTTGAAGAAGTATTAGAACTTGTTTCAATTTTTTTGTTGTACTCATTCTAATTCGACTTGAAGACAAACTCGACTCGGAGAGTCAAGGTACGAACAAACAATGTAGAGACAGGGCATGCCCTGTCTTTGGCATTGAACAGTATTTTTGCAGTAAATGACAATTTTCAATATAGACTTTGATTTCTACCGTTCAACCACTCCGAGGGTCTTTCAGACCACTCGGAGGGATTCACTATTTCTTTTGTCAAACATTTTTTTTCATCATCGCATCAACACATTGCCAAATCAACACATCAACAAATCAAGACGCATGTTCGATGTTTTCTAATTGATGTGTATCTTCAGTCAATGGACTTTCGTCTTCGTCTTTAATTAAATGCTTGCCATCAGATATTGAGCCGAAAATGAAGTACAAGCCAGGCACAATAATTACTCCGAAAATAGTTCCGAAAAGCATTCCGCCAAGTGCAGATGCGCCAATGGTTTGGTTGCCAATTGCGCCCGGTCCTGTGGCGAGAACCAAGGGAATCAGACCTGCAATGAATGCGAAGGAAGTCATCAGGATGGGTCGGAAACGCACTCTTGCTCCTTCAATGGCCGCTTCGAGAATGGTCATGCCCGCTTCGTGTTGTTGCACGGCAAACTCCACAATCAATACAGCATTTTTTCCTAACAATCCAACCAACATTACCAAGCCGACTTGTGCGTAAATATCATTGGTTAAACCCATCATTTTCAGCAAGATGAACGAGCCAAAAACTCCAGCAGGAAGGGAGAAAATTACCGCCAACGGAATGAGAAAACTCTCGTATTGAGCTGCCAAAACCATATAAACGAACGCCAAAACGATGATAAAGATGTAAATTGCTTCGTTTCCACGGGCAACTTCATCGTAGGAAAGTCCGCCCCAATCAATGTCGTAGCCTCTTGGCAAAGTTTGTTTCGCCACTTCCTGAATCGCCTTAATTGACTCGCCACTACTGAATCCTTTGGCGGGAACTCCCCGAATGGAAGCCGTATTGTACATATTGTAGCGGTTGATTTCGTTCGGCCCTTGCGTTTTCCTGATTTTCATGAAAGCCGAATAAGGCACCATTTCATCTTTATCGTTCTTCACAAAAAGGCTCAAAACATCTTGTGGGAGTTTTCTGTATTCGGGCGATGACTGCACAAATACTTTGAAGAATCTTCCGAATTTGATGAAACCCAATTCGTAGCTACTTCCAATCAAAATAGAAAGGTTGTCCATGGCTTTGGCAATGGAAACGCCTTTTTGCATGGCGAGTTCATTGTCAATCTCCAACTCGTATTGAGGATAATTTGCGCTGAAAAACGTGAATAATCCAGACAATTCTTCCCTTTTTTGGAGTTCATCCATAAACTGGGTGTTGATGTTCTCCAAATCTGCATAAGTTCCCGTGTTGGTTTTGTCGAGCAATTGGAGTGCGAAACCGCCAACTGCGCCATAACCGGGAACGGCTGGCGGGTCGAAAAATTCAATGACCGCTCCGGGAATATCCCGACATTTCTCCTCCAACTCTTCAATCACTTCTTTTACAGTGTGATGTCTCTCGTGCCAAGGTTTGAGGTTAATCAAGCAAGTTCCTGCGTTTGAACCACGTCCTTCCGTCAAAACTTCGTAACCTGCTAAGGCAGAAACCGATTGGATTCCGTCAATTTCCTCGGCAATGGCTTGGAGTTTGAGCGTGATGTCATTGGTGCGCTCCAAAGTGGAACCGGGAGGAGTTTGCACAATGGCGTAAATCATTCCTTGGTCTTCCGAGGGAATGAAACCAGTTGGAAGGTTCTGTGCAGTTAGGAAAATTCCCACTCCAAACGCCAACAAAATGCCGAAAGTAACCATTCTTCTGCTCACAATTAGTTTGAGCAATCCGACATATTTCCCTGTTAATTTCTCGAAACCATTGTTGAAACCATCCATGAAGCGAGTGAAAAGATTGCGCTTTTTGGGTTTGCCGTGGTTATTTCTCAAAATCATGGCGCAAAGTACAGGAGTGAGCGTGAGTGCCACAAAGCCCGAAATTACGATGGAAGTTGCCATGGTAATTGAAAACTGACGGTAGAAAACTCCAACCGGACCCGACATGAAGGCTACGGGAATGAAAACCGCAGTCATCAGAAGCGTGATGGCAATAACTGCCCCGCTGATTTCGTGCAAAACTTGTTTAACGGCTACAAATGGACTGCAATTCTTCTCCTCCATTTTGGCGTGAACGGCTTCCACCACCACAATCGCATCATCTACCACAATACCAATTGCCAAAACGAGTGCGAAAAGCGTGATTAAGTTAATAGTTAATCCGAAAAGTTGCATGAACATGAATGCGCCAATCAGAGAAACAGGCACGGCAATGGTTGGAATCAAAGTAGAACGCCAATCGCCCAAGAATAGGAAAACCACCAAAGCAACCAAGATAAATGCCTCGCCCAAAGTGTGAATAACCTTCTCAATAGAAGCATCCAAAAAGGTGGAAACATCGTAACTGATTTCGTAATCCATTCCAGGAGGAAATGAGTTTTCTTTGAGTTCATCCAACTTGGCTTTTACGCTTTCAATTACATCGCTTGCGTTACTTCCGTATGTCTGTTTCAGCACGATGGCCGCAGAAGGAAAATTGTCTTTGTTGGAGTAGATATCATAATATTCGCTACCAAACTCGACTGTTGCCACATCTTTCAACTTGAGCATTTCCCCTTCGGAGTTGGCTTTGATAATCACATTTTCGTATTGTTTGGTGTCGTTGAACCTACCTTCATAAGAAAGCACATATTCCAAAGATTGAGAAGTTTTTCCATCGCCACGCCCAATCCGACCGGGAGAACCAATGACACTTTGCTCTGCCAAAGCTTCCATAATTTCTTCGGTGGAGACATTATAAGCTCGCATTCTGTCGGGTTTCAGCCAAATACGCATGGCATATTGACGGCTTCCCAAAATACTTGCTTGCCCAACTCCATTGATACGCTGCAATTCTGGCAACATATTTACACCAGCAAAGTTGAACAGGAATTTCATGTCCGCATTTTTGTCGGTGCTGAATAGGTTGACGTACATCAGCATATTCGGCTGTTGCCTGTTCACAATTATTCCCTCTCGTTGCACCAATTCTGGTAAACGGTTTCGGACTTGGGCAATTCGGTTGTTGATGTTTACCACTGCGCCATCCGCATCGGTGCCGAGCTCAAACACTACTTGAATGTTAGCCTCTCCTGCACTTGTGGCATCGGAAGTCATGTATTTCATGCCAGGAGTTCCGTTAATTGCCTGCTCCATCGGAATCAAAACTGACTGCACCAATACATCGGCACTTGCGCCAGGATACGATGCCCGCACAATTACCATTGGTGGCGAAATATCTGGGAACTGGGAAATCGGCAAGCCAGTAATAGCTAGGATTCCCAAAAATATAATTACCAAGGATAATACGATGGCAAGAACGGGTCTTTTTATAAATTTCTCGAACATTATTGTATTTTTTGATGTACGAATTACGATGTACGATTTTTTAAAAGGATTTTTGATGTACGAAGTACGAGGTACGATTTCTTGAAAGGATTTTTAATTTATGGATGATGCTGTGATTCTTCGCAATTGTTATAAGATTGAAATTTCGATTCGGCTACGGGTGGTAGCAGTTTTTCAATCGTAGCTCGTCCATCGTAATTCGTAAATTCTACTCTACGTAAACTTTCAAATTGGCAATCACTTCTTCGGGTTTGGCGAATTCGTAGGCGATTACATCATTTTCCCTTACTCTTCGTAGGCCTTCGAGCAAAATTTTGTCTGTGGCTTTCAATCCTTCAGTTACCGCATATAAATCTTCCATTTCTGCACCCACCATAATTTGTCTGGAGTTCACTTTGTTGTTTTCGTCTATCACAAATACGTATTTCTTATCTAAGATTTCGAAAGTGGCTTTTTGAGGGATAATAATGGCATTTTTCAGAGGAATTGTCATTTGCACGTTTCCAGTTTCCCCGTGTCTGAGCAGCTTCTTAGGATTTTTGAAAGTCGCTCGGAAAGATATATTTCCCGTTTCGTTGTTGAAGTCTGCCTCAATTACTTCTACCACGCCAATTTGGTCGAACAGCTTGTTGTTTGCCATCAGCAATTTTACCTTGATGAGGTCGTCTTTCTTATTCACTTCAGATTGCAGATTGAGGTATTCTGGCTCAGGCACGTTGAAATAAACCCACATGGTGCTGTTGTCAGAAATGGTAGTTAGCAACTCGCCTTCGTCTAGCAAACTTCCTTGTCGCACTTTCAGACGGTCAATAATTCCATCGAAAGGTGCTTTGATTTTGGTAAATCCTAGGTGGACTTGTGCCAATTCCAGTTCGGCTTTTGCTTTATCCAACTTCGCTTTTGCCAATGCCAATTCGTTTGGAGCAACCACATTTTTGTCTGCCAAACTCTTGGTGTTCAAGTATTCGATGTTGGCAAATTCCACTTCAGCTTCTGCCTTATGAGTTTCCGCTTCATAGATTTTTGGCATGATTTGGAACATCAACTGCCCTTTTTTCACGAACTGACCTTCATCTACATAGAAATCTTGCAAATAGCCTTTCTCCAAAGCCCTTAATTCAATGTGCCGGATTGAGTGGATTTGCGCCACGTAATCTCTCATAATGGAAGTGTCCATTTGGATTGGACTGGTAACCAGAAATTTGGTTTCCTCTTCGTGTTTTTCTTCGTGTGAAGTGCAACTAATTTGGAGAATCAAAGCGAAAAGACCGATGATTTGGAGAAATTTATTCATGGATTTATTGGTAGTGGGTAATGAGTATTTAGTAGTGAGTATCAAGATTTATCAAACTGGGATAGGACTTACGTCCTACCCTAAATGTATGCCGACTTGGCGTCCCCGTCCCTTTGGGACTCAAAGCAAAGTCCCAAAGGGACGGCATATTCTTAGCTTGGTACGTAAGTGCTAAGCAAAAAGACTATTCGAGTAATATCTAGAAAAGTAAATGATGGATGCAGAAACGTAGAGGTTTCAATAAGGTTGTAATTATTTTTTGGGAGAGTCGAGTGGATTGATTTTAACCGTTCATCCTTGAATCGTTCAACCACTCGGAGGGTTAAAAACCACTCCGAGGGATTTACTTTTCCCTAATAATATTGCTAAAAATTATTGATTGGATTTTGGCGAAAGCAAACATAAATAGATTGCTATTGAGCCGAATTACCTAAAAGCTCATAAGAGATATGAGCAACACACTTTGTAGCGTGGGGCAATTGTTATTTGGGATAGAGATTGAGCAAAATGTTTGAATTCTGACTCAATAGAATTGGGGAATGCAGCATTTGGAAATGCTCCAAAAATGGGAGACGTAATGTTGTCTTGAAGCTTTTTGGCAACAGAACTATTTACTGCAAAATCATTTCCATTTGAACCTCCGGAATAGAGATACGAAACGAAGTTTGCGGAAATACCCGATTTCAAATCGTGGTTTCTTCTTTCTTCCTCCACTTTTCTTTCTTCCTCAAAATTTACCAGCTCAGTTTCTTGTCTCTCCGCCAAGACTGGCGCAAAAATAAGGGACATAGAAAGCACTCCAAACGAGAGGAAGTTTCTGAAGAGGTTCAATTTGGATGAGAGATTGTTCAATTTGGAACTATGTATTTCTTAAACTTTTTTTTGCAAATGTAATTCTATAGTATCTTGCAATGCAATCATATTCGCTACTTTAAAATGTGATTGATATTACGTTTTAAAGTAACTCTGACACCATGCTTTCTGCCAACCTAGATTTTAATAGTCAGGAAATCCTTTCTAGCTTGCAATCTGCTGACTATGAAATGGTTAGGGAGAAAATGAAGTTCCTGACTTTTAAGAAAGGGCAACTAATTTTTTATGATGATGGGCTTCCGACAGGTATTTTTTTGTTGGAGAAGGGAAAAGCGAAAATTTTCAAGGTGGGATTGAACGGGAAGGAGCAGATTTTCTACATCTACAGAAAAGGAGATTTAATTGGTTACCATGCGCTTTTGTGCGGAGAATATTATTGCGATTCTTGCGAGGCGATTGAGGATTGCGAAATAGGATTTATCAACTCTCATGATTTTGCCGAATTGATTGAGAAAATCCCACTGCTGAAAACTCGGCTCATTCAGAATATGGCGCACGAGTTTGGCGTGATGGTGAATACAATTACCATTTTGGCACAGAAAAATGTGCGGGAACGACTCGCCATTTATTTGCTTCTGCTCCACGAACGCTATCAGGAAGAAAAATCCAACCAAGGAAACTCCAGCCAAAAAGAAACCATTCAAGGAAAAGCCGTTCAAGAAAAGCCAATTTTACTTTCGAGAGAAGATTTGGCGAATATTGTGGGAACGGCTCGGGAAACTTTGATGCGATTGCTCAAAGAGTTTAAAGAAGATGGTTTGATTCGGACTGAAAAGCGTGCGATTTTTGTGAATAATATTTCCAAACTAAAGAAAATTGCAGGTTTGGATTGAAACTGATTCGTACTTTTGCTTGTCAACTGATGTTGTGAAGAAAAGCATTTTTGAAAAGCCGTAGAAACCAAAAATAAGTCGATTCAAACATACCCTAAACTAGCGAGCAGTCCGTAGAGACGTTGCACGCAACATCCCTACACAAATGACAGGCTTGACTAACCAAGGATTGATACTGAAAAATTGAAATTATTTAGCTTGATATCGCAGTTCCAAAGTAGTTATTGGAATCTTGCTACTTCCGTAAAATATGAGTTCAATGGATTTGATTTTCATTGATTGCATAAAATGAGTTATCAATGGCAATTTGTTTATTACCCGTTCCTATGAAATGGATTTTTCCGCTATTGTTCTTACTTCTGGGCTTTGAAATACTGGCGCAAGACCCGTATTATTTTACTTTAGGGAAAGATGAACTTTCTGCTTTAGACATTTATAGCATTGGTCAGACTGATGATGAAATCTATTGGATTGCTACCAACGATGGACTTTATAGTTATGATGGCTATGAGTTCCGAAAGCTGAACCATCCAGACATTTTGGGCAATTCGCTTTTTTACCTCAAAAAAGATTATGAAGGGAATATCTATTGCAACAATCTGAACGGACAAATATTCAGAATCTACGATGGGCAAATGGAACTTTTTCATACTGTACCCGACTCATTGCTAAATGTTTATACGCATTTCAATTTCCTGCCGAGCAATCAGATTGTGGTTTGCAGCAAATCTTGCTATAAACCAAAACCGACTGGCAACGAAGTGCTTTTTAAGGAAGGTGTGGGCAATTTCTCCAGCAGAATGATTGTGAAAAATGGAAATGGGAAATTACTCATCCAAAAACATAAGGCCATTATTCGAGAGGTTTCGGAAACTGAAACGAGGGAGGTATTTATAACGGGAGGAGCGCATCGGAACAATCCAGATTATATTTCTCTGCATCATAGAAACGACAAGTTATTCGCCAGAATAATAAATGATTCTGATATTCTACTCAACATTTCAACCGATAAAAACAGTTTCAGGTTCAAAAAAATACTATCTCAACCAGATTCACTCGCTAGGCTATATTTCACGAGAAACCACTTTTGGTTTGCCAATCAGAATCAGGGAATCAGGAGGTTGGATATTCCCGATTCAGATGAATTTTCGGAGAGCAAGCAACCGCCCAATCCAATCCTAAAAAACACATTCATTTCCGCAGTTTTTGAAGATAAATCAGGGAATATCTTGCTCGGCACTTTCGGAAAGGGAGTTATTGTCATTCCGAAATCTGGGATGGCAAACCACTTTTCGGAGGAAGAAAATCTGACTAAAATAGCACTCTACAAAAATGGCGATTTGTTGCTAGGCGACTTGCTGGGAAATGTATATCAATATGGCAATGGCTTGAAATCGAAGATAAATTCGACCAGCCAAAAGGCAATCAACTTTTTGGAGTATTTTCCCGAAAACGGGCATATATTCTACATGTCGAACCAGTTGAATAGAATTGATAGCAAAGGAAATGCTTTTGACAAAGAGATTTCAGCAGGTTCGGTCAAGAATATGTTGGCTCAGGATTCAGGCTATATTTTGGCAACTAGTTTCGGGTTGAAATTGCTGGGTTTGGAGTCGGTAAACGACATTACTGCCTACAAACATAAACTGGGAAGGACTTATGCGGTTTGTAAAACTGAAAAAGGGCAAATAATTGTGGGGACTTCCACGGGATTGAAGTTGCTGAATAAGGAGGGATATTTGGTTGGGGAAATACAATTTGAAGGAAAATCCATCATTTCCACGCAACTAGAAAGTACGGAAGCAGGCGTTTTGGCCTCGAGCCAAAAACAGGGTTTACTCAAATTTTCTGAAGGTAAAATAAGTGTTTTCAGTAAACACATTTCTTCCGAAACACTTGCTGGAACAACTCAATTCAGAGTGAAAAAAGGGCGAGTTTATGTGGCCACCAAAAGCGTGTTTTTCATTTTGGATTTGGAGGGAAATCTGCTTAAAAAAATAGGTTTGTCCGATGGATTGAAAAGTAATCAACTCAAAGATTTTGAAGTGGACGACAAGCAGATTTGGTTTTTGCACCAGTTTGGTTTGCAAAGTTTTTTGCTTAGTGAAATAGACAATCGGGCAGAGGAAATTAGACTGAAAGAGCTAGTTGGTTTTGCCAATGATGTACGTTTCTCTGACTCGGAGAATTCAAAACTTGCTTATGACAAAAACAGAATCAGCTTCAAGATTTTTGCGCCAAGTTTAACTTTTCAGCAAGATTTGAGATATAAATATAGGTTGAAAGGAATTGACCAAGAATGGAATTCGCAAAATTACCAAGAAAATTATATTGAGTATAAATCTCTGCCATCAGGCAATTATGAGTTCCAAATCAGCTTGGAGTTGAAGGGGAAAAGGCAAGATTACCAAACTATGAAATTCTCTATTGGCAAACCTTTTTGGCAAACTTGGTGGTTTTTTGCGGTTTCGGTTGTGCTTTCGGTAGCTTTGGTAACGCTTTATTTCAGAAAGAGATTGGATTCCCTCAAGCAAAGAGCCGAGGAAATTGAAGAGTTGAACGCCTCTAAATTGGTTGCGCTTCAATCTCAGCTCAACCCACATTTTGTTTTCAATGCCATTGGGTCTATCCAAAGCTTCATGCTCAACAAAGATGCCGTGCAGGCAAGCGATTACATGACCAAATTCTCGGGATTGATGCGCCAAGTACTCAGCCATTCACGCCAAACGCACATTCCACTTTCAGAAGAAATTGAGATGATAGAAAAGTACATCCAACTTCAAAAACTCTATTCGGAGAAGGATTTTACCTATGAAATTGAGATTTCCGAGCAACTCAACGAGCAGGAAACTTTCATTCCTCCCATGTTCGTGCAACCATTCGTGGAGAATGCCATTGAACACGGAATCCATAAAGAGGACGGAAAAGTAAAAATCAGTTTCGAGATCATCAAAAATACAATTCTTATATCTATTACAGATAACGGAATTGGAATATCTGTCAGCAAGAACAGAAAAAAAGACGAGAGCTCTGACCATGTTTCCATGGCAATTGCCATTATTGAAGAACGAATTTACAATTTCAACAAGCAAAGTACCGAAAATATAAGCATAGAAGTCTCTGACAGAATAATTGACGGAAAAATAAGCGGAACGAGAGTGGAACTAAAACTTCCCATCCATTTTGGTTTGAATTAGTTTTATAGGTATATCGGGATAGGTCGCCCAAATAGTTCGAGCATCCACTCGGACTTGTCATTCGTTGAAGCGTCCGCTCAATACCACCAACTTAGTGTTGAAAAGCGTTTTCAGCACTTTCCGTTTGTGATTTGGACGCAGCTAGAGCTACGTCCTACAGAACTGATATTTTCAAATCACGCTTTTTTTTGTACTTGGATGTAAGATATGAAATGAAACATATATTTTCCTCAAATTGACAGTATTGGGCGTCCGCTTCAAAAAGTGCTATGCGCTCTAAACCGATATTCCTATAGTTTTATAATAGAGATTATGGACTCAACGTTTGGCAGGGTTTTTAACCTCTGCCAGCGTATATTATTCATCTTGTTCATAAACTCTAATTTTTCAATTCGCTATTTCGCCAATTCAGCAATTCGCTAATTTACAACTCGCTTCCTTGCAAAATCCAAACGAATACTCGAAAAATCCTAGCGCATACGCAAGCAACTCCAACGAATACTCGAAGGCAAGTTTTCCTCGCACCAATATATATAGATTTGGATTTTCACTAACCTTTCGGCTAACGAAAGCATTTATTCAGTGTACTCAAAACTCAAAAAATTTAGTTCTTCCGTAGGCAGTTTTATGTCCGCTAATTTCTTTTTTTTAAAAAAAGGAATAGTGATGATTTGCCTTTTTTGGATTTCGACCAATCAGGTATTTGCCCAGAATATTGATAGCCTTTCCGAAATAGTTTCAGAATCGGTTGGCAAAGTTAAGATTGAGAGTTGCATTAGCTCGGCAATCTACTATTTCAACAAAAAACCGATGCCCGATTCCTGCATGTATTTTATGGAACTGGCTTACGAGGAGGCAAAATCCAGCCAAATTCCCGATAGCCTGAAAGCGAATGTGCTTGCGAAATATGCGGTCATCCATATCAATATCAACTTAGCCAACTCCGATGAGACGTTGATAAAGGAAATTTTGGAGGAATTGACAGAATTGGGAGATGAAAAGCGGTTGAGCGATGCCTACAATAGTTACGGTATCTATTTTTTTGTGAGAAGTGAATACGAGAATGCGCTGATTTACTATCAGAAATCGCTGGATATTGAAATTGAGTTGGGCAGTTCCCCAGCGGCAGTCGCCATTTCAAACTCCAACATTGGCGATTTGCTGAGCATGATGGATAGAGTTGGAGAAAGCATTGAACGGGCGCACGAATCTATCCGACTATTGAAAGGCACGATTCATGAAGTGCCGACACTTTATCAGGTTTACATTAATTTGGCGAAATATTACTGCGAAAAATCTGCTGATTTGACGTTTTTCCAACCAGATTCTGCAGTGCATTATGCCAAATTGGGGTTGGCTGGATTGAGAGAAATCAATTACGATTATGGAGTCGCCATTGCGCAACATCAACTTTCCTCTGCCATTTTGCTACAAAAAAATCCGAGTAGAGAGCAACTGAATGAGGCTTTGGAAATGTCAATTGCATCGGTCAGCTTTTTCAAGAATAGCCGAGACCAAAACAGCTATTTCCAATCTCTCACTTCAGAAGCAAAAGCAAGAATTGCCCTAGGCGAAATCCAAACTCCGATTGAAATTGGCAAGGAACTGATTTCAGAAAAATCTACCAAAAAACGTGAAGGATACGATGTTTTGGTAAAGGCCTATAGCAATAAAGGAGATTTCAGAACTTCCCTAAAATATTATCAGTTAATGACTGCGATTGATGATAGCTTATATAAGATGCAGAAAACCAGAAAGTTAGAGGAATTGCAAACTAAATATGAAACTGAGAAGAAGGAAGCGGAAATTCAGAATCTGACTCAGGCAAGCTCCATTAAAACGTTGGAACTCCACAAGCAAAGGCAATGGATTTTGATTGGTGGAGTTTCCATGTTGTTGCTTTTTGCATCTGGTTTGGCATTCTATTTCCACTCGCAGAAAGAGAGAGTGAAAACCAGAACCGAAAAAATGGAAATCGAGCAACGTTTCCTTCGCTCGCAACTGAACCCACATTTCATTTTCAACGCCATTGGTTCTATCCAGAGTTTCATGCTCCAGAAAGACCCGATTCAGGCGAATGAATACATGACAAAATTTGCAGGTTTGATGCGGCAGATTCTCGCTCATTCCCGCCAAAACTATATTACTCTTGCCGAGGAGACCAAAATGCTCAAAAATTACTTGGATTTGCAACAACTCTACTCCGAGAAAGAATTTTCCTACACCTTGGAACTTGGCGAAGGAATGGACGAAGACGAAATCATGATTCCCCCAATGTTTGTGCAACCGTTCATAGAAAATGCCATAGAACACGGACTCCAAAAAGAAAAAGGAGACATAAAAGTGCATTTCGAGATGGTTGAAAACACGATTTCCATTACCATCAGCGATAACGGAATCGGAATTTCCACCAGCAAACAGCAAAGGCAGGCAACGAATCCTATCTACGAATCTTTGGCGACTTCCATCATCAACGAGCGAATCAGGAATTTCAATAGAGGTAAAATTGGCAACATCAGCCTGAAAATAAACGATATTCTGCAAGCAGGAAAAGCAAAGGGAACGCAGGTTTCCATTCAGTTGCCTTTTCAGCTAAACTCTACAATTGGGTAAATAGATTTGCAGAAATACCCAAAATCCTGCCTTATCCCGAAAATCCTGCGAATTCTGATTCAACTGTTTTTTGCCATTTGCAAATTCCCGCAAACCCCACACTTCAAAATTCGCCAACTCACAAAATCGCCAACTCGCCAATTCCCGAAATCCTGCCTTATCCCGAAAATCCTGCGAATCCTGATTCAACTGTTTTTTGCAGAAATTCCGTAAGTTATTCTTCCCAGAAGAACACAAAATGTCTGAATCAGGATTTGCGAGATTTTCAGGATGAAAAAATGATTTTGCTGATGGATTACGAGATTGCTATTTTATGCTTGTACTTATTGTCTAAAATCCTGTGCCTTGCTGTTCAATAGCACTCATCCAGCATTTTTGCTGTTTCGGCAATTATATCTAAATCGTAGTATTTCTTTTGCTCTTTTTTGTCTAGCGAAAGGAAAGTGTAGCAACCCATTAGCAGAGCTTCCATTTGGTTGTTCATCATCTTCTTTTTGTCAATCAGCACATATTTCTCGTTGGTAGATTTATTAATGAGAATAATCTCGTTGTAATAAATCACAATTTCGTCTCTGGCTTCTTTTCCCGCAATTGCCAAATTCAATGCCGCATCATATTTTTTCGCAGTTTCGTTGTCGCTTCTATCCTGAAGTTCATCGCTATTATCGTAGCCTTGCAAAGTCAAGAAAGCATCTCTGATTTCCTTCAATTGTTCTGCATTGGAATTCATAATGACGCTATCCAAATTGGTTTCGTAGCCATTTTTTTTCTCATCATTGTTAATGATTAGGGCAGAAGTTACGGAACTTCCCAATCCAATCACAGATTTTGCTGTATTTGTAGCACTTTCGTTGATTGTTGTCGGGGTCGGGTTCTCATATACCCAGAATGTGCTTCCGCCAAAATATTCCTCCGTCATGAACTCTCCAATTTTCACAGCCGCTTTTTTCTCGCCATCTGCCATCACATCGAAACGCTTCACTTCTTTTGCCTCATACTTCTTGATTGCCCCGTTCGAGTCTCGGAAGTTTACCGCAGTGCGTCCCATTAGTGAAACATCTCCGTCTAGGATTTTGCCATTTTCTAAAGTGAGTGTGCCTGGATTCAACTTTTTGAGTGCATCTTTGAATTTAACATCGTCCATCGCATTTTCTGCTACAAAACCATCTTGGTACAAGCTGTAGGTCAAGTCATTTCCACCTACACTTTGAACTATGAAGCGGATTTCCTCATCGGCAAAAGTTTTCACAAAGTCTTTCTCGGATGGAGTAAAGAAAACGCCATTGTACTTATCTCCTTGCGAAGTCTTGTTCGGATTGATAGGTTTTTTGCCTTGAAAAGCCACAAAGCCTTTTTTCATTTCTCCATTTTTTAGCGTTACACTTCCTGGGTGGAAATTCTGCGCTTCGTCTTTTTGGGATTTCTCTCCCAATTCTGCCATAGTCATCAGCAAACCATAGTGCGAAACCTGTGCGGGCGATAATTTGAATTTCCCATTATTACCCTTTAACCCCAATTATGAGTTATGTATTTGATAAGTACAATTATTGATTGGGGAAATTAAGAATGAAGACAGGGTGGCCTGGCCATGAAGAATTAAAAATGAATTAAGTAATTGTTAATCAGTAACTTATTATTATTTTATTTAGTCAAAATATTGACATACATTTTTTAATTAAATCTAAAAATAATACAATACATGAAATCTCAAATTTTGACTAACCTAAAAATAATACAGTTAATCTACTGACAGTCAGATGTTTAAACCCATTATTCGGGTCTTTAGTTTGAACTCTGCCAAAACACCATCCAATTCTTTTATCTGCAATTCGCCCTCAATGCGAGTTCCGTCTCTCTTTATCACATAGCCACTTCTTGGTTTCGTGTTTCTGACAACTTTACCCATAACCGTTCCCATGTCTCTCCAATTGTAGAGTTCCTCGTTGTTGTCAGAAATAGGTGCGCCCGTGTTGACTGGATTTTTCTTTCCGCCAGAGTTGTTTCCTCCACCGCCAACAGACAAACCGTAGGCTTTGAGTGCCGCCAAAGGAAAGTCAATTTCTTTTCCGTCTCCTTCAAACTCAACTCCCGTTACACTTCCTTGCCTCCCTTTTAGGGAGATTTTGCCTTCTAGCTTTTTGCCCGATTTCAGCACCACGTATCCTTTTTGGAATTGCGTTTTTTTGCCTTTCCAAACATACAGGTTGGAGCTGGTTTCATTGGTTTGCGCTTGAGAAAACTGGAAAAAGGAACTCAAGAATAAGAGTAATAGGAATTTTTGCTTCATCAGATGTTAGTTTTAGTTTACATACTACCAAAATCTGAATCATATCAGCAGGTAATATTTTCGGTAATATCGTGAAAAAACATTTTTGAATAGCATTAAAAATCCTCATTAACATTTGCTTTACGCAAAAGAAAACCCACCGAAACAATTTTCGGTGGGTTTTGGAATATGATTTTTTGCATTTTCAAAAAAACCTACCCTTTCACAACTAACTCTCCATTCTCATCTACCTCAAAATTGAACTCATAATAGTTCGTTACCACATTTCGGCCTTCCAAACCCACGCCTTCCCCTTTCTTGGTAGCTTCCACAGTGAATGTTGATTCCAATTTCCCATTTCTGTTCATGCGATAAATCCAATTGTGGAGTGTGTAATCCTCCATTTCCCCTTGCTCATCAATCAGTTTGGTGGCTTCCTTATATTTTTCGCTGATTTGGTCAAAATCAATATCGGAAATCTTGATTTGAACACCACTTTGGTTTTTGAAGTTGTTGCTTTTCTCTTCTACAAGATTGTCTTGTTCTACCAAATAGCTTTGCGAGTAGTCTTTGCCGTCTTTTGTGTAACTAACATCTACCATCATCACATCGCTAGTCAGGTGATCCTTTGTGGCAACCATTAGGCTGTATATTTCCTTGTCTCCGCCAAATTGGTCTTCGGCAATCTCTTTCACTCTGGAAACCCCATCTTTCTCGTTGAAATCTGGCAAACCGCCTCCACAAGAGAAAAGAGCCATAGAAAGAACTGAAACTAAGATTAAATTGATTTTTTTCATTTTGATTGGATTAAATAATGGAAGTTAGGAAACACTTCCGAGAAACTGAACCGAGGCTCGAAGGCGATATCATCGGCTACCGATCCCATTACAAACCTCGATTAGCATTTTGTATTAAAATTTTTGCCAAAGTTTAGCTTTGGAGTTCCAAAGTTCCATCTTCTTTTACCGTGAAACTTACTTCGTAGTAATTGCTCGTAATTCTTCTGCCATCTAAAGAAGGGCTGTCTCCTGGTTTGGTTGCGTGAATAGTAAAACCAGATTCCACTTTCCCTTTTTTGTTTGCCGAGAATCCCCAATCATTCAGGTGAAAATCTGCCAAAGATTCCTCTGCCAATAATTTGATGGCTTCTTCGTATTTCTCATTGATTAAGCTGAAATTTAAATCTGACACTTTGATTTGCTTTGGAGTACCCATTATAGCAAAGGCCGCAGCATTTTGAATCATGTCTTTTTTCTCCTCAGACATGATTTCAGTTTTAGCATCATAGTCTCTAGTATATTCCACATCATCTCTAATGTAACTCACGCTAAACCCATAGAAATCAGAATTCATTTCTTTGAGTGCAGATATTCTAAGATATTTAAATTCGAAATCTTCACCCAATTCCTTTTTTATAATTTGCTCTATTTGGCTAATGCTTTCTTGCTCGTTCAAGTCTAGCGAGTTGCCACAAGCTGTAAGTAAGAAGGCGCATATAATCGCCAAGGAATAATTGATTTTTTTCATTTTAATTAAAATTCAAATTTGGTTATAAAGAATAAAATAGGGTTGATAATAATAACCGTGCGTCAACTATTATGAATCTTGTTTTGCCCTTTCAGGACTTTTAAAAGTGATTTTGCCGAAAAAATAATTCCCAGGAATATCAGAATATACATTCCGTAATTAGAAAGGAAGCTCTCTAAATTTGTTTCCGAAATAGCAGGATTACTCTTTTTATAATTCATTGTAATCTTATCGCCTACAGAATACATGCTCCCTATAAACGGGATTCTGAAAAGTTGTATGCTTCCCAATTGCTCTGTTCCGTTTTCCAAGTTGAATTTTACCGTAGCAGTTTCCCGAATTTTTTTACCTCCTCTATGAGAGGTAATTTCCATAATTTCCCCTTCAGTTTTTATCCATTCTCCCTGCTCTTCTTGGGAAAAACATGCGGTGGAAATTGAAAGGAATAATAGTAGATAGATGTATTTCATTAGACAGTTGCTTTTGGGAGTGCTTGTTCCATTTCCTCAAATGTTTTTTGTTGCGAACCAGCCAGCAATGTGTCTTTTATTTTCCCAGCAATAATTTCAAATATGCTTCTGTGCGCTTGCTGGTTTTTGCCAAAGTAGGCGTTCAAGAATACATTCGGAACAATATGGCTAACATGTAATGTTTCATTGTCTTGGAAATGGGCAACTATTCCGTGCATTCCACTTTTTTTGACGACTAGACAGTCCTCATATTGATTGTTGGAATTTTTGCGCACGTTCCATTGGTCGTGTTTAATGGACGCTTCGTAGTTTCCGTTTTTCTGCACATGGCTCAAAAGCCCTTCTAACGAAGTGTACTCAGGCTTAATTTTGATTAGTTTTTCCATCTTTTATTTGTAGTTGACTCTTACTCCGAATACCAATAAAAAGGATTGATATTCATTTTCGTAATTGATTATGCTACAAAGGAAGGGATTGAAATTATGATAAATCGAAGGAAACTAGGAGCGAAAAGAGAGGATTCACGAACGCAATGAATGGATTTACGAACGTAATTGAGGGGATTTACGATTTACGATTTTTGAGGTACGATTTGAGAAGAGTTTGAAACTTATCTCATGTTTGACTTAGCAAACTCATTAAAAACGGATGTACACGAGAGTGCAGATTTGACTACTTTTGGATTAGAAACTATGAACTAATGTCGGATAGACTCAACGTCTGGCAGGGTTTTCAACCTCTGCCAGCGTATATTATTTCTTCTGTTCATAAATTGGATTATGTAATCAGACAGAATTGAATAAACTGATTTCTCTTCAAGGCTTCAAAACCCTGATAGAATTAACTAACCAAACAGCGGAATCTCCAACTCCACCAAAACACCAGAAGCATCTGTTCTGTCTTGGATGGAGAGTTTGGCGGGTTTCTGGGTAAGCTGTTCCAAAATTTGCAAACGCTCTTTCACAATTTGGATGGCGTGAGATTCGTGGTCAGATTTCGGCTTGTCAACCAAGCCAGTTCCATTATCCAACACTTTTACGAATAGCAAATCGTCAGATAAATCAATTTTGATGGAGATTTCCCCGCCAGATTCCATTCCCCGAACTCCGTGCAGAATGGCGTTCTCCACAAATGGCTGAATAAGCATGGGCGGAATTTCCAACTCTTCCTTCTCCTCCTCGGCAGATTCGGAAAGGGAGATTTGGTAGGAAAAGCTGGCTGGGTTTCGCACTTGTTGGAGTTGGAGGTAATTCTCCAGCAAAGTTACTTCACTCTCCAACGTGATTGCCTTGGCTCGGCTACTTTCCAAATTCCCTCGCAAGAGTTTGGAAAATAGGCTCAAATAAGAAAGCGATTCCGCTTTTTTCTCCTGCCGAATGAAACTCTGAATCGAACCCAAACTATTGAAAATAAAGTGCGGATTCATCTGGCTTCGCAACAATCTCTGCTCCAAATCCACTTTATTGTTGAGCGCAGAAATGCGTTCATTTTCCGCCTCCAACTTCCTTCTTTTACTTATGGAAATACCGAAAGCAATAGCAATTATTGAAAACAGCAACAATAAACCCAATCCAATCAGATACAAATTTCTTCTTGCCAAGGTAAATTGAACCGCATCTACTTCTTGGGTCAGTTTCTTGATTTTCGTTTCCTTGGTTTGGAGGGAATATACGGTGGTGAGTTCGTTCACAGCTTTCGCATTTTCATTTACCTCCTTTTCTGCCTTTCTTTTATTCAATTCTTTGAAAGCATCAATTGCCTTTTCGTGTTGCTTGGAAACAATCAGATAATGGGTTTTATTCTCCAAATAATTTATCACATCCGCCTCATTGCCTTGCCCGTAAGCCACATCGGCCAAAGCCAAGTGATGTTTCGAGCTGTCCAATTTTCCCAATTCTACATAAAGTCCAACCAAATTGCTATTTCTTGTGAACTGGAACGACTCCCCTTGAAATCCTACTTTATTGAGGTAATATAGGCTGGAATCATATTTTGCCTGACTATAGAAAATATCTGCCTTCAAATAAAGTAAGTTTCGCTCCAACATTTCTGACTCTACCTTTAGGCTGTCCTTCACTGAAGTACGCTTTGTTCAAATAGTAGTTCGAAGAATCTATATTCTGAACAAAAGGATTCGCATAAATTCCTGCGACAGTCATTAAAAGGCAGGTAACGAAATTTTCTTTCTCATAATCTCGATTTTCGAAAAAATCCGAATACGCTTTTGCATATTTGAGCGCATTGGTATAAGACTTGTTGTGTCGGTTCAAATCCACCGCAATCATCAAGCGTCATTGAAGACGGTTTAGGATATTTGATTTTATAATTATTCTGAACAATCAACTCTGCGGCCTGAGTGATGTAGTAATTTCCCAGAGTAGAGCTGATTTTTCAGCCTCGCAATCATGCTCAATATGTATAAGTTTCGGACTTTCTGTTCCGATGGCTCATCATCTGGCAAAAAGGTCATTGATTTCCGAATTTCTTTCTCCGCCCCTTCAAGGTCGATGCCGAAAATTGGAGTAACCCGAACATGTGATAAACATGGCTCGCAGAGGAATCTGACAATTCACGGATTCTTCAGCAGGTTGCCAAGGTCTTTAAACCTTTTTGCCGAATCTTTTTCCATTACAATTCTCATATAAAGAGAATCGAAACTCACTTCCAAATCAGCTTGTTTGTGTTTCATTTTCTTGGCAACCACCAAACAGGAAAGCAAAAATTACCACCGAGCAAACTATTTGTATGGATTTCATGCAACTTATTTTTGTGAGAGAACTTGCAACACACTTTCCTTTTTACGCACCGAAACTGGCACTTCCGTCCTGCTTTCTAGCACCACGAAAGCCATCTTGATTAAATGATTTTACCAAATTGATATTTGCCAGATAAGATTTGTGTGTTCTCAAAAATTGCGGATTCGGCAACAAATCTTCGTATTCCTTCAGAGGCTTGCTAACCATAATCTGCTGATTTCCAAGCCAAGTGGAAAGTCGTGTAAGAACCTTCGCCTTTGCAGTATTCAATGTCTTGAATACTCACAAAAAACATTTCGTGCAGGGTTTTCAGTACAATTTTCTTGGGCGAGTTGTCTTTTTGCTGGAGTTGATTAGCTAGGAAATCGGTTTGCGTTTTCGGAGTTCCCAACTTTTATTTTTGTTTTGGTTGGATTGGGCAGATTCTGACTCTTTCAAGTATTTGTCTAATGCTAAATTCAGTTCGTTTTCATCAATCGGCTTTAGCAAATAATCTAGCGCACCGAGTTTGATTGCCCGAATGGCGAAATGGTTGTAAGCAGTGGCGAAAATGATTCGGAAATCAATGCTCTCCAACTGCTCCAAAATCTCGAAACTTTTGCCATCCGTCAGTTCAATGTCCATCAGCACCAAGTCAGGTTTGAGGTTGGGCAATAGAATCAGTGCTTCCTTTACCGAACCGCAAGCTCCCACCACGGCAAACTCCAAACGGCTTTGCAACAAAATCAGCAACTCTTCCCGAATGGCAAGTCTCATCTTCCACAATGAATATTTTCTTCATCAGCTATGTTTAATAATCTCCGATTAAATACATAATTATACTATAGAAACCGCAGATAAGGCGAGTCTAGCGACATTACCAGCTACTAAAATCTTTTCTGTTTATAATCTCTGATTATGATTTGTTTGCAAGTTAAATAAAAAGAAGTAAGATTTTAGATAGGAGAAATTAGAAAAAAATTCAAAATTTTAAAATCCATCCATTTTTGCATTCTGTGCCAGAAACATAAACCGCAAAATCCAACCAAACACCATTTTCTTGGTTTAAGTAGGTGGACAAAGGTAATTGGGAATCAATTAATTATGTAAGTGTTTGAAATTCAATACCTTTATCTATTGTCTTTCGTCTAATGCCTTAACACTTAGCTTTGCAGACCAACCTCAAAATTCTAAAATGAAAAGAGCCGTAATTTTAACGCTTTCAATTTTCCTGCTGATTATCGGAATCCATCAGTCTTTCTACAATGGAATTGCCAATAGCTATTGGATTTTTATGTTCTCGGTTTTCTTCCTATTTCTGCTCAAGTTCGTGAAGCCAGAGGAGGAAAAAGAAGAAGAGCCGAAGGAAAAAAGGAAAGAACGCCCTGCAAAATACAAATCAAAAAAGCGTAAAAGAATCGGATAAATTGCATCCACCCTAAATTTAATAGGATAATTGTTAGATTCGTTACTGCCTAAGGAACAGAAATTAAATAAAGTGCTACTTTTTATCTCGTTTCTTTTTGACCTATTCTTCGTTAAAAAAGTTTGCCATAGCGGTGCTATGCCAAACTTTTTTGCCTAGACTAGCTCTAAAAACAAACTTCAATAAAATAGTAGTTTATTTATTTCCCGTTCCTAAATTCCTATTTAACATGATGTTGCGATTTCTCCTAATTCTGACTTTGATTTCATTGGCAAGTGAAACACTCAATGCCAAGCCAAAAGCTGTGTTGCTTCATGGAAACGAGCAATCTGTTTTGCTCAGTTCTTTTATGGAAGTGGCAGAGGTAAGAAATGCGGGAAACGCTTCGGCAAAAGATATTCTTACTTACTATGAAAGTATAGAATTCAGGAAAATTGAGGGGAAGTTATTTCATCGTGGCTATTATGCAGAAAAAACTTCTTTGCTTTTCCAGTTTCGGCTTCAGAATACCGATTCGATTTCCCACACCTATTTTTTTGAAGTGCCTTATGCCAATATTGATTCCATACAGCTTTTCAGCATTGGAGAGTTAAATAACTATGCTTCAAGCTTAGCAGGAACTTGTTTTGATTTCCAAACTAGGGAAATAGACAACAAGAATTTTGTTTATAAAATCCGGCTTCCCGCAAAATCCACTCAGAAACTTTGTTTATATATTGGCAAGTCTCATGGTAAGCTTTTACTGCCTTTCACGCTCCATTCTACGGAAAATTACATAGCCGAATTGAGTCTGGCAAATATGCTGGATGGCATTTTCGCAGGAATTTTCATGTTGGTAATTGCCATTTCTCTAAGCTATTCCTTCAAAAATCCACAACCACTCCATTGGTCATTCACTATTATGATGTCTGCCATTTTGCTCTTCCATTTGGCAGACAGCGGATTAGGGTTTCAATATGTTTGGCAAGATGCCCCGTGGTTTCAGCAACGAGCCAGAAGTTTTGGGAGTTTCTTTTCTCAGATGGGATTTATCTGTTTTTCAGTCAATTATTTTGATATGTGGAAGCACAAAAAGCTCAAATATGTAGCTTATTCTGGCTACACGTTGATTGGTTTCTACGCAATTCTCACAATTCATATTCTTATTATGAACGTGGAACTGTTCGATTTTTTGCCAAATAGAGATGAGTTCACACAGTTTTTCCTACTTGTTTTGACATTGGTAATTCCATGGGGATTTGCGGTTATCTATCAAGCTTGGCGAGTAGGAAAGCGCAAGGGAATTTCATTCTACTCCATCGCTTTCATTTTACCTGCAATTGGCTGTGCGGTTTTGGCACTCCGAAATGCGGAAATGTTGGAATCCAATCTGTTTGTGAATAATTTCCTCAAAATCGCCCATGTCATTACATTTGCTTCCCTCGGATTTGCAATGGTAAGCAGAGTGCGAGTTATGCGGAAAGAGAAGGAAAATTTGGAACTCCAAAACCATCAATTACTTGTGCAACAATCGGAACACCAAAGCGAATTGTTGACTGCAACCACAAATGCGATTTTGAAAGAACGGAGTAAGCTCGCCAACAATCTGCACGATGGCTTGGGAGCAATGTTGGTTGCCATCAGACACAATTTCTCGGGAATCTCCAACCTATTCGGAAGTCAAAATAGGGTGGCTTATGAAAATGTGAAGCGTTTGCTAGATGAAGCCTACCAAGAAACCCGACAGCTTTCGCACCAAATGAAATCTGATAAGGTAAAGGAAATGGGTTTGCTCCTTGCTTTGCAAGAAATGGCTTATCAGCTGGAAAATCCGAAAATGAAAGTCAAATTTTGGCAACACGGAATGGAAAAAGAGCTGATTCCCATGCAAGCGCATAATTGCTATCGAATAATTCAGGAACTGACCACTAATATTCTGAAACATGCCGAAGCCAATTCCATCATCATCAACATTACCAATTGCGGTAAATCAATCAGCATAACGGTAGAAGACAATGGAGTTGGGTTTAATGCGGAAGACGAGTTGAAAACGAATGGAATAGGGCTTCAGAACGTGAGAAACAGAATTGAGCTGATGAATGGAAGCATCGATGTCCAATCTCAACCCAATGGTGGCACAAGCATTTTTATGGAAATGCCTGTGTTGGATCCGATAATTAAAACCAACCAACACTATGAGACAGCGTAAGATCAACGTGTGCATAGCCGATGACCACTTAGAGATTTCTCTGGGAATCAAGGCAATTTTGCAAGATGAGAAAGATATGAATGTGGTAGGAATGCCCAAAAGCAAGCCTGAATTGGAAGATTGGTTCAACTCATCGGGCAATCAGGCAGATGTTTTGCTGTTGGATATCAATATGCCAAACCCTGAGGACGGATTGGCGGCCTGCAAATTGATTCGGGAAAGGCATCCGTACACCAAAATATTGTCTTACTCCGCCCATGAAAGCATTTATTGGATTCAGAAAATGAAGGAACTCGGTACTTATGGCTTCATTGTGAAAGGCTCCGAACCCAAAGTAATTAAGCAAGCAATTCGAGATGCGAAAAATGGCAGAAGATATTTCAACGACTCAATACTAAAGAAAATTGATGAGCAAAAGGAGATTGAAAAAACTGCCGATGACCTTACCAAAAGAGAAAAAGATGTGCTTATATTGATTGCCAGAGGAAAATCGGGCGAGGAAATGGCAAAGGAACTTGGCATCAAATTAAGCACCATTCAAACCCACAGAAAAAACCTGAATTTGAAGATTGGGTCCGATAAAACTTTGGACCACATCAATTTTGCCCAAAAAATAAGGCTTATAAATATATAACGCATACCTGAAAGGATGAATTTGGCAAAACCCTATACCAATAGATGATTTTTCCGAATTGAATAATGGCAACCTTTGTAAAGGAAAATATCCAAAGTCTTTGAAATTGTGTTTTAAAGACTAAAAGAGAAATCCAAAGCCCATTTTTATCCATTCTACACACAGTTATATATCTATCTATCCCTTCGGGGGATGTGAGCATTGGCTCATTCTGTTAAAAGAAATTGAAAAAGCCTTCCGATTTTCGGGAGGCTTTTTTTTGGTTCAAAATCTTGGTAGTGTGAAAGAGGTAAGACTACTCTATGGATAATTCGGCACAAGCGGATGCTTGCGCTATGTTTTTTATTTTGTTAGCCTTACCAGTTTACCACTACCAAAATCTTCATTAGCATAAGCAGAAATAACATATTCCGAAGAAATCACGTAAATGAAGCCGAAAATTTTATCTACTTGATTTTACCTTTTGCTGCTTATTTTGATGACGTGGAATATGTAATAATTATTTTGGGTAAAAGGTTCAAGCGCCTGCGCTTGAACCAGCACTCGAGTATTAAGTAAGGAGACAGAGTTAGCTTATGATTAAAAACCTTCAAGGATTTGAGTAAATTTATGGTTTTCAGTCTTTTATGTAAGAGTTTTAATCCTTGAAGGTTTATTTTGTCTAAGTAATTACCTGTTCGTAATTACCCTTATTTTTTTAGCAACTTCTTAACCGCACTCTTCTTGCCGTGAGTGATTTGCAACAGGTACATTCCTTTGCCAATTGAGGAGGTATCTATCCTAAAGTCTTGCTGAGCTTGTTGTTTTCCAACCGTTCCAGAATACATTTTTCTCCCTGCCAAGTCCATAATGACAAATTGATAGCCACCTCTTAAATCATTCTCTACCCTGACGAATACTTCATTTCCATTGCTTGGATTTGGGAACAATGACACTTGGTTAGAAATATCCTCTCTTTTCACGCTTGTAGGTCTTTCAGTAGGAAGCTTATCTACCAATGTATTCATTGTCAGGTTTGTAACAATTGCTTTATTGAAATCGAAGTAAATGTCTGCTTTGTTACGAACAACTGTTTCGTCTGGCAAACCACTTTCGGGCATAATACGGAAATCGATGTAACCATGAGAATTCACTTCATCAATCACAGAGTCTGGCAAAAGGATATTATCAAAACGAAATGCAATAGCTCTATCTTTATTTTCTATAGAGGTAGTCATTTTATGGCTAGAAGAGATGACTTCAAAACTTTCCAAATCAAATTCTGCCTGAATAGTGTCTCTAACAACTACATTAAATGCAGTATCGTTTCCAGTATTCTGAAAGCGAATTCGGTATTTGATTGGTTGATTTTTTAGAGTAAAATTTTCATCAAGTATTCCAAAAGGAGTAGCGGTTTTATCGTTCGGGTCGTAGGCACAGCGGATTTCTGATTGCAGCGTGTCAATGGATTGAGAGACAATCGCTCCGTTGGAGATTGCCTCTGTGAATTGGTAGAATTCTACTGAATCGCCCAAAAAATCTGCACTTGGCATGGTATATTCCAACAAAATGGTTCTACCCTCGAAAGGTTGCAAATCTAAGAAATCCCAAATGAGCGTATCTCCATCTGCGGTAGGTGTTTGGCTTGCACTCACGAATGTAGTTTTGTCATCTGCCAAGAACTTTACCTTTCCATCAGTTTTGAGGCTTCCCGTATTTCTATAATGCAACCAGAATGGAATTGTAAAACTGCATCGAGTTCTGGCAGAAGCAAGTGAAGACTCTACTCCAAACACTTCTGAATCAGGACTATAGCCAAAGTCATATCCTTCTTTGTCACTTTCTGGAAAGGATACCTGAAACTCATCAGAATCATTCGTAAGTTCCCAATTCATTCTTGGAAGTGTTTTTATGGCATAATTTCCATCCAAGATATTGAAACTATAATTCCCGTTTATGTCAGTAAAAGTGATGAGACTATCAGGAAGCAAAAGTATTTTCTGATTAAACAATCCATCTTCATCTGAATCTTTTATTTTATTTTCATTTTCATCATAAAACACAACACCTTTCACTTTATTCAACTCCACAGAAGAGTTTGAAGATGTGGCAAAAGGGGTGTTAATCACAAGGCCTTGAATGGAATCTCCTAAACCATTCGGGTTATCTACATAGCGAGGGCCAGTTGTGCTTCCCCACCAGTTTCTTTCAGCGTTGATAGTAGAAGATGATTGGTTGTTTATTCCTAAAGAGTTATTGTAAATATTGTTTCCAGCTATTCTATTGCCGTTACCGTTGTAATTTGGTATTATTTTTATGCCAGCATCGTCAGTTTCGTTTGCCACGCCATTTTGAGTAAACTCATTGTTTATAATCAAATTTGTATTCGTCTGAAATAGAAAAGAAGCGAACAGTACTCCATTCCCACAGTTTGAAAAGAGATTGTTTTCAATGATGTTCTCTCTTGCTCCTAAGACATAAACTCCTGTGATATGGTTTTCTATTTTACAGTTTCTGATAGTAACTCCAGAAGTGGCTTCTAGCAAAATCCCCATTGTGTTGTGGTTGGCATCTACAGCCTCAGAAGGTTGGGCAATAGAAAACCCTTCAATTGTGCATTTGCTGTAAATTAAAATCGTTCTTTTTTCTGCATAAGCTCTGGAACCATTGTCTCCTCCTTGAATAATTGTTTTATCTAAGCCTTCGCCCTGAAGAATGATTTGCTTATTTATGAACAAAGATTCGTTGAATGTGCCTGTCGCTACTTTTATAGTATCGCCATCTTTGGCATTTTCAATAGCCAGTTGAATAGATTCCCCACTCTGTACGTTGATAACTGATTGCGCTTGGACAGAAGAAATACATAACAATAAAAGAAATAGTGCACCAGCTTTAAGTATTTTTTTTAGCATAATATTTAGAGAGAAAGCGTGAAAATAAAGTATGTTATAAAACGGTTGGAAATAGGGTAGTGATAAACTGGTAAGGCTAACAAAATAAAAACCATAGCGCAAGCGTCCGCTTGTGCCGAATTATCCATAGAATAGCCTTACCTCTTTCACATTACCAGAAATAGATTGGTCACTCCATTTCCTTTAGTTTGGCAACAGTATCTTTCAGATATTTGAACAGGAACAATAGCTGAAATTCAAATACAAACGCAATTGCATTAGCAAGTCCTAATAATAAGATAATTGTAAGAGTTTCAAGGTCTTGGGATTTTACACCTTGATTTATTATGAAATATGGCTTGTATTTCGGCAACTTTTCTAACCGTTCAATTTCGTTTATCGTATTAATAATACTAACCTTCTGAGAAACTGATTGCCCGTATAACTGGCTGATTTCTAAGAATCCACGCCCTAACATAGAAGAGTCAGCCTTTCCAATAATATTTATCAATTCATTTCGGAAAGGCTTGAGGGAAGAATCTATGTCTTTCAGGTATTCTTCTGCAATCTGCTTTGTAATTGTATTGTTTTGCCGTATTCTATTAATATTAATCTTCTCTACCAGTTCTACCATGGAAAGCAATAAATTTTCTGCTAACACCTCATCCTCTTCAATCAGAGAAATTTTCAGAGAGTGCTTTTCTATGGAGATTTTAGTTTTTGTTCTTAATATTTGCCGAGCTATTTTATCTCTATTCTCGTTCGCTTTTGAAATGCCAAGAATGCTGGCATAATCATACTTCTTTACCAATGTATCTAGCAATACGTCTGATTCAAGTAAATTTACGAACTCGAAAGGATTATTGCTTTCAAAAAGATAATTGTTGGATTTGTTGCCTTGAAAATCAAGCTTTATTTCATTGAAAACCACTTTTATAGAAGCAACAAAGCCTTTAGTAAATTCCCAATACAACAAACCTGAAGTCGTGATGAGAAGATTCACAAAAATTAGGGCGAGAAAAATCTTGTATTTTTCCTTTAAGAAAAGTAGGAGATACTTTTTGCTGAGCATTTTTTATAGTTGATTGTATGAGTAGCTTGTCTGGTTGGTAATGGTAAGTGAAAGGGATTAAATGACTTCTATACTTGTTTCTTCTTGGTTCGGGACAGGTTGTCTGAGGCATATTAAAGAAATAAACTAAACATTTCTCTTGTTTCTTTTTGGTCCGGGACACGCTGTCTATTCTTCGTTAAAAATATTAGCCATAGCGATGCTATGCCTAATATTTTTGCCTAAACTAGCCTCAAAAATAAACCGCAATAAATGTCCATTTTATTTCTTTGATATGCCTAATCTTTGCCTATACTAGCTAGCGTAGCCAACGTGGCTCGACCCGACCTCAAAAATAAACTGCGATAATGGCGCACTTTATTTAATCTCTTTCACTAAACTGGTAAGGCTAACAAATAAAAAGTTTGGCGCAAGCGTTCCACTTGTGCCGAAATATCCAAAAGTGGTCTCACATCTTTCATACTACCGTATAGCTTAAATATTTTCCTGTTTTGAGTTCTTAACAATCTCATTTATAGATAAATACAAAAGCGTGAGACTCTTAGCTAATAAATAGCAAAAGGTGCTTAAATTGCATAATAGTTACTGCAAATATAAATATCATATTTTAAAAGACTACGTGATACCTGAATTTTCTACAACCGATTTATTGTTGCCAATCATCTACCTTTGCATTGTCATAGGTCTAACCGTTTGGTTTTCAGCCAGTTTGAGAAAGGACTTCAGAAAATATTATTTACTGGGCTTTTTTGCGAAATATGTAGGTCTTTTGTTTTTTCTAATTATCTACATCTTGATTTTCAAGAATGGAGATACTTTTATGTACTACCAAAGTGCTTCACAAATTTGGGAGAGTTTTTTGAATTCTCCCTCCGAAGGGCTAAATAATCTGATGCTAGATAGCGGGGAGTTTTATCTTTCCGATTTTGATGCCAAACTAAGATTTCTCTATTTTGAATCTCCAAATGAGTGGTTTTTATCAAGAATTGCTGGAATTGCCAATCTTTTTTCGTTCAATAACTACATCTGCATTACGGTTTTATTCTGCTATTTCTCTTTTTTAGGAACTTGGGCATTTTTTCAATCAGTCGCTGAAAGATATCCAAGCCAAAACTATAGCCTAACTTTTGTAATAATATTTCTGACTCCCTCTGTCTTGGTTTGGACTTCTGGTCTGCTGAAAGATACCATTTGCCTAGGATTAATTGGCTTCATCCTTAACGGTTTTTTCAAAATTATTGAAAGCAAGAAGGTCAGAATCCACTTAGTTGCCCAATCAGTTTTATGGGTTACGTTATGGAAACTCAAACCCTACCTTGCCATTGTGCTTTTAATTGCCCTATTTGCTTGGGGAGCAGTTTATGCCTACCAAAGCATTGGAAACAAAAGGAAGAAAAGACTGGTGCTAATTTTGGCATTTTTCGTATTCATGCTGGCTGGTAGCCAAATTAACAATGGAATTGACTACCTAGAAAATCAGAATTCATATTATTCTGCCATCCAAAAAATAAAAGGCTATCATTCTGAATATGAGCGGACTAAGGAATCTGGCGCATCGGTTTACACACTTGGGGAAATAGAATATTCTCCGTTGGGAATACTGCAAAAAATTCCTGAAGCAATCGCAACCACTTTCTTCAGGCCTTATCCTTGGGAAGCAAATAAAACTCTTTTGATAGTGATGAGTACAGAAAATATTGCTCTGTTTTCTGTAATTCTATTCATTTGTATAAAATATTGGAAGAATTTGTTCTCTTTAGGAATTTGGCGTGAGCCTGCTTTTGTAATGAGTCTTGTTTTCATCTTGCTTTTGGCTGTCATTGTTGGGTTAACCTCTTACAATTTCGGATTACTCATGCGGTTGAAAACACCGATGATTCCCTTCATCGGAATTCTGCTGCATTTTATTTCCAAAGAGAAAATATCATAGATGAAACACCCTCCTAAACCAACTCCAAAAGCCCACCTTCCAAAGTTAAGCCTGGTCCGAAAGCCATTGAGAGGATTTTGCCTTTTTCGGTTGGATTCTGCAACATCTTTTTCAGCACGAAAAGCACAGTGACTGAACTCATATTCCCGAATTCTTCCAGCACTTCGTAAGAAAGTGGGCTTTCAATTCCCAAGCTTTTCTCTAATTGGGAAACAATTCTTTTTCCGCCTGGGTAAATGGCAAATTGCTCAATATCAGCTAATTCCAAATTTAAATTTTTCATTGGTTTGGAGAGAATCGCTTGAATATTTTCTGAGAGTAATTGTGGAACGTAGCTCGAAAGGCGCATTTCAAAACCGAAGTCGGCAATGTGCCAAGCCATTTCCGATGCTCCGTTGGGAATTAAATCGCAGAAGAATTCGTGGCATTTCAGGCTTGGAGCTTGCGGAGTTTCCGATTGCATGAGAAATGCCGAAGCTCCGTCTCCAAAAATGGCATTTGACAAAAGTTGGTCGTCAGTAAATATTTTCTGAAAATGGATGGTGCAAAGTTCCACTCCAACCGCTAAAACTTTTGCCTTCGGATTTGCCAAACAGAAAGCCTGAGCCGTTTTCATGGCAGAAAATGCCGCATAACAACCCATAAAATTAATGCAAACTCTTTGTGTGGTTTTTGGCAAATTCAAAGCGTTGATTAAGTCAATATCCAAGCCTGGCGCATACATTCCCGTGCAACTGAAAGTGATTAAATGCGTAATTTCGGAGTAATCGAAATCGGATGGCAACGCATTTTCCACCGCAGACTTGCCCAATAACAGTGCATTTTGCTCATAGAGTTTCATGCGCTGTGCCGTGGTTGGGAACGGATTTAGGGTTTTGCTGTTTGGATAGAACTCGAAATCTTCCGTTTTGGAGTAATCGGGAATGACGGAAAACCGTTGTTTTATTTCTGTAGCTCTATAAATAATGCGTGCCTTTCTGGCCTCATTTCCTTCCAATTCGCAAGCATTAATGAAAAATTCACAAGCTTGCTTTTGGTTAACCTTATGAGTGGGAACAGCCGTTCCTATGTGCGAAATGTATGACAAGTTGAAGGAATATAGAGTTTCAGAGAAAGATTACTTGTGGATAACACAGAATGAGAACAAAAGTTGCAAAATTGAAAATCCAATCCGATGCTAAAAGCCAAATATTTTCAATAAGCCTGATGAATATCTATTTTGCTCATAATCTGAATGTTATAAGAACACTAGTTTAAATTGTTTATTTTTTAAACTTTTTATTGCTCATAAATTTGTCATTTAGTTAAATCTTCTGCTATCTTTGTATCAAGCAAAACGCAATTTGCCAATCGTAAAACATTAACAGTCGCTACTCTCAACATCTGTCAGAAATTTAAGAACTTTGCATTCTGACCGCCAACCAACCTACTCAATCCAAAGAGATTAAACTCTTTGCCATTGAGCCTATTTCGCAACATAAGTACAAAAATAGCAAGATAGTAAAGTAAAAAGCTGGAAATCAGATTTCATCAATCGCATGGCATCGGCTACCGATTCGAGCATCTAAAATCGTACATTCCTTTTTTACTATGAAAAGCTAATTGTGTTAAAAATTCAGGTGTGATGCTTGAACCAGAGACAATATGTGCTTAGGAACAAGTTATTATTAACTCGTTCCTTACTAATTATCAAATGCGAAGTGAAACTTTCCACAAGTAAAACAAAGGCATACATGAAACAGACTGATTTCTCATTCACTATTAAAGGCAAGTCATTCATTCCGAACAGGAATTTTTGGTTGATTTTGCTAGTCTTTTCTACAATTGGGGCTTGGACAAGCTACGATTTGTACGAAAACTACCAAGCCAATCAAATCCAACTGAATGAGCTGAACGAGAAGTGGGAAGGTTTCGGAAATGAAGTTGCCGAGGTGGAAGATTCGACAAGCTGAAAACTCCGACAAAGTAAGCCAGTTTGCACCAAAATTGATTGTTGCCATCATCTCACTTTTGGGTATTTTCCTCCGCAAAATAATTGATTGGTCGCTGAAATTGAACAATACATTTTTGCTGACTCAGGCTAAGTTTCGGGACTTTACAAAACAGCCAGTCATGTTGCGCTTGGGAAGTAGCACTTTCAGCTACCAGCCAAATAATGCTTTTTGGTATATCATTGGTGGTTTGGTTGGAGTTACTTTCGCCACAGTTTTCTACTTGCATTCCAACAACCAGCAAATGGAAAACCGAATTGCCGAAATGCAAGGCAGAACCATCAATTTGGAGACACTTTTTGAAGCGAAAAACTACAAAGACGATGTAATGGGTTATTTCATCGACTATTTCACGGCTTACGATGACAATCAGAAAAGCATTGAAGCAGATTACCGAGATGCTTTCCTAATCCAAAAGCAATTGTTGCTTTCCCAATTTCTGATTAAGGAAAAAGTATCGAGAGTGGATCAACTTTCCAATGAGTCTTTGTTGCAAATGAACCATAAAATTGCCCGCATGTTCGAGGAATTGGTTCTCGGGAAGTTAACAAATATAGAACCGCATGTCCATACCTTTTTTACGGACACCAAGGAAATTGACAAATTGGAAACTGCGCTGATGGAACAGGCCAAATATCATGTTCCATCTTCCATCACTTTGGCACAGGCCGCTTTGGAAACCGCTTGGGGAAGGCGAGTAATTGAAAATAATTATTTCGGAATCAAGGATAAAACCAACTCGACAAAATACACGACCACCACAGAATATTACAACGAGGCGGAAATGAAAGCGAATCGAAGTAAAATCCTCTCGAAGAAGAAAAGTGAAAAAAGGAGGGAAAACCCTTTATAAATGTTCTGTGAAAGACTTTTTTGTCGCTTATGAAAGCCCTTGGGCATCTTTCCGTGGACATTCGTTATTTCTTTGCCAACAGCAAAAGATATTCCCCACTTTTCACGAAAGGCAAAGATTACCGAGCTTGGGCAAAGAAAATTGGTTCTACAAAATATGGTGGAGTCGGTTATGCCACTTCTCCCAGTTTATGGCGAACTCCTCACGAAAATTGTAGGCAGATACCATTTGGATTTGCTGGATTATTAAAGTTTAACATACTACATACGTTGATGAACCCAAGAAGGAAATTCACTAGCTGAATGAGTTCCTCTCTTGGGTTTTTCTTTGGATTTCACTTAAACTAACTTGCAAACGAATGAGTTGGTAGTTGACTAGTGCATCAAATCCTAAGTTCGTGTTGCTGTTTTTGTTTCTTATTTCCTTCTACTGCATTAAAATTCTTAGCCGTGGCTATGCCTACAAATTTTGCTTTGCAGAAGAAAATAATATTCCAAAAAATACAGACACAAACTTAGAACTCAATGCACTAGCTCCATTCTCTCTTCTTCAAATCAACTCAGATGATTCTAATAGCCGAAAGTGGTTCAACCAAAACAGATTGGGCTTTAGTTGGAGACTCCAAAACGAGCCATACCCAAACTATTGGTCTGAATCCGTACTATCTTTCCGAGAAGGAAATCGGCAGAGTCATTGCGCACGTTTTGGGCGAATTTATCTCCTCCACAATCGAAGAGGTTCATTTTTATGGAGCGGGTTGTAGCACAGATGCTATGCAAGAAAAAATTGGCTCAATTCTGAAAAGAGCATTTCCTACGCTAAAAGTGGAAGTGGAGACTGACATGAAAGCGGCTTGTTGCGGATTGCTGAAAAACAATGCAGGAATTGCCGGGATTTTGGGAACGGGCTCTAATGCATGTTTCTATGATGGAAATGAGATTGCGGAAACCATTCCGAGCAATGGAATTTGGCTGGGAGACGAAGGAAGTGGCGGTTATTTCGGGAAAATACTTGTTTCCAATTATCTGAGCAATCGACTTCCCGCACAATTGCATAAGCATTTTGAGGCTACTTTTGACGATAGGAGAAACGATATTGTAGAGAAAGTATATCGGCAGAAAAGACCAAATGCTTATTTAGCAAGTTTTGCTCCTTTCCTTTACGAGCATAAAAATGACAGTTTCATTCAGGAAATTTTGCAAGATGGCTTCACGGAATTCTTCCATAATATTTCTCGAAGTCTGCCCAACGCATTTGATCGGGAAATCCACCTTACAGGCTCCGTTGCTTTCCACTTCTTAGAAACCATTATGGAAGTGGCAAAAGGAATGGATTTGAAAATTATGAACATCGCTAAAAGCCCAATGGATGGTCTGGTGGAGTTTCATCAGAAAAAGATGGTTGGAGCGATTTGAGGCCTGCAGATGTTCTGTGAGTAGCATAAGAGCATGTTTGAATCGACTAAGCCTTTGAATACAGAAAGATTACTGCAGAGTTGATTTCCGAATCAATTATCGAAAAAAACAAGCCTAAATTTTCTTAGGTTATTTCCCTCGACATCCAGAATGTAACCAACCGCACTAACCTTTTTACCGAGTTTTTCGATGAGGACGATTTGGAAATTGAATCGGTAGAGCAGTTGGGTTGGATTCCCGTGCTGAATTATCGGGTGGAGTTTTAGCGAGGGTTGACTCTTTCTTTGAGGTTCTTGCTTTATATAAATTTCTCCCAAAACTCTGGCTCGTACCTTTCCCATGCGTGGCAACCGAAAGGTAACTCTTCATTGTTCATTTTATAGAGTAAAGAAGGATTTGCCTCAAAACTGAATTTGATGGATTCTTCCACAGAAGCCACTTTATAATCAAACATTTGAGGTATCATTTGACCCCAAAACCTATCTTCATTAATGTGGACTTGACCAATTATGAAACTTGAACCAATATTTCTTGGCATTCCATACCGCAATCTGGTCAAGAATGCGGATTGCCTTTCGCTCAAAATATTAGTTCTTTGCAATAAATAATGTAATTTGCTCCTTTCTTTTAGTTCAACTACAATTGCCAAACTCTTCTTGATATTCCTCAATGAAAACCCTCCGTTTCCGGTACCTGTAATTTGGCTTTTGGAAGAAGCATTAGTATAATTTTCAAACCAAGGTGCGCCTATGTAGTCAAAGCCTTTATTGCACCAATACTCCAATTCGTCTTTAAATACGAAGGCATCTGTTTGATAAATGAGCATATAGTCAAACTCTAGAAACGACTATGAAACTCTACGGAAGTTAGCAATTGATTGTATCCGTAGATACTTTCAAAAAAATAGGAGGGGAATTTGTTGAAACTGCAATTCGCAAGGTTGTGAGTTTCGGAAATATATTTATAGAAGGACAAATCAAGCCCTTCTGGGAAAATGAAAGCAATAGTATGTTTGCCAAGAACTGAGAAAAGTTGGCGAATTGATTTTTCTTCATCTTTGTTAATGGCTACTTTGTAGATTGGAACTACTATTACAATATCCTTACTCATCTCTATATCCAAATATATTTAGTTGTAAATCCATTCCTACCATAAGATTCTTATCAACAAATGGCTTATGTCTTACGAAAGCTTCCTGAATATGGCATCGGAAGCCTTTTTGCTTCAGCAACAGTAATATTTCAGACAGCATCTGCTCTTCGTCTTGATGAGAGTGGTATTCTATAAATATATTTTGGACACAACTCAGTTCATCAGCAATATCGAAGATAACTTTGTTTTCAGCACCTTCTATATCTATTTTCAAAAAATCTACTTCTGAAACAGAAGACAATATGTCTTTTAGCCGAGCAGTTGGAACATTTGTGGTATTTGACTCTGTTTCATCATACGGTATTCTGCCGGAGAAGCCACCTTCTTGGTTGAAAGATATTCCATCGTTATTAACCCATATCGCTTTTTGGAATAGTTCTACATTATCAAATCCTAAATTCTCTATGTTCTTTTTTAAGATATTGAAAATTTCGGTAGTGTTCGACTATGGTATGGAAACTAAAAATGTGAATTTGGATTTACAAAATCTTGCTTTATGTTCCAAGTAAGGACTTCAATTCGTTTGATTAAGTCCGAAAAACCCCTTCCATACTTTAACCGAGCACTACCAAAATTTCAGGATCAGGCTCAAATGCCAATACTTTGCTTTTTTTGTATTGTTGCTTGAAATAAATAGTTGCCAAACCAATATTAGCTCCACAATCTATTATGAGAGGTTTTTCTGTTCTTGGATTGAACTGATAGATTTCCTGCTCAAATATTTCTTCAAACCCATGAATTAGTGAAGTCGCATCGACAAAATGAATTTCCAACTCGGAAAACCTTGCGACTCCATTTTGATATCTTGGTAATTCATTCAACCTGTTTTTTTTCTTTACGATGCTTAATGTATCGCTTATATTTTGGGTCTTTTGCTCGATAGATTTCCTTCAAACCTTCTGGAACAACGAAAGATAAAAACTTTCTCACTTTTTTTCTCATATCTTTTGTCATTGTCGCCTCGCCTTTTCTTATTCCCAATACTTTGATATTGGTAAAGTTGTCGGCCTCTTTATTTACAGCAAAATAATTATTTTTTTCCTCAATCTGCAATTCTTCCGTAGGCAGTTTAGATAGCCAACTTTCCTGTTTGGTATGGGTTGCGTTTTTATCAAAGCCAATATTGGAAACTAAATTGGTTGTCTGACAAATTTTGTGGTGTTTAGTAAATAGTAAAAACCAATACGCATTTTCTCTTTCAAGCATCCTTGCTTGAAGGCTTCTCCACAAAAATTGTCAGACAACCACCAAATTCACATTTGACACCTTCTATATCTATCTTCAAGAAATATGTTTTTAAAGAAACATTAGTTGATAGTTTCTTTTTTCAAATTTTGGGATTTAAAAATCCTTCTCCGAAATCTACTCAATATTGCTACAATTTTTTCTGGCAAGCAAACTTCTGCTAATTGTCTAATAAAAGACTTCTTCCAAGCATTTTTGTCATAAAATTCAGTAGTCGCATTTCTTGCGACTTGACTTTCAACTATTGGTATTCTCTCAGTATTTATACGCTGCGCCACCTCACTAATATAATATTCGTCAGTAGTAAAATTAAAATTCTCTCCAGAACCATCTGTTCCTATATTTTTAACTAGAGACTGTTTTGGATGTAGTGAGAATCCATTTTCGAAAAAAATAGTTGAATACCACTTGACCGCCCATGTTTTTATTTCACCTGATAGATTTCTAGCAACCTGACTGGAAAAAACTTCTTGCTTTCCAATGTCGAAACGCTCTAATAGTTTCGGATTGTCTAATAATTTACGATGCGTTTCTGATAACTCTAAATCAAGTTTTGACCAGGCAGTTTTCCAAGTTCCCCAACCCCAACAAGTTGCCATATTTAAAAAAAATGTTTCTGGTAATTCCACTTTCACAGGAAACATGTACCCACTTATATGCATGACTTTTTCTTCATGCTTATACAAATCCAACGCATCATTCATGTACCTCAAAAAGCCTTTTGAAGTAATCAAATCATCTTCCAAGACAATAATTTTCCCATATTTATTCACTATTTCTGTAACTCCATCAATAATGGAATCTGCCAAGCCTTTGTTTTCTGTTTGCTCGAAAATATGGACTTCTTTACACCATTTTACAGATTTTATCAAATCTCTAACTTCAGCAATTGATTTCAGTTGCTCTGTTGAGGCATCTTTTTTCAGCCCCATCTGCAAAAATGTAGAGGATGGACTCATCTGCCAAATCGTTCTCTTGCAAAGCAAGCAGGGTTTGTTCGGTATGCCACGGGCGATTGTAAACGAATAAAGCTATAGGAGCTAAGTCACTCTTCATATATAACATTGTTTATGTCAGCAAGGATCATTTAGCCAGTCGCTACCTCTCCTAAAATCTGCATCAGTTTCACTTCGCTATTCTCTAACAAATAATTATCAAAGCCAAGCTCTGACAATTGTTCTTCTGACAAATTCAACATCCTATCTATAACATTCATACACCCTTCTGCATTGTTTTCATTTGCCACAAATCCCAAATTGAATTTTTTTACTCTATCAGCCATGAGGTATTTGCCATCTGCTACTAAAATCGGCTTTCTGAAAAGGCATGCTTTCGATAGAGTATTGCTACTTTTATCAAAAGCATTATAGATAGCATATATTATATCTGCAATTTCGTATAATTTATTGAATTCTTCCTCGCTTTCAATTCTCTGTAGATGTTTAAAAATATTGTCTCCTGCTTCTTGAATCAGTTTTTGTATTTCAATTTGCTCTGACTGACTCCAACTACTCAAAAAGAACTCGCCAGCTACCACAAAAAGAGGTGTGTCTGGTTTGGATTCGTATAATTTTGCCGTTTCCAAAAAAGTAATCAGTTTCTTAGATGCTGAAATCACTCCTGCTAACACTACCAGTTTCCTGCCATTTGCTTTCTCCAAAATCTGATTTGTGAGTTTGGTAGAGACAGTAGCTTGATTTCTATGCACTATTTCTGGGAATAAATGAACAGGTTTTCGTAACTCTTGCGCTAGTCTATCTAAAAAACGTTCGTCTAGAACAGAGACAGATTTACATCTTTCTGAAAAGAAAATTTTTTTTGAACCTCCAGTAAGCCGTTGTGGAGTAATATACAATCCAGACCAATTGTAGGGGAAATTTTGCTCAATCCAATCAGAAGAAATAGCTGAATTTTGAAAGCCATAATCTACGTAAGGGAAAAACACGAAAGGTATTTTTTCTCCATCATTTCTATCTATTAACTCTTTTGCCTGTAGTCCACAAAGCCTTACTTTGCCTCAAGTCCGATTGCTTTCTTAAGAAACGGGGTTTTATGTGCAAATCTCTCAAAAAACCTATGAATCAGTGTTTTATCCAACGATTTTTCAGACAAGAACATACATTCGAGATGTTCTGAGAAAGTTGAATTCTCAGTTTCTATATATTCCTCAACTGATTCTGGGTTCGGACTAAGAGATACAACTACAGTTCCCCAACTCCAAAAAGCCTTTCACAATCATTTTGTGAAAAGAAGGGATATGCCCAGTCCAAACTACATCTACAACAAAAATCGCTTTTTTCATATCAAACTCTTGATGAGGATTTTTCAAAATCCAAACCAATACAATAATAAAATGGCAAAGTTAAATTTTTGGGTAGAGGCAAACTGGTAAGGCTAACGAAATGAAAAATCATAGCGCAATCGCCAACCTGCGCCAGCGTTTTATGCTAGTTCAAGCATCTACGCTTGAACCCAAAAATGCAATTTTTTGCATTAAGCTTCCGCTTGTGCCGAAATATCCAGAAGTAGCCTTACCTCTTTCACACTACCCTTTACTCTTCACTCCTTATATCATCTTCAATTTCTATGAAGATACAGAAAGAGCTTTTATTGTCATCGTCTTTAACTGCCATGCATAGCACTTTCGGTTTTCCATTTTCAAAGAAGATAAATGGTCTTTCCACAGTAGTTACTTTCCTTTCTTTGCCACCTTGAATATTAATTTTATCGTCCATAACAATTTTATGGTTGGCATCTGACCAATCCATCGCATTTTTGGATGTAATCAGCTCGGTTCTTTTTTCATCTTCATTATGAATCAAAGAATAAAATCTTTGGTTTTTATCATCAAACCATATAAATCCATCTTCAAAACCTAAATAATGCTCTAATGTTGCTTTTATCTCAAAGCCTTTGTCTGGATAATCAGATATAGCAATGCCTTGAGTCATATTGAACGTGAGCGGTTCTGAACTGTTCTCTCCTTTCAGCATCATATAATATTTCCCCTTGTCGTCTCTAGTTATATCTGGGTTGGCAGTAAATCGGTGAATCCCCCCAGAAGGCTCAACAATTGGATTGTCCAAGCGTGTCCAAGGTCCATAAACCGATTTGGAAGAAGCGACTCCTATTCTCTGATTGTCTCTGAGCAAATTCCAACGTTCGCCATTATAATCTTCTTTCAAGATATCTAGCAACATGAGAGAGTCGAAATTTTCGCCACTCATATTTGTACCAATATGATATAAATAGTATAAACTGTCATATTTCTCAATTCTTGCATTATGAACCGAGACAGCATCCCAATAATTGGGTGCTCTGCTATCCATCACTATTTCTAGGAATTTGTATGGCCCAGAAGCATTTTCCGAGACTGCGTGCGCTATCTCCGAATGTGTTCGCCAAGACTTAAAACCATACTTCTTAGGAAACCTAGAGTAGAAAAGATGGTAAAGCGAATCTTCTCCTTTTACTATGGAACTGCCCCAATTGAAATAAACTGAATCCTCAAATATATTTGATGGCTTTACTGGTAAAAATTTCCCGGAGAAATCAATATCATCATTCTCATTTTTGGGCTGGCAACATAGGAATACAAAAGCAGACATCAATAGTAATAAATAACTCTTTTTATGGAGCGAGACTATTTGCTTTAGTAAGAAATACGAATTCATTTTATTTGGCTTTTATGAGAATGGAGAATAAGGAAAATATTACATTATCGGTATGCATGTTGAGCTATAATTCAACTGTATTGCATTTTCAAAGCATTAGATATTATTACGATTGGTTTTTTATAGCATATTACTACGCACGAGCAGGATGGGAATCCCACACTACAGTATTTTAAACAATACCCCGACTCTCTGACGGGATCGGTAGCCGATGCTATTGCCTTCAATGGGACTTGCCTTCAAGTCGAGACGAAAATCTAGTATAATACATCAATCGTGATAATGTCTATTATATATTCTGTGATTTAAAAATAGCAGGAAAATCTGCCTGTTCATTTCAAGAAGTTTCCGCAAAACTAAACAACTCTACGATAAATTGGCAGGTGTATTTGAAGGTTTCGTAAAAATACTGATTTTGATAATTCAAAAATGTAAAGTATATTTGTCATTAAGAACACTGTACTTTACATATAGAAAAGCTTATTTGTCGAATCTAATCTTATAATTGTGAATCTTTCAAAAATTAATCAATGTGAGCAAAAGCGAATACAGAAGTTGAATGGATTTCAACTTCCACATCTGTTCAAAGGAGTCTCGTTAATTGCATTGGCAATTTCAATTATTGCACTAATTGTTTTCGCATTTATGGGGAAAGATTTTGACATGGTCAGAAACATCTCCTTTAAGTTAGTCTTAGGTTCGATGCTACTATTTTCCCTCTCCAGAGAGAAAGTAGAAGATGAAATGATTACCAAGTTCAGAATGCAATCATACTCTTTCGCCATCGTTTCATCCATTCTCTATGCACTTATTCAGCCTTATATTATTCTTGCGATAGGTAATATTTTAGAAAGTGCCACTGAATTCAGCGAAATAGATATTCTAGTATTGATTTTTTTCATGCTTTTCGTTCAGATTTTGTCTTTTCAGATGCTAAAAGGAACAGAGAAATGAAAAATTCCCTCAAAGTAGAGCGAGCCAAATTGGATTTGACCCAAGCAGATTTGGCGGAGAAAATTGGAGTTTCCAGACAGACTATCAACTCAATTGAGAAAAACAGATACGTGCCTTCCACCGTTTTGGCTTTGAAACTTTCGGCATTGTTTGGAGTTGGAGTAAATGAGTTTTTTGAGTTGGATGAGGAGGATTAGAAAGGGAATTGGCGAGTTTATTTACAATTCATGTTGCACAAAGGCTCGATTTCGTTTCGAAGTTGCACATCGACAGGTTTAAATTGGAGTCGCAATCGGCAATACTGCGAGTGCATTTCTGTGTAACATGAGTTGGAGTCCCGTTTAGAAAAACTGCGAAACAACTGCACCTATTTAGCTTAACAATGAAATATTTCACTCTCCTCCAACTCAATAAAAGTGTTCAGAAACTCGTGAATGAAATCAATCGGGATTTTTGGATTGTGGCGGAAATTTCCCAAATACAGTTGGGAACTCATGCCTATTTGGAGTTGGTTCAGAAAGAAAATGAGAAAATTGTTGCAAAATCAAGAGCGAACATTTGGCGAAATCAGCTGATTGTAATGCAACAGAAGCTGGGGGCAGATTTGGAACATTTGCTGAAAGCAGGCTCCAAGGTTTTGCTGAAAGTAGTTGTCAATTTCCACGAGGTGCACGGAATGGCATTGCTCGTAACCGAAATTGATGCGAGCTACACTTTGGGCGAGTTGGAAAAACGAAGACAGGAGACAATCTCGGCTTTGGAAGCGGAAGGTTTGTTGGATTTGCAAAGAGAAATCTACCTTCCGAGAGTTTGCCAAAGAATTGCCATTATCTCCTCTCCTACCGCAGCGGGCTATTCCGATTTTGTGAATCATTTGGCGCAGAATGCCTATCAATACCAATTCCACCTTACTCTTTTCCCCTCTTCTGTGCAGGGCGAACGAGCTGAAAATGAGCTGATTCGGCAGATTTCGGAAGCCAATCGGCAAAATCCAACCAAAGAATTTGACTGCTTGGTAATTATTCGGGGCGGAGGTTCCAAGTTGGACATGGAGGTTTTCAATAGTTACCAATTGTGTGCAGAAATCGCTCATTCTAATTTACCAGTACTTACGGGAGTTGGGCATCAGCGAGATACTTCCGTGGCAGATATGGTGGCAAATCAGGCACTTAAAACTCCAACCGCAGTAGCAGATTTCCTAATCCAGCAATTATTGCATTTCGAGTCGGATTTGGTGGAAACATTCAATTCAGTCATTTTGCAATCTCAAACACTGTTGCAAGAAATAGATATGGATTTGAGTAGAACTGGTCAGATGGTGGAGCGATTGGCAAACCAAAATATTGCAAAGGCAGATTTGCGACTTTCCAATTTGGAGTTTTCGGTAAATAGCTTGGCAAAAAGAAACCTTAGGGAAAGTGCTACCAAAATTTCCCACTTAGAAAGGCAAATAGAATTGCTCAATCCAGAAAGCATTCTCAAAAAAGGATATTCCATCACTTACAAGAATGGAAAACCACTCAATCCGACCGAAAAAGTAGCTGAAGGAGAGGAAATCACAACTTTCACTTCTGCACAGAAAATAGAAAGCGTGGTGAGAAATGTAGAGGAAAGGAAATGATTTTGAAAGTTTTATACAGATTTTCGCCCCATTAAAAAAAACCTTCCTTAGAATAGGGTTTGCAAACCCTATTCTAAGGAAGGTTTTTCTGAAAAAGGATGCCATTTCAAAAAAGCAACTTCAAACCTTTTTTTTGGCTCATTCTGTGCCTCCAACCCGTTTAACCGAACACAAACTGTTCATAATCGAACAGTATAAGTTCTCTATAAATTTGAGTTTTTACTTATAATATTCTGATTTTCAATTAGTTAAATATCGCTGGCATTTCTCTTGCAAATACTCTAAGCATAAGTGTCAAATTGATTTAACTCAACAGAAAATTATAAAACTATGAAAAATTCAACATTAAAAAGAGACCTCATGAAAGAAGTAACCATCGCTTTAGTATGTATTTTGATGGCGATTGGAAATATGGCTTTTGCAAGTGGAAAAGATACGCTTGCCACGTCAAAAAAAGTAAAAACGGAAACTACCGCTTCTGTGAAAGGCGGCAAAAAAGTATTGAGTGCAGAAGAAATCAAATTCTACAATGAAATAGAAACCTTTTACCAAGATACTTACGTGAATACTGCACAACAAGAAATTCTTCCCGCTTTTAATTTCAAAAGAATCGTAGTTTATGGCGCAGATGGAGCAGTTGTTCAAGAGCAAAAAGGCAAATTGGATTTGAATAAATTGCCAAAAGGAGCTAATAAATTGTTCGTAGAAGGCGAAGTAGCTTACTACTATATGTTCTAAGAAAATTAGCGATTTTGTGAATTGGCGAATTCGATTGAAGAGCTCGTTGGTAAGTGAAATCGACAAGAATAAAAAACAAACAGAAAAGCTTTGAGCCAGTAAAATGGAATCGGAGCTTTTCTGTTTTTCATGGAAATAATATTTTCTCCTTTGCAACAATAGAACTCACGTAGAACCTGCCGATGGATGTTTTGCCAAAATAGCACATTGTCCGAGTCTGAAAATTGACACCGCCAAGAGCATTTTTCTAAATTTTGCGTAAGTCCTAAATAATCTGTTATATTTATCGCACGAACATCATATAAAACGATAAACCATGTTGACAGATAGCGAAATAGTAACATTGATGCAGAACAATGAGGTTTTAAATGCCTCTTTGGAGTTGAAAAAAGAATTTTTAAGAGCGGAAGCGCAGTTTTTAGATATTGGAGATGATGATTTCGTCTCCCTCATGTTGCTTGCGCCTTCTGTAGGAATTGCCCTGGCAAACGGAAGTATCAGTTTGTTTGAGGAACTTTCGCTAAACAAGAAAGCAAGATTCTTATCGAGAGGAAGCTACTTTCTCAAAAAAGACCCAATAGTTCATGGATTGAAATATTTGGTAAAACACTTTGACCAGTGGGAAGAAAGATGCTACGCCTTTGTAAAAATGGTCATGCTTTCTACGCTCAACAAAAATAAACACGTGTATGCCGCACTCACAAATCCTGAATCTACCACAGGAGACTTAAGTCAGGACATTCTGAATGCGCCCTATATTTTAGTGAAATTCATTTCCTTCATGTTTTTGGAGGAAGAAGATGACTTGCTAAATGCCAGCATGATTTCCGAAATCGAATTGAAAAAAGTACAGGAAATTGGCGGAAAACTCGGATTGGGAGAAATGCCACTTTTCAAACTATTCTACGATAGTTTTGAAATAAAAGTAGAAGGAGAAGGCGGATTTCTATCGTAAAGAAAGTTTTGTCATGAAGTGATGGCAAATATAATAATTCCAAAAAGCACTATGATTTCCATAGTGCTTTTTCATTTTAAAACCAATGTCGTTAACAAAAAACTTAAAGATTAGCCTGTCTGATTTAAAAACTCCAACAGAAATAAAGCAGTTCAATTTCCTTATCACTAACTTTGCCAAAAAAGCATTTATCCATGGCTGATTTGAAGAACGAAGAGGAAATAGAAAAGGTCAGTCAAGACCAAATAGATTTATGTTTGGAAGTATTGCAAAAACTCAATGCAGATACGAATCAAATATTTGAAATTCCGAAAGACAAACGACTGGCGCTTATTATGGCTGAGGTCGGTTTTCTCGTCCGCAGAAAGAGGAATTGGGCAGGAGAAAGCGTTCTGCAAAAAAAATCAAGAAGAAAAAAATCCAGCTGAAAGATAGCCAATCTCGGAATGCAACAGGAATTCGTTCTGCACGAGAAGCAAGCATTTTTGTAGCTCCAGCCATGATTGCACTTACTGGCGAAGAAGCCAAAAAGGAAGTTCCGTTGGAGTCTCCAAGAAATTGCTATGTCTGCAAAGAGGTTTTCCATTATCTCCACCACTTTTACGACACCATGTGCAAAGGCTGTGGAGATTTCAATTATGCCAAACGATTTCAAACTGCAGACCTGACTGGGCAAGTTGCCTTGGTAACTGGTTCACGCCTCAAAATTGGCTATCATGTTACGCTTCTCATGCTTCGGGCAGGAGCAACTGTCATTGCCACGACTCGTTTCCCTGCCGATTCGGCAATCAGATATGCGAAAGAACCAGATTTTTCAGATTGGGGACATCGCTTGAGAATTCATGGCTTGGATTTGAGACATATTCCGAGTGTGGAAATTTTCTGCAACTTCATTGAACAGCAATATGACAGATTGGATATTCTGATTAACAATGCGGCTCAAACTGTAAGAAGACCCGCAGGATTTTACCATCATTTGATGGAGAATGAGGAATTGCCAATCGGCAAACTCCCAACTATTGCCCAAAGTTTGCTTGCCGACCATGAGGCTTGCCTGAGCGAACTGAGAGAATTAAGTTCCACATTCTCCGAGAATGAGCAAAAGAATTTACCTGTCAGCTGGCATGGAAAAAGACTGGGAATTGGATTGCATGCTTCTGCCAAACTCTCACAAATCCCTTACAGCATTGATGATTCTCTGCCTACCGAAGAGGTTTTTCCTGTTGGGAAATTAGATGCTGATTTGCAACAAGTGGATTTGAGAAAGACCAATAGTTGGAGACTCAAATTGGGGGAAATCCACACGAACGAGATGCTGGAAGTACAACTTGTGAATTCTGTTGCTCCATTTGTGCTTTGCAACCGACTCGTGAATACCATGAAGAAGGAAAATACGGGAATCAAACATATTATAAATGTTTCTGCCATGGAAGGCAAATTCCACCGTTGGCATAAAGAAGACAGGCATCCGCACACCAATATGGCAAAGGCGGCTCTGAATATGATGACGCTTACTTCTTCTTCCGATTTTGCCAAATATGGAATTTACATGAATGCCGTAGATACGGGCTGGGTGACAGATGAAGACCCTGCGGAATTAGCAAAACGAAAAGAGGAATTACACGATTTCCAACCTCCATTGGATATTGTGGATGGTGCTGCCAGAGTACTAGACCCTTTATTTGATGGAATCAACACAGGGAAACATTGGTGTGGGAAATTTTTAAAGGATTATAGACCAATTGATTGGTAAACACATTGTACTGTTGTAACTACTCAATTGGCGAATTGGTGAAATAGCGAGTTGGCGAATTAAAAATTTGAGTAATTCTAGTCTACAAAACAGTATATTATCTTAATTTTTTCTATTTTCATACTCGTTGTACTATTTCTTACTTAGGTTCTTTTTTGTACTATTCAAAGAATGTTCGGCTAATTTGAGCACTTATTCAAATTATTTCGACTACAAAACCACTAATTTAACTTAAAAGTTACATTTAAATTCTTTGTGCAATTTGTAACACATTGAAAATCAATAATTTAAACAGCCTGAGTAGTTACGTACTGTTTATTATTCTTCCGAAGCTGAAAAAATGCTAATCACATTAGAACTAACCAAAGAGCGTAACAGCCATAAAAGAAGCTCCGTTGAAATCACTTTCAACGGAGCTTCTTTTATGAGTATTTATCCAAACTAAGCAAATGAACAAAAACAACTTTGGTTATCAACTTGTAAGTCTCGCTGCACTAAGACCAACAAAAGCAGTTTCTGGGAAATTTGATTGCAAGCTAAATTATCCACTTACCTAATTCTTCTCTTTTACTTGCTTCAATAAATCAATCAGCGTATTGAAATGAAATAGCACTTCTATGTTTTCGCCCAAATTCAATCCTTGACCAACAACTTGTGCGCCTGTCAGCAGAATGTTAGAATCAGGAAAGGTTTCCGAAAGTGTGTCAACATACTTTTGAATCTGCCCATTCCCTGGCGTAGAGGTAATGATTGTGAGCAGAAAGTCTGGCTCATGCACCATGTATGCAGAATTCAAATCGCCCAAAGGCAAACTTTGTCCTAAATAATAAACTTTAAAACCTCTCGCTCGGATTAGGTAACAAGCAAACAATAAGCTGATTTCGTGCAATTCCCCTTCAGGGAGGAAAAGCATGAAAGTTTGCTGAAGATTCTACTTGTTTGGAGAATTGCCCATCAATTGCCACATAAATTTTTTGACGAATCAAATTGGTCATAAAATGCTCCTAAGCAGGATTGACCGCATTTGTTTGCCACAAATAGCCAATCCGAATCAAGAATGGAAACACAATGTTAATCATCGTGTCTTCAAAACCATGTTGGAGAATGTTGTTCGCCATTATTTTCTCGAACCGATTCTCATCCATCTCTACCATAGATAGCGTAAGTGCACGAATTTGGTCTGCATGGTTCTCTTTTTTAGAGATGACCATCAGCACGTTATCGTTAATTTCCTGCTCGCTCATTTTGGCAATTTTGGAAATCTTGTGTCCATTATTGTTCAATGTAGATACATTGAGCATAGTTTTCAAGTCCTCCGAATTATAGTAGCGAAGGTTCGTGTCTGTTCTCTCGGGACTGACAATATCGTATCTCTGTTCCCAAATACGAATAGTATGGGCTTTAATGCCAGTCAGTTGCTCTAAATCTTTTATAGAATATACGCTCAATGTCTTGTTGGTTTTTTGTGAAGTTTTTTAGTCAATTCCAGTCTTGCTAAAAGAGGTTGAATAAATTGTTCTAAAAAAGCGAGGTTATTTTGTTTGTCAAGATTGCCTAAAAGATTCAGCATAATAGCTTGCTATGGTTAATCTTTTAGGTGATTTTGGCGGACATAAATAACAATCTTACTTATTAGGACTAGTTGTTTAATCTCTTTTGCCCACCCATCGCACACCAAATAAAAAGTAATTCACAAAAAAATATGATGCGATTTCCCAAAATTCAGTCTGCGATTTCGGAAAGTGATTACTGTGGAATGTTTCTGTTATCTTCTTCAACAAGATTCAGCATATTTTGTTTCAATTAAATCAGCTAGAATTTTGATTATTTACAATATATTTTCTATGAAAGCCAATTATTTTTCCAATTCCAACACCAAAACCGACTTGGCGTTCATTTCAAAGCCTTTTAAGTCTATGGTTTCGCCTGTTACGATATTTTTCCCTTTCGTAAAATCAAGAATTTTTTCTGCGTATCGCTGAGTATCAATTTGTTTAACTCCTTCCTTATTATTGTTAAGCAAAACCATGATTGTTTTTTCGGCATCGTAGCGGAAATAGACGTAAATTCCCGACTCGGGAACAAACTGCATCAAATTTCCTGTTTGGAGTGTTTTCGTATCTCTCCTGTATCTCATCAATGTGCTGATGAAATCGTAGGCTTCATTTTCCAAATCTGTCCGACCTTTTTTGGTAAATGCAGAACGCTTGTCGCCTTCCCAACCGCCTGGGAAATCTTCTCTCAACAAGCCGTGGTCTCGCTCCTCTCCAGCCATTGCCAACTCCGTTCCGTAATAAATTTGCGGAATTCCACGCATCGTCAATATGAAAGCCATTCCCATTTTGAATTTATCCATGTCTTCGCCAAACTGCGTATAAGCTCTCGTTACATCGTGGTTATCGGCAAAAATCAATAAATTGTTTGGATTTTTATATAGGAAATCCTGTACCAAAACATAGTAAAGACTTGCCGTTCCCGTAGTCCAACCTTCATCTTGGTGGAGCGCATCTGCCAAAGCATTTCGCATAATAAAATCCGTAACCGAAGGCAAATTGGATTGATAGCCTTTCAATTGAACATCTTTCTGCCAATACGCCTCAATGCTCGCTCGGTTTACCCAAGACTCGCCCACAATATTAAAGTTCGGATATTGAGTCATGACTTCTTTTGCCCAATCTGCCATAAATTCTTTGTACGGATACGGATAAGTGTCCATTCTGATTCCGTCCAAACCAGCGTATTCAATCCACCAAATACTGTTTTGAGTGAGATACTTTGCCACAAACGGGTTTTTCTGATTCAAATCTGGCATTGAAGTATCGAACCAACCCGTGAGCATTTTCTCCTTATCGGCTTCCGAAGCATACGGATCCACAATGGTGGTTGCCCTGAAATTGGAGCGAGTGAACTCTTTGTGCTGATGAATGAAATCGTTAAATGGCAAATCCTGCATCATCCAATGGTTGATTCCCACATGATTGAAAACCATATCCATAATCACTTTCATCCCTTTTTCTTGCGCCAAATCACAGAGTTTTCGGTAATCTTCATTCGAGCCAAACCTTGGGTCGATTTTGTATAAATCCGTGATGGCATAGCCATGGTAAGAATAAGCTTTATTATTATTTTCCTGCACAGGATTGAGCCAAAGTGTAGTCGCACCCAATTCCTTTATATAGTCCAAATGATTGGAAATCCCCTTCAAATCGCCTCCATGCCTTCCTAAAGTGGGTTTTCGGTCAGATTTTTCTAGCATTCCGTCCACATCGTCATTGCTTGGGTTGCCATTCGAAAAGCGGTCGGGCATGACCAAATAAATCAAATCGGAATTATCAAAACCCTTTATTCTGTTTGCATCATTCACTCGTTTTTCAATTTCATATCTGTAAAGTGTAGATACTGAACCATTTGTGAAAGTAAAAGGGATTATTCCCGCCTTTGCGTTCTCATCAATATTGAGTGTTATGAAAAGATAATTTGGACTTTCAGCAGTATCTACTTTTACAATACTTACATTTTCGTAGTCAATTTTAACGGTCGATTTACCAATACCTTCCCCATAAACCAACAATTGCACTTCAGGGTTTTCCATCCCAATCCACCAATTTAAAGGTTCAATTCTTTCAATTTTCGGCTGTGCAAACACATAAGTTTGGCAGAACGTCAATACTAAAAAGACGGCAAATTTTGTCAGCTTCATTTTCATAGTTGGATTTTATTTGTTTTGGAGTTAGGAATAACCTGAATATAGATAAATGTCTTGACTTTGCATACCGTAGTGCGGTTTTCCCTAACCGCAACTATTCAGGAGCATTATTCCATAAGGAAAGTATGCAAAGTTAAATCAGTTATCTATAATGGTTTAAAAATTTAATTATCAGCAGGTTAACTGCGTTTTTTTAGTATAGTCAAAAATTAAGATTTAATGTATTGCACTATTTTTAGATTTAATTAAAAACTGTATGTCAATATTTTGACTAAATAAAACAATATTAAGTTGCTGATTAGCAATTACTTAATTCATTTTTAATTTTTAATTCTTCATTCTTAATTTCCCCAATCAACAATTGTACTTATCAAATATATAACTCATAATTGGGGTAAATAGTCCGTTAAGCATAAAATTGACAAATCAAAATATGGTTCTGAGTTTGCATTTTTATTTTTTTCTGATTCGCCAACTCATTATTTCGCCAATTTACCAATTCCTTATCAAGTTAAAGTACGAAAAATCGCTTGAAATAAACCTAAAATACGACTTCTAAACCAACTAAATCGTTTGCATTCTTTTTTAGGGTTGGATTTTTCAGTTCGGTAAGTTAATCTTGCCAATTGAGACAGATTGTATTATTTTCCCACTTTGCAAACTTTACAATTATCAAAGCGGTTAGTTGGCAAAGCAAAAATCAATGGCAATAGACAGTAAATCAACCAAAGCACTTTCGGCACTGAAGCCCTCCAAAATCATATTGCCAATTGCAGTAGGTTTGGGCGTGGCGGTTTATCTCATCATGTCAGATGACAGTATTAAATGGGATGAAGTTTGGGCAAGCATTTCCAACGCCAACTTGGTGTGGGTTTTCATGGCATTTTTTGCCTTGATTGCCCGAGATGCAGGCTACGTTTATCGAATTAAAAACCTGACCAACAAAGAGTTAAGCTGGACAGGAAGTGTCTATGTCATCTTGCTTTGGGAGTTTGCCTCGGCATTGACCCCCTCTGTAGTTGGGGGAACTGCCGTTGTCATTTTCATCATCAATAAGGAAGGAATTCCATTCGGCAAATCGGTAGCTTATGTAATGCTTACCGCTGTTTTGGACAACTTATTCTTCGTTTTTGCTTCCATTTTTGTCATTTTTTCAGGAATTAGTGCTTTCCCAGAGCTGAGTTTGGATATGGTTGGTTCAGAGGCAAAACTACCTGTAGAAACCATATTTGCAGTAAGTGCCGGATTGATTGCCACTTATACAGGAATCATGATTTTCGGACTTTTCTTCAAACCGCAAGCCTTAAAATGGCTGTTTGTGAAAGCAACCCATAATCGTTTTCTCAAGAGATTTCGGGAAACTGCCATTCGCAACGGAGACGATATTATCCTCGCTTCTCAAATGCTGAAAGGCATGACCGTCAAGTATTGGACGAAGGCAATTGTTTCCACCGCATTCATTTGGTCGGCTCGCTATCTGATTGTCAACTTTCTGATTGCATCATTCACAAGCACATCACTGACAGAACATATCATGATTTTCGCCCGAAGCGTAATCATGTGGATTGTGATGTTGCTCTCTCCCACCCCAGGAAGTGCGGGCGTGGCAGAATTCACTTTCCCCACTTTCTTTGGCGAGTTCACAGAAACCGCTGGCTTGGCAGTAGTGGTTGGATTGTGCTGGCGACTGTTGACTTACTATTTATATCTCATTTTGGGTGTGATTGCGCTTCCGAAATGGGTTGGGCGAGTTTTCGGGAAGAAAACAGCTGATAAAACGATTAAAACTGAAAAATAAAAAATATGAAAAACCTCCAAGGAAAAACAGTAGTCATTACAGGTGCAGGTTCTGGAATGGGAAGAGAATTAGCGATTCAGCTCGATGAAATAGGCGCAATCCTTGCTCTTACCGACTACAAGAATGACATTTTGGAGGAGACCAAAGGAATGCTCAAAAACCCCGAGAAACATTCCTATCATATTTTCGATGTGGCAGATAAGGAAGCTTTCCAGAAATTTACTGATGAAGCAATCTCCCACCATAAAATGATAGATGTAGTCATCAACAATGCAGGAATTGCCCTCGATACCGCTTCTGTGCAGAAATTGGAGTGGGATGCTTTCGAGAAGATTGTGGGAATAAATATGTGGGGAATGATTTACGGCTCCAAAATGTTCCTCCAACATTTGAAATCCAGACCAGAAGCTTGCATCGTAAATTTATCAAGCGTTTTTGGTTTGATTGGCGTGGCACATCAGGCGGCTTACAGCACCACAAAATTTGCCATCCGTGGTTTTACAGAATCGCTAAAATTGGAGTTATCCAAAACAAATGTGGTTGCGCTTTCCGTCCATCCTGGGGGAATTAAAACCAACATTGTGAACAGCATTGTAGCGAAAGATGAAACCGCAAAAGCAGAATTCGCCAAGAAGTTCGATAAGATGGCAAAAACTACCGCCCCCGATGCCGCCTCACAAATTATCAAAGCCATTCAAGACAAGAAAACTCGCTTACTCATTGGCAAAGATGCCAAAACCATTGATTTGGTAGTCAGGCTTTTCCCCGTGAAATACCAAAGCATGTTTAAGAAATTGGCGGGGAAGAAGTGAAAGGAAGCGCAAGGTAGCGAACTGAAAATCAGATTTCAGTAATAACTCATGACTTACATTCAAGGGGCGCATCTCAAAATGTCGCACACTAAAAAAGCATACGCTGGCAGAGGTTGAAAACCCTGCCAGACGTTGGGTTTATTAGAAATCTAGCATTCATAAAAAGTGCATTTTAATTTATTGCGACAAAATGAGATGCGCCCCATTCAAGTCATAAATGCAAGTTTTTTAGTGTTGAATATCAAATAGTTAACCTAACCAATATGGGTTTTTCTTTTTAAAATCATCCCACGGAAGACCAAAGGGATGATTCTAAAAAGAAAAATGCCGAAATTACATTCCTGACACCTCTAAAAACAAGACTTGCATTTATGGGTTGAACCTTGCTGTCTTAAATCTACTCGAACCTAAAGTTATAATAAGGTATTATAGAAGATGTAAGGCTATTTTTGTATGTTTTTGCACAAGCGGACGCTTGCGCTACGGACGACACTCGCTTGTGCCAAAATATCAAAAAGCAGACTTACATCTTTTTCCCTACCATAGCGAATTATGTCGTTACCTTCTTTATAATCAAATTTTCCTATTTTGCTATTTTGCCTATTTTCTATTTCCTTAAAAAGCCTCCCCAATCGTAAAATACAAGCCAGAAGTATTTTTTCCCAAAGCATAATCTATCCGAAGATTGATTTTTTCTTTCTTATTGAACAGAAAACGCAACCCCGCTCCGCCTGCATAACGAAAGTAGTCGGGTTCTAACTCGAACTTGGTATTTACTTGTCCTGCGCTTCCGAAAGCCACTGCGCCTAGCCTTCCAATGAGTGGGAAACGATATTCTACTTGCACAGTAGCGTAGGATTTGTCTCGGTAAGCTCCTTGGAAAAAACCTCGCATTTGAGAAGAACCACCCATTTGGGTCAGCGAGAAGAATGGCACATCACCTGTTTGGTGCTGAACGAAAAGCTGTGTGGCAAACGAGCTTTTGCCAGTTTTGAAATACTTCCTGAAATCTAGCAGGGTTTCTGTCATGCTAAAATCTGCCAGAAATCCATCGTTGGAAATGTAAGAGGTAATGTTGAAATAACTCCCTTTTGTGGATGTGAAAATATTATTTCGCCTATCAACTAAAAGACTTGCGCCCAAGCCAAAAACTGCGCCTCCGTTTTTCCCCACAAAATTTTGCGTATCCAACTTTTTACCTTGCTCTATAGAAGTTATGTTTTGGTGTTCATATAAAAGGCGAGGGCCTAGAAAAACGTTTTTTTTCAATTTTTTGTAAAAAACCCCTCTGACTCGGGCAATGTTTGGCTCATAGTCTTCAAATTCATCGAAATCAATATTGTTGCCTACTCCATAGAACTGAAAAGGATAACGACTATAAGTAATTTGCCCTTCTAGCAAAGATTTATTTTCAAGGAATGAAAGTTGGAAAGGAAGCTGTAGAATGAGTTGCTCATTTTGCGTGTACACCGCCACCAAATTTAGGCTCGATGGGCGAGTGATGGAATCTTCTGCCAATCGGAAATAGTAAAACCCTGCAACTCCACCACCGAAACCCGTTTCGGGTAAAAAAAATGCTACTGGAAAAACTGCAAAGCCTTTGGCAAGCATTCGTTCCACAAAGCTTGGCTTATCGGTAGGATACAACAAAGCAGAATCCTCTTTGGAGAGCGGTTCAAAACCCTGCGCCAGTATTTGGTTGGAGGTAGTTAAAAATAAAATTATTACTAATAAAAGAATGGATTTTATCGAACTAGAAATAGTAAACATTGAGAGTGGTTAAGTATTGTAAGACAAGCAAACTTTAATATAATCAGGACTTACGAAAAACTGTAGGTGCGAAGCTCCAGCTTCGCACAAAATACGGAATGGGAATTCCGCCCTACAAATATACAACTTGATACAAAACCGAATATCAATATAGTATGAAATTGCTATTTCAGGACAAGTACAAAATAGAAAGTCGGATGGTCGATGCCATAGCAAAATAGTAAATTATGTATTGACAATCAATACTTTACAAAATACGAAAATGTTATGATAATTTTGTCTGACCATTTCTACGTACAAATCAATAATATATTTTCAGAGTGTGGGAAAGAGACATATATCACTTTTGGAGACAACAAGATTTTGCTTCATCGAGTTTCAGAATAGTGCATTTGAATTTTTTTTCAATTTAGACTTTAATGGAAACTCCTGCTCTCCGTACATCTCCCACGCCAGTCAAGTTCCCTTTTTCATCAATTCCAATGGAATGCGCTCCCCCGAAATAGAATGATTTCTCTTTCCAAATATGAGTTTCCAATACTTCCTCAGTATTGATTTGGGCAACGAAATCAGGATTGAATTCAGGTTCGACATCCAATTTCCCAGCTTCCCAATGCAAACGTGGTAAGAAAATATTTCGCTCCAATGGCATTTCAAAATCCACATGGTTGGAGATGATTTGGGCAACAATTGAACGAATTCTGTTCGCTCCACCCGTTCCCGTAGCCAAAACAGGCTTGCCATTCTTCAGCAAAATGGTGGGCGACATCATGCTGGTAACTCGTCTATCATTTTCCCATTGGTGGAAACCATTGGGGTTCAAATCTTCTTCGCCCAACATATTATTGAGCATAATATCTGTATTCGGGATGGCATAACCACTTCCTTCTCCGTTCGAGGTCGTGATACTGGCGATATTCCCTCGTTTATCTGCCACGTTGAAATGCGTGGTGCTTCCTCGTTTAGTTGCATTTCGCTTCAAATGTTCCCTTCTGTATTCCAAATAGGCTTTATCAAAGAATTTTTCGGAGATGTCGGGTTGATAAATATTGGCATCGAATTTCTCTTCCCGAGCCAAATAAGTTTGGCGCATGGCATTTACGAGCAAATTCAGATGCTCGGCACTTCCAAAATCTTTTGTTTGGAGTTTGTGCTTCTCCATCATTTTGAGTGTGAAAGCCACCAAAGAACCTCCTGCACTTGGTGGCGGATTTGTGCAGACTTCATAATCTCGATAAGGAACAACGAATGGATTTCGTTCAATGACTTTGTAATTCTCAAAATCCTCTCTTGTCAAATAGCCTCCATTCGATGCGCTATCTTCGGCAAATTTCTGGGCAATTTCCCCACGGTAGAACTCCGATGAACCATGTAAGGCTAAATATTCGAGCGTGTCGGCAAACTTTGGCATTTTCCATAAATCGCCTTGTTTGGGGAATTCTCCACCCGATTTGAAAAGCTTTTTCCCTGTGGGAAGCGAACTCACGCAAGGGCCAATCAGCTGAATAAGTGAGGCAAAAAACGCATCTACTTCCATGCCTTTTTTCGCCAATTCAATGGCAGGTTGCACCAATTCTCGCATAGGAATTGTGCCAAATGTTTTGTGGATATGGAAAAGCCCAGCCACACAGCCAGGCGTTGCCACCGAAGCCAATCCAGCATGGAAAGTCTGCTTGCTTCCGCCATAATCTAACTCCACAGGATAGAAATTGAGATTTTCCCCACTTTGCGCTGGTAATTGTTTGCTTTTTGGAGTTTGCACAAAGAAATCGAGCGAGAGCCTTTGCCCTTTTTCACTGAATCCAGTCAGGAAACCCCCACCTCCAGCCGAAGTCAGCAGACATTCTGCCACGAAACTCATCCAGCCAGCGGCAATTGCTGCATCGAAGGCATTTCCTCCTGCTTTCAAAACCTCTGCTCCAGCTTGTGCAGTATGCTTATTTCCTGCGGTAATGACTCCTTTCATAATAGAATTTGGTGATTTGACGAATTAGAGTATGTTTGAATCGACTTATTTTGGTTTTCTACGGCTTTTCAAAGATGCTTTCTTCGTTATTTTCTCCCCACATAGCTTTGGCTATGTGGGGAGAAAATGCTTAAAAAGACTGTTTTGAAAATCTCGTAAAATTCCCAAAAAATCACTCCAAACATACTCCTAAATTGTTTTTGGGTTTTGGTTTTCGTAAAGCTGATGAATAGAAAGGAGATTTAATAGAGAAATGGAAGGATTTGAGAAAATATACTCAAATGATTTTGAAAAGGGAGCTTGTTTCCTTAAAGACCACCAGCTGAAGCAGGTGGCAATTGATTTTAGAGAAAAGAAATTCCCAAACCAATTTCAGTTGGGTATAATACGCTTTTTTTGAGGACACAAATTGAAATTCCTCAACTGGCGCAAGTGTTAGCGTAGCGCACTCGTGTCTGGAAATCTGCCAAGTATTTAGAACGTGGATATTCAAGCCATACGGCTTTTACTTTACTGATGTTACGCAAATGATTTGATTTTATTCCGAAATCGCACATTGGCAGGTTCTAAAAATACTGTTGACTACATTTCTGCGTAACATGAGTTACTTTATTCCGAACTTGCCATAGATATGATTGGGCGCACTTCATTTTGTCGTGCTAGAAAAATTGTTTTCAGATGAATTCATAAATATCGCTAAAATACTTCGAACGTCCGCTCAATGCTGTCAACATAATGGTTATATAGCCCTCCTGATAGTCAGGTGGTGATTTTTTCTCTTATGCCCTCGGGAATTTCCTATTTAGCTTCATATCCACCAGAGGCATTGATTTTATCTATCAGGGAATCAATGTGCGAGTCGCTGACGCTATCCTTGGCAATCTCATGCAAACTGCCCATAAAATTGGAACGGCAACTGCTCGGCTCAATCAGTTTGGCAAATTGGAATTGGAAAGAACCGCCAACTCAATCCAAAAAGAAGACAGGCAATATATTCGAGTCGTTGGGTTCGACTATTTCGGGAGTCCGCACTTTGGAGACAAATATTTGAAAACAGTTTTGGAGGAAATGACCCCGAGAATGCCCGTAGGTTATTCGGCAAAAAAATTGGATTTCTCGTGGGATTTTGAGAAAACCAAAAGGCAATACAGTTTACTTTTAGTCTTAATTGTGGGAATCTACTTCATCTGCGCCATTCTTTTTGAAAGCTTGGTTCAGCCACTCATCATCATAGCCACAATCCCGCTCTCCTTCGTTGGGCTTTTTCTCACTTTTTCCCTGTTCGATTTCTATTTTGACCAAGGCGGTTATGCGGCTTTCATTTTGCTGGGCGGTTTGGTGGTCAACGCTTCCATTTTCATTGTAAACGATTACAACAACCTTTCGGAAGTTACGGAAAAAGAGCGGATTTTGCTCGCCATAAAATCGAAGGCAACTCCAATATTCCTTACGGTTATTTCCACAATCTGCGGTCTGATTCCGTTTCTGATTGGTGGGCAGGCAGAAGTATTCTGGTTTTCGCTTTCCGTAGGCACAATTGGCGGATTGCTATTTTCAATGCTTGCCGTGTTCATTTTCCTGCCCGTGGCAATGATGAAGTGTGGAAATACGGAATTAAATTAAGCCATTATTCTATTTTCACAAACAATTCTTTCTCCTCAATTCTCTTCAACAGCTTTACTAAACTATCTTCCGTAGCGCAATACTCGTGAATCAGTTTTGCTACTTTTTGCATTGTTTTTCGGTTGGAGCAAGCCACAAAACAATATCTTGTTTCTGGGTCAAACTCTACAAACTCAAACAACTCTGGGGAGTTTTGTTTCAGTAAACCTTTGATGATTCTTTCCCAATCCTGCCCATTTCCTGCAATCTGCATCTTTTCAAATATTTGGGGAAAGTGGATATTCTGCCTCGAGGAAACTCTCACGTAGTAAAACCCATCGGCTTCGGAAGTTTCTGCTGGAAAATAGGGGATTTCATGGTCTGAAACTATATTTTGTTCCATAGAATTGAGCCTCCACTCGTTTAGAGTAGCAACTGAAATCGTTACCAAAATAAGAAGCGAAAGTCTGATTGGAGTAGATTGTAAGTTCATGAATTTTGTGTTTGGGTTGAATCCAAATCTCAATTGAAAAGATTTGTTTGATTAGTGAGATTTCTTGTGGGTGGTTGATAAATGCAACTGGAAAAGCAATTAATAACCCCAATTATGAGTTATGTATTTGATAAGTACAATTATGGATTGGGGAAATTAAGAATTAAGAATTATGAATTATGAATGGCTCAAATACTTGGTAATTGATATTATTATATTCAGTCAAATTATTGCCATATATTTTTTGATTAAATCTAAAAATAGTGCAATATATCAAATCTAAAATCTTGACCATTCTAAAAAAAATATAGTTAATCCACTAATAATCAGGATTTTAAACCCATTATTTGGGTTAATAATGAATCTTTTATTTATAGAATGAAGTGAATAAAATGGTTCGGGCAAAATGCCCGAACCAAGTAAGTGTCTAGGGTTTAGCTAGCTCTGAATCTGAAAAAATAAATAAGTTGATAGTTTGCGAATTGTGAAAAATTATAGGCTGATACACAGTTGAGTCAGCGAATTGATTGATACTCTAAACGAACAGATTTACTAAGCCGCCACATCGTACCCCTCCTCTTCCATTTGGCTGAACTGTTGCACATAAAATTGCTCTTCGGCTTGCAACGCCAACCTGATAATGGACTTTACCAAGTAGATTCTATTTTTCTGCAACCTCCGCTGAACCACCGACACGATTCGGTCTGTAGTTACTTTGCATTTTTGTGAATAAGTCAGTCCCATGAAATAATCTCGCTTATGCCCGAGCAAAATCTGGATTCGCTCTGGCGAAATATGCTTGCGAGTATTCTCGGAAAGGTTTCGGTAAGAACCGATTACGACTTCTCGTGCTACTGGAGAAAAACTGTAACTTGTCATAGTTTCTGTTGTTTAATAGTGAAACAATCAATTTCTATAACAAATATCGAGTAGCAGACCGTAAGCTATTTACGGAGTAGAAAAATAATGAAGAATTTTAAAGTTTTTTGCCGATTTTCTGGATTGTTGTATTGAACTCAACAAAATAGATAAGTAGTCCGAGGTCTTTAGCCGCAAGTCCAAAGCAAAATAAGCAACTCTAAATCAGTCACTTGTATTTTTAAAAATAGGAAAGTATTCAACAACAACTACTTATACAAACCGCAACGAAAGTATATGAAAGCAAAGAAGCCAACTCTTGCGAGTTGGCTTCTTCAATCTAAATATTTTGTCGTTTGAAATTACAACTTGATTCCCATAAAGGACATGAATGCAATTCCCATCAAACCTGTGATAATCATAGTAATTCCCAAACCTTTTAGTGGCGCAGGAACATTAGAGTATTTCATTCTTTCTCGGATAGCTGCAATTCCTAAAATTGCCAATAACCAACCAATTCCAGAAGCAAAACCATAAGTGATTGGCTCAATAATACCATATTGCTGCCCCAGTTCCTTAGTAACCATAAATAAAGATGAACCTAGAATGGCACAATTTACGGCAATCAATGGCAAAAAGATACCCAAAGCTCCATATAATGAAGGAGACAACTTTTCTACCAACATTTCAACCAATTGAACCATAGAGGCAATAATGGCGATAAACATAATGAATTGAAGGAAACTCAAATCTACGGTTTCAAACTGAGGACCTAACCAAACCAAAGCACCTTCATTCAACACATATTTTTGAAGCAACCAGTTGGCAGGAACAGTAATTACCAAAACAAACACAACTGCTAAGCCTAACCCAAGTGCAGTAGAAACTTTTTTGGAAACTGCTAAGTAGGAACACATTCCTAAGAAATAAGCGAAAACCATATTCTCTATGAAAATTGATTTTACTCCAAGGCTAATTAAATACTCTCCCATTATAATCTAAATTAAGTACAAAGTACTATTGAACTATCAGAATTCTATCTTGTAAAATTATCTTTTACTAGTCTAATCATTTTCGACATACCCATTCCTGGCTCGTTGTACCCAAATGAGTAAGCCTAGAATCACGAATGCACCAACTGGAGAAACCATCAATCCGTTTGTAGGAAAGTTTGAGCCAACCCAACCATCAGCAGACCAGCCAATTGCTTCGAATACTTTGAAATTAAAGATAGAGCCTGAACCTAACAATTCCCTAAAGAAAGCGACTGCCAAAATAATCCAAGCATAACCCAATCCGCTTCCCAATCCGTCAAGAATTGAGTCGTAAGGTTTATTTCCCATAGCAAATGCCTCTAAACGACCCATAATTATGCAATTGGTAATAATTAGACCAACATATACTCCAACAACTTTAGAAACATCATATAGATAAGCTTTCAAGACCTGATCTACCAAGGCAACTAGAGTCGCTACAACGCCTAGCTGAACGATAATTCTAATTTGAGAAGGAATAATGTTCCTAATTAAAGAAATAATAAGGTTCGCAAATACACAAACAAAAACCACGGCAATTGACATAACCATAGTAGGGCTCTAATTTTACCGTTACTGCCAGTGCCGAACAGATACCTAATACTTGAATGGTAACTGGGTTATCATCATCCAAAGGATCAGTGATAATCTTCTTTCTTCTTTTGGAGAGCAATGATTCAGCGGGTACTGAAACTGCTTTTTTTGACTCTGCTACTTCTGCCATAATTATGTAAACTTAGAAGTCTGTAAAATTTATATCTATACTTTTCGAAAATAAATAAAAAGCTATCTGAATTTCAGCTCTTTTCTACCTTATCAAAATAGTTTTTATAATAGGTAATATAGTTTTCTAACATGGCATTTACTCCATCAGCAGTAATTGTTGCGCCAGACATACCATCGACCTGATACTCGGTCAAATTAGGATTCCCTTCTGCTTTCATCATCTTGACTGAAACTATCTGACCAGCCTCATCAGCAATTTTTTTGCCTTTATATCTATCCTGCACCTCTTTCTCTGTAATTCTGGCTCCTAAACCTGGAGTTTCACCTTTGTGGTCAAATGATACACCTACAATCTCTGTATATGCAGCATTTACTGCTAAATATCCCCAAATGTTATCCCAAAGCCCGTTTCCGTAAAGTGGAAGTACATAAGCTTGAACTTTTTCAGGATTGTTCTCCTCCATGAATTTATATACAGGGTAGATTCTTTCTTCTTTAGGCTTTTTGTATTCTTTGCGAATATCTACTTTTGAGGCTTCCACTCCAGAAACTTCATTTCCGTCGATAGTCCACCACAATAGATTTTATTCTGCCCATCATATACTTTAGACAAGTTCATTCTTATCTACATCAGTAGTATTCATTACTGCTGCCAAAATTTGCTTTCTAGTATCTAGCTTTACAGCTGTTTTTTGGGTCTCCTTTCAAAGCCAAGGCAGCTCCTGTTAGTAACCCGCCCAAAACTATTGTCAGACCAATTGAGAATGCGATTATATATCCGTTAGACCGTTGCACGTTGTATTCTTCGTTTTTTGTTTGCTTGAATTACATAAAAATCTATAAGTGGTGCGAATACATTCATAAGAAGTACCGCCAACATTACGCCCTCTGGATACGCTGGATTAAAAACCCGAATAATTACCGTGAAGAAACCAATGCAGCAAGCCGTAAATCCATTTCCCACTAAAGGTGTGAGAGGCACTTACTGGGTCAGTTGCCATAAAAACAGCCGCGAAAGCCAAACCTCCAATCACTAAATGATAATAGAAAGGCATATCCATATAAGGATTCGCTGGGAATAAGCTAATTACAAAAGCAGTGATTGCTGCCCCCAACATGGTGCTGAAAATAATTCTCCAACTTGCAACTCCAGAAGCAATCAAGATAATAGCTCCAATTGCCACACATATAATAGAAGTAGAACCAATTGAGCCTGGGTAAATCCCGACAATCAAGTTTTGCAAACTATACATAGCATCTTGTCCAAACTCTGCAGGAACGGCTGCGAGTTGGCTGACTACACTTGTGGCTGTGCTTTCTCCTTCATCGCCCCAAACTGTAGTAGCGGCAATTGCCAATGGAGTTGCTCCACTATAACCGTCAATTACTTTCTCGTCTCCGAATATAAGTCCAAACCTCACCAGAAATTTGTTGTGGATAGGCAAAGTACAGAAATGCCCTTGCAGTCATGGCAACGTTCAAAACGTTCATTCCTGTTCCTCCGAAAACTTCTTTTGCGATTACTACTGCAAAAACGTTCGCCAAGGCAATTTGCCATAAAGGTAGAGTTGCAGGACAGACCAACGGGACTAACAATCCTGTTACCAAAAAGCCTTCGTTAATTGGGTGTTTCCTTGCAATTGCAAAAACTACCTCAACCAAGCCGCCAGCAGCGTAAGAAACTAGCACTAGTGGAAGAACTGTATAGCAACCAATCCAAATTTTCTCTAGGAAAGTAGCGTCAACTCCAGTAGCAATGAAATGCTGCTCGCCCGTATTCCAAATTCCGAAAAGGAGACAGGGAACCATGGCAATTACCACAGTCATCATCAATCTTTTCAAGTCAATGGCATCACGAACCTGAACACCTGTTTTTCGCGTAGTGGTTGCAGGAGTAAACAAGAAGGTCTCGTTTGCTTCCCACAAGTAATAGAATTTCTCGAACTTGCCCCCTTTTTCAAACAAAGGCTTTTGCTTTTCGAGTGCGTCATGTAGAAACTTCATATATTTCGAAGATTTTTAGATGCGATTATCGAAATAGATAATCTATTGTTTACAACTAAAAAATATTATTTTAAATAAAAATCGTTTACCCTCTTCGGAATAAATCAATACCTTTTCTAACTAAATGTTGCAAATCATGTTTGGAAACATCCACAAATTCACAAAGTGCCACGTCTTCCTCAACTATTTCAAATAGCCCTAAGGATTCCATTTCCTCATAATCCTCAGCCATAATTGCTTTGAATAGATAGGTCGGCAGAACATCCATTGGCATAACTTGCTCGAAAGTGCCAGTCATTACAAAAGCTCTTTCTTCGCCATTTGTGCTGGTGTCCATCACATGTTCTTTGTTTCCTTGCAAGAAAGAGAACAAACCCCAAGCTCTATGGAAACTTACCCGAGTTGTTGGAGCTAACCAGCCATCAGTAGCAAAAAACCTAGCTTTATCCCCTTCAGGAATTACGGAAATTAAATGGTCATAAAAACCCAAGAAGCCATTTTTTTCAATAGCAGTTCCTGTTAAAATATTGCCAGAGATGACACGTACATTGTCTTGTTTCAGATTGTTAGCAAGAAAACCTTCTATATTGGCACCGATATAGGTTTCAATATATTGTGGTTTTTTTACTTCAGAACCTGCCAAGGCAATTTTCTTAGACGCATCGTATTTGCCTTCCAAAAGTAATTTTCCAATTTGGACTACCCCATAAGGATTGATTGTCCAAACGACTTCATCTTTCCCGATTGGGTCAACATGATGAATTTGAACACCTACATTCCCTGCCGGATGAGGGCCAGAAAATTTATTGATTTGCACATTTTTAGCATTCACAAAAACAGTAGAAACCTCTGCTTTTGCATCTAAGTTAATATGTACATTTCCTTTGGTAAGCTTGTTGAGGACATCCACTCCAACTTGGAAATATTTCTCTTCTCCTTTGAAAAGAAAATCATAGTCTGGAGCAAGAGGATGCGTATCGAAAGCGGAAATGAAGATTGACTTTGGAGAATCTTCTGGATTTGCCACTACGCCAAAGGGACGCTGAATAATCTGTGGCCAAATACCCGATTTCGTCAATAGTCCGATTGATTCTTCTCTTGTAATAGTAGATGCCTCAGAAACAGAAAACTTCTTGAAGTCTTCATATTCATTGTGCGCATCTGCCAAAACAACAATCTGAACCAAGGCTCTTTTTGCACCTCGTTTTACCTCAACCACTTCGCCACTTACGGGAGAAGTATAGAGAATTCCGTCTGCTTTCTTGTCGAAAAGAAGCGGAGTCCCTGCCTTTACCACATCGCCCACTTGAACCAACTCCTTGGCACGTTCCATGCCTATAAAGTCAGAAGGTTTGATTGCGAAGGTTTTCGGTTGCGAAAACTTGCCAATTGTTTTTTCCGCTTTCCCAGCGAGGTTAATGTCGAAACCCTTTTTTAATTTGATTGTATCTGCCATTCCCTATTTTCTGAAATTTGGCGTAAATTCGATGAGTGCCTAAAAATTCAATTGCAAACTTATGGAATAAACACTAATAAATGAAAGGTGTTTGGAACTTTAGAAAAAAAATTACGTATGATTTCGTTCCATTAACTGAAGCGTTCCATATAAACACCTAAAAAAATCTCTAACCATTTGAAATACAAATGGTTAGAGATAATGAAGATTATTAAATATTTTACTTCTAAAATGCCACTTTTTTAGTTAAGAAGCCTGCTCGGAGGAGACAATTTCCCCTTCTGAAGTTATTTTGAAATTAAGATTTCTGCTGCCTTTGAGCGATTTCTCCTCAATAATCATGAGAGAAGATGGTTTTATTTCTGTGTTTCTGACCGAGGTTTGACCTTCTTCTTTGTAGGTTGCCTGCAAGACAATTCCAGATTTGAAAGTGCCATCTTTTGCATAAGTACAAAGATAGGTTTCTGTGGCTTCCTCCTCCAAATCGCTGAAAATAAGAATTGTGTAGTTGCCAGAGTCGGCAATCTGACCTACATAATAGTAAGGTTTATCATCAGATATCTCTTTCTTGTTATAGCAATCTGCCACGTTCTCCAACCCATGATTCCAAACCTGCTTTCCGTAAATGAACTCCTCGCAAACTTTCGGGCTGATTTCCCTTATTTTAGCATCTTGGGTAAATTCCTCCAACCATTTCTCATCGTAATTGATATTGGCAAGCCGGGCAGAGAAACCATTCGTAAACTGAATGAATTCAGAGGAAGGAATTACTGGTTCTTCAAATTCGATTACTTGAAGCGTATCTTGCACGGCAGCTTCATCTTGCTTTTCTTCTTCATTCTGACAACTTGCTAGTGCAAAAAGCACCAACAAAACTAATTTCCCAGCCAAATATCTCATATTCACGAATTTTAAATCTTTTGCATTATAAACTGTATAATAGAATACGTCAATAATAAGTTAAAATTGTACCAACTGCACTATTTTAACAAATAAGTGTTAATAATCTTATCGGCAATTCTGTAAGCACTAAATTTATACTTTTCTGGAGTCTGCAACCTCCTCTTTTTATACAAACTCACAGCTCCTTTTCAATATAGTTTGATGTGCTAGTACAAATGATTATTTTTGGAGCAAATCGCTGAGATAGTTTTTCTTAGGCAATCTTATATAAGTCTGCTTTCGAGATTCTTGAACGGCTTACCAATAAGATAGGCAAACACGATAAATTATTCCGATGCTACAAACTGAACAATCCAACCAAATAAAATGAAAAAAAAGATAATTATTGGAGTAGTCGTTGCCATCATGGCACTTATTGGCTATTCGGCAGTTAAGTTCTTCGTTGTTCCTACTGAAAGTATCCGCTCAATTTACTTGATTCCGAAAGATGCGATTTATATTGTGGAGTTGAAAGATGCGATTGGGAGTTGGAAGAAAATCAGCTCGCACCCAATGTGGGCACATTTACGGACGAATGCCTACTTTGCAGAATTGACGGAAAGTGCCAATGCACTCGATGAGACAATCAAAGAAAACTCCACACTTTTCGATTTGGTTGGGGAACGCACTATTATGTGTTCTGCGCACATGTACAAGCACAATGACTACGATTTCCTGTTTGCCGTAGATTTGAAAAGGCAATCGAAACTCCCAATCCAACCTATTATTGAAAATTTTGTGCGAGGAGGATTTAAAGTTACCAAAAGGCAGTATCACACACATGAAATTATTGAGCTTTACGATACCGAATCTCGGGAGACACTCAATATTGCCTTCATCAAAAACAACTTTGTGGGTTCTTACCAAGCCAAGCTTTTGGAAGCCTCGATTGACCAATTGGAAGAGCCTGTGATTGGCAGAGATGTCCATTTCCAAGAGGTAATGAAGTCGGTGGATACGGATGGAATGTTTCGAGTCTATTTGCAATATTCCTATTTAGACGACTACATGAAAGCTTACATGGATGAGGAAAATGAATATGTGAAATCCCTCAGCGAACAACTTTTCTTTACTGGCTTGGATTGCGATTTGGGAGACGATGGCGTAATCAGGATGACGGGTTTTACTAACATTAATGATACGGTGGACTCTTATTTGCTTGCCATGCTCAAATCTGGGAAAGGCAAAATGGACATCGCCAAAATTGCGCCACAAGCGAACGGCTTTCTATATGGGTTTGGGTTTCGATAGTTTCTCGGAATTCATGGAAAATTTCGAGGATTTGATGAAAGAAACCAATGAAGATTGGGAAGAATATCAATCCAACATAGAAAAAGTGGAGAAATATTTGAAAATCAACCTGAAAGAAAATTTCTACGGTTGGGTAGATGACGAGTTGGCTTTCATTCAGACCCAACCAGGCAGATTGGGAAAAGACAATGAGTTTGCCTTGGTGATGAAGGCAAAAAGTGGCGAAGAAGCGAGTGAAAATCTGAAATATATTAGCGACCAAATCCGAAAGAAAACGCCTGTGAAATTTAAGGGCGTGAAATATAAAGGCTACGAAATCAATTTCCTCTCTGTAAAAGGATTCTTCAAAATGATGCTGGGAAGTATGTTCTCCAAACTGGAGAAACCTTATTTTACTGTGATTGACGACTATGTGGTTTTCAGCAATCACCCACAAACCATCAAAAGTATTATTGACGATTATGAAGCGGAGAAAACTTTGGCGAATTTAGAAGATTTCAAGAAATTCAAATCTGAGTTCAAGGACAAATCCAACGTGTTCGTTTATATGCAAATGCCCGTGCTTCACGACAATTTGAAAGGATTTGTGAGCTTGGAAACATGGAGAGATTTGCAGAAAAACAAAGATTATGTGGTTTGCTTCTCGCACGTGGGTTTCCAACTCACAAAAGATGGCGATATGTTTGCGACAAGAATGGCGAGTTTGTACCAAGACCCGAAAAGCAGTTGCCGAAGAACTGAAGCAAATTAATTTTGAGAAAGGGCAAAAGGCAAATGGCATGTTCGGAGATATTTTCATCAAAAATAGCGCAGGAAAAGACAGCTTGGTAAAAGGGATGACTACCGAAGACTTGGCAGATGAGATTGAGGAAGAGGAAATGATGGTAATTGCCGAAATCAGCCCAGATGACTTGGATGCAAACGAATACGTGGAGAAATATCCGAACGGACAAATCAAATTTGTGGTTAAACTGGACGATGGCATCAAAGATGGCACTTACATTGAATACCACGAAAACGGGGAAATCAAATACAAAGGAAAGTTCGACAAGGACCAGCGAGACGGAACTTGGAAGGAATATGACAACACAGGCAAGCGAATTCGCAAGATTAAGTACAAAGATGGCGTTTTGCAGGATTGATTGGTTGATGTGAAGATTTGGCTTTTGTTAAACTCAAAAATGCGTAGTGTTTCATTTGATTGGAACACGGACTGTTACACAGTACACGGACTTCGTGTCACGGAATAACACAGTATTCTTTATCTGACTTTATTCCAGTTTCAAAATCTTGATACCTGATACTTACTACTTGATACTAACATAATGAATAAAGACTCTAAAATATACGTGGCAGGACACAACGGAATGGTTGGTTCTGCCATTTGCCGAAAACTGTATGCAGAAGGTTTTACCAATTTGGTTTTGCGTTCTTCCAAAGAGGTGGACTTGCGGAATCAGGTTGCCGTTACCGAATTCTTCGAGCAGGAAAAACCAGAATATGTGTTTCTGGCAGCCGCCAAGGTTGGGGGAATCCAAGCAAATAACATTTACCGTGCGGAGTTTCTGCACGACAACTTGATGATTCAGAACAACATCATTCACCAGTCTTATGTGAATGGCGTGAAGAAACTGATGTTTTTGGGTTCATCTTGCATTTACCCAAAACAAGCTCCACAGCCTATAAAGGAGGAATATTTGCTGACTGGGCAATTAGAGCAAACCAATGAGCCTTATGCCATTGCCAAAATTGCAGGCTTGAAAATGACGGAATCTTACCGCAGGCAATACGATGCAAACTTCATTTCCGTGATGCCAACCAATCTTTACGGCCCGAATGACAATTACGATTTGAATAACTCTCACGTACTTCCTGCACTCATTCGAAAATTCCACGAGGCGAAATTGGCAAATGAGCCAAGCGTGGAGATTTGGGGAACGGGGAAACCCAAGCGGGAATTCCTCCATGCCGATGATTTGGCAGATGCAGTCGTTTACCTCATGCTCAACTACAATGACGAGCAATGGATAAATGTGGGAACTGGCAAAGACATTTCCATCAAAGAAGTGGCGGAAATCATCAAAGAAGTAGTCGGATTTCAGGGTGAACTGGTTCACAACACTTCCAAACCTGACGGAACCATGCTGAAATGTATGGATGTGAGCAAGCTGCACAAATCTGGGTTGGGAAGCAAAAATTGGCTTGCGAGAGGGAATTGAGAAAACTTACCAAGGTATTTTGGAAAATGGCTATGAGAAGCAACTTTTCAAATTGCCAGTTGAAGCGTAAGTAGTCGTTAGTCCGAAGTCTTTAGTACAAAGTGAAACCTCATTTCTGGATTGAATCGGAAATGAGGTTTCACTTATGTTCTTAATCCAAACAAGAACAATTCAACTCAGTTTTGTAACACATCTCATTTCTCCGTCTAATAGTTATTTCACTTTAAATCCCAATGAAATGACAAATTTGAAAACTTGGATTGCCACCTTCTTATTGGCTTCCCTGCAAATTTCCTGCGCCAACGAAGAATCGAAAATCAGCAAGATGGAGCAGCCCGAACTGATTCTACTTCGGTAAAAACACTTACAATTACTAGAGTGAAAAAGCCAAATTACGCTTGGAGGGGATTAGTGGTCAGGGAAAATGAAAGAAACCATTCCAGAGTATCGAGGCAGTGGAGGGTTTGAGGCAGAAATTTTACTCATTTACCGAAAATCACAAGTTTTTTGGAGGAATTTATCTTTGGGAGTCGGAAGCAGCAAGCAAAAACTTGGTTCAACGAGGCATGGTTCACTCGCACAGAAGAGAAATATGGATTGCGGGGAACGGTAGATTTTTACTCCATTTCCCAACTTACAGACTTTCGCCAGCGTGGGGCGCACGCACGGAAAATACTGGTCGGCCCTTTCTTATCCTGAAAAAGAAGTAGCTAAAAATTTCTCCTCTGCCAATGGATTGATTTTAATAGCACTATTGAGCGATAAAGATGGAAAAGAGTGCTATCTTTCTCTGTGGGAAAATGAGAAAATGGCAAAATCTTTCTTCTCCGATAAAGAAGGGCAACACAACTATTTCGACTCGCCTATCTTGCTGGACAACTCGAAATAAGTTGCGATACAGCAAAACAACATTCGTTTAACCAGCTATCTAAAACAAGAATGATTGAGAACTACTTCTCCGAAGAATATGATTTTTCATTAGATAATGAACTGATTTCCAAATCTTTGAGCGGAGATAAAAAATCTTTGGAGCAATTGGTCAAACGGCATCAGAATTATATTTACAATATTTCCCTGAAGTTATTTCTTGACCCGAACGATGCGCTCGATGCCACGCAAGAAGTGCTGATTAAAGTTATCACAAGCCTGAATACTTTCAAAGGGAAAAGCCAGTTCCGGACTTGGCTCTATCGGATTGCCTTCAACCACTTTCTGGATTGTTCCGCCAAAAAGATGGAGTTGACGATGTCCAAACCGAAAGAACCAACTGATTTTGCCGTTCAGGAAATGGGAATTGTAAGTGAAGAGGAGATTGAAGAGGTCAGAATTCTCTGCTCTACCGCTATGCTCATGTGCTTGAGCAGAGAGCAGAGACTTTTGTATATTGTGGGAGAGATATTCGGGGCAGACCATAATTTGGGCGCAACACTTTTTGGAATTTCAAAATCCAATTTCCGAATCAAACTCTACCGAGCCAAAACAGATTTGTTGAGTTTCGTTTCGGGCAAATGCGGTTTGCTCAATCCGGCAAACTCATGCCGTTGCCCAAAAAAAGCAGGAGTTTTAGTGAAGCAAGGAGTGGTTAATAAAAAAGAGTTGCGCTTCAATACAGACTATCAGCACAAAATCGCTGAATTGGTCTCCAAAAAAAAGAACCAAACTAGCGATTACGTGCAACTCCACTTAAAGGAACTTTTCCAAGACTCACCCTTTCAAATCAAAAAAGAACTCGATGTGTTAATGAATGAACTTGTGAAGTAGGTTTAGAGTATGTTTGAATCGACTTAATTTTTGGTTTCTACGGCTTTTCAAAAATGCTTTCTTCGTTGTTTTCTCCCCACATAGCTTTGGCTATGCGTTTCTGAAATGCCTAGAAAGCCTATTTTGAAAATCTCGTAAAATTCCCAAAAAATCAATCCAAACATACTTTTATACAAATGGCTTTTTTTGAGAAATATATAGTGGGATATTTTGAATTGTCAGTTCATAGTAACTGCTCCTCGGCAACTTCAATCTCCAAATCTATGTTCTGCAAATCCAAATACCAATCTGGGTGTGGTGAGGTTTTGCCACAACTGATACATTGTGTGTTTTTATGTACAAATCCGCAACTTGGGCATTTGCCATAAGTCTCGAAAGTGTTCCATGAATGTAGGCAATGGCACATCCAATAAGGTTTTCCATCAGGTTCCCATTGGCATTTTGGGCATTCTATATGTTCTTCGGAGTTCTTTGGCATCGCTAAAAAAAATGGTCGAGAAGGGAATTCGACCTACTGAATTAGTTTCTCACGCAATTTTTTTCTGAAATCTAAGTAGTTGAAGGTAAATATTTTCCAATTTCAAAATCCATATCATTCTGAATTTCATACATTTACATTACTTTGGACTGACGACTAAAGACTTAGGACTACTTAACTCTAAAGCTAAATTTATATCTAAAAAAAATCCTCATCATCGTCATCGTCTGTTTCTTCTTCTATAAACTCCATTTCCAAACCTGTTTCGTCCACAAAGTCCTCGCCTTCTTTCCTCATGTCTTCGTCCCAATCTTCGTAGTGCCAAGCCACTACTACTTCTCCGCCAGCATCTTTATAGTCTTTCAGAGTCCATAAAATTTCAGCCAAGCATTTGGAGGAACTCGTATTGAAATAGGTCAAGTATATTTTCAGTTTTACTGCTCCTGCTTTATTTGCCGTATATTCTTTCATCCAGTCTATCATTTCTTGATAAAAACTGGTAGTGTTTTCCAAATAAGATTGTCCAGATATTTCACAGTTTCCCGTTTCGGAGTCCAAAACTACAGTTGGAGTGAAAAATGCGCCATGTTTCCCTTGTACAGATATGGTTTTCATAGATAGTTAGATTCAAGGTTTTCTGTAAAAAAAACAGCATTAGCTAGTCTTTTTTTACGTTGATGTTCAATGTTATATAATTATAGGAGTCATTCATTTTCTCCAACTGGTAATTCACAGTATTCCCCGACTGCAATGCCACATGAATTAGCCACTATGTTCCCGCCATCTTTGCCTTCTTCCCGTGGTGTTTTCTCGCTGGTTGATTTTCAGCCTCCTCAAATCTTTTTCTTCTAGGCTGTTTATTTCATCTAATTTCCCAGCGAGCAGAGCTCGAAGTTCCTGCCTCCACTAAATTCCTGAAAGTCAGTTCATAAGAATCTCCTTTATCTTTCAGCAACACAACCCCAATTCCCTGTCCGTCTCCGCCATCGCCATAGTTATTGGTTTCAGAAGAGTACAAGGCGATATTCTGACCAAGCTCCAAAAATATGGAGAAAACCCTCTTGGCTACTTTTTTCGAGCTAAACAGCTTCTTTCGGATATTGGCACTAATCCGAGAGAGAACTGGCGCTGAAAAAGCACCTTTGTAATAAACAATATTTTGGTTGTCGGGAATCAAGCAATTAGATATTTGATAAAATAATCCATCTTGCAATGTGCAATGAGAGTTTTTAGTAACTCACACTAAATATAGCAATGATTCTACAAATCTCCACACAAAAACATTTCTTTTCTAGTTTTTTCGATGTCAACAATCAAGCAATCTGCAAATGCGCATAATTGTTGTTTTCAACAAGAAATAAACAATACAAAAAAAGACTTTATGTAGAAAAGCCATGCTTTGCGAAGCGAAATCAGGAACTGTTAACCATCTGTTATTGTTACTTATTTAATGCCTGACAAGCATTTCATATACAAATTCAAATAGTATATTTGAAAATACTTGGTAATAATCAACCTGATTATCAGGTGTTGTTGCCAACTATTTCTACTAAGTTTCTCCTTTGTATTATCAGATTTTACTATTTCTTGAAATCCAAAAGCTATATAAAATGAAAATTCTGAAAACCACTTTTGCACTTGCCTTTTTCTGCACTTTCTTGTTCTGCAATGCCTTTTCGCAAGATAAGTCGAAACGAAAAAGTCCACCAATGAAGGCGGAAACCAGCTTGAAAGGCGGAAACATAAAAATAGAATATGGCGCACCTTCTACCCGGGGACGAGATATTTGGGGGAAATTAGTTCCGTACAATAAAATATGGAGAACTGGTGCCAACGAAGCAACTACTTTTGAGGTGGAAAAAGATGTGGAGATTGATGGAAATAGCACTCAAAGCAGGGAAATATGCATTATTCACAATTCCCGATGCAACGAGTGGACTATTATTTTCAACAGCAACCCGAACCAATGGGGCGCATACGATTATGACCCAGAATTGGATGTTTTAAGAGTGAAGGTAAACCTACAGCTTCAAAAACAAATAATGCTCAATTCAAAGTAGATATTTCCAAAAAAGGAGAAGTAAAAATTTTATGGGATAAACTAGCCGTTCCATTTGAAGTAAAAGCCATTTAGAGCTGTTATTACTCTGCTTATATGAAAAAGAAAAAGCTCCATTTCCATGGAGCTTTTTCTTTTGTGATAGGAACGATATATTTACACAAAATTGGCGAGTTGGCGAATTCAAAACTCACTTTACTTTCTTGCTATGGCATCGGCCATCCGACTTTTTATCTTTCAACTTGAACTTATGCCCACACAATTGGATATTTCCGTAGTTGTCCCACTTTTTAACGAAGAGGAATCATTGCCAGAATTGGTTGCTTGGATTGACCGAGTGATGCAAGGAAAATAATTTCTCTTACGAGATTATTATGGTAAACGATGGCAGTACGGATACTTCTTGGCAAGTAATTGAAGGGATTTGAATCAAGCAAAATCCGAATGTGAAGGGAATCAGTTTTCTAAGGAATTACGGCAAATCGGCAGGTTTGCAGGTCGGATTTCAAGCCACCAAAGGCGATGTGGTAATTACCATGGATGCCGATTTGCAGGACAGCCCAGACGAAATCCCCGAACTCTACCGAATGATTACCGAAGAAGGCTACGATTTGGTTTCGGGTTGGAAACAGAAGCGATACGACCCAATCACGAAAACCATTCCGAGCAAATTCTTCAACCGAATGACTCGCTGGGTTTCGGGAATCAAACTCAACGACTTCAATTGCGGTTTGAAAGCTTATAAAAAAGAAGTGGTTAAAAACATTGAGGTTTATGGCGAAATGCACCGCTACATTCCCGTAATTGCCAAATGGACAGGTTTCCGAAAGATTGGCGAGAAAGTGGTGCAACACCGAGAACGGAAATATGGCTCGACCAAATTTGGTCTGGAGCGATTCATCAATGGTTTTCTGGATTTACTTTCCATTACTTTCGTTTCCCGATTTGCAAAAAAACCGATGCACTTTTTCGGCACGTTGGGTACTTTGGCTTTTGCTTTCGGGTTTATTTCCGCTTTTTGGTTGGTTATTGAGAAGTTTGTCCGCTCGCAAATGAGTTTAGAAATCAGCAGGGATGTAGTTGACCAACCATTATTTTTTTTGGGGCTGACTTCCTTTGATAATTGGCGTGCAACTATTCTTGGCAGGTTTCGTTGCCGAAATGGTTTCCCGAAACTCTTCGTACAGTAATGAATATAATGTGAAGGAAAGGATTGGAGAGATAAGAAACTAGTGCATTGAGTTCTAAGTTCTGGTTGGTATTTTTTGAAATATTTTTTTCTTCTACAAAGCAAAATTTGCAGGCATAGCCTAGCTACGGCTAAGAATTTTGATGCAGTAGAAGGAAAAAAGACACATAAAATACAATCACGAACTTAGGAATTGATGCACTAGAACTAAGATATTAACACTTTACTCGAAAGGGTTTTTCTTAGGATTTGCCTTTGAAGAAAGCAAAGCAATAAGTTCTACAGAATCGTTCAACACTCTATAATACATTCGGAAATCATACAACAATTGCTTTGAGCGGATATCAGAAATCTTGCTTTTCTGTCCAATGTAAAGATTTGAGGCAAGAGTTGAACTTGCATACCCCAATTATGAGTTACGTATTCGACAAGTACAATTGTTGATTGGGGAAATTAAGAATTAAGAATTAAAAATGATTTAAGTTTATGATAATCAGCACTTTGATATTGTTGCATTTAGTCTAATTATTTCCATATAGTTTTTGATTAAATCTAAAAATAATGCAATACATGAAATCTTAAATTTTGACTAACCTAAAAATAACACAGCTAATGTACTGATAATAAGATATTTAAACCCATTATTCGGGTTGCATCAAATACTGAGTCGTAGAATTTACGAGCACTTTCTTCTGTGCAATACTTTCTGAAGTTCTCTACTTGAAAAGCAAGGTCAATCCTAAATCTAGGAGTAAGTACTATTTGATAAACCATTGCTCACTTTCTTTTTTGAATTCCTCTAAAGTAATTACGTCTCCTGCATCTGCTTGCTTAATTCCTTCCATTATATGGGAATACTGCTCTGGAGTCAGTTCTTCATCAATAGAAGGTTCAATTTTCTTGAACTTTACGTTAAGCTCATCCATCAATTTTGTAATAAGTTCCACTTGTTCAAATGGAATATCGAATATATATTGTTCTGTGGTTTGCATTTTAAGATTGGTTTTCTTGACTTTGAATTTTTTTGCAATCATGCGTACTGTAAATTTACGGAATTATGACAACCAAAACAATACAGGTGGAATTGTCTGAAATCCCACAATCGCTTGCGAGCATCAATACTCGTTCATTGCAAATTTCCCATTATATTTAAGGCATCAAACCTGACTCAAACAAGAAAATTATCAACTCCTGACGAGGAGCAAAATCCAACCAGAAGAAAATGAAAACTAACTATTTATTGGCTTTATTATTCGCAATGATTAGCACAAGCCTCTTGGCTCAAGACTTTACCGATAAGGAGAAAATGGAAGGCTACGCTCAGCGTGGCGAGAAAGTCCACTTTATCTTTGACCCAATAATTTATAAAAAAGAGCCGACCAAGGTTTTCGTAACAGGCAGTTTCCGTGCCTGGAGTTCGGATTTGGCAGATAAGAAGTGGCAACTCAAAAAGAATGACAAAGGCTTGTGGATTGTGGAAATTGACAATGCCAACTACAATCTGATTACTCCAGCCTCAGAATTCAAGTTCAGAATTGATGAAGGCGAATGGCTGGAAGTTCCTAAAAAAGCAGGAAACGCAAAAAATGGGAACTTGGTTTTCATGTTCGGAGCTGAAAAACCTGAACTGCGAGCAGAATTGCTAAAGAATGGCAATATTTGGGCAAATATCACGGGAACTGACCGCCCGCTCCAACCCGAAGCTTATAAAATCATTACTTCCGATGGAAAGGAAATCAAGGTAGCTTGCGTTTTGCCAAACACTTCTACTTATACCTTGCTTTCCCCAAAAACGCAACTCGACCCCAATAAAGTTTACTATTTGGAGTTGGTCGGCACGAAACTAAAAGCATGGTGTTCTTACGATGGATGGTTCAAAAACACTTATTCCTACAAAGAATTGGGCGCAAATATTATTGAAGATGGAAAGGTAACTGTTTTCAGAGTATTCTCGCCACGAGCCAACAAAATCAAACTCTACCTTTATAAGAACTCCAATTCCAACGAAGCCTACCAAACCATTGACATGAACAAAGACAACGATGGCGTTTGGGAAGCATTTGTGAACGAAAATTTGAAAGGCACTTATTATGATTTTACTGTTCATGGAAACAAGGAAGCCGGGAAACCATTTCTACGAAACCAATCCAGTCCATATTTCCGACCCTTACGCCCGTGTAAGCATGGACACTTGGGGGAAATCAAGAGTTTGGAATAAGACAAAACCTGCCACTCCGCTCAAAAATGGGATTCCAGCTATGGAAGATGTAATTGCCTACGAGGTTCACGTTCAGGATTTTACAGATAAGTTGCCTGTTGCCAAAGAAATGAAAGGCACGATTCCCGCCATGCACCAATCGGGTCTGAAAAACTCCAAAGGCAAGAAAATTGGATTTGATTATTTGGTGGATTTGGGAATAAATGTAGTCCATTTAATGCCCGTTCAGGAGTTTTTGCACTATCCGACCGAAAAATGGAAACCTGCTTTTGAAGACGACCCATACATGAAACTCAACGGAATCAGCGAGGAGAATTACCAATGGGGCTACCGAACTTCACACGCTTTTGCCGTGGAATCTCGTTACCGAAAAGGTGGCACAGAACCTGGCGAAGAGCGAGAGCAATTCCGAGATATGGTGCAGAGTTTCCACGATAAAGACATTGCCGTAATCATTGACTTAGTCCCAAACCATAGTGCGGAGAACATGGATTCCGAACCTTATTATTTCCATTTCAGCGTGTTGGACAAGGTTTATTATTATCGAACCAAAAATTTAGAGCTGATTGGAGAATATGGAAATGAGCTGAAAACAGAAAACCGCCCAATGGTGCAACGTTGGCTGGTTGACCAGTGCAAACATTGGATTGAGGAGTTCGGAGTAGATGGTTTCCGAATTGATTTGGCGGGTCAGGTAGATGAGCAAACACTAAAATTGATTAAAAGCGAATTGGGCGAAAACATCATCATTTATGGCGAACCATGGATTGGCTCTTACGACCCAGATTTTGAAAACAACCCAGATTGGGATTGGTACAAAGAGGATTCCCCTATCACTTTCTTCCAAGATGACACAAGAGATGCGTTCAAAGGCCCGACCAGCAACCCGAAAGACAAAAAGAAAGACCGTGGCTATGCAGGAGGGAACAAGGAAATGCGAGACAATGTCATAAAAGCACTTTCCGCAGGGTTTGATGAGGACAAAACGCCATTGAGCGGAATCAATTATTTGGATATTCACGATAACTGGGCTTTGGCAGACCAATTCGCCACCACCGATTGGGATGGCAGAAAAGGCGTGGACGAAAACCGAATGAAAATTGCCACTGCTTTGCTTTACACTTCCCTCGGGCCAATTGTTACGCATGGAGGTACGGAAATGATGCGAAGCAAAGGCTTGGCGGTGTTGGAGGAAAAAGTCAAAACTATGAAAGGAGGCACGAAAGTCTATCTCCACGGAAAAAGAGACACGTATAATATGCGTTTCGCCAATCAATTCATTTGGGAAAATGTAGGGTTGGAGTCGATGAAAAAAGGAGGTTATGGAAACCACGAAAGCATGTATAATTTCTGGAAAGGATTGAATGCCTTCCGATTGAGTGAAACAGGCAAGGTTTTCCGAAAAGCAGAAGCAGTTGACAAAAACTACTATCATTTTTTCACTCCAGACAATAAAGGCTTGTTAGGTTATTTGGTAGATAAAAAGGTAATGGTAGTGATGAATGTGGGCGAAGGCTTGGGCAGAATGCAATTCACGCTCCCCGAAGGAAATTGGAAACTGATTGCCAACAACGAAATGGTTGACCACATCAACGGAATCGAAAAATCTAAGGAAGATAAAGAATGGTTGATGTTGCAGGGCGGAGAACAAACTATCGCACTTCCTGCCGAACAAGTGAAAATTTGGGTAAGACAGTAGTTGATGTGCTGATTTGAGGATTGAGAAAGCTGTCAGTTTGACTTGGGAACTGACAGCTTTCTTATATTTAAGTAGTCTAGTTTAAATACTTTCCTGTTTTGAGTTGTTAAGAAGCTCATTTACAGATGAATACAAAAATAGCAAATAGTACAACTTGCTTAATTCTACTTTAAGACTATAACCAAAATAGTATTTTAAGTGTGATTTTGCGGTTGCCATCCTAAACATCCATCTGAAGATGGATGCAATTGAATAGCTTTCTGAATGCTTATTCAATTGCCACTAGCTGAAGCTAAGTAGTCTAGTTTAAATATTTTCCTATTTTGAGTTCTTAAAAATCTCATTTACAGACACATACAAAAATAATAAATAGCACAACGTGCTTAGTGGCAAACAAGCTATATATTTCTAGAGTCTTAAAGTAGAGTTAATCGAAATCAAAAAACATGAAATCAGATGCGACAACGATAGAAGAATACATTGAGCAACTTCCAAAAGAAAGACAAGAACCAATTCGGAAATTGCATGGAATCATTCTCGAAAACCTATCTTCGGGTTTTTCCGAGGAAATCAGTTATGGGATGATTGGTTACATTGTTCCCCACTCTGTCTATCCTGCGGGCTATCATTGCGATACTTCCAAACCGTTGCCCTTCATGAGCATTGCCTCACAGAAAAACTTCGTGGCACTTTACCACATGGGAATTTACGCCAAACCAGAATTGTTGGAATGGTTCACAGCCGAATATCCGAAACATTGCAAAAGCAAATTGGATATGGGGAAAAGCTGTATCCGATTCAAAAAAATGGAACAAATTCCCTACAAATTGATTGGGGAATTAGTCAGTAAAATGACTTCCGAAGAATGGATTTCCATTTATGAGGCAAACATCAAAAAATGAGGGTGCCACAAACCAACCGACAACATAAAACTCCAACCAAACCAAATGACTACAAAGCTGAAACTTCAACCGATTTTAGAGAAACACCAAGCTGATTTTGCCCCAATTATGCCTTATGCAGAAAGCAAATCGGATGTTTCTTGGATTGACCTTTCCAAAGATAACTTGGCATTGACAACCATTGAATTTGACAACACACATGCGGTCAATGATTTTCTAAGAAAGAATTGGAAACCCGAAAAGCAAATTTCGTTTGGGGTGGATACGATGAGCACCGAGTTTGGTACCAACGCAGTTCGTTGTTCGGCTCAGACCGTTGCATCCATCTGGGAATTGATATTTGGGCAGAACCACTCACACCAGTTTTCAGCCCGATGGCGGGGAAAGTTCATTCTTTTCAAGATAATGCGGGGTTTGGGAATTACGGCCCGACCATTATTCTGGAACATGAATTGGAAGGCGAGAAATTCTATACACTTTATGGACATTTGAGCCGTGCTTCTTTGGTTGGATTGAAAGAAGGAAAGTCCATTTCCAAAGGCGAGAAAATTGCCGAACTCGGAGAGGAAGAAGAGAATGGGAATTGGTCTGCCCACGTCCATTTCCAACTCATGACCGATATGCAAGACAACCATGGAGATTATCCAGGGGTTTGCTCGCCACTAGAACGAGATGCTTTCTTGGAGATTTGTTTGGATCCGAATTTGATTTTGGGTTTTGGGAAGTAAATAATGTTTATTACTCTCTGATAGGATGAACTGTATAAACCCCCTTTGAGATTTCCTTTACCTGAGTTTTCAGTCCCATATCTTCTTCATAATACTTTGTGTATAGTTCCATCTCATTCTTACTGCAAAGAAATCGGACTTTGTCGTTGAACGCAAACTCTTCTAAAATTGGAGTTCCAAAACCATCGCTTGAAATATTGAATTTTGACTCAAATGCTCGTTTAATAAATGGAGCATGCCAAGCCCATCCAACAAAAAGTATGTTTTTGTTCTTTAGAATCCGATAATCCTTTTTAAACGGTCTACTATGTTTTAGTACAAATGGTAAAATACCAGGGATATAGATTTTATCTGTTTCTAACTTTTCATATATTTTTTCATGATACTTCAAGGTAGCGGTATTGGCTTGTTCTTGTTGACGAACAAATGTGCATTGTAAAAATAGAAGTGGTACTAGCAAGAAGCATAATAATACAAAGTCTCTAATTTTAATAATGCTATTATGAAAATCAAAAAGGTAGAGTACAAATAAAGTATGAAATATCAATATGCTTGAAAAAACCCTTTTTTTAATAACCATAGTCAATGCTAAGTATATTAGTATTAAGCCAATAATTATCAGGGAAGCAAAAATTTTCTTCCTTGATAAATGGTCTTTAAATTTAAATAGTGCAAAAACGCTAAACAGTACAAAGAATAGAATTCCCATCCAATTACTCGCAATAAAATATTTTGGATAGAAATACTTCCAATTATCCGTAAGTGACTCATGTCTAGTATAATCACCTATTTTTTTTATGTTTGAATATGTAAAATAGTTTGTATAATTAAATTGTCTAGCAAGGTAATATTCCGTCTCTGTTATATCTTTTTGACTTTTCACAAACTTAAGTGAATGGAAAACTTGAGCATTTTCGTTAATATTTTTTCCCCTCGCATAAGTCCACTCCTGATACTCCTTCCATTCACCTTCGTAATATTGACCATTATAGTATTCCAACCCCATAACCAGCACAAACACACCAATGGCAATTGCCCAATTTGATACCTTTTTATGTTGTACAAGTTCATATATAAAGTACGGAAAAGAAATTGCCCCAATCATTACTGTTACTTGAAACCTCATAGTGGAAGAGGCAACTAAAAGTATTAAAGCAATAATTAGTTCAATATGCTTACTAGCTTTTCTTACTTTGTACTCAGTTTGCAGGTAATGGTGTAGATAAATAAGGCCTGCAACTGCAGATAAAGAGGCTGTAGTTGTAAACTGCCATGTGTAGAAAAAATGGAAGCCTACTCCTAAGACACATAAAAAAAAGAGTATAAAAGGCTTTTTATCAAATACTTTATGTAGAAAAAAAACAAGTAAACTCCATAATGAAATAAACAGGCATAAAAAGTGGTAAACAGCATACCACTCCACTTCAGGAGAAGAATTGTATAGGCTTACTAGAAGCTGACCTACTATTACATTTATAAAAACAAGGTGTTCGTCTGGACTCCCATAATACCCACTAGAAATCATCATCATTGATACATCATCTACTTCATTAAAATGTACACTCAAAAATGAGTGTACAATTAGAAAAAACAGAAGAGTAATGAATAATGAATACAGAAGACTCTTTAAATGACTCATCGTCTAAATTTAAGGGTTGATAGCCACTACATTTATCAAAAAAAGTAGTGGCTATCAGATTAAATATTGCTAAAAAAACTATATTAAACTCCTATATCTCGGTCTTTTCGGAGTTACATCTCCTTGTTCTTCCTTACGTTTTGCCTCATATTCCGAGAAGTTCCCTTCAAAGAAACGCACGTTAGAATCTCCTTCAAAAATGAGCAAGTGCGTACAAATTCTGTCTAAGAACCAACGGTCGTGGGAAATGATTACCGCACAACCTGCAAAGTTCTCCAAAGCTTCTTCCAAGGCTCGTAAGGTATTGATATCCAAGTCATTGGTTGGCTCATCGAGTAACAACAAATTGGCATCTTGCTTCAAAGTCATTGCCAAATGAACTCGATTTCGTTCTCCACCCGAAAGTACGCCTACTTTTTTCTGTTGGTCTCCGCCCGTGAAATTGAACTTGCCCACATAAGCACGGGCATTCATTTCTCGGTTTCCCAACATGATAGATTCATTTCCTTCCGAAATCAGTTCATAAACCGTTTTGTCTGGGTCGAGTTGGTCGTGTTCTTGGTCAACATAGGCAATATGTACGGTTTCGCCCACATCGAAAGTGCCTTTGTCTGGATTTTCCTTGCCCGTAATCATTTTGAAAAGCGTGGTTTTCCCTACGCCATTCGGCCCAATAACTCCGACAATTCCGCCCTGTGGCAATTTGAATTCTAAGCCTTCGTAAAGCAATCGGTTTCCGAAAGATTTGGCAACTCCTTCTGCCTCAATCACTTTTGAACCCAAGCGAGGTCCAGAGGGAATATATAATTCCAATTTGGCTTCTCGCTCCTAGCGTCTTCGCCAGCCATTTTGTCGTAGGCATTGATTCTCGATTTTTGCTTGGCTTGTCTGGCTTTCGGAGACATGCGAATCCACTCTAGTTCTCGTTGCAAGGTTTTTTGTCGTTTGGATTCAGTTTTTTCCTCATCTGCTAAGCGTTTCTGCTTCTGGTCGAGCCAAGAAGAGTAGTTTCCCTTCCAAGGAATTCCCTCGCCACGGTCGAGTTCCAAAATCCAGCCAGCTACATTGTCTAGGAAATATCTATCGTGAGTAACGGCAATCACCGTTCCCTTGTAGCGTTGCAAATGCTGTTCGAGCCAGTGAACGGACTCGGCATCGAGGTGGTTGGTAGGCTCATCTAGCAAGAGAACATCGGGTTCTTTCAACAAAAGTCGGCACAAAGCAACCCTTCTTTTCTCTCCACCCGAAAGATTTTCTACCTTGGCATCGTCTGGCGGGCAACGGAGCGCATCCATGGCTCGTTCTAGTTTGCTGTCGAGATTCCAAGCATCGAGTTGGTCGAGTTTTTCCTGCACTTTTCCTTGTCGCTCAATCAAATCGTTCATTTTGTCAGGATTCTCCAAAATTTCAGGCTCGCCAAATGCAAGGTTGATTTCTTCAAATTCCTTCAGTAAATCGACTGTTTCTTGTGCGCCTTCCTCCACAATTTCCCGAACGGTTTTGGTCTTGTCCAGCACAGGTTCTTGCTCCAACATCCCGATTGAATATTCTTTGTTGAAAACGACTTCTCCCGTATGGGATTTGTCCATTCCTGCAATTATTTTCAGCAGAGAGGATTTCCCTGAGCCATTGAGACCCAAAACGCCAATTTTTGCGCCATAGAAAAAGGAGAGATAAATATTTTTGAGAACAGTTTTACTTGGCGGAAAAGTCTTGCTGACTCCTGCCATAGAGAAAATGATGGTTTCGTCACTCATATTTTTATTGATTTCAGGATTTACGATTTTAGATATACGATTTTGGCGTACTGAATTGGAAGTAAAGATACGGACTTGCTTTTATTGCGCAAGTGGAAAAGTATATTTCGGTTTTTAGCAATCAACTATCTGGGTAGTAAGCACGTTGTGCTATTTACTATTTCTGTATTTGTCTATAAATGAATATTTTAAGTACTTCGAATAGGAAAGTATTTAAGCTAGACTACTTATGAAAGAGGTAAGGCTACTCTATGGATAATTCGGCACATGCGTTATGGTTTTTATTTTGTTAGCCTTACCAGTTTATCACTACCACTATCTGAAGTTTGTTTCAAATGAAGGATGCAATTGCATTTAGTCGTATTTCGTAAAATTCATAGAAAATCGGCTAGAAGCTGACACCTTACATCACTCGCTAAGAAGCGAGCGACATTTTGAAATATGGCTTAATTGGTAATGAATAATCGTCTGGCAAGGTCTGCGACCTCTGCCAACGTATGCTTTTTCTGCAAATGATTCTGAATGTTGAACAAATTTTTGAACAATTCATCTTTATTATTAACTCAAAATGAATAAAAGCTTGATTTAATGTGAACTTAATATTAACTTAGTGTTACTCGGTTAATATTAAGATAATGAGAATCCAATTTTTACACATAAAATTACTCCTTTTGGCATTTGCCATTTCCTATTCTGCTTGCGGAAAAGGGGGCAACCATTTACTCAAAACTCACGAAATTTTTGAAGGTTTAATTCAGACGAATACTTTGAAGATTGAAGAGTCGATGATGGATAAGTACAAGTTGGAGTTTTCAGATAGAATCAACTCACTCAGAAAGAAGAAAAACAGATTATCGACTGATGAAGCCTTTTTAAGACATGTTTTCTACAAAATCCACCGAGTTTATTTAAAGAAATACAAGCCCTACCAATCTTTTGAGAAGCTTTTTGAGAAGGGTGAATATGGCTGTTTGACAGGAACGGCTTTGTATGCTCTAATTTTGGAGGAGTTGGGCTATCAGATTGAAATCAGAGAAACCAATTACCATGTTTTTTTGCTTGTGAAGGCTGGAAATAAGCAATTCCTGATTGAATCGACAGACCCACTTTATGGTTTTTTGGCAGACGAGAAAGCGATTGCCAAAAGGCTGAACGAAATTTCCTTGAAAAACACATTGGCAGAAAAAACCGAGAAATATGAGTTTAAATGCAGAATCAATCGGACAATCCGATTAGAAGAATTAATTGGACTGCAATATTATAATGTTGCTACGCAATACTACAATCGTGGACATTTTGAGCTGGCACTACATTTCCTCCATAAATCTAGGCAGACTTATCAATCGGAAAGGCAAAAAGAGTTTTTTGGATTGATTGTTTCGCAGACTTCCAGTGCCAATAGGATTATGGCGTCTTCTAAGTAAGCGACAATTAATCTACTGATAACCAGTTCTTTAAATCCATTATTCGAGTTATTTACATACTAAACGGGGAACTATTGGAAATCAGGGAAAAGCACTAGTGCATCAAATCCTAAGTTCGTGTTGCTATTTTTGTTTCTTGTTTCCTTCTACTGCATTAAAATTCTTAGCCGTAGCTATGGCTATGTCGAAATGTTGAACCATCGGATTGCCGAACCATCGGAGTGCCGAACCATTCAAATTTTGCTTTGCAGAAGAAAATAATATTCCAAAAAATACAGACACAAACTTAGAACTCAATGCACTAGATTGCAAGCATTTCCCACTCCAACCAATTTCTAAATAAGATGAAAAACAGTCTCCTATTTCTCAGCATTCTCTGCATTTCCTTTTCTTGTGGCTCTTCCCAAAATTCAAATGAGGAGGCGAATACTGAATCTGAAATAGAAAAAAAGAAAGAGTTAGTAGAAGTCGTTCAATTTGATGCAGTTGAGAAACTGATGAGTTCAGAAATTGGAAATGTGCAAGTCATCAATTTTTGGGCAACTTGGTGCGGACCTTGCGTGAAAGAACTTCCAAGTTTTGAGAAGGCGAATGAGAAATTTGCTGAAAAAGGGGTGGATTTCACTTTGGTAAGCATTGATTTTGCGGAGGATTTAGAGAAAAAAGTGATTCCCTTGGCAAAAAAGAAGGATTTGAAAAGCAATGTGATGTTATTGGATGACACAAATTATGACTCTTGGATTCATAAGGTTTCCGAAAATTGGGATGGGGCAATTCCCGCCACGCTTATTGTGAACTCCAAAAAAGGAACAAAAAAATTGTTGGTGGGCGAGTTGACTTACGAAAAACTGGATAGTGCTATCTCGAACGCACTTTGAACCGAACCTCATTTCGGTTGATTGTTAAAATTCTAAGAAAATTACAATTTAACTTACAGAACTGTTTCTTTTCTGTCCTTTGTGTCTATTTTTGAAGCACACCCATTGATTGTAAATGCAGGCTATGGATTACCAAAAAGAGGATTTATTAGCAGAAATTGAAAGGCTCAAAAAGTCTTTGAAGGAGAAAGAAACGGGTAATCTGTTCAAAAATTCTACAGATTACGTCATTGCCCTATTTGACAGTTCCTTCAATGTGTTACACATAAATCCGCTCGGACTAGAATTTTTCGATTTAGAAACAGTCGAAAATAACAGTTTCAATTTGGAGCATATTCTCACTCCAAAATCTTTCAGTAAGCTATCTAAAAAAGTAAAGTCACTTGAAAAGAAAAATCAGCTGATAAAAATCGAGTTAAGCTTTACTTTGCTAAGTGGATTAGAAAAATTTGTGAAGGGAAGTTTGGAGCTAGTAAATCCAACAGAAAATGCGCCATCGTATCGTCTTTCGCTTTCAGATGAAACACAATCTGAATTATGGAGGAAAAAGCACGATTTGCACTTGCAGGTATCCACTTTGGTAGAGAAGAATGACACGCTTCCTGTGTTTTTCAGGGAAATCCATAAAATCCTCAAGAAATTTGTTCCGATAGACAGTTTTTTGGCAGTTGTGAAAAACGAGCCTACCAAACAAGTTGACATTCCCTTTCACATCAATTCCACCAATCTTAATCCTGATGCGATTGACGGAAAAGCGTTTGCCAGAGTGGCTGTCCGATTGCGGAGGCCTAGGATTTACCATGAAACGAAACTGCGGGAAATTGCTCCGAAACACAGAATCGAACAAACTGAAATTTTCCCAAAAACATGGCTCGCTGTTCCGTTTCTTGTGAAGAAGAATGCGATTGGTGCATTGATTATACAGTCATTCAATGAAGAGGAGGAAGGAAATAATTATTCAGAAAGCGATTTGGATTTACTCGATTTCATTTCTGGGCAATTGACAAGTGCCATCTCACGAAGAATAAACGAACAGAAAAACAGTAGTCAATCTGCCAGACTCGAAGCCATTTTCGAGGGTGGAAAGCATTTGATGTGGTCAATCAATTTTGCAGGCGAGTTTACCAAATTCAACCAGAATTTTGCCAAAATCATTTGGGAACATTATCAGATTTTCCCTGTGGAGTTTATGCCGTTTGAAAAAATCAGCAGTAAACGCAAATACGATTTTTACAAGAAATGGAAGAGTTCTTACGAAAATGCTTTCAAGGGAATTTCCCAGCAGTTTGAAATCAATTTCCCGAATGAGAATGGTGTAGAGCAATGGTTTGAGATATTTCTGAATCCAATTTATGATGCTAAAGGCAAAGAAGTAATAGAAGTCGCTGGCGTGGCGAGCAACATTACCCAGAAAAAGGCATTTGAGTTGGTTTTGCAAGAGCGTGAAGAGAAATTCAGGAATATTTTCAATTCCTTTCAAGATGTCTATTTCCGAACAGACATGGAGGGAGTAATCAACATGGTAAGCCCTTCAGTTTTCGAGCTGGTTGGAGAAGGACATTCAGATGTGATGGGCAAATCGGTTACGGATTTCTATATCTCCAAACGGAAAATGGAACACCTGCGGAAAGTGCTTTTGAGTGAAGGCTCGGTGAAAAACTTTGAAAGCACACTGACCGACAAATCTGGGGAAAAGAAAACTATCATTTCCAATTTCCGCATCATAGAAGATGCCAAAGGAAATCCGTTGTATATAGAAGGAGTGGCAAGGGATATTTCTGAACTCAGAATGTGGCAAAAAAGCTGGAGGAAGCCATGAAGATTGCCGAAAAATCGTTGGCAATTCGCAAGCAATTTGTCTCTAACATGAGCCATGAAATCCGAACGCCAATGAACGGGATTATTGGCATGATTGATTTGCTCAACGAAACTACCAACCTGGACGAAGAGCAACAGGAATACGTCAGCACAGTAAAGAAATCTTCTGAAACGTTACTGAATATTCTGAATGACATTCTGGATTTGTCCAAAATTGAGGCTGGGAAAATGAAGTTGAGAAACCTACCTGTTCATCTTCCTAATCTGATAGAAAAATTAAAGGCACTTTTCACACATCAGGCACAGGCAAAAAATACACAACTGACTTGCTCTCTCCAAAAAGATTTGCCCGAATATGTGATGGCAGATGAAACTCGCTTATTGCAAATTCTCTCGAATCTAACCTCGAATGCAATCAAATTCACGAATGACGGGCAAGTAAAATTGACTGCTGAAAGCTTGTTTTTCGATGCTAAAAAACACGTTTTAAGGTTCTCGGTAGAAGATACAGGAATTGGAATTTCGCAAGAAAACATGGATTTGCTTTTCAGGCAATTCAGCCAAGTGGATAGCTCTTACACGAAATCTTTTGGAGGAACAGGATTGGGATTGGCGATTTCCCAAGAACTCTCCAAAATTATGGGTGGAGAAGTGGGCGTGCGTTCCGAGAAATATAAAGGAAGCACATTTTGGTTTACCATTCAGGCAAAAGTTTGCACCAGAGAAGATATTGCCAAGGCAGAGAAGCAGGAACAGGAACCAGGAAGTTTTGAGCTTTCTGTGCCACACAAAGTTTTGGTGGTAGATGACAATGCCGTGAACCTGCAGGTGGCAAGCAAAATTCTGGAAAAAGCGGGCTGTGAGGTAATTCAAGCACAAAGTGGCCCAATTGCCATTGAATTGGTTGAGGAGGGAAAATTCGAGGTCATTTTCATGGATATTCAGATGCCGAACATGAACGGAATGAGTGCGACCAAACGAATCCGAAGGAAAATGGGGAAGAATACGCCTCCTATTATTGCCATGACCGCGTTTTCTTTGCAAGAAGAGCGAGAGGAATTTCTGGCCGCAGGAATGGATGATTATATCTCCAAACCCATAAAAGCAAGAAATTTGATTGCAATGGCAAAAAGATGGACGGAAGGAAAAGAGGAAAATAATATTGAATTGATTGAGGAAAAGAGTGCAGAGGAACTGAATTCTGATAGTTCTTACGAATTACTCAATATTGAGACGGCAAACCAGTTGGCAAAATATGGGGGAGATGAATTGCTAAGTTCCGTTTATGGCGAATTTGAGTCAGAAACTTCCGATTTATTGCACAAAGGAGAGAAAGCAATCGAATTTGATGATTTGACAGAAGCACTAAGCGTTCTCCATACGATAAAAGGCAATGCAGGGACTTTGGGCGCAGAGCAAATTTCAGCTCAATCTGCCTTAATCGAGGCTAAACTAAAACAGAAAAACTGGGATAATGTAAGGATGGATTTCCAAAAACTCTATGCTGATTTCATGAACTTCAAAAACAATTATAAACAGCTGTTGAATTTGCCAGATTAGCCCGCAACCAAACTATTTGCGCTATTTGTGGCAATAGTTCTCGTTAGCTAGAACATATTGTATCTCTTGTAAGTTTATGAATAAAATGTCAAAGTTCGCTCTGATGTTTTTAAAGTGGTGGAAATATGATAATATTGTGATTCTTTAAGTACAAGTACAAAATAGGGTAGTGTGAAAGAGGTAAGGCTACTCTATGGATAATTCGGCACAAGCGGAATGCCGCCCAGCGGAATGCCGCCCAGCGGAGTGCCGCCCAGCGGATGCTTGCGCTATGGTTTTTATTTTGTTAGCCTTACCAGTTTATCACTACCCAAAATAGAAAGTCGATGGTCGATGCCATAGCAAAATGGTAAATTATGTATTGACAATCAGCATCTTACAAAACATAAGATGTTACGATAATTTCGTCTGACTACTTACAATGCAATAAGCTTATAACCTTAAAACTTTACATTCCCTCAAATTTAATACAAACATGTCATCAGCAAAAAGAGTACTAATAGCAGAAGATAGCACAGTTATCCAAAACATTACAAAGCGAGTGCTTCAGTTCCAGAATTTTGAAATTACTGCGGTCAAAAATGGAAAGCAGGTAATGGACAAAATGAAAGACAATGATTTTGACATTGTTTTGATGGACATCAACATGCCAGTAATGGATGGGATGGAGTGCGCTCGCCAAATTCGTTTGCTAGATGACGAAGCCAAATCGAATGTGCCGATTGTGGCAATTACAGGAAATGCCAAGAATTATTCATTAGATGATTTCAAGCAAGCGGGAATTGATGAATACTTACCGAAACCACTAAATTTTGACCAATTGGTAAATACAGTAAAGAAATATGCTACCGAAGGAAGAGGCTAATTCTAAGTAGTCCGAAGTCTTTAGTCGTCAGTCCAAAGTAGTATATTTATTCGGTAGTGCTAAACAGGTAAGGCTATTTATTCCCCGTTCCTTACCTAGAAAATATAAATAATTAAACCCCATTCCGATGATTCTAATCATCGGAATGGGGTTTTTGGCAAAGCAAAAGGTTGAGCATCGCCCAACCTTGCTTCTATTTGGATTAGCTATCCAACACAATCTAAGTTTTTACATACGGTTATAGGAATATTGGGACAGTGTCGCCTAAATAGTTCGAGCGTCCGCTCGGACTTGTCATTTGTTGAAGCATCCGCTTCAAAAAGTGCTGTGCGCTCTAAGCCGATATACCTATACAGTTATCAAACCTTCTGGTTCACATCAAATTGCTCTAAATAATCAGCTACCCTTCTGACAAACATGCCACCAAGCGAACCGTCAACTACTCTGTGGTCATAAGAATGAGATAAGAACATCAAATGTCTGATGGCAATCATATCTCCTTCTGGAGTTTCTATCACTGCTGGTTTCTTCTTTACCGCTCCAAATGCCATAATTGCCACTTGCGGTTGCATAATAATTGGCGTTCCCAACACATTCCCGAAAGTACCCACATTTGACATCGTATAAGTTCCGCCAGACAATTCATCGGGCTTCAATTGGTTAGCCCTTGCTCTTTTCGCCAAATCGTTTACCTTCATCACAATTCCTGTGAGGTTGAGCTGGTCTGCATTTTTTATGACTGGCACAATCAAATTCCCAGAAGGCAAAGCCACCGCCATTCCCACGTTTACATCCCTTTTCTTGATAATGCTCCCGCCAGATTCATCTACGGAGACGTTTATCATTGGATAATCTCTGATTGCCTTGGCAATTGCCTCTATAAATATAGGCGTAAAAGTCAAGCTTCCATAACCTCTTTCTTTAAACTCTTGCTTATTGGCATTTCTCCAGCGAACTATATTGGTCAAATCTGCCTCTACAAAAGAGGTTACGTGCGGAGATACTCGTTTGGAGTCCACCATGCGTTGGGCAATCATTTTACGCATTCTGTCCATCTCAATAATCTCATCTCCGCCACTTACCGAAACTGCAGGGTTTGCTTTCGATAAAGTTGGAGTCGGTTGCGTGGGAGTGGTTTGCGCAGGTTTGGTTACGGCTGGAGTTACTGGATTGAAACTCCCATTAAATTTTCGAGTTTCCACATAACCCAAAATATCGCCTTTGGTTACTCTTCCATCTTTCCCAGTTCCGCTTACTGTATCTAATTCAGCTACGGGAATATGCTCTTGCTTGGCAATATTCTTTACCAAAGGAGAATAGAAGCGTTTGGAGTTGGCAAAATCTACACTTGCTCCGTTGCTTGCAAAAGTAGTTTCCGCCATTTCTACCTGTTGTGGAGCTTCATTGGCAGTTTCGGCAACTGAAGAGGTTGAAGTTGGCTCAACTGAATTCCCCGCCTTAGCTTCCGTGCTGATTATGGCAATAGGCTTTCCTACTTCCACCACATCGCCTTCTTGCGCCAAAATCTCCTTCAAAACGCCCGCATAAGGTGCAGGAACTTCGGTATCGACCTTGTCGGTGGCGACTTCCAAAACAGACTCTTCTTGCTCAATCTCCTCTCCTACCGTTTTCAGCCATTTCAGAACCGTGCCTTCCATTACACTTTCGCCCATCTTGGGCATGACCATTTCTATAAGTGCCATAGTAAATTTCTTTTTAGTGGGTAGATTTTCTATTGGTTAAGGAACGGAAATTAAATAAAGTGCTACTTTTTCTCTCGTTTCTTTTTGACCTATTCTTCCAATTCCATTGCGGGTATAAAAAAGTTTGCCGTAGCGGTGCTATGCCAAACTTTTTTGTCCCAGCGGGGAACCGCTAGACTAGCTCTAAAAATAAACTTCAATAAAATAGTAGTTTATTTATTTCCCGTTCCTTAGGAAACATTTCAGGTAAATATGTGGCAAAAATTATTTGACATTTTGATTTGGATATAACTTTCTGAATGTCAAATATTTACTCTACTTTCCTATCTTCTCTATTTTTTACTTGTACTTAATGCAATATCATTCGATTGCACACTATTTGACTTGATACATCCTCATTATTGCCTTCCTAAGTTCCATTTTTGGAACTCTGATTTCGTTTGCGCTTATTATTTTGCAAATGTAAGAAAATTAGTTGGGTTTGTAGATAGTGCTTTTGGGTTGTTGCTGGATTTAGACCTGCCACTTATGCCGTTTCCAAAAAAGGTTTTGATTTCCGATTGTTGTGATTGAAATAGGGCAAGAAATTCGCAGAATTGCATGTTTCTATTTACTCAAACTCCTAAATTGCACATTTCCGAGAACAAAAAACACCAAAATGCGACCTATTCCTTATCGAACTATTTATTTTAAAATAATTGTGGAGAAGCGAAATCCACCAGCCGAATTGAGTTTGGAACAAATTCGCAAAATCCCTTGCCATGAAATATATTTTAATGAACTGGAGGAGAAATTCTTTGAAATTCGCTTCAAACCTCATGCTGATGTAACTGATGACATGGTTTTGGAAGAACACTTATACGCACTCCGCAAAAAATTCAAAATTCGTGGGCACGAGATTTATGAGGTAAGAAATAGTGGTTTGACGGGATAATGCCCGAAACAATTTGACAAGACCTGACAAGTCTCAAAGACTTGTCAGGTCTTGTCGAATGTGAATCCAATCAAAATCTCACATTCCCTCATTTCCAAGTTCTTCAGAGTATGTTTGGATTGGTTTTTTGGAAATCCGTAGAAACCAAAAATAAGTCGATTCAAACGTACTCTTAAATGACCCAACCAAGAATAAGTCAATTTTAACTTCGGACTAAAGACCCACGACTTTAGACTCTTCAAGCAAACTCCGCCAATTCCATCCATCTTTCAGATTTCTCATCAACTTTTGCCATAATTTCGGTAATTTCGGTTGACCAACCTTGTAACACTTCGTGGTCGGTTTCTCCGCTAATCATTTTGGCTTCGAGTTCGGTTTTCTTGGATTCCAGCTCGGCAATTTCCTTCTCTAGCTTTTTGTATTCCTCCTTTTCCTTGAAAGTCAACACTCGCTTATCTTCCGTTCTGGTTGGAGTGGGAGCATCTGCTTTCTTGGCTTTTTTGTCCAAAAATGCTTGGCGTTCTTCCTCTTTCTTCATTTCTCTGTAATCAGAATACTTCCCATTGAAATCCTTCACAATTCCTTCTCCCTCAAAAATGAATAAGTGATCTGCCAGTCTGTCCATGAAATACCTATCGTGCGTTACAATCATCAGGCAACCGTTGAATTCATCCAAGAAATCTTCAAGGGTTTGGAGTGTTTGCAAATCCAAATCATTGGTAGGCTCATCGAGAATTAAAAAATTCGGATTTTTGATAAGGATTGTCAATAAATACAATCTTCTTTTCTCGCCACCGCTCAATTTATGCACAGGAGTTTGTTGCGATTTTGGCGGAAATTGAAATCTGTTCAGCATAGACATGGCGGAAATGGTCTCGCCTTTTTTGCCCACAACCACTTCTTCGGCAATATCGGTAATAATGTCAATCACTTTTTTGGATTCGTCAATTACCATTCCCTTTTGGTTGTAGTAACCGAAAACGATGGTTTCCCCAGCGGTAATATCGCCCGCATCGGGTTGCTCCAAACCCATAATCATATTCAGGAAAGTGGATTTTCCCACGCCATTCTTCCCAACAATCCCAACTCTCTCCCGCTTTTTGAAAATATAGTTGAAGTTCTCTAAAATCGTCAAATCATCAAAACTCTTCTGCACGCCATCCAATTCGAGAATTTTACTTCCCATTCTGGACATGTTCATATCGAGTTTTATATCGCCACGAGTTTGCGGTTTCTGCGCTCGGTCTTTCAAATCGTAGAAAGCCTCCACTCTGTATTTTGCCTTCGTGCTTCTCGCCTTCGGTTGCCTTCTCATCCAATCCAACTCCTTGCTCATTAAGTTTTGAGCTTTCTCGGAATTGATGGCTTCTATCTGCTGGCGTTCTTCTTTCTTGTTGAGGTAATATTCGTAATTCCCTTCGTATTTGAAAATAGTCTGATTTTCCAACTCAATAATTTGCGTACAGATTCTGTCGAGGAAATATCTATCGTGAGTAACCAATAAAAGCGTGAGTGTGGAGCGAGTTAAATATTCCTCCAGCCACTCAATCATTTCCACATCTAAATGGTTGGTTGGCTCATCGAGAATCAGCAAATCGGGTTTTTCCAACAGCACTTTTGCCATTGCCACGCGCTTTCGCTGACCGCCAGAAAGCTCGCTAATTGGCTGATCAAGTTCGGTAATGTTGAGTTTGCCGAGAATAATCTTCATCTCCGTCTCGAAATCCCACGCATTCAGCTCTTCCATTATGTTGGAGGCCTCCGTCAGTCTTTCAATACTTTCCATCGTTCCCGACTCGGCATCTTTCAATGAAGCTTCATATTCTTTCACAGCTTCCACCACAGGGTTATCTGCCGTAAAAATGGATTCAATCACAGTTTTTTTCTCATCAAAAACGGGAACTTGCGACAAAAAGCCGATGCTTGTCTCGTTATTTATGCCAATTTCTCCCGAGTCAGGATCATCCGAACCAGTCAAAATTTTGAGCAAAGTGGTTTTGCCTGCTCCATTATGTGCTACCAAAGCGGTTTTGTCGCCTTTTGCCAAACCAAAGCTGATTTCGTCAAACAGCACTTTATCGCCAAAAGATTTCGAGAGGTTTTCTACGGAAAGGAGATTCATAGTATAAGTATCAAGTATGGAGTATCAGGTATCAAGAAAGAAACCTCAGAAGCCTTTGTTGGTCTTAGCTATTTTGGAGTGTTAAGTTTTAGTCTGTTAAATAGAAAACTGCTTGCTCCAAAGCGAACAAAACTCAAAGAGTTGCGAGACCAACAAATTTAGATTCAGATTTCGAGGTGCAAAGATAGGCAAATGTTTGTGGTGGAGATAGGAAATGGGAAAAGTGTTTTGGGAATGTTTACTTGAAAGGGTACAAGTATTTTACACGTTGGAGACTTTTGACTATTTTTGCACTTTCAATTTTATATGAACTTATTAAATAACGGATTTATGAGAATCGCACAAGGGAAATGGTTTTGGTTGGGAGTTTTGTTGGTTTTGATGTTTGGTGGGGAAGTTAGGGGGCAGGATGAAAGTTCTAATTGGCTGTTAGTTGGACTCAGGCTACCTACAACCCCTTTAGACACAGATTACATTAGGGAAAAAAATGAAAATTTTACAGACGTCTATGTAGATCACGAATTAATAGTGTTAACAAAGGACGCAAATAATAGAATCTTCAAATGGGGCGGACTAAGAGGCTCCTCTATTTTATGGAATGGCTTGCCTAATGATTTTAATTCTGAAAAAATTAGTAAAATTTCTATCTCGGATAGAATTGCAGGGATAATGGAGAAAGATGGTTATTTAAGATTATTCTCTGAAGATAAACTTGTTTTTGGGGAGGCACTATATGTAAAAGACTTTACTATTAATGGAAGTAGTATAATTATAATTAATCTAGATGGACATTTAGAAGAGTATAGTTATAGCACAGAATATGAACCACAAAAATATGAAATTAATCATTCTGATAAGTTTGTAAGTTTATCAGAAGCGTCTCACGGATTATTTGCTGCAATCAATAAGGATGGGAAATGTTACTTTTGGACAGCCTCTAGCTCTGAGGCTATTGAGGTTGAAGGCTTCGACAACATCAAAAAAATAGATATTAAAGACCATAGGACTGCGGGCTTATTCTCACGTAGTCCACAAATCACTGGATTGAGGAATGATGGAACAGTGATCACAGCCTACTTAACTCCTTATGGAAATATTTCTATAAAAGATCTTCCAGAAGAATTTTCAAACGCTGTAGATGTTGCTAGTGGTTACGCAATTTCAGTAGCACTCAAAGAAGACGGAGAGGCAGTTATGTGGAGTCGAAATTTAGAAGATGTGAAACGAGTACAAAACATCAAAAGAATTACAGCTGATGCTAGGTATGTTTACTTATTAGACTATAGTGGAAAGCTTATAATTCAAGAAATTGATGGTTTTCGGAGCTACCTCTCTAAATCGCAAGAAGTGCCATTAGGAGTAAAAAATATCAGAAAAATTATTGGTCATGGTAGAAGGGCGTTTACTGTAGTAGAAGACTTGGAAGGCAAGGTGTATTATTGGGGAGGTATTAGTACAGGATTGAAATCTAGCTTAGATAGCCTTGTAAGAGTTGATACACTAAAGAAGGTTTTATTTGGGGAGGATTGCGTACTGGCATTGAGTAAAAGTGGCAATATATTGGTTAAAGGAGACAACCAATTTCAACCCGCCAGTAATATCGGCCGAATTAAAGATGTAGAAGTTTCATCAAATCGCATTGTGGCTCTTTTAGAAGATGGGCGAATCTATGGTTGGGGCGAATCTAATTTTTTAAGTGAAGAATCAAGCTTTATCGATGTTGCTACTGGCCCTCATGCAACTATTGGAGTAAAAGCCGATGGGAGTCTAGCAACTTGGGGAAATATTAATATCACTAATGAGTTTTCTGATATTATTAGTGTTTCTATGAATCGGTACATGGCTTTAATCATGCACCAAGACAGTTCTGTTACTAGGGTTGGTTACAATGATATTAACACATTTATATCCCACCATGACGTAAAAGCAAAAAAAATAGTTGCAGGTTCGACTTATGCATATGTACTTGAGTCAAATGGTAAAATTTATATGCCTGATAGGTATCCTGATTTTGACGTGCGTGTTGCATCAGTAGCGGGAGTAAGTGATATATTTGCAAGTAGTGGTATTGGTGGTGATTTGATGTTAATAGGAAGTCTATTCCCCACCATTTCATCTAATTCTAAACATAGTATTTTAATTGATGATACTGTCACAATTAAAGTTGTTTTTCCTCAAAGAGTTGTTGATTTCCATATTGACTCCATTAGCGTGGAAAATGCTGTTCTTTCCAATTTGCAAACTGAAGATAGCATTACGTTTACAGCTAAGCTTTTCGCTTCTTCCAGAAAATCGTCATTTGCTAAAGTATTAATTGAGCAAAACAAATGTCAGTATAAAGAAGGGGGCTCCACAATGGCATCTAATGAATTTAGGCGATTATTTAGAAGAAATAATCATTTAATAAAAGGTAGGTTATACTCCGATTTTAATAGAAATTGTAGATTTGACTCAACAGATTTACCACTAGAGGGGTATTTTGTTACTACTGATGGTGAGAAAAATTATGCTAGAACGAACTCAGAAGGGTTTTATGAGCTGAGTGTCAATGGCTATCAATATGATTTGTCAGTAGTACCTCCTTCTGCGGAAGGTATCCTTATTGAAAAAGACTGTGTGGTTGAGTACAAAGTTGAATTTGATTCTACGACCAGAACTATTGACTCTCTTGATTTTCCCCTCCAAATCACAGAATGCTCAATCCTCTCCGTAGATGTAAGCTCCAACCGAAGACGAAGATGTTTTGAAAACCAAACTATTCTAACTTATCAGAATACAGGTGTTATTGATTCCGAAGAAGCGAAGGTTTATCTCAAACTCCCTGAGTATGTGGATTTAGTAAGTGTTGATAGCAGTTTTACATTGACAGAAGATAGTGTTTATGTGTTTGATGTGGGTATTTTGAGGCCTGGAGATTTTGGTACAATCAACATTACCGATATTGTGCGTTGCGAAAGTGGAATTACTGGACTCGACCAATGTACGGAAGCCTGGATTACGCCAGTAAATACTTGTTTGGCTTCCAACGACTCATCCATTACGGACTGGGATGAATCCAACCTAGAAATTGAGGGTTATTGTGTGAGTAAAACAGAAGGCGTTCGGTTTGTGATAAAAAACACGGGGGAAGGCGATATGGCAGACTCCAGCACCTATCGAATTTATGAAAATACTGAATTGGCCAGCTCCAACCGTTTTAAATTAGCAGGCGGAGATAGTTTGGTAATCCAAGCAAACCCATTTCTGGGTGCACTCAGGTTGGAAGCCGACCAAACAGAAGGAAACCCGAATAGCAACATTCCAAATAAAACTGTTACAGGTTGCGCTAACGGAGTGGCTTATCGAATTAGTACTGCCAACTTCTTTGAGCAAGACGATGCGAGTTTGCAGATTGAAGTGGACTGTTTGCCAATCATCGACTCCTTCGACCCGAACGATAAAATGGCGACTCCGCAGGGAATTACCGAAAACCGCTATGTGAAGCCAGACACACGACTCGAATACAGAATCCGTTTCCAAAACACGGGAACGGACACAGCTTACACGGTTGTGGTGGTTGATACACTTTCGCCTTTGATGGATATTTCTACTTTCCGAATGGGAAGCACAAGCCATAATTACGATTTGCAGGTTTCTGGCGAGGGAAGTCCCGTGCTTACTTGGACTTTCAATGACATTGATTTGCCCGATAGCACCGAGAATGAGCCAGAAAGTCATGGATTTATCAAGTTCGGAATTGCCCCATTTGCAGGATATCCTGACGGGACGATTGTGAGAAACGAGGCGAATATTTATTTCGATTTCAACGAGCCGATTCTCACAAATGATGCTTGGGTAAATTATTACGATACGGTTTTGGTTACGCCAAGCTATCAGTTCGGAGAAGATTTGGATTTGCCAATTCCCACTTTTGCAGGTTTGGAGGAGTACACAAACAAGCCTTTCACGGCAGAAGTAAATATGAATGAAAATGTCATTTTGGAGATTCAGGATTTGACTTTATCGAACGCTACAGTTTCCGAATTGCAAGGAGCAGAGAAATCTTATACCATGTTGATTTCCCCAATTGCAGACGGAGAGGTTTCAATTCAAATTCCCGAAAAGAGTTTTGCCGATTTAGCTGGAAATGGAAACCTCCAATCGAACAAAGCAAAAACGATTTACGATATTACACTTCCTACTTTTGATTGGATTTATTCTGAGGAAAAGCCATTTGAAGTTGTATTCGAGCCTAGTGAAATTACAACTGGCACAATTTCCTTATCTGATTTGGAGATTATTGGTGCAACTGCAAAATCATTGACCGAAGAAAATGGGAAATATACATTAGCTCTTGAGCCAATTGTTGGTTCACTTTCTGTAAAACTAGCATCTGGCATAATTACCGACCGTGCAGGAAATGAGAATGAGGAGATTGAAAGGTCTTTTGTCATCACTTCCAAATCGGATGAAACTTTGTATGCCTACACATCGCTTTCACCAAATCCGAACAACGGAAGGTTCAAAGTAGATTTCCCGTGGGCAACTCAAGGAAATAAAACCATTCAGGTAATTGATATGTTGGGAAGAACAATTTTGGAGAAAAAAACCAATGAGACCTCCACAGAAATCAACTTGAAAAATCAAGAAAATGGTTCATATATCCTGAGAATCATTTCCGATTCGGGAATTGCTACAAAGCTTTTTGTGAAGCAGTAAAAAGTGATTGTGAAGAAGCCAAGAATCCGAAAGAAATTCATTCTCTTTCGGATTCTTGGCTTTTCTGGTTTTAGGAACGCAAAACTAAATCCAACCTACAGAAACGATTTTGAGCTGAATTTCGTAAATTAGAATATGGAAACGCTCGAAAAAACAATCACACCCGAAGAATACCTCAAACTCAGCGAAGAGTCAGAAGAAAGGTTGGAGTATATGAATGGAGAGGTTATCGCCATGTCTGGGACGACAATCGCTCATGAGTTAATTATTCAAAACTTGATGGATGAACTAAAAAGATGCTTGAAGAAGAAGGGTTGTACTATTTTCTCAGGTCAAATTAGACTTTACACTCCAGAATGCGGTAAAGCCTACTTTTATCCAGACTTACATATCTACTGTGGAGAAAAGTACAGCAAGAATACACCTTACGGTTTGCTGAATCTCTCCGAACCTGACTACATTATCGAAGTGCTTTCAAAATCTACTCGTGGGTTCGACCGTGGCGCAAAGTTCGATTGCTATCGGCAAATCAAGTCGCTGAAAAAATATGTGATGATTGAGAGCCAACTGACAGATTTCCCGCCAGCGGTTTATGTGCGGGAATGGGAAAATGACCGTAGGTTTGTGGAAACCCGACTAGATTTGGAAGAGACTTTGGATGTGCTGGGTTGCGAAATCCAGATAAAGGATATTTATGATTTGCCTAACTTAGACCTTGATTAGGTGGATTATTGGGATTGACCTTGATTTTTTCATGGATTCATTTTTGAGGAACTTGGCATCTCCAAAAAATCCAACCAGTTTGATTGGATTAGAAAATAATAACAATAAAAAGCATGGAAACCACAGAAACACTTGAGAAAACAGTATCGCCCGAAGAATACCTCAAACTCAGCGAGGAATCGGAGGAGAAATTGGAATACCTTAATGGAGAAGTCATTGCTATGGCAGGGGGAACGGTTACCCATATTTCCATTGTCAAAAAGCTAATAAGAATTTTGGATGAATGCTTGGAAAGCAAAGGATGCACTCTCATGTTTGGCGAATTAAGATTATACGTTCCTGATTGCGACAAAGCCTACCTTTATCCTGACATTCATATCTATTGCAAAAACAAGTTTGGTAAATCCACACCACTTGATGCGCTAAACCTTTCCGAACCTGACTACATCATCGAAGTGCTTTCAAAATCTACCCGTGGGTTTGACCGTGGAGCAAAGTTCGATTGCTATCGGCAAATCAAGTCGCTGAAAAAATATGTGATGATTGAGAGCCAACTGACGGATTTCCCGCCAGCAGTTTATGTACGGGAATGGGAAAATGACCGCAGATTTACTGAAACTCGACTAGATTTGGAGGAAACCTTGGATGTATTGGGTTGTGAAATCCGCATTCAGGATATTTACGACTTGCCCAATTTCAAAAGCTAACAAAACATCATGGAAACGCTCGAAAAAACAATCACACCCGAAGAATACCTCAAACTCAGCGAAGAGTCAGAAGAAAAACTGGAATACCTGAATGGGGAAATCATCGCCATGGCAGGTACGACAATCACTCATATTTCAATCATAAAAAATCTTACAAAATTACTTGATGACTGTTTGCTAGCAAAAGGGTGTCATCTTATGAACGGGGAATTGAAACTATATACCAATGAATGCGATAAAGCTTATTTCTACCCAGACATCCATATCTACTGTCAAAACAAATACAATGAGCAAACTCCTTTCGATGTGATGCAACTTTCCGAACCTGACTACATTATCGAAGTGCTTTCAAAATCTACTCGTGGGTTTGACCGTGGCGCAAAGTTCGATTGCTATCGGCAAATCAAGTCGCTGAAAAAATATGTGATGATTGAGAGCCAACTGACGGATTTCCCGCCAGCAGTTTATGTACGGGAATGGGAAAATGACCGCAGATTTACTGAAACTCGACTAGATTTGGAGGAAACCTTGGATGTATTGGGTTGTGAAATCCGCATTCAGGATATTTACGACTTGCCCAATTTCAAAAGCTAACAAAACATCATGGAAACGCTCGAAAAAACAATCACACCCGAAGAATACCTCAAACTCAGCGAAGAGTCAGAAGAAAAACTGGAATACCTGAATGGGGAAATCATCGCCATGGCAGGTACGACAATCACTCATATTTCAATCATAAAAAATCTTACAAAATTACTTGATGACTGTTTGCTAGCAAAAGGGTGTCATCTTATGAACGGGGAATTGAAACTATATACCAATGAATGCGATAAAGCTTATTTCTACCCAGACATCCATATCTACTGTCAAAACAAATACAATGAGCAAACTCCTTTCGATGTGATGCAACTTTCCGAACCTGACTACATTATCGAAGTGCTTTCAAAATCTACTCGTGGGTTTGACCGTGGCGCAAAGTTCGATTGCTACCGACAAATAAAATCGCTGAAGAAATACGTGATGATTGAGAGTCAATTGGCAGATTTCCCGCCAGCAGTTTTTGTGAGGGAATGGGAAAATGACCGCAGGTTTGTAGAAACAAAATTGGATTTGGAGGAAACCTTGGATGTATTGGGTTGCGAAATTGAGATTAAAGATATTTATGATTTGCCGAATTTTGCCAGTACAAGCAAATAATGGGATTGACACAAAGCAACTTTTGCTCGGTCGCAATTTCATTGCGTACCGAAACTAAGCTTTGCATTTCTAATGCAAATAAAAAATAAGCAAATTATAGAAAGTGCTTTCCAATGCAAATCACTCCTCCAAATCATAATAGTTAAAAACCTCTGTCCAATCATCTTTCTGGTCTTGGTTTTCAGTTTCCTCTCTCCGAATTTGCCCAATCCTGACCGTAATTTTCTCGTAAGTTGGCAAAATAAAGCGATAGACATTCTCTGCATCTCTCAACTGCCCAGTTTCCAAATCCAAAGCAATGGTTTCATAGCCTTGTGCTTGAACTGAATCTGGTAAATCAGAACTGTTTTTCGGGAAAACATCGGCATATAATTCTCCAGTCATTTTCTGGAAAATCCTGTTTCTGTTGAGGGAAACTAAAGTAATTGTATCTCCATTCACATAAATATTGAATCTGTTTTTTGCCACCAATTCCCCGTATTTTTCATACTCCGAGTCGGCAGAAAAGTCGGAGGTAAGTTCATTTTCTTCTAAATCCTCCATCAAAATCCGTTCTTTCAAAAAATCTTTTGGAGTGGGTTCAATCAAAAATGGACGGGGATTTTCCGAAATCGCTTTCCAGTTCGGATTATTATACACAAAAGCCTTGGTAGGTCTTTCATTTTCCCGCCAATTAAAATCTTTCAGTTTAGTATCTTCCACTTTGAGTTCGTGGGGCGGAATCAATTTCGCATCTACTTGCCGAATGGAAGTGATGCTTCCCAAAGTATTAGAATCCGTGAAAACCATGTACATATTACTGCAATCCATCCGATTCATGCCAATCAGAACTGTGTCTTTCTCCAAGGCAAAATATAAACTCTGCGCATTTCCATCCACGTCCACTCTTCTCAGGTTGGATTTTACAAATCGGGCGGTCATGTCTCGGCCCTTAATCTGGTTGTAATTTCGGAGACTGTCTTTAGAGGAAATGAAAGAATTTTTCTGCATCAATAGCATATCAAGCTTATTGCCACGCATTTTGGCAATAATTGTGTCGGCTTCCATCTGGTTGGCGCCTGACCATAGAACTGGGTCATCGTAGAACTGAATCAGAGAATCGGTAAAATTATAGGCGAGCGAATCGGCAATTCCCTGCATATCGTTAGAGAACAATAGCACGTTCGGGTAGGCAATCATTTCCCGCCTGTCTGCCAAAGAATCGTTGATGGAAATCAGCGTGTCGGCAGATAAATACAACGTATCTCCTGCTCCGAAAGGCTTCTGCACGAGTGCGTTCCCGAAAATCTCCACCTTTTTCTCCAATCCATAATAATTCCCCAAATCTCCGTATAGAGCAATCGTATCCTTTTTGCTGTAAGCCATTACGTTTCCTCTCGCATTTCCGACTTCCAGCACCTCATCGAAATCCAAAAAATCTCCCGAAAGTATGTATTCAGAAGTCTCAATCTGCGCATTTTTCTCGAATATGGATTTTGAAAATTGTGTGTCATATTCGCCCTTCTCGGCAATCAGCTTCCCGTCTGCCGTGGTAATTTCTGTGCGAGTGGTGAAATAAGCCGTTTTATTATTGGTGTTATAAACCAATGTGTCCGACTCCAAATGGTAGTTCGAGGTCGGATTATCCAGCACCACATCTTTGCTGAATGAAACAATTTGAGTTTGCGTGTTATAATAACCTCTTTGACTCGTGAGTGTGGTGGAATCGTCCGTCACTTTTCCCGTATATTGGTAACTTGCCAAATGATTGGGCACGTCATATTCCATTTCAGGAGCGGTCAATTCCATTTGTAGGTCAGTAAAAAACACGTTTCCCCACATTTCCGCCACTCGGCTGTTGCCATAATAATAAAGCGTGTCGCCAGTCAACGTTATACTGTCTCCTTTATGAATGACCACATCGCCAAAAGCCACCACAAAATTACTGTCAGGAAATTGAATGGCTTCGGTACAGAAAAAATCCATGTCTTCTTGCTTCAAATGCACTTTGGCAGAATCCGACCTCCGCAAATAGCGAGTTTCCAAACCGCCCGATTTAATAGTTTCCAACTCTCCCGCATGAATCAACTCTACCTTTTCAGGTTTTTTCTTCTCTTTTTTCGGTTGGATTTTTTGGGCGCAAACCGATGAGCAGAAACTCAATCCGACCAGAAAAAATAGGAAAGCTGTTTTTGTATATGACATAAGTAAAATCTGCTGGTTTGAAATATTGCTTAATTCAATGACAATTGAAATGGAGACAATCAGACAAATTTCGGCTTTTCCCAGCAAATTTTTGGGGAGTTTAACAGAATTTAGTTGGATTGAGTTAATTGAGTTTCCATTGTGGTTTGTGGAAATCAGCATCCATAAGAAAATAAAAAGAAATTGGAGCAGGAACTCTGGTAGTGTGAAAGAGGTAAGGCTACTCTATGGATAATTCGGCACAAGCGGACGCTCAATGCCGTCAAATTAGTGTTGAAAAGCGTTTTCAACACTTTTGGTTTGTGATTGGACGCAGCTAGAGCTACGTCCTACAGAACTGAAACTTTCAAATTACACCTATTTTTGGTATAAAATCAAACATATATTTTCCTTAAGTTGACAGCATTGAGCGGACGCTTGCGCTATGGTTTTTATTTTGTTAGCCTTACCAGTTTATCACTACCGGAACTCTGACCTACACATAATAAATCTCAAAAATCATCTTTAATCAAAGTCGCAAACAAAAAAAATCCTCCCGACATGACCGAGAGGATTTCCACAACTTGCAAAAACCTAAATCTAATGATTCACTAAACTAACCTTTACCAAGCAGTCCAGAACAAGTTCCAACCACTTAGCGGTTTGATTAGATACGAATATAGAGGAAACATTCCTGAAAAGTTATATTTTATGTAAGAATAATACCAAAAGAGTTACTTTAAATGTCTTTTGAGTTAGATTTCTACTGTAGGATTTTCCTATTGAGAAAAAGAGAATAATAAATTTGCAATTTACAACTGTACTATTACATTTGCACAAAATCAAGACAGAAATGGAAATTACAAAGCCATTCAACCCATCATTTTCATCACAATCCAACAATTGGATAGTGCCGATTTGGTGTGCTTTGGCGTATAATTATACGAAAAAGGGTTTGCCAATTGGGGCAAGCCCTTTTTCTTTTTTACAAATAAGATGTAAGACATTAAAATTTAGAGTGCTATATCTGACTGTTTGATATTTCATAAATTGAATTACCAATGCCGTGCTTTTCAGTTCCTTAGAACTGATAATTATCGGATTCTTAAATCCGATAATACTTGCATTCAGAAAATATTTGAAACCAAATCCAACCAATAAAGTGGAACAGAGAATCAAAATTGCCGTTCAGAAATCAGGAAGATTAAGCGAAAAAACCCTTCAATTGCTCTCAGAAGCAGGTTTGAACTTCAGCCATAATGGCAAAAGCCGTTTGACTGCCCAAGTGAAAAATTTTCCCGCAGATATTCTCTATCTCCGAGACGATGATATTCCGCAATATGTGCAAGATGGCGTGGCAGATATTGGCGTTTTGGGCGAAAATGTAATTATTGAGAAGAAAAAAGATACTGACACGATTCTGAAACTAGGTTTCGCCTCTTGCCGATTGTCCATGGCAATTCCCCGTGAAGTGGAATATTCGGGAATCAAATGGTTCGATGGAAAACGAATTGCCACCTCCTACCCAATTATTGTAGAGAAATTTTTGCAAGACAATAACATTACTGCCGAACTCCACGAAATCAGCGGTTCGGTGGAAATTGCCCCAGGAATTGGCTTGGCAGATGCCGTTTGCGACATTGTGAGCACAGGAAGTACGCTGATGAGCAATGGTTTGAAAGAGGTGGAAGAAGTCATAAAATCGGAAGCAGTTTTGGTTGCCAGCCAAAATTTGCCCGAATGGAAACAGTCTATCATTGACAAATTGGTTTTCCGAATCAAGGCAGTTCAGAAAGCGAAAAACAGCAAATATATCTTGCTGAATGCGCCAAACGAAAGCATTGAAAAAATCAAATCAATCATTCCTGGCATGAGAAGCCCAACCGTTACGCCTTTGGCAGATGAAGGTTGGAGTTCAATTCACTCAGTCGTTCCCGAAGATAAATTCTGGGAAATCATCGACCAATTGAAAGACTTTGGCGCACAAGGTATTTTGGTAGTTCCAATCGAGAAAATGGTCTTGTAAAGAAATAGAAAAGTGCGAAATAGTAAGATAGTAAAGTTGAAAAACGTGTTGATTTGAGGATGAGTTGATGTGATGATTAGAATTTGAAAATGTGAAAATGTGAGAATGAGTAAATTTGAAAATGAAAAAATACATAATTACATATCTAGCCATTTTGTGTTCACTAAACTCACTACTAGGCCAAACTAGAGACAATTATTCTGATGACTTTTTGACCAACAGTTTCAAAATATTTCAATCAGCGGATTTTGAAATGGCGAATCATATTTTGCCATTTCTCAAAAGAAGATTTATCAAGGAGTTGGAAAACACATCTAGTTTTTCCAACTCCTATGATAGTTTGTCAAGCTACATTGATATAAGATATTCTTCCGACAGTCTTTTAAAAACATATTGTTGGAGTGAGAGAAGCGGAAGTTGTTGCATCAGCTCGGCTACTTTTGCACAATTCAAAGTTGAATCAGATAAGATCAACTATGTAGATTTGAGGGAAATGGAAGATGGTGATGAGGATGTTTTTGTTACAGATTTACAACTGATAGAAATCGAAGGCAATTCACATTATCTCGTTCTTGGTTGGGGAACTTGCTGTGGAGGGAAGCATTATAGCACGGCAAGAATTTATAGAATTATTGATGATAAACTTATAAAGTCTGATTCTGTGTTTGGGAGTGAATCTGAAATTTATGCTGGAGCAAACAGAGGGCAAAAAATCGAACTAAGTTATTCCCGAGAAACAAAAATACTTTCTTACAACAGTTATTCTTTTGATGATGATGTTGGATTTTACAAAGATGAACACTCTATTGTGAAGTGGAAATTAGCAAAGAAAGAATTTGTGAAAATTGAATAAAACAAATGAAACCACAATAAAATATAGCTGGGAAACACTCAAACAAAAAATATATTATTGTGATGGAGCATTGATTGATATTCTAGTTCTAAATACAAAAATAGAAGATTGGAGAATTTGGACTGATTTTGTGAATGCAGACTATAGAGTTGAATGGTATGAAGATGGTTCTGAAATATCAAAGAGAAAATAGACTTTGATTTTGTAAAAAGTATTCACAGACCACAAGCATTCTCATAGTTTTGCAAAAGTTTTTGCTGGAAACCTTCAAATCCATGCCCATTTTTTGATGAGGAAATTGAGAATGACCTTGACCCTAAAGAGTTTCAAACCATAGAAGAGCATAATTCTCTAATGAAATACTTAATAAAAATATCAACGGTTTTGGGAAAAGAAGTAATTGTAACTCCAGAGAGTGGAAGAGAAGATATACTTATTTCCGTAAACCAAGAGAAAGTAAAATTTCCAAATATTACTAAGCCAGTCACTACTAAAAAGCAATTAAATAGTTAGCGACAAAAATCACAAAATGAAAACCATAAAATACCCTGCCCGCTCCAACTGGGCGAGAAATCCTAAAAAGACCTGTTTTTGAAACAGTTTCCCTACAACAGAAAGTAGCGGGAATTCTGCAAGTAATTTCCCAAAATGGCGATTCAGCAGTTAAGAAATTTACCGAAGAATTCGATCAGGTGAACTTGATGAGTTATTGGTTTCCGATTCGGAATTTGCCGAGGCGAATGATTTGGTGGATTCGAAGAATTGAAGAAAGCCATTCAGGTTGCCAAGCAAAATATCCAGAAATTCCACGAAGCGCAATGGGAACAAACGGTGGAAGTGGAGACGATGGAAGGCGTGAAATGCTGGCGGAAATCTGTTCCGATTGAGAAAGTGGGTTTATACATTCCCGGTGGAACTGCGCCACTTTTCTCTACTTTGCTGATGTTGGGAGTTCCTGCCCAAATTGCGGGTTGCGAGGAAATTGTACTTTGTACGCCTCCACAGAAAGACGGGAAGAGTAAATCCAGTAATTCTGTTCACGGCCAACTTATTGGGAATAAAATCGCTCTATAAAATTGGGGGCGTTCAGGCAGTTGGTGCCATGGCTTTCGGAACGGAAACTGTGCCGAAAGGTTTATAAAATTTTCGGGCCGGGAAATCAATATGTCACCGCTGCCAAACAATATGTGAGCCAATTGAACACGGCAATTGACATGCCTGCTGGCCCTTCGGAAGTGGCTGTAATGGCAGATGAAGCCTGTAATCCAGCCTTTGTCGCTTCCGATTTGCTTTCCCAAGCCGAACATGGTGCAGACAGCCAAGTGATTTTGGTTACTTACACAGAAAGCATTCTTGACCCAATCCAGCAAGAAGTTGAAAAGCAATTGGCGAAATTACCAAGAAAGGAATTTGCCAAAAAAGCATTGGAAAACAGCAAACTTAATTTTGGTCAAAGATGAAGCGGAAATGTTGGATATGATTAACGAATATGCACCCGAGCATTTGATAATCGCTACGAAAAATTATTTGGAGCAGGGAAATAAAATCAGAAATGCAGGTTCAATTTTCTTGGGAAATTACACGCCCGAATCGGCTGGAGATTATGCTTCGGGAACGAACCACACACTCCCAACCAACGGACACGCCCGAACTTACAGCGGAGTTTCGTTGGATTCGTTCATCAAGAAAATCACTTTTCAGGAAATTACCAAAGTGGGAATCAAAAATATTGGAAATGTGATTGAGCGAATGGCAGAGGCGGAATTATTGGAGGCGCATAAAAATGCGGTAACGTTGAGGTTGGAGAGTTTAGGGAGTTAACTCATTGCACACTAAAGTTGTATATTTGAGTTTTTAGTTATAGATTCTTATTATATCACGCTCAAATAACACGAAAATGGCTGAAAATGGATTCTACATATTTTGTGACGAGTCAGTAAAATCTGGGAAATATTTCTCCAATTTTTATGGTGGTGTTCTTATGCAAAAGTCCGATTATAATTGGGTAAACAATCTACTTCTGAGTAAAAAGCAAGACTTGGGAATGGAAGATAGCGAACTGAAATGGACTCAGGTCAACTCATATAGATTAGAAAGCTACTGCGAAATCATGGATTTGTTCTTTGAGTTGATTCAGCGAAACGTTTTTAAAGTAAGAATCATGTTTACCGATAACCGAATTGTCTCAAAAGATTCATCTGCTCTGCAAAAACAGAATGAATATCACTTGCTTTACTACCAATTTATTAAACATGCTTTCGGATTATCCTACTTAATTTCGGATGAAGAACAATCCCTAGAATTATTTTTTGACGTAATGCCAGAAAACAATGAAAAGGTCAAGAAGTTCAAAAATTTTATATACGGAATACAGCTACTTCCTGAATTTGTTGATACCAACTTGTCAATCAGGCGAGACGCTATAAAAGAAGTGGATTCAAAGAAACACATTATTCTTCAATGCTTAGATGTGGTTTTGGGAGCAATGGCTTTCCGACTTAATCATCTACATAAGGCAATTCCAAAAGGCAAGAAACGGAGAGGGAAAAGAACAGTAGCGAAAGAAAAGGTTTACAAACATATCAATAGACTGATACAGAACACTCGTCCGAATTTCAATATTGGGGTCAGCACAGGTTTAGATGGGAATGCTGAAAATCGTTTCTTTCATTCATACAGACATTGGTTATTTGTACCAAAAAGTCACGAATATATAGCGAGGGAATAAATTTGAACAAAAAAACAAAGTGTCTCCATGCACCTACATCAATCTCTCACGTACAACGTAAGCCTTCGGATACATAAAAACACTTATTAATTGTAAAGATACAAAATTAGTACAATATACCATATAGTCTAGTACTTGACATTTTTTTTGGCTTTCTGAGAATCCCCATTCAAACATATAGAAAGCATTCTCGACCCAATCCAGCAAGAAGTAGCAAAACAATTGGCGCAATTGCCAAGAAAGGAATTTGCCAAGAAAGCATTAGAAAACAGCAAATTAATTTTGGTCAAAGATGAAGCGGAAATGTTGGATATGATTAACGAATATGCACCCGAGCATTTGATAATCGCCACGAAAAACTATTTGGAGCAGGGAAATAAAATCCGAAATGCAGGTTCAATTTTCTTGGGGAATTACACGCCCGAGTCGGCTGGAGATTATGCCTCGGGAACGAACCACACACTCCCAACCAATGGACACGCCCGAACTTACAGCGGAGTTTCGCTGGATTCATTCATCAAGAAAATCACTTTTCAGGAAATTACCAAAGTTGGAATTAAAAACATCGGAAATGTGATTGAGCGAATGGCAGAGGCGGAATTACTGGAGGCGCACAAAAATGCGGTAACATTGAGATTGGAGAGTTTGGAGGAATAATTTCAAGTATTAATTTTTAATTATTGCTCTCTTATTTGATTAAAATCAACTGTTTATCCGTTTCGTAGGATAAATCAATTTGATTTTTTGTTTAACAAAAAGAGAGAAAACAGCATATGTGTGCTGTTTCATTGTTATATTTAGTTTGATTTTTGCAAAACCAACCTAAATTAAAAAAATTATGATGGCAGAACAAGCAACTGTTTGCTTTCTGGAGTTATCTCCTATTCCAGACTTGACTGAAAAACTTTCAACAAAAGCGAAAACATACAGCCGTTTAATCCTTTACCGTTCCCTTCTTTCGTTCTCCAAAACACATGCTTTTCAGAATCAAGAACCACAATTGATAGTTGTGCTTGTTGGGGAAAGCAATTTAGAGCCAGAACATATATTGTGCAGAATCCACCAGCTATGCCCAGATTCCTACAAGATTTTAATTGGACAAAAATTATCAATAACATCAATTATAAGTGCACTGAATTATGGCGGAGTAAGTAAATGCTTTGACTTGTCGCATCAGGTAGAGGAAATTCATACTTCTATGATTGAAGGTATTTATTTGGTTAAGAACAACAAAAAGCAACTGACCAGTTTGAGAAAATTGCAAGACAGAAACGATATTCTTGAAAGGAGAGACAGGAATAGAAGAGATAAACTGCGAGCGGAACGTACTGGTTTGATACAGAAAATTGAATGGGAAGAGCAGGGCAGAAACATACAGTCCGAAGAATTGAACTTGGCGTTTAGCATCATCGACAAGAAAAACAAAGAAATTACAAGTAGCATCCGCTATGCCAAAACGATTCAGGATTCGATGTTGCCAAAAAATGAGACTATTTCAAGCCACTCGTTCATCAAAGAACACTTCCTTATTTTTAAACCGAAAGATGTAGTGAGCGGAGATTTTTATTGGATGACTACCATTCCTTCAAAACCCGTTTTTGCAGAAAGTTCCGAGTCTAATAAAAATGTAAAAAAAGTTTTTGAAGGGCTTTCCAACGAAAAAACCGTATTCGTTTTTGCAGACTGTACTGGACATGGCGTTCCTGGCGGTTTCATGTCTATTATAGGAATTGGTTTACTGAAAAACATTATTGAAGAAAAAGGCATTGATGACCCTTCTGCAATACTGCTTTTACTTGATAAAGGCATCAAAAGTATTCTCCAGCAAGATAGTTCTGACAATTGCGATGGAATGGATTTGGGAATATGTGTATTTGACAAAGTTGCCGAGCAAATCACTTACGCAGGAGCAAAAACGAATTTGCACTATTTTGATGAAACAGGATATTCAGAAGTAAAGGGAGAAAACAGGCATTTGGGAATGACAGGTTTCTCTAAGAAGAGGAAAGGGACTTTTCGGAATCACCTAATCAAATGGAATTCGGAAATGACAATCTACATGATGTCTGACGGATATAAAGACCAAATTGGCGGAGAATCTAGGCGGAGGCTTGGGAAATTGAGAATGATAGCATTTCTCAAAAAAGCGCAGGAGTTTCCAATCTCCAAACAAAAAAGCCTTTTCGATGAATTGCTAGAAGAGTGGCGAGATACTGAAAAACAGACTGATGATGTGATGTTTATTGGACTGAAAGTGTGAATTTTTCTCGCTGAAAATCAATTAGTTATGTATTATTTTAATTTTTTTTAACCGCATCGCAACCTTTCATAAATATTGCCGTCTAATATTCAAATCTGCAGTAATTTTCTGCATCTGATTAACGACAAAAAATGAAAAAGATTCAATCTTTACTCTTGGTAGTTGTGTGCTTGGTAAGCATGACGACAGCCGCTTTCGGAGCAAAAAAAACAGCTCCTGAATCTGTGAAAATTTCCATCATGAAGAAATTCCCACAAGCTGAAAACTTGGTTTGGGAAGAAGATGGGAAATTCTATATGATTAACTTCGACCATGCTGACACGCAAAAATATGTGCGCATGGATGCTACTGGAAACTTCCACGAAATTGGATTTTATAGTGATGATGAAATGAGTGCAAAAGTAATCGCAGCAATTGATGCCACTTACCCAGAAGGTTATGTTGAGTCAGTTTTCAAAACTGAAATGCCAAATAAAGTGTATGGCTACCTAGTAATTATTGACAACGGAGACAGCAGAATGGAAGCGGTTTTCAACTTGGAAGGAAAGAAATTGAGAGAGAGAAAATTGGCTAAAGTTGCCTATGAAGAAGAAATCGACTCTGATGAAGGTTCTGATGATTGGAAATAGGGCTTGTTCCAAACCTGAAATCAACTAACAAATAAATTGAAGTGTCTGACTCCTTAAAAAAGAGTCAGACACTTTTTCTTTTTGCGTAAATCAAACAAAATTGCGGTTGGATTATTTGGTAGGAAGTTTATCAGTAAAAAATCAGATTTGAAAAAAGCAGTTATCATCGGTTCGGGAATTGCGGGAATTGCCACCGCTATCCGTCTCCGAAAGCAAGGTTTTTCGGTGGAGATATTCGAGGCAAATGATTACGCAGGAGGGAAGCTTTGCGAAATTCGGCAAGATGGTTTCCGTTTCGATGCGGGACCTTCTTTGTTTACTATGCCACAATTTGTGGAAGAGTTATTTGAATTGCACGGCAAAAAAGCAAGCACTACATTCGATTATGAGCAACTTCCTGTGGTTTGCCAATACTTTTACGAAGATGGCACAAGGCTAAATGCTTTTTCAGATTCTGAAGAATTCAAAAAGGAAATGGTGGAGAAGTTGGGAGAAAGTGAGAAGTCTCTTTCCAAATTCTTCCGAAAAGCAAAAGACCTTTACCAAATTACCAACCACGTTTTTTTGGAGAAATCACTCCACAAACTTTCTACTTTCTTGAACTGGGGAACGGCAAAATCCATCATGCAATTGCATAAATTGGATGCTTTCCGAACGATGCACCAATCGAACAAGGCTCGTTTCCAAAATCCGAAAACGGTTCAGCTTTTCAACAGATATGCCACTTACAATGGCTCAAATCCGTATGAAGCTCCTGCAACACTCAATATCATTTCCCATTTGGAGCATGACATTGGCGCATTTTTCCCAAAAAAGGGAATTTATCAAATCACGAAAAGCTTGGTAGATTTAGCCAAAGAAGTTGGCGTGAAATTCCATTTTGGAAAACGAGTTTCCGAGATTTTGGTAGAGAACAAACAGGTAAAAGGCATTCGGGTTGGAGACGAGGAAATCTCGGCAGATTTAGTGGTCAGCAATATGGATATGGTAAACACTTATCGGAAATTGTTGGCGAAGCAGAAACAGCCAGAGAAATTGCTGAATCAGCCAAAATCTAGCTCGGCACTCATTTTCTATTGGGGAATGGATAAAGAATTTCCAGAAATGGATTTGCATAACATCTTCTTCTCGGAGGAATATGAAAGGGAATTTGACCACATTTTCCAACACAAAACCATTTACGAAGACCCCACAGTTTATGTTTTCATAAGCTCCAAACAAGTAAAAACCGATGCGCCTGAAGGCAAAGAAAACTGGTTTGTGATGATTAACACGCCTAACAACAGCGGGCAAGATTGGGATTCGCTCGTTGCCAAGGCCAAGCAAAATATTATCTCCAAACTCAACCGAATATTAGACACAGATTTGGAGAAACACATTCTCTGCGAGCAAATTCTCGATCCAAGAACCATCGAATCTCGCACATCTTCCAGCCAAGGTGCTTTGTATGGAAACAGTAGCAATAATAAATTTGCTGCCTTTCTTCGACATCCGAATTTTAGCCAGAAAATCCAAAACCTCTATTTCTGTGGCGGAAGCGTTCATCCTGGCGGGGGAATTCCACTTTGCTTGCTTTCTGCGAAGATTGTGGCAGATTTGGTGGAAAAGGATTTTTGATTTACGATGGACGATGTACGATTCAAAAAGAATGTGTTGATGCGATGATTAGTTGATGTGTTGATGGGAAATCAAAATGCCGAATCATCGTATATTTGCGAACTCGCATTTTAGGCTTGCTGGAATTTTTGAGGTTTGGCAAATTGTATAACTAAGAGGTTGACACCTACGGAAGCAAACTTCAATTTTTAAAATCGTACCTCGTAATTCGTACATTAATAAATCATTAAAAAATGGATTCTCTCACACAAATAGTGCTTGGTGCTGCGGTTGGCGAAGTGGTTTTAGGAAAAAAAATTGGTAATAAAGCGATGGTTTTGGGCGCAATTGCTGGTACAATTCCCGATTTAGATGTGTTACTCGGCCCGTTTGTGAATATGGTGGACAAACTCTACTTCCACCGAAGTTTCACGCACTCCATATTCTTTGCCATCATTTTTGCGCCCTTGTTTGCTTGGCTCTCGCTCAAAATCATTCGGAAATTTAAGGACGGACAAACGGTTACGTTCAAGGAAATGGGCTGGCTCTACTTTTGGGGATTTTTCACTCACGCCTTGCTAGATTGCTTCACGACTTGGGGAACAAAGCTATTCTATCCACTCACAGATTATGCGGTTTCCTTCTATTCCATTTTTGTGATTGACCCGATTTACACCCTTCCGTTTATCATTCTGCTAATTATTGCCGCTTTTCACAAAAGAGATTCTCCGAGGCGAGCCGTTTACAATTGGGCGGGGATTATTCTTTCCTCTGTTTATCTGATGATTTCCGTAGTGAATAAGAATGTAGCCAATGGCGTTTTTGAGCAAAACCTTTCCGAGCAAAAAATCCAACAGAAAGATTATATCAGTAAGCCGACTATTATGAACACGGTTTTGTGGTCAATCAGCGCAAAATCTGACAGCGGTTTCTATTTGGGCTTACATTCTTTGTTGGATAAAACTCCAAAAGTAGATTTCCGATTTGAGCCACAAAACAAGGAGTTGCTCAATCCGTACTTGCCAAATGAAAGGCTAGAAAGGCTTTTGGGCATCACGAAAGGCTACTATACAGTCGAGAAGGCAGCCAAAGGAGTTTATATCAACGATTTACGGTTTGGGGAATTCAATGGTTGGCAAGGCGAAGGTGGAGAGTTTGTATTCGTTTACCATGTTTGGCAGGAAGATGATAAGCAGGGCGAACTCCAATTCGAGCAGAAAGAATACGGAATGAAACAGGGAACTGCCGAACTTTCAGAGTTTTGGGAAAGGTTGAATGGGAAATAATGTGTTGATGTGGTAATTTGTTGATGCGATGATGAAATAATGTGGAAATGTGTGAATTTGAGAATGTGGAAATGGAAATAATTTGCAAATGCGTTGATGTGGTAATTTGTTGATGTGATGATGGGAAAATGTGTAAATGTGTGAATTTGAGGGTAGTCATAAAGAAGTAATGCTCGAACGCTGGTGCAAGGTACTATGTTCAAAAGCAAGAAAAGTTATTGCATTTTTTTTATATTTTTGCATTACCGTAAAGAAGGCTTAGGTGACATTGTTGCACGGAGTCTATCTAGTGCAGCCGCTTCGATTGGAGTGGCTGCTTTTATTTTTGCAGGCCTCTCTTTTTCCCGTAAAGAAGGGCTAGGCTCTTTGATACCGGACTCTGCTTTGCCTTCATGCCCGTATTGTGGGTCGAAAGGCTCGTCTTTTGTCCAGATTGCATAGAATATCGAAAGCAGTTTGCGCTGTACGGCCACGTATCCCTTCATTTTGATGAGCGTTCTGCCATATACCCTCTCATAAAGCCCTCTGAATACGGGCATTTCATTGGAGACGGCAGTCATTGCGGCCATGTGGAGTATCCGCCTGATATGCGTGTTGCCCTTCTTGGATATCTTGGTCTTCCCCGCCCTCCTGCCCGACTGGTTCTCCACCACGTCATAGCCCGAATAGCTGACCAGCTGGCCCTGGCTCTTGAACATGGCAAACCCATCGGTCTCCGAGGCAAGCACGGCAAAGGTCAGTATGCCCACTCCCTTCAGCTCGGCAAAGAGGGTGTACTTATCGCTCAGGGCCTGGTCGTTTTTGACCGTGGAGGCGACCAGCTTGTTGAGCCTCCCAATCTCCTTTTCCATCAGTTCCACTATCTTCTTGTTGCTTTTGGCCACTTGGCTGTGCACTACGCTGGCATTCTCCATTGCCTCGCCTTGGTTCAGCAGTGCCGTCCTGTGCTTCTGCAGTGCCTCTATCTGGCGTGTGAGCGAGCGGAGCTCTGCCATTGCCTTGCTGGGCCTGCTCCATACTTCCAGGCTCTGCTGGCAGCCCATGTAGGCAAGCCCCCTGGCATCCATGGCATCCGTCTTGCTGCGCTGGCCGAGGCTCCTGATGTAGTGCTTGGCAAGCGAGGGAAGCACCACATGCACCTTCACCGGACGCTCGGACAGGAAATAGGCGAGCCTCTGATGGTACACGCCCGTGGCTTCCATCACCACGCTCATGGGAAGGGCTTCCTTGCGGTTCTTTCCCGACCATTCGGCCAGCTTCACGAAGCCTCCCTGGCTGTTGTCGAATGTCCTGCTGGCTTTTATCTTGATGTGCCCCGACTGGGTGATGGCAAGGCAGCATTTGAGGAGCTTCTTGTCCACATCTATTCCTAGGCAATATTTGTCCATGGGTTCTGGATTTTTTATGGTGGATGGATGACCATATCTGCGGCCTTGTCTTTGCTCACTGGCAATTCTTGATTATACCGACCGGGGCATATCATTAGGTACTATTCTGACTCTCCGCATGATAGAGCGGTGCAGGGCTTTCCTTGGGTCTCTGGGTCGCCATGATGCGCCCTTAGCGTCCACAATGCCTCCTGCACCGCTGGTCTTTTCCAAATAAAGATAACATGAAATATGGCTAGTCAAAAATTGTACTTTTCACTACCTCTGCAAACATATGAGCGTCCACGCTTGCACCTTTTACTGCGAATAGCCTTACATGTTTCACACTACCAATTTGAGAATGTGGAAGTGGAAAAAAGAATTAAAAATTAAGAATGCTTTCGTTCCTTAGTTCTATTTCTAGGCTCTAGAAATATGATGTTCGTTTTGAATGTTCAAGCTCAATACATAACAAAAATTAGAGTAAATCCCTCGGAGTAGTCTGTAGGACTCTCCGAGTGGTTGAACGGAAGGGATTTAGAACTAATATTGGAAAATAATGTCGTGAACTAAGATGTTCAAGCTACAATTGCTCAACTGCTTCCTCGGAAATGGTCTTTTTTAGACCTTTCCGATGGTATTGATGTGGGGATTTGAGGATTAGTTCCGCCATGGAATGGGATGCGATGATGGAAACAATGTGCAAATGTGTGAATTTTCGCAAAACGCTATGAGTTCAAGTCATCCATTTTGTCTTGATGCTTGATACTCACTACTTATTCCCGCCCTTGTTGGTCTTAGCAATTAGATTCATAATTATCATGGTAAACTTACGGTTTCCGAAACATCGTCAAGTAGCGGATTGAGAAAGAACTGGCGAGACCGACAAGTTTTGAAATACACTCCGCATTGGTCTGGCAATTGACCGCAATCACTACAAAAATTCATTTATTTTGATTAGCCGAATTTTCCTTGATACATGATATTCACTACTCAATACTTATTCCCAAAACCACTTTGCGAAGGAAAAACGCTCTATTTATAAGAACTTTGCAAAAAAATCTTTATTTTTCAAGAGTTATAATCTGCAAACTCAATCCAATCTTAAGAACTTAGATTTATGACAAAGAAAATAGGAATTCTCTACGGACGTGAAAACAGTTTCCCACCTGCACTTATTGATAGAATCAACTCTAAAGGCGAGAAAGATATTATTGCCGAACCCGTTCTGATTGACAAGGTAATTCAAGGAAAATCAGATGAATATGCGGTAATCATTGACCGAATTTCCCAAGATGTGCCGTTTTACAGAGCCTTTCTGAAAAATGCGGCTTTGAGCGGAACTGCGGTGGTCAACAATCCATTTTGGTGGAGTGCCGATGAGAAATTCTTCAACAACTGCCTTTGCGAAACGGTGGGAATTGAAATGCCAAAAACGGTAATTCTGCCTTCGCACGAGAGACCAGACGATACGAGCGGAGACTCTTTCCGCAACTTGGCTTTGCCGTTGGATTACGAATCAATTTTTGAATACATCGGTTTCCCAGCCTATTTCAAGCCTCACGATGGCGGTGGTTGGAAAAGCGTTTATAAAGTGCATAATGCCGAGGAGCTTTTCAAGGCTTGGGCAGAAACTGGGCAATTGGTCATGATGTTGCAAGAGGAAATTCAGTTCGAGAGCTATTTCCGTTGCTATTGCCTAGACTGCAAAGATGTGCTGATTATGCCTTACGAACCTCGCAATCCGTTCCACGAGCGGTATTTGAGAGACACGGAAGTTGAGCCGAAACTGAAAAAGAAATTGACAGATTTGGTGCTGAAAATCAACAAGTTGCTCGGTTATGATTTCAATACGGTGGAAATTGCTATTAAAGATGGCGTGATGTACCCAATTGATTTCTGCAATCCTGCTCCAGATGCAGACAATTTTTCTGTTGGAGACGAGAACTTCGAGTGGGTGGTGGAAAATGTTGCCAACATGTGCATCAGCAAAGCCAAGAAATACAAAGCAGGAAAGCAGAATCTCACTTGGGGAGAATTCATCAAGAAATCTGTTGGCGGGAAAACGCTTGCTTAGCAGAATTCAGTGACTAGCGAACAGTTTCAGAAATAAAAGCCTTTTGGAGTGCAATCCAAAAGGCTTTTTTACTCTGTTCTCCACATTCTTGTGTAAAAGCCGACATTTCCCATCCCGATGTTCGGACTCCGATGACCGGGAATTGTTGAAAAGTTTTTGGGTTCGTGGTTTTCTCGCTTCCTAGACTGGCGGGAGCGAAAATGCACACCGCCAGCTAGTCGCTTTGCGAAATGAACTTCAGTAGTGCGGAATATTTGGCAAACAAAACACTTCGTATTTGAATAATTATATTTTTTAATAATCAAGTGCAAATACACAATAGACTTTATCACGATTGATTTTGTATGGCTTAAAAAAATCACAAAGCCGTTGTTGGTCTTAGCTTGCGAAACCAACAATTTGAACTCTAAAATCTCTCTTAATAAACCAATCGTAATAATATCTAATAAATATCCAAAGTCAATTTTAGAAGCCCTTGTTGGTCTTAGCGTAGCGAGATGGCCAGGCCACCCTGCAACAAGCTGACTCCAAAATTTACTTTAATAAACCAATCGTAATAATATCTAATAAATATCAAAAGTCAATTTTAAGGGTTGGAAATGTCGGTAAAAGCGAAATTCACATTACTATTTTACTTTTTTCCTATTTTACACTTGAACCTATTTCTTCAAAATCTTCAATTCAATTCTTCGGTTAATTGCCCTGCCACCTTCTTCGTCATCATTGCTGACCAATGGTTTTTCTTCTCCGTAGCCTTTGGGAATTAGCCTTGCTTCCATCAACTCCTTTTTTCACTAAATAGTTGACCACATTTCTGGCTCTTCTTTCCGAAAGCACTTGATTGTATTCTGGCGTTCCAATATTGTCTGAATGCCCTGCTACTTCCACAGAAAGGTTTGGATTTTCCTGAATGAAATCAGCCACTTTGTCGAGTTGGTCGTAAGAAACCTCTCTGATTACTGATTGGTTGAAATTGAAATAAATTCGCTCGAACACGAAAGTTTGACCTATGGAAGTTCCCGCCAAGGCAATATCTGCCCGAACAACATTGTCTCTTGCAGTCGCCAAGTTGATTGATTTGTTTTCTGTTAGATGCGAAGCATAGGAAGCACGGATTTCGTAATTCAGAGCATCATCCAAAACATCTACAAAATAAAGTCCATTGCTACTGGCTATTGTAGTTGCCAACACCTCTCCCGTGGCAGAATTTACGAGTTCTACCTTCGCAGTAAGAGGTTTTTTTGTGCCTTTCTCCATGATTCTGCCTGCAACCATTGCTTTTGAACCTTCGGATGGAGTAATACTTTTAACGAATTTTTCAAGCGCATCATTACTTACCAAAGAATTGTCTCCATTTTCTCCCATCCCGAGATTTTCGGGATTGTCTCCTTTCCCCAAATCTGTATAGAATTTCTTTTGCATCTCTTTGGGTACGCCCACATATACTTTTGCCATGAAACTCTCTTCGTGCTTAATCTCACCTTCCACAAAAACCTTTGCAGTCATGGGCGTATTGAATGGCAAATCCAAGCTGAACATTCCTGCTGCGTTGGCAGTCGCTTCATAAGTTTCTCCACCGTCTTTCTCCACAAATTTTATCATGGCATTTGGGATCGGCAAATTGTCGTCCTTATTGGCAATTGTACCGTTCAACTTTACGGTAGAAAACATATAAATCCGATAAATATCCTCCATTCCGTGTCCACCAATTCGGTTGGAGGTCAAATAACCAATTTCCTCATAGAGTGAGAAGAAAATATCATCCAACACAGAATTGATAGGATAACCCATGTTTTCAGGTGCGCCCCAAGTCAGGTTCACATCGTCATATCGGCTTTTGAAAACATCATATCCACCAATGGAATTATGCCCTTCAGAACTGAAATAGAGCATTCCATCGTCTCCAATAAAGGGAGCATCTTCGTTCAATGGCGTGTTTAGCGCAGTAATTGGAGTAGGATTTCCCCAGCCATTTCCAGATTTGGTTGCCATGAATAAATCCAAATCTCCATTGGCCGTTTTGTGGTTGGAGGAGAACACAATCAATTGCCCATCGGCAGAAATGAAAGCATGGGACTCGAAAGATTTTTTGTTGTTGATATTGCTTCCCAAAGATTTTGGCTCGCTCCAAGTTTCATCTTCATTCATTTCGGTAATGAACAAATCACCTTCCTGATAAATAATCATGGATTTATCATTGTTGAAAAGCTGCACTCCTGCATCATGTCCCGTGGTGGAAAGTCCTGTCATTACTTCTGGGTTACTCCAATTTCCATTGTCATCCATCATTGCCCGAAGCATGTCTTCAAAATTCTGTCCTTTGCCTGTCTTTTCTCCTAAATTCCCGTCTCTTTTAGAAGTGAAAATAATCCCTTTGTGGTCGGCAGTTACTAGTGCATTGTAATCTTGAAAGTTGGAGTTGATGGTTGTTCCCAAATTCTCTACCACCAGTTTTTTCGGAGAATTATAAACCTGTTTGGCATTTTTGATATTCTCAATATATTTCTGGGTTTCTGCCTGCAATTCATTATCTCCACTAGCCAAATAAAGTTCAAAACTACGTAGTGCTTTATCGAAATCTCCATTCGCAAAATAAGCTCTACCAAGCCAATGATGATAAACCTTCTCGCCTTCCAGTGCACTTTCGTCAAGGCTGTTGAAAGTCTCTAGTGCTTTTTGAGGGGTTTCAAGCAGTATTTCGCATACTCCTTTGTAAAATTTGGCAATTGTGTTGGAGCCATCTTCTTCCACCGCACTTTCCAGCGCAGGATACGCTCCCCAAGGGTTGCCATCTTTCAGCATAGATTTCGCCTTTTTCAAGTAGCCGTTAGAAGATTGAGCGATTAAGGAAAGGCTTACGAAAAATAGTAGTATCGTAAATGAAGTTGTAATTAGTTTTTTCATGGTTTATTGAAGAGCTCAGTTTATTAAGTGCTTTGGCGAAGTTTGTATCAGAACTAAAAAACGAGACAACATAGCTACGTAGTATGAAATTCTATATGATTTACATATTGTTCGCAACAACGAAGCATAAATTATCTCATTTCTTAGATTATATTGTCTTTTGACAAGACGAAAATGCTTAATTATTTGTGTTCAAACAAAAGTAAAAATTAGTACTTTGATTGAAATAGAAAAGCGCCTAATGTTATATCAAGATGAATATGTCGGGTATTGATAAGTTTAAATCAACTGAAAATCAGAAGCTTATAAATACATTGATTCGTCAATTTAAACTTGACAGAATACTAAGGAATGGGGATTAAATAAATGCGTGTATTGTCGCAGTTTCTTTTTGAGGTCGAGCCACGCTGGCTAGTCAAGCCGTTCCCGACCGGGACTAAAACTGTAGCCGTAGTGGAACTAGTGCATTGAGTTCTAAGTTCTGGTTGGTATTTTTTGGAATATTTTTTTCTTCTACAAAGCAAAATCTGAATGGTTCGGCAATCCGATGGTTCGACATTTCGACATAGCCATAGCTACGGCTAAGAATTTTAATGCAGTAGAAGGAAATAAGAAACAAAAATAACAACACGAACTTAGGATTTGATGCACTAGCATGGCACTAAACGCCAGTCCGACACTATGGCGAGATTTTTGGGTGCATCTCATTTTGTCGTGCATAGAAAAAATGTTTTTAGGAAGGTTGATACAAGCCACCCGAATAGTTCGAGCGTGCGCTCGGACTTGTCATAAAATGAAGCGTCCGCTTCAAGAATTACCACATTTATTGAACAGATAGAGCCATTTTTAATTTACAGCGACAAAATGAGATGCGCCCAGATTTTTATACCCACAATGGGATTGCCCCAATGGAATTGGAAGAATAGACAGCGTCTCCCAGACCAAAAAAAGCAAGGGTCAGTCCTACTGAGATAACAGCATCTTATTTATTTTCCGTTCCTAAAATAGTAAATTACATGTTGATAATCAGTATTTTATGAAAAGCAAGATATTGTAATAATTTTGTCTGACTGCTTATACTTTAAAAATTGGGAGTGAAATATTTGAAATTTGAGAAGAATGAAAAAAATCCAAAAAGCAGATAATATATCGGCTTTTTGGATTTAACTGACACTCAAATGCCATACTTGACAGGAGTTGGAACTTACTAAATGTGGAGAGTCAGCATTAAATCACTTTATTCAACGCATCAATATATGCTTCTACAGAAGCGGTAACTACATCGGTATTGGCACTGAAACCGTAGTAAATTCTCTTTCTTGTGAGTCAGTTGCAAATGGACTTTTCCAGAATCATCGCTTCCGCCCGACATTGCTTGAATGAGGAATTCTCCCAGCTTTGTTTTCTTCTTGATGATTTTATCTACCGCTTTCAGCGAAGCATCAATCGGCCCATTTCCAGAACTGGTTGCCTGATGCTCCTTGCCTTCGAAATTGAGCATGATGGTCGCCACCGGCTTCAGCGGAGAACCTGTAATTACCTGCAAGTGAGTAAGTTCTATCGGAAGTGTCGTTTTCTTTTTGCCAACCAAACTCTGCAAATCTTCATCGGTAATGTCTTTTTTGCGGTCTGCCAATTCCAAGAAATCCGTATAAATCTGCTCCATTTCCCCATTTACAAAGTAGTAGCCGAGCAAACCCAATCTGTATTTCAAAGCCGCTCTTCCACTTCTTGCCGTCAACAAAATCGAGGAATCTGGCACACCAACTTCTTTTGGGGAAATGATTTCGTAGTTGATTTTATTTTTCAAAAAACCATCCTGATGAATTCCCGAAGAGTGGGAATAGGCATTTCTCCCAACTACTGCTTTATTTGCCTGAATTGGCATATTCATCAACTTGGAAACCAAAAAACTAGTTGGGTGGATTCGCTTGGTATTGATGTCGGTTTCCAAGATTCAACTCTTTGTGCTTTTTGAGAATCATCACAATTTCCTCCAAAGAAGTGTTTCCTGCTCGCTCTCCAATTCCGTTCATGGTAACTTCTACCTGCCTTGCCCCATTAGTAATTCCCGCAATCGTGTTGGCAGTTGCCAAACCCAAATCGTTATGGCAATGCACGGAAATTTTTGCTTGGTCAATATTGGAGACATTGTCCATCAAATATTTGATTCGCTGTCCGAATTCATCGGGCAAGCAAAAACCTGTGGTATCAGGAATGTTGATTACGGTTGCTCCTGCACCAATCATGGCTTCCACCATTTTGGCGAGGAATGGCAATTTCGCCCTTCCCGCATCTTCTGCGTAGAATTCTACATCGTCAATCAGGTTTCTGGCATATTTTACTGCCGCCACGCCACGCTCAATAATTTTGTCGTGCGTGGTTTTGAATTTGTATTTAATGTGATAATCCGAAGCACCAATTCCCGTATGGATTCTACCTCTTTTGGCATATTTGAGCGACTCGGCTGCCGCATCAATGTCGGCTTCTACGGCACGAGTCAAAGCACAGATTATTGGTTCGGAAACCGCTTTGGAAATGGCAACCACAGAATTGAAATCTCCTGGACTGGAAACGGGAAATCCTGCTTCAATGATATCGACTCCGAGCAATTCTAAGTGTTTGGCAATTTCAATTTTTTCTACTGTATTCAGCTGACAACCAGGAACTTGCTCGCCATCTCTTAGCGTAGTATCGAATATATCTATCTTATGTTTCATATTTTGAGCATTCATTTTACAAGCTTTCTTTTGGATTTCATTTCAGAAAGCTTTGGTGGAGAATATGTATTCCAATCATAAAGGTAGAAGATATGAAAGTAGAATCCACGCAAACGATGGCTAATTTCGTATATTATTTGCCTATGCGATTATAGATTTGATAGAGAAACAAGGTTTTTGATTCAAAATCATCAAGTATATAGGCTAAATTTTAGTGATTTATCTAATTCTGCTTTAGGACTCTGAAAATATAGAACTCGCTTACCACTAGCTGAAGCTAGTGGCAATTGAATCAGCACTCATAAAGCTAAAAGCTATTCAATTGCATTCATCTTCAGATGGATGTTTAGGATAACAATCCCAAAATCATACTTAAAATACGCTAGTGCATTGAATTCTAAGTTCCTTTCAGTATTTTTTGGAATATTGTTTTCTTCTACAAAGCAAAATCTGAATGGTTCGGCACTCCGATGGTTCGACATTTCGACATAGCCATAGCTACGGCTAAGAATTTTAATACAGTAGAAGGAAATAAGAAACATAAAATACGAATGCGAACTTAGGAGTTGATGCACTAGTGCATTGAGTTCTAAGTTCTGGTTGGTATTTTTTGGAATATTTTTTTCTTCTGCAAAGCAAAAATTGAGTGGTTCGACATTTCGACATAGCCTAGCTACGGCTAAGAATTTTAATGCAGTAGAAGGAAAAAAGATACATAAAACACAATCACGAACTTAGGAATTGATGCACTAGGGTCTTAAATCAGAACTAAAAAAAAAGGAATTTGGAGTCTCCGAATCCAACCCGATTTGTAGAATAGAAGCAGGGAGGAATTGAGAATTAAATTCCTAATAAAAATCGGTTTGGCAGTGAAATGAAATCAGAGAAATACTTAATAAGAATTGCCAGAGCAATCTCCAACCACTTACTTTTAAGAACAAGTTGCCTATTTTAATTTCCAAAACCGCATTTAATGATTCGGAAATAGAAAATGAAAAGCTAATTTGCACCAAGAAATTAGTTATGGTTCTCAATTCAAGTGAAAAACAGAATGCTAGTAAGCTCGTATTTCAATAAACAATAATCAATTGAACTCACACAACTAAAAGTTATCAGCTTAGGGTTTTAGGATAGATTAAGTGTTCAGGCCGAATTAATCTATACTTATATTTTACATAATCCACTGACTTTTACTTTTCTATTTTACTATCTTTCCATTTTGTATTTGAACTTATGATAAACAGATTTTTTTGGTATTGCGCTGGTGCAGATAAGGAGATTTTGAACCGAAGCCCGTATTCGGAACACGTTCGGTACGCAAGTTTGGGCGGAATTGTACTGGCAACGGGAATCATGGCAGGTGCCGCTGGTGGATTCGGTTTCTACACAGTTTTCAAAAGCGTTCTTGGCTCAATCATTTTCGGTTTTTTATGGGGATTGATGATTTTCAACCTCGACCGTTACATCGTTTCCAGTAGCGGAAAAGGAGACGGAACAGATGCCATTACTTGGGGGGAATTCAAAAATGCCATTCCCAGATTGGTGTTGGCAATTCTGCTCGGATTGATTATCTCCAAGCCCTTGGAATTGAAGATTTTCGAGCCAGAAATCAACTCAAAACTGCAGGAATTGCAATTGGTGGAATCGCAGCGAAGGAAAGAACTCTCGGAAGGGATTTTCAATGCGGACATTGATAGTGCTTACGCCAAAATTGAAAAGCTGAAAACGGAAATCTCCGCCAAAGAAAAGAAGCGAGACGTAATTGCTGATAAACTCCAAGAAGAATTGGCGGGAAGAACAGGTTCCGGCAGGCCTGGAGAAGGTCCAACCGCTCGGCAAATCCGTTCGGATATGGAAAGAACTGCAGTCGGAATTGGCAGATTTGAAGAGGAAAAACGAGGAGGAAATCACAATCCAACGAGATATTGTGAAGAAACCAAGCAGAACGCCAGAAATCGCTCGATGCCAATGAGTCGGCAATTGCTGCTTACGATGGTCTGATTATCCGACTCCAAATTCTGCATGATATTGCCCCAACCATTTCGTGGATTATCACTTTGCTGTTTTTGGCAATTGAAACTTGCCCTATTTTCTTCAAAATGATGTTGACCATTGGGCCGTTCGATAAAGTGAAGAAAGAGCGAGAAAATCTGATTATGTACAAGGCAAAAGTGGAAGTGGAAGCGCAAGAAGCGGAAATCAAAACTACGCACGAGAAAATTATGGAAGCGCAAGACGAAATCGCCCAACTCGTAATCAGTAAATGGAAAGCGGAACAGATTGCCAAAATCGAAGCCAACCCAGAGGAGTATTATAAGACTTTGGAGAAGAAGAAATGATTAGCAAATGAGTGAATTTGAGAATGTGGAAATGGAAGAAGAGGAAAAGCAATCTGACAGCAAAAAATCAAGTTCACTTCTAATATACGAATAAATGTCCGACATCTTTAAGATGTCGGACATTTGGATTCTACTCCAAAAAAGCCAACCAAAAATCAATTTTTCATTCTTAATTTTTCATTCCTTTTACCCAACCACTTTTCAATTTCCACCAAACTCATCGCATTCAGCGTCATTTCCTTAGTCAAGCCTGCTTTTCTGCCGACCAAAACCCCATATTTCATATCTGTATATTTTTCCTTATCGTGTGCATCTGGGTTGATGGCAATCATCACTTTTTTGGATAGCGCATAATGCACCCATTTCCAATCCAAATCCAAACGAAGCGGATTGGCATTGATTTCTATGCAGACATTGTGTTCGGCACAAGCATCAATCACTGTTTTATGGTCGATTGGGTAGCCTTCTCTTTTGAGCAACAATCTGCCAGTCGGATGCCCGAGAATGGAAGTGTACGGATTTCGGATTGCGCCCAAAAGTCGTTCAGTTGCCTTAGTTTCATCCATTTTCAGATTGGCGTGGATGGAGGAAACAATGAAATCGAAACTTGCCAATACTTCAGCGGAATAATCGAGGCTTCCATCGCCCAGAATATCCGACTCAATTCCTTTGAGGATTTTGAATGGAGCGAGTTTTTTATTGAGTTCGTCAATTTCGGCATGTTGCTCTTTGATTCGCTCTTCGCTGAGTCCGTTGGCGTAGCTGGCAGTTTTGGAATGGTCGGAAATTCCCAAATACTCCAATCCCAATTCCTTTGCTTTCACAGCCATTTCTTCCAGAGTGTGTTTCCCATCGGAATAGGTGGAATGATTGTGGACTGTGCCTTTCAAATCTTCGTAGGTCAGCAATTGGGGTAACTTGTTTTCCCTTGCCAAATCCAACTCAAAACTTCCTTCTCGCAGTTCTGGCTGAATGAATGGGAGTTCCAATTTGTCATAAATAGCTTGTTCGGTAGCGAAGCTTTCTGTTCTCAGAAGTTGGCTAATTTTCTGTTCTCGAATGGTCGTATTCAGGTGTTTTGGAGACGAAGATTGGGAAATCAATTCATTTCCAAAATTGTTTTTACTACTGAAAATCACTTCCACAGGCAGTGTGTTTTCTGCCACTTCGCCACGCCAAACCAATGGGCCTGATGTTTTTTCGTGCGTTTTTAGGTCGGAAATCTCGTTCAGCACATTTCTTACTTGCGTGAAATCATCTGCACCAACCACCAACTGTAACTTCTCTATAATCGCATGATTCATTCGGAACTGCCCAGAAAGCGAGACTTCGCAATCTTTCAATTCGGCTTTCAGGTGCGCTTCTAGCTTTTCGGCAAATAATTCGGCTTTTGAGTAAAGCAGTTTCCCTTGGTTAGATTCTATGTATTCGATTTGGTCTATGATGGTTTGCTGGGTTTTCTCTCCAAAGCCTTTGAGTTGGGCAATTTGCCCTGCTTGGCTCGCTTCCATCAATTGCTCCACCGTTTCAATCTCCAACTCCTGCCAAATTGTGCGGATTTTCTTGGCACCAATTCCCTTTATTTTCAGCATCTCCAATAAGCCTTTTGGAGTTTGCTCCAGCAATTCTTCTAGTTCTGCAAAGGAATTTGTGTCTCGGATTTCGGCAATTTTGGTAGCCATTCCCTTGGTGATTCCCAATCCGACCATTTCGGCAATATCTTTATCGCCCAAAGGTTCTTGCATTCGCTCAATCACGAAAACGGCACTTCCGTAGGCTTTGGTTTTGAAAGGGTTCGCTCCGTGGAGTTCCAAAAGGGAAGCGGTTAATTTGAGTTGGCGAACAATGTCTTTATTGGTCATTTTTTTGGAGTATCAAGTAGTGAGTATCAGGTATCAAGATTTTTCTCTACCTGAATTTTTGTGATAATTTTCAAACTTCAATTGAGAGTTTGAAGAAGTCCCAAAGGAACGAAATATATTTAGCGTAGTACGTCAGTATTACGAAGTTGCAATTGCTTTATTTTTGAGTTCATTTATCATTTCCATTGAAAGAACCATTCCTATTTCCCAAGTTTCGTCATCTTGTCCGATTAGCATTGAAATACTTTTATCTTCATTGAAAGACCAAAAAGCATTCGCACCCAAACAAGTTCCTGCCTTGATTGATTTTCGCTCATTCCAATCTGCAAATTCAATATTTTTGACGAGTTTAATTACTTCGTCATCTGGAATTACAAGATTCAACTCCATAGAATCAGAATAAATCTTTAGTTGGATTTTTCCGAAATCAGTCTTTTGGATTGAGTAATTGTATTCAGTCATTTGCCTTCCAATATCTTTTATAATCCTCAATCTGAGAATCTAAGGAACGGGAAATAAATAAATTGCTAGTTTATCGTAGTTTATTTTTGAGGCTAGTCAAGGCAAAAATTGCAGTCATAGCACCGCTATGGCGAGATTTTTAACGAAGAATAGACCAAAAAGAAACAAGAGAAAAAGCGCATTTATTTAATTTCCGTTCCTAAGTTGATAGGTTGAGCGTTCAATTTCCTATGAAAAGAAGTCAGAATGATTGACGACATATCATCAGGGTGGAAAATGCCTTTTGATTTGAAGAATCTGTAAAGTTTGTTCTTTCCAGCCCACAGCCCCCAATTGTTTCTAATTGACATTCCCGTTCCGAAATGCAACTCTGCGACTGCCACCTTTTCATTCTTATTCTTGAATTCCAATTTATCACTTTCCGACCATTTGCAATCGAGAAAGGCAATGGCTTCATCTAAGTCTTTTGGAGTGTATCTTTTCCCAAATTGATTGCAGTCTGATTGGCTGTAAATTGTTCCAAAAGTTAAGAACAGAAATACTGTGAGTGTGCTTTTCATGCTTTTTTGATTCTACTAAGACTTCGCAAGTTTCAACTTTACTTTGGACTAAAGCCTTACGACTTTGGACTCTTCTCTTCCCGAATCTTCAAAATAGATTCAAAAATCTAGGATTAGAATATTTATGGTTATTTTATGGTCATTTTAAAATACTGACAGTCAATGTTTTATGTGTTTTATGTTGGTAATTATTGTTATTTATGGTCATTTTATGGTCATTTAAACAACTGTTTACTCTATCTCTCCGTCCTCTTTTAGTTTTTGCATACCAATTTCTAATGCACGATTATGGATTTCTACTTTTTTCAAGAAGTTTTTCCCTATTGTGTAATGAGTACCTTTCCCCTTCCCATCCTTACTAAGCTCTTTATTTTCTACTAGCTTATCTACTATTGTCCTTATCTGCCTACGAGTCAATGCTCCGTTGAATAAGTCTATAAAGTCATGCATTTTTGCACTCTCAAACTCTTTTAGATGTCCGAGAATCATAATGGACGCCTGAGTATGGTCAATGTTATTCATACTATATTTCCCTTTCTTATCAGCAAATTCATAGTATTGTCTTGAGAGTAAGTAGTAAGTTCCCTTGGTTTTCCCCTTTTTCTCTATCAGATTTTTCTCCAACAGCTTATCAACAATTTCTTTGTTTACTTTAAAGTCCCGATTGCCTTTTCTGAATTCATTCAGATGAATGATTTCTTGTACTGATAATTTCTCCCCCTCACTTAATTCAGATTGTACGGACTCAATGAAAAGTGCAAATGCTTTGTCTTCAATTACGGCAGAGAGCGTAAGCTCTACGGCAAAATCATCAGACTTCGTATAATCCGGCTCTGTTTTACCCTCTTTCAATGTTTGGAAATATATTTTATCTACTCCTTGACCTGAACGCTCCACAATACCTGTTTTTTGAAGTATATCGGTCAGTAGGCGATTTCGAGGAGTACTTGGAGTGGTCAGTAGATTATCAATTGTTACTCCAACAGGAAACCTGCCTGGATTGATAATTGTCAACTCAGAAGGATATTGCTTAATTACTATTTCGCCTGTAAGCCTATAATCTCTATGAGCTACCGCATTGTTGATAGCTTCCCTAATCACTTCTTGATTGAAATAGGGAATATCGAAAATGAATGGCCCTTCTTGAATAGGGATTTTGCCATTGCGAAGGTTAATCGTTTTCCATAGATTATCTGTTTCTAGGAAAAATGCTCCTGAAAAGGTGTGCCTTTGGTCAAATGGTATTTTAGACTCATCATTGCGATACTCTAGTTGAATACAATTTTGTGGAATATATGCTTTAATCACTTCTTTCTTCCCAAGCAGTATGACAGCGGCATTCGTTACTTTTTCATCTCTTATCAAATCAAGGTCGGAGAGTACTTGCTCTTTGCTGAGTGTTAAGAATTGTGGGTTATCTTGTTTCCGTGCATACGCTTTTTGCATATTTTGGATTGCCTCATCATCAAGTTCATCAATGAAAACCCCTTCACATATTTTTTGAGAAAAGTCAGGCTCTTGTTCCTGAATAATTTTCAGATACTGCTCATCAGACATTGGCTTTAACTCTTCGCCAATTCTCATTAACGGCACATCCTCAAACTTATACACTTTCCCTGTTGGGCGAGAGGGAATATCTAAAATCAATATACGTTTTCTATCTGTATCGTACAATTCAGATGCAGTAACTCTTATTCCTGTATGTCGATAAATATTTGCTTCCAATTCTCCGATGGAACCTTCATTCTGACGTGTACCAACCACAATATGAGGTTTGCTCTCTTTGATTCCAAAAACGAGATAACCGCCTCCCTCATTTGCAAAAGCCGTAACATATCCTAAAATACATCTTCTTCTGTCTTTTGGAACTGGTCTGTTTCCGCCATTATAGGAAACATTTCCTCCTTTAGCCTCTTTGAACTCCACTTTGTTTTCAGACTCTTTTAGCTGAATTAGCTCTTTTATCGTCATATCAATCTAAATTTCTTTACGAACTGCTTTGTACTTCGGACTAATGACTTTGGACTTTTTCCCCACGAATCTTCAAAATTGATTCAAAAACCAACGCAATTCCCTGCAAAAGCAGTAAGCCGAAGCCGAAAATAATCAATCCTTTAATAATGAACCGATAGGGCAAGCCATCTGGGTCGGCAGAACCTTCGTGCATAATGAAGGAATTGCGTACATAAATAAAACTAGTTTGGATTGTGACGAAGCAAAAGGGAACGAGAAACAGTAACGTGCCAATTAGGTTTACCCAAGCCTGTTTCTTTTCCGAGAAGTTGGCGTAGAAAACATCTACCCGAACATGGCGGTCATTTTTGAGCGTGAAAGCAGTTCCGAGCATGAAAACGAAGGCAAACAAATACCATTGCGCTTCAAAAACGGCTGTGTTTGAATATTGGATTCCCAATTTTGGAGCAAGCCACTTTGCCAACACATCGAAGCAAATCAACAGAATCATGACAATGAGCAACCAAGCGGAAATGCTTCCCATCAGGTTGTTGATTCTACCGATTAGTTTAATGTAGGTTTTCATTTTTAGTACTGAGTAGTGAGTATCAGGTAGTGAGATAAAAGTATGTTTTTGATTCTTTAATGAGCAACAAGATTGGAAGAAGGAGGAAAGAAGAAGGAAGAAAGAAGAAGGAAGAAAGAGTGGTCTTTTGGAAGCCTTAGCTAAAACAAACAGGTAGTTTTAGTCTCTTTCTTCTTTCTATCTTCTTTCCTTCCATTTGTCTAGTGTTTTAAACCTTACTGGCGCAGGTTTTCAAAACCTGTGCCGACTATGGGAATCAGTCTCTGACTGATTTATCCGTTAAACTCATTCATAGTTCGTTGTGCGCCAATGCTGGCGAATGAGAGAATCATTTCACAAGACTTATCAATCAAAGTAGATAAATCAATTTGCTCGTCTGAAGTGAATTCTCCCAACACATAATCAATCTGCTTTCCTTTCGAGAATTCATCTCCAATTCCGAAACGAAGGCGTGGATATTTGCTGGTTGCCAAAAGTTCTTCTATGTTTTTCAAACCATTATGTCCCGCACTTGAGCCTTTGGTTCGCATTCTGAGCGTCCCCAACGGCAACGCCAATTCATCTACCACAATCAGAACATTTTCTAGGGGAATTTTGAGTTCATTCATCCAACTTCTGACCGCTTTTCCACTCAAATTCATGTAAGTGGTTGGTTTGATTAGGTGGATTGTTCTGCCTTTATGCTTGATTTCCGTTTTGAAAGCCAATCGGTCAACCTCGAAACTTGCCTCATTCTTTTTTGCCAGTTCATCTAGCACCATGAAACCAATATTATGCCTCGTGTTTTCATATTCCCACCCAATATTTCCCAATCCAACAATTAAATATTTCATATAAGTAGATGTACGAAGTTAGATTTACGATGTACGATTTGAAAAAAATCAAGTACAAAGATAGAGTTCTGAACTCGGAAATAAGAGCCGATTTCGGATAAAAATATGGTTTTAATGAGACACACTAAGTTTACTGTTTTTTGCTTGAGCCTTTCTTACTGCTTAGCGAATTTATTGGCTAAAGATACTTGACATGTTTCAACCCAATCCAAAAAAGGACAAAACATAGATTACAACAAGTTAATGAAAATCCAATCTCCACTTAGAAAAGTCTCAAAACATAACTTGGCATTAGGATTGCCAAATTCAAATGGCGAATTGGTAAGTTTGCCGAATCATATTTTGATAAAATAAATTACCTGTTGGATTCAGCCATTTCCATTTTTTAATTCATAATTCATAATTCTTCATTTACAACTAAGCCATGTTCAAATATATATATTTAACTCTTTTCACTTTCTGCTTTTCTTATGTTTCCTATTCGCAGGAAATGAAGTTCAAAAAGCGAAAAATTGGCGAAAATATGGCGACTATTTCCATGCCCGAAAGCTTCGTGCCTATGATGGAAGAGGAAATGAAGCAGGAATTTGTGATGTTCAATCGCCCAGTGGCCGCCTACAAAAGTTTGCGAAACCCAGGGATTTTCAGCGTGAGCCAATCAATTACGCAGTGGAATCCTGAGGATGCGGAAATGTTCAAGGCATTCTATAAATCTACCATTATGGGAATTCACTCCGAAGTAAGATTTATTCAGGAGGAAATCAGGGAAATTGGTGGCGAACCTTACGTGATTTTTGAATTTGTGGCTTCCGTGAAAGCAGTCAGAAGCACAATTGTGGATAAGGGTGCATTGAAAAAATACAACTATGTGCAGTATTCCATCAAAAACGGGAAGTTGGTCGGATTTAATTTCTCCAGCCCGCTTAATTATAAGTCGCAATGGGAAAAGCAAATCAGACAAATGATGGATTCTGCGGAAGTGAAGTAGAGTAAAGTCGGAAGTCTTTGGTCCAAAGTCCTTAGTACTGTGTTCATTTGAATTGAAGTATTGCTTATTTTCAAATGAGTTACCAGAAAACTATCTTCGAATAAAAGAACCTGCCAGTCTTCAGGTTACATAGCAAATTTCTGTCAATAATCATTACTATTTAGAACCTATGAAACCAAACTTTGAGAAGCTAATGAAAACCAAGCACATGTTAGAATGGTTTTCCGACAATCCTTTTGAAGATCTCATTACTATTTTAACAAGAATGTTTGTTAGACATTCTCCAAGTACAAAAATAATTGATTTTGAAATCACTAATGAACCTGAATGGTTAACTGGAGGAAGGAAAATAGAAGACGATAACAAAGTGATTGTAACAAGAAGCGGAATGGCGGTTGCTTGTGATTTAACTCTTCAAGATAATAATGGAACTTATAAGTTGAATGGAATATTCACTTGGGTTGGAGTAAATTTAGACACAAACCCTATAACTAATATGTGGATGGATTTAGACGGAAGCATGGAAGAATTTGGTAAAGATGGATTACTAAATGAAAGAATTTATGGCTTAGAAGCTTAAAGAGCTTGTTGACAAACAATATCTATTCTGTCCGATTTCGTTCACATTCTTTCATTTTCCCTCTATTTTCGGACAAATCCAATTTTAATATTTTGAATATAAATACATGACTTTCAGAAACTTATGTTCAATGGTATTTTAATTGATAAAAGTAGCTTGGCTTCCTAAGTGTCAAATTAGTGCCATACCTAAAACAAATAATACAGACCTAATATAATATAGAAGAGTTGATGTTTTTCATCAATCCTTTTAACTAGTGCATCAATTCCTAAGTTCGTGATTGTATTTTATGTATCTTTTTTCCTTCTACTGCATTAAAATTCTTAGCCGTAGCTAGGCTATGCCTGCAAATTTTGCTTTGTAGAAGAAAAAAATATTCCAAAAAATACCAACCAGAACTTAGAACTCAATGCACTAAATTTTTTCCAAGAAACCTCAACTCTCCAAATGCAAAATAAAAGGACAGATTTCATTATTTGCCCTTTCTATTTTGTACGAGCATTAAATACTCGGATTACTTTGGACTGACGACTAATGACTTTGGACTACTTATGATTAGGACTGTAAATTTAAGAAAAAGCTATAACCAATCAGGCGTGGAAACGGTTGCGCTCCATCATATCAATATGGAGATTCAATCGGGCGAGTTCGTGTGCATTATGGGGCCTTCTGGCTGTGGGAAAACCACTCTGCTAAACCTTATGGGACTTTTAGATGCTCCAACTGCCGGGAAACTCTATTTTATGGATGAAGATGTTACCGAAGCCACAAGCCGAAAACGAGCAGTTCTAAGAAGACAAAATATTGGTTTTGTGTTCCAAAACTTCAACCTGATTGAGGAACTGACCATTTACGAAAACATTGAACTTCCGCTGATTTACCAGAAAGTTCCCCAAAAAGAACGTCAACTCCGTGTGGAAGCTTTGATGGAACGTTTACAGATTTCCCACAAAGCAAAATCCTTCCCCCAACAAATTTCTGGCGGACAGCAACAACGTGTTGCCGTTGCCCGTGCCATTGTTGCCAAACCCAAACTGATTCTGGCCGATGAACCCACTGGAAATCTCGATTCCGTTCGTGGGCAAGAAGTGATGGAAATGTTGGTGGAATTGAATGAAATCGGCACAACCGTAGTCATGGTAACTCACTCTAGGGATGCTGTAGATTATGCCAGCCGAATCATCAATCTTTTTGATGGGCAAGTTGTAACGGAGAATATTAATAAATCGGTTTTGAGTAAATAGGAGAAAAGAATAAAGAAGAAGGATTCTTTAAACAGCATTTCTCACATCTTTACTCTTTCTTCCTTCTTCTTTATTCAAAGGTCATTCACAAGTAGAAATCAAAATTCAGAAAAAACATCCTCAAAAGCCATCTCAAAATAGCGTTCCGAAATTTGCTGAAGCATAAGTTATATGCCATTATCAACATTGTTGGTTTGGCAATCGGGATTGCATTTTTCACACTTTTGGCATTGTTGATTTCCAACGAGCTTTCTTACGATGATTTCCACTCGAAAAAAGACCGAATTTACCGAGCCATTGAGTTTGTGGAGCAGAAGGGAATTGGCGAGCAGTCGGCAAGTGTGCCATTTCCGTTGGGACCCACCATTTTAGAAAAGCATCCTGATTTTGTGGAGAATTATGTTCGTTTGTTCAATTTCCAAAGAATCAATCATTCGCTGGAGACCGACAAGAAAAAATATACCGAATCCAACTTCTACTTTGCCGATGCCAGTTTTTTTGAAGTGTTCGATTTCCCCCTGAAATCGGGTGCACTTTCAGCCGTTTTCAGCGAGCCAAACAGTGTGGTTATTTCCAGCGAGAAAGCGACCGAATATTTTGGGAGCGAGAACCCAATTGGGCAACTTATAAGTTATGAAGGTAAGTTCGATTTGGAAGTTACGGGTGTTTTTGAGCCGAAAAAATACCAATCCCACATAAATTTCGATTTCATTGCCACCATGGCAAGCATTCGGTTAGATGATGAGATTTCTTACGGAAATTGGCTTAAAGACTGGATTTGGAATCCTGCTTGGACTTATTTCGTAATCAAAGAAGGGCAATCGCCAGAAGATTTAGAGTTCCTTTTCGTGGATTTGGTCAAGGAAAAGTTCTTCAAAAATATGAAGGACTACACCAGCATCTATCTCCAACCCCTCAACGAAATTCATCTTTACTCTAATTTGGATTATGAGCTTTCCCCGAATGGAGACATAAAATACGTATTCATTTTCTCGGCAATCGCCATTCTGATTCTCATAATTGCCACCATCAATTTTACCAATCTTTCCACGGCTCGTTCCTCTACCCGAGCGAAGGAAATTGGCGTGAGAAAAGCGATTGGTGCTTCGCAAGGAGAGCTGATTGTGCAGTTTTTGGTGGAGTTTCTGCTCATCAGTTTCATTGCCATTGTAATTGGGATGACCGTTGTGGAAATCTGCCTTCCGTATCTCTCTGAACTCACGTTGACTGGCTTCGATTTCACGCTGTTCGGATTGTGGAAACCATTGGCAATCACAGTTTCAGCAGGTTTAACGGTAGGCTTGCTTTCGAGTATTTACCCGTCCTATTATCTCTCCAAATTCAGACCTACGCAAGCTTTGAACGGCATCTCTGCCAAGGGAATTAAGAGTAAAATGTTCCGAAGCATTTTGGTGGTTGTGCAGTTTGTCATTACCATTTTCTTGCTAGTAAGTACAATTGTGGCTGGCAAACAATGGAATTTCATGACAACTGCCTCGCTTGGTTTCGGACAAGAATCTGTGATTGTACTGCCAATTGCCAACACCGAAATTAGCAAGAGTTACGACTCCTTCAAAAGTGCGCTTTTAGAATCTCAAAACGTTGAATCCGTTACGGGAATGGAAGAAATAATCGGCTTGAATCATCAAACCCACCGTTACACAATCGAAACTGATTCCATTTTTTTTCCAAGTGTGTACGTGCGAGACGGTTTTATTGAAACCATGGGAATAAAATTGATTGCGGGAAGCGATTTCAAGGAAGATGAGATTTACAAAGGCGTGATTGTGAACGAAAGTTTGGTTCGTTTTATGGGTTGGGAAAATGCCGAATCTGCCATCGGGAAAACCGTGGGAACTTTGCAAGACGGAAGCAAAAAAATTGTGGCGGTTATGCAAGATTTTAATTTCGAGTCGTTGCATAACGAAGTCAATCCGTTCATTATTACCGTAGTGAGAAATCGGATTTTCAGAATGTACTTCACAAAATACATGGGAATAAAAGTGAAGGAAGGCGAATCGGAAAAAGCACTTGCCGACATTCAGAAACTTTGGAATCAGTATTTGCCAGAGCGTGGTTTTGAATACTATTTCATGGCAGATTTGATTGCCGAGCAGTATAAAGCAGAACGAAAGCTGGGCAAAGTCTCGGCTATTTCTCCATAGTTGCCATTCTGCTGGCGTGTTTGGGCATGTTCGGATTGTCTTCATTCACAATTGACCAGCGGAAACGGGAAATCGCCATTCGCAAATCGCTGGGCAGTTCCGATGAAGAAATTGTGCTTTTGCTCACACAGGAATTCATGATTCTGGTGGGAATTTCCGTGGGAATCGGCTGGTTGATTTCCTATTTCATTATGCGGAGTTGGCTCAACAATTTCCCTTTCCATGCAGAAATGGATATTTTCATTTTCCTATTCACAGGCGCAATTGCCTTGGGAATCACTTTGCTGACCATCAGCTATCACACCATCAGAGCTGCCAAAAGAGAACCTGTGGAGGCGTTGACTTGATTTTTGTGAATTGGGAGGTACGATGTACGAATTACGATTTTATGATTGGAGTTTGTAGATTTGTATTCTACCCGACTATTTTTTGCAAACATCTAACTATCAGATGTTTATTTTTGCTACTGAAGGCTTCCTAGCCTTGAATCAATATTTGCAAGTTTCCTAACTTGCTAAAACAAGAAAGTTAGGAAATTTTCATCAGACGAAATTGAGGTTTAGAAACCTCGATTAGCAAAACGGTCGGGTAGAGTAGTAGATTTGAATACGGCTTTTAAATAAATCAAAAAAGCATGAAGAAATATACACTAAAAGATGTTGATGCAGAAGATATTGAGTTTTTGCTAATTGGCATTCAAAATTCCTTCGATTTTGACCTCAAACAAGAAGAGGTTTCAGAAATAATGAATTTTGGAGATGTCATTAAGTTAGTGGAGAACAGATTACAAGGCACAGAATTAGAAGATTGTACTACTCAACAAGCATTTTATAAGTTGCGAGAAGCCATTTCAAAAATCTACCCTAATAAACGAGAAGAAATAAAGCCAAATACAAGTTTAGCGGGTTTATTTCCTTGGAAAAACAGAAGGCAGAAAGCTAATGAATTGAGTATGGCATTAGGTTTTGACCCGAACTTATTTTCTATGAACGGTTTGTCATGCTCTTTATCTGTAATAATGTTTGTGGGTTCTATAATTGGAACTGTTTTTCATGGCTTTTTTGGATTTGGCATCATTCTATCCTTTCTGTATTTACTCTTGTCAGCAAAATTCACAAGAAACCTATCTGCCAAAACGGTAGGCGAATTAGTGGAAGAAATTGTCTCCTCCAACTATCATAAATGCAGAAGAAAACCTAATACACACAATCCAAAAGAACTATTTCCAGTGTTAGAAAGGCTTTTTTACCAAAACCTAGGCTTGGATAAAAATACGTTGACCATAGAATCTAAATTTGAATGGACAAAATAAATATATCATAAGTTACCACAAATCTGAAAGTGGTCAATTTAGGCAAACGACAATATTGTATAGAGAAAATATCGCATACGTTTACTTAAATCCGTATTTTTATACATTACAAATCTGTACAACCATGGAAATATCTGACAGAATTACCTTGAATCCGAATGTACAGAAAGGGAAACCCACCATACGAAACATGAGATTTACCGTAGCCAATATGCTTGAGCTTTTAGCCGGTGGCATGACGTTTAAAGAAGTTTTAGAAGATTATCCTTTTTTAGAAATGGATGACATTAGAGCGTGTCTTTTGTACACAAAAAATGCTTCCTAAATTCACAAAACCCACAACCCACAACCCAAAAAATGAAAACCACTTTCCTCACGCCAGGCCCAAGCGAATTATATTTTACTGTAGAAGACCATTTACGAATGGCAATGCAAGAGAATGTTTGCTCCATTTCCCACCGAAGTAAGCAATTTGAAGGAATATTTTCCCATGCAGTTTCCGAACTCCGAACGCTATTGGAGATTCCCGAAAACTTCCACATCGTTTTCACAAGTTCTGCGAATGAAGTTTGGGAAAGACTCTTGCAGAATTGCGTGGAGAAAGAAAGTTTCCATTTGGTAAATGGCTCATTCTCGAAGAAGTTTTTTAGCTTCTCAGAAGATTTAGGGTTGGATTCCACCAAGCACGAAGTCGCTTTCGGGCAAGGTTTCGAGATGGATTCGGTGCAAGTGCCAGTGAGTGCCGAGATGATTTGCGCCATTGCCAACGAAACCAGTTCAGGCGTAATGACTCCGATGGTGGAAATTGCCAAACTGAAAGAACGCTATCCAGACAAATTATTGGCAGTAGATGCGGTTTCGGCAGTTCCATTCTTCCAGCCAGATTTCTCTAAAATCGACTCCATCTATTTCTCAGTGCAGAAGGGAATGGGTTTGCCCGCAGGTTTAGGAGTCTGGATTTTCAATGAGAAGTGCGTGGAGAAATCTGAAGAAATAAAATCCAAAGGGAAATCTATTGGGACTTACCATGCCATTTCCGAACTGTTGGGCAAGGCAAAGGACAATCAAACTCCAGAAACCCCGAATGTTTTAGGGATTTACTTGCTCGGCAAAGTCTGCGAAGACATGAACAGAAAAGGAGTGGAAACAATCCGCCAGGAAACCATTTACAAATCTGCCCTGATTTACGGTTTATTGGAAAGAAACAAGAATTTTGAGCCATTTGTAACTGATGAAACGCAACGCTCCAAAACAGTTTTGGTGGCAAATGTGCTGAAAGGAACTTCTTCGGAATTAATTGCCAAGTTGAAGCAAAGCAACATCCAAATTGGCTCGGGTTACGGGAAATACAAGGATTCCCAAATCAGAATTGCCAACTTTCCGACTCACTCCAAAGAGGTTTTTGAAAAGTTATATGATTTGTTGGAGGAACTGTAAAACTCAACTACATTCCTTAGTTTTGCATTTCTTGATACATGCTACTAAATACTTGCTACCAATATGCGCTTCTCTGAAATCATTGGCTTAGACCAAACCAAAAAAACGCTGGTAAATTCAGTGAAAGGCAGTCATATTGCTCACGCGCAGCTTTTTATGGGAAAAGAGGGTTCGGGAAACTTGGCTTTGGCACTCGCCTACGCCACGTTTATCAACTGTAAAGACAAGCAGGATTACGATTCTTGTGGAGTCTGTTCCTCTTGCTCCAAAATGGACAAATTGATTCATCCCGATTTGCATTTTGTGCTTCCAACTGCTTCCACCAAGAAAATTACTGGGAAAAATGCCATCAGCAAGGCGTTTCTGAATGAGTGGCGGGAGTTTCTGCTGGAGAATCCTTATCGGACACTTCCCGAATGGACAAGCTTTATTGGTGCGGAGGACAAACAGGCAAGTATCTCCAAAGAGGAAAGCAGAAATGTGGTGCGAGATTTATCTTTGCGGGCTTTTGAGGCAGAATACAAAATGATGTTCGTTTGGTTGCCCGAACTTATGCACCCAGCGGCCGCCAACGCTATCCTCAAAATACTGGAAGAACCGCCTTCCAAAACCCTTTTTCTATTGGTTTCCGATGATTCTGAAAAACTGCTGACCACCATTCTCTCTAGAACCCAAATTGTGAAAATCCCACTTTTTTCGGATATGGAAATCATTCAGAATTTGATGGAGAAATTTGGCGTGGATGATGCTAAAGCCGCTCATGTAGCGCATTTGGCAGAAGGTAATTTGAATGAAGCCCTGCGATTGAGCCAAGAAGTGAAAGATGGAAGCTCCGACTTTTTCAAAGAGTGGATGCGGGTTTGTTTCAAGGTCGATTTTACTTCCATGGCAAGCGAGGCAGAGAACTTCGGCAGGTTGGGGAAAGAAGCCAGAAAAGTTTGATGAAATACGGATTGAGTGTTTTTAGGGAATCGCTCATCTACAAATTCGGAGCAAAAGACTTGGTTCGGTTGGAGGATGCCGAACTCAAATTCATAGAGAATTTCTCAAAAGTGCTTAACGAAACTAATTTAGAGGAACTGACTACACTTTTCTCCAACTCCCACCAACACATTGAGCGAAATGCCAATGCAAAAATCCTCTTTCTAAATCTCTCCATCCAAATAGCCAGAATTTTCAGGAGAAGTTAAGTAAGTAGCAAGATATAAGTATCAGGTATCAAGAAAAGGCTCAATCGTTAATTTGGGGATTGAGTGCAATTTGCATTTTTGTTACTTGTCAGTATCCTACCATTAATTATTGGTCTAAAAGAACTCATTATATTTTATTGCATACTACTGTACAAAAAGTACTTGAGGGCGTTGCGTGAGACATGTAACAAAAAGTGAGACTCTTCTAAGCGTGTCTCACGCCCAGATTTTGGGATAGACAGAAAAATGTATAAATGTATAGTAGTATGGTTTTATTGGCTAGTCAAAGCTTCTTAGCTTGTAAAAGAACAACCAAGGTTTTATTAGAATAACACAACACTTTCCCCAAATTAACAAGTGAACCCAAGAAAATAATTAATTCTTTGATTGTCAATTGATTTGACTCAATACAATCACAAGCTAATATTGTCCACTTACTTAGGAACGGGAAATAAATAAACTACTATTTTATTGAAGTTTATTTTTAGAGCTAGTCTAGGCAAAAAAGTTTGGCATAGCACCGCTATGCCAAACTTTTTTAACGAAGAATAGGTCAAAAAGAAACGAGAGAAAAAGTAGCACTTTATTTAATTTCCGTTCCTTAGATTAACATTTCTTATATAAATAATCAGTAACCTTCCCCACCGCTTGGCGTTAAGGATGCTTGCAGTTGACCAAAAGTATTGAACAAAGTTTCACACTTACGGATTAACTGTATTGTTAATTTATAATTTACAAAAAACGAAATCAGAATGAAGAATTTTTTTAAAATGGCTACATTATTAGTAGCAGTATTATTTATGGTAGGTTGTGATAGTGAAGATGATACTATTCCCACACCAGACGGCCCGACTGTAAGCGTAGTTGCTAGTCCTGACTCATTCGAAAGTGGCGACACACTTGCTTTGGGCGAGTCTATTACGCTGACAGGTCTTTCTGACGGAGGTGCAGCAATTGCTTCTTATGCAGTTAATAGAGATGGAACTGACCTAGGTAGTGCAAGTGTAACTACTACGATTACAGGATTTACTATCCCAGTTAAGCCAGTAGTTACAAACAATAGCGCCAGCGATTCATTAAGAGGAAAAGTGAATATCTACAATTTTATGACTACAGATGTAAACGGAAAATCTGGAAACAAAGATTTCAGAGTTTATTTTGCTGATAGTGCTGCTTTGTCTGTTGCTTCATCCTTCCAATGGGTAAGATGTGGATCAGGTGCAAGTACAAGTCCTGATCTTGCTAAATTCGGTTTGGCTTGGACATCAAACACAAACCCTACTAATCCTAGCCCTACGAACCCTGTTAGAGCAATTATCAAAAGTAATTCAACAACTAAACTTGTTGTGATTACTAGTGCCAAGTTTAGTGAAATTACAACTAAAGAGCGTTTGAAAGAATTAATTGACGCAGGTACTGATGTTGATGATTATAGAAAGGTTGATGGTTTTGCTACTAGAACCTACAACGATGTTTTAGGAACCAAAGTAGGAGATGAGTATTTCTTACTCAATGTTACTAAAGGTACAGTTTCAACTCCAACTTGTGGAACTAATATAGTCATAGACGGAATGTTCAAGAACTAATTTTTGACCTTTTACAAAAAACTCCCTCACGAATCAATTTTGTGAGGGAGTTTTTTTTATTCCGAAATCTTGGAGGGAATACTCGAATAGTTTAGTTTCAGCGCATTGGCTTCTCGTAATTGCTGACGCACATCGGAGACGATTCCCATTTTGGCTTCTCTATCTACTTTCAGGGAGATAGTCATTTTGTCTTGCTCGGCTTCGTCAAGTGTGGCTCGTTGTTCCACAATAAATTCGGGGATGTCATCAGCGACTGCCAAGGCATCGTTGAGCTGAATTCTGGGTGCTTCTCCAAACTTGTCGGTCTCCTTTGGCTCTCCAATATAGATATACTTTACCAAAGATTTATTTTCCAACTTCTGAATTTGCGAAGCGGTTGGGAGCGCATTTTTGACCATTAAGGTTACTTCTCGCATTACAGTTGTTACCATAAAAAAGAACAGGAGCATGAAAATAATATCGGGCAATGCCGAGGTGGGGATTTCCTGCGAGGTTTTGGTTTTCTTTCCGAATTTTGCCATTTCTATCTTGTTTTTGTGAGTGAGTAATAAAAGTATGAAGCCAACTTACAATCAGATTGTCTTTAAATAGTTGGAAATCTGTTTGTTGTAGGTTGTCTTGCGACTTGATACTTATATGTTGCTACTTATTTGTTTCTCCCATAATGGCAAAACTTCATAAAGATACAGAGAAGTGATTAGTCTTTTTTGTAACCCAATCCAACCAAACTACGTCATAGGAAGGGTGCAATTTCCGATACAACCGTTTGTGTAAGTTCCAACATTGAACCGATTATATTTGCCTTGATTCATTTCAGGAATTGCACTTTATAGACTTCTCATTGCATTGTAATTAGAATTTGATTTTTGGATTCAGTTTTGCAATATGTCAAATGTGTAAGGAGCAAAACCAAATTAGAACCGAATGGAATACATCAACCTCTTCAAAAAACTTCATGAGCAAAAAGTAAAATATTTAATTTGTGGAGGCTTGGCAGTAAATATTTATGGCATTCCCCGCATGACTGCCGATATTGATTTGCTGGTTGCTTTTGAAACAGATAATATCAGAAAATTTGAACAAGTCATTGAAGAGTTGGAGTTTGCCTCGGTAGTTCCAATCCAACTAAACTCTTTGCTAGATGAAGCGGAAAGGGCTAATATGATTGAAGAGAAAAACCTGATTGCCTATTCCTATTACAACAAGCGGGCAAATTTCATGAATTTGGATGTATTGATTGACGTGCCAATCTCGTTTGAAGGAATGTGGGACGTACGAGAAGAAAGAAATATAGAAGATTTTAAAATAAACATTGTCTCTTTAGATGATTTGATAAGGCTAAAAAAATATGCCAATAGAACGCAAGACCAACAAGATGTCTTGATGCTCAATAAGTTACAAAACATTGCAACAACCGACTAAAATCTAATTTTACAGAACAAAATGCTATTACCAAAAAAAGAAAATCAAGGAAAGGGTTATTTCTTCGATGTTACTGAAGATGAAATCAAACAACATTTGACCCGAAGCCCAGAAGATATTTTTCAATGGCTCGAATCAACCAATAAGTTTGTCAACCTTGTGCAGACAGACCAAGAAAAACGCAAAAGCAGAATGGCGAAAATAATTTGAGGATTTACGATTTTTGATTTACGAAGTACGAATTAAAAAGCAACTCTCCGAAGGCTTTAGCTTTCGGAGAGTTGCTTTTTAATTTTAATGAAACGAGATGTGTAAGGCATATTAAAGAAATAAACTAAACATTTCTCTTTCTTCTTCCTTCCTCCTTCTTCCTTCCTCTTTCTTCTTTCTTTCTTCTTTCTTCCTTCTTCTTTCTTCCTTCTTCTTTCTTCTTTCCTCCTTCTTCCTTCTTCCTATTTCACATTCAAAAGCAATTCCTCTTTGCCCAAATTATCATTCTTGATTCCCTCAATTTGGTTGACCATTCCGCCATACATCATTTTCTTCGCTCCGTCTCGCAACACAAAAGTGTGTGGGAATCCTAAATCTATTTGGGAAACCTTGTCGAGCCTTTCCATATTTTCGCTGGAGAGTTGCAAATCCAGGCATTTCATGTTGTCTTTCAGCTGGTCGATTTTCCGTGAGCCAATAATGGGAATTACGCCTTTTTGGTTGACCCAAGATAAAGCCACTTGTGCTGGAGAAGCATCAATTTCCTTTGCTACTTTTACAACTTCTTTGGCGATTTCCTCATTCTTTTGGTTGAATCGGTAAGAAGTTTTCTTGGTATTTCGGCTTTTCCCATCTTGATTTTCCTCCAAAAATTTTCCCGTGAGAATTCCCGTTGCCAATGGCGACCAAGCCACTGTTCCCATATTCAGTTCTTTTGCCATGGGCAATAATTCCCTTTCTGGAGTTCGCTCAGTCAAGTTATATTCCAACTGGTTGCCAATGAATGGCGCATAGCCACGGAATTCTGCCAAGGTATTTGCCCGAGCAACCACCCAAGCTGGCGCATCGGAAATACCTACGTAAAGCACTTTCCCAGAACTCACTAAATCATTTAGGCTTCGCATTACTTCTTCAAACGGAGTTGTGAAATCCCAAGCGTGCACCCAAAGCAAATCTATGTAATCGGTTTTGAGCCTTTTCAAGCTTGACTCAACCGATTGGCGCAGATTTTTCCTATGATTTCCCGCATTATTCGGATTTTTTGTCTCGCCCGAAAGTGTATATTTAGTTGCCAAAACCACATAATCTCGGTCGGCACTAATGAAATCGCTCAAAAATTTCTCGCTCGTGCCTTCCGTGTAAACATCGGCTGTGTCAATGAAATTCCCGCCCGCTTCCATAAAAGTATCGTAAATTTTCTTGCTGGTTTCCTTATCCGAACCCCAGCCCCAATCCTCTCCGAAAGTCATTGTACCCAAGCAGAGTGGGGAAACTTTTAGTCCGCTGTTGCCAAATAATTTGTATTTCATAAGTTTTTAGGTTTTGAATTCAGTAGTCCGAAGTCTTTAGTACAAAGTCCAAAGCTTCAGCCATAATTTATATTCAATAAACCAACTTGGCTTGGGCTTTGTTCGGTTTAGCGAGTTCTCAAAATCTTCTAGTAAGGAATCACAAAACAGCCAGTCTTTCTGCCCAATCCAACTCGCCCGCAAGTTCCCGATTACTGAACTCCAAATGAATCACTCGCTTTTGTTTGTTTCCCGTAGAGCGTTTGGAAGCATGAAGCAACAAAGGTTTCATCAGCATTACTCCGCCTTTCGCTACCGAGCAGAAAACGGATTGCTCATTCTCTAAATTCAGCTTTTCCAGTCTAATAATTCCGTTGGAGTGAGATTTTGGAATCACTTTGAGTGCGCCATTCTGCTCATCCGTATCGTCTAAATGGATTCTGATGGTCAGGATGCTTTTCAGAATTTCCGTAGGCGGTTGCACGCCAATTTGTCCAAGCTTGCTCGTCCAGTTTTGGTAGTCAGCAATTTCTTTTCGGTTGGAGACAGAAATACTTAAATCCTGATGGCAAGAGACAAACCAGTTCGACTCCTTTGGTTTATCGAAGTAAATGGCTTTCGTGAGGAAATAATCCTTTCCACTCAATCCAACCAGAACATTTTTGAATTTTTCGGTAAAAATTAGCGGTTGGAGTTCGGGAATATGTTTGAGTAACTGCCGAATGGCAAATAAATCTTTCGTTTTCAGGAACGAACTGGAGTTTGAATTAGCAGTTTCGATGCAATGAATGATTCCCAAAATTGCCTTTTCGGAAAATATATTGGGAATGATTGAAAAGCCTTTTTCTGCGAGTTCAGCTTGGTACTTCTGCATGATTTGGATTGCGAAATAGATGAATTATTAAGCAACAACTCCACTAAAATAGAATCAGGATTGGTAGGATAAAAGGATTTGCAGGATTTTGACAAACCATCATTCCACGAGTTCCACTCAAAACGATTTTGAGAATTAGCTGTACCACGACTCTGCCTTTTGGTAAAAAATGCGGAATCCTCATTCAATTGCCACTAGCTTCGGTGGAGAACATGGAAATGAAATATGGAAGGAATGATTGAAAAGCCTTTTTCTGCGAGTTCAGCTTGGTACTTCTGCATGATTTGGATTGCGAAATAGATGAATTGTTAAGCAACAACTCCACTAAAATAGAATCAGGATTGGTAGGATAAAAGGATTTACAGGATTTTGACAAACCACCATTCCACGAGTTCCACTCAAAACGATTTTGAGAATTAGCTGTACCACGGACTCTCCCTTTTGGTAAAAAATGCGGAATCCTGATTCAATTGCCACTAGCTTCAGCTAGTGGAGAACGTGGCAATAAAATCGCAAATCAAACCTTCACGCCCACCACCAAAACATCATCCACTTGCTTATGGTTTTTCATCCATTTGTTGAGCGTTTTCTCCAAAACTGCTTTTTGCTCTGCCATGGGTTGCTCATGAATGATGTGGAGGAGTTTTCGGAATTTCTGGCTCATGAATTTCCGCCCATCTTTGCCCCCAAATTGGTCTTGGTAGCCATCTGTGTAGAGGTAAAACGTGGTTGGAGTGAAAATATCAACGGAATGTGTGGTGTAAACTCGCTGGATTTCCCGCTGTTCACCCCCAATTGAATATTTGTCGCCTCGAATTACGGTCATTTCCTCATTTTGGATATAAACCAGCGGATTGTTCGCTCCAGCAAACTCCAACAGGCTATTTCCCTTGTCAATCACACAAAGTGTCATGTCCATTCCGTCTCTGTTTTCAGTTTCGTATTGGCGCAAATCCTTCCTGATTCCCGTGTGCATGTGCGAGAGGATTTCGTGCGGTTTTTGCAAACCTATTCTGTTTACTGCCTCATTCAGCAACTCGTTGCCAATCATGCTCATAAACGCTCCAGGTACGCCATGACCCGTGCAATCCAGCACAGAAAGGTAGATTTTCCCCTTCAATTCATTGAACCAATAGAAGTCGCCACTCACAATATCTCTGGGTTTGAAGAGCACAAAAGACTGGGGCAAACATTTTTGTATGGAAGCCATTTCAGGCAAAAATGCTTCTTGAATTCGCTTGGCATAGTTAATGCTGGCGGTAACTTTGTTGGCATTTTGCTCCACCAAAACCCGTTGTTCTTCCGTTTTTTGGTAGGATTGCGCATTCTGAATGGCAATTACCGTATAAATGGAAATGTTGCGGAGCAATTGCAAATGATTGCTGGTGTAGGCATTTTTTTTCATGCTTTGCACACCAATTACGCCCAGCATTTTATCTTTTGTTTGGAGTGGCAAATAAACAATTGATTGGGCAACTCCCTCTTCAGTGACCAAATTCTTATGGAACTGCATTCCATATCTTCGCAAATCCTCTTTGAGATTGTTAATGAAAATTTCCTCTCGGTTGTTGAAGCACCAAACGGCAAAAGCTTCTGAATCATCCAAACTATAATTATAAACGTTCAATTTCTTACCATTCTCTATGGAACTTTCAAAAACCAATCTGTTTTTTTCGGCATCGTGCAATCCAATCCCAAATACTTCCACATCCATCAGCATGTTGAGGTGTAAATAAACTTGGCGAATAATATCGGAAAGCGATAAGGTGGAAGTGAGTGATTTGCCGATTTCGCTGATGAGTTGCACATCTTCAAAAGCCCTTTGGATTTTCTCTTTCTGCGATTCAATTTCCTCTTTCTGCTCCAAAACCTTGGAAGTTCTTTTTTTGATGAGTCGCTCTTGGTCTCTGTAAATCAGTGCATTATCGAGCGCAACCACCGCATAAGTTGCCAAGTTTCGGATTAAATCTATCTTGTTTTCTGTAAAATAATCTGCTTTTTCGTGTTGCACGCTGAGTACGCCAATCTGCTTGTCTTTTGTGGTCAATGGCAGATAAATAATTCCCTGCGACTGCTCGCCCGTGGCGGAACTGAATTGCCTGTATTTCTCCGTTTCGGCATCTAAATGGTTGATGATGATTTCCTCCTGATTCTTGAAACACCACACGCCTACTTTGTCATTTTCAGATAAATTCTGGGTGAAAGAAGCCGTTTTTTTCTGCCCGAGCAAACCTCCTTTATACTTGATTTCCTGCTTTTGTTCGTTGTAAATTCCAATCCAGAAAATGGAAACGTCCATCAGTTTTTGGAGATTTTGTTGCACCAAATCAATGATATTATTCACTTTCAACTCTGCGGTAATGTGTTGCCCAAGTTTACTCAAAGTCTGAATATCTTCGTAGGCATGGGAAACTTTCTCTTTTTCACGTTGCAGTTCCGAGGTATAAATCTGCATCTTATTCACCACTTCCCTAAAATCTTCGGAAAGCCTGCCAATCTCGTCTTTTCGGTGGGAATAATCGGAAGTGGGCAATTCTTGAAAGTTGGAGGAAACCACTTTGTGAATGTCAGCAGATATTCCTTCAATGGGAACTTGCAAGCTTTTAGTGGTAAAGTAACTCAACAAAAAGTTGCTGATTATGAACACGATGAAAATGACAACAATGGCAATTTCAATGTTTTTCCTCAATCCTGAAGCTCTGTTGTTGGCTCGTTCCCGAATTTGTTTGAGGTCAAATTCAATACTTTTGGAGAGTTCATCCAAAGTGTTTTTCAAGCCTTGCCCTTTTTTGATTCCAATGAGTTTGTCTTTTTCAACATACTCCAAAAAATTCTTTTGATAGTCGCTGATGGCACTCAGAATGTATGTTTTGCCAAACACATTACTCACATTTTTCTTCACATAATCTTCCAATTCGGCCACATTTTCCAACAGCATTTTTACATAGATATCATCTTTTCTAAGCAAATAATCCTTCTCTCGCCTTCTCACGGAGAGTATTTTTGCCAAATCTATTTCGTAGCCAGAATTATTCACTCTCCCAATCGCTCGCCTCATATCTCCCTCCAAACCATAGCTTTTGAAACCTCTCTGAATGATGAGCGCAACCAAACTGTCGAAAACCGTTTCAAACTTTTCCAGTTTTAAGGTTACATGCGCTACATCTTTGTCAATTTGTATTGATTTGAGTTCGTCTCTGTATTTCAGGAGTTCCAAATCTTGAGAGACTGTTTTCAGAATCTGCTTGTGCTTTTCGAGAAGTTCACTCTTTCCTGTTTCGTAGAAGTTGAGGTTGATGGATTCTTCCAAAAAGAAATTCTTTTCCACATTTCCAGCTCGTTCCATCTTCATTGAAATCTGATTGAGTTGGTCGGAAACGCCACGCAACTCTGAATCCTTTCGGTCGAACCAGAAAAACGCAAGCGTGAGTAGAAGAATAATGAGCGTGGTAATTGAAAATGAGAATTTCAATTTCCCGCCAATGCTGTTGAATGTCGATTTTTTGTTTGGCATAGAATCAGTATTTCTCTTCCTGAATTACCTACGGGAGAGACCATTTTTCTGCAAAAATATCCGTTCTAAATTTCCACTAAGTATTCTGTAAATGAATTTTAGATAAACACTTAAAAAACTACGAAGAGAAAGAAGCATCCGCTATTCGTCAACATTATATCTATTCTGCCATTTTTGAGGGAAACCGTAACAGATTTAATGGGATTCCCCTAAAATACATAACCTTTTTTTGCATTTAAATTGCTGATAATCAGGTAAATAATCTCAAAAATCAAAATTGCCAGCACTTTTATTTACTGAGAATAATCCAAAGTAAGTTTTAGGGCTTTTCCATGAATTCCACTTCTTATTCAGTTCATAAATTAGTATAAAATCCATCATCCATAAAATTCGTTTTTGAGAAGAAGCTATATGAATTTTGCAAGATAAAATAGTATTTATCTTATTTCGAAACCATGAAAAACTTCACTTTTTTTTTACTCTTTTTTGTTGGATTTTGCACGACCTGTTTTGGTCAGATTTCCATCAAAGGAAGCGATACCATGTTGCCGTTCGTGCAGGAATTGGCAGAGATTTATAAAGGAAGTTCCTCTTATCAAGTAAGCGTAACGGGCGGAGGAACCGTTGGCGGAATTGATGGATTGATAAGTGGCTCGACTCAAATTGCCATGTGCTCCCGAGATTTACGAAGTTCTGAAAAATCCAACCTTGGCACTCTGAAAAAGACGGTAATTGCCTACGATGCGCTCTCCATTATTCTACATCCGAGCAATGGGGTTGAAAAACTCACTCGCCAGCAATTAGAAGAGATTTTTAGTGGGGAAATCAGAAATTGGAAAGAGGTAGGAGGAAAAGACCAAAGTATAAAAATATTTACAAGAGATACGCAATCAGGCACTTATGGCTTCATGAAAGATATTATTATGAATGGCAAAAACATGAGTAAAAATGCGCAGACTTCCACTTCCAATGCGGGAATTGTGCAGGGAGTCAGCAGTTTTTCAGGGGCAATTGGTTATGTAGGATTGGCACATGTAGAGGAAGTTGTGAAAACTGCCGCCATTTCCTTCGATGGGAGAAATTTTGTGAAGCCTACTTTCAAGAATGCGCTGGAGAAATCTTACCCGATGGTTCGCCCGCTTTATTTTTTCTATAACGCTTCAGATGCGCACAGCCTGAAAAAATTCACAGACTTCACACTTTCCGATGCAGGGCAGAAAATAGCCTCTTACAAAGGATACATTCCCGTAGTTTTCTAAGAGTATGTTTGGATTGATTTTTTGGGAATTTTACAAGATTTTCAAAATAGCTTTCTAGGCATTTTAGAAAAGCCGTAGAAACCAAAACTAAGTCGATTCAAACATACTTTAAGTGAATCAGGTTTTTTTGCATTCAAGCTTACCATCGGGAAGGTATCCTTAAAGTTCGAGTTGATTATTGAGTTAGTTAAATTTTGATTTCCGTTGAAAAGCTTTCATTTTTTGTCATCCTGACTTTAGGAAGGAACTATCTTGGAAGTTCAGAAGATAGATGTTTCGTAAATCGGTAGCCGATGCTATCAACATGACAACATTATAGTTCCACTCTTTGATATATAAAACCCTGATAATCAATACTTTATTTTTTACATGTACTTAGGTTTTTTTACAAATGTTGCTTTTGTTTAGCTTCTTCGCTAAAACCAAAACAAACAATCTTATTTTGCTAGTGGTTGGATTTCAAAATTTACCAACCCTTCACGTACATGAAAATCCTTTCCGCTTCCCAAACTAAAGAACTTGACAAGTTCACAATCCAAAACGAGCCAATTTCTTCGCTAGATTTGATGGAAAGAGCCTCTTGGGCATTTTCAGAGTGGTTCTACCATCAATTCAATTCGGAAGAAGAACAGAGGAAAACCCATTTATATTTTTGCTGGAGTGGGAAACAACGGAGGCGATGGCTTGGCAATTGCCAGAATGTTGTCCACCATCTTTCACTATAAAGTCGAAGCTTTCGTAGTTACCTTTTCCGATTGGCTCACCCCCGATTTTGTTGCCAACAGACAAAGGCTTCCAATCAATTTGAATGTGATTCATTCCACCGATTCATTCCCGAAAATCCCCGAGAATGCCATTGTCATTGATGCTATTTTCGGCTCGGGACTTTCCCACCCAATCGAAGGTTGGCTGGCAACTTTGGTAAACCACCTCAACAAAAGCAAATCGGAATCAAACACAAAAATCGTTTCTGTGGATATTGCCTCAGGCTTATTTTGCGATTCCAATAGCGAATCTGATGCCATTATCCAGCCTGATTTCACGGTCAGTTTCCAGCTTCCGAAATTGGCATTTTTACTTCCCCAAAATGAACGCTTTGTTGGAGAGTGGGGATTGGTAAATATTGGTTTGCCAGAAAAAGGAATAGAAAAAGCGGAAACCAATTACGAATACATAGACAGGAATTTCGCCAAATTACTTCTGAAAACTCGCACTAAATTCTCGCACAAAGGAACTTACGGTCATTTGCTGATTTTTGCAGGAAGCTACGGAAAAATGGGTGCGGCCGTTCTTTGCGGAAAAAGTGCCTTGCGGGCAGGCGCAGGTTTGGTAAGCGTTCACTTGCCGAAAGTTGGCTACGAAATCATGCAAATTTCCGCCCCAGAAATCATGTGTTCCATAGATTCTGACGAAGAAGTGATTTCCAAATTACCCAATTTGAGCCATTTCAAAACCTTCGCCATTGGACCAGGAATTGGGAAATCTGCAAAAACACTTCAACTACTTTCTTCTTTGTTGGATTCAGCAGATTCGCCAGTCGTGTTTGATGCCGATGCGCTTAATCTGCTTTCGGAAAATCAAGAGTTACTTCACAAAATCCCAGAAAACTCAATCCTCACTCCACACCCAAAAGAATTTGAAAGATTGGCGGGCAAATGGGAAAATGACTTTGAAAGATTGGAAATGCAAGTTGAATTCAGCAAGAAACACAACTGCTTTTTGGTTCTGAAAGGAGCGCATACTTCTATCTCCACCCCAAGAGGAAAAGTGTTTTTCAACTCTACGGGAAACTCGGGAATGGCAACCGCTGGCTCTGGCGATGTGCTGACAGGAATAATTGCCTCGTTGCTCGCCCAAAATTATTCTCCACAGAACGCCTCAATTCTTGGAGTTTACTTACACGGTTTGGCGGGAGATTTAGCGATTCTGCAAACTGGAAAAGCAAGCATGATTGCTTCCGATTTGATTGAAAATATTGGGAAGGCGTTTCTTAAAATGGAGAATGAAGAATGAAAAAAGAGGAAAGAAGAAAGAGGAATGAAGAAAGAAGATAGAGGAAAGAGGAATGAAGAAAGAGGAATGACCCAACGCTCGCTTGGAAACGAGCGTGAGTCGAAAACATAAATGAAACTGGTAACTGATAACTGTTTACTGAATTCAATCTTCTGGCGAGACTCGGTCTTGCAACAAATCCTGAATTCCCTCGAAAGTTCTGCCAATTACGGGAGCGAGTTCCCTTCCTGCTTCCACCAACCAAGGTTGAAATTTGCGGAGATAAGGATAAATTTGGGAATCTACCGCAGCTTCTGCTGGCATATTGAAGCCTACACTTTCGATGAGCCAAATCAGCAAGCTTAGGATTGCCGCATATTTCATTACGCCCAAAAGCATTCCCATAAATGCATCTAAACTGCCAAATATGCTGTATCGTACAAATTTCTGCAAAGCATTGCCTATCCAGTTAATCAGCATTCCAATCAGAATGAAACCTACAATATAGAAAACGAAGGAGATAGGTTTGAGCGACTCCACCAAATAGCCTTTTGCCGCCTGGAAACCTTTGGTTACCAAATAGAAAACAGTCATAATTCCCACCAAAAAGATGACGAGGGAAATCACTTCCAACACAAAACCTTTTTTGAATCCTTTGTAACCACCCCAAAGCAGAAATCCACCCAAAATAATGTCAATCACTCGCACATAAGACGAAAGGTAGCTGTCTAGCAACAGCACAAAATCTAGGGAGAATATGGAGAAAGTATCAAGTAGCAAGTATGGAGTAGTAAGATTGAAAAAAGAGGAAAGAGGAAAGAAGAAGGAAGAAAGAGGAAAGAATTAGATGTGCCGCTTCATAAGTTTGCAGTTTTATTTTCTGTACCACGACTCTCCGAGTCGTTCAGGCATTGCGAAATTTGCTTAATAAGCAAAGAAATGGCGATACAAATTTGAGACTTAATATACTTATTTAAGCAGCTCTTCTTTCTCTTCTCTTTCCTATAAAAGGAACTATACTTTGAAACATACCAACTAGCTCAACAACTTTTTGACCATGGCAGAAATGGTTTTTGGCTCGGCTTTTCCTGCCATTTGCTTGGTTGCCATTCCCATTACTTTGCCCATGTCTTTCATGGAAGAAGCTCCTGTTTTGGCAATAATCGCTTTCACATTCTCTTCTACTTTCTCGTCTGGCATTTGTTCTGGAAGGAATTTCTCAATGATTTTCACTTCCACCATTTCCTTCTCGTACAAATCGGCCCTGTTTTGCTCTTTATAGATTGTCGCAGAATCCTTCCTTTGCTTCACGGCTTTCGCAAGAATTTTCATTTCGGTTTCTTCACTCAAAGCATCTCCTCCGCCCGTTTCTGTTTCAGCAAGCAAAATAGAAGATTTGATGGCACGCAAAGCACGCAAACTATCTTGGTCTTTCGCCTTCATGGCAACAACCATTTCTTTCTGGATTTTATCTTTTAAGCTCATATTTTATTGATTTACGAAATACGATTTACGATTTGATTTTTCAGATTATTGATTTCATCGGCAATATGTTCAGCAAAACAGTCTGCCAATTTCCGCAATTCATCTTCTGTTTCTTGGTGGATTATTTGCCCACCTTCGTTTGTTTTCCCTTTTTGCGCCTTGAATGAGTAATATAGTTTCGGCAGTAAACTTTGCTTGGATTGTTCTCATAATCAGTTGTAAAGATTCGTGCCCAACTTCTCCACTTGCCGAAGCGGTAATCAGTGCAACTGGCTTATTAGTAAAAACCGTAGTGGAAACACACCATTCAAGTGCATTTTTCAACCTACTCGGAATGCTAAAAACATATTCTGGCGTACAAATAATCACTCCATCGGCTGTTGCAACTGATTCCCTGAAATTTGCCACACTCTCTGGAATTTTCTCATTCGTTGCCATTTCAGTTTGGAAATGCGGGATTTTGCCTAAATCATCTATGATTTCTACTTCCCAGCTCTCCTTTTTGAATTCAGCCAATTTCACGAGAATTGCCAAATTGGAAGACTCTCTGCTCGCACTTCCGTTTATTGCCAAAATTCTTTTCCTCATCCCGATTTACAATTTGTGAAATCCAACCCATTAAGCAAATATACAAAACTGTTAGATTTTGCAATCTTCTTTTATAGGAATGGATATTTTGACACATTTCGGAATAAAGTAACACAAGAGAAACTAACAATGTGTATCCTTATTATTGTCTGATTATTTCAATAACAATAAGATGGAGTTGCAAATTGAGTAATAGAAACCCATATCATTAACAAAACTTTAAAACTATGAGAAAATATACTTACAAGCTAAGTGCGCTTTCAGTACTGATGCTTTCAGCGTTCTCCACTTAGGCTCAAGACATGGACTTGACGGAAATTTCCGTTTTCGAGGAAATTCCTTTTTTCAGTTGCCTTGTTGCTGGCGTATTGTTGGCAATGGCATTTCAGGCATTCTTTACGGTGCTTTCATTGGCAACGGGTCTTAGTTTAACACCAGAAATTTCTGAAAAGAACGTAAACAAAGCATTGTCTGGAAATTCAGATGAAGAGCCCACCAACGAATATTATGATGACGATGACACTTCTACGGTAGTAAAAATCACTGAAGCTGTAGGAGCTTGGACAGTTGTTTCCGTATCATTATCGTTGTTTTTCGCCACTTTTGTAGCAGTTAAATTCAGCTTTCTGCCAGACAACTCTTTCGGGATTCCGATGGGATTGGTCATTTGGGCGGCATTTTATTGCCTGATGCTAAAAGTAGAATGGAAAATGGTTTCTGGCTTAGTAGGTGGAGTTTTCAACGTGGCGGCTAGCGGTGTAAAAGGCAGTGCGGATTCTGTATCTGCTTTATTTTCGAGTGGAGAGACCAAGAAAGTGGAGAAGATGATAGAGAAATCTGTAAAATCTTTGGGAGATGAAATTGACAAAAGAGTAGATTTCAGTTCGGCTGAAAACAAGTTGGACGAATATGTGGAAAAGCTAGAGCCAAAGCCTACCAACTATAGGGAAATGAGAAAGAATTTGAAGAAAGTGATTGGAGACCTTACTATCGACAAGCAATTTGCAGCGAACTCCGCCACTGTCGAAAAAATTTACCTTAATATGGCTTCCAACAAAAAGAAGCTTTCCGATAATGACAAGGAAGAATTGAAAAGCCTTTACAAAGAAGTAACTGCTGAAGATAGCGATAAAGAAAAGGTAAAGAAGGCATTCGATAAACTCTCTCCAGGTTCGGAAGAGAAAGGAAAGGAAACCCGAGCGAAAATTAAGCAGTTTTTGCAGGAATTGGATGACGACAACCTCAATCCAGAGAAGTTTGAAGCCGATTTGGAAAAAGTGCTGAACAACCCGAAACAGGCTGGAACGATTGTGCAAGATAGGTTGGAATATGTGGACAAAGACACCGTAATAGAAGCAATTACCAAAACCACAGGAATGAAGCGGGAAACCGTGGAGCAATATTCCGACAAGGTTATGGGCATTCTGAACTCCATGCAAAACAGCGGAAAGCAAACGGACGGCAAGAGTTCGTCAGATTCATCAGATCAGGATTCTAGCAATCCACAAGAAGCAGAAAAACTTTTGGACAAGGCAGAAGCGAGTTTTGGTCAGTTTTTCAATAGCATTGGGCGTTCAGAGTTCGATTTCGACAGAATTAAAGAAGATGTTCAGAGAATATTTAGCGATGAATACTCCACATCTCAAGTTCTGAAGAGAAGAATGAACGAATACGATTCGGAATCTATTAAAGCATTGTTGACTACACATACCTCTTTGAATGAGGAGCAAGTAGAAGAAAATACGCAGAAAATTATAGAGGCAAGAAAGCAGTTTATCGCCAAAGCAGAGGAAACAGAAAGAAAAGTGAAAGAGACTGCTGAAAGAGCAAAAAGAATTGCCATCGAAAAGGCGGAAGATGCCAGAGAAGCAGCAATTGCCGCTTCATGGATACTTGTGCTGGCAAGCGTGATTTCCGCAGGTGCGGCCGCTTTAGGAGGCGCATTGGCATACACATTCTAGTCTGGAGAACAAAAACAGGCAAAACAATAACCACGACTAGCAGAAAATCCCTTTCTCCGTTCGGAGCGAGGGATTTCTTGTTTCTGAAGCGTAGTTTAATGTTTCAAAGGGTTTGGGAAAGAATACTGCTAAATAGGACTTGTGCAAAACTGCAGGTCGCAGTTCCGACTTTGAGCTCGAAGCTGGAACTGCAACCTACAGAAAAAAGCTAGTGCATTGAGTTCTAAGTTCTGGTTGGTATTTTTTGGAATATTTTTTTTTCTACAAAGCAAAATTTTCAGTGGTTCGACATTTCGACATAGCCTAGCTACGGCTAAGAATTTTAATGCAGTAGAAGGAAAAAAGATACATAAAATACAATCACGAACTTAGGAATTGATGCACTAGCTTGTTTGGATTTCTTTTTCATACAAGGAAAAAATAAAGATTGATTTTGGTTCAATCTTTATTGGTAGTGATAAACTGGTAAGGCTAACAAAATAAAAACCATAGCGCAAGCGTCCGCTCAATGCCGTTAAGTTAGTGTGAATTGGTTCGAGCGTGGACGCTCGAACCAGCGTGAGAGTAGCCTTACCTCTTTCACACTACCTATTTATTTTTGGTATTGAGTACAATTTAATGATTATCCGCATTCTTTCAACTCACTCTGTAGATTCCTCTTCCCAGAGGAATACAAGACAGCACGAAAATGTTGCTTTTATCTGAATTTACTGTGCTTCGTTGCACTTTTGGTGCTTCTTCTGTTCTTCTTAGAAGAAGAACCTACAAAACACACACTTGGAATTAACCTTTTGCGACAACTATACATAAGACAAGAATATTGGAATAATACAACGCTTTACCCAAATTGACGATTGAAGCATACTACTGGACATCTCCAAAAATCAAGACCTCGGCAGCGGTGTCGATGGCGACAGCATCGGCTGTCCGACCCCAGAAAACCCTGCCGAAGGTCGATTTTAATCCGAGCCACGATGGCCGTTCAACGTCTGGCAGGGCAGCTGCGGACTCTGTCGATGGTCTAGGCGACCCCATCGAACCACAGCGATTCACTCATGTCCAGTAGTATGCGATTGAAGCTTAATTCTTATGCAACCATCTGAAAATCAATAAACTAAATTGGTTTGAAAAAATAAATGATTTGTATTTTAAGTGTGGGAAATGTCGGCTTGAACGTTCCCAAAAGCGCATAAAAAAAGCGTAGAACAATATGCTCTACGCTTTCCCATTTTCAACCTAAATCAACCTTAAAACCTAATCAAAAATTAAGTGGAACTTAAAGTTCACTTATGAAACTGCTATCGTTTTGGCTTCTGGCTCAATCACTTCCGACTTGGGGAGAGCGATTTTCAGTATGCCGTTCTCGTAAGTAGCTTCAATATTAGAAACGTCAACTATCTTCGGAAGTTCGAAACTTCTAGAGAAGCTCATGTAAGAAAACTCCCTTCTCTTGAAATTATCTTTCGTTTCCTCATTGTTTTCTTCCACTTTAGCGGAAATTGTCAATTTATTTTTCTCCAAATCAATTTTGAAATTTTCTTTGCTCAAACCCGGAGCCGCCAATTCTAGCGAGAATGATTTTTCATTCTCCAAAACGTTTACAGCAGGGACTGTTCGGTTGTTTTCTACTCCCCAAGTCTTGCTCAAATCCCCAAGAATGTCATCAAAAACTCTGTCAAGCGTAGGTAAATACGAATTTGTTTTCACTAAATGTCTCATTTCCTTGTAGTTTAAAGTTTCATTAATCAATTAAAGAATCTGCTTTTGATTCCTGATTTTCTTTATTCAACTCTTATACCAAAGCAAAAAGGTAGATTTTTTGGGATTTTTTAAGCCAAAATGGCTTAATCACAATTTATAAGCTAATACAGAGTGACAAAATGTCTTATTTTAATCGATTAAACTTATTTAATTTGTTAGGATTCGGAATCCTTGTTTGCAAATGAGTTTGGCAATTTGATATTTTTAGCTGATTTTAGGCGTTGTATTAAGAGTGGCTTCCGCTGAATGAGGAAATACAACCTTCAATTGTATAGCAACACTAATTCTGATATAGAAATCATCATCAAAATTCTATACTTAACAGGATGATTTCATTTGTAGAATTAGAATTTAAAACTCCACCTTCTTTATTTTTATAACATAAATTTGATAATGTATGAAAAATGCAAAAATAAATATGCTTAACATTTTATTTATTAGTATTTTGGCAGTTTTTTCCGTAAATGGGCAAATTGCCATTCATCCGATAGATGCGGAGATGACAAATTGCAAAGTGCAGAAGTCAGATATTCTCGGTCAGATTGAATGCGAAATTACCGCTTACCAAAAATGGTCTTTAGAAGTAGATAGAGTTTACAACGTTTTGCTCACTCAACTTGACAATGACACAAGACTTATTTTGAAAGAAGAACAACTTGCTTGGACAAAATTGAGAGATGTGCATTTAGAATTCAATTCTAAATTTTACGGCAAGCAAGGACCCATGATGCTCACACTTTTGGCTTCCAAAAAAACGGATTTCATTCGCCAAAGAGCCGTGGAACTGAATTCTTACTTGGTGGCTTTGAAGAAATAAGATAGGAGATTTCAGACATAAGACTTTAGATAAGCACATTGTGCTATTTAGTGGCGGAGGTCGCACCCTTTTACATTCAGCTTTAAATGAGATTATTAAGAACCAAAAACAGGAAAACGCCTAGAAACCCTATTTTGAAAACCTCGTAAAATTCCCAAAAAATCAATCCAAACATACTCTTTTTACTTAAGCTAGACTACTCGAAACCGCTTTCAGAATCAATTCTGAAAGCGGTTTTTGGTTCGATGCTTTTGATAACGCAAAAAACCATAATTGCATCTGACTATTTAGTATTTCAGAATACAAAATAGCCATGTGTAAATAGCCAAACCAATTCTTCTGAAAACTGGTTATAAACTAAAACTCTATCACTATGAAAAAAATACTTGCCTACTCGCTTTTGCTGGTTTCCCTGCCATTTCTACAAAATTGCTCTCCAGATAAGGCGACTGCGAACTCCAAAAAAGAAGCTACAAAAACTGACTCCAAAGAAATTGAGATTGAGAATAAAATTCCTCAGCATGAGAAGTTCGGAAGCCATTGGTATCAGGGTTTGGCAGAATTGACAAGTTATAAGTTGGAGCAATCTCGCTATGGGGAAATTCATGAAGGATACGCTGTTTTAATTTATGTTACGGAGGATTTCCTGAAAAATAAGCAAGTGAAATTTGAGGGAAGAAATGAATCAGGCGATGAAGTAGTGAAGGTTCTGAAACTGAATTTCACTCGGAAATTCAACACGGGCGTTTATCCTTATTCACTGATGACCTCTACTTTCTCGCCAATCCGAGCAAATAAACCCTTGAAAATTACTTCTACAATGCAAGAATGGTGCGGACAGACTTTCATGCAAATCAATCAGAAAGCAAATGGATTCAGCGGAATTTCCCATTCCTATTTTCAATCTGAATCAGATGCGGAATTCTCAATCCAAGAGGAAACTATTTTTGAAGACGATTTGTGGATTTGGTTGCGGAAAAACCCCGAGAGTTTGCCAATTGGAAATATAAAAGTTGTGCCTGGAATGCAGTATTTGCGAATGATTCATAAAGAGACGAAATCTTATGAAGCAAATGCGAAATTGGCTGATGGAGTTTACACAGTAAATTATCCTTCACTCCAACGCACTTTGGAAATCAATTTTTCCACCCAATTTCCCTTTGAAATTAATTCTTGGACTGAATCTGATGCTCGTTTGACCACGAAAGCCACGAAAATGGAATCAATCATGCTAGATTATTGGAGCAAGAATTCGGTAAACGATAAAGTTTATCGGGAGAAGTTGGGATTGGAGTAAGGCATATCAAAGAAATAAAATGGACATTTATTGCGGTTTATTTTTGAGGCTAGTTTAGGCAAAAATATTAGGCATAGCACTGGAACGCCAGTCCGACACTATGGCTAATATTTTTAACGAAGAATAGACCATAAAGAAACAAGAGAAATGTTTAGTTTATTTCTTTGATATGCCTAAAGTCAAGGCTTTTGCTCGAAATTTGTTGGCCTCGCACAACTGCATGATTCTATAAGTTGGATTTCATAGGTCTCATTTTATCTTAACAATTTCAGTAAAACTTCATTTTTAATTTTTTTCTATTCGCTAACTTGCCAACTCACTAACTTGCCAATTCCACCGTGGTAAAACCCAAGAAGAAACTCGGGCAACATTTTCTAAAAGACCAGAATGTTGCCAACAACATAATTGACTGCCTTTCAGATGAAGCAAAAGATTTGCCTTTGTTAGAGATTGGCCCTGGAACTGGCGTGCTTACCAAAAGGCTTTTGCCAGAATGGAAAGAAGGTTTGAAGATGGTGGAAGTTGATGGGGAATCGGTTGTTTATTTACTGAATACGCTTAAAGTTCCCGCTTCGCAAGTGATTGAAGCCGACTTTTTGCAGATGAATTTGAAAGAACTCTATCCAGCCAAATTCAACATAATTGGAAATTTCCCCTATAATATTTCCTCACAAATATATTTTAAAGTATTGGAGTACAGAGACCAAGTAGATGAAGTGGTGGGAATGATTCAGAAGGAAGTTGCCGAGCGAATTGCCGCCTCGCCAGGAGGAAGAACAGGCGGGATTTTGAGTATTCTGATTCAGGCTTTCTACGATGTGAAATATGAATTTACCGTTCCCCCAGAAGTTTTCGACCCACCACCAAGAGTTCAGTCAGGCGTTTTGACCTTGAAAAGAAACAATACTGAAAAATTGGATTGCGATGAAAAGCTATTCTTCAGAGTCGTAAAGCAAGGTTTCCACAACCGAAGGAAAACTTTGCGCAATGCGCTAAAATCCCTTGGCTTCGACAAAGACTTATTGCAAAATGATATCTTTGGGCAAAGAGCAGAGCAATTGAGCGTTGCCGACTTTGTTTGGGTTACAAATCATGTGGCAAATGGTTCGAAGTCGTAAATCTAAAATCTTTGATTTTAGAACAGAAGAAACGATTTTTATTCGGTAGCGTGAAAGATATGGAGCTACTTTTGGGTATTTTGGCACAAGCGGACGCTCAATCCCGTTAAGTTAAGGAAAACAGAATTGTAAAATCATATTTTTACTCCACCTTATCCATGTGCTTATTCAAACACGTAAAAAACGCTCATACTTGACGACTCGAAGGCGAGCCCCATCGGGAGAGTCGTGGTACGATTCAAACCGTACAGCGACTCTCCCGAGTCGCTGATTTACTACGAAAAATCACTAAGTTGACGGCATGGTGTGAACGCTTGCGCCATGGTTTTTTATTTTATTAGCCTTGCGCCAGTTTATTACTGCCTTTCATTCCTCCTGCATTTATATAACTTTACTTTCCAGTCAAAAAATTGGCAAAATTATATGAACCGAACCACTCTCCGCATATTCATTGTATTAGCCGTATTTTCTATTTTGGGCTTGGTAGTAGTTCAATATTACTGGTTCAGCAGGGCTTTTGATCTGAAAAATTCCAGTATTGACAGAACTATTAGCATTGCCTTGCAAGAAACGTCTGAGAGTCTCGTGCCTTTAGAGAAGCGTGCAAACACTTTTTTCCAGCCTGTGGAGCAGACTACATCCAATTCCTTCAAAGTAATGGTAAATTATCCGATTACGCCAGACGATTTGGAGGAGTACTTGAAGCTTTCCTTTCTAAAACATAGTATTCTGCTCAACTTTGAGTACGCCATCTACAATTGTGAAACTGATTTGTTGGAGTATGGCGAATACGTTTGCCTCACGGGAGATTGCTCGCCTCCTGCAGACAAAAAATATAAATTCCCGCAACTTTCGGAAACGGAAAGCTTCTATTTCAGTATATTTTTCCCCGACAAAGCAACTCTCTTATTGAATCAGCTAGAAATTTCCATTATTTCCACTGTGATTGTTTTGGTAGTTATTCTGTTTTTTGCCTATGCACTTTTTGTGATTCTGCGCCAAAAACGACTTTCCGAAATCCAAACAGATTTTATAAATACGATGACTCACGAGTTCAAAACGCCAATTTCTACCATTGATATTTCCGCTTCGGTGCTGATGAATCCGAAGATAAAAGACAGCCCAGAACGCTTGGTTAGTTATGCCACAATTATTAAGAACGAAACTGCTCGATTGAAAAATCAGGTTGAGAAAGTTTTGCAAGTGGCTGTTTTGAATAAAAAATCGGAAGAGCTGAAAAGAGAGGAATTGCATTTGCACGAATTGCTTGCAAGCATGGAAGGAAGCTTGCAAGCCACCATTGAGAAAAAGGGTGGGGAACTGGCAATGAATTTAGATGCTCAGAACGATTTCGTTTTTGTGGATACGCTCCACATCACGAATATTTTCAATAATCTGGTTGACAATAGCTTGAAGTACAATGAATCAGAAACTCCAACCGTAAAATTTGAGACCAGAAACGAGAAAAAATATTTTGTCATTTCTATTGCCGATAACGGAATTGGCATTGCCGAAAAAGATGTGAAAATGATTTTCAACAAATTCTACCGAGTTCACACAGGAGATTTGCACAACGTGAAAGGTTTCGGATTGGGCTTGCACTATGTAAAAATGATGGTGGAAGCGCACAAAGGAAGCATTCATGCAGAAAGCGAATTGGGCAAGGGAACTACTTTTGTGATTAAGATTCCGAATAGGAGAAGTTAGCGAAAAGGTTAGTCTTGTCGAGTCGCATCGAAACAGATTGGGTTGAAGTTTCCAAACTTCGACTAGCTTCACGCTAGAAGTCCGAGCGGATGCTCGAACTACGGAAATCAAGCCTTTGTTGGTCTTAGCCATCGCCAATCATTGTTTCATTTTCAAATATATCTTATATATCAATCTGAAAATAAATGATATGTATTTTTGAGCGAGACCAACAACTACGTGAATTCCGAAGCTTCCCTAAAATCCTAGTTGAGCCGAAAACTCAAATGAATTCGTGCCTAATTGCCCCAACTGAAACTGTTCACTGATTCTGATAACTGTTATGTTTCTCCCACAAATCAAAAGCCTGCCCAACGAAGATATTTCCATTCTCTTCACACTCGACAATCATTCAGATTTGTACTTGTGCGAGTGTGGCGAGGCGAGCGGTTTGAGTGTAAAAGATTGCCAAAACACTCGGGCAATTTTCATCAGCCACACGCATATCGACCATTTTATTGGCTTCGACAAAGTGCTTAGGCATCAGTTGGGAATTGGGAAACGAGTGGTTATTTGCGGTCCGAAAGGAATTGCCGAACAGGTTCAAGCGAAAATAAAAGGCTATTGTTGGAATTTGATAGAAGCAGATTCCATCACTTATGAAATTCGGGAGATTGTTACTCCTTCGCAGATTGAAACCTATGAAATCCAACCGCCATTTTGGGAATTGAAAAAGTTAGGAAACAGTACTAAAGCCTATGAAAACGAACGGTTTTCGGTGGATTTTGCCATTCTCAACCACAAAACGGATTCGGTTGCCTATCATTTCAAAGAGCGAGATTCTGTGAATATCAATTTAGCACACAGCAATTTCCGAGGTGGGAAATGGATAAACGAACTCAAACAGGCTTTTGAAGAGGGAGATGAGCAAAGGCAAATTGAGATTCAAACAGATTTTCATGCCGCAAAATCACTTTTCCATTTGTTGGAAGTCAAAATAGGCGATTCTTTAGGAGTAATTATGGATTTTGCAGTTTCGGAGGAAAACCATGCGAAAATCAAACAAGTTTTCTCCAACTCCAACCAAGTGTTTATTGAGAGTTTCTACAAGCTGGAAGATAAGGAAAAGGCTACAAAAAATGCACACAGCTATTCTTCTGCTTCAGGCAAAATTATGCGAGAATGCGGAGTGAGAAATGCGATTCCCGTTCACTTCTCCCGAAAATATAGCGCAGAAGATATTCAGATTTTGGTTGGGGAGTTTGAGGAGGCTTATAATAGTCTTTAGCTTTTAGTCCAAAGTCCAAATTTTGAGAAATCTGTTCTCATACGATTGGAAGTCGGCACCTAGCATCACTCGCTTGGAAAGCAAAGGGCAAACTCACGCTCGTCTCTAGGCGAGTGGTATGTGTTGGTGTCTTACCAAAAGTTTAATATCAGCAAAAACCTTTCTCAACTTCGGACTTTGTACTTACGACTAAAGACTATTTAAAACGTCATAATTGCCCCAGCAATGGTTGCAGTGAGGAAACAGGCGAACGTTCCACCCAATAAGGCCCGCATTCCCAATTTGGAAAGTGTGCCTTGCTGATTGGGAGCCATGCCACCAATGCCGCCAATTTGAATGGCGATTGAACTGAAATTGGCAAAGCCACAAAGTGCATAAGTGGCAATTCCGATGGCTCTTGGACTTAACGTTCCTGCGGTTTTCATTTGAGCCAAGCTATCGTAGGCAATAAATTCGTTGATGACTGTTTTTTGCCCGAGCAAACTTCCTACCTGCAAAGTTTCCGACCAATCAATCCCGATTACCCAAGCAAACAGGCGGAAACCTTGCCCTAAAATATATTGCAAGGAAAATCCATCGAATTGCCCGCCAGTGGAAGTGATTACCCATTCGTTGAGTCCAGTAATATCTCCGAACCAATCTCTGATAATTCCGTTGAGGGCGAAGATGATGGCGATGAATGCGAGTAACATGGCACCAATATTCAAGGCAAGCTTCAAACCATCGGCTGCACCATTTGAAAGCGCATCAATGAGGTTTACGCCAATACTATCTTTATTTACGGTAAGATTTCTATCAATTTTGTCTGGTTCAGTTTCGGGAATCAGGATTTTGGCAATCACAATGGCGGCTGGCGCATTCATGATGGAAGCACTCAAAAGGTAAGAGGCGAACATGGTTTGTTCTGCTTCGGTTTTCCCCAAAAATGCCACGAAAGCGACCAGAACGCTTCCTGCAATAGTTGCCATTCCGCCAGTCATTAGGCACATGATTTCCGATTTGGTCATGTTCGGAATGAATGGGCGAACCAAAAGTGGGGCTTCAGTTTGTCCTAAAAATATATTTCCTGCTGCGGAAAGACTTTCTGCGCCAGACAAACGCATGGTTTTGGACATGACCCAAGCGATGCCGAAAACGACTTTTTGCAAAACTCCCAAATAGTACAATCCAGCCGTAACGGTGGAAAAGAAAATGACTACGGGCAAAATCTGAAAGGCGAAAATAACTCCCATATTATGGTTGGAGTTTTCAAAAACGTAAGAGTTCCGAGCTAAGCCTCCAAAAAGGAAAAATGCGCCATCGCCAGCATAAGAAAGGAATTTTACGAAGGCTTGGCTTACTCCGTCAAAACCAGCTTGAACTAATGGGATTTGGAGTAGAAAGCCAAAAATGATTTGCAACGTAATGCCAATTCCCACCAACCTCCAATCAATTGCTTTTTTGTTGTTGGAAAACAAAAAGGCGATTCCAATTAAAATGGCAATGCCTAAAATTCCTCTCAAATAATCCATTATGAAATCTAATTTGAATACCTCTTTTTTGAACCGTGGCGAATATAAACAATTTATGGTTGAATTGGATAAATCTTAGATTTTGGTAAATCGTATGTGTTTGTCGTAAAATGAAAGCTACATTAAAAGGAAGAAAGAAGAAGGAGGAAAGAGGATGGAGGAAAGAAGAAAGAAAGAGGAAAGAGGAAAGAAGAAGAAAGAGGCTGGAGGATCGAGGATAGAGGATAGAGGATAGAGGATAGAGGAAAGAAGAAGGAGAAACGTACTTCGTATTCTTTATTCTTTTCTGGGTCATCTTCTTCTAAACAAGCTTTACAGTTGACTTGCCAAACAAATCAATTTGCCATTTGTGGATTTCGCTTTCCTAATTTGTAGGTAATTCGGTATTTTTGGATTGAGTTTAAAACTTATTCACAAAACTGAATGGAAATGAATGTATCTGAATTGAAAAGTTATTTGGCAAGGGAAATCAATCAGATTGAGGATGAAGAATTCTTGCTTGCGCTAAAAAAGATGGTGGAAGTCAGTAAATCCGCCCGAAAAGACACGCAATCCAACCCGAAAGAAGCGGTTGCCGAGGAAGAAGCGATTTTTGAGGATTCGGAGGAAGAGATTGCCGAGCGGGAAATTTCCAGTTGGCTGAAAGAGGTTTGATGTGAAAATGTGGAAATGTGCGAATTTGTAAATGAAAAAAGTCAGATTCAGAACTAGTGCAAGGCTCCACCTTGAACCTAAACGAAGAACTAAATGGTACTCGAAAAATATTCAAAGTCTCAAACCGAGCCTTTGGCTCAGAATAAACAGCACAATTAATGAACAAGTCAACCATAGCAGAAATAAGAGAGCGATTTGATGGCGATGTAGAGCGATTCTCGAACCTTGAAACGGGGCAAGTCGCCACGATTGATGCTACAATTTCTTTGGAGTTAATTACCGAAGTCGCCAAACGGATTGTACCAAATGCCACAAATTTATTGGATATTGGTTGCGGAGTTGGAAATTACGCACTCAAAATGCTATCAAAAACCCCCAATTTGAATTGCACTTTGGTCGATTTGAGCAAACCCATGTTGGATAGTGCGTTTCAAAGAGTTTCCAATGCGACCAAAGGAAATGTAGAAATCCATCAAGGAGATTTAAGGGAAGTGGAACTGCCAGAAAACAAGTATGACATTATTTTAGCAGGAGCTGTTTTGCACCATTTGCGAGAGGACAAAGATTGGGAAACTACGTTTGATAAGCTTTATCGTTTACTCAAACCTGAAGGATGTTTGATGATTTCCGATTTGATATTGCAAGATACCGAAGCGGTAAATGATTACATTTGGGAAAGGTATTTTGCCTATCTCGAAAATTTGGGTGGAAAAGAATATGCCACAAAAGTATTGGCATATATCGAAAAAGAAGACTCTCCAAGGTCAATGAATTACCAATTGGATTTAATGGAAAGAGTAGGATTTCGAAAAGTGGAAATTCTACATAAGAATATGTGCTTCGGAGCTTTTGGGGGAATAAAATAAGTAGAACCGACTAGTTCAAGTCTCTTGGCTTGAACCCAAACGTAGGTCTCGCTTAAAATCGAACAGTTTAGGATAAGGATAACCGAGCCTTCGGCTCAAAAAAACTAAACCACAAATAAATGTCAGAAAACACAGAAGAAACTAGCGTAAAAAAACAAAGAATCAGAGTTAATTTCCAAGACATTCCCTCCTCGGCTTGGGAGCATCCTGCCGATAAATTGGGCATGAAGGCAATCAAGAAAATGCCAGGTTTGGAAACCGCCATGAAAATGTTCCTGAATTTTTTCGCCAATGAGCAATCGTTCAGATTGTTTGCCTTGGCTTCCTCGGTGCGAGTGAATGAGAAGCAATTTCCCAGAATCCACAAACTCCATTTGGAGGCATGCCAAGTGTTAAACGTAGAGAAAGTACCGGAACTCTTTGTGACTCAAAATCCATTTTTCAACGCAGGAGCGATTGGCATTGATGAGCCACTGATTATTCTGAATTCCTCTATCTTAGATGCGATGACTGATGACGAAATCTTATTTGTAATCGGCCATGAATTAGGGCATATCAAAAGCGAACACATGTTGTATCGTACACTATTTTTCTTTTTGAATGTAGTAGTTCGAGTGCCTGGTTTCAATTTGAGCCTTGTTGCCGTAATGGGTGTGTATTATGCTTTGCTTGAATGGTGCAGAAAAAGTGAGTTGAGTTGCGATAGAGCAGGATTGTTGACGGTGCAAGACCCAGAGGTTGCCATTCAAATACAGATGAAATTTGCGGGTGGCAAGAAGATAGAGGAAATGAATTTGGGCGAGTTTATGAAACAAGCCGAAGAATACAATGAGCGTGGAACAATGTCTGATAATGTTTGGAAATTCATCAACCTAGTTGGGCAAACTCATCCGTTCCCAGTTATTAGAGTCCATGAACTTATGAATTGGGTGCAGTCTGGAGAATACGAAAACATTCTGCGTGGTTATTTCTCCACCAAAGACGAAACGCCCTTTTCCGATGATGTGAAAAAAGCGACCGACTCCTACAAAAAAGGTTTCAAACAGACTTTCAAACCAGTGGAAGATATGATGAAAGACATGAAAGAAACTGTGGAAAAAGGAGCAAAATCTGGCAAAACTCCTTTCGACTTCTTTGATGAATGGAGGAGGAAACAGTAAACAGAATTCAGTTATCAGTTATCAGTTATCAGAAAATTACCTGAATCAGCAATGTTTTCAAATCTTCTCATCTCCAAATCAAAACTCTTTCTGACTGGTAAGGAACAGAAATTAAATAAAACGCTACTTTTTATCTCGTTTCTTTTTGACCTATTCTTCGTTAAAAAAGTAGTTTATTTATTTCCCGTTCCTAAGAGAAAATTGACCTGCGCTACTTACAGTTTCTGAATCCATTCCTTAGATTTGTAGATTTTCAAAGTGTATTTCAAATTGATTGCCCTATTTTGAGGAAAGTACTAATAATAGATGATGAAGATAAGCTGAGAACCTTGCTGACAAGGTTTATTGGCTTGGAAGGTTTTGAGGTTTTGCAAGCTCCCGACTGCAGAACGGCTTGGAAAAGGTTGCAACAGACTGAAGTGGACGTAGTGCTTTGCGATGTGAAACTGCCCGATGGAAATGGCGTGGAACTCTCCAAACAGATAAAAGAGAAATACCCAATTCCCGAAATCATCCTTCTCACAGCTCATGGGAATATTCCAGATGGCGTGCAGGCAATCAAGAATGGGGCTTTCGATTACATTACCAAAGGAGACGACAACAACAAAATCCTGCCTCTTTTGCACAGAGCCGTGGAGCGAGTGGATTTGGCAAAACAAGTGCAACAGCTCGAAAAGCCTTTAGGTAAGAGGCATTCTTTCGATAAAATAATCGGGAAATCCAAAGTACTCAAAAATGCCATTGACTTGGCTCAAAGAGTTGCCGAAACCGACACTACCGTTCTGCTGACTGGCGAAACGGGAACTGGGAAGGAGGTTTTTGCCCAATCAATCCACCAAGAAAGTGCAAGAAGCAAGCAGAATTTCGTGGCAATAAACTGTGCGGCTTTTGGCAAGGAGTTGCTGGAGAGCGAGATGTTTGGACACAAAGCGGGCGCATTCACGGGCGCAATCAAAGATAAAAAAGGCCTTTTTGAAGAAGCCAACCACGGCACAATCTTCTTAGATGAAATGGGGGAAATGGCGTTGGATTTGCAAGCCAAATTGCTGAGAGTGCTAGAATCGGGCGAATTCAATCGGGTTGGAGAAAGCAAACCCACCAAAGTAGATGTGAGAATCATTGCCGCCACCAACAGAGAGTTGGAAAATGAAATTGAGCAAGGACACTTCCGAGAAGATTTGTTCTACAGAATCTCGGTGTTCCAAATCCACCTGCCACCACTAAGAGAAAGAGCGGTTGATATTGAACTTCTTATTCGCCATTTTCTGAAATCTTTTGCTTTGAACAGCAAAAAACAAATCAAGCACATTTCAAGCGATTTTCTGGAAGCAATGAAGCAACATTCGTGGAAAGGGAACATTCGTGAGTTGAAAAACGTGATTGAAAGAAGCCTGATTCTTGCCGATGAGGAACTCGACCTCGTCCATTTGCCAATTGAACTGCAAAAGAAATCTGGAGTTGCCAACCAAGGCAGAATGCTTTCTGCCTTCGAGTTGGCGAGTGCTGAGAAGTTGCACATTCAGAAAGTGCTGAACCACACCAATGGCAATAAAACCAAAACTGCCAACCTTTTGGGAATTGCACTTACTACGCTATACCGCAAAATCTCCGAATACGGTTTAGAATAGAAAGTACGTTTGGATTTATTTTTTGGGAAGGCTCAACTAGAATTTTAAGGAAATCAGCATGCTACATGACAATTTTTCTCAAGAACTTAAATTTCAGCTTTTCTACCTCCCCTAACCCCTCCAAAAGGAGGGGGATTTAGCTCCTTCCCCTTTTAGGGCAGGGGTGGGGTGTGGTAAAATAGTGGCTTTCAAAAATTGTCATGTAGTATGGGAAGTCAGCACTTTTTTGCATTCAAGCCTACCATCGGGAAGGTCTGTGACCATTCCCGATGGTCTAGTCTCCTTAAAGTTCGAGAAGAGCCTTTGGGAATTTTACGAGATTTTCGAGACAGGCTCTCTGACTGAAGTTTGTAAAGTAAGTAGTGTTCGCTAAATATTTTCCTATTATAAGGACATCAAGTGTGTAACCCTATTCTTGGTTATCAAAGGCACAAGCGGACGCTTGCGCTATGGTTTTTTGTTGTTTTTGACGCTACTTACTTGCCACCATTCAAAATAGGAAATTATTTAAGTACACCTACTTAGTAGAAACTTAGGAGTTAATGCACTAAGCATTTTCTCCCGCATAGCAAAAACTATATGGGGAGAAAATAACGAAGAACGCATTTTTGAACAGCCGAGATACCAAAAATAAGTCAATTCGAACATACGCTAATCATACTACTGGACATGAGCAAAGCCGTGCCTGTCAGAACCTCAGTTCTGACAGTTCTCGGATTCTCAAATCCGAAGAAAACTAACGATGTCCAGTAGTATGTACGCTAATTCAATCCTTTCATTATGCTATACCCAAACCCTTTCATTTTGAAAGGATTTTTGTTTTGGCACGCCCACCTATTTAATATAAAATTCTGATTTTCAGAATTTTATATGATTTTTATTTCTTAGGCACAAATTTTCATATAAGAGTAGGAAACAAAAACTACTTTTTTATGAAAACGAAAAGAAACATTAAAACAGGGGAAATAGATTTGGCTCAGCTCCAAAATGTCAACTGCCAATTTATCAATCAAACGGTAGGCAATCAGCAAGTATCCAATCAGCAATATTTCCTCAAGGTAGCAATCTGTAAATAATAGTAATTCACAAATCCCTTAAATCCTATGATTTTTTTAATGTATCTCGTTGGCGTTTTCATGTATGCCTTGCTCTTCAAAGCAATTGACTTCTTTGAGAAGATTTAAAACAAATTAAAATCCAAAAAACGAAAAATTATGACAGCATTATTTGTAATTGCAATCGGAGTATTTGGCTATTTGGGCTATGTACTTCTAAAGCCTGAGAAATTCTAAAACAGTATTTGTGCAGAATAATCCAAGCACTTTCCTAAGGAACGGGAATCAAATAAAGTGCTACTTTTTCTTTTGTTTCTTTTTGGTCTATTCTTCGTTAAAAATCTCGCCATAGCGATGCTATGACTACAATTTTTGCCTAGACTAGCCTCAAAAATAAACTGCAATAACAAGTAGTTTATTCAATTCCCGTTCCTAAAGCAAAATCTTAATAAATCAGAAAAAAATGAACACAGAAATACTTGGCGTAATCCTCATGTATGCGCTCGTGGTTGCTTTGGCAATTCCGCTCGGTCGCTATATCGGCAAGGTTTTCAACTACGAAAGCACTTGGCTCGATTCAATTTTCAATCCGCTCGACAATCTTTTTTACAAATTGAGTGGTATTGAGCCAACCAAAGAAATGAACTGGAAACAACATTTGGTTGCCCTACTTAGCATCAATGCTGTTTGGTTTTTAGTTTCCCTTTTTGTGTTGAGCAACATGGGTTGGTTGCCTCTCAACCCAGACGAAAACCCCTCTATGAGTTGGGATTTGGCTTTCAACACTTCGGTAAGTTTTGTCAGCAACACCAATTTGCAACACTATTCGGGCGAAACGGGCTTGTCTTATATGGGTCAGCTGATTCTGATGCTTTGGCAATTTATTAGTGCCGCCACAGGAATTGCGATTTGCGCAGTCGTTTTCAACGCCATGAAAGGAGCGAACTACCGAGAGACTTGGTAATTTTTACAGCTATTTTGTGCGTACTTCTACTAGAATTCTTTTACCCATTGCATTTATTGGGGCAATTGTGCTGGTATTTAACGGAACGCCCATGACTTTTGAAGGGAAAGATACCATTACCACTTTGCAAGGTGCTGAACAGAATATCAGCAGAGGTCCTGCCGCTGCATTTATTTCCATAAAGCAATTGGGAACAAATGGGGGCGGATTTTATGGGCCAAACTCTACCAACCCGATGGAAAACCCTAACTATTTGACTAACATTTTGGAAACAGTTTACATATTTCTGATTCCAATTGCCTTAGTATTTGCCATGGGTTATATCCTGAAAAGAAAAAAACTTGCTTGGGTAGATTTATGGAGTAATGACCATTGGATTTTTATGCTTGGTTGCTCCATCCATTTACTACGAAATGAACGGAAACCCTGCCATTGCAGAAATGGGAATTTCGCAAGACATGGGAAGTATGGAAGGCAAAGAAGTTCGTTTTGGGTCTGCCGCCTCTGCCTATTGGGCAATCAACACCACAGTAACAAGTAACGGCTCGGTAAATGCCATGCACGATAGCATGACACCGCTAACAGGCATGTTCGCCATGCTCGGAATGATGATTAACTGTTTTTACGGTGGGGTTGGAGTAGGATTTATCAACTTTTACGTGTTCATTATTTTGGCAGTTTTCATTGGTGGTTTGATGGTGGGCAGAACGCCAGAATTCTTGGGCAAGAAACTAGAAGCCAAAGAGGTAAAAATCGCCATGATTATCGCCTTACTCCACCCGCTGATGATTTTGGGTGGAACGGCACTAGCAAGTTTCCTTTACGCTGGCGACCCTAGTGCCTATGCAGGATGGCTGAACAATCCGGGGCATCACGGATTCGGAGAGTTTCTTTACGAGTTCAGTTCGGCATCTGCCAATAACGGGAGCGGTTTTGAAGGATTGGGAGACAATACGCCATTTTGGAATATCGCCACGGGGTTAATTATGCTTTTGGGACGATATTTACCGATAATCGGTCCAGTAGCCATTGCCGGTTTGTTGGCATCCAAAAAATACATTCCTGAAAGTGCAGGAACACTCAAAACCGACACATCTACTTTCGGAATCTTGTTGCTAGCCGTAATTGCCATTATAGCAGCACTTTCATTCTTCCCTGCGCTGACTTTGGGTCCACTTTCCGAATATTTCAACTTGTATTTTAAATAAGTATCAAGATGAAAGTATCATGTATCAAGACGGAATTGCATTCAAGTGTTTGAAAATCAGTTTACTACGTGTTTCTTGCTATACGCTACTTCTAATTCGGATTACCCGCCATTGTTGGTCTTAGCTTATGGTTATTTCAATGAGCTATAAATGGAAAAAGAGCTTCAATTAAGATTCTAAGTCAACGAAGGTCTCAAGCGAGACCAACAATTCATGACGGAAAAGTTGGGCGACTTAAACCGATAATAAGTATCAAGATGAAAGTATCATGTATCAAGACGGAATTGCATTCAAGTATTTGAAAATCAGTTTACTGCGTGTTCTCTTGCTATACGCTACTTCTGTTTTGCTACTTCTAATTCGGATTACCCGCCATTGTTGGTCTTAGCTTATGGTTATTTCAATGAGCTATAAATGGAAAAAGAGCTTCAATAGATTCTAAGTCAACGAAGGTCTCAAGCGAGACCAACAATTTATGACGGAAAAGTTGGGCGACTTAAACCGATAATAAGTATCAAGATGAAAGTATCATGTATCAAGACGGAATTGCATTCAAGTATTTGAAAATCAGTTTACTGTGTATTTTCTTGCTATACGCTACTTCTGTTTTGCTACTTCTAATTCGGATTACTCAAATACAGCGTACTCAATCATAAAAAATCTGCAAAAAATGAAAAACGAAAATACGAGCTTATTTCAGAAAGAACTGGTGCAAGAAGCACTCAAAGAGTCTTTCGTAAAGCTCAATCCAAAAATCATGTTCCGCAACCCAGTCATGTTTACGGTGGAGATTGGAACGTTTGTTATGTTAGTTGTAACAATTTATTCGCTGATTAGCAACGACCAAGGCTCTTTTGGCTACAATTTAACGGTATTCTTATTATTGTTGCTCACATTGCTTTTTGCCAACTTTGCCGAAGCCATTGCCGAAGCCAGAGGAAAAGCCCAAGCCGATAGCTTGCGGAAAACCAGAGAAGAAACGCCTGCAAAAAAGGTGGCTGGAGTTGGTAAAGACTCATCCCGAGGAAATAGAAATGATTCCTTCTTCTCAACTGAAAAAAGGCGATTTCTTTTACTGCGAAGCTGGCGACATCATTCCTTCTGATGGAGAAATAGTTGAAGGACTTGCCACGATTGATGAAAGTGCCATCACGGGAGAATCTGCGCCTGTGATTCGGGAATCGGGCGGAGACAAAAGTTCGGTTACTGGCGGAACAAAAGTCCTATCTGATAGAATAACGGTAAAAGTTACCACCGAGCAAGGCGAAAGTTTCTTAGATAAAATGATTGCCTTGGTAGAAGGCGCAAGTCGTCAGAAAACACCCAATGAAATTGCGCTAACCATTCTACTGGCAGGCTTTCACGTTGGTATTCATCATCGTATCGGTTACTTTGAAGCCATTTGCCGATTTTGCTCGAAACGCCTATTGCCATTGCCGCTTTCATTTCGCTGTTCGTATGTCTGATTCCCACCACAATCGGAGGGTTGCTTTCCGCCATTGGCATTGCAGGAATGGACAGGGCTTTGAGAGCCAACGTAATCACTAAAAGCGGGAAAGCGGTAGAAACGGCCGGAGATATTGATGTGTTGCTTTTGGATAAAACAGGTACAATTACCATCGGAAACAGAAAAGCCACGCACTTCTATCCTGCAAATGGAGTGGATGAGAATCACTTCGTGAAATCTGTAGTGTTGAGTTCCATGGCAGATGAAACTCCAGAGGGGAAATCAATTATTGAACTATCGAAAGTAAACCCTGCCAGCTACCAATTGAACAATCCAGAATTCATAAAATTCACGGCCGAAACCAGAAGTAGCGGAATTGATTGCGATGGAATCCGAATCAGGAAAGGTGCTTCCGATGCAATCAGGACGCTCTGCGAAGAATGCTGGAAACCAGTTCCCCAAAGAAACTGCCGATAAGGTAACGGAGATTTCTAGCAATGGCGGAACACCTTTGGTTCTGGCAGAAAACGAGAAGGATCTTGGGCGTGGTGGAGTTGCAAGACATTATCAAACCTGGCATTCAAGAACGTTTTGCCCGACTTGCGTAAAATGGGAATTAAAACGGTTATGGTTACTGGAGACAACCCTTTGACTGCCAAATTTATTGCCGAAAAAGCAGGAGTTGATGATTTTATTGCCGAGGCAAAACCAGAGGATAAGATGAACTACATCAAAAAAGAACAGTCGGAAGGGCGTTTGGTGGCAATGATGGGCGATGGAACAAATGATGCTCCCGCATTGGCTCAGGCAGATGTTGGCGTGGCAATGAACAGCGGAACCGAAGCCGCCAAAGAAGCTGGAAACATGGTGGATTTGGACAACGACCCAACCAAACTAATTGAAGTTGTGGAAATTGGAAAGCAACTTTTGATGACCAGAGGAACGCTTACTACATTTAGTATTGCCAACGATGTTGCCAAGTATTTCGCTATTATTCCTGCACTTTTCATTGTGGCAATTCCATCGCTACAAGGCTTGAATATTATGAATTTGAGCAGTCCTGAAAGTGCCATTCTTTCTGCGGTAATTTTCAACGCAATCATTATTCCCATGCTCATTCCACTGGCATTGAAAGGCGTGGCTTACAAACCAATTGGTGCAAGTGCATTGTTGCGTAGAAATTTATTTATCTACGGATTGGGTGGAGTGATTGTACCTTTTATCGGCATCAAAGTAATTGACTTACTTGTCTCCTTCTTCATCTGATAATCAAGGATTTAATGGATCTGCATTGTTTGAAAATTCAAGAGTCACTGATTGGTTTTTTGAAAAGCCGAGAAATCAATAATTCGATTAAGCAACTCTAAGCTATTAACCCGAATAACGGTTTCAAGTATTGATTATCAGTAGGTGGAGCTGTGTTTTTTAGTAGGAGTTAAAAATTAGGTTTGCAATGTTTGAACTATTTTTAGATTTAATTAAAAATGTATGTCGATATTTTGACTAAATAAAATAATAATAAGTTACTGATTAACATTGCTTGATACATTTTTAATTCTTCATTCAAAATTTTAATTCTGAATTTACTATCAGTAATGAAATTATCAGAATACATAAATCATAATTGGGGTTATTTACTATCTCAAAACTTTGTGCAATATTCAAAACTCAAAAAATAGAACAATAATAAAATGAAAGATAACTTATTGATTGCCATCAGATTGACCTTGGTATGTCTGGTATTCTTCTGCGGAATTTATGTGTCTGCAGTTTGGGGAATTGCCCAACTCGCTCCTGGGCAAGGCAAAGGCTTGTTAGTTTCCGAAAATGGCAAAAACCAATACTACAATGTGGGGCAAAGTTTCACAGAAGATAAATATTTCTGGTCTCGCCCATCGGCAGTAGATTACGATGCAGCTGGCTCAGGCGGTAGCAATCACGGGCCAACAAATCCCGACCATTTGGCAGAGGTTCAGGAAAGAATCAATCACTTTTTGGAGCATAATCCAACAGTTGAAAAAATGGAAATCCCTTCTGATTTGGTTACAGCAAGCGGAAGCGGACTAGACCCACACATTTCCGTTCAGGCAGCGAGAGTGCAAGTGAAGCGAATTGCTCAAATCAGAAATGTATCGGAAACCACTTTGCAACAAATTATAGAAAAAAACACAGAAGCTTCTCTGCTTGGTTTGTTCGGAACAGAACGAATTAACGTATTTAAACTTAATCTTGATTTAGACAACTTTAGAAAAAATTAAAATGAAAAAGATTCTATTTACTTTCCTAATTGGATTTTGCATGGCAAACCTTGCAAATGCGCAATCAGACTCAACAAGCAACAGTCCATTCAAAATAAGTGGCTATTTGGAAACTTATTATGTGTATGATTTCGCCAACCCTGACGACCACGTGCGCCCAGACTTTTTGTATTCATTCAATCGGCACAATGAGGTAAACCTGAATTTCGGATTTATCCAAGCAGAATACGACAACGATAAAGTGAGAGGTAAACTGGCTTTAATGACGGGAACTTACTCAAACGTGAACTTAGCGGCCGAACCTGGCGTTCTCAAGAATATTTTCGAGGCAAATGTTGGAGTCAAAATATCCAAAACCAAAAATTTGTGGGTAGATGCAGGTGTTTTCGCCTCGCACATTGGTTTTGAAAGTGCCATTGGCGCAAATTGCTGGAACATGACCCGAAGTATTCTGGCAGAAAACTCGCCCTATTTCCTATCTGGAGCAAAAATTTCCTACACCAGCGATAATGAAGAATGGTTTGTAAGTGGTTTGATTGTGAACGGTTGGCAAAGAATGCAACGGGTAGATGGCAACCAAACTCCTGCGTTTGGGCATCAAATCACTTGGACTCCAAACGAAAGAGTCACATTGAATAGCAGTTCATTCATTGGCAATGACTTCCCAGACAGCACTCGGCAGATGCGCTATTTCCATAATTTCTACGGTCAGTTCCAAATCAGCCCGAAATTTGGCTTAATTGCCGGCTTCGATATTGGCGCACAGCAAGAGGAAAAAGGTAGTAGCGATTACGATTTATGGTATTCTCCCGTACTCATTGCTCAATACAAAGCAACCGAAAAATTGGCATTTGCCGCCAGAGCCGAATATTATTCAGACAAAGAAGGAGTAATCGTTTCCACAGGAACGCCCAACGGCTTTCAGACTTATGGTTACTCGTTAAATGCCGATGTCAGCGTAATGGATAATGTGCTTTGGAGAATTGAAGCGAGAACTTTCAACAGCCAAAGAGACAATATTTTCACGGACAGAGACCAAGAGCCTTCAAAGAACAACTATTTCATTGGCACGTCTTTGAGCATCGCTTTTTAGGTAAATAAGTACAAGTGCAAAATAGAAAGACAGCAAAATAGCTAAAATAGGACTCACGTCCTATTCTAAAGATATGTCGTCCCGTTGGGACTCACATAAGAGTTCCAACGGGACGGTACATCATTAGCTTGGTACGTCAGTGCTAGCAATAAATAAGGCAAATGTATTAAGAAAATATACAATGAATTGATTTTCAGATTCTTATATGATGTTATTGATTCAATCGTATGCTACTGTACATTTTATGAAATTGATTCGAGCGTGGACGCTCGAACCAGCTTAAAAACTGAATCCTCTAGGCTTGCACTTCAAAGTGGCTCATGTCCAATAGTATGGATTAAACCGTAATTACAGCAAAACATATTGATTATCAACACCTAACTTGCTATTTCTCTATTTTACTTTTTTTCTATTTTGTACTTATACTTACTTCGCTCTTCAAAGCGATTTTGCCAAAACTGTTCTGGAAAAGCGAAGCACAAACGTTGTTTATAGAAGCCTATGGAAGAAACTAGAAAATCGGCAGAAGAATTTCTCAACCTGATTAAAAAAGCCAGGCGTGGGAAATTGAAAGTCTATATTGGCATGAGTGCTGGAGTGGGCAAAACCTACCGTATGTTGCAAGAAGCACATACTTTGCTGAAAAACGGGATAGATGTGAAAATCGGATTTGTGGAAACGCACAACCGAGAGGAAACCCATGCGCTGGTTGCCGGACTTCCCGTAGTGCCACTCCGAAAGTTATTCTACAAAGGAAAAGAATTGGAGGAAATGGATTTGCAAGCCATCCTGAACTTGCGCCCAGAAGTGGTAATTGTTGATGAACTGGCGCACTCCAACATTGAGGGAAGCAAGAATGAAAAACGCTGGCAAGATGTAATGGACATTCTTGCTGCGGGAATCAACGTGATTTCGGCTGTGAACATTCAGCATATCGAAAGCCTAAACGAAGATGTGAAAGGAATTACTGGGCTGGAAATCAGAGAACGAGTTCCCGATAGCGTTTTGAGCCAAGCAGATGAAGTCGTGAATATTGACCTGCCTGCCGATGAGTTGATTGAGCGTTTGAAAGAAGGAAAAGTGTACAAAGCGGAGAAAATTCAGCAAGCACTCCAAAATTTTTTCAAAAGAGACCACATTCTGCAGCTTCGAGAATTGGCTTTGAAAGAGGTTGCCTCGCAGGTTGTCAGAAAGGTGGAGTCGGAAGTAACCAAGCCCAATGCGCTGAAACACGAACGCTTTCTGGCTTGCATCAGCAGTAATGACAGAAAGGCAAAAATCGTGATAAGGAAAACCGCAAGGCTATCGAATTATTACAGCAACAAATGGTATGTTTTGTATGTTCAAACCCCAAAAGAAAGCGCAGACAAAATCCCGCTAGACAAGCAAAGGCACTTGATAAATAATTTCAAATTGGCTACAGAATTGGGGGCGGAGATTATTAAAGTCGAGAGTGAATCAGTGGCAAAAGCAATTATAGCCCAAGCAAATGAGCGGAAAATAACGACTATTTTCATGGGGAAACCCAGAATCAATTTGCTGAAAATGATTTTGGCAACCAATTCATTCAAAGAGTTTCTGAAACTACTCTCTTTAAATGACATTGACCTTGTGATTCTTTCATAATAGAAGTATCAAGTATCAAGTAGTTGTTATCAAGCGTTTTTCGTTTTTGTAGGTAATAACCCCAATTATGAGTTATTTATTTGATAAGTACAATTATGGATTGGGGAAATTAAGACAGGGTGGCCTGGCCATTATGAATGAAGAATAAAAAATGGCTCAAATACTTGGTAATCAATATTTTGCTATTATTACATTTAGTCAAATTATTGCCATATATTTTTTAATTAAATCTAAAAATAGTGCAATACATGAAATCTCAAATTTTGACTAACCTCATACTACTGGACATCGTTAGTTTTCATCGGAGCCGAGTCGCATCGGATTTGAGAATCCGAGAACTGTCAGAACTAAGGTTCTGACAGGCATGGCTTTGCTCATGTCCAGTAGTATGAGTCAAGTCGAAAATCTCACAGTTTCAAGTTGTATAAGCCATAACAAATGAAAATCAAAACAAAATTAACGCTTGGAGTCGGCTTACTTTTTCTGCTGATATTGATTTTGAGCCTGGTGGGTTCGTTCAATATCAATGCACTGAAAAACGATACGGAAAACATATTGTCGGAGAATTACAATAGTTTGCAGTATTGCCGAAACATGCTTTCGGCAATAGAATATGCCAACATAGGAGATATTGATTTTTTTGAATCCAACCTTAAGAAACAGGAAAGCAACATTACCGAAATTGGAGAGGCAGACATTACCGAAGAGTTGCGAGCCAACTTTGAACAATCCAAGGAAAATATTGAAAATGGGTTCTTTTCCGTTCCAGTCCGCAACAATTTGTATCAAATCATAGATATGAACATGCAAGCGATTCAGCGGAAAAGCGAGGTGGCGAAACTTACTGCCGATAGTGCAGTTTCTTGGATTGTGGTCAGCGGAGTTGTGTTCTTTCTGATTGCCTTTGTCCTGTTGGTAAATCTGCCTTCGAACATCGCCAACCCAATCAAGAAATTGACAGAAAGTATTGGGCAAATTGCCGACAAAAACTACTCGGAACGGGTGCTGATTGACAATGAAAGTGAGTTTGGTCAGTTGGCAAAATCTTTCAATGTCATGGCAGAGAAACTGCAAGAATACAACAGCAGTAGTTTGGCTAAACTCATGACAGAAAAGAAGCGAGTTGAGACGCTGATAGATAAAATGCAAGACCCAGTTATTGGATTGGACGATGAAATGAGAGTGATTTTTGCCAACGAAGAGGCAAATTCCGTTCTTGGCATGTCAGATGCAGAACTCATTGGTTTCGATTCTAAGGATTTGGCACTCAGAAATGACCTTTTGCGTGAGCTGATTCGGGATGTAGAGGAGGTGGAAAGTTCCTCAATACAACCGAAACCCATGAAAATTTATGCGAATGAGAAGGAATGTTATTTCGTAAAGGATATTCAGCCAATCGCTTTGGTGGCTGACGGCAATGTTGCTCCAAAAATAATCGGACACGTCATTTTGCTACGAAACGTAACGGAATATAAGGAGTTGGATTTTGCCAAAACTAACTTTATCGCCAATGTTTCCCATGAGTTCAAAACGCCTATTTCCTCTATCAAAGTTGGTTTGCAATTGATGAACAACGAGAAGGTCGGGAACTTGAACGAAGAGCAAAAACAGTTGCTCGACAGCATTAATGACGATGCCGACCGATTGCTCAAAATTACTGGGGAATTGTTGAATATGACACAGTTGGAGAGTGGCAACATCCAACTTTCTATGTTACCGGCTGACCCAAATGAAATTCTGAATTATGCTGTTGATGCCACCAAAACCCAAGCGGAAAGCAAGCAAATAAAATTTGAAATCGACTGCCCAAAAACCATTTCCGAAGTGCAGGCAGACCATGAGAAAACAGCTTGGGTACTGACGAATCTGATTTCGAATGCAGTTCGGTATTCTTACGATAATTCCATCATTTTCGTAACTATTCAAGAAGCGGAAGACAAAGTTCTTATTTTGGTAAAGGACACAGGGCAGGGAATTTCTCCACAATATAAAGACAAGATTTTTGACCGATATTTCCGAGTGCCAGGCACAACGAAAGAAGGCACGGGGCTGGGTTTGGCAATCAGCAAAGAATTTATGGAAGCACAGGGCGGAAGCATTTCCGTTGAAAGCGAATTTGGCGCAGGAAGTACGTTTACGCTATCGCTGAATAAGATTGTTACTGTTTGATAATTGTCATAATTTTCACAAATCCCACCTTGTCTGAATCAGGATTCGCAGGATTTTGGGACAAAGCAGAATACATTTTCGATTTTCCATCTAGCTTAATTTCAAGGCACAAATCACACAATAACTATCCAGCAAAATCATTTTCCATCTTGGAAATCCCGAAAATCCTGATTCAAACTTCTTTTCAATTCGCCAATTCAGCAACTCGCCAACTCGCCAATTCCACCTTGTCCGAATCAGGATTCGCAGGATTTTGGGATAAGGCAGGATTACTTTTTTCGATTTCCATTTAGCTTGATTTCAAGACACAAATCACACAATAACTCTCCAGCAAAATCCCTTTTTCATTCTGTAAATCCTAAAAATCCTGATTCAAACTTTACGTTCAAATCAGGATTTTTTTACTTTGCTATTTTGCTATTTTCCTATCTTACCATTTTGCTATTTGGCTAGTGCATTGAGTTCTAAGTTCTGGTTGGTATTTTTTGAAATATTTTTTTCTTCTACAAAGCAAAATTTGCAGGCATAGCCTAGCTACGGCTAAGAATTTTAATGCAGTAGAAGGAAAAAAGATACATAAAATACAATCACGAACTTAGGAATTGATGCACTAGAGCATCGCCAATTGCGCATTGCTCAAGTTCCCTTTTCCGTACATGTCTCTGTATTTTACTTTTTGCTCCAAAGATTCTATTACGTGCGTAAGGAAATCGACTTTGTAATTTTTGCTCATCATGTTCAAACCGCCTGGGCTGAACACGTTTATTTCCATCAGTTTGTCTCCCACAATATCCACTCCGACCAAGAACATACCATCTTGAATCAGTTTGGGGCGCAAGACATCTACTAATTCTAAAGTCTGCTGACTGATTTCTGCCTTGGCAGGATGCCCACCAGCGGAAATATTGCTTCTCACTTTCCCATCGTTCACACGCCTAATGGCCGCATAATGTCCATCTACGCAAAGTGGCTCGCCATTCATAATGAACAAACGAGTGTCTCCTTCCGAAGCAGCAGGCAAATATTCTTGGGCAATGATGTAGCCATCTTTGTTGATTGCCTCCACGATTTGAGAAAGATTATGGTCGCTTTTCTCGTTCACTAAAAAAACATTCGTTCCGCCAGAACCCTGCAAAGGCTTCAAAATCATTTTCTTTCCTTGCGATTCATAGAAATCTAAAATTTCCTTTTCATCTCTCGAAATAACCGTTTTCGGGCGAAGAATTTCAGGAAAGTGCTGGAAATACATTTTATTGATGGCGTTGGAAAGCGTAGCTGGATTGTTCACTACAATCACATCGTCATGCTCGGCAATTTGCCCGAAAATAAAGGCTGAATTTTGCGCCCAATCCCGCACGCCAATCTCATCGGCTGGGTTATTCCTCAAAAACATGATATCCAATTCTTTTGAATTCACTCGAACCTCCTTAGATTTGTGCAAATCAGCCATAAATTCATCAGAAGATTTATATTTCTTCTTCTTAGGCTTTCTCGCTCTGGCACTCATGTGTCCATCAGAAGTGTAGCACAAATCTCCCACTCCAAACATATAAACCTCATGGTCTCTTTCATGAGCTTTCAAAGCCAAACAAGGCGTGGTATAATTTCCCTTTTCGGTATTGATATCGTTAATTACAAATGCTATTTTCATATTTTTTCTGGTTGGATTTTTAGGTGTTGGAATTTATCTCCTAATCGTAATCTGTTTGAGGGCTTATAAGTTTACCAACTCCTCTACTTTCATTCCCTTTTTCACTTTTGCAAGTCGTTCTTGGTAAGCGTCATCGTGGTAGTGATTGGGCAAAACTACATCTTTCAAAGTTCCTCTGTGAATCAATTCTTCAATCAGCGGAACATGGCGCAGGGCGAATTTCCCTGCGAAAAGCACCTCGTAATCTCCGCCATTTTTGAGATAGCCGAGCAAATCAATCAGCCCTTTGAGGTAAACGGCATCTTTGGGCAAACCGCCACCACGGAAAACACGAGTGGTTACATTAAATGCCTTCCGTGCGCTGAGTCCGTAATGTTGATTGAGTTCATGGAAACATTCTACGAAGGAATCTCCCTTTACCATCAAATCTACTGCCAACACTCTGATTGCCAACAACCTAAGTCTAGTAGAACTCAATCCACCCACTAAATATTCTGAGAGAACTGCCAAGCCTTCCTGCAACTCATCGTAACCTGCAAAGCCGACTGCCATTTGCTGAAACGGTTGCCTTTTCCCATTGCAATGTGTCAAAACGTGCGTTCCAACCTCATGCTGAATCAGCGCACTGGCTCGGTGCTGGTTAATGTTAGTAGATTTGCCAATATAAAGTTCGTGTTTGGAGACCATCAGACCCGTCATATCTTCTCTGATTTTGATAGAAAGTGGCAGTTCGGGGAATTTGCTTTTGTAATAATCCACTTCTTTCTGCGCCACCTCGGCAAATTGATGGCAATTGTAGTATTCAGCTTTGAGTTTGGATTGTGAGGAAGTGTGAATAAGAATGCTTTTGGCTGCCTGAATCAAATTCTCATCGGGAATGCCGTAAACACTCTCGCCCATAAACCTAAAACTGGGCGACTCCCGTTCTTCTAACATGCAGAGTTTTTTCTCTAACTCCAACCGTGCTTCTCGCAAAATGAAGGCAATGGTCGGGTCTTTCACTTGCTCCATTGGCACATTGAAAATACGTCTTTTCTCCAACTCTGGGTCGAGCGAAACCAGTCTGTAATTGAACTTTGGAGTTTTCTTATAATTGTCTTTTTGGAAAATTTCCCAAGCTTCGTTTTCATTCACTGGGGAAACCCTGAGCAGGAAATCTATTCTGCCCAATAGTTCCGAGAAGCAAGCATCCACTTCTTTGGCAGCCGAATCAATCTGCGTTTTCCCAAACATTAAATGATGCGTGAACTTGCTCGAAGTCTGCACTCGAATAAATTCAAAAACTGCTTTCTTGATGGCTTCCGACAGATGCGCTTTCAGGCCACGGAAATAAATTGGGTAAATCTCTTGGTCCGGTTCCTCCATGAAAAATTGGCGGAATTCCCAATCCAATTGGCAAACAGCCTAGCTTAATGGCTTCATCCAACTCAAAAATAGGCGATAAATGGGGCGGACTTCCCACTCCATTGGTTACTTTGCTATTTATTTGGGAATTTCCCCGAGCAATTTCCTCTACGCTTTTAGTCATAGAATGCACCGTGGCTGGCGCTTTATCTTCGGGGCAATGAATGTTGAAAGTGTGCGTGCCATATTCCTCCATCCAAATTTCCACAATCATAAAGGTGTTGAAATGGGTAGAAATTGATTTGGAAATTGAGGAAATAAGCGGTTGCAGTTGCTTAGAATCCTTGGCAACCAAGTAAGAAGCTTGCGTATGCACAATCTCCAACATTTGCGGATTTGGCTTCTCGGAGTATCGGTAAAGGCACAAATAAGGCAAAGGCTTTTCCATTACCAATTCCTCGCCATCTCCAAATTGATGATTAATGGGTTCTTGTGATTCTATTTTCTCGGTAATTTCTTTGGAAGTCATTTCAGATAGTAAAGTGGTAAAATAGCAAGTTGGTAAAGTGAAAAATCAACAATTATGAATTAAAAAAGAAGAGTCAGTTTTCTATAAGGCACGGCTTTCTTCTGCTTTGATATGATTTGCCCAAACAGTTCGAGCATAGGCTCGGACTTAATATTTACATTATTATGCGATTTAATCTGACATTACACGGCTTTTTCATAAAATTAATTTTGATTGCCAGTTTAGGATTTGTAATGGCTTGGAAGCTGATGCTTCCTTCTAAGTTCGAGTCCGAACGGACGCTCGAACTATTTCAAAGTGTACTGATATGCAAAAAAATGATGTTTTTATTTTTTATGAAAAAGCCCTGTCGGGCGCATCTCAAAATGTCGCAATAAATTAAAATCTACTTTTCAAAATGAAAAATAGGTATATCGGGATAGGTCGCCTAAATAGTTCGAGCATCCGCTCGGACTTGTCATTTGTTGAAGCGTCCGCTTCAAAAAGTGCTGTGCGCTCTAAACCGATATTCCTAATGAAAAATAAGAGATTATGAAACCAACGTCTGGGGTCTGACCCTCGGCAGGGTCTGCGACCTCTGCCAGCGTATGTTTTTTCAATGTGCGACAAAATGAGATGCGCCCGCCCTGTCTGACATTAGAGTTTATTGACAAGAATTGATTATGAAACTTGAAGATTGGCAGGTTCTACGCAGCCAACTTCCCATACAAAAACTTTGTCAACATTCACTATTACTAAACTAAATCATTCTCAAATTTCCACATTTCCTAATTCTCACATTATCAAATCAGCACATCAGCACATCAACCGATTTTTTTCAATTCTTCTTGCACAGGCAACATGGTGTCAATCAGCATTTGTCGGAGGTGCATCAAATGGTTTTCGTTGGCTTCCCCAGTCCATTCGTTCATAAAAATCTTTTTGAACTCAATGGCGATTGGGCAAACTCGGTTGCCGAAATTCTCGAACAGAAACTTCGAGAAATAGCCACCTTTGAACTTCACATTCTCTCGCACATCCAAAAATCTTCCTTCGTAATTGAAAGTTTGGAGTTCGTGAAGCAAAGTATCTAAAACAGGTCGCCAAATTTGTTGGTCAATATTTCCTGTGCCAATGTTTATTTCTGGGTTCGTTTCTGGGTCTGCGAAACTATCAATGCCTTCTCGCCTATGGTTATAAGAGTGTAAATCATAGATTATCAAATATTTATGCTCTTCTAGGAGTTTGGAAATATGCTGATGGAGTTTGCTGTAGAAATCATCGAAATTTTGCAGAGAGGTTTCAATAATCTCTTGCGGAAGTTGTGTGTTTTCGTTGTAAAGTGGCAAACCCCAAGCATCTTCAGGCTTTTGGTAAACCGCTTTTTCCCGTGGTCTATTCAAATCAGTCTCAAAACGGGAAGTGGAAACCTGAATTGTATTGTCGGAGATGGGAATCAGATCTGCCGTGTGCGGATCCTCTTCCCGTTCCCTTTCTGGCTCGGTCAAATTGAAATAGGGCAAAAGTTCTGGTCGGATTTCGTGTCCGTTATGGATGGCGGAAACCAAAATCGGCAATTTCCCAAATTTGAATGTGTATTTTATCATGATCTCCTTTTGGTAAAATAAATCTTAGAAATAGAAAAGGTTGGATTGGGGAATTGTTTAATTGAGAGGCATCAGATGTTAGACTTGAGATATTAGATGTTACGAATAAGTTCAAGTACAAAATAGAATCATACCCCAATTATGAATTATGAATTTGATAAGTACAATTATTGATTGGGGAAATGAAGAATGAAGAATTAAAAATGGTTCAATCATAAATTTGAGTATTGAGTACAACTTTGATTTTTGCTTGTGGTGCAAGCGTGGACGCTGGCGCTATGGTTTTTTTGTTTTGTTAGCCTTACCAGTTTACCACTACCCTATTCCACCCTTTTCCCTAATTCGCCAATTCACGAACTCGCCAAATCGCCAATTCTTTTCAAGAGTACCCCAAATGAAACATGACTTCATCTAAACAGCGTTTCAGATTTTCCTGTACTTCTTTTGCCCAAAACCGTAGCACAATCCAACCTGCTGCTTCTAGTTTTGCGGTGGCGATTTTGTCTCGCTCCATGTTCTTCTCAATTTTCGGAAGCCAAAACTCCCGATTGGTTTTGATTTTCTTTTTACGCTCTTCCCAATTGTAGCCGTGCCAAAACTCGCCATCTACAAAAATTGCCAACCGATATTTCTTGAAAACAATATCTGGAGTTCCTGGCAACTTCCTCACATTCAGTCGGTAGCGAAACCCTAATTGCCAAAGTGCTTTTCTGAGGAGGAGTTCTGGCTTGGTGTCTTTCCCACGAATTTTGCTCATAATGGCAGACCGCTTCTTGGTGGTGTAGAAACCAGAAGCATCCTGAAATTGAATTTTTTCGCTATCGTCAGATTGGGAATAAGACAAATTGATTTGGATAGTGTAATCAGAAACCTAAAATGCTATACGATTTTAAGTATCGTTGGGAGTTTAAATGAATTAAGCTTTTGTTTGAACATCAGCAAGCCCCAATATGTTAAAGATTGATAGTAATATTTATGATGATTTAAAATCAGGTCAGAGTTATGTTTGGATTGATTTTTTGGGGATTTTACGAGATTTTCAAAACAGGCTTTCTAGGCATTTGAAAAACACATAGCCGAAGCTATGCGAAGAGAAAATAATTAAGAAAGTATTTTTAGAAAGCCATAGAACCCTAAAATAAGTCGATTCAAACACACTTTTAAGGAAATTCCATACTACTGGACATCTTCAAAAATTGAGAGCTCGGCAGCGTTGTCGATGGCGACAGCATCGGCTGTCCGACCCCAGAAAACCCTGCCGAAGGTCGATTTTAATCTGAGCCACGATGGCCGTTCAACGTCTGGCAGGACCTGCGGACTCTGCCGATAGTCGAATCACAGCGATTCACTCATGTCCAGTAGTATGAGTGAATTCCTAATTCTACCTTAAGACTCTAGCCAAAATCTGTATTTCAAATATCATTTTTGGGTTGTTAAGTACAAATAAAAAATAGAAAGATGCTAAGGTAAGTTATCGAAATGTTAGAAATGTTAAATAATTCCTTCCACCTACTTATCCTAAATATCTATCTGAAGATGGATGCACAAACAAGCTTTCCAAGTCCTGATTCAATTGCCACTAGCTTCAGCTAGTGATAAACGAGTTCTATATTTTCAGAGAAGAACTAACCTAATTCTTCTAAGACCAAGTGAGAGCTATTAGCCGAATGCTAGTTGACTCCAAAAATCAAAAAGAGAAAAATGTCTATAAAAAAATCAAATCAGTACAAATTATCCTTGATGGATAGCATAAGAAAGGGAGGAGTCAAAATTTTGACAATTTCTTGGCTATTGCTGATTTTGGTCTTGGCTTCTGTAGTAGGGATTCTTTATTTGGAAGATAACAATAACGATTGGGCAATACATACATTGACCGTTCGGAATCAGCTGATAGAAGTCCTTTCTACTATAAAAGATGCTGAAACTGGCCAAAGAGGTTTTCTTTTGGATGGCGAGGAAAAATATTTGGAGTCTTATTATTCCGCTGCCCAAAAAGTAGATAGTCTATTAGCGCAAATAATGTTGGCTACTGCGGAAAACCCCGTACAGAAAAGTAAAATGATTCCTTTGAAAAATCTTGTGAAAAGGAAATTCAATGAGATGGGAGAGACCGTTAAATTGGCAAAAAATAATCAGTATGAAAAAGCGATTGGCATTTTCCGTTCTGATATTGGTTTCCGAATGATGTCCGAAATAAAGGTATTGCTGAAAGATATGTCTCAAGAAGAAACAAAGGTGCTTGAAAGAATTCGTGAAAAAACCGCTTGGCTTAGGTGGTTCGCAATCGGACTGATTTCAACAAGCATCATTATTATTGGGGTTGGGTTATATAACATTAGTTCCAAAACGATTCCGCTCATGAAGGAGCTTTCGGAAACCAGGACTTCGCTCGACCAGTCAATAGAAGAGTTGCAACAGACCAATCAATACCTGAGAAAGTGCTGTAGATGAGACCAAGAAAGAGATAAGAATGCGAGCCAAGTCGGAAAAGGAAGCCAGATTTTTGGTCAAACAACTCAAAGCAAAAAATAAGGAACTGAACCATTTTGCCTACATCGCCTCGCACGATTTGCAGGAACCGCTTAGGACTGTCTCCAACTTCATTGCTCTTTTTAAAGAAGAATATGGAGAGAAGTTGGGGGAATCTGCCCAAATGTATTTCCAGTTTATTGATGGAGGAACCGAGAAAATGCGGAATTTGATTACCAGTTTGCTTAATTATGCCAGATTGGGTGCATCAGCCAAGGCAGAAACGGCAAATCTGCAACATTTGGTGGGCGATGTTCAAATGACTTTGGTCAGCATCATAACCGAGACGGGAGCAAAAATAGTTGTGGAAGAATTACCGAAATTGAAACTTTACAAGGCGGAGTTTTCGCAGGTTATCCAAAATTTGCTTACCAATGCAATAAAGTTTACCAAACCAGATGAATCGCCAATTATTTTGATAGGCGCACAAGAGGAGGAAACTCATTGGCGGTTTTTTGTGAAAGATAAAGGAATAGGGATTTCGGAAAGAAACCAAGAAAAAATATTTAACATATTCAGCAAATTGCACAGCGACACCGAATTTGCAGGACAGGGAATTGGGCTCGCTTTCTGTAAAAAAATCGCCAATTTGCACGATGGGGATATTTGGGTGGAGTCAGAACAAGGAAAAGGCAGTACATTTAGTTTTACAATTTCAAAAACAATAGATAGCGATGAAACAAAAGTTGAAGAAAATACTCTTGATTGATGATTCCGAAGCCGACAACTACATCCATAAAGATAGATTGGAGAAAAAAGAGGTTGCGGAGGAAATCATTGTGAAATACCGAGCAGAAGACGCTTTAGAATATCTCACAACATTAGAAAACAATAAGTATCCGCAACCGGAACTCATTTTCTTGGATATAAATATGCCTGAAATGAACGGTTGGGAATTTTTGGAGGAATACGAAGAGCTAAAGCTTTCTCAAAAAGGAGAAATCGTGGTTACGATGCTGACCACATCTGTTTCGCCAGACGACAAAGAAAAAGCGGAGAAAAACTCCACGTTGGCTCGTTTTGAAAGCAAACCGCTTACAGCAGAAAACATTGATGATATTATTAAAAAGCACTTTCCACATTGTTTATAGCCTGCCACAGAAAACGAATGCCCAACTCTCGCAAAAAAGAAATATTTTTGTGAGAGTTTTTTCTTGCTCAAATTAGTAGTGATAAACTGGTAAGGCTAACGAAATAAAAAACTATAGCGCAAGCGTCCGCTCAATGTTGTCAACTTAAGAAAAACAGAATTGCAAAATCATATTTTTTACTTCACCTTATCCATATGCTATATTCAACTCGTAAAAAATACTCATACTTGACGACTCGAAGGCGAGTCCCATCGGGAGAGTCGTGGTACGAATTCAAACTGTACAGCGACTCTCCCGAGTCGCTAATTTACTACGAAAAATCACTAAGTTGACAGCATTGAGCGTCCGCTGGGCGACACTCCGCTGGGCGGCACTCCGCTGGGCGGCACTCCGCTTGTGCCGAATTATCCATAGAGTAGCCTTACCTCTTTCACACTACCCTCAAATTTTTCTAAACATTCTCTGATATGCAAAAATCCATTTCTACGCTTGCTTTCCTATTGGTACTTCTTTCTTGTGGAGGAAATGAGAACAAAGATGCTGATAATAATAATGTTGCAGATGAAGGAATCTCCAACAAATACGAAGGCATTTCCTTTCTCGAAGGAGTTTACGGAACTTCCACTACGGAAGGATTCGGAATTGAAAACCTATTTGACGGAAAGCCAGAAACCCATTGGAAAACCATTCAGGGCGCAGGACCGATGAAGGAATTATGCTCTATTTCCCAAAGCCTACTTATTTGCACCAACTCATAATCAAAGTGGCAGAAGGAGCGGATTTAGATAAAATCAAGGAAATTACTTTCTACGGAGACGGCAAAAGCTTTGGCGATTTCGACCCGAAAGCACCCATCAGAATTGGCTCTGAGATTCACTACGGTTTTCCTGAGAATCAAAGAAGTGGAAAAATTGAAGACCATTAAGAACGAATCTGAAGGAAGCATTCAAGAAATTGTGGTTTTCGACCCAAAACTTTCGGTTGGAATTAGTGAATTGACTTTTTCTGGCGAAAAGGAAGAAATTCTGAAAATCCAACCACCTGTGAACTTGAAAGGGAAAATAGTTGCCTCATCGACTTTGAAACCTGCAAACTCCTACAAAGCGAGCCAACTTTTCGACTCCCGAAAGGAAATGGTTTGGGTGGAAGGCGCAACCAATAATGGCGAGGAACAAACCTTGACTTTCAAGCTAGAAGAGGAAACGCAAATTACCGCACTCGAAATTTGGAACGGCTACCAACGCTCTTCCAAACATTTCGACAGCAATGCAAAACTGAAAACATTTGAGTTCGGAGTGAAAGGCGGCAAAATGAGTACATACAATTTGGAAAGCAAACAAGGCACGCAACTCATTCAGTTAGATTCTGCTTTGAAAGGAAAGGAATTTGTATTAAAAATAAAGGAGGCTTTTCTCGGGATGGATTATAAGGATTTGGCAATCAGCGAGATGCGATTTTACGATGGAAAAATCCCCATGGTAATTGCCACCGAATTCAACCATTATTCTAAAGAGTTGGTGGAGCAGAATAAAAGCAAGATTTTAGGGACTATTTTAGACAAGCGTTTTAAAAGCGAAGTGCAAAAAGAATTTATGGTTTACCAAAACTCCATCATTCTCCGTTCAGATTTCACTTTCGTAATCTACCAGCAGGAAGAAGACCAAGAAGCAGATGCAAAAATTGAGAAAATTGCCGATGGCGGTTGGGAAGTTGTGGAATCCAACCAGAATTCTGCCAAAATCCGAATTTTCGGAAAACTCATCAACCTTTCCGAATCTTATGATTTCTATCAAGGGAAAACGGACAAGGAATACATCCAGATTTTTCAGGATTTTCTTCAAATTAACAAGGGAAGCATCAAAGGCACGAACTTTTTTGGAGAATTCAAAACCGCCTTGCCCGATTCTGCTTTCGTAGATGTGGGAATGCTCGACAAAAGTTTCATTTTGGATATGAAATACGCCACCGATGATAATTTCATTGGCGAAACGGTTTACGAATGCGGGCGTTGCCTAATGCGCTACGAGGCGGCAACTGCTTTGCTAAAAGCGCAAGAAAAATTCCAAGGAAAAAGGATTGCGAATCAAGTTCTACGATTGTTACCGCCCACTCGATATTCAGAAAATAATGTGGGATAAATACCCGAATGCGAGTTACGTGGCGAATCCGTACAAGGGAATTGGCTCAATTCACAACCGTGGTGGCGCAGTAGATATGACTGTGGTAGATTCAACAGGGAAAGAACTGGATATGGGAACTCCGTTCGACTTCTTCGGGAAAAAGGCGCATCAAGATTTCACAGATTTGCCTAAAAATGTACTCGAAAACCGTAAAATCCTCCGAGATACCATGGAATCAGTCGGTTTCAGAAGAATCCGAACGGAATGGTGGCATTATTCTTTCGCCAATAAAACGAAGTTTACGGTGGCGAATACGCCTATAAAATGTTGATTTTGATTTGAAAATGAACACTTTCCAAACTTTGACGTAACAATGTGTAGGCGCAATAAAACATTTCTGAAAACATCCTGTTCGAGACTCGTCAACTCAAAAAAAATTGTTCTCATGCACAGCAAGCCGCCTAATAAGAAAAACCTCTACGGAAACTCTAAAGAAGAAGATGATTTCTACATGGAAAACGGCTTCGTGGTTTTTACCGAAAAACACCACCGAAAGCGTGGTTATTGCTGCAAAAGTGGTTGCCGACATTGCCCTTATGGCTACAAAATTGATTTGAGTTTGGGAAAGTAAATCAATTTGAGAATGAGTAAATTTGCAGATGTGAAAATGAAAAAAAAATTTGACGCAAAAAATTCATTTCGTAATCCAAATTTCAATTTAGCTGAATGTTAAATTTGTAGGTTCTTATTCCCAGAAGAACTGTTTATAAGATTAGGCAACATACATTGCTTTTCATTTTCAAATTTCCTAATTCTCAAATTTACACATTTACACATTTACACATTCCCTTATTCTTCGTAAAGCAAATATTTTTTCCTCATCGCTTTATATTTCTCCAAATCTGCTTGCCAGCTTTCCCGAATTTCCGATTCTGTTTTTCCTGCTTCAATTTGCTGTTGGAGTTTTTTTGTGCCAGCCAGATTTGTGAAAAATGGAATGAAGAAATCCTTTTTGTTGGTGGAGTTTTGGTAAAAATCAATCAACTCTGTCAGGAAAAATTCGTGGGAATAAGCGAATTTTTTGGTGGTCAAATCCTTTCCGTAGCAAACTTTACCTTCGTATTTTGGGTACTTTGCGCCTTCCATGCTTTTTGGAGTGAATGAGAAGTCTTTGCTTGGGTAATTTGGATTCCCAACAATTTGGAATTGCTTTTCCGTTCCTCTTCCAATACTCACGTTGGTTCCTTCAAATAGGCAAAGCGATGGATAAAGCGAAATTGCCCAGTCATTTGGTAAATTTGGAGACGGTTTCACGGGAAGTGAATAGCGAGTTTGGTGCGTATAATTTTCAACAGGAATGACTGTCAAGTCTGCTTGAACTCCATTTTTCAGCCAATTTTCTCCGTTAATCATTTTCGCCAATTCGCCCACGGTGCAACCATGCACAATCGGGATTTGGTGCATTCCCACAAAAGATTGTTCAGGTAATTCCAATACTGGTCCATCTACATAAAAGCCGTTCGGATTTGGTCTGTCCAGAATGAGAACGGGAATTTTACTTTCCGCACAAGCTTCCATCACATAGTGCATTGTGCTGATGTAAGTATAAAATCTCGCTCCTACATCCTGAATATCGAATATAACCAACTCAATATCAGCTAATTGTTCTTTGCTAGGCTTTTTGTTGTTTCCATAAAGAGAGATGATTGGCAAACCAGTTTTGGTATCTTTCCCGTCTTTCACTTTCTCGCCAGCATCTGCCGTGCCACGGAAACCATGTTCGGGCGCAAAGATTTTTTTGATTGAAAAGCCATTTCCCTCACTCAATCCAACCAAAGAATCTACCAAATGGGTGTGATTGCTTTCATTGCCAATAATAGAAGTCTGATTTACGACCAAGGCAATCCTTTTTCCTTTCAGTAAAGGTAAATAGTTGGTTACTTGCTCTGCGCCAACCTTTAATGTCTGCAACATCTTTATTGTTTCCATCATCAGAAGTAGTTTCTTGTTGGATTTGGCTATTCGTACAGGAATTTACAAGTAGGAAAATCCAAACGAGTAGAGAGGTTTTATATGATTTCATTTATTTTGAGGTTCTGTTTCGGTAAATCCAATTGTTGCAACGCCAAATCTGCCGTATATTCGACTTTAGCATAGTAGAATCTAATGTAACATAATCAACTAACATTTATCACAGCTAAGATACAGATATCTATAATTAGTTGTTGTAAAACAACTTGTAATGCAACCAATCAAGATAATTAGTTAGCACTAATTTTTGTGCAAGCGTGATTCTATGCTTTCATCAGTGTTACTCTATGAACAAGTATGGGACAAGATTCTTCAAAATAAATGACAGCATATTAGACTGATTGACAGTCAGGTCATGCCATTGATGGTTTTAAAGTAGAACGAAAGTCCATACAATTCGATACGATAAGTGAAGTTAGTTATACGATTTATACAACTGACAGCACTTTAATTGGTCCTTATCAATGAAAAACGGTCGGTATGTAGTATTGGTACGCCAAGAATTGTGGGCAAAAACGAATGATAGCATTAAAAATGTGATTTTGTGGCTTAAACAATGAAATTCTAAAAATTGATTGAATGATGAGGAATACCCCTAAACAGTTGCTTATTATCTCAACTAGGTCAAATTGAAGCTCCAATTTTATATTTTAGTAAATCAGTTGTTTAACACATTTGCAATCAATTTATGAACATAGGGCGTTGCAGTGGAATTTATTCCTATAACAGTAACGTATTTCATAGAGAATAAATATTATGGTGCAAGACCAAAACGAATCCAAATGCTTCTGGGTTGTGGGTCAAATTATATTATACCTAAAAGCACAATAGTCGTTGGTTACTTGAATTGAAAAGCCTCAAATAATTCAGTAGCGTATTTTAAACAAAATGATAGCGATTTTTATGCAAACTTGTCATTACCTTTTCAACTTGCCATTTTCCTATTTCACTAACTTACTATCTGACTCGATGCGTTCCACTCGCCACTATTTCACGAACTCCAACGGAACAAAACTTTCTGCTCGGCTCGATTTGCCATCCGATGGAAAACCTTCGGCTTATGCGCTTTTCGCTCATTGCTTCACGGGAAGCAAGAACTGGAATGCAGTCAAAAACATTGCTCGTGCGCTCACGCAGGCAGATATTGCCGTTTTCAGCTTCGATTTCGCTGGATTGGGAGAAAGTGAAGGCGATTTTGCAGACACCAATTTCAGCTCGAATGTGGGAGATATTCTGGCGGCTGCACATTATATGATTGAAAATGCCATGTCTCCACAATTGCTGATTGGGCATTCTTTGGGTGGAGCGGCCACAATTATTGCTTCTCCGCAAATTCCGAGTTTGCGGGCAGCGGTTACCATTGGTTCTCCAGCCGACCCATCTCACGTGCAACATTTGTTTGAAGCCAGCATGTCGGAAATCAAGGCAAAGGGCGAGGCACAAGTGATGTTGGGAGGACGAAAATTCGTGATTCGAGAGCAGTTTGTCAAAGATTTGGAACAGCACGATTTGCCACAAATACTATCGAACCTGAACAGGGCTTTACTGGTTCTGCACTCTCCACAAGACAAAACTGTGGGAATTGACAATGCCGCCAAGCTTTTCAAGGGAGCAAAACATCCAAAGAGTTTTGTTACGCTCGATGGTGCAGACCATTTGCTGACTCAAAAGGAAGATTCACTTTATGCGGGAAACCTGATTGCTTCTTGGGCAACTCGCTACATTATTCGGGCAGAAGATATTGCACCATTCAGCGAAATGCACGTGGCGGCAGAAACGGAATCTGACTTTTATACAGATATCAAAGCAGGGAAATTCCATCTCTCGGCAGACAGCCCGAAAAGAATGGGAGGCAATGAAATGGCTCCTTCGCCTTACGATTTGCTGATGTCTTCGTTCGCCAGCTCCACAAGCATGACCATTCGTTACGGTGCGGATGATATGAAACGAGAAGTTTCGAGAATAAAAGTGCATTTAGAGCCTAAAAAGAAGGATGAGAATAAAAATTCTGATAAAGTGCAACTCCTTACAATCAGCAGAGTTATAGAAATACGAGGAAACCTTTCGGAACAAGAAATTAAGGTAATGGCAAGCCGATGCCCAGTTTACAGAATTGTGAAAAAGGGTTTAAGGATTGAGACGAAGATGTTGTTGAAATAAAATCTAACGCACTAATAAGTCGAAACAATATCGGTTGTGTTATTTCTTCAACAAACAATCTAAAACCGGCAGTTTGCTTTCCATGAAAGAGGAAATACAAGAGCTTGAGGAAAAAAGTCGTTTATTTTCAGGAAATGCTGGAATCTAAGCAGTCTATGTTGGAGATGACCATTTCTTACATGGATGATTTGCAACAGGATTTGGAGATTAGCTCAAAAAAATTGCAGATCTCCAACAAGAAGCTGAAAGACGGTAATAACTATGCAGAAAGGCTACAAAAAGTCGCTACTTCCTTCCGATTCAAAGATATCTTCACTTTTCCCAGATAGCTTTGTCTTGTTCAAGCCAAAGTTCAAATTGAGTGGAGATTTCTACTGGTTTCACGAAACAGAGCGACACAAAATTGTGGCTGTAATTGATTGCACAGGTCATGGCGTGCCTGGCGCCATGCTGACGGTTATGATTGATTCCGCCCTGAATCAAATTGTGAAGTCGGAAGGATACACCAATCCACAAACCATTTTGGCTTTGCTAGACCAACTGATTTACGAACAACTGCACAAAACTACGAAGATATTATTGTGAGAGACGGTGCTGATGCTGGTTTTATCGAATACAACAAATCCACCAAAATGCTTACTTTTTCTGGCGCACATTCCAGCTGTTACATTATAAATGAAGAGGAAGTGAGGTATGTGAAAGGCTCACGCTATTCCATTGGCGAATACTCCCAAAGAGTTGAAAATGTTGTAAACACGCAGTTTCAAATAAAACCCAAAGACAGACTGTTTATGTACACAGATGGCATTATTGACCAGTTTGGAGGAGAAGAAAATAAGAAATTTGGACGTAAAAGGTTAGAAAAACTGCTACAAAGCACTTTTTCTTTGCCAATTGAAGAACAAAAAAGTAAGTTGGCTGATTGTATAAATACGTGGAAAAAAGGGTTTATTCAGACTGATGATATGTTATTGGTTGGAATAGAGTTTTGATTACATTCATTTTTTAATTACAGTAAATGGCATCCATTTTTTTTTAATTTGAGCCATATAAAAATATTTTTATGATTCTCGATAAACCAAAAGCCACACAAGAAATCTTAGAAGCTGGGGAGAGTTACATGACCTTGTTTCAGACACAATACGGAAATGTTTATTTAATTGCAGAAAAACCAATATTGGTTTGCGAATTCACAGCAGAATATGTCCCGATTGACAATTTTCAAGAGATTTTTTTGAAAATGTCAGAATTTGTAAAGCAGTACAATATCAAAAAAATCATTTTCGATAAGCGAATCCTGACTACTTTTCATCAGCCTTCTATGGAATGGTATTTTATTACTTGGAAGAAAGATATGCTGGATTTAGGATTGAAAACACATCGAAAAATCCTTCCGAATGGTGCTCCTTGGTTTAAAAAAGCCGTAGAAGCTGGGCATCAAAGTATTAAAAGAAACAATCCGAACAACATCATTGACAAACTAGATATTGCTTACAGAGATAGTATTGGAGATGCCATAAAAGATTAGTGGGAATTGTTAATTATTGACAGAAATTTGCTGTGAAATCTGAATACTAGTGCATCAAATTCTAAGTTTGTGTTGCTATTTTTGTTTCTTATTTCCTTCTACTGCATTAATTCTTAGCCGTAGCCAGGCTATGTCGAAATGTCGAACCATCGGAGTGCCGAACCATCGGAGTGCCGAACCATCGGATTGCGGAACCATCGGATTGCCGAACCATTCAGATTTTGCTTTGTAGAAGAAAAAAATATTCCAAAAAATACCAACCAGAACTTAGAACTCAATGCACTAGCTTCCCATTCGAGAACTTTGTCAATATTGTTTATTCTAAATTATTTCCTAAGACTGCTCAAACGCCCACCGTTCGAGTATTTTTGCTTGCAAGTAAATAGGCTATTCGAAAATAATACACATTTAAACTCTCGAACGATTTCGCTATTCGATTGAAAATCAGTATTTTATATTTTTCGTGATATCTGATACTTTTGTCTGGCTACTTTCTAAATCTTCTCTTTCAAATCAACCAAAAAAGCTTTCACTTTTTCCAAACTCTGGATTGCCTGTAATTTGTCCTTTGCAGAAGAGTTCTCTAGCAATTCCTTTGCGCCTTGGAGTGTGTAGCCACGCTCTTTTACCAAGAAATAAATTGTGCGGATTTGCTCAATATCTTCTTTGGTATATCTTCTCGCCCCACTTTTGTTCTTTTTCGGGTTTACTGTGCTGAATTGGCTTTCCCAAAATCTAATTAGGGAAGTGGCAACATCCAACTCTTTGGCGACTTCTCCGATGCTAAAATATTTCTTCTCAATAGGCATAAATACAAGTAATAAATAGCAAAATAGTAAGAAAGTAAAGCAATTTACTGAAAATCAGTCATTTGCAGAAGAGTAATATTATCAATTAAATCTTTACACCTACTTAGTTCTACTTTAAGACTCTGAAAAATCATATTCAATTTTGGTTGCTCAAGCTAGAAAACACATAATTGCTACACAAAAAACGAAGAAGTTCCTCGGAAATGGTCTTTTTTCAGACCTTTCCGATGGTAGAAAGAGTCAAAAAAAACACAATTCAGGCAAAAAAGTTTAGAGTCTTAAAGTAGTATTAGGAACGGAAAATAAATAAATGCACATTTTCTATTGCTTATTTTTGGTCTATTTGTCGTTAAAAATTTCGCCATAGCGGTGCTACGACTGCAATTTTTGCCTAAACTAGCCTCAAAAATAAACTGCAATAAAATAGCACCTTATTTAATTCCCGTTCCTTAAAGTAAATTGGTAAGATAGTGACTTGGCGATTCATTACGAAAGTATGGGCAAATTTTAAACTTCGTAAATCTGTTATGTCTTCTATATTTGTAAAGATAAGAATTTGAATACAGATTTTGGAAAACTCAATAAGGAACGATAATACAAATTTCGCAAAACTACTTCTGTTGGAGTTTTTTGCAGTAAGCCTTTTGCTACTTGCTCGAATTTACAAACTCGAACAAACAGGGGTTTTCGATTATGATTCTGCCAAGAACCTGATTATCATTAAAGAAATTTGCGTGGGGAACTTCCAAAATTTATTCCACCATGCAAGCCCGAGCTTCTACCTTTTCCTTGCTCCTTTCTACAAGCTTTCCGAAAGTTTTTTGTGGTTAGAATTCATCTGCGCTATTCTTAGTGCCATTTCCATTCCTCTTTTCGGAAGGCTTTTTCAGACACATTTCAAACTCAATTTGCTGGAATACGCATTATTGCTTTTTTTCGTGGGAACAACTACTTTCTTGGTGGTTTCCGCACGGAATTTGGCAATTGAAAACCTATCGCTCCCGATTTTTGCTTTGTTGTTGCACGTCTATACTTCTAAACGAATTGCTGTGCCTGTCAAGTTCTCAAACTTGACAGATTTCGAGTCCTCAGACTCGAAAAAGCTAAAAGAAAGCTTTTTCAAAAAACTATTTAACTGGTTTAAACATCCAAGTTTTAACCAAAAACATCATAAACAATCACTTTTCTCGTGCAAAACTGAATGGAGAAAATGGAAACTCATTTGTTTCTGGTCTGCCCTACTCTTCACTATCAACTACAAAATCATTCCATTTTTTCTTATTCTGCTTTTCGTGGAGACTTTGAAAACTAGAACTTTTGAATTCAAAAAATGGCTACTTTTGGGCAGTTCCATTCTTGCTTTTGTTGGATTATACTCATTTCTAAGTTGGATTTTGGGAATTGACAGCTTGCTTTATCTCAAAAACATTTACGCCCAAGCATTTGTGAAAGACATGAACCCAGCAAAGGAATTATCTAATTTCAATTGGGATATATTTTTCTACTTCAAATACATCCGAGATTTTGAAAATCCTGTTTTGTGGTTAGGTTGGGCAGGTTTAATTTACTTTGGCAGGAAGGAAGTTGTAGGCTTTTTCAATGAAATCATCTCCGAAAGCAAAAAGCCGACTTTTTCCCGAATCGAGATTTTGGCAATCGTTGCTATATGTTTTGTGTGCGGAATGTCCATTTTGGTAAAAGCACCGAGAGGCTTGCTTTTCGCTTATCCGCTACTTTTCTGCTTTGCCTTTGTTGGATTGAGCAAATTGTTGAAGAATGATTTTCTGAAAACAGCTATTTTCACGCTTGCCATCGCTTTCAATCTTTGGAATTTGGAGCGGTTTGTTTACAAATACTCGGAAACTAATTATCCTGCCGTTGCTAACTATCTGGAAAGCCAAAAGGCCAAAAAGCTGTTTACTTCAGTTGGGTTGGGAATTACTCCATTTCTAAGCCAAGAAATTGCGCATGAAAATGTGTTTTCTATAAAAGAAATGGAAGTGAAAAATCCAACCGAAAGCTATTTTTTGCTGGATGATTATTGGAGAATTGCCCAACTAGGAAATTTTGGGAAGTTAGAAAAGATTTCGGAAGGAAAATGGAAGGAAAAAAGCTTGCAATCGCCTTATTTGTACTTGGAATTATGCGAATTCACAGGAAATTCTTACGAAGAAGCGATTGAGCAATGGGAAAAATCAGAGGGAGACACATATTTGAGATTAATCCCGACTTCTTTGAAGGGTAACTTTATTCCACAAATAGGAGAATAAATAGGGAACGAGAACAGGAGATTTTTCATTGGCATTTTTCTCGAACTTCTTAATATGTTTCAAGTATTTTCCAACCACAATCTGCTCATCGAACTTGCTCTCGGCTAATTTACGGCTATTATTGCCCATTTCCTCTAGTTCAGAAGGTTTGAGTGCAATCATATTGCCCATTTTCTCAGCTAAATCTTCTGCATTCTGCACCTTGCAAAGAAAGCCATTGAAACCATGTTCTACGGTTTCTCTGCAACCAGGAACATCTGTGGTTACAATCGGTTTTGCCATGCTGGCCGCTTCAATCAAAGTCCTTGGCGTGCCTTCTCGGTAAGATGGAAGCACCACGCAATCGCTATTCTGAATAAATGGCTTCACATCATCTTGTCTGCCGAAATACTCAATTAAGCCTTCTTTTTGCCAAAGTTCCACTTCGTTTTCAGTAATTCCCAAGCCACTATTCAAATCCATTGGTCCAACAAGCTGAAACTTGGCAGTTATGCCTTTTTCTCTCAATAATCGGATTGCCTGTGCAAATTCCCTCAAGCCTTTATCGACAAGGAGTCGGGAAATTACCAAGAAAGTAAATGGCGTATTTTTGGTTTTGGAAATAGGGGCGAATTCCTGTAAATTGATTCCCGAACCAGGAAGAATATCAACTTTGGTTCTTGGGACCAAATGTTTCTTTAAGAATACCTGTTTGTCGTCAGGATTTTGGAAGAAAACCAAATCTGGGTATCGGAAAGAGAAACGATAAAGCACTTTTGCTATTTGAGAAGAAATACTTTTCTCTCGAATGAAAACAGTTCCCAATCCTGTTACATTATTGATTACAGGAAGTTTAGAAGTTCTTGTGAAAAAGCTAGAAAAGCCAGCAGCCAAAGAGCCATAAATATTTGGCTTAATGGTAAATTGCAAAACCACATCGAGTTTTGCTTCTCTGTATATTTTCCCCAATCTATAAATCAGCATTAAGTCGCTCAAAGGGTTTGTTCCTTTGTTTTCCATTTTCAACGGAAAATATTCACAGCCCATTTCTTTTAATTTCTCAACATAATCATCGTGCGGAGCTATGGCAATGACTTGGTGGCCTTCCGCCTGCAAGCCTTTGACAAGCCCTTTGCGGAAGTTGTAAATATTCCATGCCGAATTGATGCTGATGCCGATTCTCATGATAAATGTTGGTTAGTCACTAGTTGGTAAGGTGGATTATTTCAAATCAGTATAATTCAAAAAATTCCTATTCTTGTAATACGCCTAAGTAACTGTATATGTTATACAATTATGATTTTCAGTTCCAAACAAGTGTTATTGTAAACATTTGTTGTCATTTCAATCATCCCAAATGCCAATTTCCACAATCTCTACGGAATGGTTGTCTGGGTCTCGGAAATAAAAAGACTTTCTATTACCTCTCCACACTACTTCCTTTTCAATTAAAATGCCATTTTTTTCAACTAACCCTTTCCACCGCTCGTAATCGCCATTTTTAGACTCAAAAGCGAAGTGCAATTTCCCCGTTCCGAAGTGAGAAGGAAGATGGGTTTTACTCTCGGATTTCTCGGCAATGAAGCAAATCAATATAGAATTTCCAGCACGGAAAAATATGAGTTCATCGGGCTTTTCTACAATGATTGGCAAACCGAAAATGCCATTATAAAAATCTTTAGTTTGCTCAATATCAGTTATATATAGCGCAGATTCTTTGATGCAACTGAATTCCATACTTTTGGATTTTATAGAAAATTTTTAGACGAGTTGTTTCAAAGTAACATTTAAAATGTCTGCCTTTTCAGTTCAACAAATTCGGCAAGCAATCCTGTTAATTTTCAAAATAAAGCTAATGATTGTGAACATCAATTTTAAAAGTGCGCAAAGTTAGTGTTTTAATTTCTGATGTGGCGATATTTTATACAACTTTGGATTTATGTGCTGAACGCAAGCACAATAAGAGTTATAATGCTTGGTAGTTTCTGTCAAGCATGAATTAAATCTTCAATCCAACTTTATTCTTTGTCAATTGCCAAACTTGTTTGTAGATTTATCCCTTATGCGTAAAATCTGGTACAAAAATGAGTTTCCAAAAAATAATCCAACTGATAAGGTAAAATGAGTGCGAGAAAAAAGCGAAGGCTGATTATCAACTATGATTTCCAAATGAACCTCAAATCATTTGGAGCGAATATCATTGTGGGTATGATTTTAATTGCCATTGCGGCCGCTTCAATTACCTTTTATCCTGTGAAAGTTTTTCAGGATATTGCTGAAAGAGAAGAATTCCACCTGCAAAATACCGTTCCAATCCAATTTTATTGTACCGTGATTGAGATGTGCCTAAGTAAGTCTAACAGCTCGCTAGACAATTATCTCATTACAAAAGATGCGAAGTTCAAAGAAAAGCGGGCTGAAATTTGGAATGCAGAATTCAAAGCCGCCAGAGATTCGCTACTTTCCTACACAAAAGCTTGGAATAATACCGATGCCACTTCTTTGGTGTACAACATTAGTGTCAAATCCAGTCGTTTGCGAGACGAGCAAGACAGGATTGAGCGTGAGTTCATTGCGACTCCCGAAGAGAAAACAGCCGATAAAAATCAGACAGTCATTACCTTAGACCCATTTCTCAACGATTTTGGCGGGGGTGGAATGGACGATTTTTTTGGCGGTGGCGACATTGGTGGCGGAAGTAATATTGCAGAAGAAACTCCACAAACTCCAAACTTTAATCGTATTGCCGAAATCAAAAATCTGAATCTGATTGAAGAGGAAGTCCTGCATTTGATAGATTTTCTGATAGATATTCAGAAAAACCAGCTTTATGTAGCGCAAAGAAGGAATGCAAGAGACAAGAAAAGCATTCCGATTGTGATGATTAGCCTTTTTGTAGCAGTCGTAGCAGTCGGGTTTATTCTCTCCACCCGAATTATTAGAATGATTAACCGCAGGCTTGCGGAGTTCAAAGAGACTTATAGTGACATGGCGAAAGGCACAATTCCGCCCACCATGTACGATGTGAAAGATGAAACCCACTCGCTGATTACAAGCACAAATTTGGTGGTCAAGAATTTGCATTTGGTTAAAAAGCTGGCGCAGGAGGTTGGAGAAGGAGATTTTGAGACGGATACGGTTGCATTTCATGGGCGTGGAGATTTGGGAAATGCGCTGGTGGACATGAAGAAAAGTCTCAAGGCAGTTTCCGAAAAAGATGCCATCAGAAACTGGTCTTCCGAAGGGTTGAAGCAATTTGGAGATATTTTAAGGGAAAATACCGATGACTTAACGGGCTTGGCAGAAGGCTTGATTTCCCACCTCATCAAATACCTGAAAGCCAACCAGGGAGCGATTTATATTCAAGACCAGACCACTACAATCCCCCAGTTGGAGTTGCGGGCAAGTTATGCTTACGACCGACTCAAAACCAGAAAGCAAATTATAGAAAAAGGCGAAGGCTTGCTCGGAGAAGCTTTTCAGGAGAAACGAACTATCCACCTTTCGGAAATTCCCCAAAACTATTTCAGAATTACGTCTGGATTGGGCGAAGCATTGCCTGAACATTTGCTGATTGTCCCGTTGAAGTTGAACGAAAACGTCAACGGAATGATTGAAATCGCCTCATTTCACAAATTCCAACCGCATGAAATAGATTTTGTGGAGAAGCTTTCCGAAAGCACAGCATCCACATTGATTACGATTGAGAACAACGAGAAGACCAAAAAACTGCTCGAAACTTCTCAAATGACCACCGAAATGCTTCGGGCGCAGGAAGAAGAAATGCGCCAGAATTTGGAGGAATTAACCGCCATGCAAGAGGAAATTACCCGACAAAAGTTCGAGCTTTCCAGTTTCGTGAATGCCATCAGTCTCTCCACAATTATGATTGAGTTCAACCCGAGGGGAACTATTGTGAACGTGAGCGAGAAATTCATGGAGACATTCAATTACACTTACGATGAAATTGTAGGGAAACCACATACCTTTTACGTGCCAGACGAAGTGATTCGCTCAGGAGAATTCAAAGTGATGTGGGAGCGAATGAGAAATGAAGAGTTTTTCCAAAAAGATATTGAAAGAGTACGGAAAGATGGCTCATCTGTCTGGTTGCGAGCTTATTACATTCCAATCAAAGACCCAACTGGCGATTTGAAAAAAATCACTTGCCTTTGCACCGACATCACTACCGAAGTGGTTTATCACGATGAAATGGAGCGAATCAAATTGGCTTTAGAGCAGAGAAGTGAAGCACTCGATAAGTTCCTAAATTCCATTGGCAATGCAACAATTATGTTGGAATATGACCAAAAAGGGCAAATTATCAGCGTGAGCGAAAGATTCTCCGTAGTGATGCAATACGATGAGGACGAAATTCTTGGCAAACCTCGCACGTACATTATGCCAGAAGATGCCGAAGATTATGGCGATTTTGAAGATGTTTGGGAGAAACTTGCCACGAGAGATTACATTTTCAAAGACGACAAACGCCTCAAAAAAGATGGCTCAGTCATTTGGCTCAGAGATTTCTACATTCCAATCAAAAATGAAGCTGACCAAATGGTAAAAGTCGTTTGTATTTGCACAGATATTACTGAAGAAGTCCACATAAAAGAGCGAATGGAAGCGATTGAGAAAGGAAGGAAATAATGTGGGAATGAGAAAATTTGTAGATTTGCAAATGAAAATAGAAGTCTGGATTTAGCTAAATCCAGACTTTTTGTTTTTGGAAAATTGATTATGAAATAGATATTATCACGATTGTTTTATTAAGAGAGATTTTAGAGTTCAAATTGTTGGTCTCGCAAGCTAAGACCAACAACGGCTTTGTGATTTTTTAAGCCATACGAAATCAATCGTGATAAAGTCTAATGAAAGAAAAAGATTGGCTCGGATTTGAAGTTCGGCTATCGAATTTGAAAAAGGTAGTGATTGCAATAACAGTCCTTTATGTGCTTTTTTTCGTGAAAGAATTTGGTGGTATAAGATTAGAGTTTATGACCAGATGAAACTTGAATAGCTGGCAGTGTCTTTAGACCTGCCAGTCTATGGTTTCTATAATAAATTTGTGTTCATAATCCCTATTCTACTACATTTATGCAGGGCAACCGCATCAAAAAAAGAGGTTTTTGCCCTAAATTTTATAGAAATAGCTATGTTAAATTGCCGTTGTTGGAAGGTGGCTTTCCCCGTCTTAGCAATAAATATCATAAGTTTTTGCACTTAGCATTACATTTTTTTTAAAATAAATGTGCGTTCATAAATAATTTGCGAGACCAACAACTGTTTTTATTAAGTAACGATTTTGTTTAGATTTTCATAGGCAAAAAAAGGCTTAAATTAGATGCAGTTGCCCTGCAACTAAACAAGGTAGGAAGAGATTGAAGTCAACATACTTTAAAGGAGAAAATTAGTTGGGCGAAAATTTATAGATTTGCAGTAATTGAAAAATGAGTTTGGATTTCACTCCAAACTCATTTTTGATGTTATAGTATTTAGAGACCAATCCAAACTCGAAATAATCTTGTCTTTATACTCACTACTTGATACCTGATACTAAAAAATTATGCAACTAAAAACCAAAGTAATCGCCACGGGTATAACCAATTTGCACGATGCCAGATATTGCGCAGGAATGGGCGTGGAACATATCGCTTTCCCAATTGACCCAAAATTAGGCAATCATATTTCCGAACCCGCTTTCAAAGAAATTACGGGCTGGATTTCAGGCACAAAACTCGGTGTGGAGATTTCCGATGTTGAGGGAATTGAATTGGACAACTTCGAGGCAGATTTCTATTTGACAGACAATTCTGACTTGATTGATAAATTCCCCGAAGCCAACTTCATACTCCGAGTAAAAACTGCTTTGGAAGCTCAAAACTTGCTTCCCAAATATAAGGACAGGGTCGAATTCTATATTTTGGAGTGGAATAACTCCGATTTGGAGACATCGCTATCACAAATTGATGCTTACACGCAACATTACCCAATTTACGTAGGCTTCGGAATCACTCCAGAAAATGTGGAAGCGGTCATCTCCAAAATCAAACCTGAGGGAATTGCGCTGAAAGGTGGCAAGGAAATAAAGGTTGGATTGAACGATTTCGATGGTTTGGCAGATGTTTTGGAAGCGATTGAGGTTTTTTGATGGCAGAAAAACTAAAAGCTTGAATTTTTAAAGCGTAATTTTGCACTTTTATTTCACACTCACATTTCTTACACAAATGAAAAATCTATTTCCCATTGTGATTATTCTCACATTAATTATTACTCTTTTCTCTAGTTGCGATGAAAAAGACGACCCGATAATTATTCCAGAAGGCCCAACCATTTACATCAGTTCCATTTCCGACAAGTCTTTTGAAAGTGGGGACACACTCATGATTGGAGACACAATTAGAGTTTCTGTTGAGGCAATCTCCACTGCAAAACTGTCTAGTGTAGAAATCCTTCGAAATGGAATTTCCACCTACTCAGAAAGCAATTTCCCCAATCCAAAGAAAATTTCTATTCCAGAACAAGAATTTATTGCAGAGGAAGTATTTGCTGGGCAAACTTTCAATTACATTTTTATTGCTACGGATGAGAACCAAAAATCAGATTCTGTAACTATTTCATTTACAGTTGAAAACCCGCCCGCAGTAATTATTCCTCCCAAAATTACCATAGATTTCAACAGAAGTTCTGATGGCAAATATTTTGTTGGAGACACTTTGATATTCGATGTTGAAGTTGTGTCTCAATCTCAATCTGAGCTTTCCAAAATAGAAATTGCTATTGATGACAATCTTAGAAAAGAGTACTTCCTCGCTGGGAATAGTGTTCAAACATTTGATTTCAAATACGAATACGTTATTCCAGAAAACTATAAAGGAAGAGGTTTCTTTTTCAATGTGATTGCCAAAACAGAAGAAGCGGAAACAGGAAGTAGTGTTTTGGTTGATGTAGAGGATTTTATTCCTATTTCAGAAGAAGCCGACTTTGAATTTCAGCGTATTGGTGGAAATATAGCAACAGGATTGGATAAATTTGGATTGTCTTGGACTCAGAACAACTCTAATTTGAAAGCAATAATCAAAACTATTAGCACTACAAAAATGATTGTGTTGGATGCTAGCAAGTTTGATTCTATAACTACTCAAGAAGAATTGAAAGAAGAGGTTGATAATGCAGATGCCATCCAAGAGTTTACGGGAGTTTCTGTTGACCAAACCATGGTGAATTATGATTTTGTAATTGCTACGGAAGTCGAAGGAAAGTACTATCTATTGAATATTACTTCCTCTACTGCCCGAGTCAATTCTACATCAGGAGTAACTGCAACAATCTACGGAGTTTATAAGGAATAGCTCACATTGCTACTACTAGTGCATCAAATCCTAAGTTCGTGTTGCTATTTTTGTTTCTTATTTCCTTCTACTGCATTAAAATTCTTAGCCGTAGCTATGGCTATGCCTGCAAATTTTGCTTTGCAGAAGAAAATAATATTCCAAAAAATACAGACACTAACTTAGAACTCAATGCACTAGAATTGTCACATAAATAAAGCGATATTTTGTCTTTTCAAGACATTTTGACATGAAAATACCAATGGCAGAAAAATTGAGTAAATCAAATTGTTTGGAGAATCTCTCAAATTCGAGGGTTTTACAAACTGAGAATTCTAAATCATAAAATCCAACCAAAGCACCTTTTTTGTGCTGAAATACATATAGAAATGGCGAATAAAGACGATAAAAATTTGAACGACCTCGAAAAGGAAATGGATAAAGTAGAGAAGGAATTGGAGGATATCGTAGAGGACACCAATGAGGAAATTGACGAAATGGCAGAGGAAGTGGAAGAGGGAACAAGCGAATTGGAGAAAGCCAAGGCAGAAGTGGCAGAATTCAAAGATAAATATTTGAGACTCTACTCTGAATTTGAAAATTTCCGAAGAAGAACGAATAAAGAGAAAATTGAATTTCTAAGCTCGGCAAATAAAGACTTAATTAAAGAATTACTTCCTGTGATTGATGATTTTGAGCGTGCTGATGATGCTTTTGACCAAGAAGTTACTTCGCTCGACCAAATTAAGGAAGGTTATGATTTGGTTTACAAAAAATTCAAGACCACGCTTGGCAAACAAGGCTTGAAGGAGATTGAAAATCAGAAAGGAGAGGTCTTCGATGTAGAACTCCACGAAGCGGTAACGCAATTCCCTGCTCCATCGGAAGATATGAAAGGTAAAGTGATTGACCAAATTGAGAAAGGATATATGTTGGGCGAGAAAGTAGTCAGGTTTACCAAAGTGGTGGTTGGCAATTAATTTGAATACGATTATATCTGATATATCTGACTGGAATTGAGTTGAGATTTTTGTCTGTAGCCGACAACCTCTTGGTTGTTGTAGAACGTTTATTTTGCGACAGCAAAATTCCCTCTCTGCTTTCAAATGATTAAAAGCAAATCTGAAGCAGAGTTTAAGAAGAAAAGATTATGGCAAAGAGAGATTATTACGAAGTTTTAGGTGTGGCGAAAGGAGCCGAGAAAGCTGAAATCAAAAAGGCTTATCGGAAAATTGCCATTAAATTCCACCCAGATAAAAATCCTGGAGATAGCGCAGCCGAAGAGAAATTTAAGGAAGCAGCCGAAGCTTACGAAGTATTGAGTAGCGATGAAAAACGCCAAAAGTACGATCGTTTCGGGCATCAGGGCGTAGATGGCAACTTCGGTGGCGGTGCAGGAATGAACATGGATGACATCTTCTCTACTTTCGGAGATATTTTTGGTGGAGGTGGACAAGCTGGCGGTGGCGGTTTTAGCGACTTTTTTGGCAGACGTGGCGGGCAAGGTGGCGGAAGGCGCATGAAAAAAGGCTCAAACCTAAGAATTAAACTCAAATTGACACTCCAAGAAATTACCAATGGAGTAGAGAAAAAAATAAAGGTAAAACGCTATGTGGAGTGCGATACTTGTAACGGAAGTGGTGCGCAAGATGGTACTGCACTAGATACTTGTGGCAATTGCCAAGGTTCTGGGCAAGTCAGGAAAGTGGTAAACACCATGCTCGGGCAAATGGTAACGACCAACACTTGCCCAGTTTGCGATGGCGAGGGGAAAGTGGTTACCTCGAAATGCAGCAAATGTGGTGGCGAAGGCAGAGTTTACCGTGAAGAGGTAATTCCAATCAATATCCCTGCAGGTGTGCATGATGGCGTGCAACTTTCTATGTCGGGCAAAGGAAATGCGCCCAAGCGTGGCGGAATTCCTGGCGATTTGCTGATTGTGATTGAGGAAGAAGAACACAAGGAGCTGAAACGTGAAGGACACAATGTGCATTACGATTTGCACGTCAGTTTCCCCGAAGCGACTATGGGAACTAGCGTGGAAGTGCCAACCATCAACGGAAGAGTGAAAATCAAGATTGAGCCAGGCACGCAAAGTGGCAAAATCCTCCGATTGCGAGGAAAAGGAATTAAAGATATCAACGGATTCGGAACGGGAGACCAACTGATTCATGTCAATATATGGACTCCAAAAAAGCTGACTCCAGAAGAAGAAGAAATTTTGGAGAAATTAAAATCATCGCCAAACTTTATTCCCAATCCGAGCAAGAAAGACAAAACTTTTATGGACAGAATGAAAGAGTTTTTTGAGTAAATGGCGTAAATTGTATCTAAAAGAAACCATGGCTTCAAATTAAATTTGAAGCCATGGTTTCTTTTTCAGATTATAGTGGAATCGCTTTTGTTTACTCCAGTTTCTTCCCAAAGCAAATACTATTTTCCACATTCAAATATTGTCCATAGCTAGGAATGATTTCATAATCTGCACTTTCGTAAAGTGCCACAGCTTCAATCTGTCTAGTTCCTGTCTCGAGAACGCACTTTTTGAATCCTAATTCCTTTGTCCAGTTTTCTAGTTCAGCCAACACTTTTTTTGCAACTCCATTCCCACGGCTTTCAGGCGAAACAAACATGCGTTTCACTTCCATGGTTTCAGAATCATACTTTCTGATTGCCCCACAAGCAATTGCTATTCCATAGTTGTAGCCAACCAAAACATACTTGATTTTGTCGATTTTGTTGAACTGATTGTAAAACTCGTGCTCATCGCCATCGGTTACTGCCAAATAGGCATCCAACTGCTTAATGAGTTTTATAAAGTCAGCATTTTTGGAATTGGTACGAAGGAATTCTATCAAACCGATGAAAATTTATAGATTGTTGCTTTACGATTCTACATTTAAAATACTGAAAGAGTTTTTAAGGCGAATACTCAAAAATGTTCTTGCGTTTTTTTAGATTTTTTTCATTTTCAAATTCACACATCTACAAATTTGCAAATCTTCTACTTTTCTTTGAATTGGTTAATCATCCGAGTCAACACTTTTTGGATTTCCAAGGTTGGGAAGAAGTCATAAAGCATGATGTGCATTTCGTAGTTGATTGCTAGGGAAATATCCAAATATTCTAGCGCAGTTTTGTAATCTCCAGCCAATAAATTGTAGGCACACATTCTGTAATTGAGTTCTGCATTATCGGGGATTTCCTCCAAACCTTCTTTTATTATTTCTATGGCATTCTTCAAATCGCCTTCTTTATGAAAAGCATTTGCCCATTTTACCCAAATTTCTGGCGTGAAATTTAAGATGCTTGCTGCCTTTTCAAAAGCATCTTTCGTGGCTTGCCAATTTCCTAGCTGGTGTTCCGATTCTGCCAATCCAATCCAATAATGTTGTACGTAGCTGGCAATTTGAGTGGCTTTTTTATAGAAATGAACCGACTCCAACCATTTCTCCTTTTCATAAAGGCAAACTGCCATTCCAAAATAAGCTTCGTCAGATTGCTCATCTAATTCACTTGCCTTTTTGTAATATTTTAGGGCAGTCCCAAAATCTGCTTGCTTCTCTTTGCTTGCTCCAATATGGCAAAAGAGATTTGCATTTTCTCCAACTAAATCCAACGTGGTCAAATAAGCCTCAAAAGCCTTTTCAAACTCGCCCAAGTTCATGTAGGTGTGAGCCAAATTCAACTGCGCCTTGTCAAAATCATCGTTGATTGCCGTGGCATATTCGAAATTATCGGCAGCTTGTTCAAAATCATTCTGCTGCACATGTGCCAAACCCAAATAATACCAAGCGTAAGAATCGTAAGGGTCTTTATCAATTCTCCTTTGGAAATAGCGCACGCAAGCGGGCATTTTATTGCTGACTTCAGCGCAATGAATCAGTTCTGTAATTGCCTCTTCGTGGGCAGGATTCTCTTCTAAAGCCAGTCGGAAATGGGAAATGGCATTCTTATGCTGTTCCAAATACTCGTAAGCCATTCCTATTTGAAATTGGATTTCCGAAACATTATCCGAAAAAGGAAGCATCTTATTCAAGCACTCAATCCCAGATTCAAACTGCCCTGAGGAAATCAATAATTCGCCTTTCATTTGGAGTAAGTCGGCATCGTTTGGGTAAAGATTTTCTATATCCGAAATAATTCCGAGTGCCTTGTCTGTCTTTCCCAAAAGCGCATAAGTCTGTGCCTTTTGGATTTTCAGCTCCAAAGAGAATGGGTTTTGCTCCACTCCCATTTTCGCCACTCGCAGTGCTTTACTCAAATTTTTAGTTTGGATAAAGTGTTGAATCAACCTATTATAAGTTTCTGGACTGAAAAAAGGACTTTCCCCAGCTTTCAATCGGGAATCCAACTCCTTCAAGTTCTGTTCTAGGAATTCCCCATCCGAATAATCAAAATCTAACATGCAATAGTATCAAGTAGTAAGTATTATGTAGCAAGAAAAAGATAATTCATATCTGAGGTTTTAGCCTTGCTGTCTTGTCCCAAAGATAATATTTCTTGATGAGTTTTTAAAATCATGAGGAAATCATAAATTTTTGGCAAAGCAGAAAAATCAGAAAAGCGAGTTTGCATAACTGCAAGCTCGCTTTTCTGATTCTTTATCTCAGTCAGTTGCCATAATCCTTTTGGCAGTAATAAACTGGTAAGGCTAACAAAATAAAAAACATAGCGCAAAAAGCGTCCGCTTGTGCCGAATTACCCATAGAGTAGCCTTAACTCTTTCAAACTACCATCCTTTTTTCGCTTTGGCTTTGGACTTTGGACTTTGGACTGACGACTATTTAAGCATTTTCGCTCTTCTTTTCAGTAGAATTTGAGCTAGTAGAGTTCACACCTTCGTCAATCTCTTTCTTGATTTCCTTGGTCGCATCTTTGAACTCACGAATTCCCTTGCCCATTCCTCGTGCCAGTTCAGGAATTTTCTTTGCTCCGAAAAGCAACAAAATTACCAGAAGAATGATGAAAACTTCTGGCCCACCAGGCATACCGAACAATAATATTGAATCTAACATATTGGTAATTTTAAAATGAGTACAAGTGAAAAATAGAAAGATAGTAAATCGGATGGCCGATGCCATAGCAAAATAATTTTACAGAGTCAATGATTTATACAAATCCAGTATCGTCAATTACATCATTGTACTTACTTATCTTTTGTGGTTTGGAGTGAGAATAAGGAAATGTTTAATTTCCCTACAAGTCTTTGCTCTCCCAAATTCATTGGCAAAGATAAATAGTAAATGAGAGAAACAAGATTTGTAGGCAGATTTGTTGATAATGATTGAATTACAAACGCTTCGCATACACAGATAGTCACAGATTAACACGGATTTTTTTCAATCTCCGCATCAACCAATCCTCAAATCAGCACATCAGCACATCAAAATTCGCCAATTCCTTTAATCCACAATCAACTGAATTAGGATTCTAGGATTATAGAATTAGACAGGATTTAGCTTTTCGATGACTGTTTCCTTTCACAAGAACAGAAAATTTGCAAATTCTCGCATTTACACATTTACACATTATTTCAATTCTAAAAGCCCTTGTTGGTCTTAGCGTAGCGAGACCAACAAGGTGACTCCAAAATTTACTTTAATAAACCAATCGTAATAATATCTATTATTTCAATTCTTTTCAAACTCGCCAATTCACAAAATCACTAATTCGCCAATTCCTTTAATCCACAACTAGCTGAAAGTCAACCTGCCTCGTAGTCAAGTTAGCTTTCTTCACAATGATTTCAATCATGTCTCCTACTCGGTAAACCTTGCCGTAATTGTGTCCGATTACTCGCATTTTTTCTGCATCGAATTGGTAATAATCTCCTTCGATATCGGAAATACGAATCATTCCCTCGGTGCGGGTTTCAGAAAGTTCCACATACATTCCCCATTCGGTAGTACCCGTAATCATTCCGTGCATCTGCTTGCCAATGAAGCTTTGCATGTATTCCACTTGCTTGTATTTGATAGAAGCACGTTCGGCATCGGCTGCACGCTTTTCCATAACCGAAGAATGCTTACATTTCTCCTCATAGTTTTCCTTGTTCAAAGGTTTTCCGTGGTCTAAGTAATGTTGTAGCATTCGGTGCGCCATCATATCTGGGTATCTCCTGATGGGCGAAGTGAAATGCGAGTAATGCGCAAAGCCCAATCCGTAATGACCAATTGCTTCAGTTGTGTAGCGTGCTTTTGACATCGTTCGGATTGCCTGACTTTCAATAATATTCTGCTCAGGTTTTCCTTCCAATTCTTTTGCTAAATTATTCAATGCTTCGGGCAATTTTTTCACATTCAACGGAATATCGTAGCCGAAACGCTTGGCAAACAAGGCAAATTCTGCCACTCTTTCTGGGTCAGGGTCTTCGTGCGCTCGGTAAACCATCGTGTTCCGTGGCGTAGATTCTTTCTGATGATAAACAAACTCTGCCACGTGCTTATTGGCGAGCAACATGAATTCCTCAATCATTTTATGCGCATCTTTCCGCTCTTTCGGGAACATTCCCAAAGGCGTTTTCCCATCCTCATCCAGTTGGAAAACAAATTCCACCGACTCAAACGAAACTGCTCCGTGTTGGAATCTACGATGCTTAAACTTTTTGGCGAGTTCGTTCATCGTAACAATTTCGTCTGCAAATTCGCCTTCTCCAGACTCAATTCGTTCCTGCGCTTCTTCATAAGTGAATCTGCGGTCGGAATAAATCACTGTTCTGCCAAACCATTTATTATGGATTCCCGCCTGCTCGTCAATCTCAAAAATGACCGAGAAAGTCAATTTTTCCTCATTTGGTCGGAGTGAACACAATCCATTCGAGAGTTTTTCGGGCAACATCGGAATGGTTCTGTCCACCAAATAAACCGAAGTGGCTCGCTCGTAGGCTTCCGCTTCCAACTCTGTGTCTGGCTTCACATAATGCGTTACATCGGCAATATGAACGCCAATTTCCCAGTTTCCATTGTCCAATTTTCGGATGGAGAGCGCATCATCAAAATCCTTCGCATTGAACGGGTCAATCGTGAAAGTGGTAATGTCTCGCATATCTCTCCTTTTGGCGATTTCCTGCTTGGAGATTTCTACAGGAATCTTTTCGGCTTCGGCTTCCAGCTCACTCGGAAACTCAAAAGGCAACTCGTACTCAAACATAATTGAGTGAATTTCCGTATCGTGGTCTCCCGCTTTGCCCAACACTTTGCTGATTTTTCCTGTCGGATTTTTCTCTTTCCCTTCCCATTTGGTGATATCCACCACCACTTTTTCGCCATGCTTTGCGCCATTCAAATGCGAAAGTGGCACGAAAACATCGAAGTGCATTTTTCGGTCGGTAACATCTACAAAAGCAAATCTCGGAGAAATCTCAATTGTACCCGCAAAAGAACGTTTAGAACGCTCCAGAACTTCTACAACTTCGCCTTCTTGCCTGCGTTTTCTTCCGCCTGTAATAATTTTCACGCTTACTTTATCGCCATGCAAGGCATTTTTCATATTTCGGGAGTTGACCCAAATATCGCTGTAAGGCTCGCCAATTACCACAAATCCATATTCAGGATTCACATAATCGAGCGTTCCCTCCAACAATTCTGTGTTAACGACTGCCTGATAATATTTGCTGTCAATTCTCTCAATCTGATGGGAATCCACCAAATCGGAAAGTATTTTCTGGAGTATATTCTTATCGCCAAGGCTTTTCATTCCCATCACGGAAATTATCTGCTTGAAGCTCACTCGCTTTCCTGGCTTCCTGCGCATGATGTTCAGCACTTGGTCTTTGATTGAACCAGTATCTTTGATTGATTTCTTGCGTGTTTTGTCTTTCGGTTGTTTGTTTTTCTTTTTAGTCATGTTATTTTAAAAATAATGGCAATGTTGGATTGAGAATCTCCCAATCTGATTGCTGAAAAATATGTTTTTTATTTACGATTTTTGATGTACGATTTACGATTTGTTGGCGTGAAACATTTAATGCTATTTCATATAAAATGTACAAGCGTGCACACTTGGGAAGCCTCGCTTGCAACAGCGTTCCAGCTACTTTTTTTTGACCGCCTACGATTTTTTTATCTTCGGAATTTATTGCTTTCTATTTCCGTACCTTGTCTTTCCGAGGCGACTTTTCGGTAATTCTATAAAATGAGTTGTCCTCAAAACAATAGTACAAAATAACAGTACACCTTTTTGCATTCGGCAGTTACCGTTCATACTTGACGACTTCAGAGAGTCGTGGTACGGCAAAATTATGAAGTGCTTTTCTATACAATTGGAATTATGATAACTGACAATTAGACTTCGTGATGTCAGCTTTGCTTGCAATCGTTGCTTTTTAATTACAACTATTACTTACAACTAAAATCTGTTCAAAAATCAGTTTAACTAAACACAAAACCGCTATCAAATCATAAAGTTATGTTTTTGGATTCGGAAAATTCTTTTCGCAAACAAGATACACGAAATTTATTTGCCATTCCCACGGCAAACTTTAACTCAATATGAATTCTGAAAGCAACTTGGTAAATTGTAAACGAAACTCGGCTTTTGAGGAAAACCTTGGAAGAGAAAACTCTGAGGATTTTGATACTATTACGTTAAATCATTGCAAAGGTTGCGGAATTTATTCGGAAAAACAAAAATGAGGTTTAGATTTGGGTTTACAATTGAATTGACAAGGTATTTCTCCTTGATACCTGATACTTTGTACTTGATACTTTTTTATGAAACTCATCAATAAACTCATTGCCTTTTTCATTGGCGGACTTTTTATTTTCTCAGGACTCATTAAAGTAAATGACCCTGTGGGAACTGCCATTAAGCTGAAAGAATATTTTGAGGTATTCAGCGCAGACATTTCGGCTGTTTTTCAAATATTCATGCCTTTTGCCTTGCCAATTGCGGTGGTTTTGGTGGTTTTGGAAGTGGTTTTAGGCGTTGCCCTGATTGTAGGCTTCAAAACGAAAACGGTGCTGAAAGCCTTGTTAGCAATGATTGTGTTTTTCACTTTCCTCACATTTTATTCTGCCTACTTCAACAAAGTAACAGATTGTGGTTGTTTCGGAGATGCCATCAAACTCACGCCTTGGGAATCTTTCACGAAGGATGTGGTGTTACTCGTGCTTATTTTAGTGTTGATTGCCCAATTGGGGAAGTTCAGCAATAATGCGCCCAAAATCCCCACATTTATTACGGTTGGAGTTACTGCTTTGAGCACTTTCTTGGCAATTTATGCCATCCTTCATTTGCCGTTTATTGATTTCCGCCCGTATGCAGTTGGAGATAATATCCAACAAAATATGCAACCTTCGGAAACTCCAATCATTGTTTATACATTTGAGAAAAATGGCGAGCAAGTAGATTCCAAAGATTGGCTGACCGAAGAGAATGGCTATAAATATGTAGAAGCAAAGACTTTGAACGAAGAGGCCACGATTCCTAAAATCACAGATTACAGCATTAAAAATCCGGCAGGAGAAGATTTTACTGATTATACTTTCGAAGGAACGAAGCTTTTGGTAATTGTAGAAAATGTAGAAAAAGCGGATAAAGAAGTTTTCGGGGAAATCAATTCGCTTATTTCCAAACTCGGCAAGCAAGCAGAACCAATCGCATTTACGGCCGACCAAGCCAATTTTGGAAAACTCCAACAGGAAGTGAATTTCAAAATCCCCTATTTCTTGGCAGATGCCACCGTGCTGAAAGCCATGATTCGCTCCAACCCGGGAATTATGATTCTCCAAAATGGAATAGTGAAAGGGAAATGGCATTATAATGATGTGCCAAGTGCCGAAGAGGTGTTAGAGACGTTGAAATAAGTAGCAAAAATGTGAGTGTCAAGCATCAAGAAAAAGTTTGTACAGCATTATTGTTACAGAACGCTTTTATTGATTCCCTTTTCGCTCTTATACAGCTCCATTGGAGAAACTAAGCGGACAATAGAGTATTATGAATGCAAGAAAAAGCTACGCTGGCAGAGGCTGAAAACCCTGTCAAACTTTGAATCTACAATAAATTTCTGTTAACAACTCCTAACAAATAAAATATCTTTTTTTTGACTTAAAGTTCATTCAATGACTCATTCCAAAGAAAACTTCATTCCTTACACAGGCAAAATTTACTCTGAATCGGAAATGCTTGAACGAAGTGCAGATTTCCGTGAGTTCATGGACAAAAGGCGAACTGTTAGAGATTTTTCAGACAAACCCATTCCAAAAGAAGTCATTGAAAATATTGTGATGACAGCATCCTCCGCACCTTCTGGGGCAAATAAGCAACCGTGGACTTTCTGCGTGATTTCCGACCCAATCCTGAAAAAGCAAATCAGAGAAGCTGCGGAGAAAGAGGAATACGAGAATTATCATGGTAGAATGTCTGAAGAATGGCTCGAAGACCTGAAAAAATTCGGTACAGATTGGGAAAAGCCATTTTTGGAAACCGTACCTTATATAATAGTGGTGTTCCGCAGGATTTATGAAGAAGTGGATGGCAAAAAAGAGAATAACTATTATGTGAACGAATCTGTAGGCTTGGCAACTGGGTTTTTGCTGACGGCAATCCATAACACAGGCTTGTGTTCGCTCACACATACGCCCAGTCCGATGAACTTTCTTAGTAAAATCCTAAATCGTCCAAAAAATGAAAAACCATTTTTATTGATTCCAGTCGGCTACCCAAAAGAAGGTACGCATGTGCCAAAAATCACTCGGAAAACGGCAGAAGAGACAATTGCTTATTATTGAGCCTAAAAGAACTACTTAAACTATTTGCTAACAAAAGCTAAGTTGTAAAAGTTGTAAGAGAAAATTATAACTCCCGATGAATTTGAAACACAAATAGTTACATTATTTTTTAGAAAAAAAAGGGAAATGATGTGATTTATATCAATAAATCATGAATTTTTAAATGAATTAGTCGATTTTTGACAGGCATTTTTCTTAACAAAGGTAATTTTACATATCTTTGGTCGAAATACGAACTCAACCCAATACAACATAAAATTCTTGCCATGAACATTCACGAGTATCAAGCCAAAGATATTTTGTCAAAATACGGAGTAATGGTTTCCGATGGAATCGTTGCATCCACTCCAGAAGAAGCTGTTGAAGCTGCCAAAAAGGTTAAAGCCGAGACAAATACCGATATTTTTGTGGTAAAAGCACAGGTTCACGCAGGTGGGCGTGGAAAGGCGGGAGGCATCAAACTTGCCAAAAGTTTAGACGAGGTTAGAGAAGAAACAAAGAAAATGATTGGGATGACTTTGGTCAACAATCAGACAGGACCGGAAGGAAAACCTGTGAATGAAGTAATGATTTGCGGAGATGTTTACTATACTGGAGAGTCTGAGCCAAAAGAATATTACGTAAGTATTTTGCTAGACAGATCAACTGGCAGCAACGTAATTATGGCAAGTACCGAAGGCGGAATGGACATTGAGGAAGTTGCCGAAAGTACCCCAGAGAAAATTGTGAAGGAATGGATTGACCCAACAGTTGGGCTTCAAGGATTCCAAGCACGGAAAGTTGCCTATAAATTAGGTTTGGAAGGAAAGGCATTTAAACAAATGGTTAAGTTCATTCACTCATTATACAATGCTTATGATGGAATTGACGCATCTCTTTTTGAAATCAACCCCGCACTAAAAACGTCTGACAATGAAATTATGGCCGTTGATGCTAAGGTAAACTTAGACGAAAACGCACTTTATAGACATAAAGATTTGGCTGCTTTGAGAGATACGACTCAAGAAGCTGCCGCAGAAGTTGAGGCTGGAGAATTTGGCTTGAACTACGTTGAATTGGACGGAAACGTAGGTTGCATGGTAAACGGAGCTGGTTTGGCAATGGCTACTATGGATATGATTAAGCTAGTTGGAGGGGAACCTGCCAACTTTCTGGATGTTGGAGGGAAGGCAAATGCTGAAACTGTTGAGCAAGCTTTTAGAATCATATTGAAAGACCCAAAAGTAAAAGCGATTCTCATCAATATTTTTGGTGGGATTGTACGTTGCGATAGAGTTGCAAACGGTGTTGTGGAAGCTTACAAGAAAATTGGTAACATTGAGATACCTATTATAGTTAGGCTACAAGGTACTAATGCAGAAGAAGGCGCAAAAATTATAGAAGAATCTGGATTGAAAGTCACCTCGGCTATTCTATTGAAAGATGCTGCTGATAGAGTAAAAGAAGCATTGGCTTTATAAAAAATCAAATTTGATTTGCATAATCTAAATATTTTTACTCAGATTTCTAAAATCCTACTGAATAGGCTTGCGTATTGTAATAGCAATTTGCACTTTTGCCAACTCAATTGATATTATCAAAATCTGAATTACTTTTTACCTTTATTAAACAGAAAATTACGAGCATGAAATTCAAAAATTTTACCCTAATCCTAGCCATGTTGTTTTCAGCTTCATTGCTGAACGCACAAGATTCTGGTGACTCCACCATGATGATGAGCCCTTCTGACTACAAAACTTGGAACCTTGGTCTTGACCTCGGCCTCTCTAAGTCTTATGGAGACATCAGACAGTACAACTTCAACCCTACTTTCCAAGAAGAAGGAGACTTGAGTTACAACTTCGGTCTGCACTTGACAAAATCCCTTTCTCCAGTATTCGGAATTAAAGCTAGATTCTCATTTTCACAATTAGGAGGTTCTTTAATTGGGAGAGATGTGGTTGAGGATAGAAATAGATTGAAAGAACTAGCAAATGGAATTATTGGTAATCCTAACCCAGGTGAGCCAAATAGAGTCGATGAAGAAGATGCAGTATATTATGATGCAAATGTCTATTCAGGTAGCTTGAACTTGATTATGAACTTCAGTAACCTTGGTTTTTTCAAGAAACAATCTACTAAGCCTAGAAAATGGTTGTTCTACGGTATGGCAGGTGTTGGAGTGATGAACTATGATACTGAGGTTAGATATTTGTTAGATGGTAATTTAAACCCTGGCAGACAAAAAGACGATGTATTGGTTCCTAATAGACTTGTAAGACAAGAAGATGAGGATTTAGAGGCGATTTTCCCAGCTGGTTTAGGTATTAAATACAATGTGAGCCCAAGAGTTGACATCGGTTTTGAAGGAAATTACATTCTAACCACTACTGATCTTCTTGATGGTGTTGCTTTAACCCCTTCTTCTGTTGACAAATACGGAACATTAGGATTCACAGTAAACTTCAAATTAGGTAAGCAAAGCGGAGATTTGTTAGAGTGGGCAAACCCAAGAGAAGATATGTTTGCTAAAGTGGACGCTTTGGAAGAAAAAATCAATATGGTTGATGAGAAATTGACTGACCATATCAATAAAACTGATACTGACGGTGATGGTATTCCTGATGTAAATGACAAAGAGCCTTATTCTTTGTTCGGTGCAGAAGTTGACAGCAACGGTATGTCCAAAGATTCTGATGGTGATGGTGTACCTGACGGATTAGACAAAGAACCTGACACTCCTAAAGGAGAATTGGTAAACTTCCAAGGTATTGCTATTAAGAAAACAGATGATGGTGCTACTGGGTCTTTAACCAAAGATGATGTTAGAAACTCTATCTTAACTGATGCAGCTTACTTCCCATCTGTATTCTTCGTAACTAACAGCGCACAAGTTCGTTCTACTTCTATGGAGCAATTGGTAAGAGTAGCTATTGCTATGCAGAAAAACTCTGATTTGAAAATTAGCTTGACTGGTCATGCTGACAAAAGAGGTTCTGAGTCTTACAATGAAAGATTAGCTGAAAGAAGAGCAGAAGCAGTAAAAGCTTACTTGATAAGAAACTTAGGTATTGACGAAAGCAGAATTTCTACAAACGGAAAAGGCGAAGTTGACCCATTGTCTCCTACAATGTATAGCATCAACAGAAGAGTTGACATTCAAGGCATGTAATCCTTCTTATATAAGAATATGACAGAAAGGTTTGAACTACTCAGTTCAAACCTTTCTGCTTTTTTGATTGATTATTAAAAGATATTCAATCAAAAAGATTATACTTTATTTATTGGGTAGTGGCAAACTTGTAAGGCTAACAAGTAAAAAAAATATAGCGCAAGCGTCCGCTTGTGCCAAAATATCCAAAAGCAACCTTACATCTTTCACACTACCATTTATTGAAATCGTGAAATTTTATTCCTCAAAACATTTGAAATTTCAAATGATACACTTATGTTTGCACTCCCAATTAAAGCAGTAGTCCACTACCAAAATTGAAATGCCCAGATGGCGGAATTGGTAGACGCGTTGGTCTCAAACACCAATGTCTTCGGACGTGCCGGTTCGATCCCGGCTCTGGGTACAAAGCCTTGTTGTAGCTTATAGCTATGACAAGGCTTTTTTTATTATTACTGGTGCTATTCAGAATTGATTCCCAACTATCTGCTTTCGATATTTCAGGATTTGTTGTTGGTAAAGCGTAAAAGTTAGATAGCTAGATGGTTAGCGTAAGAAAGCCCGAAATAGGCAAAGGCAACTTACCTGCAATCATAAAATGATTTATACAACGTAAACTTAAAAGTCTATTTATCTGAAAATATAACCATCTTTGGCAAATGCCAAAAACCACTTTCAAATGAAAAATACCATCTGTGAAACAAGAATGCTACGTAACATGACAATTATACGTGTGCAGCAATATCTTTTTTCAATTTAGTGAAAAATTAAAGTTCAGAAGCCTTTAGCAAACGCTTTCGATAGATTTTAGTGTAAATTTCAATAAATCAGGTTGTGATTTGCATCTACATTGCTAGATTTGACTTTTATTTATAATAATTAGGTCAAAATTCAATCTAACAATGGAAGAAACTTCGCTAATTGCTCATAATATTTGGATGATGGTGGCTACTGCTCTCGTGTTCATTATGCACCTAGGCTTTGCTTGTGTAGAAGCAGGATTTACCCAATCCAAAAATACCGTAAATATTCTTTTCAAAAATACACTTACTCCAGCCATTGGTTTGTTATCTTATGCGCTCATTGGCTTTAGCTTAATGTACCCAGGCGAGTTCAATGGCTTTTTGGGATGGGCAGGGATAGGTTTGCAAATCCCCGAGAATGGATTGACCATAAGTTATGCAGATGGACATTACACTTATTGGACTGATTTTCTATTTCAAGGAATGTTTGCCGCTACTTGTGCTACCATTGTTTCTGGTGCAGTAGCTGAACGTATCAAAATTTCCGCTTATTTCCTCTTCACAATTATCTTTCTGAGCCTAATCTATCCAATTATTGGCTCTTGGCAATGGGGTGAAGGATTTCTTTTCAGATTAGGATTCTATGATTTTGCAGGCTCTACCATGGTTCATTCTGTGGGTGGTTGGGCAGCTTTGGCAGGAGTGATAGTAATTGGGCCAAGAATAGGTAAATATGTAGATGGAAAAGTAATTGACAAACCAGGCTCAAGTATTCCCCTTGCTACTATTGGCGTATTCTTGCTTTGGCTAGGCTGGTTCGGGTTCAATGGAGCATCTGTACTTTCGGCAGATGCAGGAACGGTTTCATTGGTTTTGGTAACCACATCATTGTCTGCTTCTGCAGGAGCTGTCGGAGGCGCAATTGCTGGGAATTTTATGTTTAGAAGGCTAGATTTGGGAATGGTTCTCAACGGGATATTAGCAGGTTTAGTCGGAATTACCGCTAGTGCCGACCAAGTAGGTGTTTTGGCAGCGGTAATTATCGGATTCAGTTCGGGAATAATTGTAGTGCTTTCTGCGGTTGGATTGGACAAGCTGAAGTTGGATGATTGCGTAGGAGCAATTTCCGTTCACCTAGTTTGCGGAATATTCGGTACTTTAGCTGTAGGTATTTTCGGAAAAAAAGCGGGAATGGAACAATTTATTAGTCAGTTGATTGGGGTTGCAGTATGCGGAGCAGTAGCTTTTGGCTGTAGCTTTCTAATTCTTTTCGTCATTAAAAAAACTATAGGTTTAAGAGTTTCCAAAGAACATGAAATTGAAGGATTGGATAGCAACGAACACGGAATTAGAGGTTATAGTATTACTTTTGACAGTTGAAAAGCCGTAGAATCCAAGAGTATGTTTGAATCAATTTGCGTAATTTTGTCAATATGATATTTATTATATTGACAGAAGTGAAATGCTGTGGTTCGACCATTAGCAGAGTCCGCAGGTCTTTCCAGGCGTTGAACGAGTTTGAAGCCGACCTTCGGCAGGTTTTTTTGGGAGTCGCCATCGACACCGTTGCCGAGGTCTCGTCTTTTTAAAAATGCACTAGCATTGTAGATATTTATGAAGAACATTTGCAAGAAACAAGCAAATGAGAAGGCACTTTATGTAAGGTTACAAAAAGAAATAAACTAATGACTTCTAAACCGTGAATCCTAGTGCATTGAGTGCTAAGTTAGTGCCTGTAATTTTTGGAATATTATTTTCTTCTGCAAAGCAAAATTTGAATGGTTCGGCACTCCGATGGTTCGGCAATCCGATGGTTTGACATTTCGACATAGCCATAGCTACGGCTAAGAATTTTAATGCAGTAGAAGGAAATAAGAAACAAAAATAACAACACAAACTTAGGATTTGATGCACTAGTGCATTGAATTCTAAGTTCCTTTCAGTATTTTTTGGAATATTGTTTTCTTCTACAAAGCAAAATTTGCGGTCATAGCCATAGCTACGGCTAAGAATTTTAATGCAGTAGAAGGAAACAAGAAACATAAAATACGAATGCGAACTTAGGAGTTGATGCACTAGCAACCTGAATGGAATCGGTTTCAGAACAATGCTCATTGAATTTATCAAAAATAGCTTTGTTTATGCCTTTGGCAATTCAATATTCCTTAAATTACTTGTTGTGAGATAAAGTTTTTTTTTGCGATTTATATAAATATGATATTCAGTTGTTTATGTAAAACATAGGAATTCCTTAGATACTAAACTCTTTTTAATGTAGATTTGTCATTGCAGCCGAATCAGTTAGCATGTCAGAAAAAAACTTACATAGAACTCCGTCCTACTACGTCAAGAAAAGGCTATTTAAACATAAGCCTGCTATGTTTGGGTTGTTTTTAATTGCTGTTGCCAACGTGATTGCCGCTTTGGGTTACATCATTATGCCCGACAAAACACCCGATGCCAATGACGGAAGTTTGTATATCAAGAAGAAAACGCCCGTTTTCTCTGTACAAATGCTAAAGGAACGCAAAAATATGGAAGTAGATAAGTCCTCTTTTTTAGAAGGTATTTACTATGGCAAAGAAAGCCCTTATACTATTTTCCCATTGGCAAGAGAGGCAGAGTTGAAAAATGACAGTATTTATTTCGTAGTATATGGCGAAAGAACCATTATTTCTCTGCCTTTGATACAAATCGTGAAACCACTTTTGGTCGGACCCGCCAACGAATTAGGTTTTCAAAACTGGCCTGATTCGCTCCGAGAGCCTTTCTACATTTTGGGCGACACGGTTCATTACATCAACTCTAAGGAGCAATTGCAATCCATCGCCAAAGAAGATTTGGAGCGAGAATTTCAGCTATTCAATATTGAAGACAAAACTTATTGGCTCGGAACAGACAAATCTGGGCGGGATATGTTGAGCAGATTGTTGGCTGGAACACGCATTTCCCTTTCCATCGGATTTGTTTCCGTGTTGATTTCTCTGTTGCTGGGCGTAACCATGGGCGCAACCGCTGGCTTTTTCGGTGGAAAAACCGATAGTATTATTATGTGGCTAATGACTGTGATGTGGTCTATTCCCAGCATTATGTTGGTAATCATCATCAGCATTGCCCTGCAAAGCAAAGGAGTTTGGGTGGCTTTCGTGGCAGTGGGCATGACCATGTGGGTAGATGTTGCCCGTGTGGTGCGTGGGCAAATTATGGCAATCAAAGAAAAACTTTACATAGAAGCCGCCAAGGCTTTCGGAATCTCCAGCCGAAGAATTATTTTCAAACACATGCTTCCCAATATCATGGGACCTCTCATTGTAATCTCCACCTCTAACTTTGCAGCGGCTATTCTAATTGAGGCTGGATTGAGTTTCTTGGGTTTGGGTGTGCAAGCTCCCACGCCTTCTTGGGGAATTATGATTAACGAAGGTTTCGCTGCCATTGGCACAAGAGATAGTTGGCACTTGGTACTTCTCCCCAGTTTATGCATATTCTCCATGGTACTCGCCTTCAACCTCTTCGGAAATGGCTTGAGAGATGCGTACGACCCACAGAATATGAAGTAGATTTCCAGATAAGTAAAAAAATTGTCAAAATTTCCCAGCAATCAACTCCGCCAATTTCTCCAAATATTCCTTATCCAGTTCGCTAAAATCATCGAGTTGGTCGCTATCCACATCGAGAATCATCCTTACTTTTCCATCTTTTATGATTGGCACAACGATTTCCGATTTGGAAGCGGAACTGCAAGCAATATGCCCAGGGAAAGCATCTACATCAGCTACAATCAGCGTTCTTTCTTGGGAGTAACTCGCTCCGCAAACTCCTCGGTCATAAGCAATTCTAGTGCAGGCAATATCTCCTTGAAATGGACCGAGTATTAAATCTTTCCCTGAATCCAAGTAAAACCCGACCCAGAAAAACCCGAGACTTTGCCGAAGTGCGGCAGAAATATTTGCCAAGTTGGCTATCAAATCTGACTCATGGGAAATGAGTGCTTCAATTTGGGGCATAACCGATTTGTATTTCTCTCTCCGCCCGACATTTTCTAGTATAGTGAGTTCTTCTGCCATGATTTTTGAGTATTTAGTAACCCCAATTATGAGTTATGTATTTGATAAGTACAATTATTGATTGGGGAAATTAAGAATGAAGAATTAAAAATGAATTAAGTAATTGTTAATCAGTAACTTATTATTATTTTATTTAGTCAAAATATTGACATACATTTCTTAATTAAATCTAAAAATAATACAGTTAATCTACTGACAATCAGATGTTTAAATCCATTATTCAGGTTAGTAGCATACTACTGGACATCATTAGTTTTCTTCGGATTTGAGAATCCGAGAACTGTCAGAACTTAAGGTTCTGACAGGCACGGCTTTGCTCATGTCCAGTAGTAAGAGTATGTTTAAATCGACTTAATTTTTGGTTTCATACGGCTTCTCAAAAATGCTTTTCGTTATTTCCTCCCCACATAGCTTTGGCTGTGTGTTTCTAAAATGCCTAGAAAGCCTGTTTTGAAAATCTTGTAAAATTCCCAAAAAATCAATCCAAATACACGCTAAGTATCAAGATTGTTTTCATTCTAGCATGACTAGTAAAGGATTCATACTACTGTACAAAAAGTGAATCGCTGGAAGAGGTTGCAAACCCTGCCAGACGTTGAACAGTTTAAAACCGACCTTCGGCAGGGTCTGTAACCTCTGCCGAGGTTTCGCTCTACAAAATGTATAGTTGTCATGTTTCACAACGCTGTTGACCTGAGTTGATTAAATCATCTTGTAAATTTAGGAACAACAAAAGTAACTAGTGCATTGAGTTCTAAGTTTGTGTCTGTATTTTTTGGAATATTATTTTCTTCTGCAGAGCAAAATTTGAATGGTTCGGCAATCCGATGGTTCGGCATTTCGCCATAATCATATACGGCTAAGAATTTTGGTAGTGTGAAAGAGGTAAGGCTACTCTATGGATAATTCGGCACAAGCGGACGCTCAATGCCATTAAGTTAAGGAGATTCGTCTTCAGTCGGAGACTGATTTCCATTTTCGGCACAGGTTCAGAGAACCTGCGCCAGCGTTTTACGCTGGTTCGAGCGTCCACGCTCGAACCAAATTCACACTAACTTAACGGCACAAGCAGATACTTGCGCTATGGTTTTTATTTTGTTAGCCTTACCAGTTTATCACTACCAAAATTTTAATGCCGTAGAAGCAAACAAGAAACATAAAATACGAATGCGAATTTAGGAGTTGATGCACTAGTAAAAGGGAGTATCTTATTTAATTACCGCTCCTCAACTCTCAATTGAAGAAAGTTTTCTCTTCTCACTCCTAAATTTTTACCCTTCACAAAAAAGTAAATTGCCCAGACAACCTTTTTCCATAATATCGCATCTGAATAGAAAGCACTTTTGCTGAACGATTCAAAATCAACCAAATCCGATGAAGAAATTTGCACTTGCATTGCTCACAGTTTTAGTCTCCAACCTCAGTTTTGGGCAAGGCATTAAAGGAAAAGTTACGGTTGCCGAAACGGGCGAACCGCTGGCTTATGCCACCATTTATATTAAGCAATTGGAGACGGGAACGAGTACCAATCTGGATGGGAATTACTCTTTTCCGCTCGAAGCAGGCAAATATGACGTGTATTTCCAGTATTTGGGCTACGAAGCAATTCGCAAGGAAATTACGGTCTCCAACCAATTTGTGGAGTTGGATATTGTGATGAAAACGCAGGCAATGCAGTTGAATGAGGTGGAAATTAACTCGAAAGCCGAAGATCCTGCTTACACGATTATTCGGAAAGCGATTGCCAAAAGCAAGTTCCATTCCATGCAGGTAGATGCCTTCAATTGTCAAGTTTACATGAAAGGCGGTGGGAAATTGAATGATGTTCCTGGGCTTTTCAGAAAGGCGTTGGAGAAAGATGGCGTGGATACTTCTACGGTTTATTTGACCGAATCTGTGAGTAAAGTAACCTACGAGAGACCAAACACTTTCAAGGAAAAAGTGATTTCCATTCGCACAATTGGCAGTAGCGAAAGTGGTGGAGTTGGTCCGAACAAATTCATTACCAGCAGTTTCTACAATCCGACTGTGGCGGAATCGGTTTCTCCACTTTCCCCGAAATCATTCGCTTATTATCGCTTCAAATATCAGGGAAGTTTTATGGAAAATGGCAGGGAAATCAACAAAATATTGGTGCAACCCCGAGTGCGTGGCGAAAAGGTTTTTGAAGGGACGATTTTCATTGTAGAAGATGTCTGGAGCATTCATAGTTTGGACTTGACGACTTATATTCAAGGCTTCAAATTCAAGATTTCCCAAATCTACAATCCAATCAAAGAACAAGTTTGGTTGCCAATAAACCACCGTTTCAACATAAGTGGTTCATTTATGGGTTTCGATTTCCAGTACAATTATTTCGCTACGGTCAGCGATTACCAAATTACGCTCAACCCAGATTTGAAGGTAGAGGAAATTGTGGTGATTGACGAGAAAGCCGAAAAAGCATTGGCGAGAGAACTCGAATCCAAAGGCAAAACGGCTGTTTCAAATCAAGCTGAAAACTCGTCTGAAAATCCGTTTGGGGGGAAAAGTAAATTTACCAGAAAGGAGTTCAAAAAAATGATGAAAGATTATGAGAAAGAGGAGGAAAAGGAAATGGAAGAGCCTGAAGTAATCAGCAATACAAGCATTTCCGTAGATTCTTTGGCGAGCAAAAAAGACTCGATTTACTGGGAAGAAATCCGCCCAGTTCCGCTGAGCAAGCAAGAAGTGAGGAGTTATGTGAAATTGGATAGCATTGCCGTGGTGGAAGAATTGAAAATCTCCCAACCTGATTCTGTGAAAAGCAAGCGTAAAAAGGCTTCTCCAATCTCCAAGCTTATTTTCGGAACGTCTTTCAAAATGGGCGAAAAGACCCGCTTTATTTATAAATCACCACTTTCTACTGTGAGATTCAACACGGTGGATGGCTACAATTTTGAACTGCCTTTTGAAATCAGGACCAACTTGGGCAAAGGAAAAAACTTGGAAATTGCTCCGACTTTCCGCTATGGTTTCGACCGAGAGGAACTGAACGGAAAAATGGCTGTGAAATACAGTTTCAACGCAAAAAAATCCAAAGGGAATATTCAATTGGAAGGTGGACGATATGTTTGCCAATTCAACGAGCAAAACCCAATCCACCCGATTATCAATTCTTTTTCTTCGTTACTTTATGAGCAGAATTTCATGAAGATTTACGAGAAAGATTACCTTAAATTGAGCCTGAATCAAACTATTTCCGACAAACTCACGCTTAAACCGAGTGTGGAATGGGCAGAAAGAACGGAGCTTTTCAACAACACTTCGCACGCTTGGAGAAATGTAGATGACCGAGAATATACGCCAAATGCGCCAATCAATGAGGAGGCAAGGGCTAATACTGGTTTCGACACACATCAGGCATTTTTGGCTGGATTGGAAGTGGAATATCGCCCTTTTGTGAAATACCGAGTGAAAAACAATAAGCGAGAAGCGATTTTGGAAGGTTCGCCAATTTTCAGGCTGAATTACAGCAAGGGAATTACCGATTTGGCAAGTAGCGATGTGGATTTCGACCGATTGGAAGTGGGAATGCAACACCAGTTTGAAGTGGGCGCAAGAGGGAAATTGAACTACAATATTTTTGCCGGGAGTTTCCTAAATGCTGACCAACTCTACTTTATGGACTACAAACATTTTATGGGAAACAGAACGGTGTTGCAAGTTACCGACCCTGTGGCGAGTTACCGTTTGTTGGATTATTATGCACTCAGCACCCAAAGGAAATATATTGGAGCGCACCTGAATTACCAATTCCGTAAATTCCTGCTTACCCAAATTTGGGAAGTCCGCATGACTGGAATCAAGGAGAACTTCATTTTCAACTATTTGGGAACTGGAGAAGGCGCAACCATCAAAATCCCCAATGGCCTGGATTTAACTGCGCCATCAGACATCAATTATATGGAATTTGGTTACAGCTTGGATAATATTTTCCGATTTTTCCGAATTGAAGCCATCGCTTCTTTCAATGATTTCGAGTACCAAGATTTCGGAATCCGAATTGGAATTGCTACTTCGATTGGAAATTTGGTAAGCGTAGAGTAATAGCAGATAGCAAAATAGTAAGATGGCAAAATAGGAAAGTGAAAAAAGAAGTAGAAAAACGACAAAGCTAAATCCAAAATATCACTATTTCCTCTAATTTAATCCTGCCTTATCAAGTAAATCTTGCGAATCCTGATTCAACCTTATTGTCTGAATCAGGATTCGCAAGATTCGAGGATTATCGGGATTTTGTTCTTGTTATAAAATCGACCATCTGAAGGTGGTCGCAACCGAATTGACTTCAGCTGAAGGTTGGAAGAATATCAATTGCCACTAGCTTCAGCTGGTGGAGCAAATCAATGCCAAAATATGTATTCGCAGGATTCGAGGATTATCGGGATTTTGCTTTTTGCCAAGTGGGGAAATGGATTTGTGATTTCGATAATAATCAATTTTAATAATCAATTTTGAGATGAAATACTTTTAGAAAGCCACCATTTACTATCCTCACATTTTCAAATTCCCACATTACTTTATCCTCGCCATTCTCTTAAATTCCTTCGTCTCATCAAATAATTTGCGGTAAGTATGGTGAGTTTTGATGACTCTGCCTTTCACTTGTCGGGCAACAAGCATCATTTTCGGGTTGAAATCGCCAATCCAATTCATTTCAAAATCATCATATTGCCTGTATTTGTAACTCGTGTGGTCTTGATAGACTTTGATAATTGCGCCATCCACGCCTTTTCCCTGTTGCTCTTTCACTACGCCAAACACCAGACCCAATGCTTTTCGGCAAGTGCCACGCATTTGGTGGTATTTGAATTTAAGTTTTCCGAGCCAATCAAGCTTGCCGTTTAGGTGCTTAATGATTTGATTGATTTCTGGCAGGCAGATGAAAAAGGCAATCGGAGCCTCTTTGTAGTAGCCAAACCACATAATTTGTCCATCCAAAATGGGCTTGAATTGCGCCATGAGCGAAGTGGCTTCCTTCATGGTAATTGCCGAAACACCTCCGTGCCCAGCCCAAGCATTATTGTAAATGGTTACGAAATCCTCTGTGAATTTGGGCAGTTCTTTTTTCTTCAAATACTCAAATCTATAATCAGGGTTGGAGAAAATCATGTCGGCTTTCTTGTCCACTTTAGCATCTACTTCGCCCACGATTTTTCGCCCGTAAGTATATTGCTTGAAATAGATTTGAAATCCGAAATCCTCGAAAAACTGTTGGTAATAAGGTAAATGATAATTGGTTCGGTAATTTGGGTCAATATCGAAACCCTCTACCAATAATCCCCACCAAGCATCTCGCTCTCCGAAATTGATTGGCCCGTCCATCGCTTCCATGCCTCTTTCCGTAAGCCAAGTTTGGCAAGCATTGAGTAATATTTCAGCAGCCACTTTATTATTGATGCACTCGAAAAAACCCATTCCGCCCGTGGGTTGCTCTTCTTTGTGGGCAATTTTTGCGTTCACAAAAGCCGCTACTCTTCCGACTGCCTCTCCCTTGGAATCTTCCAAAACCCAACGAATTACTTCCGTTCCTTTTTGTCGGAAAAGCTTGTTCTTTTCTTTATCGAAAACAGCTTTTATATCATTATCCAAAGGTCGGATATAATTCTCCACACCTTTGTAAAGCTTTTTGGGGAGTTCTATAAACGCTTTTTCTTGTATTGGAGTTGTTACTTCTACTAAGTGCATGAGTTTCGGATTTTATGAGTTCCGATGGAAATCAGTAAGTAATTTGTAAATATAAGCCAAGATTAGTAGGATTTTGGAGATTCGCAAGATTAGATTCTCACGGCTTTCTTTGTAGTGCGATTTTCCCTAATCGCACAGGCGCAAAAGAATCAATGATTGCGAGAGATTTCCAAATATGGTGAACTCAATTGAGAAAGAAAGAGTCAGTAAAAAATAGTCGTTCAGCGTTGCTAGGCAAGTTGGGAATCTGAACAAAGTAGGTCATCCAATTATTAGTTTTGTTGGAGATTTAGAATTCCAGATTTTTCAAGAATTTCCTAAATATGGGAATTATCGAATTGAAATGAATAAATTTGAATGGATAACACACAATAGAATAGAGACTAACTATCATGAAATTACTGAATGTAATAGAAATTCAACCTAGGGATTATACTGAAAACATGTATGAATCTCCCAATACTTCAAAAATAGAGATGCCTGAAGCATGGAACGACTTCTGGTATAAGTGTATTTCTGACAGTAATTTGCAAGATTTAAAATCTATAGAAACAGGTTCTTACTTGGTAGATACAAATACAATAGGAGATGTTGAGCTAAAAACTATTCTCTGAAAAGAACTAAAAGAGGTCGATTTATCTGATTTCAAGGAATATATTGGGACGTTGTTTGGCGGAATTGTGGTAATAGATGCTGGAAAAGTGATAATTGAACCATCTTGTTGCGGAGATTTATCTGATATACAAAATTGGGAACAGATTGAGCAGTCTGAATTAAATAAGTGGACACATTTGTGGATTGGGCATCTTTGGGTATTTTATAAAAGAACCGAAGAGTATATTTCCTTTTCTGAGTACACAGATTACAATTTAGAAGATTTTAAGGATATATCAGAAGTCTATAAGTTTTCAGCCCAAGAACTTGTATCTCAAATCAGACAAACTCGTATAAATCAAGATGATTTTGAGGCTCGCATCAGGAAAAATTTGATTGAAATGGGAATTGATAACGCAGGAGAAATAGCAAAGCTGATGACTGGAAACGAATGACGAATGAACTTTGCACAATCGTTTCATTTTTAACAAAAAGACATATAATAAATCAAAAATAATGGCAACAGCAACTAAGAAAAAGAAGCAAAATATAGCGCAGGAATTACTTACTAAACAAAGAGCATTTTTCCGAACTGGCGAGACCAAGCATGTCGATTTCCGAATTAAGAAACTTAAATTGCTCAAAAAGGCAATCACAGCGCATGAAGAGGAAATCTACGAAGCCTTGAAACAAGACTTTGGCAAGCCTAAATTTGAAACTTACGTTTCGGAAATCGGAATGGTTTTGGAGGAAATCGGTTTGATGATTAAGGAATTGCCCAAGTGGTCAGACCCTGAAAAAGTGGATACGCCTATCACAATCCACCCAGGTTCAAGTTACATTTATCGAGTGCCTTATGGCGTAACTTTGGTAATTGGCGCATGGAATTATCCTTTCAATCTGACGCTGGTTCCCGTTGTTGGCGCGATTGCCGCAGGAAACTGCGTGATTATGAAGCCTTCGGAACTCTCTCCGCACACTTCTGCCATTATCGCTAAAATTATTGGCGAAATCTACGAAGAAGAATTTGTGGCAGTTGTAGAAGGCGCAGTAAAGGAAACGCAACAATTATTGGCAGAGAAATTCGATTTTATTTTCTTCACAGGAAGCACACGAGTCGGGAAAATTGTAGCAGAAGCAGCCGCAAAATATCTCACTCCAACCACTTTAGAATTAGGCGGAAAAAGCCCTTGCATTGTGGCGAAAGATGCCGATTTGGCAATGACCGCCAAGCGAATTGTTTGGGGGAAATTCCTCAATGCAGGGCAGACTTGCATTGCGCCAGACTATTTGCTGGTTCACAAAAAAGTGAAGGCAGATTTGATTTTCAAGATGAAAAAATTCGTGAAGGAATTCTACGGAAGCAACCCAGCGGAAAGTCCCGATTTCCCAAGAATCATCAACGAAGACCATTTTAAGAGACTTTCTGGCTATTTGAAAGATGGAAAAGTAGTTTTAGGTGGAAACACAATCCCAGCTGATTTATACATTGCGCCAACTCTTTTAGATGATGTTGACTGGGAAGATGATGTGATGCAAGATGAGATTTTCGGACCGATTCTTCCAATCATTACTTTTACAGATTTGGATGAAGTGATTGAGAAAATAAAAGATAGACCGACTCCACTTTCATTCTATATTTTCACAGAGAAAAAGAGTTTGGCAGAACGCCTAATTTGGGAAGTGGAATTTGGCGGAGGTTGTGTAAACGATACCGTTACGCATTTCGCCAATCAGAATTTGCCATTTGGCGGGGTTGGAAACAGCGGGGTTGGAGCTTACCACGGCAAATTCAGTTTCGAGACATTCTCACATCATAAGGGAATCCACAAAAAATCTACTTGGCTAGATGTTCCACTTAGATATGCGCCCTATGAAGGTAAGATTCCTTTGGTAAAAACGGTTGTGAATTGATATTGAGGTCTCCATGAAAGAGCGTTTTGCTTTGAACAATCAAAGCAAAACGCTCTTCGTATTATATCTCTTTCTTATCCCGTAGTACTTTTTCTCTTAGCTTTTGTATTCTCTCCTTACTGAAATCGGTAAGTTCCTGAATCAACTCATCTGATTTGTCTTGAAGAATGGCTTTAATGGCAACTTTCTCTAAAGCATCCTCGAATCCCTTTTCCATTCCCCTTTCCATTCCCCTTTCCATTCCCCTTTCCATTCCCCTTTCCATTCCCTTTTCCATTCCCTTTTCCTCAGCAATTTTTTCAGCCTTTGCAATCGCTTGCTGAATCTCGAATTTCTCGGTAAAATTGGCACTTGCTAAATCCATAAGATGTCTCAAATACCTTTGGTACTCCTTCCTTTCGGATTCTGACATTTGTAATTCATCAAGTTTCTTCTTTGCCGCACCAAGCCCAGGAGCTGTAAATTCCTCCTTTACTTCGCTATTTTTCAAAAAATAAATCCATTCATCTAATTTATCTTCAATAACATCATTGAACTTCTCCGCTTTTATAATCCAATATTCTGGGAAAATTTGATGGACAAACGATTTTCTGTACACAACGATTTGCTCATGGGAAAGTGTCAGCACATCTTCTTTATGAATGCCTTTGAACTGGTTTGTACCATGATATACATAATCCTCTCCATGGCCCAAATCGAAATAGGCAATCGTGATTGAGATTATTTTCCTGACCTTGGAATAGGGGTCGCCTTGTTTCATGTGCTGAGTGATGACCTTTGAAGTACCATAGACCATCCTTTGGAAATAGTCAAGTTCTTTGCTATTCTGCACCTCAATAATTATGTAATCTCCGTACTGATTTTTTACCAGCAAATCTACTCGATTGTGCTTGTCAGTTTCATCATCTTTGTCACTTTCTGCATCTAAAACCTCTTGTATGTGGATTTCCTGATTGAGAAGTACAGTTAAAAAACCTTCCAGAATTTCGAAGTTCGCCCTGTTTTTCAGCAATTTCTTGATTGCCCAATCGAATCTTATTAGTTTTTTTGCCATAATTTCTCAATTCAACTTATCTGCAAATATACATCAATTGTCGCAAGCCGTTTAGCTAACTGCTACTTCAGATTTCAAATTCTCCAACCCTTTAGAGATTATAAACACAAATTTATCATAGAAGCCATAGACTGGCAGGTTTTCCAATCTGGGTCTAAGCTGGGGTTGCACACAACTACTGCCAGCTATTCAAATTTCATCTGTTCATAAACTCTTTTCTTCACATCGGCAATTTTGCTTTCATCAATTTCCCTGTCAGTTTCAATTCCCGAAGCCATATCTACGCCAATGCAATTGTCATACTGTTGGAGTCGGTGGAGATTGTTGGCGTTCATGCCTCCAGCCAATAGGAATGGGTAAGGGAAATCTTTGGGAATATTGCTTTCAATGGCTTCTCCGCTTCCAGGTTTTGCGCCATCGAGAATGAATAAATCTATGAAAGGTGCATATTGCTCGGCAAGTTCCAAATCTTTTTCTGTTTGGATTGAGATGGCGAGAATCACTTTCTGCTTGATTTGAGCCACAAAATCAGGTTCAAAATCATCGGCATAGAGTTGCACATAGTGAAAACCGTAATTGGCAACCACTTCGTGAACTTCTTTTCGGGCATTTTCTTTGAAAACAGCCACCGCATTTGCAGGCATTTTGCTTCCTTCTTCCAGCCAACTTCTCAATTTCTCTTCGTCAATTCTGCGCTTACTGATTGGCGAGAAATTGACTCCAACCAAATCGGCTGTTTCCAAATCAATCAATTCTCTCGTTCTGATTCCACAAGCCTTGAAAAAGTATTTTTTGTTCTTCAAAGCCTTGAAATCCAATGACTTCGCATTCCGCATCAGCGAGGTGCCAATCAGGAATCCGCTGGCGTTCTGTTGGGCAATTCGCAAATCCAATTCGCTGGCAATGCCCGATTCGGCAATCATAAATCCTTCGAAATCAATGTTTTTGGCAATGTAATTACAGCAGTTGATGGCTGTTTTGAAATTGCCCAAGTTCCTGTTATTCACTCCAACCACAGGGAATTTCAAATCGGCAATTTTCTCATATTCGGCAATGCTATGAACTTCTGCCAAAATGCCCATATTTAGCGACTCGGCAACGGCTTTCAACTCGCCCATTTCCTTGGCAGAAAGGATGGAGGCAATCAGCAGAATCATGTTTGCGCCATGTTTCCGAGCCAAATAAATCTGGATTTGGTCAATAATGAAGTCCTTTTGCAACACCAACAAACCAGAACCTTCCAACGCTTTGCTTGCCACTTCCAAATCTGCATAACCACCTCCAAAAGAAGGCGTATCGGTCAGTACGGAAACGGCACTTGCGCCCTTCTGTTTGTAATCATTTACTTGCTCATCCACCTTCAAATCTTGGTTAATCCAACCTTCGGAAGGAGATTTACGCTTGAATTCTGTGATGATAAAATAGTCTCCATTCGCCCTTTTTTTCTGAATAGTTTCATATAAACTAATTGGAGAAGGTTTTACTTCCGCCTTCAATTTTTCTATATCATGTTGCTGATGGAGTTCTTTGACTTCATTTTTTTTATAGGCAACAATTCTATCGAGAATGTTCATTTTTTTAGATGGTTGGATTGTTAGATGGCTAGATTGATAGGTAATAAGACACAAGTATCATGTAACAAGACAAAAAGTAATAAGCTGATTTTCAGTTATTTGTATGCAGAAAAGTCGTTTGTCAGCATACTACTATTCTAACAAAACCTCGGTTGTTATTTTGCAAGCTAAAAATCTTTGACTAGCCAATAAGATATAATGAGTTCTTTTTACCAATAGTTAACGATAGAATACTGACAAGTAACAAGAAATACAAATTGCACTCAATCCTCAAATTAACGACTGAACTATACTACTGGACATTTCCAAAAATCGAGACCTCGGCAGCGGTTAAAAACCCTGCCGAAGGTCAATTTTAACCCGTTCAACGTCTGGCAGGACCTGCGGACTCTGCCAGCGATTCACTCATGTCCAGTAGTATGCGATTGAACCAGAAATATATTCAATTATCTGATAATCAATACTTTAATCTATTGTCTTTTGTCTAACATCTTATGTTTTGGTACTCAATTACATCGTTCAAGTGCTACTTTGTCAACTCGAAAGGAATTTCATCGCATGCTCGACTCGGAGAGTCGAGGTACGTTTTGGTAGTGATAAACTGATAAGGCTAACAAAATAAAAACCATAGCGCAAGCGTCCGCTTGTGCCGAATTATTCATAGAGCAGCCTTACCTCTTTCACACTACCCGTTTTTTTGGTTTTCATTCCCAAATTTACACATCTACACATTTTCAAATTCACTCCCTTTTTCTTGCTACTTTATACTTGTTACCTGATACTGAATACTAATACCTTCTCCTCAACGGCAAAGTTGAACACCTGAAAAGTCCGCTTAGCTTGGAGACTTCGGCATATTCTACCTCAATTACCTCAATTCCTTTTTTTCGTAATTCATTGTTCAGACGAGTGAACTGTTTCTCGGAAATCACTTTTTCTGGAGATAGTGAAAACACATTTGGGAACATTTTGTACATCTCCTCCTTGGTTACTTTTATTAGGTTGTCTTCTCCGAAAACATCATAAATAATCTGAGGTTTTTTTACGAATCCTTCCTCGTAGAAAATGGCGAATTTACCGCCCACAGGTTGAAAAGTGCAATCCAAATGCAAGATATTTGTGTGCGCATCATCAGTTACCAAAACTTCTAAAGCATGAACCTGCTTGTTTGGGAAAGATTTTTTGAGGAATTCGTAGCCAGCCCAATTGGTTCTTTTGCTGATTCCCACGAAAATATGCTCGTTATGCACTAGCACATCGCCACCTTCAAATGTAGCATCTCCCGTGGCACGGATTACATTTTTCGGATTGAGCAAGTCAATTACGTGCTGGATTCCATCTAATTCTAGCTTCCGATTGTCTCGCTTCATATTGGCAATCACAAATGTATTGTCCACCACAAAGCCAATGTCTCTGGTAAAAATCTGATTTACTTTCTTCACATTGGTTGGGCGATAGACAATTACGCCTTCTTTTTGCATGGCCCTTACCAAATTTCCTACTTGGATTTCGAGAACATCTTCGCCTGGATAAGTTCCATTTTTGACATGTTCAATCATTTTGGGGTTGTTCTGCAAATGGGCAGTTCCCTCGTCAATTGCCAAACCAACCACTACTGCTTCGAGCGGTGCGGTTTCGGTGCGGACATCTAATTTGATTCCTAACATTTGTTTTGAGTTGTTTGTCGGTAAATAGTCTGCCTTGGCAGTAGTGAGCAACGTTTCCATAATTTCAATATGGTTTAGTTTGAGGATTATAATACAGAAGGATTTTTTAGATTCCGTTGAAAGTCATTGAAGCTATATTGAAAGGTTTTCCAATACTGTTTGCAACGGAAATTATAAGGCAATACAACTATATTCCCCTAAGTCTATCGGATTTTGGCGAAAATACGAAAAAGAAACACGATAAATTTGAAAGAAATTTTATTTATTATCTAGCTTTTCATACTGTTTCAAACGAATGAAATAAAAAATCCATCACTTTTCAAAAGGAAAGTGATGGATTTAAAAAAGGTGCATAATTTTTTATCACATATTGTCGTATTTCATGTATTTTAAAGGTTTGGCCGTGTAAATTTCAGCCAAAGTGATAAGCAGTTCAATATTCTAAATATCGAACTGCTTTGAATCAAAGACTTTGCATTATTCTACTTTAAGTAGTGTTCGCTAAATATTTTCCTATTATAAGGACATCAAGTGTGTAACCCTATTCTTGGTTATCAAAGGCACAAGCGGACGCTTGCGCTATGGTTTGTTGTTGTTTTTGACGCTACTTACTTGCCACCATTCAAAATAGGAAATTATTTAAGTACACCTACTTACCAATTCGCATAAGTCGAGTTGAAAATATCGAAGACGATTTGGTCAAAAATCTCATCTACGAACTCTGCTTCTACGGCAATCAAGGTTTCATTTGCTCCAAAATCCTTAAAAAATGAAAAGTTTTTGTTGAATGATTTCGTTTCGTCCACGTAATCGGTGTATTCAACTTTTACGGTAATTGTGAGTCGTTGGAGTTGAGCCTGTTGGTTCACGTCTCCACCACTTGGTGCGACTGGGGAAACTCCGTAGCCCACAATGCTTCCGCCCAAATCTAATTGCTGACTTTCAGGAACGAGTTTTAAAGGCGTATTTCGCTGGTAATATTCCTTCATGCGCTCCGTGAAGTTAATGCCCAAGTTGGCGGGACCTTCTGGGGAATCGTTGAAAAAATTCTGGATGGTAATAGTTTGATACTTTGCAGGATCAAGCCTTCCGCCCGTGAAATTGACCGCCATTCCCGCACAAGATTGCAAGTAGATTGCGCCAAAAGCCAAAAGAAGGCAAATGACTAAATTTCTTATTGTTTTTTCCGCTATGCTGTAAAATTTCATCTTATTTCTAATATCTCTTATCTAAATTCCAACCTCTTACGAAGTTACCAACTCAGTTCTGATAATTACCTTTGTGAGACTTAAAAAACGCAAAACATACTATTTCCACACAAAAAATGAATTGGAATCAGGCACAAGATGCTTTTTCGGAATATTTGAAATTGGAACGAGGGCTTTCTGGAAACACACAAGAAGCTTATTTGAGAGATGTGGGAAAACTCAAAAGCTATGTTTTGCAGTTGGAGGAAAATATAGAACCAAAAAATTTGCAACAGAATCATATTTCCGATTTCGTGCAATCCATCAGTTTGCTAGAAGTTGCCCTGCACACACAGGCTCGAATTTTATCAAGTGTGAAAGCCTTCTGCAAATTCCTTTTCCTGCAAGATGTGCTGGATTCCAATCCGAGCAAATTGGTTGCCGCTCCAAAACTCTCCCGAAAAATCCCCGAAGTTCTCGAAGTGCATGAAATTGAGCAAATGACTTCTGCCATTGACCACTCCACCAAAAATGGCACAAGAAACCGAGCGATTGTAGAGACACTCTATGGTGCTGGATTGCGAGTTTCGGAATTGACTAGTCTGAAAATCAGCGATTTATTTTTCGATATCGGATTTATAAAAGTAGTTGGGAAGGGCAATAAAGAACGTTTCGTACCAATTGGAAGCGAGGCAATTAAATACATCAGTTTGTATGTCTCCAACATCCGAAACCAACTCGAAATCCAAAAAGGAAATGAGCAGTTCGTTTTTTTAAGCCAAAGGGGGAAACAGCTTACTAGAATAACCATCTTCACAACTGTGCGAGATTTGGCAGAATCGGTGGGAATTGCCAAAAAAGTAAGTCCGCATACTTTTCGTCATTCGTTCGCCACACATTTGGTAGAAGGAGGCGCAGATTTGCGAGCGGTTCAGGAAATGCTCGGACATGAATCTATCACAACCACGCAGATTTATACGCACATAGATTTAGATTACCTGAAACAAGTTGTGAAAGATTTCCATCCGAGAGGGTAATAATAAATGAAGAATTATGAATTGAGAAAGAAGAATTTTTCTATCAAACCATAAATACCCTAAAATGTCAACTTTATTTTATTAACTCATCCATTATTTCCTGCCTTGTCTGGTTTCTAAATGAGCTAGCAAATAACTTATAACTTTCATTTTTTTCTAGCTCTTCCAAGTCTTCAATATAAGAATCATCGCCAATAAACTTCTTTGATAATGCCAGGTTCAGTTTATTCATATTCATAACTTCTTCTGATTCTGCATTTTCAATTCTCTTGGAGAAAATTTGTATGCTTTTTCGATAATAAGCGAATGCTTTTTCACTATTCCCTTGATGTTCATTTAAAAGTCCAGCAAAAAACCAGCCCTCTGCTAAGTCAGCTCTTTTCTCAATTACCATTTCACTCTCATATAAAGCTTTGGCGTATTTCTTCATTCTTAGGTAAATCGTAGCCTTGTTAGAATGTGGTAAATAATAGCTCTTATCAATCTTGATTGCCTCGTCATACAAAATCAAAGCACTATCTTCTTTGAAGTTCTGTAAAAATATTGATGCTTTATTGTTTAATTCTATCGCTCTAGCATTATATTCTGGAATCTGTTTTTCTTTATTCTCACAGCTTATTAGCGCAATAATAGCCAAAATGACAATCAAAACCAGAACGTTATAATTTAAATATCTGCTCATGTATGATTTTAATTTATAGGAGAAAGTAAACATTTGTCCCATTTTTAATTCTCAATTCTCAATTCTTAATTTCCTTCAAAGTATTCCTGGCAAATCTGGGTAAGGAATCAAGGCTTGCATCAGCTGAACGGCTGGACTTTTTGCGAAAAGCGAAATGATGATGGCAATTGCGCCTGTTACAATGGCTGGGGAAATATTGTTGGCAGAGATTTCCGCAAATTCATCTATTTTGGTAAGCGCAATGAATAGTTTGATGGAAATCACATTGATGAGGAAAGCCAGCATTACGGCAATCGCCAGAAACATCAATATGTATTTGAATGAGTTGATGGCAACTTCTGTCAGGCTATCGGAAGTGGAACTTAGTTGGCGAATGAGGTCGGAGATTGGCTCAACGGTTCCTTCCATAATATTCCCGACCGAGAAGAGAATGGCGGAAACCAGAATAGCAAAAGCCAAATTGTCTTTCTTGATGTCATATTTCCTGAAAACGACTTGGATTAGGATAGAATACGCCACATAAAGCGCAATTACGCCTAAAAAAATTGCCAAACCCAATTCTAGCAACGAGAGAATTACCAATTTACTGTTCATAAAGGTAGTGTCATGTATTAAATAGCCAGGCTTAAATATGTTCCTATTTTGAGTTCTTAACCAACTCATTTAGAGACAAGTACAAAAATAATAAATAGCACAACGTGCTTAGGGAATGGGGATTAAATAAATGCGTGTTTTGTCTTAGGAACGGAAATTAGATATTATCACGATTGATTTATTAAGAAAGATTTTAGAGTTCAAATTGTTGGTCTCGCAAGCTAAGACCAACAACGGCTTTGTGATTTTTTTAAGCCATACGAAATCAATCGTGATAAAGTCTATTGAGTGTATAACAAATTGGGTGCAATTCATGCTGCATTTTTATACTGCATATCTTGCTCCTTTTGGATAAAGTACTTGAGATATTCTTCCCAGTTTTCATTTTTCTTAATTGCTCTCATATCGAGCATTTTCTGAGCTCCGGCTTTCCCCCAATGCATAGCGGCCCTGTCCATTCTGCTTTTGATGAAGTGTCCACAGGCACTTTCAACAGCACCGGTAGTAATTGGGTATCCTTTGGCTAGATAAGTTTTGTAATCAAGCATATGGGGTCTGTTGCTTACATAGGTAATTGCTCTCTCTAAGTTATAAAGCCCATTTTTACTCAGTCTATGACCATCCTTAATCTGTTTCCATTCATCGAGTACTGCTTCATGCCTGCTCTCTAAGAATAGGCCTGCCTGCCTATAGACCCAAGCCTCTCTGGCTTCGCTATTTTCACCTAAGTAGGCATTGGCCACTTTCCAGACATATTCGAGCAAATGAATGAAATCCAGCACATAGGCATCTATCCTATGCTCAATCTGCTTCTCTTGGCAGACTTGCCTTACTGCATTTTCTAAGGCCCTATCGCCATCAATGAGTACGACAATAGGCTTTTTGCCTGTCTGGTCTCTTTTCAGCAAATTATCAATCCCATAAGTGATTGCCTTGGTCTTGTCAGACAAAAAAGCCCGGATATGTTTTTGGTCGTGCCATGAATGAGCCACCTGCCCCGGGTCTACTTCAGGAGGAATACCCTCATCCTTGGTAAGGAACAGGTTCGACAGGAGCTCCTCTTTATCACGTACTCTGGGATTAAATGAGCTGCTCACACTGATGGTCGCTTCCCGTCTTACGCCTTTCTTCTGCCCTTTTGCTAGACGGACTGCCGTGCTATCCTGCTTTCGGTCTGTCTGGGAGCGAATAATGGGGATGCCTTTGCCATCGTAGCCAATGCTCAAATGAGAGCCATCTTCTGTAGACTGCCAGTCTTGCTGCTGATAGAATGCCTCCACCTGCTCGGAAAGATGGTAAGTCTGCCTACTACTCTGCATCCCGCTGAGTGAATGGCCTAAAATGCGCTCCAGCTGATTGACACTTTGGGCGAAATCCAGTTCTACAGCCCCATAGGCTAGCCAGTCGCTTAGCACATAAGAGTAACGGCCTACGGGCAGGCCCAGACGTTGATCCAGCTCATAGTGTGTCCGACCTACAGGCGAATAGTATTTAAAACGATTGATTTCCAGCATGCCAAATAAACTGAAATAAGACCGCTTCTTTTTGCCTGTATTGCGCATCTTATTGCCTAGACTATCCGTGGGAGTCCCTGATGCAGCCACTAATTGAGCAACCAAGAGTATGTAATACCCTAAAATTTGCATGCCCAATTGAAGTAGCTGACTAAAAATATGCCGTTCGACTTCATGGAGTTTACTCCCTTTTGAACTTTTCGTGTCTAAACTCAATAAGAGTTCTTCCAATTCATTGCGGATCTCATTTAATTTCTGTTCCTTTAATTCCATAGCGAGCCTTTAGTTTGGTTAGAGATTCTAAAGTAAGGAGAATTTTATTCTCCTGCTCGCTTATATCAACCGCACCCAATTTGTTATACACTCAAGTCTATTAAATAAAGTGCTATGTTCCAATTTATTCAAAATCAATCCAAGTAAATCTTTTTGCTGGTCATTCCCCCACTCCCTTCCACTCTCACAATTACCATCTTTTGGTTGAAGTTGGGTAATTTGAGGGAGAGGTTTTTCTCCATTTTGTCGTTTTTGTACTCATAAAGTTTTCTCCCCATCAAATCGAACAGGGAAATAGTGGAATTGGCAGATTTCTCTGTGGCAAACTGCACTTGCAATTCACTTCCCTTTGCCCAAATACTCACGCCTTCATTTTCCAAATCATCCAATAAACTGGTTACGCCATTGTTTCGGAAATGAATGAAGAAGCGGTTTTCTTGGTCTCCTTTTTCCGCTTCGAAAGCATATTCTGGCGAGTTCCTCAAATTGACGAGTTTCTCATTCCATCGGTCTTCCAAATAAATTTCTGTCAATAAATCGAAGCCTTTCAGTTCGGAAGCTACGAGCTTTTGAGTTCCGCCTTCTCAATCCACATAGAAACCGCTACTGTTTTGTTTTCAAAACCTGCCAGGGGCGAAATGCGCTGATGGCGAGTTTATCTTCTCCTTTTTCAGCCTTCGTGAAAATGGTTGGAAAGCCCACGGGATTGTAGGAGAATTTGAAAGCATCGAAACTGCCATCAAAATCAGCAGTTGCACCATCTTGGAAGTAAATTACCAAATCGTCTTTTCTATTCGCTCCAACCAAATCAGATTGAATCTCCAACCGCAACAAGCCTTTTTTCTCATTCTTAGTGCGTTGGAAAGTAGGGTTTACATAATCTGTTTCCCGAACTGAATTTTTGAAAGTGATTGTGGAAGTGCCACTTGCTTCAGTTCTTCGCACAAAAAAGCCTTGCATGGCGGGAATCAAACCAGATGCATTGAAACCGCCCGAAGCAGTTCCGTTGATGTAAGAGCCATAAACTGCCCCATAACTGCTCATGGGTCGTGCAATGTAAACTGCATTGGCAACTGGCTGTCCGCCTCCCAATCCATCATCGAAAATTGCCGAGTTTTCAGCAAGCCCAACTACATCGTCCCAGTCAATTGGTGCGGGGTAAGGGTTGCCAATCATGTTCCAGCCAGAGTTTGCCAAACCATTTGCGTTCGAGATGTCCACAGTAATATCTCCTGTGTTTGGAGTTCCTACAAAGCTCATGGTGCTGTTTAGGGGCATCCTCGCCAAAAATCCTTTTCCTGCCGTCAATCCAACACTACTATTGGCAGGAGTTTCCCAACCGAAATCTGTGCTTTCAAAACCTGTGCGAACTAGGTTGTCTTGGTAGAGAAACAGGTTTGGAAAAGGATTTGTGTTTGCACCACTTCCCAAGGCAGATAAGCTGTAAGGGTGCGTGATGGTCAAACTCCCGCCAGTTAAATCTGTGGCTAAATCGCTTACCTCTTCGCCAACTACTGGGGAGGTAATAATATGGTAGGAGTTGGCAACGCCTTCGGTAATAAACCTTTCCACGGTTGTTGCTCCGCTGATTGTGCCACCATTGTCAACAATCATGGCAGTTTCTGTATTTGTTGATTCTAAAACTAAGCTGTTTCCACCTCCAATAAGTTCTATTGTAGAGAGGTATCCATTATCTAGGGAAAGCCTCTTAGTAATTCTAAGCACATTGCCCGAAAAAAAATTCACATCCACGCCTGTATTGCTGTTAATTCTCAGATAAGGAAGGGTTAAATTCCCCTCAATCCCTACAGCAATATCATTGTTCATAATTACTTCTCTGTCATTGGCTGTGAGTGTACCGCCTACATCCAATTGCTGCTCAATTTCAAAATCTCCTCCAATGGCGGAACTCAATTCTAATTCTCCTTGAATGTCTGCGCTACCAAGGACAGTGAGTTTCTCAACCATGTCTTCCATGCTCAACTTAGAACCGCTTTCGATCTTTAAATCCTTTGCAATTTGGCGAGGAATCGTTGGTGCGCTGTTTGAAATATTCAAAGTAGTATTTCCTGTAATTTCCACATTGCCAGGGTAGCCAGAGCCAGAAGTCGAACTCCATTCCGCTCCTCTTCCGAAAGTTGTCCCTGTGTTATATTGGAGGGTTGAGTTTCTGTTGTAATTGATATTTCCCCCTCCGCTCGTTTCTAAAAAACCACCTGTGTTGATAATGAATTTACTCCTATTGAGCATGTTGAGGTTTTCCGCAGACTTCACTTCTATTCCGAAAGAGGTATTGAGTTTGTTCTGGATATTCACAACTACATTTCCAGGGTCAACTCGCTCCAAAATAATTCTGTTGGCGGAGTTGTTGGTCAAATCGTATAAATTGTAAGTAGCGTCTTCCCCAAAAAAGAAGTTGAAAGGCTCTCTCCATTCAAAACTCGTTTGGCTAAACGGATTTGTTGTGCCAGAATTGGAAGTGTTTGATACTGTGAAATAATAAGGAAAGTAGGGAGTGGATTGAATTCCATCTGGATTTTGAGAGGGAAGTTCATTAAAAATAAAATTACTTGTGGAGTATTGATAACCGCACCAATTAAATGAGTTTGGTCTTGCTGAAATGCCTGGCAAATCTGCCCAGCGGATTCTTATTTCCCTTGCAGGATTACCAAAAGGAGAGCCAGTAGCTGAAAACGCCCAATCGAAAATTACTCCATCTACGGTTTGCGGTGTGTAACTTCCTGCTCCGTCAGCTTTTCTATATTCAGCATAATCGTTTTTAAAATATACGACTGCATCTGCCCTGAATGGTGGTTTGGCTATTATTCCATCGAAGTCGAAACCCACTAAATTACCATCTGCATCAGTCCCTCCGCTCACAATCTCAAGTGGGTTCACATCTAACATCATCACTACTGGTTCGCCAATTCCTCCACCAGTTTTTGCGACATATAAATAAGTCTCATCCCAGTTGACGTACCATTCCGTGTTTTCTACGTTGTTGTATTCCGCCCCAGTTACCGTGCCGTCAATTGTGGGAGGAGTATTTGTAAACTAAGCGTTCGCAGACAAATTTGCCATAAACGCTAACATTAATAATAGTATATTTTTCATGTTCAAGGAGTTTTCATTTTCAATCGAACCATAAATATAAATATGGTTTGTGGAATCTGAAAGTAGTTTTTTTTATAGATTATTGGAACTTGCAAACAAATAGCAATTGTTTGCAAAATGATTTACTGGTTTTTAGCTTCCCAATCAGAAACTTTCTTTTCCCAATTCTCGTTACTATCTTTGCAATCCTTTTCTTCGGGAAGGGCAAATCTGGGGTCGACTGGATTTGACAGGATGTGTCGTTGCAAGTGTCAGCATGCCGGGAGATGAGGGCTAACTTCCGTAAAAGATGTTTTCAACAACAAGAGGCGAGTCTAACTACGCAATGGCAGCCTAATCTTAGTTTACTAAGATTTTGGGCATAGGTTGAACGAAATGTTCCCGGCCATCATCTCACAGACCTCCGTTCGTTCGGGTTTGAGTCTGAGGTGTCAGAAAGATTGAACTAGCGAGCAGGGAACTCCGACCTGCTGGCGAAATTAAGGAGATAAGGTGCGGATTGGGTTTGTTGCCGACCTTCCCACACACGAAAACCTAAAGTGCAACTAAGCATGTAGAAAGCTTGACAGTTGCCTTCTCTGGACCAGGGTTCGACTCCCTGCGACTCCACAATTTTTGAGACAAAAGATATTAGATGCGAGACATCAGATTTCTTTTGGAATGGAAAACCCTTCCTTGCGTGAAAGCGTGAGGAAGGGTTTTTTGTTTTATTATGCTCTCGCCAGCCATTGGAAAGATTTAGAAAAAAAGACATACTAATCCCAATTATGAGTTACGTATTTGATAAGTACAATTGTGGATTGGAGAAATTAAGAATGAAGAATGAAGAATTAAAAATGATTTAAGCACATGGTAATCAATGCTTTAATATTATTAAATTTAGTCGAATTATTTCCATAAGGTTTTTGATTAAATCTAAAAATAGTGCAATACATGAAATCTCAATTTTTAATCCTCAAAAAATAATGCGATTAAGTTGTTGATAATTAAATGTTTAAAACCATTATTCGGGTTACTACTATGCAAAAGTGAAACGCTGGCGGAGTCCGCAGGTCTCGCCAGACGTTGAACGAATTTAAAACCAACCTTCGGCAGGGTCTGTAACCGCTGCCGAGGTCTTAATTTTAGAAATGTATAGTGAGGTTTTTATTTTAGCTTCAAGTGCAATAAAATACACTTTTGTTGTGTTTTATTGGGGAAATATCCATATTTACCTGTAAAAGAGCTATATAATGCACTCAGAATCCCTCATCCATATCATCAAATCTCGCAGGGAAGATTTGCAAATAACCCAAGTGGAACTTTCCCTGCATTCTGGCGTGGGTTTGCGTACCTTGAAGCAGTTTGAAAGTGGCAAAGGCAACCCAACACTCCAAACTTTGCAGAAACTGGCAGAAACACTTGGACTGGAACTTACCTTGAAAGTAAAAACATTGAATGATTCATGAGAAAAGCACAGATTCTATATAAAGACCTAGAAGCAGGGCATCTTACGCAACATGATGATGGCTCGTTCACTTTCAGTTACCATGATGAATGGCTATCAGATAACTCGAAGCCCGCTATCAGCTTAACTTTGCCCAAGAATCAGGTACAATATCACTCGGAGTATTTTTTTCCCTTCTTCCAAAATATGCTTCCTGAAGGAGCAAACAAACAAGTAGTTTGCAGACTCAACAGAATTGATGAGGAGGATTATTTTGGTTTATTGATAGCCACTTCTCAGCATGACAGTATTGGAGCAATAAGAGCAATACAAGCATGAAGTACAAGGAAATAAAATATTGTCCCAGTACTTTGATTAAAGGTCATTCCACCTACAGCCCGAAGGCTTTGAAACAGCTATTTTGGGGTAAAAAAGTGAATCATGTGTTGCCATATAATTCCCCCGCTTCTGGAGATACAAGCATTTTTGAGGAGAATCAGCAACGCATTTCAATTTCTGGAGTGCAGGAAAAATTCTCCGTTCTGCTAGATAAAAACAAGCTACGATTGGCTAAGGAAGGAGAAAAAGGTACTTATATCTTGAAACCCATTCCCAGTTTTGGCAAACGTAGAGAACAAATGCCAGCCAATGAACACTTGACCATGCAACTCGCCAAACAAGTGTTTGGCATTGAAACAGCCGAAAATGCACTTGTTTTCTTTCACGATGGAGCGCCTGCTTATCTGACTAAGCGTTTTGATGTGAAGGTAGATGGTTTAAAAATAGCCCAAGAAGATTTTGCCTCACTCGCTGGCAGAACTCCACAAACACACGGGAGTAATTATAAATATTTGGGCAACTATTTGGAATTGTTCCAACTGCTGAAACAATATGCGCCTGCTTATATCGTAGAAGCTCCAAAGTTATTCAAGCTGATTGTATTCAATTACCTCTTCTCTAATGGCGATGCGCATTTCAAGAATTTCTCTCTCACAGAAACCACCATGGGCGATTTCAAACTCAGCCCTGCCTATGATTTACTCAACAGTCGCATTCACATAGAAGATAAAGATTTTGCTTTGGAAGATGGATTGCTTCCCAAGAATTTAGCGCAAGGCACAATTAGTCAGCAGTTCAATTTGCTTGCAGAGATGGCAGGAATCAACTCCAAAATAGCCATTAGCATTTTACATTTTATGCTGAGTCGTTCAGAAGCGGTAGGCGAATTAGTGCAAGCCTCTTTTTTGGATGAAAAGATAAAAAGAAACTATTTGCTGGCTTATCAAGGGAGGTTGAAGCGGCTGAAATAGGGCTACCTCCAACGAATAGCAACTCTTATAAATGGCGATTCAAGAAGCCAAAAACAGGTTTAAAGGCACTAAATACGGTCAAAATAGTGGATAGCCATACTTTTTAGATTTTGTATTAGGAGCGAATTGATGGAGTAGGATTTGATAGTTTTGGAATATTGGTAGCCGAATGGATAGTGTTTAAAAAATATTGTCAAAAGCATCAACTGTTCAAATGAGATTCGTATATATGCTTGAATTCCTCTATCAATTTCATGAATTTTTGATAATAATCAACTGATTGTACCATGTAATCTCCCTCTCCTGTTTGAAAATTATCTTTCACTTGCTCACTCATACTTACAAAATCACGGATAGTAAACAAAGCCTCTTCTCCTTTTCGAATCAAAAGAGGGTTGCTAATAACCAATTTTATTCGAAAAAAACACAGAACTGCTTTTTTATATTTTACCTCTCGATTTTTTATGTTGTCAACGTTTGGTATTTCATGACTGCCATGGTTGGCAAATATATCGGCACAAACATCAAAAAAAAGCAATATTGATTCTCTCTCTACATTGCTCCACGCAAATTTTCCAGCTAGTCTATTCTCGATTTCCTTTACAGCCTTTGTCAAATCGCCAATTGTCAATAAAGAAGCAATATCTTCTCCCATTTTATTTTGAAAAGCATTATTCTGAACATGGCTATTTCTAAAGACTTCTAAATCCTTCTGCAACTCAGCGTCTAGCTTATTTTTCAGTTCAACTAATTCTTTAGAGTACTGGCTTTCAATCCTTTTAACTATTTCGGTAATTTCTCCAATACTGCCTTTGGTAGCTGTGTCTTTACCCGTTTGTTCAGCTTCGGCTTTTTCTTGAGTAGTTGATAATTCGAGAGCATGAAGGCGTTTCTGTACATCTTCTTTATCTCTCAAAAGATGGTTCTCCCACAAATACCTCCATGGAAGAACTATTAAAGTGGTAATTGATGTCACTATCGCAACTGTTAATTTTACATCCATAATTCAGTATTTTAAAGGTTAACTCCCTACCCACTCACTCCATTCACAAATGTCTCCACAAAGCTAAAAATCTTATGTGTAATCCGTTCTGCCGTGGTAGCTCGTTCTTTGAGCTTGGGTCTTTCGTGCATCATGTCAATTACATTATCTCGGAGGGGTTTTTTCTCGGTAAATAAGTAATCGCCTATTACCTCTTCCAATCGCTCAATATCCAATGCTTCATCTGTGCTGATGTTTTGCAAGGCTTGTAGGCGTTCTGTATTCCAGAATTCATCAAAGGCTTCGGGAATATCGTCTGTATCTTCAATGTGGGGCAAATTCTCTCTGATGAATTTCTCAATCAATTCTTTTTTGCTTCTGAGAGTTGCCTCGCCAGCCACTAAATCCACTAAATCCACTAAAGCCTTCTGTTGTTTCTCTCGTTCCTCTTTTGGCATATCTTTTAGCTTGGCGAGTAGCTTGAGAATGTAGGCTACATTTATTTCATCTCGGTGAATGAGTTCTAACTCAAAATCTATATCGCCCAAAATGGAAATTTTCTCTTTCTGATTGTCTTGCCTTGCCTTATCGTATAAATCGAGGTATTTACTCTTGTAATCTTCAAAAGACTGCTCCGCCATAGAGAGGTCTTCAAAGTTGAATTCGGTAAAGGTATTCAGTACATTTTTGAGGCGCATCAATTCCCTAAACGCTTTCACAAATGCAAATTCTTCCTCTTCGCTTGGCAGGTCATCTACACTTTTGACTGTGGGGGCAATCTGAATCAATTCAATAAATGCCTTATTGAACTTAGTTACGTAGTCTTCGTAAGGTTCTACAAGAATAATGTCTTTTGCATCCTTGTTAGAAAACAAGACAATGGCTTCATCTGTAGCATCTTTCAGGTTTCTGAAACAAACAATGTTGCCTTGCGATTTGACTTCATCCAGAATTCGGTTGGTACGGGAGAATGCCTGAATCAGTCCATGATATTGCAAATTCTTATCTACATAGAGCGTATTGAGATGCTTGCTGTCAAAACCTGTCAGGAACATATTGACGACCAATAATATATCTACCTGTTGATTTTTGACACGTTTGGCTACATCGTTGTAATAATTATAAAACGATTGGCTGTCTTTGGTGGTGTAGTTAGTGCTGAACTCTTGGTTATAATCCCCAATGAAACTTTCCAAATGGTCTCTACTATGTTTAGTAATGTATTCCGATTGGGGTTCTGCCGCCATTGAAAGGTATTCATTTTCTGTAAAGCCTACTGCTTCTTTGTCGTCTTCATTGGCTTGGTAAGAGAAAATAGTCGCTATTCGTAAATCATGTAGCCCCTCCTGTTTTTTCTGATGCAGTAACTGATAATATTCTATGAGTGTGGGAATGCCAGAAACACAGAAAATTGCAGTAAACTGTCTATTGTGGGTTTTCCGTTCATGGTTGGCAATAATGTAACCCGTAATGTTCTCCAAACGAACAGGGGAATTCATTACCTCTTTTTCATCAATCGCTTCTACCTCAATATCCAGAATGTGGTCTTTCTTTTTAAATGTGCGGATGTATTCCACAGAAAATTTCAGCACGTTCTGGTCTTTAATGGCATTGGTAATGACGTATTTGTGTAGGCATTTATCAAATAACATGGTAGTAGTACGCTTTCCATAGCTATTGTTACCTGCATTTTCCTCAAAAATGGGGGTTCCTGTAAAACCGAACATCTGACAGTTGCCAAAGAAATTTTTGATTTCTTCATGCGTTTTACCAAACTGGCTACGGTGGCATTCATCGAAAATAAATACGACTCGCTCATTTTTCAGCCCTTGCATTTTACCCAAAAACCTTGTTTTGGAAATGGCAGTATTGAGTTTCTGAATGGTAGTGACAATTAACTTTTGGTCTCCTGCCAACTGCCTCACCAAAGCTTGGGTATTGCTTGTTCCGTCTATACTTCCCTTACTGAAACTATTGAATTCTTTGGTGGTTTGGTAATCCAAATCTTTTCTATCTACCACAAAAACGACTTTATGTACGTGAGGGAGATTGGTAAGAATCTGGGCGGTTTTGAAAGAAGTCAATGTTTTGCCCGAACCTGTGGTATGCCAGATATAGCCGAAATCGGTGGTGGTTTTCACTCGCTCCACAATCGCTTCTGTGGCATAGAACTGGTAAGGGCGCAATACCATCAGGTTTTTCTGCGACTCATTCAGCACTACATATTTGGTAATCATTTTGGAGAGGTGGCAAGGCTCTAAGAAAATGGAGGTAAAATCTGACAACTGCCTAATGTGCTTGTTCTCCGAATCCGCCCAATAGAAAGTCTGTTTGAAGGAACGAGCTTTTAGCATGGTGTTGGCGTAATACTTTGTATTTACGCCATTGCTAATCACAAAAATCTGTACGAACTGGAACAAACCGTGTCCTGCGCCATAAGAATGCCTTTCGTAGCGATTGATTTGGTTGAAAGCTTCTTTCAGCTCCAACCCTCTTCTTTTTAGTTCGATTTGGGCTAAAGGCAAGCCATTGATGAGAATAGTTACATCATATCGAGTTTTGAAAGTACCTTCCATCTTGACCTGTTGAGTTACCTGAAACTCGTTTTTACACCAATGGATTTGGTTAATCAACTCTACGGTTTTGCCCTCGCCTTGCTCGTTGGTGTAAGATACTCGGTCTCGCAATAGCTTGGCTCGCTTAAATATATTGCCTTTATTGATGAAGTTCAGAATCTGCTTGAAATCCCCCTCACTCAAAACTACTTTGTTGTGTTTCTCTAGTTGGATTTTTAGGTTCGCCAGCAAATCTTGTTCATTCCGAACCACGACTTTCTCATAGCCCAGCTTCTCTAGCTGTTCCATTAAATTATTTTCAAGTATTTGTTCGGGCTGTGTGGTCATGTGCTGAGAGGTGGAAGGTTGGTTTAAGAAATTATAGATTATGAACACTAATTTGTTACGTAAGTAGTACAAAGTCTTTAGTCGCAAGTCCAAAGACGTTCAAATAACTGATAATGAAATACTTATAAAAAATCAAATAGGAAAGTATTTAAGTTTATCTACTTAACTCGCAGACTGGCGGGTCTAAAGACACCGCCAGCTACTTATTTCTTCTATTCATAAACTCTATTACATCGTTCCCTAAAGTATAAAAAGTTCCTAATTATTCAAATAAACGTATATACTCATGAAACCAGTATTGCTTTCCTCTTTTTGCTCCTGTAATCTCTGAGATTATACCTAATTCTTCTAACTCACCCACTAATTTATAAGCTGTTGGCGGAGAAAGTTTAGTGATTTCTATCACTTTTTGGACATCTATTAATGGCTTGACGTACAATTGGTTCACCACGGTTCTTGCACTGTTTGTACGAGAACCTAGGTTTTGCAATTTTTCATCAACCACCTTTTGCAGTTTCATAATTTTATCGAAAGTAAGAATACTTCCTTTTGCGGTCTCAATCACTCCAACCAAAAAAAACTTGAACCATTGTTTTATGTCGTCTTTTGTGCGAACTCTCGTCAGGTTCTCATAATAGAGCTGGCGGTTGCGCTCAAAGAAATCGGAGAGGTAGAGGATTGGCTTTTTTAAGATGCCTTTTTCTACTAAGTACAAGGTAATCAGCAACCTGCCCACTCTTCCATTTCCATCCAAAAATGGATGAATAGTCTCGAATTGATAGTGGATAAGCGCAATTTTCAGCAAATCGGGTAGCATGATTGATTCATTGTGCGAGAATTTCTCCAAATCGCCCATGAGCCTCATGATTTCTAAGTGAGATGGCGGAATGAAGGTGGCATCGGAAATGGATGCGCCTCCAATCCAGTTCTGGCTGGTTCTGAACTGCCCAGGAATCTTGTGTTTGCCACGCACACCCCGCAAAATAATTTCGTGTGCCCGTCTGATGAGCCTAGAAGAGAGCGGTAGCGTATCGAGCAAGTCAATTGCCTCATTCAGAGCACTAATGTAGTTCTGTACTTCTTCCCAATCATCTCTTTGCTCTTCGGCAAGCTCCTCTTTATCTCGGAGAGCTTCCTCAATATTTGTTTTAGTACCTTCTATTTTGCTAGATTTGGTAGCCTCTTTGAGCACATGCATAGAGATAAATAACTCAATGTTTGGCGTGTGTTCCGAATACATATCAAGCCTACCCAGTTGCCTATCTGCCTGACTTAATAGGCTGATAATCTCCATATCATCAAGCAGCCAATTGCGGTTGATTTCCTCAGGCATAAAACTGCTGAAAGAACCTTGATTGATGTATTGACCTGCTTTAAAATTTTTCATAATTTCTTTATTAAAAAAAACTACTATTTAAAAAATGGACTTATTTATTAAATAGCAAGGTTGCTTAATAAAATAAATATACTAAATTTTTATTAAGGATTTATTGGTTGAGAAGAGGATTTAGTAAAGTGGGCTTACACAATAGCAAGATAAAAGCAGTTTGGCAATGTTTCTAGTAGCGAAAATATAGGCAGCCAGATTCCTATGAGGAGATAGCAACCAAAACAAGTACTACACAAACATTTTCTGCAACAAACCTTTTTTAAACTGCGTTGCGCCCACAATCTGCTCACCTACTTTCTCAATCTGTTTATCTATACCCGATAGAAAAGAAGCGATTTTCTGCTGTTCGGGGAGGGATGGGAGATTGATAGTAATGTTCTTTATGATTTCAGCAGACAGGTTGCCTTGTCCACCTTGTAGATATTTATTGACAATTCTATCCTTACTTAACTTTAACCAATTGAGTAGATATGAATTATTGAATTCTCCTCGAATACATATTATTGCTTGATTAATCGCACCATTTAATTTAGCTATTGCAACTTCGCCACTAGTTGCCCCATAAATAGCTATAAGTAAATCGCCCCTTTCTACAAGTTTAGCAGAAGAGTTATCAATACCTTCTTGAGATAGAAATTGGGTTGTACTTGTCGAGTTTATTTCTCCCGATTTAATAAATGGAATATTTCCACTGTAAAAAGATTTGTTTGTTGAACTAGGTGTTCCTCCTGAAAAGAATATCCCTATTTCCCCCAATCTCTTCTCCTCCCAATCAGGAAAGTCTTGCCTATGCTCATCTTTGAAACGGAGCGGTTGAATATCCAAATCCTGTTCATCCTTCAATCCTGTAAATCCTGATGCTGACAAGAATAACCTTTGCATTACCCCTTTTTTATAGGCTTCCAATTGGTTTTTCTTCTCTTTCAGTAACTCAATCTGCTTATCTACACTCGTTAGGAAAGAGGCTATTTTTTGTTGTTCGGGGAGAGTAGTAGTTTGAACTATGACTTTGCTTAAAGTGTCCTGACCAACATTATACCGAGTACTTCCTCCACTTTTAGAAGTAATTTCTTTTCTAGCAGAAGCTGTTTTAAGTAGCGCATTCATAAAAGAGGGGTCATACTCTTCCTTTTTTTTGCCTCTTATTACAAAACCTCCAAAAGTGGCATTCTGATACTTGTCTAAATACACATTCGCCTGTCCTACTTCTTCTCTAGTCTCTGAACTTCGTTGAAATAAAATATCTCCATATTCTACTATGTTTTTCTCAAAATCAGCTTCTGAAATATCCACAGAACCAATAATAGAATCATGTGTGATGTAATCGTTTTGAATAATATCCAAAACGTTGATGAATTTGTATCCACGCCCATAATATTCTTTTGAGGCATTTACTCCATTCTTAAATTGTAGAGTTTAACTCCTTTATAAGGGTTTGATTCTCAGTATTTTACATGTATTTTGCTTTGCAAAAGGTCTATTATTTCCTGTTCAAAACAGAGTATTCTCTGCAGGGCAATGAAGCCTTTTCCTTTGAATGCACTGAATTTCCTTCTCAGGAACTTGACTATCCTTTGTGCCTCCACGGCCATGAAGGCGAATCGCAGAATCTTGAATTCCAGCTCGTGCCTGTCTTTCGTTCTGGCCTCGGTGATTCTCAGCACATGCTTGAGGGTCTTGAAAAACTGCTCTATGTAGGTTCGGCTGAACCAATGCCTGCGCAGCGTCTTTGCAAAGATCGTTTCGCTTGGCGAATAGATGACGCTTACCCTCCCCGAGCCATTCAGCCTGAAAAACAGCAGGGTCACATACCTTTGCTGGCTGTGGTAAAACGCCTTTTTCCGTAGGCAGAAGGGCGTTTTACTCTCTTCTTTCAAGTGTCTCTCGTTCTGCCGATGTGCCAGTTCCTCCGTCATAAATTCCGAATCGATGAATTCAGTCAGGCTCCTCTTTTTTCATCGATGATAAAAATATTGTTTCTCCTCGGCACGCTGATATAGACCAGCCCATTTTCCTGCCTCTCGCAATGCTCGCTCAGCGAGACGTCATTGTATCCATTGTCGCAGCTGAAATGGATGTTCGGCAACATGACGCCTTCCCTGGCAAGTCTGCCCTTGAGCCTGCCCCAGCGGGAGACCAGCTTTTTTGCCACCTCAATCGCCTGACTGCCCTGCTCCCCTGTTTTCTTCTTGACGAAATCAAAAAACAGGGGGTAGAAAATACCGTCAATATAGAGTCCAAAACACACTACTTTGAAGCCGAAGACCGAGCAGTGGTATTGCCCGCTGAAGAACTTGCCATAATGCGCCCCGTCCCTTGCCGACCCAGAAAGCCATTGGCGGAAAATACTGTCATCCAGAACGGCAGTCACTCTTTTTTTCGACCAGATGGAAGAGTCTTTCAGAGCCATTTCCCTCAAAATGCCGACTGCCTGCTGTTCAAATATGAACTCGAAAATAATACGCAACTTGCTTACAGTCAGCTTCTTGTATAGCTTCGTGTAGTTTTTCTGCAACCTGTTGCTGGCAATGCCGAACTTGGTCAGAATACTTTTCAGCGTGGGCAGTCCCACCAATTGACCCAGGAACAGCAGAGCATTCATTTTCTCGAAAAAATCCAGGTCGGACTCCTCGAACTTTGAAATATCAGATGCCGAAAATACTGAATCTAGCTGTTTGGAAATATCGAAATAGTCGTTTTCCAGGTATTTCTTCGTCAGGGAAACTATCTTTTGCCTAAAGTTTTTTTTATCATTGCAGTATATTTTACGAAAACCGAGTAAATGTTTTTTTAATCGAAACAAATATAAGGCTTTTGCAAAATATATTTGCCATATGATATTGATTATCAATATTGTATGGCAATTTTAATCTCTACAACTTAAATAATAATAATTCTCCCAACTTCCTCTCCACCCATTTCTCTTCAAACTCTAGGAAAGCGCAATTCAGGTCTGTGTGTTTTTGGTTTTTCCATACTTAAAAAGGGCTTTCAATATTGAGTTCTTGACAAAATTGGGCGATACTCTAAGCATTTTCGGTAAGCTCGCTATCCAACTGTTTCAAATTGGTGGCTACCGTAGCTAAGTCAATCGGCTCTTCTTCCTCAAAAGTATCTACATACCGAGGAATGTTCAGGTTGTAGTCATTTTCAGCAATTTCTTCCAGACTGGCTACATAACTGTATTTATCAGTAGTTTCTCGGTTACGGTAAGTGGCTACAATACGCTCCACGTCTTCATTGCGCAAGACGTTTTGGTTGCCTTCCTTCACAAAGTTGCCTGCTCCACTTGCATCAATAAACACAATATTATCATCTTCCTTTCGGCATTTTTTTAGCACCAGAATACAGGTTGGTATAGGAGTTCCGTAGAAAATATTGGCAGGCAAGCCAATTACCGCATCTAACGCATTGAGTTCTTTAATCAAATACGCTCGGATTGTTCCCTCGGCCGCTCCTCTGAATAACACACCATGTGGAAAAACACTGCTCATGATTCCGTTGTCTGCCAATTGGTAGTACATGTGGGTTAAGAACGCATAATCTGCTTTGGTTTTTGGGGCGAGCCTGCCGTATTGGCTAAACCGCTCATCGGAGCTGAACAAGGGATTTTCTTTTCCTTTCCAATGGGCAGAAAAGGGCGGATTTGCCACCACCGCTTCAAAGCGTTTCTCTAAATGCTTAGGTTCTTCCAGCGTGTCTTCATGCTGTATATCGAACTGCCTAAAATGCACACCATGCAAAATCATGTTCATGCGTGCCAAGTTATAGGTTGTTCGAGTGCGTTCTTGTCCGTAAAATTCGCTGACCTCTGCCTCTTTTGCCACTCGCAAGAGCAGTGAACCAGAACCACAAGTAGGGTCATATACCGATTTGAGTTTTTCTTTGCCTGTAGTAACAATCTCCGCCATGATTTTAGAAACCTGCTGGGGAGTATAAAATTCACCCGCAGATTTCCCCGCTCCAGCAGCAAATTTACCAATCAGAAATTCATAGGCATCTCCCAGTACATCAGATTCCGAATCTTCCAGCCTGAAATCTATTTTTGCCAGCTCATTGAGAATCTCCACCACCAAGTCGTTTCGCTTCCCCACGCTTCTGCCAATTTTTGTGGAATCCAAGTCTAAATCATCAAAAAGGTCTTCAAAGTCTTCTTGAGATTCGCCCTCACCCGCACTATTTTCAATCTGAGTAAACACGGCTTTCAAATCTTCAATAATGTAATTGCTTTCGCTCTCCGTGTTGGCGTTTCCTTTCGCCACAATGGCTGTGAAAAGCTCGGAAGGTTTCATGAAATAGCCAAGTCCGAGCAAAGAATCTTCCTTAATTGCTTCTAAGGCTTCGGAGTCAACCACATTTAGGTAGTCGGTTTCTTCTTCAGTTTCCAGCAAATGATTGGCGTACAAATACTGCCTTTCCGACAGGTATTTATAGAAGATAAATCCTAGAATGTAGTCACGGTAATCATCGGCACTGACTCTTCCCCTCAATATATTGGCAATTCCCCACAATTGGGCTTCCATTTTCTTTTTTTGGTCTTCGGACATTCGTTATTTTAGTTGGATTAGGCAAATGATTGCTCTTTTGGACAAAAATAGACTTATGTGGGGGAATTGCAAGATACTGCAATCACATACCGTTATTTTATAATTTATTTAGCTTTTATTTCTGGCATAAGGCAATAAATATACTTTATAATGGTTTTTGATACATAACATTCTGCATTTCTAAACTTAAACTTAAATCTAACCATCATGAAAAAGGCTATTTATTTATTCAGCGGACTGCTTTTGGCATGTTCAATACAGGCTTCTGGGCAAACTGTATATGATGTTCTGAAAAAAGGCAAAAAAATTAAAGAAGACTATAGCCTTTATCTAAAGTATGATTCAACAAGCAAAAAAGTTGCCTACTACTTTATTTCAAGTCTGGCTGATTTAGAACATGCGAGTTTAAAGTCAGAACCACATATGCTGTCTGATTCTATTTTGTTTATGGCCAAATCAGAGCAGGTTACTATTTATATGAAACCGTTGAACCCGTTGAGATTTAAAGTGAATGCTTAGGTAACCATGGTAAAAGACCTGATAAATGAAGCAGAAGATTCAGCATTGATTGCTCTTGGCGATATGATCACTAATTTGGCAAATCCTGGTGCAGGAGCATTCTTGGGTTCTAGTGACTCATCAAGTAAAGCGGATTCATTACAAAATAGTTGTGATTCAGTATCGAGGGAATTATACACTGACCTTTCACAAGTCAAAAACAAAGCAACTGCACTTAAGACAAAGAGCATGGATGAAGAGTATATAAAACTTTATATGCTCGACTTCAACGAAAGAGAACAAACCCTTGCAGTAAAGAATAGCGTGAGCGGAGAAATGAAGGATACCTTTGAAGAGAAAATTAAGGACTACCATACCTCTCATAAAAAGATCATGGATAAAGTCAAAAAATATTATGACGAGTCCGATTGCCCCAATAAAATTCTCCAGTACCATCTCTTCGTCAATGCTCTGATCAGTATAGATAATGAATTCAAAAAAAGAGAAAACTATTTCCAAAAGCTGAAAAATGCTTTCAATGCAATAGAAACGTATTATACCGATACAATCAGGTCTGATGCATGGGTTGTTAAAATAGATAGAATTTCTTCTATCAACCGAAAACAGAATGCGAATGTGTCCATAAGTATTTCGGAGGCTACCATGAAAAAAGGCAGTTTAGAATTTAGTCAGAAATGGAAGCAGTCTTCTGTTATCAGGAAGTACCAAAAGTTTGTGCCTGAAATTACAGGAGGTTTTGTGTATACAGACCTCGACTATTTCACCTTCGGAACAGATACATCCACAACAGGTCAGACAGTCGTTGGCGAACCCAATCGAAACCATATCAAAAGAGCCAAGGCTAGTTTGTTGTTAAACTATAATTTGCACCTTAAAGGCACAACCATCAATCCTCTTCTTCAGATCGGAGTAGGTCTTGGTGCTGATGCTATTCCTGTACTTATGCTAGGGGCTGGTTTTCGGCTACCTAAAGGAATCGTTCTTTCAGGCGGGGCGGCCTTGTCATGGACTAAAGAATTGAAAACGCTTAAGGTGGGAGATGTTGTTGGGGGAACTTCCGATATCGAGAAGGATTTAGAATACCAACTGTCTCCAATCAAATGGTACGTAGGTATTTCTAGAAGATTATAGTTTTTATTCAGTAATTCAAAAAAAAACAATCATGGAAGAATTTAAGCTGGAATCTCTTGAATACGAGGCTCAATATGAGCAAATTCAGAGGCAAACCAATTTTATAATCTTAAAAGAAATTGACTATAAAGATTTTACGAAAGAGCTCAATGAGTTAGATATATATACTTGGACAATGCTGTTTTCTCACACGAATGAAAAGCATACTATCAAGGTGCTAATTGATGCTTTTCATTCATATCCTGAGGGCATTGTTGCTGAAATAGACTCCTTGTGTCGCCAAATACTTCCTCCAAAGCTAATAGATAATCTGGTGAATATGAATATTCCTGATTATCCTACTGGTGCGAAAACATCCGATAATGCTGTTCTTGAGATGAGTATCTATGAAAAGTCTAAATCTATGTCTTTTTCCACTGAAAGTGAATATGCTCATCTTTCATCGATAAATCTGGAGATAGATTATTCAAATGAGCTTCCTGCAATAAAAAATCAGGGAGAGCAACGTCAAACATGTGTGGCGTTTGCTCTCACTGCGGCAAATGAGCTTACTCACGGAGGAGATGTTTTGCTTTCAGAACAATATCTGTATTATAAAATCAAAGAGCACGAAGGAAACAAAAAGTGCTATGCCTACATGGAGAGTGGAGCCGAAATTTTAAAATATTCCGGGCAGTGCAGGGAAAGTACCGAGCCTTACGAAAAGGGGTTAAGGTGCAATCAAATTGGTATCATGACTGAAACGACTAGTAAAAAAATTGAGGCCAAAAAATATCGTTCACTTACCGAAAAAATTGTATTTCCTAATATGGGCAATTCTAATGTAGATATTCTCAAAAATGCTTTGCTCAATGGAAGTCTTGTGCCTTGTATTGTTCCTGCTCAAACATACTGGTTAAAAAGTGCCGAAGTGAAGAGGACAGGTATACTGATTTTCAGAGTAAATGATTGGAAAGTACATGATCATGCAATTACATTGGTAGGTTACTGTGATAATAAAAAGAGGTTCAAATTCAGGAATAGCTGGGGAAGGTCTTGGGGGGATAAGGGCTATGGCTACATCTCCTACAATCAAGCCTTAATGTATATAAAAGATGCATATATCATTAAAAAACGATTTGCTTCTTGAGGCTACTACTGCTGTCAATTGCTATTCAAACTGACATTGTCTAAAACAAGTTAAATCATATAGTGACGGTATTGAGCTTGAAATACGAATTATTGATGCTGCTTTTTTCAGTTTTACTTACTATATGAAGATGTTTAACTGGGTTGCTCCATCAAACCCTAACACTTCCACAACCCACTCGGCAGAGAAAAGCCAATACCGAACCTCGAAAACAAGGGAATGGGGGATTTAAGAAGAGAAAGTAATGCGCCAAATACTCCATTAGAACCTCTGCCCACAATATCGGTAAGCTGACTTGGTTTGGTGGGAATGCCTTGTATATTGGCCATATTGAATTGGTAAATCGCTTCTTTGAGAGTTGAGAAAGGCAGACCTGAGAGTGAAAAGCCTTCGTATATGACAAAACAACTTAGGTTTCCAAAACTGTAAATTGACGGATATTTTTGGGGTTTATAAGCTTCGAGCCGCTTTCCTTGCAGAATGGAGCAGACATTCTTTCCTGCCAATTCGCCCATTTCAAGAGCTAAATACGCCTGCTTTTCTCCGCCTCCAGTTACATCTACGGAATCGCCAATAATTAGTATTTCGGGGTGCTTCTTGCTTTGAAGAAACGCATTGACTTCTGGCGCTAATCCCCAAGCCTCAAACCGAGGGTTTGTTTTCACTCCGCCTGTCCAGATTGTTAAGTCGGAATGTAAACTTTCACCACTTTCAAGAACTACTAGATTGTCTTTTACTTCATTCACTTTTTCTTCAAAGCGGAAAGCAACAGGGAAGTCTTGGCAGATTTCCAGAATTTCCTGGTGGACTTTCATAGAAGTTCCTTGGAGCAATTGATTTCCTCCCTCCACTAAATTGATGGATAGATTTGCACTTCCGTTATATTTTCGCAGAATTTCCCCCAAAGACTCTACTCCTTCCACTCCGCCTCCTACAATCGTCACCGAGTAAGGCAAATCTTGACTTTCTAAATGCTCCAATTGTTGCCGAATGGCGTAGCAATCAGAAGATTTCTTGAATGGAAATGCGTGTTCTTCGACTCCAGAAACACCTCTATCATTGCTCACGCCTCCTATGGCAAGCACAAGGTAGTCATAATAGTGAGCCGTGCCTTCTCGTGTGGTTATCATCTTGTTTTCAATGTCCAAGCCAATCGCTTCTTCCTGAATAAATGTTTGCCCTCTACCCGACAGAATTTCCTGATTATCCAGCTTCACATCTGACGGACTTTTAAATCCAGAAACCAGTTCATGAATGTTCGGGGCAAATTCAAATGATGGGGAAGGGTCAATCACGGTTACTTCGCCAAAGCCTTCAAGCTGTTTGGAAGCGGCAAGTCCTGCAAAGCCCGCTCCGAGTATCAATATTTTTTTATTTGTCTTCGTATTCATGTTATTCAATAAGGGGAAGGATTGTAATCGGCCACAAATTATTGCTGTCTTGCTGATGCCATCAAAAAACAGTAGCTCGCTATGCTTAAATATCTATCTGATTTTCTAGGAACAAAAGATAATTTTAGCCATAATGTTCCGATAAAGGCAGGTTTTGTTGGAGAGGTGAGGAAATAATTTTCATGACTCTGCATGAAATGCTTTTACTTTGGAAATAAAAAAATCAGATTTGCCAAGTCAATAGTGTCTATTGACAGCATACTACTGGACATCTGCGTAAACCTGTCAGGTTTTAAAAAGATAAAGCTCAATTTTCAAGGTCTAATCCCAATTAAACCTGACAGGTTTTTGGTTCTATTTTCTGTCATGTCCAGTAGTATGTATTGACAGGAAATAGTTGAGCTTGAAGATTGGCAGGTTTCTGCTGGGAGTTGCCACCAACAACACTGCCAACTTCCCGTATAAAAGCTTTGCCAATATTCACTAATGAATCCAAACACGCAACAGAAATGATAAAGATATACCACAACCCAAGATGCTCTAAAAGTAGAGATAGTTTAAACCTGCTCACTGAAAAAGGGCTGGATTTTGAAACAATAGAATATTTGAAAAACCCTTTAACACAATCCGAATTGGCGGAGCTGTTAGTCAAGTTGGCTATTCCCGCCAAGGATTTGATTCGGAAAGGCGAGAAGGATTTCAAAGAGCATTTCAAAGGCAAAGAACTGACCGAAGAACAATGGATTGAAGCGATGATTCAGTATCCGAAATTGATGGAGAGACCGATTGTTGTGAAAGGAAATAAGGCAGTAATAGGCAGACCTTTGCAAAAGGTGATTGAGTTGACTGGGTAGTTATGAATTATTCTTCCACAACCAAATTCCCATAAAAAACACCTTCATGGTTCATAAAAGTACCATCCTTCCTGTTTAAATCTAATTTTCCTCCCTCAAAATTTGTGGCGGGCAAGCCTAGTTCTTGGTAAATACAGGCTGTGGCGGCAAAGTCCCAAATGCTACCTCCACCATTTTCTTTTTTCGGAAATTTCAACATACAGGCAGGGCCATTTTCCAGCACAAGAATCCCGTTCAGAACTGAGCCAGACCCAGCAATTTCTTTTACCTCTTTCAGGCCTAATTTCTCTACATTTTCAGTAAGTAACCTTTCTATTTCAGCGACACGAGGCGTTTCTTTCAGCTTTCGGTCTGTTACGTAGGTTACGTAATCATTGGCGTGCTGGATTTCCCAGAGACGATTATCCTTATAAACTCCATGCCCTTTAATTGCCTGATACAGCGTGTTTGTACTTGGGTCAAAAACGACTCCAATATAAGGCGTACCATCTTTTGCGATTAAGGCAATGGAAACAGAAAAGCCTGGCTGTTTATTGATAAAAGCAAGCGTTCCGTCCATTGGGTCAACGCACCAAAAAAAATCCTTTTTGAATCGACCGCCATCATCTTCAGTCTCTTCCGATAGCAGTGCCAAATCGAACTCACTGCAAGTAGGAAGCAGATGAGAAAGAATCATCGCTTCGCATTCTCTATCTACCTTAGTCACAACTTGTGAGGCAGGGCTTGTTCCGCCCATCTTTTTCTCTACCAAAATAGCCTCATTCATATACTGCTGAATGATTTTCCCTGCGGAGAGAGCTGCCTTGATTGCCACATTACTAAGGTGTAGTAAATCCATTTCTATAAATTGTTGATGACTTCTGTGGTCACACGCTCGCTGTAACTGTTAATTTTCCAATGATTGGGGCTCCAGCCTTTTAAAAACCGATGGAAATCTGCCCAAGCTACTCGATACAAAGACCGCCATTCTCTTTCTAGTGGGTCATTTCTTTCATTGAGTGCATTTTGTAAATACTCAAAATAAGTATCTAAGATTTTTGTCTCCAATTGTTCGCACTCTTTTTCGTTCAGGCAACTTCCTATGAAACATGCCACATCTTTCATTCCACAACCACCGCCTACATATTGGAAATCTACGCCAGCGACCTTTCCATCTTTGGCAAAACAGAAATTTGCCAACTTGGCATCTCCATGAACGAATGTTTTGAACTCACAGCCATTCAGTTTTTGGTCAATGGCAGAAGCTGACTGTTTCAGCTTTTCATCATCCAATGCGGCCAATTCATGAGGTCTAGTTTCCAAATGCCAATAAGTTCCAACTTCCCAAAGTTCATTTGGAGTTTGCCCAAGATAAGCTGCGTGAAATTGTGCCATCCATTCCAAACAGGAAGCTATTTCTTTCCAACTGACAGTTTGCTTTCGCAAAGGATAGCCAGCTTCATCCAAATCTTCTAATACCATCAGCACTTCATCATCTTGTTTCACAATGGCGAAACAGTATGGCAGACGAGCAAGGCTACTTTTGCTGTATAAATCATACCATTTAGTTTCTACTTGATATGATTTCAACTTTCGTTGATGCCCAATATCAGTATTCCACGCACGAGGGTGGGTTTTAATTATGGGCAACTGAACGTGTTTTACCACTACACTTTTTGATGGAGCATTCTCCAACCCGATTCGGAGTATTTTCCCGTAACCACTCCACAACTCCTGAATCATTTCTTTTTCAATCAAAGAAGAAGCGCCTGTTTTCTGTAGAATTATTGACCTAAAATATTCATTCATAAGGCTTCAAAGATAAGGAACGATGAAATAACATACTACTGGACATGAGTGAATCGCTGTGGTTCGATGGGGTCGCCTAGACCATCGACAGAGTCCGCAGGTCCTGCCAGACGTTGAACGGCCATCGTGGATCGGATTAAAATTGACCTTCGGCAGGGTTTTCTGGGAGTCGCCATCGACACCGCTGCCGAGGTCTCGATTTTTGGAGACGTCCAGTAGTATGATGAAATAATAAAGTTACTTTATTATCGCAGTTTATTTTTGAGACTAGCCGAGCGGTTCCCCGCTGGGACGAAAATTGTAGCCGTAGTGGAACTAGCATAGCACTGGGGCGCCAGTCCGATGGAACGCCAGTCCGACACTATGGCGAGATTTTTATACCCACAATTGGATTTCCCCAATGGAATTTGAAGGATAGACAGCGTGTCCCGGAACAAAAAGAAGCAAGGGGCAGTCCTACTGGGCTACGGATTATACATATCTTTTAATTTAACGCCTTAAAATAATAATAACGCATAAATAAGTGATTGTAGCTAATCGAAATTTCCTAATTTCGATTCTGTGGTTGCAAGTTTCCTAACTTGCAACCACAGAATCACGACTTTTTAGCTCATTCCGACAACCTAGAGGTTGTCGGCTACTAGAAGAACGCCATGAGATTACGAACAAAAACTTATGTACCTGAATAATGGGTTTAAAAATTTGATTATCAGCAGGTTAACTGTGTTTTTTTTAGTATATTCAAAAATTAAGATTTAATGTATTGCACTATTTTTAGATTTAATTAAAAACTGTATGTCAATATTTTGACTAAATAAAACAATATTAAGTTGCTGATTAGCAATTACTTAATTCATTTTTAATTTTTAATTCTTAATTCTTAATTTCCCCAATCAACAATTGTACTTATCAAATATATAACTCATAATTGGGGTTATGTATAAACCGTAGCCTACTGGGGCAGTCCCACTAAGAAATAGGAAAGTTATTATTTTATCGTTCCATAGAGATTGTGGTAAGTGAATCATATCGAAAAAAAAACAAACTCCAACCCTTATCTTCGCAAAAACACTTCTGAAACTTTATGCTCTCTGTCTCCAAACTCACCAAATCTTACCAAAAAATGAAAGTTCCCGCCTTGCAAGAGTTTTCTTTTGGATTGCAAAAAGGCGAAATCCTCACGCTTTTGGGTGAAAGCGGAAGTGGGAAAACCACTTTGCTGAAACTACTCTCGGGGTTGCTCGATGCCGATTCTGGAGAAATTTTGCTGGATGGAGAACGAATTTCTGGACCTTCCAAAAAATTGGTAGCTGGCTATGAAGAAATCAGGTTGGTAAATCAGGATTTTGGATTGGGGCATAAGCTGAAAGTATGGGAAAACCTTCGTTATCATTTACTGAAATACCCGAAAGTTGCACAGGAAAAACGCATTGCCGATTTGTTGGAACTTTGTCAGCTAGAAGGTTTGGAAAACAATTATTCCCACGAACTTTCTGGCGGACAGCAACAGCGAGTGGCTTTGGGTCGGGCTTTGGCGAACGAGCCGAAATTACTTTTGCTAGATGAGCCATTCAGCAATTTAGATACTCGCCTGAAAAACCAGCTTCGCACCGATTTGGAACGAATTATTAGGGAAACGGAAACTACCGCCATTTTCGTGATGCACGACTCTGCCGATGCCTTGCCCATTTCCGACAAAATTGCCATTCTCCAAACTGGCAAACTCCAACAAATTGCCAGCCCGCAAGAAATTTATGAGAAGCCGAAGTCTGCTTATATCGCTCAGTTTTTCGGAAATCCAACAATCTTGGCTGTCTCGGAACTGAAAAAACTATTTCCAAACAGACAATTCACTCAATCCAGCCAAACCCAAGTTTGCATTAGAGAAAATGCAGTAAAGTATAGGAAAAAGCAAACGAAGGAAAGCATTAAGCTGAAAGTGGGGAAAAGCAATTTTATGGGAAGCTTCTTAGAAGTTTCGGGAAAACATAAAAGCGGAGTTTCTCTGCGACTCCACACAAAAATCCCAATCCAACCGAAAAAAAACGTCTTTGTGGAGTTGGATTGGGATAATGTGATTTGGTTGGATTGAATTGATGTTGAAAATGGAGGGAAGAGGAAGGAAGAAGAAAGAAGAAAGAAGAAAGAGGAAAGAGGAAAGAGGAAGGAAGAAGAAAGAGGGAAGAGGAAGGAGGAAGGAGGAGAGGAAAGAGGAAGGAAGAAAGAGGAAGGAGGAAAGAAGAAAGAGGAAAGAGGAAAGAGGAAGGAGGAAAGAAGAAAGAGGAAAGAAGAAAGAGGGAAGAGGAAAAATGAGACGAAGAAAATGTAGTGAAGATGCTTAATCGTGGTTAAAATTCCCAACTCTTTGTACTTTTACGGGCAAGTGATTAACTTGAAAGCTGAATTGAGTAGATTTTTTTGGAAAAATGAAGATAGAAGAAGGAATTAAAGCATTATTGCGAGACAAAGGAGTGGCTGTTGTGCCTGATTTGGGTACTTTCCGCATTTCCCATGTCAGCGCATCTGTGCAAGAACAAGGTGGCGTAATTGCTCCTCCGGCAGAGATTATTGAGTTTTCTGAAGAAAACAACGCTTCGAAAGGTCATTCAATCGCTGAGTATTTACATAAATCTGGCTATTCCGCAGAGCAAACAGAGGAAGCATTGGGCAACTTTGTGGATTCGGTAAAAAGCCATACTTCATCAGGCGCAAAATCTACTGTAGAAGGCTTGGGATTTTTCAGAGCAAACGAATCGGGGAGAATTGAGTTTTTCTCGGAGGAGGAAATGCGAGTAGTCTCAGAAAGTTTTGGTTTGCCCAAATTGAAGGCTCGCCCACTCGTTCCCGTAGTGGTCAATCCGACTCCGCCAAAACCTGCCAGTTCCGGATTATTGTTGAAAGCAATTCTGGTGCCTTTAGTTTTGATTGCATTGATTCTGATATTTTTGGTTTTCAAACCAGATGCGTACAATTCACTTGCCTCTTATTTCTCTGGCAATGAAGATAACACAGAGCTGATTGATGGCGAGGAAGGAGAAGATGTGGCAGGGAATGAAATTGCTCCGATAAAAAAAGAAGAAGAAGGCGCAAACAAAGACGTGAATGAAGTAGTAGAAGAAGACAACCCGAGAGAGGAAGTTACGAATGATGAAGTGGATGAGTCTGATAACAATGACCGTGGCGCAACCACTGGCGGAACTATAAGTTCCAAAACCAACCGTTTTTATATAATCATCGGAAGTTTCACCAACGACTCAGCCGCCCAACAAGCAATTGGCAAGGCGAATAAAATCGGTTATCCTGGCGCAAAAATCTTGAAAATGGATGGTAGAATTCGAGTTTCCGTAGATGATTACTCAGCGAAAATCAATGCAGTAGGCAAAGCAAAACGTGTCGGGAAGGATTTCCCAGGTGCTTGGGTGTTGGCAAATTGAGATTTCGAACATGGGACTATGAAGACACACAATATTTGAAATCAGATACTATTTTATAAAAATGCTATGGAAATAAAAAAGTCGTTCAAAAAATTAGACAATGGTAATACTATTTGTGAATCACAAAAACATTGGTTTGCATACTTTTTTCCTGTTTGTATTATTCTTGGTTGTGTATTTTTATTGTTTCATCATCTGCTTTGGATTCTCATCTGCCCATTTGTAATTATTTATATGTTGTACCTGATTATTACTGGAACTAAAGAAAAGTGGATTTTAACGAAAGATGAACTAATAATGAAAGGCGGTTTTTTGCCTTGGCAAAAACATTACATAGAAGTACCCATAAGCAATATTTATGAGTCATATTATACTCAAGGTATGCTGGCAACAATACTCAAATTCGCAGAAATATCTATAAGAAGAACAGAAGGTTCTACCACAAATTTAAAAACCAATTGCATGACTAATTATGAGTTGATGACGCAAACGATAAATTCTGAAATAGAGAAAATGAAAAAGTCGAATAATGACCAAAATAGTTCTGCAAACCCTATGAATTACTCTGTTTCAGATGAAATTTTCAAACTGAAGCAGTTATATGATGAAAAATTGATTTCAGAAGAAGAGTTTTTGATTCAAAAGAGTAGAATTCTCAAAAACAATTGAAATATTAAGTTATTACAAACACATTATTGACCAACAGTATCTTAATCTATCATCTATCTTTTGTCAAAATCTCATATCTTAATTCTAAAATCTATAAACTCCACTTGAACAAAACGGTAGTGTTCGACTATGGTATGGAAACTAAAAATGTGAATTTGGATTTACAAAATCTTGCTTTATATTCCAAATAAGGACTTCAATTCGTTTAATTAAGTCCGAAAAACCCCTTCCATACTTTAACCGAGTACTACCAACAAAACCAAATAACAAATATATGGACATTACTAGTTTCTTATTGCAAATCAAAACAGACTCGTTAAGCACAGGCTTGGTTTCTGACGTAACTCAAAGCGTTCCGTTGCTCGACCTCATTAAAGAAGGCGGTTGGATTATGGTTGTTTTGGGCATTTTGTCCATTGTCGCAATCTATGTTTTTATAGAACGACTCACGGTAATCAAGAAGGCGCAAGTTGCTCCCGAAGCTATTTTAGAAAAAGTGAAAGCGGCCGTAATTGATGGAGACATTGAACGTGCCAAAGCAGTTTGCTTGCAAGACGGAACTCCGATGGCAAAAATGCTGATTCAGGGTTTGGAGCATATTGGCGGTTCGCTCAAAAACATTGAAGTTGCCATTGAAAATACGGGGAAATTGGAAATCTATAGGCTAGAGAAAAACGTTTCTGTATTGGCAACCATTTCTGGAACCGCTCCAATGATTGGGTTTTTCGGAACTGTAATGGGAATGATTTCCGCATTTATTGCCATTGCCCAAGAAGAAGGCGCAGTGAGTCCCAAATTGCTTGCCTCGGGAATTTACGAAGCCATGATTACCACCGCAGGAGGACTTTTCGTAGGGATTTTGGCTTATGTAACCTACAACTATATTGTCCGCCAAATCTCCGATGTGGTTTACAAAATGGAGGTAACTTCTATTGAGTTCTTAGATTTGTTGCAGAAACCGAACTAAGAAAAAGAATCAGTTTTATAAGACTATTCCGAAGCCTGAAACTTGTTTTCAGGCTTTTTTTTGATTTATACAAATACGAATTGAAAGACAAATCATAATCGAAGTTAAGTTCTGCTCAATTTAATGCTCAGCAAATCCCAAAACTTGTCTCCACAAAACATAATTCCACCGAACGGTTGTGTTAAATTTGCGGTTTTCCCAATGAACAAAGAATTTAGCAAATGACGAAAACGCAACAAGATACAGCAAAAGGCAAAAGTGAATGGTTCGGGACTTGGTTCGATTCGCCCTATTACCATAAATTATACAAGCATCGGGACACTACGGAAGCGGGAATTTTCATCAAAAACTTGGCTGATTTCCTCAAAATCCTACCGGAGCATAAAATCATGGATTTAGCTTGCGGGAAAGGCAGACATTCCATATTCCTAAATCAATTGGGTTTCGATGTGGTCGGGTTAGATTTGTCGGAGCAAAGCATTGCCTACGCCCAGCAGTTTGAAAATGACAGATTGGAGTTTGCAGTCCACGATATGCGAGATGTTTATCGGTTAGATTATTTCGATTTCGTGCTGAATATGTTTACCAGTTTCGGATATTTCCAAACCGAACAGGAGCATGTTACGGCAATTCAGGCAGTTTGTGCTTCCCTGAAAAAGGGCGGAAAGTTCGTGTTGGATTTTTTCAATACGAATAAAGTCGTGGATTCTTTGGTTTACGAAAATCAAACGAAGTCTGAAGGAATTGTTTTTGACCAAACAAGGGAAATAGTGAATGGCTCAATTGTGAAAACCATCAATTTTGAGCATAAAAAAGAGGAATTCGAGTTCCAAGAGCGAGTAAAAGCTTTCACGGAAGCCGATTTTAAGCGTTTGTTCCAAATTGCAAACCTAGAATGTATTCATGTGTTTGGAGATTATGAACTGAACTCTTTCGATGCAAAGCAATCTGAAAGGATGATTTTTGTGGTGGAAAAACGATTTGATGATGTGTTGATTTGAAAATGCGCTGATTGAGCGATTTGCAGATTTGAAAATAAGAAAGTGAAATCATTTAATGTTGCTTTGTAGGTTCTTCTTACTTAAAAACAAATACAAGCAGATTCATGTTACGCAGAAATGTACTCGGCAGTGTTCTTTTAAACCTGCCGATGTGCGATTTCGGGTTAAAAACGACCTTTTGCGTAACATCAGTTCTTAAGTTGACAGCATTGAGCCTTCGCTAATGCTAAATCTCCACTAGCTACCTTACATCTTTACACGACCCATTTATTTTAATTGTATTCAATCAAAAATCTTCCATCTCACATTTACACATCCCCATATATCGGTCTCCAAACCTACTAAACCCACATTTACATAACCGCTTACAAGAATATGCGTTGGCAGAATTCGCTTTTGTTTACTATATTTGTAAGCACTTCGATTGTGTGCAAGAAAAGATTATAGGTATATCGGGATAGGTCGCCTAAATAGTTCGAGCATCCGCTCGGACTTGCCATTCGTTGAAGCGTCCGCTTCAAAAAGTGCTGTGCGCTCTAAACCGATATTCCTAAAAGATTATTCACGTATGAGCAATAAGATATGATACAGATAATTCCCTCTATTTCCGTAATTGGTGGCAAAGTAGTCAGATTGAGCCAAGGAGATTTCTCGAAGCAAGTTGCCTATGGCGAGCAACCTTTGGAAATTGCCACTCGGTTCGAGAACCACGGAATCAAAAAAATACATTTGATAGATTTGGACGGCTCAAAAGCCAGAAAAGGCGTAAACTATGATGCTTTGCAAGATATTGTCAGCTACACAGATTTGGAAGTGAACTATGGTGGCGGAATTTCCACAGATGGCGGAGTTGCCAAGGTTTTTGAATATGGCGCAAAAATGGTTACTGCAGGAAGTTTGGCAGTAAGCAAACCTAAGACTTTTTCTTCTTGGTTGGTTTCGTTTGGCAGAGAAAAAGTCTGTTTGAGTGCAGATGCCGAGAATGGCAAAATCAAAGTGGGCGGTTGGCAACAAACTACCGACTTAGACTTAATGGAGCATTTAGAGTTTTACCACGATAAGGGAATTAAATACGTAAAATGTTCTGATGTTACCAAAGATGGTTTGTTAGGAGGTCCAAATTTTGACCTCTACAAAGAAATTATGAAGAAATTCCCTGATTTCAAACTCATGGCAAGTGGTGGAGTCAGCACGATTGATGATATTAAAAAGCTGAACGACTTGGGAATCTACGGAGTGATTTTCGGCAGAGCTTACTACGAAAATAAAATCTCCCTCACAGAAATTGAAAAGTTCATGGGCAATTTGAGCGAGGTTTAATTTAACTCAAATTCCAATTTCGAAATCCTCTTCATTCTTTTTGAGTGAAGAGGATTTTGTAATTAATTTAAAATGGGTTTTAATAAGATGCCTTTTTTAATCTATATCTAACTCGGACTGGTCTAAAAAATCAATTTTTTCAGACTTTAGGCTTGACTGAACTTTCTCGAAATATTTACTAGGATATTTTGCCAATGCTATTGCAATGTACTTATGATGCGTACTTTTCCTAAATCCTTTGAGTTTATTGACCGAATTCATAAAAAGCCCCATAGCATCTTCTGTTTTATACTGGACTAGCGCCTTGTAAAACACTCTTATTTTGGAGTAATTATACCTTTTGTTTTTTAGGTTTGAACGATACCAATTTTCTAGGTAAGGAAAGAAATCCTCATGGGGGAAATGCTGAATACAACGTAATCCCCAATACTCATCTTCTTCGCTCTCTAGCAACTCTTTTATTAAAAGTATGTCTTGTTGGTTTTGATATTTTGCAAGCGTTATAAAAGGAACTCCACCCTTCGCTTTAAGCGCAATTTCCCTGATTCTGTTATAGTGAATTTCTATGGGTTCAATCGTGAGAAGCAACTGAATAGTTGCATACGAATATACCTTGTCATCATATAATAAGATACTATCTACTTCATGTTGTTGGGATTCTGTGAAATCAGAAAAACTTAGGAAAAAATCTATAACAGTTGTGGAGCTTCTTATGCAACCAAATAAGGCTCTGACATAATCCTTGTCTTGTATATGTGCTTTGACAATATCATAAGTGGGAAAATCACTTTCTTCTAAAGCCCAAAACGCATAGCATCTTACCGTTGGATTTTTGTGTTCAGTCAAACCTATCAACTCATTTTGGCTCGCAATCGACTTCAATTTTTCAAATCTTTTATATTGATTTGGTTTTATGCCAGCATAGCCAATTGCACTGCCCATCAGAGTATTTTCTGTAGCAATAGAATCTACAATTACCCGAACCTCTTCTCTCAATTCCAACTTAGAAGTCTGGGAATAAACGGAGTTGAGCGAAACCCAAATTGCAACGAATATGAAGATTGTTTTTCTCATCTAAAAAGCATAAGTAACTCCAGCCATCACGTTCAAACCTCTCACTTGGTAGCGGTGGAATCTTTCATAGTTGTTTCCCAAAAGGTTTTTTGTGGAGATAAATGCAGAGAACACATCGGAGAAAAGATAATCTACTTTCAGATTCAGGTCGAAAATCCCGTCCAAATCAATGATATTCCCACCCGAATCTATTGCTTTTAATCCGCCCATTTGGAAAGCTTCGAGGTTGAAATATACTTTCTCTCGGTAATTATAAGTAGTCATGAAAGTGATTTCCGAAGTCGGTCTGTGAATCGCTTCTGCCAGTTCATCGGTGTTGTAATTATAAAAAGTCGCTTTCAAACTATTTCGGAAGTTGGAGATATTGACAGAAAGTTCTCCCGTAAAATTGAAGATTCCCGTAGTGCCTTCATCATAAATAATATCGAACTTGGCTGAATCCGTAGCATTGTTTACGAAATAATGGAAGTTTTTCACAATATCATAACCGCCTTCTAAGCGCAAGCCTACTTTCTCGAATGGAGCGAGCTGAACTCCAAAAGCTAAATCTGCTACATTGTGGGAATGTCTCAGCACTTGATTCTCGCCTAAAAACGGATTTTCCTGAATGAGTTTTCGGAAAGTCTGATGTTCCAAATCTCCCTCTGCCTTGGCGAAAACCATTACCTTGTTTTCCACCAATTGGTAGCGAGCCAAAATATCTGGGTAAACCGTGAATCGGCTCAAATTGGTAGTTGTGTCCAGATTGTAAGCCAATTTAGCTCCTATTTTGATTTCCAAACCCTCTTTCAGCAAGTGATAACCGCCACCTGCCTTTATGATTCCCCGATTGAATTCCACCGAATCATACTTGTAATTCCCGAAACTTGGCGAGAGATTCACGCTGAAACTCGCTTCGTCAGACAATTCATATTTGCCAGATAAATGAATGCCAATATTTGTCTCCGATAAATCGAAAGCATCATCGGAAAGATTGTAGAAGCTTACATTATTCTCATATTTAAGCGGAGAGCGACTCCCTCCAGCAGTTCCTTTCACGGACACATTGGCGGAAATCGTATTATAAATCTGACGAATGCTGTCTGAATCAATCTGATTTTCGGTCAATGAATCTGCATAACCATAGAATCTGACTGCTTGCCTTTCGTAGCCCAAATCTGCCGAAAGTGTGCTGTATTGCATCAAATAGCTTCCGTAACCCAACACTTTTGAATAACTCGTGCCAGAATTGGCTTTATCGACTGCGCCATTTACCGAGGAAAGGTGCTTGATATTCGCTCCATACGAAAAATCCTTGTTTCGCTTAGAACTGAAATAGCCTTCTAAGTAAGGAGTAATGAAGTTCCCGAATCCTGCTTTCACATAGTTTCCGTACAATCTATCCAACTTCTCATCCTGCATTTTCAAAGTTCGGATGCTCGGCTCAATATCTTTCAACTTGAAATCCAACATAGAAAGCTTGTAACTCACATCGGTTTCTGTTTTTTGCCTGGGAATCAAAGTCATCTTGTCAAATGCACGGCTGGCTTTCGGCAGGGTAAGAATTTTATTTTTCTCAATGACCAATTCTGCATCTTCAATATCGGCATCCTTCGTCCAATCATCTTGCGAGAAAGCTTGTTGGGAAGCGAAAAAGAGGAGCGAAAAGCAAAAAAATCGGATAAATAGCTTCATTATGGTCGGTTCGGTTTGAGTTAAAGTGTACAAAGTCTTTATCGGACTTGCGTTCAATCGGACTTGCGTTCAAGTCGCAAGTCCAAAGCAGTTCAAATAACTGATAATAGAATACTTACAAGAAATCAAATAGGAAAGTATTTAAGTTTATCGGTTGTCTGACATTCTTTGTGGAGTAGCCTTCAAGCGAGGACGCTTGAAGGAGAAAATGCGTATTGTTTTTACTGTTTACTAAACACCACAAAATTTGTCAGACAACCCGTTTATCTACTCAAAGTCCTCTGAATAAGTAGTCAGACGAAATTATCGCAACATCTTATCTTTTGTAAGATGTTGATTGTCAATATGTAATCTACCATTTTGCGATGGCATTGGCCATCCGACTTTCTATTTTGTGCTTGTATTTAGTTTCTCAAAAATGATGCTCGAATTTAGGCATTTTCGGAGATTTAAATTAAACTTTTCCATTCAAAAGCGCAAACAATTAGCTTGGAGTGAGAAAATAGCTGTTTCAGGCAAATTAACTTAACCATTGCAATTTCTGTTTATTTTGGAAATTGCCAGTCATTTATTTTCTCAATTTGAGAAAGCATAAGTTCAAACACAAATCGGAATCTCTATTCTGAATTCTGAAAACTGTTAGCTTTTAGAAAATACTGCATAAGAAGCGAAATCAAGCCACTTTCTCCAACACCAAACAAGTCCAGTCGTTCATTATTTGTCTGGATTTTTCTTTGAATCCATGATTTTTGCCCAATTCCAAAATAGTGGGAATATCTTGTTCGTAGAATCCGCTCATCAGGATTGTTCCATTGAGTTTGATGAGTCTGGCGTATTCTTGGAAACTACTTTTATGAACGTTTAAGTTGATGTTTGCCAACAAAATATCGTACAAATTCTCGCCCTTTGTTTCTTCCGCTGTTCCGCAATAGACATTGTTGAGTGGCGCTTGATTTGCCTCGGCATTCTCCAATACGTTTTCTACCGACCAATCTTCAATATCGCAGGCATCAATTTGAGTTGCGCCCAATTTATGCGCCATAATTGCCAAAACGCCCGTTCCTGTGCCAATATCAAAAACAGATTTGTTTAGATGGTCAACCATTAACTGTTGCTGAATCATGGTGGAAGTGGTGGCATGATGCCCCGTTCCGAAAGACATTTTTGGAGTGATGACCAATTCGTATTTATAACCTTCGGCAGGTTGTGGAAACTCGCCCGAATGTAGCAATCATCGTTGATGGCAATTGGATGGAAATTCTCTTCCCAGAGTTTATTCCAATTCTGCTTAGCAACTTCTTCCAAGCTGTATTTTATTTTCGCACGAGTTTGGTAATCCGAAATGAGCGATTCCGTTTCCGATTTTTGGAAATCCTCTTTCGGAACTGAACCTTCAAAACTGGTTTCTGCTAAACTTTTATCGTCCAGACTATCATCATCCAGATCCATAAATGTATCGAAACCCAATTCGCTCAATTCAACCTTCAAAATATCAGAGAAATCTGCTGGGCAACTGAGTTTGATTACAATGAAGCTCATGGTTCGTGGGTTTAGGATTGTGAAGTTTCAGTTACGAATTGGGTAAGTGCTGTTCTCGCTCACTACTTTTTTTATAACTTGCGAACTTAAAACTTTACAACATATATTCCTTAGTCATGAAAAACAAATTTGTCTTATTTCTTCTGCTGACTGTGTTATTGGGAGGCGGTTTTGCCATTGGTTTTTTCTTCCCTTACAAAAACAAAATAGGTCAAGGAAAAGACTCCTACGAAGTCAAACCCGAAATCAGTGAGGATTCAATTCCTTTGAGAAAGGCAAAGAACATTATTTTCATGATTGGCGATGGCATGGGCTTGACTCAAATTTATGCGGGAATGACTGCCAACAAAGGACACATGAATTTTGAACGATTCAAAAACATTGGATTTATCAAAACCTATTCTTCCAGTTCCTACATTACCGATTCTGCCGCAGGAGCAACGGCTTTCTCAATCGGTAAAAAAACTTTCAATGGCGCAATCGGATTGGATAGCGACTCAATCCCACAGAAAACCATTTTGGAAATGGCGGAAGAAAATGGCTTGGCAACAGGTTGGTTTCCACAAGTTCCATTACACACGCCACTCCAGCCTCATTTGTTTCCCATAATGTTACTCGAAACGATGCGGCAGGAATTGCGCTAGATTTCCTGAAAACAGATGTTGATGTTTTCATTGGTGGCGGACAGCTATTTTTCAATTTGAGAGAAGATAGCCTGAATTTGTTCGATGATTTGAGAAGAAATGGCTACGATATTGCCACCACAATTGCGGAAATAGACAACTCCAGAGGAAAAAAATTGGCAGGTTTGCTCGCAGAAGACGGAATGCCAAAAGCAGGAGAAAGAGGCGATATGTTGAGTGTTTCCACCAAAAAAGCTTTGGAGATTCTCAAAACCAATGAAAAAGGATTTTTCCTAATGGTGGAAGGCTCGCAAATTGATTGGGCTGGGCACGCCAACGACCCGCAATGGCTGATTGATGAAATGTTGGATTTCGACAAAGTGATTGGCGAGGTATTGGATTTTGTAAAGGCAGATGGCAACACACTTTTGGTAATTACTGCCGACCACGAAACGGGCGGATTGGCATTGAACGGAGGAGATTTGACCGAAGGAACGATTGATGCACAATACACCACGGGTTATCATACGGCTGTGATGGTTCCCGTTTTCGCTTACGGCCCAAATTCCTTGAAATTTCGTGGAATTTATGAAAACACCGATATTTTCCAGAAATTCTTAGATGCTTTTCAGATGAAAAATACGCAGTAAGAGGAATTGGCGAATTGGTGAGTTTGAGAATTGGCGAGTTTAAGAATTAAGAATCAATCTTGTTTCCTCGCCAATTCCAACAACTCCAAAGCCACTTTATAAGCAGATTTCTCTCCTGATTTGACAGCTTCCTCATTTGTCTTCAAAGAAGTTTGCACGTTTTTGTCAGCGTAGAAATTATGCAATAACTTTTGCCTGATTGTTTCGTGCAACCAATGCAGGTTTTGCTGAGCGGTTCTGATAGAAAAATCCATTCTCGGTCATTTTGGTTTTGAAGGATTTGATGAGTTCCCAAATCTCGGCAATTCCTGTTTGCTCCATTGCCGAGCAAGTGAGTACTTTCGGATACCAACCCGATTTATTTGGTGGGAATAAATGAAGTGCGGCTGCATATTCTCCACCCGCTTTCTTTGCTTTTTGGATGTTTTCGCCATCGGCTTTGGTAATGGCAATGGCATCGGTCATTTCCATAATTCCTTTCTTGATTCCCTGCAACTCGTCTCCTGCACCAGCCAGCATGAGCAACAGGAAAAAATCAGTCATTTCCTTCACGGCCACTTCTGATTGACCGACTCCAACTGTTTCCACAATAATTATGTCATAACCCGCATGTTCGCATAACAAAATTGCCTCACGGGTTTTTCGGGCAACTCCGCCCAATGTATTTCCCGAAGCCGATGGGCGAACATAGGCATTAGGCTGTTTTACCAATTGCTCCATTCTGGTTTTATCTCCCATAATGCTTCCGCCCGTTCTTTGGCTACTCGGGTCGATTGCTAAAACAGCCACTTTTTTGCCCAATCCAACCAAATGCAAGCCGAAAGTCTCTATAAAAGTGCTTTTGCCCACTCCAGGAGAACCTGTAATGCCAATTCTGATGCTATTTTCGACTTTATTTTTAGCAAGACTTTCCAACACCGTTTGCGCCAGTTCTATATCAGAATCTCTGTTGCTTTCAACCAATGTGATGGTTTTGCTCAAAATGAAACGATCAGAATTCTGAATTCCGTTTACATAATCTTGTGCCGAAAGCCTTTTCATGGGTTGGGAATTTGGTAGGATTGAGCTTCTGTGGAGAAAGCCAAATCGGATTTAGGAATAATGCTTCTTATCTTTGTAATGATACAAAATAACAAAAGCTAAATACAAAAAAGATGGATGACGCACAAAAAAAACGCTTGAAGATTGAGGTAGTTTTCTTCACAATTACACTATTAGGCTACATTGCCTTGTATTTTATTTTGGCAAAAGTAATGAATCAGCCATTCACGCAAACCACTTTTTTGGAGACAATGATAGTTGTGTTTTTGGCAACTTACCTCATTCGTTCCGTTTTTGTAATGATTAAACATCTTAAATAATTTTTTGATTTGTGAGGTACGATATACGATTAAGCATGTTTCGGCTTTCCCCTAATTTAATTGCAACCACTTATAGCTGATTGTTTGAATCTGGATTTCCGTTTTGTGAGTTCTTGTAATAACATAATTGCCTAATAATCAGAACGAAATAAGCATATTTTAGATGTGGTAAAATGGATTTGGAAAACTTCCTCAATTCTATCATTTCATTTTTTCAACTAATCATATTGCCTATGAGATTCATTTTTTCTTGGATTTTCACAATTCCATTTGCCTTTTTCTTTTTCTTGATTTTGATTATTTTCCATCCAATTCAGGTAATTGCCCTGAATCTTTTTGGCTACAATGCACACAAAAGAGTAGTTGATATCATGTGTTTCTGCCTTGTTCAGAATCTGCGTTGGACTTTGAGCCGAGTGAGCCTGAAGAATTTGGCTGGAGATTTACCGACTGACAGACCGCTGATTATTGTGAGCAATCATCAAAGTGCCATGGATATTCCCATGATTGCTTGTTTGTTCAGGAAAAACCACCCGAAATATGTCTCCAAAATAGAGAACGGAAGAGGAATTCCAAGTATTTCCTACAATATCAGAAATGGCGGTTCTGTGCTGATTGACCGAAAAAATCCCGTTGAATCAATCGAAAAAATCAAAAATTTTGCGGAGAAATTGGAGAAAAAAAATCGCTCTGCCTGCATTTTCCCAGAAGGAAGTCGCTCTAAAAATGGTGTGTTGAAACCTTTCAAGCAAAAGGGAATACTGCAATTGCTCGATTCCATGCCAAATGCGCTAATTGTTCCCGTTGCCATTCAGGAGAATTGGAAAATTGAGTCTCAAAAATTTCTGCCTGTTCCCGCTTTCAACCACTTCCGTTGCACCGCACTCCAACCCATTGAACCGAATGAACACGAAAAAGAGGAATTGACTGAATTGACAAGAAGTCGGATTGAGGAGTTTATGAATGGGAAAATGTGAGAATTAGCAAATGTGGGAATGGGAAAACGGGTCAGTTCAAGGCTTTTCTTCATAATGTTGTATAAACAAAAAACGAGTCCTCGGAAATGGTCTTTTCTGACCTTTACGATGGTTCAAACAGATAGAAAACAAAATGTACAGTATATGAATTTACAATCATTGTCGTTTATGCAATTTGAGATAATCGCACTACAAGACCATTCGGCTAAAGCAAACATACATTTCTAAATTTCCACATTTACGCATTTCCAAATTCTTTAATTTCCTCCTCCAAATAATTGTTGATGAGAATTGGTTTCGGAATGGCTTGGAGTTGTACTTTCGTTTGGATTGAGAGTTGGAATTGGTTGGCAATTTGCTTGAATAAGCTTTCAGTTTCAATCTCCACCCGATAAAACTTGGCGAAAATGTTCTGATGCGTGAGAATGTGTTTGTAGGCTTGCGATTCGCTAATTAATATGCTTTTTTCTGCCAATTCGTCTATTCCCAAATGGCTCAAAATACTTTCCCAATCTGAATTTTCCTTGCTGTTTTCAATGAGTTGGAAATCATGCAATCCTTGCCAGATGTCTCCAGCCTGCCTTTCTTTCAGTAGAAAATGTCCTTTGAATTCCCAAACCAAGTAATCGAAATAGCGTTTTCGTACCTTTACTTTCTTGATTTTTACGGGAAGTTGACTCTGTTTCCCCAATCTGAATGCTTCACAATCTTGTTGGAGCGGGCAGAACATACAGTTTGGTTTCTGCGGAGTGCAATGCAATGCGCCAAATTCAATCATTGCCTGATTGTGAATTCCCGCATTTTTTTTGGGAATAATCTCCTGCGCCAATTCCTCAAAAGCCTTTTTCCCTTGACTGCTGGCAATATCCAAATCGACATTGAAAAGTCGGGAAAGCACACGGAAAACGTTGCCATCTACGGCAGCAACCGATTCATCGTAAGCGAAAGAGGCAATTGCGGCCGCTGTGTAATTTCCCACTCCTTTCAGCTTGAGGAGTTCTTTGTAGTTTTTCGGGAACTGGTTATTGAGTTCGTTGGAAATATATTTGGCAGTGAAATGCAGGTTTCTGGCTCGGGAATAGTAGCCCAAGCCTTGCCAAAGTCTCAAAACTTCTTGTTCGGGAGCATCTGCCAAATTTTGAACAGTTGGGTAAGTTTCTACAAATTTCTCATAATAAGGTGTTCCCTGAACTACTCTGGTTTGCTGTAGAATAATTTCGGAAAGCCAGATTTTGTAAGGGTCTTTGGTGTGTCTCCAAGGTAAATCACGTTTGTTTTCCTCGTACCAGGCAATGAGTTTTTCAGAGAGAATTTGTTTATCCATGAAGGGGGAATTGGCGATTTCGTGAATTGGCGAAATGGCGAATTAGAGATAGTTAGAAATCCTATTATACTTGTCCGACTCTGAAAATCAATAAGTTACTGAAATTAGCCTCTAGTAAAAATCAAAATTATTAGTGTCATCGCCAGGCGACCCTGCCCGACTTTTGCTGGGGTCGCACACGACAGGGAACTATCCACGAAAAATATTCTACACATCTAAAATCAAGTATCTGAGATAGTTTTTTCGCAAGCTCAAACAGGGTCGCCTGGCGATGACAAAAAATCGTAAAATACTGATAATCAAGAACGGACAAGTCTATAGATAAATGCCTTGACTTTGCATACCGTAATGCGGTTTTCCCTAACCGCAACTATTCAGAAGCATTATTCCATAAGGAAAGTATGCAAAGTTAAATCAGTTATCTATATTAGAGATTATGAACACTAATTTGTTATATGCCCAACGTCTGGCAGGGTCTGCAACCTCTGCCAGCGTATGCTTTTCGCTCTGTTCATAAACTCTATTATATGTAGTTCAAAGTCTCTATCGGACTTGCGCCCAAGTCGCAAGTTCAAATTCAGATAAGCACTTGAAATGTGAACAGCTTGTGTTTAGATATTTCAATTATGACAAAAGAAGATTACGAATTGAATACCGAAGGCTGAATACTGTCCTGTCTTAACTTTTTACGATTCGCCATTTCGCAAAATCGGCAATTCATTGATTCCCTCCTTCTGCTCTCGGAATTTTAATCACAAAACACGTCTCATTATTTTCCGAATCCTTCAATTCAATTGTACCATTATGTTTTTGAATAATATCGTGGGCAATTGCCAAACCCATTCCGGAATGAAACTCGTTTGGCTTGGTGGTTACAAAAGGCAGGAAAATGCTTTCGACCAAATGTTTGGCAATTTTAGAACCACTATTTTGGATTTCAAAAGTCGCCAACTTGTCTTGTTTTCTGGTGCGAATGGTAATTGTTCCTTTGTCTTTAATTGCTTCCAAGGCGTTTTCAATCAGATTCATGAAAACCTGATTCATTTGGTTGGGCATACAGTAAACCTCCGAAAGCGTTTCGTCATAATCTCGGTTTACCTTGACTGTATTTCTCCAACGCTCCTTCAAAATGAGTAGAATGGCATCAATTCCCGAATGCAAATCGAAAAGTCGGAAAGTGTCGTCAGAAAGCTGGGAGAAATTCTGTAAACCGAGTGTAGTTTTGTGCATTTCCTCCACACTTATTTTCATATCTGAAAGAGTTGATTCAAAATCGTCTTTCAGTTCTTTAAAGGTTTCTGTCTTTTCAATCACACAATCTGTTTGGATTTCATGCCAAGTCAGGTTCAGTATCTCAATTCCGTTGCTTATTAAGTTCACAGGATTCTGAAAAGCTTGGCTCACGTTCACAATCAGCGCACTCTGTGAAGCCATTTTTTCTGCCTGAATCAGTTTTGTTTGAGACTTTTCGAGCTGTTCAAATGCCTGACTGACTTGGTGGTTTGCATTTTCCAGCATTTCCGAACGTCTTTCCAACTCCGCAATTCTTGCCTTCACTTTTTGCTCTAAGGTTGCATTGAGGATTTCCAGTTCCTCGTTTTTCACAATCATTTCTCGCTCTTGCTTATAGGCAGTAATTGCCTCCCGAGCCGTCAATAGCAAATCTTGCTGCTCCCAAGGTTTTTCGAGGTAACGATACAAATCTGCTTTGTTAATCGCATTCATGACTCCTTGGGTGGAACTTTGCCCTGTAAGCATAATTTTCTTCGCTTTCGGAAAAATCTGATGAATTTCCTCCAGCACTTTGTCGCCTTTCATTTGTGGCATAATGTAGTCGGCAATAACTAAAGCCAGCTCTTCGCCATCGTTCTTTATATCTTGCGCATATTCTATTGCTCCCTCGCCACTCATGGCAAAAGCAAGTTCAAACAATTCGCCAAAATGTTTGGATAATTCTGTTTCCAAGCTTTGAAGAATTGTTTCTTCATCATCAATGCAAAGAATATGGAATTTGGTCATGTAGCTGATTCGTAAATTTTGACTGCAATTTAGCCAAAAACAAAATCAATTAGTTGTGTCAATTGTTAATGTCTATTTTCTGAAACTGCAAAACCACTCAAAACAATGTTGTTTTGAGTGGTTTTGCAGTTTATCTATGATTTATTCACGTCCTAATCTTCCTCTTTCTTGTCTTCCCTTTTCTTATCTCCTTCAGTTTCTACTTCATCGCCATCTTTTAGTTTCTTGGAAATCATGATGAAGGGTCCTTCTACCACTTTCTGTCCCATTTTCACTCCAGAAAGAATTTCTATATTGTCAAAGTCGGAAATTCCCGTTTTCACTTCTGTCATTTTCACTTTCCCGTTTTCCACTACAAAAACAATTTCTTTCAAATTATCATCTGATTTTGAGGAATCTTCTTCTTTCGATTCTTTTTTACCTCTTCTTCCCTCTCCATCTTTACCTTTGGCTTCTTTCTTCTCTTTTTCCAAATCTCTGGCAGTTACCGCAGAAAGTGGAACGCTGAGAATATCCACTTTTTTCTCGGTAATAATATCCACGCTGGCAGTCATTCCTGGGCGGAAAGGAGACTGCCTTCTTTCTTTTACCAAATCGGCATAAGAACTTGGGTCAATCAAAATTCTAACCTCAAATTCAGTAACAGATTCGGAAATGCCCGCAGTTTCGTTGGCAGAGTTGGCAATTGCCGTAACTGTTCCTCTGAAAACCTTGTCTTGGTAAGAGTAGGCGTCCACGTCAATCTCCACTTCATCGCCTTCGGAGACTCTGATGATGTCGTTTTCATTTACATCCACCCGAACTTCCATGCGAGAAAGGTCTGCAATTCGCATGATTTCCGTTCCGCTCATCTGGGAAGTTCCCACCACTTTCTCGCCTTTCTCAACAGCTAGTTTTGTGATGATTCCGTCCATCGGGGCGTAAATGCTTGTCAAGCCTAAGCTTTCTCTGGCGTCTTTCACACTTGCTTCGGAGCTTCTTACGGTGTAGCGAGCGGCTTCTATGGTTTGCTCTGAGGCCAATAAATCAGATTTTGCTACTTCAAAGCTAGATTCAAAGCCATTCCACTCGGCTGCGGAAATCACTTTGGTTTCATAGAGTTTTTTGTTTCGCTCATAATCTTGTTTGGCTCTAATAAATTGCGCCTTGGATTGCTCCATTCTTGCTTTGGTTTGCGACAAGTTGGCTCTTTGGGAATTGAGGTTCGCCACAGTTCTGTCCAGGGCAGATTGCAAATTGTCAGGTCGGATTCTTACCAAAAGGTCGCCTCTTTTCACAGAATCGCCCTCTTCAATGGTAATTTCCCGAACCTCGCCTGGCACTTCGGAGCTAATGCTTACTTCATCTACGGGTTGGATTTTGCCCGATGCGCTTACTCGCTCTACAATGGTGGCGTTTTTCGCTTCGGCAGTCTCCACCTTATCGAGTTTCTTGCCGCCAATCCAGCCTTTGGATTTGCCAATTGCCAAAAAAGCAATGAGGGCAACTACAATCCCTGCAATTATGAAAATGGTTTTGTTGTTGGACTTCTTCTTTGCCATGTCGTTCTGTTTTGTCTATTTTAGAGTTGTACGAAGATAGAAATAATTGGAAAATCCAACATAGATTCTATCTAAGAATAGTATTTGACACTCAATCCAACCAAAACAAAATTGTTTAATTAGATTACTTTAAGGTAAATAAAAGCTAGAATGTTGGGAACTGCCAAATTATTTTGACAAGTGGCAGTTATTGGTTTTCGCAGTAAAAATATTGCGAATTGAGTGGTCATTTACACATTCCCTCGTTTATACATTAGTTTCCATCCTCTCTTTCACTTTTGGCAATTGCCACCAAGGTGTGTTTGGAGAGATATGATGTTCGTAATGATAGCCAAAGAAATAGCAACTCAAAAATGCCCAAATATGGTTTTTGGATTGGCTTTTAGAAAAGTGTTCATTGTCATGCTCTCCTCGGTGTGGCACGTAAGTCCCGAAATAAAACAGCTGGAATGTAGAAGCCACGGAAGGCAATGCCCAGTAAATCAGCACGTTGGATTCGGGGAAAGCCAAAATCAGCAGATTGAAAGTAACCGCCATGAGCAGAATTTGCCAAAAGTTGACGTATTGCTTAGCGAAACTCAGATACCAAACCCAGAAGTTCCCACTCGCATGGAAATCTGGGTCGCCATCGGTTGCCACAAACCGGTGGTGGAGATGGTGCTTTTTGAAAAGATTTCCGTAAAAGTTGAAGGCAAATAGTGTAGTGCAAATTCTGCCAATCCACTCATTCCAACCTTTATTTTTGCTGACTCCACCGTGCATAGAATCGTGTGCGGTAATGAAAAGCCCAGTATATAAATGGGTTTGGAGCAAAAAAAGCAAGCAGGAGAGAGGATTGCTCCAACTCCACTCAAAAATTGCCAAACAGAAATAGGTAGAGCCCAGCCAAAGTGAAATAATGGCGATGGCAATGAATATTCCTTTGTTTTCTTTAAAAATCATGTTGTTTGGAGTGTTCTGCCCATTCAACTTTACAGCACTTTTTTTGTTTGAAACACGGAATAACTTCACTGGTGCATCAAATCCTAAGTTTCTACTATTATATAAGCTTCAGTCAGCGTGACCCGGTCAGCGTGACCCGGACAAAGACTGATTTCCATTGTTCGGCACAGGTTGGCGGTTGCGCCCCCAGAAAGAACCTGCGCCAGCGTATCACGCTGGCTGGTTCAAGCGTCTACGCTTGAATCTCATATAGCAAATTCTATAATAGTAGAAATTTCAATAATGATGCACTAGCTCCGCCTACACATAAGGGTTTTTGGGAAGTCGAATGACATCGAACTTCATATCTTTCAGTTTTTTTATCAGGCTTTCCTTAGGCATCGTTTTGAAGATGATTGCCTGAATTCTATTCGGTTTCTCCAGACCTAGAAACTTTTTCAGCTTGTTACTTTTAATGGCAAATTTGATTTCTCTGAAAAGCGGGCCATTGTCTGAAAGCTGTTCCTCTTCCACTCCAACAATGTAATGATCGTGAAATTCCCTGAAAGCAACCATTGGCAAATCCAAGCCTACAGCTATTTTCTGAAATTCCCTTTTGGAGATTGAATAGACATAATTTCCTATATCTTCATAGCTTCCCTCATCAGGATGCGGAATTTTCATCCCCAAAACGTTTTTGATGCCATTCTTGATTTTTTGCAGAATCCTTCTGGGCATGGGAGAGGGCAACCAGTCGTTTGGCTCACTAAAAATTACTGCTTTGCTCGAGCACCGAATCATTTCATAGACTCCTAAAACGGTCTTGGAAAGTGATGAAAAGCCTCTTTGCAGAAGGAAAACTCAAATTCCTTCGAGTCAAAAGACAGTTTTTCTGCGTTTTCAATGCTGATTTTTTCAATCATCTTGGCTTCATGCGCTTGCTTGAGTAGCCTGCCATCTAAATCGGTAGCGAGCACATCGCCTCCTCTTTTGGCAATATAGATTGCGGAAGAACCGTACTTTCCATCTCCAATCGTAACCCATTTAGCAGCTATATATTCCTGCAAAAAAGGATTGAGCACTTCCAGCATCCGATTGTGTCTCCAAATGTCAACAGTTCCGCTATCGAACCAAGTTTTAAATTTCTCAAGTAGTTGAGAATTTTCCGCAGTTTTCTTGTAAGTATCTTGTTGCAAGTGGTAACTTTTCTCGTTGAAATCCATACTTATATAGTCTGTTTTAAAGATTCAAAATTACCATTTTTTATTTACTTATTCATCAAATCTTCAATTTCCTCTACTTCAATAGGGATGTTTCTCATCAAATCGAATGGCTCATTTTCGGTTACGACCACATCATTTTCGATTCTGATTCCCAAGCCTTCCTTCTGAATATAAATCCCTGGTTCCACCGTGAAAACCATTCCCGATTCTAGTTTGTGGTAATTGCTTCCGTAATCGTGTACGTTCAGCCCAATATGGTGCGAAGTATTGTGCATGAAAAATTGTTTGTAAAGTGGGTTGGATTCATCTTGTTTGGCAACATCATGTTTGTCCAATAAACCCAATCCAATCAGTTCACTTTCCATAATTTTGCCCACTTCCGCTTGATATTCGATTAAATCCACGCCAGGTTTTAGGAGTTTGGTGGCTTGTTTTTTCACACGCAAAACAGCATTGTAAACTGCTTTTTGCCTATCTGAAAACTTCCCATTCACGGGAATATCTCTAGTCAAATCTGCATTGTAGTTGGCATATTCCGCCCCGAAATCCATCAGCATCAAATCACCGTCTTTGCATTGCTTGTTGTTTTCAACATAATGAAGTACGCAAGCACTCGCTCCAGAAGCAATAATTGGCTCGTAAGCAAAACCATCGGAACGGCTTCGGATGAACTCGTGCAGAATTTCCGCTTCAATCTCGAATTCCCAAACGCCAGGTTTCACAAACTCCAACACTCTGCGAAAAGCCTTATCGGTAATATCGCAAGCGGTTTGGAGTTGGGCAATCTCGATTTCATGTTTGACTGCACGAATTGTGTGCATAATGGGCGCAACTCTTTTATAGGTGTGGAGTGGATAGAGTTGGCGAGTTTCTTCACGGAATCTATCATCTCTGGTTTGAAAGTTGGCAGAACCAAAACGGAAATGCTCATTTGTGTTCAAATAAACGTTTTCAGCAACTACCATGGCACTTCTGAAAGCTTGGTTGAAATTGCCCAGCCAAAGAACAGTTTCTATTCCCGAAACTTCCGTAGCCTGTTTCTTATCGAGTTTTGCGCCTTCCCAAATAGCGATATGCTCGTTGGTCTCTCGCACAAAAAGCACTTCTCGCATCTTCTCATTTGGCGCATCGGGGAAAATCATCAAGATGGATTCCTCTTGGTCCACTCCACTCAAATAAAAAATATCTGAATGTTGCTTGAAAGGCAAAGTTCCATCGGCACTAGTCGGGTAAATATCGCTAGAGTTGAAAATAGCAATGGAATTTGGAGCTAAATGCTTGGCAAATTTCGCTCGGTTGGAGATGAAAAGTTGGTTGTCTATTGGATGGTATTTCATAAGTACAAGTGAAAATTAGTAAAATAGTAAGATATTAAAGCGTTGATAATCAGTATTTTGTATTTGTGCTGAAATAGTAATTATACATCTTTACAAAGCAAAAAGTGAATCCTTCGGAGTGCGTCCACCATGGAATGGCTGAAAGACCCCGTGAATAGTTGAACGAGAATTATTTCAAAAAATGTAATATGATAATGAATGATTTTCCCCATACTACATGACAATTTTTGAAAGCCACTATTTTACCACAATCCCTGCCCTAAAATGGGAAGGAGCTAAATCCCCCTCCTTTTGGAGGGGTTAGGGGAGGTAGAAAAGCTGAAATTTAAGCTATTGAGAAAAATTGTCATGTAGCATGGATTTTCCCCACATAATTAATTTCGAAGCTGTAGGTTCTTGTTCCTAGAAGAACTCTGCAAATTAACAGCCTTGGCAGGAACTTGCAAAATTGAGTTGTTCTCAGTGTTGCTTTTAGACTCTGAAATATACAGTCCATTCTCCACTAGCTGAAGCTAGTGGCAATTGAATAAGGACTTCCAATAGTTTATTCAATTGCAACCATCTTTAAGCAATAGAGATTAAATATTTTCCTATTTCAAATACTCTAGTTGTCTGACAATCTGTTATTTATATAAATTTGGACTGACGACTAATGACTTTGGACTACTTAGATGGATGGTAATAAGTGAAAAAAAACTATTCTTTTGAATACAAACCAGCGAACTGCCTCCATTCTCCACTAGCTGAAGCTAGTGGCAATTGAAGCTGGCTTCCAAAAGTTTATTCAATTGCAACCATCTTCAAATGGATGTTCATTAAAGGCAAAAGAATAGAATAAAGTAAATTCAATTGCAGCCATCTTTAAGCAATAGAGATTAAATATTTTCCTATTTCAAATACTCTAGTTGCCTGATAATCTGTTATTTATATAACTTTGGACTGACGACTAATGACTTTAGACTACTTAGATGGTTGGTAATAAGCGAAAAAAAAACTATTCTTTTGAATACAATCTAGCGAACTGCTTCCATTCTCCACTAGCTGAAGCTAGTGGCAATTGAAGCTGGCCTCCAATAGTTTATTCAATGGCATTCATCTTCAAATGGATGTTCATTAAAGGCAAAAGAATAGAATAAAGTAAATTTATTTGCGACCATCTTTAAGCAATAGAGATTAAATATTTTCCTATTTCAAATACTCTAGTTGTCTGACAATCTGTTATTTATATAACTTTGGACTGACGACTGATGACTTTGGACTACTTAGATGGTTGGTAATAAGCGAAAAAAAAACTATTCTTTTGAATACAAACCAGCGAACTGCTTCCATTCTCCACTAGCTGAAGCTAGTGGCAATTGAAGCTGGCTTCCAATAGTTTATTCAATGGCATCCATCTTCAAATGGATGTTCATTAAAGGCAAAAGAATAGAATAAAGTAAATTCATTTGCGACCATCTTTAAGCAATAGAGGTTAAATATTTTCCTATTTTAAATACTCTAGTTGTCTGACAATCTGTTATTTATATAACTTTGGACTGACGACTAATGACTTTGGACTACTTAGATGGTTGGTAATAAGCGAAAAAAAACTATTCTTTTGAATACAAACCAGCGAACTGCTTCTATTCTCCACTAGCTGAAACTAGTGGAGAATAGAATAAGGACTTCAAACTTTCGTTATGAAAAGTAAATTTATCATTTAATTCCAACCATCCTCAGACAATTGCTTGCTTTATTCTTAAAGAAGAACACCTACAAAATCTTCCCATTCCTTTTCCGCAACGCAAACGGTTATTGTTGGATAAATATCAATTGACTGCTGATTTTTGAAAATACTGATTAGATTTAGGCTCGGAAAATGAAAATATGACGAGTTCGGAAGGTTGAGAAATAAATAAAAATAAATAAATGACTTTTGCTCAGCTAAATCCAACCAAAACCTAACCTTGAAAATGAAAAAAAACAACTTACTGAAAATTTTACCACTTTGCTTATTGCTTACTTTTTCGTGTAAAAATAAAACAACCGAGGTGGAAAATGACGAGACTGAAACTATTGAAAAAGCAAAAGCCCCTTTTTTGTGGGAAAGTGCCAATTTCTATTTCCTCTTGACCGACCGTTTCAATAACGGGAACAAAGAAAACGATGTAAATTTTGGCAGAGATGAACCCACAGGAAAACTTCGTGGCTTTATGGGTGGAGATATTGCTGGAGTTACCCAAAAACTGAATGAAGGTTATTTCACAGATTTGGGAATAAATGCACTTTGGCTCACGCCATTTTTCAAGCAAATTGAAGGCGGAGTAGATGAAGGAACAGGGAAAACGTATCCTTTCCATGGCTATTGGCCGAGAGATTTCACTGCGCTAGACCCAAATTTTGGCACAATGGAAGAACTGAAAGAATTGGTGGAAACGGCTCACTCCAAAAACATCAGAATTGTGATGGATGTGATTGTGAACCACATTGGGCCAGTTACTGAAAAAGACCCAATTTGGAAGAAGGAATGGGTCAGAACTAAGCCGACTTGTACGTACAAAGGCTATGAAACGACTGTTTCTTGCACATTGGTAGATAATTTGCCCGATGTGAAAACCGAATCGGACGAAGCGGTTAAATTACCAAATCAGCTCGTTGAAAAATGGAAAGAAGAAGGCAGATACGAGCAGGAAGTTGCCGAATTGGATGCGTTTTTCGAGCGAACTAAACTCTCTCGCTCTCCAAAAAATTATATTGTGAAATGGATTACCGATTATGTGCGGGAATTAGGCGTTGACGCATTCAGATTCGATACGGTAAAACATGTTGAGGAAGCGGTTTTCAACGATGTGAAATCGGAAGGATTGTTGGCGCTGAAAGATTGGAAAGAGAAAAATCCGACTAAAAAAATGGACGATACGGAGTTTTTTATGGTGGGAGAGGTTTACGGTTACGGAGCTTCAGGCAAGAATAATTATGACTTTGGAGACAAAAAAGTGGATTATTTCGCCAACGGATTCAACAGCTTAATCAGCTTTCAGTTTCTGTACGATGCGAAAGACAAAAGCTACGAAGAACTTTTCAGCTTTTACGATACACTTTTAGCGACTCCCGAAATGAAAGGAAACGGTATTTTGAACTATCTCAGCTCGCACGATGATGGAAATCCATTCGACCCAACAAGATTGAAACCAATAGAATCTGCCACCAAATTGTTGCTTTCCCCGGGCTCTTCGCAAGTATATTATGGAGACGAAACGGCTCGCTCACTCAAAATTGAAGGCACAGAAGGCGATGCTACTTTGCGGTCATTCATGAACTGGGAAGATATTGAGAACAACACAGAAGTAAATGGTTTCAAAACGAAGGATATTTTGGCTCATTGGCAAAAACTGGGCAAATTCCGAGCTTCTGCACCCAGCAATTGGCGTAGGAAAACACGCTATGATTTCCGAATCTCCTTACGTTTTCAGCCGTTCTTTCGAGCAAGGAGATTACAGCGAAAAAGTAGTAGTTGGATTGATATTGCCAACTGGCAAAAAGGAGATTATGGTAAAAGATAATTTTGAAAACGGTTCAACAGTTCTCGATACTTATTCGGGAAAAACTGCCGAGGTGAAAGACGGAAAAGTGATGATTGATTCGCCTTTCGAGTATGTTTTGCTGGAGGAAAAATGATATAGTAGGGACGTTGCGTGCAACGTCCCTACATCAAATCAACGTCCTTACATCAACGTCCTTACATTAACATATTTACAACAAAGAAAAAAAAGCCTTCAAAACCCATTCTTGCGAAATATGTTCCTGCTCCAAACGATTTTTGACGGAATCATTTTGGCTATGTTCGCACAGGTATTCAAAAACAGATTGCTCTTCGGGAGTCAGGCGTTCGGCAGTTGGCAGTCTTGTTTTGGGGTCGTGGACTTGGTAGGTTTTGAATTGGTTGAAAGTTCCCCAATCCATCATCACAGAAATTGCGTTGGGGAAGTGCTTTCTGAGATTGCTCAAAATGGCAAAGCCGTTTACATCAAGGTCTCCCCAATAGTAAATTTCCTGTTTTTGCAACCATTCTATATTTTTTAGTCCAGTTACGCCATAACCCGTTCCGAAAATTGCCAAAGTATTGGAGATTTTTGGGAGCGTAAGAAAATTCATTTTGTTTTCCGTGATTATCACTCTGGTTGTAGCAGGATTTAGCAACAAAAAACGGCTCAATGGAATGGCACAATCTACCAAAGCAGGCGAAATTGCCTCGGCAGGATTGAGATAGCGGAAGCGCACCAAATGCTCTGAAAATTTCAGTCCATAGCGTTTCTCGAACTGGGAATTTTTAAATCCTACAAATTGCTTGTTGATTGAAGTGGGCGGAAGCAGAAACAGCAACAAACTATCAATCAACACTTTATGATTTTCAATAAATTTAGTGTGAATCGGAAGTGGCAATTCCCGAATGTACAGATTGGGTTGAGGCGTTTCTAGGAAATACCTGCAGGCAGCCAATATATCTTGCCAATTCTCCAAGTTAGGCTCAATTGAGTTGACATGATTTCCCAACCATTCTTCTAGCATCGGAAGTTCCTTTCTGATGATTTGCACAGCTTGGCAAAAACGTTCGAAATTTCGCTGGGCAATATTTCCTGCTAAGAAAAAGTAATCTTCAAGGCTGTCAATACTGATGGTTTGTGGAAATAGGTTGCTCCCGATTTTCCTGTCATTCCGCTCTACCCAATGCACCTGATAGCCTTTACCGAGTTCATTTTTGGAATTTTTCTTCAGCAAAAGCAATCCATTATGAATCTCCGAAAAATATCGTTGCGTAGAGTTCGCCTTAATTTTCGGGAATTTTACCTCTTTGGGAAAGAAACTTTCATCATTCAAATGGCTCACAAATAGTTTCCGCTCCCATTTCCGAATCTGTGCTTTTATGTCTTTCGCTGAGATAATCATAAGTGAGGAGATGTGCGATTTTAGATGTACGAATCAGTAGCTGATGCTATGCGATTTACAGAAGACCCCAATTATGAGTTATGTATTTGATAAGTACAATTATGGATTGGGGAAATGAAGACAGGGTGGCCTGGCCATTAAAAATGAAGAATTAAGAGTGATTTAAGTATTTGGTAATCAGTGTTTTGATTTTATGAGTTCCGTTAAATTATTGTCATATAATTTTTGATTAAATCTAAAAAAAGTACAATATAGCAAATCTTAATTTTTGACTACTATAAAAATAACACGGTTAACTATTTGAAAAACAAAGGTTTAAACCCATTATTCGGGTAAAAGCTATTTTGAGTTTGGAAACTCAAAATAGAGAAAAATCAAGGCTAAGGGTAACTACTCAGGTTGTTTAAACTATTGATTTTCAATATGTTACAAATTACACGAATAATTTAAATGTAACTTATAATTTTAATTAGCACCTTTATAGTCAAAATAACTTGAATAAATACTCAGATTAGCCAAATATTCTTTGAATAGTACAATTAAAGAACCTGAGTAAGAAATAGTACAATGTGTATGAAAATATGGAAAATAAGACAATATGCTATTTTATAGGCTGGAATCGCTCAATTTTTTAATTCGCCAACTCGCCAATCCACCAATTCGCCAACTGGGTAATTACGGCTAAGGAAGCCTTGATTAGCGTAATATTTTAAATTTGCATTCTCATTACTAAATACTCATTACTCACTACTAACCAGCTTCAAGATAACGTTCTTTTTCCGCTTCGTACTCTTTCAAAGTCATGTTTCTTACTTCGCTAAATTTTTCTGCCCGATTGCTTACGAAGTGAACATGATGGATAAATTGCTCAATCACATTTATTTTTTGCAAAGGAGTAACGATTAAAAGTTGCAAATCCAACTGCTTGAAAAGATTGAGTCCGTAGCGAGTGCTATCGTCAGAACCTTTGCCGAAAGCCTCATCAATGACCACAAAGCGGAAAGATTGGCTTTTTTGCTTGTGTTTGCTCAACCCGAACTGATAAGCCAAGGCAGATGCCAAAATAGTATAAGCCAATTTCTCTTTCTGCCCGCCCGATTTCCCCGAACTGTCGCTGTAAAAATTCACTTCCTCGGCAGTTTCCAACAAACGTTCCGATGCTCCAAAATCGAACCATTGCCTGACATCCGTTACTTTTTGAGTCCATTGGCGGTCAAGCCTTTCTTCGCTGTTGAAACGGTCTAATATTTTTTTTACTTTCAGGTATCTTTCCTCGTTATACAAATCCTCGTTCCCCAGCGCATTCGACAAACATTCACGCAATTCGACTTGGAAATTCCGCACTTCCACATCTTTTGTGGTGTCTTGCACAATGTTTATGTAAGTGCCAATATTGTATTCAATTTCTTGTAACGAGTTATTTATCTGCGTAATTTTCTCGGTAATTGAATTACTTTCATTCTCCAATTGCGTTTTCAGCATCACTATTTCTTGGATTGTACCTTTCTGCAAATCCTCTTTGAACTGCCCTTCATATTTGGGCAAATCATTCTTTTTGATGTCCTCATAAATCTTCTGGAGTTCGGGCAATCCTTCTGTGGTGGCTTCAATGTCATCCATTGTTTCGGGAAATTTCTGCCTGAAATTGCCAATCAAAGTAGTCAATCTGTTTCGGAGCGTTTTTGATTTACTTGCTTGGATTCCTTTTTTCGCGATTAGTTTCCCACTAATTTCCTCTCTTATTTCAGCCAAATTTGTCAACTTCAATTGGTAATCTGTTGCCTGTTTTTCGAGTTGGGGGAAATGTTCTTCCTTTTCAGAATCGGTCAGCATTCCCAAAATGGAGTTGGCACTTTTGAGTTGACTTTTGAAAGTACCCAACTCATTTTTTATTTTTCCCTTTTCCTCAATCTGAAAATCTTTTTCTCTGTTTCCTTCCACGAGTTGCCTTTTGATTTCCTCCAACTGCTCGTTTAAACTTTTCAGCAAATTGTTGGAGTTTTCCAAAGCTTCCCTCTCTGCTTTCAACTGCTCAATTTGGCGAACTACGGCTTCCCAGTCAATTTCTTGGTATTCCTCAATTTTCAGCAATTCACGTACTGATTCTTTTTGCGTGGCAATCCGATTTCTCTCCGAATCCAACCGCCCAATTTCCTGTTGAAATCCAGCCAGTTTTTCCTCTTTCTCTCCGATGATTTTTTGCAACAATTTGATTTTCTCCTCATTCGACCAGCCCAAAACGAAGTGCTTTCTGTCAAAAAGTTGGTGGCGGTCATCTTTCTCGTGCCGAAACCTGCCTCTTTTTATCAAACCTTCTTTGGTAATGGCGTTGGTCATTCGGCTGAATTCTTTGAAATCCTCCGCACAAGTGATATTGAAACGCTTTTCCACCTCAATTTCCAGCCAATCCTCGAAGTGATTATCCGTTTTGATTTCAATTTTGTGGCACAGCGAATTGTCTGGCAACGCCTCTTCCGAAAGTTGCTTTTGATGTGGTTGGATTCTGAAAAAGACCAACTTTCCCTTCAAATCAGTTTGGTTAATATAACGACTCACTCGGTCATAATGCTCCTCCAGCACCAACATGCTCAACGCAAAACCGTGCATCACTCGCTCAATCGCCCCTTCCCAAACCTGCTCCGATTTTCTGACCTGAATCAACTCGCCCACAAACGGCAATAAATCTTCTTGGAGTTCCAAGGCATTGGCAATTTTGTTGCGAATGCTTACTTGCCGTAAAGGAATTTGGCTTTTCCGACTCTGCAACGATGTCAATTCTTCTCGCTCCTGCACCAGTTCTTTTTTGGTGGTTTCCTGCTCAATAATGAACCCATCTCGCTTTTCTTGCAGTTGTTTTTCTTGGCTTTCAAACTCTCCATCAAGCTTCTGAAGCACGTTTTGATTGGAGACAAAATCTGTTAGACTTTTGGGGAAATCAAGCGCTATTTGCTCGGTTTGCTTTTGGTAATATTCCGCTCGTTTCTGCTTTTTTTCCCGAATTTCGGTTTGTGAATTAAGCTCCTTTTGGATTTCATTGATTCGCTCTCCTCCACTTTCCCAAATTGCTTTACGAACTTCATCTTCCTTAATTTTCAAGCCGTCAATCTGCTCTTCCAATTCAATAATTCTGGCTAGAATCAAGCTTCTTTTTTGCTCGTTTTCGGCAATTGCCTTATCGAGCAATCGCTTTTCGTGGTAAGCCATAAACGAAGGCAAAGCCTGTGTAAGTTTGTCCCAACAGGCAATCTTCTGCTGTACTTTGCCATAATCAGCTCCATTTTCTACAATGGGCGTGAGCAATTCCAGTTGCTTTCTCGCCTTCTGAACCGACTCGTAGATTTTCCGCAGGTTCTCGAAATGCTTTTTCAGTTCCTCAATCCGCCCCTGAATATTTGTTTGCTCCAGCATTTGCTCCTGAACAAAAGAAGTCAGATTCCCGATTGATTTCATGGAAACCGTTTTGTAGAATAAATCCAGCGTTTTCTCATTCTCTATGCCAAACGCCTGACGGAAATTCCTGCTGTAATCTTTAAAAGACTCGTAAACCTTCACTTGGGAAGCACTTTTGAGCCGTTTTTTAAGCAGTTTTATTGCCGTTCCAAAGTCTTTGAAATCTGATAGAATGCTCAATTCTTTTTCTGCAGTTACATAAAACCGTTGTGCTTTATCATCCTGAATCCAAAATACTTGGGCAATTGTGAAAGATTTTTGAGTTGATTCGTCCGAAAATACTGATAAAATAACGGTGTAAGATTTCCCGTCTGGGCGGAGTGTTACGGGTTTGTTGGTGTGGAGTTGTTGGTCTTGCTGGTTTTTGTACGCACCTCTCACATAACTTTTTAGCGTTCGCTCATTATTTTGTGCGCCCGCTGCCGCATTGTAAATAATTTTCTGTGTGGGAACCAGCAAAGTCGTGATTGCATCTACCAAAGTGCTTTTTCCAGAACCAATTCCGCCCGTGAGCAACGCATTTCTGTTGTTCGGAGTGATTGACCAAACCTTCTCGTGGAAAGTTCCCCAATTCAGCAACTCCACCGATTGGAGACGATAGCCAGGCAATGGATTGTTCTGTAAAAAATCGTTGTTCATGCGTTGTTTAATTAGCGAGTTGGCAAAATAGTGATTTGGCGAATTTTTAGTGATTTCAATAGTGAATATTGACAGAGTTTTTTGTGGGAAGCTGGCAGTATTGTTGATGACAACTCTCAGAAGAACCTACCAGTCTTCAAGCTACATAAGCAATTCTTGTCAATAAACTCTAATTTATAAAACTACATTCTATCTCTTGTTGACGTAACGACTCAGAGAGTCGTCAAGTTAATACGATAAAAACGTAGAAGTTTGTGGTTGCGTAACATCAGTTCTTAATTCTTATTCTTTTTCCTCATTATTCCCATAATCTTTCAAAATTTCATGAATCCTGTCCAGTTCTACGGGCGTGATTTTGGCATTCAGAATTCGGTTGACTTCGTAAGTATCGGCACGGTTTTCCAACTGTCTCAAAATGCCCATTTTCAGTAACGTTCTGATATTCGTCTCCACCGTTTTGGATTGTTTTACTTGGTCGTTTGTGTCGGGCAGAAATAGGGAAACGGAATCTTTCAATTCTTGGCGAGTCAGAATGAGTCTAGTTTCCTCGCCTTGCGCATCCAAATCGAGCAGTTTTTTCCGAAGCAAAACTAACAGCATTGTCAAAGTATAGCTCAATTTCCGTTGGCTAATCAGATTTGGTAAATCCTCGCCTGTTTGCGCTTTGTAATCCTCTTTTTCCTCCTCGCTCAAAGCTTGCAGAAAAGCGAATCCTTCTATTTCATTCAAATACAAGCGCACTCCCAATTGGCTAAAATATTTTTTGATGGAATCAGCATGAGCAAGCAACAGTTTCCAGTTTCGCTCATCATTTGCATAAACGGGCGCTTTCAGCAAGGCAACTAGCACAGGACTGTAAGCTGGCAATTTCTGAATATCCATATTTCTTATTTAGTGAGTTGGCGAGTTCGTGAATTGTAAATCTAAAAAATGTGAGGGTAAAAAAATCAAATCTTACGGAAATCAAAAATGAAAAGAGCGCATCTCAATTTGTCTTGATAGAAAAATCATATTCAGATTTAATCATATAGTTAGCTAAAATAGTTCGAGCGTCCGCTCAATGCCGTTAAGTTAGTGTGAATTGGTTCGAGCGTGGACGCTCGAACCAGCGTAAAACGCTGGCGCAGGTTCTCGTGTGCGAGTCCAATCCGAACCTGTGCCGAAAATGGAAATCAGTCTCCGACTGAAGACGAATCTCCTTAACTTAATGGCATTGAGCGTCTGCTCGGACTTGCCATTACTTGAAGTGTCTGCTTCAAGAATTACTATGTTTGTTGAACAGATGCATTTTCTTGCCGTTGTTGGTCTTAGCAATGAGATTCATCAGCATTGTATTTGGAATAAGAATTATTAAGCAAAGCAAACGTGCATAAAAACATTTACTGCGAGACCAACAACCGATTAGCGAGACCAAGAACATTTTTGCGATGTAACTTGTTGGTCTCGCAACTTTTGAAAAACTCCACGCTTTCAAAGCCCTGTTTGATTCAATGAACTCGGACATTTAATTATGTAATGGCTAAGACCAACAAGGGCGTAGAAGGTGGATTCCCGTCTTAGCAATGAGATTCATCAGCATTGTATTTGGAATAAGAATTATTAAGCAAAGCAAACGTGCATAAAAACATTTACTGCGAGACCAACAACCGATTAGCGAGACCAAGAACATTTTTGCGATGAAACTTGTTGGTCTCGCAACTTTTGAAAAACTCCACGCTTTCAGAGCCCTGTTTGATTCAATGAACTCGGACATTGAATTTATGTAATGGCTAAGGCCAACAAGGGCGTAGAAGTCAGCGAAACCATCACATAATTATACTTTCTCATTTTGATTTTCCAATTCGCTAATTCGCCAACTCACGATTTCGCCAATTCCCTAAGCCGTAAAAACCACCTGTGGCACTTCAATAAACGTAGGTTGGGTGGAGTTTTCGTTTCGCTCATTTCTGATAATAATTTTCTCAATCACATCTTCTTGAATGCTTGCTTTCTGCTCTTTTGTGGCAATATTGTAGTAAGTCAGCACTTCTTGCAGACCTTTGCTGATGGGAAATTCTGTGGTAATTTCCTTCAAAGTAACCTGTTTCTGCCTTTTCAGCATCTGCCGAATGTTCCTTCTCAATTCCTGTGGGTCAATGTAAGTCTGCTCAAAAAGTAGATCGGTGTTGGCTTCCGCTTTCCCTTCTTCAATTGGCGTGTTGTCAAGAACTACTTTTTCTGGAGGAGTGAACAGCGGGCGCATGAAAGTGAAGTCAATGGCAGGGTTTTCATCCAAAGCAAAAAAAGGCTGATGGTGCAAAATGTTTCCCTTCACTTCCAAGGCTTCTTTCTCAATCGCTTCAATCTTTTCAATAATCAGTTTCCTGTCCGATTGCACGTAATTGCTCAAAAATTGCCTTAGATGGTCAACCAGCAAATGATTTACTCTATTTACTTGGTCTCCAGCGGTAATCAACTCAATTTTGAAGCGGTTCAGTTTCGATTTCTTTTCGAGTTGCTGAATTTGAGGTAATGCCAACACTTCCTTTACCAAATCATCCAACTTATCTTGTCTCGACTGTGACATGAGAAATTCCCAGAAAGCGGTGAAACTTCGTCCTTGGTCGGTTTTCCATAACGAGTCTTTTGCATCCAAAACGCCTTCGACCACTTCGCCTTTTGCATAAGATGCTTTGAGTTGCTGTTGCCTTGTTTCCTTATCCAATTCCCGAAAATTCTCCTCAATTTTCCGAAAGTCGGCAAGCAGATTATAGGTAATGTCTTCCAATTCATAAAATCGTTCCTTAATCTGCGTGTCGTCTAAGGAATCGGGTTCTGGCTCCGCATTGAGTTGGTCAATTTCCTCTTGGATTGCCTGTTTCTGTTTTTTCAGCAGGGCAATTCGCTCGGTGGCATTCGTGGTGCTTTTTTCGGTTATATTTTCTAGCAACTGGAAAATCTGCAAGAGCCGACTCTCCGTACCCACAAACTCACGCACATCCAAACTCTGAATCCAAGTAAAAACCACCTCCACGCTTGAGGTCAATTGAAAGACAGGCTCATCGCTAGAATGCTCGTATTTCTTGTGGAGAAAGCCCGATTCAGTCCAATCAGCCATATATGATTTTGCCGTTTTCGGGTACAATTTCTCATCCTGTTGCCTAACCGAAAACAAATAACCATCCAATAAATCCACCAATTCCCCCTCTTTCACTACACGTTGATTGTTCTCTTTGAAAGCATAGTACAAGAAGCTGATGGTTAAAGGAGCATTCGTTGATTTCAGCAATTTAACGGCAATATGCTGATTGATAAGGTAATTTATATCGTCATGGGACATAGAATTTCAGTTTAATGAATCTTTCATTTATAGAACTTATGCAGAATCACATCGGCAGGTGCTATCGTACACTGCCGATGTGATTCTGCGTAAAACCTAATTTAGCAAGTGCAAAACAAAAAAGTGAAAAACGGAAGTAACATTTTGCTCTAAAAATAATCAAATCACTTGCATAAAACTTTCCCCATTCTTGCCCTTTTGGTGTTAGCCTAGCGAGACCAACAAGTCGATAGGTCTGAAAAAGACCATTTCCGAGGAACACGAGATTTTGGTTGTCTGACAATTTTTGTGGAGTAGCCTTCAAGCAAGGACGCTTGAAGGAGAAGAGCGCATTTTCTGCGCTTTTAGCGCAGAAAATGCGTATTGTTTTTTACTGTTTACTAAGGAACAAGGTTACAAGTTATTATTAACTCGTTCCTAATTCTACTTTAAGACTCTAGCCAAAATTGTATTTTAAGTATTATATTGGGGTTGTTATCCTAAAGACCCATCTGAAGATGGCTATAATTGAATGGCTTTTTGAGTGCTGATTCAATTGCCACTAGCTTCAGCTAGTGGTAAACGAGTTCCATAATTTTTAGAGTCTTAAAGTAGAACTAAACACCACAAAATTTTTCAGACAACCGATATTTTTAGAGTCTTGAAGTAGATTTCTTAATTCCCAACTCCCTTTCAATACTCGCTCGGCCGTTTCCCAAACCGTTCCGCATATAATCTCGAGAAATAAGCAGGTGTTTGAAAGCCTGATTTCTCTGAAATATCACTCACAGTTCCAAAAGTTCCGCTTTCCAGTAGCTTTCTTGCCTGTTGGAGTTGGACTTCCTGCTGATATTTTAGTGGAGTCAGCCCTGTGAGCGTTTTCAGTTTCCTGCCGAGTTGCCTTTGGCTGAGTCCCATTTCTTCTGCCAAATCACTTGTGGAAACATAATGATGCCCAATTGATTGAATCACAATTTCCTCAAATATTTTCAGCCATCGGTAATCAGATTCCGTCTCAATTTCCCTATCGAGTTCGGCAACCAAATGCGTTGGGTTCGCAACAGATAATAAATCCAGCTCTTTCTGATGAATTTGTTCTTCCTTGAAAGCCTCTTGCCAAATCTGCTTTTCTTGGTAATTCCCAATCAAGTTTCTCACTCTTGCCAACAATTCTGGCGGAGAAAATGGCTTGGTCAAATAATCATCCACACCAGTTTGCAAAGCTTGGAGTCGGTCAGATTCGGCAGTAAGAGAAGTGAGCATGACTACGGGAATCTGCTTCCACTTTTCCGATGCTTTTAAACTTTCCAACAACTCAAAACCGTTCATTTCGGGCATCATCACATCGGAAACGATTAAATCGAATGGATTTTCAGCAGTTTCCAGTTGTTGCAAAGCCTGTTTTCCGTTGTTGGCAACTGACACGTGATAAGTATCAGAAAGTAGTTCGGCAATGAAATCTTGCATCTGAAAATTGTCTTCCACAATTAGCACTCGCTCGGCATTTTTGTTTTGTCGGTTGGATTTTGCAAAGAAAGATTCCGAGTTTTTGATTTCCGTATTTATGGAGTTCGTTTCTTCTTTTACTAAGATAATTTCCTCGCTTTCCACCAAAGGAATCAGCAATGAAAATTGGCTTCCTTTCCCCAATTCACTTTCCACCTCCAAACTTCCGCCCATCACTTCTGCCAATTCCTTGGAAAGTGCCAAGCCAATTCCCGTTCCGCCAGAATTTTCTGCTGATTTGGTTTGATAGAATCGGTTGAACAATTTGGGTAAATTTTCTGGAGAAACTCCTTTTCCTGTGTCGGATATCGTGATTTTTAGTAGCGGAAGCTTGTCATCACAGACAAGTGAATCGCTGGCAGAGTCCGCAGGTCCTGCCAGACGCTGAACGGATTTAAAACCAACCTTCGGCAGGGTCTGCAACCGCTGCCGAGGTCTTGGCTTTTTAAAATGTATAGCAATCTCAATCTTCCCACCTTTTGGCGTAAACTTCAACGCATTGGAAATCAGATTGTTAACAACCTTTTCAACTTTATTTGAATCAATCAGAATAGTTTTATTTCCTTTCCAATTCTCTAAATTGAGTGCAATTCCCAAACTTTCGGCTTTTGCTTCAAAATTGCCGTAGATTCGGGAAAGCAAAGCCGACAAATCTGTGGGAAGCAGTTTGGTTTCCACCTCGCTAGATTCCAACTTTGAAAGTTCCAAAATTTCCTCCACCAACTTCAATAAATCCTCTCCATTTTGCTCAATGAGTCGGAAAGTTTTCAGCAAATTGGGTTCGAGTGGCTTTTGGTTGGATTGCGCCTGTTTTGCCGGTCCGAGAATCAGCGTGAGTGGCGTGCGCAATTCGTGGGAAATATTCGTGAAAAAGCGGGATTTCATTTGGTCGAGTTGAGCGAGTTCCTCGGCTTGCGCTTCAATCACTTTCTTGTCTTGCTCAATTTTAAAGGTTCGTTTGGAGAATTCATTTTCCAAAACCTCTCTGTCTTTTTCGAGTTTCCGGGTTCGCCATTTCACAATAAGGAATATCAACCCAATCAATCCGACCAAAACCAAGGCGAAAAACCACGTTTCTAAATAAAAAGGTTTGATTACTCGGATTTTTGCAGTTCTGATCGCTCCCCAAACGCCATTTTTATTCTGCGATTTCAGTTGGAGTTCAAAATCTCCATAAGGCAGTTTCCCCACACGAATTGAATTGTTCCTTTGGTAATGCCAGCCTTTTTCCAACCCTGCAATCCTGTAGGCAAACTGCTTTTTGCTATCATTCCGAAAGTCCAAATCGGCAAACTCCAACCGAAAACCCAAATCGGAAGGATTTACTATTATTTGCTGACTTTCAATGAATTGCGAAGTAAAATCCTTCCAACTCCCATTATTCTCATCTTGAATTTGCAGTTTGGTAAATCGGAGGAAATCGTTTTTTGATTTGTCGCTATTATTTTGGAAATCGGTCGGGTCAAAAACCGTGATTCCGTCCAATCCACCGAAATAGATTTTGCCTTCCCAATCCTGAAAGTGCGAAACCCGATTGAACTCCTCGTGCGAAATGCCATCGGAAGTCAAATAAGTAGTAACAAAGCCTGTTTCCTTCTCAAACCGCATAATTCCCCAATTGCTACTGAGCCAAAGGTTGTTGAAATCATCTTCGTAAACCGCATAAAGCACATTGTGTGAAAGTCCATTTTTGGCAGTAAATTGTGCTGACTCTCCCGTTTCGGGATTCCACCGAATCAATCCGCCACCTTTGGTTGCCAGCCAAAAAACACCTTCCGAATCTTCATATAAATGATTGATTTGGTTGTGAGGAAGGTAATTTTTGCCAACTCCACCCGAATGAAATCGCTGTTGAATCCCCTTTTCCGAATCCAGCAAATACAAACCCAATGAAGTGGCGAGCCAAATCCCCTGACTGTTTTCGTGGAATTGATAAACCGTGGCTTGCCTAAATTCTTCAAAACCATTCAGCTTTTCATAGATATGTATTTTGCCGTCCGACTCATTCAAATAGGAAAGTCCAAACTGATGTCCGAGCCAAAGTCTGCCGTTTTTTGAGCGGAAAATGCTCCAATGCCAAGTTTTGGAAACAACACTTTCTAAGTCAGAATCTCCTAAACCGGAATAGTCATATAACTGGAAATGATTTTTCTTTTTGCTAAATAACCCACCATGAGATGTGGAAACAAAAAGGCTGTCGGCTTCTTGCAAGGCATTCAAAAAAGTATATTCTTTCTCGAAACCAAGCTTGTCTAGTTGGAGTGAAGTAACGGAGTCTTTTTGCGCCATAGAAAATGAGAGAAACTCTCTTCTACTCATGAGCAGGATATTTCCTAAGGAGTCTGCCAAGATTTTACGAGTGGCGGTAGTTGGCTGAAAAGGAGTTGGTCGGTTGGTTAGGAAAGTGCGGAATGGCGTGGCAACAGGCTGAATCCGAACGATTCCGTAGGGCGGGTTGTCTTTCCAAAATCCACCTTGCGAATCGGTCAGTGAAATGCCAGCGGTACTGATTTCCCGAATGCGTACGCCAAAATCTTCAAACTCCTCCGAACCTTTATTGTCTGCGAATAGTTTTCCTACGCTAAAATCGTAATTGCGAATCACTAAAGCCTGTTTTTGCTCAATATCCACTCTCAATGGCAAATAAGTAGGCGAAATTCGGAAAACCTCCTCCTGTTTTCCCGTAGCGAACAGCTTCCCGAAAATGATAGGTTCATCGGAAACTCCTTTGTTCTGATACCCTAATTTGTAGTAAACAAAATCGGATTGTGGTGCTTTTTGATTGACAAAATCGAAAAGATGATTGGGTTTAGCATGGGCGATAACCTGCCACTTTCTGCTAGCCTCCACAAAAATGATTTCCTTCTCGGTGTTCAACCACAATGCTCCGTTTTGGGCAATTTGCAACTCGTGCACTTCGAAAGAAGCAGGAAGTTGTGCATAAACTGATAATTTCCTGTTCTCACACAACAGTATTTTTCCGCTTAGGCAAGAGAAGTAAATGGATTTACCATCGGCAGAATACATTCCCGTAATCGTTTCTCCATTTAAGATTTCAGGGTTTTCCGCCCATTTTTCCAGCGCAATACTTTTCTCGCTAATCGGATTGAAAATCTCTACCGTCCCAACCTGCAAAAAGCGATTGGGTGCAGAGGAAGTCAGCCATAAATTCCCTTCCAAATCCTCCAACATATTGGCAATTTGGTTGGATTGCAAACCATCCTGTTCCTGTGTGTAGGTTTTGAATCGGAAACCATCGAAACGGTTCAAACCATAATCTGTCCCCACCCAAAGGAAACCTCGGTTGTCTTGCAGAAACTTATGAATGAATCGACTCGAAAACCCGTCATCCACCCCAAATTTTTGGATTTCAAATTGGGTTTTGGAATCCGATTCCTGACTCCATAAATGGAATGAAGCCAAGCAGAAAAACAGTAAAAAAATGGATTTTATTTGCCAAAAAATGGACATAAAAAATGATAGGGTTCAATGGATTCTGAAAAACTACGAGCTTAAAATGAAATGTTAGCAAATATTATAAACGAATGTGAATTAGATAAAGTTCACTCAAAATGAGCCAAGATTCATCAAAAAAACTTCAAAATGTCCGAAATGGTGTGAAGAATGTCCAAATCCTTTAGTTGGGATGTGTGAACTTTGCCTATACAAAAACAGGGATGCCAGCAAATTCCTTCCAATTTAAAAACAAATTCTAGGCTAAATATTCAAAAATATGAAAAAACAATTCTCCGCACTCGGACTACTCTTATTTTTAGGCTTGTTCAGTTTCCAGACCGAAGCGCAGGATGCCTTCATTACCGAGTGGATTACCACCGACACAAAAATCACAATTCCAACAAACAGCTCAAGTGGAACTTACAATTATGACATTACTTGGACAAACCTGACCAATACAGGGGTTGGAGACGGCTCTGCAATAAACAGAATTGGAAATTACACCATTACAGATTTAACTAATGGCGATACTTACCGAGTTAGCATTACAGGCGATTTCCCTCATTTTCACATGAATAGCAACTCCGTTGAAAAAGACAAGATTCGCAATATTTCGCAATGGGGAAATATTGTTTGGGAAAGTATGGAAGATGCTTTTCATGGATGTTCAAACTTGAACTCTACCGCTACAGATGCACCCAACCTTTCAAATGTAACCAACATGGCATCTATGTTTGAAGATTCTGAATCCTTCATTGGGGATGTTTTAGGCTGGAACACGCAGAATGTGACAGATATGTCAGATATGTTTGAGGATGCTACCTATTTTAATGGAGATATTTCTATGTGGAATACAGAGAATGTAACCGATATGTCTGATATGTTTTATGACGCTAGCTCCTTCAATGGAGATATTTCTGGTTGGAACACAAAGAATGTGGAAGATATGGAGTACATGTTCGGTTCTACCGAGTCCTTTAACAGAGATATTTCGAGTTGGAATACAGAGAGCGTAACCAGTATGTATGCCATGTTCTTTGCTGCCGAAGTATTTAACCAAGATTTGACTAATTGGAATACGCAGAACGTAGAAGACATGTCATACATGTTTCAATATGCCTATAAATTCAATGGGGATTTGTCAAATTGGAACACAGGAAAGGTAACCGATATGACGGAGATGTTTTATGAGGCTTACAAATTCAATGGCAATGTGTCAGATTGGAACACAGAAAATGTGACAACCATGTCCGAGATGTTTGAATATGCCTACGATTTCAATAGGGATTTATCAAAATGGAATACGAGAAGCGTAACTGATATGTATGGTATGTTTTATGACGCTACCTCATTTAATCAAGATATTTCTGGGTGGGACACACATAATGTAAAAGATATGCAGTATCTATTCGAGTACGCATCATCATTCAACCAGAATTTGGGCAATTGGGATATTTCCAATGCAACTGATGTTCGAGATATGCTCGGCTATACGGCCATGTCCACCACCAACTACGATGCTACCCTAAAAGGCTGGGCAACTCTGGATGCGAGTGCAGGAGAAACTGCTATTCCATTGGGTTTAGCCTTAGATGCAGAAAATCTTACCTTTTGCAACTCCGAGACCGAAAGGACTTTTTTGATTGATACGAAAGGCTGGACAATCAACGGAGACAGCAAAGTTTGCCAAACCATCTGGAATGGCGTAGCTTGGATTCCGAGTGCGCCAAGCATGGGAACGGATGCGGAAATTGCGGGAGACTACTCCGGCACTTCCTTCTCGGCAGGCAACCTGACCGTGAATACTGGAAGAACCTTGACTGTTTCCACAGGCGAAGCGGTGGAAATAGACGGGGATTTCATCAACAATGGAACAATTACGGTAGAAAACAATGGTGCATTCATCCAGACCAAGGCAAACCCAAGCAATTCGGGAGCGGGAATTTATACACTCAACCGAGTGGGCGACAACCACATCCATACCTACAATTACTGGTCCACGCCCGTGCATCAATGTGAGCATCAACGATGTGTTCGGCACGAGTGGCAAAGATTACTATTCCCACGTGAACAATGTGTGGGTCGCCAAAGACCAAAGTGCCACGCTGACCATTGGCGAGGGCTTTACCGCTACGGGTACGAGTTCGACTCCCACCACAATTACCCGAACCTTTACCAGTACAGACGGCTTCAATTCGGGAGACATTACCTTCCCAGTTACCTTTGCGACCTCCGCCAATCCAGACGATAATTACTTTACCTTGGGCAATCCCTATCCATCGGGCATTTCCGTGGCAGATTTCCTGAATGAAAATGGTGCTGCCGGCACGGACGTGATACAGGATGCCGTCTATCTCTGGGGTTCTGACGGTGACGACCGTGGGGGTGTGTCGGGAGATTACGTAACCATTGGCCTGGCAGGTTCAGTCACCCCGAACCTCAACGGGGACAATCCAGCCCCTTTGTCTCGTCAGCGCAGGGTTTCATGGTGGAGACCAAGGCTACGGGGAATGTCACGTTCCAAAACTCCATGCGGAATGCCACCAATAATACCTTCTTGCGGACAAAGTCTGACTGGCAACGGATGTGGCTGGGCGTGGTAAAGGAGAATGGCGCAACCGACCAGATACTGGTTGCCTTCATTGGCGAAGGTGCCAGCTTGGGGAAAGATGCCTACGATGTGAAAGAGTACAGTGCCAGCGAGCAATTTTCCCTCTACTCACAGCCAGAGAAGTCGGATGCCGAATTGGTGATTCAGGGACTGCCCGCCCTCCATGAGCTTGCCATCGTGGCAGTGGGCATTGATGCGAAAAAGGCGGGGAATTTACTTTCTCGCTCAGCAAACTCGAAAACTTCGCCAGCGATGCACAGATTTTCCTATTCGATTCGGAGACGAACGAGGAAATTGATTTGAGGGCAGGAAACCTCACGGTAAATCTGGCGAAGGGCAAGCACAACGAGCGATTCACTTTGCGCTTCGTAGGCGAGAAAATCACTTCCGTATCGGGTGAATTGGCGGAGACGGGAGTTTCCATATTCTCGCACTCCAACCGAATCCAAATCAACTTCTCGGACTTGCAATCGGCAAAATCCAACATTGCCATTTACGATTTGCAGGGAAGGCTTATTTCCGCTGTCTCCAACCAGAGCAAACTCCAAACAAGCCTTGAACTGCCCAACAGCGGTATTTTCATTGTGAAGGTGGAGAATGCGAAGGGGATTTTGACGAGGAAGGTTTATTTGGAGTAAATTCAAATATACTGAACTCTGACAGGGTTTTAAACCCTGTCAGAGTTGGTGCAAGCAAAAGATTTGGTCAATTTCAATAATATAACCTAAAATCAGTTATGAAAAATATCTACTTCACGTTTACTTTTTTACTCAGCTTCGGGCTAGCTACTGCCCAAGACAGTAAAAACTACAATCCAAATCTGCCCGACTATTCGGCAGAGAAAATTGACCCAACTCCATTCGCCCAATCCAATCCCGATTGATGGCGGAGTGGGATTTTTGTTGGTGGCTGGAGTCGGTTATGGATTGAAAAGGATGAGGAAAAAATAACACTCAAAGTTCTGTAAATCAAACTTGATGATAGAAGTTGCCAAAGAACGAAGTAAAATACTCATAAGATTTTCCATAGAACTCATACAGGGTGTAATCATCCGTCTATTTAGGCAAAATAATCATTTGGATTTTTTCCGAAACGTTCAAAAAAGAGCTTAACAAAGTACCTAGGCGTATGAAAGCCAACAGCACTAGAAACTTCTGCAAGGCTTTTGTACGCTCTTTTCTCTAATAGCTGTAAGCTAATATGTAATTGCACTTCTTGCTTGTATTTTACGGGTGTCAACCCTGTTATTTTTTTTACTTTTCGCTGGAACTGCCTTTCACTCAATTGATATGCTTTGGCCACATGTTGCAAGCTGAAAGAGCTATCTGCCAGTTGTTGCCTCAGGGTGTTGGCTACTGCCGCAATCCAATGTAAATCACCCTCTGTGATTGTGCTGGATTCTTCTATATTTTCCTCTTCATTTTCTAAATACGGAATATGTGTGATTACTTGTTGCTCTTGCAGGAACCATTTGTGCCTAGCCTTCATATTGGCGAGTAAATTATGAATTCTAGCCTTGAGTTCTAGATGTGAAAAAGGTTTGGTCAGATAATCATCTACACCAATGGTCAATGCCTGTATTTTGTCTTCTTCAGCAGTTTTTGCCGTGAGCATAATGAAAGGTATGGCTCGCCAATCATCTGCTTTCTTTAGCCATTTTAAAAAGGCAAAACCATCCATTTCAGGCATCATTACATCAGATATAATTAGGCTTATATCTTGGTAAGTTCCAGATAAAAGTAGTTTTTGAGCTTCCTTGCCATTATTTACCTTAGTAATTTTATACTCACTTTCTAGTAGTCCTACAATGAATTGTTGCATGCTTAGATTGTCTTCTACCACTAAAATATGGACTGAAATTTCTAAGTCAGTAAGTTGGGGCATCTCGTTCGCTATAGAAACGGGATTTATTTCTATATTTTCATCCGATTGGGTCAAATCAGGAATTGATTCTGCATATTCAAGTGGAAATGTCAGAGAGAAAGTACTTCCTTCCCCTAGTTTGCTACTGACCTGTAGTGCTCCCTCCATGACCTCTGCCAGCTCTTTTGCCAAGGCCAGGCCAATACCCATACCTCCCAATTCACTGGCATCTACTTGCCTAGACTGGTAGAAACGCTCAAAAAGATGTGGTAAATCTGCTTGATGAATGCCTCTTCCCGTATCTGCAATATCTATCTGAATATTGCCTGACTGATTTTGAAAAACGGCTACATGTATTGCTCCGCCTTTAGGGGTGAACTTTAGTGCGTTGGAAATGAGGTTATTGATAATTTTCTTTGTCTTCTGCACATCTAAAAGTAACATCTCATTTCCCTCCCAATTTTGTAATTCGTAGCGTATCCCTAAATACTGCGCATCCGTCTGAAAGCTACTCCATATACGGTAGATGAATTCTTGTAGGTTATTGGCACTTACATTTATGCTGATTTTATCCTCTTCTAACCTAGTGAGGTCTAGCAGTTCTTCTACCAAATGTAAAAGGTCGTTGCCATGTTGCTCAATCATGCGGAAATAATCAATAATAGCTTGTGGCTTTAACTTGTCATACATAGCCTGTGCGTATTTCGCAGGACCAAGAATAAGTGAAAGCGGGGTGCGCAACTCATGTGAAATATTGGAAAAGAACTTTGACTTGAGCTTATCTAACTGAGTCAGTTCTTCTTTTTGGGAGAGTATAATCTGCTTGTCTTTTTCAATTTGCCGAGTTCTTTTTTCCACCTCTAACACCAATTTCTTTTGGGCTTCTTTGAGCCTATATGTACGCCATTTTACAAAAAGAAGCACCAAAGAAATCAAAATGATTATTGCCAATAGAAGAAACCAAGTTTGAAAATAAAAAGGAGCAGTTACCTCAACTGGTATGGCGTTTATTTTGCTCCACCTGCCATGGCTATTTTGATACTTCAGCAATAGCCGAAAGTCTCCGTAGGGTAACTTATTGATACGGAAATTGCCAGTCGGCAGATATATCCAGCCTTTATCGAACCCCTCAATCATATAGGCGTACTGTTGCTTCTTAAGATTTTCAAAATCAAGGCTAGTGAATTGGAGTGAGAAACCTAAATCGTTAGGCTCTAATGTGATTTGCTGATTAGTAAGCAAATCAAGAGTCAAGTTATCCCATTTGCCAGTAAAGCTATTTTGCTTGCTGAATTTGATAATCTTAGGCATTTGAGAAAGTGAACTATCGGTTAGTTGCCAGAAATTTTTGGGGTAAAAAGTAGTAACTCCATCTAAATGACCAAAATAGATGCGTCCATCAGGTGCTTGGTAATGAGAAATCCTGTTGAACTCTTCTTGGGCAATACCATCATAGAGCAAATAGGTACTTACTAGCTTTGTCTCCTTATTGAAACGCATAATACCTCGGTTGCTACTCAGCCAAAGATTATTGTAGTTATCGCCATATACCGCATACACTATATTGTGAGACAGTCCCTCTTCAATGGTAAATTGCTCATAGTCATGTGTTTCAGGATGCCACTTTATAAGCCCACCACCTTTGGTAGCAAGCCAAAAATAGCCATCGGCATCTTGATGCAGATGCAATATTTCATTGTGTGGGAGATGGTTCTCAGTATCTTCTTTATGAAACCAAGCTGTAATTCCCTTATCCTTGTCTAGCAAATATAAACCTTCGGAAGTAGCCAGCCACAAGCCAATATCATTCTCATGGAAGTGATATACTGTAGCATTTTTGAGTGAGTTGAATCCATTCAGATTTTCATAGACGTGAAGCTTCCCGCTTTTGGTCTCAAAAAAAGAAAGGCCTTGCTGATGGCCAGCCCAAATGATTTGCTGTTTGTCTTGATAGAGACTCCAATGTCTAAAATCTATGTCAGGATATTGTAGGCTGACATTATAGCTGAACTCCCTAACTTGTTTGTGAGTTTTCATATTGTAAACAAGTATTTCCCCTTCCGAGGTACCTGCAAAAAGCTCATCTCCCCGTATGAACATTCCCAAAAACCTTTTTTTAGGCAAAGCAATCTCAGTAGGTATGGCATCTACTGCCTCTGTGGGGTCAAAAGCCATGATGCTTTTGGTGGGAGAAATCGCCACAAACACCATTCCTAAGGAGTTTTGCACTACGCCTCTAGCCTCCATTGGTGCAGGCTTGCTCAAAAGGTCTTTCCCTAGATAGTTCTTGAAGTACTTTTCTGCCAACTCTACCCTGGCAAGTCCATTCGGGAAATCATCGAACCAAAACCCTCCTTGCCTGTCATGCAGCGTGGCAAACTCCTGATAGGCCGCCTGCAATTTGATGCCCCAGCCATTAAAGTCGCCTTTTGAATCTTTTTGGTAAGATAGAATGCCATATTCAAGACTCTTTTCATCTATCACCCCTGCAATTTTCCGTTCCGAGTTGGCAGAGAGAAATATATAACTGGCATCTACACGGAAAAGCAGTGAGTCTATGCCATTCTTGTATAAACGCCTTACCTCGTGTGGCAACCTTGATACTTGCCTATGCCTTGGGCCAATTGTATAATCAATATAATCTGAGTTGACTTGAGCAAGTAAATAGGGCTGTAGGTATTTTTCAAGCCCTTCAATACGTTTCTCTACCTTAATCTGCTCCTTTGCGTCTATATAGTAAATAGCCTGCCTAGTACTAACCCATATACCAGTATCATCTTGCTCCAAAAAACCAATTGCTTTTTCTGTGGGTGTTTTACAGTAAAAAGAAAGCTTTCTGCCCACGACTTTATAAATCTCCCCCAAGGTGGTGGCAATGAAAAGCTGACCTTCCTTGCCAGAAAAAACCTCCAAAGCTTGTTTTTGAGCCAATATTTCGGGGTTCTCAATCCATTCTAGTAGAGGTGTAGCTTTTTCTGTTATCGGATTGAAAATATCTATGCCCGAAGCTCCCTGAATAGTAGCTGAAATCAACGTGGCACTCAACCAAATATTCCCAGTTGTATCTGCAGTGATTTTGCGAACCCTGTTATCGTTCAGCCCATGTTTTTCTTTGGTGTACACTCTGAACTCTTGGCCATCAAAACGGTTCAGCCCGTAATCTGTGCCAATCCAGATAAAGCCTTTTGGGTCTTGAATAAGTGTGAAAATGATTCTGCTGGATAGCCCTTCATCTAGCCCAAAATACTGAAACTGCCTCTGTCTTTCCTGAGCAGATAAGGGAAGGCAAGTAAAGAAAAAAAGAGTCAAAAGCAAAAAGTGAGATTTCATAGAAATACACAGTGATACAGCTTGCAAAATGCTCAAAAAACTTGAAAACACCCCAAAAAAGCCCAAAATGTCGGATTTTTTACACAAGATGTCGGATTCTTTCGGGACGCAGATAGGGGGCTAGGCGAGTGAACTGAGTATTTTTGTATAGCCAATTGAACGCCATCTTTTCAAAGAATATAAAATGAGTAATAATCAGAATTTATACTAATCCACTATTTGGAAAGGGAAGGCTAGTATACTTGATATTCAAGGATGTCGAGTGACTATGCAAGCAGCTCCCTTTTTCAGAGCTTCACAGATAGTCAGAAGATTATTGCTTTACAGCCAAACTAGAAATTGGATTTATTTATAAAGCCCTTTTTTAAATTTTTTAAATAAAAAATCCATACTACATGACAATTTTTGAAAGCCACTATTTTACCCCACCCCACCCCTGCCCTGAAAGGGGAAGGAGCTAAATCCCCCTCCTTTTGGAGGAGTTAGGGGAGGTAGAAAAGCTGAAATTTAAGCTATTGAGAAAAATTGTCATGTAGCATGTAAAAAATCAAGAAATGAATTACCACTCCGAAACTTTTTTGCGCCAACGCTACCAGCTGGCAAAGCGTGCCCTGGCAAGAGTACAGAAACAGATGACACATTTACTGGCAAGTACAAGCCCGCCCAAATGGCAACTTGCCAAGCTTACCCAACGCTTGAAGAAATTCAGAAACAAACTCGCCCGCCTAGAGCAACAACTCAAACTGGCAGGCACAGGCTTGGCAATGGGCATGGCTTTATTAGGCACAACCCAACAAGCAGAGGCGCAGACCAAAGCCCCAGCCTTCTCCCTATCTGCCTCTTCAAGCCCCTTTAACCTGACTGATATAGGAGACCGTTCCTCTCCTACTTTTGCAGATTTGGATGGTGATGGCGACTTGGATGCCTTTGTGGGGAATAGTGTTGGCACTATCAAGTACTTTGAGAATACGGGTACGAGCAATGCGCCCGCCTTCTCGCTATCTGCCTCTACAGAACCCTTTGGACTTACTGATATAGGAATCCTTTCCGCCCCTACTTTTGCCGATTTGGATGGGGATGGCGACTTGGATGCCATTGTGGGGGAGAGGTTTGGCACTACCAGATACTTTGAGAATTCGGGTAGTAATAGTGCGCCCGCCTTCTTCCAATCTACCTCTGGAAACCCCTTTGGCATTACTGATATAGGATTTTATTCCGTCCCTACTTTTGCGGATTTGGATGGGGATGGCGACTTGGATGCCTTTGTGGGGGAGTATAATGGTAATATCAAGTACTTTGAGAATACAGGCACGAAAGCAGGTTTCCAATTTAATGCCCAACCAGAAAATCCCTTTGGCTTCTCGGACGTAGGCACTAGTTCTTCTCCCAGTTTTGCGGATTTGGATGGGGATGGCGACTTGGATGCCTTTGTGGGGGAGAATGATGGAAACATCAACTATTTCGAGAATACGGGTACGAGCAATGCGCCTGCCTTCTCCCTATCTACCTCTGCAAGCCCCTTTGGCCTGACTGATATAGGGCGTAATTCCAAACCTACTTTTGCCGATTTGGATGGGGATGGCGACTTGGATGCCTTTGTGGGGGAATATGATGGTAATGTCAAGTACTTCGAGAACACGGGTGTAGCCTTTGACTTTAGCTTTGCAACCGTATCAGACAACCCCTTTAGCTTGGCTGATGTAGGAAATTCGTCCGCCCCTATTTTTGCGGATTTGGATAGCGATGGCGACCTAGATGCCTTTGTGGGGGAGTATGATGGCAACATCAACTACTTCGAGAACACAGGCACATCCATTGCCCCCGCCTTCTCGCTGAACACGTCTGCAAGTCCCTTCGGTCTAATAGATGTGGGAGTTTATTCTACTCCGAGTTTTGCCGATTTGGATGGTGATGGCGATCTGGATGCTTTCATTGGTGAACAGCCTGGCAACATCAACTACTTCGAGAACACGGGCACACCAATTGCCCCTGCCTTCTCGCTGAACGCCTCTGCAAACGCCTTCGGCTTGACAGACGTGGGACTTTATTCCACTCCAAGTTTTGCCGATTTGGATGGCGATGGCGACTTGGATGCCTTCGTGGGGGAGAATAATGATGGTCGCATCAGGTACTTCGAGAACACAGGCACGCCTGTTGCCCCTGCCTTCTCGCTGAGTGCCTCTGCAAACCCTTTCGGCCTGACGGGCGTGGCATTGAGTGCCACTCCGAGTTTTGCCGATTTGGATGGGGATGGAGACCTAGATGCCTTTGTGGGGGAGTATGATGGCAATATCAACTACTTTGAGAATACGGGTACGAACAATGCGCCAGCCTTCTCCCTATCTACCTTGGCAAGCCCCTTTGGCCTTACTGATATAGGAAGACTTTCCGCCCCTACTTTTGCCGATTTGGATGGGGATGGCGACTTGGATGCCTTTGTGGGGGAGAGATTTGGCAATATCAAGTACTTTGAGAACACTCGACTGATTATTTTTGAAACTGCTGCCTGGACCAACACAAGCGGGCCAATCGCCACGGATTTTGCCCAGCTCAAAGACAATTTCAACACAGGTACAAATGGCGACATCACGGCTAAAACCCTGACCGTCAATTCTACCTTCACGCTCACTATTGCAGACGGAGACAAGGTAGAGCTTGCTGGCGATTTGGCAAACAGCGGAACGATTGTCGTGCAGAATAATGGGGCGTTGATTCAGATATCCACGACTCCAACTAACTCAGGCACAGGAACTTATACTATGGAGCGATTGGCAGACAAATCAATCTTGGTTTACAATTACTTCTCCAGCCCGGTGATTGGCGAGACGGTGGCGGATATTTTCGCCACCAACGGCACAAACTTCTATTCCTTCGATGTGGCTTCCCAAGATTGGACTGCGCTCCCGACTGCCACGGTGCTTGGTGCGGGCGATGGATTTATTGCCACGGGCAATGGCTTGGGAGGTACAGTCACCCGAACTTTCACCAGTAACACAGGTTTCAACTCTGGCAACATCAGCAAAGCCATTACCATAGTCGGAACAGGCGGTGCGGATGATGACGATTGGAATTTGGTGGGCAATCCCTATCCTTCTGGCTTGGATTTCCAGAGTTTCTACACCAGCAACTCGGCAAACATCGGCACGGCAATCTACCTGTGGGATTCCGATGGAAACGATGTGGGCGGAACGAGTGCAGATTACGCCACCATGACCAGTGCAGGCATTGTTACCGTCAATCCAAATTCGGGAAGCGTAGCCAGCAATGCCGTGGTGGCTTCTGGTCAGGGCTTCTTTGTGGAGGCTTTGAATAATGCGAATATCACTTTTTCCAACAGCCATCGTTCTGCTACCAACAATGTTTTCTTCCGTACCAAGAGCGAGATGCAACGCATTTGGCTTTCTGCCAAGCATGAGAATGGTTCTGGCAACCAAATCCTGATTGCCTTTGCCGAAAATGCAAACGAGAAATCGGATATTTTCGATGGCAAGAAAAGAAGCGAGAGCGAAACGCTGTCTTTCTACATGCCAGTTTCGGATTTTGCAAAAGGCACAGAATCAGAAAAAACTCGCCATTCAAGGCTTACCAACATTGGACGAGGGCAGGATTGTGGAATTGGGCATTGAAGCCAAGCAATCGGGCAAATTCACTTTCGCACTCGATAAATCGGAGTTTTCGGAAAATCAGGCAATTTTCCTCCACGATTTACTGACCGATGAAATGGTAAATATTACCAAGAAAAGCTATTCGGTAGAACTTGACAAAGGCGATTATGTAGATAGATTCACTTTGCGCTTTGTCGGAGAGAAAGTTACTTCAATTTCCGAGGACTTGGCGGAGACGGGAGTTTCCATATTCTCCCATTCCAACCAAATCCGAATCAACTTTGCGGACTTACAATCGGCAAAATCCAACATCGCCATTTACGATTTGCAGGGAAAACTGATTCTGACCCAATCCAACCAAAGCAAAGAACAGGTGAGACTTGAACTACCCAAATCAGGCATCTACATCGTGAAAGTGGAGAATGCAAAGGGCATTTTGACGAGGAAAGTTTATGTGGAAAGATAGAATCATCAATCAACCGTAGGGACGTTGCGTGCAACGTCCCTACAAAAACAAAACGCACCTACAATCAATCAGAACCCAACCGAAATGAGAAAAATATACTTAACACTTGCCTTACTGCTTGGCTTCGGCTTTCTTTCTGCCCAAGACAGCAAAGATTACCAACCGAATGTGCCAGATTACTCGGCAGAGAGAATCGACCCAGTTCCGTTTGCTCCGCCACCTCCGCCCAATCCAATCCCGATTGATGGAGGAGTGGGTTGTCTGATTGCCGCAGGAGTCGGATATGGGCTGAAAAGGATGAGGAATCAGGAAGATGCTTCCTGAATGAACCAATATGGGTATTTCGACAACTAAAGATTGAAAAGAAATGAGAAAAAAGACAGAATACTTGCAAAGCCAGTATGCCAAGGCAAAGAATAAATTCAATAAATTCAGATTACGCTTTGAGAAGGCGCTGGAAAGAAAAGCACTCTCTAAATGGCAACTTGCCAAGCTTACCCAACGTTTGGCAAAATTCAGAAACAAACTCGCCCGGCTACAAAACCAATTGAAACTGGCGGGTACAGGCTTGGCAATGGGCGGATTGTTGATGGGCAACCATGTAGCGATACACGCACAAGTACTCCCCGTGCTGGAATACAACTTTGGCCTCACAGATGTAGGCAATCGTTCCAGTCCCACTTTTGCGGATTTGGACGGAGATGGCGACTTGGACGCTTTTGTGGGGGAATTTGGTGGCAATATCAAATACTTTGAGAATACGGGCACGAGCAATGCGCCCGCCTTCTCCCTATCTACCTTGGCAAGCCCCTTTGGTCTTACTGATATAGGAAGTGACTCCGCACCTACTTTTGCCGATTTGGACGGGGACGGGGATTTGGATGCCATTGTGGGGGAAGGTGCTGGCAGGGTCAGATACTTTGAGAATACGGGTACTAATAATGCGCCAGCCTTCTCCCTATCTACCTTGGCAAGCCCCTTTGGTCTTACTGATATAGGATTCCTTTCCAAACCTACTTTTGCAGATTTGGACGGGGATGGCGATTTGGACGCTTTTGTGGGGGAAAATGGGGGCAACCTCAAATACTTCCGGAATATGGGCAACAGCACTGCCCCAGCCTTTGCCACCGTAGCAGACAACCCGTTCGGCTTCACAGATGTTGGCTATGCTTCCGCCCCCACTTTTGCAGATTTGGACGGGGATGGCGATTTGGACGCTTTTGTGGGGGAAAATGGGGGCAACCTCAAATACTTCCGGAATACGGGCAACAGCACTGCCCCAGCCTTTGCGATCGTATCGGACAACCCCTTCGGCTTCACAGATGTGGGTTCTAGTTCCGCCTCCGCTTTTGCAGATTTGGACGGGGATGGCGACTTGGATGCTTTAGTGGGCGAAGTTGATGGTAACCTCAACTCCTTCCAAAATACGGGCAATGCCACTAATCCTGCCTTTGCCACCGTAGCAGACAACCCGTTCGGCTTCACGGATGTTGGCTTTTATTCCACCCCTACTTTTGAGGATTTGGACGGGGATGGCGACTTGGACGCTTTTGTGGGGGAAAGATATGGCAATATCAAATACTTCCAAAATACGGGCAACAGCGCCAGCCCAGCTTTTGCCACCGTATCAGACAATCCATTTGGACTTACAAATGTAGGCTTCGATGTCTCTCCCACTTTTGCAGATTTGGACGGGGATGGCGACTTGGACGCTTTTGTGGGGGAAAGATATGGCAACCTCAAATACTTCCAAAATACGGGCAACGGCACTGCCCCGGCCTTTGCCACCGTATCAGATAACCCGTTCGGCTTCACGGATGTGGACAGTTATTCCAACCCCAGCTTTGCCGATTTGGACGGGGATGGCGATTTGGACGCTTTTGTGGGGGAAAAATATGGCAATATCAAATACTTCCAGAATACGGGCAACGGCACTGCCCCAGCCTTTGCCACCGTATCAGACAACCCGTTCGGTTTCACGGATGTGGGCCGTTATTCCAACCCCAGCTTTGCCGATTTGGACGGGGATGGCGATTTGGACGCTTTTGTGGGCAAATTTGATGGCAATATCAACTACTTCCAGAATACGGGCAACAACACCAGCCCAGCTTTTGCCACCGTATTGGACAACCCCTTCGGATTCACAGATGTGGGTTTTGATTCCGCCCCCAGTTTTGCCGATTTGGACGGGGATGGGGATTTGGACGCTTTTGTGGGGGAAAACTATGGCAATATTCTGTATTTCAAGAATGAAACCCCACCTCCCTCAATTTGGAATGGCACGGCTTGGTCTCCTGTTGCCCCAACAACTTCAAGGAATGCTATTATAAATGGAGATTATCATACGGGAGACGATGGTGCGCTGAGTGTTGCCAGTCTGACAATCAACCCTACCTTCGAACTCAGGATTGACCCTACAAATACCGCAACCCTTGCAGGAAGAATTGTAAATAAGGGTGCAATTGTGGTAGAAAGCAATGCCTCATTCATCCAAACTATTACCAACCCAAGTAATTCAGGCACAGGTACTTACAATATGGAGCGTTTGGCAGACAAATCAATCTTGGTTTACAACTATTTCTCCAGCCCAGTGATTGGCGAGACCGTGGCAGATGTTTTTGCGACCAACGGCACAAACTTCTATTCCTTCGATGTGGCTTCCCAAGATTGGACTGCGCTACCAACCGCCACGGTGCTTGGTGCGGGCGATGGATTTATTGCCACGGGCAACGGAAACAGTGGAACGATTACCCGAACTTTCACGAGCAACACAGGCTTCAATTCGGGAGACATTACTAAAACAGTTCAAATAGTTGGCACAGCTAATAATGGAGATGATGATTGGAATTTGGTGGGAAATCCCTATCCTTCTGGGTTAGATTTCCAGAGTTTCTACACTAGCAACTCGGCAAACATTGGCACGGCAATCTACCTGTGGGATTCTGACGGCAACGATGTGGGCGGAACGAGTGCAGATTATGCTACGATGACAAGTGCAGGTTCAACCAGTACAACTGTCGGAGGGGCTGGCTTCACTACGGGAGATGCGGTAGTGGCTTCTGGTCAGGGTTTCTTTGTGGAGGCATTGAATAATGCCAATATTACTTTCTCCAACAGCCACCGCTCTGCCACCAACAATGTCTTTTTCCGTACCAAGAGCGAGATGCAACGACTATGGCTTTCTGCCAAGCATGAAGGTGGAGCAGGCAACCAAATCCTGATTGCCTTTGCCGAGACTGCAGATGAGAAATCAGACATTTTCGATGGCAAGAAAAGAAGCGAGAGCGAAACACTGTCTTTCTATATGCCCGTTTCATATTTTGAAAAAGGCGTTGATTCAGAGAAATTGGCCATTCAGGGCTTGCCAACATTAGATGAAGGCAGGATTGTGGGGTTGGGCATAGAAGCCAAACAATCGGGCAAGTTCACTTTCGCACTCGATAAAGCGGAGTATTTGGAAAATCAGACAATTTTCCTCCACGATTTACTGACCGATGAAATGGTGAATATTACCAAGGAAAGCTATTCGGTAGAACTTGACAAAGGCGATTATGAAGATAGATTCACTTTGCGCTTTGTCGGAGAGAAAGTTACTTCAATTTCCGAGGACTTGGCGGAGACGGGAGTTTCCATATTCTCCCATTCCAACCAAATCCGAATCAACTTTGCAGACTTACAATCGGCAAAATCCAACATAGCAGTTTACGATTTACAGGGAAAATTGATTCTCTCGAAATCCAACCAAAACACACTCCAAACAAGCCTTGAACTGCCAAAATCAGGCATTTACATTGTGAAGGTGGAGAATGCGAAGGGGATTTTGACGAAGAAGGTGTATGTGGAGTAAATAAATCCTCCACCATCGGGGAGGTTTGCAACCATCCCCGAGGTGTCTTTATCTTATCAAAATCAGATGTAAGGATGTTGCGTATCGCAATGACATTGCGTGTCGTAAGGACGTTGCATGCAACGTCCCTACATTAAATAAATCCAACCAAAATGAAAAAAACATACTTAACATTTGCCCTGACTCTCTGCTTCGGCTTGCTCTCCGCCCAAGACAGCAAAAGCTACAATCCAAATTTGCCTGATTACTCAAACAAAAAAAATAGCCCAGTTGAAAATGCCCCGCCACCTCCGCCCAATCCAATCCCGATTGATGGCGGAGTGGGATTTTTGTTGGCGGCTGGTGTTGGATATGGAATCAAGAAAATGAGGAGGAAGTAACATTAGAAGCTATTTGGATTTTTTCCAAATAGCTTCTTTCATCTAAAACAATTGCCAAATTCAATCCTACAAAAGCGGTTTCATATATATTTGCCCAGAACTTCAAATTCCAACACCTATAATATGCCAAAGCCAAACTCGGGGGAATATCCTGCTTATTACAAACCGTTCATAGAAATTGCTCCTCAAGATGAGGTAGTTCCTTCCCTGAAAGAGTCGGGGCTGAACATGACAAATTCACTTTTTGGAATGAGTGAGGAACTTTCCGAATATCGCTACGAGCCCAACAAATGGAGTATCAAACAGCTTTTGGGTCATATTCTGGACTCGGAACGAGTGTTCCAGTTTCGTGCCATGAGTTTTGCCCGTGGGGAGAAAACGCCCCTGCCAGGTTTCGACCAAGATTTGTATGTGAAGAACTCCAACGCAGAAAATCTGCCATTCAACCATTTGCTGAAACAGTTTGAAGCCACCAGAAATGCAACAATCTTGCTTTTCGAGAGTTTCACAGAAGAAATGCTCGGTATTCAAGGGAATGCAAATGGCTTTGAGATTTCTCTGAAATCGTTGGGATTTGTGATTTCAGGACACCAGCAACATCATTTGAATATTATCAAAGAAAGGTATCTGAAGGAATAGAAATGATTTTGGATGTATGATGTGCGATTTTTTTTATTTAGGGCAACCGCATCTAATTTGAGCGATTTTGGCCTAATTAGTCGTTAACTATTAAATGATTTGTTGTTGGTCTCGCAGAAAAAAAATGGGCGCATCTCATTTTGTCGTTTTGTTGTTGGTCTCGTTTGGAATAGTGAAAACTTACTGAGTTCAAGTTCTGTTTTTCCCTAAATTCAACACTTTTGACCTGATTGAGAACTAAGACCAACAATGGCAGTTGAGTAGCGCGACATTTTGAGATGCGCCCAAAAAAATTTCTTACGCTTTTTCAAATTATAATTGTTATTGTAAATGCAATACTGATGGATTTCATTGCTAAGACGGGGAAGCCATCTTCCAACAACGGCAACTAAACGTCATTATTTTATTATGAGTTGAGGTAAAAACCTCTTTTTTGATGCGGTTGCGATTTTTTTTTTTGGAACATTGTACTTACAATCCAAAAAACAACACATTACCGCATCATCAAATCAACAAATTCTCCTTTTTTAATTCATAATTCTTAATTTAAAGGCTCTTTTCTGTTTTTTTAGGAAAATCCCTCTTATTTTTGAACCAAATTTCAAAGAATCAATCCGAAACCGATAATTATACTATGGCTACTGCAACGTTGACTTCAGAAGAGACTGGAGGAAAAGAAAGAAATGTTTGGGGAGGAGGGGAATCTCCGATGAAAGCAAGCTACGGAAAACTGATGATGTGGTTTTTCCTGCTTTCCGATGCACTTACATTTTCTGCATTCCTAATCGCTTATGGCGTTTCAAGATACACGCATACTGGTTTGGGAGATTATACACAAAGTGGCGCAGTCCAAGACTCACTTGATGGTTTTGGCTCGGTTTCCGCTACAGTATGGAGATAAATTGATTAACTCAATTGGAGTGGCTGAAAGATGGCCCGTGCCAGAGCAAGTTTTCAATGCGCTTCCTTTCTTGCATGGTGTGGATGCCCCGCTGATTTTTGTGGGAATCATGACTTTCATCTTGATTTTGAGTTCCGTAACCATGGTTTTGGCAGTGGAAGCTGGCGAGAGGAAAGACCAGAAAGACGTAGAAAAATGGATGCTTTGGACAATCATTGGCGGAATTGCCTTTTTGGGATGCCAAGCTTGGGAATGGGGACACTTTATCCATGGAACGGATAGTGGCGCATTTGCCAGCCTGAATTTTGGAGACGGAAAAGTCTATGGTGCAAACCTAATTACCAATGAATACGGTCCAGCACTATTTGCAGATTTGTTCTTTTTCATCACAGGATTTCACGGATTCCATGTTTTGAGTGGAATTGTAATCAATATTATCATTTTTTACAATGTGGTAATGGGAGTCTATGCCAGAAGAGGACATTACGAAATGGTGGAGAAAGTAGGTTTGTATTGGCACTTTGTAGATTTGGTTTGGGTATTCGTATTTACACTTTTCTATCTTATTTAAGTAACAAGACAAAAGTATCAGGTAGCAAGACAATTTCACTAGCTGATTACTTTTACTGCTCCATTAAAACATCTGAAATAAATAGTTGATTAAAAGTAAGAGAAAGTACAATTAATATTCATTTTTTTGTACTTGATACTTACTACTCAATACTTACTACTAATATTATGGCTCACGATATAAATTTAACCGCAGACGAGAAGCACAAGGCTAAAATGAAAACCATTTTGAAGGTAACGATTATACTTTCTGTGGTTACGGGAATTGAATTTGCGCTTGCTTTCATTATGGGAGCGGGAACGGCAAGAACGGCTCTTTTCTTCATTCTTACCATTGTGAAAGCTTATTACATTGTTTCCGAATTTATGCACTTGGGGCATGAGGCAAAATCGTTGCAATGGTCAATTATTTTCCCATTGGCATTTGTGGTTTGGCTGATTGTGGCACTTTTGGTAGAAGGAGACACGGTTTACGAACTCCGTTCCTTCTTTGGATTGCTTTAGAAGCAACACATTTGATATTCCCGAAACCGAAAACAACATAGGTTGTTTTCGGTTTCGGTTTTTTGTGGATTTTGAATTTTTTTCATTCTCACATTTTCTAATTCCCCCATTTTCCTTATGGATAATCAATCTGACTCATCAAATAATAAAAGTAAGAAAGGTCAAGCCATTATTCTGACGCTAATCCTGATAATTCCCGTTCTATTTTACGCATTCTTGCAACTTTTTGGCGAAAATGAATTTGTGGAATTAGACGTGCTGAACCCAGCAGTAGAAGGTTGCCAACCGAATTTGGGAGATAGCGTACATTTAGTTCCCGATTTCAGTTTTACTGCCCAAACAGGTACTGCTGTCTCCAACCAAACCGTGGAAGGGAAAGTATATGTGGCTGGATTTTTCAATTCAGAAAACTCGGACACTTCAAGAACAATCATGACTGCCTTGGAACGAGTGCAAGAGCGGTTTAAGGCAGATAAGGAAGTGAAAATTTTGCTTCACACATTCAATCCAACCATAGATTCTTTGGAAACTTTACAGGATTTTGCCAACAAATATAAGGCAAACCCCGAGCAGTGGTTTTTCCTCACAGGAGATTCTGCTTCGCTCAATAATCAGTTGCGATGTGGTTATTTGCCTTTTTCGTCTTACGCCGACAAGGAAAGAGTTTACACATTCTCGGCAGACGATTTCCAACCTCATTTATTTGTTTTGGTAGATAGAGACAAGCAAATAAGAGGTTATTTCGATGCTTTAATCAGAACAGAAGTAGATAGGCTAATGACGGAAATTGATTTATTAATGCTTGAATATGCAAAAAGGGAAGAAAAAAATCAGAGTTTGTAAAATTGATGCCGAGCAAACTTGGGAACTTCGCCACCGAGTGATGTGGCCCAATGAGTCAATTGATTATGTGAAACTGCCAAAAGATTCCGAAGGATTTCATTATGGTTTGTTCATAGGGAAAAAACTTATTTCGGTAGTTTCCCTTTTTGCCGATGGGAAATCTGCCCAATTCCGAAAATTTGCCACGGAAACTTCCAAACAAGGGAAAGGATATGGCTCGCAACTCCTAAACTATATTTTGGTGGCAATCCAAAGAGAGAAATTCAACAGGATTTGGTGCAATGCCAGAGTCAGGCAGGTTGGATTCTACGAGAAATTCGGAATGAACAAAACGGACGAACGCTTCACAAAAAATGGGGTTGAGTTTGTAGTGATGGAAAGGAGGTTGGAGCAATAGATGTGTTAGAAGCCATTTTCATGTTACCCTTTCGGATAAAAGAAGAAAGAGAAAGGAAAAAATGATATTTCCCACCCTAAGTTTTCAAGTTCTGTATTTAGACAGAAAATGACTTTTGGTGAATTATATTAAAGATGGTTCAATCGTTAATTTGGGTAAAGCGTTGTGTTATTCCAATATTCTCGTTTTATGTAGAGTTACCGCAAAAGGTTAATTCTAAGTGTGTTTTTTGTAGGTTCTTCTTCCAAGAAGAACAAAAGAATTACCAAAAGTGCAACCATGCACAGCAAATTCGGATAAAAGCAACATTTTCGTGCTGCCTTGTATTCCTCTGGGAAGAGGAATCTACAGAGTGAGTAGCAAGAAAGCGGATAGTCATTAAATTGTACTCAATACCCAAATTAACGATTGAACCATTTTAGTTCTATCGTGAATTTGGTTAAAGCGTTGTATTATTCTGATAATTCCATTTCAAGAACCGTTACTCTATAAAATCCAGTCAGAGACTGATTTCCATTGTTCGGCACAGGTTCGGATTGGACTCGCACACGAGAACCTGCGCCAGCGTTTTTGCTAGTGCAAGTGTCCACGCTTCCACCACAGGCAAAAATCAAAATTGTACTCAATGCCCAAATTAACGATTGAACCAGAATTTTAATGCAGTAGAAGGAAATAAGAAACAAAAATAGCAACACGAACTTAGGATTTGATGCACTAGAACCCACATTCGAGAGCTGAGTTGATTTTGTCTTTCCTCTTTCTTCCTTCTTCCTTTCTCCCTTTGAAATACGAGTAAATTGGCTTGAAAAAAAATGGTAATTTATAGCTCCTTAATTCCCTTTCTCCAATTTATTCCCTTCCGCCATTTTTTCAGGAAAATGCTTAGTTAATTCAGTTTGGATGATTCCGTAAACTCGGTCTCTCAGCGCATTGGCTTCTGACATTTCCATTCCTATGGTTTCGATTGGCTCGTGGTAAATCAATTTTACAGGATGCCAATTGAGCGCAAACTCGAAATCGAAAAGAATTTTCCAATTATAGAGAATGGTAACTGGCACAATCGGGACTTGCTTCTCAATGGCAATTCGGAATGCACCATCTTTGAAACGAGTCATATTTGGCGGATTTTTAGTTCGGATTCCGCCCTCTGGGTAGAAAAGCACACTCCAGCCATCGTCAATCGCCTGTTTTGCTCGCTCAAAAGCCTTGTAACTGTCTTTGATGCTTTTCCTATCTACGGGAATGTGGAAGCGGTTGAACATGTAGCCGAAAAAAGGCACTTTAGAAAGTGAATTTTTTCCGACAAATATGATGAACTGCTTGGCAGACATTCCCACAGCAGGAATATCTAAATAAGAAGTGTGGTTTGGGCAATAGACGTAAGCTTTCTTCTTGTCAATTTTGCCACGGACTTCCCTGCCAAAAGGCATCAGCGTGAAAGTGTAAAATCCAGATGCCCAGATTTTATTCAAATAGAAGGCGAACCTTTTCCATTTTGGACTCTGAGCAGCAATGAAAAAAAATGGGAATAAGAGTGTGTACAGGCTTGCAAACACAAACATTCCATAAATAAAGTAGAGTTTTTTGAGGAGTTTCAAAGTCTGTTCTGGTTGTTGCAATCAAAGTATTAGCTATTGCAAATGTATCATTTATTCCGAAATTTGTAAACAATTGGAAATGGATGAATTTTGACCACAGACGCAAAGCATAGAATCTTTCTTGTCAATGCTTTCTATCAAGGTAAAATCGTGTATTTTTGTACACAATTTTCGACAATCCAAACTTCTGACAAGATGAATAACAGGCTTTTACTTTACTTCATACTTTCCTCATTTCTATATTTTTCTTGCGCTTCCGATGGGAACGATAAAAACACCAATGACGAAACCGACTCCACAAGTTTCGTTTTGGATTCTGCCAACCTAGAAATTGACACATTAAATTCGGATTCCGTGGCAGTTGCTTTTGATACTGTGAAAATAGAAATCCCGATGTTGACGGGAATTATTGAGCAGAAGGCAAAGCTTGTTATCAAAGAGCAATTCGGGAATTACATGAATGCCCTGCAACTTCCCTCGGAAATCAAAGAGGAAAAAGATATTAAAGCGGTAATCTCCATGCGAGATTCACTCATCAGCACTTTGCAATATGGCTTTTTGGAGGAATATTACTACAAAGAATTGGAAGGGAAGCAAGATAAGCAGGAGACTTTGATGAAGGAATTCGCAAAAATCGGAATCCAACCCGTTTATGCTGAGGGAATGTATGCTGGATTGACAGAAGCACCGATTTTGAAGGAAAAAATTGCCGAAATCGCCTCGCCAGAATTCAAGCTTTATATAGAGTTTCAGCAAGCTTGGGCAAATTCTTTAGGCACAGAATACACTTACATGGATTTGAAACCAGAAGCCAAAATGGTTTCTTTGGGGGAAAAACTGAAAAAGGACTTCCCAAATTCTGAATACGTGGCACTTACAAAAAGCAATTATTCTGATGCAATTTATCCGCTTACCAACATACACGCTTCCGAACATGAGGGCAGAACCACCTACATTGTAGGCGGAATGACCGCAGACGTTTACCCTGGCTGGACGGAAATTGCCAATCATAAAGATTTCGTGAAAAAATATCCGAAAACGAAACTCGCTTCCGTAGTAGATTCCATTCTTGTCAATATCTCCACACTCGATTCGGAAAGTGATACAATTTTCACTATTGTAACAGATTGGGTTGATACTTATTCACAAGCAAGAGAGAAAGCCTCCAACTACATTATGGACGGAAAAGACATTCCCCACTTCTCGGAGATTAAAACCCCGAATGGGAAGAAAGTTGCCCTGATTTACAGATTCTACAGCAATTCGGAAATGGCAAACAGACAGCTACAGAAAGCCCAGAGATTAAATGAACAGGCTGAAATTGTGAAAATTAGTGCGGAAAATTATAAGCAGTTTGAGTAGGGAATGCGGGAATTTGTGAATTTGTGAATGGAAAAAATGGTTCAATCGTTAATTTGGGTATTGAGTACAATTCGTGATTTTGTTACTTTAGGTATATCGGGATAGGTCGCCTAAATAGTTCGAGCATCCGCTCGGACTTGTCATTCGTTGAAGCGTCCGCTTCAAAAAGTGCTGTGCGCTCTAAACCGATATTCCCATTTTACTTTTCAGTATTCTATCATTAACTATTAATCTAAAAAGAACTCATTATATTATATCTCATTGGCTAGTGCATTGAATTCTAAGTTCTGGTTGGTATTTTTTCACCTCCAGAGAAACTGCTCCCAGTCGGGTCCAGCCTCGGTTAGAATTCAAATCACAAACCGAATTTCCACATTTGCTGATTCTCACATTTTCAAATTGCGATTTCCATCCAAATGGGGAAATTCCCACCAAAATAAATTCTGTTGAGTTTGGTTGGAGTTCCTATTAGTTTGAATCAACAAACTAATTCAAGCCATGAACAAAGCGGTCTCTTCCCTCGCATTTAATTCCATAAACAAAGAAATCATTCAGATGGAGCAGACTTCCAAAAGCTTTTTCAGCCAAAAAAGCACATTGTATGCTACTTTTCAATTAGCAGGATGGGGAACAATATTTCTAGTGTTTTTGCTTCAGAGTTTCCCCAATCTGAAATACTCATTCCTCCTAGATGTATTTCTCACAGTATTTTCCTTATTCTTGATTTCACATATATTCCGACAATTCATTCAGCGCAGGGAATGGCTGAAAATGATGGTTGGGAAATTGATTCCTAGAATATTCTTGTCCACCATTGTGCTATCCATGATTGCCTTGGCAGTACAATTCATGTGGACTTGGGTTCTGTGGAAACTAAGTATCAATGCCGTTTTCTATTCGGGAACAAACACAGAAATATTTGTAGAACTATTTTCGGCCTTCATCCAAGGGGCAGTTTTCTACTTTTTTTGGCAAGTTTTCTATTTCCTCTATCACTATGTGAATAATTATAACAGGAATCTGAAAATGGAGGCAATGGTAAATGAGTTTGAACTCAACAAACTCAAATCTCAGCTCAATCCGCACTTTATTTTCAATGCGCTCAACAGCGTGAAGGCCTTGGTAGATGAAGACCCCGAACGGGCAAAAGAAAGCATTTACCAACTCTCAAATATTCTCCGCAATTCTTTTACGATGGACAAAAAGAAGGTAATTCCCTTTGAAGAGGAGTTGGAGATTGTGAAAAATTATTTGGAGTTGGAAAAAACCAGATTTGAAGAGCGATTGCAAGTCAGTTACGAAATCCACCCAAGTTCTTATAGCTACAAAGTGCCACCAATGCTCTTGCAAACTGTGGTGGAAAACGGAATCAAACACGGGGTTTCCAAACTCAAAAATGGTGGGGAAGTTTCAATCAGAACAAAAGTAGAAGATGGCTTCCTGATTGTTCAAATCAAGAATTCAGGTGAGTATGCGCCCAATCCGAACAATCCGAAAAGTACAGGTTATGGCTTGAAAAGCACAAAACAGCGCTTGGAATTGCTTTACGAATCAAAGGCATTTTTCAAAATCAGAAATGAGGAAGATGGAAACGTGCTGACTGAAATTGGTTTTCCGAGATGGCAGAAAAAGTAGATTTTTTTGTTTGGTGGGAAACAACTGATTTACATTCAAGAACTAGGCTTTCTTATAAAACCTCCTTTTTGCGTGTCTCACACAAGAAGGAGGTTTGTTTCTCTGGAACATTAGAACGAAATAAAAATTTCTGTACAGAAAAGACCTTTTCAGGTTGATTCAGACGAATCAACGGATAAAACATCTTTTAGATTACCGTTTTTTCCTCCCTATCCTTTTCAATCCACAGCCCATTCCTGCAACCAAGAGAAATCCCACTCCGCCATCTATCGGGATTGGATTGGGTGGTGGCGGTGGTGCGAATGGAATTGGGTCAATTTTATTTGCCGAATAATCAGGTAAATTCGGCTTGTAGTTCTTGCTGTCCTGGGCGGAAAGAAAGCCGAAGCCAAGTAGCAAAGTAAGGGTTAGGTATATTTTTTTCATTTTGGTTGGATTTTGTACGGTAGGGACGTTGCGTGCAACATCCTTAGATAGACACAGTACGCAACGTCCTTACAATAGATTGATGATTCTATTTCTCTAAATACAGCTTCTTCGTTGCCACACCTTTGGCATTCTCCACTTTTACAATGTAAATGCCTGATTTAGGCAATTCAAGGTTTGCTTCGAGTTTGTTTTGGTTGGATTGGGCTAGAATCAGCTTCCCCTGTAAATCGAAGATGGAAATTTGCGATTTTGCCGATGCCAAATCTGCAAACTGGATTCTTACCTGATTCTGCGTGGAGAAGATGGAAACTCCTCTTTCCGCCAAATCATCGGCAAGTGAAGTGATTTTGTCATTTTTCAAGTGGATTTTGAAACGATTCTCTGCCAATTCATCCTTATCCAACTCGAAAGCATATTCTAAGACTTGGTTCAGGTCAATCAGCGTTCCCTCCTTCGAATCTTCCAGCATGATTTCTGTTCCTAATCGGAATTGGGCAATTTCAGAAGCTTTCAGTATGTAAGCTCCAGCCTTTCCTGCTTTCAGAGCCAAGTCGAATGTCTGCGTTTCTGAGCCAATTGGCTGACGGCAATCCATCACTAAATCTTGCCCATAAGCCTGACTTACCAGTTTAGGAAAACCATTGGCATGCTCAAAGAATTTTTTGGCATCGCCTGCATCTTTGGCTTTACTCATGCCATCTAGGAAATATAGCAATATTTCATCTTCATTTCCTTGGGCATCTATCAATTTCATTCTCAATTCTCCTTCCCAATCAGTTTGTTTGGTTTTGAAGAATTGGGCATCGGTACTCAATGTGTGCGAAGTCCTCATGGTAACAGTACTTGTCATCCCCGATGCAACCTGCGTGAAAAATGCTTGACCAGAGGCTACATTCTTGGAAACACCGCCTATGCTTGCATCTGTTGTAGGATTATAACTTCCATAATCTCCCGTATAAGTTCCATTGGCATTAAACAGATGAATCGTTCCGCCATTTTGAAGGTTGGTCGCATCGCTTGCAGTATGAACTGCATCCCAATCTAGCGTGGCGGCAAACGGATTCCCGAGCAATGCCCAGCCAGAATTGGTCTGTCCGCCATGGTTGAGCGTGAGTGGCACATTGGCAGTTTGCAAAGTGCCCGTGAAATCTAGCGTGGCATTTGCGCCTCCAATTCGGAGTGCCAAGCCAGTTCCTGCATTGAGAGGAGTGGCAGAAGTTGCTGTTTCCCAACCAAATTGTGCATTGTTCAGGCTTTGTCCGTTGAGCGAACCGGCTCCAGCTGTTCCCCCAGAAATTAGGGCTTGATTGTAAAGGAAATGATTGGGGTAAGGACTTGTGGTGTTCCAAGTATAACCTGCTCCACTACCTGGGCTGAAAGTGGTGCTCAATCCAACCAGAGTAACATCATCGTTGACCGATGCTAAAGTCTGCCCCGAAACATTTGTGGAGATATAGCGATAACCTGCTTGCGCTCCGCCATCCATAAACCGCTCAACAGTTACATTTCCGCTCACAGAACCCGAACCAGAGAAATCTACCGTGGCGGTATTTCCCGCACTTGCTCCTGAAGATTTGAGGTTTAAATTTCCACCACTTGCCAATGTGCCAGCAGTCAGAGCCAAAACTCCATTCACATCTGTAGCCGAGTTGAGTGTTACTCCAGCCGAATTGTTAATTGTGAGATTGAAAAAGCTATTTGCCCCATCAATGGTCTGTGCAGAAGAACCGTTCATTATAAACGTTCCGCCCGTTTGGCTGAAAGCTGTTCCGTTGTTGTCGAAATCGCCAGCCACCGTGATTGTGCCTGATGGAATGGTAAAAGTTACTCCCGAATTGATGGTAAGGTCTGCGCAACTTATGCTTCCGAAAGCAGGGACATAAGCTCCATTTATTACTGCATTGTCGGTTGAAGTTGGAACGGAGGGAGACCATGTAGAACCGGTCCAGGTGGAAGTTGTGCTAGGAGCAGTTGTTGAAAAGGTCATATTATCAACTGCTACATATCTGATATTCCCCGTGGTTTCAATTTCTAATTCATCTATTCCTATAGATAGGTTTGTCGTATTATCTACAAATGCAAACCCTTCGTTTACTGCCGTACTACTATTTAAATCACCAGAGGCCAATGTAGTTGTGTACTGCGTAGTTCCAGCTTTCTTTCCTCTCAAAATTACTGTTCCGCCTGTACCAATAGCAGCAGTAGCACAATTTTCAGACGTATAAATCCAGATGTTTTTAAGGAAAATATCTGAATTATTAGTGGTTTCGATACTACCTAATGTGCCACTACTACCTGAGCAACTGGAAAAGTTATCAAAATAAAAATCTGATTCATGTATACCTGCATCAGCAAACTCAGTAATAGCAAAATTACTCGTTAACGTAAAAGGGACACTTGTAATACTGTTTGTAAAAGAAGTATTACCAGTGGCATAACTCTCAAAATCTTCTGTAACCAGTGGAAATGCGATAGAGAATACTAAATCATCTACTGCTATATACCTTATACTTCCAGCAACTTCATATTCTAATTCATCTACTGCTATAGCTGCATTTGAACTATTATTCACAAAGGTAAAGCCATTATTAACTCCTATAGCACTATTAAAATCTCCTGAATTAAGAGTGATGGTGTATTGAGTAACGCCCCCCTTTTTTCCTCTCACAATGACACTACCGCTAGTACTTAGAGCATTACAATCTTGTGAAGGAAATACCCAAAAGCTACTTACAAATAAATCTGAATCATCTGTGGTCTCAATGCTTCCTATAATGCCTGGGGTACTCAAACAACTACCAACATTATCAATGAAATAATCACTACTATTCAATCCGTTATTAGTAAACATAGTAACTGCGAAGTTATCAGTAACTGTAAAAGGGACACCAAACTCCGCATTTGTGAAACTTGTATTCCCATTAGAATAGCTTTCGAAAGTTTCAGTAGTTTGTGTAAAAGCTTGCGGGCTTATGAATAATAAAAGTCCTAAAATCAGCAAAGTATGGTTGAGTTTTTTTTTCATAGACTTTGGTTTTGAGCAATATTAAATAGTTTCGTTTTTAAGATTCAATCGAATTTTTTTTGCAAAGTTGCTTTCTACATAAAATCTCCGAGCTCTCTGAAAAATTTTATGTAGGCCTAAAATATTCATTCTGAATACTGGGAAATAATAAACTGACTATTCGGTATGTAATGATGATTATTCGGTAAGTAATGGTAATTATAGTAGCGTGAAAGATGCAAGGCTACTTTTCGATATTTCGGCACAAGCGGATGCCGCCCAGCAGAGTGCCGTCCAACAGACGCTTAATGCTGTTAACTTAAAGAAAATATATGTTTAATTTTATAGGTATATCGGGATAGGTCGTCTAAATAGTTCGAGCATCCGCTCGGACTTGTCATTTGTTGGAGCGTCCGCTCAATGCCATTAAGTTAAGGAGATTTGACTTCAGTCAACGTGACCCGACCGGAGACTGATTCCCATTTTCGGCACAGGTTGGCGATTGCGCCCCCAGTAAGAACCTGCGCCAGCGTTTTACGCTGGTTCAAGCGTCCACGCTTGAACCCAAAAGTAAAATCTTTACACTAACTTAACGGCATTGAGCGTCCGCTTCAAAAAGTGCTGTGCGCTCTAAACCGATATTCCTATAATTTTATACCAAAAACAAGTGTGAATTCCGACATTTCCCACCCTATTTTAGAACAATTGCATTTTTTTAGATGCAATTTCATTGGCGGATTGAGAACTCGGCAGTATGTTGTCGATGGCGACCTACGTCTGCACCTGCCGAAGGTCGGCCCCCGAAGGTCGGACCTTCGATGTTCGGGAATCGTTGAAAAGCTTTTGGGTTTGTGGTTTTCTCGCTTTCTAAACTGGCGGGAGCGAAAATGCACACCGCCAGCTAGTGCATCAAATCCTAAGTTCGTGTTGCTATTTTTGTTTCTTATTTCCTTCTACTGCATTAAAATTCTTAGCCGTAGCTATGGCTATGTCGAAATGTCGAACCATCGGATTGCCGAACCATCGGAGTGCCGAACCATTCAAATTTTGCTTTGCAGAAGAAAATAATATTCCAAAAAATACAGACACAAACTTAGAACTCAATGCACTAAGGTATAATGGGCGCATCTCATTTTGTCGCAATAAATTAAAATGCACTTTTTATGAATGCTAGATTTCTAATAAACCCAACGTCTGGGGTCCGACCCTCGGCAGGGTTTTCAACCTCTGCCAGCGTATGCTTTTTTAGTGTGCGACATTTTGAGATGCGCCCGGTATAATTATATACACAGATGAAATCTGTAATTTTAGACCATGCGTAGTATTTCTATTATTTTATGGTTATGCCTATTTTGCGAAATCCAGATTTATGGACAAGAATATTCCCTTGTTATGACTCGGTTTGGGATGGAAGATGGACTTCCTACCACAGAGGTTTACCAAGTGGTGCAAGACAGGAGTAAGCTATTGTGGTTTGCTACAGATAGAGGGGTATCTTGTTTTAACGGCTACGAATTTAAGACCTATACCACTTCAGATGGACTGTTAGACAATTCCATCACAAGATTGCTGGTAGATAGAAATAGAATTTGGTGTGTTGGCAACAACAATAAAATCTGCTACATACAAGAGGGAAAAGTAGTTGAATATAAATTCAACAATGTAATTCAACAGCTTATACTAGATGGGGATATTTTAAACCCCAAATCCAGAATTCTAGACATTGCAATTGACAGCAATCAGACTTTTTATTTCAACGATAGAAAAGCTATTTTTCAAATAGACAGCCTTGGTGTTGTCAAGCACATTAATCCCTCATCAAAACAGACACTCTTTGCTTTGACGATAGGAGATAATATACTTGCGTCTATAAATAACGTTGTTTCTGATGAAATAAATAAGATTGTATTATATGACCCGTTGAATCTATCCTACAAGAAATTCGACAAAAAAATACCCTTCCAATTTAAATTCCATTTTTCTTCTGCTTTGGGCAAAACAAAATACCTTTCATTTGGGAAATATTTCATTGTGATAAGAGATGGAGAGTTAACAACCTCAATTTTCAAAAGTCATATTATTTCCCCTTATGTTGTTAGTCAAGATAACCTGTGGGTTGGTTTTAGCGCAGATGGCGTAAAATTGCTTATTGGTGAAAATTTGGAAGAGAAAGCACATCTTCTAAAAGGATATTCTGTTTCGTCTATTTTGAAAGACCATGAAGGAGGCGTGTGGTTTACTACTTTAGAAGCAGGTGTGTTTTATGTTCCTTCGGTTAAACATCGTACCCTGCCTGAAAAGCTACTCACAAGTTCTTATGTCACTCACATGGACTTTAGCCCAAAAGGAAAGCTGGCTGTTGGGTTTCAGAATGGCTCAATACAACTGCTGGAAACCAGAAAAGTAACTAACATAGGAGCTGTTAGAAACATATACAGTTTGTTCTTTCTGAATGAGGATGTTCTACTTGCAAATAGCAAGGCTATTTATAACAAAGGAAATTCAAAAATATTCAGTATCGGCCCTAACTATGGCTTTTTGACATATTACTCTACTCCTTACCTTTATTTGGGTTCTGAATTCAGGCTCACTCTTGAAAAAGGATTGTGGAAATATGAAAAACAAACGCCCATAAATAGTTTGACCATAAGGGCAATGTTTGCAAAAAATGACACACTATATGCCGTTGGTTGGGAAGGTGCTTTCAGAAGGTTTGGAGATTCAGTTCAGAACCTGAAAAATGTTTCCCCCATTTTCAACAGAAGGTTTAATGATGTGTCAGGTGCGAACAACAAACTATTCTTTGCTTCTTCTACCATTGGCGTAGTTATTTTAGAGGGCGATTCTGTTACACAAATTGGCGAAGAACAAGGACTTTCCAGCAATATTGTCAGTTGCCTAGAAGTGGAAGATGAAAACCACATTTGGGTGGGAACGAATAAAGGTTTGAACTATATAGATTTCTCTACCAATGTGCCCATTATCAGACAAGTAACCGCTACAGAAGGTTTGACTTCTGATGAAATCACTACAATCAAACTGCGGAAAGATACCGTTTGGGTGGGCACAAAACATGGAATCTCCTTCTTCCATAAAAAAGACGCATTTCTGCCCAATCCAACATTAAAAGTAAGTCTCAATAAAATTTGGGTAAATGATAGCCTTTTGAGCGTTTCCGATTTCCCCGATGAGTTAGATTATACACAAAACAGAGTTACTTTCCAGTTTTCTGCCATCAGCTTTAGGGCAGGGAAAAAGATTGATTACAGATATAGATTATTGGGTTTGTCAGATAAATGGCAATACACACGTGACAGACAGATTATTTACTCTGCATTAGTCGCTGGCAATTACAAATTTGAGGTGGAGGCGGGCTATAAAGGCAAATGGTTGGAGAACTCCACCACACTTTCTTTTACAATTCAACCTGCATTTTGGAATACCAGCTGGTTTATTACCCTTTCCATCTTACTGATTCTTTCTTTCTTGTTCGGATTATATAAAATGAAGTTGAACAAGGTAAGGAAACAGGCTGAATTGGACCGCCAGATATCAGAATTGAAAGGCGAAACTCTAAAAGCACAAATAAACCCTCATTTCACTTTCAATGCACTCAACTCAATCCAGAAATTTATAGTAGAGCAAGACAGTGGCAATGCGGAAAGATATTTAGCCAAGTTTGGTGGTTTGCTGAGGAAAACCTTAGATTTAGGCAATCAATTTACCATTCCCCTCTCGGAAGAACTGGAACTTTTGGAGGCCTACTTACAGCTTGAAAAATTGAGATTCAAAGATAAATTGACCTCTCAGATTTCTGTAAGCGATGATTTAGACTCTCGCAACATTCAAATTCTCCCATTTCTGTTACAGCCATTTGTAGAGAATGCTTTATTACATGGCATTCTACCGAAAGATGATGGCGGATTGATTCAAATAAAAATTTACTTGCAAGGAGATTTTCTTTACTGCGAAGTGGAGGATAATGGTGTGGGCAGAAACAAAAAGAAGAAGAAATTACACGCTTCTAAAGGGTTGGCGATTTCCCAAAAGCGTCTCAAACACCTCTCAGAAATTCAAAAAATGGAATCCAACCTACTTTTTGAAGATAAAATGACATCTGATGGGCAACCTGCGGGAACTAAAGTTACCATTATTTTACCCAAAATGACTCAAAACAGATGAAGGCAATCATTATAGATGATGAATTAGATGCAATCACGATTCTGCGCTCATTTGTGAAGCGGTATTGCCCAGAAGTTGAAATTGTGGCTTCTGCTCAGAAAACTGCCGATGCCATTCAGAAAATCAACGTACTCCAACCTGATTTTTTGCTTCTGGATATTAGACTTTCGGAAGGTACTGGATTCGATTTGCTGGAGCGGTTGGCAACTCCAATAAAAGTTATTTTCACTACTGCCTATGAGCAATATGCCCTACGTGCATTCAGATACAGTGCAATTGATTATTTACTCAAACCCATTGACCCTGATTTGCTTGTTGAAGCAATTGCCAAAATGAAAAATGCAATTCCTTTGGATTCTGAACAAACAGCTCATTTTTCAACTATCTACGACTCTGATTCAATCCAAACCATTACCTTGCCAAGCAATGATGGCTACAAAATTGTGGAAATAAATGACATAATATGGTGCGAGGCAGATGCCAATTACGCTAAAATCACAATTAAGGATTCTCCTCATCCATTGGTGGTTTCCGAACCGCTGAAAACCTACGAAAATTTATTGCCCAGCCACTTTTTTAGAGTGCATCAATCATTCTTAGTCAACATGAAGCAAATAGAAAAATATGCCCGAGCAGATGGAGGCTACGTAGTGATGAAAGATGGTAAAAAAATACCTGTATCGAGGCGGAAAAAGAGTCTGTTTTTGGAGAAGTTGAAAGAAGGGTAAAATACTAGCTTTGGAGAAGGAGTAAAAGGCAAACGGAACACAACAATCCGAACCCCAACCCTAAAGTGTTCGACAATTCCCAATTTACCACAACCGATTCCATCCATTCCCCCAAAAATCTACTAATTTCGTGTTCTCGTTACTGAATACTCATTACTCACTACTTCAAAATGAAAATATTAAAATTCGGAGGCACATCCGTTGGCTCGGCAGAAAACATCAGGCTTGTCCATCAGATTGCCAAAAAATACATACAAGATGAAGTCAGCATTGCTTTGGTGGTTTCCGCCCAATCGGGAGTAACCAATTTGTTGGAGTCGGCAGGCAAGAAAGCCGCAGAAGCAGACGAAAGCTATCAGGCTGATTTTGAGCAGATTGAGAAAAAACTGTTCGGAATCATGAAAGAGCTGATTGAAGTAAACCGACAAAGCAAGCTTTTTGCCAACACCAAGCTGATGCTCAACAACTTGGAAGATGTTTTGCACGGGATTTTCTTGCTTCGGGAGTTTTCTCCACGCATTCGGGATTTGGTTTTGAGTTTTGGAGAGCGATTTTCTGCCCAAATTATCAGCACATTTTTCAACCAAGAAGATTTGGAGAGCGAAATGCTCGATGCGCACCAAATCATCCGCACCAATTCTGACTTTGGCTCGGCAAAAGTGGATTTCCCACTTACGAACGATTTAATTGTCGGACTATTTTGCCAAGCATCCGAAATTGCAAATCGTAACAGGTTTTGTGGCTTCCAACAGCCAAAACCAACGAACTACATTGGGGCGTGGCGGTTCTGATTTCACAGCTTCCATTCTCGGTTCGGCACTCGATGCCTACGAAGTCGAGATTTGGACCGATGTAGATGGAGTCATGACCACCGACCCACGCAAAGTGAAACGAGCATTTTCGCTCCCGTCCATTACTTATATGGAAGCCATGGAAATGACACATTTCGGTGCGAAAGTCATTTATCCGCCTACTTTGCAACCTTTGGTGGACAAGCGCATTCCGCTCCGAATCAGAAACACCTTCAACCCAAGTTTTGAGGGAACTTACATTGGTAAAAAACTGCTCGGCAAAACGAATCTCAATCAATCTCGCAAAGTAAGCGGAATTTCCTGTGTCGAGCAAGTCGTGATTATCAACTTGCAGGGAAGTGGAATGATGGGCGTTCCTGGCGTTTCGGCTAGGCTTTTCGGAGCTTTGGCTCGCCACAAAGTGAACGTGATTTTGATTACGCAAGCCTCATCGGAGCATTCCATCTGTTTCGCCATTGCCGAACCCGATGCGGAAACGGCTCAAAAAGCCATTGAAGAGGAATTTCTGCATGAACTCGAAACCCGAAAACTCGACCAAGTAGTTTTGGAGCGAAATCGTTCCATTATTGCCGCCATTGGCGAGCGGATGCGTGAAGTCCCAGGAATTGCCGCCAAGTTTTTCAACGCATTGGCGAAAAACGGAATCAACGTAACTGCCATTGCCCAAGGTTCTTCGGAGTGGAATATTTCTGCGGTAATTGACCAAAAAGATATTTCAAAAGCCTTGAATGCCTTACACGGGCAGTTTTTCCAGACCGAAGTGCGTGCGCTCAATCTTTTTGTGGTTGGAGTGGGCTTGATTGGAAAAGAATTGTTGCGCCAAATCCAACAGCAAAATGAATTCTTTTTAAATGAGCGTTTCCTTAAAATCAATTTGGTTGGATTGAGTAACTCCAAACGAATGGTTTTTGATTTGGAGGGAATTGAGTTGGAAAATTGGGAGGAAACAGGAACAATTCAATACGAGAAGCCGACATTTCCCAATTTCTGCAGCAGATTCGGGATTTCAATTTGCCAAACTCGGTTTTCGTAGATAATACTTCGAGTGCGGAAATTGCCAAACGCTATCCTGAAATCCTCCGAATGAAGGTTTCCATTGCGACTCCGAACAAAAAAGCGAACTCCAGCCAGTTCGAGCGATACCAAAAACTCCAAAAACTTGCGCTGAACAACAATGTGAAATACGGTTATGAAACTACCGTGGGCGCAGGTTTGCCAGTCATCAAAACCTTGCAAGATATTGTGATGAGTGGAGACAGAATTGAGCGAATTGAAGGCGTGCTTTCAGGAACGCTTTCCTATTTGTTCAACACTTATGATGGCACAAAACCATTCAGCGGGCTGGTGCAAGAAGCCAAGGCAATGGGTTTTACCGAACCCGACCCAAGAGACGATTTGAACGGAATGGATGTTGCCAGAAAAATCCTCATTCTCGCTCGAGAAGCTGGAAATGAGGTAGAAATGGATGAAATTTCATTGGAGAAATTCCTCCCAGAAGCCTGTTTTGCACCCGAAACCGTAGATGGTTTCTTCGAGGAATTGGAAAAAGCCGATGGGGAAATGCTCCAAGCAATTCAACAAAGCCAAAGCAGATGGCAAAGTTTTGCGCTACATCGCCAGTTGGGAACAGAAATCCAAAACCGCAAAAGTGGAATTGAAATCTGTGGATAGTTCGCATCCATTCTACGCCTTGCAAGGTGGCGACAATATTATTGCCTTCACCACGGCTCGTTACAAAGAACGCCCAATGGTTATCAAAGGACCGGGCGCAGGTGCAGAAGTTACGGCCGCAGGTGTTTTTGCAGATATTTTGCAGATTAGCAATTTTTTGGCAGGCTGAGTTCAAATAGCAAAATAGCAAGAAAGTGAAATGGGAAAGTTAGGAACGGGAAATAAATAAACTACTATTTTATTGAAGTTTATTTTTAGAGCTAGTCTAGCGGTTCCCCGCTGGGACAAAAAAGTTTGGCATAGCACCGCTATGGCAAACTTTTTTATACCCGCAATGGAATTGGAAGAATAGGTCAAAAAGAAACGAGATAAAAAGTAGCACTTTATTTAATTTCCGTTCCTTAGGATTGCGAGTTGATGGATTTTAACTTGGAGTTTGGGAATGGGAGACTTTAAAAGTCGTAACTACTCAGTTGGCGAATTGGTAGATTAGCGAGTTGGCGAATTAAAAAATTGGGCGACTCCAGCCTATAAAACAGCATATTGTATTATTTTTCCTATTTTCATACACATTACCCCAATTATGAGTTATGTATTTGATAAGTACAATTATGGTAACTACTCAGTTGGCGAATTGGTGAATTAGCGAGTTGGCGAATTAAAAAATTGAGCGATTCCAGCCTATAAAACAGCATATTGTATTATTTTCCTTATTTTCATACACATCGTACTGTCTCTTATTTATGTTCTTTTATTGTACTATTCAAAGATTATTTGGCTAATTTGAGTACTTATTCAAATTATTTCGACTATAAAAACACTAATTCAATTTAAAGGTTACATTTAAATTATTCGTGCAATTTATGGTAGTGTGAAAGAGGTAACGCTACTCTATGAATAATTCGGCACAAGCGGAGTGCCACCCAGCGAAGTGCCGCCCAGCGAAGTGTCGCCCAGCGGACGCTCAATGCCGTTAAGTTAAGGAGATTTGACTTCAGTCAGCGTGACCCGGCCGGAGACTGATTTCCATTTTCGGCACAGGTTGGCGATTGCGCCCCCAGTAAGAACCTGCGCCAGCGTGTCACGCTGGTTCGAGCGTCCACGCTCGAACCAATTCACACTAACTTAACGGCATTGAGCGGACGCTTGCGCTATGGTTTTTATTTTGTTAGCCTTACCAGTTTATCTACTTAAAACCCATAATTGCACAACATTTGTAAACATGGATTTCATAAAACGCTTATTCAAATCGCCCAAAAGAGAACCAATCAGTTACCAAGACTTTTGGGAATGGTTTCAGAAAAATGAAAATGCCTTTTTCCGAGCTGTGAAAAAAGACTCTCATGTAGAGGATATTTTCTTTGCGCCTTTGTCTCAAAAACTCAATCAGATAAAAGAGGATTTTTACTTTTTGGTGGGAATGTCAGACGAAAACGAAGCTGAATTGATTCTGACAGCAGACGGGCTTATTAAGAATTTCGTATTTATAGAGGAGTTGGTTTCCCACGCTCCAAAGCTGAATAATTGGAAAATCACAGCACTCAAACCAAGCATGCCACATCCTGAAATGAGCATTCAGATGGAAGGATTCAATTTTGGCACAGAGAATATTTTCTTCTACTACAATGAATTCCCACACACTCCAGACGAAATAGATGTGGTAATTGTATGCACCGATTTGAACAAGGAGAACGAGGAAACAATTGTAAGCGGAGTTTTCATTTTCTTGGAGAACTACTTGGGCGAACTCAATCTTGCCACAAAAATAGATACCATTTCGATTGTAAGTAAAACGGAAGCAAAGAAAGAGCTGATTCCCATAGAAAAACTGCACGGTTTCCTGGTTTGGCGAGAAAAAGAGTTCGTAGAGAAATACGAAGGACTGAGGTACGATACAGAAAATGACCAATATTCTGCCCTAGAAGGCAAGTTGGAAAATGGGAAGTCGTTGATGGCAATCATCAACTCCACCTTGCTGAATTGGGATAGAAAAGCTTCGCATCCTTGGATTTTGGTAATAAGCATTCCCTACGATGGGAGTGGAAGCAACGGAATTCCAGATAAGGAAACCTTTGATTTGATGAATGAAGCGGAAGATGAAATATTAGCCGAACTGCAAGATGCCGATGGTTATTTGAATATTGGCAGGGAAGCCGTTGGCGGAGTGAGGGAAATCTATTTTGCTTGCAACGAATTTCGGAAACCTTCAAAAGTGTTATACAAAATCAAAAATGAGTTTGAAGAAAGGTTGAGTATTTCATTTGACATCTATAAAGACAAGTATTGGCAGTCTTTCAACCGTTTCCTATAAATTTCAGTTCCTAGAAAAAATCGCAATCGAATGATTCCTAAGTCCAAGAAAATATGTAGTTTACAGACTAATCTAGTCTGAATTTTGCTTGTCTATTCAACAGTTCATTCTCATTGGAGAAAATATTATTCTATGTTACATACAAAAAACCAGCATTGTGTGTAAGATTTATAAATGACTGAATCAATTCCCAAAAAATACTTCGAAACAGCCAGCGAGGAGTTTGTTGTTCATCTTCTAGCATTCACAATAATGATGAGTGCTGGGGGGATTATTTGGGGAGGAATTTGCTCATTTTTCGGCTTCCACCTCGCTTCTTCCATTCCCTACGGCTTTGTTTTGATTAGCCTAATCAACCTTTGGATTTGGTATCAATTCAGGGCATTCAAATTTACAAGGTTTGTGCAGGTCATGCTGAGTATTTCCATGCCATTTGTATTTCAATGGGTTTTGGGTGGATTCTCCTCATCGGGAACGGTGATGCTTTGGGCGGTTTTGGCACTGGTTGCTTCCATCACTTTTCATAAGGCAATCCAAGCTGTTTTTTGGCTGGTTTACTTTTCACTCCTTACTGTTTCTAGCATTTACCTAGACGATTATTTTTACCTCAATTCATCTGTCAGCGTAAACGATGTCTATGTCCAGAAAATACTTTTAGGACTCAACATTAGCGTAGTCAGTTCTATGATTTTTGCTTTGGCTGCAATGTTTATTACAAATCAGCGAAAAGTCGCTCAAAAATTATTAGCAAGCAATAACGTATTGGATTCTCAAAACGAGAGTTTGGAAGTCAAACAGACTGAATTGGAGGCACAAACGAAAGACCTAGAATACTCTAACCAACAAATGGCAATGGGAGAAGAGGAAATTAGGCAAACCATGGAAGAGCTGACCGTAACAAACGAGAAGTTGGAGGAAATGAAGAAAGGGCTGGAAGAGTCAATCCTTAGAGAATGGAAGGCGAAAGAAGATTTGAAAAAAGCCATGACTACCGAACTTGCAAAGAAGAGCAAGAACATTATCAGTAGCTTGAATTATGCCAGACGGATTCAGAAATTGCTGATGCCGAATCCGCTAGACATCATCAGCAGATTTTCAGACGCATTTATTTTTCTGCAAGCCAAAGATGTAGTAAGTGGCGATTTCTTTTGGTACGAAGAAGTACAATCGGAAACAGGCGCAAACAAACAGATTTTAGTAGCCGCAGACTGCACAGGACATGGCGTTCCTGGTGCACTTATGAGCATGATTGGATTGGAACAACTGACAGAAATTGTGAATGTAGAAGGCACTTACGAAGCGAATGAAATACTCGACAGGCTACATGAAGGAGTTAAGCTTTTGCTCAAACAAGAAACCTCGCAAAACAAAGATGGAATGGACGTGGCGCTTTGTGTCATAGACAAAAAAAATAAAACGGTTGAATATGCTGGAGCTAAAAACCCGCTTGTTTACATACAAAACAATGAACTTTTTATCATCAAGGCAAATCGCCAACCAATTGGTAGTATTATCGGAGACAGAAAACCCAAGCCTTTTGCTAAGCATACTGTCAGAATTGACAAACCTACAACTTTTTATATTTTCTCAGATGGATTTCAAGATCAGTTTGGTGGAGAGGAAAACAGAAAATTTCTGACGAAGAAATTCAGGGCTTTGCTGTTCAATATCCACCAAAAGCCAATGAGAGAACAGAAGAAGATTCTTGCCAAAAACTTCGCACATTGGAAAGGAGAACAGCAACAAACAGACGATGTTTTAGTTATTGGTTTCAAAGTGTGAAGTTGATCATACTACATGACAATTTTTGAAAGCCACTATTTTACCACACCCCATCCCTGCCCTAAAAGGGGAAGGAGCTAAATCTCCCTCCTTTTGGAGGGGTTAGGAGAGGTAGAAAAGCTGAAATTTAGGTAGTGTTCGACTATGGTATGGAAACTAAAAATGTGAATTTGGATTTACAAAATCTTGCTTTATGTTCCAAATAAGGACTTCAATTCGTTTAATTAAGTCCGAAAACCCCTTCCATACTTTAACCGAGCACTACCAAGGAAAAAAGATACATAAAATACAATCACGAACTTAGGAATTGATGCACTAGGCATTTCAGAAAAGCATAGCCGAAGCTATGTGGGGAGAAAATAACGAAGAAAGTATTTTTGAAAAGCCGTAGAAAATAAAAATTAAGTCGATTCAAACATACTCTAAACGTAAATATTCAGGCTGTTTAAGTTATTGATTTTCAATGTATTATAAATTGCACGAAGAATTTAAATGTAACTTTTAAATTGAATTAGTATTTTTATAGTCGAAATAATTTGAATAAGTACTCAAATTAGCCAAATAATCTTTGAATAGCACAATAAAAGAATCTGAGTAAGAAATAGTACAATATGTATGAAAACAGGAAAAATAATACAATATGCTGTTTTATAGGCTGGAATCGCTCAATTTTTTAATTCGCCAAGTCGCTAATTTACCAATTCGCCAACTGAGTAGTTACCTCTAAACCATAAATCCACATCTCGCAAAATGCCATTTCCAATAGCCAGAAAAACTGAACTGATATCTGTAAATGCCGAGCAGATGAAAGAAGTCGATAGATTGATGGTTTCGAAGTATGGCATCAGCTCTATTCAAATGATGGAGAATGCTGGGAAAAGTTTGGCGAGGCTCGCTCGTGAACTCTTTTTTGAGAACTCCGCAAAGTTCAAAAACATTATAGTTTTGGCAGGTTCAGGCGGAAATGGAGGTGGTGCGCTAGTTTGTGCCAGACATCTCCATAATTATGGTGCGAAAGTTCAGGTTGCCATTTCCCGACCCGCAGATTATCTGAGCGACCTGCCACTCCACCAACTCCGAATTCTCAAGAAAATGGGAATTGAAGTGAAGGAAGCCAATACTTTAAAAATGCCAAAAATCAACTTCGATTTGGTAATAGATGGTTTAATTGGTTACAGTCTACGAGGAAACCCGAAAGCTGGAGCCGCCAAGCTAATTGACTGGGCAAATAGCCAAAATGCGCCAATTCTTTCTTTGGATGTTCCTTCTGGCGTAGATGTTGGCAATGGCGAGATTTACGAACCCGCCATCAAAGCCTCGGCAACTATGACTTTGGCACTTCCCAAACAAGGACTTTTTGATTTGACAGCCCGTCCGAATATTGGCAGACTTTTTTTGGCAGACATCAGCGTTCCACCCCAACTTTATGCCGAAAAACCTTTGGAACTAATCGTTCCTCCAATGTTTTCTGAGGGAGATATTTTGGAGATTAAAATGCAATAGTTGCTCAATCAGTAAAAGATTAGGTTCAATTGTTAATTTGGGGAAAGTGTTGTATTAATCTAACAAACCTTCGGTTGTTTGTTTTGCAAGCTAGGAAGCTTCAACTAGCGAATAGAATATATAGTAGTTCTTTATTGAACCAGTAAGAAATCAACTAATAATAGAATACTGACAAGTAATAAAAAACACAAATTGCACTCAATACCCAAATTAACGATTGAACCATACTACTGGACATGAGTGAATCGCTGGCAGAGTCCGCAGGTCCTGCCAGACGTTGAACGGATTAAAATCGACCTTCGGCAGGGCTTTCAACCGCTGCCGAGGTCTCGATTTTTGGAGATGTCCAGTAGTATGCGATTGAACCAAATAATATAGTTAACCTACTGGCAATCAAATCTTTAACCCGTTATTCGGATTTACTAAGAAAATAACCAATATTGAAACCCAATAAACCAAAAATGATAAATCCACAACCACTCCAAAGAAATTATTTACCGAAGGATTTCAAGCTTTCCGATTGGGAAACTCTGAAACCTTATTATGATGAATTGTTAGATAGAGACGCTAACAACGAATCGGAACTTAAAGATTGGATGGCAGATTTGAGCGAACTGAACTCTGTATTGATGGAAGATGTGGCTTGGCGATACATTGCCATGACTTGCGATACTTCTAGTGAGGAAAAATCCAACAAATACAAGCAGTTTGTTACTGAAATCCAACCGAAAACTGCGCCTTACGAGAATAAGCTAGACTTAAAATTGCTCGATTCAGCGCATTTCAAAAATCTGAAAGGGGAATCTTTCGAGATTATGCGAAAGCGGATTAAGAAGGATGTGGATATTTTCAATGAGAAAAACATTCCCATCATTTCCGAACTCCAAAATATGCAACAGGAATTCGGAGCAATTTCTGGCGATATGTCGGTGGAGATTGACGGCAAGGAACTGACTTTGCAGCAAGCTGGCACTTTCTTGGAGTCGCAAGACCGAACGGAGCGAGAAAATGCCTACCGAAAAATTCAGGAAAGGCGTTTCCAAGATGCCGACAAGCTGAACGATTTATTCTCTCGATTGATTGAAAAGCGTGATTTAATTGCCAAAAATGCGGGTTTCGACAATTACCGAGATTATACTTTCAAGGCAATGGGCAGGTTTGATTACACTCCCGAAGACTGTTTCCAATTTCATGATTCCATAGAAAAAGCACTTGTTCCTTTGTTGAATGACTTGGCAAAAGACAGAAAAGAGGCTTTAGGAGTGGAAAAATTGCGCCCTTGGGATTCAAAAGTGGATGTTTCAGGGAAACCAGCCTTGAAAGCTTTCGGTTCGGTAGATGAATTGGTAGATAAATCTATCGAAGCATTCAGCCGACTCGACCCGTTTTTGGGCGATTGCTTGGCGCACATGAAAAAAATCAAGCATTTGGATTTGGATTCTCGAAAAGGGAAAACACCAGGTGGTTACAATTATCCGCTGATGGAAACAGGCGTTCCGTTTGTGTTCATGAATGCAACTTCCACCGTGCGAGATTTGGTGACTTTGATGCACGAAGGAGGACACGCAGTCCACTCAATCCTGACCAAAGATTTGGATTTACTGAACTTCAAATACCTCACGCCAGAAATTGCCGAACTCGCCTCTATGAGCATGGAATTGATGAGCATGGACCATTGGGATTTGTTTTTCGAGAATGCAGATGACCTGAAAAGAGCAAAATCCAACCATCTGGAAGATATTTTGGGAGTTTTGCCTTGGATTGCCATTATCGACAAATTCCAACATTGGATTTACGAAAACCCAACTCATTCAGAAGCTGAAAGAAGTGCGGAATGGCTCAATATTTTCAACAAATTCTCTGATAATATTACCGATTGGAGCGGATTGGAGAAGTTTAAGGAAACCCTTTGGCAAAAACAAATTCACTTGTTCGATTACCCATTCTACTACATTGAATACGCCATTGCCCAACTCGGAGCCATTGCCATTTGGAAAAACTACAAGGAGAATCCAGAAAAAGCACTTTCGCAGTACATGGATGCGCTCAAATTGGGCTACACAAAATCTATTGGGGAAATTTATGAAACCGCTGGCGTGAAATTCGATTTCTCAGAAAGCTACATGAACGAACTAATTGGCTTTGTGAGGAGTGAGTTGCAGAATTTAGATTGATGGATTGATAGATGGTTAGCGAAATAGAAAGGCAGAAATACTATCGTATTTCTGCCTTTCTATTTTATGTTTTTCAATCATAATGAAAACGGCATTGAAGAATGAGGCACTTTTGGTCGAGTCCTTTTTTGCCTGACACTTTGTAAACTAGTCGATGTTCTTGAGTAGTTCTTCTTGACCAATAACCTTTAAGTCCGTGTTTTAGCGGTTCAGGCTTACCAATTCCCACAAACGGGTTTTGTCTTACCGATTTAATCAAGTCCTTTATTTTAATGGCAGTTGTGGAATCGGTTTCCAGCCAATATTCAAAATCTTCCCAGCCATTCTGCGTAAATACAATTTCCATGTTTTAGTCTTCTAAGGAATAGGAAACTAATTTCCCGTTTTCAGCTTGCTGAATGGATTGTTCTAATCTTTTACGATTTGCAGAAGTAGAAAGCAAATGTTCGGTTTCCATGAGCGAATTGTATTCCTTCAGAGATATAATTACAACTCCATCATCTTCATTTTTTCCTCTCGAAACCACAATGGTTTCCATGGAATTACTTACCAAGTCGAAGTAATGTTTCATTTTAGAACGTAAAGAGGTTATTGTGAGTGCTTTCATGATTTTTCGTTTTAGTAAATGTACGGAATTCTGTACATAAAAACAAGATTGTATAAAAGAGGCAATATTCCTCATCTTGGAATCGGATTGAGCTTAATTATCTACTTGTTCATTCGTTTCCTTTGTTCTTTATCTAAAATAACAATTTCAAGAGAAGGGACTTCTTCTTTAAAAGATTCACCTGATTCTATAATATCTATATCGTCTTCGTGAATATACCAAAATAGCTCTACTTTCGAAGAGCTATTATTTTTATAGTTTTCAATACATTTCATAACATCCAATAACCGTCTAGAAGACATCGTGATAAAATATTCCATCCAAAATTCTACTCTTATTTTCTTCGGATTAGTATTCAGGTATATTTCTATCCAATTAAAGAATGGTGTATAGATTTCGGAAGTATAGCTTGAACAACATTCGCCAGATATTTTTAAATAATCATCATTTATACTACCAACAAATGTTGGTCTTGTAGGGTAATTACCACCTTTAGAATAGAAATTGAACTCTTTTAATACATTCCCAAATAGATTAGAAATCAAATATTTACTAATATTTTTAGAATATATGGGATATGAAAGCTTGCTAAAATATTTGTATTCCCAACTATCAGGCAAGTCAACATATCCCTCATAGGTCAACAAAGCTTCATTTCTTTTTTCATATTCCCGAATCCATTCTGTCAGTCGATTCCAAGTGGTTTCATCGAAACTATACCATTTATGAATCTTCAAGAGTTTCCTTTTCTCTGAGGCAAAAATGAAAGGGCTATCTTTTTGGTCGGGATGTTGGATTATGTGTAAATCTTCCATGTGTTGTGTTTTTCAAACAAGAGTATTTCTGTTCAGGTTGATAATTAAGGAATTTAAAAACTCATGTTACGCAATAAACGATTTTCAACTCTAAAACAGCTATTTAGTTGTTTTAGAGTTTCCGTAGAACAGGGTTTGCAAACCCTGTTCTACGGAAATGAGCTTATCAGACAAAGTTTTTGGTAGTTACATAATATGAGTTAAAAGTAAGAAAAAACGCCTTTTCTCACGAAGTTGAAAACAACCATCTGAAGATGGTTGAAATTGAATCATAGATTTACTCTTTTAATGAAAATCCAGAGTCTTGATTCAATTGCCACTAGCTTCAGCTAGTGGAGAAAATGAGTTACATTCAGAGTATTAAAGTAGAAGTAAGAACTTAAAAGTAAGAAAAAACGTCCTTTCTCACGAAGTTGAAAACAACCATCTGAAGATGGTTTCAATTGAATCATAGATTTACTCTTTCAATGAAAATCCAGAGTCTTGATTCAATTGCCACTAGCTTCAGCTAGTGGAAAAAATGAGTTACATTCAGAGTATTAAAGTAAAAGTTAGAAAAAACGTCCTTTCTTACGAAGTTGCAATTGGATTTGGTTATCAATAAGCATTTCCCTACAATTCTTCTTTTTCAATTCCTAATTTTCCCTAAATTCGCCAATTCACTATTTCACCAATTCACCAATTGTACTGTGCCAATCATTCCCAGCAAATCTTTCAAAACGCCAACTCTCCATTTCAACGGACATTTGCAAACAATTATTCCCAGCTTTTTCAGGACTTGGGAATATGAGCCTTACAAAAGAGAGCGAATTCTCACGCCCGATGAGGATTTTTTGGATTTGGATTGGTTGAAATCTGACTCCAAAAAACTGATTGTGATTTCCCACGGGTTGGAGGGAGACAGCAAAAGGCATTATGTGTTGGGAGCTGCGCAAATTTTCCATGAAAATGGCTGGGAAGTTTTGGCTTGGAATTGCAGAAGTTGCAGTGGGGAACTCAATCTCCAACCCCGTTTTTACCACCACGGAGACACACCCGATTTGGCTTTTGTGATAGATTATGCGCTTTCACAAAAAGAATATGACGAAGTTTTTCTGCTCGGATTCAGCATGGGCGGGAGTTTGACCTTGCGCTACATGGGAGAAATTGGCGAGAATGGACATTCGCAAATCAAGCGAGCCATGGCGGTTTCCGTGCCTTGCTACTTGCCCGATTGTGTGGAAGAATTGGAGAAACAAAGCAAAATGTTTTACAACAAAAGATTCTTTAGAAAACTGCGTGACAAACTCGTGGCAAAAGCGGAAACTATGCCCGATAGAATTGATGTTTCCCAACTGAAATCGCAAAAAATCACTTCTTGCCGAAGATTAGACGAATTGTATTTTGCTCCACTTCATGGCTACCCGAGTGCAGATGTATTCTACGACCAAATCAGTTCTTGGCATTTTCTAGATAAAATCAGAAAGCCAACTTTGCTTTTGAATGCTGAAAACGACCCATTCTTGGCGAATCGGTGTTACCCGACTGAAATTGCGAAGCAAAACGAAGCTTTTTTAATGGAAATTCCCGAAATGGGCGGACACGTTGGGTTTTGCGTAGCGGGCGACAAACATACTTATGCAGAACGAAGAGCGTTAGAATTTGCGGAGGGAAGTTAGGAATTAGTGAGTTGGCGATTTTGTGAATTAGCGAATTGGAAAATGTGGAAATGTGGAAACTTGAAAATGGAGGAAAGAGGAAAGAAAAAAGGGGAAAACAGCATTAGAAAACTTCCAGAAGTTGCTTTCTGGTTCAATGGCTCGCGCTTTGAGAATTAGTGAATTGGAAAATGTGAGAATTCGTAAATAAGTAAATTTGAAAATGGAAGAAGGAAGAAAGAGGAAAGAAGAAAACAGTATTAAAAAACTTCCAAAAGTTACTTTCTGGTTGGATTGCTCACGCTTGAATCCAAATCAACGCTGGCGCAGGTTCTCTGAACCTGTGCCGAAAATGAAAAATCAGTCTCTGACTGAAGTTCATACAACAAGAAAAACCTTCGCTTCAAACTATCCAAAACTTCTCTTAGTACTCATTTTCCTTTCTTTTTCCACACTTTCCTTTGCGCAAGAATGGAAATTGGTTCGTTCATTTCCTGTTCCGAAATTGCACAAGATGCAAGCCGACCGATACGGCAATTTGTTTGTGGCAGACAAAAGGGGAAATATTTTTAAACTCGATAGTTTGGGCAGAACTTTGGAGACTTATTCCCCGAAAAGCGTGGCTTTACCTTCCGATTTGCAGGTTTCCCAGTCGGTAAATGTGTTTGTGTTCTACGAAGATTGGCAACGTTTCGTTCTTCTCGACCGCTTTTTGGGAAATGCCAGAACCTTCGAGTTTTCCGATTCCGAAGAGATTGGCTACGTGAAATCTGCCTGCTGGGCTTCCGATGGAAACGTTTGGCTGTTCGACCAATCAAATTTCAGCCTGAAAAAGTACAATCCGACTACAAAAAGCATTTTGCTAAGTCTCCCATTTAATTTTAGTTTGGAGAATGAGGAACTGGAAATCACTCAAGTTGAGAGAGCATGAAGGCAAAATTATTGGCGTTTCCGATAGCAAAATTTTTGTGTTCAGTTTCACGGGGAATCTGGAGTGGTCTTTTGAGGCAGGAAATATTTCGGAGGTTGGATTTGGTAAAAAAAGTATTTTTTGGCTTGGAGAGCAAGGAGAAGTAAACTCTTGGAATTTCTTCGAGAACAAAATAAGCAAAATCCAACTTCCTGAACAGTTGGGGAAATTGGATTTTTTCGATTCAAAATGGATTGGATATGTAGATGGGAATATCCATATTTATAGATGAATTCTACTTAACCCCAATTATGAGTTACGCATTTGATAAGTACAATTGTGGATTGGAGAAATTAAGAATGAAGAATGAAGAATTAAAAATGATTTAAGCACGTGGTAATCAATGCTTTAATATTATTAAATTTAGTCGAATTATTTCCATAAGGTTTTTGATTAAATCTAAAAATAGTGCAATACATGAAATCTCAATTTTTGAATCCTCAAAAATTAATGCGATTAAGTTGTTGATAATCAAATGTTTAAATCCATTATTCGGGTTACTTGTAAGCAGTTTCCGAAAGTGCCTTCAAAGATTGATTAGCAAGAACTCTTAGTTGTTCTAAATCTTTGCTTGAATCATAACTTGGTTCCTTTGCCGCCAATCGAATTTCCTCCACAAGAGATTCCATTTTTTGCGCACCAATAGTGCCAGCACTTCCCTTCAATTTGTGTAGAATTATTTCGAGTGAATCTAAATCTTTGATTTTGAATGTTTGCGCCAATTCCTCAATTGCAACAGGCATTATTTCTCGACTTATTTCAATTATCTCCCCGAAGGTTTCGCCATTATCAATTGCCCAAAGAGAATCAACGTACTCCTTATTGAGGAGTGGTTTGTTAGAGTAATTTGTCATTGCCATTAGTTGGTTATCCATTCCCATAAAAATACGGGAAAGCACAATAAAAAAATGGGCAAACTTCTTAACAGCTCCTAATGGTTGAGTTTTATTAACAATCGTCTTTCTTTTTCCAATAGCGTAATAGCCCAGCCACGCTCATCCATATTGGGTTGGCAGCTTCATATTTATCTAAATCAGCAGCATTTACGCCATTTTCCAGCAACTGGTTTCTAACATATTCCTGAAATATAGGCGTGATTTCTTTTGGGTCTTCCTCATTTTCAAAGCGAGGTTTCATCCAATTTGCCCAATCGTCCAAGTAAACTTCTAGTTGATTGAGATGTGGCTCAATGTCTTCCACCAAACCGAAATGAGTAAGATATAACTGTTTCACTTCCAAATCTTTAATTAGCTGGATTGAGTTTTTCCAATCTTCTATGTTGATATCTGGCGGAGGGCAAGGCGGTACGGGCATTTGCTGATTGATGCGAACTCCAGCTACATCGCCAGTGAAAAGCACCTCGCCAATTTGCCAAGCAATATGATGCACCGCATGGCCAGGCGTGTGCCAAGCTTTGATAATGGTGTCTCCAGACTGAATTTCCACTTTATGTTTGGTGGCTTTCAGTTTCTCCATCGGGATTTTCCGCATCTCGCCCCAAAGCCTGTCCATATCATCTCTGTAGATTCTGCGGGCAGATTCCATCAATTTTTCTGGCGCATTCATGTGCTTGACTCCAAACGGATGCAAATAAATCTCCGCTCCCAACTCGGCAAAACGCCAAGCGGACCCGCATGGTCGAGGTGAATGTGAGTGAGAAATACTTTTTTAATGTCTTTCAACTCAAAACCTTCTTTTCGGATTGCCTTCTCCAAATGGGGAAGTACAGAATGCGGACCAGTCTCAATCAAAATCGGGCCTTCAGAGGTTTTGACCAAAAATGAGGCAATGGCTTTCTCCACGCCCAGAAAGTTTAAATCTATTACGGTAATCATAAGTGAATGTACGAATTTAGAGGTACGATGTACGATTTATATGTTTTAGAATTCTGTTGGTTCTATTTGGCTAAGGAACGGGAAATAAATAAAGTACTGTTTTATTGCAGTTTGTTTTTGAGGCTAGTCTAGGCAAAAATCGTAGCCGTAGTGGAACTATCATAGCATCGCTATGGCGAGGTTTTTAACGAAGAATAGACAGCGTGTCCCGGACCAAAAGAAACAAAAGAAAAAGTAGCACTTTATTTAATTTCCGTTCCTAATTCTACTTTAATACTCTAGCCAAAATTTTATTAAGTATGATTTCGGACTGGTTATCCTAAACATCCATCTGAAGATGGATGCAATTGAATAGCTTTCTGAATGCTGATTCAATTACCACTAGCTTCAGCTAGTGGTAAGCGGGTTTTATATTTTAAGAGTCTTAAAGTAGAACTAAGCAGGTTTGCCAGAAAGCAAAGATTTAGAATGCACTTTTGGATTTTTCCTAAGTTGCAATTTTTTGAGAAAAGAGGAAAGAATAAGGAGGAAAGAATCGTTGATTTGCCCCATGTCCTATAACATCTTTTCTCATTCTTCTTTCCTCCTTCTTCCAATTCTTATACTTTTGGATTTATAAACTCCTCAAATTATCATGTCAAAAATCATCGGAATAATTCCCGCCCGTTACGCCTCTACCCGATTTCCTGCTAAGCCTTTGGCAGACATTGCCGGGAAAAGCATGATTCAGCGAGTTTATGAGCAATGCGAAAAGTCGAAGTCGCTCTCAAAAGTCGTGGTGGCAACTGACCATGAATTGATTTTCAAGGCTGTTGAGAAATTTGGCGGAAAGGCAGTAATGACAGCAGAAAACCACCCGAGCGGAACAGACAGATGTTACGAGGCCTTCCAAAAAAGTGAAGGAACTTTCGATTACGCCATCAACATTCAAGGCGATGAGCCATTTATTGAACCCGAGCAGATTGATTTATTGGCAAATTTGCTCCAATCCAACCAAACGCAAATTGCCACACTTGCCAACAAAATCACGCAATCCGAAGAACTTTTTGACTCAAATGTTGTAAAAGTAGTACGGAATGGAGTTGATGAAGGCATTTATTTCAGCAGAAGCCCAATTCCCTTTCTGCGTGGCGTAGAAAAAGAAAGTTGGATTAAACAACATGACTATTTCCGCCATTTGGGCATTTATGCTTTCCGAACAGATGTGTTGGCGCAAATCACAAAAATCCCAGTCGGCAAACTCGAACAGGCAGAATCTTTGGAGCAACTTCGCTGGCTAGAAAATGGTTATTCTATCAAAGTAGGAATCACTCCGCACAAAAGCGTGGGAATTGACTCGCCAGAAGATTTGGAGAAAGTTTTAAAAGAGAGGTTTGGAGTTGAAGGGAAAGATTGGAGAGGAAAGAATTAACATTAGAGTCGTTTCAGCTTGCTTTTCAGAACTTTATGTAAAAGAGTTTATGAATCCAAGAGATTTAAGTAGCTGGCGGTGTCGATAGACCCGCCAGTCTGCGAGTTCCATAATAAAATTATGTTCATAATCTCTAAAGTATATTTTTAAATAAAAATATACACTTTTGAAATTGCCGTTCAACCAGTCGGAGAGTCCGCAGGATTACTCCGAGGGATTCTCTAATTTTTCGAATTGCTGGAACATGCTTCTAAAAATCATAACATTGTCATTGTCATTGTCAAATAAAAACACAAACATTTAATTGTCAATTCTATATGTTGCTTTGGACTGACGACTAAAGACTTTGTACTATTTAATTGGGCGCATCAGCCTTTATTTTCAGAAGCTTGGTAAAAATGGAGGCGAACAGTAAAACAATCAGCAAGAAAAAAGCGGGAATGTAGAGGACTTCCAATGCGCCTTGGTGGTGGGTAAGAAATCCGACTACTAATGCACCAATCGGTCCGCCTCCCGTAATTCCGATTTGGTAAATCGACAATGCCCTTGCTTGTTGGTTTCTAGTGGCATTTTCTTGAATTACCGTTCTTCCCAAAGAGAAAACAAAGCCTACTGAAATTCCCCAAATGGCTATTAACCCAAGAAATAAACCGAATGGAAGATTGAAAGTCATCAGCAACATGGTTACAGCTCCTAGTGCCATCATGGTACAAATAGTCATCCCGATATTCTGAATCCGATTGATTTGACCCAGAACGAGCGAGCCTACAATCACTCCGAAATAAAATGCCATAATCGAGAAAGAAAGCCTTGTGGATGGTCCCTCCGTAAACATCTCTGACAATGATTGGGACTGCCACCATTAGGCTTCCCATAAATACCAATCCTACCAAAATATTGAGAACGGAAACCAAGCGCATAGGTGCATTTGCACCAACCACTCGGAAACCTTCTTTTAGCAATTGCCACTTTGAGGCTTTTAGGTTGTTTTCTTTGATATGCGGAGGATTCGCCTTGATGCGAGACATGAATATTGCGCCACTAATCATGGCAATTCCCTGCAAAATGAACAATGGCACTAATCCTATGAAAGAGGCAAATCCCGCAAATAAGAAACCTACCATCTGCGCCATAAACTGAATAGTCATCGCTTTGGAAACCTCCTTTTGGAGTTCGTCTTGCGCCAATCTATGAAGCAGTGCGTCTCTTGAGGGAATGTTATAAGCCGACAAAGTTCCCATTGCCAAGGCATAAAAAACCACCATTTCGAAGTAGAGGTGCTCAAAATAAATGAGGGAAGCAATGGCAAAACAAGGCAAAATAGCCAATAGATGCAGTCGGAGAATAATGGTTCGGCAGTCATTTCTGTCCGCCATAATTCCTGCATGGAGAATGAAAAGAAAGGCAGGCAAGAGTGAACACATTTGGGCAATTCCCAGATTGTCGGCAGTTTCTTGCAACTGCTGTGTAACCACGAAGGGAATGAGAACGATTTGCAAACCTAGCCCAATCCACCAAGAAGCAAGCCCACCGAGGTAGTTACCGAATTCTTTCTGATGTTCATTATTTGTTTGGCTATCCGACAAGGAAAATGAGTTAGTTTTTGCAGGTTTATTGGTCTGATACAGACTTTTTTTGGAAAAGGTTGCTTCTAAGGAACGGGAAATAAATGGCTACATAATAGAGTTTATGAATCCAAGAGATTTAAGTAGCTGGCGGAGTCGATAGACCCGCCAGTCTGCTAGTTCCATAATAAAATTATGTTCATAATCTCTAATGACACAGATAGTTTTCTCGTAAAGATTGCGCAAAATCGGATCACCGAACCATCGGAATGCCGAGTCATAAACATAAGTTGTCAGGCAAAATTATCGTAAGGAACGAGTTAATAATAACTTGTAACATTATCTCAGTTTATTTTTGAGGTTAGTCAAGCTGTTCCCAGCCGGGACAAAATAATGTGGCATAGCACCGCTATGGCACATTATTTTAACGAAGAATAGACCAAAAAGAAGCAAGAGAATTTTAATAAGTTATTTTTTACTTGTTCCTAATTCTACTTTAAGACTCTAGCTAAAATCGTATTTTAAGTATGATTTTGAGCTTGTTATCCTAAACACCCATGTTCAGATGGATGTTTAGGATAACTTTTCGATTGCTGATTCAATTGCCACTAGCTTCAGCTAGTGGCAAATGGGTTCTACATTTTAAGAGTCTTAAAGTAGAACTAAGTAGATAAACTTAAATACTTCCTATTTTATTTTTTGTAAGTATTTCATTATCAGCTATTTGAATTGCTTTGGACTTGCGACTTGAACGCAAGTCCGATTGAACGCAAGTCCGATTGAACGCAAGTCCGATAAAGACTTTATACTACTTAATATCTCGTCTTATATAAGATACTGATTGTCTTTTGAAAATCTCGTAAAATCCCCAAAAAACCAATCCAAACATGCCCTAATCTTTTACTAATTTATAAATATGCTAAATCTTGGCAGAAACAACAAACTTAGCCAAATAGCATTTCCGCTGACTCGTGAATATGAATATCTTTCAAGTCGGGTTGCAAAGCTTGTTTTTTTATGAACCCAGCAAGCTCTTCTGCGCTGATTGCCTTGAACTTCTTCGGGATAAGGAAATCGAACCATTGAGCCAATTTCTGACCAAGATTCTCTCCAACCCTTACTTCTTCCCGTTCGCCAATCAGCAAAGACGGTCTGAAAATATGAGTAGTCTCAAAACTCATGCTCATGATTTCCTCCTCAATCTCGCCCTTTACTTTATTATAATAAACCATAGAATCTTTGTCGGCTCCTAAGGCGCTGACTAAGAAAAAACGTGTGCAACCGATTTTTTGGGCATATTCTGCAAATTCTCTGACGTACTCGAAGTCAACTTGATAAAAAGCCTCCTTGGAACCCGCCTTGCTCATGGTTGTTCCCAAGCAACAGAACGCATCATTCGCATGTTCAATTTCCTCATAATCAGCCAGCTTGCCAAAGTCTAATGTATGGTCAATCGTCTTATCACTAGAAAAATCAGGACTGCGCCTTCCAACAGAGTGGATTTTGTCATATTTAGCAGATTGTGCCAATTGCTTCAGCAAGCAAGAGCCTACCAAACCTGTGCTTCCTGCCAAAATGGCAATACGTCTAGTCGATGTTTCGTGTAGATTTTCCATGTTGCTTGCGCAGTTTCATAAAATTGTATTACGGCCACTCATAAATAATAAACTGGTTTGTCAAATGTAAACTCGTTTTATTATCCTAGCAAATATAAATAATTATTGATGATAAGGAATTCGGTAAAAGAAGGGTAAGGAACGGGGAATAAATAGTTTATTTCTCGCAGTTTCTTTTTGAGGTCGGCCCACGTTGGCTAGTTTAGTTCTACTTTGAGACACTAGCCAAAATTGTATTTTAAGTATGATTTTGGGGTTATTATCCTAAACATCCATCTGAAGATGGATGCAATTGAATAGCTTTCTGAATGCTGATTCAATTGCCACTAGCTTCAGCTAGTGGCAAGCGAGTTCCATATTTTCAGAGTCTCAAAGTAGAACTAAGTAAGTACAAGTACAAAATGGAAAGTCGGATGACCGATGCCAGAAAACCCTGCCAAAGGTCAACTTTAATCCGAGCCACGATGACCATTCAACCTCTCGCAGGGTCTAAAGACCGTTCCGAGGGATTTACTGAATTTTTGCTGCTTACTAAAAGAACAACTCTAATCAACTGAATAACCCGAATAATGGGTTTAAACCTTTGTTATTCAGAGAGTTAACCGTGTTATTTTTAGAGTAGTCAAAAATTAAGATTTGCTATATTGTACTTTTTTTAGATTTAATCAAAAATTATATGACAATAATTTAACGGAACTCATAAAATCAAAATACTGATTACCAAATACTTAAATCATTCTTAATTCTTCATTTTTAATTCTTAATTTCCCCAATCCATGAATTGTACTTATCAAATACATAACTCATAATTGGGGTGAATAGTGAATATTGATAAGGTTTATGCGAATCAGTTTATTGTGTTTTGTCTTGTTACATGATACTTGTGTCTTGATACTTACTTAATCTCCACCAATGCTGTCCAAATGCTCAATTTTATACCATCTACTCTTGTCCAAATTGGGCGAATTGTTCCGTTGTAGGCGCTGATGTTATTATAATCTCCAAAAAAGAGTTCGGGGTTTGGAGTGAAAGGTTTTTCACTAATCTTCTTGTTTGTAAAACTCTCTCCGCCATCTTTTGAATAAGCAAGGTAAACATCTGTTTCTGTGGAATCTTTATCTTTTTCATAAGCGCTGCGGTCATAGAAAACCACATAAACAAAACCCGTAATCGGGTCAACCGTCAGCCAGTTGAAGAATTGGTGCGATTTCCCTTCATCGTCATTTACTTTCTTAGGCTCGCTCCAAGTTTCGCCTTGGTCGGTAGATTTTATGAGCCAGACATCTGTGTTGTCTTTGCCATTTCTTTGGTCGGACCAATTCACATAAATTGTTCCTTTGCTTTCTCCTTCGCTCGCATCGCAAACAGTTATGGGGAAGCCATTTGCCCTGCCAATTCCCGGAATTTCGATTGCCCAGCCTTCGGGTTGTTCGGCAATTACCTTATCTCTTGCCAGCCAAGTTTCGCCACCATCCAAAGATTTATCGAAGTAGAGTTTGCTATTGAGCGACCAAGTAACGTACAATTCTCCATTTGGCCCAACTGCGGGAACTGCGCCTTCTGTGGTTTTGTCGTCATCTATGCAATCGCCAGAGAATTGATTGATTTGGACTGGGTTATTCCAAGTTTTGCCGCCATCGAGAGACTTTGAGAAAAGGATGTTGGATTTATCTTCAATGAAATTCTTGCTTCCATATTTGTCGAATTGTGTCCAAGTAAGGTAAATACGATTGGTTTTCAAATCTACCACGCCCCATTCCTTGTCTTGGTCTTTCTCGAAATTCAGCCCGATGCTTGCTCCATCCGACCAAGTTTTCCCTCCGTCCGCAGAGCTTTGGCAAACCATTCTGTCCAGAATCTCTTTGCTTTTCCAATTTTTGCCTGTTGGGTCAGAAAGGTGGAAATAGTGAAAATTGCCATTGCTGTCTGCCAAAATGCACGGGTCTCCCCAAACTCCTAAGCTAGAAGTCAACTTTTTCGCTTCCCAAGTTTCCCCGCCATCTTTTGAGTAAGCAACTGTGTTCAGAACTGCTCCGGCCACCATTTCTTTTGGGTTGGCAGGATTGATGGCAATGCTCGGCTCGCAAGGTCCAATTTCGCCCTTGCCTTCTGCAATTTTTACATTTTTGAATTGCGCTTGCGATGAGAATGAAAACAAAAAGCCTAAAAGCACTGCAAGGAAAAAACAACGAGAATTTTCTGATAATTTCATTCGGAATATGGTTTTGTGGATTTTGAGAAATTATTTCTTTAGAAAGATTAAACATGGTGGTTCGTAACTACTCAATTGGCCAATTGGTGGATTAGCGAGTTGGCGAATTAAAAAATTGGAGCGATTCTAGCCTACAAAACAGCATATTATCTTATTTTTCCTATTTTCATACATATTATACTGTCTCTTATTCAGGTTCTTTTATTGTACTATTCAAAGAACACTTGGCTAATTTGAGTAAAAATCCAAATTATTTCTACTATAAAAACACTAATTAACTTTAAAAGTTACATTTAAATTTTAATGCAATTTATAACACATTGGAAATCAATAATTTAAACAGCCTGAGTAGTTACGGTGGTTCAATTGTCAATTTGGGTAAAGCGTTGTATTATTCTGATGATTCCATTTCAAGAACCGTTACTCTATAAAATTCAGTCAGCGTGCCCCGACCGATGTGACCCGGTCAGAGACTGATTTCCATTGTTCGGCACAGATTCAGACTGGGCTTGCATTCAAGAACCTGCGCCAGCGTTTCCGCTGTTGCAGGCGCCCACGCTTGCAACACAAGCAAAAATCAAAATTGCACTCAATACCCAAATTAACGATTGAACCACCTTTTTTTGGATGCGGATGCTCTGCTAGATATGAGGTATGCGCTCAAAATTACCATTTTATTTAGTACAAGTAACTCCGATATTTTGTTATATTACAATCTGAATGGAATAAAACTATCTAATGAATGCCTTCTTCGGAATGGAAAACATTGAAAAACATCAAGAACTTGTTTTTTTCGACAGAATAAAACAGACTTCAATGACTAACAACCTTCAACTTTAATGGGAAAAAGACTACATTTTCTTCACTTTACCTTGCTTTTTCTGTGTAATGCAATGGTTTTTGGTCAATCCGTCCCAGAAATCATCCATTATAATACAGAGACAGGACTTGCCAATAATCAGGTTCGTAGCCTTCTGCAAGACTCCAAAGGTTTTATCTGGATTGGCACCGCCAACGGTCTCAATCGGTTCGATGCCTACGAATTTCAGACTTTTGAGGCGGACCCGACCAACCCGAATGCACTTGACGACAATACAATTTTGGCAATCCACGAAGATAGCCAAGGCTTCATTTGGCTGGGAACGAATAGTGGTGGGCTGAATCGGTATAATCCGAAAACTGGGATTTTCAAAAACTGGAAAACAAGCAATAGTAAAATTTCTGACAATACAGTTTATTCCATTGCCTCCGACAAAAACGGAATACTTTGGCTCGCCACCAAAAAGGGCGGACTCAATAAATTCAACCCTGAATCGGAAGAATTTACTGCATTTGCTCACAATAAAGACAACGAAAAATCGCTTCCGAGCAATTATTTGTGGGAATTACTGTGGGATGAGAAACGAGATTGCCTTTGGGTTGGAACAGGAACGGGACTTTCGAGAATGGAGATTGAGAAAGAAGGGGAATTTCTGAATATAATTTACGGACGGGCAAGTATCGGAAGCCTTTTCTTGCACAAAAATTCGCTTTGGGTTGGCATGTGGAACGCTGGCTTCTATGAGCTTGATGTTGTCTCCAACAAAATTGTGAAAGTTTATGATGAGGAAGATGGTTTGCCAAATGGCTCAATTCTAGGAATCTCCAGCCAAGATGGGAAAAGTATTTGGCTGGCAACTTACGGAAGTGGCTTGGTGCATTTTGATTACGACAAAAAGACGTTTAAGAAATTCTTGCAAAGAGATGCACAGGAAAACACGAACTGGGCAATGATTGCCGACAGCAATGGCAATTTGTGGTGTGGCTCTTTCGGAGGGTTGTTGCACTATCAGATTGCCAGTGAAAAAGGATTCAATTTATATGATAAGGAGCGACTTGGCAAAAAAGTGAATGGCGAGAGCATTTCGGCAATTTCCAGCAAATCTTTAGATAAAATCTGGGTAGGAACCCTGCAAGGCTTAAATAGGATTTCCTTAGATAAGGATTATGAAATCAAGGAAATTACAAACATTGTGCCTCCTCAAATTACGAGTGCGCTGGTTCGTGGAGTGCATGAAACCAAAAATGGGGCAGTTTGGGTAACAACTTGGGGCGGAGGAGCAGATAAACTGACCTTCTCTGAAAATGGAGAAGTGAAATCCAAAAAGAGCTTTACCTATACGGGCGAACGTGGAACTACAGAGGAAATTGCCTCCAACCAAATTCTAAGTAGCTTTTTGGATTCTAAGGAAAGACTTTGGATTGGCTCTTTAGGCGGCTTGAATAAGTTGAATACAAAAGATGACTCTATTGAATATTATTATTCTATTCGGAACGATACTACCTCATTATCAGACAATTATGTCTATTCCATTTATGAAACCAAAGATGGGGCAATTTGGGCGGGAACTGCACAAGGGTTGAATAAGTGGAACGGAAAAAGCAATAAATTCGAGATTTACCGACACAGCATCATTGATAGGAAATCTTTGAGCCACAACAAAGTGATTTCTATGCTAGAAGATAAGGCTGGCAATTTTTGGATTGGAACAAACGGTGGCGGATTGGATTTGATGAATAGGGCGGAAGGGACTTTCACGATTTACGATGAGAAAAAAGGATTGTCGGGAAATTCTGTAAATGGAATTGCCGAAGCGAGTGATGGCACACTTTGGATTGCCACCAACAAAGGCCTTAGCAACTTCAATCCGACCGATAAAACTTTCAGAAACTACGATGCCACCGATGGATTGCAAGGGAATGATTTCTCTAAAAGCAGCACAATTTCATTGCCTTCGGGGCATATTTTGGTGGGCGGAGCAAATGGATTCAACGTGTTTTTGCCTTCGGAACTCAAAGACAACGAAGTCGTTCCGCAAGTTGCGATTACCAGTTTCAAACTTTTCGGAAACGAGGTTTTGGTGGGGAACGATAGTTCAAACTTCAGAAAGTCCATTGAGACAAAATATTGCCTACACCAATCAAATCGACATTACTTACGAAGATAAAATCATTGAATTCGGGTTTGCAGGGTTGAACTTTGTGAAAGCTTACAAAAATGAATATCGCTACAAAATGGAAGGTTTCGATACGGATTGGCGATATGCAAACTCCAACCGAAGATTTGCCTCTTACACCAATTTGCCTTCTGGCAAGAAATACACTTTCAGAGTTCAGGCCTCTAACAACGATGGCGTATGGAACGAGGAAGGTGCATCGGTGGAATTAAACATAAAACCGCCATTTTGGGAGACTTGGTGGTTCAGGATTGGCGTTTTGGCTTTGGTTGGATTGGGGATATTCGCTTTTTTCAAAGCGAGAACTGCTAGTTTGGAGGCTTAGAAGAAGAAACTGGAAGAACAGGTTTTAGAAAGAACCTCGGAGTTGCAGACCAAGCAAGAGGAAATCATGACCCAGAATGAAGAACTCTACCAGCAACAAGAGGAGATAATGGCCCAGAGAGACAACATCGAAAATAAAAATAAAGTACTCCTCAATCAAAAAGACGAAATAGAGAAATCTCACAAGAACATACAGATTCTGACTGATATTGGACAGGAAATCACTTCTATCTTGGATTTGCCCACTATTATTATGAAAACCTACGAGAGCGTAAATGAGCTGATGGACGCTTCGGGTTTCGGAATTGGAATTTACGATAAGGAAGAGAGCAACATCACTTTCAAAGGCTATATAGAAAAGGGGTCTGTTTTGCCAACTCACAAAAATGCGTTTGACCCCGAGAATGATTTAGGAAGTTGGTGTATAAAAACCAGAAAAGAGGTTTTCATCAATGACTTAGAAATAGAATATCAGAAATATATTGCTGATAAAGATATTGATATTGTCGAAGGAGAAGTGCCACAATCGCTCATTTACTTGCCATTGGTACTTCACGATAAAGACCTTGGGGCAATTACAGTGCAGAGTTTCGACAAAAATGCCTATACTGAAAGAGATATTACTTTGCTGAGGAGTTTGGCAACTTACGTTTCCATTGCGGTTGACAATGCGGAGACTTACAGAGAAGTCACAAAATCCAATGATGTAATTAAGGCGAAAAATAAGGATATCATGGACAGTTTGCGCTATGCGGAAACGATTCAGAAATCGGTGCTTCCCACCAAAAAGACCATCAATAGTTTTGTGCAAGACCATTTCGTTATTTTTAAGCCAAAAGATGTGGTTTCAGGAGATTTCTATTGGTTCAAGGAAGTGGATGGCTACGTTTTTTGTGCCGTTGTGGATTGTACTGGGCACGGAGTTCCTGGCGCGTTCATGTCCATGATTGGCAATGAATTGCTAGACACAATCATTACTCGTGAGAAGATTTTCAACCCTGCCAGGATTTTGGAGCAAATGCACGAAGGCGTTCGTTTCACACTCCAACAAGACAAACAGCTCAATTCCGATGGAATGGACGTTGCGTTGTGTATGATGGAACAGAATGAAAATGGTGCAAAAATTACGTATGCCGGAGCGAAAAGACCGATTTTCTACACAGAAAATGGCGTTTTCAAAGAAGAGAAAGGAAATAGGAAATCTGTAGGAGGTTTCCAAAAAGAAAACTCTCCGAAGTTTGAAAATATTGAGCTGGAGTTGGCAAAAGGCGATATGATTTATCTTACTTCCGATGGTTTTGTTGACCAAAATGCACCGAACGGGAAAAAATATGGAACGAAAAAATTCAGAAGCGTTTTAGGAAACATCTGCCAATTGGAAATTGTAATGCAGGAAGAATGTCTGCGAAACGAACTCCACACACACCAGCAAATGCAAAATCAGCGAGACGATATTAGTATTTTTGGCGTGAAGGTTTGAGGAAAAACCTAGATTAAGAAACTTTCTGCAACAGCAGAATCAATTTCCTTCCCAAAAGGAACTTTGCGCCAAGTGCAATTGATTCTTTTGTCAAGCCAGTATGATTATAAAACTTTCTCCAATACGCCAAAGCTTCTTTCTGTTGGAAATCTGCGTAGTAATGGATTCCGCAAAATTTGTAGGTGTAAGCCCAGATTTTTGCTTTTTGAGATTCACTAAAATTCACTCTATTTTCTAGCCATTTTGTTGCCCTGATTCTTTTTTCTGCAATCGTATCGGCATTCACTCGCATAGAACGGCTGTCATGGTCGTTCATTGAAATGGTTATTTTGTCAATAATATAGATTGGAGATTTGGATATATTTTCCACCAAAAACATCCAGTCTTCCATGACGGCAAAACTTCTGTCTTCTTCAAAAAGCTGGAGTTCGGGATTTTTTCTCCTTACCGCAAAGTTGCAAGCCAAGCCATTTCCCAACAACAGAAATTCAACATTATGAACGCCTTCGCCCAATCGGTTCAGGTCTGGATTGGGAATAGTTTTTCCATCTCGCACAAAATTGAACTTCGTGGCAAAAAAATGAATGGTCGGATTTTGCTCAATGGCAGATTTCAGAGTGGAAAGATGATTATCGTGCATCAAATCGTCTGAATCGAAGAAAACCACGAATTCCGCTTCCGATTTTCTGAATCCGAAATTCCTGCTTGCTCCCCTTTCCGAATTTTCCTTTTTGAAATAACTTACTTTATCATTTCCCGAAAAGTGTTTCAAAACAACTTCTTCCGTGTTGTCTGTGCTTCCATCATCTACAATAATTAGCTCAAAATCCGCAAAGTCCTGACTCAATACAGATTTTACTGTCTCAACAATAAAACCTACTCGATTATAAGTGGGAATGACAACGGAAAAATAAGGCATATTTTGACTTTGCAGTTGACGAATAAACGCTTATTGTTTAAACACTCAATTTTAATTCCTCTTAATTTTGCGTAAAACTGGAATCAAAGCATCTCTGAATGGTAATTTCAATTTGCTATGGAGTTTATCCAAATTCTGGGCTTTGTAATAAGCTGGATATTCTTTTTTCAGAAATTGAATGAATTTATCTGATTCGGCAAATAAATTGTCTTCGTAATGATAGAAAAGTTGAATGCGAATGAATAGGCAAAATGCTTTTTCCTGCAATTTGTCGGAAATTTCCTTGCTCGCCTTTGATAGTTTTTCTTTTTCAGGATTATGCCAAATACCCAAATCTTTCAGTTGCGATACATATTTTTCATCAGCATTCGGAATGGAGGAAATCACTCTGCAAAACACTTTTTGCCAATCTTTAGCAAAAGGCAAATTGCTTTGTGAGGTTTTGCTAGAATCGTGCAGAAGGTACTTTGAAAATACATCTGCAACGCTCAAAAAATTGTAATGCAACGCCATTTTCCCAAATAAATCGTAATCCATCCCGAAATGGAGCGACTCATCTACCCTCCCTCCCACTCTATCCAACGCCTGTTTAGTGAAAAATGCAGAAGGTTGCGGAAACAGAATTCCTGCCAAATAACCTTCTGGCAAATCATTTTCATTTGCTCCGTGGATTTTTTCCCAGCCATCTTCTTTGAAAAGAATGGTTTTGCCGTGAACTAAGGCTATTTTTGGGTTGGATTGGAAATATTCGGCAATTTTGAAAAGACTTCCTTCTGTGAGTTGGTCGTCTGAATTTATCCAGTTGATAATGTCCCCCGTGGCTCTCTCCAGCCCTTTATTGATGGCGTGAGATTGCCCATTGTCTTTCTCGCTGACCCAAAAATCAATTTGAGACTCATATTTTTTGATGATTTCCACACTTTCATCCCCACTCCCGCCATCAATCACAAAATACTCTAAGTTCGGATAACCTTGATTCAGGATTGACTGAATTGTGGCTTCTAGGTACTTTCCTTGGTTGAAAGAAGGCGTGATGATGGTTATTTTGGGGAATTCAGTCATGAACTTTTTAATTAGCGACATGGCGAATCATAATTCTTTCCATCTTAATATCGTAATCCATAATTGCTTTATCATTTCTTGCTCAGGTTTCTGCACCAAATCGTACCTCGTAATTCGTAAATCTCCACACCTCTCTACACATCATCATAACCTTCTTTAATCTCCTTCACACTCACTTTCTTTTTGCCAGTTTTCTTACGAATTCGGTTATTGAGAATTTCCACGATGAAAGCAAAAGCGATGGCAAAGTAAACGTATCCTTTCTGCACATGCTGGCTGAAACCTTCCAGCACTAATAAAAATCCGACCAGAACCAAGAAGGAAAGTGCCAAAACTTTGAAGGTTGGATTGCGCTCAATAAAATCGCTAATGGTTTTTGCAAAGGCAATCATCATAGACATGGAAATGATTACTGCTATAATCATTATTTCCACTTGTTCTACCAAACCGACTGCGGTAAGAATGGAATCGAATGAGAAAACAATATCAATCAGAATAATCTGCACAATTGCCTTTGTCAATGTGATTGATTTGGCTTCGATGTCTTCAAAACCATCTTCCTCAACCTTATTGTGAATTTCCTTGGTACTTTTGGCAATCAAGAATAACCCTCCGGCCAAAAGAATGAGATTTCGGAAACTGAAACTTTGCCCGAATACAGAAAACAACTCTGTGTCTCCCCAAGCAATAATTGTAGTGATTCCCAAAAGCAACAGCACTCGAACCACCATTGCCATAACCAAACCTATAATTCTTCCTTTTGCTTCCTGATGTTGAGGAAGTTTGTCGGTAACGAGCGAAATGAAAATGATGTTATCGATTCCCAGAATGGTTTCTAGGGCGGTAAGTGTCAGTAAGCTTACGAGAGCTTCAGTAGTCAGTAAATGTTCCATCTAAAAGTTGTCTGAACATAAAAAGCACAAGCAAATGCTCAATGCTGTGAACTTAAGGAAATCAAATTTCAGTCAGCGTGTCCCAGAATCTGCGCCAGCATCTTCGCTGGTTCAAGCGGGGCTTCCCAAGCATCCACGCTTGGGAAGCGCCGCTTGAACCCAAAAAGTGCCATTTTTTTTCACTAAGTTGACGGCATTGAGCAAATGCTTGTGCTATGATTTTTTAGTTGTAAAAAAGTCGTTTAATCAAATCTTCAATAATGCTTCAAAAAAGCCGAGGTTTTGTTTCCTGCTTTTCAGAATCATGGTGGGAACTGCCATGTTGAACTTGAGCAATTTTTCTGTGGTACTTCCCAAAAATGCGGCCGCCATGGTGGTTCTTCCCTTCGAGCCAATAATGATGAGGTTGGCGTCTTCTACCAGAGCCACATTGAAAATTATTTTGGCAAAGAAGTTCTTGGTGTCGAGCTGAAATCTCGGAGTTACTTTTAAGTCTCCCAAATCGAATTGCTTCATGAAATGATGATATTGCTTTTCAGCATTCCTCTTCATGATTTCCGCAAATTCGCTTTCACTTTTGCCAGAGCTCAAATAGCCTTGTGGCAAAGTGTAAATGTTCAAGCAAACGATTTCTAGCTCAGGTCTTTTTTTGGAGAGTGCAATCGCTTTCTCCATCGCCATTTTAGAGAATTTTGAATAATCTATTGGCAGAATTACTTTTTTCAACTCCAGCTTTGCATTGAACGGCACACTCATTACAGCGCACAATCCTCTTCTTGCTAAAGAACGAGACACTTTTCCCGAACCTTCGCCCACGCTTTTCCTGCCTACCATTATCAAATCTACCTTCTGTTCTTTGCTGGCTTTCAGCATAATGGCAATTGGGTCTCCCGTGAGCACTTCTACAATTGCTTTGGTGTCTGGAGCGAGTTTATGGCAGGAATCTACGATTTTGGAAATCTTCAGCTTTATCTCTTCCTTCCGAGTAACAGATTTGCCGTCTTCTGACTGGACAATTTCTTTAAGGTCTTGATTTTGCGCTACGTGCATGAAAATCACTTCTTCGGCTTCTACCACATTGGCAACACCAAAGGCATATTTAATCATGTTTTCGTCTGTTTTGCTTAAATCAAGCGCAACTAATATTTCTCGGAAGCGATACATTCTGAAAATTTCGTTTTTGGAACTTGGCAGGAGTTCCGTTTATGTGGATTCCCAATACTACATAATCCACAAAAGTACATTATTTACCGCTAGAAAATGAGGGAATTAGAAATTAAAAATAAGTATGGATTTGGTTGCTAAGAATTGCCTGTAAAAAGTTGAACTATCCAACACTTCACTTTGGACTTTGCGCTATAGACTCATGACTATTTTACTGCAATACAAGAGATTTCCACATTTACGTTTTTTGGCAACACGCTTACTTCTACAGTTTCTCTTGCTGGAGGATTCTCTTGGAAATACCTGCCATAAACCTCGTTTACCTTACCGAAATCGTTCATACTACTTAGGAAAATACTGCATTTTACCACATTCTCGAATCCCAAACCCGCCTCTATCAGAATTTCCCCGAGGTTTTCCATGACCTGTTTGGTTTCTATTTCAATGGTTTCATCCATCATTTTCCCCGTGGAAGCGTCAATGGCAATTTGCCCAGAAACATATAGCGTATTTCCTGCCAAAACGGCTTGGCTATAAGGCCCGATAGGAGCAGGTGCATTCTGGCTATTTATAATCTTTTTCATATTCTTATTTTCGATTGACAACGAATATAAATGTTTTGGTTCGATTGGGCAAAATTGTGATTTTCAATATCTGCCCTTTATTGCAACGTGCTGAATCTGCAAACAAAAAAAGGAGCAATCCCTTAATAAGGTTGCTCCTTTCTTATCAATACAGAAAAGACTAGCTTTTGCTGTTTTTGATTTCTTGAACTTCGAGACGGATTTCTTGCGCCAAGTTTTTCAACTCTTGCATTCCTTTTCTCACTCTAGTTCCTGCAGCTTGGTTCTCTTGCTCGTAGAATTTAGAGAAGTCTCCTTCCATTTCTGTAACCAAATTTTTCAATTCTTCGAATCTGTTTTTTTTGCTCATTATCTTTTATTTAAAAGGTCATTAAAAATTTCTGATGCCAAATTATAAAATGTTTTATAAACTGCTAGAATTGAGGTCGATTTTTTCTCTGAAAAAGGCAAAAAAGTGCTTTAAACACAAAAAAATAAGGGCAAAAGCCAATTTTTATAGCTTTTGCCCTTTAAATTTATTCACTTTTGATTTACTCACCCGCAATAACTGGAGTCTCTTTTTTAGCATATTCGCCAGATTTCAGCTTCCCAACAATCTGCTCGAAGGCCTCAATCGTCTCTTCAACGTCTGCTTCGGAGTGAGCCGAGGTCGGAATCAGGCGCAACATAATTACGTCTTTTGGTACTACTGGGTAAATTACGATTGAACAGAAAATACTGTAATTCTCTCTCAAATCCATAATCAAATTAGCGGCTTCATTGTTTCCACCGCTCAAAATAACTGGAGTTACTGGCGAGTTGGTATTTCCTATGTTGAAACCTCTTTCTTTCAATCCTGACTGGAGTTTATTCACAATGTTCCAAAGGTTGTCTTTCAACTCAGGCATTGTTCTCAACATCTCCAACCTTTTCATATTGCCAATTGTGATTGGCATAGGAAGTGTTTTTGCAAAAATTTGCGAACGTGTGTTGTATCTTAAGAATTCGATTACTTGCTCATCGGCAGACACGAATGCGCCAATACTTGCCATAGATTTGGCGAAAGTAGAGAAGTAGATGTCAATATCATCCTGAACGCCTTGCTCTTCGCCAGTTCCCATGCCTGTTTTGCCCATTGTGCCAAACCCGTGTGCATCATCCACTAATAAGCGGAATTCGTACTTAGATTTCAACTCCACAATCTCCTTCAGCTTGCCTTGGTCGCCCAACATGCCGAAAACGCCTTCGGTAATTACCAAAATCGCTCCGCCAGTTTCAGCAATTATTTTTTCTGCACGTTGCAACTGCTTCTCGCAGTTTGCAATATCATTATGAGGGAACACAAAACGCTTTCCTAGGTGCATTCTCAATCCGTCAATGATACAGGCGTGGCAATCAGAATCATAGACAACCACATCTTTTCTATCCAAAACAGCATCAATCACAGACATGATTCCCTGATAGCCGTAATTGAGAATGAAAGTATCCTCTTTTTGCATGAATTCGCTCAACTGGCTCTCGAATTCCTCTAGCATGTTGGAGTTGCCCGACATCATTCTTGAACCCATTGGGTAGGCCAGTCCATGTGCGGCAGTTGCTTCAGTATCGGCTTTCCTTACTTCTGGGTGGTTTCCCAACCCCAAATAGTTGTTCAAACTCCAATTCAGCACGGTTTTGCCTCTGAATTTCATTCGGGGAGCGAGTTCTCCTTCCAATTTTGGAAATGCGTAGTAACCATGCGCAATGTTGGCATGTTGCCCTAATGGACCTCTATTCTTCTTAAGTTTTTCAAATAAATCCACTGATTTTTATATTTAGTGAAGTACTTCGTACTATGTTCTTTTATTTAATTACGCTGTATTAAACGATATAAGTATGAATAGGGTTTGTCTGCTTACATTGTTTAAAACGATTTTCTGCTCTTTGACTTAAATATCGGAAATTTCAACTGAAATATAAAATAGTTTTCAGTTTGCAAATCCAGCAAGTTCAAAATCTTGCGAAAATAATAGTTTTCCAAATCATTATCAAGTAGGATTTCCTTTCGGAGAGTTTGCTTCAATAAAATATGAGATATTTCATTTGCCTGATGGTATTATTTAATTCTTTTAATTATTTTGGAGGAATGATTCTATTTCATTTGCTATAGAAGTGGCTCATTAAGTAGTACAAAGTCTTTATCGGACTTGCGCACAATCGGACTTGCGCTCAAGTCGCAAGTCCAAATCAGTTCAAATAACTGATAATGAAATACTTACAAAAAAAGTAAATAGGAAAGCATTTAAGTTTATCTACTTATAATCCCAATTATGAGTTATGTATTCGATAAGTACAATTGTGGATTGGGGAAATAAAGAATTGATAATTAAGAATTAAAAATGATTTAATAGCTTGATAATCAATAATTTGTACTTACTATATTTCGTCAAATTATTGTCATATAGTTTTTGATTAAATCTAGGAAAAGTGCAATGTAGTAAATCTCAAGTATTCATTACCCTAAAAATAGTAAAGTTAACTTGCTGAAAATCAATTTTTTAAACCCATTATTCGGGTTTATACCATACTACTGGACATCATTCGTTTTAGGTTCAAAAGCAGACGCTTGAACTAGCTTAACGTGCCTGTCAGAACCTCAGTTCTGACAGTTCTCGGATTCTCAAATCCGAAGAAAACTGATTCATGTCCAGTAGTATGGGTTTATACTAATTTCGTTTTTAGTTTTTTAGTCAGCATCGCTAAAAAAAATTGCTATTGAGAATTGCAGAACCTTTTGAGTATCAAAATCAAACCAATTCAGAAAAAAAACGACACCATTTATCTAAAAATTTGAATGAAACCAACTCCAAAAACAATCTTTTTCTGGTTTGCTTTACTATGCCTTTCTCCATTTATGACCAAGGCACAACCTGCCTTAACCTTAGATGGGAAAGACAACCTTACGATAGATTTGGGCAAAGTCTCCATCTTTGAAGATGAATATAGTGCTTGGACTTCCGGCAGTTTTTTGCCCCAAAATAGAAGTGGCATCATTCAAAATCGCTATGAAATCGCTGACTCCAGCCAAATAAAAAGCAAGAGTTCTTTTTGGTTGGAGATAGCGGTAGAAAACAACTCTTCGGAATTATATAAAGGCGTTTTGCTGACGGAGGGGTTGGATATTGCTCATCTTTATTCGATTGTAGGAAACGAAATTACTGACTCCACGAAATCTGGAAGATTCACGCCTTTTTCGCAGAAAGAACTGAATGAAGGAACTCACCGTGAAACGAAACTTCCTTTTGAGATTCCCGCCCGAACTTCTGGCAAGTTGCTGATAAGAGTGCAAAACCCCAGTGGAGTTTCCATAAAGCTAGCAAATTGGCAAATTCGGCAATACAACAATTGGGAACAATCTGCTTATTCAAAACACAAAAAGCAAAGCAGAGCATTGGGTATTATATTAGGGTTTATGGGAATCATGTTCATCTATAACCTTTTCATTTTCTTTTTCTCTAAAGAAAGGATTTACTTACTCTACTCACTCTACATACTCTTCCCTCTTTTGTATTTCCAAACCATACTAGGAGGATTCAATAACTCGTTTATTGGGGAGAATTTTACAATCTACTTGTATTTCAGGACTATTCTGCCGAGCCTGACCATGGTGGTGTACATTCAGTTTATACGTCTGTTTCTGGACACGCGTGCTGAGTTTCCGAAATGGGATCGTGCTTTTAGGGTACTGATTTTTGCCGAGGTTGCTTGTGCCGTTTACCTTCTAATTGTAGTTCCTACGCACAATGATTTTCTGACGAGAATAATTCCAGTACTTGTTCATGCGGCAGTTCAGATAAGTTCGCTTTCGTTACTGATTTATTTGGTAGTCAAAGGCAACAAATCTAAAGTCGCTCGCTATTTTGTGGTGGGCACAGGTTTGTTTTTCGGAGGTGCCTTGTTTTATATTGCCATTATCATTGGCAATTTTGCCAGCCTTGAAACAGGTTTGGCGGTTATGACATTAGGCATTGCCGGAGAAATAATTACTTACTCTTTGGGTCTGGGGCATAGAATCCGCACGATTGAAAAAGCAAGGCGACTGGCGCAGGAAGAGAATGCCAAGATTCTGGCAAACCAAAATAAAGTGCTGGAGCAAAAGGTTTTGGAAAGAACCATGGCACTTGACCAGCAAAAAGAAGAAATTCTCACTCAAAACGAAGAGTTGCAACAGCAGAATGAAGAAATCGTTTCCCAGAGAGATTACATTTCTAGCCAAAACAAAGAGCTTTCACAGAAAAACGTCCAAATTACAGATAGCATTCGGTATGCGCAGACAATTCAGGAAGCAATCCTTCCATTTGAAAGTAAGCTTACAGAAGCTTTCCCAAATGGTTACTTTGCGATTTACCATCCGAAAGACATTGTTTCTGGAGATATTTATTGGTTCGAGAAGGTGGGAAACACCAAGTTCTTGGCAGTAGTCGATTGTACTGGACACGGGGTTCCTGGTGCATTCATGAGCATGATTGCTACCTCAGTATTGAATGATGAGATTGTGAAGAATGGCATGAAAAACCCGTCCAATATTTTGGAGGGAATGCACCAAACCCTCAAAAAAATACTCAATCAAGACGAAAAGGGAAGCAACCAAGACGGAATGGATGTAGCTTTCTGCGCCATTGAAGAGAATGGAGAAAACGTGCAGGTTACATTTGCAGGTGCAAAGCGTCCGCTGTATTATATGCTGGCTGGGGCAAATCATTTACAGGAAATCAAAGGGAGCAGGCGTTCAATCGGTGGTTTTCAGGGAAGCGAAAAAGCATTTTTAAACCATAAGATTTCACTTCCGAAAAATTCCACATTTTACTTAACTACCGATGGCATGGCAGACCAGCACGGGCCAAAAGGCAAAAAAATAGGTTCACTCCACGTTCGTGAGTACTTAGAAGAAATCGCCCATTTGCCAATGAAAGCACAGCACGAAAAGATGGAGTGGTTTCTAAAGTCCCATCAGAAGCAACAGTTTCAGAGAGATGACATTACTTTTGTTGGAGTGAGGATATAGATATAAGATGTTAGACACCCCAATTATGAGTTATATATTTGATAAGTACAATTATTGATTGGGGAAATTAAGACAGGGTGGCCTGACCATTAAGAATTAAAAATGATTTAAGTATTTGGTAATCAGTATTTTGATTTTATGAGTTCCGTTAAATTATTGTCATATAATTTTTGATTAAATCTATAAAAAGTACAATATAGCAAATCTTAATTTTTGACTACTCTAAAAATAACACGGTTAACTATCTGAATAACAAAGGTTTAAACCCATTATTCGGGTTAGACACATACTACTGGACATCTGCGTAAACCTGTCAGGTTTTAAAAAGATAAAACTCAATTTTCAAGGTCTAATCCCAATTAAACCTGACAGGTTTTTGGTCCTATTTTCTGCCATGTCCAGAAGTATGGGTTAGACAAAAGAAAATAGATGCGAGTAAGAAAAGAGTACCTGCATTTTGTCACACATCTTTTTTGAATGCAAACTCTATTGCTCAAAAGTGTGCAATGGGAATTTAGTCGGCTTCTTCGGCTTTACTCTCCAAACTCTCAAACAGCTTTTTCGCCACGCCTTCTTTCAGTGCGGAGTTGGAGATTTGCAGTATGTTTGGGTTTACCAATCTGAATACGAAATCTACCAAAATGGAAGCCACCACAATCATATCTACTCGTTCGGGAATCATACCTGCAATTTCCAGCCTTTCAGTTTGGTTTTTGGAAATGAGCGGTTTCAGAATTTGCTGAAAACCCATATAGTTTATTTCTCTTATCTGAGTGTTTTCCTTCATTTTCCCCGAAGTGTGCATTTCCCAAATGGTATCGAAAGTGCCCGATGAGCCAATCAACACTTTGGGCTGGTGGTTTCCGACTTCTCTTTTGAGGGAATGGAGCATTTCGCCTAAATAATAGTGAAGTTCCAGAATGGATTTTTTGGGAATCGGGTCTTCTTTGTAGAATAGGTCATACAAGCGTTGCGCACCAATCTCGAAACTCTGCTTCCACAAAATGCCCAGTTGGTCGCCAATGATGAACTCCACACTTCCACCGCCAATATCCATAATCAGGCATTTATCTTCGCCTAGGGGAATGTCAGAAGTTACTCCTTCAAAAATCAGCTCGGCTTCTTGCTCTCCGCTGATGATTTCCAAGTCGAAGCCGATTCGGATTTTTACTTCGTCAATGAGTTTCTGCCCGTTGCTGGCACTTCGCAAAGCACTTGTGGCGGTTGCTCGGATTGCACTCACTTCCCCGTAGCTTTTTATGGTTTCCATATAATCGCTCAAAGTATCGAAGGCTCGCTGGTAGGCATCTTCGGCAATGAAACCTTGGCTGATTCCGCCTTTGCCCAATCTTACAAACCGCCTTTCGTGGTGGAGTTCTTGAATTGCGCCATCAGATTTTTTCTCCAAAATCAATAAATGGAAAGTATTTGTACCGAGGTCGAGAACGGAGATTTTCATGGAGTTGGGAGTTGGATGTTTGAGAGGAATACTTTCGGATAATCACAATCGTAACTACTCAGTTGGCGAATTGGTGAATTAGCGAGTTGGCGAATTAAAAAATTGAGCGATTCCAGCCTATAAAACAGCACATTATATTATTTTTCTTATTTTCATACACATTGTACTATTCAAAGATTATTTGGCTAATTTGAGTGCTTATTCAAATTATTTCGACTATAAAAATACTAATTCAATTTAAAAGTTATATCTGAATTCTTTGTTCAATTTATAAAACATTACTAATCAACAACTTAAACAACATGAGTAGTTACTCACAGCAGTTCCCGCTTTAGAATTAAATCAGGCTTAATCTTTATATTTCTAAGGCTTTGGTCTTTAATTTTGACGTTCTAGCGTGATTGGAACACGGATTCTTTCAGAATACACGGGCTTCGCACACAGATTAACACGGAAAACGTCAATAAAAACACTATATAATCGTATTTTTTTATTAAAAAGCAATTTTTTTGTGCTGAAAATCTAAAGCGGGAACTGCTGAGTTACTCACAATCTATTTTTTTGGTCTCGCAATTTAGCACTTTTGTCCATTTTTTTCGCCTCAAACTGTATGTTTGAATTTGCCGAATCCATCAGGTTTAACCGTAGCTCTCCAGCAAAATCATTTTCATTCTGAAAATCTTGTAAATCCTGATTCAACCTTTTTTTCAATTCGCCAACTCGCTAAATCACAAACTCGCCAACTCTTCCATTGTCCGAATCAGGATTCGCAGGATTATAGGATAAGGCAGGATTACTTTTTTCGGTTTTCCGCAATTTCTATTTCAGCATGAAGATTGCAGATTCTCTCTTCCAGCAAAATCATTTTCCATCCTGGAAACCTTGCAAATCTTGATTCAACCTTTTTTTTCAATTCGCCAATTCACTAAATTTCCAATTCGCTAAATCACAAACTCGCCAATTCTTTTTATGGAAAAAATCAAAATTATAATTGTAGATGACCACAAGATTGTGCGTGATGGCGTTCGGGCAATGCTGTTGGGAAATAAGGAAGTGACAATGATTGGGGAAGCGGATAATGCCAATCAACTATTTGATTTGTTGGAAGAAAAAACCCCCGATGTTTTGGTGTTGGATATTGATTTGGGAGGCGGTTTGAACGGAATTGATATTGCCAAAAGAGTGCAGAATAGCCATCCGAAAATTAAAATCCTGATGTTGACTGCCAACACAAGCGAAAGTTGTATTGTTTCCTCCATACGAGCAGGTGCGAGAGGTTTCCTATCGAAAGACACGCCAAAAGAGGAATTCATTACCGCTCTGAAAGCCTTGAAATTCAACCAAATGTTTTTTGGCGAGAATATTTCCCACGCAGTCATGGCGAGTTATGTGCGGAATGTGAAATCCAACCAAGATGATTACGAGCAACCTTTGAGCGAACGGGAATTGGAAATCACTCGGCAATTGTGCGAAGGAAAAACTGCCAAGCAAATTGGCGAACAACTCTGCATCAGTTCCCGAACGGTGGAAACTCACAAGAATAATATTTTCAAGAAATTGGGAGTTCAGAATACAATTGAACTTGTAAAGTATGCCATTAAGGCGGAAATTATTTCGATTTGAACCAATCGGAGCATGGAATTTTAAGTTCTTTTCACGAGTCCCGTGGTATTTAGTACTACTTTAAGACTCTAAACTTTTTTGCCTGAATTGTGTTTTTTTTGACTCTTTCTACTATCGGAAAGGTCTGAAAAAAGACCATTTCCGAGGAACTTCTTCGTTTTTTGTGTAGCAATTATGTGTTTTCTAGCTTGAGCAACCAAAATTGAATATGATTTTTCAGAGTCTTAAAGTAGAATTAGGAACAAGTAAAAAATAACTTATTAAAATTCTCTTGCTTCTTTTGGTCTATTCTTCGTTAAAATAATATGCCATAATGTTACAAGTTATTATTAACTCGTTCCTTAGCGAAGAAGCTAAACAAAGTAGAAACTTTTCAAAGAACCAAATTTCATTCTCCATTTCCGCATTTTCAAATTCTCACATTTCCAAATTCACACATTTCCTCATTCACTTACCTCTTCCTTCCGAGCAAATCGTCTAATAAACTGCTGTTCCAACTCCATCACTTCCCCCATTTCTTTACGGATTTCGGAGGAGATTTTCGCCAAAGGATTTTTCAGCTCATAAGCTTTCCAATAAGAAGAGTCGTAACTGGTCGGATAATCGTATAAAGTTTTCATGTCAGAATTGGCGAAGATGTCCAGTTCATGAAAAGGCTTGGCATTTTCCGTTCGGATTTCCCCCATTGTCAGCTCCAAAATAGCTTTGTAAGGTGTAGTAGTTTGGATTCCGCCCGTGGTATCTATGTAAATGAACTCATCTTCTTGCCTGATACTTTTCGGATACCAAATTCCCCCAATCTTTTGGTAATCAATGTCAATTTTATAGTCGAAATGCTTGATTGCCTCAATCTGGTAAGCGCAAATGAATTTCTTGTAGTCTTTGGGAACACTATAACTGATTTTGGAAACCGCAAAATTGGCTTGATTGATGTAGATTTTCCCGGCAATTGGCTTATCAATCATCTTTTGGATAATTTTATACCTTTTACCTGCGTTCTTGATAGCTGAAAACAAGCTGTCTAAAGTGTTTTTAAAGTTTTCTTTCAGTTTTATTTTGGATTGCCTTTCTACTATTTCCTCAGCGCTTACACTTGGCTCGAACGACAAAACATACTGCCAATTTCCATCGGCATCTTGTGTTTCCTTCACATCATAACTGTATTTATCCCAATTTCGTTTGTCGGCAAAATAGCGTAAATATTTCATTCGGTCTTTCCCAATCAAGCCAATCGGGCCGCCTTCCACGTTTGCGGTCATTCCCTTTTTGGTTAAGTTGGCACTTGTTCGAGCTTCCATAATTTTGACTTGGTCTTCAAGGATTGTCTCTCCAGAAAAATGCCCACGGTGCATTCTTTCGCCCCAATAAGAAGAGAAATTGTAGCCTGAAGTTGTATTATGGCCATTATAATTACTCCGTTTTATTTCCTTGTCCAAATCTTTTCCTTCATAGGGTGCGAGGTAGAATTCGCAACTCGCATCGGCAAATTTCATGTACGCATCATTTTCTTTTACCGTCTCCCGATAGTAGCCTTTTGCCTCAAATGGTTCAGATGAATAATTTTCGGAAATGTTTTTGACGACTTGCTTCCAAAGCTGTTGGGGGGAAATCTGCTTTCGAGGTTCAATAACTACCTCGCCCAATAAACTGGGACTTTCCCTCAGCTTGACCACAAAATTCTGCCTATCTTCAATCAAATTTATTTGGAAAGCTTGTTTTTCATAGCCCAAATAAGAAAAAACCAAGTTATTTTCAGCGTAGCCAGAAGAAACTCGTAAACTGTAAAATCCATTTGCATTCGTAACCGTTCCAATTGCCAGACCCTCCAGTTTCACATACGCATACGGCAACGGCAAACCATCTGTCTCACTCAAAACTCTCCCCGAAATTTGTATTTGGTTGAATTGAGCAAAACTCAAATTTGAGAATAGAATCAAGGCTAGGAATAATAGTGTGTTTTTCATGGTTGGGTTGATGTGAAATAAGAAAGTTTTGAAAGATTAAACGCATAAAATTACCTCACAATTTCTACCAATTCATAGTTTGTATTTCTTCCGCCCTCTTCTGCTTTTCTCAGGATGTCTTTCTCCATTAGATTCTGAATATCTCTGAGAGCCGTATCTGGTTAAGCATTTGGTTATTTTCGCCCATTTGGAAGAGGTCAGCTTGCCAGTAAAGCCATCTATCAGTTTATTCAGCATTTTCACTTGCCTTTCATTGAGTGGTTCTTGGGCAAATGTATCCCAGAATCTATGCTTGAATAGCACTTTCTCCACAATCTGCCCAGAGGCAAGCAATGCCTGTTTGAAGCACTCCAAAAACCAGCGCAACCATTCAGTAATATCCAGACTGCCTTTTTGTGTATTTTCAAGAATGGAATAGTAGCCTTTTCTCTCTATCCTAATTTGTGTGGACATGCTGTAGAAGCGCTGGGAAATTCCATCTGCCCTTGCCAAAAGCATATCTGTCAAGGCTCGGGCAATTCTACCATTCCCATCCTCAAATGGGTGGATGGTGAGAAACCACAAATGGGCAATTCCTGCTTTCAGTACGGGGTCTATTGCTTCCTGCTCATCAAACCATCGGATAAACTCTTTCATTTCCTTCTGTATTCTGCTTGCTTCAGGAGCTTCAAAATGCACATTCTCTTTACTCATTGCCCCTGATACAACTTGCATAGGATCGGTGGAATCGTCCCTCCATCGGCTGACCAGTATTTTATACATGCCACTTCTGCTTGTGGGAAATAAGCAATTATGCCAGCCAAACAACCTATCTTCTGTCAAAGGTTCTGGAGCTTTGTGTAGCATCTAGCATCATATCGACCACGCCATCCACATCTCTCGTTACCTCTACTAAACCTGAAATTTCTAGTCCGAGCCTTTGGGCAATTGATGAGCGCACTTCCTGTTTGTCTAGCATTTCGCCCTCAATCTCAGAAGATTTCACTACATCCATAGTAATCGTTTCTAGTGAAGCCTCCTCTCTCAAGTCAAAACCGAGGTTTTCCATCTTGCCCACAGTCTTGCCTTGCAGATTCCTGACCTCTCCAAGTAGCTTTTGAAGTTCCGAATCATGCCAGTTGAATTGAGGCCAATCATCTTGCTCGTGTATATAGATTTTTATTCTCCGCATATTTTGCGGTAAATATAGTGCTTTTTCTCCGCAAAGGATATGTTATTCATCATACTATCGCATGTTACGCAGTACAAATATTTTTTTTTGGATTTTATGAATTGCTCATTGATGAGAAGGAATTGGCATTTTTGGTTATTCCCCAACCAATTAATGGAAGTAAACTAAGCCAATCGTGTGTCGCCAATCTTTGGGGAATTGCTCGCCATCGAATGCTTTTCTCACTAAACACAATTTCCGTGAAATCAAGCTCAATTCCCATTCCACTCCCCAAATATTGAATGCGAAATTAACTTATTCTCTAACTGGAAGCCAAACAAAACAGAAACATTCATCTGTATAATCAGAGTTTTGCGTAACATGAACTCATACTGTTTCTTTTCAGCATACAATTCCGACAACCATTCCATGGTTATCAAGAGATTGTCGGCTACAAATAGTTGAATTTTAGCAAAATATTGCTTGTTAAAAAGTTAAATGATTATCAGCTTCATTACCATAACTGGCGCAGAAGCTCCGCCTCTGTGCCTTTCTATGAACTCTAGGACTCTGTCCGAAGATATTACGAGAGTTGAGAACTTTTCCCAATCTCTTTTAGGGCAAACTGGCAAAGAAAACAGGCTGGTAATGGTAAACTGGTAAGGCTGACAAAATAAAAATCATAGCGCAAGCGTCCGCTCAATGCCATTAAGTTAAGGAGATTCGTCTTCAGTCGGAGACTGATTTCCATTTTCGGCACAGGTTCAGAGAACCTGCGCCAGCGTGTGAAATTATGTCATTCTGAGCTTGCGAAGAAACTATCTCAAATACTTGATATTAGATGTATAAAGTGTTTTTCGTGGATAGTTCCCTCCTAAAGTCGGGCAAGGTCGCTTGGCGATGACACCAATAATTTAGTCCTTATTTTGTTTTTCATTTCACAAAATACTGAATGCCAATATGTAACAACTCTAATCTCTTTTAGCCGACATTTCCCACCCTTAAAATTGACTTTTGGTATTTATTGTGTAATTACACTTAATTGCTAAAAAACATAACTATTCAAATACGAAGTGCTTTTTCCGAATATCCTGAACTACTGAAACTCATTTCGCAAAGCGACTAGCTGGCGGTGTGCATTTTCGCTCCCGCCAGTCTAGTAAGCGAGAAAACAACGAACCCAAAAGCTTTTCTCCATTCTCTTTCCTCTTTCTTCTTTCCTCCTTGTCGTTGGCGACCCCCGCTCTTTCTTCTTTCCTCTTTTTTCCCCATTTTCACATTACCAAATCAACACATTCCCATATTCCCACATTCCCAATGCCCAACCAGCTCATCAACTATTTCCGAGATTGCTACCTTGCCGACCAGCGGGAAATGACTTTATGGAGCATTTTCGATTCTAAAATTGAGGATTTACATATTTTAGAAGGCGAAGAACAATTAGTGAATGGCAAATTCCCCAAACAGTATATTGAGGATTCGGTGGCGCAAAAGTGGTTGGAGATTTTGCAGGTTTACAGCAAAGAGAAGCAATTGCTCTATTTCTCATTGATGGTTTCAGGCGATTCAGGTTCGGATTTGGCTGGAAGAAAACAGATTTGTGCGCCATTGGTCTATTATCCTGTGGAGATTTCCCAAGATGAAGACAATTTCTATTACGCTTCCATCAATTTCAGCAAGCGAAATTTGAACTTTCCGCTGTTGGCTTTGCTGAACCAATTTGGCGAAGACACACACAGCTTTTTGGAGCATATTTTTGAGGAATTTCCACCCGAAGCCATCACTTTCGAGGAAATGGAAGGCTTACGAACTGCCTTGAAACCTTACTTTCCGAATATTGATTTCGAGGAATTGATGCTTTTCCCGAAGTTGGCGGATAAGGAAAAGTTGAAATCTCAGCAGAGAAGTAAATCGTTGAAAATTTTGCCAGCAAGTGCCATCGGCTTGGTCAAAAGCTCTCGGCAAACTCGTGGCGTGCTGAATGAACTAAAAGATTTATCGGGAGAAGAAAGTTTCTCCAAACCTATTCAGGAATTATTTCGGGAAAGCCTTTCGGGAATTGAAGATTTTCGTACCCGCCAGATTTCAAAATCTGACGGTTTTCTCGAATCCTCAGATTCGGGGAAACGAAACACAAACGCTTCTTCGATTAGCAACCAAGCACAAACTCCAACCCGAAACCACTCAATCCAACCAAAAGGAAATAGCCATTACGCTACAAGTTTATTGAGCGAACCACAACACAAAATTTTAGAGAATGCTTCTAAATTTCCGTTGAGTGTGGCAATCGGCCCGCCAGGAACTGGGAAATCGTACACAATTGCCGCCATTGCCATTGACCAAATCAGCCGAGGAAATTCGGTTTTGATTGCTTCGAGAATGAACCATGCGGTGGATGTGGTGGCAGACAAAATTGAAACGCAACTCGGCTTGAAAGATGTTTTGGTGCGAGCGGGCAGAAGCGATTATTTAAAGGAATTGAAAAAATCTTTGGCAAACTTATTTAGCGGAATTTCCTCACGGACAAAAGCGTTGCCGAAAGATATTGTTGAGCAAAACACGGAATTGCATTGGGGTTTGCCGATGCTCAATAAACTAATTACAGAAAAAATTGCCCAATTCGACAAGCAAATTGAAGATGAACAAGAGTGGGCAAAATATCTTTTCCAGTCGGAAGAGCCGACTTGGTTTGGAGCGAAATGGTGGCGAGATTTCCAATCCAACCGAATTGAAAAAAAGCTGGAAAACCTAGAGCCACTTTGGAGTTTGATAGACAAAATCCATCAGGTTTCCGATGAACTCCAACTGAACACCACTCAATTTTTGCAGGCCAGAAACACGTTCAATATTTGGGAACAAACCACAGATAAATCTTCTCGGAAAGAGTTGAAGAAATTTTCCCAAGCCATTCGGGCAAGAACGGGCGGAAAGCAGGAGCAATTGTTCTCGGAAATTGATTTCGAGCGAGTGATTTTGCATACTTTCCCCATTTGGTTGGCGAATTTAGCAGATGTCAGCGAGGCTTTGCCACTCCAAACCGAAATGTTCGATGTGGCAATTATTGATGAGGCAACGCAATGCGATATCGCTTCCTGCTTGCCCATTCTGCAACGAGCCAAGCGGATTGTGGTGGTGGGCGACCCGCACCAATTGCGCCATTTGTCGTTCCTTTCCAGAGCGAGGGCGAGTTTGCTACAAAAAGAAAACGGCTTCCCCGACTCGGAAAGTGAAACGCTGAATTATAGGGAAAAAAGCATTTTGGATTTCGCTTTGGAGCAAGTCGAAACGCAAGAAGCGATTACTTTTTTGGATGAACATTTCCGAAGCCATCCGCAGATTATCGGCTTCAGCAATGAACAGTTCTACGAGAAATCGTTGCGGATTATGCAGAAAAACCCGCAAAGTGTGCTTTCAAAATCGGTGGAGTTGGTAAAGTGCGAAGGAAAGCGGGCAAAAAATGGATCGAACAAAGCAGAAGCAAGTTGGATTTTACAGGAAATAAAGGAACTGATTGAACAAGAACCATGGCGCAAGCGTCAGATTGTGCCACTTACAGACAATCAAGAGCCAATTTCCATCGGAATTCTTTCCCCATTTCGAGACCAAGTGGATTATATTCGGAAACAGGTTTTGAAAGAACTCGCTCCAGAAGCGGTTTTGAAACACGAAATTCTGGTGGGAACAGCGCATTCTTTCCAAGGCGAAGAGCGAGATGTGATGTTCATTTCCTTTGCCGTTGACAATGATTCTGCTGGCGGTTCTTTCACGCATTTGAACAAGGCAGATATTTTCAATGTGAGCATTACGAGGGCGAAATCCAAACAATATATTTTGCTGTCCGCTTCGCAGGAATCGCTCAATCCAAGTTCTTTGCTTTACAAATATGTCTCTTGGATTGGGAAAACTTCCGAAGCTGATTTCTCACTTTCCAATTCGGAGTCTACAAAATCCAACCAAGGAAATAACGAAAAAGATACTTTCTTGGAGGAGGTGATTGAAGAACTGACCAAACTCGGTTTTAAATGCTTCCCACAATTTGCCGTGGCGGGAATTGAGGTTGATTTAGTCGTCTCCAAACAGAACCAATCTATCGGGATTGACCTGATTGGTTGGGAAGGGACTTTCTTCGAGAGTTTCTCGCTGGAACGCTATCAAATTCTGCAACGTGCGGGCATGGAAATTCTGCCTTTGAGTTACAATGCTTGGAGGAGAAAACGGGAAGTGTTTTTGGGAGTTTTGGAAGGGAAAATAAATTAAGAATCACTCTCTTTTAGTGTAATGAGTTTCTATTTTTGCGGAATAACAGTTTTTATACCTTTTATTTCAAATACAAATACCAAACATGAAAAATCTGAACACAGTTTTAGCACTATTTTGCCTTTGCAGTTCCATCTTCTTTTTTTCTTGTGATGACGATGAAGTCATGAGCACTCCTGAAGAAATAGTCGTTGATTCGGTTGCCTTAGAAATTGCAAAGCAGGATTCTATTGCCAATGGACAAAATGCCTCGGAAAATAGAAAAATCCCTGTTTCAGAACTTGATAAAAATGTGGTGGTGGTTGGCGCAACCAAAAAAACAGGTACTGCGCCTGCACCAACAGGCTCGGTTGATTTCAAATTGCAAGGACGTAACAACCGTGCGCAACTCAAATCAGGATTCAACATTAAACTAGAATCAAATGATGATGATATTGCAGGAGCTTACCTCCAATTATTAGATTCGGATAAGAACAAAGTAGATGGCTATTTTGAAGTCCCTATAAGTGCTTTTACTTCTGGCAGATTAAATGGTAAATCCAAAAACAATCTAGGAGGATTGAAAACAAAAGAGCTTGAAGAAAACGAAATTGACATCAATTTTGGGGACGGACTTCAACCAGGTACATTCTGCTATGAAATTTGCCTTTATGATGCAGATAATAATGTCAGCAGTATTGTAGAAGTTTGTGTGGAGGTAGAGTCTTGGGGTGGAAATGCTAGTTTGGTTGGGACTTGGAAGTTGAACGAGGCGGAAAGTGATTTAGAAGCCAATAAATCTGACAACTATTATGAATATTGTGATAATGGGGACTCTTTGTTAATTGAAGATATAGTAATTTTCGAAAACTTTACAATAAGTTTTAATAACGATGGTTCTTATGAGGAAGGTGGCAAGGTTAATTTTCCCAATGCTATTTTCTCTTCAGAAGAATGTTCTGTGTCTTATGAAGATGATGATAGTGAAAAAGCTTTTGGTAAATGGTCTTTTGATGAAGACGACCAAACATTAGTAGTAATAGCCTATGAGTATATAGATGAGGAAAATCCATCTAATAATGAAGTACTAGAGAATGGTGAGTTGTACTTCGAAAATGAAAAAATAGATATTACTGGAAATAAACTCACGCTAACTTTCGAAGATGATGATGATGTATTGATTTATGTCTTTGACAAGCAATAAAACCTATATTTTACAAACATCGTCCATTCCAAAAAAATGGAATGGACGATGTTTGTTTTAGCTTTCTAAAATTTTTACAGCTCTCTATTCAGAATCTAGCACAATTGCCTCAACTTGATTTTGACTGCTTCCCACAGTTTGCCGTGGCGGGAATTGAGGTAGATTTAGTCGTCTCCAAAAAGAATCAATCTATCGGGATTGACTTGATTGGCTGGGAAGGCACTTTCTTCGAGAGCTTTTCACTTGAACGCTACCAAATTCTGCAACGTGCGGGCATGGAAATTCTGCCTTTGAGCTACAATGCTTGGAGGAGAAAGCAGGTTGAGTTTTTGGGGATTTTGGATGGGAAGATTGTCTGATTCTCGTATTTTGAGAAGTAGTTTCTGACTCAATTTATTCAAAAATAGATTTCACAATTTCCCTCAATTCATCTTTGGAAATGTTCTCTTCTTCGGATTTGTCGTAGATGGTTACCAAGTAGATTTCCGTTCCCTTTTCAGTTTCTTTCAGTAAATAAGTTACCACACGAAATCCACCTCGTTTCCCTCCGCCCTTGCTTTTGCTTCCCAGGCGTATTTTACGAAGTCCTTCTCCCAAATCTGTTCCCATTTCAGGGTTTTCGGATAGTTCATCAAATAATACTTCTACCTCGTTGGGTAGCGTTCGGAACTTTTTGACCAGTCGTTTAAGCCGTTTAGCAAATTCTGGAAGAATTTCAATCTCGTATTTCATCCAAGAATTCTTTAATGGTTATTTTTGGTAATTTCCCTTCTTGCATGGCTTTTACTTCCCGAAGCCCTTGCGCAATACTTTCCTTCAACGAGAATTCTTCCTCATCTTCTTCTTGGATGGAGTGAATGAATTTTCGGAGATATTTCATTTTCTCAGGCTCAATCTCGAATTGCTCTTTAGATTTGCCTTCTTCAATTATTACAAGTGCCATTTCCTGATTGTTTTGTTTCATATCAAAAATAACGAAAATAGGATGAATGCGAAAATATTATAATAATGTCGGTAGTGTGAAAGAGGCAAGGCTACTCTATAGAGATTATGAACACAATTTTATTATAGAAGTCATAGACTGGCAGGTTTTCCAGTCTGGGTCTGAAGACACTGCCAGCTATTCAAATTTTCTGATTGTTACGTTTTGCTGTGCTGTTTAAATTGCGTCCTATGAGCTGTAAAACAAGGTTTTGGTTGGAGTATTAGTTCAGACTTCCTCTTCTCAGTATTTTTATGAACACATTTACGGTCAAGTACGAATGTTTTTTATAGTTGAAAAAAATTTTTCGGCTTCTACAACTAATAAAAGCACTTTTCAATGACTTTTTAGTAGCACAGCAAAGTGTAACAATCAGCAAATTTTATCTATTCATAAGCTCTTATGGATAATTCGGCACAAGCGGAAGCTTGCGATATGGTTTTTATTCTGTTAGTTACCAGTTCATCACTACCATAATGTCATTGTGGTTATTGCCAAACTCCCAACTATTCAATCAAATCTCCATTCAGCACATAATCTTCCAAATATTTTCTGGTAATGATTATTTCGTCTTCATTCTGAAATTCCTTGAAGTTGGTTCGGAGGTATTTTTCGATGACCAAACTGGCAACGGAAGCCGCCCAAGTGCCACCAAAACCTGCATTTTCCACGTAAACGGCAATCGCTATTTTCGGGTTTATTCTCGGAGCAAAAGCCATGAAAACCGAGTGGTCTTTCCCATGCGGATTCTGTGCCGTGCCTGTTTTCCCGCAGACTTCAATATCTTTGATGAATGCTCTCCTGGCCGTTCCTGCACGAGTTACTTCTGACATGGCTCGCTTCACAAATTGGAAATAGTCTTTTTCGATTGGCGTTCTATGCTTCTCGGTATATTGAGGAAGCGTTGCCAAATCCTCTCCAATTCCCTTAATCAAATGTGGGGCAATGTACCAACCTTCATTGGCAATTACTGCACACAAGTTGGCGAGTTGCAAGGGCGTAACGCCCATTTCCCCTTGCCCAATTCCGAGCGAATAAGTATTCCCCAGTTTCCAATATTTCTTTCCACCACGAATTCTGTCATAATACTTTACTGATGGGACTAAGCCACGATTTTCGTAGGGCAAATCAACGCCTAGCTTTTCTCCCAAACCAAACGTGTTCAGCAATTTCCCCCAATGCGCCAAGCCAATTCGGGTGTCTTCCAAATAGTCATCGTCTTTGCCTTGGTTGATTATTTTCTTATAGGCTTGGTAATAAAACGGATTGCAAGAATGTTGAATAGAGCCAAAAACATTCAACGGCCCAGGATGATTATGGCAATTTACCATGCTTTTAATACAGGCAAATCTCGTATAAACCGTATCAATCACTTTATCATGCAATCCAATCAAAGCCATTGCCGTTTTGAAAGTAGAACCTGGAGGGTAACGAGATTGAATTGCCCGATTGAAAAGCAGTTTGTTAGGATCTGCATTCAGCATTGCGTAATTTTTGGTCACTTTTCTTCCCGCTCCAGCCAATAGATTCGGGTCGTAGGAAGGCGCACTCAACATTACCAGAATCTCGCCCGAGCTGGGTTCAATTGCCACAACTGCGCCACGTTTGTTCTGCATCAATTGCTCAGCATAATGTTGCAATTCCAAATCTATGGAAGCCACCAAATCCATCCCATTTTCTTTCAGCGTATCGAATTGCCCGCCCAAATAACTGCCTTTCACTTGCCCTTTCACATTTCGCATTTCGTAGCGAACGCCCCGTTTTCCACGCAATTGCTCCTCATAATATTTCTCCAAGCCACTTTTCCCAATTAAATCGCCAGAGTGGTAATAGTTTAGCGTATCAATTTTATTGAGAAACTCGCCATCCACCTCTTTGATGTAGCCCACCACATTCCCCAAACTCGTATGCGGATAATCCCGCACCGTCTGCTCGGTGTAAACAATTCCGGGAATTTCGTTGATTCGGTCGGCTATTTTGCCAAAATCTTCCAAAGATAATTGCTTGAGAAAAGGTTGCTTTCTATATCGCTCCAACGCTCCTTCTGGCTCCACAATGGCACTATCGAAATAATGGCGAGTAATGCCGAACAGTTTGCAAAATGCCGAAGTGTCCTCAATCTGCAAAGATTTGGGAATATAGTAAATGTCGAAAACAGCTCTGTTCCCCACAATCAGCTTTCCCTTCTGTTTTTCTGTCTGGTTGAATTTTAAATCCTCGACTCTGTATCGGTCAAAAATAACTCCTCGAAGCGGTTCGACCACTTCAATATCTAGAATATTATTTTCCGCCTGTTCTTTATATTTATTATTGAAAGCCTGTAAATCCAACAACCTGATGGCGTAAATCAACGCCACCAAACCCACAGAAAATATAATAAAGTGTTTTCTTTCTAACATGGAAAAAGATAATAGATATAAGACAATAGATTTCAGACAATAGATTTCAGACCAACTTTCAGTCATCATTCAATAGCTACCAAAATCGTACAGAAAATAGCAATTTTGGCAATCATTTACAAAACCCACAGCTGAAATAGTCTGTTTTTTGGAAATTATAATCTGTGGTAATGCTTGTAAACTGAAATCATGCTTTCCCAGACTACTTTTTCGGCAAGAAATTCTATAATTTTCTCAATATTTTCAAGCCATGAAAGTCAAATTTCTCAAGCACATTTGTCAAAATCAGAGAAGCAATGATTGAACAAGTCCGAATTTTATTCGCAAGCAAAGAAATCGTTCAAATACAGCAAGGTTTGGAGATTGCCCAAGAAAATCAGCTTTTCGATTTGGTTGAGTTTGAAGCGTTTTTGAGGCAATCCCAGCAATCGAAATACAAAAGTCTGGAGGAACTCATTCTCAAACACTTTGCAGGAAATCAGGTAATGGTAGTTTATAAGGAAAGTAAACTCCCAACTCAAACAGCAATATTTGCAGATACCAAAATGCTTTATTTCTATGAAATTGAGGAAGTTGATTCTGCCTATTTCAACCTCCCCAAAATAGAGGAAATTGAATTCCACGACTGCACTATCCGAGAAATCCCGCATGAAATAATGAACCTAAACCACCTGAATCAAATAAATATCACTTACTCAAAACTCGGCTGGAAAGCGAGAAAAGCATTACTCGAAATAAGGAAAAAGGGTGTTTTGTTGGAAGGAGAAAAAGAGGAGATTTTATATTTGGGCTGGAGGTCGAGATTTTATCCGATTAGATAAATGGAAGAATTTTTAAAACATATAGCAACAATAAATTGGATAATTGGATTGCTACTAGGAGTGCTTTCTAATGCAGGAAGTATAATTCAACCTAACAAAGTCGAGAGGAAAGGTTGGAGAAAGTATAAAATTTACTACTCCATCAAAGAAATTAAGTTTGTAATCAAGAATTCAGAAGATGAAGCCAAAATTCAAAAGCTGAAACGGAAAATTCTGTATAGGAGACTTTATCCCATTTTTCTAATCTCAACAATTGTATTGATTGTGATAGCAAATTTGCTTGTCAAGTAGGTTTTAAGGTGTATTTAGATTTCCTAGGCAGTTCAAACTCTCATACTACTCAAGAGTGAATCCCTCGGAGCGGTCTGATAAGACCCTGCGAGTGGTTGGTGGGAATGATTTCAGAAAAGGTAAGTAGTATGTCAATCTCGCCCACCTCGCAAACCATTGAAATCCGAAAAAATTAAAATAATTGCAATAAAATTTGGAATTGATTGAATGAATTTCAATAATTGTGTATTGAAAGCAAACAAAATGGAAATAGATAACACTAATATCGTCCGAATTATCATTGTCCTAGTCATTATTGGCTACGTGGATTCGGGGATGGTATAGACATATACTAATTGAAATTTCAAAACCTTCCCGAACCAAAATTCAGGAAGGTTTTTCTTTTTAAAGGAATTGGCGAGTTCGTGATTTGGCGAATTGAAATATAAAAAATTAGAAGTTCCCCAATCTTGATACTTGATACTCTCTACTTGATACTTTTACATGAAACTAAACAAATACAGCCATCGAGTTACCCAAGACGAGTCGCAACCCGCTTCTCAGGCCATGCTTTATGCCATTGGGTTGGAAGAATCTGATTTAGAAAAAGCGCAAGTCGGAATTGCTTCTACAGGTTATGAGGGCAATCCTTGCAATATGCACTTGAATGAGTTGGCGCAACAAGTCAAAAAAGGCGTGCAAGAGTCAGATTTGGTCGGATTGGTTTTCAACACGATTGGTGTGAGCGATGGAATCTCGATGGGGACGCCAGGAATGCGCTTTTCATTGCCTTCCAGAGACATTATTGCTGATTCTATGGAAACCGTGGTGCAAGCCCAGAGCTATGATGCTTTGATTGCCGTGGTTGGTTGCGACAAAAATATGCCAGGTTCTATCATGGCAATGTGCCGATTGGACAGACCTTCTATCATGGTTTTTGGTGGAACCATCGAATCGGGTTGCCATGACGACAAAAAGCTCGATATTGTTTCCGCATTCGAGGCTTGGGGAGAGAAAATGGCAGGGAAAATCAACGAACAAGAGTTCAAAAGTGTCATCCAAAAAGCTTGCCCAGGCGCAGGAGCTTGTGGCGGCATGTACACGGCAAATACAATGGCTTCGGCAATCGAGGCAATGGGATTGGCTTTACCTTACAATTCTTCCAACCCGGCAATCAGCAAAGATAAGCAGTTGGAGTGTGTGGAAACTGGCAAGGCAATCCGAAAATTAATGAAGTTGGATTTGACTCCATCCAAAATATTGACTAAAAAATCATTCGAGAATGCAATTACCGTGGTTACCGCTTTGGGCGGTTCAACCAACGCAGTTCTCCACTTTTTGGCAATTGCCAAATCAGCCCAAATTGAGTGGGATTTGGCAGATTTCCAAAGAATCAGCAATAAAACACCTTTCTTGGCAAACTTGAAACCAAGTGGGAAATTCCTCATGGAAGATGTCCACAGAATTGGCGGAGTACCAGCCGTGATGAAGTATTTGATGAAAGAAGGTTTTATTCATGGAGATTGCCTCACGGTAACTGGGAAAACAGTAGCCGAAAACTTGGCAGAAATTCCCGATTTGGATTTTGAACAAGAAGTCATACATTCTGTTTCCAACCCAATTAAAGAGACAGGGCATTTACAAATGCTATTCGGGAACTTGGCAACCGAAGGCTTAGTCGCAAAAATCACAGGAAAAGAAGGATTGAAATTCGAGGGAACGGCAAAAGTTTTTGAAGGAGAATACAAAGCCAACGAAGGAATCAGCCAAGGAAAAGTAAAAGCAGGCGATGTAGTCGTAATTCGCTACGAAGGTCCAAAAGGCGGACCGGGAATGCCCGAAATGCTCAAACCAACCGCAGCAATTATGGGTGCTGGATTGGGAAACTCGGTTGCCCTCATCACAGACGGCAGATTCTCTGGCGGAACACACGGCTTTGTAGTCGGACACATTACTCCAGAAGCACAAGAAGGCGGTCTGATTGGCTTGCTCCAAGACGGAGATAAAATCACGATTGACGCAGAAACCAACTCAATCCAAGCACATTTATCCGAATCGGAAATTGCCGAAAGGCGCAAAAACTGGATTGCTCCACCGCTAAAAGTCAGCAAAGGCGCACTCTATAAATATGCAAAACTCGTCTCTTCCGCTTCGGAAGGTTGCATTACGGATGGGTAGGAATTGGCGATTTTGTGATTTGGCGAATTGAAAAAAATGTGGAAATTGGTAAATTTGAGAATGTGGAAATGGGAAGAGAAATTAAGAATTAAAAATGAAGAAAGAAGAATTAAAAAGTGCAGAAATGAATTTCGAGAAGCTGGAAGTGTCGGTACGACCTGCCAGTCTTCGGATTGGAGAAACAAGAAGCGAATCCGTAAAAACAACTTAGAAAATACTGTCATCCCGACTTTAGGAGGGAACTATCTTATATGAAACTTCGGAAAAATAGATTCTTCCCAAGGTCAGAATGACAAATAAAACAACAAAACCCAAACAATCAAAACCAACTCGCTCAACCGACTAACCAAATATAAAATCAAAACTATTAACCACACGAAATACATCTAAATCGTAATTCGTACATCGTAAATAATTATGACGGTACTCACAAAACAAGCACCGCAAGAAAAGTTCGAAGCCGAGCAACAGAAAAAGCAGTCAACAGAAATGAATGGAGCGACTGCGGTAGTCGAATCATTGTTGGCAGAGCAGGCAGATTTGATTTTCGGCTATCCTGGTGGGGCAATCATGCCAGTTTATGATGCGCTTTATCACTACCAAAACCAACTCAGACACATTCTGACTCGCCACGAGCAAGGCGCAATTCATGCTGCACAGGGTTTCGCACGGGCAACAGGGAAAGTGGGTGTGGTATTGGCGACTTCTGGGCCGGGAGCAACCAACTTGATTACAGGTTTGGCAGATGCGCTGATTGATTCCACGCCTTTGGTTTGCATCACGGGGCAAGTTCCTTCCCAATTGTTAGGCACAGATGCTTTTCAGGAAACCGATGTGGTCGGGATTTCCATTCCAGCCACTAAGTGGAATTGCCAAATTACGAAGGCGGCAGATATTCCTAAAATGTTGGCAAAGGCATTTTATATTGCCCAATCTGGCAGACCTGGACCTGTTTTGGTGGATATTACCAAAGATGCCCAATTTGAAATGCTCCAGTTTCAGTATGAGAAATGCACGAAAATCAGAAGTTATGTGTGCAAGCCTCCACTCGATTTAGAGAAGATTTATGAAGCTTCGGAACTCATTAACTCGGCAAAAAAGCCATTCGTTTTGTTTGGGCAAGGAGTGATTCTTTCCAAAGCGGAAGAAGAGTTTAAAGCTTTTGTGGAAAAAGCTGGAATTCCCTCGGCTTGGACAGTTTTAGGGCTTTCTGCTCTGCCAACTGAACATCCGCTGAATGTGGGAATGCTGGGAATGCACGGAAATTATGCACCAAATGTGCTAACCAACCAATGCGATGTGCTGATTGCGGTTGGAATGCGATTCGATGACCGAGTAACGGGAAATTTGGAACGCTACGCCAAACAGGCAAAAGTGGTTCACTTCGAGATTGACCCAGCGGAAATAGATAAAATTGTGAAAGCAGATGTGGCTGTTTTGGGAGATGCGAAAGAAGCCTTGGAAGCAATTCTTCCACTCATTCAGGAACGCAAACATACCGATTGGCTCAATGAATTCCACCGCTTGAACCAGATTGAGAAAGAGCAAATCATTGTTCCAGAACTCAATCCAACCAAAGAAGGATTGACCATGGGCGAAGTGATTCGGAGAGTGAACGAACACACCAAAGGCGAGGCAATTTTGGTAACAGATGTCGGTCAGCATCAGATGGTTGCGACTCGTTATACCAAATTCACGCAATCCAAAAGCAACATTACTTCGGGTGGATTGGGCACGATGGGATTCTGTTTGCCAGCCGCTTTGGGCGCAAAATTGGGCAAACCAGACAGAGAAGTGGTGGCAGTGATTGGAGACGGTGGTTTCCAAATGACGATTCAGGAATTAGGAGCGATTTTCCAAACGCAGACAGATGTGAAAATTATCATTCTCAACAATCAGTTTCTGGGAATGGTGCGCCAATGGCAACAGCTGTTTTTCGATAAACGCTATTCATTCACCGAAATGCAAAATCCAGACTTCATTGCCATTGCCAAAGGCTACGGAATTGAAGGCAGGAAAGTGGAGAAACGGGGAAATTTGGATGAGGCAGTCAACGAAATGTTTGCTCACAAAGGCGCATTCCTTTTGGAAGTCATGGTGGAGCAGGAAGACAATGTTTTCCCCATGATTGAATCAGGAAAAGCGGTGGATGAAATCAGACTTTCTTAATGTGTTGATTGGATGATTTGTTGATGCGGTAATGAGTTGAGAAAATAAAAAATCTTCGACCACTAGCTGAAGCTAGTGGCAATTGAATCGAGATAAAGCAATCAATTGCAACCATCTTCAGATGGTTGATTAGAAATTGAAAATCAGACAAATCCGGTAAACCCTTCTAATTATGGTTCAGTTTTTTTAATCATCACATCATCGTATCAACAAATCATCGCATCAACAACTCGCCAACTTACTATTTTACTTATTTACTATTTGAACAGATGAAATATACCATTTTTGTTTTCACGGAAAATCGGGTTGGATTGCTCCATCGGGTAATGGTCATTTTCACTCGGAGGGGAATCAATATTGAGAGTATTTCCGCTTCGGAGTCGGAAGTGAAAGGCGTGCATCGCTACACAATCACGGTGGAATGTAGCGAGGAGCAAGTTATAAAAGTCGTGAAGCAAATTGAGAAGCAGGTGGAAGTCATCAAGGCATTTTACCATTCCGATGAAGAGACTGTTTTTCAGGAAATTGCCCTCTACAAAATGCCTATTGTCGCTTTGGTTGGCGAAATGAATATCGAGCAGATTTTGCGGGAACACTACGCCAGAATCCTCACGATTGAGCAAGACTTTTTCGTAGTGGAAAAAACAGGACATCAAGCAGAAACCCAAGCTCTTTTCGATGTACTCGACCAGTTCGATTTACTCTCATTCGTGCGTTCTGGCAGAATCGCCATCGCCAAGGAAATGGGGAATTTCTCGGAACAATTAGAACTGCTTGAGGAGGAACATAAAATGTCAGAAATCAGTGGACAGGGACAGTAAACAGTATGCAGTTATCAGTTATCAGTTATCAGAATTGGAGGAAAGAGGAAGGAAGAAAGAAGAAAGAGGAAGGAAGAAAGAAAGAGGAAAGAAATCGAGATAGGACTTATATCCTATCCTAAATGTTTATCGTTCCGTTGGGACTCTTATTTAAGTCCCAACGGGACGGAATACCCTTAGCTTGGTACGTAAGTGCTAAGTAAACAGTGATTAGTAAACAGTTATCAGAATTGGAGGAAAGAAGAAGGAAGAAAGAAGAAGGAGGAAAGAGGAAAGAAATCGAGATAGGATTTATATCCTGTCCTAAATATTTATCGTTCCGTTGGGACTAAAACTGGCGCAAGGTGGCGGTGCGCCCCCAGTCTGACCTTGTGCCGAAAATGGAAATCAGACTCTGTCTGAATAACTAACAGAACAAGTCTAGGAAAGTCAAGTAACTAATCATGGCAATCCTATAAATCATGGTCTCATTTACAAATTTTCATGTTTACTCATTTACAAATTGAATTATGGCAAAATTAAACTTCGGAGGCGTTGAAGAAAACGTGGTTACTAGAGAAGAATTCCCACTCGAACACGCGAGGGGTGTGTTGAAAGACGATGTAATTGCAATTATCGGTTATGGCGTGCAAGGGCCTGGGCAATCGCTGAACCTGAAAGACAATGGTTTCAACGTGATAATTGGACAGCGCAAAAACTCCAACTCTTGGAATAAAGCGGTAGATGATGGCTGGATTCCCGACCACGATTTATTCGATATAGAAACGGCTTGTGAGAAAGGCACAATCATTCAATACTTGCTTTCCGATGCTGGGCAAATCCAACAATGGGAAACTGTGAAAAAGTATTTGACCAAAGGAAAAGCACTTTATTTCTCTCATGGTTTCGGAATCACTTTCAGCGAGAAAACGGGAATCATTCCCCCGAAAGATGTAGATGTGATTTTGGTCGCTCCAAAAGGCTCGGGAACTTCATTGAGAAGAATGTTTGTGGCAGGAAAAGGCTTGAATTCGAGTTTCGCCATCCACCAAGATGCTTCGGGGAAAGCGTTCGATAGAGTAGTTGCACTCGGAATTGGCGTAGGTTCTGGTTACTTGTTTGAGACAAATTTCGAGAAAGAAGTTTACTCAGATTTGACTGGCGAACGAGGTGTTCTGATGGGCGCATTGGCGGGAATTATCGAAGCACAATACAATGTATTAAGGTCAAAAGGGCATTCCCCATCCGAAGCTTTTAACGAAACGGTGGAGGAATTGACACAAAGTCTCATGCCTTTAGTGGCGGAAAATGGTATGGATTGGATGTACGCCAACACTTCCACCACCGCACAGCGTGGCGCATTAGATTGGAGGCACAAATTCCGTGAAGCCACCAAACCCGTTTTTGAGGAATTATACGAAAGTGTAGCTTCAGGAAAAGAAGCTGATACCGTGATTTCCGCTAACCAAAAAGAAGATTACCGAGCGAAACTCGAAGCAGAATTGAAGGAAGTGGGCGATTCGGAATTGTGGCAAACTGGCAAAACCGTGAGAAAGTTACGACCAGAAAATCAGCCAGAAAAAGTGAGTCATTAACGAGTCATTAGTCGTAAGTCCAAAGTCTTTAGTTTATGAAGAAGGAGGAAGGAAGGAAGAAAGAAGAAGGAGGAAAGACATACTACTGAACGTCTCCAAAAGTCAAGACTTCGGCAGCGGTGTTGGTGGCAACTCCCATAAAACCCTGCCGAAGGTTGGCTCTAGGTACGTTCAACATCTGGCAGGACCTTCGGACTCTGCCAGCGCGATTCACTCACATCCCCAGTAAGATAGAGAAAGGAAGGAGGAAAGACATAATTCTTGTTGGTTTTAGAGTATGTTTGGATTGATTTTTTTAGGAATTTTACGAGATTTTCAAAACAAGCTTTCTAGGCATTTTAGAAACGCATAGCAAAAGCTACGTGGGGAGAAAATAACGAAGAAAGCATTTTTGAAAAGCCGTAGAAACCAAAATTAAGTCGATTCAAACATACTCTTAGCACTTTAAATCAAAAGTCTTGGAATAAAATTAGATTGGCAACTTCCGTAAAGTAAGTTAGAGATAATAAAGTTGCGAGACCAACAAGTTCGCTACAAAGTTTGTTGCTAAATAATAGACTCTATTTTTACTTTAGACTCACGACTTTGTACTTATGACTAATCTCTCTTCTCTCACGCAATCCATCGAAACGGCTCAGACCGAATCGGAATTTTTGGCGGTAATTGCCCAACTCGAACAAGTTGAAGCTTTGGAAGAATGGCTGAAATATTACTACCTCTGCCTTTGCCATATTCTGCTGAGCATGGTGGAAATGCCAGCCGATAAAAAGGATGAATATCTGGATGAAGGAGATAAATATTTGCGAAGAGCCATGTTGTTGCGGAAAAACGATGATGAATTGTTGGTGCTGAATGCCTTTTGGTGGCAAGCCAGAATTATGGTTTCCGTCATTTCTCGTGGTCCAGTTTACATCGGGAAAGTAGAAAATTTGTTGGAAGATGCGCAAGCCATCAACCATAGAAATCCGAGGGCTTATTTTTTATTGGGGCAATCATATTTGAACAAGCCGTTCATTATCGGAGGTGGCAAAAAGAAGGCGAAACCTTATTTACTCAAAGCCAAGGAACTCTACGAGCATCTGCCCGAACAGAAAAACGGCTATCCAGAATGGGGCAAAAATCAGGTTTTGGAGTTGCTGGAGAATTTGTGAGAAAAAAGAAGAGGATAGAAGAAGGAAGCAAACTCATTTCTCTCTTTCTTCTTTCCTCCTTCTTCTTTTTTCTCTTTTTGGATTTCCCAACTACGTCAATTTATCAGAAGTAAAAAAGCGATTTAAAAATGATTGCCAATTGAGTTCTATCTCCATTCCGCTATGGAGCGTTCCAGCCAATTTTGGGAAGGTCTCTCGAAATTAAAAAGGCTTTTAGACCTGCCAAGTCTTGAATACTTGGCAGTTTTTCAATAGAAAGTTTCCCAAAATTGAATGCGGGAGCGAGATTGTGGAGATTCAGGAAGTCATTGCTTCATCTTTTTCTCTTTTTATATCAAGACGGAGGTAGTTCAGCCTGATTTTATTGTTTCGGAAACCGTTTGCCCCAAGCCGAAGTCTGGCAGGTTCTACGAACGCAGCCAGCTTCTCAACCATTTCCTCATTTTCAAATTTACCAATTCACACACTTCCCACATTCGCTAAATCGCTAATTCAGCAATTCGCCAATTCAAAACTATGACTGCTCAACTCGCCAATTCCGAAACTGAAACCTACTTCCCACAGATTTCCGATATTCAGTCTGCCCATCAGAAACTGAAAGGCGTGGTAATTCATACGCCACTTTTGCCCAATTTTAATCTTTCAGAGCGGTTTGAAGCGAATGTTTTGCTGAAAAGGGAAGATTTGCAGAATGTGCGTTCCTACAAAATTCGTGGAGCTTACAATAAAATGAGTGGGTTGGATTTGGCAGAATTACCCAACGGAATTGTGTGTGCCAGCGCAGGAAATCATGCCCAAGGCGTGGCACTTTCCTGCAAATTATTGGAGATTCAGGGGACGATTTTTATGCCTGCCACCACGCCAAATCAAAAAGTAGAACAAGTTCGGAGTTTTGGGAAATCCTTCGTGAAAATAGAATTGGTGGGCGATACTTTCGATGAGGCTTATGAAGCTTCCATGAAATTTTGTAAGTCGCAAAAAAGCACTTTCATTCACCCTTTCGATGATGAGAAAGTGATTGAGGGACAAGGCACAGTCGGTTTGGAAATCCTGACCGATTCCCAAGAACCGATTGATTACCTCATTTTGCCGATTGGCGGAGGAGGTTTAGTTTCTGGCGTTTCCACGGTTTTTAAAACTATCAGCCCGCAAACAAAAATCATTGGGGTTGAACCCGAAGGCGCACCCGCCATGAAAAACTCACTCCAACAAGGCAAAAACACGAGTTTGGAAACGATAGATAAGTTTGTGGATGGCGCATCGGTCATGAGAGTAGGCGATAAGGCTTTTGAAATTTGCCGAGAAAATATTGATGAAGTCGTAACCGTGCATGAAGGCAAAATTTGCCAAACCATGTTGGAGCTTTACAACCAAGATGCCATTGTGGTAGAACCCGCTGGCGCACTTTCCATCTCTGCACTCGACCAATTGGCTAATGAAATCAAAGGAAAAACCGTGGTTTGCATTGTTTCGGGAAGCAACAATGACATTACCCGAATGGAGGAAATCAAGGAGCGAGCTTTGTTGTATCAAGGTTTGAAACACTATTTCATAGTAACTTTCCCACAGCGAGCGGGCGCACTCAAAGAGTTTGTGGCAGAAGTTTTGGGCGAGCAAGATGATATTGTCTATTTTGAATACTCCAAAAAAACCAGCCGAGAGAAAGGCTCTGCTGTAGTGGGAATTGAACTGCAAACCCCAACCGACTTCCACCCACTCCAACAAAAAATGAAGGAAAAAGGCTTTTTCGGAGAGTATTTGAATGACAAACCTGTGCTGTTTGAGTTTTTGGTTTGATATTAGTTCTATCAAGCTAAATTAGTGTCTAAAAACTTTCTGCTGATTTATTTCTTTCTAATCAAAAGTCGTTTTCTGTCATTTAGTATTTTTAATATAAAAACGCCATTACAGTTTTTGGTATCCTCTATCATAATATATTCATTGTCGATGAACCTCCAGTGTCCATTCTCATTGTCCCAAAAACTTGTACTGAACTCCATTGTATCTATAATTTTTGTAAAACACACGGTATCTCCTTTTTTTTGGTCTGACAAAGAATCAAAAACAGTATCTATTACAAACCTCTGTATTACAGTATCTGGTTTGTCACGTTTTATCACTTCTGTGTCTTTGATAACATACTCAACTTTCAGTTTATTGTCCTCTAGAAAATCAAAATAATATATCGTATCCTGACTTTCATAAATTCGAATATAATGCTCGTCTTTTAACCAGGTTGCCATAGAAGATACAAATCGGTATCCACCTTTATCTAGAAAAATAGAATCTTGACTAAATGACGATGTATGCCATTCTCCTTTGATGTTTTTTTGTCCTTTACAGGTTGCTGTAGATAAGCAGATTGTTATGCCGATTACAATTGCGATTTTTTTCATTCCACGAATTTTGTTTAAAAATACTGTACAATGGCAACCTTCGCAAACATAGTTTTTTCAATGTCTTCATCAGGATTGCAAACTCCAACCGACTTTTACCCACTCCAACAAAAAATGAAGGAAAAAGGCTTTTTTGGAGAGTATTTGAATGACAAACCTGTGCGTTTGAGTTTTTGGTTTGACAGCTGAATCAAACAAAAGTTAAGATACCAAACCTCTTTTTTCCGCTTTTCCATATTCCCTGCTAACTTTAGTAAAAGAAATTAAACAAATAGCCCCAATAAGCTTGTTCTTCTGTCCATCAAAACCGCCTAAAAATCAACCATAATAACTATTATGCTGAATTTTTTAGGCAATCTTGACAATCGGAATGCCGAACCACCAGAATAACTTTCGCTTTTTTGGAACAATTTATTTAGCCTCTTTTAATTATGCGTTCAGAAAGCAAATTGGCAACTACTCAAAATATGAAAAAGCTCACTATCTTATTCCTTTCTCTCATTATTCTTGCGGGTTGCGAGACTGAAAAATTCAGCCAAGAAAACCCATTTGCCGTGATGGCAAAAAAATATCGGAATCCACTAGATGCCAAATTGGCACAAGAGCGGCTGGAAGATATGGGATTAGATCCTTATTTAGAATATTTCGAAATCGAGAACGAAGGAAGATGGCATGGCGTTTTTCTAGGCGCATTCCCTACCTTAGAGTCGATGATGAAAGGAAAGATTGACTACGAAGACAACCAAGGGTTGATGCAGATTGAGCGCATTAATTTCCACCAGATTAGCGGGAATTTCATTGAATTCGATTATGATGATTTGGAATGGGAAATGCCCGAAGACGTTTCGCTCCCGATTCCCGCCAATTCTTATGAACTTCTGAGACTGTTGCCTTATCAAACGAATTTGAGAATAGATAAATTGATGGTGTTGGATAATGGCGAAAATCCTGTTTCTCGCATCGAACCGGCTTCGGACATGAAGTTCGATTTCCCCCGTGGCGTTTCTCCCACTCAAATCATGCGAAATGCCAAATTGGTTGCCGAAGCGCATTATTCCGATGAGTTGGCAGAACAGAATTTGGTTATTCAGGCAATAAAACTTACTGAAAATCATGTGTTTGGAGAGGAAATAGCCAAAGATTTCACTCAGAATATTTTGGGAACTCGGGAATATAAATTTGAAGAAAGCACACCAGTTATTGCAAACAACTGGGAAGGCTTGGCCGCTTCACTTTCGCCAAAGCAAGGGCATAAAATGAATTACATTACTTTGGTAAACCCTAAAAATACTTGGCTGATTTTCGTGCAAGCAAGGGAGAAATTTTACCCGCTAGAGCAATTGCAAAATTTCTGCAAGCAACTTAGAATTGAGAATTCGAGCCTGAATTACCATTATGTTTACCAATCGCTCCAAAAACTCCCACAAACAAAATCCGACACGCTTCGGGGTTTTTCGGTGGAAACAATTGTCTCGACAAAGCAAAATTATAAACTGATTCGGAAAGGAAATGTAGAAAGCTTTTTTATGCTTCAAAATCAGCCAGAAGAATTTTGGTTTGCCAGCTCGCTCAATCTTTCCGATGAAAAAAACGCAGAAATGCTTTTCCAGAAAGGCTATTTGGAGGCAAAAATAAGCGTGGCAGATACTTTGCAAGTTGGCGGAAATAAAGCCTTGCTCGTTGAGGAGCGCAGAAGAGATAAATCCAACCGAAAATATATAAAGCCCGCCAACGAGTTGCAATGGCAAAGTGGCACGAACATTTTCACTATCGACAACAAAACCAAAGGCTGGCTCACTCCAGAGGAAATGAAGGAACGAGCGGAGGTTTGGATGAGGTAGAATTGAGAAAATCTCCCCAAGCTAGGATATTTTCTCAATTAAATAAGATATCATTAGACTTGTCCGACTCTGATAATCAATAAGTTATTAAGATGCGATTTTATCAAAAAGTCAAATTATTGCTGTCATTCCGACTTTAGGAGGAAACTATCCACCAAAAGCTCTTTAAAATTCAAAATAAATCTTTTAGAGATAGTTTTTTCGCAAGCTCAATATGACACAAAATTATAAAGTGTTGATAATCAAGAGCGGACAAGTCTATTATTGCTTTGAGAATAAGTAAGTTCCATATACTGGTTCTCCATTGACTTCATAAAGTATAACTGAAATCCGCATTTTGTTGTCTATGACCTCTAAAATAGCTTTATCAATATGGACATTATAGTCCAAAAAATCACTTAAGAACGGGTCTGCTGGAAAATGCTCGAAATAAGGTGGCTTAAAACTAGGAGAAACGGATGCAATTACTGTAAGTTCTTTATCGATTTCATTGTAGGCCCAATTTCCAGTAGCTCTGTATTCTCTTTTTACTTGCTGTTGATAAACAGTCTTACAAAGTTCTTTTGACATTTCTGTATCAACTGAGCGAAAAATAGTGGTTTGTAAATCTTCGTAGATTCCATCTGAGTTGAAGGTAAAACTAATTTGCGTAGTATCTATTTCATCGCACACATAAATTGTATCGTTGTCGCAAAAAATTGCAGGACAGATAAAATCCAAGCCATTCAAGCTATCTAACAACCAAGTTCCAACTAAATCACTATTCCCACCCCATGCTTCTACTTCTACACAGACCTTTTTTCTTAGGCTTACAAAATTATCAGTACCATATAAGTAAATCTCATAACAAAACGTTCCTGGCTCAAAATCGTTTGCAAACTCGACCCGAATCCCCATGTCTCCCGTTGCTTTAGTTCTTCCAAAACTGAAAGATGACGAGGGAACATCATAGTAACCATCCATTTTATTACCGTCTGAGTCTAACAGTTGAACGTAAGCACCAGCTATATCAAAACTTGAAATATTCGATGTAAATTCAATTTCAAATCCTGATTTCAAAAAAGCACTTTGTGTTGAGTTTGGTGTATTTACCTCAATATTTCCATTAGAAGGGGGCACGCCTCCCAATTTTTTGACCCCACCTTTGAAAGAGATTTTCTTTGACAATTCATCTAAGGGAATAACTCTTTCTTCTTTCGCATTCTGCTCATTAGCCAAAAGAACAGATTCATCTACATTGGCTTTTACCTCATCTTCTTCGTTGCAAGAGAAGAGGTGGAATATCAAAAGTAAAACAACAAAATAGTTAAATAATCTTTTCATAAAACGTTAATTAATTTTTTGTACTTAGTGCAAAGATGCAAAAATATTAATTATTTCGGAAGTAAGTATTGAGATTCCTCCATCAAAACCTTTCTTTTCCCACTCAAAAAATAGGGTTGGATAGTTCAGTTTGAATTTCCTATACTTGATTTGCAACTTCTCAGAAATGTTGCTGTCTTTTTAAAAACACTAGATGTAGAATACTTTGCTATTTTACTATCTGGACTTGTCAAATTGACTACTACTAAATTCAAAAATCATGAAAACTTCCATCAATATAACTTTGCTTTTGCTCGGCTTCGTTATTTTTCAAACTCAAGCCCAGAAAAACATCTCTCCACAAGAAATTATTCAGTTATTGGATGCCGGGAAAGATGTTTCCTTCAAAGATGCGAAAATCACTGGCGATTTGGATTTCACAAAAGTTGCCGACAAAGAGAAAGAAAAGCAGAAAGGAGATTGGAATTGGGGAGACAGCCAAGAAAATTACCGTTGTCATGTGCGCAATAAAGTCTCGTTCGTCAATTGTGTGTTCACTGGCGAAGTGATTGGCTATTTAAACATCGAACAAAGAAAGAATGACCATGAACTCTATAATGTAGATTTCCACGATGAGGTGGTTTTCCAAAACTGCAAATTTGAGGAAGATGTGAATTTCAAATATTCTGAATTCGATGAAGGGGCGACTTTTGCCAAGTCAATTTTTGAGGAGGAAGCCTTCTTCAAATACACGGAATTTAAGGAAAACACTAATTTCTCTAACAGTAATTTTTCAGGAGAAGCCACTTTCAAATACACTAAATTCCCGAAAGGGGTTGATTTCGCCAATTCGGAATTCGAGGAAGATGCTGTTTTCAAATACACCAAATTCCCAGAAGGAGTGAGTTTTGCCAACACTACTTTCAAGCGAGAAGCCAACTTCAAATACGCAAAATTCCACGCTCCAGCAGATTTTAAAAATACAGACTTCGGAAATAATCCAGATTTCAAATATACGACTATGAACGGAGGTAACTTTACGAACTATTTGATTCGAAATAGATAGGAGGAAGTGCGAATTGCGATTTTAAAGGCTAATTATTTTCAGCTTTCTTGTTGGAAATAATCAGCCTTTTTTATTTGGAATTGATTGATACATTAATTTCTGTGTAGTGGTAAGTAGTCGAAAGTCTTTAGTCGTCAGTCCAAAGTAGTATAAGCATCTGAATTTCAGTCAAATACAGATTTTTAAATCGGAAAGTATTTACCATCAACTACTTAAACTGGCAAGGCTAACAAAACAAAAAACCATAGCGCAAGCGTCCGCTCAATGCTGTCAACTTAAGGAAAATATATGTTTGATTTTATACCAAAAATAGGTGTAATTTGAAAGTTTCAGTTCTGTAGGACGTAGCTCTAGCTGCGTCCAATCACAAACCAAAAGTGTTGAAAACGCTTTTCAACACTAAGTTGACGGCATTGAGCGTCCGCTTGGGAAGCCCGCTTGTGCCGAAATATCAAAAAGTAGCCATACATCTCTCACACTAGCAATTCCTGTTTGAAAGTTGTTTTTATTCGACTAAGGAAAATTATAGTGCTTGCAATTCACTCAAATCAAACATGAAATCAGGAAGAACATCTTTTCCCGAAAACCTTCTGTGAGAAATCTAGCTTTTCAACCTCTACTTTACTTTGCTGATAAACGTAACAAGATTTGTTTTTCGGGTCAATTAGCCAACCCAATTTCACTCCATTTTTGAGCCATACATCTTGCATCTTGTCTTGCAAAGATTTCAATGTATCAGTTCTTGAGAGGAGTTCGATGACGAATTCTGGGCAAATAGGAGCAAACTTGTGTTTCTTCTCTTCGGGAATACCTTCCCATAATTCCTTTGAAATCCAAGACGCATCAGGAGAACGGACAGAATTATCTGGCAAGGTAAATCCTGTGGAAGAGTCGAATACTTGACCCAATTTGTGTTTCTTATTCCAAACTTTTATTTGATAATTGATTTCACTGTTATATGAGCCTGAATTGGTTCCAGTTGGTGGCATAATGATGATTTGTAGTTTCTCATCTCTTTCGATATTGAGCATTTCGTTATCTTGGCAGAAAGCGAAAAACTCATCGTCAGAGAAGCTAACTTTGTCCATTTTTATAGTGATGATGTTTGAACTCATGGTTTCTTGAGATTTTGTTGATTACTCAAATTTAATAAAAGTGGGTTGATTTCGCTTTTTATTTAGAGGTTTAACACTTGTTTTTAGACTATTCTTCAAGTACGCCCAATTGCGCTGCGCCACAGTGAGACCTACTATCTTTATATGAAAAAGAAAGGTAGTAAATGCCTGTCGGAACTGTAAAATCTACGTAATTTAGACTTTCTTTACCTGCTGAAATGGTTGCGCATATATTTTTCTTAAAATCCATAATATTTGCAATTATGTCGGATCCTCCATCTTTCGATTCTACTAATAATCTATACTTTTTGAACTCATTAAACACAATGGTATAAGTGATTTCTTTTCTTTTCCCATTCTTTCCATCTATTCTGTAAGATTTTAAAACTGTGTATGGATGGAGGTTTTTGAAATAGTGGGCGCTATAAAATTCGGCACTACATTGACCAAAAGAGGAAGTGCAATAAGCGCAAATTCCGACTATCAAAAAGAAACGCAGAAAGACTGCGTTCAGATTGAAACATCTTAGTGTGAATCTTTTTTTCTCTTGTGTCATAGCATTTCATTTTTTTTTACAGAAAATTAGTACAAATCCCTACCCAAAAACCCACCTCACAACCGTCCAAGAAAACAGCAGAAGCATTCCCACAGAAATCAAGTTTAGCCAAAAACCTGCCTTTGCCATTTCGGAGATTTTGATTTTGTTGCTGGCAAAAACAATGGCATTTGGTGGAGTTGCCATTGGGAGCATGAAGGCGCAACTCGATGCAATGGTTGCGGGAATGGCAAACCAAAGCATATTTTCACCCAATCCGACCGAAATACCTGCAATTACGGGAAGAAAAATTGTGATTAATGCCACATTGCTCATCAGTTCGGTCATGAACAGAACCGTGGCAGTTACTGCCAAAATAACCCAAATGGTTTCCCAAGTGTTGCGCTCGGAAATATAATTGCCAATCAAATCTATGATTCCCGTGTTTGCCATGGAGTTTGCCAAGCTCAATCCGCCTCCGAACAGAATCAAGATTCCCCACGGGAGTTTTTTCATGTCTTCCCAGCCCAAAATGAATTTGCCTTCGCTGAATTTGGTGGGAATGACAAACAAGGCAATTGCTCCGAGCATCGCAATTCCCGTATCGCTCAAATTCAGGGTCGGAAATAAATCATTGATGTATTGTCGGGTAATCCAAGCCAGAGCCGTGCAGACAAAAACAATCAGGACTTTGCGTTCGGAGTTCGATATTTTCCCCAATTTGAGTTTCTCATTCTGAATGAGTTGTTCTGCGCCAGAAAAATTACCCAGTTTGTTCGGATAAAGCAGTTTGGTCAACATCAGGAAAGTGATCATGAGCATGATTGCCGAGAAGGGAACTCCAAGCAACATCCATTGCAGGAAATCAATTTGAATGCCTTGTTTCTCCATAAAACCTGCAAAAACTGTATTTGGAGGCGTTCCGATGATAGTGGCGACTCCACCAATGTTGGCCGCATAGGCAATCGCTAACATCATACTCAAGGCAAATAACTTCACTTTTTTAGCATCCAATTGCGTTTCTTCTTTGCTTCTTTCTGTCAGGATTTGGATGATTGAAAGGGCAATTGGCAACATCATTACTGTGGTGGCGGTGTTGCTAATCCACATACTCAGAAAAGCCGTAGCAAGCATGAAACCGAAAATAATTCCATTGGCATTTGTGCCTGTCAGGCTGACAATATTCAGGGCAATTCGCAAATGGAGTTTCCATTTTTCCATGGCAATGGCAATGACGAAGCCGCCCATGAAAAGGTAGATGATTTTATTGCTGAAAGGCGCAGTTACTTCTGCCACTCCCAAACCTTTTATGTTCATCAATGGCAAAAGCACAATTGGCAACAAAGCCGTTACCGAAATATTCACTGTTTCGGTCATCCACCAAACGAGCATCCATGAGGCAACTGCCAACACTTTTTGAGCTTCAGGTCTCAAAGGCTCAATCGTATCAATTGAAACGAGAAGTAAGAATAGGATTGGGCCGAGAAAAAGACCGATTTGCTTTTGGAGTGGATAGTTTTTGGGCAATGGAAACGAATTTGAAAATTAGAAAATGTGAGAATTTGAGAATGAAAAAATGATGTGCAAATATGCAAATTTGTAAGAGATTTCACCGTAGAGATAGTGCATGCGCTGTCTTTCTACTTGTCGGGATTATTCAACAACAGTCACAATTCTGGCAATATTCAGATTATTGCTAAGTTTAAGCCGACAAAGGATGAAACTTGGCAGGCATGGAGAGAATATTTTAGATTTTCGTGTATAATCAGACTTATTTTGTAAAAAGACAAAGCGTGCCTTGTCTCTACTTTTTTTTACATTTACACATTCTCAAATCTACACATTTACAAATTATTTTCATGCAAAAAAAGCGAATTGCCATTCTCGGCTCAACAGGTTCTATTGGCACTCAGGCTCTCGAAGTGATTTCGGAACAGCCCGATTCTTTCGAGGTTTCCGTGCTGACCGCTCAAAACAATGTGGATTTATTGATTGAGCAAGCCTTGAAGTTTGAGCCTTTGGCAGTTGTGATTGGCAATGAAGCGCATTTTAAGAAATTGAAATCGGCACTTTCAGGGAAGCAAATTTCCGTACATGCTGGAGCAGAAGCGCTGGCGGAAGTCGTGGAATCTGACAGCGTGGATATGGTTTTAACGGCTTTAGTGGGTTATGCAGGTTTGAAACCGACACTCCGAGCCATTGAAGCGGGAAAAGACATTGCCCTTGCCAACAAAGAAACTTTGGTGGTGGCTGGCGAAATTGTGATGGAATTGGCGAAAAAGAAAGGCGTAAAAATTCATCCTGTGGATTCTGAGCATTCGGCAATTTATCAGTGTTTGGTTGGCGAGGAGCGAAATCCGATTGAGAAAATAGTTTTGACTGCTTCTGGCGGGCCTTTCCGTGGAAAAAAAAGAGCAGATTTGCTTGAAGTTACCAAAAAACAAGCTCTAAAACACCCGAATTGGGAAATGGGCGCAAAAATCACGATTGATTCTGCCACGCTGATGAACAAAGGGTTGGAAGTAATTGAGGCGAAATGGCTTTTCGATTTGCAGGCTTCTCAGATTGAGGCGATTGTTCATCCGCAATCAATCATTCATTCCATTGTGCAGTTTGAAGATGGAAGCATGAAAGCACAGATGGGTTTGCCCGATATGAAACTCCCAATTCAATACGCCATGGGTTTTCCCAACCGACTCAAAAATGATTTTCTAAGGTTCGACTTCCTAAAATATCCATCGCTCACTTTCGAGCAACCCGACAAGGAGACTTTCCGCAATCTCCAACTGGCCTATGTGGCAATGGAACAAGGTGGAAACGCAGCCTGCATATTGAATGCGGCCAACGAGATTTCTGTGAAGCGATTCCTCAACGATGAAATCAAATTCCTCCAAATTGCCGAACTCAATGAATTCTGTTTGGAGCATTTCCAATTCGTTGCCAAACCAAGCTATGAAGATTATGTGGAGACGGATAAAGCGGTGCGGGAATTGGCGGAAGGGAAGGGGTTTTAGTTTTTGAAAAAGGAGGAAAGAAGAAGGAATAAAGAAGAAAAAGTGGCAAATTCATACTAATATATGTAGCCTACAAATTCCAATTTGCAGGAAAGCCGATTGAATTATTCTAAAAAAATGAAATCCAACTTTAAAATCCGCCAATATTCCCAATCCGACCAGCCAATTTTATTAGAGTTGCTGAGATTGAACACGCCAAAATACTTTGCACCTGAAGAAGAAGCGGAATTTATTTCCTATTTGGCTCATGAAATAGAGCAGTATTTTGTGGTAGAATTCAATGATGAAATTGCTGGTTGCGGAGGAATTAATTTGTTTGAAAATGGAACAATCGGGAGAATTAGTTGGGATATGATACACCCGAACTTGCAAGGAAAGGAAATTGGAAGCCAATTACTACAACACAGAGTCGGAGTTTTGAAATCCAACCACACAGTAAAGCAAATTGTGGTCAGAACCTCGCAACATGTTTACCAATTTTATGAAAAGAATGGTTTTGAGTTAGTGGAAATCAAGAAAGATTTCTGGGCAGCGGGTTTTGATTTGTATCTGATGGAATATCGACCGTGGTTTTTGGGATTTGCTAGATTATCCAAGATTTTTAATGTCTATCGCTAAGACTAACAAAGGCTATTTAAGTAGTCTAGTGCATCAAATCCTAAGTTTGTGTTGCTATTTTTGTTTCTTAACAATCTCATTTATAGGAAAATACAAAAGGGTATGACCCTCGCTAGTAAATAGCACAACATGCTTAACATGATTATTTCTGTGAAATCTGAAATAAATCACTTTCTTTTGCAGTTGCGCTGGCGAAATTCCTATCGGCAGAGCTTATAAAAACAGCCTGCAAAATGAGTTTCCGAACAAACAACGAGCTCCCAAAGCTTATCGTATTGCTCGAAAAGCACAAGTTTATACATTAAAGGCTGATGAAATCAAACTTATTTCTTTCTGACTTTCAACTCCACGTAAATTCCTTTATTCAAGCTGTTCGGAACTCCTTCAAATTCGCCTTTGGCAATCTCCATCAAGAGTGGCAATTGTGCGCCAGGATAAAGTACCACATCCCAGCCTTGGTCAATCAAGATGCTGAATACTGCCATTTCTTCTAGCAAATACTCCACAGAAAAACGAATTGCTTCCTCTTCCGAGACTTTGAAATCCAACCTATTCTGCTTTTGAGAGACAAAAAGTTTTGCCGTTTCATCTATGGATTGTTTCACTGCTGAATTGGAACTGTAAATTTTGTCCAATATAGTTTTATGCTTTTGGAAATCGGCACTTTCGTAGAATGGCTTCCATCGGGCTGTTTGGAATTTCTTCTCTTCGTATCTAGGCAAATATTGATTTAGTTTCGCCTCAAACAAATCGCCTTTTTGCATAGCAGTTTCGATTGCCAATTCACTTTCATTTCCATTGGAAATCTGCTCATTGAGCCTTTGCAAATAATCTCCTACCAAAATGAGTGAAGTATCGAAATTCTCGTCCATCCAATCCAACATTGTTCCCAAAGAGGAACGCCAAAACACAGGATTGCTCATGCTTACTCCCAAAATACATTTGCGTTTTTCGGAAAGATTAAAATCGGCATCGGAAGGAGTGATTTTCTCAATCCTCACTCTGTATTTATCGGAAGTTTTGAGTTGCATTGTTGTGTTTAGTGAGCCCATGTTTATAATGGTTTAGCTGTTAAGTAAGTATCATGTAACAATACAAGATTCAATAAACTGATTTTCAGCTGTTTGAATAAAATCTGACTATAAAGCTAATTCTATCCAATTACTCAAGTAGGCGGACAGAAACAACTTGTATTATGTATAAAATATCGGTTTTCAGACTCTTTATTCACCTCTTACTATAACACCGCCCATCCGATTTTTCATTTTGTACTTGTACTTATTCTTGTTTGATAATACAACAAACAAACCAAAACTATAAATCCTGACAATATAGTCTGATTTATTAACAAAGCAATGTCAGGATTTTTAAAAGCGAGAAAGCCCGCACAATTACTTGCACGGGCTTTCTTCATTTCTGATTCTCGAAATCAAATAGTCATAATATCTTTCTCCTTCTTCTCAAGCAAAGATTCAATTTTTTTAGAATAATTGTCAGTCAATTCCTGAACAGTATCTTCTGCTCTTTTGATTGAATCTTCTGAAGCACCGTCTTTCTGGAGTTTTTTCAGTTCATCATTCGTTTCTTTTCTGGAATTTCTAAGGCTGATTTTGCCATTTTCTCCTTCCGCCTTTACCATTTTCACTAAATCGCGTCTTCTTTCCTCAGTCAAAGCTGGCACGTTCAATCGGATTATTTCTCCGTCATTTTGCGGATTCAAACCTAAATCGCTATTGATGATTGCCCTTTCCACGTCTTGTAAAACGCTTTTTTCCCAAGGTTTTACCAAAATGGTTCTAGCATCGCCTGTGCTGACAGAGGCAACTTGGGCAAGTGGCGTGGGCGTTCCATAATATTCGACCATCACTCCATCGAGCATGGCAGGCATTGCCTTTCCCGCTCTGATTTTTGAGAGTGCGGTTATCGTATGCTCTACGGCACTTTTCATTGATTCTTCAGATTCTTGCAGGTAAAATTTAATCTCTTCTTCCATCTATTTAGCAGTTTATTTCAATTTCCAAAACGAGTTGGAAATTGAGGGATTTTATAGTTACGAGTTCGAGTGCATTGCACTATTTATTTTCTTCCTTCCTTAAATCTAGGAGTCAAAGTATAAACGCACAAATCGCTAAACGGTTATCAATGTGCCTACAGGTTCTCCGTTGAGGATTTTGCAAAGATTCCCCGCTTTGTTCATATCAAAAACAATAATTGGTAAATCGTTTTCCTTGCAAAGCGTAAAAGCAGTCATGTCCATCACGTTCAGACCTTTCTGGTAAACTTCCGAAAAACTAATATTAGAGAATTTAGTGGCTTCTGGGTCTTTTTCTGGGTCGGCAGAATAAACCCCATCTACACGAGTTCCTTTTAAAACTACATCTGCCTTAATTTCCATGGCTCGTAAACTAGCCGCTGAATCCGTAGTGAAGAATGGGTTTCCAGTTCCCGCTCCAAAAATAACGACTCTGCCTTTTTCTAAATGGCGAGTTGCCCTTCTTTTGATATAAGGCTCACAAACTTGCTCCACTTTCAAACCCGAAAGCAAGCGAGTGTAAAGTCCGTGTTTTTCCAAAATACTTTGAAGTGCCATTCCGTTGATAAGCGTTGCCATCATTCCCATATAATCGCCTTGCACTCGGTCAATCCCGTTTTTCTCTGCCTGAATTCCACGGTAGATATTTCCTCCACCAATCACAATTGCCATCTCCACGCCCATTTCCATTGCTTTTTTGACTTCTTGGGCGTACTGCTCCAAACGTTCTGTGTCAATGCCGAATTGTTGCTTTCCCATCAATGCTTCCCCACTCAATTTTAGAAGAACTCTTTTGTATTTCATACTCGAATGACCCAAAATAGGGCGTTTGATGTTTGCAGTGAACCAAATTATTTCAAATTGTGCAAATATATGGCTTTTTTTGGGACTAATAGTAGTAAGTTTTAAGGAGTGAGATGCAAGAAAAATAGTTATTCATATTTTGTTTTTTGCTTTCTTGATTTTGGCAGTAAATTCCAAGAAAGCAACAATACCAAAGTCGGATAGATAATTACGTAAATCAGCAGGTTCATTTCTTGATAACTTAGACCTAACCCGTTATTTTTTAGCAGTCTGATATTAGAGAAATAGAGTTTCCCCATAGATTGGGCAAAAAGACTCCAATCTTTCATTCCTTTTCCACCTTGGCTATGTTGGCAATTTACGCTGTGGCAATAGCGAGTGCATTTTTCAGGATTGAATGTGTTTTCAGTTTTTGGATTGAGCCAATTTACTAAGCATATAAAACTCAATAGGCAAAATAGAAGCAGAATGAGAAGTTTAATTTTTTGCATGAGTAACTGGATTAAGCAAGTGCAAGTACAAAATAGAAAGTCGGACGAGCGATACCATAACAACAACCTCCCACTTTAGAATTACTTAATTCAAACAATATTGACAAAAATTTGTGCTTGGGAAAATTGGTAGTATTGCCGAAGGCAACAGCATCGGCTATCCAATCCCAGCACAACCTGCCAACCTTTAAGTTCCACAACTATTTTCTGTCAATAAATTAAACTCTTGGTACACATACTTTATACTGATATTATTTATGAACTAGGCAAGGCCTGTCCCATTTATTTACTATTTTTGGGACAATGTTAGATTTTAAAACCATAGAAAATAAGATTGGTAAAGGCGAAATATTCTTTATCTCTAGACTTTACGGAGCTCGGTAATTACGAGGCTGTACGTAAATCTTTGCAACGATTGACCAAAAATGGAAAAATTGAACGAATTGCTAAAGGGATATATTTTGTGCCTAAAAAGCATGGACGGTTTGGTATAATTTACCCACATGCAGAACAAATTGCAAAAGCTATTTCAAAACGTGACAAAGCCAGAATAATTGCTACAGGATCAACAGCGTTGAATCTATTAGGCTTATCAACTCAAATACCTACCAAGATAGTGTTCTTAACAGATGGCTCAGCTAGAAATATAAAAGTAGGAAAACAAACCATTCAGTTTAAAAAGACGAACACCAAAAACCTTAGTATTGAACACCGATTGACAAATCTTATCATTCAAGCATTTAAGTCTATTGGAGAAAAGAATGTTACAAAAGAACAGATTGATAAAATACAGGTGGTAATTGACCAAAGTGATGAACGTGAATTAATCTACCAAAATTTGAAGAACGCACCAGTTTGGATGCAAAAAATAATAGTGTGTAAATGAACAACTGGCTAACATTATCGAAAGAAGAGCAAATAGAGTTATTTACTCAAATTGGAGTAAAAACTGGACTTCCTCCACAAGCTGTTGAAAAAGATGCTTGGGTCAGCCTAATACTTCGCATGATATTTACTTCTGAATTATCATGTCATTTAATATTCAAAGGAGGCACATCATTAAGCAAGGCATTCAACTTAATTCAACGATTTTCAGAGGATATTGACTTAGGTATTGATAGGCAGTATTTGGGATTTAAGGGGAATTTATCAAGGGGACAAATTCGTAAGTTAAGAAAAGCTTGTCACACTTTTGTTTCTCTAGATTTAGCCGAATTACTTACCAAACAACTTGTCAATTATGGCATTGAAAAAGAATTGTATAAAGTAATAGTCGAAAATACAAAGGTATCTGACCAAGACCCTGAAACTATTAAACTCAACTATCAATCTCTATTTGGCGAAGTATCCTACCTTCCCCAAAGGGTATTGATAGAAGTTGGTGCGAGATCTTTAATTGAGCCTCATCAAGAGGTCAATCTTAAGTCCCTAGTTGATGAACACTATCCTAAATCAGATTTTGCAGAAGGAGGATTTTTAGTTAATACGACCAATCCTCAAAAAACGTTTTTAGAAAAACTGATTCTGTTGCATGAAGAATTCGAGAAGCCACCTGAAAAAATAAGGCATTTAAAAATGTCAAGACATTTCTATGACATTGGGCAAATACTAGATTCTGAATTTGGGCAAGAAGCTCTGAAGAATACGGAGCTTTTTGAAAATATCATTAACCATAGAAAAGTGTTGACACCGATGAAAACCACAGATTACGAAACCCTGGTTTTACAGAGTCTGAATATTATTCCACCTAATGAACATCTGAGCAACTATAAATCAGATTACAAAGAAATGCAAAGTAGTATGATATATGGTGAATCACTTGATTTTGATGTGTTGCTTGCAAAAATAAAACAGTCGCTCAACTAACTTCCTCACTCGGGTTTTTCCCGAATCTTGCCTTATACAACTTCGAGAAATATTTCACGGTTTGGAAACCCACTGCGTAGGAAACCTCGGAGACCGATTGGAATGTTCCCCGCTCCAAGTAGCTTCTGGCTTTCTGCAATTGCACTTCCTGCTGAAATTTCACAGGCGAAAGTCCCGTAATTTTTTTCAAATTTCTGCGGAATTGCCTTTCGCTCAGGTTCATAGCTTCGGCAAAAGCCTGCAGACCGAAATCATTTTTGCCCAATTTCTCCAAAATCACTTCTTCTACTTGGGCAATCCACAATTGGTCAACTTCGGCAATCGAATCAGTTTTTTGCGCTTCATCAGTTTCGTATTCTGTAGAATCCAACCCCGTTTTTTTCTTATTTTCTGGTCGGATTTCATTGAATTCAGTTTCTATAAATGTTTGCCTTTCCTTCGCATTGGCGAGCAGATTTCCGATTCTGACTCGCAATTCTTGTGGGGAAAACGGTTTGGTAATGTAATCATCTACACCTGTTGTCAGGGCGTGGAGTTTGTCTTCCTCGGCAATTCTGGCAGTGAGCATGACCATGGGAGTTGCTCGCCATTTTTCGTTGGATTTTACCCAATCCAACAACTCGAAACCATCCATTTCGGGCATCATCACATCGGAAAGAATCAGATTTGGCGAGTTTTTTTTGAGAATTCCGATGGCTTCTAACCCATTGTTGGCGAGCAGTAGATTGTATTTTTCTTGGAGTAATGAAGAAATGAAATCCTGCATTTCCAAGTTGTCTTCCACAATCAATAAAGTCTCTTTTTCAGCTTGGAAACTTTGCGTGAAAGCGCTCTCAATAGCTGTATGATTGCTCGAAGTCTGATTTTTGTCTGATAATTCTGCAGATTCCCTTGAGATATGCTTTGAATGGGGAAAGGCAGAAATTCGCCATTTTTCTGTGTCTCCCAAATCCAATTTGTTGTTGTTCGCTATTTTGGAAAGGAACTCGCTTTGCTTTTGCGATGCTTTTTTCAACTTTCGGCTTTTCTCATCAATTGGCAAAGAAAATACAAATGTGGTTTCCTTGCCCAACTCGCTTTTTGCCTCCAAACTTCCGTGCATCAGTTCCGCCAGTTCTTTGGAGAGTGCCAAACCGATTCCCGTTCCTGCCTGGGAAGTTTTTGTGTTTTTGGATTGATAGAATCGCTCGAAAACATGAGGCAAATCCTCTGCTGAAATCCCGATTCCCGTGTCGGAAACAGAAATGTTGACTTGGTTATTTCCTTCCCAAACTTTACAGGAAATCTGCCCTTTTGGTGGCGTGAATTTCAGCGCATTGGAAAGCAGATTGTTGAGGATTTGGGAAAGCTTGTAGGAATCTGCCATGATGAAAAAGTCGGGTTCAATTTGGAAATCCATTTTAAAACCCACTCCTTTCAGTACTGCTTGCGTTTGGAAATTCTCAAAAACCAATTGGGCAAAAGAATAGAATTCCACCACTTCTCGCTTCAATTCCAGTTTGTCAGATTGCATTTTAGATAAATCCAGAATCTCATTCACTTTTTTGAGCAGGCTTTCCCCATTTCTTTTAGAATGCAACAAAAGCTTTTTTTCCTGTTCTGGAGAAGATTTTTGGCTTAGGAGTTGGGAAATTGGGCCTAAAACCAAAGTAAGTGGCGTGCGCAATTCGTGGGAAATATTGGCGAAGAATTTCGATTTCAGCTTGTCGAGTGCTTTCAGGTTTTCCGCTTGTTCGGCAATAATTTCCTTATCAAGTTCAATTTGTGAGGTTCTTTTGGCAACTTCATGCTCCAACAGCTTCTGGTTTTTTTTCAGTTGCCGAGTTCGGAAACGGACAATCGCCCAAATCAATCCGACCGCAACCACAGCTGAAAGAATCAGAAACCAATACTCCAAATAAATTGGTTTTTTCTGTTCAATAAGAATAGAAGTGGGTTTTTCCCAAACGCCTAAATTGCCTTCTGCCCGAATTTCCAATTGGTAATTTCCGTAGGGCAAACGCCCAATTCTGATGTTGGCTTCGCTCAAATAATTCCAATCTTGGTCAATTCCCAAAATCCGATAAGCATAACGGCTTTTGGTATTCTGGAAATCCATATAGGAAAATTCTACGCTGAACCCCAAGTCGTTTGGTTCGAGAACGATTTTCTTTTGTACCTCGAAATTCCCAGTTTCATCTATCAGATTGCCCGAATTGCCTTCTTGCCGAGAAACAGAAGTTAGCAAAAGTGGTTTGCTGTCCGTGCCGCTCAATTCAAAATTCTTCGGGTGGAAACTCGTGATTCCATTCAGTCCGCCAAAATAGATGGTGCCATCTTCGGTTTGCAAATGGGAAATGGTGTTGAACTCCTCGTGCGTTACGCCATCTTCTGGCAAATAGGTGCTGATTTCGTGTGTTTCCTTATCAAAACGCATGATTCCCCAATTGCTACTGAGCCAAAGTTTGCCGTAATCGTCTCCGTAAACTGCATAAATCGTATTGTCGGAAAGTCCTTGTTTCGTGGTAAACTGCTGTGTTTCGCCCGTTTTCCGATTCCACCAAATCAAGCCACCACCTTTGCTGGCGAGCCAAAAAACACCTTTTTCATCTTCAAAAATATGGGCGATTGTGTTATGCGGAATCCGATGTTTTTCGTCTCCGTTGGTATGAACCCAATCCACAATTCCATTTTCCGTATCGAGCAGAAAAAGCCCTTCGCTGGTGGCGAGCCAAACTCCTTTTTCAGTAGGCTGGAAATGGAAGACAGAAGCCTCTTTAAACTTCTCGAACCTTCCGAATTTTCCGAAAACTTTCAGATTACTCTCCTCATTTTCCAAATAGGAAAAGCCCGTTTTTGTGTCCAATCCAAACTTTGCCTTGAACGTCTTCAAAAAGACTCCACTGCATGGCTGGCTGGATTTCTTGGACTCGCCCATTTTTTTCCTGAAAGGCTTTCTGTAGCGATTCGGTGTATTTGAATTGCTGATAGGTTTCGTTCTCCGAATCGTATTTTACCAGACGAAGTTTTTCGTCAGTCATCCAAAAATTATTGGCTCGGTCTTTCATAATTGCCAAGCCGTTCGTGAAATCCTTATCTATGGTTCTGTCATAGTAAATAAGTTGTTTGGCAAATTGCTCTTCCTTCTTGGTTTTCAAATTCATTTTGTAACTGTAACCCAAGCCACTGACTAACAATGAGTTACTGTTCAATAACTGCATTCCTCTTACTCCGTAATTCCGATTATAAATGCTGTTTTTATTGTGCAAATATTTGCTGAATGGCGTGATGTTGGTTTGAGCCAAGGCAATTTGCTCGCCTTTGAAATAGTACCAGAGTTGCGGTTTCAGATATTCCAAAGAGGCAATATCTCGCTCAAATCCACCTTCATTTTCTTCTAAAATTTGTGCATTGAAGTTGGAGACAATTACTTTCTCATTTTTTGGAGAACTAAGCCAGAGTTCCTTTTTCTTCAAATCTATGGCAATGAGATTCGTGTAATCGTTGGGGAATTGGGCAATCCGCTTTTCTCCCAGATACAAATAGATAGGCACTGAATCTGCTCCGTTGGGAACGGCATCGTCATCTCTCACAATCAGGTAAGGCTCTAGTTTGGAGTTGGTGCTGAAAACTTGTTCAATTGTGAAATTTATCTCAATTTCCCGTTCCAATTGGTAGGATTTTGAGAGTTTGAATAGCTTTTGGTCTGAAACCAGCCAACCGCCACCACCAAAAGTCGGGAAAAACTGTTTGGAAACGGCCCGTTTCTGCAACTCAAATTTCAACGCTACTTTCCTATTCCGATAACTGAAAACCTCACCTTGGAAAGTAGTAATCCAAACAGTATTGTTGGATTGAGTAATTTCGGCAATGTTTTTAGGTTTGAAAGGAAGCTTTTGTTGGAGAAATCGAGTAGCGGTTTTCCTTTCTCCTGTTGCAGAATTGAAAATATCCAAAGCAGTTGCCTCTCCGAAATCCTTCCCGTAAAGTAACCACAAATTTCCTTCGTCATCTTCGGCAACCTGATGGATGCTATTGCTGCTCCACCCCATTTTCTTCTTTTGTGTAAGTCTTGAATCTTGTGCCATCGAAGCGGTTCAGTCCATTGTTTGTCCCAATCCAGAGGAAACCCTTGGAGTCTTGCAAAAAGCAGTTCACATTTCTGCTCGACATTCCGTCTGCCACGCCATAAGTATGGATAGAAGTAATATAGCTCTGAGCGAAAAACTCGAAACTCAATCCGAAAAAACAGAAGATAAAAATTACAATTCGCATATTCCGCAACTCAATCCAACCATAAAAACCCTTTTTAAAGAACGTAGAAGCACAATGTCCGAATTTTGCCCCTTTGTTGTCCGCTTTGTTCCTCGCCATTTCTCGCTATTCTTTTTTGCTTGCCCTAGCTTTACGAATGTAATCACAGCAAAGAATTTTGAGTTGCCAAGAAATAGATTGATTGCATAATTAAGTAGTACAAAGTCTTAATCGGACTTGCGCTCAAGTCGTAAGTCCAAAGTAGCTCAAATAACTGATAATGAAATACTTACAAAAAATCAAATAGGAAAGTATTTAAGTATATCTAAGTAACGAGACAAAAGTATCATCTATCAAAAAAATAAATAAAAAACTGATTTTCAGACACTTATAAATATCAATTACAAGGCTATTTCTGTCCAAGCACTTACTTAGAATGATTTTAGACTCTAATATTAGTAAAATATCTAACAATATCTTTCAAAGTTTTCAAGCATTACAAAAAGTTTAATTCTAATCCAATCAATTTTTCACTATAAACTATACTAATTATGAAAGCGAATTTCTTAAACAAGATGATGGTAATTGCTCTATTTCTATTCGGAGCAGGTGTGGCGAACGCACAAACAATTAAATATACGTGGAAAGACTATGGCGTGGCTTTCTCCATCCCGACAACTCATGAGGTAAAAAACAGCACAGGTTCAGAGTTTACTTCTGGAGACAATATGACTTGGTTGCACATGGAGCCTTTCAAAGACTACTCGGAAACTGCCAAAGGTATGGTCGATAAAATTGTTCGTCAGAAAGGCTACCAAGTTTCTGGCGAAGGAGAATACCACAGTGGCGGTTACAATGGCTACTGGGCAAGATGCTCTGCCAGCACACATCCTACTTGGTTGTATTGGGTAATCGGATTTATTGACCCTGCCAGCGATACGAACTTCTACGCTACTATTTGGTGGAAAAAAGGGAACACAACTGCCTATAATATTGCTTACAATATGTCTTACAGCTTTAAGAAAATGAAGTAATAATTAGGAGGATTCCATAAACTAACAGTAATTCACAACTTGCATTTGGGAGAGGTTCTTTGAAAAAAGACCTCTCTTCTTGCGTATTCAGCAATTACCGAAAATCTATTTCCCAACAAAATTCGTTATCTTAGTAAATAGAAAATTCTATAAAGATGACCCAGACCACAAACATTCAAGAAATCATCAAATCGCTCCAATTTCCAAATCATTTGCAAGAAATGACGGAGGCTTGGGAAAGCGAGAAGGAATCAAGAAAAAGTTTTTGGAAGAAATCAGGTTCAGACACCAAGGCAGAATTTATAAATGGAGTCGGTTATTATCATGCTCCATCAACTGAAAAAATCAGAAGTCTCAAATCGAAAATAGGCAAATCGTTACTTTTACAAGCCAATCACAATAATCTTGGAAAATGCAGTTACGAAAAAGCAATGATTCGTTGCAATCGAAACGACTACGAGCCGGATATTTGCTTTTGGCGAAAAGAAGTCTCCGATACATTCCAAGAGAAGCAAAGTGCCTTTCCGCCACCGCATTTCGTGGTGGAAGTTCTGTCTGATTCCACCGAGGAGCGAGACCGAGGAATCAAGTTTGAGGATTACGCCCTGCACGGAGTAGAAGAATATTGATTGTGGATACTGACAAAAACTGCGTAGAGCAATATTTCCTAGAGAAAGACAAATTCAAACTGCACATAAAAGCCTTTTCTGGCATACTGGCTTCAAAAACCGTAGAAGGTTTTGAGTTGGTTGTTTTGGATGTATTCAAATAAGTAGCAAGACACAAGTATCGTGTATCAAGAAAATAGAAGTATTTGAAAAAGCTAGAATTAGTTATCCACTAAATTCTAGCTTTTTTTCTGATAACTGATAACTGATAACTGATAACTGATAACTGAATTCTGTTATCTAACTCTCAACCTTCTTCCGATTCTCAAAGTGGTTTTTCTGGAAATCCCGTTCAATCGGCAAATTTTGGAGATGCTGGAACCATATCTTCTTGCCACAATAGAAAGGCAATCTCCTCTGCGAATTCTATGATATTGCGCTTCTAGGCTTTTGATGTAATCGTGGAAATGGTCTCTTGTCAACGTGAAATCCTGCAAGGTAACCATTTCCTCCTTGTCGAAATCGAACAAGTGAGTTGGGTCTAGGGAATGCCCGTTATAGCGAACCTCAAAGTGCAAATGTGGTCCCGAACTTCTGCCTGTGTTTCCGCCCCAACCAATAATTTGCCCCGCTTTCACGACCGTTCCTTCATCCACCATGTATTCATCTAAATGTCCGTAGAGTGTTTCCAAGCCGTTTTTGTGGCGAACCAACACGTAGTTTCCATAACCGCCACGGTTCACTTTGGCAATTCTGACAATCCCATCGAAAACGGCATATACTGAATCGCCAATTTCCAAATCCAAATCGCTTCCATGATGCCATCTGGCTCTTCTTGTGCCATATTTGGAGTTGATTTTTGTATTCTTGACTGGCATGCTCCAACCTTCTGCTTTTGCCTCGTCAAATAATTTGAGGGAAACCGCTTCATTGAAACTTTTGATGTCGAAGCCGTAAGAATTCAGATTTTGGGAATCCCAAACTGCATAATAATCATGTTCGGTCAGCCAGCCTTCGTCAATTTCCAAATCTTCCCGAATGGAAACGGCTTCATCTCCACATTCATCAGAATAAGCTGTGGCAGGAGCAAATTTATCATCAATATATTTCTCAAATTCTTTGCAGAAATCTTCTTCCGAGCCAAAAGCCAAGGGAATTTCCGCATCGTATTCCCACGGTTGTCCGTACCAATAATCCCACTGAACCAATGGTTTTTCTGGGAGATTCGTATTTTTTATTAAAGTTGATTGGATTTTTTGACCAAAAAGGTTCGCTGAAACTAAAAGGGCAATTGCTACGAGAGCTATATTTCTATTCATAGGAAGTCGAATTCTAAGGTTTGCTATGTTCTTTACGAAAGAATTAGCAAGATATTTCGTGGTTTGCGTGGCTAATGTAAAATATGTTGGTTGGATTTTACAATTGGAAGTGATTTTTTAACATGAAAATCCATTTATAATGAAAGAGATAATGTGGGTCGAAAGTTATGAACTCACTCATTTACGATTTTGCCAAATCGCCAATTTCTTCCCCTGAAGTTTCCATCAATTCATCGGAGAGTTTGACAATTGCATGAACTACATCTTTGGCAACTTCTATTTTCGGTTTTAGCGGATAAGATTCTACGCCTTTTTTGGTAACGAAAGTAACTTTGTTGGTGTCGTAGCCAAAACCTGCACCATCGTCTTGCAAAGAATTCAATACAACCAAGTCGAAATTTTTCTTGACGAGTTTCCCTTTTGCATTCTCCAACTCATTGTCGGTTTCCAGCGCAAAGCCAACTGTAATCTGATTGGGCTGTTTGAGTTTCCCCATTTCCAGGGCAATGTCTTTGGTTTTCTCTAACTCCACCATCATTTGCGGGTCAGATTTCTTAATTTTCGAGTCTGCCACCACTTTGGGAGAATAATCTGCCACGGCTGCCGAAAAAATCCCGATGTCAGATTGTGGGAAATAGAAGTTGGAAACCTCGAACATTTCCTGCGCATTGGTAACTCGAATCAGGCTGATTTCTTTGCTTGGCAGTTTTTCATTGGAAGGACCGCTAATTAGCGTAACTTCTGCGCCTTGCTCCCACAAAGCCGTGGCGATGGCATAGCCCATTTTCCCCGAGGAACTATTGCCAATAAACCGAACAGGGTCGAGGTGTTCGTGGGTTGGACCAGCGGTAATCATTACTTGCTTACCCAAAAGTGGTTGCTTTTTGGTGGCAAAGAATTTCTCAATCCAAACTAAAATATTTTCAGGCTCTGCCATTCTGCCTTTCCCCGACAAACCACTCGCCAATTCGCCTTCTTCGGCATCAATTACCAAATTCCCGAATCCTCGCAATCGCTCCAAATTGCTTTGTGTGCTTGGGTGCGCATACATATCCAAATCCATGGCAGGGCAAACAACCGTTTTGCATCTGGCTGACAAATAACTGGCAATCAGCAGGTTATCACAAATTCCATTTGCCATTTTGCCCAGAGTGTTGGCACTTGCAGGAGCGATTACAAACAAATCTGCCCATAAGCCCAACTCCACGTGATTGTTCCATTCGCCAGCCTCATTTTTTTGGAATGGAATGAGCACAGGATTTTCGGAAAGCGTTGCCAAAGTCAGCGGAGTAATAAAATCTTTGGCAGATTCAGTCATAATCACTTGAACGTGCGCACCTTCTTTTTTGAGCAATCGAACCAATGAAGCAGTTTTGTAGGCGGCAATGCTTCCGCTGATTCCTAGCAATATTCTTTTTCCTTTCAGCATGAGTTTGGTAATTGAGACAGATTCAAGGTGGTTTCCAGGCTTTTTACTTATCGAAACTGATGCTTTCGTAGATTTCCGCAAGCTTCAGTTTCAGATTGAGAGACTCAACTTCCACCACTCCCTCCAAACCATGAATGGATTGGTATTTCCAAAACTCTCCGTGTGGCGTGCGAGCATAGATTTCCACTTTGGGTTCGTACTGGGAAACTAGCAAATAGGCTTGCAAAGAGGGAATGCTACGATACGATTCTAGCTTTTTGCCACAATCATAATATTCAGTATTTTCTGATAAAACTTCTAAGATTACGGAAGGATTCTTCTCAAGAATATCACTTCCTTTCCCTTGATTATGACAAATAATCATGCAATCAGGATAATAGAAGCTATTATATTTCTCAATCAATAATTTCAGATTTATACTGTAGTGTTGGCAGTCTAAGTTTTTGAGCAACTCAAAAAACATCACTATCAAATTTCCATTTATTCTTGAATGTCTTTTCGTTTCCCCTTCCAAAGGAATAATCAAACCATCATGATATTCCGCCCTGCCCTCTCGTGTTTCCACAATCTCCAGATATTCCGAAATGGTATAAATCCCTTCTTCCGCTACATTCATTTTTTAAGATTTTTGTGTACAACCACTAAATTACTGAAATTTTGGAGATAGTCTAAACACAAATACACATTGAGATTTAGATTTTGAGCAAAAAAATCAATCCAAACATACTCTTAGGCATAGTTGAATTTATGAAAATCAGCAATTTACAAACCTTCTATTTCCTTTCCTTTCGCATAATCCATGGCAGTTTGCCCTTTGGCATCTTTGATGGACGCATCTGCCCCAGCTTTGAGAAGTAATTTTGCCAAATCTGATTTATCGAACATAACCGCATAAATCAGAGCCGTTGCACCATCTTTATTTTGGATATTTACAGAAGCACCCTTTTCGAGAAGCAAGTTGATTTGGTTCTCATAGCCTTTGAAAACTGCGCCCATGAGAGCCGTGTTTCCTGCCATGTCTTGCCCATCAATTTCGGCATTTTTGGAGAGTAGAAAAGAAACTGCTTCGGTCTGATTGCTATAAACCGCCAAAACCAATGGCGTAAAACCTTTGTTGCTCGGAGTGTTGATTGAGGCTGGATTTTGCTCATAGATTTTACGCAAAGTTTCCAAATCGCCATTTCGGCAAGCATCGAATATATCTGTCATGTTTTTTTGGATTTAATTTAATCAGTTCTTAGTCCAAATCTCTTTAAGTTTGGTTGAATAGTCAAGTTGATATTTTAATGGTTCAATAGTTAATTTGGTTAAAGCATTGTATTACTCCGATAATTCCACTTCAAGAACCGTTACTCTATAAAAATTCAGTCAGAGACTGATTTCCATTGTTCGGCACAGGTTGGCGATTGCGCCCCCAGAAAGAACCTGCGCCAGCCTTTCGGTCCACGCTTGCAACACAATCAAAAAATCAAAATTGTACTCAATACCCAAATTAACGATTGAGCCATTTTAATTATTCTCATTGAAATAAGAAATAACACGCAAACTATGTTCTATCAATTTCTAATTTTCATTGCCATTTTTCTTCTAGTCTTAGGAATTATCCTGTTGATTCGGAACAGACAGAAAGAAGCGCAATTGAAAAGGGCAAGAGAAAGTTGGGGGAAACCGAAATCAAGCTACTTGAATTGGTCGGAAATTACGTCTTTCAAAGATTCATTTTTTTATGAGTCAGCACAAGATTCCATAGATTCCCAAACGTCTGGAGATTTAGATTTGCGAAATTTGTTTGAGCAATTCAACCACACGCAAAGCAAAATTGGCGAGCAGACTCTGTGGAAAAACCTGCATTTCCCAAAATCTGAACTGAGTGAATTAGAGCAACTTGATGAATTGGTAGAAAGCTTTCGGAAAGATGAAAAGCTACGCTTGCCTTTTCAGTTGGAGTTGCAGAAACTCAACAATTCTAAAGACTATTATTTCCCGCAACTGTTCTTTGGAGAAACGATGGATTCCCCAAAATGGACTTCTTTTGTCTGGATTTGGCAAATTTTCACGCTTTTTTGCTTCGTTGGTTCGTTTTTCGTTCCGCAACTATCTCTGTTGCTCGTGCTGGTTTTGGCAAGTAATATGATTTTGCATTTTGTGAATAAGCAACGAGTTCAACGCTATGTTCAGGCATTCCAACGCTTGCCAGTTCTTTTGAGAGTGGCGAAGAAATTAGGTAAAAACCTCCCTGAAAGTTCAATTTCCAATTCCAAAAATAATTTGGAAATTGATTTGCAAAAACTAAGAAACTTGAAATTCAGGTTGCTAATTCTTTCAGGAAACAGCGGACAACAAGCCGACCCATTGGGAATTATTTGGTTCGTTTCGGAAATCATCAAAAGCCTTTCTTTGGTGGAGATTTCCGCCTTTCGCAAACTTTTGCTCGGAATCAGGAAACACCAAAAACCTATCAGAAATATTTTTGAATTTGTGGGCAATCTGGATTTTGCGCTTTCCGTAGCCTCTCTCCGAAACTCCCGAACCGATTGGGGAAAACCGCAACTCACTCCAACCGAAAAAGCAACCCAATCCGAACTGAAATTTGAAAACTTGCGCCATCCGCTCATAGAAAATTGCGTAGGAAACAGCTTGGAGATTGCCGAAAAAGGCATTTTAATCACAGGCTCGAACATGTCGGGGAAGTCAACTTTTCTGAGAACGATTGGACTGAATGCAGTTTTGGCGCAAACTATTTTCACAGTTTTTGCCGATTCTTATCAAGCTCCATTCCTAAAAATCTGTAGCTCCATGCGCATTGCCGATGATTTGTCGGAAAGTGCGAGTTACTATATGAATGAGATTCTTTCTATCAAAAAGCTGTTGGGAACCGCTAACTCCAACCAAAACCCTTGTCTTTTTTTGATAGATGAACTTTTCAAAGGCACAAACACGCCTAAGCGAGTGAGTTCCGCTACGGCAGTTCTGAAATATTTGTCGGGCAAAAACCATTTCCCACTCGTTGCCACGCACGATGTGGAAATCTGCCATTGGCTCAATCAGCAATACAAAACTTTCCACTTTCAAGAAGATGTGGACTCTGACGGTTTGAAGTTCGATTACCAAATCAAAACAGGTTTGCCTTCCCAAACAAATGCCATTAAATTGTTGGAGTTTGTGGAATTTCCTAGAGAAGTCGTTGAAGAGGCGAAGGCTATTTTTGAAGGGAACAAGGGCAAGTGAAAAATAGAAAGATGGCGAAACAGGAAAGTATATGGTAGTATGAAACAAGTAATGTTATTAAAAACCCAATTGCTAAAAATAGGAATTTGCTAACGCAAATAGCTTATTTTACGACAGCTGGAAGCTATCGGCTACAGATAACCCCAATTATGAGTTATGTATTTGATAAGTACAATTATGGATTGGGGAAATTAAAAATTAAAAATTAAGAATTAAGAATGATTTAAGTATTTAGTAATCAGTATTTTGATTTTATCAGTTCCGTTAAATTATTGTCATATAATTTTTGATTAAATCTAAAAAAAGTACAATATAGCAAATCTTAATTTTTGACTACTCTAAAAATAACACGGTTAACTCTCTGAATAACAAAGGTTTAAACCCATTATTCGGGTCTCTGTATATTTTTATACCAATCATGAAACAACAAAAAAACGCAATCATTCAAGATTTGAATGATTGCGTTTTGCTTGGCAGTTCACTTTGCCAATTTTCTATTTTACCTCTTTACTATTTGCTTAGATTTCCCCTTCCAACTGCACTAAATCCACGAATTGTTGCACTCGTTCCTTCATATCGCCTTTATCGAGGTTTGCCAAAGACTCTGTGCCGAATTTCTCCACGCAGAAAGATGCCATTGCCGAGCCGTAAATGATGGCTCTTTTCATATTCTCAAAAGAAATATCGTCAGTCTTTGCCAAATAGCCAATGAAGCCACCTGCAAAAGTATCGCCAGCTCCAGTCGGGTCAAAAACCTCTTCCAATGGCAAAGCGGGTGCGAAAAAAACTTTATCACCTTTAAAGAGGAATGCGCCATGCTCTCCTTTTTTGATGATTACGTAGGAAGGTCCCATTTCTAATATCTTTTTGGCAGCTTTTACCAAAGAATATTCCCCAGAAAGTTGGCGGGCTTCCTCATCATTGATGGAAATGACATCTACCAGTTTCATGGTTTCCTTCAAATCGTCCAAGGCAATGTCCATCCAAAAATTCATGGTGTCCATCACAACTAATTTTGGGCGTTTTTTCATTCGCTCAATCACTGTTTTCTGAACTGCAGGAGCCAAGTTTCCCAACATCAGATAATCACATTTTTGGTAAGAATCAGGGACAATTGGGTCGAAATTTTCCAATACGTTCAACTCTGTAACCAAAGTATCTCGTGAATTCATGTCGTTTCTGTACTTTCCAGACCAGAAAAAGCTCTTTTCATCTTGCTTAATTTGCAACCCTTCCGTGTCAACTCCATGCTCTTTCAGCATTTCGATGTATTCGGTAGGGAAATCTCCACCCACAACGGCAATTATTTTGGCAGGTTTCACAAAGTAAGAAGCTGCCAAAGAAATGTAGGTGGCTGCACCGCCAATAATCTTGTCTGTTTTGCCAAATGGCGTTTCAATGGCATCGAAAGCCACAGAACCAACTGTTACTAAACTCATATATTTTCTGGATTTGAAATTAAAATGTCAATTGTATCAATCATTTTCCGATGATTTCGGCAAAGATAAGGATTCTGGGCAATTTGCTGATGTGAGAATTTGTAAATATGGAAATTGGAACGAATAAGTAGCGAGACACAAGGTAACGACTCAGTTGGCGAATTGGTGAATTAGCGAGTTGGCGAATTAAAAAATTGAGCGATTCCAGCCTATAAAATAGCATATTATCTTATTTTTTCTATTTTCATACATATTGTACTATTTCTTACTCAGGTTCTCTTGTTGTACTATTCAAAGATTATTTGGCTAATTTGAGTATATATTCAAATTATTTCGACTATAAAAATACTAATTCAATTCAAAAGTTACATTTAAATTCTTCGTGCAATTTATAATACATTGAAAGTCAATAACTTAAACAACATGAGTAGTTACGGCACAAGTATTATGTATCAAGAAACTTTGTAATTCATGTTAGTTCATCTGCTCGACCACTCGGAAGACTTTCAGCCACTCCGAGGGACTCACTTTTGTTGTTTTTCTCATACTACTATACATTTTGAAAAAACTAAGACCTCGGCAACAATGCCGATGGCGACTCCCAGAAAACCCTGCCGAAGGTTGGCTTGCAACCGCTCAACGTCTGGCAGGGTTTACAACCGCTGCCAGCGATTCACTTTTGTATAGTAGTATGTATTTTTCTCCATTGACTCTAATATTTTTCTGATAAGTAAGCCAATTGCAAAAAAAATGGGGCGCATCTCAAAATGTCGCAGTAAATTAAAACCTACTCTTCAAATGAAATAATTGAGATTATAATAAACGTCTGGCAGGGTCTGCGACCTCTGCCAGCGTATGCTTTTTTAGTGTGCGACAAAATGAGATGCGCCCAAAAAATGAACGTTAGAGATTATGAACATAATTTTATTATGGAACTCGCAGACTGGCGGGTCTATCGACACCGCCAGCTACTTAAATCTCTTGGATTAATAAACTCTATTACATTCATTTTTTATTTCCACATTCTCAAATTTGCTAATTCTCACATTTCCACATTACTCTTCCTCAAAAGGCATTACCCAATCTGCCACGCCCCAAGTCCATTGCTCATTTGCCAAATTCACGGTGGAATCCACAAAAAGCTTTGCGGGTTGACGATTGAGGGAAACTTGGGAATGAGCGTAAATTTCTAGGTTTGGATATTCAGCTTCGTACTTTCTTTTTAGGAAGTGGGCGAAGAATAGAATTTGGTCGGGTTTGCCTTTCAATCTCACAAATTGCTTTCGGGTCAGGTATTCTTGTGGGTTTTCCCGCCAGGTTTTTCCCGTTTTCGGGTCTTGGAGTTTGTAGGAAAGCGAACCGCCTCGTTTGGTTCTGAGCATCATGTGCCAAGAGAAATTATGTCCAGCCTCATGCCAAGAGAGATTTCCACCGTAGAAAAATTGGCGCATCGGAATTGCCAATTGGATGAACATATATAAACCCAATCCAACCAAAACCACTTTTTGCCAACTTGCAGAAGGCATTTTGTAGGAATTGAAATCCAACTTTGGCAATCTTTTCGCCAAGAAACCCATTTTGCGGAAAGTTTCAGGTGGGAAAAACAGCGAAGTAATCACAATGGAAATCCACGGGAAAGTGCCAATCCCGAACATGGCAACATTGGTTACGTGAAAAACACAGGCAATGACGAAAGCTGGTTTCCGTGTTTTGCGCCAAATCATGAAAGGCACAATCAGCAAATCGAAAAACACGCCTCCGTAAGAAACCAAATACGGATACCAATCTGTGCCGAGCAAACCGCCAATAATCGGATAGTGGGATTTCTCGTTCAGCCAAAACTTCATGGGAATGGCGTTGAACCAATCGGGATTCACTTTGGCGATTCCCGCAAAGAAATAAACCAAAGAGATTTGGAAAAGCAGAATCAGCCGACACCAAGCGGGTGCAGTAGAAGATTTTATTTCAGGATTCCGCCTCGCATCGAGCGAGAAAGCTCGGTGGGCAGGAATGAAAATGAGCAGAAATGCCAATAACCAATACAAATAAATGTGGTTGATATAGACTGAATGCTCCATCAGGAAATGGGAACTCGTGCCAAGAAACAGCAAAAATGCGGTAATTCGATAATAAAATCCCAAAACCACGCAAACTCCCATCAGAATATTGAAAATCATGTGCGCATACACGCCAATTTCTCCCCAAGGAGTGAGCCATTCAAAAAACGGGTAAGGCAAATGATAAGTCGGGTGGAGATATTCGAGGCGATATTTTGTGAGCAACTCGCCAGTGATTTCGATGGTCATGAGCGAACCGCCAAAAATTCGGAAAAACACGAGTGGGGCAATGTCTATGGGCTTGAAAAGTTTCTGGAGCATTGTGTAATAGTCTTTAGTCGGAAGTCTTTAGTACAAAGTAAATAAAGAATTTGTAGAGGAATGCATAATAGACAAGGAATTAAAATCAATTTACTTACGTTATGCTAAATAATAAATACTCATCCACATATAAGTATAAGTGAGTATTTACTGTAAGAATATCCCGTGTTAATCCGTGGCACGAAGTCCGTGTACTGCTTGCAGGCCGTGTTCCCATCCAGTCATACAACAGCAAAACTCATTTCCTCATTTCCTCATTTCTTAATTCTCACATTTTCTAATTTTCTAATTCCCTCATCTACAACTCTCCCCAAATCTGTTTGAAAGAATCCAGCTTCTCATTGGTTTCCCTGTAATTCAGGGTAGTTCCGTAGAATATCTTTTGCGGTTCGGAACTGGAAATGAAGCCTACTTTGTTGCCATTTTTCAAAGTGAAAACCCACAATAAATCTAATGGTTCGTCATCTGCTTTCTGTTTTACCAAATTGAGCAGCTCCTTCTTTCTTGGCTTTTCCGCTTTTGAAAGAGACTTTTTCCATTGCCTCATCAAATTCTTTCAGTTCCACTTGGTAGCGAACGTGTTTGTCTTTCAGGGCAGAGTGGAGATTGTCTCTAAACAGCTTTTTGGCAGTTTCCGAATCATATTTTTCATCTAAGAAAATATATTGCAAGGTCTCGAATTGCGGTTGCCACAAATAATTGTAATCGAAAGACTCGAAATTATGCTTATCCAGTAAGCTACTCGCATCTTTTATGACTGCGTAGAGATTAGTGAAATTGTGCTTATTGTCATTCTCCCAAGAGCGAGATTCCTCGGGGAAATAATGGAGTCGGTGTTTTTTCAGGCTTCTCAAGGTATCGAGAATGAAATCCAGGTAAATACTTGGCGTGTCTTCGATGAGGGAATTGAGTTGCACATCCAATCTGCGTTCTCGTTCGACTCCAAAATGCTTATTGGTGGTCAGGAAATCGGCAATGAGATTGGGGATTTCCGTTTTGTCAATATAACTGCTGATTTTGTTCGCATCATCTTTCCCCACCATTTTCCAAACGGGCATGAGCGCATCGAAAATCACTTGGAGTTGTGGGTCTGTGTCTCCGAGCAGAATGGTGGAGTTTTTGAAATCTTCTACGGTGGAAGTTCCCGTTTCCATGACTTGAACCGCTACGAGCAGTCGGCAAAGTGGCTCAAACTCAATTTTATCATACACTTGGATAATATTCAGCGAACGCCCAGGATGCAAAATGGCAGAACCTGCTTCAATCATTCGGTAGCTGGAACCGCCCAAACCAATTTTTGCCGCCACTTCATCGGAATTCAATCCAGTGGAATTCCGCATCTGATGCAACACAATTCCTAATGCCTGAACTAATGGATTTTTAAACGTCTTGGACGATGATGAACCTTTTTTTGCCATAAATAATTTAAGATTTAAGATGTACGAATTACGATTTTCAAATTCTCACATTTATCAATTTCCACATTTACGAATTCTTTTCCATAAACTTCTTCAACTCTTTCCCAGCAGTTTCTTGGACTTTGTTTCGCATAAATCCACTCCAACCCAATAAAGTGCCTGGCAAGCCCAATGCCATTTTAGTCCATTTCCAAAAATCGAAATAATCTTTGTGTCGGTAAATCTTGCCATCTTTAAACTCAAATTCTGCTTGGATATGGTTGTTGACAATCCTGCCTGTTTTTGAGAACAGATAAGTGGCGTTCCAGTTGCAACTTCCTTTTCCGTTCACCGCTTTCACATTAGAATGCGTGAGTTTGAAATCTTTGGCACGTTGACAAAGCATTCGCCACATGGCAACTGCCTCTTCGCCTTTCAGTTTGGGAAAAGCAGGGTCAGAAAATTCCACTTCAGGATGATAACACTTCGCCATTCCATCCGCATCTAATTTGCTGAAAGCCGTGTAGAAATCGTTGATGAGTTGCTCTTCTGCGTGGTCGTCTTTTTCCATAGTTCCAAATGTCAATAGTTTTGACAAATATAGTAGAATTGTTAATAGAAATGATTTTTTGGCAGAACGAATGAAGCAATGTGTTTTGGGAGGTCAACTGTAAAGAGATTGTATTTCATAAAAGCAGATTTGATTCATACCTCACTTTTTCTACTTCTTCCTTTCTCTTTCCTCCAAATCTTGCTTTAAGTTTGCTATTGACATAAAACAAACATAGCGCAAGTGTCAGCTTGTGCATTCTCAAAAATGATAAAACCTTCCCGTATTCTTATTTTGCTTATTTACGTTGCGTGCATGGCTGGATTGGTCATGCTCATGTCCCCAGAGGAAATAAAAATCAGCGAAAACTGGACAATTAAAGTGTTCACTTTCAAGGATTTATTACCACAGAAAAAGGAAACTGTAGATATGTCTGCGGTAGAAAAGCTACAAACTCGCATTGACAGTTTGGAGAATTTGACAGAAGCCGATTCATCAAACAGAATTGGGGAAATCGTAGAGGAAGTTGTTCCCGAAAAGCTCAACCGCTTTTTGCAATTCCCCAAAGGAAAAGATACGATTTTAGATGCCTTTTTCAGCGCACTCCAACATGAAATTGACACAAGTTTAATTCGGATTGTGCATTATGGCGACTCTCAGATTGAGGGAGACAGAATTACAGAATATTTGCGAAATAGGTTGCAGAAACGTTTCGGAGGTTGTGGAGTAGGTATGATTCCGCCTACAGAAATCAAGGGAATTCGCTCGACTTCCAACTTTGAAGCTACTGAAAATTTTGTACGCTACGAGATTTTCGGTGTCAAAAAAACTTCGCTCCATCGGGATTATGGCTATTTGGGGAGTTATCATAAGTTCGCCTATCAAAACCATGAAAATAAGGACTCCATCAAGGAGGTACGAGGAAACTTGACTTATTTGAAGCCATTCATCAGAACTTATGACAAAATCTATGAAGTTCAGAGCGTGAAAATGGCTTACCGAAATCGTTTCGCCCCAATCAAACTCAATGCAGTTTGGAATGGAAATACTACTGAAAAAACGTTGGATAGATCTACGAACTTAGAAGTCTGGCAAATGCCTGTGGAAGGTAAATTCTCTAAACTCCAACTGGAACTATTCAGCAAAGGCGACCCAGATATTTATGGGGTTGCTTTCGATTGCAATGTGGGAATTGCGCTAGACAATGCGCCTTTTCGTGGCAGTTCGGGCATTGAGTTCACTTCGGTAAATCGGGAAATTATGCGTCAGCAAGTGGAGAAACTGAATATTAAATTGATGGTTCTCCAGTTTGGCGTAAACGTAATTCCCTACGTTCGGGAGGAATATAATCATCATAAAATGCTGTTCAAAAAGCAGTTGGAGTTCCTGAAATCGCTTTCTCCCGAGTTGAACATAATCGTTATCGGGCCGTCTGACATGGCTCGGAAATCGGGAACAGAATTCGTCTCCTACCCAAACATTCCCGCACTCAGAGATGCTTTGCGAGAAGCCGCTTTCGAGACCGATTGTGCCTTTTGGGATTTGTACGATGCCATGGGCGGGCAAAATTCCATTGTCGGCTGGGTGGACTCCAAACCCGCTTTGGCAAACCCAGATTACACGCATTTCACTAGAAAAGGTGCGAAATTGGTTGGAGAAATGTTCTACAATTCGCTTTTGAAGAGTTTTGGGGAGTTTAAGAGGAGGGGATAGTAGGGGTTTTCAAAATCCAAAAGAGTCGTTCCCATTGTGGAACGACTCTTTTCATTAGGTTGGAAATCATATTATTTCACATAAATCGTCTTCCGATTCACAAATTCCATCATGCCATCTTTGGAAAGTTCTCTACCGTAGCCCGAGGTTTTCTCTCCTCCGAAGGGAAGCCTTGGGTCAGATTTCACTAATTCGTTGATGAAATATGCACCATCGCTTACCAATTCGGACATGGAAAGTGCCTTTTCTATATTTTCAGTGCAAACCGTTACCCCCAATCCATATTTCGATTGCTCGGAAAGTTTAAAGGCCTCTTCTATTGTTTTTACTTTTATCATGGCTGCCAAAGGGCCGAAAGTCTCCTCATCAAATGCGGGCATTCCTGGCTTTACGTTCCCAAGCACGGTCGGCTCATGGTAGCAATTATCTTGCTTTCCACCCAATAAAAGTGTTGCTCCTTGTTTTACAGATTGAGTTACTTGTTTTTGGAGTTGGTCGGCAAGGTCTTTTCTGGCTAGAGTCCCTATTTCTGTATCTTCATCGAGCGGTTTTCCAGATTTGAGTTCTTTGACCGCTTTTGTGAATTTCGTTACAAACTCATCGTAAATCCCTTCCAATAGAATAAAGCGTTTGGCAGCAATGCAACTCTGACCGCAATTCAGCATTCTGGAAGTAACCGCAACCTCCACGGCCTTTTCAATATCGGCATCTTCCCAAACGATAAAAGCGTTATTTCCACCTAACTCCAACAATGTTTTCTTAATATATTTTCCTGCTATTTGTGCCACTGCCGAGCCAGCCATTTCACTTCCTGTGAGCGTAACCGCCTTCACAGCATCGTGGGCGATAATGCTCTCCGTTTGGTCATGGTGCACAATCATGTTCTGGAAAACGCCTTTGGGAAAACCTGCTTTCGTGAAAACCTCTTCAATTTTGATGGCACTTCCGAATACATTTGGAGCGTGTTTCAGGATTCCTGTATTCCCGGCCATCAGAGTAGGTGCTGCAAATCTGAAAACTTGCCAAAATGGGAAATTCCAGGGCATAATAGCGAAAACAGTCCCGATAGGATGATGTTGAACAAAGCTTTTGGAAGCATCTGTTTCTATGATTTCATCTGCCAAAAAAGTGCTGGCATTCTCTGCGTAATAATCGCAAACGGAAGCACATTTGGTTATTTCCCTTCGTGATTCATTAATCGGTTTCCCCATTTCGAGCGTAATCATTTCAGCATATTCCTCTACATTTTCGAGAAGAATCTGCCCAGCTTTTTTCATTAATTTTGAACGTTCTGCAATTGGCACTTTACGCCATTTGGCAAATGCCTCAGCCGATTTATTGAGCATGGCAGTCGTTTCCGCTTCTGTCTGTGCTGTATATTTTCCTACTACTTCGTTATTGTAAGGATTTATGCTTTTGAATTCCATGTGTTTAGATTTAGTATTTTTGGTTTGAGTAGAAGTGTTTTTTTGTAGGTTTTTCTTGCTTGAAGAACAGAAGGCTTTATCCCTCTAGGAATAGAAATCTACGGAATAGCTTTTAAAGCCGTTATTAACTTAGTTTGTGAAAAATTTTCTTATCATTCAAACAGCTATTTTCCTTTTAGATAATTCACAACAATCGACCAATTTTGTAGCGAGACCAACAATATTCTTGTGATGAAACTTATTGGTCTCGCTACTTTTGAAAGTTTCAACGCTTTCCAAATCCTGTTTGATTTTATGAAATCGAACGCTTGATTTATGCAATGGCTAAGACCAACAAGAGCGTAGAATAAATAACATAAGTACAAGTAAAAAACAGAAAGTCGGATGACCGACATACTACTGGACATCTCCAAAAATCAAGACCTCGGCAGAGGTGTCGATGGCGACCCCCGAAAAACCCTGCCGAAGGTCGATTTTAACTCGTTCAACGTCTGGCAGGACCTGCGGACTCTGCCAGCGATTCACTTATGTCCAGTAGTATGGATGGCCGATGCCATATAGATAACTGATTTAACTTTGCATACTTTTCTTATGGAATAATGCTCCTGAATAGTTGCGGTTAGGGAAAACCGCATTACGGTATGCAAAGTCAAGGCATTTATCTATAGCAAAGTAAGTTATTGAAATTCAGAGCGTTACATTTAAATAGAAATGTTAAATAATTCCTTCCACCTACTGATCACGCAAAAGCTCAGTTTTTAGTAAATCTTTTAAATTGCTAAGTACATTTCTGCGTAACGCCAGTTGTGCAATTGAAAACTACAATGTTTTTTTATTCGTACCTCGACTCTCTGAGTCAAGTTTTCTATCGTGCAAACTGCTCGACTCAGAGAGTCGAGGTACGGAGAAGCCTATAACATGAAACACAAAACCCACTACTACCAAAATTTCCCATATATCAATCCACATGGCGAAACGTATTTTGTAAATTACCCGAATAATGGGTTTAAAAAATTGATTTTCAGCAAGTTAACCGTGTTATTTTTAAGGTAGTCAAAATTTACGATTTACTATACTGCACTTTTTTTAGACTTATCTAAAACTACATGACAATAATTTGACAAAATACATCAAACTCAAAGTATTGACTATCAATTTTTAAAGTCATTTTAATGGCAAGGCCGGTCTGTTTTAATTTCCCCAATCTATAATTGTACTTATCAAATACCTAACTCATAATTGGGGTAAATTGGTAGTGTGAAACATGTAAGGCTATTTTAGCTAAAAGGTGCAAGCGTGGACGCTTGCACCAGCTTTCGAGCCTTACCAGTTTATGATTACCTGTAAATTATTCGATAAATCCATTCAAGTTCATGAACTTGTAAAGTTTAGTTATGTAATTACAAGTACAAATACGATAATTTTGTCTGGCTCTTACTAAAAACAACTTTACAATAATTCAATTAAAAAAATCCATCGTCTGTTGTCCAAATTCCATTGTCCTTTTTACTTCAACTGACCAACTGGCTCCACATATTCGACTACCTCTACCTTGTCTTTAAAAGTATCGAAAGTATGTTCGACTTTTCTGTATGGCCAGTACATTTCCATCAAATTTTCGGTTGGCTTATAAACTGAAGTATAAATTGTTCCGAATCCTTGGGAGAATTTTGTGTTGTAGAGTGGCGGTTGCAAAAAGGCTTGGAGACAAGAATCTGCACTCATTGCCTTGTCGGTTATAATATGCTCCAAAAATGAAGCTCGCTCAATGGTTTGGTTGAATCTGGCATTCTCTGGCCAATCAATAATATTCTGATGATTGGTTGTGTAAGGAGATTCTGTGATAACTGGCGAGTCGTTGGGAATCATCTGCACAGTTTTGTAAACCCCACTTTTATCAACTACCGTTACATTGTAAGACATGTGCGAGGGAATACGGGAAAGCACTTCCACGGCTTCGTTTACATTACTGCAAAACTCCAAAATGTAGCGTGCAATAAACGGAATCCCGAAACCTTTTCCTACCGCTTTTCTACCTCCAAAAGTATGGGAAACCACTAATCCGTCTTCGTTCATGCCATCCAAAATTCCTATTAAACTATCTCCGACAGCCATCACTTTTTTGCCATTCCAAGCACTTTTGAGAACTGTGCCTTCTACCAAGTTTGGGTAATAATCATAGTTGCGAATAAGGGTTGGATTGACCGCTGAAAGTACCAATTGTGAGCAACCACTCGGGTAAACTGGTGGCTGAAAACCAGTGAGAAATCTTTGCGCCATCGGATTATCGCCCACAAGCGAGCAAAATTTTTCGTAGGAAGGCAACATTTCTGGCATATACCTTTTGAGTGCACCAATTGATGATTCCAAAGTGGAAATACTCATGAATTCCTTTGACTCTAACCACTTTTTATAAGTCGGCCAATGTCTTTTAAATAATGTTTGCCATTTCAGTCCTGGCACTGTAGGCTCATCAACAAAATTAAATTGTGTCTGCATTTCTTATATTTTTGTAATCGTCCGAATTGATTCGCCTTTGGTTTATGTATTTTAAATAACTAGTGCATCAATTCCTAAGTTTGTATTGTTATTTTTGTTTCTTATTTCCTTCTACTGCATTAAAATTCTTAGCCGTAGCTATGGCTATGCCTACAAATTTTGCTTTGCAGAAGAAAATAATATTCCAAAAAATTACAGACACTAACTTAGAACTCAATGCACTAGCTTGATAGTGATTTTGGTTCAAAGCTACCATAATACAAGTCATTTTAACATAATAAACCGCAAATACTTGACGGCTCGTAAAGCTATGATACGATTTTAAGCGAATCACAACTTTACGAGCCGTTAAGTTATTGATAAAGTCTGGTAAATATTGTCCAGCATCTATTATCTGACAGATTTACTTAGTCAAACTGCCTTTCAGCACGAATGCTTGCTCTCTTTTGTCTTCCACAATTTGTGAAACATATTGCCCTTGAATGGCTTTTATCCATGCTTTGGCACGTGGTGTCAGCTCAAAATCGTCTGTCATCATTCTGCCTCTTGCTACTAAAATGCCCATATCGGCACCTTCATACAAATAATCTCCTTTGGTGGAAATTCGCAAGAAAAATGCCTCCTTATCGGTTTCCACCGCTCTTCGGTGCGTATCCATACGGTTGAATTTGATGTGTCCGTTATCAAACATGTGCCAAATTCCCGAATCTGGAGCTTCCGAAATGTACTCAATCGTATCTTCAGTGTGCTTTACGATTAGCTGACTCCAACCGTCAATATTTTCTTGCTTTCCCCATCTTGCATTCAAAGCATTCACACTCAATTCATAATCTATATCCATCCATTCCAAAATGTGAAATAAATATAAGGGAGCATCTGCCAAGGCAAAAACTGCGTGGTTGGTAATGGAACTTGCGCCCGTTACTCTCGGATTGAGTTCGCCCAAATAGACCTCGCCATTGTCTTGGTCTATGAGGAAATCAAGCTCAAAATAGCCTTTGTAGCCTTCTTTTCTCAATTGGTCTCCAAAAAGCTGTGTATATTTCCTTGCCTTTTTTCTGATGGTTGGAGTGAATGCGTCTGGGTAGATTTCGTTTCCGCACCAACCGCCTTTGTAAGGAGTCAATTCTTTGAATCCGACCAATTCAGTCATCAACGGAGCTACAATTGTTCCGTGGCGAGTTACGCAAGCCTCGATGGCTGAACCACGGCAATTGATACGTTTCATGATTTTCACCTCATCTTCTTTGATGATTTCATCTGCGTGTTTATTGAACTCCGCTTCATTGGTAATGAAAAATGTGGTATGACCAGAATCTCCAAAAGGAGTTTGAATCACTAAATCTGTTCCCAATTCTTTGGAAACTTCCTGCAAATGCTTGTAGTCTTTCACTCCAGACAAGCACATAAGGCACACAGGCAACGCCCGCTTTTTCGGCAATTCGGTTGGTATTTACCTTATTGTCCATGGAAGTCCGCATTTCCGCACTTGGGAAAATCGTTTCCAACCCCAATTTTTTCGCCAATGCTTCTCGTTTTTTCATCGAACATAAGGAAAAGTGCCTTCCCCGCATTGTCTCCATTGCTTTCTTGTCTGAATGAATTGTTGCACTTCTGGGTGCTGGAGCAAATAATTATTGATGTCTTCAATGCTCTCAAACTCATCGTGAGGCATTTCCTCTTGCGGAGAAAACACGTTTGGGTGGAGTCCGTTGAAACACTCGATGTATGAAATGAATTTAAAACCTTTAATCCACTCATCGGCTCCCAAAAGGTTGAAATTGGTGGCACTTATGAAATAAATTGGCGTTTCATTCTTGTAAAAGAAACGTCTGATATCTGGAATTCCGTTTAATTTTGGTTGGGTTACTTTTTTACTCATAGTTTTAGGCTTGTTGTTTTCTATACTCATGGTTCTTAGTTGATTTTGAATTAGATTTTCTGTATCTGATTGGTAATTAGATGTTTGTCTTTATTCTATTATAATGTAAATTGCGATTTTAATATCTATTTGCTTGTGTTTGACCACTTCGAGGGTCTGCAACGACTCGCAGGGACTTGTGGATTACACATTTGCAAGCTCATTTATTTAGGCAGAAAATCCTTCCTCTTTCTTCCTTCCTCTTTCCTCCTTCCTCTTTCTTCTTTCTTCCTTCTTCCCCCAAACAACTCAACTTATTTTCTTCTTCGCCATCATTCCCATTGCACCCATTGCCGTGGCAGTTTTTTGCCTGTTCAGCACAGATTCTTTGAAAATCCGCAGTCCGAGGTCGGCTCGGTAGCCGTGGATTTCCTTTACATCCAAGGCTATCATAAAGCGGATAATTTCTTTGCTGACCACTTGCCCAGGCACCAAAACTGGGAAACCTGGCGGATAGGGAATCACAAAAGAAGAAGCCACCATTTCACGCCCTTCTTCTTCAATGGCCTTTCTGGCAGTCTAATTGAGAGATATATTCACAATTATTCTCGTTGTAGGCAAGGAAAAAGGCATCTCTCATGTTTCCGCCCGGCACGCCTGGCACTGCCAAGAAAGAAGAGTGGAAATGGCTGAAATCTGGCAGAGGAGGCACATCTTCTGTCAATGATTTGATTCTTTCTTGGGCAATTTCAGCTTCTCTTCTGTTTAGCGAAGCATACTCTTCATCGAGTTGCGAGGCAATTTTGAGCAATACCTTGGTCAAGTAAGCCACACTGCCCCGTGTTGTGCCAATATTGGTCATGAAAAGCACCGTGTTTCGCGAAGTCTTATTTATCTGGATATTGAATTGATCCATTAAATATTTGTTCTTGAAAGTGTCTCCATCCACGCCAGTTCTGCCGATAAAAAGCGTGATTTTGGTTGGGTCGAGCATGAACTCATCTTCCTCCCAAGCCTGCTCCATCCTATTCCAGCCTTTGGCAGGGTCATAATATTCACTCAATCCACTTTCCCTATATTTGTCGGGTATGAAATCTTTGACGGTAAGCACATCGAAATATTTACTCAATTGCGGATTGTTAATTACCTTGGCTCTCAACACCATTGCCATTTCAATGCTTTTCTCCACCATTTCGTAGCCTTCGAACTGGGTTTGCCTTCTGCCCACATCTAGTGAGGCAAGCATTTGGTAGTTTGGTGAGGTGGAAGTATGTGTCATATACGCTTCCAAGAAGGTGGTTTCCGATTTCCTTCTGAAATCCTCGTCCCAAATGTGAATCATTGAACCTTGACGGAAACTACTCAATGTTTTATGCGTGCTTTGCGTGGCATAAACTCGTATTTTTACCAAATCAGGATTGGGCAGTTGGGGCAACTTTCCCTCTTTGAGTTGCTTAATATGCGCTTGGTAAGTTTTCTTATACTCTGGAGCTCTTGTATTTATCATACAATTTGCGAGCATTGAACATGCCTGTTCTTTGTTTGTAAGTGTAGGTAAATCCTGCAAAGGCAAACCATGCTTCATCCCACAGGAAAATCATATCTGGCTTGATGGCAAGCACTCGCTCCATCACTCGCTCTACATTATACACCAATCCATCGAAAGTGCAATTGGTGAGCAAAAGCATTTTGACCTTGTGCTAGTCTACCTGCATCTTTCAAAGTCATCATACTTTCAATAATGTGGTCGAGCGGAACAGCTCCGTACATAGAATATTCTTCAATAGGATAAGAATCCAGATAGACAGGATGTGCGCCAGAGAGAATTAAACCATAATGGTGCGATTTATGGCAATCTCGGTCAATCAGCACCAAATCGCCTGGTTGCACGATGTGCCTGTACCACAATTTTATTGGCGGTTGAAGTTCCGTTGGTTACAAAATAAGTACGTTGCGCTCCGTAAGCTTCGGCTGCCATTTCCTGCGCTTGTTTCAACGGACCAGTCGGCTGGAGCAAAGAATCCAAACCACCACTTGTAGAGGAAGTTTCTGCCAAAAACATATTTCTTCCGTAGAAATCTCCAAAATCTTTAATCCAACGAGATTTGAAAACCGAATTCCCTCTGGAAATGGGCATGGCATGAAAAACTGCCAGTCGGTTTTTGGCTATATTCCATCAATGCGCTGAAAAAAGGCGTTTTATACCTTTCCCTCACTCCTCTGATAATTGCCAAGTGCAGTTCCTGCAAATCTTCCCTGCCATAATAAATCCTCCTGAACACTTCGAGCGTACTGTCTTTCAAGTTGCTGAGTGCCGTATCGGTTACATAATACGTATCAAGCTCTGGTCTGAATTGCTTGATAATTCGCCCTAATATGGGCCCTAAATCTGCTTCTGGAGTGTTTTCAAAATCAATGCTGAATATATTCTGAAGATAAGGTTTGATAACTGGCGATATGTTTGTCGACTTGTAGGTCGGCGCATACCGAATGACTACTGATTGGATGTTATGATTGAACAAAAGGGCAATCAGCGCATCTTGAAACGAATGTTGTACGGTTACATCATACGTGAATTGCTCGTTAGGGTCATGTAATTCTCTGAGCCTATTGAGCAGGAAGTTCTCCTCATTCGGAGTCAAATATTGCAAAAACAGGACTTCAAAATGATTTTTCTTATAATCTATTGGGTTTTCACTGGTCTCTTCCAGTGAAAGCACATCTACGTCTAATTCTGAAGGCAACCGAGTGGTAGAAAACTTGGAATCACTGACCAACTCATGCGTAATTCTCGATACACGATTCGACAGGGAGGCATATTCATCTCTTATAAAGCAACTAATCAACTTTTCAATCACATGCTTGCCAGGGAAGGCAAAATATTGCTCTACTATTTTCAAGGTAGTGAGCAAGTCATCGACATTCTGCTTTGCCTTTTTCTCAAGTTCAGAACCCTTTTTGGATTGAGACAAATCTGTACTTTCACTCTTCAGTAAATTCCAATGGTCTAATCTTAATTGTCCTATGCTATAATAGGGTGCGCTTACGTTTTTTTTATTGGTGGCCATTACTTATTTTTTTGAATGAAGTGCGAGTCTATTTCCTTCCGTGTCAATAAAAAGAGCGAAGAAACCGACCTCTTTACTAATCATTGTTTTAGGCATGACTATTCGCCCACCTGCGGGTTCAATTCTGTTTAAAACTGGAGTAAGGTCATTGCCTGCATTCAAATAAACAAGAGATCCGAACTCACTTGGGCTACTCCCAAGACCCATCACAATTGCACCACCAATCCCGTTGTCTGTAGGAAAAACCGCCATGGAATAGCCGTTGGATTCCACAACTTCCATATTGATTTGATAAATCTGATTATAGAATGCTGTTGCTCGTTGAATATTAAGTGCTGGAATTTCAAACCAACTGATGTAATTTTTCAACGGTTTATTTAAAGGTCTTGTTGATGAGGATGAACCCATAGTTTATTGGTTTTAGTGAAAAATAGGCTTTATCTGAGCCTGTTTTTATGATTCTTGAGCGTATTTTAGATGACGTTTTGAGACTGCTACTGATAATGTTAGTAAACACGATACAGGTTTTTTGCAAGAAAATCATAAAGCTATAAAATGAGAAGTAAGTCAGAATGCAGATTTCTTTCTTTTATGTACTTCGCTCTTCCAGAGCGAATTCAAAACCGTTCTGGAAGAACGGTGTACAAGCTAAATTTATTAAAATAGCGATGTTTTTGGCAAAAACAAATGCAATCAACGAATCTGCATTTAGACACACAGCCATAAAATAGATAGTGAGCATTTCTGACAAGCAAAAACACTCACTATCAAATTTGCTTTATATTGTTGTTCCTTTATAATCTATTGTACCTGACTCTTTCTGGAATTCACTTTCTTTCTTTTTATACTCTGCAAGTTTATCTAGTTTGGTAGGCTTAATAAGTGGTCCTAAAGAATCTAAATAGGGAAGTTTTGCGCCATGTTGATAAATGCTAAAGTTATCAATATGATCTCTGAAACTTTTCAGAGGTTGTCCGAGACGTAAGACCCCTAACTCTCGACTTCTTTTCACACGCTCGATGTTGAGCTCAATCGGAATAATTTCCTCGGTACTTCCTGCTTGGTAAAGTACTCTTCCGTCTGGTCCACACACAATGGAACGCCCGCTTCCGCCAGTATCCAACCCATTGACATCGAATAGGTAACATTGATTTACCGTTGCCATTGCCCTAGCGATTGAAAGTTCTACATCCCTGTCAATTGTACCCGTCATGGTTGGGTGCAGAATCACTTCCGCTCCCATGACGGTAAGCGTTCTGATGGTTTCTGGAAACCACATATCGTAACAAATACTCAAACCGAATTTGGCTACGCCTGGCACATCGAATACGCAGAATCCACTACCTGGAGTTACGCCAACTTCGTAAGGATAGAATGGGAACATTTTACTGTAACGGGTTACAATTTCCCCTTTCGGATTGAAAACCGTGGAAGTGTTGTAAATCTTACCGTCCTTTTTTTCAAATACAGAGCCTGGCACGAGCCAAATGCCATGTTTTTTTGCCATTTTCTGCATTTCTGCCTCAAACACTCCTCCCTCTAACACTTGTGCGGTGTGCGTGAGTGGACCGTAACCGCATAACTCACTAAATACTACCATCTCCACCCAAGGGTAAAGACTCATGGTAATATCCAATTTCAGCTTCATCATCTCCAAGTTAGGATAGGTAGCTGACACCTTCATTTGTATTCCTGCAATTGCGAATGGTCTCATTACTGTTTTTTGGTTTCTTGTTTCTTTTTGATTTCTTCTTCTAATATTGTCAATCCCTGATTTAACTGTTCATCTGTAATCACCAATGGGGAGAGGATTCTGATTACATTTTTATAAGTGCCTGCACTGAGCAAAATAAGCCCTCTGGCGGCACAGTTTCTTACAATTTTGCCACACAGTTCGCCATTATACTGCCTTGGGTCTTTGTTTTTCACGAATTCGATTCCTATCATGGCACCAATTCCTCTCACATCTCCAATTTCGGGTACATCTTGTTGGATTTTATGGAAGCGATCCATGATTATTTTGCCAATTACCTTTGCTCTTTCATTGAGGTCCTGCTCTTTCATGAGTTTGATGGTAGCCAAAGATGCTACACAACATAAAGGACTGCCAATGTAAGTTCCGCCAATTGTTCCTGGAGCGGCCGCATCCATGATTTCTGCCTTACCAACCACTGCCGCAATGGGCAACCCAGAACCCATCGATTTTGCGTAAGTGCTGATATCGGGTTGCACGCCATAATGTTGCCAACTCGCCCAATGCCCCGTTCTGCCAAATCCGCTCTGCACTTCATCTGCAATGAGTATGATTCCGTGCTTGTCGCAGAATTTACGAAGCCCTTCAAAGTATTTCTGGGGCATGGCATAAAAACCTCCCTCGCCTTGAATTGGCTCAATAATGACTGCCGCCACATTGCTCGGATCCACCAGACTTTTCTCGCTGGATTCTAACCTTTCAAGTTCCCACTCCACAAACTCCTCTAAAGTTTCACCTTCATTGAATCTATAAAAATTAGGAAATGGAAGTCGATACACCTCGGGAGCGAATGGACCACAATCTAATTTGTAATTAATTTTACTTGTGAGTGTCATCGCCATCATGGTTCGCCCATGGTACGCTTCTGTAAAACACAATATCGCTTGCCTTTTGGTAGCTTGTCTTGCAATTTTTATAGCATTTTCCACTGCCTCAGCTCCTGTGCTTACTAGCATAACCTTCGTTTTCTCGCCATGTGGCAAGATTTCGGCTAGTTCTTCACAAAGTTTAATGTAAGGTTCATAAGTAACCACATTAAAACTCGTGTGCAAGTACTTTCCTGCTTGTTCACGTATCGCCTCTACCACTGCATCGGGGCAATGACCTGCGTTGACCACGCCAATTCCCCCAGCAAAATCAATCAACTCATTGCCATCTTCGTCAATGATGATTGCTCCTTTGGCCTTGGTTACGGTGGCGGTATTGAATACGCCCACTCCGTTTGCGACAATATTTTTCCGCCTCTCTAAAAGGGCTTCTGATTTGGTTACTTTTAGCATTTTAAAGTTTCAATAAGATTTGATTTTAGGATAAAAAATGTAATTCCCAATAGCGATTACGTTCAACGTAATTGATTATAAATAGTAGTGATTTTGAATATTTATTTATCAAAAATTTTCAACTTGACAAGTTTGCCATTACCGCTGTTTTTTCAGAGTCAAAAGCCATTCTTGATATTGGCGTTTTTGAGGTAGCATTTAAGCCAGGTTGCTTTGCCAAATAATAGTTTCCTATCATGTATCCCATTTAAAAGAGTGTAGTGTGAAAGATGTAAGGCTACTTTTGGATATTTCGGCACAAACGGAGTGCCTCCCAGCGGACGCTTGCGCTATGTTTTTTTTATTTTTTTAGCCTTATCAGTTTATCACTACCTAAGGAACGGAAATTAATAATATGCTGTCTATTCTTCCAATTCCATTGGGGCAATTCCATTGTGGCAATTCCATTGTGGATATAAAAAATGTCCCGTAGTGTCGGACTTGCCCACCATCGGACTGGCGAACCAGTTGCCACATTTTTTAGTCCCGGCCGGGAACGGCTAAACTAGCTAGCGTAGCCAACGTGACCCGACCCGACCCGACCTTAAAAATAAACTGAGACAAAACACGCATTTATTTAATCCTCATTCCTAAAAGAGAAGCTGATGATATTTTTTAAAGGGAATCTTTTAAAGATAAGAAAATATATGAGAATTGGGTTGAATAGAGCAAAAGGATATGAAAAACAAGGGGCAAAACCAACAAATCCTACTTTTTTAGCAATTGCAGAAGCTAGTTGTGACTTGAAAGCTGTAGAGCAATAGCAAGTGGAGTTTCTGTCAACCTCAATTATGAGTTACATATTTAACCCCAATTATGAGTTATGTATTTGACAAGTACAATTATGGATTGGGTTAAATTAAAAATGAAGAATGAAGAATTAAAAATGATTCAAATGCTTGATAATCAGTATATTTTATGGTTCAATCGTTAATTTGGGTATTGAGTGTAATTTTAATCTTTGCTTGTGTTGCAAGTGTGGACGCTTGCAACAGCGGAAACGCTGGCGCAGGTTCTTTCTGGGGGCGCAATCGCCAACCTGTGCCGAACAATGGAAATCAGTCTTTGTCCGGGTCACGCTGACCGGGGCACGTTGACTAGGGCGCATCGGTCGGGGCACGCTGACTGAATTTTATAGAGTAACGGTTCTTGAAATGGGATTATCAGAATAATACAATGCTTTACTCAAATTGACGATTGAACCTATTGTATTTCACCCCAATTATGAGTTACGTATTTGATAAGTACAATTGTGGATTGGAGAAATTAAGAATGAAGAATGAAGAATTAAAAATGATTTAAGCACATGGTAATCAATGCTTTAATATTATTTAGATAAATGCCTTGACTTTGCATACCGTAGTGCGGTTTTCCCTAACCGCAACTATTCAGGAGCATTATTCCATAAGGAAAGTATGCAAAGTTAAATCAGTTATCTATTAAATTTAGTCGAATTATTTCCATAAGGTTTTTGATTAAATCTAAAAATAGTGCAATACATGAAATCTCAATTTTTGAATCCTCAAAATTAATGCGATTAAGTTTTTGATAATCAAATGTTTAAATCCATTATTCGGGTATTTCATATATTTCGCCAAATTTTTGGTAGTGTGAAAGAGGTAAGGCCACTCTATGGATAATTCGGCACAAGCGGACGCTCAATGCCGTTAAGTTAGTGTGAATTTGGTTCGAGCGTGGACGCTCGAACCAGCGTAAAACGCTGGCGCAGGTTGGCGATTGCGCCCCCAGTCAGAACCTGTGCCGAACAATGGAAATCAGTCTCTGACTGAAGACGAATTTCCTTAACTTAATGGCATTGAGCGGACGCTTGCGCTATGGTTTTTGTTTTGTTAGCCTTACCAGTTTATCACTACCAAATTTTTACTTATAAATCTAATAAAAATGCAATTCAACAAAATTTAATTTCTGATTTTTCTAAAAAATTGCAGTTAACCGAATGATAATCAGCATTTTAAATCCACTATTAGGGTTATTGCCATATTACTGGACATCTCCAAAAATCAAGACCTCGGCAGAGGTTGAAAACCCTGCCGAAGGTCGATTTTAATCCGAGCCACGATGGCAGATCAATGTCTGGCAGAACCTGCGGACTCTGCCGATGGTCTAGGCGACCCCATCGAACCACAGCGATTCGCTTATGTCCAGTAGTATGGGTTATTACAAAGAGTCATTTCAAAATCACGTTCTCCACCGCCTCAATCAAACTACCGAATTGATAATCGGAAATGCTGTCTTTTTGCAGTTCAGGCTCGATAAGGATGGATTTGATTCCCAATTTTTTTGCCGGAATCAAATCCCTTTCTTTGTCTCCGAGCATCCAGGAGTTGGGAATGTCCGCTTGGAGTTTGGAGATTGCCTTCTCGAACATAAGCGAGCCTGGCTTTCGGGTAAGCGATTCCGTAACAAGTGGATGATAAGGCGCATATTGGATTTCATCAATAATTCCCCCGCATTGTTCTTGCAGAAAATCATGGCAAATTTGCATATCCTGCCGAGTGTAAATTCCCTTGGCAATTCCCGATTGGTTGGTAATAATTGCCAATTTGAAACCTGCTTCTTTCAACTTTTGCAAGCCTTCCAAAACGCCATCCAGAATAATGAATCGGTCTAGCGAATAGGCATAATCCACATAATCTTTATTGATGACTCCGTCTCGGTCAAGGAAAATACATTTATTCATTTTGAGAAAGTCTTTAGTCTTTAGTCGTTAGTACAAAGTCCAAAGTTAATAGATTAGGTCAAACTACTCTTTTTTAATGCAAGACTAATCATAACGTGCCTAGCAATAGAATAGCACAAATCATTACTTTGTACTTAAGACTAACGACTTAGGACTGTCTTAATCCAACTTAGACAAATTATACGTCAAAACTGGTTTGGCGGAATGTGTGGCGATTTCGTTGGTAAATTCGCCACGGAAAAAACGTTTCGACCAGCGGGAATTTTCGGTGCAGACAATGGTTAAATCCGCTCCTTTTCGGTCGGAGAAGTGCATGATTCCCGATTCAATTTTTCGGTCATTGTATATGTGGAGTTCGCAATCTTCCAATCGGTTTGCCGACATGAACTTCTTGGCTCGTTCTTCAATTTCTTGCGTGGTTTTGAAATTCACTTGCGTTACCACATACAAAAGCGTACATTTTGCATCAAACAATTCCATAAGTTGCCGAATGTCTTTAGCGACTTTCTCCGCTCCTTTTCGGAATTGGGTGGCAAATACAATGTGATCGATATCTTGAAACTTTCCACCTTTTCGTTTACAATCAGAACTGGGCAATTTGCCAGCTGAATCACTTTCTCTCGAATTGGCACATCAAAAATATCCACCAGTTTATCTTCTCGCTTCCCGCCAATTACCAATAAATCGAAATCATTGTCTATAATGCTTTCCACAATGGTTTTGGAGTCTTCCGCCACCAAAACCGTAGTGAAAATAGCTAGTTTTGTATCGCCTCCAAGCCTATTTTCTGCTTCCTTCTTAAACTTTATCTAATCTCTTTTCAGCTGTTTGGATTACTTGGTCAATAAATTCCTTGGCAGAATCTTTGACACTTTCGTATTCGCCCGCCTGGTTTTTCCGAACGGCAATGTCCAAGGTAATGATGTTGAGCAATTCTACTTTTGCGCCAACTATTTTTGCCAAATCCACCGCAGTTTCCACGGCATTGATGGCGTACTTTGAAAAATCTATGGGAACGAGAATGTGTTTGAACATGGTTTCGATTCTAGTGAAGTGGAAAATTACGAAAGTTTTTCTTGAGAAAGGAAAATAGGAGGAAGGAGGAAAGAGAAAAGAAGAAAGAAAAAGGAGTCGCACAAAAACGAATTGGATTTCGTAAGTTTGTGTAGTATCTATCTGCTGACAATGAAAATAAAACAACTTAATATAGAAGGATTCCGAGGGATTGTAAACAAGAAAATCACTTTTCCCGACGATAATGTAGCAATTCTGATTGGTAAGAATGGCTCAGGGAAAAGTTCTGTGTTGGATTTATTGACCTATCATTTAGTCTCTCTATTAGAAAACTCTGTCATCATTGCTAAAATTCATGCTATTGAAAATTTAGAGATTTCGCTAAATTCCAGTAGTCATTTTTTCAAACAAGAAACCTTTAATAGAAAGGTTTCTAGTATTTCTTCTAACCTTCGGCTGTATGATATGGATGAAGAAATTAAGCACAAATTCATGGTGGATACGAATAATAGCATAATTCATAAAAGAGAAACTGATAAATTAGTTTCTCTCAAAGAAATCGCCAATTTCATTAGTAATCCCAATGCTAATATTCCAATAATTACAAACCATTACCTCTCAGATAGAAAAATAGATGGAGATTTGGATAAGAGTGAACCTCAACCTAAAATAAAAGCAAAGCAGTTACTTGCTTTTTCAGGCTCTTTCATTGAAGAAAAAGATGCATTCAGAGAATTTGTAATTTGGTTTGAGGAAGAAGAAAACATAGAAAATGAGCAGAAAGTAGCAAAAAAGAACTTTGATTGGACAAATCAAAAGTTAGAGGTTGTTCGACAAGCCATTCAGCAATTTCTAAGTTATTTACCAGAATCTAAATTTGAGAACTTGCGAATTAAAAGGAGGTCAGAAGAGACTGATTCTCCCCTTTTCCGAAATTCTAAAATAAAAAAGCAATTTATCATCACTAAAAATGGAGATGATTTATTGGTTGACCAACTCTCCGATGGTGAGAAAAAACTCCTCATGCTCGTAACTGATTTGGCAAGAAGGCTTACAATTGCCAACCCAAGTCGAGAAAATCCACTCGAAGGCGAGGGAATTGTGTTGATTGATGAGGTTGAATTGCATTTGCACCCACAATGGCAAAGAATTGTCGTTCCTGCTTTGTCGGGTACTTTTCCGAACATCCAATTTATCATCAGCTCTCACAGTCCGTTTGTGGCGCAGTCTGTCGGATTGGATAGCTTGTTGGTTTTGGATAGCGACCCAAATCAAATTGAGGTAAAGCCTTCGGCAGATGATTCGGAACATAGTTATCAATCTATCATTAAAGAAGTTTTCGGGATTGATTCATTTTTCAGTGTGGAAGTAGAAAAAGATTTGGAGCAATTCAGAAGTTTCCGAACCAAAATACTCCAAGGAGAAAGTTATGACAAACCTGCTTTCGATAAATTGGTAGAGAAACTGACTGATTATGGTTACGAAATAGAAGCTATTATTGCACGGGAATTGAGACAAATCGAAAGATTGACCACCAAAGAAACTGCTTAGAGAATGGAGAAAATCAGTAGAAATGAAACTCCAACTTTTTGAAAGAGAAGGCAGAGCAATGGGGCAAAGCATGGAAACTCAAACAAGATAACGCTAAGAATTTAGGGAAAAACGTCACATTCTCTTGGAAACAACATAAAAAGACAAGGCTACAAAGAAATTCTTGAGCAATTGCAATCCATGACAGACAATTGCGCCTACTGCAATGTTCGTCCTTTACACATCGAAGTTGCTCCAAAACCTTCCATCGACCATTTCCGCCCAAAAACCATTTTCCCACTTTTAGCTTACGAATACGAAAACCTATTCTCCTGCTGCGAAGTCTGTCAAGAACGGGGAAATAAGTTTGATGATTTATTGCTGAAACCTGATGAGGCAAGATTATGATTTCGACAATTATTTCATCATAGATTTCTCCACAGGCGAATTGAGAACCAATCCGCAAGGAAACGAGATACAGAAACGAGACACAGAAAAGCAGAGCAGACAAAACTATTGAACTGTTCAAGTTGAATTCTGCTGGGAAATCCCAAGCAAGGCTGAAAGAATTGAGGTGTTATGAAGACAAACAGATGGAACTTTCAGATTTATCTTATCATTTTTTCTTGACAAGGAGTTAAATCCTCTTTCTAAAATGCTTTCAAAATTCAAACAATTCATCCAGCAAGAATCGACTTTTCCAGCCAACTGATAAGCTCATTTTGGCAATTAGTGGCGGAGTGGATTCTGTGGTTTTGGCAGTTTTGATGAAGGAAATTGGGCAGAGATGTGGTTTTGGCACATTGCAATTTCCAACTCCGTGGCGAGGAGTCTGACCAAGATGAAGCATTTGTGAGGGAACTCGCCAAAAAGTTGAATTTCCCTTGCGAAGTCAAGCATTTTGAGACTTCCAAAATTGCCGAAACCGAATCAGCTTCCATACAAATGGTAGCGAGGGAATTGCGCTACGAGTGGTTTGAGCAACTGAGGACAACAACACCAGGCAAAATATATTTGTACGGCTCATCATTTGAACGATTCTTTGGAAACTGCCATTTTCAACCTAACCAAAGGAACTGGAATTGCGGGAATGGTGGGAATTCCACTGCAAGCCGAACAAATAATCCGTCCATTGTTGTTTGCCGAGAAATCGGAGATTCTGGAATTTGCCAAATCCAACCAAATCTCTTGGCGAGAAGATGCGAGCAACCAAGTCAACAAATATCACGAAACCTGATTCGGAATGAGATTATTCCTTTGCTCAAAATAATAAACCCAAGTTTGGAGCGCACTTTTGCGCAAAACCAGTTCCAAGTTGCAATCTGTCAGGCAAATTACTGATGATGAGTTAATTACATTCAGAAACAGAGTGGTGGAGTTGAAAAATGGGAAGCTGGAAATCTCCATTCCCAAGCTTTTGAGCGAGTCGGAATATGCTTTCAAACTCTACGAATGGCTGAAAAATTATGGATTCAATTTCTCGCAAATTAGCGATTTAACAAACTCGCTTTCTGACTCGGAAGGCAAAAAATTCACTTCCAATTCCTACGAACTACTGAAAGGCAGACTCTATATTTTCTTGCGGAAATTGGAAAACTCCACCCGAGAGAAAATCAGTATTTCGGAAAATGCGGTGGAAATTGCCTTTGACGACAAATTATTGACACTTTCTACCGAAGAAAACTCCGACTTCAAAATCCCAATTTCACAAAATATTGCTTGTCTGGATTTTGCCAAACTCACTTTCCCACTCACACTCCGCCCATGGGAACAAGGCGATTCTTTTCAGCCATTGGGAATGAAAGGCAGGAAAAAAGTGAGCGATTTCCTGATTGATTCCAAGATTCCACTCCACCAAAAAGAGGCAATTTGGGTGCTGGAGTCAGCTGGGGAAATTGCTTGGCTGGTTGGTTTGCGAGTGAGTGAAAAATTCAAAATCACTCAATCCACCGAAATAATTTATCAGGTTGATTTTCAGAATACAGTTTACTTTCCGCTTCATTAAAGATTATGAACACAGTTGTACTATAGCATCCGCAGACTGACGGATCTGGCGACACCGCCAGCTACTCAAATTTCTTCTATTCAAACATACTCTAAAGTTTGTGAACAAAAAAGCCACCATAAAAGTTAAAAAATGGTAAGTAAAAAAACAAAATCAAAATGATATTTAATTACTTAATTATCAGTCAGTTATAAAAAATATTTAATGATTGATATTTGTATCTTGTTATTGAATTGTCTCCAACAACAATTGAACTTTGCAGTAATATTCTTGTACTATTCGGAAACATTTTCAAGTTAACAAAAATCAATTAACTGCTTTATTTACTCTAATGAGTCAAAAAATGGTTTTATTATGCTTGCATACAATTAATATTATTTAGATATTTACGCCTAAATATGAGAATTACACAACTAAAATAACTATTATGAAAAAAAGATTTCTTTACCTTCTTGCGTTCTCTGTGTTCGCAGTCGGTTGTTCCACCAACGAAGAGGAAATCGCTCCACTCGCAGAGCAAACCGATATTTCCCTCGGAGACATTAACAAAACCATTACGAGCTCAATCCAGAAAAACAATGATGTTTTTGATTGGAGTTCTGTGAGTAGCGACATGGTCAGCAATGCGGCTCGCCATCATGGCAACATCATTACGGTGGGTTACCAACCAGAAGGTTTCCAAGATTTGGATTCCAAAATGCACGAAATTGACATCACTAGCAAGGCTTGGACAGATGCGAAAGCCAACGTGATTGCCGAAATCCAAGCAATTTATGACCGATTGGGTTTGGATGCTGATGTAACCGAAAAATTGAGAGGTGGAAGTGCCACTTTGCCTTACTTCCACATTGAAACGCCTGAAACTGCGGTAATTGAGCGATTGAGAAATCTCCCAACTGCCCGATACATTGAGCCTTTCACTTATGAATATGTAGAAAATAATGGTGGCTCAAACCAACAAAACCTTGAGCGGTTCAGGTTGTGGAGACGATAACAATCCGAACTTGAACTCTGCTGATTTCACTACTGTTTCTCCAAACGCAAAAGTGCCTTGGACTTATTACCAACACAATATTCCTGCGGCTTGGAGTTTCAGCACAGGAGACAATATTGGCGTAGGTTTGATTGATTCTGGAGTTTCCCCAAACCAATCTAAATTGGGAAGCCAGTTTTCTTCTGGAAATTCTACAGGCAGATTCATCAACAAGTACGGAACTTACGTGAGTTCTTGGTGGTGGTGGGCTAACTCCAGACGGGCCGAATGACGATTGTGGACACGGAACTTCTATGGCTGGCGCAATTGCCGCACCTAGAACTTCTGACGGAATGTCGGTTGGAGTTGCTTACGAAGCGAATTTATATTCTGTAAGAGCTGCAGGAGACGTAATCATTTCTAGCGGAAGCGAAAAAGATGGCGTTTCAGATGCGTATGTTCTTCTTGGGAAATAACAGCGGAGTGAAAATCATCAGCATGTCTTTAGGAACTCCAATTTCTAGTGGACAAGTGAGAGATGCAGTTCGTTATGCTTACGGAAAAGGAAAATTGATTTTCAATGCAGCAGGAACTTCATTGACTTGGACAAGCTGGTATGGCGTAATTTTCCCTGCCAACATGGATGAAACTGTGGCAGTTACGGGAATCAAAGACAATGGCTACGACCGTTGCGATGTTTGCCATGACGGAAGCAAAGTTGATTTTGTAGTAACCATGCAAAGAAATGGAGATGGCGGACGTACTTCATTGACACTTCCTAGAAATGGAAATGGTGTGGAATATGTGGGCGGTTCTTCCGTGGCAACTGCCATGACTGCGGGAACTGCGGCATTGGTTTGGGCGAAAAACCCTTCTTGGTCTCGCGCTACGGTTTTGGACAAATTGAAAAATGCTTCCGACTTCTATCCATCAAGAAACGGCAACTTCGGTTGGGGTAAAATTGATGTGTTGCAAGCGGTTCAATAGAGATATTAGAGTTTAGATATAAGATTTTAGAAAGGGCGGAAACCATGATTTGGTTTCCGCCCTTATTTTTAGTTGAAAACTACTCCGTTCCTTAGTAAAGATTAGACTTTATTACGATTGGTTTTGTATAGAAGCCTTTGCTGGTCTTAGCGTAGCGAGACCAACAAGCTGAACTCCAAAACTTCCTTTAATAAACCAATCGTAATAATATCTATTATGAACAGAAATTTATTATAGGCTCACAGGCAGGGTTTTCAACCTCTGCCAGCGTATGCTTTTCCTTGTGTTCATAAACTTTATTGCATTATCTTTTTTCGAACTTTCTTATTGCGTTTCTATTAGCTATAATAATCGCATCATTTGTGGCAAACGTGCTTAACTTAGCTTTTTAAGTAGTCAGACGAAATTATCGTAAAATCTTATCTATTGTAAGATGCTGATTGTCAATACGTAATTTACTATTTTGCTATGGCATTGGCCATCCGACTTTCTATTTTGTACTTGTACTTATACTTCAGAATTTAATCCTTCTAAAAGTGTCGCTTTCACTTCATCAAAGAACAAAACCCAGTTTCAAGAACACTTGAAACTGGGTTTTAGCTTTTAGCAAAATGTATTCTATCACAAACTACATGTGCAATGCACGGTTATCCGTTGCCGCCAAGCAAGCTTCTTTCATGGCTTCGGCAAAGGTTGGGTGTGCGTGAGACATTCTTGAAATATCTTCGGCTGAGGCACGGAATTCCATTGCCACAACTGCTTCGGCAATCAAATCGGCAATTCTGGGTCCAATCATGTGAACTCCGAGAATTTCGTTTGTTTCGGCATCTGCCAATACTTTGATTAACCCATCAGTATCCATACTTGCTCTGGCTCTTCCGAGTGCTTTGAAAGGGAATGAACCTGATTTATATTTCTTGCCACTTTCCTTCAATTCCTCTTCCGTGTATCCGACTCCAGCCACTTCTGGCCAAGTGTAAACTACTCCGGGAATCAATTTGTAGTTGATATGTGGATGTTGCCCCGCAATACTTTCAGCCACAAAAACGCCTTCTTCTTCGGCTTTGTGTGCCAACATAGCTCCTTTTACGACATCGCCAATCGCATAAATTCCATCTACATTGGTTTTCAAATGCCCGTCAGTTTCAATTCTGCCACGGTCGTCCAATTTCACGCCTACTTTGTCCAGCCCCAAATTGTCTGTATAAGGCTTTCTGCCAATTGCCACCAAGCAGTAATCTGGCTCGAAAGTTACTTCCTCGCCTTTTTTCATGTTTTCTGCCTTTACAATTACCTTATCTCCGTCAGTTTTTGCAGAGGTAACTTTGGTTTGGAGGTGGAATTTCATTCCCTGTTTTTTCATAATTTTCAGCATTTCTTTGCTGAGTGTATTGTCCATTCCGCCAATTACTTGGTCGGCAAACTCCACGAAAGTAACCTCGCTTCCCATTCTGCCATACACCGAACCCATTTCCAAGCCAATCACTCCAGCCCCAATTATGAGAATATGCTTGGGGATTTCTTTCAAGTTCAATGCTTCTGTAGAAGTAATCACTCTTTCCTTATCGTACTCCACGCCATCAATAATGATTGGTTTTGAACCCGTGGCAATAATTACGTTCTTGGTCTTAATTTCCTTTGAAGAACCTTTTCCGTCTCTTGGAGAGATTTTGATGGTGTTTTTATCTACAAAACTTCCATGTCCTGTGTGAACGTCAATCTTATTTTTCTTCATCAGAAACTCCACGCCATCGCAAGTGGTGCTGACGACTTCATCTTTCCGCTTCATCATCTGCTCCAAGTTCACTTCTACTTTTCCCACGTCAATTCCATGGGTTTTGAAAGTGTGTGTGGCATTGTGGTAATGCTCGGTAGAATCAAGCAAAGCCTTTGAAGGAATGCAACCTACATTCAAACAAGTACCTCCTAAAGTGTTGTACCTTTCTATGATTGCGGTTTTCAGACCGAGTTGGGCGCAACGAATTGCAGAAACATATCCGCCTGGTCCTGAGCCGATTATAGTAACATCGTATTCCATTGTATTATTGGTTTTAGCTGAGATTAGTAAGATAAGTATTGGGTATTGAGTATCAAGTATCAAGACATTTGCCAAAGATTTGTTTGGTTTTGGCAATGTCCTACACAAACCATAAAAGTAGAAAATAATTGGGAGATTTTCAGTAAACAGATTCTGACTATCATTTTAATTATACTATGGTTGCTTTTTTTCTTTGAGTACGATTGTTAGCGTGTCATTATTGAAGAATCTGTAATCCATCAATAATATCCCGATACTGTCTGATACCAACAATGAAAGATAACTCTTTCCAAGCTTATGCCGAGCTTTCATAATTACTTTCTGTATAATCTGGTTTGGGTATTCTTCAAGAGTATTTTCATAGTTTGATACCTTGTAGCCAGATTTTACAACGCCTTCGAATCTGCCCCATCCTTCGCCAATATACAAGCTGGTTTTAATCTTAACACGCTTTCCGTCTTTGATATATTGAGGGAATGGAGCTACTTCCGTGATATAAAAGACATTTGCTCGAAAAGGATGTGTCCAAAAAGATTTATCATTCTCGATGTATCCTGTGGTTTCTGTTAGTTTATTATCAACAGGAAGTTCATGTAGTCCTGTTTGGAAATAGTTGCTATCTCTTTTATCAAAGGTGTACTCATAAGTGACTGCGAGCTGTTGAGAATCATATTCCCATTTATCTGATGTAGGTTTTACCAATATTTTACCTTTCGCCAAAGTATCTTTTTGGGCAGATATGTAAACGAACTCGTAAATAAGGTGTTCATTTGGGGCGAAGAAGGTATTTTGGGCAAGGAGCATCGTTGCTGACAGAATACCTATTTGAGTAAGTACATACCGTGAAATAATCTTTTTTTTCATAATTATAAGATTCCGTTTCTCTATGACAACAACGCTTAGATGCTGAAAAATGAAGAGCAAAGTGCTATTCAATCAACGCATCAGCAGACTACCAAATCAACGCATCATTTCTCACGCTCAATCACGAAACTGACCAACTGCAGTCAAGGATTTTTTATATTCAGAATCGGGAAAATCGGCAAGCAAGGCTTCTGCTTCCTGCTGATATTGTTTCATTACTTTGGTGGTGTATTCAATTCCCCCAGAGTTTTTGACGAAGGCAATCACTTCCTGCACTTTTTCAGGTTTGTCAGATTTGTTTTTGACTAGATTGATGATGTGGCGTTTCTGTTTTCTTTCCGCATTGTTGAGTGCGTGAATCAATGGAAGTGTCATCTTCTTTTCCTTGATGTCAATCCCGAGTGGTTTGCCAATTTCCGCAGTTCCGTAATCGAACAAGTCATCTTTTATTTGAAAAGCGATGCCAATTTTCTCTCCGAAAAGTCGCATTTTCTCTACGGTTTCATCGTCAGATTCGGCAGATTTTGCTCCTGTGGCACAACAAGCGGCAATGAGTGTGGCAGTTTTCTGGCGGATTACTTCAAAATAAATGTCTTCGGTAATATCCAGCTTTCTGGCTTTTTCAATTTGCAGGAGTTCGCCCTCAACCATTTCGTTCATCGCATTGGAAATGATTCTGGAGCAGGTCAAAATCTCCATGGTCAACAGAGAGCAACAAGCCACGGGAAAGAAGGAAATCTCCAACCAAAACGGCAATTTTATTTTTCCAAAGCGCATTGATAGAGAAAAAACCTCTCCGATAACTTGATTCGTCCACCACATCGTCATGAACGAGGGAAGCAGTATGCAAAAGTTCGATGAGCGATGCGCCACGGTAAGTCGCCTCCCGAATTCCGCCACACAACCCAGCAGTCAGAAAAATAAGAATGGGTCGGATTTGCTTGCCTTTGCTCTTGACTATGTAATTCATAATCTTGTCGAGCAAAAGCACTTTCGTCTTCATCGATTGCCTGAATTTCTTCTCGAAATCGGCAATCTCCTTTCGGATTGGGGCTTTTATTTCATCAATTGGCTTTGCCATGTATGAATATGTGCGAGTTTAGATTTCCGATTTGATAACACCAAATGCAGGGAAGTAGTCAAGTACAATTTTTTTGCTCAATTGCGCAATATTACCATCTATTCCACACAATAAAAACCTAAAACCGTTAATTTTGTGCTGAACTTTCAGAAATAAATGAAAGTTTAGTTTCTGATGAACTTGTTCCCAATTATTTTGTTGTTGGCGGGTTTGGAGTTTAGAATTGCAAAATCTATTATTTATGACTTCTTCCAACTAAATTTGTAAGATTACTCTAATTAGACATTGCCAAGTTTGCAAGTCAGACAAAGAATGTGTTTTTTGGAAATAACTTGTGGGTTTATAAAATCTAAACTTGGCAGGTCTCAATAACAAATTGTCTTACTATGAAAAATTGGTGGAAAATATTGGCAGTCGTTCTCTTGCTCTTCACGGTTATTGGCGGTTTGCTGATGGATGTTCCCAGATTGCCAATCTCTACACGAAACTGTCGAAATCTTTATTTCCACGTTCCCATGTGGTTCGGAATGGTGTTGATATTGGGTTCTTCAGTTTATTATTCCATTAAATATCTCCGAAATCCGCTTGCCAAATACGATGCGTATGCGGCAGAATGCGCCAATACAGGAATTTTATTCGGCTGTTTGGGAATGGCAAGTGGCATGATTTGGGCACAGTTCGCTTGGGGAACTTTCTGGAGTGGCGACCCGAAACAGAATGCTTCCGCAGTGGCACTTATGATTTATTTCGGCTATTTGGTTTTGCGAGATTCCCTGCAAGATGAAATGCAACGAAGCAGAATCGGGGCGATTTACAATATTTTTGCCTACGCCACCTTCATTCCATTGCTTTTCATTCTCCCGAGGCTGACCGACTCACTCCACCCAGGAAATGGCGGAAACCCTGGCTTCAACGCCTACGATATGGATTCTAAATTGCGGTTGGTTTTCTACCCTTCGGTAATTGCCTGGACTTTGTTGGGTGCTTGGATTACGCAAGTGCGAGCCAGATTGCGTATTGTGAAGCAAAAGCAGTTGGAGAAGTTTGCCAACTAAAGATTTGTAAAAAGCAAGAAGCTAAACTTAACCCAAAACTTCCACAGAAATATCCTCTGCTAAAACTTCACTTTCAATTTCTGCCCAACATTCAATCTGCTGGAGTTCAAGCCATTGGCAGATTTCAGTTTGGATTCAGTTGTATTGAATTTCTTCGCCAAATCCCAAAGCGTATCGCCCGATTTAACCACGTAATAGCTGGAGTTGGAGGAATAATTAGGTGCTTTGCTTCCAGAAATAATCAACTTCTGACCCGAATCAATGCGAGTTCCACTCATGCCATTCCATCTTTGGATATCGGAAATTCCCACGCCATATTTTGTGGCGATGCTCGAGAGGTTGTCGCCACTTTTTACCACATGATATTTCCCATTCGTCAAGTTTTGATTACTTGGCACAATCACTTTCTGTTTGGAGTTCTCCACAAGTAATTTTTGCCCAACTCTCAAACTGTTGGACCTCAAATTATTCATCGCCTTGATTTTGGTAACACTCGTCCCGTATTTCCCAGCAATAATGCTCAATGACTCTCCCGACTTTACGCTGTGATATTGCCCAGAAGAAATTCCTGCACGAGCCGTAGGAGATTTCACTCGCAAGCTTTGCCCTTTGTTGATTCTGTCTCCAGAAATATTATTCCATTTCCTCAAATTTTCTACGCTAATTCCATATCTGTTGGCAATACTTCCCAAAACCTCGCCCGAACGCACTCTGTGGTAAGTTACCGAAGAATTTCTGTTGCTTGTGGAAACTGTTGATTTACCAGAAGTGCTTGAAGTAGATTTATTTGAACTTGTGTAAATTGCCAATTTCTGACCTGGATATATTCTGTTCCCACTGATTCCATTCCAATTTCTCAACTGGGACAAGCCAACCCCATTTTTTTCGGCAATCACTCCTAAAGATTCTCCTCTTCTTACAATATGATAGTATTTCCCCGATTTTGAATAGACATTTCCGCCAGAAGCGTACTGACTATATGTACTTCCTTTTCCAGCACGGCTCAAAATAGAATCTTCATTGGCTTTGAAATCTGCCAATCGGTTGGCAGGAATATTCAGTTGGTAATTTTTCACGCCAGTCGGCACCGCACCTCTTTTCAATTCTGGATTGAGTAGCAACAAATCATCTTTGCAAACTCGCAATTCATCTGCCAGCAAGCCCAAATCTACAAATTGGCTAATGCTGACCGTTTCGCTCGGAGTCGCATAATACAAATCTTCCTCCACAAAATTATGCTCATCGGCATAGTTCATCACGTAAATCATGGCAACCAACTGGGGCAAATAGGAACGGGTTTCCCTTGGCAAATAATTGAAAATTCCCCAGAAAGTGTCTTTGTAGCCTGAACGCCTTTTTGCCTTTCGGATATTCCCCGGCCCGCAATTGTAGGAAGCGATTGCCAATTCCCAATCTCCAAACATTTCGTGCAAGTATTTGAGGTATTTGCAAGCCGCCTCTGTTGCCTTTTCAGGATCCATTCGCTCATCAATGTAATAACCCGAAGAAAGCCCGAACATTCTGCCTGTTGGCGCCATAAATTGCCACAATCCGACTGCGCTTGCTCTTGATTTTGCGTTTGGAATGAGTGCAGACTCAATAATTGAAAGGTATTTAAGTTCATCGGGCATTCCATACTCTGCCAATTTCCGCTCAAAAATTGGGAAATAAATATTTTTCCGTTGGAGAATCCGCTTAGTAAATTCACGGTCTTTCACGGCAAAATAGTTGATAAAAGCCTTTACTCTTTGGTGGAAAACCAGCGGAACTTCATTCTCCAAACAGCTCAATCTGTCTTTCAGCAAAGCATCGGAAACGATGGGCACATAACCTACTTCATCCATGATTTTCTCCAACTCAACCGCACTAGTCGTATCAAAACTCAGTTTATAGGAAGGAATGATGTTGACGGCTTCCACAATCTCATTGGCCTCTTGCTCCACCAAAATCAAGGCAGAATCCAATCTGTTGGCAGGGATTTCATAACCTTCGGGAGGCATGACTGTGTAAACCGAATCGGCAAACAAAGAATAGTTTGCTGTTTTAGATTTGGATTGGGGAAATGCAATTGTGAAACTTAGTAAAGAGACCATTAAAGTCAACAAGGAAGTTCGGATAGTATTTTTTGGCATAGCTTGGTTTTGCAATCTGTTTTCTAATGTTAGTTGGTTGTTGATTTGTGTTTTCCCAGAATTGGAATTTACACATGCAAATTTAATACAAATCCTATCAGAGAATTGTATTTTTCTAACAATTCACACTCGTTTTGTTAAATAGGTTTTTGAGCACCAAGAAATACGAATTTATTTCCTACTGCTAATCTTGTATTTTGTCTCAACAAATTTTAGATTGGAGATTGAGAATTTGTGAATGGCTGATTTTGTGATTTGGCGGATTTTCTTAGACGAAAAATTGCTGAAATCAGATGAGGTTGTAGCTAACTCCAACAAAGACAAATCAGGTCAAATTCACTCTCTCCAACTCAACATAACTCAATCCAACCATGCCTAGAAAAAAAAAGAAGAAGAAAATACTCTCCAATCAGGAAATAAACAATACACTTTTAGTCGAGTCGGCTTGGGAAGTCTGCAATCAGGTGGGAGGAATTTACACCGTAATCCGCTCTAAAGCTCCAGCCATTGCCAAACGGTGGAAGGAAAATTACTGCTTGGTCGGTCCGTATTTGGACAATAGCGTAATGGCAGTTTTTGAACCCATTACCAATTATGATGACGCTTACGGAAAGGCAGTTTTGGCCATGCGAAACTTCGGAATAGAAGTTCAGTATGGCTATTGGCTCGTTACAGGAAGACCAAAAGTGGTTTTGCTCAATCCGAACCATGTCATGGACAGGTTGGATGCCATAAAAACGGAACTTTGGCAAGACCACAAAATCCCCTCACAGGAAGGAAACTCTTTGCTCGACCAAGTAATGGCTTTTGGTGCATTGGTCAAACAATTTATGGTGGAGTTGGATAAGGCAAACAATCAGGAAAAGAAAGTAATTGCCCATTTTCATGAGTGGATGGCGGCCACAGCTTTGCCTGGAATCAGGAAATTGGAGTTGAAAATGACCACAGTTTTCACGACTCACGCCACCATTCTGGGCAGATATTTGGCAATGAACGACCCAAATTTCTACGATAACCTGCCATTTTATGAATGGGAAAAAGAGGCGGAACATTTCAATATCCAACCTTCGGCTACAATTGAGCGAGTGGCGGCACACGGAGCGCATATTTTCACAACTGTGAGCGAGGTTACGGCAAAGGAATGTAAGTATTTGTTAGGCAGGGATGTGGAAGTCGTGCTTCCGAATGGGTTGAATATTGAGCGATTTACTGCCATGCACGAGTTCCAAAACCTGCATCAGAAATACAAGAAGAAAATCCATAATTTCACGATGGGGCATTTCTTCCAAAGCTATTCGTTTGAGTTGGACAAAACGCTCTATTTCTTCACTTCGGGCAGGTATGAATACAAAAATAAAGGCTTTGATATCACTTTAGAGGCACTTTCTCGCCTAAATTGGCGAATGCAACAAGAGAATATTGACCGAACGGTGGTTACTTTTTTCATAACAAAACAGCCGTTTACTTCCATGAATCCGCAGGTTTTGCAATCCAGAACCGTAATGGAGGAAGTGAAGGAAACCTGCAAGGCAATTGAAAACCAAGTGGGCGAAAGGCTTTTCCATGCGGCTGCAGCAAGTGAAGACTACCGAGTGCCTTCCCTGAACGATTTCATTGATGATTATTGGCGATTGAGGTTGCGGAGAACTTTACAATCTTGGAAATCTCCGTTTATGCCCTCGGTAATTACCCACAATTTAGTCAACGACAAAACGGATGACATTCTGAATTTCCTCCGCAAATCGAATATGGTCAATAATGCTCACGACAAAGTGAAGATTGTCTATCATCCAGATTTCATCTCCCCAATCAACCCACTTTTCGGAATGGAGTATGGGCAATTTGTAAGAGGTTGCCATTTGGGAGTTTTCCCAAGTTATTACGAGCCGTGGGGTTACACGCCTTTAGAATGTATGGCGAGTGGAGTCCCCGCAGTAACGAGCGATTTGTCTGGCTTCGGAGATTACACGCTCCAACACATGAGCAATTTAGAAGAACAAGGCGTTTACGTAGTCAACCGAAAAGGAAAAACCTTTGAAGAATCTGTTTCCCAACTCACAAATTCCCTCTTCAATTTCGTGATGCAAGACCGCAGAGAGCGGATTGCCCAAAGAAACCGTGCAGAAGAAGCCTCGGTGGAATTTGGTTGGAAAACGCTGACGAGCTTTTATGAGAAGGCTTATAGCTTGGCTTTGCAGCGGATTTAGAAAGAACTCATAAAATGCAAAACTACAATAGCTATGTGACTCAGCAGTTCCCACTTTAGAAATTTCAATGTCTTTTAACCGAAATATCGAACGCTAATTCTATTACGTTGACGTTTTAGAATGATTGGAACTTGGATTTCTACGAAGTTTACTAACTTGGTACACAGATTAACACAGAAAACGTATCTACAAGTATTTAATATTCGTTAAAATCGAATATATTTCTTATAAAAATCTAAAGTGGGAACTGTTGCCAATGACTGCTTCAATCCCAGACTAAACGCACTATATATTTTGGAATAAGTCATCGAATATCGTTCTTGCAAAATCGTCATCCCAAGCCATTTTCTTGAGTAATTTCTTTTTACTGATTTTCTCATTTCTGGCATAAGCCATGTTCAAGAACAGCTTTCTGAGCAGGGAAAGGTTTTCGGGTGCAAACTTGGTTCGATGCCGTTTCTCGTCCTCTCTCATGGTCACATTCAGTTGCCACAAGGGTCAGCTGGCGATGCAGGCGGTTCTCGATACTTCAGGGGTTTTGGGCCAGTCCCATTGCCTGCTTTTGGGACAGATTCTTTAACTGCTGATATAATAACGGGTTTCCCACCCATTCTCGGCGGAGGCCTCCACCCGTATGAGAGAGAAGTACGCCTTTCCATTTGTCAGCCTCACTTATCAAGTCAATGCGGTTGCAGACCTCAACCTGATAGTTCACGACCCAGTTGTAGGAGACCGTACATAGGGACACTCTCGATGCGGTTCATCTCTGTAAGCATGCAAGAATTGCTCTTCGACTTTCTTACGCAGGCAGGGTTGGTTTCCTTTGAGGGCAAGGAAATAATCGGCTTCGGCATCTACAATTCTTTTGGCAATATCACGCTGAACCCAGTGCATTGATGGAGACTATACAGCCCTTCAGCAGAAGAAGATCCAGCAACTTGGGAATTGCAGTAATTTTATCAGTCTTTACTTGGCTCAGGCTAATGCACTAACCAAATGGATGCCCAATACTGTTAAATTAAGTTGTAGAGTTTAACTCCTTTATAAGGGTTTGATTTTCAGTATTTTACATGTGTTTTGCTTTGCAAAAGGTCTATTATTTCCTGTTCAAAACAGAGTATTCTCTGCAGGGCGATGAAGCCTTTTCCTTTGAATGCACTGAATTTCCTTCTCAGGAACTTGACTATCCTTTGTGCCTCCACGGCCATGAAGGCGAATCGCAGAATCTTGAATTCCAGCTCGTGCCTGTCTTTCGTTCTGGCCTCGGTAATTCTCAGCACATGCTTGAGGGTCTTGAAAAACTGCTCTATGTAGGTTCGGCTGAACCAATGCCTGCGCAGCGTCTTTGCAAAGATCCTGATTGTTACACTTTGCTGTGCTACTAAAAAGTCATTGTAAATGCTTACTTTTTGGTTACGAAATCAAAAACAGCAGATACAATGACAACCAAAGATAGTAAAAGCCGAACAATTGTACTTCCAATTGCGAGTGGTATTTATGAGAGATTCATGCTTGAGAGCAAATTTGCACACGAAACCATAAAGGAACTGTATGAAAGCCACATGGATTTATTTCCCGCAGAGATGTTGTCTGGCTATAAACTGAATGGCAGAACACGCCTTTCAAAAAAAATAGAAGGGTTTCAAATGCGGAAAATCATGGTAGCCGGTACCAATTACCAGATTCGCCCGTCCTATATACTTCCATATTGTAGAGAGCAGGTGGATTTGGTATCGAAGGGACTATTTTTATTGAAATTCGGAGTTCCCTTCTGGGCATTGGCTTTCGTGTTTGGCTACAATGCAACTTGGTGGTACCGAATGTTCATCTCTTTAGAAAGGCATGATATAGTTGGCACCACAATCTATGATGCCAAAGATCTGCCTGAACACATTATAGCGGACGAAAACCACATAAAAGTAAGAGGGACAAAAAAGTATGTGGCAACAACGGTAGGGGCAAATTGCTTTTTGGGAATGTCGGTATGCGATAATGCAAGCGAACAGGGTCTGAGAGATGGATACAACACATTCAAGCAGGAGAGCCAAAGCCTGAAAGCAGGCTATGAACCGATCAGTGTCAATACCGATGGCTGGGCAGCGACCCAGAAAGCATGGCAATCCCTGTTTGCTTCAATCCAGGTGGTGGAATGTTTCCTGCATGCTTTCCTAAAAGTCCGGGGCAGGGCGACCAGAAAGATGGAATCCTTTTTCAGTATGGCAGGCGACAAGATATGGAATATCTATGGATCCAGCACCAAGAGAGAGATGGCCCAACGAATTAGGAGACTGAAGGAATGGGCAAGTGAATGTATCATCGATTGCCCAATGAAGGCGAATATTTTGAAACTCTGCGCCAAAAAAGATAAATGGATGAGGCATATTGACAACCCAGATGCGCATAGAACATCCAACATGCTGGATTGCCTGATGAGGGCAATGAAAAAACATAAGGTGAATTCCCAGATGTTTCATTCAACAACAGAAGCAACGACTAAAAATTTCAGGGCATTTGCATTGGTTTATAACTTCACGCCTTCCTGTCCCTCGGTCTGGAAAAAGAAGCCCGTGTTGAAAAGTCCTGCCGAAAGACTAAACAAAAGAAAATATGCAGACTACTGGCTTGAAAATCTATTGCTCTCAGCTAAAAAACATCAATTTAGACAGCACAGCAAAGTGTAACAATCAGCAAAGATCGTTTCGCTTGGCGAATAGATGACGCTTACCCTCCCCGAGCCATTCAGCCTGAAAAACAGCAGGGTCACATACCTTTGCTGGCTGTGGTAAAACGCCTTTTTCCGTAGGCAGAAGGGCGTTTTACTCTCTTCTTTCAAGTGTCTCTCGTTCTGCCGATGTGCCAGTTCCTCCGTCATAAATTCCGAATCGATGAATTCAGTCAGGCTTCCTCTTTTTTCATCGATGATAAAAATATTGTTTCTCCTCGGCACGCTGATATAGACCAGCCCATTTTCCTGCCTCTCGCAATGCTCGCTCAGCGAGACGTCATTGTATCCATTGTCGCAGCTGAAATGGATGTTCGGCAACATGACGCCTTCCCTGGCAAGTCTGCCCTTGAGCCTGCCCCAGCGGGAGACCAGCTTTTTTGCCACCTCGATCGCCTGACTGCCCTGCTCCCCTGTTTTCTTCTTGACGAAATCAAAAAACAGGGGGTAGAAAATACCGTCAATATAGAGTCCAAAACACACTACTTTGAAGCCGAAGACCGAGCAGTGGTATTGCCCGCTGAAGAACTTGCCATAATGCGCCCCGTCCCTTGCCGACCCAGAAAGCCATTGGCGGAAAATACTGTCATCCAGAACGGCAGTCACTCTTTTTTTCGACCAGATGGAAGAGTCTTTCAGAGCCATTTCCCTCAAAATGCCGACTGCCTGCTGTTCAAATATGAACTCGAAAATAATACGCAACTTGCTTACAGTCAGCTTCTTGTATAGCTTCGTGTAGTTTTTCTGCAACCTGTTGCTGGCAATGCCGAACTTGGTCAGAATACTTTTCAGCGTGGGCAGTCCCACCAATTGACCCAGGAACAGCAGAGCATTCATTTTCTCGAAAAAATCCAGGTCGGACTCCTCGAACTTTGAAATATCAGATGCCGAAAATACTGAATCTAGCTGTTTGGAAATATCGAAATAGTCGTTTTCCAGGTATTTCTTCGTCAGGGAAACTATCTTTTGCCTAAAGTTTTTTTTATCATTGCAGTATATTTTACGAAAACCGAGTAAATGTTTTTTTAATCGAAACAAATATAAGGCTTTTGCAAAATATATTTGCCATATGATATTGATTATCAATATTGTATGGCAATTTTAATCTCTACAAATTAAGGGATAATCTCCAGTCAGAGACTGAATTTTTATCTTTGGCACAGGTTCGGAGAGCCTGCACCAGCGTTTTGCGCTGGTTCAAGGTACTATGTTCAAAAGCAAGAAAAGTTATTGCATTTTTTTTATATTTTTGCATTACCGTAAAGAAGGCTCAGGTGACATTGTTGCACGGAGTCTATCTAGTGCAGCCGCTTCGATTGGAGTGGCTGCTTTTATTTTTGCAGGCCTCTCTTTTTCCCGTAAAGAAGGGCTAGGCTCTTTGATACCGGACTCTGCTTTGCCTTCATGCCCGTATTGTGGGTCGAAAGGCTCGTCTTTTGTCCAGATTGCATAGAATATCGAAAGCAGTTTGCGCTGTACGGCCACGTATCCCTTCATTTTGATGAGCGTTCTGCCATATACCCTCTCATAAAGCCCTCTGAATACGGGCATTTCATTGGAGACGGCAGTCATTGCGGCCATGTGGAGTATCCGCCTGATATGCGTGTTGCCCTTCTTGGATATCTTGGTCTTCCCCGCCCTCCTGCCCGACTGGTTCTCCACCACGTCATAGCCCGAATAGCTGACCAGCTGGCTCTGGCTCTTGAACATGGCAAACCCATCGGTCTCCGAGGCAAGCACGGCAAAGGTCAGTATGCCCACTCCCTTCAGCTCGGCAAAGAGGGTGTACTTATCGCTTAGGGCCTGGTCGTTTTTGACCGTGGAGGCGACCAGCTTGTTGAGCCTCCCAATCTCCTTTTCCATCAGTTCCACTATCTTCTTGTTGCTTTTGGCCACTTGGCTGTGCACTACGCTGGCATTCTCCATTGCCTCGCCTTGGTTCAGCAGTGCCGTCCTGTGCTTCTGCAGTGCCTCTATCTGGCGTGTGAGCGAGCGGAGCTCTGCCATTGCCTTGCTGGGCCTGCTCCATACTTCCAGGCTCTGCTGGCAGCCCATGTAGGCAAGCCCCCTGGCATCCATGGCATCCGTCTTGCTGCGCTGGCCGAGGCTCCTGATGTAGTGCTTGGCAAGCGAGGGCAGCACCACATGCACCTTCACCGGACGCTCGGACAGGAAATAGGCGAGCCTCTCATGGTACACGCCCGTGGCTTCCATCACCACGCTCATGGGAAGGGCTTCCTTGCGGTTCTTTCCCGACCATTCGGCCAGCTTCACGAAGCCTCCCTGGCTGTTGTCGAATGTCCTGCTGGCTTTTATCTTGATGTGCCCCGACTGGGTGATGGCAAGGCAGCATTTGAGGAGCTTCTTGTCCACATCTATTCCTAGGCAATATTTGTCCATGGGTTCTGGATTTTTTATGGTGGATGGATGACCATATCTGCGGCCTTGTCTTTGCTCACTGGCAATTCTTGATTATACCGACCGGGGCATATCATTAGGTACTATTCTGACTCTCCGCATGATAGGGCGGTGCAGGGCTTTCCTTGGGTCTCTGGGTCGCCATGATGCGCCCTTAGCGTCCACAATGCCTCCTGCACCGCTGGTCTTTTCCAAATAAAGATAACATGAAATATGGCTAGTCAAAAATTGTACTTTTCACTACCTCTGCAAACATATGAGCGTCCACGCTTTAACTCAAAAGTGCAATCTTTACACTAACTTAAATGGCATTGGATGGACGCCTGATTACTGCCTCGCAATGTCTTGCCATCAATGCTGATATAATGGTATTCGAGGTTTGATTTTTTCAGGCATTCCTATACCCAAGCCATAAATTTGCATAAAAGACCTCAAGGTTTAGATGGAGAAATGACCTGTGAATGGCATTATGGGAGGGTATTTCATTGTCAAGAAATGAAATCATCAAGAAAAGGCTTTTTTTCTTCCCACAAAGTTCAATCTCCCCAAAATCCTCTGCCCCGTTGAAAACAGCACAAATGCTCAGCATCAAGATGTCCAAGAGTTCATATTGAAAGTTTTTATTACGTCTGGGGAAATCTTTGATTTCTGATAAATGCCCATTCAAGCCTTTAATCATGACTTCTAAAAGCAAGTATAATAAATTTATATAGTGCATTTAGTAAGGCTTTTGCAGGGCTTACTCGGCTTAATCTGGAGATACCGCTTGTACTGCCTGAACCGGGAGGGAACTCCAAGGCGGCATTCCCGATGCTATTGAAAGGCAGTTTGCAGCCGACCTTGGAGAATGGGGACAAGCCCATCCCACTAGGAATCAACTCATTGGGAGAGTCAGATTCTTCAGAGAATGTGCATGGTTCTTTCGGACTCTTGAGCCACCTACCCTTGAAATCAAATACGAAAAGGTTTCTCCTACCATCAAATAAGGGGTTTGGCAGCCAAAACTACGCACTAGAAGCCCCATTCATAACATTACCATCGATTCTTCATTCTTGATTCCCCCAATCCAAGGCATTCAGCCATGCCGAGAAACCGCCAACGAATAAACCCCGGAGATATGAGTCTCCGGGGTTTTATATACTGGCAATTACCTACTCTCCCACCGTTCAAGGCAGTACCATCGGCTCGACGGGGCTTAACTTCTCTGTTCGGAATGGGAAGAGGTGGACACCCGCGACATCGTCGCCAAGAGTATCTTAGAGCAGACTGCAAAACACAATTGGCTGTATGGAAAACCTCGGGCAATTAGTACCGCTCTGCTGAATCCGTCTCCGGACTTACACATACGGCCTATCGAAGTCGTATTCTACGACATCCCTGAACGAGACCTCATCTCAAGGGGGGTTTCGTACTTAGATGCTTTCAGCACTTATCCCTTCCGAACATAGCTACGCTACGGTGCGGATGGCTCCGCAATAGCCACACCAGCGGTTCGTCCACCCCGGTCCTCTCGTACTAAGGGCAGATCCTTTCAAGTCTCAAACGTCCGCAACAGATAGGGACCGAACTGTCTCACGACGTTCTGAACCCAGCTCGCGTGCCACTTTAATGGGCGAACAGCCCAACCCTTGGAACCTTCTCCAGCTCCAGGACGTGACGAGCCGACATCGAGGTGCCAAACCTCCCCGTCGATATGAGCTCTTGGGGGAGATCAGCCTGTTATCCCCAGAGTACCTTTTATCCTTTGAGCGA
>CAVSOI010000020.1:670000-867460 GCA_963729615.1 uncultured Cytophagales bacterium
CCAATTCACAACCTGCGAAATCAAAACAAAAAAAAGGAAAAATATAGAGACAAAAAGGAAATGGAGCTGAAGATATTTGCAGATTAGACTTTGTTGACAACAGCTTCCTATGAAATTCGGAGTCTGGCAGGTTCTGAAAACTCTGCCAGCTCCTCTTAGCAATCTCTTGCCAATATTCACTATTATATGGTCACCTCTTGAAATCGCATAATAGTGGCTACAATTCTGTCTTGAGGAGTTGCTATTCGCTCACTCCTAAATACCCTCTGCTACTTTTTACCATCAGTTTATAGAAAAAACCAGCTTCCTCGTAGCTGAATGGGTAGTTTTTGGAAATGGGTTTGCTGACATCGAAAGGAATGGCTTCGGTTTTGGTGCGGACTTGGACTCTGATTGGCGGACCGAAGGGCAACTCGCTTTCGTTGTTCAATAAGTCAAGCGAAGTGACTATATAGGAATAGTTATTGGCATCGAATACATCGGAGTCTACAAAATACCTCTTTTTGGCGGATTGGATTGAGATGATTTTGGTTGGATTTTGAATATTGATGGGTTCGTCATTCTCGAAACGATAAACCACATATTTATTCGGAAGTTCACCATCTTGTGCGGGAATCGGTACATCCCACTCCAACCGAATATTTTTTATATTATTGGAGACATGCACGCTGTCTGGTGCAAGCGGTGCAATAGCATCTTTCCAAGGCATGGGCGGAATAAGGGTTGGATATTTATAGAACTCCAACCGTAGTGAGTCTGTGAAATTACCTCTATTATTAAGTAATGCTTTTGAGTTGTAATAAATGCTTCCCAACACGGAACTGAATTTTCTGAGGTGGCGAACTTGATAGGGCATTTCTTTGAGGTCGCTCCAACCTGCACTTTTTTTCTCGAAAATTCGGTAAACTGCGTGCCCTACATATATATGTCTCCCGAAATTATTTTTTGACCACCAGCGAACCAACTCCAAATAGGAGTTATGCTTGTGTTTGGTGTTTTGGTAAAGTTGTGGGGAAATGTAATCTACCCAGCCCTTTTCGAGCCAAAGACGTGTGTCTGCATGGAGATGGTCGTAAGACGTTAGCCCAGAAGTGGTCAATGAACCTCGGGAGGTCATATTCGAGTTTCGCCAAACTCCGTAGGGACTGATTCCGAATTTGACTTTTGGATTGATTTCCTCAATGGCGTAATGGACGTCTCGGATGAGTGCATCTACATTTGCTCGCCTCCAATCTGCTTTTCTCCTGAATCCGTTCCTATTATTATAGAATGTGTAATCATCTTTCAGTTTGAATTCTGCGCTTGGATAGGGATAAAAATAATCATCGAAATGGATTCCGTCCACTTCATATCTTCTTACAATATCTGCAACGATTTTGGTAATATATTCCCGTACTTCGGGCAAGCCTGGATTGAAAATTTTCAGCGTTCCGAATTCCAAAAACCAATTGGGTTTGAGTTTTGTGATGTGAGACGAGTGAATATCAGAAGAGTTTGTGTTGGTTACCGCTCGGTAAGGATTGAGCCAAGCATGAAATTCCATCCCTTGTTTGTGGGTTTCCTCAATCATGAATTTTAGCGGGTCGTAGAATGGAACTGGCGGTTTTCCTTGTTTTCCTGTGAGCCACTCTGACCACGGCTCGTAAGGACTTTGGTAAAAGGCATCGGCTGCAGCACGAACTTGGACAATTACTGCATTTATTCCGCTGGCTTTAAGTCGGTTTAGGAGAATTCGGAAGTCTCGTTTTTGTTTGTCTGTGGTGTCGAATCGGTTTTTTGGCCAATCAATGTTGTTTACCGTGGCAATCCAAACTCCTCGGAATTCGTATTTTGGAGGTAATGGGTTCTGCCTTGCTTGGATGGATGCTGTTAAAAAGAAGAAAAATAAATAGATGATTGCCCTTGTTCTCATAGCTTTCTGCAATTTTGTATTCTGTTAGTAATTAGTAGTGAGTACTTGGTAATGAGAAAGAACCAGACTTAGTTAGCTTGCCAAACTCCTTAGCACAGGGTTTGCAAACCCTGTGCTAAGGAGTTTGATTTCATCAAGTTTCAAATTTAAGCACGTTGTGCTATTTACTATTTTTGTAATTATCTACAAATGAGATTGTTAAGAATTCAAAATGGGAAAGTATTTAAGCTACATTACTTATAATTATTCCTTTGAGATAACAGCTTTGCGGACTAGAAGTCTACAGTACAAATTTGTAATAAGATAACTTCAAAATGAAATCCAACCTGATGAATCGTAAAACTACAAAACTATTGATATTGGCAATTTCTTTGGCTTCTTTTCCTGCGTGAGCGATTCGTTACAGCAGATTGAACTGACCACAGAAGTTTTTAGCGAATTCCAAACCAATTCTTCGCCAAGTGTAGAATCTGATACGGTACTTTTTGGAGTTGGAAACTCCGTTTCCATTTTGGATGAATTAGGAGTTGCCTTTGTCGATGCTTCAACCATTTCCGAAATTTCCCCAAATGTAGTAATTGTGAGGCTCAATGAGCCTGCGGATTCTACGTTTGTCATATTCGATTCGCTTTGGGTTTATCTGAAAAACGATATGGATTCTGTTAGAATTGCGGAATTTAGCCAAGAAACTAACCGAAATACAAAAGAATTAACGCTCCGAAGGTTCAATGTAAATGTGAGGGAATATTTGCTCAATCCGAATTCTATGGAGATTGCCTTGGGTTACAGTTTGGATTCTAGCGCAATTGATACTGTAAATATCACTCTTGGGGCTTCTTTCAAGGTTTCTGGAAATCTGGAATAATGTGAGAATTTGTAGATGTGTAAATTTGAAAATGGAAAAACTCCCAATTCAAATAGATTGATGATACTTTGGACTTTGGACTAACTAATTTTTATGAAAATAGGCATATTTTTCGGTGGGCAGTCTCGTGAGCGGGAAATCTCTTTTGCTGGTGGGCGAACGGTTTATGACAATTTGAACAAGGCACTTTTCGAGCCGATTCCCATATTTGTGGATAGTTTGGGGAATTTTATTTTGCTGAATTGGCAACACATCTATAAAGGTACGATTCGGGATTTTTACCCACCAGTGAAATTTATGCCCAAATCGCCCAACGGATTTCAGGTTTATATGGAGTCGCTGGGGAAATTATCCGATTCGGAACTTTCTGAATTGATTTCCGAGGTTGGAGAGCGCATTTATCCACATCAGTTTGCGGAGTTATTTGATTTCGCATTCTTGGCATTGCACGGTTCTTATGGAGAAGATGGCAACATTCAGGGTTTGCTGGAGTGGTACGGTTTGCCTTATTCTGGCTCGGGAATTTTGCCTTCCGCCATCGGGATTGATAAATCTTTGCAACGGGAAATCTTGCGAGATTTCGGTTTCCCTTCGCCAAAAAGCGAAACAATTAGTAGGTCAGATTGGGAGAAATTAGATAAAAGACAGCTTTTTCAGCGGTTGGAGACAGAAATTGGTTTGCCTTTAGTCGTAAAAGCGGCTCATCAAGGCTCCTCTATTGGAGTAAATATTGTTTATAAATCTGATTTTTTGGAGTTTGAAAAAGCAGTTTCATCGGCTCTTTTTGTGGAGAGTTTGGATTCTGAAACTTGGAATCAGTTTTCGGAATTGGAGAAGAAGAAGTTTGTTGCCGACCTGACAGATATACGTTCGGGAATTGGTTTGCCATTACTTTAGAAACTGAATCGAACCCAAATTCAATCACTATTTTCCATCCTGAAAATTTGTTGGAAGAACTTTCAAAGGTTTTCAATTCTGTGAAATCCAACCAAAAGGTAAAATTGACCGCTTTGGATGGAGAAGATTTAGTGCTTTTTGAGGAGTTTATTGCCGGGAAGGAATTTTCTACCATCGTGATTCAAGATGAAGCTGGGAAGCCTTTGGCGTTGCCTCCAACCCAAATCTTGAAAGGCAAGGCAGATATGTTCGATTACCGTTCTAAATATTTGCCAGGAATGGTTCGGAAAATCACGCCAATCGACTTACCGAATGAGCAAATCCGCTCAATTCAGCAGGCAAGTTGCGAAATGTACGAGAAATGCCATTTCAATGTCTATGCCCGAATCGATGGATTTATTACCGAAACTGGCAAAGTTTTCCTCAATGACCCGAACACCACTTCGGGAATGATGCCTTCTTCCTTCTTCTTCCACCAAGCTGCGGAAATTGGTCTGAATCCATCTCAATTCCTGACTTATATTATCAGAACTTCCTTAGCAGAACGAGTGAAATCGGGGAAAAAGTCGTTTGAACTGACAAAATCGCTTGTGGATTTGGATAACAGAATTGCCAAAATACAAACTACTGAATCCAACAAAATTCGGGTAGGAGTTCTACTCGGAGGCTATTCTTCTGAAAGACATATTTCCGTAGAAAGTGGCAGGAATATTTATGAGAAATTGGTTTCGTCAGATAAATATGAGCCGATTCCTATTTTTCTTTCTCTAAAGGCGCAAGCAAGGACGCTTGCAACAGATGAGGTTCCAGTTAGAAAACTCGAACCAGCGGAAAAGAAAGTTCAAGCGAAGACGCTTGAACTAGATGAGGGAAAACTGGTTCAAGGCTCTAGCCTTGAACCTAAAGCAGTCTCGCAAGCGTTTTCGCTTGCACAGAAAGAACCCCAACTCCACATCATCCCAACCAATATTTTACTGAAAGATAATGCAGATGATATTCGTGAAAAAGTACAACAATCTTTAGCGGGAGAAAAACATCCGATTATTGCCGAAACGATTGAAAAAGCAAAATCCATCACGCAGAAATATGCCAAAAATGCCATTTTCAAAGCAACCGAAATCAGCTTTGAAGAGTTACCTAATTTGGTAGATTCCGTATTTATTGCGCTCCACGGAAGGCCGGGAGAAGATGGCGAAGTCCAAATGAGATTGGAAAACCTAGGTTTGCCCTACAATGGTTCTCAAACCGAGAGTTCTCAAATTACCATTGACAAATACGCCACTAATGAGCTTTTAAGGCAGAATGGAATGAAGGTGGCTAAACATCAATTGGTTAAACAAATAGATTGGCAAGCTAATTCAGCGAAAGTTTTGGCAGAAATTGAGCAGAATTTCGGTTTTCCCATCATTGCCAAGCCTGCCGATGATGGTTGCTCCTCGGCTGTGAAGAAAATTGATTCCAAGGAAGAATTCCGAGCGTTTGCCTCACTCATGTTCCGAAATCAGGAATTGCTGATGCAAGCAGAAGCCGACCTATTGGGATTGAAAACCAACGAGGAGTTTCCTATAAAAAATCATATTTTGATTGAGGAACTAATCAGCCCAAACGGAGCAGATCACTTCTTGGAAATTACGGGTGGCTTGCTAACCAAATTCGATACTGATGGAACAATTTCCTACGAGGTTTTTGAGCCTTCCGAAGCTTTAGCAAATGGGGGAATACTGAGCTTAGAAGAGAAATTTCTCGCTGGAGAAGGCCAGAACATCACTCCTGCCCGCTTCGATGCTGATTCACAGAAAAGGCAAAAAATCTCTAGACCAAGTTCGGGCAGATTTGGAGAAAGTGGCGAAAATCTTGAAAATTGAAGGCTACACCCGAATTGACGCTTTCGTCAGAATTTTCGGAGACCGAGCGGAAACCATCGTGATTGAGGCAAACTCACTCCCGGGAATGACTCCTGCGACTTGCATTTTCCACCAAACGGCTATCAATGGCTACACGCCTTTCGACTTTATTGACCGAATTTTGGAGTTTGGGAAGGAAAGAATGAAGAGGAGATAGGAAGTTTGGGATTTCTAGACAGCTATGAATAATCAGTTGTTAGTAAATGAAATACTTACTCAAATCATCAGAAGCGATTCAACACTTTTTGAATACTATTTTAACTGACTGGCACCTTAACACAGATGGGAAAATAGGAAAGAAGTAACATTTTCCTAATACTCTGTATTGGTTGAAGTTGTATAATTATGCTACAATCTCAACTTTTTTTAATAACATATCTATTTATTTCGATTCGTTTTCTATATTTGCAATATGGAGATACTGGATATTAATAAAGTATTATCAAACGAGACTCGGCTAAAAATTTTCCAATGGTTGAAAAACCCTGAAAAACATTTCTCTCCTCATCAGGATTTGGGACATTTCAATGATGGTGTGTGTGTGCAATACATTAGAAAAAAAGCGGGACTTTCACAATCTACTATTTCCCATTATTTATCTATGATGCAAAATGCTGATTTGATAGTTCCGACTCGGCATGGAAAGTGGACTTATTACAAAAGAAAAGAAGAAACGGTTATTGCTTACTTAAAAAAAATGAATGAGGATTTATAAAATCCCCAACTCTAAAAATGAGGTTCTAATGAGCCTTTTTTTTTAAATTAAATCATATCTACATTTCTCGATATATAAATATAATAAAATGATTGAAAACAAACAGTGGATTTACAGCGAGCGACCTATTGGTCAAATTAAAGAAGAACATTACAAACTGAAAACAGAATTGATTGATGCAAACTCATTGAAAAATGGTAAAATCATAGTGGAAGCAAAGTATATAAGCGTAGATCCTTATATGCGAATACAACAATCGGCTCAAAATACATGGGAAAAACCACATCCGATTGGAGTTGTACAAGGTGCCGGAATGGTTGGGCAAATAGTTGCTTCAAAATCAACAAAACTTAAAGTGGGCGATTGGGTAAATTGCTATACTGGCTGGCAACAATATGCCATTGTTTCAGAACAAGATGCTCGGTTGCTCAATCCAGAAATTGCATCTGTTTCTACTGCTCTCGGGATTTTGGGTATGCCTGCTCGGATTGCTTACTTCGGTTTGCTAGATGCAGGAAAGTTAAGAAAGGGAGAGACCGTAGTTGTTTCAGGTGCGGCAGGTGCAGTGGGTTCAATTGTGGTGCAAATAGCAAAACTTAAAGGTTGCAAAGTGGTGGGAATTGCAGGTTCAGATGAAAAGATAGATTTTCTAGTCAATGAGCTAGGTGTAGATGTGGGACTCAACTACAAAGAACATACTTCGTTGAAATCAATGAAAAAGGCACTGGAAGAAGCCTGCCCCGAAGGAATAGATGTTTATTTCGATAATGTTGGAGGCATCATTACCGATGCTGTGCTACAACTCATCAATGTAAGAGCAAGAATATTAATCTGTGGACAAATTTCCCAATACAACGATGGTTTGGAAGAAGCTAATCTCGGTCCTCGATTTTTCCATCGAATTCTTTATACAAGAGCCACTATTCAAGGAATTTTAGCTAGAGACTACAATGATAGAATGGAGGAAATGCTCGCTGAAATGGAACCTTGGGTAAAAGCTGGAAAGCTCAAATATGCAGAGACGATTCTCAAAGGATTTGAGAATCTTCCAATCGCACTTTCTGGAATGTTTGAAGGAAAGAATACTGGGAAAATGATTGTGGAGGTTTAATTGGAAAACCTTCTCATAAGATTAATCATGAAAACCTTCTTCTTCAAAATACCAAGTATGGATTTTGAAATCCACCATTTTTTTGTTTGCGAACGCATCAAATAATTTCTTCGGTGGGTATAAAAACATAGAAGGTCTATCTTCTGCGGAAACCTCTAATTCCAATATGGCATGAGGATGATACATAATCAATATAGACTTATCTGAGAAACTGCAATCTTCAGCAGGTGCGAAACTATATTTATAATCCAATTTTATAAAATCCAGAATAGCTTCTATACTTTTTCCCTTAAAAGTAGGAAGTATGTATTGCATAATTTCTACGTAACTAATTGTGTCAAAACGAATATCTTCATTTGTAGAACTTAATAAATCAAATCGAAAATCTCTTTCCTCAATCGCTTTTTCCATTGACCAACTATTGGATATATTTTGAGGAGCTGGGCTGCAACCAAAAAGACAGCCCAATAAAATGAGGTATGAGGAATTTATAAATTTCATAAGTTTCAGTTTTTTCACTTCCCTAAAATAGAAAAACCTCCTTAAATCATTAGATTCAAGGAGGTTTTTCATTTTCTAACTCTGAATTATATCAAATCTGCACTGCGTTGAATAAACGAAGTCAATGCTTTTCCAGTTAGCAAACCTTGAGAAAGGAGAGCTAAATCGTAGGCTTGTTTCGCCAGTTTAGTTTGCTCTTCCTCTGATTCTGCTTGGAGGATTTTGCTGGTTACAGAGTGATTTGCGTTAATTCCTATGTTGTTCATAGTCGGCAAGCCCATCATTCCGCCCATTCCACCTTGCATTTTCGCCATGTCTTGCATTCTACGCATGAATTCTGGGATGGTAATAGTTACAGGCATATCGTCCGTAGCCATAGATTCTACTGAGATTTGTGCTTGTTCGTCTCCAACTGCTTTCTTGAAAATCTCTGTTATTTTGTTGGATTCTTCTTCTGAAAGTACAGATTCTACTTCTGCGCCAGTGTCAATTAACTTGTCTGCCAATTCAGCATCTACACGCTTCAAAGTGATTTTCTCGGTCAATCTTTCTACTGCGCCAATGAAATGCGAGTCTAAAACTCCACCCAATTCCAATACATCGTAGCCTTTCTTTTTGGCAGATTGGATGTAGCTGTCTTGTGCGCCCGCATCGGTTGTGTAAAGAAAAACTACATTTTCAGTCTTGTCTGTTTGAGTTGGAGCAACTTGCGCCTTGTACTCATCCATTGTGAAATGCTTGCCTTCTGTGTTGGTCAACAAAACGAAATTCTTCGCCTTCTCGCTGAATTTCTCGTCAGAAACAATTCCGTATTTGATGAATAAGCCAATGCTATCCCATTTCGCCTCAAAGTCAGCTCTGTCAGATTTGAATAAATCTTTCAACTTATCCGCCACTTTTTTAGTGATGTAGGAGTTGATTTTCTTCACATTGCTGTCTGCTTGCAAATAACTTCTCGAAACATTCAAAGGAATGTCTGGCGAGTCGATTACACCGTGCAATAACATCAAAAATTCAGGAACAATATCCTTCACTTCATCGGTAATAAATACCTGACGAGAGTAAAGTTGGATTTTGTCTTTGTGCATCGTGATATCATTCTTCACTTTAGGGAAATATAAAATTCCCGTCAGGTTGAACGGATAATCTACGTTCAAATGAATCCAGAATAAAGGCTCTTCTGCAAATGGATAAAGTTCTTTGTAGAAGTTGATGTAATCTTCATCGGTCAAATCTGAAGGATTTTTAGTCCAGATTGGTTTTGGATTGTTCACTACTTTTCCATCGAACTCAATCTCTACAGGCAAAAACTTGGCATATTTGTCCAAGATTCCCTGAATTCTGGCAGTTTCCAAGAACTCCGCAGAATCATCGTTCACATGAAGTACAATGTCCGTTCCTCTGTCTTCTTTCTCTGCCGAAGTGATTTCGAAGGAAGTAGAACCTTCGCAAGTCCATTTTACAGCGTCAGCACCTTCTTGGCGGGATTTCGTGATGATTTCCACTTGGTCGGCAACCATAAATGCCGAGTAGAAACCTAAACCGAAATGACCGATTATTTGGTTGTTATCGTCTGCTTCCTTGTATTTCTCCAAGAATTCAGTTGCTCCAGAAAAAGCAATCTGGTTAATGTATTTCTTAATTTCCTCCTCAGTCATCCCGATTCCACGGTCGGAAATAGTGATTGTTTTGGCTTCTTTATCTACCGCCACTTTCACTTTCAGCTCTCCTAATTCTCCGTTGAACTCGCCAATTGCGGCCAATTTTTGCAATTTCTGTGTAGCATCCACTGCATTGGAAACCAACTCACGCAAAAATATCTCGTGGTCGGAATAGAGGAATTTTTTGATGATTGGGAAAATGTTTTCGGTATTCACCGAAATGGTTCCTTTCTCTGCCATTTTGTCTATCAATTTTGGTTATTGTAAATTCTTAATTTGAGAAACATAGGTTTCCAAAACTATTCCATAGCTAGGAAGCGGAAATTTTGGCAGAAAAATTTGATTTGAAGATTTGGAAATATGCAGATTTGAGGATGGAAGTTGTTAGTGTGTTTTTTACTGATGGATTTAGACCTGCCAAGTCTAAGCAGAGCTTTTTCATAAAAAGACAAGAATATCATTTTTAGCTATTTGAGAAACGGTGCGTGAGACACGCACCGAAGAGAATACCTTACTTTTGGCGTGTCTCACGCCAAAAAAGTCTTATTATTTGATGAAATAATTAAAAATGAAAATTGATTCTGTGCGTTACATAATAGTAATCAAAATAAAGGGAGTCTCTCCACCTTTTCTCTTGATACATGATACATGATACTCAATACTTGCTACTTACCATGAACTCACTCCAACCCGAAAACTCTTACCAAAAAGCAGAGAAACTGCTCATCAATATTGGAAATCAACTGCTCCAACTGGAAGCCGATTTCCTTAAAAAATATGATTTGACTTCTCAGCAACATACCATGCTACAAATCCTGAAAGAGTCGCATCCCGATAGAGTTTCCGTGAAGCTGATTAAGCAAAAAATGCCCGATAAAATGTCGGATGTTTCCCGAATTGTGGAAAGAATGCGCAAAAAAGGACTTTTGGAGCGCAAACATTCCGAAACGGATAGGCGAGCGGTGGAAGTTTCCATTACGGGAAAAGGCTTAGGCGTGCTTTATGAAATTATGCAAGTGAACCCAGTTCTGCGGAAATCTGGCTTGCAGAATTTGTCTAGCAAAGAAGTGGGGGAATTGATTGGATTGTTGGAGAAGGTGTGAATTTGAAAATGTGCGAATTTGAAAATTTGAAAATGAAAGACGAATTTGAAATCGTAATAGAACTTGCTGAATTCAAGTAGATTCCCACAATTTCCCCACTCATAAAAAATTGACAGTTTGCTCGAACTGTTAGAAGGATTTGTATGTTCGTAGATTCAAGAACTAAAAAGTCTATTTTTTCAATTCCGAATATTCCCAAAAATGGAAACCTCTACCTTGACCGACAACACTGAAACTTTAGCAGACTGTTTTGAGCAAACGCAAATCCCTTTTGAGGAAACGGGACTTTTTTCGCCTATTTTTCTCGATTATATTCAAGAAAAAGAATCGCTCCAGCCATTTTACGGCAACTTCCCCAAGTTGGCGAATTTCCCCAAGCAACTTGAGCTAAAGAAAGATTTCCCACAGCAGCATCGGGAAATTCTTGCGAATGTTTTGCAAAATCAATATCAAGGGATTGAGGATGCGCCCACTGCCCAGATTGAGAGATTGAGAAACAAAAAGACGTTCACGGTAACTACTGGGCATCAGCTCAATATATTTTCGGGCCGCTTTATTTCATCTATAAAATTGTCAGCACAATCAATTTGGCGAGGCAACTTCAGGCAGCATTTCCGCAATATCATTTCGTGCCTGTCTATTGGATGGCTACGGAAGACCATGATTTTGAGGAGATTAGCTATTTCCGACTGTTCGGGAAAAAGTTTGAGTGGCAGCGAGAAGCAAAAGGCGCAGTCGGCAGGCTTTCTACGGCTGGATTGGGTGATTTGATGGCGGAGATTTCCGAAATGCCAGACTTCTTCAAATCGGCTTATGACAGCGGAAAAAACTTGGCACAAGCCACTCGGGAATATGTCCATCACCTGTTTGGGAAACATGACTTGCTGATTTTGGATGCGGATGATTCCAAACTGAAATCGCAATTTGTGGAGATAATGAAAGCGGATATTTTCGAGCAGAAGACTTCGGAGAAAGCCTTGGAAACTAGCCAGAAATTGGAAGCCGCAGGATATGGTTCTCAGATTTTTATTCGGGAAATCAACTTTTTCTATTTGGAAGACGGTTTGCGTTCGAGAATTGAGCAACAAGGAGAGGATTTCCAAATTGTAGATACTGATTTGAAATTCAGCAAGGAAGAGTTGGGGAAATTGATGGAAACCAATCCAGAAAAATTCAGCCCAAACGTGGCTTTGCGACCAGTTTACCAAGAAATGATTTTGCCAAATTTGGCTTATTTGGGTGGCCCTTCCGAAGTCGCTTATTGGTTTCAGTTGAAGGGAATATTTGACGAAATGCAAGTTCCTTTCCCCATGCTGATGCCGAGAAATTTTGCTTTGGTGGTCAATTCTGTGAACTCCAAACGAATGGAAAAACTGAATGTTTCTGCCAAAGAGTTGTTTCAAGACGAAGATACTTTACGGAAACAGTTCGTGTTGGAGAATGCAGAAAGTGAAGTTATGCTCGGAAAACAAATTGATTTACTGAATGAAGCATTTTCGCAAGTGGTTTCCAAAGCGGTGGAAATTGATAAATCGTTGGAAGGTTTTGTGAAAGCCGAAGAGCAAAAGGCAATCAAGAGTTTGCAGAATATTGAAAAACGCCTTCGCAAATCGGAAGAACGCAATCAGGAAACTTCGGTAAAACAACTCCTAAAAATCAAACAACAGTTGTTCCCAGACGGAACGCCACAGGAACGAAAAGACAATTTCCTAAATTTCTACATCAACGATTCCCAATTTATTGAGAAGCTTCTGAAGGCTTTCAATCCGCTGGATTATAGCATGAATGTGTTGTCGGAGAAATAGTACAAAGTCTTTAGTCTTTAGTCCAAAGTAAGCCGATTTAAATTACAATATTAGACTTGTCCGTTCTTGATTATCAGCGTTTTACATATTTTTGTCATTTTGAGCTTGCGAAAAAACTATCTCAAACAGCTGATTGTAGAGCGAAAATTACTTTTTTGTGGATAGTTTCCTCCTAAATTCGAAATGACAGCAATAATTTAGGCTTTGCAATGAAAGTATATTTTCACAACTTATTGATTGTCAGAGTCGGACAAGTCTATTAGAGATTATAAACATAATTTTATTATGGAACTCGCAGACTGGCGGGTCTATCGACACCGCCAGCTACTTAAATCTCTTGGATTCATAAACTCTATTATGTAGGTTCTTCTTCCCAGAAGAACTTTTTTTGTTGGATTATTTGAGGAAGAGGAATCTGCGGAAGATTTAAAAACCCAACCTCAAATTCAATCCCAAGCTATAAGGCTTGGCTGAAATGGAAGATTTTTCAGTCAACAAAGAAGAAAAATAGTAGTTGATGGTTGGAGAAACTCCCAATTTCATTTTGTCGGAAATAGGATAATTCCATTCGTAACCCAAATAGGCAGAAGGATGAACCCAATTTTTTTCCTCCAAAACTACCAATCCTTTCGGTCGGGTTTTCAGGTGGAAAAGCCAACTTGCTCCTGCTCCAAATTTCAGAAACTGATTCGGTTTAGTGGCAAACAATTGATAGCGAAAACCAACATTGCTGGTCAGCAATTGATAGCGAATAAAGGCAGAAGCTTCGTTTTGCTGATAGTTTGGCGTGATTTGCAAAACACCCGAAGAGTCTAAATTTGTAGAAAGTGAAGTTGGGCGAGCAGATTGGTAATTGAAATTCAGTTGCTTTCTCAACAGAGAATAGTTGAGCGCAATATCCAATTTCATTCTCTCGGAAATATTTCTGCTCATACCCAATCCAACCGAAAACCCGATGTTGTCAGCCGTGAAATTATCACTTTCGTTGCCTTTCAAAATCCATTCGTCATCTTGGTTTGGGGTAATTCTTTCCGAAGTGTAAAGTGTGGCAGTTTCCACGAAAAATTTCCATTTTCTTTCAGTTTTCCCTGTTGGCTTTGGTTGGATTGTTTGAATTCCTGCAATTTCAGTAAGATTATGTTCCGTAGAATCAACTAATTCCATTTTCGGAAGAATTGATTGGAGATTGGTTTCCGATTGTTTTTCAATATTCCGATTTAAAGTGTTTTTGGAGTTTGAAGAATGTAGGTTTTCTTCTTCAGTTTTAACCTTTAAATTATACAAAAGTGAATCGCTACGATATCGAGCATCGCCAGAGTCCGCAGTTCCTACCAAACGTTGAGTGCGCTTAACACCAACTTTCGGCAGGATTTCATGGGAGTCGCCATCTACACGCTGCCGAGGTTTTGTAGTATGAGTTTTTTTATTACTATATGTATGATTTGCTTTTTCTAAAAAAGACTCTTTCACTCGCAAAATCTCATTTTTCGCTACACTTTCGGCAACTATTTGATTATCAGTTTTTTCAATTGTAGAATTGATTTCCTTGTCAGAAAGTTTGTTTGAATTGAGTTTCTCTCTAACTACTTCTGTTTTTTCTGAATTTACTTTATCAATCTCAGAATCTGCTGAATCCAAATGAAGAAAAACAGGCACACAGCAAACGGGAATGAGTAAAAGAAGCCAAGCAAAGCGTTTCCATGTGTTCTTTCTGGCAGGAGGAATTTGGCTGGAGATAGTTTCCCAAGCCATTTTTGAAGGCGCATCCTCAAACCCTTCCATTTTCTCTCGGAAGCGTTTTTCAAATTCGTTATCGTGGTTATGTTCTTCCATCCTGCTTATTTTGAACTCACTTGATTGATTCCTATTTGTGCCAATTGCTTTTTCAGCATCGCTTTCGCTTTTGAAAGTTGCGATTTTGAAGTTCCCGTAGAGATATTCAGCATTTTGGCAATCTCATTGTGCTTGAAACCTTCCATTACGTATAAGTTGAAAACCATTCGGTAGCCTTCTGGCAATTCATTTACAAAAACCAATAGTTCCTGCTGGCTCAATCTTTCTATCGCATCGAAAACTTGTGTTTGCGATAAATCCAGTTCCTCAGAATCCAAATGATTATGATGCTTTTTGTTTTTGTGGTAATAAGTAATTGCCGTGTTCACAAACACTCTTTTGAGCCAAGGTTCGAGTTTGTCAGAACTGCTCAATTTGGAAATCCCTCCGAAAACCTTCACAAAACCCTCTTGAAAAATATCTTCCGCTTCTTCCCTATTTTGGGAATACCGCCTGCAAAGCCCCATCATTCTGTTGGAGAAAGCAGAATAAAGCGACTCTTGAGCCACTTTATCGCCTTTTCTACATCCTTTTATGATTTCCTTATCGGTCATTTAGGGTTGAAATCCTGTTTTGGTGGTAGTTGAAAAAATAGCACTGCCAAACAGTTGCTTGGCAGTGCGGAAAAGTCTATTTGCTATTCAGTAATTGTAATATTACTGTCAGATACAATATTAGATACGTAGCCGAATCCGTCCCAAGAGTTCTGATTTACTCTATCCGAGTAGGCAAAAAGGAAGTAGAAAAAATCAACTTGTTCTCCAATTGAATTAGATATAAAGTATGGACTCAATACAAAATAGCTTTTTCTGTTGTGGCTTATTATTCTGGTTTGAGGGTCAGGACCATTTATATTCAAAAAGAGCAGCAGTGGCGACACAGTATTTTCGGACGTTAATATTCCGCCTTGATTAGTATCTACAATCAAACCACAGAGGTCGTCATTGCCTATCAAATCATCTGTGATATCTATTACAAAGTAGCCATCGCTTATTGAGTATGTGTCTTTGAAATCTTCCGAGAAATCAACTATGCAGTTTCTTGTATTGGCTAAAGAATATGTCAAATTGTCTTTTGTTGCAATGAGTTTACAACGATTAGCGAAATCCACAACCCCACCACCATTATCAATGGTATAGCAATTCCCTTCTAGGTCACAAATTTCATATTCAATCGTAAAAAAACCAGAATAATTTGCGTCAGGAGTATAAATAAAGCTAAAATCATTCAAATCATTATTGACGTCTCTGGCAAGCTCTACAGTTCCAATATTTTGTCTTGTTCCATCCTCTAAAAATACTGATCCATAAGACTTTATGATTTTCAATGAGGTAATATCCATGTTGGCTAAACATATATCATCGTTTTCAAATACGTTGAATTTTGTAGGGCCAGCATCACTATCAACCCGAATGTTGTCATTATCATTGAAACTCGGAATTGCACCTACTGCACAAGGGTCGCCATTATTTTCAATGTTCACTACTAGCAAACCCACACCAACTGCACCCAAATCAGAGTTTACTGTATAAACAATGTAGTCTGTAACTGGAGTTGACTGGCTCGCAATACTTGGGCTATAAACCAAATTACCGTTACGAACACTCACAGAGCCATATTGCCCTTGAAGTGCAACTGCCAAAGTAGATTCGTTTGTCTGTCCATTGCAGAAAGAATCGTTTGCCAAGGCATCAATTTCGAGCTCCGTATAATTTGCGCCCAAATCATAGTCTGCAAAGTCTGTTAAAACCCCATTTTGGCAGGGAATTGCCGAACTGTCTTGCGTTACTGTGATTTCCACCGTTCCTTTTTTGCTGACAGTAGAATTTATGATTTCATAGTCGAAGAAATCCTTACCTGAATTAAAGTCTGAATTGGGAATGTAAAGCACTCGCCCGTTTCCCATAATTTTGGCAGTTCCTTTTGTTGGGCTTGAAGAAAGTGTCAAAGTAGCTTCCGTTCCCACAAAATCATTTCCCAATAAGTTGATTATTGAAGGAGTTCCTGCCAGAATTGTCTGTTGGTCTCCTTCCGTTTGGATTGGGTCTTTCAAACCTTCGGGAAGTTCATCATTCTCAAAAGTATCGCAACTGAATGTGGTAATTCCCACAAAAAGGAAAAGTAAGTATCTTATATATATCTTTTTCATTTGTTCTAGGATTTGGATTAGAGTATGTTTGGATTGATTTTTTGGGAATTTTACGAGCTTTTCAAAACAGGCTTTCTAGGCATTTTAGAAACACATAGCCAAAGCTATGTGGGAAGAAAATAACGAAGAAAGCATTTTTGAAAAACCGTAGAAACCAAAAACAAGTCGATTCAAACACGCTCTTAGATAAAAAGTTTTGCCGGCTTTCAATAGGGCAGACTAAGGTTTATCTGAAAGGGTTGCCTAGCGAACGAGAAAAAGTGAGAAAAGTGTAATCCTAACATTTCATAGCTTGTCTGAAACCAAAAAAAACCAGTCCCAAAGGAACTGGCATTTCTATTTCAACTATTTAATTGAGTTTTAATCCTTCAATTTTCTTAGTTTTTAGTTTCAGATTAGGGAATTGTTACTGTTCTATCACATTTGCCTTTCAAAGTACCCCATTTTTTTGCTCCTGTAAATACTGGAGCATCGTTGTAATAGAGCATTCCGTCTGAACAGGAAAGATGGCTTATATCTCCGTAAGTTACTTTGATTGACCTAGAAATAGATCCATTGTCGAACTTTACAAAAGCATACATAACGGAACTGCGTGTTTTCAACTTGATTTCTTTGCTCGCCTTCAAAGCCGCCTGATACTCTGGCGTGGCGAAAATGGAATCGTTGTAGGATTTGATGTATTTAGCGTAGTCTTTCTCCATGCTTTTAAGCCTTTCAGCATCTGCTTTTTCCTTTGCGGTTGGTTTGTAACTGGCTTCCTTTGCTTTCATGGCGGTCAAGTATTCTTCCACGATTTTGTCGAAGTCTTCCTCGAATTTTCGCTCATAATATATATCATTATCTGGCTCAGCTAGCACTTTGTTTTTGGCAAGAGCCAATTTCTCTTTCAAACTTAGTTTTTTCTTGCTTCCATCTGCATTTTTAGTAGCAACTCCTTTTGGTTTTACCTTTACATATATATCATTGAACTCTATTACCGTTACACCATCGGATTTTATCTTTGCGCTGAAAATATAATCTCCAAGGGCAATGTAGTTCCCGCCTCTGATGCCATGTTTCAAACACCTTACATTAGGATAGCCTACTGCGCCATCGTCTCTATTCTTTTCATGAATAATTACCTTGGCTTCTCGCCAGCTACCGTCATCGTTTTTCCCAGATGAATTAAATCCTACAGGAAGCCCGTCTTGCTCTTTAATGATTTCAAATTTATAGACTCCCGAAAATTGGCTGCCAATCTGAACTCCTTTATCATTTTTATAGATGTTACTGTAATTTCTGTACTCTGCATCTGCCCCATTTGTCTCCAAGGCTTCGTAAAAGGTTTTTTGTGCCGAAAGGCAGAATGGGAACAGCAGGAATAATAAAATTAGTTTCTTCATAATAGTTTGTTTTTAAGTTTTGCTTCGGTTGGATTTCACTCAATCCAACCGAAGCATTTTATTTATTTAAGTGGATAAACAGAATCAATTCAGCGTACAATCAAAACAACTGATTTTCAATTGATTATAAATCCTCTTGCTACATGATACTCATCTCTTAATACTTATTGACTCACTCTTACCACAACCACATAGGAAGGGCTATTTGAGGAAATATTCCCTTCAGAGCAAGAGCCAGTTCCGAAAGCAAACCCTGCATAGCAACCGCCACCGCAACTCGTAGAAGTCCAAAGGAAGTTGGAGTTTGGCGAGTTGGGGAATTGAGAGCTAATATCACTTCTGATGTTTGAGCAGATGGCGTCAGTTTCAGCTTTGGTGGGCAACCTCCAATCGGAATAGGATTTTGTTTCCGCTCCTTCTCCTACTCCAATAATTGCAATAACTGCATGGTTATTTGCTGCTAAGTTGGCTTGGCTTTGTGTTTTGTTCTCTGCAATTACCGATTGGAAAACAATTACTACAGTACCGTTCGTATAGCTTCCGATTACACTAGCTTCGTAGTTTTTTCCATAAAGCGAATCTACAGTTACACCACTTGCTACAATTTCGGAAGGTCTTTCTCCAGCATTTAGTCTGTCTTGCACTGAGCGTTCATCCACATCAGTTTGGCATCAATTGCCATTGCTCCAGCAGGTTTTTGGTCAGAGAGAGAAAGCTAAATCTCCACGGTTTACTTTTCCATCGAGAGTTGCCAACACAGCTCCATTGGTTGGGTTCTCATCAATCGTAATTGTCGGAATTCCAGTAACGGAAAGCTCGATTGGTGCAGGCTCATCATCGCCATCGCAACCGATTAGGAATGCGAAACTGGCAAAACAAAGGGCAAACAAGTAGTTTATTTTCTTCATCGTTTGTTTATTTAATATTTATGAAAAATGATTTTTAGTGCTTTTTCAGGTTGGATTTTGTGAAATCCAACCTGAAAAAAACAGTTTGAAGGTTTGAGGAGGAAATTAGGGTAGAACTCTATCAGGGTTTGAAACCCTGACAGAGTTGATTTTGAGTGTTAAAACTATATCTTGTCTGCTACCAGTTTATCTAATACATCCTTACTAATTGCCTTATTGTAGAAGCGAAGTTGGTCAACTGCTCCGTTGAACTCATTACTTGGTGGGTTTCCTTGGCTTTGCGTTACATTCGCTCCAATTGCCCAATTTATTCCGTTATCCAACACCTCGGAGCTAGTTGTAGAAGTATTCAAGTCGCCATCTATATAGAATGAGTAAGTATTGCCAGACTTCACAATCGCAACATGATACCATTGGTTTCTGGTCAAGGTTTCATTGATTCCCTTCGTAACAATTTGATCTACAGTATTTGTTGTTCGGAAAGCAAAAAACACAAACTGCTCAAAAGTTGGTTGTTTCCTATAGACAAGCACGATTCCGCCTTCTTCTGAACCATCTTTCACATCTTTCCTACTATTGAGTACATCCTGACTGATGTCTGTTGAGTTATTGTCTGCCTTTAGCCAAAGAGCGATAGAGAAATCTTTTTGTATATCGACAAGTGAAGAGTCTATTGCCAAATACTTGCCTGAACCCGTTGTGTAAGCACTGTTGGCCGTTCCATTCACACCAGTTGTAGGGGTTGCGCCACGTATTTCCGCATTTTTTGCACCCTTCTCATCCGTTCCATTTCCGTTGAATTGATAGAAAGCCACCAAGTCGATGTCAGGTTCTACTAAATCGTTGAGGTTCACGGTAATTGTGGTGGATTTTGTTTCTCCTTCCACCGTGGCATTTGCCGTTGCGGTTAGGGTTGGATTGGTTTCAAAATCGAACTTGGAAGCATCTGCCACAGTCAGTTTCCCCGTGGTTGCATCAACCGCCATTGCTCCCGCTGGGTTTTGGTTGGAGAGTGAAAAAACGATGTCTCCACGGTTTACTGTTCCCGAAAGCGTTGCCAACTCATCTCCATTTTCAGGGTTCTCGTCAATTGTAATGGTCGGAATTGAAGTAACGGACAATTCAATTGGAACAACTGGAACGACTGGTTCGTCTTCGCTTCCGCAACTAGATAGAAATAAGGCACCAGCAATTGTGCAGGCAAATAGTAAGTTTTTTGTTTTCATCTTTTTAGTTTGTTTAAAATGAGAATTAAATAGCTTGTTTTTACTATTGCAATACTACTTTGGGCAGGTCGGATTTATATTTCCATCTTCCGAATGAACGAATCTATCTTCCGAAGCAAAGTGGGCATTCAGTCGGATATTGGAATTGTGCAATTTTTGGGAAGATTGCCTATTTTCAGAAAAAAATGCTGTCAGGGTTTTGAACCCTGACAGCATTAAAATTATGAAGGTTATTTGCAAGTTATTGACATTCAGAAGTTGAACCTTTGCTGTCTCCACTAAAAGTCCAGTTTTTGTTGTTCATCAAAGTGGTGCGGGCAGTTTCTCCTACTGCGCAGTATTTCAATCCGTTTGCATCAAGCCTTATGTCAGAAGGTGCGGTAGAAAGTTCAGACCAACCTTTGAGCGTGGCATCGTAATTAGCAACAGACAATCCTGAATTCTCAATCATAGTACTTGTTCTAGTAGCACTACTAATGTCCCAATTTCCTATACTGTGATTAAAGCTGGTCGCATCTCTGAGTACCCATCTAAAGTCAGAAACATCGGCTACATCCCAACCGCCAATGTCTTGGTTGAAAGAGCTTGCTCCGAAAAATGCAGCAAACATAGTTGTTAACTCCCCAGTCTGCCATCCGCTAATGTCTCCGTTGAAGGCACTTGCATTTCTGAATATTCCACTGAAAGTCCTTACTTTTGACACATCCCAATTGTTCAAATCCTGATTAAATGCACTAGCATCTTCAAACATATTGTTGAATCCTTGGCATTGACTCACATCCCAATTTCCAATTGGTTGATTAAATTTGGTTGCTCCATCAAAGACGCTTCCCATTTGAGTGATTTTTCCAGTTTTCCAACCTCCAATATTCGAGTTGAAACTAGTCGCTCCTTCAAACATGCTTTGCATGGTAGATAAATCCTCTGTATCCCAACTGCTGATGTCTCCATTGAAGCTAGAAGCGTTACGGAACATATAACTCATGCTTCTTACATTACTTACATCCCAATTATTTAAGTTTCCATCGAAAGATGTTGCGTCTGCAAACATCCAACTCATATTTATTACATTAGCTAGGTTTGGCGCATCCGCAGCATTGTAAGTGAGGTTTGAACATCCGCTGAACGAGTTTTGGAAAGTTGTCCAGTTGATATTCCCCCAATTTTCTATTGAGATGATTTTCGGTCTCATGGCAAATCCATCACCACTAAATACGATTGTAGGAAAGTCGCCAGAAATGGTAATTGTATGAATTCCCGCACTCGCATAAACATAGCTCACATTTCCTGTGATATTATTTCCACTTCCTCCGTCTCCCCAATCAACTGAATAATTGTAGCCACTTCCGCCTGTGGGAATCGTAATTGTTTCGTTGGCAGTTGTAGTTCTCCAAGTAGTTACAAAATCGTTCGATTCGTTTACATCATTCAAAGTAACAGTTGCCGTAGCAGATTTCGTTTCGCCATTGGCAGTTGCTTCTACGGTTGCAGTTAAGGTTGGATTGGTCTCAAAATCGAACTGTGAAGCATCTGCCACGGTCAATTCTCCTGTGTTCGCATCAATCGCAATTGCGCCTGTTGGAGCTTGAGAAGTGATGGCAAAGTTCAGCGAACCTTGATTAACAGTAGCGGTAACAGTTCCCAAAGAAGTTCCACTGCTTTGATTCTCATCAATAGTTGTATTGAAATCGCTGATTGTAATTACGGTAGGAACGGTTTCATCCAAATCGTTCACGGTTACTGTAATAGTTGCCGTTTTGCTAACTCCCTCCACAGTTGCCGAAGCAGTTGCGGTAATGGTCGGGTTGGTCTCGAAATCGAAAACCGAAGCATTCGCCACGGTTAATTTGCCAGTTTTGGCATCAATTTTCATTGCTCCCGTTGGGCTTTGGTTGGATAACGCATAGGCAATGTCTCCACGATTCACAACCGCTTTTGCCGTGGCAATCTCCTGCCCAGCAGTTGGGTTTTCATCTATTGTGAAGTTCAAATCGGCAAAGGCAAGTTCCAATGGAGTGGGTTCATCTTCGCTTCCGCAGCTAGAAAATAATAGTAGGCTCGCAAAGGCAAGCAGGAATAGGTAATTAAAGTTTTTCATAAAAAAGGGGTTTATTTTTGGGTTTATTAAATAGTATTTGTCAGTTTCAGAAGCTTAGACGTAAAAAATCAGAACTCTGTCAAGGGTTTAAAACCCTTGACAGAGTTGAGAAGCATTAAAATCCACAATTACCTGCCGTTGGTTTTTGTGCGGTAGATAAACCTAAGCCTGTACTAAAATTATTACAAATAGTTACACTGATTGTATTCCAACCGCTGAGGTCTTGGCTGAAAACTGTTGCATTGGAAAACATTAAATCCATTCTCTTTACCCTAGAAACATCCCAATTGCTTAAATCGCTGTTGAATAAGGCTGCACCATTAAACATATTGCTCATGTTAGTAACTTTGCTTACATCCCAACCGCTCAAATCTTGATTGAAAGCCTCAGCAAATCGGAACATTGAACTGGTACTTTTTAAATTTTCAAATTCCCAACCACTTATATCTTGGTTGAACTGCCTGTTTGCAAAAAACATTGCATCAATACTGACTGCGTTTCTCATATCCCAACTAGAAATATCTTGATTGTAACTTGTGTTGGCAAACATCCAGTTGAAGAATTTCACATTGCTTACATTCCAATTGCTCAAATCATCCTGAAAGTTACCTGCCTGATTGAACATATATATCATGTTTTCTACATTTGACACATCCCAATTGCCCACTTTTCCGCTGAATGAGGAAACGTAAAACATTTCAGATATATTTGTTATCGTACTTACATCCCAATTGTTGAAATCGTTATTGCCAAGTGCTGTGGAGCGGAACATGCTTCTCAAACTCGTTGCTTTCGATAGGTTTGGCACATCGGTAGCGTTGCAAACCATATTGGAACAGCCATAAAATGCTGACTCCAAACTTTCCCACTCTTGGTTTCCCCATTGTTCAATTGAAACCAACCTTTTCTTCTCATCTGCTGAAGCCACATTGAAATTGATGCCAGGAAAATCTCCCGAAATACTCACTTCGTAGATTCCTGCATTTGCGTAAGTATGCGTAATATTTGCAGATTGGTTGGAGTCAGTATTTCCGTCTCCCCAGCTCACATTGAAGTCATAAGCAGAAATCCCCGAAACTACTGGGATAGTTATTATTCCATTTGCCACTTCTACATTCCATTTTGTAACGAACGGGGCAGATTCCACAACATCGTTCAGCGTAATTGTAACTGTGGCGGTTTCACTTTCTCCGTTGGAGCTTGCTTCTACGGTTGCAGTCAAGGTTGGATTGGTCTCAAAATCGAACTGTGAAGCATCTGCCACGGTCATTTCTCCTGTGGTGGAGTTGATGGCAATTGCGCCTGTTGGAGTTTGAGAAGCGATGGCGTACATCAAAGTTCCTTGGTTCACAGTTGCGCTGATTGTTCCCAAAGAAGTTCCACTGCTTTGATTCTCATCAATAGTTGTATTGAAATCGCTGATTGTAATTACGGTAGGAACTGTCTCGTCCAAATCGTTCACGGTTACTGTAATAGTTGCCGTTTTGCTAACTCCCTCCACAGTTGCCGAAGCAGTTGCGGTAATGGTCGGGTTGGTCTCGAAATCGAAAACTGAAGCATTTGCCACAGTTAATTTGCCAGAACTTGCGTCAATCGCCATTGCGCCCGTTGGGCTTTGGTTGGATAACGCATAAGTAATGTCTCCACGATTCACAACCGCTTTTGCCGTGGCAATCTCTTGCCCAGCAGTTGGGTTTTCATCTATATTGAACGAAAGGTTGGCGAACGTGAGTTCGATGGGCGTAGGTTCGTCATCGTCTTTATCACAACTGGAGAAGAACAAAAGGCTCGCAAAGGCGAGGAGAAATAGGTAATTGATGTTTTTCATAAAAAAGGGGTTTGTTTTTGGGTTTATTAGAGATTATGAACATAATTTTATTATGGAACTCGCAGACTGGCGGGTCTATCGACACCGCCAGCTACTTAAATCTCTTGGATTCATAAACTCTATTAAATAGTGTCTAGAACTAGAGAATTGAATCATTTCAAACTCCGTCAGGGTTTTAAACCGTGACGGAGTTGAATAATTAGAAAACACTTTTCTTATTCCATCTTTTACAGGTACAATACTAATTAGGAGCGATTGGATTTATATTTCCATCTTCCGAATGGGCAAATCTATCTTCCGAAGTAAGTTTGAAATCAAAAGAATCTTGGAATTGTGCAATTTTTGGGAAGATTGCCTATTTTCAGAAAAAACGCTGTCAGGGTTTTGAACCCTGACAGCATTCCTCAAAATTTACAGCAGTTAACAGAAAAGTATTATTTTCGTTTCCTTAAAAAGGGATTAATGTGTTGTTTCAAAACTCAAATTCTCATTCTAATTCAGTCGAACACTCGCAAATACATTACGTGTCGTGTATTTACAAACAATTAAAATCATGATTTCTGTTTGAAAAAAACAATCTCCATATTATTTTTTCTGTTTCTACCAATAATGGTTGGAGTGTGCCAAACGCCTGTTTTTTGGGAACTCAACCAGAAGAACGGACTGCCCACCAACCAGATTTACGATGTATTTCAAGACAGCAAAGGAAATATCTGGTTCGGGTCAGATTTGGGGATATTCCGCTACAATGGCTACGGAACAAAACGATTTGCTCCTACGGACTTCTCGGAAGAGATGAGCAATATTGCCGAAGACCCAGATGGCAGAATTTGGGCAAACAACTTCACGGGGCAGATTTTTTATGTAGAGAATGATTCACTAAAACTATTCAAAGATTTTAGCAAGAATTCGGGAAGTTATGTAACCTATAATCTCTTGTATTTCCCAAAAATCCTCTCCACCAGTGCACAGGGAATTGTAGTTACAGATTTCAACTTTCCTGAGAAAGAAAGAATTGTTTCCGCAGAAATCTGCCGAATACCTACTGAAAGAAATAAACGTGTAGGAGTTGAAAGATTGAGCAACTATCAGATGGAAGATGGCACTTGGCAAATTTTGGTAAAATCTTCAGATGCTTGCTATTTTCTGATTTCAGAGAAGCTAGAAATCTCCAACAGAATTACTATTCTTCCAGAACAGAATGAAGGGCAAACTAAGGGAAGGTATTTTAGGTTCTTGGGGAAAGACTACATTTCCCACACGCCTTCTCTGATTGTAGAATTAAATAAATCAGGAAAAATCTTCTACAAAACAGGCAACCAAGCCTTTATTTATAATTCCGCCATTCTTCCCGATCAAGAAAACGAGCAAGTGTTGATGGGGACCAATTCAGGCATTCTAATCATAGATAAAGCAATGAAAGCCACCAATACTGGCAAAAAGTGGTTGCCACAGAGTTCTGTTTCCTCTATTGAAAGAGACAAAGAAGGGAATTATTGGCTTAGTACATTAAATGGCGGATTAAAGATTATTCCTTCCTTGGATGTATTTCATTGGAATACATCTAACAGTTCAATGCCGAACAACCAAGCCAAAGCACTTGCCACCAACTTAGATGGAGACTTGATTGTTGGCTTCTACAATGGAGATTTTGTTCAGATAGATACGGGAAATGTAATAAAGAACATTGCAAAGTATCAGACCGGGCAATTAGAAAGAATCTACTTTGATTCACTTTCAAATGAAGTACTTACGGATTACGGAAGTACAGCCAGCTACAATTTTTCGTCAGAAAGATGGGGTAAAGTGAAAATGAAAAGGTCTCCCTTCTCAAAATTCAAACATATTACTGCCATCGGAAAAGAATGGATAATCTCCACTCCAAATTCAACCAATCTTTTTACGGAATCGCCAAGTGAAGTCAGCCAAAAACTAATTGAGAGCCATTTCACAGACAGACCTCCTTTATTGTTTAAAAGAGGAGGAAAGCAATATCAATACTTTGAAATTAGGGCAAAGAAGAGCATGACCACGTTTTATGACCAGAACAGGCTTTGGGTTGGCTACACAGACGGAATGAGAATTTACGAAAATGGAAAGGAAGAAGAATTTCTCAATCCTGCAACCGAGGAGAAAATATATGCAAATTATATGCTCCAAACCCAAAATAATACGCTTTGGGTGGCAACCTCACGAGGCAAATTGTTGGCTTTCAAAGACACTACCTTAATTTTTAATTCCGATAAAATTGACTGGCTCAACCCACAAGGAGTTTATGGGTTTGATTCTAGTGGAGACACTTTGGCAGTTTCCACCACGGATGGTGTGTATATTATCAATGCCAATGACTATTCCCACCAATTAATAAATGAAGCGGATGGCTTGCCAAAAACCTTGGTGAGCGATGTGGAAATTTCTCACAGCAAAGTGTTTCTTGCTACTTTTGAAGGATTATTTTCATTTCCGCTCAGTTACAGCAAGCGGAATCTCGTTCCGCCCAAAATCCGCATTCAGTCTGTTGCCATTTGGGAGCAGGATACTACACTTCAGGCGAGTTATCGGCTCGCTCACGACCAAAATAATTTCAAGATTGGTTTCGTAGGCATTGCCCACCGTAGCCGAGGGAAGTTCAGATACAAATATAGAATGCTGGGAATTGACTCCACTTGGTTGGAGCTTCCGAGTCAGCAAAACTTGGTTCGCTACCCATCTTTGCCATCGGGCAAATTCACTTTCGAGGTAAGCGTAATTAACGAAGATGGCGTAGAATCTTCCGTTCCTGCACAGATTTACCTTACAATTGACAAGCCTTTTTGGCAAAAATGGTGGTTTCTGTTGCTTTGCTTTTTGGGAGTTGTTGCTTTGGTCGGATTCATATTCTGGTTGCGGATTCGCACAATCCAGAAGCAGAACCATTTGCAGGAAAAGGCAAAAGAAGTGGAAAGCGAGCTAGTGAAATCTAGCTTGGTAGGTTTCGGGCGCAAATGAATCCGCATTTCATTTTCAATGCGCTCAACTCAATCCAAAGTTATATTTATTTCAATAAACGGATGTTGGCGGTAGATTACCTCAGCAAATTTGCTAGCCTCATGCGGTTATATCTCCACCAAAGTAAACAGGAATATATATCCTTGTCAGAAGAATTGGATGGGCTGAATCTCTATTTGGAACTGGAAAAATCTAGATTTGAAGAAAGTTTCAGGTTTCACATCAATGTAGGCAACGATTTGAACAAAAGAGAGGAATGTGTTCCTTCCATGTTGTTGCAACCTTATGTGGAAAATGCCATCAAGCATGGTTTACTCCACAAAGAAGAAGGCTTGCGAGAACTGGAAATAGACTTTGCCAAATTGGGAGATTCCCTCAAATGCACCATCGAAGACAACGGAATTGGGCGAGTGGAATCCGAAAAAATCAATCGACAACAACGCAGAAGCCACCAGTCCTTTGCCTCAAATGCCAACGAGAAAAGGCTGGAATTGCTCAATTACGATAGAAAAAAACCTATTCAACTCAACATTACGGATTTGGCAGATGCGAAAAATAGTCCGATTGGCACACGTGTGGAGTTGATTATTCCGTTGGAAGATTGCTGATGGGTTGATGTGTTGATGTGTTGATGTGTTGATGTGTTGATGCGGTAATTTGTTGATTAAAAAAAGATTAAGAGTATGTTTGGATTGATTTTTTGGGAATTTTACGAGATTTTCAAAATTGGCTTTCTAGTGCATTTTTGAAGCACGTAGCCAAAGCTACGTGGGGAAAAAAATAACGAAGAAAGCGTTTTTGAAAAGCAGTAAAAATCAAAATAAAGTTGATTCAAACATACTCTAAAGGGAAGGCAAATGAGAGTTTGACTCAGCAGGTCTCAATCCATCAACAAGTGAAATTTAAAAGCTGATTTTTTTGTCAATATTCACTAAAAAACACATTATATATGACTCGGGAAGTGTATATTTATTAATGTTGGCAATTGTGTTTTATACTGTAGATATATCATTTCTACGAACTCATAAAGTTTAAATTTGCAAAAACGAAACTATCATGAGATACTAACAACTATTTACTACCAAAAATGAAAGTACTGATTATTGATGATGAGCCAAATGCGAGATTGCTTTTGGAAGGAGTTTTGAAAGATTTTTGCCCTGCTGTTACATATGTTTCCCAAGCCGAAAATCTTGTGAATGGCGTGAAACTGATTCGGGAAGAAAAACCCGATGTGGTTTTTCTCGATGTGGAAATGCCCAAATATTCAGGATTGCAATTGCTGGATTTTATGGAGGAGTCGGAAATTGATTTCTCAATCATTTTCATAACTGCTTACAGCGAATATGCCATTGAAGCTTTCAATCTCAACGCTATTTCCTACTTGCTGAAACCCGTGAACCCAGCGGAAGTCAGAAAAGCAATGAAAAAGGCAAGCAAGAAAAAGGAGGAATCTGATGTGCAAGGTCAACTGCTTCGGTTGAAAGAAGTCTTGCAACCTGCCTCACTCAAAAAAATTGGCTTGCCAGTTGACCGAGGAATTTTATTTGTGGAGTTCGATGATATTGTGATGATTGAAGCCGACCGAATGTACTGCAAGGTTTTCACAAAATCGGAAGGGGAATTGCTCATTAGCCGACCGCTCAAATTCTTCACAGAGAAATTGATGGACTCGCAGATTTTCTACCAATCGCATCGCTCTTTTCTCATCAACTTGAAGCATGTGAAGCAGTACATCAAACAAGATGGCTCAATCATGATGGCGGAAAGCAAAATTGCCAGCATTTCCAAAGACAAGCGAGAAGATTTTTTGGAACTCGTACAATCAATTGGAGGATAAGGATAAAGGTAAGTTGTCTTAAAGCTTGTTTGATTTACAAGTTACCCGAATAATGGGTTTAGAGTTTTGATTATCAGTAGGTTAACTATGTTTTTTTAGGATGGTCAAAATTTGAGATTTGATATGTTGCACTATTTTTAGATTTAATTGAAAAATATATGGCAATAGTTTGACTGAATAAAATAATAATAAGTTACTGATTAATAATTACTTAAATCATTCTTCATAGCCAGGCCGCCCTGTCTAATTTCCCCAATCAATAATTGTACTTATCAAATACATAACTCATAATTGGGTAAGTTCTACGTTTTTGAACCTAAAAATCCCCTAACATTTTTTTGCTAGGGGATTTTGTGTTGAGAATCGAACTACTTCTTCTTAGATTTTTTCTTTCCTTTCTTAGAGGCAGATTTCTTGGCTTTCGCTTTCTCGGTCTTTTTGCCTTTAGTTTTAGAAGCTTTCTTAGCTTTCTCCTTTTTGGATTTAGCCACCTTTTCAGTCTTCTTATCTTCTGCCTTCTGCCCTCTCTTTTTCGCTTTTGCTTTTTTCTCCGCTGCCTTCGACTTTGCGCTTTTCTTTGCTACTGAATTAGCGTCTTTCTTCGATTTTTTTTCTGTTGCTTTCTTAGCCATAATATTTTTATTTTTGAATTGAGTTTACGATAGCTTTTAAGTAGTGCGAAGTCTTTAGGAACGGAAATTAAATAAAGTGCTACTTTTTCTCAGTAGGACTGCCCCTCGCTTCTTTTTGGCCCGCTCCTTAGTTGTCAGGCAATCAAAAGATTTGAAATAGGAACTTATTCAACAACGACTACTTATTTGCTCTCTTAATTTTTTCTGAATCAGAACATGATTTCCTATCAATAACCACAAAGGTAATTCAATGTTACCAAATTGTTAAGGAAAAGTCAGATTTTTTAACACAATGTTTACAACAAAGAAAGTCTACGGTTTTTAAGAAGCACGTTTTGAAAGAACAGAACAAGGATTTTACTAAATTTGCGGTTCTATCATAATTGATGCCTATAATTTTTTCTAGCATCTAATATTTATCTCTTAACCCCAATTATGAGTTACCTATTTTAAGTACAATTATGGATTGGGGAAATGAAGACATGGTTGTCTGGTCATGAAGAATAAAGCATTGAAAAATGGTTCAAATAATTGATAATCAGTATATTATATTTTATATATTTCGCCAAATTTTTATTTAAAAATCTAATAAGTAGATAAACTGTAACTACTCAGGTTGTTTAAGTTATTGCTTTTCAATGTGTTATAAATTGAACGAATAATTTAAATTTGACTTTTAAATTGAATTAGTATTTTTATAGTCAAAATAATTTGAATAAGTACTCAAATTAGCCAAATAATCTTTGAATAGTACAATAAAAGAACTTGAGTAGGAAATAGTACAATGTGTATGAAAATAGGAAAAATAATTCAATATGCTGTTTTATAGGCTGGAATCGCTCAATTTTTTGATTCGCCAACTGAGTAGTTACGATAAACTTAAATACTTTCCCATTTGCTTTTTGTAAGTATTTTATTATCAGTTATTTGAACTGCTTTGGACTTGCAACTAAAGACTTTGTAATACTTAAAAATACAATTCAACAAAATTTAATTTTTAATTTTTCTAAAATATTACAGTTAACCGAATGACAATCAACATTTTAAACCCATTATTAGGGTCTCTTACATACTACTGGACATGGTAGAAAATAGAACCAAAAACCTGTCAGGTTTAATTGGGATTAGACCTTGAAAATTGAGTTTTATCTTTTTAAAACCTGACAGGTTTACGCAGATGTCCAGTAGTATGGGTCTCTTACATTCAAGTCATAAACGCAAGTTTGATTTGTATAGCATAGTTCATTTCTTAATAATTAAGCCTTAAGTATCAATTTTTATATGTGTGGAATAAGTGGTTTTAAGTCAAAGAAGTACCAGATGGAGGGGATTGAAAAAATGGTTGAATCTCTCCACCATCGAGGACCAGACGCTGAAGGGTGCTATTTTGAAGAAGATTCAGGGATAGGATTAGGGCATAATAGATTAAGCATAATAGATTTGACTGAAAAAGCAAATCAGCCATTTGTAAGTCAATGTGGCAGATTTGTGATGGTTTATAATGGTGAGGTATATAATTTTAATGGCATAAGTAGTGAGTTGTCCAATAAATTTGGCTTTGTTCCTAGAACGAACTCTGATACTGAAGTCATATTAGAAGCTTACGTGCGTTGGGGGAAAGAAACGTTCAGTAAACTTAATGGAATGTTCTCAATTGCTGTTTGGGACAAAGAACAAAAGTCTTTGTTGATTGCCCGAGATAGAATAGGCATAAAACCTTTATATTATTATCAGCAAGAAGGTATTTTTGCTTTTGGATCAGAAATTAAGTCATTAGTTTCATTGCTGGGAAAAGACTCACTCAAAATAGATATAAGCACACTCTCTAGTATTCTCCATATAGGCTATAGTCCGAATGATTCAACCATATATTCTGAAGTTAAGAAACTGCCAGCGGGTTCATTCTTAGAACTGAGAAATAACAACGAATCCAATATAGTTCACTATTGGGAACTTCATAAAAAAATACGTACAAAAACCATCTCTTCTTTTCCCGAAGCAAAAAGCCTCCTGAAGACAAAAATTGTAGAATCTGTTGAGAAAAGATTAATTGCAGATGTTCCGGTAGGAGTATTTCTTAGTGGCGGGATTGACTCTAGCTTGGTTGCCGTTACCGCCCAGCGACTTCGGCAAATTCCTATGCAGAGCTTTTCAATCGGATTTGAGAACGGAAAGTTCAATGAACTTCAATATGCTGAAGCTGTAGCAAAAAAAATAGGAACGCACCATCATAGCTTTGTCCTTTCAGAGAAAATGGCTATTGACAAAGTATTGAATTTACTGAAAATCTATGATGAACCGTTTCTTGACAGTTCTGCGATTCCTACACTGCTGGTTTCTGAACAAGCTAAGAGCCAGGTAAAGGTAGCGTTATCCGGAGATGGAGGAGACGAACTATTTTTAGGGTATGGAATGTACACTTGGGCCAAGAGAATGTCGAACCCGCTTGTTTTTGCTTCAAGAAAAATTCTGAGCCAATTGTTGATGCACTCAGGCAATCATAAATGGATTAGAGCAGGGATGGTTCTAGATAGTCCCAACAAGTCAGGATTGCAAAGCCATATTTTTTCGCAAGAACAATATTTGTTTTCTTTGGCTGAAATTAACTCTATGCTGAAAAAACCTGTTGCGCCCCACAAAATGGACAGCAAATGGAGTGTCAGCAGAAAGCTCAATGCCGAGGAGGAACAGGCTTTGTTTGATTTACATCATTACTTAAAAGATGACTTATTAGTCAAAGTAGATAGAGCCTCTATGTGGAATGGATTGGAGGTAAGGGTTCCATTATTAGACCACGAGTTGGTAGAGTTGTCATTGAATATTAGCCATAAATTCAAAATTTCCAAATCCTCCACAAAATTTATTCTTAAGGAAATTCTATATGACGACCTTCCGAAAAGTTTATTTGATAGACCAAAATGGGGTTTTTCAATACCTCTAGCTGATTGGTTGCAGTCAGATTTGAGATTTCTAGTGGATGATTACCTTTCAGAGCAAGTAGTAGATGAAGTTGGCCTGGTGAAATTTGAAGTGGTGCATAAATTGAAGAAAGAGTTTTTTGAAGGAAAAAAATATTTATACAATAGGATTTGGGCTTTGGTGCAAATTCACAAATTTTTATTGAATGGACCTAAGTAGTAATGCAGTAGTTTATTTCCTTTCCTATGATGGCATGACTGACCCTTTAGGTCAATCTCAGGTAATTCCTTATTTATCAGGCTTACGAAAAAAAGGTTTCGATATTACTATTGTAAGTTTTGAAAAGAAACAAAATAAGCGTCATGTTCCAATTGTAAAAGAACTTTTAAGTAGCAACAGTATTAAATGGATTAGGCTGGATTACACAAAAAAGCCACCGTTAATATCAACTATGTATGATATTTGGAAGCTTGAAAGAACAGTTAAGCAACTTATCAAAAATGATAAAGGCAAGAAAGTTCTGCTACACTGTAGAAGCTATATAACTGCTTTGGTAGGTTTGGTCTATAAAAAAAAAGGAACAGCGAACTTCATTTTTGACATGAGAGGTTTTTGGGCAGATGAACGTTTGGAGGGAGGAATCTGGAGTATGAAAAATCCATTTCAAAGGTTGGGATACAAGTATTTTAAAAAAAAAGAAATAGAGTTTTTACTACATGCCGATTATACTGTTTCTCTTACTAATAAGGGCAAAGCTGTTATAAACGAACTAATAGTGAAAGGTAAAAATATACCTATTGAAGTTATACCCTGTTGTGTGAATACAGAGTTATTTAGTAAAAACTTCAGCAATACAAATAAACTCGAAATAAATAAAAGTTTGCAGGTAGAAAAAAACCAATTTGTGTTGGGTTATGTAGGTTCAATTGGCACTTGGTACATGTTAGAAGAAATGGTAGCCTTCTACAAAGTACTTCTTGAGTCAAAACAAACTGCCGTTTTTCTATTTATAACCAAAGATGACCCCAAGCATATTGAGTTGGAGTTTGATAAACAACGGGTTTCAAAAAAAGGACTACGAATCACTTCAGCAGAAAGAAGCGAAGTTCCTGATTATATCGAACTCTTCGACTGGTCAATATTTTTCATAAAACCAGTATTCTCAAAACAGGCTAGCTCGCCCACAAAACAGGGCGAGATAATGAGTATGGGCAAACCAATTCTTTGCAATACAAATATTGGAGATACTGATTTGATTATTTCCAAATACAATGCTGGCGTTTTATTAAAAAACTTTGAAAACCATGATTACAAACTTGCAGTTGAATCCATGCTAAGTTGGAACAATGATGCAGATGCAATTCGTTATGGGGCAATTGATTATTTTGACTTGGAAAAAGGAATAGACAGCTACGAAAAAATTTACAAAAGTTGTCTAATAAAATAGTTAGTAAGTAGTCTAGCTTGAATACTTTCCTGTTTTGAGTTCTCAACAATCTCATTTATAGGAAATTACAAAAATAGTAAATAGCACAACGTGCTTAAAAAATTTTAATTGGATTGATGGAAAGGAAAAAAACGATACAATTCCCAAAAAACATCACAGGTTTTCGCAATCCTAAAAAACCTGCTCCAAACCAAATCGGGCTAGAGAATTTCAGAGCGATTTGCGCCATAATCGAAGCAGTTGAAAGCTTCGATTTGATTCAGTTTTTCGATTATTCTGAGCAGGAAAATAAAAGCTACCATCTCCAATTGATAGAAAAGGAAGGAAAAGCCTATTTTATTTTCCTGAATAAATACGCTCCATTCATTGCCTTCTCCGAGATTTTTGAAGAAAATTGGCGCAGTTGGAACGGAAATGGGGAGTTGCCCAAAAACAGATATATCGATATTCCCGAATTGACGAAGCATTTCCAAACTGATTTTCAAATAATTCCACAAGCAACTTTACTTTTGCCCATTGATGCCGACAACCCAAAAAGTGCCGAAGTAGTGCAGAATTTGGAAGATGCCGAGTTTGCCGAATTCTCCTATTTCGCCCCGCAATGCTTGGGAAATATCGTTTTCAATGATTGGAAGAAAAGATGATTTGTTGATGTGGCGATTCGATGATTTGTTGATGATGGAAATTGAGAAAAAAAATGTATTTCAGCTTTCAGCAATCAACCATCTGAAGATGGTTGCAATTGAATTCGACAATCAAGATTTTTGTGTTCAATTCAATTGCTACTAGCTTCAGCTAGTAGTTAAGAAGAGAAAACTACCAATTTTTTAATCTATATCTTCTCTCAATTTTCTTCAATTTTGCATATAATTTCTCAAGCCTCAACTAGCATTCAAATTCGCTCTTTTTTTATCTCACTACTTGATACTCACTACTCGATACTAATGAAAAACCACCTTGCCCCAACCTCGCCCCAACCCATGAATTTGGAGATTGAACGGGCGGAGGGAATTTATTTGTACGATAAGCAAGGGAAGGCTTATATGGATTTGATTTCGGGAATTGCCGTCAGCAATTTGGGGCATCGGCATCCGAAAGTGATTGAGGCGATTCAGCATCAGATTGACAAATATTTGTTTGTGATGGTTTATGGCGAGTTTCGGCAGGAACCGCAACAGAAATTGGCGCAACGATTGGCAGAATTGCTCCCTGCCCAACTCAGCACCACTTATTTCGTCAATTCGGGAACGGAAGCCAATGAAGCCGCCTTGAAATTGGCAAAGCGAGTTACGGGCAGAACGGAAATGATTTCCTGCCATAAATCTTACCATGGAAGCACGCACGGCTCGTTAAGTGTTTCTGGGAATGAAGTCAAAAAACAGGCATTTCGCCCACTTTTACCCGATGTGAAATTCATTCATTTCAACAAAGAGGAAGATTTGGAAATGATTTCCGAAAAAACTGCCTGCGTCATCATCGAACCAGTTCAGGGCGATGCAGGAGTTCGGATTCCCACTCAGGATTACCTCAAAAAACTCCGAGCAAAATGCACGGAAACTGGCACTTTGCTCATTTTCGATGAAATCCAGACGGGTTTTGGCAGAACGGGAACGCTCTTCGCCTTCGAGCAATTTGGCGCAATTCCCGATATTCTGACTACGGGAAAAGCCTTGGGCGGAGGAATGGCAATGGGCGCATTGACGGCTTCCAAAGAGTTGATGGAGCAATTTACCTTCAACCCGATGCTCGGTCATATTACCACTTTTGGCGGGCATCCTGTCTGTTGCGCTTCGGCTTTGGCAAGTTTAAATGTGTTGGTTGGAGACAGAATTATTGAGCGTGTGAATGAGAAAGGGCAACTTTTCAGAGATTTACTGCAACACGAATCAATTCGGGAAATCCGCTCCATCGGACTGATGTTCGCCATAGAAATGGAGGATTTCGATATGGTTTACAAAGTAGTTCAGAACTGCTTGAAACGTGGAGTGATTGGCTTCTGGTTTCTCTCCACAAAAAACAGCTTCCGAATCGCCCCACCACTGATTATTTCCGAAGCAGAAATCAGGAAAGCTTGTCGGTTGATTTTGGAAGCAGTGGAGGAGGCGGTTGCTTTGTAAGAAATACATTTATCAGCTAAATACAACTAAAATATGCGAATTACTTTACTTTTTTTAATAGTGATTTTGGTTTCTTGTGATAATTATGAGAAGTATAATGAAGCGAATAGGCAATTTCAAAACGGGAACTATGATAGTGCTCTTTCATTAGTGGATGAATTAATAAAAGATGATTCGGAATACCAATTAACCTTAAATCTTAAAGGACTTATTCTAGTAGAACTTGGAAGGCCAAAAGATGCGATTGAAAATTACGAAAAAGCCCTTTCTATTGAACATAATGCTGTTATATTTCATAATAAGGGCTTAGCTTTAGAAAAAATCAAGTATTTTGATGATGCGATGACAGCATATGATACTGCAATTATGATGGATTCTACAAAAGGAGAATTTTTCTATAATAGAGGACAACTTTATCAAAAGTTGGGTAAATATGACAATGCTATCAATAATTACGAGATTTCTTTTACAATAAATCCGAGTAATTATAGAGCAATGATTTATAGCGCAATCCTTTATGCAAAAGAGAATGAGACTGATAATGCCTTGAAATTGATAGAGAAAGTATCTTCAAAAGAGAAGTTGAGCAATAAAGATAATTATTGGCTTGGTTTTGCTCATTTTGAACTTAAAGAATGCAAAATAGCATTAGACATTTGGGCAGAGCTAGTAACAGATAACCATGAACAAAAAAACATTTTACTAACGGATATGGCTAGTGCAGAGTTCAAGCTTGGCAATATTGAGAAAGCGAAAAACATCTATCGAAAAGTAATACAAAGTGACAGTTTAATGTCATTTGCCTATAATGGATTGGGAGTGCTATATCAGGAGAATAGCAAACTGGACTCCTCAATTATTTATTTGGATAAAGCTATAAAAATAAATCCTAATCCGACTTATATCTACAATAGAGGAGTTTCTTATCTTGAACAAGGAAAAAAAATATTAGGTTGCAAGGATATTAATAAGGCAAAAAATTTTGGATTCGTTGGTGGTGCAGAAAAGTTCTTAAGTCAGTGCTACTAATCTTACAAATAAATCACTTTCCATTCTTTCCTCATTCAAATCTCAACTCCTTCGCTTCTCCCCTAACCTTCCCTTGGCTTTTCGGAATGAGAATTCGGAAAGTGGTGCCGTGTTTCGCATCGGAGCGGAGTACGAAGATTCTGCCTTTATGGTATTCTTCTACAATACGTTTCACTAAAGTCAAACCCAAGCCCCAACCTCGTTTTTTGGTGGTAAAGCCTGGTTTGAAAACGGTTTTCAGTTTCCCCGCAGGAATTCCCTTTCCCGTGTCTCGCACATCAATCTGGACTTGCGTGTTGTCGGACGTATTGCGAATATAAATGTCAATTTTGCCCACTCCACCCATAGAATCTACGGCATTTTTACAGAGATTTTCAATGACCCATTCAAACAATGGCAGATTCATCATGATAGATAAGTCTTCGGAAAGGCGGGGAATGACTTTGAGCGTGGTTTTGGTGGAGATTCTTGTGGAAAGATAATTGACGATTTCTTGCACTACTTTTCCCGTATCGGCAATTTGCATGGCGGGCTCGGAACCGATATTGGAGAATCGGGCGGTGATCATCTCCAGCCTTTTGATGTCCTTATCCATTTCATCGGCAATGGAAAGGTCGAAATTTGGGTCGGTTCGGAAATACTCTACCCAAGCCATGAGTGCGGAGATTGGAGTTCCCAATTGATGAGCAGTTTCTTTTGCCAACCCGACCCAAACTCTATCTTGTTCTGACCGTCTGGAAGTGCTGAAAATCACGTAGGCAAGCACTCCCAAAAGTATCAATGCCACCAACTCCACAATTGGATAATAACGCAATTGCGTAATTAGCGGGGAGTTTCTATAATAAATCAATTGCTTCAAATCTTCACTCACAACTACTTCTAGCGGTTCATAACCACTTTTCATAGTTTGCAATTCCTTTCGGAGAATTCTTTTCTGGTCTTTTTCAGAGGCATTTTTCGGGAAGACAATATTTCGACTGCTGTTGATTTTCTCGCCACTTTCATCTGTCAATATAACGGGAATGGAGTTGTTCTGTTGCACAATTTCGAAAAGAAAAGTGTTGGCCTCTTCGCTAGAGATTGTGGTAATCAGACCTTGTGCCTTAGCAAAAAGCTTGATTTGGGCAGTCTCCCGCATGGCTAATTGTTGCACGAGCGAATTGGTGTAAACAATGGAAATCAGCCCGATTATTAATGCTAAAGCTACAATAATCAGCTTTAAGGTATTTTTATTTTGATAGAGATTCATTCTTGGAGTTTAACAGGCAGAAAGTATTGAACAAATATACATTCTACCGAATACCTTCAAATATACTTTGAAGCAAAGTTTCCATTTTCCTGCAATAGTGAAAGGGGGTTTAAGGGAAATTATAAATCACTTTAATTCTCTCCTCAACTTTTGGTGGATTCGGAGAATTAGATTCAAATCCTTGGAACTTTACAATCCGACCATTTTCATACTCATAGAACTTGAAAGAATAATTATCCGAACCTGTTTTCTTAATTTCCGAAAGTAGATTTCCCTGTTCGTCAAACTCATAACTCCCTTCGTAAATCTGCTGACTGAAAACATGCCGAATTACCTTGTTTGGGTAAGCAGATTTTCCATTATGTTGGAAAGTAGTAGTTGTGTCTCCCGTTTGGATTGAGATGAGCCTTTGTAGTTTATCGTATTGATAATGTGTAGTCAATTTGTTTTGCTTGACATTTTCTAAGTCACTTAAATCAACTGTTATGAAATCGTATTTTTCCAGCTTTCCGTGGTTTGCATAATAATAATACTTTATCTCTTCTTTTCTTTTGGAAATCAAACTAATCTTTTTCAACCGATTTTCTGAATCATATCTGCACTTATGATAGAAACCAAGTTTGGAAAATCCTTGCAACTTTTTCTTTTTATATAGAAAAGCTCCCCAAGCGTATTTGAATGGAAATTGAGTATAGTATTCTTGGTATTCTTCTGCATATTTTTCAAAGAATTCGGTGTCTTCCTTTTTTACCACAAATGTAAAAGTCGTTCCTCCACGAGCACTGGGGAAATGGAAATCATAAAGCGTTTCATATCTCAAAACCACATTTCCCAAAGTGTCCACAATTTCTCTCAGTATTTCCCTTTCTGATTTGTCATAATTGAATTTGACTGCATCGAAGGAATTTGAATCTTGATGCCGAACAATTTCCATTTTAGGTTTCCCATTTTCCAAATACTCAATTCTACGCCACAGGTTTTCTCCTCCAACAGAATCCACGAGAAAGAACTCCAGACTTTGGCAATCCGAACAGCTGACATTTTCAATTTTTGGCAGTTGGATTGGATTGGCGATTTGTTCTGGACGAGTTACTTTTTGAGCAAGTAGGTTGGGACAGAGCAACAAAAAGAGAATGGCCAGAGATTTCATTGTTATTTAGATTGTTATTTAGATTGTTATTTAGATTGTTATTTAGATTGTTATTTCTGTAAATATAATAGAATCGTTGCTGATTCAATCTCACTAACTCGTTCTGAAAATGGAAGAGCAGGTAATCTATTTTTTATCTGTTTCCTGAAAAAGCGAATAAAATAAACTAAAATCCAGAAAAATAATTTTTTATTAAACAATCGTTTAGTAAAATTGCAAATGCCAATTCAGAAAATAACTCAGCAAGAATTGATTGCTAAATCTATTGTGGTTTTTCGCACCAAAGGTTATCACGCCACTTCCATGCAAGATTTGGCGACTGCTTGCGGTTTGACCAAAGGGCTTTTCTACCACTATCATAAAAGTAAAAAGGACTTGATGTTGGCAGTTCTGACTGAAGTAAATTCTCATTTTGAGACCCGATTTTTCTCTAAGTTAAGAGATAATTCAATAAGCTATTTGGAGCGGAAACAGATTTTTATTGAGAAGTCCAACCAACTTTTCGATTTGGAAACTGGCGGTTGCATCATGGGAAATACAGGCTTGGAATCCTTATCGCAAAACCCCGAATTTCGTCCACTATTGAAAGCATTTTTCCAAAATTGGGAAGAAGCCATGGTGGTTATGTTCTCCAGCAAATATGATTTTGAACTCTCCAGACAAAAGGCAAAACAAGCCATTGTAGATTTGGAGGGAAGCCTAATTCTTATGCAGATTTTCCAAGATGGCTCGTATTTGAAATCATCGTTAGAAAGAATTCTGACTTAAAAAATTTACTCTTTTTATTAAACAATCGTTTAGCAAAAAAACTATGAATATGAAATCTTACTTAAACAAATTGTCTAAAAAGCCGTTTTTCGGAAGGTTTATGGTCGATTGGAAAAATCCATTAGATACGGAAGAAACTGCAAAATGGCAGAAAGCAACTCTTCCCAGCAAAAGCGGTGGTTTCATAAAAGCTTGGTTTCAAGAAAGCAAGTTGGAGACTGCAAAAGCCACCATCATTTTAGGACACCCGATGGGAAAAGCCTGCGAAAGGCGAGTTTCTGAAAACTAATTATCCGAAGATATTACTAGAAAATGGATATAATGTAGTCATTTTCGATTTCAATGGCTTTGGGGAAAGTACTATGGGAGATTTCAATTACCATTTCGATTTATTGGCAGTACGAGATGAAGCGAAAAATAAATTTCCGAACCTACCAATGGCTTATCATGGGATTTCCTTTGGCTGCAATTGGGGAACGGTCGCTTTGCAGGAGAAAGATAAGCAGGAGAAAGATAATCCGTTTGAAATTGTGATTTTTGATAGCGCACCTGTGAACTTGCCGGAGTTTTGGGTTCAATATCCGACTGCGCACAAAGTGCTGAATTTCATGTATTTACTGAAACCGAAATATGAGAAATATGCAAATTTTGAATTGGCGATTTCCCATACAAAAAACTGCAAGGAAGCTTTATTCATCTATTCCGATACCGATAAATTCACTCCGAAAGAGTTTGGCGAAAGGTTCAGAAAGTCGAGCAATGCGGTAAATACAGACTTGAAAATTCTATCAAATATTCCCCACGCCATGGCAATTCATGAGTTGGGAGACGGTTATACAAATTTGTGTTTAGGCTATTTAGATAACTATTTTGAACGCAGTTTGGCAAGGAGATGAGCTCGAAATAGAAAGATGGAAAATCTAAAAAAACATTATAATTTTGGCTCTAGCAAATCCCAGTTTTTCAGTATAAAAGCTGATTGCCTCATCGTAGTTGGCAACCAAAAGTGTGATTTGAGGAATATATTTCATGTTAGCGAATTTCGCTATCAACTATGAAATCGTCAATTTCAAAATCAGCTTCTTTTTCTGTAGCCAAATTTGCTGAGAGATTGAACAAGTGCGCTTGGGTTTCGAAAAAGTGCATCATATAACCTGCAGTATTCACAAAAATCACAAAGTCGCCAATGGCTGGTTTTTGTTTGAAGCGCAATTTTCCTTTTCAGCAAAATATCCCTTTCCAAACAATATGCTCCAGTAAAATAGGCTTCAATAGGATTGGGTTCAGAGTCAGAATCGTTGTAAACTACAATTGGGTCGAGCAGAAAATCGGCACTAGAACTCTGCATTTGGCTCATGTTCATTTCCAAGCCAATGAGCCAATCGCCACGGGAATCTTGCTTGCGGAAGGCAACTTTGGCAACCGTTATGCCAGCCTGATTGAGTAAAGAACGGCCAGGCTCCATTCTGATTTCGATGTTCTCTTCTTTCAGAAGTTGGGCACAAGAATTTCCTTGTTCATTCTCGAGATTCAAAACGTTTCGTAGGAATTTCGTACTATTTATTTCATTGTAATAAGGATAAGTCGCCAGCTTTCCTCTTATTTTTTCGTTGATGAGTTCATACCCCAAACCATCGTTATTAAAGGTAATTGGATTGCTTTCCCCTCGAACGCAATCTTTCAATCTGTCTTTGAAAGCTTTCCACTCTTGCTTGCTTTCTAAATAGTTGATGAGAATTCCTCCGCCAATATCAATGAAATCTGTTTGGAAATTTAGCTTTTTCAATCTTTTGCTCAGTTCAATACTTTGCAGAATTGCGTTGCCTCTTTCTTGGGTAGAGTATCCGTTTAAGTGAAAGTGCAATCCCACATATTCTAAATGATTGTACTTTTTGTCATTTCCTATCTGGGCAAAAACAGCAGTTTCAACTTCATCAATGTCAAATCCAAAACGGCTATAAAGCTTTTTCTCCTCATGTTGGAAACCGCTGATTCTAATGCCTATTTTAGCTTTTTTATTGAGTTTCTTGGCAATTGCCTGTGTCATTTCGCATTCATCTTGGTTATCCAGAACGAGAACTACATCATTTTCTACTGCCAAGCGAATGAGAGATTCATTTTTTATGGCAGCCGTACAAACCAATCTTTCGGCTGGTACGCCAAGCTCCAAACTTTCTTCCAATTCCCTGAAACTGGCAGTATCCACACCTGCGCCCAATTCTCCGGCATGTTTTACGAATGCCCTCGATTTGTTGGCCTTGCGGGCATAAAAAATCTGATTTCTCAATCCAAAATTTTCAAAAACAGATTTGAAATCAGCCAAATTTTTAGCAAAACTATTTAGCGAATGTATGTTTATAGGAGAACCGTGTTGTTGAGCCAACTGTGCCAATAGGTGCTTTTTATCTGCTAACTCCAACATCCAATCTGAAGTAATCGGACGGAGTGTGGGAAGTTTTTCTGCAACTATATTTTCAGTTTGAGGAAATTCTTTTATCAACATTTGGTTGGATTGAGAAGGTAAAATAAATTTAGACATTCCATGTTTCTGAAACATGAAATGTCTCTGTAGTGATAATGTCTTACAAAAAATCTATTCGCAAACTGCCAGAGACACTCTTTGTTTATTGCGTTCTTTAGTTCGAGAAAGTGAATCGGCTAATCGTTCTGCAAAACAACTAGAAAAATCGTTTCTTGTTCTCGACAAAGTGTCATTGTCGTAGGTAATTCCCTCGGTTGGAGTTCCATAAACCGTAATGTTTCGAGAAGCTTTCCCTCCTTCATTTACAGGATTTCCGTGTAGGTCAATTGAAATACAGCCTACTTCATAATGTTTAGTGCCAGATTTTGAATTGTTGAAAGGTGTGGCAATTCCTCTAGCAATCAAATTTCTGTAAAGCGGATTGAAGTTTCCCTGAATTGAAGTTTTGGGAATTCTTGCATCAATCAACCAGTCAAAATTTTCGGTTTTCTGATTGATTCCCTTTCCTAAACCTATTTCCCAATCTGCGCCTTTCTGAATTATTTCAGGGTTTTCCGAGAAGCTGAAATCAATTAAACCAGCTTCGGCAATGGCAACAATTTTTTTCATGTTCTCAATTGGCGGACCATAAGCAATCCGATTGAAATGCCCTGAAAACTCTTCCAAAAATTGCTTCTGAGATTCAGGAAGCAAGCCACCAAAACTGTAAACCTCATTGAACAATTCGCTCAACTCTCTCCAAACAGAAGCCATTTTCATAATTGAGCTATTTGAAGTTCCTTTTTCTGATTCGGAAATCAGATATTTTAGTTGCCCAATTACTGATTCGTTTCGGTCGGATTTTTCAGAATTGGCTTCTTGGAAGAGTTGTGTAAACTCAAACCTTTCTTCTTTGGGGAAATTCCGATGGAAGTTGGAAATTTGACTTTCTATTTCTTCATAATTTTCGGATGTTGACATCTCCAACCCATAATTTTTGAAAAGAACTTGATAATAGGCAAAGACAAACTCTTGTTGAATAAGTGGCAACAACTCCGAATTGAAATCCCATTTTCCATGCTCTTTTTGAGCCGTGATTTCCTCCAAATTTCTCCTATTGAAAAACTTGCCTTCTTCTGCCGAAGTTTTGGGTTCTGCCTTTCTCGGAATCATGTGCAAGCCTGTTCGGGAAAATGGAAATATTTTCTTTGGTTCATTCCCCGATTTCTTGTAAACCAACTTTCCATTTTTGCCTTCCACAAATAATCCTCCTTTTCCTTCTGTCAGAGCCAAAACGGTATCTACGAAGGTCAAGCCCAAACCTTTGACAGCTACAGAATCATTCGCTCCGACACAAGCCAGTTTCTCGGAAACAGGATAGACAAAACTGATGAATCTGGATTTACCAAACTCCGAACTCAACTTATTTTGCTGATGCCCAGTAGTCAATAAAACTTGCTGAAACGGTTTGGAAAGCCATTTTGTACTATTCCGATTGGAATTGGCCAGAGTGGTTAGATAAATATCAGTAAGATAGTTCTCTAAATCTACTACTTCGCTCACATGCTTCCGAATGGTTATGTTTTCAGGAAGGTTTCGGCAAATTGTGTCGAATCCGTCCGCCAAATATTTCCCGACAACTGCTCTTGGAGAATAACCCAGTTCGGACTCTTCGGGAGTTTTCAATTTGTTTTCCACCAACCATTCTGAGAATGTAAGCTTTTCAAAATGATTCATGCTCGGGTTCATACTCGCCAAATCTCTCGCCCACATATCTATATATTGGTTGGCGTAGTTCATGAGCAAGAAACTCGGTTGGTCGGTTCTGTAAACATCGCCAGAGCCAAAAAAATTAGTCTTATTGAAAATATGAATTTCTACTGGAGTTTCAATCTCCAAACCGATAATTGTGGAAACTGCTCGCTCCAAACCATACAATCCCTTTGGACCCAAACCAATAATTGCAATTCGATAGGGATTATCTGGGTTTGATTGAATTGAGAGGTTAAGCATTTTTGGATAGTATTTTTTAGTCTGAATATCTGTTTGCCACTAGCTGAAGCTAGTGGCAATTGATATGGAGAGAATCTTATTGAGAGCGATGAATTTTACCACTTTCGAGTGAAGAGTATGGTTACAATTCGCCAATTCACAAAATCGCCAATTGGCAATTATTTATAGGCAAGCTGTGGGAAATTATCTTCCACCCAATCTGTATTATAAATTGTATCTAAATATCTTTCCCCACGGTCGCAGAGCATGATGGCGCAAGTGGAGTTTTCGGGAATATTTTTGGAGTATTTCCTCAAAGCACTCACAATTCCGCCTGATGAACCACCACAGAGAATGGATTCGGTTTTGAGCAATTTTTGGCAACCTTCCACGCATTCCTGATCCGAGACATGAACCACATCGGCAATCATTTCCCTTTTCAAGAACTGTGAAGGAACGCCTGCGCCATGCCCGGGAATCAACCTTTTCTCACTTTTCTTGCCGAAAATTACACTTCCTTCTGCATCTACAGCCACAATTTTTGTGTGCAAGCCATGTTCTTGAATATAATCTGCACAGCCCATTAGTGTGCCACAAGTGCTGGTTGCTATGAAAACATAATCTACTTGGTAGTTCAGCGCATTCTGAATCTCGTTCATAGTTTGCCAATGCGTGCGAGGGTTTTCTGAATTCCCGTACTGATTTGTCCAGAAACTCCTTGGTATTTCTTTTAAAAGCTTTTTTACTCGCTTCAATCTCGCTCCCAAAAAACCGCCAGTTTCGTCAGGTTTTGTTACTTTGGAGATTTTTGCGCCATAAGCATTCAGTATTTTCTCTGTCTGCTGGTTAAGTTTTGGGTCAACTACCACAATTAGATTGAAGCCATAATATAAGCAAGTTTGCGCCAAACCAATCGCCATATTTCCCGAACTCGATTCAATTACAGTATCTCCTTTCTTTATTTTCCCTTGCTTAATTGCCTGATTGAGAATATTCAGAGCAGTCCTGTCTTTGATGCTTCCGCCAGGATTATGCCCTTCCATTTTCCCGTAAATATTCAAATTTAGTTCTGAATAGAGCCGATTGAGTTTTATCAAAGGGGTGTTCCCAACGGTTTCCAATACATTGTTGAAAACACATTCGTTAGGAGTTGGATTCAAGTCTAATAAATCGTGAAAAACTGGCATGTAGGCGTTCATAATGATGTATTTTATAGTGATATGAAAATAATCTGTTACCTATTCTTTTTGTTATCCAATCTCCTTTATCACTTACTTTTAATTGCTTTTGCGCTATTTCTGGGGAGGAATAATTGCATTTTTCCATTCAAGAATTCACAATCAAGGCTAAAAACTCCGTATTCTCCGAAATCAAATCCTGCCAAACTCACTTATCCTGAAAATCCTGATTTACCTTTGCGCTGTGCAAATTCCCGAAGAAAAACCGAACCCATGGAAACCAATTTCCCACTCCAAAAAGCAATTGTTGGAGTGGGCAAATCAGTTTGCCGTTTTTACTTACCTGAATCCGAACGAGATTGACTACCCAAACGAGCCGTTTTCTGGGCTGTTGGCAATTGGCACAAAACAAATTGTTCCTTTTGGAGAGCTTGCTTTCCAAAGCTTGGAGCAGTTTCATGCTTCTAAGAAATGCTGGCTTTTTGGTTTCCTAACCTACGATTTGAAAAATGAATTGGAGAATTTGGAAAGCACCAATCCTGATTTTCTAAAATTCCCAAAAGCCTATTTCTACGAGCCAGAATATTTATTCAAGTTTGAAAAAGAACAGGTTTGGAGTTGGAGAGTTGACGAAGAGGAAATAGAAAATAAATACTTGAAACAAAGTACTCGGCAGTATTTTTCAGAACCTGCCGATGTGCAGTTGCAAAGCAGATGTCCCCAAAACTCCACAAGCAAACAAACTTCTCATTCCTCCGCAAAAAGCAAAATCCAACCGAGAACAAGCCGAAAACAGTATTTGGAAGATGTGCAAAGCATTCGGAAACATATTGAAGAAGGCGATGTGTACGAACTCAACTATTGCATGGAGTTTTTTGCCGAAAACTATGAGCTGAACCCTTGGGAAACCTTCGAGAGACTATGTGCCGAATCGCCCATGCCATTTGCTTGCTTTCAGAAAATTGGCGAGAAATATGCCATTTGTGCTTCTCCAGAACGCTTTATGAAAAAAACGGGAAGCAAACTCATTTCCCAACCAATTAAAGGAACTGTGCGGAGGGGGAAATCTGCCGAGGAAGATGAACTGCTGAAAAAAGCTCTTTTCAATAGCGAAAAAGAGCGGGCGGAGAACATGATGATTGTAGATTTGGTCAGGAACGATTTGGCTCGCACAGCGGAGATTGGTTCTGTAAAAGTTGATGAACTTTTCGGGATTTATACGTTCAAGCAACTCCATCAGATGATTTCCACGGTCTCCAGCCAACTAAAACTCGAAAGCAATTTTGCCGAAGCAATCAAGCTGGCTTTCCCAATGGGAAGCATGACGGGCGCACCGAAAGTGATGGCTATGAAAATGATTGAACGCTACGAAAAAGCCAAAAGGGGTTTGTATTCTGGCGCAATCGGCTACATTTCGCCCGAAGCAGATTTTGATTTCAACGTGGTCATTCGGACAATACTCTACGATTCGGCCCAGAAAAAACTCGCTTTCCAAGTCGGAAGTGCCATCACTTACGATTCTGTTCCCCAGCAGGAATACGAAGAATGTTTGCTAAAAGCCGAGGGAATTAGGCGAGTTTTGGCAGTTTCCCGGTCAAATTGAAACAGCTTATAGTGCTATCAACTGACATTTCCAACCCTAAGTTTTCAAACTCTGTATTTAGACAGAAAGTCGTTTTGGGTGAATTATATGGTAGTGATAAACTGGTAAGGCTAACAAATATAAAACCATAGCGCAAGCGTCCGCTCAATGCCGTTAAGTTAAGGAAATTCGTATTCAGTCAGAGACTGATTTCCATTTTCGGCACAGGTTCTAAGAACCTGCGCCAGCGTTTTACGCTTGTTCGAGCGTCCACGCTCGAACCAAATTCACACTAACTTAATGGCATTGAGCGTCCGCTTGTGCCGAATTATCCATAGAGTAGCCTTACCTCTTTCACACTACCAATTATATCAAAGATTTTAGTAAAGAATACTGCTGAACGAGACCTGTGTAATACTGTATGTCGAAGCTCCAGCTTCGAGTTCAAAGTCGGAACTGGAGTTCCGACCTACAGAAAAATAAACGATTTGTATTTTAAGGATGGGAAATATCGGTTATCAAGCTTGTTGATGAGGATTTTGCTTGGTGTGAGACATACCAAGGAACGGAAATTAAATAAAGTGCTACTTTTTCTCTCGTTTCTTTTTGACCTATTCTTCCAATTCCATTGCGGGTATAAAAAAGTTTGCCATAGCGGTGCTATGCCAAACTTTTTTGCCTAGACTAGCTCTAAAAATAAACTTCAATAAAATAGTAGTTTATTTATTTCCCGTTCCCAAGAGGAAATATTCCTTGATGGATGCAAGTCGCATTTTTTTCTAATTTGCGAATTCTAAAACTATAAAAGGGGTTGGATTTCAAAAATCCAACCCCTCTGTTTTTTTCTCCTTCTTCCTTCTTCCTTCTTCCTTCCTCCAAAAATTACAAATGAATCACTTCATCATAAGCCGCAGCGGCCGCCTCCATAATCGCCTCCGACATGGTTGGGTGCGGGTGGATTGATTTCACGATTTCGTGTCCTGTGGTTTCGAGGTTTCTGGCAACCACCACTTCGGCAATCATTTCCGTAACGTTTGCGCCAATCATGTGTGCGCCCAACCACTCGCCATATTTCGCATCAAAAATCACTTTCACGAAGCCTTCTTTTGCACCAGCAGCACTCGCCTTGCCCGAAGCGGAGAAGGGGAATTTCCCTACTTTAATGTCATAACCGGCTTCTTTCGCTTGTTTTTCGGTCATTCCTACCGAAGCAATTTCTGGCGAGCAATACGTACAACCAGGAATGTTGTCATATTTCAAAGGGTCTGGAGAATGCCCAGCGATTTTCTCTACACAAATAATTCCTTCCGCAGAAGCCACGTGCGCCAAAGCTGGGCCGTGGGTAATGTCTCCGATGGCATAAACTCCATCGACATTGGTTTTGTAGAAATCATCTACAACCACTTTCCCTTTCTCGGTTTTCACGCCAGTTTCTTCCAAGCCGATTCCTTCTAAATTGGTGGCAACTCCCACCGCAGAAAGCACAATATCGCACTCCAAAGTTTGCTCGCCTTTCTTGGTTTCCACCAACACTTTGCAACCTTTCCCAGAAGTATCTACTGATTTCACGGAAGAATTGGTCATGATTTTGATTCCCTTCTTCTTATACTCTCGCTCCAACTGCTTTGAAACTTCTTCGTCTTCGTTGGGAACGATTCTTGGCAAAAATTCTACAATCGTAACTTCCACGCCAATGGCATTATAAACATAAGCGAACTCCACACCAATTGCGCCAGAACCCACCACTACCATAGATTTTGGCTTATTTTCCAAAACCATGGCTTTTCTGTATCCAACAATTTTTTTGTTGTCTATTTTGAGATTGGGCAATTCTTTGGCTCTTCCGCCAGTGGCAAGAATGATATTTTCAGCCTCGTAAGTGGTGGTTTTCCCATCTTCGGCTTTCACTTCTACTTTTTTCTTTCCAGCCAATTTCCCGAAGCCCATGATTTTGTCAATCTTGTTCTTCTTGAAAAGGAATTCGATTCCCTTGCTCATTCCGTTGGCAACCTCGCGGCTTCTGCCAATCATGTTGCCGAAATTTACGGAAGCATCTTTCACATCAATTCCGTAGTCGGCTGCGTGAGTGATGTATTCAAAAACCTGCGCACTTTTAATCAATGCTTTTGTAGGAATACAACCCCAATTCAGGCAAATTCCGCCCAAAGATTCTTTCTCCACCACGCCTACTTTCATTCCCAATTGCGAGGCACGAATTGCGGCCACATATCCGCCTGGGCCACTTCCTATCACTATCAAATCATATTTTGCCGACATAATTTATTTTTAAAGTTGAGTTATCTGTTTTAAGATTTTGATTTTATTGGATTGATAATCAGCACAATAACTGCTGAATAGAACATGAAATCGCTCAATCCAAACAAAGATGCACAAATTTAAACTTTGAAGCGGACTTCGGCAATTTGTGGGGAATGTTTAATGAATTCTGTAAAAGGAATGGATGCTTTGATTGATTGCCTTTGATGAATTCTTTTTCTAATTTAGATTCGATTCCAAAACCGTTGTAAATTCCAACAAAAATGAACCTGAAAACATTCGAGAAATCTTTCCCCAAAGCTATTTTAGACCGTGGCAAAAGCTACTATAAAAATGGCTACGTGACTTCTTTGGAGGAAACGGATGCCAATGAATGGGTTGCCGAAGTGGATGGCACACAGGTTTATGAGGTGGAAGTTTCGCTGAACTCCAACCAAGAAATTATAAGCAGTCATTGCGATTGCCCTTACGGTGATTCCTGCAAACATGAAGTGGCGGTTTATTTGGGAATTCGTGAACAGCTTGGCTCGGCAAAATCCAACCTAAAGAAAACTGCTAAGAAAGTAAGCAAAAAGCAAGAGGTTTTAGATGCGCTGAAAAATGCCGATTTGGCAGATTTGCACAAGTTCATTTCCGATTTCGCTTCCAAAAATAAGGAGTTCAAGTTTGAGTTAATAAATCGTTTCGGAAAGGTAGATGAAGACCCCGAAGAGGTGCGAAGGCATTATCAGAAATTGGTAAAGTCTGCGGTTTACCTCCATGCCGACCGTGGTTGGTTAGATTATAGTGCGGGCAGGAAACTGTCTATGAAATTGGATGAATTCTGTAGAAAAGCTTCCGATTATGTTGCCAAAGACCAGTTTGAAATAGCGTTGGCAATTTTGCAAGCGGTCATTTCCGAAGCGAAGGAAGTTGCTTACCAGAACGATGAAAGCCATGAAACGGCTGGAAGCGTAGATGAAGCCGTGCAGATTATCTGCGACATGGTAGATGATATTTTTGATGGAGTACTTAGGAATCGGCTGCTCGAATATGCTTCTGTAGAGTCGATAGATCCTGTTTTTACAGATTATGGGACAGACGCAAGCTGGTACGAAATCATGTTCAAACTGGCGGACAATGTGGGAAGGGAAAATAAATTCCTGCAAATTATTGACCAACGATTGGCAAAATATAAAGGGAAAAATGACTGGTCGGCTAGGTATGGCTCGAAAAATCTAACCGAATGGCGATTGAAGGTAATGGAAAACTCCAAAAATCCACATGATTCCGAAGGGTTTATTCAGCAAAATCTCCACATAAAATCTTTCCGAGACCAACAAATTAAGGAAGCCATTGCTCGGAAGGATTTCGATAAAGCGATAGAACTGGCAAAAGGTGGCATCCGACAAGATGAAAAAGACGCGCCTGGTTACGTTACTGACTGGCAAGACCATTTAATGCAAATCTACTTGTTACAAGGAAACAAAAAGGGAGTTGTGGATTTGGCTCGAACAAGATTTGAAACTGACTTCCGTGGTTCAAAAATGAAGTTTTTCAAAATCATGAGAGACAATATGTCGGAGGCGGAATGGGAAGCGGAGTCGGGGCGAATTATCAGGAAAATCAAAAAAGGAGGAGAACAAAAAACTCATTGGGGCGGAGTAAGTATGCCAAATGAAGATTTATGTAAAATATACATTGAAGAAAAAATGTGGGAAGAATTGGACAAACTTGTGGAGAAGAGCAATTCAATTACAGCGATAGAAAGCTATTTGCAATATCTGCCAAAGGAGAAATACGAAGAAAAACTGATTGAACTTCACGTTCCATTCATCAGAAACAGAGCCAAACAGCAAGGCAGACCTGTTTACCAAGAAATAGCAAAACTAATTCTGAAAGTTTTCAAGTTGGGCGGAGAGCAAGAGGCAATTGCTTTGAAGAAGGAGTTGCTGAAAACCTATCCAACAAGAAGAGCCATGCAGGAGGAATTGAAAAAAGTGAGACTTTCTTGAAAAAAAATATTGTTCGATTGTCCGACCCCGAAAACAGTTTGTCATAAAGATAGCAAAACAAAATCCACAAAAAGGCATTCGTGCTTTCCCATGGAAAAAGTTTAACGACATGTAAAAAATAAGTTGTGTAATTATTGCCGTTTATTTTTGAGGGCTAGTTGAGTTAAAAAGCTGAATCATAGCATTGCTATGGTAAAGGTTTTTAAGGAAAAATAGACCAAAAAGAAACAAAAGAATTGTGCGAATTATTGTTTGCAGGTTGTTTAGTTGTCGTTCATAATTTTAATACAGAAAAGCCACCTGCTTCGCAGATGGCTTTTTTTGATTGTACTCAAATGCGAAGACTGTTTAACCTTGCGTTCCGCCCACTCTGTGCACTCTGTCGTCTCCCATGCTAGAAGTTCTGTACCTAATAATGCATCCAGGTATTGTTGTTTCCCATCATTTGTCTGATACTCGCATTTGAAACTGCGGCAGAGGCTCCAGTATTGTTCTGATAACACATCTCCTGAACCCTCTCTTGGATGTGGTTCTCTTTGGAAGAGATACTCCCTAGGTGCAGTTTCTCCTCTGGAGTGGAAATACTGTCTTACTGGTCTGGTATGTCTTTGAGTAGCATTTGTGACAGGGTTGGATTTCACTGTAACATAATCTGGCTTCAAGTGTGTGAAAGCGGCTACTTCAGCGGCACTTCTTGAAAAACCCTCTTGCCCAAGCGCGACTTGTTCGGAAATATTCAATTACGATATTTGATCCAGATGGATTTGCCAACTGACCTGCGGCATAGCCCGCAAATGTTTCAGCAGAACTCTGACCATAACCAAAATGTGTGCTTCTATCACTCAAACTCCAATAAGGATCCATCAGCGTAATTCTACTAGGCATACGTCTGCTATTTGACTGCAACAAATGATGCGAAGCGGCAATAGCCAAATTTCCTCCGAGCGAGTTGCCCACTATTCTGATTTCTGCACCTCTATAGTTAGGATTGTTGAATATCTGACCGAATTGAGAAGCAAATATTGCTCTTAATGATTGCCCTGGACCAGTTACGTAAGTCCCATCTGACTTTCTCCACCTCATTCCGTTTCCACTTCCATTCACAGTATTGTTGGCATCGTAGATTTTGGCTTCAGAAGCCCAAGGTCTGGCCGCTATTTGTCTGTCGTCTGCCATATTTACCCAATGGAAAATAGCTACATTCCAACCGCCATTAGGCGCATTTTTCCATACATTATGAACATTTGTGTTTTCCCCACCATAATTCATCAAAAATGTCTCTCTTGTCTGATTTACTGCTCCCCCTGGCTGAAAGCCATGTACATAAATGATTGTAGGCTTGTTTGGGTCAAAAAACCTGCGATCAAGTGTTTTTCCTGCCACAAATTTTCTGTTCCCTACCGCATCTGCCGTTGGATCTCCACTTCGTTCATCTTGTGCATCATAAAAGTAGAAACCATAGTCGTTTTCGTCATAATAGTACATTTGAACTGAACGAGACTCGTTGTCCCACTCGGTTGTCACGCCAGCATGGTCTCCTATGAACCCTGCATGCACCATTATACGGCCAACATTATTATAAGGTGCTACTAGTGCATATTTCGTTACTCCATTTACTCTGGCTTCGGCCAATCCTACCCATAGTTCAATGAAAACTCCAGTGGTTCCATTGTAGGCACGAACATACTGCTTGCCTACTTTATTTTGATGTGTAGGGTTTGGGTCTTCTCTAAACCATTTTACGCTAAAACCTAATCTTTGGAAAATAGTGGCGAAATAAACCATTGAACGATTATTTCTGATGGCAGGCTCGGCATTGGCTGGCCAAGTTAGTGGCACACCATTTACCACTATGCTAATATCTGCCGCTCTACTCCCGTCAGAATCTATAGATGATTTTCCTTTCGATTCTACAATTTCCTCAGTTACTGGTGTAATTTCCGCCTCTTCGCAACTTGCAATTGAGAAACCGATGAATAAACATAATACTAGTTTTAATAATCTTTTTTTCATAATTCTTTTTTTACATATAGTTTTTTGAACTTGAATTCTTTTGGATTCCCTTTGAATTCAATGCAAAACTAAGGCTCAACTTACAGACTAAAAAACTAAATTGGTATGGATTGTACAATCTGAATGGATTGAACTCGGATTGTAAATAATGCACAAAGTGTTTTATTTACAATGATTTGGTTTTCAATTGATTAAATGTTATATTATATTTTTTATAAACTCAACAGCTATGATAGAAAGTTATATATTCAGACATACCTAAAGTCAAATTGCTTTCTTATTATTCGATTTATCAATAAATACTTACATTTTAGTTAGTGTGCGTGCATACAAATTATGCTATTTGGAATTAGGCGGATTACCTCACATTCACAACCGAATTTCTGAAATAGGACGGAGTGATTCCCGTAAATTGCTTGAAAGATTTATTAAATGTGGATTTAGAATTGAAACCCACCGAATTGGCAATTCCCTCAATGCTCAAATGCTCAAATTCACTTTCGGAGAGCATTCTCCTCGCTTCATCTACCCGATATTCATTCACGAAATCATTGAAGCTAGAAGAGGTGTTTTCTTTGATGGTTTGGGAAAGATAGGTTCGGTTGGTATTCAGCAGTTTTGCCAACTTGTCTAAGGTTAAGTCTCCGCTCAAAAAAGGTTTTTCTTGTTGCATCAATTCGAGCAAATCAATAAAGTTTTGATTTTCAGATTCCGAAATAGCTAGATTTGAATCGTGTCTTTGCTGTATGAACCGCTGTTCGGGGTTTGTGAAATCCAAGTCGGTTATTTTTACTTGATTTGAAGAGGTGTTTTGGGCAGATTTTTTCTGTTCTTTCACAATCTCCAACTGTCTTTTTACCAACAATTCATAAGCCTTGGATTTTGCCTTAAACTGGCTGTAAACTAAAATCCCCAAACCAAGAATAATCAGAAAACCGACCGTACCGATTCCGATAATTCATTTCTGTTTGGAAATGACATCTTTCTGCAAGGTAATTTCCTGTTCTTTTTTTTCTGTTTCGTATTTCACTTCCATTTCCGAAAGTTGCGACATGAATTTTAAATTGTGAATAGAATCCTGCAACTCCAAAAACTCCCCTAAAGTCAAAAAAGCAGTTTTGTAGTCCTCAATATCCTCATAGTAGTTGATGATTGATGATTTCACATGAGCGAGCGAACGAATATTCCCACTATTTTCAGCATAGCGCAATGCTGTTTTGTAGTAATCATGCGCCTTTTCATTTTCTCCGAACTTCAAAGAAATCTCTCCCAAATTCTGGTAAACGAGGAATCAAACCTGTGGAGTCGTTTCTCTGCAAACCTTCATTCAAGGCTTTTTTCATATAAAACTTTGCTTTTTTATAGTCTTTCAAGCCCTTATAATTCATGGCAATGTTATTCAGCAGATTGAGCATGACATCGTTCTTCGCAATTTCGGGATTTGCCTCTAAAGTAGAAAGTAGTTTCTGCTGGAACGCCAAACTCTCCTCGTACTGCTTTTTGAGCGTGTAGCTGTTGCTCAAATTAATCAGATTACTATGATAAATCGACTGGTATTGTGCAGAATCTGCGAGACTGTTTTCTTCAATATAATCATCTACTTGGCGGTAGTATTTAAGACTGACTTCTAAATTAGACATGAAATAGTAGATATTCCCCAAGTAAGAATGGCAATACACAATCACTATATCAAAGTTGTTTTTCTTAGCAATAGATAAGCATTTTTCAAGCAACTTTGTTGCCTCTTCGTACTTCCCCTTTATTTGATAACCTGCACTTACGGAAATCATCGCATCGCATTCCAGCCGTTCGTTATTTGCTTCTTTTGCCAATTCAATTGCCTTCAAGCCGTATTCTATGGTTTTGTCTAGGTCAATTTCTCTGTAGTTTTGAGATAGTTTCACGTAGATTTTTGCTCTTTCAACTCCTTTTGCACTTTCTGAAGCACGGAGCAAACTGTCAATTTTTTGTTGCGGATTGTAACTCAATACATTGCCACTCACAAACAATAGGTAGAGCAGAAAAATTATTCGATAAAAAAATGGTTTGTATTTCATAAAAAATTGAGTTCGATGAATTCAAACTCAATTTGGCTTTTTTTAGCTAGAATTTCAATTGGTAAAAAAGAAATTGATGTAATTTATCTCATTCAAAGTGTGGTTGTCCGCCAAAACTGGTCATCCCATTTCCGAGGGAACGGAAGGCACTCGTGGATTTCCCGATAATTTTTGAGCTGATAAAACGTATTGAAACCTGCACCTGAGAAAATTCTGCTGGCATGAGGAAACCAATCGGGTGGGTTTTCATTTGATAATAAAATTGCATTTTTTGGAGTTCGGGTTTCCTGATTCGTGAGAATAACCAGTTGCGGAGTTTTCCTTTCTATTTCCGAAATATCTTGTGCGTGGCTAACAAGCAACTGCGTTTCCTCCTCGTCAGATGTGTGGACAATCAGCCAAATATCCTCTTCCCATTCTTCTATTCTGTTCTTAATTGTTTGTTTGGATTGTGCAGAACTCATCCACGAATAATTTAACTTCAAACTCTCAATTTTTTGGTTGGATTTTGCTAAAAAAAATTCGTGTTCAACTTCTAGTTGTTCAAACATATAAATTTTATCAAACTCAATATCAACAACTTGTGGAAATAAAGCTAAATATTTTTCCCATTTCAGTCTACGAGCTAAATAATTGAGCGAAATCCCCTCAAACATGGAATTTTCTAATTCCCCCAAAATCCCACAAGGAAAAGTATCGAGATAAAACTCGGAAAAATTATGCTCTTGAAGAATCTTAGAAAACTCATTCCTCAGAGAATCTGCTGATTCAGCTTTGCTTGGTGGAATGAAAACCACCTCATTCTCATTGAAGAATTTATAGACGTTTTCATTGGTGGAAATCACTTTGTAAGGAAGTGAAATTTGCACATTTTCAATAAAAGTCCTCACTCTCGTCAAATGCCCGAAACCTCCTCCGAGTGCGTAGAAGCCAATCATTTTTTAGTCTTTAGTCGTAAGTTCAAAGTCATTAGTATTAAAGATTAGGGTAGTGTGATAAAGGTAATGCTACTCTATGGAAATTCGGCACAAGCGGACGCTTAATGCCATTAAGTTAAGCAAATTGGGATAGGACTTACGTCCTACCCTAAGGGTGTGTCGTCCCGTTGGACTACGGTTTATACACATCTTTTTATTTGCTCACATTATGACTTTTTAGCCTGATTTCCGACAACCATGAGGTTGTCGGCTACTGGTAGGACGTCAGAAAATGAAAGGAAAAATACTTATGTATAATCCGTAGCCCGTTGGAACTCAAAACAAAGTCCCAACGGGACGACATACCCTTAGCTTGGTACGTAAGTACTAAGCAAAAAGGCTATTTATAAACTCTATTAAATAAATCGAATATTCATGAAGGAGACAACTTCATTGTAGAAACAAGCCGTTTTTTTCTTCTTTCCTTTCCTCTTTGTCATTGGCGAGCCCCGCTCTTTCCTCTTCTTCTTTCTTCTTTCTTCTTTCTTCTTTCTTCTTCTCAACTTAATACTTTGGACTGAGGACTTTGGACTTTGGACTATTTTACTTCCCTTTGTTCAGCAACTCCGCACAAAGCAGGAAACGCTCTTTTTCGGGAATTTCTTCAATCAGCAAAACTCCTAAAGTGTAAGATTTCCCGAACTCTCGAACCATATATTTATCTGCAATTTTCGTGAACATATCTGTTTCATCGAATCGGATTACATGAAGTTCCTCTCCATTTTGCTTTACCTTCATTTTGTCATCGTATAAATGAACCTGAAAAGCATTCTCCATTTCCTCGTTGTCGGAAATCTTGATTTTGTCCTCGTATATTTTTACTTTCCAAAGCAATTCCTCGTTTTGGTCTCGGAGTTTGAACTTTTCAGCCGATTTGTATTTTACTGTATTTTGGAGTTGATTGCTTCCGTCATAATATTTCCTTTTCTCGCCTTTCAGTTTGCCATAAAAATTTGGCTTAGGCATTTTGAGCGTCATGTTTGTTCCCTCAACCACAATTTCCCCCAAATTCTCGTTCTGCGGATTGTTGATGTAGAAATAGCGGTTGGAGTTATTGACTACTTCACTTCCGCCATTTTCGTCAGCTTTTTCAATCTCCGAAAGATTGTTCTTTCTCACTTCTTCCATTTCAGCAGATTTCCCTCCGCAAGAAAAAAGAAATAGTGAGAAGAATAGGAAATAATGAATTGGCTGAAAAACGATTTTCTGGGTTCAAGAGTGGATAATTGAACCAATTAGAAAGTACAGTTATTCTTTCAAATACTTTTCTTTCAATCGTAGCTCGTAATTCGTAAATCGTAAATCTTTCAATCCAAAATTCTTTTGTAGTTAGCTGTTTCATGTTGAGCGGTATATTGGTTAGAAATTTTATTTTGCAAGTTCAATCCCAATTGTTTTCGTTCCGATTCTGAGAGTGCAAAGAAATCGTAGAAAGTTCTTCGGCATAAATCCTCATTTCCAGGCGGGAAAAGGAAACCGTCTATTTTGTGTTCAATCACATCTGCCATTCCATCCACTTCGCTTGCCAAAACGGGAACTCCCAAAGCTCCCGCTTCCAACATCACGTTGGGCATTCCTTCGTAGAAAGAGGGAATTACGAGCGCATCGCAACAGAGGTAATATTTCAGCAACTCGAATCGGTCTTGAAAGGAAATGGAAGTGTGGGAAATTTCACTTTCCACAATTTCCGCCAATAATTCCTCTTCCACATCTCCCACCAAAATCAAATGCAATTCTGCCAGTAAACTGGTTTTTTGGAGTGAGTTAAGTAAGCATTTTCAAGCCCTTTTTTCGCTTTCAATTGCCCAAAAATTCCGAAACACAATCGGTTTTGGCAATTCTCCTCCCGAAAACCCTTGGCGAAATCCAACTCACTTTGGGCAGGTTGCCAAGTTGCCAACTCAATTCCGTTTGCCACAAAATGCGGATTGGAATTGGGCAACCATTTTTTCACTTTCCCCACCTTATCGCCACTTACCGAAAACACAAATTTGGATTGGCCAGAGCATCTTCCAAGATATTCCGCTTTCTTGGCACAAAAACCGACACATCAAAATCATTTCCACGCAAAAAAGTAATCAGCGGAATCTCTTTCCATTTGGAAAACAAAGGTGCACCAATCATGGAAAGATAGCCACCAAAGCAAGCCAAATAATCGAATTTTTCTAAAGTTTTGATATAATTCCAAGCCAAATTCAGCGTGTGCGCTTCACTTTCTTCAAACTCAATGGCGGTGTAACCTCCATTTTTCTGCTGTTTCCGTTGGAGATTCCCGACTCGCTTATTCGTGAAGTGAATTATTTCTATCTCAAATCCCACACTTCTCAATCCGTGAATAATCCGATCGCAAGATTGCGCCATTCCACCTCGCTGTGGCGGATAATTTTCGGTGAGCCAAAGGATTTTGCGCATTAGGTTTGGAATGATAGCCTAAAATTTATACGATTTGTTGGTCTCGCAACTATACGAAGATTGACAAATATTTATATTGAAATTGCTCTATCTCGTATTTATTGGTTTTGAGCCTTTATTGCAAGACCAACAAAGGCGAGGTCGAATTTACAAGTTCGATTGTTTATTCAATTAAGTTTTTTTTCTGCTTTCTTCTTATCGTAATGGCTTGAAGCAATCACACTCGCAATAATCAAAACCATGGAAACAACAGAGAGATAGCTACCACAAGAAGAGTAAAGCTGATTTTACTCACTAATCTCTCCTAATTGTCCCAAAATAGTAAGAGATGCCATTACTATTATTACAATTCTGAATTTATTCATCTTTTCTGTTTTATAGTGTAAATATTATTAGTGTGCGTGAAATTACTGTAATTTGAAGTTTCGTAAACAAAAATGGCTAAAGCCAAAATAAGCGAATAATAATAGGATTTATTTTTTTCTGAACCATCTAATCTTCTATCAATCTGACCATCTAAATCAACTATCAAAAACAGTTACAGAATCGTCGTCTACCATGAATTCGTTTGAGTTGGCATGATCGAAATTATCGTAATCGAAACGGTCGAATCGGTTTCCTTGCCACATCATTGCACCAAGCAGTCTGCTATTGTTGTCAATGTCATTTTCGTAGTAATCTTCCGTCTTCGTGTTCTCCTTCATGTTCTTGTTGCACTTTTTGGTGTTCTTCACTCATTCGGAACGACAAAAAGCAGTCGTAAATTTGCTGAATTCCCTCAAATAACTTTTTAGGATTCAGTACCTTATCTTTCCCAACTGCTTTGACTTTTATTTTGCTTTTGGCGATGTAACTGACCTCCAATCTCTTCAATTATAATTGTTTTCTGGAGGAGTTTTGCTCAGTTCGTACTCACTTTTCGGAAGTGTCATTTTCAGAAAGCATTGGTGCGTATATTTGGTTTTGTTCTTGAATTTGGTCTTCCCACTGGCACTTCGTTTTCTCCATTTGTAATCTTTAATGTCGTCTTTCACTGCAAACTCCAGCGAAACGCCATCTTTCAGTAAAACCCTTGTGGCAATGTATTTTGGCTCGTAGAGTTTAAGGTTTCTGCCTCGCACTTTACTTTCGGTTGGAGTGAGCGATTCTCTGGGAATTCGGAAATCTAGGGAAGCAGAGAGTTTGGCATCTTTGCCCGCTTTTTCTGCCAGAACACTCAGCACGGGAATGAAAAATAGGCGCAAATAATTGTCAAGGTCTTTGGATTTCAAACTCTTCCTCCATATTACGCTGAAAATTATCAGGAGAACAAATACGAGTGTGATAGACGCAATGGCAAGTTCCTCGGCAATTGCAGCACCAATTCCGCTGAAAATGGCTCCAACAATGCCAACTCCAAGCAATGTTCCTGTTAGATGAACTTTTTTATCAATCTTGTGGTCATACTTGACTGCTTTGGCGAGAAAACCCAACCATTTTTCCACTCTCAATGTGGTACTGATGGTTTTCCCATTCACAAATTGCTTTTGTTGCTCGCTGAATGAATTATAAATAGAGGAAAGTGACATATTGATATTGGGTAATGAGTATTTGGTACTGAGATAAAAGCGGTTTAATCTTTAGGGTTGATGAGGGAAAGTTATAGATATATATTCAAAAATTTCGTTGTAACTCATGTTACGCAGAAATGTACTCGGCAGTGTTCTTTTGAACCTGCCGATGTGCGATTTCGGGTTAAAAATGAACCTTTGCGAACATCAAGTTGTAATTTAGATTGGCTTATTTTATGTACTTCGCTCTTCCAGAGCGATTTTCACGAAACCGTATTTGAAAAACGGTGTATAATGTTTCTTTCATTGAGAAAGAGAACAAATTATTCCGATTGCTTTTGTATGTACATTCTTGGATGGAATTAATTTAATTCGGTTGTCTAAATTTTTTTGTGGATTTAGCCTTCAAGCGAGGACACTTAAAGGAGAAGAGCGCATTTTTTACTGTTTATTAAACACCATAAAATTTGTCAGACAACCGCCAATTCTTCTATTTGGACCGATTTTTCAATTGCAACTTTCTGTTTCTTTGGACTTCGGACTCACGACTTTGGACTTGTTCAAAAACTCAACTCCAATAAGTTATCATAAATATAAGCCAACTTTTTGTCAATTCGCTCCCAAGTGTAATCAGATTTTAGTTTTTGGTAGGCATTTTTGGAGATTTTATTTCCAAATTCTGGGTAATCGGAAATTAGCCTTACGCATCTTGCCAACTCCGCAGGGCGTTCTGCTCTGAAAAACTTGGCTTCATCTGGAGCGAGAATTTCCCGAATCACAGGCAAATCGGAAGCAATGATGGGAACTCGGCAAGCCATGCTTTCAAAAATCTTGAGTGGCGAGCAACCTTGCTCCAAATTTCGACTGCATTCGGTCAGTGGCGCAACCGTGCAGATGGCATGTTGCAAAACAGCTTGCAAGGCAGTTTTCTCCAACTGATATTTCCAAACTACTTGCGCTTCCACATCCAATTTCTGAATGAGTTTTTTGTATGGTCTTGCGTGCTTCTCTTTGTGAGAAGAACAAATAATTAGTTTCAGTTCGGGTTTGTCTTTCAGGTATTTCAAAGATTTCAGCAAAGTGCCAATTCCCTGCCACGGTTGGAGTGCGCCAAAGTACACGAAATACGAGTTTGGCAAATCGGCAGGTTTCGGATAGCGTTCTGGAATGTTGGCTCCATTGGGAATTACATGGATTTTGCTTTCCGAAATCCCTCGCCCCACAATATGCTTTTTGATTGTTTCCGAAGGGCAGATAATTACCTTCGCTTCTCGCAAACAGCGGTTTTCCAATTCCCGAATCTTGGAAATGGTTTCTGCGGAAATGGAACTGAACCGATTCGGCATTTCAATGGAAGGCAAACCATTCACTTCAAAAACCGAAGTGATGTGTTTCCTGCGAATAATCGGCAAACCGCCCCAAATATCTCGGAAATGCCCAACTTCTAAATTGTATTGTTTCTCCAAATGCGAATCTACCCAATCGGAATAGGCAAAAGCCCGTTTCAGGAAATTCCGCTCTTCGGTGGGAAACTCCAAATGGGTAATTCCCTCCGCCAATTCCTGCTGTTTCGCTCGCTCCAAAGTCAGCAAAAGTAATGAACCAAACTTGCTCGCCATCACTCCAGACACTTTGTCTATATGAATTGCCGAACCCTTGTAGGAAGGATACGGGTCGAATGCTGTGTAGATGGAGCGGAAGTTGGTTTTCAAAGAGGCGTTTATTTTATCCAATTCTCTACTATTAAACCTTCTACTCGACTAAACTCTTTTTCATTGTTTGTAACTATTATAGTCTCTAATGACTTGGTATGAGCTGCAATCAACAAATCCATTGAGCCAATTGGTGTTCCCTTTTTCTCCAAGTCAGCTCTTATCTCTCCGTATTCGATAGCCGCTTTTGCATCAAACTCAACAATTTCAAGTGGCAATAAGAATCTTTCTAAAGCGATTCGGTTCTTCTCTATAGAAGAGCTTTTCTCCACTCCAAATTGTAATTCCGCCATTGTGATGGAGGATATTCCTATGCTTCCTAGTTTTATTTGCTTGAACTTTTCAAAAACCTCTTTTGGCTTTTTCTTGATAATGTAAATACAAATATTCTGTCCAGTAAATATTTCATAATTTAGAATAACTCTCTATTTTGATTTTCAGGCTGTGTTCTCTCCTCCATAAAATCCTCAGAAAACTCCGAAACACTTTCAATCATAGATTCCCACGGATTGTGGAAGGGAATGATATGAATAGAATTTCCCACTTTTTTTAGATAGACCTTACTGTCATCAATATTAAACCTTTTTGGAAGCTCAATAATCTGAACTCCCAAAGAAGCTTGTATATCTACTGTTTCAAATTGCATAATCTTAGTTTTTAAGTTCTAATCCTACTTCTCAATCTTCTTAAAATACTCATTCACTTCCTTTTTGTAATAAGGATTCAGCGAAGGTCAATTCAAGGCTTGACCTTCATTTGACTCGGATTCTGTCTCGTATCAAAAACAGTAAATATGCTAATGCTATTTTCATATACAGCATAAATAATCTTATAAGACTCCAAACCAAATATCTAAATTCCTCTGGCTCATCCACCAGATTATCTTCCAACTGACCACTTCTAGGGTTATTATGCAGCTGCTCTACACGATTCAATATCTTTTCAATCAGTCGAATAGATGCTTTTTCTGAATATGAACTTAAAGAATCGTAGATATTATCCAAATCTTGAAGCGAGCGACTTAGCCATTCAACGGAATAGTGCATAATTGCTTAGGATTGTTTGCCAGAAAAATACGCTTTCACTTGTTCCGAAGTAAAGGAACGACCCGCTAAACGGTCTGCTCTTGCTTCATTGATGCGTACTTTCAAGTCATCAATAGTCATTGGCGTAATTTTTTGACCAGAAGCATGGTAGGCAATCAGTTGCTCAATCGCTACTAACAGTTCGTCAGTCGCTTTTTGATTGACATAATTATTGATTCGCTCTTTCGTTTCAATCTCTTTCATAATCTTAGTTTTTTGTTGAGTTGAAATGGAGAAAACTATAATTTTTCGCTAACCATCTATTCCTCTCACAATATATCCATTTAACTCCTACTTCTCAATCTTCTTAAAATACTCATTCACTTCCTTTTTATAATAAGGATTCAGCGAAGCGGGAATTGTTTTGAGCAATTCAATTTGCTTCTCTTTAGTTTTGAGGTACTCTGAGAAATCTTTCGGGTTGGATTTTTCTTTCTCCGAAGCCGTTTTCGCTTCTCTTTTATTGTCGAGTTCCCTTTCCCTCATGGCTTTTTCCGATTGGAGGAGACGAGTGAGGATTTCCTTTTGTCGGTTAATCGTTTCCTGCGTAATTCGTTTGTTTACCAAATCCTCTTCCGTTTTCTCCATCAATTCTTCCAAAGGAGTTTTTCCGCCATCTCCACCTTTGCCATCTTTCCCATCCTCGCCAGGTTTCCCACCCTTTTCACTTCCATTTGGTTTGCCATCTTGTTCCAGGCTTTCCTTTTCCGCCAGGCTTGCCCATTCCCTCTTTCATCATTTGCCGAATCATTTCCTGTTGCATGGCCATTTTGGAGAGTTCTTCTGAAAGTTCCCGACCCGATTTCCCGCTCTTTTTCAATTGGTCAATTTGTTGGTTCAGTTGCTGTTGGAGTTTGCCCATGCTCGGTCCACCCGATTTTTTCTGGTTGTTTTGCTTCCCAGCCATTCCCGAACTCATTTGCTGTTGCATTTGCTTCAGAATATCATTGAGCAACAAGGCCAAATTATTCATAGAAGTCATGGCGAATTGCTGTTTCCCGGCCGCACGTTGCGCCACGCCATTCGGTCGAGCTTTAATAATGTCAATCGACTCATCCATGTATTTATTCATGGCGGAAACCTCACGAGTAACGAAGGACTCAATTTGAAAAACACGTTTGGAAAGTGCCACCAAACTGTCTTCCACAATTTTAGCATCAGATTGCAGTTTGAGTTGCTTCTGACCAAGTTCCACGAATTTCGGGTCTCTGCCACGCAAAGCCCGGAAATCCTTCATCACTTTCTCTTGGTCGAAAGAAAGCGTAACCAAGTTTTCCATGATTTGGCGCAAGTCATCGTAGTTTTCCGAAAGTTGCTCCATTTCCTCCGACTGTTGCATTTGTTGCATCTGCTCAGCCATTTTCTTCATTTTCTCGCCCGCTTTCTTCTGCGATTCCGAAGATTTTTGCTTGTTCTGTTGCTGCATTTGCTTCTGCGTCTCGTCCATTTGCTCGGAGATTTCCTCTTTCTTCTCGTCCAAATCATCCATATCCTCAGGATTTTCCAACTCCTCATTCATTTTATCCAGCTCCTTCATATCCTCTTCCAACTTCTCAAAATCCTTGTCGAGTTTTTCCTGCTTCTCCTCCACCTTTTTCATTTCCTCGCTCTTCGGCTTATTTTCCGCACCATCTTTTTTCTCTCCATTTTTCTCATCCTCCTTCTTCTCCGAATCACTCTTTTCTCCATTTTTATCTTCCTCTTTTTCTCTTTCTTCCTTCCTCTTTCCTCCTTCTTCTTTCTCCGCCAACTCCTTCGTCTCCTCACTCAAATCCTCCTGCTTCTCGCCCAGTTTCTCCAAATCCTTACTGATTTTCTCCATTTTCAAATCCTTTTTTAGGCGTTTGAAAAGTTCTAGGGAACGTTCTAATTCCTTGTCCATATTCTCCTGCTTGAAATCCATTTGCTCTAGCTTGTCAAGCGTTTCCTTATCTCGGTTTTCATCCAGAAGCTTTTGGAGTTCATCATACAGTTTCTTGGTTTCCTCATCCAAAACATCGTTCATCAATTTTTGGAGTTGCTCGGCTTTCTCCATGGTTTTCTTGTCCATTTGGTCGAACTTGTTCTGCTTCTGGTTCAGCAATTCATTGTTCTGTTGCATTTCCTTAATTGCCTGCTGCAACTCCTTTTGCTTCTCAATCAACTCTTGCGCTTCTTTTTTATCTTGCCAATCGAGCTTTTTCTTCGTTTTCAGCTTGTCTTGCAAGTCTTTCATATCCTTTTTCAACTCTTTGGATTTTTTCAGCACATCTTCCATTTGCTTCTCCGCATTTTTGGCACTCGTACTGATTTTCTCATCCATCTCCTCTTCACTCGGAATATTGAAAGCAAACACTCCAGTTTTACTTCGCTTCCTGCCATTCACGCCATCGTTGTCGTACACTTCCACAAAATACTCCAGCTTTTGCCCTTTTTGGAGATTGAAACTATCCAACTCCATTTTGTAGAAATAACTTTGGTTAATCACGTCTCTGTTGAAAGGGATTTTGATGGTTTCGTACGAATCGGAAGATTTCCCATTTTCACCCACAATCTGGTAGCGCATATTCAGCGAAGTCAGCCCATAATCGTCTCCAATATTTCCGCCCAAAATGAGGTAATCATACAAAACGGTGTCTTCATATTGGCGCAAACTGATGGTGGGAGATTGGTCTTTCACCACATTCAAATAATACTCAATCGCATCTTTATTTCCGCTGAATTCATTTTTCAGCATCACTTCATAATTATCTGATTGCAGAATTCTCTTAGAAAACTCAAACTTGTTCTCTCCTTTTTCTTGGTTGGATTTCGCAACAATCGACTGTTCATCAGAAGCAAATTTGATTTTCAACTCCTTCGTGGCTTGCGTCTCGAAGTTCCAAGTGATTTGCGTTCCTTCTGGCACAATCAGATTTCCCGTGTTGTTCACTCGCTCATCTTTTTTGCCCACATAATTTGGGTAATTCACGTACATGCTGAACTGGCGCAAACTCGGGCGGTCAAAAACCTGAATTTCATGGCTTTTGGAGTTAAAACCCGAAGCCATGAAATTGAAATTAGTATTTTTTTGGATTTTCTTGAAAGTATAACTGAACTCGCCTGTTTTCTCTGAACTCATTTTAAGCTTTCTGCCATCGGCCGTAATTATGCTCACAGTTGCGGGAACTTCCGAACCCGAAGTTTTCAGTTTCAGCTCGAAATCCTCATTCTTGAAAGTAGTCAAATCGGCATTTCTCAACTCGAAATTGAAAGGAGCTTCTGGCACAAAAGTCTCGTTGTAATTGACAATTCGCTCCGTGCTTTGAGTAAAGAACTCCGCACGGAAAATGAAAATCCCCAAGATGATGAAAAAGGGAATGAACAAGTATTTCAAGTATCTGCGGTTGTAACTCAAATCAATTGCCTCGGCAAATTGGTAAGTTGCCATTCCGTTGGCTTTCTGCGCAATGCTCGCCTGCAACAAATCCGATGAGTTGGCATGAACTTCTTGCAACTGCAACACATTCAGCAACTTGTCCTGAATTTCTGGGAAGTAAGAACCAATATCTTTGGCTGCATCTTTATCGGAAAGTTGCCGATTATTCAGCAAAACCCGAGTCAAAGGCTCGATTACCCAAACTCCCAAAGCCATCAAACCCGTAATTACAAAACTGTAAAACAGCATTGCTCGCAACGAAGTCCCAAAGTTCCCGAAATACTCAAAGGCATTAATCAGCAAAAAGGAAGTCAGCATAATTGCCAAAGCGAAAATCCCGCCCTTCACTACTTTATTGAGGTAATATTTCTGTTTGTATTTTTTTATGTTCTGTTCTAACATGGCTTTTTGATTGTGGGATTTACGAGGTACGATTTACGATTTGTGTGGCTTGTTGTGTTCTTTGCGATTTTGCACAAAGTTATGAAATGGAATTGTTTCTTCATTTCTGCTTTTTGACTTCATCGTACAGTTTTATATCTTCTAAGTCCTCCAAATCTTCTAGCATTTTCAAGTAAATATCTATCGGGAGAATTACCGCAGTTCTCTTTCCACTTTCATCTGTTACAAACTGGAGATTCATAGCTCTATCATTTATGATGTTTTGTGGAATCCAACTCCATAAAAGCAAATTGTACTCTAATTTACAATGGAAATCTGGCAAGTGGTGTGAAATGGCTGTTAAAAGTTGTGGGAGAATTTAATCCAAACCATTCTTTTTCTTAAGTTGCTTCACATCTTCTAAATCTTTGTATCTTCCAGAAGCTTCTTTTGCCTGAATTAGTTGATTGAGATGAACCACTCGAATTTTTATTCCTTCAAAAACTGATTCAATACTTGCTCGGTAGGTTTCTTCAAAATCCAAGCCTTTGCAAACAGTCAGCACATCTATATGATAAATTCCTCCACCGAACCTGAAAACATCGTAATCTTTCGAGTTTTGGAAATTCTCGAAGGAAATCATTTTACCCATTGGCATTCTGAAATCTACATGAACTCGCTTTAGTTTCTCGTGGTTTTCCTTCGTAATATTCACGAAAACATCCATAGTTCCCGTAGAACGTTTAAATCCATGAATATTCACGGCCAATCCACCAATCAATACATATTCCACTTCGTGATTATTCAAATGGATAATGTACTCCAAAAAATCATCATCAAACATCGAATTACTCATTTTTATCCAAGTTTTTCCCTCTCATCCAAATTACATTTCCATCATCATCAAATAGCACATCAGGCTCATGTTTCCGCTTAAAAGCCGAGTGGAATTTTCGCTCAAACCGATACGTTTCTGGGTCAACTCCGTGATTGAGCAAGTGCATCGTGATTCCGTAAGTGATTCGGTCGTAGAAAGTAGAAGAATCCAACCATTCCTTTGACTCTATATCTTCTACTTCCTCGTGCTTTCCTGCGCTATGCGGTTTTCTGATGAATGTCATTTTAATGAGGTTAGTTTCATTCTAATTTACAATAGAAATCTGGCAAGTGGTATGAAATGGCTGTTAAAAGTTGTGGAAAACCAGATTTCTCAATTATCAATCCGTGTATTCTTTTCCTCCGTGTAGAAAAGATTGGCAAATAAATAAACTCTCTATTTATAAAATGATAAATTTGTTTGGATAAACTTACCCACGCTGTTTTATGAAATCGGTAGATAAACTAATATTCAAGATAGAAGACCTAGTAAGAAACGAAGCCTATGAGCAACTTGAGACTGAAAAAATAGAATTTAAAGATAATAGTTCAACCTCTTCACAATGGACTGAGGTTTATAAGACTGCCTGTGCATTTTTGAATACAAACGGTGGAATCATCTTGTTAGGTGTGAAAGAAAGTAAAGACAAGAAAAAATTGTCTATTTCTGGTTATCAGGATTCTCAAGAAGAGAAATTGAAGAACTTGCCAAATCAATTCCAAAAACAGGATGGAACGAAAATCATCTTAGAGAATTCTTTTAGATTCCAAACCAGAGAAATCAGCGGAAAGGTTGTTTTGTTGATTTTCGTGGAATCTCTTCCTGAAGAAAAGAAGTATGTGTTTTTTAAAGGAACTGCCTACGAAAGAAAACTGACAGGCGACCACAAAATCTCCCCGAATAAGATAGAAATCCACAATGAATATAAAGCTGAACTAGAAAATTCCAGAGAAATTATGCCCGTAATTGGGGCTTCTGTAGATGATTTAGATATAGAAAAACTGAATGAATACATTACCATTCTCAATAGAGAAGTAAAAACCGAAAGTCTCAAACCAGACATGGAGTCTGCAAAATCCTTTCTCAACAGGAAAAACTTCATCAGAGATAATGAACCAACAGTTCTGGGAATGCTAGTTTGCGGGAATCATATAGATGACTTTTTAGGGAGTAAATGCCAGTCTGATTGCTATGTAGAATCTGATAATTCTCGAGTTGCGCTAGACAAACAGGTAATTAAAGATAATATTCTGAACCTGATGGAAAGAAGTATTTCTTTCATCATGAGAAATATTAAGGTGGCCATTACCGCAAAAAATGCTGGAAGTAGTGAACCTGAATATCCTGAAAAACTCATTCGTGAATCCGTAAATAACTCTCTGGCTCACAGAGATTATCGTCAAAACAAGTACATCAATATCAATATAATTCCAGCAAAATCTATAGAAATCAGAAATCCTGGGAGATTTAAGCAGAAGTTACTGATAGAACGGATTGAGTCTGAAAATCCTATTCGTAGAATCATTCCGGGAAACCCGAAACCGCAAAATCCAAAATTAGCTGAAGTTCTGAAAGTGTTTGACAAATGGGAAGGCAAGGGCTACGGAATGGCTACTTTGACGAACGCTTGTTTAGACAATAAAATAAATCTTCCATATTACAAATTTCATAGCGAAGAAGAATTGTCTCTCATCATACCTCAAGGGAATTTACTCGATGAAAAAATGGAGACCGTATTTGATACCTACGGAAAATATATATCCGAGAAGATGAACGGTAGAAATGTCACATACGAGCAGAAAATAGTGATTTCCTATTTTTACAAATCTGAAATTGCAAATCGGGCAGATAATTATACGATTCTACTTACTAAAGATAATAACCATTCTGAGACAATAAGTTCGCTAGAAAAGTACGGATTAATTTACAGGGATGATTTGAGTGATGCAATCAACACGATTTACAGAGTTGATAAGCTACTTTTCAAAACAGATTTTTACGATGAGCTTAGAACGTTTTTTGGGTCAGAATTTGACCTTTTAAAAGAAGAACACAAACAAGTATTGCAAAATATTTATAGGCACAACAATTTCTCTTTAATAGAAACTCCTAGCGCAAATCAGGTTGGAGATGCTATTTGGATTGAAAAGGGGAATACAAACGTTATAAAAGGTTATGATGGATTTAAAAGAAGTAATCGAAATATCGTAAATCAGCTTGTAAAAAAAGCATTTATTCAAAGAGTAGATGATAAGCCGAAATATAGAATCAATGAAAGTTTTTAGAAACAAAAATCATTGTTTGACTAGGCTAATTTATACTCCAAAAAATCATCATTAAATATCGAATTACTCATCTTTCTCCAAGTTTTTCCCTCTCATCCAAATTACATTTCCCTCCTCGTCAAACAAAACATCAGGCTCATGTTTCCGCTTAAAAGCCGAGTGGAATTTTCGCTCAAACCGATACGTTTCTGGGTCAACTCCGTGGTTGAGCAAGTGCATCGTGATTCCGTAAGTAATTCGGTCGTAGAAAGTAGAAGAATCCAACCATTCCTTTGACTCTATATCTTCTACTTCCTCGTGCTTTCCTGCGCTGTGCGGTTTTCTGATGAATGTCATCTGATTTTCTATTGATTCTTCCAATAAGATAATCAAATTGTATTTACCTTGTGATTCATTCCCTCAATCAAACTTTGTACTTTCATTTTGGTTGAGTTCACAAAACAGATTTGAAATTAAAATCAGAGAAATATGTTACTAGTAATTACTGGCGGAACGAAAGGAATCGGAAAAGCCACCATCGAAAAATTTGCTTCCCAAGGATTTGACATTGCCACTTGCGCCCGAAATGAGAAGGATTTACAAAACTTGAAATCTGACATTGAAAAAAAACATGGCGTTTCGGTTCATATAAGAGTCGCAGATTTATCTTCCAAAACTGACTGTCGAGTTTTTGTAGATTTCGTGAGGGATTTGGATGAAGTGATTTCCGTACTCATCAACAATACGGGAACTTTTATTCCTGGAAGCATTTGCGATGAGGAAGAGGGAAGTCTGGAAACTATGATTGACACAAATTTGTATAGTGCTTATTATATTACCCGAGGACTGATTGAGGAAATGTTGGAAGTAAAGGCTGGGCATATTTTCAATATCTGCTCAATCGCCAGTATTACCGCCTATGCCAACGGAGGTTCTTACGCAATTTCCAAACACGCCATGCACGGGTTTTCCAAATGCTTGCGAGAGGAAATGAAACCGCATGGAATCCGGGTAACTTCCATTTTGCCAGGCGCAACGCTTACTGCCAGTTGGGAAGGTGTGGATTTACCACCAGAAAGATTTATCAAATCTTCGGATGTAGCAGAAGTAATTTGGAACAACTATTCTTTATCGGCTCATGCTGTTGTGGAAGAGGTAGTTATCAGACCACAACTAGGAGATATATAACCTTTTCTTTTTGTTAATTATTTTAAAACTGTTACTTGTGGATTTAGCTAATTGAAAGTTGATTTTCGTGGCTTTCTATTTTTGAACAGAATGCACATTGGTAAGGAAGAGTGGTTTCTATTTGAGTATATGGAAACATAAAACCAGAACAACACACTTAACCTACTGATTTCCAAATATTTACACAACAATCAGATTCAATTATGTTGAATTGAGCAGCAGTTCCCGCTTTAGATTTATTCAAGCTTTATTCTATGGTTTTGAGCAATTATCAGCAATATATGTTTATAATTTTGGCATTTCATATAGAATAACGCTCCCCGCATCTGCTCCCAGAGCCTGATTCTCGACCCGACTGCCGCCAGTACTGCCTGAAAGACGGTACTGGCCTCCTGCTGTATCTGGTCGGTCAGGAATGAAAGCAGCATTACCGTAGCCAATGTGTTGGCCAGGAACTCCTTGCCGTGTCCGTAGCTGTGGCCGAGGGCATAGCCTTGATTCTTCAGCGTGTTGAAGGTCTCGTTCTCTATCTTCCAGCGGGAACGCCCCGCCTGCATGAATGCCATCAGGTTGGATTTCTTTATGACAAGGTCGCTGGCCCATGCGAAGGTCGTCTTCCTGCCCGTCCTGCGGTCGGTCTGGCAGACCCGCATCAGATTCACCCTTATGTCGGGGTGGGTGGCATTCAGGGGGACATTGTTCAGGAAATGGAATTGGAAGGTATGCCGTTCCTGCCTGACGGTGCATTTCTTCACGCGCGCATACCCGTCCAGCATCCTGAACAGCGAGGGATTGCCGTCAGGCTTGATGCGGCAGATGAAGTGGCTGCCACGCCCGAGTATCTTCCTGAGGTGTGGCCCGTTGGCGTAGAGCGCATCCTCAACGAACAGGCAGCTTTCTGCCGATGGAAGGGCCGGGAAGCCGTCAAGCAGCCTCTTGGCCGCATTCAGCTCGCAGTCATTCTTCTGCTGGCCGTCCCGACAGGAAATCGGCTCGGAGGCGACAGGGAGTACCGTCTGCTTGTCGGGATGGACCAGGACTGCGCACAGCATCTGGTGGTGGTGGCTCGCAGTGCCATTGCCATGCCTCTTCTCGATGCAGCCCGGGCAGCAGACCGAGGTGGAGGAGAAGAATTCCACCCCGTCCACGCTGACTATGTGGTAGCGGGGCGCCCCATTGCCTTTGCCCATCCTGAAGCTGTACCTCTCCGAGAGGTCGGGAAGCGTATGCAGGAGGCCGGAGAAGGCATCCGTCAAGGCATCGGGTGGTATCCTGTCCAAAATTGCACGCATCTGGGTGTCGCTCGGGATTCGCCCGACCCCATAGACCTCCATTATATTGCAGGATTCGGTGTGGGAACGCTGTTCGAGCTGGAGCATCGAGGGGTACTTCAGGCTGAACATCGCAAAGGTCGACATCAGGGCATCGACCAGAGGGATCGAGGAGTTGCTCCTCCTGGGGTCGGATACCCGGCAAAAGGCATCCTGCACCGTGCATATCAAATCGTTTGGAGAAAGCTCTTCCATGTCAGAAAATGTTTAGTTTTGTAGCAAGATAATCTAAAGCGGGAACTGCTGTGAATTGAGTAGAAACAGACATAAATCATTGATTATCAGATAGTTTTGATAATTTTCTCTGATTTACTATATTTATGTAAAATTTACCAAGGAGTTCTTATGAAAACAACACATAAAATAGTCAAAGATTTGTTGGAGCATCCGAATGCACTTCTTCTCATGCAAGAAGCACAAGTAATTCTGAATCAAGAAGCACAGAAGAGAATTGATTTCTACAATACAATTACCGAACAAGAGAAAGCAGAATTCATAAATGGGGAAATTATATTTCACTCTCCAGTCAAATTGAAACATAACAAAGTCAGTAAATATATTTTGAAGCTACTAGATAATTATGTGGATGAACACAATTTAGGATATGTTGGGATTGAAAAAGTACTAATTGCTTTAACAAGGAATGATTACGAACCAGACATTTGTTTTTTTGGAAATGAAAAATCGGAAAACTTTCAACCCAATCAAATGCGTTTTCCTGCGCCAGATTTAGTAGTAGAAGTTCTATCAAAATCTACAGAATTCAGAGATAGGGGAATCAAGTTTGAGGATTATGAAGCTCATGGAGTTTCAGAATATTGGTTGGTAGATACTGATTTGAAATTTGTAGAACAGTATATATTAACTAATAATAAATATGAGCTCAAATTAAAAGCATCGGAAGCAGTAATCGAAAGCTTAGCTATTGAAGGTTTTAAAGTTTCCATTCCCTCTTTTTTCGATTTAGAATTAAATAAGTCAGCTTTGAAACAGATTTTAAAGTAAGCAAATCCAACTAGAAAAAGAGGCAATCTGAAATTCAGATTGCCTCTTTTTACTTCTACTCTATTTCAGAATTATACGAGTTCCGCTTCATTGTTACTAGAAGAAAACTTCTCTAAAAATACCATCAGAATGGAAATATCTGCTGGACTTACTCCACTAATTCTTGAAGCTTGTCCGATAGTTTGTGGACGAATTGCCTTTAATTTTTGTCTTGCTTCCGCAGAAAATGCAGTAACTGAATCATAATCGAAATCAGTTTTGATGTGCATATTCTCCAATTTATTTACTCGGATTGCCAAGCCTTCTTCCTTTTCAATATACTTTTCGTACTTCAATTTTATCTCCGCTTGCTCAATTGCCAACTCATCAAAGCCTTCCAAATCTGCTTTAATTTCGGGAACAAAATCCATCAACTCTTTAATCCCCAGATTTGGTCTTCTCACAATCTGGTCAGATTTCAGCTTTTGCTTGATTGGGGAACTTCCTAAATTCTCTAGTCTGGAGTTTACATCTTCGGGTGCAACGCTCTTATTTTTCAGATAATTGGTAATCTCTTCTACCTGTTTTTGCTTTTCGGCAACCCTTTTCAATCGAGATTCATCTGCCAAACCTAAGTCGAAACCCTTTTGAGTCAGGCGAACATCTGCATTATCTTGCCTTAAAAGTATTCGATATTCTGCTCTCGAAGTGAACATTCTGTAAGGTTCATCTGTGCCTTTATTGATTAAGTCATCAATCAAAACTCCGATGTAAGCCTCTGACCTTTTGAGTACGAATGCTTCTTTTTCCTTTACTTTCTGGTGTGCGTTGATGCCCGCCATCATTCCTTGGCAAGCCGCTTCTTCGTAGCCAGTCGTTCCATTTATTTGCCCAGCAAAGAATAATCCATCAATTCGCTTTGTCTCCAAAGTCAATTTCAACTGTGTTGGTGGGAAATAATCATACTCAATGGCATAGCCTGGTCGGAACATTTTGGCATTCTCAAAGCCTACAATTTTCCTCAAAGCCTTGTACTGAACATCTTCTGGAAGTGAAGAAGAGAAACCATTTACATAGACTTCCACGGTGTTCCAGCCTTCTGGTTCTACAAATATTTGGTGTCTTTCTCGCTCGGCAAATCGGTTTATTTTATCTTCAATTGATGGGCAATATCTTGGTCCGACTCCCTGAATCCGTCCGTTGAACATGGGAGATTTCTCGAATCCTTCTTTTAGTGTATCGTGAACGTCTGGATTTGTGTAGGTAATATGGCAACTGTGTTGCTCTTTCAATGGCTGAGTTTCGTCCGAAAAAGAGAATTTACTTGGATTTTCATCTCCGAATTGTTCCTCCATCAAGTCATAATTCAGCGTTCTGGCATCTACTCTCGGTGGAGTTCCTGTCTTCATTCTTCCTGCCTCGAAGCCTAATTTTACTAAGTCAGCAGTCAGTCCAACGGCTTGCCTCTCCCCTGTCCTACCGCCACCAAACTGTTTTTCGCCAATGTGAATCAAACCATTTAGGAAAGTTCCGTTGGTTAAAACCACAGCTTTTGCCTTGAATTCTATTCCCAAAGAAGTCTTTATTCCTCTGATTTCGTTTCCTTCCACCACTAAACCAGTTACCATTTCTTGCCAAAAATCTACATTATGGTTTCTTTCCAAAGCCAAACGCCACTCTTCTGCAAAGCGCATTCTATCACTTTGCGCTCTCGGACTCCACATTGCTGGCCCTTTTGAGCGGTTCAGCATACGGAATTGAATCATTGTTTTGTCGGTAATGATTCCAGACATTCCGCCAAGTGCATCTATTTCACGAACTATTTGCCCTTTCGCCACACCGCCCATCGCTGGGTTGCAACTCATTTGAGCAATGGTATTCATGTTCATTGTGGCAAGCAGAACCTTTGAACCCAACTTGGCTGTGAGTAAGCCGCTTCACATCCTGCGTGTCCAGCTCCTACTACAATCACATCATATTCAGGATACATATTCTTATTTGTTTATTTTGTTCCACGTGGAACATTATATTTCTGTATTTTCTGACTGCAAAAATACAAAGGAAAATGGAGAAATATTTACTGGTTGGATTTGTAGCAAATTTAACTTTTCAAAAAGTCGAAATCAGTAATTGCCAAGACTGTCAACTCATTGCAGAAAAATTACTTTTAGTAAAAGCTGCCTCAATGCCTTTGGCGAGAAAGGAATCTCGCCCTACAGAAAATACATAATTCCATAATTGTTCCACGTGGAACAATTCGGTTTCAATTCAAAATTTATAGAGAATTGATATTTTCTAAGTAGCTTTCTGCTTGATTCAAAACAGCTTCTAGTTTGTCTTTATCCATTTTATCGAGTGTTCGGTAAGCCATTCCTATGCGTGCATTTTTGGCTAGTTTCTCTCTGTTTCTTTCGTAGAAATGCCAATACAAACTATTGAACGGGCAAGCATTTTCTCCAACTTTTTTCTTTTTATCATAGCTACAATTGGAGCAATAGCTACTCATTTTATGGATGTAGTTGGCGGAACTGACGTAGGGTTTTGTTCCCACAATTCCCCCATCGGCAAATTGGCTCATGCCACGAGTGTTGGTAATTTCCACCCATTCGATGGCGTCAATGTAAATCCCCAAATACCAAGCATCTACTTCGTCTGGATTAATTCCTGCAAGCAAGGCGAAATTCCCTGTAATCATCAATCTTTGAATGTGATGGGCATAAGCATTGTCGAGAGATTTTGTGATTGCATCGCTTAGGCAATTCATTTTGGTTTTTCCTGTCCAATAAAATTCGGGGAGTTTTCGGGTGTGTTCGAAGAAGTTCAGCTCGGCAAATGCTGGCATTTTAGCCCAATAGATTCCCCGCATATATTCTCGCCAACCAATGATTTGCCTAATGAATCCTTCGATTTGGGAAAGCTCAATTTTGTCTTGATTGTCTTGCCAATGTTCCTCGCAAGCCTTCACTACTTCGAGCGGGCTGAGGAGTTTGGAGTTCATGAGAAATGACAATCGGGAATGGAAAAGGTAGGCTTCCGATTCGGTCATGGCATCTTGGAAATCTCCGAAATGAGGTAGCAATTCTTTTTTGAAGTAATTTAAAACCCGCAAGCCTTCCCTCCTACTCGTTGCCCATTCAAAATTTTCCGAATCTACTTTTCCCATTGTTTCCACTCCCATTTTCTCCAGAAGATTTACTATTTCCGAAACGTCTTTTCTGAAAGTCAGCTCTTCGGGAATGGGGACTTCGCCTTTGTATTTGTTCCGATTGCTGGCATCGAAATTCCACTTCTCCCCTACTGGCTGTTTCTCGGTTTCCATCAGAATATCGTAGTCTTTCCGCATCTGCCGATAGAAAGATTCCATCAGATAGGTTTTCTTTCCTTTGAAAAACTGTTCTACAAAATTTCGTTCTGTGAGGAAATGTTCTGTGTCGTAAGCTTTGGTTGGAATTGGTAAATCTTCGGAGAGTTTGAGTAGTTGCTGGTCGAGTCGGTATTCATCGGGGAACTGATACTCGAATTGTTCGATGTTGTTTTGCTCAATGAGTTTGGCAATGTTTTTTTCCAAATCCTGCTCATTCTCTTCGTCATCCAATTTCCAATAGACGAATTCATGTCCTTCTTTTTGTTTCTCCTCGGCAAAGGTGCGCATTGCCAAAAAGAAAGCAACCACTTTCTGGATATGATGTTTGACATAAGCAGTTTCCTGTTTCATTTCCATCATCAGAAACAATACATTTTCGTCTGTTTCTTTAAACCACGAATGAGAATGGTTGAGTTGGTCTCCGAGAATGAGTCTGAGTGTTTTGGGCATTTCTTTTTATTTGAGTTTGCTTATAAAATGGAATGATTGTAGAAATTGTTTGGTTTGTGTTAATTACATAAAACGAGGAAATTAAAAGAATAAAAAATACTTGCTTTTGGTTTGTGTTGGGTATTTGGGAACTCGTCTTTTTAACTTGATAGGAACACGGGCATAAATGCACACGGATGCTTCGCATGGCACGGAAGAACACGGAAAGAAAAATAAAGACTTGGATTAACATAAAAGACTTTCGACCGCATTCAATTTTGGGGAGGAGGAACTGTAAAAAGACCTGCCAAGTCTTGGAGACTTGGCAGGTCTAATATGTGGATTTTAGATTCATCAGCTCCCCGAAATTGGCGGAACTGACTTGAGAATTGAACCTGGGGAAGCTATTGGAGGTGGTTACTTCTGATGAATCTGGAATGAGAGAAATCCAAACAAAAAATTTTAATTAACTCTGTCAGGGTTTCAAACCCTGACAGAGTTCGGTACAAATAAAAAATCCTTCAAGGTTTTGAAAACCTTGAAGGATTAGTTTTGGATTCTAACAACCTAGAGGTTGTCAGCTACGGAAAAGTAAACCTTTGAAGAATAAATTCTTCAAAGGTTTACTAAAGACTTCGGACTTTCGACCAAAGACTCATTTACAATACTTTCTTAATCTCCTCATTCAGTTTTGGAAGTACTTCGAAGGCATCGCCTACGATTCCGTAGTCGGCCGCTTTGAAGAATGGGGCTTCTGGGTCTTTGTTGATGACCACAATCACTTTGGAAGAGTTGACTCCTGCCAAGTGCTGGATGGCACCGGAAATTCCTGCGGCAATGTAGAGATTCGGGGCAACTTTGATTCCCGTTTGCCCAACATGCTCGTGATGAGGTCTCCAATCCATATCGGAAACTGGTTTGGAACAGGCGGTGGCGGCTCCTAGAGTTTTCGCCAAATCTTCTACCATTCCCCAGTTTTCTGGACCTTTCAAACCACGTCCTGCGGAAACCACCAAATCAGCTTCTGGCAAAAGAATATCTCCTTCGGCTTTCTGCTTCTCTTTCAGTTTCACTCCGAAATCGGCATCGGAAAGTTCTGGAGAGAATGCTTCAACTGTGGCTGAACCGCTTCCTTCCTCCACTCCTAGTGAATTCTTTTTGATAGTGATGACTTTCTTGCCCTCGGGAAGTGTAACATCTACAAAGGCTTTTCCCGTGTAAATGCTTCGCTTCACGGTAAATCCGTTAGAAGTATCGGGCAAAGAAGTTACGTTGGTGGCAACTGCAGCATTTGCTTTGATGGCAACTCTGGATGCTATGGCATCTACCAAAGAGGAACGAGCCATAATTACATGCTCTGCGCCAGTTTGCTCAATGGCTTGGGCAACTGCACTTGCGGCTGCCTGAATCACTCCATCGTTCAGTCTGGAGTCGGAAGCATGAAGCACTTTGGTTGCTCCGAACTTGCCTAATTCTGCCAATTCATCGGCATTGGCATCGCCCAAAACTACCGCTGTTACGTCTCCGCCCAATTTGGATGCGTAGTAAACGGCTTCGTGCGAAGAGCCTTTCACTTCTCCGCTATCGGTTTCTACAAAAACTAATACGCTCATATTATATAAGATTTTAGAGATGAGATATCAGATGTTAGAGAACACTTAAAAATCTCATTTTCTTGATGATTGTTTTATTTATTGAATTACGATGTACGAGTTACGATTTTTGAGTAAAATCCAAAAAATCTACTCACAATCAATAATTTTCTGAATCAGTAATGAGTTGAGCTGAATAAATTTCAACAAATATGCAGTTGGAGAAATCATGTCAAATCGTACCTCGTAATTCCAAAATCTCAAATTCTTTAAATTACCTTCGCTTCGTTTTTCAGCAAGCTGACCAATTCTGCCACATTTTCGGCATCAATCATTTTGCATTCGCCTTTTTCTGCGGGGAGTTGGAAGTCGTTGTATTTTGTGGCATCGGAAACATCTACTGGCTGGCGAACGTCCAATGGTTTTTTACGTGCCATCATAATTCCTCGCATGTTGGGGATTTTCCACTCGGCAATGGGTTCTTGGCATCCTGCTACGAATGGCAAATTCACTTCTAAATATTCTTTTCCGCCTTCAATTTCTCTGGCGACTGTGGCGGTTGTTCCGTCTAGCTCCAATTTCATGCAAGGTGCCACGGATGGAATTTCCAACATTTCGGCAACTAAACCGTGAACCAAACCTCCGTTGAAATCTGAAGATTCCCGTCCCATCAAAATCATATCGTAATTGCCTTCTTTGGCAACTGCGTGAATTTGCTTGGCTACGAAAATGGCATCGACCGGCTCGGCATCGATACGAATTGCATCGTCTGCGCCAATTGCCAAGGCTTTTCTTAGTGTAGGTTCCGTTTCGGCTGTTCCCACATTCAAGACCGTTACTTTTGCGCCTGCTTCTGACTGCAATTCTACGGCTCTTGCCAATGCGTAATCATCGTACGGACCAATGATGAATTGAACTCCGTCTTTATCAAGTTGGTCGTCTTTGAACTTGATTTTCGTAGTAGTATCTGGTACGTGACTGATACAGACCAAAATTTTCATATCTGAATTGTTTTAAATGATTTACGATTTTTGAATTACGAATTAGGATTTGGAAAAAATCTTAATTCGTGACTAAATTATTCTGTTCTCTTATTTATAACTAATATAAATAGAAAACTACAAACGATTGCAATGGTTTCGGTTGGAGTTCCCTAATTTCTTTAATCCAAGTTTACTAATCTGCTGAAAGCAAATATACAACTCAATGTTTACAGATTTGTTATGCTTGCATACTATTTTTGACCAAGATTTTTGGGATTAGTATGATTTACCAAGATTCTTTCGATTTTATGATAACAAGTTATCATAAGGATTAACGAGTAAAATAGTATAAATAACTGATTTTCAATTATTTATATTATTTTACTCTCATTCCGTTTCTTCTGGTTGGATTTTTATGTAAATAGCTGATTTTCAGAGTTCTTAGTTGTGAATTAACGAAATAATGGCTTCTATACTTCAAAATTCCAAGCTCACTCCTACTTGGTTAGTTCTGTTGGATTCTGTTGGATTGCGGAACGGTATTTTTTTATGCTGATTTTACATGATGATTTTAGATTTTCTGTAGTATCTGGACTCAATCAGAAAAAGCCAACTCATGCCGAAGTATGGGCTAGAAAACATTCCAAGATTGGCGAGACCTTCGGACACGATCAGCTTTCCATTTTTCGTACAGTAGTATGAACTATTTTGTACGTTTCGATTTCACTTCCCTCCTACTCTATCCAATCAAACTGCAAAACCATTAGTTTTTGAGTCAATAGTTACGCACAGAGTTATTCACATGAGTGCATAACTCTAAACTATTGACAGCAAACACTTTAAATTTTGTTGGATTTCACAAGAAAAAGCTAAATAGAATTATAAATGGCTGAAAACCAGAAAGAATTGGAAGATAATCACAAAGTTATTCACATATTCACAGAATAACTTTGTTTATTTCTAAAGTTGTGAGGAATTGTGTGAATAAGTAGCTGTTTTATCCACAAGTTGTCAACAGCTAATCACATTGGGAGTGTGAACAACTAGCCATGTGAACAAAGTAGGGTTTCGTACACATACTATTCAGAAGTTACCAACAGAGAATAGGCTAGAATTAGTTATTCACAAGTAGATTTGTAAATGTGAATAACTAATTCATTGTACTGATTATCAGAGAATTACAAAATAATAAAATGTTGGTAACTTGTTTTTTCGGGTTGGATTGGGAATAATTATTGAGTTATTCACATAATCACACTATAATAACAATAATAGAATATATTTTAAATTATCTTCTTATTTTTATATAGAATGTGATTATGTGAAAAGAGGAGAGATTTGGGTTTGGAAAAGAAGATGAAAATTTGGAAAGCAGTTTATGTATAACGTTTAAAATGATTGATTCATTAAATCATATGAATCCAATCAAAAAACCGAAAAGTGATTGAGCATGAGAAAATATCAAATCTTACCATTTTTCTTTTTGTTATTATTTTCTGCTTGCCAATCTGAAGATAAATCAATTGATGTTTACAGTTACCAAATTGAAACGAAAACTGAGAAGCTTGAATTACTCGAAAAGTATCAAAAAAAGGAATCTGGATTGGTAGATGCGGAATACCACATTTGGTATCAAGACAATAGCAAAGGTCTCCCCGCTCCTTCCGATTATAGAATTACCGTTGCTCTAAGGGTTGAGTCAGATTCTATTGGTTCTTGGATTGAAGAAAGCCTAGAGAAGTCTGAGAAGATGCTTACAAAAGATTATTGGGCTGATTTGAAATTGAATGGCAACGAGTGGAAGTTAAATTCTAAGTCCGAGTTTTACCATTCCAAATCGAATCGGGAAATTAAGCTGGTGTTCTGGAAGGAGAATGTTATTTTGGGAGTTTATTCTACATTTCCATCGGCAGATTTCTGAATATGAACAATTAATGCCGAAAATATTAGAAGTGCTTTCCCGAATTGGGTTATTTACTTCGATGAAATACGTAGTTTGTAGGTATGCAAGTGAGCTATAAAAACGAACAAAAATTTGCTGAAATCCATTTCTCCAAAATAGCGTTAGCTGATTTTGGAGAAATGGATTTCATGGAGATGCCGATAGTATACATGTTTAATTCAATTCCTTTTCCTTCCAAATAACCTATGGGCTTTGGTAAAACTACCGTTGGCAATGGCTGAACCAATGGAGAGTTCGCCTGCAACTAATGTTGCCGCACAGATTTCGGCAAATTTCAATACTTTTCCATTTCCGTAGCATTGCATAATTTCCAAACATTCTTTTTGAGTTGGCAGATGGGTGCCTCCACCTATTGTTCCCACCACTAAATTTGGTAAAGTGATACTTAGATATAATGATTCATCAGCCGTAACTTCTGTTCTCAAAAGTCCTACTGAAGCTTCTGCGACACTTGCTACATCTTGACCGCAGGCAAGAAAAATTGCAGTAATTCCGTTTGAAAAATGAGCATTTACACCCACTCCACCCATTCTGAAAGATGCCATTGCAGAAGACCGCCAAATATTTACAATCTGAGAGGCTGTGACTTTGAGCTCTTTCTCTAAAATGGACTTATCAATCGTAATTTCGGCTGATACGCTTTTGCCCCTTGGCTTAGTAAATGATAGCGAACGTCCTTTTTTATCTCCACAAAAATTTGATTCAATAAACCAATAGACAGGTTTTATTGGGCAGTTTTCAATAATGTATTCACAATTTGCTTCTGTACAAAAAGTAACCATATTATGACCTGCAGCGTCTCCTGTAGTATATTCAAATGCGGTAATTACTTGGTTACCTTCAATGTAAACCGACAATTCAGTAAGTTCACTATGACTGCTTTTAGTTTTAGTTATCTTTTTGAAATTTTCAAAATTATTCTCTAGCCAAGATTTGAATGTGATTGCTTCTCGTAATGTTTCAAATTTAAATAGAGGGCTCCTATTTATGCCATCATGCAGAATTGCGGTTTGTATTCCTCCTGCTTTATTGCAAACCTGCATTCCCCTGTGATAAGATGCTGACATCGCACCTTCGGTAGTTGCCAATGGCACATAAAACTCCCCTTTTGCAGCTTCTCCATTTACTTTCATGGGACCAACCAATGCTGTTGGAACCTGTGTGAAGCCTATAAAATTTTCTATATTTCCTCTGAGACTTTCAATGTCAGAGAACTGTTCCTTTTGGTTCAGATGCTTAATGGAAATATTTTCTATACTTTCTATGTGATGGATTCTCTGTTTCTGACCTTCCTTTGTCCATGACTGTTTGCTAACGTCTTTCATAAATGAATGGTAAAATGTATAAAGCTATTTTTTTCTAGTATTTATAAGTAATTGATGCTGTGAAAATACCACAGAGAGTTTAGGTAGGGCTTCCAAGATATTTCCAACGGATTCTACATCGTAGTTTTTCATGAATATGGCAAGAAACATTAACATTTCTTGCATTGCCAGATTTGCTCCTAAGCAAACCCTTCTGCCACTGCCAAAAGGCATATATACATTTCTCAAATCTTCCTGTTTGGCCTCCAAGAATCTGCTCGGCACAAAATCGTCTGGAGATTCCCAAAAAGATGTGTTATGATTCATTCCATAAATATTTACCAGTATCTCGGTTCCTTTGGGAATTGAGTAACCTTCTATAATCACATCTTCATTTACTCTCCTGTAAACCATCCACGCAGGAGGCATTAAACGCATACTTTCGAGCAGAACAGCTTCTAAATACTTGAGTTTAAAAATGTCTGATGGGTGGTGGAATTTCTCATCCAACTCTGCTTGTATCTCTTTTGCAATTTTTGGGTTCTTACTAATAAATACCAAGCTAGAATCTAGTCCATATACTACAGAACCATACCCTGTCACGATTATACCCGCTAGTTGATCTCTTAGATTAGTAAGTGAGGCATCCTCGCTTTTGAGGTATTTCTTAATTAAGGGATGAGATTTATTTTCAATAATGGACTGGATTAGCTCATTGAATGACGGAATGGTTTCTTCAAGATGATCTATCGAGCTTTCTCTCACTTCTTTAGAAAATGGGTTTCTGACTTTGCTTAATATATTCTCCAGAAAATCATCATAGATAAGAATAATCAACTCGATTTGCTGTGTCGTGGGATTGTGTCCCAGAAATTGGAGTGTAGACTGAATAATTGATTTTTTTATTACCAAGGTCATGTCAACACTTTCTGCAACATTGGCATGAAACTTATTTAGTGCCTCTTCAAAAATAACGTAGTTCTGATTGAGGTATTTATCTATTACCTTGGCAGTAAAATGAGGTCTGGAAAGCTTGTTGTGAATATTCCAAGTTTTTCCATGTGAAGTACCTTGGCTGCTTCCTAGAATAGACTTGAATATTCTATCTGCACCACTAAGACCGAACTTTTCCTCATCCTGAAGAACATACCTTACGCTAGTTGGATTACTAATCACTAAAGTTCTCTTTACACCAATCATGGCATAAAAAATATCTCCATAACGTTCAACTCCTTCTCTCAGAAAAGAAAGCGGATTACTGCCGAATGCTTTACTTTGCTTGACAGATAACTCATTGTCAAAAGATGGCGGTATTTTTACAGAATCTTTGTTCATACTTTTTCTATTGGAGCGAGTTTTCCTGTACTTTCATCCCAAACCTTCAGGCTCAGGCAGCAGATGATTTCTTTGAGAGACAAAGAAGTGGTTTTGGGAGATTGTAGTTCTGCAATATTTTGCATTGCTTCTGGCAATCTATAAAAAGGAATTCTCGGATTGATATGATGAATATGATGATAGCCGATGTTTGCAGTGAACCAATTGAAAATTCTCGGCATTTTCATATAGCTTGAGGATTTTAATGCTGCTTCAACATAATTCCAATCTTCTTTTTTTCTAAATTCTGCGTTTGGAAAGTTATGTTGGGCATAGAATAGGTAAGAACCAATAGCCGAAGAGATGAAATGCGGGAGTAAAAAGGCAAGAAAGAAAATCAGAACGCTACCGAAGTAAAGATACAGAATACCTAAAGAAACATGTAAAGTCAGTGATAAGACGGCATCTTTATGTTCCCTAAAATTCAGCAAAGCAGGTCTTGCAGACATTCCAAACAAAAAAACAGTGAAGTATCCGAAAAAAATAGTAGCGGGATGTCTCGAAGTCAAGTAGCGTTTTTTCTCTGAAGGAGCCAATTCTTCAAACTGGTTTTTGGATATTATTGGGTAAGATCCTATGCTCGCATAAGCCAATTTAGAATTATGTGAATGATGGAAATTGTGCGAACGTCTCCAGACCGAAGCGGGAGTCAGGGCATAGAGCCCAAAAAATTTCATGATGTAAAAGCTCAAGTTGCTCTTGCGCAAAATTGCTCCGTGTGCATAGTCATGGTAAATGCCAAATAGCCTGACAATCAATAACCCATGAATCAATGAACTCAAAAAACTGATTGATAGGTAAGGAGAAAAAATTGTTACGAAATGCATTCCCATTGCCAGCCCAAAGGATGAGATAAGTAGGAAATGACTTTTCAAGCAATCTTCTGCTTCGAAAATCTTAGTTTTGGCAATGATTTTTTTATGTGAGTTGGTCATTATAGACTTTGTAATAATTAAGAGTAATGATAATATGCAAAAGAAAACTATGCAGGCATAATATGCAAAAGCTATGCACGATAAAGTAGAAGTAAGTGGAAAAAAGAAAAGTAGTGCGAATAATCAACTAATTAATCCGAACATAAAAACAATTCACGTAAAAGCACTTGATGGAAATAGGAAATATTGATACATTATTTTACATCAGGAAAGCATCTTTTTCTGACTGTATTCGCATAAATGAAAGTAAAACCGCAAAACAAACACCACAAACCATGAAAAAAATACACAATCCTATTTTTCCTAATTCTCCAAACAATATCTACTTTTTCCCAAGTAGGCGAGGAGGGAGGCAAACCGGAGACTGACAAAGATATTCTGCTGGCGAATGAGTATTTCTCGCAGGGGGAATTTGAGAAGGCAATTACCATTTATGCCGAATTGGCAAAGGAAGATGGCAAAGTTGAGCGAATCCATAAAAATTATTTTGCTTCTATGCTGAAATTGGAGGAGTTTAAACAGGCTGAGAAATATTTCAAGAAGTTACTGAAGCAAAATCCAGACAAACCGCTTTACCAAGTAGATTTTGGCTTATTGCTCAAAGCAAAAGGCGAGGAGGACAAGATGATGGCGCACTACAATGGCTTTTTGGAAGAGATTCGGGGAAATGACAACCAACTCAAAAATTCCGCAGTCTATTTCATGGATGCTCGGCTATTTGAATATGCGGAGAAAGCTTACTTGCTCGGACAAAGAAACCGAAGACAAGAATTTGGGTTCGAGTTGGCTGAATTGTATTACAATTGGGGCAAGAATGACCGAATGTTAACCGCCTATTTCGATTTCCTCCAAAATATGGATGCTGAACTGGATGAGATTGAGGTTTCCACCATTCAAGGACTTTTACAAGACCGATTGGATGCGGAAGATTTTGATGCTGTTGAGCCGAAGTTGTTTGAATATGCGCAGAAATACCCGAGCAAGTTGATTTACAACGAAATGCTGACTTGGTTCTATCTCCAAAAGAAGCAATTCTATAAAGCATTTTTACAGGCCAAGGCAATTGATAAACGTAGAGATTCTGGTGGATTTGAAATCTTGAAAATTGGTCAGCTCGCCCAAAACAACGAAGAATTTGAAAGTGCCGTGAAGATTTATCAGTATTTAGTAGATAAATATAACAAGCAACCTATTTATGGTTTGGCGAAAAACATGCTCATACAGTCGAAGGAGGAAGTCGTGAAGCGGAGTTATCCTGTTGATATGGAGCAAATCAAATCGTTGGTTGAAGAGTATGAAAACAGCATTTCCGAATTCGGAATCCGCAGGAACACCGCAGAAGCTGTGCGGAGTTTGGCGAAATTGAATGCTTTTTATCTTAACAACCGAGATACGGCAATTGCCCAACTTACAAATTTTGTAACGGGAAGGCATCGGGGGATTTCGCAATATGTAATTGATGAGGCAAAATTGGATTTGGGAGATATTTATCTGCTCAAAAATGAGCCTTGGGAATCCACCTTGATTTATTCGCAAGTAGAAAAATCTCAGAAAGACCAACCTTTGGGACACGATGCCAAACTCCGAAATGCCAAACTATCTTATTACCGTGGCGATTTCGACTTGGCAAAAGCCCATTTGGATGTTTTGAAACTCGCCACTTCTCGGGAAATCGCCAACGATGCGATGGATTTATCTCTGCTGATTCAAGATAATTTGGAACTCGATACAACAGAACTAGCGATGCAGAAATATGCGGAAATCGACTTGCTGATTTTCCAAAATCAATATCCGCAAGCTTTGGAAGCCTACGGAAGAATGTTGAAAGACTTCCCAAAACACAGTCTGATTGATAATATTTATTGGGAAATGGCAAACATCCAAATCAAACTGGGCAACACCGAAAAAGCGGTGGAAGCCTTGACCGAAATCATGACCAATCACGGAGATGATATTCTGGGCGATGATGCCACTTTCCTGCTCGCCAAGCAATATGAAGAGCAATTGGGCGACAAAGAGAAAGCCAAGGAACTCTATCTCAAAATTCTGACAGATTACCCAGGCAGTATTTACATTCCCGAAGCTAGGAAAAGAGCGAGGTTGTTGCGGGGAGATAAGTTGTAAATGTGCATTGGAAATGCAAGGCTAGGTTGCGGTCGCAATAGAATTGCGACCGAGCGAAAAATGTGCATTGGAAATGCAAAGCTAGGTTACGATCGCATTGGAAATGCGACCGAGCACACGATACACGATTGGACTCGCACACGAGTTGTACAAAATATAAATTAAAGAAGCGATTTTAATCGCTCGGTCGCAATTATATTGCGCACCGTAACCTAACAAGGCATTTCCAATGCCGAAAACACCTATGGGAAACAGATACAAAATCCGAGACCAATCAGGAATCTACTTCATTACCAGTACAGTTTCTGCTTGGATGAATTTGTTTGTACGCAGGGAATACAAAGATTGCCTGCTCGATTCATTTCGGTATTGTGTAGAAAATAAAGGCTTGAATCTGCATGCTTATGTAATTATGTCAAGCCATTTTCATGCAATTGTGAGTGCGAAGGAAAATCATAATTTGAGCAATATCATCAGGGACTTGAAAAAGTTTACCGCCAAAGAACTCATCAGACTGATTCAGGAAATCCCCGAAAGCAGAAGAGTTTGGTTACTCAACAGATTTGCTTTTGAGGCGAACAAAACCAAAAGAGGTCAGGATTATATTCTTTGGCAAGAAGGTTATCATGGAAAACAAATTGCATCTGTCCCATTTTTGGAGCAAAAACTAGAATATATTCATCAGAACCCCGTGAAGGAAGGTTGGGTAGCCAAACCTAAGCATTATTTGTACTCTAGTGCAAGTAATTATGCTGGAGAGTTGAGTATTATGGAAGTAGATTTATTGGTTTAAAAGCATTGGAAATGCAAGGCTAGGTTACGGTCGCATTGGAAATGCGACCGAGCGGAACACGATTGGACTCGCACACGATTGGACTCGCACACGAGTTGTACAAAATATAAATTAAAGAAGCGATTTTAATCGCTCGGTCGCAATTTTATTGCGCACCGTAACCCAAAAAGGCATTTCCAATGCCAAAAACAACTATGGGGAAACAGATGCAAAATCCTGATTCAGATAACTATCCACGAAGAAATCCAAACCATAAATCCCACTTCATTTCCAAATAAATGCAATCCCGATAGCCATTATCCAGAATTTTTCCTATTTTTCTGAAAGGTTCAGTTTCAACGACCTCGGCAGTCTCTGCAAGAAGGGTTTTCTTGCGGATTGGGCAAAATAAAATGAATGGATAGCAACTCGACTAATTTTCTGACTCGCTCTTTTTGGCTTAAACTCACGATTTTATTCCTCCTTTCGGCAGTTTCCATTGCGGAAATTGCTGCGCAAGGCGAGGACGTTGGCATTCCGTTCCTCAAAAACTACTCGGCAAACATTTACAAATCGCACACGCAAAATTGGGCTGCTGTGCAAGACAAGCGTGGAGTCATGTATTTTGCCAACACCTACGGCATTCTCGAATATGACGGAGTGAATTGGAAAGTGATTAAAGTTCCGAATAAAAGCACGGTTCGTTCTTTGGAAGTAGGGGAGAACGGGGGAATTTTCGTAGGAGCTACGGGCGAATTTGGCTACCTGAAACCAGATTCGCTCGGAAGAACTAAATATCATTCCCTAATAAGTTTATTGGATTCTTCAAACAATGATTTTGGAGAAATTTGGAGTGTTTTAATCCGAGGAAAAGACGTTTTTTTCCAAGGTCGGAAATATATGTTTCGCTATCGTAACGGAGAACTAAAGACTTGGGATTTGGGCGGTTCGCTCTACCACCGTTCGTTCCTAATCAATCAGCAAATTTATGTGCGGGTCAGTGGAAAAGGTCTCATGGCTCTCGAAGGCGAATCATTCGAGTTGTTGAGAATGGGAAGCTTTTCGCTAACAAAACCATTTCGGCAATGATGCCGTTCGGCTCGGAAAAAATATTGATTTCCACCAGAAGAAACGGCTTTTTCCTCCTCACGAAGTCAAGAAAGACAACTATAAAGCCTGTTTTCCAAAATCTTACAAAACTTTTTTCCAAAGCAGAGTTATATTCTGGCATAAGCCTGAGCAGTGGAGAGTTTATTTTCGGAACACTCAATAAAGGTGCTTTTCTGATAAGTCGGGAAGGAGAAGTTTTGCAGAATTTCTCAATGGACGAGGGTTTGGTAAGCAACAAAATCTATAATGTTTTCCAAGACAAGCAGAAATTGCTTTGGCTCTGTACTGACAATGGCATTTCCAATATGGAAATTAAATCTCCAATTACTGTTTTCGACAAAAAAATGGGTTTGAATGGAACTGCTTATTCCATCATGCGGAATAATGGAACTTTGTTTGTAGCTACTGGGAGCGGAGTATATTATTTGGAGAATAACAAAAAAGAAACTTCAAATTTGTAGAGAGTAGAAAATAGCGTTAGGACAATGCTGGAATCTCATCAATTTTGAGGTTCCCAACTCCAACCAAAAAAAGCTATTGGTGGCTAGTTATGATGGAGTGCATGAAATTCAGAAAAAGGAAGAATGGTACATTTCGTGCAGAGCCAGTGCAGGAATATGATAATACGGTATTCTCACTTTACCAGTCTCCGAAAGCTCCCAACAAGCTTTTTGTCGGATTGGTATATAGCGTAGAGTGTTTGGAGTATCAGAAAGATGGAACTTGGAAAACCATATTCAATGCAAGATGAGAAGTTGGAGAACATTAGAAATTTACTGTTGGACTCTGAAAATAACCTTTGGACGGGTTCTCGCTTCTCTGGAGTTTCCAAGATTGAGCTTGATGAAAATTGGCAGGTACATTCTGTAAAACTTTACGGAAAAGAAGACGGATTGCCAAGTTCTACGCAAGTAGAATTGAACGAAATAGGGGCGGATTTAGTGGTTTCCACCCCGAAGGGAATTGTGAAGTATGACAAGAAAAATGATAGGTTTGAGCCTTATTTCGGGTTGGGCGAAAAATATGCAAAGGACTTGGCGTATTGCACACGGCAGTTGCTCCCAACGGAAATATATGGATTCATGCTTACAGAGAAGAGCAAAACCAAGAATGGGTGGAGATTCTGTTTCCGCAACAAAATGGAGAGACCACCTTTGACTCGCTTACTCTTAGAAAACTGGCGGATACGGAAATTTATTGCCTCTACCCCGAAAGCAAAGGAATCACTTGGATTGCCAGTTCGGAAGGTGTTTTCAAGTACGACTCCAGAAATCATATAGACCCAGATAATCCATTCCATTCGCTTGTTCGGGAAGTCAGCATTCATGAAGATTCGAGTGTATTTTTCGGAAATCAACCCTTTTCCTATTCCTACCAAAAGGGGAAAGTAGAAGGGTTTGTACAACAAGCTCCACCCATTTTAGAACTTTCGTATCAGCACAATTCACTTACTTTCCATTACAGCGCACCAATTTTCGGGTTGGAGAACAAAACGGAATATCAGCATCAATTAGTTGGTTATGAGCCAATTGAAGGTTGGTCGCATTGGAAATCTGAAGTGAAAACAGATTATACCAACCTTCCTGAAGGAGATTATACTTTTTATGTGAAAGCAAGAAATATATACGGGTCAGAAAGCACCGTTGCTTCCTACGAGTTCAGCATTGCCCCGCCATGGTTTCGGGAATGGTACGCTTACTTGGCTTATGCACTATTGAGTTTTCTGCTCGTTTACCTAATCGTGTATTTGAATTCTCGCAGAATTAGGGCAGACAAAGAGAAAGTTGGCAAAATTAGTCGCCAAAAGAACGGAGCAACTCCGAGATACCAACCACGAAATTGCCGAGAAAAATTCTGAACTCGCCCAACAGAAAGAAGAGATTTCGGCACAGCGAGATCATTTGGCAGAGTCATTCTCCAACATCAAAACCTTGAGCGAAATAGGGCAAGACCTGACTTCTTCGCTGGAGATAGAAGATTTGGTCGCTCGATCCTATTACCATATTACGCAATTGATGGATGTTTCCATTTTCGGAATCGGATTCTACAACGAATCCACCAACTGCATTGAGTTCCCCAAGGCGAGGGTTTTCGATGAAATACAAGAACTTATACAGTATAATTTGGATGACAATTCTCGCTTGGCAACCAGATGCTACCAAAACAAGGAAGAGATTTTCATTACTGATTTAGAGAAGGAAAATCATAAATATAAGAATGAAAATGGCGAAATACAGCTTTCTAGCGATGGCGTGGAGTCTGTGATTTACCTTCCGCTGTTTTCTAAGGGGCAAAAAATTGGAGTGATTACCGTGCAAAGTGTCAAAAAGCAAGCCCACCAGCAATATCACATGAATTTGCTTCAGAACATGGCAGTTTATATTGGAATTGCTTTGGATAATGCTGAAAACTTCCAGCAGATTACTCTCAAAAACGAGGAGATTGCACAGGCAAATCAGGAAATTACCGATAGCATCAACTACGCCCAACGAATTCAGAACGCCATGTTGCCTAGTTTGGATGACATAAAAAGGCTGAACTTCCCGAGTCATTTGTATTCTTAAGACCAAGAGATATTGTGAGTGGAGATTTCTACTGGTTCGCCACCAAGCAAGACGTTTTGGGAAACAGAAAGAAAATTATTGCCGCGTAGATTGCACAGGACATGGCGTTCCTGGTGCATTTATGAGCACAATCGGGATGGATCTGCTAGATGAGATTGTGAACCTGATGGGAATTAGCGAACCAGACAAAATCCTGAATCAACTCCACGATTGGTCAGGAAAGCACTAAAGCAAGACGAAACAAAAAACCAGGACGGAATGGATATGTCCATTTGCGTGATTGACGAGAAAAGAAAGAAATTGGAGTTTGCTGGAGCTAAAAACCCACTCATTTACATCAGAAATGGAGAACTCCACCAAGTGGATGCCGACCGATTGTGCATTGGTGGCTCACTCCGAAACGATACCGAAGACCGAACATTTACCAAATATATTATTCCACTAGAAAACCACGCCACCGAGTTCTACATTTTCTCCGATGGCTACCAAGACCAATTTGGCGGGACGAAATAAACGGAAATTCATGTCCAAAAGATTGCGAAATATACTTTTCAGCATTCATAAAGATTGCATGGAGCGAGCAACACAATCTACTCGGAAGCACGCTTAAAAGATGGCAAAATACCGAAGACCAAGTAGATGATATTTTGGTGGTCGGGTTTAGATGTTGATTTTTTGGTTGAGGAGTGTTCAGCCTTGATTGTATTGGGGAATTATGCTACTAAGTACAGGTACAAAATAGAAAAATAGCAAAATAGTAAATTGTGTATTGACAATCAGCATTTTAGAGTATGTTTGAATTGATTTAATTTTGGTTTCTACGGCTAAGAATTTTGGTTCAATCGTTAATTTGGTTAAAAGGTATAACAAAACTAAGATTTGAAAAAATCGCCTTGTTTTTTGAGTTTGCTAAAACTCGAAAAACAAGCAATAAAACTGGTTCAAGCGTCCACGCTTGAACCCAATAACTTAAACTTCAAAATAATGAATTGTACCCAATACCCAAATTCACGATAGAACCAGAATTTTAATGCAGTAGAGGGAAATAAGAAACAAAAATAACAACACGAACTTAGGAGTTGATGTACTAGAAAGCCTATTTTGAAAATCTCGTAAAATTCCCAAAAAATCAATCCAAACATACTCTTATATCTTAAAAAGATGAATACTTCGGTTAATAGTATTGATGCCGATTCCCAGTAAACCCTGCGTAATATCGGAATGAATGCTGTTTTACCAAATCTGAGAAAAATTCTCGTGCAGTATGAGATAAAGCAGTATTTTTGGAAGGATGAAATACAAAGTCTAATTTATGATTACCTACATAAAAATAAACGGTTTCAAGTCTTTCAATAATTTTGAAATGGAGTTTACTCCTTTCACTGTCATTGCAGGTGCAAATGCTTCTGGAAAGAGCAATTTGTTTGATGCCCTCAAACTATTGAGCAGATTGGCAGAAACCGACAATCTCAAAAGAGCATTTAAAGAGCAAAGAGGTGAGTTTATGGAGTTATTCACTCAATATTCCGAGCAAGAATATGCAGATGAAATTACCTTTGCTGTAGAAATGTTGGTAAATAAAAGTGTAAAAGATGCTTGGGGAAGTGAGGTTGTTTTAAAATATACCAGACTTCGTTATGAGTTGAAAATCAATCGGTTCACCAACGCATCTGGAATAGAAGATTTAGAAGTGGTTGATGAAAAGTTGCATAAACTCAATCATAAAGAAGATAAATGGATAAAGCTACTTCCTGAACAATACGTGGAAGATTGGCGACCCAAAGTGGGTTCTGGCAAAAGGGACATTCCCTATATGGAAACCGTGATGGAGAGCAATGTACCTACCGTGCAAGTTCCGCAAGATGGTACAACTGGCAATAAAAGGCGGTTTCCACTCAATAAGGCATCAAGAACCGTGTTGAGTAGTTTTGATACAATTGATTTTCCGCATGTGTTGGCAGCAAAGAAAGAAATGAAAAGTTGGCGTTTCTTAGAGTTCTCCCCACATAATTTGCGGCAACCCACCAATAAAAATACAGGTGAAGATGAGGTTTCTGAAACAGGGGGAAATCTGGCTGCCGTGTTATATAGAATCAAACAGGCGGATAGTTACCTTCTGAAAGAAGTCTAAGGAAACTCCAAAAATTCCTCCCAAATTTTAGTCAGGTGGATGTGATTGATGATACCGAGAATAAGCAATTTCTCATCAGGCTAAAAGATAAAGACAAAAAAGAGTATAGTTCACGAGTTCTCTAGAAGGTACTCTTCGAATTTTGGCATTGTGCATTTTAGAGTATGATGACAAACATACGGGTTTACTCTGTTTTGAAGAACCAGAAAATGGCATCCATCCGTTTAGAATAGGAGCGATGGCACATTTGCTAAAAGATTTAAGTATCGACTTCTCTGATATTCAAGCGCCATTAAGACAAGTGATTGTCAATACACATTCGCCAGTATTGTTGCAACAGGTTTATAAATGGAAATTAGATAAGAGTATTAGTATTTGGTATGCCAGTATGCGTGATAGAGTAACAAATATTGGCTCAGAAAGAGTGAAAATGTCTGTTACTTCCATACTTCCCGTAGATACGCAAAAAGAACAATTAACGCTGAACTTTTCCGAGCAAGATAAAAAATTGACATTATTGACTGTGCAGAAGTATTTAGAAGTTGTACCTGAAAATATGGAACTATGAGTCAAATATTTGTCGGCTTATTTACTGAAGGAAGCACAGATGTGCGATTTTTAGAATCCATTGTCAAAAATACGCTTCACAGCTTGGCTTATGATGAATGCACAGTAGAGATTGATATTGAGGTTGTTCCTTTGGGTGTAGCTACAAAAGGGCTGAAATTCAATGAAAAAATAATAGAGGCGTCAAAAAAAGGGATAGATGATTTTGGTATGACCATGCTCTGCGTTCAGGCAGATTCAGATAATAAAACATTGGAAAAAGCATATTCTGAAAGAATACGTCCGGCACTAGCAGAATTAGCGAAACTCAGTACCATAGACTATTGCCAAGTGGTTGTTCCAATAGTGCCTATTCAAGAAACTGAAGCATGGATGCTTGCAGATACGGAACTGTTAAAGCAGGAGATTGGTACGGATAAATCTGACACGGAACTCGGTATCAACAGACCGCCAGAGAGTATTTCCGATCCAAAACAAGTGATTATTGATGCTATCAGAATTGCCAGAGAAGGCATGACTAGAAGGCGCAGAAATGACCTGTCTATCTCGGATTTATATTTGCCAATTGGGCAAGCTATAGAGTTAGATAAATTAGAAAGTCTCGCATCATACCAAGATTTCAAAGAGAATATTAGAAAGGCTTTCAGGCAGTTGAATTTATTGCATAGCTAATAGGTTTTAACCTACATTTCCCATTTCCCATCCTAATTTTTCAAATCCTGTATTTAATAAATATTTGATTAGCAGTTATTTATATACCGAATACGGCTTTTTATTAATTGCATTAAGCTTTTGGAAAATGGAGTTGAAAGAAACAATTGGTATATTAACTTATGCTACTGAATATTTCAAAAACACGAAATCTCAGTAGCGATTGAAAAACCTGCCGAAGGTTGGTTTTAAACTATCCAAAAAAGATAAAAACCATGATTAAAATCACACTAACTATACTGATTTATTTTTCAAGCTGTTGTCTGATTGCTCAGTCTGAATCAACTAGAATCAAAATAGATTGTGAAAACTGCGAGGATGATTATTGTTGGGGAGAAAAACCTGATTCAGCCAAGAAATATTGGATTCAGATGATTGATGCAATTGATAATGAAAATTATGAAAAAGCCAGAACATCAGCTGATTGGCTACTAGGAAATGCATCATGCTTAAATAAAGCACTTTATATCCAATCTGAAAAAGTATATAAACAGCTGTTGAAAAAGAGTAGGGGAGATGAACAACTGCAAGACAGAGTCTTAGAAATTCTGGATACAAGAATATATTATTTTGGAGAAGAAATTGAAATAAATAGAAAGAGGGGGTTCTTGATTTATCCGTATATGGTAAATAGAGGGGACAACACGCTTTCTGCCAAAGAACCATATTGGACTTATATGTATGAGTTCTATAAGGAATTGATAAGTTCAACCAAAGATAATCCTCATTATGTAGCTGTTAAATACTATTTTTATTCTGCTGCCAAGGTGCATAAGCTCAAAAAGCTAAGTGATGATGAGTTGCTTAGAATTTATAACGAATCGATTGGAATTTGTAACAAAGAATTATTGAAAGCGGATGAAAATTATAAAACTAGATGGGAAAAAACAATCAACAGTTTAGAGACGGCTATCTTAGTTGAGCCGGCTATCGATTGTGATTTTGTTAAGAAAAATTGGATTCCCAAAATCAAAGAAAATCCTGACGATATCGAATTAGTGAAAAAGGCAATCCGATTCCTTATTCAAGGAAGATGTACGAATGACCCTGATTTCAAGATGCTTGCTGAATTGTTCTATAAATCTGAAAAGGAGTAAAATATAGCTTTTAACCCGAATAATGGGTTTAAACCTTTGTTAATCAGATAGTTAACCGTGTTATTTTTAGAGTAGTCAAAAATTAAGATTTGCTATATTGTACTTTTTATAGATTCAATCAAAAACTATATGACAATAATTTAACGGAACTCATAAAATCAAAATACTGATCACCAAATACTTAAATCATTCTTAATTCTTCATTTTTAATGGCCAGGCCACCCTGTCTTAATTTCCCCCAATCCACAATTGTACTTATCAAATGCATAACTCATAATTGGGGTTTTTAGCCAGTTTAAGATTCTCAATCCAACTTCTGAAAGTAGAGTAGGGGAGTTGGGCTTTTGAAGTTCTGTACATCAAATGAATCTTTTTTCAGAAAAAGTAAACTCCTTATTTTTCCACATTTTCTGAAGCAGTTTTTATGAATGAAGTAAATCTGTGTGCATCTGCTACTGACATTTCCAAATGGTCGAGTACTTCTACCAGCATTGCCACGTTCATTTCCACCTCATCTGTCAGAATCACGGAAACACCTTGTTTTTCTAGTTCGTTGGCTTCTTTTACAGTTTGGGTTCTTGCCAAAATGTAGGCATCATGTTTCAGATGTTTCACGGCTATGGTAATGGCAGTCGCCTTTTCTACATCCACGCCAGTGATAATGATTCCTACAGATTTTCCTACTTGTGCATATTTCAGTACTTCTTCCGAAGATGCAGAACCAAAGATGGTGGGAACTCCTAAGCTAGATTGCTCACGCACAACTTGCACATCGTCCTCAATCAAAACGTAGGGGATTTTCAACTCTTTTGCGCCATGAATGATAGTTTGTGCTGTCAAATCATGCCCTATAATTATAAGATGGTTGTGAAATCGAGATTCGTCTGTGTTGTAAGTCGTATGGTTGATTGGGATTCCCGCCACTCTTTTCCTGAGATTTTCGGGAATCCATTTGCTATGAAGTAGAAATTTGGTCAGCATTTCGGCAGAATTCATGAGAATTGGTGCGATAATCATGGTCAGCACCGCTACGGACATAAAATACTGATAGAGTTCAATTGGCATCAATCCATACTTCTCGGCAATTTTGGAGAGTACAAAAGAGAATTCCCCAACTTGTGAAATCCCCAAGGAAACCGCTACGATGGTTCGGAGTTTCCCTTTCAGAATGATGACCACAATGGCGGAAACCACTACTTTCAGCACAATTACGATGGAAGTGAAGAAGATAATTTCCCCGAAATGGGCAATCATAAAGCTTAAATCCATTAGCAGACCAATGGAAATGAAGAAAATACTGGTAAAAAGTTCTTTAAAGGAGATGATTGAGCCAATGGCATGATGTCCGTATTGGGTTTCGGAGATTACCAAGCCTGCCATGAATGCACCCAAAGCCAAGGAAAGCCCGGCAAGGCTGGTAATGTAGGCAATGGCAAAGCAAATTACCATAATGCTGATGATGAATAAATCGTTGCTTTTTGCCTTGGCAATATAGAACAAGATGGGCGGAACGATATATCTTCCCAACAGAACCATGATTGCCAACACGCCCGTTGCTTTTGCGCCCATTATCAGCAATTCGGTGCCAAGTGTGGAGAAATCTCCACTCGCCAAAATTGGCACAAGCAATATCATGGGTACAATGGCAATATCCTGAAAAATAAGAATTGCCAAGACCACCTGCCCATGTGGCTGACTGATTTCCCCTTTTTCAGAGAGTATTTTAAGCACGATTGCGGTGCTACTCAATGCACAAAGCATTCCCATCAGAATAGCGATTGGCCAGTAATCGTAACTAGCAAAGTAAACCAAACACGCAAAAGCGCCAACGGTAAGAAACACCTGCAACGAACCTCCTAAAAAAACAGCTTTCTTGATTCGCATCAAACTGGCAATTGAAAACTCCAGCCCAATGGTAAAAAGCAGTAGAACTACGCCAATCTCCGCCAACATTTCCACATCTTTTTCGGGTGGAGCGACATAGGCAGGGAAATATGCCAAGACAAAGTCTGCCATGGAGTCTGGCAAGCTCATCGCCATTTCGTGCAAATTGATTCCGTTTGTCCCGCAAATCACGCCTGTAAGCAAAAAACCAATGATGGAAGGCAGTTTCAGCTTGCTACAAATTAAAATCAGGATAATAGAGATGCAGAAAATGATGAGCAAATCAGTTACCAAAGGAATATCGACATTCAGAAGAAGCATTGGGTAGATTTAGGAAGTAGCGAACAGTTACAAGTAATTTGTAAGATAGTTTTGAAAATTTGGTTAACCAATCTGAATCAAAAATAAAATCATCGCTTTTTTCAGAAAGAAGTACTTCGTATTTAATGTAAATCGTCATACGTTATTTTTGAAATTTGTTATTGAATACTGAATATTGACAGCTTTGTATGGGAAGTTGGCTGTGTTGTTGAAGGCAACAGCATCGGCTGTCCAATCCCAGCAGAACCTGCCAATCTTCAAGTTTCATAATTAATTCTTGTCAATAAACTCTAATGAAGTTACCAAAATTCTGATTGTTACACTTTGGAGATTATGAACACAATTGTATTATACCCGAACAATGGGTTTAAACCTTTGTTTTTCAGATAGTTAACCGTGTTATTTTTAGAGTAGTCACACTACTGGACATGAGTGAAAAGCTGGCGGTGTACGTAGTTCCCGCCAGTCTTAGAACGGTTTCTAGCCTGCACATTGGCAGGTCTTGCAGACACTGCCAACGTGGCCCGGCCAAGTGCTAAAATCAGTTCATGTCCAGTAGTATGTAGAGTAGTCAAAATTAAGATTTGCTATATTGTACTTTTTTTAGATTTAATCAAAAATTATATGACAATAATTTAACGGAACTCATAAAATCAAAATACTGATTATCAAATACTTAAATCATTCTTAATTCTTAATTTCCCCAATCCATAATTGTACTTATCAAATACATAACTCATAATTGGGGTATTATAACAGTCGCAGACCGCCAGCTACTCAAATTTCTTCTATTCATAAACTCTTTTGACTATAAATTCAAAATCCCTCAGAACATGTTTCCACATCCTGAAGGATTTTTCTGATTCTGATTCCTGACTACAGAATTATGCTTCCACTTCTTCCAATTTTGGGTAATCGATATAGCCTTTTGCGCCAGGAACGTAGAAAGTGTCTTTGTCCCAATCTGCCAATTCAGCTTTTTTGGCAAATCTTTCGGGCAAATCTGGGTTGGAGATAAATAGTTTTCCATAGGCAACAGCATCTGCCAAACCTTTGTCAATGATATTATTGCCAGACTCTCGGTCAAATTCGCTGTTGATTACTAAAGTGCCATCGTACATTGGGCGATAACGCTCGGCAATGTTGGAGACCAAGAAATCAATCTTGGAGACATCTGTAAATGGCTCGGAAAGGTGCAAATAAGCTAAATCGTAGTCGTTAAGTTTCTTCACAATGTAATCGAAAGTTGGGATTGTTTCCACATCGGCTTCCATTCCGAAAACTCCGTGGAGCGATGGATTTAAGCGAAGGCCAATCTTATTTTCGGGAATTACCTGCTTCACTTCGTCCAACACATCGAACAGGAATTTGGCTCGCTTTTCAATCGTTCCGCCATATTCATCAGTTCTTTTGTTGGAGCTTCTGTTAAAAAACTGGTGGAACAAATAGCCATTAGAGGAATGGATTTCCACGCCATCAAAACCTGCTTCGACTGCATTTTTGGTTGCATTCTTGAAATCCTGAATCGTTTGGGCAATTTCCTCCGCAGACATGGCTTTTGGAGTTACTGTCTCCTTGAAACCTTCTGGCGTGTAGGCTTTTGAGTTCGGGTTTACTGCCGATGGCGCAAGTGGCAATTCGCCATTGTGGAAATCTGGGTGGGAGATTCTGCCGACATGCCAAAGCTGAATGAAGATTTTCCCACCCGTTTCGTGGACCGCTTTCGTTACCATTTTCCAGCCTTCAACCTGCGCTGCGGAGTGAATTCCCGCAGTATTGACATAGCCAACCGCTCTTTCAGAAACCTGAGAGCCTTCGGTAATAATCAATCCGGCCGAAGCCCTTTGCGTGTAATAGACATCATGAAGTCCTTTTTCAGGAACATTTCCTTCGTTGGTTGCTCTACTTCTGGTCATTGGAGCCATGAAAACCCTATTCTTCAATTCCAATCCGTTCATATTGATTGGGCGCAAAACCGCTTGCTTATTCATATTTTATCTGATTTAAATTTTTGGATTTCTATAATTGTTTATACAACAGTTGTAAAACAGATGAACGAATGATTAGTTCAATTGAATCAGAGATTATGAATAAATGTTAGTGATAACTGATGTTAAGCAGACTTAATTTCCAATTATCTGCTTTCGCTGTTTCAAGCTTGTTGTTGGTAAAATGCAATAGAGATTATGAACACTAATTTATTATAGAGCCTTACCACTCGGAGGATCTATGCCCACTCCGAAGGAATTTATTTAAGACTAACCATCTGACAATCTATCCATCTATCAATCTAACCATCTATCCATCTAACCATTTTGGGCAAATACCGAAAAATCACTCTCAAATAAAAATCGCCCTCTGTAAAACGAGAATGATGCGTAACATGAGTATTACTAAATCTACTTAACTTTAAGTGCTATAAATCAGTTACTTTTGAACAATGATTCCGAAATGTGCAATTGTTGTTTTGCGATTCTCGAAACAATAATTGCAAAAACACTAAAACACATTTTAAAGACGGTAGTATAAAAGTAACCCCAATTATGAGTTACGTATTCGATAAGTACAATTGTTGATTGGGGAAGTCAAGAATTAAGAATTAAAAATTAAGAATTAAAAATGATTTAAGTTTATGATAATCAGCACTTTGATATTGTTGCATTTAGTCTAATTATTTCCATATAGTTTTTGATTAAATCTAAAAATAATGCAATACATGAAATATTAAATTTTGACTAACCTAAAAATAATACAGTTAATGTACTGATAATCAGATGTTCAAACCCATTATTCGGGTAAGTAGTATAAAACATGTAAGGCTATTTTTGGATATTTCGGCACAAGCGGATGCTCAATGCCGTCAACTTTATCACTACCCTAAAGACTTTGTACTAACGACTTTGTACTTTTTTAAAACTTCAAACAAAATCTACAAAAATGAAAAAGGCACTTCTCATTCTTATAATTTCCTTTTTGAGCCTAAACGCATTCGCTCAGAAGAACGAATTTATTTTTTTCAACGATACCTATAAAGCACTCCAAACTCGTGCTGTCAACTCTAACCGACCTTATTTTGTGTACTTCTACTCGAATTGGTGTCTGGATTGTAAGAAAATGAATGAGGAGACTTTCACGAATGAGTATTTTATAAAATATGCGGAAGAGACATATTTGGGAATGAAACTCGATGGGGAATCTCTCATTTCCGATGGGAAAATGCTTACAGATAAATATAACGTACTTTACTATCCGACAATAATTATTTTCTCGCCTTACGGAAAGGAACTGAAAAGAATTATTGGAGTTCAAACCTCTTCGGAACTGATTAAGCAGCTGGGAACTTACGCCAAAAACCAAGAAAAGCCGACACAAGCTGAAATTGATTCACTCAATCAGCCAAAATACGAAGCGGAAGAGGGCGAATTCCTATTCAAAATGTCGGCAAAATCTGTTCCGCAAGATGGATTTGGCGTGCAGGTTGGCGTTTTCAGCAGTTACCGAAATGCGTTTTTGAAACTGTTGGAGTTGGAGGAGGAATATTACCACAAAAATATTTTAGTCCATATCAGAGAAGGAGAAAATCCAGCCTTCAAAATCATTCTTGGTCCTTTTTTAACAGAGGAAACTGCCAAAACTTACCAAAAGCACTTGTTCGAGAAGCAAAAAATGAAGGGAATTGTGGTGGAATTGGATGATTTGAATTGATTCTTGGTAACTACTCAGTTGGCGAATTGAAAATTTGGTTGTGCTATTCAGTTGTTGATGGTTTAGACTTGCCAAGTATGGGCAGTTAGATTTCCATAAATGCCCAACTCTTAGCGTATTAAATTTTGAATGGAAACTGGCGAGATGAAAGCTTGATAAATTCGAAAGATATAACTAAAAAACAGCTTGCTAGAATGAATCTGGCAAGCTGTTTTCTCAACTGCGTCAAACCTTCGGTGCGGATACCACAGCTTTGACTACCAAGACGGATAAAGAGTTTTTACGCTTTTGGTGTAACCAATTTCACGTTCAAGGTAAACTCATCGTAAATTGCCTTATCTCCCAAATCATCGAAGAAACTACCAGAACCATAGCGGATTCCGTATTTTGTTCGGTCAACTTTAATGTTTGAAGTAGTTTCTAGCTTTCCACCTTTTTCGGCAACATCAGCCACGAAACTTACTGGATTTGTTTTCCCTTTGATGGTTAAATCAGCCGTGATTTCGTATTTCCCATTCCCTTTATTAACAACATTGGTAATTTTCAGGTTGGCAGTTCCATAGTTGCTCACTCCAAAAAAATCGTCAGATTTTAAATGTCCTTCCAGTTTCTGAGCAGTTTCGCCAGTTAAATCAGTTACTTTCAAGCTCGTTACATCAATTACGAACTCGCCACCTTTCAACTCTCCTTTTTTGAATTGGAGCGAGCCTTCTTTCAAGGCAATTGTTCCTTCATGTTTTCCAGTAACTTTTTCCCCAATCCACTCCAAACTACTTTCGGAGACATTTACAGCTACTTTTTCAGCAGTTCCTTTACCATTTGCAAATGCGTTTGCCAACAACCCAGTTAGCAAAAACGCCAATAATCCGATTTTTTTCATTGTCTATTTTGTTTAAAATGATGTTTTACTGTTTTGACAATGCAAGTATAAATCTAATTATTGTATATACAAATATTGTAGTGAAATAGTATTGATTTTAACGAAAATTTAGGAAACGGTAGGCTTCTGGTTTGATATATAAATATCAGGCTACAACTCAACTAGCTTAAAATCAGAGTCCTACAGAATCACAAACTCCCTAAAATTTTCCCGACTAATTATATTCTCCGTAGCATTATATTGCTCTACAAAAGTCTTTGGGAGTTTTGATTTCTTTTTTGGATTCCATTTAAATTCATAGCCATGAATTTTCTGACCAATATCCTCTACATAATCAATTTCCTGCTGTTGGGTGGTTCGCCAGAAGTAGGATTTGGCAAGGCTCATTTTGTATCTGTTTTGCTTAATTCTTTCGGAAATGAGAAAGTTCTCCCATAATCCGCCAATATCATTTCTCAATTTTATGTCATCGAAATTGCCGATAATCATATTTCTGATTCCATTGTCGTAGAAGTAGATTTTCCTACTCTTCTTGATTTCGTTTCTTACATTTCTGCTGTAGCTTCTCAATCTGAAGATTACGTAACCTTTTTCAAGCACATCAATATATCTTTGGATTGTATTTCTGTCAACTCCTACCAATTGGCTCAATTCTGTGTAATTCACCTCGCTTCCAATCTGCAAAGCCAAGGCTTGAACTAATTTCTCCAAAACTTCTGGCTTTCTGATTTCCGCATAAGCCAACACATCTCGGTAGAGATAGCTGTTTGCCAAATTTCTGAGAATTTCAATTTCATTGCCAGAATTGTTAATTACATCTGGGTAGAAGCCATAAAGCAAGCGGTTTTCCAATTGCTGTTCAGATTTTAAATAGCCAACATGCTTTTCATATTCTTCCCAACTGATTGGGAAAAGTTCATACTCCCATTTTCTGCCCGTGAGTGGCTCGCTCAGTTCGTTGAAAAGCGTAAATGAAGAAGAACCACTAATCCAGAGTTGGACATCTTTGAATTGGTCGGTAATAATTTTCAATGTCAAGCCAATTCCCTCAATTCTTTGCGCTTCATCTACAAAAACGATTTTCTTATTACCAATCAACCGCCTTATCTGTTCCGTATTTGGTTGATTAAGAAGCGTTCTGGTCGCTGGGTCGTCTCCATCGAAAAACTGATAATGTTCGCCTTTCAATTGCTCCAAAATCAAAGTGGTTTTCCCAACTTGCCGTGGACCCACTACAATAATGGCTTTACCTTTCCCTATTTTACTCTCAATATTTTTGGATAGAACCCTTTCAATCATATTCAAAAATAGTGATTTTTATGATTGTATTCATAAATAAGTATAATAATTTATGAATACGTTCATGGATTGTTGTGTAAAAAAACTGCTTACCGAAATAAATTCAGCAAGCAGTTTTTAAATTTCAGAATCGCATCTCGTAAATGTCTTGCTTAGAACGCCAAGCAAGATTTCTCCAAGTGCTTTATGGAAATATCCAAATATTTAGAGTCAGAAAACATGCTTCGTTTTCTGTCACTCCATTTTTCTAGTTCATTCGAGATGAGGTTTTTATCTAAGATATGATTACTTTGAGCAATATAATCTACTGATGATAGTAATTCTAATGCAAAATCCGAATAAAATCCATTTAGGAATTGAGTTGTTGCCTTTGCAATAGTAAACAACTCTTCGCTGGACTCTACCTTTTCCTTTACTTCGTTGTAAGCATCTGGCAATAAAGATAAAGGCTCGAAAGGTTTTTTATCCATATCGCTATAACCCATGAGGTAACTTCCATTTAATATATTTAAGAGAAAGCGAACTTTGCCAGAATAAGGCCCATAAAAATTTGGCTGATAAGTTAATTTAAAATGCTTCTTTGCCCCAAACCTTTGAAGGAAATAACTGATTTTTTCACTCGAAAACTCGGAAACATATTCGCCTTGTTTTACCATGTCGAAAAGTACATAAAGAAGAAGGGCTCTTGCATTGGTAAGTTTTACTCTTTCTGTCTTGAGTTTTTCTTTAATAGCACTTGTGGGTTCATACAAACACAGGTCAATGTTCAAATCTCCTAACTTGTCTTCAATCATCTTTCTTACTCGAGTCCATTCCAATCCGCCATTTCCTGCGCCAAGTGGAGGAATAGCAATGCTTCTGATATTGTATTTTTCAATCACTCTAATTAAGTCATTCAAGCCTTCTTCTATATAAGAATATTCAGATGGGTTTTTCCAATGCTTTTTAGTGGGAAAGTTGATGATTAGCTTTTCTCCAGTATTTAGGTTATTATCCTTATATACAAAAATTTTTCCAATCTCAACATTGCCAGTCTTTGTAGCATCATAATAAGCTTTGAAATTGCTTGGAAAAGTTTTTTTGAATTGTAAAGCAATGCCTTTTCCCATCACTCCAACTGTGTTTACAGTATTGACCAATGCTTGTGCTTCGCTATCGAATATATTTCCTACTAAATACTTTATCATAATTTTCTAAAAATAAGCTTGAGGAAAAACTTTAATCATTTCTTCTGATACGCCCATTCTAACTAATTCCTTTTTGGCAACTTCATTGAAACAGGCAAATCCAATAATTCCATTCATAGGTAAATCTTTACCAACTAAAAACTCTGCTTGTTTTTTTCTCTTTAAGTTTAGGTTTTCATTTCCACCCCAATATTTTTCTTTTACTGCTTTCCAATTTATTAGGTTTGGCAATTTTTCAATGCTGTTCTTATCATAGAAAGTAGTAAAATTATCAGTCGCATGTCCATCTGAAAAATAATATTCTATCTTTAGGCTTATTACTTTTTTAATATCATAAGCCATATATATAATCTGTTCAGAAGGCGTAGGTTTATTCACAAAATTTCCCCCATTTTGAATTACATAAAGCATTGGCATTTTAACACCAAAGTAGAAAGGTATGAAATTACCCAATACTATAGATTTTGACGAATCTAAAATACTGACAGTCTTACTGCTTCTGTTGTTTATTAGACTTACATCTCCTATCGACACATAAGATGAATTGCTATTTGTAGATGTTTTGTGTGTAATTCCATTCTCCAAAATATGAGAAATATTATCAATATGTGTCATTCGATATATATTGATATCCTTCAATTCCATATTCTTACAATGTTTTCATGTTCCGAGTTATTTTCAAGTTTAATAAAAAGACATAAGAATCCTTAATGAAATCGAAAAAAAACCGCCCACCAGAACAAATCCAGCAGGCGGTTTCCAAATCGTATAGCATCGGCTACCGATTCGTACATTGCAAATCCCTTAATTCTCAAAAGGCTTTTCCCCAAAATTGAACATCGCAAAAGACCAAATGTCAGTCCACTCGTCAATGATTTTGGAGGTGGGTTTTCCTGCTCCGTGGCCCGCTTTGGATTCGATGCGGATGAGCACAGGGTTTTCGCCTTTGTGCTTGGCTTGGAGTTGTACGGATTCCGTTTAGGATTTATAGTCAAATTGTAGGGATGTCCAGTTGCTTGCAAATTTTCCTACACAGTAAATCCGAAAGTTCTCTATGCCTGCCAACCGCGGATTGTTTTTGATTCAGCTGGTTTTTATAGATGGAGTGATTTCCGCCCTCCCTTACTAAAACGCAGTTATGCTTTCTCAAATGCTTTATAAATTGGACTCTCTTCATCCTACTTCGAATTGCTCTCGAATGATTTTCTTTGTCCCTCGTTCTAATTCCAAACTTTCCCGGTTGGCTTCTAGGAGAAGATTGAATGCTTCTCGCAAATTCTCTTTGAGTTCGGGAATTGTTTTTCCCTGAGACAATACCTCGGGCAGTTCCTCCAATTGCCCTACAAACCAACCATCTTCCGATTTCTCTATAAGTGCTGTCAATTTCATTTTTAGCGAATTTTGTGTAAACAGTTAAACAAAAATAGCGTATTGTCTTATTCAAAGCAACGACTGATTTAATCTTAGGCTCGGATACGTAAAAAAAACCACCCACCAGAACAAATCCAGCAGGCGGTTTCCAAATCGTAAATCGTCCCTCGCAAATCCCTTAATTTGTAGAGTTTAACTCCTTTATAAGGGTTTGATTTTCAGTATTTTATATGTGTTTTACTTTGCAAAAGGTCTATTATTTCCTGTTCAAAACAGAGTATTCTCTGCAGGGCGATGAAGCCTTTTCCTTTGAATGCACTGAATTTCCTTCTCAGGAACTTGACTATCCTTTGCGCCTCCACGGCCATGAAGGCGAATCGCAGAATCTTGAATTCCAGCTCGTGCCTGTCTTTCGTTCTGGCCTCGGTAATTCTCAGCACATGCTTGAGGGTCTTGAAAAACTGCTCTATGTAGGTTCGGCTGAACCAATGCCTGCGCAGCGTCTTTGCAAAGATCGTTTCGCTTGGCGAATAGATGACGCTTACCCTCCCCGAGCCATTCAGCCTGAAAAACAGCAGGGTCACATACCTTTGCTGGCTGTGGTAAAACGCCTTTTTCCGTAGGCAGAAGGGCGTTTTACTCTCTTCTTTCAAGTGTCTCTCGTTCTGCCGATGTGCCAGTTCCTCCGTCATAAATTCCGAATCGATGAATTCAGTCAGGCTCCTCTTTTTTCATCGATGATAAAAATATTGTTTCTCCTCGGCACGCTGATATAGACCAGCCCATTTTCCTGCCTCTCGCAATGCTCGCTCAGCGAGACGCCATTGTATCCATTGTCGCAGCTGAAATGGATGTTCGGCAACATGACGCCTTCCCTGGCAAGTCTGCCCTTGAGCCTGCCCCAGCGGGAGACCAGCTTTTTTGCCACCTCAATCGCCTGATTGCCCTGCTCCCCTGTTTTCTTCTTGACGAAATCAAAAAACAGGGGGTAGAAAATACCGTCAATATAGAGTCCAAAACACACTACTTTGAAGCCGAAGACCGAGCAGTGGTATTGCCCGCTGAAGAACTTGCCATAATGCGCCCCGTCCCTTGCCGACCCAGAAAGCCATTGGCGGAAAATACTGTCATCCAGAACGGCAGCCACTCTTTTTTTCGACCAGATGGAAGAGTCTTTCAGAGCCATTTCCCTCAAAATGCCGACTGCCTGCCGTTCAAATATGAACTCGAAAATAATACGCAACTTGCTTACAGTCAGCTTCTTGTATAGCTTCGTGTAGTTTTTCTGCAACCTGTTGCTGGCAATGCCGAACTTGGTCAGAATACTTTTCAGCGTGGGCAGTCCCACCAATTGACCCAGGAACAGCAGAGCATTCATTTTCTCTAAGAGAGCCAGGTCGGACTCCTCGAACTTTGAAATATCAGATGCCGAAAATACTGAATCTAGCTGTTTGGAAATATCGAAATAGTCGTTTTCCAGGTATTTCTTCGTCAGGGAAACTATCTTTTGCCTAAAGTTTTTTTTATCATTGCAGTGTATTTTACGAAAACCGAGTAAATGTTTTTTTAATCGAAACAAATATAAGGCTTTTGCAAAATATATTTGCCATATGATATTGATTATCAATATTGTATGGCAATTTTAATCTCTACAACTTAATTCTCAAAAGGTTTCTCCCCAAAATTGAACATCGCAAAAGACCAAATGTCAGTCCACTCGTCAATGATTTTGGAGGTGGGTTTCCCAGCTCCGTGGCCCGCTTTGGACTCGATGCGGATGAGCACAGGATTTTCGCCCTGATGCCCAGCTTGCAAGGCAGAAATGAATTTGAAAGAGTGTGCAGGAACGACTCTGTCGTCATGGTCGGCTGTGGTTACCATGGTGGCAGGATATTCCGTTCCTTCTTTCACATTATGAACTGGCGAGTATTTGTAGAGGTAATCGAACATTTCCTTCGAGTCTTCGGCAGTTCCGTAGTCGGTTGCCCAAGCTCTTCCGATGGTGAAATTCTGATAACGCAACATATCCAAAACTCCAACCGCTGGGAAAGCGACTTGGCATAAATCTGGACGTTGCGTCATGGTTGCGCCCACGAGCAAACCGCCATTTGAACCGCCCGCAATGGCCAGTTTCTCGGTAGAAGTATATTTGTTGGATTTCAAATATTCGGCTGCGGCAATGAAATCGTCAAACACGTTTTGCTTCTGCATTTTCGTGCCAGACTTGTGCCACGCCTCGCCATATTCGCCTCCGCCACGAATGTTTGGAATTGCCAAAACTCCGCCCATTTCCATAAATGCCAAGCGAGTTACGCTGAATCCTGGCGTGAGGCTGATGTTGAAACCTCCGTAAGCGTACAAATAAGTCGGGTTTTGCCCATCTAGTGCCAAGCCTTTTTTGTGCGTAATGAACATAGGGACTTTCGTGCCGTCTTTGCTTTTGTAGAAAACCTGCTTGGTTTCGTAATCCGCAGGGTTGAAATCAACTTCTGGCTGACGGAAAACGGTTGATTCCCCCGATTCGATATCGTATTTGTAAATGGTGTTTGGAAAAGTGAAAGAAGTGAATGAATAGAAAACTTCTTTGCTGTCTTTCTTTCCGCCAAATCCGCCCGCAGAACCTACGGTTGGGAGTTCTATTTCCTTTTCCATCGTTCCGTCCATGGCATATTGTTCCACTTTCGAGCGGGCATCTACCATGTAATCGGCAATGAATTTCCCGCCAACCATAGAGACCGATTGCAACACGTTTTCTTTATGGGGAATCACATCTTTCCAGTTTTCTGGCGTTGGATTGGAAGCATCGGTTACGACCAAACGCATATTTGGCGCATCCAAATTAGTCATAATATAGAGTTTGCTTCCTTCGCTCCCAATTACGTTATGGTCATTATCAAAATTCTCAATGGCAGTTTTGAATTTGCTGTTGGAGTTGGTTAAATCTTTGACCATCAGCGTATTGCCACTTGTGCTTTCCCAACCTGCCAGAATCAAATATTTCTCATCTTCGGTAGTTCCTGCGCTGAAACCTCTTTTCGGGTTGGATTTATCTTCAAAAACCAGCTTGTCTTCCGCTTGCGAAGTTCCTACTTTGTGGAAATACACTTTCTGGAATTCATTGGCACCTTTCAACTCATCGCCTTCCTTCGGCTCATCGTATCTGGAGTAATAAAATCCGTCTCCTTGCCAAGCAATGCCAGAAAATTTCGCCCATTTGATTGAATCGGATAAAGTCTCTTTCGATTCCACATCCATCACGTAAATTTCTTGCCAATCGGAACCCGAGCGGTTGATTTGATAAGCGGCATATTTCCCATCTTCCGACATACGCAATCCGCCCAAAGAAACTGTGCCATCTTCAGAAAGCGTATTTGGGTCTAGGAAAACTTCCGCTTCGCCATCCAAACTTTCTTGCGTGTAAATCACATACTGATTCTGCAATCCGTCATTTTTGTAGAAGAAATAGCGTTCTCCTGCTTTGAATGGCGCAGAGAATTTCTCGTAGTTCCACAATTTCTCCAATCGGTCATGAATTTTATCTCGGAAAGGAATCTGTGCGAGATAGCTGTCGGTTACTTTATTCTGCGACTCTACCCAACTTTTGGTTTCCTCCGAATTATCGTCTTCCAACCAACGGTACGGGTCAGCGACTTTCGTTCCGAAATAATCATCTGATTGTTCAGACTTTTTAGTCTCAGGATATGTTAATGTCATTTTATCGTCTTTTACTTCGTTTTTGGCTGTGTTGCAGCTAAAAAATGTGCCAGCCAATAAGCTTGCACCAATTATCATTTTCGTTTTCATTTTTCCATGTAGTTCGTGAATAATGGTAAATGTAGTTGGATTTCAGAAAATTCGGGAGCTTTTTAGTATGAGTGGAAAAGATTTGGTTTTATCCTGAAAATCAGCATTTTTTTTGGCTCTTCTCGGATTTTAGGTAGTGTTTGACTATGGTATGGAAGCTAAAAATATGGATTTAGATTTGCAAAATCCTGCTTTACATCTCAAATAAGGATTCCGATTCATTTGATAAGTCCAAAAAACACCTTTCATACTTTAACCAAACACTGCCAAAAATTACAGACACTAACTTAGAACTCAATACACTAGCCAAAATCATATTTTAAGTATGATTTTGGGGTTGTTATCCTAAACTTTCTGAATGCTGATTCAATTGCCATTAGCTTCAGCTAGTGGTAAACGAGTTCCATAATTTTCAGAGTCTTAAAGTAGAACTAAGAAAATGAGACCTCGGGGGCGCATCTCATTTTGTCGCTGTAAATTAAAAATGGCTCTATCTGTTCAATAAATGTGGTAATTCTTGAAGCGGACGCTTCATTTTATGACAAGTCCGAGCGCACGCTCGAACTATTCGGGTGGCTTGTATCAACCTTCCTAAAAACATTTTTTCTATGCACGACAAAATGAGATGCACCCGACCTCGGGAATGACCACTGACCTTCCCAATAGTTGACTTGCTGATTTCCTTAAAATCCTAATTGAGCCTTTTTTTGAGATGACTTCTTTTAAAAATGGAGTTTTGCTCATTTTTTTTTGACTGGATTGGAGAGACTCTTGACAATTCGTGTAGCCTTTTACTTAGTCCACGAAGCATTTAAGTCGTTTTGCCGACAGCAAAAGAAATACTTTTCTAAATGGTTTTATTTTAGTTGAAAATCCAACAAAACAGAAAATCCATGTTAGAAATCAGAGAATTGACCATTAACGAATATCCTCTTTTCCAATCCAAAACTTTCAATATTCATCAGGAGAAAATGCTGTCGGAAGCAGATTGCAGAATAGCTTTTGGAGCTTGGCTAAATGGTTTGCCAGCAGGCATGGCACTTTTCAGAATTCCCGAACAGCAAGAAGGGAATATTTCAAAAATCTATTTCCTATCTGTTTTTGTAACCTCACTTTTCAGAAAGTCAGGGATTGCTAGTAAATTGCTAGAAGAGAGCGAGCAAATTCTGGTGGAAAAAGGATTTAATAAAATAACAGGGCAGTATCAGAAGGAATTTCCGATGAGTGGCGTGGCTGAAAAAATGCTGGAGAAAAGAGGTTGGGAATGTGAGCCTTTCAGATTGGTGGTTTCCTCGCATCATGGAGTGGGTTTTTTAGACGACCCACTTTTAAAGCGAATTCATGGCAATTTACCCAAAGACTACGAGTATTTCTTGTGGAAAAATATTTCTGAGGAAGAATCCAAAATGCTGAAGGAAAAAATAGAAAAACTATCGCCTGCTTATAATCCGTTCAATTACGAAGATTACTTATCCTATAATAGTGTGGGCTTGAAATACAAAGGAGAAGTAGTGGGCTGGTTCATCACGCTCAAACACCATATTCCAAACACTACAAACTACGCCAACATGTTTGTGTTCTCTGAACATTCTAAGAAAGGTTATGGCATTGGCTTATTCTATGAAACTATCAGATTAGAGAAACTACATTTGGGAGAGAATTATCTACAACAAAAGTTTGTCGCCCATGTGTATTACACTAATCCGCCAATGATTAAGCTTACAGAACGGAAATTACTAAAACACGCTACTGAATTGACTCATTATCAGAGAGCTACAAAGGAGATTGGATAGCGTTTGAGGAATCGGTATTCTACGTTCCGAACCATCATGTTTTTTGCTTTGAATCTAATATAATACGGGACTTCCTACTGGTGTGGCAATCCAACTTTCAGCCAAAAAGAGCTTACTCCTAAAGAAGTAAGCTCTTTTATGAAAATCTACTAATTGAGATACTAAAAAGCACCAACCAAATTAAGCATTTGGTTCAGACTTAATAGGCGCTCCGCTAAATCCGCCAGACACCATTTCCAACTCGAAGTCTGAAAGATCAGAATCTTCTTTATCCAAGGCTGACAAACCTGCATTCATTTCTGAGGCAGTTATGTTGTAACCATTAGATTTTGCCAATTCAATGGCATTTGCACCAGACCTAAGTTGCTCTTGCAAACCTGCATCGGCATTTACTTTGTTTCTGAATTCTGTGAATTGAGATACGCTCATTGTTTTATTTGTTTTAGTGAAAAAAATATTGAATAATTAGTGTTAAACATTAGACTCTTTAGATCCAAAATCTCCAGGCCCGCCCCAGCCTCCAGAAACCAACTCCAGCTCAAAATCTGAAAGATCAGAATCTTCTTTGTCTAATTCTGCCAAGCCTGATTTCATTTCTGCTTGGCTAATGTTGTAGCCGTTGGATTTTGCCAAGTCCAATACATTTGCACCAGACCTAAGTTGTTGTTGCAAACCTGCATCGGCATTTACTTTGTTTCTGAACTCTGTGAATTGAGATACGCTCATTGTTTTATTTGTTTTAGAGCATGTTTGAATCGACTTAATTTTGGTTTCTACGGCTTTTCAAAAATGCTTTCTTCATTATTTTCTCCCCACGTAGCTTTGGCTATGTGTTTCTAAAATGCCTAGAAAGCCTGTTTTGAAAACCTCGTAAAATTCCCAAAAAAATTAATCCAAACATACTATTAGTGAAAAGTTAAGTAATGCTCGCTAAATATTTTCCTATTATAAGAACATCAATTGTGTAACTCTATTCTTGGTTATCAAAGGCACAAGCGGACGCTTGCGCTATGGTTTGTTATTGTTTTTGACGCTACTTACTTGCCACCATTCAAAATAGGAAATTATTTAAGTACACCTACTTAGTTGGTAGTATGAAAGAGGTAAGGCTACTCTATGGATAATTCGGCAAAAGCGGAGTGCCACCCAGCGGATTGCCGCCCAGCGGATGCTTGCGCTGTAGTTTTTATTTTGTTAGCCTTACCAGTTTATCACTACCAATTAGTGTCTGATTTCGATTTTTAACCTCAACCAATAGTACGGTCTGTATTATCTGCATGGCCAAAAGGCTTATTTCCCGCTCCTGACACCATTTCCAACTCAAAGTCCGAAAGGTCAGAGTCTTCTTTGTCTAATTCCGCCAAGCCTGATTTCATTTCTGCTTGGCTAATGTTGTAGCCATTGGATTTCGCCAAATCAGCCAAGTTTGCACCAGACTTAATTTTTTGTTGCAAGCCTGAATCGGCATTTACTTTATTTCTGAACTCTGTGAATTGAGATACGCTCATTGTTTTACTGTTTTAATGAAAAATATAGTATTTAAATATTCTGAATTTTTAGGCTTGCCCAATACTGATAATCGAAGTAAGGCAGCTTTATTATCTAACCCGAATAATGGGTTTAAACATCTGACTGTCAGTAGATTAACTGTATTATTTTTAGGTTAGTCAAAATTTGAGATTTCATGTATTGTATTATTTTTAGATTTAATTAAAAAATGTATGTCAATATTTTGACTAAATAAAATAATAATAAGTTACTGATTAACAGTTACTTAATTCATTTTTAATTCTTCATTCTTCATTCTTAATTTCCCCAATCAATAATTGTACTTATCAAATACATAACTCATAATTGGGGTATCTAAACTAACAAATCATATATTGCTAGTATTTATTTATCTGGACTCGCCCCCTTTCCGTTCAGTTCCTTTCAAGGGATCCAGATTAACGCCTCCAGAAACCATTTCCAACTCAAAGTCCGAAAGGTCAGAATCTTCTTTGTCTAATTCCGCCAAGCCTGATTTCATTTCTGCTTGGCTAATGTTGTAGCCATTGGATTTCGCCAAATCAGCCAAGTTTGCACCAGACTTAATTTGCTTCTGCAAGCCTGAATCTGCATTTACTTTATTTCTGAATTCTGTGAATTGAGATACGCTCATAATCTGAATAGTTTAGTTATTGAATTAAAAAATTTATAAAACAAACTTACCGAGAAGCCAAAGTCCAAATTTGAAATTGTCGGCTAAACCAATGAAATAGTGCATAGACTGTAGAAAATAATTCGTGAACTATTTTGTGTCAATAAACACTATTCTTTCAATCGCAAGGATTGAAATGCTAATTCGCTACTTAATAACCCGAATAATGGGTTTAAACCTTTGTTTTTCAGATAGTTAACCGTGTTATTTTTAGAGTAGTCAAAAATTAAGATTTGCTATATTGTACTTTTTTTAGATTTAATCAAAAATTATATGACAATAATTTAACGGAACTCATAAAATCAAAATACTGATTACCAAATACTTAAATCATTCTTAATTCTTCATTTTTAATTTTTAATTCTTAATTTCCCCAATCCACAATTGTACTTATCAAATACATAACTCATAATTGGGGTTAATAAATAACTATAGGACTAATTTAGGAAGAGTTCTGATTGTAAATTCGGAAGTGTCGGCTAAATGAATGAGATAGTTCATGAACTGCATGAATTAGTACATGAATCAGAAGCCACCATTCTATTGGAAGGTAAAATGTGCTTCTGTAAATTTGAGAGTAGAGAAAGAAAGAGGCAACAGTCCAAATACTGAAGGTAATTAATGCACTAATTTGTTGGGTTCATGAATGATTAAATGCTCTTAACAGACAAAACGATAAATAGAAGCTGGCTTTCTTTAATTTCGAGTAAAAAAACCAGCTGTATGCTAGAAATCCGAGAACTAAAGAAAGAAGAACATATTCTTTTCCAAGAGAAAACAACTAAGGCTTATAAGAGCAAAATGCTGACCAAAGATGGAAATACTGTAGCAGTAGGTTGCTGGCTAAACAAAATACCTGTGGGTTTGGCTTTATTCGAGATGCCAAATCATGGAGAGAGCAATGAAACTGAGGCTTTCCTATTTTCCATCTTTGTTACTTCTCTGTACAGAAGAATGGGTATTGCAAAACAATTGCTAGAAAAAAGCGAAGTGATACTGTTTGAAAGAGGCATTAACCGAATCGAAGGTGAGTATGCAAAGGAACATCCTAGAAGTGGAATAATAGAAAAATTGCTCAATAGTATGCAATGGGAGTATGAACCTTACAGAATGCTCATTTCCACGCAGCACGGAGTTGGCTTGCTAGATGACCCGTTGCTCAGGAGAATTAGCAAGAGCTTGTCGGAAGACTATGAATATTTTTTTTGGAAAGACCTTTCGGCATCTGATATGGAAACACTCAAAGCTAAGATTGGGAATCTTTCTGCAGGACTTCAACCATTCTCTGACTATTATATAGACTACCTTCACTACAACAGTCTCGGACTAAGGTATAAGGGAGATGTTGTTGGGTGGATGCTTACACTCAAATATATGAGTCCAAACACTACAGACTATGCAAATATGTATGTATTTCCTGAACATGCTAAATTGGGCTACGGCATGGGTTTATTTTATAACTCTTTTGAGCTAGAAAGGACTTACTTAGGCAATAAATATGCACAGCATAGCATAGTAGCACATGTGTATCATATCAATAATAAAATGACCAAACTCACAGAGCGAAGACTGCTTAAGTACACCAGCAAGTCAATTCGTTATCAATCATTCAGCAAAAGCCTATCTAATAGCAAGCTGTGATTTTAACCACATTTTTTGCATGATAAAGCATTGCCTATTTTTACAATCTTATTTGTAAAAATAGGCAACGTCAATTACTAAGATTTTGGATAGTGATCAAGGTTGTTGATGGATATTTCTTGGCGACTAGTGCATCATTATTGAAATTTCTACTATTATACCCATACTACTGGACATGAGTGAATCGCTGTGGTCCGACCATCGGCAGAGTTCCCGCAATGGAATTGGCAGGTCCTGCCAGACGTTGAACGGCCATCGTGGCTCGGATTAAAATCGACCTTCGGCAGGGTTTTCTGGGAGTTGCCACCAACACCTCTGCCGAGGTCTTAATTTTTGGAGATGTCCAGTAATATGTATTATACCTAAATAATGGGTTTAAAAACTTGATTATCAGCAGGTTAACTGTGTTTTTTTTAGTATAGTCAAAAATTAAGATTTAATGTATTGCACTATTTTTAGATTTAATTAAAAACTGTATGTCAATATTTTGACTAAATAAAACAATATTAAGTTACTGATTAGCAATTACTTAATTCATTTTTAATTCTTCATTCTTCATTTCCCCAATCAACAATTGTACTTATCAAATATATAACTCATAATTGGGGCATTATACAAGCTTCAGTCAGCGTAATCCGATCAAAGACTAATTTCCATTGTTAGGCATAGGTTGGCGATTGCGCCCCCAAAAAGAACCTGCGCCAGTATTTCCGCTTAAACCACAAGCAAAATTGCACTCAATACTCAAATTAGCGATTGAACCAAATTTATTATAGAAGCCATAGACTGGCAGGTTTTCCAGCCTGGGTTTTCCAGCCTGGGTCTGAAGTACACTGCCAGCTATTCAAATTTCATCTGTCAATAAACACTACTAGAATAGCAAAAAATCAGGTTTTTAGCCCGTCTTCAGTATTTTCTTTGCTATATAAAAGGAAATGCCTCCAGATACTGCTTCTAGTTCAAAGTCAGATAAATCTGCATCATCTTTGTCCAGCTCTGCAAGACCTGCCTTCATTTCTGACTCGGTCATGTTGTACCCATTTGCATTTGCCAAGTCCATTAAGTCAGTACCAGACTTGATTTTTTCCTGCATGCCTCTGTCTGAATTTACCTTGTTCCTGAATTCTTTGAATTGTGATACGCTCATTGTTTTACTGTTTTTGATAAAGAATAAATAAATTATGAGACGAGTTTAAGGAACATTTAAAATGTAAATTCTGAAGTGTCGGCTAAATCAATGAGATAGTTCATGAACTGTGTGAATTAGTGTACGAATCAAAATAGCATATTCTTGATTGGGAAAATAGCTTGCTGAAATGTGATTTTTGTTCAAATGTATTTTCCGCAAATAGATAGATTCAGCAAGTTTTCAAATCATTTTTTGAAAGTTTGAAAACTCATGAATCAATCTGGCTAGTTCATGAACAATATAAGCAGGTTGAACGACAACAGGCATTTTGAATCAGATTGTTGAAGTAGTTTTGGAGAACAATCAGGCGTATTTATCTACGAAACTGGTTAAGCCTTTTGTAGTGGCTTCTGCCGTGGCTTCAAAAAACCAAGTTCCGTATTCTTTGTAGAACCTGCCTATTTGTAGCGCATTCATGTCAGCGAATTCATTGCCAATTACATAAGAAGCGATTTCAGACTGTGCATTTCTATCGTAAATACGCAATCTGATTTGCTTGATTTCGCCAAAAGAGTTTACTGTTTCGTCAGAAGAGTGAATGCTGGCAACCAAAAATATTTGTTCAATTTCCTGAGCCACCAATGATAAATCTAACCAAAATGTCTCATCATCTCCATCGCCTTGCCCAGTTCTGTTGTCTCCTTTATGGTGAATGCTTCTGTCTGGCGAGTGCAGGTTATTGTAGAAAACGAAAAATTGCTCGGTTGGCACTTTCAAATCATCTGCCACCAAAAAAGCAGACATATCCAAATCTCTGACTTTTGCAGAATGATGGGAGTCATCCCAACTTAAACCAATTGCCAATTTGCTAGACTCCCCAACTTCATTAGACAAATTGATTTTGTTACCGTTTTTCAGACTTTTCATAAGGGTGCAGATTGTTTTGCAGTAAATTTAAAACACTAAATTAAAACTTTAGATACAAGTAAATAATGATTGCATAAAAAAAATTGATGAATAAAATCAGAACTGATAAATTTCAAATGAACAGAGCAAAACACATAAAGCCCTTTTTGAGCATTGCTGGCCAATTGCTGTTGGCCATTTGCTCAGCGACCATTTCTTGCGCAATCCACCCAAAAGTTGAGCCTTGCCGAGGTAATTCAAATTACATTAGAGAAATCGCCTATAATTCAGCTACAGAGCGAGCTGGTTTTGCAAAGAAAGGCAGACTTACAACAAGCTAGCGGATTGTTCGACTACCAAGGTTTTGGCGATTTGAATTTATCTCAAGACAGGCGGAATGTGTTGCCCTTGCCCATTTCCACAGATTTTGACAGAGTGTTGAAAGAGGATTTTGGAGTGAATACAGTTACCACCAATACTATTTCTTTTTTGGGTGGAATGAGCAAGCAACTAGAAATGGAACGACTTTGCAAGCTTCGGTAGGAACTGGCAGAGTGCTGAATGATATTCCGTTCCCTTCCGATTTCAGGCAGTTTACGACAAGAAATGCAACCACTGCCACTTTGCAGGCAGGAATTCCACTACTGAAAAATAGAGGAGGGAAAATTTCCCAATCCACCGAAATAGCCGCAGGGCAAATACTGCAAGCAGTTACCAACAATAAGGAGTTTGTGGCATCCAACCAAATCACTAAATCTGTTTTGGCATATTGGAATTACCAAGCGCAATGGCAAAGTTTGGCTATTTATAGGCAAGCAGAGCAAAGAGCCAAAAGTGTGCTTGGAGACAGTAAGTTCCTAATTGAAGCAGAGAAGAAGCCCGCAGCAGATTTGGCACAGATTGAAGCCGACTTGGCTCTTAAAATTAGCCAGAGAATGCTTTCGGAACAGGCTTTTTTTCAGGCAAGGCAGGAATTGGGCAGAGAAATGGGGCTGGATTATCAGGAAAGTATAAATCTCAATCCGCCCACAGGTGCATTTCCATCCTTGATTTCGGCAGAAAAATTAGACACGCTTTCTGCCGAAAATTTGCTGGAACGAGTGTTGGCAGGAAGGGCCGATTTGCTCGCCCAAGCCAAACAAATTGAAGCAGAGGAAACACTCACAGATGCGGCCAAACAGAATTTGCTCCCAAACTTGCAAGCCAATTTTTTTGTGCAACGTTCAGGCTTGCAATATGGAGACAATGCAGGGAATTATTTCACTCCATTCGCTGCCTCTGAAGGAAGCACCATGGATTACGGAGGAGGACTTTCTTTGGTCATTCCCATTCAGAACAATGTAGCAAAAGGAAATTTGGCAAAGGAAAAATCAAGGCTCACTTACGAGCAAATTGCCTACAAGAATCAAATCAGGAATATCAAAACCAATCTTTCCATCGCCATCAACCAAATGAAAATCAGCAGAAATATTTTATTGCAAAGCAAGATTGCCTACGACAAATCCAATGAAACCTTCAGTAATGAAACGCTCAAATACCAAAGAGGACTCACAACTTTACTGAATTTAATCATTTTCCAAGAACGGCTGACGGGTGCGGAACTGAACTATATTCAGGCAGAACAGCAGTTTGCCAACTCAATCGCCATGTTGCGCTTCGAGTCAGGGACAATTGGAAATAGCTCGGGTGGAATTGATTCAACAGTTTTTTATACGATTCCGTAGCAGTTTTTTTTCATACTACTAGATTTTCATACTACTAGATATTATCACGATTGATTCAGTAGTGTGGGATTGCTATCCCGCACAAGCGCAGCTAGAAGAAACGCAAAATAAAGCAATATGTATCAAGTCGCAGATGTACATTAGAGTTTATGAATCCAAGAGATTTAAGTAGCTGGCGGTGTCGATAGACCCGCCAGTCTGCGAGTTCCATAATAAAATTATGTTCATAATCTCTATTTATTATTGAAAATCAGATTTCGCGCCTACGGAGCGACAAAACAACTTCTTTTTGTAAAACTTCTACCGAGATTGGACTCCGCTGGAGTCATGCTACAAAACCAAATTACCAAAACCTGTACTAATGAAAAATGCTCTAAATTGATATAGCTAAGCATGTTGTGCTATTTATTAGCGGAGGGTCGCACCCTTTTGTATTTGCCTGTAAATGAGTTTTTTAAGAACTCAAAACAGGAAAGTATTCAAGCTAGACTACTTAATAATCACAAAATCCATAATTCAACAAACAACTTCAAAACCCTCAACCTTAAAAAACATCCTCCATGAAAAGACAGATTTTCAGAAAAGAAGCCCTAGAAAAGCTCTCCACACCTGAGAAATTAGACCAGATGATAACCGTGCTGAATAAAAAAGCATGGCTATCATTACTTACACTCGTGTTGATTGTAGCCACGCTGATTGCTTGGGGAGTTCTCGGAAACATCAAAACTCGGGTAGAAGGAACTGGGATTTTGCTGGGCGGAGAAGTTCATAATGTGGTGGCACTCACGCAAGGAGAAGTTACTGAATTGTTGGTGAAGCCTGGGGAATTAGTGAAATCCGACCAAGTAATTGCCCGAATTGCCCAACCCAGCCTGCTCATGCAGATTGAAGAAGCGAAAACGCAATTGAAAGAGTTTCAGGAGAATCACGGAAACCTCCTTTCGTTTGAGAACAAAGACAAAGCACTGACCATTGAGTTGATGGCGCAACAACGAAAAAATACTGAGAAATCTATCAAAACGCTGAAGAAGAACTTGGCAATTCTCGAAAAGCAAGTGATAATGGAAGAGGAATTGCTGACAAAAGGGCTAATCACTCGCCCGCAAGTACAAGCCACTAGGCAACGGGGCGATAATATGAAACAGCAGATTGAAGCACTCAAACTCGAATTGGTGCAACTCTCCAAACAGTCTTTAGATGCTAATTACACCATGCAACAGCAAGGCAAATTGAGCGAACAACGAATGGGAAGTTCAGAACGGTTGCTCAAACAACTCCAAGAAGAGTATGAGAAGCAAACTAGAGTATTAAGCCCTTTTGCTGGCGAGATTCTCGAATTGTTGGTAGATGAAGGGAACGTGGTAAACACAGGAAGTGCCCTGATGAAAATAACCAAAAAAGCAACCGATGGCGAGCTATTGACGGGTGTGCTTTTTTTGCAAGCGAAAGACGGCAAAAAAATTACAGAAGGCATGGACATTCTCGTTTCCCCCGCCACCGTTTTGCCCGAAGAGTTTGGCTATATGCGAGGAGAAGTTACCTACGTGGCCGATTATCCTGCAACTGGAAAGGGAATTTTGAGAGTGTTGAAGAATGAGCAATTGGTCGGGCAAATGCTCCAATTAGGCGCACCTATCGAAGTATATGTACGCTTCAAGCGAAATCCCGAAACCACCAGTAATTACTTTTGGACTTCTGGGACAGGCCCAAATCTGCAAATACAAGCGGGAACGCCTTGCACCGCCAGAGCCACCACAGAAGAACAGAAACCAATTGCTTTGGTCATTCCCGCTTTCAAAAAGATTTTTCAATTGTATTAGCAATAGACACAAAATATAAGATTTTAGAGGTAAGAATTAATTTGTTCTTTTTTCTAATATCTAGCGTCTAACATCTTATATAACCGAATAATGGGTTTAAACCTTTGTTTTTCAGATACTTAACCGTGTTATTTTTAGAGTAGTCAAAAATTAAGATTTGCTATATTGTACTTTTTTTAGATTTAATCAAAAATTGTATGACAATAATTTAACGGAACTCATAAAATTAAAATACTGATTACCAAATACTTAAATCATTTTTAATTATTAATGGCCAGGCCACCCTGTTTTAATTTCCCCAACCTATAATTGTACTTATCAAATACATAACTCATAATTGGGGTAACATCTAACATCTTTTCCACCCATGAGCATCAATCCTAAGAAAATAAAACCTGTAAAAACCCCTACCGTTCTCCAAATGGAAGCTTTAGAATGTGGGGCGGCTTCTTTGGCGATGATTTTGGGTCACTACGGCAAGTTTGTTCCATTGGAAGCTTTGCGAGTGGCTTGTGGAGTTTCCAGACATGGAGCTACTGCGGTTAACATCATTAAGGCGGCCAGGCAATATGGCTTGGAAGCGAAAGGCGTAAAACGTGCCATTGAAACTTTGCAAACCATGGAAATGCCCTGCATCATTTTCTGGAATTTCAATCATTACCTCATTTTAGAAGGTTTCAAAAAAGGGAAAGCTTTGCTGAATGACCCAGCCCAAGGCAGGTATTCGGTAGATATGAAAGAATTTAACGCCTCTTATACTGGAGTGGCTTTGCTATTCAAACCCTCGGAGGATTTTGAAAAAGGAGATGACACAAATAGTTTTTACCGTTCGCTAGGCAGTCGGCTGAAAGGTTCAAACACAACGCTTCTATTTATTGTGTTAGCGAGTTTATTGCTGATAATTCCCGGGTTAATCATCCCATCTTTCATTAAAATATTCATTGACCAATATCTGGTAAACCAGCATAGTTCTTGGATTCGCCCCTTGCTTTTGGGAATGGGCAGCATTCTTTTACTGAATGCCGCACTCACACATCTCCAACAAAAATATTTGCTTCGGTTGGAGATTAAGTTGGCGTTGACCACTTCCAGTAAATTCTTTTGGCACATTTTGGGTCTGCCCATCGCCTTTTTCAGTCAGCGTTTTGCGGGAGAGATTGGAAACAGAATTAACCTGAACGATAAAGTTGCCCATTTGCTTTCGGGCAGGTTGGCGAATTCATTTCTGAACGCCATTGTCGTACTTTTCTATGCTTTGGTCATGTTTAGTTACGATTGGCTCATGACCTGCATCGGGATTTCCGTAGCAATTCTCAACATGATTGCCCTCAGATATGTGGCAGAACGTAGGAAAGAAAGCAGTCGAGTTGTGCTAAATGAAACAGGCAAACTGCTCGGGACAACCATGAACGGAATCCGCATGATGGAAACCCTGAAAGCGACTGGCGGAGAAGGGAATTTCTTCACTCGCTGGTCGGGTTATTTGGCAAAAGTGCTGAATGCCCAACAGAAGTTCGAGTGGCTTACCAGAAGGCTCAACACAATCCCGCCATTGCTTACCACGCTGAACACGAGTGCCATTTTAGGATTGGGTGCTTTGCGAGTGATGGAAGGGGAAATGACTTTGGGTGCATTGGTGGCATTCATCTATTTGATGGATAATTTCATTAAACCCGTAAACGAATTGGTGGCAGAAGCTGGGCTTATTCAAGAAGCCGAGGCAGACATGAATCGGATAGATGACGTATTGGATTATCCATCGGACAAGCCTGTGGAGTCGGAAAGCATGCAACAAATGCCACTCAACAAGCTGATTGGTTATGTGGAATTGAAGCAGATTGTTTTTGGCTACAACGATATTAGTGGCGCACTCATAGACGGACTCGACATGAAACTCACGCCTGGGAGCAGAGTGGCGTTGGTGGGCGGTTCGGGAAGTGGGAAATCTACCGTGGCGAAAATAATCAATGGTTTGTACAAACCTTGGTCGGGGCAAATCCTGTTCGATGACCAACCGAGCGATGAACTGCCCAGCAAAATAATTACCGCTTCACTTGCCGTAGTGGACCAAGACATCATTCTTTTTGAGGGAACAATCAGAGAGAACATCTCTTTCTGGGATAAAAGTATTTCGGAGGATTCCATTTTGCAAGCCGCCAAAGATGCACTCATTCACGAGACGATTTCTAGCGGGCAGGTGGGTATGACAGCAAGGTAACAGAAGGCGGAAATAACTTTAGTGGCGGGCAAAAACAGCGGTTGGAAATTGCCAGAGCATTGGCCAGGGAACCATCCATTCTGATTATGGATGAAGCAACCAGCGCACTCGACCCAACCACAGAGAAAATTGTTATGGATAACATTCGTAGGCGTGGTTGCACTTGCTTAATCGTTGCCCACAGACTCAGCACGATTCGAGATTGCGATGAAATTATTGTGCTGGAACGAGGCAAAATAGTGGAGCGAGGCACGCATCAGCAGTTGATAGAAAAAGAAGGAGCTTACTCACGACTCAGCAGTTAAATAGTACAAAGTCTTTAGTCGTCAGCCTAAAGTGAGCTTTCCATCAAGAAACCTCACAGAAAACCGAAAGAATTTAGTTGAAGTAAATCATAAAGTAAAAAATGGTATTCAACACGAAAAGAAAATAGTAAGTAGTACAACGTACTTAATTGGCTCAGAATAATGCGTAAATTCCCAAATATAAATCTCCTAAAAGAGCAGACAAACCTTGAGCGACTCAAAGACCAAGGCACTATTGTGCGCATTACCACGGAGACTCCGTTTTATTTCAGCAACCCCGACAAAATTTACTTGGTTCATTTCGGTTTGGTAGATGTTTTCTACCAGAAAAGAACGCATCAAGAAAAAATCCTTTCCCCCAGAAAGTTTTTGCACCATGCCGAAAGAAATCAGCTGATTGGAAACATCGGTTTGGAGAATACTGCCGTAGAGCGAGTAGATTTATTGGTGGTAAGTAGCAGTGCCGAACTAATTGAGATTGATAGAGCAGTCTTTTTCGAGTTCCTTTCCGCTTCCATCGCAGATTCAGAAATCGTTTCTTTGGTGGAGTCTTGGTTGGAGGAAATCCTTTTCTCTCTCTTCAAACCGCAAGCTCCAAGAAATGCTTCTTCGCTCAAAATAGGGCAAAATTATCGGTTGGAGAAAGCGCAAGTTACCTTTCCGCACGATGGAATTGTTTGGGCAGAAATTGAACAGGGAAGTTGCCAATTGGGCAATGAACAAGCCGTTTTTTCTAAGAACCAAACTCTGCCAACTACTGACCATCTTTGGCTCACTGCTTTAGAGGAAACCGCAATCCAAACTTACACTATTTGGGAAATTGCCCAAGCCAACAAATTGCCAAAAGCCTTGGAAGAAACCATCGCTTTTCTTTCTGATGTGCTGACTTTGAGGATTGAGCAGAATTTTGAGGCAGATAAATCGCAATTGTCCACGAGGGAAAGCCAAGAGGGAATGGCAATGACAAACTCTCTGCAAGGGTTTGCCAACGTGCTGGAAAAAGGAAAAAATGCTTCGGTAAATCAAGATGCGTACAATCCACTTGTCTGGGTTTTCAGGCAGTTGGGAGAGGCTTTAGGCGTGCCGATAGAAGTTCCTGCCAGTTTATCGACCCATCCGTCTCCAGCCGAAGCCATTGCACAAAGTTCTGGCTTGAGAATGCGAGAAGTGATTCTCCGAGGGAATTGGTGGAAAGAGGAAAACGGTCATTTGCTGGCTTTCAATGCAACAGATGACATGCCTTATGCACTCATTCAGCACGATGGCAAATACATCATCCAAAACCCGACAACTGATTCCGAAGAAGTAACAGCGGAAATTGCCGAAAACTTGCATCCGAAAGCGTTCATGTTTTTCAGGCCTTTCGACCAACCCATTACCTCAATCGGGAGGCTTTGGAGCTTTGCCACAATTGGGCTGAAACAAGATGCCAAGCTGATTGCCTTTGCCTCTTTGGCGGGTTCTATCATTGGGTTGCTCACGCCAATTCTCATCGGAATCATCATGGATGATGTCATTCCCTTGGCAGATAAGGACTATTTGCTAGAAACTGTTGGAGTCATGGTTATTTTGGCGTTCGTTGCAGGTTTGCTTACCTTGGTTCAAAATATTTTCCTAATCCGAATTGAGACGAAAGGAACGCTGAATGCACAAACTGCCCTCATGGACCATTTACTGCGTTTGCCCACTACGTTTTTCAAAAAATATTCGTCTGGAGATTTAGCCAATCGAGCTTTGAGCATTAACACAATTCGGCAAATATTGTCTGCCAGCGTGTTGCAAGTGGCTCTCAGCAGTGCTTTTTCCGTAATAAATTTGGCTTTGCTGTTCTACTATAACAGCAAATTGGCAATGCTGGGTTTGGCATTGGCAATTATAGCCATGTTGGTTATTATGCTGATTGGCTACAAAAAACTGGGCTACAACCGAAGAATGGAGGAAATAAGAGGGCGAGTGCAAAGTATGCTTTTCGAATTCATTTCGGGAATTACCAAAGTGAGAATTTCGGGAGCGGAACCAAGAATTTTTGCACTTTGGTCTGAGCAGTTTACCAAACTCAAAACGCTTTCGGTCAAAGCGGTAAACCAACATAATAAGATGTTGGTTTTCAAAAGTGGCTATCCACTATTGACCAATATGTTCTTTTTCTTCTTCATTTATTATCAATTTGAGCAAGCGGGCCAGGCAGTAGCGGCAGAAACAGGTTTGCCAGAATCTATTGCAGGTAGTTTGGCAATCAAAAACAGCGGTTCGGTTGGAATGAGTGTAGGAATATTCTTGGCATTCATCACGGCTTTCAAGCAATTTTTGGACACTTCGCTGAAAATGGGAGAAGTAATGATTGACGCACTGAATGTTGTGCCACTTTACGAAAGACTCCAACCAGTTTTGGCAGAAAGACCTGCTTCTGAAAACAAGGCAATGGCAAAACCACTTTTGGGAGGAATTGAATTGAACCACTTGAAGTTCAAATACGATGCCGATGGAAACTACATCATCAATGACCTTTCCATGAATATCCAACCCGATGAAATGGTGGCTTTTGTGGGCGCATCTGGTTCGGGGAAATCTACCATTATGCGTTTGCTGTTGGGGTTTGAGAAACCAGAATCTGGCTCTATTTATTACGATGGACAAGATTTTTCTAGTCTGGATTTAGCCTCCATCCGTAGTCAGATTGGCGTAGTGCTGCAAAACAGTTCACTCATGCCCGCCAGTATTTTCGACAACATCATCGGAAGTCACGACTTGACTTTAGAAGATGCTTGGGAAGCCGCCAAACTCGCTGGTTTGGACGAAGACATTCACCAGATGCCCATGAAAATGAACACCGTTCTCAGCGAAGGAGGCACTACACTTTCAGGCGGACAACGCCAACGACTTATGATTGCCCGTGCCATTGTTCACAAGCCACGCATCTTGTTTTTCGATGAAGCCACAAGTGCCTTGGACAATCATACGCAAAGAATCGTAACTGAAAGTTTGGCACAACTCCAAGCCACCAGAATAGTCATTGCCCACCGCCTAAGCACGGTAGAAGATGCAGACAAGATATTTGTGATTGACAAAGGCAAAATTGCAGAACAAGGCAACTATCAGGAATTGATGGACAAATTCGGCTTGTTCTACGACTTGGCAAAAAGGCAGATGAAGTAAGCAGTTTGCAAGCTTTATCCATCATACTTGACGACTCGAAGGCGAGTCCCATCGGGAGAGTCGTGGTACGAATTCAGACTGTACAGCAATTCTTCCGAGTCGCTGATTTACTACGAAAAATCACTAAGTTGACAGCATTGAGCGGACGCTTGCGCTATAGTTTTTATTTTGTTAGCCTTACCAGTTTATCACTACCAAAATACTTTCCCCAAATTAGGAATGGAAAATAAATAAACTACTATTTTAACGAAGAATAGACAGCGTGTCCCGGACCAAAAAGAAGGAAGGGGCAGTCCCACTGAGAATTTTAATAAGTTACCCATACTACTGGACATGAGTGAATCGCTGGCAGAGTCCGCAGGCCCTGCCAGACGTTGAACGAGTTAAAACAACCTTCGGCAGGGTTTTCAACCTCTGCCGAGGTCTTGATTTTTGGAGATGTCCAGTAGTATGTAAGTTACCCGAATAATGGGTTTAAACCTTTGTTATTCAGATAGTTAACCGTGTTATTTTTAGAGTAGTCAACAATTAAGATTTGCTATATTGTACTTTTTATAGATTTAATCAAAAATTATATGACAATAATTTAAAGGAACTCATAAAATCAAAATACTGATTACCAAATACTTAAATCATTTTTAATTCTTCATTTCCCCAATCCATGATTGTACTTATCAAATACATAACTCATAATTGGGGTTAAGTTATTTTTTACTTGTTCCTTAGTTCTACTTTAAGACTCTGAAAACATAGAACTCGTTTACCACTAGCTGAAGCTAGTGGCGATTGAATTAGCATTCAGAAAGTTTAAGATAAGAACCCCAAAATCATACTTAAAATACGATTTTGGCAAGAGTCTTAAAGTAGAATTAGACACGATAATATTTTCTATACAAAAATTTAAACCTAAAAAAATGGCAGTTACACCATCCACCATGATTCCGCTTGGCACAAAAGCACCGAATTTCACGCTTCCCGACACCATTTCTGGCAAGGAAATGAGTTTGCAAGAAATTGTTGGCGAAAAGGGAACGTTAATTATGTTCATTTGCAACCATTGCCCATTTGTGATTCATTACAATGAGAAACTGGTGGAAATGGCGAACGAATATCAGCAGAAGGGAATCAAATTTGTGGCAATCAGCTCGAACGATGTGGCGAATTATCCGCAAGATTCGCCAGAAAACATGAAGTTGCTTGGCAGAACGAGAAGGTTATGATTTCCCTTATTTATATGATGAGTCGCAAGATGTTGCCAAAGCCTACCAAGCGGAATGCACACCCGATTTTTTCCTGTTCGATTCGGCACTGAAATGTGTTTATCGAGGTCAATTAGATGAATCTTCGCCAAGAAATGGGAAGGAAATTACTGGAAAGGATTTGATCTGAGGCAATGAAAATTTGTTAGACAGAAAAAGCAATATCTGACAACCAAAAGCCAAGTATTGGGTGCAATATCAAATGGAAGAAATGATTTTTGATATATTTATTACACATCGTGAATTAATAAAAAGCATTGCAGAAGCATCATTTCTGATTTATCTGCAATACTCTCAAGATACTAATATTCAACGATTTACATTCAATTTTAGAACACAAAATTCGACTAGCTATCTATTTAACATAAGTACCTTTTGCCTCTTCTTTTCCTTCTATTGTTTTTCCATTCACCACATCAAAAATATAATCGCTAGTTTCGGTATGAACGGTTAGCACTTTTTCATCTAGTTCGTAAGTTCCTTTTGCCTTAATTCCACCAGCCGAAATTTCCACGACTTCATCTTCTTGGAATTCAATCTGCTCGTATAGGCAATCAGCACATTTGTAAGTGCCAATCATTTTGGATTCAGAACCTCCGCACGAAACAAAAAATAGAGTATCAATGAATAGTAAAATAGTTTTTTTCATAATCTTTTTTTAAAGTGTGGATTTTTATTTTTAGAATATAATTTAGATCAATTTCGGGAATGATAGTTGAGCTTTTTAAGAAAAATCAAAAAAATTGACTCAAATACACCCAAATTGTTTCAGTTCTGACATAGATGGCATAAATTTACCAATATTTACGAAAAACTTACTTTGCTATTCTAAAAATGTTTTAGATTAGGAGAATTAAGTTAACTTTGTGCCACTTAAAAGAGGAAACTCATTTGGGGGATTAGCTCAGCTGGCTAGAGCGCTTCGCTGGCAGTGAAGAGGTCATCGGTTCGACTCCGATATTCTCCACATTTCGAACCCTTATATTTTGGCATTGCTAAGATGTAAGGGTTTTTTCTTTACTAAAATAGCATTTTCAAATACCTTTACAAATTTCAATTCCAACGAAATCAACAACTAAAAATGGCAAAGTTCAAGCATATTATCAAGCAACTTTCTGAAGAAGATTTTACAGCTATCTACAATCAGTTGACTGATAGCAATGCCGATAAATCTGCTTATTTACTAAAAGCCATGCGTGAAAGACGTACTTCCGATGCCAAAACAATGGAAGAATTGGACGTGAACACGAATGCGTATTACACGTTGCGATCAAGGCTGAACCAAAAAATTGAAGATTATTTGCTTCAGCAGATGGAAAGCCCAAGAACTGATTTGCTTAAAAAAGTTGCTAACATCAATGAAATTGTTTTCACGAAAAAAAAAACAATTGCCATTGCTACGCTGAAAAAGTTGGAAAAAGAATTGAAGGATTACGACCTTTCCAACGAACTGACAATTGTGTACAAAACCCTCAAAAAGCTACATGTCAACTCGGAAGACTATTTCCAGTATTCTAAACTCTATAATGAACACGTTGCCTACATGTTGGCAATGGACAAGGCAGAGGATTTACTGGCGAGTTATTTCAAAAAATTTGGCGAGTTCACGCTTACAGGAGACGATGTGGACAAACTGGGCTTGACACTTCTGCAAAGCGAAATGGAAAACATTTGTAGTCTCTACAAATCCCATAGGCTTTATATCTACCAAAGTTGTTTAAATGTGTTCCATCGGTTGATTGTGGAGGATTCTGATAGAGTAAATTCAGAGCAAGAGCCAATTGAGGATGTTCTGAAAAATGTGCAGAAAATTTTCGATACTTATTATTTAGATGTCATTTATTACCATCTCCAAGGAGTATTCGAATTTTTGAATCTACTTTATTACAACCATTATAAAGTTTACAGGAAAGGCCGAGGAATTTTATAGTAATGTGCTGGAGAAAATGCCTGAATTGATTGGCAATTTCCCACTCTACACCTATCCTTCTTATATGTTCCACATTATTTTGGAGCGAAATATGCGTTTGGGAACGGAAGGCTCGCTGTATGAAGAGAACAAAATAATGTTTGAGGATTTTGATGTGGACAGAGACAACGTTCCAGAATATCTGAATTATGTTGCATATCGTTCGGTTTGTTGTTATTATGGAGGCAAATTCAACGAAGCTGCAAAATGGATAAATGATTTCTTGAACGATACAAGTTTGAGGCAATATCCGTATGCTGTACTGCAAGTAAAGAGTTTACTGGCATTGCAGTATTGCTGTATGCACGATTTCGATTTGTTCAACCAATTGGTAAACAGCATTCAAAGGCAAATCAGATTGATGGGCAAAGAGAATTGCGAAGATGTAGTTATGTTCATCAAAATGCTGAAAATTTCCATCAGCCCAGCCAAGCGAGATAAATCGATCAAAATACGAACTCTGATTATGAAATTCCACATGTTGGATACGGACAAGCTTTTCAGCCCGACCAACTATATTCGAATGGATGAGCGATTTGTGGATTTACTGGGAGACGAGTAAATTCAAATAGTAAAGTTGGAGATAGCAAAATAGCAATTTTCTCATACTAAGGAGTTATTGTTAAATGCTTTCCTACTTCAAGTCTTTCGATTATCTGATAATCAATTACTTGTGCAACTTTGGACTAACGACTTAAGACTTTTTACTACTTACTATACATTTTGAAAAATCGGTAGTGTTCGACTATGGTATGGAAACTAAAAATGTGAATTTGGATTTACAAAATCTTGCTTTATGTTCCAAATAAGGACTTCAATTCGTTTAATTGAGTCCGAAAAACCCCTTCCATACTTTAGCCGAGCACTACCCTTTCTTAGAGTACAGAGAAATACGATAGAGGAGAAAAAGCCAGAGCCTACAGAACCTTCGCTCCTTGAAAGAATATATGCTGATTTCCCAAGACATGGCTTTTGTGGAACTTTATACGAAAAATGAACAAGGTTTTTGGCTTCTTTCCGATGTCAGTGGGCTGGAGGGCAAATTGATTTTGAACTCAATCGGGGTGGAAATCAGCCTTTCCGATATTTATGATGGAATTGAATTTGGAGAAGAGGAATAGCGTTTTGCCATTTCAGCCAACAGTGATTCTTCCCAAACAACATTGCCTTTGCAGACTCCTATTCCCTGAAATTCTGTAATGAAAAAACTCATTTTTGTTTTCCTATTCCCATTTTCGCTCATCTACGGGACAATTGTGAAAATGAGAAACCACCTCTACAATATTGGCAGTAAACCTTCTTTTGGATTTGACTTGCCGACAATTTGTGTAGGAAATCTGACCGTTGGCGGAACAGGGAAAACGCCACATATCGAATTTCTGATTCGGTTACTGAAAGATAGGTTCCAAATTGCCACACTCAGCAGAGGTTATGGCAGGAAAACGAAAGGCTATATTTTGGCAGGAAAGAAAGTCCGCCCGCATGAGATTGGAGACGAGCCGATGCAGTATTTTCAGAAATTTGGGAAGGAGATAGCCGTAGCAGTAGGAGAGGAGCGGATTTTGGCTGTTCCGAGTATCCTCATGGATTTGCCCGACACGAAGGTAATTCTGCTGGACGATGCCTTTCAGCACAGAAAAATCCGACCTTCGCTTAATATTCTTCTGACGGATTTCAATAGACCATTTTACAAAGATTATTTTTTGCCCGCAGGAAGATTGAGAGACAGCCGAGCAGAAGCCAAAAGAGCGGGAATTGTTGTGGTTTCTAAATGTCCGCAGAATTTGCCAGAAAGTGAGCAAGCCAAAATTGTGGTGGAAATTAGGAAATACGCAAATCCAGAAACTCCCATTTTCTTCTCCAGCATTCGCTACGGCTCAATCCAACCAATAAAAAATAAAGTTGGCGAGTTGGAGTCTGATAAAGCAATTCTTTTGACAGGAATTGCCCAAACCGCTCCTTTGGAAAAATATGTTTCGGAAAATTTCGCTGTTTTGGAACATCTGAAGCTAAAAGATCATGCAGATTATGATGCTTCTATTTCCAAAACCATTTCAGCAGTTTTCGAGAAGTTCAGAAAGGAAAATCCGATTATAGTTACCACAGAAAAAGATGCCGTAAAGCTGGTTGAAATTCAAGAATTGGAAAATTTGCCCATCTATTCCCTTCCGATTGAAGTTTATTTCCTTAGCGAACAAACCAACTTTGAAAAACTCATACTTTCTCATATTCAGGACATTAGCAGTAAAACTACTGAATTCTAGGATTCGTTTTGATTAGATAAATGCAATAATGGTGGGAGTTTTCAGTTAATTATTTGTGAACCGAATTTATATATGAATGGCGGTTTGCAAACTTCCCAATTGAACCGAACTGAAAGAAAATGGCTTATAAATGCTTAGTTGTTGACGATGAGTTGTTTTCCCGAGAAGTCGTGAAGCAATTTATTTCCCGTACCGAAACTCTTAACCTGATTGGCGAGTGTGTTGATGCCGAGAGTGCAGTCATCAAAATCAGTGAACTCAATCCAGACATTGTATTTTTAGATGTGGAAATGCCAGGAATGAGCGGAATTGATTTGGTGCAACAACTCGAAAACATTCCGCAAATCATTATGATTACGAGCAGGCAAGAGTATGCGGTTAAGGCGTTTGAGTTCAGCCTGACAGATTATTTGGTGAAACCCATTGAATACAATCGCTTTCTGAAAGCCGTTGGAAGAGCCATAGAAAACCTGAAATCGAAGACCGAATTCGTAGATAGGAAGGAAAATGATATTTACGTAAAGGCAGATGGGAAACTCGTTCGATTGAGCTTGCAAGATATTCTTTTCGTGGAGGCACTTTCCGACTATGTCATCATCAACACGCCAAACAAAAAGCTAATTGTCCACTCCACCATGAAGGGAATGGAGAAGAAATTGGCTTCCGACAACTTCTCCCGAGTACATCGTTCCTACATTGTGAATATGCACAAAATTGACACCATTCAAGATGCGATGGTAATTATGCCAAGCAAGAATATTCCCATTGGAGCTTCCTACAAAAGCAAGTTTTTAGAGCAACTGAATTTTTTGTAGCAAAACGATTTTCGTTAATCTGACCTAAAAATTCCCACAAACTCATATTTCCGATTATTTTTACATCGGTATAATTCTAGCGGAATTGATAGATTTGGAATTTTTACCAATATTTGGTAATTTTCAAAAAAATTTATCGCAAATGAAAAATACCTCAATATCGCTCGGGAATTATTTTGATAAGTTTGTAAGCAGTCAAGTTTCTACAGGACGTTACAAAAATGTCAGCGAAGTAATCAGAGCTGGACTCCGACTTTTGGAAAACGAAGAAAGCAAAGTAATTACATTGAGAAGTGCAATTCAAAAAGGATTGAATAGTCCTTTGGTTGAAGACTTCGACTTTGATGAGAATTTAGAAAGATTGAAGGCTGAAAAACGAAAAAATGGCTAAAGTTACATTGAGACAAGAAGCCATTGACGATTTGAATGACATTTGGACTTATACCTTCGAGAAATGGTCTGAAAAACAAGCGGACAAATATTATGCGACAATAAAACTTGCTTGCAACGGAATTGGAGAAAACCCAGAAGTCGGAAAAGAATATTACGAAATAAGCCAGAATCTGCTTGGACTGAAATCTGGGAAACACATTATATTTTACCAGTTATTTTCGGAAAATAAAATTGAAGTTATCAGAATCTTGCACGAACGGATGGACTTGAAAAAAAGGTTGACTGAATAAAAAACTACATCCAACAATGACTATAAGTAATTGTTTGGATTGGGCAATTACCAATAATAAATAAAAAACATAGCTTAGATGAAATTGAAAGACATTGCCTCAGTGGCAGGGAAATCGGGACTTTATAGAGTATTGAAACCTACTCGTTCTGGAATGATTGTGGCAGCTTTGGATGCCAACTCCAAAAAAACGGTCATGAATGCCACGCATCGAGTTTCCATTTTGCAGGAAATCTCCATTTACACGACTGATTCCGAAGAATCGGTCGGTTTGGGAACGGTGTTGAAAAGTGTGCATGAAAAATACAAAGGCAAAGAAGCTAAAGTAGAAAAGGATGAAGAATCTTTGGCTAAGTTCATGGCAGAAGTACTTCCTAATTATGATACAGAGCGTGTTTATACTTCTGACATCAAAAAGTTGGCAGCTTGGTACAATATCTTGATTGAGTTTGCGCCAGATGCTTTTGAGGAAGAAGAGAAAAAGGAAGAGTCTGAAGGTGAAGAAGTGAAGGAAAAGGAGAAAAAAGAAAAAAAAGAAACTAGCAAGAAGAAAGACAACAAAGAAACAAAAGCCACCAAGGAAAAGGCTGAAGACAAAAAGCCTGCAAAAAAGAAAACTCCAGCCAAGAAAAAGGTTGTAAAAGAGGATATTGAACCTGCTGCCGAAAAAGACCCATCGAAGAAGAGAACGGTTACTAAGCCAAAATCTACTGCGAAACCGAAAGTGGAAAAGCCTAGAGATAATTTGAAAGACAAATAACTAAGTAGCAAGACAAAAGTATCATGTAGCAAGAAAGATTAGAATGAACTGATTTTTGAATTGTTAATGTACTCGGATTCACATTGTAAATTGTAATGGGTTCGTTTTAAGAATCAAAAAAAGCCCAGTTAGAAGATTGTTCTCCTAACTGGGCTTTTCAAAGTCAACGCACTTTAGACTAATGACTTTAGACTAAAGACTTATGCTTTAATCTCTCCTCCTGTTTCGGTTGGAGTTTGAAGAACCTCCGCTACGTGAGTTTCGGTTGGCATTTCTGTTTCCGCCACCACCTTGAGAACCGCCAGAACGCCCACGAGATTGCCCTCTTGAACTTCTGTGCTGTTTTTGAGCTTTCTTTTCAGCTTCCGCAGCTCTTACATCTGCTTCGGTTTCAGTAGTTTCGTAGCCTTTTACTATTTCGCTTCTCAGTTTCTGACCGAGTAATTTCTCTATTCCACGAACATATTCCATTTCGTCTAAGGAAACCAATGAAAGTGCTTCGCCACTTGCGCCCGCCCTGCCTGTTCGCCCAATTCGGTGAACATAATCTTCTGGCACATTGGGTAATTCGTAGTTGATTACGTGCGGGAGCAATGGAATGTCCAAACCACGAGCGGCAATATCAGTGGCCACCAACACTCTAACTGTTCCTTTTTTGAAACCATCCAACGCCTTGGTTCTGGCATTTTGGCTTTTGTTCCCATGAATTGGTGCAGAAGTGATTCCTGCTTTCCCCAATTTTTCACTCAGCTTGTTTGCTCCATGCTTGGTTCTTGTGAACATCAGCACCTGCTCCCAATTCCCTTCGGAAATGAGTTGGATTACCAAATCTGTTTTTCTTTTTTTATCTACCCGATACATCTTTTGGCTCACTTTTTCTGCCGTAGAGTTTTCTGGGGTAGCTTCTACAGAAATTGGATTGGTCAAAATTGTTCCAGCCAATTTCCGAATGTCTTTGGAGAATGTAGCGGAGAAAAGGAGATTTTGCCTTTGTTTCGGCATCAGGTTCATCACTTTTTGGATGTCTCTCGAAAAACCCATATCCAGCATTCTGTCTGCTTCATCCAATACTAGAATTTCTACTTTGGAGAGCGATAAGGCTCGCTGATTGTGTAAATCCAACAGTTTTCCTGGTGTGGCAACCAAAATATCTACGCCAGATTTCAAAGTTCTGATTTGTGGGTTGGCATTCACTCCACCGAAAATAACCGTAGATTTTATATCTAAAAATTCACTATACTCTTTTACGTTTTCGTAAACCTAAGCCGCCAACTCTCTGGTTGGAGTGAGTACCAAAGCCCTGATTGGTCGGCCTTTTTGAGGGCTTTCCGAAAGGATTTGCAACATAGGCAAGGTAAAACCTGCAGTTTTTCCCGTTCCTGTTTGGGCAGAAGCAAGCACATCTTTTCCTGCCAAAACTGGCGGAATGGCTTTTGCTTGAATAGGAGAAGGAGTTTCGTAGCCTTTTTTCTCAATGGCTCGCAATAATGGCTGGGATAACCCCAATGACTTAAATGACATGTAATTTTTTTATGAATGATTCCGCAGAAGGGAATTGGGCAGGTTCTGCCACTAATTGTTTCAGTATATTTCTGAAAACCTCCTTTTGGGAAAGGCAAGTTTTTTGATTTCAGAGCAACATTTTTTAAAACGTGTTGTAAAACGTGAGGGGAATTCTGTTCGCCAGCAGTCATCAATCCAATCAAAACGATTAATCCTCACAGCAACTGCACAACGAAAGTGCGAAGATACGCTAAATAAATTAAGATTGGTTGCATTTAACTATTTGTTGTGCTTTACTAATTATAAAAAAAGGGTCTCCCGCATTTCGCAAGAAACCCTTTTTTTGATAAATCCAACTTTTAGAAATTTGCTTCCTCTGGATTTTGTTTTTTGATGATAGCCCCAATAATAGCTGCCAATATTGCATTGAGGACTGCGTATGTGCCAAGTCCAATCAGGACAGTTTTTATTGAATAGCCCATATTTGCTTTCGCATCTTCCATGGCCGTGTCAATTTGCTCATCGCTCATTCCCAAAGATTCGTAAGTTCCTCTCATGCCTTCCATGGCAGTTTCTGCAACCTGAACCTGAAAATCTGGATCTATGATTCCAAATAAAACATAATTGTATGCAAACAAAACTACTGTAGCAATCATTCCCATCGAGAAAATGTATTTGAATGCCTCCCCAAAAGTGAAATAGCCTCCATTCTCTTTTCTTCCTTGTATTCCGAAATATACATAAAGACCAATCGCAATTGGAATCGATAGATAAGAAATTGGTCCCGATGCAATTTCTGGTCCTAGCAAATAGGTAAGTGTGGTAAAAGCAATGCTAATTACCCCGATAATCAATCCATGTTTTACTGCTCCGTTCATAATTTTAATTTTTAGGTAAAGATTTGATTTGAATGCCAATGTAGAAATTTCCTTCTATTTCAGAAAGTAATTTTGTGATGAATGCGAATGAAATGTGAACAGACTTTAGGTAAAAACGAAGAAAATAGATAAATAAAGCCATGTGTCCAGATTAAAACCGCTCATCACAAAATACAAATTCCGAATTTATTTAGGGATTTGGTCAAAGAAACTCATTGCTTCTTCATAGAATTTCTTTGGAGCTTCGGCATGAATCCAATGCCCAGCCTTCTCAAAATCGGTAAAAGTAGCGTTCGGGAAGAGTTTTCTGATAGGGGCTTTGTCGGAGTCGGCTATATAATGGGATTTCAGCCCTCTGACAAACCTTGTTTCTTTCGGGTTGGATTTTTCGGATTGGATTTCAATTCCAATTTTGGCAATTGATTTTGTGATTGCGTTCAAATTAAACCTCCAACCAAAACCATTTTCTGTTCTGTAGAGGTTTTTTAGCAGAAACTGCCTAACTCCTAAGTTTGGTTCGTAGCGTGCAAAAGTCTCATCGGCTTCTTTTCTACTTTCCAAATTGGGTAATTCCACCGCATTCAAACCTTCCAGAATCGTCTCGTGATGCGGAGGATAGGCTCTTGGCGCAATATCTACCACCATCAATTTATCGTACAATTCGGGATATTGCAAGGCGAACAACATCGCTACTTTCCCACCCATGGAATGGGCGATGATATGTGGATTTTGAATTTGATTCTCTTCTATGAATTGGCGCAAATCTTCTTTCATGGCTTCATAAGTGAATTCATCGCTATGCGGACTTTGCCCGTGGTTTCGCTGATCTACCAAATAGACTTTGAAGGTTTCGGAGAACTGCCTTCCCAAAGTCATCCAATTATCGGACGAGCCAAAAACCCCGTGAAGTATGATGAGCGGTTTTTTGCCGTCTTCTCCTAATTCTCTAAAAAATAGCTTCATGATTTATCTGTTTGTAAAACGCTGTATTGAATAGTGGAAATGTAAGGATTTTTCTACGAAAGCGGATTGATTTACCTACTCAATCTTATCTAAAAGTCAGAAAATGCAAACATGACTGTATGGTTATGAGTTATTTTTTAAAATAGACTTTTCACAAAAATACAATCAATATGAAAAAGATTTTAGCAAGTATTGTTTTTCTGCTTATAAATATGGCTGTCTTTGCACAATCCAACGAAGATATTCTGGGTTCTTGGAAACTGAAAGGCGATGAGAATCAGGAATTATTGCACATAGAAATTTATCAAGATGGCGAATACGGACCTTATCAGGGAAAAGTGGTTGGAATTTTAGGAGGTTACGAAGCAAATGCACTCAAATGCCCAAATGGTAAGGTTATGGATCCTGAAACCATTAAAATATTCCGAAACCTGATTAAGTCAGAAGCGGGAACACGTTTCTCACATACGAAATTTAGTATGATAGGGAAATGGTACGATTTGAGAAACTGCAAAGTTGAGAAATGCACCGTTTGGTTCAATCCTGAATTTACGGAGCTGAAAATAAGAAATATCAATGATAGCAGTTGGAATCCTGAAAATGTGGTTACACTTTATAGAATGACCAATCCACCTAACAAGAAAGGAACAGAAACGGTTGACTAATTTTGTCGGAGAGGTAAGTAGAAAGTCTGAGACTGAATTTTTTCAATCTCAGACTTTTTACTTTTTCGAAGTATTCCACGCCAAAAATTGGTCTGATTGCGCCAAAATAAGACCAGCTCCGCTTTTAGTACGAAGCTGGAACTTCGTACCTACAGTTCTGCGTAAGTCCTATTCAAAAAAGAACTCGCTCAAAGAGAATTGCGAAACAATAGTGAATATTGACAAAGTTTTCGTACAAGGAAGCTGGCAGTGTTCGTAGAAACTGCCTTCAGGTTACATAATAAATTTCTGTCAATAAGTAAGTAAACTTAATTACTTTCCTATTTTACTTTCCGTAAATAATTGATTATCAACTACTTTATTCGCTTTGGACTTACGACTAAAGACTTTGGACTACTTAATATCTAATAAACGCCAATCTATTCTCTTGTTGTATTCCACGCCAAAATTGGTCTGACTACGCCAAAATAAGGTCCACGATGTTGCCCACGAGCCGAGTCGCCTTCCACCGTATCGTAAACAGCAAAGGAAATTGCGCCTCTTTCATGCACATGGTTCACATAAGGGGAACTGAAAATTGGGCGAGTATTGATGATGGCATCAATGGCAAATTTCCCCTCGGCAAGCAAATTGGCAGGAATTACGCATCTGGATTTATAAATTCCCTTCTCCCGTGGCGTATTTGCCCATTCCTGTTCCTGAAAATCTCCCGTGATGAAAACCACCACATCCTGCTCGTTGGTTACATGGAAACCTGGGAACATTTTTTCGCCAGTTTTAAGCACCTGATATTCAAATTCGATGATTACAGGCTGTCGGATATCGAAATTCCTCAGCTTTTCGCCATCTTCTGTCTGGGCAGAAAGTCCTATCAGCTTTACTATTTCATTTCCTGGGGCATCTGCCAAACTCCAGTTTCTGTAGCTATCTGCCGATTTGGAAACGGAATTGTAGGTTTTGATTCCTTCCGAAACCTCGCCATCGAAGCAAATTTGACCTTGGTTGAGTACGATTGTTCGGTCGCAGAGCCTTTCAATGGCATCCATATTGTGGGAAACCACCAAAACAGTTCTTCCACTTTGCCCCACTTCGCCCATTTTCTGAAAGCACTTCCTTTGGAAATCTACGTCTCCAACTGCCAAAACCTCATCTACAATCAGGATTTCAGGTTCGAGGTGTGCGGCCACAGAAAATGCCAAACGGACAAGCATTCCACTTGAGTAATGCTTCACGGGCGTATCAATGAATTTTTCTACTCCACTGAAGGCAATAATCTCATCGAATTTCCTGCGAACTTCCTCACGGCTCATTCCCAAAATTGTTCCGTTCAAGAAAATATTTTCCCTGCCCGTCAACTCCATGTGAAAACCCGTTCCGACTTCCAGCAGAGCCGAAATCCTTCCGTTGATTTCAATTCTGCCTGCACTTGGTTCGGTAATTCTGGAGATGTTTTTTAGCAGAGTAGATTTCCCCGCTCCATTTCCACCAATAATTCCGAGTGTTTCGCCTTCTTTTACCACAAAATCCAAATCCTTCAAGGCAAAGAATGTTTCCGTTTTACGCTTCTTCAATCCGCCCAGAAATTGCGAGAAAGCGCCACGCAAATTATCGCTTTGGTTTTGCCCAATCTGATATTCTTTGGAGAGCCCTTCTACTTTGATGGCAATTTTATCTGACATTTTTTTGGATTCGGATGAGTGAAATTTAGATGCCAAAGATAACAACTTCAAAAGGCTTTGCAATGAAGAGCAGAAACATGAAACAAACCATCATGTCAATTACTTCCAACCACCACTACATATAAAACTTCAAATTGACAATTTATAAGTAAAATTGCATCGTTAACCCTTCGTGCTTTATTCTATTTCATAACTTCCTTATCTATGAAAAGCCTACTCATTGTTCTTGTTTTATTGCTGAAATTTACCATCTGCTTTTCGCAAAATAGTATAAAGATAGCAGGGCAACTCTTTGATGATAACAAAAAACCTATTGCTTCGGCTCATTTAGTTATTGAAGGAACCGCAATTGGAACATTGTCAAATGATGGTGGTTTTTTTGAGATAAAAATACCAAAAAAGTACTGTGCTAGTATTTTGATGATATCATACGTAGGCTACCAATCCGTTTCCTATAAAATTTCTTGCGAAAACGAAAGCAATTTAGTTTTCAATTTGATAGAAAGTACTACTCGACTAGATAGTCTAAATATTGGCGGTTTGTCTGCTATGCAAGTTGTGAGAAATGCAATTAGTAACCTTCAAAAAAACCATGAGGTCGAGGCTGTTAATTATAAAGTTTATATGCAGTTTGCAGAAAGCGTAGAAAATAATCCTTCTACTTGGAGAGAGCTTGTTGCAAATGCTTACCACGAAGAGAATTTTAAGGCAGAAATAAAAATAATAAAAGCTAGAGGAAAAGGATTCTCCAAATTTGGAGAAGAATGCCTAAAGAAAGCAAGCATGTTAGGAGTTTATGGATTGCATTCCCATTTACTGCTCAGATATCCTGCTGATTTTCTTGAAAAGGGGAAAATGGACAAATACGGATATCAATTCTTGGATGATGTGGAGATTGACGGGCAAAAATTTTATGCAATATCCATCGACTCAGAAAGGTATTTGAAAGGAGGGAATCTTTTAATCCATCCTGCAACTTTTGCAATCAAATATATAAAACAGATATATTCAGATGAGCATTGGAAAAAAAGAAGTAGAGTCGATACTTCTCATGAAAGCTTCTTTACTGAATCAGAAGGTAAATGGTATTTGAGTCATGGAATCAAGTTTTTCACTTTAGTTAAGCATAAGGAAAGTAGAAAAATAGTTCATCAAAACACTTATTTCGTTTTGGATAGGAAGTTCAAAAGAGCTTTCGAAAGGAAAGAAGACATCGGTACTTCGAATCTGATGACCAAACCTTTCAAATTATACCAAGGTAAATTTGACGATGAGTTTTGGGAAGATTACAATTACATTCAATTAGAAGAGAGATTCAAGAAAGAAAACTAATTCTGTAACTCGGAGCAGTTTGGTAGATAATCCTCAATACAAAGAGCCGAAATACAATCGTATTTCGGATTTTATCGTTTGTTGGCTTGTGACTTAGCTTCTATGTTTAACCCGAATATAGATAACTGATTTAACTTTGCATACTTTCCTTATGGAATAATGCTCCTGAATAGTTGCGGTTAGGGAAACCCGCACTACGGTATGCAAAGTCAAGGCATTTATCTATAATGGGTTTAAACATCTGACTGTCAGTAGATTAGCTGTATTATTTTTAGGTTAGTCAAAATTTGAGATTTCATGTATTGTATTATTTTTAGATTTAATTAAAAAATGTATGCCAATATTTTGACTAAATAAAATAATAATAAGTTAGTGATTACCAAACACTTAAATCATTTTTAATTCTTCATTCTTCATTCTTAATTTCCCCAATCAATAATTGTACTTATCAAATACATAACTCATAATTGGGGTTAATAATACCGCTGACTTCCCGAACTGGAAATGCCATCAACCTTGATGTTTCCGTTGGAAAGAATCAATTTCCGGTCTGCTTTATTTTCTCCTGCTTTTAAACTTCCGCTACTGGCTTTTAGGTAAAATGAAAGTGATTCTATGTCATTTTTCAAGTCGATGTCAATGTCTCCAGAAGTGGTTTTGAAATCTGAACTTTCGGTAAGCATTACATTTTTGCCATCAATATCGCCAGAACTGGTTTTGATGGTGGCGAACCCTTTGGTGTCTCGCAAAGAGATTCTGCCCGATGAGGCGAGTGCATCAATTTTCCCGTTGGATTTCTCGATTTCAATGTCTCCAGAAGATGCCACGGTGGTAATATCTCCCGTAATATTTCGGAATTCCTGACTTCCTGAACTTGTTCTGCTCGACAAATCTCCTTTCAAACCCTCTACTGTCAAATCGCCAGAACTCGCTGTAATATCCAAGTCTCCCACCAAATTTTCCGCATCCACATCGCCAGAACTTGCTCTTAGGCTGATGCTTTTCCCATCAAGGTTTCTGACTTTTAAATCTCCCGAGGAAGTTGCGCCATTTACTTCGGCATTTTTGGGAATAGAAATATCAATCACTCCACGCAGATTATTATTCCATTTCCAGCCTTTTTCATCCTTCTCTACCCAAACCTCTAATACTCCACCCGAAAATGAGTGTTTGATTTCCACTTCTACATTTCTGCCCGTGATGTTTCCTTTTACAGTGGCAGAATTTCCGCTAGTTCCTTCAATATTAACATCGCAGAAACTGCCACGCACTTTCAATTCCTTCACATCGGAATAATTCACATCAATTTTGGAGATTACATCTTGTTGTGCAAAACTTTGAAATCCAAACAAAACGAGTGCAAATACGAGTAATCGGGTTTTGTAATCCATCATCTTCATTAGTTTTTGGTAAAAAAATTTGGTAGTGATAAACTGGTAAGGCTAACAAAATAAAAATATAGCGCAAGCGTCCGCTTGTGCCGAATTATCCATAGAGTAGCCTTACCACTTTCACACTACCAAAGACAGAAGGATTTTGGGAAGGTTGCAGGATAGGGGGGAAATTAAGAATGTAGAATGTAGAATTAAAAATGCTTCTATCGCCCGTTCGAGAACGACCTTCGGCAGTATTGTCGAATGCATTTCTGCGCAACTTGAATTAACGATATTTTTGGTTTCCCGAATCGGAAACTCCTTCAATCATAATGGCATCGGTTGGGAGAATCAACTCTTTTTTGGCTTGTTTTTCTCCTACGCTCAATTTGCCTTTCCTCGTTTTCAAGGAAAAAGCCACTTCTGACAATTCATTTTTCAAATCAATATCCACATCTCCTGTTTCGGATTTGATGTTGGAGTTTTGGGTAAGTAAAACTTGTCTGCCATCAATGTCTCCAGAGTCTGTATTGAGAGTAGCCATTCCCTTTGTGTTCGACAAGGAAACTTCCCCAGAAGTAGTAATCACATTCACGTTTCCGACAGAATTATTGATTTCCACATCGCCATTTCTGGAAATTGAATAGATTGCGCCAACAGTATTATGAAATTTCTGCTTCCCAGTTTTTGTTCTGCCCGATAGTTCCCCTTTCAGTCCATCTACTGAAATGTCGCCATGGTCGGAACTGATTTGCAGATTTCCAATAAAGTTTTCTGCCTCCACATCTCCAGAGCGAGCCTTCAATGACATGCTTTTTCCAGACAGGTTTTTTGCTTTCAAGTTTCCTGTTGTATTCACAGCCACCACGCCACAATCGGTCGGAATGCTAATATTGATGATGCCTTTTGGTTGATTTCTGGTGGCACGGTCCAAATCAAATTCCCTGTATTCTACCCAAATCTCCAGTATTCCTTGTGCGAAAGAATGTTCGATTCTTATAAAGTTCACATTTCTACCGCTTGCGTTGCCTTTCACAATTGCCTGATTTCCGCTAACACCTTCTATATTGACATCGCAGAAATCTCCTCGCACAATCAAATGCTTAATGCCCGTATAATTTACATCAATATCCGTACTTTCAATCTGTGCGAAACCTTGAAATGCGAATAGGAAAAGAGCAAATAACAAGAAGTGTTTTTTATGATTCATCATGTGTTTTGGTTAGTGAAAATAAGAATGCTTTCAGAATCTATAACCAAGACTTTTGAAGGAAAGTTGAGCGGATTGTGGTAAAAATTGCAAATTCGGAGGCAGGAAGTTTTTATTAGCAAACATGAAAGGAGCTTTTCTATGAAAGCCTGTTTACCAAAGATAAAACTCCAAACACTATAAGAATACTTATGGATAAAATTAATAATGAAGTAACTAATAATCCAAGTTGGTATAAAACCAGATTTGGCAAACCTTTGGAGAGAGCATTTCTTAGATTCTTCACCAATATGAAGTTCAGTAAAGAAAATATTAGCATAAGTAGAATAAAACTCAACTTGGAGAAAATAAAATTACTGATTCCAATAATAGGGTAATGTAAAAGCATTTATAGTTTCGTTTGCAATCTTCTCGAATCCAACCATCGTCAGGATCTGCGGACAGTGCCGAAGTTTTAGTTGTTTTCATTCTCACATTTTCACATTTACACATCTTTTTTCTCCACACCTTCTCCCAAAATTTGCCTTCTCAGTAAGTTCATTGCCAAATTGTAGGTAAAGTTCACGTTCATCATTCGGTTTGGAGTGAGTTGGTAATGTTTGGCGAAAGTAAAATTCTCATCCGAATAGCCAATCCAGACTGTGCCGACTGGTTTTTCTGGAGTTCCTCCATCTGGGCCGGCAATTCCCGTGGTGGAAAGTCCGTAGCTTGAACCGTATTTCTTTCGCACATTTTCTGCCATTTCCATCGCGACTTGCTCGCTGACTGCTCCGAATTCGTCTAGCGTTTCTTGCTTCACTCCGAGTTGGGAAACTTTCACATTGTAGCCATACGCCACAATTCCACCTACAAAATAGGCTGAACAGCCAGCAATATCTGTGATTTTATTGGCAAGTAAACCGCCTGTGCAACTTTCTGCGGTAGCGAGGGTTTGGTTTCGAGCCATCAGCATTTTGCCGATGGTGTTTTCCACTTCCTCATCGTCATAAGCGTAAATATATTTCCCAATCAAATCGGGGAGTTTTTCCACTTCTTGTTGCACTTCAGAAGTGATTTCTTCTAAACTGTTTCCCATGGCAGTCAATCTTAATCGAACCTGTCCGAGCCTTGGCAGAAAAGCGAGTCTGATATTTTCGGGTAAATTGGCTTCCCAATCTTCCAATGTTTCTGCCAAAACTGCTTCTGCTGCTCCGATTGTTTTGACCATTTTATGCAGAATAAATGGTGTTTTATATTTTTTCTGCAAGCGTGGAATTGCCTGTTCGGAAATCATATTTTTCATTTCGTGTGGCACGCCCGGCATGGAAATGAAGGTTTTATTTCCTTTCTCAAACCACATTCCCGGAGCGGTTCCGACTTTGTTCATCAGCACATCGGCATTGGAAGGAACGAGTGCCTGAGTTTGATTCATCTTGTTGAGCGAGCGTTTCCGAATTTTGAAAAGTTCCTCAATATTCGCCATCACTTCGGGTCTGTAAGTCATTTCCACCCCGAAATATTCGCAGAAAGTATGTTTGGTAATGTCATCTTTGGTCGGCCCCAATCCGCCAGTTACAATAATAATATCGGCTCTGGATTCTGCTTCGGCAAAAGTGGAGAGAATGTCTTCCCGCTTGTCGGCAATGGCAGATTTACGAATGACTTTCACACCAATTTTATTTAATTCCGAGCCGAGCCATTGGGAGTTTGTATCTGTGATTTGTCCGTAAAGAATTTCGTCTCCAATTGTGATTATTTCTGCGTAGGTGGTTTCCATTTGTTAGTAGTGAGTAATTAGTATCAAGTATCAAGATGGGATTTTTATCAGGATTCACGAAGATTTTTCGGTGTATCTCATTTTATTGTTTGTGTTGTTGGTCTCGCTTGAAAAGCATAAAATCTACTTATCTGAAATTAGTTTTTTTACAATATTAATTTTTTTTTGATATGACTAGGAGCTAAGACCAACAACGGCATTAGTATCAAGATGGATGATTTTGCTAACTTCACGAAAATTCCGAGAGTTTTTCATTCAAGATAATTTCCTCAATCCAGTTTCTCCATTAAATCAGTATTTTTCAATTCTTCAAATTTCTTTTGCAATTCCTCCACGGTTCTCAATTGGTTGGATTCGGGAAGTTCCGATTTTAGTTTTTGTAATTCAGGCTTGGTTGGCACTTTTGGTAAATTCAGTTCTGGGAGGTTTGAAAGCTGTTCAGGATTAAGTTTTTCTCTCTCCAGTTTAGGGAAATCAATCTCCACTTTCGGAAGTTTTAAGCTCTTCTTGTTGGATTTTGAAAATAGCTCGGAAAGTGGTTTAGCATTAAATTTCTCGGGGAAAATGGGAACGGTTTGGCTGGTTTTATGCTTTCCTCCTCTTGCTTGGATTTTGTAGTTCGTGGCATTTTGGGGAATTCGCACATAGATTTCCCCTTTGGCTTCTACTTCGCCAACTCCATTGTTGATTGTGATTTTGTGCGCATTTTTCACTTCCCAACTCAATCTGATTTTACCATTTTCCACCAAAACCAATTCTCCCGCTTCAAATCGGACGAGTTTTGGTTTCAATCCAGCCTGAATAAGCTGTTTTTTGAGTTGCTGGCGAGTGCGCCAATTGCGGAATTTGGAAATGAGGGAATCGGTGTTGGTTTGCATAATGTAGTTTACCCCAATTATGAGTTGTGTATTTGATAAGTACAATTATTGATTGGGGAAATTAAGACAGGGTGGCCTGGCCATTAAGAATGAAGAATTAAAAATGACTTAAGTAGTTGTTAATCAGTAAATTATGTTATTTTAATTAGCCAAACTATTGACATACGGTTTTTAATTAAATCAAAAAATAGTGCAATATATTAAATCTTAATTTTTGACCACACTAAAGAAAATATAGTTAACATACTGATAATCAATTTTTTAAACTCATTATTCGGGTAGTTTGTGTTTTTTTGAGAGTTGCGGATATAAATATAGTTGTTTTTCTTTTTGGGAAAAGAGTCGGTATCGACAGTAATGGATTGATTATCAGTAAATTGTATTTCAGGATTCTGCCTAGTGCATCATTATTGAAATTTCTACTATTATAGAATTTGCTATACGAGGTTCAAGCGTGGACGCTTGAACCAGCCAGCGTGACACGCTGGCGCAGGTTCTTGAATGCAAGCCCAGTCTGAACCTGTGCCGAACAATGGAAATCAGTCTTTGGCCGGGTCACGTTGACTGGGGCGCATCGGTCGGGGCACGCTGACTGAAGCTTGTATAATAGTATAAACTTAGAACTCAATGCACTAGCTATTTCCAATTTACACTTCTCTTTTTTGAGTCTGAGGACTCGACTTTTGTCATTTCTTAGGAACTGACAAGCACAGGTTACAGAACTCAGATTCAGAGTATTTTCTCTCAAACCACTTCCAACGGATTTACCGAAAAGCAGATAATGAATATGATGAATGAAATCCAGCCCAATACTTTTCTGCCTAAACTCAAAGGTTCATCACTTTCTGCCACAGGATGTTTCACGCCAACAATTCTGCCGAGCAATGCGCCATAAACCAGCCAACCGTAGAATCCTTGTACTTCTGGCACGAATGATTTCAGCAGGAATTGGAATAGGAAAATGCTAACGGCAACCAACGCAACCGTGATTTTATTTTTGCTCAACCAACGTTCCATAATTAGGTAGAGAAATAGAATATACAGCGGAATTCGGGTGATGAGATATTCGGTTTCATCATACAACGAAAACAGTCCGATTCCACCAAATCCGACCAGAAGAAGGAACAGCACAGTTGCCACTTTATTGAAATTCTCGCTTCCAATCAAGCCATAGAGAATATGTCCGCCATCGAGTTGCCCGATGGGAATGAGGTTGAGTGCGGTAAAAAAGCAGGCGAAAAACCCAGCCAAAAGAAATGGATAGTGCATCATTTCGTAAGGATTGGGGATTTTCCGAACATCATCTACAACAGTTGCTTTGAAAAACTCGAAAAGTAGATTTGTCCCCATTTTAATTTGCTCTGCTTCTGGGTTCGCTTTCGCCATGCTATCATAAACCACATCGGCATAAGCCAAACCATATTGCTCATAACTTGGGTGGAGTGAGAAAATGTGTTCTGGTTCAGGCAAATTGGCGAATCCGTACCAAAGTAAAAAGAACGCCACCACGAAACCTGCCAAAGGCCCAGCAATTCCCACATCGAAAAACTGCTTTCTGCTCTTAAAAGGACTTTTGATATTGATAACCGCTCCCATTGTCCCGATTAGTGAGGGAAATGGAATGTAATAGGGCAAAGTGGTTTTGAGTTTGTAGTATTTGGCTGTGAAATAATGCCCAAACTCATGCGCTGTCAGAATCGCTAAAAAGGGAACGGAATAATATAATCCAGCCCAAAAATGTGCCCAAGTAAATTCTTCAATTGCCTCGCCTAATTGATATTCTGCGCCAACAAAAGTGGTGGTTGCCAATGTGACAATAAAAAGTGAGAGATGAAGGGCAATGGTTTTTAGTTTCATTGAATGGATTTGTGAATTACGATGGACGATTTTTGATTAACAAAGTAATCAATATATCTCTACCGAATGTCTAGGATTTTAGTTTCAAAATTAAGCCTCACTTTTTCTACATTTCAACCTTCAGCCCATCATAAGCCAAATAAATATTCTTTGGCAACTCTTTAGAGATTTCTGTATGCAAACCCAATCTATGGCTGATATGCGTGAAGTAAGCTTTTTTCGGTCGGATTTTTTGGACAAGTTCAATGGCTTCTGCTAAATTGAAATGAGAGATATGGTCTTCCTTTTGGAGCGCATTCAACACTAATATTTCCGTTCCTTTTACTTTCTCCAATTCCTCTTCTGAAATGAAATTAGCATCGGTAATGTAAGTGAAATTCTCGATTCGGAAACCAAGTACAGGCAACTTGTAGTGCAACACTTCAATAGGTGTGAGTTTGGCTTCCCCAACTTGGAAATCATTCACTTTGGAAATCAAATTCACTTCCACGCCTGCCACGCCAGGATATTTGAATTCGGCAAAAATATAGGCAAATTCCCTTTGGAGTTGTTCAATTACGGGTTTTGTGCCATAAATCGGCATATCTTTCTTATTCATGAAATAGAACGGGCGGATATCATCTAAGCCAGCCGTGTGGTCTTTGTGGGCATGAGTGAAAACTACCGCATCCAATTTCATCACTTTTTCTCGAAGCATTTGCTGGCGAAAATCCGTTCCAGTATCAATCACAAAGCTGGTTTCGCCCACTTCTACCAAGATAGACGCACGAGTTCGGTTGTCTTTCAGATTGGTGGATTGGCAAACTTCGCATTGGCAGGCAATAGTGGGAACGCCTTGCGAAGTTCCCGTGCCGAGAAAAGTGATTTTCATAAATCTGTTTTTTCAGTAATAGTATAAAGGGGCGCATCTCAAAATGTCGCACTACTCAACTGCCATTGTTGGTCTTAGTTCTCAATCAGGTCAAAAGTGTTGAATTTAGGGAAAAACAGAACTTGAACTCAGTAAGTTTTCACTATTCCAAACGAGACCAACAACAAAACGACAAAATGAGATGCGCCCGTATAAAGTCGTAAGTCCAAAGTCTATTAAGTAAGTAGAAAGACACGAGTATCATGTAGCAAGACAATACATAATAATCTGATTTTCAGCTATTTGAGTCCAATCTAATTATAAGCCGACCCTATCTACTTACATAGCTCAACAGAATAAGCCTGCAAGGATTAGAACTCATAAATTTGGAAATCATTATTTTATCCAAATCCTTGAAGGTTTTTAATCTAAACCACATTGTCACGATTTGGTCTTTTATCCTTTATTTACTTTGGACAAAAGACTTATGACTTCGGACTGTCCTGCAACTCATCGTATAGCTTTTTGTTCTTTTCGGAGAAAGCTTCTGAATCCATTTCAATAGTTTTCAAAATCTCCACCAAAGAATTTATTCGCCCTTCCAAGGGGAAATACTTGTTCACAATAGCTACTTTTATATCTTTCAGCACGCAAAATCCCGATTTGAAAGTGCCTTTCTCATAGCGAAGTACATAATCGCTTTCGGCAAAAATATCTTCTAGCTTGTTTAGGAAATGTTTGGAGTATTTGACCATTTCGTTCAGTTAGCAAGTTGGCAAATGGTAATTTAAGATTGGAAAATAATTCATGTTTCAAATTTAGTAATAGATATTATCACGATTGATTTATTAAGGAACGGAAATTAAATAAAGTGCTACTTTTTATCTCGTTTCTTTTTGACCTATTCTTCGTTAAAAAAGTTTGCCATAGCGGTGCTATGTCAAACTTTTTTGCCTAGACTAGCTCTAAAAATAAACTTCAATAAAATAGTAGTTTATTTATTTCCCGTTCCTAAGAGAGATTTTAGAGTTCAAATTGTTGGTCTCGCAAGCTAAGACCAACAACGGCTTTGTGATTTTTTTAAGCCATACGAAATCAATCGTGATAAAGTCTAATGATGAAAAAAGAGGTAGTGTGAAAGTGGTAAGGCTACTCTATGGATAATTCGGCACAGGTTGGCGATTGCGCCCCCAGAAAGAACCTGCGCCAGCGTTTTACGCTGGTTCGAGCGTCCACGCTCGAACCAAATTCACACTAACTTAACGGCATTGAACGGACGCTTGCGCTATGTTCTTTGTTTTGTCAGCCTTACCAATTTATCACTACCAAAAAACAAACAGGAGAAACAGCGCATTTATTTAATTTCCGTTCCTTAGCATTTTAAAATAAAGAGTTTCATTGATTTCCCACGAAATGAACAAGACTTAGCTTACTTGTCCAGTTGTCGACACCTTTAAGGTAGGGTGTGGATTTTGCGAAAAAAACCTAAATATATAGGTAACTTTATGATAATTAAATAATTAAGTATTGCATGCAAAAATAAGAAAAATGTGTTTTAAAGGGGGGAAATGTCGGTTATGATTAACTAAATTTGGGCAACGTTTCAAAAATCCAAACTCCATGAATAAAAAGTTAAATCTACCGTTCTGCTTATTTATGCTTCTATTAATTACAACTTCTGGTTGCAAAGCACAAAAGGTTGCTTATGATTCTAGCTTTCACAATAGTTATTATGACCAAAAGACTTCTCAGCATAAATTGCTTCCGAAAGGTACTTCTGACATCGTTTTTTTAGGTAACAGCATTACCGATATTGGCGAGTGGGCAGAGATTTGGCAAAATTTGATAGTGAAAAATCGGGGGATATCCTCTGACATTACTTTTGGAGTTTTAGATAGACTAGAAGATATTACTTCGGGGAAGCCGAGCAAAATCTTCATTATGATTGGTATCAATGACATTGCCAGAAATATTCCCGTGGAAGTGATTGCCAAAAACTATAAAACTATTCTTACTAGAATAAGAAAAGAGAGTCCGCAAACAAAAATCTACGTGCAAAGTATTTTGCCGACCAATTCAGATTTTACAGATTACATTAACCATCAGAACAAGGTTGAGGCAATTTTGAAATCCAACACCAAATTGATAGCAATTTGCAAGGAAATGGATATTACTTACATCAATCTTTGGCCTCATTTTGCCAATGAAGACGGCAAGTTGAAAACAGAATTTACCAACGATGGACTCCACCTAAAAGGAGCAGGATATATGGAATGGAAAAGGGTTTTGGAAACTGCTGGACTTTGCTGTGAATAAGAATCGAAATACAAAATAGACGGATAATGAAGCCACACCCTCAATGTCTCCTCAAATAGCAAAATCAAACGCTAAAATGAAAACTTCCAGCCCTCAACGAAGAAAACGATTCATCTTGTTCTCTACTATTGCAGTAGCGGGTCTATTTGCTTCGGGAGTTCTTGTTTTCTTGTTTGCTGATTTGCTTTCCTACTCTGTAGCTCTCGTGGAAAGGTTTTTAAGTAGCGATGGAAAGCTTGAAGCAGAAGGAGTGGCTTTTGTAGAGGGGAAACTTAAAGTAGCAATCTGGACTTTAGGGCTGGTAAGTTGCACGCCACTTATTCTGTTTTTGCTCCGAGAATTCTTCCTAGCTTTGGATAAACTGAACATTACCGACTCATCTAAAGCCTATGTTTTCTTTACTGAAGATAAACTCTATAAGCAAAACAACTTATCAGAATACATTTTTTACTTATCAACCGCTTCTGCATTTCTATTCCATTTTTACTATTTGATAGCGGGCTACCCTAATTGGGAAGGTCTGATTGAAGAAATAATGTCCACATTCTTTCTTTTTTCAGGTCTGACACTATTGTTTACTGCTTTCAGAGTGAACAAATCCGCATTTCCTGCCAAAATGAGAAGAAGAGTCATTTTCGTAATTCTTCTGCTTTCCATCGCATTCATTTATATTTATGGGGAAGAAATTAGTTGGGGACAGCGGATTTTCAACTGGGAAACCAATGATTTTATGAAGAAATACAATTACCAGAAGGAGACAAATTCCCACAATTTTTTCAATCCATTATTTGATTATCTCTACCCGTTGGTGGCAATTAGTTTTTTCATACTTTTGTTCATTATTTGGCTTTTTCCTAGCCAAAACAAAATGCCAGTTCTTGTTAGTCTATTTCTGCCCCATAAAAGTTTGTTTTTCTTAGCCTTGATTATGGCTTGCTCAACCTTTGAAGGACACAGCGAGACTTATGAGGAATTACTGGGCATTTTCGTGTTGCTTTACAGCATCAGGCTATATAGATGCGTACATTCCCCAAACAAAGATTTTCTGTTTGGAGAATAGAAAAGAGTTTTCAAGGCACGAAATATTATTCAACTTGGGTACAAATCTTAGGAACGGGAATTAAATAAACTACTGCATCATTATCTAAATTTCTACCATTATAAGCCCATTCAATACAAGGCGCAATCGCCAACCTGTGCCGAACCATGGAAATCAGTCTTTGACCGGGTCACGCTGACCGGGTCACGCTGACTGAATTTTATAGAGTAACAGTTCTTGAAATGGGATTATCAGAATAATACAATGCTTTACCCAAATTGACGATTGAACCACACACATTTAATTAATTCCCGTTCCTCAACAAACAACTCCCCAAAATTGGCGACATACGATTGGCTTGGTTAGATTCCATGACTTGATTGGGAGTCTCGAAGATGCGAGTTTCTTCTCATCAATTGGCAATCTATGAAATCCAACAAAAACATTTTTCTGTTTCCGAGTTATCAGAACTCTGTGTTGATTCATAAATAGGTTGGCAACTGATGAAAAGGTTAGATTTTGGCTCGAAATAGCACATTTGGGTACTGAAAAAAGAACCCCGCCAAGTACATTTTTGCGCAACATGAGTTAGCAATATGAGCTGTTGGCGTTAGGAACAGATTATCAGGCTCCTGTGGAATCGGTTTTGTCATTTTTTATTTTAGGTGCATATCTTCTCTCCAATCTCCAATTTACTCGCTGGAGTGCTTGCTCTATTTCTTCGTTGCCTCGATTGAGCCGAACCGCTTTTTTGTAGTATTTGGCAGCCTTCTCAAAATCCTTGGCGTAATATTCATAAATATAGCCCAATTGGTAATAACCTCCTTCTATATTCGGATTGTATTCCAATGCTGTATTGTAGAATTTTTCAGCTTCGAGATATTCTTTTTTGGCAATGTGGTATTTCGCCAACCCGAGATTTGCTTGCCAAGAATCAGGATTAATTCTGAGCAGTTTCTGATGCCAAAAAGCGGCACTATCTATTTGCTCGTTGGCAAGCAAGGTGGTGGCAATCTCAAATATGAGGTCTTCATTCTCTTCGCAATGTCGGGTGGCGGCAGTTCCGTAGTCAAGCGCCTTATTTACAAAACCGTACTTTCTGTAAGTAGCAATGAGTTTGGCGTAGGCGTTGGTGTAGGCGGAATCTAGGCGAATTGCTTCCTTTAGCTCGTTAAAAGCCTGAGCAGTATCTTGCGCATCGGCATAAATTGCTCCGTAGAGATAAGAAATTGTGGGCGAACTTGGTAAAACCTGCCTTGCCTTTCTCAGATATTGGATAGATAGATTGGGTTCTTTATTCTCATAATAAAGCTTACTGATTAGAATATCCAACCCGATTGATTTATAGCCCATTTTCTCTGCCTGCCGAGCAGATTTCAAAGCATCTTGGTTTGTCCCCAAATCTGCTAGGATTATGGATTTCCAAAAATGGAATCTGCTTTGAAGACTATCCAGCTGAATGGCCGCCTGAATGTCTCGCAAAGCGGCTTGATAGCTCTTTTCCTGAAAATTGATTTTTGAGCGTTGGAAATAATAATCTGGCTTGAGCGAATTGTCGGCAATCCGTTCATTCATGAAATTGCCTTGTTTGCTAGATTGCTTGTTGCCCTCGTTGGGTAGCGGTGAGAATGATGTGTCAGTCACATTCGACTCTTTGCAACCAATAGTCAGCAAGCTTACAAATAAGATAAGATAAATTCCAAATCGCATAGTTTCCTTTTTTTCTAATAGCAGAACGCCATTGAGTATTGCAAATTTCGGCATTGTAAGTACAAGTAAAAAATAGAAAAATAGAAAAGTGGTAAAATATTTACCTGAAAATCAATTCTTTGCAAGAATCTAATATTGTCAACTAAGGAATGGGAAATAAGTAAACACTATTTTATTGAAGTTTATTTTTGGTTTATTCTTCGTTAAAAAAATGTCCCATAGCGATGCTATGCTACATTTTTTCGCCTAAACTAGCCTCAAAAATAAACTACGATAAAACACGCATTTATTTATTTCTTACTTATCTACGAAATAAGTGGTCGTTGTCAAATATTTTCCTATTTGTAAAAACACAAATATTTGAGTGTCAATTCTATATGTTGCTTTGGACTGACGACTTGAGCGCAAGTCCGATAAAGACTTTGTACTACTTAGTTACAGAAATAAACAAAAGATAATTTTATTGGCTTTTTTATGTTTAATATTTTGACAATTGCTAAATATTTCATTCCTTTGTCCTAAGAAATTCATTTTTTATCTAAGAGTATGTTTGAATCGACTTGTTTTTGGTTTCTACAGCTTTTAAAAATGCCTAGAAAGCCTTGTTTTGAAAATCTCGTAAAATTCCCAAAAAATCAATCCAAACATACTGTAAGACTTTTTCAGATGGAACAAATGCAAAACTCACTAAACTGGTTCGAGATTCCCGCTACAGACTTTGACCGTGCGGCAAAATTCTACGGAGCACTTTACGAAACCGAACTTCAGATTCAGAAAATGGGCGATGCCGATATGGCTTTCTTTCCGATGGCTGAGAATGGAGTTGGTGGGGCAGTTGTTAAATGCGCACACTATGTTCCTAGCCAAGATGGTTCAGTAATTTACCTAAACGGTGGTGCTGATTTGCAAAATATACTGAATAGAGTAGAAAAAGCGGGCGGAAAGGTTACAGTTCCGAAATTCGAGATAGGCGAGGGAAATGGGTTTTGTGCTTTCTTTTTGGACACGGAAGGCAACAAAGTCGGATTGCATTCAGAAAAATAATTGATTTTCATTTCCAAATCTGGACATTGGAAATGAAATCACTCAAGATATTCGATTACAAAAAATACTAGTGCATTGAGTTCTAAGTTCTGGTTGGTATTTTTTGGAATATTTTTTTCTTCTACAAAGCAAAATCTGAATGGTTCGGCAATCCGATGGTTCGGCATTCCGATGGTTCGGCATTCCGACATAGCCATAGCTACGGCTAAGAATTTTAATGCAGTAGAAGGAAAAAAGATACATAAAATACAATCACGAACTTAGGATTTGATGGACTAGAACAAAAAAATAGATACTCTTAAAACGAACAGGTAAAAAAAACAAAAACCACACAAAATTTTGTTGAAGTTGCGAATTGAATAAAGGCCTTCGGATTTTCCGAAGGCTTTTTTTGTTGGAGTTGGAGAATGATTTTGTCCTTTTCCTTTCCCATGTTTCCTTGTAGCTTTGCGGAAATCTCTCACGAAATATTCCTGAAAATGTACAAGAGTTTCATTCGTCCGCTCCTTTTTTCCTTTTCGCCAGAAAAAATCCATCATTTTACTATTGACTCTCTAAAATTAGGATTCAAAGTTCCTTTCAGCAGAAGTATCTCCAAGTCTTATTTCCAAGAAAATTCCCCTTTGCTAGAGCGAGAGGTTTTCGGCTTGAAGTTCCCGAACCCAGTTGGCTTGGCAGCAGGTTTTGATAAGGATGCCAAAATGATTGATGAGATGGAGAATTTTGGTTTCGGCTTCGTAGAAATTGGCACAGTTACTCCAAAACCACAGGTGGGAAATCCGCAACCTCGACTTTTTCGCCTTCCGAAAGATAAAGGACTTATCAACAGAATGGGTTTTAATAATGAAGGAGTGGACAAAGCAGTTGAGAGATTGAAAAACAGGAACTCGAAAATAATTGTAGGTGGCAATATCGGTAAGAATAAAACAACTCCGAATGAAGAAGCCATCAACGATTATGAAATTTGCTTCAATAAACTATTCGATTACGTTGATTATTTTGTGGTAAATGTCAGCTCGCCAAATACGCCAAATCTAAGAGATTTACAAGACAAAGAACCGCTTACCAAACTCTTGCAACATCTCCAAAATATCAATCAAGCGAAACCTAACCCGAAACCACTTCTACTCAAAATCGCTCCAGATTTAACCAACTCCCAACTAAATGACATTATAGAAATTGCCGAAACCACTCAACTTTCGGGAGTCATTGCCACCAACACAACCATTGACCGTGGAAACCTGGCAACTTCTGCCCAAGAAATTGGCGAAATGGGGAATGGTGGTTTAAGCGGGAAACCCTTGACAAAAAGAGCCACGGAAGTCATTAAATATTTGAATGAAAAGTCGGAAGGAAAATTGACAGTTATCGGAGTTGGGGGAATTCATTCAGCGAAAGATGCACAAGAAAAAATAGAAGCGGGCGCAAGTTTGATTCAGCTCTATACAGGTTTTGTATATGAAGGTCCTTGGTTGGTAAAGGCAATTAACCAGAGGTTAAAGAAGTATTTCGCTTCTCAAAAAGCTTAATCTAAGGTTGAGCTATTTACATAAAAAAACCTTCGAGAACTTTCTCGAAGGTTTTTTTTCAAATCGTACTTCGTACCTCTAAACTCGTACATCCGCTTAGAGCGTTCTTTTTGTTTCTTTCTGCTCGAAAGCTTCAATTACATCGCCCACTTTTAAATCATTATAATTTTTGATACTAATACCACATTCAAAGTTTTGTTTCACTTCGCTTACATCTTCTTTGAAGCGTTTCAGTGCTAAAATTTCCCCACCATCTTCTCCGCCATAAATCACAATTCCGTCTCTGATAATTCTGATTTTAGAATTACGCTTGATATAACCATCCGTTACGTAAGAGCCTGCAACAGTTCCTACTTTCGTAATTTTGAAGACATCTCTCACTTCCACATTACCCACAATAATTTCTTCAATATCGGGAGAAAGCAAGCCTTCCATGGCATCTTTCACTTCATTGATGGCATCGTAAATAACTGAATATAATCTAATTTCGACCTCTTCTTTCTCTGCTAGTTTTCTTGCAGAAGGAACTGGACGAACTTGGAATCCAATCATAATAGCATCGGAAGCTGTTGCCAATAGAACGTCTGATTCGGAAATTGGCCCTACAGCTTTATGAATGATGTTTACTTCAATCTCATCAGTAGATAATTTCTGCAATGAATCTGACAACGCCTCGATTGAACCATCTACATCACCTTTCAAAATAATGTTGAGTTGGTGGAAATTACCAAGGGCAATTCTTCGACCCAAATCGCTCAATGTAGTTCGTTTAGTGGCTCGGATGGTTTGCTCACGCATAATCTGACTTCTCTTGGTGGCAATATCTCTCGCCTCCCTTTCAGACTCCATCACATTGAACTTGTCTCCAGCTTGTGGCGCACCATTCAATCCAAGTACCTGAACTGGAGTTGCTGGCCCAACTTTTTGTAGTTTCTGCCCACGGTGGTCGGTCATCGCTTTCACTCTGCCATGGTAAGAACCCGCCAAAATTGTGTCTCCAATATTCAAAGTACCTCCTTCAATAAGTACTGTACTCACATAGCCTTTTCCTTTATCTAAGGAAGCCTCCACAATGGTTCCGACTGCGTTTTTATTAGGATTAGCTTTCAAATCCAAAATATCGGATTCTAATAACACAATCTCCAACAAGTCGTCAACTCCTTGTCCTGTTTTGGCTGAAATTTCTTGCTCTTGGACTTTACCGCCCCAAGACTCCACCAAAACATTCATGTTTGCCAATTCGCCTTTGATTTTATCAACGTTTGCGGTTGGTTTGTCAATTTTATTGTAAGCAATCACAAAAGGAACACCCGCTACCTGTGCGTGGTTGATTGCTTCTATGGTTTGAGGCATTACGCTATCATCTGAAGCAATTACAATCACTACAACATCGGTAACTTTTGCGCCCCTTGCCCGCATGGCAGTAAATGCTTCGTGTCCAGGAGTATCGAGAAATGCAACTCTTCTTCCACTTGGGGTAATTACGTCATAAGCACCAATGTGCTGTGTAATTCCACCTGCTTCACCTTCCACAACAGAGGCTTTTCTGATATAATCAAGCAGTGAAGTCTTACCGTGGTCAACGTGTCCCATGATGGTAACGATTGGCGCACGAGTTATTAAATCCTCTTCTTTGTCTGCTTCCCCAATTACAATATCAACCTCTTCTTCAGCAGAAGTAAATTCTACGTCAAAGCCAAATTCATCGGCAATAATTGTAATTGCCTCAGCGTCAAGTCTTTGGTTAATGGAAATAACCATTCCGAGGGAGAATGTTTTGAGGATTGCTGTATTTACATCTACATCCATCAAAACTGCCAACTCACTCGTAGAAATGAATTCTGTTACTTTCAGAATTTGTGCTTCTCTCTCTTCTTGCAACATTTGTTGCTCTCTCTGCTCTGCACCTGCCGCTCTTTTCTCTCTTCTGTACTTACTTTTATTTCCTCTTCTTGACCCGCCAGAGCTTGAGCCTCCGCCACCACTCATCCGAGCCATGGTTTTTTTGTAGGCTTCATCTACTGCTTTGCCAGAAACTTCTTCTTTTTTCTTGCCTCCTCTTGTCGTTTTCTTATCGCCAGAAGTAGTGGTTTTTCCTTTATTTTCGTTCGGAATTGGCACACCTTTCGATTTGCGAACTCTCTTACGTTTTCTCTTTTCATCAGAATTCGCTCCACCTCTTTTTGCTCCGCCCCTTCTTTTCTCTACAGGAAGTTCTATTTTGCCAATTACTTTCAAACCTTGAAGTTTGTCTGCTCTGGCTTCGATTGTTTTTTCTGGAGTGGTATCTTCTGATTCCGAATCGACTTTCTCTACTTCTTTAGCAACTACTTTTGGAGTTTCAACTTTTGCCTTTTTTTCTTCTTTAGCTGGAGTTTCTTTCTTGCCCTCTTCTTTTTTAACAGGGGTTTTAACATCCTTATTATCTATGGCTTTAGTGTTTTCCGCTTTTGCCACAGGAACTTTCTCCGCTTCTTTTTTGGGAGTTGGCTCTTTCGCTATCTTCGCAGGGGTTTGTTCTTTTTTTGCCTCTTGCTTGGGAGTAGATTTATTTTCAGCTTTTGGAGTTTTCTGTTCAGTAGTTTTCTCTTCCTTCTTAGCAATGGTTTTAGCAATAGGCTTTTTTACTACTTCTTCTTTCTCTTTTTCAGGAGTTGGCTCAGGTTTCTTTTTTATTGGTCTGCCTTTGCTGTCCAGTTCAATCTTGCCAACTACTTTTAAGCCAACTAGCTTTCCATCCTCTTCTGTTTTTTCAGCAGGCTTTTCGGCAACGGGTTTAGCCTCTTTTTCTTCTTTGGCAGGAGTTTCTTCCTTAGTAACTGACGTCTCCTTTTTGACTTCTTCCTTTTGATTTGGAGTTTCGGCAATAGGTTCAACCGCCTCTTTCTCTTTCACAATTGGTTTAGCCTCTTTTTTAACTACTACTTCGTCATCGGAAGTTTCGAAAAGGTCGTCATTCTTGTCTCCACGCTTCCCTTTAGAATCAATAACAACGTTGGCATGAGAGCCTCCTATTGTCATTTCCTGTGCCTCCTGACCCACTTCCATGTCATCTTTATATTCCTTGATAAGCAGTTTGTATTGCTCATCACTAATTTTGGCATTAGGGTTACTGTCAATGCTGAATCCCTTTTTTGCAAGGAAGTCAGCAATGGTGTTAATGCCCACATTGAGTTTTTTGGCAACTGGTCTTAATCTGTATGTCTTTTCCGCCATAGAAAGTTATTTGCTTCGCCTATTGTTTGTCAGTCGGCAACCTGTTATCTGTATATTTTTGCAAAGATACGATAACTATTTTGATTTGTTAAATTTACTTCTGACGCATTTTTCAGCATCAGTAATCTTATTATGGTATCAAACTGAAATTGGTAGAAAATCCAAACTGTTTTCCTACTAATTTCAGCTGATAAATTATAATAAGAAAGGTCGAATTTAGACTGCAAACTTTCGGGCAAAAAAGAGAATGAGGATTTAAGTCGCTCATTCCCATGCTCTTAACTCACAGATGGTTTGTTTTCTTCCATTCTTATTCAAATTCTTTTTTGAGGATTGTCAAAATATCATCCACAGTTTCTTCTTCCAAGTCTGTTCTTCTAATTAAATCCTGACGACTTACGGAAAGGATGCTTTTTGCGGTATCCAACCCTATTTTTTTGAACTCCTCAATCATCCAAGGCTCAATTACGTCATCAAATTCAGTCAATTCTACATCTTCCTCATCATCTTCGTAGTCATTCAACTCTCTGAAAACATCTAGTTCATAATCGACCAATTTGCTGGCGAGTTTGATGTTTTGTCCACTTCTGCCAATTGCCAAAGAAACCTGCTCTCTGTCTAAGAAAACTGCCACGCGCCTTTTGTCTTCATCTATTTTGATTGAGTTGATTTTTGCTGGACTCAATGCTCTGGCAATAAATAACTCGGTGTTTTCCGTATAGTTTATTACGTCAATGTTCTCATTTTGGAGCTCTCTCACAATACTGTGAATTCGAGAACCTTTCATTCCTACACATGCGCCAACTGGGTCAATTCTATCATCGTAAGACTCCACAGCCACTTTTGCCCTTTCGCCTGGATCCCGAACAATTTTCTTGATAGAAATCAATCCATCATAAACCTCAGGCACTTCACTCTCAAAAAGCTTGGCTAGAAACTCTGGAGAAACTCTGGAAAGAATAATTTTAGGATTGTTGTTCTGCATTTCCACCCGTTGCACAATTGCCCGAACGCTTTCTCCCTTTCTGAATCGGTCTTTGGGAATCAGCTCGTTCTTTGGAAGTGCCAATTCGTTGCCTTCATTGTCTCTCAAAATCAACTCACGACTCAAAACCTGATATACTTCGCAAGAGATAAGTTCTCCTACTTGGTCTTTATATTGTTGGAAAAGGAATTCCTTCTCTAAGTCTTTTACTTTCTGAATGAGTGTCTGACGAGCAGTTTGAACAACCCTTCTGCCAAAATCCTCAATTTTCACTTCTTGCGCCACTTCCTCTCCCACCTCAAAATCAGGCTCAATTTTGATGGCTTCGCTATGTATAATTTGAAGGTTCTCGTCTATTTCTTCTTCATCGTCAGCCACGATTTGCCTATATCTCCAAATTTCCAAATCGCCTTTATCCACATTTATAATGATGTCGAAGTTTTCGTCAGATCCATAATTCTTACGAATCATTGTTCTGAAAACATCTTCTAAGATGCGAATGAGTGTTGGGCGATCTATATTCTTCTGGCGCGCAAATGCCGAAAAGTTTTCTATGAGTTCTGACGCATTCATTATGTTCCTATTTAATTACGTATTTACTTCCTAGACAATTTTCAAAGTTTCTATACATATATATGTACAAATTGCTACTTGAAAGAAACCAAAACTTTGGCTTGCCTGATTTTATCTAATTCGATTTCAACATCCTCGGTCTTCACTTTATGCTTAATCTTTGTCTCCTTGGCGATTTTGATTTTCTCTCCTTCGACTGCAAGCAATTTCCCTGTTACTGGTTTGTCTTCGCCTTCCAATTCAAGCTCCAGCCTTCTTTCTATGTTGGAAATGTATTGGCGAATATGCTGGAGCGGATGCCCCACGCCTGGCGAAGACACCTCTAAAGTATAAGCATCTTCAATCATTTCCTGCTCTTCCATGATTGTGCCAAGCTGTCGGCTCAAAGAAGCACATTCTTCAATTGTTACACCATCATCTCCGCTCAAAAGCACGCTTACTTTCCCACCTGTTTTTGTGGAGGCAGTGACATCTACTATGAATAGACTTTCGTTGTCTGCAATCAAATGCTCGGCAAGTGCTTTTATTTTCTCTTTTAAATCCATCGGTCGTATTTTTGAAAAAGGCATTTTAAAAGAAAACAGGGAGCAAAAGCCCCCTGTTCATAATTCTGCCACATTTCTGAGCGCAAATTTAGTAAACTTCTTTGTAATTGCAAAATTTAGATGATTTTGCAATCCACATTCAGCATAAAAAAAGTCTGAGGAAATTCCCCAGACTTTTTCGCATCAAGTCAAATCACGTATTTCTATCCTAATTTCTGCCACCTCTCCTTTTACCTCTGTTCTCCTTCATTTTCTCTTTTTTCTCTTCTTTCATTTTTGTCCATTCTGCTTTTTGGGCATCATCTAAAACAGCAGTAATTTTCTCATCTTGCTCTTTTCTGATTTGTTTGATTGCCTTCAATTTGTCTTTTGGCTCGGAGTATTCTTTCGCTTTTGCATCGGAAACCAAAGTGGCATACGTGTCATTTATCTCTTTGATTTGGGAAACTTGAGAATCTGTCAATTTCAAGCGTTCTTTCATTTTGTCTAGGCGCTTCTCCATGTTTTCCTCTTTGTCGTTCCCATTTGCCACTCCTCTGCCTTGTGCAAAGGAGGTTGAGCTAACTGCAAACATAAATAGAGCAATCATTCCTAAAATAAATCCTGTCTTTTTCATCTTTCTATTGTTTTGGGTTTTGAATTTATTATTCAATCTAAACATTAGAGTGTATTGAAAGAAAAAGGTTTAAGGCATATTAAAGAAATAAACTAAACATTTCTCTTGTTTCTTTTTGGTCCGGGACACGCTGTCTATTCTTCGTTAAAAATATTAGCCATAGTGTCGGACTGGCGTTCCAGTGCTATGCCTAATATTTTTGCTTAAACTAGCCTCAAAAATAAACCGCAATAAATGTCCATTTTATTTCTTTGATATGCCTAATTCTACTTTACGACTCTTAAAATATAAAACTCGCTTACCACTAGCTGAAGCTAGTGGCAATTGAATCAGCATTCAGAAAGCTATTCAATTGCATCCATCTTCAGATGGATGTTTAGGATAACCAGCCCAAAATCATACTTAAAATACAATTTTGGCTAGAATCTTAAAGTAGAACTAATTAGGATTGTTTTTTTACTGAAAAGTAATGAAGTCGGAATGAGATGTGTGCCTGCAGGTTATTGTGTGTCCATTTCCAATGAATCCTTTTCAGCGGAGAATCGGTTTTTCACGATGTACACATAATCTAGCTTGGAGAAATCTGTGGAAAGTTTGATTTCTGCCTGCATAAAACTCTCTGATTTGAGCTTCTCAAAAGTGCTGATTGTGCCAATCATCATATTTGGGGGGAAAATGGAGTTATTCCCTGCGGTAATTACTGTGTCGCCCGTTTTCAGGAGGCTTTGGCGAGAAAGGTAAAGGAGGTTTGCGGTGCTGTAATCTTTCGTGTTCCATTTGGTGGAGCAGAGAGATTTAGATTTTTTCAGTTCGGAAGCAATCAACATACTGGAATGTAACACAGAATAAACCGAAGAGAAGTTTTCGGAACAGGCTTTCACTTTCCCTACAATTCCGTTTGAGGTAATTACGCCCATTCCTGGCTCTATTCCGTCTTTCGTTCCCTTGTCTAATGTCAGATAATTATCATCCAACCGAATTGAATTGTTGATTACTTGGGCGGGAACGTAACTGTAGCTACTAAAGAAAGTAGTATCATTCTGAAATGAATTCATGGTAGAATCATTCACAAAGGTAACTATTGAGTTTTTCTTGTCTTGTTGTTTTCTCAACTTCGCATTTTCGACCATCAGTTGCTCATTGACTTCTGCTAGGTTGAAATAGCTGTCAATTGAGCCAGTTACACTATAAACCTCTCCCATTACCCTGCTTGAAGATGAGAGGTAAGCGAAACTTTGATAGCTATTCCTGTTCACAATCAACCAAGCGCAAAGAAATTGCAAGCCCATGAACACAAAAAATGCTCGATTGTCATATATGAAAGTGAAGAGTTGCTGCAATTTTAGTCGTAAGTAGTAAGCAAGTAGTACAAAGTCTTTAGTCGTAAGTCCAAATCAGTTCAAATAACTGATAATGAAATACTTATAAAAAATCAAATAGGAAAGTATTTAAGTTTATCTATTTACAAAGTCCGAAGGAAATAAACTATAAAAGAGAACTGTTTTTAAGTCAAAATCTACTCTGTGTTTTAAACTAAAGACCTAAGACTTTGGACTAAAGACTATTTACGTCATTAAAACAGGACGGAAACCTTCAATATCTGTGAGTGTTTTTCCTGTACCTCTAACCACGGCTCTCAAAGGGTCTTCTGCAATATGAACGGGCAATTTTGTTTTGAGGGAAAGTCTTTTATCCAATCCTCTAAGCAATGCACCACCGCCAGTCAGATGGATTCCGTTGTCATAGATATCGGCAGAAAGTTCTGGTGGAGCAGTCTCCAACGCTTTCAGGACAGCTTCTTCAATTTTTGAAATGGATTTATCAATGGCAAAGGCAATTTCTGTGTAGGAAACCTTGATTACTTTCGGAATTCCCGTCATTAAATCTCGCCCACGGATTTCGTAATCGTCTGGCGGATTGTCGAGTTCGGTAATTGCCGCACCCACTTCTATCTTTATTTTCTCGGCAGAGCGTTCTCCAATCAGCAAATTATGCTGTCTTCTCATGTAATCGAGAATATCTCTATTGAAAGTATCTCCAGCAGTTCTTACAGATTGGTCGCAGACAATCCCTGAAAGGGCAATTACGGCAATTTCCGTAGTTCCACCGCCAATATCCACAATCATTGCTCCAATGGGTTGCTCCACATCAATGCCAATACCAATTGCGGCTGCCATGGGTTCATGAATCATGTAAACCTCTTTCGCTCCAGCGTGTTCCGCAGAATCTCGAACGGCACGTTTTTCAACTTCGGTAATTCCTGAGGGAATGCAAATTACCATTCGGTGCGAAGGCGTGAAGAAACGGCTTCCTGTGTCAATCATCTTAATCATGCCCCGAATCATCTTCTCGGCCGCATCAAAATCGGCAATCACGCCATCTTTTAACGGACGAATTGTCTTGATGTTCTCATGCGTTTTTTCGTGCATCTGCATTGCCTTCTTGCCAATTGCTAAGACCTTGCCCGTGGTTCGGTCAAGTGCAATAATGGAAGGTTCATCTACTGCAATTTTGCCTTTGTGTAGAATCAGCGTATTGGCCGTTCCTAAATCTATTGCCAAATCGCTTGTGAAAAAATCGAAAAAACCCATGTTTCGTGCCTATGAAAAGGTGTAACTGTATTTATTTTTGGAAATGCAAACCTACTTATTCAAAGTACAAAAGTACGTACTTTAACACTTATTGCAATAATACTATTATATATGGGAAAAGTGAAATATCGAATTGCCTGATTTCGAGATTAAGATGTATGCTTCTCCAACAAAACTATTTACTTCGGTTTAGTTATGGCAATCGAAAGAGTATTTAACTGAATCCTTACGTGTTAAAAAGTGGAATTTTAGGACAACAAAGATACTTGATTAACGATTTGGAGTGAGATTAAGAAACCAATCCAAATTTCACATTATTACACTTTTCTAATTACATTTTTTCTACTTCGCCAATTTACCAATTCGCCAACTTCAAGAAACTACCATTTGTTCTTCCACATCATCGACTCGACAGGTTTTACTGTTCTGTTATTATACTTTGCGTTGTTTTTGATATTGTAGTAATTCTTGATGTCTCCCGCCACTTGAAAATAAATTAGCTGACCAATCGGCATGTCAAAATAAACCTTCACTTTCTGGGTAACAGATATTTCCAAAGTCCAAGTATTGCAAAAACCCACATCGCCCTTTCCTGCTGTGGCATGAATATCAATCCCAAGCCTTCCCACGCTTGACTTACCTTCTAAAAACGGAACATGCTCTAATGTTTCCGTGTATTCCTTGGTTACGCCCAGATACAATGTATTTGGTTGCAGTACAATTCCATCATCGGGGATTTCGAATACATTGATTTCATTATGCTTTCTGGCATCTAGCACATCATCTTTGTAGGTTGCCAAATATTTGCCCAAATGAACATCGTAGGAATTAGTCCCCAAGCATTTTGGGTCGAAAGGCTCAATCAGAATCGAACCTTTTTGTATTTCTTCTGTAATCTGTCTGTCGGAAAGAACCATCTTTTATTTACTGTGCGCTATTTAAGCTATTAAATTCTGATAATCTTTGAACTTGGCAAAGTTAGCGTGGTTTTTCCACAAACCTTTGGGTTCGCTCATTTTTATAGAAAGATTTGGCAACTAAGTGTTTGAACCGAATCAATCCATACTTATATTTTACGTAATGTGCTGATTTCCAAATTTTTACTTTACCATTCTACTATCTTTCTATTTTGCAATTGAACTTGATCTGTATTCAATTGTTTCGGAGAAGGAATTACTATCTTTGTTTCCTTTTCTACTCCAGAAACATCTTAGTAAAGCAAAGGAAAGTTCCTGTTATGAAAGATATTCGGCTTCTAGGCGACATACTCAAACACAAATTGGCAGATTACAGCATCCCTGTAAGAACCTATCTTGTGCTTGAAAATACGCTAATGCTGATTGTTCTCGCTAAATTCACGTTCCAAATTCCTTATTTTGAAGTAGCAGGCAGTTTCCAGCCGTTAGGATTGGCTTTGATTGGAGCGATTTACGGCTATCAGGCAAGTCTTAGAAGTATAATGACCTATTTTATTTTGGGCATTTTTGGAGTTCCTGTTTTTGAAGGTTCGGCAACGGGAATTCACTATCTATTTGATGTTCAGCTGGTTGGATATTATGTTTCGTTCGTTCCCGCAATACTAATTTCGGCTTCTTTGGCAACTTTCGGCTGGGACAGGAAATGGTTGCACAGCACAGCCATGATTCTGCTTTCAGTCTTGGTGGTTTTTCTAATGGGAATCGGACTCCCCTATGCAATCAGGCTTGAAGAGGGTTTCTTTTACGAAGTTTATGATAATATTCCAGTCATTGCCTTGCAGGTAATCGTGGGGATTCTCGTCCTCCAACTAGCTTGGTTGCTTGCTTACGAAGCCTATCCTGAGTTGAAGGAAGATTAAAGGGATTTGAAGATGTGAGGATTTGTAAATACGAAAATCAAACAAAAATAGAATAAGGACTTCCTTAAGTAGATAAACTTAAATACTTTCCTATTTGCTTTGGTTCAATCGTTAATTTGGGTATTGAGTACAATTTTGATTTTTACTTGTGGTGCAAGCGTGGACACTTGCTCCAGCGGAAACGCTGGCGCAAGTTCTTTCTTGGGAGCGCAATCGCCAATCTGTGCCGAACAATGGAAATCAGTCTGGTTGTCTGACAATTTTTGTGGAGTGGTCTTCAAGCGAGGACGCTTGAAGGAGAAGGGCGCATTTTCTGCGCTTTTAGCGCAGAAAATGCGTATTGTTTTTTACTGTTTACTAAACAACACAAAATTTGTCAGACAACCATCAGTCTTTGACCGAGTCACGCTGACCGAGTCACGCTGACTGAATTTTATAGAGTAACGGTTCCTGAAATGGAATTATCAGAATAATACAACGCTTTACCCAAATTAACGACTGAACTAAATAATATAGTTAACCTGCTGATAATAAAAATTTTAAACTCGTTATTCGGGTAGTATGGGTATTATAGCAACTTCAGACTGGTGGGTTTAAGCCGGGGTTGCACACAACCACCGCCAGCTACTCAAATTTCTTCTATTCATAAACTCTATTCTATGACAAGACTTTGATAATCATTGCAATTGTAGGCAATGAAAGAAATCTTGAATTTTGGATGGAGAGATAAAACTCAAAACAAAGTAGGTAGTGATAAACTGGTAAGGATAACAAACAAAAAATTATAGCACAAGTGTCCGCTGGGCGGCACTTCGCTGGGCGGCACTCCGCTTGTGCCGAAATATCCAAGAGCAGCCTTATATCTTGCACACTACCATAGAGTATTTGAGCAAATAACTAACAAACTTTGAGTATCGAATGAATATAATGATTGCTTCTTCGCATGCTACATGACAATTTTTCTCAATAGCTTAAATTTCAGCTTTTCTACCTCCCCTAACCCCTCCAAAAGGAGGGGGATTTAGCTCCTTCCCCTTTTAGGGCAGGGGTGGTGTGTGGTAAAATAGTGGCTTTCAAAAATTGTCATGTAGTATGGCTTCTTCGTTTAAAACCCGGACAAAAAACCCCAACTCCCTCATTTTGAAACTGACAAAAAAGCAAGAATTGCCAATGTGTCAGTATTTTTTGCTATTGTGGCATTCATAAATTGTATGGTTTCAGAGTACTTTCCCATTCTTTTGAAAAATTATTCTTAGAATAATTCAATAAACACGGCTTTTATTGTACTATATGATGAAATTTTCAAAATTTGTTATGCGTGCATAACATTTTTGCATATTCTTTGCGACCTTTGACATCAGTAATTAATCATTATTTTAATTTAAAATTGAATCGACATGGAAGATTTGTTTAAAAAATTCATTTACACTGGTGTTGGACTTGTTTCTTTGACTGCTGACAAATTTCAGAAAGCAGTTGACCAATTGGTTGACGAGAAGAAAATATCAAGTGATGAGGGAAAGAAAGTTGTTGATGATTTAATCAAAGACACTGAAGTCTAAGAAAGATGAGTTCGAAGGACAATTGAAAAGAATTGTTGAGGACATGGTCGCAAAATTCAAAGTTGCTAAAAACTCTGATGTAGAAGATTTGCAAGCAAGAATTGAAGCTTTGGAAGCACAAGTCGGTGTGGAGAAAAAAGTAACTACTCCTGTAAGAAAAGCGGCTGCTCCTAAGAAAAAAGCTCCAGTAGCTTAATTTTCTGAACAAGTAGATAATTTGAATGCCAAGCCTGAAAAGGTTTGGCGTTTTTGCTATGACATAAAGTTTGAGCGTTCGTTCATAAACGGCAAAACCACCTGTTCCAAATCAATAGAACAGATGGTTTCTGCAATAATCAGGCAAGGGAATTCTACAATGTCTCAATCATAAAATTGTGATTTGTGTAAATGCAAATATCTGCTGCAACTGTTAAGCCTTCTTTCACGATTTCCTCTGCGGTTAAATGTTTGGCATGTTTTTTCAATGCAAGTGCAGCAGCCTGCGCATACATGCTTCCTGAACCAATTGAGGCCACGTCATTGTCTGGCCCGAGGACATCTCCAGTTCCTGAAATGGTTAGAATCTCGTCCTTATCTACCACAATCATCATCGCTTCGAGTTTGCGCAAGTAGCGGTCGGTTCGCCATTCTTTTGCCAATTCAATAGCGGCTCTTTTCATATTTCCGCTGTAAGCACTGAGTTTTTCGTCAAATTTCTCCATCAATGCGAAGGCATCTGCGGTAGAGCCTGCAAAGCCAATCACGATTTTGCCATCCTGCAATTTCCTGATTTTCTTCACTTTAGTTTTAGCAACAGTATTTCCCATGGTAGCTTGCCCATCTGCCCCAATGGCAATTTGTCCGTTGTGGGAAACAGCAAGTACGGTTGTCGATCGTATTTTTGTCATTTTTATAAGTAGTGAGTAATGAGTATTTAGTAATGAGAATGATTCAGTTAAGATTCTCGTTCCTTTTTCAGACTTGAGTTTGTCAAAAACGAAACCAAGCCAATTCTTTTGACAAAATTTCCGTTCTGTAAGCTCCAACCAAGGAAAAACTACTCAATCAGACAGAAACATTGTTTTCTCTCAGCGCATCGTTCAAGGAAGTTTTCAAATCTGTGCTAGCTTTCCGTTTGCCAATAATAATAGCACAGCCGACATTGTACTCTCCTGCTGGGAACTTTTTAGTGTAACTTCCTGGAATGACTACGGAGCGTTCGGGAACGTAGCCTTTATACTCAACTGGCTCGTTTCCAGTCACATCAATGATTTTTGATGAGCCTGTAATGGTTACATTTGCGCCCAAAACTGCCTCTTTCCCCACTCTCACGCCTTCTACCAAAATACAGCGGGAGCCGATGAACGCACCATCTTCAATAATGGTTGGGGCGGCCTGAACAGGTTCTAAAACTCCACCCAATCCAACCCCGCCACTCAAATGCACGTGTTTGCCCACTTGCGCACAACTGCCCACGGTTGCCCAAGTATCTACCATCGTTCCCGAATCTACGTAAGCTCCAATATTTATGTAAGAAGGCATCATAATCACGCCTTTGTTCACGAAAGAGCCGTAGCGAGCAATGGCATGAGGCACAACTCGCACGCCCAAATCGGCATAATTCTGTTTCAAGGCAATTTTATCATGGAACTCAAACGGCCCAACCTTAATAGTTTCCATTTTTTGGAGTGGGAAATACAAAATTACTGCTTTCTTTATCCATTGATTCACTTTCCAGCCATCTGCTTCTGGCTGGGCAACCCTCAGAACACCTTTGTCTAACTCGCTGACAACATGTTCTACTGCTTGAATGGTTTCTTTTTCTTTGAGGAGTTCTCTGTTCTCCCAAGCACTTTCTATGATATTCTGAATTTGCATTTCTATTAGAATTTTATTTTAGGGTTGGATTTGATGCCGAAACACTCAAAATGAACAAGAGGTTTCTCATGCTCGCAATTTATGGAAGAAATGAGGAGTTGGCAATTTGGAGGAGGGATTTTTATATGAATGGGTTGGTTTAGGTGTCATTCCGACTTTAGGAGGAAACCATTTCAGAATATTCAAAGATAGTTATTGAAACGCCTATTTTGTGTTTCTCCGAGTCTGAGGACTCGGATTCTGTCAGAACTTGAGGTTCTGACAGGCACAGCATAAGGCATATCAAAGAAATAAAATGGACATTTATTGCGGTTTATTTTTGAGGTCGGGCTACGCTAGCTAGTTTAGCTGTTCCCAGCCGGGACAAAAATATTAGGCATAGCATCGCTATGGCTAATATTTTTACACCCGCAGTGGAACGGGAAGAATAGACAGCGTGTCCCGGACCAAAAAGAAACAAGAGAAATGTTTAGTTTATTTCTTTAATATGCCTAATTAGTTTTTGGACTTAACTATGAAACAGTCTGGTAGAATACCTTTTCAAACAGACTATTAGGCTCTTTTGTCATTCGTAATTACAGAATTGAACCCAAAACCACAACTAGCCGTCCGCAACTAGCCGTCCGCAATCAATTTTGGGGAAGCCAAACTGGAATGGAGCCTGATGCTATGATTGGTTAGGCTTGGTGCGAGAAGCATAGATTGGTAATAAATTCCCCAAAATTGGCGACATGCGACTGGCTGGGTTGACACTCACTAGTGCATTGAGTTCTAAGTTTATGTCTGTATTTTTTGGAATATTATTTTCTTCTGCAAAGCAAAATTTGCAGTGGTTCGACATTTCGACATAGCCATAGCTACGGCTAAAAATTTTAATGCAGTAGAAGGAAATAAGAAACAAAAATAGCAACACGAACTTAGGATTTAATGCACTAGTTCACTGTGGGTTTTCGGCAATATTGATTTCTGCTCATCAGTAGGCAATTCATGAAATCCAACAAAAAATATTTTATATTATGAGTGCCACATGAACTATGTCCTTCCTATTTTACCATCTAATCAAATCCAATTTTTCCGTTTAAACCACGTATAAGTCAGCACTACCATCAGAAGCATAATGCCAATCACAGTCGGATAACTCATTTTGTAATGAAGTTCGGGCATGTAGTCAAAATTCATTCCGTACAATCCAACAATGAAAGTCAGCGGGAGAAAGAAAACGGAGAAAATAGTCAAAACGCCCATGACCTCGTTGGTTCTGTGCGAAGCAAGGGAAATGTGGAGATTGAGCAGGTTGTTCACATTCTCGTGGATAGCATCTGCCATGAAATAGAGCGATTCGGAACTCTCAATCAAATCGGTTGTGAAAGGGCTGTTTGAGCTATCGTAACGTTTAAATTTTTTGAATACGTCTTTGGTAAGCAACATGGTTCGCTTGAAAACGGAAGCTCGCCTCTTAATCATGTAAAGGCTTTGAATGAGTTTCTCGGAGTTTTTTGCTTTTTCAAATATTTTCCGCTCGTGTTCGTCCATCTCCAAATCGTCTTCATACAAACCTTTCTCAAAAGTGCTAATAACCTCATCGGCAATGTTGTTGAAAAGGTGATTCCTAGTGGCATCTTCAATATTCTGATAGTCTTTCCATTCTTTTCCCAAATCTAACAGAAACTTTTCTGGTTTCCTGTGGATGGTAATAATATGTCGGTCGCTACTGAAAATGGCTATTTTATTGGTTAGCGAGCGTAAATCATCGGCATCGGCTTTGGCTTGCGAATCCCTAATTCGCAGAATGACGAATAAAGTATCTTCAATCAATTCGCACTTTGGCAAATGATAAGGCGAAAGGCAATCTTTTACGGCAGCAGGGTGGAGGTTGTACTTTGCTGTCAAATCTTCATAATCTTCTGCCGATGGAAGCGTAACATCTATCCACTCGAAATTATTTTCTGTATCTTGAAATATAGTTTTAATCATCTTTTTGGTATCTGATTTAGGGAATTTGTGAATCTTCGCCAAAATATGCTTTTACTCCAATTTCCCGATTACTTCAAATTTATCGAAAACATTCTTATTGTGTGGTGCATCTTCCAGTTCTTCGGTTAAATCTTGTCCTGCCCAATGCTCATAGTGTTTTCCGTTTCGCCAAAGTCTGGATTTGGAAACATCGTAGATAAATCCATTGTAGGCGCACCAAATTTCCTCTCGGTCTTGCCCGTTTCTTAAAGCTAATTGCGAGCGTGTGTAGTTTCTAGAGTTCAGACATATTTTTACATAAAAAAACCGAAAGTGTGAGCTTTCGGAGTGTTATAGTTATTCTGATTGGATATCAATAAACATCCTGGCCTGTGATTTCATTCTCCAAATCGTCTGCCACTCTGGCGACTTCCATAATTATATACTTTATTTCCTCTCTGTTGCTCAATTCCAAGCTTGAGTCAGACTCGACTTCCATATAATCCTCATCAATCACTACTTTAGAGTAAACCAACTTGTGATTCAGTTCAAGCATTTTTTTGAAATCTATTTTATCAGGAAATTCATCTAAATGGCAAATTTTGGACATGAAAATAATCATGTCACCTTCTCCTTTATTTTTTATATAGCTTTTTACGCTTTGAGTTCTGCCATTGGGCAACTTCAAATTCATTGCTCCACTATCTCCCGTATAATCTAAATAAATGCCGTCTAGCTCTTCGGCCAGTTCAGTAAAAAAATCATGAACGTTTTCGTCTTTCATAGCGCATTGAGTTTAAGGAGTGGGAAAGGATTTAATTTTGGATTTATTTTTTGATGAATTTCTCAGTTCTATTGTCAAAAATCAAGTAATAAATTCCTGTTTTTAGAGAAGAGCAGTTCACGTTCTCACTTCTGCCAGACATTACGCTATTTCCGTAAGCATCTCTGATTTCATAGTCTGTAGAGCGAGAAAAGGTTAACTTATCGGCAACTCTTTGAGGAGAAAATGTGATTTTTTCTCGCTTAGAGACAAAAGTTACCTCATCGGAATAGTAGGTTTTTCCTGAAATTGCCAAATATTTTAATCTATATTTATTATCGCCAGCATGGTAATCCACAGGCTTTCTATATTCATTGCTTGCCTCTCCCCTTCCATCAACTGCACGCTCCATATTCCAAACATTATGCTCAAATTTCTCTATGAAAAACTTGCCTAATCTCTTCTCTCCTTTTGTTTTCCAATGAATTTGGTGGTCGTCCATATTCATGAAAACAAACTGGAATTCATCTTTTATCTGAATCGCATTTGGGTTGATTACTTTTGGTTCACAACCATCGGAGTGGTAAATCTCAATCTTCACTTTGCCCCCCTCAGAGAATGAAGATAAATCTATTGTAAAAACAGATGTATTTGGTCCATCCATGTGTTTTTTTCCATTCACATAAATATCTTTAATACAATAATTGCTTTCTCCATCGTGTGGATTCTGCACATACAGATTACTGCCATGATAAACACCGCTTAAAATCAATTCCCCAGCAGTTAAATTACCTACTGAGAAAAGAATAAGCAGAAATGACACTAGTAGTTTATACATAGTTTTTTGTGGTTTTATCAAAGTTTATGCAAAAAACCTTGAATTCTCACTCCAAAGTTACAAAGAAATCAGTAAGAAGGTAAGAAAAACAATAAAATCTTACTTCAATGATAAGCATCTCTATCATTTATGAAAAACAACGTTCTGTAGAAAACAGTTGATTTTACATTGTCTCAGGTAAAACAGGCTAGTGCATTGAGTTCTAAGTTTGTGTCTGTATTTTTTTGAATATTGTTTTCTTCTGCAAAGCAAAATTTGCAGTCGTAGCCATAGCTACGGCTAAGAATTTTAATGCAGTAGAAGGAAATAAGAAACAAAAATAGCAACACGAACTTAGGATTTGATGCACTAGACATCTATAATCAGGCAGTAAATAGCATTTTTTTATTTTCCTTTTTTAATAGATATCAACCTAAGTAACGGGTTTAAAAATTTGATTATCAGTAGGTTAACTGTATTTTTTTTTGTATAGTCAAAAATTAAGATTTAATGTATTGCATTATTTTTAGACTTAATTAAAAACTGTATGTTAATATTTTGACTAAATAAAATAATACTAAGCTGTTGATTGACAATTACTTAATTCATTTTTAATTCTTCATTCTTCATGGCTAGGTCACCCTGTCTTCATTTCCCCAATCAATAATTGTACTTATCAAATATATAACTCATAATTGGGGTAATACATCAAGTTTTTACCAACCCAGCAAATACGCAAAAATCAGGGGAGCAACAATAGTTGCGTCCGATTCTACAATGAATTTTGGTGTGTCGGCATCCAGTTTCCCCCAAGTGATTTTCTCGTTGGGTACTGCACCCGAATAAGAGCCGTAGCTTGTGGTGGAGTCTGAAATCTGGCAGAAATAACTCCAAAATGGAGTTTCTGTGCGCTCCAAATCTTGGTAGAGCATGGGAACGACACAAATTGGGAAGTCTCCTGCAATTCCCCCACCAATCTGGAAGAAGCCAATTCCATTTCCATTCGTGTTTTCCGTATAATAATCTGCCAGCCACATCATGTATTCAATGCCCGATTTTGTGGTAGAAGCTTGGAGTTCGCCTTTCACACAGTAAGACGCAAAAATATTTCCCATGGTGGAATCCTCCCAGCCTGGGACAACGATTGGCAAATTCTTTTCGGCTGCCGCCAACATCCAAGAGTTTTTCGGGTCGATTTCGTAATGTTCTTCTAAAACTCCAGAAAGCAACATTTTGTACATATATTCATGTGGGAAATAGCGTTCGCCCTTGGCTTCGGCATCTTTCCAGATTTTCTCAATATGCTCTTGCAATCTTCTGAAAGCTTCTTCTTCGGGAATGCAAGTGTCTGTTACACGGTTTAAGCCTTGGTCGAGCAATTCTCGCTCTTGCTGGGCAGTCAAATCTCGGTATTCGGGAATGCGTTTGTAGTGGGAATGTGCCACCAAATTCATGATGTCCTCCTCCAAATTCGCTCCCGTGCAAGTGATGATTTGCACTTTATCTTGTCGAATCATTTCCGCCAATGATTTACCCAATTCTGCGGTACTCATCGCACCAGCGAGGGTAATCATCATTTTATTTCCCTGCTCCAATTGCTTTTCGTAGCCTTTTGCAGCATCTACCAAAGCGGCAGAATTAAAATGCTTGAAATGCTCAAGCATGAATTGAGATATTTTTCCTTTTTCCATATTTATTTAAGATTGGAGATTTGAATGGATGTACGAATTCTGATTTACAATGTACGATTTGTTAGTATATTGGCGTATCTCATTTTGTCGCATTTCGTAGAAAATTGGCTAGAAGCCGACACTTTACGTTCCTTGTCAGAAGGCGAGCGACAGACTCCAAATCCTTCCTGCGAAATTTTGAGATGCGCCCATTGTACCCAACTGAATTTGGTTCGGGAATTCTTTTATACAAATTCAATTGCCACCAGCTTTATGGTGATCTCGAAACAAATTCTTTTTCCAAAATTACTTGAGCGTACATACAAAATCGTACATCGTAATTCGTACATCCGTTCTATTCTTTCTTGATATAACCCAAAATATCTAGCATTTCGTCGACAGATTGTTCTTCTCTGTAAACCTAATCCACAATATTTCCCTTTTCATCTCGGTCAATGATGACGTGTTTTGGCGAGGGAATGAGGCAGTGTTTAATTCCACCGTAACCACTTACCGAATCTTGATAAGCTCCCGTGTGGAAAAATCCTAAATAAAGCGGTTCTTCCTCGTCATTGCTGTATTTCGGAAGCAGAACTTCTTGGTTCAAATCTTCCGAATTGTAGTAATCGGAATGGTCGCAACTGATTCCACCAATGTTTGCTCTGCCGTATTCATTGCCCCATTTGTTGATGGGCAACAGAATGAATTTCTCCTGGATTGACCAAGCATCGGGAATCGTATTCATCAAACTATTGTCAATGATGTACCAAGTTTCCGTATCGTTTTGCTGTTTCTGCTCCAAAACTTTGAAAATGATTGCACCAGCTTCTCCGACTGTATATTTCCCGAATTCAGTAAAAATATCTAGGCTCTTGAATGCCTTCATCATTGCAAGCAGTTTTGATGTTTGTAATGATTTCGTTAATCATATACTCGTAATCATATTCCGAACCGAGTTGATTGCGAATTGGGAAACCACCACCGAGATTGAACGAATCCAGAAATTCACTTTCCTTTCTTCAATTCGATATAAAGCTTCAATGCCTTTTGGAATTCGCCCCAATAGTAAGGCGTGTCCTTTATGCCAGAATCCACGAAAAAATGGAGCATTTTCAACTCCACTCGCTCATTGTCTCTTACTTTATCGACAAAAAACTGTTTCAATTCCTTATGCGGAATGCCCAATCGGGAAGTGTAATAAGCAGATTGCGCTTCTTCGTTGATTGACATTCTGATGCCAATTTTAAACTTCGTTTCCGAATCTTTGCTGAGTTCCAACATGCGGTCTAGTTCGCTCATGCTGTCCAACACATTGATGGTATTTTTAAAACCCATCTCCTGCAATTTGTTCATTTTGATAAGGTAATCATCTGTTTTGTAGCCGTTGTGAACAATTATTCTATCCTTATCAATTTTCCCTGCTTTGTAAAGGTGCAAAATCAAATCAATATCAAATGCCGAAGAAGTTTCGATGTTGACATCGTGTTTCAATGCCTCGTTTACCACATGGTTGAAGTGATTGCATTTTGTGCAATAGCAAAAATGGTACTTTCCCTTGATAGTTGTTCTTTTTTATGGCTCGATTGAATAAATTTCGGGCTTTTTTGATTTGGTCGCCTATTTTTGGAAGGTAGATGAAGCGAAAAGGTGTTCCGTATTTTTCAATAAGGTGTTTCAGGGAGACACCGTGGAATGTGAGGGAATCATTGTTGAGGTCGAAACCTTCCTGAGGAAAGTAGTAACTCTGGTCAATCAAATCGAAATAGGTATTCTTCATTATTTTCTAATAAACTTTAAGTGGTTTTTGTTTGGAGGATGATTCATTTAGTGCATTTTTTTAATCGGATTTCCCAGAAAACACAGCAAATCATGGATATTGAGTTTTCTTTATTGCAAAAGAACTCACAAAAAAATAAATCTTGCTAGATTTTGGGTAAAACTACGAACTAAAAAAGGTTGGATATTGAAAAATAGATTTCTTTTTCAATATCCAACCTCATATTTTACTTCTCAATTATTTCCTTTATAAGTATGCGGACGGAATTATTTGACATTCTGATTTCGATATAAATATCTGACTACCAAATATTTACTCCACTTTGGCATCGGCCATTCGACTTACTATTTTTCTATTATTTACTTGTACTTATTTCTACTTTAAAACTCTAAATTATTTATTTGGCTTACACTTATTTGACTCATTCTCCCATCGGAAAGGTCTGAAAAAGACCATTTCCGAGGAACGCTTTCGTTTTTTGTGCAATAATTGATGTGTTTTTCAGCTTTCCCAATTTGTGTAACGATGTCTCACAAATTGAATATTTGTTGTGTGACAGTCTCACGCAATTGAAATTGCTTCTACTGAACCTCGTTATATTCGCAACGTCTGGCAGGGTTTTCGACCTCTGCCAGCGTGTATTACTGTTCATATTTTACGGTAACAAAATCAAATAATATCCTTCTCTTTAGAAGCCAGTTTCCTCAAATCGAATATGTCTTTTCTGCGGTCTTTCAAGTTCCTTACGCTTCCGAATTGGTTCAATTCTCGCAATAAATCCAAATCCACATCGGCAATTAGAATCATTTCGCTGTTTGTGGTGGCTTCCGCTTTGATTCCGTTGGCTGGAAATGAGAAATCGCACGGAGTGAAAACCATGGATTGCGCATACTGAATATCCATATTATTCACTTTTGGCAAGTTTCCTACGCTTCCTGCAATTGCCACATAGCATTCGTTTTCAATGGCTCTGGCTTGTGCGCAATGTCTCACTCGGGAATAGCCATTTTGCGTGTCGGTCAGGAATGGCACAAACAGAATCTCCATTCCCTCATCTGCCAGAAGCCTGCTAAGTTCTGGGAATTCGGAATCGTAGCAAATCAGCACGCCAATTTTCCCGCAATCGGTATCAAATGTTTTGAGTTCATGCCCACCTTGCAAGCCCCAAACCTTTGCTTCATTCGGAGTGACATGCAGTTTTTCGTATCTTTCGGTAGTTCCGTCTCGTTTGCAGATGTAGCCCACATTGTAAAGCAAATCGCCTTTCACTTCGGGGAAACTGCCCGTAATGATATTGATATTGTAGGAAATTGCCAGTTCAGAAAATCGTTGTACAATTTCTGGCGTGTATTTCGCCAATTCCCGAATGGCATCAGACTCTTTCAGGTGATTGTATTTTGCCAACAAAGGAGCATTGAAAAACTCTGGAAAAAGTGCGAAATCCGACCGATAGCTGGAAACGGAATCCACAAAGAACTCGGCTTGCTCCATCAATCCATCCAACCCTTTATACAAACGCATTTGCCACTGAATCAAACCCAAACGGATTACCCTTTTGTTTGTGGTTGCTTTGGTACTTTTCTTTTCGTAATACACATTGTCCCACTCCATCAGAACGGCAAACTCATTCGATGCCTTGTCTCCCTCTAAATAACCCTTCAGAATTTTGGCGGGATGAAAATCGTTGGATATTTGGAAGTTCAGCACTGGGTCATGAATTTCCTTTCGCTTTACCTTTTCAATATATTCTTTTGGAGAAATTGACTCCGCATGTTTGTGATAGTTGGGAATTCTCCCTCCAAAAACGATGCTTTTCAGGTTCAGGTTCTCGCATAATTCCTTTCTGTAATCGTACAATCGCCTTCCCAATCGCAACCCACGGTATTCAGATTTGATGAAAACATCAATTCCATACAAAATATCTCCCTCTGCATCGTGCGTGCTGAAAGTGTAATCTCCCGTGATATCGCTGTAAGTATGTTGCCCCTCAAACTTGCTTTGGTCAATAATGATAGACAAGGCGCAACCTGCAATTTGCCCGTTGGCTTTGATAACTACTTGCCCCGCTGGGAATTTCTCTATCAAAGACTGAATCTGTTCTTCTCCCCAATAAGAACCTGGCATGGTTGAGTAAGCCTCAATCATGGCAAGTTTCAACTCTTGGTAATCGTCTATGGTAAGGAATTGTAATTCTATATTTTCTATGATCTCAATCATCTTTTCTTGGCAATTAAATTCTATGTAAAAAAATCTTCAGAAAGCTACAATTAGCTTTCTGAAAGCAACTGCAAAGCTATATCAAGATTTATTGGAATGAGAGATTTTTAGGAATTATTGTGGGATTTGGATTGGTGGGGAATACCTATCCGCTTCCTTCAAATGATGAATCAACAAAAAAACTCGCTCCAAAATGAAGCGAGTTTTCTCAAAAGGATTGAATGCTTTGAAATGAAGGCTACCTAAACTTCTCAGCAATATCTTGTGGATTGACCAGTGGAATTATATTTCCATGCAAAATGGAATTTCCTTTTAATTTCTCTCTCAAAATGCCTCTTACCGTAGAAATTGCCAAACTTACCACAGTTACGCCCAATTGTTCAGATACTTTTGGAGGTTTATCCTCTTGTTCTTTCACATATTCTTGCAACTGTTCAATCTCAAACTGTATCAGTCCTTCGTAGTGAGAGAGAATTTCTTCTTTGTTTTCGTGCTTATATAAATGCTGGGTGGTAACCAATACGCTCAAAGAGTTTTCAGAAACATTGGTCTCTACATTTGTCGAAACATTGACAAATATGTTTTCTTGCTTAAAATCTTTTGCAAGTTCTTTTGGCAATGTCCCAAGGCATTGAAATACAAAGTCGTGAATACCAATTAGTTTCAATGATACTTTTGTCTGTTTCATATTCTTAGGCTTTACCTAGTGCTAAAAAATCACTTTTTTGGGGTTGGATTTCATTATATCTCACTCCGCCTCCTATCTGAATTTTATTTTGCAATACATCGCTGATGGAGTCAATATCATAACAAGCCGAGCCTTTATTAAGTAGATTGAAACTCATTTTTACTTTCCCAAAATCATCCTGTGTTGCCAAATCGCCTTTCGCATCTTCTGCTATGCAATCGTCTAGGTCTCTGAATTCAATTACAGGAACCTTTCCCGTAATCATGGAAAGTTCTACCAATTTTGAAATTTTACCATCAAAATCGCCATTCAAAAGTTGGGAGATATATCCTTTTGTATAGCCTAATTCATGCGCTAAATCTTTTCGCTTCATATTATTTTCCTGCATGAAATCGTGCATCAGTCTAAACAGCTTATTTTGGATTTTAAAAATCCAAAAATCCTTTGTTTGCAGTAGTTCTTTTCTAGTTTTCATGTCTGTTGAGATTTTTATTTGGATACAGTTGTTGCGATTAGTCTTTGTCGTTCAGAATTTGTGCGACTACTTGGTCTTTCAATTCTCTGAATTTTGCGACATCCCCATCTTTTTTACGCTTTTGCTTTTTGGGTTCTTTGACACTTGCATAAATAATAAACATTCCTTTTTCTTTCAGGAATACGCCATAGTAACGCAGGTTTTTCGTCTTGAATTCATGTTCTTGAATTGTTCCGCCTTCATTAGAAGTAAACAATTTATGTTGAGTGGGAGGCAAAAAATGACCACAAGAGTGGTTTGTCATGATAGTTAGAATTCTATCAAGTTGAGTAGTAAAGTTTGCATGTTTTTTTCTAATATGCTCTTCAAATTGGGAGACAATATCTTTTGAATCTTCTGATTTCTCAGAGAGCTTTATTTTTTTGAGCGCATAGAAACGAATTTCTCCACGAACAGCTTCTATTTGTTTAAACTCAAAATTCATTAGAATGGTTTAGTAATTGCTAAACTTTTGACAATTATAGACATTGATTTGCTATAAAACAAAAAAACTCACTCCAAAATGAAGCGAGTTTTCTCAAAGTAAATGAAAAACTAAAGTTTTCTGATTTACTGGTTTGAGCCTCTAGGCTCGAACCTATCATGTTATTGAACGTCCTCGCTCAAAATGCTATTCCCCCAAAACCAATTCAGGTTCTTCCACGCTATTTGCGACTTCAAACTGGTTGCTTGTGTTCTTTTCTCCTCCCGCTTTCAATGCTTTTTCTCCAGCGAAGAACGTTTTGTGGTCATCGCCAAGGTCTGAACCAGCCATTCTCTGGTGTTTCACGCAAGAAACGCCTTTACGCAATTCTTGTCTTTGCACGCCTTTCACGTAAGCCAACATGCCTTCTTCTCCAAAATAACCTTCTGTCAGGTCATTCATGTGGAGTGCAGTGGTGTGGTAGGTTGGCAAGGTGATTAAGTGATGGAAAATGCCCGCTTCTTTCGCTCCGTCCAATTGGAAAGTTCTGATTTTCTTGTCTGCACGGAAGCTCAATTCTGAACTGTCATAAGACACATCCATCAAGTTGTTTTTATCGTAAGCCGTCATATCCTCTCCTTCGACAAGCATTTCTTCATATACTTGTTGGCGGAAATTCAATGTCCAGTTAAATGATGGCGAGTTGTTGTAAACCAACTTCGCATTCGGTACAACTTCCTTTACTCTGTTTACCATCTGGGCAATTTGCTTCACATTTGGGGTTGGAGTTTCAATCCACAGCAAATCTGCGCCATTTTGAAGGCTTGTGATACAATCCAAAACCACTCTGTCAATGTTAGAACCTTCTTTGAACTTGTATAATCCGTTTGGCAATCTTACTGGGCGCACTAATTTCCCATCTCTTTTCAGCAACACATCATCTTCTCTCGCTTCGGAGATGGCAATTTCCTCTGCCTCCACAAAGGCTAAATATTGGGATGCCAAATCTCCTGCTTCTTGGCTCACTGGCAATTTTTGGGTCAATCCAGCACCTTCAGAATCTGTTCTTGCTACAATTACTCCATCATCTACGCCCAATTCTAGGAACGCATATCTGATTGCGTTCAGTTTGGCAATAAAATCTTCGTGTGGCACGGTTACCTTTCCGTCTTGGTGTCCGCATTGTTTTGCATCGGAAACCTGATTTTCTATTTGGATGGCACACGCTCCAGCTTCCACCATTTTCTTGGTTAGCAAATAAGTTGCTTCCTCATTGCCAAATCCCGCATCAATATCTGCGATAATCGGAACAATGTGTGTTTCAAAGTTGTCGATTTGGTCTTGTACGTCTTCGCCAGCTTCCAATCTCTTGAATAAATCATTCAATTCAATGGCGTCTGCTTGGCGCAAGAAATCGTAAATCTCAGCGATTAGGCTAGGAACAGCCGTTTTTTCGTGCATAGATTGGTCGGGCAGAGGGCCAAACTCCGAACGCAAGGCAGCAACCATCCAGCCTGAAAGGTATAAATATCTTTTGCTTGTAGTTTTGTGGTGCTTTTTAACGGCAATCATATTTTGTTGCGCCACAAACCCGTGCCAGCAACCCAAAGATTGTGTATATTTTGAGGAATCCGCATCGTAAGCTGCCATGTCTTCTCGCATGATTCCAGCTGTATATTTGGCAATATCCAATCCTGTTTTAAAGCGATTTTGAGTGACCATTCTGGCGGCATTCTCTGGATTTATTGCATTCCAAGAGTTTCCATACTTCGCTTTAAGATTTCTTACCGTTTCTAAAGCAGAACTATAATTGCTTTGTGCTAAATTTTTCATAATTTTGGATTGATTGATTACTATTAAATGGGTAAGGAGTAGTTCGAGCTACTTCTTGCCTTTTTTTTTGGAGTATTGAGTAGAAAGTATCATGATTTAGCCAGTATTAGAATCTATACTTTCAGTCAGAGACTGATTTCCATTATCGGCACAGATTCAGACTGGGGGCGCAATCGCCAACCTGCGCCAGTTCAGAGTCTTTTTCTGTAGGGCGGGATTCCAATCCCGCTCATCTTGTTCGAGAAAGGAATCTCGAACTACTTTATTCTTGATACTAACTACTTGATACCTGATACTTTCTTATATTTCCTGATAAGCTGGCAAAGTCAAAAACTCCACAAAATCTTCTCTGAAAACCAGTTCTCTGAATATTTCAGTGGCTTTTTGGTAATGCCCAGCGTTGAATCTGTTATCTCCAACCAGTTTTTTGATTTTTTCTAACTGTTCTGGAATAAGCGACTCCACCATTTCCTTTGTGATTGTCTCGCCAGAATCTAGTTTGGATTTGTGCTTGAGCCATTGCCAAACTTGCGCTCTAGAGATTTCCGCAGTGGCCGCATCTTCCATGAGGTTGTAAATTGGCACGCAGCCATTTCCGCCTAGCCAAGATTCGAGGTATTGTATGGCAACATCAATGTTGAGTTCCAAACCTGCTTTTGTGATTGAACCTTTGCAGGGAACTACCAAATCTTCGGCACTTACGTTTACATCTTCACGCTTTTTACCAATTTGGTTGGCGTTTGGCATATATTTATTGAACTGCTCCAAGGCAACTGAAACCAAGCCTGGATGCGCCACCCAAGTGCCATCGTGCCCAGCCATTGCTTCTCTTTTTTTGTCGTTGGAGACTTTTTCAATGGCTTTTCGGTTGGCTTCCTCATCATTTTTGATGGGAATTTGTGCTGCCATTCCGCCCATTGCGTGGATTCCTCGTTTGTGGCAAACCTGAATTACCAAGTCAGAATAGTTTTTCATGAACGGAACGGTCATTCCTACTTCCGCACGGTTTGGAAGCACCTTGTCGGCATGTTCGCTGAACTTTTTGATGTAGGAGAAAATATAATCCCATCTTCCGCAGTTCAATCCTGCCGAGTGGTTTCTTAATTCGTAAAGGATTTCGTTTAGCTCAAAAGAAGCGAGGATTGTCTCCACCAAAACCGTGGCTTTAATTGTGCCTTGCGGAATGCCTACATAATCTTGTGCGAAAACGAAAACATCGTTCCAAAGTCTGGCTTCTAAATGAGATTCTAGTTTCGGGAGGTAGAAATACGGCCCAGTTCCCATTTCCAAGCTCTTTTTGGCGTTGTGGAAAAAATAAAGTCCGAAGTCCACTAAAGAGCCAGACATGACTTCTCCATCCAATAAAAGATGTTTTTCTTCTAAATGCCAACCTCTTGGGCGAACCAAAAGCGTGGCGGTTTTCTCGTTGAGTTGGTAGAATTTATCGTTTTTCGGATTGGTAAAGTTGATTGTTCTATCAACAGCATCTCTCAAATTGATTTGCCCTTTGATTACATTATTCCAAGTTGGTGCGCTAGAGTCTTCACAATCTGCCATGAAAACGTGCGCCCCAGAATTGAGTGCGTTGATTATCATTTTGCGTTCCACGGGTCCAGTAATTTCCACTCTTCGGTCGAGCAAATCTTCGGGAATTGGAACGACTTTCCAATCTCCTTCTCTAATTTCTTTAGTTTCAGGAAGGAAAGCTGGCATTTGACCGCCATCAATTTCTTTTTGCCTCACTACTCTTTTTTCGAGTAACTCCAACCTTCTGCTGTTGAATTTGTGGTGAAGTTGAGTTAAAAACTCTACTGCTTCATCGGAAAGAATTCTTTCAAATTCAGGATTCATCTGTCCATTGATTTCTAGGGCTAATGTGGTGTTTTCCATTTTGCTTTGAGGGTTTTGAAAAATTCGGATGATTACGAACAAGAAGTTGAATCATCCGAATTGTTAGTTCCTTAATCTTGTTGAACAAATGTAGCAAAACGAAAAATAACAAACAAGCGAAATTTCGCTAAATGTGAAATTTACTTTTTTGCTTACTATTTTAGGTTGGATATATAGTTTCCAATCAGCTTGACATCCGAATTGGTGACTCTTTAAATTTTTCTGTGGAAAAACCAGCGCAACCTTGGGTCTTTTTTGAATCCTCTTCTTTTTCTATACCAGAACGGTTACTTTTGAGCAATCAAGAAAATAACTTTGACTTTGGAAAACAAGAAATTCGATTTTGCAACTGGAGAGGTTCTTTTGGTAGATAAACCATTAGAATGGACTTCTTTTAATGTAGTAAGCAAGATAAGAGGGGCAATCAAACTCAAGAAAATTGGACATGCAGGCACACTCGACCCTTTGGCGACAGGCTTGCTGATTCTATGCACGGGAAAAATGACCAAGCAAATCAACACTTTTCAAGATTTGCCCAAGCAATATACAGGCACAATCACTTTAGGAGCAACCACCGCTTCCTACGATTTGGAAAGTGAGCCAGAGAATCAGCAAGAATTCTCGCACCTCACAGAAGCGGAAATTCTGAAAGCTACGGAGCAATTCATTGGTGAGATTGAGCAAACTCCACCTATTTTCTCGGCAGTAAAAGTAGATGGAAAGCGAGCCTACAAGTTGGCGAGAGCAGGAAAAGAGGTAAAAATCAAAACCAGAACAGTCACCATTCACGGTTTTGAAATCACCAAAATTAATTTGCCAAACGTAGAATTCAAAGTGGATTGCTCGAAAGGAACTTATATCAGAAGCTTGGCAAATGATTTTGGGGCAAGCTTGGGAGTTGGCGGGCATCTTTCTGCACTCCGAAGAACGGCTATTGGAGATTTCAGAGTAGAAGATGCGTGGGAGCTTCCAAAACTGATTGATACAATCCACAACTTCAAGCGAGCAGAAAAAGTGGATGAGTGATTTGAGCAATATTGTAGCATAATTTCAATCCTATGAACTTAATTAGAGACTATAAACTCTTTTACTAGGCAGGAACGTCTGGCAAGGTTTCCAACCTCTGCCAGCATTTTCGCTGGCTCAAGCTGATGAGTTCATCATTTATCTGCCCAATATTCTAAAACGCAACTATTGTGTAAATCGTATGTTAACGCCCCTTATCCTTTTCAATAGTTGGCATTGTTTTGGAGCATTTGAGGGAAACCAATACGAGAAACTATGAAAATTTCTACTAAAATATTAATATTTCTATTTGTTTTCATGGCGAGTTTTACTGTGAAAGCACAAACAAAACTGCCAGAAATACTCATTCAAGCACAAAAAGCGATTCAAAATTCTGACCCGAAAGGCTTGGTTGGATTTTTCAACGAGAAAGTAGATTTGAACTTCGATGGGGAAATAAAAGCTTACAGCCAGACTCAGGCAGAATTTGTGCTGAAGGATTTCTTCAAAAAATATCCTGTTGTAAAATTTGAGTATGACCACACGAACAAATCGCCAGAAGGTTTGCTTTACGGAATTGGGAAATACACTTATAATGGAGGCGCATTTCTGGTCTATATTATGGTAAAGGATTTCAATGGAAAACAGATTATTGACACATTGAATTTCCACGAAGAAGAACGAATAAGTCCAAGTGTAAAATAGAAAGAAAGTAAAATAGCAAATCAAATTGTTCTACATATTTTAAGTATTACTTGATTTAGTTTAATAGCTTTTGCAAAAGAAAATGAGCCAAAGAAGGAAACTTCTTTGGCTTTTTTTGTGGGTTTTGATAAAATATTGGAATATTGATAATTTCATTCTAAAGCCAGATTCCTACTTAATCCAACCAAAATGCTTTACCTATTCCAATCCGAAAGACTTGGTTTCCGAAATTGGGAGAAAGCCGACTTGAAACCATTCCAACAAATGAATGCGAGTCAGGAAGTGATGCAATATTTCCCAAAAACACTCACTCCAACCGAATCTGGCCAGTTGATAGAAAGAATGCAAACTGCTTTTGAGCAAACTGGCTATTGCTACTTTGCGGTGGAGATTTTGGAAACGAAGGAATTCATCGGTTTCATTGGGTTAATGGAAAAGGAACTTTCTCCATTTGGCAAAATGACAGACATTGGCTGGCGACTCAAACCTTCGGCCTGGGGAAATGGATTTGCCACCGAAGGCGCAAAAAGATGTTTGGATTTTGCATTCAACAAATTAGGATTGAACCAAATACATGCAATTGCTCCAAAAGCAAACAATTCATCAATTTCTGTCATGGAAAAGATTGGAATGTGCAAAATCGAGGAATTTGACCATCATCTGATGATGGAAAACGAAAGGCTGAAAGCCTGTGTTTTGTATTTGGTGGAGAGGTAACTTTCTGTAAATTATATGCTTTTGAATATAAAAATCAACTTTTATTGGCTTTTATATGTTTTTACATATAAATTTACTTGAAATATGGTTTTTATATCTAATTGCATATAATGAAAAACTTAGCCGAATTTGTCAAGAGGCGTAGAAAGGAAGCGAGCCTAACGCAAGAAGAGTTTGCAGAACGTACTGGAGTGGCGCTGACCGTATTACGGAAAATTGAACAAGGCAAAACCAATCTCAGCATGGAAAAAGTCAATTTGGTACTTCGTATGTTTGGGCATGAGCTCGCTCCAATCAATAGTAAAGATTTGAATTCATGAGAAAAGGGAAAGTGTTTTACAAAAATCATTTGGCGGGCATTTTAACGGAAACAAACGAAGGGGAATATGTTTTCCAATACGATTCCCAATATGTGGAAAATTTTCCCAACAGTTTCCTTACGTTTACCATGCCAGTCAGCCCTACTGCTTACAAAGACAAAAGACTTTTTCCGTTTTTTGAAGGATTGATTCCCGAAGGCTGGCTGTTGGAGATTGCTTCAGAAATTTGGAAAATCAACCAAAATGACCGAATGGGTTTACTGCTGGCGTGTTGCAAAGACTGTATTGGAGCGGTAGGAATAGAACAAATATTGAGCGAGCATGAGTAATAAATGTCTATACTGCTACAATCCGATAGAAAAGCCGAATGAGTTTCATAAGAAATGTTCTTTAGAATTCTTCGGAAGTTCGAAATCTCCTACCATTGACTATTCTCTCAGTCAAATGGCGGATTTGGCTAAAAAAGTAATAGAAAGAAGCATTGCTGTAACGGGCGTTCAAACCAAGCTTTCAATGTCTCTGAACAAAGATACTGGGGAAGGATTGGGAAACCGATTGACAGCAATTGGCGCACTCAAAGGACTTTATATTTTCAAGCCTCCATCTGCTCATTTTGCCGAAATGCCTGCAAATGAGCATTTGACCCTGCGAATTGCCAACTCTTTCGGAATCAGAACCGTTCCATCTTCTCTGATTCGTTTGGCATCTGGCGAGTTGTGTTACATTACAAAACGGATAGACAGAACAGCGCAGAATGAGAAAATCCACATACTCGATATGTTCCAAATCACAGAGGCATTCGACAAATACAGAAGCTCGATGGAAAAAGTGGGAAAGGCTTTGGGAAATTATTCCAGCAGTCCTTTGCTAGATAAAGTGCTTTATTTTGAACTTGCTGTTTTCTCTTTCTTAACGGGAAATAACGATATGCACCTCAAAAATTTCTCTATGATTGAAAGCCAGTCTGGTTGGGTTCTTTCTCCCGCTTATGATTTGTTGAATGTAGCCATCGTCAACCCTAAAGATACAGAGGAATTGGCACTAACGCTTTCAGGGAAAAAGAGGAAATTAAAGCGAACCCATTTCGAGCAACTAGGCAAATCGCTTGAACTTACTGAGAAACAAATGGTTGGAGTTTTCAAAAGAATGCTAAAGAACAAGCCAAAAGCAATTGATTGGATTCAGCAATCTTTCTTGTCAGAAGAAATGAAAGTTGCTTACCAGGAGTTGTTGGAGTCGAGATATAGACAGATTGAGTTGGAATAATAGACGTCAAATCTCATCTTTTCTCTCTATTCTTTTCTCCTTTCTCTATTTTCGCTTAACTTCCAAATATAACTTGGCAGGAGCGAAATCCGAGCCGAAAGCAACCAAATCCAACTAGAAAATATAGATGATTAAATCAATGACAGGGTTCGGAGCTTCCCGAATCGAGACAGATAAAATGAATTTGAGTATTGAAATCAAGACTTTGAATTCCAAGTTTTTAGATACAATTGCCCGTTTGCCTTCCATATTCTCTAGCAAGGAGATTGAAGTAAAAAAAATGTTGAGCGAGAAACTGATTCGTGGCAAAGTGGTCATGTCTTTCAGTTACGCCAGCAACCAATCGGTTTCCGAGCTGAAAGTGAATAAAGAAGTGGTGATGAACAATTACCAAATCCTGAAAGAAACTGCCGATGCGCTGAATGCCAATGATGCCGACATTTTCCGATTGGTTATGCTCATGCCCGATGCCTACACGCAAAGTGCAGACGAAGATGCGTTGGAGGAAATTTGGAAGGAAGTGCGCAAAGTGATTGCCCAAGCCATTGATGCTTGCGATGAATTCCGCTTGCAGGAAGGAAAAGCATTGAGCAAAGAGTTTGAGGGCTATATTTCCCAAATTGGCAACCTGCTGGAAAAAACTGCGGAAAGAGACCCAGAAAGACTCGCTCACATTCGCCAAAAACTGCACAAACAGGTAGAAGATTTTGTGAATCACGAGAATTTCGATGCCAACCGATTTGAGCAAGAGTTGGTTTATTATATCGAAAAGCTAGACATCAGTGAAGAAAAGGTAAGGCTGAAAAATCATTTGGAGTATTTCATCGAAACGCTCCACTCGGCTGACTCCCAACGGGAAAAAGCTCGGTTTCATTGCCCAAGAAATTGGCAGGGAAATCAACACTATCGGCTCAAAAGCCAACGATGAGCGGCACTGGCCACCGACACATTAATTGCTCATGACGCCCATGATGCGTGACGGCAGCAGGGAAAAAGCGTTAGGGTCGAGAAAACAGAGGCCGTAAAGGAGAGACAGGCCGCCCAGCGTAAGGGCCACGGGGTAGCCGTAGAGGATGAGGAGAAAGATGGGACAGGAAAGGAGGAGGGCGAGGGTCACGTTTGCGCTGCGCGCGTACTTTTAGGCGGCGTTGCCGCTGGTAATTTAGTATTTTGGTAATCAGCCTATGCGTGTACATTCCCTCACCCCCGGCCCCTCTCCAAAGGAGAGGGGTGACGTTTTTCGGCACACATAGCGTCACCCCTCTCCCGAGGAGAGGAATAACGTTTTTCGGCACACGTAGCGTCACCCCTTTCCCGAGGAGAGAAATAACGTTTTTAGGCACACATAGCGTCACCCCTCTCCCGAGGAGAGGGGCCGGGGGTGAGGGGACACGGAGCCTACGCCCCTACTTTACGTCCGATGATTAAGAAGGGCTAATGTAAGGGGAAAAAAATTCCCCGCCTCCACCAGTGCCGCCTGGAAGCAAGCGAGGTCTATGCCGGTAGGTTGTTTTTGCCGGTTGAAGAGCGTAAGCATATTTTCGGTGGGCATATTGCCCGTCAGGTCGTCCTTGGCCATGGGGCAGCCGCCGTAGCCGCGCAGGGCCCCGTCGTAGCGGCGGCAACCGGCGCGCAGGGCGGCGCTGATCTTTTCTTCCCAGGTGGTGGGCGTGGTGTGGAAGTGCGCCCCGAATTCGAGCCGGGGGTAGGCGGGAATGAGGTTGCCGAACAGGTACTCGATACCGGCGGGTTCGGCGACGCCGATGGTGTCGGAAAGCTGGAAAATGGTGATGCCGAGTTCGGCCAGGCGGCTGGTCCAGGTTTCGACGATTTCTACGTTCCAGGGGTCGCCGTAGGGGTTCCCGAAACCCATGCTGAGGTAGACGACCATGGCGCGGTCGGCGGCCAGGCAGAGGTCCTGGATGCGGGCCACGCGGTCGATGCTGTCGGCCAGCGTGGCGTTAGTGTTCCGCAGCTGAAAGTTTCGGAGACCGAAAAGGGGTAACCGAGGTAATCGATCTCGGGGTGCTTCAGGGGCATCCACCGCGCCGCGGGTATTGGCCACAATGGCAAGCAGTTTGGTGGCGGTCCGGCCCAGGTCCAGCTGCGCCAGTACCTCACTCGTATCCCGCAGCTGGGGAATGGCCTTGGGGCTGACAAGCCGCCGAAATCGAGCGTATCGAAACCGCAGCCGAGTAGCTGTTGGAGGTAAGCGGCTTTCCGGGCGGTGGGGATAAACTCCCGCAGGCCTTGCATGGCATCGCGGGGGCATTCGATTACTTTGATCATCGGGTGGCGTGGTGGTGGCAGTGATGGTAACGCCGCATCCCCCCGGCCGGGTTGCGTCCATTCGTCTCACGGTGTTGGGCGTGCCCCCTCGGCTAACGCCTCGGGGTCGCCGCCTTCCGGGGTTCGCTGTCGCTCCGTGCTAGCGCACCCTCCCTCCGGTCGGCCCTCCAGGCGGCTCACGCAACGGGCAAAAATATTCTACTAAACGGAATTACCGAAACACACCGCTCATCTTTCTCCCCTGCGCACGAAAATACCGAACAGCTCGCTACCCGCCCGCGGCTTGATGGAGTTGTAGGCCGGTTCCAGGGTTCGCACCGCGAAGTAGGATTCCAGATAGCCCACGTATTCCTCCCGCGAGCCGCCGAAGGGGCGGCTGTCTCCCACCGGCTTATCAAACCACAGCCCCGCCAACTTGCCCCCGGGGCGGATTAGTTCGGCCATGCGGGCGGCGTAGGCGCGGCGGTTCTCCCCGTCGGGCGGGAAAGAGCAGAAAAAGGTTTGTTCCAGCACCAGGTCATAGTTACCCGCGTGGGTAAAAAGTCGCCTTCGATCAGGCGTTCGGCCGGAAAATCCGGGTCGGCGGGCGGCCAGCGCGGCCAGGGGTGCGGGTGATATGTCGAGCACGGAGACGTTGGTAAATCCCCGCTCGTGCAAATATTCGGCCTCGTAGGCGTTGCCCGCCCCGGGGATGAGGATGGCGAGGCTGCGGTCTTCCAGTTGGTCGATGTATTCGCGCAGGGGCGTGGAAGGGCCGCCGAGGTCCCAGCCGGTGTTTCCTTCGGCGTAGCGGGTGGTCCAGTAGGTGGGGTCTGCTTTCATCGTTTAGCCGGTGATTGTTTAGTCGGGAAATCGGGTAGTCGGGTAATTTACTACTTACGCTTTGAGAGCGCAAACTACCTACTACTACTTAGGCTGTCCAATCTATTTAAGTTTACCCACTACAGTTTTACTTGTATGTCAACTTCCCATCTCCCCTCTCCTCCTGCGGCGGAAGGGGTTAAGGGGACCCTTTCGATTAGCCGGGCCGGGGGAGAGGTCTCCAAGAAGCGAGTGCAAAACCCGTACTGGCTCAAGCTTGATAAACTGGACAGCCTATACTACCACTACTACCCAACTACGTACTAACGTACTAATATCAAAGGAATCAATGCTTACTCACCGTTTCACGAAGCGCCACCACCCCACGCCGTCCGGAAAACGGAGTTGCAGTAGGTAAGCTCCCGTGGGCAGGGTCGCCGGCAGGTCGATGCGACCGGAGGTGATGCCGCGCGCCGCTTCCCGACCGGTGAGGCTGGTGACGCGGTAGGGCCGGTTGATGAGATCCTCATCCGAAAGTTCGAGGAAGAGGGTGCCGGCGGTGGGGTTGGGGAAGATGGTAAGGTCTTTGCGGACGAGGTTTTCGGTGGCGGTGGTAATCCAGCAGTCGTCCTCGCCCGGTTTGACATAGTCCGGAAGAGCACCGCCGAAGCGGAAAAGCAAATTAATTCGTCGACCGAGCCGATACTGATGCAGTAAGGAGACCTGTAATTAAGGCCCCTTAAACTTCCGATACCCTCGATCCAGGTGACTTGCTCGGTGCCGCTATTCTCTTCATCACAGGATAAATGAGTCTTTTGGCGACGATACCATTTTCCAGTACGATAGAATCCGTAGAAATAACGTACAACGTTTCTTCTTCCGCAGGGGGTCCGCCTATAAATTCATCACCTGCTTCCAGGCTAAAATCATAGAGTAGTCCTTCCTGATCGTTTCCAGCTTTACGGTACACGCGTTGTCCCTCCTGCCGGTAATACAGGGAAGTACTATCATTAAAATTTACACCGAAACGTTGCGGTTCGCGCAGTAATTCGCGGGTAAAATCTACCGTCGATCTCTAGGCTATCGCTGGTGAGGCGGTATTTTATTGTAACGGTTGGCTCTCCTAACGATGGAAGCCCGTTTGCAATGATCCACTGATTATTGTCTCGTACCAGCCGCAAATCAGGTAGTGGGGGGTAAACCCAGCAAATGGGTTCTTCCTCTTTAGCGTAGAGAATGGTATCGTTTACCGAAAAGCAGTTCAACTGGTAAGAAAACCCATCCAGAAAACACAGACTCTCTACATTAAAAATTCCCCAGCAGATCACCGATTCCTTCCACCCAGATATAATTGAACTCCGGTTCGTCGTAGCAAGTCAGTACGATCCTTTTTCGCATCACACCATCATCGTAGGTCACCGTATCCACGGATGCGACCACGGCGGCAGCTTCGGGGAAAGGTTGCTGAAGGGGGGCGTAAAAAGTGTCACCGACCACGAGATCGAAATCGTAATAGATTATTTCGTCGTCGCTGGAAGAGCTAAGCAGGTAGACTTTATTTCCCTCTTGCCGAAAGCATAGTTGGTCGGCTCGTAGTCTTCTCCGAATTCCTCGTCTTCGCTGAGCAATTGGTAGTAGAATTGTCCATTCATCTCCGTGCTATCCTCGGCGAAGCGGTATTTGAAATTGGTAATCACGGGAGGGGAAAAGGGGCTACCGCTATTACTGATGTTCCATTGGTTAGCGGACGAGACAAATCGGGTCTCCTGAGCCGGAAGAGTGGCAACGAACAAAAAGAAGAGCAGGAAAAACAGGGTAAATCGGCGCATAACGATCTGAGTTTTGCAGGGTAAAAGTGGATGGTGTCGTATCGAAACAACCGCTAGAGTCGGGTGATGGACCCGACCGTTCCGACGTTAATCGACAAGTTAGGCACAACTTGCAAAACGCTGCCCCTACAATTAGCGGTTAGCTGACATTTATGGAAATATACTTTTGCATTGGGCCGAATACGATGGAAGACATTTGGCTTCCCTCGCCAAACTATCTGACCAAATTTAAGCGCCAAACCCCCATTCCCCCCCATTTACTACCTTTGCGCCCTCAAAATCAAGCTATGTCGCTACAGTGCGGAATCGTCGGCCTGCCCAACGTCGGAAAATCTACCTTATTCAATGCCCTCACCTCGGCCAAAGCCTTGGCAGCCAACTACCCGTTCGCCACCAAAGACCCCAACCTGGGCGTAATCACGGTGCCCGATGAGCGACTGGACAAGCTATCCGAACTGGTGAATCCCCAAAAGGTGCAACCCACCACGGTAGACATCCTGGACATTGCCGGACTCATCAAAGGGGCCAGCAAGGGCGAAGGCCTGGGCAATCAGTTCCTCGGTAATATCCGGGAGGTGGACGCCATCGTCCACGTCGTGCGCTGTTTCGAGGACGACAACGTGGTGCACGTAGACGGCAGCGTGGACCCAGTGCGCGATAAGGGCATCATCGACACCGAGCTGATCCTGAAGGACATCGAGACCGTCGAAAAGAAGATCGACAAATTGCGCCGTCTCGCCAAGAGTGGCGAAAAAGACGCCAAGCGTACCGTGGAACTGGGCGACCAACTGCTGGAACACTTGGGCGACGATAAGCCCGCCCGTACCTTTAAGCCCGACGATGACGAGGTTCGTGTTTTCCTTCGCCGGCATCGCCCTGGCGCGCCAACTCCACCGCCAAACCGATCCTCTACGTCTGCAACGTAGACCTGGACAGCATCGACACCGGCAACGAGCACACCAAAAACTTCCTGGCCGCCGTAGCCGACGAGCGCGCCGAGGTCATTCTCATCTCCGCCGATATCGAGGCCGATATCGCCGAACTGGAAACCAAGGAAGAGCGCCTCGAATTCCTCGCCGAAATGGGCCTCGCCGAACCCGGCGTTAACAAGCTGATCCGCGCCTGCTACCAGCTCCTCGACCTGATCACCTACTTCACTGCCGGCGTCAAAGAGGTCCGCGCCTGGACCATCCACCGGGGCACCAAGGCCCCCGGCGCGGCGGGCGTGATCCACTCCGATTTCGAGAAAGGGTTCATCCGCGCCGAAGTCATCAAGTATGCCGATTACGTGGAGTACGGCAGCGAATCCGCCGTCCGCGATGCCGGTAAGCAGGGCGTGGAAGGCAAAGAATATGTCGTCACCCATGGCGACGTGATGCATTTCCGGTTTAACGTGTAGGACACTCTCCCCCATCCGCAAATCCACCTCCCCATGCGTCACCTGCTCGCCCTCCTATTCGCCCTCACCCTCCTCGGCTGCCACACCTTCCGCGATTCGGCCGAGGATGTGCTGACCATACCCGACCCCAACCCCGCCGCCCCCGGCTTTAACACCGCCGGCTCCGACGCGCGGGCCATCGCCATTGCCGACAGCGTGGTGCTTGCCCACGGCGGGCGGCGGGCCTACGATGCGACCCGTTTCCTGAAGTGGAACTTTTTCGGTGCCCGCTCCCTCACCTGGGACAAGCAGCAGGGCCGCGTCCGCATCGAAAGCCCGCGCAATGAGATGATTTACCTGCTCGATGTGACCAACAACA
>CAVSOI010000021.1:0-200313 GCA_963729615.1 uncultured Cytophagales bacterium
TGGAAGTGTTCTTCCAATATTCTGGGGGAAATAAGATTTTCAATCAAAGTAGATACGCCATGGAGAACTACGGTTCTTTGGTCCAAGGGCTTCCGACTGGAAACCAACTGGCACGCTCATTAAATCATTGGAAGCAATCTGGCGATGTTACCAATATTCCTCGACCCTCTTTGCAAGGCGAAGGAAACCAATGGGTACGATTCAGCACGCAATATTTGGAAGATGGCGATTTTGTCCGTCTCAAAAATGTAAAATTAGGCTACAATTTCTCAAGGGAAATAGCGGAGAAAATGAAGGTTTCCTCGCTTAGAGTATACTTGCAAGGCAGAAATCTTATCACTTGGACAAACTATTTAGGGTTTGACCCAGAAGTCTCCAACAATGTAGATGGCGATGAACTTAACGCGAGCCAAGGCGAGGATTTCGGTACATTAGGACAAGCCAGAACTTTCACATTCGGAATCAACATCGGACTTTAATAGTCGAAAGATTTTAGTACAAAGTCCAAAGCAAAAAAGGCTTGCTAAGTTTTGAAATGAAAATAGAATTGTGATTTACAAAATTATTCATTGTGTTTTCAATGAAATTTAGCACGCCAAGACAACAATTTATATACCTCTCAATACCCATCTTATGAAGAAAATAAATTATAAATATATGCTCATCTCTCTTGCATTTTCCCTATTGGGAGCTTGCGATGTGCTAGACCAAGAGCCAGAAACAATTATCCCGAACGAAAGTGCCATTACCGATGCGCAGTCTGCAAGGGCCGCTTACGTAGGTTTGTACCACCAACTTCAACGGGAAAGCCTCTACGGAGGACAAATTATTTTAGCCACAGAGTTACTCTCTGGAAATGCAGAATCTACAGGTTTCGCCAGCAGTTTGGGACGAATTGGAGACAGGGAACGTTCCTACACAAAACAGCCATGTAGCTGGAGTTTGGATTGATGCGTTTACTGCTATTAATGCAGCAAACACAATCATTACACAAATTCCGAACGTAAGAGGGCTTGCGGAAAATGATAGAAATGAGTTTCTAGGAACCGCTCATTTCGTAAGAGGTCTGATGTTCTTCGATTTGCTTCGACATTATGGCGCATTTGAAGTAGCCAGTTCTGAATTTGGAATTCCACTGAAATTGACTCCTTCTACAGAATTGACAAGTACGGCAAGAAGTTCTGTGATAGAATCTTACACTCAAATAGAAAATGATTTGAAACAAGCAAGCTCACTTTTGGGAAATTCAAGTAGTAAATATTATGCTTCAAAAGTTGCTTCGCAGGCATTGTTGGCGAGAGTGTATTTGTACAAAAAGAATTATGCACAAGCATTTACTTATGCTGATTCAGTCATAGAAAACAGTTCAGGTTATTTATTGTTGCCAAACTACAACCAAATTTACTTGACTGAAAATAGCGAAGAAGCCATTTTCGAACTTGCCTTCGATGAACTCGACCCTAGTGTTTGGATTGACGAATTAACAGGAACTAGCAAATTGAAATTTCCGCCAGTAGAAGTTTTTTGCTTTTCTATTGGACAGAAATGAACCGGAGCGAGGAGAATATTTTCAGGAAAACGGTGCTGTGGCAAAATGCACAAAATATGGAACAGGAGGAACAAGTACCGCTAATACGATCGTCATTCGACTTTCTGAAATGTACCTAATTCGAGCAGAAGCCAGCGGTTTGAGACCAGGCGGAAACACTACCGATGCGCTAGATGACATTAACGAAATCAGGGACAGAGCAGGATTGTCAGATTTGGATGCAGTGGACATTGATTCGGAATCAGAATTGAAAGCGGTGCTGTTGGCAGAAAGAAGAGCCGAATTTGCTTTTGAAGGACATTATTGGTTCGATTTAATTCGCTACGACCTGTTTGAGAGTGATTTAGGCTTAGAAACTTTCCGTAGAAGATTGCCTATTCCGCAAAGGGAAACCAATTTGCCAGGCAACTTGGTGGTGCAAAATCCAGAATACTAATAGGAGGAAAGAGAAAAGAAGAAAGAAAAAGGATGTGTTTTCCAAAGCCGTTGTTGGTCTTAGCCAATCTTAAAATGCAATAGTTATTCAGTTGAGTTTTGTAGAGTAAATCTTCAGATTATTTTCTAGCTGACTAGCGAGACCAACAACTTTAACTGGAAATAGAATTAGAATTAAGAAGACGAAGGATTGAATCTGCGAGGTACTTCTTCCCATTACTCACGATAAAAAAGACTAAAATGAATAAAAATATATTTTATAAACATTGGCTCATCCTTTTCCTATTCTTAGGGTTTGGATTGATGAGTTGCGATGATGACGAGGTTTCATCAGCTCCCTCAAAGCCAGATTTTGATTTGGCGTAGATTCAGAGAGCGAAGTAAATTTCCCAGTACAATTTGCCAATAATTCCAAAGGTGCATTTTCTTATTTGTGGTCTTTCGGAGACGGAACAGTTTCGCAGGCAAAATCTCCAACCCAAACCTACTCCAAAGCAGGCGACTATACCGTTACGCTTAGAAGTTAGCGGAAATGGATTCAGAGAAGTATTCTCTCAGACTATTACCATTGCCCCAAGAGTTTTGAACTCTATTTTATTGACAATGATGATTTCAAAATCAGAAAAATCTGCTTTGAAAGACACGCTACTGTTTCAGATGCTTTCGATTTGCCATGGATTCAGTTTTGGATTGGCTTATGATGAAATCAAACCAGAATTTATACTTCTCAGATGATGACGTAGGCGCAGTTTACAAAAACAATTTGGCAGGAACTGCCGAAGAGGAAATCATGCGGAGGTTTGGGAAGTCCAAGAGGCTATTGCATTAGATATTGAAAACAACAGATTATTTGTGGCAGATAGAAGCAGAGACGAAATAGTGGAAATTGACCTTTACTGACAATTCAAGTAGTGTTATTTATAGTGTTTCTGACAATGCCGACTTCCTGCTTCCTGTCGGGTTGGATTATTATGATGGGAACTTATACACCACTTGCATAGAAGTTGATGCTGAAACGGTTTGGAAAGGTGCTGGAGATGGAACTAGCTTGGAAAGAATCATTGACTTTAGTGCGGGTGGATTTGGCTACGGAATTGACGTGGATGAAGCAAATGAGAAAATCTATTTCGATAACAACGATGGAAACCAGTTGTTGAGAGCAAATTTGGACGGCTCAAACATAGAAACTTTTGGAACAACCTCTGACAGAACCTACGGAATTGCCATCAATCAACTGACAGGAACGGTTTATTGGGTGGGCAGAGACGGAATCATTTATACCTCGAATGCAACAAAGGCGAAACCAAAGTGTTGAAAGACATAGGAAACGACATGAGAGGATTGATTATCAGAAGAAATAAATAGACGATGTACGATTTGCAAAGGACAGGTTTCGATAGCTTCCGAAGCGGATTCTATTTTCTAGAAAACTTCGTAAAATGTATCTATTCAGAGGCTGTTAACTAGGCTTATTCCCAAATCAATACTAAAACTCAGCTTTTTCAAATCGTACAATCGTAAATACTGAACATCATAGAATTTACTCATTTAACATTGAGAAAATTATGAAACTAAAAAATATATTTATTCTCCTTCTCACGCTTTCCTTGCATTCAGTTGCGGAGACGATGACTTTCCCGTTCCGCAGTCGAGTTCGGTAGATGTGAAATTTGACAGCCAAATCAGCAACAGCGGATTCTCGCCAGCCGATGTGACTTTCACGAACAACAGCGTATTACGAGAAGGCTCAGAAACTCCCACCTACACATGGAGTTTTGGCGATGGAACAACTTCCAACGAAACCAATCCAGTACATAAATATGAAAAGCCAGGAAATTACAAAGTTACTTTGGTGGCAGTTTTAGAAGATGATGTGGATTTCTTAACCAAAACAGTCGTAATCAAAGACCCAGACGCACTAAACACAGATTTATATGTGATGGATGCAGGAGACCAAAGAATCTATAATATTCTGGATGGTTCATCAATTAACGTAGGTGTTACAAGCGAGGGAATTGACTTTGACGAAGTGAATCAATTTATTTATTTTACAGACGTTACAGATGGCGAACTGACTAAGATAAAGCTTGATGGAACAGAAAAGGAAGTTGTCGCAACAGGTTTTACTGAACCACAAGGGGTTTTGGTAGATGCTACGAACAACAACGCTTATGTAGCAGACCGAGGAACTAATCAAATTATAAGGGTAAACTTGACCAACGGAACAACTAGCGTATTTTTTGGAATAGGTAATAACCCTGACTTTCATAACGCCAATTGGAATTGACTTATATGATGGAAATCTATACGCAAACTGTGCAGGAGTTGGAGGAGAAACAGTTTGGAAATCGCCAATTAGTAGCGGGAATTTCTCAAAAATTATCGACTTTAACGTGGGAGGTTTTGGTTACAGTATAACGATTGACAAGGTAAATGAGAAAATTTATTTCGGGGCAAACTTTGATGATGGAGGAGACCGTTTCATTCTCACATCAGATTTGGATGGAAGCAACATTTCAGAATTTGCGGTAATGAGCGGTCGAGTTTACGGAATTTCTATAGACAACACCAACAATAAAGTTTATTGGTCTGAAACGGGGACATCGAATGTCTTCGCACAGAACATTGACGGAACCAACCGAACTACATTATCTACCGACCTAAACGATCCTTTAGGTCTTTTCCACATTGAATAAAATCTAGTTGCTCAAAACTGTTTTTATTCAAGCCAGTTGGTTGGATTGAGTGAATTCGCCAGCTGTTACCAACGAAAGTGCGTGGTAGAAATATCAGGCACTTTCTTTATTAAGTCCAAAGTCGTAAGTCTGAAGTCGAGAAGATTCTAGTTTAAAGTTTTCGATTTATAGCTTTGGACTTTGTACTTACGACTAAAGACTATTTTTATGAAAAAACTACTTTACTTTACTTTTCTCAATCTCCATCATTTCCTGCCAATCTGCACAGGAAAAGGAAGTTGGAGAACAAGAAACCAAAACCACTGTCTCCAACCAAAACAAAGGCAAAGCTTTTTATTATTGGAGGTGGAAGTCGCCCACCAGAATTGGTAAAAGAGCTAATTTCCCTTGTCTGGAATTGACAAAGACGGCTACGGATTGATTTTGCCGATGTCGAGCAGTGAGCCAGATTCTGCGGTTTATTTTGCCAAAATCCAGTTTCAAGAGCAAGGTTTGGAGAATGTTTTCGGAACGCAATTGGCGAAAGGGCAAACTCCTACCGAAGCCCAACTCGACAGCATCCGAAATGCCAAAATAATTTATATTTCGGGCGGAGACCAAAACCGATTCATGGATATTATTGAAGGAACGGAAATTCAAGCTATTTTGGCGGAGAGTTACAAAAATGGGAATGTGATTGCGGGAACTAGCGCAGGTGCCGCCATGATGAGCGAGAAAATGATTACGGGAGACGAACTCAAACACCCTGATTACAACTCCACTTTCCGAAATATTGAATCTGAAAACATTAAAATGGCAAAAGGATTGGGTTTGGTAAAATCTGCTATCATTGACCAACATTTTGTGAAAAGAAGCCGATATAATCGACTTGTTGAGTGCCGTTATCGAATATCCTGAATTGGTCAGCATTGGCATTGATGAATCTACGGCAATCGTAATTGAAGGCGATTCTGCCCGAGTCGTGGGCGATTCCCAAGTCATTCTGATGCGAAATCCAGCCAAATCCAGAAAAGACAAAAACGGCTTACTCGGAGCGGACAACATCCAATTCAGCATTGCTTTGCCAGGCGAGAAATTTGCAATGAATTAAATTGATGAGATGATTCGTTGATGAGACAATTGGTTGATGAAGAGAATGTGAAAATGAAATTGTCAGATTTGATTTCAGTAGTGCGAGATTCCATTCTCGCACAGGCATAAGAATGTAAATAACTGATTGTAGGTCTTACTTTTCGTATTGAATTATGATGTAATAGCAATAAAGGCTGATTAGATAGATTTAGCACATTGATTTGCTCAAAGCATGAAACCAATAAATTGAGCAATCACACCAAACCCACAAACAAGACAAGGCGTGCCTTGTCTCTACATTGTTAGTCAAAGATCATCTTTCCTTTCTTTCTCTTTGCGAAGTCGACCCTCCTCTTTTTGTCTTAATACTTGATACTTGATACCTGATACTAAAACATGAAACTCCCCGACACGCTTGTTCTCCTTCTCGGAATCTTATTGGTTTTTACGGTGCTAACTTGGATTGTGCCAGCAGGGGAATTTGAGCGGACGGAAGTCAATGGCAGAAATGTGGTCGTTCCCAATTCTTACCACGAAATTGAGGCAAATCCTGCCAATGGATTTCAATTTCTGCTCGCTCCAATTAAAGGATTTATTTCTTCAGCACAAATCATTGTGTTCATTTTTGTGGTGGCTGGCGCATTCGGAATCATCAACAAGACCAACGCCATCAATTTGGGTTTGCAATCTGTGGTGGAAAAAAGTAAGCAAAATCCGCAACGGAAAGCGATTATCATTCCCATTTTGGTATTTCTATTTTCTCTGGCTGGAGCAACTTTCGGAATGAGCGAAGAGGTCTTGGTTTTCGTGCTCATCACTTTGCCATTGAGTTTTTCTTTAGGCTACGATTCTTTGGTCGGATTGAGCATTCCCTTCATTGGTGCGGGCGCAGGTTTTGCGGGCGCATTCCTGAATCCGTTCACAGTCGGGATTGCCCAAGGAATTGCCGAACTCCCACCTTTCAGCGGTTGGGAATATCGGATTGTAGTTTGGTTGCTTTTCACTTTGGTTGCCATTATTTTCCTGATGATTTACGCTCGGAAAATTGAGAAAAATCCTCAGAAAAGCATCATGTACGAGATTGACCAAAAATCGAAATACAGAAATGTGGAAACAGATGCGAGCAACTTTTCGGGAAAGCACAGAATCATCATTATCGTTTTCTTGCTTGGTTTGGTGGCTTTGATTGTTGGAGTGAACAAATTCGATTGGTATATCAATGAAATTGCCGCACTTTTTATTGTGCTTGGCGTAATTTCCGCCATCATTGCCCGATTGAAAATGCAGGAAACCGTAGATTCATTTGTTCACGGAGCTTCGGAAATGGTCAAAGTCTGCTTCGTGATTGCCCTCGCCAAAGGAGTTCTCATCATCGCTTCCGATGGGAAAATCATTGACACAATTCTTTACGCCATGTCTTCCGTGGTGGAAGATTACCCAAGAGCCATTTCCATTCAGCTCATGTTTTATTCCCAAAGTTTCCTCAATTTTTTCTTGCCTTCTGGTTCAGGTCAAGCCGCTTTAACCATGCCAATCATGTCTCCGCTTGGGCGATTTAATTGGGATTTCCCGACAAACCACGGTACTTGGCTTTCCAATTGGGCGATGGACTTTCCAACATGATAATTCCAACCAGCGGAATTACTATGGGCGTATTGACTTTGGCAAATGTGCCTTATCAGAAATGGATAAAATGGGTTGCGCCATTAATGGTGGTTTTCTTCATTTTGGGAATGCTGGTTTTGCTTCCGCCAGTGCTTTGGTTTGAGTGGTAATTATTAGAGTATGTTTGAATCGAGTTGGTTTTGGTTTCTACGGCTCATTAAAAGCCTAGTGCATTGAGTTCTAAGTTCTGGTTGGTATTTTTTGAAATATTTTTTTCTTCTACAAAGCAAAATTTGCAGGCATAGCCATAGCTACGGCTAAGAATTTTAATGCAGTAGAAGGAAGAAAGATACATAAAATACAATCACGAACTTAGGAATTGATGCACTAGTGCATTGAGTTCTAAGTTTGTGTCTGTAATTTTTTGGAATATTATTTTCTTCTGCAAAGCAAAATTTGGATGGTTCGGCAATTCGATGGTTAGCAATTCGATGGTTCGACATTTCGACATAGCCATAGCTACGGCTAAGAATTTTAATGCAGTAGAAGGAAATAAGAAACAAAAATAGCAACATGAACTTAGGATTTGATGCACTAGAAAGCCTGTTTTGAAAATCTCGTGAAATTCCCAAGAAATCAATCCAAACATACTCTTATCGAATAAAAGGGTCTAATATGTTTTCATATTTCAACTGCTGTCTCATCTAACCGATATTTCCCACCCTTAAAATTGACTTTTGATATTTATTGCATAATTATACTTAATTGCGAAAAGATATAATTATTCAAATGTGAGATGTTTTATTTGCCAAATATCTCGAACTCATTTCGCAAAGCGACTAGCTGGCGGTGTGCTTTTCGCTCCCGCCAGTCTAGGAAGCGAGAAAACCACGAACCCAAAAGCTTTTCGACAATTCCCGAACATCGGTGTCTCGACCATCGGCAGGTGCAGAAAAAGCATACTGCCGAGTTCTCAACCCAAAGAAATAAATATAAATAGTACAATTAAATATGGATAAAATCATATTTAATAAAAAAACAAAATTTCTCTAAATTAAGGGTGGGAAATGTCGGATCTAACAAAATTCTAGGTAAGTAATTATTGGTAAATTGACTTACAAATTATTGAATCATAACGTAAAAAGACTTGCTAAGTTTCTAAAACTTAGCAAGTCTAACTTATTTAATAAGTTGTGCAATAGATATTACTACGATTGGTTTATTAAAGGAAGTTTTGGGGTTCAGCTTGTTGCAGGGTGGCCTGGCCATCTCGCTACGCTAAGACTAACAAGGGCTTCTATACAAAACCAATCGTAAAGTCTAATAAACAATTTTGGTTGTCTGACAACTTTGTGGGGCAACCTTCAAGCGAGAACGCTTGAAGGAGGATAGTTCATTTTCTACGCTTTCGGCTCAGAAAATGGACATTAGTTTTTACTGTTTACTAAACACAATAAAATTTGTCAGACAACCACTTTTTTATCAAGTCAAATCCGTTGAAGGATATTTGGCCTTGATGAACATAAAGACTCCGTAAGCAGCCAATCCTATTGCTACAATTCCCAATACGATTGTTCCGAATTCATTTTGGAGGAAATCAAAGGCATTTTCTTTTCCATCTCCTTGATTTTGACCCGTCAGCGCTGCTTTGAAGAGCAGGTAAGAGACAATTCCAATCACAATTCCTCTTGCAGTATAACCGACTCTACCTGCTTTCAACATCAGACTTTGTGCTTTTGAATCCAATCCTGCATTGCCTAAGTTTTCTTTGTATTTTCCTGAATAGGCTTTGTAAATCTGATATACTGCTTTTGCCAACAACCCCAAGGCAATAATTCCAACCAAAATTGCTCCGTAAGATTTATCTAGCAATGAGGAAATAAATGAACCATTTCCACTTGAAGAAGAACCCGCATCAATGACCATTTTGACTGCTCGGTAAGCCAAAAAGCCATACACCAATCCACTAATGAAATAACCCACTCTTTTGGCAACTCCCTTTGCATCTTTTCCTTCATTGTCAGAATCTGCAAAGGTTTGGTACATTCTGTAGAATACATAACTTAGCAATCCTATTGCCATCACAATCAACAAAACCTGTCCGAAAGGCTGTTTGGCAATGAAATCCAACACATCGCTACTGCCCGCTTTCTGCCCTCCATAACCGAAAGCACTCATGGCAGTCAGTACGCCAATCACACAATACACAAAGCCTTTGGTGGCAATCCCAAATCGGGCGAAATTCTCTTTTTTACTCTTTTCCATGTTAGTCAATTTTCCACAGTTTCAATCTCTCAATAGCAAGAGAACGTTTATAAGAAAATCTGTTTGCATGGCTCATTGTTCAAGTCAATCTGGATTGGAACAAGAAAAGCCTCATCTTTTCAGACAAGGCTTTTCATAAAATCGTAATTCGTAAATCAGAAAATCATTTTTCTATCTCAAGAAAAGCAATTCACGGTATTTTGGCAAAGGCCAATCCGCATCATCTACAAATTGCTCTAATTTATCTGCATTGTAGCGAATGTCTGCAAAGAATTTCCCTTTCACTTCGTTGCAATAGCCTAAAGCTTTTTCTTTAATATCTTCTTTGGCATTCATTACTTTCCTTGCCTCAATCATTTGAGTGGAAAGCGTTTTCAGGTTTCGGATGTATTCGGAAATTTTCTTGATTTTGGCAACAATCTCCTCCGTTTCAGAATCCAAACCAATGTCTCGCAAGCCTTTTACGTTGGCAATCAATGAGTTTTGGTATTTAATGGAAGCGGGAATAATCGTATTCAACGCCAAATCAGCCATCACTCTCGACTCAATCTGCACTTTCATTACATAATTCTCCAACAAAATCTCGTGGCGAGCCTCAATTTCTGGCTTGCTCATAATGTCTTGTCTCTTGAATAAATCGAGGGATTTCTCGCTCAAGTAAGCATCCAAGGCAGAAGGCGTGTCAGGAATGTTTGACAAACCACGTTTCTCGGCTTCCTTTACCCACTCATCGCCATAACCATTTCCTTCAAATCTGATTTTGTTAGACTCTTTAATGTATTTACGCAATACGTTGATGATGGCAACTTCTTTCTTGCCTTCTCCATCTATCTGCTCGCCTACTTCTTGACGGAATTTTTCCAATTGGTCTGCCAAAGCAGTTGCCAAAACAGTCATTGGCAAAGCCGTATTCGTAGAAGAACCCACGGCACGGAACTCAAATTTATTTCCTGTGAATGCAAAAGGCGAAGTCCTGTTTCTATCCGTATTATCCAACAAAATTGGTGGGATTTTATCAATTCCCAACTTCATGAAAACATTGTCTCCTTTGTCGATTTTGATGTCTCCATTTTTCTCCAATTCGTCTAAAACCGCAGTCAATTGCGAACCTATAAATACGGAAATAATTGCTGGAGGAGCTTCATTCGCACCCAAACGGAAATCATTTCCAGCTGAAGCAATACTTGCCCGAATCAAATCTGCATGTTCGTGAACCGACTTAATAATATTGACAAAGAAAGTAAGGAACTGCAAGTTTGTTCTTGCTTTTGTACTTGGTTGGAGTAGGTTTTTGCCTGTATCTGTTACCAAAGACCAGTTGTTGTGCTTTCCGCTTCCGTTCAATCCCTGAAAAGGTTTTTCGTGGAAGAGTACGGCAAAATCGTGTCTGTTGCCCACTTTGTTCATCAAATCCATCAACAAAGAATTATGGTCAACCGCTACGTTTGCTTCCTCAAAAATTGGGGCGACCTCAAACTGGCTGGGCGCAACTTCGTTATGCCTTGTTTTGATTGGAATGCCCACTTTATAACATTCAATTTCCAACTCTTGCAAGAATCTTTGCACACGAGAAGGAATTGAACCGAAATAATGGTCATCCATTTGCTGTCCTCTTGGTGGAGTTGAACCGAAAACAGTTCTTCCGCTTGCTACCAAGTCTGGTCTGGCATCGTGCAAAGCCCTATCAATCAAGAAAAACTCTTGCTCGCAACCCAAAGTAGAATGGACTTTGGTTACGTTTCTATCGAAATATTGTGCTACAGAAGTGGCCGCTTTGTCCAATCTGTCCATCGCCTTCAAAAGTGGTGCTTTATTATCTAACGCTTCGCCTGTGTAAGCCACAAAAACCGTTGGAATACAAAGCGTTTTGTTATTGCCACTTTCAATCAAAAAAGCGGGAGAAGTCGGGTCCCAAGCCGTGTAACCTCTCGCCTCAAACGTGTTTCTCAATCCACCATTCGGGAAAGAAGAAGCGTCAGGCTCTTGCTGTACCAAAGCGTTTCCTTTGAATTGCTCAATCGTAGTTCCGTCTGGTTTTAGCTCGAAAAAAGCATCGTGTTTCTCGGCAGTCAAACCCGTGAGTGGCTGGAACCAATGCGTATAATGTGTTGCTCCACGCTCAATTGCCCAGTTTTTCATGGCAGTTGCCACCGCATCGGCTACAGAAGGCTCAATCCGCTCTCCTTTTTTGATGGCTCCAGTCAACTTTTTGAAAGCATCGGGAGAAATTACTTCCTTCATGGTTTCCGAACTGAATACATGCTCGCCAAAGTAATCGCTCACTTTATTGGATGGAGGAGTTACCAAAATCGGCTTTCTCCCTTGAACAAATTCTAACGCTTTGAATCTAATAGACATAGTTTTTTATAAAGTTAAAATGGTTGGATTGAGTGAAACCAAGCCTGCTAAACAGGCAAAAAACCTCACAAATACTAACTTATTTCAAATTTTAGTACAATTTTTAATCTGATTGCCCCAAAAATACAAAATCATCTGAATTATAAATATATTTTTTTATCTATTTTATTCTCAATCTCTGCAAGCGATTGTTATTGAAAATGAAATATGAAGGATTAAAAAAGAAGAATTCTGGCAAATAGTAAATTAGGTATATCGGGATAGGTCGCCTAAATAGTTCGAGCATCCGCTCGGACTTGTCATTCGTTGAAGCGTCCGCTTCAAAAAGTGCTGTGCGCTCTAAACCGATATTCTATAGTAAATTCAGAAATAGCAAAATAGTAAGTTGTAATATCAAACCGCAAAAACTAAGTTTGGAGCAGGATATACTCCAATTTTTCAGATGAAATGAAATCTTTGTTTTTCCTGATTATGACAGTTTGCTGTGCTACCGAAAACGCACAAATAGACAGCAGATATGGCTACCCCAGCGGGGAGCAATCTTGGTAGAACCGAGTGTGAACAAAAGTTCTTCCCGCTCCGTAGGTGTGGAATCTTTCGTACAAAAATCATAACCAAGCAGGTTTCGCACCTACGGAGCAATGGTTGCTTCCATATTTATTGATACTACCAAGGTTTTGCCCCCGCTGGGCTACGGTTTATACATAAGTATTTTTCCTTTCATTTTCTGACGTCCTACCAGTAGCCGACAACCTCTTGGTTGTCGGAAATCAGGCTAAAAAGCCATAATGTGAGCAAATAAAAAGATGTGTATAAACCGTAGCCCGCTGGGGCAATCCAAAAAAATACTGAGATAATTATTCCTTTTACGAACTTTGTTTGTCTAAAATAAAGTAAATAGCTATAAAATCTCACTACTTGCTACTCACTACTTGATACTAATATAATGGAAAGTATAAAAGTTTTTGCACCTGCCACCGTGGCAAATGTTTCTTGCGGATTCGATGTGTTGGGCTTTGCCGTGGAGCAACCTGGCGATGAATTGGTTCTGAAAAAAGCCAATCATAATCGGATAGAAATTGTGGAAATTACTGGCGATGATGGGAAATTACCACGAAATCCTACCGAAAATACGGCAACTGTTGCCATTCAGCAATTTTTGGAGAAACTGGAAATCTCGCAAGGCTTGGAAGTCAGCCTCCACAAGAAAATGCCTTTGGGAAGTGGAATGGGTTCGAGTGCCGCAAGTGCCGTGGCTGGAGTTTTTGCTGTAAACAAATTGCTAGGCGAGCCACTTTCCGTTCCCGAATTGTTGCCATTTGCCATGGAAGGCGAGCGAATTGCCTGCGGTGCCGCCCATGCAGACAATGTTGCGCCTTCGCTATATGGCGGTTTGGTGTTGATTCGGAGTTACGAACCGCTGGACGTGGTGCGAGTTCCCATGCCGAAAGATTTATTCTGCGTGCTGATGCATCCTCATATTCATATCAGAACCGAAGATGCTCGGGCAATTCTGAAAAGGCAGATTCCAATGTCAAAAGCGATTCAGCAATCGGGAAATTTGGCTGGATTGATTTTAGGCTTCACGCAATCTGACTACGATTTGATTTCTCGCTCTATGCAAGATGTAATTGTAGAACCTGTTCGCTCCATTCTGATTCCAGGCTTTGATTTGGTAAAAAAATCTGCTTTGGAAAACGGGGCTTTAGGATTTAGCATTTCGGGTTCTGGACCATCTATGTTTGCCCTTTGTAAGGGAAAAGAAATTGCCGAAAAAGTGGGAGCATCCATGAAATCCAGCCTGAAAACATTGAAAATTGATTCGGAAATTTTCATTTCAGAAGTGAATTTAGATGGGCCGAAAGTGGTTTGAAGCAGTTACCAGTTACCAGTTACCAGTTATCAGTTAACAGTTATCAGTTAAACGTTGAGCTTCCGTTTTGGGTTGGCAGAAATTTAGGGTAGTGTTAAAGATGTAAAGTTGCTTTTATATGTTTCGGCACAAGCGGACGCTCAATGCCGTTAAGTTAGTGTGAATTGGTTCGAGCGTGGACGCTCGAACCAGCGTGACACGCTGGCGCAGGTTCTCTGAACCTGTGCCGAAAATGGAAATCAGTCTCCGACTGAAGACGAATCTCCTTAACTTAATGGCATTGAGCGGACGCTTGCGCTATGGTTTTTATTTTGTTAGCCTTACAAGTTTACCACTACCAAATTTAGATTTTGATTCTAAGCCTTTGTTGGTCTTAGCGATTTTCCTAAGTTTTCAGTAAGGAAAAACTCGCCAAGTAAAGACTGAAAGCAGAGTAAACAGTAAAACAGCCGAGCGAGACCAACAAGCAATCATCAACAAGTTAGTGGCATTATCAAACAAATGAATGGAAACAACATTACTTCAGGTTCAATTATCTCCGAATGCAAAAATTATCGCTATCAGCTTTGGCATATTTGGGATGAGAGCAAACCAAAAGCACTTTTCATTATGCTCAATCCGAGCCGAGCCGAATCCGCAGAAAACAATCCGACCGTGAAACGCTGTATCAATTTCGCCAAAAGTTGGGGATATGGCGGTGTTTATGTGGGCAACTTATACGCTTACCGAACGGCTTATCCGAAGGAATTGAAGAAAGCTAGTTATCCTGAAGGAGACGAGAACAGGAATCATTTAATGGAAATGGAAAGCAAATGTGAGTTAACTATTTGCGCTTGGGGAGTTCATGCAGGAGGAACGGAATTGGAAAAAACGAAATGGGTTTTCGAGCTTTTTGGGAAATTACATTATTTGGCTTTATCGAAAGATGGAATTCCCCGGCATCCGCTGTATTTGAGGAAAGATTTGAAGCCGATTTTGTTCTGAAATTAAGCTTGCTTAGACCTGCCAAGTCTCTGAGACTTGGCAGGTCTTTCTGAATGCTAGAAAAAACACCTCGACCTAAATTCCTCAAAATAGTGGTTGAATTCATCTTCTGTCAGTCGCATCAGCAATATCATTCTTGGTGGAAACGCCACGTTTGTAGCGGGCAAGACTGGAAATGGGTGAATAGAAAATCTCCATGCCTCCAATTCCAGCTAATTTATGGAGGTTTTTGTGCTCAATCGTTCCATCTTTCTTGTTGATAACTCCAAAAACTTCCAATGTTCCGCCTTGCTTTTCCTTTAGTTCGGGGAGTCGTTCCAAAAAAGTAATGGTTGCATTAATGTCCAGTGTGCTTGCCACAATCGGTACAATTACCATATCCGAAAATAAGATACTGAAATACAGTTCTTTACTGCGCAAATTTCCTGGCACATCCATCAGAATCACATCATATTTTTCTTCTGCCAATTTCAGAACCTTCTCAAAGTTCACTTCTGGGTTGGGCTGAAACCAGTTGAATGCGAACACATCGTAAGACTTTCTTGTCTTTGTCAATTTCCTCTTCTTGCTTAGAGATTTCCTTTACCGAGCGTTGTGGGTCAGAATCTACCACCAAAATTTTCTTGTCTGTTCGATTGTGCAGAGCGACTGCAGTGAGCATCAGCAAAGTTGTTTTGCCCGAACCGCCTTTTTGCGTAGCGAAAGAAATAATGGTTGCGCTCATATATTTTTGAAATATTAGAAGTTAGAGGGGAGATGTGAGATACGTACACTTGTTAGCTTGCAATATTAAAACAGTTTGTTGGAAAGGGGAAACATTCCCGAATAAAATCGGGAATGTTGCTTTCTCTGAATCCATCTGATTTGAAGTTCGAGCATATAAAAAAATAGTTTTAAAATTAGCTATAAACTGAATAGTGCATCATTATCTACTCCAATTATGAGTTAATTAGTTGTTGTTAAATGTTTTCCTGTCTTATGTCTTTAGATTGTCTGACAATCAATTACTTATGCAACTTTGGACTGACGACTTCATACTACTGGACATCTCCAAAAATCAAGACCTCGGCAGAGGTGTCGATGGCGACCCCCGAAAAACCCTGCCGAAGGTCGATTTTAATCCGAGCCACGATGGCCGTTCAACGTCTGGCAGGACCTGCGGACTCTGCCAGCGATTCACTCATGTTCAGTAGTATGTGACGACTTAAGACTTTGTACTACTTATGTATTTGATTAAGTAAGTAGTCAGACGAAATTATCGTAACATCTTATCTTTTGTAAGATGCTGCTTGTCAACACGTAATTTACTATTTTGCTATCTTTCTATCTTTCTATCTTTCTATCTTTCTATTTTGAACTTACTAGCATGAATTCCAATACAAATTTCCAATGTGAAACCATCAATCAATCCTCTTGAAAATATAACCGCCAAATTCTGCTCCCCAAAGGTATTTTCCATCTTTGTCCCAACCTCTGTCCCAGCTGACCATTTTTTTCTTTCCAATGACTACTTCGCTGGTGGCATAGGTTGCTCCGCCCCAGCTATTTAGGCATTTCCCTTCTTTGGTGTTTCCTACGAATTTCCGTCTTTTGTAGTCAAGCACGATGGTGCAACCCTCCAATTCTGTCAAATCCGATGGCTTCCAAAACGACAAAGGATTCTCGTCTTTGTGCGCTCCAACCACTTTTGTGGCATCAGGAAGCGTGTAGATTGTACTTTTGAAAGTATCTTCGTCTAGCTGTTTGAGTTGGTAAACTCGTTGCCTGTAAGGTTTATCTTTGTTAGATGTGATTGCCTGTTCTACATAAAGCCAAATCACATTTTTCGTCTCCTTCCCAAATTTCCACCATTTCTAGGCTTACATCAAAGTAGTTGGTGTCTTTGGCGGCTTGCTTGGCAGAATTGTACGAGCCAATCATATAGTCTGCCAATTTTTCTAAGACTTACTTTCGGTTTTTTGGCTTGCAAATTTACAAAGGCGAAAATTGCTAATAGTGCAGTAAATAGAAGTTTCATATTTGTTGGTTTTAGATAGTGTTAGAGATTACGAACGCAACTTCTGACAGGCAGAATCTGTCACCTCTGCCAGGCTACATTTCAGTTTGCATTCATAACCTCTATTAGTCTATTGACAAATCTATTCTATTTCTGACTTCTACCAGATACTCCAACCAATAATTCTTAAAAAGACAGGTTCATAATCGTGAAAACAGTTATAAAACTTACTTTCATAGGGTTGGATTTAGCAAAATTCAGTTCTGATGCGTAAATTATTGTAGGATTTGTATCAGGATTTGTCAACTAATTTCAATTATATGAGCAAACTCACACAAAATTGGCTTACCGATGGCTTGATTGACTTCGAGTACAAAAAATATATTTTGCTTGCCTACTTACAGCAGGTAGGTAAATCATTCTCCAAGCAAGAGCTTTATCCTACTTTCTCCGATTTGATTTTTCACTACAACAATCTGCGAAAAGTAAAAGAAGGAAAGGAACTTCTCTATCAGAACTTCCCGAAAGAAATCAGCCAATCAGACTTTCCAGAAGTTGAAGTTGAGCTATCGGCAAATTGTAGAAGATGACGAAATCATGACTGAATTGACTGAAATCATTTACTTTGCGCCTCCCAAAATTTGAGCATCTGTTGGAAAATGGGAAGGAAATATACGAATCAATCGCTCAAGGAAATAGAAGTGCAACCTATCGGAATTATGCCTCTTTTTAAAGAAGAAGGCTATCTTTTTCTGCAACCGCATCTTTTCCCTGAATTGTCTATTTACCAATACCAGCTTTCCATTTTCAGTAATTCCTCTGGTAAATACAGAGGACTGAATTTGACTTTTTTGGAAAAAGCAAAGAAAAATCTCGGTCAGACTTACGAAAACATCAAGCTGAGATTGATTAAGCAAAATACGGAGTTTACCCAATCCGGCCACTTTTTTACTCGTGTCAAAAATACCTTGCCCTTACGAGGAAACATTATTCCCAATTTCCAAAAGAGTATTTATCAGTCATTTGGCAAATGCGTGAAATTGAATCTACCAATTGAAAGAGCCACGATTTTAAAAATCGTGGCTCTTTGCAATTAGGGATATTAAAGAAATAAAATGGTCATTTGTCGCAGTTTATTTTTGAGGCTATTTTAGCCGTTCCCGGCCGGGACAAAAAAACTAGGCATAGCATCGCTACGGCTATATTTTTTAACGAAGAATAGACCAACGGTCCCAAGAAAAAGAAACAAGAAAAATGTTCAGATTATTTCTTTATTATTCCTTACTCTTTATTCCCATCATTTCCGCCCCCAGAATTAGAGTTTTCTGAATTAGGTTTTCCTTTCGATTTGTTACCTCTTCTTCTGTTCTTATAGCGATTATTTCTATTATTCGACTTTTTTGGAAGGCTGGTTAGTTGTTTTTTGCGAGGAAGCATCAACTCTCCGTCTTCCTTTTTTTGTGGATTTGGCGTGTTTTGATTTACGGGTTTATCAGTCTGTTTTTTGCCCTTTCTATTTTTCCGAATATGATTTCTCTTCCCTTGATTAGAAGTTTTTTCATCTTGTTTTTTTGCCACAGGCTTTTGCGGCGAATTGCCTTTCTTCTCTTCTGACGTTTTTACAGACTTATTTCTACTAGTCGTTTTCTCATTCGTTGCCTGTTTTCTGTCTGGATTTGCAGCCTTTTCTGGCTGGTTTCTTGCTTTTGTGGAGACTCGGTTTTTTACCTTGCGTTCGGCTAGCTTTGCTGTTCTCGTGTTCTACTTTCTCTTGGTGGAGCAGATTTCCGTCCTGCTGGTTCTTTCAGTGGACTCTCCAGCCAATTGTTGAGCTCCAATGAAGCCACTTTTTTACCTTCTTTATTATATTCAATAATCTCTTTCACACGAGAAGCATCCACGGGAACCCAAGTGGAGTCGCCAGGCACGCTGAACCACATCGTTTTTTTGAAAATATCTGTTTTCTGTAAAATTGCCTCGCCTTTTTCCATTTGCAAAGGCGCATTCACTTTCGGAATGTCAATCAGTGCATCTTGGTAAGTTTCCAACTCGTAGTTTAAGCAACATTTCAGCCTGCCACATTGCCCAGAAAGCTTTTGTGGATTGAGTGAAAGATTTTGGTAGCGAGCCGCACTCGTGGAAACGCTTTGGAAATCTGTGAGCCAAGTAGAACAACACAACTCCCGACCGCAAGAACCAATTCCGCCAATTCTGCCAGCTTCTTCTCGCAGGCTAATTTGTCGCATTTCCACTCGGACTTTGAACTCTCCAGCCAAAAGCTTGATAAGTTCACGGAAATCTACACGAGCATCTGCCGAATAATAGAAGGTGGCTTTCGTATTATCGGCCTGATATTCCACATCAGAAAGCTTCATGGTCAGTTTCAGCTCATCGGCAATTTGACGACTGCGGAACATAGTTGCCATTTCCCGTTTTTTAACTTCTTTTAGCTTTTCGAGGTCGCTTTCGCTTGCTTTTCGGTAAATAATCGGAATTTCATCTTTCTCCTTTACCTTCTTTTTCTTCATTTGGAGTTTTACCAACTCGCCCTGCAATGCCACATGACCAATATGATGACCACCTTGTGCTTCCAGAACGATTGCATCGCCAGTTTCGAGAAAAATACGATGCGTATTCTTATAAAAGCCTTTTCTGCCTCCTTTGAACCTCACTTCCACTATATCGAAAGGGTCAATTCCTGGCAGAGCCATATCACTTAACCAATCGTAACTATTGAGCATGTTACAACCTCCCGTTGCACAATGCCCCTTATTTCCACAGCCAGAAGGCGAACCGCCATCTGTCCCGCAAGAAGAACATCCCATAAAATTATATTTTTATAGCTGTTGGATTACATGAAACAAGCGTTTTATGGCTAATTCTCAATCCAACCGCTTGAATTTTAAATAAATAAATAAATAAACAGTCGCCAAAACACTTATTTGGCAATTAACAAATATAGTAAGGATTTCAGAATCCAACTAGTGCATTGAATTCTAAGTTCCTTTCAGTATTTTATGGAATATTGTTTTCTTCTACAAAGCAAAATTTGAATGGTTCGGCAATCCGATGGTTCGGCATAGCCATATACGGCTAAGAATTTTAATGCAGTAGAAGGAAATAAGAAATATAAAATACGAATGCGAACTTGGGAGTTGATGCACTAGTTCCCGAGTTGCTCAATCCAACCGAAAACAAAAAAGCCTACGCAATTTCTTGCGTAGGCTTGAAAAGCAACATTGTTTTCTAATCGAATCTCTTGATTTCTCCAGATTTGATTCGCTTCATGTAGTCAACTAAATCTCTTTTGATTTCTGGAGCGAGGAAGTAAAGTCCAAGAACATTGGGGAAAGCCATGGCAAAAATCATGGCATCGCCAAAGTCAAACACACTACCAATGCTCAATGCAGAACCAATTACTACGAACATACAATACAAGGTTTTGTAGGTAACTTCCATGGCTTTGGAGTCTCCCAAAAGGTAAGTCCAAGCTTTCAATCCGTAATAAGACCAAGAAATCATGGTGGAAAGTGCGAATAGAATTACTGCTACGGAAAGCACAGTAGGAAACCAAGAAATGACCGAGCCGAAGGCTTGCGAAGTCAAGGTAATTCCTGCGGTAGTGCCGTCCATATTTCCCTGTGATTACAATTACCAAAGCAGTCATTGTACACACTACAACTGTGTCGATAAATGGCTCTAGCAAAGCAACGACTCCTTCCGAGATTGGCTCGTCTGTTTTGGCTGCAGAGTGAGCGATGGAAGCAGAACCAATTCCCGCTTCATTCGAGAAAGCAGCTCTTTGGATTCCTACAATTAAAACGCCAATCAATCCTCCGTACATTCCTTCTGGAGTGAATGCCCCTGCGAAGATTTCTCCGAAAGCAGTGGGAACTTCTCCAATGTTGGCGAAAATAACCACCAAAGCGGCAAGTACATAAATTCCAACCATGAAAGGAACGACCTTGTCAGTTACTTTGGCAATACTTTTAATTCCTCCAATAATAATTAAGACCGACTACTGGCAGCCATTATTATTCCGAAAATATAGCCTTTCCCAAATAAGAAACTAGCTTCTCCGCCCGTAACATCTATAAACTGTTGCGTGGCTTGGTTAATCTGAACCATGTTTCCACCTCCAAACGAACCGCCAATACAGGCAATAGCAAAAAAGGCTGCCAAAAATTTACCTAAATTGGCTTTTCCATGTTTTGCCAATCCTTTGCTGAGGTAATACATTGGACCTCCGGAAACTGAACCATTTTCATTCAATGTTTCTATATTTAACTCCTAAAGTACATTCCACAAATTTGGATGACATCCCAACAAGTCCTGCCATAATCATCCAGAAAGTTGCCCCTGGTCCTCCTGCGGAGATTGCCAGTGCCACACCTGCAATATTTCCAACTCCAACCGTACCGGAAAGTGCGGCAGTTAAAGCTTGAAAATGGGAAACTTCTCCTGTATCTTTTTCGGGGTCGTCATATTTTCCTCTCACAACATCTAAAGCGTGCTTAAAGGCTGTGAGGTTCACGAATTTCATGAATACAGTAAAGAAAATTGCGCCAACTACCAACCAAATGAGTACGAAAGGAATTGCTTTGGTTGAAAAATCGTTTGCAGCTACGTTGCCTTCTACCATTGCAGAACCTGACTTTTAAGGTAAATGAATCATCTGGTAGGAGTGAATTTTTCGCTATCAATAGGAATGGAAAAGAAAACGACAGTTTGCAATGCCCTTGTAATTGGCGTAAAAACTGTATTTATATTGTCATCTATCGAATATTCTCTGATAGTTGATGTGTTGCATTGGCAACTTCACAGTTTCCTTCGTTGCATATTTCGTAAGCAAATTTGTCTGCTCCCGAAAAGCCTACGTTTGGCGTATACTCGAAATCGCCATTTTCTGAAATGGTAACCGTTCCATTTGCAGGATTTTCTTTTATGCTGACTTTATAGTCTTGCGCTTGCGTTTCAGCTATCGAAAAGAAGATTCCTAATGAAAGGAAAAGTAGGGTAATTTTTCTCATGGGTTTACTTTGTTGATTCGATATTTTTGAGTCCGAGTTGACTCATGTACTATAACAGAGTTGCGATTTTAAACAGATTTAGCCAAAAATCCGATTATTTACAGATTATTTAGGATTTTTCCTATTTTCAGTTGGGAAACCAGCACTTCCCATAAAAAAAATTTGTTTGTCGATTCATGTCATATAATGTTTTGGAAGCTCATGCTTTCTTCAAAGTTTAATTCCGAACGGACGCTCAATGCCATCAAGTTAGTGTGAATTTGGTTCGAGCGTGGACGCTCGAACCAGCGTGACACGCTGGCGCAGGTTCTTTCTGGGGGCGCAATCGCCAACCTGTGCCGAAAATGGAAATCAATCTCCGACCGGGTCACGCTGACTGAAGACGAATCTCCTTAACTTAACGGCATTGAACGGACGCTCAATGCTACTGTCAATTTAAGAAATAAGCACATTTAATTTCATATCAAAAAAATGTAATTTGAAAACATCAGTTCTGTAGGACGTAGCTCTAGCTGCGTGCAATCACAAACGGAAAGTGTTGAAAATGCTTTTCAACACTAATTTGGGAACTCGGTATTTTATTTCAAATAAGAATTGGAGTAGGTTTAAAATCAGTTTCAACTGAGTAATGAAGTGAGCATAAAGTCGTTCTAGTGCATTGAATTCTAAGTTTGTGTCTGTATTTTTTGGAATATTATTTTCTTCTGCAAAGCAAAATTTGCAGGCATAGCCATAGCTACGGCTAAGAATTTTAATGCAGTAGAAGGAAATAAGAAACAAAAATAGCAACACGAACTTAGGATTTGATGCACTATGTCTCTTTCAGAACTCTTTCCCCATATTTATTGAAATTGTCGTCTTTCCACCAGTTAATGAGTCTGGCGTGCTGTACTAATGCTACAATCATTTTGTCATCGTCATAAGGCGGGGCGTATTTGCAAACTGTCAGTGTTTTATTGTTTAAGTGAAGCTGGAGTTTCAATAGTTTTGAGTTGTCTTTTATAGGATTATCGTTTTGGTTTAAAGTTGCTTCTTCCAGTTCTGAGATTGCAAATACTTTACTGGTACGTATCAAAAAATTACCAATTTGTAGTTTTCCTTTCCCATTTCGTTTGTCTAAAACAGCTGACGATAGGAGGATTTTGTTATAAATACCAAGAGGCTGATAACAGATGCCAATAAAAACGGAGTGTATTTCAGCCATTTTTCTTCTGGCGTTCTTAAATCTTCTACTTTGGCTCGGAAATCCAAGGAAAATAGGTTCGGAGGAGCGCAGAAATTCCATCACTTCGTCATAATGCTTTTTGGCATCTTCTCTTGTGTGGTAAGTGCCTACTTTCAGCTCATATTTTTGGTTTACTTGCCTTTTCTCTGAAGTTCTGCCAATAAAAACCAAGTGGATAATCTCCACTTTCTTCGACTTCTCTGATGAATGGCACATTGAGTGGCACATACACATTTTGGTGGATTTCTTGCAGTGGCATTCTGAAAAGCACTTCGTTGGGTGCACGTTTCAAAAGCGGGCCAGAATGTTTCCAATCATCGAAATGTGCTTTCGGAAAAAGAAACCAATATATCAGTCCCGCTAAAAAAAAAGAAAGAATAGTAGTTACAATTACAATGTCGTAGCCACTGTAATATCTTAGAACCAATAGTTTTTCTGTGGATTTTTTGGCGGATATTTTCATTTAGGTAGTTGTGTTTGTTGAATTGGGAATGCTATTCTTGAGAGAAATCTAATTGTTGATTTCAATAATTCAGGTAAGACTTTGATAGATTGCTGAATGGATGGAGAAAAGTTGTTTGTTTCCAATGAGTTCATAACAAGTTTTAAATTTATGCAATTACTTAAATCCAAACAACATATATTTATATTCTTTACTAGATTGGCGTGGTAATAATCGAAAAAAAATTGAAATGAAACGCATTTTTGAGAACGCAGAAGAATTGGGGAGTTTTCTGGACAAGGAAATTGGCACGAGCGGTTGGATTGAGATTTCCCAAGACCGAATTGCCGAGTTTGCCCAAGCCACGGGAGATTTCCAATGGATTCATTTGGACGAAGAGCGAGCGAAAAAAGAATCTCCATTCGGGACAACTATTGCCCATGGTTTCTTAATACTTTCGATGATTCCCGTGTTTTTCGAGCAAATATTAGAGGTCAATAATTTGAAATTGATGATTAACTATGGCTTGAATAAAGTCCGATTCATGTCTCCCGTTCCCGCAGGAGGTCGAATTAGGCTCAAAGGGACTTTGGTAGATTTCAACTCTACCAAAAAGGGAAAGAAAGCAACCATCAAATGCGAAATTGAGCTTGAGGGAAATGAAAAACTAGCCTGCTTGGCTGAAAATGTTTTGCTATTAGTAGATTGATTTCTACTAAGGAACGAGTTAATAATAACTTGTAACATTATCGCAGTTTATTTTTGAGGTTAGTCAAGCTGTTCCACCGGACAAAATAATGTGGCATAGCACCGCTATGGCACATTATTTTAACGAAGAATAGACCAAAAAGAAGCAAGAGAATTTTAATAAGTTATTTTTTACTTGTTCCTAAGTAGTCTAGCTTAAATACTTTCCTGTTTTTGAGTTCTTAACAATCTCATTTATAGGCAAGTACAGAAACAGTAAATAGTGCAACCTACTTAATTTGCTCTTACATCAGCTTTGGTATTCAACTTTCCATTGAACAATTTGAGCTTCCAGCAAATGATATTCGAAAATATAATTGTAGAAGCCAGAATGATGAAAAAGTTTGAATATGGTCAGCACAAATTGTTCTCCTTCAGGAAGGATTTTTTTGAAGACGTAATAAAAAGCTACAAAAGTTACTGCTGCAATAAGTGACCTCAGTATTCTTTTCCACCAAGTGGCTCGGCTGTCGGGAAAACCATTTTTGCAGGAGAACCAAACTCCAAAATTCAATCCGAACAAGAGTCCAATGGTTTCTGGGTGAGCTTTTGGCATAAATGCTAAAAGCAAAGGAGCTAGTAAGAAGAAATATAGACGACCTTTCTTGGTTATTCTGAAAGATTTCCAGCTAGTAAAATCTTTTTTCTGCCTCATCCATCGGGCAATGAAAAACAAGGGAATTGAACCTAAAAAAAGTCCAGCTAAAATATCAGCCAAAAAATGTTGCCCTAAAAACATACGTGAAGTGATGGTCAGCAAAACAAACACTCCAGCGAATACTTTCAGCCAGTTCTTTTGAAAAACCAGTGCAATTGAACCCCAAAAAGAAAGTGAAATGCTAGTATGCCCAGAGGGAAATCCGTTGGAAATGCCATCTACTGCTCTAATTTGAGCCAATGTTGTATCAGGAATTCTTGAGAAAAAAGTGGGTGCTTCTGCATTCTCCAAGCGAATTTTGTTCTCCACAAAGTCAATCAAATTCAAATCTGTATTTACATGGTATGGGCGAGGGTAATTGATGAGGTGCTTGAGCCAAGTAGTTACGGAAATTGTCCAGAGCAAGGCCTGAAAAGCAATAAAACCCCTTCGATATTCCACTCCAAACATGAAAAAAAGAATCAAAAACATGTAAGATTTCCGCCTTCCTAATTCACTGACAATCAGCATGAATTCAGTCCATATTTCATTGTCAAATTGTTGTAGAAAGATGTGGATATTTGTTTGAAACATTTTTTGATTAGCTTTTTGCGTTTTAGTTAACTTATATAATTCTCTAGGTGTAAATATGTTTAGATTCAGTAGAAACTCAAAAAGAGCAATTCGATAAAATACCGAACTGCTCTTTTTTGGTTTATTTTCAAAAGAAGAAACTCTAATTTTCTTTCTTTATAATCTTCAGTGTTGGAGTGACATAAAATCTGGTTGGTTTTTCGTCAATTACCGTTTCAGCCATGTAGTAGGCGACTGTGTCTTGTTTTTCAGCCAAAGCTTGGTTGACAAAATCCATTTGTGTCTTGATGAATTCAATTTCCTTTTCGGCTTTGGTTAGCAGTTTTTGGGAGTTTATCAGGTTCTCTTTTTCTGCATTTATGGTTTCCTGCCAAAAGCTTTGCAACATTTTAGGGGCAGATTTCATTTTGATTTCGCCACTATCAATTCTTAGTTTTGTAGCTTCGATCTGCTGGGGAATTCTAGCAGTTTGCTCTTCAAATATGGCTAAAGAAGATTCATATTTCTCTTTAGCATCTTCTACGCTTTTTACGGAAATCGTATCTACAACTAGCAAAGTCGGAAGCATTTCTACGCCCTCGCTTTCAACAATTGTCTGTTCTATTTTCTCCTTCAAGCTTTTCTCGCAAGAGGTCAACATGCAAAATGCAAATAGAATACTGAGGAATTTAGAAGATTTCATAGTTTGTTTTAAGTGTTTAGGGTAGTGGTAAACTGGTAAGGCTAACAAAATAAAAATCATAGCGCAAGCGTCCGCTTGTGCCGAAATATCCAAAAGCAGCCTTACCTCTTTCACACTACCGTGTTTAGAAATCAATTATTGGTTTTAAGTGCTTGGACTGAATTAAATATAAGAAAGAACTCTGTCAGGGTTTGTCTAAATGTTTGATTATTAGTGATTTAAGAAACAAGCCTGACAGAGTTATCACACTACTAATTATGGCTAGCACTTATTTAATTGGGCAAATCCTCTTCTGGTTTGATATTAATAAATGTAGAATCACCGTCAGATCCTGAGTCAGGGTTTCTTAAATTGCAATCAAATTCATCTGATTTAATTGATTCTGGTCGGGGGAATCTGCCTTTTTCAATGTCTATTTCGCTGTCTTTATAAATACTTTCCATAAAATAGGCATAAGCGGGCATTGCCTGCCTTGCACCTTGTCCATTCCTGAGTATTTCGGAAGTGAATACTTCGTTCGTCTCCTCCACTCCAAACGCCTGTTACCAAATCGGTAGAAATACCCACATACCAAGCATCTGAATTGTTGGAAGTCGTTCCTGTTTTCCCTCCAATATCATTGCCTTTCACAAAATCGTATCTGCCTAAACCTAAGGAAGTTCCGCCACTTTCCCGTAAACCGCCCATGAGCATATAAACCATTTTATAAGCGGTTTCCTCTTTCATGGCTTCTTTTTTCTTTGGCACGAACTCATGAAGTACTTTGCCGTTTTTATCTTCAATTTTAGTGATGAAAGTAGGCTCAGTCCATATTCCATTATTTACAAATGCAGAATAAGCACTCACCAACTCATAAATTGAAACATCGTTAGAACCTAGCGCAATGGCGGGAACGGCATCCAATTTGGCTTCAATGCCCAAATCCCTTGCCGTTTCAACTACTTTTTGTGCGCCTACAACGCCTGTGTCATCACCCCCGCTCAATCTTTCAATCATTCTGGCGGCAGCAGTATTGATAGACCTCGCCAAAGCCTGACGAATTGTATAGGTTTCGAGTGAATAACCATCGGAGTTCTTAGGAGTCCAAGGCTTGCTAGGATCTGATGGGTTTTGGAATGTGAGTGGAATGTCATCTACAGAAGTACATGGCTCTTGGCTTGCGTTGTCGATTGCCGTGGCATAAACAATGGGCTTAAAAGTGGAGCCTGGTTGCCTTCTGCTATTGATATTTACATGATCATATTTGAAGAATCGGTGGTTCAAACCGCCAACCCAAGTTTTGATATGTCCGTTATGCGGATTCATAGACATCATTCCCGCATGGAGGAATTTCTTGTAATAAATCAAAGAATCTATAGAAGTCATGGTGGTATCTTTGGAATAGCCTTCCGAATTCCAATCGAATACGGTCATTTTATGAGGTTTGCTCATTTCCTTTTTGATTGCCTCAAAATTATTTCCATATTTCAGCTTCAAAACTCTATAATGCTCCGTTCTTTTAATTGACAAATCCAGCATATCCGTCATTTCACGTCCATACTTATCTCTCCACGGCATTTTATTGGCAATTTCTTTGGAGAATATTTTCTTGCTGCTCCTTCATGTGCTTCTCCATGGCATTTTCTGCATGAGCTTGCATTTTTGAGTTGATGGTTGTGTAAATTTTCAAGCCATCAGAATACAAATCCAACCCGCGTGACTTCACACCATTTATTGAGGTAGTTGGATGCCACGATTCGGAAATAAGTTGCCAAACCTTCATTATGGTCTTCCACGGCATATTTGCTTGTGTCAATTTCCAATTTTTTGATTGAATCACATTCTGCCTCTGTCAAGTAGCCATATTTCTCCATCTGATTCAAAACTGTATTCCTCCTTCTTAAAGCCTCTTCAGGCTCTGGGTTGTTGATAGGATTATATTTGGTGGGAGCTTTTAGCAATCCAACCAAAACGGCAGCTTCTTGTACATTCAAACTATCGGGCGTAGTGCCAAAATAAACTTCTGAAGCCACTTTTATTCCAAAAGTATTCCTGCCAAAATCAACCGTATTCAAATACATGGTCATGATTTCGTTCTTGGTATAAGAACGTTCAATCTGGATTGCCAACATCCACTCTTTGAATTTTGTGGAAACTTTATTGAAAATCCCCGATAGTTTTCCTTTATATCCATCTCTGGTTCTAAATAGGTTTTTCGCCAATTGTTGCGAAACCGTACTCGATCCTCTGTCGTCTCCTTTCAATTGATAACAAATAATGGCAAAAGTACCTTTCATGTCAATTCCACTATGTTCGTAGAATCGAACATCTTCCGTTGCCAAAAGTGCATTGGTGAGGTTTGGGGAGAGGTCTGGAGTATTCTACAGGAGTTCTGTTTTCGTGGAAATATTTCCCCAAAAGCACGCCATCTTCCGAATAGAGTTGGGAGGCTAGTTCATTTTTCGGGTTTTCCAACTGCTTCAATGAAGGCATTTCGCCATACAAATTGAACCAATTGAAGTAAATGGATGTAAGGTAGATGGCTGTGAAAATCAAGCCTGAGAAAAATAAAATCCAAATTGTTTTTGAAGCCTTCCGATACATAGGTGGATGGAGTGAATGATGAGTAAGTACAGGTAGAGAAATAGAAAATATAGTGGGATAGCAAATTAAAAATCTGAAAACCAAACTCTTAATTGAGATGTAAACACTAATTTTTTTTGCATTTCCATACTTTATGGAGTACTAAATAATGTTTTACGTTACTATAAATGAGAAATTTAAATGCCCTCAAATCTGTATTTTTTTACTGCTACGATTTGAAAGTTTGTTTTGAGCTTTGAAAGTTCCCGAAAATCAAATACAAATGTACTGAAATTTCCTTTTTGACTAAGTGAAAATCTGTGGTAATTTGTTAAAGCAAAGAAGAGAATTTCTCACCTTTTGCGTTTCTGATGCAAAAATCTAAGTTTTACACAAAAATCTGAAAACTATGCCCAATCCAATTGCCAAAACTACTTCTTTTATTTTCATTGGTTTGGTGAAATTCTATCAGAAGGCAATCTCTCCACACACTCCATCTGCGTGTAGATACCAGCCAACCTGCTCGCATTATATGATTGATGCCATTCGGGAACATGGCGCATTAAAAGGACTTTGGCTCGGTTTGAAAAGAATCGGAAGTTGCCATCCTTGGGGCGGAAGTGGCTATGATCCAGTTCCTAAGAAAGATGTTTTGAAGGAAGGAGATGAAAGAAGAAGGAAGAAAGAGGAAAGATAAGATTTTTAGAGCTGAATGGCGAGTATCTAAGTGAATCAAGGAATTGTAGTGAAATGTCTCTTTATCTAAAAACTGCCAGTAAGAGTATGTTTGAATCGAATTGTTTTCTGGTTTCTACGGCTTTTCAAAAATGCTTTCTAGTTATTTTCTCCCTACATAGCTTTGGCTATGTGTTTCTAAAATGCCTAGAAAGCCTGTTTTGAAAATCTCGTAAAATTCCTAAAAAATCAATCCAAACCTACTCTTAATCATTTTCAAATTTCCACATCTGCACATCTGCACATTTCCACATCTGCATAATTTGCAAATTCTCACTTCCCACCTTTCCTCAAGCACAGGATTCAGCGATGGGTCATTGTACATTTTCATTTGCTTATAGGTTTTCGCCAAGCATTTTCCTGACTGCATGTCTTGCAACATTTCGTCAATGGCTTGGGAAAGGTCTTTTTGTTGGAGCAATAAAACATTTAATTTATTCTGGCATTTTGCTCGATGTTCTTCAGAAGCATCTTTTCGCTCGGCTTCCTCTTTCATGTGGTAGATTTTCAGGTTCAAAATCGAAAGCCTATCAATTGCCCAAGCTGGAGTTTCCGTATTGATTCTCGCTCCTTCAATTGGAGCTACCTCTTTGCACAAATCGAAAAAATAATCATCAATTTGCTCTACCAAATCGGTTCTTCTTTGGTTGGAGGCATCAATTTCCCGTTTGATTTCCAAAGCACGAACTGGGTCAATATTTTCATCTCTGATAATATCTTCCAAATGCCATTGAACTGTGTCAATCCAGTTTTTTTTGTAGAGCAGAAATTCCAAAGAGTCATTTTGGTGAACTATTCGGACTCGAAGCAGTAATATCGTCACGCTTGTGGTAATCGGTTATGCTTTCCCAGAAAATTTGATTGAATGTTTTGCTGGTCATCTTTAGTATTGGGTAATGAGTATGTAGTAGTGAGTATTTAAGAGAAACTGCGAAAAGAAATCTGACTTTATCAGCCTATTCATTATTCTGTGTCGTAAACAGGTAAGGTAGAGTTGGTAAAAGGGAATAAGCTTGCACTTATTTAAGAAGTAGCATTACCAGTTCAAAATTACCTTGGATTCTTAATCAACAAATTATCAAATTACCGCATCAGCAAATCAAACTATTTTTCAACGAATGCAGAAGAAATCATAGCCTTTGTCGGCATTCTGCGCTGAGGTGGTAATCTTCTGTGGTGATTTTCTGCACAAGTTCGCTTCCTTTGTCCATCAGTTTTTTCCTGTTCATTCTGTTCAGAATGTCGTAGGGGATTTGCAGAACGCTTCTCGGCAATTTGTATTGCAGATTCAGAATATCGAACCTTGTGATTTTCTCTACCGAAGCCTTATTTTCCTCATAATATTGATTGACTTCATTGCTCCCGAAAACGGCATGCAAATCTACTTTTTCGAAATATTTGCCAAAAAGCGTTTCCATTTGCTCGGCAGTATATTCCCGAATGTGCCAAGGGTTTCTGGTAAGCGAAAGTTTGATATTTGGAGTGGTGATAATTGCCTTTCCGCCAGGTTTCAGCACTCGGTGGATTTCCTTCACAAACAATTCATCATTCTGAATATGCTCAATCACTTGGAAAGTAATCACAAAATCGAACTGATTATCGGCAATTCCTTCAAATGGGGGAATATTCTGCTCCAAAAAAGTGAAGTTCGGATATTGCTTTCTGTGAGAAGCCAGCAGCTCGGCATTTTTATCAATTCCCGTATAGTTTTCAACCGAATTTGCCACTAATTCCATTCCTCTTCCTGCTCCACAACCTAATTCGAGCACATTCCCCGAAATTATTTGAGATGCTTTTACATAAGCAAAAAGCAACCTTTGGTGGATTACATTGTCGGAAGTGATTTCGTGCGAAGTGATTTCTGTGGTGCTAAACATCTTGGAATTGGCGAATTAGTGAATTGGCGAAATAGCGAATTGAAAATGATTGATGCTATTTTTCTGCAAATATAGGAGATTGTGGATTAAAAAGAATTAGTGATTTTGTGCGAAATTGCGAATTGAAAATCATTCGATACCTGCAATCATCACTTTTGGAGTTTAGAAAATCCAGCCATTTGAATAATTGGATTCCCAATCTGATTTCTCCAGAATTCAACTAAAAAGGGCAAGCAACCAGATTCAGTTGCTTGCCCTTTTCATCTACAAATCTGCAAATTTTCACATTCGCAAATTGAGTTTATTTACAAGTAAAATGGTTGTTGTAAAGCTCTACCAAAACATGGAAGCTTTTGAAATCCAACATTTGTGGATGTCTGTTTAGGAAGTCTCCCATTTCATCGCAATCAGCAAACATTAAATCGAAATTGGTTTCGTAGTTGTCTTCGGTTAGGAAAATGACATCTCCACCATTTTTGATTATGAAATAACTTTTATCGTCTTCTTCTATCAAGCAATTCGCCTGTTTCGCTTTTATCTATACTTTTTGGAGAGGCAAAAACTTCTACTTTCCCTTCCATCAATTTCTCTGCAAAAACATTTTGTCCTTTTTCCGTTGGATGTGGCATGCTTTGGAAATGCGCAAATTCTGGGTCAATTGAAGTGAATCCTTCAAAGTTCTTGAGAGCAAAAGGTCTTTTTTGAGAAAAGCTTTTGATATTTTCTGCTGTGTAAACCACTTTGTTGCCAGAATAAGTGCTGAAAGAAATCTCTTCCAACAACACATTTCCCTCGTCCTGATAAGACATTATCTTCTCCGCAGATATTTTTCCTTGAATCTTATTTCCAGAATTAGTTACCACAAATCCATTGGAAGGAAAACTTACTGGGTTCACTTCTTTCAAAGCAGACTGAGCGAGTAGTGAGAAACTCAAAAGCGAAAATAAAATAGTGGAGAATAATTTCATATAATTAGAGTCTAGCAGAGTGAAAAGTGTTTTTCTGTCGATGAATACAATGATTGATTCGATTAGTATAATTTTAATTGCAAAATGGTTGCCAACTTTTTTTTCCCGAATTATTTCATCTGTTTCTCTAGTTTAGCATAAGTAAGAATTATCGGTCTGAAGTGGATTTTTTTATCGCTAAAAATGGGAATAACCGCCTATTTAATTAGTGAGAAGCTGTTTTTATTCATGCCAAAACTTTTGGCATGTAAGATAATTTTATTTAATTGTAGTCAGTTAATTGAAAGTTAATTCGTTTTAGTAACTCAACCCGCGTACTTGTACTTACCATGAAAAAGGCTATGAAATGGATAATTCTTGTTTTCGTAATTGGAGCGGTTACTTCAATTCTTTGGATTCTGCGAGGCTATTTGCAACAGAAATTGATGGGAACTCCTTCGGAATCGTTGAAAAATAGTGCGTTTTTAGTAATTGCCCACCGTGGCGCATCGGGTTATGCACCTGAAAACACCTTGGCTTCCATCCGAAAAGGGTTGGATATGGGTGCTGATATGGTGGAAATAGATATTCACTTATCGAAAGATGGCGAAGTAGTAGTCATTCATGATGCCACTTTGGAGCGAACCACTGATGGAACTGGGAAAGTCCAATCTAAAACTTTGGAGGAATTGAAAAAGCTAAATGCTGGCTCTTGGTTCGGCAAAGAGTTTTCGCAGGAAAAAATCCCAACCTTAAAAGAAGTCATTGATTTAATGGATGGAAAAGCACTGTTGTTGATTGAGCTGAAAAATGATTCGAAAAATGGAATGTATGAAGACCTAGTAGAGAAAGACGCTCCAAATTCTCAATGAAAACCAGGCAGAAGTCTTGGTGCATTCTCCAAGCTTTCGACTCTCGATATTTGCAGGAAGCTTGCTGACTCCAAACGAAATATTGACGAAAGCTACGAATTTCACAAACTGATTGAAGCAGATTTTGCGCCACTTCCCACTTTACAGGATACAGATTCGAAGTTCGGGAAGCTCAGACAAAACTATCGGGTTCAAGGCAATTAACCCATATTACATCTTCCTAAACGAGGAAATGGTGCGAACAAACTCACTCGGAAGGCTACAAAGTTTTTACTTATACTGTAAACGAGGAAAAAGATATGAGAAAAATCATTTCGTTTGGAGTGGATGGAATCATTACCAATTATCCTGACAGGGCGATTGAATTGAGAGAAAGGATTGTTTTTTGAAAATGCGATATTATTTCTCGTTCCTAAGAGTATGTTTGGATTGATTAGAAATTATGAACACAAATTTATTATAGAAGCCATAGACTGGCAGGTCTTCCAGTCTGGGTCTAAGCTGGGGTTGCACACAACCACTGCCAGCTATTCAAATTTCATCTGTTCATAAACGCTATTTTTTGGGATTTTACGAGATTTTCAAAACAGGTTTTCTAGGCATTTTTGAAAAGCCGTAGAAACCAAAAACAAGTCGATTCAAACATACTCTAAGTTTGAATCAGCATTGGGTGTCCGCTTAGATTTGGCATTATTGGAAGTGACCATTTCAAAAATTACTATTTTTGTTGAACGAATACAGTTATTCCAAATTTCTGCGACTTTTTTGAGATGCGCCCCTTCTCCTTTCTACGGAGTCATGAAGTCTGATGTTTTTTTCAAGTCAGTATAAAAATACAAACCTACCAATCTCCTCAACAAATCCACCTCCCAACAAGTTGCAAATCTGCTGACTCCAAACTAAACTCGCAACTAAGTAGATAAACTTAAATACTTTCCTATTTGCTTTTTTGTAAGCATTTCATTATCAGTTATTTGAACTGCTTTGGACTTGCGACTTGAGCGCAAGTCCGATTGAACGCAAGTCCGATAAAGACTTCGTACTACTTAACTCAATCCAACCGAAAAAAAACTTAATCAAAATGGCAGGTTCTTCTAAAAAGGCAATTTATGGCGCAATCATCGCAAATTCGGCAATTGCCGTAAGCAAATTTGCGGCCGCATTCTTCACAGGTTCGTCCTCTATGCTTTCCGAGGGAATTCACTCTTTGGTAGATACGGGAAACGGAATGCTGTTGCTTTTCGGAATTCGCAGAAGCAAGAAACCTGCCGATGCCAAACACCCTTATGGCTATGGAAACTCCATTTACTTCTGGAGTTTTGTGGTTGCCATCATGATTTTTGCTTTGGGCGGAGGAATCGCTTTGTATGAGGGAATCATTCATTTGCAAGACCCGCAACCGCTCGAAAATGCAGAATGGAATTATGTGGTTTTAATTGCCGCCCTTGTTTTCGAAGGATTTGCTCTTCGGGTTGCCCTCAAAGAATTCAATAAAACCCGTGGCGACAGATCGTTTTTCCAAGCCCTGGAGATAGTAAAGACAGCTCTACTTCGGCAATCGTGATTGAAGATTCTGCGGCACTCATTGGTTTATTGATAGCACTTATTTGCGTTTTCCTCGGACAAATTACGGGCATTCTCTATTTCGATGGACTTGGCTCCGTTCTGATTGGGGTTCTGCTAATTTCCGTTTCCCTGTTTTTTGCCGTAGAATGTAAAGACTTGTTGGTTGGAGAGGGTTTGATTGAAGAGGATTTAGTAAAAATTGACGAAATTCTCAAAAGTGAAATTAACATAAATGCTTTTAAAAGACCACTTACTCTATATTTCGGACCCTATGAAGTTTTGGTAAATCTCGATGTTGATTTCAAAGATGAGCTGACTTCTATCGAAATAGAAAAAACCATTGACAGAATAGAGTCAAATATCAAAAAAGCAATTCCTTCCGTAAACAGAATATTCATTGAGGCAGAGACAATTAAGAAAGCGGTAAAGAAGATTGATTAATTCTAAGAAAAATCTATAGTCCTATACTTAACTCATACTACTGGACATGAGTGAAAAGCTGGCAGAGTCCGCAGGTCCTGCCAGACGTTGAACGGCCATCGTGGCTCGGATTAAAATCGACCTTCGGCAGGGTTTTTCGGGGGTCGCCATCGACACCGCTGCCGAGGTCTCGATTTTTGGAAATGTCCAGTAGTATATACTTAACTCGAATATGGATTTAATTATTTGATTACCAGCAGGTTAGCTGTGTTTTTTTTGACTCTTCTCGGATTTTAAGGAAATGAGACCTCGGGAATAGTTACTGACCTCCCCGATGGATGACTTAAGCTTCAGAAGTTGCTGATTTCCCTAAAATTCTAGTTAAACCTATTTTTTTAGGATGGTTAAAATTGAGATTGATTGTATTGCACTATTTTTGGTACTGAACACACAAGATATGCTGATGATTTTTTGCATATAAAAGCCCTGTTTCTGACTAAAAAAATAGAGCTTTTTTCCAATTGGAAATCAAAATTCTAGCCAACATACTTTACATTTTCAGTACCTAAACTCTAATACATAACTCATAAGTAGATAAACTTAAATACTTTCCTATGGAACGGAAATTAAATAAGATGCTACTTTCTCTTGCTTCTTTTTGGCCTATTCTTCGTTAAAAAAATGTGCCGTAGCGGTGCTATGCCATATTTTTTTGCCTAAACTAGCCTCAAAAATAAACTAAGACAAAACACGCATTTATTTAATCCCCGTTCCTATTTGCTTTTTTTTAGTATTTCATTATCAGTTATTTGAACTGCTTCGGACTTGCGACTTGAACGCAAGTCCGATTGAACGCAAGTCCGATAAAGACTTTGTACTACTCAATTGGGCTTAGCATCTATTAACAGAAAAAACTATGCAACTTCCCATACAAAAACTTTGTCGATACTAAACACCACAAAATTTATCAGACAACCTGATTTATTTTGAAGCAATGAAGTCCCAAAATCGGTCTTGCCCAACATTCCCTTGCCTAAATTAGTTGGTTTTTCAGTTCAAATGAGTAGCTTGGAGAAGCTATTTTAAATTGATTGCAAACCTTACCAAAATCAACATGTCGAAGAGTAAATACCAGAAGGAGATTAAAGAATTTGTGGAATTAGTGAAAGCGAAGCAGCCTCACGAAAAGGAATTTTTGCAAGCAGTAGAGGAAGTTGCGGAGTTCGTAGTTCCGTTTGTGGAGCAAAATCCGAAATACAAGAAAGCCAAAATTTTGGAGCGAATGACTGAACCAGAACGGGCAATTTTGTTCCGAGTCCCTTGGCTGGATGACAATAATGAAGTGCAAATCAATAAAGGATATCGGGTGCAGTTCAACTCTACCATTGGTCCCTACAAAGGTGGGATTCGGTTTCATCCTAGCGTGAATTTATCGATTTTGAAGTTCTTGGGTTTCGAGCAAACTTTCAAGAATTCACTTACTGCTTTGCCTTTGGGCGGTGGAAAAGGCGGTTCTGATTTTGATCCAAAAGGGAAAAGCGATGAGGAAGTGATGCGATTCTGCCAAAGTTTCATGAATGAGCTCTCCAGACATATTGGGCCAGAAACGGATGTTCCTGCAGGAGATATTGGAGTAGGAGCGAGGGAAGTAGGCTATATGTTCGGACAGTATAAGCGTTTGGCGAACGAATTTACGGGGACTTTCACAGGAAAAGGAATTAAATGGGGCGGTTCAATTCTGCGAACGGAAGCTACTGGGTATGGTCTGCTTTATTTTGTGAAGGAAATGATGGAACACAAAGGCGATTCGGTGGAAGGAAAAACTGTTGTGATTTCCGGTGCTGGAAATGTGGCGCAATATGCTTGTGAAAAAGCAATTCAGATGGGGGCAAAAGTGGTTACGCTCTCAGATTCGGACGGCTACATTTATGACGAAGATGGAATCACGCAAGAGAAGTTGGAGTTTGTGAAGACACTAAAAAATGAAAAAAGAGGAAGAATTAAGGAATATGTAAAAGAATATAGTTCCGCAAAATTTGAGGCAGACAAAAGACCTTGGAGCGTGAAGTGCGACATAGCATTGCCTTGCGCCACTCAAAATGAATTGGAAATTGAAGGAGCGAAATCACTTGCTAAAAATGGCTGTCAGCTTGTGGCGGAAGGCGCAAATATGCCTACAACTGCAGAAGCCATCAATCATTTCTACGAAAACGGAGTGCTTTATGCGCCTGGGAAAGCAACCAATGCAGGTGGTGTGGCAACTTCAGGCTTGGAAATGACGCAAAATTCCCTTCGCTTATCTTGGACTTCGGAACGAGTAGATGAGGAACTAAAGGCAATTATGAAAGGGATTCATAATAAATGCGTGGAATTTGGGCAATTGAACCAAAAAGTCAATTACCTGAAAGGCGCAAACTTGGCTGGTTTTGTGCGAGTGGCAGATGCGATGATTGACCAAGGTGTGGTTTAATTTAGAAACTGGTATCAGAAAAATTATTGGGAACAGCGAGAAAGGATTTGTATTCTTTTCTCGCTGTTTTTTTTCTTATTTGGCAATGGACTGTTTATAGTCAGTAGCTGATTTCGAAGCAACTAATTTAGTAACCAACATTTCCCTACCCTTAAATTGTAGAGATTAAAATTGCCATACAATATTGATAATCAATATCATATGGCAAATATATTTTGCAAAAGCCTTATATTTGTTTCGATTAAAAAAACATTTACTCGGTTTTCGTAAAATACACTGCAATGATAAAAAAAACTTTAGGCAAAAGATAGTTTCCCTGACGAAGAAATACCTGGAAAACGACTATTTCGATATTTCCAAACAGCTAGATTTAGTATTTTCGGCATCTGATATTTCAAAGTTCGAGGAGTCCGACCTGGATTTTTTCGAGAAAATGAATGCTCTGCTGTTCCTGGGTCAATTGGTGGGACTGCCCACGCTGAAAAGTATTCTGACCAAGTTCGGCATTGCCAGCAACGGGTTGCAGAAAAACTACACGAAGCTATACAAGAAGCTGACTGTAAGCAAGTTGCGTATTATTTTCGAGTTCATATTTGAACAGCAGGCAGTCGGCATTTTGAGGGAAATGGCTCTGAAAGACTCTTCCATCTGGTCGAAAAAAAGAGTGACTGCCGTTCTGGATGACAGTATTTTCCGCCAATGGCTTTCTGGGTCGGCAAGGGACGGGGCGCATTATGGCAAGTTCTTCAGCGGGCAATACCACTGCTCGGTCTTCGGCTTCAAAGTAGTCTGTTTTGGACTCTATATTGACGGTATTTTCTACCCCCTGTTTTTTGATTTCGTCAAGAAGAAAACAGGGGAGCAGGGCAGTCAGGCGATTGAGGTGGCAAAAAAGCTGGTCTCCCGCTGGGGCAGGCTCAAGGGCAGACTTGCCAGGGAAGGCGTCATGTTGCCGAACATCCATTTCAGCTGCGACAATGGCTACAATGACGTCTCGCTGAGCGAGCATTGCGAGAGGCAGGAAAATGGGCTGGTCTATATCAGCGTGCCGAGGAGAAACAATATTTTTATCATCGATGAAAAAAGAGGGAGCCTGACTGAATTCATCGATTCGGAATTTATGACGGAGGAACTGGCACATCGGCAGAACGAGAGACACTTGAAAGAAGAGAGCAAAACGCCCTTCTGCCTACGGAAAAAGGCGTTTTACCACAGCCAGCAAAGGTATGTGACCCTGCTGTTTTTCAGGCTGAATGGCTCGGGGAGGGTAAGCGTCATCTATTCGCCAAGCGAAACGATCTTTGCAAAGACGCTGCGCAGGCATTGGTTCAGCCGAACCTACATAGAGCAGTTTTTCAAGACCCTCAAGCATGTGCTGAGAATCACCGAGGCCAGAACGAAAGACAGGCACGAGCTGGAATTCAAGATTCTGCGATTCGCCTTCATGGCCGTGGAGGCACAAAGGATAGTCAAGTTCCTGAGAAGGAAATTCAGTGCATTCAAAGGAAAAGGCTTCATTGCCCTGCAGAGAATACTCTGTTTTGAACAGGAAATAATAGACCTTTTGCAAAGCAAAACACATGTAAAATACTGAAAATCAAACCCTTATAAAGGAGTTAAACTCTACAACTTAAAATTGATTTTTGATATTTGAGTAGTGTAGGAATCTCTGTGCTGGTTGCTGAAACCTATTTTTGCGTATAGTTTTTTTTCCGCTGAAAGGCTGTATTTACAACTTTGACAGGCTTTTTTTATAAAAAAAACGGGGTTCTTGACTGATAAAAAGCAATATATACTACAGAAATTTAGCTCTAAAAATAAACTTCAATAAAATAGTAGTTTATTTATTTCCCGTTCCTTAAGAATCTTCTTCTGCTGGAATTTACTTGCTGAAACTGAATGTAGATAATAAGTTTGCACTCAAACGAGTTGTAATAAAATAAGTCTTGTAGTTTCAAATAATTTGGAGTCTGTGAATTTTGTTTCGTTAATCATTAGCAAATGTTGTTTGAATGAAGGTGCAAGCGTCCACACTTGCACCTTTTACCGCTAACAGCGATACTTGTTCCGAATCTCCTTATTTTTTACGGACTTCTTGATATTTCATCAATTTCCAAAAGAAAAATCCAACCATGAAAAAAAGCATTTTAGTAGTTCTTTTTGCTTGCATTGCCCAAATAGCTGTAGCTCAGTGCGAAAACTGCCCCGAAGCACCAGAAAATTTCAAAGCAGATTATTGCTACACAGATTCCATTTTTGGAGATTTATGCGCCCAGTTCAGCGAGAAAAAAGAATTTTTTCTGCTCAAGAGAAAGAAGAAAAATATCCCGATAAAACTTGTAGATAAGGCAGATGAAAAATATTTGGTAGGATTGGCGACAACCAAGAAACTGAAAATTTCCGCTCTGGAGATAATCTTCATCGAAGATGCTTTGAAAAATTGGGAGAAAGAGAAAATGAACATCGGTTATGAGTTTACAGAATCTGGTTTGGGAATCAAAATGATTGAGCAGGGAAGTGGCGAATTGCCAACCAAGGGACAAGAGGTGGAGGTTCACTACAAGGGATTATTGGAAGATGGCACTCAATTCGACAGTTCAATTGACCGAGGCGAGACTTTCAAATTTCCCGTAGGAACTGGCAGAGTCATCAAAGGCTGGGACGAGGGAATCATTAAGCTGAAACCAGGCGCAAAAGCTTGGCTCAAAATCCCATCGGAATTGGGCTATGGCACAAGAGGCGCAGGAAGGTCAATCCCGCCAAATGCCACTCTATATTTCTACGTGGAAATGATTGGAGCGAAATAGGAATTTTAAACCTCACGAATCGGTCTGGGAGAACGATATGCAGTATGTATGATTGAAAATACAAAGTCAGATGGCTGAATTTGTTACGCATAAATGCACTTGGCAGCATTCCTTAGAACCTACAGAGGGTTGATTCACGAATCCGATGTGTAATTTCGAGATAGAATCGAATATTTGCGTAATATTACTGATGCAATACAAAATTAGGTAGTGTGAAATATGTAAGGTTGCTTTTGGATATTTTGGCACAAGCGGATTGCCGCCCAGCGGATTGCCGCCCAGCGGATTGCCACCCAGCGGAGTGTCGCCCCGCAGAGTGTCGCCCAGCGGGCACTCAATGCTGTCAGCTTAGTGTTGAAAAGCGTTTTCAACACTTTTGGTTTGTGATTGGACGCAGCTAGAGCTACGTCCTACAGAACTGAAACTTTCAAATTGCACCTATTTTTGGCATAAAATTGAACGTATCTTTTCCTTAAGTCATTATTGTTGAATGCTTTCCTATTTCAAGTCTTTCGATTATCTGATAATCAATTACTTGTGCAACTTTGGACTAACGACTTAAGACTTTGTACTACTTAAGTTGACAGCATTGAATTGACGCTTGCGCTATGTTTTTTTGATTTGCTAGCCTTGTAAGTTTACCACTACCCAAAATTATTTGCGGAAAAGGGATAGTTGGGGGATTTCCCCAACCATCCCTTTTTTTATTTGACGAATAATCTAATATTGCTTCTGAACAAAAGAAAAAACAATAAGTTTATAATTTTTCTCAATAAATAGAAATCCTGTGGAACCACATATTCTTACGATAGACGATGAGCCGAGAATTAGAGATTTAATAGGAAAACTACTCTATTTCGATGGTTACAAACAGATTGAGCAGGCAGAGAGTATTGCCAAGGCCCGAAGTAAAATTGCGCAAAGAGTACCCGATGTTGTCATTTGTGATGTGAATTTGCCAGACGGGAACGGAGTTGATTTCGTGAGGGAATTCAAAGAGAAATATCCTGCAAGTGAAATAATGTTGCTGACTACTTACGGAAATATTTCTGATGGCATTCAGGCAATGAAGAACGGAGCTTTCGACTATTTGGTAAAAGGCGATGACAACGGAAAAATAACATTGCTTGCCGAAAAGGCTTGGCAGAAAGTGCAACTCCAAAATCGGGTTCAGAAATTAGAGGCACAGATTTCAGAAAAATTTGCTTTTGACAACGTGATTGGAAAATCTGAAATTATGATGAAAACCATCAATTTGGCTAAGAAAGTAGCTAATTCTGATGCTACAATCCTCTTATTGGGTGAAACAGGAACTGGAAAAGAAGTTTTTGCCAGAGCTATTCATTCGAGCAGTCCAAGGAAATCGGAATCTTTCGTGGCAATAAACTGCGGTGCTTTGAGTGCCGAGATTTTGGAAAGTGAGCTTTTCGGTCATAAAGCAGGCGCATTTACGGGAGCAGTCAAAGACAAAAAAGGACTATTTCAGGAAGCGCACAATGGTACAATTTTCCTCGATGAACTAGGAGAAATGCCATTGGAATTGCAAGCCAAATTGTTGCGAGTATTAGAAAACGGTACTTTCATGAGAGTGGGAGACACCAAGGAAGTTACTGTAGATGTGCGTGTGGTTGCCGCTACAAACAGAGATTTGCAACAGGAAGTAAAAAATGGGAATTTCAGAGAGGATTTGCTTTACAGGATTTCCGTGTTCGCCATCAAACTGCCCTCATTGCTTGAGCGAACGGAGGATATTCCTTTGTTGATGGAACATTTCGTGAACTATTTCTGTGCAAAATCCAACCGCAAACCTCTGAAAATTTCCAAAGCATTTGAGAAAGCAATTTTGTCTTTTCCACTCAAAGGAAACGTGCGTGAATTGAGGAATCTGATTGAACGTGCCACAATTTTGGTGGAGGGCGACCAACTCACTCCCGACTTGTTGCCGACTATGCCAGCATCTGTCAATTCTAACCCAGAAGAACATTCATTGACTTTGGCTTCTGCGGAGAAAAAGCAGATTCAGCGTGTGATAGAAGTGGCGAAAGGAAATAAAACGCAAGCCGCCAAGTTACTCGACATCGGCTTAACCACGCTCTATCAGAAAATAAAAGACTACGATTTGAAAGGGTAAGTGAAAGAAAATGAAAGCAAAAAGGCAATCCAACTTATTAGATTGCGTTTTTGCTAATAGTTTTAAGAAATCGGAAACTTTTATTTCTCTCCGTCCTCAATTTCTTCAATCACATCGTCTCCTGCTTCTTCCATGGCATCTTCCACTTCATATATTTTTCTATATTCTGCTTGCCTTGCCTTATCGTCCAGATACATTTTATTGGCAATTTGAGCCAACTGCATAGCGGAATTTGTTTTTTTGTCGTTCATTGTAACAATAAACTTATTGGTAAACATTTTATCCCCAACTTCTATGCCTTTGAATTTGGCATGAGAAAACATGCTTTTGAAATATTGCATAGTTGATTTGTCCGAACTGCTCATATTTTTTTCCGTTTCCATAATTTTGGAGAAAATATTCTGGAAGTTCATGTACATGAAAGTATTGTTTTTCATGGCTTCTGCTTGCGTAACTTTATCTAAACGATTTGAGTTACTAGCTCCACTTTTCAGCAAATTCATATCGTTGGAAATTACCAATAAGTCATTTTTGACAATCATGCTTACTTCAACTTCCATTCCCAGGAGCTGTGATGCTATACATATTGTCTGTCTTCGGAAATTACTTTGAAACCTTTGAGTGCACTCAAGATTTTATTGAAATTTTCTTTGTTCCCAATGGTCATTTCAGCAACATACATTGGCACAGTTTGCATACGAGTTTTCTCAACTTTGGTCATGTTGTAGTCCTCATCGTATTCGTAGTCAATATACTTCACCTCTTTTTCCATTACATCGGTTAAGGCAATCAGAACATCTCCTTTAAAAATTCCTGCCAAAGCTTCTTCATCAAGGGCAATTCCCAATAAATCCAGCACAGAGCCACTCATTGCACCATATTGTGGAATTTCAGACATCATTGGTTTGTATATTTCAAGCGAAGCAGCTAACCGCTTTCTCAACATCAATGGCTACGGAAGCAAATCCTAAAATTTTCCCTCCGTTTACGTAATTGAAGAAATCTGGGTTGATGTTTTTGCTGTAAACTCCTTTGTACAAATCGAACATTTTTTCGTTTGTAAAGGTTTTCACGTCCATTTCAGCCTCGCCCGCCTTGAAATTTACCAAAGCATGATAGTACGAGCCTTTTGTGATTCCAGAAACATATTCCATCATTTTTGCCTCTTCCATTGGCATTTGTGCTTCGTTCATGGCACTTTCAGCAATCATTTGGCTGATATAATCCATGTTCAGCCACATTCCCACATCATGAGTTGCGTTCTTGAAATCCATAAAGTTTAGGTTGCTAATAGCCGTTATGTTTTTGGCAACAACTGCCCCCAACTTCTTAACAAGCATTGCCTTTTTCTCTTCTTGAAATTTTGCTCTTCTAGCATCTAACTTCTCATAATATTCCTCATCGTCATAGTCCAAATCGTCATACAATCCTTTTTGCTCTCCTTGAACGGTTGCAAACATAATTGCATTCCCATTCCAAGCGAGTGCAGCTTCATCTAGGAAGATATACTCGAATCCGCTGCTTTTTTCAATTTCCATTTTTGGGCCAGACTTCATCACACCATTTTTCAGGAAATCCTCAAATTTGTCTTTGTCTGCCATGTTGAAAATCTGCGCCATGAATACCATTTCATCGGCTTTCTGCACGTAGCCATAAGACCTTGGAAATAAATTCACTCCAGCCTTTGACGGCTCTTTGTAAATTCTTGAAACTATATCATAGTTTTCTTTCAACTCGCCTTTGGCCTTGGTGTCAAATTCTTTGAACATTTCCATTTGCCAGATTTTTTCCATATCCACTTTTTTCTCAAAGCTTTCTGAGTGGATACTCATTACCGCCACGGCATCGTTGGGAATGAGCTTACTCGCTTGCCCCAAAAGAGACGTAGCACAAAATGCAAAAAGAGAGAACATTAATATCCTTTTCATCATACCTTTTTTGTTAGTTTAAAATGTAATTAGTTGTTATTCAGTAAATCTATACTACCAGTAAGATTCACATTAGTTTAAATTTCATAACAAATTTATGAGATTCAATGGGGATTTCGTTCCACAGGGCTATTTTTTCGATAAGTTCCTAGAAAAATGATGTTTCAGTTGGATTAAGTACAAGATTTGAGATAAATTATGCAAGACAACCATTGGCGAGTCGCCCACATTCGCATATCTTCGCAAAGCAGAATGCCAACGAAAGTCAGACAGAGAAAATTATCCAACAAGAAAATATGAGTTATTTACCTAAAGTCATTATCAAACAAGGCAGAGAACGAGCCATGCAGAACAGGCATCCGTGGATTTATTCTGGAGCAGTGAAGGAAATGCCCAACATTGAGAATGGCGAAATGGTGGAGCTTGTGATGGAAGACGGAAAGCAGATTGGTTACGGCTTCTATTCTCCTGGCAATCAGATTGTTTGCCGAGTTTTTGAATTTTCCCAAGAGCGATTCAAGGTAAAAGAGGATGAATATTGGCACAATAAAATCCAGAAAGGCCTATGAACTCAGGAAAAGCTTAGTGGCTGATAGTCAGACAAATACTTATCGATTGATTCATGCCGAAGGAGATTTTTTCCCGGGAATTATTGCCGATGTTTATGACGATACTGTAGTGATTCAACTCCTTACTAAAGGAACGGAGCTATTGAAAAAAGTGATTATTGAGGGAATCCAAAAATTGGGTTTCAAATATATTTTCGATAAAAGCAAAGAGGTTTCCCAACGAATTGAGGAAGTTGAAGATACAAAAGGTTGGCTTACCGAAGAGGAAAGAAGTGTGGAGATTGATGTGATTGAAAATGGCGTGAAGTTCCGAGTCAATATTGAAACGGGACAGAAAACGGGTTTTTTCATTGACCAACGAGATGCCCGAAAACTTTTGGGGGAATACAGCAAAGGCAAAAAAGTATTGAATACTTTCAGTTATTCTGGAGGTTTCAGCATGTATGCTCTGAAAGAAGGCGCAGAATTGGTTCACTCAGTAGATTCCTCGCAACTCGCTATTGATTTATGTGAGGAAAATGTGGCGTTGAACGGTTTCCCAAAAGAGAAGCACGAAGGTTTTGCCGATGATGTGTTCAAATTCCTCAAGGAAATGACGGTAGATTATGATGTCATCATTCTCGACCCGCCTGCTTTTGCCAAAACTGCCAAAGCGGTAAAAAATGCTTCGAGAGGTTATAAGCAAATCAACTTACAGGCTTTCAGAAATATCAAACCTGGCGGAATTGTATTTACTTTCTCTTGCTCCCAGAAAATTGATCGAGATTTATTTAGGAAAATCGTTTTTGGTGCAGCCGCAGATGCGCACAGAAATATCCGAATTCTTCACCAAACCACACAACCTGCAGACCATCCAATCAATATTTACCATCCTGAAAATGAGTATTTGAAAGGATTGGTTTTGTACGTGGAGTAGGGAATAGTCCAAAGTCTTTAGTCGAAGTCCAAAGTAAAAAAGAAGGAATGCTTCCATGGGAAGCATTCCTTCTTTTTAGTTCTTCTAGGAAGAAGAACCTACAGAATAGAAAAATTTGCTTTGGACTTTGTACTAAAGACTTACTACTCATCCTCAACTCACTTCTGCAAATCGCTTAATGATTTCCCGCACTTCATCGGTAGATTTCATGTTGAATTTTGCTTCGGATGGAGCCAATCCAACCTTTACTGTGTAGGCATCTTTTGGCATGGCGTGGAAAGTGTCTTCGTCAGTTACATCATCTCCAATGGCAAAAATGAAATCGTATTTATCTTTGGCGAGCCATTTTTTCGCTGCCTTTCCCTTTGTTCACATCTCGGTGTTTGATTTCAATGACTTTATCGCCTTCCATTGTCTGCAAATCTTCGTTGGAAATTAGGTAATTGATGTTGGAAAGCAGTTCTCTGGCCCGCATTGCGCCAAAATCTGGGTCGGCTTTTCGGTAGTGCCAAACCAAAGAATAGTCTTTTTGCTCAATGAAAGAACCTGGCGTTCTATCTACATAAAGTTCAACCATTGGTTGGAGTCTGACTTTCCAGTCTGCATCAATATTATCTACTTTTTTCCATTCCTTTACCGAGTTTTTTAGTCCAAACTCCGTGTTCGGCAATCATGTCAATTGGCAAATGTCCGAGCCATTCTTGCAAAGTGTGTCGGTCTCTTCCGCTGATTACCACGACTTTGTTGTTTTTGTTTTCTGCCAATTTCAGTAATAAGGATTTCATTTCCTCATCGGGTTTGGCATCTTCTGGTCGTTTCACAAATGGGCGGAGTGTGCCATCGTAATCGAAGAAGAAATACTCGTTTTTCAGAAGATTCATAATGGGCAATGATTTTCTCGGTCATCGCTTCATTTATTACTTTTGCATTCATTCCTTTCTGCTCTTTTTTAATGGAATCTAATTGCGCCATAAATACTTCGACCCAACGGTGGATATTATATCTTTTCAGTTTGCCTTGCATTTCGCTCAATTCTGGCAATTTGCTCATTCTTCAGGCATTTCCAAAGCGGTTTTCATCGCTTCCACAATCTGATTTACATCGTTCGGATTGATGAGAATTGCCTCGGAAAGTTCTCTGGCGGCTCCAGCCATTTCACTCAAAATCAGCACGCCTTTTTTGTCGGTTTTGCTGGCAATAAATTCCTTGCAAACCAAGTTCATCCCGTCTCTTAAAGGCGTAACCAAAGCCACTTCTGATTTGCTATACAGTGCGGAAAGTGCCGTGAAACGAAAAAGAACGGTAAAAGTAATGGATTGGAGTCCATGCCATTCGGCTGTACTTTCCGTTGAGCTTCCCAACCCATTCATCCAACTCAGATTTGAGTTGCTGATATTGATCCACTTTAGTTCTGGATGGAACCACAATCAGAATCATGGAAACTTGCCCGACATATTGCGGATATTTCTCTAGGAAGATGTCAAAAGCTTTGAGCCTTTGCATAATTCCCTTAGAATAATCCAATCTATCAATGGAAAGAATGATTTTTTCTGGATCAATCATAGAGGAATAGCGAGTGATTTTCTTCTTGGTTTCCTCCGAGATAGCGGCATTTTCAAACTTCTCGTAATCAATTCCCATCGGGAAATGAATCTACTGCCACAAGCCTGTTTCCGACCTTGATTTTACCGACTGAGTTGCCCAAAGCCACAATTCTGTTGACAGAACTCAAAAAGTGGCGCATATCGTCATAAGTATGGAAGCCAATCAAATCCGCTCCCAACATTCCATGCAACAATTCTTCTCGCCAAGGCAGCAGTCTAAAAATCTCGTAGGAAGGAAATGGAATATGTTGGAAAAATCCAATTGTGGAATTTGGCAATTTTTCCCGAATCATTTGTGGAAGAAGCAATAATTGGTAGTCATGCACCCAAATAATATCTCCATCCGAAGCATATTTCAGGACTTCATCGGCAAACTTTCTGATTCACTTTTTTGTAGGATTCCCATAGTTTGGGAATGTATTTTGTGTATTGCGTAAAATAGTGGAAAAGTGGCCAAATCGTTCTATTGCTGAATCCTTCGTAATATAACTCCACATCTTCATCGGTTAAGAAAACGGGTGCCATGTTCTCTTTTTTGAGTTCAGAAGCAATATTGTTCTCTTCTCCGATTCCTCAAAATCGTGTAAAACCAGGCCAACCCAACCAAATATTTTCTCCTTCTTTATAAATTGAACCCAAACCAGTTGCCAAGCCTCCTGCACTTGGCGTGAATGTCAAACCTTCGTCAGATTTATTGACTGTAACTGGCAATCGGTTGGAAATGATAATCGTTTTACGTGCCATATTTTGGAGGTAAGTATGTTTTTAGACCTAATTTGTAGAATTTACAGTTAAAATCAATCAAGTAGGCTGATTGTTTGCATAAGGTAAACGAAAATTGGGTAATCGACAATCACTCGTTTGCGAAATGTATTTATTTGTAAATCTATCAATTTGATGCTGAAGGATTATGAATTTACTGTTACATCATCGTAACAACTTGAACATGAAAAAAAGAATAAAATGAGAAAAGTATTTCTTTGGATATTAATAATTCATGTTACGCAACATTCCCGCTTTTCAGAGAGTGACTTTCATTTAAAGTGTTGCTCGGTGTTTGCCAAGGATGGCTAGATTGTGAGAAGATTAGTCTTTTGTACTTTCCAATTTTGAGAATATGAGACTCCGTGTTTTAGCCGCTTCTGCTTAAGGAACGGAAATTAAATAAAGTGCTACTTTTTATCTCGCTTCTTTTTGACCTATTCTTCGTTAAAAAAGTTTGCCATAGCGGTGCTATGCCAAACTTTTTTGCCTAGACTAGCTCTAAAAATAAACTTCAATAAAATAGTAGTTTATTTATTTCCCGTTCCTAAACACGGGATTTGTCAAAGAAACATTCTTTTTTACTCAACTCTAAAATATATTAAAAGCACAATATGCCGTCAGTTTACATATTAGAGTTTATGAATAGAACTAAAAGCATAAGCTGGCAGAGGTGTCGATGGCGACTCCCAGCAAACCCTGCCGAGGGTCGGACTTCATACGTTGGGCATATAACAAATTAGTGTCCATAATCTCTACTGTACAACCTAACCAAATCTCTAACGATTGCACTTGAACTGCCATAACTCACAATGCGAATATCTAGCGGAGTGGATTTGAATTTATCCAACGCAAGCCGTATCGAATCAATAATCCAAGTAGCTTCATTGCCAAATGCGCCACCGCCAACCAAAGTCAGAAACACTTTATTATAACCGTTTTTTTGGAGATTGCTCAATCCAGCATATAAAGTCGCCTCATAGGTTGCTTCGAAAATTAGGCGGGCAAAGCTTTCCCAATAAATAATTTCAATTTGAGAATAAGCCACAGGAAGTGCCGAGCAGTAAGCTTGGGAAACGAGTTGTGTTTGTTCGGCAATCGTAACTTCGCTATTCCATTGGATTCCAATTCTCAGCTTGCCTTTCAGTTCTTCTTTACTTGCATTATCAAGTTTGTGAAGTTTGGAGTTAATGCTGAGAAGTCCTTTTTGGCTTGGGAGCGCATACCCATTTTTCATTTGCCAAAGTTGGGAATTTTGATTTCCCAATTCTTCGCCAATCAGTTCTAAACAATTGATTTGGTTGTTTTTGGATTGCCCGATTTCGCCATTTGTGGGAGCGAAATAATTCCTGAAAATCGTTCCCGCTCCGCAAGCAATGGCGCATGCAGGACCTTGTGTTTTATCTAGCTCGTAAATTCCAACGCCTCTCTCCGGGCCTACATCTGGTCCAACCATTTCCAGCAAATTGAATTGCGAAGCGGTCTGGAAAAGTGCGTGTTGATTTTCGGGTTGGTAATGAAGTTTCTGCACATCGGCAACAATTTCAGAAACTTGAATCTTGTTATCGAAATTTTCAATAGAAGGAGATTTTTGTCTCAATTCAGCCAAAGTGGGAATTTCCAACTCTCCGAATTGATAGGATTTTCCATTTTGTTTGGAAATCAGATTCACTCCATCAATCAGAATATTGTTTCTTACGTATGCTGGATTCACTTCCTCGAAACCGACTAATTTCTCGAACCAAGTCATGTTATCAGTTTTTATGCGCTTTTCTGATTTGTTATATCTAAAATCTAGTGCATCTTTTAAACTCCTAATTCTTCCGATTTACCTTCCCCGTTTCCTTCTTCCGCTTCTGCCTCATCCTCTTCAGAATCCTGAATCTTGAAAAGTGCATAAACCACCTGTTCTGCTAAGTTAGATACCTCTCCTTTGAAGGCAATTTCCGTTTTCAGCAACTCTTTTCCTTCCGCCTCTACCAAAATCTTTGCTAAGATTGTTTGGTCTTTCTGCTCGAAAGTGATGGAAGCTGTTGGGTAGTTATCGCCATTTTTCTCTTGCCATTTCACATTCATTCCCCGAATGGTTTCCTCAATTTCCGTGAACTTCTCCGAAGGTGGTTTCTCAATCTCCAACTTCATTTTAATGCGATTTTTTGAGAATGGAATCAATTGCGGATAGCTTTTGTAAAGTTCCAAAAGAGATTTATCCTTCTCGGTTTCATTGTCTTCCTCATCGTGCAATTCCGCCAAAGCTTCGTGGGTTCGGGCAATAAGGAGTTTTTCAGTTTCAGGGTTCAGAGTTTCATCATCAAGAATGAGTTGGAGATATTCCGAAGCCTTTTTCGTGTCTCCCTCGCTCAGATGGAATTTGGCAATAAGGTAGCGGAAATATTTTTTGATGCTTTCTCGCTCATCAGTTTCAATTTTCTCCTTAAAAGTCTTAATGAAGAAATCTGCATTGAAATCTTTGATGCACTCCCAAATTTCATCGAAAAAAATCAAGTTTTCCGAAGCGAAAATGTTGTAGGTAACTATTTCCCGTTCTGGGTCAGAAGCCAAATGCCCAGTAATCAGCAAATGAACCGATTTGCGTTCGAGGTACAAATTCGCCAGCTTGAAAAGCTTTTTTGGTTTCAGCCAATAGAAATCATCTTCAAACTGGATTGCCTTCATTTGCTGGTCGAGGTGCAAATAATTCAGCACCAATTTCGAGCGTTCGTACATTTCCTCTCCGTGGGAAGTGCCAATGTGCAAATCCTCGAAATTCCCTGCTCGTTCCTGATAAGTCCCGAACTTTTCGACTTCTCCATTATAATAATAAGAGCGAGCCAAAGCCATATTATACCAACCATAACCAGGAGTTGGCCCAGCTTCGGCAATCGTTGCCTGCATCATTTCCACGCCTTTTTCAGGGTTTCCCTTAAAATTCTCTAAGCAAGCCAGCATATAATCATACTCTTGGAAACTCTTCGCCTCCCGATTATCGCTCAATTTCGCCTTCTTGAAATACTCTTCCGACTTCACGAAATCGCCTTTGATGAATTGCAGAATTGCGTAGTTATTGTCTGAAAGCATTCCCAAATCCATTTGCTTTCTACTCATCATTTCCGCAGAGTCAATCTCCAGCAAATAAGAATAGAAAACTGCTTTGTTATGGTAAATCTCATTCCACATATAATCGAAAATCTTCGGGTTTCTGAACCAATCCTGAATGTAGGAAACATTCCTTTGGTTGGTTCGCTCAATCGAATCCAAGAAACTCATTCCTTTCCGCACGTTTTCCTCAATGGTGGGTTCTAGGAAATCATATTTCTCGCCATACATTCTATTTCTGTGGTAAATCCAAGCCAAATCGCTATAAGGCGAGCCATTCATTTCAAAAATCAAATTTCTGTCAATCAGCCTTCTCGCAGTTTTTACTGCTTCTTTGGGCATTTCCAAATTCTGGTAAGAACGCTGTAGTAGGTTAATCAGAAAACAATAATCTCGCTGTCTGTCATACGCCTTAATGTAATACTGAACATTTGTGTAGCGCACCAATTGCCAGCCAAAATCTTTCTCCATCAACTCCACCGCCTTCTCCAATGGCTTTACGGCACTTTTGAACCCACGTTTGTCCGAAGCCCGATAGTAACGATATGCGCCCTCGAAATAATAGCCACGGTAATACGTGCTATCCAATTCAATCATTTTCCGAGCCAAAATCAATGCTTCCATGTCCTTGAAACCCTTTCGATGTTCCTTCACCATGTCATCAATCTGGGTTCGTTGCGCCCAAACTGCTTGTGCGGAAAGGAATAGAAATGAAAAAAGCAAAAATTTATATAATTTTAGAAGCATGATTTTATGAATTGTAACCTACAAAGTACAAGTACAAAATAGAAAGATAATGAAAGCGTAAGTTAAGAGTTTGAATACCAATATTTTATATCAAATATAAATACAAGTTATTTGTGTCCACTTACTGAACACACAATAGTTAAGCTTTCAAGCTTGCACATTTATCTCGCTTTTCGAGGTTTTAAAAACTCGAAAACGTTCTTATTGAGTTGATGACCAATCCTGTTTCAACCCAACTAATAAATGCCAGAGTCAAATATAAAATCCTTTCCCCGAAAACCGATGCAATTTCCGAGAGAAAACCGCCAATTTTAGCAAAATCCAACAAAAACCTTTTGGTTCAATCGTTAATTTGGGTAAAGCGTTGTATTATTCTAAGAACTTCATTTTGAGAGTCATTACTCTAAAAATCAGTCAGCGTGCCCCGACCGATGCGCCCCAGTCAACGTGACCCGGTCAGCGTGACCCGGACAAAGACTGATTTCCATTTTCGGCACAGATTGGCGATTGCGCCCCCAGAAAGAACCTGCGCCAGCGTTTCCGCTGGTTCAAGCGTCCACGCTTGCAACACAAGCAAAAATCAAAATTGCACTCAATACCCAAATTAAAGATTGAACCAAGCAGAAATAACATGAGTCATTAAATCTTTACCCTCAAAATCTCATCGAAACTGGTGGTGTATTTCTGCGATTTCCAAGCTTGTCTCATCTCAAATTTATTGGAAGTTCCTTGGCTTCCTATTTTGAGAGCGTGCAAGCCATATTTTTGAAAACTTGGTAAAACTAAAAAGTAGTTATTTTTGTGCAGACTAAAACTGATTGATATGGATTTTTCAAGTTACAGATCGGCATTGACAGAGAGCCTGGGTGACAAGCGTGTAAAAAAAAACGCTGAGAACTTAATGGATAAGATAAAGTCTGAAGGGCATCTGAAAATATGGACACTGTCTGCTGACAGCAACGAGTATGAGCGTTATGAACGCCTCCTGGAAGCCAGCAATAAACATCACCTGAGTGTCTCATCCATAAATAGTTCTCTGCTGTCTCAGGGAGAGTCTGGATTTCAAGGCTCAAAAAGCATTCTTCTGATTCATGACCCAAGCGAGATTCGCAAAGCATACAGCAATGAGATGGAGAATCTGACACGGGTACGCAGTCTGGACCAGAGTATGGTCAATGGCTACCATAGTTTCAACACTGTGGGCATAGGCCAGGACAAGAAACTCCGCCTTCTGGGCTGTGTCGCCTATGGAGGGGAAGGTGAGCTGTCGGCAAAAAAACAGGCACGAGCACAGATGAGCCGAATCAGCCAAGGCCTAAAATCTCGGGATGCTGATACCGTCTTGATTCATAATATGGACAGAGGCTTTGATGACCAAGATTATTTTGGTTTTATAGACAAAGAGCTGCGTGATAATTTTGTAATCCGATTGAAGTTGAACCGCAACTCGGGACTTCAAAAATGGGACAGGCAAAAACAGAAGGAGGTGAATCAAAAGCTGAAGGAGGCTGATTTTGCAAAGGGTTTCAAGCAGGCAATCGATAAATTCAGTTGGGGCAAACAGGTATACCATCAGGCAAGTGCACATTTGGAATATGACCGATACTATCTGGGGGAGGATTTCTATTCTGTAGTCAGGGTCACCTTAAAACAACGCAATGGCAGAAAAATATTTAAGGAGCCAATGCTGTTGGTAAGCAATTTCCATGTCGGGAATGAACAAATGGCTTGGTTTATATTTTCCACATACCTCAAACGCAGCAAGATAGAAGGCGTATTCAAATTCCTGAAGACTGAATTGGGCTGGGAAACCTTTCAGGTCAGAGATTTTGTTGCCATCCAGCATCTGATTGTCCTGTGCTACTACATCGGAGGCTATTTCTATGAAATAGAAAACCAACTCACCGAAAATGAATGGATGAGCCAGACCTGCACGCTTGGGGGAGGAAAAGGAAAGGTAACCAAGGTGTTTTTTCTTAGAGGACTCAAAAAATTAGCTCATTACCAACAAATCAAACAATTCATGGAAGAAAACAACCTCTCTGAACAGCAACTAAATAACCTTTTTAAACTAGAATAAACTAGATTTGACTTTTACCAAGTTCTCAAATATTTAGTCTGGATTTTGTCAATGGCTTCCATCAAAATATCCTGATTTTTCCCTTTGTTGTCTAACTCTCCCAATGTGAGTTGCTTGCAGTTTTTGGGAGAAAAATCGTAGAGCATAATGCCTGTTCTTTTATAAATGTAGCCTTCCCGAAATAGTTTGCCGAGCAAAAATCTGGCGTACTTGGCAATGTGCAAGGTGCTTTGTGTGGCAACGGGCAATCGAATGGAAAGGCTGTTGTGGTACTGTTGCTCATTTTTCCTGAACGGATTGGTTTGGATGATTACCCGAATGGAATTTACGTCAAAATCCAACTTCCTGAGTTTCCTGCAAGCCACATTGGTGTGTGTTGCCAACGCTTGTCATGTTTCACAACGTTGTTGACCAGAGTTGATTAAATCGTCTTGTAAATTTATGACATTGTTTTTGAATTCATCGGGAGTCATCCTAAATATTTCGGGTTTTAATTCATACCATTTCCGGACAGCGTCCAGTGGTGTTTTCACGTTGAGTTCCCTCCTGAGAGAGCCGTGCCTCCTGTGGATGTTGTAGTAGGACAGGAATTTTACCAGGTCCCGCCTCATCTCATGGCAGTCATTGTATTTGGTTTTAAGTATTGTGTTGCTCTTGATTGTCCCGTTCACACGCTCCACCATCCCGTTGGTCTTTGGCGTGAATGGGGCCGTCAGTCGGTGCTCTATCTTGTTTTGCTCGCATTTCACGTCCATCTTGGATGGCTTGGCGCATTTCTCCCCCTTCTTGGAGACGAGTAGCCTGTTGGTGAACTCCAGCCCGTTGTCGGTCAGTATGTGGGTTATATTGAATGGGAAGAAGTCAAGGCATCTGTCCATGAAATCCTCCGTGCTCTCGGCAGTCTTGTTCCCGTATACCCAATATGCCATCGCCCTGATACAGCGGTCGATTGCAACGAAGAGATAGTGGGACTGCCCCTCGAACTTGGGCAGGTAGGTAACGTCAATGTGCAGGTATCCCGGCTCGTACTCCTTGAACTTCTTCGCCTTCTCCCTCTGCTCTGCGGGCACCCTGTTGATGCCCTCCCTGACGAAGGCACGGTAGACCGAGGGGCGGGTTACCTGGGATTCAGTTCCATGAGCATCTCCCATACATCGTCAAGCGACATCCATGTGGATTTCCGAATGCTGACCGCCAGTAGCCTCTCCAGTTCCGAGAGGGCATATTCAATGTTCAGGGGTGCGGACGACACATCCTCGGCAAAGTCCCGCCCCCTCCATTTGGAGACTGTCTTCTCGGAGGTGTTGAATCGGACTGCCAGGGCGGCATTGGACTCGGTGCTGTTTTGAATGTGCCTGCGAGTGTGTAGATTTGTCGTGGCATTTGAATGGTAGGACTGTTGCATAATTATTTTGGTTTGTGGAAAAACAAAAATAATCAACTTTTCTGTCTCCCAGCCTCCGTGCCTTTCTTTTTCGGCTACGCCTTCAAAGAAAGGCACGTAGGCTGGCAAGTGTCATCCACAACGTTGTGAAACTTTACAGATACCAATACATCCTGAGCAATGATGGCTCTCTAGTAGATTCTCAGAAGGAGGATTTGGCTTTTCGCCAGGCACAGCGCTATTGGGCAGAACGCAATTTCGATGATGGGAAGAATGAATTGGGAATGTCCGACTATCAAATAAGGAAGTGGAAAAGTTGGCATCACCACCATGCCATAGTCCTGATGGCCATGCTATTCATGCTCAGGGAGCAAATTGACCAAGAAGTGCAGTACCCAATCATGAGTTTGCATGATGCCCGCAAAATGGTAATGGCTTTGATTGCCCAAACTATAATTGACACTCAAAACCCTGTTGAGCAGGAAGTTGAGCGAATGAAAAAAAGGCAATTCAAACGAGAAAAAAGCATGGATTGGCATATTAATAATGACTCTAGTTAGAGTCTTAAAGTAGAATTAGGAACAAGTAAAAAATAATTTATTAAAATTCTCAGTGGGACTGCCCCTTCCTTCTTTTTGGTTCGGGACATGCTGTCTATTCTTCCAGTTCCACTGCGGGTGTAAATAATGTGCCATAGTGTCGGACTGGCGTTCCATCGGACTGGCGACCCATCGGACTGGCGTTCCAGTGCTATGCCACATTATTTTGTCCCGGCTGGGAACAGCTTGACTAACCAACGCGGTCCGACCTCAAAAATAAACTGCGATAATGTTACAAGTTATTATTAACTCGTTCCTTATGAAAAAAATACCATTCATCCTTCTTATTGCTTTTGCATTTTCTTGCCAAAATGACGAAAATTCTAATATGATTCCCAAACACGAAAAAGACTCTGTAATGCAAACTCCAACCAAGAAAAGCTATTTGGCTTTGGGAGATTCCTACACCATTGGCGAGAGTGTTTCGGAACAAGAACGCTGGCCAATTATCTTGCAACAGGAATTAGAGAAACTGGGCGATTCACTCCAAACCCCAAAAATAATTGCCAAAACTGGCTGGACTACGGGCGAGTTGGATGAAGCCATTGACCAAGAAAATATTACCAAAATCTACGATTTAGTTTCTGTATTGGTCGGAGTGAATGACCAATACAGAGGTGATGACAAAGGGTTTACCACGGAAAGATATCAAAAAGAATTTGCTGATTTACTCGACCGAGCCATCGGTTTTGCTGGCAATGACACAAGCCAAGTCTTTGTAGTTTCCATCCCTGATTATAGTGTAACGCCTTTCGCCAGCAGTTCAGATACGGCAAAAATCAGTAGGGAATTGGCAGAATACAATGCGATTGGAAAGGAAATCAGCGAAGACAAAGATGTGCGATTCTTCGACATTACGCCTATTTCCCAAGAAGCGAAATCAGATTCATCGCTACTGGCTTCCGATGAGTTGCATCCTTCTGGCAAAATGTATAAAAGATGGGTAAAGGAAGTGATTCTGGAAGGTGTGAAGAAGATTCTGGAGTAAATGCTAATGCATTGAATTCTAAGTTCCTTTCAGTATTTTTTGGAATATTGTTTTCTTCTACAAAGCAAAATTTGAAATTGACCGATGGTTCGGCAATCCGATGGTTCGACATTTCGACATAGCCATAGCTACGGCTAAGAATTTTAATGCAGTAGAAGGAAACAAGAAACATAAAATACAATCACGAACTTAGGAGTTGATGCACTAGTCTTTCTTCGTTATTTTCTCCCCATATAGCTTCGGCTATGTGGGGAGAAAATAACGAAGAAAGTATTTTTGAAAAGCCGTAGAAACCAAAAATAAGCTGATTCAAACATGCTCTTAACTTGGCAAAGTAGTATCAAAGCCTCTCCAAAAGCGTTTCCAAGGCAATTCCTCGAGAACCTTTCAGCAGAATGAGTGAATCTGTGATTGGCTCAGAATCAATATGCTTGATAAATTCCTCTTTGTCGGGGAAAAACTTTCCGTTGGAATTATTGTGCTTATGAAATTCTGAACCACAGAAATAGACATCCTTCAATCCCAAGCTTTCCGCCAAATCTACAATCGCTTTATGTTCCGATTCGCTCGATTTGCCCAATTCTAGCATATCTCCTAAAACGGCCACTTTTTTGAGTTTGGTTTCGATTTCCTGCAAACTTTCCAAGGCTTTTTCTACCGAAGATGGATTGGCATTATACGCATCCAAAATAATGGTGTTCGAGCCTTTCACTAACCAACTGAGAGCGATTGTTCGAAGGTGCATAATTGGCAATTGCCTTATGCATCTTCTCTGAATCCACTTCAAAAACTTTCCCCACGCAAACCGCAGTTTGAATGTTCTCAAAGTTGTATCTTCCAATCAATTTCGTTTGTATAATCTCTTCCTCGGAAGTCATGTAGCTGATAAATGGATCGGCTTTTACATATTTCACATTTGAGAAACTACTCTCATCTCCATAAAAGACGGGGACTTGAAACGTTTTGCCATATTATTCAAAACTGGATCAAGCGAGTTGATGATTGGAAGTCCTTCTTTCTGGAGCAGATAATTGAACAGCTCACTTTTTGCCCGAATGTTTGCCTCAAAACTCCCGAAACCTTCCAAATGGTCTTTGCCAATATTGGTGATGATTCCGTGAGTAGGTTCGGCAATCAGGCAGAGTTCGGTAATGTCTCCAATCTTATTGTCGCCCATTTCCAAAATGGCAATTTGGGTGGATTTTGCCATTTCCAACAAGCGTGAGTGGCAAGCCAATGTGGTTGTTGAAATTCCCCGATGTGGCGTGAGTTTCATATTTCGACTCCAAAACTGCTTTCATCAACTCCTTGGAAGTGGTTTTGCCGTTGCTTCCCGTAATGGCAATCACGGGAATATCGAACTGCTTTCTGTGATGGTTTGCCAATTGTTGCAAAGCCATCAGCGCATCTTCCACCAGAATATATTGTTCGGATTTGGCAAAATCTGCATCATCAATCACTGCGTATTTTGCGCCTTTCTCAATTGCTTGTTCGGCAAATTTATTGGCATTGAAATTCGGTCCTTTCAAGGCGAAAAACAACTCGCCACCTTCTACTTTTCTGGTGTCGGTAGAGATTGATTTGCATTCAAGAAATTTATTGTAAAGTTCGGGAATGGTCATATAATTAGTAGTGAGTAGTGTAGTGAGATAACAAAAAGAAAAAAACTTACGGTGCAGACACATTTAGGTATCTGCTTAAAATTCCAAACTTATGAAAATAGGATTGGTTTAGGAAACTGTAAAATGGGAATGAACGTGTTTTAAAGTGGAATTTCAATTCGTTGGTCTCGCTATCTTTACTTATACTTGCTATCCTAAGGCATCTTATAGCTAAGACCAACAAAGGTCTTTAATTCAATTTCGATAAAAAACTCTGTCAGGGTTTTAAACCCTGACAGAGTTAGCAAAGGTCAGCCTTAAAACCATTTTTCTTCGGACTAAAGACTAAAGACTAAAGACTGCTACTGCTCCATCGCATATTCAATAATCTTTTTATTTGCATCGAAAGGTCTCAATTCATCCAATCCGAGAAACTCAATCGCTTTTTTTACCAATTCTTTTTCGGTTGGATTGGTTTTTATGTTGGATTTCGCTTTTGCCAGTTTGTAAGCAAATTTCCCAGCTTCTAACATCATTTTCAGCGGAATCAATCCAATCAGTTCAGAACCAGTTGCTTCCACGCCAAATTGCTTGGCAGTTTGTTGGATTTCGTGAAATGCCAGATGAACAGGCGTTTGCCGAGTGTTGGTAATATTGGTGGAAACTTGCGCCAAATCGTATTCTTTCATAAACCAGCCAATTGCTTTTACGCCTTTCAATTTCCCAAATTTCCGAACGGGTTTTCCCTTTTTATCTCGAATGATTTCACATTTTTCATTGCGAATAATTTTCCCGCTTTCCCGAATTTCCTTGGCAATTTCTGTGGCAATATCCAGCAGATTTTGTATTGAGATTCACGTTGTAGGCAATTAGGAAATCTCTTGCGCCAATGACAGTCGCCCCGGTTTTTGGTCGAAATTCCGCCAATCCAAAATCAGGTTTATGGATTGGGTTTTGAAGTTTTTTCTCCAAACCCTCATATTCTCCCGAACGGATATTTGCCAGATTTCTCCGTTCGGTTTTAAATGCCGAAGCTTCGTAGCAATAAACTGGGAAATCCAGTTCTTCTCCCACTCGCTTTGCCAAAGCTCTCGCCAAATCCACCACTTCTTCCATGCTGATTTTAGAAATTGGAACAAGTGGACAAACATCGGTTGCTCCCAATCTCGGATGCTCCCCAGAGTGATTTCGCATATCAATTAATTCCGAGGCGGTTTTGATTGCCCGAAAGGCACTTTCCACTACTTTTTCAGGTTCGCCCACAAAAGTCATTACCGTTCGGTTGGCATCAAATCCAATATCTACCTCCAACAATTTCACGCCATCCACCGAGCGAATTGAGTTGGCAATTTGCTCAATTACCGCGTGGTTTCTTCCTTCAGAGAAATTGGGAACACATTCGATGAGCATAGTTTTAGTATCAGGTATTAGAGTTTATGAACACAACGAAAAGCATACGCTGGCAGAGGTTGAAAACCCTGCCAGACGTTGGGCATATAACAAATTAGTGTTCATAATCTCTATTAAGTAGTGAGTATTGAGAAAAAAAGAAGAAAGAAGAAAGAGGAAGGAAAAAATATTGGTAGTTGTAAAGTTTCACAACGTTGTGGATGACACTTGCCAGCCTTCGCTCCTTTCTTTAAAGGCGTATCCGAAAAAGAAAAGAGCGAAGGCTGGAGACAGAAAAGGTAATTATTTTTTGTTTTTCCACAAACCAAAATAATTATGCAACAGTCCTACCATTCAAATGCCACGACAAATCTACATACTCTTAGGCACATTCAAAACAGTACCGAGTCCAACGTGTACTTGTGGTCGATTCAGGGTTTCCGAGCAGACGGTCTCCAAGTGGAAAGGGTGGATGGGACAATCAAGAACAATACAATAGAGTTGGGCGCATCTCATTTTGTCGTTGGTCTCGTTTGGAATAGTGAAAACTTACTGAGTTCAAGTTCTGTTTTTCCCTAAATTCAACACTTTTGACCTGATTGAGAACTAAGACCAACAATGGCAGTTGAGTAGCGCGACATTTTGAGATGCGCCCATAGAGTTTATGAACAGATGAAATTTGAATAGCTGGCAGTGGTTGTGTGCAACCCCAGCTTAGACCCAGACTGGAAAACCTGCCAGTCTATGGCTTCTGTAATAAATTTGTGTTCATAATCTCTAATACTGAATACGAAACACAAGGGCTACTTTGAGATGAGGAAGAATCTGGCAAAGTTCCTGTCCTACTACAATATCCATAGGAGGCACGACTCGCTGAGAAGGGAATCCAACGTTAAAGCCCCATTGGATGTAGTGCAAAAGTGGCACGAACTCAAGCCTGAACTATTCAGAATGACACCTGATGAATTAAAAAATAATGTCCTAAATTTACAAGATGATTTATCAACTCAGGTCAACAATGTTATGAAACATGACAGCGTCTTACTAAAGTTAAGATGTTATGATAATTTCGTCTGACTACTTAAACCTCGGAAATGGTTCTTTTCAGACCTTTCCGATGGTTGGAGTGAATTATTTGCAACATAACTTTTTAATTCTCCAACTCACGAAATCGCCAATTCGCAATTCTTACATTCAATGGTAATTATTGACAAAGTTTTTGCATCGGAAGTTGGCAGTGTTGTTGGTTGCAACTCCCAGAAGAACCTGCCAATCTTCAAATTCCATAAGCATTTTTTGTCAATAATCACTAATAATTAAGAAATTAAACAACTCAAACTCAAAAAACCTAAACTATGAAAAATGTATTCGCCCTCATGATTGGAATTGACAATTATCCAATCGAAAGACACAGATTGCGAGGTTGTGTGAACGATATGCTTGCCATGAAATCTTACTTGGAAGGCAGGTTTGATGCCAAGAATTTCAAACTCCACATCAAGACTTTGGAAGATTCGGAAGCCAGTAGAAAAAATATTATTGACGGATTTCAAACGCACTTAACCCAAGCCAAAGAGGGCGATATTGTATTTATTCATTATAGCGGACATGGTTCGCAAATTCCCGCTCCGAAAGAGTTTTGGCATTCTGAACCCGACAAATTGTTGGAAACCCTAGTTTGCTACGATAGCCGAACTGCGGGCGGTTTCGATTTGACAAGCAAGGAATTGGGCTATTTGATTTGGCAAGTTTCCCAATCCAACCCGCATATTGTGGTCTTGTTCGATTGTTGCCATTCAGGTTCTGGCACAAGGGAAACTGATTCTAAAATTCGTTCGAGAATGGCAGAGCAGGGAAATAAGGAATTGCCTTTCGAGAATTTTGTTGGATTTCAAAGACTACCAAGTTGATGACGCATCGGGCAAGATTACCGTTCCTGCTGGAAAACATATTTTGTTGGCGGCATCGAGAGACAATGAAACCGCCAAGGAAACCAAAATGGGCGATAAGCAAGGTGGCGTGTTCACACACAGTTTGCTGAAAGTTTTGCAAGAGTCGAAAGGGAATTTGAGCTATCAGGATTTGATGTCCCGAACTCAAACCTTGGTTTATAATACTGTAAATGAGCAACATCCGCAATTGGAAGGAGATGATGCGGACAAGTTAAACTCATTTCTGGATGGCGCAATTCTCCCAAAAGCAGCCTATTTCACAATCCAACACGATGCGAAAGAAGGTTGGATTATGAAAGCAGGTGGCTTGCACGGAATCCCACTTCCTACGAATAACTCCACTACGAAACTGGCGATTTTTACCGAAAGTGCCACGGCTTCGGATTTAGCGAATATTGAAAAAGCGGTTGGAACTGCGAGTGTGTTGGATGTTTTTCCAGAGCAATCTGTGGTGAAATTGGAAGGAGTGGATAGTGCTGACTCCAACCAAATATACAAAGCAAAAATTACGGAAATCCCCGTGAAACCAGTCGAAATCCAACTGAACTTAGAAGGAGATTCGGAGGGAATTGCCTTTGCAAAATCCGCTTTGGAAACTTTGGATTTCCCTTATTTATCGGTTACTGAAAGTTCCGATAAAGCAAAATACCAGATTCTCGCCAAGGGAAATCAGTATTATGTTGTAAATGTTGGAGATGACAAACCACTTTTCAAGCGAATTGATGGTTACAGCAAAGAATCTGCGGAACTACTTATACAGAGGTTGAAGCATATTGCTACTTGGGAAAGTGCTTATCTTTTGTCAAATCCTGATACGGAAATTGCCCAGAGCGAAATTGGTGTGGAGTTGACCGAAGTGACAGCTGTAAATCGAAGAGGATTTGTGGCGGATGAAGAAGCTTTGGATGCTTCAGCAAGTGTTCCACATTGGAATATAAGTTCGATGAGCAAAGAAATAAATGGAATGCTCCGAAATTCCGCCTCAAGTTAAAAAATAATGGACAGGAAACACTCTATTTTGGTTTGCTTTATTTTCTCCTACGATTTTGCAATAGACACAAGTTTGTTACAAGTACAACGGCTCGAGCCTGGAGAGGAAATTATGCCACTCGGAAAAATAGTAAGGGAAAAAGTTCGATTACTTTCCCGCTATGGTTCGCCCGGAATATACAAGTTGGGGAATTACTGATGCCGCATACAATGATGAAAGTATGGTCAGCAATGTGGAATTCAGTACGACAAATTACGCAACTTGACAGATTGGAACTCGACCGAAAGAGAACGACAGGTAGAGATTATTTTGATGATTACGATGATGAATTAAGTGAAAATTATGCAGATTGGACTGTAAAAGACATTCATATTACCACAATCCGCCCATTGGAAAGTATGGATTTGGCGGAGGATGAAGTGAAAATGCAGAAAATGACCATTAAACCGCATTCTGGTTTGAAGGCGAAAGTGAACTTGGCTTCGCAAAAAGAAGCGACTCGTGCGGTGGGCAAAGATGCGCACAAATCCAACCCGACCGCTTTGGCAGGAAATTCGAGTTTCGCGCCGATGGCTTTGAACGATGCGATGGGGAATTCTGCTCCATTGAGCATTTTGGAACTTTCCGATGTGCAAGACACCAGCATTGTGAATGAAGCCGACCCATTGCAAATGGTAATTTCGGCTGATTTGGCAGACAATGAAATGATTTTGCCAATCGGATTTGATGAATCAACTGGTTGTTTCATTCCTTTAGGAAGTTCCTCGCAATCGGAAAATGGGGAAATCCAAATTCACATTGACCAGCTCCCTGATCCGACTCTAGCAGGAACTCGAAGTTTGGGTGGTTCCATCAAAATCTTCTTCCAAAAAGTAGTGTTGGAAAAAATTGGAATCAAAACGGAATATCCGCTTCTGCAAGAGGGAATTGTCTCAGATGATGGCGAGGAATTGGAGTACAATAAAGACATAGAAAACATCAAAGCGAAAGTTGCCAAGGCGAAATGCTGTGATAGTTTTCGTGCATGGAATTATTGGCGATACCAAAGACATGACCAAAGCAATGCACAAGGGTGTGATGAAATTGGAAGATGGAAGCGAATTCCGATTGAGTGATAGATATGATTTGTCGTTGACTTTCGATTATGAGAATTTGAATACGCAGATTCAGGAAACGGCTCGCTTGTTCAAACAACGTTTAGAAGCGGTTGGATTGGGAGAAGGACACGGAAAAACGCTTCATATTGTGGCGCATTCCATGGGCGGTTTGGTTTCCCGATGGATGATTGAGAAGGAAGGCGGAGACAAAATGGTGCAACATTTGATTCAGCTTGGCACGCCAAATGGTGGTTCTGCTTGGTCTGATGTGTATAACTGGTCAAAAGTGGCAATCGGATTTGTGATGGGAAAAGTAAGTATTGCCTCGGTTTATCTTGCTCCACTTTCATTCTTGCTCAAAAAAGCGAATGATAATTTGTTCATCACTTTGGGGCAAATGAATCCGAAATCGGATTTCTACAAAGATTTGAACGGAAGCACTTACGACCCGAAAATCCCTTACACAATCATCTGCGGAAATACTTCCAAAATCCCTAGAATGCAGGACGATGAAGTGCAAAGCATGATGAAGAAAATCATTGCCAATATTGGGAACAAAACCGAATCTGCCATTTTAGATAAATTAATTTTCAGAACAGAAAATGACATTGCCGTGGCGTTGGAAAGCATCAAGGCAGTTTCCGAAACCCGCCAATTCCCACCAGTCAAAATTGAGGTTGCCTGCGACCACATGAGCTATTTTGTGACAGATGCTGGGTTGGATGCGTTGGTGAAGACGGTTTATGAATCTTAGAGCTTGATAAATATTTTTATAGATATACACATAATTATGAATGAACATTCAAAAGAGTTTCAAGAAGAGGCAGAATTTAGAAAGGCTAATCTCGCAAGTGACTATCAGAAGCGTCATAACATTCTTCGAAAAGATTATGAATTGCTTGTTTGGAAGTATAACAGAAACTGCAGTCAAGACGATGAAAAGAAATTCAATCTACTTTATAGAGCCTGGCTTTAGGAAGTTTTTTGCAGATTGAATCGGATATTTTTGGATTAAATCAAATTGACAAATATGATGGCTATAGCGATAGACATTTTTTTGAAGACATGTTCAAAAAAACATTTAAAAAAGTTTGTAAAACATGGAAGAAAGATGATGTAATTCGAGAGAATCTCGAATTTAAAGGGGTTTAAAAACCTAAGAGAGATACTTAAGGTCAGAAACGCGAGATAAGTTGGTTCGATCCAAAAACAACTAATGATATTGTTAATGGGAGTGTACATCGGAATAGCTTCTTGAGCTCAAAAGAGCTTTTAATGAAATATGTACTACAGATGGTAGGCACGCTATAATGGATAATTTTTTTATTAGTAAGTTTAACTGAATGCCTTAAAGAAATGTGACGATCAATGTCATTTGAAAATCTACTGTCATGATTTGAAAAGAAGGAAATCATAAGAAAACAAGAAAACTAAATCTTGAAAAGGCCATTCATCATATCAGGTTGCAATGGAGCGAGAAAGCCAACTGCTTCTTACTCAATCTTGCCCGAAATTCTCAATTGTCATGAGTTTGTGAATGCAGATGAAATTGCCAGAGGACTTTCCCCATTCAATCCAGCTTCTTCGGCTATTCAAGCAGGAAGGTTGATGCTGGAGAAAATTCATCGGCTCATTACAGATGGGAAAGATTTTGCCTTTGAAACCACTTTGGCAACCAAAAGCTACAAGAATTTCGTTATCAAAGCAAAGGAGAATCGTTACCATGTGACCTTCTCTACTTTTGGTTGCGAACACCAGAATTGGCTGTGAAAAGGGTGGAAACCAGAGTAAAGGAAGGCGGACATGATATTCCCGAAGACGTAATCAGAAGGCGATACGAGAATGGTTTGAAAAACTTCTTTAGAATTTATGAGCCAATTGTGGACGAATGGTTATTTATCGACAACTCTTCTGAGCCTTACGAATTGATTGCCAGAAATGATTTTGAGGGAAAAATTATAAGAAATAAAGACAAATGGAACTTACTTTTGAGAGATATGGAAATGATAAAGATTATGGAAATCAGACAGACAAAATCATGGAAGGTTTGGAAATCGCCTACAAGAAAATGATTGAGTTCAAGAAGTACAAGAAAACGCCAATCATCACTATGAAAGACGGAAAAGTGGTGGAGATTTCCCCAGAGGAAGCCTCTACGGATGGGAATGTGTATTTGAAATAATGTGGAGGCTTAGACCTGTCGAATTCAATAAGTTTGGAATCAAAAACTTATGGAATTTTGTTCAGATAACTGAATTTTACTAAATTGCGTCAAGCAAATGACGGAATTATGAATTACTTAGTAAGGGATTTATCAGAAAATATTCTTGGGAAACTACAACCAAACAAAGTTGTCATTATTTTTGGAGCAAGAAGAGTGGGAAAAACGGTTCTTGTAAAGGAAATTCTTGATAAAGACTGATGAGCCTATTCTCATTCTGAACGGAGAAGATATTAATGTTCACGATAGATTAGCAAAAAGAAGTATTGAGAATTATAGACAAGTCTTAGGCTCATATAAATTTCTCTACATTGACGAAGCGCAGAAAATCCCAGAAATTGGCTCAAATTAAAGTTGATGATTGATGAAATCGAAGGATTGAAAATCATTATTTCAGGTTCATCTTCATTCGATATTCACAAAGATGTTGGAGAACCGCTTACGGGAAGAAAATATACTTTCAACTTATTCGCATTGTCTGAAAATGAGTATAATCAGGTGGAAAATCGAAATATCCAAACCTGACAAATTACGTGAAAGATTGGTTTATGGAAATTACCCCGAATTGCTTCATTTGCCAGACAGAAACGATAAATCTGATTACCTAAACGAAATGGTAAGTGCCTACTTACTCAAAGATATTTTGGCTTATGAAAATATCAAAAATTCGCAAAAAATATTCAATCTTTTGCGCTTAATTGCTTTTCAGATTGGTGGAGAAGTCTCCTTGCAGGAACTAGGAAGCCAATTGGGAATTAGTAAAAACACGGTTGAGAAGTATTTGGATTTACTGAGCAAAGTTTTTATTCTCCATAAGGTAGAAGGATTTAGTCGGAATTTGAGAAAGGAAATCACAAAAAACTCTCGTTGGTACTTCCTCGACAATGGTATTCGGAATGCAGTAATCGCCAACTTTCAACCCAATCCGAGCGAGAAATGATATTGGTGCACTTTGGGAAAATTACATGATTAGCGAAAGGCTGAAAGTTTCAAGAACACAGAAGAATCTCCTCTAATAATTATTTTTGGCGAACCTATGAGCAACAAGAAATTGATTGGGTGGAGGAAAGAAGTGGTTCTTTGTTTGGTTATGAGTTCAAGTGGAAAGAACAGCATGTGAAAACGCCAACTCAATGGGCAAAAGCCTATCCCGATGCTTCATTTGAGGTAATTCATTCGGGGAATTTTGGAGAGTGGTTGAAGTAGTTGGAAAGCATCAAAGCAGTTTCCGAATCCCGCCAATTCCCACCAGTAAAAATCGAAGTTGCTTGTGATCACATGAGCTATTTTGTTACGGATGCTGGTTTGGATGCGTTGGTTAGGACGGTTTATGAGGCTTAGGAAAAGTTACTAAAGGATTTACACATAATAGTAGAAACCAATATTGTCTTATTTATATTTGACCCTAAATAATTAAGAAGGATATGACAACTACTGATTTTTATAAAACGATTGATAATGAGTTACAAAAGCTATTAGAAAAATATAAGAATGATACCTATTTAAAAAAGCATGAGAAATCTTTAGTTAATCAAAAGTCGTATGCTTTATTAATATGGTTTTTAGAGTTTTACGGCAAAAAGTCTAACTATTCTGACTTTATTACAGAAGGAAACGATGATTTTTCTTGTGATATTGTGTTTGATGGAAAGGATAAGTTTGGGGAGAGAATTTTTTACGTAGTACAATCTAAGTGGAATAATGAGAGGAACTCTCAAAAAGAATCAAGTAGAGATGAGATATTAAAAGCACTTAGTGAGTTCAATACTGTTTTGAGAGGAGAGAAAAATACTGGAAATCAAAAATTAGAAAAAAAATTAAATGAATTAGATAAACATTTAAAAGAAAATGGTTCTGTAAAATTCATATTTTTAAGTCTATCTGAATATAATGGCGGAGCAGATAAAAATATCAAAACTTTTATAGACAATGACGAAAAAACAAGCTTTGAGGTTATTGACATCAGAAGAATTCGAACTGATTACATTGATAGGGTGTATAAAAAAATAGAACCACTCAATCCACTAGAAAAATACCAAAACCCAGAAGAAAGCCCTATTAGTATAGAAATCGCACAGGGCTATGACAACCTTATTAAAATTGAGAAACCGTTTGAGGCTTACATGCTCCTGCTTAGACCAAGCAGTATATATAACTTATTTGATAAATATGGATTTGAACTCTTTTATAAAAATGTTCGGAATCCTCTTATGCAGTCTAAATTCAATGAGCAGATAGAAAAAACAGCTCTAGAAAATCCTGCTTATTTTTGGTATTATAACAATGGAATTACTGCGATTACTTATCTGATACCTGCAATCGGTAAAAAAGCAGAAAAAATTTCTTTAGTTGGATTGCAGGTTATCAATGGAGCTCAGACTGTTTATTCAATATATAAGGCTTATAAAAACGCATCTCCAACCAAGAGAGTACAAATGGATAGTGAAGCCTTGGTAACATTAAGACTTTTGAAATCTGGTGGGAAAGACTTCGATATGAATGTTACAAGATTCACTAACTCTCAAAATCCTGTGCAGGATAGAGATTTTTGTGCAAATGATGATGTTCAAATACGATTACAAAATGATTCGTATTCTACAGGTATCTGGTATGAGAAAAGACGGGACGAATTTAGAAATACTCCAAAAAACGTGAGAAAAATCCCTAACTATGTATTTGCGAATGCCTATTTAGCTTATCATTTACAAGACCCCGTGAGCGTTATCAAAAATTTTGGCCAAAGAAGTCGGTTGAGTAAGGATTTGAACTTTATTTCACATCGTGAACATAAAGATGGGATGTACGAAAAAATATTTAATACTGATACTTCGTATGAAGATATGTTATGTGCATTTTATGTGTTTGATACAGTCAATGAGGTAACACCATTCTCTTATCAGGAGATGTTCAAGACTAATATTTATCATTTACTAGCTTTGTTTAAAGTAGCATTTACTAAATATCTCAAATCTAAGCGAGGAGATGAAATAAACGTAAATAATTATATTATAGAAATATACGAAAAGGATAAAAAGGAGATAATAATAAAAACTTTCAAATTCCTACAGCAATTTGTAGAAAAGCAGATGGAAGTAGTTGATAACAAGAAAAAATCAACAGAAAAAATGATTCGTTTTTTGTTTACACTATCTCATTACGAAAAAGTAAAAGAAGAGCTAGAAGAGGAAACTATAAACGTTGAAGATATTGAAAACATAATTCTCAATGACAATGAAGATATTGTTGACGGAGAAACTTCAGATAATGAGGATGATGTTTCTGATAAGAAAGACTATGAAGAGCAAACATCTTAATTGCTCCTAGATATCAATCCATTTTGAAAAGACTATTCATCATATCAGGTTGCAATGGAGCTGGGAAGACAACTGCTTCATACTCAATCTTGCCCGAAATTCTCAATTGCCATGAGTTTGTGAATGCAGACGAAATTGCCAGAGGACTTTCCCCATTCAATCCAGATTCTTCGGCTATTCAAGCAGGAAGGTTGATGTTGGAAAAAATCCATCTGCTCATTGCAGATGGGAAAGATTTTGCCTTTGAAACCGCTTTGGCAACCAAAAGCTACAAGAATTTCGTTACCAAAGCAAAGGAAAATGAGTATCATGTTACACTTCTCTACTTTTGGTTGAGAACGCCAGAATTGGCTGTAAAAAGGGTGGAAACTAGAGTGAAAGAAGGCGGACATGACATTCCCGAAGACGTAATCAGAAGGCGATACGAGAATGGTTTGAAAAACTTCTTTCGAATTTACGAGCCAATTGTTGACGAATGGTTATTTATTGACAATTCTGCTGAACCTTACGAATTGATTGCCAGCAATGATTTTGAGGGGAGAATTATAAAAAATAAAGATAAATGGGGTTTACTTTTTGAGAAATATGGAAAATAAAGACAAAAACCAGACTGACAAAATAATGGAAGGTTTGGAAATTGCCTACAAGAAGATGATTGAGTTCAAGAAGTACAAAAAAACGCCAATCATCACTATGAAAGATGGAAAAGTGGTGGAGATTTCCCCAGAGGAGGCTTCTACGGATGGGAATGTGTATTTGAAATGATTGGAGATTCAGCACCTTATAAATCGTGCATCTACTTACGCTTACTTAATTCAATCTGAAAGGCACAACCATAGAGAAGTCTGGAATGATGACGGAGAATTGCTTTCCATCAATAGAACGTTCCATTAAATACATGCCATTCATTTTGCCAATTCCTGTGCGGAGGTTGCAACCAGAAACGTAACTGTGTGCTTGCCCAGGCTCAATAACAGGCTTTTGTCCGACCACGCCTTCACCTTCCACTTCGCTAATTGTACCGTCCGACTCGTAAATATGCCAATGCCTCCTAAGAAGTTGAATGGTGTAATCACTCGTGTTTTCAATATGAATCCGATAAGTGAAAACAAAATGTTCAGTCTTAGAAACAGAATATTCGGGATGATATTCTGTTTCCACACTTACTTTTATTCCCTCTGTTGTTTGAGTAACCATAATAAATCAGCCGTAATGATTTCTATTGAAAGTAGATAGAAGCTGTTCAGAACCAGCAGATAAAGATAAATAAATTGGAAACCGCAAACAAGCAAGCGTAAGTTTGAATCAAATTTCCTACCCGATGCTCAACTGCTTTTTTTATTCTCCATCTCTTCAAAACTTATGGCAGTATTGTTCCAGTTTTCGGTGGCTTCTTGCCATTGCATAATTAACTCAAATGTATTGTTTGAACGTTTGTAATCAAGATACCCTGATTCTGCCTCCGCTCCAATTGCCTTTTGCAAGGCGCTTTTCTCTTTTTCCGTAGGATTTGGTGGGAGAAAGCTTACCAACTCAAAAATATCATAAAGTTTTACCATTCTCTGCCAGTCGGCAATTCCGTATAGCTCGCAGAAAGCCTTATATTTATCTAAATGATGCTTATCGTGTTCTAAGTTGTTTTCCATAGAATTTGGATTATGATTTTGCTTTCAGAACATGAATTTTAGCTATTTGTTTGGCCAGAAAACGATGTTTGGAATACGAATAGTGAAAACTGGGAAATCAGTCTCTGACTGGTTTTTAATAAGTATCAGGATTTCTTGAAAAAAGAAATTGTATTATCTACAACCAACTGCAAGGATTTTGGCAAGTCTTTGTCCTGAAATGGGTGTTTTCCTTCAAAAGTATGTCCGCTGTTTTCCACAAAGAGCAGTTCTGAGGTTTGGTTTCTGCTTGCAATTTCCCTTGCCGATTCTGGCGGAACGGTTTCGTTTGCTGTGCCATGAACAATGAGTGTAGGAGTCTTTATTTTCTCGGAAGCTTTCAGAATATCCAGCCTATCTTTGTTGGCGAGTAGGTTCTCATAGATTTGGAAATACTGTGGCATATTCTGCTTCGTTCTTCCATTCCAAACGTGTCGCACTCCGTGGTGCTGCCAATCGTGCAGTTCTTCCTTTCCGAGCAGTTTGAAAAAATCGCTTACTGTGGCCAAGTTGCCAGTTTCTTCACTCGGGAATCTTCGCTGGTTTTCACGAGTGCCAAACCACCGCCACGACTATGCCCAATCAAATATATTTCATCGGAAATCCAATTCGGGTTTTTTCTGGTGGAGAGATAATCTAATGCCAACTGCAAATCATCTAATTCTATCGAGAAGTTGTTTTGACCGAATGCTTCCAAATCCTCGAAATCTTCTTGTTGCTGAATGGTGGTTCCGTTGTGGGAAAGATTCACTTTGGCAAAGCAAAAGCCAGATTTGGCAAATATGTCTGCAATCATGTTGAAAGGTGCCCCAATCTTTAAAACCCTTGAAACCGTGCACAAAAAGCACGATTGGTTTGGGTTTCCCATCGTTTTCCCACCTCAAATCCATCATGAACATTCTATTATGGTGTTGGGAAAACAGCACTTTATCTTCTTCTTGAAACATGCGGTTCGGGTGTTTTTTGTTAAAGCCTTGTCCTTTTTCTGTTCGTGGATTCATTTTATCTCGGATTATCTCGGAATAAATGCGTAAAGTAATTTAGGCAACTCAATCCAAAAGAAAAAGTGTTTTAAGGGTTTTTGGATTTGAATTCTCAGAATCCATTTTCTCAATCGGAAATTAGAGAAACTTGGTGTTGGAAAATTCTGTGGCTAATTAGCTCATATTAGAGGCGTGTTTCATTTTGCCGCACATTTGGTAAGTTTTATAAATTATAGATTATGAATACTAATTAGATATTATCACGATTGATTTATTAGGAGAGATTTTAGAGTTCAAGTTGTTGGTCTCGCAAGCTAAGACCAACAACGGCTTTGTGATTTTTTTAAGCCATACGAAATCAATCGTGATAAAGTCTATTTATTATAGAGCCTTACCACTCGGAGGGTCTATGACCACTCCGAAGGAATTTATTTCTTCTGTTCATAAACTCTATTATCTTAGTTCGGCCGGAAGCCGTCACCTTGCGTCACTCGGTGGCGATAGCATCGGCTTCCGATCCCATCGCTTGGAAGCGAGCGAAAGAGTGATTAGTAGTATTTCTTGTAGGTTCTTCTTCCTTGAAGAACAGAAGCCAACCGGAATAAGAAAAAAACAATCGGCTGTGGCATAACAACTAAAATCGCTTGGGCGCATCTCAAAATGTCGCAGTAAATTAAAACCTACTCTTCAAATGAAATAATTGAGATTATAATAAACGTCTGGCAGGGTCTGCTGGGAGTCGCCACCGACACCTCTGCCAGCGTATGCTTTTTTAGTGTGCGACAAAATGAGACGCGCCCATCGCTTTGGAAGAACTTTTTTTGTAGTAATTTTTCTTATAGAAATGCCCCAAGCATCGCATTCAATTTTGGGCAATCCAAATTGAGATTGAGTTTGAAAACTCTTAGTAACCTGAATAATGGGTTTAAAAACTTGATTATCAGCAGGTTAACTGTGTTTTTTTTAGTATAGTCAAAAATTAAGATTTAATGTATTGCACTATTTTTAGATTTAATTAAAAAATGTATGTCAATATTTTGACTAAATAAAACAATATTAAGTTACTGATTAGCAATTACTTAATTCATTTTTAATTCTTCATTCTTCATTCTTAATTTCCCCAATCAACAATTGTACTTATCAAATATATAACTCATAATTGGGGTTAGTAGTTGGATTTGGTGCGAGAAACATTCATTGGCAGACGGTTGCCCAAAATTGGCGACACACGACTAACTGGGTAAACTCTGTGGATTTAATTAAGGATTCTCGTGGATTCTAATTTCTTCTCATCAATGGGCGACTTGCGAAATCCAACCAAAGAAATTTACTTTACTTTTGGCTTCGGACTAATTTCTTTGGACTCCTTAATAGCATATATCAGCAATACTTATATTTTTGCATGAATCCGAGTTGTTCGGATGAAACTGATAGGAACATTTCTCAAAAAAATAAGACATGGCTGACATTTCCACTCTCAAAAAAACTGCTTCTCAAGTTCGTAGAGATATTTTACGCATGGTTCACGCTGTAAATTCTGGGCATCCTGGAGGTTCTTTGGGCTGTGCCGATTTTTTCGTGGCACTCTACGGAGAAGTAATGAAACATGATTCCGATTTCAATATGGAAGGAAAAGGCGAGGATTTGTTCTTCCTCTCCAACGGGCATATTTCCCCAGTTTGGTATAGCACATTGGCAAGATACGGCTATTTTGAGCCTAAAGAATTGGCTACTTTCCGAAAAATAAATTCCCGTGTGCAAGGGCATCCTGCTACTGAGGAAGGTTTGCCAGGAATCAGAATTGCTTCTGGCTCTTTGGGGCAAGGTTTGTCGGTTGCCATTGGCGCAGCCTTGACCAAGAAAGCAAATAACGATGATAAATTCGTGTACGTTCTCATGGGCGATGGCGAATTGCAAGAAGGTCAGGTTTGGGAAGCTGCCATGTTTGCCGCACATAATAAGGTAAATAATCTGATTGCAACCGTGGATGTAAACAATCGCCAAATTGATGGAGATGTGGACGATGTTTTGTCTTTGCTAGATTTGGAGGCAAAATGGAAGGCTTTCGGTTGGGAAGTCATCAAAAGTGATGGAAATGATATGGAGAAATTGCTCGAAGCTTTCGCAAAAGCAAAAGAACTTGCCAAAAATGGCAAACCCGTAATCAACTTAATGCAAACTGAAATGGGCGCAGGGGTAGATTTTATGATGGGTTCGCACAAATGGCATGGAGTTGCCCCAAACGATGAGCAGTTGGAAAATGCACTTGGGCAATTGGAGGAAACTTTGGGAGATTATTAAGTCCAAGTGAAAAATAGTAAGAAAGTAAAGTGGCAAAACAATTTTTAAATCAGATAATTAGTTTGATAATGGCATGGAATCAAAGGCTTGGAAGTTTTTCCAGGCCTTTGATTTTATTCCTCATTCTGTAGAAAAGCAGTTCGTTTCAAACACAAATCTATACTTTGAGTTGGGAGTTGTGAAGATTAGATTTATATTCAAATCCGTAATTCAGATAAAGGTAAAATTCAATGGAAGCAACTCAAACAGAGGATAAGAAAATAGCATTGGTTACTGGAGGAAACAGAGGCTTGGGCTTTGCTTGGTGCAGACAGCTTGGTAAAATGGGTTTCAAGATTTTATTGACCGCCAGAAATTTGGAAAAAGCACAGAAAAGTGCCGAAGTTCTGCAAGCCGAGGGAATTGAGGTTTTTGCTTATTCTTTGGATGTAACCAAGGAGGAAAGCATTAAGGAAACCGCACTGGCCGTAAATAAAAAGTTCGGGAAGTTGGATTTACTCATCAATAATGCGGGAATCAACTCCAAAACCAGTAACAATGAGCTTACTTTTTTGAAAAATTTCCGCCTTTCCCACCTCGACTCGAAAGAGATTTTGAAAATGGTTCATATCAACGGAATCGCCCCAGTTATTGTTGCCAAACATTTTGTGGAGTTGTTGGAGCATGGAGATAATCCGAAAATTGTGAATATGTCTTCGTGGTTGGGTTCTGTTTCTGAGAAGAATACTGGTGGAAACTATAGCTACGCCACCAGCAAAGCCTCAATGAACATGATGACTCGGGCATTGGCTTACGATGTAAAACCAATGGGAATTACCACCGTTGCCGTGAACCCAGGTTGGGTGCAAACTAGAATGGGCGGACTGAACGCCAACCTTTCCCCAGAAGAAGCAGTGCAAAGGCTTATTGACAATATAGTCTCTGAAATGACCATCGAAGATGCTGGCAAATTCTTCAACTGGGATGGAACGGAGCATGAATGGTAGGTGGTGCAATTGGCGAATTAAGAGAATAAAATCTTGTTCATTTTAAGCATACATACTTTTCATTTTCAAATTTCCACATCAACAAATTTTCAAATTCTCTTGCCTTTCCTTTTCTATTCCCCCGAATTGTTGCCAGACTCAAAAGAAATTACCCTTTCTGAGGAGGAAGGCAGGCACGCTTTGCGAGTTTTACGAATGAAACTGGGCGATAAAATTCAGCTTCTCAATGGAAATGGAGGTTTGTATGCTGGGGAAATAATTTCTACCCAAGGGAAAAAGTGCCTGATTCAAATTGTTGATTATCAGTATTTTGAATCGAGTCGTAATCGTGAAGTTCATATAGCAATTGCGCCCACCAAAAATACGGACCGAATAGAGTTTTTTGTGGAGAAAGCGATAGAAATTGGAGTTGATAAAATCACTTTCCTGCTTACAAACCACTCCGAACGGAAAGTGTTGAAAATGGAGCGGATTCATAAGATTGCCATTTCTGCCATGAAGCAGTCAGGGAATTTCCATCTTCCTGAATTGGTGGAAATGACTAAATTCTCTGACTTTCTCCAAACTGAGAGTCAAACAGATTCTCAGAAATTCATGGCTTACGTTCCTGCCAACCCTGCTGAAACGCTATTCACAGAAAAGCAAGAGGGAAATGTTTGTGTTTTGATTGGCCCAGAAGGAGGATTTTCTTACCAAGAAGTGGAATTGGCTGAAAAAGCAGGTTTCAAGGCAGTAAGTTTAGGAAAAACCCGACTGCGAACTGAAACTGCGGGAATCGTGGCTTGCACGATTTTGAATTTATGATTGATTTACACGAAAAAAACATCTTGTGTTCCCACAAGATGTTTTCATGCTATCGTAACTGAAACTCTCTTTTTATATTTTGGGCTAAAACTTTCTACTATTTAATCTTCGTTCCTTCTGAAAGTTGTATCTAAATAGACAGATTTCCATTTGCCATCTTCGTAAATGCCTACTTTATATCTATAAGTATTTTCATTCAGCTTAGTCCAACTATCTCGGAATAACGAGGTGCTTCCGTCCAGCACATATTCATATTGGTAATGGATATTCCCGTTGTCTTCTATAATGCAACTTCCTGTGGTTACTTCTCCGAATACATCAAATTCCCAAAATTTTGGAGAGTTATCTTTGCTGTCCCAAGCACGAATTCCCTCGCTTCTCAGTCCGAAATCCTGCCCTTCATCATCCAAGAAACTGCTGGTTTGCACTCTGATAATATTGTGGTCGAGACTCCATTCAAAAACTACTTCTTGTTTAAATGGGTTTCCTTGCAACCATTTTCCTTCTGCTTTCCAAGTGCCACCAACCAAAGTCTCGAAAGCATCCATCTGCATTTCGGCTTCTGACTGCGAAAAAGAAGCCGAAATCAGCCCAATCGTGAAAACACATATCAATATAATTCTCTGTATCATAAGTTTCAATTTAGCTTTCATGTAATTTTTGTGCAAGATAAGCCATTTGCTTCAATACGCAGACCAATTTGTAAGGATTTGCATCCTATTCACTTTTTACGGAAAAAGACGTAGGTTTTCTTGGTTGAGGTTAGACTGAATCGTGATAAAAACAATCCTTCAAGAGTTTTAAACTTGAAGGATTGGGAAAACTTAAATGCCAGAAAACGATGATTTATTTACTACAAAATCTCGAAACCGATTTTCTCCAAATCGTCCCAATAGCTTGGGTATGATTTTACCACTACTTTAGGTTCTTCTAGTTGGATTTTCCCGAGCAATGCCAATGGTGCAAAAGCCATTGCCATTCTGTGGTCTTCGTAGGTTTCTACAGTCTGGTTTTCCACTTTGAAATTTGGAGATTGAATGTGGAGTTCATCGTCTCCAACCACCTTAATTTCTGCCCCAAATTTTTCTAACTCATTTCGGATGGCATCAATTCGGTCGGTTTCCTTAATTCGGAGGCTTTTGAGTCCTGTCAGTTTTGCGGGAATTTGCTTAGCTGCGCAAATTGCCGAAACGGTCTGCGCTAAATCTGGGCAATTTGTGAAATCAAATTCAAATGAATTTTCACTTTCTTTCTGTCTCAGAATTACGCCATCGGAAACAAATTCGGTGGAAACTCCCAACATTTCCCCAATTTCCACAATGGCTTTATCGCCCTGCAAAGAATCTTTTCGCAAGCCAATCAGGCGAATTTCACTTGCTGGTTTTGCCAAGGCAATTAGGCTATACCAATAACTCGCTCCCGACCAATCGGACTCAATTCTGTAATCTCCAGCCTTGTAATTTGCGTTATCAATGGAAATCAAATTCCCTTCCCACGTATGCGAAACGCCAAATCGCTCCATCAGAGAAAGCGTCATTCGGATATAGGGTTTCGAGCCAACCTCTCCAAGTAATTCTAGCTTCAGTCCGCTTGGCAACTTGGGCGCAATCAGCAACAAAGCGGAAATATACTGACTGCTCACATCGCCACGAATGCTCACTTTCGTTGCTTTCTGCTCAAATTTTTCTATTTGGATTGGGGGGAATCCCTCTTTTTCCAAGTAGCTGATTGCCACACCAATTTCTCGGAGCGCATCCACCAAAATCCCAATCGGTCTTTGTTTCATTCTTTCTGTCCCGGTCAGAATTGTTTTTCGGTTGGAAGCCGTGCAAAATGCAGTCAGAAATCGCATGGTTGTTCCCGCATCGAGCACATCTAATGTTTCGTCATCAGATTTGAGCAAACGAATCATGGTTTGCGTATCTCTTGCCGAAGAAAGATTTTCTAGTTGGATTTTGTTTCCGCCCAAAGCCTGAATAATTAAAGCTCGGTTACTTTCACTTTTAGAAGATGGCAAGGCAATTTCCCCAGCGAGTTTTGGGTTGGGGTGGGAGAGGGCAAGTTTGGATTTATCGAGAAACATTTGTGGATTTACGAATTTAGATGTACGATTTCAAAGAGTTTTGTAATCACATTTTGATTTCCCCAAAAAACGCAACTGACTTCTTATAATGCAACTTTAAATGGAATTGTTCTTCTCAATCGGTTGTAAATATAATTGGCGATTTAGCGAAATGGCGATTTTACGAATTGAGGAAGTCGATTTTGCTATTGATAAATTGTAAACCATCTAACAATCTAACCATCTAATTCTCTAACAATCTATCCTTCATAACTTGCCACTTCTCCATTTTTGAAAAAGCGAACTCGTTTTCCTTTATAGCCTCTCTTTTCTAACTCATTTTCCAATTGTGAGAAGTAGAAACCATGTCCGACCAACAAAGTATCTACATTTCCAGCTTCTACTTTTTCCATCATTTCTAAAATTCGCTTTTTTGTGCCTGATTTAGTTTCGGGTTGCCTTTCAATTCCAAAAAGCCATTGCAATCTGCCCATCGCTTTCCATAGAAATGTGGGCAGTGGAATGGCAGAATCCATGAAAAGAACGGTTGGGGACTTCGTTGAGCAATGGAGTTACTTCCAAATCCTGCTCCAAATAACCTACCGACAAGGCTGTCAGTTTTGTTCTGACCAAGGAACTGATGTAGATTTTCTCCACCTCAATTTTATCAACAGCTTGGTTCACAATAGGATTGATGTCATACTGCTCTCGGAGGAAATCGAATTCTCTTGAAGTATGCCAAAAGTCGAATTGATGTTCCACCTTAAAGTGGCGCATAAGGTAGATTTTCATTTGTTTCAGAAAGTGTATTTGAGTTGGGGAATGGTTATCTGTTTGAAAGTCAGATGAGTGGTTCGGCTTTATTGTTGGTCTCGCCAAGCTTGCTGGACGAGGAATTTTGTTTCATTTCATAAAAAAAGCCATAAGATTACTCTTGGGCTTTAGAATGGCTAAGACCAACAATGGCTTTGCCAAAAAGCTATCAAGTTCTCAAAGTTGATAGAAGACAACTGATTCCGTAATAAATTCGGATAGTGATAAACTGGTAAGGCTAACAAAATAAAAACCATAGCGCAAGCGTCCGCTCAATGCTGTTAAGTTAGTGTCACGCTGGTTCGAGCGTGGACGCTCGAACCAGCGTGACACGCTGGCGCAGGTTCTTTCTGGGGGCGCAATCGCCAACCTGTGCCGAAAATGGAAATCAGTCTCCGGCCGGGTCACGCTGACTGAAGACAAATCTCCTTAACTTAATGTCATTGAGCGTCCGCTGGGCGGCAATCCGCTTGTGCCGAATTATCCATAGAATAGCCTTACCTCTTTCACATTACCTAAATTCGAAATCGTACCTCGTACCTCAAAAATCTCTAATAAATCTTCCTCGCCTCAGTCAAAAGTCGTTCTTTGTCTATTGGAATCACGCCCAATTGCTCGCAGACTAAACCTCCTCCCAAATTGGCAATTCCCGCCACATTTTTTAAATCCAAGCCAGAAGCTAGGCACAAAGAGGCAATACTTACAACTGTATCGCCTGCTCCCGAAACATCGGAGATTTCCCTTTTGTGTGCGGAAAGATGATGCTCTTCTACATAATCTGTAATGTAAACGCCATTTTCGGAAAGTGTAATCAAAGCCGCATCCACGTTCATCAAGTTACGGAGTTGCCTTGCGGCCATTTTCACATCGCTAATGGTATTATTGGGGAAATCCAACTTTAAGCCTTCTTTTAACTCTTTCAGGTTGGGTTTGAAAAGCGAACAGCCTTCATAAGCGAGGAAGTTCCGCTTTTTAGGGTCAACCACAGTAGGGATTTTATGATTTTTGCAAAGGGAAATCGTTTCGGAAATCACTTCTGGAGTCAACACTCCTTTATCATAATCCTCAAAAATGACCACATCTACTTCAGGCAACAATTCCCTAATTTTTTCCAACAATCTCTCCGAATCAGTTTTGCTAATTGGATTATCCATTTCCGCATCTATTCGCAAAATATGCTGAGAACCTGCCAAAACACGATGTTTGATGGTAGTTACTCGTTCTTCACTTCTGATAATTCCCTTGCCAGTAATATATTTATCGCTAATCAGTTCTTGGAAAGTCTTACTTTCAGCATCGTCTCCCACCACGCTACACAGAATTGGCGTTGCGCCCAAGGCTTTGATATTCAACGCCACGTTTGCTGCGCCACCCAATCTTTTCTCGGTAGTTTTCACATTTACCACAGGAACAGGCGCTTCTGGGGAAATCCGATTTACTTTTCCCCAGATGTAGGAATCAATCATGACATCGCCAATAATTAGCACTTTCAGCTTCTCGAAGTTTTGGAATAGTTGTTCTATGTTCAAGGTTTAGATATTAATTTTTTTTCTGGTTAAGACTCATATTTGGCAAAAGACTGTTCGTACTATATTTATTACCTTAAAGCACTTTCTAAAATACTTCTCAACTGGACTAAATCTCCAAATTTTTGGTAATCAAAATTTGCCTTGGCATACTTATAATAATCTCTAGGAGAAAAACCAGACAGTTTTTTACACAAAGCTTTCATAAAGTCTTTCCCTTGAAAGTATATTAGAAAAGTATCCTCTTCGATGAATCTGTCACTGAATAAACCTACATATTTATCAAAAACATCATCATAACTCTTTCTGCTCCATTGTTCAGCAGTAGCATTGCTCACTCCCAATACCTTGTCGTATCCTATTTCTCGACAATAACTATCACTTAGCTTTTCTGGAAGAGTACCGCTACTACTGACTATGTTTGTGCCGAAGTCGGTTGGGAGCCGTAGCTCTCCTAACGTATGCCTGACTGCCTGAAAGAACTTGATTGACTTTGCAGCTTCGTGATAGTCATTTCTCAGATTCCGAGAATACCATGATTTTCCAATGGAGTATTTTTCAATTAAAGAATAATCTAAAAGATAATTTTCTATCGTAGTTCTGTAGCTGTAATAAACATAACTTTTATCAAAGTGCAATTTTTCTTCATTTGGTACTGGAGCATCAAAGTCTCTATCTCTAAAGAAAATCTTAAAATCAGATTTCATGAGAATTGATTCGTAAACTTGTATAGCACTCTTTGCACCTCTTTTTCCACCAATTGGCTTTATCTGTATATTTAGTCCATCAATAACTTTTTCTAATACATCAAAGTCATGACTACCTGCTTTCCCTTCGCAATATACTTTTATAGTTTTTGACATATTTATAGTCTAATTATCTGTTCTTCGGTAAATAAGCTGGCAACATTTTCAGAATGAGTCGTAAGTATAAACTGGTTATTATTTCCCAGTTTACTTAGAGAACGAATAAATGCTTGTTGGAGAGGAGGGTGAAGGTGCAATTCAACTTCGTCAATAATAATGATAGAATTGTTTATGTTCCATCGTGCAAAGTCCATTAAAATTGGAAATATCGCTCTTTCCCCAGCAGACATTTCTGCTATTTCATACTGTTGATGCCCATCATAAAGAAAGAAGTCAGGTGCTTTCACTTTCTCTAAGGCATTGAAATTAGGTGCAGAACCGACAAAAGACCTGTCTGGAAAAACAGTTTTAAATAAGCTATGCAATTTGTCGTAAAAATCGAATTCGCCAGTTTTCAACTCTCTCTTACCTTTACCTTCCGATATGGCTAGGTAAAAGAATATGCACTGGACAAGAAATTTCTCATCCAATCTAGTTCAGGAACTTCTTCATCAGAAATATTTGATATACTGTAAGATGTTCTTTGTTCCGTATACCAATAGATGTTCCCTACCTTATCGAATAGTGTACTTTTAGAATTCGTGTATTTTGTCAATCTTTTTGCATATTGATATCCACCAAACTGGTAGTATCCCCTTGCACCTTCCGAAGATTCAACTTTCTGTTCGTTATAGTTCAGGCTCAAACTTACCGTTTCATATCGAGCAGGCTTTTCCAATGCGATTCCTTTTTCTATAAGCTGATCGGCATAGCTACAAATAGCCTCTAATTCTTCTTTACTAAACTTGTATGTACATTTTATTGATATTGGAAGTCTGCCAGTCTGTACGTGCCTTTGCTCCAAGCCTGGCCAATCGAATTTACTAATATCGAAGCCTTCTTTAGATGCTGTAGCGGTTACCATGACAATTGCTTGAAGTAGTGAAGATTTCCCTGCGCCATTGTTGCCAATAATAAGGGTCATATCTGAATCATCAAACTCATTATCATCTTTGAACTTCACGATTCTTTTATTGGTAAAGCGTTTGAAATTACTTAATTCTATTTTCGATATTCTCATATTATTATGAATCTCATTAGATACAAACTTAACAAACTAGACTGACACAAAAAGTTTAAAGTAAACTAGGGTTACATTTCACATTTCTTTTCCAACTCGCCAATTCTCCAAAAGTCCGAATCAGGATTCGCAGATTTTCGGGAAAAAAACAGGATTTCTCCATTTTTTGATTCTTACTTCCAACCCCTCGCGGAGTCTATCGACTACTGCGAGGATTTCAATGTTTGATTCTCACATTTCCACATTTGCTAATTCTCACATTCCTTTTTCAATTCGCCACTTCACAAAATCAGCAACTCGCCAATTCCCTAATACGCAAAAACATCCCAATTGCCCTTCATATAATAAGTGTGCAAAACAGGATTGTGGATTTTGTTGATTTCCACCGAACTGCTATCCATTGGGACAACTGATTTTCCGAAAGTGGTAATCAGTTTCATGCTTTCAGAAGTCAGCCATTTTGTTTGGATTTCGTCAAAATTAAGCGATTGTAATCTAGGCTTCAAATCCTTCTCTTCAATTGATTTTGAACCTACAATCCAACCCCATTCCCCCAAAGAGAGCACTTGGTTGTGGAGTGGAATGGCTGAAAATCCAGCCGAGCGAATCGTTTTTTCTATACAATAAAATGCTTTTGTAGCATAATATGGGCTTCCTGCTTGGGCAATAATCAATCCGTTTGGTCGGAGATGGTTGTAACACATTCGGTAGAAAGCTTGCGAGAAAAGTCGGCTGAGTTGCACACTTTTCGGGTCGGGGAAATCAATGATGATGACATCGTAGAAATCAAGGTTCTTCTCCAAATAGTTGAAAGCATCTGTGTGGATGATATTTACTTTCGGGTTGGAGAGTGCGTCTTCGTTCATATCGAGAAAAGCATCGTGCTTTTTTGCCAATCGGGTAACGGCACTATCCAAATCTACCAAAGTGATTTTGTCAACAGAAGGATATTTGAGGATTTCCCGAACGGCACAGCCATCTCCACCGCCCAAAACCAACACGTGGGATGGGTTTTGAGAAAGTTTCATCACAGGATGCACCAAGGGTTCATGATACATCCATTCATCGAAACTGCTGAGTTGGAGGTTTCCGTTGAGGTAAAACCAATGATGATTCTGCCATTCCGTAACCACAATGCGCTGATAAGGCGTTTGCTCTTGGTAAATCACATTGTCTTTATACCTTTTCTGCTCACCATAATTGATGATTTGCTTGGCGTACAAACTTCCCATCCCGATTGCCAAAAAAACCACTCCACCAAAAACTAATACTCCTTTTCTGAAGGTTGGATTCAAAGCGTCTTTCAGAATTATGTACAGAAAAATTGCGACAAAAAAGTTGATGCTTCCCAAGTATAAATGGCGTGTAAGTCAGTCCGAAAATGGGCAAACCAATGAATGCAAAGAAGATTCCGCCTACTAAAGCTCCGTAGTAATCTTTCTCCATCACATTGGCAATGTTCACTTTCAACTCCTCAAACTCTTCATTCAAACGAGTTACCATCGGGATTTCCAAGCCAATCATCATTCCTATGGCAATGCTCATCATGTAAATTACCACTCCATCGAATGGAAAGGAAAACATACTCAAAGAACTATTGAAACTGGCATAAGCCGAGGCAGAATATGCCAAAATGGAGCAGAAAGCCACCAAAAGCGAAAGAATGAACTCAATAATGATGAATTTCTCCAAAATATTTTTCTGCATATACTGACTCAATCGGCTTCCTAAACCCATGGAAAAGAGCATGATGGAGAGAATCATGGTCCATTGCAAAACGGAGTTGCCCAAGAAATAAGTTGCCAAGGTGGAAAGCACGTATTCCGCCACAATTCCCGACAAACCCGTGGCAAATAGGGAAATCTTTAAGATATTGGATTTTGAAAGCATTCTTTGAGTATTGAGTAGTCAGTATTGAGTAGTGAGATTTTTCACAAATAGTAAACTCAATAAATCCAGCAGATTCGTATAATTTGAAAATGGATGCAAAGATAGAAAGCGAATTGGAATTTATTAGAGTAGTTTTGATTTCATATTATACGATTTGAAAAGCAATGAAATACAACGTAGCAAACACGATAGCAAAATTTGAAAGTGGCGAATCTTTGAAATATCTATTCTTTTGGGGACATTCTAAAAGTGGAAATGAAATCACGAAATCTTGTTTTAGCCAGTGGTTTGAATCTCCATTTGAAGTAGAAGGAGTTACTTACAAAACGGCTGAACATTAGGCTCACTGGATGATGGCGAAAAAAGCTGAATTGTTCGGAGACGCTGAAATCTCGCAGAAAATAATCCAAGTCAAAAACTCCAGCCGAGGCAAAAAATCTTGGGCGAAAAGTGAAGGGTTTTGACAATGATTTGTGGAATCCTAATCGTTTTGAGATTGTGGTAAAGGGAAATCTACATAAATTCATGCAGAATACGGAATGAAAGAGTTTCTCCTCAAAACTGGAAATAGAATTTTGGCAGAGGCAAGTCCAGTCGATGCCATTTGGGGAATTGGGATGGCGCAAGACCATAAAGATATTCACAATCCGAGGGCTTGGAGAGGAGAAAATTTACTAGGATTTGCTTTGATGGAAGTTCGAGATCTGTTGAGGTAAAAATGCCTTATCGGTTAATATTGTTTCAGAATCCTGAATATTAGGTTTACGATTTGAACGTCTCACTTTTTCTCTTGTTCTTACTACTTGATACTTTTCACTAATCTTGCTTTTCCGACAAAAACTTGTCAATTTTGCGCTTTCATTTAATAGCCTCGAAACAAAAAAAGTGTTTTTCCTGATAGTTCCAATAAGGTATCAATCGGAATCAGACACATCAATATGAAGAATTTTGCGGAACTGAAAGAATTGTTGAATTCCCCCAAGAAAATCACGATCATTCCCCATCGAAAACCCGATGCCGATGCTTTAGGCTCATGTTTGGGACTTTCCCACTTCCTCCGTAAAAAAGGACACGAAACGTGGATAATTTCCCCCACTGATTATCCGAGCTTCCTGCATTGGATGCCAGGACAGGAAGAAGTGGTTATTTTTAATCAAGAAAACGAGCTGAAATCTTTTGAATTATTCAAAGAGTCAGATTTGATTTTCTGCCTAGATTTTTCTGGTTTGGGAAGGGTGGATGTGATGGAGGCAACTTTGAGAAACGTGGTGGAGAATAAATATGCCAAAGTAGTAATGATTGATCACCATTTGGGAAAAGAGGATTTTGCAGATTTTGAAATGTGGGACACAGAAGCTCCTGCAACCGCTCAGCTGATTTTCGATTTCGTTGAAATGTTGGGAGAGAAAGACAAGTTGGATTTGGAGATTGCCGCCTGCCTTTATGCGGGAATTATGATGGACACAGGCTCTTTCAAATACCCTAGCACCACGGCAAGAACGCACGAAATTGCAGCCGAACTGATGAAGATGGGTTTAACGCCTTCGTACATTCACGCCACATGTTCGACAATAATTCGCTCAACAGAATCAAGTTTTTGGGTTTTGCCCTGAACGAGCGACTGACGATTTTACCCGAATACAAAACCGCCTATTTTGCCATCTCCAAAAAAGACTTGGCAAATTTTGAGTCTCGCACAGGAGACACCGAAGGAATTGTGAACTACGCACTTTCTATTGAAGGAGTTGTTTTTGCGGTTTTCTTCAGCGAACATGACTACAAAGTAAAAATCTCTTTTCGTTCCGTAGGAGATTTTGCAGTGAATGAATTTGCCAACAAGCATTTTAAAGGTGGAGGACACAAAAATGCGGCAGGAGGGCAATTAAATGGAAATCTGAAAAAAGCATTGGAGCTATTTCATGAAGTTCTTCCCGATTATGAAGAAAAATTACTCAAAGCGTAAAGGTAAAGTAATACAGTTTGGCTTAAATAAAATCTTTTCTGAACTCTCAAAAGGTTTATTTAAAGAAAGTACAAAAGGGTGCGAACCCTTTTAATAAATATTTAATAAATAGCACAATGTGCTTAGGAACGGGAAATAAATAAACTACTATTTTATTGAAGTTTATTTTTGAGGCTAGTTTAGGCAAAAATATTTGGCATAGCACCGCTACGGCAAATATTTTTAACGAAGAATAGACCAAAAATAGACGAAAGAAAAAGTAGCACTTTATTTAATTTGCGTTCCTTAGTTTGATAATTAAATAGTTAATCCTAATAAATTAAAGTAGATGTTTAAATTTAGAAATGTGTTTTTCGGTTTGGCTACCGCCCTTTTCTTAATCGGTTGTGATAGCAAAGACAAGTTCCAAACTACTGCAGACGGAACGCAATATAAAGTAGTTGAAGAAGGAGATGGTGTGAAAGTTGATTCTGGAAAAGTTGCCGAAGTATTGATTTCGCAATATCTAGAAACGGCTGATTCTGTGTACCAAGAAATGAAATTCCCAGGGGCGCAAGGAGCCATGATTCAGAACCCAAGCCAAAACCCTATGCTAAGGGCATTCATGTTGGGGAAAGTTGGAGATAGTTTGACAATCAAGATACCTAACACAGGTCAATTGAAGAAAATGACTCCTCCGAACTTTCCGGAAACAGGTTGGTTGAGAATGGAAGTGCGTATTCTTTCTGTGGAAGAGCAACCAGAATATGAAGCCAGAAAACAAAAAGAAATGGAAGAGAAAATGTTATCTCAAAAGACAGATGACGATGCGGCAATTCAATCATTCATGAAAGAGAATGGCATTGATAATGCGCAAAAAACAGAGTCTGGATTATATTATGTAATCACGGAAGAAGGAAATGGAGAGAAACCAGAAATGGGCGGAGAAGTAGAAGTTCACTATACTGGTACTTTGCTTGATGGAACTAAATTCGATTCCTCTTTAGATAGAAACGAGACTTTCAAATTCCCATTGGGAATGCAAAGAGTAATTCCAGGATGGGATGAAGGCATTGCATTGCTCTCTAAAGGCGCAAAAGGCACTTTGTTAATTCCTTCTCACTTGGGTTATGGGGCAAGAGGTGCAGGAACAATCCCTCCATTTGCTCCTCTGAAATTCGATGTAGAGTTGGTTGATTTCTCTCCAGCACCTGAACAAGTAGAAGGGAAGAAATAAATTTCCGAAATCAAGAATTGCGAAAAAGCCAAAAAGTCAATCCTGATTGGGTTGGCTTTTTGGCTTTTCAATAGGTAGTTAAACAAACTTAATAAGTTCCGAAAAAGCAGGAATGTTCCTAGTTTTGGATTTTTAAATGAAGAAGGGATTCATGTATGATGAGCAAGTCTCTGAAAATGCTACTTCTAAAAATATCAATATGAACAAATATTTAAGCTATTCTTTATTTGCACTTTTTTCCATCACAATTTTTAGTTGTGAAGACGAGAATTTCCAAGGAGGTATTCAGCAGTCTGAGAGGGAGCAGATTATAATTGAAGCTATCTTGGCGGAGAGAGATAGTATTGACCCAGCCAATTATAGAATTACTGAATCGGGAATGTATTATTATTATATCGATGAAAAACCTACGAATACTGTTCCTGGCTCAAACAAACTCATTGAAGTAGATTATAAAGGGAAGCTTCCTTATGGATTGACATTTGATCAGGGTATTTTCAAGATGCAAGGACTCACTGGTAAAGGTGTGGAAAGCGTAGGAGATTCTTGTACTGCTTTTAGAAATAGTGGAGTAATTACTGGCTGGACAGAGGCAATTAAGATTTTAAAGCTAAATGAAAAAGCTAAATTCTTCATTCCCTCTGCGTTGGCTTATGGGAGTACAGGGTCAGGTGGAATTCCTCCCAATGCTACATTGGAGTTTGATATGGAAATTATATCTGCGAAAGATACTGCGGGTGTGATTTGCAACTAAATGAGACCTTTTTGAAATAAAAAAAAGCCTTTAAATACTCTAGTTCAAATAGTTTCCTAACTATCTCATAAGTAGATAAACTCAAATACTTTCCTGTTTTATTTTTTGTAAGTATTTCATTATCAGTTATTTGAACTGCTTTGGACTTGCGACTTGAACGCAAGTCCGATAAAGACTTTGTACTACTTAAATGCTTTTCCTACAAAAAGCAAAACTGTTGATTTCAATGATTTAGGCGATGGTGCGACTAGGCGTCCCCGTAAGACACGCACCAAAGAAAATATCTCCTTTTTGTGTGTCCTACGCAAAATAAATTTTCTTATAGCAAAGCTGTTCTATCTCATACAGAAATAGTAAATGGCACAACTTGCTTAGGAACGATGAAATAATAACTTTCCAGTTTCTCTTGTTTCTTTTTGGTCCGGGACACGCTGTCTATCCTTCGTTGAAAATCTCGTCATAGCGATGCTATGACTGCGATTTTCGTCCCAGCGGGAACCGCTCGGCTAGCCTCAAAATAAACTAAGATAAAAAAGTAACTTTATTCTTTCATCGTTCCTTATTTCATTTCCTTTGCCTCGAAACCATCAAAATCATGAATCAATAGTCTTGAAACTTGTTCCACAATTTCCTCTACCGAATCATCAGGATTGAATCTTACAGGTTTACCGAATTTAACTGAAAGTGTAGTGCCTCTTTTTTTGTAGAAGAACCCCTTTTTGTCGAAAGCCCGTCTGAATCCATTTATGGAAACTGGCACAATCAAAGGATTATGTTCCTTGATTAAATGAGCTGTTCCCTTTCTGACAGGTGCAGATGGATTGGTTGTTCCTTGTGGGAAACTCACTACCCATCCTTGACTGAGAGCTTTCCCGATATTGTCCTGCCCCGAAGTATCTAAATCCCGATTCGTATTTTCTCCGGCAGCTCGCCAAGAACGTTTAACTGTAACTGCTCCTGCATAGGAAAAAACTTTCGGAATCCAACCACTTTTTGTCATGGTTTCTTCTGCGGCAACATAAAACATGTTTACTCTCGGGGCAAGCAGATAAACGGGATACATAATAGTATTGTAAAAACGCCATTTTACGCTACAAAAAATGTGGTAAAATGCAATCACATCTGCATAATAGGTTTGGTGGTTGCTTAGAAAAAGTATGCCATTATTTGGCAAATCAAAAAGATGTTGCATCCCCTTGATTTTGGTTTTATTTACCACCATAAATCGGGAATAAGTCAGCGCTCCCACAATGGAAATAATAATCCGCTTAATGAAAATAATATTTCCGAAAGGGTCTCTCTTGAATAACTTCATACAGTTGCAGTCAATTTGGTTGGCTATAAAGGTTGGCAATGTTGCACCGCATTAAATTGCCAATTTTCCAACTAAAATCAAAAGGTTTGGTTAGATGTTTTACTGAAATTAGAATTGTTGTAGCAGGAGGGAATAAAATATGGTAGTAATAAACTAGTAAGGCTAACAAAATCAAAAACATAGCACGAGCGTCCGTTCAATGCCATTAAGTTAAGGATATTTGTCTTCAGTCAGCGTGACCCGGCCGGAGACTGATTTCCATTTTCGGCACAGGTTGGCGATTGCGCTCCCAGAAAGGACCTGCGCCAGCGTGTCACGCTGGTTCGAGCGTGGACGCTCGAACCAAATTCACACTAACTTAACGGCATTGAGCGTCCGTTTGTGCCGAAATATCCAAAAGTAGCCTTACATCTTTCACACCATCTGAAGTATATCTATAATTTGTTTTTTTACCGATTTACATCTTGTTCAATTCATTATCAGAAGCGTATCGGAAATTGCCATAATTTGCGGCCTTAAAAGAGGCGATTGCCATTCTTCGGTCTCCAGTAGATTTGGAAACCAGACCCAAAGCAAAATTTGCGGCTGCTCTTGAGTCGGAACTCATTGAACGGTTGTTTGCCAATGAGCGTAAAATTCGTTTGGATTCTTCATGGTTTTTTAAGTTGAAGTATATTACCCCCTGTAGAATGGCTGCTTCATACAGTCTAGGTTGTAATTCCAAAGCTGTTTGAGTGGATAGCAAAGCATCTTTATACTTTCCTGCTCCAAGTTGGTACTCTGCCAAATCCAAAAATCTCTTTGCCTTCACAACAGGATTTGATTCAGATCGAGCAAGCGGAGCTCGCATATTTATAGCGGGAAAGTTGTTGATTTTCCCGTTTACCAATTTGAGCATTTGTCTGGATTTCGTATAATTTTTATCTAGGGAAAGGCTTAATTCTAGCAACTGTTCTGCTTCCGAGAAGAAGTAAGAAGAGTAGTAAGCATTTGCCATTGCGTAATTGTATTGCGGAGTCATTTTGGCAATCAACGAGCGGAACTCGCCATGGTTGGCATAATTGAAAGCTGCTCTTGCACTTCTGTGGTCTCCTAAATGGTAATAGGCATACCCTAATTCATAATAGAATCTGGCGATTTTCTGAGATTCAACTGTTTGCAAGTTTCTCAATGCAGTAAGCATACTTTGCTTTGCTGTTTCGTAGTTTTTAATATAATTATTGAATTTGGCTTCATAATAAAGCACGTCCAGATATTCTGGGCTTCTGGGTGTCACAATCGCCTTGACATCATTTATGTGTACGCCTGCTCTCCCAAACTGACCAACCGAATAAAGCGTTTGGATGATTTTTATTTTATATTCAATCCGTTTTTTTGTATCTGTTTGGTGTCTGAAAGCATTATCCAAGCTTTTTACAGAGGTCAAATAACTGTTTTTCTGTTCGTATAACCATGAGAGCCTTGTATATGCTTCCACATAATTTCTTTTCAAACGAGTAGTCTCCTCAAAGCTCTTGATGGCACAATTGTAGTCTTTTTGCAAAATACAACATTGCCCTTTCTGATAATGATACTGGTAATTTGTGGGATCCAGCTTGATAGCCATGTCGTAGTGCTGAATAGCAGCGGAAAGATTATTGATTTTTCTGTAATGTTCTGCCTTCATAAAAATACTAGAAGCTGTTTCAGTCTGCGCCACAACAGGCGAACACAAAAACATAAAAGCTAAAAGTATGAATGGTAATTGTTTCAACGGCATATTTGGTGTTATTTCTCTACAAAAGCTATCTACTCAAACGAGAATGATAGGTTGTATTGTTAAAATGATTAACTTTTGTTGTGCAAATCTTATTCCTAAACACTATTTTATGACTAATTGGTTTTCATTTTAAAGCTAATAAAAATTGAAGCCAATCTAAAATATAACATTAATATTACATCTGTTATTATTCTTTCATATCAAAAAAAGTGTGATTTGAAAATATTAGTTCTATAGGACGTAGCTCTAGCTGCGTCCAAATCACAAACGGAAAGTGCTGAAAACGCTTTTCAACACTAAGTTGGTGGCATTGAGCGTCCGCTCAATGCCATTAAGTTAAGGAAATTCGTATTCAGTCAGCGTGACCCGGTCAGAGACTAATTTCCATTTTAGGCACAGGTTGGCGATTGCGCCCCCAGTAAGAACCTGCGCCAGCGTTTTACGCTGGTTCGAGCGTCCACGCTCGAACCAAATTCATACTAACTTAACGGCATTGAGCGTCCGCTTCAACGAATGACAAGTCCGAGCGGATGCTCAAGCTATTTGGGCGACCTATCCCGATATACCTAAACTTTTATTTATGTTTAGTGTAAAATATTGGTTTTCAGACTTCGACTTTACTTCTTTACTTCTTTACTATCTTTCTATTTTGTACTTGTACTTAATAGTTACAGAAAACAACTTTTCAATTGTCAAGATGTAGGCATGAAATGTCTCGTTTCAAGATTTTGTATAGTAATATGATTTGACTTACAAAACTCAATTGAGTTTCTGATTTAAACGTTGAACCAACCAGAAGTAAGCGAGTTGTTTATTCAAGTCGTAAAATATCTTCATCGTTTAACTAGACACAAAGAAAATGGAAAATTGGCTCATCGCATCGCTCCCGATTTTGGGGAAAACCCTTTTGTCAGTTCTCGTAATTTTCACAATTATCATTATAATTGCTAAGTTGGCAGGACTAAGGACTTTTGCGAAGATGTCTAGTTTCGATTTTGCCAGCACCATTGCCATCGGCTCTATTTTGGCATCGGTAGTTTTAGATGGCGGTCAATCTTTGGCAAAGGGAACAGTTGCCTTGGCTGGAGTGGTTGCCTTCCAATATTTCTTTTCTGTATTAGCGAGAAAAAACGCCAAATTCAGAGATTTTTTCACAAATTCTCCTATGTTGCTAATGAAAGATGGGGAAATCCTTTACGAGAATTTGTCAAAAACCAATGTTGGAGAAAGTGAATTGCTTGCCAAACTCCGAGAAGCAAACGCTTTCAAGCTTTCCGAAGTGAAAGCAGTTGTGTTGGAATCCACAGGAGATATTTCAGTTTTGCATACTGAATCTGATAAGGAAATTGAAGACTTTTTATTGAAGGGAGTGAGAAGAGAGTGATGACTGGTTTTTGTGATGCGTTAAATAAAAAAATGAATAAGGATTGTGATTACTAAGTAGTATAAAGTCTTTAGTTGCAAGTCCAAAGCGGTTCAATCGTTTAATTTGTTAAAAGCGTTGTATTATTCCAATATTCTTGTTTTATGTAGAGTTACCGCAAAAGGTTAATTCTAAGTGTGTTTTTTGTAGGTTCTTCTTCCAAGAAGAACAGAAGAATTACCAAAAGTGCAACCAAGCACAGTGAATTCAGATAAAAGCAACATTTTCGTGCTGTCTTGTATTCCTCTGGGAAGAGGAATCTACAGAGTGAGTCGCAAGAAGGCAGATAGTCATTAAATTGTACTCAATACCTAAATTAACGATTGAACCATACTACTGGACATCTCCAAAAATCGAGACCTCGGCAACGGTGTCGATGGCGACTCCCAGAAAACCCTGCCGAAGGTCGATTTTAATCCGTTCAACGTCTGGCAGGACCTGCGGACTCTGCCATCGATTCACTTATGTCCAGTAGTATACGATTGAACCTCCAGGCCATTTCAAATAACTGATAATGAAATACTTACAAGAAATCAAATAGGAAAATATTTAAGTTTATCTACTTAAATCCAATTATGGGTTATGTAATTTGATAAATATAATTATGGATTTGGGGTTATTCAAACCTTCTTCCACAAGAAAACTCCACTTCCTGCAAAAACAACAGCATAAATTATTGCCTGAAATAATTCTCCAAAAATCAATTCTCCAATCAGGAACAGGCAAGAATAAACCAATACAATTCCCGCCATCCAAAGCAGAAAGAGTGAGCCAATTTCCGATTTCTGTTTGGGTAAATCCAACTGCATTCTTACTCGTTCCCATGCGCCTTGTGGCTGAATTCTATGGTAGAATTTATGAAGCGTTTCCTGTGCCGTAGGTTTGGTCAGGAAAGTAACCGTCAGCCAAACAATGGTTGTGAAAGCTACGGTAATCAGGAAGTTGTAGGGCGATTGATAAAACCAATTTGCCTGATAGAAAACTTCCAAATCTGCTTGTGGAATTGGAGCTTCCGAGTTTGGTTTCCAGCATTGCCAAGTTGCTCAACTCTCGCCATTTTAGCAATCCAAACGGAATAAATGGGGCAAGCGTGGCGGAAATTTCACTCCAAGCATTCAATCTCCACCAATACCAACGAAGAATTAAAACCATGCCCAAACCTGCACCACAGGCAATCATAAAATTGAATGCGCCTTCCATGGTTTGCATTTGCGTGGTAATCAGCAAACCAACCGCCATAATTACGAAAGTGCCAATTCGAGAGGCGAAAACTAGTTTCTTTTGATCTTGATTTTCTTGCTCTTCTGCAATTTCTTTGAATCTGAAGAAGTCTTGGTTTTGAAAAAAAATCTTTTGTAGAAATCATTGATAAGATAACTCGTTCCCCAATTCAATTGCGTGGAAATCGTGCTCATATAAGCGGCAAAAAATGCCACAAGCAACAAACCTTTCAATCCAACGGGCAAAAACTCTTTCATTGCCATTGGGAAACCCAAGCCTTTGTCGGCTGTGCTCAAATCTGGGTAAAGCACCAAGGCGCAAAGTGCCACAATTATCCACGGCCAAGGTCGGAGTGCGTAATGGGCAACTTGGAAAAATAAGGTTGCTTTGATGGCATCTTTCTCGGTTTTGGCACTCATCATTCGTTGCGCCACATAACCGCCACCGCCAGGCTCTGCACCAGGATACCAACTCGCCCACCATTGAACTCCAACAAAAGCAAAAAAACTGATGAAACTGATGGAGTAAGTCATGGCAGTTTCTCCAATCGAATCTCCTACAAAATCCAATTTGGGAAAGAAATCGAAAGTGTTTGGATCTAAAGAGCTTTTCAAGCCTTCTACTCCGCCTACTTTATCAGAATTTAATACAATGATTGAAAGTAAAATACAGCCAGTCATGGCAATAATGAACTGAATAAAATCTGTAATTGCCACACCCAAAAGACCTGATAATGAAGAATATACGGCAACCAATAAGCATGGCAATTGCTACGTATTTCAATTGCTCGAAATATTCTATTCCGAAGAATACGGAAATGAGTTTCATCAATGCCAAATTGACCCAAGCAATAATTACTGCATTTAGGAAAACTCCTAAATAAATGGCTTTGAAACCTCTCAGAAAGGCAGCGGGTTTTCCAGAATAACGCAATTCAATGAACTCCACATCGGTAACGATATTTGCTCTTCGCCAGAGTTTTGCGAAGAAAAAAGTGGTAAGCATTCCGCCAATCAGCGCATTCCACCAAAGCCAGTTTCCGCTGATTCCGTTGCTTGCCACCAGTTCGGTAATGAGCAGTGGCGTGTCGGCTGCGAAAGTGGTGGCAACCATGGAAGTTCCTGCAATCCACCAAGGCAAATTACGTCCGCCCAAGAAAAAGCTTTCGACTGATTTCCCGGCCTGTTGCGTATAGCGCAATCCAACAAAAAGAATGACAACTAAAAAAGTGGCGATTACCGCCCAATCCAACCAATGTAAAGACATAATTCAAATAGTAAAATAGTGAGTTGGTAAAATAGCAAAGTGAAGAAGGGAAAGTTCGTCTTAGTGATTTTGCAATTGCAATGATATACAAAATTAAGGAATGGAGAGGTTGTAGTTTGGGTAGTGTGAAAGAGGTAACGCTACTCTATGGATAATTCGGCACAAGCGGACGCTTGCGCTATGGTTTTTATTTTGTTAGCCTTACCAGTTTATCACTACCGTAGTTTGAATGGCTGGAGTGTAAGTTAGGGTTTTCGCTGGCTGGCTCAATTCAATTGCAACCATCTTCAGATGGTTGTTCATGAAAAGAATGACAACCAAAAAAGTGGCGATTACCGCCCAATCCAACCAATGCAAAGACATAGTTCAAATAGTAAAATAGTGAGTTGGCAAAATAGCAAAGTGAAGAAGGGAAAGTTCGTCTTAGTGATTTTGCAATTGCAATGATATGCAAAATTAAGGAATGGAGAGGTTGTAGTTTGGGTAGTGTGAAAGAGGTAACGCTACTCTATGGATAATTCGGCACAAGCGGACGCTTGCGCTATGGTTTTTATTTTGTTAGCCTTACGTAGTTTGAAGTATAAGTTAGGGTTTTCGCTGGCTGGCTCAATTCAATTGCAACCATCTTTAGATGTTTGTTTAAAAGCAAAAATCTGATTTTTCAATCGTACATCGTAATTCGTAAATCAAAACTTATTATATTGTCTCCAAATCAATAAATCCAACCCTAAAATAGTGAACTAATGAAGAATTCAAAAAAAGCACTCAAGCAAATTTTTGGGACACAATCTGATGGATTGAAATATATTGAAGCAGTTTTGTCTCATCATAAATCGCCAATTCTGTTCGCAGAAGGGCCTGGCGCAACTGATTTTGCCGATTGGATGGCTTCCATAAGTGCAGACCACAATATTATGAGTCATGATGATTTCAATAGTTCTCACGGAAGTAAAAGTGAAGGTTTGCTGATTGTAAAAGATGTAGATGAAATTCATGATGGAACAGTTCAGGCAGCGGTAAGTGCGAGAGAAAACAATAAAAACGTAGTAATCGCCAGTAAAAAACATCCGAAAATTCTGGATTATGTGAGAGACCCAGCTTTCCAAATTATTTATGTGGATTCATTGAATTTGGCAGCTCTGAAAGCGGAAGTAAGCAGTTTAATAGATGTTGTTGGTTAGGCTTGATACCATTACATTTTAAACAAAGTACAAAATAACAATTATGAAAAGAGTAATTATTGTGTTCATCGGGATTCTGATTATATCCTGTAATCAGAATGAGAAGAATGATTCGGATTCTGAGAAACAGCAGTCTGAAATTGAAAAAGAGCCCAACAACTTTGATTGGCTATTAGGAGAATGGAAAAGGCTGGAAGAGGAGGAAGGAAAGCAAACTTTTGAGAGTTGGACAAAAAATAGTGAAATAGAGTATTCTGGAATCGGTTTTACCATGCAACATGGCGATACTATAAAGCAGGAGAGAATAAGACTTATAGAAAATGATGGAAATTGGAATCTGGTGGTAAAAACTCCTGATGAAACCAAAGTATTTTATTCGAAATGGTTGAACAATCGGAAGGCAGATTTACTTGCGTGAATCATGAAATTGATTTTCTGAATAAAATTGAGTATTGGAAAAGGCAGATAGATTACACGACCACTATCTCCAGTGCGGAAACTTGACAAATCTATTTTAAATTTGAAAAATTAGATAAGTACTAAAAGGACTAAACTATGATTCAGCAAAGTGAAAATGCCGTTGAAAAGGCAAAATTGATTAAGGCATTTATATTAGATGTAGATGGCGTGATGACTGATGGCGGAATTATTTATGATAACCACTCCAATGAATTCAAACGTTTCAACGTGAAAGATGGGATGATTATCGGGCATTTGCGGAAGCAGGGTTTCAAAGTTGGCGTAATCACAGGCAGAAACTCAAAAGTGGTCGAATTGCGTTGCAACGAACTGAAAATGGATTTCCAATATCATGGCTCTAGCGACAAAGTTATCCATTACGAGAAAGTGAAAGAGGAGTTCAATATGAGCAGACGAACAAATCTGCTATATCGGAGATGATATCAACGATTTACCTATTTTCAAAAGATGCGGATTGAGTGCCACCGCAGCCGATGCCAGAATATACGTAAGGGAACGGGCAGATTTAGTTACCAATACAAAGGGCGGACATGGCGTTGTGCGAGATGTAGGCGATTTTGTGCTTGATTCCCAAGGTTTGCTAGAAGGAATCCTGAATAGTTATTTAGAAAGATAAGTACAAGTGCAAAATAGGAATATGGCAAAGAAGTAAAATAAAAATCGAAATTTGTGTAACATGATTTAAGCAAGTTTCGATTACTTGAAAGCTGAAATGGCTCCAAAATACTAAGTACCCGAATAATGGGTTTAAACCTTTGTTTTTCAGATACTTAACCGTGTTATTTTTAGAGTAGTCAAAAATTAAGATTTGCTATATTGTACTTTTTTCAGATTTAATCAAAAATTATATGACAATAATTTAACAGAACTCATAAAATCAAAATACTGATTACCAAATACTTAAATCATTCTTAATTCTTCATTTTTAATGGCCAGGCCACCCTGTTTTAATTTCCCCAATCCATAATTGTACTTATCAAATACATAACTCATAATTGGGGTTAAGTACTCAAATCCTAACACTCATTACTAAAACAGACTTCCCTGAACTTCCCGATTGTAGAATTTCAATTTTGGCAAGCAAATTCCAAGTGTGGAATTCATAGATTCGATAAAATGTTCTGCCAATTCTGGGCAAAGCACATCGTCTGGCTCGTGGAGGAAGAAATAGACTTTTTCTAAGCCTTGTGCGAACCAGCTTTTTAGCTTTTCTGCCCAATAGTCAATCCGCTCAAAATCGGTTGGGTGGAGTGCGTTTCCAACAAAGCGAATCATGGCAGTTTTGGTGGTGAGCCGAGCATGTAAAACTTCTCTGGCTCCAGCCACATCGGTAATTACTGTGGAAACGCCTGCTTTTTCTAGTTCCTCAAAAGTTTTTTCTGTGGTTGGATTTCCAGAAAACCAATCGGGATGGCGGAATTCTACTGCCAACGGAAGTGGGAAATCTTTGGCAAACTGAATGAGCACATCTGCATTTTTTGGCGAGAAAGTCGGGTGGAGTTGCACGAAGCAAACGCCCAATTTCTCCTCCAGCAAAACGACTGAATCGGCAAATTCTTCTACCAAATTTCCTACTCCACTCAATCTGCGGTTATGGCTGATGCTTTGCGGGATTTTTGGGCAAAACTCAAATCCATTTTGTGCTTTCTCCTTCCAACCCAACACCATTTCTTTGCTTGGAATTCTGTAATGCGTGGTGTTGAATTCTATCGTGGAGAATTGATTGCTGTAATAATTTAGGAAATCGGCAGGTTTGGTTTTTGGCGGATATATCTTCCCAACCCAATCTTTGCAACCCCAAGCCGGGCAACCAAAAAATACTTTCGGATTCGGATTAGCTTTTCCATTCAATATTAGCTGAGTTTGCAGATGGTCTTCGGGGAGTTTGAAATCTACATTGCTGATGTCATTGAGTTTGCCAAATTTCATTCTATCTCATATATGATTCAAGGTCAAAACCTCAAAGAAATATTTTTTGTTTTACCCAATCAAAAAAGGACTCGCTTTTTGAGCAAGTCCTTTTGAATATCTTGGTTATCAAATATTATTACTCTCCCCCCAAAATAACTACCAACGTATAAATAAGCCCTGGCAAGTAAAAAAGTAGAGTCAAAAGCAATGAAATCCAAAAGCGAGTGGTCAATCCGCCTTCGTAAATTCCCATTGCCAATGGCGGAAGCAAAATGGCAAGAATCACTAATAACAATGTATTCGTGCTAGAATCCTTATTGTCTTTATAATCCTTAATTGCTTCTTTGACTGCTTTCCTTTGTTGCTTTTTGTCTTTTTTGCTCATGTTTTTGAGCGTAGATTTATAATCTTTAGCTATTTGCTCCATTTTTTCCTCAGAAGTAGGATTGGATGAATCGTAATTTGCCGAAGCAAAGGAAGGTGTGAAAATAAGGCAAAAAATTGCCACGAAAAAACTGTTGAGTACTAGCTTCATTGTTGAGGTAATTAAGTTAAATAATGAAAATATAGCTTTATAATTCCCTTCCTATTCACAATGTTTATCAAAAAAATGCTTCTTTTCGTTTTATGTCGATTTTGAAATCATCAATCCCTTCTCTCGTGTTTGCTACTCCACCCGAATTGCACTAAATTTGCAGATTCATTCAGAAAAAAATCACTAGGAAACAGGAAGATGGGAGATTTGATAAAAGATATTGGCATTTTGGAGATGGGAGAGCAACAAGCAGAAATGGATATTACAGATATTTCCAAAGACAATGCCACGCCCGAACAGCGCAAATTATATATAGAAAGTTACGGTTGCCAAATGAATTTCTCGGACAGTGAAATTGTGGCTTCCGTGTTGGCAAAAGAAGGTTTCGGAACGACTTCCAAGCCAGAAGAAGCCGATTTGATTTTTGTGAATACTTGCTCCATTCGAGATAAAGCAGAACAAACGGTAAGAAACAGACTGCAACATTTCAAGCAATACAAAAGGAAAAATCCTGATGTAATGGTCGGGATTTTAGGTTGCATGGCAGAAAGGTTGAAAGAAAATTTGTTGGAAGAAGAGAAAATTGTGGATTTGGTAGTCGGCCCTGATGCCTACCGAGATTTGCCCAATTTGGTTTCCGAAGTGGATGAAGGGCAAAAAGCTGTAAACGTATTCCTTTCTCGTGAAGAGACTTATGCAGATATTACTCCTGTCAGATTGAACTCCAACGGAATTACCGCATTCATTTCCATTATGCGAGGTTGCGACAATATGTGTTCTTTCTGCGTGGTGCCGTTCACTCGTGGGCGTGAGCGTAGTCGAGACCCGCATTCCATTGTGGCAGAAGCGCAAGATTTGTTCAACAAAGGCTACCGAGAAGTTACTTTGCTTGGACAAAACGTAGATTCTTACAAATGGTCAGATGATGAAGAGTTGAAAGGCAAAGCGCAGATTGAGCGAGCTGGAGTTCCTGTGGTAGAATTTGCCGAGTTGCTCAAAATGGTGGCGAGAAATCAGCCCAGATTTGCGAGTCAGATTCTCCACATCGCACCCAAAAGACATGACCGATGATGTGCTTTACGTCATTCGAGATTATGAAAATGTGTGCGAGCAAATTCATTTGCCAGTTCAGAGCGGAAACAGCCGAGTGCTGAAAATCATGAACAGAACTTATGACCGTGAATGGTATTTGAATCGTGTGGAAGCTATCCGAAGAATTATTGGCGAAGATTGCGCCATTTCCTCCGACATGATTTCTGGTTTCTGCACCGAAACCGAAGCCGAACACCAAGACACGCTAAGCATCATGGATATTGTGAAATACGATTTCAGCTTCATGTATTACTATTCTGAACGCCCAGGGACATTGGCCGCCAAGAAATTTGCCGATGATATTCCTTTAGATGTGAAAAAAAGAAGGCTGAACGAAATCATCAAAAAACAACAAGGTTATGCGCTCGAAAGGAATCAGCGAGAGATTGGCAAAACGGCAAAAGTCTTGATTGAAGGATTCTCTAAGCGTTCAAAAGAACATTTGCAAGGCAGAAATTCTGCGAATAAAGTGGTGGTTTTCCCGAAAGCAAACTACAAAGCTGGGGAATATGCAATGGTTAAAATAGAGGACTGTACGGCAGGCACTTTGTTGGGAACAGCGGAGAATGCGAATAGTAAAATGGCAAAGTGAAAATAGGAAAGTCAAAAAATAATGTTTTTCTAGTGAGATTATCAAACACTATTCCTGACAATCGGCTTTTGCTGAATGGCACAAGATGCCAGCTTCCAACTGACATGCCAAATATGTTGTAAATCACATAAATTTCCTGAGAAGGCAATAATCAAAATCCCACGTAATCTTAAAAAATTACGTGGGATTTTGATTACTGTCCATTTGTTTTCTTTTCGATTCAATCAAATTTCTGGTCCACCAAATTCAGGAAATCTCTGGTAGTGCTTGCGCTCAAATCCCAATCATATTTTCTCAAATACTTTTCTTTGAGCAGGGCAATGGCAGTATGATAATCTCTGCATTCATCAATCATATCAACTGCATCGTTAAATTCCGTGTTGTCTCCTCCAAAAAGTTCATTTTGGAATTGAAATTTCATGTTGAGGGGAATTGAGCCTTTCAGCTGAGAACTTTTCCGCTCTTCTGGTTCGGGCACGAATTTATCTGCCAGAGTGGGTTTGCTTTTCGTCTCCATCGAGCCGCCCAATCTTTCCAAAAGCGTTTCTCCTTCTTTTTCCGTAGCTTCTTTGTCAGCTAAAGCATTGTCAATCAGGTTTTTGACTTCATGTTTATCATCCTCAAAAAAGTCGGGCATTTCCGCTTTTTCCACATTCGGAGAGTTGGTTTCCAAATTTAGCTCAATATCTTCCAAGTCAGAATCATCGAATAAATCATCTGAATTGTCATCGTCTAAAGTGGGTTTTGTGTCTGGCTCACAATCTTCGCCAACAGGTTGGGAAGGGCGTTCTGTCATATCTGCCTCGGTAATTGGTCTTTCTTCTTCACCAATAATCTCTCCTTCGGAAAGCAAATCCTCTTCGTTGATAATGGCGCTTTCCCTATCGTCTGCCAAGTAATCTTCCTCATCGTAATGAGCCGTTTTTTCCTCGAAGCTTTCATCAATTGCCATCGGAATATCTTCTTCCACGTCAAAATCAGGATGGTCGGCTGGCAAAATATTGCCTATAATTCCACGCACTACGGGTTCGGGAGTCACTTCTACCTTCCAATCGGTAATTAAATCATTGAATTTGAAAGGCAACTCCTTCTGAATGGCTTCCATGTTGCTTTCTGCCTTTTTCCTGCCATCGAAAAGCGTCTCATTTTTCCCTACTCTAATAGCGACCTTGTCAGGCAGGTCGGCAGTAAGCGTTTCGCCTTCTGCCAGAAGTGCATTGTAGAGTTTCTCCAAATAAGATTGCTGGAGTTTCACGTATTTCAGCATTGGCTGGAGTTCTTTCTTCACAGAAACCTCAGTGGAAAGATTGCCGAACAAACCTCGGAAATACTGCTTCGGATTAAACTGTAGAATGAATGTGTCGAATATGGCTTGTGCCAAAATCGGCTCCAAATGTTCTCTGCTAATGCTAATGTGCTGAGAAAGAGATTTCATCAAATCGTTCAATTTTTCTTGCACGGTTTGCGCTTCGTAATCGAAAAAAGGGCTTTGGATATTCTTAGTTTCCTCCTGCCATTTCTCGAAAACCGCTTTTACCAAAAAAGAGTTTATTTGTGGGGAAGGAGTGAGTTGCACCAACTCTTTGCCATCTACTTTTGCACCATCAGAGTAGGCTCGGTCGCAAACTTGTTTGGCGAAACTCTCTACATAATCTGCTAATGCGTTAAATTTTAAGTGATATTCCATAGAATTAGGTCTGTTGGCTCAATGCCGTTTGTTGTTTTGCTACTTTTCTTTTTCTTTACTTTCTATAAACTAAAACTGAATTACTTTGTTATCGAGCTGGCTTTTCAGTCGAAAGCGGACATATTACTGAATCTTTTATAAACTGTTGGTTTTCGCTAAGGTCAACAAGGGCAGTAACACTAATCGTACATCTAAAATGTACTTAAATCTATAAAAATCCAACCATGGCAACTATCAAAATAGAGAATATGAATGGATTGAATCTGAAAGTTAGCAATAATTCGGAATCAATCTTAAAAAATATCCAAGAAAATAATATTGATTGGATGCACGCCTGCGGTGGCAAGGGCAAATGCACCACTTGCCGAGCGGAAATTGTAGAAGGATTGGAACAGCTTCCCCCTCCGAACGAAGCAGAATTAGCCAAGGCAGATAGGCTTTTGCCTACTGAAAGACTCACTTGCCAAACCATACTTGGCGATGCAGAATTAGTGCTTCGAGTTCCTAAACCTTGCCAATTTCCGCATGTGGAGTATGAAGGGTAGAAAGCAGGTTTTCTGATACTTTACGTGACTATTTTCAAATTCCAAAATCTGAAAATGGTCAGAATTCAGTCGTATTAGACGAATTCCTACAGTTTTCTGGTTACTTAAAAAGTAAGTAAGGAAATGGTCGCTTCCAATCCCAATCCTATTGACAATGCTATGCCATAAATCTGAAAGATTAGAAAGATTTTGACAATTGTTTTGAACCAATGCTGTTGATATACATTTTTGAACATCAAGAATATATATACAAACGTTGCTAAAATCGGGATAGCAATGAGCCAATTTCCTATCCAATGATAGCCCATTATCGCCAAAGCAATCATTAGAAATAGATAAGCGTGCAAATAAATAGCAAATACCAAATGCTCTACGTATAGTTGCTTTCTTCTGATATAAAGTAGCTTAAGAATAAGTGCAAAAACTGGAAGCAACAAGAATATGAGTATCGGGATATTGTCAATAATCTCTCCCAAGATAGTTTTAGGGTCGTTGTCTTCTGCATACTTTAACAATTTCTTAGCGACAAGTTTTTCCAAAAAGTTAGGGTTTTCAACCCCAATGGAATCTAGCAATATTTCGGGTGTCATTCCATCTCGTTTTGCCCAATCGTGCATGAGCACATTCCAGTCAAACTTGAAATATTTTTCATTGATACTGAAAGAATCTGATTCATTCCTGATAATCAGATTCAATAGTGACTTTGGGTCTAGGGAATCTACCAAATTGGTAAATTCTGCATAACTGAGACTATCAATCAGGTCATTTTTTGAAGCCAATAAAAACAGTTTGTCTGTTTTTTTGAGATGATTTTCGATTTCAGATTCCGTAAATGGCATTCTATTGTAGAAATCCATGCTTACTTTTGGCTTGGTAATTTCAAAAAATGCCAAAATGAAAAAGCAAAACAAACTCATCAGTAAATAGAACCTGATAGGATGAACATATTTTTTTCTTCTTCCCTCCAAAAAAGCTTTTGTGAGAAAACCAGGTTTGAAGAGGAAAGGGAAAAGGCTTGCAAAGAATTTTGAGTTGAGATTGAATGTGGAGTCGGAGAATTCCCGAGCCAACTCCATAAAGGTAAGCTTATAAGTCGTATTCTCCTGACCACATTCTGGGCAAAAGTTTGGCAAATTTTTCAGGTTTGCGCCACAATTTCGGCACTCTTCCGCTTTTTTCTTCCTAATCATCCTAGTGAGTATTTCTTTGGGGAAATGATTTTATTTTCCCAAATCTACAAATCTTGTCGGACTCGGCTACACATAAGTAGCAAGATAAGTAGTCCAAAGTCTTTAGTCGTCAGTCCAAAGTTGCATAAACAACTGGTTATCAGATAGACTAAAGACTTGAAACAGGAAAATATCTAACAACAACTGCTTAGAAGTATTAAGTATCAAGAAAAGGCGTAAAAAATTGATTTTACCATTCTGTTTTCCTTAGGCTGACGGCATTTAGCGTTCGCTAAATGCCGTCAGCCTAAGGAAATTCGTATTCAGTCAGCGTGACCCGGCCGGAGACTGATTTCCATTTTCGGCACAGGTTCTGACTGGGGGCGCAATCGCCAACCTGCGCCAGCGTTTTACGCTGGTTCGAGCATCCACGCTCGAACCAAATTCACACTAACTTAACGGCATTGAGCGGACGCTTGCGCTATGGTTTTTATTTTGTTAGCCTTACCAGTTTACCACTACCTAAACCAATATGCCTCTGAAAGAACTTACAGATAATCTTCTCTCATTCTGTCTGCGGGGGGAATGTCTGATTTGAGCGGTTCAATTTCATCTTTTTTTAAAGCAATTTGGTGCTGATTCCATTTGTAGTCGGCAGTATATTCTGCATAGCTAGAAGGTTCTATGACGAAACCGAATTTCTGGGCGAAAATCCAAGTGAATTTTGCTCCAAAAAATAGAATAATACAAGAATAGGATACCCATAGAAGCACCAAAATAATAGAACCTGCCGCACCGAAAGTTGAGCCTGGTTCGGCTTTTCCCAAATACAATCCGATGGCAAATTTCCCCAACATAAACAATAATGCTGTAATGATTGAACCCAACCAAACGGTTTTCCACTCAATGGTTACATCGGGCAATACTTTGTAAATCAGGGCGAAAAGCGAAGTAACGATTATAAATGACAAGCCGAAGTTCATTATGTAAGAGGCAATCACAGATAATTGCGAGAAGTTTGCCGACAGCCAATCACTTAGAGCAGAAATGACTGATGTTAGCACCAAAGAAATGAGCAATAAAAATCCAACGGAAATTACCAAACCCAATGAGAGCAACCTATCTTTCAGCATCAACAAAAAGCCTGCGGAAGGTTTCTTTTGGACTTTCCATATTTTGTTCAGCGATTTTTGAAGTTGGAAGAAAACGCCAGATGCACCAAATATCAAGGTGGCAATTCCCACAATGGTTGCCAAAACAGTTCTTCCACTTTCTTGTGCATTTATAATCATTTTTTCGATGCTTTCAGCCGCATCCATCCCAATCAAACCACTTATTTGCTTGGAGACCTCGCCATGAACTGCATCTTCGCCAAAAACGGAACCTGCCACGGTAATGACAATTAGCAAAAGTGGAGGAAGCGAAAATACGGCATAATAGGCAACCGCAGCGGCTTCACTAAATGGCTCATCTTCCAACCAGTCGTTATAAGTCCTTTTGATGAGTTTCCAAGTGTCTTTTAAATCTATATCGAGTGAGAACATATTTTTTCAGGAAATTTTAGAGTTTGTCACTATTGCAAGTTCTGATTGAATATTACAATAGTGCATTTTATTGAAAGAGAAGAGGCTGTAAGTTCAAGTACAAAATAGAAAGATAGTAAAATAGCAAGTTTAAAGCGCAAAAACTACTTCAAGCATCTATGCTTGAAGCTTTAAAATCATAAAGCCAAAACCCAACTAAGGAACGAGATAAAATAGTAGTTTATTTATTTCCCGTTCCTAAAGGATTTTTCAGAATCAAAAATAAACGGTAGAAATGTTTGGGTCTTTGTTCCATTATTTATTCTAAATCAATCAAAGGTCGAATGCGATTTGCTTATTTAACACACTATAATAGGTTTGTGTTTAATGAAAACTGATTGTAAGTTCATCTTAAATCATTTAAAATGACTATTTCCTACAAATAATGAAATATTCGTCATTGCAAACGATTGAAAATTGCTATTTCGGGGGAATTGGCATAATTTTGCGCAAGCTTGAAAAGAAAGATTTTCCTTAACCATCCCAACAAGCATGACTCAAATAGAACAATATGCCGCTCCTGTCGGGACTGCGCTAGACAGATTCATTGCCCAAAAACAAGAACAATTCGCTTATGCTACTGGCGAGCTTTCCCAACTGCTTCGAGATATTGCCCTTGCCTCCAAAATAATCAATCGGGAGATTAACCGAGCAGGATTGACCAATATCGAAAGCAGTATTGGCGAGCAGAATGTGCAAGGCGAACACCAATTGATGCTCGATGTAATTGCCGACACTCGTTTCCACCGAGCGTTGTCTCGTGGTGGGCAGGTTTGTGGCATTATTTCCGAGGAACGTGAGAATATTAGCGATACCAAAAATCATAATGCGAAATATGTGGTTGCACTCGACCCACTCGATGGCTCTTCAAATGTAGATGTAAATGTCTCCATTGGAACGATTTTCTCCATTTATCACAGAAAATCGCCAATCGGAACGCCTCCAACTATGGAAGACATGGTTCAGAAAGGGTTGGAGCAGGTGGCTGCGGGCTATGTTTTGTATGGTTCTTCTACTATGTTGGTTTATTCTACAGGTTTTGGCGTGAATGGATTTACTTATGAACCTTCTTTGGGCGAGTTTTTCCTTTCCCATTCCAATATCAAAGTAGCAAACGAGGGTAAAATCTTCTCTGTGAATGAAGGAAATTATTTTGATTTCTCCGATGGAGTGAAAAAATATATCGAAGAATGTAAGCAGAAACGTTTTTCTGCCAGATACATTGGTTCTTTGGTGGCTGATTTCCATAGAAATTTATTGAAAGGAGGCGTTTATATGTATCCAAGTACGGCAGCGCACAAAAGAGGCAAATTGAGATTGCTTTACGAGTGCAATGCTTTGGCGTTTTTGGTAGAGCAGGCTGGCGGAATGGCTACCGATGGCAAAGTCCGTATTCTGGATTTAGACCCAACCGAACTCCACGAAAGATGCCCACTTTTCATTGGCTCAACAAACATGGTAAAAAGAGTTATGGGAATGATTGAGCAAGAGAATGTGGTAACTGTTTAAAATTACAGGCACTTTTTATAAATCAAAACGGCTCAATCAGAAATTTCTGATTGAGCCGTTTTGATTTCGGATTTTACCTAAAAAACTTATCTACTCCACTCCAACTCTTTTCATCCTCTCGTTTCCATAAAAGACTGGGAAATACATTTGCTCGGCAGTCGCAGGATTCAGCGTATAACTTCCCGAATAGCGAGGAAGCAATTCAACTTTAAATTCGTAAGTTCCCGCCTTCAAAATCTCGCAGAAAATGCTCACTTTGTTTCTAGCATATTCCCGATGCGCCTCCAAATACGAACCGCTATTTTTGCTCGCATAACTGCAACTGGCAGGAATCGGAATTTCCACCATCACATAATCTGCCTTTTTCTTCACAACCACTTTTGCGGTGAGCATAATCTTTTCGCCAGCTTCTAGCTTATGGGAAGGCACAAGCGGACGCTTGCGCCATGAATTAGGTGCTATTTCTTTTAAATTTTGGTTGGATTGAGAATTAGGAGACTCTCCAAAATAACTATTGACCACAAAATATTCTGAAGTTGGTCGTGTCGGTTTCCGTCTCCCAAATTCGTTCATAAGCCGTGAAATACACAGGAAAATCGCCTGTTTTGGCAACTTCCAATGCTTGGATTTCACTACTGTTGGCTTGTTTCAGCGAATCTAAATCCAATTCGACTTCGTAAGGAAATTTGGAAATTTCCTCTGAAATCATTCCCTTCAAACTCAATTTCGCTTCTTCCAAATCCTTCCCATTTTCGCCTTTTTCGAGCCAATCGGGAACGATGGTTTCCAAAATTTGGGCAGATTCATAGGTGTTTCGCCAATAACCATTCGTGCGGTTTTCCATGAAAAACTGACGAATTTTCGTGAGCGTTCTGGAATCTACGCTGTCATTTCGCAAGACTTTGTAGGCTTGCAGAGTCGTGAGGACTGGGTTTTCATATACATTCCAATAATACTTGAAATCATCTTCTCGTTCCGACCAATAAAAATTGCCGAATAAAGTGCTTTTCATTTCAGCTTTCAGCGAATCGGTTTGGTAAGGCAATTTCAGTTTTTGCTTGAGTTCCAAGATCTGGTATTTCTGCAACATTCCCGTTTCCGTGGTGTCCAAACCTGCCAAATGTTTTTTGTAATCCGCTTTTGCTCCTAACATTTCCAAAATCTGCAGTTTGCGGAGTTTGTAGTAGCTATTTGTGTTTTGGGTGGCATTCCGCTCCAAGCCCCAAATCAATCCATCTACCAATGATTGTTTGTTCATATTGGTAGAGAAACCTGCCTTTTCAGCTTGCAAAAATGCCTCGGTTACATGCGAGCTAATCCAGTAAGACGAACCTGAATTCCCCCACCAACCCCAAGTGCCATCCGATTTTTGGCGTTTTTCCAGCTTCTCAATCAGCTTCTCAATCTCCTTTTTCCTATCGTATTTCTTGTCTTTTTCCTTACCAAGAAATTGGGCAATTCTCTGCTCCACCAAAAGTGCTTTCAGTTTGGACGCCAACTGCTCGTTGCAATAATACTCGTAATTCCGAATCTTGGAAACTTCTGCCAAAGCCACTTCCAATTGGTCGGTTTCTGCCCGAATAATGAGTTTTTTGGTTTTCGTTTCTGGTCGGATTGTGAAACTCGTATCGGTATCAAGCGTTAGGAAATCTCCAACTGCCCGCTCAAAACCAACTGGGAAAACGGGGATTTTTCGGAGTTCCCCATCCAAATAACCTTTTCCATTTGTTGCCACTTTCTCCATCGTATATTTCACAGAAAGCGAGTCGGTGATGGAAGTCGTTAGCAATAAAGTATCAATGACCGAACGCTCCAACCGAACCTTTTTCTGCCAAATGTTTTTGTCATTCACCGCAAAAGTCTGTTTCACTTCTACGGAATCAGCAGAATAGTTGAGCGTTTTGCCAATGGCGAAAGCAGAATCTCCAGCCAGCAAAAAGCGTGGCAAAGCCAATTGCGCCATCAGCGGTTTGAAAGATTTGATTTCCCCCTGCGCCTGACCAGTTTGTCGGTTTCCATTCACGCCCAGCACAAAAGTTTCCCATTTGGTAATATCATCGGGGAATTTGGCTTTGAATTTGGCTTTTCCTTCCGAATTGGTGCGGAGATTAGGTTTCCAAAAAGCATAATCTGAGAAATTACTTCTGAGTGAACTGCCTTTTGAAGCCTGTTCTATGTCTTTGAAAATAGGATTTTCTTCCCCAATAATTTTGGCAATCTCGGTTCTCAGAATATTGCCTTTTGAGCTAATCAAAATCACGCCATTTGCTCCTCTCGCTCCATACAAAGCTGTGGCAGCTGCGCCTTTCAAAACTTGCATCGACTCAATCATATCTGGCGAAACCTCTTTGCCTGCAATCCGAATCTGCGTCAAATCTCCCGTGTAAGGAACTCCATCAATGACATAAAGCGGATTGTTTTCTGCGGAAATTGTGGAATTTCCACGGATGAAAATATTGGGGAAGCCCCAACAGCACCAAAAGCATTTGTGATTTGAACTCCTGAAATTTTGCCTTGAAGCAAACTCATATCACTTGAGGAAACAGTTGATATTGAACGGTCAACTGAGCCTGGTTTCATCATTCCATAACTCACTACAACTACTTCTTCTAACATTGTGGATGCCGATAGAACCACATCAATCTCCTGCTGGGAAATGATAAGCCTTTCTGTAGGATTCATTCCAGGAAAACTAAATCTGAGAATATCTCCATAATTTGCTCGAATTGAATAATTCCCATCCATATCCGAGACCGTTCCGTAAGTTGTGCCTTTTATTGTGATTGTTGTGCCTGGCAACCCTTCGCCAGTATCGTCCTTAACAGTTCCTGTGATTACTGGGGAGTCAGTATTGAAGTTTTGATTCTCAGCAAAATAGGCAATCTGAAGATTCCTTTTTAGATTTTCGTTTGACAAATCTCCCCTACTCCATGTTTCAGAAGTATTTAGGTATAAGTTTATCATTTCCAGCATTTCTGTACCCAAAGGCGTTTCAGATAATGAATCTGGCGCAGAAATAGTCAAGAAATTCTTGCCGTCCACCCCAATTTTAATCGAGTCTTTTGAGTAATAACTATTGTCAGGCAGTAAAAAAATCAGTTTATAATTTCCTTTTTCTAGTTGATTAAATGTGGTGCTTACCCCATTATAAACCCTCAGAAAATCGGCATCATCCAGTTTCATCATCACAATATTCAGTGGCAGAACAATACTCTCTTTTAAGTATTTAATTTTCAGACTACCAAAGCCAGCTTTAGTATAATTAGGATTTGAAAAAAATCTGCTACTTCTCCTCATTCGCAACACATATTCCTCCCAATTTTCCTGAAACTTGCTTTCTGTCAAAGCCAAATCGCTAAAACTCCTACTCCATTTCTTTTGCGCCAAACTCAAAGAACTTCTATTCAATGTTCTCATCTTCAGCATGTTCGGATAGAATTCGTACTGAAAATTGGGTTCGTGTACAAAACTGGTTTGGAAACTATCCAGCAAAGAAAAATGAACTGAATCTCGTACCAATGGCCCAATCAAACCTGAATTTCCTGCGAATGGGAAGAATCTATTTCCTTGTTTTACTGCCGAGAAATGCGAGCCGTGTGGGTTTCGATAACCTGCGGTATATAAATTCCATTTCCGCTCTTCTTCTTTGGTAGGAATATTCCCGATTTTGGAGATTTGGATGTTTGTCGGTTTTGCTTCGGCAGACAGATTCTGCTTTTCATTTGCAGACAAAGGGTTTGAAACCCTGCGCCAGCGATGACTTCGACCTAAAGTGAGCGTTTTAACTTGAATTTCTCCACTTACTGGTTCAAGCCTCCAGGCTTGAACCTTTTCTGCTTTGGGAAGCGTCTTCGCTTCATCTACATTTACACTAAAAATCTGTTTTTCTCCGACTCCAAAATACACGCTATCCAACCGAACTTCATGCGTGGAAGTCCGCAATTTCACTTGGTGGAAACCGCTATCTACCAAGAAAGAATAAGGCAAGTTTTTGGAGATTGTCCAACGGAAATAAATGGGCAAATTGTCAACCTCAATGGAATGAATGGTTTGGATTTCCCCATCTTGAACGACAAAAGGCGCAAATTGCGTGAGCGAATCGGGCGAAGGATAATTGAGTTGGTAATAGTTGTTTTTCGGGTAAGTGAGTTGGTAATATTCCAAGCTATCCAAATTTGCCAACGGATTCCATTTGCTGTAATTCAAGGCAATATTTCGCAAATCTATTTCCCTGTATTTCTCGCTGAGAGAGAACTTATTGAAAGCCTTTCTCGCTTTTCTGGATTTCCCTAAATAAGGTAAATTTGGCGCAGAATAATCGAATTTGGAAGTCAGCGAGTAAGCCAATAAATCTACGTTTTCCACAGGTTTTCCCTTGTGATTTTTTACGGAAATTGTTAGTTCCACTTCTTGCCCAGGAACAACTAAAGCAGGTTGCTCTACGCTGATTTTCAGTTGCTTGTTTTTTAAACTGATTTCATAATTCAGTTCTTCTACAACTCCAGCCCACAAATATTGAATGGCAACATAGTAGTTTTTCTTGCTCGAAGTTGCTTCTTTCCAATTCAACTCCAAACCGTTTCCTTTCTCTATCAAATTACTCTGCTTATAAATCTGATAGACAAAAGGAATTTTGTGCGGATTTTGCACCTGAATGTTGACCGTATCGGCAGTTCGGTTGGCAAAACATTGCAATCCCGAACTTTCACTTGATAAATTTAGGTATTCATAGAATCCATTTTCTGCCACCACCAAAAAACGACTTGCATAATGATTGAGTGGCAAAATGACTGGGAAATTGACCTGATTTTCCGACATAGAATTGGAAAAACCATCAAAAACTTCCACTGTTCCAGAAATCTGACCGACCTCCCCATTTTTGAAATAATCAATTTTCAAGCTGTCTCCAACCAACTCCAATTCAAATTCTTGTTTGCTTTGGAAATAGCTGATGGTTTCCTTTTTCTCAATCCGCTCATTGTCTGAAGTGCGCATTTCGGCAATAATTTGGTAAGTAAATTCTGCATTTGGGAAAAGTGAATCAGGCAAAACTATCTCCGTTTCCCCATCGGCTTTCAAGGCTTGCGAGTGATTCCAAAGCGTGTCGGGAATGAAAATCTGGCTGGGGAAATATTCGGAAATGCTTTTTGTGAGTAGCGTGAGTTCAATTTTCGCATCGGGCAATTGCAAATCGTTCTCATCGGTTCCCTTGGCGAAAATCTTGAAAGTATCATTTGCAAATTGCTGATTATCAGTTACTCGGAATTGAAATTCGGTTTTGCCGAGTTCGTAATCCTCTACTTTTACATACGTATAAGCAACCGTATTTCGTTTTTTATCTTTCAAATACAGCGAATAGCTTCTGTCTAATTTCAATTTCAGCGAGTCGCTCAACACAAAATCGAAACTATAAGCCCCGTCATGTTCTGGTTGGATTTTGCCTAATTTGAACTCGTTGTTAGAATCGTTTCTGATGGAAATAGTCAACTCTTTGTCAATTGGTTTCTTGCTTTTGGTTTTGACAATGAAAGTCTTGAAAAACACCGTGTCTTTGAGGAAGTATTTTGGTTTGTTGGTGGCGAAATAAATGGATTCATATTTGTCATTATTTCCATTACAATAAGAGTCGTCAAAAATACAAGCCACCTTTTCGTAAGCATTTACGGCCAAATCTCTGGTTCTTCTCGGCAGTGTTTTGGCTCGGTAAATACTTCCCACCGTTCTGCCTTTTACAATTGAGCGAACTCCATCAATTGGCAAACCCACCCAAAATCGCACAGGTCGCCAAATCCACCGAATGGGTTTTGAGTAAATGACCTTGCTATAAATCCGTTTGGCTCGGGAGTTTTTATACTGTTTGTTCAATCGTTGAAAAATGACCAATCCGCCAACTTCTACTTTCAGCCAACCGTCTTGGTTGGATTTCCCAATTCGATAGCTTTTGGTTTCGTCATGAAACTTGATTGTTTTGCTATCCAACTCTACTTTAGCATTCTCCACATAATTCCCCAAAGAATCTCGCACCTGAATCATCAAATCTGTCTGATTGTTCAACACAAAAACCTCGAATGGGCTGAGTGTAAAAACATTTGTAATCAATTCATTTTCAAAAGTATAGCTCTCCAAGTAATGCCCGTAAGGAAGTTTTTTTTTGTAAGTGGAGTCAGTAAAAAAAGAATCTGCCAAGGTATGGAAATATTTTTCGGAAGTTTCCGAATCCAACCACTTACCCTTGTAGATTTGCTCGGCTTCTTGGTTGGAGATTTTGAAAATGTAAGTTTTTAAACTGCTTTTTCTGCTCGTGAGTAAATCTTGTGCGGAAAGGGAAAACGAAAGAAGAAGGAATGATAATAGGTAGATATTTTTCATAGGACTGAACTTGTTTTGATTGCAAGAATGCGTAAAATTATAAATTCCACACAGGATTGTACTTAGAATTTGCTTCACTATGACATTTGGAATGAGGAAGTTGGCACTTTTATGAGTGAGATAAATTAGGAGAAAGGAATAAAAAATACTCCACTCAATCGTTCTGCTGGTCGAGGATTGAAATGCGACTCGGCTTCGAGACTCGATTTCGTCTGCCGAAAGTTTCCTAACTTTCTTTTTTTTAGCAAGTTAGGAATAGCATCGGCTACCGACTTGAAAACATTGATTCAAGGCTAAGAAGCCTTGAATAGCAAAAATCAAATATTTGATAATCAATACCTTACAAAAACGGTTGGGTAGGGTAGAACAAAAAGAGGATTATTAAAAAAATGAATCGATCTGTTTTTGTTATTTTGCCGAAAATTATATTCTCATTGGTAGTGATAAACTGGTAAGGCTAACAAAATAAAAACCATAGCGCAAGCGTCCGCTTGTGCCGAATTATCCATAGAGTAGCCTTACCTCTTTCACACTACCTTCTCATTCATACTGTACATTTTTAATTCTCATTGAAGCTGAGTCCCATCGGATTTGATAATCCGATAATTGTCAGAACTGAGGTTCTGACAGGCACGGTTCGACTGGTTCAAGCGTCCATAAAATGTAAAGTAGTATGATTCTCATTAAATCTTGCCCAAATTTCAGATAATGAAACTCCAAAAGAATCATTTTTATAAATTCCTATCAGAAATCACAATTATTGTAATTGGCGTTCTGATTGCCTTTCAGCTGACAAATTGGGGAAAGCAAATTGAGAAAAAAGAAACCGAACGAGAAGTGGTTTCCCAAATCTATTTTGAACTGAATGATAATCTAGTAGATTTGAAAAATGATGTGGAAATTCATCGGCTTGCGCTGAAAAGCCAACAAAAAGTGCAACAGTTTTTAGATGGCGGAGCAAGCAATGCTGATTCTCTGATGATGGATTTCTACTGGATGTCGAAGGAGGAATATATTTTCCCGAATTTATCTGCTTTCGAGAATTTGAAAAGTTTGGGAATGAACATTATCCAAAATGATTCGCTGCGAGATTTAATCACGCTGGTTTACAACAATTATTTCCCAAGAATCTCAAAGGGAAACAATCTCCATCCTGATATAAGCGAATATCTCAATCCATTTATCCAGAAGAATTTCCGAGTGAATAGAAATCCGAACATTAAATACACGTTGAAACTAGCCGAACCTTTAAAAATAGATTATCCTAGAGATTTTGGAAGTGGCATAAAACAACTGATTGGCTACATTCCTCTCAATGAAAAAGAATTGAGGGAAAATGAAGAGTTTCGATTTTTGGTTTCGGAAATACTCTTTTTCAGAATCCACAAAGTGCATTATTATCAGATGTCCATAAAAAATGTAGAGCAAATTTTGAGAATTATAGAACACAACTATCCGAAAGCAGTATTTGGGAAGAGTAAATAGAACAAGTATAATTCATGTGCAGAAGGAACTTCACTCCACTAACAATGGAAGCTGTTTTGAGTTGTGTATTCAACTGAGAGGTTCTAAAATCAAAAGACAAACATATAAATCCAACCAAAATGAGCTTAACATCAGACAATGTGATTCCCGGCAACCATGGCAAGATATTCAAAACTGACGCAGACGATTCTGTGGAATTGGGGAAAATAAGAACAGCAATTCTCAGCGTGAAAGGCGTGAAAAATGTGTTGATTGAGGAGCAGGAATTCCCAAATGAAATTACGGTGTTGACTACCGATTTAGTAAAAGTCGATGAAATTCAGGAAGTGGTGGCGGAAACTGGCTATCATGTTGTGCCAAAAACGCTGTTTTCTTTGTAGAACTTATTTGTTGCTACGAGTCAGAATCTTATCTGTTATTTTTCAAGTGCAAAGCGCAGGAATGTTGTACGCAACGTCCCTGCAAAGAGCCTTGATGTATTGGAATTGTTCAACTACTCGGATAATAACAAAACCACTTTGAGAGACTCAATTTTGCCACTTGCTAATTCTTAGAAAAGCATCTCAAAAACTTCATCCAATCTGCTTACAGGATGGACTTTAATGTCGAAGCTGTCTTTTTTCAATCCTTTCAGGTTGAATTTGGAGATGAATATTTCCTTGAAACCTAGTTTGGAAGCTTCACTAATCCTGTTTTCTATTCGGTTGATGGCTCGGATTTCTCCACCCAAACCGACTTCTGCCGCAAAGCAAGTTTTGTTATTTACCGTATAATCTTCGTGCGAGGAAACGATGGAAGTGCAGACTGCCAAATCAATGGCGGGGTCTTCAATTTTCAATCCGCCCGTGATGTTGAGGAAAACATCTTGCATATTGATTTTATAGCCCGCTCGTTTCTCCAAAACAGCCAAAAGCATGTTTAGTCTTTTAGCATCGAAACCAGTGCTACTCCGTTGAGGAGTTCCATAAGCCGAAGGAGAGACAAGCGACTGAATTTCAATGAGTAAAGGGCGGTTGCCTTCAAGGGTTGCTCCAATGGTAATTCCGCTCAAATCATCGTCTCTTTGGGAGATTAGAATTTCGGAAGGGTTGCTGACTTGGCGCAATCCATCGGAGAGCATTTCGTAAATTCCCAGTTCGGAAGTGGAGCCAAAACGGTTTTTTGTGGTTCGCAAAATTCGGTAACTCATGTGGCGGTCTCCTTCAAATTGCAAAACTGTGTCAACCATGTGTTCCAGCACTTTTGGGCCTGCCAACGTGCCTTCTTTGGTAATGTGCCCGATTAGGAAAACGGGCGTTCCTGTTTCCTTGCCAAACTTGATGAGTTCCATGGCGCATTCCCGAATCTGCGAAACGCTTCCTGCGGCCGACTCCAAATGTTGGGAAGTAAGCGTCTGTATTGAGTCAATCACCAATAATTTCGGTTGGATTTCATCTACCTGAGCAAAAATATTTTGAGTTACCGTTTCGGTAAGTACGAAGCAATTGTCAGAAATTCCTGTGGTTTTCTCTTTTCCAATTCGCTCTGCTCGCATTTTGATTTGCGAAGCACTTTCCTCGCCAGAAACGTAGAGTACTTTCATGAAATCTAAGCTGTTGGCAATTTGCAACATCAAGGTAGATTTCCCGATTCCTGGCTCGCCACCAATCAGCACGATGGAACCTGCCACAATTCCACCGCCCAAGACTCTGTTCAGTTCGTTATCGCTGGTTAAAACTCGCTCTTCGTCTTCGTACTGAATTTGGGAAATTTTCTGCGGTTTGCTGATTGCCTTTTTTTGTTTGGAGCTAGTAGTTGCCTGCCAAGTTCCCAATTGTGGCTGGGAATCGGGCAAGACTTCTTCCACCAAAGTATTCCACTCGTTGCAAGCCGTGCATTTGCCAGTCCATTTGCTGTAATTTGTGCCACAATTCTGGCAGATATACGCTGTTTTTATCTTTTTTGACATGCTCAAATATTTGGTAATTGGTTGTAAACTGAAAGTGCTGATGTTCAAAATTACGGTAATTACTTTCAAAAGAACATTTTTTCAGAAGATTTGGGTTTTGGAGAGTATTGTCTCAACGTTGGTAGCAAAACTCTCTTACTAAGAGTATGTTTGAATCGACTTATTTTTGTTTTCTACGGCTTTTCAAAAATGCTTTCTTCGTTATTTTCTCCCCACATAGCTCCTGTTTTGAAAATCTCGTAAAATTCCCAAAAAATCAATCCAAACATACTCTTAGTAATTAACTACGTAAAAACGACTTATGAATTGTTAGTAAACAAAAAAATAGAATTTCATGGGTTTCACAATTGTTCCGTGTAGTTTTAGTGTTTCCAAACTTGCTTTCTCAAAACAAACTAAAATTTGTTATTTAATTATCTCTCGAATATTACTCTCAGGTATCTCAAAACTGTTTTAATAGGACTGTTTGTATATTCTAGTGTATCTGCGGATGCGGGAATTTTTCGAATCCAACATTATGAAGACGAATTTCTCGACCTGAACCTTTACTTGGAAGTATTGGCGGATTCCTCTAGAGAATTATCATTGGATGATATTCGGTTGGGAATATATGGGAAAGAATTTCAAGATTTTAGTGAAATTCACGAAAAATTAAATCCAAATGTAACCTATTGGGGAAAGATTACATTGCAGAATCAGATGAGCCGATATAGTGAATGGCTTCTATTTACTGGACTCAACAATTATGTAGAAGTGTTTGAAGAGGGTTTGGTTGGTTACAATTTGAAAAAGGCAGGTCATTACTACAATCTTTCAGAAAAGAACGTGCCTACTGGGCGAAACTCTAAGGTAAGGATTGGTATGAAGCCTGGCGAGAGCAAGACTATTTATATCAAGATTCACAATACGGACGGTTATCGCCCAACATTCGATGTTTATTTGCAGAATCCTGAGCAATGGAGGAAGAGTATTGAGTGGAGAAACCTCTCACAGGGTGCGTTTCAAGGCGTTTTGGCAATCTTTTTCCTCTACAATTTATTGCTTTTTCTACTGAATAAAGATAGAACTTATCTTTATTATTCTCTTTACATATTTTTTATCGGATTCTATCCTTTTTCTCGTTATAATTTATTGAGGGAGTTTGTGATTCCTGATGGAATTTTGGTTTGGCAAAGTATATGGATAATTGGCACAACGCTTTACCCTGTTTTTTATATTCTATTTATGCGCAAGTTTTTGGACACTTCCAACCTGATGCCTAAATGGGACAAGGTATTTAGAGTGGCCGTGGGAATTATGCTTTCTTCACTTGCAATTTCTCTTTTCATTCATTTTGCATTTTTCAAGATTAAGCTGATTGCAGATTTCACAATCCTACAGACGCTTTTGAGCAATATATTTCTGCTATTTGTGCTTTTCGTAATCGTACTCAAATTACGGAGCAAATTAGTCTATTTCTTCGCAATAGGCTCTGCAACGCTTTGGTTATCAATTCTTTTCGGGGTGGTCATATTAGTAGTGAAAGAAAATGCAGTTTTCACAAGTTGGTTTCAAATCGGGATTTTATTGGAAATACTGCTTCTGTCTTTGGCATTGGGCTACAGAATGCGATTAGGGCAAGAAGAAAAACGCAAAACACAAGCAGAACTAATTCGGCAACTTAAAGAAAACCAAGAACTCCAGACTAAAGTTACGAGAGAGTTAGAGGAGAAAGTGGCAGAAAGAACTTTCGAGCTTGACCAAAAAATGGAAGAAATTGAAATGCAGAAAGACCAGATGCATTATACTTTCAAGATTATTGAAGATAAAAGCAAAAAAATAACGGCTAGTATCAATTATGCCAAAAGGATACAAGAGGCCATTATGCCTTCCGAGGAATTAATTCGTAATTCTATTGAAGATTTTTATCTCATTTTTAAGCCTAAAGACATTGTTTCTGGAGATTTTTACTGGTTTGCGGAAATCGAAAAAGAAGGCATTCGAAAGAAGATAGTTGCCGCTGTGGATTGTACGGGACACGGAGTTCCTGGTGCAATTATGAGTATGATTGGCAATGATTTGCTTTCCGAAGCGGTCAAGCTTTTGGAGATTTCCGAACCGCACAAAATCCTCAATTATTTGAACAAGCATTTGAAAGAACGTCTCCAACAAGAAAGTGCTACTACCGTTCGGGATGGAATGGATATGGCGATTTGCGTAATTGATGAAAGCAAGAGAACTGTTGAATTTGCTGGAGCCAAAAACCCTATTCTCTATATTGAAAACAATGATTTATTAGAAATTCGTGGCGACACGTTTCCAATTGGAGGCTATAAAGACAAAGTGCATAATGGGTATGAATCTCACACAATCCGATTGGGGAGCAAGCCGACTTGGTTCTACCTTTTCTCTGATGGCTACCAAGACCAATTTGGCGGAGAGAACAAAATGAAGTTCGGCAAAAAACGGCTGAAACAAATTTTGTCGGAGAGTTACGAAAGGACTGCTGAAGAGCAGAAAGCCATTTTGGAAAACGAATTAAAAAACTGGAAGAAGGGCGTGAAACAGGTAGATGATATTCTATTTTTAGGATTCAAATTGTAGCGTGACTCGTTGTTCGCTGATTTTTTACTTACGTTAAAATACGCTTTGTCTCACAAAGAATCAATCTCAAAAGTCTAATGCCCACATTAAAAATAGGAAACAGCCAACAAACTTTTGAGCAGGTCAGAGTAGGAGGGAAGCCACTTCCGCACAAAGCTTGGCGGTTTTGCCATGATTGGTTGAATGGGAAATCTGATTTCGTACTACACACATCTGGCTCAACAGGAAAGCCTAAGCTCATTCAAATTACCAGAAAGCAGATGCAAGCAAGTGCCAAAAGCACAGTTCATGCTTTGGGATTGGAAGCGAACGACCACTTTTTGGTTTGTATCAATACCGATTTCATTGGCGGGAAAATGATGTTGGTCAGAGGCTTGGAGTTGGGTGCAAACCTAGTTGTGATTGAACCTTCGGGAAATCCGTTGCAACTTATTGAATCCAATTCCCAATTCGATTTCACGGCAGTTGTTCCTTTGCAGTTGGAGAACATGCTTTCCCAATCTCCAGAGAAAAAACCTGTTTTGGACAAAATGAAAGCGATAATTGTCGGTGGCGCAGCAGTGAACAAGCAACTAGAGCAAAAAATACAAGTGTTGGATTGCCCAGCTTTCAGCACTTATGGAATGACCGAAGCAGTTTCCCACATTGCGTTGAAAAGACTAAATGGTTTTGAGAAAAGCAACTATTTCCAAACCCTACTCAATGTGGAAATTAGCCAAGATGAAAGAGGTTGTTTGAGAATTCGGTCAGAAATTACCAACGGAGAAACCATTGTTACAAATGATTTGATTGAATTAATTTCCCCCACAGAATTCCGTTGGTTGGGCAGAGCGGACAATACCATCAACTCTGGCGGAATCAAAATCCAGCTAGAGGAATCGGAATCGGAAATTGAGCAGATTTTGATGGAATTGGAAATCAATAGCCAATTTGCCGTTTGCCCAATTCCAGATGAAAAATTAGGGCAGAAAGTAGTCTTATTTTTAGAATCGGAATCGCTCTCAAATGACTTGTTTTCAAAGCTGGATTCCGCAATGAAAAACCGACTCGGAAAATACAAATCTCCCAAGGAAATCCGATTTCAAAATCCATTTCCATTGACTGCTTCGGGGAAAATTGATAGGAGGAAACTGTGAGTTTATTTCAAAAAGAGCCAAGATTTGTAGGATTTTCTGGATTGGAAATTGATTTTGTTTCTGATGAATACTTTGTTTGTCATCTATCAATCTGCCAAAAGAGAAACCCGACATTTCCCGTTTATCCTTTAATCCTGAAAATCCTGATTCAGACAAGAAAAGGTAAATTTTCAGCATTCTCAACATTCTTTCGTGTTCGTACAATCAGGTGGGAAATCAGTTCTTGAGAGTTGATTTTCATAGTGTTTAAAAATGAAATGAATCCCTCGGAGTGGTCTTTTTCAGACCCTGCGAGTGGCTGAATGTGTACCTTAAAAATCCAAGTTGGAAATTGTCATGTACTTATTTTTTTACAGATTTCTCGAAAGCATACGATAAAAATCTCGATTGAAATCAAGGCTTTTGTAAGGGTATATAACAAATTCGCATAAAACTTCAGAAATACCTCATATTAACTCAAGGAAAACGGCTATGAATCTGAGAAAATAGATTTTTTGGCAATAATTGGTTGTTGGTCTCGCAGTATTTTTTTTGTGTACGTTTGTTTTGCTTTATTATTCTTGTTCTAAATATAATACTGATGGATTTCATTGCTAAGACCAACAACGGCAACGACCCTGCGAGTGGCTGAATGTGTACCTTAAAAATCCAAGTTGGAAATTGTCATGTACTTATTTTTTTACAGATTTCTCGAAAGCATACGATAAAAATCTCGATTGAAATTAAGGCTTTTGTAATTAAATAGGAAATTCTGGCAAATTTTTCAGAACCTCTACTTTCCCAGTTTCAAAATTTATTTCGCAGAAAAAATGCTGTAAGCCATTACTCAATCCGACAAATGGAGCTTTGATGATTTGATTGTAAAAAATTGCTTGCTCCAACACTTTCTGATTGATTTTTATTTTTGGAGCTTTGCACTCAATCAAGAAAAAAGGCTTCCCGAATCGGTCTAAAACCAAAATATCCGAACGCTTTTGGAGTTGATTGTATTTCAATCCACCCTCAACCGAGATGAGCGATTTTGGATAACCATTTGCAATTAGGAAATGGATGAAATGTTGTCGAACCCATTCCTCTGGCGTAATCAGTACATATTTCTTCCTAATTTCATCCCAAAGGAAAGGCTTGTTTTCCTGTTTCCTTATTTTGTAGTCGAAAGGTGGGAGATTGAGGTTTTCCAAAAGGGTTCTGATTGTTGTTGGTTGGCAAAACTACAAAAAAAAGGCTCTTGGAAATTAAATTTCCAAGAGCCTTTCAAACAATTTTATTTTTCTATCCTACAACCACAGCAGGTTGGGTTTTAGGAGATATTGCGGGAACTTCCGAGGGGAAATCTTCTTCCAAATCAATTACTCCTGCATTTTCCCAAGCTTCAAAGGCATCTAAATCTCTCCTAACTCCATTGTAAGCCCAAGCCAAAACGAAAGCGTCATCGGCAAAACCTATCATCGGAATGAAATCGGGGATAATATCCACCAGCATCACAAAATAAATGACCGCTGCCGTGATTCTCACCAATGTTGAAATCGGTAAATCTTTGTATTCTCTCTTAATTACCGCTTTCATCATTCTCAAAAACAGTCCGAGTTGTTGCAAAGCTTCAGACCTTAAAGACCTTCCTTCATCTGGATTTGCCAAGCGAGAAAATGCTTTATGGAGTAGTTTTATCAATCGGAATCTGCTTAGTGCAACTTCCGAAGCCATTTTCAATACTTTTTTGAAAAATGGCGTGTCTTCATATTTATTTTTGAACTCTTTAGTTTCTGTATTTTCCATAGTTATAATTTTATATTCGGGGTTTCCTGTTTGTAAATCTGAATATAAAACTTAGTCAAAACTGATTTTGTTCAAACGTAAATCCATAAAATCAACTTTCGTATTCTACGGCAGAAGTAGCTTCCCATTCCTCAAACTCTTCCAAATCTGTTTTTACGGAATCATAAACCCAAGAAATGATAAAAACATCGTCTAAAAAGCCGATGATTGGAATGAAATCAGGAATAATATCTAACACCAACACAAAATATAAGACTCCAGCCACAATTTTAATGAGCGACTGCTTAGGGAATTTCTTGTATTCTTGTTTGGCAATTGCCTTCATCATTCTCAGGAACAATCTGATTTTGTTCTTGATTTCCTCCTGCACACCTTTGCCAGTTTCAGGATGAAATAATTTGTAGGCAGCTTGCCCAGCCAATTTGAGCAATCTGAAACGGCTCAGAATAATATTGGCGGCAATTTTCAATAGTTGCTTAAATAATGGGGTTTTGTGGATTTCTTTCTCCGATTGATTCTCCATAATAATTATTTTATGAGTTGTAATAATCTAAATTTTTTCTCTAGTTTTCTTATTTGCAGTAAGTTGCCAAAGCAGTCATTTTCTCGGTCATATCTTGCTCAATCACATCTTCTAAGATACCGAAAAAAAGCAAATATTTCATTTTCGTGGAGTTGAGTTCCCCCTTTTGTATCCATTCAATTTCTGTTCCGTTTTTATCATCATCAATAGAGTTTGCCGGTTTGAACTTGAACACAAACTGAGAAACCAATTCCCTTTGGTTGAGCGAAGACTCTAGTTGGATTTCCCTTCCATTGGTCGATTTCAATATTTCCACTCTTCCTTGTGCATCAACGGTTTTCCACGTATAGATTGCGCCTTCCCCAAAATTTGCTCCCAAATATTCTACTCCAGCATTGGTTTGGAGTGAATCGAACGCCCAATTCGCCCAGTTTTTCAGCATATTCACTTGCTCAAAAGTTTCTTCAATCTCGCAAGGCACAACTTTTCGGTGGGAAACATTGTATTGATTGGGAAGGAAATAACTCACTCCAAACACAATTGTTAAAGTGGTAATTATTCCCAAAAACAACGACTTTATCATATTCATACGGAACTCTTTTGCATTTATCTTTTTTATGAAATTAACAAAACATTGAAAAGCTTCTCTATATCGAATTGCACTTTTCAGCCGTTCCAAATATACGGTTATTTTGCTGTTCCTAAATATCAATTTTGCTCTACAACTTTGCAATAAGTAGCCTAATGTTATGTCAAGATGAATATGTCGGGTATCGATAAGTTTAAATCAACTGTAGATCAGAAGCTTATAAATATCTTGATTCGTCAATTTAAACTTGACAGAATAGTAGTTTATTTATTTCCCGTTCCTTAGTAAACGAGTTCCATATTTTCAGAGTCTTAAAGTAGAATTAATAGAAAAATAATAAATAGCACAACATGCTTAAAGCTATCTAATGGAGTCACTATTTCAAAAAATACTTTATCTGCTTTTGTTTGCTTTCCTGATGAGTTGCCAAAACGGAAATAGGCAAATTTTGGGAGTTTGGCAAAGTGCCGACAAATTCACAGCCAAAGAAGCCCACAAGCTTTCAATCAGCCACAAACACGGGCTTTATTGGTACACTTCGGCAACAGACAGTTCTCGCTACCGATACAGTTTGCAGTCAGATAGCTTGGAATTGATGAACTTTGAAGGCATTTATAATTATAAGCTGACGAGACTTTCCAAGAAGAAAATGACTTGGCAATCAGCCGAAAATAATGAAATTGCCTATTCATTCAAAAAAATCAGTAAGCATCCGTTGGAGTACGAAAACTCTGCAATTAAGTCGCTTCCTATGAAAAAAGATATTCAAGATTTACTATTTGCGCTTACAGGTCCGAGTGTGGAATTAAGGCTCAAGAACTTGCTAGATGAATTTGAAGAAGGCGATTATCTGCAAAATCCAACATTCTACTATCTCACGGGAACAAAGCCTGCCAAACAGCCTGGTGAGTTGCCAGAATTGGAAAGCCATCGGAAATTGATTTCGGAAATTAACGAAATCCGCAGAATAGGAGAGGAGTTCCAACTCAAACTGGAGCGAGACGAGAACCTGAGAACTTCAATCCCGATTTATAAGAATGAAAACGGTAAGCGGGAGTTGCAAACGGTACTTGATTTATTCATTAGGAAAGATGCAATCATCAATCTGAAACCTACTGTCGAGGGAATTAAAATTGATATTGATGGCGTAAGAGTGGGCAAAGGCTGGTTAAAAGTTGGGTTGCCAACGCTTAGAATATCAGGAGATTATGGGAGTTTGCTGGGTTTTCGTTTTAAGCTTTCAAGATAAAAAGCATATTTTGAAAAGCCGTAGAAACCAAAAACAAGTCGATTCAAACCTACCCTTAGTGTTACCAGTATTTTTGATAAATGATTTTTTTCGATTAACCCTGTCAGGATTTTTGCTAGTGTGCAAGATGTAAGGCTACTCTATGGATAATTCGGCACAAGCGGAGTGCCACCCAGCGGACGCTCAAGCCATTCAGTTAGTGTGAATTTGGTTCGAGCGTGGACGCTTGAACGAGCCAGCGTGACACGCTGGCGCAGGTTTTTCTGGGGGCGCAATCGCCAACCTGTGCCGAACAATTGAAATCAGTCTTTGTACGGGTCACGCTGACTGAAGCTTGTATAATACCCGAATATTGGGTTTAAACCTTTGTTTTTCAGATAGTTAACCGTATTATTTTTAGAGTAGTCAAAAATTAAGATTTGCTATATTGTATTTTTTTTAGATTTAATCAAAAATTATATGACAATAATTTAACGGAACTCATAAATTCAAAATACTGATTACCAAATACTTAAATCATTCTTAATTCTTAATTCTTCATGGCCAGGCCACCCTGTTTTAATTTCCCCAATCCATAATTGTACTTATCAAATACATAACTCATAATTGGGGTATAATAGTAGAAACTTAGAACTCAATGCACTAGTTAGATTTCGCTTGCTCTCTAGGCAAAAATATATTGAAGGTCGTTCCTTTATCGAGTTCACTTTCCACCTCAATTTTCCCGCCATTGGTGTAAACAATGTTTTTTACCAAGTGCAAGCCAATTCCTTTTCCCTCCACGTGGTCATGGAAACGTTGGAACATTTTGAAAAGCAACTTTTCATTCTGCTCCATATCCATTCCCAAACCATTGTCTGCTACTTTCAATTGCCAATAATGCTCCACGGGTTCAGCAGAAATATTGATTTCTCCACGTCTTTTCGGAGAGCGGTATTTAATGGCATTGGTAACCAAATTCTGCACTACGCTATAAAATAAATCGGGAACAAATTCCAGCGTTTGCTCATCGGTCAATTCAATATTGAAATCCACTTCGGGGTTGCTGTAAGAATGCTTTCACATCTTCAATCACAGAACTCACGAAAGAGTAGAGTTTGATGTCCTTAAACTGCTCTATCGAGTCTTTTTGCTCTACCAATGTTTTCATCAGCGAACGCAATTTCTCGTGCAATTTGTTCACGCCATCATGCACATCCACCATAACCTCCACAGGTGTTTTGCTGAGTTGGTTGTGCTTTGAGTTCCAATTCATAAAGCTGGATTGAGGCTTTGATTGTACTGATTGGCGAAATTAAATCATGTGAAATGATATGTGCAAATTGCTCTAATTTCTGATTGTAACTTCTCAGAATAGCTACGGTTTTACTCATCTGTTTTTTACTTTCACTTCTTTGGATTGCATAAAGCAAGGCTCTTTCCAGCAAATTCACTTCATAAGTCCCTTTCACAATATAATCTTCTGCGCCCATGGAAATGGCTTCCATGCCAGTTTCAGTATCACTCAATCCTGTCATGACTATAATTGGCAATTCTGAATTGTAGTCAATAATTGTTTGAACAGTTTCCAACCCATGACTGTCGGGCAAAGACAAATCCAAAAGAATTAAATCAGGGCTGAATTCCCCAATCAGTTTAATGTCCTTCTGTCTAAACGACTTGCTATTTTGAGGTTCTCCATAGGGAAACTCGTTGCCTCCAAGGTCTCTTTCAAGATTTCTTGGTCGGCAAGGTTGTCTTCTATCAGTAATATTTTTATATGCTTTATTCTTAGCATCTCCTTGTTTTAACTTGATTTTAAAAAAAATAGTGAAACTGCTTTTGCTACAAAAAGAGAGAAATTTATTCCTTTGTTGCTAGGAAGCTTTACTATGGTCAAGCCAAAAATCGCTGATTGACTCCACAATCTTCATGAATTGTTGCAAATCTACAGGCTTGGTAATAAAGCTATTTGCATGATGTCTATAAGCATGTTCTATATCTTCTCTATTTGCCGAAGTGGTCAGTACAATTATTGGAATGACTTTCAAATCTGGATGCGATTTCACTTCCTCCAAAACTTCTCGTCCATCTTTTCGGGGCATGTTCAAATCCAAAATCATCAAATCTGGCAGGCTTTCATTGTTCTCAAGCCTTTTGTAGAGGTATTCTGTAGCCGCTTCTCCATCTGTCACGCATTCTAGTTTGAGACTAATTTTACTAAGCTCCATACTTTCTCTAATCAGTACGGTGTCAGCCAAGGCTGTCTTCCACTAAAAGTATATTGATTGGTTTCATGTTTTACTGCTTATATTTTTTGAGTGTAAATCTTATGGTTGTTCCGTCTTTCGACTCTGTGTCGAGCCAAATTCTACCATCTTGTTGCTCCACAATTTTCTGGCAGAGCGATAACCCGATTCCCGTCCCAGAAAATTCGTCTTTGGTGTGGAGTCTTTGGAAAATGACAAATATTCGCTTTTCGTATTTTGCCGGAATTCCTATTCCGTTGTCTGAAATGGAGAACTCCCAATGGGAATCTGCATCTTCCACATCAATTTTTATGATTGGCGCTACATCAGGTTTTTTGTACTTAATTGCATTGCCAATCAGATTTTGGAATAACTGATTCATTTTGGTTTTGTTTCCAAAAATGGTTGGCAAATCCCCTGCAAGCAACTTTGTGTCAGTTTCCTCAATCTGAAGATTTCAAGCTTTTTACTACATCGGAATAAACTATTATTCAAATCTACCGGCTTGTCTGGCACGCCCTTTTTGCTCAGTCTTGAATACTCTAGCAAATCCATGATGAGTTGCTTCATTCTCGATGAGCCATCCATAATAAAATCTATGTACATGTTTGCCTTTTCATCCAAATCTTCTTTATACTTTTTGGCAAGCAATTCTGTAAAGCTGGAAATTACTCTCAAAGGTTCTTGCAAATCGTGCGAGGCAACGTAGGCAAAATGTTCGAGTTCTTGGTTGGTAGCTTCAAGTTCTCTCATTCCTTCTTTCAACCGCTCTTCTATTTTCGCTCTTTTTTCGATTTCGTGTTTCAGCCTTTCGTTGGTGCTGGTAAGTTCTTTGGTGCGTATTTTTACCTGAGTCGTCAGTTCCTGTTGTATTTTATGCTTTCTATCCTCGTTTAGTTGCCTGGTAATGATATAAAGCATTTTTACTTGCAAAGTTTCCACAATCTCTATTTCTGTTTCCGACCAAGCCTCTGCGGTATAAATCGTGTTTTGCATCCATTGCACAAAAGAACTTCTCGGTTCGAGTACGAATTCCCCGTCTATCTCTCTAATATTTTTCTTAGGCATTCCTGCCCACTTTACATTTTCTTTCTTTTCTTTCCTGAACCAAAATAGCCTGCTATTGTCTTCCTTTGCAAGCGGAATGCTCAACATGCCAGAAGCTGTCTGCACGAATTCGGAAGCAAAGCTTATTTCTTTGGTCATAGTGTTGGAGACGAAAACACCTTTCTCTTTTCGGGTAGATAGCCAACTGTCAATTTTCTCAATCTGGCTTTTGGTCGGAGTTGCTCCCGCAGTAAGTATTTCGTCTTGATTTATAACGGCAAAACCATCTGCATTTATCAATTCCATCAACGAGTTTTTCTTTCTCATGATTCCACTATAAATCTAGCTTTCCTCATTCAAAGACTCAACAATTCCATCTACAATAGTTCTTCTTCTAATCTTTTCGTGTTGCAAGTTGGAAAGCTCTAGATTCCCAATTTGCAATGAAATCAGCTGTCCGAAAAACTCCGCAGTCATTCTTGTGTTATAGCTAATGTATTTTGGTGAGTTGTGGTGGCAAGCAATCAATCCCCAAAGCCTTCCGCTTACAATTACTGAAATGGACATAGAAGCATTAACTCCCATATTTTTCAGGTATTTCACGTGCATCGGGGAAATGCTTCGCAAATTAACATGACTCAGGTCGAGCGGTTCATTTGCTATTGAATCTTCCAACAGGATAGGGCTTGGCTGATAGTCCACATCTGAAATGATTCTGAGCCAGTTTTTCAGGTATAATTCTCTTGCCTGTTTTGGAATGTCTGTATTCGGAAAGCGCATATCCAAGAAACTTTCCATTTCCGCAGACTTATCTTCGGCAACTACAATTCCATTATATTCTTTGTCGAACTTGTAGAGCATTACTTTGTCGAAACCCACAATCGAACTGATTTCTCCTACTACTGTCTGATAAAGCTCATCTAACTTTTGAGCATTTTGCGCTCGAATAATAGATTTTTTGTTGATTTGATAAAAAGCATCTTTTTTTTCCTTAAAATCATCAGAATGAATGCGTTCTAACTCCAACACAAAACCATGATTACTTTTGCTTATAATCCCATCAGCCATTTGCTTCGTTCCATTCAAGTTGAGAGTAAGACTGATGGGATTGATTGATTTGAAATAGTTTGATTTCAAACTCTTAGGCTGATTGGAGATGGCATTTTTGAGGAATTCCGAATCTTTCTCATCGAAAAACAAAGTCAGCGGTTGTCCGAAAACTTGCTTTTCAGTCAATCCTGCCTTTGAAACCAAATTCTCGCTAACTCCGACAATCTTCAATTCCGACTCCGAAAGCACTAACAAAAAGCCATGAGGCTGTATTGCGCCAGAAAGATGAATGGGTTCTTTGGCACAATTGTCTAAAGCAGTTTGAATTTGTTTGTCTGTAGTCATTCTAAAATTAAAAAAGTGGAATTCTTTAAACAGTTTCCTCGATATTCAGCGCAGTTTGGGCTTCAAAAAAAGACACTTCAAAAAAATCGTATGCTTTTTTCACACCGTCTGTAAATAATAGTTGCGCTTTTTCTGTCTTGCACTCTTGTTCTACTAAGTTTCTGAAAGATTTCCACATTTTCCCAGTTTCAGCACCATAAATTTTATGAAAGTGAAAAGAGCTTTTGCTTCCAACTTCCTCATTCCGAGAAAGTATCTGATAAATATATTTTCCGCCCAACATAGAGCCTTCCGCCACGTAGAGCCAACCCAAAGCACTAAAATAATCGGCTATTGCCAAATTCTGCAACTCCAATCCCTTCGTAGAAATAGATAGTTCATTCAAATCCTCAATCAAACTGCTAGTTTTCAATCTAGCTGTGAAATCAATCTCAGATTTTTCTACGGGACTGAGGAGCTGATTAAGATTATGCTCTAGACTAGAATGGAACAAATAATTTGTCGCCATCAATAAAGAGTACTCTTTTATAGAAAAATCGGAAATCCTATTGCTTCCAATCAATTCTTCCATCAAATCGTGTTTCGACTTTGTGGCTTTTTTTATGTTATCTAAGAGCATTGGAAAAAGTATAACAGAAAATAGATATTTTCAACAAATTCTTGCACAAATCTAATATACGCTATCAGATTTTGTGCTTATTTAGTGAGATTCAGATGAAAATTGTGTCGATAGTTGTATAAATAATGTCTATACAAGTAACCAAGGATTACAATCATAATATTATTTGGTTTTGTGTAACGTATTATTAACAAATACGCATACTTCCATTGCTAATATTTCCACATAAAACTTGCTGATTCATAACTACTCAGTTGGCGAATTGGTGGATTGGCGAGTTGGCGAATTAAAAAATTGAGCGATTCTAGCCTATAAAACAGTTATTGTCTTATTTCTTCTATTTTCATACATATTATACTATTTCTTACTCAGGTTCTTTCATTATACTATTCAAAGAATATTTGGCTAATTTGAGTACTTATTCAAATTATTTCGACTATAAAAATACTAATTCAATTTAAAAGTTACATTTAAGGCATATCAAAGAAATAAAATGGACATTTATTGCGGTTTATTTTTGAGGTCGGGCTACGCTAGCTAGTTTAGGCAAAAATATTAGGCATAACACTGGGTCGCCAGTCCGATGGAACGCCAGTCCGATGGAACGCCAGTCCGACACTATGGCTAATATTTTTACACCCGCAGTGGAACTGGAAGAATAGACAGCGTGTCCTGAACCAAAAAGAAGGAAGGGGCAGTCCCACTGAGAATTTTAATAAGTTATTTTTTACTTGTTCCTAATTCTACTTTAAGACTCTAGCCAAAATTGTATTTTAAGTATGATTTTGGGCTGGTTATCCTAAACATCCATCTGAAGATGGATGCAATTGAATAGCTTTCTGAATGCTGATTCAATTGCCACTAGCTTCAGCTAGTGGTAAGCGGGTTTTATATTTTAAGATTCTTAAAGTAGAACTAAGTACCTGCCACTTTTTACAAATAGGCTTCTTGGAGTTAATCGTTCAACCTCTCGCAGGGTCTAAAGACCGCTCCGAGGGATTCACTTAATTTTTGTCATGTACTAAGCAATCATTTATAAGTAGATAAACTTAGATATTTTCCTATTTGCTTTTTTGTAAGTGTTTCATTATCAGTTATTTGAACTGCTTTGGACTTCCGACTTGAACGCAAGTCCGATTGAACGTAAGTCCGATTGAGCGCAAGTCCGATTGAACGCAAGTCCGATAAAGACTTTGTACTACTTAATTAGCTTGAAAATAAAATGTGCAAAAAAATAAAATTTATATCTGAAATCCAAAAGTTTGAGTCCAATCTTTGGGGTCATCACTTTCCAGTTCCTGCAGAGATTGCCAAGCAGTTTGTAGAAGGCGATAACAAGCGGGTTATTTGCAAAATCCAGCACCTTGCGGAGCTACCAAATGTGGAAATGCAATGCGCTTTATTGAAGTTTCAGGAGGATTGGTGCATTTTGCTCAACAAAAAAATGAGAGATAAGTTAGGTTTGGAAATAGGTGACAAAATAGAAGCCGAATTAACAAAAGACCGCTCTGAATTCGGAATGGAAATGCCCGAGGAGTTGGAAATTTTACTTGCGCAGGATGAGGAAGGAAATGACGTTTTCCAAAAGCTCACAAAAGGGAAGCAACGCACACTCATTCGTATTGTGGGCAAAGTCAAAAACACAAACAGCCGACTCAACAAAGCCCTCGCCATTGCGCAACATCTGAAAGAATCGGGAGGGAATCTGGATTTTAAGAGATTGAATGTACTTATAAAACTGCACAATTAAAACCGTTGAAATTGCTTAAAGAACCAACTGACCATATCAGATTTCCAGCAAAATAATTTGCTATTTTGTTATCTTTCCATTTTTTACTTGTACTTAATATAGGCAAAATCGTACAAATTGTTAACTTTGCTGTTTATTAGGCTGATAATGATGGAGATAGTAGTTTTTCCAGAAACTCAGCAACCTATATTACTGAATTAAAATTTTCAGTTTTCAAATCAAATGTTCAATCAATAATTTGCAATTCAGATTATATATTTTGTATATAGCGTTGATTGTCAGATTGTTATAAACCACCACAGCCATAGCAACGAAGATGAAATTGTCGCAGTTCGAGTTTGAATTGCCACCTAAATTGATAGCTAAAACTCCAACTCTGAATCGAGACGAATCAAGATTGATGGTCATTCACAAAGACTCAGGAAAAATTGAACACAAAACTTTCAAAGATGTTGTAGATTATTACAACGAAGGAGACGTGATGGTGTTTAATGACACAAAGGTTTTCCCCGCCAGATTATATGGAAATAAAGAAAAAACAGGTGCTGAAATTGAAGTTTTCTTATTGAGAGAACTCAGCAAAGAACAACACCTTTGGGATGTTTTGGTGGATCCCGCCAGAAAAATTCGTGTCGGCAATAAATTGTATTTCGGAGAGGCGGAACTAATTGCCGAAGTCGTTGACAACACAACTTCAAGAGGAAGGACAATCCGTTTCCTTTACGATGGACCAGACGAGGAGTTCTATCCTTTGGTAGAAAGGCTTGGAGAAACGCCAATCCCCAAAGATTTGGACAGAAAAGCCACTCCAGAAGATGCAGAACGCTTCCAAACAATTTTTGCGAAAGAGAAGGGAGCCGTTGCCGCACCAACTGCTGGGATGCACTTTACACCTCATTTGGTAAAAAAATTGCAATTGAAGAGTGTGGAGTTGACAAATATTACGATGCACGTGGGCTTGGGAACTTTCCGAGACGTGGATGTTGAGGATTTGACGAAGCACAAAATGGATTCCGAGAACTTTGACGTGCCGCAACATACAGTTGACCTTGTAAATGGAGTTTTGAATAACAAGGGAAATGTGTGTGCAGTAGGAACAACTGTGATGCGCTCACTTGAAACTTCGGTTTCAGCAGGAAATATGCTCAAGCAAAATGGTGGCTGGACAGATAAATTCATTTTCCCAGAATATGATTTCAAAATCTGCCAATCGCTCATTACCAATTTCCACAAGCCAAAATCGACCTTATTGATGATGGCAGCCGCTTTTGGTGGTTTTGAACTTATGATGGATTGTTACCAAGTGGCAATTAAGGAAAAATACCGTTTCCTCACTTATGGAGATGCGATGTTGATAATATAAGTCTAAAGTCGTAGGTCTTTAGTCCAAAGTATGGATGAAGGAAGAAGGAGGAAAGAGGAAAGAGGAAAGAGGAAGGAGGAAGGAGGAAAGAGGAAAGAGGAAAGAGGAAAGAGGAAAGAGGAAAGAAGAAGGAGGAAAGAAGAAGGAGGAAAGAAATTGACGTATGGTCTTTATTCTTTCCTCCTTTCTCAAATCTGTATATTTCCTAATCTTGGCAAATCAAGCCAATCAAAAGAATCAAGGTTTTATCTGCTCCAAAGCCTTTTCTACACTCTGAACAGGTAGTTTGCACGCTTTTTCTCTACAAACATAAATAGTCGTTTTGCCATCAATGGCTGTTCTGTTTCTTAGCAAGGGCAAAGCTTTAGTAGAATTGCTATTGGTATTTGAATCATCTGAATTTTGCTTAGTTGCCACCAAAATCCGATTCGGATGGAAATTCTGCTGAATGGAATGCGCAAAATCTTCGTAATCTTTCCCAACAATTGCCACTTCTACAGTTGGCTCTACCAAATTGGTGTATAAACTTGCCCAATTGGTTAGGTAATTCACTTCTTTGCCCAACATCGGATTTACTCTGCCCAACATTTGTTTTGCCAAATCAGAATATTCGGAGTTATCTAATAATAAACCCAATTGGTAAAGATTTTGCGCCATGATTGAGTTGGAAGCGGGAATCACATTATCGAAAATCTCTTTCTTTCTGGCAATTAATTTCTCGCCCGTTTTGTCTGTGAAAAAGAATAGACCTTCATCCGAATCGTAGAAATTTTCAATTGTATAATTTGTGAGTTTCTCTGCTTCGTACAACCATTTTGCATCAAAGTTGGCTTGATAAAGAGACAAATAGCCATCAATTACCGTGGCGTAATCCTCCAGATAAGCCTGAATGCTTACCTTTCCATCTTTGAAGTTTCGAGAGAGTTTTCCGTTCTCTGTTATTTTTTGATTGAGAAAATTGGCATTCTTCTCTGCCATTTGTAGGAATTTCTTATCTCCAAAAACTGTGTAAGCGGTTGCTAAACCTTTCAGCATCAATCCGTTCCAAGAAGTCAATACTTTATCATCCAAACCTGGTCTAATTCGGGGACTACGAGCTTTTAGAATTGCCTTTTTCCAATTTCCAACCTTTTTCTGTAATTCCGCTAAATCCAAACTGTGTTTTTGGGCAAAGGCTTCATCAGTCGATTTTCTGTGGAGAATGTTCTTGCCTTCTTCCCAGTTTCCTTTTGCTCGGATTTGGTAATAGTCGGCAAATAATGCAAACTCATCTGCATCAATAATTCCCTTCAATTCATCTTCACTCCAAACATAGAATTTCCCTTCTTCGCCCTCGCTGTCTGCATCTAGCGCAGAGTAAAATCCTCCCGAATTAAGTGTCATTTCCCTCTCTATAAAGCCAACAGTCTCGTAAACCACTTCTTTGTAGCGATTGAGTTTAGTCAAATTATAGGCTTCGGAATAAACCGTTACGAGTTGGGCATTGTCGTAAAGCATTTTCTCGAAATGTGGCACTAGCCAATCTGAATCGGTGGAATAACGAGCAAAACCTCCGCCAGCTTGGTCATAAATTCCCCCGAAAGCCATTTCATCTAAAGTGGTTTTGGTTTGTCGCAAAGCTTGCTCATTGCCAGAAACGAAATGATAACGAAGCAAAAAGCTATAAATACTTGGCATGGGGAATTTTGGCGCACGATTCATTCCGCCACGTTCTGTATCGAATTTGGAAGCCAATTTCTCAAACATTTCCTCCAATTTGCCTTTCTGAAAATCCTGCACAGATTGAGTCATACCATACTTTTGGATTTCGCTTCGGGCAATTCCTTGGGCAAGTTCGTTGGCAGATTGCTCAATTTCTTCTGGCTTTTCTTTCAAAGCTTTTGTTACCGCTTCGAGCATGTTTGTCCAATGCTTTTTGGGGAAATAAGTACCCCCGTAAAAAGGTCTTCCATCGGGCAAAAGCAAAACATTCAGTGGCCAACCGCCATTTATTCCCATCAGCTGAACGGCTTCCATGTAGATTTGGTCAATATCGGGTCGTTCTTCTCTATCTACTTTTATGCAAAGAAAGTTCTCGTTCATCACTTTGGCAACTTCCTCATTTTCAAACGATTCCCGCTCCATTACATGGCACCAATGGCAAGCCGAGTAGCCAATGCTCACAATAATGGGTTTATTTAATTCCTTCGCTTTCTTCAAAGTCTCGGCATTCCACTCGTGCCAATCCACAGGATTATAAGCATGTTGGATTAAATATGGACTTGAAGAATTGATGAGTTGATTAGGTTCTTTTTTGTTATCGTGGTTCATTTGAACGGTCTGTTTTTGATTGCAGGAAATTACAATTAGAATTAGAAAAAATAATATCGTTTTGAGTTTACTCATTTTATATGCTGAAATCTTGAATTCTCCCAAAAGTAGAATAAGATTCGTTGGATTGGGAGCTTTTGGGAATTTGATTCTTATAATTGGCCAAGCGAGCGAACTGTTAACAGTATCTGAATAATCTTGCCAACTAAATGTTTGTTTCAGAGAATTATTATTTTAGTCTTTATTCATTTCAGAACAATCAAAATTATGAAAATCCAAAGGCAAATTTTTACCCTTCTATTATTAGCTATTACTTTTAGTTCGTATAGTCAATATATTGGTTATGAAAAGGTTAACTATTATGATGTATGGGAATGGATTCCCGAATCCAAACAAGGCTATCAGGGTGTTTACCATTTTGGAGAATCGGAAGGAGAATCATCTTTAATTGTGCTTGTAATAGGCGATAAAGTAGTTGCCCAAATCCGAGAGGGGGAATTCAATGAAGAAGCCACAGAGTGGATTTTGAATTATACCAACTTGACCAATGTGAGTATTGGCGAAAATGGAGAATTTTATTCCGACCAATATTCAGGGAAATTTGCCTCTCACAAAAAAGGATTGATTGATACGAACGGATTGAAAATTGTTGACCCTTGGAGTGGCACAACCGAGCAGGAAGGGGAATATGAACTAGGTAGAAAAGTAGGCACAATTGCTGATGAATTCTACGGTTCTTACACAAAAGCTTCAATTCAATTATTGAAACAATCGGACTTGAAAAGCCTTTCAAAAAGTGAACTCCAACTCATGCGAAACGAGATTTTTGCACGCTACGGTTATCAATTTCAAAAAGGCGGAGCAATGGATTCCCATTTCAGCAAACTAGAATGGCATCATCCAAACCATTCCAATGTAGATAATTTTTTGACTTGGTTGGAGAAGGAAAATATTGAGTTGATTCAGAAAGAAGAAGCGAAGAAATAATCTCCTTCACTTTGCCAACTCTATCAGGGTTTCAAACCCTGATAGAGTTTTTTTATTAAATACCCGAATAATGGGTTTAAACCTTTGTTTTTCAGATAGTTAACCGTGTTATTTTTAGAGTAGTCAAAAATTAAGATTTGCTATATTGTACTTTTTTTAGATTTAATCAAAAATTATATGACAATAATTTAACGGAACTCATAAAATCAAAATACTGATTACCAAATACTTAAATCATTCTTAATTCTTCATTTTTAATTCTTAATGGCCAGGCCACCCTGTCTTAATTTCCCCAATCCATAATTGTACTTATCAAATACATAACTCATAATTGGGGTTAAATGCAGTAGAGCGAAATTCCCTTTTCGCTCATTGAAACTATTCTTTCCCAGCCAATTTCTTCAAAATCCCTCAATCTTCATCTATATTTGGCAAATCATAATTTGGCTGGATTTTGCTTGATGAATAATGATGTGGCAAAATCCAACCAAACCTCTAAAGCCAAACCTCTAAAGCCAAACCAGAAAACAAACCTAACTCATGTCAAAATACGAAACACTAGATAAGAAAAATGCTGAAGCATTGCTCGGAGGAGGGGAAAAGAGAATTGAGGCGCAGCATAAAAAAGGCAAAGTTAACTGCTCGAGAGCGATTGGAATTATTGTTGGACGAAGGCTCTTTCGAGGAAATTGGCAAGTTTGTGATGCACCGAACCAAGGATTTCGGCATGGATAAGCAATATTTCCTAGGCGATGGCGTGGTAACGGGCTACGGAACAATTGACGGAAGATTGATTTATGTCTATTCTCAAGATTTTACTGTTTTCGGAGGTTCACTTTCTGAAGCCCATGCCGAGAAAATTGTCAGAATCATGGATTTGGCAATGAAAAACGGTGCGCCAGTAATCGGCTTGAATGATTCGGGCGGAGCGAGAATTCAGGAAGGCGTAGTTTCCTTGGGCGGTTATGCCGATATTTTCTACAAAAACACTTTGGCTTCGGGCGTAATTCCCCAACTTTCTGCCATTATGGGGCCTTGTGCGGGCGGAGCGGTTTACTCGCCAGCCATTACCGATTTCATTTTCATGGTAGAAAATACTTCTTATATGTTCGTTACTGGACCCAATGTAGTGAAAACTGTTACGCACGAAGAAGTTACTTCCGAAGAATTGGGTGGAGCAAGCACGCACAGCACAAAAAGTGGTGTAACTCATTTCTCCTGCCAAAACGAAGTAGTTTGCTTGAACGATTTGAAAAAACTGTTGAGCTATATTCCCCAAAATTGTGAGGAAGAACCGCCCATGTTGCCTTACGAAGCTGGTTCTAGCGAAACTCGACCAGATTTGAACGAAATCGTTCCCGATAATCCCAATCAACCTTACGATATGCGTGAAGTGATTGAAGGCACGATTGATAAGGACACTTTCTTTGAGGTCCACAAGAATTTTGCGGAAAACATGGTGGTCGGATTTGGCAGAATAGGAGGGAGAAGCATTGGAATTGTGGGCAATCAGCCAGCGGTTTTGGCGGGAGTTTTAGACATCAATGCTTCAAATAAAGCCGCTAGATTTGTTCGTTTCTGCGATGCTTTCAACATTCCCTTATTGGTATTTGAAGATGTACCAGGATTTTTGCCAGGAACAGACCAAGAGTGGAATGGAATTATCTCTAACGGAGCAAAATTACTCTACGCTTTCTGCGAGGCAACTGTCCCTAGAGTTACAGTAATTACAAGAAAAGCCTATGGCGGAGCGTACGATGTGATGAACTCCAAACACATTGGCGCAGATATGAATTATGCTTGGCCAAGTGCCGAAATTGCCGTTATGGGTGCAAAAGGAGCTTCCGAAATCATTTTTAAACGGGAAATTGCCGAAGCAGAAGATTCCGAAGCAAAACTCCAAGAAAAAGTAGATGAATATACTCGCAAGTTTGCCAATCCGTACCGAGCCGCGCATAGAGGTTATGTAGATGAAGTCATCAAGCCAGAAAATACGCGTGAAAAATTGATGAAGGCTTTCAAAATGTTGGAGAATAAAGCTGATAAATTACCGAAGAAAAAGCACGGGAATATTCCATTATAAAATAGTCTTTAGTCCAAAGTCTTTAATATTAAGAAAGCGTATAAGCGACTTTATCCGTTTTCTTATGGTTCTAAGTTTAGAAGTCAAAAGCCTATAATGTAGAACTCGTAATTCTACATTGTAGGCTTTTGGATTTTATTTCCTATCGCATAGTTTGAAGTAAATGTTTTTTTGCTTGTAGGAATACAAGTTTTTGAAAATCAGAATTTTGGTTTAGCTTTTTACGCCTTACTTTGGACTTTGGACTTTAGATTATTCACATCAATATCGAATAATTCCGCTCCATTTTTCCAAAGAATCATTTCCTTGCTTTCCTTGGAAATATTCAATTCATCTACAAAGTGAAGATAGGATTTCATGTTGGAGATTGGCCAATCTGTTCCGTAGAGCAAATATTTTGGCTTTCCTGCATAAATAATCATGTGTTCAATCTCATTGAGCATAACTTTTTCAAATCGTTTGGAAAATTTGCCTAAAGTCAATCCGGAAAAATCTGCATATACGTTCTTGTTCTTGTAAACGACTTCCATGCAATCCTGAATCCACGGGTTGCCCACGTGGCAAATCACAATTTTCATGTCTGGGAAATCCACCGCCACATCGTCTAAATGAATTGGGTGGGAATATTTCACTTTACCTCTTGGCGCATAAGTGTCTCCAGAATGGAACATGACAGGAACGCCATATTCACTCGCCATTTCATAGAGTAATCTCAAGCGAATGTCATAAGGATAAAAGGGTTCGTAACCAGGATAAAACTTAAAGCCTTTTATTAAACCCGCTTCCAAATAATCGCCCAATTCCCGAATGTCTTTGTGGTTATAATTGTTATAGCTAATTCCTGCTACAACCCCAATGTTGTCTAAATCTTTTGTGAGTTCAACTGCTTGCCGAGTGCTTGCTCTATGTTGATTTACCTTGTAAGAAGTCAGAATGAGCGAATAATCCACTTTGTTGTTGTGCATGGTCTCCAACAACTTGTTGAGCCTTTGCTTGGGGGTAATCACTTTATCTTCCTCGTAATTATTGATGTGCGTATGAATATCTATAATCATGGTCTTGGGCTTGTTTGGAGTTTTGAATCGCATCAAAAATCTATTGAAAACATGATAAGCTTTAGAGTAAGTTTGGATTGATTTTTTGGGGATTTTACGAGATTTTCAAAACAGTATTTCTAGTGCATTTCATCCCCACATAGCCAAAGCTATGTGGGGATGAAATAACGAATAAATCATTTTTGAAAAGCCGTAGAAACCAAAAACAAGTCCATTCAAACATACACTTAACCCGAATAATGGGTTTAAACCTTTGTTTTTCAGATAGTTAACCGTGTTATTTTTAGAGTAATCATACTACTGGACATGAGCAAAGCCGTGCCTGTCAGAACCTCAGTTCTGACAGTTCTCGGATTCTCAAATCCGAGGAAAACTAACGATGTCCAGTAGTATGTAGAGTAATCGAAAATTAAGATTTGCTATAGTGTACTCTTTTTAGATTTAATCAAAAATTATATGACAATAATTTAAAGGAACTCATAGAATCAAAATACTGATTACCAAACACTTAAGTCATTCTTCATTTAACCCAATCCATAATTGTACTTATCAAATACATAACTCATAATTGGGGTTCTTAATATGCGTTTGAGGCTTTTGCTTTGTCAAGTTCTGCCAAAATAGCTTTCATGATTGGGAAACTGATTTTTTGATTGCTTCCTATTGTTTCGCTTGTTCCTCCAGATTCTGAATCATCCATTTCTTGCAGTTGGAAATTTACAATGTGTTCATCTTTCAAAACCATATATATGCCATATTTGCCACCGAAGTAATAAGCTTTCTCTCCTAATTCAGGTTCTTTCTTACGAATGTTACTATTTCCGAACTTATTGGCATTTAGGTCTAGCTTATTTTCATCTTGCTTTCCCATTCTCAAAATCAGCTTCCCTGAATATTGCATGCCATTCAATTTGAACTCGCATTTGCATCTTGGATATTTCTTGTCCAAGAATTGGATTTTTACTGCTTCGGCTTCAGGAAAAGCATCTTTGATTGCGCTTTCGGGTAAATAGTCGCAGGTTTCTATCTTTTTATTCATTTTCAGGTTTTCCTTTCTTACTTGCGAGGAATCTTCTTTATCTGAGCAGGAAATCATAAAAATCAGTAAAAGTAAAATTTGGCAAAAGCTTATTGAATTCAATCTCATAGTTATATAAATTAGTTTATTACATTCACAAGCAATTTAGGCTTTTCAGATGTTTCTGAAAAGCCTAAGAAGCCAAAAATAAGTCGATTCAAACATACTCTAAAAAGTGAATATAAATAAATAAGCTTATTTTACGATAATATCATACCTTTCCAAGCAGTCTTCTTTCAAGAAAAGCGTAGCTGATTTTATTCCCAATTTGGCAGCAGTTTTCCAATCTTGGCAAGCCTCTTGGGTCTCACGAAGCATTTCCTTGGCATTGGCTCGGTTCAGAAAAGCATAACCGTATTCTGGATTTATGGAAATTGCCTTATTGCAATCAGCCACCGCTTCTTGGTATTTCAGAAGTTTGAATTTTGCGGCCGCACGGTTGTTATAGGCAAAAGCATAATCAGATTTCAACTCAATGGCTTTGTTGCAATCATCTACCGCTCCGAGGTAATTTTCTTGCTTGAATTTGGCATTTGCACGATTATTATAAACCACATGGTCTCTATCGCTCAATTCAATTGCCTTGTCAAAATCTTTTTCTGCCAAATCGAATCGGTTCAAACTCGCCCTCACACTTCCTCTATTATTATAGGCAAATGCCATTTTATTGTCTAACTCAATTGCTTTTGAATACGCAGATTCTGCTTTCTCGAGTTCTTTCAATTGTCTGTAAGCACTTCCCAAATCGTGCCAGGCATAGGCGTTTTTGGAGTCGGATTTTGTGGCTTTCTCAAAATCTGACTTGGCATTCTCATACTCAGCATTGCCAAATCGAATCACTCCTCTGGCATAAAGTGGTTCGGCAAAGGTCGGATTGATTTCTATCGACTTGGAGTAAGCAGATTCTGCCTCCTTGGGTTTATTTTGCTTTTGAAGCAATATGCCTTTGTTGAAAAATGCCTTTTCTGATGTCGGATTTAATTCAATTGCCTTTTCCAAATCCATCATCGCTTTTTCGTTTTTCTCCAACTCCATGTAAACTGCCCCACGGTTGGAGTATGCCAAAGCCATGTCATTTTTGAGCCTGATGGCTTTATCGAAAGCCCCAATTGCCAAATCATATTTTTGATTATTCATAAACTGAACTCCTTCGTTGTAGCTGGAGTTTGCCTCGTTCGATTTCCTTGATAGAATGGCATTTTTAGTGGCTTCGTCTAAATTCTCGTATAGGACAGTATCTCCATCCATCAGAATTTGTGTGTCGGAGAGAAAAACAATGGTGCTTTCGGAAGATATTTCGATTTTAGTTGCCGATTTATTTTTCTGCGCAAGCAAATTCACAAAAGTAAACAGACAAAAAAGTAGAAGTATTTGCTTCATAATTAACTTTGAATTGATTGGTAAACTAATTTTCTTGTAAAATAACTCAAAATAAACGAATGATGTTTATTTCAGAGGTGTAAACTGTAGTGAGAAGCATGTAAGGCTGTAAAAAACAAAATTCACGTAAATTCGGAATTTGCTGATGCAAATAGCATATTGTCATGGCATAATTCCATTTCGGACAGAATGTTGTCGGCTATTATGGATAAGTGCAAAATAGAAGAATAGTAAGTCGGATGACCGATGCCAAAGTAAGGTAAATATTTGGCAGTCAGAGATTTATATCTAAATAAAAATGTCAAATAATTTCTTATACATACTTATTTCCTGAAAAAAGTAATCATATCTTTGCATTTTTAACACTATCATATAAAGTACTTGTTTTCAAGTACTCTACCCGACTGTTTTGCTAGTCGAGGTTGGCGGCCGATAGCATAAGAAGTCTTGAATAGCAAAAAATAAATATCTGATAATCAAGTATTTATAAAAATGGTCGGGTAGAGTACAGCAGTTCCCGCTTTAGATTGTTAGTACGAAAAAATTACTTTTAAATAGAAAATAACTAGTATAAAGCGTTGTTTTATTGGCGTTTTCCGTGTTAATCCGTGCGCAAAGCCCGTGTATTCCGTAGGAATCCGTGTTCCAATCACGAAAAAACGTCAAAATTAGCAATCAAAACCTTGGAGTCATCAACTTTGAACGTAAGTTAATTCTAAAGCGGGAATTGTTGGGTAGAGTAGTTTTCAAGTTCTAACAAACAACTTCAATGTTGTATTCTGTATTTTTGATTGTACCTATTTTTCGTTTCTTGCAACAAAATCGAGTTGGTTTTCTTTAAAAGCTAAGTACAAGTACAAAATAGAAAGTCGGATGACCGATGCCATAGCAAAATAGTAAATTACGTATTGACAATCAGCATCTTACAAAAGATAAGATGTTACGATAATTTAGTCTGACTACTTGTTGAAACTTTTCCTACGTATATTTCTCACAGATTAGCAAACCATTATCTATCAATGAACAGGTTTCTTTACATTTTGGTAATCGTCATTCTCTCGTGTTGTGCCGACCTGCAAGCCATAGGTTCAGACACCACCAAACAGGTTTCTCAATATGTGATGCAAACTTATGACGTGGAAAGTGGATTGCCCTCCATTACTTTGGCAGATATTATCCAGACAAAAGATAAATATTTGTGGATTGGAACTTATAGTGGACTCGTGAAATTTGATGGGACAAAATTTGAGATTTTCAATACTGAAAACGTGCCAGAATTGGGTTCTAACTCCATTATTACAATTTGTGAGCAGAAAGAAGCCTTATGGGTAGGAACGCCAATTGGAATTACCAAACTCTCCAACCATAAATTCCTCCGAAATCATGAACTTTCAAAGCTCAATCGTTTCAATATTTCTTTAATTAAAACAGACTCTAAAAACAACTTATGGATTTTTACTGTGGCAAATGGAGTCTGGAAATTGGATTCCGATTCAAAATCTCTAAAACAATTTGAATCTACCAAATCCTTCCGAAGCCCTGTAAAGTCATTTGCAGAAGATAAGTATGGCAGAATTTGCGTAGGAACTGAAACTGGCGAGCTTTATGTGTTTCAGGAAGATAATTTTGTGAAACAGCTCTCTGAAAATAATACGGGCGGAATTTTCGATTTAATCAGATTGAAGAACTCCACGGTTTTAGTATCTACTTCCATCGGAGTTTTTAATGTTTTTGCAAAGGGAGGCATCAAAAGAGATACACTATTTAGTCGGTACAATAAAATCACTCATCTTATTGAAGACAAACACGATAATCTATGGTTCGGAAATAGGGGCGGATTGTATAGATACAGAAAAGTAACGCAAGAAATAGATGGATTTACCAATGAGCAGGGTTTTCCTAAAGGAGACATTAAGAAATTGCTGATAGACCACGAAGAAAACTTGTGGGTGCTGACTTACCGCTCTGGGCTTCTCAAATTCTCGAGCGGTTTTTTCGTGACTTATGGCAAGAATGAAGGATTGGAAGACAACTTGGCTACCACCGCCCTGCAAGTAAAAGAAGATGAATATTGGATTGGAATTGAAAGTGGGAAAATACAAAAAATCAAGAATGGAAGAGTGCTCCCTAACTGGAAAACGAAAACTAAACTACCCAATCAAAGGCTCAAATATTTGATGCAAGACAGCAGAGGCAATATTTGGGCAAGTACTTATGGCGGCTTGCTCAAACTGGATGAGGATGGAAAGCGCATAAAAACCAAGAATCAGGGATTATTGAATGGCAAAATGCGCTATACAATAGAAGACAGCAAAGGAAATATATGGGTGGCCACGGCAAGAGAAGGAGTTTTAAAAATCAACTTGAATGAAGAAGTGCAAACTTTCGACAGCCGAAATGGATTGGTTTCAAATTTCATACTTTCGATTGATGAAGCCAAAAACGGAGATATTTGGGTTGGTACAAATAATGGAATAAGTATTATAAGAAATGATGTTGTGGTAAAGTCAATTCAAATGCAAGATGATATTCCCACAAACATGACCTTCGATTTGTATTTGGATGGCGAAGTTGTATGGATTGCTTCCGAGAAAGGCTTGTATAGAATGGAAGGAAAACAATCCTACTTGTATGAGTTTGAAGGAAATAAGGGCGATAATGCTGTTTTTGACATCATGGAAGATGAAGAAAGCAATCTCTGGTTCACTTCTACGAGGGGAGTTTTCATGGTCTCAAAGAAAGAGCTGAATCTAAAGGCATCGAACCCGCAACATAATATTAAGAGTAGATTGCTTGCAAAAGCAGATGGCATGAAAAACCAACAGAGTGTAGGAGCTACAAAACTGATGATGGATTCCCAAGGTGCTATCTGGATTCCCACTATTGCAGGAATGGCAGTTGTGAACCCCAAAAATATCACTTTCAAGAAGAAACTTTCTCCGCCAATAATCTCAAAAATTGTTTCGTCAGATTCCATTTTCTATGCAGATGAAACTTCGACAATTCCTGCTGGAGGAGGAAAAAGATTGGAAATACATTTCAGCAGTTTTGATTTCACAGCTCCTGAGAAAAATATTTTCAAATATAGACTTGTGCCTTTCGAGTACGAATGGCGAACTGCAGAAAAAGGAAATGTAGTTCGCTATACCAACCTTGCTGGAAATGGTTATAGTTTCCAAATCCAGAAAGGAGATAATTCGGGCAATTGGAGCGAGATAGAGAGCTTTCCGTTCGTTATAGAGTCTAAGTTTACTGAAACTAGCTGGTTTTATGCTTTGCTTATTTTGGTTAGTCTGGCTATTATTTGGCTTTTGTATAAGAGCAGGCTACAAGTAATAAAAGCTAATGAGGAATATCTGCAAGAGCGTGTCGAACTAAGAACTGCCGAGGTAATGGTACAGAAAGAGAAAATTCAGGCGCAAAATAAAGAACTGGAAAGTACCCTAAACGACTTGAAAGAGACACAGATACAACTGATTCATTCCGAAAAAATGGCTTCGTTAGGTCAGTTGACTGCTGGGATTGCCCATGAAATAAACAACCCCATAAATTTCATTTCTGGCGGAGTAGAAGCCTTGGCAATGATTTTAGATGACCTTTTCAAAGTAACAAAAGCTTATGCCCGATTTGATGATGCAGATGAAACACAATTTGAAGAGATAAAAGAAAATGTCAGAAATATCAAAACAGAAGTTGAATACGATGATTTGATAAATGATATAGGACAGATGCTGAAAGACATTAAATACGGCACACATAGAACTGCGGAAATAGTATTGGGTCTGCGTAATTTTTCTCGTTCGGATGAGACCAAAAAAATGCCAGCCAATTTGCACGAGTGTATCGAAATAACATTGACCATTCTCAGAAATCAGTATAAAGATAGAATTGAAGTTATTCGAGATTTTGACGGAGAATTGCCAATCATCAACTGCAAAATAGGGCAAATCAACCAAGTTTTCATGAACATTATCGCCAATTCCGTACAGGCAATCAGTGGTAAAGGCACAATAAAAATATCAACAAAATCATTGGATAATGACAAGGTGGAAATCATCATTTCCGATTCGGGTAAGGGAATGAGCGAAGAGGTAAGAAGCAAGATTTTTGACCCGTTCTTTACCACAAAAGGAGTTGGGAAAGGCACAGGACTCGGACTTTCCATCTCGCACGGAATCATAAAAGACCACGAAGGCGAAGTTTCAGTTGACCAGCGAGCCTGGCAAACAAACTATTTTCAGAATTGTATTGCCTATCAGTAAACCTAGCCTAAGCTTTGATGAATAATTGACTTCAATAAACGCTATTTCTGTAATAAACAAGTGGACAGTATTAGCTTTATGATTGTGCAGAAAGTATAGGTGGTTCAAGTCTCAGGCTTGAACCAAAAACCTGTGAATTTTCTCATCGGATTCATCCATAATTAGATTGTTTCTAAGTTTAGAGATACTCCAAACAATTTTTCGTGAAACCCTGTTTTATAATAGATATTATCACGATTGATTTATTAAGAGAGATTTTAGAGTTCAAATTGTTGGTCTCGCAAGCTAAGACCAACAACGGCTTTGTGATTTTTTTAAGCCATACGAAATCAATCGTGATAAAGTCTAATCAAATAATTTATTGAAATTAAGAAGCAAAAACTATGAGTTCACTACAAGCTATAGGTTTAGAAACCAAACACGGAGAGAAATTGACTAACAAGTTAAATCAGCTTTTGTCAGATTACCAAGTGTATTACCAAAACACAAGAGGTTTCCATTGGAACCTGAAAGGAGATGACTTCTTTGAACTCCACGTAAAATTCGAGGAACTTTACAATGATTTGAAAATAAAGATTGACGAGATTGCCGAGCGAATTCTGACCATTGGCTCAACTCCGACTCATACTTACACGGATTATCTGAAAAGCAGTACAATTGAAGAGGCAAAAAATATTACGAATGGAAAAGAGGCGATTAGGTCAATTCTTGGCTCGTTCAGAAGCATTCTGATTTTGCAAAGGGAGATTTTGGATTTGTCGGATCAAGCAAAAGACGAAGGCACAAATGCCTTGATGAGCGACTACATTGCCGAGCAAGAAAAACTCGTTTGGATGTATTCTGCTTATTTAGGGAAATAATAGAATAAATAAGTAGTCCAAAGTCTTAAGTCGTCAGTCCAAAGTTGCATAAATAATTGATTGTTAGACAATTGAAAGGCTTAAAAACAGGAAAAAATCATACTACAGGAATGAGTGAATTGCTGTGGTCTGACGGGGTCGCCCAGACCATCGGCAGAGTTCGCAGGTCTCGCCAGCGTGGTCGGTCAGACGTTGAACGGTCATCGTGGCTCGGATTAAAATCGACCATCGGCAGGGTTTTCTGGGATCAGACAGCCGATGCTGTCGCCATCGATACCTCTGCCGAGGTTTTGATTTTTGGAAATGTCCAGTAGTATGGGAAAAAATTTAACAACAACTACATGCTACATGACAATTTTTCTCAATAGCTTAAATTTCAGCTTTTCTACCTCCCCTAACCCCTCCAAAAGGAGGGGGATTTAGCTCCTTCCCCTCTTAGGGCAGGGGTGGGGTGTGGTAAAATACCCGAATAATGGGTTTGAACCTTTGTTTTTCAGACAGTTAACCGTATTATTTTTAGAGTAGTCAAAAATTAAGATTTGCTATATTGTACTTTTTTTAGATTTAATCAAAAATTATATGACAATAATTTAACGGAACTCATAAATTCAAAATACTGATTACCAAATACTTAAATCATTCTTAATTCTTAATTCTTCATTTTTAATTTCCCCAACCCATAATTGTACTTATCAAATACATAACTCATAATTGGGGTAAAATAGTGGCTTTCAAAAATTGTCATGTAGTATGCAACAACAACTTAATATCAGACTTGAATAATAAGAGAAAGGCAAAGAGTTCTTCTACTCTCTGCCTTTCTCTTATTATTCAAGTCAAAAATAACTTGATCAAATGCTTTTGCATTTACCTTCTATGAACATTTAACCCCACAAGTGGTTATAATTACTGAATCAAAAATAAAAAAATGAAATCTATTTTCGCATTTATATTCGCCATTACAGTTGGGTTCTCAGCCTCGGCACAAATGAATTATTCAATAGACTTAACTCCTACTTCGGAAGAATATAGTGAAGTAATGTGGAGAGGTTATTCCACCATCGTAAATCTGGACGATAAAGTGGTTAAGGATTTGTTGAAAGACAAATTGAAAGAATACGGAAAAGTCAAGAACGAGAAAAAGTTTTGGGTAGTCCCTCAGGCAGAAATCTCCTCACTCTCAAATGCAGATGTAGTAGTTTATTACGATAAAGAGAAAAAAAATCAGACCAAAATATGGATGTCTGTTTATCAGAATGGGGTTTTTCAGGAAAGCTTAACCGAGAATACTATGTATTCTATTATTCAAAGCCTTTATGAAAAGGATTTGGCCAATAAGCTAGAAGAAGTGCAGGACACGCAAGAAGACTTGGCAAAAGATGCCAAAAAAATTGAGAAGGAACTCAAAGATGACGAAGGCGATATCAGGAAGCTAGAAAAGAAAATGAACAAATCGGAGAAGGAGGTCAATAAAATGAGACGTGAACTTGACAAAGCTGAAGCTAAAAGAAGCAAATCAAGTATGGATTTGGAAAATGTTTCTGTTGAAGACAAAGAAGATGTACAGGAGAAAAACGAAGACTTAATGGACGAAGTTGCCAAATTGCAGAAAAAAATCCAATCGGAGGAAAAAGATCAGGTTGACTACGCCAAAGACATCCAAAAAAACAGAGAGGATATAGAAAAAGGGAAAGAGGAATTGCAAGAAATTGAGAAAAAGCAAAAGGAGAATAAAAAAATACTTTCAGATTTGCAAGACAGCCAAAAGCAGTTGATGCGTTCAAGGAGGTAATACTATGAAGATTATTTTGACAAAGGGTTGGAAATTATTGATTTCCAACCCTTTGTCTTGTTTGATAATCTAATCTGTAAACCAAGTAGGTTTTGGTAAATACTTCCCTATTCTTGGAAATGTAACTCTACGAAAATCAAAACCATAGCGCAAGCGTCCGCTCAATGCCATTAAGTTAAGGAGATTCGTCTTCAGTCAGCGTGACCCGGCCGGAGACTGATTTCCATTTTCGGCACAGGTTGGCGATTGCGCCCCCAGTAAGAACCTGCGCCAGCGTTTTACGCTGGTTCGAGCGTCCACGCTCGAACCAATTCACACTAACTTAACGGCATTGAGCGTCCGCTTGTGCCGAATTATCCATAGAGTAGCCTTACCTCTTTCGCACTACCTAATCAAGATTCTTCCATTTATCCAACTCAATAGTCGCCACCAATTGCCCGTGGTCAGAATGCCAAACTGGTACTTTATCTTCACTCAAAGTCTCGTCAATCAGATGGTCGTTATAGGCTTCTACGTTCAAGACTCGGCCAATTCGGTTGTGGTTTCCCAAAGCAAATTCGTTCCCCACAATAATATGGTCAATACACTGGTAATGTCCGTTGTGGATATGTGTATAAATCATATCGTGGTAGCTTTGCCGAGCCTGAATGTCTTTGCAATTGTGGAAAAGTGAGTCCCAAGAAAACCGTTTTATTTCTTGCCATTCATCATAGCCGATTTCTGGCGGTCGGTGCATCCATGGTTTATCGCTGGTAATCATTGTGGTAGTTACTGATTGCCCGCCATCGTTCAAATCTCCTAATAGAATGGCAGGATTATCTGAATTTCTTACATGGTCAATCAGCAAATGTCTGAGTCCGCAAGCTTCGGCAGAGCGTTTGTAGAGCGAGCGGAGTTGGGCAACCGCCAATTCGGAAGGGTCGAGTCGAGCAGATTTTTTGCCAAACAATGGTCTTTTGGATTTCAAATGCGCTACAAAAACAGTTACAACTAAGTTTGGAGCAACCTGAACGTGCGCTTTGATAATTGGTCGGGAAAACCGCTGAGTTTGCATAGGAATTTCCAATTCGTCATCTTTCTCGTCAATCAAATTCAGTTGGAGTGGGAAATCCCGAATTAGTTCGTGTTGCAGAATTGGGAAGCGACTTGCCAAAGCCACTCTCGGAGAATCTCCATCGGCATTGGCACTAATGACTTCATAATGCCTGTATTTATCTGATTTGGAGAGGATTTCCTGCAATGAACTTTCGTGGAAAACCTCCTGAAAGCCCACAATGTCGGAACTCATTCGCTTCAGTTGCGCATCAATCCATTCGGATTTCTTTTTGAAATTCTTTTGGGAATATTCCCTAGAACCATAATATTTGACATTGGGCGCAACCAAGTTGAGCAGATTGAAAGTACCAATTCGGAATTTCTTGGACATAGTTTATATTTGGAGTTTCTGATTTGAAGTCAACTGAAAGATAGCGAGAGAATTCGACATTGGGAAATCTACCAAACACCAAAAAATGTATAGATACAGTATTTGTGAACCGCTCAACCCTGAGATTATAGAAAAAGGTAAAATCTCAGCAAGAACAGCCTTAGAAGTTTTCAAATCATTCCCTTGGTCAAAATATCTCGAGGAGATGGAGCAAGCAGATGAGAGAGAAATCCAATATTCTCCTTCTTTGGAAATAGAGAATATTACTGAAAAATGCGGAATCACTTTTTCGGCAGTGGGAAGTCCAGATGATTTTGAATTTTATATTTTCTACAAAAGAGCGCAGAAAAGAAAACTACTCTTTGGATTGATTTCTTTCTTGGATAAGAATTATATAAATGACATCCGAGACCAATCCATTGAAAATGCAGAAGAGTATTTAGACGTTCTTTTGAGAAATGATTTTGAATTTTTGAATGAGAAATTCAAGTAAAACACCTTATCAATGAACCTCACAAACCAACTCCTAGCCGAACACTCTAAGGAAAACGCGCAGAAAATTTGCCAAGTAGTTGGAAACAATCCAAAACTATTGGAAGAATTCATCTCGATTTTTCTTGGGGAAGATTACCGACTCACGCAAAGAGCTTCATGGGTTTTGCGGTTTCTCGGAGATGACTTCCCCAACCAACTCCAACCGCACAAACCAGAATTGATTTTAAATTTGAGGAAAGCCAATCACGATGCAGTCAGGCGAAATACTTTAAGGTTTTTCGAGAAAGAATCGGAGGGAATTCCAGAAGGAAGTATTGGGGAAATGACAGATTTATGTTTCGAGTTCTTGGCTTCCAAAACGCAACCAATTGCCGTGAAAGCATTCGCCATGACGGTTCTCTGCAAAATCACACGCCAATTCCCCGAACTCAAAAACGAACTCAAAATCCTGATAGAAGACCAAATGCCTTATGGTTCAAAAGGATTTCGGCATAGAGGGAATAGGGTTTTGAAACAGCTGAATAGCCCAAAGGCCTGATTATAAAATCTCTAGTTAAGAGTTGAAAAGTAAATATAGTTTCGAATCCAAGTAAAAAAAACAACTTTCAGAACAAAAATTCCGTAGTGCAGGGTTTGCAAACCCTGCACTACGGAATTTTTGTTCTGAAGTCTGGCTTTTCAAGATTTGTTCCCAAAAATCTGGTATCTCACAGTTGCCAAAATAATTTGTGTTTCCCGATTGTACTCGAATTTCTGGCTGAAGTTCGGGCCGAAATTCTCTCCACGGAAATTTCTCGTATCGAAAACATCTCGGAAAGCAACACTTGTAGTCAATCTGCCTTTCATAAATTTCTTTTGGAGGCTCAAATCCAAATAGTAGCGAGCCAAATCTCTGCCCTGCGCTTCAATTTCTGGCGCAGTATAATTCCCCGTAATCTGCAAATCGAAACCCTTTGGCAAATTGAAATCTGAATTGAATTTTGCGTACCAAGAATTCCCCGAATTGGTAAATGAATCATCTAAATTGGAACCATCCACCTCCACTTGGAAAAAGGAATAACTTGCATTCATTGACCACCATTTTGTGATTTCCACCTGCCCAATCAGCTCAATTCCGTAGGTTTGTTGGGAAGTCAAATTCTGTGGACCACGAACAGAAACATTGTCTTCAATTCTCACAATCCAGTCGACTTGATTGTTTACATATCGGTAGAAAGCATTAGTTGTGAGACTGAAACCGTCTTTATTAAACATATTCCCCACCTCGAACGAGTTGATATATTCAGGTTGTAAATTAGGGTCTCCAACTCGCACATTCAGCGAATCGGTAATGCTTCGGAAAGGGTTGAGCCATCTGCCACTTGGGCGGTCAATTCTCCGACTATAAGTGAATTTGAACGTGTTCGATTCGCTGGCTTTGTAACTTGCCTGCACCGAAGGGAAGAAGTCTAGGTAAGATTGATTGTTTTTCTCGTTTGTGTTGTAAAGCTTCGTGTCAACAACAGTTTGCTCGGCTCTGACTCCCAAGGCAAAATTCAGTTTGTTAATTTCCCTGCTATAAATCAAATAACCTGCATGAACTTGGTCTTCGTAAAGGAAACGATTCGTTTGGTCATTAACCTCAAAAACGTTCGTTTGCCTATTCCGAACTTCATAAAGAAAATCGGTATCGAAACTTCGGAGAATGGATTTATAACCAGTTTCTATTTTCCCCGAAAGCAAAGGTTGTGCATAATCGAACTGGAGAATATGAGTTTTCCGCAAACCTTCTGTGTTAGAACGTTCCAAGCCATTTGCTTCTCGGTTCATTTCGGAAATTTCAAAAGCGTTGTTGAAAACACCAATTGCCTGACTTTCAGAATTATCCCGAATGGAACTGCTAATCAAAGCTCTTAGTTCCTTGTCTTTCTCATCATATTTACGCTCATAAATCAACGCATTATCGTAAGTATAATTTTCTTCTAATTCGTTGTTTGCCCGAATATATTTGTCCAAAACCTGATTGTTTGTCGTATTGTTTATTCTCGTTTGGCGAGTGCTATAGTCGTCTTCGTTTTCAATATTCAACAGACCCTCGTAAGTAATTTTATTTTTCCCTAACGATAAAGAAGTGCTGATATTGAAATTATGTTCCGCATCATCGCTTTCGAAATTGCTGAATTGTTGCAACAGTTCGTCATTATCGAACGTCTCACGAGTGGTAAATCTCTCTCCAATTCTCGGCCACCTTCTGAAACTGTAACCGCCCGAAACGCTCCATTTTTCGTTGCTGAATCCGCCACGCAAATTAGCATTCATTCTGTTCCTCGTTCCGTAAGTCAAGCCCGGCACTCGCACTTTTTCCAGCCCACAGCACCTTTTTTCAGTTTAATATTTAGCACTCCACCCGCAGCCGAAGCATCGTATTTTGCATTCGGATTGTTGATTACCTGAATGCTTTTGATGGCACTTGCAGGAATTTGCTCCAAATCTGCACCTAACGCAGAATTTCTGCCATCAATCAGAATGTTCGTGCTGTTGCTTCCTCGAATCGAAATACTTCCATCGTCATTCACTCGCACCGAAGGCGTGTTTCTCAAAACGTCTAGTGCAGAACCGCCCGTGTTGGAAATCGTTTGGTCGGGGCGCACTTCCAAACCTTCCATGGTGGTTGTTATAGGTCTTTTTATTTCCTTCGCTTCCACCACGACCGCTTCCATCAACTTCACATCTTCTCTCATTTTGATTGTTCCCTAGCGAAACCGATTTCTCAATTTTGAAATCCGAAATGAGCGAATCTTTGAACCCTACGAAAGAGACCAAAATGTCGTAAGTTCCTTTGGCAACGGAAATCTCGAAATTCCCATCGAAATCGGAAACTCCACCACCAATTGGCGTTTTGCTGTCGGGATTCATAATGGCAACTTGCGCAAAGGAAACGGGTTTATTTTCTTCGCCAAAAACCAATTTGCCTTTTAAGGAAATTGTTTCTTGCCCCAAAACAGAAATCCCACCTAGAAAGTAAAAGGAGAATAGTGCAAAATATTTGTAGAATGGGTTCATTGTAGAAAGGAAATTAAAATAAATAGTACAATTTCATAACAGCCAAATCTTTTACAATTGTTCATACAAATGTTCGCACAAGAAATAGGCTTTCTATCACTGGAATTTTTCCTTTTGTGGATTTCACAAATTGTAAATTGATGAGTGTCCCCAACTGCTTTTAGAAAATTCCAACAGCAAACTCCCTATCAACCAGAATAATAGGTTTAAAATTTGATTATCAGCGGGTTACTGTATCTTTTTAGATTTAATTAAAAAATGTATGTCAATATTTTGACTAAATGAGTAATACCAAGTTGCTGATTAACAACTACTTAATTCATTTTTAATTCTTCACTCTTCATGGTCAGACCACCCTGTCTTAATTTCCCCAACCAATAATTGTACTTATCAAATATATAAATCATAATTGGGGTTAGTACATTGAGTCCTAAACTCGGGGGAGCAGATTAACAGATGCCAAGACAATATAATTAACAGTATGTTTGGATTGACTTTTGGGGATTTTACGAGATTTCCAAAAATAAGCCAATCCAAACACTTTAAACCGATAAATCTAGCTATGAAACCAATTTTGACACATACTCCTATTTTCCTTACTCTTTTGGTAATTTTACTTTCCTGTTCCGAAAAGAAGGAACTCTCGCAGCAGGAAAAGGAAAATAGAACGCTGAACAAAAATGTGCAAACCTGCATTTATATGCCACAGAGTTTGATTGAACAGGCTTTTCCTGAAGCCAAAGAAATATATGTCAGATTTGTGAATGAAAAATACCCAAGATGTAGATGCGAATTTCAGCTAGGTGGCAAAATCTATCGTGGAGAGTTGAGTTTTAATATAGGAATGCAAAACGAAGCAACGCTAGACGAAAGCGCAAACCAATTTGGAAATACTGAAATCCGTGAGGAAATAGCAGGCTTGGGAGACAAAGCTTATTATTTTGGAGGAAAATACAGCCTGTACCTCATTTTAATTGGCGAAAGTTCCGTTAGTTTTCAACTGCAAGAAATTGAGAAACCCAAATTCGTAGCTGGAAGTATTGAAGGTAGCGACAAGAAAATTGGAGTGCCATTGGCAAAGGCAATTGTGGCTGGGTTTAGCAAAAAAACGGATTTGAATGAGCAGTAATTAAACAAAGTTCTATTCTCATTCTTAGTACATGAAATTTCCTAATGTTAAGTAATGATTACTGACAATAATTCATTATGTAAGTAGTCAGACGAAATTACCGTAACATTTTATCTATTGTAAGATGCTGATTGTCAATACGTAATTTACTATGGCATTGACCTCATCCGACTTTCTATCTTGTAATTATACATATCTTTCTATAGAAGTATCTCCTACTACAAAAGTGCGGTGCGTTTTAAGCCGATATATCTATATTTGAACATATCAAATAAATTATAGCATGTTCAGCAGAATCTGACTGAATGAAGAAAATCAATAAATCCAAAAGAACTTTGGAATACATCAATTTTACCAAACGAGTTAAAAATAGAAAACAAGCCAAATCCATTCCACACTTCATTTATCGAAATAAGTGAAGATGCTTTAAGGCACAATATTGAAGTTTTTGACCGAACTATTTGGGAAAGATGTCATATTTTCTTCCGTGGTAAAAGGAAATGCCTACGGTCATGGAATTGAGGTCTTTGTTCCTTTGGCAGAAAAGTGTGGAGTAAGGCATTTTTCAGTTTTCAGCACGAATGAAGCGAAGAAAGTTTTTGAGTCAAGCACGAAACCTGACACTACCATTCTGATTATGGGAAGTGTTGGCGGTGCGGATGAACTGGTTTGGGCAATCGAAAACGAAGTCGAATTTTTCGTATTTGAAATTGATAGACTCAATATGGCTGGAGAAATTGCCCAGAAGCTTGGCAAAGATGCGTTAGTTCATATTGAGGTGGAAACGGGAATGAACAGAACTGGTTTCCAAGAAAGTGAATTGCCCTTGGTTGTCGGAAATTCTGAAATCCAATAAAGACTTGATATTCAAAGGTTTATGTACTCATTTTGCTGGCGCAGAAAGTGTGGCAAACCATGTGCGGGTTTACGCCCAAAAAGATAGGTATTTGAAAATAGCAGATTGGTTTGAAGGCAGAAGGTTTGAAACCAGAAATGAAACACACTTGCTGTTCTGCCGCCTCGGTCAGGTTGCCAGAAATGAGGTTGGATTTAGTGAGAATCGGAATTCTGCAATATGGTTTTTGGCCTAGCCCAGAAGTGCATATTGAGCTATTTGGGAAGTATGGGAAAGCTTGGCCTTTAAGGCGATTGATTGAATGGAAAAGTTGGGTAATGAGCGTGAAAGAGGTTAAAACGGGTGAATTTATTGGCTACGGAACTACTTTTTTGGCGCAAACAGATATGAAAATTGCCATGGTTCCCGTAGGCTATTCTCACGGTTTTAGTCGTTCTATGAGTAACCAAGGGCGGGCATTATTGCAAGGTCAGCGGGTTGGAGTAATCGGAATTGTGAACATGAATTGCATTGCCCTAGACGTTACCAAATTGGGCGAAGTGAAAGTGGGCGAGCAAGTAGTTTTGATTGGAAGAGATGGTGATAACGAGGTTTCAGTCGCATCTTTTGGCGAGTTGAGCAGCCAACTGAACTATGAATTGCTTACAAGATTGCCCCAAGATATTCCGAGAAAAATGGTGTAATCAATCACACATAGCTAAAAGGCATGAAGTAAGTTTAGGAACAATTGTGGATAATGTTTTGTTCTGAACAATTATCATAATATCTTGTAGTCGTGAAATAAGCTATTTTCAGTAAAAGGCGCAAGCGTGATACTTGCAAACGTTCGAGTTTTACTTGTTTACAACTACCTAAAATCGCATAACAGATTATGGCATTTATTAAATTATATAAAGATAAATTACAACATAATTATAAATTCCTGAGCAATCTTTTCAGAGATTCTAGCATTGAGTGGGCAATTGTAACGAAAATACTTTGTGGCAATGAATCTTTCTTGCGAGAAGTACTTAAAATTGGGAATAAAAGAGGTCTGCGATTCCCGAGTCAGCAACCTTGCCAAGATCAAGGAAATTGCGCCAAACGTTCAGACAGTTTACATAAAGCCACCCGCAAAACGTAGCATTCCAGATATTGTGGAGTTTGCCGATGTGAGTTTCAACACAGAATTGCAAACTATCCGATGGCTTTCTGAGGAAGCAGTCAAGCAGAATAAAACCCACAAAATCATTATTATGATTGAAATGGGCGATTTGCGTGAAGGCGTAATGGGCGAGGAATTGGTGGATTTTTATGGAGAAATTTTTGACTTACCCAACATAGAAATCACGGGAATTGGCGCAAATCTCAATTGCTTGCACGGCGTAATGCCTTCGCAAGATAAATTGGTCATGTTGAGCCTTTACAAACAGCTGATTGAAGCGAAATTCAACAGAGAAATTCCTTGGGTTACTGGCGGAACTTCCGTGGTAATTCCACTGCTTTTCAGAAAACAAGTGCCAAAAGGATTCAATCATTTCCGAGTTGGGGAAATGCTCTATTTCGCCAACGATTTGTTCAGTGGCGAGATTGTGGAGGGAATGGAATCGGATGTTTTCAAGCTTTATGCAGAAGTAATTGAAATTACCGAAAAGCCTAAAATTCCCATTGGGGCAATGGAAGAAAACCCTTCGGGCGAAATGTTTGAAATCAACGAAGACGACTACGGCAAAATTACCGAAAGAGCCATTTTGGATGTGGGCTTGTTAGATATGTCCACAGAATATTTAGTTCCCGAAGATGAAGGCATCACAATTTCAGGAGCAAGTTCTGATATGATTGTGGTGGATTTGAGCGAATCGAAAAACACCTATAAAGTAGGAGATTTGGTCGGTTTCAAACTCAAATATATGGGCGCTTTAGGTCTTCTCAACTCAGATTATATAGAGAAAATTGTGGAATAGAAATTAGTCCAAAGTCATTAGTCGTCAGTCCAAAGTTATATAAATAACAGATTTTTAGACAACTAGAGTAGTTGAAATAGGAAAATATTTAATCTCTATTGCTTAACTAACTTTCTTGAAGAAAAGAAGTAAGATTTATATTTCTTAAGGAACAAGTTATTGTTTACTTGTTCCTAAGTCTTCAGAACTGGTAGTCCCGTTTTCTCATACATTGAAAACTGAATTTGCGAGAAAACGAAACTAAAGTGTGCACGTCTAAATGCAGTTTTCAAAAAATCAATCAAACTAAATATAGCGCAAGTGTCCACTTGTGCCTTATATCCAAAGGCAAGCATTATACGAAAAGACTCTTTTCTGCATTTAGACGTACCCCCAAACTAAAGACTTCGGACTAAAGACTTTGTACTATTTCTTCAAGCATTTCATGGCATCGGAAATTCCCTGAACGGTTAGCGGGAACATTCTATCTCCGAGCCATTCCCGAATCAGTCTGGTAGATTCTGTGTATTGCCAGTGTCTTTCTGGGGTTGGATTGAGCCAAACGATATTCTTGTACTGCTCTTTAACTCTGTTCAGCCAAACCAAGCCTGATTCTTCGTTGTAATGTTCCACACTTCCATATTGGGAAACAATTTCGTAAGGAGACATGGTTGCATCTCCCACAATAATGACTTTATAATCTTGATTGAACTTATGGAGCACATCAAAAGTGGGGATTTTATCGGAATGCCTGCGGAGGTTATCTCTCCAAACAGATTCATAGATGCAATTATGGAAATAGAAATGTTCCAAATGCTTGAATTCCGTCCGAGCCGAGGAGAATAATTGCGAGGAAGTTTCCACAAAATCATCCATAGAACCACCAACATCCAAAAAGAGTAAAACCTTTACCTTATTCTTTTTGGATGGAATCATGGAAACATCCAGAAAGCCCGCATTCTGGCAAGTTTTGGAAACAGTATCTTCAATATCCAATTCTTCTTCCACGCCTTCTCGCACAAAAACTCGCAATCGTTTCAAGGCAACTTTGAAATTTCTGGTGTCGAGTTCCCTCGAATCATCTAGGTTTCGGTAAAGTCGTTTGTCCCAAACTTTCACTGCTTTTCTGTGTCTGCTCTCGTTCTGCCCAACTCGGAAGCCTTCAGGATTGTAGCCATACGCTCCAAACGGAGATTTTCCACCAGTTCCAATCCATTTATTTCCTCCTTCGTGGCGTTCATTCTGCTCTTTCATCAATTCTTGGAAACGCTCGAACAGTTTATCCAAACCACCCATTGCTTCAATTTCCGCTTTTTCCTCTTCCGAAAGCATTCGCTCAAACTCCTTCCGCAACCAATCGTAGGGAATGTCTTTGGCGAAAGCGGGTAAAGGTTCTTGCAGGTTTTTGAAATAATTTCCGAAAAGAATATCGAATTTATCTAAATGCTCTTCGTGCTTAATGAGCGAAACTTTGGCAAGCGTGTAGAAATTATCCACATCGAACTCCGCTAAATTACTGTCTGTAATTTTCAGCAAATCTAAATATTCGCCAATAGTTACGGGGATTCCGTGTTGCCGAAGTTCGTAGAAGAATGGAAGAAACATAATGAATTTACGATTTTGGATTTACGAAAGTTGTTTGTTGATTTAAGAGTATGATTTTATAGACAAACGATTTGACTTTGAATACTGTAGTGCGGTTTTCCCTAACCGCACATTCTTCAAACAAATATTTCCGCTAGGAAAGTATGCAAACTGAGATTTCATTTCAATATCATTACCAAGGTTTGATTTTGCAATTTCTACTAAATTAAAGCTTGCAATCAGTTTGGACAAAAAAGTTAGCGAAAAACAGGAAATCTAATTGCTTAATCCACCACATTTTCCCGAACCAAAAACTCTGCAAAATCTTTTGCCCAAACTTGGTAAGTGATTTTTGCAGGATGTACACCATCGCTAAAGAAGTAGTCTGCTGGCTCATTGATATTCAGCCTTTTAAGCCAATCTGTCTAAAACAATTACTTCGGAGTTGTAGAATGTATTCGGTTCATTTTCAGTTACTCCACCAAGACTTTTCCCAAGCATTTCTACCAAGTTGCCAATTGTAAATTTGAATGAGCGAAGTGAAAGCGGGAAAATCTTTGATTGGAGGCATATTCAGGAAGGCAATTGGCGCATCGGGGAATTTCATGCGGATTCGCCAAATGAGGGATTGAATATGCTTTGCCCAAATTTCTGGCGAGTTCAATCCGAAAGCATCATTTCCGCCCAATCCAACCACAATTAAATCGGTTTCTTTCTCTGCAATTTTGGGAATGAGTTTATCACGCACATCCAAAGCAGTGTAGCCACTTTTCGCATACACTTTCCAGCCAATATTTTTTTTCAGATTTCTTGGCCAATTCGTTGGCGAGTGTTCCCGAAAATCCTTCTTCTTGTTTTTCTACTCCAACTCCCGCAATGGTGCTTTCGCCAATTACAAGAATATTCAATGTATGCTCCGAATTGAAATCCACAAATCCCTCGTTGCCAGTCGCTTCTGGGAGTTGGGGAATTGTTTTGCGGATTTGTTTCCCTTGCCAATACATCAAGGGTAGGAGTGGAGCGATGAGCAAACCACCTAAATAATATTTCAGATTGATTTTCGGACTTCGGAAAAGGTTGAGCATAAATGCAGGCTTTGGATTTTGCTGAAAGTAGTTGTTCACTAGTACAATGCAAATCATACCTTTTCAAAAGGAAAAGAGTGTACTCGGAAATGGTATTTCTGACCTTTCCGATGGTCAAGCAAATTTTCAGCGAATAGAGTTTGGAACAAAATCGAAAATTATTTTAGTTCAATCGTTAATTTGGGCAAAACGTTGTATTATTCCAATATTCTTGTTTTATGTAGAGTTGCCGCAAAAGGTTAATTCTAAGTGTGTTTTTTGTAGGTTCTTCTTCCGAGAAGAACAGAAGAATCATCAAAAGCGCAACCAAGCACAATAAATTCAGATAAAAGCAACATTTTCGTGCTGTCTTGTATTCCTCTGGGAAGAGGAATCTACAGAGTGAGTAGCAAGAAGGCAGATAGTCATTAAATTGTACTCAATACCCAAATTAACGATTGAGCCATTATTTTTTATGGAAAAATGCCTGCAATGCACCTACATTAGAGTAATCTCAACTAACTGATTTACCATAAAATCTGTACTCAAATTTCCCCTTCTATTCTTTTGTATGGCTATTTCGGATTTTGCTAATTGCCAGAAAGTAGAAATGTTGGATTCTAAAAGTTCGAATGCCGAAATGGCTGATAGCTCAGCTGTTTTCGCAGACTTGAAAGTTGGCGACACACTTCTGATTAGTTATCAGGCAACTGGCTGTTTCCATTTCCGAAGTGGAGAGTATAGGATTTATAAGTCTGTAAATGAGACTTTTGTGGAAAAATCCATGAAATATACTCTCCAAGAAAAACACGCTTGAAAAGAGCCGTAGTATTAAAAAGAGAGTTTTTTCCGACAAGCTGACGAGTTTTAGAGAACTCCAACCAAAACGTGAAAGAAAGGCTTGCTGAAGGTGGCGGATTGAGTACTAATTCTTTCCAATATTCAATTTATAAGAATAATGTCTTGCTCGTAAACAGAACTCATTACAACCCGACAGATGAATTATTGATGGCTTTGGATGAGCTTTTTGAGAATTGAGACATCTTTCATTGTTGCGCAAAAGATGCCTTTCAGACGAAAACCATCGATAGTCGTATCAGTTTGGGATGCATAGTGCTGTTGAAACGAACATTTCTGTTTTCAATTCCATCGAGATTCCATATTTGTAGCTGAATGGTTTTCACGCCCGTATGCGACACAATCGGGGTCGTGTTGTGGCTCATTTTCCGAATTTTCTATAAACGTACGAACCCGATGGGTTCGGAAGCCGAAGAATTAGAGATTACGAACACAATTTTATTATAGAAACCGCAGACTGGCAGGTCTAGCGACACCGCCAGCTACTCAAATCTCTTCTATTCATAAACTCTATTGAATATTCGATTAACCTTTCAAATTGAAAATAGGTTTTCAGCAGGTTGGAAACATAGCATAATACATTCCTAATCCTTAATTTTGGGTTTTCCATTTGTCTCATCCATTTCCAATATAAATGTTAGCAGTTCATCAATTTACCTTCAATGCTTTTTCGGAGAATACTTATGTCGTTTCCGATTCTGAAACCAAAGAATGCATCATTATTGACCCTGGCTGTTACGATTCGGAAGAGCAGAAGCAATTGAAAGATTACATTTCTTCTGAAAACCTGAAAGTTGTCAAAATAGTGAATACGCATTGCCATATAGATCATGTTTTGGGCAATCATTTCTGCAAAGAGACTTTCAAGGTCAATTTGGCAGTTCCCAAAGGCGAAACCGAAGTTCTTAGAGCGGTTTCTACCTATTCCGACAATTATGGCTTTGCGAAATACACCAAAACCGAACCTGACGAGTTGCTCGAAAATAGTGGAAAAATCATAATAGGAAGCAGCGAGTTAGAAGTTTTGTATGTGCCAGGGCATTCCCCAGGTCATTTGGCTTTCTATTCTTCGGAGCAAAATTTCTGCATCAATGGAGATGTGCTTTTCCACGGAAGTATTGGCAGAACCGATTTGCCAGGCGGAAATATGGAAAAACTTCTTGCCAGCATTCGCAATGTGATGTTCAAATTGCCCGACACCACCAAGGTTTATTGCGGACACGGCCCAAGCACAACCATTGCTTTCGAGAAGAAAAACAACCCATTTTGCAGAGTAGGGAAATAAAAATTAACAATCCCATTAAAACACTGTTGTTTTTCCTGCGTTTCAAAAATAGCGTAAAGCTAAACTTTCGGTTGGATTTTATGGATTCTCTGTCAGATTTCGTGCAACCCAATCAATTCCCAATGCTTACTCAGCAAAAAATGATAATGAGAAACTTACTATTTATACTAATAGCTTTCATTTTATTAACTCCAACCGACTCTTTTTCTCAAAAGAAGAATAAGAAGGACAAGAAGAACAAGAAAAATAAAAAGGAACTGATTGATGATAGTAGTGCCAGCACAAAAAGCAAGAAATATCCTGACGACAAGAAAGAGGAATTTGCGATGGATGCTTTTACTGAAGGCATGAAGCATTTCATTTTGCAGGATTACGAGAAAGCAATAGAACGCTACAAAGAAAGCGAGAAATTCGCTCCATCGAATAGTGCGGTTCAGTACCAGATCGCTTATTCCTATATGAAATTGGCAAAGTTCAGCAGTGCGCTCGAATATGCACAAAAGAGTCTGGAGCTAGATAAATCCAACCAATATTATTATGAATTGCTGGCGAAGATTTATAAATACAACCATAAATACGCAGAGGCAACCGAAGTATATCAGCAGCGAATTGAGAATATTGAGCCACTTTCAGAGGAATTCTTTCTTGGATTTGGCAGAAGCGCAGATGTTTGCAGGAAAGCAAGAGGAAGCACTCAAAACCTATGACAATGCCGAGAAGGAATTTGGATTGAATGAAATGGTAATTAGGCAAAAGCAGAAAATATACCTCAGAAGCAACAAGACAGACGAGGCAATTAGAGAAGGAGAAAAGTTGGTAGAGGCTTTCCCCAGCAATAGCGATTACGTACTTGACCAAGTGCAGTTGTTAATGACTACTCAAAACACCGAAAAAGCAGTAGTTATTTTAGAGGAATTGTTGGCAGATAATCCTAGCGATGCAAAAGCCACTTTTCTGCTCTCGGATGTTTATAAATTGAAAGGCGAACATGAAAAGTCTGCCGAATTATTGAGAGAGGCATTCAAAAGTCCTGATTTAGATGAAAGCCTGAAACTAGATATTCTTGGTGGTTATTTACGCAGGTCTTCTAACCCGACAGAACAGAAAAATGGCTTGGAGTTATCTGAAATTGTACTGAATGCGCATCCAGAATCGCCAAAGGCAATTAGTATGTATGCAGATTTCCTGATTACAACTGCCCCGAACGATGTCAAAATCAAGAAGGAAGTGAGGGATTTGTACGGAAAAGCCACCCGAATGAATGGCAACGATTACAATAATTGGCGTCAGATGATTGGTTTGGATTGGGAATTGGAGCAGATGGATAGCATTGTCAGGCATACTGAAGATGCGTTGGAGTATTTCCCAAATCAAATCATGTTGCACCTGCAAAACGGAGCAGCAAATGCAGCACTCAAAAATTATGAGGAAGCCGAAGCCACGCTCTCCCAGGCAAAAATGTTAGCTGGAGGAAATAAGGAAGTTCTGGTTCAGCTCGACTCTTACTTGGGAGATGTTTACTATAATTTGAAGGAATACGGGAAATCCGATGCGGCTTTTGAATCTGTTTTGGACATTGACCCTAAGAATATTCACGCACTAAATAATTACAGTTATTACCTCTCGCTCCGAAAAGAGAAGTTGGATAAGGCAAAGGAAATGGGGAAATTCCTTGTAACCTTAGAGCCTGATAACGATACTTATTTAGACACTTATGGCTGGGTGCTTTTTGTGAATGGAGATTACAAAGAAGCAAAAGTAGTATCTCGAAAAAGCGGCCACCACAAGCAAAAGTGCCGATGTGATTTCCCATTATGGCGATGTGCTTTTCAAATTAGGGGAAAAAGACCAAGCGATTGAACAATGGAAAAAAGCACTGAAATTAGGAGATAGCGAAAACCCTGAACTACTTGAAAGGAAAATTCAGGCAGAGAAATTGGTGGATTAACTACCGAACAAAATCCTGAAATAGGTGTTCTGAATTCAAATAATAGGCTTTACAATTGTAAAGCCTATTATTTTTGTGTTTTCCTAGGGCAACCGCATCAAAAAAGAGGTTTTTACCTCAACTCATAACAAAATAATGATATTAAGTTGCCGTTGTTGGTCTTAGCGATAAAATCCATCAGTACTGCATTTATGATAACAATTATAATTTAAAACAAACGTATGCAAAATAATTTTCTGCGAGACCAACAACCAATTATTTGATAGGTAACGACTAATTAGGCTAAAATCACTCAAATTAGATGCGGTTGCCCTGATGTTTTCCAACCAAACCAATAAAATCAATTTATATGAAATATGCATTGTTGACATTGAGTATGCTTGCCTTTGGGTTGGCAGTTTATAGCCAAATAAAACTGAGCGCACTCAAAACGCAAAATGAAAGCTTGATCAATAAATTTCAAGCTTTGGAGAAGATGAATGCCGAGGAAGAGTACGAATTGGCAGTTGGAATGGGCAGGATGCAAATCTATTTCAGCAAGCTTTGGTTTGCAGGCAGCTTGCCAATTGGGAATTGGCAGATTTTTATACGCACGAATTGGAAGAGACTCTTGAGGAAATTACTTCGAGAAATATAGAAGACGATGGAGTAAATGTGAGCAGTTTGGCAAAAACCATGACGCATGAAACCACTTCATGAATTGGAAAAAGCCGTGAAATCTAGGGAATTGCAGAATTTCCTTCCTGCTTATGAGAAAATGTTGCGAACCTGCAATGCTTGCCATCAAGCTTCTGGGCATGGATTCATCAAAATACAAACTCCTACCGAAGCTCCTTTCGATAATCAGATATTTAAGGCGGGAAAATAAAAGAGGATTCGCAAGCGTTTATTTTTCCAAATTTCATCCAATCTTTTGCAACCAAACTGAATAGGTGGGAATTCATTTTCCCAATAATTTCGAAGAAATATGCCTTTTGATTTATTATTCCAACAATTGTTTGTTAATTTTACGAACAATTGCTCACTATAAGAGTATGTTTGGATTGATTTTTTGGGAATTTTACGAGATTTTCAAAACAGGCTTTCTAGGCATTTTTGAAAAGCCGTAGAAACCAAAAATAAGTCGATTCAAACATACTCTAAATAAATCGAAAAAGTTGAAACCTGAATTTTTAGTAGAACTCCCACCAAAATATTATCTCGATAATTTCAAGTCATTATTGGAGTTTGTGGAGAAAATGTATGGGAATATTCTGGAAGAAAGGGAATCTGAATTCATCTCTGAATTCAATCAGCTTTCCGAAGATGCACAATGCCTCTATTTGAGAATGATGAACCGAAGCAAGCGGTTTTTCAGAGGAAATAAATTCTGTTACAAGGAGATTGACATTTGCGAAGAACTTTGGCAGGAACTTATCCAAAAAGACTTTGCCATCTCTTTGGAGGAGGTTTCCGCTGATTGTTATGTGCAGATAGCCGAACTTTTCACAAAGCCAGAACTGGCAAAAATTGGAAAAAAAAGAGCCGAGGAAATCCCCAAAGGCTTTTCGCAATCCAAGAAAGAGGAGATTCTCAACTTTGTGTTGGAGAATGTTGATTTTGAATCTTTCAAGGAGGAAATTACGCAGACAGATTATATTATTGCCCAAGGTTTTGCGGAAATCACCCAGTTTTTGCTTTTCCTCTATTTCGGGAATCTGCACCTGAATATGAGCGAATTTGTGATTCGGGATTTGGGTAATTCTAAATACGAAGATTTCGAGGAAACGGACTTCACGCCATTCTTCAACACTCGGAAAGATGCAGACGATAAATTTGTGGTGGCGCAAACTTACCGACAGTTCAAATTGCTTCGGGAATTACTTTCGCCCGAAGAGCTTTTTGAAACCTTCAAAGAATGGCTTCCCAAAAGAAATAGATCTGAGCCATTTGGCATTTGCTTTATACGATAAATTGGTTTGCCGATTGGGAGAGTTTTTGGAGAAATCTCAAAGTCTCAATGAAGCTTTCGAGATTTACGAATTCACGCAAAATTCGCCAGCAAGAGAAAGGCAAGTGCGAATTCGACAGAAGCAAAAACGAACCGAGGAGGCAATTGCACTTTGCCAACTCATTGAGCAAAATCCGCAAAATGCACATGAGAAGTATTTCGCCATAGATTTTGTGAATCGTATTGAAGCGAAAGAAAGTGAAATCCACTACTGCTTATCTTAAAAAAGCACCTGTTTGCCAAATTGATTCTGTTTATACTTATCAGGTAGAACATGGTGTTTTGCAACATTATCTCAACCAGGGGAAAAATGGTTTCCGCTCGGAAAACAGTATTTGGAGAGGCTTTTTCGGGTTGTTCTTTTGGGATTTGCTGTTTGAATCAGAAACTAAAAGCGTGCATAATCCATTTCAGCGAGTGCCTTCTGATTTGTATCAACCAGAATTTTACTCGAAGCGAGAAACCAAGATTCTGGCAAGGTTGGAAATGCTCCATAGCAAAGAGGAAGACAAGAGAATTGATTTGGGATAATTTCGATAGGAAATACGGTATTTTCAATACAATGGTCGGCTGGCAAGCAAATTTGTTGGAAGGAATTCATATTTATCTCCAAAAGATGGAAGTCGAACAACTCCAAAAAACGCTTTTGAAAATTGCCAAAAACGTGAAGGAACACACCAAAGGCTTGCCCGATTTATTCATTTACGATGATGATTCCTATCAGTTCATTGAAGTGAAATCTCCGAAAGACACGCTCTCTGCCCAGCAATTCGATTGGTTGCACTTTTTCAATGAAATTGGCATCGAAGCAACTGCTCTGAAGGTGGAATGGATTGAGTAAGGAAATTGCATGATTCTCAATCCAACTATCCTTTTCTGAATTCTTCATTTATTTTTGCCAAATCATCTTTTACCATTTCTTGCATGGTAGAAGACAGGCTGACCTCGAAATCTGCCGAAAGCTTTTGGAGTTCTTGGAAAGACCAAGTGCTTCATAGTCTGCTTCTTCCTTGGCAATTTGGAGTTCGTCTTTTGCGGTAAGCGTACTGGCCGAAATTCGCTCTAAGGAATCTTTTGTCTTGTCCAAACCTTTGGTGGCTTTGTAGTTCGCTCTAGTTTGGCGAAGTTGTTTTTCCACTTTGTCGTAGTATTCAACAATCGTATCTGCCACCTCTTGCTGTCCTTTCAAGTCCAAAACTAACGATTCTACTTCCTGAATAGCTTCTTCTGAAAGATTAGGTTTGTAATCTCCTTTGTAATAATAAGCTTGTTTAAAATAAAGGTCTTTGTATTTATTGTTGACTTCGTTTCGAATGGAAAAGTGTTCTTTGTTGGGGAAATCTACTTGTTGCTGATTTATTTCATTGGCGATTGCTTGTGCATACAATTCCTCAAAATTCTCCTGTTCTTCCTTGGTCGATTGCTTTCCTTTGTACTCCAAAAGCAATGTTCGCTTTCTGATTGGGAAGGTTATGCTTCACATAAATCTTGTCCAAATTGAACTTCATCAGAGCCTTCTAGTTCGGATTTCAATTCTCCGTTGCTCATGTTTTTTCAACTTTGCTTTCTCAATGGCTTGGTCAATTTTCCCTTCTGGGCTTTCGGCATATTCCATCTGGAGAATGGCTTTTTCAGCCTCTTTTGCTTCTAATTCGAATCTGTCGTTCCTTTGGCTTTTTTCAGCGGTAATTACCGTAGTTAAAATTCCAATAAGAACGGCAACGCCTATAAAAATTTCCATAAAATCTTGTAAATAAAGAGTAAAGTCCATAAAAAGCCTACGCAGAATCGTAAAACAATTACCCAAAAGCACAACCTGACACATCCATAATGGTATTGTAATTGTCAGAAGATGAATATAAAATTTTCCAACCGAAACGAGAAAAAAATCGTTTTGAAATAAAATGCGTTTGCGAGGAAATTGTTTTTATTCAGAAAATATCCAAAAAAAACTCAATTATTTTTGAATACAAATGCGGATGCAACTACTCAGGTTACTTAAGTTATTGATTTTTAATGTGTTATAAATTGTACGAAGAATTTAAATGTAATTTTTAAATTGAATTAGTGTTTTTATAGTCGAAATAATTTGAATAAGTACTTAAATTAGCCAAATATTCTTTGAATAGTACAATAAAAGAACGTAAGAAATAGTACAATATGTATGAAAATAGAAAAAATAAGACAATATGCTGTTTTATAGGCTAGAATCGCTCAATTTTTTAATTCGCCAACTCGCTAATCCACCAATTCGCCAACTGAGTAGTTACAAGCCGATTTGTAAATAGAAACGCTGAATCTAGTAAAAGACGTTCCACAATTGGCTTTGCACTTTCGCCTAGCCTTTCAATTTTGCACTTCCTTTGCTACATTTGGGCGAAATCAAGAATTTTCCACCAATAAACCATAAAACAAGATGAAAGTAACCGTAGTAGGTGCTGGAGCGGTTGGCGCCAGTTGTGCAGAATACATTGCGATTAAAAATTTCGCAGCAGAAGTAGTTTTGGTAGATATTAAAGAAGGTTTTGCCGAAGGTAAAGCAATGGACTTAATGCAAACTGCTTCTTTAAATGGTTTTGACACTAAAATCACAGGAACTACAGGTGATTATGGCAAAACTGCGGGTAGTGATGTAGCCGTGATTACTTCTGGCATTCCCCGTAAGCCAGGAATGACTCGTGAAGAACTTATCAGTACGAATGCTGGCATCGTGAAGTCAGTGGCAGACAAGCTTAATTAAAGAGTCTCCCGAAATCATCATTATTGTGGTATCTAACCCAATGGATACGATGACTTACTTGACTCATAAAGCTACAGGATTGCCAAAAAATAGAATTATAGGAATGGGCGGTGCTTTAGACTCAGCTCGTTTCAAGTACAGACTTGGCGGAAGCATTAGAGTGTCCAATTTCAGATGTCGACGGCATGGTACTCGGTGGTCATAGCGACAAAGGCATGATTCCATTGACTCGCTTGGCAACTCGTAATTCCGTGCCAGCTTCATCTTTCATCAGCGAAGCACGAATGGACGAAGTAAAACAGGAAACTAAAGTGGGCGGTGCTACACTTACTAAACTGCTTGGAACGTTCTGCTTGGTATGCGCCAGGTGCGGCAGTTTCAGCTATGGTTCATGCTATTGCGAATGATTCTAAAAAAATGTTCCCTTGTTCTTGCCTGCTGCGAAGGCGAATATGGCTTTAGATGACCTTTGCATTGGAGTTCCTGCTCTGATTGGAGCAAATGGAATTGAGAAGATTGTAGAAATCAAGTTGAATGATTCTGAAAAATCAGAACTTAAAGATAGCGCAGAAGCGGTAAAGGCAACAAACGGATTGATATAAATTCTGTAGCTTGAGTAGCAAAATGCGTATATAACTTATTGAGCAAATAGTTGAAAAGCCGATGGAATTGATTTCCATCGGCTTTTCAGTTTGTGTTCCGTATTTTTTTGTTGGATTTCGTTACTAGTGATTGATGAGAAGAAAGAAGGCTTCTCTCGAAATTCCAAGCTATTTCTATGAGTTTCAATCAGCTCAAATGAGTTCCGCCAATTTTGGGGAAACTCATTCGAGCGGAATAATAATTCATAAAACCCCAAGATTTCAGAAATGAACCCAACCTGATTTCGGTAAGAAACGGGAAATAAATATTGGCATTCCGATTTTTTAGGTAATTTTGACGAGGAAAATAGCAAGTCAAATGGGATTAGTTATTCATAACCTTTTACCAAGAAACGGGAATAAAAAAAATCGTGTTTTGTCTCAGTTTATTTTTGAGGTCGGTTCAGACCACGTTGGCCACGCTGGCTAGTTTAGCCGTTCCCGGCCGGGACTAAAAAATATGGCATAGTGCTGGTGCGCCAGTCCGATGGTGCGCCAGTCCGACACTACGGCACATTTTTTATACTCGCAATGGGATTGCCCCAATGGAATTGGAAGAATAGACAGTGTGTCCCGAACCAAAAAGAAGCAAGGGGCAGTCCTTACTGGGGCAGTCCTACTGGGAGCAGTCCCACTGAGAAATCAGCATCTTATTTATTTTCCGTTCCTAATTATCAAAATCCAAACAATATTTCTATTTTTTGTGCCAATTTGAGCAAAATGATTAGTTTTGTTACCATATCTGCACAAAGTGCGCATGTTTCACATTATTGAGCAACTGTTTCTGATTTGGTTGCTTCATATCATTCATCAAATAATTTGTTCGGTAGGTTTAGGTCATACACAGCAGAAGAAAAACGATTGGCTCAGGCAGTCAGAGTTATCACAGGAAAAAGTGCTGGAAACATCCGCTTATATTCCTTGGCAATGCAGCACACTTCTGTAGCGGAGGAAGGAATAACTGGCTTCCGAGAATCAAACGAACGCTTAGAATATTTAGGCGATGCGGTGCTGGGTTCTATTGTGGCAGAGTTTCTCTTTAAGAAATTCCCTTACAAAGACGAAGGATTCCTCACAGATATTCGCTCACGGATTGTAAACAGGGATGCACTCAATCATTTGGCACTCAAAATTGGTTTAAAGGAGTTGGTCAAATATAATTCCAAACGGAAAACGGCACTTTCCCACAAGTCTATTTATGGCGATGCGATGGAAGCATTCATTGGCGCTTACTATCTGGACAAAGGTTTTAAATCTTGCAAAAGTTTCATCATCAACAAGCTGATAAAAAGGCATTTTGATTTGAAAGATGTGCTAGACACGCCAACCAATTTCAAAAGTCTGGTAATTGAATGGGCTCAAAAACATGACAAATCGGTTCGGTTTGAGATTATGCAGAAGGGAACGAAGCACAAAAGTCAATTTTTGGCGCAAGTTGTAGTAGATGATGAGGAAATTGCGCAAGGTCATGGCTACAGTAAAAAGAAGGCGCAACAAGATGCGGCCAGAAAAGCGTGCGAAGCTTTGGGGATTGAGTAAATTTGAAAATACACTTTCTTCAAACAAACAAAAAACTATAGCGCAAGCTTCCGCTCAATGCTGTCAACTAAGGAACGAGTTAATAATAACTTGTAACATTACCGCAGTTTATTTAATCCCCATTCCTTAAGGAAAATATGTATTTAATTTTATACCAAAAATAGGTGTAATTTGAAAGTTTCAGTTCTGTAGGACGTAGCTCTAGCCACGTCCAATTACAAACCAAAAGTGTTGAAAACGCTTTTAAACACTAAGTTGACAGCATTGAGTCTCCGTTGGGCGGCATACGCAGTTTGCAAGTTTGGATTCAAAAGAACAAACCTTCTTTCGCTTATTCTCAACCATCTAAAGATGGTTGCCATTGAATAGGTTTTCAGAATCCTGATTCAATTGCCACTAGCTTCAGCTAATGGGGGAGCAGACTTGTCGTATAAATTGAGATTTTGCGTAACTTAAGTTACTTGTAACTACTTAGGTTGTTTGAATTATTGATTTTCAATGTGTTATAAATTGTACAAAGAACTTAAATGTAACTTTTAAATTGAATTAGTATTTTTATAGTCGAAATAATCTGAATAAGTACTCAAATTAGCCAAATATTCTTTAAATAATACAATAAAAGAACCTGAGTAAGAAATAGTATAATATGTATGAAAATAGAAAAAATAAGACAATATACTGTTTTATAGTCTAGAATCGCTCAATTTTTTAATTCGCCAACTCGCCAATCCACCAATTCGCCAACTGTGTAGTTACAGTTACTTAAGTAGGTGGAAGGAATTATTTGGCATTTCGATTTCAATGTAATATTCTGACTTTCAATAACTTACTTTATTTTGGCATCGGCATCCGACTTTCTATTTTGTACTTGTACTTATCGGTTGAAAACTTAAATGGCAATATTAGAGAACAATTCATAAAGTTCTAAGAATTGAAAAATTGAAACCCCAATTATCATAGAAAAGCAAACTCCCTTGAAAAATCGCCCTGTTCAAATTGACCAATACCCTGCTTGGAAAAGAAAGGTTTATAGTGTCATTTTTGAGACAGACACGTTTTGGGGTAGATTCTTTGATGTTTCTTTGCTCGTTTCAATTTTGATGAGCGTTCTTTTGGTCATGCTCGAAAGTGTAAGGGAACTGCAGGGCGAGTACGGAAAGCTTTTCTATTTTTTGGAATGGGTTTTCACAATAATATTTACGCTAGAATATATCCTAAGAATTTGGATTAGTGAGAAAGCCAAAAAAGTATGTCTTCAGCTTTTTTGGTCTAGTAGATTTAATGTCCATAATTCCCTCTTACTTGGGTCTTTTTCTAATTGGAGGGCATTCATTGCTTATTATAAGGAGTTTAAGGCTTTTGAGGGTTTTCAGAGTTCTAAAGCTTGCTCACTTCTTGGGAGAAGCTTCTCAACTAAAAGAAGCCTTGAATGCGAGCAAAGCCAAAATTATTGTATTCATTGGCGCAGTAACTATTTTGGTAACCATTTTGGGAACGGTAATGTACCTGATTGAAGGCGGAAAGAATGGTTTTACCAGCATACCAAGAAGTATTTATTGGGCAATTGTTACGATGACCACCGTAGGTTATGGCGATATTGCTCCTGCCACAATCACGGGTCAGGCAATCGCCTCTTTGATTATGATTCTAGGTTACGGAATTATTGCCGTTCCCACGGGAATTGTTAGTTCAGAAATGGGCAAGAAAAGGAATAAAGAAGAAGCCAACAAATGCTCGAACTGTGGAGCAGGCAATCATCTGCCACAGGCTAAATTTTGCCATAATTGTGGGGATGAAGTGGATTTTGGAAACAGTAAACCAGTAAGGAACGGGGATTAAATAAATGCGTGTTTTGTCTTAGTTTATTTTTGAGGTCGGGTCGGTTCGGGCCGGGCCACGCTGGCCACGCTGGCTAGTGCATCAATTCCTAAGTTTCTACTATTATACAAGCTTCAGTCAGCGCGACCCGGTCAACGTGACCCGGTCAAAGACTGATTTCCATTTTCGGCATAGGTTTTGACTGGGGGCGCAAGCGTCTATGCTTGAACCAAAAAAAGTACAATCTTTGCACTAAGTTGACAGCATTGAGCATTCCGCTGGGCGGCATTCCGCTGGGCGGCCATTCGCTTGTGCCGAAATATCCCAAAATAGCTTGACCTCTTCTACACTACCTAAATTTTAATAAACTTTCTTAACGTTTATTATTTTATTGCTTTCTCTCCGAAACTGTGTTAGTGAAGTTCCAAATTGCTAACTTCGCACCAATCCGACTTAAACCTAATTAACAACCAAGATTAAGTAAGCTACAATGGGCGATTCATTACGTAAAATCCTATATAAAATTTTACCACTCGAAACCTATTTACTGGTTTTAAGCAAAATGTATTTCGTTTCTTTCGATGCTGGCTGGCTGAAAAAGAATCGAGTTTACGACTATCCTTATTTCCTTCAAAAAATCATTGAAGAAGGAGATGTTTGCATAGATATTGGTGCAAATTTAGGTTACTTATCTGTGGTTTTTGCCCGATTGGTTGGCAAGAATGGCAAAGTCTATTCCGTAGAACCCATCAAACCTATCTTGTCTGTTTTGAGGAAAAACACCTCTGAATTCCCCCAAGTGGAAATCATGCCTTATGCTTTGGGAACGGAAACCAAATCTATTAAATTGGGAAATAACACGCTCAACAAGAATGGCTTTATGGCTTCGGGTTCCCATTTTGTATTGGACAAAGAAGAAGTTGCCGGAATTGAATTTGAGGCTGAAATGAGACAAGGAAGTCAACTTTTTGCCAATCTAAAAAGGTTGGATTTCATTAAGTGCGATATTGAGGGTTTTGAAACCGTGGTAATTCCCGAAATCAAACCAATCATTCTCAAATTCCAGCCTATGGTTTTGGTGGAGTCCAACGGAGAAGACCGAAAGCAAATGTTGCAGTTCTTCGAGAAAATGAATTATAAAGGTTTTGTGGTAAACGATGAGTTATTGTACCCTGCCAAACTAGACGAGAAATGGGATATTCTGTTTGTGCCTAAAAGCAAAATGGATATGATGCGAAGGCACGCTGGCGAACCAGTTAAGAAGCCACGGCATAAATCTTCTTTGGGGTAATGCTTGCTTTCCCGTTCAAAATACTGACGGGTGAGACCTAATTCTTATGAGATTTATACTCGCCATTTTATGTTGTATAACTTGTTGGAAATCATCTGCCCAAGTAGATAGTTCTTATGTAGATTTCTTTTCAAAAAAGTTCTCAATAAGCCCGTTTGTTTCTACACGCAACTTGCTGATGGAACTGAAGCCAAGAGAGGGAAATCGTTCATTTGTAAATATCAACACAATAAATTACAGACCAAATGTACGTTCAGTCTTGGGAATCGGATTATTCTACAAAAATATCGGATTGAACTTGGCATTTCAAGTGCAAAATTCTTTGAGCGATGTAGAGAAATATGGAGAAACAGACTATTTGGATTTAGGCTTGCAATATGTCAAACGAAAACTCATTGTCGATTTATATTATAAAGACTACCATGGCTTTGCTGATTTCAACACGAAAAACTACACTCCGAACGCTGAAGGCTTAACATTGAGAGGCGATTTGGAACTGCATTACTGGAAAGCGAAGGGAATCTATCTGTTCAATGGGAACAAATATTCGTATAAATCGGCATTCAATTCTACGGAAAGACAAATAAAAAGCGTGGGTTCTTGGTTGCTTCTCAGCCATTTGTATAGCATGAGACTAGTGCATTGAGTTCTAAGTTAGTGTCTGTAATTTTTTGGAATATTATTTTCTTCTGCAAAGCAAAATTTGCAGGCATAGCCATAGCTACGGCTAAGAATTTTGATGCAGTAGAAGGAAATAAGAAACAAAAATAACAACACGAACTTAGGATTTAATGCACTAGATGCAGATTCCTCTATTATTCCTACACCAATCCAGTCTGCTTTTGGAGAATACGCAGACTTGGAAGATTACAAAGTTTTGGGAATCGGGTTTGGAGGAGGGTTTATTCGCAACTTCGTGTTGAACAAAAAATTCTCATTTACTCCTTTGATGGCAATAGGATTCGATGTTCAACGCCAGCAGTTCTCTCTGCCTTCAGAAAATGAGGAAACCAATCGGGTAAGTGTTGCTCCTTTGGTTGACTTGCGATTGGCATTGGGCTACAATTCAGAGAGATTTTTTGCAGGAATTACCTTTGCCGATGACTTAACATCAGTACATTTCCCTAAATTGGCAATTGCCCACCAATATATCCGATTCGATATAAAAGTGGGTTTCCGACTGAATCCGCCTAATTTTATGAGAGAGAAAGCAGAGAAACAATAATTTGAAATATAGCTCCACAAACAAAATGATTCAATATTCCTACACTATACTTTATGTGAAAAACGTAGATAAATCGCTTGCTTTCTACCAAAATGCCTTTGGGTTCGAGCGTAAATTCATGACTCCAGAAAGAGACTATGGAGAATTGATTTCTGGGGAAACTAAGCTTGCTTTCGCTTCTTTGGAGTTAGCAGAAAGTAATCTGAAAGGAGGTTTTCAGAGAGGCAGTCTCAAAACAATCCCGTTTGGAATAGAATTAGGCTTTGCCACAAAAGACCCAGAAGCAGTTTTCGAAAAGGCAATTCAGGCTGGTGCAACAAAATATGAATCAATTCAAACGAAACCTTGGGGACAAAAAGTAGGCTATTTGAGAGACATTGACGGGTTTCTGATTGAGATTTGCAGTATTATGGTATAGTAGAAAAATCAAGGGTAGTATGCAAGATGTAAGGTTGCTTTTGGATATTTCGGCACAAGCGGAGTGCCGCCCAGCGGACACTCAATGCCGTTAAGTTAAGGAGATTCGTCTTCAGTCGGAGACTGATTTCCATTTTCGGCACAGGTTGGCGATTGCGCCCCCAGAAAGAACCTGCGCCAGCGTGTCACGCTGGTTCGAGCGTCCACGCTCGAACCAAATTCACACTAACTTAACGGCATTGAGCGGACACTTGCGCTATGGTTTTTTATTTGTTAGCCATACCAGTTTATCACTACCAAATCAAGGTTTGAGAATCAACTCGCTATGTTTGTGTTTCTGAATCATTTCATCGCTATACCACCAGTAAGTTTTTGTGCCATCCATATAAGGCTGGATTTGGTCTTTACTGTGCGGATGGAATGTTCTGCCAGCTTCTCCGCCACCTTGAACGGCTAATATTTTATCGGAATCAGCAAAATCGACTACCATTCTGACCGAAGCTGAGAAATGCACATTTTCAGGATTGTCAAAATCCCCTCTTGCCCGATAGAGCGTTTCCCCAGAGCCAGCCATTGGGGCAACTTTCCCCAGCCACTCGCTCCCAAAACCGTCTCTTCTAAGTGGGTTTACGAAAGTGATTCGGTGGATTTTGCTCCATTGCCAAGCCATCATATCTATGCCTAGTTTTTCTGTAAGTTGCGATTTTGCGGATTTTGCAGATTGAATTACCAAATCTGACATGGTTTCTTTCTCCGAAGTGGAAATGTCATCGAACCATTCCGATTCTCCATTCAGAATCATTTTCTCCAATCGTTCTTGCCAGAAATACCAATCGCCTAGCATTTCCATTCCCAGTTCTTCGCCTAATTCATCCAAGTAAACTGCCTTGGCGAATTCCAAATAAGTTCGTTGGAAAATGCTGGTTTCCACACTTTCTAAATCTTCTACAAAATCCCAGTTGCCAATCAATTTCCCCATTTCTACAGTAGAAGTATCTTGCATCAAAGCTTTGGCAAAAATTGGGGCAATTCTTTCTGCCAGCATATTTTTGCAATCTCGTTGGAGTTCCCAATTGTCGGCTGGGGAATACACATCTTTCAAGTTGAAATATTCTTGCAACCTTTCGTATCGGTAGCCAGGTGAAAAATGGTTGGAGACATAATATGGATAATCCGATAGGACAGATTTGTTGTTTGCACTCGCCAGCCAGCCTTTCTCTGAGCCAATTTGCCTTGGCATAGAATCATTTGAGACGAATCCGTTCCAGTCTGCTTCTGTCAAATCTCTAGTCAATGGAAAAATCCCTGTATGTTTCTGTCTTTTTGGGAGTGAGCCAATCGTGATTCTGGCAATATTACCTTTAGAATCTGCCAAAGCCACATTGTGGCAAGCCATCGTAGCATTTTTCAATCGCTCAATGGATTCATACACCGACTTGGATTTCAGTAAATGGTCAACTCCCAAACTTGATTTCATGTTCTCCAAAGGCGACCAGCGCAACGACAAAACGTAATCATTTGGCAATTCCTCAAAGCCATCGTTCAATACAATTCCCGTAGTTGTGGAGCGAATGATAAATTCCTCTTCCCCTAAACTTCCATCGTCTTGTCGAAAAAACAAAGTTTCTTTCTTCAATTTGAATGGAACAGATTCCATTTTTGCTAAATAATTGTTCGGATTTTCAGAATCCATTTCCTCCAAAACCAAATCCTGCATATCCATATAAGCATTGGTCAAGCTGTTCGCCACATAATCGCTTTTCCCCAAAATCATTCCGTAAATTCCTGGGATTGTTGCGCCCACAATCCGATTATCGGGCAGAATAATTGCCGAGGCGTAAAGTGTTCCTGGCAAAATGCGAGTGTCCAAATGTGGGTCTCCGGCCAAAATTGCTTTGCCACTTTCCGTTCTAGAGCCATCCAAAACCCAAAAGTTGCTTCCCCAATACACATTTGGGCTGGCTTGCTCACTCCAAAAAGAGGCAATATTATTTGTTTTGGAAACGTATTTTCTCGTGGAAGATGATGTATTGAATGAATCTTTGTGTGCGCCAAAACTGTAGAATATTGCCGAATCCAACATTTCAAAATCAGGCTCTGCCAAAAGCAAACTGTCTTCTGGGTTTGTGTGGATTGGGTAAATGGATTTGAATTTTTCTACTCCCAATTTTTCGATTAGTTTCAGAGACAGCAGTTCCGTATTCATATTGGAGGTAGAAGTCCAGCCCATGTAATATAGAATGGAAAGGCTATTTTCGATAGTCCATTTTTCAGGTTTGAGTTTCGCCAAGCCGAACTCAATTGGCAGGTTCTCGTCTCGCTCAATAAACTGGTTGATTCCATCTACGAAAGCCTGCAAATCTCCTTTGGTTTCCTCGTCTAAAATGAGCGCATGTTGTTTGGCAATCCTCAAAAAACCGATGCTTCTGTGTTTTTTGTCAATAGCCAAAGCTTGTTTTCCCGCCAATTCAGAAATTCTGCCCTCTGCAAAAAGCTTGGTCAACTGCATTTGGAAAAGTCGGTCTTGTGCCATCGCAAATCCTTGTGCAGTCAATGCGTCTCGCAAGTTGTTGGCATAGATGTAAGGCATTCCCTTTTCGTCCCGAATTATTTTTACCTCACTTGTCAAACCCTTTAGACTTATCTCGCCATCAGTCTGATAATCATTGAGATATGGCAGATAAAAGTAAGTTCCTATTAAACCAAGTAGAAGAATAATTAGGAAAGAGATTATGATTTTGCGAAACATATTTTCTATGAATATAGATGGAGAAACGAGTCGGCAATATAGTAAACTAACAGTTAGTGCGCCTAATTATGAGTTATGTATTTGATATGCCTAAGTACAGTTGTGGATTGGGGAAATGAAAACAGGGTGACTTGGCCATGAAGAATTAATAATAGTTCAGACACTCGATAATCAGCACATTGTATTTTATATATTTCGCCAAATTTTTACTTAAAAATCTAATAAAAATGCAATTCAACAAATTTTGATTTCTGATTTTTCTAAAAATATTACAGTTAACCGAATGATATTCCCAAAAAAATCAATTCAAGCATACTTTTAGAAGTCAGTAGTCCAAAGTCTTTAGCCGTAAGTCCAAATCGAATAAAGTAATTGATAATCAATTACTTACAGAAAGTAAAACAGGAGAGCAATTAAGTTTACTTGCTTATATATAGTTTTCCAATTTGTTAATTCGCCATTTTACCGATCCACCAACTGAATAATTGGTTCTGAAATACTTTCCAGACTAAACGCACTATATATTTTGGAATAAGTCATCGAATATCGTTCTTGCAAAATCGTCATCCCAAGCCATTTTCTTGAGTAGTTTCTTTTTGCTGATTTTCTCATTTCTGGCATAAGCCATATTCAAGAACAACTTTCTGAGCAGGGAAAGGTTTTCGGGTGCAAACTTGGTTCGATGCCGTTTCTCGTCCTCTCTCATGGTCACATCGAGCTGCCAGTGCAGGCGGTTCTCGATACTCCAGTGGTTTTGAGCCAGTCCCATCGCCTGCTTTTGGGACAGATTCTTTATACTGCTGATATAATAACGGGTTTCTCGCCCTTTCTCGGTGGAGGTCTCCACCCGTATGAGAGAAGCAAGCCCTTTCCATTTGTCAGCCTCGCCTATCAGGTCAATGCGGTTGCAGACCGCAACCTGATAGTTCACGACCCCGTTGTGGGAGGCCGTCCATAGGGACTCTCGGTGTGGCTCATCCCTGTAGGTATGCGAGAACTGCTCTTCGACCTCCTTGCGCAGGCAGGGCTGGTTTCCTTTGAGGGCAAGGAAATAATCGGCTTCGGCATCTACAATTTTTTTGGCAATATCACGCTGGCAACCCAGTGCATCGATGGAGACTATACAGCCCTTCAGCAGAAGAAGGTCCAGCAACTCGGGAATTGCAGTGATTTCATTGCTCTTCTCATCGGTCTTTACCTGTCCCAGGCTGATGCCGAGCTCGCTGGCTACTGCACTGACCAGATGGATACCTGATTTGCTGCCCCGCAATGTCTTGCCATCAATGCTGATGTGACGGTATTCGAGGTTTAATTTTTTCAGGCATTCCTGTACCCAAGCCATGAATTTTGCATTGAAAACCTCGGGGTCTAGATGGAGAAATACCCTGCGAATGGTATCATGGGAGGGGATTCCCTTTTCGAGAGGGATGAAGCCCTCAAGAAAAGACTTTTTTTGCTTCCCATAAAGCTCGATCTCCACAAAATCCTCTGCCCCGCTGAAAACAGCACAAATGCTCAGCATCAAGATGTCCAAGAGTTCATGTTGAAAGTTTTCATTACGTCTGCGAAAATCTTTGATTTCTGATAAATGCCCATTCAAACCTTTAAACATGACTTTTTAAAAGCAAATATAATAAATTTACATAGTGCGTTTAGTCTGAATACTTTCGACAAATCTGCGCTTTTAAAACAGTAAAATCTCAATTTTTATAACTAATTTCATTGGTGCAAAATCCAGTTTTGTGCCAATGAAATTTTTGAGAACTTAAACTAATCAATAATGCAATACTCTAAAATCTTTTTATTTCTAGCTTTCCTATTCGTAGGCTTTACTGCCAAAGCAGATCAATTGGCGTGGATTTCCAAAGCCCAAGCCGAGGAAACAGTCAAATATCTGAATGGAAATGAGCCTTCCGAAATCATGTTTTGGTGCGCTTGCTGCGAAAACGATGAACGATATGTCTATGAATTTGTAAGTGCATCTTTTGAGCATACCGGAACAGATGAATATTACCAAGTCATAATCACTTTTAATGATGAGAAAGGGGAAGAGAGACAAAGAAAAGTGGATTTAGCTTACGTTCATCTGAAAAAAGATGGGAAAGCTGAATGTTTGGGAAGGCTCATGGATTATGAATGCAGTCCTTGCACTGAGCCTTTTGACTGGGATTGATGACCCCCAAGAAATTAGTTGGAATTGAAAATCAGTTGCCTTTCTGCAAAATCCGAAAACAGCTTTTTGAAACTGCTGATTTTCGGATTTTGTGTAAGCAGTTTTTGGTAAACAAAATACGCATCCATCGGGAATCCGTTTGCTTCAAAGGCAATTGCCAAAGCCAAATCTAAGAGAATTGAATCATTGGATTTATTCAGCAAAATAGCTTGCTGAATTGTGGGGAATCTACTTTTTGAGATTTTTCTGATTACCACATGTAGCGTATAAGTACTTTTTCTTTCTGGTTCTTGCCGAATATTCCCCATTTCAATATTTATGCTAGCGTTTGGAAAGCTATTCCAATTACTTTTCCACTTAGTGGTAAGAGACTGATTTGCAGATGTGAATTTTTCTGAATCTTCACTAAGCAAATCAGAAAAGAGTATTTCCGATTCGTTTATCAGCTTCTGGTCTCTATACTTCCAATCCAAGAAAATACTATCTCCATACAATTGAATATGGTTGAATTGCTTGGAGAAAGAAACCCATCCATGACAAAAACCACATCGAAGCACACTTTCATGAACGCCCCAAGCAGATTTAGCTTCCTAGGTTTGAGGAAAACCAATAGATAACTTTCTTTAAATACAGTAGCTTCTGATAGCTTATTTTCCAGTTCAGAGAGACTATAACTTCCCTTTTCGGTCAGCTCCACGTATTTTCCAGAAGAATGAACAAGTCCCAAATAACTGTTGCCACCAAATCGAATAGTATCGGATTGGAAAATCTTATCAAAGTCGGAAACCCTATTTGCTCCATTCAATATTTCCCCATGTTGCGCTAGAACTATGAAATAACTTTCTGCACTTTGTGAGAAAGCGGAGATTGGAAACAGTAATAGTAATAATAGAGTGTGTTTTGTGCAAGTGTAATCCAAAGCTTAAAATTAAGTGATTGGCTATAATGGGAGTCATACTAATATACAGAAACATAAAGTGAATCCCTCCGAAGTGGTCTGATAAGACTCTGCGAGTTGGTTGAACAAAAATAATTTTTGAAAATGTATAGTACCCCAATTATGAGTTATGTATTTGATAAGTACAATTATTGATTGGGGAAATGAAGAATTAAGAATTAAGAATTAAGAATGAAGAATGATTTAAGTAATTGTTAATCAGTAACTTAGTATTATTATATTCAGTCAAATTATTGCCATATATTTTTTAATTAAATCTAAAAATAGTGCAAAATCTCAAATCTCAAATTTTGACCATCCTCATACTACTGGACATCTCCAAAAATCAAGACCTCGGCAGAGGTGTCGATGGCGACAGCATCGGCTGTCCGACCCCAGAAAACCCTGCCGAAGGTCAATTTTAATCCGAGCCACGATGGCCGTTCAACGTCTGGCAGAATCTGCGGACTCAGCCGATGGTCTGGGCGACCCCGTCAGACCACAGCGATTCTCTCATGTCCAGTAGTATGGGTTAGATAGTTTTACTAAGTTTTCAATAATTTAGGATTACTCATTTTCGGATGCCTTTTGTGAAAGGAAATCTTTCTATATAACTTTGGTAAAATGTAACAACGAACCACTTGCTATTCAACATGAGAACCTACTATTGTTCTCAACTTCAAACCTGCATTTATGTCCAAAAACTTCCTTGATGAACTCAATTCCCAAAATCCTACTGGAGTTGCCTTCAAGAATGTGAATCTCAAAAAGCAAATTATCAGCATTTTTGCCAATTCTGGGAATGCTACCATTGCCGAACTTTGCAAACAGCTTTCCCTCAGCACTCCAAAAGTAACTTCGTTGATTAACGAACTGATTGAGAACGAGTTAGTGGAAGATTACGGAAAAGTGGATTCTACTGGAGGAAGAAAGCCAAATTTGTATGGATTGGCTCCGAATGCGGGTTTTTTCATGGGAATTGACGTCAAGCACGACTCCATCAACATTGGTCTGACTGATTTTCAGAAAAATTTGGTCAAACTCGAAGAGAAGATTCCCTACGAACTCCACAACGATGAAAAGTCTCTCGACCAACTCTGTCAGCTTATTTTGGAGTTTATAGATGGTTTGGCAGAAATTCCTAAAGACAAGATTCTGGGAATTGGAATGAACCTTTCGGGGCGAGTGAATTATGCAACGGGCTACAGTTACAGTTTCTTCCATTTCCACGAAGACCCGCTGAGCGAAATCATTGAGAAGCAAATTGGCATTCCCGTTCTGCTAGAAAATGATTCACGGGCAATGGCTTACGGGGAGTTTTGTGCGGGTGTGGTCAAGGAAGAAAAAGATGTACTTTACCTCAATCTGGATTTCGGAATTGGAATGGGTGTAATGATTGACAGCCAATTATATTATGGGAAATCTGGTTACAGCGGAGAATTTGGGCACATTCCCATTTTCTCGAACGACATCATTTGCCAATGTGGCAAAAAAGGTTGTTTGGAGACAGAAGCAAGCGGTTGGGCATTGGTAAAGCGGTTCAGGGAGGAGATTGCCAATGGCTCAACTTCTATTTTGGTAAATAATCCTGAAGATTTAGAGAAAATTTCACTTGGTAAAATCATTGGAGCTGTGGCAGACGATGACATGCTTGCCATTGAACTTGTGGCGGAAATTGGAGAAAAAATTGGCAGAGGAGTTGCCATGCTCATCAACGTTTTCAATCCCGAACTCGTCATTTTGGGCGGAAGTCTGGCGCAAACCGAAGATTACATTCGCCTCCCTATCAAAAGTGCGGTCAAAAAATACTCCCTCAGCCTAATGAATAATGATACGCAATTGAAGATTTCCGAACTCGGCAATTTGGCTGGAGTGATTGGCGCAGGGCTGATTGCCAGAAACCATTTGCTTTCGCAGATATAAAGCGTTGGCTAAGTTAGATTTTTTTTGTCAAGACAATTACGTCAAATTAGTAGGCTTTAGAGTATGTTTGGATTGATTTTTTGGGAATTATACAAGATTTTCAAAACAGGCTTTCTAGGCATTTTAGAAACACATAGCCAAAGCTACGTAGGAAGGAAATAACGAAGAAAGCATATTCAAAAAGCCGTAGAAACCAAAATTATGTCGATTCAAACATACTCTTATTGAATTTGACAAACCTGACAAGTTGGAGTGAAAAGCTTATTATTCTGGTTCAATCGTTAATTTGGGTATTGAGTGCGATTTTGCTTATGGTTTAAGCGTGGACGCTTGGGAAGCCCGCTTAAACCAGCGGAAATGCTGGCGCAGGTTCTTTCTGGGGGCGCAATCGCCAATCTGTGCCGAAAATGGAAATCAGTCTCCGGCCGGGTCACGCTGACTGAAGAAGAATTCCCTTAACTTAACAGCATTGAGCGGACGCTTGCACCATGGTTTATATTTTGTTAGCCTTACCAGTTTATCACTACCAAAAACAGAAAGTCGGATGGCCGATGCCGTAGCAAAAAAATAAATTAAGTTATTGAAATTCAGAATGTTACATTTTAATCGAAATGTTAAATAATTCCTTCTGCCTACTTAATAATTAATTACCAATACTTACACTTTAGACAGCTTTGATTACAAAAAAAACAACATAACCAATAAAATATGAAAAGTTTAGAAGGACAAATAGCGATTATCACAGGAGGAGCAAGGGGAATTGGAGAAGGTGCTTGTAAAGTATTCTGCGAAGCCGGGGCAACCGTAGCTCTTTGGGATGTAATTGACGGAGAGTCAGTTGTAGAAGAATTGACCAAAAATGGTGGGAATATTTTTTTCCAGAAAGTAGATATTACTAAAAGGGAGGAGGTGGAAACTGCTGTATCAAAAATAATGAACGACCACGGCAGAATAGATATTCTAATCAACAATGCGGGAATCATCAGAGATAAATCATTCATGAAAATGTCTGACGATGAATGGCATTCTGTCTTGAATGTGAATCTGACTGGTGCTTTCAATACTTGTAAAGTGGTTGTGCCAATCATGAAAGCTGCCAGATATGGGCGAATAATCAATACATCTTCCATCAATGGTTTGGTTGGAGCATTTGGTCAAACTAATTATGCAGTAACCAAGGCGGGAATTGTCGGCTTCACAAAATCGCTTGCCAAAGAGTTGGGCAGAAGTGGCATTACCGTGAATGCGGTTGCCCCAGGATTCATCAAATCGGAAATGACCGATAGCATGCCAGAAGATGTCATCAAAGCGGGAATTGCGGGCATTCCCGTGGGCAGAATCGGTCTCCCGAAGATATTGCCTATGCTTACAGATTCCTCGCATCGGAAGAAGCAGGATTTATTACCGCATTCACTTTGAGTGTGAATGGTGGCAGTTTACCGATTTGATTGGGTTATTTTCTTTTGAAAAAGAGTATAATTCTTTGAACGATGATTCGGAATTATACTCTTTTTGTTTCAAGTTTTTAAACGAAATTCCAGATTAAAACTGTGCCTGTCAGAACCTCAGTTCTGACAATTCTCGGGTTCTCAAATCCGAGGGAAATGAAATATATAACCTGAATAATAGGTTTAAAATTCTGATTATCAGTAGGTTAAATATATTATTTTTAGAGTAGTGTGAATTTGGTTCGAGCGTGGACGCAAGTCCGATAAAGACTTTGTACTACTTAACTCATAATTGGGGTTAGTATGAAGTGGCAGATTTCCAAACCTCCTACCACCAAACCACAAAACAAGCCGAATAAGTATTCCCCAGCTTTTGCCAACACAAAGGTGCTTGCTTCTCTTCCATACTTTGGGAAAGTTGATTCCTGATTCCCTCAAAATTTGTCCAAGTTTCGTTTTCAGCAGGATTCATTCCCCATTCCTTTTTTGGAGGTAAATAGTAGGTTTTTTCTGAATTATCCAGACTTGTAAAAGTCTCAAAGTCCAAATAGTAACCTTTGATAGCTTTTTCATAGATTGGAGTGAAACTTCCTTTGAAATTGTAGGGAATGAATAAGGAGGCTAACAGGCAGAGCTTTTGGGAAACTTCATCGAGTTCTATATCTTCAAATTCTGATTGTGCGGAGTTGTGATAGAGTAGGGGGAACTGCTTTCTTTTGAGCTTCCCCAATTTCTCTTTCAAAGAATCATTCCTGTTTGGGCCAATCCAATTGTTGATAGGTTTTGGGGAAATGCTTGGGTCGAATAGGTAAAACTTATAGGCTAATTCCAGGTGGATTACTAGCTTTTGTGTCGGACTGTTTTCAATGATGAAGTCAATTTCCCCTATGGTTCTGCCATTTTCAATCAGCTTGCGTATTTTCATACAACATTTTGTAGTTGGCAGATGATTTAATCAATTCGGAGACAACTCTCTCCGCCAAATGCCCTAATCTTAGATTGGTGGGTAATTCAAACTCTAGCTCAGTTGTCCAGTTTTAATTCTGACAAATTGAAAGTGGGCAAAGCTGTGATTGAGGAATCTAGGCTAACTGTGTTTAGGATGGATGCTATTCTTAATTTAGTTTTGTTTTTCAATTCTTTTGGATTGTATTAATCGTTGGCCACGCTGGCTAGTTTAGGCAAAAAAATTGGCATAGCACTGAATCGCCAGTCCGATGGAGCGCCAGTCCGACACTACGGCACATTTTTTATACCCGCAATGGGATTGCCCGAATGGAGATTGGAAGAATAGACAGCGTGCCCCGGATCAAAAAGAAGCAAGGGGCGGCAGTCCTGAGAAAACAGCATCTTGTTTATTTTCCGTTCCTAAGCTAAATTGCACTCAATATCCAAATTAGCGATTGAACCAATAATGGATAGCACAACATGCTTCATCATATTTACGAAGATAAAATATTTTCTATTCTATTTCCCATTTAACCACTCCGCCAAGCCAACTCCCATACTAAAGCAAGCTTGCAATAAATATCCACCCGTGGGCGCATCCCAATCCAACATTTCCCCAAGGCAATAATGATTTTGGAGAGAGCTTAGTTGAAAGTTTGAATCAACTTCCGATAAGCAAACTCCGCCCACTGTAGAGATGGCTTCATTTAACTCGGCAGAATCAGAAATAGTAAGTGGGAGACTTTTGATTTTTAGAGCGAGTGTATCAATCGTTAAGAAATCTTCTTTTGAAACATAGGTTTTCAGCAAGCCAAGTTTGACAGGACTTAGTTTCAATTCGTTTTTTAGTATTCTCAGTAAGTTTTTTGGATTTCGATTTTGTCAGTTTGCTCACAATATCTGTGTAAGATAAAGTGGGTTTTAAGTCGAGGAAAATAGTGGCCTTTTTCTTGGTATTTAGTTGTTCTCTAATTTCTGGGCTGAGTGCATAAATGGCATTTCCTTCCAATCCGAATTGGGTAATGACTACTTCGCCTTTTTGTGTTTTTCCTTGGCAGGAAATGGAAATGTTTTTAAGTGGAGAGCCTGCGTGTTTCTGAATAAAATCGGTGTTCCAATCAATATGATACCCACAATTTGAAGGCTGAAAGGGAATGGTTTTGATGCCTTTTTTCTCGAAAATTGGCAACCAACTTCCATCCGAACCCGTAACTTTCCAACTCCCACCGCCCAATGCAAAAATCGCTATAATCAGACTTTAATAATTTCCGTGTCATTGAATACCAATTGATTGTTCTGATTCCATCCAATCCAAGTTTTATTGTATTCAATCTTGACTTCTTGCTTTGCCAAAACAGCTTGAATGGCTTTGAGGACTTCAATTGGTTTGATTCCTCGCTTAGGATAAACTCGTTTGCTACTTCCAACATAGGTGGGAATGCCAATGGAATTGAGCCAATCTCTGAAATGAGTATTGTCGAATCCGACAATTGTTTTTTTCAAAAAAGCAGGATGGAGTGTAGCGTTCAATGAGCGATTCTACTGGCTCGGAATGTGTCAGATTAAATCCGCCTTTTCCTGCTACCAAGAATTTCCGTCCGAGTGCTTTGTTCCTCTCAAAAATGCGTTACTTCAAATTTCTGCTTGTTCAGAAAACAGGCCAAAGCAATTGCAGATGCTCCTCCGCCAATTATGGAAACTGTCTTTTTCACTCTAATTTATCGGTTTGAAAATGTCAATATTGAAATCGCAGGTGACAGACAATTCACTTTTGCTGGTAATATTTTCCAATCGCTCAATTCCCGTACTCCAATAGTAAGGAGTCATTTTCAGGAGGGAAAGCACAGAGTCTGCGGCTTTCCAATTCTATTTCAAAAGTAGTTCTGTTTGTGGAGTCATGTTGGAATTCGGCAGTCATTTTCTCAATTACATTCGTTGTGTGCGGTCTGAAATTTTCATAAATCAACTCAGCCATTTCCCGCAAATGATTTGGAGCTGGACTTACTACAATTGCATAGCCTTGTTCGGATAAAATCCGCTTGAATTCTTCTGCCATAATTGGCGAAAATACGGATAGAATCAGGTCTGTGCTAGCATTGGCAATTGGCAAATTGTAAATGGAACTGACAAAATAGAAGTTGTTTTTGTACTTCTTTGCCGCATTTTTCACAGCATATTTGGAAATATCAGTTCCGAATATTTCTGTCTCCAACCCCAATAAATTGTTGAATGCTTTTTCTGAATAATAACCTTCCCCACAACCTGCATCGAATGCTACAATGTTTTTAGATTCAAAAACAAGTTTCTCTGTAATTAACTTCTGAATACTTTCTATGAGTGGGTCGTAGAAGCCAAGTTCCAAAAAGTTTCTTCTGGCGGCAATCATCATTTCGTTGTCTCCTGGGTCTTTCGACTTTTTCTGATTCACGGGCAACAAGTTCAAATAACCTTGCTTGGCTACATCGAAACTATGATTATTTTCACAAACATAGGTTTTCTCTCTGGAATCGTGCAGAGAACTTTTGCAATGTGGGCAGGTTAGAATAGACATTAGGAGTTAGCGAAATAGTGAGTTGGCAAATTGGAAATGTAAAAATCAGTATTTTATCTTGGTTTACCTATTTTCATCACTATATCTTGACTGCCATTTCGAGCCGAAAACTTTTGAATATCTTTCCATTTTGTTACACTTTTGTGTAAACTTATTTCAGGACAAGACACTCGCCAGTCTGCGAGTTCCTCAATAAAATAGTATTCATAATCTCTATTATTTCAATCGTACCAAAAGCTCAATCCAACCCATTATTTATTTCGCAAACCCATACATTTCGTGTGAATTTCGATTTTCCTTTTTTTGGAACTGTGCCGAAATCAGTAACTTTCAGGCTCGCCTTATCAATGAGACTTTGAATATCTGAAATGGAAACAATCACGATTCGGCTCGTCAGCTTTGCGGTTGACTCTATAATATGCGAGACGGTGGAATCATCTGAATGGCTATATAAATTGTAGGGAAGGTCAATGATAGCCACATCATATTTTCTATTGAGATTACCAATGTCAGCGCAATGGACTTGGGCTTCATAACCATAATGGGCAAGGTTCGATGCTGAATGTTTGCAAGCTTTCGGGTTGATGTCGCAACCTTCTATGTAGAATCCGGCAAAGCAGGCTTCTAGCAGTACCGTTCCCACACCGCAACAAGCGTCCAGTATTCGGTCGGATTTATCTCCTTTTGAGGCAATTCCAACAAGGGATTTTCCAATGGTCATTCCTATGGAAATGCTGAATGAACAAGGTTTGTTCTTGTGTTTTTGCCAGCCAATATCCTGTTTTGCTAACACTCCAAAATACCAAATATTCTCAATTTTGCATACACCATAAGTGATTGACGGAATATCAAAATCAGGATTGCCTTCTATCAGATAGCCAATATCTCTCATCTTAATTCGTCTTTCAGCAAAATTTGTTTCATCATCTTCCCAAATTAAGTATTCGATTTTGAAACCCTCAATGTGGATGTTTTTATGTTCAATACTTTTTAGGAATTCCGAGTAATCTGCCGAGAAGGCAATCAACTCCAACCTGTTTTTAATAAAAGGACTGACAGAAGGGTCAATTTCTAGCTTCGAGAACAGTAATTTATTCTTTTCTTCCTCTCCAAAAATCTGCCTTGATTCCAACTTACATAATTCGCTATGATGGTAATCATAATTGAATAAGTAGAGGTAGTTGGGGTCGGATTTTTCTAGCATCGAATTACGTGGGGATTTTTCTAAGTAAAAGAGATTGAATAAAATGCGCTTTTCTCCTTCAAGCGTCCTCACTTGAAGGCTATTTCACAAAAAAGGTCAAGACAACCAAGCTTATTAAGTAGATAAACTTAAATACTTTCCTGCTTGGTTTTTTGTAAGTATTTCATTATCAGTTATTTGAACTGCTTTGGACTTGCGACTTGAGCGCAAGTCCGATTGAACGCAAGTTCGATAAAGACTTTGTACTACTTATAGAGTTTATGAACAGAAGAAATAAATTCCCTCGGAATGGTCTGATAAGTAGTTATTGTTAAATGTTTTCCTATTTCAAGTCTTTCGATTATCTGATAATCAATTACTTATGCAACTTTGGACTAACGACTTAAGACTTTGTACTACTTAGGAACAAGTAAAAAATAACTTATTAAAATTCTCTTGCTTCTTTTTGTCCCGGCTGGGAACAGCTTGACTAACCAACGTGGTCCGACCTCAAAAATAAACTGCGATAATGTTACAAGTTATTATTAACTCGTTCCTTAAGACCCTGCGAGTGGTAATGCTCCATAATAAATTAGTGTTCATAATCTCTAACAACTCTGAGTAGCTGGTAGTGTCGCCAGCCGCCAAGTTTGCGGTTGCCATAATACAATTGTGTTTATAATCTTATGATTGTTTATTCCTTTTGGTTCAATCGTTAATTTGGGTAAAGTGTTGTATATTCTAATAAACCTTCGGTTGTTTGTTTTGCAAGCTAGGAAGCTTTGACTAGCGAATGGAATATATAGTAGTTCTTTATTGAACCAGTAAGGAATTAACTAATGATAAAGTGCTGACAAGTAATAAAAAACACAAATTGCACTCAATACCCAAATTAACGATTGAACCTTCCTATTTTTGTAAAAGTAAACAAAGAGATGCAGGTTTGTAGATTTCCGAAAAAAGTATAATCTTTCCTCTTAGAAAATTGAACCAAGAACCAAACATTCCCCACTATCCATGTCAAAACATATTTTACAAGGCGCAACTATCAGTATTGCTTCCGAAGCTCCCAACGTTCATGAAATTGGGGTCGGAATGGGATGGGAGAAACGTTCAGGACACGCAAAATTTGATTTGGATGTTTCAGTTTTCATGCTCAACAAATTCGGGAAAATCCCATCGGAAGAGTATTTCGTTTATTTTGGAAATCTGAAATCTCCACACGATGCCGTAACTCATAGCGGAGACGAGAGGAGCGGAAGTTTGAGAGGCGATGATGAAACAATTATGGTTAACCTAAGCAATATTCCCAGAGAAGTAACCGATATTTTATTTGTGGCAAGTATTTACGATGCAGAAATCAAGAAGCAACATTTTGGGCAATTGATTACTGCATATATTCGAGTTTTCAATCAAAAAGACCAATTAGAACTCATCCGTTATGATTTAGACAAGGAATTGAAATACCAAACTACTGGCGAATTCGGAAGGTTGAAAAGGAAAAATAATGATTGGGAGTTTGTGGCAACAGGCAAAGGCGAGTTTGGTGGACTGAAAACATTGAGGGAGATATATACTTAGCTTAAAATTTGACATATAACTTATTTTAAAATAGTTATATGTCAAAAGGATAATATTTTTTATAAAAAAAACTTATTTGGTTCATTGTAATTAGTACAAAGTCTTTAGTCGCAACATACTACTGGACATGAATCAATCTTAGCACTTGGTCGGGCCACGTTGGTCGGGCCACGTTGGCAGTATCTGCAAGACCTGCCAATGTGCAGGCTAGAAACCGTTCTAAGACTGGCGGGAACTGTCTGGGGTTGCATCCAACTACACCGCCAGCTTTTCACTCATGTCCAGTAGTATGTAGTCGCAAGTCCAAAGCAGTTCAAATAACTGATAATGAAATACTTATAAAAAATTCAAATAGGAAAGTATGGGTGCATAACAAATTCGCATAAAACTTCATAAATACCTTATATTAACTCAAAAAAACGGCTATGAATCTGAGAAAAGAAGATTTTTTGGCACTAATTGGTTGTTGGTCTCGCAGTGAATACTTTTATGTACGTTTGTTTTGCTTTGTTATTCTTGTTCTAAATATAATACTGATGGATTTCATTGCTAAGACGGGGAAGCCATCTTCCAACAACGGCAACTTAACGTCATTCTTCGACATGAAAACCTCTTTTTTTGATGCGGTTGCCCTGCTCGGAATATCATCGAAACTATCGTCAACAAGTAAGCAATATAAATAAATGGTAAATTTGTTATGCACCCGAAAGTATTTAAGTTTATCTACTTATGTAGAAAAATGGGTAGTGCATCATTACCTAAATTTCTACTACTATAAGCCCATTCAATATAAGGTGCAAGCGAGGCTTACCAAGTGTCCACGCTTGCGCCTTTTACTGAAAAAACCTTCATGTTTCATGCTGCCCATTCATCAATGCAGACTAAACGCACTATGTAAATTTATTATATTTGCTTTTAAAAAGTCATGTTTAAAGGTTTGAATGGGCATTTATCAGAAATCAAAGATTTTCGCAGACGTAATGAAAACTTTCAACATGAACTCTTGGACATCTTGATGCTGAGCATTTGTGCTGTTTTCAGCGGGGCAGAGGATTTTGTGGAGATCGAGCTTTACGGGAAGCAAAAAAAGTCTTTTCTTGAGGGCTTCATCCCTCTCGAAAAGGGAATCCCCTCCCATGATACCATTCGCAGGGTATTTCTCCATCTAGACCCCGAGGTCTTCAATGCAAAATTCATGGCTTGGGTACAGGAATGCCTGAAAAAATTAAACCTCGAATACCGTCACATCAGCATTGATGGCAAGACATTGCGGGGCAGCAAATCAGGTATCCATCTGGTCAGTGCAGTAGCCAGCGAGCTCGGCATCAGCCTGGGACAGGTAAAGACCGATGAGAAGAGCAATGAAATCACTGCAATTCCCGAGTTGCTGGACCTTCTTCTGCTGAAGGGCTGTATAGTCTCCATCGATGCACTGGGTTGCCAGCGTGATATTGCCAAAAAAATTGTAGATGCCGAAGCCGATTATTTCCTTGCCCTCAAAGGAAACCAGCCCTGCCTGCGCAAGGAGGTCGAAGAGCAGTTCTCGCATACCTACAGGGATGAGCCACACCGAGAGTCCCTATGGACGGCCTCCCACAACGGGGTCGTGAACTATCAGGTTGCGGTCTGCAACCGCATTGACCTGATAGGCGAGGCTGACAAATGGAAAGGGCTTGCTTCTCTCATACGGGTGGAGACCTCCACCGAGAAAGGGCGAGAAACCCGTTATTATATCAGCAGTATAAAGAATCTGTCCCAAAAGCAGGCGATGGGACTGGCTCAAAACCACTGGAGTATCGAGAACCGCCTGCACTGGCAGCTCGATGTGACCATGAGAGAGGACGAGAAACGGCATCGAACCAAGTTTGCACCCGAAAACCTTTCCCTGCTCAGAAAGCTGTTCTTGAATATGGCTTATGCCAGAAATGAGAAAATCAGCAAAAAGAAACTACTCAAGAAAATGGCTTGGGATGACGATTTTGCAAGAACGATATTCGATGACTTATTCCAAAATATATAGTGCGTTTAGTCTGTTCATCAATGCTCAATTCCTGTACAAGAATCGGATTTTACTTTCTCCAACCATATTTTCAATTGAGCAACTTTTACGGAACTTGAAAAGAGAGGTTGAATTTTGGAAACTCAAACAAAATTGGTCGAGAAAGCAACCAATCTAAAGTAAACAATCATTCCCCACTTCGGTTTATTCTATATTGCCATCCAAGAGCAAAAGTGTTGGCAGATTGAATTGTAAAAAGTAAATCCTACCAGAATCAAAACATTACAAAATGGAAAAGAACGAAGAATTGAAATCCAGCCTTCACGAAATCATTGAAATCAACAAAGAAGCTGTAGAAGGTTACAAATCAGCATCTGAGGGAATTGAAAACAGGGAATTGAAACCGCTTTTTCTGGAGTTCTCCTCTCAAAGGCAGAAGTTTCTGAACGAAACACAAGCAGAGGCAAAAAATGCTGGTTTCGATATTGACGAAAGCACGAGTTGGGAAGGGAAACTGCATCAGGCACTAATCAGCATGAAATCTGCCCTGACCTCGGGCGAGGAGGTTGGCATGATTGAGGAGTGCATTACTGGAGAGCAAGCTTCGGTAAAGATATATACGCAGGTAATTGAGAGTGGCAATCTGTCTCAGCAAACTGCTAATACTTTCAGAAACCATCTTGAAATCATCAAAAACTTTTTGAGCGATTTAGAAGGTATGAAAAAATATTATAAGTTGGAGAATGAGAGACCAAACAACATGAAACCTGGGAGTCTATAAACATTTCAGGAAGTGGTGGGTTTCATTATTAAACTTATTTGAAAACCAAAAATAAAAATACTATGGAACTTATTGGAAAATTAAACTCGCTATTAGAAAAAAATCACGATGCCATGAAGGGTTATGCCCAAGCAATGGAAAATGTGAAAAACCCATCTTTGAAAACTCTTTTCGCTGACCATTCTGCACAAAGAAGGCAATTTGCGCAGGATTTGAGAAAGCACATTCAAGCATTTGGAGGAACTACTGATGACGGTGGCTCTGTTGCTGGAGAAATCCACAGATTCTGGATTGACTTGAAATCTGCTGTTACAGGAAATAGCGATGAGGCAATCTTAGAAGAGTGTATTCGTGGTGAAGAAGCATCATTGGAAGAATACGATGATGTTTTAGAGCATAGAAACGAACTGCCTTTGGACACTTATAATATGATTATGGTGCAAAAAGGAGTGATTCAGAACTATGTAAGCCAATTGAAATCTCTGGAAGAGGTACTTGACTAACACTAGGGTCATTTAATATATAGAGTTAGAGGGAAATACCATATTTGGTGTTTCCCTCTTTTTTTGTATTTCTATATTCCTTTTTGGAGGGTTTTTAAAGTGCGTTTTCTTAGTAAAGTTTGAACATCCCTCTCAAAAAAAATACCTTTCCCCAATGAACTTCAGTGTGTTTTCACTGCTGGTTTTCAATTCCCAATAACCAGCCTTATTTCTCAAAATATAGTAATTGCTTCCTGGTGTGTTGTCTTGGCTACAACCTGGCCGATAGCCTTTCAATATTGAAACCAATTCTAAATCGTTCGTATTTGACAAACCACTTTCAGAAAGGAATTTCGTGCTAACCAACGGATAACCATTTTTTAGTAAGGAGGTTTTGAGCAATGTCTAATTCTGTGCGGTAATTTGAGTAGTAATTTATAGGTTCGTATTCTTCATATTCTTCATAATCTATTTCTTCTATTTGGACTTTAAATGGTTCTCTATCCCTTGAACCAACAAATACTTCTGTAAGTTCCGTTTTTGTCTGCCACAATTTTCAGATAATCATCTATTTCAACAAGGGTCAAACTGTTTATATCTAACTGATTGCTAGCATATTGCCTAAGTATTAAATTGCCCCTGCAAGCAATCATGTCATGGTGAAGCACTCTTATTTCTTCGGCTTTTACATCAGTAAAATCTAGAGAGTCATTTGCAAAATATAGCCTTCCATTCACGATTCCATATTCCGTTCCGTGCGATTGCTTTCAGGTTGGCAATTTCCAACTCATCGGCTATCATGAGATAATTTTCATTTCTGTCATATTTATAAACTGTCGAATTATCGTGGAAAAAATAGCCATTGACAGATTTTAAATAGCCATTTTTGATTACCTTATTTCCTTCGGAATACACAAAATTGGCATCGTAACTATATTCATGTTGGTAAACGAACGTGCCTGCATCTGCATCTTCAACCTTTTCTCCCAAGTAGAATAAATTGTTTTTGTCTCCAAAATAATCATAACGAAAAACTTTGAGCGTAGCAGTATCAATCTCTGAAAGCGGATTGGAGTTTTTGTAAAGTGTGGTTTTGTTCCTCCAAAACACATCGTTTCGGTCTGAATAAACTACACTCGGATTTTCTGGAGTTTCCTCCAGTTTAATTCCGTTGAAAAACAACGATTTCCCATCGTGCGCCAATCCTTTTTCGAGAACTACAAAGTCCTTCGCTTCCGCATTCACTTTTCTGTGGATGGAACAATTTTCAAAATAAACACTCTGCTCATTTATTATGTAATTAGGTCTTTCCAAATATTTACAGCCATAATATTCTTGTTCAGTTGAACTAACTTGACCAAAAATAGGAATAGAACAGAATAGAATAAGAAGGATTTGAAGGAAGATTTTCATAAGGTTTTGTATTTGGATTTCGTGGCATTTCAGATTAAATATGAAATAGCAACCACATTATCAGGTACGTACTATGCTAAATAAGTAGTTTCGGGTAAATATTTTCCGATTTCAAAATTTATATCTTTATGAATTTTAGATGTTTACATTACTTTGGACTGACGACTAAAGACTAAAGACTTTGGGCTACTTATGTATTGTCCCGGTAGTAATTCTACAGAAAGATTATAAAATCTATTTGATTCAGAAAGTCTAAATCCCATCAGTCGCTTTGGACTTAAGACTTCGGACTAAAGACTTTGTACTCATTCCTAATCTCTCAATTTCACTTCCGAACGTGAAATTAGTTTGCCTTTGTGGTAAATATTGTTTTTGTCAAATCCGTATTCGTAAAACTCATTGAATGTATTTTGGTCTGCCATGGGAATCCTTTTTCTTTCATAATAAACGCCATTTTTGTCCATCGTAAAGTCTCCACCAAACACCATGAAAGTCTGGGAATCGAAGTCGGTTTTTTCGTTTTTGTAATACACAAAATTTGCATCACGGGCGTAATCTAAATTCAGTTCTTCGAAAGAATTTGCATCTACGGCAAACAAATTTCCTTTGTGCAATGCCATTCCATTTTCGAGCAGGAAATAACCATTGTAGGGTGTGGAGTGGGAAATCTCGGAAATTAGAACTCCTGAAATAGGCTTATTTCCGTAAAACAATTCATTTCCGCATCTTGTGTAAGAATTTCCAAATCTTGTTTTAGTAGTGTTGTCAAATTCTTTGGGAACAAGCAGGTCTCTTTTTGAGAAGAGCTTCCCATCTTTAAACGTTCTATTCAACGAGGTTCTTATTTGAGAAGCATTTCCTTCTGAAAAAGTTTCATTCTTTGCCAGCTTTGCAATCTTCCTGCCTTTATAAATCAAATCCTGCCCGCTAGTTACATAATTTGACGTAATTGCGTTAAAATCCTTCAAGTCAATGTTTTCAAGCAAGTACTCTTCTTCCCGATATTTGTAGAAAACAATGTCTCCATATTTATAAAAATCATCGTCAATTTCTTCCAATTTGGCGTTCGGAATTGGCTTCAATAGATTTACTTTGCGTGTATTCAAAAATACGTTTTCAACATCTTCATTATGGATTTCGCTGATTGTTCGGAAAGATTCAGAATTTGCACCTTCCACAATCCCTGTCCGATAATATACATTATTCGCATCTTTGGAATAGGCATTCTCAATGATTGAAAAGGTATTTGGGTCAGCAGAATCAATTTTTTCAAAAGATACATGTTTGCGGTATTCGTAAATCAAATAAGCATTATTTTTGTCGGTTGCAAAATCATTATTCAGCACTTTGAATGTTTTGGCATCGGCAATTGAGATAATTTCTCCATTCATGTAAACAAATTTCCCTTTCCTAATTAGCGTACTGTCAGAATTTGGGAAAACATAAATTATTTCTAACGAGTCTATCGAAACTCCTTCTGACTCAACTGTTCCTTCTCCATTCCCCCAGCAGGAAGTGGTGAAATTAATGCTTCTGAATTTACTTTTTGTGTCGTCATATAGTTTGCTGAACGATGTGTTAGATTCCAAGTCAGTTTCGTTCAACACGAAAGGGAAAGCGTTTCCAACATCAAACTCCCAATTAGCATCTTTTGCGTAATAACTGAGCTTTTCGGAGTTCGGAACGCTGAAAGTACTTGCATCGGCATTCAGATATTCCGAATCTGCCAACACTTTTTTATGGTCTTTCGCATAGCGTCTGCTGAGGTATTTGAAACTAGCCAAATCCATTCTAAAACAATTTGCGTACTCATCGCAAATGAAATTACTGTCTCCCACAAACTCCACACTCATAGAGCCAAAGTCATTAGTATCGCCAAAAATCTTCAAATCTTTTGGGTTGAGTGGCAACCTAAATTGTTCTAAATAAACATAGTTTTCGTCTGCAAAAATCTTGTCGTTTATAATTCGGAGCGATTTTGAATCAGAGCCAATAACGGCTTGGAAATCCCAGTAAATCGTACTTTCATCTACTGCAAGATTTTTCCCCTTCACAGAAAATGAACTGGGGTTTGCAATTCCCATTCCCACATAACCGAAGTCATCATCTGCCAAATACACATCGTTCTTATCCGAAATATAGGAAATATGATTTCGCCAACCGTTGTGAATTCTGAAAGTCGGTCGGTCAAAATTGGTCTTTTTACCCAAATAGTAAACATGATTCCTATCGAACGCAAACTCTTGGTACGAGTTAATTACATCAAACGTTTCCGCATCTGCATTCTCAATCACATCATCATAATAGTAAACCTTTTCGTTATTCACAACATAAACTTGCGCTTTTATGGAGAATGTAAAGAGAATTACGAATATAATTAGGAGGATTTTCTGCATTTCCATTGAAGTAGATTGTTTACAGTCGAAGTTAAAGAAGGTGTGAAAATATTGCCCAAACAGTTTATGAGCGAAGGGAATCGATTGATTATCGTGGTTCGGAAGTAAAGTGATTTATTAAATTGGAGCACAAAAAAAACGCATCAGATTTCTCCGATGCGCTTTTTCAATATCAAACAGGGTCTGAACCTTGATTTTGAAAATGATTTGCTAATCAGGCAAAGCTAATTCGATACTTTCTTCATTACAGATACGCAAGAGAGTAAATGTTTTTTCATCCTTTTCTTATGAAGTCGTTAGAAGTATTTGAAAGTATTTTGGCTAATTAGTATAAGAATTAGTAGGTTTGAGATGTAAATAAAATGTAACAATACAAAAAGGTAGAAATGCTCACTAAAATAGCTATATTCAATTCCAAAAAGCATGCGAAAGTAATTATCAACCTGAATGATGCCACAGCCATTCAGGTTGTTGGTGCAAACAAGATTGGAAAAACCTCACTTATTGACTGCCTTAACTTCTTGTATAGAATCGACAAAAGTAAAATGTCTTTCGATAGCAGAGGAGGGGGTTCAACATATACCTTTAAAGAAAGCGTAAATCATTTTTTTCCAAACAAGAAAAAAAGTTTTATTGTGTTTG
>CAVSOI010000022.1:0-161771 GCA_963729615.1 uncultured Cytophagales bacterium
AGAGATATTACCACACAGAGGAAACATACACTTCATTGTTCGTGAATTATGGTTATGACCCTAGTATTCTACTTTTCGATGGGAACACTACTTTGTCAGTCAGTAAATTCACACAATTCAACGTAGGAATCAACAGACTCCAAGATTTATCTAAAAGATTTTCAGGATTACTTCAGGCAGAATACACCAAGTATGATTTTGGAGCTACATCCAGAAACCAATATACCGTAAGCATTAAAATGATGTATAAACTACCATGAGTCTAAATTCATTCAACTCCAGAGTACTTCTTATTGAATTTGCTATTGCTCATTTTGACTATCATATTTTTTTTGTTAATAGCCATATTGGCTTCTAGGATATATAACAGGATAAATGACAAGAAAAAGAAAAGACTGACTGCTATCTATCACAAATACTTAGTGAATTACCTGACCGAGACAGGTGAGAAAAGCCAGAAAGCATCACAGAAAATTCAGCAACTCACCAGATCAAACAAGAAAAATAAAATGATACTTCTGAAATCATTGTTGGACTTGAACTACAATTTCTCAGGAGGATATTCAACTAAAACGAATGAATTGTACCATACTTTACAACTCTATTCATTTTCCAGAGAAAAATTGAAAAGTCCATTTTGGTCTAAGAAAGTGAAAGGAGTTTATGAATTGTCTTCTATGGAAGATACAGATTCTTATGATATGATATTACCACTTTCCAACCACAGAAACCCCAATGTAAGACGCGCAGCAAGGGTCGCATTGGTGACACTCAACAAAAAGCAAGGATTACTCGACTTGAAAGACACGTACGGAGAAATTTCCAAATGGACACAGATATGTATTATCTCCATTCTCAAAAGAGAACCTACTAAACTTTCTGAAACGGAAATCAATCTGCTTAAAATGGGGGACAACAAGTATATAAATGAATTAGGCACTGAACTGGATAAATTAAATTATGCTCACTAATACAGAGTTTTACACGAATGCAGTAGAAGCCCTGAATTGGATAATTCTTATTTATGCAATTTCAATTATGGCTTCATACTTCATTTTGGCCATTTATTCTGCTTGGGCAATTGGAGAGCATTTCAATCATAATAATACAGCTAATTTCGAGAACATACTTCGTTCTCCACTCGCTCCAAAAATAGCTGTAATTGCACCCGCCTATAACGAAAGCATCAGTATTGTAGATAACATACGCTCATTGCTCTCACTCCATTACAATAATTATGAAATTGTGATTGTGAACGATGGAAGCAAGGATGATTCCATGCAAAAAATGATTGATGCCTATCATCTAGTGCCAACTCAGCAAGAAAAATATAGCGAGTTATTGCATAAGAATATCAGGCAACTATATAGGTCAACCAACAAGGCATTTTATAACTTATTGGTGGTAGATAAGGAAAATGGCGGGAAATCAGACGCACTCAATGCAGGTATAAACCATACGGATGCTAAATATGTAGCGAATGTAGATGTGGATTGCATTATTGAAGACGATGCTCTTTTACGTATGGTAAAGCCCTTTTTAGAGTCGATAGGCACAAAAGTCATTGCTACTGGAGGGGTAATCCGAATGGCGAATGATTGCATAGTGAGCAATGGTAGAATTTTAGAGGTCAAATTACCCAAGAAGATTCTACCATTATTCCAAACTTTAGAATATTTGCGTGCATTTCTTCTCGGCAGAATGGCATGGAGCAAGCTTAATGGCTTGTTGCTTATTTCAGGTGCATTTGGACTTTTTGACAGGGAAATTCTGATAGAGGCAGGAGGATATGAGCATGATACAGTAGGCGAAGACATGGAACTAGTAGTGAGGATGAGGAGATTGATGCAAAAAAAGAAAGAAGCTTATCGGGTTAGCTACATACCAGATCCTCTTTGCTGGACTGAGGCTCCGACTTCTAGCAAAATTCTGATGCGCCAAAGAAACCGCTGGACTCGTGGAACAATAGAAACCCTTTTTAGACATATAGGCTTGTTTTTCAATCCGAAATATGGCGTTTTGGGCTTGTTAAGCTATCCATTTTGGTTCTTCTTTGAATGGCTCGCCCCAATAGTTGAGTTTTTTGGACTGATTTATTTTTGTGTGTTGTGGTATTTTGATTTAGTGAATTGGCCACATTTTTGGCTGTTGCTGGGTGTGGTTTATTGCTTTGCAATTATGATTTCTTGGTTCGCAATTCTGATGGAAGAGTTGACTTTTAGGCAATACAAAAGCACAGGAGCATTATTCAAATTATTGGGAATAGCCTTGCTAGAACCTATCATATTCCATCCTCTCACAGTTTGGGCCGCCATAAAAGGTAACTGGGATAAATTCATAAGAAGAAAAAAGACTTGGGGAGTTCAGGTACGAACAGGTTTTCAGCAGGCAAATAAAATAGAACCAACAAGTACGATTTCCGAAGACTGATTGCCAATGCCCTCTCCAGCTCAGAGGGGGCATATTTGATGTTCAGGGGCGCAGATGAAACATCTTCGGCAAAATCCCGGCCCTTCCACTTCGAGATGGTCTTCTCGGAGATTTTGAATCTGCTCGCCAGGGCCGCATTCGATTCAGGGCTGTTTTGAATCTCATTGCGAATGTGTAAATTCGTTCTGGCATTTGAATGATAGACACGAAGGAGGGCAAATGTCATCCACAACGTTATGAAACTTGACACTTATCCATCTCATTTAGGACCAGTGCAGTCATAATTAAACGGCACAGCGTGCTTAAAACAATCTTACCAATGAATAAAATAAAAAACATAGAACCACTCGGATTCCCATGGAGAACGCAAGACCCATTTCTGTTTTGTGCGTACCATCGCGATGAATACCCAAAAGGAAATGCTGAGATGGGGGTAGAGCCCGAAGCGCTAGGGGCAAAAATGTAGGGCAGGATTTCAATCCGAATGATAACTGGAGAATGTATCATGGGAAAAATATGCCTGGTTTTCCTTACCATCCGCACAGGGGTTTTGAAACCATCACTATCAACAAAGAAGGCGTGGTGGATCACTCGGATTCTTTGGAAGCCGCAGGGCGATTTATGGCAGGCGATGTGCAATGGATGACCGCAGGAAAGGGAATCCAACACTCTGAAATGTTCCCGTTGGTGAATGAAGATAAGGGAAATCCATTAGAGATTTTTCAGATTTGGCTGAACTTGCCCAAGGTCTCAAAAATGGTAAATCCACATTTCAAAATGTTGTGGAATGAGGATATTCCCGTGCTGAATCATAAAGATGAATCAGGCAAATTGACGACTGTTCAGGTAATTGCGGGCAAGCTAAATGCCATAAAAGCACTCAATCCAACCCCTGACTCTTGGGCGGCCAATCCTGAAAATGCGGTTGGAGTTTACACAGCCAAAATGGAAGCGGAGGCAAGTTGGACGTTACCCAAAACAAGTAGCGAAGCCAACCGAACACTCTTTTTCTACAAGGGATCGAGTATTGAAATAGAAGGAAAATCCATCCGCTCAAACACCACTATTGAACTTTTGGCTGAGGAGGATATTACCATCAAAAATGGGAATGAAGAAGCTTATTTCCTGATTCTGGAAGGGAAACCGATTGGAGAGCCCGTGGTGCAACACGGTCCGATTTGTGATGAACACGCAACAAGAAATCAGAGAAGCTATGCAGGAATATGGCAAAACCCAGTTTGGTGGATGGCCCTGGTCGAAAGCGGAAATAGCGCACCCGAGAGAGAAAGGAAGGTTTGCCTCGCATGGAAATGGAGTAGAAGAAATCAAATAAAAAGAATAACTCGAATGCCTGACGTTTCATAAAAGGCATGGCTGGAACTCACAGGAATCAGGTTTGCAGGATTGTAATCGAGTTACCAATAAAAATAGATGAATCAAAGCGGTTGGGGAGCAATCTCCAACCGCTTTTTGTTTGCGTCAAAGTGTTTTGCTTTATAAAAAAGGTTCTTTATGATTTTATGTGGTATTAGGCGTATCCATAATCGTATGGTGGTTTTTTACCTGAAAAATAGGTCAAACCACATAAAATCATAAAGAGCCAATCATCATTTTGAGTTTGCAAAAAAACTATCTTTGAAGATTTTGAGATAGTTCCCTCCCAAGGTCGGGCAGGGTCGCCTGGCGATGACAAAAAATCGCCAATCATTCAAACATATTTTTATATGTAAAAAGCCATAGAAGAAATAGTAACTTTGAAATCTCAACGTTAACGAAAAATAGAATACAAAAATAATCTTCCCAGCCACAAAATGACCAATCCCCAACCACTCGTAACCATTATTATGGCAGTGAAAGATACTGCGCCTTATCTACACGATTGTTTGGATTCAATTCTGGCACAAACCTATCAGAATTGGGAGTTGATTGCCGTAAATGACCATTCATCGGATGATAGTCCGAAAATTTTGCGGGAATATGCAGAGAAAGACGATAGGGTTCGAGTGTTTGATAGCGACAAACCTCGGCTGATTCCAACCTTACAAGTAGGCTATGCCCAAACAAAAGGCACACTCATCAATAGGATGGATTCTGACGATAAAATGCCCGATTATAAAATCCAAGTATTAGTAGATGAATGGAACAAATACGGAAAAGGAACTGTGATTGCGGGAGGCACAAAACACTTTGTAGATGAAGGCAATGTGGGCGATGGATTCATCAAATATGAAGAATGGCTGAATGAAGTTGCCCGAACAAGCACGCATTATCAGGAAATTTATCGGGAATGCGTCATTCCTTCCCATTCTTGGATTATCCATAAAGATGATTTTGACAAAGTTGGCGCATTCGACCCCGTCATTTACCCAGAAGACTACGACCTTTGTTTCCGATTCTATAAAGCAGGTTTGAATATTGTCGGGATAAATAAGGTTTTGCACCATTGGAGAGATCGCTCCAATCGGATTTCCCGCACTTGGGAAGAATACAAAGACAATCGGTATTTTGACCTCAAACTACGCTTTTTCTACGAATTGGACAGAGACAGAACTCGCCCTTTAGTGTTGTGGGGCGCAGGGAGAAATGGGAAAGATATGGCGAAACTCCTGCAATCTTATGACGACACATTCCATTGGGTGTGTGATAATGAGCGGAAAATTGGGAAGGATATTTATGGCGTAATCATGGAGCATTTTGGGAATATCGAGAAGATAGAAAACCCGCAAATAATAATTGTGGTCGCCTCTCCAACAGGAAAAAAGGAGATAGAAAAACAGCTCGCTTCGTGGAATAAGAAACCGATTGTTGATTTTTGGTTTTTTGCTTAACTCAGTATTCTGAGTAAAAATGATTCCCAATTTCCGATTAGCTTTATGGCAATTTGGTTGGTAATAGACACTATCACGATTCAGTCTTTCTTGGAATGTTCTTACGCATGTGCGAGTCGGTGGCGACTACATAGGAAAATCGCACTACAAAATCAATCGTAATAATAGTGTTTATTGACAAAAAATAGTTACGGAGTTTGAAGATTGGCAGGTTCTGCTGGGAGTTGCCACCAACAGTACTGCCAACTTCCAATACAAAAACTTTATCAATATTCACTACTAGATTGATTATTAAAACACACTTCATCTGGCTTTTTCTCATTGTGAAATACAAAATAAGCTGATGTGCCCGTCAGAACCGTTCCACGATGGCCATCAGTTCTGACAGTTCTCGGCATGGCTTGCTTTCAAGTTCTCAAATTCGATGCGACTCGGCTCCGAGGAAGATGATTTATATGTTAGTATTAAGAACATCTTATTTCTAGAGTCTTAAAGTAGAACTAAATTTGCATGGCAAAAAACTACAAACTTGGCATGTTTCTAGTTTATCGCTATTGCCTATAAATTTCTATTTGTTAGGTCAGATGATAAAGAATCCACGCTTACTTTTGTTAAATGATTGCGTTTGCCTAAATTCGCAGAAATTAGTTTCAGCATATATTTTGATACTATATTTACGTTATAAGAATTCCATTTGCAATAAATTTATTTACAATTTATTTGGCACAAGAAATACTACTGTAATTTTTTAATCCATTTAATACCATGGCTGACGAAAAAAAATCTAATTTGAGATATTCTAAGGATGAATTAGCTGAATTTGATGTTCTATTGAACCAAAAGCTAGAAAGATCTCGTGATGAGTTGAACCACTTGTTGAAATCAATCAAAAGATCTGCTGGCGGAGGAGATGAAAATCATAACCGAATCAGAACTTTAGAAGATGGGGCAGACGTGCTGGAAAAAGAACAGCTCAACCAATTGGCTGCTAGAACTCAAAAGTATATTCAGCAGTTAGAAGCCGCCCTCGTGAGAATAAAGAACGGTACTTACGGGATTTGTATAGATACTGGTAAACTCATATCTAAAGATAGATTGAAAGCGGTGCCACATACGCAACACTCAATTGAAGCAAAACTCAATAAAATATGATGTAAGTGTTACTTAGCTCAAAAAGCAAAATCCCTCAATGAAAAATTTCATTGAGGGATTTTGTGTTTTCTGGATTTTAGTAAACTTACTCGGTTGTCTGACAATTTTTGTGATGTCACTATATATCTAAATCATAACGTGTTTATATTTATATTATTGCCATTTTGTAACTGCGTGATTTAAAGCGAACTTTGGATATGTCAAATGAAAACAAAATTTACGAGTCTCTTCTAAACCTGCCAACGCTTTGTGTAGATTCTGTTGAATTATCAGAGCGAAAAGCGTTGATTAGTTGCCACACAGATTCAAGGCTAGGAGAATGCCCATCTGTAAAAAATCAACTGACAAGGTAAACCAATATACTACCCATTTGATTCGTGATTTGGACTTGGCAGGGCGTCAAGTAACTTTAAAGGTAAAGGCAAGACAATATAGTTGTACTGACTGTGGCCGCTATTTTACTGAAAAGCTGTCTTTTTCTGACTTGGATTCAAGCCATCAATGAGTGCCTGGATATATTGCGAAAAGCACTTCGGGCAGAGAGTCCGGGACAACAAGCATACAAGTCGCTCAAATGGATTCTTTAGGGACTGTTTCATAAAGTGTCAGACAACCTCTTTTCTCAAAGTTCTTGTTTGAGAAATATTCATGAAAAAACATTAACTCAACTCTCCATCTCCAAATATTCCTTCCCTCTCTCCACATAATGTTTTGCACCACTAAGAATTTTGGCTTTCATTTCCTCGCTGGTTTGTTTCACTATTTTTGCGGGAACTCCCATTACTACTGAGAAATCGGGGATTATCATTCCTTCCGTAACTAAAGCATGTGCGCCAATCACGCAGAATTTCCCGACTTTTGCATGATTCATAATGGTTGCTCGCATTCCAATGAGTGAATTGTCGCCAATAGTTGCCCCGTGAATAATGGCGCAGTGTCCAACCACCACTTCATTTCCAATGGAAACGGGAACGCCTTCATCTACATGGACAATGCAATTATCTTGAATATTGGTTCGATTTCCAATCCGTATTTTATCTGAATCGCCCCGAATAACTGCGCCAAACCACACGGAGGATTCGTCTCCCAAGTCAACATCTCCAATTACTGTGGCAGTTTTGGCAATAAAAACTTCTTTTCCTATTTTCATTTTTTGGATATTTTGGTAAGTGCTTAGATTCTGTTTTGGGTTGAAATTTCAATAAAATCATTGAACAGATAAACATTTTCGGCAACTTTGCATTCTTAGGAACGGAAATTAAATAAAATGCTACTTTTTCTTTTGTTTCTTTTTGGTCTATTCTTCGTTAAAAATCTCGCCATAGCGGTGCTATGACTACGATTTTTGCCTAGACTAGCCTCAAAAACAAACTGCAATAAAAGAGTAGTTTATTTATTTCCCGTTCCTTAGGAAAAGGTGCAATAACCCAATCCAACCAATATACAATAACTAAAGATGACAAAATTAAGCGTAAATATAAATAAGTTTGCCACTTTGAGGAATGCCAGAGGCGGAAATAACCCTGACTTGATTCAGGTGGCGAAAGATTGCGAACGGTTTGGCGCACAGGGAATTACGGTGCATCCTCGACCAGATGAACGGCACATTCGCTATGCCGATGTCTATGCGCTCACCGAAATCGTAACTACCGAATTCAACATTGAGGGCAACCCGAAAGAAGGCAAGATTTATGGAAGTGGTTTTGGAAACCAAACCTGCACAAGCCACATTGGTTCCCGATGCTGACAATGCCATTACCTCAAATGCAGGTTGGGACACCGTGAGACACAAAAGCTATTTGCAAGATACGATTGCCGAACTCCAAAGTCATGGAATCCGCACTTCTATTTTTGTGGATGCCGACCCAAAAATGATTGAAGGCGCAAAGGAAACAGGCACAGACCGAGTGGAATTGTACACAGAAAGCTATGCCGTAAATTATATTTCCAACAAGGAAAAAGCCATCGCCAACTATTTGGAAGTCGCCAAACTTGCCAATCAGCTCGGTTTGGAACTCAATGCAGGACACGATTTGAGCTTGGAAAACTTGAAATATTTTGCCCAAACCATTCCCAACCTTAAAGAAGTCTCAATTGGACATGCGCTCGTTTGCGATGCCATTTATTTGGGTTTGGAGAACACAATCCAACTTTATTTGAGGGAATTGGCGAAGCAGTAATTTTGGAATGTAGATTGGTTGGATTCGGAAGTTCTACTGGTGCAAGCGTCCATGTTTGCACCTCAATCTATTTTGTAAATCTCCTTGCAGAATTTCCGAATATAATATTCCGACTCCATCACGCCCAAGTTTCTGGCATAGCTAAAATGATTGCAAGCATTGGTCGTATCCTTGTAGAAAGCCAATTCGTTCAATCCCATATAGTAATAAATGACTCCATTTTTGTCGTTTAGCTCTCGGGCTTTCAGAAAAGCTGATGTTTGAGAGCTCATTTTTAGAGGCTTTTTGCTCGGCAATTCCCTTGGTCAAATAAGCATCGGAATTGGTTGGATTGAGTTGAATGGCTTTTTCTGCATAAGAAATAGCACTTTCTAAGTCTTTCAAATAGTAAAGCTGAATTTCAGACATCAATAAATTGACTTTAGCATTGTCAATTTTCTATTGCGTGTCAAGCAAGCTAGTTTCGTTTTTTAACAGAAGTTCTATGTCAGGCAATGCTTTTGCATATCTTTTCTGCTTCACCAATGAATTTGCTCGAATGAGGTGCATTTCAGGCAGAAAATTGTCAGATAACAGAATGGCTTCCGAGCTATGATGAATTGCGTCTTTTGGTCTGTTTTTTTTCGCATCTAAAATTCTGGCATACATTGCATGTGCTTCCGCAGATTCTATATTTTGGTTCAAAGCCTTGCTGACTGAGGCAATTGCCCCATCCTCATCTCCCGATTCAAAAAGCAATTTGGCTTTTTCTACATTTTGTTTTACGTTGTAGTTTTTATATTGAATGAAGGCATAAGAAGCAAATCCGATGAATAGCACACAACATACGGCAAATACCGAAACCTCTGCTTTGGACATAGGTGGCTGATAAGGTTCTTTGTTTTCGGTATAAGTATAGCTTGTGTTTGTTTGCTCTCGATTTCGCCAATCTGAAGTGCTTGTGTAAACAGGTTTCGGTTGGAGTTGATATTGTTGGAGTAGGAAATCGTATTCAGCTTTCTTGTACGAGTCGGAAAGGATTTGGTAAGCGGTGTTGATTGCCTTGAACATTTCCTCCGCTTTCGGATTGTCCAAATTCTTGTCTGGATGGAATTGAATTGCCTTCCTTTTATAGGCTTTCTTAATTTCCGCCTCATTTGCTTGCGGGGAAATTTCCAGTATTTCGTATAGGTTTATCAAAGTCGGAATCTACTTACAGAGGTTGATGGATGATTTTCAGAAGGCTAATGTTTACTCAAAAGTCGCACTAGTTTTGCATGTTAAGCAATCTAGTGCGACTCATTCTTAATTTTTAATTCTCAATTCTTCATTCCTTTTCAATGTTCCCAATTGTACTTGTCCAAGGTTTCCAAAGCGGCCGTGATGAGTTCGATGCTGGCATGAATGTCGTCTGGATTTGCCATTTCGGTGGTCTGATGAATGTAGCGAACAGGTGTGGAAACTGCACCTGCAATTGAGCCATGTTTCCCCATTCGTTGCACTTGTGCAGTGTCAGTTCCTCCGACAGGCAAAACTTCTGGTTGCCAAGCAATGTTTGCTCGGTCGGCAGTAGATTTCAGGAAATCCACCATTCGGTAATCGCAAATGGTTTGGCTATCCATGATTTTGATGGCGCAACCTTTGCCAATTTCCGTGATTTTTTCGTGGGCAGATGCGCCAGGCGTGTCATTGGCAATGGTTACGTCCAAGGCAATTCCAAAGTCTGGATTGATTCTGTGGCTAGCAACTTGTGCACCACGAATTCCCACTTCTTCCTGCACGGTAAAAACTGCATGAACATCGTAAGGTGTTTTTTTGAGATTTCTCAACACTTCAATCAGAATGAAAACCGAAATGCGATTATCCAAAGATTTGCCTGTAATGCAATCTCCCAACTCAATTAAATCTTGCTTTCTGGTGATGGTGTCTCCAACCGAAACAAATTTTTCTACCTCTGATTTCGGAAGTCCCAAATCAATGAAATATTGAGTGAGTTTCGGGGATTTTTGGCGTTCTTCTGGAGTCATCATGTGAATGGGTTTCACGCCCATAATTCCCACCAAATCTTTTTTGCCATGCACCAACACACGCATAGAAGTCAAGGTTTTTGGGTCAAATCCACCCAAAGGATGGAATCTGACAAAGCCATTATCGTCAATATGTGAGACAATGAAGCCGATTTCATCTATGTGAGCGGCCAACATCACGCTTTTTTGCTCGGAAGCCGTCCCCTTTTTCACGGCATAGATATTTCCCATATTGTCCACCTCCACAGAATCTACCAAGGGCTTTACTTCTTCAATGACTTGCTTTCTGATTCGCTGTTCGTAACCTGGTGCGCCTGGCGTTTCGCAAATGGCAGAGAGTAACTCGAAATTGATTTTCATATTTAGGTTTTATAGCTGTTTATATCCGTTTTTTTGTAAGTGCAATTTAAGGAACGAAGGAATAATAAGTAGTCTAGCTTAAATATATTCTTATTTTTAGTTCTTAATAATCTCATTTAGAGATAAGTACAAAAAATAAATAGCCCAACATGCTTAATTTGCCATTTCCACTTGTTTCTTTTTGATTCGGAACTCGTTACTCTTTTAATTCCATTGCAGGTTACACAAAAATATAAGGCATATCAAAGAAATAAAATGGATATTTATTGCGGTTTATTTTTGAGGCTAGTTTAGCCGTTCCCGGCCGGGACAAAAATATTAGGCATAGCATCGCTATGGCTAATATTTTTAACGAAGAATAGACCAACGGGTCCCGAACCAAAAAGAAACAAGAGAAATGTTTAGTTTATTTCTTTAAGATGCCTAAACAACTTAGCTATCCTAAACACCAAAGTTCAAACTCCAATTGCGTTTGATAGAGAAGTATCTTACGAGAATCACAATTGAGATGGAGGAAATGATGTTCAGATTTTCAAATGGGGAAAAATAGTTCAAAAACAGGTAGGCGATTCCCCCAACGAAACAGGCAAATGCGTAAATTTCCTTCCTGAAAATAAGTGGGATTTCATTGGTAAGCACATCTCGAATCATTCCCCCAAAACAGGCGGAAATCACTCCCATGAATAGGCAAATTTCTATGTTCAAATCATTTTGGAGAGATACCTGAATTCCCAAAATCGTGAATAATCCGATTCCAATTGTGTCGAACAGAAACATACTTCTCTTGAACTCCAACACCTTTTCCTTGAAAATGTATGCGATAAGGTAACCAACCAATATAGCGATGCAATAATTACGATCGTTGAGCCAGCCTACGGGAAATCTGCCAATCAGAATATCCCTCAAAGTTCCTCCGCCAATTGCCGTAACAAATCCGATAATAAGTGTTCCTACCAAATCGAATTTCTTCTGAATGGCAGTCAGAACTCCAGAAACGGCAAATACGCAAGTGCCAAAAACATCCACAAAATAAATCCAATCCATTTGTACTATCCGAAAGTGAAAGTCGCAAAGTTATATCAATTTCCAGAAATGTTGAGTAGTCTAGTGCATTGAGTTCTAAGTTCTGGTTGGTATTTTTTGGAATATTTTTTTCTTCTACAAAGCAAAATCTGAATGGTTCGGCAATCCGATGGTTCGACATTTCGACATAGCCTAGCTACGGCTAAGAATTTTAATGCAGTAGAAGGAAAAAAGATACATAAAATACAATCACGAACTTAGGAATTGATGCACTAGCTTAAATACTTTCCTATTCTAGGTCTGTAATAGTCTCATTTATAGTCATTTATAAAAATACCAAATAGCACAACCCTACTACTGGACATGGGTAAAAGCTGGCGGTGTACGTAGTTCCCGCCAGTCTTAGAACGGTTTCTAGCCTGCACATTGGCAGGTCTTGCAGATACTGCCAACGTGGCCCGGCCAAGTGCTAAGATTCACTCATGTCCAGTAGTATGTAGCACAACGTGCTTGTTTTGTTTGTGTAGCCATCAGTTTTCAGTTTCGAGATGATTGGGTTTGTTGATTTTGAACGGGTAGGAACAATCATTTCTCTCCATCCAGAAATTCATCTGTAAAATGGGCTTTGCGTTTAGGTTGTTCAAACTTTTCTTGATTGTAAGAATCGGAATCTCCTTTTGCAATTGAAAGGCTCTTCCATTCAGTTGCTTTCAGCATTTTTCCAATGAAAACAATTTGTCCGACATGGTAAGAATAATGACCAAGTTGCCTATTGAAGGCTTCCAGAACAGAGTGTACCACTGTTTCGGATGTAAACTGTGGTATCGAAATTGGATTCATTTACAGAGTCGATCGCTTTAAAAAGGCATTTCCAGCCTTCTTCCCAAGGGAAATCAAATGTTCTTTGTCTCTCAAGTCCATTTCGAATTCATCTTCTCGATTTCGCCAAAGCTTTTCGCCATCCGAAGTGAGAAAATCAGTCCAACGAGAAAGCATATTTCCACGTAGATGCTTTACAATAAGTGCCAATTGAGTTACTTTCCGAACCCGCACTCCAAAAGAGTTCATCTTCCGAAAGTTGCTCGAAGGTTTTATCTCCTAGAAATTTGTAGTAAGCAAATTGTTTCTGATGCTTTCTAAATAGTTGGTTTCCATGGTTTTTAATGTTTTACGAATCTCAGATGCACAACATTACTATTTTTTGTGGAAAGTAGAATATGATTAGTCATGACTTTCATGCAATATTCCAATCTTGTCTTAGAACGGCTCACTTTTTCACAGTAAATACATATTCGAGAATTGTGAATGAACAACCTGTTACCTAGGTATTACGAGTTTTTTATCATCTAATGTATTCATTTTCCAAGCAATTTAAAAGTCTATTTTCGTATGTTGAAAATAGACTTTCCACCAATTTTATGCGAGAAAGAATAATAGTCATTACTGATATGAATAAAAAAATTCTAATTGTTGAGGACAATCCTGACATTACTGAATTATTGAGCTACAATTTGGAAAAAGAAGGCTACAAGTGTTTCTGCGGTAGATAATGGTTCGGATGCACTTAAAAAAGCTGAATCATTTTTACCCGATTTGGTTTTGCTGGATATTATGTTGCCAGGAATTGATGGAATGGAAGTTTGCAGACAAATAAGGGCTTCATACGGAGTTGGACAGTGCTTTCATTGTTTTTCTGACCGCTCGTGGAGAGGAATATTCGGAGGTTGCCGCTTTTCAGATGGGAGCCGATGACTACATTATCAAGCCAATTAAACCACGAGCTTTGCTGAAACGGCTCGATGCTATTTTCAAGAGGACAAGAGGGTCAAAGTCTGATGAATCTGTTTTGTCAGAACTTACTGCGGGAAATATTATTCTGGATAAGAATAGCTATACGTTATCCATAGGAAAAGAGGTTTCCACTTTGCCTAAAAAAGAATTTGAACTGCTTTGGTTGCTAATGAAAAATCCGAACAAAGTATTTAACAGGCAACAGATTTTGGAAAGGGTTTGGGAACCGATGTGGAAGTGCTGGAAAGAACCGTGGATGTTCACGTAAGAAGAGTGCGGGAGAAAATAGGAGAAGACTACATTCATACCGTTAAAGGAGTTGGCTACAAGTTTGAGTACAGGAAAAAGATGCAAACAGCCTGATTTAGGAACGCTGAATTATCTACCCCAATTATGAGTTATTTATTTGATAAGTCAATTATTGATTGGGGAACATTAAAGGGGTGGCTGGCCATTCAGAATTAAGAATGATTTAAGTAATTGTTAATCAGTAACTTAGTATTTTGGTAGTAATAATCTAGTAAGGCTAACAAAATAAAAACCATAGCTTATAGCGCAACGTCCGCTCAATGCCATTAGGTTAACGGAAATTTGTATTCAGTCAGAGACTGATTTCCATTTTCGGCACAGGTTCTTAGAACCTGCGCCAGCGTTTTACGCTGGTTCGAGCGTCCACGCTCGAACCAAATTCACACTAACTTAACGGCATTGAGCGTCCGCTTGTGCCGAATTATCCATAGAGTAGCCTTACCTCTTTCACACTAACAGAATTATTATATTCTGTCAAATTATTACCTATATTTTTTAATTAAATCTACAAATAGTACAATATTTCAAATCTCAAATTTTGACCATCCTAAAAATTTATAGTCAACCTACTGATAATCAAAAATTTAAACCCATTATTCGGGTTAACATCTTGTCTTTTATAAGATGCTGATAGCCAATATATAATTTACTATTTTGGACTTGTACCCACTCTTCGCTATTCCAATCAATCATTCTGGATTCAATCTGAAAACTTTCTTAGTAATTTCAGCATAATTGACTTCGCTCGAATTGAACTCATAAACCTGATTCTCAAACCCTTTGGCACGAACAGTGGCTTCATAATCCACTCCATAATCAAGCTTCAAACTGTAATTTCCTTTCAATGCTGTTAAAGCGTTTTTCACCTTTTTCGACTCTAAATTTAGCAATACAACTTCTGCATTATAAATTGGCAAGTTATTGTCTGCCCGAATTACTCTGCCTTCAAAAGTTGGTTTGAAATGATTGGCGAAATAACTTAAATGCCAATTCTACTTCTTTTACGTCATAACCCTGATTGAGTGTAGTTATCTCTTCCATTCTCATGGATTTATAGCCCAAGGCACTACAAGCGATTTCGTATTTTCCAGAATTGGAGACTGAAAAAGAGAAATCTCCATTTCTATCTGTTCGATACACCTTTAGGTTGTCGGTAATTGTATTGTTGAGCCTGACATAAGCGTTCGGAACTGGCAGTTCGGAAATGCTATCCTTGAACCGTTCCGCTTATTTCGACCTGATGAGTGATTCGCATTTCAGCATCATCTTCTGTCAGCAATAAGTTGGAACTCAACGCCTTCACTTTCAACTCATAAATATCATTGCTTCCTATTCCTCCTGCTCTGTTTGAAGCAAAATAGCCAGTACGTTTGTTCTCACTCAAAATAAGAGAGAAAGTCATCTTGTTTGGAGTTGATTGGCGAACCTAAATTGACGATTTCACTCATTTTTCCTTCCACATTCATTGCTTCAAAAATGTCCAATCCTCCCAAACCATTGTGTCCGTCAGAGGCAAAATATAGTGTGTTGTCAGCATGAAGAAATGGATAAACTTCATTTTTTTGCGTGTTGATTGGCATTCCCATATTTTTTGGTTTCGTCCAATTCCCGTTTTCCTTATGAGAAATATAAATATCAGTTCCTCCCAAGCCACTTGGTTGGTCAGAAACCAAATACATGGTCAGGCCATCGGCACTAATTGTAGGGTGCGTATAAGAAAATTCTCCCGACTCGAAAGGGAATGATTGCAGATTCTTCCCACGTGTTTTCTCCTGAAATGGTCGCTTCGAACAACTCATGGTGCGGGTTGGATTTTGAACTTGCCAAGTCTTCGAACATCGCCAAAATCACTTTGTTTTCCTCGGTAATTTTAATGGCACTCACTCTATTGTATTTTCTGAAAGCTGGATTCAAGAATTTGATTGGAGCAATGATTTCCGCACGAGACATATCTGCAAAAGGTGCATAATAAATGTTGTAAAAATTTCCTTTGTTTCTGCCATTCTTGTTTTGGCGGTCTTTTCTGTCAGAATCAACCAAAATCCCTTCTTTGTAGAAACCCGTGGGAATTTCGGAATATTGCGTGTTTATGAAAAGCGGACTGACTTTGTAGCGGTCTCGATGGCGCAGGAAATCATCAGGAATTATTCCCTCAGTTAGCTGTTGGAGCTTGATGTATTTGATGGATTCGGGAAAGTTCCATCTCTTTTTTATGGTTTGAGAGAATCCACTTCAATCGGAAACCCGTAACCCAATAGCCATCATTTGGTTTCCGAGTTTCCTCTTGGCAACACACTTTGGGTTTTGGATTGATTGTTTGGCGTGTAACCATTTAAGGTTTCATATGTGTTTCCATCTGCGCCAACGTAATCTATAAAGTGGCAAATCTATATTCTCTATATTTCTTGTATTTCCCGTGTAGGCACCAACTGTTTCCAAGCTTCTATCTGAAAGGAGTTGGGTGCGTGAATTTTGCTCGAACAATCCTAAATCTGGATATTTCCCACCCACATCATCCAAATAATCGGTAGCAGTTTGTCTGTAGCCAAATTGGAAACCCAAATCCAAACGTTCGGAAACTTTGAAATCAGCTCCGAAACCTAAAATTCCAGCCACCTGAATCTTCGCATATTTATCTGTCAGCCCAATATTTTGCCCTTCCGTTCCCAATTCTCGTAAATTTACCCAATCATTCCCCAAAGAAACAGGCTCTTTTGCTTGCGGATTGTTGGTGAGCAAACCCAGTCCGCCAAATAAAAATGGACGAACCTGCTGGCGGAAAGCATAATGCCCAATTTGTTTGAGCAAATCAAACTTCAGCGTGGTGGAAAGTTCAAAAATATCATTTCTGAAATGCAGGTTTCTAGCATAAGAATCTACTTCTTGCGCAGAGCTTGATTTGGAAACTAAGTTGTCGTCTCCGAAAAGTCGACCGAAAGTCAAAGAGGTTTCAAAGGAAAGTCGAGGTGCAAAGCGTCTGGAAACACCTAAACTCGCTCCCAAATGCGTAATCTTAGAATAATCTTTCAACTCGCCAGTAGGAGAGGAAAGTTCGCCCACGTAAGTCATTCCATTTAAACCTAGACTTACACTCGTATATCTGTCTCTTCGGAGCATTTGCCCAAAAGAATTATTGACAAGAAATAGAAGTGGGAAAAGGTAGATTAGGATAAATCTCATTAAGAATAGTTGATATGGGAATTCTTGGCTTTTGAAAAATTAAGCAAAGCAAACTTTTATAAAAATAGAAAATTCCCCCAAGATTTTAGAATTCAAATCAACATATTTTGATTTATCAGATGTATAATCAGTTGATTTTTAGGTAGTGTTATAAATGTAATGCCGACAAAATTCCCAAAAGCCATAGCGCAAGCGTCCGCTCAATGCTGTCAACTTAGTGCAAATTTGGTTCAAGCGTGGACGCTTGAACCAGCCGAAAGGCTGGCGAAGTTCTGAACCTGTGCCTAAAAATGGAAATCAGTCTCTGACTGAAGTTTTAGTTGCTTAAGTTGACAACATTGTGCGTCCGCTTGTGCATTATGTCCAAAAGGAAACATTACAAATGTAGCGCTACCGATTTTTATTCATTCTATTCTTGAAATAATTCAATCCTCCTCTAACTGAAAAATAACCTCACTTGCCGAATAAGCTTTGTCTTGCTCTAAAATTGCATTCTTTTGGAGTCGTTTAATCACTTTATCAATCACATTTACTTTCTACTGTGTTTGGAGTTCGACCAGCGAGTAGATTGAAGCCAAATTTCCACATTTTCAGGTTTAAGGTTGGAGTGCTTGGCAATGATTTCCGCTCTGTTCGGATGTTCGCTCAATGATTTGGCAAGATTGATTGATTGCTTCAAAAAGTGGTTCAAGAATTCCGCTCCTCTCTTTTCTATGAATTCATTTCTGACCATAATGGCAAAGCAAGGCCAAGGAGTTGGCACTTCTCCAACCAATTTGAATTCCCCGTTTTCCACATAAGGTTGCGTAGTGAATTTCTCCCAAAGGAAACCATACGCTTGGTCAGATTTTCAAGGCTTCTCTTGCGCCATCGAGGTTTCCGACAATTTCAAATTTTGCTTCCTCTCGTTTCCAGCCAGCATCTTCTGCCATGATTGACGCCATCAGATGTGAGCCAGAACCCATTCTGCTCACGGCAAAAGGCTTGTTTTTGAGCTTCGTCAATCTCGTTGATTTCGGCATGATGTTTTGCCACATGAACTCCCCAGACAAGTGGAGAATCCACAAAAAAACGAGCAATTCTACTCGGGTTTCCCTTGCAAATGTCTGCCACACCTCCTTCGGTCAGCAGAATTGCCATATCAATCTTATTCTCTCTCAAAGCCTTATTCATTGCGCCAGTTCCACCTGGGAAACTGTGCCATTCGATGTGCAAACCTGATTTTTCAAATAGTTCTTTGCCTTCTTTCCAGTGGAATGGCGTGTTGAAATGTTCGGGAACTCCACCAATGCGAATGCTTTTGTCAATCATTATTTGCTGGTTGCTAAAGCACGTTGTGCTATTTATTATTTTAGTAATTATCTCTAAATGAGATTTTTAACAACTGAAAATAGGAATGTATTTAAGCTAGACTACTTAATTTTGAGCTTACTTTTTAGGGTAGTGCTATAAATGTAATGCTGACGAAATCCCAAAAATCCATAGCGCAAGCGTCCGCTCAATGCCATTAAGTTAAGATGTATCGTACTGATTATAAGCCTGTTTTGCTTTGTCCATCAGTCATACTTATTGCTAAATAAGTAGAAAAGAAAAGGTTAAGTTTGTCATCAAAAGACCAATTCCTCAAACAAACCGCCCCTTTTCAATATGGATAGCAATTTACAAATAATTCGGAGTTTAGAAAGTTTTATAGACCAGGCCTCCACTCAAAAAGCCAAGTATTGCACTCGCTTGGAAGACTTTAGCCGTACTCGTCTCTTGGGCTTTAAACAAGTCTGCTATTTTATTCTAAATCTATCAAAGCGTAGTTTGTGTCTGGAGCTGAATGATTTTTTTGAGGCACTCTACCCGGAGAGTAAAATCCCAAGCAAATCCGCCTTCAGCCAGGCCCGCTACAAGGCCCTGCCAGTAATTTTTCAAGATTGGAATACCTATTTGCTCCAGCAGATAGAGGCACACGGACTTTTCGCTGACAATTGGCTGGGATTTCGATTGATAGGAGTGGATGGGACTACAGCCAAGTTGCCCGATACAGCCAGCATCTATGATGAATTTGGGACAAGCGCAAATCAGTATGAACAGTCCAAATATGCTTTGGCGCGTGTAGTCTGCATTTATGACGTATTGAATAAGTTCTGTCTGTCAAGTGCCATCAGGCCCATTTCCAGTAGCGAATCTGGCATTTTAAAAGATTTGATGGGTAATTTGCCCGACAACAGCCTGAGTATCTATGACCGTGGCTTTGCCAGCTTCTGGCTTGCCTACCTCTTAGATCGTGAAAGAAAGGATTTTGTGATTCGTTGCAGAACCAACTTCAATAGCTTAGTCAAGAGTTTTGTGAAAAGTAGCAAGATGAGCAGAGTGGTTGACTGGCCCGCAAATACTAGTGCAATAAAACTGCTTGAGGAATCAGGTATCCCTATTGACAAAAACGCCCATGTCAAAGTTAGGCTAGTCAAGGTAATACTGGATACAGGTGAAGTAGAAGTGCTGATAAGCTCCTTGGTTGAAAAGGAAAAGTATCCGACAACAGCATTCAAAGAACTTTATTTCCAAAGATGGGGCGTTGAGGTATTCTTCGACTTGCTCAAGAATATTATTCAGGTGGAGTGTTTTACAGGACATAAGCCACAAGCAGTATACCAAGAGTTTTATGCCATGATCCTATTGGCCAATATACACACCTTGCTTAGGCAGGGTTGCGAGCAAGAGCTTAAGAAAGCCAACAAGACACGTAAATATGAGCATCAGATCAATAACAACATCATGGCTGGCCTAATCAAATATCGCATCATTGAGTTAATACAAAACGCCACAGTCGCTGAGTGGCTGGCATTGATGCAAAAAATACTCAGGCACACAGAACCTATAAGACCCAATAGGAAGAATCCCAGACCCAAAGCCAAAAGAATGAGAGGAAAGTTTAAAACCTACACCAATTATAGAAGGGCAGTATAGAAACAGATTTTTATCAATACTAACCCTTAACTTAATGGCATTGTGGGGACGCCCAATGCCATTAAGTTAAGATGTATCGTACTGATTATAAGCCTGTTTTGCTTTGTCGATCAGTCATACTTATTGCTAAATAAGTAGAAAAGAAAAGGTTAAGTTTGTCATCAAAAGACCAATTCCTCAAACAAACCGCCCCTTTTCAATATGGATAGCAATTTACAAATAATTCGGAGTTTAGAAAGTTTTATAGACCAGGCCTCCACTCAAAAAGCCAAGTATTGCACTCGCTTGGAAGACTTTAGCCGTACTCGTCTCTTGGGCTTTAAACAAGTCTGCTATTTTATTCTAAATCTATCAAAGCGTAGTTTGTGTCTGGAGCTGAATGATTTTTTTGAGGCACTCTACCCAGAGAGTAAAATCCCAAGCAAATCCGCCTTCAGCCAGGCCCGCTACAAGGCCCTGCCAGTAATTTTTCAAGATTGGAATACCTATTTACTCCAGCAGATAGAGGCACACGGCCTTTTCGCTGACAATTGGCTGGGATTTCGATTGATAGGAGTGGATGGGACTACAGCCAAGTTGCCCGATACAGCCAGCATCTATGATGAATTTGGGACAAGCGCAAATCAGCATGAACAGTCCAAATATGCTCTGGCGCGTGTGGTCTGCATGTATGACGTATTGAATAAGTTCTGCCTGTCAAGTGCCATCAGGCCTATTTCCAGCAGTGAATCTGGCATTTTACAGGATTTGATGGGTGATTTGCCCGAAAACAGCCTGAGTATCTATGACCGTGGTTTTGCCAGCTTCTCGCTTGCCTACCTCTTAAATCGTGAAAGAAAGGATTTTGTGATTCGTTGCAGAACCAACTTCAATGGCTTAGTCAAGAGTTTTGTGAAAAGTAGCAAGATGAGCAGGGTGGTTGACTGGCCCGCAAATACCGATGCAATAAAACTGCTTGAGGAATCAGGTATCCCTATTGACAAAAACGCCCATGTCAGAGTCAGGCTGGTCAAGGTAATACTGGATACAGGTGAGGTAGAGGTGCTGATAAGCTCCTTGGTTGAAAAGGAAAAGTATCCGACAACAGCATTCAAAGAGCTTTATTTCCAAAGATGGGGCGTTGAGGTATTCTTCGACCTGCTCAAGAATATTATTCAGGTGGAGTGTTTCACAGGCCATAAGCCACAAGCGGTATATCAGGAGTTTTATGCCATGATCCTATTGGCCAATATACACACCTTGCTTAGGCAAGGTTGCCAGCAAGAGCTTAAGAAAGCCAACAAGACACGTAAATATGAGCATCAGATCAATAACAACATCATGGCCGGCCTAATCAAATATCGCATCATTGAGTTAATACGAAACGCCACAGTCGCTGAGTGGCTGGCATTGATGCAAAAAATACTCAGGCATACAGAACCTATAAGACCCAATAGGAAGAATCCCAGGCCCAAAGCTAAAAGAATGAGAGGAAAGTTTAAAACCTACACCAATTATAGAAGGGCAGTATAGAAACAGATTTTTATCAATACTAACCCTTAACTTAATGGCATTGAGCGTCCGCTTGTGCATTATGTCCAAGAGGAAACATTACAAATGTAGCACTACCCTTTTTAGATTTTGTAAAAATAGAAATTATCGTGGATTACTTTTGTTTAGGGCAGCAATACAAAAAAATGAATCAGGACTCCTAGGATTTCCAAGATTGAAGAGGATTGAATCAGGAGATTTAACTTGCTTTTCTGTTAGGATTGAATTCGATGGCAATTTATCCGAAAAATGTTTTCTTATAGCGAAATCCTTCAAATCCAACAATCCTGTAAATCCTGACTCAGAATCAGAAGAGAAGTACAAAACTCAACTCTTTCCTCCTTCTTCTTTCCTCTTTCCTCAAACCTTTTTCTTCCTTCGAATCACTAAAAACACGCCCATAAAAATCAATCCTGCAAAACCGACTTTTGCTAAAGTAAGTTCGCCTTGTCCGAAGTAGAGTGCAATGGCTGTTGCCAACAAAGGCTGAACGTAAATATACACTCCCACCACACTGGGGTTTACATATTGCAAAGCCCAACCGTTCAGGATATACACCGAAAAAGTCGCTCCTAAAACCACGAAAGAGAGGCTCGCCCAGGTTTCCCAACTCAGCTCACTCCAACTGACACTTGCAAAATCCTGCCAAGTGAAAGGAAGGGCAATGAAAAATCCGAATAGAAAAATCCATTTGACAACAGTAAGCGTTTGGTATTTTTTCATCAGTGGTTTGACGGAAACCAAATACAAGCCATAGGAAATGGCGTTGATGAGAATAAATAAATCTCCTTTAGAATTAGAGGAGGAAAACTCAAAATTCAATCCGCCAATGAGCATGATTGCGCCCAATCCACCCAAAAGAACACCAAGACCCTTCTGAATCGTAATTTTTTCGCCAATCAGAATGGAGGAAATAATCAGTACCAAAATAGGCGTGGTGGTCATGATTACCGAACTATTGATTGGACTCGTCAGGGAAAGTCCGTAGAGAAACATAATTTGGTTAATGGAGACTCCAAACAAACCGCAAATGACCAACCGCCCGAAATCTTTCTTTGACTCAATTTTCTCTTTCAAGGTAAGGCTATGTAAAATCCAGAAGAGCGAACCTGCCACAAAAATACGCACAAAAACTAGCGCAAATGGCGGGAGCGCATTCATGGCAACTTTGGCAATGCTATAATTTGAGCCATAGATAATTGCTACGGTCAGCAATGCGCCATGCACTTTGAGCCAACTGGCAGTTTTTAAATCTTTAGGAGAATCAGACAAGCTAGGGAGATTTGGTTTGCAGATTTTTTAGGAGTGCAAATATACAGGAAGAATTGGATGGAAAGTGGAATTTGAGTTTTCTTGAACTATGAGCCTTTCTCAAAGTTATCTATACTAGAGATTATGAACACAATTTTATTATAGAAACCGCAGACTGGCGGGTCTGGCGACACCGCAAGCTGCTCAAATCTCTTCTATTCATAAACTCTACTATATAGTTCCATTGATTCAACCATAAAAATGTTTTATTCCCATTCCAGATTTATCTTACTATTTTCCTTTTTTTCACTATTCACGAACTTTTTTGTGGTGGCACAGAATAGGGCGGACTCCAGCCAATTCCCGAAAAAGAAAATCACGATAGATTCTGCTGATTACAGCAAAGCCGACTCGTCTTTTTTAGGAGAGTACAGCGATGCCTACTTCAATTTGCAGAAACTGAATGTGGGAATGCCGAAAAAACCTAGCTTCTGTAAATTTCCAAACTCCTCAGGCGGTGATGGAGCATTTTGTGCTTTCGTGCAGAAAGGCGAGATTTCAAAGAGGCCGTTTACGCCTTGAATCTCAATTTGATTCCGAAAAATGTTCAAGCCTCAAAATCCGAAGAAATTGCACAGAAAACTTTATTATGTGTTAGACAAGCGAGTCAGCATTGATTGGGATGCCTTGCCCGACCGACCAGATGCGCAAATCAACCAAGGAAGTGGCAGGTCAAAAATCCATTGCAGGAAAGCCGAGAAGAAGTATTAAGTTTGGAGAACTTTCTTTGGATGGCAGAAGCTATTGAACTTCGGTTACAAAGAGTCAAGTTGAAAGATGAATCTCCAATTTGGCTGATTTCTTCTAATACGGTCGAAAATGTGGAAGCTTTATACGAGAAATATGGGCCGAGCAAGTTTGAGCGACATATTCCGAGTTGGGCAAGAATGCAACTGATTGGCGTGGCAATTTGGAAATTGATTGGAATTGTGTTGTTGGCAATCGTTTGTTTCCTGATTGCCAGAATCAGCCGAGCCTTGATTTCCAAAGCAGTAAAAAAGCTAGACAAAGATTGGGCAATGGCTCTGAGTTCGCATATTGCCAAGCCACTTTCTCTGGCAATCAGCGTGTTGCTTTTCTATTTCGTAATGAGCAACGTGCTGTCGATTGCAGGCTCATTCTCGCCTTATTTATATTCCATATTGCTGATAACTGCCATTGGGTCAATCACTTGGCTGATTATGCGAGCTATCAATTATTTCATGGACAGAATGGTGGAGATGGAAGTCGGAGATATTTCCGATGAGGAAAATAAGGCATCTAGACGTTACCTTACCTACATTTCCGTGGCTCGGAAAGTGATTACTTTCATAGTTATTATTGTTGGAGTCAGCATTATTATTTCCCAATTCCAATCGCTCCAGAACCTCGGAATTTCCCTGTTGGCATCTGCTGGAGTGGCGACTGTGGTTTTGGGTATTGCCGCACAAAGTACCTTGGGAAATATTGTGGCGGGAATGCAAATTGCCATTACTCGCCCTGCAAATATTGGCGATAGTGTCATTTTTGAAGGCGAATATGGCACGATTGAAGACATTCGGATTCACATTTTTGGTCATCAAAACTTGGGATGAGCGCAGAGTGGTTGTTCCGCTGAAATATTTCATCAATCAACCCGTTCGAGAATTGGTCTATGAACGACCCGCACATGCTCAAACCTATTATGCTTTATGCTGACTACAAAATTGATGTCGAGAAAGTCAGAAATAAATTTGAGGAATTGCTCAAAGAATCTGATGATTATGATGAGGAAAACCCGCCCAAAACTGAAGTGGTTTCCAGCTCCAAAGAGGTAATTGACATTCGCTTGCTTTGTAGTGCCAAAGATTCTTCTACCGCTTGGACGTTGCATTGCCAACTCCGAGAGAAAATGATTTCCTACATTGCCCAACTCGAAAACGGAAATTATTTGGCAAAAGAACGAGTGGAAATCGTGGATAACACAAATCTGAAAGAAAACTCAAATCAGAATGGCAAACGAATGGAATTAAAAAATTCGGAAGAATAGCGATTTTTTTCTTGACTATCGCTCGCTTCTAGGCGAGTGGCGCAAGGTAACGGCTTGTTGCCAGAGTAGTATTTCATATTCCCAAATTAACAATTGGCCTACTATTTTGCTGTTTCTCTATTCCCTTCTTTCTTACTTCACACTTGCTTTCCTCAAAAACCTTGAAAATAAGCTAGGGAAAAATCGCTTGAGATAAACTGCATAAATTTCCTTTTGCCCAATATAAACCTCTTCTTTTTCTGCTTGGATTGCCTTAATAATTGCTTTGGCACATTTCTGAGCAGTAATTCCGTTGGCAGTAGCTTCGTCCATCGTATTTTGTGGCGAGCCGTCTGCGGTAAGTGCATTTTTGGATACATTGGTTTGCACAAAACCTGGGCAAGCGATTGTGAATTTGATATTATCCTTGAAATGCTCGGCTCGGGCAGCATCTATAAAACCGTGCAGAGCATGTTTCGAGGCAGAATAACTTGACCGATAAGGAGTTCCGAATTTGCCAACCAAACTGGTAACTGTGGCAATCTGCCCATTTTTCCGTTCCACAAAATGAGGTAAAATCGCCTTAATCAGCGAAACTGTTCCAAAATAATTGACATCCATCAATCTTTTATCTACTTCCAAACTGGTTTCCAAAGCCAAAGAACGTTGGCTGATTCCTCCATTATTTACCAACACATCAATTTGTCCGAACAACCGTAACGCTTCGGTTGCCTTTTGCTTCATCAACTCATGTTCAGCTAAATCCAACGAGAGAATTTTTATGTTTTCACGGTTTACACAGTTGGATTTCACATCCTCCAAAACTGATTCTCTGCGAGCCGAGATAATGACTTGCCAGCCAAGTCGAGCATATTCGTAAGTCAATGCTTCGCCAATTCCAGAAGATGCGCCAGTAATCCAAACAGTTTTTTTCATGAGTGCGAGATCAGTTTTTGGAAAAATCAGTATCAATTTACGGTAGTGTGAAAGAGGTAAGGCTGCTTTTGGATATTTCGGCACAAGCGGACGCTTGCGCTATGATTTTTATTTTGTTAGCCTTACCAGTTTACCACTACCCAATTTACTTCACAAAGTAGAGTTTCAAAATTTTTCTTTTGACATTTCCCAATAAATCGGCTGCAAAAATCTCAATTTCCACAGGTTTTTCGGTAGGTAGGTTGGAGATTGAATTCTCGTAAAGTTGTTTTTTGCCTTTGTCTATTGTGTAGTAAATCTGTTCAGCAGAAGTTTCTAAATCTACAGATGTAAGCAACACTTCGGTATTTGCTGGGTAAATATCGAATAGTTCATCGTTCTATGTTGATATTGTTTTTCGAAGGATTGGCTCATTTTTACTGTAAGTTCTGGAGGGGAATTATCTACATAGAAAATCAAGGAAGTATCTGCATGATTTCCCAAATAATCCTCTGCTCGGAATAACACCGAATGGCTTCCTGAATTCCTTGCTTCAAGCTTGGCTCCAGTTTGGAAAGTGCCACTGTCTAACTGAAAGGTTATGCTTTTCAATCCTACACCTTCATCTTCCGAATTTACTTTGATTTCTACAAATTCTCGTAGAAAAAGGGTATCGTTTTTCAATAAAGTGAATTCCGTTAACTTCTAATTTAATTTTAGGGGGAGTGCCATCGGTTACCAAATTTAAGTCGAATTGCTGACTTCTCTTACTTTTATTTCCCAATTTGTCTGTTGCATAGTATTTCAACAAATGTTTCCCATCTTCTGATTGAGGGGAAATGGATTTTCGTAGGTTTGTTGTGGCTGATTATCTAGTTCAAAGAAAACTTGGTTCCTGTTCCTACTCTATTATCAGTAGCGAAAATGGCAATCTTAATATTCTCCATCCACAAATAAATCTTGTTTTCCAACAAACGAATTTCCAATAATTCTATGCCTTACAATGGGTGGGATTCTGTCAATCTCGAACTCATATTTCTGTAATTCCTCTTCATTTTTTACCTTGTCAATCGCTTTGAAATTGATAGAATGCTTTCCATCTGCCAAGTTGGAAACAGGAAATTGTGGAATAATAGCTCCGCAAATCGCCTTGGTCTATGGCAAAATACTGCTGGGCAACTCCTGAAAACTTATCTTCGCTTCCAATTCCAATTTTGCCATTTTTCGCAAAAGTATTTCCTATAAAATCGCCATCCTTTTCTATGGTAGAATTCGGTGCTGATAAATCCAACACAAATTTTTCTGCCACCACTTTTTCTGCGTTTCCCACTTTATCTACTGCATAATATTTCAGGTTGTTTTCTCCTTCGTTATTCGGCGAAAAGCGTTGTTTCAAAGGGAATGAATTCGGTTTGATTGAGCGAAAAATAGAGTTCTTCCAAACCTGAATATTTATCATTGCTTTCTAAGTTGAGTTTCAGCCCTTTGCCATAGAAAATTTGGTTGGATTGGGTAGATTTCGGGGCAATCGTAAATTCGGAAACTCGTGGTAGGAGCAATTCCATCCACTACAAATTTGTGCCTTCCCGATGGGATTTTGAAACCACTTTTCCGAACTAAATCAATGGAAGTCTCTCCAGATTTTGTGAAATAGATTGGTTTTAATGAATCCGATTCCGTTTTCGGGGCAATTGATTTTGAGCCAACTCCAGCAGAAAAATTGAGGTAAATAGGCAAGCCCATTGGGTAAAATAAAGTCCCATCTTCCGAGCTGTAAGTTTTCAGCTTATGCGAATCGGGATTTTGGGCAATTGTTTCGTAAAAAAAGAACAGGAATAGTATGGACAGTAGAGTACGCAATGATTGACTTGATTGGTTCAGAGTAAAAATACAATTAAAAGAGGAATAAGCATTTTTGGAAATAAAAAAAGCGGATGACTTTTTGAGTCATCCGCTTTCAAAATATGAAATTCAATTTTTATTTCCCTTCCATCGCTTTGTCAATCAATAAAGCCAAGTGAGATTTATGTGCTTTTGTAGCCAAATCTCCTCTTCCATTAGAAGCAATTTTTTTGATCTGTTGCAAATTATACAACGCCATTGATTTTGCTTGGTTCGGGTAGCGTGTCTGCCATTTTCCCGCCAATCATATCAATCAATTTACCTACATAGTTCAACTGCAAATTCTGTCTGAATGAATTCACATTCGTGTACTGGTCTGCCTTGAAAATAGCATCGTTCAAGTCGGTCATGAAAGTACCTAATTTATACTCATTTCCATACAATTCAGAATCTACAATTCTATTTAATGTATTTCTGTGTAGAATATGAGCCAATACATTATTCTGAATTGCTTCTGTGTAAGAGTGGATTTTAGGGTCTTCCGACTGTCGCAAAAAGGTTGAAACCTCTTCTTTGAATTTGCAAATAGCTATAAGTTCTTCGGGAACATCAAAGGCAGTCTGGCGCAAAAACTCGCTCACTCAATAACTCCATCGGCTTTTTTCTGGTAAGCTAAAGGAACTGGAGTGAATGGCTTCGTGCCTCCTTCTTGCCCTTGGAAAGATCTATCTACATAAACTCCACCAATGTAGCGAGAACTTACATTTGCAGCCGCATAATAATTTTGCCAAAGTGTGAAGAAAGTATTTCTGAACTCTTGGTAAGTCTCGCCTTCTTTGTTGTATTTGCGCTTTCATTCCCTTCATCATCTCCATCACAATGTCCATTCTGTCAGACGAGTAGCTCAACTACATCGCTCGATAAATCCCAAATCATTACTCTTGGGTCAATTGCCTTTCCTACAGAACGCATATCGTCCGCATCGTTTCCGAACATCAAATGCGGGTCAGAAGAACGTTTGGCAATGTCATTCAATTGTGCTTTCGTGATGATTGGGCTTGTAGCCATATTCAATAATCCACTTGTCGTAAGGGCCAACAGTGGTGGAATAATAGTTCCCTTGTTTTGCTGGGTCTTTAGAAAGGTTAATGGTTGGGTAATCCATTACTGAACCAATCAATCCTACTTTCTCTGTCAATTCTCTGTCTTGCAATTGTGCTGGAGTGTGGATTTGACTTGCTTTCATATTATGAGAAAGTCCTAAAGTATGTCCAACTTCGTGCATTACTACCCATTTGATGAGTTCATTTTGCATTCTAGTTTTTTCTGCTTCGCCTTTTCCCGAGAATTTGATGAAATCTGCTCCGAACTTAAATTCACTCGGAATCATTTCTCAAATGCCACAACCTTCGTGTCTTCCATGTTGGAAATCAGTGTCACTCTTCCTTCTGAATCCAAACTTCTGTCTCCAAAAATATCCATTTCTTGCTTTCACGCTTTTGAAAATAGCGTATTCCAACATAATATCTGCTCCTAATATTTGCCCAGTTCTTGGGTTTGTAAATGCTGGCCCGTAACCTCTGAAAGCAGTCAATGGAGAGGAAGTCCAACGAAGAACATTGTATCTAATGTCATCAGCATCCCAATTGGCATCGTCTGGCTGTACTTTTACAACAACAGCATTTTTGAAACCTGCTTTCTCAAAAGCTATGTTCCATTCTTCTACACCTGCTCTTACGGCATCTCTGAATTCTACTGGAGTCGTGTTCTCAATCCACCAAGTAATTGGCTCAACTGGCTCAGACAAAGCGGCATTCGAATCTTTTTTCTCTAAATGCCAACGCTTGATTTTGTCTTTGTATGGCGTGGCATCCGTGGCAGTCATGTCCATTGTGTAATCCAAGAAGAAACCTAAACGTGGGTCGTCTTCTCTGGACTTGGTAGTTATTATCTGGCATTTTTATGAACGAGTGTTGCATTTGCACACTCACATATCTTGCATCAGTAATGCCAGGTCCACCGTAGTTTCTTGGGGAAGGATTGTCATAAACTAATTCCACAGAAACATCGGTGTTTTCTGGGTAGTTTCTGAACCCTAAATATTTCTTCTTATCTCGGCTCATTCTTCCTAAACTGAATGCATTCGGATTTCGAGAAGAGTATTTCAATCGTGCCAAAGTCTCTGAAAGGAATAATCCATCTGCCTTGATCAGGAAATTTTTCTTGGTGGAATCTTGCGCATAAATCGACTCACTTAATAAAGTAGCGGTGCTAATATTCGCATTGGCAGATTTGCTCAACGCATTGGCAGGGTCAAAATAGAAGCTAGTGTTTTCTTTCACTAGCTCAATGTTGTTGAAATATCTGCGGATGCTGAACACATCGTTGCTTCCATAAGCACCTCTGAAATGACCCGCTACCAAAGAACCATCTTTAATTACACTGAAATAAATGAACTCTTCTCCAATTTGGTCTTCGCTAATTTGCATATAGGCAGTTCCCGAAGTAGTGTCTTGCAATATTGTGAACAAGCCTTCGTAAGTTTTACAGCTTTTGGCTACATCGGCAATATCCTTGATTTTGCTAGCTGGTTTTTTGGGCTTTTTGTTCACTGGCTTTGGAAGTGGAGTTTCTTCCTTGCCTTTTTTCTTCTTTTTCTTTTGTGCAAAAGTAGGAGTGGAGACCATTCCAATCATTGCCAATAAGAAAAATAGTTTTACAAATAAATTCTTCCTCATGTGTTAAGTTGGATTTTATGTATTTTGAATTGAATTGAATTAAAGTGATTACGTATAGTAATAGATTTCAAATTTATCTTAATCAAGTTAGATTTCCCAACTTTTTTATATGAATGGGAATTAAGTACTGCGCCCGACCGTTTTGCTAGTCGAGGTTTGTAATGGGATCGGTAGCCGATGCTATCGCCTTCGAACCTCGATTCTGTCTGATGAAAGTTTCCTAACTTTCTTATTTTGAGCAAGCGAATGTCGCCCAGATAGGAATAGCATCGGCTACCGACTTGCAAATATTGATTCAAGGCTCGAAGCCGATTGCATAAGAAGCCTTGAATAAGAAATATTAAGTATTTGATAATCAATTTTTTATAAAAACAGGCGGGTATAGTACAGCAGTTCCCGCTTTAGAAATCTCAATTTCTTTTAACCAAAATGCCGAACGTTAATTCTGCTAATTTGACGTTTTAATATGATTGGAACACGGATTTCTACGAAATACACTGACTTCGTACACAGATTAACACGGAGAAAGTCTCTATAAATATTTTATATTCGTTAAAAGCGAATATTTTTTTTGATAAAAATCTAAAGCGGGAACTGCTGGGTATAGTAGGAATCCAGGGCAACCGCATCAAAAAAAAGTTTTTATTTCAGATTTTACAGAAACAGCTATGTTAAAATAGCCGTTGTTGAAAGATGGCTTTCCCGTCTTAGTGATAAATATCATAAATTTTGGCTTTAGTCTAGTAGTGTTTATTGACAAAAATTATTTATGGAAGCTGGAGATTGGCAGGTTCTGCGAACACTGCCAACTCCTCATGCAAAAACTTTGTCAATATTCACTAGTGGATTTTAAATATAAAAAAACATGCAAAAAGGAATAAATTGCGAGACCAACAACTAATCAATGTCGAATAACGATTTTGATTAGTTTTTGTGGGGAAAAAGAGCCTAAATTAGATGCTGTTGCCCTGGTAGGAATCAAGACTACCGTTAAAAATCTGGCCGAATTGTATTGGTTGGAGAATACCTAAGGAACAAAAACGTATTTTGCTGCCATTAAATTTAATGGCAGCAAAATACGTTTTTCAGAATCTTAAACCGTTTTGGGTGAATCAATTTGTATGGGAACTCAAATATTGCATCCAGCTTTCATCGGTTTTCCCCGAAAAGTCTCTTAGGAACATCACAAAAGACGGACGATAGGGTTTGTAAGGTAAATCCATTTCGATTTCCTCTACCATAAAGTCTCCTTTTCTGGAATTGCAGCTTTTACAGGCAGTTACCAAATTATTCCAAGTGGTTTTCCCACCTCTCGATTTTGGAATTACATGGTCGAGAGTCAAGTCCTTTGGAGATGAGCAATAAACACACTTCCCACTATCTCGCTTGAAAATATTTTGCCTAGAGAGCATCACACTTCGGTAGGGAATGTTCACATAGCTCCGCAATTTAATGACCGTTGGTACTGCATAAGCTTCGCTCACGGTTTTGAGGAAAACATCTTTTGCTTTGTTTACAATTTCTGCCTTCTCCATATAAACAAGCAGAAATGCCTTGTAAACGCTACAAACTGAAAATGCTCGATAGTCGGCATTCAAAACGAGTACTTTTTGGGAATGTCCTTGCATCTTATTGTATGATTTCACGGCATTGTAGCCATTTTACATAATGTTCTGACAAAGCCTTTGTCTAAGTGTTGTTTAAATGTTTGCTTACTTACTCTTAGAATACTGCAACTATTTTAGTCGGCTTTTCGCAAACACAAGCATAAATATAACTTTAAATTCCAATATTTCTTATAAATAGGAATTGATTGAAGTGCATGAAGCCCATTTCTATATAAAATACGGAATAATTTCATGGCATAAATGATAATCAATCTGAAAGTGGCATTTGAAATCAAAATGTATTATGTCCATTTTGTACTTTTCAAAGTTTAATCCTATTTGGTTGGATTGAATTTTTCCTTGCCTTTCAGCAAATCGAAAAACAATAGAAAGTCGGAAGCCAAGCTGTAGAATGGATATTGGAAAGTGGCAGGTTTGTTTTTCTCAAAGAAGAAATGTCCCATCCAAGCAAAGCCGTAGCCTACAACAGGAATCAGTAATAGTCGTAAAGGCTGTAAGGAGATAATGCTCCAAGCTAGAATTGCCAAGACCAAACCAGTGCCAATAAAGTGGAGTTTTCTTGAGGTTGGATTTTGATGTTCAGAAAGGTAGAAGGGATAAAACTCTTTGAGCGATTTGTATTTAGATTCCATGAGCGATTAGTTTTTGAGTGAACTTCATGATACTAATCTAACAAATTCCCCTTTAATTCTCTAGTGATCTCTTTTCCCCAAACTTCTTGTCTAAATAAGGATAGAGGAACACAGAACAAACAATCATGGCAGTTCCCAAATAGAATTGCGAACTCATGGCTTCCGATTCTGGGAAAATCAGCAATGCTAGAATGATTCCATAAACAGGTTCTAGGTTAATGACAAGATTCACATTGAAGGCAGACATTTTTCGTAAAATTTGCACACTGAAATAGAATGCGTACACTGTGCAAACCAACGCCAACAATAGCAAATAACCCCAATCAGCAAAGGTTGGCAAAATCTCCAACGAAAGCCCAGAGAATTTACTGTAAGCAGGAATGGCAATTAAACTGCAAATGCTCGCTCCAATCATTTCATAGTAAGTAATTGATAATGAGGAGTATGTAGAAGTGAATTTCTTGTTGAGAATTGAAAAGAGAGCAGCAAAAAATGCGGAAATCAAAGAAAGAATCAGCGCATAAGAATATTCATATTCAAACTGGAAAATAGTGTAAAGTCCCACAATTACGAATAATCCGAGCATTACCTCATACCATTTCAGCTTGCTTTTGAGTATCACTGGCTCCAATAATGACGTGAAAAGAGTAACCGTGGCAATTCCCGCCAAGCAAATGCTCACACTCAATTTTGCAGCGGCAAAAAACAAAATCCAATGAAGGCTGACAATAAAACCTGTCATAATGATTTTTAGAGCCGACTTTTTTTTGATTTTTATTTTCCGATTGCCAGCCCAAATAATTACTGCCAACGCTATTGCTGCAATTGAGGTGCGGTAACACACAATCACTGTGGAATCCAGAGAAATGAGTTTTCCCAAAATTGAGGTAAAACCCCACAAAAAAACAATGAAATGAAGATGTAGTGTGTCCTTCCACATAGTTAGTAAACTTAGCATTCTGTTAGAGAGGGCGAATTTATAACATGATTTTGGGAATAGAACCTGAATGGTTATTTGATTTTGGGGAATGTTTACTGATAAAAATAAATAAGGCAAAATCAAGCCCCTGCCAATCATTTTTTGAATGCAATTGCCCTAGAGGAAGGTGGTTTTTGCTGATTTCCCTAATTGATTTAATACAGCAGTTCCGAATCGGCAAGATTCTAGCTAACTAATTGAGATTACAACCAAAAGTATCTGCTTCAACTCTATCCGAACCTATGAAAATTTGTGTTTTTATACTCTGCCTACTTGTTTCTTCCCCTAATTTCTGCCAATCAGATAAACCATTTCAAAAGAGTATTTCCATTGACGAATATTTTGCCGTAGAGTACTTTAAGGATTCGGAGCATTACGAAAAGCTGAAAGCATTTTCAGTGGAAATGACAGACAGAGTCGCCAATAAAATTATTTCCTATCAGCAAGAATATGATTTTAAATTTCATAGAAATTACAAGAATCAAATCAAAATCCCGTCTGAATTAGTGATTGGGAGCAGAATTATCAATCGGGAGCAGAAGAATTTTGAGAGTGAATTCTGGTTTTACAACAAGCACATCAAAGGAGATTATTTTTTTGAGTTGACTGAAACCGATACTGCCGCCCAAATTCCGCACAAAAGTATGTCAATTCCTTTCACGGTGGAAGAATTGAGAACAGGGGAAATCTACAAGAAAATGATGAAGGGTATTGATGATTTTGCAGAAGGAATGGTTTCCTACTCTTACTTCATTACTTCCCAAAGGTTGAATCCATCTAACAAAATGTCAGATTCGTTGATGTTTACCATAGAAAACGTTTTTGAAAACAAAACGACCTTGGACATTTCCTACACAGAACAGCTTACCAACTTGGCAAACAATGCCATTATCTCAGAGCAGATTGTGAAAAGAGATGAAAAAGGAGCAACAAATTTTCAGTGGTTTCCTTTTCGCTACTATCAGAATTACCTGAAAGATGAGCGAAAAAGAAGACCTAGTCAGCTAATTATTTTTGGTCAGCTTACTTTCGATGACGCCATGCGCTATTACTATTTGGATATTGATTTAATGATTGATGGGGAAATTATGCAGATTCCAGAAGAGTTCGACCATAGAATGGCTTTCAATGAAGAGGAAATGTATTCTTATTCTAAAGTAGCAAGTCCTATCAGAGGCAGAATTGGCACACTTTTGTTTATCTATTACGAACTCCACCTGAAAGAAATTCCCGAAGATGAAGAATAAAACTGGCGTCTTTCATTGCCTAAAAATCAACTTTCCCCAAAACTATTTCCTTTCAAAAAAGTCTCAATATCCATTCGTCTTTTCCCTTGCATTTGCAACTCTTCCACGCTCAAATAGCCATCGGCAGTTTTGAGGTGCAAATAGGTCTTGTTGTCAGTTACTAATTCCGTTCCACCCAAAGGAATTTCCACTAAACTTACTTTATGGATTTTGAATCGGTTGCCTTCCAGCTCCGTCCAAGCCACAGGAAATGGTGATAATCCTCTCACAAAGTTGTAAATCTGTTCAGAGGTTTTGGAGAAATCTATTTCGCAATCTTCCTTAAAAATTTTGGGTGCATGTTTTGCTGGCTGGCTCAAATCTTGAGAGGTTAGCTCATAATTTTCTTCCTCAATCAACCGAACTGTTTTCAAAACAGTTTCTGCGCCTTTCTGCATCAATCTTCCATAAACATCTCCTGTAGTATCCTGAAAATGAATTGGTTCACGCTCCTGCAAAATCAAATCTCCCGTATCAATTTCATGTTTGAGGAAAAATGTAGTCAATCCAGTGTCCTTCTCGCCATTGATAACTGCCCAATGAATAGGCGCAGCTCCACGATATTGCGGCAGAAGGGAAGCATGGAGATTGAAAGTCCCGATTTCTGGCATATCCCAAACCGCTACTGGCAACATTCGGAAGGCAATTACAATTTGCAAATTGGCGTTATAGCTACGCAGTTCTTCCAAAAATTCAGGATTTTTTCAAATTGGTTGGTTGGAGAACAGGAATTTCCAACTTTTCGGCAGACTTGTTTGACTGCCGAAGCTTGTAATTTCATTCCCCTTCCCGCAGGTTTGTCTGGAGCAGTAATTACGGCAACTATATTGTAGCCATTCTTTACTAATTTCTCCAAACTGGGAACTGCAAAATCGGGCGTTCCCATAAATATAATTCGTAAATCTTTTTTCATTCCGTCAGTCTCAAATATCTTTGGTGGATTTCATGGCAAAAGCCAAGCCCATTTTTCTGCAAGTTCTATAATAGATTCGTAGATTGCCACATTCAATCATAATTCCTTCACATAAAAACATACTAATGAAAAATAAGTTATCCGCACTTTCTTTCCTGTTTTTTCTTTTATTTTTCTCTTGCCAAACTCCCGAAAAGCCTACTCTGAAAGATATTAGGAATATCCGAGTACTTTCGTTCTCCAACGATTTGGTAACCATTCAGGCAGATGCAATCATCGAAAATCCAAACGTGGTGGAACTTTCAATCACAGATGTTGCCATTGAAGTCAAAGTAAACGACATTCCCGCTTCGGAAGTTGCCCAAGTAGAAGATACGCAAATTCCTGCAAATTCAGAACGTTCTGTTCCCATGAAAGTCAGTTTTCCACCCAGCAAAGTCATGGAGTCGAGCGGATTGGGAGGTTTATTGAATATGGCATTGTCCAAATCTGTAAAAGTGAATTACAAAGGTAGTTTCAAAGTCAAAGTAATGGGTATTTCCTTCGATGTCCCGATTGATGAGGAAAAGCAGGTCAGTTTGCAGTCCAAGTAAACATTTTAGTTTTTGGTTGGATTGAGCTAAGTAAGTGTAAAGATTTAATTGACAATATCAGGCTCTTATAAATACCTGATTTTCAATAAAATACCTTGCTTTTTTACTATCTTTCCATACTACTGGACATCTCCAAAAATGAAGGCCTCGGCAGAGGTGTCGATGGCGACCCCCGAAAAACCCTGCCGAAGGTCGATTTTAACACGCTCAACGTCTGGCAGGACCTGCGGACTCTGCCGATGGTCGGACCACAGCGATTCACTCATGTCCAGTAGTGTGCTATCTTTCTATTTTTTACTTGTAATTACGGACTGTCATCTTCAGAAGTAAAGACCAATTACAAAACGATTCTAGTGAATATAACTTGCAAAATCATCATTCGCCAATTCACAAACTCACAAAACCCCAATTTCTTTCATGTACATTCACGAACACAAAATCCGACCAAGGTATTCCGAAACAGACCAAATGGGCTTTGTCTATTATGGAAACTACGCCACTTTCTACGAAATAGGAAGAGTTGAGGCACTTAGGGATTTGGGTTTCAGCTATAAGGAAATGGAGGAGCAAGCGGAGTGATGTTGCCAGTTTTGGAATGCAATTCTAAATTCTTGAAACCTGCAAAATACGATGAGGAACTTACTGTCAGGAGTATTCTCAGAGAAATGATTACCGTAAAAGCATAATTTGAACATGAGATTTACAATCAAGATGATGAGCTTATTCACGAAGGCGCAGTCACTTTAGTTTTCATGAATGCAACTTCTTATCGTCCTTGTCGTCCACCTCAGAAGCTTATGGAATTATTCAAGCCTTATTTTGCTTAACTATTCTTGGTAGTGGTAAACTGGTAAGGCTAACAAAATAAAAACCATAGCGCAAGCGTTCGCTCAATGCCGTTAAGTTAGTGTAAAGATTTTACTTTTGGGTTCAAGCGTGGACGCTTGAACCAGCGTAAAACGCTGGCGCAGGTTCTTACTGGGGGCGCAATCGCCAACCTGTGCCGAAAATGGGAATCAGTCTCCGGCCGGGTCACGCTGACTGAAGTAAAATCTCCTTAACTTAATGGCATTGAGCGTCCGCTTGTGCCAATTATCCGTAGAGTAGCCTTACCTCTTTCACACTACCCTATTCTTTACGAATGATTAAATTAGCAAAGCCAAGCCAAGTTCCCCATGGATAAAATAAAGTCGAACATCACGAAGGAAAATTTATGAGTCTAAAATCTATAAGGGAATTATAGATTGGGCAAAGCGAACCCACTTCACAAATCCCGAACTATCTCTGTACTTGATTGCAGTGATTTTCTTTCAAGAAGTTAAAAGACAATGAAATCAATCTGAAAGCAGGAGCAGTGGCTTTCAACTTGACCTTGGCAATTTTCCCATCCATTATTTTCTTGTTCACACTCGTTCCCTATTTGCCAATAGACAATACGAAAGATGAACTTTTCCGATTCTTGGGCGAGGTTTCCCCAGAAAGTATTTACGGTTCGGCAATGGAAACTGTGGAGGATATTTTGAATAAACCAAGGGAAGGGCTACTCTCTTTTGGATTTATAACCGCCCTACTTTTCGCTTCCAATGGAATGGTTGCCCTAATGAATGCCTTCGATAGTTGCTATGGCATGGAAGACAGGAAGCGTGGTTTCTTGAAGAAACGGGGAATTGCCTCTTTCCTCACTTTCTTGCTTGCCACCATTCTTTTTCTGACAGTTTTCTTGGTAGTTGCAGGCAAGCTTATTTTGAATACCGCTTTTAATTATGCAGAGTTAGATAAAAACTACCTTTACTATCTGATAGATATTTTGAGGTATGTTGCCGTAATATTTATGTTTTTCTTGGCGATTTCGGTTATTTATTATCTCGCTCCGAGTGTACCAGTCAGGTGGAGTTTTGTTTCTGTAGGCTCTGTGATTGCTACAGGCTTGAGTATTCTCGTATCGTTCTTGTTCTCATTTTACATAGATAACTTTGCGGTTTATAACAAAGTATATGGCTCAATCGGGGCAATGATTGGGGTAATGGCTTGGTTGTTTGTCATTTCGAGTGTTTTGCTGATCGGCTTTGAGGTAAACTCTACTATTGATGTGGCAAAAAATAGACTCAAAAGATTGGAAAGGACATTCGATAAGGAAATAGAGAAAAACGTAATGGGCTGGGGAGAAGGCAACAAAAAAGCCGAGCGATAAAAATCGTTCGGCTTTTTTGTGCTTTGAAAAAAAATTATTGCTTTTTCAAAGTCAATGTAATTGTTTCAAAGGTTTTGAAGTCAGCATCAGTCGAAGCACTGAAGGAATGCGTAAGAAAGCACCAAATCTGTACTATTGGCAGTAACTATAGGAGATTAACAATAGTTACTGTTGTGTTACCAATTGTTGCACTAGTACCATTTGTATTCAGTGCAAATGGAGTCCAGTTTCTGTAGACCAGCTGCGCCAGTAAACGTAGGAACAACAGCTGTAGTCAAAGTATAAGTAAGACCTGAAGCACTAGCAGTAAGTTTTAAGTTAGCAGTTGCACCTAGTATTGGTGTCAAAAGAAGTGTTACCTTTCTCTGCTCTTCCGACCTTCGGAGTAGCAGTAATTACCCAAGTGCCTTCAATCTTTTGTGCGTTTGTAAGAGTAGGAGGGGTATCATCATCGCCACAGCTGAACAAACCTACCATACCTAGAATTGCAATTGCAAATGTTGTAAATCTCAAAAATTTCATAATTAACTTTAGTTTTGTGTTGGAATAAAAATATAAAATGCTAATTCGCATCAAAAGTAATAGATTCTACAAAAATACTCCTATGAATCTGATTTTTTCTTAAAATCACTGATTTTTATTTGTTCATCACAGAAGTTGTATTCATGTTTCTGGTTAGATGATATCAGTACAATTCGGTTATCCATATTTCTTGACAGGAGTTGAATGTACCAGCTTATATTTTCTTCGTCTAAATTACTCGTTGGTTCATCTAAAAGCAATACTTCTGCATTTGAAAAAACTGCCAAACCGAGTTGTAGCCTTTGTTTCATACCAGATGAAAAGTTAGCTATTTGTTTGTTTTTAGCAGACTCGAAATTCAATTCTTTTAAGAACTCCGAAATGCTCAAAAGTAATCTGCTTGAATCCTTTATAAAAATTAAATAACTCCAGTAAAGTCATTTCTTCTACTAATTCTATATAAGGTGCTACCCAAGCAATTTTACTAAATATAAAACTTGATTCATATTCATTTTCTTTATTCTTACCGAAATAACGAATAGTTCCTTCATTGCTCAATACAGCACCGGAAATTAGTTTGAGAAGAGTAGATTTCCCACTTCCATTGCCTCCAGTAATTGCATACTTGTTTCCTGCTCTGAAAATTATAACTGAAATCTCGGATAATCCACTCATTACCGAATTTCTTCCCAATTCCATCTGCTATAATTTCCAAAGATAAGACAATTAAAAATGAATAATAAACAAGGACAAGCCTATTTTATTTAATTTCCATTAGAATTCATGCTTCCATAGCCTTTAATGATGCCACGAGGCGAGCCTTGCACAAATTTTATAATATCATCTCTTTGCTCAGAAGCTGGCACAGATTCCAAAATCATGCTTATAGCTTTAGAGTTATTAAAACCCTTCAAATAAATAAGTCTATAAATATCTTCTAAATTTGAAATCAGTTCTGGAGAAAAACCTCGTCTTTTCAAACCAACGGCATTTAGTCCGCAATAACTTAAAGGTTCACGAGCGGCTTTGATAAATGGCGGAACATCTTTTCTCACTAAAGAACCTCCTGAAACAAAAGCATGAGAGCCAATTCTCACAAATTGATGAATGGCAGTAGTGCCACCAATAATGGCACTATCATGAATTTCTACATGACCAGCCACCTGAACCCCATTCGAGAGAATGCAATTATCACCCAAAGTACAGTCGTGAGCAATGTGAACATAGGCCATGAGCAAGCAATTTTTCCCAATAACCGTTTGCATTTTGTCGTCAGTACCTTTGCTAATCGTAACACATTCTCTGATAACTGTATTGTCTCCTATTAAGGTAAGCGTGTTTTCTCCCTTATATTTCAAATCTTGCGGAGTGCCTGAGACGACTGCTCCAGGGAAGATTTTGCAATTTTTCCCAATCCTAGCTCCGCTCATCACAGTTACGTTCGGGCCAATCCATGTGCCTTCGCCAATTTCTACATCATCATAGATAGAAGAAAAAGCTTCAATGGTTACATTGTCGGCAATTTTTGCATTAGGGTGAATATTGGTATACTGATGAATCATTTCCATTTTCCAAATCCCAATTTATGGGGAGAGAATTCTCTTTAACATTTTCCGAAATTTAGTTTATTTTTCGGAAAAAAAACAAATAAGTAAAAGAGATTAAATAATTTCCTCTATTATACTTGTTACTTTTTGGTCTATTCTTCGCTAAAAACATTAGCTATAGCGATGCTATTTCTAATGTTTTTGCCTAGACTAGCTAGCGTAGCCAACGTGGCTCGACCCGACCTCAAAATAAACTGCGATAATGGCGCACTTAATTTAATCTCTTTCAATAGACTTTATCACGATTGATTTCGTATGGCTTAAAAAAATTACAAAGCCGTTGTTAGTCTTAGCTTGCGAGACCAACAATTTGAACTCTAAAATCTCTCTTAATAAATCAATCGTGATAATATCTAATAATTGAAATTATAGAATAAACATTTTCCTATAATTTCTCTAATTCTACATTTCTTTCTTAACCAAACTTGCAGAAAGAACTGCTTCACATACGAGTTTGTCTCCTACGAAAGCTTGCCCTTTCATTTTAGCAATTCCCCTTCTGATTGGAGCTAGCAACTCACACCTCATGACTAAAGAATCTCCTGGCAATACAAGTTTTCTGAATCGGCAACTCTCAATCCCCACAAAATAAGTCCAATAATTCTCAGGATTGTCCACCGTATTCAGTAATAAAATTCCTCCTGTCTGGGCAATTGCCTCTACTTGGAGTACGCCTGGCATTACTGGGTTATTAGGGAAATGTCCTTGGAAGAACGGCTCGTTCATAGTAACATTTTTTACTCCAACTACGCACATCTCATCAAGCTGAATGATTTTATCTACCAACTGAAATGGATAACGATGTGGGAGAACCTGAGAAATCTGGTTTATGTCAAGCAATGCGGGCATATTTGGGTCATACAACGGAGAATCACTATTGTTTTTCCCTTTCTGCATCAACTTCTTGAGTTTTTTGGCAAAGCCTACATTTGCCGCATGTCCTGGGCGAGCTGCCAAGATTTGTGCTTTCAACGGTTTTCCTGCTAAAGCCAAATCGCCCAACAAATCCAATAGTTTATGTCTGGCTGGCTCGTTGGAGTGTCTCAATTCCACATTATTGAGTATTCCCTCTTTTTTGACTTCTACTTTCGGGATGCCAAAAAGCCCCGATAGCTCGTCCAATTCCGATTCACTCACTTCTTTATCTACGATTACAATCGCATTGTTCAAACTCCCTCCTTTTATGAGGTTGTTTCTTCTGAGCATTTGCAATTCATGGAAGAAACAGAAAGTACGAGAAGAGGCAAAGTCTTTTGCAAAGTGGGAAATGTCATTCAATGAGGCGTGCTGGCTTCCCAAAACGGGTGAATTGTAATCCACCATTACGGTTACTCGGTAATCATCGAGTGGAAGTGCGGCAATTTCTATGTTCTTTTCAACATCTCTATAAAAAACTCCACCAGGAACTTCAAAAAAGTTCCTCATTAAATTTTGCTCCTCAAGCCCAACGCTTTGCAATGCCTTTACGAATTCTATAGAACTTCCGTCCATAATCGGAGGTTCTGGCCCATCCAATTGAATGAGCACATTGTCTATCTCCAAACCTACCAAAGCAGCCAAAGTGTGTTCTACAGTATTCACTCTCGCACCGCCTTTCTCAATGGTTGTACCTCTCGAGAGGTCAACTACATAATCTACATCAGCCTCAACAATTGGCTCTCCAGAAACATCGGTCCGTTGGAATTTGATGCCATGATTGGGTTTGGCAGGTAAAAAAGTCATATTGCAAGGCGCACCTGTGTGGAGTCCGACTCCGGAAACAGTTACCTTGTCTTTTATTGTATGTTGTTTTGTCTGCATTACTTTTTTCTGAACAAATGCCTAGTTTCGTTTTGGTTGGATTGGATAATAATTATTCCATCAGATAATTCAATATAAACCTATATGGATTCGGACAAAGATATATTTATAGTTTGGAAACCCTGCCAATTAGCGTGCAAAATTACCCAATAGTGTGAAAGGAGTAAAATTGCTTTTAGATATTGTGGCACAAGCGGACACTTAATGCTGTTAACTTAAGGAATATATATGTTTGATTTCATATCAAAAAAAAGTGTGATTTGAAAACATCAGTTCTGTAGAACGTAGCTCTAGCTGTGTCCAATCGCAAACGGAAAGTGTTGAAAATACTGAAAGTGCTTTTCAACACTAAGTTGACAGTATTGAGCGGACACTCTGACTATGTTTTTATCGAATTAATTTATTACTACCGATTATCCAATCAGCTTTCTTTCCAGTTCTTCAATTCTTTTTTGCAACTCAGGCAGTTTTCTGAAAACTGTGGCTGATTTGAGGTAGGCTTTATGACCAAAAGCAGGAGAACCCATTTGAGCTACATCCTTTTCTTCAATGGATTTCCCAATTCCCGATTGTGCAGCCAGTTTCACTTTATCTGCAATGGAAAGATGCCCTGCAATTCCCACCTGCCCAGCAATCATGCAGTTTTCTCCAATTTTGCTTGAGCCAGAAACACCAGATTGTGCTGCAATTACCGTATTCTTACCAATTTCGACATTGTGGGCAATTTGTATCAGATTATCTAGCTTCACGCCCGAACGAATAATTGTAGAACCCATTGTGGCGCAATCTACCACAGTATTTGCGCCAATATCCACATGATTTTCAATAACTACATTTCCTACCTGCGGAATGGTTTTATAAGTGCCATCTGGCTGTGGAGCAAATCCGAATCCATCGCTCCCAATTACGCAACCCGCCTGAATTACGCAGTAGTCTCCAATTATTGTATTGCTGTATATTTTCGCACCAGCATGAATAATTGTGTTGTTGCCAATTTCTACATTGTCTCCGATATAAGCATTTGGGTAGATTTTGGAGTTGTTGCCTATTTTGCAATTCTCTCCTAAATAGGCAAAAGCGCCAACGTAAATATTTTCTCCTATTTCGGCAGATTCATGAATGAAGGAGGGTTGTTCAATTCCTTTCTTCTGAAATTGGATAATCCGCTGATATTCGGTTAGCAATACTGTGAAGGCAGAGTAGGCATCTTCTACTTTTATAAGGGAGGTGGTAAGTTTCTGCTTTGGTTCAAAATCTTTGTTTACAATCACAGCCGAAGCTTGCGTATTATATATGTAGGGTTCGTACTTGGGGTTAGATAAAAATGATATTGACCCTTCTTGTGCTTCTTCAATTTTGGCAATTGCATTCACTTTTCTGTCTCCGTCCCCTTCTAGTTGCCCTGCCAGCAAATGAGCTATCTCTCGAATTGTCAGTTCCATTTGGTATAGTTAATGTCGTTGTTAGTTCAATTTTTATAGGAATGTGGAATACTAAGTAAAAGGCATTCCACCGCTAATCAAATGAATATAAAACCTGATTCTACAAATAAAACCCATATCATGAGAAATCATTTGCTTTTTATGAAAAGCACAGCATTCGCAAAGTTAGCAATATCAGGCAAAATACTTGATTTCACAAAATGTTTTTGGGTTTGGATTTTTCAGATTTCGGTTGCTTGCCATCTAATCTGTCGCTACTTTTTGGCTACTAGTTTTGAAAGATTCGCCTTTTCTTTCCAATAAAATAGTCCCACAAAGCATAAGACTAAAGTATTGTTGATGATGAATTTCCCAACCAAACCTTCATAACCATGCGAGAATGACAATCCAACCAATGCAATAGAAACAAAAAGATATAAACCTGCGGATTTCAAATCATAAGGAACTGGATAGAATTTCTTTCCGAAATAGTAGCATAGCGCAGTCATGCTGGCATAGCAAACCAAGGTGGTAATTGCCGAGCCATAATAGCCAATATACGGAATGAGTAACAAGTTGAGAATGAGCGTAATAGTTGCGCCAATTCCCCCAATAATTCCCCCAAAATAAGTTCTGTCAGTAATTTTGAACCAAATTGCCAAATTGTAGTAAACTCCCAAAAAAACATTTGCCAAAAGTAGGAATGGCACAACTCCCAAGCCCTGTTCTGAAACTTGCTTTTCGGAGAATGATTGAGCCGAGCAAATCTACATTTACGCTCACGGCAACAAACATGAGTAGCGTGGCAATCAGAAAATATTTGGCTGATTGGGCAAAGATATTTTTGTTGTTTTTGTTTGCCACCTGCCCAAAAAAGAAAGGTTCGGCCGCATATTTATAAGCTTGTGTTGCCAACGTAATGAAAATCGACAATTTATAGCAAGCAGAATAAATTCCTACGATGGCTATATTTTCTTGATTCGGGTATAAAGTTTCGGGAAGCCAATATTCAAGTAAAATCCTGTCAATCAACTCGTTGATGGCGAAAAACAAGCCTGAGAATACTAAGTGGAAAAGCATATTTGTAGAGCACTTTCAGCTTATCCCATTTTAGTCGGAAGTCGGAATTGGGAAAGTTCTTTGGCAAGGAAAATCAGCAAAAGACTGTTGGCAAGTAGATTTGACAGAAAAGCATAGCCACCATTTTCTGCCAAATCAGGCTCGTAGAAACCAGCGACAAGGTTTCGCAGAAAAGCGAACTGTTCCCCAGCCATGATTTTGCCACAAGTAACTAACAGGAAATAATTCAATCCAAGCGTAATTACAATTACAACCACTTTTATGATGGCAAACTTCTTGGCCTTGTTCTCCAATCGCAATTTGGCAAACGGAATGGCAACCATTGTATCTATAAATAGCAAATAGGCAAACCAGCGAACGAACCTTTCGCTTCCTTCATAGCCAAGCATATTTCCGATTTGAGGCGCAAAGAACAGGAATTGCTCCAGAAAATAACAGGCTTGTAATCAGCAAAGAAGACATCGTTTCACGATAAACTTCCTTGGCATTTACACCATGCTTGGAAGCGAATCGGAAAAAAGCCGTTTCCATTCCGTAAGTGTAGGCAATGTTCAGAAAAGCGGCATACGCATAAAAAAGACTGATTACTCCAAATTTCTCGGGAATCAATACGCTGGAATATAAAGGAATAAGCGCATAATTGATAAGCCTGCCCATGATTGTGCTCAAACCATAAATTGCCGTATCCGAAGCGAGTTTTCTTAGCATTCTGATTTCTGAAAGTCTTTTGGGAAAAAGGCAAGTTAGGGTAGGATTGAGAGGATTGGAAGGTTTCCGTATGTTTTTCTTGACAATGGAATTTCGTAAAACGAAAAAATACCTCTGCGAACTAAAAATTCACAGAGGATATTTGTACCAAAGGTGGGAATCGAACCCACACGCCCAGAAGGCACAAGATTTTAAGTCTTGCGTGTCTACCAGTTCCACCACTTCGGCAAAATTTTGTGCAGAAGCGGATAAAAAAATGAGTCTTTTTGTAGAAAGACTCATTTTTTTTGAGCGGGAGACGAGGTTCGAACTCGCGACCTCAACCTTGGCAAGGTTGCGCTCTACCAGCTGAGCTACTCTCGCATTGTGCTTCAGAAGTGTGTTTGTTTCCTAAAGCGATGCAAAGGTAAGAAGCATTTTTAAAACTACAAGGGCTTTCCAAAAGTTTTTTGAAAATGTTGAGTGCAAGGTTGAGTTAGTTGGATTGAGAGATGAGGAAAGAGGAAAGAGGAAAGAGTGGGAGTCGCCATCGACAAGGAAGAAAGAGGAAAGAGGAAAGAAGAAAGAGTGGGAGTCGCCATCGACAAGGAAGAAAGAGGAAAGAAAAGAATAATCTGAAATAGCTGTTTTTGGAAAGGTCTGAACAAGACCTCGGAAATGGTCTTTTTCAGACCTTTCCGAGGGTTAAAGAACGAAAAGTACTTTCTATCATCTTTTTTCATTCTCAAATCAACAAATCAACACATCAACACATCATTTCAACAAGTCTTTCAAGTGCTTCTTATCCTGTTTGTTAGCGAATTTTTTTGCGTTTTGCTTGTCATTATTTTTTATTTTGGGGTTTGCACCATTTCTTCATCAGTGCCTTAATCATTTCGGGTTTGTCGTTCAGAATGGCGTAATGTAAAGCAGTCCAGCCTTTTTCGTCTTGCTCATTTATTTTTGAATATTCGAGTACAGTTGGCAGAGGCTTCTACGAAACCTGAAGCCACAGTAAAGTGGAATGGACTAACATCTTGGTCATTTTTCATCTTTCGGTTCGATGGGAAATCGTAAATCAGGGTTTTGACTAAATCCAAATTCTTAGACCAAATTGCCAAATGAATTGCCCGTTGCCCGTTGGCATCTTTACGCTGGAAATCAGCTTCTGACATTTTGATGAACCAGCTCATTTTTCCTGTTTTTGGCTGCGAGTAGGAGAGGGTTGTCTCCCGTTCCTGCCGAATAGCCAACATCTTTGCTTTCTGCCAATGCAGTTTCAAAATAAGTTTGATTGTTTTGTAGAATTGCAAGAATCGCCATTTCCCTCGCCAAATTATCAACCGTTTCTGAATCGTTTCGTTTTTTGGCCAGTCGGAAAACCTTTTCGTAGTCTGCACCACTTTTCAGAAATTGCTCAATCAATTTTTCATTCCCATTTTTCGAAGCCCAAAACAAAGATGTTTCGCCCAAGCTGTTTTCTGCTTTTTGGTTGGATTTTCTTCTAATCAGTTCATTTACAAACTCTTCCCGGTTTTCTCTAGTTGCCACAATAATTGGTGTGTTCAATTTGATTATCGAGTTCCTCCAAATAAGGCTGTTTTTTCCAAAAGCATATCGAAAACCTTCGGTTTGTTCTCCAAAATACTAGCATGCAACAAACTTAATCCAGCTTTATTTTTTGTGTTGATTGGAATTCCCTTGGCAATCACACTGCTCAAAAGTTCGGAATAACCGACTCCAACCAATGCAAAAATATCGGAAATGGCGATTTGCGAAGCAGAAGAATTTTCGACCAGAAGCGTAGCAATTGGCTTGTGCGCTTTCTTCAATTGCCAAACTCAAAGCCGTTTTGCCAGTCAAACTCTTCACATTTGGCAAAGCATCGTGCTTGCAACAGCAGTTTCACCATCGGGATATTTTCAAATTGAGTTGCCAAAATAAGTGGCGCATCGTGTTGCTTGCCATTCTCGGGCAAATGCCGAATTCAGTTCAGGTTTATGGTTGATGAGCAATTCCTCAAAAGAGTGCATTTTCTGCCTCAAAACTGCCAACTGAAAAAGGGAATTGATGTCGGAATTAGTCGCCTTACTCAATTTATCTCTATGGCTTAGAAATACGGAAAGAATAGGAGCATTGTCTTTCAGAATGGCATATTCCACCAAATTGAAGTCTCTTTTTGGCGATTTTTCGGGTAAGTTTGCCATCAAATTAAACTCTAATGCCTTTTGGATTTCGTCAATTTGGTCGTGTTCAATTGCTTGATAAAGCAACTCGTGCAGATTTTTGTCCAACTCCTTTTTGGCAAGCAAAGCCGTGGCATCATTCGGGCGAATTTCGAGTGCTTTATTGTACCAAATCAATCGGTTGGTGGGCGATTTTTCCACCTTTTCGGCACGGAAGAAATAGGCTTCAAAATAGTTCGGGTTGAGTTGCGTAGCTCTGTCCAAATAATCGTTTTGGAACTTCTCGAAATTCTCGCTTTCGTAGCGTTCCTGCAAATAATATTTCCTCCGAGCCGCATTGAAATAAGCTTGTGCCGAATTGGAAACCTCCAAATTGCTGTTATTCTTGCAACTTGGTTGGAAACAGCTGATTTGAGGCTTAGAATAGCTGTTTTGCTGATAAATCAAGTCATTGGTTTCCCTTGCCACATTCGGAATCAAGTCGCTAAAATGTTTTTCTCGGCACTTTTGAAACTCATAGTTTTGAAGGAAACAGCGTTCATTTACTTCGGAAATTGCCCCAGCAGTTTGCTCCAAAAACTCGTCTTGCAATCGCTTACTTTCCTGTTGGATTTGGCTGTATTCCCTAGTCAGTGAAGCAGAAAGCGAATCTCTCGCAATGCGGAGTTGGCGTTCTGCTTGCGGGCGACTGAATATTTTGCTCGCTTCTACATAGAATCTGCCTGCCTGAACCCAATCTCTGTGTTCAAAAGCCAAGGAAGCATCATTCATAAAGTGTTGATATTCAGCTTCCAATAATTCATCTATTTTCTCAATTTTTTGGGAAACCAATTCTTTTTTTCCATAAGGAAGTAATTTTAGAGCCTCCTCAAATTGGAGTTTGGATTGTTTTAAACCCTCTGTTGAATGTGAATTTCTGAAACTTCTTTCTGCCTCGTTGAATAGTTTTGTGAAGTCCTCTGTTTTGCGTTCAATCTCTGCAATTCGCTGAATTACTTCAGATTGCGGTTGTGGCAACTCATTTTCCGCTTTTCTATATTCGTCCAAAGCCTCCAAAAAATGCTGATTACCATACAACTGATTTCCACGTTGCACCAGTTCATTGTAGCGAGCCATTTTCTGCTCCAACTCCCGAATTCTACTCAATACAAAAGCCTTATTCGGATTGATTTCATTGGCTTCCTTATATTGATTGAGTGCCTCGTTCAGCTTATTTTCTCTTTCTAACTTTCGGGCTTGTTCGGTCAATTTTTGGGCGAGTGTTTGCTTAAAAGGCAATTCTCCCGAAAATCGTATTTTACTGATTGTCAGGTTTCTAAAGCTTGTGGAGTTGGTAAATCCGTTCTTTGTAGCATAAGCGGAACTGCCAATGAGCAAATCATTCCAGTTTCTGCTTTGGGAATTCGTTCCACCAAATCCTCCGCCAGAATTGGGCAGTTGAGAAATTGGAAATCGGATTTGCCCTAATTTTGCACCCGAAGAGTAAACATCGGCAGCAATTTCCAACTCCAACAGACTAAAATTGGAAATTTCTTGTGGAGTAATCAGCGGATATTCGTACATGATGTTTCTGTTGTGAACCGAAGTACCCAAATTCCATTGCGCACTCATTTCCACACGGCAATTCAGGCTGTCTGGCGCAAAACTATATTTCACGGTCAGGGCAGAAATACTGGGTTGGAATTCATCAGAGAAGCTGTTGGGCTTCCAATTGTCTAGGCGAACCGTTCCGCTGGAAGGCACTAAACCTTGCGCCAATGAGTAAAATCCAACCGAAAAGAAAATAAGGAGAAAGTAGAGTTTTTTCATGTGTTAATGAGATAAGAAGCGTATTTATCAGAATCCAAATCTACTAAATTATTGTTTTTTGTGGTTTGAATGGAATGTTAAACGAGGAAATCAGCAGAATCTCAAAGGTTTTGAAGGTTTTGAAGGTTTAAAGTGTAGGAATTAGTAGAAATAAAATAGGATTCAGCATTTTGACAGACGGTTTTAAGTTTGGGAAAACACGCTCAGTTAGGTTATATTTGTTTGAGTTCACCAAAACACAAACTGATGCAAGATTTGCTATTTGACTTTATTGAGAAGTACATTTCCCTTTCTGATGCTGAAAAAGAGGCTCTTTTATCTTTGGATATATTCCGTTCAGTCAAGAAAGGCATGGTTTTGCTGAAAGAAGGTCAAAAATCGAAAGATGGCTATTTTGTGTTGCAAGGTTGCCTCAGAACCTACTACCTAATTGATGGCGATGAGAAAACAACTGCATTCTATACGGAAATGGAAGGAAATACTCCGCATTGCGTGATTACTGGCAAGCCGTCAGAATATTACGTGGAAACTTTAGAGGATTCCATCATTACGATTTCTAACCCTAGTATGGAGGTAGAAATTTTTGAGAAATTCCCAAGTTTGAAGTCATGTGCAGATTGATTACCGAGGAACGCCTGATGAATGAACAGATAGATTTTGACAAGTTCAAAACTTCCTCTCCAGAAGAACGCTACCTCAACTTGATGGAGAATAGACCCGATTTACTCCAGCGAGTGCCACAGCATCAGTTGGCGAGCTATTTGGGCGTTCGTCCGCAATCGCTCAGTAGATTGCGAGCCAGAATAGCAGAAAAAAGCAAGAGCCAGCTTCATTAATTAACTTTAGTGAACGAGTTTTAGCTACTGCCCGATTTAGTTTTGCCTATCGTTTAACCATAAATGAATAGGAAATGCGAAATAAAATAGGGTTGGTAGTTTTGGCTTTTATGCTGGCTGGTTTCACGGAAATCTCTGCCCAGTATTATGAAAATGACACTTACAAAAAATGTTTTGTGGGAAGTTCCTTGTTTTTGCTTGGCAATTTGGATTTGGAAGACAGCCCAGATTTTGCTCAGGTAAACTTCGGCTACCGACTTACAGGAAGAGATGTGGTTTCCTTGGAGCTAATCACTTGGAAATACACCAAATCGCTCGGAATCTCTTACGGTGAGTCTGACTACGAGAAATTCCCAGGCTACATTCGGGAGCGTGGCTTTGCGCTTGCCTACCAACGGTTTTGGTGGAAAGGATTGTACTCAGGCGTTCACGTGATGAGTGCTTGGCAGTCTTTCGTAAATGAGGAAGGAAATAAAATTGACGATGGCTTCCAGATTTTCAACACTTATAGAGCAGGCTATCATATCAAATTATTCAAGGGCAGATTTTTTATTGAGCCTTCCATTGCAGTAACCCATCGCCCGTATCATACCGACATGCCTGAATCTTTCAGAAGAGTGGATAAAGAATGGTCAAAGTTCTTTGTTGGAGAGCCTGGACTTCATTTCGGATTCAACTTTTAGGAATCGGCTAGGTTACTGGTGCGTTCATGTATTTAGTAAAAATACTTGCAAAACCTAAATCTATTTTTTTTGAAATGCACACAGTAATTAGTTGTGGATTTGGCTGAACGCATGCAGTGATTCATGTGTTTGGCTGAATTTTGTTGGAAAACAATACAAGGCTTTTTCACTCAAAACTTAGATTCCCACACTTAAAACTTCCCAAACATGAAAAACATATTTAAGCCTGAAACCATCAGCGAATTTCAAGAGAGAATCAAGGAAATTGATTCAAACACTCCTCCCAAATGGGGGGAAATGAATGCGTACCAGATGTTGCGTCATTGTGTGGAAAATGACAGAATGCTGTTGCGAGAGAAAGAATATAAGCGATTGTTCATCGGGAGATTGTTTGGAAAGATGGCTTTGAAATCCAACATCAAAGATGATGCGCCACTTTCGCAGAATAGCCCAACCCATCCAGAATTGAAATTTCAGGGAAATGGAGATGTGGAAGCGGAGAAAACGGCTTGGATTGAAATGATTGCCAAATACCCGAGTAAATCAAAAGAAGATTACGAAGACTTCACTCATCCGTTTTTTGGCAAAATGAACAGCGAGCAGGTCAGCAGATTCGCCTACAAACACATAGACCACCATTTAAGACAGTTCGGGGTTTGAGAAAATATAGAGTCAGTATTTTATTGTCTATGATTATAACTTCAGTTGCCTTTTAAACCCAAATTTGACTTGTTTGGGCTGAATCCAACATCCTCAGAAATGAAAGATTTATTTATACTCTGCCTTGCCTTATTACTGATTGCTCCAAATGCAAATGCTTGCTCCTGCATCATGCGCAAAGCTCCGTTGAAAACGAATGTGAAACGTGCCTTTGCCCAATCCCAATACATTTTTAGCGGACGAGCAATCAAAAAAGAACTGAAAACCACGGAATACGATTCGGAAGTCTCCGCCATTGTGCAGAAATACGTCAGATACGTGGTTACTTTTGAAATCACACAAAATTTCAAAGGCAAAAAGGAAAGTAAATTTGTGGAGATTGTCACTTCTGAAGATAGTGGTTCTTGCGGGTTCAACTTTGAAGTGGGAAAAGTGTATTTGGTTTATGCCTACGAATCAGAATACCGACTGAGTTCCAATTTTATTCTGGCACAAGATAAAGTTGCACCTTTTTTGGCTACAGACATTTGCACGAGAACCAAGCCCGCAGGAAATGCAAATCGGAAGGAACTCAGGTTTTTATCGAAGCTGAACAAGAAAAGAAAGAGGAATTTGCCGATTGACAGTCAGATTCGTATTAGAATCGGCATGAAATTATGCGGAAAATCTTTACTGATTTGCCTGAATATGAGGGTAAATCAAGCTAATTTGTGGCAAAACTAAATCTAAGCACGTTGTGCTATTTACTAGCGGAGGGTCGCACCCTTTTGTATCTTCCTATAAATGAGATTGTTAAGAACTCAAAATAGGAAAGTATCTAAGCTATTTTATTTAAATATCCAAATGAAGAAGAAAATATTCATAGGTTGCTTGGTGGCTATTTTGGCAACAGTCGGTTATTTAGCAACACTATCTGACGAGCCGATTGATGAGTCGCAGAAATTCGTCAATATCGAAAGTTATATCCAGAAGTCGGAAATGATTGCCGATATTGATACCTTGTTTGCCACCTTCGAGCGGATTCATCCTAATCCGTACCGATTTGAGAGTAAAACACAGCGAGTTGCAAAATTGGAATTGCTAAAAAAAGACTTGGCGGACAGCCTGAAAATAATTGATTTTTGGCGAGTGATTGACCAAATAGCCAATGACTATAATGACGCACATTCCTATGCCCACGACCAATATGTGCTGACTGACCATGTAAAAAAGGGAGGTGTTTTCTTTCCATTGCCTGTCAAAATCAGCGATGGCAAGCTGATTGTTTCGGAAAGCAAAAGCCAAGAACAAGTAATTCCTACTGGTGCGGAAATTTTGAAAATCAACCAGCTTGGTGCAAAGGAAATCATTACCGAACTGCAAAAACACGCCAGCAAAGAAACCGAAGAGCTGGATTTGTTGCAAATTTCCGATGATTTCGGATTCTACCTTTGGAAAGCATTCGATTGGCAGAAAGATTTTGAGCTTCGCTATTCCAATCCAAAAGATTCTGCTTTGCTAGATTCCCTCACAGTAGAAGGAATTACTTGGGAGGAAAGAAGTTTGTCAAAGCCTGAGGAAAGCGAATCGTATAAATTTGAGTTTTTGGCGGAGGATGTTGGCTATTTGAAAATTGCTGACTTCAATGGAAGCGAGACGGAAATCAACGATTTCTACGAGGAGTCATTCCGTAAAATGAAAGAAAAAGGAAGCAAAAATCTGATTATAGACATCAGAGGGCATAGCGGAGGAGCAGACAGCTATGGCGAAAATTTGGTAAAATATTTCGCTCCAAAACCGTTCAGGAAATTGGCAAAAGCCTACTGGAAAATCACTCCCGAATTCAAAAATGCCTTCGACCGTAAATTTGTACCGAAGGGAATCAGGTGGTTCAAGCCCATTTATTTGGTTAATGAATATTCTAGCGTTTTTTATGGTGCAGATTTGAACGAGACGGTAACGGTAGAATACGAGCTGAAAAAGCCTCTGCCAGCCGAAGAGCAATTTCAAGGGGAGGTTTTTCTGATTACCGACCACAAAACGTTTTCAGCAGGTTCAATTTTAGCAGAAATGTTCAGCCATTATGAAATGGGAACGGTGGTGGGGCAACCCACGGGGAATCTCCAATCTTTCAACGGCTTTGCGCTGACCGAATCCATTTTGCCAAATTCCAAGCTGACTTTCCAAGTCTCCTCGGTCTATAATTTGGCAAACAGCGGAGAAGAAGGATACAGATCGGTTGAGCCAGATATTTTACTAAACGATTCTATAAATCCTGTGAGCTATGTGCTGGAAAGTCTTGTGGAACAAGGGAAATGAAATTAGAATAAAAATCTTAGAGTCAAATAAAAAAAACAGCAATTTCCATGGCTTTCATCATCACGCTGACCATTACGAGCCTTATTTTTTTGGGAGTGGCATTTGCCATTACCAAAGAAAATGCCTCCCACTTCCTTTCTGGCTACAACACCATGAGCGAGAAAGAAAGAGAAAAGTTCGATTTGAGCAAATACCTGACTTTTTTCAGGCAATTTCACATATTCCTAGCGATTTCTTATTTCATGGTTACGGTTGGATTTCATTATCTGGTAAGCCCTGAAATGGCGAAGATTGTCTTGGTGGCTTATCCCATTTTGGCGTATATCTATTTCGTAATCAGGGGAAATAGCATTGCCAGAAAATAGATTTATGCTTTGGAGAAAGAAGAATCAATTTTTATCCCAATCAATCATCCGTTCAAAATGAATCAAATGAAAAATCTATTACTATTTGTTGTCTTTCAATTCATTTCAGTCCAAATTGCTGTTGCCCAAGATACGTTGGGAGTGGATGATATTTCCAAATACAGCCATTATTTCCGAATTGAAGAGGGCAAACTGGTTGGAGACGGAGCGCAAGTTTTGCAGAGAGAAATTGAGAAATCACAATTTTTTGTATTGGGCGAAGAGCATTTTTCTGCCAAAATATCTGAATTCACCAATGTGTTGCTTCCCGTACTTTCCGAAAGTAGTTTCAAGCATTTCGCCTTAGAAATTGGTAGAAATAGTGCGGAAGTCATGGTCGGTGAGATTGAAAAGAAAGGCTCGATTTATGAACTGAATACCAAAATCAACAACTTGGTCGGAGAAGTGCCCATTCCATTTTTCGATGGAAAAGAAGATGAGAGGTTTTTAAAAACAGCACTCGAAAAGGGATTTACTATCTGGGGAATTGACCAAGAATACCTGACCTCGCAGGTTTTTCTGATTGATGAGATTTTCCGACTTTCAAAATCCAACCAAACCACAAAGCCACTTTACGAGAAGGCAAAAAGCTACCTGATAGAAGAAACCAAAAAAGGAAGGGAGAACAGGAAATATCCGCTTTTTACCAACCTGATGAACTCCAAAGAAATTGAAAGTTACTTCTCTACAATTGATTCTACCTCAAGTCCGCAATCCTTCAGAATCGTGTCTGATTTAAGGAAATCCTGGGAAGTTTATAGGTTGGGGCAAGTGAAAGACTACTACCAAAGTTTTCACAATCGTTTGGATATTATGCAGTCCACTTTTGTAGATTACTATTCAGATGCCAGCAAAGCCGAACCGTTCCCGAAAGTAGCGATGAAGATTGGCGGAGTCCACGCATCGAAAGGAAGAAGCCATGATAATATTTTCGATATGGGTAATTTCCTGATGGAATTGGCGAATTTCAACCGAACCAATTCCGTGCATGCGCTGATTTATCCGAGAGCTTATCTTAGCGATGATGGAACTACGGAGAGCAATATTGACAAAGAAGATGAGCCGTGGCTGAATCCGATTTTGGAATCTTCGGAAGGAAAATGGGTGCTGATAAACTTGCGAGAAATTGAAAAATCTTCGTGGAAAAACAAGATGGCGAGTGCCTCATTGACAGACTATATGCACAGATTCGATTACTTGATTATTACTCCTGCCAGCAAACAGACGGAGCTGAATTTTCAGCAAGAATGACTCTCTCTAGTTGCCCATATGATATAATTATTTGCGATTTGAGTACAACCTGAGTTAACGAAATTTTAAAGGCATAAATAGCAAATCCCCGACATCTTTGAGATGTCGGGGATTTAGTTTAGAAACGATGTTAAACATATTTCCCTTAAAATTATCCTACTTTTTCCCGAAAAATTCTCACTTTTGGCGCACAACCCAAGAATAGGATGCAATTTCAAGGGTTGTGCTATCTTGATTTCCAACCAATTTAAAATTTGAAAATGAAAAGAATACTATTATTGACATTGCTATTAGTTACAGGCTTTTTCGCCAAAGCCACTCCACCCGATGAGGGAATGTGGTTGCCCATGTTCGTTGAGCGAATGAACTATGAAGACATGAAAAAGCATGGATTGAAACTCACTCCAAAAGAAATTTATGACATCAACAACTCCAGCCTGAAAGATGCAATTGTGATGTTGGGAAGAGGTTTTTGTACTGCGGAAATGGTTTCTGACCAAGGCTTGGTACTGACAAATCATCATTGCGCCTACGATATGATTCAGTCTCATAGTTCTGTGGAGAATGATTATTTGACCGATGGTTTTTGGGCAATGAAAAAGGAAGATGAGCTTGCCGAATCCTGGCATTACGGCTTCTTATTTGCAAAGCATGGAGGATGTTACGGAGAAGGTTCTGAAAGATGTAACGGACGAAATGACCGAGACAGAAAGGGCTGAAACTATCTTCAAAGCGATGAAAATGTTGCAAGATGAGAAAAGCGAAGATGGGAAATACACTGTAAACGTCCGTTCGTTTTATGGTGGAAACGAATATTATTTATTCATCTACAAAACATATAGAGATGTTCGTTTGGTAGGTGCGCCTCCTTCGGCAGTAGGTAAATTTGGTGGAGACACGGATAACTGGATGTGGCCAAGGCACACGGGAGATTTTTCCGTTTTGCGAGTTTATGCAGGAGAGGACAATGAGCCAGCCGATTACAGCAAAGAAAATAAGCCTTACAAGCCAAAACATTTCCTCCCAATTTCTTTGAAAGGAGTTGAAAAAGGCGATTATGCGATGGTTATGGGCTACCCAGGAAGCACAAACCGTTACTTGTCTTCTTACGGAATCACTCGTGAATTGGAGAAAAACCAGCCTTCAGTAGTGAAAATTAGAGGCGAAAGATTGGCGATTTTGAAGGAAGATATGGATGCTGACAAAGCGGTTCAAATTAAATATGCTTCAAAATATGCTGGAGTGAGCAACTACTGGAAATATTTTATTGGTCAGCAGGCTGGATTGAAAAGATTGAAAGTGTATGACAAGAAAAAAGCGCAGGAAGATGCTTTCACAGCATGGGTAAACGAAGATGATGCTCGCAAGAAAGAATATGGAGAGGCTTTGACAATGTTGGATGAAGGATTCAAGGAATATTCTGACTACACATTGGCGCAAGTTTACCGAAGAGAAGCAGGTTTTGGTTCGGAAATTATCCGATTTGCCATTGAACTTTCAGTCCGTTGATTGCCGAGTTTTCAAAAGACACGGTAAATAAAGAAAAAGTGCAAGAAAATTGCAGAATCCATCAAGGAAAGTGCAAAAGACCATTTCAAAAATTACAATGCTTCTACTGATCAAAAAGTAACTGCAAAATTGCTTTCAATGTACGCAGAAGATGTTCCTGCTTCGCAATTGCCAAGTTTCTTGAAAGAAGCTAAAGCGAAATATAAAGGTGAATTTCGAGAAATACGCTGAGCGACTTTTCAAAAAATCTATTTTAGATAATGAAGATGCTTTGATGACTTTCTTGAGTTTCCCAAGCAAGAAAAGCTTTGATGAAAGACCCTGCAATTATTGCCATGAACTCTTTGATGGAAAATGGCAAAATGCTTTCTGACAACACGACTGCCTTGCAAGACAAGTTAGTAAAAGGCAACAGGTTGTATATTGATGGAATGCGAAAGATGAATCCTGACAAAAAATATTATCCGAACGCCAACTCTACCATGAGATTGAGCTACGGAAATGTGTTGCCTTACAGCCCAGAAGATGGCGTGAAATACGAATTCACTACGACTGCTGAAGGAATTTTGCAGAAAGAAATTCCGAACGATGACGAATTCCACGTTCCTGCAAAACTGAAGCAATTGTTGGTAAATAAAGATTACGGACAATATGCCAACAAAGAAGGCAAATTGGTAACGTGTTTCATTACCAACAACGACATTACAGGCGGAAATTCGGGAAGTCCAGTAATCAATGCAAAAGGCGAGCTGATTGGATTGGCTTTCGATGGCAACTGGGAAGCTATGAGCGGAGACATTGCCTTCGAGCCAGAATTGCAAAGATGTATCAATGTGGATATTCGCTACGTGCTTTTCATCATTGACAAGTATGCAGGAGCGAAACATTTGATTGAGGAAATGAAGGTAAATAAATAAGTAAATCTTTCTTCTTGAAAAAGTGCATTTGCGGAATCTCCGCAAATGCACTTTTTGTGTTTAACAACATCCGCTTCCTGGCTCGCAAGAAGCAGTTTCCAACTCTGACAATTTCACTTTTATTTTTCCTTGTGGATTTTGCTCAACACTTTCCTCAGCAGGAATGCAACAAGCCGAAGCATCAACGGCTTCATAGTGCGGATCATTGAACTCCGAATCTTGGTGGAAATAGTACATTTCCCATTGGATTCCGTTCGGGTCTGTTACCCAGAATTTATCTTGAACCGCATAACAGCAAGCCGTCCCCATTTCCTCTTTAGATACGATTCCCTGTGCTTTGGCAATTTCCAATTTCTCCATCATTTCCTCTCTCGTCTCAATTTGGAAACCTAAATGCCCAAAGTTGGATTGAACTCGTTCGGGATTTTCCAAAAAGGAAATAACTAAAGCAGGCGATTCCAAAATGTATTTTGCATAACCTTTCTTCACTTTCTCGGCAGGTTGCCCAAAAAAAGTAGTGTAGAAATTGACAGTCTCCGCCAAATCTTTCACATAAAATGAAGCGTGCATTCTTGGGTAGGTGGGGTTGGATTTCATGATTTTTGATGTTTATGAGTGAGAAAATAATTATTTGTATAATGCAATATTGCGATGAAATATTTTCTTGGTTGTTTTGAATAACTCTAATGTCTTATATCTAAAATCTAATGTCTCTATCAATCAGCAACAATCCGAGTCTGAGCAATTCTCAACTTCTTTGAACGCTCCGAAAAGGTTTTCAAAAAGAGAGGCAACTTCCTTCCAATTGTCTGAGTCAATGCAGTAGCAAACACTCGTTCCCTCTACATTTCCCTTGATGATTCCAATTTTCTTCAACTCCTTCAAGTGTTGGGAAATGGTAGGTTGTGCCAAGCCAATTTCGTTTACCAAATCGCCACAAATACAAGTATTCTCCTTAATTAGATGTTGCAAAATGGCAATTCTCGCAGGGTGTCCCAAAACCTTGGCAATGACTGCCAATCTGTTTTGCTTTTCAGTAAATATTTCAGTTTTAGTAATGCCCATTTCAAATAGTAGAATAGTAAAGTATAAGAATCGTAAAAGGTTGAAGTTCATTATTTATATATCGTAATATTACGATTAAGTAATTAGAATACAAAGTTTTTCTAATCATTTAGTTGTTAAATCAGCTAAAAGAAGTTTTTTGGCTGAATCCAACCAAAAGAAAAAGCGATTTTTCCAAAATATCGAAAGATTTTGCTACTTTTCGGGATATTTTGAAAATTATACTTTTCAAAGAAGTATTTGTAACTAAATAGGAGATGAGTAAAGCAAATTAGCTAATCTCTAATACCTAAAATTAACCAATTTACTTATGGCGAATAATTTACGCAACGAGCAAGAACACGCTCTAGCTAACCAAAAGCAACTCTTTGGGCATCCAGTCGGACTTTATGTTCTTTTCATGACTGAATTGTGGGAGCGTTTCAGTTATTATGGAATGAGGGCGATTTTGGTTCTTTACATGATAGGCGCAGTAACGGGAGACAATCCAGGTCTTAGGATGGGAGAAAGGCGATGCTTTAGCACTTTATGGTTGGTACACCATGTTGGTTTACGTCATGTCAATACCGGGCGGAATTATTGCTGACAAATTTATTGGTCAAAAGAAGGCCGTCTTTATTGGAGGGCTTATTTTGGTGGCAGGACATACAATTTTGGCTTTTGAACAAGCATGGGCATTCTATACGGGACTTCTTCTTATTGTAGTAGGCGTCGGTGGTTTGAAGCCAAATATTTCCACAATGGTAGGTGGACTGTACAGAAAAGGGGATGCTAGAAGAGATGCTGGATTTACCATATTCTACATAGGAATCAACGTAGGTGCATTTATTGCGGCCATTGTTGTGGGTGCAATCGGTCAAAAAGTCGGTTGGCATTATGGTTTCGGTTTGGCAGGTATTGGAATGCTATTAGGACAAATCTTTTTCATGTGGGGACAGAAATATCTTAAAGGGATAGGTGAGCCACCAAGCAAAAAATCTACAATAAATATTGATGAAGATGCAACTACATCTTTAGGAGATATTTTCAAAGGTTTGCTAAGTAGTCCGGTGCAATTAATTATCACTATCCTACTAGTTGGAGGTGGAAACTTTTGTCTTTTACTTATGCAGAATGGTTGGGAAATATATTCTTATTCCTTACTTGCTACATTTTTCGGCTTGGTAGTCGGTATGTTGATGATGGTTTACAAAGAGATCAATTCAATAGAAAAAGATAGGTTTATTGTGTTGATTATCTCATTTCTAATTGTGATTGTGTTTTGGGGAGCTTTTGAGCAGGCTGGCGGATTAATGAATATTTATACGGAAGAGAAGATAGATAAGGTTGTGTCTATCCATTTACTGGATTTCTTATTCATTGGTGCAGGATTGTTTCTTCTATTTGAAAGGGATTGTGAATTATAGAAAGAAGATAGACACCTATATCGTTTTTATACCATTGAGTATCATTGTATTTGTATTTTATGCTTTACTAGGAGTTTACGAATTCACACCAAGCTACGAAATACCCGCATCTGTTTTCCAAAGTGTGAATGCACTATTCATCATGATTTTCGGAACAATAGTAGGAGGTTACTGGATTAGTCGCCAAGCGAAAGGAAAAGAATCTTCATCAATATTCAAGATGGCAGTCGGTACAATTATTATGGGTTCGGGATTTGTGTTGATGGCTGCAGCAGCCAAACAATCTGAAGATGGCGAAATGGCCGGATTATACTGGTTGATTGGAGCATATCTGTTGCATACAATTGGCGAATTATGCGCCTCGCCCGTGGCACTATCATTCATTACCAAGCTTGCTCCTTTGAGATATGGTTCTTTAATGATGGGCGTTTACTTTGCAGCTACTGGACTTGGAAATAAAGTGGCAGGACTGGTAGGAGAGGGTTCAGAGAATGCAGGAGAATTTGAGACATTTACGGGGATATTTATATTCTGTACAGTATTCGCAGTACTGCTATTATTGTTACTCAAACCTCTAAAAAGGCTTACACATGGAGCAGAAAAACGATAATGATGGAGTTGACTATCAAAAAGTAAAAGAAGTTACCGCTTAATTAAAAATTTTTACTTTAACAATTGACCAAATCGAAACCCTCGGCTTATGCTGAGGGTTTTCGTTTTTTAAGACAATTTACAGTGTTTGCCTGACTTCAGGGAGTCCCTTCATTCCCTAGTTCTTCCTCCAAAAATAAAATGAATGTAGAGCCTTCGGAGGATGTTCATGTCATTCTGTTGAAAGCAGTCTATAACCTCACGAAAGACAATGACAGATTCAGGATTTTAATCAATCAAGATGCCAAGCCTTTGAGGTCAAATATAAAAAAAAGACTCTCCTGCCACGAAAGAAGGGCTTGTTAGCCAAATTTATGCACTAGAAAATCTGTTGATAAGGAAACCTTCAATGTTCACCATAAATTAATCATTCAGTCTCCGCTTTTGTAATTGAAGTTTTCATAGTAGATAAATTTTGCTTGACATTCTATTAAACAATTTAGTCAAAATATATAACAAATGAATTATGCTTTTCTCGTTTTATAGAAAATCCCTAAAAGAGTAAACCATAAAATCTATGAACAATTCGACTGAAGAACGGGTACTATATCCAAACAGAAATATTTCAAAACAGAAAACCAAAAAAAAAAATGAAATTTTTATCACTCACAATATTTGCATTTTTTATTACAATGAGCGTTCAGGCTCAGAAATCCTCCTTTGGTGTAAAAGCGGGAGTCAGCTTTTTTGGATTGCGTGGAGATAATACGCAGTCGGATGCTACTAGCAGACAAGGAGGATTGTTTGGCTTGCAATACACTTATAGTTCTAGCGAAAACTTCGGAATTAGCGCAGAGTTAAATTATATGGCAAAAGGATTCAAAGATGAGGATAATGTAAACCCATTAGAATTTAAAACTTTGAAAGCAGATTATTTAGAGTTGCCAGTGTTGGCTAATTTTTATTTCGGTTCAACTAATTTCAGGCCTAAAGTCTTTTTGGGTCCAACCGTTCGGTTTTTTGCTGAAAGGAGAGACTGAATTAGTTGATGGTGGAGAGTCGGATATAGAAGATAGTTTGGCAAGCATGGATTTTGGCGCAACTGCTGGAGCGGGTTTCAACTATCAGATTACTCCTGGAAACTGGATTACAATGGATGCTAGGTACGGAATGAGCTTCTCAGAGTTTTATGAAGACGTAGATGATGCAAAAAGTAGAGGTTTGAGTGTCAATTTGGGATTCACTTTCCCATTAGGCTCAGCTGAATAATATCAAATATAGAATAATAATAATGTAGATTTTAAACATAATCAATACAAAATCATGAAATTCAAATCGAAATTTATAGCAGGTTTATTCCTTTCTGCGTCTTTGTTGGCGGGAACTAGTTGTAATACTAGCAGAACTGCCAGAGGCGCAGGAGCTGGCGCAGGAACAGGTGCCGTAATTGGCGGAATTATCGGAAATAATAGCGGAAACACTGCCAAAGGGGCGGTTATTGGTGCAGCTATTGGTGGCGTTGCAGGTGGAGCAATTGGTAAATACATGGATAAGCAGAAAGAAAAGATGGAGAAAGACTTGGGCGAAGATGCCAAAATAGAAAGAGTGGGAGAAGGAATTCAGCTTACTTTCGATTCAGGGATTCTTTTTAAGGTCGGTTCTTCCAAACTAAGTCCACTCGCTAAAACTGATCTTGAGAAATTGGCAGGTACTTTGAAAGAATATCCTGAAACAAACATCATCATTGATGGTCATACTGATTCTACTGGAGGCGATGCGTTGAATCTGAAACTTTCTCAGGAGCGTGCTAAAGCAGTACACGACTACATGGTACAGCAAGGTGTTATGGCAAGCAGACTAATGACAGTGGGTCATGGCGAAACTAGCCCCGTGGCTTCTAATGACACTGAAGCAGGAAGAGCAATGAACAGAAGGGTTGAAATTGGAATTATGGCAAATGAAAAGTTAAAGAAAGATGCAGAGGATGGAACAGTTGAAGGCAGATAATTCGTAGAAAAAAATAGATTATATTCAGAGACTCACAGATATTTTTCTGTGAGTCTCTTTTTTGCGAAAAAAATGGATTGGAACTCTTTTGATTGGTGGTAATTGAACGAAACAACCGTATGAAATTGCGATTGTGGATTGAATGCGTATTTTTGACATTCAATTGGAGATAAGACAATTTTAGAAATTCAAAAACTTAGTGAAATTATGATAGAATTATTTGAAGGATTCAGCAGAATGTTGCGTGAGGCAGTGAAAATAGGTGGAGACATTAAAGTAACTCAGCCAACCAATGAAATTCGCAATGTACTGATTGCCGGATTGGGCGGTTCAGGAATTGGAGGCACTTTGGCAGATGCGATTACTTACGGAGATATTTCCGTTCCAATATCAGTCTCAAAATCTTATGACATTCCATCTTGGGTAAATGAGCATACTCTGTTTATTGCTTCTTCTTTCTCTGGAAATACGGAGGAAACACTAGAAACAGTAGAAAAAGCAAAAGCAAAAGGAGCTAAAATTGTGGCAATTACCACAGGCGGGAAATTAGAAGCTTTGGCAAAAGCCGAAAACTTCGACTGCATTGTGTTTGAAGGCGAAGCACCTTGCCCTCGTCAGCACTTGCCTTATTCCCTCACTTTGCTGTTGCTCACTTTGAAAAAGTTTGGATTGACAAACATCGACTTTGCTGGAATCACAAAAAAATCAGCCGATTTGATTGATGAGAACAGCAAGGCAATGATTTCCGAAGCAAAAACTATTGCTTCTCAGTTGAAAGGTAAATTACCAATCTCTTATTCAGGAAGTAAATTCGCTGGCGTAACTACTCGCTTTCAGCAACAAATTACAGAAAACTCCAAGCAACTCACTCACACCAATGTTTTCCCAGAAATGAACCACAACGAGCTGGTAGGATGGGAAAAAGGCGAAGTGATTTTGAATAATTCAGTTGTGCTTTTGTTCAGAAGCTCATTAGACCACGCAAGAGTGAGCATGAGAATGGATTTGAGCCAGAAAGTTTTCGAGAAAAAAGCAAGCAAAGTGATCACAATCCAAGCGAAAGGCAATACGGTTTTAGAACAGTCTCTTTACCTCATCAGCCTGACAGATTGGATTTCTTTCTACCTTGCCGAAGAAAACCAAGTAGATCCGTTCCCAGTAGATGTAATCACTAGCTTGAAAAACGAGTTGGCAAAAATGGGTAAAAAAATAGAATGCCGATAAGAATGAATAATAAGAAAGAGGAATGCTAATTTAGCATCTCTTTCTTGTTTAAACACCCAATTTATTTTGCGTTAAGTAGGTGGAAGAAGTTATTTGACATTATGGCTTGTGTCCAACTTACTGAATGTCAATGTTTTAATCTACTATAGCATCCGCCATCCGACTTGCTATATTTCTATTTTTTACTTCTAGTTACCTCCTCAAAGTAATTTCCCTAGAATTCGTTCCGTTGGAAATTACTGCTCTTCTATCGCATTCCCCGTCTCCGAAATTGATGGCAATGGCAGGTTTGTCTTGTCTTGTCAAAGTACTTGATTCCTGACCAAGGATTCGGGTTTCCAGCCAACAAACAACCCAATCCGAATTGTAAAGGAGAAGAGGCATCAATACGATTGTGCTGAAAGTCTTTGCCAAATCGGTTTGTGCCATTTGAAGTCCCGTAAATTTCAACACGCCTTTCCTCTACAAATACTTTTCGGCTCGTATTTCTAGAAGCCAATGCGAATGTAGTTTCATCGGTAAAGTCGAATTTCAAGATTGGAAATTGTTGTGGTAGAGCTTAGACGATTTCTCGGACTCATTGTAAGTTTTTGCACTATAAATTACGTTACCGTTCACTTCATTTCCATTTACAGTATAAGATTTGAAAGTGGTGGATCGGCTTCCTCTATAATCTCGGGCGAATTTGCCCGTGTAGGAAACTTCTATGATTCCAGTACGAGTAACGCCATCGCTACCTACGCAACCTTCTGTACCAAAGTCGAGAGTGAGCAAATTACTTACTGTGTCGTGAGAAATCACAGCGCAAAATCTTGCAGAATCCTCGAAAGTTCTTCCTCCGCTTTCAGGGTCCGAATTCGAAGGCATCGTCTGCAAAATCTGCTGTTTCGTCAATCAATCCATCCGCATAACTATCATCGCTGGCAACTTCAATATCCGCAGTTTCAATTCGTTGGAATGATTCATTTTCATCGCCATCGCAGGAAATGAAGAATGTGCTTAAAAAGGCAAGCAAAGCAAAAGTCAGAATCGGTTTTCTAGTTTTCATCGTAGAGTTTTTTTGAGTAAAAAAGTATCTTTTTTCTGAATTATGACTCTTTGATGCTGAAACCTTAAAAAGGTTTAAAAGGAGGGGATTATTTTTATTATTTTCAAATCCCCACCAATTCTTCTAAAGCATGTTTTTCAATGCCAAAAAACTGTTTAGATTCCGCAATTTTGCTTAGAATCTCTGTTTGATTTACGGGGGAATTCTCCTTTTTCCTTCCCACAATCAGTACATTTTTTGGCGTGTGTGCATCGGAAACGAACTCGAAAACTTTGGTGGAATATCCGAAATATTCCAGAATCAGCGCCCGAATTCCATCGGTAACCATTTCCGCTTGGCGTTCCATGAAAGTGCCATATTTGAGTAGGAAATCTAATTCTTTTGCGCTTTATTCGCTTCCATTTCCCTGCGGATTTGCTTGTGGCAACAAGGCGCAACCACAATCAAATCTGCTTTTCCCAAAATTCCCTTGGCAATGGCATCATCCGTGGCAGTGTCGCAGGCATGAAGTGCGACCAATACATTTAGCTCCGTTTCAGGCTCAAAATCCTGAATTGTTCCTTGTTGGAAATTGAGTTTTTCAAAGTTGGATTTCACAGCAATTCGGTTGCACAAATCCACCAAATCTTTTCGGAATTCCACACCAGTAATTTGTGTGGTTTTCCCTAATTCATTGGTTAGGTAATCGTAGAGTGCAAAAGTCAAATATCCTTTGCCAGAACCCATATCGGCAATGCTTGTGATTGGGCGATTGGGCAAATCTTGTAGTAAAGAACTCAGGATTTCAATATAATGGTTGATTTGCCTGAACTTGTCCTGCGCATTTTTATAAACTTTCCCGTTGGAGTCAGAAATTTTCAGCTGGTGCAAATATTCCTTTCCTTCCGATTGGATTTTACGATTTTTAGCTTTGTCGTGCAATAAGGAAGGTTTTTCTTTGGTGGAAGCTTTTTCCTCTTTCAAGAAGAAACCTTTTTTTCCATGTTGGATTTTCAGGTCAAACTCGGTTGTGAAAAGTTGCCCAAATCGAAATCCCTGTTCGGAAATCAAATTTTGCAACTCCACAAAAGACTCTTTCAGGTTGTAGTTTTTGGTAATATCGTTCGTGGCATATTTATAAACGAAAGAAAGTTTTTGCTCCCGCTTAATCACTACTCTTTTTATAAGTAATTTTTTCAAGTTCTCAATTTCCCCTTTGTAATCTCCCAAATTTAGCTTTACAAAGGAATCATTCGTGATACTTTGCCTAATCTGCTCTATGAAATCTGTAATTTTCTCGCTCATTTTCGTAGTTTTCTGATTGAATTTCGCAAGATAAAACATGAAGTTTAGGATTGTCTAATTTTCTGTAGGTTCTTCTTCCGAGAAGAATACGTTTATTCCTTTCAGAAAAGGGAATCTACGGAATTGATTTTCTTATGAGTTTCACACTCCAAGAATTCTCAATTTTTCCACACAATCCATCTTGAAAATGATACATTTGTGCCAGTTTTGGTAAATCAAGCCAAACCTTAACCAATCCAACTAACAACTCAAACATGAACAAAATTCTTATTTTGGGAGCGGGGCGTTCTGCCTTCTCCCTAATTGAAAACTTACTCCAAAATGCCGAATCCGACCAATGGAAAGTCAGCATTTGCGATATGAGCTTGCCTTATCTCAACAAGAAATATCCAGACAATCCATTTTTGGAGAAAATGGAATTCTCTTTGGAGAACGATGCCCAACTCAGCGAATTAGTTTCCAAATCTGACATTGTAATTTCCATGTTGCCCGCTCGTTTTCACGAAAAAGTGGCGAAATCTTGTCTCCAACATAGCAAAAATATGCTGACCGCTTCCTACGTTTCCCCCGAAATGAAAGCGATGGATGCGGAGGCAAAAGAGAAAGGCGTTATTTTCCTCAACGAAATGGGCTTGGATCCTGGAATTGACCATTTGTCTGCCATGAAAATTATTGATGAACTGAAGGCGGAAGGTGCGGAAATTACCTCATTCGCTTCTTTCACAGGCGGATTGATTGCACCAGAATCTGACAATAATCCTTGGAATTATAAATTCACTTGGAATCCGAGAAATGTGGTTTTGGCAGGGCAAGGAACGGCTCAGTACATTCAAAAAGGACAGTTCAAATACATTCCCTACCACCGACTTTTCAGCACAATCCAACCCATAGAAATTGATGGTTACGGAGAGTTTGAAGGCTACCCGAATCGAGATTCACTTTCTTACCGACCTATTTACGGCTTAGAGAAAATCCCGACCATGTTGCGTGGAACGCTCAGGAAATCAGGCTTCTGCAAAAGCTGGAATCATTTTATCCAACTGGGAATGACTGATGATTCCTATAAATTGGAGAATAGTGAGGAGATGACTTACCGAAATTTCATCAACACTTTTTTGCCTTATAATATGGATAAAACTGTGGAGCAGAAAGTGGCAGATTTCATTGGCGAGCCTGTGGACGGAACGGAAATTGAAAAACTGAAATGGCTTGGCGATTTTCGAGGAAACAAAGATTGGTAATTCTGATTTGTCTCCTGCCCAAGTACTCCAACAAATTTTGGAGGAAAAATGGACTTTAGAGGAAGAAGATAAAGATATGATTGTGATGCAGCATTTGTTTGAATACAAAAAGGCTGAGGCAAACGCACAATCTGAAATCTTCTTTGGTAATTATTGGAGAAGATACGAATAACACGGCAATGGCAAAAGGAGTCGGTTTGCCGTTGGCAATTGCCTGTAAGTTGATTTTGAACGGGAAAATTGACTTAAAAGGAGTTCAAAGACCGATACATCCAGTCAATTTACAAACCTGTTTTGGCCGAATTGGAGAAATTGGGAATTGAGTTTGTGGAAACTGAATTAGCCGATTGAGTGGAATATAGAATCAGATTTTTGCAGAAAAATCGTTTCATTGCGAAAACTTGGCATTTGCCGAAACAACTCACAACCTTATTTGTTACTAAATAATACAATTTCATAATTCAATGAGTTACCCTTGACAGATTTTCATAAGAATTAGTAGATTTACGTATATTAATAATTGAAACGAATTTTTTAACCGAAAAACTATAAAACAATGGCTTTCGAATTACCTAAATTACCCTACGCTTACGATGCTTTAGAACCACATTTCGATGCGCAGACCATGGAAATCCACCATTCTAAGCACCACCAAGGCTATACAACTAAATTGAACAATGCACTTGACGGAAAAGATGCAGGTTCAATCGAAGATATTTTAGCAAAAGCGGGCGAACATGGAACTGCTGTCAGAAACAATGGCGGTGGATTCTACAACCACAAACTTTTTTGGGAAATTCTTTCTCCAAACGGAGGCGGAAATCCTTCTGGCGAATTGGCAACTGCAATTGATAGCGCATTCGGCTCTTTAGACAAATTGAAAGAAGAATTCAATGCGGCCGCAGGTTCAAGATTCGGTTCAGGCTGGGCTTGGTTGGCAGTCGATTCTTCTGGCAAACTGTTCGTAACTTCTTCTCCAAACCAAGACAATCCTTTGATGGATGTTGCCGATGAAAAAGGTACACCAATTTTAGGCTTAGACGTTTGGGAACATGCTTACTATTTGAAATACCAAAACAAAAGACCTGATTACATTTCCGCATTCTGGAACGTAATCAACTGGGATGCTGTAGCGAAGAAATTTGCTGCTGTGAAATAAATAAGTTTTCAAGCTTTATATAATTAAAAGGCTTTCCGATGATTCGGAAAGCCTTTTTTGTTTTGTAGCTATCAAGCTGCAGCTTGATAGAATATCCGAACAACCAAGAGGTTTTTCGCTACAGAAGTGCATTGAGTTCTAAGTTTGTGTCTGTTATTTTTTGGAATATTATTTTCTTCTGCAAAGCAAAATTTGCAGTGGTTCGACATTTCGACATAGCCATAGCTACGGCTAAGAATTTTAATGCAGTAGAAGGAAATAAGAAACAAAAATAGCAACACGAACTTAGGATTTGATGCACTAGTTTCTTGCCACAAATTCTTCTACCACCAATGGGAAATGTTTATGCTCCAAAGCCAGCACTTTTTTGGCAATCATCTCCGCAGAATCTTCTGGTCGGACTTCACAAGAAGCTTGTAAAATCACATTTCCTTCGTCATAATTCTCATTCACAAAGTGGATGGTAATTCCCGATTCTTGGTCTCCATTTTCCTTCACAGCTTTATGTACATTCATTCCAAACATGCCTTTTCCACCATATTTGGGCAATAAAGCAGGGTGAATATTGATTATCTTATTCGGGAATTCCTGAACAATAGGAGAGGGGACAAGCCAGAGAAAGCCAGCCAGGGCAATGAAATCCACATTCTTTATCTTCAACATTTCCAGCACTTGGTTGGATTTTGAGAATTGTTGCCTGTTGAATAAATAGGTTTCGATTCCCAAATCCTTGGCACTTTTCAGAATGGGAGCTTCAGGATTATTTGACCAAATTGAGAATCTTCAATTCAGGATATTTCGGTTGTAAATGCGCAATGATTTTGAGTGCATTTGAACCAGTTCCAGAAGCAAAAAGGGCAATATTCATATCTTTAGTCTTAGTTAAGAAGTAAGAATGTGGAAATAGATTTGAGACTGAGAAAAACTTCTATTCGAATTGAAAAGAAATCCAGTTTTGCAAATGTAACTTTATGTTTTGAAACCGATTGCATCTAAACGAAACCTAATTACCCTTTTTCTTGTTTGGAACAGCAAGGCAAACGCAATATTTTGTACTTACATTTCTAATACTTCACTTTGGACTAAAGACTTACTACTAACTATTATATGTTAGGCTTCCGATTTACCGATTACGAACCACCTTTGGAGAAAGAAGGCAACAAGTTTGACCAACTCCGAGATATTTTCAATCAGTTGGTAACCATGACTGGCGGAAATGTTGCCGAAGCTTTGAGCTGGCTGACCAATTTGGATAATAAATATAATTTGACCGATGGAGATTACGGAATTGGCGATTTCATTCAGGAAATGAAAGACAAAGGTTTCCTGAAAGAAGACCCAGTTACGGGCGGATTGGGAACAACTGCCAAAACCGAGAAATCTATTCGGCAAAGTGCCTTGGAAGAAATTTTCGGGAAATTGAAAAAGGGGAATGCTGGAGACCACAAAACGCCACATTCTGGAATGGGCGATGAGCCAAGTGCCGATTTGCGTTCCTACCAATTTGGCGATTCGCTCGACCAGATTTCCATGACCGACTCCATCCGAAATGCACAAATCAACCACGGTTTAGGCGATTTCCAACTCACAGAAAATGACTTGGAAGTGGTGGAAAAAGAATATAAATCGCAGACTTCCACCGTTTTGATGATTGACATTTCCCACTCCATGATTTTGTATGGCGAAGATAGAATCACGCCAGCAAAAAAAGTGGCAATGGCACTTTCAGAGCTGATTTTGAGGAAATATAAGAAAGACACGCTCGATATTATTGTGTTCGGAAACGATGCTTGGCAAATCCAAATCAAAGATTTACCCTTTTTGCAAGTTGGGCCTTACCACACAAATACAGTGGCAGGTTTGGAGTTGGCAATGGATTTATTGCGAAGAAGAAAAAATGCCAACAAGCAAATTTTCATGATTACCGATGGGAAACCAACCTGTATTAAACAAGGAATTGAATATTATAAAAACAGCTTCGGAATTGACAGCAAAATCCTTAGCAAAACGCTCACTTTGGCGGCTCAATGCAGAAGGCTGAAAATTCCCGTAACCACATTTATGATTGCTTCCGACCCTTATTTGCAGGAATTTGTGAAGGAATTCACGCAAGTAAATAATGGAAACGCCTATTATTCGAGCTTGAAAGGATTGGGCAATTTGGTTTTTGAAGATTACAAAAGAAACAAACGAAAGAATTTCAGAGGGGGAATGAGATAATTTACGAAGTACGATTTTAGATGTACGATTTGAAAAAAAGGATTTGTAGTGGAAATTATGAATCCTTTTTTAATTTGCGTTTCAAATCACAAACCGATTATAAATCTGATGCACTATTACATTGATATTCTTTTCTACCTAAAAAAGTTTCCTCCCAAGGTCGGAATGACAAAAAATAGAATGTATTATTACAATTAAAGTACAATCTAGCCATTGTTGGTCTTAGCGATAGATATCGCAAGTTTTGGTTTTAGCTTGATAAATTTTGGTATAAAAAGAGCGTGCAAAAATAAATGAATTGCGAGACCAGCAACTAATTCTCATTGAATAACGATTTTAATTAGATTTCTATGGACAAAAATTGCTTAAATTAGATGCGGTTGTCCTGATTTTGAGTGCTTAGGAACAAGTAAAAAATAACTTATTAAAATTCTCTTGCTTCTTTTTGGTCTATTCTTCGTTAAAATAATGTGCCATAGCGGTGCTATGCCACATTATTTTGCCTTGACTAACCTCAAAAATAAACTACGATAATGTTACAAGTTATTATTAACTCGTTCCTTAACTTTGTAATTGTTCAATTTCCAACCTGTCCAACTCTAGTTCTTCAATTGTTTTTCCCAAAGTAGGTCTGAGTAAAATAAAGAAAACGATGAGTCCACCAGAAATGATGGCAAAGTAATAGTCTGCTGTGAGAAAGTAAATTGCCGTGCAAAGCAAAGAAGCTCCTTCCGCAGGTGCATATCTAATTAACTTAGCTGTTCTGTATTGATTGAGTTTTACGAAGAGATTTTCTTTTTTAGGAATGGAGTTTATCTGTTTCTCGCTTACTATTTTACCAAGTACCAAACTGCTGAGGGTTACTGCAAAAGCCACAATCAGAAAGGTGATTTGGTCTTGCTCATTTATTTCAGTTTGCGTTCCTCCGCTCAGAAGATAAGTAACTACTACTAAAAACAAAACTTGACCTGCTAAAAGTGCCAAATGAATAAACTGAATGGATTTGTGAATTTGCCTAGGGTTTTCAGAAGGATTCATATATGATGAGTTTATAGAAAATGAAATTACAAGATATAAAAAAGGAGAAAGACTTTCGTCTCTCTCCTTTCTATGATTTCAAATTTCTACTATTTCTCAAGAGCAAACTCCACATCGGTTTCCTTCTTGAAATCGGCAATGAATTTTTCTAAATTCATACTTCCCAAATCTCCTTCTCCGTGTCTTCTAACAGAGATTTCTCCAGTTTCTTCTTCTTTCTCTCCCACAATTACCATGAATGGGATTTTCTTCACTTCTGCATCACGAATTTTACGACCAATTTTCTCATCTCGGTTATCTACGAAACCAGAAATATCAACTGCTTCCATTTCTGCCATAATTTTTTCAGCATATTCAGTGTACTTCTCTGAGATTGGAAGAATTGCCACTTGCTCAGGAGCAAGCCAAAGCGGGAAGTTACCAGCCGAATTCTCAATCAATAAAGCAATGAATCGCTCCATGGAACCAAATAAGGCACGGTGAATCATCACAGGACGGTGTTTGTCATTATCGCTTCCCATATATTCGAGTTTGAAACGATCGGGCAAATTATAATCTACCTGAATTGTTCCCAACTGCCATTTCCTTCCCAAAGCATCTTTGACCATGAAATCTAGCTTTGGCCCAGTAAAAGCCGCCTCGCCATATTCCGTAACGGTTTTCATGCCTTTTTCTTGAGTTGCCTCAATAATGGCAGATTCTGCCGCTTCCCAAACTGCATCGCTTCCAATGTATTTTGAGCGGTCTTCTTGATCTCTCAAAGAAATCTGTGCTTCAAAATCATTGAAGCCTAAATTTCTATACACATAATTCACCAAATCCACCACTCTCAAAAACTCTGATTTGAGTTGGTCAGGGCGACAGAAAATATGCGCATCATCTTGTGTGAAACCACGCACACGAGTCAAACCATGCAACTCGCCACTTTGCTCGAATCGGTAAACCGTCCCGAACTCTGCAAATCGGATGGGCAGTTCTTTATAAGAATGCGGTTTGAAGTTGAATATCTCGCAATGGTGCGGGCAATTCATTGGCTTCAAGAAATATTCCTCGCCTTCTGTTCCTGTTTTAATTGGTTGGAATGAGTCGGCTCCATATTTGGCGAAGTGTCCAGAAGTTTTGTACAATTCCACATTTCCAATGTGTGGAGTCATTACATGCTGATAGCCCGCTTTTTTCTGTGCTTTTCGTAGGAAATTCTCCAATCGTTCACGCAAAGTTGCTCCTTTTGGTGCCCAAAGTGGCAAACCAGCTCCAACCTTTTGCGAGAAATGGAATAATTCCAACTCCTTGCCCAATTTTCTGTGGTCACGTTTTTTGGCTTCCTCCAACATGGCCAAATACTCGTCTAGCTCTTTCTTTTTAGGGAAAGTGATGCCATAAATACGAGTCATCTGTGTGTTGTTCTCATTATTTCTCCAATACGCTCCCGCCACATTTGTCAATTTCACCGCCTTCACAACACCTGTGTGCGGAATATGTGGGCCAGCACATAAATCGACAAACTTACCCGTTTTGTAAAGCGTGATGTTTCCGTCTTCCAATCCTTCAACCAATTCAATTTTATATTTGTCTTCTCTTTCGGTAAAGAATTTCAAGGCATCGGCTTTGCTGATTTCCTGTCTTTCATTCTCGAATTTCTGTCTTGCCAACTCCAATATTTTCTTTTCAATTTTTGGGAAGTCATTTGAAGAGAAATCTTGATTGCCAAAATCTACATCGTAGTAAAATCCATTCTCAATAGAAGGCCCAGTTCCCAACTTCACGCCAGGATACAATTCCTCCAAAGCTGAGGCCAGCAAGTGAGCTGAAGTGTGCCAGAATGTGGACTTTCCACCATCATTATTCCATGTCAATAACTCCAATCGAGCATCTTCTTGCAGAGGCTTAAATGGGTCAACTACTTCGCCATTCACTTTAGCAGCCAATACATTTCTCGCTAAACCTTCGCTAATACTTTTGGCAACATCCAATGCGGAACTGCCATTTTCGTACTCTTTTACTGCGCCATCTGGCAGGGTAATCTTAATCATAACTTCTTGATTTTTAGCACACTTACAAGTGTGTGTGATACATTTAATTAAATGCCCAAAGTCTAGCAAAATACAGCTTCTGCCACACCGACTCATTCGGACGTGCCAAAATTAGTCTTTTTAAATAAGCGAACAATAAAATGCTAATGGAATTTGAAAAATGTCGGAAGAAGTTGTCGGAATAAAGAAAAGTGGATTCACTAGTGCATCAACTCCTAAGTTAGTGTAATCCAGACGTTCGTTCATAATCTCAATGAGTTCTTTTGAAGAGTAGGGTTTGATTGCCAAATTGATTGACTTTAGACTTTCTATTATATTTGTCGAAGAACCATGCTTTATTAGACCTTATCACGATTGATTTACTATACTCGCTTCCCGGCTCGACTCGGAGGCGATAGCATCGGCTACCGATCCCATCAGAGAGTCGAGGTACGAACAAACACTGTAGAGCGGGTTTCCCTACCCGCTCAAAACGACAAACTAGGCAATACAAAATCAATCGTGATAATATCTATTCTTTTCTATTTCTACTCAAATCAAAAGAACTCATTTTCTAATATCTGATGAAAAAACAAATTCTCGTTGCTTTATTCCTGATGTGTTCTGTTGGTTTAATTGGACAGTCCGATAAAATTTCTCCAGATAATACTTTTGAAGCAATATCTGAATTGCAATTGATGAGGGAGGAGGTTGTGATGTCTCCAAACCAAGATTGGATAGAGCAAATTGAGCGAATGATGGATTTGGGTTTGTGGAAAATCGCAAAAGATTCGATTGAATCGCATAGTTTCCACACCAAAAGCAGGTGGTTACGGGCGGAGTTCGCCTACCTGAATCATGAATATACAGAAGCCGAAGAGTGGCTCAATTCTTATGACACGCTGATTTATTTGACTTTAGATGCTGATGTAAAAGCAAAATCCCAACTCCTTCATATCCAGTTGGAGATTCAGAGTTGGAATCTGTATTCGGCAAAAAAACGGCTTAAATTACTTCTGGAAGGTGAGGCGAGTAGGAGTGAGGCGTTGTTTTGGAAAGGGAAAATTGCCCTACTCGAAAAGGATTATTCCACCGCTTCCGAAATCGCTAGCGAAATCCAACAGGAAAAACCTGAAAGCTTTTATGGTTATTTGCTAGAAGCCGAGGTTTGCCTGTGGAAACGGCAAATTGATTTGGCAAGAGTACTTTTGAAGCAGAGTTTGGAGCGAAATCCATACTCTGCCGATGCTCGATTTTGGTATGGCTACGCAATTTGGCGAACTAGAGATGCTTCTCAATTGGAAGATATGGCAAGCCAGTGGGCAATTGCACTGGAAATTAATCCGTTGCATTATCTCACGCATTGGCATTGGGGAAATGGACATACGCATTTGAAATATGCAGATTATGTGCATGAAAGCGATGAGAAAGCATTGGATTTGTCTGCAAACTATGGACTCGCTGATGGCAAAAGGGAGTCTGGTCAAGGCTTTGGTTTCGGACGCAGAATCAGAAAAGAATTTCCAAATTCTAGGTTTCCTACTCTGTTTTTGGCTTCCCATTTCTATAATCTGGCGGAAACGGATAAGTGCAAATTTGGATAGCTCACTCCAGTATTTCCAAGAAACCCTTGCACATTAGACCAAATTATGGTGGAGCGCATAATGGTATTGCCGCGGTTATCAAGAAAAAAAAATTCAGCTTATTTGTCTGATAATGAGCAGATTGAAAAAGACATTTCCGAGGTTTCCATTCCTGAAAAATGGCAGACGGTTTTCCGAAATGTTTTCCCAGACATGACGCAATATCCGAGCAGTCGGGTGGAGAAGATGGTTTGGTCGCAGTTGTTTTCGTCGAAAGCTTATTTGCCCATGTTGAATTCATTAGAACGGAAATTCGTGATTCCTCCACTTCATGTAGATTTGGCGACTGCCATGCACAATCCGTGGTTCAAAACGGGTGTGGTTTTCGACAACAGGCAGTGGATGGACATTCGTGGAGTCGGAAGTGGCGCAACGGGAATTGAATATGTGGAGCGAGGCGCACATTTTGAGAGAAATGTTACGTTGCACGAGTTCGCACATCTGTTTCATTTCACGGTGCTGACCGATTCGGAAACTCGCAGAATTCGGCAACTCTATTTTGAAGCCATGCGAGATGGGAAAACGATTGACTATTATTCTGCAAACAACGAAGCAGAATATTTTGCACAAGCTTACACGGCTTATTTTTCCGAAAAACGAATTCATCCGCAAAATCATAAATCTATGAATACGGCAACCGATTTGAAGCAGAAAAATCCTGAAATGTATGCTTTTGTAGATAGTTTGGTTCAAAAATCGGAAGCTTTCATGAATGGAAACGAAAGAATATTGGACGATAATTGGGCGCAGACTTATACAATGAAAGCTAATTTGTTGCTAAATGAGGAAACCCTTGGTTGATGGACAAAAACAATATTGCACAGCCAGAAGAAATACGTCAGTTGTATTGGAAGGCAATTGACAAAAGCATATTTTATTTGCCTGCCCATCTTGGGTTTAATTCGGTTACAGATGGATTTAGGGAATTTGGAATAGTGAGACGCTTGAAAATTTCATTAGCGAATATCGGGATAATGCACCGTATATTTACTGCGTTCTGAGTTGGTTTGAAACAATTGGAAAAAGGCATTTTAGAAGAAAAAGTTGCCTTGAAATTAATGGAAAGAGATTTATTGAAGGCCTTTGAACTGGAAAATGATTGGCAATTGAAAATCAGGACAATTACTTTATGTTGTTGAGGTTTCTACAATGAAAATTCGCTTGTGTCAGAAGCGGTAGATTTATCGGAAAAGTATGCTAGAGAAATCTGCTGATTTTGATTTTATTTCTCGTTTGAAAACTACTAATAATGAGGCAATTGCTTATTCCAATTGGCAAAGAGGAAAAATGGGAGAAACGGAAAAATCATTGAAGGATATTAAGCGGACTGGTTGCGAAATATCCAACCGAAACTGATTTCCGCCAGAAATATGCGGAGGTGCTGACTGCCAATCAAAAACCGAAATTGGCAATTGAGACTTTGGAAGAAGGTTTGCGATTTGCACAATCCAACCAAGAAGAGAAAAGCACTTTTGCAGTATTGCAATTGCGGAGAATCACTCATTCTCCACGAAGAGGAAAAGGCAAAAGAGTTTTGGCGGAAATCGATTTAGAGGGGAAATAAACAATTCAACGAAGATGTTTTCAGACAAATCGGGTTTTGGCTTTTTGGGAGAATTGGAAAATGCGCAGAAATTATTATTGCTTCACAGATTCAAAAAGCAATCATTCAAATCCAACTTAGTGAAATCGGAAATTGCCTATTGCGAAGCCAAAATTCTGCAAGCGCAAGGGAAAGCCGAAAGAGGCAGTTTCGCATTTAGTAGAAACGATTGAGTTCAATTCTTACAATATTGAGGCAAGGTTTGATTTGATTCGGCAATTGAAAATTGATGGAAATGAGGAGCAAGCAAAAATGGTTTCCATGGGCGCAAAGAAACTTGGAAGTTCCCGTTCTGGGAGCGGTCGATGATTTGTTTTGGGAGCTGACGAAGTAGATTGGCAGATTTTTTTATCAGATTTTCTTACTCAAAGCCACTAGCTGAAGCTAGTGGCAATTGAATTTTATGTCTGTAAATCTTTTTCTCAATTCAATTGCAACCATCTTCAGATGGTTGTCCATGTAGATTCTTGTTCCAAAAAATCCTCTACAATTTCAATTGCTTGTCGCAATCTGTCTTTGTAATTATCTCCCGAAATAGTTTTGTAATCAATCTCTCTTTGATCGAGTTCCGCTTTGAAAGAGTTGAATAATTCCATTCTATCTAACGACTCGTCTCGTTGGAAATCATAGACCCAAGGCACGTCAACAGTTAGTAAAAGGTATAAATCGTAGTGCTGATTTTCTACAGCAGAATCCATCCACTCCAATGATTTCCCGAAAAAAAGTTGGGAATAAACATGGGTGGTAATCAAGTTGGTGTCGCAAAATAAAACCCGATTGGCGTATTGCTCCAATAAGTTTTCCTGATGGATTTGCCCAATGGCAATCGTTTCCACATCTTTCCATTCAATGAGTTCATCAAGTGTTTCGGCTTTAGTGTGAGTTTTTTTGATGTCCACAAAGTGCCTGGCAAACTCTGGGCTGGCAATGGTTCGGAAGTGTTTTGCCAACGCCAAACTCATAGTAGTTTTCCCTGTGGATTCTGGGCCAAAAATGACTATTTTTTTTATCTCGGACATATTAAGCGAAGAAAGCAATAGATTGAATAACAGCCTAATTTTACTTTGGGAATTATGCCGAATAATTTCCACTTCCGTAAAATATGATTTCATTTGTAGGTTATTCAACACTTAATTACTTAAATAAATAAGATTTTCCTATTGCTTTTATTTGTGGTTGGATTGTGCATCATGCCACAATTTATTCAAGCACAAGACAGCTTATCGGTTCGGAAACCTCGCAAGGAAACACCTGCTCCAGTTGTTTTCGAGAATGATACTTTGTTCTATATCCAGCAAAAAATTGGCGCATTCTCTGCGGTGAAGCGAGCGGGTTTGGTTCGGGAGAATATCAAAAAAATGGCAAAATTACAGTTGTCGGAGTTTGATAGCTTAGAAGTCTTGGTTTATTCCAACAGTGCCGATTTGGTTTATAAAGAGCAGATTATTGCCACCGTAACCGAAAATGATGCTTTGTTTGAAAATAAAACCGTGGAGCAGTTAGCAAATGAGCATTTGGCAATTATCCGAAATGCGCTGATTGCCGACTATAGCAATATTTCAATCGGCAATTTACTGAAAGACATCGCCTTTTTCTTACTCACTATTCTGGGTTTCTATCTCATTTTCCGTGGCGTGAATAAAGTGTTCGACTACTTGAGAAAGAGCCTGAAAGACTTACAAAAAAGGGTTTACGGACAGAAGAAATTCTCCAAATTTTTCAACCTGATTTCCCCAGCCACACAGCTAAGTATTTTGCTGATTATTCTACGAGGATTACGATTCTCGGTAATCGCTATTTTCATCTATCTCTACCTGCCATTCATGTTTAGCCAAATTTCCTACACCCGAGGATTTGGCGAAAAGCTGTTGGAGTATGTATTGAGCCCTTTGAGATTCATTTTCCACAGTTTTGGCGGATTTCTACCGAATTTACTGTTCATCATTGTCATCATTTCCGTAGTTCGTTACGCTTTGAGAGGACTTAAAAACTTCACCTCCCAAGTGAAAAGCGAGCAAATTAAGTTTGAAGGATTTTATGCCGACTGGGCGTATCCGACTTTCAATCTTTTCCGTTCACTAATTATCATTTTTACCTTGGTAATTGTTTTCCCTTACTTGCCAGGCGCAGGTTCCGATGCTTTTCAGGGAGTTTCCGTTTTCATTGGTCTGTTGCTCTCTTTGGGTTCGGCTGGAGCGATTAGCAACGTGATTTCTGGGGTAATTCTGACCTATATGCGTCCTTTCCAAATGGGAGATAGAGTAAAAATAAATGAGGTAACTGGAGATATAATCAGCCGTAACTTATTGGTAACCAAAGTAAAAACGCTCAAAAATGAGGAAATTACCATTCCAAATGCTTCCTTGCTAGGAAACGGAATTGTGAATTATACTACGCTCGCCTCAAAAGAGGGAATTATTCTCCACACCACAATTACCATTGGCTACGATGTGCCTTGGGTGCAAGTCCATAAACTAATGATTGAAGCCGCTCTCGTGCGTGAAGCAGTTCAGTTCGTAAGCCACGTACCAATCGTCCAAGCTTTTTTGGAGAACGAATGGTTCGGGTTCAGATTCCACAAGTTGTGTCCTTCGAGCCACAAAATGCCCCGAATCTATTCGGAACTCCACAGCCATATTCAAGATGTTTTCAACGAATCTGAGGTGGAAATCATGTCTTCCCATTATATGGCAATCCGAGATGGAAATGCAGTGGCGATGCCACCTAAGAAAGGGGCGTAGTTTTACCTCAGTAGTGCGAGATTCCTTTCTCGCACCTATTAAAAAATATTTTTTTCGTAAACAATGCTTACAAACTCAAATGTCCTACATCTTTAAGATGTCGGACATTTTGCATTGTAAAAGAAGGAATGATTTTTAAGCATTTCCCATTCCCCATTCCACCGACTCCAAAAGCAACTCACAGATTCCCCTTTCCCAATCCAAAAGGTATCTCTTACTTTCGATTTACCAACACAAACCAACTAGCGATTTCCGAACAGTTTTTTTCAACCCTAAAACTGTCAATAATGAAATCCATTTATCTACTTATTTTCTTGTTTCTGAATGCCAACCTATTTGCCCAATCCAAAATTAAGTACAAATATCGCCCGTTTGAATTCTCCATTGTGCCAGGGTTCGGCACGAACGGAATTGATGGTGGGAAGTACAAAAACGGAATTGCTTTTCATGTTTTCACAGGTTATTCTGGTGGAAATGAGCTGTTTGAATTTGCGGGAATTTCCAATTTCAACAAAAGCGAAGTTTCGGGTTTTCAGTTTGCAGGTTTCGGGAATGTAATTGGCGGAAATGCCTTGGAGTTTGTGAAGAATCGAGGGGAAATCAGTTTGAAAGATGCTCGCTATACGGCTCAACTGAATGGTTGGCAAGTGGCGGGTTTTGCCAATGTGGTTACAGGAAACGTGAGAGCTTGGCAAATTGCGGGCGGTTTCAACATCAATGCGCTGAACACCATTGGCTGGCAAATTGCAGGAATCTCCAACCGAAGTTACGGACACACAAGAGGGATTCAATTGGCTGGATTTCAAAACCTGACTGGCAAAAATATGCACGGAATCCAACTAGCCGGTTTTATGAATGTGGTAAAAAAGACCTTGTTTGGAGTTCAGATTGCGCCAATCAATTATGCCAAAACTATTTTGGGCAAAAGCGGGCAACCTTCTGGGAAATCGGGCATGCAAATTGGTTTGCTGAATATTGCCAAGATAATGCGTGGCTTTCAGATTGGACTCATCAACTTTGCTTCGCAGTCTCACGGAACGCATATTGGCTTGCTGAATGTGTTCTCCAACCGAGGCAAGCAGAATCAAGTAAACGGACTGAGCATTGGTTTGCTGAACATTGGCGACCAATTTCAGGTTGGGTTTTCTACCAACGAAACCTTTTTGTTTAACTACGAACTCGCTACGGGAAACTCCAAAAACAGTCTTTTCCGAGTCAAATCGTTTCACAACAACAATCTCAATCGAATTACTTACAGTTCCAATCCAACAAGTTCAGCGAGCCAACCGAAATGGGGAATTGGCTACGAATTCAGTAAATATTTCTTTAATGCTTCCCTTTACAATGATTCGCAGTATTTCCTGAATTTTGGGTTGAGTTTTACGCATCTGAATTGGGAGAAAAAACTCCAAAAGAAACTGAATCTTCTAACCAAACTGAAAGCGGGCGGAGGATTTCGATTGGTCAAAAGAATGCCATTTTATCTGTTCGGAGATTTAGCTGTTGGCATGTTCTCCACAGAAAATTCCGAACGTGATTTCAAGGGTTTGCTGGAGATTGAGAGTTTCAGGCACAGAGGAATTGCCAATCAGTTGGGAATCGGTTATGCTGTGGGGATTTTGGTAAAGCCTTGATGAAATAGCGATGGGATCTCATTGGCAGATTATTCAATGCTTAATTGCCTAGCTGTTATGTTTTGCAACGTTGTAGATGACACTCAGAGCCAATCATTCTTTGTTCTAAATCAAATATTCTTATCTTGCCTTCATCATTCACAACTTCAAAATAGATGTACGTAAAGCGAAAAATTGGCGCAGGGCTAGTTCTCAAATTTTCTTGGAGAAATTTACTCATTTTCCTTATTTGGTCAGGTTTGGTAACCGCATTCTATTACTATCTCAAAAAAATAGTAGCTATTGACATTAGCATTCCCTTTTTGCCATTAAGTACGATTGGTGTAGCGGTGGCTTTTTATGTAGGATTCAAAAACAGCCAATCCTACGACCGATTTTGGGAAGCCAGAAAAGTTTGGGGCGGAATTGTGAATTATAGCAGGACTTGGGCAAATCAGGTATTGAGTTTTGTAACCGAAAAACATGCAGTTGGGTATGTTTCCGAAGTTGAACTTCAAGCAATTCGCAAAGAACTAATTTACAGGCATTTATCGTGGATAAACGCCTTGCGCTTGCAACTCCGGAGCACTACTATGTTAGATAGGAAAAACCTAAGTTATGTCCCCAATCTCAAACTGGAGCATGACAAAGATTGCGATTGGTCGGTTGGGCAATATTTAGATAAGGCAGAGTTCGAGCAGATTCTCAAAAAATCGAATTCAGCCACCACTATTATCCGAAATCAGAGCGAGCGATTGAAAGAGTTGGACAAGAAAGGAATCATTGAAGATTTCCGACACATGGAAATGATGCGAGTTTTGGAAGAATTCTACAACTTTCAAGGAATGTGCGAGCGGATTAAAAACACGCCTTTCCCTCGGCAATATGCTTATTTCAGCTCCATCTTCGTCTGGATTTTTATCTTGTTGCTTCCCTTTGGTTTGGTAGGAGAGTTTTCAAGTGCAGGCTTGAATAACTTTGTTTGGGCAACCATTCCATTTTCCATGCTCATTTCTTGGGTTTTCAGCACAATGGAAGTTGTGGGAGATAACAGCGAAGATCCTTTTGAGAATTACATCAACGATGTTCCGATGACGGCAATTTGCAGAACCATAGAAATAGATTTGCGGGAAATGATTGACGATGAAAACATTCCCGAAAAAATCCAACCCAAAAATCATATTCTGATGTAATTCCTCAGGTCAGAAATGAGATAAATGAAGTTGTTATTTATTGATTTTCAGATAATTATGATTATTTTCAGTATCCCCTCAAAAGGGCACGGTAAACCGACTCGATTGGTTATCGAATTTGGCACTCTCCAAAAAATATTGATGGGGACAGAATCAGGATGAGTTGATTTTTTGACTGACCAAATCGGGCAGGTAAAAAGTATTTTTTGCGGAAATCCTATCTCGGATATATGCAAAAGCATTTTGTCTGTGAAGCTTGCAGGTATGTATCACACTCATAAGAGCATCTTGCATCTGTGTGCCGATGCGGGTCATTGTATGCAGGCAGATGTCTCTTTTTCGGACTTGGACTCTAGCCATAAGTTCCGAGAGATTATTGTGCAGAGGGATTTCAGGGCAATCCAAGACAGCCAGCAGTCCGCTTTTGTTATTCAGGGTCCTTTCGATTGCCTGATCCAGGTTGAAGTATTGGGTCCTCAGATTAAAGAGGCAATCGAATTGATGCTCAAGGGCCTGCCTCTGTTTTTCATTCGGATTCTCCCTATAAGCCGATAAAGAACGGTAAAACCCCCAATACTGTTCCTGGAATCCATCGGCAATCTTCCTGTGGCAGTCTGACGAATGGTGTCAGCCTGTTATAGTGGCGGGCATCGTGTATCCAGCATAACCCGTGTTTTTTCCCTATGAGCTTATATTCGGGGGCATCATCGCTGACAAGCACACCAACAGTCGGGTATTCGGCCTGATGGTGGTAATGCCCGAAGGCAAACGAATCGCAGACCCAGTTGAATGTGGTCGGCTTAGACGCCAGATCGGGCATGAGCCTGATTATTTCCTCCCTGAACTCCGATTCGTTCAAAGGAGCCCGGCCATCGAAAATGGTTGCCAATTGGGCTTTGTGGGCTTTTGAGACCTTGAAATGGTCCAGATACTCCACGGTGGTCTCATTGTGGGCCAGCATCAGCCCGGACTCGGGCTCTCCCTGCAGGGCATGCAATAGATATTTGCGCCCCTTGCCTTCCTGCGTGGAGAAGACTGCGAAACTCTCCGAGCAGAGCACGTGGGTGTGCCAGCCCTGCCCCGCTACTTTTGCCCCTGTCGTATCAGTCTGTGTATAGCCTTGCGATAGGCCGGCACGCAGGATGTCCCGCTTCTCGTCAAGCCACATCTCCTTATTGCCCACGAGTATATTCTGTATCGTGCCTGCGGATATCTTTATCTCCATCCCTTCGAGCAGGCCCAGAAGCTTGCCGTGGCTCGCATCCGCATAATGGTGCATCAGCAATACAAAGGATTTCAGGCTATTGCCGAATTGGCCCTCATAGCCTTCCGCCTGCGAGCGGTAGGTCTTCTTCTCGGAAGGGGAGTACCATACCTCAATCTCAAACTCGGTGTTTTCACGCTTGAATACCAGGTCCTGCTGGACTAGCTTCTCATATCCTTTGAATACCGCATCGGGTGGAAGGATACTCCTGTCAATCGGGCTTCTCACTCGTTTGTCTATCTCCAGATTCGCCTTCTTCCCTTTTTGCTCCCCCTTGCTTTTTGTGACCGGCTCTCTGGGGGATGATATGTCTTTGCCGGCTTTTTTTGCGGAAAAAACCGGCTTGCCCTGCTCCCCTTTCAATCTGGATATCTCATCTCTCAGTTTTTGAACCTCCTCTTTAAACCCCTCTATCTGGATTTGCTGGTCTTCTATCGCATTCAATAATAGGCCCACTATTTCTCTGGATGCCTCATCTGGCATTGAGTCAGGAGTGATATGTGATAGCTTTTCAAACATCTTTTTTCAGGGTTTAAATACCTATACGTAATTTGTGGCTTTTTGGATACTTTACCCTGATTTTTTGAGGGGATACTATTTTCAATGCGCATTTTTTTTTGAAAAATATCGAATAATAAAACATTATTTAAGTTCCATAAATTGGAAATCTCCTCACAAAAAAACAAATTTCTAACCATCTAACCATCTAACCATCTAACCATCTAACCATCTAAATGAAAAAAGCAGTCAATCTCCAAATCCAAGCAGATTACCACACATTAAACGAGCTTACCGAATCCACCAAAAATATTTGGATAGTTTGCCATGGCTACGGACAGCTTGCCGAGTATTTCATCAAGAATTTTGCCTGTCTCGATTCGGAAACCAATTATGTGATTGCCCCACAAGGTTTGTCTAAATTTTATCTGAAAAGCTTCACGGGCAGAGTGGGCGCAACCTGGATGACCACGAGAAAATAGGGAACAGGAAATTGTGCATCAGAAAAGAATGCTCACCAATATTTTTGAGCAGGAAACAAGCGGGTTGGATTTGGAAAAATACAAAGTCATTTTCTTCGGGTTTTCGCAAGGAGTTGCCACAATCACTCGCTGGGTTTTGCAAACTGAGGTCGATTTCGATAGGCTAATTCTTTGGTCGGGCAGTTTCCCACACGATGCAGATTTTGAGCAGGCAAGAAAGAAATTGGCAAACAAAGGAGTTCGATTTCCTCATGGGAAAGCAAGACGAATTATTCAATGAAAAACAGGTTTCCGAACATTTGGAAATGCTGAAATCTAACAAACTCCAACCAAAGCTAGTTTTTTTTGAAGGAGAGCATAAAGTTTACGAAAAAGTGCTTCTCGAACTCATCAAAAACAATAAATAGTATAAGTAAAGAACAGAAAGATAGTAAATTAAGTTATTGAAATTCAGACTGTTACGTTTAAATCGAAATAAATAGTCAGACAAAATTGTCGCAACATCTTGTGTTTTGTAAGATGCTGATTGTCAATACGTATTTACTATTTTGCTATGGCATCAGCCATTCGACTTTCTATTTTGTACTTGTACTTATTAAATAAATCCTTACATCTACTTAGAGTATTTAGTCAACCAACTATGTTGCAAACCGACCAAAATCAGTTTTTTGAATCTGCCATTTTCCAGACTACTGGCGAGGAAGTGGAAGTAAAATTCATCCATTTCATTACGGGCGGTTGCATCAACAACACCATCCAGCTGAACACAAACCGAGGCGAGTTTTTTCTGAAATGGAATGAGGAATCGGCTTTGGAAATGTATGAGCAAGAGGCAAAAGGATTGGAATTATTGCGAGAAAATTCTAGCATTACCATTCCCCAAGTTTTGGGTTTAGGGAAGGTGGAGAACAAGGCTTTTCTGCTTTTGGAGTTCATTGACCAAGGCTTTCCAAGAGCCAACTTACTGGACTGATTTTGGAGCAGAAACTTGCCGAAATGCATAAATCTACCACAAATGATAAGTTCGGATTGGAGTTTCAATAACTTCATTGGCTCACTCCAACAAAACAATGAATTTCATGAGAATTGGATTGAGTTTTTCGTGGAAAAGCGGTTGAGACCACAATTCGGATTGGCATATTACAACAAGCTGATTGACGTTTCCTATCTCCGACATCTCGATAAATTACCGCAAGCTTTGGAGCGAATTTTCCCCAAAGAAAAACCCAGTTTGCTCCACGGAGATTTATGGAGCGGAAATGCCATGAGAGACAAATCGGGAAATCCATGCTTGGTAGATCCCGCAGTTTATTACGGACATCGGGAAATGGAATTGGCTTTCACAAAGCTTTTTGGCGGATTCGATTCAAGTTTTTATCATGCCTACGAGGAGGCTTTTCCCCTCGAAATCGGATTTAAAGACAGAAAGGACATTTACAATCTCTATCCGCTCATGGTTCACGTCAACCTTTTTGGCACAAGCTATTTGAGCGGAATTGATAAAGTATTGGAGAGAATTTTATAACCAGACTATATGAGAGAATTATTTTATTTTATACTTGGAATTTTGGCATCTATCGGATTGATTTTTCTGGGGCTTATAATCACAAAAATTGGAGGACATATAAACTATTTGTTAGCATCAGCTCTTCTTGTACCAATTTCAGGATTGATTATGTTACGATTCCAAAAACAAGTCGGAATTGCCATGTTATTGATGACAATTCCCATTTCGGGTTTAGGATATTTTTTATTTATGGTGAGCAAACTTCATTAAATTCTATAATAGGAATCACATCCAACTCGGTCGCATTTCCAATGCGCACCGTAACATAGGTTTTGCATCTTGGATGCTTTTCTATCAAACCAGCTAGTCGTATCTTTTTGCTTAGCATTTACCGTCCTGTCCCAATTTAATAATCTTCACAGCCTGGGCAGTACCAACTTTGTGGCAATGCCAGCACCCAGCATTCACGCCTATTCATTTGCTGATAGGGAATCTCATAATCTCGCTTTTCCTGATTGAAAAACTGATGGGGCAAAAACTCCGAAAGACTGAAAAGCAACTTTTTAGGTTCATCGCCCTCTGCCAAACTCAACGTCAATTGCCTTTGGTAAACATTGGTTTTTTTTGAGCCTGCATAAACCGATTCGGTATATCGCTCTGTACGAACTTTTGACGTATAATGATTTCCTACCTTGTAGCGGTCAGTTACCTGTCTTGTTTTCTCCACATTTTCATAAATCGACTGGCTACGCTCTACTAAAAGTGCCGATTCTTGATTGAGCATGAGCGGAATATCTTCGCCAATAGTGAATTCATGGCCAAGCAGATGTAAAAAAGGCTTTATTTTCTCCAAATACGGTTGCTGATTTTCTAGGGGAATTGCCTTGCCAAAGTTTACGCCCAATATCTCTTGTCGCTCATTTCCATTGAGGTGAATCCATTTTTTGAGTTCATCTCTGGCAGTCAGCAGTTGCTCAATATCTTTGGCATAGGTAGGTTTTTGAGCTTTCCACACGGCAAAAAGTTGCTGTAATTTATCTTCTCCTATTTGAACAGGATACTGGGTGAGGAAATACAGAAACATTTCCAACTCATAAATAGTCATTTCATTCACTTGTCCGATTTGCCCAATCGAAAGTTTCTGAAAAACAGCTTTTGGATTTTGAGGAAGGCTGGCGAGTAGCGTCTGCATTTTGCGAGGAACTGTGCCGTAATAGGCATCTCTGTGCAGCTCATAAAACAAAATCCCCGCCATGATATTTTTGCCATAGGGCATTTCCATAATTTGTGCTTCCGAATAGCCTTGCTCAATCAGTGAGGCGTAGCAAATCAGGCTTTGGTCTGCGTAATCATCATAGTATAAACCCCTTCCCAAATCTTTCCATTTTTTAGTCAGGGCTAGACCTTTGGCAAGGCTATCTATCAGTGCTTTATCAGCTCTGAGTCTATCTGCCACGGGGCATTCAAAAAAATCCAGTTTCATATCCCAGCTGACATAGCCAGAAGATTCATGCACATTGCCAGATTGCGCCTGTCGGATGTAGGCTTCTTTCAGTACTCTGAACCGGGTTTCTGGATTGGCGGCATCTTGTACGAGCCAAAGCCCATAAAGCACAATCGTTGCGCTAATAAGCGTGAGAAAGCCAATTTGGTTGGCTTTGAGTTGGGAATAGAGAATTAGTCCTACTGCCAAAATACCCAAAATGGCCGCCAAATAGCCAGAAAGTACCCAAAATCGGCTTCCTCTGAAAACATCTGGATATAAGACTTTGACCGCCACCAAAGAGGCAATTGCCAAGGCAATAGATATATAGTCTAGTTTTTCGGGTATCCATTTCATTGTTTTTTTCTTTTCGTAACTATAAGTACAAGTAAAAAATAGAAAGATAGTAAGAAAGTAAAGTAGTTTACTGAAAATCAGATACTTCAATTGTTTGGCTCAATCGTTAATTTGGGGATTGAGTACAATTTTGGTTTTTGATTATTACTACCAAGGTCATTCTCATAGAAAATTTATGAAATGATATAAGATGATTGCTCCAATAAGTAAATCAACGCAAAGACAGGGCATGCCCTGTCTCTACAATGTCAAACCTTTTTAATTAACATCGCTGGATAGTTACCAATTCAAATTTGTGCAAAATGAAAAACTTGGAATAATACAATGCCTTCCCCAAATTAACGATTGAACCGTTTTAATAATGTCAATTAAATATTGGCACTTATTACTACCTCTGCCTTACATATTTTTTTTCTAAATTCTAGCCCAATAATCTCCCAAAGCAATTCAATATTTCATACAAATACTGAATTTTAATTGCCTTTTGAATAGCTAACAATTGTCTTTGTTTTAGATTTGAAAGATTTAAATCTAAAGAAACTAAGATAACAAAGTAATACTAATCTCGAAAATCAAATAAACCGTGCCCAAAATTCCTCAACTTAAAGATAAATTACCTTTCCAGAATGTGCGGGCTTATCGGGAGAATCCGATTGAGTTTGTGGGCGAGAAGTTGCAAACTCAAGGGAGATATTTTTGGAGTGAGTTTCGGCAAGCGAAATGTGATGATTACGGCAAATCCTGAATACGCACAGCAAATTCTCCAAACCAACCACAAGAATTATATAAAGGCAGTCGGATACAGAAAGTTAAAATTGTTGCTGGGAAATGGACTTTTTACGAGCGAAGGAGAATTTTGGCTACAACAGAGAAGGCTGATTCAACCTGCTTTCCGAAAAAGTCATTTGGTGCATTTTGGGGAAATCATGTTAGAGGCTTCCGAGCAAATGCTGATGCGGTGGAAATACTATTTTGCCAACGCATCGGCTTCCGAGCAAAGGCAGTTCAATTTGCTGGAAGAAATGTCTGAATGCACCTTGGAAATTGTCTGCGAATCGCTGTTGGGTCAGAAACTGGAAGGTGGCGGGAAAATTGTGAATGAGGAACTGCCCAGCACCTTGCGTTTCCTAATTCGTAGAGTCTTGAATCCGCTCGCTCCGCCTATGTGGTTGCCCACTCCAGCCAATAGGAAATTCAAGAAATCTACCAAAAGATTGCGTGGATTGATTACCTCTTTGCTATTTGAGCAAAAACATTTCAACACCGAAAATACTGGGCAAGATTTGCTTTCACTGTTACTCCAACAGAAAAATGAAAGCGGAGAAAGCATGTCCAACGAGCAAATTACCGATGAAATCCTGACTTTTTTCTTGGCTGGACACGAGACTTCTGCGGTGGCTTTGACTTGGGGATTCTACGAATTGAGCCGAAACCCAGCAGTTGAAAATAAACTGAGAAATGAAGTTTTGGAAACCTTTGGAAAGAAGCCAATTACCCTTTCCGACTTACCTAAATTGACTTATTGCAAGCAGGTTTGCCAAGAAATTCTCCGACTTTATCCGCCTGCTTGGGCAATTGCCAGAGAGGCTATTGAAGACGATGCTTTGGGAGATTTCTACATCCAAAAAGGCGATTCTGTGGTAATTAACACTTATTGGTTGCACAGAAATCCCGAACATTGGCAAAATCCGACCGAGTTTTTACCCGAAAGGTGGGAAGTGGAAAACTCCAACCAACATAAATTTGCCTATGCGCCTTTTGGCGGTGGGCCGAGGTTGTGCATCGGAAATCATTTTGCGATGATGGAAATGCAAATTGTGCTGGCGAGTGTGTTGCGGAAATATCAATTGCAGTTCCACACCGAGCCAAATGGGTTCGATTGCGCCCTGACACTCCGGCCAAAATCAGATGTGATGGTCAGCCTTTCGCCATTGGACAAAGAATGGACGTTGGCGGGGAAATAAGCACGTTGTGCTATTTATTAGATAGTATCACGATTGATTTCGTGTTCCCAGCTTGTCGTTTTGAGCGGGTCAATGGCGACCCCGTAGAAAGCCCGCTATACAGTTTTTATTCGTAGCTCGACTCTCTGACGGGGTTTGCCTTCAAGTCGAGCTACGGTGTTGCGTGTTTGCGATTTTGAATGAAGAAAATTTAATTCTACTCAATCTCGATTTTATCAATCTCCTTCATCAATCTATCCGTTTCGGAAAGGGCGACAATGATTTTTTGGTAGTGGAGAATGTCCTCGAAATTTAGGGTGCGCTCTTTGCGGTCTTTGAGCCATTTTTGGGCGGGCTGATAACCGCCAATGTAAAACTCCCACGCCACCAACGGAATGTTATCGAAATACTGTTCTTCATTGAGCCAGATTCTGCCGAGTTGCTTTTCTGTGTCGAAAAGCTCCCAGTCTTTTTTGGCAATTTTGGTGGAGATTTTGTTATCGCCATCTTTTGGATAGCTCGTAATGTAGTTTTCTACTTCGGGAGACTCCAACAAATGGATTTGGCGGATTTCTGAACCCAAATTCGCCAACTTCCAGAAAGTGCTGACATCTTTCGGATAGGGAACTCTTGGAAAGTCGATTTGAAGTAATTCTTTATATTTTTCTCTATATGAAGGAGAGTGCAGAACGGCATAGATATAGTCGAAAATATCATGAGCATCAAACGCATCATCTAAATTAGATTTGATATCCTTAAATTTAACGCCAATGCGTTCCTCAACTTTAGTAATAAATTCTTTGTTTAGATTGTTTTTTAATTTACTATCTATATCAATCGCTTTCTGTTGACTTTCTTGTGAATTCAGAAATAATGGAAAAACATATGTTTGACCGCTCAAATAATTTTTATCTACCATTGAATTTGTGCAGAAACAATGATGATAAGTTTTGTTCGACAGATCTTTTTTTCAAAACTAAAGCATGATTTGTATCTACACCTAAGAAGTTCTTCATAACAGATTCTCTATCCCTTTGAATAAAGCGCTTGTCATAATATATTTTTCTTGTGTAAAATGGCTTATGGGAATAGTTTTGAAATTTTTCTGATTCTATATGCTTAAATGAATGTTTAACTTTCTGTAACTCAAAACCAGGTGGGCCTTTAAATTGTATTTAGTTCGCAATTCTTCAAGTGGGATATCATCAGCTATAAACTCTAAAAGCCTAGATTTAAGATGTTCCATATTGTCAGCTATAATAAAATGGTCTCTACCAGTTGTAATACCAGATATATTATCATTAAATATTTCATCTATAGCCATTCCTTGGTTATAACTATCTAGACCATTAAATTCTTTTTTCTCAAAAAAATAATATGGTTCGATTAAATCAAGTTCTTCCCAATCAATACTATCAAGATTTTCAGAAGTCAAGTAGTCATATTTAAAATCACGAGAGCCATCAAGTGATTTGTAGAATACATTTGCAAGCTCTTTGGGTTTTTTAACATTGTTTTTGACTAAAAACAGAATTGCTGTACCGACTCTTATATCGAACACATTTTCATTTGGCTCACCCTGCTTTGTCTTTTCGTACATTTTACCATGTAAATCAAGAACATATATTTTATCAAAAAACTTTAACAATTGTAATCGCATACCTTTAAATGCCGCTACATTGATATATGAGTTTTTAGTTATGAAGCCTACGATACCATTACCTGATTTTTCTATTCTTTGGTGTGCAAAACGAATAAACTTTGAATAATCATCACTTAATAGTTGAATATTTCGTTCATTCTTAACATCCTTTCTGTAAAGTGCCATCATATCATCAATATAGCTTGATTGATTATATGATGAAATAGAATAAGGAGGGTTACCAATAACACACATTACAGGTGTATCACGCTTAATTTGGTTTGCTTCGTTGGCTTCACTACTCAACCAACCTGCAAATAAAGTTCCTGTATCTGGATGCGCTTCCTCAAGGCTGTTTGTCAGATATATTTTTGTTCTTTTGTTTGACTTAGAAATAAATCCAGTTTCTTTTAGAAGAAGGTCGAGTTGTAAATGAGCCATTGCATAACTCGCCATCAGCAACTCAAAGCCGTTCAGCCGTGGAAGCAAACTGTTTTCCACATAACTGCTCCATATTCCTTCTTGTCCTTTAAATTTTTGGTGTACGTGTTTAATCACTTCCGCCAAAAAAGTCCCCGTTCCCGTGGCTGGGTCAGAATTTGTACTTTATGTACTTCCTCTTCTACATCAACTTCTTTTATTTCGAACGTGCATCTGCGGTAGCTTTTGTAAGAATTTTCTTTTTAATTTTTATTTTAGAAGTATCTGCCAAACCTTGTGGCAGGTCAAATTCAGTTTTCAGAATGTCATCTACCGCTCGCACAATAAAATTGACCACGGGCGCAGGCGTGTACCAAACGCCTCTGGCTTTCCGCAGTTTCGGGTCGTATTCCGCCAAAAAGGTTTCGTAGAAATGGATAATCGGATCTTCCATTTTGGTAGATTTCCCATAGTTTTTCAGAATTTCCTCCACATTACACGCCAAGAAAATTTCTGTCAGGTTTTCTACAATCCATTTAATTCGGTCGTCAATATCGGGGCCGGCAATGTAGCCAAACAGCTTCCGCAAAAACGGGTTCGATTTCGGAATGAGTTCAGCCGCTTCCTGCCTGCTGAAGGTTGCCAAAGTCGGGTCGTGCAAACGAGCGGCAAACATTCCGTAGGCAATGGTTTGCGCATACACATCGGCAAAACCCTTGGGCGTAATGTCATGAATCAGAATGTCTTTGAAAGCCGTCATTTGCTCTTTCAGCGTGCTGTTTTCTTGGTTGATTTCATCGCTGTTCAAGGCTTTTTCAATCACATCGGAAAGCAAGCGGGCTTTTCCTGCCATCATTTCCGCCAGTTTTTTCGGGCTTTTAATAGATTGGCTTACCTGCGTACAGAAATCCTTCATCAGATTCTCAAATCTGGCAAAGTTCTGCGGTAAGGCGACTATTTTGCCTTCGGAGATTTCGGCAAGGGCAATTTTGGTTACAAATTCCCCTTCGCTGTAAAAGTGGAAGTCCACATAATCGGTAAAAATCAAGTTATTCAACGAAGCTTTGTAGCGGTCGAATTGCTCTTTATTTCCCGATTTCTTTTTCCCTTCCAAATCCTTATCTCCAATATCTTTCGCCTCAATAAATCCTACGGGAATGTCTTTTTTGGTCAGAATATAATCTGGCGCACCACATTTTTGCCTTTTTGGCTCATTGGTCGCCCTAATTTCGGGCAAAAGGCTTTCCAGCAGTTGTTGTAAATCGCCACGGAAAGTATGTTCAGTCGCATTGCCCAATTGGTAGCGTTGGTTTAGGTTGTCAATGTAGCTTTGTAAAGTCATTTTTGGCTTGGTTGGAGTGTTAGGTTGTTGGGTTTATACTATTTAATTAGCTGTGAGCAGACAGGGCGTGCCCTGTCTCTACGTGTTTGCGATTCTTTTCTGTAGATTCCTCTTCCTTGAGGAATGAATGTTTTTTTAAGCAACAAATTATTGTTTTTCGTCTCGTCTCGACTCGGATGCGATAGCATCGGCTACCCATCCCATCGGAGAGTCGAGCTATGGTGTTGCGTAAGTAATCTAAATTCCATTTGTAATTTTACCCAAGCAAATTCAATAATCAAAAAGAACTAACGGATTGTTTTCGATTATTTAATGGCTTGCTTGGTTTTCTTTTTTTTTGCTTGCGTTTGGTACGATAAAAACACTTGAGGATTCGGCAAGCAATTGCGAACAGGCGAACGTAGCCGTAAATCAACAAACGACTTGAAAAATCCAACCAAAAAGAAATACCAAACAGTAGGCGCATTTCCAAAATAGGCAATTTGAAGTGCGGATTTTGTATTTTTCCTAATCAATCATCTGAAGATGGTTGCAATTGAATTCGGCTTGAAGCATATTTCCTCTCAATTCAATTGTTACCAATCTCAGTAATTTTGACAAATTAAAACCCAAATGTTAATTATTTAACCATTTTACTGTAATTTAGCAATCTGAATTTTAATTTTGCATTTTTGCTCTTCTAATTTTTTATTAAATAAGTTGAGACAGTTAAATAAGAATTTGGCGATTCCAAGTCTCACTACTTGATACTCACTACTCATTACTCACTACTATAAAAAATGGCAATAGAAAGTAATTATACGGAAGACAACATTCGCTCGCTCGATTGGAAAGAACATATCCGATTGCGACCAGGGATGTATATTGGTAAGTTGGGCGATGGTTCTGCGCCTGACGATGGAATTTATGTGTTGGTGAAAGAGGTGCTGGACAACAGCATTGACGAACACATGATGGGAAATGGGCGAACCATTGACATTAAAATTAAGGAACACGAAGTAAGCGTTCGAGATTATGGGCGTGGGATTCCACTCGGAAAAGTGATTGATTGTGTTTCCAAAATGAATACGGGTGGAAAATACGACTCGAAGGCTTTTCAGAAGTCGGTTGGCTTGAATGGAGTCGGAACGAAGGCTGTCAATGCGCTTTCGACTTATTTCCGAGTGCAATCGGTGCGAGATGGCAGGCTCGAAAGTAGCGGAATTTGAAGGTGGAGTTCTGATAAAGGAATATCCAGAAACGGACTCGAAAGAACGAAATGGAACTGCGGTAACTTTCCGCCCTGACAATGCAATTTTCAAGAACTTCCGTTTCATTCCCGAATTTTTGGAGGATTTGCTTTGGAATTATGCGTTTCTGAACGCTGGTTTGACCATTAATTACAACGGGCAAAAATATTTCTCCAAAAATGGCTTGCTGGATTTATTGACTCGCAAGGTCGATGAAGAGGATTTGCGTTATCCGATTATCCATTTGAAAGGCGAGGATATTGAAATTGCCTTGACCCACGGAAACCAATATGGCGAAGATTATTATTCTTTCGTGAACGGACAGAATACTACGCAGGGCGGAACACACTTGATTGCTTTGCGTGAGGCGGTTGTGAAAACGGTTCGGGAATTCTACAATAAGAATTTCGATACTTCAGATATTCGTCAGTCGATTGTGGCGGCCATTAGTGTTCGGATTCAAGAGCCAATTTTTGAATCGCAGACCAAAACAAAACTAGGTTCTACTAACATTGCGCCCGATGCCGTTACGGTTCGTACTTTCGTGAACGATTTCCTGAAAAAGGCTTTGGACGATTATCTCCACAAGAATTCGGAAGTTGCCACGGCTCTTTTAAAACGGATTCAGCAGTCGGAGCGAGAGCGTAAAGACATGGCGGGAATCAAGAAAATGGCAAAGGAAAAGGCGAAAAAAGCCAATTTGCACAATAAGAAATTGCGTGATTGCCGCATTCATTTCACAGACACGAAAAAGGGAACGGAAGATAAGAAATACGATACCATGCTTTTTATTACCGAGGGAGATTCGGCAAGTGGAAGTATCACAAAATCGAGAAATGTGGAGACACAGGCTGTTTTCAGTTTGCGTGGAAAGCCTCTGAACTGTTTTTCTTTGCCCAAAAAAGTGGTTTATCAGAATGAGGAATTCAACTTACTCCAACACGCTTTAAATATTGAAGACGGCTTGGACGAATTGCGTTACAATAAAGTCGTTATTGCTACGGATGCCGATGTGGATGGAATGCACATTCGCTTGCTGATGCTGACTTTTTTCTTGCAGTTTTTCCCAGATTTGGTTCGCCAAGGGCATGTTTATATTTTGGAAACTCCGCTTTTCCGTGTTCGGAACAAGAAAAAAACAGTTTATTGTTATTCTGATGAGGAAAGGCAACGAGCGATTCACGAATTGGGCGGAAAACCTAGAGATTACCCGATTCAAAGGTTTGGGAGAGATTTCCCCAGATGAATTTGGCGGTTTTATTGGTGAAGATATTCGTCTCGAACCAATCATCTTGAGTCAAGAAACTTCCATCAAGCAGTTGCTTTCTTACTACATGGGCAAAAATACGCCTGACCGTCAGCAGTTTATCATTGAGAATTTGCAAGTAGAGCAAGATTTGGCGGAGGAGTTGGCAGTGGCGAGTTGATGATGCGGTAATTTGTTGATTAGCTGATGTGAGGATATTAAAATATAGAGGTCGAAATTTGAAATTTTGACCTCTTTGTTTTCTTTCGGCTCAACATTCTATTCTCTTTCTATCTTACCTTGCGCTACTTTTTTTAACTTTGGACTGATGACACAAGACTAAAGACTAATATGAGCCTCGCTGAAATCGTAAGGGAAATTGAATCTTTGAAATCGGAATTGGATGAATTCAGACCAATTGACGAAATCAAGCTCAATAGACTGAACCAGAAACTGAAACTTGATTGGAATTATCACTCCAATAAGATTGAGGGAAATACGCTGTCTGAATCGGAAACTAAATCGTTTCTTCTGACGGGAATTACCGCAAAAGGGAAGCCTTTCAGAGATTATTTGGAAATGAAAGGACACAATGATGCACTCACAAAACTATATAAAATTGTAGATGGCGAATTGCTGATTACTGAAAGTCTCATCAAAGAATTTCATAAAATGATTTTGGTAGAGCCTTATTCGAGCGCAGATGCTGAGGTAAATCCTGGAGAATGGAAGAAATTCCCAAACTATCTATTGTCTGTAACTGGCGAACGGGTCGATTTTGCTCCACCAACAGATGTTGCTGAAATGATGAACTCGCTGATAAATTGGCTGAATAATCAAATAGCTCCACCTAAAAGAAAAAAACATAAGTATGATTTACACCCTCTTTTAATTTCTGCCAGTTTTCATCAGCAATTTATAGATATTCATCCTTTCGGAGATGGAAATGGAAGAATGGCTAGAATTCTTACCAATCTTATTCTGATGCTTTGCAATTACGTGCCGATTATTGTGCAAAGCGAAGATAGAGAAGCCTATTACCAAGCACTCAATTCAAGTTCAGCGACCAATCCGCAGGAAATCTCCATCTTTTTCGGGAAACAGCTCATCAAATCCTTAAAAATGACCTTGGAAGTTGCCAAAGGAAATGGGCTGGAAAGTCAAAAGGAGATTGATAACTCGCTCAAAAACCTAAATGACGAAATCAATAAAGATTTGTAGAAAAGTTGTTTTTGGATAAAAAGAGAATTATAATTTTACATTCTTAATTCACAATTCTTCATTCTTAATTTTCCTTCTCCCTTGTCGCAAAAAGTAAATCTCTCGAAGTTCAATAATGATTGGTACAATCCAGGTGGAAATTCTCTCACACGGATTTTGTGGTTTTTTGTCAACGCCATTTTCTTCCAGTCATTCAATCCAATTAGTGGCTTAAAATGCAGTTTATTGCGCTTATTTGGGGCAAAAGTTGGGGTTGGAGTGGTAATTAAGCCTTATGTGAATATCAAATATCCGTGGAGGTTGGAGATTGGTAATCATGTTTGGATTGGGGAAAATGTTTGGATTGATAATTTGGCAGATATTAAGATTGGCGATAATGCCTGCATTTCCCAAGGGGCAATGCTGCTCACGGGAAGCCATGACTACAAAAAAGAAACCTTCGATTTAATGACTGGGGAAATCACTTTGGAAGAGGGCAGTTGGGTAGGAGCGAAGTCGGTGGTTTGCCCAAATGTAACTTTGAAGTCGCATAGCATTTTAGCTGTGAACTCAGTGGCAAATAAAGATTTGGAAGCCTATAAAATCTATCAGGGAAACCCTGCGGTGGAGAAAAGGGAAAGGAGAATTGATTAGGTGGATTTTGGATAAAAAAAACGGCAATTGAAATCTTTCAATTGCCGTTTTCAGTTTTTTCGCAAAAAAATTAGTCTTCTAAATCTTTTTCAATTTCATCTAATGTTTTGCTTACGTCAGACTTAAAGCTTTCCCAGTCATTTTCAATATTGTCTCCGAAATTGTCCATTCTCTTGTTCAAGTTTTCTCTTCTCTCTTTCAGTTTCTCCAACCTTGCATTCATATCTGCTTTCGCTTCATCAGATGCAGATTCCATATCATTTTCAATACGCTGAATTCTTGCATCCAGCTTATCAATAGTGTTTTTCATGTTAGCTTTCAGCTCTTCGCTTTCTGCCTTCATTTCGTTACTCATATCTTTCAAATCGCTTTCGATTTGGTCATCGTCTCTTACTTTGCCGTTTTCACAAGCAGAAAAAACAGTAATCATCAATGTCAATGACATTGCTAGGGAAAAAAGTTTGAATAATTTCATCTTAGATAAATTTTAGTTGTTAAAGATTAGTTAACTCTCTTGAATTAAAAAAGTTCTAGCCATGTCAAATATTTCCCGAATTTTGGAGAAATTGTGATATGGCTAGAATGTGTGTATTAACGGATTTGGTAATTTATCAGTTTTTTGATACCAGTGACTTCAATAGCGAAGCTACAAATAGTACAATAAATACTACGAATAATATTTTGGCAATTCCTGCTGCTCCAGCGGCTACTCCACCAAATCCTAAAATACCAGCAATGATTGCAACTACGAGAAATATGATTGTCCAACGTAACATAATTTTATAAGTTTTTGATTAACAATGATTTAAAGTTTAATAAGTAATTATAGGGTTTCTTGCAAATAATTGTTTTAGGTTATTTTCAGCTGAGTGTAAGTTCTGTGATTTCTTGTTTTGCCTTGTTCTGATAATACAACATACTTCTATTTTACTTTGTTTAAGAAAGTTTGAGTGTTTGCAAATATTTACTTTGAAGGTATTGTCAATTCGATACCTTATTTATTTGTTCTACTTGCCATCAATAAAAAATACCAATGGGCATTTGCTATTTGTAAAACTAGATGGAACAACTTTACTAACAATTCATTTCTTTACAGGGGTCATGTCCCCAATTTTTCAAGCTATATCTCCAATCCGATTCTTTGATATCGGAGCTGGGTTTTTGAGCATTATGTCTTTTTATGTAACCAACTACTTTATTCATATGCTCAAAGTCGGAATCTGTCAACTCATCTTTCTTCTTATTCTTGATTTTGATGATTTTCTTGCCACTTTTATGTCCAATCGCTTCTCCGTCTCCACTATCTTGCCCAACATTTTTGGATTTTTCGGTAGCTAGCCATCTTTCCAATTCACTTGGAGTCATGTTTACCAAATCGTAGAATTCGCTGTAAATTTCATCTTGTGATTTTGCCATTTTAGTTGTGTTTTGTTTGAATTTTCAACTTTGGCAAAAAGAAATTTGTTTAAACGGGTTGGATTTTTACAAGGCTATTTGGGAGTGTGTATTCAAAATCAGCCTGCTTTGGAAAATGGTAGAAATACATTGTTTCCTAACAATACGAGAGTGGCAACTTCAAGCAGAAGCAAGTCTTCTGTGAATCAGAGGATAAAAGATGTATTTCTCCACCCAGTTTCTGGGCAATCAACTTTGCCTCATAAAGCCCCAAGCCTGTGCTTTGAATCTCTTCGGAAGCCTTAAAAAACATTTCAAATATTTTGTCTTGTGCTTCCTGATTGATTCCCAATCCATTGTCTTCAAACTTTAACTCCAACCATTTGACTCCGAATCTTTGGCAGTTTACTTTCAAGAATGAAAGTTCTTTTGAAGGGTCTTGATAATCAATTGAGTTTTGAATTAGGTTCAAACAAAGTGCTGTGAGTAGCTCTTGGTCGGTTTCTATTTCTATATTGAGTGGAATGGAGGAATATAATTGGCATTTTTCCGATTGAGTCCCGAATTTCCGAAAACTCTCTTTAATAAATGCGGAAAGATTGATGTTTTTGAGTTCAAGAGGTTTAGTCTTTAGTTCCAGCCCTTTTATGATTCGATCCAAGAAGACACTCATTTGGCTCGCTTCAGCTTCTAATAATTGAATGCTGTAAGCTAAGTCATCAGGATTATTTTCAATCTTTATAATTCTTGAAAGACCAATAATCCTTGCAATTGGTCCTTTCAAGTCATGTGCGGAGTGATAACTGTAATTGTCTAATTGCTGATGGAGGTTCATCATTTCATCAAAGGAGTTTTCTAACTCCTTGGTTCGTAGTTTGAACTTTTCTTCCAACACCACATTAGATGTTTTGAGTTTAATATTTTGATCGGCAATGGTTTCCTGTGCATCCTTCAGCTTCTGGTTTTGCTGATGAAGCAAAAAACGCTGGTTCTTCAGTTCTTGACTTATTCTTTCTGCCTCTTGAACTTTCGCTTCTATATTGGATTTTTGAATGGCAATTTCCCTGTTTTTCCCCAGTATTTCCTCATGCCTTCGGGTAAGTTGGGCATTCCCCTTTTTGTGTTTGAAATAGCCCACTATAAATCCAGAAGTGAGTAACAATAATAATGTGCCAATTCCTATCAGGAAAAGTTGTACTTCTGATTCTTCTTTATCCCTGAGTGTTTGTAGTTCTTTCTCTTTTTCTAGTAATTCATTATCTCTTTTCAGTAATTCGTTTTCTTTCTGATGTCTGATAAGCTCTATTTCCTTATCCAGCAGTTTTTTGGTGGCAGAATCCAGCATTTCTTTAACAAAAGAATCCGTTGCTCTTACAGAGTCTGATTTATCTTGAGAGTAAGAATTGAAATACAAGAGGGAAAGCAATATGGTTATGGCTGTTTTCAGTGTTTTTAGGTAAATCCGATTAATGAGAACGTGGTTATTAAGTATAATTGGTTTTACTCAGAAAAACACTCGGCAGTGTTGTCTGATTGGGATAGCATCGACTGCTGATTCAATTTGAACCTGACAATGTGCGATTTAGAGCCGCAATTTAGTTATGACTCATACTACTGGACATTTCCAAAAATCAAGACCTCGGCAGAGGTTAAAAACCCTGCCGAAGGTCGATTTCAACCCGTTCAACGTCTGGCGGGCTGCGGACTCCGCCAGCGATTCACTGATGTCCAGTAGTATGGTTATGACTGTATTAGATATTTTTTTTGCGTACACTTGGTTTTGCATTGACAAACATGCAGAAGTTAATTGAAATAGTTGGTATGCTATTCGGTCAAACAGTAATTATTTAGGAAATATAGTCTTTCAGTATAAATATATAAATAATTTGAAACATTTCTTTGGAGTGTACTTTGTTATCGCCAAAACCAAGTTGTTCTCAAGTCTATTGCAGCGACTGCAAGAATCGCTGTGGTCCGACCATCGACAGAGTCCGTAGGTTCTGCCAGATGTTGAACGACCAGCTTGGTCCGAATTAAAATCGACCTTCGGCAGGTTTATTAGTAGGTTGCCATCGACACCTCTGCCGAGGTCTTCATTCTTGGAAATGTCCAGTAGTATGAAAAAAAAACCAACTCTTCCTAGGCTCAAAACCCTCGAAGTAGGCTGTTCGGAATCCGCTTTATTTTTCCCTCAGTTTTTGTCGCTTTTTTCCCTCAAAAAAACAAGTTCATTAAACTTGGATTTGCAGAATTGAAAAAGATTTTGAAAATTACTTATATAAATACTAAATATTTGTATTTCAGATAGTTGTGAATAAAAATATTGAATTTATTCGGTAAAAAATACTTCTAAAAAGTCTGTAATACATTCATTTTTCAGATTGTTTTTAGCCATTGTTTGAAATCAATAAATGACTAAAAAGTGTACGAAGAAAAATTATAATTCTGAACAGCCTACCCTCGAAGATTTTTTTTACACACCGATTTCCCGAATTCAGGTATTTTTGCCCAACTTTACCGTTCTTGACACTTCCTACTTGAAATACCAACGAAATGAGCAAAAAATCCAAACTCCTAATTGCCCTAAATCTAATTTTATTGGTAGCCATTGCCTTCTCTTGGCAAACGAATTCTGCTAAATCCAGCGAAACAAAACCTTTGCCTTTGGCGGAAATTGACACAGCAAACATTCAGCAAATTACGGTTGGAGAACTTGTTTTGGAAGCTGAAAAGGGGAAATGGAAACTTAACAATAAATTTGAGGCTTCAGAACGTAGAATGGATTTTCTGCTTTCCGCTTTCGGGAGGTTGGATAGCAAAAGACCCGTTTCGGCAAGTGAAATTGAGAAAATCAGCCAACTCCAGCCTGATAAATTAATGACTTTGGAAATCATTGGAACAGATAATTCTAAAAACACCTATCAACTCGCCAATTTAGAGAATGAGACTTTCCTGATTACTGGAGACAACGAGGCGTATTTCAATATTCATATCCCGGGGATTTACCTGAATATTTACGATTTATTCTCCGCACCAATTGCCGAGTGGCGAGAGAAAAAGATACTCCAAACCAGTTGGCAAACCTTGAAATCCATGCAGGTAGAATATGCAGGAGATGCAAACAATAGTTTCCAAATTGCCTTCGAGAACAATTTCTACAATGTTCAGGGCGTGGAGAAACTAGACTCTGGTGCAGTTTACAACTATATCACGCAATATCAAGAATTTTCTGTGCTGGAATTTCTACCAAAGTCAGCCCTTCTCGAAGATAGCCTACGAAAAACCACGCCACTTGCCACCATAAAAATTGAGGATTTATACGAAGAGCGAGGCGGGATTTTGGAAATCTACCCAAGCAATCAGCAAATTTACGGCTGGCTCAAAAAGGAAGACGAATTGGTATTACTCGACCCAAAAATGCTCCAAAACTTCCTTATCCCGAAAAAAGCGTTTGTGAGGAAAGAGAATTAGAAAATGTTAGATGTGTGAATTTGAAAATGAGCAAATTGGGGTAGGACTAACGTCCTACCCTAAATATATGTCGTCCCGTTGGGACTTCCATGAGAGTCCCAACGGGCTACGGTTTATACACATCTTTTGACTCAATACCTTAAAAAATAAATAACGTAAAAATAAAAATCAGTCGCTAATCGAAATTTCCTAATTTCGATTCAATGGTTGCAAGTTTCCTAACTTGCAACCATTGAATTAGCGTTATAAATGTTTGCTAACTCGTAATATCCAGCTATAATGGCTTTTTAGTATCATTCCGACAACCTAGAGGTTGTCGGCTACTGGAAGGATGCCATGAAATTACGAATAAAAACTTGTGTATAAACCGTAGCCCAACGGGACGGTAAATCCTTAGCTTGGTACGTAAGTGCTAAGCAGAAAACTTTCGACAAAGGGAATCGCAAACAAAGAAAATTTGGTAAGTCGCAAAAAATCAGCATTTATTGATTTACTTTTGCAAAACCTTACCATTTCTCTGAAACATGAACATCGACTCACAAAAAATCCCCAATCCAACGGAATCACAGAATCTTAGTTTTGAAGATACCAAAACGGCTTTTTCCATGAAATCTGACATGGAATTAAAAAAGTCTTACTTGCTTTTTGCGGCCGTGAACCAACCTTGGCTGACCGATATTGGAACGGCTCTGGTGAAATTCGCTTTCGATATTGGCTTACCAATTAAGGGAATTGTGAAAAACACACTTTTCGCCCAGTTCTGCGGTGGGGAGGATATTGAGGAGTGCTCGTTGGTTTCTGGCAGGTTGGCAGACTATGGAGTGGGAACCATCTTAGATTATTCGGTGGAAGGAGCCACCGATGAAAAAGGTTTTGACCGAACCGAAAAGGAAATTTTGGAAACCGTTTATGCCTCAGCAGGCTCTGACGCCACGCCATTTTGCGTTTTCAAAGTTACTGGTTTGGCTTCCACACCACTTCTGGCAAAAATACAAGCAGAAGAAACACTTACTGAGCAGGAAGAAAAGGCTTGGAAAAAGGTGAAAGCGAGAGTAAATAATATTTGCGAAACCGCTCACAAAAAGCGAGTTCGTATTTTCATAGATGGCGAGGAAACTTGGATTCAGAAAACCATAGACGATCTGGCAATGCGAATGATGGAGAAATTCAACCAAGAATTGCCGATCGTTTACAACACCTATCAAATGTACGTAACAACAAAACTCGCTCAACTCAAAGCCGACCACCAAATTGCGGTGGAGAAAGGTTTCTATATCGGGGCGAAATTGGTGCGTGGCGCTTACATGGAAAAAGAACGGGAACGAGCCAAGAAAATGCTCTATCAAGACCCAATCCAGCCTTCAAAAAGGGCTTCTGACGATGCTTTTAATGAAGCCCTCCATTTTTGTGTAGAACATAAAGACCACATTGCCATTTGTGCGGGAACTCACAATGAGCAAAGCTCTCTCCTACTTACCGAGCTGATGGAAAAACATGAAATCAACAAGAAAAACCCGAATTTCTACTTCGCCCAACTCTTCGGAATGAGCGATCATATCTCCTTCAATTTGGCAGATGCCAATTACAATGTGGCGAAATACCTTCCTTACGGCCCCGTCAAAGCCGTAATTCCTTACCTTTTCCGCAGAGCCGATGAGAATACTTCTGTGGCGGGCCAAAGCAGTCGGGAGTTTTCGCTGATTAAGAAGGAAATGAAGAGGAGGAAAAAGTAAATAAAAATTTTCCGAAGAAGTCTTCGAGAAAATGTGTTATTTTTGTTGACAAATAAATTTATTTAATTGACATTTGCCAAATAAATAAATTCAACTAAAAATCATGAAAATCACATTATTTTCTCTTTTGTCAGCCTGTCTTCTGTTAGTTTCATGCACTAGCCATGTTGGAACTGTAAGCGCTGGCAGTGCAGTTATTACCAACAGTGAGTTTTCCAAAATTAGATTTGCCTATGGCACTAGCAAAACTACACATGTTTTAGGAATTGGCGGAAATCAGAAGGATGCCCTAATTCTGGAAGCAAAGAGAAATCTGTATCTAAATTGCAATTTAAAACCCAACGAAGCTATTGGGCAAACTGTTGTTGATATTAAAAAGCATTTTTTCTTTCCCGTCTTGAGTACCAGAATTATTATTTCCGCAGAGATTATTGACTTCTCCAAAGACAATAAGAACCTTGAAGAGTCTTCTATGGAATTACAAAGATTCATCAACAAGAAATCTGATTTGTCTTTCGATTATGGATCTAAAGCGAATTATTATTACAGAGGAGACTCAATAGAAGTTCAAATTTTAGACTTTCAATCTGAATTATATGTTGTCAAATTTTTTGACAAAAGAAATAAGTTGAAAGTAAAAACGGTTTCGCCTTCACAACTAAGGAACATAAATGGCGGAAAAGAGCCTAAAGTTAAATTACTCACTCCAAAAAACTCAAACAATGAGTTAATTGCATTTACATACCAAGGGGTAAATTATGTTGGTGAACTGTTGAGAACAGTCGGAGATAATTTCATCATCAGAATGGAAAGAGCAGACGGTACTCATGTCAGAATTATTGTTCCAAGAAAAGACATCCTGAAGTAAAACCAGTATAACTGAAATGTTCCGATTATTTAGAATGACAAAAAAAACATTTCGGTTGGATTTCACAAATTGTTTGTTGATGAGTGGCTACGGGAACTCATCGAGACCTGCTTGCTTTATGCTCTAGTCCGTTCCGCCAATTTTGGGGAAACTGAATCGAGTATTTGAGGCTTTTCAGACCTGCCAAGTCATCAGAGACTTGGCAGGTCTTTTATTCTCACCTTCCCCCAAAATTGAATGCGGTTCCATATCCTAATAAATCAGTAATTTCCCACAAATGGAAAACTCAAAGCAAATCTCCACTCCAACCAACGGCAGGCAATTAGTCATTCCCGATATTCATGGTTGTTTGGAAACGCTTGTGGCTCTTTTCGAGAAAGCAAATCCAACCAAAGCAGACCAAATCTTCTTTTTGGGAGACTACATCAATCGAGGTCCGAAAAGCGCAGGCGTGGTTGACTTCATTTTAGATTTGATTCAAAAAGGTTTTGAAGTTTACCCATTGCGAGGAAACCATGAGCAAATGGCGATTGATTCCCACTCCAACAACTTAGCAAATCCGAATCTGAAACGAGTGCCTAGTTTGCAAAAACGCAGAGGTTTAGTGGACTCCAAAGGACTTTTGTTGGAGAAATACCGAGACCTCTTTTTCAGTTTGCCATATTATTACGAATTGGAAAAGCATTATTTAGTTCATGCAGGCTTCGATTTCAAATCTCCAAATCCATTTGAGAATTATGAACAAATGCTGTGGATTCTGGAAAATGAAAATGATGAGACTTTCACAAAAGGGAAACAAATTATTCACGGACATACGAGTGAATTTCTCCATTTCATTCAAGAAGACGTGGAAAAGAGAGCTAAAGTAATGAGTTTGGACAATGGAGTTTATAAGGTTTCCCACGAGGGAAAAGGGAACTTATGTTGTTTGGATTTGACTAATAATCAGCTTTTTGTGCAAAACAATATTGATGCGATGAAAGGTAGGCGTTAGTATTCATTTTTACCTCAAAAATTCCGTAACAGTCTCCAACCATTCTTCTTTTCCATTTCTGAGATAATTTTCATGCCCTAATTTTTCAAACTGATGGAAAAGCTTTTTGCCTTCTAGGTTTTGATAGATTTCGTCAATTTCCGCTTTGGAAACTCGGTTGTCTTTTGCGCCATAGAGCAGTAAAGTCTCGGTTTCTATTTGCTTGGCATATTCGGTTGGATTGTGTTCGTACGGATTGAAATTATTTTGCAATCCTCCGTAGAAAAGAAGCAAATCTGCCAAGATGAACGAGGGAATTTGCATGATTTCAAAACGCTTCTGAACCGTGATTCTCATTTCTCCAAAAGGGCATTCCAAAATCAGCTTGCCGGGCTTCAAGTCAAAATCTGCCATAGCTTTCATAATGGAAACTGCGCCCATACTCGAGCCAAAAAGAATAATTTTGGAGTCGGGGAACTGGGTTTTCACATAATCAAAAGCCTCTTTTACATTTCTGCTTTCCTTGAAGCCAATCGTGGTTTGCTTTCCTTCCGAACCGCCACTTCCCATGAAATCTACCAAAAATGTGGCGAAACCCAATTTTCCAAACTCTTTGCTGTAATTCAATATGCCCGACTTGCTTCCCGAATAGCCGTGGAACAGAATCACAACTCCATTTTTTGCAGAATCCTGATTGATGAGCCAAGCCTCCAGTTTTTCATGGCTTTGTAAATAGACGGTTTTGAATGAGGCATCAGGAAAGCTTGTATTTTCAGGCTTCGGATTTCTCACTCCAACGAAAGCCAATTTCATTTTTTGGAGAAAGCTTAACTCCTCAACCTTCGTTTTTGTGGTCTCCAAACTGCTGAAATGTGTAAACTGATAGGCTTGGTTGTAGGCAATTATGTTCAATATGAGAAATCCAACCAATGCAATAACCCGTAAACCTTTGCCAAACCTGTTACTTCTAGGCTTTTTTTTATTGCGTTTTCCCATGATAATCATATCTTTATAGAACTTGGCAACCATAAATTGTATAAACAACTATTGGTATTGGCAAGTTGTAAATAAGTAAAACCTGTACAAATTGTACGAAACTAACTAAAAACAGATGATAGAGCAGATTAAACAGGCATTCAACATGTTGGTAGGGAAACTGGAGGGATGGTTAAATTATCTAATTCTGATTCTTCCGAATGCAATACTGGCAATAATTGTGATGATTATTGTGTTTTTTGCCTCTAATTACATCAAATCACTTAGTAAAAAGGGATTGAGGAAAATTACCAGCAATGAATCTATCATCAGTCTTTTTTCTGCAGCTATTACATTCATATTTATTGCTATTGGCATTTTTCTCACACTAAGCATCTTGCAATTAGACAAGGCTGTTACTTCACTTCTGGCAGGTGCTGGAGTGATTGGTTTGGCGGTAGGTTTGGCGTTTCAAGAACCAATTATCAATACAATTTCTGGTATTGTCATGTCTTTCAAAGACCTCTATAACATTGGAGATTTGGTTGAAACAAATGATTATTTAGGGACGATTGAAGAGATAACTCTGAGATACACAATACTAAGGACACTGGATGGACAGAGGATAATTATGCCCAACAAAATGTTGGTGCAAGATCCACTCAAAAACTATTCTATTAGTGGAGAGAGGAGGGTGGTTCTGGAGTGTGGGATTTCCTACGGAGAGGATTTGGAAAGAGTGAAATCCATCTCGCTAGATGCCATCAAAAACAGCGTTGAATACGATGAGCAAAGAGGACTTGAATTTTTTTACACAGAATATGGAGCGAGTTCCATCAACTTCAGAATGCATATTTGGATGAAAGACAACAACACGAAGCAACCGAAATTTCTTGAGTTAAGAAGTGATTCAATAATTGCCTTGAAAAAAGCATTCGATAAAAACGATATTATGATTCCTTTCCCAATCAGAACATTGGATTTCGGAATCAAAGGCGGAGAAAAACTCTCGGCAATGATTGCTGACAGAGTAAGTAAGTCGCAGGAAGGCGACCACCACAATGCTCAACAAGAAGCCGATTGAGCATAATCAAGGGCAGATTGAATTGAGGAAAATTATTTTCAAAAACCAAAATCAAAGAATATGAGCAACACAGAAATGAAATTAAAAATAGAGAATATTGATGTTGAAATCCAAAAGCTAATCTTGAGAAGAAGAACAACCACAAGTCAATCAACACCAAGCTCGATAAGCTGATGGAAGAAAAAAGGCTGATGCAAAAAGTGCAGATGAAGTCTTCTGGAAAAAATGTGACCAGAACAGAAAGCGAACAACTTTTCGGGACGGATATGAGCCAAGCCAAACAACAGTTTGAGGCACAAGTAAGGAAAGACATTGAAAGATTTTCTGGGGCAATCAGTGAATTGGAAAATTATACAAAACACAACAAAGAAATGCTGGGGCAAAACATGATTGTCAAACTCCATAAGGTAAAATACTTGAGAGAAAAATTGAGAATGGAGCTTCAAAACATGAAATCTATGCCCGAAACCGACTGGGAAATCTCCAGAATCGAAGTGGAGGAAATCTTAGAGGATTTGGAAGACTCACTTAGCAGAGCTTCTCATTTGTTGTAGAATATAGCAACACAAACCTACTAGCTTGGTTAAAATAGAATTCTATGAAGTAGTGCCTTGGCGTGAGATACGCCAAGGCACTATTTTTTTAGTAACCTGCATAAACCCCAACCGACATTTCCCACCCTAAATTTTCAAATTCTGTATTGGTTCAATCGAATTCTGGCAAACAAGAATTTGTCAGCTACTGAAAAATAGCGAACTTTGACAAGCCATAAGTACAAGTAAAAAATAGAAAGTCGGATGGCCGATGCCATAGTAAGATAGCAAAGTAATTTGCTGTAAATCAGATTCTTACAAGAACCTAATATTATCAATTAAATCTTTACACTTACTTATCCTACTATAAAAATATTATGACAAGAAAAACTATTTGGGAATCTGCCTCGAATAAAAACAATTCAGAATCTGAGAAAGAAACTCAATCCAACCCTAATAAAACAATGAAAGTCAACCATATCATCAATTTCCTCAATCAACTTGCCCCGCCTGCTTACCAAGAAAGCTACGATAATTCGGGGCTGATTGTAGGAGATGGAAATGCGGAATTGACTGGCATTTTAGTTTCGTTGGATTGCACAGAAGCGGTTGTGGAAGAAGCGATTCAGAAAGGATTCAACTTGATTGTGGCGCATCATCCGATAGTTTTTGGCGGGTTGCGTAAAATCACGGGAAGAAATTATGTGGAAAGAACGGTAATCAAAGCCATTAAAAATGACATTGCCATTTTTGCAATCCATACGAATTTAGATAATGTGAAATATGGAGTGAATGCAAAAATCTCTGAAAAAATTGGACTCCAAAACACACAGATTCTCGCTCCAAAAAGTCAAATCCTAAAAAAGCTCACGGTTTTCACTCCAACCGAAGGAAAAGAAAAACTATTGGATGCGTTGAGCAAAGCGGGAGCGGGAAATATCGGCAATTACTCGAAATGCAGTTTCCAGACAGAAGGCGTTGGTACTTTCAAGCCTGACGAGTCGGCAAACCCACATATTGGGGAATATGGCAAACTCGAACTCGTTCCCGAAACGAGGGTGGAAGTGATTTTCCCAGCCTATTTGGAAGGCAGAATCCTCTCTGCCATGCGAGAGGCGCATTTATATGAGGAAGTTGCGCATTACATTCATTTGCTTGAAAATAACAATCAGGATGTGGGTTCGGGAATGATTGGGGAATTGAAAAAGCCAATGGAAGCAAAAGAATTCTTGTCGCATCTGAAAAAAACAATGGGTTTGAAGGTAATTAAGCATACTCATTTGCTCGACAAACCCATTCAGAAAGTAGCGATTTGTGGCGGTTCGGGTGGATTTCTCCTTCGGAAGGCAATTTCCAAAAAGGCAGATATTTTCATTACCGCAGATTATAAATACCATGAGTTTTTTGATGCCGATGGGCAAATCATCATTGCCGATATTGGACATTATGAAAGCGAAGTTTTCACGAAAGACTTACTGAAAGATTTTTTAGTAAAAGAGTTTGGAGACCTAAAAATTGAGACTTGCGAAGTAGTAACAAACCCTGTGGAGTATTTTTAGGATTTCAGAACTAGGATGTACGATTTGAAAAATATTATTATCAACTCAACTCTGCCCTCCTTGTTCTTTCTTCTTTCCTCTTTCTTCTCAAAAAACTCACATTTTCTGCCAAAAAGCCAACAATTCCATCAGCAATGCTACGCCCAAATGGATAAGAATTCCTCCGAAAACTGTTCTGGATTTTAGGGCAATCACTCCCAAAATGTATCCTCCGAAAACTGAGCCAATCTGTTTCTGCCATTGGTTTGCCAAAATGGATGAAGCAATAAACCGCCACCATCGGGAAAACAGCATAATGCGCCAAGTGCTTTTCGAGTTTCATGACCATAAAGCCACGGAAGAACCACTCCAAAAAAATGAATTGCAAAATGTAGCTGAATTCAAAAGCTCCAACCGTAAAAAATGGGGAAATATTCCAAAACTCCTCGGCAGTTCCTGGCTTGTAGCGTGGATAGACTCGCAAGAAATCGGGTTGGTAAGATGCCCAAATCAGCAAAGGCAACATAATTGCGAGCATCCACAAATAAGGTTTGTAGTTAAACCCCTTAATTGTAAAGCCGAAATCGCCTTGTTTTCTTCCAATCCAAATGAACAAAAGTGGAATAATTGCATAAAAAAATGAAGTATGCAGATTGAAAAAGAATAATCGGAAAAACGGGTATGTCAGCGGTTCTTGCCGAATGAATGGCTTGTAGAAAAGCAGAAATTGATTGGCAACCAAAACGAACAAACTTGCCAAACTTAGCAATCCAGAAGGAACGAGATTTGAAAAGAGACCAATCTTTTCGGAAAACACAGGCAAGAGCAACTGCAAAGAAATAGGGAACAGCATAAAAGCAAACGCCTTTCAGCACTCTCCAATCCTGACCTATGAAGTAAGTGTCTAGTTTGAGGAAATAGCGGACATAAATTCCTGCAGTTAGGAAAATGCCCAATCCAAGCAAGAAAAAAATATTGACTTTCGCCAAATGGTTGCGGAGGTAATTATAGATTGTTTTCAATGGAGTTCAGCTTAAAAAGAATCCGCAATTATTAGGTTTTTTGTTAAAAAAATGTTTTTCGGGAAAAAAATAGTTTGAGCAAAATCTAACCGCCAAAAATGACTAATAATCATTATTGGTTCTAAAATCTATTATTTTCAATTCAAATAGATTATATTGCGATGAAAAACGATGAAAATACATTGAGAATAGATTTATAAACTTGGAATAATTCGTGAAAATCCTAATCTTTGAGAAATTCTTGTGTTTTCCACTTTGGAAATACTATTTTACTTCAAAATACGTTTTGGGACGCACTATAAATCGGTGCTAATTCAGACGTTTTCACAAAATCTTCTTGAAAATTTTAACAAGAAGCCATCAATCTGAGTAGAGATTAAATGAAACGTATTTTCATATTCCTTATAGTTCTTGCTGGCATTACACTTCTTCCTGTGGCCGATATTTTGGCATTTAGCGGAGGGGAAACTGGGGCAGATCATCATGGCCCTGCTGTTTGGGCAATCATACCGTTTGCTGTTTTGCTAATTATGATTGCCACCGGTCCACTTTTCTATGAGCATTTTTGGCACAAGAATTACCCAATCGTAGCGGTTGTGCTGGCAGTTTTAGTGGTGAGTTATTATTTGTTCGTATTAGGAGATTATCATAATCCTGTCCATGCTTTTTTCGAATACTTCCAATTCATTGCACTACTTTCTTCTCTTTTTATTGCCTCTGGTGGAGTTCTTATTAAGATAGACAAAGAAGGAACCACCAAACTGAATCTGGTTATTTTGGTTTTTGGCGCAATCATCGCCAACGTAATCGGAACAACTGGAGCTTCTATGTTGCTGATTCGCCCTTTTATTCGTCTCAACAAAGCAAGAATCAAAGCTTATCATGTCGTTTTCTTTATTTTCATGGTCAGCAATGTTGGCGGTTGCCTCACTCCTATTGGCGACCCGCCACTTTTCCTAGGATTTCTCAAAGGTGTGCCTTTTGGGTGGACTTTCACACACGGCATACTTCCTTGGTGCTTCGGAATTACAGCTTTGGCAATTGTTTTCTTTATCATAGATAGTCGCAATAAGGAAATCAACTACATTTTTGCCGATGAATTAGATAGAGAGAAATCAGGGAAAATACAGCTGGAAGGAAAAAGAAGTTTCATTTGGTTGGCAATCATTATTGGAGCAGTTTTCCTAGACCCAAATGTGGCTGGCTTCGAGTGGGTTCCTGCCATCCATTACGATGGAGCAAAATTCTCTTTCATTCGAGAAATTATCATGTTTAGTGTGGCATTTCTTTTCTTATAAATATGCCAATAAAAAAGCGATTGAAGGAAACGAATTCAATTTTGAGCCAATCAGAGAAGTTGCTTTTATATTCATAGGTATTTTCGGGACAATGATGCCCGCATTGGCTTTGGTGGCAGATTTTGCCTCTTCAGATGCAGGAAAAGCACTCATTACTCACAATTCGCTTTATTGGGGAACGGGAATTATTTCAGGCTTTTTGGATAATGCACCTACTTATCTGAACTTCCTGGCGGCTGCTTTGGCGGCTCAAGGTGGGGAAATCGCCAGTTCCACCGATGTGGCAAACTTCTCGGCAGGAGTCGGCTTTGTGGATTCAGTATTGGAGCTTACGGCCATTTCAATTTCGGCTGTGTTCTTCGGGGCAATGACTTATATAGGAAACGGACCAAATTTCATGGTAAAATCAATTGCCGAACAAATAGGAATTAGAATGCCTTCATTCTTCGGTTATTTACTTCGATTCTCCATTCCCATTCTACTTCCGATTCTATTTTTGGTTTGGTTGGTGTTCTTTGCATTTGTGTAGTATTTTTTGTAAAAAAGTTTTTCATTTTTTTGGAGATTAAATCTAAAGCTTCTAATATTGCATTCCATTTAAAAATCAGACGAAAAATATCTCTTTGAAAAACCAAAATATTCCTCCTTAGCTCAGCTGGTTAGAGCGGTTGACTGTTAATCAATAGGTCCTTGGTTCGAGCCCAAGAGGAGGAGCAAAGCAGAGTAATCAAATCAAAGTAATGATTACTCTGTTTTACAAAAACTAAATACATATTCCTCCTTAGCTCAGCTGGTTAGAGCGGTTGACTGTTAATCAATAGGTCCTGTGGTTCGAGCCCAAGAGGAGGAGCATTACAAGCCTTGCTGAAAAGTGAGGCTTTTTTGTTTTACAGCTATTTCCTAGCTCAGCGATTAGAGTGGTTGACTGTTAATCAATAGCCCTTGCAGAAGGTCTGCCCGTTCGAGTCCAAGAGGAGGAGCAATTAAAAGGAAGTCATTCATTTGGCTTCCTTTTTTGTTTGGATTTCCCTTAGCTCAGTTGGTTAGAGTGGTTGACTGTTAATCCGACATTTCCCACCATTTTTTAGAAAATTTTATTCTTTATTAGGCATATCAAAGAAATAAAATAGTAGTTTATTTATTTCCCGTTCCTTAGTGTTTATTGACAGAAAATAGTTATGGAGTTTGAAGATTGGCAGGTTCTGCTGGGAGTTGCCAGTCTTCAAGTTACATGATGAATTTCTGTCAATAATCTCTACTACTATTTCGACTATTTTTTACTTGGGCTCACTTGAATTAGTTTATCAAATAATTCAGTTTTTGTTATAAAAGTATTCCTATCAAGCATTTTTCCATGTTTTTCAATCAGTCCAAAATAACTCAAAAAACGCTCAAAAGTCCTGATTGAATAACAATTGGCTGCGTATTTTTCAGCAGTAGTGTAAGTTGGTGTCATCGACTGTAAAAATTGAGGAAAGGCTTTAAGATATTTCTCGGCATAAAAATAGTCTAACTGTTTTTCTGCTCCATATTTTGATAACAGTATCAATGAATATCCAAAACCGAATTGTCCAATTTGTTCGTCTCCGTAGTTGTCATAATAAGCCCAGTTAAACTTTTGGGTCATGGTTTTAAAAATCAACTCGAACAAATCCTGATTATTTGAAGCTAATTTTTCTCCATTTTTGGTTAGACTTAACTTCCCATTTCTTTTTTTAATAAGCCCAGCTAATTCAGCTAAAAGTCTGGTAAGATTAACTGTTAAAGAGTCGCTTTCTTTATAAAGTTTGGAAATTCCCGATGAAAATAGATATTCTTCCAAAAATCCTTGATTGTAAATGTCCTTAACAATTTTCGTTGGTAAAAATCCTTTTGCTGTTAGTTTTATTTCACCGTTTTTATCAATCAAGTCCAATAAATACTTTACAAGACAGAACATAGGGATTTTATAATAATCCAAGTCTGCAAGGCTCTGTATAGTTATAGGACTCTTGCTTTCGAAAGTAAAATGCAGAATATGGTGCATGTCAAACGGTGAATAACCTTCAAAATCAGGAATAGGCCGATTGTTCTCCTCGTTCATTACTTGATTAATGTGCTTTTGTATGTCTTTAAAGTCCATTTGGTTTTTTTAGTTGCGGATTTGTATGCCGTTGTGTACATTTTTCATTTCCCCAAAAACTTCTTAACACCAGTTACCAAATGGTTAAAAGAAGTAGATGAATTAACTTCAATATTCATGTATTGAGGGATATTTTTCGATGCAAATCCTTTTTGAAAGTCTCGAATGATTTGTGAAAGTTCATATGAACCTTGACAATTATCTACATCCCTGAATTTAGCTTTTCCAATATGTTTTTCAGCCTTAAATGTTGGATAAACCATCTCAATTGATTCCATATCCCCCAAGTACCAATTTTCTAATTCTCTGCATGATATCCGGACTAGTATTGGACAATTACCAGCTTTAGCGCATATTTCAATAAGTTCACTTTTCAAGATTTTACAATCGTTGGAGTCTCGATCATGAATGATTATGATTTTAGATGGCTTATGAAAATTTGAAAATGTCTTGACCTTTTTCGGGATGGACTTTTTTAAATCAGTCTTACCTTGATGAGGCCTCAGGAAACAGTTTATATCTAAAAAATAACCATCTGGTAAAATTTGAGGCAGGACTATTCTTAAAAAGTTCTCCATTGATGGTTCTTCTAGTAAGAATTCTATGTGTTGATCTTTTAAGTTCATATAGTTTAGGTTTGACTCAATAAGGCCCACTTCCTTTAAAATATTTTTGTTTCCATAAATAGCCTAAAAGATCTCCTTCTTTAAAGAGCTGATTCACTATAGTGTCATCTTTAGCTTTTTTCACTAAAGAATAACCTTCTTTTTTCTCAATCCAAAACAATTCGTCAATGTCTAATGCATTAACAAAGTCTGGCGAATGAGTGGAAATAAAAACTTGCCCTCCTCTCTTTGAATAGCTTCTTAGTTCTTCTGCTAGTTCAAAGAGCAAGTCAGGGTGCAAATAGTTCTCTGGCTCCTCTATCGCTAATAGCGGATGAGGAGAAGGATCATATAATAGAATCAAATAGGCAAACATTTTAATTGTCCCGTCTGATACATATCTAGCTATGAAAGGGTCTTTAAAGCTTCCATCTTGAAACTTTAATATAATTCTTCCATCTTCTGTCTCGACAGACTCAACACTCTCTATACCTGGTATTCTTTCCTTTAGCTTTTTAAGTACCTGCTGAAATACCTCAGGATAGTTATCATAAATATATTTGGTTACTTGCGCTAAATTATTCCCACTTTGAGAAAGGTGTTCACTTATGCCAGTATCAATAATAGTTTGAGCAGACGCAATTTGAAAATTAGAAACATACCAGCCATCCAACAACTTTCGAAATGAAGTGATTGCCTTAAATTTTTGAAACTGACCTAATCCTTTTATTGCTAAAATATCAGCTGAATCTAATTGTTGCTCTTCCCTCTCTTCCTTCACTCCTTCCTTACCGTAATCTTCTTCATTTTTAATTGCAGTGCCTTGTCCCAGACTAAAGTTTAAAAAATGCCAAGGCTGCCCTCTGTTACCTCTTCTATATTTCAAAATTTCTTTCTCAATAACAACCTTTCCTTTTGTTTCTTTGATCTCTAGCTGGTATGTTATTAGTGGAGATAGAGATCCATCATCTTCTGTGTTGCGGAACTTGACCTCAAACTCAATATTTCCGTTCGCACCTCTTGAAACAACTTCTTTATAACCTCCTCTTTTGTTTATAGCAGAAGTTACATTGTTTTTCAAAGAGTCACTTAAAAAGCCAAAGACATCAAAAAAGGTCGTTTTTCCCGCCCCATTTGCACCGAGCAAAACACACATTTGTGGGATATCTTCAATCTTTGCTTCTGAGAAGACTTTAAAATTCTTTATCCGAATACTTTCTATTTTCATGTTGGAAGAGGTATTTACAGTAAAATTATATCGAAAATAGATAATTATATCATCAATCTAAAAAGCTTTATTGCACACAATGTTTTGAGGCTTTGCGTTCGGGCGGGAAATCGAAACACAAAAGCCGATATTATTACTAAAGTTTAATTGAAAAACTACCATTGAATTTTGGGTAGTGTTATAAATGTAATGCTGGCGAAATCCCAAAAATCCATAGCGCAAGCATCCGTTTGTGCATTATGTCCAAGAGGAAACATTACAAATGTAGCACTACCGAATTTTGCAATCAGCCCGCCTGACGCAAAACCCTTGTTGGTGGCAGTCTTTTTTTACACAATTAGAGTTCCATTTTCGTGTTGAAAAAGTAGATAGTCAGAAATTACACCTTTCTTAAAAGCATTTCGTTTTCGTCCAACTTTTCTTGGTAGTCTATTGTCGTTCTTTACAAAAGTTACCTCAATTTTTTTGTCTAACTTTTTTAATGTTAGGTTGCAAGCGTCTGATGTCAACGAGATGTTTTCTATTTTACTTCCTGAAATGTATGTTGTTAAATCGTCCCAATTTTGGTCTTCTCCAAAGTTTGATAGCCAAGGTTTTGTTTTTTCATAAAGGTCTGGATTACATTCAACAACTCTATTATCAATGATAGTATAATTTCCTGCTCCCCAAACAGCATAGATCAAAAACTCTGAATTTTCTAACAATAATCCAAAAAATCCTGCTCCACCCATTCCATAAGTTCCTAAATGTGTTGAAACTTCTTTAATTTCAAGTCCTATAAAATTGTCAATTTGAATATTTTTTAGAAAGTTTGGTCTGTTGAATATTAGCGTTTCACTTTTCTTCATTTTTCCGTAAAGTAAAAAAGCGTGTTCATCTCCTTTTGGTAAGCCAATTTCAATAAATGTCAACCAGCCCAAGTTTCTCCAATACTCTAATTCGGTTTTCTTAACAACCATTGAGTACTGTTTAATAGCTCCAATTTTCAAGTTCAAAAAGTTATGTTTTTTCATTTGTTATGTTCGGTGTTAAGATTGCCCACAACTTGCCGATACACATAACAATTACGCATATACCTCTTATATCCAAATCTAGCCTTTCCACGTGATAAATCAAAAGAAAGTATGCTGGTTTATAATAAGCGTGTATATACGCCAACCAAAATTACCCCAAAATCTCCGCCTGTTTCCCAAAGCATTCTTCATGAAAATCCAAGAAGGCTGATTTCAAATTCTCCAAGTCAGTTTTACCTTCATAAATCTTCAGATAACTCCGTAAAGTAGGTTTTCGGTTGGAGTGATAATCGGGCAGATTGATGCAGAAAAGGATTTGTGTGGGTGTTTCCAATTGCTTGATGATTCTGCTCACTCCACTTTGGAAAGTGGTTTTTTGAGTATAAACCGACTCAATTTGCCCTTGTGGGAACATCAAAACTGAATTGTTCGGGTTTTGTAGCAATTCGGCCGCATAATTCAATGATTCCAAAGACTTCCGTCCACTGGTTTTGTCAATCGAAAAAGCCCCTGCTCTTCTGAGGAAAGAATTCTTCCGCAATTGCTCTTCCAGCATCATTACATGAAATCGTTTGCCAAGCAATAAACGATTTAATTCGTACACAAAAAAACCATCCCACCAACTGAAATGGTTTGCCAAAACCAATACGCTTTTGTTTTCCTCTACCTTAAAATCAGACTCGAAAATATGCTCATGGAAATCAGATTTGATGATTCTGTGAATATACCAATCCCAAAAGGCTGTGGAAATCGGGTGGAATTTGGGTTTGAGCATTGCGGATGTACGAATTTTGATGTAGGACTTGCCTTCAAGTCGAGATGGAAAATGAGTAGAATAAACCAATCGTGATAAGGTCCATTTATAATCTGTCCATTTTTAATTCTTCATTCTAAATTCTTCATTTATCTCAAGTTCTTCCAAATTGCTCTCCTCCATCTTCTACGAAATTAGCTTTCATCAAATCAATTAACTCTTGTGGATTTTTTGAAACGAGGCAAATATTTCCGTCTTCCTCGCTCAGAAAACCATTTGCCACAAAGTTTTCTATCAAGTCAATTAGCTTATCGAAATAGCCGTTCACATTCAGGATCCCGATAGGTTTTTGGTGTAAGCTGAGTTGTCTCCAAGTTACGATTTCGCAAAGTTCGTCCATCGTTCCCATTCCGCCAGGCAAAGCCACGAAGCCATCGGCATAGTTTGCCATCAATTGCTTTCGCTCGTGCATGGTATCTACTTCGGTTAGGCTAGTGATTCCTTGGTGGGCAACTTCCAAATCGGAAAGGAAGTAGGGAATGAAGCCATAAACTTTTCCCTTATTCTCCAAAACTTCATTGGCAATTGCGCCCATTAAGCCGACTTTGCCAGCTCCATAAACCAGTTCTAAGTCATTTTCTACCATCAATTTGGCAAATTCACGAGATTTCTGTTCGTAGATTGGGTCAATTCCCGTGCGTGAACCGCAGAATACAGCTAATTTTTTCATGGTTGGATTGAGTTGTTTGATTCTTTTTTATTGTTTTCGGCAATTTCCCAAATGTAATTCAATAATTGGTAGAATTGCGTTTTAATATTGTGTTACAAATGCTTGAATCCCTTCCAAAACCCTCTCTTTCCAATCCCTATCACTCGGATTGATAATAATCGTTTTAAACCCAAATCTTTCCCCCTCCATTCCTACACCTGCCGAGTCGTCAATATGAATATCTATTCCAAAAAGTTTGGGGTTTTTGGATGATTTGCAATTCGCCCTTTTCAAGTGTTTCTGATTGATTGTCTCGTTGATGTATTTGCTCGGTTTCAAACCATGTAATCTGAAAGTTTTACTCAGCTTGAAAACGGAGCGGAAGGAAGTAGTGTAAATCCAGATTTCATGATTCTGTGATTCCAGTTCTTTGAATAATTCTTTCGTTCCCATTCTCAGGGATTCCGCTCCAAGCAATTTGGCAAAAAATCCAAGTTCATAGGTTTCAAATTCGTTGGAGTAGGGGATGAGCGTGTTGTCAATATCGAAGCTGATTATCATCGTAAATTGGCTTTTGTTTTTAGGTCAGATTTGGTGGCAATCCTGAATTGATGATTTATGCGAGTTTTGTGGTAGAGACAACGCATGGGTTGTCTTCGTTGCCTTTATGTTTACGCTCATACTACTGTACAAAAGTGAAACGCTGTGGTCCGACCATCGGCAGAGTCCGCAGGTCCTGCCAGACGTTGAACGGAATTAAACCGACCTTTGGCAGGGTCTGGTCTGCTGGGAGTCGCCACCGCTGTCGAGGTCTTGACTTTTCAAAATGTATAGTAGTATGGTTACGCTCTACATGCGAGTTTTGGTTTAGAAATAGAACCTTCGAACAGTGAACCGCATTCAACATTTGGGGGCGATTGGTATTTGGGAAACTAAATATCTGAAAAATTTACAGTTTGGATTGAGTTGATTGAACTCCTTCATGCCCCAAAGGTTGGCGGAACAGACTTGAAGCAATGGCTTTGGAGTGATTGTAAAAGTTACTTTCTTCTGATAAATAGACAATTCACGAAATCCAATCAAGTTTTTATTTTTTTGTATTCCCCATTTCTAAATTCAATTTCCATGTTTCCCCCTCCCCAGCCTTGTTCAATAGCGAACTGTATGGACTCACTCACAAATTTTGGAGTTGCCACACGAGGATAGAAATCTGGCGGACGATTTTCTCTGTCATTTGCGAATAACCACCCGTCAAACCATCCGAAATCAATGATTAAAGTGCTGCGATTATTTCTTTCCTTGGCAACAAATACTTTTCCATTGAATTTCCAAGCATATTTCTCTCCTTCTACCTCTATTTTCCGAAAACCTTTCTTTGCGATTGCCATACATTTTTCATTTCCGCATTCTCAAATTTGCTCATTTCCACATTCCTAAAATTTATACCTCACTTGCGCAGTAATTTCCTGAACTTTGTTTCCCTCGAAAGCCTGCAAACCCGTGCCGATTTCGTCTCGGTCTCGGAAGTTGGTGATGGCATAGCGGAACCAGAAATCGAGGTTTCTTCGGGCTTTGAAGCGGAAAAGGTAATAAGTTCGGATTCCCCGACCGTTGTAGGCAGGAATGGAGAAGGCATAAAGCACGTTCTTCTCGTAAACATACTGTCGGTTATCGAAATCATCGGTCTCGAAAATGGCGAATCGGGTGCTGAATTTGAATCTGCCTAAATCCAAATTGATGTCTTGCAGGGCAACGAAGCCACGGGTGAGTTCATCATCTTCAAACTTGCTCATTTGCACTCTGGATTTCAAGCTCAAATACTTGTTTGCCTTAAAATCTGCGTTAATCAAATACTGACTTCTTTTCGTTTGCTGAACAAGGTTCAGGGCTCCCGTGGGGTCATCGGCATTTCTGGCTTTGTTCTCGAATCTGTATTGGGCGTAAACGGTAACTTTTCGGCTTGGTTTATGCGTCAATCGGACCAAATATTCATTCCCGCTACTGGGCGCATTCGTGCGGAAGCGAAGCCAATCTGATTTGAATTGGTCGTAGAAGGCAGAAAGTGCCCATCTTCGGCTTGGCTGGATTTTGATGCCCATATACAGGCCTTTTTCATTGATATTTCTGGAGAATTCCCCAAAAGCGGCTCCGTAGAACGTATGGAAATCTCGCTGATAATTTCGGTAAAGCAGGGAGAATTCTACGGTTCTCGACAAGCTGGAAACCAAACCTGCCATCATTCCCAAACCTCCACTCGAAGAGCGAGCGGCTTCCCCAAAAAAGTTGAAATTCTGCCAGTTGTAACTGTAATGCAAACCTAGATTCAGGTTGCTTCTTCCCCGAAATTCAAATTGGTTGTAGTTAGTGGAATCTCGGTCAATCCGAACGCCAAAGTCGTTGTAAACTGCGGTAACTCCTGCCAAAAGCGATTTGTCTTTGCTTTTGTAAGTCAGGTTTCCGCCCGAAGTCTGATGGTTGAAGCGGTCTTTTCGGGCAATTTCGCTAGGAGTTCGATGGAAACCCGTAATTCCGATTCCCCTTGGCGTGTTGGGCAATAAATCGTCATCGTTGAAAGTTCCCACGCTCCCGAAGGTGGCCGCTCTATTGATGGCGATGGGGTTTAAATCCGAAAATTCAATATCTCTTCCTGTTCCCACATCCAAGCTGGCATCTTCCAGCAAACGGGAGTAAAATCCAGTCAGCTCAAATTGCCCCATTTCGTAAGTGGCGGCTCCGCCTCGCAAAAAGCCAGTTTCCAACACCGAGCTGTAAGGGCGAATTCCCGTGTGGCTTCTCCGCACCGTACTGACCGCTTCCGAGCCTTTTCCCACCGCAAAACCTGCCGACATCAGCAAACCTTGCCCAAATTGGATTTGGTAATCTCCCACCGCAATGGTTTTAAAATTGCCTTTATTGTAGAAAACTGCATGGGCGGAGAGGAAATCTGCGCCATACCTTTTCGTGTCTGGATTCCACACAATCTGTTCCCCTGCATCTTTCTCGGCAGTAAATCCTAAACTAAAATCTTTGGTGTGGGAAATTCTATAACGAGCGTAGATTTTATCAGGCGAGCCGAGGTAGTAATTTGGGAGCGTGTCGGAGTATTCGGTAAATGGAAATTTGATATTTCCCTGATAGCGTTTGTAGCCTTCTTGTTCTTGTAAAGTCCGCTGATAACGAATCATCAGAAACTGATTTTCCTCAGCCAAAACTCGCTCAATCAACGAACGACTGTCAATATTTAAACCTGCATTTCGCACAGTTACAAAAGGCATGAGGTTGTAAATGGTTTGCATGTCCCAGGTTGGAATGGCTTGTAACTCATAGATTGTGAGCAGTTTGCCATTCTGCTCAATATGCTTGAAGAATTTATCTATCTGCAATTCGGAAAGCACATAAAGCGAGCGTAATTCTTCGGGCGTGGTTCTGTTCAGGTTAACTGGATTTTGATACAGCATGAACAAGGTTTCATACAAATCCTCATAATTCGCGTCTTCATCTTGCAGGGCAAATAAGTCCTGAATGAAAGAGTCCAAGTCGATTTCCTCTTTCGGGAAATTTTGTGCCAAAAGTGGGGAAGCAAGTAAAATCCAACCAAAAAGTAGTAATAGTTTTTTCATTCGGAGTGGGCAAAAATGAGCGAGAAGCAATTCTTGGGCATTTATTCTGAGAATAAGCGAACTTACAGAATTCAAATTTCCTTAAAGTTAATCAGATGTGAGCAAATTGGAAATTTTGGATTGATTTTTTGGTTGGATTGATTTGGGAGGTTGATTTTAGGAGGAAGGAGGAAGGAGGAAAGAGGAAAGAGGAAGGAGAGTGTGATGTTTCTCACATTTCCACATTTCCACATTTGCAAATTCCCAAATTCTCACATCTTCAAATCAACTAATCCTCACATCTATACGCCTTCCCGAAAACCTTTGTAGATTTGCGCCTTAAAATTACAACAACAATCGAATCGATATTGATGAATACATTATTTTTTTGGAGAAATTGGAGTTTAGGCTATCGCTTACCTTATTTAATCGGTTTTATTACATTTTTGGCTTCACTCGGGTATTTGGGCTACGTTGCCTGGCTGGGCGATGAGGCAACAATGTGGTGGCAAACCAATCCTGACACCGATATTGTTCCAGTTTTGTTAGATAAATTCACGCAGAACTTCTTCGAGTTTTCCATCACAGCAGATGCCTATTTGTTGGTGGAGAGATTTGAAGCAGTCAATTTCCAACTCAATTATTTGGCGCATTACATCAGTTTCGGAATGATGATGGTGGGGCTGATTTTCCTGCTTGTAAGCATTTCCGACTTGCCAATTATATGGTATGCAATTGGTGTTACTTTCATTCTGTTCGTTATTACCACAATGGGATTGGACACGCACAAGATTTTTGCCCCAATTGATGACAAGAAAATGCCTTTGATGGCAATTACGGTTCTGCTCGTTCCCACATTTTTGTTCCGCACCATTTTGGGCAAACTACCTTATTTCGTTCGTGTGGTAACTTACACAGTGTTGGTTGGTTGGCTTGTTTGGTACGTTAAAGAACACACCGTTTTGGAGTTTCCAATCGTCAGCACAATCAATTACGCAGTAGCAATGCCTATTGTGGCTTTTGGGTTGTTCATGTTCGCCAACGCACATGAGATTGGCAGAGCAATGATATTTCTAGTCAGTAACGGAGGTGGAAACTCCAACCGAAACTTCTTAAAATTTAGCTTGATTTTTAGCTTATACCTCATAAATGTACTCTACGGCTATCTACACATCAATTACAGAGTAGATTGGGGATTTTATTTTATTCCCCCGCCTGTTCTTTTCATTATTTCCACCTTATTAGGGATTTGGGGATTCCGAAAGTCGGGAAGTGCAATACGAAAATCCATGTTTCCGTTTGCGCCCGATGGTGCTTTTCTCTATTTGGGAGTTGGATTTATCAGCGTGTCGAGTTATGCGTTCTCTTATGCCAACGCCAATGAGTCGTTTGGAAGATCTATGAAGACTTGATTTTTTACTCGCACATTGGGGTTGGCTTGGGTTTTTTCGGCTACGTGTTCTTTCAATTTCAAGGACATGTTGAACGAAGGGCAGAAAGTTCATCGAGTGCTTTTTCAGCCATTGTATCTGATGTACACTTGGAGTTGGTTCTTTGGTTTGCTATTGGTGTAGGTTTCTAATGGGAAATAATTTTTTTATGTTCAATCAAGGATTTGGAGCATATTTCACAGGATTGGGAGATATTGACTTGGCAGAGGGAAATATAAAAATGGCAAAATACCATTATGATTATGCCCTCACACAAGACCCACTGTCCGAAAGAGAACGAATTACACAATGGCTTCAATCGCTAGGCTTTCGGGAAATCAGGTGGCATGCCTATATGTATTTCAAAGATGCAAGAGGAAAAGGAAACCCTAAACCTTACGCAAATATGAGCCAAATGAAAAGTCTAAGTAATCGAATATTTCCAAGCTGTTTTCGATTTGCAATATGGAGTGGAAGACAATCCGGAAAGTGGGGAACTTGTATAATAATTTGGCTCTTGCTTTTCAACGAAACCAATTTGGGAGACAGTGCTTACGTTTACTTTGAGTTGGCGAAGAAATACGCAAAAAACCCCGAAATCATAGAATCCAACATGTATTCCCTTTGGGCAAAATACCCATCCATTGCCGAGAACGAAGGATTTTAGGAAGACTGGAATCCAAAGGAATATTAAACTCCTTGCGAATGAATTGGCTTTTTTGACCAAAATTGGAAAGAATTATGAAAGTGAAATTGAACAAGGATTTTTTGCCCGATTCTGTGTTGTAATACCATGCAAATGTGTTATTTATACAATTTCGCACTCAACAAATCAAAAAATCCTAATGACGAACTTATTCGAGACACTTCAGAAATACTCTAGAGTACCAGAAAATTCTGTATTCAAGCAGTATTTGGAGTTGGGATTATCGAACCTGTATTTTGCACAAGGGCAATTATTCAGAAGCTTTCCGAAGTTTGGAAACTGCCAAGCGAAGTGCCAAGCAAGCAGATAATTATTTCCCGAATTTACTGGGATTGCGCCAACTCCAACATGAGCAATACGAGTTGGCATCTGCAAATTTTGAGGAGGCTTTTTACGAGGGAAAGTAGGATCGACCTTGAACTGGGCCATTGCACTTTCAGAACTTGCCCAATAAGGAAAAAGCCGTAGAAGCTTGGCGAATGGTTCAGAAAGTGGCAGATAAATCGGACAAAGGGAGTGGCACAGGATTTCCTTCGCTTTCTCATTCCAGAAAATGCCAGTCACTCAACTCGAAAATGATAGCACTCCAGATTTGACCAAATTCGCTATTTGCATTATCAGCAAGCGAACTTTAGGCAGATTCAGAATTTGATGAGGTTTATGAAGTGATACAGAATCCAACCTATAGAATTGTGATTGCCAGCGAGCGAGCAAATTATTATGTGAGCGCGAGCAAAATGAGGAAAAAGCAGGAATCTACATTGCAAAATCAGCCAGCGAAAGCTCCGAACAGGAAAACTTGAACGATTTGGCAAACTCCAAATTCCAAGTGGCCTATTTGAATTTTGTACATTTCCAATCGCAGAAAAACAAAGTGAAATTAGAGGCCGATTTTTACGATAAGGCAACCAATGCAGATTATCCGAGACACTTGGAAGGTTTGCGAAATTTTTATTCGGCAGAATATAAGTTAGGCAATTTCAAGTCAGTTTCAGAAAGACAGTGTGGAGATAGAGAAACTGTATAAATTGGCAATTTCCCAACTTGCCGTATAAGCATGAGAGTCAAAATTCAGTTGAATGCATTTTACGTAAAGCAAAATCAAATCGAAAAAGGCTATAATCTATTGGTTTCTTCCATTGAAGAATTATCCGCAATCAGTAGAATTATCGAAAGCATATATTTTGAGTGCGTTGGAAATGGGTTATATGAATTACGCTCAATATGGCATAGAGGATTTGCAGAAAATCGATTTCCGAAACCGATTATCAGACTTTCTTGCCCATCTATCAAAAGAAAGTCGCTGAAATTAAGAAAACAGCTTGGCAATTGGGACGAGGAACAGTAGGTTTGAGGAATTGTGAAGTTGACGATTTAGTGAATTGGTAAATAAAGATTTCCAAATTACTTTTTTCAACTCTTGCTACTAATTACTTGATACTTGATACTCAAAAAATATGATTCCTGTAATAGAAACAAAAGAAATTGCTCGAAAATATGTGATGGGAAGTGAAGTCATTATGGCTTTGAAAACGGTTTCCATCCGAATTGAAGAAGGCGAATATGTGGCATTTATGGGGCCTTCTGGTTCTGGGAAATCTACGTTGATGAACATTATTGGTTGTCTCGATACACCAACTGGTGGAGATTATATGTTGGATGGCACGAATGTGAGCAATCTTTCGGAAGATAAATTGGCGGAGATTAGAAACAAGAAAATCGGTTTCGTTTTCCAAACATTTAATCTTTTACCTCGCTCATCTTCGTTGGAAAACGTGGCTTTGCCCTTGATTTATGCAGGTTACGGCAAAAAAGACCGAGAGGCGAAGGCTTTAAAAGCGTTGGAAAGTGTAGGTTTGGGCGATAGAGCAGGACACAAGCCCAATGAACTTTCGGGCGGACAACGCCAGCGGGTTGCCATTGCAAGAGCTTTGGTAAACGACCCAAGTTTGATTCTGGCCGATGAACCAACGGGAAACCTCGATACCAAAACTTCTTACGAAATCATGGATTTATTCGAGCAACTCTACGACCAAGGAAATACAATCGTAATGGTTACGCACGAAGAAGATATTGCCCAATATGCACACAGAATCATCCGACTGAGTGATGGAGTCGTTGAATCTGACACTCAGAACACAAATATTCGTAGAGCAAGAGATGAGATGGGGAACTTGAATGAGCAGGAATGAATGCAAGTACAAAATAGAAATATAGTAAAAGAGTAAAGTAGTTCTCTGACAAACAGACTGTTGAGAGAGTTTTCTACTGTCAATTTTTTACCCACTACGAAATAAATATTTGTAAAAAAAGAAGTGCTTTTAAGCACTTCTTTTTTTATAGATTCAACCGTAATCAGCAATTTTAAAATATAATTGTAACTTTGCGGAATTTTAAAATCGCAGCCAAATTTTACAGCTTGTGGAAGAATTCAAAATATCGGTAATTACAATCTGCTTCAACAACTTGGAGGAACTAAAATCTACCATTGAGACAGTAGATTTCCAATCCATAAAACCCTTTGAGCATCTTATAATTGATGGTTCTACAAACTCGGAAATCAGGACTATTTGGAATCCAATCAGCAACCAAATTACAGAAATTGGATTTGCGAACGAGATGATGGAATTGCCGATGCTTTCAACAAAGGAATTGCCAACTCCAAGGGAAATATTCTCAATTTTCTCAACTCTGGGGATGAGTTCTACGATTCTAAAACGATTGAGTTAATCTTGGAAAAATTCAATTTGGACTCAAATTTGAAATGGTTGCACGGAGCTTACGTGTTTTTTCGTGGGGGAATTTGGCTTCATGCAGGAACTCCTTTCCGAATGGACATGCTTTACAAGGGAATGAGACAAATCAGCCATCAATCAATTTTTGCGAAAAAGGAACTTTTTGATAAGTATGGTGTTTTTGATGAATCCAAAAAAGTGGCAATGGATTTTGATTGGTTGGTAAGAGTTGCTGAACAGAAAAATACTTATATCAATCATCCAATCTGCAAATTTTATCCTGATGGAGTGAGTGGGCAAAATGTTTGGAGTGGGTTGTGTGAGGTTTCCGAAAGCTACCAGAAGTACAGAGGATTTAGTTTAAAGCAGACAATTGTGGAAAAGCCGTTCCTATTTGCTGTTCGTTGTTACCCAAAAGACGAAGTTTGGAAAGTTCTTATTTCAATTTAAGAATAAGGGTAAAAAAGAGCGGTAGTCGTAAACAGGTAAGGCTAAGGACTGGTGCAAGCGTCTACGCTTGCACCTTTTACTGGAAATAGCCTTACCTGTTTAACACTACCAAAAAGAGCATTAGGAAATGTTAATCCTAGATTACTTCTATTGGCTTTTAATTTGAATTATCTGTGTAAGTATTTATTGAAAATAAAACAAATCACAATAGGAGCAACATAATTTGCGTTGCTTCGTAATTACATAAAAGAAAACCGAAATCTCTATACTTCATAAGTAGAAAAAAATTCCTATGATTCAAAATTACAAGCTGTGCCGATTCCTGTTAGGCACTTTTTTCATTTTTGCGTTTTCCAATCAAATCTTTGCGGTGGATTATTTTTCACAAGGAGATGGAGATTTCCACGTTCTTGCCACTTGGAATGATGCTTCCGATGGTTCGGGAACAGCACCTGCAAGCATTAATGTGGGAGATAATTTCTTCATCCAAAATGGCAACCTCATTACGGTTGCCGTTGGAAATGCCGTTTCTGTGAATTCGCTGACTATTACAGATGGTTCGCTAATTGGAAATGACAACCTCACGCTTGGTGGAAACTTGGATGTTACTGCTTCGGGAACAATCAACATGAATGCCAACATTTTGAATTTGGCTGGGACAATCGCAAATGCAGGAACTGTGGATTTCTCAAACGCTACTGTTATATATAATGGTGCAGCGCAAACCGCTTTAGCAACAACTTATGGAAACTTAATATTTTCGGGCGGAGCAAAAACTTTGGCAGGGAATATTATCACAGGAAATTTAACAAACGGTTCGGCTTTCAATGCAGGAGCAAATACTTTGACTGTTTCTGGAGATTATACTTCTACAGGAACAGATAATTTGGCAACTGCCACAGTAAATTATAATGGAGTTGGAGCGCAAAATATACTTCCTGAAACTTATGCGAGTTTGAACCTTTCGGGAGTAGGTGCAAAAACAGCTACTGGAAATATCACTTCCACAGATGTTTCTAATACGGGAACTTTCAATCTCGGAGCGAACACATTAAATATCTTTGGCAATTTCACGGGAGTTGGTACGAATAATATGGGAGCGGGTACTGTGAACTACAATGGCGCAGGAAATCAAACAGTTGCCCAAGGAATTTACGGAACGCTCAATCTTTCGGGCGGAGGAACGAAAAACGCAGGAGGAAATATCACAGTCGCCACCGTAAATAATGCGGTGGATTTTGCGCTTGGAGCGAATACATTGAATGTGTCTGGCGCATTTGCTGGAGTGGGAACTTACGATTTCACTACGGGAACGGTAAACTACACAGGTGCTGGAGCGCAAACATTGCTCGCCCAAACTTACGGAAACTTAGGTTTGTCAGGTGCAGGAGCAAAAACTTACGCAGGAACAATCTCCACAGGAAACCTGACCAATACGGGCGCAACTTTTTATGTGGGCGCAAATACATTGAACATTGCTGGAAATTATACTTCTTCTGGAACAGATAATTTGGCTACTGCTACGGTAGATTATAATGGAGCAGGGAATCAAACAGTTTTAGGAACGACTTACGGAACGCTTAATCTTTCAAACGCAGGAACGAAAACTGCTGGAGGAAATATCATAACTACAAATGTTGCCAATGCGGTAAATTTCGCACTTGGAGCAAATACTTTGGATATTTCTGGCGCATTTAGCGGAGCAGGAACTTACAATTTTGCTACGGGAACAGTTCAATATACTGGCGGAGCGCAAGATGTTTTGGCAGAAACCTACGGAAACTTAGAATTCTCCAATGGAAACAAAAATCTACTTGGAGACATTACTACAGGCGATTTGACCAATACTGGAACGAATTTCGATTTAGGTGGAAACACACTAAGCATTTCTGGCGCATATTCATCTACGGGAACTGATGTATTTAACGCTGGTACAGTAGATTATACTGGCACAGGGGCGCAAAATATTTTTCCAGCGCAGTATAGCGACCTTGTTTTGTCTGGTGGAGGCACAAAAACGGCTATTTCTAACCTAGATGTCAACGGAAACCTCACAATCAACGATGCCACGACTTTTGCGGACGGAAATTTCACGCATTCAATTGCAGGGAATTGGTCGGAAACAAATGGTGGAGCGCAAAGAACTGGCAATGGAACAGTAATTTTTGATGGTGGCGGAACTTCTACAATTAGTGGAATAACAGAAGTAAGATTCAGAAATTTAATTGTTTCTGGAGCAGGAACAATTGCACAGAATACAGTAAGGTTGCGGATAGATGGAAACACGCTCATTAATAATGGAACTTCAATCAACCAAATAGGGCAGAGAATTGATATGTTTGGCACTATTTGGGAAGAGTTGGGTTCGGGTGCAACTACGGGAAACAACGAAGTTCATTTCAGAGCAGGTGGCGGAACAGTTGTAAGGGGAGATAGTCCGATAGATTTCAATACAGTAAGGCTTGTTGGTGGTGGCGATGTGACTTTAGAGCAAAATATTCAAGTTGCTAACAATTTGAGAATTGATAATAATTCTTTTCTTGATGTGGCAACCTTTTCAACTACTGGAGGTAATAACCTTCAAATGTTTGGCAATTCTTTGTTGCAGATAGGTGGAGCAAATAATTTCCCAACAGGATTCAATAATGCCAACTTTACGCAAGGTTTGGTAGAATACTATTTCAACGGAGCGCAGGATATTGTGGGAACTCCAACGGTTGACTATAATAATCTCCAAATTACAGGAACTGGAAATAAAACTTTGCAAAGTGATTTAAACGCCAACTTCATTGATTTAAATGCAGGAAACCTAATCACAAATAATTTCAATGTAGATTCTGACAATGCGATTGACATCGAATCGGGCGCAACTTTCACGGGTGGAAACGGAACTGTTGCAGTCAGAACTGATTTACTGAATGGCGGGACATTTACGCAGGGAACTGGAAATTTGACAGTTGCCGATAACTTCACAAACGAAACTGGTGCAACTTTTACTGGTGGAAATGGTACAATTACAGTTACCAACAATTTCACGAATAATGCCAATTTTGACCGAGGTGCTGGAGCAATTACAGTCTCAAACGGAAATTTTGTCAATGCTACTACGGGAACTTTCGATGCGGGAACTGGTAATTTGATTGTAAGCAATGGCTCTTTGACCAACAATGGAACTTTAGATGTTTCTACTGGAGGGAATTTGGCTGTTTCCAATAATTCATTCATCAACACAAACGGAGCAACTTTTACTGGTGGAGCAGGAACAATCAACATTGCAAACAATTTGACTTCCGATGGAACTTTCACGGGAGCAGGTGGCGCAATTGACATTAATGGAAATGTAGTGATTGGAGCAACTGGCTCTTTTACAGAGAGTTCTACTACCACAAATGTGGAAGGAAACCTAACTTCCAACGGAACTTTCAATCAAAACGGAGGAACTTTTACGTTTGACGGAGCAGGAAATTCTGTTTTGGATGGCGGAACAATCAACTTCAATAATTTGGTAGTTGACAAAGCTACGACTGGTGCAGAAGTTGAAATCAATGACGGAGCAGTAGTTGTCAATGCAAACACAAGTTTAAATATTATCCGAGGCACTTTCGATTTCCAAGAATTTGGTGGAAATGGACATGAACTTAGGAACGGTTACGGGAACGGCCAATGCAATTATTGCTTTGGCTGGTCCAGAAGGTGGAGCGGCAGTTTTCCCATGAGGAACTACGAATCTGACAAGTTTCGTAACTACCCCAGGAACAACCATCAATTTCAATACAGCCAATAATTATACGATTCCCAATTCTCCTCCTGGCGCAACGAATTACCAAAATATTATTTTATCTGGCGGTGGAACGAAAACTGCAACTGGCGCATTCGACATCAACGGAAATTTCACAATCAACGATGCAACCACTTTTGCCGATGGCTGGATTCACGCATACCGTAGCAGGAAACTGGACAGAAACTAATGCGGGAGCAGGTCTGACGGGGACTGGAACGGTTCTTTTCGATGGAAACTCTACAGTAAATGCAACTGCAGGAACGCTCAATTTCAACAACATCGAAATTGCCACAGGCGTTAACGGTAGATGCAGGAGCGAGTGATTTGACACTCACGGGAAATTGGACAGAAAATGGAACGGCTGTTTATGCAGGAACTGGAACAATCATATTTCACAGGAGCAACTGGCTCAATCAACGGAACTGCGCCAATCGTTCTTCCGAACGTAAATGTAGATAATGGCGACCAACTCACGTTGAATCAAAATGTGCAAATCTCAGGCGATTTGACACTTATCCACAAACTCCACTTACCAGACAAATACTTTCACGACAACTGGCGGAAACAACATCAATTTAGGAACTGATTTTACAGTTCTAGTAGGCGGAGCAGATAATTTCCCGTCTGGTTTCAATCCTGTTACTTTCACAAGTGGTTTGGTAGAGTACTATGCAAATGGCGCACAAACTGTGGCAGGAACTGACAAAGTAACTTACTTCAATCTTCAATCTACTGGAACGGGAAACAAAACGGCACAGAATAATATCTGCTGCCGATTTTATTGATTTGGATGCGGGAACATTCGTAAGTGATGGCAACAACATCACTTCTTCTGGAGATATGGACATTGAAGCTAGTGCAGGAATTGATGCAACTGGCGGAGGAGATATCAATTCGGGAGACGATATTCTGAATGATGGAACAATTACGGGCGGAGCAGGAACAATCACAACTGCCGATGACATTACCAACAATGGTTCTTTCGTGCAAGGAACAGGAAATATTACGGTTGGCGGAGATATGGTCAATGGCGGAACTGCTACTTTCGATGGCGGAACTGGCACAATTACCATTGCTCAAAGCCTAACTAATAATGGCGATTTTGACCGTGGAGCAGGTGCAATCACAATTACCAACGGAAATTTACTCAACGGAGGAACATTCGATGATGGCACAGGAAGTGGAAACCTAACTGTCTCCAACGGAAATATTACCAACGATGGCACAATGACTTTCGCAGGTGGAAATATTGCGGTAAGTAATGGAAGTTTCACTAACTCCAACGGGGCAACTTTTACAGGCGGAACAGGCACGATTGGAGTTCAAGATAACTTAACCAATTCTGGCAATTTTACGGGTGGAGTTGGAAATATCACAATCTCCACGGGAACATTTACCAACAATGCTACGGGAACTTTCACAGGTGGAACGGGCGATGTAGACGTTGCATTAGGTGTTGCAACGAACGAAGGAATTCTCGATTTGAGTGCAGGTGGGGATTTTTCGGTTTCTGCCAATACTCTGACAAATGGAGTCGCAGGTCAATTCACTTCTGGAGTTGGAACAGTAACTATTGCAGGAAACTTGATAAATGATGCGACTGGAACAGGTTTTTACAGTGCAAATACTCCAAACGGGACAACAAATATTGCAGGAATTTTAGATAATAATGGTTTGTTTAATACCTTCAATGGAGCAATATAAACGTAGATGGCGAATTTCAGAATAGTGGAGTTTTCAATGGAAATACAGGCGTAATTACAACGCAGAGCAATTTCACGAATCAGGCTGGCGGAACAATCACTCCAGGAACTTCAACTTTTTCTTTTGCGACTGGTGGAGATATTGTGTTGAAAGATGTGGATGAAGACCCTTCTAAGTTCTCGTTTTTCCGATTCCAAATCGACAAAGGCGATATTACGAGCGATGTAAATGTGAGCCAAGGAACAGTCATTACAGCGAATTCCACCCACTTTATAGATGGCTCATTGGATTTATTCCGAACAAATGTTGGATCAATTACTCAGAATCACGACTTAGGAAATGTAACGATTGATGGAGTTTCAAACGACAATGTTAGGTTGAGAATGAGTGCTGCCAACGGAACACTCTGTCAATTTCCAGATGGAGATTTTGTATCTAGTTTTATGGGAAATACTGGTTTCTTTGAGACAGAAAATTCAGTAGTAGAATACAATGGTGGAGCTTATACTTTACCAACTATTACCCCTTGTTATAATAGAGTCAATATTATAGCGGGTGGAAGAGATGCAGACCCAGGAAAAGAACTTTCAGGAGATGTTTGTGTAGATGAATACTTCTTCTTAGGGAGAGCGTCTTGGGGAGGAACTTAGGATGCAACCCTTTTTTCAAGAGGCTTTGATATTACAATAACAGGGATTGCTACAGATACCGATAATGATTTATTCTTGGATAGGAGTACGCTAAACTTAGAGAGTGGGAGTACACTTACCTTAGTAAATGGCTCATTCGATGCCAATAATGCAAGCCGTGTAAACATTGGAGATCCGCTGAATCCAGCCACTGGTGCCAATGTAGTGATTCAAGGAACTGACGGAGACGGAGATTATGATAACAACAACTCTAATTTCAATATGTATGGAATTAGTGATTTCCAAATAAATGATGGTGATTTTCTGGGAGGTGGAAGTGTAGTAGTCGAAAATACTGCTGAGATAGATGTTTTCTTGGGAGATTATAATAGGAATGGAGTTACGAACCTTGGTGGAGATTCCAAATTGATACTGAGAACAGGAAGTTTGGACGAAGGGAATTTCAATGGAAATGGCAATTCGGAAGTATTATTCCTAAATACAGCCGCAAATCAGCAAATCAGTTTTGGAGGCAATGACGATTATGTTTTTGCCAACCTCACTTTGGCTAAAAATGGCTTTGATTTAGATTTGATAGATGATATCCGAGTGAACGGAACAATCGAGATGAATATCTGGGATGATGAGGCAAGAACAATCGCAAATACTGCGGGAGGAAATGTTTTGTTGAATGAAGAGAGCATCAGGTTTGGAGCAGGAGCAGATATTATTGGTCGATTAAATCCAACCACAGTCGTAAGTTTCCAAGATGCGAACCAAGCAAATGCAATTGCCTCTTTCAACGCAGACAGAATGTTTGTGATGGATGGGACGGTAAATACAGGCGCTTTGATTTTTGAGGGAGACAACGATATTTCTGCAAGTTTTGAGGGAGTTTATCCAGTAGGAAGTTCAGATGTAGTTGGAGCATTGACACCGCTTAATTATAATTATCTTCAAGTTTCTAATTTGGATGCGGCTCAAGATGGAGTTTTAATTCCCGAAATTTCAATAAAGGTTATTCCTTATATTTCTGGACAAGATGATGTTCTGAATAAGTATTGGGAGATTATTTCTGATAATATCATTTCAATTTCAGATGCAGATTTAACATTCAAATATTATAATTCAGAGATTAATAGAGTTACAGCAGATCCATTGCTTGTAAAAAGAACAGATGGCGGTGTTGAATTTGACGTGACAACTGGTTCAGTAAATGAAGGTACTACTACATTCACTTCTGGAACAGGCAATACGTTTTTAGAGACAGAATGGAGATTGGGAACGATAATTAATCTTCCTCAAACTTATTACTCTTTTAAAGATGGAGATTGGGACTCACCTGATACTTGGACGCAAGACCCATTCGGATTGACTCAAACCCCTGCGGATTTTGCAGATTTGACCACACGAGGTTCTGGACCTAATTTTGGAGACAATGTTTACATCATCAATGGTAGAAATATAAGACTAGAATCTGTTACAGGTGCTAAACAAATTACTTTACTTGCAATCAATGATGGAGAACTTTTCATTCCTGATGGAGAACCGATTCACGAAATCCCTACAATTATAGGAGAAACAAACGGAAGTCTGAGAATAAACAATGATGATGAATTGCCCAACGGAAATTATACAGACTTTGTGGCGGCAGATGGAGGAACAATTATTTTTGAGAATAGCTCTGGGGGTTTATTGACGGTAAACACAGGGCAAACTGGAGGCGTATTCAATAATATTGTATTCTCAGGTACGGATAACATTAGATTTAATGGAGCTTATGTGATGAATGGCAATTTGTCAATAGAAGGTGCAACAACGCTCAGAAATAGCGGGAATAAGCAAATATTCGGAGATATAATTATCGGTGCTGGAACTGCATTTGAAGGACAAGGAAATGCTACTATTGAAATTTATGGTAGTTTTATCAATAATGGTGTATTTACTGGTAACGATAAGGCTTTCCCAGGTTATAATGTAGATGGCGGAAATCAGATGCAAATGCGTTTCTTGGGAACTGAAGATGCGGAAATCAACATCAACGGGCTTACTACATTTGATGAGCTTACTATTAGTAAATCCAATACTTCTGCAATTGTAAGTGTCAATGTGCTTTCAGGTGCTGCCGATTTTAGATTGAACAGCGATATGAATGATGCCAATGATAGAGAAAAAGCATTCTTTATCGAATCTGGAATTCTGAAATTAAACGATAACGCAGATGTGCCTACATTGACTGAAGGCGGGAGGCAATTTAGAATACCTAGCGCTGGTACTTTGTGGATTAATGGTGCAGAGGTGTTTTCAACAACGAATGCAGGTACAAATAGTAGTGATAATGCAGTTGAGGTACAAGGAAAGTTGAAAATTACAGCTGGTTCATTGGATACAAGAAACTCGCGAGGTGTCTTTTTTGATGATGATAACGATGCTGAAATTGAAGTTGATGGCGGAGTCTTAAACTCTAATTCAATATTTACATTCCGTAATTCTGCGAATGCTGGAGAATCGAGAGGAGCTTTGATTTTGAGAAATGGTACAATTAACTTGAATGGAACAGGTATTGTTGCCCCAGGCGACTTTAACGCCAATGCCACTTTGAGTTTGGCTTCATCGGGAGCGAGTTTTGTAATGACAGGAGGTGTTCTTAATATCAATGGCACAAGTTTAAATGAGTTCATACTCATCAATTCGGATTTTTCTGATGTTTTTGTGAATGCTGGTACAGTGAACATAAATGGCGGAAATGGAGGCATTGCCACCAACGGAAGGCCATTCTATGACTTGAATATCAACAATGCTGCTACTACAGTGAGGTTTGACAGAAATACGAATGTAATTCGTGATTTAGTAATTGGAACAGGAACTACATTAGATGCCAATGGATTTGATTTGTCAATTCAGGGGGATTTAGTCAATAATAACGGAACTTATACTCCAAATGGGAACACGACTATCTTTAATTCCGATTATGATAATCAGGAAATAAGTGGAATCCCTACTTTTAGTAATTTGAAAATAGACAATACCTATTCAGGTGGAGTAGTCTCAATTTCTGCACTTGGTGCTTTAACTGGAGTAACCAACACAGGAAACGTAGAAGTTTTACGTGGAGGTTTATATATTGGTAAGGAGCTAACCATAAATGGAAATATTACTAACGATTCAGAGGTTTTTGGTCCACAAAGATTAAGGTTGGCAGGAGGTTCCTCTCAACATTTAATTGGTGGAGACGGAACAGGTATTTTCAGGAGTATAGAGCTTGATGATATAAATGGAGCAAGATTTATAGCTGATCAATCTTTTGAAAATACGATTTTGATGAGCAATGGAGTCATGGAGCTTGGCGTTTTTGCTATGAAACTAGGAATCGTGTCTGATTTGGACGATGGAGGTGCAGGTTTCAGTAATACAAGAATGGTAACTACTGCTGGAAATGCTTCTGACGGTGGAATCCAAAAAACATTCAGTACTCCAGGAACATTTTTATTTCCAGTGGGGACTGGTACAGATTATACTCCAGCCAGACTGGTTCTTACTTCTGCAACTACTTTCGGAACAGTCCAACTGAGTCAAGTAACCGCACGTCATCCATTAGCACAAGGTACAAACAATGCACTTACTTACTATTGGGATTTAAAACAAACGGGCTTCACTGGCGCAGTATCTACCCAAACATTTACTTATGCAGATTCTGATGTACAAGGTACAGAAGCAGATTATATTTCTGCGAGATATGATGGAACTTGGACAACTGGAGTGGTTGCGGATGTAGATGAATCCAACAACATTATCACTTTCTCAGGAAATAATATTTTAGACGGTGCATTCACAGCAGGAGAAATTCCAGCCTTTCCTGCGCCTACTATTTATTATAGTAGGCAAACAGGAGATTGGACTGATGTAAACTCTTGGTCCACAGTTTCACATGCTGGAGCGGTGGCAGGAACAATTCCAACTGCAAGCGATAAAGTAATAGTTGGAGATGGAGATATTATATCGGCTACAGCAGATGGTCACGTTTCGGGAACAATCAATATTGTCTTAGGAAGTACACTGGATATTGGTGGTTTTGTCGGACATAACTTTGGGGATTACGAAGGTGTTGCTGGCGAGGAAGGTGAGTTGCGAATCTCAATTGACCAAGCGGTTATTAACGGAACAGCAGTTTTCCCTGGAGGGGATTGGGGCGAGTTTTTAGGAAATGATGGGGGAACAGTAGAATACTATGAGCCTAGCGATAATGGAGATGCGTCATTAGAGTTGCCTGCCAACATTTCGACTTATTATAACCTCAGAATTGATAATAATAGAAATAATGACACTAGAAGAATAATTACAAATATTCAAAAGCTGACAATTTATAATGATTTTGTCTTGGAAGACAATACGCCAGTAGATAATAATTTAGGAGAGTTCAGGCTTTTCTGTGATTTGGACATCAGAAATGATTTCAGGATTGAAGGTGGAGCTGAGTTTGAGATTCAAAATAATGCTTCTCATGAAATCAGAGTAGGTGGAAACTTCGAAATTATTGACAACTATGGCTTTTTTACATTAGCTGGAAACGAAATTCACAACTTATATGTATCGGGAAATATTGTAAATAATGGTAATCTCAATTTAGACGAAGGAGATGCCAGAATGATTAGAGTTCATTTTATTGGAAATACTAACTCTACTTGGACAGGAGGAGTTGATGGGGTTTCTGGGGGAGAGAAGTCAGAATTGGCTCAGTTGATTATCGACTTCGATGATATTTCTACTAAATTGACAATCTCAGATCCGAAATTTTATTTCAGCAATCAAGATATAAATATTGCAGGTTTCTCAACAAGAGAAAGGATGAACCTACGATTCATAAAAGGAATTGTAGAATTTCAGGAAGTACGAGCGGGAGGTATTTTCTTGAGAAATAGCTATGAATTGCCAAACAATGGAGAAATCTGGGTAAATGGCCCAGCTGTGGAGCTCCAAACGAATGGGGATTTCGGTCTCGAAGGTATATTGAGGATTACAGACGGAATTATGAATGTAGGAGATGGTACTAATGAGAGATTAGAGCCAATTGTAGGAGGGCGAACCCAACTAATTGTTGAAGGCGGGACATTAAATGTGGCCGCTCAAATCAGAAGAACAACTTTCTCAACATTAGGAGCATTAAAATACACTCAATCTGCTGGGACAGTCAATGTGGGTATAAATGGTGCGAATACAAATGACAGAGGTGTTTTTGAAGTTACAAATACAGGAAGTAGCTTCAATATGAGTGGAGGTAATTTAGTGGTTGGTAGATCCAACGGAAATGGAGGATTTGCTTCTATATTCTTACAACCTGAAACTCATAGCGTAACAGGCGGAACTTTGGTTATTGGAAGTGCTACAACACCTGCGGGGGACATAGAACTCAATACTAAAATTCCACTCTTCAATGTGCGAGTAGATAATGGAGGCAACAATGGGCACACCTTGCAATTAGTGAATAACCCATTGGTAATCTTGAATGATTTAGATATTCAAGGGAACACCACTTTAGAAGCCAACGGGCAAGATGTTTTCATTGCAGGAGACTATGACAACCAAGGAACTTACGATTTCGGAACTAACACGACTTACTTCAATAACTCTACTGGAGCGGGAACGCAAGATTTGACGGCTTCAGGCGCAGGGAACTTGAATTTTGCCAATGTAACCATCGTCTCGCAAACCATAGTCCAACCGATTGGTGCAGACATTACGGTTAACAGAAATCTAGATATTTCTTTGGGAACTCTGCAAGATAATGGGCAAAGAATCACGGTCAGAAGAGACATCAACAATACGTCAATTCACGCAAGTACGAGTGGAGGAGAGATTTTGGTGTTGAATGATGATTTGCAAAGAATAAATGGAGACGGAACAGGGATTTTCGGGAATTTGAGATTAGACAATGGAAACAATGTGCTAATGACCGCAAAAGCCAGAATCAACGGAACACTTGGTTTTACTAATGGCAACTTATTGCTGAATAATTTCGAGTTGACTTTGGGTCAGACAGCGACCATTTCTGGAGCAAATGCCAGCAGAATGATTGTTACCGATGGAGTTTCAACAGATGGTGGTGTAATTAAAGAGTTTGTAGCAGGAGCAATCAATTTTACTTTCCCTGTTGGAGATGGAACAATCTTCACTCCTGCAAATTTCCAATCTGGCGTAGATCCAACAACAGATGGGCAAATTAGATTGATTCGTGTGGCAACAAAACATCCTGCTACACAAGATCCTGCGGAAACGCAATTAAATTACTATTGGAAAGTGAATTCCACTTTCACAGATGGAACGTTCACGCACCAATATACTTATGATGAATCCGATGTGCCAGCTACTCTAGATGAAAATGATGCTTTAGCTGTAGTAGGTAGATTCTTCGGAGCAATTTGGACAGAAGGGACTACTGATGTAGGAACTTTCAACCCTGCAACAAACTTAATTACAGTGGCTCCAGGAGGTTTGCCAGCAAGTTTCCTTGATGGAGATTATACAATGGCTTATGACCTAGAGTTTGATATTGTACCGCAATATCGAAGTAATGCGGCTGCAGGAGTATGGGAAACTCCAAATGATTGGGAAGTATTTAATAATGTAACATCCAATTGGGAAACCGCAACGGTAATTCCCCCAAGCGGTTCAATTATTACCATTAGAAACACACATACAATGGTTGTTTCTAACCCAACTACAATCTTGGCAACAAGTGTGGAGATAGAGCCAACAGGTATTCTCGATTTGGGAATCACTGCTGGGCACGATTTCACGACTCTGACAGGGACTGGAAAGCTGAAATTAGCATCTTCCAACTTCCCCGCAGGAGTTATCTCCGACTTTGTGAGTGTGGGTGGCGGAACAGTGGAATATGGGCAAGGAACAGCAAGTTACACAATGCCAGCAGTTCAGGTGGAGTATAATAACTTGATTATAAACTCCAATACCAATACAGTGCGCTTGCCAAGTTCTAACCTGAAAGTTAACGGAGACGTTACGATTGATGCAAATGCCATTTTGAGCAACTCTACTAATCGAATTGACATTGACATACAAAATGGCAATTGGACAAATAATGGAAGCTTTGTAGCAGGCACAGCATCAGCAGGGAAAACTCCAACCGTGAAATTTTCTAGTTCTGCTGTAAACCAGACCATTGGCGGAGGTTCAGTTACTTCTTTCTATAATTTAGAGTTCGACAAAAGCCCAACTGATTTAATCACAGATGAAGATGTAGTCGTAAACGGAAAATTATTACTCACTTCGGGAAGCATTGATATTGCCGATGATTTGCTCACAGTAAACGGCTCTTTTTCAGGAAGTGCCACAATAAAAGGTTCAAACACTGCTTCATTGGCTGTTGGTGGGACAATTGGTGGAAGTGCGGGCACAATCAACTTTGCAGTTGGAGCAAATGAATTGAATGATTTTACCTTAAATAGATCAGGTGTCAATGGTGCAGTAACCATTGGTTCTGATGTGACAGTAAGAGATATTACAACACTTACAGATGGAGAACTTGTATTGAATGGTGGAACAATCACCATTGATGGAGTCATTGCGGCAGGAGGTGCAGGAAGTATTTCTGGAACATGTACGGGCGGAGTGATTTTGAGTGATTCGGATGTAGATGCACCTGACTTGGTAGGAGATTTACGATTTACTGCTGGAAAAGAACAGTTGGGGATTTTTACGATGGATAAACCAAGTATTGCCATCTTAGGCTCTAATCTAACTGTTTGTACAGCACTCACACTTACTCGTGGAGAATTGCAACTTTCAAATAATCCAAGCCATACGCTGACAGTAAATGGGACTTATACAAGAACTACGGGCGCATTCGCAGGAAGTACAAACTCCAACCTGACAATAGACAACGGAGCGCAAGCAACCACAGATTTGGTTTTTGCAGATAATGCGAAAGCAATATTAAGAAACTTCACTTTAAACAAATCAGTCGCAGGGCCATCATTCTCAACAGGTGATGCCACAGATGAAATGCTGATTGCAGGAGTCATGGAACTGCAAGGTTCATCTGTATTCGATATTAGTGGTGCAAAAACGTTGGATTTAACAGGATTTACAAATGGTTCTGGCAGTTTGAGAGGTTCAACATCAACGGTATTGAATATTGGAGGAACAACAAATGACCCACTCGGAATTTTGAATTTTGAGGTGGGAAACAGAATTGTCAAAGACTTGACAATGAATAGAACTGGTGGAGCAAACGGAACTGCTACACTCGGAACAGATTTAGAAGTTGACGATGTGTTTGCTGCCACACAAGGCGCATTTGAATTAAATGATAATAGGTTGACCTTGTCGGGAACACTTGCTAGAACCAATGGTACATTCACAGGTTCTAATGGTTCAGACATGGTAATAAATGGCGCCCCAAATGATTTGGGTGGAGAGATTCATTTTACAGTTGGTGGTGCAAACTCACAGAGATTGAGAGATTTCACAATGGGTAAAATAGGGACTGCTATTATAGCAACAGACTTAACTATTAGAAGAAATCTGAATACTGTAAGTGGACAGACCGTTTTGCCGAGTGGAGCAACCGCAGGAACTAATACACTTACATTGCTAGGAAATCATGTTCGTGGAACAGGAACATTGACTGGCTCAACCGAATCTCATGTAACTATCTTAGGAACAGGAGATTTAGGAGACCCACTATTTTTCACAACAGGAGCAGAGTTTGTGCAAGAGTTGATTATAAACAGGACAACCAACGGAATAGTAGAACTCGGAACTGATTTGAGAGTCGGAGAAACTGCTGACACGGATGGAGTTTTGACTATGACTAATGGCGAGTTTGACTTAAATGACCAAACGCTTACAATTGTAACCGCTGCTCCAAGTGGATACAGTAGAACCAATGGTACATTCACAGGTTCTGCCAATTCAAGAATGGTATTGGACGGAACGGGAGATTTAGGAAGCAGAACTGCCAGCTGGAACACTAAACTTCACAGCAAATGGCTCCGATGGGCAAGTCTTGAAAGATTTGGTAGTGAGCAGAGGTGGAAATGGAGAGGCTTATTTGGGTACTGACTTGACAATCTACGATGAAACAAGTATGCCAAATCCTGATTTTAGCTTTGCTATCAACGGAAATACATTCACAATCAACGGAACGCCAACTCCAGCAACCAACGCAGTAGGTAAAATTGGCGGAGATTTAGCTTGTGGTTCTACTTCTAGGCTGATTATAGCAGGCGGACAAGGTGGCTACACAACTCGTGAATTGAACACTTGGGGAGTAAGCGATAACTTTTTTGCAACCATTATTATCAACAATAGTAGTGTTACGGAAAGAACGGCTACACTAATTCCAAATTCCACACTCAACGTATGCGATACATTGGATTTGATTTCAGGCAACTTTGGCTTGGGTGGAGAAATGGGCAACGAAAATACGATTCAGATTGGAGGGGAAGCAAGAAATAGTAATACAGTAGGGTTTAACACTTACGTATTTACAGATGCTAGCAATAGTTTTACAGGTTCTAAATATGCAAACCTAACTTTCAACAATGGTAGAAAAGCTGCTGATGACTTAGGTGGAGACAGTGGAAAAGCATTGCATTTTACCCAAACGGGAGATGGAATGTATATCAAGTCCATTTGGATGCAGCGTAGGTCTGGAACAAATGATATCGGTTCAATTACGCTTGGTAGTCAATTGATTGTAGGTGATGAAGCAAATATGAATGGAATATTCCAGTTCAATGGTGCAGAACTCATCTTGAATGACCAAATACTTACTCTGAATCTGACAACAGATGGATTTAGATCTTTTCCTCTTTCAGATGCAAACAATGCCCGTAAATGTTTATTCAGGGGCTCGGCTGATTCAGAAATGATAATAAACGGCCCAGGAAGATTGAATAGAGATACTGATGAGCCAATTATTTTCCGTTGGTACAATGGGCTGAATACGGGGCAGACCAATACAACTACTTTTCCGCAGATTGTTGGTTATCAAACTCTCAAAAGGCTTGAAATCAACCGAACAGGAGATAATAATAATGCAGTAGCTTATTTGGGCTCCAATCTGACAATAAGTGAAGATTTGGATTTAACAAAAGGGGCGTTGGCACTCTCTAACTATACATCGCACGCCAATGGTAGAATTTTCACTATCAATGGTAGAGTAACAAGGCAAGATACTGACCCAACTGCTGGCTTCAACATCTATGAAGGCGGTAGAATCAGAGGAGGAAACCAAGCTGAAATGGTAATTGGAGGTTCTGGTTCAGCGGTAAGTTTATTCATGGATGCAGAAACAGGAGCGTTTCTGGACAGAAATCTTCGTTCGCTTACCATCAATAGAACTTCACATAGAACTCTACTAAGAAGCAATGCCAGGCTGGAAGGCGGGACTTTGGCAATTGCCACAGGAGCAATCTTAGATTTGGAAACAAATTACACAGATGCTACTACTGGTCGAACAAGAGGAATCCATATCGGTGTGCCAATATCTAATTCAGGTACGAACCAAGGTTCTTTCGGAGGTTCTTATCGTTCAGAAATTCTTTTCTTCAACAACATCAACCATAATGACTTACGCTTTGTGGCCGGAGAAAATCAGTTGAGAAGATTTAGATTTGAGCTTGGAATCGGAAACACTTCAGCCGTTCGCTTAACAAGTGATTTGACAGTAGGAACTCCAACAGGAAGTGGTGATGCTGGTTTAGGCTTTGCTGACTTGAATGGTAGAATGGATTTTGTTGGAAATGGAAATTTGATCCTAAATGGAAACAGATTAACGTTCAATTCTACTGCTAATAATTTTGTAAGAACTGCAAATGGTAGGTTTACAGGAGATTATAATGCTGATTTAGTTATAAACGGAACTGGTGCAACAGGAAACTCAATCAACTTTGCGACTGGAGCGGAAAGATTGGAGATTTTCACGCTCAATAGAACTGCAACAGGAACAGCTACTTTAGGAACGCTCTTAGAAGTTGGAGACCCCAGTATTGTAGCGGGTGCGCCTGGTAATTTCAACTTGACAAATGGCACGCTGATTATGAGCCAGTTTGCTCTAAGAATTGCCAATGATGTTGTTATTGCAAACGGTAGATTCAGAGGAAGAGACGGAGTGGCAAACACAATTTTGAATATCAGAGGTCGTGGAGACATGACTCCTTTAGTATTCGATGTTTCAACGCTTGCAAACCATACGGTTGGAGGTTTGTACATCAACCGTTCTTTGAATGATGCAGGAACGCTGATTGACATTGACTTAGGCTCAGATGTGCGAGTGGGAATTAATGGAAGCGGAACATCTGGCTTGCAACTCACTGATGCAAATGGAGTTCTGTCCTTAGAGGGAAATAAATTGACTTTGAGAGATCAAATAACTGGAACTGGAAACCTGAGAGGGAGTTTTACTTCCGATTTAGCTGTAGAAGGAACTTATTCTACCAATGCAGGAACTCTCAATTTCAAAACAGATAATACAGAGGATAACTACTTGCAAACTTTCTCAATGAATAGAATTGCAACTGGGGCTCCAGGTTCAGTAACTATGGGAACGAATTTGAATGTAGGTGAACCAAGTGGCTCGGTAAGCGAATTCAATGGCGAGTTTGATTTAACAACAGGTCAACTCGTGATGAATGGATTGGAGTTGACAATCAATTCTAGCCTAAACGAATTCACTCGTGGTACAAATGGGACATTCACAGGCGATTTCAATGCAGATTTAATATTGAATGGGGTAGATGATTTGGGAGACGATATTGCCTTCACAGCTGGATTCCAGAATTTGGAAAATCTAATTATCAACAAAGACCCTAATGGTACAGTTGAACTTGGCTCTAACTTAACACTTGGAAATAGTGCCTTGGCATTACCAACTGGTGCTATCAGATTGATTAGAGGCGGTTTCTCAATTGGAGATAATTTGTTAACTATCAATAATGTCCATAACCAAGTTCTTGGCAATTTCATAGGAAGTGTAAACTCGGAAATGATTATTGGGGGCAGAGGCAATTTCGACCCAATGGAGTTCGATACAAGTACAGATATAGATTACACGCTACGTAACTTGACTATCACAAGAACAAGAGATGATGCAAATACTGCGATTGATATTGATATGGGTAGTGATTTAATTGTAGGCGTAAGCGGTGTCGCAGGTTCTGAATTAAATATAAACACCAGTTCTATTCTTAGCATTCGAGATTTCAAATTGACACTCAATGGAGATTTGGTAGAGAATGACGGAACAATAAGGGGAACGCCTACTTCAGAAATGGAGATTGGTGGAGAAGGAGCAGTTACTGGAACACTTAAATTTACTGCTGGAGACAGAGACTTGGATGTGTTTACGATGAATAGAAATGGTGTAAGTGCTAATATTACCTTAGGTACAGATTTAACTTTGGAGACGGGAGACAACCCTGTTTCACTTTATCTGAATGATGGGTTGATTACTACATCAGATGCAAACTTGTTGACATTGGAGTCTTTTGCTACAGTAAATGGAGCAATAAATACAGATGGCGGTTCTTCAGGAGGTTCGGATGCTTCATATATCAACGGACCAATCGCAAAAAGATTTGCCATCGCTCCAGATGCTGACGGAACATTCCGTTTCCCAGTCGGTAAGAATGGTGTCTTCCTAGAAGCAGGTGTGAAAGACTTAAATAACTTCCCAACCACTTTCAAAGCAGAATATTTCAATGAAAGCTTTGGTAGAATTAGTGGATTTTGGGTAAGAGAATACCCAGAGACAGATCCAAGATTTATTGATAGGGTAAGTAGCTTAGAATATTGGAATATTGACCAAACTTCGGGAACTTCCACTGCAAGAATTGTTCTGCATTGGAATAGTGATAGCGATGTAACTGACCCAAGTATATTGAAAGTTGGACATTTCTACGATGCCGGTGTAGGAGATGGTGAGCTTTGGGAAGGTGAGGGACCATCTAGCATTTTTGCTGGAGATGCCACTGCAGGTTATCAGATTTCCGACCAAGCAGCACCTTCGTTTAGTCCATTTACTCATGCTGCAGTAGGAGATTTCACTGTGAATCCACTACCAATTTCCTTGGCAAGCTTCGATGCTGAATATGTGGAAGGAAAAGGGGTAAGATTATTTTGGAAAACGCTATCCGAAATAAGTAATAAAGGCTTTATTCTGAAAAGAGCAATTGGCGGAAAAGGCGCAATGGAATTCTTGACTGACTACAACGAAAGTGAAGAATTAATTGGTGCAGGGGATTCTAAAGAGCCTTTAGAATATGCTTATTGGGATGAAGAAGCTAATTTGAAAGCAGGAGAGTCTCATTATTACCAACTTTTCCAAGAAGATTTTGACGGGAAAATTACCGCTTTCAGAATCAGAGTGGTGAACGTAGGTGGTAAATTGGAACTCTATCAAAATTACCCGAACCCTGCGAAAGATGAAACCACTTTGAGTTTCTCGTTGGATAAGGAAAGAGAGGTTTCCTTGGCGATTTATAACCAACTCGGTCAGCTGATTGATGTAGTTGAAGAAGGTTCATTCCCGCAAGGAACGCATGAGGTGAAATACAATACTAGCAACTTAGCAACAGGTACTTACATAATCAGACTGGTTTATGGCGAAGGTCAGAAAACCAAGAAAATGCTGATTGCAAAGTGAAAATAAATTGAAACAGAAAAGGGAGTTGGCAATTGCTGGCTTCCCTTTTTTTGTTTTGTGAGCCAGAACAATTAGGCATAATATTGGTAATTTGGTAATTTAGTATCCAACAAATTAAACCATTACCAACTACTCATTTGAAACAAAAAATATTGGATTTTTATAGAAAGCTCACGAATTCTACACCCAAAAAAGTCGCTTTTTGGAGTGGGAGTTTTCTGTTTCTGCTTGGAGTTTTCTTGACAATAATTCTCACTTTTTACCAAGGTGGAATTATAAACTCTTTTGTGAATGAAGTAAATAAGCGACTGCAAGCAGAAGTTTAACCCCGAAAAATAGACGCCACAATTTGGCAAGCTTTCCCCAATGTTTCCATCTCCTTCGACCATATTTTAGTAAAAGAAGCGCAGGTGGAGAAACCTGACACTTTGGCCTATTTCGAGACGCTTTATTTCACATTCAATTTGTGGGAATTATTAGATGGGAATTATAAACTCCAGCAACTTTATGCAGAAAATGGGCAAGTGAATCTGAAAGTATTCCAAAATGGGGAGAACAACTTCACTATCTTAAAACCCACCGAATCTGCTGAAAGAAGCGAAAATTTTAGTTTTAAACTCAACAGACTGAAATTAGATAAAGTAGATTTTTCTTATGAAGATTTTAAGAATAAAAGTGCTTACAAAGTCAATATCTCCGAAGCTGTTGCCAAAGTCGAGTTCCAAACCAACAGCCTTGAAACTGAACTGGACGGAATTTGCCTAATCCGAGAAATTAAGGCTGGAAACACCAATTATTTGAAAAACCAGCATCTTGAAATCTCCATGCCTTTCAGCTATCAGTTTGAAAAGGAAATCATTCAAATTGAAGAAGCCGAATTGAAATTGGGAGGTGGGGAATTTGCACTTTCTGGTGTGTATGAGGGAATCAACGATTCTCATTTGTTTTTGAAAATAGATGGGAAAAACACGAACCTTCAAACCATTCTCGCTTTCTGTCCGCAAAATGTGAGAACTCAACTGGCTGACTATAATAGTAATGGGAAAGTATATTTCAATGCAGAAATTGACGGGAAATTAGTGGGAAATCAAATGCCAAGTATTCAGGTCGGATTTGGGTTTTCCAATGTTTCCATTTCTCACTCCAAATACGACCAAAAGATTGATAACTTCTTTGCGAGCGGTAAGTTCAGTAATGGGAGATTGCAGAATTTGTCAACCTCTAGCCTGAAGCTTGACAGTCTGTCGGGAAACTTGGCAAATAATCCATTTTCAGGAAAGGTAGAAGTCTCCAATCTGGAAAATCCAAACCTTGCCATAGATTTTAAAGGCCAGCTAAAATTGGCAGATTTATTGGCTTTCTATTCTATGGAAAGCATTAGTTCCGCCACTGGAGATTTGAAAATTGACCTCAATTATTTGGGGAAACTCTCCAAAAACTCAATCCAAAAGGCAAAAGGGACTTTAGCGATTTCAGATGCGAGTTTCAAGTTCAAAAATCATCCTCAAAATTGGCAATTCCAGACTGCGAATTTCCAATTCAAGAAAAACCAAATTCTGATTGATACTTTGATTGGGAAAGTAGGAGATTCGGATTTCTTAATAAGAGGGGAAATCATCAATTGGTTGGAGTTGGGCGAATCGGAATATGCAGGATTGAATATAAATCTATTTTCTAATAAGTTGATAGTCAAAGATTTATTGAGCGATGAGATTTATGAAACAAAAGAAGATTCCTCCGTTTTCGTATCTCCGTACATGAACTTGAAAGCCAATGTAGAAGAGTTTGTTTATGAAGATTGGACTTTGAAAAAGGCAAAAGGGGAAGTGGCAATTGTCAATTTTGCAGATTACGAATTCAATAATGTAAGTTTTGATTGGTTGCAAGGGAGTTTTGTGCTGAATGGGAAGATGGGTTTGAAGAAAAGCGAGAATGATTTTGCGGGAACAATTGGAATCAGCTCGGTAGATTTACCCACACTTTTCCGAACCTTCAACGATTTTGGTTTAGATGCCATTTCCCACAAGAATTTGGCAGGGACGCTCTCCGCAGATATTTCGGCTCAATTTCCACTCAATAAAAATTGGGATTTTATTTGGGAAGGAGCCGATGCAGTAATTGATGCCGAAGTGCTGAATGGAAAGCTAATCAACTATGAACCGATGCAACAATTGGCTTTTTTCCTCAAAAACAAAGATTTAGAAAATATCTCCTTTTCTAAATTGACTAACAATCTCCTCATCAAAGCCGACACGCTGATTATTCCGAAAATGGAAATCAGTTCTAGCGCAGGGCAAATTTTTGTAGGCGGAAAACAGCGGATTTCTGGCGAAATGACTTATCATTTGCAAGTTCCGATGAGTAATTTCAAAAAGCCAGATAAAGACGAAGCCTTCGGAGCAATTGAAGACGATGGTTTGGGAGGTGGAAACCTGTTCCTGCTTCTTACAGGAACTCCCGATAATTTCAAAATCAGCTATGATAAGCAGGTTGTCGCCCAAAAAATAAAGCAAGATTTGAAAGACGAGAAAAAAGAATTCCTCGATTTATTCAAAGAAAAACAGAAGAAAGAGCAAATTGGTTTGAAGAAAGAAGAGTTTGATTGATTGCCGAGAAACCTATTTTTGTATGATATTTGCCAATATTCACAAACCAGTTCATGCGAAATCGACTTTTGAGGTTTGAATCCGAGCAACTATCAAAAATGACAAATCAACTAAGCAATATTCTCAATAGTTTATCGAAGCTACTCTGGTTCAAGCGTCCACGCTTGAACCTTAAAAAGTGTTCTTTGCATAGAACTTTTAAAAATCCTATTAAATTTTTCTTTCCAATAATTCTACTATTTGGAGTAATCAAAATCCAAGCCCAAGACCCGAATTTTACCCAATTTTACGCATCCCCCACATTCTTAAATCCAGCTTTTACAGGAACAACCCAGCATTACCGCTTCACTTCCATCTATCGAAATCAATGGCTCAATATTCCTGAATCTTACGAAACCAATTTGTTTGCATTCGAGTACAATTTGGATTACTACAACAGCGGGCTCGGAATCATGCTTGCTAATGACCGAGCGAAGGAACTGGGATATATGTCGAATACGGTCTGGCTTTCTTACTCCTACCATGCCAGAATTGATAAAGAAAAATCGTTCAGATTTGGTCTGCAAGGAGGCTACGGATTGCGGAATTTCGATTTCAACAATCTCAAATTTGGCGACCAACTTACTAATGGAGGGGCAACACAAGAGAATTTGGACGGATTTCAGTCAGGTTTTGCCGATTTTAATTTCGGTATGGTTTATTACACTCCTTATTTCTGGGCTGGATTGAGTGCCCACCATCTCAATTCGCCCGATTTAAGCGGCTCAGTAGCAGGACAAGACCGACTGCCCACTCGCTTCTCTGCACATATTGGCGGAAAAATGGCTAAAATGAGAAGGAAGCGGGAGGTTTTCAGTCTCCAACCTGCTTTGATTGTTCAGAAGCAAGGCAAGTTCATATCTGCCGATGCAGGAATGAATTTCACAAAAGAACCTCTGATTTTCGGGGCTTGGTTGCGTTATAATTTTGAGAGCAAGCAAGAATCTGCCAATTTTCTGGTCGGCTACAAAACCAATTACTTCAAGTTCGCCTACTCCTATGATTTAACAATCTCCGAACTCAGCGGACAAACGGGTGGCTCACACGAAATTTCCATTACCATAGAACCCAATAAAGATTACCGCTACAAAGGAAAATCGAAATGGGGAAATCGCTACATAGATTGCCCAGTAGTTTTTTAGACGATTCATCCTTCCAAATAGAAACATAAATTTATTTCAATGGTTTGTCCTTTATAGCGACCTCCCTAACAGAAGGTTGCTTGTTCAGACAATGAGATAAATTCAATGGAAAATAAAGAATTTGATGTTTGCATAGTCGGAAGTGGAATGGCAGGTTTGACTGTTGCATGTTTGCTTGCCAAAGAAGGTTTGAAAGTGGGGGTTTTGGAGCAAAACTGGCTCGTTGGCGGTTGCACAAGTTCTTATTGGCGTAAAGGTTTCGTGTTTGAGTCAGGCGCAACTACTCTGGTCGGGTTAGACGAAAACATGCCTTTGAAGTATTTGCTAGAGCAGATTGAAGTAGAAATTGATACGGTTCAATTAGAACTGCCTATGCAAGTTTGGTTGAAAGACAACGCACAAATCAGTCGCCACCAAAATTTAGACAAATGGATTGAAGAATCGGAAAAAGCTTTTGGAAAAAAAAATCAAGTAAGATTTTGGCGATTTTGTAAAAAAATAAGTGATTTCGTTTGGGAAACCTCACTAAAGCAGACGAGTTTTCCGCCTACCAATTTGCAAGACTTACTGAAATGCGCAAAGAATGCTTCACTCAAACAGTTCCGATTTGCAGGCTACTCACTCATGTCCATGAAAAGCCTATTAGAAAAATATGACTTGCTGGATAATCAGAAATTTGTTGATTTTGTGAACGAACAGTTGCTAATTACCGCCCAGAATACAATTGAAGAAGTCAATGTGTTGTTTGGAGCAACCGCATTATGTTATACAAATTATGGAAATCATTATGTAAACGGTGGACTGATTAACATGGTAACTCCTTTAGTGGATTTTCTCGAAAACAAAGGCTCTGAAGTTCATTTGAGAACAAGCGTAGAGCAACTGAGTAGGAGTGGGGATGGTTACGAAATCCAGACGAAAAAACAAGGCAGTTTTAAATGTAAGTATCTGGTTTCCAGTATTCCCATAAATAATACGCTCCAGCTTTTCAACGAACCCAAAGCGCAAAAGAAACAGCGTAAAGTATTGGGTTCTGAAAAATTGAATAGTGCTTTCCAGATGGGAATAGGTTTCCGTAAAGCTACATTAGATTTCCCTGCTATTCATCATCAAATCCACTTAAAAGAGAAATTGCCACAAGTCGGTTCAGATAGTATTTTCCTTAGTTTGAGTCATCCTTCCGACAAATCTCGCTGCGATGAGGAAAATTGTATGGTGGCTTCCATAAGCACACATGTTCATAATCCGAAAGAGAACATCATCTATGATAGTTCAGAGGTGGAAAATGCTATAATCTCCAGATTGGAAGAACTCGGTTTTCTGAAAAAAGAGAATATTATTTACCAACATTCTTCCACACCAAAAAGCTGGCAAAAATGGACAAAGCGAGAGTGGGGTTTTGTAGGAGGCTATCCACAATTTATGAAAACCAAACCTTGGCAAATGCTCGATGCTCGGCTCGACAGACACAAAGCCTACATCTGTGGAGATACCACTTACCCTGGGCAGGGAATTCCTGGGGCAACTCTGAGCGGGATAATTGCTTTTGAGAAACTAAAAAGCGATTGGCTATAAAAATGCCAATCGCTCATAACCTACTGAAAATCAAATTGTTATTGTTCTATTACCTGAATGCTTTTCAACTCAATTTTTTTTCCTTTACCTATCTCGCAAACCTGATAAGTATAAATAGCTGTTTCATTAGCACCTACAAAAACGATTTCTGCCTGTTTTTTTGTTTGGCTTTCAGAACAGGGAAATATGGCGTAGAAACTAACTTTTGATTCATGCTCATTTGTATTCTGTATCTTCAAAAGTGTTTTTGTTCTTCCACCTCCCACTTCTATGTTTGAAACATAAAACTCTATTCCATCTTCAGAAGAGAGTAACTCCCAACTTCTGTTCGTACCTGCAAACACAAACTGAGAAAGTAAAACAAGTAATGCCGTTAAAAAAAAGTAAGTCTTTTTCATGCCTTTGGTTGAGTGTTAAAGCGAGTAGTTTTGTACTGATAGTACTTTCTGTTGAATTATTTTCTGCAAATTTATATCCAACTTTAATGTATTTTTGTCTTTTGTATTGTATAATTTGAAAATGTAATTTTTCACTAAAAATAGTATTATTTCTTAATCAATCTCAAAAAAAGTCCTAAACTGTAACTCAATAAATAGATAGATGAGATTTCTTTGGCAGTTCATTTCTATCTTTGTGCAAACTCTAAGCAAGATTCCATGAATAAAAGAAATTTGTTGATTGCCCTGTTCATAAGTGGTTCTGTAATTATTGTAAGCACCATGTTTTACACATATCAGGTGTTTTACGCAAAAATCATCAATCAGACGGCTAAAAATGACGTTGAGTTTTTTATAAAGCCTGCCGATAATATTGATGATGTAACTGATAATTTGGTGAATAGGTCGCTTTTAGATTCCAGAAGTAAACTTCACTTCCGTTTCGTATCTAAGTTTTTAGAATACAACGACAATGTAAAAGCGGGTAGATATATTATTCCGCAAAATATTAGCAACATAGATTTGATTCGCTTATTGCGTTCAGGAGCGCAAACTCCCGTAAATGTGACATTCAATAGTGCAAGGCTTAAAAGCGACTTGGCAAAAAAGATTTGCGATAATTTGATTGCAGATGAATCTAAATTCTTAGAGTTGCTGAATAACTCGGACTTTGTGAGCGAATATGGATTTGACACACTCAATATTCAGTCTATGTTTTTACCAAACACCTACCAAATGTATTGGACAACCGATGAAAAAGCCTTGTTCGATAGGATGAAGCGAGAATATGATGCTTTCTGGAATGAAAAAAGAACTGCGAAAGCAAAAGAAATTGGTCTGACTCAAAAAGAAGTTTCCGTGTTAGCTTCGATTGTTCAAGCGGAAACGGCAAAAAATGATGAAAAAACAAGAGTTGCTGGAGTTTACATGAACCGTTTGCAGAAGGGAATGCTATTGCAAGCAGATCCAACGGTGATTTTTGGTGTTGGAGATTTCACCATCAAGCGAGTTCTGAACAAGCATTTGGAATATGAGTCTCCTTATAATACATACAGAAACACAGGTTTACCTCCAGGACCTATTAATGTTCCTTCGCCTAATTCAATTAGTGCCGTTTTGAATTACGAAAAGCATGATTATATATTTTTCTGTGCGAGTGAAGATTTTAATGGCTACCACAACTTTGCTAAAACGGGTGCGCAACACGCAAGAAATGCCGCTAAGTATCGCGCAGCTTTGAATAAAAAGAAGGTTTATAAGTAAGTTGCAAGGGGTGCTGCATCTCATTTTGTCGCACACTAAAAAAAGCATACGCTGGCAGCGGTCGCAGACCCTGCCAGACGTTTACTTATAACATCAATTATTTCATTTGGAGAGTAGGTTTTAATTTATTGCGACATTTTGAGATGCGCCCGTAGCAAGAATATCTTTTGATTATTGAGAGGGTTGTGGTAATGCTCAAACTCTAGTGCAGGCGTTTACGCTTGCACTTTTAACTCATATACTCAATAGCATTACATGTCTTAAACCACCAGCTATTATTACTAATTTTCAACTGATTGAATAGTCCAGATTTCAGTTTTTTGATTTGCCATTTTACTATATTGCTATTTCACACTTGAAATCATTCCCAATCGGGAAGTGTAGATTTCCTCTTTATATTTTTCTTCTTGAGATAAGCGATGAGCGGCTCGAAACGTTTTGCCACAATTTTAGAATTTGGCAAAGACTCTAAATTCTCTTCATAGATTTCTTGCCAAGTGAATACTTTTCCAAAACGCATAATCCTCTGGAAAGTAAGGTGTGAGTAGTTGTTCTGCATTTTACTTTCCAAATCGTAAGCAATAAGAGTTCCCAAAAAATTATCGAACGATTGAAATGGCTGTCTGAAAATACTTTCCTCTACAGCCACATCGCCAAATTCTGAGCGAACTACTTCAGGAGAGGAAATTCCCAGAAACTTCTCCTGTAATTCCCACCATTTATAATTGTATTGTTCAAAATCTAGCTCATTCGCATACAATTTGAATTCAAATTGGGAAACTACTCCTGCTTCATATACCATTTGTGGTAAAACCTGCAAGGCTTCTTCCAGTAGTCTTTCCATTTCATAGTCAATCATGGCAACACTATCAAAACGGCTTTTATAGCTTTCCTCAAAAGCATTTTTGTTGACGCTCTCAGCGAACTTTGCGAATCCAATTTCTAAAGCTGGGCAAGCAGGTGCTCTCAATAATAATGGCACATCAGGATTTACGAAGTTTTTGGCGTAGTGCCATTTCATGGTTTCCTGGGCAATTTGTTTATAAGAATTTCCACTTTTTCTTAAAGTTTTATTCAACCTCAAGTCATTTTGCCTGTCAATATCCAAGAAAATAATTTTTGCATTCTTGTTCTCATAACTCAAATGAGTTGCCGGGATTGGGGGGAAGTCGAGCTGTTCAAAATTCTGTTGTACCTGTTTTTGTAGCCAAGTCAAGCTGTTTTGTCTGATAGTATCTTTCAAAAATTGAGTGTATTTCCCATGTGCTTTCATAGACCAATCAGTTCCAGAAAATGAATTTACCCAATAGATTGGGACTTTTGCAGGAATAGGTTCTTTGTATTTTTCGGCCAATTCATATCTTATAAATGTGTGGAGTTCTCTGAATACAGGTCTGATTTCGAGTAGGAAATCTCGATTCATTTGCAGTGCTTCCTGTGCACTCATTCCATATTCAGCAGAAAGGTAGGTAAAATAATTTCCGTAACCTGCCAATTCAGCCAGTTGATTTCTGGCTTTTTGGAGTGCTCTCAAATCATTCGATTTCCCGTTCAAACTTTCCCTATTCTTCTCCCACCAAAATTTCTTGACAGATTCTATGCCAGCATTTCGGAAAAGAGAATCGAAAGATTCAAAGCTGAAATAACTCCTGTTGAATTTTACAAAGTTACTTTTTCTGAAATCAGAATTGTTTATACTGTTGACTTTCAGGCAGTTGCCAAATGACTCTTCCTGATGTGGAATGCCTGAATAAATAATTTGGTGGAGTTGTTTCGCTTGAATTGGGAGAAGCTCAGTTCTCTTCTTTAAGAATTCGGCCGCTGTAGAGCTCCATTTCTTTTCCCCTAAAAACGAATGGAATTCATTCTGAGCAATAGAGAATTGTAGGGAATCATACTTTCCAACTTGTTTATTCCAATTTTGGAGTTGGTATTTCCTAGACTTTTCAGCAAACTCGTTTTCATATTCGAGAATGAAGGAATTTGCATCCAATACAAACTCTGAATTCTCTCGTTGCTTGGGAGAATGGCAAGCCACAAGAAAACCACAAAGTAGAAATAACCAATTGACTTTTTTCATACTGCAAATCTGCAAATTCACATTGAATCGGGCAATCGAAAACCGTTTTGCTTTATGAATTTTCCTAGTGTGAGATAAAATAAGAGGCGTCTTATTTTATCAACTCTGGCAAACATTCTTCGGGAATCTTAAAAGCATTTACCAAATCCACCGCATCTTCTCTGATTTCTGCACAAAGTTTTAGGTGGAGTTCAGAGATTGCCTCAGTTTTTGACCCTGACATGTAATCGTTTTCCAGATACCAGCCTTTATGCTTTTCAAGTTGCCCTATGGCAAATAATTGACATAATTTTGCAAGCATTTTCTTTTCTTGTTCACTGTCAACTTGCTCAATTGCCAAAAGGAATTGCTCCAACACAATTCGCTCAATGTGTGCAAAGGCCAAATCGACCAACTGTTGCTGGCATTGATTAAAGGCAGTGAAAGAATCTGTGCTTTTCATGAGCGATTGCAGTTTTCGGGCGGTAGTAGTTTGCATTTCTCGCTCTCTCGATTTGAAGGTCTCCAAATGGAAATCGGAATCCAGTAGATGTTCTTCGCTTGTTTTTCGAGTAATCACAGGATTTTTCTCGAACAAGGTCAACTCTGCCTTTTCTGCTACAAACCGTAACATTCCAATCAGGTTGATGTCCTCAAATTCCTTTTTGAAATCTATGATTAAGCTTTTCGCCACCAGTTGCATCAAAACCGTATTATCTCCCTCGAACGTAGTGTAAATATCCGTGTCTGCTTTTAAATCTGCTAATAGGTTTTCAGCTAAATAACCTTTTCCGCCACAACATTCTCGGCAAATTTGGAGCGTGTTTGTTGTGTTCCAAGTAGAATAAGCCTTCATTCCCGCTGCCAAGGCTTCTATTTCTCTTGCATCGTGTTCATTTCTGCCCAAGAAACGGTTTGTCAGATAGCGTGTGCCAAAATGAACAGCGTAGGCATTTCCTAAAAGCGGAATCAGTTTGCGCTGATGGGTTTGGTAATCGAGAATTTGGACTTCTTGCATTCCCACAGGCCCAAATTGCCTTCGCCTGTCTCCGTGCCTGATGGCAATGGTCAAGCCTTTTTTTGCGGCCGCCAACCCAGAACGGGAAATCCCCACTCGCCCGCCAACCAATGTGCCGAGCATGGTAAAAAATCTTTTTCCATCGCTCGGAATCGGGCTTTGGAACAATCCTTCATCATTTACCGAGGCAAATCTATCTAACATATTGAACCTCGGAATCCGAACATGGTCGAACATCAATCTTCCATTGTCCACACCATTCAAGCCTAATTTGTCTCCACAATCTGTGATTTTCACATTCTCCAAAGAACCTCCGTTTTCATCTCGAATAGGAACAATGAATGCGGAAACGCCAAAGTCAACTTCATCAATTATCAGCTTGGCAAAAACGGTGGCTTTTTGTCCATGAACTGCCGCATTCCCAATGTATTCCTTCTGCGCATTGATGTTTGGAGAATGAATGATAAATTCTTTCGTTTTTCTATCATAAGTCGCTGTGGTTTCCAAATCCTGAACATTTGAGCCGTGCCCAGTTTCTGTCATGGCAAAACAACCAGGGATTTCCAAACTCCCAATTTTATTCAAAAATTTTTCGTGATGCTTTTCCGTTCCGAGCAAATAAACCGAAATTCCCCACAATCCGAACTGAACCCCAAATTTGATTACCAAGCTCAAATCATGGTAACTCAAGGTTTCCATTACGGTAAAATAAGCTTCCAAATCTCCGCCTCCGCCAAACTCTTTCGGGTAGCCAATCTGTCCTAAGCCTTTGTCTGCCAAAAACTTAGACCATTCGTAAACCTGTTCTCTGTGTGCTTTTTTATTTGGATATCTCCTTAACCTAAACTGAGGAGTGGCAATAATTTCCTTTACAGTTTCCACGGTTTCCTTTTGGTCTCCATCCATAATATCAGACATTCTGTTGATGTCGAACATTTCTTTATGGTCGGGTTTGCCACCAGAAAAATCTACGAATCGGTTGCCACCTTCTTCCCCAACAATTCCCAAAGCCTGTTCGATATTGGCAAGTGCCACTCTGATTTTTGCCTCTGTTTTTGGATGCACTTTTTCGTCTGTGGTTGTTTCAGCAACCTTCAATCCTAATTCTGCTAAGCATATTTTCTTTTGGAGATTTATTTTGGAAACCGCTCGCTGAATAATTACTAGCCAATTTTTTAAATCAATTGGTGAAGGAGGATTGTTAGGATTCAGCCATTGAGTTACCCAACTTTTTTCGTCTAGCGTTAACCAATCCTGCTTTTCTACTTCCGAGTGAATCACCCCAACCTCTTTTTCTGTCAGGATTGAGTCTGCCCAAGCTACATAAAGAATAGGAAGGAGATTGACTGCTTTTCCGTACTTCTGCTGTGCATTCGGATTGAGAAGTAATGATTCAGAAGTTTCCATGTTCATCGTTTTAGTAAGGTTTAGCTAGAAAACTATTTGAGTTACGGAACTGTTTTGGAAATATAGAATTATTAAAATTCAGACAGGCAAAGGTTGACAACAGGGAGGGAAAACGGAGCGTCCATTAGTTTTCGGATGAACATTCTGACGAATAGCCAGAGAAAATCAAATCATACAAGATGAAAATAAAACTATCCAGCTTTCTTTGCTCCTACAATTCCTTCAAAGTTTTATCTTCTCTTTCATGCTCAAGCGGTTCAGTCTGCTCCGCAGTATAGTTCGTGTTGATTACCCGAATCATATTTTTGTTTTGCAACTCATGTAAATAGGCAAAAACATGCGGTTGCAAATACTTTTCTGATACATTGAAAAGTTGCATAATGTCTCTAGTGAGTTTTTCTACACTGATGGGCTTAATGATGGCTTTCCAAATTTCGTTAGCCAGCTCATCTGCTTTCAAGCCTTCTAAGCACTTTGTTTTAGGCACATAAGGTGGGCAAAATGCGTTCAATTCCTTTCTTTCTATTGTGCTATGCACTTTTACTTCTTCCATGGTTTCTGTTTTCATTGGTGAATCTTTTATGATTCAATTCATTGGATTGGGGAATTGTTATGCAAGTATGTGTATTCTTAAAATGTTGATTCAAAATCAGGTAATCTACCATTCCAATTCAAAAATCATCTCAAGTATTGGATTTGAGTTTTGCTTCTTTGTGATTCTATAAGGAATAGATATTATCACGATTGATTTTGTTCTTCCAAAACGATTTTAATAAATCCGTTCTGGAAGAACGGAGTACATTTTATTCTGAATTTGTACTATTTTCAATGTAGAGACAGCGCATGCGCTGTCTATTGCAATATTAATTTTTGTTTGAAAATATGATTCTTGATTTGGAAATCATTTTCCTACATTTTACCGCATTTATTTTGTGGTACTTTCCTCAAAAGGTTTTGGTTGGATTTTACAGGTTTGGGGTTCATGGGAGTTCCTTCAAAAAAATAGGAGCAACCACAAAATGGGCGGAATTGAATTGAGCCATGAGTTTCCAATCATATAACAAACTTCCGCAGCCACTCTTCAGAATTCAATTAGTGAAATCCAACCAAAGAAAAAAAGAATGTAGTGTGAAGTTTTTCGTTCAAGATTACTGTGAATCTATGATATTTGGAAACCCTTCCGTTTTTAGACAGCGCATGCGCTGTCTCTACGTCAAATAGGAAAATCTGACACGTTCTGGATTTCATAAATTCAGAATAAAAGCCATTCTGTCTTATTCCCTAAAACAAAAACTTATAATTCTGTCAAATTGTCTGAATATCAATGGTTTAACTGATTGGTAATCTATTTGATACTCTTCCATCGAAACCAAATTAGATACTCGAAAGTTAAAAAAGAATCTTAGAAATCGGCAAA
>CAVSOI010000023.1:0-289619 GCA_963729615.1 uncultured Cytophagales bacterium
AATTACCTACTCTCCCACCGTTCAAGGCAGTACCATCGGCTCGACGGGGCTTAACTTCTCTGTTCGGAATGGGAAGAGGTGGACACCCGCGACATCGTCGCCAAGAGTATCTTAGAGCAGACTGCAAAACACAATTGGCTGTATGGAAAACCTCGGGCAATTAGTACCGCTCTGCTGAATCCGTCTCCGGACTTACACATACGGCCTATCGAAGTCGTATTCTACGACATCCCTGAACGAGACCTCATCTCAAGGGGGGTTTCGTACTTAGATGCTTTCAGCACTTATCCCTTCCGAACATAGCTACGCTACGGTGCGGATGGCTCCGCAATAGCCACACCAGCGGTTCGTCCACCCCGGTCCTCTCGTACTAAGGGCAGATCCTTTCAAGTCTCAAACGTCCGCAACAGATAGGGACCGAACTGTCTCACGACGTTCTGAACCCAGCTCGCGTGCCACTTTAATGGGCGAACAGCCCAACCCTTGGAACCTTCTCCAGCTCCAGGACGTGACGAGCCGACATCGAGGTGCCAAACCTCCCCGTCGATATGAGCTCTTGGGGGAGATCAGCCTGTTATCCCCAGAGTACCTTTTATCCTTTGAGCGATGGCCCTTCCATGCGGAACCACCGGATCACTATATCCGTCTTTCGACCCTGTTCGACATGTATGTCTTGCAGTCAAGCATCCTTGTGCTATTGCACTCTCCATACGATTGCCAACCGTACTGAGGATACCTTTGAAAGCCTCCGTTACTTTTTTGGAGGCGACCACCCCAGTCAAACTACCCACCAAGCAATGTCTCCATTACCGGATTAGGCATCAGACAAGCGGAGGGCGGTATTTCAAGGTCGGTTCCACGATGCCTGGCGACACCGCTTCGATACCTCCCGCCTATCCTACACACCGCTTGCCCGATACCAATACTAAGCTGTAGTAAAGGTTTATGGGGTCTTTCCGTCCCGTTGCGGATAATCGGCATCTTCACCGATACTACAATTTCACCGAGCTCATGGCCGAGACAGTACCCAGATCGTTGCACCATTCGTGCAGGTCGGAACTTACCCGACAAGGAATTTCGCTACCTTAGGACCGTTATAGTTACGGCCGCCGTTTACCGGGGCTTCGATTCAGCGCTTCGATTGCTCTAACGCCCCCTCTTAACCTTCCGGCACCGGGCAGGTGTCAGGCCTTATACTTCATGTTTCCATTTCGCAAAGCCATGTGTTTTTGTTAAACAGTCGCCTGGGTCTTTTAACTGCGACCTCCCCCGTGGGGGTAGGTGCCCCTTCTCCCGAAGTTACAGGGCCATTTTGCCTAGTTCCTTAGCCATGAATCACTCGAACACCTCAGGATTCTCTCCTCGACTACCTGTGTCGGTTTGCGGTACGGGCTGCCTTGGTGGCTTTTCTTGGAATACTCACTGGCAGTTGTCTGCTCCGCCGTGGCTTCGCAGTACTGTCGCCCGAAGGCTTCAACGCACATTTCCGTCAGTGCGCATGCCGTCACGTATCCGTCACCATCTTCCCAGGCAGGTTCGGGAATATTCGCCCGATTCCCATCGACTGCCCCTTTCGGGTTCGCCTTAGGCCCCGACTGACCCTGAACCGATTAGCGTTGTTCAGGAAACCTTAGTCTATCGGTGTGCGGGGTTTCCACCCGCATTGTCGTTACTTATGCCTACATTTGCTTTTCCATGCACTCCACAACCCCTCGAGGGATTGCTTCAGCGTACATGGAATGCTCTCCTACCGCCATTGCTGGCGCATAGCTTCGGTTCCATACTTAATGCCCGATTATTATCGATGCCCTGCCACTCGACCAGTGAGCTGTTACGCACTCTTTAAATGAATGGCTGCTTCCAAGCCAACATCCTGGCTGTCTCTGCAGCTGAACCACCTTTGATCAACTTAGTATGGAATTGGGGACCTTAGCCGATGCTCTGGGTTCTTTCCCTCTCGGACAGGGACCTTAGCACCCCCGCCCTCACTCCCGGAGTAAATCTGACGGCATTCGGAGTTCGTCAGGATTCGGTAGGCTGTGACACCCCCTAGTCCTATCGGTAGCTCTACCTCCGCCAGACATCCCCGAGGCTGCCCCTAAAGGCATTTCGGAGAGTACGAGCTATTTCCCGGTTTGATTGGCCTTTCACCCCTACCCACAGTTCATCCAAAGACTTTTCAACGTCAACTGGTTCGGTCCTCCATCCCGTGTTACCGGGACTTCAACCTGACCATGGGTAGATCACGCGGGTTTCGCGTCTGCCCCCAGCGACTGCTACGCCCTGTTAAGACTCGCTTTCGCTCCGGCTACCGCACTGAGTGCGTTAACCTTGCCACTGAGGACAACTCGTAGGCTCATTATGCAAAAGGCACGCTGTCGCCAAACAAATTGGCTCCAACCGCTTGTGGACGCACAGTTTCAGGTTCTGTTTCACCCCCCTATCCGGGGTTCTTTTCACCTTTCCCTCACGGTACTTGTTCGCTATCGGTCTTCTGGGAGTATTTAGTCTTACCGGATGGTGCCGGCTAATTCAACGGGGGTTTCACCTGCCCCCGCATACTCAGGTACCAGACTGACTCCATCCCCCACGGTACGTGGCTGTCACACGCTGTGGCCGGCCTTTCCATGCCGTTCCCTCCGGGGATTGAATCATTATACTGGCCCTATAACCCCGCACCGGCCTTGACCGGTACGGTTTGGACTCCTCCGCGTTCGCTCGCCACTACTTGCGGAATCACTGTTGTTTTCTATTCCTCCGGGTACTTAGATGTTTCAGTTCCCCGGGTTGGCTCTCTCGTGCCATGGCTTCACCAGTGGCGGGTTGCCCCATTCGGAGACCATGGGATCAAGGGCCGCTTGCGCCTCCCCCATGACTATCGTGGCTTGCCACGTCCTTCATCGCCTCCAGAAGCCTAGGCATCCGCTATGCGCCCTAATTGCTTTCCTACGCCAACGGATTGCTCCATTGGCATTTCATTCGTGTTTTGCAATCTGTCAAAGAACTTTCGCCCGACGTACCTATCGTACACGGGCAGTGCGGTATGGAATATCCATGGTGGAGAATATCGGAGTCGAACCGATGGCCTCCTGCGTGCAAGGCAGGCGCTCTAGCCAGCTGAGCTAATCCCCCAGGACGAATCGTGGGCTTACCTGGACTCGAACCAGGGACCTCCACATTATCAGTGTGGCGCTCTAACCACCTGAGCTATAAGCCCCGGGGCGTGCCGAGTGCACTTCGGGGTTCCATACCCATCAATATACCGAAATCATTGACCCTATGGCAGAAAAAAGACATACCCACCAATGCGGGCATCCAAAAAGGAGGTGTTCCAGCCACACCTTCCGGTACGGCTACCTTGTTACGACTTAGCCCTAGTCGCCAGTTCTGCCCTAAACGGCTCCTGTGAGGGCCACCGTCTTCAGGCCTACCCGACTCCCATGGCTTGACGGGCGGTGTGTACAAGGTCCGGGAACGTATTCACCGCGCCATGGCTGATGCGCGATTACTAGCGATTCCAGCTTCATGCGGTCGAGTTGCAGACCGCAATCCGAACTGAGACGCACTTTGCGAGATTGGCATCCTGTCGCCAGGTAGCTACCCTCTGTATGCGCCATTGTAGCACGTGTGTCGCCCTGGGCGTAAGGGCCATGATGACTTGACATCGTCCCCGCCTTCCTCTCTGCTTGCGCAGGCAGTCCCTCCAGAGTCCCCGGCACTACCCGATGGCAACTGAAGGTAGGGGTTGCGCTCGTTGCGGGACTTAACCCAACACCTCACGGCACGAGCTGACGACAGCCATGCAGCACCTTCCATACTGCCCGAGGGAGGGGGCATCTCTGCCCCTGTCAGTATGGATTCGAGCCCAGGTAAGGTTCCTCGCGTATCATCGAATTAAACCACATGCTCCACCGCTTGTGCGGACCCCGTCAATTCCTTTGAGTTTCACCCTTGCGGGCGTACTCCCCAGGTGGGTAACTTATCGCTTTCGCTTGGGCACGCACAGTATGTCGCGCACACCTAGTTACCATCGTTTACGGCATGGACTACCAGGGTATCTAATCCTGTTCGCTACCCATGCTTTCGTGCCTCAGTGTCAGTAATCGTCCAGCAGGCCGCCTTCGCCTCCGGTGTTCCTTGTGGTATCTATGCATTTCACCGCTACACCACAAATTCCGCCTGCCCCTACGATACTCAAGCCGAGCAGTATCAATGGCCGGCCGCGGGTTGAGCCCACGGATTTCACCACTGACTTACAAGGCCACCTACGCACCCTTTAAACCCAATAATTCCGGACAACGCTCGCACCCTCCGTATTACCGCGGCTGCTGGCACGGAGTTAGCCGGTGCTTATTCTCACGGTACCGTCAGACAACCACGCATGGATGCTTTCTTCCCGTGCAAAAGCAGTTTACGACCCGAGAGCCTTCATCCTGCACGCGGCATGGCTGGTTCAGGCTTCCGCCCATTGACCAATATTCCCTACTGCTGCCTCCCGTAGGAGTCTGGCCCGTATCTCAGTGCCAGTGTGGGGGACCTTCCTCTCAGAACCCCTACCCATCATCGCCTTGGTGGGCCGTTACCCCGCCAACAAGCTAATGGGACGCATGCCCATCCATGACCAGATCGCTCTTTTGGCGGACGGCACGATGCGGCACCGTCCGCTTCATGCGGTGTTAATCCAAGTTTCCCTGGGCTATCCCCCTGTCATGGGCAGGTTGCATACGCGTTACGCACCCGTCCGCCACTCGCCATCTCCCCGAGGGGAATGCTGCCGTCCGACTTGCATGTATTAGGCCTGCCGCTAGCGTTCATCCTTAGCCAGGATCAAACTCTCCATTGTAAAATATCCAAATAATCATTATAAGCCTCGCAAAAATCAATATGCTTTTTTCTGCCAACAAGTCAAAGAACTTCCGCCCCCTTCCGGGGCTCTGCGCACCCGAAAACAAGGATGCGTATTCATCTTTCCATTTCATTATCCGACCTCCTTCCGAAGCGGGATGCAAAGGTAACAAACTTTTTGCACTATGCAACAAACCCTCAAAAGTTTTTTTTATTTTTTCGGGCAATCCCAAAACAAATAAAACATCGCAATAACAGCCTTCCAAATCTCTCATCCCCAACTACCTTCCAAAGCGGGATGCAAAGGTAACAGCCTTTCCGCATTATGCAACAAAACCCTGAAAGTTTTTTTGCTTTTTTTGAAAAATTCCAAAGCAAGCAAAATATCGCAAAGCAAACCGTTATACTCTTTCAATCAACTGCCTCCCTGCCAGAAGCGGATGCAAAATTGAGAATTATTTTCCTAAATACAATGGAAAATGAACAATAAAATTAAAATAAATCGCAAATTGCTGACAACCAAGCACTTAAAAGCAAAATAAGGTAGACAGCACGGATAGGCATCCAACTCGCACCCCGGCACGCTCGGGGAAATGCCTTGAAAACCTAAGGGAGGGAAACTACATCCATCTCGCCTTCAGCACAAAGAATCGGGAGGATTTCATTCAGCCAAAATATGAACCAGAACTTCATGCTTATTTGGGAAATGTTTGCAACAAATTAGATTGCCAAGCTATTTTGGTTGGAGGTTTCACCGACCATGTTCATTTGCTATTTCTACTTTCTCAGAAAAGGCCGCTGATGGAAATTGTGCAAAAAGTGAAAGCCAATTCTTCAAAATGGATGAAAACTCGTTCTCCAGAATTGGAAAATTTCTTTTGGCAAGAGGGTTATGGCGCATTCTCAGTCAGCCATAAAAATGTGGAGGGAACGATTAGGTATATTCAAAATCAGCACATTCATCATAAAAATCAGAATTTCAAGGATGAGTTCAGGTTTTTGATGCGGAAACATGATATGGAATTTGATGAAAGTTATGTTTGGGATTGAATCTTTCGTGCGTATTGCGTGCAATTTGCGTAGCACTTACGTACCACGCTACGGATATGTCGTCCCTTTGGGACTTTATCGCAAATCAAAGTCCCAAAGGGACAACACATATTTAGCGTAGTACGTAAGTGCTACGACTCAAGGAAGAAGTTATATTTGTTTATGATAAATACTCTTCGCAAAATAATCCACTTCTTTTTTCCTCTTAAATACTATTCAGGAGAAGAACGAGACTATATATCTGATGATTTTAAGTTTATTCGTTCCGTAAATGAGAACCCAAAACTTTTGGAAGGTTTAGACGAAAGACCATTAATAAGATGTATTTCCAGCCATTCATTTAGTCCAACAGAAGAAATAGTTTCTCTTGAGAAAAATAATGATGACGCAGGATTCAAGCCATTAATGCAAGTTTTCTTCTTTAAATTTTTCTTTGAGTTTTTCCTTTGGTGTTTGGTATCCAAATCTTTTTCTGGGTCTGTTGTTTAGTTCATTCTCCACGAAAGCGATGTATTCCTCCGATATTGTATCAAAGTCCGCCTTCTTGGGTATGTACTGCCTTATAAGTCCGTTGAGGTTCTCGTTTGCCCCCCGCTCCCACGAGTGGTATGGATGCGCAAAGTAGAAATCTATGCCCAGCTCCTCTGCGATGAACCGATGGGATGCGAATTCCTTTCCGTTGTCCGAGGTGATTGTCTTGAGGAAGGGTTTCCAGTCGCTGAGCGACTCCACGGTGGCTTCTGCGAGCCGTTGGGCGTTCTTGCCCGCCAGCTTCCTGATTTTCACATTCCCCGTGACCCTGTCATTGATGGTAAGGATGGCGCCCTTCCTGTCCTTTCCTATGATGGTGTCTATCTCCAGATCCCCGATTCTCTCCTTCGCATCCACCTCCTCCGGCCTTTCTTCAATGCTCACCCTGCCCTTGATGACGCCCCTGCTGTCTTTTTTGGCCCCTCTCCCCCTATAACGTTTTCCCTGCGTCCGAAGATGCCTGTGCAGGTCTCCGCCCTGCGCCTTGTCCGCCCAGACCATCTGGTAGATGCGCTCTGGCGACACGCAGGGAGCATCTTCTTTCTTCGCCCTGCCTGCAATCTGCTCCGGGCTGAGTTTCGTGGCAAGTCTCTCCCGCACGTAATCCCTGATTTGCTCCGTGAAACGTTTTGGCTTCGGCTTCTCTTTCTTGCGTCTCTCCGCCTTGGAATCCGCCAGCTTCGCACGGTACTCTCCTGAACGCATGTCCTTGTTGCGCTTTATCTCCCGGCTCACGGTCGTCTCACTCACACCGATGGTATCGGCTATCTCCCGCTGGGAATATTCGTTTTTCAACATGCGCTCTATTGTATATCTTTGTTCGGAAGTCAAATGTTTCATATTCGCTTGTTTTAGTAGATTGGCAATATAGAGATATTTGGCTTCTTTTTGGTATTGGGGCTAGCCCCAATACCAAAAAGAAGCCAATACATACTGCAAAATTAAACTTGCGTTTATGACTTGAATGTAAGTAGAGAAAATAGCCGAGTTAGAAAAACGCTTCCTAGACAAAAATATAATTTATCAGTAGCATTGCATAAGCTTCAAAATCCTACGCCAATTCCACCTCCACCCAAATAAGCAGAAAAGTCCCAACGGGACGATACACCCTTAGCGTAGTACGTAAGTGCTACGAAAGCTAAATATCTTCAAGACTCACAGGCACCACCACCGAAACTCCCTGCTCCAGCATCGTAACCCCATAAATTACATCCGTAGAAGCCATGGTTCGCTTATTATGCGTTACCACAATGAACTGCGAGTTTTTGGAGAACTCCCGAATAATTTTGTTGAACTTATCAATATTCGCATCATCCAGAGGTGCGTCCACCTCATCGAAAATACAGAAAGGAGCAGGTTTGAGCAGGTAAATGGCGAATAGCAAAGCCGTAGCCGTCAAGGTTTTTTCCCCACCAGAAAGCTGATTGATAGTGAGCGGACGTTTCCCCTTCGGTTGCGCCATGATTTCGATTTTTGAGCCGAGCGGGTCTTCAGGGTCAACCAAAACCAAATCGCACTTATCTTCATCGGTAAAAAGCGAGCGGAAAACACGAATGAAATTCTCTCGAATTTCCGCAAAAGCCTTTGAAAAACTCTCTTTCGCCACCGTATCAATTTCCGTAATTGTTTGGAGCAAAGAATCCTTCGCTTTTGCCAAATCCGCCTTTTGTTCCTCAATGAAATCGTTGCGCTCTTTGATTTCATTGTAAGCATCAATCGCCATGTGGTTGATTGCGCCCATTCGCTCCATTTTCTCCTTCAACTTGGTCACTTCGGCTCGTAGGAATTCCGCAGATTCAGAGATTTCTTCTTCATTTTCTGCCATGTATCGCTCCAAATCCAAATCGAACTCCACCGAAACACGTTCTTTCACAGAACTCATGCTGAGGCGAGTTTCATTGATTTTTCCTTGCAACTCCAACAGCATTTGGTTGATTCCCAACTCGCTATTCTGAATGGTGCGAACCTGCTTTTCCGTTTCGGAAATTTGCCCACGGGAATTGTAATAATCCTTTTCCGCCTCCTGAACCCCTTGACCAATTGTCTCTTTTTCTTCGTACAAATCAATCAGCAATTGCTCATTATCATCCGAAGAATCCTGCAATTCCCGAATTCCCGCATCAGCAGTTTTCAACTCCGCTTGGTTATTTTCGATTCGAGCTTTCCCACGCTCAAAAGCAGATTGTTTGTATTCAATCTCTTTCTCCAAACTCTCCAACTTGTTCGTTTGCTGATGGAAATTGATATTCTGCTGATTGAAACCAGCCGATTTCTGAGCCGTTTCCGCCTGTTGCTTCTCCGCCTCCAACTGCAAATCTTCCAATCGCCATTCCAATTCCTGCAAAGCCTCTTGCTCATCTATCACTTTCGGGTTGGAGTCAGAAATTACCTGTTCGAGTTCGCTCAAACGTTCCTGCATACTTTCCCGCTTGTTGGAACTCGCCTCCAACAAAGTAGCGAACTGTTCCTTTTTGGTACGAATTGCCACAAAATCCTGAGAAAGTAAATTGATTTCCTGTTGGAGTTGGCTAATTTCTGACTTATTGGAGTTTTCCTTTCGTTGGGAAATATCACTTTCCGCCTGAGCAATGAGCTTTTCCAATTCGGAAATTCGCTTTCCTAACTCTTTAATTTCTTGGTCGAGTTTCTCAATATTCTTCGCTCTTCCCAACTTCTTCCCCTCAAACAATCCAACCGAACCACCCGAAACCGAATATTTGCGCTGAATAATTTGCCCGTTTTGGGTAATGAAAGTTGCCGAATCATCTTCGTTCTTACCACTCCGAGGGTCTAAAGACCACTCGGAGGGTAATCCGAATTTTTCCTTTGAGCCACCCTCGGAGTGGTCGGCAGACCCTCCAAGTGGTAGGCGGATATAAACTCCGCCAAAACATAATGCGCCAATCGCCTGTATTTCTCATCGCAATCCACAATTTCCACAGCGGGAATCGCATTCTCAAACTGTTTGGTTGCACCCGATTGGAAACTTTTCAGCTTATTGAGCAAAATGAAATTCGCTTTCCCTTTTGCCGAATCGCTCAAAATTTTTACCGCCTCGAAAGCCTGTTCCTCATTCTCTAGCACATAATAATTCAAAAACGGTTCAAGGTAATTCTCAATTGCCACCCGATATTTCTCATCGCACGTAATGATATCGGAAAGCAAAGGCGCATTTTTTCCCCATTTCGTATTCTTCTTCAAATATTTGATTGCCTGCGGATAGCCCTCCAAATTATCCAACATAGATTTCGTCAGGCTGTATTCGTTCTTCTTCGCATCCAACGAACGGGAAGATTTGGCAAGTTCAGCCTGCAAGTTTTTCAGCGAACTTTCCGATTGGGCAATTCTGCTTTCATTTTGCGTTTCCTGCTCTTGCAAGACTTCCAAATGTTGTTTTTTGCCATCTAATTGCTGTTGGAGCTCACCAATTTTGCTCATCAAATTCCGCCAAACTAGCCGTTCGCTCCGAAGTGTCCGAAGCCTCACGCTCCAATTCTTGTTTGAGCGTACTTTGTTGCACCTGACTGATTTCCAAAGTCTTCCGAAGCTGATACAAATTTGTTTGCTTCGATTTAATTTGATTCGTCAATTCCTCCACCAAAGTTTTCAACTCAGTCGATTTCGTTTTCTCCGACTCGTAATCTCGCTTCAAATCATCCAACACAAACTCGGTTTCCCGCAAGCATCTTTTCTACCTGAATTTGCTCTTTCCCCAAACCTTCCAAGCTGAATTGCGCCCGTTTGCTACTTTCCAAATCCTCGTCCAACTGCTTTTGGAGGGAAGCAGATTTATCGCTCAAATATTTGAGACGCTCATTTTTTATCTTCTTATCGCTTTCGAACTGACGGATTTTGCCCACGTGTTCGTTAAGCGTCTTTTGCCGAGAAGCCAACAATTTCTCCTTCTGAATTAACTCCACTTTTTGCTGTTCCAACAACGCATCTTGCTCGGCAATTTGCTTTGCCAACGACAATTTCCTATCATTTTCCGACTCCAACTGCTTATTCAACCGAAGCATTTGTTCCACCTGCACACTTACCGATTTCACCGCCAACTGCAAAGACAACGTCTTATGTTCCGCCCGAATCTGCAAAAACTTCTCCGCCTGTTTCGCCTGCCGTTCCAGCGAACGCATATTTTTGCCAATCTCGAAAAGCACATCCTCCACCCGCTCCAAATCCGCATCCGTATCCGCCAATTTTTTCAACGTTTCCTTCTTGCGCTGTTTGAATTTGGAAATCCCAGCCGCCTGCTCAAACAACCCTCTTCGGGAATTGTTCTGGTCGTTCAGAATCTCATCAATCATTTTCAACTCAATGATTGCATAACTGTCCGAGCCAATTCCCGTGTCCAAAAACAAGTTATGAATATCCTTCAATCGGCAAGTAACGCCATTCAGCAAATATTCCGAATCTCCCGAGCGGTAATATCTTCGGGAAATCGTCACCTCAGAATACTCCACAGGAAGCAAATTCCGAGTATTCTTGAAAGTCATGCTCGCCTCCGCCATCTGCAATTGCTTACGGTTTTTCGTGCCGTTAAAAATCACATTCTCCATCTTCTCCGACCGCAACGACTTCGTTTTCTGCTCCCCCAACACCCACCGAATCGCATCCACCACATTCGATTTCCCACTCCCATTCGGCCCAACCACACCCGTCACTCCCTCATCAAAAAGGAAAGTCACCTTATCGCCAAAGCTCTTGAAGCCCCTAATTTCCAGTTTCGTAAGTAGCAATTTCTAGTATTGAGTAGTGAGTATCTAGTATTTAGACTGCGAATTTAACCAAGATTTTCTGTATTGGTAGTATTCCCAAACAAAAAGCAAAGTGAATCCCTCGGAGTGTTGCAAAGACCCTCCGAGTGGTTGAACGGATTAAATCTAAAGTTTGAAACAAAGGTTTTTTTGGTTGGATTTCGCAACTCGCCAACCGATGAAGCGCATCCAACCTCCATAAAACCCGAAAGGCTGATTTCTCGAACTATTCCGCTGTCAATCTTGGGGAATTGAGTGAGAATTGGAAGCTATTTGCAACCAAAATGCTTTTGTGGAAATTGAGAGATTTTAGCAGTTTGGTTTCCCCAAGCTTGGAGGCGGTCGGTTAATCGAAGCTTGTTTTTATATTCCGTACCTTGACTCTCTGATGGGACTTGCCTTCAAGTCGAGCAAGGCATTGAGGTTTGAAGTTATTGTTAGCTATAAACCCTATCTCAATCATTTATACTACCAGCTAAAATTTCTTATAACTTGTATTCCAAATTATCTATATTACAAGCCAATTAAACTTCGTCTTTATGAAACTGCGTGAGATAGAACTCGAAAACTTTAGGGTATTTAAAGAGCCAACAGCTTTTGAATTCAAGCCTATAACCATAATTACAGGGCCAAACAGTAGTGGAAAGAGTTCATTATTCAAAGCACTGTTGCTTCTGAAAGACAGCATTGACAGAGACAAAGGAAGAACGCTCAACTTTCATGGAGATATGCACCATTTGGGAGAGTTTGAAAAAGCAATCTCCAAACAAGCAGACGGAAAAGACGCAATCAATTTCTCTTTAAAGTTCGATTTGGACAAAAAGTATCTCCCAGAGCTGTTTGAGAGGAATATTTATGTCAATTATAGTTTTGGAAAAGAACTTAACATAACAAAAATTTCTTGCAAAAGAGGAGATGTAGAATTATTCGTATTTAGGCTATATGTATTTGATAATGGAAATAGTTTTATTGAAATTAATCAAGAGCTACTTATAGAGCATTATTTGAAAGAAGAAAATTATAGCACTCCTCCTTTTGAGAAAGGAGAGGTTATCTCTAAAGACAAGTTAAGAGAAGAGTTAGCCTCTTTTGATAAAGAGAACGTAGAGAGATTTATAGAAATATTAAACCAAAACTATAAAAGTAATCTAAGGTATTACTATTCCAAAGACGAAGGTTTTACTTTGGAAAAAGCAAATAGGTCTTTTGATAGACAATACAAATCTCATTATCTAATCATGTCTAGCTTTTGGGAAACTGATATTGTTGAAGGAGCGATTGGAGAACATGAGTCGTATAACGGAACTCCATATCAATATGATTTTCGGCTTAAAAATGCTGAAGCACTACTAAAAGGAACAGATGAGTTTCAAGATTACTATAATTATCTGGAAGATACTGCAATCAACTATATACACTCTGGTTATTTATCCTTCATAGCGAGTGAAATACCCAAAATAATTACTCCATTTCTTGAAGAATTAAGCAACAATCTTACTGTTGATATCGACTATCTAGAAGCTGTAAGGGCAAATACTCGGAGGATTTATACTTTACGTTCAGAAGGGACAGGGTTCAATAAACTATTGCTGGATTTTGACAATCTGTTCAAATCAATAAAACCAAATCAAGTTGATTTCATTAACCGATGGTTAAAAGAATTTGACATTGCCGACCGTATGAGAATTGATTCTGTAGAGGGAGTTGCAAACAAAATTGTGTTAGAAAAAGATGGGAAAGATACTATTTTAGCTGATTTGGGCTATGGCTTTACTCAGTTCATCTCTATTTTATTCAAAATTTTACTTGTTGCGCCTCCTAGCTTTTTTTCCAGAAAAATGGCTTTCGAGGTTGTGAAAAATGACCTGAAGTTAGCGGGTAAAAGTGAAGGCATAAGCAAAGAGAAAAAGCGTGCTCAGTATCAGCCTAGTTTTACTGGAGATTTTTTAATGTTAGAAGAACCAGAAACCAACCTACACCCGAAACTTCAATCAAAAATTGCAGATATGCTTTCGGATGCCAGTTCGGAGTTAGGCGTTAATTTCTTAGTTGAAACTCATTCGGAGTACTTAATAAGAAAATTTCAGTACATGGTAGCAACTAAAAAAATTGACCCAGAACATATTGTCATTTACTACATCTATCCACCCAATCAGATACCCGAAGGCAGAAAGCAAGTAGAGAAGATAAGAATAAAGCCAGACGGATTGTTAGACAACCAATTTGGAGCAGGTTTTTTTGATGAGGCGACAAAATTAATGGTAAGTGCATTTACTGGAGAATCTTTAAACTAATCTGCTATGAACTATATTTCAACTGCCTACTGCTCGATAGAGTTCTTAGAAGAAATGCCAAAACTAAGACCTAGTATGGGTGATATTTTGAGTATTAGACTTGTCCGACTTTGATTATCAGTAATTTATGTATATTTGTCCTAAAAAGAGATGGATTATAGATTAATAGGTAGCAAGCGTCAATTCAAGGATGCAACTGGTTACAGTAAGGAGAAGTTCATGGAATTAGTCCTGGACTGTGAGCAGGTCTATCTTTCAAGGCAGGGAAAGACCTACGAGGAATACCTGGTCGAGGATGTTGTCGAGGATGCAAAAATCAAGACCGTGGGCGATGGGATTTTCCTTGTCCTTTTCCATCTGAAAAATGGTCTGGTCTGGGGTTCGCTCGGGGTTGCCTTCGGAATGGCGAGTTCCTCGGTGCAGTCAAACTTCAATACCTTCTTTTCGATAATGGAGGAGGCACTGGAAAAAAAAGGGTAATGCCCAGACGTTCCTTCGAAACAGTCGAGGAGTTTGAATCCCATCTCGGAGAGGCAGACGAACTTCTTTTCGATGGGACGGAAATGGGGTGTGAGCGTCCGAAAGGCTATGATAGCCAGAAGGTTAAGTTCAGCGGCAAACGAAAGGCACATACCGATATTGCGATGGTCCTCTCCGACAGAAGCACATGGATTCATTATGTGAGCAGACTCTATGATGGGAGCAATGTGGACTTTGCAGTACTGAAAAAAGAGTTCCCACCGGAGAAGAAATGGTTCAGCAAATACAAGGTGATTGTCGATCTTGGATTTATAGGGATTGCCAAGGAATTTGAAATTAAGAAACTTATTATAGGCACCAAGAAGCCTCGCAAATCGAAAAACAACCCAAATCCCGAACTGACCGATGAGCAGAAAGAGTGGAACAAGGAAGTGGGTAGGCAACGAATACACGTGGAGCATGCAATAGGAAGGATGAAGATTTTTCGGATTCTGAAAAACAAATGCAGAATGAAATCAAACGATATGAAGAATAGAATCCTTGGTGTATGTGCCGGACTTTGGAACTACAAAATCGCATCATAGACACTAAAAATAAAGACGGACAAGTCTATTGAAGAATACCCTCAATACTCAAAATCTAATTTATGGAAAGCAGTTTGTACATTTCTAATGTACAAATCAAAAATTGTCTTAAGCCTTCCTAAAAAAGAGTTTGAAGTTTGGCTCAAAGAGCATTTGATAAATCTTGCTGGAGGCGACAGCTACGAGTCTGTTTTTTTGAGAAAGATTTTTAGCGAATACATGGCTGGAATGGAGGATAAGTATGCCTTTTCAAACCCGAAAGACTCAAACAAATACGAGCGTATTAGTTTTGTGTTTACGCATAATAATTCAGAAGTCGCCCAACATAATTACCCAATCATTGATACAAAGCATTTCTATGAGAACTTAAAAGTGAATTTAGGAAGAACAGCAGAGTACGTTTCTAAAACTGTAAACTCTAATTCCAATCAACTCTGGGGTAAATTATTACCATCCATACCTCCTGCACAAACTATAATAATTGATGACCCTTATATCCTATCAAAACATCGTAATATAAGAAGTTATATCGTTCCAATACTTGACAATTTGTGCTGAACAACAACACAAATGATGTAAATATATTAGTATTCGCTAGAGAATTTTACAAGAACAGAAGTACTGGGGAAAAAGAAGAAATAGAATCTATGTTTTCAGAATTGAAACGCAACATCAGAAGAAGATTAGCGAACTGCAACTTTACTTTGGGTATTGTGAACTGGATAGGTAAGGTGGTTCATGATAGAAATATAATCACAAATTCTTGTATTATAAATATAGGAGTAGGTTTTGATTTTTCTAGCACAAATTCCAACTATTGGCGAGATAGCGATACCACAATTACTGTAACGCCTCATATGTTTAGTTTGGCAAGTGGAGAAAACATTGTAGAAGAAAGTTTAAAAAAACTCAAGAAAACTATAAGAAGTACTCCTTCGGACAATAAAATTGGAATCATAGATTTAGGTTTGGTTAGTTGAGTATCAATAGATATAAAATGAATATATCTAAAACAGTGGCTTTGACTTAGTCCAGCAAAACAGAAACACTTTCCGTACCTCAACTCTCTGATGAGACTCGCCTTCGAGTCGAGCAAGGCATTGCGTCTCGTTCTTCCATGACGGCTCGGAGAGCCGTGGTACAGAAAACTTCACTAACTCTGGTTTAATTATGAAACACAAAACCCACTACCACCGCAATCTCCCACACATCAATCCACATGGCGGAACGTATTTTGTAACTTATTGCCTGCACGAAACCATTTCCCAACCCGAAATCAAGCAACTCATTCAAAAGCACCAAACCCATTTGGAGGAATTGAGAAAGCAACCTCAAACCACTCCCGAGCAAATTGACATTGAAAACAGAAAGTATTTCAAAAAGCTAGATGAACGAATCCACCAAGCGAGGGGAAAGCATTATTTAAAAAATGAGGAAGTCGCCCAAATCGTAGCCAATTCCCTCCACTTTTGGGATGGCAAGAAAATAGATTTGATATTTTCTTATTCGAATGTATAAGTCGGTTTATAGAAAAGTAGTAAATTTACAATTACTTCCTCCATTCAAAAACATGAGAAATGCCTGAAGTTCATAGAGAAATACATTAATCCATTTACCGATTACGGTTTTAAGCGACTGTTTGGCGAAGAGCCGAACAAGGAATTGCTATTGGACTTTCTGAATGAACTTCTAAAGAACGAGCAAGGCAAAATCACAAGTCTTACCTATCTCAAAACAGACAAGCTAGGCAGTAGTGAGGAAGACAGAAAAGCTGTCTTTGACCTTTATTGTGAAAATGAAAGAGGAGAGAAATTCATAGTCGAGCTCCAAAAAACAAAGCAAAAATTTTTCAAAGATAGAACTGTTTACTACTCCACCTTTCCAATTCGGGAACAGGCGAAGAGAGGTTCAGATTGGGATTTTGAGTTGAAGGCAGTTTATACAATCGCCATTCTTGATTTTGTGTTTGACGATGGCAAAAATGAACCAAGCAAGTTCAGGTATGATGTTAAATTGACGGATACGGAAACCTGCAAAGTTTTCTACGACAAATTGACTTTCATTTATTTGGAGATGCCTAAGTTCAATAAATCAGTCAAATCCCTAGAGTCTCGCTTCGACAAATGGATGTATGTCATTCGTAATCTCAACAAACTCGAAAGAATACCCAACGAATTGCGTGAAGGCATCTTTGAGCGACTTTTTGAAGTGGCAGAAATAGCCAAATTCAGTAGAGAAGAGGCAGAAGCATACGAAGAAAGTTTGAAATCTTACAGGGATTTGAAGAACTCGCTGGATACTGCCTTTGAAGATGGAATGGTTCAGAGAGAAATATCCTTTGTTTTAAGACTAAGAGACAAGAACAAATCCATTGCTGAGATTGCCGACTTGACTGGACTTTCAAAAGAGCGAGTAGAAGAGATAATTAGAAATACCAGTTGATGTACTCGAGAAACCGCACAAATCGTAGCCAACTTCCTCCACTTTTGGGATGGGGAGAAGGTAGATTTGATGGCTTTCTGCATCATGAGCAACCATGTCCATTTGGTTCTAAGACTTTTGGAGTTTGAAAACCAAGAAGTTTTCTTCTCCGAAGTCCTAGAATCCATCAAGAAATTCTCTAGTCGGGAATGCAATTTGGCAATCGGCAGAACTGGAAAGTTTTGGCAAAAGGAGAGTTTCGATAGATTAGTGCGAGACAGAAAGGAACTTTACAGAATCATCTGCTACGTTTTGGATAATCCAACCAAAGAAGGTTTATGCGAAAATCGAGCAGATTGGAAGTGGAATTATGTGAAGGAGGAATACAATGAGTTTATGTAATTGGAAACTGCAATGTTTTTTTTGTTCGTACCTTGACTCTCCGAGTCGAGCAAGTAAGAACGATAAAATGACGCAATGCCTGAACGACTTGAAGGCAAGTCCCATCAGAGAGTCGTGGTACGAAAACACACTTACAAGAACCTACAAATCATGAAACACAAAACTCGCTACCACCGCAATCTCCCACACATCAATCCACATGGCGGAACATATTTCGTAACCTATTGCCTGCACGAAACCATTTCCCAACCCGAAATCAAGCAACTCATCCAAAAGCACCAAACCCATTTGGAGGAGCTGAGAAAACAACCACAAACCACTCCCGAACAGATTGATATTGAGAACAGAAAGTATTTCAAAAAGCTAGATGAACGAATCCACCAAGCGAGGGGAAAGCATTATTTAAAAAATGAGGAAGTTGCCAAAATCGTAGCCAACTCCCTCCACTTTTGGGATGGTAAGAAGATGGATTTGATGGCTTTTTGCATCATGAGCAATCATGTCCATTTAGTTCTGAGGCTTTTGGAATCTGAAAACCAAGAAGTTTTCCTCTCCGAAGTCCTAGAATCCATCAAGAAATTCTCTGGTCGGGAATGCAATTTGATAATTGGCAGAGCTGGAAAGTTTTGGCAACATGAATCCTTCGATAGATTAGTGCGAGACAGAAAGGAACTTTACAGAATCATCTGCTACATTCTAGACAATCCAACCAAAGAAGGTTTATGCGAAAATCGAGCAGATTGGAAGTGGAATTATGTGAAGGAGGAATACAATGAGTTTATGTAATTGGAAACTGCAATGTTTTTTTTGTTCGTACCTTGACTCTCCGAGTCGAGCAAGTAAGAACGATAAAATGACGCAATGCCTGAACGACTTGAAGGCAAGTCCCATCAGAGAGTCGTGGTACGAAAACATACTTACAAGAACCGCAATCCATGAAACACAAAACTCGCTACCACCGCAATCTCCCACACATCAATCCACATGGCGGAACGTATTTTGTAACTTACTGCCTACACGAAACCATTTCCCAGCCCGAAATCAAGCAACTCATTCAAAAGCACCAAACCCATTTGGAGGAATTGAGAAAACAACTACAAACCACTCCCGAGCAAATTACCCCAATTATGAGTTGTATATTTGATAAGTACAATTATGGATTGGGGAAATTAAAAATGAAGAATTAAGAATTAAAAATGATTTAAGTGTTTGGTAGTCAGTGTTTTAATTTTATATTTTTATTAAATTATTACCATATAATTTTTGATTAAATCTAAAAAAAGTACAATGTAGCAAATCTCAAATTTTGACTACCCTAGAAATATCACAGCTAACTTTCTGAAAATCAAATATTTAAACCCATTATTCGGGTAAATTGATATTGAGAACAGAAAGTATTTCAAAACGCTAGATGAGCAAATCCACCAAGCCAAAGGCAAGCATCATCTGAAAAATGAGCAAGTCGCCCAAATCGTAGCCAATTCCCTCCACTTTTGGGATGGGAAGAAGGTAGATTTGATGGCTTTCTGCATCATGAGCAATCATGTTCATTTAGTTCTGAGGCTTTTGGAATCTGAAAACCAAGAAGTTTTCCTCTCCGAAGTGCTAGAATCCATCAAGAAATTCTCTGGTCGGGAATGTAATTTGATAATTGGCAGAAATGGAAAGTTTTGGCAACATGAATTTTTCGATAGATTAGTGCGAGACAGAAAGGAACTTTACAGAATCATCTGCTACATTCTAGACAATCCAACCAAAGAAGGTTTATGCGAAAATCGAGCAGATTGGAAGTGGAATTATGTGAAGGAGGAATACAATGAGTTTATGTAATTGGAAACTGCAATGTTTTTTTTGTTCGTACCTTGACTCTCCGAGTCGAGCAAGTAAGAACGATAAAATGACGCAATGCCTGAACGACTTGAAGGCAAGTCCCATCAGAGAGTCGTGGTACGAAAACATACTTACAAGAACCGCAATCCATGAAACACAAAACTCGCTACCACCGCAATCTCCCACACATCAATCCACATGGCGGAACGTATTTTGTAACTTACTGCCTACACGAAACCATTTCCCAGCCCGAAATCAAGCAACTCATTTAAAAGCACCAAACCCATTTGGAGGAGTTGAGAAAACAACCACAAACCACTTCCGAGCAGATTGATATTGAGAACAGGAAGTATTTCAAAAGGCTAGATGAACGAATCCTCCAATCCAAAGGAAAGTATGAGTTGAAAAACGAGGAAGTCGCCCAAATCGTAGCCAACTCCCTCTACTTTTGGGGTGGCAAGAAAATAGATTTAATGGCTTTCTGCATCATGAGCAATCATGTCCATTTAGTTCTAAGGCTTTTAGAATCTGAAAATCAAGCAGTTTTCCTCTCCGAAGTCCTAGAATCCATCAAGAAATTCTCTGGTCGGGAATGCAATTTGGCAATCGGTAGAACTGGAAAGTTTTGGCAACATGAATCATTTGATAGATTGGTGCGAGATAGAAAGGAACTTTACAGAATCATCTGCTACATTCTAGAACAATCCAACCAAAGAAGGTTTATGCGAAAATCGAGCAGATTGGAAGTGGAATTATGTGAAGGAGGAATACAATGAGTTTATGTAATTGAAATTGGTTTTTTCGTACCTTTGACTCTCCGAGTCGAGCAAGTTTGCAGGATAAAATGACGCAATGCCTGAACGACTTGAAGGCAAGTCCCATCAGAGAGTCGTGGTACGAAAACATACTTACAAGAACCGCAATCCATGAAACACAAAACCCGCTACCACCGCAATCTCCCACACATGATGACGGAACGTATTTTGTAACTTATTGCCTACACGAAACCATTTCCCAACCCGAAATCAAGCAACTCATTCAAAAGCACCAAACCCATTTGGAAGAATTGAGAAAACAACCACAAGCCACTCCCGAGCAGATTAATATTGAGAACAGAAAGTATTTCAAAACGCTAGATGAGCAAATTCACCAAGCGAGGGGAAAGCACTATTTAAAAAATGAGGAAGTTGCCCAAATTAATTCATAATCTCTTCATCCAATTTATCTAGCGCATTTTTGCTAACCACGTAAGCATATATACTATTAGGAACAATCAATAAATCATCGTAGTCTTCAAATTTTGTCTTACTAGTGATGATTCCTTTTTTTAATTTATTTTTAGACATAAATTGTTTTAACTTTCCTGCCTTTGGACTGTCTGACCATTTCACTTCTACCGCCCAATGAACCTCTTGGAAATTATTACTTAATTGAATTAAATCAACCTCTCCTTCCTCTTTTCCATTCTTCCAATTAGCATATCTCAGAAACTCATGTTCTCTGTGTAAATATTGCGCATAAACGGCTGTTTCTACCAAATGAGGAAACCTTTCATCCTTGTCTGATATACGGCCAAATAGGCCAGTATATAAACTAGGATTTGTTAAATATACTTTGAACTGAGTAATATTCTTGAATCTTTTAGCAGATATATCTACCCGATGTAACACCCTTATGAGAAATGCGGCTTCTAGGTATTTGATGTATTTCTTTATAGTCTTGTTATCTGTTTTCGTTTCTTGGGAAACTTTTTTGTAATCCAGTATTTCTCCTGTTCTATAGGATAAAACATTGAAAAACTGCTGTAATTCCAAGGTGTTTTCAATTCCAAATAAACCAGGTAAATCCTTCATGATTACCTTGTCTGTAATATCTTTCTGAATTACACGTTCGGGGTTCTTTACTTTTTCAGAATTTAGAGCAATCTCAGGAAAGCCTCCGAAATTGATATAATCAACAAAATGATTATTGAATTCTTCAATGTCAGTACATTTATAAAATCTTCTTGCTCCATTAAATTCAACTTCTGTTTCAGACAGCAAGTTATTATAGCCATTGAGGTCAATGTACTCTGCAAAGGTTAAAGGTGGCAGAAAGTAATCTGTGAATCTACCTGCGCCACTCTCTATACTTTTCATGCGTAATGCGGCTGCAGCACTTCCACTCGCAATGAATTTGGTTTTTCTGTTTTTATCTACCAAAGATTTCAGATATATTTCCCAATCCTTTAGATATTGTATCTCATCAAAGAAAATAAAAGAATCTTCTATAGCGACATTATTTATTGAAAGTCCATCGTTAATTAGTTCTTCTAATGGCATATTCGTATAAATAGGAGTATCCAGACTGAAATAGAAGATGTTCTTTGGATTGGTGCCAGAATCAATCAAGTCTTGAATGGCTTGATACATAATCACAGTCTTGCCAACTCTTCTAGGACCCATCAATACAACAGCCCTGTGTGGGAATTTTTGAACTACCAATTCATAAAACCCATTATAGTATCTTCTCTTGCTGAATTCATCATAAAAAGGGATTACGCCCTCTTCCCACCAAGTGTTGTCATCATTGATTCTGCTCGTAAGAATATTTTTATCAAAACCCATGGTATAAATTTAAGGATGGTTATCCCAAAAGTAATTATTTTAAATTAAAGGATAGCTATCCCAAAGTTAAAAAAAGGGTAGTGTTAGTCATAATGTCAATGATTTTATTTGACTTGTTAAAGTCATAAATTTAAAACTGGAAAATTGCCCAGTATTAGCCAAATCCCTCCACTTTTGGGATGGGAAAAGACAGATTTGATGGCTTTTTGCATCATGAGCAATCATGTCCACTCCAACCCTCGGGAAGGTTGAAAATAACCATTCTTGAGGTTTCGATAGGAATTGGGAAAGCTTGGGAATGGATTTTAAAGAAGTGCGAAGTTATTGGAGCAGAAACCTTATGATTTGTATTCTTGGATGTCAATATATTCTAGTTTCAGATATTCTCCTTTCAAATGCTCGAAATCTTTATCTGATGTAACCAATGTTAAATCGAAAGCACTTGCAGTGGAGGCAATCCAAATATCGTTTTTGCCCATGTTCCTAGCGGAAAACTTATTCTTTGGGAGTTTGCCTTGACTGAAAGCATCAATATCTCCATATTTTTCAATTACCTCTTTGGAGTTGATTCCCAAAATGGCAAGTTTGGAAACTAAATTCTCAATATTTTTCAGCTTTCGTTCTCCATAACCTAACTTTTTGGCTAAAGCATCAAGTTCGCCCAAAGTAACCACGGAAATTGCCAAACGATTTCTCTTGTTGAAAAGCTGATATTCCTGTTCAATCCGCCTAGCCATTTCAGAATCACGACTGTATATAATGATAATGTTGGTATCAAGTAAGTAGTCCATATTAGTCAAGAACGTTAAGCATTTCCTCTAATGAATGATTCCATTCTATTTTTTGGGCTTCCTGCTGAAACTCATCAAACGAAAAAGGCTTGTAATTCTGATTCAAAAGGATTTGCTCAAAACTGACTCCTTCAGTAATATCTACTATGGCAGTTTGGAAATCATTTTTGCTTTCTGATGTTCTCGTAACTATCTCTTTTCGGAGATTATTAAGAAAGTTCAAATCATCAATTTGGGTAATCAGACTGATGATGTCTATTTTTATATCGTTGGAATTAAGTGTCATTGTTGTAGCAGTTTCGATTTTATACAACAAAGTAAACAAAAATATTGGATTATATCGTATTATAATACGTTTAAGACCACCAAACTTAGAATTCCTCCCACAAATCAATCCACATGGCGGAACGTATTTTGTGAATTATTGCCTGCACGAAACCATTTCCCAACCCAAAATCAAGCAACTCATTCAGAAGCACCAAACCCATTTGGAAGAGTTGAGAAAGCAATCACAAACCACTTCCGAGCAAATTGATGTTGAGAATAGGAAGTATTTCAAAAAGCTAGACCAACAAATCCACCAAGCCAAAGGAGCGCATTATCTGAAAAATGAGAAAGTCGCCCAAATCACAGCCAACTTCCTCCACTTTTGGGATGGTAAGAAAATTGATTTAATGGCTTTCTGCATCATGAGCAACCACGTTCATTTAGTTCTAAGACTTTTAGAATCTGAAAAACGAGGAAGTATTCCTCTCCGAAGCCCTAGAATCCATCAAGAAATTCTCCGAATAAGCAATCAGTTGGATAGCCACTCTTCGTTTCCCATCTTTATTTACACTCTCAAGCTAAAAACCAACGGTTATTAATCTTTGTCAATCGATAGTAAATTCAACCAGTACAACTAAATAAAATATTGTTTTTTTGCTAAACAGCAAAGTAGATGTTGATGGTTTGTACGGATTGTTGGTGGATTCTATTTCTTTCTTGACATGAAACAAATAGAGGAAGCTGGACAGCATGTAAGAATGAGATTCGTAGTGTGATTCCTCTATGAAAGTCGCCATCTACTCGCACAAGGGTACGAACAATAATGATTAAAATAAAAATCCAATTGAAATAAGGTCTAAAACAAATAATAATAATTCTATTCATATGCGAGACAACTTAAATACGAAGCAAAAAAATTCGTTAGCCTTTGGGGCAATTCTGTTTTATTATAGAGGAGAAGAAATATTGGGAATAACACCCAAGGGGGAAATTGACTCCTACATGCCAGGATTAAAAAGTGCTTGGGGAGTTTATAGTAAAGAAAGTGCCTTTGAAAGAATTCAAGCATTGATTGACCTTGAACGCAGTACTGAATTTGATCAACAACTGAAATCGCAGTCGCCAGAGGTTGATAAAATAAGAAAACGAATAGCAAAAGAATTGAAAATAGACATTCAGGAAGCACAGAAAGTTAACTCCACTTACGCTTGGGATCTTGGCAGAGCTGTGCCATTAGCAAAGTGGAGTTACTGGTGTGGTTATTTATCTGAGGATGAATTCTGGAAACTGACCAATCAAGCCACAGAAAAAGCGAGTCAAATTGGCAGAGGCTGGACAGACTATACCGTATCATTTCTGTTGGGTAGAACTATGCAGGGTTTTGATTTAGACGATATAATTGTTGAGGCCAAACAAATATTGAAGGGAAAAGGACCGTGGCTTCGAAAAATAAAAGACATAGATGTTTTTGTGCAGTATCCATTCAAATAAAAAATTTACGGAAAGCAACGTGAATCCATAATTCTGCAAAAAAATTTGGTCGGATTTTGTGTTCATCTAAGCGAGTTTGGAGGTGAAGCTACCTACATACCCCAATTATGAGTTATGTATTTGATAAGTACAATTATTGATTGGGGAAATGAAGAATTAAGAATGAAGAATTAAAAATGAATTAAGTAACTGTTAATCAACAACTTAGTATTGCTTTATTTAGTCAAAATATTGACATACAGTTTTTAATTAAGTCTAAAAATAGTGCAATACATTAAATCTTAATTTTTGACTATACTTAAAAAAATACAGTTAACCTGCTGATAATCAGATTTTTAAACCCATTATTCAGGTTGCATCAAAGAGGAACAATGAGTTTGTATAGCAAATCATACTGCTATACAATTCCAAACCTCGCCATTTTCTATCTAAAGATATACTAAGTAGTACAAAGTCTTTATCGGACTTGCGCTCAAGTCGCAAGTCCAAAGCAGTTCAAATAACTGATAATGAAATACTTACAAAAAAGCAAATAGGAAAGTATTTAAGTTTATCTACTTAGGAGGTAATGCACTAGCTCCAACAAAAAAAGCAACCTGTACTTTTGCACAGGTTGCTTTCTACTGAAAAAGATTTTTCCCGAACTTATTTACGAACCAGTCGTGTCCAAGTATCGGTACGCCCGAATAAGGAGACTCCAATAAAGCCTCTTCCGTTCATTATGTCTTCATCTTTTTTGTTGATTTCTGCCTCAAAGCTGTATTCTGAGCCATTATTTGGGTCGTAAATAGTGCCTCCTTCCCAAGTAATAGTTTTTCCATCAACCTCATCGAACTCCATATCTTTTATGATTACCAAACCTTTGACGGTATTGCTCCTCAACTTGCTTTCAGGATTGTTTACGTCTTTTCTAGGATTACCATCATCATCGTTGGCTTGTTTCAGCCAAATAATTTTGCCGTAGTATTTATTGGAATCTTCGCCATCTTCGCTTTTGCCCTTATATATAGAGACTACAGAAAGACCATTGCTGGGCTTCCATTTGCCTACAATGAGGTCTTCGTCTCCATTTCTGGCAGTATCAATAAAAGTGCTGGCAGTCAATAATGGAACGACTGCGAAAAGGAGGAAATAAATTGACTTTTTCATATTTTTTTGTCTTTTGGTTAAGAGAAATATTGAATGATGTTTGTTTTTCAAGGACTGACCATTTGTATTCCCACTCTGAAATAAAGCGGAACTTGTGCATTGTTGTTCAACCAAGCACTATCATCTGATGCTTCTTGATCAATATCCATTCGGTAGGTAACTACTGCACCTGCCTGCACATTGAACCAAATGAAATCACTTATCGACTTGCTCCAAGATAATCTGGCACGAACTTCCGATTTGCGCAGTTCCCAATCATTTGCTGTAGAAACAGAACCAAAAACTGGAGAGACAGAAGTGTCATCTCGCTCTTGTATATGGTAGCTTTGCCCTTCCAATTCATAACCCATCATCAAGATTGATTTGGTTGAGAAGTTTCTTCTGACCGAAGCTCTGGCGGGCAAAAGCATCTCCATACCCCATTTTTTGTTGAATGTCTTGTTCCACATCAGGGCGGGAACATACAGCAATCTGCCACCTCTGTACGTGCGACTTACGCCAATGGCAATGTTTGTGAAATCATTTGTTTTCCAACCATACAGGGCGGCTACACTCAACTTGGTTTTATCTAATTCTGGGGAAATGCTTCCAAAGTTATAATTGCCATTCATCGCTCCTTCAAGTTGGAATAGCAGAAAATTCTTCTCGTTTAATGGTTTGAAAACCAATGCACCAAGTGCAGTTGTGCGGAGAGGATTTCGGTCGAAAAACTGTCCGATTATTGGCTCGGAAGCATCTGCACTATATTGGCTTTCCCAATAATTGAGGTAAGCATTCACAATGAGTTTGTTGTTGGAGATGATTGGATAATTGGTCTCCAACCTCAACCCATAATTTCTGGAGTAGGTAGATTCGTTGCCTACATAATTTCCCTCAAAATTTTCTCCAGCGCTGGTCTCCCATTTGTTTTCCAGCGCATAGTCGAAACTTAGACTAATCAGTTGAGTTGGGCTAAGACCAGTAACTTTATTGTTGCAGAACACCTTGGCATCGCTGGCCTCCTCGAAATCGCTCATGTCAAAATCATCATCATCTTGCGCATAAAGAAACAACGGTAAATTGAGTAAGATAAAAAGTAGAGAGAAAATTATGTTCTTCATTTCCATAATTAGAGTTTTGATGTAAGCCGAAAAAACAACGTAACAATTTTAAATTTATTTCAATAATAATCAGGGTTTTCGTATTGTCTATGAAAATCCGAGTATTATCCTAAATATTCTGAGTATTTTCTATGAATGCACAAGATTTAAGCCGTCCGAGTCAACTTAAATGTATTATTTGCTCTGTGAAAGAAATCAAATAAAGTACCCCAGTTCGCTTGTTTTGGCTGCCAAAATTACCTAAAAATTTAACCGTAATTACATTATAGGTATATTGGGATAGGTCGCCCAAATAGTTCGAGCATCCACTCGGACTTGTTATTCGTTGAAGCGTCCGCTCAATGCCACCAACTTAGTGTTGAAAAGCGTTTTCAGCACTTTCCGTTTGTGATTTGGACGCAGCTAGTGCATCAAATCCTAAGTTCGTGTTGCTATTTTTGTTTCTTATTTCCTTCTACTGCATTAAAATTCTTAGCCGTAGCTATGGCTATGCCTGCAAATTTTGCTTTGCAGAAGAAAATAATATTCCAAAAAATACAGACACAAACTTAGAACTCAATGCACTAGAGCTACGTCCTACAGAACTGATATTTTCAAATCACACTTTTTTTGATATGAAATGAAACATATATTTTCCTCAAATTGACAGCATTGAGCGTCCGGTTGTGCCGAATTATCCATAGAATAGCCTTACCTCTTTCACACTACCATTAAATTTAGTCAAATTATTTCCATATAGTTTTTTATTAAATCTAAAAAAGTACAATACACGAAATCTCAAATTTTAACCACCCTAAAAACAACACGGTTAACCTACTGATAATTACGCACTTAAAAGTATCAATTTATTTTTGGTTTCTATGGCTTTTCAAAAATGCTTTCTTCGTTATTTCCTCCCCATATAGCTTTGGCTATGTGTTTCTAAAATGCCTAGAAAGCCTGTTTTGAAAATCTCGTAAAATTCCCGAAAAATCAATCCAAACATACTCTAAAGGTTTCTTGAAAAATCGGTAGCAAATCCCATTGAAAACCTCAACCAGCAAAACAGTTGGGTAGTGTAGATTACTTATGTCATTTTACCAAAACTCGCACTAAAATCTATTCTTTCTTGTGCTTCCACCTATTATGCGACCAAAGCCAATGAGCTGGGTTTTCTCGGATTCGTTGCTCTGTTAGGCGAGCAAATTCTTCTACGATTGCGCCTTCTGCTGTTTCTCTAGGCTTTTCTGCAATGGGAATGAAGTCCAGTTCATAGTGGCTTCTTTTTACTTTTTTGATGTCGAGGTAATAGACAGGTTGCCCAGTTTGTTTCGCCAAAGCCTCGTAGCCACTATGGAAAGTAGTATTTTGGTTGAGGAATTCTAACCAAGTTGCCCTGTTTGGTCGGCAAGCTTGGTCTGCGGCAAACCAGCTTACGGTTTGCTCTCTGTTTTCGATGGATTCCAATATTGTACTGAAGGCAATTTTCTTGGAAATCATGACTGCTCCGTAGCGTTGCCTTGTGCTTTTAACGTACTCGTCCATATAAGGATTGTTCAGTTCTTGGTAAACAGCGTAAACTTTGCAAGGTATCTGGTGGACGAGGGCAAAAACCCATTCCCAATTGCCAGTATGAGCCGAGAGAATAATAACGCTTTTATCTGTGCTTAAAACCTCCAGGAATTTATCCCAATTCTTTACCTTGTAGCGTTTCTGAAATTCTTTTTGCGTGATGGAGCTACTTTTCAATGATTCTATGAGCAAATCTGCAAAGTGTTGGTAGAATTGCTTTCTGGTTTCCCGAATCTCTTGCTCCGATTTTTCTGGGAAACATTTCCTCATATTTTCCAAAACCATCTTTTTCCGATAGCCAATTATGTAGTAAATCAGCAGGTAAATTATATCTGAGATTATATGCAAAATCCAGAATGGAAGTAGAGAGATAAGGTAGATACATCCGAAAAGCAGTTTATATATGTATTTTTCCATGTTGGGATAACTTCTCAAATTCTTTTACTAGTGCATCAATTCCTAAGTTCGTGATTGTATTTTATGTATCTTTTTTCCTTCTACTGCATCAAAATTCTTAGCCGTAGCTAGGCTATGCCTGCAAATTTTGCTTTGTAAAAGAAAAAAATATTCCAAAAAATACCAACCAGAACTTAGAACTCAATGCACTAGTGCAAAGCAGAATTCCTTTTTTGGTTGTGTGAAACATGTAATGCTATTTTAAGGAAAGAATGCAAGCGTATGCTTTGGGTGCATAACAAATTTACCATTTATTTATATTGCTTACTTGTTGACGATAGTTTCGATGATATTCCGAACAGGGCAACCGCATCAAAAAAAGAGGTTTTTATGTCGAAGAATGACGTTAAGTTGCCGTTGTTGGAAGATGGCTTCCCCGTCTTAGCAATGAAATCCATCAGTATTATATTTAGAACAAGAATAATAAAGCAAAATAAACGTACATAAAAGTATTTACTGCGAGACCAACAACCAATTAGTGCCAAAAATCTTCTTTTCTCAGATTCATAGCCGTTTTTTTGAGTTAATATAAGGTATTTCTGAAGTTTTATGCGAATTTGTTATGCACCCTATGCTTTCGCCATGGTTTCAGTATTATTTATTTACACTTATTTGTAAGAGAAACCAGAAATACGATTTACAGATTTGCCAATCTGTAAACAAAATTATACATTACTGATGGATAAAATGGGCAATTGGGATAGTTTTTAACTTGTCAAAATTGCTACATGAACAAACTACAAAAAGTCGTAAGAAGTTATTTTTCGTTCAGCAAGCAAGAAACAAATGGCTTTCTGTTTATGTCAATTGCCGTCATGCTATTTTTGGTTTCTTATCTCGCCATCAGCAATCCTAGTAATTATTTGGAAGATGAAACAGGAAAAGATGAGGTAATTTTGGAGGAGTTGCTTTCCGAAATTGAACAGCAGAATATACAAATTGCCGAAGCTCGCAAGAAATCCTACAAAAGTAAATACCCAAAGAAAGACTATTCTAAGAAGCCAGAAAACTGGGGAAACAAGAAATCCAAACCACTCAATCCAACCAAATTCAACCCAAATACCGTTAGCCAAGATGAGTTATTGGGAATGGGAATGCCAAAATATTGGGCAGAAAGAATTATAACCACTAGAGCAAAAGGCTGGAAATTCGAGACCAAAGCCGATTTGGCAAAACTCTACAACTTCCCCGAAGATTTATTTTCCCAACTGGAAAGTTTCATAGCTTTACCCGACAAATTGGACTACAAAAAATCTGATTATGTCAAGAACAACAGGTTCGGCAAAGATAGTTCGAGGTCAAAATATGCCAACAATTACGAGCCTTACGAAAAGAAAATTTATGCGCCAACGCCATTTGACTTAAATTTGGCGGACACTTCGGAGTTGAGCCAGATTCGGGGAATTGGCACATCGACTGCTTTGCGAATCATAAAGTACAGAATTGAGTTGGGTGGATTTATTTCCCTCGAACAACTATCGGAAGTCTGGGGACTGAAACCAGAAGTGATTGACGAACTAAAAAAGTACGGAAATATTTCCAAACCTAGAATCAGAAAGCTGAAAATCAATAGTTTGACTATGGACGAACTAAGAGTTTACCCATACATTTTCTACCGACAGGCAAACGGAATCGTAAACTATCGAGACCAGCATGGGAATTATAAAAATATCGCAGATTTGCAGAAAGTTCTTTTGCTGGATAAGGAGTTTTTGGACAAAATTGAGCCTTATGTATCGTTTGAGTGAACTCAAACAAAGCTATTATGATTTTTTCTTCTTCTTCAATTTCTTCAAATTCAACTTCTTCTTTCCCTTGCTAGAAAGTGTTTTTCTAAGTTCTGCTTGGTCTTCGTTCCTAAATTCCTTCTCAATCAATTCCTTATAGTTTACATTCGGATTGTCTGAAAAGAGAGCAAAGGGATTGTATTTTTTAGTTTCCCGTTCAGTTCTCACACCAATTTCTATCTCGAACTCCTCTAAATCGCCCACTATAGACTCATCCACATTATTTGTGTCAAAAGCCTCCTTTACTAAAGCATAATGTTTTTTGGCTTTTCCGATGTCTAGCAAGCCCAGAATGAGAAAGCCATTGTTGTGGTCGTGCCATTTCTTGTAATTTTTCAAATTCCCCACGAAAAACCGCTCGGCTCGTTCTTTATGAGCAGAGTCAGCTTTGGCAGCAATCCCTATTCCATCGGCAAGAGCATCTCGCACTCCACATTCAGACGAATCATATTCCTTCTCAGCAAGCTTGAAAAAGCTTTCGGGGTTGGATTTTGAGTAATCTATCAGCAACTCATGTTCTAAATCATTATTTATTTCGTCTTCGTTCAATCTTGCGTAGGTAAGTTGCAAGCCTTCTGCCGACTTTAGTTTTTGCAAAGCGATAAGTGCAAAACTGGCAATTCCCCACTCTTCTGGCTTTATAGATTCGTGCCATTCATCATTTCCTCCAAATTCCAATAACTGGGGAATGTCTGACTTTTCTAAGCCATATTTTGAGGCATCGAATTTTCTGGCAATGCTCCAAAAACTTTCCACGTCAAAATCTATGGTTTGGAGTTTTTCTAGGGTAGTCATTTTTGGTTGGGGTTCGGAGTGAAAAATGTTAATTAAATACAAGTACAAAATAGAAAGTCGAATGGCCGATGCCATAGCAAATTATGTATTGACAATAAACATCTTACAAAAGAAGATGTTACGATAAATTTGCCTGACTACTTAGGAACGAGTTAATAATAACTTGTAACATTATCGTAGTTTATTTTTGAGGTCGGACCACGTTGGTTAGTCAAGCTGTTCCCAGCCGGGACAAAATAATGTGGCATAGCACCGCTATGCCACATTATTTACACCCACAGTGGAACTGGAAGAATAGACAGCGTGTCCCGGACCAAAAAGAAGGAAGGGGCAGTCCCACTGAGAATTTTAATAAGTTATTTTTTACTTGTTCCTTACTCATTTCAAGCAAAGTTAGAGATGTTATTTTCATTTGCAGAATTACGAATACTTATTTCTTCTTCTTTTTGAGTTTTTTCAGATTCACTTTCTTCCTGCCTGTGCTAGAAAGTGCTTTTCTTTTTGCGCCTTTGTCGTTTTTCCTATAATCTTTCTTGAATGCGGTCAATTTTGCTCTTAAATCCGCAAAAAGGTCTGGTTTTGGGGTTTCCCGTTCAGTTCTCATTCCGAGTTCAATTTCGATATCCTCCAAGTCTCCTCTAATTGATATATCTGCCTTTCCAATTCTATAAACTTCTTTTATTAAGTCATAGTGTTCTTTGCCCTTCCCAATTTCTATCAAGCCACCTACGAGAAACCCATTGTTAGATTTGTCTAAGTCTTGATAATGTTTTAGGTTTTCGGCAAAAAACTGTTCAATTCTTCCTATTTTTTCAGAATCGGACGCAGCAATTTTGCCTACACCTTCCAAAATATAGTTTCTTGTCGAGTAAGCAGATGTAAGAAAAAACTCCTCAGCAAGTTTCAGAAGTGCTTCTGGGTTTGATTCTGAAAACTTTAACAGCAATTCGCCTTCAAATTCTGCAAAATCTTGCTGATTGGCAATTCGATACACCAAATGTAATCCCTCTTCAGATTTCAGCTGTTGCAAGGCACTAAGCGCAAAACTGCTGGTTGCCCAATCCGTGCTGTCATCGTCTTCCACTTCGGAATTGTAATAATCACTTATTCTTCCACCAATTTCCAACAACTGGGGAATATCTGACTTTTCTAAGCCATATTTTGAGGCATCGAACCCTCTTGCAACCATCCAAAATTTATTCTCATCAAAATGTATGGATTGTAGTTTTTCTAAAGTGGTCATTTTTGGTTGGGGTTCGGATTTTTATATGTTTTGGGAGTGAATATAACTATGCTGTGGGAAATTGGCAAAAATGTTTGGTTTTTATGATTCTGAATCAATATCGGCTTCTCGCATTCCAAACCTCAATCGCTTCCATGGTTTGCTCATCGGCATCAATGTCTTCCAAATCACCTAGGTGAATAGGAATGAGGAAGTCATTAAACTCAATCTCCACGAAAAAATTATGCATATCAAAATCAGACTCTTCCGTGTAATTTGACACAACCTTAACCTTTTGCCATTCCGACTTCCCTGAAACCTTCTTCGCCAAATAAGAAGCCTTAAAAGGGTAGTTGAGATTATCGGTCATGTAAGTTGCCCAGCCCATTTTCACTTCCTCATCTCCGTAGCAGTCAACCGTAATTTCATCGTCAATTATTTCTTGAATTTCTTTTTTTGTAAGCATTGTGTTTGTTTTTTTGGCATTAGAATAAAGTGAGTGGGGATTGAGAAGTTAATTCGACCTTATTGAGCAAAACTCAAAAACTATATTTTCCCAAGCAACTTCAAGTCAAACTCAAATCCTTCCAGTACATTCTCGCCAGAAAGCGTTTTATCAAATCCTTCTACAATTTCTATACTTCCATTACTTCGGTAGATAAAGGTTTGCTGATTTTTCGGGTCAATCAACCAAGCTAATTTTGCTCCGTTGGCAATCCAAGTCCCTTGCATTTTCTCTCGCAGTTCTTTCAAAGAATCAGAAGCCGAAAGTAGTTCAACTACAAATTCGGGACAGATGGACGGAAATTTCTCCTTTGCTTCCTCTGGGATAGTCTGCCAAAGCTCCAATGAAACCCAAGAGGCATCGGGCGAACGCATAGAGCCATCGGGCAAATTGAATCCTGTGGAGGAATCTGCAACGAGACCTAATTTCTTTTTTCGATTCCAAAGACTGATTTCCGCATTCAATTTACTGTTCAGACAACTGACTGCAAACCCATTTAGAGGTTTCACAACTAGTTGCCGTTCTGAATTTTGCTCAATTTGAAGACATTCATTCTCTTGGCACAAACTAAATAGTTGATTGTCTGTAAGAGTTGGAAAATTTATTGTCATCTTCATATTTAGAAATTACCAAATCAACATATTCTCAACTTTACTACTTTTCAACCTTTCTATCTTGCCATATTACAGTCCAATTTGATTAGTCAGCTAAAGCTAAATCACGATTCTTCCTCTTCAATCTGGAAACTGAACAACTGCTTCAGATTGATTTCGATTTCTGGAAACAGAATCGAAACAAGCGTTTCGGATTCCGTGAGAGGTTGCTTGCCAATGAATTTCCCTGAATCGTTGCGTGTGTAAATGAAAACTGTTTTCTCTTGGTAATCCACCATCCAATATTCCTTTACGCCTTCCGATTCGTACAATTCGTACTTTTCCCGTTTCTCCCTCGCAGAATTCCCTGGCGAAAGAATCTCCACCACCAAATCGGGTGCGCCCAAACAGCCTCTTTTGTCCAATTTTCTCAAATCGCAGATTACACATAAATCGGGTTGGACTACGGTAAATACCTCCTCATCTTTTGCAGAAGATTTTGGGAAGCGAACATCGAACGGGGCAACGAAAATTTTGCAAGGCTTATTTATGAAATGGGAGTACAATACAAAATTGATTTTTCCAGAAATTTCCTGATGTACAGTAGATGGTGCAGGAAAAAGTTCAAAGGGAACGCCCTCAATCAACTCAATACGCTTTTCCGTTTCCCATTTCAAGTAATCAGCATAAGAGAACTTTTGTTTTGCAGATGTGAAAGTTTCGGATGTGTAGGTTTGTGGATTCATAATAGAGATATTTCTTTTATCTAAAGAGGTTGTCTGACAATTTATGTGATTTAAGGCGTTGCGACTAGGCGTCCCCGTGAGACACGCAAAGAGGAAAACTATATTTGATTGGCTAGAAATAAGGCTCTTTAATCGAGTAATTTCGACTTCCACAAAATTTGTCAGAAAACCACTAAAGATACTAATTCTACTTTAAGACTCTAACCAAAATCGTATTTTAAGTATGATTTTGGGCTTGTTATCCTAAACATCCATCTGAAGATGGATGCAATTGAATGATAGACTTACTCTTTTAATGAAAGTTTGGAGTCCTGATTCAATTGCCACTAGCTTCAGCTAGTGGTAAGCGAGTTCTATATTTTCAGAGTCTTAAAGTAGAATTAGATTAGTCAGCCAAAAATCTGAATCACGATTTTTCCTCTTCAATCTGGAAACTGAACAACTGCTGTAGGTTGATTTCAATTTCGGGAAACAGAATGGAAATAAGTGTTTCAGATTCTGTGAGAGGTTGCTTCCCAATAAATTTCCCTGAATCGTTGAGTGTGTAAATGAAGACTGTTTTCTCTTGGTAATCCACCATCCAGTATTCCTTTACTCCTTCCGATTCGTACAATTCGTACTTCTCCCGTTTCTCCCTCGCAGAATTGCCTGGCGAGAGAATCTCCACTACCAAATCGGGTGCGCCCAAACAGCCTCTTTTATCCAATTTTCTCAAATCGCAAATGACACATAAATCGGGTTGGACTACGGTAAATACCTCCTCATCTTTTGCAGCCGATTTTGGGAAGCGAACATCGAACGGAGCAACAAAGATTTTGCAAGGCTTATCTATGAAATGGGAGTACAATGCAAAATTGATTTTTCCAGAAATTTCCTGATGTACAGTAGATGGTGCAGGAAAAAGTTCAAAGGGAACGCCCTCAATCAACTCAATGCGCTTTTCCGTTTCCCATTGCAAATAATCTGCATAAGAGAACTTTTGATTCGTAGGATTTGGCGAGATTTCGGAAGTTATGGTTTGTGGATTCATGGTGTGTGGCTTTGGGTTTGCCTAAAGATACGAAAAAAGCGGAACATGGTTTGCCTTTTATTTTTATGGGATATGAAAAATTCATGCTTTTGGTAAGTTGAAAAAAATCGGGTTAGATTTTAGTTATTCGCAGGTTATTTGTATAATTGCAACATCGTAATAAACTATCTACGCAGAGTGTAAACTCATAGGCGACAACTAAAATAGTTTATTATGATGAATGCAACAGAAGTTAAATTGTTGAAAAAGAAAGCCAATCAGGCTTTCGACAAAAATGATTATCAGTCTGCTTTTAAATTTCTTTGGAAATCTGGAGTAGATGAATTTGTGGCTTATTCTCAAAAGGAGAGACCAGCAGACAGAAGGAAAAATCTACCAGCTAAAACCAATTGGTTAGAGCTAGATTTTTTCTGGAGTGACTTCCTTTATCAAGAAGACGTTTTCCAAAAACTCTTCTCATCTTTCCACGCCCAAGATTTACTGCACCTCCATTTCACTGTTCAGAAAAAGAACTCGAAAAAACTGCTTTCAGAACTTGCCAGACAGTTTCCTGAAGTTTTCATAGAAGCTGTTCGGGTTAATCAGTTGTTCTTGAGGGAGGATTTGATTGAACTGATTACAGAGTTGGAACTGCCTGAATCGCTAAAAGCACATTCTGCTACTTGGAAGGTTCTGTACCATCGAGATTCCACTATTTGGAAACAAGTGGAGGCGGAGTTTGGAAAACTCAAAACCCTTTCCTTGAATCAGCTTTTTGTGCAAGCTATCATTTGGATTGAGCAGAACCGCTTCGGTCAATCTGAACAAGAAGAAATGCACTTTTCTGGAGTTTATAGCCTGTTTGCCGAATTGGTTTCCACTCAATCTGATTTGGCAAAGCTAAAGTTTGAAGCTGGCTTAATGTATGGTTGTTTCTACAATAAAATGGTTGAACTCTCCAAGATGAATCCTTCTAAAAGGCTGGCAAGTTTGGAAATCCACCCGATGATGAGTTTGCTTTCTGATTGGCAAGCACTTGATACGAGAATAATAGAACCCTACAGTTTTGAACTTGCCACTAATGTGCAGGATGAAGGTGGGAAGCTGACCCTGTTCGAAACACCAAAGAGACACTACAATTGGTTGGTGGATGAGGCAAGGTATCAGTTTTGCCAAATGCAGTACCAAGAGAACGGTTATAGATTACTAGACTCGCTCGAAAAAGAAGGGATTATCAAGATTCCATCAAACGAAACAAATCTCAACCAAACCATCTATCTAAAATCATGCTCAACAGCTTGCTTCTTGATGGACTTGCATTTGGAAAGTATTGAGGATTTGCTTGGAGGCGAGAAAGGAGGGAAACTTAAGAACATCTTTGCTATGATTGGATACTGCACCAATCGGCTTTTCCGCTATAACTCGGAGTTGGATTCGTATGCGAACTATAATAATTATTCTACAGATTGGGTGGATACTTATTTGCCAATCTTCATGGAGGAGACTTTCAAGAATGACCGAGAAAATTTCCCATTCATTCTGAAAGCATTATCAGAATACAAGGCACTCAACGAAAAGGTAGAAACAGCTTTTGATGAAATATTTACGGAGCAGTTACTCGAAACATTTGCATATTCTCCCAACAAATATTTCAACAGACACAATAGGAATTACGATATTTGGGAACAGCCTTTCTTAAAAATAGGCGAGCATATCTTCACTCCAACTTTCTTTTTTGCAAGCAATGGCTTTCTGTTCTCCTATGTACAGAACGAGTTTCTGAATAGGGAAAACAATAGGAAAAGTCGTGACAAAAGAAAGGCAAGCGAAGCCACAAGAAAGGGAAAGCAGGAAACCGAAGCAATGGAAAAAGGAATTGGAGAAAGACTCTCTGAGAAAAATAAAAACTGGGAGATAAGAGTTGCGGATAATGCTTTTACTAACAAAATGAATCCGAATGGAGATGTGGATATTTTCTTGCAGGACGAAACTGCAACTCTGTTTATCCAACTGAAAAGAACGAAATTTCGACTTGCTCCGAAAGAAGCCTATTATGAAAGTATAAATGTGGATGCAAAGGCTTCCAAGCAACTTAATAAAGCAGAGAAGTTTTTGAAAAAAAGAACAGATTTGTATGAAGCCAAGCACAAACCAACAAAATGGATTGTTTCTACCTCTTTCGAGAAAGCCAATACAATCGTCAATGATTGTAGGAAAATAAACTACTTTGAGTTGTTGAATGCGCTTGGTAATCCTAATGCAAATACAGTAAAAGATTTGATTGTCTGTTTGGAGAATGATAAACACCTGCACGATTTTGTTAGCGGAAAGCAGTCAGGTAAAGTAAATATGTATTATGAATCTATCAGTTTGCCCATAAAACCATTCAACTCTCACGAATACCAACACGATTTTGAAATTACTGACAATGCGAAAGCCCAAGCAAATGCACAGCTTAGCAAAGAAGCGGGTCAGCTATTTATGGATGGAAAGCAACAGGAGAGTATAAATAAATATGTGAAGTGCATTGAGAGGTTTCCAGAGAATGTAGTGTTGTATAGTATTTTAGGAAATATTCTGTACGAGGGAGGTTTGCAAGATGAAGCCGTACAAATGTATGATGCTTCTCTGGCACTTTTGCCTGACGACCCTTTTACCTGTTTGCGCTATGCACAGCTACTTGAGCAAATGAAAGAAATGTTCAGTAGTTGCACGTTATTTCTTGACCTTGCCATACTATACCCGCTGATTACAGGATTTTCAGCAAATGCAAAGCGAATCTACCACAATCATAATTGGAATGACTTTGACAAGGCAAGGCTGATTGAAAAGATAGCTAAACTGCATTAAATTTGTTGTAGAGACGTAACATTGCTACGTCTCTACAACAAAACGAATGATATAAGGAAACTACAATCGGCTTTCTCGCATAGGCGACAACCAAACTAAAGTCGATTATGAAAATCCAGAACATCATTCCATCAGTAAATTACCATTTGTGGGAACCATGTAATATGCGGTGCAAATTCTGTTTCGCTACTTTTCAGGACGTGAAGCAAAGTGTGTTGCCGAAAGGGCATTTGCCAAAGGAAGATTCACTTGCTGTGGTGGAGTCGCTCGCCAAGGCAGGTTTCCAAAAAATCACTTTCGCAGGTGGCGAACCCACGCTTTGTCCGTGGCTTTCCGAGCTAATTTCCTTGGCTAAAAACTTAGGCATGACCACCATGATTGTGACCAATGGAACGGGTTTGTCGGAGAAATTTCTTGCAGAAAATCAGCTAAATTTAGATTGGATTGCCTTGAGTATTGATAGCCTTTCTGATAAGACGAACCTGCAAATTGGCAGGGCAATCGTGGACAAAAAGGTTTGCAACAAAAGGGCTTATTTCGAGTTGATTGAGCAAATCAAAAAATCAGGCTATCGATTAAAAATCAACACAGTAGTTTGTCAAAGCAACTGGCAGGAAAATATTTCGGAGCTGATTGAATTTGCCAAACCCGAACGCTGGAAGATTCTGCAAGTTTTGCCAATTGAAGGACAGAATAACGAGAAAGTCGAGCCATTTCTAATTAGCGGTTCTCAATTTGAGTGTTTCGTAGAAAAACACACTCATTTAGAAAAAATGTTGGAAATTGTTCCCGAATCGAATGAGCAAATCAAAGATTCCTATGTGATGATTGGCCCAGCGGGCAGGCTTTTTGGAAACTCGGAAAACAAGCACGAATACAGTCAGCCGATTTTGAAATGTGGAGTTGAACTTGCTTATCGCTCCATGAATTATAGCAACGATAAATTTGAGGAGCGAAAGGGGTTTTATGAGTGGTAGATGATAATAAACCAGAAAAGTGAGAAAAGTATAATTTACAATTTTTCTCACTTTTCTGGTATCCATCAACAATTCTTCATTTTTCAACCTTTCTATCTTACCATTTTACTACTTTCCTATTTGGCTAGTATCCCAAAATACTTCCCAACCAACGTTCAATATCCTTCTCCTCCATGTTTTTCCGTTCTGCATAATCCGAAACCTGGTCTTTGGTAATTTTGCCGATGGGGAAATAGCGAGATTGTGGGTGCGAGAAATACCAGCCACTTACCGAAGAAGCGGGATACATCGCAAAAGATTCGGTCAGTTTTACACCAATATTGTCCGTAGCATTTAGCATTTCAAACAAAGTGCCTTTCTCCAAATGATCTGGACAAGCTGGGTAGCCTGGCGCAGGTCGGATTCCCTGATATTTTTCCTTGATGAGTTCCTCGTTCGGAAGTTTTTCTTCAGGAACATAACCCCAAAATTCTTTCCGAACCCGTTCGTGCATCAATTCTGTCAAAGCTTCGGCAAAACGGTCTGCCAAGGCTTTTACCATAATTGAATTGTAATCATCTAACTCGGCTTCATATTTTTTGGCGATTTCATCTGCTCCAAAAATGGTTACGGCAAACGAGCCGATATAATCTTGCTTTCCAGTTTCTTTCGGAGCGATATAATCGGATAAGGAAATATTGGGAATGCCTTTTTTCTTTTTGCTTTGTTGACGCAAATTGTAAAGATTGTAAGCTACTTTCTGCCTATTTTCCACCAATACTTTTTCTTTCGGAACTTCCCTTACCAAAGTTTCCCCGTTTTTCATTGGTCTGACAGCTTCCTCTTTCTGTTGGATTTCATAAATTTCCAAGTCATCATCGTTTACCGAGTTGGCTGGAAAAAATCCGATAGTGGCTTGCGCTTGGAGTTTTTTGCCGTCAATCAGCTCTTTCAGAATAGCTTTGGCATCTTCATAAAGCTTGGTAGCTTCCACTCCAACCACAGAATCTTCTAAAATTTTAGGGAAACGCCCAGCCAATTGCCAAGATTGGAAAAATGGAGTCCAGTCAATGTATTCGGCAATTTCCGCCAAATCGTAATCTTTAAAAACCTTCGTTCCGAGGAATTTCGGTTTTGTGATTTCAGTAGTTTCCCAATCAATTTGGACTTTATTTTTCCGAGCTTCTTCTAGGGAAATGAGTTGTTTGGCTTGTTGCCTTTTGGCGTGGTCAGCCTTCAAATCAATGTATTCTTGCTTCACTTTTTCCACATAAATCGCCTTTTCAGCCTCATTATCCGAAACCAAGGCACTTGCCACTGGAACAGATTTTGAAGCATCCAACACGTGAATAATTGACCCCGAATATTGCGGGGAAATTTTTACTGCGGTGTGGATTCGGGAAGTCGTAGCTCCACCAATCAATAAAGGGATTTTCAAGTTTCTTCGCTCCAATTCCTCTGCCACATAAACCATTTCATCGAGCGATGGCGTAATTAAGCCACTCAATCCAATAATATCTACATTTTCTTTGATTGCCATGTCAATAATTTTCTCTTTCGGAATCATCACGCCCATGTCAATTACCTCGAAATTATTGCAGGCAAGCACGACTCCAACAATATTTTTACCAATATCGTGTACATCGCCTTTTACCGTGGCGAGCAAGATTTTTCCTGCCGAACCAGATTGATTCATTTCTGGGTTCGAACGCTTTTCCTCCTCAATGTAGGGAATCAGCAAAGCCACAGCCCGTTTCATCACTCTGGCACTTTTCACCACTTGCGGAAGGAACATTTTCCCCGCACCAAATAAATCTCCCACCACATTCATTCCTGCCATTAACGGCTGTTCAATTACTTGAATGGGTCGGTCATATTGCTGACGAGCTTCTTCAGTATCTTCATCAATAAACTCCACAATTCCCTTAATTAGCGCATGTTTCAGCCTTTCCTGCACCGTTCCCTTTCGCCATTCATCGTTTTTGACGAGTTGCTTGCCTTCGCCTTTCACGGTTTCAGCAAAATCCACCAATCTCTCCGTAGCATCATCTCTGCGGTTCAAAAGCACATCTTCCACACGAACCAAAAGTTCTGGCGGGATTTCATCGTAAATCTCAATCATTCCCGCATTCACAATTCCCATGTCCATTCCAGCTTGGATTGCATGGTACAAAAATGCCGAATGCATCGCTTCCCGCACAATATTATTGCCACGGAAAGAGAAGGAAATATTGCTCACTCCACCACTCACTCTTGCGTGAGGCAAGTTGGATTTAATCCATTTTGTTGCCTTAATGAAATCAACCGCATAATTATTATGCTCATCAATTCCCGTGGCAACTGTCAGAATATTTGGGTCAAAAATGATGTCTTGTGGAGGGAATTTCACTTCCTTGACCAAAATATCATAGGCTCGTTGGCAAATCTCGGTTCTTCTCTCGTAAGAATCTGCCTGACCTTGCTCATCGAAAGCCATTACGATTACGGCCGCACCGTATCTTCTGACCAATTTTGCTTTTTCCTTAAACTCCGCCTCGCCTTCTTTTAAAGAAATGGAGTTCACAATTCCCTTGCCCTGAATACATTTCAGACCTGTTTCAATCACTGACCACTTGGAGGAGTCAATCATAATTGGCAACTTGGCAATATCTGGCTCGGAGGCAATCAGATTCAAGAAACGAGTCATGCTCGCCTCGGAATCCAACATTCCCTCATCCATATTCACGTCAATCACTTGTGCGCCACCTTCTACTTGGTGGAGTGCAACAGCAAGTGCCTCATCGAATTTGTCTTCCTTAATGAGTCGGGCGAATTTCAGCGAACCCGTTACATTCGTTCGCTCGCCAATATTGACGAACATGGAATCTGGCTTGATTTTCACAGGCTCCAATCCACTCAAAAGAAGGAAATCTGATGGTTTCGGGAGTTTGCGGGGTTTGTGTTTGGAGACTTCCGCCACGATTGCCTCAATGTGGTCGGGAGTCGTGCCACAACAACCACCAATTATATTGATGATTCCATCTTTGGCAAATCCGCCCAACATTTTCGCCATTTCCTCAGGCGATTCATCATATTCTCCAAACTCGTTCGGCAAACCAGCATTCGGGTGTGCGCTCACAGGAACGTGCGCAACTTGGGATAGCGTCTCCAAATACGGACGCAATAAATCCGCTCCCAAAGCGCAATTCAAACCCACACTCAATAAATCTGCGTGGTTGATTGAGTTCCAAAATGCTTCGGTGGTTTGCCCCGAAAGTGTTCTGCCACTTGCATCGGTAATCGTTCCCGAAACCATTACGGGGAATTTTCCGCCAGTCGTGTTTTTGGTTGGATTATCCTCAAAATATTTATCTATGGCGAATAAAGCCGCTTTGCAGTTCAACGTATCGAAAACCGTTTCCACCAGTAAAATATCCGAACCACCTTCTACCAATCCACTGACTTGCTCGTAATAAGCCATTACCAAATCATCGAAAGTGACTGCCCGATAACCTGGGTCGTTCACATCTGGCGAGAGTGAAGCCGTTCGGTTGGTTGGTCCGATTGAACCCGCCACGTAGCGAGGTTTGTGTGGTTCTTTTGCGGTAAACTCATCGGCTACTTCTTTGGCAATTTTTGCCGATTCGTAGTTGAGTTCATACGCCAAATCCTCCATCGCATAATCTGCCATGGCAATGGTCGTTCCGCTGAAAGTGTTGGTTTCCACAATATCTGCCCCAGCCTCATAATACGCTCGGTGAATATCTTTGATGATTTGCGGTTGCGTAATTGAAAGTAAATCATTATTTCCCTTCAAATCTAGAGAATGGTCTTTGAATCGCTCGGCACGGAAATCTTCTTCCGTCAGCTTATGTCGCTGAATCATCGTTCCCATTGCTCCATCGAGGAAAAGAATACGCTTTTTGAGTTCTTGCTTTATATGTGGCTTCATACAGATAGTAAATTAGTAAGATGGTAAAATAGTAAGGTTGAAGATGTTTTGATTTGAGGATTGGTTGATGTGATGATGTTTTTTTGTCATTCCGACTTTAGGAGGAAACTATTTGTGAATGCAGTTTTTTATGTTCAATCGACAATCTTAAATTTATTTGAGCTTCCAACTCTTTCTAGCTGAGTTCCAATAGATGAATCTAAATAAGGAATGAGTTCCGGAGCATAATTGATTGCAGTATTCAATAAAACAAGAGAACAATTTTCTGGATTATTGATGTATTCATCGCTCTCATCTCCTGCAAAAAATCGCCAGCCACTGTCAAAATTTTGTTCTCCCTGCTCTTTATATAAAAAATCTAATCTGAATCCCTCTTTCACTACTTTGTTTGATATGAAACAAAAACCAGCATCCTTTGAAATTAACTGTTTTATGTCCTCGCCTTTGATTATAAATTCTTGTGTTTTCATTTCAAACAGCAAATTATATTTTTTACTTAACTTATTACGAGTGATAGTTTCCTCGCAAGCTCGGAATGACAGAAAAAAATTCCTCATTTGCATATTCCCATATCATCACATTTGCAAGTTCTCACATTTCCTCACTCCAAAACAACCGCAGTTCCATTGGCACTTACCATAATCATAGAAGATTCCTTCCCGATTGCTTCATAATCTAAATCGACTCCGATGATTGCATTTGCTCCGAGCTTTTCGGCTCTTTCTTGCATTTCTTCCAAGGCAGATTCTTTAGCTTTTCGAGTGCTACTTTCGTAACTCGAAGAACGTCCGCCAATTACATCGGTAATGCTGGCGAAAAAGTCCTTGAAAGCATTTGCTCCAATAATTGCCTCGCCTGAAACAATTCCGAGGTATTTGACTACTTTTTTCCCTTGTATAGAATCTGTGGTGCTTAGTATCATCTGAATTAAGAATTAGTGGTTTTGTGAATTGACGAACTAAACGCAAATTCAACTAATTGATTAAATCAAAATACGAATCAAGGAAATAGAAATTGAGGGAATTAAAATGACAGGAAACTGCCAACTAGGAACTCCGCTCATCTTTTATCTGACTCCTCAGACTGGGAATTAGCACCTTCGGGTTTGGAGTCCGAGGTTGCCAAGGTTTCAAAGGGCCCATCCCTCCACCTTTCTTGATAAGCATTTTAAATTGAAGGGCAAATATAGGGAAGAAAATTCAGTTTGTGGAATTGGAGTGGGAATTGTTTATTCAAGGAAGCTAATCGCATTGCAAATAGATGCGTGTCCAGTCAGCCACTTCCAAAGCAGTTAATTTTCTGTTTTTTGCCTTCTTGTTCTTGGATATGGTTTTGTCTATTTCTTCGGTAAGCAATTGACAGCTTTCCAATGCTTTTTTCATTTATTTCAGTTTATTATCAAAACCATATTGCACCACTCGCGCATTTCTGCTGTCGAAAAGCCAATAGGTAGTTTGTTTGGTGGCAATTGGAAGGCTAACTCCTGGCATTCCTTCAACAATTGAAGTGCTATAAACTTCTACGCCTTCATCATCAAAAATTCTTAATCCAAATGCATAAGCATTCCCAATATAAATTCTCCTGTAAATTCGTTCTGAAATCTTGAACTTTTTAATCTCCCGAACTCCTATAGAGCGAGTCGGGCCGTCTCCTTGTTTGAAGCCAATGGACTTAAAGTATCCTTTGAGAATACTGATTTCGCCAGCTAGAGAATCTCCATTTTGCATGATTACGTAACCTTTTCCCTTGATTTGCCCTGCAAAGGCTGAATGCGTTGCAAAACAGTAAGATAGGATGAATAGTAAAAAGAATTTCAATCGCTCTTTTCTCATATGATTGTTGTTTTTTGTTCAAGAAAATAAATAATTGGATGGTTATGGAACATACTATTACTATACAGAGAATATAAGCAGGAAAGTTCAGTTTTGGGAATTTGGAGTGGGGAAATCGTTTGTGGAAAGTCAACTGTTTGGCTTTGTTAGAACAGTAAAATACTATTTGAACTCCACGAACAACGAAATCTATAAAATCCAGCCACAAAAAAATCCCTTCTTACTTTTCAGCAAGAAGGGATTTTCTGGTTATCTATTAGAATTAAAGCGCAGAACAAGTACTCGCCATCTTCCAATAAGACATATCGGAGAATTGGGTGCATTTCCTTTTGGAACGCTCTTTCTCCCAAGTTTTTATTTCTTTTTTTACTTTCTGGCAATCAGTTGAAAGACCAGCTTCGTTTTGGATAAAATTAAGTTTATTAGACTTCATAAAAGGGGTTATTATTTGGAAAATAAGCAGGCTTTTAATTGAGTTTCTGCTCTTATAAAATGCTATATTGAAAAAATTTCAGCGTCAATTTTGTATTCTTTTATCAGCCTTTGGGTAAAAACTTTGTGTCCTTTCGGAGTAAGCAGAAAAAGCTTCCCATTTTTAATCTCCGCCATGATACTCAATAATTTCCACTTCGTAACCAATGGTTGCGGGTCATCTGTTTTCAAGGCTATTTCCGTAAAATACTTATCGCCATTGGAGGAAACAAATGATAAATCAGCTTGGATTTGCTCTTGCGTAGACTGATTGGTAAAGATTTTAGGCTCATCGTAGCCTTCTTTCTTTGCCCTGAGGGAAGAGTAAGATTTTCTTTCTGCCCAAATAATTGCCTTGTCTATGTAAGGTAGCTTATCCATAAATGATTCCTGAATCTAGTGAAAAATATATTTTTAGAGGCTGTTTTATAGTTCCGTAACGCAAATATAATAAAAATAATTCGTGCAAAGGCTGATTTTTGAGTAAAATTCACGATTTGTGTTGGGTTTTCTCAAAAAAGGGTTGTAATATACTCGCTTGAACAGAAAAAAGCGTTTTCAATGCGCAACGGCTTCTCTGATGGCAACCAAAGATTTTTTAGCAATGTTGTCCCAAAAGTAGGTCTCATAAAAGCTGTTTGGAGTTTGCAACTTGGAGTTTTGTGCCAACAAAATTGCTTTGTCCGCAAAAGCATTCCAATCTGCATCATCAACTACGGATATTTTATCTCCACAAGCCTTCAAAATCAACCCCAGCGCACCTTGCTTAGTGGAAACGACTGACTTGTTGAGTGCCAAAGACTCCAAAACCTTCGTTTTCACGCCACCGCCAGAAAGCATTGGGTTGAGCATCACATCGGAAGCCATTATATAGGTCTCAATTTCTTTTACGAATCCTAAGAACTCTATGTTAAGCGATTTTGCAAGTTCCAACTTAGGATAATTTTTTGGCAATCCGCCCCCGCAAATAAAAATCCGATAAGGGAAGTCTGCCTGGCTTTTCAATAGTGGTGCAATCTCGTCAATAATAACATTTACAGCTTCTAAATTGGGTTCATAACTCAAAAGCCCGAAAAAAATGAATATTTTTTCATTCGATTCGAGTTTATGCTTCTTTATTATATCTGTCTTTAAATTGGGCTTTGGCTTAGGTGTTTCAGATAGCTGAACTCCATAGGTAGGTGCGAAGCATTTGTCTTTTCTGAGCTGGAAGTGTTTAACCGCCAAATCTACGTCATCTACAGAAACAAACATGATTTTCTGCGCACTTCGGTATGCAATCCACTCAAAAATGTAAACAAGAATCCACCACCACTTTCCGATACTTTTGAAACGTAAAAATTCAACATTACAAGAGTTTATGATAACGGGGAATTTGCAAATTTTGGAAAACCACCAAATAGGTAAAGCCATAAAAGGTTGGTCAACAATAATTACTTCGGATTTGGTCTTCTTATATAGCCTGACAGTTTTGAAAATCAAGCTTGGGTTGAAGTATTTCCATTTTACATCCCTAAACATCTTGTGCATTTTATAGGAAAGTGGTTGTTCTGAGAGATTATTGTATGTGGCAATGCAATTTACCTCTGTCAGTTTCCCTATTGCCTCCAAAAAATAGGCAATGCCCTTTTCTCCTCCTCTTAGTGCGGGCAAGAATTTAATAGTGGTTAAGTAGATTATTTTTACTGGCTTCATGTTCTCTTCAGAGATATCAAAACACGAAACTATAAACAGAATCTGGCAATTCCAATCAAGATTGGGAAAGTTTGGATGTGTTGATGCCAATTGAGAAACAGAGTATTTAACATTTCGATTTAAATGTAATATTCTAAATTTCAATAACTTATTTTACGGGTGCATCTCATTTTGTCGCACATTGAAAAAACATACGCTGGCAGAGGTCGCAGACCCTGCCGAGGGTCGGAACCCAGACGTTGGATTTATTATAAATTATCGTTTATAATCTCTTATTTTTCATTAACCCCAATTATGAGTTATGTATTTGATAAGTACAATTATTGATTGGGGAAATTAAGAATGAAGAATGAAGAATTAAAAATGAATTAAGTAATTGTTAATCAGTAACTTATTATTATTTTATTTAGTCAGAATATTGACATACATTTTTTAATTAAATCTAAAAATAATACAATACATGAAATCTCAAATTTTGACTAACCTAAAAACAATACAGTTAATCTACTGACAGTCAGATGTTTAAACCCATTATTCGGGTCATTAGGAATATCGGTTTAGAGCGCACAGCACTTTTTGAAGCGGACGCTTCAACGAATGACAAGTCCGAGCGGATGCTCAATGCTGTTAAGTTGTAGAGATTAAAATTGCCATACAATATTGATAATCAATATCATATGGCAAATATATTTTGCAAAAGCCTTATATTTGTTTCGATTAAAAAAACATTTACTCGGTTTTCGTAAAATACACTGCAATGATAAAAAAAACTTTAGGCAAAAGATAGTTTCCCTGACGAAGAAATACCTGGAAAACGACTATTTCGATATTTCCAAACAGCTAGATTCAGTATTTTCGGCATCTGATATTTCAAAGTTCGAGGAGTCCGACCTGGCTCTCTTCGAGAAAATGAATGCTCTGCTGTTCCTGGGTCAATTGGTGGGACTGCCCACGCTGAAAAGTATTCTGACCAAGTTCGGCATTGCCAGCAACAGGTTGCAGAAAAACTACACGAAGCTATACAAGAAGCTGACTGTAAGCAAGTTGCGTATTATTTTCGAGTTCATATTTGAACAGCAGGCAGTCGGCATTTTGAGGGAAATGGCTCTGAAAGACTCTTCCATCTGGTCGAAAAAAAGAGTGACTGCCGTTCTGGATGACAGTATTTTCCGCCAATGGCTTTCTGGGTCGGCAAGGGACGGGGCGCATTATGGCAAGTTCTTCAGCGGGCAATACCACTGCTCGGTCTTCGGCTTCAAAGTAGTCTGTTTTGGACTCTATATTGACGGTATTTTCTACCCCCTGTTTTTTGATTTCGTCAAGAAGAAAACAGGGGAGCAGGGCAGTCAGGCGATTGAGGTGGCAAAAAAGCTGGTCTCCCGCTGGGGCAGGCTCAAGGGCAGACTTGCCAGGGAAGGCGTCATGTTGCCGAACATCCATTTCAGCTGCGACAATGGCTACAATGACGTCTCGCTGAGCGAGCATTGCGAGAGGCAGGAAAATGGGCTGGTCTATATCAGCGTGCCGAGGAGAAACAATATTTTTATCATCGATGAAAAAAGAGGGAGCCTGACTGAATTCATCGATTCGGAATTTATGACGGAGGAACTGGCACATCGGCAGAACGAGAGACACTTGAAAGAAGAGAGTAAAACGCCCTTCTGCCTACGGAAAAAGGCGTTTTACCACAGCCAGCAAAGGTATGTGACCCTGCTGTTTTTCAGGCTGAATGGCTCGGGGAGGGTAAGCGTCATCTATTCGCCAAGCGAAACGATCTTTGCAAAGACGCTGCGCAGGCATTGGTTCAGCCGAACCTACATAGAGCAGTTTTTCAAGACCCTCAAGCATGTGCTGAAGAATCACCGAGGCCAGAACGAAAGACAGGCACGAGCTGGAATTCAAGATTCTGCGATTCGCCTTCATGGCCGTGGAGGCACAAAGGATAGTCAAGTTCCTAGAAGGAAATTCAGTGCATTCAAAGGAAAAGGCTTCATCGCCCTGCAGAGAATACTCTGTTTTGAACAGGAAATAATAGACCTTTTGCAAAGCAAGACACATGTAAAATACTGAAAATCAAACCCTTATAAAGGAGTTAAACTCTACAAGTTAAGTTAAGGAGATTCGTCTTCAGTCGGAGACTGATTTCCATTTTCGGCACAGGTTCAGAGAACCTGCGCCAGCGTTTTACGCTGGTTCGAGCGTCCACGCTCGAACCAAATTCACACTAACTTAATGGCATTGAGCGGATGCTCGAACTATTTAGGCGACCTATCCCGATATACCTATTTTTCATTTTGAAAAGTAGATTTTAATTTATTGCGACATTTTGAGATGTGCTCTATTTTACTTTCTTACTATTTTTCTACTTTCCATTTTTTATAAGAAAGCCTGTACATTACCTTTGTTTAGACGTTTGGCAATAGTGAAGAAGAGTATTTTAAATTTTTCCACGAAAAAAACAAAGCAGAAGCTGGTTAAAAGAAAAAGCATGGGATATAAAAAAAGAATTCCTCAAGAGTTATTTCAAGAAGATGGTCATTATTTGGGTAAACCTGCTCATTTTACTGATAGAATCATAACTCGAAGAGTTCAGCTTGTTGAATCAAGCGAGGGTTTCGTAAATAAGGAATGTTCGCTTCTAGAATATTGGATGTGGCAATGGTGCATCTATGTTTCTACTATCTGATAAAATGAAAAAGTGTGTAGGAATAGAAATAACAAACGAGCATGAGGCTGACTTCAATGACTATAAGGAAACTAAAAATATTCAAAATTGTGAATACAAAATTGTAGATGTAGTAAAAACGCAGGCAACCGAGCAGTTTGATAGGATTATCAGCTTTGAAGTCATTGAGCATCTATCTGATGAATCAGGGTTGAAGTTTTATTTTGATTCGCTAAAAGATGATGGAATTCTGGCAATTACCGTCCCAAATAAATGGTGGATATTTGAAACACATGGTGCAAATTTGCCATTACTTCCTTGGAACAGAGTTCCATTTTTTTCTTGGTTGCCAAGGCCTATTCACGAAAGATTTTCTAATGCGAGAATCTATACCAAGAAGAGAATTGAGCAGTTGTTAGAAAAACACGGGTTCACAATCACTAGTTCTACATATATAACTGCTCCGATGGATGTTTTGCCGAAAGGAAAACTAAAGGATTGGGTGATTAATAATATCTTCAATACGGATACCACAAAAGTGCCTTTTATGTCAACATCAATATTTGTTGTTGCAAAAAAGAACACGAGGGCATAAGTGAGCTGTAAGAGTAGATTATTTCAGTATAGAACACCTTGCTTGATATTTTTATGCCAAAATCCATAAAAATACTTTATGCAATCGCTTCCAAACTAATAAAATCCTACTACCTTTGCGCCCCGAAACAAGCAGGTTTCGAGTGGAAGCGATTACATTAAAATGTCAGAGAAAAAAAGTTTTTTTAGAGGATTGGCAATTCTCACAATCATTTTTGTGGTGGGAACGCTAGTCGCTCAATATCTATCTCTTTTTCCAGTCCACCCTTATATATGGTGGATTCTGATTTACAATGTTTTATTGACTTCAGGATCTTACTTGATGGTTCACAAAGGTATTCAAGGAGACGGATTTGACTTTCATAATAGATTTATGGGCAACTCGGCAATTCGCCTTTTGCTTACTGCTGTTTTGATGCTTGTTTACTTTTATAAAGTGAAAGTAGAGAGCATGAATTTCGTCATCACGTTCTTCGTTTTCTATTTCGCCTTTACAATATTTGAAATTAAGTCACCTTTTGGCTAACTTGCGCCAAAATCCTGAAAGCGTAGATACACAACATGAAAAATAAGCTATAGCCTTCGAATACTTTTTATTGGTTTACTTTTCGCAATATTTTTTGCGACTCCACAAACTGTTTTTGCAGGTGGTGGTGGAGAAGGAGAAGAAGTTCGACCCTGCCAAAGATTTAATTTTTCCTCACGTCTTGGATGAGTACGAATGGCACATTGCCACTACTGACGATGAGCCACATCTCTATTCCACTTCCAATCATTATCTGGGCAAATGGTCAACTTGATGTTTTTATGTCGAGCGAATTTCATCATGCAGAAGAAAATGATGGTTGGGTAAAAAGACCTACTGGAGAGTATAAAATAGCTCATGGAGACAAGCATGATCAAAACCAGGCACTCTTGAGAAATTCTTCGGTTACAAGGCGATTTCCCAAGCGGGGTTGATGGAAAGAAATGGAGGAGAGTTCATTGATTTCTCTTTTACTAAAAATGTGCTTTTATGGCTTTGGGTGTAATTATTTTGATGCTAATTTTCTTGCCAGTTGCCGAATTCGATAAAAAGAAATAAAGGAAAAGCACCAAAAGGATTGCAAAATTTCTTTGAACCAATGTTTGAATTCATCAGAGACGATGTGGTAATTCCAAATATTGGAGAGAAGCATTACAAGAAATACTTGCCATTTATTATGACAATGTTTTTCTTCATTTGGATTGTGAATCTTGTTAGGTTTAGTTCCTACTGGGGCAAATGCTTCTGGAAATATTGCATTTACACTGGCTATTGGCAGTGCATTACTCTTGTTGGTTACCGTATTTTCAGGGAACAAACATTATTGGAGGCATATTTTGTGGACTCCAGGCGTGCCACTTCCATTGAGAATTATCATGTTGCCAGTAGAATTGTTGGGGATTATCACAAAACCATTTGCTTTGATGATTCGTTTGTTCGCCAACATCACAGCAGGACACATGATTATATTGAGTTTAATAAGTTTCATATTCATATTTCAAGAAATGGCACTTGGTGCTAGCCGTTGGACCTGTAATTATTGCAATGACTTTTTTGGAATTATTTGTAGCAGCACTTCAAGCGTATATTTTTGCACTTCTTTCTGCTCTGTTTATTGGAATGGCAGTAGAAGAAGGACATGAGCATGAAGAGGCGCACTAAAATTTGGTTAGAGTTTTCTTTTGTTTCATTTATATAAATTAATTACGAAATGGCTTTATTGAGCATTTTACTTGAAATGGGTGGTTTGATTAGTACTTTAGGTGCAGGTCTTGGAGCAGGACTAGCAGTACTTGGTGCTGGATTGGGTATCGGTCGTATTGGCGGAAGCGCAGTTGAGTCTATGGCTCGTCAACCAGAATTAGCTGGTAAGATTACAAACTGCAATGTTGATTGCTGCAGCCTTGATTGAAGGTGCAGCTCTTTTCGCAATCGTGGTTTGTTTATTGATTGGTACAGCACAGGCTGGCTAATTCAGCTATCTAAGAAAATTAAACAGAGGTAGTTAGGGATTGCCTACTACCTTCGTTTATAAAAACTTCAAAATGCTAAGTCAACAAAAGAAAACAGATTTAGTAATAATAAAGAAGTTACAAACAGTACAAAGTACTTAAACAATATATATAAGATGATTTTTTTCAAGCTAGCGCTTGTAACTCCAAGTATCGGATTGATTTTTTGGTCAGCTCTTTTCTTCATAATTGTTTTGTTGATATTAGGAGAAGTTTGCTTTCAAGCCAATTGCCCAAGCATTAGACGAAAGAAGTAAATCAATTGATGATGCTTTGAAATCTGCCGAGGCTGCCAAATTGGAAATGGCTTCATTGACTGCAAAAAACGAAGAGTTGTTGCGTGAGGCAAGAGGCGAGAGAGATAATATGTTGAGAGATGCCAAAGAAGTTGCCAACAAAATCATTGCCGATGCACAAGGGCAATCCAAAGTAGAAGCTGACAAGATTATCAAATCTGCGCAACAAGCCATTGAATCAGAGAAAAACAATGCTTTGGCAGAAGTAAGAAAGCAAACAGCTAAATTGTCTTTGGAATTGGCTGAAAAAGTACTTCGCAAAGAGTTGGAGGACAAATCATCCAAACAAGCATTGGCAGAAAGTTACTTGAAAGATTTGAACTTGAACTAAATTGTTTGATTTACGAAGTACGAATTACGAATTTTCTTATGTTAACTTAAGTTTTTCGATAATTCTTTACTTCGTTTTCATCTAAGTGTTTATAAGAAAAATATTTTTTGCGATTATTACAATTCTGTAAGCCATAGCTTCTAAATCGTACATCGTACATCGTAATTCGTAAATAGAATGTCAGAATATAGAGTTTCATCCAGATACGCAAAATCACTCATTGGGCTTGCTCGTGAGAAAGACGTTTTAGAACAAGTCAAACAAGATATGGATTTGTTCCAAAGCACAGTAAACGAAAGCCGAGATTTGCAACTGATGCTCAAAAGCCCTGTGATTTCACATTACACAAAAGCTGGAATCTTAAAAAAAATCTTCAGTGGCAAGCTAAGTGAAATGACTTCTAAGTTCATAGATATTGTTTGCAATAAAACTAGAGAATTTTTATTGCCTTCCATAGCCATCGAATTTTTGCGTCAGTATGATGTGATGAAGGGAATCCAGAAGGCAAAAGTGATTTCCGCTGTAGAACTCACTTCGGAAATGAAAGAACAATTGCTCAAAAAAGTAGAGCAGTTGACAGGAAAGCAAGTAGAGTTGGAAACAGAAATAGACGAATCTTTAATTGGCGGATATATTCTCCAAGTAGGAGACCAACAAATTGATGATTCTGTGAAGGGAAGGCTAGAAGATTTGAGAGAAGAACTAATGGCTTAATTTTTGAAAAAGTTAGCAGATGAAAGAAAAACTCAATATATCGTTTGCAATCTTGCTAATTACACTATTCTCTAGCTTTGCTTTCACAGGCTGTGGAACTGTAGATGAACCAATTTGTGGGACTTGTAGTGGAGGAACAGCCTTACGAATAATTGGAGCAGATACAACTATTATTGGAACTAAATCAGCTACTTTTTGTGGAGATGACTTTAGTTTTGCAACAAAAAATCCAGTTGTAACCTCGACAAAAGATACAATTACAGTTTCCACTTACGAAACATGTATTGGGAAATAAAGAAATCAAAATAGGTAAATTAGTCAAATGGTTTATCAATCAACAAGTAATTATTCAAAATAAACAATATAGATAATGGTTCAAATCAGACCTGATGAAGTCTCGGCAATATTGAGAGAGCAATTATCTGGCTTTAAGTCAGAGGCTGAACTAGAAGAAGTAGGCACAGTTCTCCAAGTTGGAGATGGTGTTGCTCGTATTTATGGACTTTCCAATGCGCAAGCGGGAGAGTTGATAGATTTCGGTAACGGCTTGCAGGGAATGGTTCTTAACTTGGAAGAGGACAATGTGGGAGCGGTAATTTTTGGAGATTCCAAAGCGGTACACGAAGGAGATACAGTTAAAAGAACGGGTAGCATCGCTTCTATTAAGGTAGGAGAGGGAATGCTCGGTCGTGTTGTGAATACTTTGGGGCAAGCAATTGACGGAAAAGGAGAGATTGGTGGCGAATTATTTGAAATGCCATTAGAGAGAAAAGCACCTGGTGTGATTTTCCGTCAGCCAGTAACTGAGCCATTGCAAACAGGAATAAAAGCGATTGACTCTATGATTCCAATTGGAAGGGGACAACGTGAGTTGATTATTGGTGATCGTCAGACTGGAAAGACAGCAGTTGCCTTGGATGCAATCATCAACCAGAAAGAATTTTACGAAAAAGGAGAGCCTGTTTACTGTATTTATGTTGCCATTGGTCAGAAAGCCTCTACCATTTCTGGTATCATGAATGCGTTAGAAAAAAGTGGTGCTTTGGCTTATACGGTTATTGTAGCAGCAGCAGCATCTGACTCTGCACCCATGCAATTTTTCGCTCCTTTCGCAGGTGCGGCAATTGGGGAATACTTCCGTGATACAGGTCGTCCCGCTTTGGTTGTTTATGACGATTTGTCTAAACAAGCGGTTTCCTATCGTGAGGTTTCCCTCCTTTTGAGAAGACCTCCAGGGCGTGAAGCCTATCCAGGAGATGTATTCTATTTACACTCTCGTTTGTTGGAAAGAGCTGCAAAAATCAACCAATCTGATGAAATTGCTTCTCAGATGAATGATTTGCCAGAATCAATCAGACATAAAGTGAAAGGCGGAGGTTCTCTTACGGCACTTCCTATCATTGAAACTCAAGCTGGAGACGTTTCCGCTTATATTCCTACCAACGTAATTTCCATTACTGACGGACAGATTTTCTTGGAGACAAGTTTATTCAACTCTGGTATTCGCCCAGCAATTAACGTAGGTATTTCCGTATCTCGTGTGGGTGGAAATGCACAGATTAAATCAATGAAGAAGGTTTCCGGTACTTTGAAGCTAGACCAAGCGCAATTCCGTGAGTTGGAAGCCTTCGCCAAGTTCGGTTCAGATTTGGATGCTTCTACGAAGTTGACAATTGACCGTGGTAGAAAGAACTTGGAAATCTTGAAGCAACCACAATACTCTCCTGTGAAAGTTGGAGACCAAGTGGCAATTATCTTTGCCGCAACAACTGGTTTGCTAGATTCTGTTTCTGTGGAGAACACAAAGGCGTTTGAAGAAGAATATTTGAGAGTGTTGAACACAAGCCATAAAGCTACGATTGACACACTTGCTTCTGGCAATTTGAGTGATGATGCAAAAGCGACTATGAAAACTGTTGCTGGAGACGTTGCTAAAAATCTTGCTCAGGCAAAATAAAAAATGTCTAAGATTTATTATTAGAGATTATGAACACTAATTTGTCATAGATTTTTACCCCTCGGAGGGTTTTGCTGGAATTCGCCACCGACACTCCTCCGAGAGAATTTATTTCTTATGTTCCTAAACTTTGTTGATTAAATTTTAACGCATATTTCAAAATAACAAAAACGTGAGTGTCAAGTCTCACTACTAGGTACTCACTACTCAATACTTAAAATATATGCCAAGCTTAAAGGAAGTAAAAGCTAGGATTACCTCAATTCAATCCACACAGCAGATTACCAAAGCCATGAAAATGGTGGCGGCTGCAAAATTGAGAAAGGCGCAGAATCGCATTGAGCAGATTCGACCTTATTCAAAGAAGCTGACTGGATTGTTGGAGAATATTACTGCAACTCTTGGAGAAGATGATTTGCCAAATACTTTTGGAACAGTAAGAGCTGTAAATAAAGTATTGGTAATTGTGGTTACTTCTGACAGAGGACTTTGCGGAGGTTTCAACACAAATGCTCACAAGGCAGCAATGGCTGTAATTTCCAACAAATATAAGTTTCAATTTGAAGCTGGAAATGTGGAGATTCTCCCCATTGGAACGAAAGGAAGAGACTTTTTCAAAAGGAGAGAAGATTATTCTGTGAATCCTACTTTCGCTACATTATTTAGCGATTTGGTTTTTGAAGAAGCTAGAAAAGCCGCAGATTATGCGATGGAAGGTTTCTTGGAAGGGAAATTTGATGCAGTTGAGTTGGTTTACAATGAATTTAAAAATGTAGCCACTCAATTCGTAAGAACGCAACAGTTTTTGCCAGCCGTTCCTGCTGAAATGCCAGAAGGCGAAGAATTGAATAACAAAACTACAACCAATGTAGATTATATTTTCGAGCCATCGAAAGAGGAAATCGTTGCTGAATTGATTCCCAAGGCGTTGAAAATTGAATTTTATAAGGCTTTGCTAGAATCAAATGCTTCGGAACAAGGAGCCAGAATGACAGCAATGGACAAAGCAACTGAAAATGCAGAGGATTTGTTGAAAGAATTGAAATTGACTTACAACAGAACTCGTCAGGCTTATATTACTACCGAAATCTTAGAGATTGTTGGTGGAGCAGAAGCTTTATCCGCAGGGTAGAGAAGTATCAAGTAGTTAGTATCAAGTATCAAGATAAAAAGAAAGGGCTTTCCAAAACTGGAAAGCCCTTTTCGTATTTTTGTAGCTGACTAGTGCATTGAGTTCTAAGTTCCTTTCAGTATTTTTTGAAATATTGTTTTCTTCTACAAAGCAAAATTTGAATGGTTCGGCAATCCGATGGTTCGACATTTCGACATAGCCTAGCTACGGCTAAGAATTTTAATGCAGTAGAAGGAAAAAAGAAACATAAAATACAATCACGAACTGAGGAATTGATGCACTAGTTCTATTTTCACAATATAATGGCTGTTAGAACCGCCATTCGAACAACCATTCCATGGTAACCATAGAGGTTGTCCACTACAAAATATGATTTTAAGTAGATAAACCATGCTACATGACAATTTTTCTCAATAGCTTAAATTTCAGCTTTTCTACCTCCCCTAACCCCTCCAAAAGGAGGGGGATTTAACTCCTTCCCCTTTTAGGGCAGGGGTGGGGTGTGGTAAAATAGTGGATTTCAAAAATTGTCATGTAGTATGTAGATAAACTTAAATACTTTTCTATTCGATTTTTTGTAAGTATTTCATCGTCAGTTATTTGAACTGCTTTGGACTTGCGACTTGAGCGCAAGTCCGATAAAGACTTTGTACTACTTAGTTTGTTTTGCGAACTCATTTATTTGTTTTTGTGCATCTCTTGTAACTCGAAAAACAAAATTCATAATTACTTTACATTATTCATCAACACATCAAAAAATCCCAGGGCAACCGCATCAAAAAAAGAGGTTTTTGCCCTAAATTTTATAGAAATAGCTATGTTAAATTGCCGTTGTTGGAAGGTGGCTTCCCCGTCTTAGCAATAAATATCATAAGTTTTTGCACTTAGCATTACAATTTTTTTTAAAATAAACGTGCGTTCATAAATAATTTGCGAGACCAACAACTGTTTTTATTAAGTAACGATTTTGTTTAGATTTTCATAGGCAAAAAAAGGCTTAAATTAGATGCGGTTGCCCTGAACAAATCAACTCATTAACCTTTTTTCCTTGAAACCGCTTTCTTCACATCAATATAATCCAAAAAGTAAAGCACTCGAACAGAAAAACTTTGGTTGTCCAATCCGTTAATTACATTTGAGAAGTTTTTTCCATAGCTTTTATCTACAATTCTATCGTCTAGTTCTTGCACTACTTTGTAATTTACGGTTACAAAACTTCCTGGGGCAATTTGCCAGTTGAGGTTCAAATCTACGTTGAAAGCGTTGTAATTGATGTCGTGGATTGATTCTCCATCTTGATTTTCCCCATTGTAATTGTATGGATTGGCTTCCAACTTTCCTGCATCGCTCAAAAAGAAAAACTCTTCGTTGTAATCCACCTTGGTCCAAAAATGTCTAACTCGGAGGTTTACGCCCATTTTGTTATTGAAAACATAGCTTGTATTGAAGGTGTTTTCGAGACGAACAATGCCACGTTTTCCGAATGGAATTTCCTCATTTGGGTTGAATTGGGTGGGAATGTCATTGTTATTGTTCACGTAACCCAGCTCATTGCGGATTTTTGTGAACTCAAAACTGTGGTTCAAAGATAACTTGTTGTTTACTCGAACTCGTGGCGTAATTCCAAACCAGTTGTCAACCTGATTCCAAACTGGGCGAGTCCAAGCTCCAGCATAAAAATTGATGCTTACTTTCTTTCTAGTATCTGTAGTTGTCCAAAAACCTGCGCCAGTAGAAGCCTCACGAATGAAAGCCACGCTGAAATCGTCTGTTCTCGGACTGAAATAATCGTAGCTTTTCCCAACATTCCAATCTGACCAAGCTCCGAAACTCCAGAAGTTTTTGAATCTGCCATCCATGTTTAGGAATAGACCTTTGTTGGAGAATTTGTTGGGTTCATAAAGTTGCTCGTGCCAAAATCCTCCGCTGACCGAATATCGTAGAAATATACTTTTAGGCTTGAAAATATTGTAGCTAATCTGCCCACGATGGCTGATTTCGTTTGGAGCTCGGAGGAAACCCAAATCTCTCGGATTGTAATCATCGCTTTCCACATTTCTACTTAATCTATATTGCCATTTCCCACTATATTTCCCTACTTCCAAAAAATATTTGTGTCCAATGTCCAACAATTTTAACTTTCCACCTTCCTTCTGGATTTCGTAATCATAATTGTAATTTTCTTTATTTTGGAAGGATTGAATATTGTGAAATCTTTGTGTTATAGCCCCGAACCCACGCACTCCAAACTTGTTTTCTTTGTCATTGAAGCGGAAATCTGTGCCTGTAACATTGGCATCTCTACCGCCATCGCCACGAATTACGCTCGTGTTTATAATCCCGATATTAGAATTGTTCTTCAAGTTTTTGTCGAAAACCAACACATTGAAATTGGTCAATGGGTCGGCTTGGACAATGTGCGTTTCCCCAGTTTCCGAATTGGTAATAGTTGCTTCGGTGGCTTTGGTAACTGCATTGAAAATCCCGATTCCCACGCCTTTTTTGGTTCTGCCAGAAATTTTTGTGGCATTTACCAACGGGGCAGAATTGGGTGCGCCTCCATCGGGCATATTTGTAATTTCGTAGTTGGATTTTTCAGCATCGGAAATGTTATTTTCGTAAATGAAGCGATTATAAACATCGTTGAAGTTGGCGAAAGATTGCCCAACTCGCCTAGAATAAAACAAGCCACCTTTGTTGAAAAGCTCCGTTCCTTCTGTGAAAAACTGCCGATTCTCCGAAAATTGCACCTCGAAAGGCGAAAGGTTGAGAATGAGATTATCGGAAACTACTTGCCCAAAATCGGGGACGAGTGTCATATCCAAAGTGAAACTCTCGTTGATTCCGTATTTCAAATCCATTCCGCCATTGATGGAGGTGGAAATATCGCTTCCATTTTTGAGTACGTAGCCAGAAATGTAAGGGAAAAGTTGCAGCCTCAAAGGCGGTTCAATTCCCTGTAAACCAGTCAGTTGCCCAAACTGATTCACAAATCCATTCACGGAAGCGTCAACAGGATTCCAAAAAGATTTCTCTCGCTTTCTTCTCACTACTCGCATGAAATTCACTCCCCAGTTCTGCACTTCTTGCTTCGGGAATCGAATGGCGGAGTAGGGGATTTCCATTTCCACAATCCAACCGTCATCAACAATTTTCACTTCGCTTTTCCAAACCGAGTTCCAGTTGGCATCTTCATTGTCTGGAGTGATGAAAATATCGGTCTGCACGCCAGCAGCGGAAACCATGAAAAAAAACGCATTCTGTTGTTTATTGTAAGTGTCCAATCCTAAAGCAAACATATCGGAGTTTCGCTCGCCAGAATCCCGAATTCCAAACTCCTGCAAAATACTGTCTGGATTGTCGTACATTTTGGCGGCTATGTAGATAGAAAAATCATCGTAGGCGAAATAAATATCTGTTTTCTGGGCAGATTTCTCGCCATTGCTAGGCTCATTTTGAGTGAATTGCCCAGAATAGAAAGAGTTGTCAGTTTGCCACATCGGGTCATTTAGTTCCCCATCAATTTTGGGTTTTCAATGACAATCCTGTTGGCTTTTAGGGATTTTATTGATTAGGACTCTTTGGCAGAAGAAGTTATTGTGAACAACAACAGGCAACACAAGAATAATATAGTAGTCGAAAAATGGTTCATAATTTGGAATTGGTAGTAGTTAATTTGACTTGTTAGTAGTCATGCGGTTTGCTTTACCGTATTCAGATAAGGAAACTCTTGTTTCTCGAAAAGGTTACAGTTTCCCACTCCAAATACCATTTGTGTGAAGGTTGTTCGAGTTTTGAAATCAGAAAAGCACGATTGGATAAGTTTAAGCACGTTGTGCTATTTAGTTATCGGGATGCCGAACCACGGCGATGCCGAACCACGGATAGACAGCGTGTCCCGGACCAAAAAGAAACAAAAGAAAAAGTAGCACTTGGTATTGACTTTCAATTAGTAGTTAAGAACTCAAAATAGGAAAGTATTTAACTAGACTACATTTTGAGTAGACTCTTTTCAGAAGACATGTTGCAATTATAAAATCAATTTATCAGTTCACTTCAGAAAAGAACTCTGACTCCAACAACTTGAATTTAACAGGTTGAAAATCTCGAATACAAAAAGTCGTCAATGTTCATTCCAAATGTAGCTGAAACCGAGACTGTTCTACAGATAAATTTGGTAAACGGTACTAATTTAAGATGTTCGATGAGTAACTGGATTTTGCCTAGAAAATCGATTGCAAATTTCTAATCATTAGCTACATTGCCGAAATCCTGCCTATTCATTACCTTGCGATAGAGAACAATCTAAATGAAAGACTCGAAAAATGGAAATATACCTCATTAGACACACCACGCCCGATATTGTGAAAGGCACTTATTATGGGCAAACCGATGTGCAATTGCCTAGAAGTTACGAGTATGATTTTGATACGCTGAAAAAGAAAATCCCACGGAAATTCGATGCGGTTTTCACAAGCCCACTCAGCAGATGCAGGAATTTTGCCCGTGAGTTGGAGAGCAATATTTTCAAGAGTGATGACAGATTACTGGAAATGAACTTTGGGGATTGGGAAATGAAGCTTTGGAATGAGATAGAAAAAACCTCTTTCGAGCATTGGATGAATAATTTTGATACGGCTTCTGCTCCAAATGGAGAATCTTTTCAATCTTTATACGATAGAGTGATTGATTTTTATGACAACGAAGTGAACTCATGTGGATTACGAAGCAGTGGCAATTGTTACGCATGGTGGAGTTATCGAAGCATTATCAACCATATTTTGGAGATTCCACTCAAAAATGCTTTTAGTTACGAGTTGGATTTCGGAAGCGTTACGTTGATTGATAAAAACGATGGTTGGTCAAAAGTGAAATACCTCAATCGCTAGTTTTCAAATTTTACGAAAGAAAGAAGGATTGACTGCCAGTTCTTGCATTCAAAAATTGAGAAAATACTATTTGAATTGGAAAAATATATTTGAATCGGGGGCAAATTGAGTGAATCCTATAAATCGAGGTAAAATTTGATTGTTTTAGCCTTTCTTTTATATTTACGAGCGTTCTTATTCGGAATGCAGAAAATTTCTTTTGCGATTCTGGCAACAAAAGCTGAATCGACTTAACAAAACTATAATAAAAGATGCTTAATATTATATTATTTGGCCCTCCTGGAGCGGGTAAAGGAACACAAAGTGCCAAATTGATAGAAAAATACGGATTGATTCATATAGCTACGGGCGATTTGTTCCGAAAGCATTTGGGCGAAAAAACTGAACTTGGCAAAAAAGCTAAAGGCTACATGGATGCAGGAAACCTTGTTCCCGATTCATTAGTAATAGAAATGGTGGAGCATAAACTGGAGGAAGTTGGAGATGTGGAAGGAATTATTTTCGATGGTTTCCCTAGAACTGTGGCTCAAGCAAAATCGTTAGACAAGATGTTGGAAGGAAAAGACTCACCAGTTCGGAAGTTTTTGGCATTGCAAGTTCCACAAAAAGAACTTAACAGAAAGATTGCTGAACAGAGGGAAAACTTCTGGAAGAACTGACGATCAAGATATTTCCAAAATCCAAGTAAGATTGAAAGTTTACGAAGATGAAACCATACCAGTAGCCAAATATTACGAAGAAAAAGGCAAAATGAAAATGATTGATGGAGTTGGGAAAATTGATGAAATCTTTGAAAGGCTCTGCAAAGAGATGGATAAGTTAGATAAGTAGTCCAAAGTCTTTATCGGACTTGCGTTCAAGTCGTAAGTCCAAAGCGAATAAAGTAATTGATAATCAATTACTTACGGAAAGTAATTAAGTTTACATACTTAGTTCTACTTTAAGACTCTAGCCAAAATCATCTTTTAAGTATGATTTTGGTGTTGTTATCCTAAACTTTCTGAATGCCAATTCAATTGCCACTAGCTTCAGCTAGTGGTGAACGAGTTCTATATTTTCAGAGTCTTAAAGTAGAATTAGGAACGAAAATTAAATAAATGCGCTTTTTCTCGTCTTCCTTTTTGGTCTATTCTTCCAATTCCATTGCGGGTATAAAAATCTCCCCATAGCGGTGCTATGACTGCAATTTTTGCCTTGACTAGTCTCAAAAAGAAACTGCGACAAATAAACTATTTATTTATTTACCGTTCCTTATCATAAATCGTATGTGCAAAAAAAGGAAATTCTACTAGTAGAATTTCCTTTTTTTGCACATCAACACATCAACACATCAACACATCAACACATCAACACATCAACACATCAATCATTCTTTGGAAAGCATAAATTGAAAGTAGTTTTTCCTACCTCTGATTTCACTTTTATGTCTCCTTTGTGCTTATTAACTATTTGATTCACAACATTTAAACCCATTCCCGTTCCTTTGCCAATTTCTTTTGTCGTGAAAAATGGGTCAAACACTTTGGAGATTTTTTCTTGTGGAATCCCCATTCCGTTGTCTGTAATTTTGATTTGCACAGCATCTTTATCGCCAGTAGTTTCAATGTAAATTTTGGGGTTTTCTGTGCCTGCCAAAGCATCAATTGCATTGTCGAGAATATTTGTCCAAACTTGGTTGATTTCCCCAGGCAAACCTTGGAAAGTGGGTTCTTCGCAATCAAAATTTTCCTCAATTTCCACTTTTGAATCTTTGATTTTGTGTTTGAGCATTGTCAGCGTACTTCTCAATCCTTCATGCACATTTACGGCTTGCTGGCTATTGTCTTTGTCCATGTGCGTGTAGGCTTTCACAGATTGGATGATTCCCGAAATGCGCTGAGAGGCTTCCTCAATCTCCAAAACCATCTTTTCTGTGGATAGATTGTTCTCAATCCATAAAATAATTGGCAGGAAATCATCATCGGAAAGGAGTTCTGAAATGCGGTCGAGTTCTTCGGGAATGAAGCCGAATTCCACCAAGTTTTCGGCAATTTCGTAGCCATCGTCCATGCCACGTTCTTCGAGCCATTCCGCCACTTTATCCTCACATTCATTTCGCTCGGAGAGTGAAAGCTGGTTGGGTTTGTAGGCTTCAATTCGCTCAAAAAGGATGTTATTTATTTCGTCAATCTCCGCATCTGACATTTTGATTTTAATGACTTTCTTGAAATTGTCAGGCAATAATTTCAAGTGGGATTTCAAGGCTGCCGAACTCCTGACAATTGCCGAGGCTGGATTGTTCAATTCGTGCGTTAAGCCAGCAGAAAGTTTTCCGAGCGAAAGTAATTTCTCGTCTCTCAATTGGGTTTGGGTAAATTCCCTAATTCTCGAAGACATGAAATGCACCAAAGCTTCGGTCATTTCATAACCCATATTCTTAAATTCCTTCTTGTGGATTCTTAAAATTGCCGATTTGCCTACAGCAACTGCACTTCCTTGCGCATTTTTTAGCCTAGAAAATGGCAACTGACCGTTTAAGGAACCAGCTTCCATCATTCCAAAAATCTTTTGAGAACCATTTTGAACGGTGTAAATTTTGAATTTCCCTTCAATTACAACATAGAAATTGACAATTTCCTCCCCTACCTTAAATAAATAATCTCCATCGGCAAATTTGACTACTTCCCCAGTTTCGACAAACCAATTGAGTTGGCTTTCGGGTACACTTTTGAAATCTTCAATTTCTTTGAGGAGCGATAAAATTGAGGTTTTTTCCATAATTCTATTTTTATAGAGATTTGGCTAATCGAATTTAATTGCTTTCACGGGTTGTATCAATCTTACTACTAAAGTGGGAAGCGTGGCAATGAGTGCAACCCAAAGAGCAGTAATTAAATTGAAAACCACAATTGCCGTCCAATCGAAAAGTATGGGAACGGTGTCCATATAATAGTTTTCTGGGTCGAGCGGAATGATTTTGAACTCGCTTTGGAGGAAACCGAATCCTAAACCTGCAACATTTCCGAATAGCAAACCCCAACCAATGAGGCGAAGCATATTCAACAAGAAAATCTTTTGAATTTGCCAATCTCTCGCTCCAAGTGCCTTCAGCGTGCCAATCATTTGAATTCGCTCCACAATCATAATCAGCAGAATTGAAATGATATTGAGATAAGCGATAATTAGAATGATTATGAGTAAAAAACTCGCATTCGCACGAATCATCAGAAACCAGTCGAAAAGATGGCGGAATTGGTCGGTTACTTTTTCTGCGGTCAGTGAGAAATTCATGTTCCGATAGAGTTCATCGTGGGCTTGGTCGAGTTGCTCGAAGTCGGGAATGAAAATCTCAAAACCACCTACAAGTGTGTCTGGCCAATTGTTGATTTTCTGAATCATGCGCAAATCACTCAAAACCATAAGTTCGTCAAAATCCTCAATTCCCGTTTCATAAATTCCCACCACAGTAATTGGGCGGTGCTTTGGCGGGTCTTGCACAAAGAATATGTTGGCTATGTCTCCAACTTTCAAACGCAATTTATTGGCAATTTTTTGGCTGATTACAATTTCCCTGCTGTAATTCTCTCCACCCAATTTTGGGAATCTGCCAGCTTTCATATTGCTATGGAATCGAACCGAGTCGAAATCCGAGCCAATTCCCTTGAGCATTACGCCAGAAAGCTCCTCGTCAGTTTTCAGAATTCCCGCCTTTCTTGCGAAAGATTGAATGTGTTGGATTTCAGGAAATTTTTCTGGATGTGCATAAATAGTGGCATTTGTGGAAATGGGCATTTCCTCATACGAATTCTGCAAATCAAACTTGCTGACTTTCAAATGAGCCGAAAGACTGAAAATTTTCTCTTGAATTGTGTGCCTGAATCCGTTGAAAATGATTGAAGTAATAATCATCACGGTCAAACCCAACGCCACGCTTCCGACTGCAATTTTGGTAATGAGTGCAGAGAAATTGCTTCCTTGCTTACTCCGCAGTTTTTTGGCAATCAGATATGAAAAGCTGGTTTTGGACAAAAGGGAATTTGAAAATGTGGGAATTTGAAGATTTGCAAATGTATGTATATTCGACTTTAGTTGAATCGGATGGAAAGAAATAAGTTGACTTTTTACGCCATCTTTCATCTAAAATCTAATGTCTTATATCATGCTACATAACAATTTTTCTCAATAGCTTAAATTTCAGCTTTTCTACCTCCCCTAACCCCTCCAAAAGGAGGGGGATTTAGCCCCTTCCCCTTTCAAGGCAGGGGTGGGGTAAAATAGTGGCTTTCAAAAATTGTCATGTAGTATGGTCTTATATCTTAATTTTCAAACTCGAATGTTGATTTCATGCAACCTTCCGAGTGCGTCTAAGCTGATTTCCAAAATTCTGCCTCTTCCCTCGGTAGCATCTTCCTCTTCGCATTGTTTGCCTTCTTCGATATAATAGAGGTAGAATTTCTGGCTTCTAGAGAATAATTCCGTTTTATCTGGTCTGCCAAATAACCTACGGACATCTGCATCGCCCATTAGTTTCAAATCTTCAGTAGCTTCTTTGATAGATTCCAACATTCCAACTCGCTTGTTTTGACAGCCGAATTCATCACTTTTCCATTCCTTTCCGTTAAAATCCCCTCCAATTCGTTCGTCTAGGTTGATATTGCAAGAAGATAGAATTGTGAGCAGGAAGAAAAGAAGAAGAATTGAAGCTTTTACTTTATTCATTAGGAAAGTTTTTACTGATGGTTCTGATGTAATGACTCCACCAAAAATACAGAATTTTACTTTGCTTGTTTTTGTAATCAAACTCATATTCAAATAAAGGGGTTACAGCTTTGAAAGTTTGCCCATCAATTTTAACAAATTCTAATTCATTTCGAGATAAGTTTTCGGTAGTGTGAAAGAGGTAAGGCTACTCTATGGATAATTCGACACAAGCGGAGTGCCGCCCAGCGGACGCTTGCGCTATGGTTTTTATTTTGTTAGCCTTACCAGTTTATCACTACCAAGTTTTCATCTCTTTGGTCGAATGTGATAATTTCTTTGTTTACCGTAATTGTCTCTGCAAATGAGAAAACTCCTATTAGAATTATCAGTAATCGCTAATGCAGAAAAGTAAGGAACGGGAATTTCTGTCTTTGAGAAATAACCGAAAATTCTCCTGTATCATTAAGACGTTCAATAAATTTTATTCTGTCCGTAATTTCTGACCGCACTTGGAGCATACAACACTTTCATCTGAATTGTCAGAAGTTTCTATATCTGGGGAAGTAGGGTCTTCTTCATTCTCATTCAATTCCATCAGCATTTTTACCAATTCGGGCTGCGGGTGGCAATCTGTTTTATCGGAACGCACACTCGTGTGCGTGAAAATTCCTGGCTTTCCGCTCAAAGCATTCTCGCTGATGTCCCACATGTCAGTTTGATAATCTGTGGGAATATCATATTGCTCGGAGAAGAAAACGAGCAGTTGCCGAACTGTTTCTATTTGGGCTTCGGTATATTTATGGTAGAATCGCTTGGTGCGGTATTTATCTACATATTCAATCACTTCATCTTCGGGAATGACGGTTCGGAAAGTGGAATAGAACTTGCCATTTTCCCAACTTAGCCAACCTGCATTGCAAATTTCAATGCCAATTGAGCCACGTTCTAGCATTCTAGTGTTGGCAACCGTCTTGTATTTTTGGGGAATTTGATTAGCTCTGCCGTGCGAAGCCAAATGATATGCCCAATATTTGGAAGAAAACGTCTGATAAATTGCTCCATCTTCGTAATAATTTTCCCTATCGTAAGGTTTTCCTGCCACCAAAATGGCAGTTCCAATTCGGTAGGGCAACCTGCGCCAAGAATTGATGTCATTCACAGGACTTGGATGGGAAACTGTATGGTGCAAATAAATCTGCTTTTTATCGCACTCCTCACGGAAATATTCCCTAGTATTTAGTCGGTCGAGCGTGATTCTGCTCAAATCCAATTTGGGTTTCATATCTTCTGACATAGTTTTCAGGTTTTCTGTTTTAGGAATAAGAAATATAACTCAACCGCTTGGATTTTGCAAGATTGAACCACTTAAGTAGTCCAAAGTCTTCAGTCGCCAGTCCAAAGAACTATAAGCAATTGGTAGCCAATAAATTATAGAGTCTAGTTGCTAAAAATAGACTAGAAAATCGTCTAGTAACAAACCTGTCGAATTCTACTCTTTGTTCTGTTTATAGAAAACAAAAAAGTGAAGCGTAAAAATACGTTTCACTTTTAAAATAGTCTGGAGAATCTAACTTGGGACTCACGACTAAATACTTGAGACTGTTTTCCAGTTTTACCAATCGGGCTTGTCATTATCTTTTTTCTGCCTCTTCCCTCTTTGCATCTGTTGGTAATATTGCTTTTCCTGATTTTTCATGGCATTCAAAATCATCTTAGCCTTCTCGTCAGTCATATTTATGTTTTGGAGACGCTTCTGCATGGCTTTTTTAATATCCTCTTTCTTTTGCTCATCTGACTTTTCACCTTCTTTACCAGTTGCGCCCTCTTTCTCTCCTTTATCTCCCTCTTTTTCCCCTTCCTTCTTTTCTTTGGATTTATCGTCTCCTTTTTCTCCTTCCTCTTTGTTGTCTTTTTCTTCGCCCTCTTTTCCTTCGTCTTTTTTCTCCTGTTCGTTTTTACTATCTTTCTCTTCGTTTTCGCCTTTCTTGTCCTCGTCTTTTTTATCGCCTTCTTTTTTCTGTTCTTCTTCTTCTTTCTTTTTTTCCTCCTCGCTCTTCTTCTCATCCTCTTTTTTATCTTCCTTTTTATCGTCTTTCTTATCCTTATTTTCTTCTTCTTTTTTCTCCTGCTCTTCGGCTAGTTTTTTGGCGAGTTCATAATTGTATCGGTATTCCTCGTTCGTGGGTTCAGCCTTTAAGGCTTCTTTGAAATAGGGAACAGCCTCCTTATACGCAGTTGCTATCATGGCAATATTTCCCAACTGATTGTTTGCCTTCCCTTTTACTATTTTTTCATCACTCCCTTTCAAAGATTCATAGCGACTGATAGCTTTTGATAAACCTTTCATATTCACTCTTCACCTAGTTTCTGCCCTTTAGTTTTCTGCCACTTTGATTTTATAATCTAAGTAATAAGCATTTGCCAAATTCAGCGTCAAACCTTCATCCTCCAAATCCAAACTATCTACTAGAAAGCTATATTTTTCAATAGCTTCTGCATAGTTCTTCTCCTTCATGGCCGTTTCTGCCTGAGACTTATATTCGTTTATCGTAGCGATTTTACTACCAGGAATGGCATCAATAATCGCTAAAAAAAGAATGATGAGTATATTTTTCATTGTATTGAAGATATAAGATACTAGACTTTAGATTTGTTATTGTCAGAAATTTATCATGTAGACTTTAAGTACTGGTAGGTTTGCAAGCTGACGAACACTGCTTTGTGATTTTTTTAAGCCATACAAAATCAATCGTGATAAAGTCTATTAGAAAAAAATGGCGGAAGGAAAAAACAACAATTTGCTAATCAAGGCCTCTTAGCCTTAATTCAATAGTAGCAACTTCCTAACTCGCTAAAAGATCTATTTTCAATACTTCACTTTTAGTTGTTAGAGAACGTTTAAAGTCAATATAGAAATGATGAAATAGCACAACGTGCTTAACATAAAAATCAAGAAACTTTCGGCAGATGAAGTCGAGGCTCGAAGGCGATAGCATCGGCTACCAATCCCATTGTAAAACTCGACTAACAAAACAGTTTGGCATAACAGTGCTTGTCTTTCTTCTTTCTTCTTTTCTCTTTCCTCTTTCCTCAATTTCCCCAATCAGAACAATCACTAATATAATTTTTCCAAAACTGTCAATCCAATCAGATTCGGATGATTTTAACCGTAATTAACACGTCTGCAATCATCAAAATAAGTGCCAAGAGAAGAAATAGAAATACCGATTGGCACTCGTGTCAATGTCTTTGGCATCTCGGAATTCGCCTTTTATTTTGCTGATGGCAGTAATCAGTTTCGCCACATCATTTCGCCCATCGCTGATTTCAAAATAGTCTCCTTTGGTCATGTCAGCCAGTTTTTCTAGCGATTTGGCATTCAGTTTACTCACTACTTCGTTGCCATTTTTATCCGTCAAATATCTGATAGCCTTCTGGAATTTTCCCACCTTGTCTCGTGCCAATTCCCAAAGTGAAAAGTTTAATTCCTTCCTCTTTAATGTCGTTGGCAATCTCTGAAGTTTCGTCTCCAAAATCTTCTCCATCGCTAATCAACAGAATTACTTTGGAGTTTTTGGATTGTTTCCCATTGGTTTCCGACTCAGACAAATGTTTCTCCAAAGCGATTCGCAGAGGTGGAGCGAAATCCGTTCCTGTGTTGGAAATTTGGTTGGTGCTGAGTGAGGAGATTGATAAATTCAGCAAATGTTTGTGGTCGAAAGTCAGCGGAGATTGCAGAAAAGCTTCCGATGTGAACATAATCAAACCAATTCGGTCGGAGTTGAATGCTCGCACCAATTTCTCCAGTCTCAAATTTCACTTTCTCCAACCGAGAAGGGGAAATATCCTCGGCATCCATTGATTTCGACAAATCAATGGCGATGAAAATATCTTTCCCTTCGGATTTCACCTTCTTTTTCTGCTCTCCGAAACTTGGGCCGAGTAGGGAAATTACCATCAGCGAGAAATAAACCATTCGCAAACTCAATTTCAGAATCGGTTTGAGCGAACTCCTTCCCAAACTCCGATTGATTCGGTGAATCCTGAAAGCAAAAAATCAAGTATAAAACTGCAAAACCTAAAATCAAGGCCAGCATCAATAACTCCAAAATCTCTCTGAAATTCCATTGTATAAATTAGCGTTTTCCGTTGCGAAACCTTCTTTCAAATAAACTGAATTCAGTAAAATCCAACCAAAGCAAATTTATAATTTACAGAATGATTCGTTTGGAGTGAAAAGGTTTTTTAACAGAAGAGATTGGTGGTGTAGATTTCGATTGCTTTTCGCATCTGCAGATGCGATGTTTAGTTACGGTCGCAATACAATTTCGACCGAGCTTTTGTTCGCTTTACAACTGTAAGCCTATTCAACAAACTGACCAAAGTCTTGCTCAGGGCAACCGCATCTAATTTAAGCCTTTTTTTCTCGTAAAAAACTAAATAGAATCGTTACTCAATAAATATAGTTGTTGGTCTCGCAATTTATTTATTTATGTACGTTTATTTTAAATAAAAATTACAATGCTAATTGCAAAAACCTATGATATTTATTGCTAAGACCAACAACGGCAATTAAATGAGCGAGCAGTAAAACTCGCTCTACGAAACCAAGCCATTCAACAAGTTGACCAAAGTCTTGTTACTTGATACTCCAATCTTGCTACTTGTTTTACAATTTCATCAAAAACGCTTTAAACTCTTCAAAGTCATTCTCCATTTGTGTGGCAACTTTTGGTTTGTCCATCAACTCTGCCAGCGGTTTTGGTAAATTTACTTTTCTGTTGAGTGCAGGTTCAACCACATCTAAGAATTTGGCTGGATGAGCCGTTTCCAAGAAAATGCCATTTGCTTCCATTCCACTTTCTTTCAAGTAAGCTTGTAAACCCAAATATCCAACTGCTCCGTGTGGGTCGAGCGTGTAATTATAGTTCTGGTCAATTTCCTGCATAATTTTCTCTGTTTCCGAATCGGAATAGCTGTAAGCAGAAATCTGGTTTTTGATTTCAGGAAACTGATTGGCGAAAACTTCTGTCAGGCGAGGGAAATTACTTGGGTTTCCTACATCCATGGCATTGGAAATAGTTCTAACTGAAGGTTTTGGTTGGAATTCGCCCGACTCTACATAATCAGTAAAAATTCGGTTGGAGTTGGTGGAGGCAACAAATTGCGCAACTGGCAAACCCATTTTCCAAGCAAACAATCCACCACACAAATTCCCGAAATTCCCACTCGGAATGCTGAAAACTACGGGCAAGTCATTTTGCTTTCTAAGCTGTTTGTAGGCTTCAAAATAGTAGAACGATTGGGGAATCAGTCGGCTGATGTTGATGGAGTTTGCCGAAGTGAGTTTAAGATGCTGGTTGACATCCGAATCCAAAAAAGCGGTTTTTACCAAATGCTTGGCAATCATCGAAAGTGCCATTGATTTCCAAGGCACGCACATTTTTGCCCAAAGTGGTCAACTGTTTTTCCTGCACATCGCTCACTTTTCCGCTTGGGTAGAGAATGGTAACTTCAATGTTCTCCACGCCCAAAAAACCTTTCCCAACTGCGCCACCTGTATCTCCAGAAGTTGCCACCAAAATATGCAGTTTCTGATTTTCCCCTTCCATGAAATGCGACATCAGCCTCGCCATGAACCTCGCCCCAAAATCTTTGAAAGCCAAAGTTGGGCCATGAAAAAGCTCCAAAGCGTAAATATTGTCATGAATTTTGACGGTTGGAGCTTCAAAATTGACAGTTTCATAAGCAATTTTCCTCAAGTTTTCTTTCTCCACCGAATCGCCCAAAAGTGTTTTGCTCACTCTGGAAAGCAATCTCCGCAAAAGACAAGTTGGGCAATTCCTCGAAAAAAGAATTGGGCAATTTCGGAATCTCCGAAGGCATGAAAAGTCCATTGTCTGAAGGAAGCCCTTTGAGAACGGCTTCTTTGAAACTGAAAAGTTTAGATTTATTTTTAGTGCTGTAAAGTTGCATTTGCTTGTTGGGAAAAGATGTTTTTCATTCCAACAGGCAAGAAAGGAAGTTTTCGGGGAAAATGAAAGGAAATCGTTTGTGGAGATAGAGAATTTGCAAATGTGGGAATGTGCAGATTTGTAAATGAAAAAGGGGGAGATTGATTCTCACTTTGAATTTCAGCATCCGCAATCTTCTTTTCTGTTTACTCTCATTCAGCATGTACATGACAAATTTTTCTCAATAGCTTAAATTTCAGCTTTTCTACCTCCCCTAACCCCTCAAAAGGAGGGGGATTTAACTCCTTCCCATTTTAGGGCAGGGGTGGGGTGTGGTAAAATAGTGGCTTTCAAAAATTGTCATGTAGTATGCTCATTCAGATAAAAGTTACGATAGTATGAAGTAATGCTCGAATGCTGGCGCAAGCGTCCGTGCAGTGCTGTCAACTTAGTGAATATTGGTTCAAGCCTGGACGCTTGAACCAGCGAAAAGTACATTTTACTTTGGACATTGGACTAAAGACTTACGACTATTTACTGCACCATTTATTTCCTTTTACTCGGAATCGCCAGGGAAGCAAAGCATCCTCTTCGGCATAATCAATCCCAACTCTTGGGCTGGCAATTATTTCCGTTTTTTTGTAGCGGATTCCTGTATCTTCTATCCAGATTTCATTTCCCGTCAAATCTAATCCGTAGTGAGATTTATTGATTCCCATAGCTTTGCTCATGCTTCCTGGCCCAGCGGTCAGTCGATATTGTTCTTTTGGCACTTCCCTGCGCTCACTCATAATTTCAATTCCCTCCAAGGGTTCAACGGCCCGAATCAAAACCGCATCGGCAAAATCTTTCACGTTGGTAACAATATTGAAAAGGTGGTGGATTCCGTAACACAAATACACGTAGGCGAATCCACCATCTCCGAACATGATTTCCGTGCGTTTTGTCCGCCTTTTGAAATGAGCGTGGCAAGCTTTGTCAGTCGCTCCGCAGTAAGCTTCTGTCTCTACTATTTTCCCTGAAGCAAGTTCTCCATCAATCTTTGTGAAAAGCGTTTTGCCCAAGCAAGTCTTCAGCTAGGGCAACTACATTTGAGTTTCGGTAATAGGAGCGAGGTAGTTTCATTTTTGTGAGTGTGAAGTGAAAATTATCAGGATAAAATTTAACTTGTGGATTGTGAGGTTTGTTCGGTGATTTTGCATTTCAACAGACACAGGAAAATAGAATAACCTATTGGTTGGAAAACATGAATTTACAACTCTCTGATTGTAAAAATCCAAATCCAAACAAAATAATTATTTGTATTAAACAATCATCGCATCAACAAATCGGCACATTATCATTACTTTTGCACACATTTTTGAATTTGAATAGCAAATAGTATGGCACGGAAAAGAACAAATATCCAGTTAGAGAATCTTGTAATTGAAGATATTGCCGACAAGGGCAGAAGTTTGGCGAAGAAAGATGGGCAAGTGATTTTTGTAAAAAATACCGTGCCAGGCGACATTGTAGATGTTCAGGTCGTGAAAAGGAAGAAGAGTTTTATGGAGGCAATTCCCACCAATTTCATCAAAAAAAGTGAAGATAGAATTGAAGCTTTCTGCGAATATTTCGGAACGTGTGGAGGTTGCAAATGGCAGAATTTGAGTTACGAAAAACAGCTTTTCTACAAGCAGAAGCAGGTACAAGATTCGCTGACAAGAATTGGCAAGTTGGAGTTGCCCGAAATCAAACCCATTTTAGGTTCTGCGGAAACCAGATTTTATAGAAATAAGTTAGAGTTCACGTTCACTCACGGCAAATGGCTCACAAGAGAAGAAATTGACAATCAAGATGTTCCCGACCGAAGAGGCTTGGGTTTCCACATTCCTGGCAGATTCGATAAAGTGTTGGATATTGAGCAATGCTATTTGCAGGAAGAACCTTCCAACAGCATTCGTTTGGCAGTGCGGGAGTTTGCCAAGGAACATGAACTTCTCCTTTTTCAATGTCTATGAAATGAAAGGTTTCATGAGAAACCTCGCCATCAGAACAACCAGCACAGGCGAAGTAATGGTAAATCTGATTGTTGGAGAGAATAATAGGGAAGGAATTGAAGCGAATTATGGAGTTTCTGAAAGAGAAATTCCCTGAAATCACTTCGCTGAATTACACCATCAACCAGAAAATGAACGATACTTATGGAGATTTAGAAGTCGTCAATTTTTCTGGCAAACCCTATATCGAAGAGGAAATGGAAGGATTGCGCTTCCGAATTGGACCAAAATCATTCTACCAAACCAACTCTCACCAAGCCTACGAACTCTACAAGGTTGCCAGAAATTTTGCACAACTTACTGGAGAGGAAGTAGTTTACGATTTATACACAGGCACGGGAACAATTGCCCAATTCGTAGCCAAGCAAGCCAAAGAAGTCATCGGAATTGAGTTTGTGGAAGATGCCATCAAGGATGCGAAAATCAATGCGCAAGTGAATGGAATCACGAACACGAAATTCTATGCAGGCGATATGCACAAAATGCTCACGCCAGATTTCATGCGTACGCACTCCAAACCAGATGTAATCATCACCGACCCACCACGTTCGGGAATGCACCCAAAAGTGCTGAAAATGCTGTTGGAAATTGCCGCACCAAGAATTGTGTACGTAAGTTGCAACCCTGCCACGCAAGCCAGAGATTTGGAAGAACTGGATAGGAAATACGTAGTCAAAGAAATCCAACCCGTAGATATGTTCCCACACACGCACCATGTGGAAAATGTAGTTTTATTGGAGTTGAGGAAGTGAGTTTTGGAGACTTGATCCACTTACCGAAAGCCTGAATAGCTTTTAGAGCATGTTTGGAATGATTTAGCTATACTTTTTAAAAATACAAATACTTGGAAATCAACAATTTAAGCTATCACTTCCTGGGATAGCTTAACGATTTAATGTCATCCCGACTTTAGGAGGGAACTATTTTTCAACTAATAAAGAGGGTAATGCCACTGAACTGACTTGTTGATAATTTTTTGTTGGTCTCGCTCGGCTGTTTTGCTACTTACTCTGCTTTCAGTCTTTACTTAGCGAATTTTTTACTTGCTTAAAATTTGGAGAATCGCTAAGACCAACAAAGGCTCAAATGTCATATCTATACTTCTTGCGATAGCTTGATGATTTAAGTCCTTTATCCTGAATATTTTAGGAGGAGACTATTTTTCAACTAATAAAGAGATAGTTCCCTCCTAAAGTCGGGATGACACCAATCACTTAGGCGTACGTCTAAATCTCGTTTCTTAGCTATAAATCAAACAAAAACCCCGAACAGTTTCCTGTTCGGGGTTTTCAATAATCTCTGGTAAGAGAATTACTTCAATTCTACTTCAGCACCAGCTTCTTCTAGTTGCTTTTTCAAATCTTCAGCTTCAGCTTTCTCAACACCTTCTTTTACGTTAGTTGGCGCACTGTCAACCATTTCTTTAGCTTCTTTCAAGCCAAGACCAGTCAAAGACTTAACCAATTTCACTACTGCCAATTTAGCACTGACCAGCTGATTTCAACACAACGTCAAATTCAGTTTGCTCTGCTGCTGCTTCGCCTTCTCCAGCTCCACCAGCCATCATAACAGGAGCTGCAGCTGCTGCTGGCTCAATTCCGTACTCATCTTTCAAGATGGTTGCTAACTCTTGTACGTCTTTCACAGTTAAATTAACTAACTGCTCAGCGAATTCTTTCAAATCTGCCATTATTTTTCTATTTAAATATTAAATGCTTATTAAAAATAAAAATTGAGTTGGAAGCTTCAATTTGTGCGTAACAAGTTCTTCTTCCGAGTGTTTCCCGATTAGGAATATCTTTTTATGCTGCGTCTCTTTCTTCCAAAGTCTTGAGGATGCCAGTAGATGGTTTGCCCACCACTTTGCAACGCACTAATAACATTGGTTGCAGGAGATTGCAACAATCCGATGATGTCTCCAATAAGTTCGTGTTTTGGATTTCAACGTGCTGAGTGATTCCAAGTGTTGCGCTCCAATGAATGGAAAGCCGTCAATTGAAGCTCCTTTGAGCAATGGTTGTTCCCATTTCGAGATCTTTTTGAATTCCTTCAACATTTTGGCAGGAGCATTTGCTGCTTCTCCACCGAAAATGATTCCAGAAGTGCCTTTCAACACTGTATCGGAAAATTCAGAATAATCAGTACCATTATCTAATCTTTCAAGTGCTTTGGCAATAAGCGTGTTTTTCACAATCTTATATTCAAAGTCAGCCTTGTAACACATTTCACGGAAGCTGTTAATTTGCTTAACCGACATTCCACCTGTGTTAGTGATATAGAAATTCTCTGTGTTGGCGAGTTTTTCGCTCAACGCATCTACGAGTGCATGTTTTTCTTGCTTCGTCATAATTACAGTCCTTGTATAGATGACTTATCAATTTTGATTCCAGGTCCCATTGTACTTGTAAGCGTAATGCTTTTGAAGTACGTTCCTTTTGAAGAGGAAGGTTTTAACCTTGAAAGATTCAGAATGAATTCCGAAACATTCTCTGTCAATTTGTCTGCCTCGAAAGAAGCTCTTCCTACCCTAGAGTGGATAATTCCTGTTTTATCTACTTTGAAGTCGATTTTACCACCTTTCACATCCTGAACGGCTTTTTCAACATCCATAGTAACAGTACCCGCTTTTGGGTTAGGCATCAAACCTCTTGGCCCTAAAACTCTACCTAACTTACCAACTTTTGCCATTACGGTAGGCATCGTAATAATCACATCTACATCAGTCCATCCACCCTCAATCTTTGTGATATATTCGTCTAATCCTACATAATCTGCACCAGCTGCTTTTGCCTCTTCCTCCTTATCTGGAGTACAGAGTACCAATACCTTTGCTTCTTTACCAGTTCCATTAGGCAAAGTTACAACGCCTCTAACCATTTGATCTGCTTTTCTAGGATCAACGCCCAAACGAACGTCAACATCTACGGAAGCATCAAACTTAGTGTTAGAGAACTCCTTTATAAGTTTACAAGCTTCATCTACAGAGTACGACTTTTCTTTGTCGAACTTCTCTGCGACTGCTTTTTGATTTTTAGTTAATCTAGCCATTTTGTTGTTAGATTAGTTGTTATCCCAAGGTGCGTCCCCAGAAACTGTAATTCCCATACTTCTTGCAGTGCCTGCTACCATTTTCATGGCAGAATCTACTGAGAATGCGTTCAAGTCAGCCATCTTGTGTTCAGCGATTTCTTTCACTTGATCCCAAGATACACTTCCTACTTTGTTTCGGTTCGATTCCGCAGAACCACTCTTCAACTTAGCAGCGTCTTTCAGCATTACCGCAGCAGGCGAAGTTTTAATGACAAAATCAAAAGACTTGTCGGAGTATATTGTAATCACCACTGGTGTCAATACTCCTTGTTTCTCTTGTGTTCTGGCATTGAACTGCTTGCAGAAGTCCATGATGTTCAACCCTTTTGAACCAAGGGCTGGACCCACAGGAGGGGAAGGGTTTGCTTGCCCCCCTTTGATTTGCAGCTTTAAAAAGCCGGTTACTTCTTTAGCCATCTTAATCTACTTTTTCTACCTGTCCGTAATTTACTTCAATTGGAGTACTTCTTCCGAAGATTTTCACCATCACATTCAATTTTTTCTTGTCGGCTAGAACCTCTTCGATAGTTCCCATGAAACCGTTGAACGAACCGTCCACCAATTTCACTTCTTCGCCAACAGTGAATGCAACATCATGAATCACTTCATCTTCCTCCGTTTCGTTCACTTTGCCTAATATCCGATTGATTTCAGATTCCCGCATCGGTTTTGGAATTGCATTTGGGTCTTTGCCATCCACTTGAAGAAAACCAATTATTCCTGGAATACCTTTGATTAAGTGCATAACCTCACCATTGGTCAGGTCTGCATTTACCATAATGTAGCCTGGCAAAAGGTTTTTCTCTACAGCAATTTTCTTGGTCTTCCCATCTTTCATCTTACGAATTTGAAATACTTTCTCCGTAGGATTGAGTATCTCAGATACAAAATCTTGCATAGCGTAGTTAGTCACTTCTTTTTCGAGATAAGTCTTTACAGCTTTCTCTTGACCACTCACAGCCCGAACAACGTACCATTTTAATTCGCCCATAACTTCTCTTAAATCTCAGATTGTTAGAATCAGGATGGAAAACTCATTACTTAATACTGTAAAACAATTCAAGTGCATTGCCAACACCCAAATCCATCACATAAATAACTAATGCGAAAATCAGGGAAGCAATCAGAACCATGATAGAACTCTTCTGGAGTTCTGCGAAAGGAGTCCATGTAACATGGTTTACCATTTCGTTGTACGATTCTTTTATCAGATCTTTCAGCTTTTTGAACATATAGCGTAACAGCAATATTTCCTTAATTATTAAAAGACAAAATCCCCAAAACAGGTCTAAGAACAAGTTTTTGGGACTTTGTTTGCACGGGCGGCAAGATTCGAACTCGCGGCCTAAGGTTTTGGAGACCTTCGCTCTACCAACTGAGCTACGCCCGTATTTCCAATGCTATAATTGCAATCGGACTGCAAAGGTAGAAATCAATTGGTGGATAGCAAAGATTTGGGATTATATTTTTTGAGATTTGAGAAAAACGGAGGAAAGAGGAAAGAATAAGGAGAAAAGAGATTTGAAGATGTGTGGATTTGGGGATGATTGTACTTGTAAGTAGCAAGACAAAAGTATCACGTATCAGGAAAACACAACTCACTAATTTTCAATTAGTTGAATGCAGTCTGACTATCTGTTATTCCAGTCCACATATTTATGACATTCATTAAAACGACAACTAGAAGTTGTCGGCTACGAATAACTTTTCAAATTTTTTCGGCAAATCTGCTTTCACGCAAACATATTCTTTCTGTAGATCGGATGAACAAACTCCAAGGAATGAGCATGTAAATACAATCCTTTTCCTTTCAAAGTCAAACCTTCTTTTCCGTATTTCAAATCTCCCAAAATTGGATTTCCCATTTCCGACAAATGAATTCGCAATTGGTGTTTTCTACCTGTTTCTGGTTGGAGTTTGACCAAATTGAGCTTTGTGAATCTTTCCGAAGCTACAGAATCAATTACTTGGAAAGTTGTTTTTGCCTCCTTCTCCCCTACTCTACTTTCGATTATTCCCGAATTTGGCATTTCTCCAATAGCCACGGCAAAATACGTTTTTCGGATTTCTCTCCGCTCAAACAGTCTGATTGAGTTTGACTGACTGAAATTGCTGTTTTCCCAATCAGCAATACACCACTTGTCGGGTAATCTAGCCGATGAATTGGTTCAGGATTCGGGAGGAAATCAGTTTCGGACTTTGTTTCAGGTTGTTGGAAAGCGCATTCTCCAAAGTCCATTTCTTGTTGCCACTTACCAGAATTCCCGCAGGCTTATTGACAATTGCCAACCAATCATCTTCATAAAGAACTTCTAGCTTTAAATCAATTTTAGGTTTGGATTGAGCAGATTCATCTCTGAGTAGCGAAACTGTTTCCCCACCATATATAAAGGTAGCGGAATTGGCAGGTTCATCATTCACAAGCAAAAGCCTTTTTTGATTGCTTTTTTCACTCCATTTCTCGTGGAGATGGTAGCCAATTTTCCAATCACCCACTCCAAAAGCCTTTCTCTTTTTGGGAGTTCAGGAATTTGGAGGATTTCGATTGGAAGTTTAGGCATTGTTTTTATTCTTTGTTGTCAATTTTACTCTCTAGCTGTAAGTTTCACAATATTGTGAAATTTGACCCCTTTCTATTTCTGACTAAGCCTTCAAGGATTTAGCCATTCATTTAGAAATCAAACTATTATATATATATTCCACTTCAATCGTTAATTTGGGTATTGAGTGTAATTTTGATTTTTGCCTGTAGTGCAAGCCTGGAAGCTTGGGAAACGCTGGCGCAGGTCCTCTAAAGCGATAATATAGGCTAACCGATTCCATCCGAAACTGTGCCGAAAATGGAAATCAGTCTCTGACCGGGTAACCCTGACTGAATCCCAGAGTAATAGTTCTTAGAATAATACAACGCTTTACCCAAATTTACAATTGAACCTATAATCCTTAAAGGTTTATTTAGGCATATTAAAGAAATAAACTAAACATTTCTCTTGTTTCTTTTTGGTCCGGGACACGCTGTCTATTCTTCGTTAAAAATATTAGCCATAGCGATGCTATGCCTAATATTTTTGCCTAAACTAGCCTCAAAAATAAACCGCAATAAATGTCCATTTTATTTCTTTGATATGCCTTAGCAAAACACTTACTCTACTCATAATTTTAAAAAAAACCATGAAACATTTACTTTTATTAGGTTGTCTTTTGATTTGTACAAGTTCTTATTCACAATTATTCCCTCAAGAACTATTGTATGATAGCGCATCTTACACAGGTTCAAATACAAAATCAATACTTTATTCTAAAAATTACACCGACAATAATTTAGACGTAGGTTTTTCCCTTGATTTTTTGAATCAGTATGATTACAGAGTTTATAACTCATCTGACTATATAAGAGACAACCTTAGAATTACTCCTATATTTATAAAGATGCAATACCCCGTTCCATATCATTTGCAAATAGAAAAAATTGAAATTATTAAGAAGAAGAAACGATGAGAAAACATCTATATATTGCTCTACTATTATTAGCTCAAGCTACTATAATTCATGGTCAAGAGGTAAGCGGGAAAATCGTAGATAATGGGTCACAACTCCCAATTACATTTGCACACATTTACAACCCAACCACGGGAGCAGGCACGATTAGTAACGAAGATGGAAAATTCAATTTGAATCAATTGAATTTCTCAAAAAATGACTCCTTAATTATCACCCATGTGAATTACCATACGCTTGTTTTTCGTACTAGTCAAATTGCATCTGACACTATTCTTACTCTATATCTGACTCCAGCTACTACTAAGCTAGATGAATTAGTAGTAGAAAGTGGAAAAGCCTTAGAAATAGTAGAGAAAGTAATAGAGCAACTAAAGACAAGCAAAGTTCAATATGGAAAAGGGTTTTATCGGCAGATTTACACCAAAGACGGCAACCCAATGGAGTGGATAGAATCTTTCTACGATTTGTCTTACTCTCAAAACGGAGTGGACAAAGTCAAAATTAAGCAAGCCCGATTTGCTAGAAAGAAATATGACACTACAAATGTATTCATGTCTCATACAAATTTTTCGGCACTTGCTTTGACGAGTAGCCTGTACTCCCCGATTTCAGGAGAATTAGAAAACAGAGTAGCCAAACCATTTGGGTTAGATTTTACGGATTTCTACAATTTCAGGATTGCTAAGAAATATGAAAAAGAAGGAAACACTTATTATGTTGTTGAGTTTTTCCCCTCTGATGAGATGCCAAGTAAGATAACGAGTTCAGGCAAATTCATATATAATTATGAAAAAGAAATTATGTTGGAGTTTGAGGTGGTGCTATACCATGACTTAGGCATGGGTCATCTAGATTACGAAGGGAAAGAGTTGGTAAGTATCGAAAAAACCCGAATTGCAATTAGCTACAGCTTTTCAGAAGCAAATGGATTACTACAATATATTAAGACTAGCCACAAATATGATTTTATTGTGGACAAAAAGCGATTTCCTTCAGAGATTATCGGAAAACTCATTATATATCAAAAAACAAAGAAACCGCATAAAAAACTTAGAGAAACTAGTCTTGAACTAGAAGATGTCTCCAAATTTGAAAACGCCAAATACAAGCCAAAGTTTTGGAGAGATAATCCAATCATCAAACTTACAGATGCTGAAAAGAAAATCATAGCCAGTTTTGAGAAAGAAAATGCTTTTGGGAGCTATTTCAAATAAACTACGAATCGTTTAATTTTCTTATAGATGAATAGCAAACCGTTTGGTTTGTATATAGAATTTTTTTTAATCAAAATTAGACCATTATGAAAACATTACTTGTAATTATTTTTGCATTTATTTCCACAACGGCTCATTCACAATTCTCTTCTGAAGAACAACCCTATGATAGCACTAAATATCTGCCAAGTAATTTGATTCCCTACTCAAGTAGCTTTCAAAACCCTACTCCGAAAAAGAAAGTCTCTCTGGAATATTTGAAAAAGTATAGCTATGAGTCTTACTCTTTCTCTAAGTATTTAATCAATCCTTATTTCTATACTCCTAGCGAAGCCCACAAAGAATTTCCACTCAATCAATACCATCTGAAAACTCAAAGAGTGGAAGTAATTAAGCCAAAGAAAGAGTAAGACAAGGAGATAGTTTGTTTGGGTGCAAGCGAGACGCTTGCACCAGTAATTGGGAGTTAGATAAACACGTAGAGACGTAGCAGTGCTACGTCTCTACGATTAAATCATTTGCAAATTATCACATTTCCTAATTCCCACATTTACTTCTCGCTCTCTCTCTCTAATAGATTGTTGCATCGGATTTTCCTTATCCTTGCTCTTATACTTATAGATTTCAAATCTGGTTGGAGTAGTTTTTCTTGGGAAATTATTGTTGAATTCCTCCGTGTCAGCCATTTCTCTGTACGGGTCAATGGAGAATTGCTTTACTTTCTTTTTGGAGTAAACAATTTTGCTGATTTCCTCATTGTCTCCTTTCCAAATTTCGGCAGGGAACTTTCTGGTTTCCTTCGTGCCATCTTCAAACTCCATTTCAATGATGATTGGCATAATTAAACCGCCTACATTTTTGAAATCCAACTGATAGAAATAACCGCCTTGGGCAATCATTTTCTTCTCGTTTTCTTCAATTGACTCCAAATATTTTTCGTAGTTTTTCTTGTCAGTTTTAGTAACATTCAATGGGTCGTAAGTTGTGTAGAAATCTGCCAATTCTGGGTTTTCTTCAATTCTAACTTTTGGCAAAGCCTCCGCATTTCGTTTGTCGGCAATATACGGGTTCATGGCATCTCTCATTGCCTTATCTTTCGCTTTTTCAATTTCAGGGTTTTTGCTGTCAATTTCATACATCGTTACGTCTCGCCAAGTCAATATCTACATGGTCAGTTGTGTAGAACCAACCTCTCCAGAACCAATCTAAATCTACTGCCGAAGCATCTTCCATGGTTCGGAACAAATCTGCTGGCTCTGGGTGTTTGAATGCCCATCTTCTGCAATATTCCTTGAACGCATGGTCGAAAAGCTCTCTTCCCATTACGGTTTCACTCAAAATATTCAGAGCCGTGGCAGGTTTTCCGTAGGCATTGTTTCCAAATTGCTTAATTGATTCAGAGTTGGTCATAATTGGCATTTGCCCAGACTTATCGCCTTTCATGTAATCGGTAATTTTATAGGCAGGTCCTCTTCTCGATGGATAATTTCTTTCCCATTCCTGTTCTGCCAAATACTGCACAAAAGAGTTCAAACCTTCATCCATCCAAGTCCACTGACGCTCATCGGAGTTGATAATCATTGGGAAGAAATTATGCCCAACTTCGTGGATAATCACTCCCAACATGCCCAATTTCGTTCTTTCCGTGTAAGTTCCATCCTCTTCTGGTCTGCCGTAGTTAAAGCAAATCATCGGATATTCCATTCCGTTGTTTGCCTCTACGGAAATTGCCACTGGGTAAGGATAGGGAATTGTGAATTTGGAATAGACTCTCAAAGTATGAGCAACTGCTTCGGTAGAAAAGTTCTCATAAAGTGGATTTGCCTCTTTTGGATAGTAAGACATCGCCATTTTTGTATCGTCTTCAATCTCTACGCCCATGGCATCCCAGATAAATTTTCTGGAACTTCCGAATGCGAAATCTCGTACATTTTCCGCCTTATAAACCCAAGTTTTCTTTATCAGTTGCTTTTTTCTTCTCTTTTGCCTCGACTTCTTTTTGCGTTACAATTACTACTGGTTTTTTGGCAGTTTTTGATTTCTCGTACAAATCAATTTGCTTTCTTGCTCAACACATCGCTCATGTTTTGCAACTCGCCTGTGGAAGCCACAATATGGTCAGAAGGAACTGTGATTTTCACTTCATAATCTCCAAAAGGAAGCGCAAATTCGCCACGCCCTAGAAATTGCTTGTGTTGCCAGCCACGAACATCGTTATAAACTGCCAATCTTGGAAACCACTGCGTAATTGTGTAAATCGTGTTTCCATCATCAAAAGGGTTTTCGCCATCTTTCAAGGTGTCGAAACCACCACGTCCGCCCATCAAGCCACGGTCGTTGATGTTGTAATACCATTCTATGTTGAGTTCCAACTTATCTCCTTTTTTCAAAGGCGTGATTCAAATCTACACGCATCATGGTGTGGTTGATGGTGTATTTCATCGCTTTTCCATCTCCATCGGTTACTTTTTGGATTTTGTGTCCGCCATCGTATTCTGGGTAACCCATTACACGTTGCATACTTCCCCAAGTCATTTTGTCTCGCAAAGTGCCTGTGGCAGAAGTGTAGGTTTCGGAATCGGGCGCACGCATATTTTGGTCGAGTTGCAACCAAACGTAGCGCAATTCATCGGGCGAGTTATTGGTATAAGTGATTTCCTCTTTCCCAATAATCTGGTTTTTGTCTTCATTGAGTTCTACCTCGATTTCGTAATCGGCTTTTTGTTGCCAATACAAATGACCTGGTGCGCCAGAAGCGGTGCGGTACACGTTTGGAGTGGGCAGTTCCCAAAGTTGTCGGAACTTGCTTTTGTTGACATTCTCTTCCTGAGCTTGGATTGAGCCAATCAGGAAAAGTGCCATTACAGTCAGTAAAGATGCTTTTCTCATAATAAATTTGGTTGTGCCAAAGTGCAAGTAAAAAAATAGAAAATCCGTAAAATAGCAAGTTCAAATTATAGCCATCAGTCATCTTGTGCTTAAACTAAAATATCAAACAATCCAATCTACTTTCTTAGCCACTAGGCAAATGTTTTTATGTTGATTCGGAACTTGTGAACTCCAAACAGGTAAAATTAGTTTGGAGCGAGCCAAGATGGAATTGCACAAAACTAACAAATTTGTTGGATTGAAGATTTCCGCTGATGGAAAAAAAGGAAGTTTGTTAATGGTTGGATTTTGAAAACTTGGATTGTTGAAATGTAAAATCAATCAGGCGTATCTCATTTTGTTGTATTTCGTGAGAAATCACAAACAACACAGACAATCGGCCAGAAGCCTACACCTTACGCCACTCGCCAAGAGACGAGCGACATTTTGAGATGCGCCCAATCAATCAATCTTTCGAGGAGCAACCTTATCTAAATTTACTTTCCTGTTTCTGAAAGCCACTTTCAACTCAATGGTTGCCAAAACCGCTATCAACACAATTTCCACAACAAAATATATCAATCCTAGTTGCTTCATTTCATCGTAAAAGGAGTTGATAAAGTAAGCACTCATACAACAATGAAGTAGATTGGCGATGGCTATGATTGCCAGATAGGGTTGCCAGATTCTTGGATTTATGAAAAAACAAATTCCCGAATAAGTCGCATAAATAAATCCAAAACAGGACAATACAATTAGGATTTCCCGTGAAAAGCCGAAAGTGTCTCTGTAATCGACCAACACAAAACTATAGGCAATGGCGGAAAACAATGCGCCAAGGCAATCAATGAAAAAGAGTATTCTATGAGTTGGAAATTTCATTATAGGCATATCAAAGAAATAAAATGGACATTTATTGCGGTTTATTTTTGAGGTTGGGTACGCTAGCTAGTTTAGGCAAAAATATTAGGCATAGCTTGCCGTTGTTGGTCTTAGCAATAAATATCATAAGTTTTTGCACTTAGCATTACAATTTTTTTTTAAAATAAACGTGCGTTCATAAATAATTTGCGAGACCAACAACTGTTTTATTAAGTAACGGTTTTGTTTAGATTTTCATAGGCAAAAAAGGGCTTAAATTAGATGCGGTTGCCCTGATTGTTGGATTGATGATGCTTTCTGCATGGGCAACAAAATATTTGCCGATTGCTTTTATTTATGCAAATTTGAAACTCTAGTGAATTGTTTGCAAAGTCAGTATTTTCCAATTCACTGCAATCAAAAATATAATTTCAAATGAAATCCTACTTCCCAATATTTTACTGTGTTCTATTTCTTCTTTCATGCGCTCCTGAAGAAGATTCGCTCCAAAAACCCAAAGTAGAAGAAAATCCAACCTTATTGACTTACGAGAGTAACGATTTCAGCAATGCGAGAATTGCCGTCAAATCGGTATTGTTGGCGAATAAGGAGACTGGCAAATTGGAATTGCGCCTTCATGTACTCAACAAATTGGAAGTTCCTACAAAGTTCGATTTCATGCAAATCCAACTGGCAACGAAGGGCGGAACGAGAGCCTCGCCAGAATATACCGAAGAGTTTCTGACCGAAATTGAGGCAGGCGAGCAGGCGATTTATTCGTTGGATTTCCTCCGACCAATCCACTCAAAAGAAGTTTTTCATGCCATTGAATATATTGGGGATTTGAACCCAGCTTATGAAATGAGTTTGGATTTTGTGGGTTTCCCAAACAAGAAAGTGGTTTTCAATGCCAAAACAGAAGATTACCAAAGCTATTTGAGCGAGTTTGGCAAAGAAGGGAAATATAGGAAATACAGCTTTTCAGGCAAAGAAGATTGGGAGGCAAAAATGAAAAGCTGTTTCAATTACGACACGCCCACAAAAGCAGTTTCTTGGCGAGAAGGCGAATGGAATATTGGTGGAGCGATTGGGAAAATAATCATTTATAAGTTGGGAGATTCGCTTTTTGTAACCAGCAGAGTCTCCAACCAAAGTTCCATTAACTTAAATATCGAACCTGAAAAACTACAGATTTGCGATTCGGAAGGTGGAAATTGCCAGAAACCTAGTTCACTCGCAATCAGCATGAAAACCCGTGAAAACCCACGAGATGCAGGTTTTGTAATCCAAAAAGCAGAAAGGTTTCAGGCAGATTATGTGTTTGCTTGGACTGCGGAAATGGGGAAAATCAGGATTGCCGATTTAGGCTTGCGGACTTTGCCCAAACAGAAAGCAATTCCCTGTAAAGAAGCTTCATTCTATTTTGCCCAATCGGGAACGGGCGTAGTTTCATCGAACAGCTCATCTAAATAGTATTCTCGTTTAGTCAAATCGTTGATATAAAAGGCAGAATTCACACTCCAACCCGAAGTGCCGAACATAATGCTTTTGAAAGCTCCATTTGGCAAGTTTGAGTCTCGGTGGTTCGGAATTTTGAGAATGGCGTGTCCGAGTTCGTGGAAAACCAAAATTTCACGAGATTCTCCGCCATTTCGCCAAGCTTGGCATTCGATATCCAAGGTAACGATATTTTGCCTTCCGCCCACGACCTCGCCAGTGGCTTTTCCGCAAACTGGGCGAGAATCAATATCTACTGGCGTAGTCAATTCTACAATCAGGTTGTCAATCACTAAATCCATTCCTCGCTTTTTAGCTTCGGCAATGAAGCTTTGCACGTAAGGCTCAACCTCTACAGGAACTTCATATTTGATTGGAGCGAGTTCATCGGAATCATCTCCGCAGGCAGAAAAAAACGTGAGAAAAAGGAGGAATGGGAAGAATTTTTTTCATTGGAATCTTACTTTAATTGAAATTTCGTTTTACTGAAAATATATATCCCAAATTATACTGCTTGTACACTTCTTTTTTGAATGTTCTGTTCTTTTTACCATCGGAAAGGTCTGCGACCATTTCCGAGGATAGACTTCCATTTTCGTGTATTAACATAATCGCATAATTATGAGAAGTAAATACACTTGTCTAAAATAGCAAAAATCTTGCTACTTGCTACTTCCTACTCGCTACTCATTTCCCTTGCCAATCCATCGAAACCAAACTATATTTGCCTTCTTTCCCAATAAACAAGACTTTTTCCTAGCAACATGGCAGATTTAAAATACTCCAAGCACGATAGCCAGAGATTTGGATTGAATATCCACAGAACTCCTTTTACTAGCAACGTAGATGTGCCCAAAATTCTGCGCTACATTCTCGACAATGATGTGGATACGGCAATTATTCGCATTCCTTCCACAAAAATGAAAGATTTACATCTGTTGGAGAAAACGGGAATGCCTTATATGATTGCCGACACTTTGGCTTATTACAACTTCGATTTGGGTAAGGAAATTAAGCCTTTAGAGAACAAGGATTTGACTTTTGAGATTGCAACGCCAGAGGATCATGAGCTGTTAAATAAAATGGTGCGGGAATGTTATGGAGAATACATCAATCATTACAGAGTAAGTTATTTATTTGATAATGAACTGGTTACGGAAGGCTACCAAGATTGGGTAAGAAGTTATGCCGAAGGAAATGAGCGAAGAATCTGTTTCATTGTCCGCAAAGGAAAAGATGCGGTTGGATTTGGCACTTTCAACTTAGAGAAGGAAGTTAAAATGAAAGGAATTCTGTACGGAGTCCGCCCGCAATATCGTGGAAACAATATTTTGAGAGACATTATCCGCTATTCTTTACAATACGCCAAAGACAAGGAATGCGAATACATGCGAGCCACGGCACAAATTGAAAACACGCAAGTCCAAAAAATCTGGTCGAAAGAAGGTTTTGATTTGCACCACACGGTAAATACAGTTCATATCAATGCACTGCTGACTAAATCCATTTTCGAGGCATTCTCCTACGAAGTCACGATTGATTCCGAAGAGCAAATTTCTCCAAAAGTCTCCAACCGCTACGTTTTGCAACGAATTAACCGAGAGTTTGACCAAAAGCAGAATATTGTCACCAAAAATCACCGTTTCGTCAATATCTCTCCCATTAAATTTGGGGAAAGCTATATTCTCAAATTCTCTTACCCAACTGGCGGAAAAGGCTTATTGCGCATCTTGGATGACAAGCACAAGACTTATATGTTGGTGTATTTCGATTTGAAACATTTTGTGGCTGGATAATTTTTTTGCATCGAAAATGCAAACTCTATGTTACGGTGCGCAATGGAATTGCGACCGAGCGGATTGGAAATCTCAATAAATAGTACAGAAATATGGAGTCGGCTGTGGAGGATTACAACGATTTTTTCCGAAATGACCGCTTTGCCGAAAACCATCAGCAGGAATTTACTTTTGTGGAAATTGAGGGAAAGAAACATCGCAAGAAAAATCAAGCTTTGAGAGATAAAAATTAACCACTCAGCTAAAATTCATTAGTATTCTGAAAAAAGAGTGATTATCTTTTTGCCATCAATAAAACCAGCAAGTTTTACTATGGCAAAAGAACTCGGAAAAATATTAGTAATAGATGACAACGAAGACGTTTTGTTTGCAGCAAAAATGCTGTTGAAAAAACATGCCGACTTCGTGCAGATTGAACCCAACCCACGCAAAATCCCCTTTTTGCTCAATAATGACAATTATGATGTAATTCTGCTCGATATGAATTACACCAAAGAAACCACCACAGGGCAAGAAGGCTTCCATTGGCTAGAACAGATTTTGGAGATTGAACCCAACGCAGTCGTGATTCTGATGACGGCTTATGGTGGCGTGGAAACCGCAGTAAAAGCATTAAAACAAGGTGCAACTGACTTTGTAACCAAGCCTTGGCAAAATGAGAAATTGCTCGCCACACTTTCGAGCGCAGTCAAACTGAAGCGTTCTTACAATGAGATTACCTCATTGAAACAGACAACCTCCCAACTTACTTCGGAACTTAATAAATCGCTCCAACACGATATTATTGGCGAGAGTGATGCCATCAAAAAAGTTTTTACACTCATCAGCAAAGTGGCGGAAACCGATGCCAATGTGCTGATTTTAGGAGAAAACGGAACAGGAAAGGAACTGATTGCCAGCGCATTACACAAATCATCGCTCCGAAAAGATAATCCGTTCATTACCGTAGATATGGGAAGTCTTACCGAATCGCTTTTTGAAAGTGAACTTTTCGGACACAAAAAAGGCGCATTTACCGATGCCAAGGAAGATCGCCCAGGTAGGTTTGAAGTCGCCAGCAAAGGAACATTGTTCTTGGATGAAATTGGAAATCTTCCCCTTCCACTCCAATCCAAACTCCTGACGGTTTTGCAAAAGCGTGAAGTGATTCGGGTGGGAACAAACCAACCAATTCCGATAGACATTCGCCTGATTTGTGCCACCAACATGAATGTACATGACATGGTGCATGAAAACGAATTCCGACAAGATTTGCTTTACCGAATCAACACAGTGGAAATCAAATTGCCTCCTTTGCGAGATAGGGAAAATGATGTAATTATTTTGGCAGAAAAATTCATTGAAACTTACGCCAAAAAATATAGAAAACCCAATAAAAGATTGGCAGAAGCCACTAAATCCAAACTGCTCCGCTACCATTGGCCTGGAAATGTGCGGGAATTGCAACACGCCATTGAACGGGCAATTATCATGAGCGAAGAAGTGGTTCTCCAACCCAACGACTTCCAATTCCTGATGCCCAAAGACGAACCCGAAAAGGAAGAAGCGGAAGATTTCACAGAATATGATTTGGAAACTGTAGAGAAAATGATGATTCAGAAGCAAATCAGCCGAAATTCTGGCAATATTTCCAAAGCCGCCAAGTCCCTCGGCTTGACGAGGGCTTCGCTTTATAGGAGAATGGAGAAACACGGGTTGTAGTTGGAATTGGCGAGTTGGTGAATTAGTGATTTGGCGAATTAGAAAAGAATTAAAAATATCGCTAAGTTTTGAATGTAAAAAATGAACTTATGGGTTTTGCTGAGGATTTGAGAAATAGGACGAAGAAATTTGCCGTGGATGCAATCAAACTATATAGACTTTTGCCGAAAAATGAAGAAAGCAGAATTGTTGGAAGGCAGTTTCTACGTTCAGCAACTTCAGTAGCCTCAAATTACAGAGCAACAACTCGTGGACGTTCTGATAAAGAATTCTTCTCGAAGTTGAGCATTACTGTCGAAGAATCAGATGAATCTCTTTTTTGGTTAGAAATTATAGAGGAATCGGAAATGTTAGCAGGAGAAGAATCAAATAAAATGAAGAACAGAAGCAAACGAACTTACAGCTATTTTAGCAAAATCCAGACAAACTATGAGAAATAGAATGAATAACAAAACTTGACTTACAGTAAACTGAATGCAGTAATCTTCCTTTATTTTTTAATTCGCTAATTCGCCAACTCACAAAATCGCCAATTCCCTTGATTTTCTCTGACTTCAAATTAAACATCATCGCCCGAGTGGTTGGGCTGGCTCTGACCATATTTGTATTGGTATATCTGATACAGAAAGCAGGTTTTGTAGTTACCATTCTGCTAGTAGGCGGGTTGATTGTGTTCCAAATGATTTCGCTCATCAATTTGTTGGAGAATACAAATCGGGAAGTCATCAATTTTTTGAGTTCCATTCGTTACGATGATTTCTCGAATGCTTATAAGCTAAGCGGGAAAGGCGGGACTTTCGATGAGTTGAATAAGGAATTCAATTCGGTTTTATTGAAATTTAAGGAGATTCGGGCGGAGAAGGAAGCCGACCACCAATATTTGCGAAACATCATCCATCATGTTGGAATTGGCGTGATGTCATTCAATAAAGATGGCGAGGTGCAGATTATGAACACGGCCGCCAAGCGTTTGCTAAAAGTAAACAGATTGAGAAATATCCAAAAGCTAGAAAGTTTCAGTCCCGAATTGGTGGCGCAACTTTCCACTTTACGAACGGGAACAAAAGCTTTGGTGCGAGTGAGACATAATGGAGAGTTGGTGCAATTGGCGATTTATGCAATTGAGTTGTATTTGAAAGGCGAGGAGTTCAAACTCGTAACCATCCAAAATATTCATAGTGAGTTGGAGGAAAAGGAAATGGAAGCTTGGCAGAATTTAATTCGGGTTTTGACACACGAAATTATGAATTCCATCACGCCAATTTCCTCACTTTCAGGCATGTTGGAGGACGAGGTAGAATATTTGCAGGAGCAATCATCTGAACAGCAGGCGGAAAATATGGATTTCGATGACATCAAAACTGCAGTGCAAACCATCAAGCGGAGAAGTGAAGGTTTGATTAGATTCGTAAGCGACTTCCAATCTCTCACGCACATGCCCGAACCGAAATTGGAACATATTACCGTGCAGGAAATGTTTTCCGAAATAAAAATGCTTTTAAGTAGAGATTTGGAAGCCGAGAATGTGGTTTTCAGTACGCACCTCAGCCCAGAAAGTATGGTCATTACCGCTGACAGAGAGCAAATTGAGCAGGTTTTAATTAACCTCATCAAAAATGCCAAAGAAGCTTTGGAAGAGTTTGACGAAACAGGAAAGAAATACAAGTCTATTTCCCTGATTGGAAACACCGACTCCAACAACCGCCCAGTAATTACGGTAAAAGACAACGGCCCAGGGATTGAAAAAACTGCTTTGGATAGAATTTTCATTCCCTTTTTCACCACAAAAAAGAAAGGTTCAGGAATTGGATTGAGCCTTTCACGCCAAATCCTCCGCCAACACAAAGGCACGCTGATAGCCAAATCCGAAGAGGGAAAAGGCACGGAATTCAGTTTGAAGTTTTAGGTTTTTAAGACAAAAGATTTTAGATATAAGACAGTAGAAAAAATTGAGTAGGCAACGGTGTTGATGAATAAAAAATGACCATTGCCGTTCCAAATACTATCTTTTTAGTGTCATGTCCAGCTTGCGAGACAACTAGTGCATTGAGTTCTAAGTTCTGGTTGGTATTTTTTGGAATATTTTTTTCTTTGAGTTGAGAACTCGACATTGTGCTTTTTCTGCACCTGCCGATGGTCGGACCCCGATGGTCGGACCCCGATGTTCGGGAATTGTTGAAAAGCTTTTGGGTTCGTGGTTTTCTCGCTTCCTAGACTGGCGGGAGCGAAAAGCACACCGCCAGCTAGTCGCTTTGCGAAATGAGTTCGAGATATTTGGCAAATAAAACATCTCACATTTGAATAATTATATCTTTTCGCAATTAAGTATAATTATGCAATAAATATCAAAAGTCAATTTTAAGGGTGGGAAATATCGGCTCCTCCCACTCAAAATGCTTTTTTTTCACTTGCTGACGAAATTGGCATTGAAGAACCTCTCGAAGACTTACTTAAAATGCTTGATTGATGGCAAATTTTCATTCCCTTTTTTACCACAAAAAAGAAAGGTTCAGGGATTAGATTGAGCCTTTCCCGCTAAATTCTCCGCCAACACAAAGGCACGCTTGTAGCAAAATCCGAAGAAGGAAAAGAAACGGAGTTTAGTTTGAAGTTTTAAACTTTATTTTAGATATAGAACAATGGATTTAGGATTATGCTAAATCTATTATTTATCTGAGTGTATTTTTATGACTTCTTTGTCAAACCTTCTCCATAATACAAAGTCCCCAATCCAATTAAAATGCAAACCAGTAAGCCTTTCACAAAACCTGCTGGAAAGCCAATCAGGAAAATTGCCATAATTGCATAAATCATCAATCCGCCACCAAATTTTACCATTCGTTCCAATTCGCTCATTTGCGGTGTTTTCCAAACAATGAACATGGGGATGAAAAAACTTAGCAATACAGCTCCAATTCTGCTATTTGTATTCGCTTCAGAATCTATCGTGAGAAAGCCAATGATTAACATGATAGCCAAATTCAAAATCACAAGAAAACATAAGTTGATAGCTCGATTGACATAGCCTTTTCTGCTAATAGATTTTTCATCTTTTAGCAAATCCTCCAAGTCAACCTCCAACACTTGGCAAATGAGACCGAGTGTTTTCCCACGAGGTTCAGTCTCGCTATTTTCAACTCGTTGAACAGTTCTCAAGTTGACTTTGGCAGACTCCGCCAGTTCTTCTTGTGTCAGCCCTTTTAGTTTTCTTGCTTCGTGAATTCTGTTTCCTATCGTGTACATAAACTGAATAATTATTGAGTAATGATTTCCCGCAAAATTAGTGGTTCAAACTCAGTTTGATAACGGCTTTCGTGCGACTTGTTCACGACTTTTACCTTTGACGTACAGCTGACGGCTATATTTCAAGAAATAATTTGTTTTAAGCATGACGAAATGCTACTCCTCCTTAGGCTTTTCTTCAAAGGACAAATCCAAAATCCTGATTCTTGTTTTCTCTGTAATCGTATATTTCTTGCGAGAGAGCAAAAAACCAGTTAAGCCCAAACCGAAAAATGAGGCAGAGATGATTGCCTGTTCTTTCGGGTCATATTGTGGGTTGGAAACCAACGGATGAACCGCTGCGGAAACCCCAAAACCTACTGTCGGAATCAACGTTGCGGTAGAAAGCCAAAGCATTCCTCTTCGGTAGAAATAGAAGCTGGAAATCTCTGAAATATTAATTTCCGATTTCCGCTTCCCTAAATAAATGGTAGAATCTCGCTCGTTGAGTTTGCCAATAAAATCTCTATATCTCCTGTTTCTAGGCTCACCCTTCAAGCTGAACCAAATGCGGTCTCCTTCCGAAAGTTTGATTCGGTTCATTCCATAGCGGTCAATGACCAAATGTTTCAGAATGACAGGCTTATTTTGGGCAAAAGCGAATTGCGAAATCGCCAGAAAGCAAAGAATAAGTATCGTTTTTTTCATAGATTGTGGAGGTTAAAAAAAGGATAATCGAAAATAGGTCAGATATCCATAATAAAACATCCAATTAACATCTTTTTCGACCACAGCAACAAAAGTTAGGAAATTTGAGTGAAATTCACTTCCTGAACAAACAACTTACTGGCAGGTTTTCACTCCAAACCAAACTCAAAAATATGAAAAAGATAATCGGATTGGTGCTGATAATTGGAGGCTTGGCATTGGCAGGATTAGGCTTCAGCAAACGAGCAGATAGTAGCAAAGGTGTTTCCATCGGAGAGTTAGATATTTCCACCACTAATCAGGGCGAAGCAAACACCGCCTACGTAATGATTGGCGCAGGCGTTCTTTCCGTAATTTTCGGAGCAATTGTGGTAGGGAAGAAATAACTTCAGCACCATAAATTTGAAGCCTCCATTCCGTAGAACAAAGTTTGCAAACTCTGTTCTACGGAATGGAGGCTTCATCATCGAATCAACTCATTACCAAATCAACACATCAAATCAATTCTTCAAAATCTGCTTTGTATGTTCCTTCGTTTTCACTTTCTTGATGATTTCCTCAATTTTGCCTTCCTCATCAATCACGAAAGTAGTTCGGAAAGTGCCCATATATTTTCTGCCATACATGTTTTTTTCGCCCCAAACTCCATAGAGGTTATGAACGGATTTATCCGTATCGGCAATCAATGAAAATGGCAATTCGTGCTTCGCCTTAAATTTCTTGTGCGATTCTGCCGAGTCGCTACTCACGCCAATCACTTCGTAGCCCATAGATTGCATGAGTTTGTAATTATCTCGCAAGTCGCAAGATTGAGCCGTGCAACCTGGCGTATTGTCTTTCGGATAGAAATAAAGAATCACTTTTTTTCCCTTATAATCCGACAGCAAAATTTCTTCCCCATTCTCATCGATTCCCCCAAAATCCGGGGCTTGTTCTCCAACATTCAATTCCATAATTTTTTGATTTACGATTTACGAAGTACGAAGTACGATGTACGATTTATTTTCTCTTCCGTTACTTAACTAGGAGAAGTAGAGCTACAACGTTTTTCATATCCAAAGCGTTTTTTCATTTTCAAATCTGCAAATTTTCCCATCCTCACATCAACTAATCATCAAATCAACACATTTTTTTTCACTTCTCCTCTTTCCTCTTTCTTCCTTCCTCTTTCCTCTTCGCCTTTCTTAACTCGTCTTCTTCCTCCACTACCTTGTAAGCCTCAATTATATTTTTTACGAGTCGGTGTCTGATTACTTCCTTCTCGCTCAAATAAACTACGCTTACCCCTTTTGTGTCTTTCAATACTGCCGAAGCTTCTGCCAAGCCAGACTTCTGATGGCGAGGCAAATCAGTTTGGGAAACATCTCCTGTAATAATCATTTTTGAATCGGGTCCCATTCTGGTCAGAAACATTTTCATTTGCATGGTTGTGGTATTTTGTGCCTCATCTAGCAAAACGTACGCATTATTGAGCGTTCTACCACGCATGTAAGCGAGCGGAGCAATTTCCACAATGTTGTTTTCCAAATAGTATTTCAGCTTTTCGGCAGGAATCATGTCTGCCAGCGCATCGTAGATTGGGCGCAAATAGGGGTCGAGTTTTTCCTGCAAATCTCCAGGGAGGAAACCCAGGTTCTCGCCAGCTTCCACCGCAGGGCGAGTGATGATTATTTTCTTGACCACTTTATTTTTCATGGCTCGCACCGCCAAGGCAACAGCAATGTAGGTTTTTCCAGTTCCTGCAGGACCGATGGCAAAAACCAAATCGTCTTTCATCACTGCTTTCACAACTTCTCTTTGATTTTCCGTTTTCGGTCGGATTGGCGCACCACCCGAACCGTAAACCAGAATTTCCTCATGCGATTTACTCTCAGAAATCTGCTTTTCCTCCTCAATGAATCTGACCACATTATCTGTCGTCACTTTGCCGTATTTGTGGTAATGGGCAATCAAATCATTGAAAGTACTGTTGATTTTCAGGATTTCAGGACTGCTTCCCTGAATCCGAATCGTGTTTCCCCGAGAGATAATCTTGCTTTTTGGGAATGCCGAGGAGAGTTTTTTGATATTCTCATTCTCAACCCCCAAAAAATCTACAAGGGAAATGTTTTCCAACTCAATTATTTTTTCTACCAAATGTTCATGGGTTTTTAGTGATTATTTATGCGTTTATGGTAAATCAAAGTTAACCAATTTTGTTTTGGTTGGATTTTGAAAAACGAGAATTGTTTAGTGCAATCCAACCAAACTGTTTACTCCTCAAATATGCAACTATTTTGGGTTTCCCGAAAATCAATTCAGCTGATTCGTTTGGAAAAGCTTTTTTCTGTGGCTTTTAGAGCAAAAATAGTGTTTAAATTCATTTGGAGTTCATAAAGGAATTAGTGAGTTGGCGAATTTGTGAATTAGCGAATGAATTAGTCTAAGATAGATTGCCATTTGATTTGGAGAAAAGTATAAAGATGAAAAATGGGTTTCTATAGCATTTGGATAATGGACTTAAATATTTGATTATCAGTAGGTTGTCTATATTTTTTGGTTCAATTGTTAATTTTAGGAAAGCGTTGTATTATTCCAATATTATCATTTTATGCAAATAGTAGGGACAGGGCATGCCTTGTCTCTACGTTGAATTACGTTAAGTTATTTCATTGCCCAACATGCGTTTACGAATATTATATGGAAACCTAAAAATCAAAACTTTACCCAATCCCCAAATTAACGATTGAACCATTTTTTAATTCTTCATTCTTCATGGCCAGATTCCCCTGTCTTAATTTCCACAATTAATAATTGTACTTATCAAATACATAACTCATAATTGGGGTATAGTAGATGAGTGCTATAGTCTTTCCTCTTTATTCCTTCCTCTTTCCTCCGTTTATAAATACCATAAACCAAACTCTCAGACTCCACACTCCTAAAAATCCCAAACCCTTCATACATTTAAAATAGTTTTGGTTAATTTCCCACAAAATTGTCATTCCACAAAATCGTATTTCGTAACTCGCATACATGAACTTTCTATTTCCTCCAGTTTTGTTCGGATTGGGCTTAATTTCCATTCCAATCATCATTCATTTCTTCAATTTCCAGCGTGCCAAGCGGGTGGAGTTCACAAATGTGGAATTCCTTCGTACGGTAAAAGAAGTCACGAACTCCAGAAATAAGCTGAAAAACATTCTAGTTTTGCTTTCGAGGATTTTATTTATTGCTTGTTTGGTTTTCGCATTTGCCCGCCCGTTTATTCCGCAAAATGAAGTGGCTGGAGTGGAAACTGGCAATCATGTGAGCATTTATTTAGACAACTCGTTTAGCATGGAAAATGAGCGAGACGGGCAGAAACTGCGAGATTTGGCAATCAACCTGACCGACCAAATCACAGAATCCTTCCCAAAAAATACCGTTTTCCAATTGCTCGACAATCGCTTTGAAGGAAGCATGAGCTACTTTGCGGAAGGCTCGAAAAATTTCTGAAAAGTTGGGAGCAATGAAATCGTCTAACACAGGAAGAGATTTAGGAAATGTGTGGGAACGCCAAAAATCTGCTTTGCTCAATGCCAATGCGGGAAAGGGAAATCAAGTATTTTGGATTTCCGATTTCCAAAAGGGAAACACACCAAGCTTCGATGACTTGAATTTGGATTCCGCACAAAATTTCTATCTCATTCCACTAACTCCAAATAGCACAAGCAATGTTTTTGTCGATTCGGTTTGGCTGGAAACGCCATTCGTGAAAGTGAAGGAAAACAACACACTGAATATTAAGGTCAGAAACGAAGGAAACGAAGCCGTGGAAGATAAATTAGTCAAGCTCTTTTTGGAAAATAAGCAGGTTTCGAGTGCCACAGTTACCATTTCGGCAAATGCCAGCAAAGTGCTTTCCCTCAATTTTGCTGTTGCCGAAGGCGGACAGAAAACAGGCAGGATTTCGATTGAAGATTTCCCAGTCATTTTCGACAACGACTACTTTTTCGTACTGAAAGTCGCCCCGAAAATCAATATTGTCAGCATTGTTGGAGATGAAAGCAAGTATGTGGAACAGGTTTATTCCAACGAGCCATTTTTTGAAGTCAAACGGTTCAGTATTAACTCGTTGGATTATGCTAGTTTGAACTCCGCAGATTTGATTGTACTGACTAATTTAGAAGAGATTGACAATGGCTTGCAAGTGGCAATTTCCAAAGCCATTGCCAACGGAAGCAGTTTAGCGGTTTTCCCATCGGCAAATGCAGATGCTAGTTCCTACGGCAATTTGCTCGGCTTGAACGTGCAAAAGCAAGCCATTTCCCAATCCGACCAAATGCGTGAAGTGAGCGTGCCTGACACGAAAAACCCATTTTTTGCGGGCGTTTTCGAGAAAGTACAGCAGAATATGAATATGCCAAAAGGTTTCCAATCTATTAGCTGGAACAGAAGTGGGGAAACGCTTTTGCAGTTCAAAAATGGACAGACTTTCCTTTCCCAATTGCCTAATGGCGGAAGTTCCATCTTCGCCTTCTCAACTCCGCTCGACACCAAGTATTCTGACTTCCCAAAACACGCTGTTTTCGTTCCGATTATGTACAAAATTGCCCTCGCCAGCAAAAGTAAATCCGAGCGATTGGCGTATTCTTTCTCGGAGGAAATTGCTTCGGTGGTTCTGGACGAAATTGGAAAAGGCGATGTTTTCAAACTCCAAAAAGACAATTTTGAGTTCATTCCCTCCCAAAGAATGCTCGACAAGCAACTGCTCATCAACATCCCGAAAAGTGGCTTGGAAGCGGGGAATTACCAAATCATAAATAATAAAACAGATGCAGAAGTCGGCAAAATTGCTTTCAATTATGACAAATCGGAATCCAAATTGGCAACTTATTCGGCAGAAGAACTGAAAAGCCAGTTCGAGAATCAGCCCAATATCCAAATCTACGAAAACGTGGAACTCGACCAGTTCGCCAAAACTTTCCAAGACAAAACGGTTTCCAATCAGCTTTGGAGGTATTTCATCGTGTTTGCTCTGATTTTTCTTTTGGTGGAGGTTTTGCTTGTGAGGTTTTGGAGGAGGTAGAGAATTTCGATTTTTAAACGAGTTTCAGCATTTTTAATTTTCACTCTCAAGAAGCTCTTCGAGCTGAGCTTTGTTCGCTGTGAGATTATTTGTGGCAATTTCCCAAAGAATTCTTGGGTCAATAGTGTGGTATTCATGGACTGCAAAATTTCTTAGTCCGTACATTTGTCTCCAAGGAATTTCAGGGTATTTCAATTTTATTTCTTTAGAAATTTGCTTGGATGCTTCTCCTATTATTTCGTAATTTCTCGTAACTGCATCAATTACCATTTCTGCTTTAATAAATTCGGCATAACCATCCACAGTTTCTATGTACCGCAGAATTTTGTCAATTGCCTCAATCATATCTTCTACGTAGGCAATATAATCTCTATCTTCTTTCATACGTAAATCGTTTGACTCAAAATCTCTGGCTTCCATTGCTTTTTCAGCGAATTTTCTGTGACCAAATCCACTTTTTTATCAAGTTTTTTTTCCAAGTAATCTTTCAAATCGAAAAAATCCCATCCGATGGGTTTACTAAAAGAGACCAATAAGTCAATGTCTGAATCGTTTCTGAAATTCCCCTTTGCCATAGAACCAAAATAGCCGATGGTTTCCACTCCAAATTCTTCTTTCAGATAAGGCTTTAGTTGTTGTAGTTTCTGTTCGAGTATTTCTTTGGAAAACATAATTCCTGTAATTGTTTCTAGTACCAAGATATAAATTTTCGTTTGCAAGAACTAAAATCAATCCAACAATTTCCTTCATTCCACTTCCAACCTTCCTAAGAATCCTTACTTTTGCGGAAAGATTTTTTTCTTGTCTTGATACTTGATACTTGATACTTGATACTCATTACTCACTACTCCAAAAATGACCGACCACGAAACTGCCAAGAAACTTGGCTTGAGATCCGAAGAATTTGACCGCATTGAAGAAATCATGGGCAGAAATCCCAATTTCACGGAATTGAGCATTTTCTCCGTGATGTGGTCGGAGCATTGTTCCTACAAAAACTCCATTATTTGGCTCAAAAAATTGCCGAAATCGTCTCCGAAAATGTTGGCGGAAGCGGGCGAGGAAAATGCGGGATTGGTAGATATTGGCGATGGCTTGGCGTGCAGTTTCAAGATTGAATCGCACAATCATCCTTCGGCAATTGAGCCTTATCAGGGTGCGGCAACGGGCGTGGGCGGCATTAACCGAGATATTTTCACGATGGGCGCACGGCCGATTGCCCAAATGAACTCGCTCCGATTCGGAAATATTGAGCTGGAGAAAACCAAATGGCTCGTTCGTGGTGTGGTAAAAGGAATTGGCGATTATGGAAATGCGTTTGGCGTGCCAACCGTGGGCGGAGAAGTGATGTTCGATGAGTCTTTCAATATCAATCCGTTGGTAAATGCGTTCTCGGCAGGAATTGTGGAACACGAAAAAGTGGCTTCTGCTATTTCCTACGGAGTTGGAAACCCCGTTTTCATTGTCGGTTCGGCAACTGGGAAAGATGGAATCCATGGAGCGACTTTTGCTTCGGGAGATATTACCGAAGACTCTGCCAATGATTTGCCATCGGTTCAGGTTGGAGATCCTTTTCAAGAAAAGTTGTTGCTGGAAGCTACGTTAGAGCTAATTGATGCAGGTGGAATTGTTGGTTTGCAAGACATGGGCGCAGCAGGAATTACCTGTTCCACTTCCGAAATGTCAGCAAAAGGAGAGGCTGGAATGGAAATTTGGCTCGACAAAGTTCCTACTCGCCAAGATGACATGAAACCGTTCGAGATTCTGCTTTCCGAATCGCAAGAGCGAATGCTGATTGTGATGGAAAAAGGTCAGGAGCAAAAAGCACTTGATATTTTTGAGAAATGGGATATGCACTGCGCTCAAATTGGCGAAGTGATTGCCGAGGAGAAGTTGGTTTTCCACCATCATGGAGAGAAAGTGGCGGAAGTTCCTACTCAGCCTTTGGTTTTGGGCGGTGGCGCACCCGTTTACGAAAGGGAATACGAAGAACCCACTTATTTTGCCGAATATCAGAAATTTGACATTGATTCTGTTGCTCAACCAGATTACAAAGCTGTAGCCAAACATTTGCTTTCCCACCACAATATTGCTTCCAAAAAATGGATTACCGAGCAGTACGATTCTATGGTCGGAACTGCCAATGCCAGCACAAACGACCCATCGGATGCAGCAGTTGTGAATGTGAAAGGAACTAACAAGCATTTGGTAATGAGTTTGGATTGCAACTCTCGCTATGTGAATGCCGATCCTGAAATAGGTTGTGCGATTGCCGTTGCCGAATCTGCCAGAAACATTGTTTGCACAGGTGGAGAGCCTGTGGCAATTACCAACTGCCTGAACTTCGGCAACCCTTACGTTCCGCAGGTTTATTGGCAATTTGTGAGTGCGATTAAAGGAATGAAGAAAGCGTGTGAGAAATTCGGAACTCCAGTTACGGGTGGAAATGTGAGTTTCTACAACCAATCTACCGATGAAGGTCCCGTTTTCCCAACTCCAACCATCGGAATGTTAGGCTTGATGGACGGATTGGAGAAGCGAATGACCTTGAATTTCAAAAATGAAGGCGATTTGATTTATTTGGTCGGGAAATCGGAAAATTGCATCGGAAGTTCAGAATATTTGTATTCTTACCAAAAGGTAAAAGCCTCGCCCGCTCCAAAATTCGATTTGGATTACGAATATGATTTCCAACAGGCAATTTCCGAATTGATTGACAAACAGTTGGTCAAATCGGTTCACGATGTTTCCGATGGAGGTTTATTCATTGCCTTGGCAGAATCTGCGATTAAGGGAAACTTGGGTTTCAGCATTAAAACTGATTCCAACTTCCGAAAAGATGCTTTCTTGTTTGGAGAGAGCCAAAGTAGAGCGGTTATTTCCATCAAAGCGGAATCCAAAGAGAAATTTGAAAGCTACATTGGCACAGATTTCACTTTCTTGGGCAAGGTAACTGCAAAAGGTTTGGAAGTGGATGGGGAAATTTTGGCGAGTTCGGAAGAGGCGAGCGATTGGCATGAGAATAGTTTGGGGAGGATTTTGGGGGAGTAAATACTTTTACGTATATGTGAATAATTCTGAATGCGCAGCCTTTGTGTAACCTTTTCGCTTATAATAAGCGAAAAGGTTTTTTTATTGTGTGAATTTTGAATATTCAAATGGGTAATTTTGCGCAGATAATTTTTAACTATAAACAATTAGAATGAAGAATCAACTATTAAGCATTTTAGCGATGGTCTTACTCTCGCTATCCAATATTGCACAAGCACAAGACCGCCCATTCATTACCACTTGGGAAGTAACCGATGATGATTTGAGTGTGACGATTCCAAACTCAAATTTTGATGAATTTATGATTGATTGGGGAGATGGCACGAGTAGTAATGCAAATTTTGAACTGAGCACAAGAACACATAATTACTCAGTAGCAGGAATATACACTATTGAAATTAGCGGAGATTATACTTGTTTCAAGATTCAAGATTCGGGAGATAATCAAAAAATCAGAACAATTGAGCAGTGGGGCAGCATGAAATGGACATCTATGCAAGCTGCGTTTGCAGATTGCATCAATTTGACCTACAATGCTGAAGATGTTCCAAATCTTGAATCGGTCACAGATATGTCTGCTATGTTTTCTGGGGCAGAGTCTTTTAACGGGGAGATTGGAGATTGGGATGTGAGTAATGTTGAGCTAATGCCTTTATGCTTTAGTGAAGCTAGCAAGTTCAATCAAGATTTGAATAATTGGAACGTGAGTAACGTCCACGATATGGAAAGAATGTTTAAAGGAGCAACTGAATTCAATGGAGAAATTGGGAATTGGCAGACTTCGAGTTTGGAGAGAGTAGGTGGGATGTTTGATGAAGCTTCTAATTTTAACCAATCCATAAACAGTTGGAATGTGTCAAACATAACACACATGGCTAACTTATTCAGAAAAGCTACGGCTTTTAATCAAGATTTGAATGGATGGGATATGTCTAAAGTAAGAGTAACCGTAAATATGTTTTTTGAAGCAAAAAATTTTAATGGAGATATTTCTAATTGGAACACAGAAAACTTTATACTGATGAGTCAGATGTTTTTGGGTGCTGAATCCTTCAACCAAAACATTTCCGAATGGAAATTTCCAAATTCTAGGAGCACATATGGAATGTTCGCTGGTGCAACCAGTTTTAATCAACCAATAGGGGTATGGGATATGTCAAATGTAAATGGCATGGAATACATGTTCGCTGGCAAAGCAGTTGACGGGCAACTTCAGAATAACGCATTTAATCAAGATATTGGAAGTTGGGATGTTTCAAATGTTATAGACATGAAAGGCATGTTCTCAGATTGTGACTTCAACCAAAACTTGAGCGATTGGAATGTGTCAAATGTAAAAGATTTGATGAGTATGTTTGACAATAGTGCCATGTCCATAGAAAACTACGATTCTACACTCATTGGCTGGTCAAAACTCACGCTCCAAAATGCAAATACAGTATTTAATGGTATTACACTTGGCGCTACAGGCATTGGTTATTGTAACGCTGATGAAGAGAGAGCGAAAATAATTCAAGACTTTGGCTGGATAATTCAAGATGGTGGAAGTGCTTGCAATTTAAACGGAGCTCCATTCATTACCACTTGGGAAGTTACTGATCATGATTTGAGCTTGACAATTACACCGTTTACTTCTCTAACAGATGAACTCGGAAATTTTTTCGACATCGGTGCTTATAATTATGAAATCAAATGGGGAGACGGTACTTCACAAACTGGCAACAATAGTACACTTACTCACACATACGAATCTGCCGGTATTTATCAAGTAGAAATCTCTGGAAGGCTTCCTTATTTCAAAGTCAGCAACCAAGATACAAGCAAGTTAAGAACAATTGAGCAATGGGGAGATATTGAGTGGGAAGTGTTCCATAGGTCATTTGAAGATGCACATCATCTTACTTACAACGCCACTGATTCGCCAAATTTATCTAAGACGAAAACTACAGCATATATGTTTGCCAACTGCCACAATTTTGATGGCGATATTAGCAACTGGGATGTCTCTAATGTGGAGTATATGTTTGGAATGTTTTTTAAGGCGTTCGAGTTCAACCAAGACATATCTGATTGGGAGGTCTCCAATGTAAAGGACATGAGATATATGTTCCAACAAGCGCTAAGTTTTAATCAAGACATTGGCGGTTGGAATATGTCAAATGTAACTAACACGAGTTACATGTTCACAGGAAGCTATTACTCTCCAGATTTGGGATATGGCTCTTTCAATCAAGATATTGGCAATTGGGATGTATCAAGCGTAAATGATATGCAATATATGTTCTACCGAACGCCTTTCAACCAAGATATTGGCGATTGGAATGTCTCGAAAGTAGAAAATATGAACAATATGTTCCATAAGGATACAGTTTTCAATCAAGATATTGGCAGATGGAATGTGTCGAACGTGAAAAGTATGAAGTACATGTTTGGTGGTGGAGATAACATAGACAACTTTGAGACCAGCGATTTCAATCAAGATATTGGAAGTTGGGATGTTTCCAATGTGGAATATTTAAATGGAATGTTTTATAGAACCAACTTCAATCAGGATTTGAATGAATGGGATATATCTAACGTAATTAGCATGTATTCCACATTCGCCTTTTCTAAAGATTTCGATGGCGACATTTCAAATTGGCAGACTGGAAATGTGATTGATATGAGTTTGATTTTTTTCGGAGCAGAAAGTTTCAATCAAAATATAAGTAGTTGGGATGTTTCAAAAGTTACTGATATGCATTTCATGTTTTATGATGCTGAATCTTTCAATCAGCCTATCGGAAATTGGGATGTTTCCAATGTAACAGACATGAGTACGATGTTTACCAACACTCATAATTTCAATCAAAACATAAATGATTGGGATGTTTCTGAAGTTACAAGCATGAGTGGGATGTTTTCTGGAGCTTACGAATTCAACCAGCCTCTAAACAAATGGAATGTTTCGAGTGTAACCAGCATGAGGTATATGTTTAATTCATGGGAATTAGATAACCCCACCAAGTTCAATCAAGATATTAGCAACTGGGATGTTTCTAATGTGGAAGACATGAACTCTATGTTCCGCAACTCTACCAGTTTCAATCAGCCAATTGGAGATTGGAATGTTTCAAATGTGACGGATATGACTACTATGTTTGTGAGGACATATGATTTTAATCAAGACCTTTCTAATTGGGATGTCTCAAATGTGGAAAGAATGTTTGGCATGTTTTCCAGAAGTGCCTTTAATACAGATGTTTCAGATTGGAGCACATCCAATGTAAAAGACATGAGCTATGCATTCTATAAAGCCCCGAATTTTGACCAAAACCTAGGAAGTTGGGATATTTCCAAAGTAAACAGTTTAACATTGATGCTCGACAGTAGCGGAATGAGTACAGAGAATTACGACTCCACACTCATCGGCTGGTCTCAACTCACTTTGCAAAATGCAGATACGGTAGAAGGTGGCATTTCACTTGGGGCGAGTGCCATCAACTATTGCTTGGGGAATACGGCACGAGCCAAGATTATTGAGGACTTCGGTTGGACGATTGAAGATGCGGGCAGATTATGCGATTTTGGAGTGTCGGGAGTGGTTTACAATGATGCAAATGGCAACAAAACGAAAGACGAGGGAGAGTTTGGGTTGGCGAACCAACGAGTAATGCTTTTGCCAGACAGTTGCTTTACCTTGACCGATGAAGAAGGCAATTACCGGTTTTCTGCCAATGATGGCGATTATCAAGTGGTAATCAACCCACAAACAATTTGGGAACTTTCCACAGATACAGAAATATTCGATATCTCCTTCCCAAACGATGATGGCACGGAGATTTTGTTCGGATTGAAGGCAAAATCTGATTTGAATGAGGTCTCCACCTCATTGACTTCTACTATTACAAGATGTGGATTTACGATTCCATTCTGGCTTTCCTACAAGAATGATGGAACAGCGGTTTCCAATGGAATGGTAAAATTACTTCCAGACTCAAAAACCAACTTTGTAAGTAGCAATCCTACTTTCACTTCCCAAAGTGGAGACACATTAATTTGGAATTTCTCTGGCTTGCAACCAACCCAGCAAAAACAAATCAGGCTGAACTTTGAAATGCCGACACAGGAGGCAACTGGCGATTCCGTGGAGTTTGTGCATTGGGCTGACTTTGGCGGAGCGGTAAATTATGATACGCTCTCCTCGGAAATCACGTGCGCCTATGACCCGAACGACAAAACTGCGACTCCCTACGGAGTTGGTGAAGAAAGATATACTTTGAAAGATGAATTCTTGGAATACAGAATCCGATTCCAGAACACGGGAAATGACACGGCTTTTAATGTTATCATCAGAGACACACTGCAGTCCGATTTCGACTTATCTAGCTTCGAGGTAATCGCCAGCAGTTTTCCAGTACGCACACAAGTTGAATCAAAAGATAAGTCATTGGCTTTCTATTTAGATAATATCCAATTGGCAGACTCTACTGTGGATGAACCAAACTCACACGGCTTTGTGACTTTCCGAATCAAGCCAAATGCAGTTGTTGCGGAGGAAACGGAAGTGAGGAATACAGCTTTTATCTACTTCGATTTCAATACGGCAATTCAGACCAATTCAACACTAAATACTTTGGTAACTACACTCCCAATTGATAAGGTGGCGGGAATTGAGTTGGAAGACATTTCCAATCGGGTTTCGCTATTCCCCAATCCAGTCAACGGAAGTGAAGTTTTTGTGCGATTGGAAAATGCAAATGGAGAGAAACAGATAAGTATCCTCGATATTTCTGGCAGGGAAGTGCTAGAACAAAATCCAACCGAAAGGAAATCAGGCTGGATGTCTCAACTTTGAAGAATGGCTTGTACTTCGTTCGCATTCTTGATGGGAAACAAAGAGCAGTTAAAAAGATGATTAAGCAGTAGGAACTTTATTTGTAAGAAAGATTAAAACCCTTTTCAAGTCTCACAACTTGGAAAGGGTTTTAATCTTTCTCTGCTCACAATCCAACACAATCTGCAACAAACACTTGGAAAACCGAAAGCATTCGCCATGCAATTGAAAGCTACATCGGAACTGATTTCAATTTCTTGGAGAGGCAGCCTCATCAGGCTTAGAGAATAATATGGGGTAGTTCTAGCAAGTTCGGAAAAGACGAGCAACTGGTACTGGAAGAATAATATTTTAAGATGACAAAGTAATATTGAGCCTGTTGAGGTTTACGTTTGCTCCTGCAATATTTCTACTGTCTCGTTCAAATTCAATTGTATGCTTTTGAGGTTTTCCTTTAAGTCATTGATAATAATTAAGAAATAATGAAAACTCTCTTTGGGGTAACTTTCTCCAGTTCTCATTAATTTAAGGAGTTCATCTACCATTCTGCTTTCAAAATTCAGGATAGACTGCTGATTATGGTAGGTTTGTACTATTTCCGAATTTAGCTTATAGTCCAATCCATTCAATACTCCTGTGAATTTTGCAGTCTCAAATCCATTGTTTTTAAGGCTGAGCAAATCATAGCTGAATCCATCTTCTAATGTTTCATTCTTGGATAGTTTTTTTATCTGATTGTGCAAAGTGTCTAGCTGGGCGATTGTTTCGTCAATTTCCGCCCGATTTTCTTTTAACTCACTCAAAATGATAGACAATCCTTGCTTCTGCAATTTATTCTCTTTCAAAGAAATACTGAGATTGTTAATCCAAAAGGCAACCAGTATTCCCAAAATCACAATGCTAAGTTCTTTGAGATATTCTTTTAATTTCATGGTTTTTCAATTGAACTGTAGAGTTGAAAGTAGGAATTCAAAAGTAAACTTTTTTACTTATTAACCCGAATAATGGGTTTAAATTTTTGATTATCAGTAGGTTAACTATATTATTTTTAGGATGGTCAAAATTTGAGATTTGAAATATTGTACTATTTTTAGATATAATTAAAGAATATATGGCAATGATTTGACTGAATTTAATAACATAAAGATATTGATTGCCAGATATTTAAATGATTCTTAATTCGTAATTTTTAATTTCCCCAATCCATAATTGTACTTATCAAATACATAACTCATAGTTGGGGTTACTAACAATGCAAATTATATTGAACAGCCAATAACCGCAATGGGATTGTCAAAAAACCAACAGGTGTCAGTCCAAAAACAAGGTAGTCCTAAACAAGTATGGCTCGAACGCTGGTGCAAGTGTCCACGCTTGCACCTTTTACTGAAAATAGCCTTACATCTTTCACACTACCCAAAAACAAACTACGATAAGTGTCCATTTTATTTTTTTGTCTATAGTGCCGTACACTTTGAAAAGATGAAACCTCGGCAACAGTATCGATGGCAACTCACAGCAAATCCTTATCGAAGGTTGGTTTTAAATTTACCAAACGTATGGCAGAACCTGCGAACTCTGCCGAAGGTTGGGCCACAGCGTTTCATTTTTGTCTAGCATTAGACTTTATCACGATTGATTTCGTATAGCTTAAAAAAATCACAAGCCGTTGTTGGTCTTAGCTTGCGAGACCAACAACTTGAACTCTAAAATCTCTCTTAATAAATCAATTGTGATAATATCCATTGTATATTTTATCATTACTTAGTTCTACTTTAAGACTCTAAATTTCAGTTTGTCTAAACTGTGCTTTTTCCATTGGCTTGACCATCGGAAAGGTCTGAAAAAGACCATTTCCGAGGTAGTTGCATACAGACAATCATGGCTTTAACATCTAAACAAGCACTCGACTGCTAGTGCATTGAGTTCTAAGTTTGTGTCTGTATTTTTTTGGAATATTATTTTCTTCTGCAAAGCAAAATCTGAATGGTTCGGCAATCCGATGGTTCGACATTCGACATAGCCATAGCTACGGCTAAGAATTTTAATGCAGTAGAAGGAAATAAGAAACAAAAATAGCAACACGAACTTAGGATTTGATGCACTAGAGTCTTAAAGTATGATTTTGGGTTGGTTATCCTAAACTTTTTGAATGCTAATTCAATTGCCACTAGCTTCAGCTAGTGGAGAATGAGTTAAATATTTTTAGAGTGTTAAAGTAGAACTAAGGAACTGGGATTAAATAAATAGTTTATTTGTCTTAGTTTACTTTTGAGGTCGGACCACGCTGGCTAGTTTAGGCGTTCACCGGCTGGGACTAAAAAATGTAGCATAGCACTGGAACGCCAGTCCGATGGAACGCCAGTCCGACACTACGGCAGATTTTTTATACCCGCAATGGAATTGCCGCAATGGAATTGCCACAATGGGCTACGGATTATACACATCTTTTAATTTAATGCCTTAAAACAATAATAACGCATAAATAAGTAATTGTAGCTAATCGAAATTTCCTAATTTCGACTCAATGGTTGCAAGTTTCCTAACTTGCAACCACAGAATTACGACTTTTTAGCTCATTCCGACAACCTAGAGGTTGTCGGCTACTAGAAGGAGGCCATGAGATTACGAACAAAAACTTATGTGTAAACCGTAGCGCCAATGGAATTGCCCCAATGGAATTGGAAGAATAGACAGCGTGTGCCGGGCCAAAAAGAAGCATGGGGCAGTCCTACTGGGGCAGTGCCACTAAGAAAGTAGCATCTTATTTGATTTCCGTTCCTAAGCATGCAATCAACTTTTTCATATTTCTTTGTGCTTTCAGCAATTCTACTAAAGTCGAATCTATAAAGAAGCCAAGTTCATAATCTGAACTTGGCTTCTTCCATTACAAAATCGCACATCGTAATTCGTACATCAATATCTACCTTATCAGCAACAGGCTTCCGCTTAATTCCTCCACTTGTTCGGAGTCTTCATTAAAATAAATCATTTTCCAAGGATAAACACCTGACGGCATATCAGCACCTTTCCCTCTATATTTCCCATTCCAACCTTCATATTCATCATCTCGCAAAGGTGGAATTCCATCGTTCTCGTCCTTTCCAGTCTCCAGATAAATCACTTCTCCCCAACGGTTGAAAACTCTGAAGTCAATACTGTTCACATTGCCAATGGCAATCCTGAATATATCATTATTACCATCATCATTTGGCGTAAAGGCATTTGGTGCTTGGAATATTGGCGGACAAGATAGTTGAATTGGAACAAGCCCTTTTACGAAACATTGCGTTTCAGAATTTATTACGACAATATCTACATTCAAAAACTGCTTGTTTTTTGGTGGTTCAGTACCGAATTCGCTGTAAGGCAGTGCAACTGTTTTGCCAAAAAGCGTGTCGTTGTCGACTGCTGAAATCCATTGATAGACATCGAAAGGTTCAGATTCATCCACTATTGTTACCGTATCGGTATCAAAAGCGAATGGGTCGGGGTAACAAACAATTTTTAAGCCTTGTGCGGTAAACTCTGGCGTGTTTCTAAACTCAACCTTAATATCTATTGGCGTGTATTCGCAAGTATTTTCTCCCAATTTGATTGTACCGCTCAATTCATAGTTTAATGGGTCGCTATCAGTAACTGTGATTGTAGAGTTCGTACTTCCTGATGGAGTCCATAAATAGGTAACTTCATCGTATCTGTCCACACCACCAGCAATGAAAGCATTGGCATCTAATATCAATTCCTGTCCTTCGCAACCGAACACGGTTCCTGGAGATTGTGGGAATTGGATTGCCGAAACCGTGATACTTGAGTTTGGACTGAATGGACAACCATTATCGCCTGTAATGGATACCAAAGTAAATGTAGCATTACTATTTACAGTGTATTGTTGCAATACTTGACCGTCCGAAACATCGGGTACAGTAATTGTATTCCCCAACTCGTTCACATATTCCACAGTATATTTGGTAGAAGTCCCGCCCAAATCGCTGAAAACAATATCAACCACATCGCCAAAGCAAACTGATGGTTTGCTGATTACGAGTTCGCCATCTGGAAGCGGATTTACGTTAATAGTTACCGAACCTACTAACCCATTATTTGCACATGTCTGACCGCTTCCTTCCACAATCGATTTGAGTGTGTAGGTAGTTGTAGTGGTTGGATTTACTGGCACAATAGCCTGTAAAGAAGCCCCTACTACAATTGTAGTATCTTTGATTCCATCTGAGTAAGTCAGCAGATAATCTTCGCTTCCAGCTATCAAGCCACTTCCTCTAGGATTTGGGTCAACATTAAATACCAAGTTTGTGAATTCTCTTAGACAAATTGTATTGTTTCCACTAATCGTAGCTGTTGGCAAATCCCTTACATCCACATCTATGGTTTGGTTCAGTTCATTGGCGCAACTTTCTGCTCCTCCATCAGAGATTCTAATAAGCCCGAACGTTTTGTTCACTCGGGGAAATACTACCAGCGTAGTATCGAGAGATCCGTCTAAATCGGAAGCTGGTAAAGTAACAAATGAGCCGTCTCCAACCGTATCTATGTCAAATATATAGTCAGGAGTTCCTTCAAAATTACTTATTTCCAGCTCTATGGATTCTCCCAAGCAGATCATGTTTCTATCTACAGAAAGAATGGCTGAAGGAATAGGCTTAATCGTAACAGAAATTGATTGATCGACCATCACAGGACAGGCAATATTATCAACAATGGAGATTAAACGATAGTTGACTACTTTGGGTGTTCCAACAAAATTGTCAATGTCAGGAGTGACCTCCACACTATCAATATTCGACAAATCGTCAAATGACAATAAACTCGTATTTCCTAAATCATCTGTATATTCTACTTGCACATCGAACGGTGAAATACCTTGTGTGAAGTTGAAGAGAAGCTTTGCCTGAGTGGCATTCTTGTCAAAACCATCGTTCGAGAAGCAAATTGTAGTATCGTTTCCAATCGTCCCTGCTGGCAATGGGTTGATGGTTACAGTTTGGAAAGTGGTGTCAAAACAGCCAAAGCTATTTTCCACTTCTAAGCCTACTTGATATATTCCTGCCATATCTCCGAAATCAAATTCTACTGGTAAACCAGTATCATCATTAAACAAGTCGGATCCATCATTCGCTCCATCAAACACCCAATTGAGGTCAGAATTACTGATTGAACCGGAGGCCGTTGTTGAAGTATTTCTGAACTCTATGTCATCTGTGGCGCAATAAACCTCACTATCGAATTCGAAGCGGGCTTCTGGTTTCGGGTTTACTTTTACTAAAAAGCTAGGAAGTGTTGCAGAAGGATTACACTCATTCTCATCTTCAAATGAAGTAATGGTCAAGGTATAATTCCCCGCTTCTAAGTTCGATTCAGAAATCGTGATGGAATTGGAGCTTGAAACATCAATTGGTCTTGTTCCTGTGATTGGCATGAACGGATTGCCACTCAACAAGACTCCGTCAATTGTATAGTCAAATTCATAATCCCCCGTTCCGCTCGCTCCAGTTACCACAAACTCCAAGTCAAAATCCTCACAAACTTCTGTGGAAGAAATTGAGACTGTTGGCAATGGTGTAGTAGTAAATACGGTTGTATTAGTTGTAGGCGGACAACTCACTGAAACTCCTGCATCTGTGAAGTTCTGAACGGAATAGGTGTTTGTCCCAATCGTGTTTCTAGTAGGCAATGTTCGTGTGTAAGTTCCTGCCGTTGGGAAACTAAAGGTTTGCGTTGCACCCGATTCATCATTGCGAATATCGAATGTGAAACTTCCCGTTGTTCCTGTAATGGCAATAGTTATTTCAGCATTATCTCCAAAACACACATCTTTTCCTCCTGAAAGCGTAACGGTCGGTCTTTCAAAAACAGTGACTGTGGCACTTCCAGAAAGTGTATTGTTTTCACACAAAGACTTGTCATTTACAGAAACCAGTTGATAAACAGTCGTTTCTGTCAAATTATCTATCAATGTTACTTCTGTATCTCCCTCAGGGATTTCAATTTTTTGAGGTGTTCCATTTTTGGTATAGTTGATTTCAAATTCCGCAGTTCCTTGCGTTGCCTTAAAAACAATATTTGCAGTTCCTGATTCACAGAAAGGACCATTGGCAGAGATTTCTATCTGTGGTCTTGGACGAATCAAAATAGCTTGGCTTACCGTATCGAAACAGCCATTGGAAGTCACAATCCTTAAAGTAGCTGTTCGGCTGACTTCTGTAGAGATTCCGCCTAAATCATAAGTGAAACTTGGATTATTCAGAGTAGTTTCTACCGAATCCACCATTCCATCTCCATCAAAATCCCATTCGTAAGAAGTAACTGTAACTCCCACAGGAATGACAGTATTGTTTGTGAATGTGATTGGATCAAATTCACAGGCATTTGGCGCAGTGAATCGTGCATCTGCATTCGGTTTGATTGTTACATTTATTAAAGTATCATCAGAACACATATTTGCATCTTCAATCGTCAATCTTACTGGGAAAGTACCAGAATTTGGGAAGATGAAACTGGCGGTATCAAAAGTAGTTGTTATATCGTCCATTCCATCATTGTCAAAATCCCAAGAGTAACTGCTGATTGTTCCTGCTCCTTCCGTAGAATTACTCTCAAAATTGGTTGGGAATCCCAAACAAGCATTGTTGAACTCGAAACTGGCAACTGGAGATTGATTTACATTTACCACAACTGGTTCGCTCACAACATTGGAACATCCGTTGGCATCGATAATGGAAATCAGTCTATAATTTGCATTTTGAATCGGATTGATTGAAACAATCAAGCCGTCAGTTCCCGTATCAAAACTCAGCGTATCGGTAACTCCACCCGTAACTCTTTCTATTTGGTAGGCAAACTCTGCGTCTCCAACCGTGAAATCCACAGTCAAATCGGTAGATGCTCCGCTACAAATCGTGGTGCCTCCTGCCAAAGTCCCTACTGGAAGCGGACGTACATTGAAAGTTGTAGAAGTTCCGAAATCAGTTGCCAAACAGCCGTTTATATCGCTTAGGAAACTAATTGAATAAGTTACCGTGTTAGTTGGGACAAACTTGACAACTGTATCTTTTGTAACTGGCATTAGAATGAGACTATCATCTGCATCCAAACTATTTTTGATGACGATGTTGAATGGTTGGTAAATCATATCCTCATCGAAATCAATCAGCACATTTGCTGTATCGCCAAAACATAAATCCGTTCCGCCCGAAAGATTGGCAACTGGCAACTTATTTACATTTACCTGCACAGAATCTGTAAATGTATTGATACAGCCATTGGCATCGGTTACAGAAACCAATTTGTAAACTGTAGTATCGGCAATGACTTCGGTCAGTGTATGTGGCGAGGCTACATTTTTTATGCTATCCAGTACATCGTTTCTTTCAAAGAGTATTCTTTGGAATGGAGAATCGCCCGTGGTCAACGCAAAGGTAATTTCTGCTTGCCCATCATCGAAACAGAAATCTCCACCCGAGCTAATTGTGGCAACTGGCAAAGGATTAACAATGAAAGTAGCCGAAGTACCAAAGTCTATAGCATCACAACTATTTGCATCGCTTAGTGCGGTAATTTTGTATGTAATGGTATCAGTTGGAGTCAGTTGTATAGTTGTGTCGGAGAATACCGCTGGCAAACTCGCTACCACTCCACCCAAACTATCGGAAATTTCAATACTGTAAGGGAAGCTTCCTGCCACAAAATCAATCATGATATTGGCAGTATCTCCTGCACATAAAGCTGTACTGCCCGAAAGGTTGGCAGTTGGCAATTCATCTATCTGCACCTCAATAGAATCTGAAAGCATATTGAAACAGCCATTCGCATCGGTTGCAGAAACTAATTTGTAAACCGTTGCACTGGAAATGCTTTCAGCAAAAGTGGTGTCAGTAGAATTGACAATCTGAATGCTATTTGAGACTCCGTTTTTCTTGTATTGAACGGTGTAAGGGAAATCTCCTGTAGTCAGTGAGAAAGTAACTCGTGCCGAGTCAGTTCCTACACAGAATCTGTCTGCCCCTGCAATACTGACTTCTGGCAACGGATTTACATTAAATCTAGTTGTATCTCCTAAATCAATTGCATCGCAACTATTTGCATCGCTTAAGGCAGTAACTCGGTAAGTGATGGAATTCGTAACTGTAAATTCAATAGTCGTATCGGAAAGCACCCTTGGTAAATTGACCAAAGTGCCATCCAAGCTATTTCCGATTGTGATATTGTAGGGTGCATTTCCTTCCACGAAATCAATCATGACTTTGGCAGTATCTCCCGCACACAAATCCGTTCCGCCAAGCAAATCGGCTTTTGGCAACTCATGCACTTGAATTTCAATGGAATCTGACAAAGCTGAATTACTACAACTATTTGCATCGGAAACGGAAACCAATTTGTAAACTGTGGTGTCAGAAATACTTTCCGTAATGGTTGTATCAGCAGAATTGAAAACCTGCAAAGTGTTCGACACGCCATTTTTTTCATACTCGACTGTGTAGGGGAAATCTCCAACAGTCAAATTGAAAGTGATGTCCGTGGTTTCAGTTCCCACACAATATTCTTCTGCGCCAGAAATGGTTACGATTGGATTGGGACGAATCAAGACTGGAACTGTCAAAGTATCGAAACAGCCATTGCTCGTTTCAACCCTCAACAAGGCAATTACCGTTGTGTCAGTTGTATTGTTGAAATCATATACAAAAGTCTCATTTTGCTTGGTGGTTCTGGTTACATCGATAGTTCCATCATTTTGAAAATCCCATTGGTAAGAAATGATGCTCACGCCAGAGCCTACCAAAGCGGTTTCATCCACCAAATTCGTGAAGAGCACTTCGGAAGAATCACAGGCTGGGGAAACGCTGAAATTGGCCACCGCATTTGGCACAACCGTAACATTGATGAGTGTGTCATCTGTACACATATTTCCGTCTCCAACCGTCAACCTTACTGGGAAAGTCCCGAAATTGGGGAAAATAAAATCAGGAGAACTAATCGTGCTAGTTCCTAATCCTGCAAAATCCCAGGCAAAGCTGTTGATTGCGACTGATCCGTTTGAGGAATTGCTCGTGAAATCAGTCGGAGAACCAAAACATACATCATCGGTAAATGTGAAACTCGCAATCGGGTTTTCATTTACCGTAATTACTGTTGAAGAGTTGGTTACTCGCTCACAGCCGTTTGCATCTCGCACCAAAATCAACCTATAAGTAGTTGTTTCGGTTGGAGTTACTGGCACGTTTGCTAAATCTGTTTGATTGCTCAAACTGATTGTATCTGTCAAGGAAGCGGACATTCGCTCAATCTGCACAAAGAAATCTGGCGTTCCGATATTATCGAAATCCAAAGTCAAGTCTGCGGAAGCTCCGTTACAAATTGCGGTTGTTCCTGTCAAAATGCCGTTTGGCAAAGGATTCACAGTAATTGTTGCCGACTCACTAACCACGCTGAAACAGCCGTTTGCATCAGTTATGGAAATCAATCTGTAAACTGTGGTTTCGGTTGGATTGAATGGTAAAATTGCTTGGTCTGCATTTGCCACAAAATCTAGCGTGTCAATTGCTCCGCTCGAAACTACTGTTGTTTCTATTCGGTAATTGAAATTTGCGTCTCCAACCGTAAAATTCACAGTTAAATTTGTTGATTCCCCATTACAAATAGTGGCATTGCCAGTAAGCGTTGCCAATGGCGAAGGTCGCACATTTACAATAATAGAATCTGACAAAGCAAAATTGCTACAGCTGTTCGCATCGGAAACCGAAACGAGTTTGTAAACAGTCGTGTCAGAAAGTGTTTCCGTAATGGTTGTGTCTGTAGAAGTGAAAACCTGCAAAGTGTTCGACACGCCATTTTTCTCATATTCGATTGTGAAGGGAAAATCTCCAACCGTTAAGTTGAAAGTGATGTCCGTGGTTTCAGTTCCCACACAATATTCTTCTGCACCAGAAATGGTTACGATTGGATTGGGACGAATCAAGACTGGAACTGTCAAAGTATCGAAACAGCCATTGCTCGTTTCAACCCTCAACAAGGCAATTACCGTTGTGTCAGTTGTATTGTTGAAATCATACACGAAAAGTCTCATTTTGCTTGGTGGTTCTGGTTACATCGAAAGTTCCATCATTCTGGAAATCCCATTGGTAAGAAATGATGCTCACGCCAGAGCCTACCAAAGCAGTTAAATCCACCAAGTTGGTAAAAATGCACATCGGCAGAATCACAAGCTGGGGAAACGCTGAAGTCAGCAACCGCATTTGGAGCAACACGTGACAACTTGTGTAGTGGATCTTGACACGAATTGGTGTCTATCACGGTCAATCCAACTGGAAAATCTCCAAAGTTGGGGAAAGTAAATTGGGTTGGATTATTTGTGTCGTCTGTTGTTCCATTATTATCGAAATCCCACGCAATGCTGTTCAATGGTGCATCTCCAATGACGGTATCTACTTCAAAACTGGTTGGGAATCCAAAGCAAACATTATCGGCAAAGGTGAAATGAGGCGGTTGGATTTTGCAGAATGTCTAGCTGTTGCGTGTCTAAACTCACACAGCCGAAATTACTGGTTACTTGCAAAACTACTGCGGTGTCGCCAAAGTAGCTTCCGAAATTGAAAGTGGTTCGGAATCTGGATCAATGCTATTGTCAAAACCGTTTCCGTCAATATCCCACGCTAACGTTGGCAATAGACACTCCCTGCCAAAGTATCGATGGTGGAAAGGCTGGCAGATAGCTCACATCTGTTCCTTCGCAAAATGGGTCGGGAACGGTGATGATGGCAATGGGTTTCGGATAGGCAATTGCTTCTTTCGTAATTGTATCAGTACAATTATTTGTAGATACTGCAATAGAGTAACATCATATACTCCGAAAGCTTATATATATTGAAAGTGTCGCCATCGCTCGGAATGTTTTTGACTGCGGTGTTTCCATCGCCAAAATCCCAACTCCACCTTCTGTTTCCAACCAAAGAAGTGGAAGTATCTACGAATTTCACGCTATCATCAACTTCACAAGCATTCATGATTGTGAAATCGGCTACAGGATTGTCTCGGTAATTTACTTGAACCGTATCGAAAGTCTCACATTCTATGTTTCCTCTATCTAAAATATAAATCCGTGAAACAATTTCTCTATTTCCAGAAACTGGCAAGACGGAAAGAATGGAATCCGTATCTGCTTGCAAAACGCCATCTACATACCATTCGTAAATCACATCGGTGGAGATGGGGAAACCAGAGTGTTGTATCGTGCGAGGAGTTGAAGGCATTTATATCAAATCCGCCTTCCGAGAAGCAGAAATCCAAATCGGGACCAATGTCTAAAGTGGGACATGGGAAGGCAAAAACTGTATCAAGCGCAAGCCTAGGTGTAAATTCACAACCTAACGTGTCTTTCAGATATAAATCTTACTTCATATCATCTGGCTCGGTATAAGTGTAGCTGACTGTATCTTCTAAGCTGTATTCGATATTCTCCGTTACCAAAATCCCACCGAATTGAGTCAATTCCTGCCTTATCTGGGTATTCAAAATTCACATCCAAATCTACGTAGCCAAAGTCTCTATCAATGGATGCGGTGGCAAGTGGCCCATTTATTTGAATGAAACTCGGTACAAGAGCGTATCGGTACAGCCCAACGAATCAACCACAATCAGGCTGACATCGTAAGAGCCTGGCATATCGTAAATTTTGGTTGGATTTTGAATTGCCGAAGTCGTACCGTCTCCAAAAGTCCACGCCCAACTTACGATGGGTGCACTTCCTACAATAGAGGAATCTGAAAAAGACAACTGCTTCTGGCGGACATTGCACTTCGGTTGGAGTTGCGCCAAATTTAGCGGTTAGAGTGTATCTCCAAAATCCATTGTGAACATTTGGAGATAGAATCCATGCAACAGCCAAGCGCATCGGTAATTTTGAGTTGCACAGTATGCGTTCCATCGGGGAAGTCTGGCCGTTGCCACTCTCCTATTGCGGTTCAAGTCAAAGTCACTCCTGGCGTAGGCGTACTCCATTCGTAAGAAGCGGTTGCAGGTTATAATCGATCGAATCTATCGAATTGGGTTTGGCGCAGTAAACTCAACTCAAAGAAATCGCAAAAACGAGTAGAGTCGATTGTGAAATCAGGGTTAGGTTGAGTGGCTCTGATATGAATATGCTTCGGGAAACCGAACAACCATTTGTATCTGAAACCGTCAATTGAACATTATATCTATCACTTTGTGGGCGTTTTTGAATCTAAAAAGAAATTGAAGTCTGTGGACTTGAATGCAGAGTCGTTGGTTACGAAAATTCCGTCAATCCTCCATTCTCTATTGACAAATCCATCGGAAACTACTGTACCATCGTAAAAGTTGACTTCTAGTGGCAGACAACCTTCTGTTATATCTGACATTGGGACGAACATCGGGAGCCTTTAACTCAATTTGAAAAGTAGTGTCAAGTACACATCAATTGCGTTCCTACGGTTACTTGCAACATTACATTATATATTCCAGAATTTCTGTACCTGTGATTTGGGTTTTGATTGTTGGAGTTATTTCCATCGCCAAAATTCCAAAGGTATCTCACTCGAACTGGGGTCAGTAGTTGTGGTGGAGAAATTGACTTGTTCATCTACACAACTATTGAGTCGGAAACAGAAGCATTGATGATTGGGAGCGGTGGCGGTGTGGTGACAGTCGCTATTTCTGTATCGAAACATCCTGTGTTTGTGTTCACGATTGTGAAACGGACTCTGTAATCTCTGTTTGGCTCAACTGGGAAAGTCGGATTGCTTATTTGGCTTGTGGAGTCGAGTAGTACATTTGTGTTATTGTCGAACACTTCCCAAAGCAAACTATCGTAAAATCCATTAGAATTATCTGTGAGAAACAGCGAGTCTGGGCTACATCCGTCAATTGTCAAATCAAATTCGTTGTTCGGTCCTTGGTACGTAATCAGGTTCTCTCTAATTAGTGTATCTCTACATCCATTCGATTCATAGAACAAGGCTACATCCAATTGCATGGAATCTAAGTTATCGTAGGTAAACTGTCCGTCTCCATCTGCATTGATGGCGGCTTGTTGCCCAGAAATGTAATTATAATCCCAAGTCCAATTTACAGGATATGGATTTCAGGGGAGGAATAAGCACAGAATTATTATCAAAATCCACCGTGGTTTCAGGACAAATTACCACGAATTAGGAGGGGTCGAATGCTAATGGACTGGCAAAACTCCAACTCTTATGTAGTTGGTTCGGGTAATGTGTTTCGCTACAGCCACCTGGGCCAGAAATTGTAAGCGTAACTGTGTAAATTCCTGCCAATGGCAACGGTACATCTTGTGGTGCGCCTGTTCCTGGCAATGTGGTATTGAACACTGGCACTCCGAATTCGTTGGTTATTGTCCATTCGCTACTGGTAATTCCTGTCAACCCAGTTGAGGTGTTTGTGAAATCCGTAGTGAAATCTGGCGTACAGCCTTCCAAATCGTTCGCAGTGAAATTCGGGACTAGCGGTTGGGAGCGCACTCGCACTACTGTGTCATCTGTACAACCATTGATGTCTGTAACGGTAAGCCTTACATTGTAATTTCCAAAATTGGTATAAGTATGATTTGTACTTCCTGACCGTATTGTCAATTGGCGAGCCGTCTCCAAAATTCCAAGCATAATCAACTGCATTGACGGAAGCATCTGCGAAATTTACCGTAAATGGTGCTTCACAAAAATCAATTGCATCTGGCGTGAATCGGGCAATCACTTCTGGGGGAACTGTAATGTAATCTACTTTCGTAACGACTCCCGTACAAGTTCCGTCTCCACCCGAAATTGTTAAGGTAACTGTGTAATCTCCTGGCGTGTTGTAGGTATGACTTCTGTTTCTCCCAGTTACGGTTGGAGAGCCATCTCCGAAATCCCAAGTGTAAGTCAAACCACTAACCGTTACGCTGTTCGTATTTGCCACATCGGAATAGAAAAAGCTAGAATCTGAAAAGTTTACCGTGAATGGTGTACAGCCAGTTGTGATGTTGCTAGTGAAATCAAAAACGGGTTCTAGCAATCTCACTAAATTATTTCGTGTTCTCGTATCTGAACAAGTAGGATTCTACGTGTGTGGCAGTCATGGAAACCGTGAAAGCGCCAGGCCCGTTGAAGGTATGCGAAGGGTTTTCATCAGTTGAGGTAGTTCCGTCTCCAAAATTCCACAAGTAGTCGATTGGCCCTGTGGCAATGGTTGTGGTCGTATTTGTGAAATTTACAGTTTGCGAAGCATTGCAAGTGGTAATGTTGTTGTTTGGAGTGAAGTTAGCGTTTAAATCTTCTACAATTACCAAAGCATCTTGAGTCAATGCGCTTCCCGTACAGCCATTGTTGTCTCTCACAAATAGCCTTACATCAATATCTCCCCCCACATTAAAAGTAAAGTTGGGATTTGCACCACTTGCTGTACCTATTACAGAGCCATTATTGGAAAATTCCCAAAGTATGTTCACAAAAGAAGTTGCACCAGCAGGCAAAGCAGTCGTATTTGTGAAAGTGATTGTGGTTGGCGCACATCCTCCGATGCCACTCGTAGTGAAAGTTGGAACGGGTGGCTCGAACACATCTATAATATTATTGGCGGTTGTGGTTTCCGATGTGCCATCGGAATAGGTAGCGGTTACGGAAATACTGTAAGTACCCACGCCATAAATTGCACTAGCAGGATTGTTGGTAGAGTTATTTCCTGTTCCCAAAGTCCAGACCACGCCAATAATTGTTTTGGATGGATTGGTTGCCAAATGACTCACTACCGAAGAACCACAGCCTTGAACACTCGCTCCACCATTCACACTTATGGCAAGCTGAGCCTGTGAGTGGATTGAGAGGGCAAAAATAAAAAATAATATAAATGATGATTGAAGTATTCTAGTACAATATCTCTGCATGGTAGTTTTTTTGGGGCAAAACAAGTTGGCTTACTCACGATTTTGAAATAGTTCAAAATCCGTACCCTTCTGAAAATGTTTGGGAACAAAAAAAATAGATTAAATGCAAAGCCATTGCTTAATTTTTGCAAAAGCACAACTTCACACTTGTTTACAATACGTAAATTGTGCTTAAAAAGATGTGTGATTTCGATTTACGTTTATTTTTGGTAAAGAAGTTGCTTAGCTTTGTTGTTGTATTGTTTCCCACTTCGGAAATATCCTATTTTAATTAGAGAAACAGCTTTGTGGAGTCGCAAACAAAATTCGTACGCCATTAATTTGGTATTGTGAACTTCCAAGGAAAATATAATTTCACAACCTATCGCTCTTCGCCACGTCTTTCATATGAGACACATTTAAAATAAATGTAAATGAAAAATTTATTCTGGACACATCCTTCTTATTGCAAGCACCGCAACATTCTCAAGGCACAAGACCCACAATACACACAGTTTTATGCCAATCCCTTTATTTGAATCCCGCTTTTGCAGGAGCAACCGCACAAGGCAGGGTTTCCGTAAATTATAGGAATCAGTGGCCTTCTTTGGATGCGAGTTTCGTAACTTATTCAGCTTCTTACGACCAGTTCATTCCAAAATACAGAAGTGGAATTGGGGTTTATGTGAGCCAAGACGAAGTTACGTTCCGATGTGACTCACGGTGTGCTCCCACCTTTACATCCAACTCTTTTGCTGGCTTTCTATTCCTACGTTGCACCATTGAGCAAGAAAGTAGCTCATTGCAATTCGGACTTTCCGCAGGAATGATTTCTAGAGATTTAGGATTTCCAGAACTTTTGTTTTACCGACCAAGTAACAGTGAACAGGGAGCAGATTAGAATTAATGATGAATTTCGATGAGAACGATTTACTCAGAAATAATAATGTGAGAAATGTTTTCGATGCAGGAACCGGTGCCTTGCTCTATTCGAAGAAATTTTGGGTTGGATGTTTCCGCAAATCACGTCAATAGACCTGATCTTGCGCTCATACCGAGGGCTTAAAAAACAGTAGTCAGCCATTTACTGGTAGATGATAAAGATATTCTTCCTATGAGATACTCAATACAGGGCGGTTACGTAATCGGCTTCTCAGATGTGAACGGCAAAGAACGGATTCCTACGATTTTACAATCACTCCAGCATTCATGTATTTGAGACAAGGAGCTTCTGACCAATTGAGTTTAGGAGCATACTTCCATTATCAACCCATTATGCTGGGTTTTTGGTACGAGGACTTCCTTTGCCACTATAGCGATGGGGAAAACGACAACGAAGTTTCCGTTGCGTATAGCGATGCAGTTGCGATTTTGGTTGGATTCAAACTAGAGAAATTCACGGTTGGTTATAGTTATGATTATACAGTTGGCAATACTTTGAGAGGCAACACGGGCGGTTCGCACGAAATTTCGCTCACTTTCAACTTCGGTACAAACCTGGATTATTCCAGTAGCAGACCTCGCTATAAAAGGTTTGGCAAACTGTACTGCCCAAACCCCTGGAAACAGTATGAGAAAAAGAAATGGTAGGTTGATTTGATGATGTGTTGATGTCGTTGATGTGTTGATGGTGATGAAGGGAATTTTAAAATGTGGGAATTTGAAAATGGAAAAAATTTCGCAATTCTCGCAATTGTTGGTTTTAAGTAGATAAACCTAAATGCTTTGCCTATTTGAATTTTTGTAAGCATTGGATTATCAGTTATTTGCAACTGCTTTGGACTTGCGACTTGAACGCAAGTCCGATTGAACGCAAGTCCGATTGAACGCAAGTCCGATAAAGACTTTGTACTACTTAGTTGGACTTCTTAGTTTCAAAAGTTTCAGTATAGCGATTCAGAAAGAGAACTAGAGATAAATCGGCTCTTATCTTTCCAAACCAAGCAGTTAAAAACAGAATAGGTAACTTCCTTTCTCATAAAATTGTATAGCATCGGCTACCGATTCGTACCTCTCTACTCGTACTTGTACTTATGTTTAAAAAAGTAGAACATATTGGAATTGCGGTAAAGAGCTTAGAAAATTCAAAAGAACTTTTCACTAAACTCTTTGGCAAAGAATCTTATAAAATTGAGCGTGTGGAGTCAGAAGGCGTGGAACACTCTTTTTTTTCAGTTGGGAGAAACTAAAATCGAACTACTTGAGGCAGAAAATGAATCAAGTCCAATCAGCAAGTTCATCGAAAAGCGTGGCGAGGGAATTCATCACATCGCTTACGAGGTAGATAATATTGATTCGGAAATAGAAAGGCTAAAATCGGAAGGTTTTCAAATCTTAAATGAGAAACCAAAAGATGGTGCGGACAATAAGCGAATTGCCTTTCTGCATCCTAAAACTACCAATGGCGTTTTGGTGGAACTTTGTCAGGAGAAAGACTAAATCCGTTGATGTGGGGATTTGTTGATGCGATGATTGAGTAAATATGAATATGAACCTCCACTATTTATTCCCATGAAGAATCCATTTTACATTTCTCTTCAAATAATTTTGGCTTCTGTCATTGTTTTGGCAATCCTAGGAGTCAAAAACAATGATTCCAATCTCAAAAATGCAAGCAGACCGCTTTCCGAATTAGTTGAGGAACTCCAGCTCGAAAACCAAAGTTTCAGCATCCTGATTGAGAAGAAAGCCTACCGACTTTCCATGTTGGTAAATGGGGAAATCATCAAACAATACCCTGTAGTTTTAGGACCAAATGCTACTGACGACAAACTCATGCAGGGCGATGGTTGCACACCAGAGGGAAAGTTAAAAATCCAATCAAAATATCCACATAAAAGTTGGGCAAAGTTTCTTTGGTTGGATTACCCAAATCAAGAATCTTGGACGAAACACAAACAAGCCAAAGTCGATGGAAAAATCCCACAAGATGCCAAAATTGGTGGGGAAATAGGAATTCATGGCGTCCCTGAAGGCTACAATCACGCAATTGCACAAAAGCAAAACTGGACTTTAGGTTGCATTTCCTTAACTCGTCCTGCTATAAATGAGATTTACGATTTCGTAAAGGCAGGAACAATAGTGGAGATTAGGAAGTAACTGAAATTTGAAGTCTATCAAAAGAAAGCCAAGTAGAAATCGCATTTACAGAATATCTGTAAATGCGATTTCTACTTGGTTTTGGACTAAAATTTTTAGACTATTCTTTCATCATTGCCACAAAATCATCAAACAAATACCGAGAATCATGTGGCCCAGGAGAAGATTCTGGATGATATTGGACTGAAAATGCTTTTTTTCCTTTCACTCTGATTCCCTCAATCGTATCATCGTTTAGGTTCACATGAGTTGCTACCACTAAATCACTTGCTTGAATTTCTTCGGGAACTGCCCCAAAGCCATGATTCTGGGAAGTAATCTCACTCTTTCCAGTTACTAAATTTTTTACAGGATGATTCAAACCTCTATGTCCGTTGTGCATTTTATAGGTGGAAATCCCACAAGCTTTTGCCAACAGTTGGTGTCCCAGGCAAATTCCAAAAAGCGGTTTGTTAGCCTCCATAATTTTCTGAATAGTCTCGACTGCATAATCCATCGGAGCAGGATCACCGGACCATTGGAGATAAAATAGCCATTAGGATTCCACTTCTGCATTTCTTCAAAAGAAGTCTTAGCAGGGAAAATTCGGCAATAGCATCCTCTTTCTGCCAAATTCTTTAAAATGCTCTTTTTGATACCAATATCAAGAACAGCCACTTTTATAGGTGCGTTTTCATCTCCAACATAATAACCTTTATCTGTGCTAATTGTAGAAGCTAATTCCAAGCCATCCATGTTAGGCACTTTTCCCAATATTTCCTTCAATTGCTTTTCATCAAATATTTCAGAAGAAATTACTGCATTCATTGCTCCTTTACTTCTGATGTGGGAAACCAGCATTCTTGTATCTATCCCCGAAATTCCCACCACATTTTGTTTCTCCAAATAGCCTTGCAATGAATCGGTCGATTGATGCCTTGAATTCACTGGGGAAAATGATTTCACTACTAACCCTTTGATAGTTGGATAGCTAGATTCCGACTCGGCATCTAATGTTCCATAATTCCCAATGTGTGGATTTGTATTCACGATTATCTGTCCCGTGTAAGATGGGTCAGTATATATTTCTTGGTAGCCCGTCATACCTGTGTTGAAACAGATTTCCCCACCAGTAGTTCCTATTTTCCCAATTGCATAACCACTAAAAGTAGTTCCATCTGCCAACATCAAAGTTGCTTTTTGATTTTTCTCCATGATGATTTTATTGAAAATGAAATGGTTAGATTTTACTCAAAAAAAAGGGGAAATGATTGTTTCCAATCACTTCCCCTTTTTTTATTTAAAGTCAGATAGAATCATTTTCTATTCTTCTTTTTTAGTATTTTCTTCATTATCAGTATCAGCTGATGCCTCTACTTCCTCTGTAGTTTTGGTCTCTTCAACCACTTCCTCTGCACTTCCTTCCTCATTCTCAACTGCAACAGTTTCGTTTGAAGTAGTGTCATCTATAGATTTATTTTTCTTTCTGCCTCTACGAGTAGTTTTAGTAGCTGATTCTAACATAGCATCGTTGTAGTCAACCAACTCAATCATGCACATTTCAGCATTATCCCCCAATCTTTTTCCAGTACGGATAATTCTAGTATATCCACCTGGTCTATCCATAGATTTAGGTCCAACTCTGTCGAAAAGCTCTTGGACAGCTTCTTTATTATTACGAAGTTTTCCGTAAACTAATCTTCTATTATGCTGAGTAGGAGCTTTTGCTTTTGTAATCAAAGGCTCAACGAATTTTTTCAATTCTTTTGCTTTCGCTAAAGTCGTGAAAATTCTTTTTTCAGCGATGATAGAGACTGCCAAATTTGAAAGCATTGCATTTCTATGCGATGATTCTCTTCCCAGTTTATTAAATTTCTTTCCGTGTCTCATTTTTTAACTATTTTCTCGGCAAGACTGCCAAAATTACCTTTAAAGGAGGCTTCTTAATCCTCGTCCAATTTATATTTCGCTACATCCGTGCCGAACGTCAAGTTCTTGTCTGCAACCAATTGCTCCAACTCTGTCAGAGATTTCTTACCAAAGTTTCTGAACTTCATCATATCAGAAATCTCTAAGCTTACCAAGTCCCCTAAAGTTCTTACATCCGCTGCTTTTAAGCAATTGTAAGCTCTTACTGACAAATCTAAATCTGCCAAAGGAGTTTTGAGAAGTTTTCTCATGTGCAAGAATTCCTCATCAATTGGCTCTTCCTCAGTTTTCTTATCAGTCTCGAAAGTCATTGACTTATCAGAGAATAACATGAAGTGCTGAATAAGAATATGTGCTGCTCCTTTCAATGCTTCTTCAGGATGGATTGAGCCGTCCGTCTTAATTTCTAAAAGAAGTTTCTCATAATCTGTCTTCTGTTCAACCCTTGTATTTTCAACGCTGAACTTCACATTTTTGATTGGTGTGAAAATCGCATCAATAGCAATATATCCGAAAACTTGTTCTTCTGGTCTCAATTCCTCAGCAGGAACATAGCCTCTTCCTTTATCTAAAGTCAATTCCATCTCAAAATCTACAGATGGGTCAACATGGCAAATTATGAAGTCTGGGTTCAAGATTTGGAAATCGACAGTTCCACTTGATAAATCTCCTGCTGTAATCGCATCTTTTCCAGTTGCTCTTACGTTGATTTTCATTTCAGGAGATTCAGTAGTCTGCTTGAATCTTACCATTTTAAGGTTCAGAATGATTTCCGTAACATCCTCAACAACTCCTTTGATGCTAGAAAACTCATGTAAAACTTCTGGAAATCTCACACCTACTATAGCATAGCCTTCCAAAGAAGAAAGAAGAATTCTTCGTAAAGCATTGCCTACTGTAACACCATATCCTCTTTCAAGCGGTTTGAATTCAAAAAAACCGTGGAAATCATCGGCTTTCTCCATTACCACCTTGTCAGGCATTTGAAAAGCTAAAATAGACATAGAATAATGTTATTTAAATATGATAATTTTTTCACTAATTGTGATAAAATTAAAGTAACTGAATGGATACCAAGTAACAGAATTCTACTACTTAGAGTACAATTCAACAATCAGTTGCTCTTTGATGTTTTCGTTGATTGAATCTCTCTCTGGATAGTGAATCAATTTCCCCTGAACTTTTTCAGAATCCCAAGCTAACCAACCTGAGTGGCTTGCTCTTCTTGACTGAATTCCTTCTTTTACAACAGGATGCTCCAATGATTTTTCATAAACTCCAACAATATCTCCAGGAGTTATTGCACAAGAGGGAATGTTAGTAATCACTCCATTTACAGTTACATGCTTGTGAGAAACCAACTGACGAGCAGCTCTACGAGTAGGCGCAAGTCCTAATCTATAAACTACATTGTCTAAACGAGTTTCCAACAATTGCAACATGTTTGTACCTGTAACACCTTGTCTTCTTGAAGCTTCTTCAAACAGATTTCTAAATTGTTTCTCTAACAATCCGTAGGTATATTTAGCTTTTTGTTTCTCCATCAACTGTGTAGCATATTCAGACTGCTTACGCCTTCTGTTTTTGCCGTGCTGTCCTGGAGGATAAGCTTTTTTCTTTAATGCTTTTGAAGGACCAAAGATAGGTTCGTTAAATCTTCTTGCCTTTTTGGTTTTGGGACCAGTATATCTTGCCATTGAATTAAATCTTTATGATGCTAAAAGGACATTTCTCCGTAAAGTACGAAAATTATACTCTTCTTCTTTTAGGTGGACGACATCCATTGTGAGGAAGTGGGGTAATATCTCTAATAAGAGTTACCTCAATTCCAGAGTTTTGGATAGTTCTGATAGCTGATTCTCTTCCAGAACCTGGTCCTTTCACAAAAACTTCGGCTTTTCTCATTCCCAAGTCGTGAGCCACTTTCGCACAGTCAGAAGCTGCTTGTTGTGCGGCATAAGGAGTATTCTTTTTAGAACCTCTAAATCCCATCTTACCTGCTGACGACCAAGAAATAACTTGACCCGCATTGTTAGTAATTGAGATGATGATGTTATTGAAGGAAGCTCTAATATGAACTTGTCCTACTGAATCAATAACTACAACTCTTTTTTTTGCTTTATCTTTTCTCTTCTGCGCCATAACTTCGCTATTATCGGAAAATTATTTCTTCTTGTTCGCAACTGTTTTTCTCTTACCTTTTCTAGTTCGAGAGTTGTTTTTTGTGTGTTGTCCCCTTACTGGAAGACCTCTTCTGTGTCTCAAACCTCGGTAGCAACCAATGTCTAGCAAACGCTTGATATTCATTTGTACTTCTGATTTTAAGAACACCCTCGGTTTTGAATTCCGAAGAAATAATATCCCTTACTTTTTGGGCTTCCTCGTCTGTCCAATCCTGAACTTTTTTGTGCTCATCCAAACCAGCTCTGTCCAAAATATTTTTGGCAGATGAATTACCGATTCCGAAGATGTATGTAAGAGATATAATACCTCTTTTGTTGTTTGGGATGTCAACTCCTGCTATACGTGCCATTATTATTCAAAACTTTAATGATATGAATGATTTATAAGATTATCCTTGTCTTTGCTTGAAACGAGGATTTTTCTTGTTAATGACATAAAGCTTACCGTTTCTTCGAACCAGCTTACAGTCCACGCTTCTCTTTTTTACTGATGCTTTTACTTTCATGGCTTTATCTATGCTAATTTTACTTGTATCTATAAACTATTCTCCCTTTAGACAAATCGTAGGGAGACATTTCCAACTTCACTTTATCTCCTGGAAGTATTCTGATGTAGTGCATTCTCATTTTCCCAGAAATGTGGGCTGTGATTACATGCTCATTTGCTAACTTTACACGAAACATTGCGTTTGGTAGAGGCTTCGACAATTTCTCCATCAATGGTAATATTTGACTGCTTAGGCATAAGAATATTGAAATACTTCTTCTATGTACTTAAATGTGGTTAATATTTCTGGTTCATTATTCACAACTGCAACAGTATGTTCATAATGAGCGGAAGGCTTTCTGTCCAAAGTTCTGATTGTCCAATTGTCATTCTCTTGAATAACTTTTTTCTTACCAAGGTTAATCATTGGCTCAATTGCTATGACTAATCCATTTTGAATTTTTACCCCACTTCCTCTTTTACCAAAATTGGGTACTTCTGGTTTTTCGTGTAGCTTCTTCCCTACTCCATGTCCAACTAATTCTCTCACTACTGAGTAACCTTTTTTCTCACAATATTTCTGGATTGCAAAACTAACATCTCCTATTCTATTTCCAACACGAGTTTTGTCAATTCCTTCATAAAGAGACTCCTTTGTTGTCTTCCAATAAATTGGCAACTTCTTCACTAATTTCTCCAATCGGATAAGTATAAGCACTATCTGCATGAAAACCATTGAGAAAAACGCCACAATCAATCGAAATAATATCTCCTTCTTTCAACTCATATTTACTTGGTATTCCGTGAACAACTACTTCGTTTACAGATATACAAAGCGAGGCAGGAAAACCTCCGTAGTTTAGAAATGAAGGCGATGCTCCATTATCTTTTACAAATTCCTCTGCTACTTTATCTAAGGCAAGTGTGCTAATTCCTGGCTTTACGTGTTTTGCCACTTCTCCGTGCACTCTGCCTAATAAATCGGCACTTTTACGCATTAAATCTAAATCCTGCTCCGTCTTGTAAAAAATCATAACTTATGCTACTGCCTGTGAACGATCTCTCAATTTTCCTGACTTCATCAACCCATCGTACTGGCGCATCAACAAGTAGCTGTTTATCTGTTGCAAAGTATCTAAGATTACTCCAACCATAATAATTAGGGAAGTTCCTCCGTAGAATTGAGCAAATGATTGTTGCACTCCAGCCATACTTGCAAAAGCGGGCAAAATTGCCACCAATGCTAAGTACAATGCACCTGGCAAAGTAATCCTATCCAAGATTATACTGATATAATCCGCAGTAGGTTGGCCTGGCTTTACACCTGGAATAAAAGCCCCACTTCGTTTCAAATCATCCTTCATTTGATTTGGATTGATAGTAATTGCAGTATAGAAAAATGTAAATACTATAATTAAAATCGCAAATGTCAGATTGTATTCCCAAGACGTAAAATCTGAGAAATACTGACTGAATATAAATGGCAAAATCACTTCTTTCTGAAAAAGCACCTGCCACCAAAGCTGGAGCAAACATTAGCGACTGCGCAAAGATAATTGGCATTACGTTGGCTGAATTTACTTTTAAAGGTAAATATGAGCGTTGTGATTTGCCTACTTGACTTCTGCCACCTCCTACTACTTGTTTTGCGTACTGAATTGGTATTCTTCTAACTGCTTGCGTCAATAACACCACTGCCATTACAATAAAGAACAAAGCAATTGCTTCAATCAGAAATATGAGTGGTCCATTAGAAGTTATTTCTTGGATAATTGCTTGCTGGGAATGAGGAAATAATCCCAATCATAATCAACATTGAAATACCATTTCCAACACCTCTGTCTGTAATCTTTTCTCCAAGCCACATACAGAACATTGTTCCCGTAGTCAAAATCACAACTGATAAAGGAATGAATATTCCTGATTCAGCCATGTAGGGCATAATTGCTTCTGCTGGAATGTATGCGGAAACGTAAGTTCCTCCTTGTGCAAGTGTAATGATGATTGTCAGTACTCGTGTTATTTGAGTAATTTTCTTTCTACCAGACTCGCCTTCCTTTTGCTTTTTCTGAAAATATGGAACAGCAACTGTTAGCAACTGAATTACAATGGATGCAGAAATATATGGCATGATTCCCAATGCAAAGATAGATGCTCTATTGAAAGCACCACCGAGAATTTTATTAAGGAAACCAAAGATACCTTGTCCTGTCTACTAACTGTTCAGAATCAACTCCCGGCAGTAGAATAAAACATCCCAAGCGAAAGACCAATAAAAAGCCGAATGTGTATAGAATTCGGTTTCTTAATTCCTCAATTGAGAAAATATCTTTTATAGTTTTAATAAACTTATTCATAAGAATATTTTGAACTGGTAATGATTTGAAAACCTTTTACCGAAATTTTGAGACTGCTACTAAAGTTGTGTAGCAGTTGCTCCCAATGATTCAATGGCAGACTTTGCTGATTTAGAGAATGCGTGAGCTTCTACTGAAACTTTCGTTTTCAATTCGCCAGTTCCCAAAATCTTCACTTTCTCTTTTTTGGAAACAACTCCTAATTCAATCAATTCTTTTGGAGTGATTGTAGTAAGGCTATGTTTTTCAGCTAATTCTTCTAATTTCTGAAGATTTATCCCTACATATTCTACTCTAAATGGATTTCTGAAACCAAATTTAGGAAAACGTCTTTGCAATGGTAATTGACCACCTTCAAAACCTTCTTTTTGGCTATATCCAGACCTAGACTTTGCCCCTTTATGACCTCTCGTACTCGTTCCACCCATTCCAGAACCTTGACCTCTGCCTATTCTTCTTTTGGATTTTATTGAACCAGTAGCTGGTTTTAATGTATGTAATTTCATCTTTATACTAGCTTAAATCTGCCTTCGTAAAATTCCTGCAAATATACTAAAGTTCCTCTACCTCAACAAGGTGGCTCACTTTGTTTACCATTCCAACAATTTGTGGAGTGGCTTCATGTTCAACTACTTTGTTGATTTTTCCTAGTCCAAGTGCTTCAATAGTACGTTTTTGACGTTGTGTCTTTTTAATAGTACTTCTCACTTGCTTGATACGAATCTTAGACATTTTATCGTAGTTATGGTTAAGCGGATTGCTTATCCGTTGAATACTTTACCTAATGAAACGCTTCTCTGTTTTGAAACCATCAATGGATCTCTCAATTTCAATAGCGCATCGAATGTAGCTTTTACTACATTGTGAGGATTGGAAGAACCTTGAGACTTTGCCAAAACGTCTGTAACGCCAGCAGATTCTAGTACGGCTCTCATTGCACCTCCAGCAATTACTCCAGTTCCAGGAGCAGCAGGTTTAATCATTACTCTTCCGCCTCCGAACTTGCCTTTTTGCGTATGAGGAATTGTTCCGTGAAGAACTGGTACAGTAACCAGATTTTTCTTAGCGTCATCTACCCCTTTTGTAATAGCATTGGTAACTTCGTTTGCTTTTCCTAAGCCATATCCAACTACACCTTTACCGTTTCCAACGACAACAATTGCAGAAAAGCTAAATCTTCTACCACCTTTGACCACTTTAGCAACCCTTTTGATGGCTACTACTTTCTCTGTCAAGTCGGTTTCGCTAGGCTTATTTCTTCTGCCTTCTGATTGATTTTCTTTTTTCATTATCTAGATAATTTTTAAAATCTAAAATTTCAAACCACCTTCTCTAGCACCTTCTGCCAATGCTTTTACTTTACCGTGGTATAAGTAGCCATTTCTATCAAATACTACTTTTTCTATTCCAGCTGCAACTGCTTTTTCGGCAATTCTTTTACCAACTTGACTGGCAAGTTCTATATTTATAGACTTCTTATCTGAGATTTCTCTTGAAGAAGCACTCGCAATAGTATGACCTTTCAAGTCATCTACGAGCTGGACATATACGGAAGAATTACTTCTGTATATAGTCATACGAGGACGGTTAGTATTGCCAGAAACTTTTTTTCTGATTCTACGCTTAATTTTTTCTCGTCTTGTTGTTTTATTAGTAGCCATCTTATCAACAGTATTTTCCCTACCTTACAAAAATTATTTCTTAGCAGTCTTACCAGCTTTTCTTCTGATTTGCTCACCTACAAAGCGAACACCTTTACCTTTATAAGGTTCTACTTTACGTAGTGACCTGATTTTAGCTGCAACGTGTCCAATCAGTTGCTTGTCAGAACTATCCAAAGTGATGATAGGGTTCTTACCTTTTACGGTTTCCGTAGTAATTGACACTTCACTTGGTACTTGGAAGTAGATATTATGTGAATATCCAAGGTTCAATTCCAAAATGCTTCCATTATTCGCGGCCTTATATCCAACTCCTACTAGTTCGAGCTTTTTTTGATATCCGTTTGAAACACCTTCTACCATATTTGCTATCAAAGATCTATAAAGACCGTGCATGGCTTTATGCCTTTTTTGTTCAGTAGGTCGTTCAACCATTACCTCCCCATCTTCTATTTTTACTATAATGTCTCCCTTTATCTCTTGAGACAAAGTTCCTTTAGAACCCTTTACGGTAACAACATTATCTTTTACATCAACAGTTACTCCTGAAGGAATTTCTATTGATTTGTTTCCTATTCTTGACATGACTTTATCATATTAAGGATTACGATAGCAGATAGCTATCTGCATCTCACATTAAAAATTTTCTAGTAAACGTAGCAAAGCACTTCACCACCGATGTTTTCATCTCTCGCTTCTTTATCGGTCAAAACACCTTTTGAAGTCGAAAGAATTGCAATGCCCAAGCCATTCAAGACTCTTGGCATTTCGGTGGATTTCACATACTTACGCAAACCTGGCTTACTTATTCTCTCCAAGCTTATCATAGCTGGAACTTTTGTAGAAGGGTTGTATTTCAAGGCAATTTTGATAGTTCCTTGAACGGAATCATTATCAAACTTGTACCCTTGGATAAATCCTTTGTCGTACAAAACTTTAGTAATCTGCTTCTTGATATTAGAGGCAGGTACTTCCACTATCCTATGATTAGCTCTAATGGCGTTACGAAGCCTTGTCAAGTAATCAGCTATTGGATCTGTCATTATCTTCTATTTTTTAAGCCAACGAGTGGCTGAATTCATCAATATCCAAATTGTATATTTGCCACTCGGGCAATTTTACCAACTAGCTTTAGTTACTCCGGGAATCTTACCTTGCGATGCCAACTCACGGAATTTAACTCTAGAGATTCCAAATTTCCTCATATATCCTCTCGGACGACCTGTTAGCTTACATCTGTTGTGCAACCTGACTGGGGAGGCATCTTTGGGTAATTTATCTAACGCTTCATAATCACCGGCTGCTTTCAACTCGGCTCTTTTTTTTGCGTACTTAGCAACCATGCGTTGCCTTTTTCTTTCACGAGCTTTTACTGCTTCTCTTGCCATAATTATTGATTCGTGTTTTTGTTTTTGAACGGCATTCCGAATGCTTTCAACAATTCGTAGGCTTCCTCATCATTATCTGTAGAAGTTACGAAAGTCACATCCATTCCTGACATTCTTTTCACTTTGTCAATAGAGATTTCTGGGAAGATGATTTGCTCTTTCACACCAAGTGTGTAGTTGCCTCTTCCATCGAAGCTTTTCTCACTTACACCTTTGAAATCTCTTACACGTGGAAGGGAAATTGCGATGAACCTATCTAGGAACTCATACATTTTTTCTCCTCTGAGTGTAACTTTTGCACCAATTGGCATTCCTTCTCTCAATTTAAAGTTGGAAACGGATTTTTTAGCGATTGTTGCCACGGCTTTTTGACCTGAAATCATGGTTAATTCCTCAACCCCAGTATCTACTAGCTTTTTGTCTGCAACAGCATCACCAATACCTCTATTGATGTTTATCTTTAACAACTTAGGCACTTGCATGCTGGATTTGAATCCAAACTTTTCTACAAGTGCTGGAGCGATTTCCTCGTTGTATTGTTTTTTTAACCTTGGAATAGCCATCAGTCTATAAACTCATTAGTTTTCTTAGAATATCTTCTCAACTTGCCAGTCTCTTCATCTCTTTTTCTTCCAATTCTTGTTGTTTCTCCTGTTTTAGGGTCAATTAACATTAAATTGCTGAAATGAATACCTGCTTCTACCTTCTGGATTCCTCCTTCTGGTTTCTCTGCGCTTGGCTTCACATGCTTTGTAACCATGTTTACACCATCTACAATAGCCCTATGCTTATTACGTAGCATTTGCTTTATCTCGCCTTCCTCACCTTTGTGGTTTCCTGCTATCACCCTCACTTTATCTCCTCTCCTGATGTGGAATTTGGCATGTTTTTCTACTTGTACTTTCTTTTTCATGACATTACAATACTTCAGGAGCTAACGAAACTATTTTCATAAATTGCTTTTCTCTTAATTCTCTAGCAACTGGCCCAAAAATACGAGTACCTCGTGGCTCATTGTTAGGGTTCAAAAGAACAGCTGCGTTATCTTCAAATTTGATGTAAGAACCGTCTTTCCTCCTTACTTCTTTCTTAGTTCTTACAACTACTGCTCTAGATACCGTTCCTTTCTTCATACTGGATGATGAAAGTGCAGATTTTACTGTAACCACTATTTTATCTCCAATAGAGGCATATCTTTTCCCAGTTCCTCCTAGCACACGGATACAGAGCACTTCTTTCGCTCCGCTATTGTCTGCTACGTTCAACCTTGATTCTTGCTGTATCATTTCTCTGCATTTTAGCTTTCATCTCAGAAAGCATCTTAAAATACTATATAAATCCCTTTGTTTGGGAGAACAATTACTTCGCTCTTTCAAGCACCTCAACCAACCTCCAACGTTTCAGTTTGCTCAATGGGCGAGTCTCCATTATTTTCACAGTATCGCCAATGTTGCAATCGTTCGTCTCATCGTGAGCATGAAACTTTGTGTGTTTCTTAGTGAATTTACCGTAAATTGGGTGTTTCACTTTTCTTTCCACAGTAACAGTAATCGTTTTGTCCATCTTATTGCTGACAACCAGACCTGTTCTTTCTTTCCTTGATTTTCTATTCTCTTCCATCTCCTGAATATGCTTTAGATAATTACTTTGTGGAGTTGTTTATAATTTGCTTCACTTTAGCCAATTTCAACTGAGTGGCTAATTTTGTGTTTTTCACAAAATCCGAAGCGTTTTCCAATGTCAACCCACCACCTTTTATTTTCTCAGTTACCGTTTCGATTGCTCTAGCTTGCAACTCAGTTTTGATTCGGGCAATTTCCTTTTTGGAAAAACGAATTCTATTTGTGTTTTCCAACGGAGACACGGTGTTAGCAAAGCGCAAATTCTGTAAACCTGCTTGCGAAGTGGAAAGAGCATCTTGCAACTCTTCCGTACCCATTTGCTTGATTTCTGATGCTTTCATTTGATAAATTATTTATCAGATTACTGTCCTGCGTAATCTCTTCTTATTACGAATTTAGTTTTCACAGGCATTTTTTGCGCCCCGAGTCTCATAGACTCTTTTGCCAATTCTAAAGGAACTCCTTCAGACTCGAATAAAATGGTTCCTGGCTTGATAACTGCTACCCAATATTCTGGAGAACCTTTACCCTTACCCATCCTTACTTCGGCAGGCTTCTTTGTAATTGGCTTGTCTGGGAAAATCCTAATCCAAACTTGACCTTCTCTTTTCATTGCTCTTGTAATAGCAATACGAGCGGCTTCAATCTGTCTGGAAGTAATCCATCCTTGCTCTAAAGATTTTATAGCAAAGCTTCCGAAGGAAATCTCATGGCCTCTTCCTGCCAATCCTTTTATTCTTCCTTTCTGTCTCTTTCTAAATTTCGTTCTCTTAGGCTGTAACATTACCCTAGAATTTATAATATGAGTCCTTGCAAAAGCTAACCAGCTTCCGCATGATTTTATTTAACTGTATATTTCCTGCATGATAAAATTTAGAGATTTCTCTCTTATGCTGGGACTTATATTTATGTTGGATAAATACAGTTTCCCTTGATGGGAGTGCAAAAGTAATAAAGATTTTATCAATAGCAATATTTGGGAAGAAAATTGTTGAAATATTTTCCTTTAGTTCATTTCATAGATGAAAATCCGCTCTGTCTAATAGAGATTATGAACATAATTTTATTATGTATCTCGCAGACTGGTGGGTCTATCGACACCGCCAACTACTTAAATCTCTTGGATTCATAAACTCTAATCTACCAAAACAACATACTTATATATAGTAACGAAGTGGCAGAACGTCCCTAAAAGCACGAACACATGAAAAATGGCGTGGTTGTATTTTAATCTTTCCCATTTGTAAAGTACTGCCCCAATTGTATAAGAAATACCTCCTACAAATAGCCAATAAAGCCCTGCGGTGGCGAGATTGGCTATCAGCGGCTTGATGGCGAAAATGATAATCCAGCCCATGAGTACATACATAATGGTAGAGACCAAATCATATTTTCCTGTGAAAAATAGCTTCAAAATCACTCCAACCAAAGCAAAACCCCAAGTGATTCCGAACAAAATCCAACCAGTTTTTCCATTGAGAGTTACTAATACGAGTGGGGTGTATGTTCCAGCAATCAATACATATATAGAGGCATGATCGAAAATATTTAGCTTTTTCCTGCGGATTTCGTTTCTTGAATTATGGTAGAATGTAGAAGCAGCATAAAGTACAATCATACTCACTCCGAAAGTGCCGAAACTAATAATCTCCAACCAACTACCAATTTGGTTGGCTCGGATGAGGAGGAAGGGAAATGCAATTAGGCTAAGTACAAGTCCAAAAGCGTGAGTCAGCACGTTTAGTTTTTCCTCTTCTGTGGAGTAGGTCGGGTTGGGCATTTTAGGCGGAAGGAATAAGAAGGAAAGGACGGATTTGAAATTTGGCTTCCAACCACTCCGAGGGTCTAAGACCACTTGGAGGATTCTGAAAATGTACATCTATCTACTTAAAATCCAGTGGGTCGTAATTTCTGAAATGTCCGTTCATCTGGATTTTGGATTTCGTGTCTTCTGCCCCTTTCAGGATTGGGATGCTTCGGGTTAAGTGGTCGAGCATGAAGTTGATTCGGGCAGATTCTGATGGCAACGTGAGCAACTGGTATTCTTGCTGAATGCTCAAACCAACTTTATGCCCAATTTTGAATGACAGAAATTCTACTTCTGCGGAAATGTCTGCTCTTACATTCAGGATTTCGTACAACTTGTAGATTTGCTCTACCAAAAGAATCCGCTCGAAAATTGTGGCATCATCTTCTGCCAACTCCATATATTCTACGTTTGCGCCTGCGTAGAGTTTCCCACGCATTGGATTTTTGAAATCGTTCATTTTATAAAGCCTTCTACCCTTCGTTTTGACATCTAGCTTCCCGTCTGGATAGCGATTAGAAATTTCCACCAATTCTATTTCCGTTCCGTATTCTTTAATTTGATTATCGAGGAATGCGGAGATGCCAAAATTAGTGAGTTCAGTCTCGCAATCGTGGAGGAGTTGCCGATAGCGTGGCTCGAAAATGTGCAGATTCAGATTTTCGCCTGGGAAAACGACTGTGCCGAGTGGGAAAAGTGGAAGCATGAATGAATTTACGATTTTAGATTTACGAGGTACGATTTTGAATCAGAGAATTTCTCAGGGAAAATAGAGTTGTTCAGATATAAGAATCCGATTTATAGCATTTTGTTTGCTCGAAACTGATTTTCTAACTCGGAATGAGACAGCAACAAAATCCCTCAGAATTACTTCTGAAGGTTGTGAAGTTTGGAAAATCGAACCAAACTCTATGAAATCTTGCGTAGGAAATCGGGAATTTCACTTTTTACTGCGCTGAGGTTGAATTCCTCTACGGGAGCTACTATTAAGGAAGGGTCGCTCACGTAATCCAATGCCTTTGGTCTTTTTCTGGAGGCAATGACAATCCGCTTTTTCTTGCCACGGGTTTTCACTACTTTTTCTATAAGTGGATCGCTTACTTCATGGACTTTATCTACCAAAACATTGCTGTGAACTTCGGAATGCCCTCGGTCGTGGTGGAAATCGTCTTCTTGCACAATGATACTTTGGGAACTTGCCATTGTGGCGAGCCAATCAATAAACTGGGAACTTGCCTCGTCTCCATCGGTAGAATAAACAAACAAGGATGGGGCGTCCTTATCTTTCCTCAGCATTCTTTGGATGTATTTCACGCCCGTTTTCTTCTTTCCGAAAACTTGCTTCAAAAGTCTTTTTGTATGCTTCATGGTTTTTATTGGCTTAGTTTCAGCTTGGATTGAGTAGATTCATATACTTTGTTGACTCTCTTTATTCAACTAAGGAACGGAAATCAAGGGTCGTGTGAAAAAGGCTAGTCTATGGATAATTCGGCACAAGCGGAGTGCCGCCCAGCGGACGCTTGCACTATACCCCAATTATGAGTTATATATTTGATAAGTACAATTGTTGATTGGGGAAATTAAGACAGGGTGGCCTGGCCATGAAGAATTAAAAATTAAAAATGAATTAAGTAATTGCTAATCAGCAACTTAATATTGTTTTATTTAGTCAAAATATTGACATACAGTTTTTAATTAAATCTAAAAATAGTGCAATACATTAAATCTTAATTTTTGACTATACTAAAAAAAACACAGTTAACCTGCTGATAATCAAATTTTTAAACCCATTATTCAGGTACTATGGTTTTTATTTTGTTAGCCTTACCAGTTTATCACTACCAAATTAAGAATTAAATATGAAGAATTAAAAATGGATTGGAATTATTGTTCCCTGAATTGAAATTAGAGAAAATTAGAAGTTGTGTTCCAAATCCAGCTTTGCTTCTTTCTCAAAAGTCCGAATCCACTCAAAAATCCTCAAATCAAATCAAAACCTGACTTTTCTTTGCAATTCCCAATCCAAATAGGCAATTTTCTGCTGTAATTGGCAGAACAGCCAATTTAACCAATAAATGACTACAAAATGTATTACGGAAAGGGAACGACTGTCTTCTTGGATGGTCAATTTATAAATGCAGAAGAGGCGAGGACAGATTTATTTTCGCAGACTTTACATTATGGGCACGGTGTGATTGAGGGAATGCGTTCGTATGTTACGCCAATGGGCGCACATATTTTCAAGGCAAAAGCACACTATGAAAGACTTTTGGAGTGTGCCGAAAAACTGGGCTGGAAAGTAGAATATTCGGTGGAGGAGTTGATTCATTACAGCTATCAACTTTTGGAGGAAAATAACACCACCGAGGAGAGCGCCTATATCCGCCCAATTATTTTTATGGGAGCGAATATGGCATTATTGAACTCCACCGAAGTTCATGTAGGAATTGCCGCTTGGAAATGGAAAAGCTATTTTGAAAACGACCAACTCAAATTATGGATTTCCGATATAGAACGTCCCAACCCAAAATCTACGCTGATTGATTATAAAATCACGGGGCATTATACCAATTATATTCTTGCCACCAACGAAGCCCGAAAGAAAGGCTACGATGAGGCACTTTTGCTGGATATGGAAGGAAATGTGGCACAGGCTTCGGCTTCCAACTTCTTTTACCAGAAAAATGGCAAGCTTTACACCGCTCCGCAAGGACACATTATGCCAGGAATCACGAGGGCTTTGGTCATGAATCTGGCGAAAGAATTGGGTTATGAAGTGATTGAAAAGCAATCGAAACCCGAAGAATTGAAAGGGGCGGATGGTGCATTTCTGACAAGTGCCGCTTTGGAAATCACGGGCGTTCAGTCAATCAACGGAAAGCAATCTCAACTTTCGTGGGAGGAGACCATTGGTTATGAACTTTTACTGAAATACAGACAAATTATGAGTCAGGCGCAGTTCGACTCTTATTCGATAATTTAATGTGAGAACTTTTAGCTTGCTTTGACATAACAAAAACCAACTCCAGAAATGTTTTATCAATAAACATTTCCGCAGATGAAAGTTACCAAAGCACACCTTATATTACTGTGTCTGATTTTTTGCTTCATTTCCTGCCAACAATTCAGGCAATTGGTGGTCAAGCAATCTCCACGGGCAAACTTTTCCGAGTCTTTGGGAAAGACAGATTTGCTGGTAAGCAAAATGGCAGAAGATTGGGAAAGCAATTGGTTAAAAGCCATTGCCAAACCTTTCCGAATAGAATTGCCTTATTCGGAGGTGGGAATTTTCATTCCACACGAGTCCAAGGCGATTGCCTTTCAATTTGGAGCGAGCCAAGGGGAATTGATTCAAGTGGAATTTAAGGCGAATTTCCAAGTCTTTGCCGAGTTGAGGTTGGCTTCCGAACCCAAAAAAGTGTTGCAATATCTCACTCCGACCGAAAGCATTTTTGGCTTGGAAGTGGAAAATAGTGCAGAATATTTGTTGGTTCTGCAACCCTACTTATTGGAAGGTGGAAATTTCAAACTTGACCATTGAAACTGCGCCTTCGGTTGGGTTTCCTGTTTCGGGGAAAAACAGTTCGGCAATCAAGAGCTTTTGGCACGCTTCGAGAGATGGCGGAGCGAGAAAACATGAAGGCGTGGATATTTTCGCTCCGAGAGGAACGCCAGTTATAGCGGTTTCGAATGGAATGGCAACTTCCAAACAGAATAAATTGGGTGGGAATACGGTCTGGCTCTACAACGCAGGAAGCGGAAAAAGCTACTATTACGCCCACCTCGATTCGCAATATGTAAACGCAAGCTTGGTAAAAATCGGAGATACTTTGGGAACGGTGGGAAACACGGGAAACGCAAGAACCACGGCTCCGCATCTTCATTTCGGGATTTACCAAAGCAGAAAGGGCGCAGTCAATCCGCTTCCGTTCATCAAAGATGTTCGCCCTAATGCAAAGTCAATTACTGCCGACACGAGTTTAGTTGGCAGTTTCGCAGTTACCAGACAAACCACCAATTTCAGAAGCATTCCCACCTCCAAAAACAACAATCCTGACACCACACTTTCAAGAAATGTCATTGTAAAAGTCCAATCTGCACATTCCAACTGGTTTCGGGTGGAGTTACCCGATGGGAAACTGGGTTTTGTGTTCGGAAACTCATTGGGAAAACTTTCTGAAAAGAAACTGCAATTAACTCAATCCAGCCAGACGAAACTGCTGAATCCTTGGCACAGTACCGACAGCATCCCGAGCGAGTTGTCTGGGAAGATTGTAGCTTCTTTCGGGGAGTTTGGGAATTATCGCCTCGTGAAGGTGGAGGAGTTGGGTTTCCCAGTTTGGGTTGAAGATTAATAAGAAACCCCCTCAATAAATTTGAGGGGGTTTTGAGAAAACTATTTGACAACCTTAATTGTACGAGCTACATCAGACATAAAGTCTGCCATTATTCCATTATACCAAACCTTGGTGGTAACAATTGCATTGCTACTTTCGTGATTAACTTCGTATTCCAGAGTATCCAAGTCGTTTTCTGTCCACTTAATGTAGTTGGTAAAAATCTTTATCTCTCCAGGATTTATTTCAGTTATAACATATTCTGGTGGAAATATCCGAATAAGATAGTAGTCTCTAATTGTGCTGTTGGGAGGAGCAAGCATAATCCCTCTTGGTGTGTTTTCTGTACCGTTATCTTCAGTCACAAGTTGCCCCTCCTTCTCGTACAAAAGTCGCATATCTCTAACAGAATAGCTATTAGGATTTGATGGGTAGAGTAAATCTTCCCCATCCTTAGATTCAACTGTGGCATTAATCACAATACTTATTACATCGCTCCCTATGTCTTCATCATCGCAAGCCGCTAAGAGCAGACAGATGAAAAGGGAAAATAAGCTGGTGGTTATCTTTTTCATTGGCTCAGTTTCTAGGGTAAATATTATAAATCATTCTTTTGTTGTATTTGTAGTCCGTATCAGGACGAGGATTCCACCTGTTGTAGGCAAAAAAGCCATCAAAGGCTCCTCCCCAACCCCAGTTCATGTTCAGATAAGTATAGGTTGTGCTAGTATCGCAATAGAAAGAGCTTTTGTAGCCATCTGTTACCCAAGCATGCCCACCTTGGTAGCCACACCAAATAAAGCATGTTTTGTTTGCGCTTCCCGCTAAATAGACTGGGTTTCCACGATTCAAATTCGATTTTACCTCACTAATTCTAAAATCTGCTCAGCTTGTGAAGGTTGAAAAATTGGATTTTCCTGTCTGGGTGGGAAAGTGAACAAAAAAACTATGGTTCAATCGTTAGTTTGGGGATTGAGTGCAATTGGTATTTTTTCTTACTTGCCAGTATTCTATCATTAACTATTGGTCTAATAAGAAATCATTACTCATAGGCTAGTCAAAGCTTCCTAGCTTTGACTAGGGCGCATCTCATTTTGTCGCTGTAAATTAAAAATGGCTCTATCTGTTCAATAAATGTGGTAATTCTTGAAGCGGACGCTTCATTTTATGACAAGTCCGAGCGCACGTTCGAACTATTCGGGAGGCTTGTATCAACCTTCCTAAAAACATTTTTTCTATGCACGACAAAATGAGATGCACCCCTTTGACTTTACTCTGTGGCAAGCTTCTTAGCTTGCAAAAGAACAACCGAAGATTTATTAGAATAATATAATGCTTTCTCCAAATTAACAATTGAACCTTTGCTTTTTTGTAAGCATTTCATTATCAGTCATTGGAACTGATTTGGACTTGCGACTTGAACGCAAGTCAGATAAAGACTTTGTACTACTTATTATAGAAGATATAGAATCCAAATCATATTTTTTCTATTCTTCCATCAACTCGCATGCCCCACTCTCCAAATCCTTCTGTACTTTTTTGAATTTCACGTTTTCCATAATTGTTCCATCGGAATACTTTACCGATATTTTTTCATTTCTACCAATATTCCTGAACGGACTCGGAGGGATTGGTTTGGGGTAATCTCTATAAGAATTATTGAATGGACCACCAAAAAGGCTTCCTGTCAATTTACTATTGGACTCATGCATATATTTATTAATTGCATCTAGGTCATCCATATCTACTCCCGCTTCCATTGCCCCCATCATAAGGGCTTTTGCAGGTCCCCAGTTATCAGAATCTGCCTCCCATTTTGGGATTTTATCCTTCATTTTTTCCATACAGCGTTTCAGCTTATGGGCGTTGGAGACTTGATTTTCAGAATCGAGAAAATCGATAAATGAAATCACAACATCTCCGTAATCCTCAAAAAACTCTGGCTCGGCTGAAATTTTTCTGGGAACAATGAATTCACACACATACTCAAGGTTACTTTCTTTCCAAAGGCTTGGCACAACGCCTTCATAGTCGAATAGGTAATTTATGAAAGTGGTAATCACGAAATCGGCATTTCCTTGTTGCCTTTCGTTTAGTTGTTTGAAAAAGGAACTCCCCTTAAATTGCGCAGATAACCCGTCTGCCAAACTTTCAACACTTTCAAAATCGAAATCACTTGTGTCCATTTCATCTACTCGGTCAATGAACTTGCTCATTGACTCTTCAAACTCCTCTTCCGTGTCTCTTCTCTCCGGTATGAGTTCGACATCAGCAAAATTGACATATAATTCAGAAGGCTCTTCAAAGCTATCAAGGCAAAAGCGGATGTAATTATCGCTTATAGATTGTATGGATATTGCATCTAAGAGTACCGTATATGTTTTATTTTTTTTGTCAACAATATATATTTTCCCTGCCCAATTATTGACCTTTTCTTGATTGTCGAGAACAGTTCCATCTTTTATTCGCACAAAATCGCCTTCTTTTAACATCGTTTTCAAAATTTAAGGTTAACTACTTAGTTTATGATTGAATTTCGGCATCAAATATATAGGAAAACCCATATTTTTCATTACAATTTTTGAATAATATTAAATCCATCAACATGACAATTTTCATTTTGGGTAGTGGTAAACTTGCAAATCTAAAAAAACATAGCGCAAGCGTTTGCTCAATGCCGTCAACTTAGTAAATATAATAAGGAACAAGTAAAAAATAACTTATTAAAATTCTCAGTGGGACTGCCCCTTCCTTCTTTTTGGCCCGGGACACGCTGTCTATTCTTTCAGTTCCACTGCGGGTGTAAATAATGTGCCATAGTGTCGGACTGGCGTTCCATCGGACTGGCGACCCATCGGACTGGCGAACCATCGGACTGGCGAACCAGTGCTATGCCACATTATTTTGTCCCGGCTGGGAACAGCTTGACTAACCAACGTGGTCCGACCTCAAAAATAAACTGAGATAATGTTACAAGTTATTATTAACTCGTTCCTAATTCTACTTTAGGACTCTTGACTAGAACCTATATGTAAGCGGATTTAGTTTAAATAATTTGTACTGCGTTCTTCCAGAACGCATCTATCAAGAGCGTTCTGGAAGAACGCAGTACAAAAAACACCTTATTTATATCTACTTTACACTCGGATAGACACCCATTTTCCATTTGAATGTATTTAATTCTAGAGTCTTAAAGTAGAACTAAAAAACTACGCCTTTATAGCGCATTTTATTTAAACTCTTTCACAAACACCAAAAAAATGACCAAGCAAGAAAAAGTAAATGATATTGTCCAAATTTTGGAGGGCTTCTACCCTACTTTCGAGATTCCCCTAGACCATACAGATGCTTATACGATGCTGATAGCTGTATTACTTTCTGCCCAATGCACCGATAAACGAGTGAATCAGGTAACGCCATTCCTGTTTGAGAAGGCAGACAATCCAACCGATATGATTCAACTTTCGGTGGAGGAAATCAGGCAAATTATTCGACCTTGTGGTTTGTCGCCCTCCAAATCGAAGGCAATCCACCGACTTTCGGAGATTTTGTTGGAGAAACACGATGGCGGAGTGCCAGAAAGTTTTGCCGATTTAGAAGAGTTGCCTGGAGTCGGACACAAAACCGCTTCGGTGGTCATGTCCCAAATTTTCGGGCATCCTGCTTTCCCGGTCGATACGCATATTCAAAGGTTGATTTACCGTTGGGGTTTATCGAACGGAAAAAATGTGAAACAAACCGAAAAAGACTGCAAACGATTGTTTCCAAAAGAATTGTGGAACAAACTCCACCTGCAAATTATTTATTTTGGAAGGGAATATTGCCCTGCTCGTGGACATGACATGACCAAATGCCCAATTTGTAAAAATTACGGAAGGAAAAGTTTGCTGAATGCGCAGTTGAAAAAAGAGGAAAGAAAAACAGCTATATAGAGATTATGAACACTAATTTGGTAGTGTGAAAGAGGTAAGGCTACTCTATGGATAATTCGGCACAAGTGGGATGCCGCCCAGCGGACGCTTGCGCTATGGTTTTTATTTTGTTAGCCTTACCAGTATATCACTACCACTAATTTATTATGGAGCCTTACCACTCGGAGGGAATTTATTTCCTATTCATAAACTTTAATTTATACCCAATCAATACATTAAATACCTGATGTTCTTATTTAATTTTATAATGAATTTGAAAAACATACTTCGACTATTTTTTATTTCTCTGGTGTTCTTAGCATATTCCTACAGAACCTTTGCCACAGATCCCAAGCTAGATAGCCTGCTGAAAGTAGCGGAAAATAGCAAAGGAAAACAAAAGGGAAATGCTTATTACGACTTGTCTCACACTTACAGAAGCATAGATATAGACCAAAGTATTCACTATGCTAAAAAGTCGCTGGCAATTGCCCAAGCCATTGAAGAACGGCAGTTGGAATGTTCTGCACTGACGATGTTGAGTATTGGCTATCAGATTAAAGGAGAATATAGCAAGGCGGTCGATGTGCTAAAAAAAGGGTTGAAAATTGCCGAGAAATACGGATTCCCAAGAAATATCCTCTATTTCAATAGTTACTTGGGCAACATTTTTTACTTTTCCGAGAAATATGACATGAGTTTGGTGCATTATGCAGAGGTTGACAAACAGATTATTTCGCAGTCGTTGGAAGACTCCGCCAATTACCAACAACTTTACTGGAGCAACCTGAGCAACATGGGTGGAATTTATGCGATTAGAAATGAGTTCGACAAAGCCATTCCTCTCTACTTGCGCCTTTATGATATACTGCGGAAGCAACCGATAGAAAATCAGAATGATTTGATTGTAAATGTCTTGAACAATTTGGGACACATTTACCAGAAAGAAGGGGACTTCGAGAAAGCTTTAAGTTATCTGGATTTAGCAATTGAGCATGTAACAGCGCAAGAAAACTCAGCTACTCTCATTAACATATATGGGAACAAAGGAGAGATGCTGATGAAACAAGGGGAAACAGACAAGGCATTAAACAACCTCAATCTTTCCCTAGAAGTGGCTCAATCGACCAATTCTTTTAGGGAGGAAATTTATGCACACTCACGGTTAGTAACATTTTATGAAGAAATAAAGGAATTTGAACAGGGTTTACTCCATTATAAGCAATATCATTCGCTGAAAGACTCATTACTGAATAAGGAATTGCTAGACAAAATTTCTAACATAGAGGTTGAGTACGAAACAAAGCAGAAAGAGCAGGAAATCCTGATGCAGGAGCAAACCATATTTAGGCAAAAGTTGTTTATCGGAGTCTGCCTGTTTGCTATCTCGATTATTATAGTGCTCGGCCTACTGATGTACAGACAATACAAGGACAAATCAATCGCCTATAAAAAGCTGGTAAATAGGCAGTTGGAGATTGTGAAAGAGCAAGACTCAAAGAAACTCCTTAACAAAGAAGCTTCCAAACCCGAGGAAAGAGCCAATCTGCCCGATACAGAAACAATTGGTGCTCAATCCAACCAACCCTTAGAGAAACATACCGAAAAATATGAGGAGTTGATGGAGTTGATGAATCAAGAAAAGCCTTATCTTGATGGAAGCCTCACGCTGGAAAGTCTTTCTAAGTTGCTGAACACCAACCGAACTTATCTCTCCCAAGCCATCAAAGCCAATACGGAAAATACCTTCAGCGAATTTATAAATAGCTACCGAATTGACGAAGCTCGGAGAATGTTGCTCGATGACAAATTCAGCAATTTGAGCATTGAGGGAATTGCCCTTTCAGTAGGTTTCAATTCCCGTTCTACCTTCAACAAAGTGTTCAAAGAATTTACGGGAATCACTCCCTCCTACTTTCGTGATTCTGCTACCATTAATGTATAGTCGCAGTTATGTTCATGCTTCTCGGAAGAATACATCTTTTACTCAAAAGCAAAACCTCCCGATTTCAACAAATGAAATCGGGAGGTTTTGCTTTTGAGAGTTTTACACTTTGCCCAATTGGCAATCGGAGCAATCTTTCACTTCTCCGTGGTAAGTCTCCCTATATTTGTGGAGTGTTTGGATTGGGAAACCCAAAATCGTTTTCTGGACTCTGGTGACTCTTGTGGTCAATTTGCCCATATTTTTGTGGAATCTGTTTTCTAAAGTGGAATTTCTTTTAACTGAAAAAATCAAAACAATTGGTTTTTGTAACAAAATCTGACGGAGTTCGCCAGCCTGACAATTCTTTTTGCCAATGTTGCTAAGTTACCAAAATATTGGTGGAAATCGAAATATAGAACATGTCAGGAGTTTCAAACGGTTTCGAAAACTCTTTGATATAGAATATGGATTTGCTATTACATCAGAATAGCTTGCAAACAGTCTCCCATATCTTACTGACTCCTTCTGTGAGCCATATAGGAAGAATACTATTGTGAGATTTTGGCATCTCCACCATTCCAGAAAGAAATTGTTCTGAATTTTCAATTTTTAGTTCCTCCATCATTTCTCCAAGAGTTTCAGTCTCTTCAACTTCTTCAAAGGCAATATCTCCCGTCATGGGAATGAAGTCCGATTCTGTAAATTCGCCCAATTCTACTTCTTCAATTTTGTTTGAGTTCAGTACTTGGTTGGAGTTTGATATGTCTTCAATTATTTCAGGGTTGTATTTCTGACTGCAACTCGTTTTTTCTGTGTTTTGTATTGCTACTTTTCCAACTTGTTCAGAATCTAACTCTGTGCAGGCAGTTTGCAGGGCAAGCAAAGTTGCCAATGCGCTCGGAATTGCCCAAGAATTTCGGTCTTTTGGCAAATTGTATTCCCTATTGAGTTGGCTTTCCCGAAACCTTCCGCAAAGGTTTTTCTCTTTTTTCAGTGTTCGGGCAATCTCCGAATCTGATTTCTGTGTAAAATCCACCACATTTTTCTGGCACGATTGGCAAAATCGAGCATCAAATGAGCTTGTAGAACCCATTCCCTCCCAATTTTCGGAGCAAGGCGATTTGATTGTGATTTTCTTTTTCATACTTTCAGAGTCTGTTTGCCTGTATAATGCAATTGACTCAAAAAGTTACCAAGAAAATGGGGGAAAGTTTTGTGAGTAGCGGCAAGACTGTTAATTGGGAAATTGAAAAGGTTTTAGGAAAAACCTAAGAGTGGGTAGAGAGACAGGAAAACTGCGGCATGCTTCAATGGGAAAGAAGGAGTAGGAACTGGCAAGTTGGTGGAATCTATAAACTCTCCCGAAGTTCGGTTTTTGAGCTAAAATTCTTTTTGTTGGATTTCGTAATTGCGTCAATTGATGAGGGGGAACTCGGTCAGAATCCTATTCATAGCTAAATCCTTCAAGTCAGTCTCGCCAATTTTGGGTAATTGACAATTCGTAGCAATCATTCGGTGGGTTTCAAATTGGGAATATCAATCAGTTTAATTGACTTTCGCCCAGAATTGAATGCGGTTTTTATCATCTTTTCACAACATAAAAACACAACCAATCAGTAATTTGTATATTCGACCTCAGTCGAATAAAAGGGCATCGGAGATGCGAAGCTTGGTTAAGGTGCACATTGGAAATGCGACCGAGCAGGATTAGCGAGAAAATTTGGAAATGATATAGCACAAAAAGGATTTGGTAGTGTGAAAGATATAAGGCTACTTTTGGATACTAAGGCACAAGCGGACGCTTGCGCCATGTTTTTTATACCAGTTTATCACTACCAAGAATTTGAAACAAGTCTTACAAAATCTTAAAATTTAAATTATGAGAATAGATTTAAGAAATTCATTTAATGAAGGAATGAATAATTTAATGGTGTGGAGAAATCGTTATTCAAAAAGTAAGTATGCGGAAAAAGTTACGTTAAATATATTTTATAGAAAATATACTATGGAATTTATGTTCCCTGAAATTGACGACTGTTTTGATAAAAATATGTTTGGAAAACCAAAATCTAAATGGTCTGATTTCAATGAAGGATTTCAAACATTAAAAGCAATCTATGGCTCAACAGCTACAAGCAAAACCCATCCTATTTTAATGAACCTTTTGCAACAAAAACAAAGAAATGTAGGAAATACGAATTATGGCATATTTGAACCACTTATTGCTGCTGCTAATTCTGGAATTAATTCAAAACGTGAAGAAATAGAGTATGCTTATTTGTATTACTTACTAACTGATGAATGCGTCTTGCTTTGGGGAGCGTTTGGCGGCACAGGTATTACAAAAATTGAAGCAATAGGAAAATTATCAGGATTAGTAATTGAAACCGAAGAGATTAAAACATATGGGCAAATTGAACAAGTTTTAGGACAATTATGTGCATCTGTGTATTTAAAAGAACATTACAAAGCATTGCCACCAAATGTCTAATGATGAAAATTTAAGAGCTGTGTTACAACATCTCTAACTAGTCGTAGCATCCGCTACGACTCTTAATCGTCAAAATTCATCCCAAATTTCAATAAACTCATAATATTTAATCTGTGCTTGTGTCAGAATCGAGCGGGCGCTCAAACGATGAAAAGGTCTTAGGAAAAACCTAAGACCAGATTGTGAGCCGTAAATAAAATACCATGGAGGGGATTATATTTGGTGTTTAGTTTTTTCTTAAATCTTAATTTGAGTTAGATTCATTTGTCCCTGAGTAATTAAAGCTCTAATTGGCACTTCACGGTCTTGTTCTCCAAATGGAGCATATTCACCTCCTTTTGTTCTCCTTTTGTAATAATATAAACCTTTTTTACCCTCTATTTGATAGATATACTTTGTCCCTAGTTTACGTATAAGGTCTTGTTCTACTAATCTCCTGATTCCAAAATCTACTAAGTAGTCGTCAAGATAATTGTCTATCTGTTTTTTATGAGCCAGCCCCACCAGATAATCCTTCTCTGAAAAACCTAACGGAGTTGGGAAGATTTTTAACACCGAACTATTAGATGTGTTTACAAATTCATGATTAAAATGATTACTACTCTCAAGGTTTTCTTCGATTCTTCTACATGCTATTTCATATCCTTTTAACATGCATTTTTGGTAAAATTTAAAAAAATGAGGTTTTGTATCGCCTAACTTTAGTAATAGAAAATCTCTTAATTCTGGTCTAAACGAAACATAGTCGGAAATAACATGAGCATAACCATTTGCATGATTTAATAATATATCATATTCTCTTTGATATCTATGATATGTAATGTGGTCAATGATATTTACAAAATCATTAACATACTCATTTGCACTTTCCATAAGAATAAATGCTGAAACATCATCAAATTCATTATATATTTGATGTAATTGATTTTTAGAGTTAATACCTTTCGCTTCATATTGCGTATGTATAATATGTCTAAAAATACATGTAAAATACCTATCTGTATTATGCATTAGTATGCATTTATCAATGTTTATGTTTAAACTGTTTTGCTCAGCATCTGTCTTAATGTTTTCTTTTCCTAAAGATGATTTAGGATACCAAATTGTTGGTATCGCATCAAGCTCATAATATACAGTTCTTTTTTCACTCTCATCATTTACACCTTTGTCAGTATTTATTGATATTTCATTTTCCTGATACTCACCCATATCTAGTGAAATTAGTTGTTCGGGAAAGTTTAATAGACTTTGTGCAATTCTTGATTTGGTATTGAAAATAAAGAGAGTGCCTTCATCTGAATATGGAATGAGAGCCTTTTTCTGACCATTAAAGTCTAGCACTTCTACTTCAAGTAATTCCGCCAATAATTGTTCTTTACCCCAGCTGTCTTTTTCTAAATCATTAAGCCGTAAAATCTTAAATAATTTTGTGCTACTCATATCCTATTCATTTAAATAACAATATACTCATCTGGCGCAAATATGTCTGAAGATTAGAAGAACATTCTGCTTTTTAGTCCAAATCATTTGGTGTATAGAAAATAAATATAGTAAAGCCTACGAGGGAGCTACTCCAATATCATAATCGTGTTTATCGATAAAATACTTACGGAGATGATTCCACATGCCATCCCACTCTAAGTTTTGCGGTATTCCCATGGCTGCAATAGTTGCTTCTTGCTCTCCATAATCATTAGGAAAGAATTCTTTGGCAGCTGTAGTAAAGGATTCTATTATTGATTTTATGAAAGAAGCATCTTTTGTCTTTCTACTAGTAAATATAACTAGACAAGCATTATTAATTACTTCTGCCTCAACATCTGGGATTATAATACTCCTTTTCCTTTTATGTAGATTCTGAATGGATTTTGCTAAAGTTTCTTTTGCAAGAAGCTTCATTCCTTTATCTGAAGTTGTGTCATCTCCCATGAAACGAATAATACTATTTGAAGATGGCTGAGATGTAAATTCAACTAATTTAACTGGGTTGCTAAATGAAAAAGTTACTTTCGTTATTTTTGAATTCTGAGTGAAAATATTACAGCAATACGGGGCATTTTTTTCAAAGTTTTTGGAGTACCTTGTGTGCCCCACGAACGTTTTTAACATATCCAAGCCATTACATGACTTATCAGTATTTTGCGGTACTGTTATTAACTGTAATCTATCACCTGAACCTCTACTACTGTCAAATATAATGTTTGGAGCTATTTCTTGAGAAAGTTTATCTGATATATTGGTTAATGTTACTGAAAAGCCATCTGAATTCTGTGAAATTTTACCATGAATCATAAAAACTTCAACCAGATTCTCGGCTGAACCATCATCGTTTTGTATTTCACACTTTGATGCTTCAAATTGAAAGCTTTCAATTTGCCAAACATCATTTGAAGAATATCTATCATACATTTTGAAAATGTTTACAATTATTAAATATTTATGTTTCAGTTAGTCATGCTTAACGAAGGTCAATGATGTTAAGTTGGCTAAATCTTCTTCTAAAGATATGACATTATTTTGAACCTTCCCACTCCCTCGCAATTCTATCCCAACCCTAATCTAATTCCACATCTCCAATACCTTTTCACTCAAAAACCGCATTCATTTTGGGGCTTACCACAAACCAGCAAACTGAAATACGAGAAAATCGCCTTATCGAACAAGCGAAATGAATCTCGAAAATATTGCCCCAAAATGGCGGAAGGGACTTGAAGGATTTGAGTTCCAATTATTCACAAGCCTGCTTTCTTCTCATCAACTGAGGAGTCATAAAATCCAACCAAAACTTTGTTTTATTTATCCAAATCAAGCAAGTCTCAATAATCAAGGTTTAATTCGCCAATTCACTAATTCATCGCAATCAGTTCCCGAGCATTTTCGTAGGCGGTTTCAGTGGGGTTGTGTCCGCCAATCATTTGGGCAATTTCGTAGATTCTTTCGTCTGGCGTGAGTTCTTTGATGAGTGAGATGGTTTTTTCTGAGGAATCATCTTTGAAAACGAAGTAGTGCTTTTTGCCTTTGGCGGCAATTTGTGGCAAATGCGTAATTGCCATCAGCTGATGTTTCTCCGCCATTTTCTGCAACATATTTCCTACACGAATTGCCACTTCGCCAGAAACTCCTGTGTCAATTTCATCGAAAATGATGGTGGGAAGCGAGACTTTGCTTGCCAACACATATTTAATGCACAACATCAGTCGGGAGAATTCCCCGCCAGAAGCGGCATTTTTGAGTGGCGCAGGTGGCATTCCCTTATTTGCCGAGAATAGGAAATTGATGTCGTCCAATCCTACGGAAGTCAGGTTGGCGGTGGCGTGACTAATGGTTACTCTTCCGTTGGGAATTCCCACTCCTTCGAGCAGTTTGTCGAGTTTTTTCTCAATTTTTGGCATGGCATCCAAGCGAGTTTCGGAGAGTTTTTCGCCCGTTTCCATGGCAACTGCCAAGGTAGATTCCATGAGTTGTTTGGCTTTGGAAACCTCCTCATCGAAGTTCAAAACCCTTTCCATTTTGGCTTGCAATTCCTCACGGAGTTCAATTAACTCTTCAACCGATTCGACTTGGTGCTTGGTTTGGAGTGTGTAAAGTTGGTTGAGTATATCTTGAATGACCACAATTCGGTCATTATCGAAAAACAATTCGCCTTCCTCGCTTTCAATTTCCAACACAATGTCGTTTAGCTCAATCAAATTGCTGTTGATTCGGGCTTTCAAGTCTGCGTACTTCTTGCCGAACTTGGCAATTTGACTCATGGCAGTCTGGGCAGATTTCAAACCTGTCTTCCACCGAGAATTCCGAGTTATTTAACACTTCCAAACACAAATTCAGATTCTGCTGAATGGCTTCGGCATTTTCCAGCACTTTCAATTCTTCTTCCAGTTCCTCTTGCTTAGCTGTCTCCAACTTCGCCTTTTCCAATTCCTCGAACTGATGCACATTGAAATCGTGTTCCTTATTGTTCTGTACACTTTCCGCCAACAACTTTTCGTAGGCTTCCTGTGCTTTTCTGTATTTCTGAAAATCTTTTTGGAACTGAGACAGCAGACTTCCGTTTTGTGCAAAGGCATCTACAATGCGCAACTGAAATGCGGCAGAACCGAGCATTTGCGTGTCGTGTTGCGAATGGATATCCATCAGTCGAACGCCAATTCTGCGGAGTGTTTCCAAATTTACGGGCGTATCGTTGATGAACGCACGGGATTTTCCGCTCGGAGAAATTTCCCTGCGAATGATTGTGTTAGATTCGTAATCCAGCTCCAACTCCTTGAAAACGCCTTTCAAACCGTGGGAATCGACCTTGAAAGTTCCTTCAATCACGCATTTTTTCTCCTCATCGTGGAAAACCTTCGTCTCCAACCGCTTGCCCATGAGCAAACCCAATGCGCCAAGCATAATAGATTTACCTGCACCAGTCTCGCCAGTGATGATATTCAGCATTTCGGACGGCTCAATCTCCAATTTCTTGATTAAGACGTAGTTTTTTATGAGTAGATGCGAAAGCATTGAGATTTACGATTTACGATTGTTGAATGACGATTTGCAAAGAAACTAAAAAAATGGCTTTTGGATTTTGTTGTGGGCGGATTTCTTTGGGAAGAAGGAGAATGAGTGGATTGCTTTATTAGAATGAACTTCTACAAAATCTCTGAAATGAGTTGGAAATCTATTATTTGGCGTGTTTCTCATTCGTCATCGTCAATGTAGTAAATAATTCTTTTTACAGGATGATTTTTCAGGTCAATTCCTTGCATCGCCAATTGTGCAGAAAGCACTTCGCAATAACGGAGGAAATTCTCTTCCATGGTTGATTTCAATGCCAACTCCACTTCTTTTTCAAGCGGGTCTTCATCAGGTTCAATATATGCTATGGTTCTTGTTTTGTCCATTGCCAATCATGATTTTTCCGTTCCTTAGATACAAGCAAGCCTTTTCTATTGAGCAAAATTAGGGGGTATTTTTGAGCATTTGATGAATTACTCCTCATTTTTGTATGTTTTGGGAATTGGAAATACTGATTTGTGCTTGTCAAGTCCCATTCCATGTTGGCTAAAACTTGGCAGAATTCAATGCGACTCGGCCACAAGTCCTCAAACTCGGGGAAATAAGTGCATGGTAGAGATTGGATGTAAGCTTGTACTTATCTCACTAAAACCAAAGTTCCCTTCCTGCTAAAAGAATTCCCGAAATTATCGACTCCTTTGATTACATAAGTATAAGTGCCTTGTGGCGCATTCACATTTTGGAAGTTCCCATCCCAGCCAACGCTCAAATCGCTAGACTCGAAAACTCGATTCCCCAACCTGCTGAAAATCAGTACTTCTGCGGTGGAAATATAGTTCCCTGAAATTATGAAAAAATCATTCAAGCCATCTTGATTCGGGGAGAAAATATCTGGAATCAGCACTTCTAAGGTTTCGGAAATTTGCAACAGGTTCGAGAAAACAGTTTGGTTTTTGGATTGGGAGAATGCCCGAATTCTGTAGCGAGCAATTTGCCCTTCCAACTCATTGAGCGGTTGGAGATAGGTATTGTTATTTGGCGAAATCTCAATGCTTTCCTTTACTGAAAAATCATTATTCAGAATCTCCAAAAGCAACTCGTAATCTTCTAAAAACGCAGGGATTTGCCAACTGATAAGATTATCTAGTCCTTGTTTCCCACCTTGGAGCAAGATATTGCAGACCTGGATGGATTGCCCCACATTGTCGCAATTGTCTGTAATTCGGATTTGGTAGCAGGCTTGTTGGTTGGAGACATTCAAATCGAAATCGGTGTGACTTGTTCCCGATATTTGTACGGAATCAGTAACTCCAGCCACAGATTTGACGAGCCAAAAAGCCTTTGGAGGAGCGGAACTTGTCAAAGTCCAGTTGAGTTGGAGTTGTTGGTTTTCTACAGTTGCCAAGAAATTCACGGCTCTGGTCGGCTCGCCAGAAGCGATGGAAGTTACGCAGGAAATGGCTTGCTCAACGCTGACTCCTCCCGCAAGATTTGTTTTGATGGAATAGCAATAGTTCTCGCTGCAATTCACATCTCCATCTAAGTGAGAATTAGCTGTGGATTGTAAATATCTGGTAATAAGATTGTTATCTCTCAATATTTGGTACTCGTCAAATTCACTTCCCACATAGCTTTCCCATGCAATTTCGTTGCCATTGAGTTTTGGTAAGACTGTAGGATTTTTCAGAAAACAGATTTCGTTGGAGTTGATTTGCTCGTTGTTGCAAACATCGGTGGCAATGATTCGATAGCACAATCCATCCGCTGCATTTTTTGCCTGTGAGCGAAATTTCGGAACTGCCTTTTTCAATCTGCTGAATGGTTTGGAACACTCCACCCGAAGCTTTTTCCTGTAATTCGTAAGGAATTTGATTGTTTGCTGAAAAATTCAATTTGATAGTCTTGTCCTGATCGGAACTGGCAGAAAGAATTGTGGCTCTGGGCAATATTTCAACTACTTGGATTGTTTCCGTCCGAGTTCCACAAGTTCCTCCACCATCTACAAAATCTCCAGAAACCTGCACATTTTTGACTCCAGCCGAAGCATAAACGTGGTTTGCACTTGCTGCGCTGTCTAAAACAGCGGATGTTCCATCTCCCCAATCTACCGTCAGTTTATTGTAAATAGTATCGGTAATTTGGAGTTGGATTTCGTTGTTCTTGCAGACAGAAATCCGGAACTGTGGAGGAATTGGGTCGTACACTCTAACAACATCTATTTTTTTGTAGAAACCTGCTGATTCTCCGCCAAGATCCACTAATTGTGCGATTGTGTAAAAACCTGCTTCCGTATAAGTATGCACCTCCACTCCTGGTGGGAAATTATTTCTATTCTGCTCATCAATAGCTGAAAAATTGTTGTTGAAGTTGAAATTATACCTTCGTATCTCCGTGGCATCATAATCAGATTGGTCTATAACCTGAATAGTAAATGGCACACAACCTACCGTTTTGACAACTTCAAACCCTCCTCTTGAGTCATTCTCTTGTGAGTACGCATTTTCAGGCAGGAGAATACATAGCAAAGTAAATAGTGAAAAATAGCTGATTATATATTGTAGGTTGGATTTCATATTCATTGTATCTTGTTGCAAATGCTTGGCACTTAGTTCTACTTTAGGACTCTTAAAATATAAAACCCGCTTACCACTAGCTGAAGCTAGTGGCAATTGAATCAGCATTCAGAAAGCTATTCAGTTGCATCCATCTTCAGATGGATGTTTAGGATAACCAGCCCAAAATCATACTTAAGCACGTTGTGCTATTTACTATTTTTGTATATTCCTATAAATGAGATTGTTAAGAACTCAAAATAGGAAAGTATTTAAGCTAGACTACTTAAAATACAATTTTGGCTAGTGCATTGAGTTCTAAGTTTGTGTCTGTATTTTTTGGAATATTTTTTTCTTCTACAAAGCAAAATCTGAATGGTTCGGCAATCCGATGGTTCGGCAATCCGATGGTTCGACATTTCGATGGTTCGACATTTCGACATAGCCTAGCTACGGCTAAGAATTTTAATGCAGTAGAAGGAAATAAGAAACAAAAATAACAACACGAACTTAGAATTTGATGCACTAGAGTCTTAAAGTAGAAATAAGATGGGGTTGTTGCACACAACCACCGCCAAGCTACTCAAACCTCTTCTATTCATAAACTCTATTTACTTCAAATGCTTTGCCAATAGTGAGACAAATATTTGTGCTTGCTTACTTCAAATAAATTTCCGTCCAAATTTCCTTTTCGCTTCGGTAGCGTTCCATGTAGATTTCCGATGGTTTCAGTCCAGTTCCTTCAATCGATTCCTTCAACATTTCATTTATTTTGTTCGGATTTGGGGAAACAACTGAATAAGCGTTCACAATTGCCCTTGCCACTTTTCCTGCTTCCACTTTTCTGATTTCCAAACCTGTCGGAGCCTCAGACAGTTCGTTTTTGGATTCCACTCCAACGAAAATCTCAATGGGTTCTTCATTCTGGTCAGGGTTGCCAAAATAAACCACATTCAAGTTCCCAATCAACCTGCCTTCTTCTATTTGCTGACGAATTTCCTTGAATAATCCGCCAACTTCCGAATCATTGGGAAAGCCTTCGTGTCCTCTGCCGACAAGTTGAACGGCTTTTTTGTCGGCTTGCTGAATGATTGGGTCTTCGAATCCGCCTAAATTGGCGTACCATAAAAGCAGAAGTCCACCAATGATAGCAAGTGCGAGTGTGATGTAGAGTCTTTTAGACATGAATGCAGATAGTAAAGTTGTGAAATAGGAAAATAGTAAAGTTCTCTTTCCGCAAATTTGGGAATAATTTGGGAGATTACTAATCGATTAAGTCGAATTCAATTCCTCGAAATCGTTCTGTTTTATACTTGAACTTACCATTTCAAAAATACGCCTGCGTTGAATGGCAGGCTTGCCGCCACATTTTCGGCTGAGGCAATCACAAACACTCTGCTGAAATTGACTCCAAACTTGTCTTTATGTGCATAGGCGATTTTGAAACCTCCTACTGCATAAGATTGATCGTTGACATATAAATTGGAAACAGTAAAAGTCAAGTTATCTGTATTTTGGAAATCGCCATTTTCAAATGATTGCCTTACATCGGAAAAACCAGCAATCCACAGATTTTTCACGGGAGCGTAGCCGACTTCTAGGTTCGCCACGAAATTACTGCTGTACTCGTTTGAGTTCAAATTTACGCCCCCTTCCACAAAACCGTACAAATTCTGCTTTCCGCTTCCCAAAGAGAAATAAGGAGTAATTCCGAGCGCATCGTAGCCTGTACGCAATCCGCTCAGAACATCTTCTTGGGCAGTGGGAAGGGAAATATCCACTCCACCAGAAAATTTCAGTTTCTTATCTACTAACAGGTATTTGCCTCCAATTATCCAGTTTCCCAATCCGTTCAAGTTTTCTGAAACCAACGAGTTTTCTAATAGTTTGAATGGGAGGATTGTTTTCAAAGTCAATTTTTCGGAAATTCCATATTCTGAATAAATCTGAAATGTATTGTCGGTAATTTCCGTACCAATGGAATTGCTTTTCCCTTCCGAATTATATGCCCTATCATACTTGAGAGAAGTGAATCCTGCCTGTAAAAAGCCTTTCTTTTTCCCAATTGCCCAAGGGCCACCCGCAAATGATGAAAAAGGAACGAGAAAGAAAACGACAGCAAGTGCAATGAGAAATGGGGATTTTGATTCCATGAATTAGATTTTTGAATAAAAAATTGGTTTGCAAAATGATTCGTGCTTTTTGCTTTTACTCTGTTGAATAGTTTGTGCTGAATTGGTACTATTTATTGAAGAGTAAACAGAGAACGCAATCTTCTTAAACTTGGTTCGGCAACCGAAATAAGTAACGCTTCGCCATTTTAATCGAGAGAAAATTGCTTCGATTTCCTTTCGATTGAGCAGATTCAAATCCAAACTTGTTTACTTTTGCAACAGCACGAGCCTCAAAATCCAAGCAAATGATTACGAAAATACAAAAAGCGAACAAAGAGCGTATTATTTTAGGAGTTGACCCGGGCACAAGCGTGATGGGTTACGGAATAATTATGGTAAAAGGCTCAAAGTTGAGTTTGATGCAATATGGCGTAATCCACTTGAGGAAATATGACAATCATGCACTCAAATTGCAAAAGATTTTCGAGCGAATGCTCCAACTGATTGATGATTACCATCCTGATGAAATGGCACTAGAAGCTCCTTTTTACGGAAAAAACGTGCAATCTATGCTGAAATTGGGAAGAGCGCAAGGCGTTGCCATGGCGGCTGCCTTATATCGACAAATTCCGATTACGGAATATGCACCAAAAAAAGTTAAGCAGTCTGTAACGGGAAGTGGAAACGCTTCTAAAGAGCAAGTGGCGCAGATGATTATGCAGATTCTGAAATTCAAAAATAAGGAAGAGGAATTTCTGTTGGATGCCACCGATGCGCTTGGAGTGGCACTTTGCCATTATTACCAAAAGGGAAATTCGGTACGCCAAAGCAAAAGCTGGAAATCGTTTATTACAGATAACCCTGATAGAGTGAAGGGGAAATGATTTACGATTTCAGATTTACGAAGTACGATTTGAAAAAAATTAAATCGATTTTAACTTCAGAAAGCCAATGCACGCTTTGGCTTTCTTGCAAATTGGGCTTTCGTTGAAGAATATCAATTTGTATTCATCTCAATGGTTTGCCCCGAAACCTTTCAATGGTTACTTTTGTTGGAGACAGAAAGACGAAACATTTTTACAAAAAAATATACTATTATGTGGACGGCAATTTTGGCAATCGGTTTGGTAGGTTCTTTTTTCGCTTTGATGGCGGTCAGGCTCATTTTCCTGAAAAACGGGGAATTCAAAGGCACTTGCGCTTCACAAAGTCCATTTCTGAATCCTGATGGCGGAACATGTTCTTATTGTGGCAAAGACCCTGAATTTTGTGAAACCAAAGAAGATTCGAAAAAGTACTGAGGCTCAAGTTGCCTAAACTGAAAATCATTCCAATAACTCCCGATTCATTCTACATTAAATGAATCGGGAGTTATTTTATAGTTGGAATAGTCTTACTACACCTAAGGAACGGAAATTAAATAAAGTGCTACTTTTTCTCTCGTTTCTTTTTGACCTATTCTTCGTTAAAAAAGTTTGCCATAGCGGTGCTATGCCAAACTTTTTTGTCCCAGCGGGAAACCGCTAGACTAGCTCTAAAAATAAACTTCAATAAAATAGTAGTTTATTTATTTCCCGTTCCTAACAAAAAAAACTCAAACCAATGAATACGCTAAAGTTCTCTACAGATGTTCCTGAAAAAATCACTCAAATTGTCTTACCAATCATTTCCAAAGATATACTTCCTAAAGTATTGCCAAATGTTGATTGGAAAAATATCGACTTTGAAGCCAAAAAAGGAGAGAATTTGTCCATTTTCCACAATTCAAAAAAGTATTATTTAGTTGGATTGGGGGAATCGCCCACTTTCGGAAGCACATTGGAAACAATTACTAAGGCTTCGATAAATCGTCTCGATAAATTCAGCAAAGAAATCGCCATTGATTTTACTGGATTGAATAGCGAACGAAACTTTCGAGAGTTGTTAGACGCTACGGTAAATGGCTTTATTTCAGGAACTTACGATATTTCACTCTACAAATCGGACAAGAAAGATTCTGCATTTCAATTCTCCGAAATCCACCTGATTTGCGAAGGCTCGGAACTCAACCAAGAAGCTGGAAACCGAGGAAAGCAGACTGCCGAAGTACAGCACAGCATAATGGATTTGGTAAATGCGCCAGCCAATTATATGCAACCAAAACACTTGGCAGAATGGACTGTTGAATCTGGCAAAAAGTATGATTATGAGGTAAAAATTATTGACAAAGCCGAAGCTGAGAGGATTGGCTTGCATTCTTTCCTTTCGGTAAATAGAGGAAGTTCCACAGAGCCGAAATTCATTATCGCAGAGTACAAACCAAAAAATCCAACCGAAAAACTGAAAAAAATTGGCTTGGTGGGCAAAGGCGTAACTTACGATACGGGCGGACTTTCCATTAAAACGGCTGGAATGCACTACATGAAGTCCGATATGGGCGGTGCGGCAATGGTTTTAGGAACGTTGGAATTGGTTGCCAGATTGCAATTGCCAGTTCATTTAATCGTAATCGTTCCCGCCACCGAGAACGATGTTGATGCGAATTCCACCAAACCAGGCGATGTAATTGGCTCATATTCAGGGAAAACCATTGAGGTAATTGATACCGATGCCGAAGGGCGTTTGGTATTGGCAGACGGCTTGAACTACATGGTCAAAAATTACAGTCCTGAAATTTTGATTGATGCCGCCACTTTGACGGGAAGTAGCGTAAGAGCTTTAGGAGAGAAAGTAGCTGCGATGTTTTCTACCGATAAGGAATTGGGAGCGCAGTTTGTTAAAATCGGAGAGGACACCGAAGAATATGTTTGGGAATTGCCACTTTGGGATTTTTATGCCCGAGAAATGGATTCCGACATTGCCGACATCAAAAACTTTCATGGGAAACCAACTGCTGGCTCAATCACGGCCGCCAAATTCCTACAATTCTTTACTGAAAATCATTCTAAATGGCTTCATTTCGATATAGCAGGAGTCGCTTTTGGCTCATCTCCTTACGGAAAAGACAAAAATGCCACGGGATATGGAGCGAGATTGTTGATGGAATTTTTGAGGAAAATGGATTGATTTACGATTTTTGAGGTACAATTTACGATTTAACTAGTCGAAAGTCTTTAGTCCAAAGTCCAAAGCAGTACAAATTATTAATATCCAGTTTTAGAATCCAAAGTAGATGTCAAGAAAAGGGATTCAACAATAAATCGTAATTCGTACATCGTAATTCTTAAAATACAAAATGAACTTACCACGCAGACCACGCAGAAACCGAAAATCGGAAGCCATCAGAAATATGGTGGAAGAGAACACTTTGAATAAGAGCGATTTTATTTTCCCACTATTTTTGGTAGATGGGCAGAATAAGAAAGTCGAGGTGGATTCGATGCCGAATATTTTCCGCTATTCCCAAGATAATTTATTGCGAGAAATTGAGGATTGCATGAAACTGGGAGTACAAATCTTTCGCCATTTTCCCAAGCCTGACCGATGATTTCAAAGATAAAATGGCTACGGAAAGCTACAATCCGGAAAGCTTGTATCTGCGAACTCTGAAAGAAGTCAAATCACAGTTTCCAGAATCTTGCATTATGACCGATGTTGCCATGGACCCTTACAGTTCCGATGGGCACGATGGCATTTACCAAAATGGCGAAATTCTGAACGATGAAAGCGTGGAAGTTCTGGGCAGAATGTCTTTGGCACAAGCCGAAACGGGAATTGATATTCTCGGCCCTTCCGATATGATGGATGGCAGAATTGGTTATTTGCGGGAATTATTGGACTCAAATGGCTTTCAGAAAACTTCTATCATGTCTTACACGGCAAAATATGCGAGTGCCTTTTACGGCCCTTTCCGTGATGCGCTCGACTCTGCCCCAAAAGCTGGCGACAAGAAAAGCTATCAAATGAATCCTGCCAACTCCAAAGAAGCCTTGACCGAGGCATTTTTGGATTATGAAGAAGGCGCAGATTTCCTCATGGTAAAACCTGCACTTTCTTACTTGGATATTATCAAACTGTTGGCAGATAATTTTGAAATCCCCATTTCTGCCTACAATGTCAGTGGTGAATATGCCATGGTAAAAGCGGCCACCCAAAAAGGCTGGATTGATGGCGAAAAAGTAATGTTGGAAAGTTTGTTGAGTATGAAAAGAGCGGGAGCAAGCGTGATTCTGAGCTATTTTGCGAAAGAGGTTGCGAAAATAATTTGAAAATGTGGAAATGTGGAAATTTGAGAATGACTAAGCGTTCTTCTTGACCGCGTAGATTTCTTTTGCCTTTTTGGAGAAAAGAAGAAAGAGGAAGGAAGAATGATTTTGTTCAAATTTATCGTTCGATTGTTTTTGTAAGGCATATCAAAGAAATAAAATGGACATTTATTGCGGTTTATTTTTGAGGCAGTTTAGGCAAAAATATTAGGCATAGCATCGCTATGGCTAATATTTTTAACGAAGAATAGACCAACGGTTCGGACCAAAAAGAAACAAGAGAAATGTTTAGTTTATTTCTTTAATATGCCTAAGCTAAAATGTTTTTTTCTTTCCTCTTTGTTCCTTCTTCTTTCCTCCTTCTGAAAACTATCAACGTCTAAACCTATCCAGCAAAGTCAGTTATAATTTTTCCCAGAATCCTAAATGCCAAACACCTATTTCCAATTCAAGCAGTTCAGAATAAACCAAGGCGATTGCGCCATGAAGGTTTGCACTGATGCGTGTATTTTCGGAGCTTGGGTGGCAGAAAAGTTGAATTCAGATTTCCCAAGATTCTACTAAGATGCTGGATATTGGCGCAGGAACTGGTTTATTGAGTTTGATGCTGGCACAACAAGTTTCGGGGAAAATAGAAGCGGTGGAGATTGATGAATTGGCTTTTGAGCAATGCAAAACTAACTTTTCAGAAAGTCCATTCTCGGAAAAGCTAAAAGTATATCAATCTGATATTCAGTCTTTTGCCAACGAATCTGAAAAGCAATTTCAGGTAATTATCTCCAATCCTCCATTTTTTGCAAACGGTTTGAAAGCCGTAAAATCCAACGAAAACAAAGCTCGCCACGACACAAGTTTGACACTGGAAGAGTTGTTGGATTCAATCAAGATACTTCTTTCTGAAAAAGGAAGTTTTTTTGTGTTGCTTCCTTTTTACGAAAATACAATTTTATTGGAATTGGCAGAAAAACTGGGTTTGAGAGAATGTAGAAGATTGGAAATATTCAATCAAGAAAACAAACCTATTTTCCGAGTAGTTTCCGAATTGAGATTCAGCAAAGCAATCCGATCAATCCAACCAAGAAAAATTGATTATTCGAGATAGTTTGGGGGAATATTCTGTACGGTTTGTAGAGTTGTTAAAGGAGTATTATTTGTATTTGTAAATCAAGAGACAGATTTCACGTCCATTTCGTAGGTTCTTCTTCCCAGAAGAACTTTAGACAAAGCTTCTAACATATCTGAATTCCTCAGGGAAGAGGAATCTATGGAAAACTGTGTTAAGCCAAAAACTTTTCTCTCACTTCTGGCGAGGGTAATGCACATTCGTCTTTTTTCCCAAACCACTTGTAGCGATTGTTGGCAATTAGTGTATAAACTACATCTCGGAGGAATTTGGGGACAATCATGAAGCCATAAAATAATGACCATAATCCAGTCATATTTTGCGCTACTTTCAGAGGCTGCCGAAGATTTTGTGAATGCTTTTCCATTCTCGATATATACGAAAGAATCAAAATCGGAAGTTGGAAGTCCATGTTTTTTCAGCAATTCCTGACCAGGTTCAGATTGCAGAGAAGCGTATTTGAAGTTTTTTTTGCCTTCTCGCTCAATCACAAAATTGATTGTAGAATCGCAGAAGTTACAAACTCCATCGAAAAGTAAAACTGGATTTTTCATTGTTGTTAGATTTACAACGCAAAATTATTGCTTACATATCTATAACACGAAATCCAAGCCATAAAGTTGTGATTTATTCGACAAACTATCCCAATTCAGGAAGGCTCTCCAAAATTAATCTACCATTTCTGACGAAATTCCCAAATGAGTTACAAATCGTATTTGTTGCTTTCCAAAAGGAGCTGCCAAAATATTTTTAGCTTTCAGTTTCTCCAAAAAAACTTCGGTTGGAGTGGAATCTGCCAATTTGAAAATAACAATATTAGTTTCGATTGGTAAAACTCGTTCCACATTGGGCAATGTTTCCAAAACTTTGCCCATTTCCTTGGCGTGTTGATGGTCAATTTCCATTCGCTCCATATTATTTTGGAGTGCGAAGATTCCTGCTGCCGCCAAATAACCAGCCTGTCGCATTCCTCCGCCAAACACTTTACGGATTCTACGAGCTTGCTTTACGTCGTCTTTGCTTCCGAGCAATAAAGAACCGACAGGTGCGCCTAATCCTTTAGAAAGGCACAGGGAAATGGTATCGAAATGCTTTCCGTATTCTTTCGTGGAGTTGCCCGTGGCAATAATTGCATTGGCGAGTCTTGCTCCATCCAGATGGATTTTCAAGTTGTTTTCTTTGCTAAGTTGAGTGATTGGGGCAATCTCTGACAATTTGTAGCAACTTCCACCGCCTTTATTTACCGTGTTCTCCAAGCAAACTAACCGAGTTCTAGCGTAGTGAATATCGTCTGGATTGATATTCTCCCGAATCATTTCCGCAGTCAGTTTTCCTCTTTCTCCCTCCAACAACCTGACCGAGCAAAATGAATTGTAGGCAATTCCCCCACCTTCATAATTATAGATGTGGGAAAGTCGGTCGCAAATCACTTCGTCTTGTGGTTGCGTGTGGAGTCGAATTCCAATCTGATTGGTCATTGTTCCCGATGGGCAGAAAATTCCCGCTTCCATTCCGAACATTTCTGCACCTAACTCTTCGAATTGGTTAACAGTTGGGTCTTCGCCAAAAACATCGTCTCCCACTCGGCTTGCATCATTGCCTCCAACATTTCAGGAGTTGGTTTGGTCATGGTATCGGAACGGAGGTCAATCATTTTTGATGGGGAAATGTGAGAATTTGTAAATAGGAAACAGGAAAAATTTGGATGATTCTTACTCGTCTTTGTTGATTTCGGCAACTTAATAAATGTAGGAAATCAAATTTCAGCCTGAATTTTTGAAGTAGTGAGATTCAGAACTGTCGGACACCTTAGAGGTGTCCGACAGTTGAGTGAAAATGACAAGCACGAAAAAGTAGAATGGCTTTTGCGTTTTAATCTTGCTACCTGATACTTTCTATGCCTTTGTTGGTCTTAGCAAGTCTGAAAATTGAAGAAGTAAAAGCCATAAGCTTAATTCTCCCAAAATCCTGGTTCAAACCTGTCGAGTATCGAGACCAACAAACGTTGAGTATAGGTTTACATTTGCGCTATAATCTTTCTACTGAACTTACTCTTAATTTGCCAAAACACAAAAAAGCCCTCACTAAAATAGTAGGGGCTTTCCTAAGTGTCAAATTAATTTTATTAAAACAAATAATACAGACCATTCCAAAGTTTATCGCTTTTTCGTGTTCAGTATCAATGTAAAACTGCCTAAATAACGCCAATATTCAAAATTTGGTTTCTCATTTCGGGTAAATAATCAACTTTGAGGTAATATTCTCGTCAAACTAGCTTCCTAATTAGCGTCAACCCATCTCTTACCGAAAGAATAATATTTTCCACTCGCTCATCATCTTGCACCATTTTGTTGAATTTCCTCAGAGCTTCGGTTTCCTTATCGGTTTGGTTGGAGTCGGAAACTTTGCCTTTCCACAGCACATTGTCAGCCACAATGTAACCGCCTTTGCTTACTTTATTGAACACTAAATTGTAGTAGTTTTCATAATTCACTTTGTCGGCATCAATGAAAACCAAATCGAAAACTTCGTGTAGAGTGGGGACAATTTCCATGGCATTTCCTACCATCATTTTTATTTGTGAGCCAAATCCTGACTTCTCAAAATACTTCAAAGCCATCTCTTCCAACTCCTCATTTTTGTCGATTGTGTAGAGGAATCCGTCTTTTTGCATTCCCTCCGCCAAACAAATTGCCGAGTAGCCTGTGTAAGTCCCAATTTCCAACACATTTTTTGGGCGAACCATGTGGGAAACCATTCGGAGGAAAACGCCCTGAACTTGACCAGAAATCATGTTCGGCATCAGTACTTTCAGGTTGGTTTCTCGGTCGAGAGCGTGCAGAACCTCGTTTTCTTTCGTAGTGTGTTCGGCAATGTATTTCTCCAGCTCATGTGGAAGTAGTTCGTTGATGACAGCGGTATTCATTTGGGAAGAGAATTGACAAATTAGTGAGTTTGTGAATTGGCGAATTTAAAACCATAAGTTCATCCGAGCAGGTAAGTAGTGCTCGCTAATATTTTCCTATTACATCAAGTGTGTAACCCTATTCTTGGTTATCAAAGGCACAAGCGGACGCTTGCGCTATGGTTTGTTGTTGTTTTTGACGCTACTTACTTGCCACCATTCAAAATAGGAAATCATTTAAGTACACCTACTTATGATTTTATTCTTTCCATCCATCTTCGTTTGAGCAAGATTCTATAGAGTGTTTCGAGTTTCTATCGAACTCTTCTCCAACAAGATTCTCAAAAACCTGATATACTAAAAGTTCAAAATTACTAAATCTAAAATTGTAATTCCATCCCACTTAATCCGAAAAACTATCGTGTAATTCAGAAAACCAAATCTTTGTTCGTGATTCAATCATCTTTGCTCATATAAACCGTTCCTTTTCCTTTTCCGATGCTCATAATCGTTTTTTCCTGTTTCATATACTGTAAATCTTTTTTTATTGTATTGATATTTATACGCTCAAATTCCTTTGCTATGTCAGAAATTTTTAGAGGCTGATTCAATTCGAGGTAGTTTTTAATTTCCTTCTGCCTGTCATTCAAGTAACCGCCCTTCGATTTGAACACATCGTATTTAGCATCTAATTTTTGTGTCAATTCACTTAATTTGTTCAAAAAGAAAAGCATCCATTTAGCAATATTTTCACTCGTTTTTCCTCTTTCCTTCTGACCATTCATCAAGGCTTGGTAATATTCTTTTTTGGATTTTTCAATCAGGTTCTCGAAAGACACATACTGAATGAATAAATAGTCGTTTTGCAACAATTGTAAAGTTGTCAGAAGCCTTGATAATCTTCCATTTCCATCTTGGAAAGGATGAATTGACAGGAATTCGTAAATAAAATTTGAGATAATAATTAACGGATGGATTTCTGCCTTTTCAAACTGATTGTTAGTCCAATCAACAATGTTTTTCATTTCATTATCTACCAAATGAACTTCTGTTGTATTGAAAATGACTTTTTGGATTCCCCCAGGGTAATTTGCAACCACTTTGTTCGATAACGATTTATAGCTTCCCCGATGGCGTGAGTCTTTATCGCTGTATTTCAGTAACATTTGATGCAATTGCTTGATGTAACTTTCCGATAGATTGATAGCATCGTAGTTTTCGTAGATAACTTCCAACGTATCATAATAGCCAATCACTTCTTGTTCATCACGAGATTTTAATTCTGTTATTTTCACGTTCTCCAACAAACTTTGAATTTCCCCATCTGTCAGCATTACCCCTTCAATTCTGGTTGAAGAACCAATACTTTCTATCGTAGCAATTCTCCTCAACTCTTTAAGGTAAATATTTTCCTGTTTTTCAATGACATTCCATTTCCCTTTATACGAATCAATTTTAGAAATTAGATTTATAATTTTTTGATTAGTAGGGAAATCAAAGCTCAATTTATTGATGTAATTATCCATAACTTACCCGTATTTTATCCGAATACAAAATTAGGATTGATTTCTAAATATCCAAATATTACCTGTATTTTATCTGAATAGAAACCTTTCCATGATACAATGCTTATAACTAATCCGAATAATTCTCGCATAGCCCAAAAAATTCAAACTCTATAATTATAGCTTTTGTCATTTTTCCAAATGCTATATTTTCTATTTTGGTTGGATTGCTATTATTCCGAGTTGATTTGTGCGCCAGGTTCGTCAAATACAGAATTTTAGCTTTTCCAAAAGAAAAATCAGACTCCAAACTCCTCAAACTACAACTCTACAATCACAAAATTTTTATTTCTCAATTCGCCAATTCACGATTTCACTAACTCGCCAATTCCCTCAACTCCTCAACCTTTTTCCCTACATTCGTACAATAAACATGAAGGCAAAACTTTTACTTTGCTATGGCATCGGCCATCCGATTTACTATCTTCCCATTTTACTATTTGTAATTTGACCGAATTCTTTTGGAAATGCGCTGGGGCAAACCCTGACGAAGCACAAAACTGGCAACCGAACATGCAACGAAAGTATGCGGTTTTCGGCTGGTTTGTAGTGATGAGTGGCGTGGTGGCAGGAATTTCTGGCTTCTTGGCTTTCCTCACGGTTTTCAAATCTGCGGTTGGTGCAGTCTTTTTCTCCATCTTTTTCGGCTTGGTGGTTTTCAATCTCTACCGATTTGTGGTGGTAAATATTGGCTACCGATTGGGAATGGGAAAAAACAAGCGAGAACAATTTATTAGTGCGCTTCCTCGAATTTACATGGCTTTTATCATTGGTTTTGTGGTTTCCAAACCGATTGAGCTGTTCATTTTCTCGCCCGCCATTTCCGAATATTCCGTTCCCTATGCCGAAGAATTATATCAGAAACAGTTGGAGTTGGTAGAACTGAAATTTCAGGATATTTCCGAGAAAACGGCTCAAAAAGAAGAATTGGAAGCGGAAATTGAACAGAAGCAAGTTCAATTGGCTAATTTCACTTCCCAGAAAGATTCCCTTTCCATTGATTCGGTTGGAAATGAAATCACTCCAAACCCTCAATTATTAGTTGACCTTTCCGAAAGAATTCGCTTGGCGAGTGCGGAATTGGGTGAATTGAAATCCAAAAACAATCCTATAATTGCCGAACTGGAAAGCAAAATCGCCAATCGTTCTGAACTCAAACAGCTAGAACTTTCTCAATCCAAACAGAAAGTAAAAGATTCTTTCTCGTTGCTGAACCAACTGACAGTTCTGCATAAATATGTGCATGGAACTTGGTTGCTGACCACGGCAATGATTCTTTTCTACGTGTTGCCAGTTTTGGGGAAAATCAAATTCAGTTCCGATGATTATGCCTTGGTTCATTCGCTGAACGAGAAAGGCGAGTGGCTGGGGAATAAAGTGAAGATGAAATCGAACTGGTCGGAGAGTTCAAACGTCCGAAGATGCTGACATTTTGGTCGAAACCATAGAAAGCTCCGATGAACTCAATCCGACCGAAAAAGAAACCAAACCCTACAAGGAAAAGCCGAAGTTAGGATTTGTGAAAACTTCTATGTTGGTAGTCGGGCTAATTATTCTGATTGGCGAGTTGAATCAGCGGAATATTTTTACCGATATGCTTTCCGTCATGCTCGTGCTGACTGCCAGTTTTGGGCTGGATGCGGATTATGGAGCGTGAAATTGCGGCCATTGCCATGACTTTTTTCACAATCATCGGCTCGTTTGCCATTTTCCTGATGAAGATTGAGCACCCAATTTTGGGCGTCATGTTGGGCGTAATTGTGTTGCTCACTTTCGGAATTCTGCTGATTGGTTCTGTCTTGCCCATTATGCGATTTCTCTACACCTTGGGAATTTTCGCCTTCTTGGTCATGGCAATTTCCTTCACAGTACACACCATGATTCGGGGAGATTTGGAGAATGGGAGCAAGCCTAAATTGGAAAACCCTACAGACCAAACCGATAGTTTGCGAGTTCAGAAAGACAGTCTGAACTCCGATGTTCTGGTTTCTCATTTGCGGAAATGGAAAGATTTGAACCAACGAGAATATATTGGAAAAATCCAGATTTGGCAAAAAGATTTTGAGGAAGCCAAAGCGCATAAGGCAGACTACAGCTACGGAAGTTATAAATCTGACACAGAATTTTGGCAAAGACTCTACACATATTTAAGCAAACACGACCAACCAGAACTAGAGGAAATTGCCCAAATGTTCGATTCCATTCGAGTAGTGAGAAATCTGAACAAAGTCGATTTTGCTGAGGCTCTGGTTACTTGTGTGCAGGATATCCCCTACTCTCTTCTCGCCCAAAAAACCTGCGAAGAATACAAAAATAACCCGAAATATGCGGAGATTTACAAATCTCATGGCTGTGTAGAATACATTGAATATGGTTTAAATTCGCCCACCGAATTCGCCTATTCGCTCAAAGGAGATTGCGACACCCGAACGCTTTTCCTGTTCACGCTCTTCTCCGAATTGGGCTACAAAGTCGCCATTCTGAACTCCGAACGCTACGAACATTCCATCTTGGGCCTATCAATCCCAATTGCAGGGAAATACAAACAGCGCAACGGAACTCGCTATTATTTGTGGGAAACCACCATGAAAGGCTGGCAAGCCGGCTCCCTCTCCCCAGAAATGGACAACCTAGATTATTGGGAATTTGTGCTGGCGAATTAGAAAAGCTAAAGTTTTGCTTGGATTTCACAACTCCCCAATTGATGAGAAGAAAGTAGGTTTTTCATTCATTGGCACTCAATTTCTTCAAGTCCGTTCCGCTCATTTTCAGGGCAACCCTTTCGAGTTTTACCTTGCCTGTTTGAGAAGCGAAACTTCTCGTGTTTCAGTTTGCAGGTTTGTGGTAAGCCCCAAAATGAATGCGGTTTTTAGTAAAAAGGCATCAGAGATGCGAAGTTAGGTTACGGTCGCAATAGAATTGCGAGTGAGCGGGTATTTCTAAGTAAGAGTTTTTAAATAAACAGCTCCAGTATTTTGTAAAAATACAGAACGGAAGTAATTCTCCTATATCATTAAATATAATGGGGCTGGTTGTTTCTAATCATTTACTAATCAATAAAATAGGCTATTTCCTTAAGTTTAAGAATTACCCCATACTCATTAAAGATGAATAAATTATTTATTTCATGTTTACGGTTATTGACCGATTGAATACTATCAGAATCCATCTTCTTATCGCTTCGAAGTAAACATAGTAATTCAATTACAGAATCAAAGTAGTTATGGGGCATTGCATTTTGTATTATTTGATATTCTAACAATGCTTCGAATAATTTATCTGCTTGTGCCTTTTTGTCAAGCTTGTACAAACAAGAAGTCAATATAGACATGAAGTGGAACTTTTCTAATATATCGCTAGCTAACTCACATAGTTCTGTAGTAGTAGATTCTATTTTTTTGTGACAATTACTCCTTAAATGTTGTTCTAATTTATCTAACAACACCTCTTTCCTTCTATGCTTTGCATTTTTAGAAGAATGATATATCATAGAAGGGTCTATATTGCTGTTAAAGCTAATTACTCTCTCATCTAATTTAATATCATTAGGTAATATTTTAGATGATAACGTAATGCCTTCGAGGGTTCTACACCTACTCAAAGCAACATAAGCCTGACCACTATCCCATGTTCCTTTGCCTAAATCTACCACTACATTATCAAATGTTAATCCTTGAGATTTATGGATTGTCATAGCCCAAGCCAGCTTAAGTGGAAAATGAAAACACTTTCCAATAATGTGACTCTCAACTTTTTTAGATTCAGTACAATATGAGTAGTCAAATTGCTCCCAATATTGTCTACCTACATCAAACTCTTCCCCATCAATCTTAACTATAATCCTATCAGTATCAATATTAGAAACTCTGCCAAGCGTTCCATTTACCCATCTTCCTTGAGGGTCATTTTTTGTAAGCATCACTAAGCAATCTATTTTTAATCTTAATGGCACATCTGAGGGTAAGTTTTTTAACTCAAATATATCTGTAACAGTAGGTAGGAATACATACTCTTTACCCTGTAGACTATTTAATTTTTTATTGTTAAATTGATTAACCCTATGTCGGGTTGTTTTTAATGTAATGACATCTTGGTTACTACCTATTTCATCCCTACTCGAATATCTTTGATTTAGTTCTTTTATAACTATATCATTTACCTGTCCTAATCTTACTGAATCTAAGAGACCAATAAAATCACTATTAGTCTGTCTATATACTTTTTTTAATTCGACAATTTGCAAAGATGAGTTCTGTAAACCAAGAGAATCAAAAAAGAAGGGTGAAGTATAAGTATCTTTCAAAATATTCCATTCTTCCCATTTTACAACGGGAGGAAGTTGATAACTATCCCCTACAAATAACATTTGAATACCTCCAAAAGCTTTATTCTCTTTTCGGTAATATCTTAGTGTTCTATCTATATAGTCAATCAAATCACAACGAACCATTGAGACCTCATCAACAATAATAAGTTTCAAACTACTTATTATTGATTTTTTGACACTTGAAAAATTATATCTTATGTCTGTATTGGGTGTCAATGGGTGAAAAGGAATCTGGAAAAATGAGTGTAAAGTTTTACCATTACAGTTTAGGGCGGCTATCCCAGTTGGTGCTAAAGTGATATATTCTTTTTTTATTGTGCTTTGTATATGATTTAATAAGGTTGTTTTTCCTGTTCCAGCTCGTCCAGTTAAAAAAATCAAACCATTATCATCATACTCCAATAAATCAAGTAACTCTTTAGCCTCGATATTATCCTCAAATAAATTTTTCACTTAAATCGGTTATAATAATTATCAACAACATCCCTTATGTCTGATTGCTTTATTAAAGTAGGCACATCAGTTTCAACTTCTTTCCTATGAAAAGGTTGGAATTCTTTAAACATACCTTCCATAACCAAACATGCTTGGTCAATAATGTGCGCAGTCCAATCATCAGGTATAAAATCTGCCTTGTCAATAAACTCTATACACATCGAACATGCATACATTTTTGTCTCTCTTACCATTGAACTAGGATAGAAAGGGGGAACGAAATCTTTAGTTTGTAGTCGAAGATTTTCAACTATGTCTGCTTTAAATTCGTTCGTAAAATCTGGCTTAACTAGTGTTGTTTCCAGACCCATTTGCCAAGTCAGGTTCTATTGTATGGCTTTCACTTTCACTTATCAAACTCGACTCTGCCATATGGCTACAAAATTTATTTAATAGCCAAGCCTGTTTTTCTCCTTCACTTTTATTCCTAAACTGTTCAAGCTTATCTGAAAAAGCAATGCAACCAGCAATACTATTATATTCTTCAAATTCTAACTCCTTTAATATTTCACAAGCTGCCCTTGATACTAAAAATACTTCAAGAGTATCTGAGGAGTTTGTTTCTGACAGTTTCAGATTAGATACGAAAATAATTGTATCAACGAGTCCATAATCCTTTATAGAATTACGTAAATTCTCTCCCTCACTTGGTAAAATTAAATTGGATGAATATTCTTGAATTACTTTTTTGTAGTCGATAAGTCTTTTTACTAGCTCCATATCGGCCACAACTTTATCAGATAATCTTTTATATTCAAGTTCTTTCATGATTTAATGCTGTTTAGGATAATATGCTATACTCAATTGAAAATAGAAAGGGAATTTTGCTAACGTAAAATAAATATTTTACGACAACCGGGAAGTTATCGGCTACAGGTAAAAATCCCAAACCAATTTCCATTGAGTATAATACGAATTCTTAAATTTGATTACCTTTCAAAGATAAACGTTTTATACTTTTAATTAAAGTCTTTTTCTTAACTGCTTAAAGAATTTGACTGATGATGTCGCAGTTATTAAGAGTTGAGTTGTTGGACAATTCCCATCTACTCTTAGTTTCTTCCTACAGCTTTTTCATTGTTCGAGCATCCACTTGTTTTTGCATAAATATTGTGAGTTTAAAGAATAGTGACTTACCTTTAAAACATGTATACATCAAGATTTTTTATATAGTAATAAAAACTACGATATGGGACTATTTGATAAAATTAGTGAAGATGACGTAACTATACCATTGAAATTCTTCGCAATACAAACTGCTTTTGAAATCGAACAAGAGTTTAACACTAAAGTGTTTGACTATGGAATAGTTATGAATGGCAAATCTGATTTTACTCCTCTTATTCCACCTATGATAACTCTCCCCCCAAATGCAAACTATCTATTGTATTTTCTCGTACCAATTGATGCTACTGACAATATCATTACCAATGACTACTATGAAAAATCAAACGAAAGTAATGTCTTGGGATTTGGAGCACATAGATTCAGTAGTGCTTTAAGAAGTGATTGGGATTTAACTAATTTTCTTGAAAATAAAGTTAACACTACAGTCTACGATATTGGTGCTTATAGGGTAAAAGAATACAAAGGTGATGAGAATACTGTCTCAAATGTGGAGAATATTGATGATTTGAGGTATAGATTTTTTCGAGTTTTTGCAAGTGATTGAAAAAAGTTGCCCATCTTCTCTTAGTTTCCCCCTACGACTTTTTCATCATCTAAACATCCGCTCATTTTTTCGTAAAGATTGACTATTTTCAAATGGGATAACTTTTACAGTCTTACATTCCATTACTTGCCACTCTTGTAAGTGCATTTTCGTACCACGACTCTCCGATGGGACTTGCCTTCAAGTCGTTCAGGCATTGCGTCATTTTATCGTGCAAACTTGCTAGACTCGGAGGCGAATTTCGGGAAGGCTCAAAAAAAATTCCCCTTGACTAGAGATAAACGAAAAAGAAGATATTGAAAGTATATTATCTTTACTAAAGAACTCCGTCAAAATAAGAATCTCCCATCCCGTTTCTAAAAAGGATTTGTATATGCGCATTAAAAATATAAATAATGAATCTGTATATATAGCCTTTGAATAGTGTTTATTGACAGAAAATAGTTATGGAATTTGAAGATTGGCAGGTTCTGCGAACACTGCCAACTTCCCATACAAAAACTTTGTCAATAATGACTAATGGACAGAAAAATATGGTATAATTTTTATTGAGGCTGTTAGAGGGCAAGTCATGACTGTGAACCCATATAAAAATGATGCTTTTGGTAAATACTTTGACGATTTTTATTCAAAGTAAATCCATCATCATTTCCTCAAGTTAGTAGTAGGTTATTTCCTACGACTTTTTCATGATTAGAACGTCCGCTCAATACTGGCGAAAGTCTTATAGCGAAGCTTGACTTGTGCTAGATGGAGAATTAGCTATTCTATGCAAACCTTTAAATAATAAGCGAATGATAGAAGATTTAGTGATTACCAGAACTGATAAAAAAGTAAGTGGAATCTATCCAAACGGGATTGATAAACCAACAGTAATTGCATCTAGTGTTAGACGCACACTAGAAGTTTACAATCTATATGTTCTTGAAAAATCAGAATGGGACAAACTTATTTCTTGGTATCATTCACACAGAAAGAGCACGAACAAAACAATCACTTTTATACGCCAAAATACATTGAACTTATCATTTGCCCCTGAAACTCTGAGAATATTTAAATTATTGAAAGAAGAAGTCAAAGAATTCAATATTCGAAGTCAAACGAATGTGTATTACCCTATTTTTCGGGGCGATTTTGACAATAACTACATCCAACTATCTGGTGAGAGTTATGGAAGCTTCATAACAGTAGCATATCAAGATTTTTATGATTGGATAGATTTATTCCTTTCAAAAAAGCCTACTCAATTAAGAATGGAGTTTTTCTTGACATACGTCAATACTTCTTCTTCGAGGCAAATACTAATTATGATGTCTTTATTCAAAGAATATAAATTAGCTTCTGGAGCAACAATATCAATGATTTGGTATGTTGAGGAAAATGATATTGATAGTGAGGAAATGGGATTGCTCTACCAAAAAGAAATTCCGTTTCTCGAAGTTAGGCTGTTGGATGATTCTCAATGGGAGAAGATGATAAAGTAGCTTTACAATTTACCGATTCATATTACACAGTCTTTCATTTCATTACCAGGGCAACCGCACCTAATTTTAAAGGTTTAAGATTTCCTCAAGATACTCAGTATTTAAAGACCAACTAGTCTTAAGTTTTTACTAAGACTTTTTCATGATTAGAGCGTCCGCTCGATTCTGCCATAAACACAGATCCAACATCTTGCGTTTGTTAAAAGTCAGATAGATTTAGCGATTAAAGTCGGAGCGGATGCTGCCGACTAGACTTGAATTTATTCAAAGCACACTGGCACAGGTTCTCCGAACCTGTGCCAAAAATGGAAATCAGTCTCCGACTGGGGCGCATCGGTCGGTGCACGCCCCACTAGTCGGAGGTTTTTCCTACGACCTTTTCGTAATTAGAACATCCGCTCGTTATTGCGTAGAGCTTAGATGTTGGCAGTTTGTAGAGGTGCAAAAGTCGGAACGGATGCTACCGACTAGATTTAGGTCTTTCGTTTCATTATTTGCGGTTCTTGTAAGCATGTTTCCGTACCTCGACTCTCTGATGGGACTCGCCTTCGAGTCGAGCAGGTTTGCTCGATAAAATGACGCAATGCCTTGCTCGACTCTGAGTCGATAGCATTGGCTACCAATCCCATCGAAGAATCAAGGTACGGAAAATTAAATATGTGTTTGCAAATCTTGCACTTCGAAAAGCAACTTATTTTGTGAGTAATCTCCTTCCATCACAATTTCCCACCTCCAATTTTGGAAATCCCACAAATCATTCTGACCTTGTGGTTCAATCGACTTTGGGGCAAAAACCTGAAAAAATAGAACTCAAACAAACAACTTATGTCAGAAAATAAAATCAGGAAGGAAGATGCGCTGAATTACCACAGCGAAGTGCCTGGGAAAATTGCCGTCATTCCCACCACAAATACGAATACACAGCGAGATTTGGCGTTGGCTTACTCGCCAGGTGTGGCAGAACCTTGCATCGAAATCGCCAACAATATAGAAGATGTCTATAAATATACCGCCAAAGGAAATTTGGTTGCCGTAATTTCCAACGGAACGGCTGTTTTAGGATTGGGAAACCTTGGACCAGAAGCCTCCAAACCCGTGATGGAAGGGAAAGGCGTACTTTTCAAGATTTTTGCGGGAATTGATGTATTCGATATTGAACTCAACACAACCGACCCAGAAGAATTTATCAAAGTGGTAAAAGCCATGGAACCGACTTTTGGAGGAGTGAATTTGGAAGACATCAAAGCGCCAGAAGCCTTTATGATTGAGGAGCGACTGAAGGCGGAAATGAATATTCCCGTGATGCACGATGACCAACACGGAACGGCAATTATTTCTGGTGCCGCCATGCTGAATGCCTTGGAATTAGTCGATAAGAAGATTGAGAATGTGAAAATGATTGTTTCTGGGGCGGGAGCTTCTGCACTTTCCTGTTCACGAATTTTCATTGAGTTGGGCATGAAGCGAGAGAATATTGTGATGCTCGACAGCAAAGGAGTCATTCGCTCCGACCGTGGAAATCTGGATAAATACAAAACCCAATTCGCCACCGATTTGGACTTGCACGATTTGGACGATGCCATTGTGGGAATGGATATTTTCCTCGGTTTATCGAAAGGAGATATTCTGAAACCTGAATTGCTTCTTAAAATGGCGGACAATCCAGTGGTTTTCGCCTTGGCAAATCCAGACCCAGAAATTCCCTATCAGTTGGCGTTGGACACTCGCTCGGATTTAATTATGGCAACTGGGCGTTCTGACCATCCGAATCAAGTCAATAACGTATTGGGTTTCCCATTCATTTTCCGTGGTGCTTTAGATGTGCGGGCAACGGAAATCAACGAAGCCATGAAACTCGCAGCCGTGAAAGCGTTGGCAAAATTGGCAAAAGAACCCGTTCCCGATTTGGTGGCGAGAGCCTATAATCAAGAAAAAATTGTTTTCGGGCGAGATTACATCATCCCAAAACCGCTCGACCCACGTTTACTGACCACCGTTGCGCCAGCGGTGGCAAAAGCCGCCATGGATAGCGGAGTCGCTCGCCACCCAATTGCCGATTGGGAAGTTTACAAAGGCCAACTCCGCAAAAGGTTAGGTTCTGACGATAGCGTAATTCGTTTCATCATGGACAAAGCAAAATCCAACCCGAAACGCATTGTTTTTGCCGAGGCAGATGACCACAGAATCCTCAAAGCAGTTCAGATTGGATTGGATGACGAAATTATTGTTTCCCCAATCTTGCTTGGCGATGAAAGCAGAATCAAGCAAATTATTTCCGAACATCAGCTGGATTTGGCAGATGTGAAAATCATTGATACCCGAAGTACCGAGTTCAAGGAAAAGCGGAAGGAATTTGCCAAAATCTACTTCGACAAGCGGAAACGAAAAGGCGTGAATTTGTACGAAGCAGATTCACTCATGAAAACCCGCAATTATTTCGGCACAATGATGGTGGAAACGGGCGAGGCAGATGCGTTGATTTCTGGATTGAGCCGAAAATATGCGGACACCATTCGCCCAGGTTTGGAGATTATTGGCACGAGAAACAACCGCAAACTGGTAAGTATGTACATGATGCTGACCAAAAAAGGCCCGATTTTCTTTGCAGATACTACAATCATTCCCAATCCAACTGCTGAGGAATTGGTGCGGATTGCGGTCATGGTTTCCCGTGCTGTGAAAGACGGAATCAATATTGAGCCAAGAGTTGCCATGCTTTCCTACTCCAACTTCGGCTCTTCCGATTTGCCAGAACCAAGAATTGTTAGCAAGGCGGTGGAAATTCTGAAAAGAGATTATCCTGAGCTGAAAGTAGATGGCGAAGTGCAAGCCAATTTGGCGTTCAACCAGGAGACTTTGACAGGAAAATTATCCTTTTTCGGAGTTGGTAGATGGCGAACCGAATATCCTGATTTTCCCAAATTTGTCATCGGCAAACATTTCTTACAAACTCCAACAGGCTTTGAACGGAACAGAGGCAATTGGCCCAATTTTGTTGGGAATGAACAAACCCGTGCACGTACTCCAAATTGGAAGCACAGTTCGGGAAATTGTGAATATGATGGCAATTGCCGCAGTAGATGCGCAGTTGCGAGAAGAGGAAAATAGAAAAGCAGTGTTCAGTAAACAGTTATCAGTAAAGCAGAAACCCAGTTATCGGAATCCGATAGCTGGGTTTCTGTCTTTGAAATGAATAATGGGATACAAAATTCCAAAACACTTCCATCTGCAAATTCACACATCTCCAAATCCACAAATTATTTTTCTTTCTTTTTTTCTCCAGTTTTAGCATTCAATACTTCATTCTGCGCTTGCATCAATTCTTTAATTTCTGTAAGGAGTTGAATGTCGGCTGGAGTTTTCACAGTTGGGTCTTTTGGGTCATCTGCTTTCTTCTTTAAACTATTCATTAAACGAACGACTAAAAAAATGACCATGGCAATAATCAGGAAGTCTATAAAAACTTCAAAAAGTTCTCCATAGCCAATGGCAACTTCTTCTATTGTTTCGCCATCAGCACCCATGATTCCCTCTCGCAAAACCCATTTTTTGTTTGCCACACTCACAGCATCGGTCATTAAACTCAAAGGGGGCATAATTATTTTTTTGACAATGACATCAATCACGTCTTTAAAAGCCGCACCAATGATGATACCAATTGCCATATCCACCATGTTTCCTTTGACGGCAAACTCTTTGAACTCTTTGAAGAAACTCATATTTATATTTTAATGGTTTGATGAATGAAAAATGAAATTTTGGTCGTCTATGGAATGGTGAGGATTTTCAATTTTCACGGAAGCGAACTGAAATTACAAACTTCCAATGTTTTTGCTTTGTTATGAACTGAATGCTCTTTCTTGAATGTAATATCTCGAATTGCATTTTACCAACGACTTTATTAGCTTTTCAGAAAAATAAAAAAAACATTATATAATACAGGAATGAGCGAAAAATATATATCAAAAAGCGACTCCATCATACAAAAGGAAAAGGAGCTGGAAAAGTTGGAGAAAGGCAGAAAGCAACTCAACACTAACCTGAAAAGGAATAAAACTATTTTGGCAAAGGAGAAAGCCAAGATGGAGGAGTTCCAGCGGGAATATGGCAAGCTTTTTACCTGAAAAAAATGAGTGAGATTGATGAGGTGCGAAAAACCATTGACGCACTTTTTCAGAAAGCACTCAAGTCGAAGAAAATTTCTAGGGAAGACAAAGCTGCGAACTTCGTGCAGACCTACAAAGAGATGAAAAATGAAGATTTCTTTGAAAATGAAGTCAGAATTTGATGAGGAGGCATTTCAAAAGCAGGTAGAAGAGGAGTTTGAAAAGAATAGAGGAGAGATTTTTCGACAGTTTCCAACAAAAGCCTGACAAAGAAGAACAGAAGGAAATCAGGAAAATATTTGTGCGTTTGGCTGCTCGCTTCCACCCAGACAAAGCACAATCTGAGAAGGAAGCGGAAAATCTTCATGAGTTGATGCAACAAATCAACCAGGCCTATCAGCGGGGAGACATTGCCGAATTGCTCCAACTTGAAAAGAAATATGCCAATGTGGATTTGAAGGAGGAGTCTGCTCTTGGAAGGAACTGCACTGATGAGCTTGGTGGAAGAGAAATTGGTGAAAATGCTGAAGGAAAAGGAGATGCTGGAAAACCAACTCCAACGAGTAAAAATCGGAAACCAAACAGTTGAGGCAAACGGAAATGGGCAGGGTTTACAAAGACTACAAATCCATTTCCAAATGGTCGGAAGACCCAATGGGAGAGCTCAATTACGAAGTCCAGATGCAGATTGATAGTTTGGAGGACTTGGCGGAAATGCTGGAGGAAGTGATTAAGACTGGAGAATTCCCACAAATGCCACCACCACCGCAAGGTTTCAGATTTAGCGGCGGGCCACAAGACGAAAATCCATTCTCGCAGATGAACGAAGATGAAATGGAAGATTTGCTGAATGCTTTGGAAAGTATTTTTGAAGGCGGAGGAAGACCAAAGAGTAAAAGAAAGCGGAAATAAAATTGCCTAGAAATAATCAGAAAAGAAACCGCAAGTTTAGTCTCCAACAAACTTGCTTTTCATACCAATATTGACTAGCTTTTATTTCTGAAATCAAAATATGATTTCTTTAAACTTTTGTGAACAACTCGGAAACTTTACTGGTTAGAAAGAGACTACAAATTGTGCAAAGCAACCATCCTATTTTTCAACTTAAAAAGCCTATGACCAAATCTTTACACACACTTGCAAGAGAATCTTGCGAAATGTCTATTTTTTTTAACCATTAAAACAGTGTGTTTATGAAATTACAGATGCATTCAGTACATTTTACTGCCGACCAAAAATTGCTTGACTTCATTCAGAAAAGAGCTGATAAATTAGAAACATTTTTCGATAGAATAGTTGATGGAGAGGTATTTTTGAAAGTAACTCCAGATACTGATCGAGAGAATAAATTGGTGGAAATGAAAATAAATATTCCTGGGCAAACGCTTTTTGCTGAGTCCAAATCTAACTCATTTGAAGCCGCCACAGATGAAGTGACCGATGCTTTAAGACGACAACTCAAAAAGCATAAAGAGAAAATGACATCGCGTTAAAAGTAGTCTAGAGTCTTTAGTCGTCAGTCCAAAGTCGTAAATCTTTAGTCTTTAGTCCGAAAAGAAAGGCTTTGCAAATTTGCAAAGCCTTCTTTTTGGATTACCGATGAAGTCTAGTACTTCCATTTATTGGCAATCAAGGCTTCTTTAATCGCGTCAATGAAGGATTTTGCGACTAACTCCCTCTTGTCTTCTTTTTTCAGAAAGTGCCATTTCACTCCGTACATATCGGTAATTTTTTTTGCCCACTTCACGCTCTCTGCATCGTCTGGACTCCCAATTATGAAACTCTTTTTCTGAGGATTTTTCAAATATTCCTGAAAAAAGAAGCCAAATTCCCAACGACTGGTTGGGCCAATATTCGGGGCGAAATTTTCAGAGATTTCTTTACTCCAATAAATGGGCAACCAGAATGCGGTAATATCGCAAAGGTTCAGGTACTGGATTTCCCAAGGCATTTGCTTGTCTTCCACATTTTCGAGCTCATTTTTAGGGTTGGAGTTATCAATATCTGACCACAGCCCCGATTCTGGTTCTGGGGAGACGACAATCATGCTTGGATCGAGCCGTTCATCTGCCATCAATTCGGAAACTATTTTTCTTCGCCAACCTGTTTGCATTTCGCCATCGGGCGGAGTTGGGCCAGCTAGAAAAACACCCAATTTAGCTAAAACCGTAGCGTGGTTTCTAGAAAATAGACTTCTAATCTGGTTGCCGTTGTTTTTCATTTTCAAAATGGGTTTGGATTTCAATACTCGTAAAAAAAAAAAGTCTAAAGTCCAAAGTCTTGAGTCGTAAGAAAAAAAGTGCATAAAAAAAGCACGAGCTATAAAACTCGTGCTATATTTTTTTCTTTTGACTTTAGACTAAAGACTTTGGAATGTCAATATCAAGCGTAGTTGTGCAACATAATTGGCATGACTAACATCAATAAATCTTCGTCTCCGTCAATTTCTTTTGGCACAACCAAGCCTGCTCTTCCTGGCTCGGAAAGTTGAAGTGTTATTTTTTCGGAGTGAATATTATTCAAGATTTCCAATAGGAACTTTGCATTGAAGCCAATTTCAATATCTGCGCCATCGTGTTCGCAGAAAACTCGCTCACTCGCTTCGTTGCTGAAATCCAAATCTTCAGAAGAAACTTTCAATTCATTTCCTTTAATGCTGAAACGAACCTGATTGGTAGATTTGTTGGCATAAATGACCAAACGTTTCAATGAGCCAATCATTTCCTGTCTGTCCAGCACAATATGATTGTCGTTTCCAGCAGGAATTACATTTTTGTAGTCTGGGAAACGCTCATCAATCAGTCGGCAAATTAGTTTCACATTCTCGAAAGAGAAAATGGCGTTAGATTCGTTGAACTCCAAAGTCAACGGAACATTTATAGAAGGCATAGAGGTTTTTAGAACCTGCAAAGCTTTTTTATGCACAATCATAGACGCTTCTCGCTCACTCGAGATGTCTTTTCTGGTGTAGCGAGTCAATCTGTGGCTGTCAGAAGAAACAAAACTTGTTTCGTTTCCATCAATGGAGAAGAAAACTCCGTTCATGGCAGGTTTCATTTCATCATTGCTGGTAGAAAATAGCGTGTAGCCAATTGCCGAAGCCATGGTGTCGGTCATCAATTCCACTTTGTCTGCACTTCCGAGTTCGGGCACTTTCGGGAAATCTGCTGCATTTTCGCCAGACAATTTATATCTTCCGTTGTCAGAACTGATTTCCACGCTGTAAGAGCTGAAATCTATGGTAAAAGTAACTGGTTGCTCGGGCAAGTTTTTCAAAGTGTCCATCAGCATTCGGGCCGGAATGGCAATGCTTCCGTCTTCTTCGGCTTCCACTTCCATTTCTGTGATAATGGAAGTCTGCAAATCGGAAGCGGTAATGCTCAATTTCCCCTGCTCAATTTCAAACAAAAAATTCTCTAAAATCGGCACTACAGGATTCGAGGGAATCACTCCGCTGATGGCGGAAATGTGCTTGAGCAATGCGGATGTAGAGACTATAAATTTCATATTTCCAAGGAGTTAAGATAGCTAATTTTCGATTTCAAGAGTTTTGTTAGAGTATGTTTGGATTGATTTTTTGGGAATTTCACAAGATTTTCAAAACAGGCTTTCTAGGCATTTTAGAAATACATAGCCAAAGCTATGTGGGGAGGATAATAACGAAGAAAGCATTTTTGAAGAGCCGTAGAAACCAAAAATAAGTCGATTCAAACATACTCTTAGTCAATGTTTTGGTTGGATTTCACTCAATCCGACTAAAACAACTTGTAAAATTACCTTTTTTGAGGGGAAATTCATAGTATTTTTTTGAATTGATTGTAGGTTTATAAATCATGTCAGTCAGTATTTCCAATTTAATGATAGAAAATTCTGTTTGCTTAGGAACGGAGAATATTCAACAACAATTAACCAAAACAACAGTAGCCTGTCCGCAACTAGCCGTCCGCAACTAGCCGTCCGCAATCAATTTTGGGGAGGCTAAATGGAGTCGAGACTTGGGTTTTCGAGTGGTTGGGTTTGGCGCAACAAGCTTTCATTGGCGAACAAAACCCCAAAATTGGCGACACACGATTAGTTTGGTAATTTGCGATTATTTGATGGGGAGTTTTTCAAAATCTTGAATTCTTCTCATCAACAAGCAATCCATGAAATCCAACCAAAGTTTTTTTTGTAATTCGCAATAGGAAGAGTAAAAAAAAGGGTCTTTGATCATTTTTGCCAGATGACTTAGAATCCAAATTCGAATGTGTCTTTAATAAGTCTATTCCATAATTTATAAAGTTGAAAAATACGTTTTGGCAAAAATGTGTCAAAGAACCAAAAAAAAGAGGTTCGATTTGCTATTTGCAAGTCGAACCTCTTTCAGTTTGACCGAAGTCAAAACGGTAATTATCTATCAGAAAGCAAAAGCTTTTGCCTTCTCAATTACTTCTTCATAAACAGCTTCGTAAAGTGGGCGGATTCTGTGAATGTCAAAATCTTTGGCTCTTTTGAGTGCGTTTACTTTGAATTTTGGCAGATTTTCTTCTTTCAGAATGTAAAGCGCATTTTTTACCATTCCATCTACATCGCCAACATCGTTCATGAATCCCGTGATTCCCTGCTGATTGAGTTCTGGCAAACCGCCTGCATTTGAACTGATTACTGGAACTTCGCAAGCCATTGCTTCCAGGGCCGCCAAACCGAAACTTTCCTTTTCGGAAGGCATCAGAAACAAATCGCTGATGGAAAGCACTTCTTCAATGGCTTCGAGTTTCCCTAGAAATCGGACATCTTCGAAAATCCCCAATTCCTGACAACGGGTTTCGATTCGCCTTCGTTCTGGGCCGTCTCCAACCAACAATAATTTACTGGGAGTTTCCTGATTGATTTTGCAGAAAATATCAACCACATCATCAATGCGTTTCACTCTTCTGAAGTTGGAAGTGTGCGCTATTAGTCGCTCTCCATTTGGGCAAATTGCTCGCTTGAAATGTTCTTTTTTCTGCTTGGCAAAACGTTCCAAATCAATGAAATTATGAATGACTTTAATGTCTTTGGTAATGTCAAAATAAGCGAGCGTATCTTGTCTCAAACTATCGGAAACGGCTGTTACTGCATCGGATTGGTTAATGCTGAAAGTTACCACGGGTTCGTAACTTTCATCTTTGCCAACCAGCGTAATGTCGGTTCCGTGGAGTGTGGTTACCACAGGGATTTCCACGCCACGAGTTCGGAGAATTTGCTTTGCCATGTAGGCAGAGGAAGCGTGGGGAATGGCATAATGAACGTGCAAAACATCGAGCTTTTCGGTGGCAACCACATTGACCATTTTGCTCGCCAAAGCCAACTCGTAAGGTGGATATTCGAAAAGTGGATAGGTTCTGATATCTACTTTATGGTAGAAAAGATTCTCGCTGATTAAATCGAGCCGAGTGGGTTGCTCGTAAGTGATGAAGTGGACTTTATGCCCTTTTTGAGCCAAAGATTTCCCCAATTCGGTGGCAATTACGCCACTTCCGCCATAAGTTGGGTAGCAAACAATTCCTATTTTCATTTTCAGTAGTAGTGTAGTAAGTAGATTGGACTTGCACACGAGTAGTTTGTAATGAGTTTTCACAACTACTACTTTTACTACTTTACATCAAGTTTTCGTATTTAGCTGACTTTGCTTCCTGCAAATTGCTTCAGTTCATTGTAGCTGATTCCCATGTGGGAATTATGGTAAACACATTCGCCATTTTCAATTACCAAAACTTGCGGAGATTCATGTCTTACGCCAAATTTGTCGGCAATTTCCGCAGAAATATCTCTGTGGGCAATTAAATCTAGGAAATAAGGTTTCAAGCCTTCCATTTCCGCATCTTTCCAGCTTCTTTCCAACCTGTTCAGTGCCATTGAACTGACCGAACAACGTGTGCTATGTTTGAAAAGCAATACTTTTTCGTTTTCAGATTGCTTGGTTGCTTCTTCTAAATCTGCCATGCTTTTTATCTTATTCCAATCCATTATTTTCCATTTTTTAAGTGATTGGAATGTTAACCAAAGATTTGTAGGAAATGTTCCAATTAGGGAGGAATTGCGTAGTCATCAATTGTTTTAGTGAGAGATTACAGCAAATGGTTTGAGTTACAGCTGCAAATTGTCTTTTTGCAAACAAAAGGAATACGATGATGATTATGTTCTCAGCGCAAATCAATCCAATTTATACGCTTATCAATCCTATTGAATCCTGCATTTCATTGTAGTCTAACTGTGATAATAATTCAAGGTTTTGAGTCCTTTAGGTAAGTTTAAATCATCATGGATACTATCACAATTAATTCTTTAAGAGAGATGTTTGTTTTCAAGTTGTTGGTCTCGCAAGCTAAACCAACAATGACTTGTGATTTTTTTAAGCTATACGAAATCAATCGTGATAAAGTCTAATGGAAAAGAATAAAGTTAAAGAACAGTTACTTCTACGCACTCGCTATTCTTTACACACCATTTTTATTGGTAAATTTTTTCTCCGAGCGCATTGCCTATGAGTTGGATACGTTAAGCGAAATGCCTGAAAACAAAGGAATTGGGCTGATGTTTGGCATTGCTTTATTTCAAACATTTATGTTGGCTCTTATAACTGTTCTAATGATAGGCGCATACAAAAAGTCGAAAATCCTTTTCCCTGTTGAGAAAGAATTAGTACCCGATAGCCTTCGGAAAATTGAGGTATTTGCCATTCTGACTATCTGCTGGCCACTTACATGGTTTATGTATTTGCTTGGAAGCAATTTCAATCCACTCCCTATCACACTTACATTTGTTTGGTTTATTATGGCATTTATGACCCAGCTAGCGTGTCTTTTTCTATAACCATATTATGTTCCCAACTACATCAAAACTACAGCAGTTCAGCCAACCATTATACTATTCCTTATTGTTTCTTTTTGTGGTCGGATATTCTTTACTGTCATTTTGGATGTTGGATTATGTTTTTGAGTATGTCCAGAGTTTACAAAACAGTTGATTCTGGTGTGATTAGCTGATAGCAATTTTACAAATATCGAAATAGACATAATTTTTACCAAACAAATTGACTCCACTGAAAATGATTACGCCAGAAAAAGTTGCCAAAAGACTTCGAGTGTTCATTGTTGTTTTTGTCTTTTGTGATTGTTGCGCTTGTGCTAGGCAAATTGTTCGTTGGTATAGGTTCTGCAGGATTTGGATTCAATGGAGAGTTTATAGAGGATACTATATTTGGAATCAAAGACGGCAAAGTGTTCTACGTAGCAACTGATACGAGTTATGAAACAATAGACTTCTTTTTTTCCTCTAAAAATCCTCATTATACCGAAGTGGAGGAGGCAGATTTAGCTACATTCAAACCTTATGATGCTGCAAACAGCCGAGGTGTATTTATGGCATCAGATAAGAATCATGTCTTTTGGAAATCGGAAATCATACACGGTATTCGCAGGGCAGAAGCCACTTATTTAGGATGTGGTTACATTAAGGACAGCAAAAATGTGTACTTTGGAAACGAGCCAATTGCTGGGGCGGACATTGAAACCTTCCAGCCACTCGTCAATTCCTCAGAGGTCTATTCTTCTGAATATCCACAATTTGCAAAAGACAGAACTACTGTTTACTACCAGCATTTGCCCATTCCAAAAGCAGACCCTAATTCAATTCAGTTAGTTATGGGTAGCAGTATAGATTATTTGATAGATCAGAATGCTGTTTTTCTTCGAAATGAAGAATTAAAGGGCGCAAATCCCGAGAATTTTGTGGTTCACTCCATTGGCTATAGCCTAGCCCTGAATAAAGAGATGTTTTATGGTGCTGATCAAAAACTTCACTTCATCAATGGGAATCCGTTCCCTAAAAGTGTTGGTGGCAATCAGGTAGATTTCTCTAAGTTTCATCCATTGCAAGTTCCCAACAGCGATGTGAAAATCCTTTTCTTTTCAGATGAAAAAAACGTCTATTATTACGATAAGGAAGATGATGTGTTCGAGACGACTTAACTACCCAAATCTGAAGAACTTCTCTCCTAAGTATTTTACTGATGGGAAGTCTATTTTCTTTGTCCGTAGCGAATTGGTAAGGTCTGTCCGAGGTGGATATGGATTGGGCTTTAGAACTAACATTTATAGGTCTCAAGTCAGGGTAGGGAATTTCAACCAAAATCAATCTAGGGTTGAGTCACTCTCTGACGCAGTCTTAGTAAAAAGTATATTTCAGGAACATTGATTTTCTGACACTCACTATTGCCGATTCCTCCAAGCTTTCCACGCACCCGAAGACCACAAAGCCCAAGCGATGAGAACAGGTTGGAAAAACAAGCGTATCAATCTTGCTCTATCGGAATTCAATGCTCTGAAAGCATCTTTCCCATCCATATATTGGGCAATATTTCCTGGGAAAATCAATACGAAGAATATTGCCAAAGCCCAGCCGAAATTTACTCGCTGGTTTTTCCATAAAGCCAATCCGAGTCCTAAAATGATTTCCACAATTCCAGAGAGAATCACAACCAAGTCTTTACTCATCGGAACCCAATCTGGCACTTGCGCCTGAAAGTCGATTCGGTTGAAACTCAAATGCCCAACTCCTGCATAAATCATGAACACAGCTAATAAGATTCTGAAAACTTTCTGCGTAGTTGATGTTTCTATAAATGATTTCATTTTTTATCGATTGAGTTGACTTTGATTGTTTTGTGTAGTACAGAAAAGAATACGCTTTTGTTTTACCTACAAATATTTTATGCGAATTTCACGTATTTCGCCATAGATTCGAGTTTCAAAACCCAATTATTCCACCAATATCCGAAATCCTTTTTCCTGATTTCCTGCAATCAATTTCAAGATATAAATTCCCGATTGAAATTTTCGACCTTTGATTTCCAAACTCTCAATTTCCTGTCGCACCGAAATACGCTTCTGTAAACAGATTTTCCCAGCTAAATCGACCAAACTTATTTGCAATTCCTTTCCGAGGAGTTCTTTGGGAAATGAAATCTGAATTTTGTTATTGGAGACAGGATTTGGGAAAACTCCTACTTGGTTCAGGCTTTCCGAGATTAGAGAAGTTGGCATAGAACCGCAATAAGCATTTTCTACCGAAGGGTTTCCCACCAATTTGGCAAACCGCTCAAAGTTAGGGATTCCGTAGCCATAAATATTGTTGACACGGTCAGCCAAATCGCCAGATTTTTGGAGTTTGTCAATCAATTCCATATTAGTCAAATCTGGATAAGCTTGCCACAAACAGGCCACAAAACCCGCCATAATTGGTGTTGAAAAAGAAGTTCCGCTCGACCTACTCACATTTCCGCTGGAGTTCACAATTGCAGCTGAACTACCTTGTGCCACCACATTAGGTTTGATTCTGCCATCTGCGGAAGGCCCTACCGAGCTAAAGGCAGAAATATTTCCATCTGAATTTACCGAGCCAACTGCCAAAACGGAATCTGCATCGGCTGGGGCAATTATTTTTCTCCAAGAAATAGCACCTTCATTCCCTGCGCTGGTAACTACCAACATTCCTGTGGAAGCCGCAAAATCTGCGGCTTGGGTAATAATTGCCTTGTCTCCATCCAAATCGGAATAACTCAAGTGCAAGACTCGTGTCATAAAAATCGTAATATCCTAAAGAAGAATTGATAATATCTACTCCCAAACTATCTGCTTTTTCGGCAGCCACCAACCAGTTCAATTCCTCTACTGGAGATTCTTCATCAGGATTTTCGGTAATGAAAAGGTAATAATCTGCATCGTAGGCAGTTCCTAAAATTTCGTTTTTCAAATAAGCCGCCATGGTAGAAAGCACACTTGTTCCATGCGATTTGTTTCCAGAAGAGAAAACATCTGACTCAGGATTTACGATATTGTAAGTGCCAGCCAAATGGTTTTCCATAAGCATATCGAAGGCGGGAATCTTATCTACATTTAGGAAGCCATCATCGAAAACGGCAATGGAAATGCCTCTTCCTGCATAACCCAAGCCGTGCAAACTGTCTGCACCCAACATTTCCACTTGGGATTTAGAACTTGCATATTCTTTCGTAGGGCATTTTTCTGCGATTCCCTGAACTCTAGTTCCTCCATAAAGCTGAATGATTGGTGTGTTCTTTCTGACAAATTCCTTATCGAGAATGTTGCTCAACTGCTCATCGGAAGCGAAAATTAGTGTGCCATTCAGCCATTTTGTGGCGTAAATCAAATCTGCGCCAGTAGCAGTAATGCTGTCTAGGTAGTTTTGATTGACAGGGTAATCTCTTTCGTTCAGTTCAATCTGTTGCTTCTTCCTTCTTTGCTAAGGATTTGGTCGAAAGAAATTCGGTTGGAGAGGAAAACCCCGTGGTGTCTTTATCTGAAAACTGGATAAAATGATATTCTTGCCCGAGAGATAAATTCAGACAGCCGAACAAGAAAGCAATTGCAAGAAGTGATTTCATATTTAGTGGTTTTGAGCAACGAACTGACTAAAATACAAATTCCGAGCGAAATCAGTTTCTTAATAAATAGCAAAGGCGACTTGAAGTAAGTTTTTACCTCAAGTCGCCTTTTTAAAAAACGGGCTGTATTCTATTTCTTAGTAAGTTCAATCAGTTTTTTCTCGTTTAATTCAATCCAAGAGATTTTACTGAATTTCCCATCAGGATATTTATCTTCGTAGAATTCATAAGTCGCCCCGTTGCTGTCAAATTCTTCGTCAAAGAAATCTTCAATAAGCATGAAATTTCTATTGATATTGCTCATTAGCCGTTGGAGATAAGGCGATTTGGCTACGTAAGATTTCTCAGTACGGTAAGTTGCCAATATCTTATTTCTCTCCGTTTCTTCCTGTTTGGTTTTTTCGGAAATCAAAAAAGCCCTCCACAAACGGTAATTTTTGCCTTCATCGGAATTCAACTCAAACAAATCTTTTCCGAAATAAGCTTTCCACAAATTGTCATTTTTAGGATAGCTTTCGAGTTGTTTCCAAACAGCAGGTTTCTTCAGCGGGTCTTTCGCTACAGAACTCTGCCCAATTGCAACAGATGTGTTTGAGAAAAACAGTCCGCAGGCAATGATTAGAAAAAACCGCAATGATATAGTCATGATTTTATTTCGCATAATATCTTCATAAGTAAAACGTAGAATTGAATTGCTTATTTTGTGTAATTATACTAATCTGTATTCAATCTCTGTGCTAATTTTTACTCCAACAGCATTTAAAAGTTTAAATAAGGTAACAAATGAAACAAAGTTAATAGTTTTTAATAGTCATGAATGAATAAGGAGTTAATTCAAAGATATAATGTTAATGACCTTTAAAAGGTTTATAAATAAGACTGTAAGTAAAACAAGTAGATAAACTGGTTGTCTAAAAAATTTTGTGGTGTTTAATAAACAACCCCAATTATGAGCTATGTATTTGATAAGTACAATTGTTGATTGGGGAAATTAAGAATGAAGAATGAAGAATCAAAAATGAATTAAGTAATTGCTAATCAGTAACTTAATATTGTTTTATTTAGTCAAAATATTGACATACATTTTTTAATTAAATCTAAAAATAGTGCAATACATTAAATCTTAATTTTTGACTATACTAAAAAAAACACAGTTAACCTGCTGACAATCAAGTTTTTAAACCCATTATTCAGGTAAACAGTAAAAACCAATACGCATTTTCTGCGCTAAAAGCGCAGAAAATGCGCTCATCTCCTTCAAGCGTCCTCGCTTGAAGGCTACTCCGCAAAATTTGTCAGACAACCGATAAACTTAAATACTTTCCTATTTGATTTTTTTGTAAGCACTTCATTATCAGAGTTATTTGAACTGCTTTGGACTTGCGACTTGAGCGCAAGTCCGATAAAGACTTTGTACTACTTAAATTCTGCCTTTGGAGATGCTAACAAAAAAACCTTCCAAATTTAATTGGAAGGTTCAGTAAAAATTGAATCAATGTTATTGTTGAAATCCAACAATATTTACTTCAACACAATTCGGTCTCCCAAATTCTCAAATTTTATATCTGTTCCATCAAGTACATTTCCTAAAATCTCGTTTAAGGATTTATCAGCTTCAAAGCTGGTCACTCTACTGTTGGATTTCATTTCCTCGGAAGCTTCCCAAGTGATTTCGATGTTTTTCCAATCAGCCACAAAATCCACTATTTGTCCCAAAGCCACATTTTTGAAAGTAATTCTTTTGGCTTCCCAGATAATTTCGCCATTATTATCAAATTTGTCTTTTCCTGTAGTTTTAATGAAAGTATTTTTTGCCACATCCAATCGAGCAGATTCTCCAGCAGAAACTTCAAATTTTTTCTCAGAAGATTTATCTGTAAAAGCTACTTTTCCTGTTTTCACAACCAAAATTACTTCGGAGCCAGCATCTTCCAAATCGAAAGACGTTCCTAAAACTTCTACATTGGCTTGGTTTGTCTCAATCAGAAACGGCTTGGTTTCGTCTCTTTTCACATCGAAAAAAGCCTTTCCTTCCAATTTTACAATTCTTTTGGAATCTGCAAACTCATTTGGGTAAATCAACTTTGAATCCTTTGCCAAGGAGATTATTGTTCCATCTTCAAGAAAGAGGTTTCTAGGCGTGTCAGTATTGTTTTTCTGAATTTCCTGCTTGGCAACAGCATTTCCCGATTTTTGGGAAATGAAGAATGCCACGAAAGATAGCATCATTATAATTGAGACGGAAGCCACATATTTCAGCTGATTTCTCGAAAAGAAACTGCTTGCCTCAATAATTTTTGGCTCTTCAAAAGCATTCTCGCCTTCTTCAGACTCAGCCAATTTATGTTTCATTTTGGAAAGAGCATTTCCAAAATCCCCCAAAATCTGTCCAGCACGCCTTTTCGATGCCAAAGAAGCTGATTTATCCCAAATCAATTTCCCGTCATTCCACTCGTCTGAGTTTTTTTTGGAGTTGCCGAGTTCTAAATCCTTGGCAATTTCTGTCCAATCAATTTTCTTTTCCATTCGTAAGTTAGTCAACTGCCTTGTCCAGGCAAGTTCTGTTCTGTAAAAGTATATCTTATAATATTTTCTCTAATTTCAATTAAAAGACAATCTGATGGCAACGATTGACAAGAGAATTGAATTTTTTGATGGTTGTTAACAGACTAATATGAGTGGTTTATATTTATTGAGTTTTCTCCTTAATAATGTTTTGATTGTGCGAATTGTTAATGCTAACTCCAAAATCCTCGTTCATACAACTCCAAACAGCTTTTTTTATAGTTCATAATCTACCAAGTGTTGCACTTTCTCCCTCAATTCTTTCAATGCCAAGCCAATTTGGTAGTGAACCTGCCTAATGGGAATCTCCAACGTATCGGCAATTTCTTTATAAGTCATGTCTTCAAATCGACTTAGTTTGAAAATATCCCTTCTGCTTTCTGGCAATTCTTCTATTGATTTATTCAATTGTTGTTCCAGCTCAGAGTAACTAATTTTAGTTTCGGTGGAGTTATAGGAATAATCTGGCTTGAGCGATTGCTGGTAATTCATCTCAAACTTATTCCTCTTTATATGATTGAGCGTATGGTTTCTGGCCGCACGATATAAATAGGCTTTTAAAGACGTGTTTATTTCAATTCTATCTCGCTTCGTCCAAAAACTCACAAAAACATCCTGAACCAACTCCTCGGCAATGTCCATCCTGTGCGTCATGCTGTTGACAAAAAGCACCAATGGCTGGTAGAAAAGCTCGGTAATATGCTCCCAAGCTTTTTCGTCTCCTTCCATCACTTTGGCAACTAATTGCGCTGGGTCGTTCGGATTGAATAATGGTTCTTTCAAAATTGTCGGTTGCGTTTTTGCTGAAAAGCTACTTTTGTGTGTTGTAAAATGTATTCCTGAAAACCTGAATTTGCAGGTCGGCATTCTTTATTTCCCTTCAAATTTAAAAAACAAGAGGGTTGGAGAATAAAATATTTGCTCCTTATTGCAGACAGATAATAAAGTTACAAATTTATTGGTTGCTTGAAAAATAGGGCAACAAAAACTTGCTCATACACGAGTTCGTGTAAGGAATTGAGTAATAAAAAACGATTTGTTAATGACTTTTACAGAAATTGTCCATTTCAGATGATGTATTGATATTCGCAGATGTTTGTCAGAACGACTTGACAAAACCTAAAAGTATTTCACAAAATTAAATTCAGAATGAAAAAATCATTACTATTTTCCCTCATCACAACTTTAGGAATGTTTGCTTTTTCAGCAAATGCGCAAGATACAGAAGAAGTAGCTGACTCCACCAAAATTTGGACTAAATCAGGTTCAATCGGATTGACTTTTAGCAATGTCGGGTTAGAAAACTGGACGGGCGGAGGCGTGAGTTCGGTTTCTCTTGGGTTCATAAGTAACTATAAGGCTGTTCGAGAAACAGAATTTTCTGTTTGGGACAATCAAATTGACTTTGCTTATGGCGGAGTGAAGCAAGAAGGAAACGAAACGTTCCGAAAAACAGACGACCAGCTTATTCTAAACTCTCAATATGGCTACAAACTGAACAAGAAATGGTCGGTTTCTGCTTTGTTAAATTTCAGAACGCAAGTTGCGCCAGGTTACAAATACAGTTCTGATCCCACAGGAGAACTTAGGGAAAGAACCACAAATTTTATGGCGCCTGGCTATTTGAATGCAAATATCGGCTTAACTTATAAGCCAAACAAAAACTTTACAGCAACCATTTCGCCACTTGCCAACAAAACAACTTTTGTTTTGGACAAAGGAGTGGAAGAAATCGATTTCGGATTAGATGAAGGAGACAAAGTAAGAGCGGAATTTGGTTATTCTATTGTCTCAAACTATACCAAGGAAGTAATGAAAAACGTAAATTTCACAACCAACTTGGTTCTTTTTGCCGATTATGAAAACCCGACCGAAATTGATGTAAATTGGGAAACGCTTTTGGCAATGAAAGTAAATAAATACATCACAACCAGTTTCGGTACACAGCTTATCTACGATGAGGACGTGTTGATTACCGATGAAAATGGAAAATCATCAAACTCCAAAATTCAGTTCAAGCATGTATTGAACGTTGGTTTCGGAATTACTTTTTAGAACAAAGTGATTCAAGAATTTCCTTTTTGAATGCCCCAAGGCAAAGGTTTTTCCTTTAACCACGATTGTTGAAGGAAAACCTTTTTTTTATCTAAAAAAGTTACGCAGAACAACTTCTCCTAAACTGTGTTAGTATATTTGTTATGCGTGCATCATATTTTGCACGCATAATTCTGTTTTCCCAGACTCTTTATTCTTAAATCAGTCGGGATTTTTGCTTACCAATACTCAAAAAGTGGAGAACTACCTTACTAAATATACCAATAAATATTCCCGCTTCGTTGCCATAGATGGTGCATTAGTGCATTATAGAGACGAAGGGAAAGGCTTTCCTTTGGTGCTTTTGCACGGAGCATTTTCCTCGCTCCATACTTTCAATGCTTGGGTAGAAGAATTGAAACCCTATTTCAGAATTATCCGTGTGGATTTACCAGGTTTCGGCATTTCCCACTCCAGAATTGACCATTCTTACGGGATTTCTGTTTACACCGATTTTCTAAAATGCTTTTTAGATACCTTAGATATTGAGAAGTGCCATTTGGCAGGAAGTTCCTTGGGAGGCTGGATTTCTTGGGAATTCACTTCTAGGCATCCTGAACGAGTCGAGAAACTTACCTTGCTAGATTCTGCAGGTTTTTTAGATACCAAAGCCATTCCTTTACCTTTCAAAATGGCTCGAACTCCGCTTGTTGGGCGAGTAATCAAGTATGTAATCCGAAAGAATATTTTAGAGAAATTTCTCCGCCAAGTCTATTTCGACCAAGAGAAAGTAACAGAAGAACTTTTGGAGAGATATTACGATTTGTTTTCGAGAGACGGCAACCCAGAGGCATTTCTGAGCTTGGTAAATGGGAAATTCAAAGACAATACCAGTAAACTCAAGCACATTAAAACTCCCACACTCATTATTTGGGGCGAGAATGACGAATGGATTCCCGTAGAATATGCTTATAAATTTCACAAGAGAATCCCCAACTCCAAACTGGTTATTTACGAAAATGTGGGTCATATCCCCATGGAAGAAGCCCCGAAAATGACCGCACAAGATTTTCTGCAATTTGTGGGTGCTGTTAAACCTAAAAAGGAGAAAAAAGAAAAGGAGTTGGTGGCGTAATAATTCAATTGGCGAATTTGTGAAATGGCGAGTTGGCAAATCAACAAATCGTACATCGTAATTCGTACATCTTCCTATTCCCTCGTAATTTCCTTGAAAAGCTCCCTGATTTCCTCATTGGGTTTTTGTCCGTTTTTGTGCAGAAAATACTCCTCAAACAAGGCTTCTCGGCTTTGGGTTAAGTCAATTTGGTTGGATTGACCAGATTCCGAAGCCTGTTTCCGTATTTCAGGAATGATTGCCATAATTCCACCATGCACATTCATCAGCTGTTTTTTTACCGAAGCCTCTAGGAAATTATCGCTTACCAAAGTCATTTCCACAAAGCAATCTTGGTTGGATTTCAACCATTCCAAGGCAGTTTCCAATTCCTCGAATCGTTTGCGAGCCAATTTCTTGCCTTTTGTGATTGGAATTCGCTCAATTTTGGCTGGTCGGTTCGGTTCTAAATCAACCATCATCACATATTTCTGCTGATTTGCCTCGCTAAAACTATATTCCAACAAACTTCCGCTATAAATCACATCGCCAGAATGACCTTCTACGGAATGTTGCCTGTGCAAATGCCCCAAAGCAGTATATTGAATTTGTGGGGGAATATTTTCTGTGTGGATTGCCTGCGCTCCGCCAATGTGCAGAATTGGGCGTTCATCTGAAGGTTCTTCGGGTTTTTCTCCGCCTTTTTTCATCATGAATAAATGGCTTGCCAAAACATTTATACCTTCCGAATCGCAATAATTGTCAGCCAACTTTTTCCAGTTTTCTGCCAATTGACTTCTCAATTCGGTTTCCGTATCTTCTGTTCCCAAAAAAGATTTAAGCCGAGCTTCATTGGCATAAGGAGTGAGCAAAACCCGAAGAGGATAGCTGAAATTAGGCAGTTGGAGTTCGATAAACCCCAAATCGCTTTGAGTAATTTCGACTCCCGACTCCAACCTAAAAGGCTTTATTTCTGTAGTTTGGGAAACCCGAGAAGAAAATTCCACAAGCCTTCGCCAACGGGTCGGGAGCTTCAATTCGGTCTGCGGAATCATGATTTCCTGCAATGGCAATTACTGGGCGAGTGCCATTTTTTGCCAATTTATTCAACGTCTGATAAAATAATTCAGTCGCTTCTGTTGGCGGATTGAATGTGTCGTACAAATCTCCTGCAATCACAATTACATCTGCATTTTGGGAATCGGCAATCTGGCAGATTTCCTCCAAAACCGCCCTCTGCTCTTCAATCCTAGAGAAATCATAAAGCTTTTTGCCCAAATGCCAATCGGCTGTGTGAAGTATTTTCATGGAAAATCTATTTTTTCATTTACGATGTACGAATTACGATTTGAGAATGATTCTTATGCTGAAATTTCACAATCAATTACCCAAAATCTGACATCTGGCATCTAAAGTCTAATATCTTCTTTACCTTTGCAAATTAGAAATTTCGGAGAGTTTGTTTGCTTCCGATAAATTTCAATCTAAACAATCCAACCAAAGCAAAGGCATTATTTATTGCGATAAAATTGATTGTTTCAGACAAGAAAAACAAATGAGATAATCGTATGAAAAAGAAATATGCTTTTCTCTTTTGTCTAAACTTGCTTACTCAGAGTAGCAAGTCAGAAGTTATAATATAGGCAAGTTCTACAAGATGCTAAAATTTATATCTTCACTTTGCTATTTTACTATCTTTTACTTTTTACTTGTACTTTATGTCAAATATAATCGCCATTGTGGGCAGACCAAATGTAGGCAAATCTACGCTTTTCAATCGTTTGGTGGAAAGGAGAGACGCAATTATTGATAATACGAGCGGAGTAACCAGAGACCGCCATTACGGAAAATCCCAATGGACGGGGAAATTTTTTACTGTGATTGATACGGGCGGTTACGTGGTTGGTTCGGAAGATAATTTTGAAGGAGAAATTCGTGCGCAAGTGAACTTGGCAATGGAAGAAGCCGATGTTTTGCTTTTCGTAGTAGATGTCGATGCTGGATTGACTGGTTTGGATAAGGATTTTGCCAATGTGGTTCGGCAATCTGAAAAGCCTGTTTTTGTGGTTGTCAACAAGGCCGACAACAACGAAAGGACGAGCTTATGTAGGCGAGTTTTATGAAATGGGTTTCAAAGAGATTTTCCCAGTTTCTGCCATTAGTGGTTCTGGCACGGGAGATTTGTTGGATGCCGTGGTAGCCAATTTCCCCGAAGAAGAGGAAGAGGTGGAGAGCGAATTGCCAAGAATTTGTGTGGTAGGAAGACCAAATGCCGGGAAATCTTCTTTCGTGAATTTGCTTTTGGGCGCAGAACGAAGCATTGTAACTGATGTGGCTGGCACAACCAGAGATTCAATAAACGCACATTATAATATTTTCGGACAAGATTTTATTCTCACAGATACGGCCGGATTGCGTAGGAAAGCCAAAGTGAAGGAGAATATCGAATTCTATTCTGTCATGCGAGCCGTGCGGGCAATTGAAAATTCGGATGTTTGTATCGTCATGATTGATGCCACAAGAGGTTTGGAGAGCCAAGATTTGAGCATTATCAGCTTGGCGCAGAACAACCGAAAGGGAATTGTGATTATGGTGAACAAGTGGGATTTGATGGAGAAGGAAACCAACACCGCCAGAGATTACGAGAAGGAAATTAAGACAAAATTGGGTGGGAATGAATACATCCCAGTCATTTTTACTTCTGTGCTCACAAAGCAACGAGTGTTTAAGGCAATTGAAGTGGCAGTGAAAGTGAATGAAAACAAGAAGAGAAGAATACCTACCTCCAAATTAAATGATGTGTTGCTGAAAGAAATTGAAAGAACTCCACCGCCAGCGCACCGTGGACATCATATCAAAATAAAATACATCACTCAATTACCGACTCACTCGCCAGTATTTGCCTTTTTCTGCAATCATCCTACACATATTAAGGAGTCTTATACTCGCTTTCTAATCAATAAAATAAGAGAGAATTTCGAGTTTGAAGGGATACCACTCAAGATAGTTTACCGAAAAAAGTAACATAATTTCTTGAAATCGTCATATATTGTTTATATTTGCACTATATTATGAACGAATGGACAACTAAACTGACTCAGCATGAAAAAGATTTTAGCATTTGTAATGATTAGCGGAATGCTGTCTTTCGTGGCTTGTAGCCAAAATAAAATAGTGATTTCACGAAGAAGGGGAAATGTCTCACTCTGAATAAATCTACTGAAAACAAGTGAGCCTAGATTCATTTGTTTTTTTAAACCATAGATGCAAACGTTTTCGTAATTTTAATTTTTGATAATCAATTGAGTTTGGAAAAGCGTTCTAAAAATTTAGAACGCTTTTTTTGATTTTATAGTAAGAACGTCAATATCAGAAAATACAAGTAAATTGACAACTTATCGGTTGAGTTTGTCTTTCAAATACTCATTTATAAAGAGTTAATATATAATTCCATATAATTTTCACTTTATTTGCAATATCTTAAAAATAGGCAGAACTCTTTTTCTGCAAATCCGACCCTAAATGCGCTCTATGCCAAACCTCTACTAAGTCAGGATATTTCATATCATACAAACAATTTTGGAAATGATTCTACCATTTCTGACTTCTTACCTACATTCAATGTTCTACGCTTAAAGAGACAAAAATGCTTAAAAAGATTCTTCTATCAGTTTTTTCACTGATTGGCTTTATTGGCTTTGCCCATGGTCAATCTCAGTTTCTTGGTCAAGATACCGCTCGAAGACCTATTATTACCGCAGTTCCCTTCTTAACCATTGCTCCAGATGCTCGTGCGGCAGGAATGGGAGATGCTGGCGGGGCACTTTCGGCAGATGCCAACGCAACTTATTGGAATGCGGCAAAGCTTGCTTTCATTGAAACCAATGTGGGAGGTTCGCTCTCCTTCACGCCTTGGTTGGCGAAGTTGGTAGATGATATGTACATCTTTTACGGTTCTGGTTACAAGAAATTAAGCGATACGGAAGCAATTGGAGCTTCTTTGCGCTACTTCGATTTAGGAGACATTACTTTTACTGATGGTCCAAGGTGGAGCATTTTAAGAGAAGGAAAACCTAGAGAGTTTTCCCTTGATTTTTCTTATTCCCGAATCCTTTCAAAAACGAACACAAAAGGCTTTGGAATGGGGGTAACAGGTCGTTTCATTCACTCCAATTTGACAGACGGAGTTGCAGGAGGAAATGGCAATACTGCCCGGCCTGGCAATACTGCTGCAGTAGATTTGGGAGCTTTCTATGAAAATAAAGGACTTGTTGGTTGGCGGATTAGCTTCCACTCTGAGAATGGGCGCACAAATTTCCAATGTGGGTATCAAAATCTCTTACTCAGATGAAAATTCTAGAGATTTTTTGCCAACCAATCTTCGTTTATCAAGTGCTCTGACTACAGAAATTGACGGATTCAATAAATTCACCTTTCTTTAGATGTAAACAAACTAATGGTTCCCTCGCCAGACGAGAACAATCAATCTCCAGACAAGACCTTGATTCCAGGCATGTTTGGCTCATTCTCCGATGCTCCCGATGGTTTTTCCGAAGAGATGAAAGAATTGATTATTGCCGTGGGAGCAGAATATTGGTACAATGATATTTTTGCAATTCGGGCAGGATATTTCAATGAGCATGAATTGAAAGGTGCTAGAAAGTATTTTACGGCTGGAGTTGGTTTCAAATACACCAAATTTGCTTTCGATTTTGCTTACTTAATTGCAGCGAGACAGAATAATCCACTTGAAAATACACTTAAGATTTACCTTCATGGTAAATGTGGATTCTCTGAAAGAAGGGGAATAGGTATAAGTGAAAAATGGTAAAATAGTAAGATGGTACAGTGTTTTTACTGAAAATTTATTCTCTTACAAAAAAATCAGTATTGCCAACTGAATCTCTTCACATTCACTTCCAGTTAGATATTACTCAAAAAGCCATTACCTAAACCGTAATGGCTTTTTTTACATTTCCACAAACAACAAAACCACCCAATCCAACCAGAATGAGAGTTTTTGCAATTGATTATGGAACAAAGAGAACGGGTTTGGCAGTTACAGACCCACTTCAAATTATATGCACTGCATTGGAAACAATCCACACGAAAGATTTATTCGATTTTGTGGAAAACTATCTGAAAACAGAAGAGATAGAATGTTTTGTTTTGGGTCATCCGAAACGGTTGGATGGCACAGAAAATAAAATTATGCCTCTGATTGTAGGAGTGCAACGCAAATTGCAGAAACTCTACCCTGACAAGCCTGTTCACATGGAAGATGAGCGGTTTACCTCCAAAATGGCTTTCAATGCATTGCTTGCAAATGGAGCAAAAAAGAAAGATAGAAGAGAAAAAGCAGGTAATATTGATAAGGTAAGTGCCACAATAATTCTTCAATCTTTTATGGAGCGCAGAAAACCCTGATGCAGATGTTCTGACACAGAAAGTCTCAAAAAACAATTACTTTTGCAGAAATAATAATTTTGGTAGTGGTAAACTGGTAAGGCTAACAAGATGCAAAAATCTAGCGCAAGCGTCGCTTGTGCCGAAATATCCAAAACATGGTTTACCTACTTCCACACTAACCAATTTCAAAAACAGAAAAATACTTAGATAGATGATATTTCCTATTGTGGCTTATGGCGATCCAGTTTTGAAAAAAAGAGCCGAAGATATTCCGAACGATGGCTCTGTAGATGTAAAAGAACTGAGCGAAAACATGTATGAAACCATGTACAACGCAAGTGGAGTAGGTTTGGCAGGCCCACAAGTTGGATTGAGCCAACGAATTTTCGTGGTAGATGCTCAGGGAATGGAAGATGAAGATTCTGAAATAAAGGGATTGAAACAAGTTTTCATTAACCCTCAAATGATTGAAGAAATAGGGGAGGAGTGGGGTTTTGAGGAAGGTTGCCTTAGCATTCCTGACATTCGTGGGGAAGTAGAGCGGAAACCGAAAATAAAGATAAAATACTACGATACAGATTGGAATGAGCATATTGAGGAATATGATGGCATGGCTGCAAGAGTTATCCAACATGAATATGACCACTTGGAAGGAATTCTTTTCACAGACAAAATTTCTGCTTTCCGTAAAAGATTGCTCAAAAACAAGCTAACAAAAATCAGTAAGGGAAATATTAAGCAGACTTATAAAATGCGTTTTCCCACACAAAGAAACTCAGTCAAATAAAAAACAATTATGCCTGAAAACATCCGAATTTCCCTTATCCAATCCAGTTTACATTGGCAGGAGCGAGAAGCAAACCTTGCCATGTTCGAGGAGAAGATTTGGGAAATTGAAGGAGAAACAGATTTAATTGTTTTGCCAGAAATGTTCAACTCTGGGTTTACCATGGAAGTTGGAAAAGTGGCAGAACCCATGAATCTGACCACATTCAAATGGATGCAACAACAAGCAAGTCAGACCAAGGCAGTAATTGTTGGGAGTTTTATAGTAGTGGAAAAAGGCAATTACTACAATAGGTTGATTTGGATGTTCCCCGATGGAAGTTTCCAATCCTACGACAAAAAACACTTGTTCAGGATGGCAAATGAACATGAGGTGTTCAGTTCAGGAAACTCCACACTCATTGTGGAATGGAAAGGCTGGAAGTTCTGCCCGCTTATATGTTACGATTTACGTTTCCCTGTTTGGAGCAGAAACCAGAATCTGGAATATGATTGTCTGATTTATATTGCCAATTGGCCTGAATCAAGAGTTTCAGCATGGGAAATCCTTCTGCAAGCACGAGCCATTGAGAATCTTAGTTATTGTATTGGAGTGAACAGAGTGGGGAGAGATGGGAATGGTATTTCCTACAATGGAAAATCTAGCATAATAGATTTCAAGGGAGAAAGACTGCTTACCCCAAATAGCAACGAAGAAATACAATCTGTTGAGTTGAGCTTAGAGGAACTTATTTCTTATCGGGAAAAATTTCCTGCCCATCAGGATGCAGACATGTTTGAATTAAATTAGGCTAAGTAAGTGTAAAGATTTAATTGACAATATTAGATTCTTGTCAATTAATCTGATTTACACTAAATTACTTTGCTATTCTACATCTTTCTATTTTTTTACTTGTACTTATGGGAATCTTTGAATTTATTATCGGGCCCATATACATATCTTTAGCAATTCTTCTGCTTTTTTTGATTCGCCCGTATTTGACTAACAGAGGAAATAAATCATTGTTTATTCCTGCTTTTCTGTGTAAAATCTTGGGCATGCTCTTTTTTGCGGGCATCTATGAGTTCTATTATGGTGGCGGAGATACTTTTACTTATTTTAAGGGTGGAACAGTATTGGCAGACGTATTTTTTGAGAAATCCTTTAGACGTTTCTTCCGAGGAATGTTCACAGATGCAGCTGATTATACAAGCTCCATTTTCCCGTACATAGTTGGTAAAATCTATTATTTCAGGACAACAGAGGAATGGGCAATTATTCGATTATCAGGGTTTTTGGCTATTTTCTCATTCAAGTCTTATCTTGGGAATCTCTACTATCATGAGTTTAATCACATTTTTAGGAATGTGGCGACTATATACAACTTTAAGCAGAGGGTATCCTGAAATAGAAAGAACATTTGGAGTATTCATGCTATTTGCTCCTTCCACGTTTTTTTGGGGTTCAGCAATTATGAAAGATACGGTAGCACTTTGTTGCACTTGCTACATAGTCTCTTGCATGATAGATTTAGTAGATGGAAAAGGAAACTGGGTCAAAGACTCTATAATTATTTTAGTGTCTATTCGGATGCTCCTACTCTTGAAGGTATATATGTTAGTCTGCCTAGTGCCTGCATTTGGCATTTGGTGGTTAATAAGGGTAAGGAGCAAAATTAAGTCTATGGCATTGAAAGTGCTTCTTGTTCCATTCCTAATACTTCTCGTTTCTGGTGCGATAGCAGCCGGGCTTGCAATCATTTCTTCTCAGAGTGGCGATTTCAATTCTGTTGACAAGGCTGGTGCGGTATTGCAAGGCTATCATTTTGACCATGGCTCACGGAAAGACGGCTCTACTTACACCTTAGGAGAAATTGATTACACTCCGCTGGGGATTCTGAAAAAAGCTCCTGAAAGCTTGATTGTGGCACTTTTTAGACCTTTTCCATTCGAAATAAAAAGTCTGGTTATGCTTTTGGCCAGTCTTGAAAGCAGTATTTATTTGTTTTTTACGGTATTTGTACTTGTCAAAAGAGGAGTTCTTTCCATAATCAGAAGCACTTTTTCTCATCCACTCGCAGGTTTTTCAATAGTTTTCACAATTATCCTAGGTTTCATAGTAGGGCTTTCGAGTTATAATTTCGGTGCATTGGTCAGGTTCAAAATCCCATTGCTTCCGTTTTATGGAGCTTGGTTAGTTTGGATGTATTATCTGCCAAAATATGAGAAGTACAAACTTTCCTTTAAGCAACCCAATATGAAAAACGAAACTAAGTTAAGTTCAGAAACAATCCAATAGCTCGCTCACTTACATTGAATAGCGTGAGAATAAGTACAAGTAAAAAATAGAAAAAAAAACAAGTTAAGTATTTGGCTACCAGATTGTTATATCTAAATTAGCATGTCAAATAATTCCTTCCACATACTTGTTACTGTTGGATTTCATGAATCGTTCATTGATGAGCAGAAATCAGCATTTCCGAAAATTCTCAGCAAATAGTGAGAGTCAACCCAGATAATCGTGTCGCCAATTTTGGGGATTTTTTTAATGACAGACAATCTTTGGGACAAATCCAATCGAAGGATTCAAATTCAAGTTCAGTTTTTATTTCCCCAAAATTGAATGCAAACGGCTAGTGTATTGAGTTCTAAGTTTGTGTCTGTATTTTTTGGAATATTATTTTCTTCTGCAAAGCAAAATCTGAATGGTTCGGCAATCCGATGGTTCGGCAATCCGATGGTTCGACATTTCGACATAGCCATAGCTAAGGCTAAGAATTTTAATGCAGTAGAAGGAAATAAGAAACAAAAAACACCAACCAGAACTTAGAACTCAATGCACTAGCCATTCTTGGCAAATACTGAGCAACACTCTCAAATGAATATCTCTCTGAAAAATGAGAGTGTTGCGTAACATCAGCTATTACTCATTATGCATCCAAGCTTTTTTGCCAAGCAGAATTTCTTCAGATTCCTCATGTTCTGGGTCAGGCACACAGCAATCTACTGGGCAAACTGCCGCGCACTGTGGCTCTTCATGGAAGCCCATACATTCTGTACACTTATCGGTAACTATATAATAAAACTCATCGGAGACGGGGTCTTGGTCATCCCCTGCGTCCATGGTTTTTCCATGTTTTTCAATAGTTCCGCTCAAATCGGTTCCTCCTGCAAAATCCCACTCTACTCCGCCTTCATATATAGCTGTGTTGGGGCATTCTGGCTCACAAGCTCCACAGTTAATGCACTCCTCCGTTATCATGATTGCCATAATTGTCTCAATTTTAAGTTCTAAAAATTTTTGCAAATATAAGGAAGTAATGAACACTTCGTATGCCAACGAGTGCAAATCCCAACAATTTAAAAACAGTCTATCCATGTTTTTGTTCGGTAAATTCTTCGAGTTGGCATTTGGATTTCATATTTCCGAGCAATTTGCTACATTTATAGACCAATTGATTACTAGAGTTTATGAACACAATGAAAAAATATACATTGGCAGAGGTGCCGATGGCGAATCCCAGCAAACCCTGCCGAGTGTCGGAACTCCAAGCGTTGGATTCATAAAAAATTTCTGTTCGTAATCTCCACTTTTTCACTAAACATTTCAGGAAATGAGAACAATGCAACAATGGTTTGACGAATACGGAGAAAGCCACCAAAACAAATTCAACAAAGCGATGCACTGGATTTGCATCCCGCTTATCTTCTTCTCTGTTTATGGACTTTTAGCAAGCATTCCCGCAGGATTTATGCAACAATTCTTCCCACCCGAATACGCATTCTTCGCCAATTTCGGCACGATTGTATTTATTCTCGGGCTTATTTTTTACCTGCGAGTTTCATTTACCATGTTCGTGGGAATGCTTTTAGTCTGTGTGCTGACCGCAATCGGCAACTATTGGCTGGCAGGAATCGGGATTCCGCTATGGCAAAGTTCGCTGGCAATTTTCATAATCGCCTGGGCTGGGCAATTTTACGGACACAAAGTAGAAGGTAAAAAACCATCTTTTTTCAAAGATATGCAGTTTCTGATGATTGGGCCTGCATGGTTAATAGGATTTATCTACAAAAAAGTAGGAATTGGATATTAACCTAAGATATAAGATTTTAGACGAAAGACAATAGATGAAAAGCATTCAAGCAACTGTAATGATTTGGCATTGAGCAGCCATAATTAGTAGTATGCTAACTCTGTCAGAGTTAATTTCTTATATTACTAATAACCAAATATTTAGACAAACCCTGAAAGAGTTTTTTCCTATGTTTAATTCAGTCCAAATACTTAGAAGTACAAAATAGAAAGATAGTAAATTATGTATTGACAATCAGCATCTTATAAAAGACAAGATGTTACAATTTAAATGTAACATTCTGAATTTTAATAACTTACTTTACTTTCTTTCTTACTATTTTTTACTTGTACTTACTGAAATTAAAAGGACCAAACAATCTTATACAAAAAAAAACAAAGGAAGCCAAGCGAATTCGCTTGGCTTCCTTTGGTAATGGTTAACTAATAGTTATACTGAAAAATCAATATTGCTTTTCCTTCTGTTTCTCTCGGCTCTGCTGAATTTCCTAATTCTCAGTTTCCCGTGTTTGTCAGGATTGAAATCCCAAAAAAGTAAGGGAGAAAGAAAGAAAACTATCTTCATTGCCACATATTTCAACGGCTTCATTGTATTGTGATTTATATTAAAATTGTATTAAATCTATATCGCCCCTCAAAATTGGGGTTGCAAAGATAACACATAAATACCCCGATTGGTGCAATGTTTTGTAATAAAATTTGCTAACAAAATTGAAAATGCTTTAGAGTATGTTTGGATTGATTTTTTGGGAATTTTACGAGATTTTCAAAACAGGCTTTCTAGTGCATCAACTCCTAAGTTCGCATTCGTATTTTATGTTTCTTGTTTCCTTCTACTGCATTAAAATTCTTAGCCGTAGCTATGTCGAAATGTCGAACCATCGGATTGCCGAACCATCGGAATGCCGAACCATTCAAATTTTGCTTTGCAGAAGAAAACAATATTCCAAAAAATACTGAAAAGAACCATACTACATGACAATTTTTGAAAGCCACTATTTTACCACACCCCACCCCTGCCCTAAAAGGGGAAGGAGTTAAATCCCCCTCCTTTTGGAGGGGTTAGGGGAGGTAGAAAAGCTGAAATTTAAGCTATTGAGAAAAATTGTCATGTAGCATGGAAAAGAACTTAAGATTCAATGCACTAGTGCATCAATTCCTAAGTTCGTGATTGTATTTTATGTATCTTTTTTCCTTCTACTGCATTAAAATTCTTAGCCGTAGCTAGGCTATGCCTGCAAAATTTTGCTTTGTAGAAGAAAAAAATATTCCAAAAAATACCAACCAGAACTTAGAACTCAATGCACTAGGCATTTTAGAAAAGCCGTAGAAAACAAAAATAAGTCGATTCAAACATACTCTTAAATCGAGATAGGGAATTTAAAAAGGAGTGGTAAAAAGAGGCTGTAGAATTTGAGAATAATAAAGCGCTTGCAGTTTAGAAAAAGAACTAAATCAGGTAGTATGAAAGAAGTAAGGCTACTCTATGGATAATTCGGCACAAGCGGACGCTCAATGCCATTAAGTTAAGGAGTTTCGTCTTCAGTCAGCGTGACCCGGTCAAAGACTGATTTCCATTTTCGGCACAGGTTCTGACTGGGGGCGCAATCGCCAACCTGCGCCAGCGTTTTACGCTGGTTCGAGCGTCCACGCTCGAACCAAATTCACACTAACTTAACGGCACAAGCGGACGCTTGCGCTATGGTTTTTATTTTGTTAGCCTTACCAGTTTATCACTACCTTAAATCCAAATGAATTTTTTCGCTGATTTTTTCTGGGATTGAATCATGTCATTGGCACTTCCTTGCTCTTCCGCTATTTTTTTGATGGTTTCGGCAAATCCATCTTTGAAAGCACAAATGAAATGCCCTTCAATTTTATCGTTTTCAGATTTGAAAATTGTGGTAAAGGAGAAGTGCGCATCCGTTGCGTTTAGCTTTTCGGTAACGAATTTCTGGGCTTGAATAAAATTCTTCCTTTCCAATTGAGGAACGTCTCCTTTAATGTCTTTATTCAAAATATCGGAAAACTTAGTGGCTACTGATGCCGCTAAAATATTATCTAATTCCAGCAAAGCAGCATCTCGCATCTGTTCGCCACAAGCTTTCCCAAACATAGTATCGGCAGTTTGCTGTGCGTTGGGTGAGTTGAAAATCAAGAAACTATCTGCTAAAACTTCTCCCATAAAATCGGTAATGAGAATAAATAAATGGTCTTTAGCAGAGATATAATTTTTGTTGAACTTCAGACTCGAAGGGTTCAACTCTATCTCTCGGAAAGCAATGTCCGTTTTCATGATTTTCGAGAAAGAATGGCTGCATTCGCCAAAGCAATGTTAGTAAGCTCTTTGGCTAACTCAAACTCTTCTTCTGTGAGACCTACAACCATGATTTGAGATAAGAGTATGTTTGAAACGAATGAAAACTAGATGAATTCCGAAAATTAAATATAAATGTTATTGGCTAGGTTGTCAACACTTGTGTATTAACATTTCTAAATACTTGGCGCACAATAGAAGGCACGTCTAAAACCAAACAAACTGAACCATCGCCCAAAATAGTTGCGCCACTAATGTATTTGGAGTTTTTGAGTGCGCCCGCCATTGGCTTTTCAATGATTTCTTTTTGTTGAAGCAATCTATCTACCACAAAACCCACCATTTTCCCTTCCAATGAAATCAAGACTGTGTGGAAATTTTTGTCTGACTCCAACTCATCGAAAGTAAGGTGGAAATTTTTTGCAATTTGACCGTCCTCGGGAGAAACACGAAACAAGTCTCTCAGAAAAATAACTGAAACTGTATCTCCAGCATGAGTTCCGACCAATCCTTTGCCTATTTTGTGCAACTCGTTTTTCTCCATATAAATTACCGACTCAATAAAAGATAGTGGAATAGCGAAACTCCCTTCCTCAATCTCGAAGAGCAATGCTTTTTTCACTGCCATTGAAGCAGGCAAATAAAGTGTGAAAGTAGTGCCTTTCCCCAATTCTGTTTTGGTCTCAATTTCCCCACCAATCGTATCAATCGCTTTTTTAACCACGTCCATTCCAACACCTCTTCCAGAAACTTCGGAAACGCTATCTTTACTGCTGAATCCAGGCGCAAAAATATACAGAATCACTTCATTGTCATGGAGTTCGTTGGCTTGTTCTTCAGACAATAATCCTTTTTCAATTATCTTTTTTCTGATGACTTTGGCATCTATTCCGTTCCCATCGTCTTTAATTTCGATGGCAACAGAATCTCTGTCATTTCTGGCACTCAGTTTCAAAATCCCAATTTCGGGTTTCCCTTTTGCCAAACGTTCTTTCGGAGTTTCCAAGCCGTGGCTAATGGCATTCCTTACCAAATGAATGAGCGAATCGGAAATGGTTTGCAGTACATTTCTATCAATTTCAATTTCAGTTCCCGCCAATACCAAATCCACTTTTTTCTGCTCAAAATTGGCAACATCACGTACAATCCGATGGAATTTATTGAAAAGCACGTTTACTTTTACCAACCTGACCGACATGACCGCATACTGCAAATCGGCACTGATTCGGTACAATCCAGCGTACTCATTCGTGCTTCGCCCATTGCTAATCGTCAAATTTTTGGTAATTAGCCTATCTCGCTCAATGGAAAGCTCGCCCACCAAATTCATAAGTTGGTCAAGTTTCTCCACAGGAACTTGCACATAATCAGAGAAGGAAATATCTCCAGTCTTGGGAGCTTCGTCTTTTTCGGTCAGATTATTTGACTCGTTTTTTGGTTCTTGCTCACTTTCCTCTTCGGCATTGTTTTTTTCTTGGTTGGATTGTTTGGTTTCCCCTGCTGATGAATCAGATTCTGCACTTTGAGATTCATTCAAATCCTCACGTTCTTGGGCAGTTCGGAGCAATACTTTCAACTTAGTAAGCATTCCCCGGTGGCTGACACGCTTTTCAGATTTGATGCTGTCAATCAGTTCGCCCAATTTATCATTTGCTCTAAAAAGCGTATTGAAAGTATCTGGCGTAACATCCATTTTCCCAACTTTGATTAAGCTGAAAATATCTTCCAGTACGTGGGAAAGTTGAGAAATCCCCTCAAAACCCATTGCGGCCGCATTTGCTTTGAGTGTATGCGTAATTCGGAAAATGGAATCGATGGAATTCCTGTCATTATTGTTCTTTTCGAGTTGAGTGAACAGACGATTCAAGTCCTCAAAATTGGTTTGAGCCTCGGCAAGGAATATTTTTTTTAATTCATCGTCTTTCATTTCGAGAATTTATGCTTCGTATAAGTTTTGAATGGCTTCTACCAATTCTGCCTCTGTAAATGGTTTGCACAAATAGCCATCTGCGCCCAAATCAGAAGCTTCTTTTTTCATTGACTTTTGCTGAATGGCACTTACCATTAATACCTTTACAGAAGCATTATGCTTTTTGAAGAAAGGAATCAGCTTTACACCCAAAATATCGGGTAAAATATTATCCAAAGTAACAATTTCTGGCATCTGCTCTTTAAACAGTTTCTTTGCCTCCTCTCCATCACTCGCTTTTGCCACCACTTCAAAATCTCCAGATTTTTCTAGAAGATTTTTGGATATAAGCTTGGGAAAAAGGAGAGTCATCAACAATTAAAATATTTTTTTTCATTCTGGAGTGATTCAAACTTCTTTTATTTTCTCTAAAAGTTGCTCAGTCGTAAATGGTTTTACCAAATAGCCATCTGCTCCTAAAGCAATTCCCGTATTGATTACAGATTGCTGACCTACGGCACTTACCATCAGTATTTTAGAACTGACTTTTTCCTCTTTCAATGCCTTGATTACATCCAACCCCAACATGTCGGGCAGAATATTGTCAAGTGTAATTAGTTCGGGGCTTAGTTCAATTGCCATGTCAATTGCAGACTCTCCGTCTCCAGCAACACCCAAAACTTCATAGCCAGCACCTTCTAGTGCATCTTTAATGATTGACTGCATATATAAAGAGTCATCTACAATTAATACTTTTTTGCTCATTATTAAAATTTAGGAAGGATTCAGAAAAACCTTTTTTAAAAATATGATTCAATTTAAAACTGATGAGTTGTACCAACGTTCAGATTATTGTTGATAAAAATGCCATAATATGATGAGATTTCAAAGTAGAAATACAAAAGGCTTGTTAATGTTTAATTTGGAAAATACTCGTTCATGTAAAAAAGCATACGGAATCTCATAATTGTGCAGAGTTTATAAATAAAAGAAACAGCAGAATACGCTCGTATTCTGCTGTTTCTTTTATTTTTTAAGTTTGGAGATTAAAATTCTAAGTATTTCATGAGTGAATTAAATCTTTCTGTCTCCAAACTAGTTGTCTCTTCCTCCTGAAATTTAGACATGATATTATAGCCAAACCTTTCTAAAGTACCAACGATAGGCGCAATTTTCAAAGTATTCAACTTAATGGTCAATTCCAGTTTAGTGGGCACTTCTGGGTTTATTTCCAAAAAGCTGTTTACAATCTTGGCATTGTTGGATTCCACTAAACGCCCAATTTCTGCCATAGAATAATCTCGGTAGTCAATTGAAAGCGTGATGATTCCGCCAGGCATTTCCGAGGCAAAAGATTTTGATAGCACCTTGGCAGTATCTTTTATGCTAATCACGCCCAAATAGTTATTCTGACCATCCAAAACGGGAATTAACTCAACATTATACTCATTGAAGAAATAAATAATATCAAAAAAGTGCTGATTTTCAGTCGCATAACTTTTGGAGGCTTTCAATTCGAAATCTCCAACCGTATTTGTATCATTAGCGAAAATGAGCATTTTGGAGTCCTCCACCAACCCTTTATATTGTTTCTCTTCCACCACAGGAAGCTGACTTACCCGAAACTCGTCCATCCATTCCAGCGTAGCCATGGCTAGAGTCGGCAGTCGTTACTGTAGGAATAAGTGGATTGATGAGGTCGGAGGCAATCATATTTTTTGTGTTTAGTTTCGGTGTTTATAGGCAAAAACTTAGTGGTGCAATATGTGAATTCTGAAATTACCCAGAAAGGCTTTTAAAGAACTCAATCTACACTCTAAACGTCAAAAACCCAACATCTGTTCTAAGATGGTGGGAAATATCAATCAATGAAACCTTAATTGTAAGTTTTCGGACTAATTAGAATTGCTTTTCAGGAAATCATCTAAGTATTTATTGAAAAGCAACGGATGTTCCATCATTGGGGCGTGCCCGACATTTGTCAATGAAGTGCAAGCGGGTGTTTGGCATAAGTCGGTTGAATTCGTGCGCTACAAACGGAGGAGTGATTGTATCGTTCAAGCCCCAAATGAGCAATGTGGGAATGGATATGTCTGAAATCAAACCCGCCATATTATGTTTTTGTGCCGAGCGGGCAAAACCTACCATACTCAAACATTTGGGAATGCTGTTGGTAACTTGAAAAACCTCGTCTATCAACTCGTGTGTGGCAACCGCAGGGTCGTAGAAAGTATAAGCCACTTTTTTTGCCACAAATTCATAATCGCCTCTTCTTGGGTAGGAGTTTCCCATTCCATTCTCGAAAAGCCCAGAACTGCCAGTAAGGATTAGTTTTTTGACTTTTTGTTTATTCGCCAAAGTATAAATCAAACCAACATGCCCGCCAAGTGAGTTGCCCAATATGTTTATATCATCTAGTTGCATCCAATCCACAAAACGTGTAATGAAATCTACCAAGGCATCTAAGCTGGCCTTTCGGGCGGGCAATTCATAAATTGGCATCATTGGAATTACTACACGGTGCGTCTTGCTGAACTGCTCGGTTACGGCTGTCCAGTTACTCAATGCGCCAAATAACCCATGAAGGAGCATCAGCACTTCGCCTTCGCCTTCATCAATATATTTGAAACCGTCTTTTTCGATTATATTCAATGCCACTTTGCTCATAATTTACTTAGCAAGTGCAAACTTATTACAATAATCAGTAAGTGCAAAGCAGTAACTGATTTGTGTTGCACCATCTTACCTTATCAATAATTTAAGTTGGATGTTTCCCGTCAATCGGGCAATATAGATAGCTTTCACTTTATATAGGTCGAATTTCACAAAAAAAACTTCCAATTCATTTCCGTAAACTTTGGCAATCAAAAAAAGCCGAACAAGAAGTAGAAACAGTATTTGATTACTATTTTAGCGATGTTACACTAAAATAAATTATTCATGCGACTATTTATTCTATTTATATTTTTCCAGGCATTTTTTGGCATTTCGCCAATTCAAGCCCAAAAATTAGAGATTTACCAAACACTTGGTTTGGATAGTTTGCCTTCTAAAACCGCTTCGGAATGGACGGTTCACGGAAAGAGACAGGGAATCAATCTATTTTTGAGATATAGCGAATCGCCAGCCATTCAAGAACCCAAAATGTATTTGTTCATTGACCGCAGAACCCCTTTGGGCGAGTTTGAGGAACACGATACCTACAAACTGGAAGTGCCTGAAAGTGCGCAATCCATCGAAAAGAAAATCCATTTTGAAACCGTAGGAGATTACGCAATTTCCTACACCAATGCAGACAAAAAAGTGGTTGCCACCGATACTTTGATTCTGCGTTACGACCAAAAGCTGGTTTTTGCCAAGGAAGTTGTGAAAGGAAAACCCGTGGATATTCTCCGAGAAGTAGAGCCAAGTTCCACAGGTTTGTATTATTACTATATATATATGTCTGGTTCCAGACCACTCCAAACACACCAAGTAATTATGCACGTTTACAAGCACGATGGCGAAAGTTTCAACGAACACATTGGCGAGTACAAAAACTACGTAAACCACAGCTTGAATTACGCTTCTTTCCGTGGGCTTTTCCTCGACCCGGGAACGTATAAATTCGCCACTTTCAAATTCAATGGCGAGCCTTATGCCGAGGAGATTTTGATTTTGAAGGAGTTGGTGGAATGAGAAATAATTAAACCCCAATTGCCCACAATAGAGGAAATTGAAAAAGAACTCTCTGAAACAATCAAAAGAACCCAGAGAAATTAGTCCAACAAGCTGTTGGACTTTTGAAAATCATTTTTTTGCCTTTTGTCTTGCGACTTGATACTTACATCTTACTACTCAAATGACTTGGAAACCCGTAGAAACCGAAGCCGAGAGCCTTCCCCAACGCAAGTTTAGGAAGCTGAAAAGTGCGTTCAACAAGCGTTTCAATGGTTTTGTGTTGTCATTTCCCATTCATTTGGCAATCTATAATGTGAAATCCAACCATGTATTGCTTTCGTTTTGGCTGTTGCTTTGGGCATTTGTCAGCGGAACCATTGGCGACCAAATGGGCATTTCCTACCTCTTTCTCGACCCAGAATATTTGAATGAAGTCAACGGTTGGAGTTTTTTCATCATGGGTTTGGCGTTCAGCAGTTTTACCATGGCATTCCACATTACCTGCTACATTTTGGGTGGATATCGCTACACTTTTCTGGGAATCATGCGCTTTCCCTTGTTGCAATTCTCGGTAAACAACAGCCTTCTTCCTGCCTTATTTTTCCTTTATTACCTCATCAAAATCGCCATTTTCCAACGGACTTACGAGGGAGAAAGTTGGGGGAATATCATTTGGGAAATTAGTGCTTTTTTGTCGGGAATGTTGATTATGTTCCTGTTGGCGACTTATTATTTCCGATTCACGGGCGCACGATTCTTCAAGACCTTCGCCAATACATTGGATAAGCAACTCAAAAAGGGCAGATTGCAGAGAGTCAATGTGATGGAGCGATTGCACAAGGTCCAGAACGAAAGGGTGGAAATCCATTCCTATTTCCAGTTCCCGTTTATGATTGCGCCCATCAACAATAATTACCCTTACGATAAAAGCCTGATTACCAAAGTGTTTGACCAAACGCAATTGAATGCAGTCATTATTCAGATTGTAATTCTGCTGGCTTTGTTCGGATTGGGCTTGTTCCGAGACGTTCCCATTTTTCAGATTCCCGCAGGAGCGAGTGCCATCATGCTGTTTACCATTTTGCTCATGATTTCTGGGGCAGTTGCCTATTGGCTGAAAGATTGGGCTTTCAGTTTGGTCATCATCATTTTCCTGCTCGTTTGGAAAGTCATTCCCGAAAACACCAACCCGACTTTCTACCATCAGGCCTTCGGGATGGATTACAGTTCCAAGGCGGATTATTCTCTCAAAAGAATCCGAGATTTGAGTTCGCCCGAATTTGTGGAGAAAGATAAAGAAGCTACACTCGCCATTCTGAATAAGTGGCGAGCGAATTTCCCCGACTCAATTCTGCCAAAACTGGTCATTTCTGCATCGAGTGGCGGAGGAATGCGCTCATCGGTTTGGTCGCTACGGACTTTGCAATATGCGGATAGTGCTTCAAATGGGAATTTAATGAAACATTCTGTGCTGATGACGGGCTCTTCGGGCGGAATGATTGGCATGGCCTATTTTCGGGAATTGTATTTGCAGAATTTGGAAAATCGACTTTCGAAATCCATCAACTCGGAAATTTATTTAGAGAAAATTGCCAGAGACAAACTCAATCCGACCATATTTTCTTTAGTGGTTTCCGATTTATTGTTCCGATTTCAGCGGTTCGAGATTGGCGAGCGTTCCTACTTTAAAGACCGTGGTTATTCACTGGAAAGGCAAATTCTGATTGATGTAGATTCTGTGCTAGACAAACCGATTCTGGCATATCGTGCACCTGAAAGGCAAGCGAAAATCCCGATGATGTTCCTGTCTCCAACCATTGTGAACGATGGCAGAAGGCTTTTCATCAGCGCACAAGATGTTTCTTACATGAATTTGGGGAGCGATTCTTCTAGTCGGAAACTGGATTTGAAAGTGCGTGGAATCGAGTTCCGCAGGTTTTTTGAAGCGCAACTAGCCGACAGTTTACGGTTCATAACGGCATTGAGAATGAATGCTACTTTTCCCTATATCACTCCAAACGTAATTTTGCCCAGCAGGCCTGGCATGGCAATTATGGATGCAGGTTTGATTGACAATTTCGGAGTAACCGATGCAGTTCAGTTTCTGCATGTTTTCAGAGAGTGGATTTCGGAAAATACTTCTGGAGTCGTTTTGGTAACGATTCGGGACAAACCCAAAGAGCGAGAATTGGAATTGGCAAAGCAAAGCGGAAACCTCAACCAACTGCTTGCCCCAGTAAATAGCTTAGCGCAAAATCTATTCTCTTTCCAAGACATGAACAACGACCGCCTGTTGCAAAGTGCCGAAACTTGGCTGAAACAACCGCTCGATGTGGTCAATTTCCAATACATTACCAGCTCCCGAAAAGACGGCTACAAACAGGCTTCTCTCAGTTGGCGACTGACCACGAAAGAGAAAAAAGACATTGCCGATTCCATTTACTCGGAATACAACCAGCTGGAAATGAAGCGATTGAAGGAGTTGCTGGAGTGAAGGAGAAAGAATTGAGAATTGAGAATTAAAAATGAAAAATTAAGAATTGAGAATTGAGAATGATGTAAGAATGTGGGGAGTCCGAAAGATGCAAGGTTGCTTTTGGATATTTCGGCACGAGCGGAGTTCCGCCCAGCGGACGCTCAATGCTGTCAACTTAAGGAAAATATATGTTTGATTTTATACCAAAAATAGGTGTAATTTGAGAGTTTCAGTTCTGTAGGACGTAGCTCTAGCTGCGTCCAATCACAAACCAAAAGTGTTGAAAGCATTGAGCGGACATTTGCGCTACGAATTTATTTCGTTAGCCTTACCAATTTACCACTACCAAAATGTGTATTTCAAGAGGGATTTTCTCACTATTTGAATGAAAAATAAGCAATAATTACCTTTGTCGTAAATTTTGACAAAAATAATTATTATATTAACATATTATTTTCACGAAAACTGAAATGCTATGAAAAGTTCATCATGTTTAATTCTGATTTTATTATTTTTTGTAAGTTCCTGCGCAATAGTACGGCCTGGCGAAGTAGGCGTGAAGCAGAGATTAGGTAAGATTAAAAAGGGACCCTTGCCTCAGGGAATGTATTCCTTGAATCCGTTTACCACCAAAATGGTAAAAGTTCCTATAAGAACAATAAATATGCCTGTCAATTTGGGTTATTTGCCTACAAAAGAAGGTTTGAGTGTGAGTTGCGAATTGGCTGTATTGTTCCACATCAAAAAAGAATATGCAATAAAAATTGTGGAAACCGTTGGCGTAAAAAATGGGGAAGATATTATATTGAGTTCTCTGCGGTCTGCCTCTGCTGATGTAACCGCCAGATTTTTAGCAAAAGACCTTCATACTGCGGAACGAGAGAAAATCGAAAAAGCCATTGCCGCAAAAATGACTTCCTTGCTTGGAGATAGAGGATTTGTGGTGGAGGCAGTTTTGCTGAAAAACATAAAACTTCCCCAAAAGCTGTCCGAAGCTATTGAGGCAAAGTTGGAAGCAGAACAGCAAGCGCAAGCCATGGAGTTTATCTTGGAAAGGCAACGTCAGGAAGCGAAAAGAATGCAGATTGAAGCCATGGCAATCAGAGATTTCCAAAAAACCATTTCCGAAGGGTTGACGGAGTTGATAATTCGCTACAAAAGTTTGGAGGTTTTTGAGAAGTTGTCAAAATCCAATAATGCCAAAGTGATTATTACCAATGGCAAAACACCCATGCTGATTGACGAACAGTAGAGTGAGAATGTAGATTTCTGATAGATGGAATCGTATTTCGCAAAAGCCAATCCAACTATAAAAAAGCTTATGGTTGGATTGGCTTTGTGATGAGTAAGGCTTAGATTCCTTTTCCTAGTGCATCAATTCCTAAGTTCGTGATTGTATTTTATGTATCTTTTTTCGTAACTATTTACCACTATTTTTTATGACAATCGAATTACAGTAATCAAAACAGATGCTTTATTTTCATTTTTCGTAAAAAATCAGACTGAAATTACAAATATTGAAATTGGTTTTTTGAAAAGTAGAAAATTCTGAGGGATTTCAATAATTTCAAATTTATAATTAATTGATAATCAGATAATTAAGGGTGGTAAATAGTTACCTTTTTTCCTTCTACTGCATTAAAATTCTTAGCCGTAGCTAGGCTATGCCGAAATGTCGAACCATCGGATTGCCGAACCATTCAGATTTTGCTCTGTAGAAGAAAAAAATATTCCAAAAAATACCAACCAGAACTTAGAACTCAATGCACTAGCCCTCATTATTCCACCATAATCACAAATCGTCTTTTCTGCATGTCCGCTCCTAAAACTCCACCAGGGCGGGTGTAGCCAAATTCAATTGCTTGGATTCCCTTTTTGATGGCTTCGAAACTCCATGTTTCCTCTCCGCCACGTCCGACTAACTCAGTTCCTGAATCGGTATAGTTGTGATTGGCGAGTTCCACAATCGAGACCGCATCTTTATTGAGCCAATTCCACTTAAAATCTGTGCTTGCATTCGATTCCAATATAAGTTCAAAGCCATTTCCCAACTTCACTTTCATGTCAGGCGCTTTTTCCATCAATTTTGCTTCTTCCAAAGTGTATTCAAAAGGAACAACTTCTATAATATTGATTTTCTGCTCGAAATCTCCCTCAAAAAAATCCACATTATCATCAAAGCCGACTGTCTGCTTTCCCCATTTCCCTTCGTATTTCATTAGGCAAGTTGAGAAATGTGGATTTGGAAGGATTTCATCGTAAATGAATTTCAGTTGGATTTCGTTTCCATCTTTGGAAATCATTCCCCATTTTCCATCTTTTTGGGCAGTCAACATTCCGTCATTCACTTCTGGGTGGATTGAGTCGTATTCAAAACTGATTTCCTCAATCCTGCTTCCTTTTTTGAAAATTCCCCATTTATTGTTTTTCTTGAGTAGAAACCAATCTAGCGTACTGATTCCGCTCTGATTTGCATCTGAAATATCTCGCCAAGTATCATAATTTGAGGGAATGATTTCTTTGACTTCCCCTGCAACAATAATTTCATAAACTCCAGTTTTGCCATCTTTTTTTACCTCAATCCAATTTTGATTAACAACCAAACCTTCTTCGGAAGACATTTTATCTTCTACTGGCTCTGGCACATTGATTTCATCAAAGGAAATTGGAAGCAGCAGTTGCCCAGCAAAACTATCGTACAAGCCGACAGAGCCATTATTGAATACCAAATAATAGCCAGATTCTCTTTTCAAACTATCGAATTCAATCTTCCATTGATTGTAAATTTCCTCTCCATCCAAGGCATAAAGTCCATATTTCCCGTTCTTTTTCACATAAAACATGTTATCGAACGCCTCTTCCATATCTTCGTACTGAAAGGGAATAATCTGATTTCCTTCCAAGCCAATAATTCCCCATTTGCCTTCCTTCTTGGCAAAGAAATTATCTTTTGATGCGGAAAATCTAGCTCTTCGTAAGTTGGTTTAATACTCCATAAATCGGAATAAATATCTAAAAGCCCCCATTTCCCATTTTGTTTTGCCAATAGCATTCTCTCAAATCCATCGGAATTTTTTGTGCGGAATGCCTGAAGTGGTTCTGTTGGGCGGAGTTTGCCTCTGTCATATTTGTCCAAAAACTGAAATTCTCCATTTCGGAAAAATTGGAATGCCCTCAAATCATCTATGTACTTTACCGAATCGTACTTCGGGTCAATTTCCGTACTGAAATCATACTCCATCATTCCCCATTTTCCGTCTCGTTCAAAAATGAAGAATTCGCTATCAACCAAATTCAGTTTATCTGCTCGGGTTTTCTTGCTGAGTTTTCTTTTAAAGGGGTTGTACTGGTAATAACTTCCCTCTTTTTTCACGATAAACTCTTCAATAGGAAACACGAATTGAACGGACTCAAACTCTGCAGGAATGGGTTTTTCGGAAATATTTTGTAAGAAACCGTAGCGCATATTTGGCAAAAATGAGAAAATCTTCTTCTCTGGGGCAAACTCTATCAAGTTCGATACGCTTAGCTTGTCTTTGTCTAATTTCGCTTTGATTTTGTCAGAATCGTGTAGCTGTTTGGGATTTGCGCCTTTATACTTCGGGTTGAATTTGCATAAAATCCAAGCTTCGCCATCGCCAATAATTTGGTCGTATTCGGCTTTGAGAATAATGGAATTGTCTATTTCATCTTTCAATCCATATTTCCCTTCTGTTTCAAAAACGGTTTGGGAAAAAACGGGTTGGATTGAGAAAATGGCGAGGAGAGTGAATAGTAGATTTTTCATGTTAGTAGTTTAGTTTGCGAGTTTATTTTTGCCACTAGCTTCAGCTAGTGGCAATTGAATGGGAAGCTTTTGTTAGCTATTCAATTGCAACCATCTTCAGATAGTTGATTGTTCTTTAATCCTCCACCGAAATTTCCCCAGAATTCCCATCCTTTTCAAAAATGTATTTGTTCCGTTTCTTATGCCTCAGCACTTTATATCTCGGTTCAAGAAGCCAGAACTGGTAGTTGGAGTCCATAATTCCGAACTTTCCGTTTTGCATTTCCACTAGCCAGCCCGCTTTTGTTTCCGAATATTTTTTGAAGGGCTGATTTGGGAAGTTAGTCTTTTTCACGCTGTTGAAAAAATAATAGCCAGTGCTGTCTCCAACCAAGTAAATACTGCCAGTTTGGAATTTCTCAGCCATATTATTTGGTCTTTGCCTCATCAAATTACCATTATTATCGGTAACGATTGACTGCAAAAACTTCACTTCAGAATAGCCTGAATCTGATTGCAGTTGGAGTGATTTATTGTAGAAATGCCATTTCAGGCTCTCTCCAACCGAATTTCCCAACCAATAGCCTTGCGGGTCGAGCTGGAAATCGCTGAATTGGATGGAATTGGATTTCACTTTATTTTGGCGAATTGAATCGGACTTGGTTTCGATGGTTTCTTTTCCGAGCAGGGAATATTTGCTGCTGTCTCGCACAAAATAAATATAATTGCTTGTTTTGGCAGACATATCGCCATCGGGATTCCACTCGCTAATGATTGCCGAGAACTCGCAGGGAACAACAATGCTGTCTAGTTTGCCTGCTTCAAAAATGCCATATTTCAGGTTGGGAAAGAACGGAAATTGCCTTTGCGGAAAGTTACTTCCTTCCCAATTAGCGTTTTGGTTGGAGTTCCAAAATTGCAGATTCACATCCTGATTGAAAGCGTGTTTTGGATCTTTCTTCTCGCCTAAGTTTTCATAATCTACCTGAACCAGCAGAAATCTGCCATAATCTATGTTCAGAATTTGGTGGAAAACTGCGGGCAAAACTGTTTCCCCATTTAAGTTTCTGACTCCAAACTTGCTGTCTTTTTCAAAAATGGATTGGGAATTTCCGCTAAAAATTGGTGAAAGGAATAAAAGTAGGAATAAGTATTTTTTCATGGTTACAAAGTTCGGGTTTTCTAAATCCAAAACGATGATTTTTTCTTTGAATTGTCTGCTATTCTGCTATTCAAGGCTTCTTAGCCTTGAATCAATGTTGGCAAGTTTCCTAACTTGCTAAAAGTAAGAAAGTTAGGAAACTTTCGGCAGATGAAATCGAGGCTCGAAGGCGAGTCCCATTGCAAACCTCGACTAGCAAAATTATTGTCAGTCAATGGTAACAATTTCAGTTTTCCCATTTCGCAAAGCTTCGTATTTACCTTCTCCAACCCACTTTAGCTTAGTATAATTTGGCTCAATGAGCCAACGTGTTAAATAGGAGTCACTCACTCCATATTTTCCTTTTGGTGTTTTTATCATCCAATTCCCATTAGGCTCTTTCCGCTTGCCTAAAGAATATTCTTTGGGAAAAACATCTCCTTTTATACTCCTCAAATATTGCTTCCCTTTGTTGTTTTCCACCATATATTGCTTCCCTTTGTAAAAAGTGCTTCCCCAGGCAGTAGGTTCTTCGGAAATTGGGTTCTTATAACTGTCAGCCATTATTTTAGCTTCTTCCTCTATTTTGTCATAACCTTCCGATGTAGTTTTCTCTAAATATTCGTTATAAAAACTCCATTTCCCACTCTTGCGAAACCAAAATCCTTGCAGGTCCAGCAGGTGCGAGTCGAAAGATACAGAATCTACTTTTGCACCATTTTGGAAAAGTGTATATTCATTATCCTTCATAACAAAAAAGTAGTGTTTTTCTGTTCCACCAGTATCATCACCAATATATTTACGATGATATATAATTGCCGAAAATTCACATGGCAAAACCGTGCTTTCCCAATCAACTCGAATAGCTCCATATTTTTTGCTCGGCAGAAACTCGAACCGCTCTAGCGGATAGCTCTCAGGAGGAACCCCAAAATCGTATATCTGCCAACTGCTCGGCATCATGGTTTTCAGTCTTACCCGAATAGTCTGGATTGGGTTGAACTAGCAAAAAGACAGCATTACTTTCGGTTTTGAGAATGCGCTCGTAGTCTGCCTCAAGAATTACACTTCCACTTTTTCCTTTTATGCCAAACTTTCCTTCTTTCTCAAAAATAGATTGGGAAAATACAATCACATTGGAATAAAGAAAAAGCGATAGAACTAGGATTTTCTTCATCTTATAGTCAGTTTGATTTACCTAAAATCCATCACACCAGAATTCTTGTTGTCTCCACGAAACTGCCCCCAAAAAACTTTTCCTTCCGAGTTGGTTTCGTAGCAACGTAACATTCCGTCTAAGCAAGCGAAAACGATTTCCAATTTGCCATCGGAATCAATATCTCCTACAAAAATTGGTGCTTCCACTCCAGCGGGCAATCGGAGTTGTTGGATTATTTCTCCTTGCTCATTTATTAAACTGAACTCGCCCGATTCGCTGACCATTCCTATTTGGAATTCTCCATTTCCCAGCACATCTGCCACAAAACCTGCGGAGGAAATTCGGTTGGCGGTGTGTTTTGCTTTCGCATTATCTTTGGAATTGAATAAGATGTCTTTCGTGTCTTCATCTTCCTTCCAACTCTCTTTTGTCAGTTGGAAAGTCTGTAATATTCCTTCGGAGCGAGGTTCGGCAGTTCCTAAAACCAATGTTTTGCTTGGAGTGAGCATTGGTGTGGCGAATAGTGCATAATCATCATATATGATTCTTTTCTCGGTTTTGCCCGTTTTCAAATTGGCAAAATCAATCTGATTGCTGCGGCTGGCGACTAAAACTTTGGGCAATTCATTCTTCTCCAATAAAATTGTGGCAGAAGCTAATACGGAATAAGGTTCTTTTCTCTTCCAAAGTAATTCGCCAGTTTTTCCATCGAAAGCCATGAGGTTATTCCATCTTCCGCCCGTGAGAATGTCGGGAGTTCCGTCTCCAGAAACATCGTAGAGAAGAGGCGTGGCAAGAAATGAATAGTTGTCTTCTCTTTTGAATTTGGGAAGGTCAATTCTTCTGCCATTTTCTCCGTTCAGCACATAAATCTGCCCTGCTTCCGAAGTGAAAACTACATCATCTTTTCCATCGCCATTCATATCTGCCAAGGCTGGGCTGTTTTCAAATTCGCCTATTTTGCTTTCCGTATCATAATAATCATCTCCGCTGAAATTGTCTTTTATGGTAGCTCTCCAAATTGTTTTGCCTGAAAGGTTGTAGCAAAAAGACTCCCCATTTTCGTTGGTGAAAAAGATTTTATCGCCTGAAATCGCCTGTCCGTTCACATCAGCTTTTGGAGTTGCGGTTGGATTGAGTTGCTGATTGATTTCGCCTGTTTTTGGGTCAATCAAATATATTCCATCTTTAGCATCTCTCTTTCCTCTCTCCAATCCGTTTGAGCCTACTACAATTTGTCCGTTGGCAAGCATAATGTTGGTTCGGTAAGTCGTTTGCCCAATTGGTGTTTCCCATTTGAGTGAGAACTTGGATGCAATTCCTTCTTGCGGAGTAACTTCTCCTGTTTTTATTTCTACCAATCCGAACTCTCCGTCATTCATAAACCAAACCCAACCATTTTTTTCCCAGCCTACTTGATCAAATTCTAGTTCGGAAACGAGTTCATTTGTTTTGATATGATATAATTTAGACTTGCCATTTTCTACCAAAACAAACTGTGAGGAGTTTTCTAGCCTGCGAAAACCTTCATATTTGAACGGAATCGCTGTTTTGAATTCTAAGCTTTCCCCTTTGCTGGTCAGCTCTAATCTTCCCCACTTTCCCCCTTTTTTCAGAAAGTAGCGTGGATAGGAAATCAGAGAATCATATTCAAAAGGAAGTGCAATGGAGTAATCTGGATTGATGACTCCGTATTTCCCGTCTTTTTTTGCGAAAAAACCACTTTTCAAATCATAATCAGACTGTAAATCTTCGTATTCTACTGGCAACTCCATTTTGCTTTCAATCTTCCCTGCATTCTCAGAATAGGAAATAATACCTTGCTTCCCATTTTTTTGGACTACCAATCGGGGCTTTTTGTAGGTCTTCTTGATATCATCGTACTCAATTGGCAAAATTGGTTCTCCTTTTTGGGAGTAAACACCTACTTTATTGTTTTTCTCTATTAGGTAGATTTCTTCCGTTCTCTGGATTTTATCAAACTCGACAGGAATTTTCAATTCAATCGGATTATATGTTTTGCCTACAGCTAAATCTTCATCCGATTCGACTGAATCAATAATAATGGATGAGCCTGAATAAAATGCCAAGCCAGTTTTTCCATTTTTGCGGAGTTCAAAAGAGAAATTACTAGGGTAGAATGTAACTTTCTCGTACTCAAAGGGAAGGAGAACAATCCCCGAAGTGTGCACAACTCCCCAAGCTCCATTTTTCTTACCAATCAGACCGCTATGTCTCGTACTCGACAGATTGAAATATTCTGAAAGTTTAACTTTGTTTTCCTCCTTGCTGAGCATGACAAATCGGGGGTCTTTGTTCGGAAGCGTTTCTACCAAAAACGTATTCTCAAATTTGAATTCAGGTTTTTTGGAGTGAATAAAATTGGTTTTTATCTCGGTATTTGTTCTGTCAACAAATCCCCATTTGCCATTTTGTTTTGCTACAATCCAATTGCCACTTGCGCTATTTCCAACACTTAATTCTTCAAATTTATAGTTTACTTTAGTAAGCTTTTGTTCTTTTGGCGAGAATATCGCCCACTTATTTTCTTTTTGGAGTAGGAGAATTTGCAGTTTTCCTCCATCAAAACTGCTATTACTTTCTTCGCCAAATGCTTGGAAAGATTGGAATTCGACAGGTAGAATTTCCTCCAATTTGTTCCCATTTTTGCCCAATCCAAACAACCCCTTTTTGCCATTGAGTTGCACGGAAACATACTTTGGAGGAGTGCGTCCTTCGGTTTCCCCAAATGAGTCCAAATCTCCCTCTCCGAAGTCATCTTCCCCGAAACCGCCAAAATCATCAAAGGTATTATCTATTTTGATTTGGAAGCTGGTGTTCACTTCATCGAGCGAATAGCAGAGGTTGATGTTTTCATATTCAGGTTTCAAAAGCACGGTGGAGTCATTGCCTTTCAATCCGAATTTGCCATTCTGCTCAAAAATCCGTTGGGCAAAAAGGCTGGTGGAAATCAAAAAAAGTAGCGAAGCTGTAAGAATGAGGTTCTTCATTGTAGTCAGTCAAGTTGTTTGAACTACAATGTAAGGAGTTTTTTCGGAAGTTTTCAATAGTACATTCATTCTAAATTGATGAAAAGCAAAAAACCGCAACTCTCGTCACGGTTTTTAAAATGTTTTTCTGAAACTGACAACTGTTTACTGAGATTAAGTTCCACAATCGTAATCGGCAATATTTACGGTAATCAACCTCCATTCTCCGTTTACTTTCCCAAAACTCATTTCTATTTTAGCATTGGTGGAGACCATGACTATTGAGGTGGCGTTATCTGCATTGGTCATTTGAGTTACTTCCTCTTCGGGGAATTCTGTGAAGAGCAGTTCTTTTTGGTCGTTCATTGCCATTTGTATTCTCCCACCTCTCTCAACTTCTTTATAATAATTTCCTTCCTTGTCGAAACTTTCGCAATCGAAATAAGGCAATTCGCCTTTTTTTGGCACGTCTTTAATTTGCACGAAAGTCTCGTCAATGTAGGCAAATGTGGTTTTCAAATCTTCGGCAGAAGTGAATCTTTTGGGAATGGCGGCCGCTCCTGGCTTGTAAATCAGGTAAGCACCAATCTCCTTATCTATCATTCTATCTATGTTCTCTAAAACTTGTTCTTTGGATTTCCCAATGAAACCCGCTGCAAACATGGCAGAAAAATCCGCAGATAAATCCATGGGTTTGGTATCTTCACTAACAAGCCTGTTCGTTTCTCCAGAGTCGCCTCCGCCTTCTGCAATGCCATTATCTGCACTCTCACCGCCATCGGAAGCGCATGAAAATAGAATAAAAGAGAAAAGAAAGAAGGCAATGGATGTCTTATATAATTTCATTTCGATGGTAATTTGACTTGGTTAGATTCTACGGAGAAAAGAAAAAAGAGTAAGTACAAGTAAAAAATAGAAAGCCAGATGACCGATGCCATAGTAAATTATGTATTGACAATCAGCATCTTATGAAAGACAAGGTGTTGCAATAATTTTGTCTGACTACTAATTCTAGAATCTTTGTTTTGCAATCTCAATCCAATCACAAATTTACATAGAAACATAGAGAAAACTCAAACAGATAAGTTTTCCATATAACAACTATTGAGTTGGTAACTTGTTGTGAACTCGAATGAGAAATATGTCAGCATCATCTTTTTTCCTTCTTCCTTTCTCTTTCTTCTGAAAAAATCAGTCTCTTTTACTTATCAGCTTCCCATTCTTCCAGTCTCCTTTCACAATTTCTCCTCCTTTTTGGTGGAGTTCTCCGTAGCCGTTTCTTCTGTCATTTGTCCAATCTCCCACATATCGGCTTCCGTTGGGGAAATAGTAAGTTCCTTTTCCTTCACGCACTCCATTCACAAACTTTCCGCTGTAAGTGCCACCTTTTCCATAATGGTAAATCCCAATTCCATTTTTTTTCCCGTTGGCGTAATTTCCTGCATATTGGCTTCCGTCATCTTCCCAAACGTAGGTGCTGAAACTATTTTGGCAATCTCCGTACAAGCAACCTGCTTCAACAGGTTCTGTATAATTCCCATGCAACCATTTCCCAATTCTGGAGGTTTCATCTTGTTGCAACATCAGTCCGAAGCCTTCTCGTTTGCCATTTTTCCACTCTCCCATGTATTTGAGGTAAGTTCCTTCGGTGGCATATTCATAGATTCCATAACCAGCTTGGCTATTTTCCTTCCATTCGCCTACATACGAATCTCCATTTGGGAAGTAGAAAGTCCCGAAACCATCTCTTTTTCCGTTCTTGTGTTCTCCCACATATCTGCCGTCTTTCTCGTAATTGTACGTTCCCATTCCGTCAACGCAATCTCCTGAAATGCAACCTGTTTTGTCGGAAGTGAACTCTTCTAGCATCTCAATTTCTTCCTCTTCTTCCTTTTTGTTGGAGACAATTGCCGTTCCTCCTCCTCCGAAAGTTTCCGTGTTGATATTTGTTGGCTTATTGCCTTCGTTGTCTTTGAAAAAAACATGTTTTACGCTATTTCGGTCGGAGTTCATTTCCACACTCAAATAGTAGCTTTTGCCTTTGTGGCTCACATAATAGTTGAGTGCGCCCCAACTTTTCCGCTCAGCAGGTTCGCCCAATTTGGAAACAACTGCATTTTCAGAATCTGTGTGACTTATTTTGAGTGGCAACTCTCCAATAAATGGCTGTGTTCCATAATTATACGGGCTTTTTCCATGTACAAAAACCCGTGTAACTTTCCCGTATTTTAATCCAATATCTAAGCCATACTTTCTTGAAAACCAAGCGGTTTCGCTGAATTTAGTTCCAGCATCTTTTGCCATGAAGTTCTTCAATTCCTGCATGCCAGAACTAGAAGTATATTGTCCAATCAACTCAAACAATCCATTTCCATTGAAAGGGGCTTGTTGGGCTTGGCTTGGCAAAATCCAACCAAGAAATAAAAATAATAGAATTGCTTTTTTCATCGTATTCAAAAGTTTGCAATCAATAATGTCTCTCACAAAAACAAGTTTCAATATACAAAGTTGGTTGGCAAATGGCAAAAGTGGGCTTTAGAGTATGTTTGAATCGACTTAATTTTGGTTTCTACGGCTTTTCAAAAAGCTTTCTTCGTTATTTCCTCCCCACATAGCTTTTATCTGTTTCTAAAATACCTAAAAAAACTGTTTTGAAAAACTCGTAAAATTCATAAAAAATCAATCCAAACATACCCTTATTTCTACTTTAAGACTCTAGTGCATCAAATCCTAAGTTCGTGTTGTTATTTTTTGTTTCTTATTTCTTTCTATTGCATTAAATTCTTAGCCGTAGCTATGGCTATGTCGAAATGCCGAACCATCGGATTGCCGAACCATTCAGATTTTGCTTTGCAGAAGAAAATAATATTCCAAAAAATACAGACACAAACTTAGCACTCAATGCACTAGCCAGAATCGCATTTCAAGTATCATTTTTGGATTGTTATCCTAAACATCTATCTGAAGGTGGATGCAATGAATAAGCTTTCCGAGTGCTGATTCAATTGCCACTAGCTTCAGCTAGTGGTAAACGAGTTCTGTATTTTCAGAGTCTTGAAGTAGCACTAAAGTCTTCTATTCATTCATCGGGTGTTTCGTCAAGTCATCGACAAAGAAAACCTCACTTGACAAAGCAGCATAATCTTCGATGAGTTCTTCGCATTTCCTCGCATGTCTTCATTCTGCTCTTCACAGGGTTAGTTTAATTTTTAGTAGTTCCATGTTTATGATTTCAAGAATTGCTTTTATTGCTGTTTCAAACAACTAAAATAGTATATCAGATTGAATTTCCGTAAATTTGCACTCCACAAAACAGCAATAAACATGGAACATCTACTTGTGAAAGTTCCCTCGGAACAAATTGAAATGGTTACTCGGTTTCTAAAAGAACTGAATTTGGAGGTAGAAAATATCCAAAATGACAACTTGACGAATGAACAACACGAGAAAATATTGAAAGTGCAAGCCAGCATTCGAGAGGGCAAATTTCTGACAACGAAAGAAATGGAAGAAAAATTTGAGCAATGGCGCACGAAATAGTTTGGTCTGTTGAGTTTGCTGATGAACTTGCAGACTTGCTTCCTAAATTCAAACAATATTATTCGGAAAAGAAATATACTGAACTGGTTGATTCAGTTTTTGAAAAAAGCGAACTTCTGAAAGTCAATCCTCATGTTGGGCAATCTAGTGCATCAAATCCTAAGTTAGTGTTGTTATTTTTGTTTCTTATTTCCTTCTACTGCATTAAAATTCTTAGCCGTAGCTATGGCTATGTCGAAATGCCGAACCATCGGAGTGCCGAACCATTCAAATTTTGCTTTGCAGAAGAAAATAATATTCCAAAAAATTACAGACACTAACTTAGAACTCAATGCACTAGCAAAACTGTTGGAGTTCGCTCCATTCGTCTCCCTTTCGATTTTAGAATGTATTATTCTATTTATAAGAATTCTGTTGAGATTCTAGGTCTGATTTCAAGTAAATCCAACCCAGAAAGCAATACTTTTGAGAAAGATTAGATAGCGAATAGAACCATGGAGAAAAAGGATTTAAGTATGAGAACAGCTTCGCTTTTTGGATTGGGAAATCCTATTCTGATTGTGAAATATTTTACTGATGAAAACGACATTACTATGCGAACCCTGTTTAGAAGGCATTCCTTGTCCGCCTTGCCAAACCGATTTCATGGCAAATTTTTGGATTTACTTTGTTGTTTGGAATACAGTCGCTTTCCTAGTCTTACTATTCATAAAGAAAGTAAAATGATAGAAATACAATAAATCGAATTCGTACTCAATAACCCCAATTATGAGTTATGTATTTGATAAGTACAATTATTGATTGGGGAAATTAAAAATTAAAAATTAAAAATGAAGAATTAAAAATGATTTAAGTAATTGTTAATCAGCAATTTACTGCTATTTTATTTAGTTAAAATATTGATATACGGTTTTTAGTTAAATCTAAAAATAGTTCAATATATTAAATTTTAATTTTTGGTCATACTAAAAAAACACAATTAACCTACTGATAATCAAATACTTAAACCCATCATTCAGGTCAATACTAATTACTCAATAACAAGAAAATAGGTAGAATAAATTATTTAACATTACGGTCTGTACACAACTTGCTGAATATCAATATTTTGTTTTACTATCTTGCTATATTTCTATTTTTTACTTGTACTAATTACCAATAAACAACTCAAATAAATTAACATGTCAGTAGCAGTAGCAACAAACGAAATGCAGTCGGTTCTGAAAGAATTGAGCATCAAAGAAGTAAATCCAGCGTTCAGCACAGGTTTGAAGTGGGGAAAAACAAAAAGTGGAGAAATTCGAGAAATTTATTCTCCAACCAATGGCGAGCTGATTGCCAAGGTGGAAATGGCAACCGAATCCGATTATGAGCAAGTTGTGAAAACAGCTCAAGAAGCCTTCAAAACTTGGCGAACTGTTCCCGCTCCGAAAAGAGGCGAAATTGTGCGACAAATGGGAGAGGCTTTGAGAACGCATAAAGACGCTTTGGGCAAATTGGTGTCCTACGAAATGGGGAAAATTTACCAAGAAGGCTTGGGCGAAGTGCAGGAAATGATTGACATCTGCGATTTTGCAGTCGGACTTTCCCGTCAATTGCACGGCTTCACTATGCACTCCGAACGCCCCGAACATAGAATGTACGACCAATATCATCCGTTGGGAATTGTGGGAATCATTTCCGCATTCAATTTCCCAGTGGCAGTTTGGGCTTGGAATTCGATGTTGGCATCTGTTTGTGGCGATGTTTGCATTTGGAAACCATCGGAAAAAACTCCTTTGACAGCAATTGCCTGCCAAAATATTATCCAGAAAGTGTTGAAAGACAACGACATGCCAGAAGGAGTTTTCAATTTGGTAATTGGAGATGCTAAAATTGGCGAGGCAATGGCAAAAGACAAGCGAGTTCCTTTGGTTTCGGCAACTGGCTCTACAAGAATGGGCAAGAAAGTGGGCGAAGCAGTGGGCGCAAGATTGGGCAGAGCTTTGTTGGAATTGGGCGGAAACAACGCAATCATCGTCACTGAAAATGCCGATATGGAAATGGCAATTCGTGCCACGGTTTTTGGCGCAGTCGGCACTTGCGGACAGCGTTGTACTTCCACTCGAAGATTGATTATTCACGAAAGCAAATACAATGAATTGAGAGATAGATTATTGAAAATCTATCCATCACTTTCCATTGGCAACCCGCTGAACGAGAACAACTTAGTTGGGCCACTGATTGATAAAGATGCGGTTGGAGCATTCCAAAAAGCATTGGAGAAAGCAAAATCGGAAGGTGGAAAAGTATTGATTGGCGGAGAGGTTTTGAGTGGAGAAGGCTACGAGTCGGGAACTTACGTAAAACCCGCCATTGTGGAAGCGAGAAATAGCTACGAAATTGTGCAGGATGAAACTTTCGCACCCATTCTTTACCTTATCAAATACAGCGGTTCGGTAGATAATGCCATCGAAATCCATAATGATGTGAAGCAAGGACTTTCTTCGGCAATATTCTCTAACAATATGCAGGAAAGTGAGCGTTTCTTGTCTCATTGGGGTTCTGACTGTGGCATTGCCAATGTGAATATCGGAACTTCTGGTGCGGAAATTGGTGGCGCATTCGGTGGCGAGAAAGAAACTGGCGGAGGGCGTGAGTCTGGTTCCGATGCGTGGAAAGTATATATGAGAAGACAAACCAACACCATCAACTTCGGTGCTAGCTTGCCATTGGCGCAGGGAATTAAGTTTGATGTGTAATTAGATGGTTGGATTGTTAGAAAATTCGGTTTTGACTTGAACAGAAAAACCACGACCAATCTTTTGGTTGTGGTTTTTCTGTTACCAAGTAGTCAGACAAAATTATTGTAGCATCTTGTATTTCATAAGATAATGATTGTCAGTACATAATCTTCTATTTTACCCTTGTATTCACACTACTGGACATGGCAGAAAATAGGGCCAAAAACCTGTCAGGTTTAATTGGTATTAGACCTTGAAAATTGAGTTTTATCTTTTTAAAACCTGACAGGTTTACGCAGATGTCCAGTAGTATGCCTTGTATTTATGAACAATAATTTATTATAACAACTGTAGACTAGCGAGTCTGCCAGCTACTCAATATTTCATGTTTATAAACTCTTTTAAACAGCTGGAACGAAGATTTTGAGAGTAGTTCCTTCTCCTGCTTGGCTTTCGACTTGAATTTTACCGCCATGATTCTCAATAATCTCCTTAGATGCAGAAAGTCCTAGCCCAGTTCCGCCTTCATTTTTCTTGGTAGTGAAAAAAGAATCAAAAATATTGTTAATTACGCTCTCTGGTATTCCTTTGCCATCATCTTTAATTGTCGCCAACACGTATTGTTTGCCATCATCTAATTGGCTATCGTTGGCATTGGCAACATATAGTTCGGTAGAAATGCTGATTTTACCGTTTTTCTCTACTGCCTGAATGGCATTGCTGAGTATATTGCTAAATACCTGAGCCAGCTCGCCTGCGCTACAATGCACAAATGGCGTTCTTTGGTAGCTTTTGGAAATTTCCACTCTCCCCTCGAAAAGATTTTTCAGAATAGTCAGAGAAGATTCAATAATTTCCTTCAAATCTTGAGTTTGCTTTTTCTTCGTTTCCCCGTTAGAAAAAATCCATAGGCTTCTTATTATTTCATTTGTTTTGTCTGCCCCATTCGTTACATCTACAATAATGTTCTTTAAATCTTCCTTTATCTCTTCATATTCAATATCTTCTTTAAATTCATTTATTTCTGTTTGAAAGGCTTCTTTTTCCCCCAAATCTAGTTTCTCCAATTTCTCATACATCTCCAGCAAATCGACCAAATCTACTATGATAATGTTCAGTGCAGTTGCTCCGGAAGTAATGAAGTTAATCGGATTGCTAATTTCATGCATCACTCCAGCCGTAAACTGACTTTGCGAAGCTATTTTTTCGGAAACCACCAGTTGACTTTGTTCTTTCTTGAGTTTGGCAAGTGTTTGCTCTAGCCATTTCTTTTGCTGGTTGGATTGTATTTCCCTCTCCTTCCTTTCAGAAACATTAGTATGCACAGATACGAAGTTTCTTATTTCTCCATGTTTATCTAAAATTGGGGCAATGTCTAACTCCACCCAGTACGGATTCCCTTCTTTAGTATGATTCAGAATTTCACCGCAAAACCGCTCTTTATTATCTAGCTTTTGTTTTATTTCTGCAAGTTTACTGTCGGCTCGCTCTCCTCGTAAAAGATACTCTAATTTCTTTCCAATTATTTCTGATAAACTATAGCCAGAAGTTTCTTCAAAAGCTTTGTTTACATATTCTATCAACCCGTCATGATTGCCAAACACGACTCCATTGCTAGTCCTTTTCACAACATCTTCAAATTTCTTTAAGTAAGCTCCCTTCTCTGCAAGTACCTTATTCATACTGCTTTTTTCGGAAACCAAGTTCATCAACATATCTGCGGAATGCTGTAATTCATTGTTTGCAAAAGAAAGCAATTCCGATTGTTGCTTCAATTCTTCATTCTGAGTATTTATCTCGTTGACTTGTTCTGAGATTATACTATGATTTTTCTGTAACTTACTATTGGAATTAGTCAATTCGTTGAGACTCAATTCCAATTTCCCGAGTACCGACCTGAAAATCAGCAAACTTCCTACGCCTAATAAAATAAGGCAAAAAACAAGTATTGCCTCTTTGATAATTAAGTCATTCAAATTATGTTTTGCCTGTTTCTCGTAAGCCAAAACTATTTCATCCATCAAATTCAGAAATTCTTCCTCACTCTGCATTATTTTCTCAATCAGAATAATCTTTTTCGGAGCAGAAACTTGTTCAGGAGAAGTGAATGGTAGTGCACTTTCACGAATGTTATTGAAGTGAACGGTTATTTCCTTGAAAAAAACATTGATTTCTTCACTATTGTAGTTCGGAGAAATTCCTAAGGAGGGGTTTCCATTCCGAAGAGAAAAATGTACCTGCTCCCAAGCATTTATAGTGTTTTTTAACTCAAGCTTCTCTGCATAGTCAGATTTCAGATTTTGGCTGATTAGCAAAACTTGCTTAACTATTTTCTGCTCTAACATCCTCTGCCTGCCAGAGAGATTGATGATAGTAGCATCCACTTTTTTTTCAGCAATAGTGCGCTGAATAAGCCATTGGCTAAAAACCAAAAGTGCTATAATTAATGCCAGTACGGTAATGTACTTATTTCTTAATGAATTGAGATTCATTATGTTGGTAAATCATTAGGTTGCTGAATGCAGGTTATGCTTAATTCAAGGAACTAATTCATGATGCTTATCCTCGTTATTCCTTTTTACGCTTTCAAAGATAAGTACAGAAGGTCAAGAAATACTATTTTTTAGTACAAACCATACATTTTAACGTATTGCCCCTTTACAGACAACCTATAAAAAATCGAACCACAGTAGCATTAACCAGGGTGCATAACAAATTCGCATAAAACTTCAGAAATGCCTTATATTAACTCAAAAAAACGGCTATGAATCTGAGAAAAGAAGATTTCTTGGCACTAATTGGTTGTTGGTCTCGCAGTAAATACTTTTATGTACATTTATTTTGCTTTATTATTCTTGTTCTAAATATAATACTGATGGATTTCATTGCTAAGACCAACAACGGCAGTTTAACGTCATTGTTTTGGTATGATTTAAGATAAAAACCGCTTTTTTTGATGCGGTTGCCCTAAACATTAACTATATACAGACTATTTGCATCATTTTTTTTATAAACTTTACGAGTAAAAGAAAGTTAGTTATGAGACTCTGTGTTTTCTAGGAACGGAAAATAAATAAGATGCTACTTTTTCTTAGTGGAACTGCCCCTCGCTTCTTTTAGTTCAGGACTCGTTGGTCTATCCTCCGTTGAATAAACTAACCGTAGTGCTTGGACTGGCGTTCCCATGCTATCTATGCTTCGTTTTTTTTGTCACGGCCGGGAAATGCTAGACTAGCCAGCGTGGCTCGACCCGACCTCAAAATTAAACTTCGGTAAACTAGTAGTTTATTCATTTCCCGTTCCCTAACCATTTTTTTAATCTTATAATAATACGACATGACCGTACAAGACGAACTCAATAAGAAAAAGAAACTTCTAGAATCAGAATTGAAACGATATGAAGTTGCCTTGAAATATCAGAAAAATGTACTGACTGATGAAATCAAGGATTTGAAAAACAAAGTAAAAGTCAAAATAGAGGATTCTGCCGAAATCTTGAACAAAGCGAAATATATTGCCATTGCCTTAGGCGCACTGTGGGTAATTTATAAAATGCTTTCCATATTTTTTGGGGAATCAAAAAATGTGAACGTGAAAAGAGTTGCCGATGAGAACTCCGATTCTAGTGTAGTTGTAGTCAGAAAGCAAGAATCTGGCATAGTTCGCAGAATCAAAGACGGAATAGTAGCTTTTGTGCTGGCTATGGCTAAAGAAGAGTTGAATAAAGTGATGGGGAGGTTTTCCAGCAACTTCAAAGGGTTTGGAGTGAACAAGAGTTAAGTAGCAAGGAATAAGTATTGTATGTCAAAAATATGTAGTGTTCGACTATGGTATGGAAGCTAAAAATATGGATTTAGATTTGCAAAATCCTGCTTTACATCTCAAATATGGATTCCGATTCATTTAATAAGTCCGAAAAACATCTTTCATACTTTAACCGAACACTGCCCAAAATATAAGTGACATACAAATAATTATGTAAAAATGAGTGTTGGATTTGAATCCAACACTCATTTTCTGTTTATCTAACTCTCCAACCACTTCATCACTAAATTTTACCAGTTCAAACATTCTTTTTAGTTTTTAGAATCAGTTTTAGTAAATTCATACTTTAATTGATAAAACTATGGAAGGAATTACAGATTTGGTCATTGCCATTTTGATGTTTGGAGTCATTCCAGTCACAGGCATTTTCAGTATTCTTTGGTATAAAACCCAAAAAGCAAAGCAAAAAATTTTCTCTGACAAGGATAGGCAACTCATTTCGAAGGTTTTGAAAGAAAATGCAGAACTTGAGAAAACGAGTGGAAAATATTGAGATTATCGCCTCGGATTCTGACATAGACCTACTAAAATTGAATCCACAAACTCGCTCTCGGCTAGATGAGGAACTTGCCAAAGTGAAAGGGTTGGCAAATCGAGATAAAGTGAAATAACAACGAAACAAACATAGCATGGAAGAATTTACAGGATTAGTAGCAGTAATTATGGCATTAGGCATTCCCCTCTCTGCAATTATTGGAGGAGTTTGGCTAAAGGGAAAGAAAATGGCTCAAGGTCAACTTTCTGGAGAAGACAAGCAGTTGTTGATGAACATGGCAAAGGAAAACCAAGAGTTGAAAAGACGCATGGAAAATATGGAAACCATTGTTAATGAGGTAGATATTGACTTGGTAAAACTTAACGCTCATACCAAAAATGATTTTGAGCGGGAAATGGAGAGAATGAAAGAAGTGGAGAAAGTGAAGAGAAAAGCATAAGATTGGAAAAAAGAGGAAGGAGGAAGGAGGAAAGATAAAATCTATCCGTGTTCTTTCCTCCTTTTTCCTTGCTCTATTCTCAACAATAACAAATACAGGTTTTCTTGTGAAACAGTTTTACAAACTCAAAATTTGCCTTACGCCCAAATTATAGCCGTTCAAACCACATCCTACAATAATTCCCGCACAGTTTGCACTCAAATAACTTTTGTGCCTGAATGGCTCACGAGCATGCACATTAGAAATATGCACTTCAATTACTGGAGCGGGAATGGCAGAAATGGCATCGGCAAGGGCAATTGAAGTATGCGTGTAAGCTCCTGCATTCAGCACAATTCCATCTGCTTCAAAACCAATTTCATGGAGTTTTGATACCAAATCGCCTTCTGAATTGGATTGGAAATAAGTCATTTCCACAGAATCTGCGAACTCTGCTTGCAACTGTTCAAAATACTGCTCAAAAGTCTGGCTTCCGTAAATATCAGGTTCACGCCTTCCTAAAAGGTTAAGATTGGGACCATTTATAATGTGGATTTTTTGCATGGATTAGATGGTTAGATTGATAGATGGCTAGATTGCTAGAAATTAATATTGCAACGTTCTGGTAAATTTGATTTGGTGGTTAATGAGTTTGCACATCTCTTCGATTTCTGAAAGAGCAATTTCCGATTTCTTTATCTCTATCAATTTTCTTCTAGTAGACTTCTTTATCTGGTAGTGATAAACTGGTAAGGCTAACAAAATGAAAACCATAGCGCAAGCGTCCGCTTGTGCCGAATTATCCATAGAGTAGCCTTACCTCTTTCATGCTACCCTTTATCTATTCCCCAGTTTCCATGGCAGAAGCACGAGCAAAATAATAGAATCTGATTTTATCTAATTTACTCATATTACGCAAAGGTTCGATTTTGGCTCGAAATCGCACATCGGCAGGTTCTAAAAAATACTGCCGAGTGCTTTTCTGCGGAACGAACAATTTGCTTTCCGACACTATCTGGTCTTGATACCTGATACTTTTATCTTGCTACTTATTTAGCAATCTAACCATCTATAAATCTGACCTCTATTCTTCTACAACAGCAATCGTCTTGATTGTATCTCCTGCTTTGATTTGGTCAATAATATCCAAACCTTCCACTACTTTGCCGAAAACAGTATGCACGCCATCCAAATGCTGTGTGTTGTCACGGTTGTGGCAAACAAAAAATTGTGAACCGCCAGTGTTTTTCCCAGCATGAGCCATTGACAAAACGCCTTTTTCGTGGTGTTGATTTTCTCCGCTCGTTTCGCAGTCAATTTGGTAGCCAGGCCCGCCAGTTCCAGGCATTCCGCTTGCGCCAGGTTTTGAGTTTGGGCAACCGCCTTGGATTACGAAATTTGGGATTACTCTATGGAAAGTCAATTCATCGTAATAACCGTCTTTCGCTAGTTTCACGAAGTTTTCGACTGTTTTCGGAGCATCTTTTTCGTATAACTCCACCAACATATTTCCTTTTTCAGTTCTAATTTCTGCTTTCATTCTTATCTTAATTAGTAGTTGTAAAATTAAATTGGTTGGAAAACGATTATTGTTTTCCATTTCCTAAAATAGATTTTCTTTTCAGAAAGTGCCAAAACTAATGAACTTGGAGTTGGTTTGAAAGTTCGATTTCCGCAAAGCTATTTTCTTTTTGGGAAACGGATTTTGTTCACGCTCTCCACTAGCTGAAGCTAGTGGCAATTGAATCAGAATTCCAATTTTCATTGAAAAGACCAAACTTAGGAACAAGTAAAAAATAACTTATTAAAATTCTCCTGCTTCTTTTTGGTCTATTCTTCCAGTTCCACTGCGGGTGTAAATAATGTGCCATAGCGGTGCTATGCCACATTATTTTGCCTAGACTAACCTCAAAAATAAACTGCGATAATGTTACAAGTTATTATTAACTCGTTCCTTATCATTCAATTGCAACCATCTTCAGATAGTTGTTTGCTATCGGAAATCTATATACAAATTCTGCTTTGCCATCTTGAAAATCAATCATGGCAAATCTCCCGAATCCTGAAAATCTTGGTATATCTTTGTGTTTTCCCTAAAAGCTAATCACTCTAAAATGAGCATTTGCATTCTCGCCATCGAATCTTCTTGCGATGAAACTTCCGCATCCATCATCAAAGATGGGAAAGTCCTGAATAACATAGTTGCCACGCAGGCAATTCACGAAGAATTTGGTGGAGTGGTGCCAGAATTGGCTTCTCGGGAACATCAGAAAAACATTGTCCCTATTGTGGAAACTGCCTTGAAAGATGCCGGAGTGAGCAAATCGGAACTTTCTGCCATTGCCTTCACTCGTGGGCCGGGTTTGTTGGGCGCATTGTTGGTTGGAGTTTCCTTCGCAAAAGGCTTGGCAATGTCTTTGGGAATTCCCATGATTGAAGTGAACCACATGCAAGCACATATTTTGGCTCATTTCATTGACGAGCCAAAACCGAAATTCCCATTCATTTGCCTGACCGTAAGTGGCGGACACACGCAATTGGTTTTGGTAAAAAGCCATTTGGAAATGGAAGTAATTGGCGAAACCCAAGACGATGCCGTGGGCGAAGCTTTCGATAAAACTGCCAAAATCATGGAATTGCCCTATCCTGGCGGTCCCTTAATCGATAAATATGCCAAAGAAGGAAATCCACACGCTTTTGAATTTCCCGATGTGAAAACGCAGGGACTGAACTTCTCTTTTAGCGGAATCAAGACTTCGTTTCTCTATTTCCTCCGAGACAAATTGAAATCCAACCCGAAATTTATTGATGAGAATTTGCCCGATATATGTGCCAGCATGCAACACACGCTCATCAGAATTCTGATGCAGAAGTTGAAAAGAGCCATGCGGGAACACAAAATTACGGAAGTAGGCATTGCGGGTGGAGTTTCTGCCAATTCGCAACTCCGAAAAACCTTACAAGAACTTGGCGAAGAAAAAAGGTGGCAAACCTATATTCCTGCTTTTGAGTACTGCACAGACAATGCGGGAATGATTGCCATCGCAGCGCATTACAAGTTCTTGGCAGCCGAATTCGTAACACAAGAAGTGATTCCGATGCCACGAATGAAAATATGACCGATTCGCAATTCACATTCATTGGCAACTTATGAGGCTTATTTACCTACTTTATTACAACTCATGTTTATACAACGGAAATTCTCGTATATTGAAAACAACTACAGCGTACGAAATTGAATGGGCTTTACTACTCACTACCTACTTTTTGTCAGATTCTTTTGGTCAGCAATCTTTTTGATGGCTTGGCAAAGTACTGTTGCCCAAGAAGTTACGCTCATTTCCTCAAACGAGCCATTCGTTTCTATTCCTATCCAAAACATTCTAATTCTGGTGGATTCCACAAACTCACTTACTGCTTTGGAGGTGGTAGATTCGAGTAGGAATCGTTATTGGCAACCTGCTGAAAATGTAGTTGCCCAACCCAATCAAACCTATTGGTTGAAATCTTCTATTCGCAACGAGTCTGGCGTAGATTTGACTTGGTGCGCTTATCCTGGCAAAGCATTCATCAAGGAAATGTACGATTGGGATAGTCTGCTTGTCGGAAATACGAATTTTCAAGAAAATGGTCGGATGATTCCCTACGCAAGACGTTCCATGCAGGGTTTTGCCAATTACGCCAATCCACTTCTGCTGACAACTTTGCGGGGAACTGTGAAAACACCGCTTTTCAAATTATACAATCCCTCTAGCTTCTATCTCCAGAAAAGAGCTATTCTTGCGCTAGAATCGCCTAATAGCTTTATGCTAAAGCGGTATTTCAAAAATATTTATGGTGCTTTCGTAATTGGCGGGTTGCTAATCATCACGATTTATCATGCTTTCCTTTTTGTGTTCCTTCGGGAAAGAATGTACCTGACTTTTGTAGGATTGTTGGCATCATCAACTTTATTTTTTGCCTATTTCCACGGATTCAGCATTGAGTTTTTGTGGCCAAAAAGCAATTTTTGGGATGTTTACTGCTTCATTTTCATTCTGGCTACCAACGGGATTTTGTGGGTCAGGTTTGCCCAGCACTATTTGCAGTTGAACAATTTGCCAAAATTCTGGCAGGTTTCCTCCTGGATAATCCAACTCGCACACCTTGTGCCTGTCATGATGGTGTTGCCAGACTTCTTTATGGAAATCCCTTACCCGAATGCGTTGTCAAACGCTATGTTGATTCAGATTTCGCTCATATTCTGCACAGAACTTTTTGTGCTTTGTTTAAGCTTTGCCGGATTTTTTTACAAAATTCAGAGTTCTGGCATCTTCCTGTTGGCCAATTTCATTCCTCTTCTTGCTGGAGTAACTATGGCATTGCAATTTTTGGGTGTGGTTCCTTATCAAGATTGGATTGCCGCATTTCCACAAATAGGCTACTTGATTATGACAGTAGTTTTTTCGTTCGGATTGGGCAAGAAAATGTCTAACATGAAATCTGAAATTGCGAAAAAGAAGCTTGAAACCGAAAAACTCGAACGAGAGAAGGAAACACAAAGAAAGAAAATCATTGAGCAGAAAAATGGCGAACTGGCGCAGAAAATTGAGGAAAGAACTTCGGAAGTAACGCAACAAAAAGAGGAAATAGAAATGCAGAAAAGAGCCATTGAACTCCAAAACGTAAAACTCCAGGAACTCAACCAAGAGAAAAACAACCTAATAAATGTGGTGGCCCACGACCTGAAAAGTCCGTTGCACCAAATAAATGGGCTCATGACAATTCTGAACCACACCATTCCCAATAAAAGCGATGAGCAGAGCAAACTCATCGGAATGGTTTCTGGCGCAACTAGCCGTTTGAGCCAAATGGTTACTAGCCTTTTGGATATCAATGCAATAGAGTCGGGCAAAACAAACTTGAAACTGCAGAAAGTAGAATTATCATCGGTTTTGAAGGAAGTGGAAAAAGAATTTGCAGAAACAGCACAAGAGAAACGAATTTCTATATCCATACTTGAATCTGAACTTTGCTGTGTTGAAGCAGATGAATCCTACATCCACCAAGTGTTTGAAAACCTACTTTCCAACGCCATCAAATTTTCTCCAAAAGGCAGGGAAATTTCCATGAGTTTACAAGCGAAAGATGGAAAAACCCGTTTTTCCATTACTGATTCCGGTCCAGGCTTATCGGACGATGATAAAACGAAGCTATTCAAAAAGTTTCAGAAACTTTCTGCACAACCTACTGGCAATGAGCACTCTACAGGTTTGGGACTTTCAATAGTGAAAAGATTCGTAGAGGCAATGGGCGGAAAAGTATGGTGCGAAAGCGAATGGGGAAAAGGAGCTACTTTCTTTGTGGAGTTCGATTCAATTGCTATGGAATTGAACTAAACTTTTTTGGGTGTACGCCCAATTCTACTCTTTTAAGTCTCTATAATAAAAGATAGGTATATCGGGATAGGTCGCCCAAATAGTTCAAGCATCCACTCGGACTTCTCATTCGTTGAAGCGGACGCTCAATGCCATTAAGTTAAGGAAATTCGTATTCAGTCAGAGACTGATTTCCATTTTCGGCACAGGTTCTTGAGAACCTGCGCCAGCGTTTTACGCTGGTTCGGGCGTCCACGCTCGAACCAAATTCACACTAACTTAACGGCATTGAGCGGACCCTCAATGCCACCAACTTAGTGTTGAAAAGCGTTTTCAGCACTTTCCGTTTGTGATTTGGACGCAGCTAGAGCTACGTCCTACAGAACTGATATTTTCAAATCACACTTTTTTTGGTACTGAAAATGTAAAGTATGTTGGCTGGAATTTTGATTTCCAATTGGAAAAAAGCTCTATTTTTTTAGTCAGAAACAGGGCTTTTATATGCAAAAATCATCAGCATATCTTGTGTGTTCAGTACCAAATTTCGATTTTTTTCAGATATTTGGTAATCAGCAACCAAATTTGAATACTCTACCTTCTCCTTTTTGCCCTCGTGTAAAAAGTCTGCAAAATAAGCACAAGCACAAAAGTAAAAAATGTACTGGCGAGAATTTTGAAAATGGCGATTTGAAATAGGTCGAAATTGCTGGTTTCAATCAGGAAGAAAATGGTGTGATGAATGAAAATGAGGGCGAGGGAATACACCACGAACCATTGCGTTCCCATAATTTGGAGCGTGGGTTTCATGTCCGTTTCATAGCCTCCGCCTGGGGCAATGAAGCGGAGAATATAATGCCGACTGAAAGCCACGAAAGTACAAGCGGCTGCATGAAATCCAATCGTATCGTAAGCAATATCAATCGTGAAACCCATCAGAAAGGCAATTGCCATATAAGCAATTCGGCTCATATCGAACGGAACTGCGAGCAAAAATGCGAGGTATGGAAAACAGAATGCGTACTTGCCCAAGGTCATGTTTTTGCCGAACATGATTTGCAAAAGTACATATAGAATGAAAGCAATTAGTTGCCTGACGATTCCCGCATTCCCCATAATTCGTATTAGTTTCTCCTGTGAATTGGCAAATATAGCCGAAGATTGCAATTGATGAAGGGAATTGGAGAATTGGTTCGTTCATTCGGCTGGAGGAATAAAAAGTTTGCTAGATTTCGTCTATTTATTTCCTAAAGATGCCATGAAGATTATATAAACACCAAGCGCAATAATTCCGTAGATTCCGAGGGAAATGAGAATGAGTGCGCCAATGGAGATTTCCGCACCAATAATGATGGTAAACAACTTTACCAATCCACCAATTACTGTTAGCGGAAGCAAAATAAGCTTCAGAAACACTTTGAAGCCCGATTCGTCTTTCTGCCTGTGCTGTTTCTTAGCTATTTTATTTTGAAGTTTGACGAGTCTTTTCTGCTGTTTCCTATTCGTTTTAAGTTCTGACACTCTGTTTTCTGAATGTCGAGTTCGTGGTTTCGTCTCGCTTACATTTCCATAAGCAGGTAAACACAGTAGAAAGTAAAATAGGGAAACAACAAAGGAGGCTTTAGCAATTTGGTTCATGGTTTTGCAATTTGTTAGATGAAAACAAGGCCCTTGAACAAACATTTTGAATCCTGATTCAATTGCCACTAGCTTCAGCTAGTGGAGAATGTGGCTTATGTTTTCAGGGTCTCAAATTAGAACTAACCTGAATAATGGGTTTAAAAACTTGATTATCAGTAGGTTAACTGTTTTTTTTAGTATAGTCAAAAATTAAGATTTAATGTATTGCACTATTTTTAGATTTAATTAAAAAATGTATGTCAATATTTTGACTAAATAAAACAATATTAAGTTACTGATTAGCAATTACTTAATTCATTTTTAATTCTTCATTATTCATTCTTAATTTCCCCAATCAACAATTGTACTTATCAAATACATAACTCATAATTGGGGTAACTACTTACTTTGCCATAATACTTTTTCGCACTTTGCCATCTGATTCTAACCTCTCGGGCCTTCTCCCAAGGCAACTAAAAGAATGGCGATGGCGAAAAGTACCACAATTGCATAAGCTCCCAAAGTAGCTAGTAGCAGTTCGGCAATAGTCAATTCAGAAATCAGCAATTTCAGCAAACCGCCAATAAGTACGAATGGAATTAGAAATAGGAAAAGGAATTTCCTGAAACCAGAAACATTGGCTCTTTTGGCTTGCCATTTGGCGACTCGTTTTTTGAGTTTGATAAGTTTTTTGTATTTCCGCTTTTCTTTTTTGGAGACAGTCGTATTTTCTGCTGAATGAGCTGGCTCAACCGAATGAGACAAGCTGAAAGAGGAGCAAAAGAAAAAGATAAGCAACAGGAAAATTTTTATGGAAATATTCATTCGGTTTCTGATTTGAAGCGTTTGGAATCTAATTCTCAAAAATACTAATCCGTTTTGCTTGATAAGGTTCAAAGTGGAAAAAAAATGTATTTCTCTTTTTACTGCCTTCAAAACACTCTTTAACTGACGTTACGTAGTAAAATATCTTAAACTCTAAAACAGCCATTCATTAGTGAATATTGACAGATTTTTCGTATGGGAAGCTGGCACATTACTCTTTAAACCTAAATTTGAACATCAAAGGCAAATGGTCAGAAGCTGTTCCCACAGTTTTCAGCACTTCCCAATCCAACCTTTCTACCTTGGTGGAGTCGTAAAAAATGTAGTCAATTTGCCTTTCTGGCGTGTCGGACGGGAAAGTCAAAGCATCATTTTTACCGAAAAACTCCTTTGGGCAAGCAGAAATCAGATTTTCGGCTTTTAGCAAAATATCGATTGTAGGTTTGGATTCTGATTCCTTGAAAGGGTCGCTGTTGAAATCTCCAACCAGAAAAGTAATTTGCTTTTGAGCCAATTCCTGATATTTCTTCAATACTACTTCGGTCTGTTTCCTTCTCGTTTCCTCATCGAAAGCCTCTAAATGTACGTTGATGATGTAGATTTTCTGTGAGCCGATTTCCACCTCCACAATTTGCGCCAATCGGTCAATGTAAAATAAGTCGAACCAGAAAGGGTTGTTCAGCGGTCTTTCCAAAGTGGAAACTTCGTGGTTGGAGATTGGGTATTTGCTCAACACTCCCTGACCCGAAAGCACATTTCCAAAATGATTCTCGGTGGAAATAGAGTATGGGAAAGGCACGTAATTTTTATCCCAATTTACCGCCATTCCACCCTCATGGAAACCCATATCTTTGGCAAGCGACTCAAACTGATTGACTTGGTAAGCCCTCGAACCACCAAAATCTACTTCTTGCAAAGCCACAAAGTCTGGATTGTATTTCTCAAATGCTTTTTCCACCAATTTCAAATTCCCATCGAACATTTCTTTGCTTCTAGTCAAATCCAGATTATTGGTCATTCCAGACAAATAGCCAATGTTGTAAGTGATGAGTGTGAAAGTACTGTCATTTTCGTATTCCAACAGATTCCCGAACCTGATTTTCTGCACATAGGTTTCCGTATTCAGCTTAGAGGAACTCGCCCAGTAGATAAATCCTAAGAAAGCAACTAGCAGAATAAGAATCAGCAATATGGTTTTTCTGAAAATCGAAAGCATGAAGAATTTTGTTGTGAAGTGGAATATGGAGTTAAGGAGAAACCAAGTTAGCAGTTTTTTGAATGAAAGTAATACTTGGTAGTGTTCGACTATGGTATGGAAACTAAAAATGTGAATTTGGATTTGCAAAATCTTGCTTTATGTTCCAAATAAGGACTTCAATTCGTTTAATTAAGTCCGAAAAACCCCTTCCATACTTTAACCGAGCACTACCTAATACTTTGCGTCTCCAAAAACAGCAAGACAGAATTTCCACTTACATGGAAATTCTGCCTTTGGAGAAACCCCAAACAATCAGGTTCATTCATTTAGAGTATGTTTGAATCGACTTGTTTTTTGTTTCTACGTCTTTTCGAAAATGTTTTCTTCGTTATTTTCTTCCCACACGGCTTTGGCTATGTGTTTCTAAAATGCCTAGAAAACCTGTTTTGAAAATCTCGTAAAATTCCCAAAAAATCAATCCAAACATACTCTTATCTCAACTGAAATTTTCTTGTTTTCAAAACTCCACCACAATTGTATCTAACTAAATACATTCCGTTCGGAGCGTTTGATAAGTCAATATCTATGACTTCTGCATTTAGCGAGCCTTGCTTGATTGGCTTCCCTGTTGCATCATAAATATAATAAGCTTGCCCTTTCAACTCATTGGGAACAGACAAATGAATGAGTTTGTCTGTGGCTGGATTTGGATAAACCAACAACTCGCAGGAGGCTAAATCTGTGGTGGAGAATTTCACTTCCTGCACTCGGGAATATTCTGTAAACCCATCGAAATCAACCATTCGGAGTCGGTAGAAATTTGAGGACATTTCTGGGTTTTCATCCAAAAAAGTATAGGATTGTCTAGTTTTGGAGAATCCTTTTGCGGAAACCACGCCAATTGAATCGAATTGGGAATTGCGGTTCAATCTTTCAATCACATAGTTTTTGCTGTTTATTTCAGAAGCACTTTCCCAATACAATCTTACCTTGCTGTTTCCTTCTTTGCTAGCTCGGAACAGGATAAGGGAAATTGGGAGTACACAATTCGCACTCTCGGTAAGAGAGCTTACTCTGCATTGCGGAATTGCCAAGTTTGTGGAGGAAGCAGCGGTTAAGAATCTCAATTCGTTACCGATTTCAACTGGCGCAGCGAGCGTGTAAGTTTGATTAGTTGCTCCTGCAATATTTTGCCAAGTTACGCCTCCATCTTCGCTGTATTGCCATTGGTAAGCGGGGATTGGGAAATCTGACCCAACATTTGCTTCGTAAACTGTATTGTTGCAGGCTACGGAAGGCTGGGAAATTGTGGCAGTTGGGCCGCAAGGTTTAAAAGCAATATTATCTACTCCCAAATCATTCCCTCCACCGCCAGGCGCTTTGTTTCTCATGGTCAATTTCACGGAAGTTACTCCAGGTCTGGTTACAAACGTAACTCCGTACCTAATCCAGTTACTATTGTTAGGAATCGGGTTGCTGGTTGCCACAACAGCATCGTCAATCAAAAACTCTACATCTGGCGCAACTCGTGAGCCTCCTGCTGTAGCTACTTGTGAGAAAGTGGAAGAAAATACTTTCTGCATGCAAGTTGGGTCGGCAACTACATCGCAAACTGGCCCGTAAGCCTGATTACCACCAATATTCGTTACCGTTCGGAAATTCGGATTATCTACATTCATCAAATCTACGCTAAACTCATATCTGCTTCCTTCGCAAAGTCCAGAAATGGTTTGCTCGTAAAATCTGTCAGGTTGGAAACTGCAATTCACAATCATCATGAAGCCATTGGAGCCACCACTGTTGTCATTAGCAGTAATCCAGGTATCGCCATAGATAGGTCGGCTACCTGTAACAATAGTATATAAACCATCTCCGGGCTGATTATCAGTGTTGAAAGAGTAAGTGTAAGTGCCTGCGGGCGTGAAATTATTCCACGGGGGAACATTTCTTTTGAACGTAACCCTTGATGGATTCGACCAGTCTGGTTCAGTAGCCAATTGCTCATCTGTTCCCGTAATCACGCCAAAATTTCCTTCAGGATAGGAATTGTCTCCAATTGCGCCACTACAAAGTGTGCCAATATCTTCAATATCTGTTGGTGCAATTAGGGTTTGTATTTAATAATAAAGTTGTTTGAGTTTGCCCATTGCCTGCATCTGAGCCTCCTCCACAGTTTCCAGCCTGAACCCCTCTTGTTCCACGATTTACTTGTCTGGTCGGTGCAGTTCCTGCAATCATATTCGTTCGGATAACTCCGCCACCACCCCCCTGCACCACTTCCAGAGCAGGCATTATTTGTCCCTCCTGCATTTCCGCCATTTCCACCATTGGCAGTAATTGTAACTGCTCCTGTGTAATTGCCATTATTTCTGATATAGATAGCTCCACCGCCACCGCCACCGCCTGCGCCATCTGTGGTGTTAGTGTTTACGGCATCTATTCCATTTGCAGTAATGCTTCTGCCTGCACCATTAGGGCTGATTTCATTTGTTTCTATAATAATAATTCCTCCTCCTCTTCCTCCAGCAGAAGGGTTGCCATTTCTACTATGTCCACCACCGCCACCACCGCCTAAAAATGCTTTTCTGTCGGAATAGAAATTCAATCCATATCCTCCCCTTCCACGGGCAAAGCAATCGTTATCTAGCAAGCCATCTCTGCCCTCTCCGCCTGCACCACGGCTCGCCACCGCCACCGCCACCCACATCATTTCCACCGCCACCACCACCATTTGACCAAGCACCAAGTCCTCTGGCAAAATTATTATTCTTCACTACAATTCCTTCTCCTTTCCCTGCTGTTCGTCCTTCTGTAGAGTTATAGCTTTGATTGTAAATACAGTCATCGCTTCCATTAACTACTGCGACTCCTCCTTCAAAACCTACACCATTTGCATTTATATTTCCGTTCAGCGTAAGTGTGCCAGAAGACACGAAAGAAATTACGCCTCCAATTCCCGCGCTCTCTGACCAAGGTAGGGCAGTAACTCCCGCTCCAGTTACACTTGCTCCAGTTGCATAAACAGGCACTTTTATGAGTTGTACAAAACTTGGAGAATCGTATATGTTCACCAGTGAGTTAGAAAGAGTTATTTCCTGATTTGCTCCAACCGTAGTAACATCAGAGACAGTACTGAATTCAAAGTTCCCAGCGTTGGCAATCCCAGAATTTCCATTGTTTTCATCTACTCGTCCAAAGTTATTATTATTGGATACATTAGGATAAGCTCCTTTCATCTGAATCAATAAAACTCTATCTCCAACAGCAAAACTTGCACTTGCCCCACTTCTCGCACCTACCGTAAGCTTCACACTTGTGCAATTGGTTGTAGTTATTCCTGTGTTAAAGGAAATTTCATTTACAGGCGCATACGTATTGATTACCCCTGAAATATTGGTTTGTGCGTTGGCAGAATTTGCAAATGCAAAAAGCAATGGAAATATAGCGGAGAATAAGTGGTTCTTTATTAGTCGCATTACAGTGAAAATTGTTGAAATCAAGTTTATTTTAACTTCCTTTTTTCGGTCGTCTTACAATTTTTGTGGATTTGGCTTCAAGCGAGGACACTTGAATGAGAAAAGTGCATTTTCTACGCTTTATTAAACACCACAAAATTTGTCAGACACTCCCTTTTTCTTTGTACGCAAAATTAAAAAAAAAGTAGAGGAGAAGTAATTTAAAAAGGGTAAATAATAGATATTTACCCTTTTTAAATTGCGATTAACCGTATGGCATTAACAGTTTCTGTAAAAGAAGGAGGTTCTATCGTGAATTTGGGTATTGAGTACAATTTTGATTTTTGCTTGCGGTACAAGCATGGACGCTTGAGAAGCCCCGCTCGAACCAGCGTAAAACGCTGGCGCAGGTTCTTACTGGGGGCGCAATCGCCAACCGGTGCCGAAAATGGAAATCAGTCTTTGACTGAAGATTATCCCTTAACTTAACAGCATTGAGCGGACGCTCCAACAAATGACAAGTCCGAGCGGATGCTCGAACTATTTAGGCGACCTATTCCGATATACCTATTTATTTATTTCCCGTTCCTATCTCTTTTCTCCAAGTCTTCCGATATTTGTCAATCCTGAAGTTAGTCGAGATTTAAAAACAATGAACTTATGATTTATAAAAGCCAGAAGCTCGCCAAGGTCAGTTACGATATTCGTGGGCCGATTTACCAAAAATCTCAGGAGATTCTGCGGAATGGAGAGTCGATTTTGCAGTTGAATATTGGCAACCCTGCCCCTTATGGCTTCCATGCGCCCAAACATCTGATTGAAGCGGTTTCCAGTCAGATTGAAAAAGCGCAAGGCTACGTGAATTCCAATGGGATTGATGAGGCAAAAACTGCCATTCGGGACAATGCGCAGAAACAGGGGATTGTTGGAGTGAGTGAGCAAGATGTTTATATTGGAAATGGCGTGAGTGAACTGATTTCCATTGCTTTGCAGGCTTTACTGAACCCCGAAGATGAAATTCTGTTGCCCGCTCCCGATTACCCACTTTGGACTTCGACCGTGCATTTGTGCGGAGGGAAAGCAGTACATTATCTGTGTGATGAATCTGCCAATTGGTTTCCTGATTTGGCAGATTTGAAAAGCAAAATCACTCCCAGAACAAAGGCTTTGGTTCTGATAAATCCGAACAACCCGACTGGTGCAGTTTACCCGAAAGAGTTGCTCGAAAAAATGGTGGAAATTGCCAAATCCAACCGACTGCTGATTTTGTCAGATGAAATTTATGACCGAATTCTGTTCGATGACATGCAGCACATCCCCACCGCTTATATTGATTCTGATGTGCCTTGCATCACTTTTGGTGGACTTTCAAAGAATTATATGGCAACAGGCTTTCGTGCAGGCTGGCTTGTGGTCAGCGGGAAAAAGCATTTCGACAAAAGCTTTTTCGATGGTTTGGATATTCTGATGAGCATGAGATTGTGTAGTAATGCGCTGGCACAATTGGCAATAAGACCTGCCTTGGAGGGCGTGCAGGAAATTGACGAGATGGTTCTGCCAAAAGGAAGGTTGAAAGAACAGCGAGATTTTGCCTACGAAAAGCTGATTTCCATTGAGGGAATCAGTTGCGTGAAACCGCAGGGCGCATTGTATATGTTCCCAAAGTTCGATTCGGAGGTTTTGGATATTGACAATGACTCGGATTTTGTGTTCGATTTGCTGACTGAGCAGAAAGTCTTGGTGGTGCAAGGCTCTGGTTTCAATTGGCATCAACCCGACCATTTCCGCATTACATTCTTACCGAATATTGAAATGCTGGATGAGGCAATCGGGAAAATTGGGAGATTTACTGGGAAATATTCGAGAGCAAAGAAGGCAATGACTGTTTAAGAGTGTTTCCTTTTTAAACATTTAATGGATATTCGCTTTTTTATTACCTATATGTTATGAATTTGTGATTTCAATGCTTAATTACTAAACAAATTTTAATATTTGAGGTTAGTTTATTAGCTTGCAACAAGCAGTTTACATTCGCTTTGTTTTGTTTTTTCAACTTGAAATACACTTCCTATGACTTCTATAGAATTTGATAAATCACTTGCCAAAATATCTGAAACGCTTAAACCTTATGCGCTTAAATTAACTAAAGACCACGAAGAAGCAAACGATTTGTTGCAGGAGACTTTGCTCAAAGCGTTGAAAAACAGAGATAAATTTGAGTTGGGAACGAACTTGAAAGCATGGATGTACACCATTCTGAGAAATACTTTTTTCACTGCTTACCAGAAAGCGAAACGAAGAAATACTTTTGTAGATTCCACAGATAACCTGCATTTCATCAACAATGGAAACACAACAATTACAAATGTTGCTTCGGAAAGCTTCAAAATGGAAGACATTAACCATGCAATTTCTAATATTCACGAAAGATTTAGCATTCCGTTCCTTATGTATTTCAAGGGTTTCAAATATCAGGAAATAGCCGAGAAATTGGACATTCCAATCGGCACGGTCAAGAATAGAATTCATGTGGCAAGAAAAAGGCTTCAGCCACAGTTGGCAATGTATATAGATTAGAAATTGCTGTTAATTACGAGAAAAGGCTCAAGCATTCAATGTTTGAGCCTTTTCTCATATATTTTAGAGCATGTTTGAATCGACTTATTTTTTTGGTTTCTACAGATTTTCAAAAAATCAATCCAAACATGCTCTAAAATATTTGGTATCGAAGTGATAAACTGATAAGACTAAAAAAATAGAAAAAAAAAGGCGTAAGCGTACGCTCAATGCTATCAATTTAGTGTTGAAAAGCCATTTCAACACTTTTCTTTTATGATTGGACATAGCTGAGTTATGTCTTACAGAACTGAAATTGTCAATTCCTACCTTAAACTCAATTGCCACCTGCTTCAGCTAATGGTTGCCTTGCCTGAGAATAATTTCCCGCTTAACAAATCCAGCAATTCGTCAATTGACTCCTTCCATTCTTCATTTTTAATTCCCGATTCTTAATTCTCTTTTCTTACCTTTGCAATCCACTATTTCGCCAATTTCCTGTTGGATTTCACATGAAAAAACAATTGCAATTCTCCCTGCCACCTTATATGGCGTACAATCCTGAACGTTTGGAGTCTTTTACATTGAGTAAAATTCCCAAAACGGATGCGGAGAATGCTTCGGTCAGGTTACTGAAACGCTCCATAGATGCTCGCTCCAAAAAGCCAAAAGTAAATGTAACTGTGGAGATTTACATAAATGAACCTCTGCCAAATCCAATCAGCTACAAAAAAGACTACCCGAATGTTGCCAATGCCACGCCTGTTGTAATTGTGGGCGCAGGCCCGGCAGGAATGTTTGCCGCCTTGCGATTGGTGGAACTGGGCATGAAACCAATTCTGCTCGACCGAGGAAAAGATGTGCGGGCGAGAAGACGGGATTTGGCGGCAATTAACAAAGACCAAATCGTCAATCCAGAATCGAATTATTGTTTCGGAGAAGGTGGAGCGGGAACTTATTCAGACGGCAAACTCTACACTCGCTCCAAAAAAAGAGGAAGCTGGACAAGGATTTTGGAGATTTTTGTGGCACACGGAGCTAGTGAAGATATTTTGGTGGAAGCGCATCCGCATATTGGCACGAATAAACTGCCGAAAATTGTCTCCGAAATCAGGGAAAGTATTCTGAACGCAGGTGGCGAAGTGCATTTCGATACAAAAGTAACCGATTTCATTCTCCAAAATAAAGAGATGAAAGGAGTGATAACGGAAAGAGGAGAGAAGATTGAAGCCGTAGCAGTTCTGCTCGCCACGGGACACTCTGCCAGAGATATTTTTGAGTTGTTGGATGAGAAGGGAATCGAAATTGAAGCCAAGCCTTTTGCCTTGGGAGTTCGGGTGGAGCATGCTCAAAAGTTGATTGACAAAATTCAATATAATATGGAAGACCGAGGCGAATTTCTGCCGGCTTCCTCTTATAGTTTGGTCAGTCAAGTGAATTTTGAAGGGAAAGAAAAGGGCGTTTTCTCGTTCTGCATGTGTCCTGGCGGGTTTATCGTTCCCTCAGCGACTGCCAAAGGCGAAGTGGTTGTGAACGGAATGTCTCCTTCAAGGCGGAATTCCAAGTTTTCCAATTCGGGGATTGTGGTTTCCGTAGATGAATCGGATTGGGAAAAAGATTTCGGGCAGTTCGGTAATTTGGCTGGATTGCGCTTTCAGGAAGCCATTGAGCGAAAGGCTTGCGAAATTGCGGGAAACACGCAAGTTGCCCCAGCACAAAGATTGGTGGATTTCGTAAGCGGAAAAACCTCCAAATCACTTTTGGAAACTTCTTATCAACCTGGTTTGGCTTCCGTAGAAATGCGACAGGTTTTGCCCAAGCAGATTTCCTACCGGCTCAAACATGGCTTCAAGAGTTTTGGCAACAAAAATGAAAGGCTACTTTACCAACGAAGCACAAATTGTTGGCGTTGAAAGCAGGACATCTTCCCCCGTTCGGATTCCGAGAAACGCAGATTCTTTGGAGCATCCGCAAATCAAACGGTTTTTCCCTTGTGGAGAAGGTGCTGGCTATGCTGGCGGAATTGCCTCGGCCGCCATGGATGGAGAGAAATGTGCCGAGAAAATTGCCGAACTTTACGGGAAGTAATTCGTAAATGTGAGAATTTGTAGATTTGCAAATGGAAGATTTATTAAATTGATTCTTTAATTTTTAGAATTCTATTTACTTACTTACTTCTACTTTAAAAAAATACCTATCTGAGGGGGTTTGCAATTGAATAATAGATTTACGCTTTTAATGAAAGTTTGGAATCCTGATTCAATTGCCACTAGCCTTAGCTAGTGGAGAACGAGTTACCCAAGAGTTACAGCCTTGATACTTACTACTTAATTCTTGTAATGAAAAGCAAAAAAGTCATCAATGACCCAGTTTACGGATTCCTCACGATTCCCTCTAAACTGATTTTCAAAATCATCAGCCATCCGTATTTTCAGAGGTTGCGAAGGATTCGGCAATTGGGTTTGACCGATTATGTGTATCCTGGCGCACTCCACACCCGTTTTCATCATGCTTTGGGAGCGATGCACTTAATGAGCGTCACCTTAGATAACTTGAAAGGGAAAGGGCATAAAATCTCCAAAAAGGAATATGAATCTGCCTTAATCGCCATTCTATTGCATGATATCGGACACGGGCCATTTTTCCCATGCGTTGGAATATAGTATTCTGAAAGGAGTGGATCATGAGCAAATGTCTCTATTGTTGATGAATCAGCTCAACAAAGAATTCAGAGGACGGCTCGATTTGGCGATTGACATTTTTACCAATAAATACGAACGCAAATTCTTCCATCAATTAGTTTCTAGCCAGTTGGATATGGATAGGTTGGATTACTTGCAAAGAGATTGCTTTTTCACAGGCGTGGTGGAAGGAAACGTGGGCGTGAAAAGAATTCTCAAAATGCTAGATGTGCATGAAGATGAAATTGTGGTGGAAGAGAAAGGGATTTATAGCATTGAGAGTTTCTTGAATGCGAGAAGATTGATGTATTGGCAAGTGTATTTGCACAAAACAACGGTCAGTACAGAGCAAATGCTTACGAAAATTGTGCAAAGGGCAAGGTGGTTGGTGGAGCGTGAACAAGAAGTTTTTGCAAGTCCACCGCTCAAAACCTTACTGCATAATTCTCTCACAATCAACAGCTTTAAGGAAAATCCAGAATATTTGAAAGCGTTTGCCAAGTTAGATGATTTCGACATTTGGGGAGCAGTGAAAGTTTGGGTACACCATGAAGATAAGGTTTTGAGCCTATTGAGTGAGAACATTCTCAATAGATGTCTATTCAGAACTACTTTCTACAACGAACCGCCATCTGAATTCAAAATCGGCAAAGTGCGAGATACAATTCGGGAGAAAATGAACCTCAGCGCAGAAGATGTGGAGTTCATGTATGCGTATGGGAATATCACTAATGCAGGTTACGCAGCCAATTCCCAAACTATCAATATTAAAACTAAGAAAGGGAAAGTTATTGATGTTGCCAAAGCATCGGACTTACCAAATATAAAGGCATTAAGCAAAATCGTGAGGAAATATTATTTAAGTTACCCGAAAGGATTGGGAATTAAGTAATCTTATTCTTACGAGCTCTTTTGAAGTTAGCAAACAGAATAGAGCGAATAATACCTTGTGTGCAAAAATGCTAAGGCCAGCAGGAACGAAGTGAGATATTAGATTTAGAAAATCTGATTTTCACATACATTAAATCGCCACGGGAATGCTGATTTGTACGCCTATGAAATTGCCATGTTGATTGAGGTAATTTTCTACTTTTACATCTGCTTTTTTCCCCAACACAATCTGCTCTCCTGCCAAAATGATGTTGAGCGACTCAAAATCGCCCTCTTGCGGAGACCTCAGTTCTTTCTTGACTCCATCGTCTTTTAAAGAGATGACCAGTTCGGAACGGTTCGTTTTTTGGAAATGGACATTAATTGTGCCTGATTCTTCAAACCCATAGGCAATGGTGTTTTCTACCAAAGGTCGTAGAATGAGTGTAGGAATATATTGTGTCTGCGGGTCAATTCCCGAGCTGTAGGAAACATTTAGAACCACTTTTTTGTCGAACACTTTTTCTGCCAATAGAATGTAGCTTTTGAGCATTTCCAACTCCAAAGCCATGGGAATGGATTTTTTCTTTGCCTGTTCTGCGGTATTCTCCAATAGTTCTTCCAATTTCCCAATTTTCCAGACCGATTTCTCAATCAATCCTGACAAAGCATGTTTTCGGGCAATTGCCAAACCTCGCAACATAAAAGCAGGGTTTGCCTGCGTGCGCAATGCTACTTGTTCCATCAGTTTGATGGCTACCAACTTCTGTTCTTTGAGTGCTTCTTCGCTGTTCTGATTAGTAAGTTTGAAATAATACACAAAAAAACTCACACAAATAAATAGCGAAGCGGTGTTTGCATAGCCAAAATACGTTTCTGGGTAAGTTTCAAACATCATGTTGGGAACATAAAAAAAAGCAATGCTCAATATCAAAAAGAATATATGCCAAGCTTTTTTATCTAAAAAGAAGATGGAAATTAATGGGAGAAACACGTAATTATACTCTCCATAAAAACCTGGAAAGGAAAAGTTTGCGTTTACAAAGAGTACAATGGCAGACAGCAAAACCAGCATAAGTCTCGCCTCCAAGTATTTCTTTTTGGATTGGAGGTAGAGGCAAAAGAAGAAAACAAGCCCGTTAATTGCCAAGGAAAGCACTTGAATCAGTTCGATAGGAAGCAGAAAGGCATCTAATATAATGAAAAATAATGCCGCAAAAGCTCCCAGCCAACAGATGAAATTAAGTACTTTTATTTTTTTGATTTCGGAACTCGGCAGGTCAGGAGAAAGCCCTAAATGCAACATTGAAGGAAACAAAATTTTCAAATAATTTTTTATGTATTCCAGCATTTTTTTGAATAATAATTTCTTCGGTCAAATTAAATAGTGTGCAAACCTACCCAATCCCTCCTATATTTGATATTGAAAGTACAAAAACACGGTAAAACTTAGTATGAGAACAGTCATAATCGATGATAAAAAAACGACTCGCAACAAATTAAGGAAACTGCTTGAGATTTACGTGCCCAATTCGGAAGTGGTTGCCGAGGCGGGCGGTGTTGAAACGGGTTATCAGTGCATCAAAAAAAACGAACCAGTTTGGTTTTATTAGATGTGGAGATGGGCGATGGAACAGGCTTCGATTTGATAGCTTTGTGCAAGAACCTGAACTTCAAAGTGATTTTCATAACTGCACATAATGGGTTTGCCATCAAGGCATTCAAACTAAGGAACGAGTTAATAATAACTTGTAACATTATCGCAGTTTATTTTTGAGCTTAGTCAAGGCAAAATAATGCTTAGTGTAGGAAATACCGTGCTATAAAATTTAGACCTGAATTTTTGCAGTATATCTTGCTTTTTATCAGTCAAAAAGCCTGTTTTTTTGCAAAAAAAGCCTTTCAAAGCTGTAAATACAGCCTTTTAGTAAAAAATACTACATACAAAAACAGATTTCAATAACCAGCACGGAGATTCCTACACTAAGAAAAAAAACGGAGGTTTGGATTATTAAATCCAAACCTCCGTTTTTTTTTTGCCAATAAATAAGCTTTTAATTCAACTTAAATATAATTGGGAAAGTCATTTTCTGTCTTACAGCTCTTCCTCTTTGCTTTCCAGGATTCCATTTCGGAGATTCTTTCAAAATACGAATAGCTTCCTCATCGCAACCTCCGCCAATTCCTCTTGCCAAAGATACGTCAGTAATAGAACCGTCTTTATCTACAATGAAAGTCAAGAATACTTTCCCTTCAATTCCCATTCTCTTTGCTTGTCTTGGGTAGTCAAGGTTTTTCCTGATGTATTCATAAAAAGTTTTCATTCCTCCTTTTGGAGCGGCAGTTTCCTCCACAATCGTGAAAATTTTATCTACTACTTCAACAGCCTCTTCAACTTCTACAACTTCTTCTACAGGCTCGGCAACTACGACTTCTTCTGAGAATTCATCGAAAACGTCTTCAATTTCTTCTTCTACTTCTTCCTCATCTGGGACTTCAATAATAATTGGCACAACAATTTTTGGTGGTGGCGGTGGCTTCTGCTCAGTTGGCGGAATTTCAATTTGCTCTTCTGCTTCAACATCTAAAGTACCTAAATCGACCAACTCTGCTTTCCCAAAATCAGGATAGTTGAAGGCAACTGCGGTAAAACCTAAACTAAGTGCCAAACCAACCATTCCTATAAGTGTGGAATATTTGTTGATGTCAACTGAATAATGTTTTTTGTTCAAATCATCGCTACGTTCGCCATTAGCAATTAGCTTTTTGCTGGCACCGCTGATGATTCCCTTGAACAAAAACACCAACCCAACAACAATCACTATAAACGCAGCGAGCGTTCCTAGCGGTCCGATTGTATCTAAAATTTGATAGAACATGATGTTTTATTTTAAATTTTGTAGCTTGAAATTCGTTGTCGCAATTATATTCAAAGATAATGGATTAGCCAAAAAAAACCTAGCTTCAAAAGTTAAATTATTTCAAGAGATTGTGTTGGAAAGGCGAACAAGCAGAAATGAATGCTCTATTGTATGGAAAATCATTTAAAAGAAAACATATAGGTAAGTACAAAATAGAAAGATAGCAAAGTAGCAAAGTAAAGAACTGGCAATCAATTTCTTTCACAGGTTATACACGCAAGTTGTATAATCTCTTGTAAATCAGATTTTTATCAATCGTAATTCGTATATCTAAGATTGTAGATGCACTTACTTATTTAATACAAAACTGAACTTTGAATATTCAATTTCGTTTACATTAAAGAATCCAATAATTAAAATAAAAATCATGAAGAAATTATTCTACTTTTCAGCCTTCATACTCATCGGTTTCGCTTCTCTGTCTTTTAGGGGAACAGGCTACCAAGTAGGCGATGTTGTGAAAGATTTTAGCTTGAAAAACATTGATGACAGCAAAGTAGCGATGGCTGACCATAAAAATGCCAAAGGTTTTATAGTAACATTTACTTGCAATCATTGCCCTTTTTCTAAACTCTACGAAGATAGGTTGATTGAGTTACACAATGAATTTGCCAGCAAAGGCTATCCTGTAATCGCTATCAATCCGAATGATGCTGAGAAAGAACCCAACGATTCGTTTGAGAAAATGAAAGAAAGGGCTAATCAGAAATCTTTCCCTTTCCAGTATTTACAAGATGAATCACAAGAGGTTGCAAAGGCTTTTGGGGCAACTAGAACTCCACACATATTCTTGTTGCAGAAAGAACCACAAGGTTTGGTAGTGAAATACATTGGTGCTATTGACGACTCTGCCAAAGATGCTAATGCTGCCAAGGAAAAATATGTGAAAAATGCCATCAATGATTTATTAGCAGGAAAAGAAGTGAGAAAAACCAAGGCAGATGCGATTGGCTGTACGATTAAGTGGAAATAAGTACAAGCAAAAAAGTTTCATCGCAATAATGTTGTTGGTCTCGCTACAAAATTGGTCGATTGTTGCGAATGGTTTTTAAGGAAAATAGAAGCCTGAATGATAAGCAAATCTTTCACAAGCTAAGACCAACAACGGCTTAATAATAGTAACCCCAATTATGAGTTATGTATTTGATAAGTACAATTATGGATTGGGGAAATTAGGAATTAAGAATTAAAAATGAAGAATTAAGAATTAAAAATGAAGAATTAAGAATTAAGAATGATTTAAGTATTTGGTAATCAGTATTTTGATTTTATGAGTTCCGTTAAATTATTGTCATATAATTTTTGATTAAATTTAAAAAAAGTACAATATAGCAAATCTTAATTTTTGACTACTCTAAAAATAATACGGTTAAGTATCTGAAAAACAAAGGTTTAAACCCATTATTCGGGTTAGTAGTGTGAAAGATGTAAGGCTACTTTTGGATATTTCGACACAAGCGGAGTGTGCCGCCCAGCGGACGCTTGCGCTATGTTTTTTTTATTTTGTCAGCCTTACCGATTTATCACTACCGAAATAATTACAAGTAGAAAAGTTTTAAATAGCAAGATAAGTAGTTGATGGTAAATACTTTCTGATTTCAAAATCTGTATTTGACTGAAATTCAGATACTTATACTACTTTGGACTGACGACTAAAGACTTTCGACTACTTAATAAAATTCCGATTTGCAATAATTTGTGCTTTGTTAAAACTGTTTAACACTTCTAGGAACACACAAAACTGCCTCCCGACATTGCTGTCAGGAGGCAGTTTTGTGTGTTCAATAAACCAGATTAAACTCAAATAGCTGAAAACCAAAAAGCAGTCATTTTTTTGCTACTCAATACTTGTGTCTTGCTACTTTTTTTTCCGCTTCTTCTTTTTCTTCTTCTCCTCAAATTCCTCCATCTCTTTCATCAAAGCCATATAGTCATTTTTTTTCCTATGATTTTCTACATTCAATACAGATGAATATTCATTCTTAGTGAGTTCCAAAATGAATATTTCATTATCTAAATAGGTCTGTATTTCGATAAGTTTGGATTTCTCCTCCTCGGCACAGAATGAGTACGCATTTCCCTTGTTGTTTCCCCTACCCGTTCGCCCTACTCGGTAAACGTAGTTTTCGGCTTCGTCTGGCAAATCATAATTGATGACAATTTCTATGGAGGGAATGTCGATTCCACGAGCAGTTACATCAGTGGCAATCAGCAAGTTGATGTCTCCATTTCTGAATTTGTCCAACACGTCAAACCGTTCTTGTTGCTCTTTTTCGCCATGAATTGTGAGTGCTTCAATTTCCGCTCTTTCCATTGCTTTTGCCACTCGCTCTGCACGGACTCTGGTGCGGACAAAAGCCAAAATCTTTGCATCTGGGTTTTCCTTTACTATTCTCTCCAAGAAAAATCGTTTGTCGTCCATTTCCACGAAAATCACCGAATGTTCTACGTTTTTGGAAACTGGGTCTTTCGGGGCAATCTGGATTCTGATGGCATTCTGCTTCACGATAGAATAAGCAGTTTTTTTGATTTTATCGTTGATGGTTGCTGAGAAGAATAACGTTTGCCTTCTTTTCGGGAGTTTCCGAATCAAATCTTTAATGTCTTTTATGAAACCAAGGTCTAGCATGTGGTCGGCTTCATCTAAAACCAGAATCTCCACATGATGAATTTGCAAATGACCTTGGCTGATGAGGTCGAACATTCTGCCTGGAGTGGCAATAATCACATCTACTTCTTGAGTGAGTTGGGCAATTTGTGGGTCTTGCTCCACGCCACCAATTAAGGCAACAATTTTAACAGAAGTGGCTTTGGCAACTTGGTTGAAAACTCCTTCAATTTGGATTGCCAATTCGTGAGTCGGAGCGAGAACAATACATTTTGCGCCTGTGTCTCTGCGTTGTTCTCTCTTTTTCCGATAAAGCATTTCCAGAATCGGAATGGCAAATGCGCCAGTTTTCCCCGTTCCTGTTTGGGCAACTGCCAGCAAATCTTCTCCACGCAATACATTTTTGATGCACTTATACTGAATATCGGTCGGTTTTTTGAAACCTAAACTGGTTAAGCCTTTCTGTATTTTCGGGTCGAAATTATATTCTTCAAACTTCATATTTTTTGAATCGGGTGGAGTTAAGGAACGGGAAATAAATAAACTACTATTTTATTGAAGTTTATTTTTAGAGCTAGTCTAGGCAAAAAAGTTTGGCATAGCACCGCTATGGCAAACTTTTTTAACGAAGAATAGGTCAAAAAGAAGCGAGATAAAAAGTAGCACTTTATTTAATTTCCGTTCCTAAGGCAAAATTAGTGAAAATAGAGTTCCCATAGACAAGTGGAATACTATTTTATAGGTAAGTCAAACTGAAAGCAACCGAATTTCGTTGTATCAATGAAACATGATTACTCTCGATACGTCAAAATCCAACCATAAAAAGACAGAAAATGAAACCGCACGAATTGCATAAACTCATTCACAAAGGGGAATCGCAAACGTTGGATTTCAAGAAAGAAACTCCTAAATCTTACAAAATTGCCAAAACCATGGCAGCATTTGCCAACACAAGGGGCGGGATTTTATTGATTGGAGTTTTAGATAATGGTCAAATTTTGGGAACAGACCCAGATGAGGAAGGTTTCCAGCTAGAGAAAGCGGCCAATCATTTTTGCAAACCTCCCGTTTCGCTCAACATGACTGCCGTGGACGATGAGGACGGAAAAACAATTTTAGTGGTGGAAGTTTTTGAAAGTGAGCAAAAACCGCACACTTCGCAAGGAAAGCATGGCGACTGGTTGGTTTATGTGCGGGCGAATGACAGAAGTGTGTTGGCGGGAGAAACTGCACTCAAAAATATGCAGAAAGGCTTTGGGCGAGATAGCTCCAACCTGAACAAACATGAAAAGGCAATTATTGCCAGTTTGGAGACTTCTGAAAAGCTTACCGTGAAGCAAAGTACAAGAATTTTCAACATGTCAGAACGAAGGACGAAAAGGATTTTTACAGAGATGGTCAGAAAAGGATTGCTCTTTTCACACGATTTTGAACACGAAACCTTTTATACATTGGCATAATTGTAACCAAAATGGGGAAGTTGGTCTCATTACGGCAAACAAGCTATTTTAATACATTCATTGAGTTGTGTAGAATTAGGGCAAATGGTAATAATTTCGTAATATTGCCTTATGTATATTCGCTAAAGCGGTTATGTGATTTCTCTCTCTTCTGATTCAAAAAGATGTAATTCAAGAACGATTTCCCATTTACATGAGACTAAAACATTTCAACTTACAATTAGGTACGCAGATTCTCAAATCTTTCAGCGATGAGTCCCGCATTAGGATTATGCACTTGCTGTTCAAAAATAAGGAAATGTGTATTTCCGATATTGAGATGGTGTTGGATTTCACTCAGACAAAAACCTCTCGCCATCTTATTTATCTGAAAAATGCAGGTTTGGTTACTTTCCGAAGGGTTGACCAATGGACTTATTATGCCATTAAAGAGGAAGTGGCAGATTTTGTGGAATATCTTTACACCTATTTAGACAAAGACAGCCAATTGCAGAAGGATTTGGATACTTGCAAAATACTTTACAATAACAATCAACTCGCCATCTGCAAACTCAAAAATCAAGGAGATTGGGAATTTCAGTATTGAAATGAATAGTCGAAAGTCTTTAGTCGTAAGTCCAAAGTCGCAGAAGATATTGACTTTCACAAAATTCTATTTCTGAACAGAAAACTATTTTTAGTTAATCTCCGTGCTGGCTATTAAAAGCTATTTTTGCGTGTGGTTTTTCACCAAAAGGCTGTGTTTACAGTTTTGACAGAGCTGTTTTGCAAAAGAACGGCCGAGGTTTTATTAGAATAATACAGTGCTTTCCCCAAATTAACGGTTGAACCAATAATAAATAGCACAACGTACTTATCTTCTTACCCAACTTTTCAGGCAAAAATATTGGAGATTGTATTTCCTGCCCGTAGAAGCAGTAAAGCCCCAAATTACCTGGGTTTTCCCACCAAAAACATCGTTTATCAAATCTCTTTTTCCCTCGAAAATCGTATTTCCATCTAGCGAGACTTTCACTTCCTGCATTTTCGGATTCCATCGGAAGCGGAAATTGTGCATTCGGTCATCTTCCAAATTGTAGGTTTCGTCTCCGCCATTCCAATAGGTTTCGTGAAAGTTCGTGCCATTTTCCAAGTAAGCGGCATGGTCAGAAATTGGGTCGTTTTGCGAGAAATTGCGGTAAGTATCGAACTCAATGGCAACCGATGGGGAAATGAATGCGCCACCCAAATAATCTCTGCGCCAACGCCCATAACCCATGCACTCGCCATAAGTCCCGAAAGCCTCAAATTCCCTTGGGTCATTGTGGATTACGAAAGTGATTCCGTCAGCACCTTCATCTTTCTTGCCCAAATAAATATCGAATTCAATCTCGAAGAAATTGTTGAGGTTGATTTTAGTTTGATGGTAGGCAATTCCCTCGGAATAAGGTTGGTCTGGAGTGAGTTGAATGCAGTCTCCATTCATTTTCTGCGCATCTCCAATTAAGTGGAATTGGGCAAAAACAACGGTTTGCCCGCAAAAAGCAAGCAGTACGAGAGTCAGAATCAGGACAGATTTCTTTTTCATGGTCGGAGGAGTTTTGGTAAGCATTTGAGCAATGTGCTTACCTTATCCGAACAGGGAAATAGAGAATTGGTTTATTTCACACTAAAATTACTGTCCCTTTTTCACTTCATCTTTCAGCAGGATTGGTGCGTGAGATATAATCTTCTGTCAATAATATTTAATAGGCTAATTTAAGTAATTGTTGTTGAATACTTTCCTATTTACAAAAATACAAGTATCTGATTTAGAGTTACTTATCTTACTTTTGCTGACGACTAAAGACTTTGTACTACTTAAATCGTACTTCGTACATCTAAAATCGTAAATCTCTAGTATTCCGTCTCATCATCTCTATCAATTTTCCGCACAGATTTCTTGTTTCTATTTACTGCAAAGTTGAAACGCAATCCAATATTATGTGTAGAGACAAAATTATCCGCATCTTCTTGCCCAATAAAAGGAATGGCAATGGTGTAGAAAAGCTGAATTTGCTCTCCAAATCCACCCAAAGGTTTGCCAGTTACGCCCAAAGTGCCCTGAATATTGACTTGGTATTTATCAAAATCTGAATATAAAGAAAGTCCGCCACCATAAATCAATACATTTTGGGCAAGGAAACCTGCGGAAACTCCATAGTTTTCATCTTCTATGTTCGTGAGCAACTCCAAATGCTGATAAGTAGCGTATTTTTTTCCTTCCTGCTGTTTCAATCGAGACAGTCCGACTCCAAGAGAAACCGCATCGCCATATTGCACTCCAGCAGTAATTGAGGTTGTGTTGGAAATATCTACCAGTTTTCTGGTATCTCTGCTTTCCACTTCTGTTCCTTCGCATTTTCGGTAGTTTTCGATGTAGAAAATCCCGCCACCTCTATTTTTATCTACCAGAACCAATTCTGTTTCAGTCATTAAGGCAATTCTCGATTTTTTGTAAGTCGCTCCAAGCCCTTTTTTGTAGGAAATAATTGAATCTTCCGATACTTCCCAATCAGTTTTCTTGTCTCGATTGGTGTCTTTGAAAGTATTGTCCAAGAAAAACTGAATGTATTCGCCTTGGCAATCGAAAACTTTGAAAAGCGTGTCTTGCTTCATTCCTTCCACTTCTACGTAGGAAGTGAGAGCCCATTTCTGCCCAACCAAGCCATCTTCAATTTTCTCCACCAAACCTTGGGAATTGGCTTGAAAACCAACGGAAAGCAATAATACTATAATATAAAAGCGATTTTTGTTTTTCATTTGCTTGCTATTTGATGCGTTTGAATTTGCGAAGATTGACATTCCAAATTTCTCGGTCAACTGATAGGATGGATATGTCAAAAATAGTGCGAAGAGGTTGGCAACTTCCAACAAATTAACTGAAAGAGTGTGTTCCAGAAAGAGTTATATTCAGAATGTTGCTAACTTTGGGGGAATTGAAATCACTCTACAAAAAATAAAAGTAATGAAATCCAAAATTGTCTTATTCCTCATTATTTCCATTTCACTTTCCTCATGCCATGTTGGGCGTTTCTTCAAGTGGAATTTTGCCGATACTAACGACCAGTACAAATTCCAAACCGCCCAAGTTGAGAAAGGAAAGGAGACTTTTCAATTCATTCAGCCAGAAGCAGACACTAGCAAGCTGATTTTCCCAAGAACGCTCTCTGTGAATGGAAAACGATGGGATTTCGAGGAGCTTTTGGAGGAAGATAAAACGGTGGCTTTTCTCATCATTCATAAAGACACTTTGGTTTACGAGCAGTATTTCTATAAATACGAAGAATCGACTCCGCACACTTCTTTTTCCGCAGCAAAATCTTTCGTGTCTGCCTTGATGGGAATTGCCATTTCGGAAGGATTTATCAAAAACACAAATGAGCCAATCACGAACTATCTGGAGTTTGAAAATGAAGGATTCGACAAAATCACGATTCAACATTTGTTGGATATGCGCTCGGGAATTGCCTACAATGAAAGCTACACCAACCCGTTTGGCGATGTGGCAAAACATTATTATGGTTTGAATTTGAATAAATATTTGGGAGAACTGGAAATTGAAAAAGCGCCCGACCAATCTTTTCGTTACATCAGTGTGAATACGCAATTGTTGGCGACAATTATTGAGAAAGCTACCAAAAGACCGATTTATGATTATTTGGAAGAGAAAATTTGGCAACCACTCGGAATGGAATATGCTGCCACTTGGAATGTGGATAGCAAGAAAAACATGACGGCAAAAGCCTTCTGCTGTTTAAATGCAGTTGCCAGAGATTTCGCCAAATTCGGAAGGTTATACTTGAATGAGGGAAATTGGAATGGTAAGCAAATTGTGCCAAAGGATTGGGTAAAAGCAACTTCTACTTTCAGCGAAGCAAAGAATGGATTTGGTTATCAGAATCAATTTTGGCATAGCTACGAGTATGAAACCCTGACAGACTCCACCGATTTAACCACTCCTTATTTGGAAGTAGAAAGAAAGAACCAAGAGGGTAAAGAAGTGAAAATGATTAAGAAACCAGGCGAAGGGTATTGGGCAGAAGGGATTTTGGGACAATACATCTACATTTACCCTAAAAATGACATTGTGATTGTGAGATTGGGCAAGAAATATGGTAAAAATATAGGTAACGGCTGGAATTCAGTAGCGAGGGTAATTGCCAAAATGTATGATGAGAAATAGTGAGTAGGAAGATACAAGTATCATGTATCAAGAAAATATTCAATTGTCTGGTTTTCGATTGACTGAACATAGGGTACAAAATATGAATCATAATCTGAATTCGCACATCGTAAATCATGTCTGAAAACATCTATCACTCCGCCAAAAAAATCAAATGGTCAAAGCATGGGGAAGCTTACCATGCCAACGGAACGCAGGCTTATTACCCAGCTTCAGGAATTGCCTATCATGCCACGGGGCGAGAGGCTTATTTGCCAGAAAGCGGAACGGTTTATTACGATAACGGGAAACTTGCCTTCAACCCAGAGTCGGGGAGTGCTTATCATGAAAACGGGAAAATCGCTTATAATTCTTCCTCAAAAGTAGCTTACCATGACAATGGTAAAGTTGCCTATCATCCGAAATCCAAAAAATATTTTGATGAGAACGCAAAGTTGATGGAGTCGGAAAGTTTCCAACTCAATTTGGGAAAGGGATTTCTACTGCAAATTATCCCAGAATTTGAATTGTGGATTTATGATAGAAAAGTAATTGGAGCGGATGAACCGTAAGCCCGAGCATGCTTACTCGAGGTTGAGAAATGTCAAGCCTTTATCTAATTTCTTGGCCAAGTCAATCAGTTTGGCATTTTCCAAGGTTTTCCTCAAGTTCTCACGAATGGGGAAAAACTGATGATGCAGTGGGCATGGTTCAGAAGCATTGCAAGCCGACAAGCCCAATCCGCAGGTTTTATAGATACCATCTCCGTCAATTGTTTCCACAATTTGGCTCAAACTAGTTTCCTCCAATTGTTTTTGAGTCAATTCAAAACCGCCATAAGGGCCTTTAATAGATTGCAACAATTTGTTTCTTACCAATAATTGCAAAGTTTTAGCAGTAAAAGCTTCTGGCGAGCCAATTTCTTTGGCAATGTCCTTCAAACTCGCTCTTTGGCTACTAAGAGACTGTTTGGCAATATATAACATAGCACGAATGCCGTATTCACAGGCTTTGGAAAACATATTTTATCGGTTTTTTTACGAAGATATAATTTAATTCGGATATTTTTATCTTAAATATATCGGATAAATTTGTCCGAATTAAAATTTTGCCTATATTTGTATCAAACAAAAGGGAATTACTTCTCATTAAAAGATAAAAAGGTCTTAATATCTTATTTTAACTCAAATAAATAGAATTATGAAAGCAGAAACGATTCAATCCGATTTAGTATTCCAGAACACAAATGCAGAACGTGTTTCACTTTACACGCAATTTTTGGCATGGGCAACTGAAAAGCAATCTTTACGATTGCCAATTTTAGCATTGATGTTCGTAATTCATGGTTGCATCACAATTCCTATGGCACTACTCTCTATGAATTTGGTAGATGGCGGAATCGTTCAAGTAGCTATTGTTGCCTTTGGCGCGTATTCTGTTTTGGTTGTGAATTTGGCGGCACTTTCCACAAAAATCACTATCCCAGTTTATTTGATTTCCACACTCCTGATTTTAGGATTGGTCTTGAGGAATTTGGTAATTTTTCTAGCATAGGCATAAGTCATTAACAACTTGTATGAAAACCAAAAAGCCGAGCAACTACTAGTACTAGTAAATTGCTCGGCTTTCTACTGTCAAACTCCAGTTTTATGCTTCTTCTAAATCTTCTAAACCAATCGGCCCGGTAGATTCCCCAGAAGCCAGTTTGGCTAACTCGCTGTCAATCAGCCACAAACCTTGTCCTTCCTCGCCAATAATATCGTAAATCTCGATTACTCTTCGGAAAAGTTGCTCCTCCTCTCTTTGCTCTTCCACGTACCATTGCATAAACTGTAGAGTAGCAAAATCCTTCATTTCAAAGCAGAAATCTACAATGTTGTTGATGGATTTACTTACTTTCAGTTCATGGTCGAGTGCGTAGTCCAAAATTTCCCGTAAGCTCCCGAATTCGTTTTTGATTCCCTTAATTTCTGGGGAAAGTGCGTGTCCGCCAGAGTCGTTCACGTAGCCAAAAAGCTTAATCATGTGCATTCTCTCCTCATCTGCGTGTCCGTACATGAATTTGGCAGCTCCTTCATAGCCTTCTTTGTGCAACCAAGACGCACAGGCCAAATAATATTGCGAAGAAGTGCTTTCTACTTTTATTTGGTAATTCAATTTTTCTTCCATCGCTTCTGAAAGCGAAGTGGAACGTGTCAATATAGTTTTCATAAATTTATTTCCTTAATTAGTGAATTTTCAATTAAAACGAATTTACGGTTCGTTTGGAGAATGAACAAAGATATTCTGATAGATGTTCGCCAAAATCATAATTTGTAATTAGTCTTTCTATGCAAAACAATATCTTAGCTTTTCGATTGCATTGTTCAATGCTTTGTTTAGGAACGGGAAATAAATAAACTACTATTTTATTGAAGTTTATTTAATTTCCGTTCCTTACTTCTGCTTTGAGACTCTAAAAACTAAATCAATTTAAACGGAAAATAGAACGTCTATTTACATGAAAATGGATATAAGTAGGGAGTTTTTTGTACTGTGTTCTTCCAGAACGCTCTTGATAGATGCGTTCTGGAAGAACGCAGTACAAATTATCTAAACTAATTCCGCTTACATTTAAGTTCTAGTCAAGAGTCTTAAAGTAGAATTACTGACTCTCAATTTAATTTTCCAGCCAAAATTTGAGTTTGATGACAACATTTTCTCAATCCTTTTACTGTTTAACCTAAATCACCATGAAAACACTTATTTTAATTCGACATGCCGAGGCAGACAATTCGATGCCCGATAAAGAAAGGCGTTTGACGCAAGCAGGAATCTCACAAGCCTTCAAAGCGGGCGGATTTCTTTCGGAAAATCAAGGACTGAATTTGCAGAAAATCTTCCACAGTAGCGCAGAACGAACTACCATGACTGCCGAAACTATTTTGGATGTCATGAAATTGGATGAATCCATACTCGTCCCTGAAGATGAACTCTACAATGCTTCGTTAGGGAATTTTCTGAAGTTCGTAAACGATATTGATAATTCGTACAATAAGGTTGCCGTAGTCGGGCACAATCCAGCAATCAGTTATTTAGCAGAGTATTTTGTGAGTGGCGAGAATTTGTCTTTCTCCCCTTCCCAAATGGCTTGCATTCACTTCGATTTAGAGAGTTGGAGTGAACTTTCTCAGCATTCAGGGAAATTGGAGTGGTTTCGATAGTTCAAGATGACAGAATCTATTCGTATTTTTGTTTGAAGTGCATCAATAATTTCATATTGATTCATATTTAACCCACAACAGTATGAGATATCTCAATCCAAAAAACGATTTAACCTTCAAAAAAATCTTTGGAGAGCATCCGCATTTACTGAAAAGCTTGTTGAACGGACTGCTCCCGATTGAAGATGAAATTGAAAGTTTAGAATATTTATCTCCTGAGCAAGTCCCTGAAATTCCCGTGTTCAAGAATACGATTGTAGATGTACGATGCCGAGATGTGAAAGGCAGGCAGTTCATTGTGGAAATGCAAATTCTCTGGACGGACAGCTTCAAGTATCGTGTGCTTTTTAATGCTTCTAAAGCGTATGTTCGGCAGTTGGAACGTGGTGGGGAATATAAAATACTCCAACCAGTTTATGTTTTGAGTTTGGTAGATGAGATATTTCTTCCCGAGATGGAGAATTACTATCATCATTACAAAATCGTTCATTTGGATAATTCAGATGAGCAGATTGAAGGCTTGCAATTCATCTTTGTAGAACTTCCCAAATTTGAACCCAAATCAATGGAGTTGAAAAGGCTTGGCGTACTTTGGCTGAGATTTATGAGCGAAATCAATGAAAAAACAAAAGAAATCCCCGAAGATTTCCAAGAAGTGGAAGAGGTAAAAGAAGCTTTGCAGTATTTGCAAGAAAGTGCTTTCAACCCAAATCAGCTAGAATATTACAATAAATACTGGGATGCCATCAGCAGTGAACGCACCAGAATCATGGATTCTATGAGAAAAGGGGTTGCACAAGGCGAAGTTAGTGGATTTATCAAAGGAGAAGTTTATGGGGCGGAAAAGGAGAACTATAAAAGAATCATCAAAGGATTGAAAAGAGGGAAATTGACTATTTCCGAAATCGCAGAAGACTTCGAGGTTTCAGGAGAGTTCGTGAAACAAATTAAGGATGAAAATAATCTCTAGCCAATTTTGCAACTCAGCCCAATCCAACCAGAAAAATCAATTATTCAGACATTATCAGATGATTTGTTTAAAGAAATGGACGTTCGAGTTTTGGTAAAAAGAGAAGATTTGATTCATCCGCAAGTATCTGGGAATAAGTGGCGGAAACTGAAATACAACATTTCCGAAGCCAAAAAGCAGGGCAAAAAAACGCTTCTCACTTTCGGTGGAGCATACTCCAACCACATTTTGGCAACTGCGGCAATTGGCAAACTCGAAGGATTCAGAACCATCGGGATTATTCGTGGCGAGGAGCATTCTCCGCTAAACACTACTTTGCAATTTGCGAAATCCAACCAGATGCAGTTGGAGTACATGGACAGAACAACCTACCGAGCTAAAAACTCCAACCAAGTAATTTCCCAACTTCAAAAACAACTCGGAGATTTTTATTTGATTCCCGAAGGTGGAACCAACCAACTCGCACTAAAAGGCTGTGCGGAAATTGTGCAGGAAATAGAGTTGGATTACAACTATATATGTGTGGCTTGCGGAACGGGCGGAACTTTGGCAGGAATGATTGCTGGACTGGATGGGAAAAAACAGGCAATTGGTTTCCCAGTTCTGAAAGGAGCGAGTTTTTTGGAGACAGAAATTGGGGAATTGCTGACTGATTTCGGTTGCCAAGCCACGAATTGGGAACTCCAACCAGATTACCATTTCGGAGGATATGCCAAGAATAAACCTGAACTTAAAGCTTTCATTCACGATTTCCAACTGAAACATGACTTTGAGATTGAGTTTGTTTATACGGCAAAACTATTTTTCGGACTTTATGATTTAATTCGCAAAGGATATTTTGAGCGAGGAAGCACAGTCTTGGCAATCCATACGGGAGGTTTGAGAAAGTTTTAGTAACCCCAATTATGAGTTATGTATTTGATAAGTACAATTATGGATTGGGGAAATTAAAAATGAAGAATTAAGAATTAAGAATGATTTAAGTATTTGGTAATCAGTATTTTGATTTTATGAATTCCGTTAAATTATTGTCATATAATTTTTGATTAAATCTAAAAAAAGTACAATATAGCAAATCTTAATTTTTGACTACTCTAAAAATAACACGGTTAAGTATCTGAATAACAAAGGTTTAAACCCATTATTCGGGTTAGTAGAAACATTCAACTTCAACGCTCCATTTAGCCACTAATGTAAATCATTTACGAATTCCGATGGATTGTTTCTACATTCGATAAAATCGGGATTTGGCAAGGGTAGGAAATTGAATTCACAAAGGGACATTTGATATGAAAAATACATTTATGGTAATCAGGCTGATTGGGGAAAGCTTCCGATTTGCTTGGCACGCATTGAAGGAAAATCCACTCCGAACCGCACTCTCACTTTTGGGCGTTACCGTAGGGATTTTCTCAATCATTGCCGTACTTACTGCGGTAGATGGCTTGGATAAGAGCATCAAAAAAAGCCTTTCATTTCTGGGCGAAAAGGTAATTTACGTAGAAAAATGGCCTTGGAGTTTTGGAGCAAGCTACCCTTGGTGGAAATACTACCAACGTCCGTACCCAACTCCAGACGAATTTGAGTATTTGAAAGAGAACCTAGATAATATGTCCGCCATTTCCATGATGGACATGAAAGGAGGGTTGACTTTCAAATACAAAAATAATACGGTAAGTAGCGCCACTTCACTAGGAATTACGCATGACCACAACCAAATTTCTGATATTGAAATTGCTGAGGGAAGGTATTTCTCTCCCATGGAGTCGGAAGTGGGAAGAAACGTGGTTTTGATTGGAGACGAATTGGCCAAAGAACTTTTTGGGGAAGGAACTTACCCAATCGACAAAGAAATAAAAATAAAGGGAATCAAATTCAGAGTGGTTGGTTTGCTGGCGAAACAAGGCGAGAACTTGTTGGGTGCGCCCAGTAACGACAATGTGGTAATGATGCCTTATATATGTTTGGCAAAATTGTTTGCCTCATCGAGCCGTGGGCTTTCCCCAACAATTAACGTGAAAGGATACGAAGAAGATAAGGGTTTGGAGGAGTTAGAGGGGGAAGTTACAGGATTGATGCGAAGGTATCGGGGAATCAGACCTAAAGAAGAAGATTCTTTTGCGCTCAATCGCCCAGAGATTTTCTCGACTTTGATGGATGGAATTATTGGTGGCTTGAACGTTGCAGGTTTCCTGATTGGTGGTTTGGCGACTCTGGTGGGAGGTTTCGGAATTGCCAACATCATGTTTGTTTCCGTAAAGGAAAGAACCAATCTGATTGGGATTCAGAAATCTTTGGGAGCAAAAAACTATTTTATTCTGCTCCAGTTTCTGTTGGAGTCAGTATTTCTGAGTCTATTCGGAGGTTTGTTTGGTCTAATATTAGTTTCCCTGCTCGGATTCATAGATTTGGGTGCTTTTGAACTGAAATTGGGGACAAGCAATATTATTATTGGAGTAATCATTTCCTCTGTAATTGGCGTGTTTTCGGGAATTGTACCCGCCATTTCCGCTTCCCGAATGGATCCTGTGGAAGCAATTAGGACGAACTAAAGAATTATGATGTACGAATTACGATTTTAAAGTGTATTTTCGATACAAAAACACTTGCAATCCAAACTAAAATGATTACTTTTGCAATCCTAAATCGTGTAAACTGTGTTTGGTTTGTGCGAGTTAGCTAATTTCGATTTTAAACAAGAATATAATAACATACTATAATGGCAAATCATAAGTCAGCGAAGAAAAGAGTAAGACAAGATGCAGTAAAGAGGTTGAGAAACAGATACCAAGTAAAAACTACTAGGACTTTCGTGAAGAAATTGAGAGAGACAGAAAACCACGAAGAAGCAGTAACTCTTCTTCAGAAAGTCACTTCAATGCTAGACAGATTGGCGAAAAACAATATTATCCATAAAAACAAAGCGGCCAACAACAAATCTAAGTTGGCAAAATACGTGAATAGCCTAAAAGCTGCCTAATTCACATTGGCTTTGTTTTAATCGGAAACAAAAAACCCTTCTAATGCTATTAGAAGGGTTTTTTGGCATGGACTGATTTCATTGACCAAATAAATCAGCGTATTATTCAATCAGCAACATCGCCAAAGCCATTCCCACCATCGAAACGTCCTCCACAATAGTTACGGTGGACATGGGCAGATTGAAAACATCGCCCAAGCAAGCACATTTTATTTTACGATTATCCAAATTGCTTTTGATGACTCCAATTGAGCTGATACCCAAAACAATAACCGTAACAATGTTAGTGTAATAAGGCATAAAGTTAATGAGATAGGAAACTCCCAAAGCCAATTCCACAAAAGGATAAATGAAGCCCCAGCCTTTCCATTTCCCCGCTACAATGTCATACATTTGGTAGGATTCGGCAAAGCCCGACAAGTTTAGAAGTTTGAAAAAGGCAAACACAATGAAAAACCCAGCCATGAAATGACGCATCAGCAACATCCAAGAGAAATCTCCGAACGGATATTGTACCAAAATGCTCACTCCTAAAATGAAAACGACAATCATTAAAAGAGGCTTGTAAGTTGTCAGTTTCACTTCTGGCAGCGCATCGCTTTCAGAGTGGCTTGCAATTACCGCATCTATTTGCTTTCCCTGATTGTTCTCATCTCTATTGGCAGAAAATTCCCACTTGCTGATTTTGTATTTCCCAACATTTTTCTGCAATTCAGACTCCTGAACTGACTTGGAGAATTTCACTTTCGCCTGTTTGCTTTCCAAGGAAACTTCCGCTTCTTCCACGCCTTCCGTCTCCAAAAGTCCTTTGGTAACGCTTGCCACGCAACCGTTGCAAGTCATTCCTTCTACCTTATATATTTCTTCTACTAGCATTTTTTTGCTGATTGGGTTTATCTTGAAATTGAACTTTAGCAAAAATAATTCAATTGAATGCCAAATAGTTGTAGATACATAGGAAAGATTTATAAGTTTTGGCAGAAAGCCTGATTGAGCAAGTTTTCCCTGCTCAATCAGGCTTTATATAAAAAAGATGGTTTAAGCGGCCATCTTCTTGCATTCCTCTGCACATTTCCTGCAACTTTCTGCACATTTTTTGCAATGTTCGTGGTCATGTTCTTCGCATTGTTCGGCACACCATTCGCAGATTTTCGCACATAATTTACAATAATCCTTGCCGTATTTGCTATCTCGTGCCATGGCATCAATGCAAAGATTGCAAATCTGCACACATTCGTAGCAACACTTTGGGCAATCATTCATGCTCTCCTTTGTCATCATTGCATCCATACATTGAAGGCAGTCAATCAGGCATTGGTGGCACGTTTCAATACAATTTTTGTAATTTTCCATAATTAATTTTTGTTTTGGATTAAGAAATGTTTAATACATCTAAATAATCCGCTCGGGCAGGAATCAGTTATTGTAACTTTGTGGATGAAACTTGTAGAATTTAGGAAAAAGATTACTAGAAGCCTATTTAAACTTTGTCTATCGTTATCCTGCTCTCAGAACTTTGCTTGGCATATTTGCTCGGAGAAATCCCTATAATTTGTTTGAACTGGTTGGAGAGATAGGATGGACTGCTGTAATTGAGTTGATAAGCAATTTCCGAAAGGCTTAATTCGCCATAACTCAATAGTTCTTTGACTCGCTCAATTTTCTGTTTAATAATATATTTCTCAATGGTAATTCCCTCGGTTTGGCTGAAAACCTTGCTGATGACCGAATAGTCTTTTCCAATTGATTTTGATAATAAGGAAGATAAATTTTGCTTATTATCTGGATTTGGGGAATAGAAGTACTCAATTACAAAAGATTTCACTTGATTGACAATTGTTTCGTTTTCCGCCAACAATAACTGAAATCCCATTTTGGAAAGTTCCGATTCCAATGAGATTAATTTTTTCTCGGATATTATTTCCTTCAACTCCACTTTTCCAAGTTCCAAAGAATGGAAAGGAATATCCAAATCGTGCAGAATGCTTTCCACCGCCATCAGGCATCTGGGGCAAACCATATTTTTAATGTGGAGTGTGGAGTTCATGGTTCAATATCTTTTGAGAGTCAAAATCATTTCTTTCCCTTTAACAAATATTCTGGGCGTATTTTGTTCGGATTTCTCCAAGTATCAATCTGATGAAGCGTTTCTACTTCATTGTTTTCTTTTAGTGCCGAAATGAAATCCTGCCAAATATCTTCCCTAATCAGATGGTAATTCACGCTCATTTTCTTTGTTTTTTGTTGGTTGGATTGAGAAATATACTGCTGGATTTTACGGTCGGGAACATCTGAAGCAATTCGCCAGAGTTTTCCCTCTTCGGTTTCATATTCTGGCAACCAAGGCAAAGCATCAATTCCCGTGGTAAAAGTGAAATATTCTGCCAAAGATTTGTGGCAAATCAAGAGTTCCAACTCTTTCCCATCCATTTGGCTGACGACTCGCTCAGAAATTTTTGCATAGAGCGAGTAAGGCGGGTCGTGCTTTTCTGGATTGTAACCCGTAGAACTTAAAAAGCTAAATCCAAGCAACAGAATAATTGAACTCCAAGCCAGATTGCGAATAGAGTTTCTATGAGAAGCGAAGGTTTTCCTAGAGAAAAAGGCAAACAAATTCAGAAAAAAAGCGATGGGAACAATTAGCATAAAAATCAGAAATGCCCGATAGGCAACTCCATCTAAACTCCATGCAAAGAATGGGAAAATAAGGAGGACACAGATTATTGTGAGCGAAAAGCCTAAAATTTCGGAATTTTTGGCTGGAGTTCTATTTTCTGATGGTTTGTGGAGTGTGTAAAATCCATAAGCTATATTAAAGAAGAAGGCAATAGAAACACAGATGATTTCCCATTTCCAAGGCATAGAAATTCGCTTACTGTCCATTCCGCCAAAGCTTTGCCAAAAGGAATAAGGCGCAAATTGCGGAGTAGAAGAAAGTAAACCACTGAACCTCTCAAAATCCGCAAAACTTAGCAGACCGGGAAATAATGCGCCCAATCCGACCAAAACTAAAAAGCCAAGAAGTAAAGAAAAAAGAACTTTTGGAGGTGTTTTTTGAAACGTAAAGTAAATTGCTATCAACGAAATCGTGAGAATAAAAGTCATCCGATGTCCGAAATAATTGAGTAAAAGAATAAATAAAAAGCCTGTATATTTGCCTATCCGATTTCGGGATTTCGAGTTTTCATGTGTTGGAATCGAAAGAATAAGAAGTAGAAAAAACACAAATCCTAGCAAGTTTTTCGGATATTGCGAGGCGAAATAGGTCAGGTGTGGACTGAGACAGAAATAAAATGCCAAAACTAGTGCCACTTCAATTCTTTTGGCAATTCCCAATCCGACCAAAAAAGTGCAGAAAATCAGAATGACAGTAAGCAAGCAAGCTGTGAACTTGAAAGTAGCAATATAGTCGTTCGTAAAATACTGAATGACAACCATTAGCGGGTAAATCAGACTCAAATCAGCAGAGTGCATTTCGCCAGATTCGATATACGATTTTAGTTGGATGAGGTAGAAATAACTGTCCCAACCGTTGGCAAACTCGGTTTGGAAGTAGGCGTTGAACCTGAAATAGGAAGATAAGGCGATTCCTAGAACAAGAAATAAAGAGGCGAAGGAGAGGTTTCTATGATTGGAGATGGGCGTTGCTTTCATTTCATTAGTTGGAGGAATAATTATTTTCCACCAAAATAAGAAATTTGCGAGAAGTCTGTTTCGATTGTCATAAGGAACGGAAATTAAATAAAGTGCTACTTTTTATCTCGCTTCTTTTTGACCTATTCTTCGTTAAAAAAGTTTGCCATAGCGGTGCTATGCCAAACTTTTTTGCCTAGACTAGCTCTAAAAATAAACTTCAATAAAATAGTAGTTTATTTATTTCCCGTTCCTAAGTGAATCGGGAATGGAGGGCATTAAAAAAGGTTCTGCTATAAACAGAACCCTTAGTCTATTAAATATGAAAATGAAAATCTTTAATCTGAATCTATATAACTTAAATCAGTTTTTCTTCGTCTTTGTTATACAAATGTATATTTGAATATGCGAATATCAAAATTATAAAACCGTTTAAGCGAATATACGCATTTCCAAAAAGCCAAAATACTGATTTAAGTAACTGGCCATCAACATTTTAAATACATAAAATTCGTATATTAATTTTTTGTGAACAAAATTGATTTTACTGAATAATTATACTTTTACCAAAAACTATGAAGCTAAAAGACACTTATGAAACTGAGTTTTCTTTTTCACAAGAGGAGGTAAACCAGTTTGCAGAATTGACTGGCGACAAAAATCCTTTGCATTTGGATGCGGAGTTCGCTAGTAAAACTTTGTTCAAAAAACCAATTATGCACGGGATTCTCTCGGTTAGTGTTTTCTCTAAAATTTTAGGAATGGAATTTCCTGGAGAAGGGACAATATATATGGGTCAGAGTTTAGAATTTAAACGACCAATGTATGTAGATGAGGTTTACAGGGCTGTTTGCGAAGTGGTTGAAACTAATTTGGACAGAAACATTGCTATTGTTTCCACCAAGGTTTTTGATGCGGAAACGAATAAACTGACAGTTTCTGGGAAGGCAAAAATCATGAATACCTCAAAAATTGTATAGTTTTGTGATTGTGCCAACTACAGAAAACCACTCCACATGTCAAAAACATTTTGGGAATCCTCATTTTTCCTATATTTCCGTTTCAAAAGTTATTTACTCAAACGGCTTGCGAAACCAATTTTCTACATTTCCATTCCGACCACGCTTGTATGTATCTTATATGAATTCGACATTGTAAGGTTCGGGGATAACTTGACTTTGCCAAGCTTATTGGGAGTCGCTTTAGGCATTCTATTGGTTTTCAGAAATAATACGGCTTACGAAAGGTGGTGGGAGGCAAGAAAAGCATTGGGCGGTTTGGTAAATAACTCCAGAAGCTTCGCACTCCAAATAAACCAGCTTTTGCAAGAAAATGATGCCGAATGCAGAAATATGCTTTCGCTAATCTCTGCCTTTCCTTATGCGCTGAAAGAGCATTTGCGCCATGGAGTCATTTTATCTGAAATTGAATTCATTGGCGAGAAATATATGGATTACGTTCGCCCGTGCAAACACAAACCAAATGCATTGGCAAATTTAATGTCAGAACGAATTACCAATGCTTATAAAACAGAGTTAATAACTGATTATCAGCGAATTAAATTGATTAATTATGTAGATAGAAACATAGATTTATTGGGAATTTGCGAGCGGATTCATAATACGCCAATTCCCTCGGCTCATAATTATCTGTTGAAATTCTACATTTTCATTTATACTATCTCCCTTCCTTTTGGCTTTGTGGGCACGTTGCATTGGTGGTCAATTTTTGCAGTGGTAGCCATCTTTTTTCTGGCAATGAGCATTGTAACTATTGCCGAGGAAATTGAAGACCCGTTTGGCAGAGACCCAAACGATTTGCCTGTAGATGCCATTGCACGAAACATTCACAACAATATTAATGAGATTTACGAAAGCGAATCAGGCTACCCTTTCGATGAAGGAAGACCGAAAGAGATTGATTTGAATACATGGAACTGATGCTATGCAGACTTGATTTCTAACAATCTAACCATCTAGCCATCTGACAATCTAACCCTTTCTAGCAAATACCGAGAATCGCTCTCAAATAAAAATTGCCCTCTATAAAACGAAATGCTACGTAACATGACATAGAAGATGCTTTCTCCTAAATTTCCATAAATCAGGCAATCCCAACCTGAATTCTCCTGTTTAAGTGGCAGACGATTTTTACATTTGTAGTTGTTGCTTTGGTTTACTCCAATTTTTCAGCAACTACTGAATCCAAATAAAGAATCCTTTTCTTGAAACTCCTCGATAAATACATACTCTTCAAATTCTTGAAAACCTACGTTTTTGTAGTGGGGATTTTGGTGGCGGTAGTCTGTGTAATTGATTATACGGAAAAGAGCGATGATTTTTTGGAGCAGAACTTGGGCCTGAAACAAATAATTCTGGAATATTACATCAATTATATTCCGTTTACGGCAAATACGCTTAGTCCAATTTGTGTGTTCATTGCGGCTGTTTTCGTAACTTCCCGCATGGCTTCCCATACAGAAATTGTGGCAATGCTTACTGGTGGAATGAGTTTCAGGAGGTTTCTGATTCCCTACTTGGGCGGAGCGATTTTGTTGGGAACAATGACCTTTTTTCTGGTAGGCTGGGTTGTGCCAAATGCGGCCAAAGCGAAAGTGTCATTTGAAAGGAAATATATTAAAAGTCCATTCTTTTTTGATGAACGCAACATCCATTTCCAAGAAAGCGATTCTTCTTATATTTATATGGAGAGCTATAATAACCGAACAAAATCGGGCTATAAATTCACGCTAGAGCAGATTGAAGGAAGAACAATGCTTCAAAAACTCTACTCTGACCGCATTGTCTGGATTGATAGTTTGGAGAAATGGCAGTTGAAGGAATACGAAACACATACTTTCGATGGCGAGAAAGAAACGCTCACGAAAGGAACAGATTTGGACACTACTTTAAATCTCCACCCAGAAGATTTTGAGAGCAAATATAAGATGAACGAAACGCTCACTTTCGATGAGCTGAATGAATATATTGCCACTCTGAGAGCGAGAGGGGTTGGGCAGGTGGAAACTTATCTGAACGAGAAATACGAACGTTATGCTTATCCTTTCGCAGTCATTATTCTGACAATGATGGGCGTAATTGTCTCGGCACGGAAATCTCGGCAGGGAACGGGAGCGCAGATTGCCATTGGCTTTCTATTGGCATTCATCTATATTCTATTTGTGATTATGAGTAGGAGCATCGCCCAATCTGGCTCAATTTCCCCCATGCTGGCCGCTTGGGTTCCAAATATCGTATTTTCAATTGTTGCCTCCGTCATGTATTTTACCGTGCCGAGGTAGCCAAACTCAATCCATTTTTGCCAGAACCGAATGTAATTCATTCACTCCCATAGGTTTTACAATATAATCATTCACAATATCGTAATTTTTCACTTTCTCGGTATCATTTGGGTCAACCGAAGAGGAAACCACATAAATTGTGGTTGGTCTTGGCGGAATAATTTTAATGAATTCATCTAAGAATTGCCATCCATCCATAATTGGCATATTCAAATCCAAGAATATTACTTCGGGAAACAAATCGATTTGCGAGGCTAAAAGAGACAAGCTATCCAAGGCTTCTTGCCCATCTTGATAAACAATAATTCTTTCCGAGAAATTGACATGCTCCATCATCTTTTTTGTTCCGAATACAAAAATCGGGTCGTCATCAATAATACAAACGTTTTTCATTCTTTTAGTGCTCATAGTATTTTGACTTCTAATAACTCCAATTATGAGTTACGTATTTGGTAAGTACAATTGTTGATTGGGTAAATTAAAACAGGGTGGCCTGGCCATGAAGAATGAAGAATTAAAAATGATTTAAGTGTTTGGTAATCAGTATTTTGATTCTATGAGTTTCGTTAAATTATTGTCATATAATTTTTGATTAAATCTAAAAAAAGTACAATATAGCAAATCTTAATTTTTGATTACTCTAAAAATAACACGGCTAACTATCTGAAAAACAAAGGTTTAATCCCATTATTCGGGTAATATATTAAATTTTAATTTTTGACCACACTAAAAAAATTATAGTTAACCTACTGATAATCATTTTTTTAAACTCATTATTCGGGTTATTAGTAATTCCTTACTGGTTCAATAAAGAACTGATTATATCTCATTGGCTAGTCAAAGCCTCTTAGCTTTGACTTTACTCTGTGGCAAGCTTCCTAGTGCATCAAATCCTAAGTTCGTGTTGCTATTTTTGTTTCTTATTTCCTTCTACTGCATTAAAATTCTTAGCCGTAGCTATGGCTATGTCGAAATGTCGAACCATCGGATTGCCGAACCATCGGATTGCCGAACCATCGGATTTTGCTTTGCAGAAAAAAATAATATTCCAAAAAATACAGACACAAACTTAGAACTCAATGCACTAGCTTGCAAAACAAACAACCGAGGCTTTATTAAAATAATACAACACTTTACCTAAATTAACGATTGAATCTTGAAAAGGATTTAAGTTTATGATAATCAGCCGTTTAAACCCATTATTCAGGTTAATAGTAGTTAAGAATGTTTTAGAAATACGCTGAATTTTGTTCCTTCGTTTACTTTGCTCTCGACTTCAATTTTCCCACCCATTACTTCCACTTGGTTTTTTGTTATGAACAGTCCAATCCCTTTTGCATCATCATTTTTATGAAAGGTTTTGTACATGCCAAAAATTCTTTTGCTATGCGCTTTTAAGTCTATTCCTAAGCCATTGTCTTCAAAAACGAGGATTGCATGGTTTTCAGTATTTTCCAAATAGATTTTCAAATAACTCTGCCTGTTTTTTGCTCTATACTTTATGGCATTGGTAATGAAATTCAAAATAATACTCTCCAAATAAGCGGGAATGACAGATACCGTAGCTTTCTTCTCTACCAAATTTTGAATCTCAAAATCTGAATCGAGCAAAATGGCACTCACGCTTTTTGTGTTATTTTCAATATAATCGTACAAATTTGCCTCTTCGAAGTTCTCATTTATTTTGGTCTGAATCAGCGTAACTTCATTCAGATGGGAAATAGTCTCTTTCAGGTTGTCAGACGCTTTTTCTAACATTGGGAAAAAATCGTTCTTTGTGGCTTCTGGCTCGTGCATATTCATCAAATCTAGCATGAGCGAGAAATTGGTAGAATGGGAACGAAGATTGTGAGAAACGATGTGTGCAAAATTCAATAGCCTTTGATTCTGCTCCTTTGTGATGTTGGAAAGTATCTTATTTTCGGAAATATCGTTTACCTGAACTACAAATTTCGTTATCTTTCTTGCTCTAACCCTCACTGCCGAAGCGGAAATATCGACCCAAATTATTGTGCCATTCTTGTGAATGTATCTTTTCTCTAGGCGGTAAGATTCTCTCTCGCCCCTGAAAAGCTCATCTACAAATTCTTTTCCAATCCCTACATCATCGGGGTGCGTAATTTCCTCGAAGGTTTTAGAAAGCAACTCTTCGTTGGAGTAGCCCGTGATTCGTGTCATTGCCTCATTTGTACTCAACCAATATCCTTTTGTAGAAACTGTGCCTATTCCGTTCGGAGCGTTATCGAAAACCAACCTAAGCTGTTCTTCCTGCTCAATTATTTTCCTGTTGGATTTTGTGGCTTCGTCAATATCTTGGAAGAGTCCATAAAACCTAACGCATTCCCCATCTAGGAAATCGGAAATACCAATTGCCCTGACCCATTTCAAGTTTTTTTTCGCAGTCAGAATTTTCAACTCTAAATCATAGTTTTTGCCAAACTCAATCGCTTCTGTCACTGCCGTAGTAATCATATCTCTGTATTTCCCCTCAGGAAAATATTTGATAGCGCCCTCGTAAGAAGGAACATAATCGCTTTCTTCTTCGTGTATTCGTTTAGTAACATCGCTCCAAAAAATGGTTTGGTCTTTTAGGTAAAGTTCCCAAGTGCCAATTTTTGCCGCCTCGTTGGTCCTTTCAAGTAAATCCTGATAATTGGCGAGCAGAATCTCATTCTGTTTCCTATCACTGATATCCTGGTAGGAACCCACCATCCACTCTGGCTTGCCGTACTGGTCTCTACTAATCACTTTACCCTTAGAGAGTACCCAAACCCAATTTCCATTACTGTGTTTTATTCTCAGTTCGCACTCGTAGTTTTCACTTTTCCCTGAAAAATGCTTTAGAATCAGTCTTTTGGATTTTGCTAAGTCATCAGGATGTGTCAGTTCTTCTAACTCTTTCACGCTACTAAACAACTCGTGCAATTTTCTCCCTAAGATGTTCGCCCATTTCTCGTTGAAAATAAACTCGTCATTCCTGATATTCCATTCCCATAAACTGATTCCTGTTGCCTGAATAATTTGCTTTTCTCTGTCGTCTCGGATTTTAAGGATGTTCTCCAGTCTTTTGCTTTCGGTAATGCCTCTGAAAGTGCCAAAGAAGTGCTTGTTCTCAGCCGAGTTATTTAAGAATTTCCATTCAATCCAACTAGTGTTCAGTTCGCCATCTATATAGCGAATGTGCTGAGTTGTGGTTTCGCCAGCAACAGAATCGTAAAGAAATGTTCTCAATTTGGAGATTTCCCTGCTCCAATCTTCAGGATGCACGGAAACCAGGCACAAAAAGCCTCTTTTTATGGATGAGTATTGGTTGCACTTGAGTATTTCCCAAAACGAGTCATCAATCTTCTCCTCATTTTTTTCGTCATATTCCCAAAAGCCATCAACCACCGAGGTTTTCAGAAAGCTTAGAATCCTATTTTCGGCAGTCATTTTTTGTGGTAAGTCAGTTACGTTTTCAAGCATAGTTAATAGGTGTCGTTTCTACTAAATTACAAATGGCTTTGTGCTTTAGAAAAACCATACTCTTAACAAAGCTAAATGGAAATGTAATATTTTCTTATTAAGGATAATTTAATGTAACGTAATTATTATTGTATCTTATTGATTGAAACTCTCACTAATACTTGTTTCAATAAATCAAATGAGTAATATAATGTGAATTCTGGCTCAAAATATAACGGTAAAATAGCTGAATATTTGTCATTAGGGCACTCTAGTGCATTGAGTTCTAAGTTCGTAACTACTCAATTGGCGAATTGGTGGATTAGCGAGTTGGCGAATTAAAAAATTGGAGCGATTCTAACCTACAAAACAGCATATTATCTAATTTTTCCTATTTTCATACATATTATACTGTCTCTTACTTAGGTTCTTTTATTGTACTATTCAAAGAATATTTGGCTAATTTGAGTAAAAACCCAAATTATTTCTACTATAAAAATACTAATTAACTTTAAAAGTTACATTTAAATTTTTAAAGCAATTTATAACACATTGGAAATCAATAATTTAAACAACCTAAGTAGTTACCTAAGTTCATGTCTGTATTTTTTGGAATATTATTTTCTTCTGCAAAGCAAAATTTGAATGGTTCGGCAATCCGATGGTTCGGCAATCCGACATAGCCATAGCTACGGCTAAGAATTTTAATGCAGTAGAAGGAAATAAGGGTAGTGGTAAACTGGTAAGGCTAACAAAATAAAACCATAGCGCAAGTATCCGCTCAATGCCATTAAGTTAAGGAGATTTGACTTCAGTCAGCGTGACCCGGCCGGAGACTGATTTCCATTTTCGGCACAGGTTGGCGATTGCGCCCCCAGTAAGAACCTGCGCCAGCGTTTTACGCTGATTCGAGCGTCCACGCTTGAACCCAAAAGTGCAATCTTTACACTAACTTAACTGCATTGAGCGTCCGCTGGGCGGCACTCCGCTTGTGCCGAATTATCCATAGAGTAGCCTTACCTCTTTCACACTACCGAAATAAGAAACAAAAATAGCAACACGAACTTAGAATTTGATGCACTAGGTCTTAGAGAACAAATAAATAATTAGAAATGCAGATGTAATTTTGGCAATCAATTCGTCCAAAACTCAAAGCAATTTTGAAATCTCAATTCCAATCCGCTCAATCAAAGGCATGGTTACCGAGTTTCCCGCTTGCGTGTAGAGTTTGCTTTTTGCTAGATTTGGCAATTTATAGTTTTTGGGGTAGCCCTGAAAAGCAAAGCATTCGGTTGGAGTGAGTTTCCGAATGCCGAAATCATCTTTAATCAACGGCACATTGTGTCCGCCCGTTCCCATATTTGCCGTGAGCGTTGGGCAGACATTGCTTTTGTTTTCTCGCACGTAAACTCGCCTCCATTGGTAAACCGTCTCTCTCGATTGCATCGCTTCCACCAATTTCGGATAGTATTTGTGGCTTTCCGCATAGTAAAACACGCTTTCCTGCTCGGCTGGATTGAGCAAATCGTGAATCGTTTGCCCAAGCGGAATCTTTTCTGGAAACGAGAAATCTGCGTGATTCGGAACGGTTTCAGGGTCAAAAGCCACCATGAAAATCCGTTCTCTATTTTGTGGAATGTTGGCGTGAGTCATTGAATTTAAAACAGAATAATGCACTTTGTAGCCCAATTTTTCTTCCAAAATCTCCAAAATTACCTGAAAAGTTTTCCCCTTATCGTGAGAAACCAAATTCTTCACATTCTCCAAAAAAACCACTTTCGGTCTGTGTTTCTCTATAATCTGTTCAATATCGAAAAAAAGCGTTCCTCTCGTCTCCGAAAAGCCTTTTCGGTAGCCTGCAATCGAAAAGGCCTGGCAAGGGAAACCCGCACAAAGCACATCGAAATTTTGGGGAATGAACCGCTTGGTTTCCTCCAAAGTGATGTCGCCAAAAGGCATTTCCCCGAAGTTGGCTTGGTAAGTTTGTTGGGCAGATTTGTCCCATTCGCTTGTGAAAACGCACTTTCCACCCAAATTCTGCAAAGCCAATCGGAAACCGCCAATTCCCGCAAATAAATCTATGAAGCTGAACTTTGTTTCGGTTGGAGTTTGAAATGGCACATCTTCTACAAATTCACTCAATCCAACCAAAACGGAAGCAGTAATTTCTGAATCCGATTCCAAATCCAGTAAAATCCTCAATTCAGTTTCTGCTTCTTCTCGGTAAGCCTCGGCAAATTCACTCTCCAAATTGGAAATGTAATGCGTAACCACAGCCTGTTTGGCCGGTTCTAGTTGTTGGATTTTGCGTTGGAAAGTTTGTAAAAGAATTTCGGCAGTAGAAGAGTTCGGCATCTTTTTCTTGTGGATTGAATGAATTGCGAAAATACAAAAGTTGAGAAACTTTCGGCAGGAGAAAGCCAAGGTTTGGAAACCTTGATTAGCAAAATAATAAATGTGTATCCTTGGAAATAACCGATGAGACCTTTCCGATGGCCTGACGAATGAAATTCAGATTCGTAAACTTTTCACAATTTCCTATTGGCTGAAAAGAAAACGCGTGCGCTGTCTCTACGTTAAGAGAATCCTCTCACTTCATCGACACTAAAATCTTCTCCAATTTTCTTTCCTTATTGCTACCTGATACTTCTTACTTGCTACTTACTTGCTACCATTTTCCTTATCTTTGCAATCCAAATGACAAAACCGACTAATGAAAAAACCATTTATTTTCTTTTTACTCTTATCAATTGGCTTTTCCTGTTCCGAACAGCAG